>OZ253492.1:0-4343363 GCA_965262005.1 Phototrophicaceae bacterium | reverse complement strand
GGCCATCAACATGCTGGCGACGGACGCATCGGGGAGATCAAGCGCGTCAATATATTCGCTACGCACGAATTCGCGATGGCGCTCCTGCGACTGCCTACCGGTTAAAATCGGTAGAAGCGACTTGCCCGTTACATATTCGGGAACGTTCAAACCACAGATTTCGAGCAGGCTAGGTACGATATCTGTCAATTCGACCAATGCAGGAGAGCGCAAGCCGGAGGCGAAGGTTCCGCGCCATGACCAGATGAGCGGCACCCGAACCAAACCATCGTAGAAGCGGCAACCCTTCTGGATCAGACCATGATCGCCCAAGGCCTCGCCATGATCGCTGGTGAAAATGATGACGGTGTTGTCTCGCTGACCGCTGGATTCAAGCGCTTCAATGATCAGCCCGATTTGATCGTCGACCAATTTGATCATGGCGTAGTACGCTGCAATCAAAGCGCCAGCGTCGCGCGCTCCGCCGGTGTCAGATTCCAATAGGCTCGGCGTGGGCGATTGGGGCAAGATCGGGCTAGGGATGTCAAGTTCATCGGGATTGCGAGCTTTGGACTGAAAATCGACGACCGCCAACTTGGCCTGCTGCTCCAAGTCGCTCTCACGGAACAGGGGCGGATTTACATCATCTGGGTCAAACAAGTCGCGATATGCCTGCGGTGGATTGAAGGGAGGATGCGGGTCGTAGATATTGACGCAGGCGAAAAACGGCCGCGAACGTTCCGCTTGTATGAAATCAATCGTCTTCTCGGCACACCATGTTGTCTGATGGTACTCTGCCGGTACGCCTGTCTCTTCTTTTGTGAGCTCGGACAAATCTGCTCCTTTCGCGCGCACCCAATCGGCATAGTCGTGACCCGTCGACCAATCGTCGCGCGGCGCATGGCTGTATTGCCAGAATGTATAGCCATCGTCGGCGCGCTGCTCAATGCGTTGGAATGCGCTAGTTAGATGCAGCTTTCCGATCAGTCCACATGTGTAGCCGGCGTCAGATAGAATCTTGCTAATCAAGGGTGGGAAGTCCGGGAAGACAGGATTGCCATTCCGATTGACACGGACAGAGCTGGGATACATGCCGGTCAAAAAGCTGGCGCGGCTCGGCGTGCATATGGGACTCTGACAGTAGGCGCGCTCAAACGCAACACCGTCCTGCGCCAACTGGTCAAGATTCGGCGTTAATACTTGAGGATTGCCCAAGGCGCCGATGGTATCGTAGCGCTGCTGGTCGGTGCAGATCCACAAGATATTAGGGCGTTGATTGATTTCGTTCATTTGCGTTCCCAGTATGCTCTTATGGAATTATACCTTCTGCAATTCTAATGTTCCCAGCGACGGCGAACTGGTATCATGTAGGCAGTAACGAGCGAACTCTTTTCTTGACCACGTAAATCAGCTACGGAAGTTAGCCATGTTTCCTTAACTTCAGCAACAGGCGCGCCCCGCCTTTCGATCAGACTTCGAATTGCGGATCCGAACGGACTGTGGAGGAAAAAATGACCATAAATATTCGACAAATTCAAAGCTCAGACATCGAGGCTCTTATGACCTAGCGCCTGCAATGGCTCTCTGGACAGTACGGCCTGACCGACACCACCGATAAAATACGAGCCTGGCTATCGCGGTATTCTGACAATCCAATGGCCTTTGCGCTAATCGCCGAAGCTGAGAACAAGTGCGTTGGCTATGCGCTGTGCAACCTGTTGACCCACCCCACGCAGTCCGATGTATCGGCCATGATCGAAGAGGTCTGTGTGTCCATGCCATATCGCAGGAAGGGAATCGGACGCAGTCTTATTGATCACGCGCGTGATCGGCTGCTGTCTTCTGTCGATGACCTCACTACGATTCGCGCCCGAGTAGACCGTGAAGAAGAGCGCGCAATCTCGTTCTGGCGTTCGCGCCTCGAGCATCATGTGATGGAGTTTACTGACTACTTGGAATAGTTGGAGCTGCGTCGCGCACTCTCCGAAGCTGGAATGTCACAGCACACTTAATATATTGCCCCTCACTACTGTGAGGGGCGCCATGAGACCGGGTCGACCGCATAAGCCGCATTCTGTCGTCGGGGAATCATCTATCTGGGATCAGCGTCGCCGCCGACCTCTAGCGGTGTACCCGGCGCTTTCTACGGGACGGGCCGCCCCACTGCGCCTGTTTCACCTTGCTCCCGATGGGGTTTGCCTGGCCAACGACATTACTGCCGCCGCCGGTGCGCTCTTACCGCACCTTTTCACCCTCACATCTCGCGATGCAATCCGCTCTCTGTTGCACTTGCCGTCAGGTTACCCTGCCCGGCCGTTAGCCGGCATCGTTACCCTATGGAGTGCGGACTTTCCTCGACAGGCGTCAAACCCGCCGCGATTCCCTCGGTCAACCCGGTGACCTCATTCTAACATGAAACACAATCAATTCCGGCAAACGGCAAAATCAGCGCCGGCGGAACGTAGACCGGTGGTGCTTGTCACTGGTCGCGTTCTGGCATAAGCTACTCGAAGGTGTTCTTGAACCCGAAATGACATATGAGCGCTACGAGCATTGGCGGTAGACGAACACGCAGAAAGCGATCGCGCTGGCGCAGTCCGGTTTCGTTCGACACGGTATCGACTTTGATCATCGTCGGCGTTCTCCTGCTGATGCCGCTGTCTGCGATCGATATCGCCGGCTGGGCGGTAGACATGAATATCGTCTTGCCGGTCACCGCCTTGAGCGTACTCTTGGGCTTTGTCCTGTCACGGAGCCGCTTCGGCGAATTCTCCGCGTTACTCATCAGTCTGCTGTACGGCGTCGCGACAGTAGTATTGGTCGCCGCGGCGAATCAGAATCTGCCCTTTCGCGAGGCGCTCACCTCGGTCCTGACTCGCTGCTACGATTGGGCGATAGACCTCGCCAGTGGTGGCGTCAATACTGATGATCTCGTCTTGACAATACTGGTTGGGATTCTGTTTTGGTTTCTGGCTTTCAACGCCAATTGGCATATCTTTCGGCTTGATCGAGTCTGGCGAGTGATACTTCCACCGGGCTTGATTCTGGTAGTCAACATGGTCTTTTTCAGCGGGGACACATCGCTGGATCGCTATCTCTTCGGATTTCTTCTCCTGTCTTTGGCGCTGATCGTCCGCTCCCATCTGGATGCGCGGCAATGGGAGTGGGCAGTGCGAGGCGTTGCGGTGCCCACCGTAGTCAGGCGTCAATTCGCGACGATCGGCATTCTTTTGTCTTTGCTGGCGTTGGCCCTTGCCTGGGGCGTACCGCGAAGCGATCTTGAAGAACGCTTGCAGAACTTTCAACGCTTTCTCGCATCCGATCCTATTCAACAGATGGCGGAAATCTGGAACAGGTTATTCGCGCCAATCGAAGGTGAAGGGCCAGCAACGTCCGATTACTACGGCGCTGACCTGCTCAATCTAAGTGGCGCGATCAGCCTGGGCGACGATGTCGTCTTCACAGTGGATGCGCCCTCAGCCGGCTTTCGCTACTATTGGCGTTCGCGGGTGTTCGAACGATACACCGACGGTCAATGGTCGCCTTCAGCCGACCTGAGAATCACAGACCGATCGCCACCGGTTCAAATACAAATGAATAGCGAAGTCATCGGCGCGAGCCGACAGGAGGCGCAGCAGCGCTTCACAGTCGGGACAGCCAGTTCGCGCATCTTTTACGCGGCGCCACAGCCGCTGCGCATCGATCGCAGCGGGCGAATTGATCTCATCCATACCGACCGGCCCGATAACACCTCGATGAATGTTTCAGTGATCCGGCCATTGAAAGTGCTGCGGCGAGGCGAATCCTATCTGGTGAGCAGCCTGCTTAGCACCGCCTCGGCAACTCAACTGCGGCGCGCGTCAAGCAATTATCCCGAATGGGTTAGCAGTGCCAATCTTTACGTCGGCATTCCTAATGCTCGGATTCTGGAGCTGGCGCGGCATATTGTCACCCAAGCCGATGCCGACAATCAATACGATAGAGCGAAAGCCATCGAAACCTGGCTGCGACAGAATATTACGTACAATGAATCAATCAGCGCGCCGCCGCCAAATGTGAACACAGTAGAATGGGTTCTCTTTGACGCGCGCGAGGGATATTGCACCTATTACGCCACATCGATGATCGTCATGCTGCGGCACCTGGGCATTCCAGCGCGATTGGCAGCCGGCTTCTCGCAAGGCACGTACGATTCGGGAACTGGGCAATATGTCGTGCGGGAACGCGAGGCGCATACCTGGGTAGAAGTCTATTTCCCCGGTTATGGCTGGATAGAATTCGAGCCGACGTCCGCGCAAGCGCCTATCCACCGCGACGGCGACGAATTGGCGCAAGAGCACGAGGAGACGCAGAGCCCGGATCCTACTGCCACCCCATCGCCAACGCCACTGCCAAGCCCGACGGCACTTCCCAGCGAAGAGTCGCGCGAGCAGAATCTGCAGCCTCCTACCATAACGCCATCGCCGACTGCCCTTCCATCGCCTTCGCCGACGCCGTTCATCCTACCAACTGTGCAGCCGCCAATTTCGCCAGACAATCCTCCCCCCTTGAGTGTGCTGCAGCCGATCATCTTTTTCGCGCTGGTGGTGATGCTACTTCTGATAATCCTCGCGATTATTGCCTTGTTGCTGTTCTGGTGGTGGGAATGGCGCGGCATGGGTGGGCTCAGCCCAGTATCACGCGCCTACGCGCGCCTGGAACGATATATTCAGCTGATAGGCATAAATGTAGGCAGCGCCTTGACCACGCTGGAGAAGCGTCGTGAATTGCAGCGGCGCCTGCCGGCAGCTCGCGAGCCGATCCGCACGATAAGCGATCTTTACACTCGCGAGCGCTATAGCGGCAGTCGTGACGCCCCTGAAAACAATAACTTCGCGGATAGCGCGGAGAAAGCCTGGTATCTTACGCGCGGAAACATTCTGCGTCGTTGGTTTCGCAAGCGGATACCTTTCCTGCGTCGCAACTAATCATCGTTTCTCGATCACAAGAAAATGGGATAATGCCCAAGTGTCGAGCAGAGTCCCTTCAAAGCGATAGGCCAAATTACGCATGAAAACAGCCGGCGCGCCAAGCCGCTCGATGATGTTATCGTACCCGCCGAATATACGTGAATGGTGGACGATTTCGGCTTGGTCAGATGGCACAAGGCTTGTTACTTCTTTGGCTGTATATGCGCGGACGTGCGGCGCCAGTCTATCGCGCCATGACCTGGGCAAGTAATTGATCAGAGGCGTATTGCCGAAGTGATACTCGCCCCGCCAATAATGACCGTGCGTTTCGAAGGGATACCAGCGATTTGGGCAGAAGAGCAGAATCCGTCCGCCCGGCTTAACAACACGGATCATTTCATGCAACGAAAGCCGGTCATCGGTTACATGCTCGATAACTTCGTGCGATAGCACGGCGTCAAATGTGTCCGACGCAAAGGGAATGCGCTCGCCGGCAGAGACGAGTGCGTGTGGTATGTCCTCGCGGGTACTTTGGACTCGACTGTATTCAATGTCAAAGGCTTCAACAACCGGCGTGAACCGCTGGCGAATCTGACGAGCGTACATGCCGACGCCGCAACCCGCCACCAAGACACGAGCATTGGTCAAGCGCGCCCATCTCGCCATCATCTGCAAGCGCCGTTCCTGACCAGCGCGCCAAACATAACTTGGTTCGCCGCGCAGAGACGCCAGTTCCGAGTGGCTCATACAAGTCCTATGCCCGGTTGGTCAATTGACCTGCGCGATCGACACAAGGTATTGGTAGAGATTTCGCGAACCGCTGTCGCTTAACCGGTCGGTTGAGAATTGATGCCGTGTGCCCAAGTCGCCGCCGGAACGCATGAATGTGATAAAGTCTTCTTCCGTCATCGCGAAGTCAAGCAAGCCAATCGCTAGCTCCGTGCCTTCACCTGCCGCGCCGTGGCAATTGCCACATTCAAGCGCCTCGAATCGTCCACGTCCACGCTCGACAAATTTGGGGTCCAGCTCAACCGAAGCTCCAGCGTCTGCTTCCGCCTCTGAAGTATCGCCGCCGGTTTGGTCGAACACAGGCGCTTTCGTCGGCTCGACGAAGGCGAATGTAGGGAATGGCGTACGCGTTGGCGGCGCTTCGGTAGGGGCGACAGTCGGCTGGTTAGCGCCACTAGCGCAGGACGACATGGTCAGCCCGGCCAGCAGAAGAAATAGGACGGCACGAAGGGGTAATGTAGTTTTCATCTGAAACTCCGAATCAATCCCCGCGCGAAGGATCAAGCGCTTCCTGTAAACCATCACCGACAAAGGAGAAACTGAGCATCGTCAGCGCGACCAACACAGTCGGGAATAACGCCAAGTGATAATCCACGATCACTGTCGACGACTTCACGCTTCCGCCCACCATTTTACCCCAACTTGCGGTCGGCTCGGTTATCCCAATGCCAAGAAAGCTCAATCCTGCCTCGGCGAAGATCGCCAGCGGTACGGCGAAAGTAAAGGAGATCAGCAGCGGCGTAAGCGAATTGCGCAGGATATGCCGCGTGATGATCTGTCGTTCTGACGCGCCCAGCGCGCGCGCCGCCAGGACAAATTCTGTCTCGCGATATTTCAGGAATTGCGCCCGAGCGATCCGCGCCGGTTCGATCCATGACGTGACGGCAAGGACAAAGATCACATTGCCCAAGCCAGCGCCGGTAATGCTGATGAGAAACATCGCGAAGAGCAACGGCGGGATCGCCGTCGCAATCTCGATGACACGTAAGATGCCGAAATCCCAGTACCCTCCCCGGTAACCTGCGATTGCGCCAAGCGGCACAGACAAGCCGAAGGAGATGATCGGCACAAGCAGTCCGACGAAGAGCGATGTTCGCGCCCCGAAGATCAGCCGCGTCAGAAAATCCCGCCCTACTCCGTCGCCACCGAGGATATGATTCGGGTCTTCAAACGGGCGCAAGCGCACAATGGAAAAATTGACTTCGTTCAGCCCGTAAGGCGCTACAACATCGGCAAGCACGGCAATGACAACCAGGAGTGAAAGCAGAATCGCGCCCAACATAGCCAGACGATTCATTAGAAAGCGACGCATGGCATCGCGCAGCAGCGAGCGCTGTACCAACTGTTCCTGGGCGTCCGCAATTAGAACGGGCGGCTTGATACTCAAGTGGCTCAAGCTCCTTTCGTTTCGCCCAGGCGTATGCGCGGATCAATCACCGTGTAGAGAATGTCGGTGATCAGGTAAGTCAAGCCCCACAGTAAAGCGATCAGCAGAACCAGTCCCATAATCATGGGATAGTCTCGATTGAAGATACTCGTCACAAAGAATTTTCCCAAGCCAGGCACACCATAAACTACCTCAATAAACAGTGAACCGGTCAACAAGTTGGGCACCTGCGGCAGTAGCACTGTTATCATCGGAATCAGGGCGTTGCGCAGGACGTGCCGAAGCATGATGAAGCGTTCGGACAAACCTTTGGCTCGCGCCGTGCGAATGAAATCGGCAGTCAAGACGTCGGCGAAGCTCGCGCGCGTGTAACGCGACACCAAGGCCAGCGGCGCCAGGGCGTAAGTCAGCACCGGCAAAATATAGTCCCAGGAGAGGATCGCGGCGCCATTCTCGCTAATCGGTCCGATAATCCATTTGCTCTCCTCGCCCCAGCCATTCTGGAATCCAAATATCAGCAAGAACCATGTGGCAATAATGAAATTGGGTACAGCAATGCCAGCGGTCGCGACAAAAGTGACAAGATTGTCTATGAGTCCGTTTCGGTAATAGGCGGCAATTATGCCAAAGGTGATACCCAGGCCAAAGGAAACTATGATGGTATACAAGCCGAGTTGGAAAGTTACGGGCCAGATGCGCGCAATCAACTCGGTGACGGGCGGATTGCCAGCTACGGAGAACGAATTGCCGAAGTCTAGCTGGAGCGCGCTTATGACATAATTTACATAGCGATCATGCAAGGGCTTATCCAAGCCATACTTGCGCTCTAGATTCTCTAGCGCCGCGCCACTATAACCGCGATCTGCCAGCGTAAACGGTCCTCCAGGGACCAGATTCATCAAGACAAATACGAAGAGGGAAACGACAAAAAGCACGAAGCAGAGGGATAGCAATCGGCGAAGAACATAACCAATCATGGTCCCGATCTTGCCTCGTCGTCAGCGATAGTGAAAGTCGCGCCGAGCCTTAGGGCATTGCCAATCTAGGCGTCGCGCGCGGAAGGTAAGCGATCTTGCCGGCTTAACCCACACGGACTGAGAGCAGAAGCCTCATCACAAGAAAAACGGGAGCGGGCTATATTGACCCGCCCCCACGAGAAATTGCGCGCGGTTAAGCGATTACTCGCTACGATGCGTATCGTAGGTCGTCACTTCGTCAGTGATGTAGTAGTCGCCCCAGCAATGTTCATTGCCCCAATGCGTTGTCGCCAAACCCTGACGATCCGCTTCCCAGCAATTGCCAGTCGCCGCCATATAGGGCTGCCATAAATCGCCTTGAATGCGGTGAACCAGGAAGATGCCACCGACATCCTCGACCATCATACGCTCAGCTTCTTGATACATGGCGATACGCTCGGCCGGATCTCCTGTGAAGGAATTAGCTTCGCGCACCAGATTGTCAAAAGCTTCGCTGCGCCACGAGTGGCGTCCGGTCGAGACCCAGACACCCATCATGTTGGCGGGATCAAGGTAGTCCATGCCGTAGGACACGCCACCGAATTGCAGCGTTGTGGGACGTTCCAGCAGGCGGGTCATGTAGTCCTGGAATTCCAGATTGTTTACTGTGATTTCCACATTCAGACATTGGCTGATCGACGCGGCCGTAGCGATGAACCAGTCCTGAATAAAGCCGGGCTCGCCACGCAACGCCAACTCGACCGCAGGGAAACCCTCGCCGCCAGGATAACCGGCGTCCGCCAGCAAAGCTTGAGCCGAATCGCAGTCGAAGTCTTGTATGTCCTGCAAGCCAGCGCTGTTCGCTGCCGGGAAGCCTGGCGCCAGGAACGAGTACGCCGGAATCCCGACTGTCGTTCCGATGACACTCTCTACGATTGCTTCGCGGTCGAGCGCCTTGGCAAATGCCAAACGCACGTTGACATCGTTGAAGGGCTCGGAGAACGTGTCCATCAACAGATAGTCCGTGCGGAAGTCGCCAGCGTGCTGACGATAATTCTGCGACATCACTTCATCGGCGAAGATCACATCAAAGTCGGCCGGGCTGAGCAATGGCTGGCCAATCTGGTCGATTTCGTGATCTTGGAATGCCAGGAAACTGCTGTTCAGCATGTCGCCATAGACGAATTCGAGGCGGCGCAGCCAGGGCGTACGCGGACCAACATAATCCGGATTGGCATCCAAAACCGTGTGGCTGCCCGGTTCAAACTCCCGCAGGATGAATGGACCAGCCGAAACGTGCGTCTCAGGATCCAGAATGTAGTCGGGACCGATCTCTGTAAGCGCCTTGGCTTGCATTGGCGGCCAGAAGAAGAAGGTGGCGGGCAAGGGCGGGAACGGCACCTGAGTTGTAACCGCCAGTGTATTGTCGTCCACAGCTTCCAGGCCGATGTCCGCAGGTGAAATCTCGCCAGCGACTGCCTCATCCCAGCCGTCGATTATGCCGAGCCACAACCATACGAAGTCGTAGGCGTGCTCAGGATCTGCCATGTAGCGCCAGCTTTCTACCCAGTCATTTGCGGTGACAGGCGTACCATCACTCCACATTTGGTCGCCGCGCAGGTTGAATGTCCAGGTCAAACCATCGTCGGAAACTGACCAATCAGTGGCCGCCGAAGGGAGGATTTCCATGTTGTTGTTGAGCACAACCAGCGAATCAGAAAACTTGTCAAAAGCGCCCGTGCTACAGATGCGGGAATAGACGGTTACAATCGACGACAGGGAGGTCTCCTGGCGCGCCGAATCACAGAGGTTGCGATACACCTGCATTTCGTAGGGCGCGGCATCCGCCGGCAATTCACGCCCGTAGATGTCGACATTGTCCTGCGCAAATGCGGCAGGAACCATCAATAGCAGGGCAAAAACCAGCAGGATCGATAAATACTGCGATCGTCTTGACATTCTAAATCCTTTCCTTAACGTATGCGAACAAAACCTAACATGCAACCAGTCGCTGCGCATTATAGCAATCTCCTGTCCAGGCGCAATACAGGCTTTACTCCACCCGGCACGTAGGCTTTCCAACTTCGCACAGAGCCACAGAAATGCGCGTCCGGATTCAGTTGGCTTAACCACCCTTTTATCAAGCTGGCAACAGGGATAAACTCCTCGCGTTATGTAGTGACTAGTCTAAGGGTTGAAGAGGATAAGCAATGCCATATCCAACTCAGTTGGCGCAGAAGATATCTAAATCGCCGACGATAGCAATGAATGACAAAGCCAAACAACTTGCCGCAGAGGGCAAATCTGTGATCGGTCTCGCGGGCGGCGAGCCGGATTTCGACACGCCGCCACATATCGTCGAAGCCGCTGTCAAAGCGCTGCACGACGGCGAAACGCATTATGCCGCGCCATCCAAGGGAATTCGCCCGCTGCTGGAAGCTATCGCCGTGAAAATGGACCGCGATAACAATGTCCGCGTCGACCCCATGAGCGACATCATCGTTACTCCTGGCGGCAAGCTGGCGCTCTTTCTAGTGCTCAAAGCCATGCTCGACCCCGGCGATGAAGTCTTGTTTCCCGCGCCATACTGGGTCAGCTATCCGTCTATCACGACAATGGTCGGCGGAGAACCAGTTGCAATCGAGACCAGCAGTGCTGACAATTACCGCCTGCATCTGGAACATTTGCGCGAATTCGTCACGCCGAAAACCAAGGCAATCATCATCAATTCACCGTGCAACCCTACAGGACACATGCTTTCCTCGGCGGAAATCGAATCGCTGGCGACGCTTGCTCTCGAACACGATCTGTACATCATTTCCGACGAGATCTACGAAAAGCTGAACTTCGACGGCCGCCCGGCTGTATCGCTGGCATCAATACCTGAAATTGCCGATCGAGTAGTAGTCGTCAATGGCATGTCGAAGGCTTATGCGATGACCGGCTGGCGCCTGGGCTGGCTAGCGGGACCAACATCGCTGGTAAACGTAGCCGGAAAGTTCAATTCGCAAACATCCACTTCCGCGGCCACCTTCACGCAGCATGCCGCCGTCGCCGCCCTCACCGGCCCGCAGGACAGCGTGGAAATGATGCGGCAGGCCTACGAAAAACGGCGCGATTACATGGTCAGCGCTTTCAATAGTATTCCAAACATGTCCAGCCCGGATATTGAAGGCGCCTTTTACGCATTCCCCAAAGTGAACGAAACTAGCAAATCGAGCGAAGAAGTCGCCAACATAATCCTCGACGAAGCGGTCGTGGTAGGTGTACCGGGCAGTGCCTTCGGCGTCACGAAAGACGCGCATATTCGCTTCTCATTCGCCGAGGACTTGGACAAGCTAAAGGAAGCCGTCAAAAGAATCAGCGCCATCGCCGACAAGCTCGCATAAATACTCGGCCAATCGCCATTAGACTGCATGAGGAGGAGCGCCATGCTGAGCCGCGCGCTGCTCTTATCGGTTCTGGTGTCCTTGACCAGCGCCTGTAATTTGTCAGGCGAGTTGCTAGCGACGGTAACGGCGCGCCCTCAGCCCATTGCTACGCCAGTCTCCGCGTGGAAAACGATAGAACATGGCCTGGAATGGCGCACACTTCGTCCCAACGGAGACGAGCTGTCACAGTTTGTCGCGCTGCGCATAGACCCTCAGCGATTTCGTTTTCGCGCGATCTACCGCGAAAGCGATCCCAGAAGTCTTGCGGGCTGGCGAGAGCTTGAGCCGGCGGCGAGCGTGATCATCAACGCCAACTTCTTCGACCAAGCCAACCGCGTTCTGGGAGCGGTGGTCAGCGATGGCGTCGCGTATGGCAACGCCTATCGAGAACGCGGCGGCACTTTTATGGTGCGGAGTGATGAGCCGGCCGTGATGGGTTATCGATCGGGCTTGCTACAAATCGACCAGACACTTGAGCAAGCGATACAGGGTTTTCCATTACTTGTTTACCAAGGCGCGCCAGCTTACTTTGGGTCACCCGCCGGCGAAAGAAACCGCCGTACCGTCATCGCCGAAGACGCCAAGGGCAACATCCTGATCATGGTTGCCCCGTTCCTGGGTCCCTCTCTGGCAGATCTCAGCGCCTATTTGCCGACAACCGATCTCGATATCGTAACCGCAATCAACCTTGATGGCGGCGGCTCGACAATGATTGCCGTCCCTGGCGCCGATTACTTTCAACCATCGCTCGATGCCGTCCCGACGATCCTCGCCGCATACCCACGTTGACAAAGCATTGTAGTCTATCGCCTGGGATCGAAATCCTGTAACCTCGCCATAGCTAACCTTCTATCGGGGTGAAAATGCCGAAACTGGCTCAAGTTGCCACAGCGCGGCAGGCACAATTGCAGGACGGGCGACGCTTGGGATTCGCTGAATTTGGCGAGCCTAACGGCGCGCCGGTCTTTATGTTCCATGACCTATGGGGCAACCGCAGCCTGCGCCATCCCGACGATTCGATCCTGAAGCGCCTTGGCATTCGCTTGATCGGCGTGGACCGGCCGGGCTACGGGGTGTCAACGCGCAATCCCGGGCGCGGCATAATGGACGTGGTTGACGATCTCATGTTGCTCAGTAAGGCGCTGAAGCTCGAGCGTTTCGCTGTCTTGGGCTATTCAGCCGGTGGACCCTACGCGCTCGCAATTGCCTGGCGCTTCCCTCAAATCGTCACTCACTGCGCCGTTGTCGCTTGCTGGCCGCCGCTTGATCATGCCTACGGCTTCCGCGCCCTCCATCCCCTTTACGGTCGCCTATTCCAACTAGCGTCAGGCAACGAATCGATGTTCCGCCTATTGCTGCGAGGTTTTTACATATTCGACGGGCAGCGTAGCGCTGACCAATACATTCGTGAGCTCGGCAGCTCTCTATCACGAAATGATCAAGCAGTGCTGAGCAACATCGATCTGTTTTCAGGCCGGCGCGCAATGTGGGACGAGGTTCGAAGCGCGGGCAGTGACATTATTGCGGATGAAATAATCTCACTCACGCGTTCCTGGGGCTACCACTTACAATCTATCCGTGTGCCGGTCGATATCTGGTGGGGAGAAGCCGATTTGTTTTGCTCGCCGATAGTTGGCGAACGCATGGCGAAAATGATCCCAAAGGCGCGTCCGCACTGTGAAGCGCAAGCGGGGCACCTGCTATTGTATTCACATTGGGAAGCCATCCTGCAGGGTCTCACCACTGACTAGCGCGCCGCCTCAGTATGTGCTGCCCACTCCATTAGTCCGGTCGTTTTCTACCGTCTCAAGCGCCAGACCATGTAATTCGCCAACAGCTTTCTCAAGGTCGCTTTCCGCAATTATGAAGGAAATGCTGCATTCAGATGAACCCTGCGCGATCGCCAGGACATTGATTCTGTTCTCGCCCAAGAGTGAGAAAACCCTGCCTGCCACACCCGGCGTACCGCGCATACCGGAGCCAACAACCGTGATAATCACGATGTCGCTAAGCACATCTACGCTGTCAACATTGTTGTGCAAGATCTCCCGCTGCAGTTCCGTCTCAACCGCTGCTTTAACCGCCTGCGCCAGCGGGTCTACGACCGTAAAGCAAAAGCTCTGCTCAGATGACGATTGCGAGATCATCAAGATATTTGCGCCGGCATTGGCAGATGCCAAAAATGTCCGCCCGGCTATGCCAGGCACTCCAAGCATGCCCCGACCGCTTACAGTCAGCATGGAGACATCCCTGATGCCTGTAACTGCTTTGATTACGGTCGCGCTGGCTTGCCTCTTGGCGCCTACAAGCGTACCTTCGTGGCTCGGATTAAAGGTATTTCGCACACGCAACGGTATGCCACGATTAATAATGGGCTGCACAGTCTTGGGGTGCAGCACCTTGGCCCCATAAAAGGCCAACTCTCCGATTTCCTGATACGAGACATACGGCAATACACGCGCGCGTCTGTCTAGACGGGGATCGGCGGTCATCACACCGTCGACATCTGTCCAGATGATTAACTCGTCGCAGTCCAGGTAGGCTGCAAATATGGCGGCGCTGAAATCACTCCCACCCCGCCCCAGCGTCGTGACTGTGCCGTCCGGTGTAGCGCCGATAAATCCGGTAATGATTGGGATGACGCCCGAATCCAGCTGCGGGCGCAGTCTGTCGACGATGCTCGCCTCAGTCTCTTCCCAAAGCGGGTCGGCGTCGCCGAATTGATTGTCAGTCACGATCAGGTGATTGGAATCGATTTGCATGACAGGCAGCGCCAGCGCCTGCATTGCCGCGGCGATGACACGGCTGCTTAGCCGCTCGCCGAAAGAAACCAGCGCGTCTGAGATTCGCGGTGTGACTTCGCCAAGGATTTGCACCGCTTCGCAGAGCTCGAGGTGAGCGCGCAGCAAATCCTCAACCTCTGAAGTGGTGGCAGCGCGGACAGTTTGGGATTCAATCGACGCGTCGATCACGGCTTGGTGCCTTTGACGCACCGATTCGTTGATAGCCGAAAATGTGCTTCTATCTCCGGCAGCGGCGGCGGCGGCTGATTCAAGCAACATGTCTGTTACGCCGGACATCGCCGAGACGACAACAGCCAGCTCGTGCCCTTCAGCCAGGTATTCCCTGACAATTGACGCTACCTGTGCGATTGCTTCCGGAGAACCCACTGATGTACCGCCGAATTTCATCGTAATTCTAGCCATTTCCTATCCCTTTCCTGCGCCTTCTGCTTCGCTCTTTTGCGCTCCAATTTGATTCTTCTGCCCATCCGCGGACGCTATGCAGCTAGCTCCATTTGGTCGCATAAACAAAAAAAGCGTGTGGAGGTTTTCCACACGCCTGTTTGTTGCTCGTTTCGTATCGCCTACAACAGACCAAAACCTCCAAGTTGCGCCACTATGCGCATCATAGTCATGGTCATAGTAGTGGTGATCTTGGCTGCTTGCGACATTGCCGTTCCAGTTTCCTCAACCTCGGCGCTACTCTACCAACACTGTTTGCGGTTGTCAAGGAATCTCATCTATCTCCAAGCTGGGTCTTTCTAATACCTCATGTTGACGGAGACAAAAACTAGCGCCGATATCAACCGTCGCTTGTCGTATACGCTGCAAAACCTCTATGATAGAATCGCGTAGCTCGTACGCAAGATGCAACGGCTGAAACGGTGTCAGATTCCAGCAGGTCTTCCAATGACAGGCAGCGGCGCCTCTCCACGATAACGCGCTTGTTCATCTTCTGCATTTGCCTGGTTCTCGCCCTGATTGCGGCGAATTTGATGTACATCGCGTTGGTGCAGCCGACTGAAGTTCTGGCCGGCTCCGCTGGCGATTTACTCTATGTCTCCACTTTCTCGGCTTTCAATGAGGATTGGGGCTTGTACGAGAGCCAACAAAGCGCCCGAATTGTTGATGAACAACTGGAAATTGAGGTAGGCGCAGCGCAGACCGCCGCCTGGTCCGCCGCTAGCCCCCGCTTTGGGGACTTTGACGCTTCTGTCAAGGCAGTAGCACAACAAGGACCCGTGGACAATGCTTTTGGTATCGCATTCGGCATACGCGATATCGAAGATGGCGTCTGCACACTTCCAGCTGTGATCCTCTGCGGGATTGACGAGTTTTTGCCACTTGCCGGCGCCGCCCTTCGTCAAGCCCTTGACCAAGGCCAATCGACCGAATACATCGCCTTTATGATCAGCAGTGATGGCTACTATTCATTATGGCAATCGCAAGACGGTTCGACCAAAGCCTTGAGCGCCTGGATTGCCTCGTCAGAGATCAGCCAAAGTTTGGGCGCGGAGAATACAATTCGTATTTACGCTCAGGGCTCGCGCTATCGATTCTTCATCAATGGCTCAAGGGTCCGACTATGCATTCCCGAAGACCGGGCAGCGGCCAGCACCTATGCCGGCGGCGAATGTATAGACGGCAGCATGCAAGAGACCTACCAGGACGACACAATCCCTCCGGGAAAACTTGGCATGATTGCGCAGTCGACGGCCACAGGGGGCGGCGGCGTTGTGGTCCGTTTTGATGATCTTATCGTCTACAGTCCGGCAGAAGCCGGCAGCAAGGATGCCAGATTATGAAAGTGCATCTGCGCATGGTTGGCTGTCGACTGAACCAGAGCGAAATAGACACGATGGCGCGACAATTCATAGCCTTGGGCCATGAAATCGTTGCATCGCCGGCAGACGCTGATCATTTCATTCTCAATACATGCGCCGTTACCAACGAGGCGACCAAGACAAGCCGCAAGCTAATCCGCGACTTCCACCGCGCCAATCCTCATGGCGAAGCAACCGTAACAGGATGCTTCGCTCAGATTGCGCCCGAAGAAATCCGCCAGCTTCCTGGCGTGAATCGCATAATCGATAACAGCGATAAATCGCAACTGGTATCGCTGGTAACCGGCGAATCCATCGATGAATTTGATCGCGAGCCTGTCCAACGTCAGGCGGGCCCCGGTAGCCTCGGCAAGACACGCGCCTTTGTAAAGGTGCAAGACGGCTGTGACAACGCCTGCACATTCTGTGTCACTACGATTGCGCGCGGCGCCGGAAAGAGTCGCTCGATCGCTGACGTAGTACGGGAAGTGAAATTTCTGCAAGGCTGTGGCTATCTTGAAGCCGTGCTCACGGGCGTCCACTTGGGGAGCTACGGCTACGACCTCGGCAACCGCCAGGGACTCAGACATCTCGTAGAAGCGCTGTTGACGGAAACGACAATTCCGCGAATCCGCCTTTCGTCACTTGAGCCTTGGGATCTGGCGCCGGAATTTTTCGCCTTGTGGCATGACCGCCGGCTGTGTCGTCATTTGCATTTGCCGCTGCAAAGTGGCTGCGACGCCACGCTAAAGCGCATGCGCCGGCATACCAATCAGCATGAATTTAGCACTCTGGTTAGATCCGCTCGCGCATCAATACCAGACCTGCGCATCACGACCGATGTCATCGTCGGCTTCCCGGGAGAGTCCGATAGCGAGTTTGCCGAATCAGAGCGTTTCATCCGCGAGATGGATTTCGGCGGTCTGCATGTCTTTCGCTACAGCAGCCGTCCCGGCACACCAGCGAGCCGCATGCGCCCACAAATCAGCAACCGTGTCAAGAAATCTCGCAGCGCCAAACTGCTCGCCTTGTCACGGGCAATGGAGAGTCGTTTCGCTGAGAAAATGTGTGGATCACGGCAGGCTGTGCTCTGGGAGCGAGTCATCGGCGCCACACCGCAAGGCTTTGTCAACACAGGCTA
The DNA here is from genome assembly GCA_965262005.1 of Phototrophicaceae bacterium. Taxonomy (GTDB): domain Bacteria; phylum Chloroflexota; class Anaerolineae; order Aggregatilineales; family Phototrophicaceae; genus UBA6055. The sequence continues at coordinate 4,326,125 of OZ253492.1, read as the reverse complement.
TACCGACAACTACCTACGAGTTCGCGCGGTACACCCGCGAGACTTGAGCAATATCATCGCCACTACCAAACTCGATACATACACTGACGGTGAGATTCATGGTACAGTGGAAGAAATCATGTCGTTGCCTGACCAGAGCGGCTTGGCTATTTCGCCAGACTAAATTTCAACGTAGCACTGTGAGCTGACGCTAAGAGAAGCCATGTCTAGCCTGAAGCAGAAACTGCAAGATTCGCTCAAGGACGCTATGAAAGCTAAGGATAATCAGCGTCGAAACGCGATCCGATTGCTGCAGAGCGCTATAAAGCAGGTGGAAATCGACGAGCGAACGACGCTGAGTGACGAAGCGGCTTTGGATATCCTGCGTAAGGAAGCGAAAAAGCGCCGCGAGACTATATCAGAATTGGAGTCAGCCGGGCGCGCGGACGCCGCCGCGGGCGAACGATTCGAGCTAGCAGTAACTGAAGAGTTCCTGCCGCGCCAGCTCAGCGACGACGAGTTGCGCCCCATTGTGCGAGACGCGATAGGCGAAGTCGACGCGACATCACTTAACGAATTAGGGCAAGTGATGCGAGTCGTGATGCCTCGGGTGCGTGGTTTGGCTGATGGGAAAGCGATCAATGCGCTGGTAAGAGAGTTGCTGAGTTAGGCTGTGGTCGTCCAAGTCGCTGATCTGTTCAAAGAGCGCTTAAATATACGCCCAGAGAGGACGGAGGCGGCGGCGCGCATTCTGCTGATTTTGCTTGCCGCGGTCGTTTTTGCCCTTTGTTGTACCCTTATCATCGCCCTTGATGACATATTTTTGCGTTTCAACAGCACAACGAATCTCGGCGTTGGCCGAGTGCCAACAGAAGACATCATTGCGCGGGAAGAAGGGTCGTTCGTCAGCGCTATTCTCACAGAACAAGAACGGACGAATGTACTTGCGCAAGTGCCCACCGTGTTCACGCCGGCTGATCCGAGCGTGGCGCGCCGCCAGCGTGATTTATCGGAAAAGATACTCAACTATATTGACAATGTGCGCACCGACTCCTTTGCATCGCTGGAACAGCAAATCGATGATATACGGGCCATAACATCGCTGCAATTGGATGAAGACGAAGATACCATTGTAGCTATCTTGCAGCTACCCGACGACAGTTGGACACAGGTGCGTAATGAGATAGCGCTCGTCTTGGAGCGCGTCATGAGCGATGAGATTCGGGCTGCGGAATTAAACCGGGCTCGTGAGCAGTTGCCAAATCAAGTTAGCCTGCGCTTGACCGAACGGCAAAGCCAAATAGTTACCACGATTACGTCTGATTTGATCCGCGCCAATACCTTTGAAAATCCGAATCAGACTGCGATACTCCAGGCGGAAGCTCTGGCCGATGTAGAGGATCAGCAGCGTCAATTCATCGCCGGGCAGATCGTCGCCCCGGCAGGACAGCGTATTGATGCACTTTCCTTTGAAGCGCTGCAGGAATTGGGACTGCTGACACAGACAAGGAATCGCGGCGCCAGGATACTGCGGGCCCTTATCTCCGGCACATTGGTGACGGTCCTGCTGGGTCTTTACATTGGCCGCTTTGAACCGCATCTGTTTTTCACGGACAGCTCGAGTCTTGTACTCATTGCCATTATATTCCTTGTCGCTTTGGCAGCCATGCGAGCGTTCGGCAACGCAAACATATACTTGATGCCGGCGGCTGCCCTTGGAATCGTCTATGTGGCTATAAGCACACCCAACCTCGCTATCGTCGCTGCCATCGGCTTTGCATTTCTAAGCGGCTTGCTAAGTCGCAGCCCATCACTAGAGATCGCAAGCTTGGTCGTGGCGGGTAATTTAGGCGCGATCTTGACCTTGCGCAACGCCGGCCGTCTTAACAATTATTTTCTGGCTGGCTTATTCGTGGGCTTGGCGAACGCGGCTGTTGTAGCGATCTTCGCGCTTCAGACCGGCTTCCAATCCTATGACGCCTCCAATATGCTGCAAGCGCTTTTCAGCGGCATTCTCATCGTCCCGACCGCCTCCTTTGGCGTGATGTATGTGCTTACCGTAGCGCTCAATCTGGCGACTCCGTTCAGATTGATGGATTTAAGCCAGCCTAGCAAACCGTTGCTGCAACGCCTGCTGCGGGAAGCGCCCGGCACCTATCAGCATTCCCTGCAAGTTGCCAATCTGGCGGAGCAGGCGGCGCAGGCAATCGACGCGGATACACAGATGACACATGTCGCAGCACTCTATCATGATATTGGCAAAATGAGTAATCCATTTTTTTTCACAGAGAATCAACAGCATATCCTCAATCCGCATGATGCGCTTAACGATCCATATCGCAGCGCCGATATCATCATCAACCACGTCATAGAAGGCGACCAGATCGCCAAGAAATTCAATCTGCCAAATCGAATCCGCGAATTCATACGCGAGCATCACGGTACAACACAGGTCTACGTATTTTATCAGCGGGCGCTGGCAGCCTCTGGCGATGAAAACGGCGTTGATCCGGCAGATTTCAGTTATCCCGGGCCGATTCCGCAAAGTCGTGAAACAGCCGTTCTCATGATGGCTGACAGCTGCGAATCAGCTGCTCGCGCGGTCAAACCACAGACGAACCAAGAAATCGCTGAGCTGGTTCACAGCATCATCGAAGGCAAGCGTAACTCCGGCCAATTGGACGATTCCAATCTGACGCTCAACGAACTACGTAAGATCGAAGACACATTCACTGACATTTTCCGCGGTTTGTTCCATCCGCGCTTGGATTATGCCAAAGCAGTACAACAGGCGCCGCGGCATGAGCCTACCCATGGTAGCAGAGGGCTTCCAGTGAAAGCCGAGTCGGAAGCTTCTGAAGCTTTCAAGTCGCCCGCCCTTCCGGTTAGCAGCGGCAAAGCCTCTAGCGCGAATGTGACTGCAACCCATGCCATGGACAAACAAGCAAAGGACAGTCCAGTCGACCAACAGACTGCGGTGAAGAATCCAGCGAAGACCGAAAATCCTGAGGAATCCATCCTCATGGAACCTGATGAACCCTTGGCAGACGTTCCGGTACTTCCCAAGCGCAATGGCAGCAAGTCGCTGGCCAAGAGCGCCGACGATCTGGATTAACAGGCGTGAATTCTCGCATCCAATTGCATCGCAATGACCACGGCGCCGTTGTCGAAGAACGCTTGATAAGCGCGGCGCAGGTGGTCCTCGATCAGCACCCTGCCCATAGCAGCGCCCGCATGACCATAGTCATTACTAGTGTCGATACCATGCGCGAACTCAATCAGCGTCATCGTCAGATCGATTCTGTGACAGATGTATTGTCTTTTTCAGCGCCGTCATTGCCTGACGAGATTGGCCAGCCGCCTGACTATCTCGGCGACGTACTTATCGCGCGCGAATATGTGGCGGCGAAAGCAGAAGCGCGAGGCGTACATATTGAAGATACGTTATGTCTTCTTGTCATTCATGGTACGCTGCATCTTCTGGGATATGAGCATGACACCGTGGCCGCATGTGATCATATGTGGGCTGCTCAAGAATCGGCCCTGAAATGCCTGGGTGTCAGTTGCGCTATTGTCCAAAAATATGAGACATCCACGCGTACTTAAGCAATTGCAGCGTCATTTGCGCCGCGCGTTGGCAACGGATCCGGCTGCGCACAGCTATAGCATCAGCCCTAATCGCTCTCGCAGCCTCACGTTCGCTCTGGCCGGCTGTGCTTACATGCTGCGCCATCAAAAGAATGTACGCATTATGGCTCCGGCAACCGTTGCAGTTCTGGGCTTAGGCTTGCGGCTCGGCATAGATGCGATCAGTTGGTCTGTGCTAATTCTTGTCATCGCGCTGGGTTGGATTGCCGAATTCATCAACGCGGCAATAGAAGCGACAGTCAATCTATCTGTACAGTCCTATCATCCGCTAGCGAAAATAGCCAAAGATGTGGCAGCTGGCGCCGTCCTCCTGTCCGCAGTTACGGCCGCCGCAATCGGCTTATTGGTCCTGGGACCCCCGTTGATTGAGAGGCTGCTTTCCGGAATAGCTGTGGCACAAGGTTGCATCTGCGCAAGCCCTGAAAGTATGAAAAACTATTTGTGATACAATTATGGCTAATCGAATGTGAAACGACCTTTCGGATGTTTCCATGTCCCTAACCCGTGAACCAGCCCCCGAAAACTCATCTTCCGGGCGCGGACTACGAGCTTTACTAAATTCAATCGTGGCGATAATCTCAAAGCTTCTGACCGGTTCGGGAGGGCAATCGGACCGCGAGAGTGGCAGCAAACACCTCGGGCGACAACGCGCATTGCGTGTTTCGGCTTTGCTCGCTCCACGCAACCGACTGCGAGTCGGGGCGGCTGCCGGTATAGTGATCGTTTCCGGCATACTCATAGGCGCGCTTTTGAATCGCGACGTAGAGCAGTTGCCTCTGAATAATGCCATTTGGCTGGATCGCACCTGGATCTATGGCGACCTTGACGACGGACGATTGGGCGATTATGTGGATCGCTTGATTGATCACCGCATCGGCAAAGCCTACGCTTACGTCAGCTCCCTCGGCATTGACGAACGCTGGTCAGGTGGAGCACAGGGCAACACCGGTTTCATGAACTCTCGCGCGAAGGTCGCTCAATTTGTAGACGCCTTCAAAAGCAAGAGTGACCAATTGGAAGTCCTCGCCTGGATAGAGATTTGGACCCATCTCGATGAAGTCGATGGCTATCGCCTGGACGACACGAATCTGCACCAGAACATCGCCGACTTCTCCCGACTGCTGGTTGATCAATTGGGATTTGATGGTGTCCTGCTTGATGTCAAGCCCATGTTTTCCAGCAGTGACGATTTCATCCGCCTGATACGCCGAGTTCGGGCCGCCATAGGTGTGGACAAAGCCATCGCCGTCGCTGTAACCGCTGACCTGACGCCTCACGCTCTTCGACTGCAAAATATCCCGTCAATTGCTCCAGGCACCATGTGGTCGCCTTTTTTTAAGCAGCGCATAATGGTCTCGGCAGACGAAGTTATCTTGCTCATGTATCAGAGCTACCGGCAAGAACCGCTGGATTATGTCAATTGGGTCGCATACCACGTCGAAACTTACGTCAATCTCCTGGAAGCCAGCACCGATATCCTCGTAAGCATTCCCAATTATGGCGGGGCGAGCAATGCGCATAATCCGGCGATCGAAACGATGGAAACCGCCCTGGACGGATTAAACGAAGGCTTGCGCAGGCTCGACGAAGAGCAGCGTCCTCTTGTAACAGGTATTGCCATTTATTCCGATGAGCAACTTAGCCAAACCGATTGGAATGTGATCCGCGAACAGTGGCTGCGGCCTTAGATCGGCCAGCTCAATATGCCCGCCATTATCAGACGCCTGACAACTTCGGGGCTAGATTCCGTTGACTACAGCGCCGGCAGCCTGCGCGAAGCAGCAAAATACGAGGCGGGGCAAGGCGTTTACACTGTCAGCAATACCTACAACTCAACGCAAACACTGCTGCTCAATGCCCATCTTGATCGGCTCGAGGACTCGGCATTTCGCCAGGGCATAGCCCTTCGTTACGACCGCGGCCGCTTGCGAAACGCATTACGAAAAATGATTGTTGACTCGGGTTTCGGCAATGTGCGGTATCGCATATCGGTCCCGGCAGATGCGCCAGACGAGTTGATTCTCTCAATAGAGCTTTTTGTGCCACCTGCGCCTGAAATTGTTTGCAGCGGAGTTCGGTGCGTCACAACAGGAGCTGCGGCGAGGAGCAATCCGTTAGCAAAATCAAGCGAATGGATTCATCAACGCGAAGCGCTGCTAGCTGCGATGCCGTCCGGAATCTACGAGACCTTCCTGACAGACAAGCGCGGCGGCATTCTTGAAGGTATGTCATCCAACTTTTATGCCATCAAGGGAGGCGAATTGCAAACAGCCGGCGCCGGAGTGTTAGCGGGCATTTCTCGCAAGATCGTTCTAGAGATATGCAGCGGCATCATCAAACTGCGCGCGCAGAGTCCTCAGCTTAGTGATATCCACCAGTTCAGCGAAGCTTTTCTCACGAGCAGCAGCCGCGGCATCATCCCGGTCATCGAAATCGACGGCTGTGACATCGGCGGCGGAGCCGTCGGCGCGAAGACAAGAGCATTGCGTGAAGCATACGACCGCTGGGTAATGAGTCACTTGGAAGAGTTGTGATGCGGCGCCTCGGCAACTTCTGGAACGCGATAAACCTGATCAGCGCCGCGCGCGACTTGGCGGTAGAGACTCGCCGCTTTCAGTGGGATGTGTCGATACCCAATACCTTCTATCTTGACGCGGAACACGCCGATATCCGTCTTTCTTGGCATGATGGACTTCAGGTCTTGGCGAAGCTGGAGTTGCAAGCGGGTTTCGGCTGGCAATGGACGACCGATCAAGATGTCGCCGGCGTATACGTTGTCGTCAAGCGAAAGCCGCTGATTGGCAGCATCGGTCGCGGCAAGTTTGCTTTCACGCTGCCGCGCGGTGTCCATATTTCGCTAAAACTGGATCATTGTCAACTTTGCTGCGATGGATTGCAGACTTCGCTCGACTTGCCGCCGTTCCAATAGAAAACTGATAGACCTGCCGTCAATTCTTGTATTCTTATTAAGCTTATGATACTGTAGGCATATGAACGTGTTTATCGATCTCGGCACATTAGCACCCTGTTGTAGTATGGGTACCGACCTATAGGCGGGTGTGTTTGGTTTGCCAGCAACATGGTTGTTCGCCACCGACAAGTCAACCCGCGGGGTTGGCTTTTTTGTTGTACGAACGGGGCGCTAAACCACAAGCATTGTCATTAAAGACTAGCAAAAAGGAGAAGTACGAATGAGCGATATCGCAAGCCGTGGCTATACCAATCCAGACAAGCTTGTCTCGACAGATTGGGTCGCCGCTCATCTGGGCGACGACAATGTTCGCATCATTGAATCAAACGAAGATCCCCTGCTGTATCCGAGCGGGCATATTCCGGGCGCAGTAGAGGTGGATTGGGTCAAGGACCTGAACGACCCGTTGCGCCGCGATTATCTCGACAAGTCGGGATTCGAAGCGCTGGCGAGCCGTATTGGCATCACACCCGAAACGACAGTGATTTTCTATGGAGACAAGAGCAATTGGTGGGCGACCTATGCGCTTTGGGTCTTCGAGCTTTTCAATCACAAGAACGCCAAGATCATGGACGGCGGTCGGCTCAAGTGGGCCGAGGAAGGGCGCGAACTCACACGGCAGAAGCCGGCCGTCAGCTCGACCGCGTATAGCTCGCCGGACCGCGACGATAGTCAGGTCCGGGCATTTCGCGCGGACGTAGTACAACATATTCGGGCGAATGGTCAACTCGTTGATGTACGCAGCCCGGCAGAGTTCAGCGGCGAGAAGCTGCACATGGAAGGTTATCCGCAAGAAGGCGCCGTGCGCGGCGGCCATATTCCCGGCGCGTCCAGTGTGCCTTGGTCGCGCGCTGCCAACGAAGACGGCACCTTCAAAAATGCAGCGGAACTGCGCGCGATCTATCTCGGTGAAATCGGCCTGAATCCGGGCGAACCCACTGTCGCCTACTGCCGTATCGGCGAACGCAGCAGCCATACCTGGTTCGTTCTGACCAACTTGCTCGGTTTCACAGATGTGCGGAATTACGACGGATCGTGGACGGAATGGGGCAACAGCGTCGGCCTGCCTATCGAAAAGTAGCTTGCCAACATTGAACCGGGGAAGATAAACTCCAATCCCTGGTTCTTGCTTTTCTACAGAGGCAACGATGGCAGAATATCCAGCAAAACTGCAAGAATACCTCGATGACTTCAGCTTCATCACTTCGCGCGATGAACGGGTCGATTTTTTGATCTCAATCGCTGATGAATTCAAGCCGGTGCCCGCTTCAATAGCTACCAAACCCTACCATGAAGCCTATCGCGTCATCGGCTGCGAATCAGAAGCATTTGTTTGGGCGATTGACCGTAGCGACGGTACGCTTGACTTTTACTTTGATGTGCTAAATCCACAAGGTTTGTCGGCGATGGCGATGAGCGCCATCCTTGATCAAGCTTGCAGCGGCGCCCCCTTGGAGCAAGTAGCGGGCATCAATGGGGAAGTAGTATTTACTTTCTTCGGCAGAGATATCTCGATGGGCAAGGGACGCGGTCTGACAGAACTTATCAATGCCGTGGTCTATCAGGCAAAACAGCGCCTGAAACCTGCCTGAATCAGTGCGCCTCCAAGAAGGTATCTCCCGGCGACCCTTGGGTGAAAATAGCATCCGTGCCTAGCATGCCACGGTAACCGCCTGGCGGCTCCGAGCGCGGGATAACCTCGGCGCCGACGACTTTCTCGTAATACTCAACCGGCCCCGCCCACCCAATGATTCCGTACATGTAGCCTGCTGAGCGCATGGCGTGCAAGGTCGCGAGCAGCAGCGCCGTGCCGATGCCGCGGCCACGCTCCGCCTCATCAACACCCGTAGGACCAAAAAAGTTCTTGTGCGTAGTGTCATAACAAGCAAAGCCCAACAATTGGTCGCCGCGATGAGCCAGCATAATTGTCGTCGGAAGCGCGGCAAAGCCGACATCCGCTTCGCTGACCCAGTACTCGCTGAAGTGGTGGCGAATCCACGGAAGCACAAGATGTTTCTCCGGCGCAATACCGCGCCTGATGGTGACGCCCTGGGTTCGCTGGCGGGCAATGGCAGGCTCTAACTCCGGAAGATCGTATAATTTGACGAGCAAATCTGGCATGGTACACCTCTCCCATTCAGCGCTGCTGGAGTTTGCCGATGCGTCACTCGTTTGTCTGATGATTACTTCTTGCTATCCAATTTTACAATTATTTCCCTAAACCGGCGTCGGTTCTGATGACCTTCTCACTTGAACATGGCAGCCGTAAGGCTGAGCCTGTATGATTCTCGGCAAACAAGTTGCCGAGGATAGCGCAATCATGAGTCTGCGACCGGAAACTGAGGCGGTTCACAATGCGATCATCGACCCCGCCAGCGGAGCCATTGTGCCGCCAATCGTGCTCAGTACAACGTTCGAATACGAAACGACCGGACGTGAACACGAGCCGGACGAACTCATCTATACGCGCTACCAAAACCCCAATCGCGCAGCGCTGGAAGCGACGCTGACGAAGCTTGAGGGCGGCGCCGTCGCGCATGCGGTGTCCAGCGGTTCAGCAGCGATGCTAACGATATTCCAGGCACTGAACCCGGGCGATCACATAGTTTCAAGCGACGACTTGTACTTCGGCATCCGTGTGCAGCTCAACGAATTCTTTGCTCCTTGGGGATTAGCTACTACCTATGTCGATATGAGCGACCTGGACGCCGTCGCTGCCGCCATGCGCCCGGAGACCAAATTGGTCATTTTGGAGTCGCCGACAAATCCGATGATCCGATTGGCGGATATCGCCGCGATCGCCGAAATCTCTCGCGCCTCTGGCGCCATGCTATTGGTCGATAACACAGTGGCTACGCCCGTGGCGCAAAACCCGATCTCGCTCGGCGCCGATATTGTGGTGATCTCCCTCACCAAATATATCGCCGGCCATCACGATGTTTTGGGCGGCGTCGTCATCTTCGCCGAAGAAGACGCATTTGCCGACCGCATCATGCGGCTGGTGAGGATCGGCGGCAGCGTACTGTCGCCCATGAATTGCTGGCTGGCCGCGCGCGGTTTGCAGAGCTTGTCCTACCGCGTCCGCGCCCACAGCGAGAATGCGCTGCAAGTGGCGTGCTTCCTGGCAGAACATCCAAGAATAGAACGAGTGCTTTATCCTCATCATCCCAGCCACCCGCAGTTCAAGTTGGCGCTGCGGCAAATGCGCCTGGGCAGCGGCCTGATGTCCATCCTGGTTAAGGGCGGGCGGCAAGCGGCGATACAGCTTGTCAATCGCTTGAAGCTCTTCACAAGCGCAACTAGCTTCGGCGGTACACATAGCCTGATAGAACATCGCGAGTCCATCGAAGAAAACTCGGCCACACCAGCGAATCTGCTGCGTGTCTCAATCGGATTGGAGCATCCGGCAGATTTGATCGCCGATTTGCAGCAGGCGCTTGAATGATCTACCACATCACCGACCGCGCCGCCTGGCACACTGCTGAGATTCGCGGCTGCTACAGTGCGCCGTCGTTGGCTTCAGAAGGTTTCATCCACTGCTCAACCAGAAACCAGATTCTGAGTGTGGCAAACGATTTCTATCGCCACGTTCCCGATCTATTGTTGTTATGCATCGATGACAACCGGCTGCGCGCCGAGTTGCGTTGGGAAGCGCCGGCGCATCCGGATTCCGACGCAGCCGTATCAGTCTCTACGGACATGCGGTTTCCTCACATCTATGGAATATTGAATTTAGATGCCGTGACCGCAGCGATAGGATTCTCGGAGAATGACTACGGCTTTGTCCTGCCGCAGGACCTGCAATGACCAAGTCCTAGCCCACACCGGTCGCTTCTGCGCTGAAGTCCCAGAGCGCTTTCTGCTGGTCTCGATCGTATGAAATATCGCTCGAACGCAGTTGCTTTTTGTCAAACCAGTATTTGCCGCTAATGCCGGCGACTTCCGGCGACGAGGCCAGATACACCAGGGTCTCCGCGCCCTTCTGCGGCGTCCGTCCAGCTAGCGTTTTCATCAATTTGAAAACCGGTCGTATTATGCCCGTCATGTTGTCGCCGAAACCCGTATTGACCAAGCCGGGATGCACCGCGTTGACCATAATTTCAGTGCCTTCCAGGCGCCTCGCCAACTCATAGCTGAATAGCAGATTCGCCAATTTGCTGCCGGCATAGACGCGGAATGCTCTGAATCGACTTTTGTCTCGGATATCCTCAAGACGCAGGCCTTCGGAACCGGCGGACTTGTGAGCGCTTGATGACACATTGACAATGCGCGCCTCCCCATGCTCGCGACCCGTCAGCATGATAGTCTCCAGCAAGAGATTGGTGAGCAAGTAGTAACTGAAATGATTGAGCGCGAAGGTCATCTCATAGCCATCAACCGATGTCTGATAAGTGGAAAACGAGGCGCCGGCGTTGTTAAGCAGCACATCGAGGCGCTGATATTTGTCGCCGTATTCAGAAGCAACACGCCGCACTTCGTCCATAGAAGATAGATCGGCCACTAGCAAATCGACCTTCGAGTTGCCACTCAGCCTTTTGATGTCGACGGTAACTTTGCGGGTTTTGATTTCGTCGCGGCCGACAATGACGATCTCGGCGCCCATCTTCGCCAATTCCAGCGCCGCCTGTTTGCCGAGGCCATTGGTCGCCCCGGTGATTAGTACACGCTTGCCAATCATTGCTTGCCTTCAGCTAATAGTTTGCGTCTATTCCATTGTACATGATAGATAGCAAACTAAAGATTTTGCTGATTGTATGCCCGTGTAATTTCAGAGTTCTCGGCTCGGTGACGGCGGTAGAGTGGGATAACCGGCAGCAGCGCCAGGCTTGCGGAGGACAAGGCAATACGCAGAGACGTCAACGTCCCAAGGGCGCCGAGCAATGGCGCGAAAACAATTTGTCCCAAGGCATTGGATTGCCAGTACAACGAGATGACTGTTGCGCGCGCATCAGAAGGCGCGTGGCGATTGATCCAGATCATGAAGAGCGGCTTGGTCCCCGTCCGCAGGGACTGGCTCAGGCAATAGGCCAAGGCAGCGACATAGAATGTTGGCGCCCAAATAAAGACCAGGTTGCACAAAACTGTACCGCCAGCAAACGCGGCGAGTATACCGGTGATTCCCGATTGCCGCTTTTGCCGCAGCCACCGCCTCGTCAACTCGAGCAAAGGCAAAGTCAACAAGGTCACGCCAGCAAGCAGTATGCCGAACCAGATTTCTGATTCAAAGATGGGCAATACGAAATTCTGCACAATATGAGGAGCATACATCGCATCAAATCCGCCGACGGAACTGCCGATGACCATGCCGATCAAGACTATCGAACGCAAAACTGGCCCTCCCCTCACCATCTTAAGAGCAGCGGAGAATGTTTGACGCAATTGTGCGAATGACATGACAGTAGATCCGGCGGGCTGGAAACCTTCTTCCGGCATGATAAGCGCGAGCAGCAGAGCCAGCAGTATGGTAGCCACGCCGCCAAGCGCGATTGGCAAGGCAAGGTGCAGCGTCGCCAGGGCGGTCGAAGCGACGATGCTAAGAAGCGTTGTTACCTGACCAATCTGCGAGCCGCGAAGAAATAAGGCAGATGCTTCTTCCTGACCCAGCTCGTCGACCAGCCAAGCCTCTGGCGCGCCGCTGACGAAGGTGAAACCCAAGCCCCAAATTACCTGAGACAAGAGTGTCACTTCGTATATCGGTATCAGAGCCTGTAGGAGAAAACCCGCGCCCCAAATGATATAGCCGATGACTATAGACCATTTTCGACTGAAGCTGTCGGCGATGAGGCCCGTCGGAACCTCAAATGCGAATGTTGCTGTTTCCAATACAACCAGGAGCAATGACAAACGAAACGGATCGTCGGTGATGACAGTTGCGAAATAGAGATTCGCCATCGTCAGCCACATGGCGAATACAAATGGCGCTATGCACCTGAAAACATAGTACGCCCGCCGCGCGCGGTATCGGGGGTGGGTCATACACGCTGGCTAACGAGATCGTCTGTACGTTGGTCCCCTACTCATCTTCATCGCCGTAAGCGTACCCACCAAATATCGCTCGAATCTCAGCGGCCGACTTGGCATTTTGCAGCGCTTTCATTCGGTCGGCTTCTTCCTTCTGCAGCGCGCGGGCATTCATCAATACAGCCTCCAGCTGATCAGCCGGGAATTTGCATGCGCCGTTTTCGTCCATGTGGATCAGCTCGCCGGGCGCCACATCCATCCCGCCCACACTTACGGGCACATTTACCGCCTGCACCGCCATCGCGCCATGCCCCGCTGTCACACCGCTCAACATGTACTGAAAGTCCATTTCACGGACCTCGTCCAGGTCGCGCGAGGGTCCGTTGGAGATCAAACCGAGGCAACCGAGCGCCTTCATCGCTGAGACCATATTCCCACCAGCCAATCCGACTTTGCCTGCGATCGCCTTTGGAAACTTCTGTTCGATCACTAATACGGTCGGCTGCGGCGATGCTTCCATGGCGTCGAGCACATCGGCGAAGCTGAGGCGCGAATAATTTGGGTCGGGCAGGCCGTAGACGCAAGTCACGGCGAATCCAACGCGACGGCCCAACTCAGGATACATGCAACGGATACTCTGATCGGTATACCAATTCTCGCTCCAAGGATTGTACAGTCCAAGGCATAGGGGAGAATTCGGATAAGTGGCGACCACATTTGTGATAGACGGCGTGTCGAAATTCTTGAGTTCTTGCAGCATCTGCTTCGTATTCATCAATACTCGGTCTCCTTTTCTTGAAATGCCCGAAATTTACAACGCATCAGGGAAGTTAGCGAAAACTTGCATTCGCACGGGTCACGCCCTGTCATCTGCCATGATGGGCGCGGGCCGCAGCGTTCGCCGAAATACTAGCAAGATTGGTAAGAGCATCACAGCCGAAAACGAGATCGCCATGCGGACCGAGCTAAACAAGCCGACTGCGCCAACGACCGGTCCTCCCGCGATCTGTCCGAAAGCATCAGCCTGTCCTTGAATTGACAACACCGTAGCGCGGACGTCCGATTCAACGTATTGATTGATCCAAGCTTCCATCAGGGGATTGCGGACCTGCCGCGCCGCTTGCGTCAGCCAGAATCCTATCAGAATCAGCGCAAAGCTCTCCCCCAATGTGAAAAGCAACACGCTGCCGATCATCACAACATAAACGGCCGTCAGCGTCGCCGCCAGCAGTCGCCCGTCCATCAAATCCAGACGGCGACGCAGCAGCTCCAATGCGCCCAGGCTCAGAGGCATTGACACCGCGCTGATAATGCCGAACCAGACGATTTCGTTCAATTGGCCCAGCGGCGGAAGACTGAAATTCTCCAGGATGTGAGCAGTGGAAAGCCGGTCGAAACCCTCGCTGAAGGCACCGTGGATTATCGTCGCTACCAAGATGAGAATCAAGATTCGGCTCGCGCGTATCAGGGTGACACTCTCTCGAAAAGTACTCAAGAGGCTTCGCCAAGACTCACGTTCGCCCGATACGCGGCGCTCAAAGCCTGCCTCCGGCATGATCAGGGTGAGTGTTGCCGCCAGCAGCAACATAATGACGCCACCGGCGATGATTGCGGTTTGCAGGCTATGGCTGGCCAGGGCAACGCTAAGGAAAATAGCCAGAAAGCTGGAGACTTGCGCCACCTGCGATGCGCGCATGAAGGCGCCATTAGCACACTCATTCCCAATTTCATCGACGATCCACGCCGATGTCGCGCCGCTTAGAAAGGTGTAGCCTAATCCCATGATGACTTGCGCAACCAGCAGCGCTTCAAAAATCGGCAGGCTGCCTTCCACGATGAAGCCGACGCCGAGCAAACAGAAACCGACGATCACCGACAGCCGCCGACTGTAGACATCGGCGACTACGCCGGTCGGTATCTCCATCAGCAAGGCTGTCAATTCAAGCGTCGTTCCGACCAGCACCAGCTGCAAGGGATTCAGCCCAACCTCTTGCACCTGATAAACCATGTTTATGGTAAATACCGTTGTCAGGGCGACCGACTGAACAGCCGTCATGAAAAGATACAACTTGTATGCGTCAGCGCGGAGCAATCTTCTACTAGTCAACATGCCAAGTCCCTTGTGCCGGCGCTTTCTACAACGTCGCTGTCCGGCGCTTCAACACGCCGGTGGAAAGAAAGTTCTGCAACTCTTCGGTTCGTGAGTGAAGCAAGATCGGCGCCAACTCCCGTACCTTGAGGTGGTGCATGTTTTGCAGCAGCCAGCGGCAAGCGGCAAGTTGCCGGGCGGCGATGAAGTCTTCCAGGTATTCTCGCTGATCAGACGCTTCAGAGCGAACCGAGACATAACCTGACCAAAAGTCCGCCTCAAGCTGCGTATAGTCAGCGGCGCGTTCGCCCTTTAGCTGCCATAGCAGCGGCGCCAAATCATAGAGGAAATAGCCCCAACTGCTGAACTCGAAGTCCAACGCGGCGACCAGGTCTCCAGCGAAAATCACATTCTTGGCGAGCAGGTCAGCGTGAATCAAGCCAAAGTTTTCGCCTTCGCGATCCAGGTTTTCCATCGCTAGACCAACTCGCTGCGCTACAGCGTCAAAGACTTTTCTTTGTTCGTCACTGATGGCCCCGCGCTCGTTAGCAGAATAATATGGCGAATCGACGCCAAAGAGCCCTTCGAAATCAAGACGAGGTCGGTGGAAGTCGACAGGCAAATCAATCTGCGCCTCACAATGCAATCTACCAATATAACGGCCGATTCTGCAGACGTCTTCTGACGATAACTCACGCGCAGATTTGATCACGCCGGCTATGCGCTCGAAGAGGACGCAATGCACACTGTCGACGGAAGGAAGCATCGGCGGCCAACACGTCGTGAAGTATCGCCCATCCGAAGCCGGCAATGGAAAGGGAGCAAGCAAATCTGTTTGCCACCGAATCGCGCGAAGCCAGGTCAGCTCAGAACGCAGCCTTCGCTCCGTAACTCGACCCGGCGCATGCAGGCGCAAGATGAATCGGCTATCCTCATTAGTAACGCTGAAAACCGCGTTCGTGGTATAGCTGACCCAATCGATCCGATACTCGCCGACATTCCACCTCGGCAGAACCTTGGTGGCCGCCTGTTCAAATAGCGCCTTCTGCTGCTGCAGGCTAAAATTATTCAATTCAGACATTTTCGTCATAATTGGCGTGGAAGACCTATCTACAATTCCGAAGCTTTTCAGCCTTGACCTCGAGAAACGCCCTGCGACTCTCTGCTAAGATATAGTGGCGTCCGTCGGCTTCGATAGGATCGCAAATGCGCAAGTGGATCATTCTTGGCGGTTCGCTGGTCTTATCTGCCGCGGCAGATCAGGTCAGCAAGCGCTGGGTCATCTCCAATTTGGAAATGTACGAGAGCACACAGCCGATTCCACTTCTTGCGCCGCTCTTTCAATTCACGCGCAGCAGCAACACCGGCGCGGCATTTGGTATCCTGCCGATGGCTGGCGATGTGTTCCTGCTGGCCGCCCTGCTGATCATCGGCGGCATGCTGTGGTATTTTCGTGATACACCTGCCGAAGCGCGTTTCGTCCCCTTCGCGATCGGGCTTGTCATCGGCG
Organism: Phototrophicaceae bacterium; assembly: GCA_965262005.1. Lineage (GTDB taxonomy): Bacteria > Chloroflexota > Anaerolineae > Aggregatilineales > Phototrophicaceae > UBA6055. The sequence goes on along the minus strand of OZ253492.1, from coordinate 4,309,967 downwards.
GCGCGATCGGCAATGTGCTCGACCGCCTGCAATACAGCCACGTTATAGATTTCGTCCACTATCAGATTCCAAATGTGATTTCCAACGTATCAAACCTGGCAGACCACGCCATTGTACTCGGTGTGCTGTTTGTTATATTCGAAAGTCTTTGGCGAGACTACCGCGACAGAAGACTTGGCGCTCAGGAAGGCAAGGTGGAGTGATGCGAGTCAACGTGGGCGGACGCGCGCAAGCTACGAACGGCTACATCCGCTTCTCAAGCTCTATCTCGTCGCGGATTATAATGCCGTTCAGACCAGTGATCGGAATCTGCGGCTTGATGCGCCGAGCCTCGGCAATGGCGTTCCGATGTATGGTGACCAGTTCGTAGCCACGTTTCTGCCAAAACTTGAGCGCGGCGAGATTGTCGTTTGTGGTTATCAGCCAAAGACGTTCGAAGCCAGCGTCCCGCGCCCAATTTTCAACCGCCGCCACCAATGCCGACCCGATGCCCATGCGCTCTGTCAAGCTGTTTAAGGTAGTGATCTCACATTCCTTTTCAGTAACATGCACGGTGACCAGGCCGATATGCTCCACTTCATCCGGATCTTCCGATTCATCATCATCGGCCGCGTTTGCGCTCCGCTCCGCGATAAAGCCCGGCAAAAGGTGCCCGTATACGGCTTTGCCGCGGGAGACAACCTGCGTAGTTCCCCAGCTTTCATCGAGAAAGTGCGCTACCCATTCTCGATCAGAGCGCTCCAAAGGACGGATGTCATATTCGGCCATCGCCAAGACTTTCATTCTGTGTACCTATCCAGTGACTATTATAACCACTTTGGCCCGACTTGAAAAACGAACGCGCCCAAATTCACTTCTCAGGCTGAGACTTGCGTTGGCTGTCCAACTCGCTTGTCGTGCCACAACTGTGGCCATCAGTACCCGCGAGAGACTGACCCAGTTCGCTTTTGCACATGACTCAAGCGGCAAAAAGCAGCGCAACCCCGGCGATAGCAACTGCCGTGCCGATGACAGCCCGCAAGGTGATTCGCTCGCCAAATACTGCGAATGAAATGGGAATCATGAGTATCGGCGTTGTTCCGGTCAAGGTCGAAGAAATGCCGACGCTGGTGAATTGCAGTGATACCAGTATCAAGGTCGCGCCGAGGACGGGACCCGCGAGGGATGCCAGCGCAATTAAAGCAATCGCTCGTGGTTCTGCCTTGATGAGTTCCAGGTTGTAGCGAAGCTTGCCGCGAGCTCCGATGAGGACACCCAACAGCACCAAGCCAACTACCGTGCGCATGACGCTTGCGCTCATCGCCGGAAAGTCACCCGCTACACCCTCTGACATTAACACGAAGGACGAGCCCTGCGCTATTGCCGCGGCAAATGCCATTGCCAGACCCTTGCCATAGTCTGCGCTTTTCCAGTTGATAGTGTGGGGGGCGTCTTCGGATACGACCCAGAACACGCCTCCGAGTACCAAGGCGATACCGATCACGGCGTCAGCGGCCAATCCTTGCCCGAGGAAAACCCATGCCATGAGCGAAGCATAGATCGGCGAGGTCGAGCCAACGAGCATCGTCAAGCGTGGCCCGATGTATTGGAATGAGCGCAACAACAAAAGAGCTGAAATGACAAAACCGGCCAAGCTCGAAAAGCCCAGGACTAGCCACCGTTGAGGAGAAGCGGACATGGGAAAAATCTCGCCCTGCATCGCCTGATGCATCGGTAGCAGAAACAGCAACGATATGAGCAAGCTAAGCGCCATTGACACGCTTGCGCCGAACTTGCGTCCCGCCAGCGTATACGAAGTAGATGCCAGACTGAAACACAGGGCAGCGGCGAGCGCGGTAATCTCGCCGATAAAATTTTCCAATGCAACCTACGCTCGGATTCAACGGGAATCTGTCTATGATTCTAGTTCTTCTGCGGCGGCAAAGCAATTTTTGACATCGCCGTTCCATCATTTGTGCGGGCGCCCGGCAAGGCGTCTTCAGAACATAATTACAATCAGACTGTGCGGGTCTAAGACCGGCAGAGGAGTGTAGGCGTCGAATCCACCGGAGGCGTTGATCGTTGGCTCGGCGAGGTCGCTGTTTCCGAAGACCAAAGAGGGTACGCTCAACTGCAACTCACTCTCGTCCAGTGTCAGCGTATAATCGACCGCCTGTTCATCACCCAGGTTAATCACCACTAGAAGCGTTTGCTCGGCGTCATGACGCAGGAAAGCGTAGATGCTGCCTAACGAGCTGTCAACCGCGGTCAAGCCGCCGCGGCGCAAGGCAGAATTGTTGTTGCGCAACTGAATCAGATTGCGGTAATGACTGAGCAAGGAATCAGGATCGTCGATTTGACCAGCAACATTTGCTGAGACGATGCTGTCCCGATCTTGCAATGGCGCCCAGACCGAGTCTCCCGCTGTAAAACCGGCAAGTCGCGAATCATCCCAGTGCATCGGTGTTCGCAGACGTTCATCCGGCTTCGTACCGGTCATGCCGATTTCCTCGCCATAATAGAGAAAGGGTACGCCAGGACCGGTCAGCAGGAGCGAGGCAGCGACTTTGTTCCTGCCGCTGTCAAGCAACAGGCGATTCGACAGGCGGACTTGATCGTGGTTTGTCAGGAAAGTTGCGAATTGGTTCAATGGATAATCACGCGAGCTAATATGGCGCGCGCGGGCAATATCGCGATTGGTACCGCGCTGAGCCGAAGATATCATCTTGTCAGCCAGGTTGAAGTCAAATCCGATGTCAATAGCGCCTCCCTCGACATAACGAGAGACGATGAATGAGGGGCCGTTGAAGATCTCGCCGACGGTGAAGCTTTTTGGCTTGACTGACTCGAGGTGCGCTTCGTAAGCCGCCAGCCAGGCGCGTCCTTCCGGCGTATTCTCCTGTACTTCGCCTACTTCAATGATGTGCTTGATTGCGTCAAGACGGAAACCATCAACGCCAATATCTGTCAACCAGTAAGTGGCGACATCGTACATCGCCTGCGTAACATCAGCATTGCGAAAGTTCAAATCGGGCATGCCGTCCCAGAAGACTCCATAGAAATAGCGGATGCCGGAACGATGCCAAGCAGGGGCTCCCCAGGGACCGAGGTAGCCGGGGTCTTTATCCGCCCAGATAAACCAGTCGGCAAAGGCGCCTTCGCCCAGACGAGAGGAAAGAAACCAGGGATGGTTGCTCGAAGTGTGATTTATCACCATGTCGACGATGACGGCGATCCCGCGCTCATGCGCTTCCGCGACAAGTCGGCGCATATCGGCATTGCTGCCATAATCCGATTCAACGGCGTAGTAGTCCGTCACATCATAGCCGTGGTAGCTATGAGCTTCGGCCGGCGGCATCAACCAGATGCCAGTGATGCCCATGTCATGCGCCGTCGCTGGATCGCCGTCATTCAGATAATCAAGACGGTCGATTATCCCTTGAATATCGCCGATCCCATCGCCGTCGCTATCACTGAAACTTCGAATGAATATCTCGTAGAAAACGCGGTCATTCCACCAATGGTCGGCCAGGCCACCTTGCGCTAGGCGAAGCGCTTCTGACGGAGATTCGCCGCGCGAGAGCATGACCACCAAGACGGCGATGACCGCCAAGAGCGCCAGGGCCTGTACGGCGCCGTGACCGGCGGCGGTTGCTTCAGGCTCGGTCTGACTCATGATATCGTCCAAGAAGTACCCTTAGTGGCTACGACGCAGCAATCGTAACGCCGCCTGTCCTCAGTCAAGCAGCTTCTGGAATTCGCGCTTCCAGGCGCTGCAGTGAGCTTCGCGCCGGTCTCCGCTACCTGCAAAACCGACTGCGGCTTGCTCAATCCAGCGCAGGGCATCGGCGTTGCGCCCCAGCCGATGATTCACCATCGCCAGGTAGTACAGTGTCTCCGGACGCTTGGGTTGGGCCAAGTGAGCAGCGCTGAAATAGTCGCCGGCGATCTGCCAGTTTTTAGCGCGATAGGCGATCATGCCCTGGCCGTAATTCGCCAGCATCTCATAAGGATTCAGCGCGAGCGCCCGTGCGAAGCATTCGCTCGCCTTCCTCTGTTGCTTGTCGTCCAGCAGGATAAACCCTAGCGCAGCATGATATTCGGCGTGGCCCGGAAGCAGCTCTATGGCGAACTGCAGCTCGGTGATGGCTTGCGCCAGGTCACGCGAAATGAAGGCTGCCAGGGCGGCGCTATAGTGCTCATCCGCCTGGAAGCGAGGAATGCCCAGTCGCCGCGCAATCTTATTCATATCTTGATCTGGTCAATCGCGTTGGTTGGCAAAAAACCTCAACGGTAGAGGCGCGGAAGTGATTCAAATACAATCGTGCAAGCCTCTAACGCCGTTGTAGTTTGCATTATGTGGCATTCCCGTCACCACATGAACCCGCGCGATGGCGGCATGATTACTCAGGGCAAGCAAACAGCGGGTCGGCCTTTCCATCTAGGCATGCCTGCATATTTTCACAAGTTTCCAAGATCTTGTTACTGCCCATGTTGGCAGGCCGAGCAATGACTACGTCATTACAGTGTGTCGCTCGCCCTGTTTGCGCACAACATAGGTACGCGCGAGCTTGTCGTGCCAAGTCTGCTTGTTCTTGTCGAAGATCGCCCAGATAAAGCCCAGTCCGCAGACGATCGAACTCACTTGATAACCGATTGCGCGAATGACGGCGTCGGTATCGCTGATTCTCGTGCCATCGGCTTTGACAACGCGGATACCGAGCGCGAACTTACCCGGAGTCTGTCCTTTTCGACGCGTCCAGAAATACCAGTTGTAGCCAACAGGAACCGCTAGTGCAGCGAATTGCAGCAGGAACTGAGCAGCGTCACCCCATACGAGGCCAAGAATCGCTATTACCAGAACCAGCCCGGCGACTTGCAGAAAGCTGTCAATTATGCCTGCCATCAGGCGCGCCGATAGGCTGGCTAGTTCAAGAGACTCACTGGCTACGCTCTCGTCGTTCTTTGGCTTCTCTTCCATGAGAATGAATTCTCCTCGCTCAAAAGGCAAGCTTTGCCTTGACCTAGACCTTACGAATTGACTCAAGTGTACTATCAAGTGCGGCAGCCGGTCAAACGCGGCTCACGTCAGACGGCATCTCAATCGTGCAGTTGGTAGAGAATCGCCGGATTTGGCTCCGCTTCAAATTCTTTCAAGTTGGCGATCTTTAGGTGTCCATGCTGATAAAGGTATTCGATATGCGCTCCGGCTTCCTCTAATGCCAGCAGGATGTGGTATCCCTCGACATCCGGGTACATCGCATTCGAGATCTGGCAGATGGTCATAGGCGCGGTATGATCGCGCATAATCTTGCGTATGCGGTCAAGCTTGCGATTATGGCTGGCGCGGATGGCATGAATCCGCCCGTAGAGATCATGAATCGCCTCCTCATGGCTGCCAAGGGCGAGACGGATGCCCTCAAAATGCAATAACTTGCGCAGAGAATCGGCATAATGGTCCAAGCCCATGTAATGCGTGATGCTCTCCGGCGATTGATGAGGCGTAGTACGCGACAATACGTGGTCGGCGCTCAACAGCACATCACCTAGCCGGATACAGACTTGACCAGGACAATGGCCGGGCGTATGGATGAACTCCATGCCATCAATGGTCTGTTCATCGGCGATGCTGAAATCGACATCAATTGACGTAACATGCCGCTTGGCAAAACCATACATCGAAAATAATGTCTCGCGCTGCGCGGGAGGAATGCCGGCGCGGTCGAAATAAATGCCGAGTGACTTGGTCGCCACGATCACGCGCTCTTCGTAATTGGTCAATACGCGCCTATCCAGCTCGTGAATGCCGACATCAGCATCGGTCTGCGATTTGACAAAAGCCAAGCCGCCGAAGTGGTCGATATGTCCGTGTGTGATGATGATGCGCTCGATATCTTGCAGCTCGAATGACTTGCCGAAGCGCTGGCCAATCTGCTTGAATCCATTTATCAAGTCATCATTGCTGCGCCCCATGCCCGAGCCTGTGTCGACCAAAGTGAGCGGACCGGCGCCATCCAGAACAAAGGCGTGGCCCGTGAAGTTGTTCGGGAAGAGCACGAGTGGAAGACGGTATATGTTGACACCACTGCTACTGGTAAAGCATTCGACTGGTGGCAAAAGATCCATGTATCCAGATTCCCGTTACAACGCTTGGCGCTTGATTCCGCCCTTGTCTAAGGCGAATCCTGTACACTCATTGTAGCAGATTAGCCGGCGGCGATGGACTGTCGCCAAGGATGCTATACGCAATGAAGGCGCAGTAGCAAACGAGAAAGAACGCCGAACGCTTGCGACCCAGCCGTTGCCTGTACATGAAGGGTATCAGAAGTGCCGCAAATCCGATCATTATGATGAATTCGATCTGTACTTCGGAGCGCGCTACCGGAATCGGCTGCAACAAGGCGGTCGCGCCCAGGACAAGCAACAGGTTGGCAATATTGGAGCCGACAACGTTGCCAATCGCTATGTCAGTTTCTCTGTGCCATGCGGCCGAAAGAGAGGCGGCAAGTTCAGGAAGAGACGTACCGAAGGCGACCAGCGTTATAGCAATAATCAGCTCACTAATTCCGACCGCGCGCGCGAGACTTACCGCGCCTTCGACCATCATGCGCGAGCCAAGCACAAGAGCGATAATTCCGGCGATCAGGTAGGCGATCTCCTTCCCGCGGCTAATACGTGCAACCGGCTCGTCCGCGAGGTCTGACAGAAGTCGATCCCTAGTGTCTGCTTCTCGCTTCGCCAGCACATAGAACACGGCATTGAACCCGACGAAACCAAGTAAGAGGATTATTCCGTCGGCGCGCCCAATCTGCCCGTCGAGTGTGAGCGCATAGGCGAAGACTGAGACGAGAATCATGATCGGTATTTCACGGCGCAGCAAGATCGCCTTTACGCTGAGTGGCGTGATAAGACCGGTCGCGCCCAATATCAAGCCGATATTGGCGATGTTTGAGCCGATGACGTTACCGATGGCGAGATCGCTCTTGCCTGAGAGTGCCGCCTGTACACTTACCAGGAGCTCAGGCATGGATGTACCAAGGGCGACAAATGTCAGGGCGATGATAAGCGTTGAAACTCCGAAACCAATGGCCAGGTTGGAAGCGCCACGTACCAGCCAGTTGCCGCCATAAAACAATGCTACGAGTCCTGTGATAAGCATCACAACTTCTGCGAGCATGAATTCAATTCCTCAAAGCGACATGCAGCGAAGCATTCTCGGCATCCGCTGCCCTTTTTCGAGTATGCGAAGTGTATGCTCAGGCATAGATGACATGCTGCAGCAGGAAGCGTTCAATCTTGTGGTAATAGGTCTCGATGGTTTCCGGATTGCGCCAGCCGTGCCCTTCACCTTCGAAGAGATGGTATTCGTGCGGGATCCCACGACGCCTCAATGATGCCACAATACTATCGGACTGATCTTGTGGCACAACTACATCGTCCGTGCCTTGGAACACAATGATTGGATCAACGATCTTGTCCGCATGGAATAGTGGCGAGCGCGCGCGGTAGAGATCAGCCGCCTCGGGCAATTCGCCCAGCAGCCAGAAGGTGTAGCGTTCTTCGAACTTGTGCGTGTCCATAAGCAATCCGAATTGATTGGAGACGCCGTAGGAACAAATCCCGGCGCGATAGAAGCCGGGAAAATCGACGAGGGATTGCAAGACAGTGAAGCCGCCGGCGCTGCCACCCATGATGACCGCCTTGCCCGCGTCAACCAGACCTTCGCTCGACAGATGATTAACGCCAGCAATGGAGTCTGTCACATCGTAAATGCCCCAATTGCCGCGGTGCATATCCATATATGCTTTGCCGTATCCAGTGCTGCCCCGATGGTTGACCTGAAGCACGGCGTATCCTCGAGTAGTGAAGAATTGCACTTCGCTAGCGAAGCCGGCATAGCGCTGCGAGGTGGGACCGCCATGTACATTGACGACTAGCGGTGGCTTGCCCGGAGGCATCTCGTCTTGCAGCACGGGCGGGTAGAACAGGCCATGCGCATTGCCACCGTCATCGCATATCCACGTGATGGCCCGGGCCTCTGACAGTTGATCAGCTTGCAAGTTCTCAGCGCCACGCCGCCGGTGAATGAACACCGGTCCGTCGTTCTTCACGGAGACTACACGCGGCGGAATCAACGATGATGAGGCGATAGTGGCGATAGCGTCGCGATCTCGCGCGACAGCGATTTGCTCAAGCTGAGTGTAAGCGTCCAAACCAGGCACAGGTTCGCATTCTACGGACTCCACGTCGACGCGCTTGAGCGAAACGAAGCCGCGACAATTTTCAAGATAATAAATCGAGCGACAATCACTGCTCCAGCAGTATGTGCGCAAGCCCTGTACCCAGGCGGGTGTCCCGTGCTCGGCTTCGTTTGCAGTCAGTTGACGATGTTGGGCTTGTTCGAGGTCATAAAGATAGAGCTGGCCCCAGCCGGTGGCATCGCTGACGTAAGAGAGGTAGCGGCCGTCCGGAGAGAATTCCGGCTGGAATATCGCTGTCTCTTTGTCGCCGATGATAGTCACTATGTCGTCTGCATAGGGCATTCGCGAGCCATCCAGCGCGAGCCTGAGCAGGCGCAGTTCGCTGCCATTCCAAGGCATCTGAGGGTGATTCCAGGCAATGTAGGCGATAAATTCACCAGAAGGGTGCCACGCGGGCTGCATGACAAAGTTCGTGCCATAAGCCAGTTTGCGCGGGAACGCTTCGCCATCGGCATCCACAAGCGCAATCCCGTCAACATGCTCATAGCTGTGTACATAAGCTACCCATGTTCCGTCGGGCGAGACTGCGGGTGAAGCGTATTCGCCGAATGCCGGTGTGATAGGCATCGGATCGCCGCCCGCAAGCGACTGACTGTAGAGCCGGCCGTCAGCGGCGAAGAAGACTTTGCCCGCGCCGAGTGTGAAGGCGCCGCCGCCATAGCCAACGCTTCCTTTCACGTTGAGTCGCCTGTCCGTAAGTTCGCGCGGCGCCTGGTCGCCCGTTTGCGCCTGGAGCACACCTGTCGGCCCACGGCTTTCCCACCAAACCAGGGTATCGCCCGTACTATTCCACTGAACATCGCGCAGATTGACGCCACTGGCGATAGACGCGCCGTCAATCGGGCTGCTGAAGGCGCCAAATGGTTTGCTCATGTCGATTGCCTCAGGCTGATGTGCGAACGGCTACCGATTTTACCTAAGGCGCGGCAAATCTAAATGCCCACTTAAGCAGGCGGCAGGAAACTTTGTTCAACTTTAGGCAACAACCCGAGGACCGACGCGAAGGACCGCAACAGTATCGCGAACTGGAAGCTCGCAACTGCGTCTAACCACTCGGTTCAGCTGCGGCATTTCATGCCGAAATCGGGCGAAAGTTGGTATCAATTGTGCTGATATAATCTTTGGCGTAGCGAGCCAAGTCACTTTCCGGGGCGAATTCGTCAGAGATGATTTCGACCATGGTGCCTTGTTCCGCCCATTGAAAGAGATCGTGCGCTCGCTTATCCACAGACATGATGCAGCCGAAGGTCGTTGGTTCGTAGACCCCGCCGCCGCCGAGGTAATTGCCATTGGGCAGCAGCACGGCGCCGTGAAAGCCGTTCATCAAGCCGGGCACTACCTCATAGATGCCCATGAACCACGCCATTTCCCACTGGTTGCAGTTGGTACCGGCTTCGTTGCAGAGCGCGAAACTTCCACCAAAAGCCTTTTCATTGTGCGTCAGTATCTGAAAGATGCCGGGATAGGTCGGCGCTTCTTCGCGCCCGGAGGAAACCCCCCAATCAAAAATGAGTTCGCCATTTTCGAATCCAACCAGCCACTGCGCTTCCAGGTCGACTACGATACGCTTATTGGGCACAGGATCTTTGGGAATCATGGCATCGCGTGACGGGATTTGCACCTTCTGGCCGACGACTAGACTGTTCCAATTCACGGTCGGATTTGCATCGCGGATCAGCTCATAAGGGATACCGCGCTTGCGCCCGATACGATAGCCCGTGTCTTTGCGCGCGATTTCATACTCCTCCGGCAGATAATTTAGACGCAAGGTAACATCGGGTTCGCCGCGAACCAGTGATTCTTGCAGATTCTCGGTCGCGAGCAATCTGTCTATATAGCGTCCGCCGCGCACCAGCTTCTGGTTCTCGGCCGCAATGAACTCGCCAAAAGTATCCGTCCGCACCGCCAGCCCATTGACGCCCGCAATAAGCCATTCGGCTGCCAATTGCTGATCGATGCTGTACGTAATCATCTCATTCTTGAATGGATCGTAGGTTCGCAAACGAATCCCATCGTTCAGGAAAACCAACGCCTCATCCAGGAACGGGGAGCTATCAGCCACCGTCGGGTTAAGCGGAATCGTTTGGAGCTCGAATCGGCCTTCGGATACAACCGTTCCGGCGTTGGCTTTCAGTCGATCCAAGCTGGCTTTTATGTCCAAATGACGTCCACGACGTCCGGGCACCGTTATCAGCCGGCCGCCCGACCATTTGTAACCAGCTTCGTATTGCTGTACGTATATTGATTCGGTAAGGTCGAGAAGCAACGATTGCGCGCGGCTATGCGAAACATCTACAACGGGTTCGATGTTGTAACCAAAGGGTATTCCAGCCAATCCGACCGACTTTGCGCGCGCCGCCATCGCCGCGGCATTGACTGACAGACCCAGTTCATCCGGGCCAACCAGGTCGACGTGCTCGCCATCAACCCTGAAATCTATGACGAGATTGGCATTCCAGCGGTCCCGAATCATAGCTTCCGCGGCGGCGGGTGTCAGTTCACCAATTGGTAGCCCCATCGCGTAGACATTGGGGAAAATGCGATCCGACAATACGTAGCTGCCGACGAAGAAAATCATAACGGAAATCGTAACTACCGCCGTCAACTTGGCGACCGGTGAACGGCTGGAGAAAAGCCAGGCCAAGGCACGATGGCTGACCTTGCTGTCATCGTATGATGGGAAGCGCTTGCGGAAGAAGGCGTGATCGTTGCCGCTGTCCAATCTGCCCTCCATCATCGCTTGCCGGCGCTGTTGCCGCGCCAGATTGCGTTCGCGAGCGCGTTTCGTCTTACGTTTTCTCGGCCTGCCAATATTTTCTGTCATGGCATTTTTCCTCGCCAACTGGCAAATCCATGTACATTCATTGTATTCATGCTGGCAAAAGGAGCAAATTCCCTGCCATGCCAATTGCCAGGCGCTCGGAACGCGGGCGGCCTAGTCTTAGAAACGTATCAATAATTCTGCGCCAGACGAACGCTGATACCATTTTTACACGTCTGTATGTAGAGTATTGGTGAAGGCTGCGAAAAATTTGCCGAGTGCAAATCCTGGAGTAAGAACACCGCAAGCGCGCCAGCGTCACATGATGGGCATGGCTCGCGCCATTCCGCGCCGAGCGCGCTTGAGACAAGGAACGGACTAGATGATCTACTGGGAAGTACTGTTGGACGAGTTGGAAAATCCGCCGACAAAAATAAACATCGCGCTCAATACTGAGCCGGAAGATGAAGGCGCCGCGATTGACTTGCCTGAGGAATTGCCTATCTTGCCCTTGCGTGGTTTAGTCGTCTATCCACAGACCGCGATACCGCTCACGGTTGGACAGGAACGCAGTATTCAGTTGGTGGACGACGTCGTAGCGGGAAACCGGACAGTAGGCTTGGTCGCCTCAAACGATCCAAGTTTGGGCACACCCGGCCCTGATCAAGTGAAGATGATTGGTACGCTGGCGACGATTCATCGGCTCTTCCGCACCCCGGACGGTACGGTACGCCTGCTGATACAAGGACTACAGCGCATCAGGATAGACGAATTTGTGGAGACCGCGCCATATTTGAAGGCGCGTGTCACGCGTATCCCCGAAGACGAGGTTGTATTTGCCGATGACATAGAAATGGAAGCGATGATCCGCAGCCTTGTCGATCGATTCAGCGCCCTTGCCGAACTAGTACCAAGCATTCCGCAAGAGTTGGTCAGCAACGCGCTGAATGTGGAGGACCCGCTGCAGCTGGTCTATTCCATCGCAACCTACGTGCGCATCGATCTTGCGGACGCCCAGTTGCTCTTGGAATTGGACAGCGTTGGCGACAAGGTTCGTCACTTGCTCAAGCTGCTAAGCAAAGAGCATGACGTGATGTCGCTGGGAAGAAAGATACAGGAAGACGCGCAGCAGGAGATGGAGAAAACACAGCGCGATTACTATTTGCGCGAGCAGATGAAGGCCATTCAGCGGGAATTGGAAGAAGACGAAGATCAGCATGAAATAGAGAAGTTTCGCGCCTTGATCGAAGAAGCCAATATGCCGGAGGAAGCGCGGCGAGAAGCAGAGCGCGAGTTGAACCGTCTTTCAAAGTTGTCGGTGGCAGCGGCGGAATACGGCGTGATCCGCACCTATCTTGATTGGATCTGTAGTTTACCCTGGGACAAACGCACGGAAGACAAATTGGATATCGCAAATGCGCGTTGCATCCTTGACGAGGACCACTACGGCTTGACTGACGTCAAGGAACGCATTCTGGAGTTTCTGGCGGTTCGAAAGTTGCGCGCCGAGCGCGAATCAGAATTTGCCGATCGCGATCAATTTGATCCGGTCCGGCGAGACCGGGCCGGGGCGATTCTGCTATTTGTTGGTCCGCCGGGCGTAGGAAAAACTTCACTGGGCGCTTCCATCGCGCGCGCAATGGGGCGCGAATTCATCCGCATGAGCCTGGGCGGCATCCGCGATGAAGCGGAGATTCGCGGTTTCCGCCGCACCTACATTGGCGCGATGCCCGGGCGCATTATTCAGGCGATCCGGCGGGCGAAGTCACGCAATCCTCTTATCATGCTGGACGAAGTCGATAAGCTCGGGCGAGACTTTCGCGGTGACCCCGGCTCGGCTCTGCTCGAAGTGCTTGATCCCGAACAGAATGCCGAATTCCGCGATCATTATTTGGACGTCGCCTTTGACCTTAGCGATGTAATGTTTATCACTACCGCCAATTCACTCGATACCATTCCGGGCCCCTTGCGCGACCGAATGGAAATAATCCAGCTTAGCGGATATACCGAGCGCGAGAAACGGGCCATCGCGGCCAGGTATCTTGTGCCAAGACAGCGGCGGGAGAATGGCCTGCGTTCGGCGGAATTGGAATTCACCGAAGAGGCGCTGCTGCAAATCATCCGTGACTACACGCGTGAGGCTGGCGTCCGCAGCCTTGAACGTCAGATCGGCAAGGCAGCCCGTAAAGTCGTCACTCAGATCGCGGAAGGCAAAGTAGAGCAACTGCGCGTTGCCGGTGACGAGATCAAAGAACTGCTTGGCAAAGCGCTTTTTGGTTACCGAAGCGAATTGAAGGGTCGCACGAAGATCCCGGGGGTCGCGACCGGGCTGGCCTGGACACCAGTCGGCGGTGATGCGCTGTTCATTGAAGCGACTATGATGAAAGGTGGAAAAGGCTTCGAGTACACTGGTCAACTGGGTGAAGTGATGCAGGAAAGCGCCAAAATCGCCTACAGTTTCGCCCGATCACGCGCCGAGCAATTGGGAGTCAGCCCGGCCTTCTACGACGAGTACGACATACACCTGCATGTACCGGCTGGCGCCGTGCCCAAGGACGGACCGAGCGCCGGCGTGACGATGGCGACGGCGCTGGCGTCCCTGCTAACCGGGAGACATGCCAAAAGCAATATCGCGATGACGGGCGAGTTGACGCTAAGCGGGCAGGTATTGCCGGTCGGTGGCATCAAAGACAAGGTGCTGGCGGCTCATCGGCTGGGCGCGGACACAGTAATCATGCCGCGCAAGAACGAAAACGACCTTGACGATGTGCCCGAAGATGTCCGCGACGATTTGACTTTCGTCATGGTGGAACACCTTGATGAAGTACTTGATATCGCGCTGGCCGATCTGCCACAGGCTATAGACCAGCATTAGCCTTTCAACGCCCGGGCTGCGTTGCGAGAGAGACTTTCACATGCCGCTAGAAAGGCTGAAGACAGGCGCTGCGCTGCATTTTGAAGAGTTGTCGGCGAAGCCTGATCAGATCCCCGTGGTCTGCATTCACGGCATGTTAGGCACGGCGCGCGAACACATGGGTCACATGATGGATTGGCTCAGTGACCAAGGCTTCCGAGTCATCGGCTTGACCCTGCGCGGCTATGGCGAATCTTTGCCAAAACCGCGCGACTTCCCGGATAATTTCTACTACCGCGATTGTAACGACCTGCTGGCGTTCATGGACACCCGGGGAATTGAGCGCGCGCATCTGATCGGCTATTCCGATGGTGGCGAGGTGGCGCTGATAGCCGCGGGCAAGTTCGCCGCGCGTTTCTCCTCTTGTATCGCCATCGGCGCAATCGGCAATTTTGGACCGGAATTGCGCGGGGTCTTTCAACGCGTGTACCCGGGCGACTGGATCACGCCTGAAGAAAAGCGCATCCACGGCTTCTCTGATGCCGCCAAGTTCACTGGCCAGTGGGTGCGCGCCATGACCAGAATGATTGACGGCGGCGGAGATGTCAGCCTTAGTCTAGCGCATCAAATCACTTGTCCTCTCATTATTATGCTTGGTCGCAAAGACAAGCTCAATCCGCCGCAATACGGCCAACGCTTTGTGGCGAGGGCGCCGTATGGTCGTCTAGAGCTGTTTGAATGCGGTCATGCAGTACATGACGAATCGCGCGACAGCTTTTGTGAAGCAGCGCTGCAACACCTCCGCGCTGCTGAAGAGTAATCGGCTGATGAGAAATCGCCCAGCGAATCGGACGGTCACGGGCGCCAACGGTCTTTGGCAAAACGTCCTGATTTTTGCGGGCGTAGGCATTCTGCTTTGGTCGGGCTTGGAAGACAGAGATGCCGCGGGCGCGACGGCTTTTGGTGTGCTTAGTTCGGTCGCCCTAACAATGGGATTTCTATGGTCGAGACTCGCGGGTAGAGCCAACAACATATTGCTTGCCGCCTTCGCGGGTTTGATGGCGGGGGCGCTGTCGAGTGTCGCGACCGCGGCGCTGATGCTATTCAAAGACCTGCGGCACGCGCACCCCTTCCCCGATTTTCCTCCGGAAATGATCTTGGGCGTTCTGGAACGACTGCCCTATTGGGCGGTGGCTGGCGCGCTGGCGGGCATTGGCATTGGGATTTTGCGAGACCTCTTGGCGCACAGACACAGGAAGTGTGCAAGCGACTGATTTGCAGCCTTGCGTTACAATGGTTGCATGATATGACTTGCTGTATTTCAAGGACTCAGTTCCATATGGCTTCCTACATCCTCTCGCTCGATCAGGGTACAACATCGTCGCGCGCGATCCTCTTTGACCATGACGGAAATGCAGTGTGCAGCGCCCAGCGGGAATTCCCGCAACTCTATCCCAAACCGGGCTGGGTCGAACATGATCCGGCCGATATCTGGGCATCGCAGCTGCAAGTAGCGCAAGACATCGTCGATGATCCGTCGGAAATCGTCGCTATCGGCATTAGCAATCAACGTGAAACTACCATCATTTGGGACAGGTTGAGCGGCGAGCCTATACATAATGCCATCGTCTGGCAGGACCGGCGGACCGCAGCATTTTGCGATGCGCTCAAGGCGGAGGGTTTTGACAAAGAGATCTTGCGACAAACGGGCCTGGTCACCGATGCCTACTTTTCAGGCACAAAGGTCGCCTGGCTTTTGGAGAACGTGGACGGCTCGCGACAGAAAGCTGAAGCCGGCGAACTGGCATTCGGCACAGTCGATAGCTTCCTTGTCTGGAAACTGACGGGTGGCAAGCTGCATATCACTGATGTCAGCAACGCTTCTCGTACGATGCTGTACGATATTCACAAGGGCTGCTGGTCGGATACGATACTCGAGCGCCTCAATATTCCACGCGCTATTCTGCCCGAGGCGCGTCCCTGCAGCGAAGTCTTCGGCGAGAGCGATGCGGCGATATTTGGCGCCGCGATACCGATAGCGGGTATGGCGGGTGATCAGCAGGCCGCCACCTTCGGGCAAGCAGCCTATCAAGCAGGTATGGCCAAGAATACCTATGGCACGGGCTGTTTCATGCTGATGAATACGGGCGAGAATCCGCAGACCTCGCATAACAATCTCTTGACCACCGTCGCCTGGAAGGTGGGCGACGACGCGGTGCAATACGCGCTGGAGGGCAGTATCTTTATGGCAGGCGCGGCCGTGCAGTGGTTGCGCGACGAAATGAAGCTGCTTGCCGATGCCGCCGAGAGTGAGCCGATTGCCGAGAGCATCGCAAGTACAGATGGTGTTTATGTAGTACCGGCATTTGTCGGCTTGGGCGCGCCATATTGGGATCAATACGCGCGTGGTACGATTGTTGGCATGACCCGCGGCAGCGGACGCGCTCACATTGTCCGCGCGACGCTTGAGTCCATCGCCTATCAAACTCGCGACGTAGTCGATGCCATGTCAGCTGATTCCGGCTTGCCGCTTGAGACATTGCGTGTTGACGGCGGCGCAGTGGTCAACGACTTTCTTATGCAGTTTCAGGCCGATATCCTGGCTGTGCCGGTCCAGCGCCCCGCGGTATCAGAGACCACTGCCTTGGGCGCCGCATACCTGGCCGGCTTGGCGACAGGCTTCTGGACATCGCAAGACGAGATAGCCGGTCAATGGCAGGTGGAGCGCACATTTGAACCGAAAATGTCGGCTAACGAGCGCGAAGCTCTATATGGCGGTTGGCATAAGGCGGTCGCCCGTGCCCGCAATTGGGCGGAGAATTAGCTTGCCGCGCCCGGCTCCGCCTTGTAGATTCCTTGGTCGCGCGACACATATTCGACTGGAATCATACGATGCTTAAGTTTGTCCTTCGCAGACTGACATACTCCATACCGGTACTCTTAGGGATTCTGATTGTCACGTTTTCACTGGCGCGGGCCATTCCCGGCGATCCTTGCCTGGCGGTGCTCGGAGAGCGCGCCACGCCAGAAATCTGCGAGCAATTCTTCCGGCGCAACGGGCTGGATCTGCCTGCGCCCATACAACTGTTAATCTATATGCGAAATTTCGCTCAGGGCGACCTTGGCACTTCGCTGCGCTTTCATCGGCCGGTGATGGAATTACTGGTAGATCGGCTGCCGACGACAGTGGAGCTCGGCTTTTTCGCCCTCTTGTTTGCGATCAGCGTCGGTGTTCCGCTGGGCGTCATTAGCGCCTATCGCCACAAATCCGCCTTGGACGTCGGCACGATGATCGGCGCGAATATAGGCGTTTCGATGCCGGTCTTTTGGCTGGGCTTGATGCTGGCTTACCTGTTTGCCGTGCTGCTTAAGGACACGCCATTTGCCCTGCCACCATCGGGACGATTGACGCCTGGCGCAAACCCGGAACCATTCTATCTGGTTGCCGGATGGATTGCGGAGGGCGAAGAACCGTTGGGCATCCTGAGGTTCATATCACGCATCAACACCCTGAACGCGGTGCTCACGTTGAATGGAGAACTGCTCGTCGACGCGCTGAGACATCTGATCCTGCCAGCCGTTGCTGTTGGTACCATTCCGCTCGCCATCATCGCGCGGATGAGCCGCTCAAGTGTGCTGGAGGTGCTAAACCAGGATTATGTACGGACGGCGCGGGCGAAAGGCTTGCGCGAGCGCGCGGTTGTAGGCAAGCATGCGCTGAAGAATGCGATGCTGCCTGTCATAACGGTCATCGGATTAAACTTTGGCTTAGTCATTAGCGGCGCCGTTCTGACCGAGACCATTTTCAGCTTGACTGGCGTGGGCCGGACCCTGGTCGATAGCATCACCTCGCGGGATTATACGCTGGTGCAGGGCTTCACGGTGGTTATCGCGGCCGGATTCGTTCTGATCAATATGGTGGTCGATATACTCTACGGCTATCTAGACCCGCGCATTCGCTTCAACTAGCGCGCAATGAAAGACAAGCAAATGGCGTCGAAAGTACCGGCCGCCCTACCACCTGAAGAAAACTACCGTTCGGCAAATCTGTGGCTGGAAGCGCTGCGAAACTTGAGGCACAGCCCATCGGCGGTGCTCGGGACCTTGATTATCGGCGCGCTAGTCATTATAGCCGTTGCGGCGCCATTATTTTCCACCCATGATCCAATCAAAACGATGATTGGCGTACCCGGAGAGACGGGCAGATTGCCCAGCAAAAAGCCCTGCATACCCATCCTGGGCTGCGAAGAGCCGCAGCATATCCTCGGCTTGGACCTCAACGCGCGCGACCTTTACAGCCGCGTCATCTACGGGACGCGGACTTCGCTCTCGGTCGGCATCATCACGATCAGCCTTTCGATTGTCGTCGGCACAGCGCTGGGGATTACAGCAGGATTTGTCGGCGGCACGGTTGACAATGTGATTATGCGCCTAATGGATGTTGTGCTGGCTTTTCCCGCATTGCTGCTGGCAATATCCATTGTGACCATTCTGGGTCCCGGGCTGACCAACGCCTTACTTGGCATTACCATCACATTCATCCCGCAATACGCGCGCTTGTCACGCGCGAGTGTGCTAGCGATAAAAGAGCAGGAATTTGTAGTGGCCGAACGCGCGCTCGGCGCCAGCCCGCTGCGCATCGTGCTGGCGCATATCTTGCCCAATGCCATCACGCCGATCATCGTACAAGGAACTCTTGGCGTTGGCACGGCGATACTAGATGCGGCTGCCCTTTCGTTCCTGGGCTTGGGCGCGCAGCCTCCGACCCCGGAATGGGGGCAGATCCTTAGCGAGTCCCGCAACTATCTGTTTACCTCGCCGCACCTGGTCTTCTTCCCTGGCATCGCGATTATGATAACAGTGCTGGGGTTCAACCTGCTGGGAGACGGCATGCGGGATGCGCTGGACCCGCGGCTAAATCGAAATTAGTTCTTTGTGCGACCAAAACGAAAAGTGCCGGACAATCTGCCCGGCACTTGAAGTCCGAATTTGCGCTAGCTACAAGGCGCTAGCACTGATCGGCGTTGATGAACTGCTGAAAGATCGACCTGTAAATCGCGAAGGCCTGGCCAGTGCCCGTGTGGTTGGGGCTGGCGCAATCGGCCGAGGCTTGCCAGGAGACGACGACATCGTTGGCATCCAGGCTGGAGCCATCGTGGAAGGAGACGCCTTCACGCAGATTAAAGGTCCAGGTCAAGCCATCGTCAGAAGACGACCAGGTTTCCGCCAAGCCCGGAATCACGTCCACGCCACCACGCTCAAAGTCTAGCAGCGCTTCACTCACCTGATGGCAGGCGCGGAAGGTCTCGCCGTCCCAGGTGTCGTTGCAGTAGAGCGAGATCGGTTCGGCATTCTGCATGTAGATGACATTATCATCATCCGGATCCTCAACGCGAGAGAATTCCTCAGTGCCATCCAGCAGACCCGGATGGACGCCGACCATGCGAATCTGCCAGACATCGGCAGCGCCAGCGTGGCCAAAGGGTACCCAAGGCACATGTACCGCCATCGCATCGGCGACTTGCCGGAAGTAGGCCATGCGCTCTTCGGGATCCAGCACTTGGGAAGCGGAGACCAGCGGCTCGTAGAGAGCGGGATTGGGCACACCTAATTGTGAATTGTTGGGTCCGAAACAGCAGCTGTAGAAGTTGGAGGCATCGGGGAAGTCGGCATGCCAGCCGAGGATATGCAGCGGCTCATTGCCGGCGTTGGCCGATGCGAGGAAGGAGCCGGATTCAACGACCTGGACATCAGCGATGACGCCGATATCCGCCAATTGGGCCTGGACGTCGTTGGCGATGATGCCGGGATTGGGCAAGTAGCCGCGGACCACGTCGCGCCAGGTCAAGGTCAGGGCGCGGGTCTCGCCGGTGCGGGTATCTACCAGGGAATCCAGCGGGAGATCAAAGCCGAGATCGGCAGCGGCTTCCTCTAGCAGCGCTATGGCGGCAGCTTGATCGAAGCCGGGCACACCAGCTTCTGAGACGTGACCGAATACGGCGGGCGGCGCGAAGTCGGAAGTCAGCGGCGAACCGGGCGGGAAGAAGTTATCGACGATGCGTTGACGGTCGATGCCCATGGCTATCGCTTTGCGGACGCGTACATCGTTGAGTGGCTCGAAGTAGTTGCTCATGGCCACGTAAACGCCAGTCAAAGGCGGGATATCGACAAGGTTGAAATTGGGGTCTTCGCGGAAGACAGGGATGTCGTCGGGGTTGGCGAATTTCATACCGTCGATGGTGCCGGCGCGCAGTTCAGTAGCGCGGGCCGCGGCCTCGGAATTCCAGCGCAGGATGACTGTGCCTTCGATGGAAGGCTCGCCCCAATACCCGTCAAAGCGCTCGAAGACAATCTCATTGCCTTGATCCCAGTTGACGAGTTGCAGGGGACCGGTGCCGATCGCCTTCGTCAATAAGTCGCCTTCACCGCCGGTGGCGTTGACATATTCGGAGGGGTGAATCGACAAGCCGAGGCTGGCGACTTTCTGCTCAAAGAGGGCGTCCTGATTGCAGAGGGTGATGCGGACGGTCGACGCATCAAGCGCCTCGACAGACTTGAGATTGCCGCCGTAGTCGCAGTCATCGGCGCCAAAGCTGAGCATTTCGTCCTGGCTGAGTGCTGGCGCGATGACCAGCCCGAGCGCCAAAACAACAATCGACAAAACAAGTAACAGACGTAGAAGCACTTTCATTTTCATTCCTCCAGAAATGTGATTGTTGACGTTCATTCGCAAAGCCTTTCGTTTGTCAAGCAAGACAGATTGTAATCTATCTGCTCGAGAATACAAACGCCGCTCGGCAGTAGGAAGAAAAAATCTTTTTGGCCATCTGGCCATTTGGCTATCTGAGTATAGGGCGGGGAGGCTCCGGAAGGGGGCAATGGTCGGCGGGAAAGTGACGGCAGTGGGCGGGAAAACGGCATGAGACGGCGGGTGTCTATTGAAACCGTATGAATAAGCAGCGAATTGTGTGACTTGTAGTTTATATGCGGAGGCTGCGCGAGCGCAGTTTTGGGCTGATGGTGTTGGGGACAGTCCGATGTTCATGACAGTGACTGTAGCATGAAAGTGGGAGGAGGTGGCGACTATATGGTCGCGGGTGACTTACGGAGTCGCCCATTCAGATAGTGGTATCGGATTAGGCTAAAACTCAAATTCGTCAAAATCCCGGCAGAGGTGAACGGGACCGCTGTAAACTTCAGCCGCTTCTGAAACAAGTGGCTCCGGGCTTTGATTCCAGACTTGATAATGAATCAAATACAGTTCTCCGACGCCTGCTTTGGAGGCAGCCTCGCCCGCCATCCGCGCAGTGCTATGCCCTGGTGGCGGTCCGCCGGCCTCGTGAATCAAGATGTCAGCATCACGAGCGATTTTCATGACATTGGCGCAGGGTTCCGTGTCACAGCTGTAGGCCAGGACTTTGCCGTTGTGCTTGTTGGTGATGCGCATGCCGATTGTCGGAATAAAATGCACCACAGGGAAGGAATGGATTGCAAAATCCTTGTTTTCAAATAGCAGGGTATTATCATGCGATCCGATGCGGGAAAACGAAACCGGGAAGAAATTGGGCCAGTATTCCCAGCCGTACATTTCCATCGTCTCTTCAACGCGGTTGATGCAATGGGGGATACCATAGAACCGCATGGGCGTCTTTCGCCCCATTTGCCACATATGCATCAGCATATTGGGTACGCCAGCGACGTGATCGGAGTGGAAATGCGTCAGAATTATGTCTTGCAGCTGCCGGTCATCAATGCCAAGTCCTCTAATTTTGTCCAACGGATTCGAACCAGCGTCGATCAAGACTGGCGTGTCTTCTTCTCCAATTAGCAGAAAGTGCGTATAGTCGTGCTGAGCGCTATTGACTGCGCCGGCTGTGCCCAAAATTATGACGCGCGCCATGTATTCGCCTTTGTTCCGCTAGCGACCGCGCTGCCAGTATACCAGATACGGCAACGCCAATCTTTGCACCGCTGACGATACCATATTACTGCGGATATCGAAACTTTGTAATGCACTTCGATACTAACACGCGCTGCGGTCTTGAGCCCAATTTGTCGCCCGGCATCAAGCATAGTCGCCCGCAGAATGGCGAAGGTCGTCAGCGACATTCAAGCGCGATGCAGCAGTCCTTGCTTAGCCGTTTTCCTAGGCTTCTGACGAGTCTGGAACCTCCACTGCGGAAGCTCGATCGTCAGCAGCTTTAGAAGCGGCAAAGTTTTCACCCCGGTGGCGGCGAAGCAGCAAGCCAACAGCAAAAACAAAGGCGACCAGCGTGGCAGTCTGTGAGCTATTGATGCCGGAGGCGCCGATTTCCGCCACCTCTACGCGCAGGAATTCAAGCAGGAAGCGAACAAACGAATACTGAGCGACATAAAGCAATAAGATGTCGCCACTGATCAGGCGATCGCGATATTGGTGATATATCCGCCACAGGACATAAAATGCAACTAGGCTCCATAGCGCTTCATAAGCCCAAATCGGATGAAATAACGAATCAAGCGGAAAGTCGATTAGGCTCTCAAACGGCGCTACACGCGCGTCACGCGGGATTTGAATTCCCCAAGGCAGATTGGTAGGCGCGCCGTATAACTCCTGGTTGATATAGTTGGCGAAACGACCAATCGCCTGCCCCAAGGGTATAGCCACGCCAGCGATGTCCATCCAGGGTCCTAAATGCAACCCATCATCGGGGAAATCGCTCTTTGGGCGCTTATAGCGAAAGGCGTTGACGTCTTTTCCCCGTACGCGCAAGACCGCCATTTTCACCAACCACTCCAGCAATTGGTACAGCCACAAGAGCGGCGTGAGAACGAACGCAAACAAACCAACAAGGCGGTTGTGCCAACTGCTGAGATAGAGCCAGGCGCCAAAGGCAGCGCCGATCATCCCGCCAAATATGCTCAGTCCACCGCTCCATATCGCGATAGCGCCATTTTGAGTATCGAAGAAATTCTCAATAAACCATGCGGTATTCTGGCAAACTTCACCTTCGATGCCGCAACCCGCGATCAATGATACGGGCGGAAAAAGCACAAACCACAGGCGCGCGCCAATGATTCCCGGAATTATCGCCCAGGTTAAGCCGCCCCAGATATGATCGCTGTCACGGCCGCTGCGGCTTGCTAAGAGCGAAGCCACATAAGCCCCGGCCAGCAAGGCAACAACGACGATAATGCCGTAATAGCGGATTTGCAGATTGCCGATCACAACGTGGGCTTGTTCAAATTCCATTTAGTCACCTCGGTCTTTCAGTGTCTTGTTTACATACCAAAGTCGTTGCAGCGCAGTGATATTAGTGCCGAGCGCCAAAACCAACGTGCCGATCTCCAGGGGCAGTGTGCTCTCAAGCCACCCGCTGCCGATCGTCATTACGAGTATAACAATCACTCGTTCCAGGCGGGTAAAGAACCCCACAGTAGTTCCAACGCCGACCATGGCATCATCAGCGCGCGCGCGGACGTAACTCACCAAATAGCTGCCCACCAGCGCTGCGAGCGCCAGCATCATCATTTCGAGCCGCTGATGGGCGGCAAAATAATAGCTGAAAGCAGCGAAAATGAAACCGTCAGCGTAGCGGTCCATAGTTGAATCCAGCACCATGCCAAAAGCATCGCTGCGCCCTATGGCTCGCGCCACCGCGCCATCAAGGGCATCAAGCGGCAGGCTCAGAACGAGAATCAGACCGCCGACCAGAAACTCGCCTTTTGCCAAGAATACCGCAGCAACAGCCACCATCAACAGACCGGCGAAGGTAATCCAGTCAGGGTCAATGCCGAACCGTGCCAGCCCGCTGGCGCAGCGGTCAAGCGGGGATTGAACCAGCATTCGCAGCCGATCGGTCAGTGTCTGTGGAGGAGCGTCAGGCATTATTTGACCTTGTCAGTGTGTGCCGCCTTCGCTACACTATTCGCGGTTTTGTCGGGGCGTGGCGCAGCCCGGTAGCGCGCACCGTTCGGGTCGGTGAGGTCGTGGGTTCAAATCCCGCCGCCCCGACTAGATTTCCGAAACTGCCAAGAATTCGTTGGCAGTTTTTTATTGCGTTGACACTGCCCATCTACCGCCTTCTTTCGCCGCATGGCTACGCGCCCACTGCCACAAAAAGAACGCCGGCAGGAACGAAATAAAATAGAGAAAGCCGCCTAGCCAATTCGGTAAGGCGGGGTCAAGAGCAAAGAGCGCCCCGGATACGGCCGTCGAGATGATCACGCCAAGGCTTATCATCGATTGGTAGATGCCCAGTATACCGCCGCGCAGCTCCGGCGGCACAGTCTTGGTAACCAGGGATTGCAGAGCCGGCAAGAGCAGACCGCTGCCAACCGCGATAAAAATCATACTTGCCGAACCAAGCACGGGCTCTGTCGCCATAGCAAAGATGAACATCCCCAGGCCACGCGCTCCAGAGCCATAGATTACGATTAGCGGATCACTAAAGCGTCTCAGCGTGGCGGGAAGAATCAGAATCTGAGTAATCAGCTGCCCGACGCCCACAAACATTAGCATCAAGCCAACACCAAGGCTCACCGTGGCGAAGTCGTAACCGGCGAAAATGACCCTTTCGGCGAAAAGAGCAAAAGTGGCAATCAGCAGGCCGAACCCGAAACTACCAATAAAGGCGACAGCCAGGACAGCTAGCAGCGGAAAATTCGTCAGCAACTCAGCCGGGCGCATGTTAGCGCGCTTACTGTCACGATTGCGTATCTGCGCGCCTTCGGTCACGGTTTCTTCCAGCGTGAATCTTGTCAAGACGACGGTGGTGCTTGCCGCAAGCGCCGCGAAAAGGAATGGAATGCTCGGTCCAAACTGGCTGGCTAGCAGGCCGCCAACAGCCGGTCCGACGATAAATCCCAAGCCAAAAGACGCCATCACGTATCCGAGCGCTTGAGTGCGTCGGTCTTCCGGCATGATGTCGGTGACGTAGGCTTGCGCTACAATGATGTTGCCGCCGGTCACGCCGTCCAATATGCGAGCGATAAATAACATCGCTGCCGATTGGGCAAAACCGATCATGACAAAGGCGATGACGGTGCCGACCTGGCTAATCAGCAGGACAGGCAACCGTCCGCGCCTGTCAGATAGCCTGCCGATGAAGGGACCGGCAACGAATTGCGCAGCGAAGAAAGCCGTCAGTAGCAGAGTTATGACCTCGGGAGTCAAGTCAAACTCGCTTTGGGCGTAAAGCGGCAGAATGGGATTGACCATCGACGTCCCAATCATCTGTACGAAAACGATCAAGAGGATGGTGAGAAGGCGGCGGTCAATTGCCCAATGCTGAATTTTCAATACGAAGATGCCTTCGGGCGCTGCCCCGTGAACAGACGTCTATCGTATGCCAACTTCAGGCGGAAGGTAAGCCGTAATAGCTGCGCTACCAGCGCCTTTGCCATGGCGATAAAGCAATGATAGACTTTATTTCACGGTAGCTTTTGAGAATATTCCGGAGTTCGACAGTGACCACGACATTACATTTAATGCGGCATGGGCAGGTGCATAACCCTGAAAACATACTCTACGGACGCATGCCGGGCTACTATCTGAGCAATGCAGGCATCGAGCAGGCGCGGGCCGCGGGCAAATGGCTGGCGGACAAACCCATTAGCGCAATTTATTGCAGCCCGATGGAGCGAGCGCAACAGACTGCTTCTATTGTGGCAGAAAGCCTGGGCAACCGTCCGCAAGTTGTCGACCAGCGGATTATCGAGGTAAGCACACCCTACGAAGGTGAGCCGACCGCCGATCTGGCCGCCAAGGGTTGGGATCTGTACACCGGCAACCAGCCGCCCCACGAGCTACCCGGGACTGTGCTTGAGCGGGTACTCAGCTTCTTCGACCATGCAGTAGACAAACATCACGGCGAAACTGTGCTGGCAATTGCTCACGGCGACATCCTGGTTTTCCCTTGGCTGCACGCGCAAGGTGTAATGCCCGAGGCGCTGATGAAAGACAGATTGCTTGACTATGCGCTGCCTGTGGAATATCCTGCTACCGCCTCGATAATGACCTTCCAGCTCACGGACTCGCCACGAAAAGCGCTGCCGACAGTTTCATACCACTGCCCGTATTAGTCCCAAAGTGGCGCGAAGGGATTATATTCTTTCCAACGAGCGGCCGCTGCAGCGAGGCGATCACGCTGGACTTCGACACCGATGCCGGGGCCTTGCGGAAGGCAAATCTGGCTTCCGTGACCAAGTACAAAAGGCGGCTCGGTGATATCAGGGTCGAAGTAGCGATTGGTCGCGGAGATATCGCTGGGCAGGTTTACGCCGGGCAGCGCAGCAAACGAAAGATTAGCGGCGCGCCCGATTCCCGTCTCGAGCATACCGCCGATCCACAGCGGCGTATTTGTTTCCGAGCAGAGTTGATATAGCTTTAGGCTTTCCGTAAATCCGCCGACTCTCGTGGGTTTGAGATTCAGGATTCCGCCGGCGCCGAGGCGTAGCGCTACTTGCCAGTCATGGGCTGAGCTGATGCTTTCGTCGAGGCAGATTGGTGTTTGCAGCTGCGGCTGCAAGCGACTGTGTTCATAAATGTCATCATGAGCAAGTGGCTGCTCAATCATGAGCAAGTCGAATTGATCAAGCTGTTTGAGGTGTTCGGCATCGTCCAGAGTATACGCGCTGTTGGCATCCAGCATGAGCATGATATCGGGATAGCGCTGGCGGACGGCTCGGGCAAGCTCAACATCCCAGCCAGGCGCGATCTTGAGCTTGATGCGCTGATAACCCTCGTCAAGCCGCTTCTCGATAAGAGCAATCTGAGATTCCAACGAGTCTTGAATGCCAATGCTGACGCCAACCAGGGCAGATTCGCGCGGAGCATTGCCGGGCGGCAGATGGGCGGCGAAATAGTCGGCCAGGCGCATGTCGTTCGCCTTTGCCATAAGATCCCATATGGCGGCTTCTACTCCAGCGCGCGCATGATGATTGCCGCGCACAGTCTTCAACAGCGCCGGCATTTCGACAGGCGATGCGAGGGTTTGTCCGCAAAGCATCGGAATCAAATAGTCTCGTGTGACATGAAGAGCGGTGAGTACGGTCTCAGCGCCATACGATGGTTTAGTCTTTAGAGAAGTTTCACCCCATCCGGTAAGACCGCAGCTGCTCACCGCCTCAACTATAATAGAGGTCTTGAATGGCTCGGCGCCGAAGCTAGTCTTCAGTAATTCAACAAGCGGCAGAGCCACAACGCGCAGCTTGATATCTTGAATCGTAATTGTCTTCAATTGGGCTGCTCCTCTGGTGGATCAGACAGCAATTGTAGTGACAGGCTAGCTAGAATGCTATGCAGCGGATTCTTTGAGAGTTCTACGAGCAAAATCCCGCCGACTTCATATATTTCGTATAAGTATTTAGCTATCTACCCTGTGCAGAATGCCCGAATCTAGTATAGTTGTCTTGTTAGCTTGGCTGCTCAGCCAAAAGGAGATACAAAATGCAAGACTTGGCACTGCTCGCCGCGCAGTTGCACAAACAACGCGCGCATGAGCTAATGGAAGAAGCTCGGATCGAGCGCTTCTTGACCGAGAAGAAGAACCGCGAAGCCAACGCCTGGCAGCAGCGGCGACATCACCGGCAGCGAATTAACAGCTGAGACCATCGACTTTTACCTCCAGGAGCCTCGCAAATGCGGGGCTCATTTTTTGTAGCTGGCGCCGGACCAATTGCTGGAGATCCGACTTAGCCCTATAATCGGTCTCATTGATACGCGAGCTTGCAATTCATCCATGAAATATCATCTGCTCACTATTCTTTTCCTTGTGACCGCTTCTGTTGTTAGCGGGCAAGAAGAGCTGCGCCCGGGCGCGCAGAGCCAGAGCTGGGATGTCTTTATCCAGCGCGACGCGGTGAATCCCGCATCGAAAGCAGTGATCTTCGTAGACTTGCTCACCGGCGAGACGTCGTCGGTCGCGACAGCTGGCGAGCGGCACACTCTGATCGACAGCGCAGTCATTTACTTTGATCTAATTGACGCGCAGGTCAAGCTGGTGAAACCGGATGCGATCATTCGTGATCATCCTTTCATCGTCATGAACAGCGGAGACCATAGCGTCGATTGGACGGTCTCAGATGATGGCCAGCGAATTGCCTGGGCAATAAGCCGCCGGGATGAAGACAACCTGCTGACCACATCGATCAAAGTGGCTGATGCCGCCGGAACAGAGATTCGCGAACTGCTGGTCTACGGTCCGCGCTTGGGCATACGCCTGATACCAATCGCCTTTGATGATGACAGGGAGACCTTCTTCGTCGAAGTGCATGCCGATGGCACCGGTGAAGCGACGCCGTATACGCGCCGAACGGGCGTTTTTGCGCTTAGCTTCGGAGCGAAAAACGTGGCTACGAGTGCCCTGCCGGCCGACATTACTTGCTTCTGTCCTGTCGGCTTCGGCAAAGGAGTCATGCTGCGTCTGGTTACTGGAAATGAATCAGCCGGAATCAAGGTCGAAATTCACGAGCTAGGCACTGGCGCTCTGCGCGTTATTCCGCCCGTCTCGCTGGGCAGTTATGATGAAGCCGGCAATATACTTGTGAGCCCAGACGGCAAGTTGGCAGTTTACTCGCTGTCCCAAATATCTGGACTTGGAAATGGGCAACAAGAGATCAGCAGTGTCCTGGTGCTAGCGGACTTGGAGAATGCGCGGCAATCCGTGCTCAACAGCCCCATGACAGACTTGCTGCTTCCCATCAGCTGGACGGAAGAAAACAGCGCCGTCATAGTCACTCAAGAATTGGCGAATGGGACTTGGAAGATGCAACTGGATGATGGCGTGACCGTCAAGTTAGCTGATGCCACCTACTTGGGCAAGTTAGGCGAAATGACCTCGGCTTAGTCAGGCGCCGTTCTGTCGCGCGAACTTGGGACGATTTGCCCAATCCCAAACCGCATCTGCGATTTCCCAGACAGCGTCAGGACGCGCGATGCGCTTGGCGTTGGCGGCGCGCTGCTGTAATCGTTCCGGTCCCTCGCGCAACCACTCTACAATGAGGTCAGCCACTTTGTCC
The DNA here is from genome assembly GCA_965262005.1 of Phototrophicaceae bacterium. GTDB lineage: Bacteria > Chloroflexota > Anaerolineae > Aggregatilineales > Phototrophicaceae > UBA6055. Next base: position 4,281,112 of record OZ253492.1, on the reverse strand, counting down.
GGCTTGGGCAGATATACTCCGGCGTCGTTCTCTGTCACCAATCGCACATTGCCAGTCTCTTGCCCCGGGATTCGGTCGCTTATGATCATCGGCAGACCGGCGATGGCCGCTTCACTGATGGTCGAGGGTCCTGCTTTGGTGACGATGACATCGGATGCCGCCATTATGCGCGGCATTTCGTGATAGTTGGTGACGTATCCAAATAGGTGGTGGATATTGTTCCAGCTTCGGTTTTCCAGCTTTGTCTTCAGGTTTTCGTTCCTGCCGCAAACCACTACCAACTGCGCATCCAGGCGCTGGGCATCGAGTGCTCTGACCAACTTGAAAATCGCGCCCATGCCTTCGCTGCCCGCCACAATCAGTATGGCTGGCAAATGTGGATCAAAACCAAATTCGGCGCGGGCATCTTCCTTGCTTGTCATGGAATTTATGAAGTGAGGATTGACTGGCAAACCGGTGATCTGCATTTGCGACGGCGACATTCCCAGCCGGATCCCACGACGGAAAGCGATTTCGGTCGGAACGAAGCAATGATCGACGCGCGGGTCATACCAAAATGAGGGCGTGGTAACCAGGTCGGTGACAACCGTTAAGAAAGGCGGTCGTTCCTCCAAAGTAAGGAAGGCGCGAAATGTTGGATTGGCGATGACCGAGTGAGTGCAGACTACCACGTCCGCCGGGTGTTCGGAAACGATTCGGCGCAGGTTGCGGCGATTGTTGCGATAGATTATTTGGCGCGCCAAGCGGGTTTGATGTTTGCCATCGAAGCTGTGGTACATTAGCGCCCAAAGCAGCTTTGACGTATTGACCACGCGGGGATAAAGCTCAGGCTGTTTGTTGAGAGGCCACTTGCATTCGCGCAAGACATCAACCGCGTCGAATGCAACGGCGTCGCCAAAACGAATCTCCATCGCGTCTCGAATCGCCTGGAAGGCGGAGCGATGTCCGCCACCGGTATCTGAGAACAAGAACAGGACTCGTTTGGCTGTCAAAATTTACCTTTTGCCGCAGATTTGCAAATGCATCACTGCTGCTATTGTACATCGGCGGCTGTCGTTGGAACAGGTGACCGGCAAGAGAAGCCAATAAGCTGGATGCGGCAACGTTCTCAGACAAATTACACGATTCAGATAGTAAATCATGCCCAGTTGGCGTTTGCGGCGGCAAGTGTAAAATCGTCGTAAACAATTCTCAAAACCGGATGAAATCGAGTATAGTATGGTGGTAGAAGACGACAATAGTGAGACAAGTTGATGCTTCTGGATTTACACCCGATAACTATTGTAATTAATCTGCTCGTCCTCGGCGTGGCGATGACGGTGCATGAGTTCGCGCACAACTTCGTGGCCTGGAAGATGGGCGATGAAGTGCCCAAGCTGCAGGGGCGATTGACCTTGAATCCACTGGTTCACATCAATTGGGTGGGCTGGCTAATGTTTGCGATTATCGGCTTCGGCATCTTGGGCAGCGCGCCGATTTCGCCGAATCGCATGCGTGATCCGCGCCGCGGCTTCCTGGCTGCGGTGGCTGCCGGTCCGTTTTCCAACCTGGCGCTGGCAATAGTCTTTGCCTTGATGCTGCGATTGAGCGGACTTAGCGTCGAGGGATTCTATGCCTATCGCGCGCCAGAGTTGATCACTGAACCCGTTCTGTTTCTAGCGGCCGTGTTATATGCCATGGTGTTTTGGAATGTACTGCTCTTTGTCTTCAACTTGATTCCACTTTTCCCAATTGACGGCTGGCATATTGTATTGAGCCTGTTACCCGGCGCCTGGTTGAATCACATGCAAATCCCCGTAGTCATCCAGCGGAGTGTGCGCCCCTTGTCCAAATTCCTGATGCGCCCGGCATTCAAATGGCGTGACTGGCAGATGGCGAGTTACTACGTATTCATCGCCCTGATATTTCTTTCCTTTCTGCCGCTCGGTGGCATTAGCCCATTCGGCTATTTCATTGGACAGCCTACGAACGCGCTGCTGCGATTGCTGCTCTTCTAAGCCGATGAAGGCAGCTTTTCATCGGCTTGTGCAAGGCATCCACGCGTTGCTGGCGTTTGCCATGTCGCCTGACCTTGGCTTGACGCAGCAATATCTCACGCAGCCCGAGCTTGACGCCTTCCGATCCATGTCACGGGCTGGACAATTGCATAGCCTGAATGTCCTGCGCGCAGTTCTCGAGGCTGATCCGATTGCGCCATCGGCGCTTACCAAAGCGGCATTGCTGCACGATGTAGGGAAATCCCGCTACCACATGGCAGTCTGGCAGAAGACGCTTTCAGTTTTGATGATGGCTTTTTCGCCGGGGCTAAGCCGAAAGCTCAGCAACGATGATTTGAACAGCAAGTGGCGCTCACCTTTGGCAGTGAGGGCGCGCCATCCGCAATGGAGCGGAGAGATTCTTCGCGAATGCGGCTCGGACAGCGCCGTCATTTGGCTGGCGGAAAACCATCAGAAGAACGCGAATTGCTACAGAGATCACGAATGCTATCCGCTCCTAATCACGCTGCAAGCTGCGGACAGCGGATCTTAGTCACCATCGTCTTTGCTATGGATAGACTGTTGCTCTCTGCGATATAGTAAGGTGGTCGCACTAGGGCTATCGCACTGCGGCGGCGCACTTTGCGGGGAGAACGCAAGTTTTCTGGTCTGCGCTTCAGCATCGCGGCGCGGACCCAAAGTATAAATAGCAAGCGGAGCACGGCATGGCAAAGCTTACAGTGGCTATACTTGGGCTGGATCGTCTTGGCGTTTCGATTGCATTGCGCCTTAGCGCTTATGTCGAAAAAGGCGGAAAACATCAATTTGAGTTGATCGGCTATGACAGCCGGGAAGATTACGAGAAGCCAGCTCGGAAGCTCAAAGTGCTGGATAAAGTGGAGCGCAAGCCTTATACGGCGGTCGAGCGTGCCGACCTGGTTATCATGAACTTGCCCTACGAAGACCTGAACGCTGGATACGAATTGATCGCTTCATCGTTGCGCGAAGGCGTCGTCTTGCTCGATACCGCTGTCATCAAACAGCCTTCGCAGGAGTGGGCGGAGCAATATTTGACCGAGGAACAGCATTGGATCGGCTTCACGCCCGTGGTCAATGCCGAGTATATGTTTGAGCACCAACTAGGCCCGGAATTTGCCAAAGAAGACTACTTGCATGAAAGCGCGATTTACCTTACACCGTCGGTCCGCTGCATAAAGGAAGCGGTTGATCTCGCCGTGAATTTCTGCGTGATTTTGGGCGGAAAGCCAGCCTTTCTTGACCCTGCCGAGCACGACAGCCTAACCACAATTACAGAGGAGATTCCGCAGCTGCTCAGCATCGCGGCGTACTCCACAGCCATGAGGCATAACGCTTGGAGCGATGTCCAGCGACTTACCAACCCGCCCTTCAATGTGCTGACGCGCTATCTATTGACACATCATCCCGATGCGCTGCGCGATGAATGGCTGGCAAACAACGAGCGGCTGGCGCGTGGCATTGATGAGCTGGTGCGTACCTTGACCGAAGTGCGCGATAGGCTGGCAGCCGAGGATGAAAGCGCGATCGAAGCATTTCTGATAGCAGCTTCGGACGACTATCAAGAGTGGATAAATCGGCGACACAAAGGGGATTGGGACGAGCATTCATCAGCGAATGTTCGGTTTGACAATTCCATTACCGGCTCTCTCTTTGGGGGTGCAATAAGCCGGCGACTGTTCGGCGATAAAGACGGCAAGAAATGAGCAAGGCCATCTAGACGTCTTCGTCGCACGAGGCATTTCAACCCTTCGAGTTGGAAGGTCTCGTTCCAGGGTTTCGCATCGCTGGGCCGAAACCAGATCACACGAAAGCAAAAGTTTGACGTCTAGCTGCAAATCGTATAAAGTAAGCCTTAGTAATGCTTTATCCGAAGTTGAGATTTGAATCTATTCTATTGTAGAAAGTGAGAGGCTACCCAATATGAAAGGCAAGATGAGCAATCTCATTCGCTTATTCGCCCTTTTTGCGCTGATTATGAGTTCTGCAGTCGTGCTCGCGCAAGACGATGCGGAAACTGAGAACAGCGTTGTTCCGTTTATCGGCATCCGCTATTGGGGTGTTGATGAAGGGCTGCTGGTCACCGGCGTTATCGCCAATACACCGGCCGAAGCCTCCGAGCTTCAGGCAGGCGATATTGTTACAGCCGTTGAAGGCGAGGCGATTCACGTAGAAACTGTAAGAGATGTCGTCTGGAAACACGATCCTGGTACGACTGTTGTGTTGAGTCTGGATCGTGATGGCAATGCTATTGAGCAGGATCTGACCTTGATGGCACGGCCGGAGGATCTCTTCGAGAACGAAAAATACGCCATTCCGCTGGATCTGGCTTCGGTGGGCCTGTTTGTCGGTCAGTGCAATGACAAGCTGCTGGTCTTGGGCGCCTTGGCCGGTACCGAGGTCTCGACTGCGGGTTTCCAAGTATACGACCAAGTCGTGGAGATTGATGGCGATTCGGTCCACAATATCGGCGAGGCCGACGCCGCTGTATCAGACTTGACCGACGGCGATGTCCTCAGTTTCGTAGTATTGCGGGATGACAGCGAGATGACCATCAAGGTAGTCGTCGAAGACCACCGCAGACGCCCGCCGCGTCACCGTCCGCGCCCGCGTCCGCGCATTGAAGTCGGCAACACCTACGTCAGCAACAGTATTGGCTTGGGCTACGGCGACCGCTTCATTGAAGTTCAGGCTATAAGCCCGGCGCACGATCTGTATGCAGCTGGCATTCGCCGTTATGACTTGATAACAGCTACAAATGGCGCGTCGCTTGCGGAAGCCAAGGATCTCTTCGCTGATGATGAGATCGCGCTGACGGTGCAACGGCCAAGCGGTACTCTGGAATTCGACGTACCGGCATCGGCAGCCCCCTTGCTGCTGTACGGACAAGACGCGCCGGTTGAGCAAGATCGCTCACAATGGCTCGGCTTGCATGAAAAGCAAGTTACCTTGGGTGTGCGCTACTTGCAGTTGGAGCCGGACAATCCGTATTTCGAAGGCAGCGGCGTGACCCATGGCGCCTACGTTGCCGAAGTGATCGAGGGATTGCCCGCAGCCAAGTCCGGGATTCAGGTCGGCGATGTCATCGTTGCGGTAGCGGACGAAGAAGTGACGATGGAGCTTGATCTGCGCAACCGCATCTATTTCCATAAGCCAGGTGAAGAGGTAACACTTGACGTCCTGCGCGCAGGCGAGATGATTCAGATTGACGTGGTGCTGCGCGTGGCGAGTTAGCCAGCACGACAAACTCGATACCAAAAAGCCCCTGTCGTCTGACAGGGGCTTTTTCTTTCCATAGCCGTAGGTCGCTATGTCTTGTGGTTAACCACGAGTTAATAGGACAGATTATGTGGTCGAGACGCAAGCAACCAGCAACCACAGTTGGCTTTGGCCAATGACACATGACTCAACATTCAGCCACCTCTTGTTGCACAGTTCAATCTCTTCTGCGGCTCGCAGTGTCTTGGGCGGACTCTATTGGCCGCCTGCTTGACAAACTTGAGCTATATTCAGGCTTGGCCAGGGCGTAGGGTGGGTTGCCGCGATTACCGGCAATGGCGCCTCGCAATGAGGTTCCTAAGTCAGGTCTTGACTCCACCCCGTCCAGTTCGAGGCGCGTCGAAAAAAAGAGGGAAAGCCACAGGCTCACCCTCTTCATAAGATTTTCGTTTGCGAAACAGCTTCTTCCCGCTGGACCTGCTACTTCGCGTACTCCACGCGCCGCGTCTCGCGGATCACGTGTACCTTGATCTGACCCGGATATTGCATGTCGCCTTCAATCTGTTTGGCAATTTCACGAGCCAACTGGATTGATGAGTAGTCGTCTACTACCTCAGGGCGAACAATAATGCGGATTTCCCGGCCTGCTTGCAGCGCATAGCTTTGCTCAACGCCGTCAAAACCATTCGCTATCTCCTCCAGCTGCTTGACCCGCTTGATGTACGAGTCAAGGCTCTCGCGCCGCGCGCCTGGACGAGCGCCAGAGATAGCGTCGGCCGCTTCAACGATGAAGGCTTCGACACATTCTTTCTCGACTTCGTGATGATGCGCGGCGATGCAGTTCACCACGGCGTCCGATCCGCCATAGCGTTTGAAGAATTCCGCGCCGATTTGGGCGTGAGTACCTTCAATGTTGTGATCGATGGCTTTGCCGAGATCGTGCAGTAAGCCGCCGGCTTTGGCGACATTTACATCGGCGCCCAATTCCATCGCGATCATGCCGGCGATATGCGCCGTCTCAATGGCGTGCGCATGTTGATTCTGCCCGTAGCTGGTGCGGAACTTTAGCTGACCCAGCAGATTCAGCACTTCGGCATGAAGTCCGTGAATGCCGGTCTCGTAGGCAGCCCGTTCGCCTTCTTCTTTGACAATCTGCTCGACTTCGGCCTGCGTATCTTCCACCAGCTTTTCGATGCGCGCCGGATGAATCCTGCCGTCTACGACGAGTTTAGCCATCGTGCGCTTCGCAACTTCGCGCCGCACTGGATCAAAGCTACTGATCGTGACAGACTCGGGCGAGTCATCAACGACGACATCCACGCCGGTGGCCAATTCAAAGGAGCGAATGTTGCGACCGTTGCGACCGATGATGCGTCCCTTCATATCATCCGTGGGCAAGTGAACTACGCTGACAGAAATCTCGCTGACTTGCTCGGATGCGAGCCGTTGTATCGCCACGGCGATCAGGCTGCGGGCGCGGTGGTCGGCGGTTTCGCGAGCTTCGGCCTCAACCTGACGTATAATCCGCGCCATGTCATTTCTGGCGTCCAGCTCTGTTGAATCCAGAAGCTGTTGGCGCGCTTCGTCGACGGTCATCTGCGCGATAACTTCGAGCTTCTCGATCATAATTGTCTCGGATTTTTGGAGCTCGTTTTCCTTCCGATCGAGACGGCTCTGGCGTTTGCTTAGCTGCTGATCGCGCTGCTCCAAGCGCTCCATACGCTGGTCAAGTTCACCACGCCTGCGTTGAATACGCTCATCCTCATCATCCAGATCGCGACGGCGGCGGGCGATCTTGGCGTCTGCCTCACCGATACGCTTTCTCGCTTCACCCTCCGCTTCGGCTATGATCTGCGCCTTTTCCGTCGCGGCGGTCTTTAGTATTTCTTTGGCATCTGCTGACGCCTTTAACAGCGCGCTTTGACCTTCTTCCTGCTGCTTTTTCAGCAGCGCATTTACGCTCCGGCGGCTACCAAAGACGTAGCCAGCGCCGATCCCCAATACTGCTGTAAGCACTGCAATTGCAAGTCCAATGGGTTCCATAGTTGTTCGACGGTATCCAAGGGATACATTCGTCCTTGCTCCTTTCTATTATAGATTCGGCTCATGGTCCGCGACCTTGGTCGTCAACGTCGCAGCCAAAGAAGCCGCTTTCCGATTCTTCGAGCTCCAGTTGCAAGCGCGACACGACATCATTGACCGTTGCCATGTCGAAGCCGCGGCGACACAACACTCCGCTCAACTTTCGCCTGAATACTTGACGCGATTTACCTCTGTAACGATTAACTCGGCCTTCTGCGGCGCGGTACGCTGCATCGCCCGCATCGACTTCTGACAACAAGGCATCGATTGTTTCTGCTGCAATGCCCTTCTGCTGTAATTCATAACGGAGCGCGCGCGGCGCCAAAGGCTTGAAGCGGCTGCGATTGTCTATCCAGAGCTTGGCAAAGGCCTGGTCGTCCAGGTAGGCGCGATTCTGTAACCGCTCAATGGCGACCTCTATGGTGGATTCTGCCACAGCATTCTTCGCAAGGTAACGGCGGACTTCTTCGGAGCTACGCGGACGATAGGACAGAAATCGTACCGCACGATCGTAGGCGTTCTGAATTTGGCGGACATCAGCCAGCGCATCTATTTCAGCTTGGGTCAGGCTTTGCCCGCGACGAAGCTGGGCCGCTTGCATTAGCGGCAAGTCTATGGCGAACTTGTCGTCCAAATAGAGCTTGACTCGATCAGTATTCCGCTGACTAACTTCCAAGGCTGTTATGACCGGCATCGCAATTCCAACGCAACAAGCCGCAGTTGACAAAGGCTACGGTAATACCAACACAAAATCACAGAGTGTATCTATGCAGCTCAGGGTTTACGTACTGCGCGGGAATGCCGGCTACCTTGGCCTTTTATCCGCGTATTACGGTCTAGTCCAGGCGTCGTTTATACTTAACAATGCAACTTCTCTTGGGACAGCTCGCATGAATTTGATCCATACCTGATTTGAGCCGAATGATCGCTCGTAATCTGTGTAGCATTCGCCGTAGCGGCGAACTCAGCATCACCCGCTATATTGCCGACTTCAAGGCTGAGCCCACATTACTCTCTCCACTGCTGATCGCGACCGATTGAAATTCCCGTATCACTCGCGGCGTCGGCAGTGGTCGTTACTGACACTTTCACAAGACGAAACTGCATCTGTCTCCAATTCCGCCTGAGCATTTATTATACAGCAAAATACTGATTGGCAAGCGTCGCGTTGTGGCGGGACTGGCTAAACGCTAAAATCTCAATCCGCCAAGATATTCGATAAATGAGCCTCGGGGTCTGCTTGACCACTCCGCGGTCGCGGAATAAATGCAAATAGATGCCACTCTCAATATGCGCATTTTAGCTTATCTAGACAGAAGAGGCAGCGCCATTGAAGGTAAGGCCCGTTTTCGGTCGCGAGTAACGCCATGATGAGACAGTCACGCGGCATCCTGGTGACAGGCGGCGGCACCTTCTTGGGCGACAATATCGCCTCTGCCCTGCTGGCGGAAGGCAGCAAGGTCAGCATGTTGGTGCGGCCTGGAGGCGAAGAAAGGCTCGGTCCCCTGGCGCAGCAAACTCGCTGGTCGGCCGCCGATGTTTGGAGCCCGGCCAGTTTGCGTGGCAAAGCGCGCAATCATTCGGCGGTGATTCACACTATTGGCAGCCTGGTCGCCGACCCTAGCCGAGGACTGACATTTGAGCGTCTGAACTTTGTTTCGGCGCGAAACGTAGCCAACATGTGCGTCAGCGATGGCGTAGAGCGCATGATTTTGATCAGCGGCGTCAGCGCGCCGTGGGTGAGCCGCGCCTACATCCGCTCGAAGCACGAAGCGGAAAATTACATCAGTCGCATTGGCTTGCAAGCCCAGTTGATACGTGCGCCACTGCTTTACGTACCGGGCCAGAAACGACCGCTGTTTTATCGTGTGATTTCACTATTTGGTTCGATACCGCCACTCTCCTGGCTGCATTTCGGCAGGGTTGCGCCATTGCCCGTTGACATCCTGGCGCGTGGAGTTGCGCGGATCGCTCTGGCAGAAGACGAAGCGAAGCATATCTATTATGCGCGTGACTTGCGGCGGCGCAGGGCTGTTTTTGCGCCGACAGCTGGAATCGAGCGCCGCTTGTCACAGGTTTCGGAGGATGACAACCCGTTTGACAATCTAGATGAAGAACTGCCATTTGGCTGGTCTCCCAGCGACGAGCCAAGCTAACTCATCCTTGAATCAGCCCTGCCGCAGAGTATAATGTGAGGCGCTTTGGGCGACGTAGCCAAGTGGTAAGGCAGAGGTTTGCAAAACCTTCACTCGTGGGTTCGAATCCCACCGTCGCCTCTCTCCCCCTAAATTAGTTTGTGCTCAATGGCCATTGACAAGCGTCCCGCTGCTACACGAACCGAAACCTCTTCAGATAGTCGTGGTTCCGGGCGCCTCTACGCGAAGCGACCGACTATGCCGTTGGCCAACTATAGCCTGAGCCCGATCTGCCCTGCCTGCGACAGCAAGACTTACAAACTCGCCTGCAAGGTTCGCTGTCCTAAATGCGGCTTCATGTGGGATTGCAGCGAGCTCTAGCGACCACTGCTAATTTGAAGAAATTCTCCAGAATCGCTCTACATACCGGCCCGTCGACGCATCGGTAAAGGCGCGGCGCACATCGGCTTCCATAGTCTCCAGGCTCTGCCAAAAGGTACTGATCTGTGATTGGTAGCATGCGACCGCATTAATCTTTGCGCGCATATTGCTTTCGCTAAGGGGTAGATCCGCCGGCTCCAGCAGCACGCCGAAAGCGGCTAACGCCAGTTCCGTCGAGCGATCAGCGTTGGAATACGGAAACTCGGCATAAAAGCGCAAGGCAGATCTATCGGGAATATCGCGGACCTGCGTCATCCCCCAGTCACGCGCAATCTGATGGTCGACGTGATGCCCGACTCCCAAGGGCAAGAAGACTGTAGCAGCCGTCTCCAATTCAGGAATCTGTATGCCCTGCAGCAGACGCGGCGCATAGTCCGCCGGATGGACTTCGGCAAAAAGCGATTCCTCCGACGGATACAGCGCCAAGTCTCCGGCGACGCGATAGACGCAGTCTGGCAGCGGCACATGCATATAGTCGACGCCGATGGACTGCGCGGCGCGTTCATCTTCCAGTTGACGACGGCGGAGCGGATTGTCGCCTGCTTCCCAGCGCAGATGCAGATCTGCCAGGATCGGTGTGGCAGGCAGCTCACCCTCGAAGAGGCCACCCATGATGGTCATCACCGTTACAGCGCCACCGGCGGCGCTGAGTTGATGTGCTGTGCCGCCACAACTGAAAATGCCATCGTCAAAATGTGGCGAAATAATTACGTGTATCTGTCGCTGTGGATGAGTTGGCAAGCTATCCTCGCCTTCTTGATATTCGACCTTAGCCCGCATTCACAGTGGATGAGAAGTGATGGCAGTGGTCGGCGACCGGACAGCGTTCGCAGGCCGGCTTGCGAGCATGGCAAGTATCGCGCCCGTGTTGGATAAGCTGAATATGAAACTGATAGTAGTCGCTTGGCGGAGTGATAGCCTCCATCACCGGATGGGCGTCGTCCGCTGAGAGTTTTTCCGGAATGAAGCCGATGCGCTTGCTGACACGATAAATATGCGTATCTACCGGAAAGGCGGCTCGTCCATAGGCGAAACACAAGACGATTGCCGCCGTCTTGGGGCCTACGCCGCGCAGGGAACATAGCCAGGCTTTGGCATCCTCGATACTGCGTTCATTGAGAAAGTCAATGCTATACTCGCCGGCTTGGTCGTAGATGACCGACAGCACATTCTGAATCCGCGGCGCCTTCTGGTTTGCCAAGCCGGCCGGGCGGATTACATCCGTCAGTTCGGCAAGGTCGGCGATGCGCGCCGCCTCCCAGTCAGGGTACGCTGCCTTCAAGCGCCCAAAGGCGCGATCACGGTTGGTATCGTTGGTACTTTGGCTTAGGATGCAACTGATCAGCTCATCCATGCCATCTTGCCCGCGCGACCAATCAAGTGATCCGTACACTTCACTCAAAGCCGCGGCGACCGGCGCGTATTTTGCCTTGCGCGCCTCGAAGAAGTCGACCTTCTCTAGTGGGTCTTTTCGTCTCACCATGAGCTAATTGTAACGGTCTCAATCGACACCGCAAACGATTGGTCCTGCCGCGTCAAGCTTTTTGCGGGCGCCGCGTCGCGGAATCCAACTTGTCGGACGGCAAGAGATACCATGCGGTAAAAGCTATGAGCGCAAAAACCAGCGCCGAAGCAATGAATGTCCCGCGCATACCAAGCAAGATAGCAATTGAGGCGCCGACCAATGGCGCGACCGCTTTGGAGCCGGCCATGGCTGAATTGTCTATGCCATAGACTGCTCCAGCCGTATCCGCTTCAGTATAGCGGGATAGCAAAGCGCTTGGCGCAGCAACCAAGCCACCGGCCGCAATCCCCGCAAGACCCTGCAGAAAGAGCAACTGCCAGATATCGCCTACAAAGGCCTGCGGCACATAAAGCGCGGTCGCCGCAACTGCGCAATAGAAGAGCACCTTTCGATGGCTAATGCGATCGCCAAGACTACCCAGATAGACAGCGCCAAGGGTCGAGGTAGCGGCAGATATCGCCATCACCAAGCCCGCGTAGGTATTGCTTGTAGCGGTCTCGTTAGCGATAAGCGAGACCACGAAAAGCGGCGCAATTGGCATGATGATAACCCGCGCCAGGCTGGCCAGAAAGCGGATGAAGAGGACCATGCCAACACCCGAGGTCTGCAAGATCGATTTCCAGTCCTGCAGCATCGAGGCAGCGCGGAACTTCTCCTGCTTGGGCGGCGCGCTGAAGTCTTCATTGACGCCCAAAAATACGACAAGTCCGCCGGCCAGCAGCAGAATCGCAGTAATGAAGAACGGCAAACTGTAGCCAAAGAGATCTGCCAAAACGCCGCCAAGCAACGGACCAATCGCCACGCCCGCCCATAAGCCGACTTGCAATGTGCCCATAGCGAGACCGACGCGGTTACGCGGCGCGGCAGCTGCAACCAAGGCGTTATTGGCTGATACCGTGCCCGTGACTACGCCTTGAAGGGCGCGCACAATTAGAAGCTGCTCGGCATTTTGCACGAGCCCCATCATCGCCAGAGTGACTGCGCCACCGAAGAGCGCGCGCATGATCATCTTTTTGCGGCCGAAGCGGTCGGCAACGGCGCCCCAAACCGGGGCCGCGACCATCATGGTGAAACCTTGAACAGACAGGACCAAGCCCGATAACATCTCCGTGCTGTGTCCACCAGCGCTGCCGAGAGACTCGATGTACAGCGGAAGGAAGGGAAAGATCATCGAAAAACCGACAGCCGACAAGATCTGAGCGATGAAGATGACGCCTAGCGTGAATTTCCAGCTGTGGGAAAAAGAAAACGCTCGGGTGAGCGAAGGAGAATTTACGGTCGAGACCTTAGCCATTCAATCCTAGCCAATGCATATCGTGATTAAAGTCGTCATCGCTTAGCCCCCGCCCGCCAAGCCAGCAAGTAGCCGAAAGCTCTTGCGTTTTGCAGACGGTAAGAAATACGCGCCGATTACAAGAATGCTCAAATAATAAATCGCGACAACGGCGAAGACTGCTCTCAAGCCGAAAACTGCCGCGATGATAGAGGCGGTCACTGGCGCCATGCCGTTGGCAAATGATGACACCGATGCATCCAGCCCATATACTGACCCCTCATCGCCCAGGTCGGTGAACCTTGCCAGCATCGCGGCTGGCGCGGACAAGACTCCGCCGGCAGCAAAACCCGCCAGACCTTGAAGCAGCAGAAGCTGTTTGATGTCGCTGACGAAAGCCTGTGGCACATAAAAGATCACCGCGGCAAGCGCGGCGCCGAGCAATATATTGCGATAGCCCCATTTGTCACTAAGCCAGCCTAGAATCAAAGATCCTGCAGTGGTCGTGATAGAAGACACTGTCAAGACCAGGCCGGCATAGCTGCTTGCGCCGGAGGCTACCGCGCCCGGAATAAGGACAAGAACGAAGAGCGGCGCGATGGGCATGATCGATCGCTGCGCAAATCCGTTGAGGAATCGCAACGAATAGACAGTCTTTACGCCGCGCGTATGCAGAATGGCTTTCCAACCGCGCATCATCTTCAATGGGTTTATATTCAACCGGGCGTCTACCGGCGGTACGTAGGTCTCACGCACACCGAAGGTCACCAGGAGGCCGGCCAGGATGAGCAGCGCGGATGTGAAGAAGAATGGGACCTGAAAGCCGTAGCGTTCCGCCAAGACGCCGCCAATCATCGGACCTATCGCCACGCCGCCGAATAAACCCACTTGCAGCGAGCCGAGCGCGAATCCGATTCGCTCCCGCGGACTTTCGCCGGCGACCAGCGCCATGTTTGCCGCGATGATGCCGCTCGTAAGACCTTGAAGCGCTCGCAAAACTATTAGAGCAAAGGCGGTCTGCGCGAAGCCCATGAGCGCTAGAATGATCGAGGCTCCGAATACCGCGCGCATCACCATCTTCTTCCGCCCATATTGGTCGGCGAGGCGACCCCAGAATGGCGTGGCAATTGTCGCCACCAAGGGCGGCATGCCTATCACAATGCCCGCCAATAATTCCGGGCTCATGAATTGAGCGTCATTCAGCGTCTGAACGTACAGGGGAAGAAAAGGATAAACAAGGGATATGCCGCCGGCGCCGAGACCCTGCGCCAGCGCAACGACAATTAGCGTGATGTGCCAACGATTTGGAGGCTGTGATTCATCAGATTCTTGCATGTCTTGGCGCGACCGGCAACATTTTATGCAAACTCCACTAGGCTAAACCGTTTCGAACAAATTGCAAGCGAGAGTTTGGACAAAGTGCGAGCGGCTATTTAACCTGTATTTCCACGGCAATCTGTAATAATCTTTTTGGTATAGCTTGCTCCCATACAGAGTGAAACTGCGCGATCCCTGTGGTCTTGCAATGGGGCACTATATCCGAGGAGACCAAAGACCAGATGTGGCAACCGAGCAAATTGGAACTTGAGCGGCTGGATAAGGCCGAGCGATTGCAAGATCGGGGCCTTGAACTGTATCCTGCCCGCGCGGGACGCAGCCACCGCATTGCCGAAGCAGTGCAGGCCTTTCTATCGCTGGAAACCGAGGCGTCCACTGAGCAAGACGCGATCGAGGTGACGCTCGTAGGTCGCATTCGCCGGCTGAATTCCAGGGGCAAAGTGTCCTTCGCCCATATTGAGGACGAAAGCGGGCGCGTACAACTCTTCCTACGCGTCAACACCCTGGGCGACGCGATGTACGAACAGGTGCGGCGTAAGCTGATCGATGTGGATGACTTTGTGCAGGCGAGCGGCAGCATGATGCGAACACGGACTGGCGAAATCAGCCTGGCCGTGAACGACCTGCGCTTGATCAGTAAAACCTTGAGCCCCCTGCCGGTGGTGAAAGAGCAGCACCGCGATGACGGCACGATCATCGAATACGGCGAATTCAAAGATGTCGAAACTCGCTATCGGCAGCGTTATGCTGATTTGGCCGTCAACAAGTCAGTGCGAGATATATTCGTCAAGCGTACGCGTACCATCAAGGCACTGCGCGACTTCCTGGATAATGAGGGTATGTTGGAGGTGGAAACGCCCATCCTGCAGCCTCTTTACGGTGGCGCCGCGGCGCGCCCTTTCGTCACCCGTCACAACCAACTGCATCAGGACCTCTATCTGCGCATCAGCTTTGAGCTGTATCTGAAACGCCTGCTGGTCGGCGGCTATGACGCGGTTTACGAAATCGGCCGCGACTTTCGCAACGAGGGCGTCAGCCACAAGCACAATACCGAGTTCACCATGCTCGAATTCTATAAGGCCTACATCGACTACGCCGGCGTGATGGATATCACCGAGCGCATGTTTGCTTGTGCCGCCGAACAAGTCACCGGCTTAACGGAGATTGTCTATCAAGGAACCAAGATCAATTTGGCGCCACCCTGGAAGCGTCTGAGCATCCGCGAAGCGGTTCAGGAATTGCTCGATTTTGACTATATGGATTACCCCTGCAGCGAATCACTGTTTGCCTTTCTGGCTTCGCGCGGCCTGGCCGAAGGTTTGAACCCGGCCGATACCTGGGGCCGCATGATAGTTGAGCATCTGCTGGGAAACTTTATCGAACCGCAACTGATTCAGCCGACCATCATTAAAGAATATCCGCGGGATATGTCTCCCTTTGCCAAGCGAATACAAAGCGCGGCAGACCCTCCTGTTGAAAAAGAACGTCGCTACCTCGAGAGCCACACAGAACGCTTCGAGTTTTTCATCGCCGGCATGGAGATGGGAAACGCCTTCACCGAGCTCAACGACCCGCGTGATCAGCAAGACCGCTTCGTCGAGATGAAGCGACTCTATGCCGAAGAGGCTGATGAAACGACGCCGCTGGATGAAGATTATCTCAATGCCATGCGATACGGCATGCCACCGAACGGCGGATTTGGCGGCGGAGTCGACCGCCTGGTGATGCTGCTGACGGACCAGGTGAGTATCCGCGATGTCTTGCTCTACCCTCATCTCCGTACGCCCGCTCCAACAGAAAACGACTTGCGCGGTCAGTTCATGCTTGATGCCGCGGTGCGACAATGTGAATTCCGGCTGGATTATCAACTCGCAGGTACCAAGCGTAAGCTGGCGCTTTACCTTCCCGCTGCCCATGTCGGTATCGAGTTCCGGCTGTCGAACGCGCTTGAAGGCTCACTGCCGCAATTGAGCAACCTGCGTAAAGCATTTGATGGCGCGCTCTATGTAATGACCGATGAATGCCTTTACTGCGTCGAAGGGGAACTTATCGAAGTTCCTTTGGCGGAGTTTTGGCGAAATATTCTGGCAGATAAGGTCAAGTCACCAGGAAAATGACATGTGGCAGATAAGAAATCGGGAGTGGTGAATTTCAAAGACACTGGACATATTGCGGATTCCATAAGGTGGATTCACCACAGAGACACAGAGGGCACAGAGGTTTTTGGATGGCAAGGTCTAAGTTGTTATATCAACAGTATTCACCACCCCCTCGGGCCAAGAAGCTCGCAAGCGATTGGCCCACGTTTTATACTGAACGGTTGCTGGCGCGTTTCGGTTAAGTTGAGTGATTATGAAGTTGGCGGTTCAGAACCGCGAATTGACTACGTATGTTCATCGAATTCCTCACACCTGAAGTTTTTGACGCGATCGTCATCGCCAACATCGCAGTCGGCCTATTGGTCGCCGGGCGGCGCTTCGTCAAAGACCTTAGCCGCCCCTTGCCTGCTGATGCCCCTGAGTGGGCGCGCGTCCGCCACAAAGGCTCAAGTTCTAGTTCCTCTAGCGACCGCTCTTAGATCCATGCGCTGCCTTACCAGGGCATGAGCGACTATTGCCTGCGGCGCATGGCAGGGGCACAATACTTGACAATTCAAGCAATCACCAAGTTCTCAAGGAGTGACACGACCTATGCTGGATATTGCGCTAATCCGTGAGAAGCCGGATTGGGTGAAAGAACAAATGAACAAACTCAACGACGAGGCGGCGCTGAATCGCATCGATCAAATCGTCGAATTGGATAGCCGGCGTCGCGAGACACGCACTCGGATCGAAACGGCGCAGGCTGAACGCAACAAACTGAACCGCGCGATGGGCAAACTGCGCGGCAACAGAAGCATGTCAGACGGAGAAAAAGCATCGCGCGCAATTGCAGCCGGCGCGGCCATTGGCGCTTCGAGTTTCGACCGAGCGAGCAGTCTGATGGATGGTACGGCGCCCGTCGCGACGAATGAAGAGTTGGATTTCAAAACATCCTTCGACGAGCTGAATCGCGAGCTACGACTGATGGGTGATGAAATTGCTGAAGGTTTCAGCCGGATTGAGGTGATTGAAGCGGAATTGCGCGAGAACATGCTGTGGATACCCAACCTGCCCCACGAAAGTGTGCCAATCTTCGCTCGCGAAGATGACAATGTTGCGCATGAAATCTGCGGCAATTTCCGCGAATTTGACTTCGAGCCCAAACCTCATTGGGAGCTGGGACCCGCCCTCGACATTATCGACTTTGAGCGAGGCGTCAAGCTCTCGGGCAGCCGCTACTACCTGCTCAAGGGCTGGGGCGCGCGTTTGCAGCGGGCGTTGATAAGTTTCTTCCTCGATACAGCGCGGGATAATGGCTATACCGAGTTGTATACGCCCTACATCGTGCATGCCGACATGCTCTATGGCTCGGCGCAATTCCCCAAGTTTCAGGACACAGTCTATGGGGTGGCGGACGAAGACAAGTACTTGTTGCCCACCGCTGAAGTCGCCATCACCAATATGCACCGCGACGAGATTCTTGCGGAAGCCGAGTTGCCGTTGAATTACGTTGCGCATACACCTTGTTTCCGCAGTGAAAAGACAAGCGCCGGGCGCGATGTCCGCGGTATCAAACGGGTGCATCAATTTGAGAAGGTGGAGATGTACAAATTCACCACGCCCGAGACGAGCTATGACGAGCTGGAGAAGATGACATTGCAGGCGGAAGAAATATGTGCCCGGCTCGACATTCCCTATCGTCGGCTGGAAATTGTCACGGGCGACCTGGGTTTCAGCGCGACCAAGAAATACGACATTGAGATGTGGTCGCCGGGCTGCCAAGAGTGGCTCGAGGTAAGCTCCTGCAGCAATACTGAGACCTTTCAAGCGCGGCGAGCCATGCTGCGCTATTACCCGAGCGGCAGCCGCAAGACGCGCTACTTGCACACGCTCAACGGCAGCGGCCTGGCGACGCCCCGCGTCATGATCGCCATCATTGAGAATTACCAGCAAGCCGATGGCAGTATCGAGATACCTGACGTCTTGAGACCTTATCTGGGCGGCGCGGACCGGATCGAAAAGACGACGTGACACGACGCATTCGTAACTCGTTCTCGGTATACCCGTCAGCTGTATCCCTCAATTATTGGGGGTCCGCTTGAATTTCGTTGACAGCGGAATCTGGCACAGACTATAATCCGTAGTGATTGATGGGCGGATTCTGCGTCTGTTGATCTGCAAAGGCAGCGTGGATTAAGGAGCAAGGCATGGCGTCCAATACCGTCATCGAAATGATGGGACTTTCCAAGACCTACGGTTCCGGTTCGGGCGAGACCGTTGCGCTTGACGATCTCAATCTCAGCGTCAACCGCGGCGAGATCTTCGGTTATCTTGGTCCCAACGGCGCCGGAAAAACGACCACGATTCGCATGCTGCTCGACTTGATCCGGCCGACTGGCGGTTCTGCGAGCATCTTCGGTATGGACGTGCGGGATAGCAGCGTCGACATCCATCGACGCATCGGCTTTATGCCGGGGGAACTCAGCTTGTGGGAAGGACGCACTGGCCTACAGATTATTAACTACATTGCGAGTGTGCGCGGCGATTCCAAGGGATTTGCCAAGTGTGCCCGCGAAATCGCCGAGCAGCTGCAACTGGACACGAGCAAGCGCGTCCGTGACCTGTCTTCGGGCAACAAGCGCAAACTGGGCTTGGTCCTGGCGATGATGCATTCGCCGGAGCTGCTCATTCTCGATGAGCCGACCGGCGGACTTGACCCGCTGGTGCAGCAGACATTCCACGAAATGATGGACGAATACCGCGCCGAGGGCAAGACGGTGTTCCTGTCGTCTCACGTCCTCAGCGAAGTGCAGGCGATCTGCGATCGTGTTGGCATCTTGCGCGATGGCGACCTCAAGGCGCTTGAATCGGTCGACCGCTTGACGCATGTAGAGTTTCGTCGGGTCGAAGTGCAATTCCGCGATGCCATCCCGGAGGGTGTGCCGCAGCAGTTGGCGAGCCTGCCGGCAGTCAGTGAGGTCAACACAAACGGCAGTCTCTTGAGAGTACGGCTGGTTGGCGATTTTGATCCACTTCTGCGCATAGTCAGCAGCGGTTATGTCAAGATGCTGCACGTTGAGGAACCAACGCTGGAAGAGATCTTCCTGGCATTCTACAGCGATTCAGACGGAGGCGAAGCATGAGAGGCATTGTCGTCGCGCATACCTTGAAAACAGCTTGGAAGCAGATCCTGTATTGGGGTATAGGCTTGGGCGTTCTCGGCTTGTATATCGTCTTCATTGCCTCCGACTCTGACATTGTGCAAGGCTATGCCAACCTGTTTGAGTCGATGCCGCCCGCCATGCTGCAAGCATTTGGCGCAAGTAATGTGGAACTCTTCCGCACATCGGAAGGCTGGATCGTCTCGATCTTTGTCTCTGAAGCCGCCATATTCTTATCCGTTTTCGCGGTGATGGCCGGCTTGAATATCACAGCCAACGAAGAACAGTCCGGCATTATGGACGTTATCCTGTCATTGCCAGTATCTAGAGCCGCCTATCTGGTAGAGAGGTGGCTCGGTTATGCTCTGATTGGATTGGGTATCGTTCTCGTCTGTACGGCCCTGACGCTGTTCGGGGTCGCCGGGCTGGGTGTTGACGCGCAGGTGGACAAGCTCTTCCTGAGCATCTTGAATCTGTATCCAGGAATGCTGCTGGTGATGACAGTGACCTGCCTGCTGGCTACTGTTCTACGTCGCCGCGCCGTCGCGATAGGCATATCAGCAGCATTCGTGGTCGCCAGCTACATCTTCAATGTCATCGGCGCCGCCGCCAGTGGAGTTGTGGCCGACCTAATGCGGCAGCTATCGTTCTTCAGCTATACACAGGGCGAGGAAATCATACTTGGCGCCCACGATCCCTCGAGAACTTTGGCTTTACTCTCCGTTGTGCTGGTCGGTTTCGCGCTGTCCATCAAAATGTTTGAGGGCCGAGATATCGGCTTATAGGAGATTGCAAGATGATCGGATCAGTGTTTTTGGAGACTTTCAAACAGACCTGGAAGCAGATGGTTTACTGGGGCGTGGGCTTGGCTGCGCTGGCGCTGCTTGTCGTAATTATGGTGCCGCTCTTCGACATGCAGCAGATGAAGGAATTGCTGGCAAGCTTCCCGCCTGTCATCTTGGCGATGATTGGCGTCGGCAGTGAATTGGATATTTTTGCCACTAACGAAGGCTTCGTGGCGATAGGCTTCTTCGGCAAGTCCGCGCTGATATTTGCTGTATATCCGGTGGTCATGGGCATGCGGATCACCGCCAACGAAGAAGACAGCGGCATCATGGACGTGGTGCTGAGCTTGCCCGTTCAACGCGCTCAAGTCGTCGTGGAGAAGTTCCTCGCTTATGGTGTCAGCATCGTCGGCGTAGTCGTGCTGATTTACTTAGGCTTGTACGCCGGTGCTGTGCTCGGCGGCGTTGAACTTGATGTGGCCCGGCTGGCCGAAGTCACATTCTATTTGATTCCGCTCATGGTGTTTGTCATGGCGGTAACCATGTTTGTTGCAGTAATCGTGCGGCGGCGGCAAGTGGCGCTGGGGCTTATCACCGCATTTGTCATCGCGAGCTATATGCTGCAGACGATCGGCACAGCGGCCGAAGGAACGGTGGCTGAGTCGGTCGGCTCGGTGTCCTTCCTCACCTACTACAACGCCGGCGATATCTTGAGCCAGGGCTTTATCTGGCCACATATTGCTGGTTTCGTGCTGCTGTCTGCCCTTTTGCTTTTCGCTTCGCTCTATCGTTACGAGCAGCGCGATATCGCTGTCTAAAGCGGGTGGTTAGCTTTTGTTGCGATTGCGCCCTTGCCTGTGCAGGGGCGTTTTTGTTGGCTATTATGAGAGGCAGAACGTCTGCTCTTGATACGAATGGAAAAGAGAGAGAACCACGTGAAGCTTCAGCGAATAGGATCTGTTTTGCTTGTACTAATTCTTGTGATGACAGTAGGAGCGTCCTACGCCCAAGACGATATTGTCATCGACTTCTATTTCCCCTCGGCGACCGCGAACGACGCCGAAGGAATATTCCAGCGTTATGCTGATGATTTTCAGGAAGAGAATCCTGGCATAGCAATCAACCCTGTTTTCACCGGCAGCTATACCGATACGCGCACTACGATCCTAACGGAAATGCAGGGTGGCGGCGCCGGCCCCGATGTTGCGGTAATGCTGTCAATCGACCTATACAGCTTTGCCGAAGAAGGCTATATCGTCCCGGCACAGACCTTCATAGACGGCATGGACAATGGCGCTGATTACCTCAGCGACTTCTTCCCGGCCCTGATGCTCAACGGTATGGACGAAAATGGCAACGTCTGGTCTATGCCTTTCCAGCGCAGCACGCCTATCCTGTATTACAACGCTGACCTGCTGGCGGAAGCCGGCTACGATTCGCCACCTACCAACAATGCTGAGCTCGTTGAAATCGCGCAGGCGCTGACGACCGACGACCGTGACGGCTTGCTGGTGCCTGTTGCCGGCGGCTTCCCCATCTGGATGTATCAGAGTTTCGCCATCGCTTACGGACACAACATAGTCGGTGATGATCCGACCGAGGTCTACTTCAATACGCCGGAGGCCGTCGAGGCTGTAGAATTTGTGCGCTCTCTGGGCACGGACTTGGGCGTAGGACCAGCCGGAGGCGCCGCCTGGGGTGATACACCTGTATCGTTCTTGGCTGGGCAAGCCGCCATGATTTATCACACCACTGGCAATCTAACGCGCATACTCAATGACGCGGACTTTGAAGTTGGCGTTTGGTACTTGCCAAGTGGGCCGGCCGGCGACGATGGCGCCGGATATGGCGCGCCGACCGGGGGCGGCAACCTCTATATCTTTGACGACGGCAGCAAATCCGATGCCGAGCTTGACGCAATCTGGCGCTGGGTTATGTTCCTTGCCTCGCCCGAGACTCAAGCGGATTGGGGCGCGACGACTGGTTACATCGCCTCCAACGCAACCGCGTGGGAAACGGAACCGCTGGCATCCCTGGCGGCCGAGTATCCGCAATATGGCGTGGCCCGCGATCAATTGCAGCATGTCGGCAAAGAATTCTCAAGCTACGCGACCATCACAATTCAGGGCATCATAAATGGTACGCTGGAAAGCATTCTGACCGGCGAAGCGGAAGATGCTCAAGCAGCCATGGACGAAGCGCAAGCGCAGATCGACGGCATCCTCGCCGAATACCGCTAGCTAGTTCATCGGAGGGCGTGGAAGGATTCACGCCCTCTTCCCCTCGTCCCCAAACTCTAGAGGAGATTCGGGCTACGACATGCCTGCAAACGCAGCGCACAAACCGCTCCTCTTATCCCTTCAACCATATCTATTGATCGCGCCGACATTGATCCTCGTGTTGATGTTCAATGTCGTGCCAGCGTTTAGAACCGTGAACGATAGCCTGCACAGACCTGCGCGCGGTCTCAACGCCGCGGGCAAGCCGCCGGACTATGTCGGCTTGCAGAACTTTCGCGATATCTTCGATGACAGCCACTACATGGGCGGGCGCTTCTTGCGAACCTTCCGCAATACCATCATCTTTGCCCTAGCTACTGTGGGGATCGGTGTGCCTCTCGGGCTGCTGCTGGCGCTGATGCTAAATCGCAGCCAACCCTTGCTCGGTTTGTGGCGATTCGCCGTATTCTATCCCTCATTGCTGCCGCTGATTGGCGCGGCGAGCATTTGGTCACTCATCTTTTCCGATAGCATCGGTTTGGCAAATGCGATATTGAAGACCTTTGGGCATCAGGGCCTGAATTGGCTCGGCGATCGCAATCTGGTGCTGCTATCCGTCATCATCGTCAACATCTGGAAGCAAGCCGGCTATTTCATGATCTTCTTTCTGGCCGGCTTGCAGAATATCTCCCGAGACATATATGAAGCGGCCTCCTTGGACGGCGCCGGCCCGACCCAGCAATTCGCATATCTTACCTTGCCTCTCTTGCGCCGGACTGTGCTTTTTGTGGTGGTGATCGCCTTTACCTTCGCCTTCCAGACCGTTGAGCAACTGCAAGCTCTAGGCGAAGGCGGTCCCGCCGATAGCGCCAACCTGCTGCTCTATCTTGTATTCCAAAATATCTCCGAGCGCAGGAATTGGGGCTACGTCAACGCCATGACAATCATTCTCATTGGCGTTGTGCTGGTATTTACCTTGAGCAACTTCCTGCTATTTGAGCGCGATGAGTCCAACCGATGAACCAATCGAGTCTGCTCCTACGTCGCAGTAGCGAAGCGCTGAAAGTAGCAATTGCTATTCTCTTTCTTCTTCCCCTCGTATTCACCATCCTTGTCAGCTTTCGGCCGGAATCGGAGCCAGTGACCAACGGAAACATTTTCGTTGGTAGCGAAATCACACTAAGAAACTACGAGCGGGCGCTGACTATCGCTCCCTGGAGCTTGCACTATGTGAACAGCCTGGCTTTCGTCGCGGGCACTCTGCTGGTTCAGCTGGTCACAGTGACCACCGCCGCCTATGCCTTTGCCCGCATGAAGTTCATGGGACGCAATATTCTCCTGTTGGTCATATTGCTGCAACTGATGATACCGTCCGGTGTCTTGCTCGTGCAGAACTTCCGCACCATCAACATGCTCGGGCTTTTTGACACGCGAATCGCCCTGATGCTGCCGTATTGGGGCTCGGCCTTTGGCGTACTGCTGCTTCGTCAGACGTTTCGTGAAGTCCCGCTTGAGCTTGAAGAAGCAGCGCGGATTGATGGCGCCAACCTCTATCAGGTGATCCGGCACGTATACGTGACCAACGCCATTCCCGCCTATCTGGCCTTCGCCTTGGTTTCCGTGAGCACACATTGGAACGAGTTTCTCTGGCCATTTATCATTACGCGTTCACAAGACATTCGACCTCTAACCGTTGGACTCAACAAGCTGATCAAGACTACCGACCAAGGCGCATTCTACGGGCAACTGATGGCGGGAACTTTAATCGTCATCGCGCCCTTGGTTATCCTCTTTCTGATCTTTCAGCGACAATTTGTAGAGAGTTTCGCCCGCAGCGGCATCCGCTGATTTAAGCCTATAGACATAGACTGCCCCATACTATAATCGCCATAGAACAATGCAGGATTCCACAGCGACGATGAATTACAAACAGGCATTGCTAAGCAAATTCGCCAGCCGAAAGGCTTTGATTGCGGTAGCCGGTCTTGGCTATGTTGGATTGCCTCTGGCGGTCGAGTTCGCTGAATCGGGCTTCCGGGTTTTGGGCCTGGATGTTGAAGCCGACAAAGCGCGCCGAATCAACGACGGGCGCAGCTATATCGCCGATGTGCCGGACGAGCGCATTCGCAAGCTCGTCGAAGCCGGTATGCTCAGCGCAACCTGCGAATATGAAGACTTAAGAGGTGTGGATGCTATCAGCATTTGTGTCCCGACTCCCTTGCGTAAAACGCGCGACCCGGACATGTCATACATCATTCGAGCGGCGCAGTCGATCGCCACGATATGCCGGCCCGGAATGCTCATCGTGCTCGAAAGCACCACCTATCCCGGCACGACAGAAGAGATCATCTTGCCGGAGATCACGGGAAATGACTTCGTCGTTGGCGAAGATGTCTTTGTTGCCTATTCACCCGAACGTACAGATCCGGGCAACCAAACATACGCCGTGCGAAATACACCGAAAGTGGTCGGCGGTATCACAGCGCATTGCAGCGAGGTGGCGAATGCCCTGTACAGCGCGGCTGTTGACACGATCATCGAGGTGAGCTCGCCGACCGCGGCGGAGATGGTCAAACTATTGGAGAATACCTTCCGAGCCGTGAATATTGGCCTGGTCAATGAGATGGCGCTGATGTGCGACAAATTGGACATTGATGTTTGGGAAGTCATAAACGCCGCCGCCACGAAACCCTTTGGATATATGCCTTTCTTCCCAGGTCCGGGGCTTGGCGGGCATTGCATTCCGGTTGATCCGCACTACTTGAGTTGGAAACTCAAGACACTCAACTACAATGCCCGTTTCATCGAATTGGCAAGCGAGATCAATACATCCATGCCTTATTATGTGATTGAGAAAATTACCGATGCGCTCAACAATCAGGAACGGTCGGTCCGCGGTTCCCGGATTGTTGTTCTGGGCGTGGCTTACAAGCGCGATGTAGACGATGTACGCGAAAGCCCGGCGCTGGACATCATCAGCCTGCTGCGAAATCGCGGCGCAGTCGTATGCTTTCACGATCCTTATGTGGCTGAGATCCGCCTTGACAACGAGCAGGAGCTGAAGTCAGAGCCATATTGCCCTCGCTTGCTCCAAGATGCCGACTGCGTAGTAGTGGTCACAGACCATTCAATATTCGATTGGCGCGAAATCGCCACGAATAGCAGAGCCATTGTAGATACGCGACACGTCTTCGCTGACCACGACGGCCAACATATCATCGGCTTGTGATATCTGGCGAATGTCATGGCCGGCTATAGTCCCGCAACACCTGCAAGTATCTGCGACAATCGTACCGCTGCTATACTGCGAGCGAGACCCAAATTAGGCAGCGGGCATTGAGACAAACGGCGAGCCTATGCGATGAGCCAGATGCCTTTCAGAATCGCCGTAGATGCCAGCCGCAGCACGGCAGCCATGCCCACCGGTACCGAAACCTACGCCCTCCGCTTGATTCAGGCGCTGATCACTGCAAACGAACGCGCCTCAGCTCCCTGTATGTTTTCACTGTATTTTCGCGACAGAGCTCAACTTGGGCCATTTTCGCAATCAGCGCATGTCGAAGAGATAGTTGCTCCCTTTCCGCGCCTGTGGACGCATCTGCGTTTCGCCGCCCAATTGTGGAATACGAAGCCTGACATTACCTTTGTCCCGGCGCACACTTTGCCTATCGCCTTTCCGGGACGGGCAATAGTGACAGTCCATGATCTTGGATTCAAGCATTTCCCAGCCGCGCACCCGCCTGCGCAACGCGCGTATTTAGAAGCGACCACACGCTACAGTCAGGCACGGGCTGATCTGGTTTTTGCCGACAGCCAGGCGACCGCCGCGGACCTCGCCCACTTCTACGGCACGGCGAACAGCAAGATTCGGGTCATCTACCCCGGCGTTGACGCGGCAAATCTGAAGGCGACAGCCGAAGACATCGCGGCCGCCCGCGCGAAGTATCAGTTGCCGCAGCGCTATTTTATCTTCATTGGTACTTTGCAGCCGCGCAAAAATATTAGACGCATCGTGCAGGCATTCGCGCGCTGGCAGCAATCCAGCGACGATTATGACGCTGCCTTGGTTATGGCCGGCGGCAGGGGCTGGCTATATGACGAGGCTTGGATAGAAGGCGCGCGCAACGTCCGACAAACCGGCTACCTCAGCCAGGTCGACAAAGCCGCGTTGCTGAGCGGCGCCCTTGCTTTGGTCTTTCCCAGTCTTTACGAAGGATTCGGCTTCCCTGCTGTGGAAGCCATGATCACCGGCGCTCCTGTCATCGCCAGCGATACTTCAAGCCTGCCTGAAATTGTCGGCGAAATTGGACTCCTGGTTGATCCGCTGAATGTCGAAGCGATTGCCTCAGCCATGATCCGTGTCAGCGATGATGAGCATCTGCGCCAGGAAATGATTCACAAGGGATTCCAGCGAGCCAAGCAATTCACCTGGGAGTCAGCGGCGGAGCGGGCTATGAGCGCCTTCCGCGAGCTTGGCGCGCCAACTTAAGCCTGGCTCCAGCCTATCTGATAGAATGGCACTATGCAGTTGGATACCGATGCCATGATGAGCGAGCGCATTCTCCTCTTGCAATTGGCGGATATCGGCGACCTGGTCTTGACCACACCCGCCATTGCCGCACTGCGCGAGGCGCATCCGCGCGCCACGCTTGATCTCATCGCTTCGGAGCATGCGCTCCCCTGCGTGCCCGAGGGACTGGTCGATACGACCATTCCATTCAAGAGCGGCGACAATGCCAGCCGCGCCTTTTTTACTTCTGCTAACTTGCCGACTCTATACAAGCTTCGGCGTCGCAGATACGACACCGTGGTATTTTTTCATCACTTCACGACACAAGCCGGCGTGTTGAAGTTCCGGCTCATCGCCAAAGCCAGTGGCGCGCGCCGCATCGTCGGCTTGCAGAATCACCACGTTGGTTTCCTGACCGACACCATTGCTGATCTCGGATTCGGCGCCAAGCATCAAGCGCAGTATTGGCTTGACTTGGTCGCCTTGCTGGGCGCAAGTAGCGCTGCGCGGCCCGCCCTGGTCCAACGAGAAAAATATGGCTGTGATGCGCTGTTCGCGTCTGGCGGCCCTTACGTAGTCATCCATCCCGGCAGCGGCGGTTATAGCAAAGCCCGGCGCTGGCGCCCGGAGCGATTCGCAGCGCTGGCGCAAGTACTGCAGCAAACTCTCGGCGCGCAAGTGATACTTGTTGGAAAGCGCGACGATGACACTCATGTCATTGCGCAGCTGCTCAACGGCAACAGCGTCGATTTAGTTGACAAGACCACCCTGCCACAATTGGCGGACATAATCGCACGGTCTGACCTGTTCATCGGCGCAGACAGCGGCGTGATGCACATAGCCGCCGCCACCGGTACTCCTGTCATCGGCATTTTTGGACCGAGCAACAGCCAGGCTTGGCGCCCCTGGGCAATCGGCGCTCGCTCCACAGTCTTGCGGAGCGGCGTAGAATGCAGCCCTTGCAGTTATGTCGGTCATCAAGTTGGCGCGCGCGATGGCTGCCCGGCGCGGACCTGCATGAAGCTGATAACCGTCGAGCACGTGGCGCACGCCGCCCGCGACCTGCTGGAAAACCGCGCCGAGACCCAAGAGGCCAGCAGCGATCTCGCTCCTACCAGTAGCATCAGCCCGCTAATTGAGGTTTTGGGCGTGCAGGTGAATGCTATCACTTATGACATCTGGCTGCGGCAGATAGGCGACTGGATTCGCGGCGCGGGTGCTGCGAAGCACGTTTGCACAGTCAATCCGGAATTCATAATGATTGCAATGGGCGATCCGATATTCTTCAACATCCTGAATCGCGCTGCCATCTGTGTCCCTGATGGCGTTGGGCTTCTTTGGGCAAGCCGTCGGCTGGGAACGCCGCTGCCGGAGCGTGTCACTGGTTCAGACGGCGTCCCGCTTATCGCGCGTCACGCGGCCGAAAGCGGCTGGAAGATTTTCTTCCTCGGCGCGGCGCCGGGTGTGGCTGAGACAGCGGCTGGTATCCTGCAATCGCGCTTCCCCGGATTAACAGTCGCCGGCGCCTTCAGCGGCAGCCCGGCGGAGTCTGACGAAGACCAGATAGTCGAGCTGGTCAATGCCAGTGGCGCCGATATTCTCTTTGTTGCTTACGGCGCGCCAAGTCAGGACAAGTGGATCGCCCGCAATCTGCCTCGACTGCAAGTTTCAATGGCCATGGGCGTCGGCGGCTCGCTGGACTTCATCGCCGGAATCGTACCGCGCGCGCCGGCCTGGATGCAGAAACAAGGCATCGAATGGCTCTACCGCTTGTTGAGACAGCCGTGGCGGCTGCGACGTATGTTGCGCTTGCCGCGCTTTGTCATTGCCGTGCTGCGGCAAGCCGGGCCCAAAGCGGATTATCCACATCTATAGCTTCATGCCATCTTTAATGTAAACTGCCAGACCAACATTAAATTCGAGCCGGGAGTCCGCAGGTGTCCACTAATCTCAAGCAGCTGGTAACTGGATTGGCGAACAAATCTGTAATGGTCATCGGCGATGTGATGCTGGACGAATATATCACCGGCAAGCCAACCCGTATGAGCCGGGAAGCGCCGGTACCGGTTCTCGAGTTGGAATCGAAGCGCTACATTGCCGGTGGCTCCGCCAACCCCTCGGCGAACATTGTCTCCCTCGGTAGTCAGGCAATACAAGTCGGCGTCATCGGAGAGGACGAAGCCGGTCAACGCCTGGCGCAAATCCTTCACGACCAGGGCATTGATGGCGGCGGACTACTTCACTGTGCCGACCGCCCTACCACGGTAAAGACAAGAATTTTGGCGCAAATGGGTTTGCGCTTTCCCCAACAAGTGACCCGCATCGATACGCTCTCGCGTCGCCCGATAGACCACGATACAGAGACGCGTATCATGGACTTTGTAAACCGCCGAATCAACCAGGTTGACGCTGTCTTGCTGTCCCATTATCACGGCGGCTTGCTGACACCCTCGCTGGCCAAGAAGCTCAGCGAGCTTTGTAAGCGGAAAGCAGTACTATTGACGGCCGATGTTCAAGGCGAATTTGGGACTTTCATGGGCCTGGATGTCATCAAGTGCAATGCTGAAGACGCGCAGCGCTATCTCAATCGCCAGCTAAGCGCCGATGAAGACTTCAGCCTGGCGTCGCTGCAACTCAGCGATGCGCTGGAAGTCGCCAAAGTTGCCATTATCACACGGGGTAGCCAAGGCGCCACGCTGGCTAGCGACGGGCATACCTGCCATTGTCCTGCGCCGAAAGTCAGCGATGTGTTTGACACGGTCGGCGCAGGTGACACCGCGATCGCAACGACGACCCTGGCTTTGGCGGATGGCATCGCGGCGCCGGAGGCCGTCATGTTGGCAAATTATGCCAGCGGCATTGTGGTCCGTCACTTGGGCAACTACGCGCCGTCGCCTGCAGAACTGCGGCTTAGCATCAACGACGCCTTATGAAAATATCTCGACAAACTCGATGGTATTGCCGTCAGGGTCCGCCAGAGAAGCAACCTTGGCGCCTTTGTATTCGTCTACGGGATTGATTTCGCTACCGTGATTCGCCAAGCCGCGTTCTATAACCGCCTCAATGTCGCTAACCTCAAAGCGAAACTGTTGACGGTTCTGCTCCGCCACCACGCCGGCGATCGCGTTGGGGCAAAGGGTCAACTCAATATCGGCCAGTTTGCCGCCATAAAACTGCTCAGGGCCAATGTGAACCGTCTCTTTGAGTCCCGCATTGAAGACCGCGTTGTAGAATCTCACCATTTTTTTCATATTGACGGCCGCAATTGTCAACCCAATCATTCGCATTTCCCTCTCCTCTGCGTCCATTATCCAGCAATGCGGCTCGTGTAGATATCTTATTCTTCTATTCAACAATGGACTGTACATGTTCAATCCGCCAAACGCCAAGTCATTTTTCACAACCGTCTGGCAGATCGTATTGCAGATCCCGCCCGGAAAAGTGAGCAGTTACGGTCAGATCGCTTCGATGATCCCGCCTGATGAAAACATGGAACCAACAAGAATGCGCAGTTTGGCGCCTCGCTGGGTCGGCACGGCCCTGCGCAAGACACCGCGTAGCAAGTCGATTCCCTGGCACCGCGTCATCAACAGTCAAGGCACAATCAGCTTCCCCGCTGGCAGTCCCCAGGCCGACGATCAGCGGCGACTCTTGGAAGAAGAGGGCGTCGTATTTGACAGCCGTAGCAAGGTCAATTTTCGCCTCTATGCCTGGGAGGGACCCGATCACGATTACTTGCTGCGTGAGAATCTCTTGCCGCCGAAGCTGTTGACATAAGACCTAGAACTGGACGTAGCTGTTCTCCGCCAAGACGAAGCGATGGGCATCCGGCATGTGCGTTGCGGCGGTGACACGCGCGTTATCAGCCAACAAGCTGCGGTCGATCCGTCCCATGATGTTGCGAATCTCGCAATTCCGCATGACGATACTGGCTTCGATTTCGCTGCCTTCAACTGTGACGTTGTCGCCTATCGATGTGTAGGGTCCGACGTAGCTGTTGCGGATAATAGTATGCTCGCCAATGATTACCGGACCGCGCACAACGCTATTAACGATTCGGCTGTCACGCCCGATGAGCACACGATGAGAGACTTCGCTCTCGCCTTCAATCTGATCGCTTTGCTCTGGCGCCGGCGTATAAGGTAATTCCTCAAGCACCAGTTGGTTCGCCATGATAATCGCGTTCGGCTTGCCGGCGTCGATCCACCAGCCACCTAGCTGGTACGAGGCTACCGGCAATTTGTCATCGATCAGCACTTGAATGGCATCGGTGATCTCCAGCTCGTTCCGGCCCGATGGCTTGATACGTTGAATCGCGTCAAATATGGACGGGCGGAAGAGGTAGACACCGGCAATGGCCAGATTCGACGGGGGATCTTGCGGCTTCTCGACCACGCGTACGATTCGACCATTGTCAATCTCGGCGATGCCAAATCGTTTGGGATCGCTGACCGAGCCGAGAACCACCGCAGCCTCACTGTCAGACGCTGCAAAGGACGTGAGCAAGCCGGTCATCCTGTCCTGAAAAATATTGTCGCCGAGAAATACGGTGAAGGGCTCGCCACCTACAAAGTCGCGGCAAAGCGCGGTGGCATGCGCCAGCCCGAGCTGCTCGTCCTGGACTATGTACTCTATCTTGACACCAAGCGCCGCGCCGTCTTGCAGGTTAGTGACGATGGGCGAGTCCAGGCTGTTGACAACGATGCCGATGTCGGTCAAGCCGGCTGTCTTTAGCGCATCCAAAGCATAGTTTATCAGCCAGCGATTGGCGACCGGCACCAACGACTTAGGCATGGTCAGAGTCACAGGCCGCAAACGCGTACCCTGCCCGGCCGCAAGTATCAATGCCTTCATCAGCTAGCTCCAGTTCCAGTTCAGCAGTTAGTGAAATCATTAGGGATACTAGCAGAGCTTGCATTTTCGCGACAGGCAATCGCCCACTTCTTGCCCTACGACAGCATGGGTCCGCGCTGACGCATTATTTCGATGGCGATGGCTTCAGATCAGTCCGATCAAGCGTACGCGACACGATACCTTCAACGCCAGCAGCATTAAGGACACCGGCCACCAAGCCGCAATCTAGTCTTCTGTGGCGGCTCTACCAACAAGTCTGCTTGGCTTCTGCCTCTGCTTTGTTTCGCAAGAAAATCACAGGTCTGTCTCAGCTTTCTTGATCATCTATCAGGAAGAGATGCAGAATACGATTGCCCGCTAAGAGACCCGCTTGAATCGAAAGATAGGCTGTGAGATACTTGTCATACTCTGCCGCAATGTCGCCATAGTCCGCCTTTGCCACGCCACCATCTGCCATTTACCCGTCATTGTCCGCAGACTTCTTGACACTACAAACCGAGCTGCTTTGCTTCCTGCCACCAGCTCTCAAGTTCATCCAAGCTGTATTCGCTGATGGGCTTTCCAGCTGCTACCGCCTGCCCTTCGACGTGACAGAAGCGGCGATAAAACTTTGCGTTGATTTCGCGCAGCAAACTCTCGGGGTCATCGACATTGAGCCAGCGCAGCCAATTTACAAGGACAAAGATTAGATCGCCAATTTCATCAGCGCGCTGCTCATCGGTCTTTGCCGATAGCACCTCGGCAAGCTCTTCATCGAACTTGGCCTGTACGCCCGCCACGTCCGGCCAATCGAAGCCCATTTTCGCCGCTCGCGCCGAGTAACGCTGCGCCACGAAGAGCGCCGGCGCGCCCTCCGGTATGCCGTCAAGAATCGACTTACGCTGCAAACCGGCGCCGTCATTCTCCGCCGCCTTGGCTGCCTGCCAGATTCGCGACAACTGGCTCAAATCTCCCGTCGCCGTTACATCTCCCCAAACGTGGGGATGACGGTGAATCATCTTTTCGTTTAGATGCTGCAGCACGTCGGACATATAAAATTCACCTTCGTCAATCGCAATTTGCGTATGCAGTAGAATCTGCAACAGTAAATCTCCCATCTCTTTGTAGAGCGCATCGGGATCTTCCGCATCAAGAGATTCCAAGACTTCGTAGGCTTCTTCGATCAGGAAGGGACGAAGCGACTTGTGCGTCTGTTCGCGATCCCAGGGGCAGCCTTCTGTTGAGCGCAAATGAGCGATTATATTCTGCAATTCCTCGAAGCTGCTTAGCTTTCCCAGAGCCGGCAAGTATAAGGACGTCGTGATGCCAATGTGACTGGATCTGTCGATTTCAAATAGTTGAAGCGACTCGACTTGGGCATTGGCGTCGCCGGCCGCATGGATGAGCTGCACGTCAAACTCATCGGGATATTGATTCATCAGCGTCAACTTGAGGTTTGAGGCGACATCGCGGCTGTAGACTTGCGCCAGCAGTGCCGGCAGCGCCGGATTGACCGGTGGATGAAATTGCTCGGCTACACTCAGCGCATCCAGGATCTGCAAGCCGTCCAGCGCATCAATGCCGAGTAACGACAAGCAGGGTTCGATA
Source organism: Phototrophicaceae bacterium (assembly GCA_965262005.1). Classification (GTDB taxonomy): domain Bacteria; phylum Chloroflexota; class Anaerolineae; order Aggregatilineales; family Phototrophicaceae; genus UBA6055. The sequence continues at coordinate 4,247,890 of OZ253492.1, read as the reverse complement.
AAACTCACGCCGGGTATGATTTCGATGGGGATGGATGCCGCGCGCGCGCGGTCCACAATCTGAGTGACACTCGCCTCGCCGACCAGGGGATCACCCGGTACAGCGTAGACAACCTGCCCTTCGCGTCGCGCCACTTCCAAGACATATTCGGCTATTTCCGCATAGACTTGGTCGAAGTTTTCGCGCGCTTGATAGATATGGTCGAAACTGACGCAATGGAGAGTCGTCGGCAACTCCGCTACGCAGGGATGGCGCGATGTACGCAGATATACGGTATCTGCTTGCTGAAGCTTGTCCCAAGCGCCAAGAGTAAGATGCTTGAGTGATCCGGGTCCCAATCCAATTATCGTGATCATATGCCCTGCACCCTGCCCGGCGCTAGTCGATAAAGAGCTCATGCACCTTTAATTCTTCAAATTCGCGCAGTCCGTTCGAGATCGCTTCCCAGCGTTGCCACTTGCCCTCGCGCCATTCGTCCATGCGCCACGATCCGATCAGCTCGCCAAGCCGCAAGCCAACGGCGATCCGATAGTCGCGCAGAAAGGCGTCATAGGAGTAGCCGCGCACACCGCAGCGCCGCATTTCGCCCCAATGCCGCTGCAGGAAGCGCGGTTCTTCAAAGCGGCGTTTGGCCGGTATCCAATGGAAGGCGATCATATAGGCAAGATCTTCCGCGGCCGTGCCCAGGCGCCAATGCTTCCAATCAAGAATGCGGCAGGCATGATGCGAATACAGTATGTTCGCCGGATTGAGGTCATTGTGAATGACAGTCAGATTCTGTCCAGCCAGGAGCTGTTCGCGGAATTCTTCGGGCATACGTCCGGCTACCGCATCGAAAGCAGCCCGTTCCGCCGAGTTGAGCATGATCATACGATCTGCGATGAATCTCTCATAGCCGGCTCTCTGACGCGCCAGGCTCTCGTCCAAACGCGAGTCCGTCAGGGCAAGTCCGATGGTATGCCCCGGACGCTCGTCCTCCCAGAAACAGGCGTGAATTCTCGCCAAGGCATCGGCTAGATGCGCAAAATGGCGTTTGCTTGGTGGCGCCGGTTCGATATGCTGCTTGAAGGTATCGGGCAGCCCGGCTAGCAAGACGTGAGATTGATCGGTATCAATATCGTAAAAGGAATCATAGGCATCGCAGACCGCAAGGTCAGCGTCGGCGTAAGCATGCCTCAGTGATGGCGCAAGACGAGCATAGAATGTCACTTCTTTGTCAGCTAGCGGCTGCCCGGCATGATAGACCTTCAATACCATAGTGTCTGGAAGCGTCCGCGTGACGCCGATGTCGCTGTAGCGAATACGCAGCGTATGCAAGGTTGCCGATTCAGTTTCGCGAGTATGGAGCAGACGTACATCACGCACACGAAAGTAGGGCAGGTAATCGCCTGCTCGCAGTCGCTGCGTTAGCCAATCCGGGCTGATCTGGTCGGGCGAGGTGATAAGAATGATGCAATGCCTCAACACATATCTGTTGTTACCGATAGTCCGCCAAATGAAGGCTCCAAGCGCCTCATCCTAAAGCCTTTTTCTCATGCGAGAAACAAGACAAGTCACAATTGAGTTGGGCTAATCATGCGAGGTGTCAATGGATTCGTCAAGCGAGAAATCAAAACAGCCGTGATGAGGAGGTCAAGAAAAGCGGCCAGATCCGCTCTTGGAATCTGGCCGCCTCGAATACTGTTCAGCTGGATTAACTAACGCTTGGTATAGGTCGGCGCCTTGCGAGCGCGCTTCAATCCTGGTTTCTTGCGCTCTTTCACGCGCGCGTCACGAGAGAGGAATCCTTCTCGCTTTAGCGACCCGCGAAGATCAGGATCAATCTTTTCCAGCGCCCGGGCGATTCCCAACAGAATCGCGTCGCGTTGGCCACTGATGCCGCCGCCGTTGACGTGTATGGACACATCGTAACTCCGCTCCTGCCCAATGTGTGTCAACGGCGCCAGGCAGGTTTGCATATCGCCAATTCGAGGCAGATACTCTTCGCCTTCTTTGCCGTTGATGATGAATCTGCCTGTACCGCCAGGGAAAAGTCTGACACGCGCCGAAGCCGACTTGCGGCGACCAATCCCTTCATAATATTGTGCTGACATCTATTTGCTCCTCAACCTACCGCGCTCGCGATTTGTGTTTCGCTGATTTCCAATGCGATCAGAAATTATCTCTAGTTGATTACAGTTCCAGAACTTCCGGCTGCTGCGCCTGATGTGGATGATCATTGCCGGCATAGACCTTCAGTTTCCTATACATCTGCTTGCCCAGCGGTCCCTTCGGCAGCATACCTTTGATTGCCAGCTTCAACGCGCGATTGGGAAATCTGGACATCATCTCGCGCAGCGTCATGCTTCTCAGGCCGCCGGGGTAACCACTATGCCGATAATACAACTTCTGATCCATGCGCCTGCCAGTGACGTGAATCTTGTCAGCGTTGACGATGATTACAAAATCGCCAGTATCGAGATGTGGCGTGAAGTAAGGCTTGTGTGTCCCGCGCAGTATCGGCGAAACCTTCGAGGCGACCCGACCCAATGTCATGCCTTTGGCATCCACCACCCACCAGCGCCGTTCAATGACAGCGGGAGTAGTGGCATAGGTCTTTTGAATGACTTGTCTCATATTCTTTCCTCCAGCGGCGCCTCGTCTGCTTTAGCAAGGACCGCTCGCTTTGATGTATCTACCGCCACGCTGGACGGGTATCTTATCTCTTCCAATATCAGTCCGTTTGGCGGCGCCAGTACCTTGGCGCGTTCAATATCTCGACTGAGCAGGATTTCTTCAAATTCACCCAGAGTCAACCGACCCCGTCCGACCTGCGCCATCGTCCCGACCAATCGCCGCACCATGTGATATAAGAAGGCCGTGCCACGAATGCGGTAAGTATATGATGTCCCGTACTTCTTTTTATCTGTTTCCCAGTGTGACAAGAATATCTGTCGCGCAGTATTTTCACTGCCTTGCTGCGGAGCGGCGCCAAAGGCGGCGAAATCATGTTCGCCCAGGCACATTGCCGCTGCTTCTCGCATGTTCTCACAATTGAGTCGCTCACCCGCCAACTGCCAGACTTGCCGATTCAGCAGCGGTTGCCGCGTTGCTACTGTCGCGACTCGGTACACATACTGCCGCCATATCGCGTCAAAGCGCGGATGGAAGCCAAAACGCTGACTGATGCTTTGCAACGCGATGTCCAATGGAAGCTGCGAATTGATCGCATTTAGCAATTCTCGGTCCTCATGTTTCCATTCAACATCAAATGCAATTGTCTGCCCAGTCGCATGGACACCCGTATCTGTTCGTCCCGCCGCGACTATACCAACCGACTGCCCGGTAACCTTGGCTATAGCGTTTTCCACAGCCGCTTGTATCGTAAGCGCCGGCGCCGGCTGACGTTGAAAGCCTTGATAGGCTGTCCCGTCATAGGCCAGGATTGCGCCATATCGTGTCATCGCCGGGCGCCCCGTCAATCATCCGAAGCAAAGTCAACCAGCTCAATAAGCGCCATCTCGGCATTGTCGCCTTTGCGCGGCCCCAATTTTAGAACGCGCGTATAACCGCCGGGCCTTTCGGCGTATAGCGGCGCCAATTCATCAAATACCTTACCCACCAGCACACGATCGTTATTTAAGTGGCGGGCGACCTGACGGCGGGCATGAACAGCAACCAGTTGATCGTCTTTCGCTTCAGCCTTGGCCAAGCCGCGTTTGGCAAGCGTGATAAGACGCTCTGCATGGCCCTGCACAAACTTGGCTTTGTGAAATGTCGTGCGTATACGCCCGTGCGTCAGCAACTGCGTCGCCAGGTTCATGCGCAGCGCCTTGCGGTGGCTGCCGCTGCGGTTGAGCTTTTTCCCGTGATACCGATGTCGCATTATTGCGCCTCGCTTACTCGCTATTCAGACTTTTCCTGCGGCCAGTAATTCTTCTCCTGCAGCTTCTGCTCCAGCTCATCCAGCGATTTCTCACCAAAGTTTCGGATAGCCAGCATCGCATCAGGTCCGCGATTGAGCATATCGAGCACATCTCCGACGGACGTAATGCCCGTGCGTTTCAAGGAGTTGAATACGCGAACACTCAAATCAAGCTCTTCGATCGGTTTGTCGTAGAGAGGCGGATAGGTTGGTTCATCTTCAATCTGCGGCGGCAACTCAATTGATTGGAACCAGTCTTCGTCAACGCCGGCGATGACCTTGAGATGGTGCATCATGATCTGCGCGGACTGCGCGACCGCTTCTTCGGGCCGGATCGTCCCGTCGGTCCACAATTCCAGCACAAGTTTGTCGTAATTCGTGCGCTGGCCAACGCGAGCGCGCTCAACATCGAAATTCACCCGCTTGATTGGGCTGAAGACTGCGTCAACCGGCAGCTCGCCAATTAGCAATCGGCCACGCTCTTCCGCGGGACTGAAGCCACGGCCTGTCTGGACTTCGAATTCCATTTCGATATCCACGTTCTGGTCGTCCACCGTGAAGAGATAGAGGCTTGGATTCTCAATCTGCACCTCCGGCGAGGGCCAGATATCGGCGGCAGTCACGATGCCCTCAGCGCCTCTATGCTCCAGACGCATGCGCGCGCTCTCCACACCCAGCAATATAAGTCGCAACTGCTTGATCTGGAGGATGAGCTGAGTCATGTCCTCACGGACGGAGGGGATCTCGGAGAATTCGTGGTGAACATCCGAAACGCGGATGCTCGTCACGGCTGCGCCGGGCAATGACGAGAGCAAGATACGGCGCAAGGCGTTACCGAGCGTCAATCCATAGCCACTCTCGAGTGGACTGATGACAAATCGACCGTAATCTTTGGTTATGTTTTGGCTCTCCACTTGATGTGGCAGAACCATGTTGGCAGTTACTAGATTGGCATCAACCAAACTCGTCTCGACTGATGCAGGGTCTGCTGGGAATACCATAGTGGCGGGATACCTTTCGATTATACGCGCCGGCGCTTCGGCGGACGAACTCCATTATGCGGCACCGGAGTGACGTCCGAAATAGAACGCACCTTCAGCCCACTCTGCTGAATCGAACGAATTGCCGCTTCCCGCCCGGGTCCAGGACCCTTCACAAAGATATCGACCTCTTTCATGCCGTGCTGTTGTGAATTGGCCGCCGCTGTTTCCGCCGCCATACGCGCCGCGTACGGTGTGTTCTTGCGGCTGCCGGCAAAGCCGGAAGTGCCTGCGCTCGCCCAAGTGATGACGTTCCCCGACTGATCGGTCATGGAAACGATCGTGTTGTTGAAGGTGGCATAAATATGCGCCTGGCCATAAGGTATATTCTTGAAAACCCGCCTCGAAGTGCTACGACTGCCTCGTCTCGCTCTTGCCATGCAACTGCTCCAGTTGGACTAGTGTGTCTTCTCAATCCTAAGTCTCCGCGTTGCGCCGAGACTGTCTGCCTGATTCGGGGTATTACCCGACTCCCTTATTCCGATTGTCAACAATGACGCGGGGTAATGAGCCTACTTCTTGGTCGCGCCACGTCGACGGCCGCGTCCTGCAACGGTCTGCTTTTTGCCACGGCGAGTCCGGCCATTGGTACGCGTCCGCTGCCCGCGAACCGGCAAACGGCGCCGATGACGCAAGCCGCGATACGAATTGATCTCCATCAAGCGCTTGATATTTAGCTGCGTCTGCCGACGCAGATCGCCTTCGATCGTCAGGCCGCCGATCAGCTCGCGCAGCCGTTGCACTTCGCTTTCACTGAGATCGCGGACGCGGGTGCTTTCATTTATACCGGCAGAGTCCAGCAGCTTCAGACTAGTGGACTTGCCGATGCCGTAGATATAGGTCAAACCGATGACTACGCGCTTGTCCCGCGGCAGATCGACACCTTCAATACGAGCCATCTATCAACCTCCTTGATAATAACGGGCGGTTCTAGCCCTGCCTTTGTTTATGCTTTGGGTTCTCGCAGATAACCATAACACGCCGCCTGCGTTTAATGATCTTGCACTTCGGGCAGCGGCGCTTGACACTTGCTGATACCTTCATTAGCTTTGCCTCGATTATGTTACTTGGCGCATTCGCGAACAAACATTGAAGCTTCGGGGCGTCTTCCCGAAGATGCGCCCATGAATTGCCGTCGATAATTTCCTTCTGTCGTGCAGTCGCGCAAGCCGCAAAAAGGGCGACTGACAACGACCGAGCATTGTATCACAGATTTTTGCCACGTCAAAGGACATTTCGCGGCCCGGATCAATCACTTTGCAAGACGTAGAATTCAGGCGGGCGCAGCTCCAGCAGGCAATCATGCCGCGGCTCCTTTGCCGGTTCTGAAAGAAACACCTGCGTGACTGCCTGGGCGCACACGCTGTGCCGGAGAACACCGTGACCGAGCTGCGGAAACTCGAAAGTCCAGCTCCTCGATAAGTGATCCAATCCCCCGCGCGCCGCTGTGATCGGATCATAGCGGCCCGAAAGTACAAGCGTAGGAATGTCCACTGCTGCGTTCGTTGTCAGCTCTCCAGTTGCGCGTTCACCAGTCCAGTCCTCGCAGTCCGCGAGCAATTCAATGGCAGACGTTGCCAGCGGACCATACATCGTGGGCAGACGCTCGACCCTTGCACTGATCTGCTGCGCAGTAGTATGAGCCGCGTCTCCAGCACAGATGATGCTATGGTACAAACCTTCGCTGTGCGAATCGACTCCACCTGAATCTCGTTCGTAGCGCAAATCGGCCGGTACCGTCACGACGCGGCGGTTGCTTTCGGCGATGGCGGCAATGAGGGCTGGGATGTAGGGCACACGTGTAGAATCCGCCAGCATTTCTCGCAGATAGTGCGCGAAGTCGGCGCCATTCAGCCGCAGCGACGCATCTGGCAGAAGGCCGACAATCTCCAGCGGGGCTGCGTCCAATATTGACACAGCATTCTCAAGTTGGCCTTGCAGCTGCGGATAGGCGCCGTGACAGGCGGGATCTGCACTGCAGTCAGCGACGACGCGCTGCAATGCGCGCTCTGTATTCGTCGCCGCGTCTTCCACAGCCCTCACGCCAGGAGGAATAATGCCATCCAGCACCATAGCGCCAATTCGCTCCGGAATTCTTTGCGCCAAAATCTGCGCCAGTCGGGTCCCGTAAGACTCGCCATAAACGTAAACTGTCTCCAGCTGCAGAGCCACGATGAAATCAACAACATCCATCACGACGGCCTCGGTGTTGTATGCGGCCGGGTCGATGCCGGCGGCGACAAGGCGGTCACGGCATTTGGTCAGTCCGTCCTCTTCGGCGCTCTCGTCTAGTTCGGGGCAATTCAATGATGGCTTGGAGCGGCCGCTGCCACGCTGGTCTATGAGGATGATGTCGTGAAAATTCCGCAAGTCAGAGTTCAACCACCAGGCGATTTCGCTCGATGCCGCATCGCCTGGCCCGCCGGCGAGATATAGTAGCGGCGCATTTCCAACGCGCTGGCGCTCGGCGATCCTAACGACGAAGAGTTCAATCAGGCGGTCATTATCGAGACTGTCGCGATCTTCGGTAACGATTAGGTAGCCGCAACTTATGTTAGCGCCACGTTCTTCTTCCAATTGTCCGACGAAAACCGGACAATCGGTCTCTTCGTACTTGGGGCTGTTAAGTTGGGCGGCAGCGCGCAGTCCCATTAGGGTCAGGGCCAGCACTATCATCCACAGCCTTATCACGCAGGCAGCGTTCAGCCAGCACATCCACGCAAACACCATTCATATACTTTCATGCTACAATTGGTTTACAGTTAATTCATCTTCCGTGAGAAGTTTATGCGCCACATCGCTTTGCTGGATCAGCTCGAATTCAACGATGACCGCGCCCATTCTGAACCGCTATTTGTGGACAGTCATGCTAGGCTGCTGCGCTTTGCATTGCGGCCGGGCCAGTCTATTGCGGAACACAACGCGCCAAACTCACCATTCTACGTAGTCGGCGTGGCCGGGCGCGGCGTATTCACTGACGGTGATGGCGAGTCACACATGGTATTGCCAAACGATCTGTTGGTATTTGATGTCGGCGAAAAACACTCGGTCGCCGCCGGTGACGAGGACTTCGTCTTTCTGGGCATTTTGCTAAGCGCCCCCCAAGTCCGCGACGGACACATCGGTGGCACGATGGCGAGGCCCGACAGCGGCGACGTACAGTAGCAATGCGCAAACTATCCCCCCAACAATTTAGAAAGGCTAACAGGGTTACGGCAGCGTCAGGATGCGGGGACCTTCATCCGTGATCGCTACCGTATGCTCAAAATGAGCCGTGAGCGAGCCGTCTTTCGTGACAACCGTCCAACCGTCTTCCAGTTCCACCAGGTCCGAGCGCCCTGCGATCAGCATCGGTTCTATTGCGTAAGTCATTCCAATTTGCAGATCGTAATCTTTCCACTTGTTCTTGCTCTTCTTGCTGTGCCACCAATTCGGCACCTGCGGCTCTTCGTGCATGGCGCGGCCGACACCATGCCCGGTGTATTGGCGGGCGACGCTATAGCCCAGCCGACTCGCGCACCTCGCCGTGGCTTTCGCCACATCGCTTATCTTGTTGCCAACGACTGAGGCTTCAATTGCCAGCTTCAAGGCAGCTTCAGTCGCATCCATAAGACGACGCGCCGAACGCGAGATGGCGCCGACCGCGTGGGTAAAGGCGGCGTCGCCAACAAATCCCTCGTAGAGACAGGCGACGTCCAGCCCGATGATATCACCCTCTTCAAGAATGCGCGCTGCGGACGGAATGCCGTGAACCAGCTCATGGTTTACCGAGGCCGTGATAGTAGCCGGGTACGGCGGATGATTGCCTGGCGCGTAGCCCAGAAAACAGGGTTCGGCGCCATGTTCCTTTAGCACCGATAGCGCGATAGTATCAAGCGCTTTTGTTGTAACGCCCGGCTTGACAGCTCGCCGCATTTCTTCATGAGCAATCGCCACGATGCGGCCAGCTTCCCGCATCAGCTGCAATTCTTCGGTCGTCTTCAATACAGGCGCCATCGTTGGATCTTGGTACCTCGCCGCTGTCTAGAGGCCTTCGAGGGTGCCCTTGATATCGCGCCAGACCGCCTCAATGCTCTGGTCGGCATTAACGGTACGGACGATGCCGCGTTTCTCAAAATAGCTAATCAGGGGCTGCGTCGTCTCCAGGAAAGTATCTATCCTCTTGATGACCGCGTCCGCGCTGGCGTCATCCGGGCGACGCCTGAGCCGTTCGTCAGCGCCTGCCAAAATTGCCTCGAGCCGCGGCGGGAATTCGTCAGCGGGATCTTGCACCCAGGTGAAATCCACGCCCCGGGCATTGTAGTAATAGTTGAAACTGCTGCCATCAGCGGCAGATACACGTCCAAAGGCGCGTTTGAAAGCGGTATAGAGGTCTAGCTCAAGCAGCAGAACGGCGTTGACGCGCGCGCCCCTCTCCGCCAGATGCGACTCGAGGAAAGCCGCCTGTATCTTATTGCGGGGGTAACCGTCCAAGATGACACCATTGCGAGCATCGTCTTGCGATAATCGATCGATCACAATGGCATTGGTCGTATCGTCATCCACAAGACTCCCGGAAGCCATGATGTCCTGCACTTTTCGGGCGAGCTCGTCAGTGCGTGTACGCATCGCCCGAAACAGGTCGCCGGTCGATACCTGGGGTATGCCAAAATGCTCTTCGATCAGTTTCGCCTGCAAGCCTTTGCCGGCGCCCTGAACCCCCATCAAGATCACGTACAGACTCATCTAGTCTACTCCAGCTAGTCTTGTTTGCTGCTTGCCCTCGAGCTGTCGGTGAACGCCGCTGACAAGAATAGAGCCGAGCAATAACCACACTCGGCTCCAATATACTCATGAACAGGCGATGATCAGCGCATAAAGCCTTCGTAGTTGCGCATGACCAGTTGCGCCTCCAATTGGCGCATGGTGTCGATAACGACGCCGACCACGATAATCAGACCAGAACCGGATATCACCAAGCCAGCGTTGATAACTGCGCCGGAGGCAGACGCCTCAAGCGGGAATATGACTCGATTCACCAGATCCACTACACCGGGGATTATCGCGATCACACCAAGGAAGAAAGCGCCAACAAATGTGATGCGGCGAGTCGTCGTCTTGATGTAGTCTTCAGTTCGCTTGCCGGGGCGGATACCAGGAATGAAACCGCCGTTTCTCTGCAGAGACTCTGCCAGATTCTGGTTGCCCACCATGACTTCGGCATAGAAGAACGTAAAGCCAACCGTCATCAGGAAGAAGGTGCCCCAATACAGCAAGCCCTGTTGATTGCCGAATGTCGTTTGAATGGTATTGCCCACCGGGCCTGGCGGGAATAGACTGGCGATGATCGCCGGGAATGTGATGATCGACTGGGCAAAAATCAGCGGGATCATACCGACCGGATTGACACGCAGCGGGATGAAGCTGTCTTGCTGCGCGAACTGCCGATTGCCGCGTACACGGCGGCCATATTGCACCGGTATGCGCCGAACACCTTCCTGAATAACGACTACCGCCAATACACTGAGCACCGTGATCACGACAAAAAGCGCTAGATTGTAAATGCTGCGATCGGGCTGCTGCGTCAACAGCCGGATCAGATTCTGCGGCGCTTGCGCCACGATGCCGGCGAAGATGATGATAGAGATACCATTGCCAATGCCCTGCTCGGTAATGAGCTCACCCAGCCAAATGGCAAACATCGTACCTGCCGTCATAGTCGTAAGTACCGAGACGGTTAGAAGCATATTGCTGCCAATTCCGAAGCCGAAGCCCGGGATTATCTCGGCGCCCGTTCCGGTTGCCAGATTGAATATGCTGATCTGCCCCAGGGCTTGCAATACTGCCATGGGAATCGCCACGTAGTAGGTGTAGCGCTGGATCTTCTCTTGCCCGCCAGGTTCACGTTGAATCCGCTCCAAAGCCGGTACGATTGGTACCAGCAATTGGAAGATAATCGAGGCGGTAATGTATGGGTAAACGCCATTGGCGATCACGCTGAAATTCGCCACTGCTCCGCCCGAAAGCAAGTTCATGACTTGAATGAGATTGCCCGCGCTGCTGCCGCTCTCGAATACTTGCCGCAGTACATTCCTGTCGACGCCAACAACAGGCACATGCGCGGCAAATTGGTAGACGATCAAGATGAATACTGTGAAAAGCAGCTTGTTCCGCACATCCGGCAAGCGCCAGGCGTTACGCAATGCTTGAATCATAAGACCAATTCCCTGTCCAAAATGATAACCTCTTGTCGCTGCGATGGTACCCGTGCTGGTTATCTTACATTGATAAGGCAGTGACTCTACGAGTTATACGCAAGACGCGTCCAGCCTGTTGCGGCGAACGCAGTCAAATGGCGGCAGCGAGCTATTTCGCCTCGCCAGCGAGTCGTTCCAGATCCACCTTGCGCATCCGCTTGACCGTGGCGCGCGCGCCAGTCACTAGCAATGCATGTCGATTGACACTGCCGCCCGCATTTTCAATCTTTGCCGCAGCGCTCTTGCTAAACAAGTTAGCGTGGACTTCCAGATTCTTGCTCAGTTCGCCGCGTCCAAGCACCTTGATCGGCTCGCCGGCATCACGAACCAAGCCGGCGTCTTTCAAAGTCGCGCCATTGACTACGACGCCAGCTTCAAAACGCGCTTCCAAGGTATCGACATTTACCTCTTGATAGGTAATGCCAAAGATGTTGGTAAAGCCACGTTTGAACGGAAGGCGTCGTACCATCGGCAACTGACCGCCCTCGAAGTAGGGACCTTTGCCCCCGCCGCTGCGAGCGCCTTGCCCTTTGTGACCACGACCGGCTGTCTTGCCTTTTCCGGCGGCGATTCCGCGTCCGACGCGGGTTCGCTTTCGCTTTGATCCTTTGTCCGGCTTCAAGTCATGCAGTTTCATTCTCTGTTACCTCTTCGACCGTCACCAGATGACTCACTTTGGCGATCATGCCACGTATCTGCGGCGCGTCACCGATGAGGATACTCTGGCTCATACGGCGCAATCCCAGCGATCTAACGGTTGCCTTTTGGCGGCTATTGTAGCCAATTGGGCTCTTGACCAAGGTGACCTTAAGGAGCTTGCCACTTTGCTCAGGCATGCTCGCCCCCTTGTTCAGTACGCCGCTCCCAAACTGGCGCCACTTCATAAACGCGCTTGCCGCGCATCTCCGCCAACTGCTCCGCGCTGCGAAGTTGCTTAAGCGCATCCAGCGTGGCCATGGTAACGTTCAGCAAGTTTGCGCTGCCTTGGCTCTTCGTCAAGATGTTGCGCACCCCGACAACTTCCAGAACCGCGCGCACTCCGCCGCCGGCGATGACACCAGTACCTGGCGCCGCTGGCTTCAGCAATACGCGCGCCCCGCCATACCGACCCGTGACTGTATAGGGAATGGTAGTGCCCGATAGCGAAACGCTTTCGATATTGCGGCGGGCGCGCTCGGCGGCTTTGCGGATGCTATCCGGAACCGCGCGGGCTTTGCCAATGCCAATACCGACATTCCCCTTGTTGTCGCCGACCACGACGACGGTGCGGAAGGCGAAGCGCCGCCCGCCCTTGATCACTTTCGCCACGCGCCGGATATTCACTACGCGCTCGTCAAATTCGTCGCGCTCTTCTTGATTTCTGCGCGAATCACGTCTTCTGCTGTCAGCCATATATGACCTCCACGCCTATAACTGCAGGCCGGCTTCGCGCGCGCCTTGAGCTACCGCTGCCACGCGACCGGTATACCTAAATCCACCGCGGTCAAAGACGACCTGTTCAATACCAGCCGCTTTAGCCCGCTCACCGACGGTCTGCCCGACAATCTTCGCCGCCTCGACCTTGTTCTTGTCGGTCAATGCCTGCGCAAGTTCCTTGTCAATTGTCGAGCAGGAAACCAAGGTGCGCCCGGCAATGTCATCAATGACTTGCACAAAAGTATTGCTGTTGCTACGAAAAATATTCATCCGCGGCCGCAACGCTGTACCGGAGATATGCTTGCGCACACGCCGGTGACGCCGCTTGCGAGCGGCATATTTCCTTCGACCAATGATATCAGGCATTCTTCACATTCCTTGCTCTTGTTATCTCGCCATCAAACGCGAGCTTCCATTGCTTTCGCCACTATACAGCGGACGCAACGCCACCTATCGTTTGCCGGCTTTGCCAGCTTTGCGCCGCACATATTCGCCCATATAGCGAACACCCTTGCCCTTGTAAGGCTCCGGCGGGCGCCAACCACGGATATTTGCCGCCACTTGGCCGACCGACTGCTTGTCGATCCCGTCTACGTGGATGATCGTGCCGCGCGAATCCTTCGGTACGTCAAAGGTTATGTTCTCCGGCGGCTCTACTATTACATCATGAGAGTGCCCCAAGCGCAGCTGCAGGTTCTTGCCTTGCAGCGTCGCTTGATAACCAACACCCTGGATCTGCAGTGTCTTGCGGAAACCTTCAGAGACGCCATGCACCATATTCGACAATAGCGAACGGGTCAAACCATGCAGCGCCTTGTGATGGCGCAAGTCGGAGGGGCGCTCTACTACGATTGAGCCATTCTCCTGCCGAATCGCCAAGTCCGGATTGAAGTCCTGCGACAACTCACCCTTTGGACCAGATACCCTTACCGTATTCCGGTCAATGGTGACGCTGACGCGTTCTGGCAACGGGACAGGTTGTTTTCCTATGCGAGACATATCAACTCCCCTTCCCTTACCAGACGTAACACAAGACTTCGCCGCCAACGCCATCTCGGCGGGCTTGCTGCGCCGTCATCACACCCTTAGGCGTAGTCACGATCGCGATGCCCGTGCCACTCAGAACGATCGGCAGTTCCATACGCTTGCGGTAGACGCGCCGCCCGGGTTTGCTTATGCGCTGCAGCTGCGTAATCACCGGCCGCCGCTCCCGGCGCGAACCAAAGTACTTCAGATTAACTTTGATAAGCGGCACCGGACTTTCATCGCCGATTGAGAAGTCTTCAATATAGCCCTCTTCTTTCAGAATCCGGGCGATCTCAATCTTGATGGTCGACTTCGGCACGATGACTTCTGGTTTGCCGCGGGTCAATGCATTGCGAATGCGCGTCAACATATCGGCAACTGGATCACTTGTCACATTTGACACTATAACCGCCTCCTACCAACTCGCCTTCACAACGCCGGGAATCTCTCCATTGAGTGCCATCTCGCGGAAACAAATTCGGCACAAGCCGAACCGACGTATATACGCGCGCGGACGACCACATACCTTGCAACGATGACGCACTCGAACCGCATATTTGCGCCGTTGTTCCCGAAACTGCATACATTTTTTCGCCATGAAATCCTCTCTAGTTCCCTTGGAAAGGCATACCGAGCAGAGTTAGCAATCGGCGGCCTTCCTCATCTGTTTTGGCTGTGGTGACGATTGTGATTTCCATCCCACGAACCTTGTCAATCTTGTCAAAATCGATCTCCGGGAAGACCAATTGTTCCCGCAAGCCAACGGTGAAATTACCACGTCCATCCAACTTGGCAGGCACCCCGCGGAAGTCTCGAATACGAGGCAAAGCGATATTGACCAAACGGTCATAGAGCGACCACATACGCTCTTTACGCAGCGTTACCTTCGTACCAATCGCCTTGCCCTCACGCAGCTTGTAAGTCGCGATGCTCTTTTTCGCCAGCGTGACCACCGGCTGCTGCCCGGTAATGACCTTCAAATCCTCGACAGCGCCATCAAGCGAACGCGGCTCATCAATTGCCTCTCCCACCCCGATGTTCAGCGTAATCTTGCTGATCGTAGGCACCTGCATCGGATTCTTGTAGCCGAACTCCTGAGTAAGAGTGGGCGCCACTTCTTCAAGATAGCGGGTGTACATCCTGTTTTCCATAATTCACCTCGCTCTATGAACTGATGTCGCTGTTACACTTCTTGCAGAAACGTGACTTATGCCCATCATCGTTCGAGCGGTAGCCAACGCGCGTACGCGCTTCACAGCTGCCGCAAACTACCATCACATTTGAAAGATGTAGCGGCGCCTCGAATTCGATGATCTGCGCCGGAATCTGCTGCCCACCGGGCGCCGGCCTCGCCTTACGATGCCGTTTCATGATGTTGACACCGTTGACGATTACTCGGTTATTCCTGACCAGGACGCGCACTACCTCACCGCGCAGTCCCTTGTCTTTGCCGGAGACGATCTCAACCGTGTCCCCTTGCTGCACTCGTTGCATCTCTTTACCCTCGCTTATAAGGTCTCCGGCGCCAGAGAAACGATCTTCATGAATCCCTTGTCGCGCAGTTCTCGCGCTACCGGTCCAAACACACGTGTGCCACGTGGATTCTCAAAATCTTCTGCCAATACTACTGCGGCGTTATCATCGAAGCGGATGGTGGAGCCATCGGAACGGCGATATTCTTTATGTGTGCGTACAATCACCGCGCGCACCAACTCCCCCTTCTTGACACCGCCCGACGTCGAAGCGGATTTGACCGCGCCAACCACGATATCGCCGACATAGCCGTACTTAACTCTGGAGCCGCCTACGACACGGATAACCAGAATCTCCTGAGCGCCACTGTTATCGGCTATCTTCACACGCGATTCTGTTTGAATCATCGTTACCACTCTCCGTTCAAGCAAATTCGGCTCGCCGCGCGAGCTCAGTTCGCCAGATTCTCTGGCCCTTCAAGTACTTCTTCGACCACCCAGCGCTTGCGCTTACTGAGTGGGCGACTCTCCACAATCTTCACCAAAGAGCCAATGCCCACACCGGTTTCATCGTGTGCCATCACCTTGCGGGTCGAAGATACGACCTTATGGTAGACCGGGTGCATTTTACGGTGCTCAATGGCGACAACGACCGTCTTTTCCATCTTGTCACTGACGACCGTGCCTACCATGCGTTTGCGATTATTCGGCATTCTGTCCCCCTTGCGCGACTAACGTTGCCGCCAACTCCCGTTCACGCAACGCAGTTTTCAATCGCGCAACATCGCGCCGCGTCTTACGGAACATTGTTGTATCTTTTAGCTCGCCGGTATCCTTCTGAAGGCGATACGTGTACATATCCACCTTGAGATCCTCTATTTTGTCCAGGATTTCATCGCTCGACATGACGCGGATTTCGTCGATAAACATCAATTGACCTCCCGCCCCGAAATAGGATCAAAGCGCTTGACGAATTTCGTTTTGATCGGCAGCTTGTGCGACGCCAGGCGCAATGCCTCGCGGGCGTCGCTTTCGGGCACACCGCTCATTTCGAAGAGGATGCGTCCAGGCTTGACGACACAAACCCACTTTTCGACCGAGCCTTTGCCCTTGCCCATACGGGTTTCAGCCGCTTTCTGCGTCACCGGCTTGTCGGGAAATATGCGAATCCAGACCTTGCCGCGGCGGCGGATATACCGCACCATCGCCCGTCGACAAGCCTCGATTTGGCGGCTCGTAACCCAGCTCGGCTCCAGCGCCTGCAAGCCAAAATCGCCGAATTGCACAACCGCGCCGCGATAAGCCTTGCCGCGCATCCGTCCGCGCATTTGCTTGTTGTATTTTCTGCGTTTCGGCATCAACATACGGATTGCTCCTCCAACTTCAGCGACCTAATTCCGCCGGCCACGGCGACCGTCACGCGGCGCCTGGCGTTGCGCGCCGGTACTGAAGGGATCTTCACCCGGCAAAATATCGCCCTTGTATATCCAAACTTTCACGCCAATCTGACCAAAGGTCGTCAGGGCTTCCGCGAAACCGTAGTCGATATCGGCCCGCAAAGTGTTGCGAGGCACACGACCATCAAACATCCACTCACGTCGCGCCATGTCGGAGCCACCCAGGCGCCCACTGGCTTCGATGCGTATCCCGCCAGCGCCTTGACGCATCGCCTGCATAATAGCGCGTTTCATGGCACGGCTGTGGCCAATGCGGCGCACCAACTGCGATGCTACATTTTCCGCCACCAGCGTCGAATCCAGATCCGGCTTCTCAATCTCGCTGACTTCCACCTTGACTGTTTTGCCGGTCATTTCCTGCAAATTCTGCCGCAATTCCTTGACCGCCTCGCCATTGCGCCCAATGATCAGACCGGGACGCACAGTATTGATAGTAATAATCACGACGTTCGGATGGCGCTCAATCTCTATGCGAGATACACCGGCACGTGAAGTTTTCGCCTTTAGGTATTTGCGAATCTTGCGATCTTCCATCAACAAGTTGACGAAACGCTCGCCTTCCGCATACCAACGCGCATCCCATTCGCGGATGACTTTCAGGCGAAAGCCTTTTGGATGAACCTTACGACCCATTAACTTCTTCCTCTCGCTCTGCCAAAATCACCCAAAGGTGAGATGTGCGTTTCAAACGCGGCTTGAAGCGCCCGCGCGCTCCAGCTTTGAATCGCTTCAAAGTGGGACCGTCGCCGGCGTAAATCTGCGACACGTACAATTCGTCTCTGTTCAAGTCAAAATTGTTCACCGCGTTAGCCATCGCCGAAGACAAGGTCTTGCTGACAAATGTTGAACCCTTTTGCGGCATGTAATCCAGCACGATCAACGCTTCCTCCGCATCCAGCCCGCGCACCTTGTCACAGACTAGGCGCAGCTTTTGCGGAGAGATCGGCAGATAACGGGAAATCGCGCGAACATCCATTGTCATCACCCTCTATCGTCTACTATCCATGATATGGCCGCGGAAGGTGCGCGTCGGCGCAAACTCGCCGAGTTTATGCCCGACCATGTTTTCCGTGATATAAATCGGCACGTGCCGCCTTCCGTCGTGAACGGCGATCGTATGACCAACCATCTGCGGGAATATGGTACTGGCGCGGCTCCAGGTGCGAATTACAACTTTCTTGTTCTGTTGGTTGAGTCGTTCAACTTTTTCCAACAGTTTCGGGCTAATGAAGTAGCCCTTCTTTAGTGAACGTGACATTTTCGTATCTCCTGATTAACGGCGCTTGCCACGACGGCGAATGATGAATTGGCTGGTACGCTTGTTGCGCCGTGTCCGGACACCCAGCGCCTTCTTGCCCCAAGGCGTCTTGGGCGCTGACATACCGATGCCGGTCTTACCCTCTCCACCTCCGTGGGGATGGCTGGACGGGTCCATGGCTGTACCACGAACGGAAGGGCGCCATCCAAGCCAACGTCGCCGACCGGCTTTGCCCAGCTTGACATTCGAATGCTCTGCGTTGCCAACCTGGCCGATAGTTGCGCGGCAGGTAGCCAAGACCAGGCGCATCTCGCCACTTGGCAGGCGCAGCGTGATATATTTTCCTTCAGACGCCAGGATCTGCGCCGATGTTCCGGCGGAACGGGCGAGCTGCCCGCCTTTGCCCGGCCGCATCTCGATATTATGCACGACCGTGCCCAAGGGGATATCTTTAAGCGCGCGACTGTTTCCGGGACGCAAGGTACTCAAAGCGCCGTTGCCGATCTTGTCGCCAACTTGAACGCCCATGGGAGCGATGATGTAGCTCTTGACGCCGTCTTCATACTGCAACAAAGCAATCCGCGCGGAGCGATTGGGGTCGTACTCAATCGCAGCGACCTCGGCGCGGCAATCTTCCTTGTTCCGCTTGAAGTCGATAATCCGGTATCGCCGCTTGTGTCCACCGCCGCGATGCCGAACTGTAATCCGCCCGGTGTTATTCCGGCCACCCGTCTTTCGTATGGCGCGGGTTAACGAACGCTCAGGCTTCTTCTTGGTGATCTCTTCAAATGTATAGCCGGTCATATCACGGCGACCGGGCGATGTGGGTTTGTAGACTTTAATGGGCATTGTTAATGCACCCCCTAAACATTAAAGAGCTCAATCGTCACTCCAGCCTCAAGCGTGACGATTGCCTTCTTCCACGCGCGGGCGCGAATGTACTGGTTGCGCCCACGGCGACCGCGTTTGGCCGGCATCTGCATCGTACTGACTTTGACCACTTTGCCTTCGAGGTCAAAAATCTCTTCAACAGCTTCCTTGACTTGTATCTTGTTTGCGTTCCGCGCCACTTCAAACACGTACTTATTCTGCGCCTCTACCATTTCAGTCGTCTTCTCGGTGATTAGCGGACGCCGGATCACGTCATATAAATGCAGCTCGGCCATATTACGCTCCCTTGCCCCAAATGCTGGTGACCACTTCCAGGGCATCCAAAGGCATAATCACTTTGTCGTACTTCAGCAAATCGCGAACATTCAGATAGTTGGCGACCACCGTATGCGCGTTGACAAGATTACTTATGCTCTTGCGCAATTCCTTCTGATCAGCTGTAACAACGATCAACGCCGATTGCTCGCCAACCAGGGCGTCTAAATAGCCTCGCACAACTTTGGTCTTTGGCGCATCTACCTCGAACTTGTCTACCAATACCAACTGATCGTCACGAACCAAGACGCTAAGCGTCGAACGGATAGCGCCCCGCCGCATCTTCTTAGGCATTTTCTTTGAATAATCACGAGGCTTTGGTCCATGCGCCAAACCGCCGCCGACAAAGATCGGAGCGCTCTGGGCGCCATGACGAGCCCGACCGGTGCCTTTCTGCCGATACAATTTCGCACCAGTCGCCCTGATTTCACCTCGAGAACGAGTACTGTGCGAACCTTGGCGCCCGTTCGCCATCTGTCGGACAAAAGCCTGATGCATCAATCCAACGTTGATCTTGGCTTCAAAAATATCCGGCGCGAGTTCCATCTGTGATACTTCACGACCGGCGCTATTCAATACTGGTAACTGCATGGCATGTTCTCCTATCCGCTTCACCGGCGCCTAAGCGCGTTTCGTCGCCGGGCGGATCATAACGATGCTGCCCTTTGCGCCCGGTACCGAGCCCTTCACTGCCAGCAGGTTGTTCTCCGCATCGACAACAACCAAACGAACATTCTGCACGGTTACTCGATCATTGCCCATTCGACCAGCCATCTTCTTGCCTTTGAACGTTCTGCCGGGCGTGGCGCACATTCCGATCGAACCAGGCGAACGCATCCGATCTGATTGTCCGTGCGTCTTGGGCCCTCGCGAGAAACCGTGACGCTTGATAGTGCCAGCGTGACCGCGCCCCTTGCTAGTGCCGATAACATCCACAATATCGCCGGGCTCGAAAATGTCGACCTTGATCTCCTGGCCCTCTTCAACCGCCAAGTTGGTACTTTCCGAAAGGCGGAATTCACGAAGATGCCGCAGCGCGGGCAGATCGGTCCGCTGCAAGTGACCGAGTTGACCCTTGGTCAATCTCTTGGGCTTTGCTTCTCCATATCCCAGCTGCACCGCGACATATCCGTCGCGTTCAACATTACGGACCTGCGTCACATAACAGGGACCCGCTTGAATCACTGTGACAGGGATTACCGTGCCCTGTTCATCGAACACCTGGGTCATTCCCACTTTCTTGCCAATCATGCCCTTCATGATTTAGCCTCCACTCGGATGTACGCGCCAGTTCACAGCGACGCACACCAGGAAATCTTCACAACCACCCATTTGGATGGCTCGCCTTCTGCGCTTGCCAGTAAGCGGCAATTTGCGCAAACGACCGATAATGCGAGACGGGTCCCGCGAACTTTGTTAAATCTTGATTTCAATATCGACGCCCGCCGGCAAGTTGAGCCGCATCAAGGTATCAATCGTCTTGCTATCCGGATCCAGCACATCTATCAGCCGTTTATGCGTCCGCACTTCAAAGTGCTCCTGCGAATCCTTATCGATGAAGGGAGAACGCCGCACGGTGAATCTTTCGATGCGAGTCGGCAAGGGCACCGGACCCACTACCCGCGAACCAGTGCGTTCCGCTGTGTCCACTATCCGCTGAGCTGACTGATCGAGTACGCGGTGGTCATAAGCTTTCAACCGGATACGTATTTTGTTCTTTGCCATTGCGCAACCTTTATCTAATCAATCAGGACGCCGACCTGGAATTGGAGCCGGGCAATTGACCCGGCTCAGGCCTTTACGTTCCAAGACTGGCTTACTCTAGGATCTCAGTGATGCGGCCGGCGCCGACAGTCAGGCCACCTTCGCGAATCGCGAAAGAAGAGCCGCGCTCCAGCGCAACCGGCGTGATCAATTCCACGTCAAGATTGACGTTGTCGCCAGGCATAACCATTTCGACGCCATCCGGCAGTGTGATTGTGCCCGTAACATCCATCGTGCGAATGTAGAATTGCGGGCGGTAACCAGTGAAGAAGGCTTTGTGCCGTCCACCTTCGTCGCGACGCAGAACGTAGACTTCGCACTTGAACTTCTTGTGCGGCGTAATCGAACCAACCTTGGCGATAACCATGCCACGCTGAACGTCTTCGCGCTTGGTGCCACGAAGCAGGATACCGGCGTTATCACCCGCCTGCGCCTGATCCAGTTCTTTGTTGAACATCTCGATGCCGGTGACCGTTGTCTTGACGATTTCATCACGCAAGCCGACGATGTCCACCTCGGTGCCTTTAAGCAGGGTGCCGCGCGCCACACTTCCTGTGACGACGGTGCCGCGACCCTTGATCGAGAAGACATCTTCAATCGCCATCATGAAGGGCTTGTCGACATCGCGCGTGGGCGTAGGAATCCATTCGTCAACAGCATCCATCAACTCCACAATCGAAGCATATTCAGGCGCGCTCGGATCATCGCTCGCGCATTCCTGAGCCGCCAATGCTGAACCCTTGACGATGGGCGTATCCGGGTCGAAGTCGTAGCCTTCCAAGAGCTCGGAAAGTTCCATCTCAACCAACTCAATCAGTTCTTCGTCATCCATCTGATCGGTCTTGTTGAGATAAACAACCATCGCCGGGACTTCCACCTGCTTGGCCAGCAAGACGTGCTCGCGGGTCTGTGGCATAGGGCCATCGGGCGCGCTGACGACCAAGATTGCGCCGTCCATCTGCGCTGCGCCGGTGATCATATTCTTGATATAGTCGCGATGCCCCGGGCAATCCACATGAGCATAGTGGCGATTATCCGTTTCGTATTCGACATGGCGGATATTGATAGTGATCCCGCGAGCGCGTTCTTCCGGCGCATTGTCGATGTCGCCGTACTCACGTTCTTGAGCTTGTCCCTTGAGCGACAGTACCTTGGTAATGGCGGCGGTCAAGGTCGTCTTACCGTGATCGACATGACCGATCGTTCCGATATTTACATGCGGTTTGCTACGCTCGAATTTTCCCTTTGCCATTTGACAATCCCTCTAGTGAACTTGACGATTTGAAAATGCATGACCGATCGAAAACTAGCGACTGGGCTTACCCAGCCAATTCCTTAACGTGAACCGGCTTTCACGGCCTCGGCAATGTCTTCCGGCGCGACGGTATAGGCATCAAATTCCATACTGAAGTTGCCCCGTCCCTGCGTGTTGTTGCGCAGGTCATTGGCATACCCGAACATTTCTCCCAAAGGCACCTGCGCATTTATCACTGAAATGCCCTCGCTGTGCGGCTCCATCCCCTGGATCACACCACGGCGCGCCGAAATATCGCCAACTACCGCGCCGGTATAATCATCGGGCACAACGACTTCCACACTCATGGACGGCTCCAGGATAACGGGACCACCCTTTTGAATGCCCTCTTTCAAACACATTGAACCTGCGATCGTGAAGGCAATTTCGCTGGAATCCACTTCATGGTATGCGCCATCTATCAAGGTAGCTTTGACACTGACAACAGGGTATCCAGCGATAACCCCGCCCTGCATCGCCTGGGTGACACCCTTCCTCACAGCCGGCACGTATTCCTTCGGTACCGAGCCACCACGGATGCCATCGACAAAGAGCAACTCGCCAACGGCTTCATCTCTCTCTTCATCCGGGATAGGTTCGAATCGAATCTCGCAGCGCGCATATTGACCGGCGCCGCCAGTCTGACGTTTGAAGGTGGTCTCGATTTCCACCGACCGCGTGATGGTTTCTCGGTAGGCAACACGTGGCCGTCCGATCCGAGCGTCAACACCATATTCACGCATCAATCGATCGACCAATACCTCTAGGTGCAGTTCGCCCATACCTTTGATCTTCGTCTGACCGAGTTGATCATCTACCTCAATCTGGAAAGTGGGATCTTCTTCCGCGAGCTTACGTAGCCCAATGCCCATTTTGTCTTGATCTGCTTTGGTGTTTGGCTCGATGGCGACTTCTACTACCGGATCCGGGAATGTAATATTCTCCAGCAGAATTTGATTGTTGGGCGCGCTAAGAGTATCTCCGGTGAAAGTTTCCTTCATACCAATCACAGCGGCGATGTCCCCCGCGTGTACTTCCTTTACGTCTTCGCGCCGGTCTGCAAACATGCGTACGATACGACCGACCCGTTCGCGCTGACCGTTCGCTGTATTGACCACCATTGTGCCAGCTTTGAGCACACCGGAATAAACACGGGTGAAAGCCAGCCTGCCGTACTGATCCGAGACAATCTTAAATACGAGCGCAGCCAGCGGTTCTTCATCATCGGCGTAGCGAATCAGCTCGCTGCCCTCCTTTGGATGCTCGCCTTTGATTGGCGGGATATCCAGCGGAGAAGGCAACAACGCCACAACCATGTTCAGCAGCGCTTGCACACCCTTGTTCTTCAACGCCGCGCCACACAAGACGGGGTGCATCTGCCCGGAAATTGTACCTGCGCGCAGCCCCGCCAGAATCTCCTCGTCAGTAAATTGCTCTTCTTCCAGGAATTTCATCGTCAGGTATTCATCGTATTCGACGATCTTTTCGATCATCTCTTCACGGCGCGTCTCCGCCATTTCCCGATGGCTCTCGGGAATAGCGTGATAGTTGATGTCCGTGCCTTCGTCATTGCCGTAAGTGATCAGCTCCATCTTGAGCAGATCGATGATTCCCTCAAAATTCTCGCCACTGCCGTAGGGTACTTGAATCACGACCGGATTGGCTTTCAGCCGATCGACCATCATATTGACGCAGCGGTCAAAGTCGGCGCCGGTGCGGTCCATCTTGTTGACGAAACACATCCGCGGCACATGGTACTGCGATGCTTGCCGCCAAACTGTTTCCGATTGCGGCTCTACCCCGGCAACGCTGTCAAATACCGTAATACCACCGTCAAGGACGCGCAGGCTGCGCTGAACCTCAGCCGTGAAGTCGACATGACCCGGCGTATCAATAATGTTGACTTGATGATCGTCCCAGCTTGCGGTGACCGCGGCCGAAGTTATCGTGATGCCGCGCTCACGTTCCTGCTCCATATAATCTGTGGTGGCGGAACCTTCGTGCGTCTCACCGATTTTATGCACCATGCCGGTGTAATAGAGAACGCGCTCGGTGACGGTTGTCTTGCCGGCGTCAATGTGCGCGATTATTCCGATATTACGCACTCTGTTGAGATCAAAGCTAGGATTCGTCTTAACCATTTCCCATTCACTTCCCGTATTTGACAGACGGGATCGGTACTAGCGAAAGTGAGCGAAGGCGCGGTTCGCCTCAGCCATACGGTGTGTTTCGTCTTTCCTGCGGATTGCGCTGCCTTGTCCATTGTAGGCATCAAGCAATTCGTTGGTCAGCTTCTCCGCCATGCTTCTGCCGCTGCGGTCACGCGCGAATTGAATCAGCCAGCGCATGGCCAGCGTCACGCCGCGTTGCTGAGTAACATCAATCGGCACTTGATACGTTGAGCCGCCGACCCGTTTGGGCTTGACCTCGACCGCCGGCGTCACATTGCGAATTGCTATCTCAAAGACCTCGACAGGATCTTTCTTGGTACGTTCGCCCATAGAATCCAAAGCGTTGTACATGATCCGCGTAGCCACACTCTTCTTGCCACCGCGCATCATGCGATTGATGAACATCGCCACATGCAGATTGCCGAATTTGACATCGGACGGCGGTACGCGCTTGGGCGGACGATTTCTTCTGGGCATGCTCTAACTCCTTATCTCAGAAACCACGCTCTCCACTAATGCCAGCCGCTAATCGTTCCCGCGGCTCATGGAGACTGGTTCGCTGCCGCCTGGCAGCTTACTTTTGACGCTTGGTCCCGTACTTGCTGCGACCTTGCTCGCGTCCATCTACGCCGTTGGTATCCAAAGTACCGCGGACAATATGATAGCGGACGCCGGGCAAGTCTTTCACGCGGCCGCCGCGTACCAGGACGACGCTGTGTTCCTGTAGATTGTGGCCTTCGCCGCCGATATAAGCCGAGACTTCAATACCGTTGGTAAGGCGGACGCGCGCAACCTTGCGCAGCGCCGAATTGGGTTTCTTCGGCGTCATCGTCCTGACTTGGGTGCAGACGCCACGCTTCTGCGGCGCGCCCTTCTGCTGGCGCGAACGCCGGTTTTTTAGCGCGTTAAAGGTGAATTGAAGCGCAGGCGCCTTATTCTTCCTGCCCTTGCTCTTACGCCCTCTGCGGACCAACTGATTGATCGTTGGCATTTGTAACTCCGTCAGACTCTATTTCCGCACTCTTATCTTTAGACATGCAAACAGGCGCAAATATACGCCCATTATTTCTTGCTTGATGGCGAGCCGCGTCGCGTCAGCAAAGCACTATCGCCATATTCGCTCAATTCAGCCGGCAGAGCCTCATTCAGGGAGGTTGTAGGCTGCGAGTGCAATGGCGCATATTAGCAAGGGCAGCTTAGCCTGTCAAGGCAGTAATTCCGCCAATCGCTGATTGCCTTGTCTGGCCATGCACTTTCATTTTCTTCGGAATAGTTCTCGAACAATGATATTCCGCTGAATTTCGCTGGTGCCCTCGTATATCTGGAATATCTTGACATCGCGTAACAGCTTTTCAACCGGATACTCTTTCATGTAGCCGTAACCGCCAAAGACCTGCACCGCGTCCACCGCAGCTTTGGTCGCCATATCGGCGGCAAATGCCTTGGCATAAGCCGGAATCCGCGGATTGGAAATTCCGGCGTCTACCTGCCAGGCAGCCTGCCAAGCCAAGAGCCGAGACGCCTCGTAATTGATCGCCATGTCAGCGATCTTGTGCCCTATTGCCTGATGCTGATAAATCGGCACGCCAAATGCTTCGCGCTCGCTGGCATATTTGACGCTCTCTTCCAGCGCGCGCCGTTGCAGACCGCAAGCCGCCGCTGCCACTCCAGGCCGACTGTAATCGAAGACCTTCATGGCAATGTAGAATCCTTGACCGACCTCGCCAACAATATTCTCTGCCGGCGCCTCAACATTTTCGAAGACGACCTCGGCAGTGTCCGAAGCGCGCTGACCAAGCTTGTCGAACTTCTTGCCTACGCTAACCCCGGGCGTGTCGCGATCAACGATGAAACAGGTCATGCCGCGATGCCCGGCCGATAAATCTGTCTTGGCGAAAATAGTGTAAAAATGCGCGTGGCTGGCGTTAGTAATGAAGGTCTTGCTTCCATTAATGATATAGGCGCTGCCTTTCTTGTCGGCGCGCGTTTGTATGCCCGCCACGTTCGAACCCGCATTGGCCTCCGTCACTCCGTAGGAGCAAAATTGGCCCTGCTCGCCTGCCCGCTCTCCCAGCCAATATGCCTTCTGCCGCTCATTGCCGGCAATCAAGATCGGTAGCATCGCCAGTGAGTTGACGCCAAGGCTCGAGCTTATACCGGTGCAGCCATAACCCAACTCCTCTGATACCAGGACCTCTTCAAACGCCGTCGCGCCCACCCCGCCATATTCTTCGGGAATCAGCATGTTAACAATGCCAAGTTCGCGCGCCTTATGGAAAATTTCCTCCGGGAAGGTCGCCTTATCGTCATACTCGGCTGCCACCGGAATAATGTTGTCCGCCACAAAATCGCGCGTCATCCGGACCAGCATTTCTTGTTCTTCGCTCAGTTGAAATTGCGGACCCGCCATCGCCAGCTTCCTTCCAAACTCAGTAGAGGGCAATTAATTTAACAGGGATTCGATTTATTTTCCAGCCTCTTGGATCACGCGCAATATCGCGGCGACAACCTGATGCTGCTGCTCGCGACGATCAATCAGCGCGGGGAGGTCTCCTGCCTGGTCGCCATACCAGCCGAACTGAGCATGATTACCGCCAGCGATCAGCACCTAGTCTGTACCGGGAGGCAATCGTGCAAATCCGCTCTCCACATCCTCGACCGTCGCCAGACCATCCCGATCGCCGTATATCGACGCAACGGCCAAGTCCCGTTTGCTCAAATTAATCTGATCTTCCGGGTATGCGGCCAGCAAGACCAGCCCGGCCACCGATTCAGCATGACTATGCGCATACCTGGCCGCCATCACACCGCCAAGCGAATGGCCGCCGATGACCCAGGTTAACACCTCTGGATTCGCCTCAATGACAGCTGTCGCGGCATCAGGATCGAGAATGGCAAGATTGAGTGGCATGGGCACTAAAACAACCATGACGCCATTTTCTGCCAACACTCTGGCAAGAGGAGCATAGCCGTCGGCTGGTATCCGTCCGCCCGGATAGAATACGAGTCCCATTTCCGCACTTTGGTTTGTTGGCTCAAAAGCCAGCCAACGCTCTCGAGTCACTCTGACTGCCGCATCGGCAACTATAGCCGACTCGGCTTCTTCCATCACGGTCACCAAGGGTACGCTTAGCCAAGCCAGGACCCCGACAACGATGAGCGCGATAGCAGTCAGGGCGATAAAAATGAAGCATGGGAGCTTTCGACGGGGAAGTCTCGAGCGCATTAAGTCAGCGAATCCGCCATGGAATTCCCGGCGGCGATTCCCGACATGAAGGCGCCCTCAACACGACCGCGTCCGCCAAAGGCGTCGCCGGCGAAGACCAGGTGCGGCAGTTCACGCGCCAGCAGGCACTCATGCGGATGCGTCGTCAATGGTACGGAGAAACGCCATTTCTTGAGTTGCGTGCGTGTTATTCTCGCGCCCGGCGCCAAATATGGCATCACTGCCGATTCCAGCTCAAGCACAATGTCCGCCTCCGAAGCATCCCAATTCTGACGGCTGAATTTCGCGTTGGCGTGGCTGGTGACAATCGCCTTCTGCGATATTCCCTTCGCCTGATTATCCGCCACCCAGTAGATATCACTCTGGAAATCCTGCATCGCGCCTGGTTCAGGCAAATCCACTCCGCCTTCGATTTCGTGTATGCCGCATAAGCAAGGTCCAAAGCGGATCCTGCGCAAATCAACCATATCCTCGTTACTAGGGTGGACCCCGCTCCGTGCCAGCAAGGCAAGTGTTTCCGGCATGGGCGGCGTTAATATCAGTCCCTTGCCGGAGTAGACATCGCCTTCGCTATCTGTTATCGCCCAGCCATCCGTGGTCTGGCGCAAAGACAAAACAAGCCGTTCAAGCGTAATGTCGAGATCTTGCGCCAGATGCTTTGCCAATTTGTTCATTCCGCCTCGTGTAGCATACCGAGGGTGCCCGTCGCCGGCCGTGCGCTTGACACTGCCGTCCGACCAGCCGGTTCCCCAAACGTAGACCACATCCAGCGCCAGCCACTCATTCACCTGTTGCTGCAGAGTCTCTCCGCGAACCGTGAAGAACTGCGCGCCGTGGTCAGCCAATCCGCCGTCGCCAACACGCCTGGTAGCCAGTCGACCGCCAACGCTTCGCCCGCTTTCAATCAGGCGAACGGACTTCCCTCGCCCCTGCAGCGTTCGCGCGGCCATAAGGCCGGACATTCCCGCGCCAACAATCAAGACGTCCACGCCGGCACCCTTCGCTACTCCCGATTTCGAAGCATCAATCATACCGCAATCAAGTCGATATGTTAGGTTGGTTCAGTTATCGCATGCGCGCACAGATTCTAATTCTATTATTAGATGGGGAGTGGTGAAAATCTAGGATATGCCCTTTTCTAACCCCATCCCCGGCCCTTCCCCAAAGCATTGGAGAAGGGAGTTTTCCGGCGAGTTTGAGCCAGTGTGGTCTTCATTCTAGCTTGTTCTATCTCCTTGAAATTCACCACTCCCCTACAGCGATCTGATGGCATCGTACAAGAAATTAGTCTACTATCCGGGCAAGCATATACCGATGCCGAATAAGAGCGAGACTTATCGAGTAGAAGGCATGAATGCGGAACTTCGGCACTATCTAGCCCGTTTGCAACGGCGTTCACGTTGCTTTTCCCGCTGTGCCGATGTGCTTCAGCGGGCAGTGAAACTCTTTACTTACGCTTGGAATCGTCAACAGTATCCCAATTACGATGCTCACCTATTTGAATTCGTATATCAATGATTCATCACTCCCCAGACCGTTACACGTATGGTAAACTAGCCGAACGTGGTGACATTGGCTGAATTGGGTCGGCAAGTGTCGCCAGCCATCATGGGAGCGAATCAGATTCGACGTTGGTGGCTGAAACCGCACGGCAAGCCGTGGTGTCACAACACGTTAAACTGGCAACGCACATAGGTGCAAAACCCAATTTCCAACCCCTTCTTATGGTTGCTTAGACAACCGGGATGAGGGTGTAGAGGCATATAGTCCTCTGCCGCTCCTGCAGTTTCGTCTCCCTTTGCGATCTGCAACGAGTGTCATAAAAAGTTAGGGTGCCCGCCGTCCACGCCGATAAGATGGCGCCAAGACCTGTCGGCTAGTGTCATGTGAACCGCGCACTCTGGGCCTGCATGATGCGAAACGATTCAGAGAGCTAAGCTTGTAGATGTGCGAGATTCGAAACCAGCGGACCCGGGGGGCAGGTCCCCGGCGCTTCCACTGCCAAAGACCGCCTTGTATCTTACGAGGCGGTTTTCTTTTGATAGGCTATAATCTCCCACACTATGATCGCAAGACTACCTCTCGTTTCATTCACAGTTCGAGCCACTTTGCTTCTCATCATTCTCGCCGGCTGCAGTTCCACCGCGCCACAGATGACCGCCACTGCAGTTTACAGTCAGGCCCTTTCCGATATCGAGAGTCTGCGCTCAACCGCTACCATCGTCCGCGCTCGCATGAAAACCACACTCGAATACGCCGGAACGCGCGTCGGCCAAGTGGAAGAGGCCGCCGGCCTTCTGCGCTTCAGTTTGATCAACCTCGGTACCGACACGAACTTTATCGAGACCAGCATAGGCCAGATCGAGAATCTCCCTACGCGAGAGCCAGAGCCAACCCCAACTCCAGCCAGCGGGCAGTCTGTAGGCGCGATTACGCCGATACCACCACCAACAAATATTCCGATTGCCGCCTTGCCGTCACCTGACGAAACGTCTCCAGTAGGCGCGGAAAACAATCAACCTCGCCTGGAGAGCATTGCCATGGCATCGGGCGTCAATGATTACGATTGCGCGATCGGCCTCAATCCCATCTTTACACCGCAGTCAGAGAGGATTTACGTGGTCGCTCAGGCCTACAACATAACTGCCGGCGATACGATATCCTCGCGCTGGCATCGCCGCGGGATCGAAGTCGCCTACTTTAGTTTTCAAGCGGAGAATGACATCAATGGCAGCTGCATCTGGTTCTTCATCGACCAGACAGATACCCGCTTCATCCCCGATTCGTGGAGCGTTGAGATACGTGTTAACGATGTGCCGATTGCCACACCGATAGCTTTTCTGATTGCGGACAATTGAAGAAGCCGGGTTTGCGAACTGTAGCTGGCGGCAGTGCTCTACCGCCAATTTGAGACTAGCATCAAGTACAACCGCTGGCATAATATTGCGTATAACGATATGCGAGATTCAGCGTTCTACAGGATAGGCGAGATGGCAATCGTCACCCGCTGGGATAACAAGAAAAAGACAGTCATCCTGCTCGAGTTTGAGTCGGAATGGACTTGGGATGAGCTTGAGGCGGCCGTCCAGAGAGCCGACGGCCTGATTGGCAGCGTTGAGCACTTTGTCGACTTAATCATTGACCTTGAAGGCGCGTCTATCCCCCGCGACATTTTGACTGGCGCTAAGAATCTGCTGTCTTCTGGCGAAGCGCGTCCCAATGAAGGCGCTCGTGTTGTGGTCGGCGCCAATGGCGCGTTGAGGACGATATATCAGACCTTGCAGAAGACGCTCAGCAACGATGTTGAAGAGCGTGAAGTTCTGTTCGCGCCGAACATATCAGATGCTCGCGCTATCCTCCGCGGCCTGTCGCTGGACCGATAGCGACTTCAATCTATCTTCATCCGGATATCCGTCCGTAATTGCGACGCAGTTCTGTGCCGATCCGTCTGTCCGGCCTTAGGCAAATGCGGTTTCCTTGTCTAGCTTCTTGGTAGGCGGCTTTATTCCCGGAGTCAGGCATGTGGTCTTGCTTGCTAGCGGGCAATGCCTAGCCAATGGTGCAGTAGCCTTATCGATAGCGAAGGCACTATGTTATAGTCGTATCCGGAGGTGAGAAAGCGCATTATGATGAAAGGCGGCGGCGGCTGGTTCCGCTACATGCATGGCTTGGATGCCAAAGCGAAGCCTAATGTAACTCGCGGGCTGATGCTGAGGGTGCTGGCTTATGCCAAGCCCTATCGCCTGCAAATCACAGGCATGCTGGCCACGATTGTGCTGACAACCGGACTTGGTCTGCTAAGCCCTCTCATTTTCCGCGAAATCATAGATTCGGCGCTGCCTGACAAAGATTTGGGCAAGCTCAACTTCCTGGCGCTCGGACTCATCGCCATACCCGTCGTCAGCGGCGGTGTGCGAATCGTTCAGCGCAAGCTAAATGTCGCGATCGGCGAAGGCGTGATCTATGACCTGAGGGTCGCTCTTTATCATCACCTGCAGAAGATGTCGCTCCGTTTCTTCACCAATACGAAGTCCGGCGAGTTGATGAGCCGGCTCAACAATGATGTAGTCGGCGCGCAGAACGCCATCAGCAATACTATCGTTTCTATCATCTCCAACGTCATCACAGTTGTCGCCACCTTGGCAGTCATGCTCGGCATGAAATGGCAATTGACAATTCTCGGCGTACTGGTATTGCCATTCTTCATCTTTATCGCGCGTCGTCTAGGCTCGCGATTGCGGACTATCGCGCGCGAGCAAATGGGATACAACGCGCAGATGAATGCCATGATGAACGAAACACTCAATATCAGTGGCGCCCTGCTGGTAAAGCTGTTTGGCCGCATCGACGCGGAAGTCGAGCATTTTGAAATGCGAGCAGCCGATGTGCGGGATGCCGGCATCAAACGCGCTGTCCTGGGTAGTCAATTCTTCGTGCTCATCGGATTGGTCAGCGTCGTGGGCACGGCGCTAGTCTATTGGATCGGTGGGGTTCTGGTGATTCAGGGCGAGTTTACCATTGGCGATATCGTCGCCTTCGCCACCTACCTGACGCAACTTTACGCGCCGCTGCAAGCCTTGACCAACGCGCCGGTCGACTTCGCCCAATCCATCGTCAGCTTTGAGCGGGTCTTCGAAATCATTGACCTGCCGCTGGAAATCGATGAGAAACCTGATGCCATTCACCTGGACGATGTTCAAGGCGAACTGATATTTGATGATGTCAGCTTTCGCTATGAGATCGACGAAAGTCAACTGCTCACGGATGTCGAGCGAATTGGACGTATGGAAAGCGTCGCGGCGACGCGGACCGGCGATTCCGGGCGGCGTGGCAATGGCAAGTCCGCCGGCGCTGCTATTCATCAAGCGCGAGAACTGGCGCTGGACACTCTCAGCTTCAATATTGCGCCAGGGCAACTTGTCGCCCTGGTCGGGCCAAGCGGCGCTGGCAAGACCACGCTGACCTATCTCATCCCACGCCTTTACGACCCGACATTGGGTGGGATTACCCTTGATGGTCACGACTTGCGTGACTTGACCTTGAGCACTATGGCGGAGAACATCGGCATGGTGACGCAAGAAACCTACCTCTTCCATGACAGCATCCGCACGAACTTGCTCTTCGCCAAGCCAGATGCCACACAAGCCGAAATTGAAGCAGCAGCGAAAGTTGCCCATATTCATGATTTCATCACCGGGCTAAGAGACGGCTACGACTCCATCGTCGGCGAACGGGGTTATCGCTTGAGCGGCGGCGAAAAACAGCGAATGGCGATTGCGCGCGTCGTCTTGAAGGATCCACGCATCCTCGTACTCGACGAGGCGACGAGTCATCTCGATAGCCAATCCGAAGCATTGATTCAAGACGCTCTCAGCCACATCATGCGCGGTCGCACGAGCATCGTAATTGCCCATCGGCTCAGCACAATCCTGGCGGCCGATACCATTCTCGTGCTTGACCGGGGAGTGATCGTCGAGCGAGGCACTCATGCGCAGCTTCTGGAAAAAGGCGGCCTGTACGCCAATCTCTACGATACGCAGTTTAGCCATCAACGGGAACTGGCGTAAGCGGAGACGAGTCCTGTGAAGGCCACAATCACACAAATGGACGCGAGCCAGCTTGACGCGGAATGGCAGCGTCTACGCGGTCATGTGGCCGCTAATCGTTCGCAACTGGCGCTTTTGCCTGAGATGTGCTTTGCGCCCTGGTTCTGCGCGGCGCCAAAACGAAACGACCGTACATGGCAAGAGGCTGTGGCGGCGCACGATCTTTGGCTGGCGCGCTTGGCGGAACTCGGCGCTGAGATCGTCGCCGGTACAGCCCCGCGAAACATTGGCGAGAAGCGCTTCAATGTCGCCTACATATGGTCGCGACAGAGCGGGCTCCAATGGGCTCATCATAAGACCTACCTGCCCAATGACGAAGGCTATTGGGAAGCGAACTGGTACGACCGCGCGCCAGTAGAATTCCAAACGGTGCGCGTCCAGGGGCTGGTCATCGGCTTCATGATTTGCACCGAGATCTGGTTTCTGCAACACGCGCGCGAGTATGCCAAGCTCGGTGTGCACATCTTGCTCAATCCGCGCAGCACACCACGGCATACAAACGCAAAATGGCTGGCAAGCGGGCAAACAGCCGCGGTCGTCTCAGGCGCATTCTGTCTCTCGTCCAATCATGCCGGTCAGGTAGATCAACTGGAGTTGGGCGGCGCAGGCTGGCTTTGCGATCCCGACGGCCTGGCTCTCACTTCCACAAGCGACGAGCGGCCCTACGTCACTGTAGATCTTGATCTGCGCGTTGCTGAAGCGGCGAAATCCACCTATCCTCGCTACGTGGACGACAGTCCGCGCTAGGCAGCGCTTTCGCTAGACAAGAATCCAAGCCCTCTGTTACCATACGACAGTCTGAACTCCAAACGAGAATCACATGTCATCCAAGCACTTGATCATTGGCCTGGGCAATCCCGGTTCCAAATACGTAAAGACCCGTCACAATATCGGCTTCCGAGTGATTGACGAGTTTGTGAGACGATACGATTTTGGTCCTGGTCGCGGCGAAAAGCTCGCGCTTACCTGGGACGGCACTGTCGATGGCGCGCGTGTCAAACTTGCCAAACCAACGACCTTCATGAATCGTAGCGGCGAGTCGGTTCGCCAATTGACCGACTATTATGATATACCGCTTTCGAATCTCCTCGTCGTACATGATGATCTTGACACAGCCTTCGGCACATTGCGTCTGCGCTCGACCGGCGGACACGGCGGGCAGAACGGTTTGCGCAGCATCGTGCGGCACCTGGGCAGCAAAGACTTTGCGCGCTTGCGCTTTGGCATCGGCCGTCCTCCCGGCAAGATGAATCCGGTCGACTATGTGCTGCAATCCTTCAAGGGCGATGATGCCATTCGCGTCCAGGAATTGACGGGACGTGCTGCTGACGCTGTCGAGGTCTGGCTGAGCCAAGGGATCGATAAAGCGATGACGCTCTACAACGGCGATGCAGCCGGCGCTAGCGGCGCGCCAAGCGAGAAAGATCTCAATGAGCAACTCGCGATCTTCCTGCGCGCCCATGAATTGGCGCCTTCAGATTCCAAACCCTTGGCGAAACTCATCGCGCTGCAAAAGAAACTAGGGCAGATTGACGAGGCAGTAGCTAACCATCTCAAGTTGGCGCAGCTCTTCGAAATCCAGGGCAACAACAAGCTCTCCATTGCGGAGAAGGCGAAGGCGGTCTCTATCCGTCCATCGTTGGTCGCCGTACAATACGAAATCGCTGAGTGGCATCTCGCGCAAGAAAATTCCAAGAAAGCGGTAAGTCGTTATCTCATATTGGCGCAACACTTCTGCGACCGGGGCGACAATGGGGCGGCGCTGACAGAAATCGAGCGAGCGTTGCTAATTAATCCACAGCACCCAAAAGCGCTGGACATGCGACGGTCGCTGCGGGAAACCCTTGAATCCAGCTAGTTGGCAGGTCTCTATCACAACAGAAAACAGGAGTGTCATATGCAAGTAACTGCACCGGAAGCTGTCGGCATGTCGGCTGAACGCCTCAATCGTATCCCCACCAGGCTGCAAAAATACGTCGACCAGAAAAAGGCGCCCGGTTTCGTCACCCTGGTCGCGCGTGATTCAGAAGTGGTCCACTTCGAGGCTTGTGGCTATCGTGATGCCGAACGGAAGCTGCCGATAGAGAAGGACACTATCTTTCGCATTTACAGCATGACCAAGCCGATCACATCAATCGCCTTGATGATGCTTCACGAAGAAGGCAAGTTCCAGCTCTTTGAGCCGGTCAGCCGCTACATCAGCGCCTTTGGCAATACCAAAGTGTTAAGCGGCTACGACTAGGTTCTGTTGATATTTTGACATTAGCATTTTCATAAATGGGTAAAATAGTCTTATGGATACCATAAGACTAACTGACGAACAGTGGGCGAAGCTTCGGGATTTTCTGTCGCAAGAGCCAAAGGTTTATCTGGGCAATGAGGCGAAATGCCGCCAATTTGTTGAAGCAGTGATATGGGTAAGTCGCAGCGGCGCACAGTGGCGTTTGCTTCCAAGCGAATACGGCAAATGGAATTCAGTTTACAAACGCTTTGCTCGCTGGTGCGAAAATGATGTTTGGCAACGGATGATGGAAGCTCTTGCCGATGACGCGGATATGGAAAACGGGATAATCGACAGTACGATTGTTCGGGCACATCCCTGTGCCGCTGGCGCCGAAAAAAGTGAAAAGCAAGCCGTGGGTCGCAGTCGCGGGGGTTTTAGTAGCAAGATTCATATCACGGTTGATGGTTTGGGCAATCCCTTGCGTTTCCGTTTGAGTCCTGGGCAGGCTCACGACATCAATCAGGCTGAGGAGTTGGTGGAAGGCTTTGCCTTTCAGCGGGTTATCGCGGATCGAGGCTATGCGTCCCAAGATTTTGTGGACAGCTTGCTTGAAAGAGGCATAGAAGCGGTAATTCCCCCGCATCCGAGCGCCAAAGAGCAGCGAGAATATGATAGATGGCTCTATCGCGAGCGGCATCTGGTGGAATGTTTCATCAATAAGATCAAACATTTCCGCCGCGTCTTTTCCCGATTTGAGAAACTCGATACATCTTATCTCGGATTTCTGCACCTTGTCGGTACGCTGATATGGTTACGATAGAATGTCAACAGAACCTACATGGGGCAGCAACTCGCCGCGCAGAACCCAGCGATGACCATTCATAATCTACTGACCCATACGGCCGGCTTGAGCTACGGGTTTCACTATGACTCACCGATCGACGACATGTATCGCGAATCAATCTTTCGCAGCGAGACCGCAACATTGGAAGAGAAGATCTTAGGCATGGCGGCGCTTCCCTTACGCTTCCAGCCGGGCAGCGCCTGGACATACAGCATCGCTACCGATGTCTGCGGCTATCTGGTGCAACTGCTAGCCGATATGCCCTTCGAGGACTTTCTGAATGAGCGCATCTTTCAACCGCTAGACATGAACGATACCGCCTTTCATGTTTCCTCTGATAAGCTCGACCGCTTCGCCAAACTTTACCAGCACAATTTGCAGAACAGCAGCTTCCACGAATACGGAGGCACGCCTCATATCCCTGGCCACGATTACACCAAACCAGCGAGCGCGCCATCGGGTGGAGGCGGCTTGGTTTCGACCATGTCCGATTACTGGCAATTCGCCAACATGCTGCTGAATGAAGGCGAGTTGAACGATGTCCGCATCATCGGTCGTAAAACACTGGACTTCATGACACGCAACCATATTCGTCCTGAATTACTGCCTTTGGCGATCGGCTTCGCCCTCATGCCGGGCAGAGGCTTCGGCTTGGGCTTCGATGTCATCATCGACGCGGCTCAAACCAGCGTACTCAACTCGGATGGCAACTACGGCTGGAGTGGCGCGGCCGCCACCAACTTCTGGGTCGACCCGCAGGAGCAATTGGTCGGTATCGTCATGACGCAGCTTATGGACAATATGCTGCCTTTCCAGCAAGATTTCCGCGCGCTCACGTACCAAGCCCTTGTTGATTAGGGACCATCGATAGCGGGAATTAGATAATTCCACAGGAATTGATAAGACTCGGCCTCTTCTTCAAAGTCGCGTGGGTTGCCGCTGAAACCGTGAGTCGTGACCATTACCAGCTCAAGCGCCGGTATGATGTGTAAGATCTGCCCGCCGGCGCCCAGCGCTGAAAACATATCATAGGACGCAATACGATTGAGCCACCAAAAATATCCGTAGCCGGCATAATTGTTGCCGATTTCTACTTGTGGCGATGTAGAGGCCACCACCCACCAGCCCGGTACCAGTTGCTCGTCCTGCCAACGACCTTCATCGAGAAAGAGCTGCACGAATCGCGCCAGCTCACGCGCCGTCATGCTTACACTGTGCCCGCCGGTGAAATAGCCGCCGGGGTCGACGCCCCAAAATTCCACCTCAATGCCAAGCGGCGCGAAGAGGTAGCGGTGCGCGAATTCGCAGGTGCTCATGCCCGTCGCTTCGGCCAATACGGCTGACATGACATGCGAAGCGCCTGTGCTGTAATGAAATACATCGCCCGGCTCATTGCTGATTGGCAAGTTAAGAATGTCGGCTACCCAATCCTGGCTACTGCTTAGGAAGCGCTCACTTTCGTTTTCTTTCCAAGCCAAGCCGCGCGTCATCGTCAGCAGATCGCGCAGACGAAGATCCAGAAGCCATGGATCGTCGTCCGCTGAGAAGTAAGCCGGCAAGTAATCTGAAACTCGGTCTTCTACTGTCAGCAGAAAGCCTTCGCTGAAGGCGATGCCATAGAGCGCCAAGAGAATACTTTTTGATACGCTGGCGATATTGTTGCTGTCGGTCCTGCGGCTGCCGTTGACGTATTGCTCATAGACTATTTGCCCGTTGCGCATCAAGACCAGCGATTGACGGCTTGGCGATTCTGCCAACTGCGCCAAGCCCTCAGCCAGCAGAGCCGAATCAATGCCTTGCGCGTCCAGCGTCGAAACCTGCCACAAATCGTCGTCAGTAAGATCGTCCGGCGCCTCGCCGCGCTGATAGAATCGTCGCTGAAAGGGACGATCATCCAGGTCACAGGCGGCCGGTATGTCATCTTCAGTTTGCGAGAAGACAACCAATGGACATAAAATCACCATCAGACTCACCGCCATAGCCCATCTCATTGCTTTGTATGTCACCCTTTTCAGAAGCATTTTCGCGACTATTAATACTGCGTATAATTCAGATGTTGTCATAGTATCAGCTCTGTTTGCCTGCCTTGTCAATCTATCTGAACCTAAGCGAAAGTGACTAGTTGGTCGCAAGCCGCTTTGATATACTGACTTGTTCCTGTTTAACGACAGAGTAGGATTAAGATGTCGCAACGGCTAGCGGGTTTGCTCGACGCGCTTCGAGACACAGTCAGCTACAAACAGCTGCTGGATGAGCTATCCGCAAGACAGTCTCTCGTGGATTTCAACATCGTGCGCGCCGCCCGTCCCTATTTGCTCGCGGCGCTGGCAAAGGACTGGCGCGGTCCGCTGATCTACCTTACATCCGCCGTGCGCCGTGCCTACAATGTCAGCGAGCAACTGCCCCTCTGGCTCGAAGACCCGTCGCGCCTGCATCGCTTTGCCGAGCCGTCGGCGCTCTTCTACGATCGAGCGCCTTGGGATCATAGCGTCATACGCAATAGGATCGCGACCTTGTCCGCGCTAGTTGCCAGGCATGAATCACACCCGCCTGTCATCGTCGCTTCCGCGCGAGCCTTGATGCAGAAGACCTTGCCGGCTTCAGATTTCTGCCAAAGCGCAATTGAACTGAATCAAGGCGATCGGTATCAAATGGAAGGCCTGATTCTCTCCTGGATTGGCATGGGATATGAGCCGGCTACGCTTGTTGTCGAACCGGGAAGCTTCAGTCGGCGTGGCGGCATCCTCGACATCTTTCCATTGGCGAGCGATAGTCCGCTGCGCATCGAATTCTTTGATGATGAAGTTGAAAGTCTGCGGCGCTTCAATCCGGCTGACCAACGCAGTATAGAGCGCGTTACATCGGCGCGAATTGTGCCAGCGCGTGAGGCGCTGCCGCGACAGACGGCGTCCCTCGGTATGCGCCTGCAGCAGTGGGCGAACGCGAACGGCAAGAATCCTGACGATGTATCCAGCATCAGCGCTGACATCGAATCGCTGGCGCAGGGCAGCGCCTTTCCCTGCCTCGAACACTATTTGCCCTACATCTACGAAGAACCTGCCAGCTTGCTGGATTATGCCAGTGATGACACCTTGATATTGATCGAGGACCCGCATTTCCTGGAAGAGACATTGCTTGAAATTGCCCAGGACGCCGAGGCCAATCGCGCAGAAGCCGAGTCATCTTTCCAGGTGTCACCGGATCACCCGCTGCCATACTTAAGCTGCAACATGCTGAAACTGCAGCTTGAGCAGATGAGGCGCGCCGCGCTTTCCAACTTGATCGGCTCGCCCGCGCCCTCTCCGTTTGCGCCGGGCGAGAGATTCGGCGGGCAACTGCGCCTGATGCTGAACCAAGTCCGCAGCCACCTGAGCAACGGCGACAGCGTGGTCATTGTCACCGAGCAGGTCGAGCGCCTGGAAAACCTGTGGTACGAGCAGGATGCCTCCACCATGATCCCGACCGTGCAAGTCATTGAGGAAGCGCCCGCGCCTGGTACGCTTCGATTCGTTCGCGGAGCTGCTGCAGAAGGCTGGTCTGTGAAAGGCGCGCAAGCTCCGTTGCACTTCATCACTGATGCCGAAATATTCGGCTGGACCCGTCCCGAGCCGCGGCGCAGGCTTGAAGCCACGGGCAAGCCCAGTGGCAAGCCGCCCGACGCCAGTTACACCGATTGGCAAGACGGCACCTACATTGTGCATGTCGACTATGGCATCGGAAAATTCAAGGGCATGCGCCATCGCGCCATCAACACGACCGAGCGCGAATACCTGCTTGTCGAATATCATGGCTCGGACACAATCTATGTGCCGATTCACCAGGCTGATCGTCTCTCACGTTATGTCGGCGCCGATGAAAAAGCGCCCAAATTGAATCAGCTGGGCAAAGCCGATCAGTGGATCAAAGCGCGGGAAAAGGCGCAGCGCAACGCCGAAGAGGAGGCTCGCGAGCTTCTTTCCATCTACAGTCAGCGCGCTCTCGCCCATGGCCATGCCTTCAGCGCAGATTCGGCTTGGCAGCACGAGATGGAAGCTGGCTTCCCATTCGTCGAAACCGAAGATCAGCTGCGCGTAATCCAGGAAGTCAAAGCCGATATGCACGACCGCAAGCCGATGGATCGCTTGATATGCGGCGATGTCGGCTTCGGCAAGACAGAAGTCGCCCTGCGCGCCGCCTTCAAAGCCGTGCAAGACGGCACGCAAGTGGCGGTGCTCGTGCCGACTACCGTACTGGCTCAACAGCATCATGACATATTCCGCGCTCGGCTTTCGGCCTTCCCGGTTGAAGTGGAAATGATGTCACGCTTCCGTAATACTGGCCAACAACGACAAATCGTGGACAGGATGGCATCGGGCGAGATTGATATTGTCATCGGCACTCATCGTCTTCTATCCGGCGATATCAGCTTTAAGAGACTCGGTTTGATGATAATCGACGAAGAGCAGCGCTTCGGTGTTAAGCACAAGGAACATTTCAAGAAGCTGCGTTCTCGCATAGACATTCTGACATTGACCGCCACGCCGATCCCGCGTACGCTGTATTTGAGCCTAAGCGGCATCCGCGATATCAGCATGATTCAGACGCCTCCCGAGGAACGCTTGCCCGTGATCACACAGGTTGGCTCTTGGGATGACAAGCTCAGCCGGCGAGCCATCATGCGCGAGCTTGAGCGAGGCGGGCAGGTTTTCGCCGTTCACAATCGTGTCAAGACCATTCATATTCTGCGAAACAAGATCGAACGCTTGGCGCCTGAAGCCTCTATCGCCGTTGCGCACGGGCAGATGTCGCCGCGCGCCCTCGAAACCGTGATGTCGGAGTTTTCGCGCGGCCAATATGACATCCTGATCTCTACATCAATTATCGAAAACGGCATCGATATGCCGCGTGTCAACACCTTGATCGTCGACCGCGCCGATTATTTCGGCGTCTCACAACTGTATCAGCTGCGCGGGCGCGTCGGCCGCTCCGCGCAACAAGCGTATGCTTATTTCTTTCACAGTCCCGGTACACTCACCGAAGAAGCCCGAACTCGGCTGGAGACGCTGGCGGAAAACACGCAATTGGGCGCTGGCTTTCAAATCGCCATTCGCGACCTGGAGATGCGAGGCAGCGGTGATATTCTCAGCATGCGGCAATCAGGCCACATCACTAGCGTCGGCTTGCATTTGTACACCGAGATGCTGCAGCAAGCGGTCAAGGATCAGCGGGGCCTTCGACTCAAGGACAAGACCGAGCTAGCGCCCGCATCCGCCCGTGAACGCATCGTCATAGATTTGCCGCTTCCAGCATATTTGCCCACCGACTGGATCCCGGAGATGGCGCTGCGCCTGCAAATCTATCGCCGTATCGGCAATATCCAGAAACTAGAAGAGATCGACGCCATGCGTACCGAACTCATCGATCGATTTGGTGCACTGCCCGCCGCGGTTGAGGGGCTGCTTTATCTGATAAGGGTGAAAGTTCTGGCGCTGGCCTTACGCGCCACCCACGTGCGACTTCTGCGTGAGGTCGTCCTGGTCAAGCTGCCCTACCTCGCGACCGTTCGACGTGAACTGCTGGCCTTGACACTGGGCAACGATATCGAAGTTACTCGGACGGAAGTGCGGATTCCGGCGGATGACGGTGCTTGGCCGAAGCGACTTCTTGAGATCCTGGAGAAGCTGGAAGACCGCGTGAATATTTTGAATACTGTGAATTAGAACTGCAACTGAACGATCTTGGAGCAAGCTTAATGCAAGTCTCGAATGCCGGCTCGCCTGTGCAGGAATGGCGGCTCTCAGCGCAGGCGCGTACAAGTTTGGCAATTCTGGCGGCAGCGTTCCTGATCCTATTGAATGCCGTCCTGCATTTTAACGTCTACGGCAATCGCAATTATCGACAAGATGAAATCTATATAGTGCATCCGGCCAGAATTTTCGATTTCTCGCAATTGGTTAGAAGTCTCGCCGGCGATATTCATCCTCCAGGCTGGCAATTAATGGCAACCGCCTGGATCAAGGCGTTCGGAATTAGCGAAGAAATCACACGCTGGCTTTCCAAGTTAACCAATCTTTTCACATTCGCCTTGCTCTACCAACTCGGCAAACACATCGGCGGCATTCGAGTCGGACTCTTCGCAGTGGCATTTCTCGGTTTATATGGCTTCGCTAGCAGCTTGATGTATGAAATGCGTCCCTATCCGATGCTGATCATGCTGACCTGCGCGCTGCATCTGCTGTTCTACCGCTGGCTTCACAAGCCTAGTGGCATACTTATGATCGCCTACAGTATCGTCGGGATTGCAGTCATTTACAGCCACTTCTTTTCCGTATTTGTATTCCCGGCGCATGCGATATGCCTCCTTATGTTCCGGCGCTACGAGCGGAAACTTTGGCTAGATTCGCTTCTCATGTGGTCCTTTATCGGGGCGTCTTTTATCGGCTGGCTGCTGCCCTTCATACAAGCGATTACCATTGTATTGCCAGGCGCGGAATCTACTATGCCATCCCCCCCGGCTGGTATGGCATCCTGCGTCATTACACGCACACAAGATTTCAGCCTGAACTGCTTTATCAGTTTCTAATCCTGTTGAGCCTTTTTGCTCCAAGGATTGCTCGTCCTCGCCCTCGCGCTGACTCTCGCAACGGCGGTCTACGTTTCAGCCGCCCGCCGGCTGTTTTCTACCCTCTCTGTCTTCTGCTTTCCATTTTCATCATTGCCTACGGCGCAAATGCAATTGTGAGTAATTTTTCTACTCGCAACGTTGCAATGTTGGCGCCATTGATTGCCCTCTTGATGGCGCTAGGACTGCGTCAATTTCCCAATTACGCGGCGTTGATTGCCCTAGCGCTCTTGTATTTGCATGCGCCGCAGAATATCGCGGTTAAGACAGAAAACGGACCCTACCGGGAAATCGTGCGCGAGATGTCGGCGAGTTACGAAAGCGATAGCATCGTCCTCACCGAGTTCGATTGGGCGTGGCGATGGCTTTTGCCAGCTGCATACTACTTTATGGACTTCACACCTGATCAAATCTCTAAAGACCGGTTTTTCCATGTAATAGATGCACGAGACTCGGCGCATCCGCCTTTTGTCCCGGATGCACTAGTAAACGTCCACTGGCACTTTGATCCAACGACTTTCAATCAGAAGCTGCCGGAGCATAACCAACTCTGGCTGCTGCAAGAAGGCGGCGGCAACATTCATCGCGAATCGCTGCAACTTTGGCTGGAAAGCAACTATGCTTTTGTCCGCTCGGTCACTTGGGATCAGGAGTACGTTACAACCTACCGCCTCAGCGAATTTGCCCGTGTTCCGACTCATGAAGGACCTGTGCTCGCTGTCGGCGAAAACTTGCTCCTGTATAGTTGGGAGCTGCAGGATTCAGCGACCGTTTCGCCGTGCCAAGCCGTCACAGTTGAAAGCTGGTGGCAGATCGACAATCTGGACTCGACGCCTTACAGTATCGGCATCATTCTTGCCGACTCCGATGGCGACGGCCAACTCGCGATTGCCAACTCTGTTCCAGCCGACCAATTCACCAGCGACTGGCAAACGGGAAGATTCTACCGCGACCGCACAACCCTTGAAGTTCCCTGCACTATTCAAGAAGGCAGTTACGATCTGCTGCTGTCAGCAAAAGAGTCCATGAGTGGCAAACCGCTCGAGTTGGCGTATCCGGCTGGAGACACTATCGGTACCTTGTCCTATTTGACAACGCTACGCGTCGAAGACGGCTAATTCAGTCAGAAACGCCCTTAATACCTCTGGCAAGATCGACGTACAGCCCGTCCGTCACAGCTTGAAGCATCGTCAGTTCAATGGGAAAGATGGCGTTCGCCGCGCCGCCGGCAGCATAAACTGTCTCGAATCTCTTCAGCGTTTTATCCAGGCAAATGGCTACGCCACTGCTACGATGGGCGATCGGCGGTACTCCACCGGGCGCATAACCCAGCGCTGCCAGGCATTGCGCGCCAGTCATCATGCGAACTTTCTTGCGCCCAACACCGTATAGAGCCGCTAATTTTCGCTCGTCTACGGTCTGGTCGCCGCTGGCAAGCACCAGGACGGGGGTCGACTTATCAATCACAAAGCCGAGGCTCTTCACAATCTGGCCCAGTTGACAGCCTACGTTGTCTGCCGCCTGCTGTGATGTCGCCGTTGAGCTATCGAAGATGATAATCTTGATGTCATGACCCAGCTCATCAAGCGCCGCTTGCACCTCCCGCGGGCCCATCGCTTGCATAATATGTTCCTTGTGATTTAGACTTAACAGCAAAGATTGTAGGTAAAGTCCTTAGAAGCGCATAGGCCCGTTGAAGGAGGCGCAAGATTATGCAGGTGGATGTAAAAAGCTTTACGGAGCGCGGCTGCGTCACCGTCTCAGGTCTATTTACCGAAGAAGAAGTGGCGCGTTACCGGCAGCACTACATGGACGTGTGCCGCAAGG
Source organism: Phototrophicaceae bacterium (assembly GCA_965262005.1). GTDB lineage: Bacteria > Chloroflexota > Anaerolineae > Aggregatilineales > Phototrophicaceae > UBA6055. The sequence continues at coordinate 4,203,318 of OZ253492.1, read as the reverse complement.
GGACATATCCCGGTGACTTCGGCGGCGCCAACTTGGAGAGCAGCGATCCGTTGAAGCGGTACCCTCGGCTCATCCACATGCACCGCTGGGACCAAGTCAGCCTGGACTGGATGATTGACCAGCGATTGGGCGCCGTATTTCAGCAGCTTCTGGGCAAGGAGCCGCTCGCAGTCCAGACGATGCTTTACTTCAAACCAGCGGGAGCGCGTGGACAAGCTTTGCACCAGGATCAGTATTATCTGCGTGTTACGCCAGGCACTTGCATCGCAGCCTGGATGGCTCTCGATGACTGCGATGAGGAGAATGGTTGCCTGCAAGTTGTACCGGGCAGCCATGACCTGCCGCTTCTCTGCCCGGTCGATGCCGATACCCGCGAAAGCTTCACCGATGTAACGGTGCCGCTATCTGCCGAAATGAAGCCCGAACCTGTAATCTTGAAAGCGGGCGATGTCTTCTTCTTCAACGGGCAGTTGATCCACGGCAGCTTTCCCAATCGTTCGCAGTCGCGCTTCCGCCGCGCGCTGATAGGTCACTACATAGAGGCCGCTGCCGAACAAGTGGCAGTTTATTATCATCCAGTATTGCGCTTTGATGGCGCGACTGTTGAGTTGGGCGCTTCGGAGGGCGGCGGTCAATGCGGCGTGTGGGTGAACGAAGACGGGACGGAGATTCTCGAAATGAGCGGACAGTTCGGCTAGTCTGCGTAATACCTGCCACCGGCGCGTTCGAAGCTGTCGCTCGGTTCCGCCAAGTCAGCTTGCGGGTGCCACCGCGGGACCGCGCTAAGCAAGATACGCCTGCCACCCGCTTCCGCATAATAAACATGCAATGCCTGGTCCGGCTTGAGCTTGGGCCTGTCCGCGAGCCGATGGTCGAATCGTATTGTGTCACCGGACTTGCTAGCCAATGATGTCTTTCGCCAAATCTTCCAGCGCGATTGCGCACCGTCAGCATATAGCACTCGATAACACAGCTTGACGCGGGCAAAAAGCAGCGCTCGCAAGCCCATCGTCAGCAGGAAGCCAGCGACTAAGGCCAATACGATCACCCGCCCAGCCATGCCGTAGCGCCCAACCAGCAGAATCAAGGGCACCGAAAGAAAAAGCAAAGTCGTCAACGGCTCGGTGATGAGCTTCATCCACTGTCGCGTCGACAGTCTGCCCTCTCGGTTTCGCCTTAGGTCATTGCGCAAGTCTCGTGATAGTTTATCGTTCACGTTCATTGGCGCTTTCTTAGCCCGCCTCTTGGGCGATACTAATATCTATCCGGTTGCGTGGGCGGAGTTGCAAGACGATGACACTGCCGATTATCAGGGCAGCGCCCAGCCACTGAATGGCGAATATCGCTTCGCCAAGCGCTATCACCGAAATGACCATCGACAGCGGTGGCTCAACAGTGCTGACCAGCGAAGCCTGCGCCGCGCCGATCCTCTGTATCGCGATGTTGATAGCATAGACCGGCAAGACGGTGCCCAGCGTCGCCATTCCAAGAAGCAGCAAGAGAATAAATGGATTCGGTGGCAATTGCAGCCCGCGAAGTGGAATCAGCAGCAGCAAGACCAGCAGAGTGCCGAGCATCATCCAGGCGCTTGCTCCGGAGACGTCTGCAACACCATTCAGCGCGCGCTTCGAAAGTAAGTAATAAAGGGCGACGATTGCAGCGTTGCACAAGACGAGCGCAACGCCGAACATGTCACCGCCGCCCACAGCCGAGAAATCCGGCACCGTCAATACCACGCCGCAAAGCGCCATCGCCAGCGCAAGCCAGGCTCTCAGGCCGATCGGCTCCCCGAGCAAAACCGAGAGCAGGACCACCATTGCCGGATAAGAATAGAAGAGCACGATATATGTGCTTGCAGGCAGCCGCTCCAGTCCGAAGAAAGCCGCCAACACGGCAGCCGACAACAAGACACCAATAAGCAGCGCTTTTTTGACAGGGGCATCACTTTTTCGCGGCGAAAAGACGGATCGTCTTCTGTATGCGACCAGCAGCCACAACATCGGCACAGCCAGGATGAATCGCCAGATCGCGAAGTCCATCGGTTCAAACGTAGAGTGTAGATAGGTGAACTTCACCATTGTCGGCATCGCCGAGAAACCGGCGGCCGCCAACAATACCCAGATGAATCCTTCGCGTTCTCTACTAGACATGGCTGCTTAGTGGTAATCATCCAGTGAGTGAAGCTCTGACATCAGTTTGAGACAAAAACGAGGCGAGCAAGCGCCCAACCTCGATATTAGCCAGCGGAATGTAGCGGCGCTCGTAGCCTGAGTCAAGCGATGCTCACCATACTTACCAGATTAATGGCCAAGGGGTAGAAGATGCCAAACACCAATGTGCCAGCCAGCGAGATATTAATCGCCCAACGAACATAGGGCGTATCCAGTGCCGGCCGCAGTTCGCCATCACTGTCGCGCAGGTACATATTCACGACCACACGGATGTAGTAGTATGCGCTCACTACGCTTGTAAGCACACCGATGACCGCCAAGCCAAACAGCCCAGCCTGCACCGCTGCGCCGAAGATCATGAACTTGCCGACGAAACCCGCAGTCAATGGAACGCCGGTCAAACTGAGCATGAAGATCGCCATAGCAAAAGCCAGAAGCGGCCGCGACTGCGCCAGACCGTTGATATCATCGATGTTGCCGCCACTGCCGTCTTCCCGCTCGATTGTCATCACCACGGCGAAAGCGCCGAGATTTGTGAACATGTAGGCGAGCATGTAGACCAATGCGCCCTGCGTCGCCGCGTTTATGACACTGGTGTTGCCAGCGGCGGCTACAGCAACCATGATATAGCCGGCATGGGCGATGGACGAATAGGCCAGCATTCTTTTGAGATTGCGCTGCGATATCGCCACGAAATTGCCCAAAATCAGCGTGAGGATCGCGATGATCGTCGCCGTAGCTTGCCAGGCAGCCACGTCGCCTTCCGCCAATACCAGCGCGGATAGGCCGGTGACCAGAACACGCAGCAGCGCAGCGAATCCGCCAATCTTTGCGGTGACGCTCATAAAGGCGGTGACCGGCGTCGGAGCGCCTTCGTAGACATCGGGCGTCCACATATGAAATGGCACAACAGCAACCTTGAAGCCTAACCCAACGATCAGGAGCGCCGTACCCACCAGCAAGTAGAATGTCGCTGTTGACGTTGTGGCGACGATGCCACCGGCGATCTCGAATATCTGCGGGATATTTGTGGCGCCTGTTGCCCCGTAAACCAACGCCGCGCCGAATACCAGGAACGCGCTGGAAAATGCGCCGAGGATGAAATACTTCATGCCGCTTTCTTCGGACTTCAGCGCCAATTCACTGCCGTCGTTCTTGACGGAACGGAAGGCTGCCAGGATGTAAAGCGGTATGCTCAGCAATTCAAGCGCGACGAAGACGATGATCAAGTCGTTCGCCCCGACCATGAACATCGCGCCGGCCGATGAAAGCAGCGCCAGAATATAGTATTCGCCCCGGTGGATATCCGCGCGATTCAGATAGTCCCAGCTCATCAATATCGCGATTAGCGTGGCGACCAATATTACGAAGTTCAAGAAACCAGTGAATGCATCAGCGATAAACATGCCATACAGCGCGATCTGTTCGCCTTCGGCCGGAGAATATACGAAGATATTCGCCACGAAACTGACGCCCAGACCGACGCAAGCCAGAATAGGCATCCAATGCTTGCGTTCTTCGCCGGCAAATAAGTCGACCAGCACCAGGAGCAGGGTCCAAGTCATCAAGAGTGTGCCGGGCAGCGTCAACGCCAGGTTGGATTGCGCCAGGAATTCCGCGATAGTCGGCGACTCAAACATGATCTCTCCTAGCGAACGAACATCGCGACGATGCTATCCACCGACACATCCAGCAAGTTGAAGAATACGATCGGCTGCAAGCCCATCCAAAAGATCATGATCATGATCGGGATATACGCCGCCTTTTCATACCAGGTAAGCTTGTATGCTTCCTCATCCGCCAGCGGCTTCTTGAGCTCGCCCATGAAGACGTGCTGGAACATCTTGAGCAGATAAACCGCCGCCAGGATGACACCAAGCGTAGCAAAGAGAGTGAAAGCAAATCCCAGGTAACTGCTCCCCAGCGAACCAAGCAATATCGTAAATTCGCCGATGAAGCCGTTGAGACCGGGCAAGCCCATACTGCTTAGAGAGATCACTAGGCTGATGGCGCCGAATAGCGGCATTATCTTCCAAATGCCGCCGTAGTCCGCCATTTCTTTGGTATGCCAGCGCTCATACAGCATGCCGACAATCAAGAAGAGACCGCCCGTGCTGATGCCGTGATTGACCATTTGCAGCGTCGCCCCTTGCAAGCCCTGCGAGTTCAGCGCGAAGATGCCCACTACAACAAAGCCCAGGTGGCTGACCGACGAGTAAGCAACCAGTTTCTTTACGTTGTCCTGAGCGTAACTGACCCAGGCGCCATATATGATTCCGACCACGCCCAGAAAGGCGATCGTCGGCGCCCAAGCCACTGTCGCTTCCGGGAACAAATTCAAGTTGAATCGCACAATGCCATAGGTGCCCATCTTTAGCAGCACACCTGCCAGGATTACCGAGCCAGCGGTCGGCGCCTGCACGTGCGCGTCCGGCAACCAGCTGTGGAAGGGAAATATCGGTACCTTAATCGCGAAAGCCACCAGGAACCCGAGGAACAAGAAGCTTTCCACTGAGTCAAAGAGGAAGCCGGCCTCTTCTTCATTCTCATCCGGGCCGAGCGCATCCCAATAGGTGCCCTCCCCTTCAAATGTCTGTACCCTTTCTATCACGCCAATATCGCCGCCGGCGCTATAGGTGCTGAATGTGCCAGCGCGATTGCCCACGTATAGAATGGCAATCAGCATCAGAATCGAGCCCGCCATCGTATAGAGGAAGAATTTGACAGCCGCGTAGATGCGCTCTTCCGCGCCCCAAATGCCAATTAGAAAATACATCGGCACCAAGGTAACTTCCCAAAAGACGTAGAAGATGATCAAGTCGTGTACGACGAAGACACCAATCATCGACCATTCGAGCAGCATCAAGAAAATGTAATAAAGCTTCTCCCGTCCGCGCTCCTCAAAGATATGGCTGCCGAAAGATCCCAGAATCGCTATCGGCAGAATGAAAGTCGTCAGGAGGACAAGCAGCATGCTGATGCCATCCACGCCTACGAAGTAGCTGACGTTGATGACCGAATCGCCCAAGGAAACTTCCGCCCAGGTATTGCGCTGCGCCATCTGCAGCTCTGCCGTACCCGGGTCGAAATTGATCCACATCAAAACGGACGCGACAAATGTCACCATGCTCGTGGCAAAGGCCACCCATTTCAGGTTGCCCTTCTGCGTCTCGCCATTCATGAAAACTAAAATGGCCAGACCAATCAGAGGCAAGAACAAGGTGATTGTAGTAAGCGAAAGTCCAGTTACGTCCATGGAACAGCGTTCTCCTTAAGCGCCACTTTGGAGCAGTGCCTGTATAAATGGAATGAGCATGAGCAGGATCACGGCGACTACGCCAGTGAACAGCACGACAGCATACATACGCACGTAGCCGGTTTGCGAGCGGCGCATCCAGTTTGCGGCCCGCTGCACGAAGTGTCCAACGCCATTGACCGTGCCATCAACTATGCCGAGATCAATCGGCTTGCTGAGCAATTCACCGATGCTGTCAAAGCCACGCTTGATTATCTGATCGTGGAAGTAGTTATGCAGGAAATCCCAATCGACGCGGTCCGCGAAGAAAGCTGCCAATCTGTTGAACGGCTTCTCAATGACCGAGGAATAGAATTCGTCCCAATACAAGCGGGCATTCGCCAGCCCAAACAGACCACGGGTAGGCGCGCTAGTCTCCAATTGATCGCGCTTGCCGCTAGCCAGTCCTTTGCCCTTATAAACGCGGTGCGCGACAACGATGGAGAAGATTCCCAAAGCCAGGGCCACTCCTGCGATTAGAAGATTGAAGTCCAGTACCTGCCCGCGCGACACACTGACCAGGCTGTGCTCCAGGAAATGCTTGAATTCATAAGAATGATAAATGCCATCGAATAATGGCGTCGCCTTTGGCACATTGATCAATCCGATGATACAGGTGAAGATCGCCAGCACGACCAGCGGCAACAGCATTGCGCCATTGCTTTCAGGCGCCTGTTCGGCGGCCTCGCTGCGCGCATCGTCAAAGAATACCAGAACGACCTGCCGCCACATGTAAAAGGCAGTGAACGCCGCCGCCGCCAAAAGCACGCCAAAGGCAATGAAGCCACTCGTTTCGTTTAGCTCAAATCCCTCGAACCACGCATCGGCCAGGATCTCGTCCTTCGACCAGAAGCCGGCGAAGGGGAAGATGCCGGCCAGACCCAAGGTGCCGATGAGATACGTCAGATACGTGATGGGCATGCGCTTGCGCAAGCCACCCATATTGCGCATGTCTTGCGCGTCGAAGTCGTCGTCATGGTGGTCGCCATCGTGATGTTCTTGCGCGTGATGATGCCCATGCTCAACGCCATGGATGACCGAGCCGCTGCCAAGGAAGAGCAGCGCTTTGAAAACGGCGTGTGTTACCAGGTGAAACATCGCAGCCACGTAAGCGCCGATGCCAACGGCCGCCACCATAAAGCCTAGCTGTGAGATCGTCGAATAAGCCAGCACCCGTTTAATGTCCCACTGTCCCAGTGCGATGAAACCGGCCACAATCGCCGTGCCCGCCCCCACTAAGGTAATTATCAATCCGAGCACATAGCCGGCGTGGTTGAGCTCCCATAAGAAGACGTTGGACCTCACCAAAAGGTAGACGCCAGCAGTGACCATCGTGGCCGCGTGAATCAAGGCGCTGACCGGCGTCGGGCCCGCCATCGCATCGGGCAGCCAGACAAAGAGTGGAATCTGCGCCGACTTGCCCGTCACTCCCAGAAGCATAAACAGCGCAATTAGAAAGATCACATCTTCAAAGGCAAGCTGGAAGCCGCCAAAGTCGACAACTTCGCCCTCACCGAAACGCGCGTTCGTCTGACCAAATACGCCGAGGAAATCCGTGTCGAATCTTTCATTACCGCAATAAATAGCACGGATATCATTTGCCAGTGGATTCACAGTGTCATGGCTGTCATCGATAGATTGGTCGTCCGAACCATGAGCGTCATCAGCAGGCTCGTCTTCAACATGCTCATCGTCGGACGCTGTCTCGTCCTGCGTATCAGCCTCGCTATGCGGCGCCGCGTCAGCCGGTACACACTCGTATTCCGCGCCATGACCATCATCGTCCGTTGCGGCCGTTTCAGCTTCGTCGCTGTGTTCGAGCAGGCCATTGTGCTCACGCCAATGAACAAGGTACTTGGCTTCCGTATTCGGTAATTCGCCCGCCTTGAAGAAATCAAGTGTGCCGAATGTCCAGAAGATCAAGAACATCGCCATCAACAAGCCGAAATCGCCGATTCGATTGACGATGAAAGCCTTGCGCGCGGCGTTGCTGTTCTTCCAGCCTTCGGGCGCCTTCTTGTCCCACCAGAAGCCGATCAAAAGGAAGGAACACAGCCCGACACCCTCCCAGCCGACAAAGAGCATGAGGAAGTTATTGGCCGTAACCAGCGTCAGCATGAAGGCCAGGAACATGTTTAGATAAGCGAAGAAGCGCGGATACCACTTGTCGCCGTGCATATAACCGCGGGCGTAGAGATGAATCAACGAGCCGACGCCGGTCACCACCAACATCATGGTTACGCTGAGAGAATCCACTCTCATCTGCCAGGAGATTTCCAAGCCGATCGACTCAATGCGCAGCCAGCCATCAAGGAAGGGCGGATTAACTACCGCAGCGCCGCCGTTTGTGCCGGTCACATAAGTCAAGAGCAGCAATGAAATAATAAAAGCGAATATCGATGCGAAGCAGCCGATATAACCCGACCACTTCTCGCCGAGACGCGCGCCGAAGAAGAAGTTGATAATTGCCCCGAGCGCGGGCGCAAATATCACCAGGGGTACCAAGAGCGGCAGATTATCCATACTTACAGCGCCTCTTCCGACGGCAAACCGTTAGCCTTGCATCTGTTGCAAGTCGTCGATATTGATGCTTTGACGTTCGCGGAAAATATTTACGATCAAGGCCAACCCAACGGCGACTTCCGCCGCGGCGACTGTCATCACAAAGAAAACGAAGACGTGGCCATTGACCTGGCCCCATTCCCTGGCAAAAGCCACCAGAGCCAGATTCGCCGAATTCAACATCAGCTCAACCGACATAAACAGCAGGATCGCATTGCGCCGCATGAGAACGCCTAGCGCTCCCATCAAAAACAGCACCATACTGAGTACGATATACGGCTCTGTGCCGATAGGGTTCATCGTCTACATTCTCCCGCGGCTACTCGGCAGCGTCATCGTCAGTGCCGCCGGTCAACTTCGCCAGGTAATCGCCACTAAGTACATTGGAGCCGGTCTGCTGCGAGATCACGCTGACCAGCGGGCGGTTCACGCGGCGTCGCCGATTGATACGGCGGCGTTCAGCTTGCGCCACGGCATCCGGACGCGCCAATACAATCACGCCGATCAGCGCCACCAGCAGCAGCACACCAACGAGCATCACCGGCAGCACGTACTCAATGAAAAGGACCTGGCCTACTGCCTCAGGGCTGCCGAAGGCGGGTATCGCGATGGCATTGAAGACAGCGGCGCGATAGCTCGCTTGACTGCCGGGTACGCCCGGCTCCCGCACCAGTACTCGCGTTTCAATCACACCGCGAGCCGCGTCAAATTCTGCCAATGCCCGCAATACATTCTGATCCTGATCGACGAATGCCAGGTTGTAAGTTCCCTCTTCAAGTTCGATGCCCGTCTGCTGACCAGCTGGCAACTGCGCTGTCAGAACCCGATGTGGAATCAGCGCGCTGCAGGAATCGTCCTCACACAAGCTGCGGCGCGAAGAATATTGTCCAAGATCCACCAAAGAAACTTGCTTGTCCGTAACCGCGTTGAATACAGATAGCCGCATCTTGCCGACGCCCGGTTCACTGATGTCATCTTCCAGCACGGCGACATCAACCAAGCTCTCGGCGGTTTCGAAGAATACGACCGAATGCGCCCTGTCCGGCGCCAGCGACAATACCTCTGTAAATATCGGTCCAGAAACGTAGTTGCCATCTCCGACACCGGCGATCACCGTGTAAGCGCCAGCCGGTACCTCCAAATACTTTTGCATCGAATCACGCGAATAATCGTAGATAACATCATCAATGCGCAGATCCTCGATCTCGTCATTCGTGGCATCCAGGAGCACATTGCCGCTGACCGTGCCTTCCAGCGGTATCGCAGCGCCCATTTCCATGATGGTGAACAACTCTGCCTCGCCGCCCGGTATCGCATTGATTACTCGCAGCTGGGCGCTTGCGTCCGGCGCCTCAATGTTCTCATCCGCCAACATGTCCGATGCCAGGGGGAAAGCGAATATCAGTAGCAGCAAAATAGCAACTGCCGTGCCGGCGAAACCCAGCCAGCGCATCCGCCCTGAAGTATCAGTTGTCGTTTCCGCGCCCAATAGCATGATAACGAAGAGGAAAAGCACCATAATCGCGCCGGTATAAACAGTAACTTGCACCATTGCCAGGAAGGGCGCGTCAAGCATCAAATACAGGAAGGCCACGCAGCCAAAATTGACTATGAGGAAGAGAGCGCTATGTACTGCGTTTTGCCGCGTCAGCATCATGCCGGCCGCCAGCACCGCCACAAAACTCACGACCAGAAATAACCACTCCATACGTACAAATTCCCAAGATAAATGCGTTTGTGCACTTTAGCACAAATGACTTCACGGCACAATTTGCAATACGTGAGACGGAGACAAAATCCGGTCCCTATGACGGATCATCCATATCCGGTATCGAGCGATCATAAGCGCCCGCTTCAACTTGCTGCGGCGTACCCGCTTCGTCTCCGCTCGGCGGATCGATCAACATGTCCTTGTCGTATATCGCGTCACGCCGATCAGTGAACGACATCTCATGTTCGTGGCCCAGTTGAATCGCTTCAGTCGGGCAAGCATCTTCGCAATAGCCGCAGAAGATGCAGCGCAGCATGTTTATTTCGTATGTCTTGGCATAGCGTTCGCCGGGGCTGTAACGCTCCTCGTCAGTATTTTCCGCCGCTTCAACCCAGATGGCATCGGCCGGGCACGCCGCTGCGCACAGCGAACAGCCGATGCACTTCTCCAAGCCATTTTCGTAGCGGCGCAGATGATGCCGCCCTTTGAAACGATCATGGAATTTCTGCACCTGTTCTGGATACTGCACGGTGACCGCATCGTCCATCAGGTGCTTCAAGGTTGTGGCAAATCCCTTAACTACATTCATCCTCTGCAACCTTTAGCTCTCTCGTCTCCGAACAGGAATGTCTATAACCACGTCAATCGCCAACTTTATTAAGCGCCGTATCGCTGCTTTCGAGCAAGCGGTCCTCGTCTGGCGTCCGCCCGAAGCTCGCCAAACCCTCCAGCGCCCTCACTTGAAAGCGGATATGTACCAATGGAATAGCGATGAGCATGCCCACGAGATGCGCCAGCGCCCAGCCTAACCCACGTCGCTCACCGGTATAGGCCGGGTCGTCCTCCAGCGGGATGGCTTCTTCGCTGTCTTGATCACGACCCATGCGGCGCAGCGCCAATGCGCCAAAAATCAGCACGATCAGGAAGACCGCGCCCGATATGAAGGGATAGGCGTTACCGCCAAGGGCATCGCCAACGACTATAGATACTGCCGTCCAGGCAACAGCCAGCAGCGCCAAGGGAATCATCACCTTCCAGCCGAATTGCATCAAGCGGTCATAGCGAATGCGCGGCAGCGTCGCCCGTATCCAGATCATGCCACAGAGCATCAGCACGACTTTTCCGATGAAAATAACCGGCGCCAAAATCGGCAATCCATCCATGGGCCAAAGGTGGTACCCGCCAAAGAATACCGCCACGGCCACCAAGCTTACCGCGATCATACCCAGATATTCCGCCATCATAAACAAGGCGAATTTCATGCCGCTGTATTCGGTCATATAGCCTTGTGTTAATTCTTGCTCGGCTTCCGTCAAATCAAAGGGCGCGCGGTTGGTTTCCGCCAAGAGCGCCAGGATCAACACCGCCGCCGCCAGCGGATTCTGAAAGACAAACCAATCCCAGATGTTGCGCTGCGCATCGATAATATCGCCTATCGCCATGCTTCCGACGATCATGACCGGAACGGCCAGGGTCAAGCCAAAGCTAAGTTCGTAACTGATCATCTGCGCCGAGGCGCGCAATGCGCCCAACATGGCATACTTGTTATCGCTCGACCAACCAGCCAAGACCACGCCGTAAGTCGCGATGCTGGTGATGGCAATCACCCAAAGGATGCCGACGTTCGAATCAATCAGGCCCTGCGGCACCTGATACCAGACATCGCCGAGCGATGGCGCGAACCAGGGCAAGATTAGGTCAGGACCCATCGGGATCACCGCGGCGATCATCAGTATTGGAATCACTTTGATCATCGGCGCCAGGCGGAACACCCACTTGTCCGCGCCGGCCGGCATCAAGTCTTCTTTGAATACAAGTTTTACACCATCGGCAGCCGGCTGCAGGAATCCCTGTGGTCCGACACGATTCGGTCCAACGCGATGCTGCAAGAAAGCCAGCAAGCGCCGCTCCAGCAAGGTTGTATAAGCGAAGCCAGTGACGATGACGAAGGCAAAGCCAGCGGCAAAAATGATTGGCCAAAGACCAGAGCAGCCAGCATCGTCCGAGCATTGAATCACATTCTTCACACGCGCTTCCGGGTTGAGCAGCATGCCGATGGCGCCCGCGCGTCCATTAAGGTTGCCGGCATCATCAAAGCCAATCCAGGCCGCGATTGCGCCCAGATTCTGCAGCACGACGATGACCGCAAACAGGCCGACAAGGGCTGCGATAACGCCAGATGCAATGCCTATCTTTAGCTTTCGGCTCATATTCAATATCCTCAGTTGTCAGTCGCCCGAGGCGACCGCCTGCGATACTCTGCTGATCGTCCCACTTGTCAAGGCCAGCGGCGCGGGCGCATCCGTCAAGTGACGCGGAAGCGCTACTGCGCCAGCGCCTATCTCGTCGCTGATTCTCGCCCGCAGTCGCGCCACCGAATCTCCGGCCTTAATATCAACCGTATCGCCTTCAAAAATCTGTAATGCTTTCGCGTCAGCCGGATTGATGAGGGCGTAGGATGCCAGTATCCGCGGTTCCATCAGTAAAGAGGGGCGGAAATTACGCTGCCGGTTATACAGGCGAGTAACCGGCATAATCAACAACTCATCTTCGCCGACCGATACTTTATCTACGTCAGCAAGCTTGACCGGCTTCAACTTCTTGTTGCTGTCGGCTTTTGAAGGAATCTGAATCCCGATGCCGCCATTATTTGTATATGCCGTGCCGCCATAATACTGGTCACGACCGCCGACATCGGGGAACTGCCGCTTGACCTGCGCCAGCGCCTTGTATTGCATGCCGGCAAAGTCTTTGACATTCTTGCTGATCTCCAGCATGACGGCTGCTGCTGATGGCTTGAGATGGCTCATGCCCATTTCTTGCCGGATGCTGCCGAAGAGCTTCCAAGCCGGCAATGCCTGCCCCATCGGTCCCTGGGCCAGGTAGAAACGCTGAACACGTCGCTCGCCATTGACAAAGCTGCCATCGCGCTCGGCGAATGTCTGTATGGGCAGCACAAAGTCCGCCAAGTCAGATATGCCATCATCAAAAAAGTTCGCGTAAATTACAGTCTCTACCTGGCTCAGCCACGCTCGCGCCGCCGGGTCGTCATCGAGCAATTCCGCCTGTGCCACAAATAGTACCTTGGGCGGGTCCGCCATGATGTCCATGCTTGCTTGCGGCGTAAATCCCAGATATTGCAAGCCCATGCCGTTAGCGCCAGGTATCGGCGACAGCAAGCCGTTATTGCGTCGGCCAACATGACCGGTCTCGATCAGAAAGTTTGCCGCCGCCTGCGCCAGCGATTCGCTTCCCGCCAGCGTAAGCCCTTCAGCGCCTGCCACGATGACAAGATTCTCGGCCTCGCTCAAGCGCTGCGCGATCTCTTCGTGATTCTGCTTCATATCCCGCATGACACCGACCGCTTCGCCGGCGCCGTAGCGAATGGCATCGCCTTCGACCACCTTGTCATTGCGCGCGCCCTGTACCGCGAAATCTTCCAAGCGCGTATCACGTGCGTTGGCGACGACCAAGTAGGCCCCGCGATCTTGCGCCTGCTTTAAGCGTAAGCGCCAAATCGGCGCCTCTTCTTCTAAATCACAGGCGATTACAAGAATCGCATCACCTTTGCCCAATTGTCCCAGGTTGGTGCCAAATCCAACGCCGACCTCCGCTACCGATTCAGCGCCGCCGTGGGTCGGGGGCCAGGCGCCCAATCGCGAACCGCCAAGCCCTTCCACCAGTCGCCGCAATTCCCAAAGATCTTCGTTGGACATGCTGCTGCCGGCGATTGCCGCGACCTCCCCGCCGGCATCGCGCAAGATCCGTGCGATAGCGGAGAACGCGCTGTCCCAAGTCGACTCCCTCAAGTCATCGCCCAACCGTTTCAGCGGAGTCTGAAGACGATCTTCGCTGCGCGTGAAATGATGACCGAAGCGAGTCTTGTCGCTGATCCAAATCTCGTTGACGTTTTCATTCTGCCGCGGCATGACCCGCTTGATAAGCGCCTTGCCGCCGAAATCGCGATCGAGCCGCATACTCAGGCTGATATTCTCGCCGGCCGCGTCCCAAGGCGAGATGCTCGGTACCTCATTCAATTCCCAAGGCCGGGCGCCAAAGCGAAAGTCCGCAGTCGTCAGCGCGCCGACCGGACAAATATCTGTTGTGTTGCCACTGAAGTAGGTATCAAATCCCGGATCCGAATTGGTGATGATCTGCAAGCGGCGTCCACGCTCATGGAAAGCCAGCACATCGTCGCCGACGATCTCGTCTTGAAAGCGAACGCAACGCGCGCATTGAATACAGCGCTCTTGATCGAGAAAAATCAGATCGCCCAGGGGAAAGTGTTTGTCCAACAATTGCTTGTCTTCAAAATACATTCTCGATGATTGCGGCCCATGTCGCATCGTCAGATTCTGCAAGGGGCATTCGCCGCCCTTGTCACAAATCGGACAATCAAGCGGATGGCTGCTCAGTAGAAACTCCAGCACATCGTTGCGCGCGTCAATCACCTGCTGCGTGTTGGTCTTCACGTGCATGCCATCGCTGACATAGGTTGTGCATGCCGTCTGCAACTTGGGAAAATATCGAATCTGCGGCGATCCGTCGTCGTTCAGCGCTACTTCACCGGTGGCACGATCCCGCGCCGGTGTACCGAGTTCCACCAGGCACATCCGGCACATGCCGACCGGCTCCATCTTCGGGTGATAGCAAAAGACCGGAATATCGTTGCCGGCGCGCCACTTGGCGGCGTCAACCAGATTCGACCCGGCTTTGACTTCGTATTCAGTCCCATCGATGTTGATTTTCACCGTGTCGGACATTCATGCCTCCGCATTTCGATCTCAGTCGTTCCGCGCCGATCAGAGCCGCCGCTTCGCCTCTTTCAAGCCGTATAGGGCGCGATCACGCATCACTTGTTCCACAACTTCCCAACCGGTCGACCCGTCCAGGTTCTCCGCCATAGCCAGCGCGGCCTGGAAATCCGACCTCGCCCGCTCAAACTCGCCTCGCTCCAGGTAGAGCTCTCCGCGCGCTACCACATGCGTAAGAGAATCGGGCGATTGGTTGATCTTCTCGTTTAACTCCCGCAGCCTGCGATAGAATTCTCGCTCGCGCTCCAATGGTGTCTTGTAGATCGTCCGCAGCAGCTTGCCGAGCAATCCGCGTTCTTTAACACCATCCGTTCCTATCGCTTCTCGCATGAGACCAACTACGCCTTTACATGCTGCGCGAAGTCGTCCGGAAAGTGACGAATCGTGTGAATGATCGGGTTGGCGGCAAAATCGCCCAAAGCGCATAGCGTCGTACCGGCCATATTCTCCGCCACGTCAGCAATGCGCTTGACATCATCCGGCGAGCCGCGGCCATCCAATATCCGGTCTACAACTTTATCCAGCCAGTAGGTCCCTTCGCGGCAGGGTGTGCATTTCCCACAGCTCTCGTGCGTGAAGAACTTGGTCACCTTGGACGCGACCCAGGTCATATCAACAGTTTCATCCATAATGATGATGGACGCCGAGCCGATGATGGTCCCGATCTTCTCAACATCTTCATAGCTCATTGGCGTGTCCAGGACCTCATCAGTCAATGGAACGATCGGTCCCGATCCACCTGAGGGCAGCATGGCTTTGAAGGCGCGGTCGTCATACAAGGGACCGCCGGCATGTTCGTAGAGTAATTCACGAAAGGTCGTACCCATCGACAGTTCGTAATTGCCCGGCCGCTTCACATGGCCGCTGACGCAATAGATCTTGTTGCCGGAACTTTGCGCCGTGCCGATCGCCTTGAAAGCGTCGGCGCCTTCATCAAGGATAAACGGGACGTTTGCCAGCGTCTCTACATTGTTGACCACGGTCGCTTCCTTGTACAAGCCGCCGCCCTTTTGCGCCGGGAAAGGCGGACGAACACGAGGCTGACCCAGATATCCTTCCAGGCTGTTCAGCAAAGCGCTTTCTTCGCCGCAGATATAAGCGCCGGCGCCGAGATGAGTATGGACCTCGCAGTCATAGCCGGAGCCCATGATATTCTTGCCCACAATACCCTTCTCACGCAGGGCTTCAATGCAGGCATCCAGTTGGTCGCCTATGTCCCAGAATTCTCCGCGCAGATATATATAGACCGCCTTCGCTTGAATCGCGTAAGCGCAGATCAACGATCCCTCGATCAGCTGATAGGGGTTTTCTTCCATGATTTCACGGTCTTTGAAAGTGCCGGTCTCGCTCTCGTCGGCGTTAACCGTGACGTACTTTATCGGCTCATTCTGCGGGATGAAGCTCCACTTGACACCTGCCGGGAAGCCGGCCCCGCCGCGACCGCGCAAACCAGAAGCCTTGACGACATCTATGACCTCGGCCGGTTTCATCGCCAGCGCCTTTTTCAAGCCGATGAAGCCTCCATTGGCCTCATAAACATCAAGCTGCTTGATATTTGCTATATCGCGTCCGCGCAGGAGAATATGCATTATCGCCATCAATTCCTTGTCTGTGTCCGAGCGGTGTTAACCAGGTTTAGCCATAGCCGTTTGCCGCTTGCGCCGCTTCTTGCCGCCACCTCGCCAGCAAGTCGCGCATCTTGTCCTTGTCCAGGTTTTCGACATAACGGAAGTTGCACTGCAGCATCGGCGCTTTGTCACAGGCGGCCAGGCACATCACGTGCTCAACGGTGAATACGCCGTCCTCGCTTGTCCCGCCTGCTTCAACACCAAGCTCTTGCTTAAGCCAAGAGTGAAAGTCATCCGCCCCGTTCAGCGCGCAAGGCAAATCTGTACAGACCTGCAGCCAATACTTGCCCTTCGGCTTTTCCGAATACATTGTGTAAAAGCCGGCGATTGACTTAACCTGCGTCGGATCGAGGTTCAGGATTTTCGCCACTTCTTCGATGCCCTCAGGACTTACCCAGCCGTATTCTTCCTGCGCGATATACAGCAGTGGCATCACGGCCGAGCGCTTCGTCTCATACTTCGCCATATGGCGATTGATGCGCTCTTCATACTTCGGATTGTCGATTATCGCCATTCTATACATTCCTTCACAAACGAATTCCCTGCAACAGAGCGGGAATCCATTCTTGAGTCTTTATGCCAACCGCCAACTGCAAGCCGATACTCAGCGATCACAATCGCCCAAAACAATATCGACGCTGCCGATGATCGCCACCATATCCGCCAGCAGATAGCCCTTCGACATCACAGGCAGAGCGCTGATGTGAATGAATGACGGCGTCTTGAAATGAACCCGCCGCGGCTTATTCGCCCCGGTACCGTGAATATAACAACCGATTTCGCCTCGCGGACTTTCGATGGCGTTATAAACCTCATCATCCGGCGCGTCGTAGCCGTATGTCCAGAGCTTGAAGTGATGGATCACCGCCTCCATGCTTTGGCCCAACTCACTACGCAAGGGTGGGCAATACTTACGATTCTCCGAACGGAACGGACCCTTGACCCGTTCCAACCGCTCCACAGCTTGATTAAGAATATTCATGCTTTCGCGGAATTCGTGAATACGTATCAGATAGCGATCATAAACATCGCCGTGCTCGCCCAGAGGCACACTAAAGTCATAGGTCTCGTATCCGCTGTAGGGCTGCGCCTTGCGCAAATCCCAATTGACGCCGCTGCCACGCAAGGCCGGTCCGGTCAGTCCATAAGCCAGGGCGACATCCGGCTCTATCACGCCTACGCCCTGCGCTCTATCTTTCCAGATCGGATTCTGCGTCAAGAGCGCTTCGTAATCGTCAACTTTCGCTGGAAAGTCAATCAGAAACTGCTTGATCGTCGGCAAGAAATCATCCGGCACATCACGCCAGACGCCGCCGGGACGAATGTAACTGCTCATCATTCGCTGGCCGGAGAGCATCTCGAACATACCGAGAATGCGTTCGCGCTCGCGAAATGCGTAAAGCAATACACTCATCGCGCCCATATCGATCGCGTGTGTACCCAGCCAAACAAGGTGGCTCGCGCAACGCGCCAATTCGAGGCATACCACGCGAATGATCTGCGCGCGCTCGGGCACATCCAGGTCCAGCAGCTTTTCAACCGCCGCCGAATACGCCATATTGTTCGACATTGGCGAAAGGTAATCCATGCGGTCCGTTAGCGGCACCGCCTTCTCGTAACTCTTGTCTTCAATTGATTTCTCGATGCCCGTGTGCAGGAAGCCGATATCGGGCAAGCAAGAGACAATTTGCTCGCCATCCAATTCCAGAAGCAGGCGCAGCACACCGTGAGTGCTCGGATGATGCGGCCCCATATTGAGCAACATGGTTTCGCCGGTGATGGCCCGCTCCGAAACCAGCCCGCGCAACTGGTCAAGGCTGCCCTCCCAGCGGCGCTGTTCTTCAATTGATTGCGGTGGTGTTGCAACTGCCATATCGACCTCGAACCCTAGTCTGTGGCGAAAGGCTTGTGCTTGCGAATTTCGGCTTCGTTGAAAGTAAAGGCGACGGTCTCTTTGCCCAGCGGATAATCACGGCGATGCGGATGCCCGTACCAATCGTCCGGCATCAAAAGCCGCCGCTGATCAGAGTGTCCTTCGAATACAATGCCCATCATGTCTGCGATCTCACGCTCAAGCCAATTCGCCGCCGGAAAGATCATCGTCGCTGTTGGCAATCGTGGATCTTCTTCTTGGGCAAAGATCTTTACCCGCAAGCGGCGATTGTAAAGCATCGACAAGATATGGTAGCAAACAGCAAAGCGCTCCGGCCGGTAATCACCGTCTTCGCCATCATAACGCTCGCCATAATCGCTCGGATAATAATCAACCGCGCTAACGTCAGAGAGCATATTGTAGACCAGCCCCGAAGTTATGCGCAGGAAATCCAGCACGTCTGTCGCCCGCGCCGCCTCGACAACTACGGTTGTATCACCGCGAAATTCTTTGACAAAAAGAATCGCCCCGCCAAAGACTTCACGCAATACATCAACCGGGTTACGCGCCGCCGGTATTTCCATTCGCCTGCTACCTTCTATATTCCGTCGTCCAAAGCTGAAGCGGCTATGCCCAATCCGCGATGCGCTCGCCCTTGATCTTCTCATGCAGGGTCAAGATTCCATGCAGCAATTGCTCCGGGCGCGGCGGGCAACCGGCGATATAGACATCAACCGGGATGATCTCGTCAACACCTTGCACTATGGCATAGTTGTTATAGACGCCGCCACAGGACGCGCAATCACCCATCGAAATGACCCACTTCGGTTCCGCCATTTGATCGTATAGCTGACGAATGACCGGCGCCATCTTTCGCGACAGTCGTCCGGAAACAATCAAAAGATCCGCTTGACGCGGCGTCGCTCGATTTAATTCCATACCAAAGCGCGAGAGATCATAAGTCGAAGTCTGCGAACTCATATATTCAATGGCGCAGCACGCCAAGCCAAAGAGCAGAGGCCACATTGCGCCGGTCCGCGCCCAATTCACGGCATGTTCAACGGTGGTGGTGACGACACCCAGGTTACCAAGCTTTGAGCTTACTCCCATTCCAAACCACCCTTCTTCCATTCGTAAGCGAAACCTACGATTAAAATCGCCGTGAAGACAGCCATGACGGCCAATCCATAGACACCCAGGTCGCGCATCGATACCGCCCAGGGCAAAAAGAATATGACCTCTATATCAAAGATTATAAAGAGTACCGCCACCAGGTAAAACTTGACCGGCAGGCGCCGCGTCGCCGGACCAATCGGTTTCATGCCACTTTCATAAGGCACGGACTTGCGGTAGCTCGGCCGCTGCGGACCCATGACCCGCGATATGTTCGCGATTATCAAAGCCAGCGCGGCGGAAATGACAAGCAAAGCAGTGACGGGACCAAATTCAAGGACGGTCTGCATCAGACTTCAACCATTTGTGCTTTTTGGAACAATCCAATTCCTAGTGAGACTAGCATACAATAGAGCCAAAATCAAGCAAGCTTAAGCTCGGTTTTGCCACAGGGCTTTCTAGGCGTTTGATTGTACATGAATCGAGCAAGAATCGGCGAGGACCATCAGGCGGGGTCATAGAAAATGCGCGGCTCAAATTCATATCGAGGACGCCTTATGGGACCGTCAGTAATCCAATGTATTTCTTGATGATCATCTCGGGTGGCAGGTCGGGGATGCGCGGAAAAAATCACGAGCGGAAACGAATGTTTAGTATTGAGGAACATCAGCATTGATAATCTCAACGTGGTCATACCGATTGTCGCAAGGAAACGAATTGGACATATCTCACTAAGTTTGCAAGCAAAAAAAGAGGGCGCATAGATTACCATGCGCCCCGAGATGCTTCTGCTGTTCAGTTCAGATAGCTAACGAGTTCCCAGTCCCAAAAGGCCGGTCTCCGGCTGTGGCCTGCGCGCTTGCTCGTCGTATTTCCCGAATCGAATCACATCACCAGTGCCGGTAATCGCTTCTACCGACAACCCCAAGCTCTGTAATTCCTTGACCAATACGCGGAAGCTCGTGGGAATTCCGGGCTCCTCGATCGGCTCGCCTTTGACGATGCTCTCGTAGGTCTTGACGCGCCCCTGAACATCATCCGACTTGACCGTTAGCATCTCCTGCAAGATGTGCGCTGCGCCGTAGGCCTCAAGCGCCCACACTTCCATCTCGCCGAAGCGCTGACCGCCGAACTGCGCTTTGCCACCAAGCGGCTGCTGCGTAACCAGACTATAGGGACCGGTCGAACGCGCATGCGCCTTGTCTTCAACCAAGTGCGCCAGCTTCAGCATGTGCACATAGCCAACCGCAACGTGGCGATCCAGTTTCTCGCCGGTGCGACCGTCATACAAGGTCTGCTTGCCATAGTGCGGCACCGGGCGTTCCGTCTCAAACATCACGTGTTGCGCAATCTCAAATAGATCCCTTGTCGAGAGATCTTCTGCCAGATCCACGTCTTCCAGCGCCGTTTGCTGTATCCAAAGCCGGAGCGACACTTTGAGAGCCTTCATGTCACGCAGGTCACGCTCCTCAGCGGCAAGACCACTGTTGTCGTAAACCATGACCTCATCGGGATCGTAGCCGTATTCGCGAAGAATCTCTGCCACTGCTACCCGTCGCACGTAAATCGGGTCTCGCTCAAGGATGATCTTTTCATTGTCATAATTGCCGGATTCACCCACGCGCTCGAACAAATATGCGCTGATAACGTGCATATCATCATCGAATTCGTCCGCTTCCATGCCCACGGTCGCCGCCAATCGTTCCTGATTCGCCCAGGCCCGCTCCGTAGTCAATCGCCAGGCCCAGTCAATCATCCAGGCGCGGCCCAACTCCGCTTGAATCTCATGCTCCTTCACACCGTCAAATACCGGTGTGATGGCGCGGAAGCCCAAGCGATCCGCCGCCCAACCGAGGTGCAACTCCAAGATTTGCCCAATGTTCATTCGGCTCGGCACACCCAGCGGATTCAGGATGATTTCGACCGGTACTCCGCCATCAATATAGGGCATATCCTCTACCGACACGATCTTGGAAATGACACCCTTATTTCCGTGCCTGCCTGCCATCTTGTCGCCGACTGTCAGTTTACGTCTCTGCGCCACGCTGACGCGGACCATCATTTCGACGCCGGCCGGCAAATCCGGATGCTCATCCCGCGTGAAGACCCTGACATCGATGACCTTGCCTCGATCACCGTGCGGCAGCCGCAGAGACGAATCTTTCACTTCGCGCGCCTGCTCGCCAAAGATTGCGCGCAGTAGTTTTTCTTCCGGCGACAGCTCCTTCTCGCCCTTCGGCGTGATTTTGCCCACCAGAATATCGTTCGGTCCCACTTCAGCGCCGATACGCACGATCCCGTGCTCATCGAGATCTTTCAGCGCCTCTTCGCCGACATTAGGGATGTCGTACGTGATCTCCTCCGGACCCAGCTTGGTGTCCCGCGCCTCAATCTCGTGTTTCTCAATATGAATGCTGGTGAACTTGTCGTTTCGCAACATGTCTTCGCTGACCAGCAAGGCATCTTCGTAATTGCCGCCGTCCCATGACAGGAAACATGTCAGCACATCGTGACCCAAAGCCAAATGACCGTCATAGGTCGATGAGCTGTCAGCGATGATATCGCCCGGTTTGATCAAGTCGCCTTTGCGCACAGCAGGCCTTTGATCGATGCAGGTCGACTGATTCGACCGCTCGTACTTGCGCAAATGGAAGGTCTGCTCATTGCCATCTTCCGTGCGGACGATCACGCGGTGGCCTTGAACGCTTATAACTTCCGCCTCAATCTCCGAAACCAATACCTGGCCGCTGTCGGACGCAGCCTGTCTTTCCATTCCCGTACTCACCACCGAGACATCTGGTGTAAGCAATGGCACCGCCTGCCGCTGCATATTCGAACCCATCAGAGCGCGGTTGGCCGCATCGTGCGAAAGGAAAGGTATCAATGCCGCGCTTATGCCGACAATCTGACGCGGGGCGATATCCATGTAATCGATGCGCTGCGGCGGCGCAGAGAGAAAGCCTTGCTCATAGCGCGCCGATACACGGTTCGAAACGAACTGATTCTGCTCATCAAGCACAGCGTTCGCTTGCGCGATGATGAACTTGTCCTCATGGTCGGCAGACAGATATTCAATCTCGTGCGTGGCGAATGGCGTCACCGGCACTTTCTTTATTCGGTATTGCTTTAGCATGCCGATGTCTTCGGCGTCGATGACTGTACCTTCTTCGAGAATGAGACGTTCGTGATTCAGGTCTATCGCGAGAGCCTCGCCAATGAGACTGTCGTCAACTTCTCGCAATTCGGGAACATACTCTGTCTTTTCGACGACAATAAATACCGCTTCAACTCCCAACTGCTTGAGCAGGGTGATGTCGTTCGCCGCAAGGCATACACCCTCTTGCAAGATCACATGATGTACGTCGATTGCCTTGGCAACTGTCTTCCCAAGAATATCGTCGTTCACTGGGAGCGTATCTGCTACTTCCGCGACATCCCACTGAACTAGCACTTCGGTGCGGCCTCGATTTTTTAGCATACTTACTGCACTAGCATAGAGTCTCGTTCCCTTTTCGAGTTTGAGCTTCTCTATAGAGACCAATTCAAGGTTGCCAAAATCTTCAATGGCCTCGGTGTCCTTGTGAAGAGACGATTGCAGATCAGTGAGTTGATTGAGGAATTTCACCAGCAATTTGCCATACTTCAAGATCCGGGCGCGGATGTTATCAGGCACTTCGTCTTGCGCAGAATCCAGGAAGTCGACGACCGCGTTCTTCATATTCTCCAGCGCCCGCAGTTGCCCCTTTCGCACTTCCGACACTCTGTTCAAGCCAAGCTCATATCTTTCCGCAATTTCTTGTTTTTGCGTTTGCCTGAGCAATTCAGCTATCGGCCCCCATGCATCCATATACTCGTCAAAGACCTTTCCGGTTTTCGAATACCTAAGCTCGTATGCGTCCAAAAACCGCTCGGCTACATCATGGGCGTTGCTTGCGCCTTTAAGTCTTAAGTCATACAACTCGCTATCGATACGCGCATACTCACGCTTCTGCTTGTCAGTGAATTCTTTGAATTCCATTTCTGAGTCCATATAGGAAGGCTCAGACCGCAGTTGTCGAAGCTGCCTTACTACACCCTTATCCCCAACGTCATCGAGCTTTCCCAGAGACTCAGTAGCAAGTCGGAGATCGGAACGTAGCGTCTCGAATTGTCCCGGTAACTCGCAAACTTTTCTTCCCCACTCTCTGATTCGCCGCTTGATGTGTTCCGGGACTTCCGCTCCATCAGAATCCAAAAATTCTTTTACTGCATTGCAGAGATTATTTAGGGATTGCAGACTTTTCTCACGCAAGTCTTTAACCCTGTCTAGACTATTCACATACTCTTCCGCTCGGCTGCACAGTTCCGGATTAGTTTGAGGATTCTCCTGCAACTGACCAAGCAAATTGACCAGTAGCTGCCTTGCGTCCACGAAGCTTTTAAGAACTTGCTCGGTTTCAAAGCGCCTGCTTTCGAAAGAATCCATGAACCGTGCGGCTACATCGCGGGGGTTGATCGCGCCTTTCAGACTTAGGTCAAACAGCTCTTTGTTGAGACACGCATACTCGCGAGCCTGTCTATCCGCCAATTTATCAAGTTCGAGCTTAGTTTCTTGAAGTTCAGGCGCTTGACTTAACTTAATGAGCCCATTGATAGACGATACGATGACTACGTCTTCCGCAAGCTGAAGACCTAGCAGCGCTTCACTTATAGGCGTACGCCTTATTTCGGGAGGCGGTGTCCAGCGCAAATCGACTGCCGCGACGCCGCCCCTGCGAAGTTCGTTCAAGACAGCTTCGTCAATCTCAGTGCCTTCGGCCACATTCGCAACACGCTCTACATCTTGCGCCAATTCCTCACCTGCGAGGTTATCAGCGACTTTTTTCGTTTGGCTTGCCAATCGAGTCTGCTCGGTAAGCAGCGATATTTCGGTGATTCCATGCTTCCTCAATTGCTCTAGCAGGCGCACCGTAACCTTCCTACCTTTGCTAGCACGAAACTCTTCCACTACATCATCGCGCAGGCTGCGACCCAGCAGATTCGGATCAACCACAGCCATCGTATTCACCACCTTGCGATATGGCGTCTCGATGAAACCAAGGTCATTCACCCGCGCATAACTCGCCAGACGACCGATAAGACCAATATTGGGTCCCTCAGGTGTCTCAATCGGGCAAATACGCCCATAGTGGCTGTGATGTACATCGCGTACATCAAAGCCGGCGCGTTCTCGCCGCAAACCGCCCGGTCCCAATGCCGAGAGCGTACGCTTATGCGTCAACTCCGACAGCGGATTCGTCTGCTCCATAAACTGCGAAAGCTGCGAGGAACCGAAGAACTCTCGCACAGCCGCCACAATCGGGCGAATATTTACCAGCGATATCGGCGTCAACTGTTCCGCCTCGCGAATCGACATACGCTCCTTGACCACACGTTCCATCCGCCGCAAACCGATGCGCAGCTTGTTGCCAATGAGCTCGCCAACGGTCTTGACTCGCCGATTGCCCAGATGATCAATGTCGTCTTTGGCGCGCGCGCCGTTGTTGATCAAGATCATATGTTCAACAAGCTTGATGATATCTGCCTTGGTAATCGTCCGATGGGACGGGTCAACCACGCCTTCGAGCCCTAGACGCTGATTGAGCTTGTAACGCCCAACCCGTTCCAGATCGTAGCGCCGTTGGTCGAACAGCTGCCCCTTCAAGTATTCTCGCGCATTATCCAGCGTCGGAGGATCGCCCGGTCGCATACGCTTATAGAATTCGATCAAGGCGACTTCGGCTATCGTCTGGTTCTTCTTGATATCCCAGACCGGTTCATTCTTGAACGAGCTTTTGATGTACTGGTGCACTTCGCTGTTATCCACCGGCGCAAAGAGTTTCAGAATCTCCTCGTCCTCGCCTGTCTTGATCATCGACGCCGACTTTGGCAAACCATCTTCTACAGCCGCCAGCGCCCGCAACAGAATCGTCACCGGAATTGTCCGCTTGCGATTAAACTTTATCGTGATGTAATCGGTCTTGCGTGTCTCGAATTCCATCCAGGCGCCGCGGTCTGGAATCAGCTTGGCGTTGGATAGCGAGCGCCCCGTGGCGCGCTCTACTTCGGCGTCGAAGTAGACACCGGGCGAGCGAATCAATTGGCTTACGACCACCCGCTCCGTTCCGTTGATGATGAAGGTGCCCTTTTCAGTCATCAGTGGGAATTCACCCATGAAGATGTCCTGCCGGATTATCTCGTCACCCTGCTCATGGTTGACTAGGGCGACCTCCACATAAAGCGGCGCCGCGTAAGACATATCTCGCTCTATGCACTCTTCAACATCATATTTGGGATCCCCGAAATACGGCTTCAAGCCAAATTCCTGTGCCTGAGGATGATTGCCGGGGAAGTAGAGCGACAAGTTGCCGTTGAAACTTTGGATAGGATTGATCTCGTCGAAGAGTTCCAGCAGTCTGCCGCCATATAAGAAATCTTCGAAGGACTTCAATTGAATATCAATCAGCGATGGCAGTGCCTGGATCTCAGGAGTACGAGCATAATTCTTCACGTTATAGTACTGTTTCAAGGTAGGGCTCCTTGGATGAATAGATGACTCGGCTTACCATTCTGGGCGAACACAACATAATTCCCACACCACCTCGGCAAGGCGGCGAACGGGATAGCTAAAGCGCATACAACACGAAGAGTACCTATGACCGTCTGTCATGTATCCAATAAATTGTGACAACAAGAGGACCGCAAGCTCGTAGAGTAAAACACAAAGAGAGGTCTTGTCAAGACTTACCTTTAACTCGACCGTTGTTTACAAAAACTCGAATCGAGTTTATCACAAGTTCTTGCAATGGCAATACCCAAGGTATTCGGGAGTGGTGATTTCAAGGAGATAGAATGAAGACGACACTGGCTCAAACTCGCCGGAAAACTCCCTTCTCCAATGCTTTGGGGAAGGGCCGGGGATGGGGTTGGAAAAGGGCATATCAAAGATTTCACCACTCCCTGTATTCCATCTCGATCCTTTATGATCACAGGCGCCTAAGTCTAGGTTCTGTTGACATTCTATCGTAACCATATCAGCGTACCGACAAGGTGCAGAAATCCGAGATAAGATGTATCGAGTTTCTCAAATCGGGAAAAGACGCGGCGGAAATGTTTGATCTTATTGATGAAACATTCCACCAGATGCCGCTCGCGATAGAGCCATCTATCATATTCTCGCTGCTCTTTGGCGCTCGGATGCGGGGGAATTACCGCTTCTATGCCTCTTTCAAGCAAGCTGTCCACAAAATCTTGGGACGCATAGCCTCGATCCGCGATAACCCGCTGAAAGGCAAAGCCTTCCACCAACTCCTCAGCCTGATTGATGTCGTGAGCCTGCCCAGGACTCAAGCGGAAACGCAAGGGATTGCCCAAACCATCAACCGTGATATGAATCTTGCTACTAAAACCCCCGCGACTGCGACCCACGGCTTGCTTTTCACTTTTTTTCGGCGCCAGCGGCACAGGGATGTGCCCGAACAATCGTACTGTCGATTATCCCGTTTTCCATATCCGCGTCATCGGCAAGAGCTTCCATCATCCGTTGCCAAACATCATTTTCGCACCAGCGAGCAAAGCGTTTGTAAACTGAATTCCATTTGCCGTATTCGCTTGGAAGCAAACGCCACTGTGCGCCGCTGCGACTTACCCATATCACTGCTTCAACAAATTGGCGGCATTTCGCCTCATTGCCCAGATAAACCTTTGGCTCTTGCGACAGAAAATCCCGAAGCTTCGCCCACTGTTCGTCAGTTAGTCTTATGGTATCCATAAGACTATTTTACCCATTTATGAAAATGCTAATGTCAAAATATCAACAGAACCTAGCAAGGGAGCTGCCAATGCAATCGCGCGATGTCAAAGATCAAGTACAGAAGCAATTTGGCGGCGTTGCTGCCAACTACCGCAACAGCATAGTCCACACGGCCGGTCAGGACCTTGATATGATGGTCAAATCCGCAGCCCTCAAGGCCGATTCTGTCGTCTTGGATGCTGGCTGCGGCGCCGGGCATACATCTCTTGCCTTCGCCCCACATGTTGGACGGGTCATCGCTTGCGACTTCACCCCTGCCATGCTTGTCCAAGCGGAGTCGCTAGCCAGAGAACGCAGCCTCAATAACGTTGAGACCCAGCTTGGCGATGTGGAGAACCTGCCCTTTCTGGCCAAAAGCTTCGATCTCGTAGTCACGCGTTACAGCGCGCACCATTGGCTGCATCCGCGTCGAGCGTTGACGGAATTCCGGCGCGTTCTCAAAGCCGGCGGTACAGTCCTCCTAAGCGATATTATGGCGAGCGAAGACTATGCCCGTGACACTTTCCTGCAGACGCTCGAACTCCTGCGCGACCCCTCTCACGTACGCGACTACCGCATCTCCGAATGGCGGACGATGCTTGCCGAAACCGGTTTCGATTCAGAAGTCCTCTTGACCTTCGACCTGTCTCTCCACTTCGCGACCTGGACGGAGCGAATGGCCACTCCACCTCAGAATGCCAATATGATCAAAACGCTCATTGCTGGCTCGCCGGCCGACGTCAAGCGCGGTTTCGGACTGCCACAACAAGTGACAAGCGACGATTTCCACTTCACTATTCCCGGAGCAGTAATCAGAGGGACAATAGCGCCGGCTTAGCATACCTGCAGGCGCCCGGTCGCTTCCAGAAACTCCGTGTATCCACCCGGATACTCGCGCAACTCGCAATCGCGAATCTCCACGACGCGGTCCACAGTCTGGTCCAGGAAGTAGCGATCATGCGATACGATCATGACAGTGCCGACAAAGTCATCCAGCGCGTCTTCCAGCACTTCCACCGAGGCGATGTCGAGGTTGTTGGTCGGTTCGTCAAGCAGCAGCAAGTTAGGCTGCCGCAACATCACGAGCGCCAGCTGCAGCCGGCTGCGTTCACCGCCGGAGAACGTCCGCACCGGCTGACGCGCCTGCTCGTAGCTGAATGCCATTCGCAGCAGGAAGTTCACGGCGCTAGCCTCACTGCTATTTTGCAGATTGCGGATAAGATCCAGCGGCGGCTTGTCCAGCCAATCTTCCAGCGTCTGATGCTCCTGCGAATAATAGCCAACACGTATGCTCGGTCCGACCTTGATTTCGCCCGCGATCGGCGCAAGCTCGCCGAGGATCATCCGCAACAGCACTGTCTTTCCAGCGCCATTCGGTCCGATCACGCCTACCCGCTCGCCATGCCGCAGTAGGAGATTCGCATCGAGCAACAGCGGCTGCTCGTCGAAAGCCATCGACACATCAACAAGCTCAAGCGAGTTTTTGCTTCCCCGCCAGCCTTCCACCTTGAAGTCCATCAGCTTCTGATCGGCGACCTTCTCGATTATCTCGCCTCGGTCTTCCATCTTCTGCAGCATGCGTCGTCTCTGACGCGCTGCCAGCATATGCTTACGGCTCAGCACTTGCTTCGCCCATCTTTCAAAGCGTTCTATCATCTCCTCAATCCGGGCGATCTCTTTCTGCTGCGTCACGTACTGCTGCTGCTGCTGCTGACGGCTTAACTCGCGCTGATTGATGTAATAAGAATAATTGCCGTGATAGATCGTAAGCTTCCCGTTTTCCAGCTCGACCGTCTGTGTCGCCACTTCGTCCAGCAAATAACGGTCATGAGAGATAATCACGATACTCTTGCGATAATTGAGCATGAAGCGCTCAAGCTGATTCTTGCTCTTCATATCTAAGTGGTTGTCCGGCTCATCAAGCAGCAATATATCGGGCGCGGACACAGCCAGCTGCACCAGCGCCACCAGCTTCTTCTGGCCCCCGGAAAGAGCCGCCGTTGGCAGCTCGTAGTCATCGGCGGTGAATCCCAGCATTGCCAACAGCTCTCGGACGTGGCTTGCATGGCGGCTGCCATTCATGCTCTCATATTGGGCCAACTGCGCTTCATGCCACGAAAGCGTCAATGCCAGGCTCTCCGCATCGCCATAGACATCTGGGTTCGCCAACTGGCTTTCGATCGCATTAAGCGTCAGTTCAGCTTCAGCCAATTCGGGCGGCTTTACCATGGCCGTTTCTATCAGCGTTGCTTCCGGCGGCAGACTAATGTCCTGCGGCAGATAGCCGATGCGAATACCACTTTGTCGCCAAACGTGCCCGCGTTCCGTTTCGACTTCGCCCAGAAGCACATTGAAAAGCGTGGACTTCCCCGCGCCATTTGGTCCTACAAGAGCCACGCGGTCGCGGTCGCCAATGACCCAGGACAAATCACGATACAATTCGCGCCCGGCAAAGTTCACAGTAATGTTGTTGACCCGCAGAATATGCATCTTCGGTGTTTCTATCCCGTTCCATGATTGGAGCCTTCGGAGGATAGCATAAGTAGCTGACATCGGGCATGCCGCGCCCCACACGGCGGCATGGCCAGACGATTTCAACTATCATTGTAATGGACCTGCAAAGCCGCTATTAGTTGAATGTCACAAGCTATCGAGAACCACGGATGCTAATCGTTGACGCCCAGCAGAATATCGCCTTCAACGCCCAACAACTTGGGCGCGACTTCACCGCTTGGGCTTGGCAACAGCGAGCGACCGAAGCCGGTCGCGACCTGCCGCCGGCCACCGCCAGCCTGCCTGACAACCTGCTCGGGCGTATCGGCATTATCTTCAGCAGTCTGCAAGTCATCGCCGAAACGTCGCCCGCCTTGCAGCCCTGGCAGCGTTACACCTATCGCACCGGCGGCGATGCCCAAGCCTTGGCGCGCTGGCAACTGGATCACTACCGGCGCCTGGCGGACGACAACGATCGCATTCGACTCATCCTCACCCAGGCTGATCTAGCCAATGTGCGGGATAGCTGGTCCGAGGACAAAGCGCTGGGAGACCAGATCCAAGGCATCGTGGTCTTAATGAAGGGCGCAGAACCAATCTCAGAGCCGCGACAATTTGAAGAATGGCTGGAATACGGCGTACGCATCGTGGCGCCGGCTTGGCAGCCTAACCGTTACGTCGCCGGCTACGATGGCGACCTAACACTGCTCGGCTATGATCTGCTTGATGTCCTTGCTGGCTTCAATATTCTTCTCGATATCTCCGGGCTGTCTGACCGCGCCGCCGCTGACGCCATCGAGCGATACGAGGCGCCAATCATCGCCAGCCACGCCAACCCGCGCTACATTCACAACAGCCCACGCTGCCTTTCAGATGATCTGATTTACAGGCTCGCCGAGCGCGATGGAGTCATGGGCATCATGGTGTATAATCAGTTTCTGAAGCAGGACTGGCATCCCAGCGATCCCAAGCGTCGCGTCGCCGTTTCTCACTGGGCGGACGCTGTCGATTACGTCTGCCAGCTGACCGGCTCCATCGACCATGTTGGGCTGGGCAGCGATATCGACGGTGGCTATCCCTACGGCAGCTTGCCGGACGAGATAGATACGTCAAGCGACCTGTGGCAGTTGCGGGGCGCCTTGCTAGAGCGTGGCTTCTCAGAAAGTGACGCTGCGACGATACTGGGCGGAAATATGCTGCGAAAACTTCAGGAATCCTTGCCAGACGGATAAGCATCTATGTGGCGGTTCGCACAGGTAGGCATCGCTTTAGGCGCCTTGGGCATGATGATCTGCTTCATGGGATTGTTCCCTGGCGCCACCGGCGCCGAGCCGACCGCTGGCATTGGCTTGATACAGGTAGTCATGGTTATAACCGGTTACAGTCTCCTCATTCTGGGAGCCCTGACCTATCTCAAATACACCTTCTACCTTGATGTCCCAGCCACTCTCAGTCAACATGTCGGTACGCGCCTGGCATTGACAGGCCTGCTGTTTGCCGCGTTGGCGGGGCTGGCGGACATCCTTGGTTTCGGTACGCATATCCGCGATGACACCAGCGACATTTTTTTCGGGCAGTTGCAAATGATTGGCATCCTGGCAAGCTTCGGCCTCTCTTCATTGGGCGTTCTCGTATACGTTCTTGCGGGCGCGCGCCTCGCTCGACATGCACCGGTTGAGGCGCTTAGCGAAAGTATAGCCGGCGTAGATGACACCAATGAGATTCCTCTCATCGAAATCGAAAATCTAACTTAGACTGCCCGTGGTAGTGACAAGTGACAGCGCCGCCAGCAGCAAGTCTCCCTGGCGTCGAATTGACCCAAAAAGGACGAATGTGCAACAGAAGTCTACAAAACTGCTTTACGTCGTAAACATTCCACGCTTCTTTGTCTCCCATCGTCTGCCCTTGGCGCTGGCTGCACGCGACGCCGGCTTTGACGTTCACATTGCCACTTCCGCTTCAGACAAGTCCTCCGTAGAGCAGATCACCGCGCGCGGCTTTCCCTTCCACCCGCTGCCACTTAGCCAGCACGGAATCAATCCTCTGCGCGAATTACGTACTTTGCTCGCCCTGCGCAAGCTGTATTCGAATTTGCAGCCGGAACTATTGCATCACGTCAGTATCAAACCGGTGATCTATGGCGGTATCGCTGCCAGGTTGTCCGGTCACCATCCGGTCATTCAAGCTATGAGCGGCCTGGGCTATGTATTTGTAAGCCGAGAGCCCAAGGCGAAGCTGCTTGCTCTGCTCAGCCAGCCTGCGTTCAAGCTGGCGCTGGCCGGCGCGGATACGCGCATGATTTTTCAGAATCCGGACGACCGGCGAATTTTTATCGAGCGGCGCCTAATCGACAGCAAGAAAACAACAGTGATCCGCGGTTCCGGCATAGACGAAAAAGTGTTCAGCCCGCGCCCGGAAAACACCTCGGGAATACCGGTCGTCCTCTTCGCTGGACGCCTATTGTGGCAGAAGGGCTTGGGTGATTTCGTCGAGGCGGCGCGCCGTCTTCAGGGCGAAGCGCTGTTTCGTGTGGTTGGCTATGAAGAAAGCACAAGCCCACTCAATGTCAGTACAGCCCAATTGAAAGCGTGGCAAGATGCCGGGCTGATCGAGTGGCAGGGCAAACGCGACGATATGTCGGCGGCCTACTCGGAAAGCAACATCGTCTGCCTGCCCTCAACTTACGGCGAGGGGGTGCCCAAGGTCCTCATCGAAGCCGCCGCCTGCGCCCGTTCATGCGTCGCGACTGACACTCCTGGCTGCCGTGAAATCATTCGCCATGGAGAAAACGGCTTGCTCGTTCCCCCGAACGGCATCGATGCGCTTGTCGACGCCATCCAGCAATTGATCGACGATCCGTACCTGCGAAGCGAGATGGGGAATAGAGGTCGAGAAATCGTACTTGAGGGCTTCACCCTGCGCCGTGTGGTCGAAGAGACAATCGCACTCTATCGCAGCGCGCTGCAAGATGCCGAAACCCGATCGTTTACGCCCTCAAGGTGAGGCTGTGTCACGCGCCCTGATCGCTTCCCTCGCGCAAGCCGGCGGACCATCAGGCGGATAACTCCAGGTCTGCGGCAGCTGCGCCAAACTCACCATTTCCTGGAATTCCTGATACACCGAGGTCAATCCCTTACAATCGCCGAGAATCTCGGCCGACTGTCCCTGCAAATACCAACATTCAAGCTGTCGGTCTTCGATAGCGACAGCGCCTTCAACTTGCAGGCGGCTGCACTGACCAAAGGCCGACTGCGCCATTTCGTAGTCCCCTTGGAGAAAATAGAGTCGACCCAGCTTGTGCCAACCCTCAGTCCAGATGGGCGCCCGCTCAGTCACTTCCTGACAGTAGCGAAGCGCAGAATCACGTTCCTGCAAGCGATCCGAAAGGTCGCATAGCCGCGCTCGCACTTTGACATTATCCTCATCCAGGGCCATGATCCTATAGTACGACACGGTCGCCTGATCGATATCGCTCACTTGCAATGCGTAATGCGCCGCCTCGAAATGCAAGGGTATCAGCTTTCCATTGAAGCCAATTGCCTTGTCCAACTCCTCAAGCGCTCGCCGATAGTTGCCCATATCTCCATACGCCAGGGCCAGCGCGCGATAACTTTCAAGTTGATAATGACTTTGCTCCCGCGCCAACTTCAGGCCGATCTCCGCTTCACGAAGCGCGGCTTCGGAGATTCCGCGCGCGCCATAGGACAACGACAGTACTATTCGCGCCAACACGTGATCCGGTTCGCGTTCCACAATGCGCAAGACGATGCGACCAGCTTCCTCGGCCGACTCCATAGCTTGCAGGGCATAGCCGTTTAATGCCTGCATATCTACACTTCTCGGCAATCGTGAAATCGCCTCTCTGCTAACTTCCAGCGCGATTTCGCGGTCACTTTCCCGGTCCAGCTCGCTGTAGCTGCGATAGATGAGCGCGCGCGCCAGCAGCTCATAAGCGGCAGCGTCCGCTCCATCGCGCTCAATCACTTGCTGTGCGTATTCGACCGCAGACTGCAAGTCTCCGCTGTAAAAGGCGGCGAGAGCTTCGGGCAAGCTGGCTGACAGCCCAGGCGACCGATTTTGGCTGAGTCGCTGACCAAACCAGTGCCGCCCGACTACCACCACAGCCATCGTCACGAGCAGCAATACGAGCAGAGGCGCGCAGCCACTTCCCCGCGGCAAGCGACGGCTAAAGAGCACTGTGGCATTTCGAGTTACTTTCATCTGATGTGCAAACACTAGCGGACGCCAGAATCTAGGCACAGTCTAATGCAGTCTTGACGATCTCGCCTTTAGCAGGCAATTAGAATCTCACGGCAACGCTGATTTTGCCAAGCAAAACAAATACTGTTACGGTCTCGCCCTGACCGCCAGACTGGCCGCTTTATGCGCCGCGCGGATAGGCTCCGGCAAGCGGTATTTCGGTGTACACGCCAGGATCAATGCGACAGCGCTTTCGATCTCGCACAGATGCCCCACCGACACATAAACCGGTTTTATTCCCGCCCTGGTGCGCGCGACAACTCCCAGTTGCTCGCCTCGAAACATTAGTGGGCTGCAACTTTTCTTGTCCCAAGCCGGTTCATCATAGTCGCCGACAAAATGCGTTTTACCACATCCAATCGTCGGACTCCCTAGCCATAATCCCAAATGCGCCGCGATGCCCATCCTTCGCGGATGAATTTGACCCATGCCGTCGAAAATAAAGACATCAGGCTCGCAATTGAGCTGTCCCAAAGCCTGCAATATCACCGGACCCTCGCGGAACGCCAGCAGTCCCGGAATATAAGGGAACACAGTCTCACTTTCGGCGCATACTGTCTCAAGTATCGACAAGCTCGGATAGCTCATCACAACGACCGCAGCGCGCGAAACTCCGCCTTTGACGCTGACATCGACGCCTGCAACCGTGCCAACGTTGTTCAGAGGAAGCGGCAAGTCGCTGACCAGCCGACACGCCAACTCATTCTGCAATGCGATAGCCGCCTTCGGGCTGAGATCCCAGTCATGCAAGGGCTCAATATTCATAGGCTGGTTAGTCGCTTACCCGGAGCGCGACCTGCTACATTTCCAGGTAATCGCGCAATTGACGAGAACGCGTCGGATGCCGCAGTTTGCGCAGCGCCTTTGCTTCGATCTGACGAATGCGCTCTCGTGTAACGCCGAAGTAGCGCCCGACCTCTTCCAAAGTATTTTCCTGCCCGTCAATCAAGCCGAAGCGAAGCTCCAGAATTTGACGCTCGCGTTCGCTCAAGACACCCAAAGCTGACCGGATCTGTTCTTTCAGCAATTGTCGCCCAGCGGCATCAACAGGCCCCAGCATATTGTCATCCGGGATAAAGTCGCCGAGCTGGCTGCTGTCTTCTTGCCCGACCGGCATATCCAGGCTCATTGGTTCCTGGCTGATTCGCATGATGCGGCGGACCTTCTGTGATGCTTTGCGCAACTTGCGATTCAGCGCCGGATCCAACTCTTTGCCGTCACGCCGCTGTTGTTTGATCTCGCTGCGCTCGCCATCGCTGAGGAAGTCCATCTCTAGCGCAACCTCTTCAGTCTTAGGCTCGGCGCCCAGTGTCTGAATCAATTCGCGTTGTACCCGCATCATCCGGTTGATCGTCTCAACCATATGCACGGGGATACGTATCGTGCGCGCCTGATCCGCGATTGCCCGGCTGATAGCCTGTCGGATCCACCAGGTGGCATAAGTACTGAATTTGTAACCCTTCTTATGATCAAATTTGTTCACCGCTCGTAGCAGGCCGATATTGCCTTCCTGAATCAAATCAAGAAAACTGATGCCCCGCCCCAAATAGCGCTTGGCCACGCTGACCACCAGACGCAGGTTTGCGCGCGTCAAATCCTCCGATGCCAGCGCCGCATGCTGCTCTACCTGTTCTTGCTGTTGCTTCGCCAGGCTTATCGGATCAACCGTATCTTCGATCCAGCCATCAAACTCGCTCAATGACGGCAATCCATGCTCACGGCGGAAATAGCGTTGAATCTGCATCTGATGCTCGAATGGAAAGAGAAACAGCGCGTGGATGACCTCGAAGAAAGCTTGCGCCAATACGGTCCAGCCTTCGTCTCTACCCCAATTCCGCTGCTTCAGATAACCGCGGATATATGAGTCTGCCTCTCGGTCCCAGTTGAGAATAATGTCCTGCACCTCGGCCAAAACCTTGAAGAAGTCAGGCGCTTCCACAACCCGCTCAACCGCCACTGCCTCGAGTTTCCCCCAATCATCCCGCAACCGGCGGTAAGCGAAGCGCTCTACATCAAGATAGTTTGCTTCGGTCCGGACCTTTGCTTGCGTGTCCAGACTCATGAGTTCATCGCGCAATGCTTCGAGGTGACGCTCAGCGGCAATTTGAGTACTGAGCCACATCTCTCGATTGCTGTCGAGGAGCGGCACTTGCCCGATCTCCTTCAAATACATCCGAACCGGATCATCCGATAGCGGCATGTTTTCAAGCGCAGACTCACTCGACTCATCGCCATCCAGGCTAGTTGCCTGGATTTCAGTTGTTGTCCGACCGTTCTCGTCTTGTTCATCGCTGTCCGAAAGCTCGTCGTCATTGCCGCTCGCGTAGTCGATGAACTTGCGAATGCCGTCGTCGGTTTCTGTCACCATATTTCAACTTCCTTTGTCTGCCATGGATGTTTGCTACTAAGGAAAGACATACTAGCTCACCGCCACATTAATGCGAGCCTTTGCCTGCAGCGACAGCATGATCCTCTCGCTGATAAGTTCGCGCTGACGAACGTCGCGCTCGTTACCAGCTTGTGCCTCTTCCTGCAAATACTGCATCTCAACTCTCTCGTTTTCCAAGCGCTCCAGGCGCAGGTGCAGAGCGCGACAGACCAGCTCGTCTTGCAAACTCATACCCGGTCTGCCTCTGTACGAGCCCTTCCTGAATATATCGTTTAAGTCGACCTGAAAGTTTCCCCGAATCCGATCGGAAATATTTGCCGGCTCATCGACAAGCAGCGCTCTGAAATCCGTGAGCAAGTCATCATCAACTTCGCGACCGAGATATTCCAGGGGTTCCAAGTCGTCCTGCGCCATCGATTCCTGGAAATACGCCATCAGCGCTCGATATTGACTTTGTGTAAAGTCATCCGCGCCCAATTCACAAAGGGGACCATTCAATAGCGCTTGATCATCACCTGCCAACTCACGCAGTTTCCGGTTGACCTGATAAAGCAGACTCGGGTTCTTTAGCAGTTCGCTGAGGCAGTATGCTTCTACCGCGCGATTCAATGGTCTAGCAGGCCGACCTACATCATCTGCGCTGCCCTCAGTTTCCCCTTCGGCGCTTTCATCCGGCGCTTGAACTTCATGTTCATTGTCCCAATACTCCGGCGGCATCTCAGGCGGCTCCAACTCTACGGGCGCCGCTCGCATATGCTTCCGCTCAGTCGCTATCCGCCCCTGCGTCCATGCCAGCATTTCGCGCTCGCCGATTCGCAGCCGTCGTGCCAGTTTCTGAATATTCTCTTGACGGTAAACATTATTTTCCGATGCAAGCAGGATCGGCAATATCGTCTCCGCTGCCGCCTGACGCTCCGGCAAGCTCGCGTTCCCCGAAAGCGATGCCGTCTCCATCTCAATAACGAAATCGGCCACACCTTGCGCCGATTCGACTAGCGCAGCCCAGCCCTCGGGCGATTCGCGCAAATAGTCGTCCGGATCCTTGCCAGACGGGATCTGCAATATGCCGATATCAATCGACAGCTTGCCGGCAAAGTCGTTGGTCAAAGCCTGTCGCGCCACCTCAAGGCTGCGGCGGGCGGCGTTTTGTCCTGCTTCATCCGCGTCCAGCGCCAATACAATCCGCTTCGCATAGCGAGGCGACACCAGTCGAATCTGCGGTTCCGTCATCGCTGTGCCCATCTGCGCAATCACGTTGAAAAAGCCCGCCTGATGCGCCTGAATCACATCCATATATCCTTCGACGATAACTGCTGTGCCACTGTCACGAATGGCAGCCTTGCCCCTATCCAGACCGTAGAGCAATCGACTCTTGTCGAAAATTGGGGACTGCGGCGAATTGATATATTTGGCACCGTCTTCATGGCCAAGCGCGCGCCCGCCAAAGCCGACCGCCCGGACGCGTTCGTCGCGGATCGGAATCATCAAGCGATTGCGGAAGCGATCGTAAACTCGCCCGTTTTCGTTTCGGACTGCTAGACCCAC
Organism: Phototrophicaceae bacterium; assembly: GCA_965262005.1. Taxonomy (GTDB): domain Bacteria; phylum Chloroflexota; class Anaerolineae; order Aggregatilineales; family Phototrophicaceae; genus UBA6055. The sequence continues at coordinate 4,165,654 of OZ253492.1, read as the reverse complement.
CTCGACGATCTCGTCATCGCCATAACCCATGCCGCGCAGCGACCGTAACATGAAATCCCAGCTGTCCGGCGCATACCCCAGCTGAAAGTCACGAATGGTCGCGCTACTCATGCCGCGCTTCTCGCGAAGATAGACCAGACTCGAGGCGGCCCCTTTTCGATGCAATTCCCGCTGATAAAACTCAGCGGCGCTTGCCACGATGCCGCGCAACCGCTCCTGGTGATCAATTCGGTCTTGTTGCGCCGGAGTCTGCGCTTCCAGCTGCACACCAGCTTCGCTCGCCAACTCCCGCAAAGCTTCCTTGAAATCCCAATTGTGCATCTTCTGCGCGAAGGTGAAGAGGTCGCCCCCCTCGGCACAAGCGCCAAAGCAGTGCCAGGACTGGCGCGCCGGATTGACGACAAACGACGGCGTCTTTTCATTGTGGAAAGGACAGCAGGCTTTGTGGTTGCGCCCAGCCTTCTTCAGCGTGGGCACATAGCGCTGCGCATAGCTAACGATATCGATGCGAGACTTAATATCATCCGTTACAGACACGGACTCGGACCCCTCGATGGATCAGCACCTAGATTATAATGTCGAGTGGCAACATCTACCATAAGTTCAGCCATCACGTTGGAAGATTTATACAAAGGTCGGGAGGCGAGTACGCCCTTAGTTTCCGCTGTCAATCTGCTAGAAGTACACTGAAAGCCGAAATTTGGGCCCCAAAGCGTTAGAAATTCTCTAACTCGCTGAGGTCCGCCTTGCCATCCTGCATCGCTGCGATGAGCTGAAGCAAAGCGATTCGATTATTCCGCAGAGCAACATCTTCGGCATGCACAAGCACCTTATCGAAAAACTTGGTAACCGCCGGCGCCATCAATTCAAAGGCCGAGAGGAATCCTTCAACATTCGTCGATTCATTCCGTCGACTCGAAGCAACAAGGTATGCAGCATATAGACTTGTTTCTTCCGGCAGTTGGAGCAATGCGGGATTCAGTGAATACGTAGGTTCCTTGCGCGTAATACGAACGCAGCGTGCGAAATTATCGAGCAAAGCTTCCCAATTCTCCGTTTTTACCCAAGTTGCCAATTGGTCAACGCCCTGTACAGCTCGGAAGGGATTATGTGCTTGTTCCTTCAATACTGCTGTAACGGCATCAATTGGTACATATACATGGTCGTTGAACCAGTTCTCCAAACGGATTTTCAGGTAGTTAAGCACCTGCTTCTTATGAACCAAATCAACCGATACCGGTTGACTCGACGCAACCCGGTCAATGAGAGGACGTAGATCTACAGACATTTGCGTATTTACAAGAATCTGTAAAATTCCCAGAGTGGTACGCCGCAATCCAAATGGATCGGAAGTCGATTTTGGCGACAAGCCAACTGACAACAGACCTACCAGGCTATCCAGCTTGTCAGCAAGTGCCAAAAGGACGCCTGCCTTACTTCTTGGCAAGTTAGCGCCCAAACCGACAGGAAGCCAGTGGTCTCGAATCGCCGTGGCGACCTCCGGAGCAATCCCCTCTCGCAAGGCATACTCCCGACCCATGATGCCCTGCAACGAGGTCATCTCGACCACCATGCTCGTCGCCAAATCGGCTTTGGCGATTTGCGCAGCCTCGCGCGCCACGGCGACATCAGCTGCCTCAAATCCAAGCAGCTGGCCCAAATCGTCGACGGTCCCGGCGACGCGGTCATTTTTCTCTCGCATCGAGCCTAATTCTGCCTGAAACGTCAGAGTCTCCAGGCGCGGCAAATACTCGCGCAGCGGCTTCTTGACATCCGCTTCGTAGAAGAAGCGCGCATCCGAAAAACGGGCGCGCAAGACCTGCTCATTGCCGTGTATCACCTTGTCCAGATGCTCGCCATCGCCATTTCGCACCCCGATGAAGTAGTGCATCAGCTCGCCGGCGCTATCTTCTACCGCAAAGTATCGCTGATGTTTACGCATGACAGTGACCAAAACCTCACGCGGCAATGCCAGAAACTCGCCATCGAATGCGCCCGGAAATGCCGTCGGCGCTTCCACCAAATTCGTCACTTCCGCCAAAAGCGCCTCGTCAGTAGGCACAGAACCGCCGACACTAGACGCCAAGGTATTGACCTGGCGCAGAATCGTCGCTTGACGCTTGTCAAAATCCAGCGCGATGCCTTGCTCGCCACAGGCCGTCAGGTACGACGCCGCGTCCTTCAAGGTGATTTCCGGCGATCCAGCCGGACGCAAGCCGCGGCTGACTTGACCGCTCGCGATGCCCGCGTATTCAAATGGAATGACCCTATCGCCGAAGAGCGCCACAATCCAACGTATGGGGCGTGAATAGGCGACACTGGTTTGATTCCAACGCATAGACCTGCGGAACTTCAGCCCGGCGACGAATCCCGGCAGCGCTTCAGCTAGCGTTTCCGTTGCCGGCTGACCTTGGTTGCGCACTACCGCCGTGACATAACGCCCGCCGTCCAAATCCTTGACCACCAGGTCCGAGATATCTACACCTTTGCCGCGGGCGAATCCGATTGTAGCTCGCGTCGGCTGACCATCGCTGTCATAGGCGCGGTTGGCCGGCGGACCCTTGGCAATGAATTCCTCATCGGCTTGCCGTGGGGCAACCTGTCGCGCAATCACGACGATCCGTCGCGGCGTGGTATACAGCTCTAGCCCGGCACGTACCAAGCGCAAATCATCGAATAATGCGGGAGCAGCTGTCTTCATCTGCTCCAACGCGTCCGCCACATCGTCAGCCGGCATCTCTTCCACACCAATCTCGATCAAGACATCCGCCGCCTTTGTCGGCGCCGGCGGCATCTCACCCGCCGTCTGCCCTGCCGAGCCGCGCCACTTATCCGCCATCTTCATCAATGGGTAGCCCAGCGCCTCTCGCTGCGCCACATATTCCTGGGCGATCGTCCGTGTCATCTCGCGCATACGCCGGAAGTAATTCGCCCGCTCCGTCACGCCGATAGCGCCGCGTGTATCCAGCACATTGAACAAGTGACTGCATTTCAGCACATAATCATAAGCCGAGATCAGCGCATCGCCTTCCAGCGCCCGCGCATACTCCCGTTCGTATGTGTCATAAACGGACTTCAGGGCGTCGACGTCCGCCACATCAAAGTAGTAGCGACAATGTTCCACCTCGTCCTTGAACATCACATCGCCGTAACTGACGCCATCCAGCCAGTCGATGTCCCAGGCCGAGTCCTTCCCTTGCAGCGCCAGCACAATCCGCTCTATCCCATAGGTGATCTCCACGCTGACGGGATCAAGCGTCATGCCGCCTGCTTGCTGAAAATAGGTGAACTGTGTAATCTCCTGCCCGTCAAGCCAGACCTCCCAGCCCAGCCCCCAGGCGCCCAGCGCCGGCGATTCCCAATTGTCCTCGACGAATCGGATGTCGTGTTCGCGCGCGTCAATGCCCAGCGCTGCCAGCGATGCCAAATACAGCTCCTGCGGATTGCCGGGGTCAGGCTTCAATATCACCTGATACTGATAATACTTTTGCATCCGATTGGGATTCTCACCGAATCGACCGTCATCCGGCCGCACGGTCGGCTCGACGTAGGCAACGCGCCACGGCTCAGGCCCCAGCACGCGCAATGTCGTCGCCGGGTTACCCGTGCCCGCCCCAACCTGCACATTGTATGGCTCCCAAATCAGACAGCCCTGCGCCGCCCAATACTCGTGTAATTTCAAGATAACCTGCTGGAAAGTCAAAGGTGTAGACATCACCCGCCCTTGCTGTAATGCTCGCGGTTAAAGACGGCGAACATTATAGAAGCGTAGACGTCGATTAACGAGGGCGGTACTCTGTAAAGAGGCGCTCAAACGAAGTGGCTGTCCCCCTATTGCGAGAACAGCCCCCAGTCCACGTTGACGAAAAATCGCATCCTGGCTCACTCGCCGCTTGACTCATCTTCTGCCGTTGGCTGCCTGACCAGATCCTCGCGTTTGATCTCGTTAAAGGCGTTGAAGACTGTGTCCCGCGCCAGCACATAGTATTCGGCATCTGACGACTTCAGCACGATGTCGCCATCATCCAGCTCGGCGCCGAATGTCAGCGTGTAAGACGCTTCCGTGTATTCTGGCGCAGCTTCGGTCCCATCGCCCTCTGCGACCTCATCGTCTGCAGTTTCGTCCGCATTCACCGCAGCATCCTCGTTCAGCTGACGATAAACCACCTCAACCGAGACTTGTGAGTCGTCCAACTCATAGGTCTCCAAGGCTTCCAGCCCCAGTGGTTCCAGCATACGGATGGACGACGTGTTTCTCAGGATGAGTGGCATCTTGGTATCTTCAAATTCTTCGCCTTCGCTCAACCCTGCGTAAGTCCAGTTCTCACCATCTCGCCGGAAAACGAAAATCCCCTCCGGATTCTGCACAGTAATCTCGAGCACATCGACCGATGGCACATTCACATAATTCGCATCGAGCCAGGTTGATACTTGCGTCGACAATTCCCAGGAATTGAGACCGCTGCCGAGATAGACGTCGTTCTCCTCAGCGCGCCGGACATAAGCCGTGTCCACGCCGCCGCTGCCACCCAGAAACAGCGCCGTGCTCTTATCAGCGCCGTCCAGTTCGATTCTGCGCCGGAAGTCATCCTCTTTCACCTCAAGGCGGGCGAAATTCGCCGGATTCGACGCCACCAATCGCCGAGTATCCATACCGGCCAACTTGCCGAGGATCTCGTCGACTTTCGCGCCGTCCAGCGGGTAGTCGTCGGCATCGGGCAGAACCCACCCCGCGTCGCCCCGCGCAAAGGTCATCACATTGTCGAGATCGTCCGCGATCGTGATTCGCTCAACATCATCCGCTGCCACATCAGACAGAATCGGCTGAACCTGACGTTCCTCTGTCCCGCCTGTCATCAGTGCCGCGATAGCCAGCAAGACGATCTGAGCAACCAGCAGCGCGACAAGGAAGCGATTGCTACGATTCAACATCATGCTTCTCCTTGCTCATGTCATCAGAAGCGTCGGCAGCGACAAAAGCGCCCAGCGGCGGAATCAATTGAATCGGCTGCTCGGCGCGGCGCTGTATCTGCCAGACCACGCCAATCAATACCAGGCCGATAATCGCCACCGCATAATTGATCAGCACCCAGCGATTCTGAGCGCCCTCGTCTATCGGCGGCAGGATGCGCGCTGCGCTGCCTCGGCTGCGTATCGACGCCAGCGAGACATCTTCCGTAAACCAATCAATCGCGTTCGCCACCAATTGCAAATTGCTGAAGAAACGGTCTCCGCCGAAATTGGCCGCAATCTGATAGACGTTGTCATTCACAAACTCTGTGCTGCCCAGCACAATCATGCGCGTATTCTTTGGCGAACGCTCTATCAGCCCAATCGCTGCGGCCGTATCGCCCTCGCCCCTTTCATCGTCCGCTTCGAAGGGCGAAGGCTTGTCGCTGAAGTAACTGCCAAATGAACCCTCGACCGCCAGCGCCAGCGGAATGGAAGACAATACGTCGCCGACCGCGAATCCGAAATCAGGGTAGGCTTCCAGGTCCGGCAGTGGATTCGTTTCCATCGTTGCCCAAGCATTGTCGCTCGAGCTTATCAAAGTCGTGACCTGCGCCTCCCCCAAGACCGTCTCGTCGACCGTCACCGGCGATGCCCAGCTCATCGTCAGAAGCGGCAAGCCGTTGACTACTGGGCTGTCCAAATCCATCTTGTTCGGGCGGACATCAATAAAATAGGGATAGTCCAGCGACTGAATCTCGGTGACGACCATATCGCCCAAGTCCCGCTGTACCTGCAGCGGGAACGGCGCATTCTGAAAATCCATCACCAGGCTGTCGCCAACGATGACGCCATAGCTTTCCAACATCTCTTCAATGCCGCCTTCATTGACATCCAGCAGCAGCGCGCCGGCATAGGGATCAATGCCAAGACGGTAGTGCCCCGCCGCGGCAATCACCGAGCCGCCTCGCATGATGTATTGGTCAATGGCATATCGCTGCTTGTCGGTCAACCCATGCGGCGCCAGCAAGATCAAGACATCGATATCGGCCGCGATTTGGCCCTCATCCAAGGTAACTCGGCGCAGCTCGTAATTCTCGCGCAGCGTATCTTCCAGGATGCCGTACTGCTGCAAGCTCGGCATTTGCTGTCCGAACTGATCGACTTGCGCAGGAGGCGGCGTCCATAAGCCGACTACTTTCAAGAAGCCGGAAGAAGAGCGCTTCAAGGACGATTCAATTGCGTTGCGAATCTCGGCGCGGCTCAATTCGCCGGATGGATATATGACCTGAATGTCAGCGCCCGCTTCTATCACCAAGTGCAGGTAAAAGGTCTCCACCGCGAAGAAACTCGTCGCCACCGGCTGAATCTGAAAGCGATCGAAGAGCTCTTGCTCGCTGATACCGGGGTCCGGAAGCGACATATCGACGATCTTGAAATCAACCTTCGCCGGATTTGTCTCCGCGATCTCCCGCGTCACTTCTTGTATCGTCTCGCTGACTTCGACCATCTGCTCAGGCATAGTCGCTGACGCAAGATAAAGTGTGAGCCGCGCCGGTTCATCCAGCGCCTCCAGCACAGCATCGAGACTCTGGAAGCCATACACCGCCCGCTGAATCGTACTTGTCAAGTCGTATTCCAAATTGCGCAGCCGCACTTCGATACCCAGCGGTGAATCCACAACTTCGATCAGATCGAAAAAGCTCAAGGTCGCCGTCTGATCGCCGTAGGCAATCAGCACATCGAAGTAGACGTTGACCAGCGAAACACCACCGCGATCTGTCACTTGCAGCGGTGAAGGCCGAATGCCATAGATCTGGTTCGCCTCTCTCTCAAGCTCGGGACTTGTCAAGGGATCCACAAACTCCAGTTCCAGGTTGCCCGCCGCCGCCATTTGATATTCGCGCAAAGTATCCTTGATCCGCGGCACAAGTGGCGCCAGCGAGGGATGACTCTCTTCGCTGAAGTAGCCGCGTATGAGCAGCGGCTCGCCCAAATCAGCCAGCACATTCTTGGTCACATCCGACAAGCTGTATTCGCTGAATTGCGTCAAGTCCAGGCGGGCCGCGCGCACCGGCGCAATCAGCAGATTCAGCGCCAGCAGATTCGCGCCAATCAGAATCAGGCCGATCCGGCCGTTCATGCGATGCGAACGCAAATGCGCCGCGGCGCTCCAACGCTTGCTATCCAGCGAAAGGATATTCAGAGCCAGGAACAAAACTGTCAGCGAAAGGTAGTAGACTAAATCGCGAAAATCGATCACGCCTCGTTCAATGCTCTCAAAGCGGCTGCCCGTCCCAAACTGGCGCAGCAAGTCGCCCATAGTCGCGCCGAAAAGATCAGTAATCACCGGTGAGCCGACCGCCTGAAACAATCCACAGATGACGGCGGTGCCGATCAGCGCCACCAATTGATTATCTGTGCGCGACGAAACAAATAGGCCGATCGCGATATAACTTGAAGCGAGCAAAAGCGCCGCCAGATATCCGCCGATAACCGGTCCCCAATCCAGGTTCCCCAGCGACGCTACGGTGATGGGCAAGAATAGCGTCAATGCCAGCGCCAGCGCAACCAAGGCCAATGCCGACAAGAACTTGCCCGCCACCAATTCAATCAGGCGCACAGGCATCGTCAGCAGCACTTGCAGATTGCCGCTCTCTTCTTCGCGGCTCCACTGATGCATCGTCAGCGCCGACACCAAGATAATCATCAGCAGCGGCATCCAGGCGAAAAGCGCGCGCGCATCGGCGATGCCACGCGCAAAAAAGGAATCCACCCAGAAAAATACAAACAACGTCAACACCAGGAAAACACCGGCGAAGATGAACGCCATCGGCGAACCAAAATAGAGCTTCAGCTCTTTACCCGTTATGGAGAGTACTTTCTTCATGCTACGCTCCTATGCTGTTGTCGCCAGTTGATTGAAGTAGCTCTCTAGCGTGACTGTGTCGCGCCGCAATTCCCGCACCGACCAATCTCGGTCGCGCGCAATCGCGTAAATCAGCGGCGTGATATCCGCCGAGCCGCTGATGCGATAAGCTGGATAGTCGTCCAGCGATCGGATCTGCCGGATCATCTCGACCCCTTCCAAACCGGTCAATGACTGCTCGACATCGCCACTGTCGTTTTGCAATACCAGTGTCGCATCGTTGCTCATACTCAATTCGCTTAGACGCCGGTCAGCTCTTACCTCGCCGTTGATGACGATTATCACGCGGTCGCATATCGCCTCAACTTCCGACAAGATATGGGAAGAAAACAGAATCGTACTCTGGCTCGCCAAGGACTTGATGAGAGCGCGGATCTCAACGATCTGCGTCGGATCCAAGCCAACGGTCGGCTCGTCGAGTATCAGAAACTGTGGTTTATGCAAAATCGCCTGCGCCAGGCCCAATCGCTGACGCAAACCCTTGCTCAGCGAGGCTATCGGTCGCGTAAGATAATCCTGCAATCCCGTGCCATATACTGCATTGGACAGTAAGCGGACATAATCAGACGCTGCAACGCCGCGCAAATCAGCCATCATTCCCAGATAGGCCTGAACCGACAACTCAGGATACAGCGGCGTATTCTCGGACAAATATCCAATCTTTGCCTGCACCGCCTTCAGGTCACTCAAAACATTCAAACCATCGATCTCCACGTGGCCTTCATCAGGGTGCATAAAGCCAGTGATGATCTTTATCGCTGTAGACTTGCCGGCGCCATTTGGTCCAAGCAGCCCGACGATCTCGCCGGGCTGAATGTCAAAGCTGACGCCCCGCAGCGCCTGAATGCTGCCGTAGTTCTTCGTAATGTTCTGCACATGAATCACTAGCAATCTCCTTTCGCACTGCCAATACACAGAGCCTAGACCATATCACGTCGACAGGCGCTGCGATGACAATAAATGCAATCGCGCAACTTTGATGGATTGTCCGCAAGCTATCTTAGATAGCATGTATCAGAAATATATATGAAATTCTTAAACATTTTGTAAAATTTGGCGCATTCAAGTCACGACGCTTTCAACCCGAGTATCCGCAAGTACCTGCAGATAATGAGCCCGCGAAAACTGCGCGCCCCCGGCGTACATCGCGTTGACCGTGCCCGCCGCCACGCCACGTCGCAGCGCCTCTGGCAGATCCGCGCCATCTGCCAAGGCCACAACGATGCCGGCATGCAGGCAATCCCCGCTCGCGACCGGATCAACCGCTTGTATCGCCGGCGGCGTACCTTTTGCCACCAGGTCTTCCGCGACCAGCAAGGCGCCCTCAGCGCCCATCGATATGACCACCAGCTCTATCTCTTGGGCGACCAAGCCCCGCGCCAGAGCAATTACTTCACTGTCCGTCACCGCTTCGGAGTCCACTGCCTCCACGAATTCGTCGCGGTTGACCTTTACCGCGTAGGGTTTCGCCTCGATTGCCTTCTCCAGCCATCGCTTGCTGCTGTCCACCCAGATGCGCGCGCCTGCTTTTCTCAATCGCGCAATTAAATCCGCCGGCGCTGCGTCCGGCGCGCCCACCGGCAAGCTGCCACAAAGACATACGATACTCGCTGCTTCCTGTTTCGCGACGCTGCAAATATCATCTTCCAGCGCCTTCCAGTCTTCCGGCCCAATTCGCCCCGCTTCATTGATAACCGTCGAGTTTCCATCCGGCGACGCGATTATCGTGCAGGTCCGCGTCTCACCCTCGAACCTTGTCCAAGCCGCCCGATAGCCATCTTCCTCCACCAGCGCCGCGATCATCCTGCCGGTATGCCCGCCGAGCAGACCCATCGCCAGCGCTCGGCCACCCAAGATCTCGACTGCCCGCAGCACATTCAAACCTTTTCCGCCCGGTACAGCGATGGCATTGGGAATACGTGATATCTGCCCGATGGCGAAATCCGGCACAACCAAAGTACGGTCCAAAGCCGCATTCGGCGTTACACAGATAATCGTCTCTTGCGTCATTATCAAAGCCTCGAGTCCTCGTCGCATGCAGACAGTACAACAGCGCCCTTCTCTCATCAAGCCGACGCTTGTCCAACGCTCTTGCCGCAAATCTGCAGCGCGCTATCGCCTGACCTTTCAGGCAGCTGGAATTCCCTGTACCATGAACGCATCACGCACAGGCAAGCGAAGCACTACATGACGCTCTTCGGACGATTGGACATCCAGTATCCAGATGGACGCCTCGAAAGTCTCCAGCTGCGGGGCGATAAAATTACAGTTGGCAGCGCGAAGACCAATTCCATCCGGATCGCGGACGTATCTGTATCCGACCGTCACTTCCGTCTCAACCCAGGAACCGACGGCGTATTTATCACCGATCTAAATTCGATTCTCGGCACAACCGTCAATGGACGGCGCATACCGGCGGATACGCCACTGCTCCTTCGTGAAACAGAGGTCATTGCCGTCGGCCCGCTGAAGCTCACCTTCTACCATTACAGCGACAGCCCCACAGTATCAATGCCCGCCCTAAGCGACCAGACGCAGCCCGCGCTGACCGGTTTTCGAGCCAGCCTGGATCATGCCCAGTTCAAGGTGTTTCCCGCCTCCAGCGCCACCCTCTCGCTGAGCATCGCCAACACAAGCGCGGCTGACGCCAAATTTCGCGTCGAAACTTCCGGGCTGCCTGATGACTGGGTCAAGCCTGATCGATTGGTTTTCCCTCTGCCTGCCTACGAAGATACCCAGCTTCAGTTTCTCATCAAACCTGCGCGTCGCCCCGAATTTACGCCGCGTCATTTCCAGCTCAATATCAACATCACTCGCCTTGAAGAACCACAGCAGACCCTGCGTCTCATCGCCATAGTTGAGCTCGGCGGCTTCGGCGGCCTCAGTCTCGCGCTCGATCCGCCTGTCTGCAACGATGGCGACAGTTTCAGCCTTTATTTGCTCAATCAGGGCAATGAGCCGCTTAGCCTTCTGCTCGAGAGTTACGATCTGGAATCCAGTCTTGATTTGCGCCTGGCCCAATCTGCCATAAGGTTACACCCCGGTAGCCGCGCTCAAGTCGATGGCGAGGTCCACTCGCAGCGGCGCCCGCTAGTGGGAAAAACGCGAGAGATTCCCTTCGCGCTCCTCGCCAAAGCGGACAATCCCACCGGCTACCGTGTGGCGCTCCCGGCACGGGTTAGCATCAAGCCGTATCTATCCAACCGTGCCGCCACACAGCTTATTGCACTCTTCGGCATTGTGGCCGTGATTGCCGCCATCGTGCTATTCCAACCCCCGGAGCCAGAGATATCCAGCATCGCATTGTCCGACGTTCAAGTGGCGCAAGGAACGCCGGTCCAGCTGAGTTGGACGGCAGACCATGCGCAACGTTTTGTCATCGAAGTTAATCGCGTCGCTGTCGCCGAATTGCCGGAAAACACGTCCTCTTATAACTTAGACACAAGCGAATACATCGACCCCATCGACTTGGCCCTAATAGCCCAGCGCGGCGACGTGACTGTCGTGGAATCACGCCGCCTCGACATCTATGAGCCGGTCGCAATCGCCCAATTCTACAGCGACCGAACTTCTATGCTGCGCCAGGTCATCGGTACGCTTACCGTCCGCTGGGAGCTTGAAGGGGCAGTGTCGCTTGACATCACCCGACCCCTGGGCTTTGAAACTGTCAGCGAATCCTATGCCGATACGCAAGGTGAGCTCGTGCTGCGCGGTGTGCCCGCTGCCGAGTTTGAAATTCGGCTCAGCGCCACGGACGAGATCGGCGCCACAATCCAGCACAGTCTCACGATCGCCGTTCGCGACCCCGAATGTACTCCGATCAACGATGTCTTGCTCTATGCCGGTCCCGACTCGCGCTACGCCCAAGTAAAGACCGCGACGGAAAATGTCCCTGTCCTGGTTCGCGGCACAAACGAAACTAGGGATTGGCTGCAAGTCGAACAAGCCAGCGGCCTCGCCGGCTGGGGCAGCTTCAGCAGCTTCTTTTGCCGTGGCTTCGATCCATCCGCTCTTGAAATCGTCGCAGATATACCGCCCTTGCCGACCGCTACCGCCACCTCCACACCTACCGCGACACCCAGCGATACCCCGTCGCCGACCAGTAGCGTCTCGCCAGCGCCAACCTCTACGCCGATTGCTACAGAAGTAGACTCATAAACAAGTAGCCCTGCTTTCACGCATCCATTGAAGCCTGGTATCCAACAGGTCGTTACGAACAAAGTCCCTGCCAGGAAATAGCTCTAGCGCGCCTCGTTGAGATAACGGTCGGCGTTAGTCAAGCTGCGCAAGATTGCAATTGTCAGGCAATGCGCGCTCTCGTATAATTCTCTTTTCAGTGCAAGCTAGTCAGCAGGAAACAAAATCCTTCATGAGCCATAGACCGCCTGTCTACCCCTTCACCGCTGTCGTCGGCCAAGACATGATGAAACTCGCGCTAATCCTCAACGCCATTGACATGCGCATCGGCGGTGTATTGATCCGCGGAGAACGCGGCACCGGCAAGTCGACGGCTGCGCGCGCCTTGGCCGCCCTCCTTCCTGAGATCAATGTCATTGCCGATTCACCCTTCAACGACGATCCCGCCCGCCCCGAGTCCTGGTCAGATTTCGCTCGCCAAAAATACGACGACTGTCCCGACATCCCCACATCGCGCCGGCGCATCAGCTTTATTGATCTGCCCGTGAGCGCCACCGAAGATCGTGTTGTCGGCACACTTGATATTGAAAAGGCGATTCAATTCGGCGAACGGCACTTCGATACAGGTGTGCTGGCAAACGCCAACCGCGGAATCCTTTACGTCGATGAAATCAACCTGCTCGATGATCATATCGTCGATCTCCTGCTTGACAGCGCCGCCATGGGCGTAAACATCGTTGAGCGCGAAGGCATCAGCTTCAGTCATCCTGCCCGCTTCATCCTGGTCGGCACAATGAACCCGGAAGAAGGCGACTTGCGCCCGCAGCTTCTTGATCGTTTTGCGCTTTCCGTCGATGTCACCGGCATAAAAGACGCCGCTGACCGAATCGAGATCCTTGAGCGCCACATCGCCTACGAGAACGACCCGCTCGATTTCAAAGTAGTATGGGATCCGGTCGATCAGCAGCTCTCTCAACGCATCGCCGCCGCGCGTGAAATCATTAACCAGGTCACGCATACCACAAATGACCTGCGCGTCATCGCCAGCATCACCAGCGACTTGCGCATCGACGGTCACCGCGCCGACTTGGTAATCCTGAAAGCCGCCCGCGCCCACGCCGCCTTCGAGGGCAGAATAGTCATAAACGATCGTGATATCACCATCGCCATCCGTCTGACCATCCCCCATCGACTCAAGCACGGTCCCTTCAGCGATGCCCAAGCCGACCTCAACGCCGTTGAATCAGCGGTGGACGAGAAGCGGCAAGAAATTGGCGACGGCGAAGAAGAAGGCGAATTCAGCGAAAACAGCGACGAACAAGCAGCGCAGACTAAAAAAAAAGTGAGTCTGTAAGCGGCGAAGGCGAGCCGCAAGAACAAGAACTCGGCCAAACTGAAGCGGCGCCGCAAGACGTCTTCCCCACCGCCGACGCTCGTTGGTGGGAGGGCGGGCAGCAAGTCGAATCCAAAGCCGAATTCGAGACTCGCAAGCTCAACACCCAACTCGACCGCATGACCCGCCGCCAATCCGGCCGTCGCTCCACCACGCGCACCGATCGCAAGCGCGGCCGCTACGTCCGGGCCAAGCAAGCCGGCGATAAACCGCGCGATATCGCCTTTGACGCCACCCTTCGCGCCGCCGCTCCCTTTCAAATAGAACGCGGCGAACAGAAGCAGGAAACAGGCATGGCTTACGCTCTGCGCAAAACAGACTTGCAAGAAAAGGTTCGCGTCCGCAAAGCTTCCAATCTGATTATGTTCACCGTTGACGCCTCTTGGAGCATGGCTGTTTCCGAACGTATGCAGGCGACTAAAGGCGCCATTATGTCTCTGCTGACCGATGCCTACCAGCGGCGCGACCGCGTCGGCTTGGTCGTCTTTCAAAAAGACCGCGCCTCGCTCGTTCTGCCGCCGACCAACTCGGTCGTCCTCGCCAAAGAAGCCATGTCGGATATCCCCGTCGGCGGCAAGACACCGCTCTCAGCCGGCTTGCTGCTGACTTACGAAGCTGTCATGCGCGAGAAAAACCTCAATCCTGATGTCATGCCGATGATGATCCTGCTGACCGATGGCGCCGGCAACGTCTCCATCAGCGATTCCATCTCGCCCCAGGACGAAGCCCATTCCATCGCCCGCAGAATTCACGAAGCCGATATCCGCACCGTCACCATCAACATGGAGCATGTCGCCTTCGATCAAGGCTTGGCACAGCGCCTCGCCGACCAGATGGGCGGTCCTTGTTACACGCTGGCGCAGATTCGGGCGGATAACCTGCTGGATACCGTCCGAGCCGAAATGGACAAAATGTAAAATCGAAACAAAGTTCAACTCATCCACGACGCAACAACCGCGACAATGGGTATGCGCCAAGTCCGCCCCTGCCGCGCGCCACCATTTGAATCGCCGAGACCGTGCAAATCAGCACTGCGCCAGCCGCTCTCATTGACCGCTTATGATGTCGATGTCTAACGCCGTCGTGTCAATTTCCAGATAACTCGGCGTTTACGGCGCATACAGCAACAATGTAACTAGAGTCTCGGGCATCTTGTCCTGCTAATGCGTTCTTGGAACATGATAAGTTCATAGTATATGCCATCCAACTGCTATCCCGAAAGCGTCTTCACCTTTTGCGTTTTCTGAATCTGCGGAATAGAGTCGCCAAAACGATAAGCAGGCTAGCACAAGCCATGGTAGGCAGAACTTTCTCGGCGAAAGGTTTATAGCGAGCTTCCAATGCTCGATTCTCAGTGTAAAGCTGATCACTTTCCGCTTCTGATGTGTAGCAAACCATTGGGTCATAAGGACCATAAAATCCAAGAATCAGCGCACGTATTGAAAGCCGCTGACCGCAGTAGAATGGCAAGTCGTCAGCGACTTTTGCTTGCGCCGCATTAACAGCGGCCGGCAGACCGACAGCCGCTTGCCGCGCCTCGGCAATAGAGGGATAGATACGCCCGTTGAACTCAACGCCGCCAGGGAAATTCCATGCAAGACTGACAAGCGCATACACGGCAAAGATGAGCGGGAACGCCAGTATGATTCTTCCCAGCGGCTTCATGTTGGCCAATTTAGTGAAGAGCATATGCCAATCTCCCAGACGGAGATGGTATGAAGTTCGACGATGCGAGACCTATATGAATCACATCTTTTGCCTTTACTAGTGTGATGCGCCCCAAGTGTAATGATGGATAACATAGCTGTCCATCATACCTCCAACAGAAGCGCTTGAACCATCTAACCACCAGTGCAAGTTCGAATTAGCAAAGTAGAAGTAGGTTCTACCGCTCCCCACCTGCCAGTATGATCTGACAAAATTATACAGATAGGCATAGTTGTGACTGGGACATACGTCGTCAAAAGCGCCACTGTACCAAGTCCACCGAAACGGTGTGCCGCGAGGAGTCTCGTGGCACACGTAGTGTCCATGCGCACCTGTAGCCCCATCTTGAGCCATCGCGCCCTCGGGCGGTGTAGGTGTAGAGGCAACAGGAGGTTGATTGCTGGCTCTTAAAGCCTGATTCTCAGCGTAAAGCCTGTCGCTTTCCGCTTCTGATGTAAAGCATACTACCGGATCATAGTGCCCATCATAATGTCCTCGATCCAGTACCGTGGTAGTTAGCCTGACACCGCAATATAACCAAGTATTCTCTCCACCAGACGCTCCAAATGCCCCACTCTGGTTTACAGATGCTTGCCTTACTTCCGCAAATGACTGATAGATTCGCCCATTGAACTCAATCCCTGCGCTTTCGTTTTGTGTTAAACTCTCTTGAGCGCATTGTAGACAGATGAACAGGGTGAGTATGAATCCACTTAAGGTATTTCATTGAGAACCTCCTGCTTTGGATAGATAATTCCACGTATTCAGATCTAGAAAAAGTAATCTCGGTCCTTACTCATAAATTGCTAGTTGGTTCTGCTTTATGAATACAAAAGCAAGCACTCTTACGATACTCGATAATTCTCGAAATTTCAATGCGATTTGTATATTTTGACTAAATATACTTGCTCTATATCTGGCAATATACTCTAATTTAGCGCCTTCGTTATGCCGATGTCACATGCATCATCTATAATCTGGCCCATCATATCGTTGTCATCCTGCCCATAATGCGAACTGGGAGGAGACAAATGAATCGAATCCGACTTATCAACCTGGCCGGCACTGCCTACAACATGGGTCGGGAAAACGGGATACGCTTTCACGATGAAATCCACCGGTTCGCCCACGAACGCGTCCGCCTTTGCCAGGAGCGCCCACTAAGGGAGTGGTGAATTTCAAGGAGATAGAAGGAGATAGAATGAAGACGACCCTGGCTCAAACTCGCCGGAAAACTCCCTTCTCCAATGCTTTGGGGAAGGGCCGGGGATGGGGTTAGAAAAGGGCATATCCAAGATTTTCACCACTCCACCAGGAGCGCCCACTAACAATGCCGGGCAGAATATGCTAAATTGAGTACCGTCGCGGGAAGGATTTTCGGGGAGATGACATAATGAATGACACGGTCCTCAATGAGCGTGTAGCGAGAGTCGAAGGCACTCATGAACTAATGGTTGCTGATCTGCGCCGCTTACGAGTTTTTAATCTAGTGGCGTGGGCAATTCTCGCGGTCATAGTGGTTGCGATCGGCGCCGTCGCCTACAGGGTGATTGACGTCTACGTGCAGCAGTGCGGATGGCTATGGTAACAGAATAAAGAGCCGCGGGAGGTTCTTCCCGCGGCTCTTACACTAGATAGAGTCAGTCAGTACATCTGCGGGATACCGTCGTGTACGTATAGTAGGGAAGCCATTGTGTCCCGATGTTCTTCCCTACACTGACATAGGCTCTGGAATGGGTCTGGTAGTGGTATACAGATTTGACCCCTCCAGTGAATTTCGGCCACGGAGACCATCCGTAAGAGCGAAATCTGGCGTTCGCCCCCGGTTCGTCCTCGCTCGCAGTACGTATATGCACAAAGCCGGCTGCTTCTCCGCCAACAGTAAGGTTTTCCGTACACACGCCTTGAATGTCGGGCAAACCAATTGATGCCATCGCATGCGACCAACTTGCTAGCGACAACAACACGGTGACAACGAACATTAACCTACAAAGTCGCTGCGTCATTTCGACTGCCTCCTTCATAGATACTTAACGCCATCACTCTTATTGTGTGCGGATGTTTCTCGGCAAGGCAATACCAATTTATGCAGTGTATACGATAATCATTCATTTTTTCATGCTAATCGCCCAAATATAGTGACTTCTGAGCATAATAGGCTTCGGACATCGGTTGTCAAATCAACCTTTACACCTCTGCCATATCGCCTACAATGCGGAATAGGGGGCAACAATGAACCGAATCCGCGTAGTCAAACTCACCGGCGCGCCCTATGACATGGGCTTCGCCCACGGCAAACGCTTCCACGATGAGATCCACATGTTCACCGCGGAACGCCTCCGCCTTAGCCAAGATGCCAACTGGACGGGGCATAACCTGTCGCGCTCCGCCGTCATCGCCCTCGCCGAAGCTTGCGTGGCCGAACATCAAGCCTATGCGCCCGACCTCATGCAAGAACTCCAGGGCATGGTGGACGCCACTGGCTTGAGCCTGGCCGAGCTGGTAATCAACAACGGCTTCACCGACTTCATTGATGTTGTCTACAACCTCGGCGATATCACCGTGCCCGCCGCGCCCTCCCTAGTCTCCGACAATTGCACCGCCTTCATGGTGCCGGCTGAGCGCAGCGCTACCGGCCAAGCCTTCTTCGGCCAAACCTGGGACATGCACGCCACAGCCACGCCATACGTCGTCCTGATCCACGGGCAGCCGGACAATGCGCCAGAGTTCCTGACCTTCACCATCACCGGCTGCGTCGGCATGATCGGCATGAACAGCGCCGGCCTCACCGTCGGCATCAATAATCTAATGGCCACCGATGGTCAGATCGGCGTCACCTGGCCCTTTGTCGTGCGCAAGATTCTGCAGCAGGAAGACCTCGACAACGCTCTCGATTGCCTCACCAGCGCCAAACTCGCTGGCGCCCATAATTACATGCTGATGGACAAAAGCGGCAAAGGCTACGAGGTCGAAGCGATGTCAACATCCCGATATGTTCACAAACTGGACGATGAGACAATCACGCACACCAACCACTGTCTCATTCAGCAGAACATTGATGTTGCCCGCGAACGCCCGCCTGAATCAACGGCGAGCTCGGAGAACCGACTGCGCCGCGCCCGTGAACTGCTGGCGAAGTCCGCTGTCACGCTTGACGATCTGATGGCTCTAACACGCGATGATGTAGCGATCTGCACTCGACCCAAGCCGCCCATGGACATCGAGAGCTGCGGCGCCGCCATCATGTGCCCCGCGACAGGTGATTTCTGGTCCGTTTGGGGTATCCCCGCCGACAACGAATATGAGCGCTTCGTCATCTGACCCGCGCGACCATTTAGTCGCCATCGCCACCTATTCCCCGCTACTCTGATTCCAGCGCGCCTTAACAACCACATATCTCGTCCACCAGCCCCGGTTTATGATAATTTGTGATAGAAAAAATGTTCCGCCCTATCATGATAATTATCACAAAACCATCACAAAGCCCGCCCGCCCTTTATGCCTCGGTCGCAAAAATTGCTGTGGGAATTATCAAACCCAAGTAATTTAGGCAATCTGTATGAAATAACTAAACGTTCTTCCTACATCCTGTACAATGAAGGTGATCCATAGTCGCAGGAGACCTTTAATGAACATCGGCATCCCCAAGGAAATAAAAGTCGCAGAGCACCGCGTAGCCTTGCCGCCTTCTGGCGTGAGAGAGCTCGACAGGCGCGGTCATAAAGTCTACGTTGAACAAGACGCGGGCGAAGGCAGTGGATTCCCCGACCGTGAATATCATGCCGCCGGCGCAACCATGCTTGAGTCAGCGGCGGCTCTGTGGTCGCAGGCCGATATGATCATCAAGGTGAAAGAGCCTCAAGCCTGTGAATATGGATTTCTACATTCAGATATGACCCTCTTCACCTACCTCCATCTGGCAGCCGACGAAGCGCTAACTCACGCCCTGCTGGATAGCGGCGTGACCAGCATCGCCTACGAAACTGTCAAGGATAAGCAGGGGCGGCTCCCACTCCTGGAGCCCATGAGCGAAGTCGCCGGCCGTATGGCAGCGCAAGTCGTCTCGCATTACCTGGAGCGGCATGAGGAAGGCCGCGGCGTCCTGCTGGGCGGAGTGCCCGGTGTCGCGGCCGCGCACGTCGTCATACTGGGCGCCGGCACGGTCGGCGCCAACGCCGCCAAAATCGCACTGGGCATGGGCGCTCGCGTTACGCTGCTTGACATCAACCTCGACCGCCTGCGCTACCTCGAAGACGTACTGGACGGCAAGCTCACCACACTCTATTCGAACAGCATCAACATCTCTCGGTCAATTCAAAGCGCCGACGCTCTCATAGGCTCGGTCCTCATCGCCGGCGCCCGCGCCCCCATGCTGGTCACGCGCGAAATGCTGCCAACTATGCCAAAAGGCAGCATCATCGTCGATGTCGCCGTCGATCAAGGCGGCTGTGTCGAGACCACCCGCCCGACAACGCACAGCGATCCCACCTTTGTCATTGACGGCGTCTTGCACTACGGCGTCGCCAATATGCCCGGCGCCGTGCCGCGTACCTCAAGTCTCGCCCTGGCCAACGCCACGCTGCCCTATGCCCTGAAGATCGCCGATCAAGGCGCCGCCGCCGCTCTCGCCAACGATCCCGCCCTGCTCAATGGACTCAACACCTTCAACGGTCTTTGCACGCATCCCGCAGTCGCCGACACTTTCAATCTTACTTATGTTGAGCCGAATCGCGCCATAGAAGACGCCAAGATCGACGCCCTGCTCACGCTGTAGACATGGCCTTGTGGAAGTCGGCACATACTCTTCCGTAAACTTCCACTTCCGAAACCGGCTGTTAATCTTCCTACCCGTCTGCTATCTTACCGGCACGATACGACACCGAATCCACTGACTCTTCAAAGCTGGAAACCCTTGGAAAAGCGACGCCTTGCCTTCTTGACAGGCATGACCATCAGCGCAATATTTCTGTTCTTTGCCTTTCGCGGCCTGCAGCCCGAGCAATTCTGGACCAGCCTCAGCGAAATCGACCTTCCGCTTCTGGTTTTTGCTGCGCTGATCTACTTCCTGGCTGTCATCGTTATTGCCCTGCGCTGGCAATTCCTCCTCCGCGCCGTCAAGCTGATTCCCTTGTCATCCCTCAGCCAAATAGTCGTCATCGGTTACATGGGCAACAACGTCTATCCGCTGCGCGCCGGCGACGCCTTGCGCATCGTACTGCTTCGGCGTAATCACGACGTGCCGCTGGTGCGCTCCACAACTGTAGTCATAATCGAACGCCTCTTTGACGGCAGCGTCATGCTCGCCTTCATATTGTTCAGCCTGCTCTTCATCGACCTGCAATCTGATGCAATCGAGACCATCACCGCAGTAACAACGCCGCTCTTCATCGTCGCCATGCTGCTTGCCTTTTTCCTGGCCGCAAAACCAGATTTCCTGCGCAGTCTCATTCGGCTCTCCCTGAAGCTTCTGCCACAGAAGCTGGGTGGCGTCCTTGCACGTATCAGCGAAGAAATTATCGCCGGGCTCAAAGGCTTGCGCAGCCCGGTCACCCTCGTCGGCGCAATCGTCAGTTCTTTTGTCACCTGGGGTGTTGAAGCCGGAACCTATTGGCTGGTGATGTTCGCTTTTGGCCTGGAGCTGAATTACGCGGTCGCTCTGCTCTTGGTCGGCGCCGTCAACCTGGCCGGCTTGATCCCAGCTTCACCCGGCCAGGTCGGCGTAAATGAATTCGTCGTCATCACGATCTTGACTGCCTTGAGTTTGCCCGTTGCGACCGCCACCGCCTACGCTGTGGTAACGCATCTGGTCATTTGGTTCCCACCTACAGTCGTTGGATTCTTGCTGCTATTGCGTCAGGGCATGAGCTGGTCGGATATCCGCCGGGCAAGCAATGCGGAGACCGTATCTCATTGACTTACCGAATGCGCCTAGACGCTGATTGCGGTGTCGAAATGCTGTACCAGCGGCTCGAGCTCCGTCCAAAGCGCCTCGGGGATTTCAAGCTGCGCCGCCGCCAGGCTGGTTTCCGCTTCCTGCGGCAAACGCGCCCCCGGTATCGTCGATGTCACCTGCGCGTGCCGCGTACACCACTGCAGCGCTACCGCCAACATCGGTACGCCATATCCGTCGCACAATTGCTTTATCATGCTGACTTGATCAAGACACTCCTGGCTGAATCGCCGATTCAGATATTTCGTATTTGCCAGCGGTCCCGTAACCAGCAATCCGCGCTCGATCGGCGTAGCCGCCACCAGTCCCACATCATGCTTCGCTGCGGCAGCGAAGACGCCTTGCTCAGCCGTTAGATTAATCAAGCTCCAGGAATCCGCCATGACGGCCGCATCAAATTCACCAGTCTTGATATACTCCAGATTGGTGGCCGGGTCGTTCGAAGCTGTCCCGATATACCTGAGCAGCCCCTGCCCCTGCAAATGCCGCAACGCGCCCAGCGCGCCATCATCAGCCAACACACGCTCCATCGGCTGACCCATCGCGTCGTGTATGTAAACGATATCGACACTGTCAAGACCCATACGCTCCAGGCTGCCCTGAACACTGCGCGCCACCGCGTCAAAGCTGTAATCGTAACCTTCATGACTGCGGCCCGCCTTGGTCGAAATCGTAATCTTGCCTCGAGCGTCCGGTCGCTGACGCAGCGCCTCGCCGATCATCGTCTCGCTCACGCTCCGGCCATAGAGCGCTGCCGTGTCAAAAAAAGCGCAGCCCGCGTCAATCGCGGCTACCAAGGTCGCGACGCCCAACTCTTGGTCGACTTTGCTAGGCGCCCCTTCGTATTCGCCCACTGTCTCATTTTGTGTGGGGATACCGGTGAACGCCGTGCCAATGCCGACGATCGGCAGCTGCAATGCTGTCCGGCCAAGGCGCTTCGTACGCATCAGAATGGTCTCTTGAGCGCTTGTTCCGGCAAACGGTGTTCGGCGTCAATCTGCTCATCGGTCTTGCCGAAACGCCGCCGTCGATTGCCGTATTCGGCCAGCGCCTTGTGGAATTCCGTCCGATCAAAAGCGGGCCAATAAGATTCGGTTGTATAGATCTCGCTATAGGCGCCCTGCCAAATGAGAAAGTTGCTAAGCCGGCATTCGCCGCTGGTACGGATGATCAGGTCTGGATCCGGCAAATCGCTGGTGTAGATATAGTCACTGATGGTCGCGTCGGTGATTTCATCCGCGGGAATGCCATCCCGCACGATATTCTGCACGGCGTGCACAATCTCATCGCGGCCGCCATAATTGAAGGCGACATTCAGAATCAGCCGCTCATTGTCTCGCGTATACTCACAAGCATCCTGTACCTTCTGCGCCAGCCGTCTTTCGATCCCGTCCAACTCGCCGATATGGCGGATCTGCACACCTTCTTCATGCAGCTCCTGCAATTCGCGGTCGATGACCATCTCCAGGATCCGCATCAACAGCAGGACCTCGCGCCGCGGCCGTGACCAATTCTCGGTCGAAAAGGCATAAATCGTCATGATTGACACACCGAATTCAACTGCAGCGCGAATAATCCGGCGCAGGTTTTCCGTGCCTTGACGATGTCCTTCGGAACGCGGAAGTCCACGCTGCCGCGCCCAACGTCCGTTGCCATCCATGATAATGGCTACGTGAGTCGGCACTTTTTCCAGCGGCGGCAAGTCAACTCGCGCGTACCCGTTCTCTCTAGTCATGAGCGCCATGAATCTTACCCGTTATACCTATTCGTCATCACCAACCGGTACAGCATGTATCGTTTACACAATGGCAGCAAGAACGTCTTACCCTTCTAACTCCGTAAGAATCTCTATTCCGGCTGGAAAACAGTGACAAACACCTGGCACGAGAGCTGCGCGTCAAGCTGTCGAGGCCTGCTACACTTCCATGATGTCCTTTTCCTTGCTCGTTCCCAATTCAGCTATCTTAGCTACATAATCGTCGGTAAGCTTCTGTACTTCCGTTTCGCCTCGCTTGCGATCATCTTCCGAAATCAGCTTCTCCTTCTCAAAGTCCTGCAAATCACTGTTTGCCGAGCGCCGGATATTACGAATAGCCACGCGGTTGTCTTCCATGCGTCGACTGAGAAACTTCACTAAGTCGAGCCGCCGTTCGCGCGTCAAGGCCGGCATATTAAGGCGGATGTTCTCGCCATCGACATTGGGATTCACGCCAATATCGGACGTTTGTATCGCCCTCTCGATGTTGCGAATCGAAGTCTTGTCATACGGACGAATCAGAATCTGCATCGCCTCAGGCGTGGATATGCTGGCCAGTTGCCGCAGCTCGGTGTCTTGTCCGTAATACTCAATTATCATGCGATCAACCAATGCTGTGCTCGCCCGTCCACTGCGCATCCGCGTCAACTCATCGCGGAATACTGACAAGGTCGATTCCATCTTGCTCTTGGCCTCTTCAAGAATTTCTTCAATCATTATGCACTTCCTTCTACGCGGCAAGCAAACATCAAGCGCCATTCAGCGCAAGCCCGGTAATTCTGCGATGCCCATTTTCGGGATCTGATTTGTGAACGTCCAGCAACTCTGCGAAACTGTTGCCAATGCAATAGAACATCCCTATTATATCGCCATTTACTTGAGAGCGTAAGCGGCACGACGCCTCGGCTTCAGTCCGCCAAATCTCATCATCCGGCGAATGCAAAGAGCGGAACCAGCACTAATGCATGCATCTTCCTCAAGAATACGCGAATTCGGCGCCGGCGCCAAAGATACCATCCCCATGATGATCGGCGCCATGCCCTTCGGCATCATCTTCGGCGCGCTCGCGATTAGCGGAGAACGGACGCTGACGCCGGCCGCTACCATGGGTATGTCACTGATAGTCTTTGCCGGTTCCGCCCAGTTCATCGCGCTCGGCCTGTACGCGCAAGGCATCGGGCTGCCATTCATCATCTTCACCACCTTCATCGTCAACCTGCGCCACGCCTTGTACGCAGCCTCGCTCGCCCCATTCATGCGCCATCTTGGACAGCGCTGGCTGGCGACCCTGGGCTTCTGGCTCACCGATGAGACCTACGCCGTTGTCATCCGCCGCTATCATGCCGACGGTCAAATCGCCCACAGCCATTGGTATTACCTCGGTTCCGCCTTGCCTTTCTATCTCAATTGGCAGCTTTGTACCCTGATCGGCATTGTGGCCGGCTCGCAACTTGGTGATGCCGCCTCCTGGGGACTGGACTTCGCCA
The DNA here is from genome assembly GCA_965262005.1 of Phototrophicaceae bacterium. Taxonomy (GTDB): domain Bacteria; phylum Chloroflexota; class Anaerolineae; order Aggregatilineales; family Phototrophicaceae; genus UBA6055. The sequence continues at coordinate 4,141,345 of OZ253492.1, read as the reverse complement.
TGACTGTCACCTTTATCAGCATCGTCGTACCGTTGATCAAAGGTCGCCCGATGCTCGCTTGCGCTTTGGGCTCCGGCGCAGTGTCGCTGATGGCGCGCGGTTTGCCCAACCGCCTGGGTCTGCTTATCGGCGGACTTGCCGGCATTGCCGTTGGCCTGCTGGTCGAGTGGATCGAAAGCAGACACTAATGCCGATTCTCAAATGCGCTCTTCGGACGGCGCTGGCCAAGCCAATCGGCTGCTAGTCGCTGCCGCAGGGTTCAAGCGCTGCAGTGAGCGGCCATCGCCTGGCACGGAAATGCGAATTCGCTAGGCGGATCAATTGTCCTAACCGCATTTGATTGCTTCATCTATGGCGCAGTCCGCGATCAAGCGCCTTCGGGCAAAGGCGGAATCCACGAGGCGAAAGCGCCTCCCTCTGTCGTAATCTGCTGCAGATTGCCGCCGTCCGCATCCATCAAAAAGAGCTGGTCCTGGCCATTGAAGGTGGCGGTGACAACCATGTAGCGACCGTCCGGACTATAGCTCACCGCCCAAACGCTTCCCGGTCCCGTGAACAAGACCTCGCGATCTTCGCCATTGAGATTCATACTCGCCAGCGCGCGTACGCCGCCGATCGTTGTCACATACGTTATGCGTCCTCCGTCGCGGCTGAAGCCCGGCGAGGCATCGCGAACATCATTATCGGTGAGCAGACGGGTAGCGCCACTTGCCAGATCCACAAGCCGCAGTTCCCAGCTGCGCGCGTCCCGCACCTCCCGCCCGGCAGTGAAGACCAGCGCATTGCCGTCGGGGCTGTATCGCGCATGACTGTTGCGCCAGCCATCGCTGTATACCGGCTGCGGCGCCGTGCCATCCGGGCGAACGCGATACAAATCGAAAGTCTCGTCCCCGCGAACATCGGAAGAATAGATGATCCAATCGCCATCGGGCGCCCAAGCGGGCAAGCGGTCCCAATAGCTGTTTCGCGTAATCTGCCGCAATTGACCGCCCTGCCGGTTCACTACGTAGATCTCGAAATCGCCATCGCGATTTGATTGAAACGTGATCCAGCGCCCGTCCGGTGAAGCCTGCGGGTAGCTGCTGCTGCCGCCGTCGGCATCAAACCGACGTGTCGCCCAAGTATCCAGGTTCAGCGTAACGATCTGAAATATCGGCTCGATTCCGGAGTCGTTCTCGACTTCGGCGAAGTACACCAATTCTCCCCCCACGCCTTGCAGAGCCGGAATAAGCGCGGGCCGCTCACGTACTCCAACAGGCTGCAAATCGGCGGCTGTAGCTGTCGGCTGCGCTTGCCTCAGTCTCGCTTCGGACGTGAAGGTGGCGTCAGCCGCGGCGTTCAACACAGCCGAAGTCAACTGGAAAGCATCGGCGCCGCCTGCATCTGTTGCCGCAACCGTCGCCGTAGACTGCTCTAGCGCAAGCGCCGTCGCCGTCGTATTGACGCTGCTTGCCCCCTCCCTCGTCGCAGCGATGTCGGGACTGTCTTCGCTGGAGAGTGCCCCTAGCATTGATGCCGCCAGTATCAGCAATACCGCCAAAAGCCCGCAGCCGAGCGCGCCGCCCGCAGCCATTCCCAGCCACATTCGGCGGCGGTGAACAATCGGCAACAAACGGCGTCTAAACGGCAGAGACTTGACATCAGATGGCGTGTTTGTGGCAGACAATTGCCATTCGTTGGTGGTCGGCACTGAGGGTCGCGCAGCGTATCCGGGAATTGCCGCGCCCGTCTCCGCGCTCGCCGGATCATCGCCGACCGCCGCCGGCTTCAAATCGAATGCTTGGCGCAGCGCCCCGGCCAATTCACCAGCGCTGGGAAATCTATCTTGCGGCGCCTTCCGCAGGGCGCGCATGATAACTTGTTCAACTTTGCCGGAAACGTTTGGCTCGATGTCGCGCGGCGACGGCGGCGGCGCAGTGACGTGCATCACAGCGATGCTGTAGGGCGTGTCGCTTTCGAATGGACGGCGCCCGGTGATCAGCTCGAATAGCATGACACCCAAGGCGTAAACATCGCTTCGGCCGTCCATCGGCTCGCCTTGGGCTTGCTCCGGCGACATGTAGCTGGGGGTGCCGACGACTCCTTGCGTCGTGATCTTGCTGCTGCCTTCGCTCAAGATGCGGGCGATGCCGAAGTCGGTGATAAAGACGCCGCCGCCGTCATCCAGCAGGATATTGCTCGGCTTTAGATCGCGATGCAGGATGCCGTTCTGGTGGGCATGGTCCAGGGCGGAGGCAACCTGCTCGACGATGCTCAGTACGCGCGGCAGTGGAATCTTGCCGGCTGCCAGCAACTCTTCGACCGAGCCGGCCGGCATGTAGCGCATGGCGATAAAGGGCTGGCTTTCATACTCGCCGAAATCATAGACGGGGACAATGTTACGGTGTTCGAGTTGGGCGACAATCTTTACTTCACGTTCGAAGCGCTGCAAATACGTTTCGTCGTTCATGTAGGCGGTTGGCAGGAATTTCAGCGCGACATTGCGATTCATCGACTGCTGACGAGCGAGATATACGGTCGCCATCCCGCCTTGCCCGACCTGGCTAAGGATTTCGTAGCCATTCACCAATTTGCCGATGAGTTGTGACGACATGCAACCTACCGATGCTAGCGCGCTGGAACGGTCCGTCCGACATAGGCCCGCCTACGTGTGAAAGCCCAAACCGATTATATGCCATGCTTGACTGGCACAAAAACACCCAAACAAGCGAGCAAAGCGCCTCCTGCCGGAGTAAGCCGGCGCTCCACTCTGTCGTTCGGCGCAGAAACGCCGGCCATATTGTGACAGCCTTCCTGCATCCTAACATATTGAGCGGTCCGAAAGGTAAACATTCGTTCACGATGAAACGTTAAGGATATGAGGTCTCACATGCTGGCGCGAACCATAACTTCACGCCTGCTTCGACTCATGAGGGCAAGGAAGCTGCCGGCGCCTTGTCGCCCCTTGGCGGCTCGTCGCCGAAAGATGAGAAGCGCGGCCAAACTTGACAGATTCAACGCAAGGGCAGAAAATTGGTAGGCAAGTTGCAATCTTATCTATGGAGGCTGGTGACATGCGGGACAGTCGCGTCACCGACTCCGCGGAATTCACTGACCTGCGCGTTCGGCTCATCACTGCAAGCGTACTGCTTCCGGTGGCGATTCTTGTGTCGTTCGCCGGAGGTTGGGTGTTCTTCGGCATGGTTGTGCCGGTCATGTGTATCGGCATGCTTGAATTCTATGTTATGGAGAAGGACAAAGCGACCCAAGGCAGTTCACTGACGGGGATTCCCACCGGCGTCGCTGTCGTGACGGCCTTCTTTGTGCAGCAGGACTGGTTGTGGCAGTTTGCCTTGGCGCTATGCGTCATCGCAACGCTGGTCTTGGAGTTTGCACGTCATCCCAAGCAGGCTGGACGGGCGCTGGCGCAAGTTGGCACGACGTTATGCGGTGTGATCTACGTCGCTTTTCCGGCGGCGTTTCTCGTAAGCCTTCGCAACGCGCCGCAAGATGGTTTGATTTGGCTATTTGTTGTCTTCGCTATCACCTGGGGCGCTGACACATTCGGTTATGTCGTCGGTAGGTTGTTTGGCAAGAAGAAGCTGGCGCCACTCATTTCGCCAAACAAGACGGTCGAAGGCGCCATCGGAGGCATACTTGGCGCCTGGATATCCGGCTTCTGTCTTCTGCAGTATACGGGCGCCTTGCAGCCCATTCTAATCCCAATGGTAGTGCTGGGTCCGCTGCTGGCGGTCGGCGGCGATCTGTTCGAATCGGCAATGAAGCGCTTCTTCCGCGTCAAAGACAGCTATGTGGCTGGATTTAATGTCTTCCCAGGGCACGGCGGCGTACTCGATCGCATTGACGCGCTGGTCTGGGTGGCAAGCTGGGTCTTCCTGTATCTGCACATCGTAGGCATCTTGTAATGCTGGGACGCCGCTGATTCTGAGCGGCATGGTACGCTAGGCAGGCAGGCAAGACTGACTATTTCCATGCCACAGTATTTTCGGCAATCGCGCTCCGCCCGGCGCGCGGTGAATGGCGGAGTCGCCTTCAGCAATGCGCGCGGCGCAGCTAGCAGACGCGGGAGTGGTGAACATCGCGGATATAGTCCACTTAGTAAACACGGCACAGATTTTTTCGCCACAGAGGGCACAGAGGTTTTTGGATGGCAAGGTCGAAGTTGTTATATCAACAGTATTCACCACTCCCCGGACGCTCCACCTTTGTTCCATGCAGTAGATTGCGCTACAATCAGCCATACAATATGCGGACGGCAAGCGGAAGCACCTGTACGCGGATGACTGGCCGAGGGAAGGCAAAGAATCTATGCCGAAGTTTGAGACACAAGTGCTGATCAATAGACCGGTCTTTCAGGTCTTTCGTTATGTGGGCGACTTCAACAATGATGTGCATTGGCGAAATGTACAGGGCGTAGGCATCACAAGTGGCGACCCGATCCGCGCCGGTTCCATGGTGGCGATGACACGCCGCATCATGGGGCGCCGCGGCTTCGTGAATTGCGATGTGACCGATTTCGAGCGCAACAAGAAAATCGGGCTAAAAGGCTCGTATTGGGGATTTCCATTCGTCAGTACGATTTCGTTTGACCATCGGGGACAGCAAACCAACGTGAAGGAGACGCTTGAAATTCGCACACGCTGGTTTGTCTGGTTTGGATTATTCTTCAATCTGACCCTGAAGGGCGTCCTGCGCCGCGAGTTGGACAAGCTTAAACAGGTGCTGGATTCGCACGGCGACCGCAAATCCGATGCTCCGCAGCCTATTCCACAGTAAAGTCGACCTTGCCCTTCTCCTTCTCAGAACTGCGGAAACCGTCGCCGATGCCGATTGCAATGGCGAATTGCGCAAAGAGCTGGGCGCTGGAGTACCAAAAGAACAAGTATCCGACAGTGAATACTGATACGGCGACTACCAACCAAGAAACCGCAATTGGATCATCGCCAAAGTCGGCTGTGGACAGCGGGACAATAGCGTTGCCGACCTCCATGACGAGGCGCGCCAGCAGCGCGTACAGACCGAGCAACACTGCCTAGCGGAGTTCATACGACAAGAATGCTCGGAAATTCTTCCTGAGAATGGACGCGTTGGTTCCAATTTCGACAAGCGAGGGGCTGTAGCCGTTAGCGGCGAAGCGCGCGACACCCATGTCATAGACGCTACGCACCAGAAACTTTGTCGCAAAATGCACAAACAGGATAGTCATGAAGATAACTGTCATAGCATCGTAGATATAACCTGTGGTTCCTGGTGTACCTAAGTTGTTGAAGATTATTACGACGATCGCGAAACCTAGGAAGATAGGCAAGGCATACACCAGCGTCGCTGCAATTAACTTTACGCCCTCTCGCAAATTCCTGAAAAAGTCCACTGCCGGCGGAGAGTAGTAGCCGTGGATTAGGCTGCGGAGCACGGCGACGGCGTAACCGTGCAGCCAAATTATATCGACCAGAGAGATGACAAGAACCACGACGAATATGTAGTAGGCGAAATCTACCGGCTGTTGGACGCGATTCGAGTGGTGGCTTACCATCACGAGCGAGAAAATCAACAAGCTCTGCGCCAGCGCGATCGTCAGAACTTTAGCCGGATTCCTAAAAGGGAATAACAAGGCCCGTCGAAGGCTCACCGAGCAGCTCCCGCTGACTGAGCACGGCGACCGCAAGTCCAGCGTGCCGCAGCCAATTCCTAAGCAAAGTCGACCTTGCCCTTTTCCTTGTCCGGATTGTAGTGATCGCTGCTGATTCCGATGGCGATCGCGTACTGCGCGATCAAATGTTGGGTCGAAAAGTGCTGCAACAGATTGAAGAAGTAGTAGATTACGATAGTAAGTGTGATGCCTGCGAACAGATTCGCGCCAATGAGCCCACCGAAGATTCCATCTACAACACCCCGCACGACGCCGTAGATGATCGACATCGCGATTATCATGAGCAGCAATGATACACCTGTTCCCTTATGCTCTTTAGCCTTGCGCATATTTCGCCAGATCTGCCACGAGGCCCTATAGTCGCCTTCAGCGGCAAATCTTGCCATTCCGACGAAATAGCCCCAGCCCATTAGACACATGGCGGCTGCCATAAGCGGTAGCGAAGCAATAACAATGAGTCCTCCAAAACCGTCGGAAAGTCCTGCGAAACTAGCGACCACCGCGACGAATACTATCAGAACCATAAACAACGCCCAGTATGCAACACCCGACGCAAAGAGGTACGCGCCGTCCTTTACGTTCCGGCCAAAATCGATCGCCGGCATCCGCTCGTCCTCGCGCATTACCGCGCGGATGACCTCAATGCTGTAGCCGGAAAGCCAGAAGCCGGAAACGAATGCCGCCAGCAGCAGACCGACGAGTCCTATGATGGTCGTTCCGCCTAAGGGCGGAAAAGTGTCCGCGTGCGAATCCGCAAGTTCATAGTCATTAATCTCCGCCAGCAGCGGCGACCAGTCATGCGAATTGAGAACCAGGGCTATGCACACGGAAAACGCAATCGTCAAAGCCAGAACGATGCTCATGACTTTGGCAGAGTTCTGAAACGGATACTTGAACGCGCTGGAAAAGTTCATTTTGCCCTCTTTCGTTTCAATCTGGTTTCTATTCTAGCACAGTCCAACTGGAACACGCTAGCCCGCTAGACGGCTCCTAACCGAGCCGCGCACTGTGATTCAGATTGTCGCAGATACCTACCCACTTGGCATATAGCGCGACAAGATGGCTGGAGAAGAAACTGGCGCACAGCAGGACAATGAAGAAGGCGAAGCAAGCGATCGCAGCCTCCGCGAACAGGTCAGATACGCGCAGTGCGTAAAGTAACAGTGGAATCTGCGAAATCGCGGTCGCGCTGACGACAAACAGTACAAATAGCGCGGAAGAAAACACAGCGGATTCTATGAAATTTGATAGCGCAGGCGGACATTCTCCAAACGTCGATAAATCAATGAGCGCTCGCCAAAGGCGGCGTAGCGCGCGATGCCGACGAGACTGCCGCAATACAGAGCTAGCAAAATCGGCGGCGATGCTAGCAGCAAAGTAGCAAGAGCGTGGTCGGCGAAGCCTCTCGGGCGACCGGCGAGAACCGCGTAGATGAGAATGACAAAAGCGATTGCAGGCAGCCAAAACCTGAGGCTGGCGCAGAACAACCTGAAGCCACGACGCACCTCTTTAAGAAGTGGTGGCGGCAGCTTTCGATCGCCCGCCATTGCGCGTTTGACAATCTCAACTCAATAGCCAGCGATCCAGCAGGCAAACACAACAAAGCCCACGAGGAATAGACCAAACACAATGAAGTAAAAACTGTATTCGGAGACATCCAGGACATTGCCCTGATACCAACCACAGTAAGGTTCACAGGCGCGCGGCTGCGGCGGCGGCGCGTCTATCAGCCAGAGCCAGAAAGTAGTGGGAATGGTCAGCCAAAGCGCAATGTGAACGATGCGTAAGGTGTTAGTAAAGACTGGGCGGATGATGTTCATACTCTACTCCCGGTCGTGTACTGCTTTGCATTGTAACACGCGCGGGATGGCTCTAGATGACGGCTACCCTACTTCATCCAGACGATCATGCGCGGGCGGCGGCGTCATGGAGAGCGATGATATCTCGGCGTACCAGTCGCTAGTCATGTCGACATCCAGGGCGGCGAGTGATGCTTCGAGCTGAGACAGGTTGCGCGCGCCGATTATTGGCGCTGTTATGGCCGGGCACGCCATGACCCAGGCGACGGCTAATGTGGCGGGATGCAGGCCGCGTTCACGGGCGTGGGCGGTGAAGGCAGCAGCGGACTGATAATAGTCAGTGACGCCATAGCGCTTCTGATACATCTTGTTTTCGATGAGCCGACCAGAATCAGGTCCGGTATCAGGTGTGTACTTACCCGTGAGCAAGCCGCCACCGAGCGGGCTGTATGGGATGACGCCGATTTGTTCATTGGCCGCCATCGGCAAGATTTCCACTTCCGCCTGTCGCTTGACCAGATTGTACATTGGCTGCAAACATTCTATGCGTGACAAGCCTTCGCGCGCGGCGATGCCCTGCGCTTTCATGACCTGCCAGGCGGACCAGTTGCTGACGGCGGGATAGAGGATCTTGCCTTGACGCACGAGGTCATCGAGCGCTCGCATCATCTCTTCTTCCGGGGTATCGGCATCGTGGTGATGCAGGAAGTAGACATCTATGCGATCGGTCTTGAGGCGCTTGAGGCTGTCTTCGACGGCGATCTGAATATGCCGGCGTGAGGCGCCGCCTTGATTGACATCGGGACCCGTGCCCGAAACGACTTTCGTGGTGAGCACGATATCGTCGCGGCAGTCGGCGATCAAGTCGCCGAGAATCTCTTCGGAGCGGCCGCCGGCATAGGTGTTGGCGCAGTCAAAAAAGTTGATGCCGACATCGCGGCAGCGGTTGAACATGCGCGCCGACTCGGCTTCGTCGGCGATATCGCCGAAGGACATCGTGCCGAAACACAGCGACGAAACTTTTACTCCGGTGCGGCCTAGAATGCGATAATCCATTTTATGCCTCGATCCTTGTTTTTGGACAAACCTTCACCTTTGCATCAATCGTCAGCAGCGAGTTGGCCTTGAGCAACCAGCTCCACCCGGCCACCGACGTTTATGACAATCTCGTTACCGGATTTCTGCGCCTCAAGATGCAGCAGCGACGGACGGCCGATCTGGTATCCCTGCTCGCTGCGAAGGTTGACTCTATCGCTGTCGAAATAGCGGTACTTGACCATGTAGCCGGCGATGCAGCCATTGGCGCTGCCGGTGGCTGGGTCTTCCGGCGCTCCATAGATATCATCGAGCACGCGCACATGAATGTCGTTTTCGGCATGAATGGTCTCGCGGCAAAAGACGGCCGGGGCGATGGCGTCGCGCGCGCCGAGGATCGCCCGCAGCCGATCAAGATTGACGCGCGCTCGCTGCACGGCATCCAGTGTTCGCAGCGGCGCCAGCACAAAAGCCATGCCGGTGGACACCTCTTGAATGGGATAGCGGGTGTCGATGTCCTCTTCGGACAAATTGAGGATGCGCGCGAGGTCGGCGGCGGCGAATTCGTGGCCAAAGCTGGGCGAATTCTGTCGCATCCAGATGATGCCGTCAGCGCCGAAGGTCACCGGGATCTGCCCGACCGGCAAGTTTAGCAGCAACTGATCGACGGGCTGCTTGATGTATTCTCGCTGGATGACGAAGGCAGTGCCAAGCACAGGGTGGCCAGCAAAATCGACTTCGACTTGCGGCATGAAGATTCGCACATTGTAGCCATCGTTTTCGGGCAGGGGCGATGTGACGAAGGTAGTCTCGGAGAAGTTGATTTCTTTCGCCAACTGTTGCATCAGCGCCGGCGGCGGATCACCCAGATAGACAGCAAGCTGATTGCCGGTGTACTTCTTGCCGATGGTGAAAACATCGACGATGTAGAATTCCATGCGTGACATATTAATCGCTCGATTCGACTGTAAGACTATCGTTCCAGCGTGGCGACGGTGGCGGCGCGTATCCGCCGAGCAGTCGGCTGTAATGCTGGGGCCGGCGTTGATGCAAGAGCGGGAAGAGATCTTGATATTGCTCACGCACTGCCGCGCGCAAGACCGCGTGTAACACTTCATCAACATCACGACTAGCCTGCGCCAGCACATTGCCCAGCGGGTCACAGATGAAGCTGCTGCCGTAGAAGGTGACGGCGTTCTCGCGGCCGATGCGATTGCAAGCGGCGACGAAAATCCCGTTGGCGACGGCGTGCCCGCGCATGACAGTGCGCCAGGCAGCGGCCGAGTCAAAATCGCTCGCGGTTGGTTCAGAGCCGATGGCCGTCGGATAATAGATGAACTCGGCTCCTTCTAGCGCGTAGATCCGCGCCAGCTCAGGGAACCACTGATCGTAACAAGTCGGCGCGGCCAGCATAATACCGCCGATATCATGCACGGGGTACTCATCGGCGCCGCCGAAAAAATCGGTCTCGTGATAGCCATCGCCCGAGGGAATATGCACCTTGCGCGTGAAGTGGCTGAGTTCGCCGGCTGGATTGTGGATGGTTGCCGTGTCCCAATACCTGCCATCGGCATCGCGCTCAAAAAGGCTGCCGATGACGCTGACACGATGCTTGCGCGACAAGTCGCCAAAGAAGCGGTCGGATGCGCCGCCCGGCAAGGGTTCCGCCCAACGGAAGCCGGCGGGATCACGCACACCGGGGAAATAAGGCAAGATACTAAATTCGGGCAGGCAAATCAGACTTGCGCCGGTGGCGGCCGCTTCAGCGACCAGATCACGGTAGAGCGACTTGGTCGACTCTTGATCGCCGGTCCAGTGCCCTTGCGCCAGGGCGATATGCAAGTCTTTCACGAAGGTGAACCCTTGAATGCCAGAATTTCATTGGCGGCGCGCTGACCGGTGTAGTAGGCGCCGTGCACCATAGCGGTAAGGTGATGGGGCGCGCTTGCCTCGCCCGCCCAATACAGCGGTGGCGTGGGCTGCGCCAGCTTCTCGCGGGCGTCGTAGTGACCGGGCAAGCAGACGCTATAGCCACCGAGCGCGAATTCATCCTCGGGCCAATTGACCCAACGCGCTTTCAGGTATTGCAGATCTGGTCTGTCAATCGCTTCGCGTAATGTCACGAGCCCTATTTGCAGCGCCGTTTCTTCTCCAAGGGGCAGCAATTCACGGGCATAGTCGCCGGTGAAGAAGCCTGTCCAGACGAATGCGCTGTCCTCGCGCCCCAGTGAAGGCGACCACCACATGGGCGGGTTGCCCTTGGCATAAATGGCGCCGATGGAGGGATCGAGAATCGGCTCTTCAAAGAGGTATACCATTTTCATCACCGGACCCATTTTTAAGCCGGCTAGCGCTTGATTCTTTACCTCGGGCAACGCGGGTGTGAACTTGATGCGCTCAGCTTTCAACACGCCCAACGGCAGGGTCAAAACGGCAGCTTCCGCTTGGTATTCGTCGCCGTTTGACATCCGTACTGTCACGCCATCAGACCATTTGATCTCGGCAGCGGCGCAGTTTAGCCGGATATCCAGCCCTTCCGCCAATTGATTGTAGTAGGCGTCATAGCCGTCGAGGATGCGATAGTCGCTGGTGTCGTCCTCGCCGTCGCTGTCTTTGAATAGATGGGCGTGGGCTTTGGCGTTAAGGTAGCGCATACTATCGCCCTCGGCATTGGCGAATGAGCGCTGCACATAGCGCAGCTGCTTGCCGCTGAAGCCGATGCGCTTGAGGTAGGCGCCGAGGTCTTCGTCGTCAGATGGCGCGGGCACGTCGCCCAGTTCCCAAGAGCGCGTAACATCCAGCTCAGGCGAACGAGCGCGCGCCTCGCCCATCGTCAGCCATTCCCCCTCTTCCGTGCTGATCATGGAATCACTGCTTTTGTTCCAGTGCCAGGTGGTCAAACCTAGCTTTTCGACCCAAGCCCAAGTATTCACCTCGGGCGAGCGCCCGTGAATTAGTTCGGCGCCGAATTCAACGGGGAAGCCGGCGAAATCGCGATCGGTCCAGACGCGGCCGCCGATGCGATCGCGCGCTTCCAGCACTGTTGCGGCGATGCCCGCCTCGCTTAAGTGCCAGGCGGCGGAAAGCCCCGCTATGCCCGCGCCGATGACGAGAATCTTCATGTCACACGTTCCGGATCAAAATGCGGATTATCCCACACCAGCAAGACACCGGCATCACCGGCCGCTGATTCATCGACATAGTCAGTTATGACGCCCTCGGCGCGAAAACCGCGGTTCATTTGCATCGTAACAGTCGGATCCTTGAGTTCGCGCGCGATGACCTTGTTGCCGTATTCGACGACGCTCATGTCCTCAGCATGATGCTCATAGCCCATCAACATGCCGACCAGATACCAACCGCGCAAGTTGAGCAAGCCCACCAGGCGCATACGAGCTTCGTAAAGGCTGGCGCCGATTCCTTGTCTGCGATACTGCGGATGAACGGCCATCTCGACGCCGTAGAGCCATTCGCCATCGGCTTCATGAGCGCCCAGCTGCAAATCGCCGATGGCTTCCCGCCAGGGCAGGATCGGCGCTGTCGGCGGACGCGATGCGCGCATTGTGACGGCCAAAGCGACGGCGTGTCCCGCTCCGGGACCGCTGATGCGAATTGCAGTGAACTGTCCCTCCGGGAATAGTTGGATATGGGCTGTGAAATCTTCACGCGAAAAGCAGTCGTCACAGTCTTCGTCCGAGCGAAGGCCATAAGCCTGGCGCAGGGTCCAGGCGATATCCCTGGTGTGCCAGGGTTTGGTGTTCATGACGACGACGCCAGGCAATTCAAATATGACGTCCTTGCGGTCGAATCTATCCAGCCACCATGAGTCCAAGTTGAGAACATAGACCTTTTTCCCGTTGTCGTCGATGTAGAATTCTCGCCCGTCGCTATCGACCTGGTAGTCGTGCTTCTTCTTGGCCTCTTCATATAAATGCTTCTGGATTTCGGGCCAGTCATGGTTGAGGGCTTGCTTAATGGATTCCAGCTCACTTTTCTTCTTAGACATCTGTCATGTCCTTAATAGCGGCGCCAGGCGGATACATAGCGCACGACAATAAGATACGTTACTATGAAATGTAAGACTAGAGCAACTCGATACAGTTGAGGCAGTCCACTATCGTGCCCCAGTGGCTTGGTCGCTCGCGGAATAATGGTTCGCTGTTGGCCCTTCCGACAGTGCTTTGGCTGGCCATCTTTTTTGTCTTGCCGCTGCTGATCGTGCTGGTTGTCAGTTTCATGTCGCGCGGTCGCGGCGGCGTCGCCATTTTGCCCTTCACTCCGGAACACTACGAACGGACCTTCAGCGTTTTCGCTATTATCTTGTGGCGGTCTATCGGTCTGGCGGCGCTGACAACGGTCGTCTGCCTGATCGTTGGTTATCCCCTGGCCTTCTTCATCAGCACACGACGCCGGCGACTGGTCCAACAGATCACGCTGTTCCTCGTAATTCTACCCTTTTGGACAAATTTCCTGATTCGCACTTACGCCTGGCGAATCTTGCTGGGCGAAGAAGGCACTATCAACGGCATTTTGATCAGTCTCGGTTTGATAGGCGAGCCGCTTTCCTTGCTGAATACGCAGTTCGCGGTATTGGTGGGTCTGGTATATGGCTTCTTGCCCTTCATGGCGCTGCCGATTTTCGCCTCGGTTGAGCGTTTCAATTTCCGCTACGTTGACGCGGCGCATGACCTCGGCGCAAATGACCTGCGGACATTTCTGCGCGTGGTATTGCCTTTGACCATGCCGGGAGTGCTGGCGGGCTGCGCGCTGGTGTTTATCCCATCAGTAGGCGCATTTGTCACGCCGGATTTGCTGGGTGGTATAAAAGGCTTGATGATTGGAAATTTGATCAATAATCAATTTGGCGGCTCGGGCAATATGCCGCTGGGTTCGGCGCTGTCTATCGTGATGATGGCAGTCGTGATGCTGTCGCTGGCGGTCTATGTCTTCGCCAATCGCCGCGATACCGGAGCATAAGATGAAGCAACTGCTCATCAACGAAGGGGCAATGAGGCGCAATCGCGCGATACGCCGCTTGGGCAAAGCCGGGCTTATGCTGAATCCGGTCTTTGCATATTTCTTCCTTTGGGCGCCCATCCTGATCCTGGTCTTGTTCTCATTTAATCAGAGCCGCTCGGTCGCCTCGTTCACCGGCTTTACGCTCAAGTGGTACGTCAATATTCTCAACAATGTGATGGGGGCGGAAAGCGCGTTTTCCACCGAGCTCATGCTAAACGCCTTTCGCAACAGTTTGTTCGTCGGTACCGTGGCGACCGCCCTCTCGACCGTCTTGGGCACGATGATCGCGCTGGCGATGGCGCGGGGCAGATTCCGCGGCAAAGGTCTGCTTGATGGCTTGTTATTTCTGCCGGTGGTCATACCCGAGATCACACAAGCGATATCGCTGGCGATCTTTTTCAAGGTGGCGTTTGACTGGGTCACAATGATAAGCGGCGAGCGCGTGTTTCCGGGCTTCCATACGATCATTGCCGCCCATGTCACCTTCAATATTTCGTATGTGGCGATCGTGGTTCGGGCGAGGCTGGCGGATATGAACCCGCAACTGGAGGAAGCGGCGAACGACCTGGGGGCGAACCCCTGGCAGACATTCTGGCGCGTGACATTTCCGTTGATTCTGCCCGGCGTCATTTCTGGCGCGCTGCTGGCCTTCACGCTGTCACTGGATGATTTTGTCATCACCTTCTTCACTTCGGGCGTGGGGACGACGACCCTACCCGTCTTTGTCTACGGCTTGTTAAAATTGACAGTTACGCCTGAAGTGAACGCCATCTCGACAATCATGATGCTTTTGAGTACGATTCTTATCGGCATCTCGTTGGCAATGCAGGGGCGTAACGCGTCCCGTGTTTAGTTCGAAAAGAGAATACGGAGGAGAATCTCATGAAGAAACTGTTGCTGTTTATTTGCGTTCTTTTGCTGTTGGCGCCGGCATCCCTGGCGCAAGATATGGAGCATGAGCCCTGGACTTGCCCCGAGGGCCACGACGGTCAAACGCTAAGCATCTTCAACTGGTCGACATATATCGCCGAAGACACCGTGCCAAACTTTGAAGAAGCCTGTGGCGTAACCGTCAACTATGACATTTACGAGAGCAATGAAGCCATGTTGGCACGCATCCGTCAGGGCAACCCGGGTTACGATATTATCGTGCCGAGCGGCGGCACGGTTCAGCGCATGGCGGAAGAGATGCTGCTGATTCCGCTCGACCTGGAAATGATCCCGAATGTGGCAAATCTGATTCCTGACCTGCTGGGCGCGGCTTACGATCCAGAAAATGAGTACTCCCTGCCCTATCAATGGGGGACGGTCGGCGTCGGCTACAGCACGGAAGTTTTTCCCGATGGCATAAGTTCTTGGGATCAAGTTTGGGATCACGATGGCAACGTCGCCTGGTTGGATGACCGGCAGACGATGTTGGGCATCGCGCACTTGTTCCTGGGCAATGACCCTAATACGACAGATCCCGATGAGATCAGCGCCGCTCGAGATTACTTGATCGAGAAGGGCGGCAATGTCGTGGCGGTTGCGGCTGATGACGGGCAGGTGCTTCTGGAACGCGGCGATGTGGATATTGCTGTCGAATACAACGGCGATATATCGCAGATCATCGCCGAATGCGAGTGCGAAGACTATGCCTACGCCATCCCGGACGAGGGCAGCAACGTCTGGATCGACAATCTGGCGATTCCGATTGACGCGCCCAATCCCGAGTTGGCAATGGTCTTCATCGATTACATTCTGGATGCCAAGGTCGGCGCCGATTTGACGAATTACATCGCCTATGCTTCACCGAATCAGGCATCGATCGAGTCGGGCTATATCGACGAAGAAATCCTGAACGACGCGGCGATTTTCCCGCCGCCGGAGCAGGTGGCGAACCTCTTCGCGATCATTGACGTTGGTCCCGAGACGGAAGAACTGATCAACAACGCCTGGGACGAATTGCTGATCTTGCTGGGGCAGTAGCCCCCACCCCTAGCCCCCTCCCCGATAGAGAGGGAGGGGGAAAACCAGGCAAGTGCCAATGACAGCCTATGATGTTGAGCTGAAGGACATCGTCAAGGAGTTCGAATCCAAGGGCGGCAATGTCCGCGCCGTAGACAAGGTCAGCGTACAAGTTGAGGACGGCGAGTTCTTCGCGCTGCTCGGTCCAAGTGGCTGTGGCAAGACGACCACCTTGCGCTTGATCGCTGGATTCGAGCAGCCGACCGCCGGCCATATCCTCATCCGTGGTCGGGAGATGGAAGGCATCCCAGCCTATCATCGGCCCGTAAACACAGTTTTTCAGGATTATGCGCTTTTCCCCCATTTGACGGTCGAGCAGAATATCATGTTCGGCTTGCAGATGGAGGGCGTCGACAAAAAAGAGGCGCGCAAGCGAGCGCATGAATCGCTGGAAAAGGTGCGGCTGCCAAACGTTGGCGAGCGTAAACCGAATCAGCTTTCGGGCGGTCAGCAGCAGCGAGTGGCCTTGGCGCGCGCCCTGGTCAAGCAGCCGGCCGTCCTGCTGCTCGACGAACCTCTGGGGGCGCTCGACCTCAAGCTGCGAAAGAATATGCAATTCGAACTCAAAGCCTTGCAGCGCGATGTCGGCATCACCTTCATTTATGTGACGCACGACCAGGAAGAAGCGATCACCATGGCGGACCGCATCGCCGTTATGCACGATGGCAGGATGCTGCAAGTGGGGACGCCAAAGGCAATCTATGAACACCCCAAAACACATTTTGTGGCGGACTTCATCGGTGAGACGAATTTCATTCCCGGTACGCTCGTCGAACAGGGCGGCGATGGCTATGGCCGCGTCCGGCTTGCCGACGGGACAGTCATACGCGCGCAACTTTCAGAGGCGTTACGCAGCAGCGCTGGCGGAGCGGTCAGCGTGGCGATACGGCCCGAGAGAATTGGCATCTCAACCCCCCTCAATCCCCTCAAAGCGTTGGGGGGAGGCGTCGATATCGGCGGCGTGACGGCGCTTAATGCGATGCTGGCTGACAGCCAGTACATTGGCACCGATACGCGATTTACGCTTCAGATCGCAGATGGAATCGAGTTGGTGGCGCGCCTGCAAAATGTCAATGATCTGGATTACGCCGCCTACCGCACAGGGCAAACCGTTAAGGTTTTTTGGCAGGACGCAAGTACGACCGTTTTGGATCGCTGACCGGAGCTAAATATGCCCGGTCCCCGCGGCTTAGCTGCGCAATACATAGCGTCGCCTCAGACTTGATGGTAGTATCAACGGACTGATTCAGAATCGGTCTGCGAGCAGCAAATGATCTCCCCCGTAAAGGAAAAGACCTGCCAATGTGATAAATGCGTCTGCCAAAAGCCGGTGGATGCTCAGACTGGCTTTGAGGTCACCGACGAATTTGTACGTTTCAATCAGAAGTATGACATGTTCAACCGCGCCGTCTGGGACGATGAGGTACGGTCGGAACGGGCGCAAAAATTCTTCGAGTCTTACTTCACCGATTTAGCCAAATTTCGCAAGGTGGAGGGTTTTCAGCATCGCGATTACGCCTTGCGCAACGCCGCCTGGTATATTGCAGATTTCACCTCCGACTTGCTGGAGACTACGCAAGACCGCAAGGAAGGCTTTCTCGATTCCTATACCATGTTTCGCGAAGGCGCGACGCGCAAGAGCGAGGCGAGCGTCGAAGACCATACGCGGGAGTTGAAGCGCGCCGGTAGATTCCTCGGCGCCGACGCCGTCGGCATCTGCGAATACGATGAACGCTGGGTTTATACGCACAACTACAGCCGACAGAAGCTGGCAGCCAAAGAAATGGACTTGCCGAAGGGCCTGAGCCACGCCGTCGTGATCATCAACGAAATGGATCATGAAACTATCGAAACCGTTCCTTCGGCTTTGAGCGGCGCCGCCACCGGCCAAGGTTACAGTCGCGATATTATCGCCGTTCTGTCGATCACGCAGTATATCCGCAACCTGGGTTTTCGCGCGGTAGCCAGCCTCAACGATACGGCGCTGTCTATCCCGCTGGCGATTCAAGCGGGCTTGGGGCAGTACGGGCGGCACGGGCTTTTGATTACGCCGGAGTTCGGTCCCCGAGTGCGAATTGCCAAGATATTTACCGACCTGCCATTGATCGCGGATGCGCCGATAGATTTTGGCGTCACCGAGACCTGCGAGATTTGCCGCCGCTGCAGCGCAGCCTGCCCGGTAAAGGCGATTTCCTTTGATGAGCCCAACTTTGATACGTATGGCGGTATTTCACACCTCAAAGGCGTCAAGAAGTGGACCATCAACGCCAAGCAATGCTTCCAATTCTGGGCGAATCAAGGCACAGATTGTTCGATCTGCATCCGCGTCTGTCCTTACAACCGAGATCTCTCCAAAGTCATCAATCGAGTTTTGCGCTGGATGCTGGGCAACCGCTGGCGGCGCTTGGGGCTCTGGCTGGACCGCAAGCTTAAGCATGGCGAACGCAAGACGGCCGGCTGGTGGTGGAGCCGGGCACAAAGTGGCTGAGCATACCCCAAGCAGAGCCGGCGCTCATCCCCTGGCAGAACTTCATTTGGCGGCCCAGACTGACGCTACATATATGATGCGGCAAAGGTTGTACCAATCGATGGCGCTGATGGCGCTTGCCTGTGTTGAACGCGGCTGGACGCAGCCGGCCAGTGACATTCTGGCATTTCTACTGCGTCAGCCTGATGTTTGCGCGCGGATAAGGGAAATTGCCGAAGAAGCGTTTTGCGATTTGGAAAGCCGCATTTGCCCGCGCGTCATTCACGATGCCCGAGCATTTGCAGCCGACATGGACTTGCAAACCGTAGTCGAATACTTGCTTGATGTCCTCAAGTACGAGCCCAACCTGACGACTGCGCAACGTTCTGACCTTCTCGCTTGACCGTCAATTCTACTCTTTGCTAAGCTGAACGCCGTGACCATTTCAACTATGGAAGCAGGTTGATGCATCGACTCGCGGCAGTCACACAGTATTCGCCAATTCGACTTTCTGTGGCGATCGCTTGGTCCCTGCTGCTGACTCTCCTGCTGCTTCAAGGCGAGGCGGATCCTGTGATCGACCTGGGGATTCCGCGCGGTGAAAATACTCTCGCCCGCGAGCTCATCTTCAGTTTGGTGCATCTGCTGGCTTTTGGCGCGACTTGCGTCTTGTGGTTTTGGGCGCTGCCACACCCTTGGATATTGCGGAAGCGTTTATTCGCTGCGGGCTTGATCAGCATCGCCCTTGGCATCGCAACCGAATTCATGCAGACCTATACGCTTGATCGTCACGCCTCCCTTATTGATCTGGCGGCCAATATCGGCGGGGCATTGATTGCGGCGCGGATTATATGGCGGCGGCGCATCTCGCGCTGAAGCGGCGCGGACTGCCTGTTCTCTACAACAGGCATATTTGTCAGCAGGTCATTTCGCGCCAATTATCCCTACCTTTGATCCTATGCTAAGCTGGAAGAACGTTGGAGAGTGGGATGTTTGAGATGAGAAGACTTCTCTTGCTGTTTATGCTTATCTTCGCCGCCATGCCGCTGGCTGGAGGGGTATCAGCGCAGTCTATCAATCAACAGGTTTTCGCTTACTTGCGAGGCAATCTGTGGAAGTTCAATCTGGCGGACGGCAGTGAAACGCAGTTGACGAGCGGTGGCTACAATGGCGGACCAATTCTCTCGCCGGATGGCAGGAAGCTGGCCTACCTGTCGGCATCGGAGTCATTCGTGGCGCAATGGCTGGCCGGGACTGCCCAGCAAAGCGGCGGAACACCACCCGCAAATATCTGGGTCATGGATGTGGTGACTGAAACATTCGAGCTCGTAGCCGATCAGAGCGGCGCCAGCGAGGCCGGTTATCTGCGGTCGCTGCCGGTATGGTCGCCTGATAGCCGGCAATTGGCATGGATTGAAATCGACCCGCAGGCGCAGGCGACCAGCGCCGCCACCTTGCAGGTACAAGAAATCGGGACGGGCAGCAGATTTGCGCTCGCCAGTCCACTCGATCTTGGCATTCAGGGCAGCAACATCCGCATTCCCAGCTTGCGTTGGGGTCCCGGCGGAATCGCCCGACTTTTGTTCACGAGTCTCAACGAGAGTGAAGATCCCGCTCTTTTGATTCAGTTCTTCGATGTTGAAACCAGCGCGCTGACCCAATATGACCTGCGCCTAAATGAAAGCCGCGATAACACCGTGCGCGACTTCATCTGGGTCAACCACCTGGGCAACAGCCAGCTGGCGCTGCAAATTCAAGATTACTGGGAAGTGCTTAACCCTCATGACGGCTCCCGAGCGCGGCTGCTGGACCCGCCTCGCTTGAAGAACCGGGCTATTTCAGGAGCGATGAACTTGATACCGGCTTCGGTCGCCAATGGTAACGGCGATTGGGATATCCACTGGTATGCAACTAGTGGCGCTAATCTCTACAATACCGGCTATGACAGCCCGCGCGTCAATCGAAATTATTTGCCCGCTATTTCGCCGGACGGGACCACAATGGCCTGGCACAACGGCGACCACATCAGCAGTTGGAATATCGGCTTGGCGGAAGGCGCCCGCGCCCAGCTCAGTGATGCCAGCCATCAGCGATCCTTCCCCATACCGCAGCCAATCAGTGTGGTTTGGGCGCCGACAGAATGGGTAACTACCGGCGCCGTTGCCGGGGCGCCTGTCGGTCCACTCTCGGTTGGCTGCGCCTTGCCGCCCCTCTTGAGCGCCGATCAGCAAGCGATTGTGAGCCCGGATGTGACTTTACGCATCCGCAGCGACGCATCGTCCGCCGGCGCAGAATTGGGTCAGGTCGTGGAGGGCGCCGTCCTATCCATCGAAGCAGGTCCGATCTGCGCCGATGGCTTTCATTGGTACGCCGTCCACAATGATGACTTGGCGGGCTGGTCAGCGGAGGGTGGCGGCGGAGACTATTGGCTGCTCTATCATGTCGCCTGTTCGGACAGTCCGTCCACGCGCTTGACAACAGGCATGACGGCGACTGTGACTGGCGACGAAGCGGTCAATATCCGCGATGGCGCTGGCGCAGCTGATACGCAAGTGCTCTGGGCAGTGGCAGCAGGCGAAGAATTTGAAGTCACAGGACTGCCGCAATGCGACGGCGCTGGACTGCGCTGGTATCCGATACGCTTTGAACAGGTGACGGGCTGGATCGCCGAAGGGCAAGGCGCGGACTATTGGATCGAGCCGGTAACCGACTAATCCGGCTGGCGGTCAGGGTTCTGCCAAACAATCAATGTCGCCCAGTTGTCCGAGGCTTGGTCCTCGATATAGTCTTCCAGCAAGCCGCGCATACAGAAACCGCGACCGAGCTGAAATGACAAGGTACTGTCGTAAATATCGCCGGCGACAACTTTGTCCACATAAGTTTGCGGCGTCATCGCTGCCTTGTATTTGGCATAGCCGGGGATGAGTCCACCGGCGACTATGCCACGCCGATTCAGCCTACGAACCACATCCTTGCGCGCTTCATAGAGCAGTGAGCCGACGCCGCGCCGGCGGTAATCCGGGTGCACGCTGATATCGCCACCGTAGTACCAGTCGCCGTCGGGGTCATGATGGCTGTAGAAACCTCCATCGATGATCTCCTGGAAGCTGTGTTGGGCGTGGTCAAAGTCGAAGTCGATAAGGAAGCCCGAGCCCAAGCCGATGACAGGTCCGCCGCAGAGCGCGACAAAATTGCCTTCGGGGAATATACGACAATGATTCAGAAAGTGCTCTTCGCGCATCAACTCTTCAGCGCCGAGCGTGGGAAAGCAGGCGCGCTGCAATTGCTCAAGCGCGGCAGCATAACCCGGTCGTATTGTGTCGATGCGGATGTCAGCGCCTGACAAACTTGCCTCCTGCTTGCATACGGGGCAGACTACCTCAAATACAAGTTTAGCCATTGCAAGCGAAGATGGTCAACTGTTGGCGACTGGCGCTACGCTGAGCGGACTGAATGGACTGCATTGGACATAGAGAATTAGCTCTGCATGCCGTAGGATTGGTGGCAGAGAGAATTGCTTCTTAGTGAGGACTTGAGATGGCGACCAACGGACATCAGCAGAATGGCAGCGAAAAAGGCACGGACAAGGTCAAGCGCGGCTTGGCGCAAATGCTCAAGGGCGGCGTGATCATGGATGTGGTGACGCCGGATCAAGCGCGCATCGCCGAAGATGCCGGCGCGGTAGCGGTCATGGCGCTCGAGCGAGTTCCGGCCGATATCCGTGTGCAAGGCGGCGTGGCGCGAATGAGCGATCCGGACATGATTGAAGGCATCATCGCAGCCGTTTCTATTCCGGTGATGGCGAAGGCCCGCATCGGTCACTTTGTCGAGGCGCAGATTCTGGAAGCATTGGGAGTCGACTACATCGACGAGAGCGAAGTCTTAACGCCGGCTGACGAAGAGCATCACATCAACAAGTGGAAGTTCTCCATACCATTCGTCTGTGGCTGTCGCAACCTCGGGGAAGCGCTGCGGCGTATCAACGAAGGCGCGGCGATGATGCGGACCAAAGGCGAGGCCGGCACGGGCGATGTCGTCGAAGCGGTGCGGCATGCTCGCGCCGTCAACGGTGAGATTCGCCGCATCAGCTGCATGTATGAGGACGAACTTTATACTTATGCGAAAGATATCCGAGCGCCATACGACCTGGTGAAAGAGACGGCCGAACTGGGTCGCTTGCCGGTGGTCAACTTTGCCGCGGGTGGCGTAGCGACGCCGGCTGACGCGGCGCTGATGATGCAGTTGGGCGTGGACGGCATATTCGTTGGCAGCGGCATCTTCAAGAGCGGCAGTCCGGAAAAGCGGGCGAAGGCCATTGTCAAGGCAGTGACGCACTACAAAGACGCCGCGATCCTGGCTGATGTCAGCCGGAATCTGGGTGAAGCGATGGTGGGCATCAACGTTACCCCGGAAGAAGTCATCCTGGGCAAGCGCGGCTGGTAGACATAGCAAGTACACCGGCCACGGCCACGATTTGCGATTTTGCGGGCGAGCCACCGGGTCGCCCCTACATTTTCTACATTGACCGATTGCCGTCATTTCGCTTCTCAGTCGAAGACACCTTGCAAGACGAGTTCATCGGCCAGATGACAACTCACTTGCCTGCCATCGCTTATTATTCGCAGCACCGGCGTTTCTTCGCGGCAGACTTGTTTGGCGTAGGGGCAGCGCGGATGAAAGACACAGCCTGAAGGCAGATTGATCAGATCGGGCGGCTCGCCAATTGTCGCGTCCTGCAGTCGCTGGCTCTTGCGTTTGGTGACTTTGGGCACAGCTTTGAGCAGCATTTCGGTGTAAGGATGCAGCGGCTGCCGCAAGATTTCAGCGCGCGCGCCGAACTCGATGATCTTGCCGGCGTACATCACCAGGATTCGGTCGCTCATATAACGAATGACGCTCATGCTATGGGAAATGAACAGGTACGACAGCTCAAATTCCTGCTGCAAGTCCTTTAGCAAATTGAGCATTTGCGCCTGAATGGACACATCAAGCGCGGAGACCGGCTCATCGGCGACGACCAACTGAGGATTGACGACCAGGGCGCGGGCGATGCAAATGCGCTGTCGCTGGCCGCCACTGAAACTATGCGGAAAGCGCTGCAAGTGGCTGACGCTCAACCCCACCCGTTGAATGATATCGGCGACGCGCTCTTCCAAGTCTTGACCGCGAGCGATGCCATTGACCAGCAAAGGCTCGCCAACACTGCGCAAGACGCTCATCCGCGGATTCAAGGACGAAAACGGGTCTTGAAAGATGACCTGCACGATCTTGCGGAAGTCACTGTTGTTGCCGCGATCGACTTCGTCGAGGTGGAAGACTTGTCCGCCGCTGCGCACGATGATTTCGCCATCGGTCTTCTCGTAGAGGTAGGCCACGCAGCGCCCGAGCGTGGTCTTGCCGCAGCCGCTTTCGCCAATTACGCCAACTGTCTCGCCCTTCTGCACTGTGAAGCTGACATCGTCAACAGCTTTGATCATGCCAATGGTACGCCGCAGCAAGCTCTTTTCTTGCAGCGGGAAATACTTCTTGAGATGCCTGACTTCGAGCACGTTTTCATCGGCTGGCGGCCCGGTTGCTTGGCGCGTCATATTGTCACAACCCTTCTTCGTAAAGGATGCAGCGGACTTCATGCCCGGCTTCGACCTCTACCACCGGCGGCGACAGCTCATCGCAAACGCCGGAGACACGTAATTCGCAGCGGGAATAGAATGGGCAGCCCACTTGTTAGGTGAAGGGATCCGGCAGTGTGCCTTCAATGGGATTCAGCCGCTTCAATTCGCCATCCACAGTAGGAATCGAACGCCAGAGCGCGCGCGTATAGGGATGCAGCGGATTCTCGAAAATCTGCTCGACGCTGCCCTTCTCCATGATTTGGCCCAGATACATCACGATGACATCATCCGCTACTTCGCCGATGACGGCGATATCGTGGGTGATAAATATGACCGCCATTTTGTACTCGGCTTGTATCTCCTTGATCAGCGCAAGAATCTGCGCTTCGAAAGTGACATCCAGCGCTGTGGTCGGTTCATCGGCGATGAGCAGTTGCGGATTGCAAGTCAGCGCCATGGCGATCATCGCGCGCTGACGCATGCCGCCGCTGAACTGAAAGGGAAAGGCGTCCACCAGCTCCTCGGCATTCGAGATGCCCACGCGGGTGAGCAACGCGATGGCTCGCTTTCGGGCGCCGGCGCGGTTGATATTGTCAATGTGTAGAATCATCGCTTCAGTGATTTGATCTTCAATCGTGTGAACAGGACTAAATGAGGTCATTGGTTCCTGAAAGATCATGCTGATATCGTTCCAGCGAATGTCACGTATCGTTTCGCCGGTCGCCGAGACCTTGGCCAGGTCAATCGACTCGTCCGTAGAGCGGCGGAGCAAGATTTGCCCCTCGGAAATCAATCCCGGTTGCGGAGTCAGCCGCATCAGCGCTTGAGCGGTAACAGACTTTCCGCTGCCGCTTTCGCCGATGATGCCCAGAGTCTTGCCCGGCTTGACCACAAAACTCACGCCGTTGACCGCCTTGACCGTGCCCTCGCGCAGGCGAAACTCGACATTGAGGTCGCGCACATCGAGCAAAGCTTGTTCTTGCGAATTGTGATTGCGCGGCTGCTCAGTCGCCATGGCTTTGCTCCACCGCCCTAGACGTTTGAGTATGGATCGGCGGCATCGCGCAGTCCGTCGCCGACGAAATTAAAGAGCAGCACAGTAGCCAGTACAAAGAAAGCTGGAAGAAGAAGCCAGGGGATGTGGAAGATGGCCAGAATATCGCGGAAGTCTTGCAGCAATACACCCCAACTGACCGCCGGCGGCTGCATGCCCAAGCCCAGGAAACTCAGCGCCGTTTCGTAGAGAATCATCTGCGGGATCATCAAGGTGACCGACAAGATTAGATGGCTGGTAAAACCGGGCAGCAGATGGCTGACGATGATGCGAAGGTCGCTGGCGCCTGATGACCGCGCAGCCAGCGCATAATCTTCTTCGCGCATGGACAGCAGACGACCTCGCACTACTCGCGCTAGCCCAACCCAATTGAGAAGCGCCAAGATTAATGTAATCGCAAAGTAGACATTTAGCGGAGGCCACTCCTTCGGCACAGCGGCGGCCAGCGTCATCCACAGCGGCAACTGCGGTATCGCCCGCAAGAATTCGATGATGCGCTGAATGACGTTGTCAACGGTTCCGCCGAAGTAGCCCGAAATGCCTCCCAGCAGCGTTCCCAGTATGAAAGTAAGCACGACGCTGACGACGCCGATGGTCAGCGATATGCGCGCGCCGAATACCGTGCGAGAGAAAACATCGCGCGCCAATGAGTCCAGGCCAAAGAGCCAGATGCCGACGCGGGCCGCTTCACCCTCGTCGCCCAATCCGAAGAGCTTGTGACGCAGTTCAACGATGCCCCACATTTTGTAAGGTTCGGTCTCGACAAAGAAGTAAATGGGCAAGATCCTTTCACGATCCTCGACAAAGGTCACGCGCAGAGTGACTGGATTCCGCTCTTGCTCGACTGCGAAAATATACGGACCGCGCAGGCCGTTTTCGTCAGACCAATGGATGGTAGACGGCGGCGCCTGCTGGTAGCGGCGGAAACGGGTGGTCGTTTCATAAGGCGCGAGAAACTCGGCAAATGCCGCCATGAGGTAGAGCAAGATGAGCAAGACGGCCGACAACAGCGCCATGCGATGGCGGCGAAAGCGCCACCACATGAGCTTCCATTGGCTGGCATAATAGTATTCGTCGTCAGCCGCCTCGTTCACATCTGCGGCCAGCGCATCAAGCGGCGATTCTAAACCAACAACGCCATATTTCTGTCGGACGCGTTCACGGCGTTCGAGCAGGCTGCGGTCGCTGCTCATCGTGAACTGCCTTCAAAACGAATCCGCGGATCGAACCATGCCAGCATAATATCGGAGGCCAAGGTCGCCAGCCAAATGATGCTGGCATAAATCAACAATATCGTGCCTGCCAGCACCATGTCCTGGGCAATCAGCGAATTCAGCAGCAGCGGTCCCAAGGTAGGCAAGCCAAGCACGATGCCGATCAGACCTTGCTGCGAGACGATGCCGTAAACAAGCAAGCCAAAGTCGCTAATGAGAGGATTCAGCGCGATCTTGACCGGGTACTTGCGCACGAGTTTGGGTTCTTCCAGCCCTTTGGCGCGCGCCGTTACAACATATTGTTGGCCCAACTGATCAAGTAGGTTGTTGCGCACGATGCGTATGGTTGCGCCAAGCGCCGGGAGCGCTGTCAGGAATATCGGCGCCACGAGATGTTTTGCAATATCAATCGCTTTGTCCCAACTCATAGGAGCCCCGAAATACTCCAGAGAGCTGATGCCCAAGGGGACGAAGTCCAGAAAGTAGAGGCTGCCCCAGGCTACGATAATGGCAAGAAGCCAACCGGGCGCGCCCAAGCCAATGAACGCCAGAAATGTTATGACGTAATCCATTAGGGAATACTGATGGGTGGCGGAATAGATACCAGCGGGAATCGCGATGCCCATCGCTATTGTCAGGGCGCAGAAGCCAATAATCAGCGTATAGGGAATGGTCTCCAGTAGAACATCAACATTATCGCGTCCATTGACAGAACTGCCCAAATCACCGCGAACCACAACATTCTCAATCCAGCGCAGGTAACGCAGATGGAAGGCCTTATCCAATCCCCATTGTGCCCGCATTCGGGCGATCATTGAGTCGTCGACTTCCAGGTTCTGCGCCTTCATGGCGATGACTTCGTTGCTGACGACATCGCCCGGGGGCAGCTCAATGAGGAAAAAGGTGATGATGGACAGCAAGAGCCAGAGCGGAATCATGGTGAGCAGGCGCTTGACAATGTAGATGCCCACGGGCTCTCTCCCGTCGGGATAGAAACTTTATGGAGCGCTGTGCAAATGAAAAAGATGAGCCGCGCCAAGCTGGCACGGCTCGTTACGAATTGCGAGTTGCTACTGCATAGTCCGATAGAAGTACTGCTCGCCGGCGCGTGAGGCGCCCATCTGTGTTCCGGAAGTCGCGATATTGCCAAAGTCAGCATTGAAGATGGTCGGCCGCAGCACATTCTCGATCATTGGCAAGATCCAGACGTTGTCATAGTGGAGGGCGAATAGCTCGTCTACCAGCGCCAGGTCCTCATCCGAATAAGGCAGCGTGGCCTTGCGCGCGACCAGGATTTCGTAAAGTCGCTTGACCTCAGCCGGCGGTTCAGTCCCGGCAGCGCCGCCGGTATCCAGCCATTGCCGCCAGGAGGCGCACCATTGCGAGCTGCCGGCGTACTCCTGATTCATACCCGGACGCCACTGATACGTTTGGATCCAGTGGATGGACGACTGTGTTTCATTGTTGGCGATCCGTTCGTTCTTGACGTTGGGATCTTCCTGTCGCAGCTCGGCGCGAACATCGGCGAATGTCCTCAAATGGTCGACGATCAATTCGCCAACCGGGATCATATCCGGGCGCACCGGCGCTACTTCAATATAGAGCGTAAACGCATCGCCGCTCGGTGACATGCGATAGCCATCGCCATCGCGCTGATCCATGCCCATTTCGTCGAGCAAGGCATTGGCCGTGTCGGGGTCAAACTCTGCAGGAATCCAAGTCGGGATGCTGCCGAGACCGAGGTAAATCACGTCGATGATCTCCTCGCGGTCGATGGCGTGGCTAAGCGCGCGGCGGAACCTCACGTCATCGGCGACCGCAACGTAAGCGGCGTCGTTGTTGCAGGTCTGAATATAGAGCGCGGTTGGATCCGCGTGCAATATCAGGGGGATTGTCACATAGTTGCCGGATTCTTCGTTTTCCTTGTACAGCGGGAAGTTGCTGTATTGTGTGCCGTAAAGGAAATCGATCTCGCCGGCGATGGCGCCGAGATTTACCATTTCGCCGTCGCCAAATACCTGGGCGACCAGAGAGTCAAGGTAGGGAAGCTGCTTGCCTTCGGTGTCGACCTTCCAGTAATAAGGATTGCGGCGCATGATGGTTCCCGACTCTGACAATTCGCTGACCAGCCAGGGACTCAGCTGCGGGAAGCCGATGCACTTTTCGCGCATCATATGCGAGCGCGGGCAATCGACTGAATTGAAGATGATTGGCCACTCGTCAGCCGCCAAGCCTTCGGCATCGAGCTTCGCCTTCAGCTCATCGGCATCGGCATAGGCAGGATGATAATCAGCCAGATAGTGCTGCGGCTTCATCATGTCGTTGTACGAGGTCCAGCCCGTTATCGCCAGATCCCGCAGAATACCACCCGAGGGCACGTCAAAGCTGAGACTGAAGGTGTAATCATCGACGATGGCGAGTTCCGCCGGCGTACCATTTGCCGACTTGAACTTATTGGGGAAGGCGCCGTATTCAGCATTGTTGTATAGATCGTTGAAGACGAAGGCGACTGCTCCGGTTGTCACAGGCGCGCCATCGGACCATTTCAAGCCTTCGCGCAAGGTAAAGGTGAATTCGGTCGCATCATCGTTGACGCTGAAGCTCTCCGCCAGGTTGCCATAGAAGCCTTGGACATCAATATCGGGCGCGGCGATGATCGGCTCGAGATTCATCACATACATCTCGCCCGAGAAACCGAATGCGCTGGTAAAAGCTGTGCGCAATGTACCGCCGTGAATTCCCGGCTCCCAATCCGGCAGTGCCTCCTCCGGCATGAGCATCCCGGGACCGACAACCAGCGGGTTGTAAGGCAGGCGCTCTTCCAAAGGCGGTAAATCGCCCGCTTCAACTTCGGCGGCGAATGGATCCTTCTGCATGTCCTGCGCGAAAGCAGCGCTGCTCAAGATTGCCAACGCGATGACAGACGCGAATACTAATAGTGTTAGAGCTTTTTTCGACATGACTTTTGTCCATTCAAAAGGGTACTAATACTTCATAACCTGCCACGATTGCGCCCCTATGGCGCAAAACCGCAATGCCGTAAAGTCTACCTCATTCCATGCGCCTTACCCCCTTTCCGCCGCGAATGGGTCGCTTGCCAGGGGAAAAGCATCGTCAAAAATGTCGCGCACTTCCGCCAGAATCGGCTCGTGCCGCTCATCGTAAATGGCGTTGCGCATCTCGCCTGGGTCGGAAACGAGATCGATCAACTGCTCACTATTTGCGCCTTGATAGTGCCGCATATACTTGAAATCGCCATGCACGATCATCTGTCCCAATTCGCTCTCGACAGGCAGGAATCGCCGCCATTCGTCCACTGCGCTCCCTGACATCAGCGGCGTTAGACTGCGCCCTTCTAGTTCCGGCGGGGCTTCGAGACCGGCAAGTTCGCAGAATGTCGGAAGCAAGTCCAGTCCGTTGGACACCAGGCGGGGATCGGCCGTGCCGCGCGGCACAACGCCGGGTCCGGATATCAGCAGCGGTATACGAACTGCTTGGTCGTAGAAGGCAGTCTTGTGCTCCATGCGGTGGCTGGCGTCCATATCACCGTGGTCGCTTGTGAACACGGTCAAGGTGCTTTCAGTCAGATCGTTTTCTTCCAGCGCCGTGAGTACGCGCCCGATCTGCCCGTCGACGCGTTCGGTCAAGCGAGCGTATGCCCAGCGATGCCTGCGCCAATCTTCTTCGCTGTAGCCTTCGCGCGCCTTGCGCTTGAAGGGGCTGCGAGCCTGCATCAGGGTTATGGCTTCGGGCTCGTCAGCTTGGGCTTCGAAGTTATCCGGCAATGGCGGGCAGACTGAAGCGAAGAACTCCGCTTCGCCCAGATGAACGGGAATGCGCAATGCCTCATCCAGCTCTCTCAGCTCAACCCGGACGGGATGTGAAAGCCGCTTTTCCTGCTCGGTTTCAGCGAAGTCGCGTATCGCCATGTGGCATATATCATGCGGATTGACGAAAGACGCCACCAGCAGAAAAGGCGCATCATGGTCGCGGCTCAGATATTCAGCACAGTCATCAGCCAATTGATCGCGATCGTCGTGGGATATGGACTCGAAGCCCAAATCCTCCGGCGTGAGTCCTTTGGGCCAATGCACTTTGCCGCCATACGCGGTTTCGTAGCCGGCGGCGCGCAGCTGCCAGCCCATGCTTCCGGATGTGATCTCGGGCGGTATCGTGTCAAGACGTCCATTATCATTGTTTGTCAGGCCAATCTCGCTGCCTCGATGTCCCGTGAAAAGGCTGTAGCGCGAGGGTACACACATGGGATTCATGCAATGGGCGCGCTCGAAACGAATGCCCTTGCGCGCAATGCTGTCCATGGCCGGCGTACGCAATTGTGGGTTGCCGCTGCAACTCAACATCTGAGCGCTCTGCTGGTCAGTTAGGATAAGCAGTATGTTTGGGC
The DNA here is from genome assembly GCA_965262005.1 of Phototrophicaceae bacterium. Lineage (GTDB taxonomy): Bacteria > Chloroflexota > Anaerolineae > Aggregatilineales > Phototrophicaceae > UBA6055. Next base: position 4,111,083 of record OZ253492.1, on the reverse strand, counting down.
GGCTCTGCATAAGGCAAGAAGCTCTCGCAACAATGAGTAAGAATCATATATTTGGCCGGCGCCGATAGACCATAGTCCGCCGCAGGAAGAAAACTGAACCCAATAACATGATAGCCACAATCATATCCAATTCAGGCAGGCCTTTCAAAAGAACAATGCTTAGGTTCGCTTGATTCTTTGTACAGGCGGTCGTTTCCGAAGTATGATACCGCAAAAGAGAAAGTATGATTTTGACTATGCTTGTTGATACTGATATCCACCCCGGGCTTGAGCGAAAGCGGCTGCTTGATTTCTTGCAAGAACCTTGGCGGACTCGGGTGGCGGACGGCAACGCGGGACCAGGACATCTCGGCTACTGGAATCCTAACGGCGTCAATCGCGCCGATGCCTTGACACCAGACGGCGTCTACATTTCCAGCCGGCCCGATACCTTGTCGAAACACCATTTGGATGAGAACAACATCGACTTTGCTGTGCTGAATCCGGGTGGCATTGCCACCGGCCTCTCGCCCGAGCCCGATTTCGCCGCCGCCTACTGCAGTGCAGTCAATGACGTCTATATCCACGACTGGCTGCCGACCGATCCCCGGTTCAAATACTCGCTGGTGGTCTCCCCGGCGGACCCCGCCCTGGCAGCCGAAGAGATTCACAGGTATGGCGGCCATCCCGATGTCGCGCAGGTCTTGATGGCGAGCGGCGCGCAATTTGGCTATGGGCATCGCTTCTTCCATCCCATCTACGCGGCGGCTGAGGCGCATGATCTGCCGGTCGCCATTCATCCCGGTTCGGAAGGTCGCGGCGTTTCCGGCAAGCCATCGGTGACGGGTTATCCCGGCAGTTATTTTGAGTGGCACACTAATCTGGCGGGCAGCTATATGGCGCATCTGCTGAGCTTGGTAGCGGAAGGCACATTTCAGAAGTTTCCCGGTCTAAAGTTTGTCTTGATTGAAGGCGGCGTATCCTGGCTGGTACCCATCATGTGGCGCTTTGACAAAAACTGGAAGTCGCTGCGCATGACCGTGCCCTGGCTGGATCGCCCGCCGAGCGAGATCGTCTATGAGCACGTGTTTTTCACCACGCAGCCTATTGAAGAGCCGGAAAACCGCAAACACCTGCATCAGATACTGGACATGTTTCCGGCGGAAAAAATGCTGATGTTCGCAACTGACTTCCCGCATTGGGATGGCGATACGCCCGACTTCTCCATGCGGATCCTGCCGAAGGACTTGCTCGAAGCGGTGATGTGGAAGACGGCGGCGCGACTTTACAAGTTACCTCTAAACGGCGACGATTCACTAGCTTCATAGCAGGGCGCGGAAGTTGCTCAGCTTGCGGAAAATGATGCGATTGGAATCGTGAAAGCGGATGGCGCCGCGATAGGCGGTTCGCACCAGATAAATGATATCGTCGCCGTCAAATTGCCAGTCGACATACTGAAATCCGGTCAGGCGGGCCGAGTCTTCCGCCGTCAAACCGCTGCGATCTTGCATCAAGGTCTTTACCAGGCGCCAATTGACCAGATCGTCGGAAACGCTAAGCGAGAGTATGTTCCGCTGACGCGCCCAAGCGGAATTGGTCACGTTATTCACCAGAGCAATATAGAGGCTAGTTTCATTGTCGCGCCGGATCGTGAACTTCGTGCCGCCGCCCGGGAAGTCGATGAAGCCGCTGCCGGGGTCGAAGGAGATTTTCCTGCCGTCGTCCTCCACCTTGACGATCGCGGCGCGATTGACCATCGGCCGGGCGTTAAGTCGCAGGATATTCCAAAGCTCGCCATTTTGCGCGAGCACAATATTGCCCTCCAGCCAGCAGGGGCGTTCCGGCGGATCCCAATCCGGCGGTATCCAGTCCGGGTTGAAGGGGATCTTGTTGCTGATTGTCCAATTGGAGGCGTCCAGCAGGTCGGCGTCTACCGGCGCGGAAACGACGCAAGAATGAAAACTGGGACCGTGTACCGGCGGGTCAGCATCTTCGAAGGCTTTGTAAAGCCTGCCATCGTACTGCAAGACAGGCACCGGCGCGCAATGATAATTCGGCGCGTTGCGGAATGGTCCGCCGAGAATTAGCAAGCCGCTGCTTACATCTGCCGGGTGCGTCCAGGTGAAGCCGCCGTCTTCGCTGCGGCGAATAATTATTGAGCCATATTGCTGCGATACGCCCAAGATATATGCGCTGCCTCGGTGAGAGAACAGGCTGCTCCAATAGCAATTCATGATGTGCGTGATGTTGAGCCAAGTCTCGCCCTCATCTTCCGAGCGATAGATACTGGTCAGACTCTCTTCATCTTCGTGATTTCGGGGGCAGTTGGGCAAGCCGAAGTAGTCATGCGACGCCAGCAAGGCGCCGTCCGGCAAGCGCAAGATGCTAGGACTTCCCAGATACGTTTTGGCCAATTCCGGCTGATATTTGACTTCGCGCCAGGTCATGAGAGATGTCTTCTTTCGTTAAAGGTATTCGCGGAAATTCTTGAGCGCCCGGAATATGATTTGGTTGGAATCGTGGAAGTTGCGCGCGCCACGATAAGCCGTGCGTACGACATAGATCAGATCATCGCCATCAAACTGCCAGTCCACGTATTGGAAACCCGTATTCATTATCGACGCTTCCGGCATTAAGCCTGTGTCATCGCGCAATAGCGTATTGACAATTCGCCAGTTCCAGAGGTCGTCGGAGGCGGTCAAAGACAGGACATTGCGCTGTCGTATGGGATGCCGGGCGCGATAACGCTGGGATGCCAGGTCGGTCGCCATCTGGCGCAGCAAATCCTTGTCAGCGAGGCTATTTACCAGTGACAGATAAGTGCCCGTGACCGGATCACGGCGAATGGTGAACTTGGCTTTGGCGCCAGGAAAAACGATATAGCCTGTGTCAGGATCAAATGACAAGGTCTTGCCCTCGTCGCTGATCAACAGTCGCGGGCACTTTTCGTCCATTACCGCGCCGGCTTCGAAAGTCAAGATATTCCAAAGTTGCCCGTCGGGGGCGACCACCACGTTGCCTTCTCGCCAGCCGCCCGGTTTCGCTTTCTGCTTGTCCCATTCGCGCGGAATCCATTCCTGGTCGAAGGGCAGCTTATTGCTCATGGTCCAATTGGCCGCGTCCAGCAGATCGGCGTCAACCGGCACAGAGATCACGCCGGCTTGAAAGTTGCCCCAGCCCGGCGGGTCGCAATCTTCGAAGGCGCGATAGAATCTGCCCTCGTGCTCGACGACCGGCATGGGACCACAATGGTAATTCGGCGGATCATGATAGACGCCGCCGTGGAAAAGCAAGCCACTGCTGTCGTCAGAGGGGTGCGTCCAGGTGAAGCCGCCATCGGCGCTGCGGCGAATGACGATAGAACCATATTGCTGAGACGTGCCAAGGATGTAGAGCGCGCCGCCGTGCAGAAACAGGCTGCTCCAATAGCAGTTCATGATGTGAGTGATGTTCACCCATGACCTGCCATTGTCGTCAGAACGATAAATGCTGGTCAGGCTCTCTTCCGCCTCATGGTTCTTCGGGCAGCCGGCCAAGCCGAAATAGTCATGCGAAGCGAGCAAGGCGCCGTCGGCGAGGCGCACTATGCTCGGGCTGCCCAGGTAGGTCATTGTTCGCTCGGGCTGATACTTTATCTGCGACCATTTCATTTTGGACTCACCTAAATTATGTCGTAACAGGTTGTGCAAACGAGACATCTCAGTATATCAAAGAAAGTAGTGATAGTTGGGTGAACACTAAGGTGTACAGGATTTCGGGCGAATAGGCAGGTTGCCTCTACGATAACTCTTGTATCGGAGCTTGGCATGACTGACTTGGAAATTCTGCGGGCACAGAGGGGTAATGGAGGTTTTTCTCGGAAGTTTTTGTCGGAGAGGGGGATATTTTTTGTCCGAAATAACTTCCGGATTCCGAGAAGCGATGTGCACAAGGCACTGCCGGCGTGGGCTGGGCGAGTGATTTGGACAAGTTGACAGGTAATTGATAATTGATAATCGATTGAGGGCAAACTTTTTTCTATCATAAAAGCGGGATTTTGTGATAATTCTTGGCAGCGCGGCTGGATATTGTCCGTGATATGGCCGACGGAAATGTTTTTCGGCCATTTGGCCATTTGGCGCGTTGGACACGGTTTGGGGTGGAGGGGTCATGGCTTGACGGTAGCAGGGAATGAGGTGGGGGTGGCGACTGTATGGTCGCGTCGAGGCGGGAGAAGTCATGGCGCGGCGGGCGACTCACAGAGCCGCCCCACAAAAGTCATGTTTTGGAGGTTCGGGGGTGTGGTGAATTTCAGAGACACAGGACATATCCCGGATTCCATAAGAGAGATTCACCACAGAGACACAGAGGGCACAGAGGTTTTTGGATGGCGAGGTCGAAGTTGTCATATCAACAGTATTCACCACTCCAAGTTTCGGTGGGTCCATGCCGAAACATGAACCCACGTAAGACTCTTGTCGCCGTTCTACTCGCTAACGTACCACTGATCTGAGTGGCCGCTTTCGAGGTGGCTGATGTAAACGACACCCTCTTCCGGCGTAAAGTTGCGCAGGCGGTTCGAGCGGATGAAGACCTCGGGCGCCTCGCCGACCGGACCAATGTGATAGATATTTCTGACGGTGTTGGCTACCAGCAGCGTCCCGAGTTCGAGATAACGATCGGACCCAATCTCGGTCAGTTGCCACTCGTCTACCAGCCGCATCTGTTCCTGCTGATACTCGGGCGGTTCTTCGCCTTCCGCGCCGCCGGAGAGCCACCACTGACGCCAGGCGAGCCCGCCGCCGACAGGAGTCGAATCAATGCCGTAGGGTGGACGCAACCAGATCGGGCGTTGGTACATGTCCTTTTCCGAGACGACATCGGCGAACCAGGTCGAAACATGAACTTCATTGGCCACCAGCGCTTGCCTGAAGGCTTCACGCGTACTCGGGTTGATTTCCACATCGACGCCGACATCTTCCCAATACTCGGCTACCAGTTCGGACATGGGAATGCGGTTGATTGCGTCCCAAAGCACGACAGCCAGCGGCTGACCATCCGGGCGCATCCTTACGCCGTCATCGCCCATGGTCAAGCCCATCTCGTCCAGCAGCGCATTGGCTTGATCTGGATCGTAATCGGCGTAATGCCCGCCCATCCAGTCTTCGTAGAAGGCGGAGGCTGAAGATACGCCCCATTGGCGCGGAACAGCCTGACCGAAGAAGAGCACCTCGTTGATCTCATCGCGGTTGATCGCCAATGACATCGCTTGACGGAAGCGCAAGTCATTGAATATCTCGTTCAAGACTGGGTCGTTGACCGTGATATTGAACTGGTACTTGCTCATCGCGCCTTGATCGGCGGGCCAGAGTATCGTGGTGTAATTGCCATCGGCTTCGCCAGCCTTCAGCACCGGCAAGTCACTCACTTCGAGATTGTAGAAGCCGTAGTCAATGGAGCCGGCTTGTACATTGAGGATGACCACTTCCGCCTCGCCCAAGAGCAAGCGCACTTGTCGATCGATATAAGGCAATTGATTGCCTTCGGTATCGACCTTCCAGTAATAGGGGTTGCGGACGTAGAACTTATTGCCAAAGTCATCGACTTGATCCAGCGTCCAGGGCTTTACGACCGGCAAATCCGGATCAAAATCACTCTGCCCTGTTTGACCGTTCATGTGGAATTGGAAGGCAGCGGCCCAAGTGTCATAGCCTTCGGCCTCGGCGATGGCTTGAGCTTCGTCGTTGTAGTCGGCGTGCCAGTTTTGCAGGTAGTGGCGTGGCGCCAATGGGAATCCTTGACTGCTGCGCGCGACAACGATCGGCAAAGCGGGATTGGGTTGGGCAGCTGTGAAAGTGACAGTGACATCGTCAATCTTCTCTATCACGATCGGCGAGCCACCGGGTGAGAGCGCATTCGACATGTTGGGCAGTTCCGGATGCAGCATGATATCTTCATACCAGAACATCACATCGTCAGCAGTGAGCGGCGTTCCATCGCTCCATTTCATACCGCTGCGCAAAGTGATGGTAGCGACCGTGTAGTCGTCCGACAGGTCGATGCGCTTGGCGACTTCCGGGAAGACTATTTCCCAGTTGGTCGAGAAGCCCGTAAGATGCTGATCCCAGGCGGTGAAGCCGGTATTGCCAAAGGATGTTGGATTGGTGGCGTTGAAGGTGATTTCGCCGCCATACGCGCCGATGGCTTCGCGCGGCTGCACGACCATAATATCGCCGCGGTCCGGCAAGCGTTCTTCCACCGACGGCAAGTCGCCAGCGGCAACCATATCCGCCAGCATTGGCGCTTCGTTAAACATGCCGATCATATTGCCGGTTTCGGCCTCGTAGGCGTCAAGCGACCAGGTCCTCAAGTTGTCAGCCGAGGAGTAGCCGGCTTCTTGCGCGCCGACCGCAAACGAAGCCAGCGCCAGCGCCAATACGAGCATGATGGCCAGTAGAATTCGATAGTTAGCTTTCGACATCTTTCTTTCCTCCTCAAAATCAAGTCAGATAGTTCTTATGCACTACTTGAGATGGTTTACACTGGCGCCCCCTTTCCGCCTTTTTCTAACGATCCCGTGTCCGCGGCGATTCAGCGAATAGCAGGTCGATCTCAATGTCGGATGCCGTATCATACCGCGACGCCAGTCAACTGCAACTCATTGGCGAAGTGACAAGCGGCAAAATGCCCGGGAACGACTTCTTGCAGCGGCGGCGCCTCCTGCTTGCAGCGGTCTTGGGCATACTTGCAGCGCGGATGAAAGTAGCAGCCGCTCGGCGGATCGGCGGGATTAGCGACCTCGCCGCTCAGGATAATCTGATTCTCCCGGTAGCGCGGATCAGGCTTGGGCACGGCGGAAAGCAGCGCCTCGGTGTAAGGATGTTTTGGATTGAGATAAAGTTCTTCGGTATCTGCCAATTCGATAATCTTGCCCACATACATCACCGCGACTCGATCCGCGATATGCTCCACGACGCTGAGGTCATGCGCGATGAACAAGTAGGTCAAGCCGAGTTTCTCCTGCAAGTCCTGCAGCAAGTTCAGAATTTGCGCCTGAATCGAAACATCGAGCGCGGAGACCGGTTCGTCGGCGACGATCAGACCGGGCTTGGTCGCCAAGGCGCGAGCGATACCAATCCGCTGCCGTTGACCGCCACTGAATGAGTTGGGGTAGCGATTCAAGTGACCGGCGTTCAAGCCGACCAGCCCAGCCAACTCCTTGACCGTGTCTTCCAGGTCTTGGCCGCGGATGCCCTGCGCCCAAAGCGGTTCACCGATGATATCGAGCACGGTCATACGCGGCGAGAGCGATGAGAAGGGATCTTGAAAGACCATTTGCATTTCTTTGCGCAGGGCGCGGAGCTCCTGTTTGTCCAGAGCTGTTATGTCGACGGTCTCGCCTTGGCTCGTTTGCAGCAGGATCTCGCCTGATGTCGGCTCGATGGCGCGCAAGACACAGCGACCAAGGGTGGTCTTGCCGCAGCCCGACTCACCTACCAAGCCCAAGACTTCGCCTTTCTTGATGTCGAAGCTGACATCGTCAACCGCCTTGACGTCGCCCACGCGCCGCCGCAGCAGGCCTTTCTCGATGGGAAAATACTTTTTCAGCGCCTTCACCTGCAAGATGGTTTCGTCAGACTGCATTTTACGCGCCTTCCGGCATAGGTTCGCCGACGGCATTCAGCACTTCGGGATAGACAAAACAAGCCACCGCATGTTCGTCTTCGATCTGAATCAGAGGCGGATCGACGCGATTACACAAGCCATCAATCGCGGCTGAGCAACGAGGATAGAAGCCGCAGCCGGGTGGACGATTGATAGGCACCGGCACCGCGCCATGGATGGACGCCAATCGGTCGCGGGATTTCTTGCCGATCTTCGGGATCGACTGAATCAGAGCCGTCGTATAGGGATGTTTCGGGTTGTAGAAGAGGCTGTCGACGTCGGTGATTTCGACGATCCGGCCCAGATACATGACCGCCACCACCTGCACCATACGGGCGATCACACCCAAATCATGCGTGATGTAAAGAATCGACATGCCAAACTCTTGCTGCAAGTCACGCATGAGCTGTAAGACTTGCGCTTGCACTGTCACATCGAGGGCCGTGGTCGGCTCGTCGGCGATCAAAAGCGACGGCTCACAGGATAATGCCATCGCGATCATGGCGCGCTGCCGCATGCCGCCGGAAAGCTGATGCGGATACTCGTTCATGCGCTGCGCCGGATTGGACATGCCTACCCGCTGCAGCAAGTCAATGGCGATCTTCGTCGCCTCTTTCTTGTTCTGTGTACGATGTACGCGAATGGCTTCGGTAATTTGATTGCCGATGGTATGCAGTGGCGAAAACGAAGTCATCGGCTCCTGGAAGATCATCGCGATCTCGCCGCCGCGGATATCGCGGATGGCCGGACCAAAGGGATCAAGTTCCGTGATGTTAATCGCTTCGCCGACGTCCGGATAATACGTTACCTTGCCCTCAATCTCGGCGAAGTTTGGCGCCAGCCGCATGATGGTATTCACGGCCATGCTCTTGCCGCAGCCGGATTCGCCGACCAAGCCCATCGTCTCGCCACGCCGGATCGTGAAGCTGATGCCATCGACAGCTTTGAGCAGACCCTCCTCCAAGGGCAGATGTGTCTTGAGGTTTTCCACTTGCAGCAGCATGTCGCTCATGTCAAGGCCTTAGATGTGCTTGTAGGGGTCGGCGGCATCGCGCAAGCCATCGCCCAGGAAGTTGAAAGCAATGACAATCACGACTACCACCGCGCCCGGATAGAGCAGCCAGGGGTTAATCGTCACCGTCTGCACATTCTGCGAATCTTGCAGGAGTGTGCCTAAGCTGACTGCCGGCGGCTGTATGCCCAAACCGAGGAAACTCAGCGCTGTCTCACCCAGAATCATATGAGGTATGGCCAGGGTCAGATGGACTATCAGGTAGCTGAGAAAGCCGGGCAGAAGATGACGGGTAATAATCGCGCGTTCCTTTAGGCCCGAAAGTTTGGCGGCGAGCACGTAGTCTTCTTCGCGCAAGCTGATCAACTTGCCGCGGACGACACGCGCCAGGCCGGTCCAGCCGACCGTCGCCAGTACCAGAGATATGCCGAAGTAGACCTGAATCTGTGTCCAATCCGGCGGGACCAGCGCCGCCAGCGCCATCCAAAGCGGCAAAGTAGGCAGCGACTGCAAGAACTCAATCATTCGTTGAATCAGCATATCCGCGCCACCGCCGTAGTAGCCGGAAATGCCGCCGAAGAACAAGCCCAGGGCGAAGCCGATAGCCAAACCCAACAGGCCGACAAATAGAGAAGTGCGGGCCCCCAGAAGCATGCGGCTGAATAAATCGCGCCCCAGTCCATCGGTCCCGGCCAAGAAGATAACCGCGGCATCGTCCACACCAAAGAGGTGTATATCGGTCTCAATGAATCCCAACAGGCGATACGGCTCGGCCTTGATGAATAACTCGACTGAATATCGCTCGCTCGTATCCTCGACATAAGTGCGCTGAAATGTCTCGAGGCTCAACTTGTTGTCTATCTTGTAGACAAAGGGGCGCAGGTGGAATGTGCCGTCTTCATCGACGAAATGAATCGGCGTCGGCGGCGCATAGAGGAAATCAGTATCGCGGGTAAAGGCGCCGTAGGGCGCGAAGAATTCGGCGAAAATAGCGAGACCATAAAAGATCGTCAGAAATACCCAGCAGAAATAGGCTACACGATGACGCCTGAACTTCCGCCAGATTAATTGGCGTTGCGACAGTATTTCATAATGCAGCTGATCATCCACGTCAAGGCGACTGACCTTGCGACCTGGCTCTGCCGTCACTAGTCGACCCTTTCGTAGCGAATGCGGGGATCAAGCCATAGGAGAAGCAAATCGGAAATGAAAACGCCGAAGACCGTCAAAACGCTAAGCATCAAGAGCATACTGGCAGCGGCAAAGGTATCCTGGGCGATCAGAGCGCGCAGCAGCAAGGGACCGGTCGTGGGCAAGCCAAGAACAATAGACACGATGGCCGAGCCGGATACGATCTGCGGCAGAAGGCTGCCGATATTACTGACGATAGGATTGAAGGCCATCCGCAGCGGATACTTGATAATGAGGAAACGCTCGCGCAGGCCTTTGGAGCGCGCTGTGATCACGTATTGCTTTTGAAATTCGTCCAGCAGTTGCGCGCGCAGGATGCGGATCAAGCCTGCTGTGCCCGCCGTGCCGATAACCACTACTGGCACTGGCAAATGGGCCAGCAAGTCGCCAAATTTAGCCAGGCTCCAGGGCGCGCGCAAGTACTCCGGCGAGAAGAGACCGCCTGGTGTCACACCAAAAACGCGCAGCATGATGATCATCAGCACCAGCGCGATGAGAAAATTCGGCGTCGCCAGACCGATCAAACCCATAAATGAAAAGAAGTAGTCGCCTATCGAATACTGGTTGATTGCCGAATAGAGGGCGATCGGCACGGAGACGACATACACAAAGATGATCGATGCCAGCGAAACGGTCATGGTCAGGAATAGGCGCTCTTCGATAAGAGGCCAAACCGGCTGATTCCACTCGAAAGATTGCCCGAAATCACCCTCCGTCACCAGCGGCACTATCCAGCGAACATATTGCTCGTGCAATGGCCGATCAAGACCATAGCGCGTATACAGGAAATCCAATTCTGATTGGTCGACAATGTCACCGGAAGCTTCAAGTTCGAGGGCGTAATTCTGGATCCAGCTGCCCGGGGGCAAGTTGATGATGTAAAAGGACAAAATTGAAACGAGGAATAAGACGATGCCCATGTAAAAAAGGCGCCTGATGAAATAATTTAACATCGCCTGCCATCTATTCCATAGCGCCGGATAAGAGATTTACTGCGCCGCGATCGCGAAAGAAATATATCTGCGCCAGCCCGACAATTCGCCACGCGGCTGACCAAGTTTGAGAGTAACGCAGGGCATATGCGCTGTCAAATATCGCGGATTTTCGCCGGTCAGGTTGCCGCGAGCTTCAGCATTGGTTATGCTCGCGCGAAATCACGCATAAAAACGAGATACGATATGTCATTTGAGACTGTAAATGAGTTGGAAACCCCAAGCGTACTCATAGATCTTAATCTTATGGAACATAACATTTCTGTCATGCAAAGTCGCTGCGATGAGCTGGGCATCAACTTTCGACCGCATATCAAGACCCACAAAATCCCCGATATCGCGCGCAGGCAAGTCGAGGCGGGGGCAGCGGGCATCGCCTGTCAGAAGGTCAGCGAAGCAGAAGTATTTGCCGCAGCCGGTTTCCGCGATATTCAGATCCCCTACAACATCCTGGGAAGACGCAAGACGCGACGCCTGGCGACACTGGCAAAACAAGTCCATGTGACGGTGACGGTCGATAGCAAGGCGGTAATTGACGGCATCGCCGAGGCCGCGCAAGAAGTCGGCTCTACAATCGGCATGATGGTCGAACTTGTTTCGCTGGGCGAGCGCACGGGCACAAGTCCGGCGCATGCGCTTGAGCTGGCACAGCATATCCTGGCAACGGACAACTTGCGCTTCACCGGGGTGATGGTCTATCCCTCTGAAGCGGCGGCGCGCCCTCGCTTGCTGCAAACACTCGATCTGCTCAAATCGGCCGGCATCGCTGTTGAGACGATCAGCGGCGGCGGCAGCGGAGCGATCGGTGATGCTCACTTGTTGCCCGAGCTGACCGAGCTGCGAGTCGGCACCTATATCTTCTGGGATTGGAACAGTGTCGCAGCCGACTACACCAGCTTCGACAAATGCGCCATGCGCGTTCGGGCGACCGTAGTCAGCGCAAACGATCCCTGCCGCGTCATCCTTGATAGCGGCAGCAAGGCGATCCAGTCGGAAACCGTAGACGGGCAAGTCGGTTACATCGTGGAGTACCCGGCGGCTCGATTGCACAAGGTCAACGAAGAGCATGCCTACGTGGATTGCAGCGCTTGCGCAAGCGCGCCAGCCGTTGGCGAAATCGTACATATCATTCCGGTGCACACCTGCGTTGTGACCAACCTGCATAATCAGATCTACGGTGTTCGCGGCGACCAGATTGAGATTACCTGGGACGTGGCGGCGCGCGGTCTGGTTTGGTGACTTCGCCTGACATCCTAATCCGCAACCTGGCCAGCAAATGGCGAAGGAGTCTTACGATGGAACAAAGGCGGCGCGTCGCCCGCTCGCTGGAGATTTATGACCGCGCGGCAGCGCTCATACCTGGTCGAACACAGCTGATCAGCCGGCGTTCAAGTCAATTCGCGCATGGCAACAGCCCGATATACGCCAGCCGAGCAAAAGGCGCGCGCTTCATCGATGTCGATGAGAACGAGTACATCGACTGGGTGAACGCCGTCGGCGCAATCATCCTGGGGCACGCCGACGATGCCGTCGACAACGCTGTCAAAGCGCAAATTGATCGCGGCAGCATATACACACTGAACAGCGCCCTGGAAATCGAGCTAGCCGAGCTGCTCAACGAAGTTATTCCCTGCTCAGAGATGGTTCGCTACACGAAATCGGGCGGCGAAGCCAATGCGGTGGCGGCGCGCATCGTACGCGGGACAACCGGTCGCAATACACTATTGTTCAGCGGCTATCACGGCTGGCACGACTGGTATCAGTCCGCCAATTATCTAGTCGATCCGGAGAGCGGTGAATATCCTTTCGCCGGGATTGAGCCGATTGGCGTACCGCCACAATTAGCCGGCACGGCGATACCCTTCGTGTGGGGAGACCTTGAGGCGCTGCGTGAGTTGCTTGAATTGCATCGCGGGGATGTCGCCGGCATCATGATGGAGCCGATGCGCTCGGAAATGCCGCCGCCCGGCTATTTGCAGGGCGTGAAATCGCTGGCGCGGGAACACGGCGCAGTGCTGATTTTCGACGAGGTATCTTGCGGTTGGCGACCAAGAATCGGCGGAGCGCAAGAGCTTCTGGGCGTCACGCCGGATATGACCGTGCTGGCCAAAGCGATGTCGAACGGCTACCCGATGGGCGCGGTCGTAGGTACGCGCGATGTCATGGAAGCAGCCAGCCGCATGTTCATTTCCAGTTCCTATTGGAGCGACAATCTGGGGATGGTCGCCAGCTTGACCACAATCCGAGAATTGCAGCGGCGGCGATCGGCGCAACAATTTGAGGCCATCGGACAGGCGCTGATTGATCAACTCAATGCGGCTTTGCGAGACACTGGTTTAGCCGGTGAATGTATGGGAATGTCCTGGAATCCGATGGTCAGCCTGGAACTGCCGGATGAAAGTATGCGCGTCGTAGTCGACACGATCTTCATTCAGGAAATGGCGCGCCGCGGCATCCACTGCAATCTGAGCTTCAAAGCTACTTTGGCGCATACGCTTGACGATATCAAACAGACAGCGGCATGCGCAGCGGAAGCCTTCGCCGTGATCAAATCGGGCCTGGACAGCGGCGACCTGGATCAGCTTTTGGACAGCGACTTGACCAAGGAACCGTTTCGGCGGCTTGTGCGCTGAGCGCATCGGGGAGCAAATCGGCTCCGTCATGATGCCGGCGACCAGCAGTCGATGGATACGTCTATCTATCGAACAATGAATTATGAGGACCTACCTATGCTAGTCATTGATGCGCATTTGGATTTGTCGATGAATGCAATTCAGCTGAACCGCAACCTCCTGGATTCCGCCTACACCATACGGGCGACAGAGGTCGCCATGCCGGGCAAGGGACGGGCTCAGGGCACGGTGGCGCTGCCGGAGCTGCGCAAGGGGCGAGTCGCGCTGAGCTTTGCTACGATGCTGGCGCGCTCCACCGGCCACAAGGTCGAGCATATGGATTACGGCTCACAGGCGCAGGCTTACGGCATGGCGCATGGGCAACTCGCCTACTATCGCGGCTTGGAAATGGATGGGCATGTCCGGATTCTGGAGGACGGACCCAGCCTGCGCCGTCACATTGAGACATGGGAACGCTGGGAAACCGATGGCGCTGACCCGGACAAGACACCCGCTTTGGGCTTCGTCATCAGCATGGAGGGCGCTGACCCCATACGTGACCCGGCACAACTTGAAGCGTGGTGGACGGCCGGCTTACGTTTGCTCGGTCCGACGCATTACGGTCCGGGGCGTTACGCTGGCGGCACGGGTACCGAATTGGGCCTGACCGAAATAGGCAAGCCATTGCTGCAAGAGATGATGCGCCTGGGCATGCTTCTTGATTTGACACATTTGACAGATGAAGCCTTTTGGGAGGCTGCCGCAATTTACGATGGTTTGGTATTGGCGAGCCACAACAACTGCCGCGCGCTCGTGCCGCATCAGCGCCAATTCAGCGACGAGCAGCTAGAGCTCATCATCGAGCGCGATGGCGTGATCGGCGCCGCCTTTGATATCTGGATGCTCCAGCCCGGTTTCTTGCGTGGCGGCAGCAACGAAGCGGTATTCATTGACCACGTTGTTGACCATATCGACCATGTATGTCAGTTAGCGGGCAACAGCCGGCACGCCGCAATCGGCACAGATCTGGACGGCGGGTTCGGGCGCGAGCAATCGCCCTGCGATCTCGATACCATTGTCGATCTGCAGCAGCTGCCGGAAAAGCTGGCCGCCCGCGGATACAAGCCAGCAGACGTCAAAAATATCATGTACGGCAACTGGCTGCGCTTGCTGTATGCGGCTTGGGATTAGTGACATGACGCCCTGGACCCTTACAGAAGCTGACAGCGAATTCATCGCGCGTGAGCTTGACGCCTTCTTGCCCGACCGCATATTCGATGCGCATGCCCATTTGTTTTGCCATCAGCATTTCGCCGAGTTGCCGGAGGGCTATCGGGAGATGCCGCCCTGCCTGAATCTGTCAAGCTATTACCGCTACATAGACTGGATTCATCCCAGGGGAAGCACGGTCGGCGGTCTGTTCTTCGGCTTGGCGTTTACTGGCGCCAGGTATCAAAACAACGAGTTTGTCGCCGATGAAGTCCGCAGGTCACCAGGTGAAAATGACTTCGCGCAGTTGATCATCTCGCCTGACCTCAGTGCCGAGACGATAGTCGATCGCGTGAATCGCGGAGGCTTCGTCGGTCTGAAATGCTATCACTCGATGGCGGCATCTCACCTGCCGACCTGGCAAGCGCCAATTGAAACTTACTTGCCGGAGGCGCAGGCGCGCGTTGCGCATGAGCTGGGGCTGACGATAACTCTGCATATCGTCAGAGATCGGGCGCTGGCGGATCCGCTTAATCAGGCGGCCATCAGACGCTATTGTCAAGACTTTCCCAACATGCGCCTCATCCTGGCGCACGCCGCCCGCGGATTTAATCCCTGGCACACCATCGAAGGCATCGACAGCCTGCGCGGCCTGAGTAATGTTTACTTCGATACCTCAGCCGTGACGGAAGCCGGCGCATTCGAAGCGATCATTGAGACTATGGGGCACGAACGGCTGCTCTATGGCTCAGACTTCCCGGTCAGCCATCTGCGCGGGCGCTGCGTCGCCATCGGCGATTCCTTCCATTGGTTCTATGCCGATGAGATGAATCTGACGGAGAAGCACACCAATTTGAAGCCCGTGCTTATCGGCTTGGAATCGCTGCGTACCCTGCGCCTGGCGTGCCGAAACATGCGTTTGAACGACAGCCAAATTGAAGATATCTTTTTCCACAACGCCAAGCAATTATTTGACATGCAAATCTAGCGCAGGAGCTTTTCATGCAAAATGCGGAACGCAATGTATACGAGCAGATGGATCTAACCGGCAAAGTCGCCATAGTAACTGGCGCCGCCGGATGGTTGGGCTCGGCCATGAGCCGGTCTCTAGCGGAAGCCGGCGCGCGCCTGGTCGTCACAAGCAGGAGCGCCGCCCAAGCGGAAGCATTTGCCGCCAGCCTGCCCGGCGACGGTCACCTTGGTTTGGGCTTCTCGCAAGGCGACACCGATAGCATTCCCGGCTTCGTCGCCGAAGTAGTCTCGCGGATGGGCAAGATCGATATCCTGGTCAACAATGCTTATGGCGGTCCGCCGGCTGATATTGATAGCGCCACTGCTGACGACTTCGACCAAGCCTATCATGTTGGCGTCACCGCCTACTTTCTGCTGGCGCGGGACGTTGCGCTACATCTACGATCGCGACAGGCTGGCGGCTCTATTATCAACATCGGCAGCATGTACGGCGTGGTAGCCAGTTACCCTGAGGCATACGAGGGCCTGGGCGTCAACAGCCCGCCAAATTACCACGGACTCAAGGGTGGCCTCGTACATCTGACGCGCCACCTGGCCGCCTACTGGGCGAGTGACAACATCCGTGTCAATTGCCTCAGCCCGGGCGCCTTTCCCAAGATGCCGGCGATCGACGACGCTCACCCGGGATTCATCGCCCGACTGGAAAAGAAAGTCCCGCTGGGCCGGATGGGCAGGCCGGAAGAATTGAAGGGCATTGCCCTGCTCCTGGCGAGCGATGCCGGCAGTTATATCACCGGACAGAATTTTCTGGTCGATGGTGGTTGGACGGCTTGGTAAACTCGGAAACGAAGACTGGCGTTTCATGGTGAGATTGGGAGGGGATAGGCGAAAATGCAAATTGTCGCGCCAGAAGAACAGGTAGATCTTGCCCGCAACAAGCGCCTGCTGAATCGCTATCGCTTTATCGAATACGAGACGCTGCGTATCCTGGCGGCCTGGCTGCCTGCCGCCGCAAGCATGGAGTTCAAGCTGGCGATGGGGCGCTTTATATGGGAAGAGGCGCAGCACGTACAGCATCTTTATCGCCGCCTGCGCGAAGTTCAGACGCCGGCCTTCCGGCCACCCGACGATCCCGCCCTGGAAGAATTGATGGCGGAGCTTATCAATGCGCCCGACGAACATGATCTGTTGGCGGGCATCTTTCGTGTCATTAAGCCGGCCTTGCTCGAAGCCTACCGCTGGCACATATCACAGACCTTTGCCAATCCAGACGCGCCGACGCTGTATGCCTTGAAACATATTCTGCTTGACGAAACGGAACATATAGCCTGGGGACAGGGCGCGCTGGCCGATCATCCTGCCGGCGAATGGGAGCGCTATGTTGCCGACCTGCTGCATTGTGCCGGCGGCGTTGCCGGTGACGATTCGCGTGGCCAAAAACCGCAGCCGCCACTCAAGCGAAGGGCATTCAACACACCGATGACGGCTTCGCGCGACGATCGTTTTCAGATACTGCGGCAGCCTTGGGGCGATGCCGCAGCCCGCGCCCAAGACGAAGAGGCGGCGCGGCGTTTATCCGAATTCGAGAATTACAGTCAGGAAATGCTGGCGGCGGAGACCGTCGCGCTGATCATTCATTTGTCGCCGGATATGCCTTGGGGCTTTGTCTATGACTCGGCCCGTCACTGCTATGACGAGACCCGTCACTGTCTGCTCGGCATCGAATGGATGAGGCGCCACGGTATGGATTACCGCTCGGTGCCGCAGAACATACGCATATATGAATGGCGCAGTCAGTACGACCCGGCCACTCAATACTGCCTCCTCACGCGGGGCAACGAAGCGCATGCCTTTCCCTTCCGGCACGAAAGCCTGGCGAAATACGAGGCGGCGGGCGATGTCTTGTCCGCCCAATACGTCAGCTATGATATGGCAGACGAGCGGCAGCATGTGGCTTTCGGCACCAAGTGGCTACCTGAGTTGATGGCGAAGAACAATATCGAATTGCCGCTGGATCAATTTATCGAAGAAACCGTAGCGCTCTGGCAGCGCGAATATATGTCCGGCGAGCTCCCGTTTCATTCGGCGCGCGAGGAGGAGACATGAGCGGCTCGCAAACTCGCTATCCGCAAGCGATTCTGGTTTCCTGCGAGATCCCCTGGGACGAGAACGGTAAGCTGCTGGAAGATGTTTTTCGGCGGTCGGTTCAGGCCACATTGGAGCATTACAATCATCTCTACATATTCGGCACTGCCGGCGAGGGCTATGCTGTCAATCAAGCGCAGTTCCGACAGATTGTCGATATTTTCTATGATGAGACGCGTGGCGAAGACATTCACCCCATGGTCGGCTTGATTGGCATGTCGACCGCGATTGTGCTTGAGAAGCTGCAATACGCCTATGATCGCGGCTTCCTCGCTTTTCAGATTTCTCTTCCGTCCTGGGGCAGCTTGACCAATGACGAGGCCATGACCTTTTTCTGCGATGTCTGCGGCGCATTCCCTAAGGCGAAGTTCCTGCATTACAACTTGCCGCGGGCGGGGCGTGTGCTGGAAGCGGTCGACTATCGTCCCCTAATTGATGCCGTACCTAATCTTGTCGCCACAAAGAACACCGGCGGCGGCCACAAGCGGGCGGCGGAGCTCGTCAGTCAAGTGGGCGAATTGCAGCACTTCCTGGGCGAAGGGAATTTCTTGCAAGGCTGCCTGTATGGAGAATGTTCTCTTCTGGCTACCTTCGGCGCGCTCAGCCCGCAAAAAGTAAAGGCTTACTTTGCCGCTGCTCAAGCCAAGGACTGGCCGCGCATGTTGAGCCTTCAGCGTGGTTTCCACGATCTGCTGGCGGAACTGTTCACTAATCTGTCGGGCGAGAGTCGCATCGATGGCGCCTATGACAAGCTATGGGCGCGCCTTGGCGGATTCGAGGAGATGCCTCTGCGATTACTATCCCCGTACAATGGCTTCAGCGAGCAACAGTATCAAGCCTGCAAAGCCATGCTCAAGTCAAAATACGCCGATTGGCTGGCGAACCCGTCGTAATTATTCCACGCCAATTTACGACTTTACTCAGCGAGCATCTCATCCAGCTCGGCGCTGGCTCGTTGCAAAACGGTCATTAGGGAGAAGTCGCCGCCGAAAGGAATCATCTTTGAGCCTTGTCGGCGGTAGCGATCCACCTCTTCGATTGACGACGCCGTCCGCGCCCAGACTTTGCCGTGCTTATCGGCCGCCGCCGCCACCTGCGCCACGGCTTCGTCAATCGACATGTCAAACTCGGGATAGGCGTCGAGCCGCAAGCCCAGATCGCCCGGTCCGACAAACAAGGCGTCAATGCCCGGCGCCGCGGCGATTTCTTCGGCATTGGCGACCGCTTCCGGCGTTTCGATTTGGGCGACGATGAAAGTCTCGCGGTTAGCATCGGCGATATACGTACTATTGGGAATCCAGGAGTCGCCACCGAAGTTGCAGTCCAGCCCGGCGCCGTCAAGCCCGCGGTTGCCCAAAGGCGGATACTTGGTCGCGGCGACGATTTCGCGCGCCATGGCCGCGTCCGAGACGAAGGGGATCATCAAGCCGGCAGCGCCATCTTCCAGGTAGCGATAGAGCCGCGTACGCTGGACTGTTGGCGGGCGAATCATGCAGTCAATGTCATAAAGGTGGCAGAGCGCCAGCAAATGTTGGACTTCCCGATTGTCGAAATTGCGATGTTCCAGGTCCAGCCAGATGCCATCGTATTTGTAATGCGCCGCATAGCGAATGAAGAATGGCAAGACGTGCCCCATGCCACAGAAGCGAGCAAACCGATTGCTGCGCCATTTCGCCAGAACTTTGCTCTTTCTCATATTTGCTTTCTCCCCGGTGGTGTAACTCTTTTGGACAGTTCGCTTACGCCGATGCAGTGGTGCATGCCTGATGTCGGATTAGCTGGATCAAGTGTCCTTATGCAGGTAACCGCCATCAACGCGAAGGATTGTACCGGTGATATAGTCTGCATCGGCTGACGCCAGAAATGCAACAGCGCCGCCAATATCGGCCGGCGTGCCCAAGCGTGACCAAGGCAGCGCCTTCCCCTGCTCTTCCAGGTTTTCGGCGCCGAAAGTTTCGTGTTCGCCCGGCGTATCAATCCAGCCTGGTTCAATAATATTGACGTTGATCTTGTGCGGCACCAATTCGCGGGCGATTGTCTTCGCCATATGATTGAGGCCGGCTTTGGCAGCGTTGTAGGCGATGGCATTCTGATAGGGCATTTCCGCATGAACGCTGGAAATGAAAACCATCTTCCCGCCCTTGTCCCGCTCTACCATGTGCCGCGCGACCAACTGGCTCAGATGGAATCCCGCGACTAGCGTACCTTGTATCACCCGTTCAAACAGATCAGGGTCGTAATCCAGGAATCGGCTTCGCCGGCTGTAGGCCGGGTTGCTCACCAGGATGTCAATGCCATCCACTTGGGCCAAAGTCTGCTGCAGAAGCGACTCGCAGCCAGCGCGACTGAATACGTCGGCTTCCGCCGCCAGAGCCGCGCCACCAGCGGCGTTCAATTCCGCAACTGTCGCCGCCAAATCCGGGCTGCCCGGGCGATCATTGATGACGACCGTAGCGCCGCGCTCGGCCAAGGCCAAGGCACAGCCCTTCCCGATCCCGCGTCCGCCGCCAGTGACCAGCGCTGTCTTGCCTGCCAGGCTCATGTTCTGATTCCTCTGTCGTCGATCGCTATCATTTGACCGCTGCGATTGCTGTGCTTCACAGCCTCCAGGCAGCGCAGAATTTGTACCGCATCGCCTATGGGATGATACCACGCTTGGCGAGTATCCAGAGTCTCCAGGAAGTGGCCAAATTCATCAATGTAGCATTGCTCAAATGTGTAGGCTGGTGGTGGATGCACGACTTCAATCTGCTTGGTCGCATTGAAGTATCGACTGGCATATGCCTGCGGCAAGAGGCCAGCTTCAATGACGCCCTGCTCACACACAATGCGATATTCGTATTTCTGGTTATCCTGCAGCAGATCGATCTGCATGGCCACGGAACTACCCTCAGCCGTGCGAGCCAGTATCTGAATGTTGTCCGGACCATCAATCGCCAAGGAGCTGGAATGCTGCAATTGCGCATATAGTCCAGTCAGGCGCGTATCCAAAAGTGTATACATGGTCGCCAGCTCTTGCGCGATCACGCCCATGATTTGCGTCTCGTCATAGAAGTCCTGGTAGTCTTCCCAGGGGTGCCAATTGGGCAGGTAGTTGCCATAAGACAGTTGATAAGTTATCGGCGCGCCCAGCGATCCATCCCGCAGCCACGCCGTCGCTTTCCGCATTACAAAATGGAAGGGATTGTTTATGCCGAAAGCAGCCACAAGCTGTTTTTCTTCTACCAGCGCAAGCAATTCGTCCGCGCCGTCGAGACTGTCGGATAACGCAATTTCGCAGAATAAGTCTTTGCCGGCGCGCGCCGCTTCCAGACAGTAAGGCAGATGATAGGTGGTTGGCGTCGATACGATTATCACATCTGGTTGCCAGGCCCAGCCCGCCTCGCGATCTAGAAAGCTCCGCACATCATACTTTGCAAGACTCTCCGATCGCCGATCTTCGCGCCGGTCAATCAGCCTGATGTTCTCCGCCGGCACACCATTTGCCAGCAGACAACGTATGCGCCGTTTGCCCATCGAGCCACCGCCGATAATCAGAAAGCGTCTGCTTGCTTCCATCTCGCTTTAGCGCCTCGCATTAGCCAATTGACAATGCCTAAACCTTCGATATAATCTCAGTCAACTTATGCGACTGGTCTGACTAGCAGACATAAGCAATTATGCTGAGTTTCAGACGATTGTCAAACTCATAGGTCCGATAGCTGGTCGCGCTACGGCATTTCCGCCGGGCTCAAACCACTAGGGTTACGATTCGATACAAATGGCACAGTCGGGTATTACACTTCGACATCCGCGCAAGGTTACACTGGTCGCTTCGATCGTGGAGCAGCTGGTTGAGAATATCCAGAATGGGTCTCTAAAACCGGGCGACAAGTTGCCGTCGGAACGACAGCTGATTGAAATGCTTGGTGTCGGCCGGTCTTCTGTGCGGGAGGCTCTGCAAGGTTTGGTCGTGATGGGTTTGGTGGAAGTGCGGCCGGGCCAAGGCAGTTACGTCAAGGAGAACTTGCACAGTTTCATACCTGATCTCTTCAAGCCGGATCTGTCCGACAATTTGCAGCGAGAGATGCGCCTGCAGCTTATCGAGGCGCGGCGCATGATTGAAGTTGAAATCGCCGGTCAAGCGGCATCCCGGGCCAAGCCATCGCAGATCGAACGTTGGCGAGAGACATTCGACGAATATGTGCTCTCGATAGGTGACTTCAGTGACCCGCGATATTTGTCCGCTCATAATGACTTTCATCTGAGCATCGCCGATATGACGCAGAATCCTTTCAACGGAATGCTGATAAATGCGGCGCTGCAAGCCATTCCGCAGACTTTGCGCGAACGCGAGTTCATGTTCCCCAAAGCTATCAACTTGCCGCAACTTCGGGAATCACAAGTGAGAATCCATCGCCAGGTATTTGTCGCGGTGGGCAAGGGAGACGTTGACTCGGCGCGCAACGCCATGCATGAGCACATGGACTTCGAGCGCGACCTGGTCAAAAAAGTTTATCTGGTAACAAGACGTGATTGATCAGGTTGACATCACGTTTCCGCCTAGGTTCTGTTGACATTCTATCGTAACCATATCAGCGTACCGACAAGGTGCAGAAATCCGAGATAAGATGTATCGAGTTTCTCAAATCGGGAAAAGACGCGGCGGAAATGTTTGATCTTATTGATGAAACATTCCACCAGATGCCGCTCGCGATAGAGCCATCTATCATATTCTCGCTGCTCTTTGGCGCTCGGATGCGGGGGAATTACCGCTTCTATGCCTCTTTCAAGCAAGCTGTCCACAAAATCTTGGGACGCATAGCCTCGATCCGCGATAACCCGCTGAAAGGCAAAGCCTTCCACCAACTCCTCAGCCTGATTGATGTCGTGAGCCTGCCCAGGACTCAAGCGGAAACGCAAGGGATTGCCCAAACCATCAACCGTGATATGAATCTTGCTACTAAAACCCCCGCGACTGCGACCCACGGCTTGCTTTTCACTTTTTTTCGGCGCCAGCGGCACAGGGATGTGCCCGAACAATCGTACTGTCGATTATCCCGTTTTCCATATCCGCGTCATCGGCAAGAGCTTCCATCATCCGTTGCCAAACATCATTTTCGCACCAGCGAGCAAAGCGTTTGTAAACTGAATTCCATTTGCCGTATTCGCTTGGAAGCAAACGCCACTGTGCGCCGCTGCGACTTACCCATATCACTGCTTCAACAAATTGGCGGCATTTCGCCTCATTGCCCAGATAAACCTTTGGCTCTTGCGACAGAAAATCCCGAAGCTTCGCCCACTGTTCGTCAGTTAGTCTTATGGTATCCATAAGACTATTTTACCCATTTATGAAAATGCTAATGTCAAAATATCAACAGAACCTAGGCGTTACTCCAGCAAAGGACGCATCTGCCTCAGCGCGCGCTCCAGCAGGGGCAATTCCGCCGCATAGCAGAGCCGCAAATAGCCTTCACCTTGGGGACCAAAGGCCGCTCCCGGCGCCAGGCCGACGCCGCATTCATTGAGCACTCTCTCGGCAAAGCTGTAACTGCCGGTCACGCCGTCCACGGCGAAGAATGCGTAGAAGGCTGCGCGAGGCCACGGGATAACCACTCGCGGCAATTCGTCGAAGGTATCCAGAACCAAATCACGAGCCGACTGATAGCGTTTCGTCGCGGCGCTTACGAAGGCTTCTCCCTCTCGCAGCGCCGCTATGCCAGCGATCTGCGTCGGCGCGAAAATGCACGAGAAATTGAACTCGCTCACGGTCGCCAGTGTCTGAATCAACGAAGCGGGCGCAGTCAGCCAGCCAAGACGCCAGCCCGTCATCGCCCAGGACTTCGAGAAGCTGTTGACGATCAGATACTTGTCGTCATCGGTGACCTTGTCAGAGAAGCTCGGGGCGCATGCGCGGTCGTAGACGATGCGGTTGTAGACTTCGTCGGCGATCAACCAGATATCCCGCTCGCGGCAGAAGTCGATAATCTGCTGCTGCTCGTCGTCTTCGAGCATCCAGCCGGTGGGATTATTGGGCGAATTGATCAAGAGCGCGCCGGTATGAGGCGGACAAGCGGCGAAGAGCTCGTCAAGATCAAGTGTCCAAACGCCGTCACGAGGCCGCAACGATACGCGAATGATCTCAGCGCCCAGGATCTCGGCGGCAGCCGGCAAGTTCGGCCAGACCGGCGACGGCGCCACCACTGCCGCTCCATCGGCGACGATGCACTGCAGCGCCACCGACAGCGCTGTCATGCCCGAGGGCGTCACGCCGATGTTCTCCATGGTCAAGCTGGTCCCGTACAGGCCATTGGTATAGTCGGCAAGCGCGCTGCGCAATTCGATGATGCCGAGATTCGGCTGATAGAAGGTCTGTCCCTCGTCGATGGCGTCCTTGGCGGCTAGTCGGATGAATTCCGGCGTCGGTTTGTCCGGCTCGCCAAACCACAGCGGGATGACATCTGTCCTGCCCGTGGCGGCATCTGCCAGCTTGCGAATAAGGCTCGTTTGCAGCGCGCGCACCGCCGGACGACCAGCGAAAACAGACATGGAGGCTAATCCCCTTCTTGTTTGTAGAGCGCCACCGCCGCGACGATGATGACTCCCTGAATAAGACCCTGAATGAACTGACTGACTCCGAGCATGACCAAGAGATTAGCTGTGAGGCCGAGCAGCAGGACGCCACCCAGTGTTCCCAGCACGCTCGCTCGTCCGCCGAACAAGCTGGTGCCGCCGATGATTACCGCCGTAATCGTTTGCAGCTCGATACCATCGCCGATGGCAGGATCGCCAACGCCCATACGCGAGAGCCACAGCAAGCCTGTCACCGCCGCGGTCAAGCTGCACAGCACATAGACGCCGTAGCGCACCGCTTTGACGGGCACACCGGAGAGATGCGCGACTTCGAGATTGCCGCCAATCGCAAAAAGGTACTTGCCAAAGACAGTGTAGCGTAACAGGAGCATGGTAAGGACTATCAAGACGAAGAACATCCAGGCGATGATCGGCAGTGGGCCGATTTTCTGCACGTAGAACATCATGACTTCCTGGCTGGCTTTGCCCACCGGCGAAGATGAAATGGTCAAGCCGATACCCCGCAATATGACCAATGATGCCAAGGTCACGATAAATGGCGCGATGCGCAATTCGTTGATCAGGAAGCCGTGGATCAGACCAACGAGAACACCCAAGCCAAGCGTCGCGATGATGGCGGGCAGGACATTGCTGCTTTCGCCATTCATCACAATCGCTGAAACAAGGATGGATACTTTGACCAGTGAGCCTACCGAAAGGTCAATGCCGGCGGTCAATATCACCAGCATTTGACCCAGCGCGACGATGCCCAGGAAGGCAGACTGCCGCGCCACATTGGTGAGATTCCGCGCCGTGAAAAAGCGCTCCGATTGCGTCACGCCTATGATGAAGAGCAGAAGTATGAATGCGTAGACCATGATGATGGGGCCATTGCGGCGCAGAAAGACGGTACGCGCCTTGGACGCCCCGTCAAAAATGCTCGACATGGAATTCACGTCCGCTCCACCGCGAAAGCGGCCATTGTCGCCAGCTCAATAATCTGTGCCTCGCCTGCTTCTTCCCGCGTGAGTTCGCCGGCGATTCTGCCGTCGTTCATCACCAGGATGCGGTCGCTCATGCCAATGATTTCCGGCAATTCCGATGAAATCATGACGATGGCAATACCTCGGTCATTCAGTTGCCGCATGAGTTTGTAGATCTCGAATTTGGCGCCGACATCAACACCGCGCGTCGGCTCGTCCAGAATCATCACCATGGGATCGGTCGTGAGCCACTTCGCCAGCACCACCTTCTGCTGATTGCCACCGCTAAGAAACTGCGTCTCCTGATCGTAAGACGACATGACGATCGACAGCCTCTCTTGCGCCTGCTGCACAACCGCGTCCTCCGCGGCGCGTTTCAAAACGCCCAAGCGCGTCAAACTTGACAATATCGGTATCGTCACATTGATACGCACCGATAGCGCGGTGAACAGACCCTGCGTTTTGCGATCCTCCGGCACCAGCACCAAGCCTGCATCAATAGCTTGCGCCGGGCTTGTCCAATTGGCCGCGCTTCTGCCGACCAGCTTTATCGAGCCACTCGTAAGCGGGTCAGCGCCGAAAAGCGCGCGCGCCAACTCCGTCCGTCCTGAGCCGACCATGCCGGCAATGCCCAGTACTTCACCTCTGTGCAATTCCAGGCTGACACCATCAAGGATGGTATCAGTCGAAATATCTTCCGCCACCAGCACCAACTCGCCCTTTTCATGCGCAGTCTGTGGAAATATCTCATCGAGCGGACGCCCCACCATGAGCTCGACCAGTGTAGCTCGATCCAACTCCTCTACCGGGCGCGTCGCCACGACTTCGCCGTCTTTGAGCACCGTAACGTCGTCGGCGATGTGAAAGACTTCTTCGAGCCGATGCGAAATATAAATAATCGTAACACCCTGCGCCTTTAGTGATTCGATGATGCGAAACAGTTGATCCAGCTCGCTGCCGGCGAGGATGGCCGAAGGTTCATCCATCACGATGAGATCGGCGTTCTGCGAAAGCGCCTTGGCAATCTCGACCAGTTGCTGCTGCGCAATCGTCAGCTCGCTCACAGGCAGTCGCAGATCCAGCCTGATTCCCAATCGTTTCAAGAGCGCGCCGGCCCCTTCGTACAGGTCATTGAGCTTGAGGACGCCCAGGAGATTGCGCGGCTCCCGGCCCAGGAAGATATTCTCGGCGACTGACATCTGCTTGACCAAAGCCAACTCCTGGTAAATGATGCTGATGCCGCTGGCTATGATCTCGCCGGTTGAAGCATGATCGCGTATCTCTCCCTTGTAAACTATTTGGCCGGCATCGGCTTGATAGGCGCCTGCCAGGATCTTCATCAGCGTCGATTTGCCTGCGCCGTTCTCGCCGACCAAGCCATAGACCAAGCCCGGCTTGCAGCGAATCGAAACATCCTTCAGCGCCTGCACACCGGCGAAGGACTTCGAGATACCGCGCATTTCCAAGATGAATTCGGTCATGATAAGGGAAAAAGCGGCGCTCGGAACGAAAGGCCGCCCCGGACACCGCTTGACTTAGGTTACAGGATCTTAAGGCTATCCATCATCCATAGTGGTGAAGCCGAGTTCAGCCAGCTTCTCGTCAGGCATCGTGATGGGACCGTGAACATCGTCGCTCCACTCTTCGCGGAAGTAATCCGCTCCCTCGACATCGGTGAAGGGGGAACTGTTCGGAATGACGCCGGAGAAGTCGATAAAGCGCGCGATCGGCTCGCCCGCCAGGATTTGCAGCGCGGCGTCGATGCACATGGTGATCATGGCATTGGGATACTGCCAGGCCAGGTACTTGAGATCGTGCTCAAGCGCCAGGCGCAAGAAGCCGTTCTGCCATTCGCCGCCGCCAATCGGCGGGATATCCGCGCCAGCATCCAGATAGGCGCTGATGATGCCCTGCGACATCTGCGCGCCGCCGGACCAAATGCCATCGATCTCGTCGCCATATTGCACCAGCCAGGTCTCCATGATGCCCTTGGCATCGGCCGGCGACCAGAAGCCAGGCTGCTTGTCGAGAATGTTGATGCCCGGATTGGCGTCAAAGACGGCTTGGGCGCCCTCTTCCATGATGTCCGATGTGGTGACGCCGGGGATGCCCGTCATGAATACGACGTTGCCCTCGCCATCCAATTGGTCGACCACGTATTGCGCCAAACTGGCGCCAACTACCCAGAGATTCGTCCCGACTTCGGTGACGAAGTTATTCGTCTCGACCGCGCTTGCGCACAAAATAACCGGCACGCCCTGCATCATGGCGCGTTCCACCGGGGCGGACAGCGCCGCCGCGCCCATGGGCACGAGGATCAGCGCATCCGGCTCCTGCGCCAGCAAGTCTTCTACCTGCGGCACCTGCACATCGGCGCTCGCCTGCGCATCGCCATAGAGCAGCTCTGATACGACATCCTCGCCCAGATCTTCTACGTACCAATAGGCATGCGCGTCCATCAGCGCGGACCAGGCGTTGCTGGTCCCCTGCGCCGCGAAGGCGATCCGGTAGGGACCGTCTTTGGCGAATTCACTTGTATCGTAAGTCTCATCGAGACGAGCCAATACACTCTGCAAGTATGGCGATGCTTCAATCTGCTCATCGGTAAATTCAAAGGCCAACATATCGCCATCATCGTCTTGCGCCAGCGTTGCCGCGCCAAGGCAAGCAACTAGCGCCAGGATAAACATAATACTCAGAATCTTCTTCATGATGAGTTTCCTTTCATGTACTAACTGTCCATGCGAACTTCAACTATTGCCTTGCATCATCTACGATACTCCGCCTCCTTTCCAGTTGCCGCACTCACGACTCAACATGGGCGACGCTGTAAAGCGTGACCGCGCCGAGTATGACCAAGCCCTTGATTATGTACTGCACCTCGACATCCAGACCGAGAAGTATCACCATCGTGCTAAGCAGTTGGATGATCATGACGCCTGCGACGGTGCCCAGCAAGCCGCCGCGCCCGCCAATGAAGGCCGTGCCACCAACGACCGCCGCCGCAATCGAATCCAGGTCAAGGCCGCTGCCGATGAATCGATCGACGTAGCCCACGTAACCGGTGAGCACAACACCGGATATCACCGCGAACAGGCTGCCGAGGACATAAATGGAGATGCGAATTGCATCAACAGGCAGGCCGGAAAGGCGCGCCGCCTCGCTATTGCTGCCCACAGCGTAAACTTTCCTGCCGTACGATGTGCCACGCAAGACAAAAATGAAGACCGCATTCAGCCCAAGCCACAACAGCAAGGGAATCGACAAGAACGACCAGGATTGATTAACCATGCCGAGGACCTCCGGCACGAAGCCACCAGGCACACCTCGCGTATAGGCTTGCGTCGCGCCCTTGACCAGCACCAGCATACCCAACGTGGCGACAAAGGGCGGGACACGGCGCTTCGTCACCAGCAATCCATTGCCCAAGCCCACCAAGGCGCCAAGTGTCATCGCTGTCGCAATCGCCGGGATGACCATCTCATTGCGACCGTTGCCCACTTCCGCCACCACGACTGACGTCATGATGAATATGCCGCTGACCGACAAATCCAGGCCGGCAACCAGCAAGATCATTGTTTGTCCGATTGCGACAATGCCAAGTTGCGAGGCTTGCCGCATCACAACCGCGATCGTATCAACCGCATAGAGTTTTGGCGTCAATAGCGCGCCGACCAGCAGCAAGATCACCAGCGCAATATAAACACCGTAATCGGCGACGAATTTGCGCGTCTTCCAGCGCCTGTCCGCGACCGGTCCTTCGTAATTCTTTGCCAGGTTCATGAGCTACAGGGGCAGGCGGGACAGGGGCGACCGCGCTCAGTCATCCAGATACTTCGCCGCCCATTCGACGCCTTCCCAGGAGATCGTCTTTTCCGGCGTTATTTTGACCAAGTAACGTGGACGAACGCGTGACGGCTCCAGGTATTCAGGTCCTCGCTCGCCAAAATATCGTGTCGCCATGCGTCTGCCGATTTCCAGCCATTCGCCGTGCATCAGCGCCGGTCCCTCGACGATTTCGGCGCCGCCGCGGAAGAGGACCCGTGTATACGGGCTGCTGTCCATGGCACAGGAAACCGAGCAGCGCGGGAAGCGGATCAAGTGCTGCGCGAAAACGGTTTTCGCCCGCGGGATGACCCACATGGCTTCGCCGTCCCACTCCTGCCAGACCGGTGTAATGTAAGGATCGCCCTTGCTGTCAACAGTAGCGATGCGCGCGACAATGGGACCATCGAGAAATTCCTTTATTTCGTCCGGATAGAGTGCCCGCATCTTCCCCATCCATTCGGGATATTCACGTTTTGTGCTCACATCTTATCCTTTCAACAAGCCTAAGAACTTTACGTATTCAACTATGTTGGCGACAGTACGCTAATTTCAGTGAGTATAGCCAATGTTACAGGGTGTGCCAAAACCATCCATCTGCGTCGGCGCGGGCAGTCCGGATTCAGATGCCGAAGGAATCAGCGTCAGACGAGCTCGATCCGCACACCGGCCGCATCTGCCGGCGCGATAGACGTTTTCACGCCGCTAGTCTTGAAGCGAATCCGCCACGGCAGGGGTTTGTTCTCGACGAGATGGCGCTGAAGCGGGCTGCTTTCATCAGCAGGCGTCAGGTATTCCAGGCGATGTGGACCGACCTGATAGACGATGCCGGTGGCGTTCAGTGCCTCGTCTTGCACCGGCGCAGCAGGTGACTGTAGCGCCGCGTCCATGATCCGCTGCGTTAGGGCGAGATCGCGCGCGACCAGCGTTATCGTATCGATTCCAATCACCTTATTGGCGTGATGGTTCTCTTTGGGGACGCGCTCTTCCCGCGGGCTCTCGTCCTCGATGACGAACGGAATCAGCCCTTGATAATGGCCATAAATCTCATTGTTCAGCCATGAGAGCTGATATCCGTCAACGCGAACGCGGCTCAACCCGACCAAGGGACTCATCTCGACGCCCTGCGCCTCGAAAATGGCATAGTCAGCGCGAATGTCGTCCGTACCCATGCAGAAGTCGATTAGCCCGCCGCCGCGGCTATGCACAGCGTCCCACCAATAATGCTTCGGGCTGTTTTCATAGAATGACAGCAGCTCGATATAAGCGCCGTCCTGCAAGCCTATCAAGGTATTGTAGGAGCCAATTGGATGCTCGCCGCCGCCGACCACGTGGAAGCCAAGCCTCGAAAATGTGGCGGTCAGAGCGTCCAGGTCCGGACCGGCAATGACAATATGATCTATACCTCGCAGCATATACGCCTCCGTATTTTCTGATATTTTCGCCCGAGTATAGCACCTGGCCGCGCCGCCCCGCGCTCTTTGCTTGACGAAAGGCGCTAAATCCGTTCTAGTTGCAGAGAAACTTGGGATTCTGGAGTATTCATATGAAACTCACAAGCGATTTGCATGTTGTCGGCGGCGGATACTTCGGCTTTGGCATATCAGGGCACTTGGATTGCCACGTTTTCGTCCTCAACAGCGGCAGGGAATTGGCATTGGTTGATCCCGGCATGGGGCTGGAAAACGACTTTGACACTATCCTCGATAACATTCGCGCCGACGGCTTGGATCCGGGCAAGATCCGCAAACTGATACTGACGCATTATCATTGCGACCACATCGGGGCCGCGGCCGAAGCACAGCGCCGACTCGATGTCGAGGTCTACGCCTCCGCCTTTGCCGCGCCGGCCATCCGCACAGGCGACGAAAAGGCGGTCGCGCTTGATGTCGCCAAAGCGGCCAATTTCTATCCCGATGAATACGTCCTGCCGCCCTGCCCGATTGATGTCGAGTTGGTCGAGGGCGATTTGGTAAACGCAGGCAATCTCGAGCTGGAGACATTTGAGACGCCGGGACACTGCGACGGTCACCTGAGTTTCGTCATGCGCGGCGGCGACCGTACCTATCTGCTGGGCGCTGACCTCTGTTTCTGGGGTGGCAAGGTTGTCTGGCAGAACATCCACGATTGCCGCATTGACGCCTATGCCGACAGCATGTTCAAGATGGAAAAGGTCGAATTTGACGCGCTGGTACCGGGCCATCTGCAGATTGCTTTGGGCGGCGGCAAGGTTCATCTCGATGCGGCATGCGCGGCGTTTCGGCAATTGGGCATTCCACCGAATTTGCTCTAATGTAGTCATGCGGTTCTTCCAGACAGGCTCGTTATTTGCCTAAGCTATCAAATTCAACCGACCAACATTTGTAGCGAGTGCGATGTCTATGGTATAAACTTGCGGCTGAAGAATCCATTTTTTATATCCGGATTACCCTATAGTAAGGAGCAAGATATAATGTTTCGCAAATCGCTTTTCGTACTCGTAGCCGTCGCGATATGTCTCGTCGCGCTGCCGCTCTCAGCTCAGGACGACCAAATCAATATGACGATGTGGGTGCGCAATATCAGCTTCCAAACGCAGGAACTGGTAGATACCTGGAACGCCAACAACGACAGCCAAATCGAACTGACCGTCATCCCATCCGGGGAGTTCGTCACCAAGATGGGCGCCGCTATAGCCGCCGGTGAGCCGCCCGATATTGCCAGCATTGACCTTATCTACACACCGGCCTTTGCCTCGACAGGTCAACTGGTTGATATCACTGATTTCGTCAAGGAATTGCCCTACGCCGACGATCTGACACCGGCGCACATGGCGCTGGGACTGTACGAGGGCCGCAACTATGCCGTGCCGACAGCAGTGGATGGTTCTTTCATCGTTTACAATAAGGATCTGTTTGAGCAGGCCGGTTTGGATGCCGAAAATCCACCATCAACCTGGGACGAAATGTTGGAAGCGGCGCGCGCCATTAACGCGCTCGGCGATGACATCTACGGCTACTGGTTCTCGATGAACTGCGCCGGCTGCAATGCCTTTACGTTCCTGCCCTTTATCTGGGCGAGCGGCGGCGATGTGCTCAGCGACGACTACTCGGAAGCCACCTTGCTCGAAGACCCAATCGTGCGTGAAGCGCTTGAGTTCTATAACACAATTTGGGAAGAAGAACTGGTTCCCGAGGGCGCAAGCATTGATAACGGCAGCAATTTCGCCAGCGCTTTTGCCGCCGGCAATATCGGCATGAGCGGAACGGGCAATTTCGCGCTTTCACTCTACCAGAACGACCACCCGGACTTGAACTTCGGCGTTTTCCATATTCCGGGCAGAGACGGCGGCGCGGCCTCCTTCGGCGGTGGCGATGTCATCGCCATACCCAGCGGCACACCGCACGTTGAAGAAGCCTGGCGCTTTATCGCGTGGACCTTGAGCGAAGAGCCGCAGATTGAAATCTATGCCGCCAGTGGTCAGATTCCTGTCCGCCTCGCGCTAATTGACAACAAGTACTTCGAGGGTGACGAGCGCCAGGCCACGGCTGCCAGCGCCTTGGCAGTCGGCTTTACGCCCTACACCGTGGTGTACAACGACTTATTCAACGATCCCAACGGTCCCTGGCTGGAAATGCTGCAAGTGGCAATTCTGGATGGTGACATCGACGGCGCGCTGGAAGCTGCGCAAGAGCGTTTCACCCAGATCATGGGTGGCTAGCAGTTCAAACTTTGAGTACCTGCCGGGCATGGATCTAGGCAGGTACTCTTTTCCTCGCCGCGTACCGCCTTCCGGTCAATTGAAAGATTCTCGTGCTGATTAGACAGTCCACACTCTGGAATCTCAGTTGGAAGCAGCGCCGCAAGCTGACCGGCTTTCTATTCGTGTTGCCGACGGTGGCTTTCGTGGCCGTGTTTTTCATCATACCGCTGGCGATGACCTTCTTCATGTCTTTACATGATTGGCCGCTCTTTGGCGAGCGCGCTTTCGTCGGTCTCAGCAATTACTCTGAACTGGGAAGCGATCGGCAGTATCTCAAGAGCCTCGACTTCACATTTCGCTATACCCTGCTGATCACACCGCCAATTTTTATTCTGGGATTCTTCCTGGCTTCTATGGTTCGCCGCAACATTCGCTTCATCGGCGTTTTCCGCACCATCTTCTTCCTGCCGGTCGTCATCGGCTTGGGCGTGTCGAGTTTGTTATGGGTCTGGTTGCTGGACGATCAGGTTGGCATATTCAACAAGCTCTTGCTTGACCTCAACTTGATAAGCAAAGCGCAGCTTTTCCTGGGTAGACCCAATACGGCCATGAATGTCATTGTGCTGTCTATCGTGTGGAAGACCGTCGGTTTTACCATGATCTTGCTGCTGGCTGGTTTGCAGGCGATACCAGACGAGCTATACGAATCGGCCGAAGTCGATGGCGCCGGTTATTTAACCAAGCTCTTCTATATCACCTTGCCACTCATGCGCCGTACGATTGCTCTGGCGCTGATCCTGTCAGTTATTGGCTCGATACTGGCATTTGATCAGTTCTACATCATGACGCGCGGCGGACCGCGCAACAGCACGATTTCCATCGTGTACTGGATCTTCAATAACTCATTTACCTATTTCAAGATGGGGTATGGCGCGGCCATGTCGATCGTGCTCCTGGGTATGCTTGTCGCGCTGACGGGCGCGCAATTCTATGTTCTGCGGGAAAAATACTAAATGACTGCAACATCGCCGCCAAAAGAGCAAGCTGACGAAGGTCTGCGTACACAGCAGCAAATTCGCCTAATGCGCCGCCGCTCGCTATTGTCGCTGCGTTATCTGGTTTTGCTTATCCTGGCGATTCTATTCTTGTTTCCCATCCTGTGGTCTTTCCTGAATTCAATCAAGATGCCGTCCGAGGCGATGGCGGCGCCGCCTACTTACTTGCCAACCCGGCCGGTATTGGACAACTATATCGAACTGACAACATACGGGAAAATCGGCGTCGCGCAACATGTCTACAATAGCACCGCCGTCGCTTTGATGACGGTCGTGGGCAGCATCGTGCTCAGTACCCTGGGTGGCTATGGGTTCGCGCGATTCGATTTTCCGGCAAAGAATGTCCTGTTCATTATGGTGCTTTCTACCTTGATGATTCCCTTTCAGTCGATCTTGATTCCGCTCTTCGTAATGTTGGTACGGGTCGACTTGCACGATAATCTCTTTGGTCTCGCCCTGGTTTACATTACCTTCCAACTTCCCTTTGGAATCTTTTTGATGCGCAACAGTTTTCTGGCCGTACCGCAGGAGATCGAAGAATCGGCGCTGCTGGATGGCTGCAGCTCGCTGAGCGTTCTTTATCGCTTGATGCTGCGTCTTGTGCTGCCAGGTATCGTTACAGTCGCAATCTACGCCTTTATCAATTCCTGGAACGAATTCCTGGCCGCGCTGATTTTCATGTCCGATCAAGACAAGTTCACTTTGCCGGTTTTTCTTACTTTGGTCCGCAGTGGCCTTTGGGGAACCATAGACTGGGGCGCGTTGCAAGCTGGCGTCATCATATCAATTATCCCCAGCCTCGGCATTTTCCTGGCGTTGCAGCGTTACTACATGGATGGCCTGATGGGCGGCGCTGTCAAGAGCTGAGCCCGCGCGGCGAGCGTCGACTCTCCAGACAAGGACGAAAAATGAGCAACGAAATCCACGATTACCCGATTGAGCCGATTCCTTTCACGCAGGTCGCCATTCGCGACAGCTTCTGGCAGCCGCGCATCGAGACAGCCATCAACATCACAATTCCCTACGACTTCGAGAAATGCGAAGAAACCGGGCGCATTGACAACTTCGCCAAAGCCGGCGGTTTGATGGACGGCGCGCATCAAGGCATCTTCTACGACGATTCCGATGTCTTCAAGGTCGTGGAAGGCGCCGCCTATGCGCTGCAAGTCTCGCCAAATGCCGAGTTGGACGCTTATCTCGACGCGCTCATCGCGAAATTCGCCGCCGCGCAGGAAGACGACGGCTACCTCTACACCGCGCGCACTATCGACCCGGCAAACACGCCGGAGCGCTGCGGTCCGGAGCGCTGGTCGAATCTGGAGGTCAATCATGAGCTATACAATGTCGGGCATATGTACGAGGCGGCAGTGGCGTACTTTCAAGCTACGGGCAAGCGCAACTTGCTTGATATCGCGCTGAAGAATGCTGACTTAATTGACTCCGTCTTCGGCGCGGACAAGCTGCGTGATGTGCCCGGACATCAAGAAATCGAGATTGGCTTACTGCGGCTCTACCGGGTCACCGGCGATGAGCGCTATTTGCGTCTGGCGCGATTCTTCCTTGACGAGCGCGGAATGGCGAACGGACGACAGAATTACGGTCCCTATGTTCAGGACCACCTGCCTGTTAAGGAGCAGCGCGAGGCGGTAGGCCACGCCGTCCGAGCCGGCTATATGTACGCCGCCATGACTGATATCGCTGCAGTAATGGGCGACTCGGATTACGCCGTTGCCGTGACTGCGCTCTGGGACAATGTCGTCGGCAAAAAGCTCGCGTTCACCGGCGGCGTCGGCGCGCGCCACGAGGGTGAGGCATTCGGCGCTGACTACGAGTTGCCCAACTTGACCAGCTACAATGAGACCTGCGCCGCGCAAGCCAATATTCTTTGGAATCACCGCCTGTTCCTGCTGACGGGCGAGGCGAAGTATATCGACGTCCTGGAGCGCAGCTTGTACAACGGCTTCTTGTCCGGCATCGGCTTGGACGGGCGCTCCTTCTTCTATGTCAACCCGTTGGCCTGCGACGGCGAATTCCGTTTCAACCGCGACGACGAACTGTCACGCCAGCCCTGGTTCCGCACATCCTGCTGCCCGACGAATGTAGTGCGCTTGCTCCCGTCACTTTCAGGTTACGTCTATGCCAGCGGGGAAGGTGAACTCTTCGTCAATCTTTACGCTGCCGGACGGCTGCGCAGCAGGCTTTTTGATACCGATATCAGCATCACGCAGCATACGGATTACCCCTGGGATGGCGAGATCCAAATCGACCTGACAGTCGCCGAGCCCACGTCCTTCGCGCTGCGGCTTAGAATTCCCTCGTTCGCGCTAGGCAAGCCCTTGTCCAGCGACCTCTACCACTACCTCGACGGCGGCTCCGAGGCCGTTTCGCTGCAGGTCGATGGCGAGCGGATGCCCGTCGAGCTGCGCGATGGCTATGTTGAAGTATCGCGCCGCTGGGCCGGCACAAGTCGGATCTCGTTGCGTCTGCCAATGCCAATTCGCCGAGTGCTTGCCCACCCCGCGGTTGACGCGCTGGCAGGCATGGTCGCGCTTGAGCGGGGTCCGCTGGTCTACGCGCTTGAGGCGGCGGACAATGGCGGCAGCCTCCTCGAGCTGTCCCTGCCCGATTCCAGCCAGCTAGTTGCCACGACAAAGCCCGATCTGCTCGGCGGCGTCACCGTAATCTGCGGCAAGGCAATAGACGGCGACGGCCAGCCGCGGCATTTCAACGCGATCCCCTATTATGCCTGGGGCCACCGCGGCATCGGCGAGATGACCGTATGGCTGCGCCGCGCAAACACCTAGAATACGTCCGTCGGCTTACTTATTGCCCCAGGTATCCGTCAAGCGATAACCGAGCGGCCAGGGGTCTTCCGGGTCCAGCATCAGTTGTTGCATACCTGTGATCCAGCCGCGTCCCCGTATGCTGGGAATAATCGCGGGACGTCCCGCCACTTCAGTGACCTCGGCGATGCTGCAGTCGAAGCGGGAGCCGATAATCGAATGCGCCACAAATTCTTCGTCAGCCTGCATTTCACCGCGCGCATACAGTACCGCCATCCGCGCTGAACAGCCCGTGCCACAAGGTGAGCGATCCAATTTGCCTGGATCGATTGCGACTGTATTTCGCCCGGACAAGACGCCGTCGCGCCGTTCCACTGGCAGCGTGAATTGACAAAATGAGATTTGATTCCAGGCCGAATGTACCGGGTGCTGAAATCCAATCCGCTCATTTGCCGCGGCGGTAATCGCGGCGCCAACTCGCGCCAACTGCTGTGCTTCGTCAGGGACAATTTCGAAGCCCAGCGCGCGGGCATCGACCAGTACAAAACTGTCGCCGCCGTAAGCGATGTCTACGGTCAAAGTGCCGAAACCTTCCACTTCCAGTTTGGCGTCCAACTGATCGACATAGGAGGGAACATTGTGGAATTCGATGCTCTGCGCCTTGCCATCGCGGCAAAAGGCTCGTATCCGCACGAGTCCCGCCGGCGCTTCCAGATAGAAAGTTGTTTCCGGCTCCTCCATCTCGATCATGCCGGTATCCAATAAGACTGTAGCCACGCAAATCGTATTCGAACCCGACATGGGCGGCGTGTGCTCCGGCTCCATAATGATGAAGCCAAAAGCCGCATCCGGATGCTTCGGCGGCGCCAGCAAGTTGATATGTTTGAATA
Source organism: Phototrophicaceae bacterium (assembly GCA_965262005.1). GTDB lineage: Bacteria > Chloroflexota > Anaerolineae > Aggregatilineales > Phototrophicaceae > UBA6055. Next base: position 4,073,557 of record OZ253492.1, on the reverse strand, counting down.
CGCCACCCCGCGGCTCGTTCAAGATGAAGCGGCGCAGCGTCTGATCGCTGGCGATCCAACGCGACTGCTCCCAAAGAGTTTCGCCCGCGGGTGGAGCGACGCCACCGACGATTACATTGCCGACTTCGCCCTCGGCATGACAAGAGACAATATGAATCAGCTTTGTCGTCCGCATTGATCGCCCTCGCTCTGATTGAACTTTCAGCCTTCCGCATTGCATAGAACATATTGGCACTTTGAACAAAGTTCTGCAAACATTGGCGTTATCACGATGCTCGGCTTGTCCGCGCCTACGCCAGCCACATGAATAGACTACGAATCCGCAACGCTGCAGCGCCTGCGCTTGGTTGGGCTGCTGCCTTGCTTTACAATACGGCTTCCGTAAGATGGCCATGGAGCAGCATCCGATGGCAGCGAGAGTGACCGGCACCGCCGAGCGAAATATCGAAAAACTCAAGCGCTACCAAGCTCTGGAGACACTGGCGGCACGGCTGCTGGGCGGCTGGCTGCCCGGCATCGCCAAGTGGGAAGTCAAGCAGCGCGTCGCCTATCACATGTGGGAAGACCTCGGCTTCAGCAAGCACCTGCGCACGCGCTTATGGGAGCTGCGCGTCACGCAGCCGGATCGTGAGATTGCGCCTCAACTTGAGAACGCAATCCGGGCGCTCGGCCTGGCGCAGCACGATTATGAATTGCTCGCCGGCGTCTACCTGGTGCTGAAGCGGAAGCTGCTGGAAGCCTACGAACGCTACATCCGCGAGACCTACGACATTTACGACCTGCCATCGGTACTGGCGCTGGAAGGCATCTTGCCACGGCGGCGCGCGCAATTGCAATGGGCGGAGCAAACCGTGAGCGATCTGGCCAGCGACGGACGGAAACAACGTGACTTGAGCCGCTGGCGATGCTTTGCCGAAGATATCATCCAGGCGCTGGGCGGCATCGATGGCATAATGAAGGCGGTCGAAATGCCGCCGGCGCCACCAGCCTACTCGACGCTCCTGCCCTTCAGCGAAGCCCGTCGCGATGCCCGTTTCACAATCGAAACCGCGCCCCCGGACATTCCGGACGAGAATGATCATACCGCTTGGGCGCTGCGGCAATTCTCCAATTACGTACAGGAGATGCAAGCGGCGGAAACGCTGGCGTCGATGATGTGGGAAGTCGATGGCATGGATTGGGAATTCTACTACGATATCGCGCGCCACTGCTGGGATGAAGTACGCCACTCCCAGCTGGGCCAGAAGCGCCTGCGCGAGCTGGGCTACCACATCGTCGATTTTCCCAGCGCCATCGGAAGTTATGCCTGGCGACAATTATTTGACCCGCTGCGCCGCTATTGCGCCTTGACCTACGTCATCGAAGCCGACTCCTTCAAACTCAAGCACGCCAGTTATCAGCGCTACCTTGAATTGGGTGACCTGGCATCGGCCCAACCAATCATGTACGACATCATCGACGAAACCATGCACGTTCGCCACGGACAGAAGTGGGTACCCGCCTTGATGGACCACTACGCCTATGGCGGCAGCCTGAACGACCTCATCAAGGAATGCCGTGGCATCGTGGCGCGGCACAGTGTGGCGCCAGCCCAACGCCAGGCTGTCCTCCAGCACGAAATTAATTGATATAAGGAGAGCAATAGATGCCCGCCATATCGGCAGCAACTCTGGACAAATTGCGGCGCTATGACAGCGCGACCATAGCCAACGTCATCGAGCTGTTTGAAGTCCGTCCGCGCAACCGCGGGTTCATGAATCGCCAGGTAAAGGCGGTCTTTCCCGACCTCCCGCCCATGGTCGGTTTCGCATCGACCACGACTTGCAGGACCTTCGTTCATCCGCCAGACCGCGCGGTCCCCAAAGTGCCCGATCTTATCGCGCGCTTTGACGACTTGTCCGGCCCAGCAGTGATCGTCATGCAGAATCTCGACACAAATGGCGCGGCAGCGATATTCGGCGATGTGCTCTGCAATTCGTTCGCCGCGTTCGGCGCGGTCGGCTTGGTCACCGACAGGCCGGGCCGAGACTTCATTGGCATCAAGCCACTTGATTTTCCGGTCTTCTGCGATGGCGTCGTCAGCGCGCATGGCTATATGCACCTGCTGGAATTGCATACGCCGGTACAAGTCGGCGGTATCGCCATAGGTCCTAATGATCTGCTCCACGGCGACGCCAACGGCGTAACCACCATTCCACTGGAGATCGCCGCTGACGTGGCGGACGCCTGCGCTGACTTTGCCGCAACCGAAGCCATAGTTATCGATCTGGCGCAAACTGGATCAGCCAGCCTCGTTGAACTGCGCGAGGCTTACGACGAGATGGCGCGCGGACAAACTGAACTGGGCAAGCGCGTACGCAAATCTTAATCAAGTCATTTCAATTCTGGGAACTTTATCATGCGACTTTATGTAACCGGCGGCACCGGCTTGGTAGGCGGCAACATAATTAGACTGGCGCGGCAGCGCGGAATCGAGGTCATCGCCTCGCAATATGGTCCGCCGCCCGAGTGGACCGTAGACTATGAACTCGACCCGCTCGATCTTTCTGACCACGACGGCATCTTTCGTTCCATCCGCAAATTCAAGCCGGACGCCGTTATCCACGCTGCCGCCATACTCGATCAAGTCTTCATGGACAGCAGACGCGAACTTTCCTGGTCGCTGATGGTGGATGGCACGCGCGCTCTCGCCGAAGCCTGCCGTGAAGTCGAGGCGCGCCTTGTCTTCGTCTCATCGGACTGGGTGTTCGACGGCCGCGCGGAGCTGGTCGACGAGACCTCCCCGCCCAACCCGGTCAATTTCTACGGGTTGATGAAGGTCGCCACGGAACGCGAACTAAGCGTGATGGACGGCCTGAATTACGGCGTCGGCCGATTGGCTGGCATCTACGGATTGAATCACGCCGCGCCATCGCTGCTGCGCAAAGAGAACGGACTGGGCTTTGATTTCTCGGTCTACGTGATTCATCGACTGACGGCGGGATTGCCTGCTATGGTCTGGACCGGCCCAAAAGTCAATGACGAGGCGCATCCGACGCTAGCTTCCGACTGCGCCGATATGCTCTTGCGTTTGGCAGCGCACGATGGCAAGGGCATCTTCCACTGTTTCGGCAGCGAATGCATCAACCGCATTGACCTGGCGCACCAGATCGCCGCCGCCTTCGAGGCTGACCCCGCCCTCATCGCGCCGACCCGAACCGATCAAGCTGTGCTGGATGAAATGCGCCACATCGGCATCCCATACCGCACCCGCGCAAGCGCCGAGTGGACTGCCGCCGCGCTGGGACGGCGCGCCTATAACGTGACGGAAGGTTTGCAGGCTTTCCGCCAGGAGTGGGATGCTTTCTGGGGCTAATCTCGCTCAACTGATGAATTGATGTTTTGGCTTAGTCGGAGAACGCGATGTCCAAACCTAATGTCGTCTTCCTGCTGACCGATCAATGGCGCTTGCAGGCGCTCGGTTACGCCGGCAACCAGCAAGTTCAGACGCCGAATATCGATCGGCTGGCGCGCGAAAGCATAAACTTCAAACACGCGATCTCCGGCTACTCAGTCTGCTGCCCCTGGCGCGCCAGCTTCCTCACCGGTCAATACCCGCTGACGCACGGCGTGATCGTCAATGACGTACCAATCAGCAGTAATCCGGTCGGCTTGGGCGATGCTTTCAAACGCGCCGGCTACAACACGACCTTCATAGGCAAGTGGCATGTCGACGGCCATGGACGCAAAAACTATATCCCGCCTGAGCGCCGCCTCGGCTTTGACACTTTCAAGGCGCTCGAATGTACACACGACTACAATCAGTCGGCATTCTACGATGACAACGACCCACTGATGCGCTATTGGGACGGCTACGATGTCTTCGCCCAGACTGAGGCCGCGCAGCAATTCATCCAATTGCAATGTGAAGACCGACCCTTTATGTTAGTCCTGAGCTGGGGTCCGCCGCATAACCCATACGAAACCGCGCCGGCGGAATACCGCGAGATGTATGAAGCGAGCGAAATCGCCTTGCGACCCAACGTTCCGGCAGAGATGGCCGATGAAGCGCGCGAGTGGCTAGCCGGCTACTACGCCCATTGCGGCGCCATAGACAAGTCGGTCGCTGATATCATGGCCACCCTGGACGCACTCAATATGGCGGAGGACACCGTGCTGGTCTTCGCCTCCGATCATGGCGACATGCTGGGCTCGCAAGGCGCTGAGCGAAAGCAGCAACCCTGGGAGGAGTCGATCCGCGTCCCCTTCCTGCTGCGCTATCCAGCAGAATTCGGTCGAGAAGCGCGGGAAGTTGAGCCATTCCTCAATGCTCATGACATCATGCCGACCTTGCTGAGCGTTTGTGGTTTGCCGATTCCCGCGAGCGTCGAAGGGCGCGACTTCTCGCCGGCAATGCGCGGGGAATCGGTCGAATGCCAAGGCGGGCTGCTGGTGTGCTTCCATCCCTTCGGCGAATGGCATCGCGGCCTAGGCGGACGCGAGTACCGCGGTATCCGCACAGCGCGCTATACCTACTGCCGGGCCTTGGATGGACCGTGGCTGCTCTACGACAACGAGACCGACCCGTATCAACTCGAAAACCTGGTTGAGCGCCCTGAATACGCGGATGCGCAGAGTGAACTTGAAGCGCTTCTCCAACGCGAATTGGACGCCATCGGCGATGACTTCCTCCCCGGCATGTCCTACATCAATCGCTGGAACTATCCTCTGGACGATACCGGCACGGTGCCATTCCGATGGTAGATATTCAGGCTGCGGAGTCTAACCGGAAAAACGAACAAAATCCTTTGTTCGATGATAAATCAGCGGAGACTGCGCATCGTCATCGAGCGCTTCGCCTAGTTCATAACTCGCTACTTGTTCCGGGCTAAGAATATTCTGCTGCCCATTGAAGGTACTGCCATCGGGCATGTAGGCGCAGGTCATGGCGCGCCGGTGATATGGCGTCATATTCGCGCCCGCGCCATGAGCACACAGACCATTGTGGAATGAACAGGAGCCGGCTTTCATCGCAGCCGAAGCCGCCGTCATAGCGCTCCACTGTGGATAAGCATCGAAGAGATCGCCTATATTGCTGCCGATACCAACATTATCATAAGTGGCAGTCTTGTGTGAGCCGGGTACGAAGTACAGGCAGCCGTTATCCGGCGTCACATCATCCAGCGCCACCCAAATGCTAATGGCATCGCGCGAATAGAATGACCAGTAGGGATTATCAAGATGCCAGCCGGTCGGGTTGCCCCAGGGTGGTTTGATCAGCGCTTGATCGTGCCAGATGCGAATGCCATCCACTTGAGCGAGGTCGGCCGCCATCTTGCCCAAGCGCTCATCAAGCATCAGCCGCCGCATACCTTCGTGGTCATTCCATAAGTTGATGCGCTGCGCGAAAACACGCGCATAATAGTTGTCCTCTTCCATCATGCTGCCATCCGCCAACTTGCGATTGCCTCGGCTGGCGACCGCTTCCCCGACGTTATCTCGCCAAGTCTCCAGTTCATTCGTGTCCAGAAAATCGTCTATGACGACGAATCCGTTATCCTGATAGAACTGAATCTGCTCGTCATTTACAGTATGATTCATTTCGCCCTGCCTTCCCGCACAATGCAATTACCAAGTATTTACGATATTCTCCGCTGTCCGCCAGGCCAGCGCCATAATAGTCTCGACCGGATTGAAGCCACCGTTGGTCACATGAGGCGAGCTGTCACAAACGAAGAGATTGTCATGGCTGTGTACGCGGCAGAAAGGATCGACCACCGATGTCGCCGGATCCGCGCCCATTCGGCAGGTGCCGGCTTGATGCTGCCCGCCCGACAAATAGCGCGGCGGCGGCCTGCCCCAGACTTTGGTCGCGCCGGATGCCAGCAGCCATTCTTTCGCCCGCTCGTGCATGAACTGCGCCGTGCGCACCGTCTCCGGATGCGTCTTGCCTGACAGGTGCGCCACCGGAATGTCATACTTGTCCTTGACGTGCGGATTAACTGATACGCGCGCTTCCGGACTTGGTATCTCCTGCACAGGACCAATTACATCGCTTATGCGCCGGAAATTTTCGCGCATGTATCGCTTGGCTGCGATGCCCCAGCGCGGAGCGTCCGGCGGATAATGTCGCTTCCACAGGGTAATCGGCGTCACGATATCCTCATCGCCCAGGAAGCCGCCGCCGATGATGCCGTCATTGCCATGATTGAATTCGCTCGTGGCGACCGAGCAGCCCGGTCCAAGGCCGTCCCACATATCCTCGGGGAACAGCCCCACCGCGCCCGGATAATAATGCCCCTGTAGGTTTCGCCCGACTTGATCACCGCCATTGCCGATGCCGGCCGGCTCCTGCCTTGTGGCGGAATTAAGCAGCAGCCGCGCCGTCTCCACCGCGCCGCAGCTTAGCACAATCACATCAGCCCTATGCGTCTGTCGCTGGCCGGCAGCATCAATGACCGTAACGCCGCTAATGCGTCCGCCGCCAGTACATGCCAGCCCTTCCACCATGACTTCCGTCCGCAGCGTGCAATTGCCGGAGCGCAGCGCGCGTGGCACAGTCGTATTCTGGCTGCCGTTTTTGGCATCAGCCGGGCAAGCGTAACCGACGCAGTGCTGACAGTTGATGCAAGCGGGGCGATCGTTGTAGGGTACGGAATTGATCAGCCGGGGCACACGCATTGAGCGCCAACCCAAGGCTTCCAATCCGCGCTGATGTATGCCGGACTTATGGGGCAAGGGCAGAGCGGGCATCGGATATGGCTTGTCGTATGCCGGCAGGTGAGTCATCGTGCGGTGATCGCCGCAGATGCCGATTTCCCACTCCACTTTCTCGTAGTAGGGCTCTAAGTCTTCGTACGCAATTGGCCAATCCGCCAGCGAACTCCCATCCGGCGCGCCATATTCGCTGGCCATGCGGAAATCTTGCGGCATGTAGCGCCAGGCTTGACCGGCGTAAACGCGCGTTCCGCTGCCGACGCAGGCGGCGTTATTTTGGTAGCCCGGCTCATGCGGGCGCAGCAAGCGATGAGCGCCCAGCGCCTCGCCGACAAGAATCGGGAAAGAGTCGGCCTCAAGCGTTCGCGGATTGCCTTCGAGATCTGGTCCGGCGTTATGCCCGTAAACCGGCATTCTTTGATTGCGCAGATGATCGCGGCCGACAGCATCGAAACTCAGATCACGGCCGCGTTCGAGCAAAAGGACCGACTTGCCCGCTTCCGCCAAGACAGCAGCGGCGACGCCACCGCCCGCGCCTGAGCCCACCACAATGACATCGTAATCGCTCATCCGCGCGCCTCGAAGCCGATCATCTTCCAGGCGATGCCATCGCGGTTGCCGCCATTGCCCGGATCGCTGTAGTAGCCTTCAGCGCAGTGTTCGGCGATCTGGCGGAAAAACGGCGCCGGCTCTATCGACCAGTCCGCAGCGACATCGCCATTCTCGATGGACTCCAACAAGCTCGCGCGATCGACGGGGCTCAGCCCGGCGAAAGACTCACCATGCCTGCCGCGGGCTTCGGCCTCGAGGTCAGTCAGCCAAAACTGATAGGAGGCCAGCAGATTGGCCAGATCGCCGCTCAATTGACGCAGCAAATAATCACTTACACCGGCTTCGACTGCGCCGGGAAAATCATCAGGCGGTATTATCGTGTCGAGCAGCGCGTACAGGTTGCGTCGCTGCAATTCGTCGAACATATTTTGGTCCCGTAATTGTTCGATTCAAAGTAGTCGGACACTAGTGTAACGCGCTTTGCCATAGCTGTCACGATTCGCGCCGTAGCTCGCCGTGCCAATGAACATAGACCTGCGGCAAATCGTCCTCGTTGGCATCACGCAGCAGTACGCGCCACAGGGCCAATATCAGCATTTCACGTATGAATATGAAGAGCGCAATTGTCACACTCAGGCTGCTTATCCCTGAGGCAACACCCGCGGCGATCGCCAGCGAGTAGGCCAGGATCTGCAGCAAGGCGAAGCAAGCCGCCGTGATACTCGTCCTGTCAATTTGTCCGCGAGCGCGGGTGCGCATGAGTATCGCTGTCAAGCAAGCGATTATCGCTGACTGAGTGTGCTCAATCGGGATGACGAGCGCGAGAAGCGCCAGCTCAATCAGCAGCACAGCAATCTCCAACGGCTTAATCTGGCCGAGCTGCGTTATGACCAGGCATATTGCAATGAAGAGACTGAAGAACAATATCCCGGCCATCATCCGCCGCAGCAAAGTCAGCCAGGCCAGAGCATCATCTTCGTTCATGACAACTTTGCAGACGGTCAGATACACAAATACGCGCCCGGGCGGGATCACACTGACCTCGTCCAAAACACCATAGCGCGCTTGACGCCCCATCAAAGCGACGATTCGCGCGATCCAGATGACGCAATAGACGGCGCTGAAGAGCATAAGCCACAGGGGCAGCGTCCAAATGATTCCATGGTCGAACCGACTGTAGGCGAAGGCAAAAGATATCAGCAGCAAAGTCGCCCAAGCCATGCTCACGAGCAACACTTTCGGGCGTCGACCCTGTTTCAGTTGCAGGCTCAAATGGCTGCCGACCGGGTGCCGCGCGTCTCGCCGCAGAATCTGCCACAAGGCTCCGCGAACAAATACACGGCGCGTAAGGATGCGCGCAGATTCCCGCCAGAGCAAGGGCAGGTCAATTTTGCCGCGAGATATGAACTTGGGCAGTCGCGCTCTCATCGCCGTGCCCGCCCCTTGGCGGAACCCCGGCCCTTCAGCTTAGCGCCGGCGTCATGACCTTTTTCATGGCAGGGTCGACCGTTTCGTCATAGAGGAAACACTTAACGCTGCGGCCCTCGTGGGTCACACTCGGCGGGATGTTGTTGTGGCAGATATCCATTACAGCCGGGCAGCGACCGGCAAACTTGCAGCCGGAGCGAGTGTATTCATCGGTCTCGATCACGGCCAAGTCAATCTTCTCATCCCAGGCTGCATCAGTTTTGATGCTCGGAATCGAAGTCTTGAGGTTCTGTGTGTAGGGGTGCAGCGGATTGCCGAGAACTTGCTCGGTCGGGCCCATCTCGACGATCCAGCCGCGCAGCATCACAGCGATACGGTCGCCCGCGTAGAATGCGGTCGCAAGATCATGCGTGATGTAAATAACGCTGACTTCATTGTTTTCTTTCAGCTTGCGAAACATATTAACGATGGACATACGCAGTGAAGCATCCAGCATCGACACCGGTTCATCAGCCACGATCAATGACGGTTTGGTAATCAATGCGCGGGCGATGGCGACGCGCTGCGCCTGCCCGCCGGAAAGTTCATTGGGATAGCGTCCGGCGATCTCCGCCAGCGTCAATCCGACCGTGCTGAGCACCTCATTGATATAGCGAGGCGCTTCTTTCTTGTCGTCCACCATTCTGTAGTTGTAGACCGTCTCATAAAGGTAACGGTCAATCTGCTTAAGCGGGCTGAATGCGGCAAACGGGTCCTGGAACACCGGCTGCACCTCGCGGTAAAACCAACTCTTCAGCTCTCGCTTGCTGATATCATTGATAACGCGGTCCTTGTAGCGCAGGATGCCATGCGAGGCGACCTCCATGCCCAGCACCATCTTGGCCAAGGTCGTCTTGCCGCTGCCGCTTTCGCCAACTACCGCGAAGATCTCCGGCTTGTCCGAGTCGATTACGATCGAGGCGTTGTCTACCGCATGGAATTCTTGCGACGCAAAGCCCTGCCGAATATGGAAAATCTTGCTCAGGTCTTCGATCTGCAGCAGCGGCTCAGACAGCTTGGGCATGGCGTTCTTCCTCTTCGACCACATGACATGCGGTGAAATGACGTGGCGCTATCTGAATCAACTCAGGCTCGACCGTCTTGCAGATTTCTTTCGCCAATGGGCAGCGTTCATGGAATCGACAGCCGCTCGGCGGACGATCCAGGGCGGGCGGTCTTCCCGGTATGCTCATCAGTTCCTCGCGCGAATCGAGATTCGGCAGAGACTCGATCAAGAAACGGGTATAGGGATGGCGGGGAGACTCAAGCAGCGTTTGGGTTTCCGCCTCTTCCACCAGCTTGCCCGCGTAGAGTATGCCAACGCGATCGGCCAGATTGGCGTGCACACCAATATCGTGCGTGATTAGAACTAGTGTGCTGCCTTCCTTCTGCTGCACATCCTTCAACATTTGAATGACACCGCGCTGAACCACGACATCCAGCGCCGTGGTCGGCTCATCAGCGAAAATCAGCTTGGGCCAAAGTATTGTGGCCAGCGCAATGGTCACGCGCTGCCGCATGCCGCCGGAGAGCTGATGAGGATAGGACGACATCACCTTTTCCGGCAGTCCCAAGTCACGAAGATACTCGGCCGTCAAAAGAAAAGACTCGGATTTGGTCACATCGCGATGAGCGCTGATGAAATCGTGGAAGCTGTCGCGGATACGCCGCACCGGATTGAGCACGTGCATTGATCCCTGCGGGATATATGAGATGGTGCGCCAGCGCAGTTCCTTTTTCTGCTCTTCGGTCATATCGGCGGCATTTACCGTTTCGCCATCGAGATGATACTTCACCTCGCCACTGACGATGGTAAGCGGCGGCTGATAGGCGTTCAGCAAGACGCGCAGCAGGGTAGACTTGCCGCAGCCGGATTCGCCGGCGATGCCATAGACTTCGCCTTCCTGAATCCGCAGCGTGATGTCATCGACTGCTTTGACCGTGCGCTCAACGCCGTAAGCTTTGGTGATGTAATAGGCGCGCAGGTTGTTGGTTTCTATGATTGTGCCCATTACTCGTCTTTCTCTTTCCGGCCTGCCATAGCGGCTGCGACCCCGGGAGACCCCGCCATCGCTACCTCCAAATCCTCCGCAAGATCTGATTGGTGCACTTGTAGACGAACAAGACGCTTGCGCGGATCGAGGTATTCGCTGATGCCAATGGAGACCAGGTAGAAGCCGACCACCATGACTATTGAAGCGGTCACCGGAGCGATCATCACCCAGGGCTTGCCGGCGAAAATGGAACTCCATTCGTTGGCCCAATAGATCATCGTGCCCAGGCTCAAACTATTGAGATCGTTCAAGCCCAAGTACGAGAGCGTGACTTCAATGCCGATGGAAAACAAGAATCCACTGACGACATCCGCCAGCATGTAAGGGACGATAAAGGGCAAATGCTCCTGGACGACGATCTTGACCGTGTTCATGCCGCTGAATATGGCGGTATGCGTAAATTCACGTTCGCGAAGGCTTAAAACCTGCGCGCGATAGCGCTTGGAAGGATAGGCCCAGTCCAGGATGCCAATGAGCATGCCAAGCGTTACGAAGGTCAGTTCGCCCTTCAAGATCACCGCGATCAATATGAGCAAGGGTAATCGCGGGATTACGATGACGCTCTCGACAATTGATTGAATGACGCGGTCTGCGGCGCCGCCCAAGTATCCCGAAATCATACCCAGCATGACCCCGATACCCCGTCCGATCAAGACCGCGATGGTGGCAATGAGCAAAGTGTTTCTCACGCCGGTGGTCAGCATCCAGAATACGTCTTGCCCTAGCGTGGTCGTGCCAAGCACGTATTGCGCGGAAGGCGGGTCACCCCGAAATTTGCGCGGGACCTCCCGGCGCTTCTCCGGCGGATATGGCGCAAAGAATGACGTCGCGACCAGAATGGCGACGAAAATCAGGATGAGCGAGCCGAAGCGAAATGACAGGCTGTATCGGAAAAGATCTCGAATCGTCGTTAGCATGACGGCAGCCTTATCTCAGCCGGACGCGTGGATCAAACACGGGATACAGCAGGTCGACAATCAGCGAACCCGTGGCGATGCCGACAATCGACAGCAAGGTGATGCCCATGATGATGTTGTAGTCCGCGTTGCTGATCGCGGTAAAAAGTTTCGAGCCTACGCCCGGGTAGCCGAACATCACTTCAACAATCAGCGCGCCTTCGAACATGGCGCCCAGCGAGAGCGCAAGATCGTTGACATGGGGCAGCATCGTATTGCGGATGATGTAGGACAGGACGATCCTGCGTCTCGGCACCGCCGCAAGCTCGGCATACTGCACATAGTCGCTGGCGATTTCTGTGGTAGAAAGCGCCTTCGCCATTATGAAGCGAAATGCGAAACCGCCGATGACAATCGAAAGCGCCGGCAGAAAACCGAAGCGCAAGATGCTGCTGATATAATTCCAAGTCAGCGCCGGTGTACCCTGTGACCCGCCAACCATGGGGAAAAGGGGCCAATAGAAAGTGAATACTATTATGAGAATGAGCGCGATGATGAGGTAAGGCGTGGGATATACCACAATGACGACCCGCTCTAGAATCTGGGCCCAGCTCCGGTTCTGATAGTAACCCACCAGCGAGCCGACAAAGATGCCCAGCAGCCAGGATATAAGCGTCGTGGTAGTCAACAGTCCTATCGTCCAGGGTAAGCCGGCGCCAATGATATCGCTGACCGATGTCGGGAAGTTCTGAAACGATGGCCCGAGGTCGCCTTTGACGAGGCGCTGCCAAAAAGCTAAGTATTGTTCCAGCAGGCTGCCGTCCAAACCATAGAGATCTTCCATCGTGGCGCGCATGGCGACCACTGCTTGCGGATCAATGGTTTGGAGAGCCGTCATGCGCCCGATCATGTCGTCGATCGGATTCACCGGCGAAAAGCGGGGAATCAAAAATGTTATCGTCACGCCAACAAAGATGACGACTGCCCACTGCGCGATTCGCGGAAGAATGTAGGTTCTCAGTAGTTGCATGATTTAGGCCACCGATGTCGTTACAGCAAAGCGCGCATCAACTGATCCGACTGTGGGTAGAGTGCGGGAGGAAAGCTCCCCCCACACTCTGAAGAACTGGCTAGCTTGTCGGGCGCAGGTTCTGGATGGCGTACTTGCCGCCCTGGAACCAATACAAAGGCTGATAGTTCGGGTTTTCCGCTGTCGGGAAGCCCGTCCAGTAAGTCTCGTCCCAAGTGACGAATTTCTTGAAGGCGATGGCGGTGATATCGAACATGTTTTCGACCCAATTCTGCAAGAACTGGATGCCGAGCTCGATATTCTCCGCTTCTTGCGATACTGGGTTGACCGCTTCCATCGCGTCAATCAGTTCATCGCTTCTGGCGTCCTGCAGGCGCCGTACACCGTCGCCGCCCAGCGGACGATAGTCTTCGCCAACCGGCGCGTAGTACTTGGAATGGCGGCCGCGAATCTGGGGCCACATATCGCCCGACGCCAGCGCAAAGCTGGTCCAGGGCGTACTAACCTCATATTCGCCAACATAATGGTTCTGGCTCCAGGTGTTGCGATCCAGCGTGCTGAAGTTGACCTCGACGCCGAAGTCAGTCCACATATCGAAGGCGGCTTGCCCCATGCGGTAGGCGTCGTTTTCACTGGGATCGGACTGCAGGTCCAGCACCCAGGGCTCGCCATCCGGTGTCTGCCAGGAACCGTCTCCAGCGCGGCTCAAGCCGGCTTTGATCAGCAGCTTCTCGGCGGCATCGGTATCGTAATTCCACCAGCCAGTGCCGAAGACTTCGTGCGGCTCGCCGGGAACGGTGAAGCCCTGCTCTTCCGCCCAGGCCGCGATCTGATCGGGCACAGTCGGATCGTAGGGGCTGTACATTTCGCCGTCGCCGAGGTCGATCTGCAAGTTGCTCAGCCACTCGGTCATGGGACCGTGATAAAGCTCATACAGCTTAGCAGTCGGGGGAACCGGGAAGGGCGTAACCTTGGCAACGCCGCCAATGTATTCCGTCTGCAGCTCAACGATATCGATCGCCAGCGCCAACGCCCAGCGGACGTCCTTATTCTGCAACAAGGGATCGCCTTCCATGTTCATAGCCAACTGGCGCGAGCTGACTTCATTGGGATAAGCCCAGGGGAAGTCCTGATACCATGAGCGGGCGTTGGGCGCGTTTTCCAGCGTGAAATCGAAGGCCTCGATGTCAACATCGAAGTAGACATCCAACTCGTTGCGAGACATAGCGATGGCTTTCTTGATGTTCTCGTTGCCGTAGAAAATGCTCAAGGCATAGGGAGGACCGGAACCGCCGGTGATGATGCCCGACAGCGAATTTTCCGGGTCGTCGCGGCGCTTGAACAATTCCCAGTAACCATTCGGGTCAGCTTCAACCGGCAGGTAGTTGCCCAGAACGACGACATCTTGCGCTTCCCAAACCCAGGAGCCGAGATTTTCGCCATCGGCCAGAGCCATTTCGGCAGCCGAAACGATGTGCGACGGCATCATGTAGATACCATTCCAGCGCGATTCAAAGAGCGTGTGGAAACGCGGGTTGGAGCGGTTCAGCGTGAAGTGGACACTGTAGTCGCCCATCTTTTCGACTGCTACATCGTAGTCGACAAGCTGCGGATGCCAGCCACCCTGGCCCAACTCCGGATTCGCCTTGATGGTCTCTATGGTATAGATCACATCATCGGCATCAAATTCTTCGCCATCGGACCACATGACGCCCGGGCGCAACTCGACCGACATTTCGGAGAAGTCATCGTTGTATACCGGGTCGGCAATAGCCAAGGCATGAATGAACTCACCGGTCTCTTGATCACGATTCCAGAATGTCTCCAGCATCAGAGCATGGTGGAAAGGCGTCGAGCCGCCGATACGCCAAACGTTGAAATTATTCACCGTCTGCCAGCGGAAGATCTGGTCGAAGACCCAGAGGTCCTCGCGCGGGACGTCGACAGGAAGACCATCCGGTTCCTGCGCGAAGCCTACAAGCGTTGGCACTGCCAACAGTACCAACAACAAAAGCATTACAAGTTTCCTTGTCATTCGAAAAACTCCTTACTAAACGGAACGAAAACGCTAGAGCGCCTAAACAGCACACCAGCGAGCCCCAAAAAGGGCCAGCGTACGCCTATACTATCGCAAAATCTGTAGTTCGCAAGTAATCGGTTTCCTATGCTTGCGAATTTCTCTCTATCTGGCTATCTTATTGGCTTATCTTGGGACAGTTCGTTGCTAGCGACCGTCCGCCAGTTATGGTAGACTTCCCGCGTTCAAAGGAGCAGAGCCTATGCCCGATAAACCGAATGTCTTGCTTATTGCCATTGATTCTATTCGCGCCGACCACATGTCCTGTTATGGCTATGATCGGCTGACCACGCCATATATTGACCGCTTCGCCGAGAGTGGCGCGCTGTTTGAAAACACCTACAGTCCGCACATCCCGACCACGCCGGCCTACGCCTCGATGCTGACGGGACTGGACTGCTTTGGAACGCAAGTGGTGGCTCTGCGCCATAAGGGACCTTTGCGGGCGGAAGCGCCCACCGCGGCGGAAATCTTTCGCGGCTATGGCTACAATACAACTTGCGTCGGCTTCAGCGGCAATCCCAGTTCGCGCGGCTTCGACAACTATATCGACTATGCGGGCTGGGGCAGCTATGCAACGGGACGCAGCCACAAGGCGCAAAACCTCAACGAGGCGGCCATGCCGGAGCTGGAACGGCTCTGCCAGGACGACAAGCCCTGGTTTGTCATGCTGCGGCACATGGACCCGCACGCGCCCTACCTGCCGCCTGCGCCTTACGAGCGCATGTTTTATCACGGCGACGAATGCGATCCCGGCAATCGCTCGATGGATCCGGTGCTGGATTTCAAGCCCTTCAGTACATTCTTCAAATCCTGGATGCCGCCTGGCATCACTGACAAAGACTACGTCATCGCCCAATATGACGGCGCTATCGCTTATATGGACGCCTGCATTGAGTCGATCTTCACGGCGCTCGAATCGCTGGGCGTGATGGACGATACCATCATCGCCTTGAATGGCGACCATGGTGAGACTCTCTACGATCATGAGTGCTGGTTCGATCATCACGGCATCTACGACAACGTGCTTTACGTCCCGCTGATCATCCGTTATCCGGCTGCGGTGCCGGCTGGCAAGCGGGTCAGCGGCTTCAATCAGCATAAGGACTTGCTGCCTACCCTGCTCGACTTGGCCGGCGTTGGCGAGAGCGCCGCGAAGGACGGCTACGAATTTGATGGGCGCAGCCTGATGTCGCTGGCGCGGGACGAGGAAGCGTCCTTCGAGAGTGAGTTTTACATCAGCGAATGCACCTGGATGCGCAAGCACGGCTGGCGTACGCCGGGCTGGAAGCTGATGATCGCGCTGGAGCCGGACTTCCACTTCAAGCCGGAAATCGAGCTTTACAACCTTACGGAAGACCCGAACGAGGACAACAACCTGGCCGAAGAGCGGCCCGATGTCGTCGCGGCGCTGCGGGAACGTATGGAAGCCTTTATCGCCAAACGCGAAGCCGAAACCGGCTTCCCCAATCCCATGTTGACGCAAGGCGACTGGCACGGAAAAGAAGGCGTTGGCGCCTTCAAGACATCGCAGCAGGCTTACGATACGCTCTTCATCGGCGACCTCGATTCGGCGATTCGCTTGCAAGCGGAGTCGCGCAAGGCAAGCGGCGAATCAGACAATGACGAGTAGCTTCAGTGCCTCCTCAGTATTGACTGGCGGCATATCCGACTGAGAATTGGCGCGAAATGCAGACGGCTTTGGTGATACGCGAGAAGTGGCGGCAAACGGCGGCAATGTGACATTAAACGGCGGCAATGTGACATCTACAAGGCAAGTTTTGGCAACTCTTTGTCGCTACAGTTTGGATAAAGTCGTCGTTTCTATTGGCAATTGGTTTGACCGCCGTAAAGTCTGTATTTGACATTTGGAACGGCTGTACGTTGAGCATGAAGACGAGCGTATCGCGTTCGGGCAAGCAAGAGGGGAAATTTTGGTCGCGCGCTGCGGATTACGGCACTGACGATTGCAGGACGAGAGTGGCGCTGAAGCAAGGAGATAAATGGATATGACATTGCGAGTAGCTATTGTTGGCATGGGCGGGATCGGCAATAACCACGGACGTTGTTATACGCAGCATCCGGAGGCGGAAGTCGTTGCCGTATGCGACATCATTCAAGAGCGCTCGGATAAGGCGGCCGAGGCCTTTGGCTGTCAAGGCTTTTATTCGGTGCAGGCGCTGCTGGAAAGCGGCATAGAATTTGACGCGGCCAGCGTTACCACAGCAGGCGAAGAGAATGGCGGCGATCATTATGCGCCGACAATGCAGCTGCTGCGCGCCGGTTATCCGGTTCTGGGCGAAAAACCGATCTCGAATAACATCGACCATGCCGCCGAGATGGTGGCGCTGGCGCGGGAGAAGAATCTGCGTTACGGCGTCAACCTCAATCACCGCTTCACGCCGGCGGCTGCGCTGGCGAAAGAGTGGGTGCTGCGCGGACGCCTGGGCGAGCTGAACATGATCGACATGACGATGTGGATAAACAATCCCAACGAGACTTCGCCGCATTTCCACATGCGCGCGCTGCATCCGCATACGCTGGATGTCATGCGCTTTTTCGCCCAGTCCGAAGTGACGCAAGTGCATGCCTTTTTCAAGAAGGGCAAGGGGCGCAGCGTTTGGTCGAATGTGCAAGTGAACCTGCTATATGAGAACGGCATCATCGGGCATCTGCGCGGCAGCTATGACGGCAACTGGGGCAGAGCCAGCACCTACGGGCTGGAGACTCTGGAAGTAGTTGGCTCGGACGGGCGCTTTATCCTGCGCGATGCCTGCGAGGAACTGACGTATTATCCGCGCTTCGATACAGAGCTGGAGCGGCATGAGAATTACGGCGGCATGAGCAATTTCGGTCAGACCTTCCAGAGCCGCATCGGGCACTGGGTCGAACAGAATCTGGCGGGCGTCGCGCCGGAGAAGATCGATGGCTCGGGCGAGGATGCCTTGCGTGTGCAGCAGGTCATTGAGGCGGCGATCGAATCCTGGGATACGGGGAAAGTGATCTCGCTGTGATAACGGTTATCGGCCGCGGTCACAGCGGAACGCGCGCAATCTCACATACACTTTACGTCTCCGGTGTCTTCATGGGCAGGACGCTCAATCCGTCGGGTGACTTGGTGCCGCCGCATCTGATGTATGACGCCTGCCGCATATTCGGGCGCTATGTCAAATGGAATGGCGACTTGAGCTGGGATTTCAGCCGTGTTCACGAGGTGGATATTCCGGAGCGATTCACAGACATGTTCAATCGCTATCTGGAAACGGTGCTGAATTATCACGGCAGTTTGAAAGGCTGGAAGATACCGGAGACGACGCTAGTCTTCCCCTGGCTGTTGCGGATGCACCCTGATATTCACTATATCTTCTGGATTCGCAATCCGCGCGACAGCATCATCGGCAGGCATCGGACCGATGATATGCGCGACTTCGGCATTCAGTATCCGGAAACTGACGACGAACGTATGCGCCGGGCCATCTCGTGGAAGTATCAGTATGATTTGGTGAAATCGACGCCGAAGCCGAAAAACTGGATCGAAGTGCGATTCGAAGATTTCGTCACGAAGCAAGAGGAGACGCTGGAACGGCTGGAAGCGTTCCTGGGCATTCCGCTGGCGAGGATTATCATGCGGCAGGATACGATTAATCGCTGGCGGCAAGATGAGGGCGTCAATTATTTCGACTTTTTTGAGCCGGCGATGCGGGCATATGGGTATGCGATTCCGGAAGGATGAGCGGGCAAGATAAATGATTATTCACCACAGAGACACAGAGGGCACAGAGAAATACCAAGTCTGAAAAATGCGCTGAAACTGTGTCATACGATGAAAGGCGAGCTAGGTAAATGGTTTTACGAGTAGCAGTTATTGGCTTGGGTCCCATCGGCAATCGTCACGCGAAACTTTACATGCAAGATGAATTGGCTGAATTGGCTGGCGTATGCGATGTTATCAAGGAGCGGGCGGACAAGGCGGCTGAGCTGCATGGCGTCACGGCTTATTACGATGTCGAGCAGATGCTGCGCGACTTGGCGCCGGATGTGGTCAGCGTCACGACAGGCGGCTACGAGAACAGCAGCGATCATTACCTGCCGACTATTCAGGCATTGGAAGCCGGCTGCCATGTGCTGGGCGAAAAGCCGATTTCCAACGAAATCTGCAAGGCGGAAGAGATGGTGGCCAAGGGGCGCGAGACGGGTCTCTGCTATGGCATCAACCTCAACCACCGCTTTACGCCGGCGGCGCGCTTGGCGAAATCCTGGGTGGATGAAGGCAGACTGGGTCAATTGCTATTCGTCAATATGGCGATGTGGATCATGAATCCGGCGGAAACGTCGCCCCACTATCATATCAAGTCGCTGCATCCGCATACGGTCGATGTGATGCGCTATTTCTGTGGCGATGTCGAGGCGGTGCATTGCTTCGCTACCAAAGCGCCGGGCCGGCAGATTTGGTCGACAGCGCAATTCAGCTTCCGCTTTCGCAATGGCGTGGTCGGCGCATTGACCGGCAGCTATGATATCGAGCGCGGGCATCCGATGGAGCGCTGCGAGGTGGCGGGTACGGGCGGACGCTTTGTGCTGGACGATATGTGGCGCGAACTGACGTTGTATCCGGCCGGCAACCTGGAGAAGACGGTCTATACCGACCCGCTCTTTGGCGGCTTCCACAATTTCGAGAATACTTTCCGCGAGCGGATTCACTGTTTCTTGCGGCAGGTGACGGATGGCATGGCGCCGGACGTCATTGATGGCAGCGCGGCAGAGGGCTTGGCGGCGCAGAAGGTTTTGGCGGCGGCGATCGAGTCGCTTGAGACGGAGTCGGTGGTGTATGTCGATTGAAGTAGATCGGTGTATTCCTTTTGCCACCGAGGGCGCAGAGTTATGGAGAGGGCACAGAGTTTTATCATGAGCCAGGCTAAGTTGAACTTCAAGACTTATGATGGGCTTCACACATGCTGACACGCGAATATCGAAAAGTTCAATATGGAAAGATTCGTGGACGTGAAGTTGAAGCGCCTACTGACAATCGAGCAAATTGGAACTCCGTGTACTCGAAATAACTCGGTGTACTCGGTGGCAAAAAATTGTGACAATAGCGTTTCTTGAGCAGGCAACAGGCAGAACTAGAGCGAGGCAAAAACATGAAACTCGGAGCAAACTCACTTTTATTCGGCGCGTGGGATATGGAGACCGCCTTCAAGTATTTGGCGATGGCGGGTTACGACGGCATAGAGATGTCGGCGATTGACGCGATGAGCCAGCATCTGGTGCTGTCTCGCTGGCAGGAATGCGCGCCGGAGATCAAGCGGCTTTCCAAAGAATACGATCTGGAATTGCTGGCGATGGAGCAGTCATCGCGCGATCCCGACTTGATGGAACTGGCGTTTCAGGCGGCGGTCGAAACCGGCATACCCATCATTTGCTGCGGACCCGGCGGCAAAGCAGACGATGAATCGACTTATCAACAGGTTTTGGATGAGCTGGGCGCATTGGTTAAGAAAGCCGAGAAGTATGGCGTCATGCTCTGCGCCAAGGCGCATGTCGGCAATTATGTCTACAACACGCCGACCAGCTTGAAAGTCTTGAACGACATCACTTCGCCCTGGTTTGGGTTGGATATGGATCCTTCGCATATTTATCGCGCCGGCGAGAACCCGGTAGACGCGATCGAAGCAGTGATTTCGCGCATCAAGCATGTGCATATACGCGATTGCAAGGGTCGGCAGCAAGGTCCGGGAGAGCCACAAGATCAAGCCAACGGACGCGGCGATATTGACTTGGTCGGGTATATCCGTGTGCTTCATGAGCACGGCTATACCGGTCCGCTGAACCTGGAAGTCATCGGCACGAAGTTCAAGAATACGCCCTTGGAGCAATGCTGCATTATCGGGGCGGAAGCGCGCGGGCATATGCAGGCTTGTTTGCAGGCGGCGGGCGCGCGTTAGGAAAAAGGGAAAGCGGAAACAACTATGGGTTTTCAACCATCGGATGGGCAAATAGAAGCGGCATTCACGTTGGCGCAAGAACGTTATGCCGCACTGGGCGTGGATGTTTCGGCGGCGCTGGAGACACTCAAGACTGTGCCGATCAGCCTGCATTGCTGGCAAGGCGATGATGTTGCCGGCTTTGAAGATCCCGATCGCGGGCTCAGCGGCGGCATCATGGCGACGGGCAATTATCCGGGCAAGGCGCGCAATATCGACGAGTTGCGCAGCGACCTGGACAAAGCCTACAGCTTGATACCGGGACGGCACCGGCTGGCACTGCATGGCTCGTATCTGGATGCCCCGCGCCGGATCCCGCGTGATGAGATTCTGCCGCAGCATTTTGAATCCTGGGTCGATTGGGCCAAGGCGAATGATCATGCTTTCGACTTCAATCAGACGCTGTTTTCACATGAGCTGGCCGATGACGGCTTCACGCTGGCGCATGCCGATGACGGGATAAGACAATTCTGGATCGATCATTGCATCGCCTGCCGTGACATTGGCGCTTATTTTGGCGCGGAATTGGGCGAGACTTGCATCACTAATTTGTGGATTCCAGACGGATACAAGGATATGCCGGCCGATCGCCTGGCGCCGCGTCAACGCTTGCTTGAGTCGCTGGATGCGATTTTCGAGAAGGAGATTGACCCGGCGCTAAATCTCGATGCTGTTGAATGCAAGCTATTTGGCTTGGGCTCGGAGAGTTATGTGGTTGGCTCTCACGAGTTCTATCTCGGCTATGCGGTAACGCGAAACAAGCTGCTGTGCCTGGATGCCGGGCATTTCCATCCGACCGAGACTATTTCGGACAAGCTGTCGTCGGTACTGCTCTATGTGCCGGAGATTCTGCTGCATGTCAGCCGCGGTGTGCGCTGGGACAGCGATCATGTAGTGACGCTGACCGACGACTTGCAGGCGATTATGCAGGAGATCGTACGCTGCGACGCGCTGGAGCGGGTGCATATCGGTTTGGACTTCTTTGACGCCAGCATCAACCGCATCGGCGCCTGGGCGATCGGGACGCGCAATGCCTGTCGCGCGCTGCTGATGGCGCTGCTGGAGCCACGCGAGTTGCTGCGGCAATATGAGAATGACGGCGACTTCACGGGACGGCTGGCGCTGCTGGAGGAGCTCAAGGGTCTGCCCTTTGGCGCGGTCTGGGATTATTATTGCGCGGCGCAGGGTGTGCCGGTGGGCATGGCCTTCATGGATGAGATCCGCGAGTATGAGCGGACCGTCTTGTCACAGCGTAACTAGCAAACTGAGCGTGACGAATCAAACAATTGATTTTCGTAAGGGCGAGCCGGCGGCTCGCCCTTATCTCGTCAACCGACCATCCATATACTTACTGAAAAATCAATCGTCCTGCGTAGACATACAGGAGAACGTATGAAGCTGTTCAAACCATCCGAGTACCGCCACGTACATTATCAGTGGGACGATAAGGACGCCGAGCTACTGGATGCGGTCGAGCGCCTGGTCTACCGCTCCAACTTGCTGGGCGCAGATCAGCGGATAACGAATACAGGCGGCGGCAATACATCGAGCAAGATTTGGCAGGTTGATCCGCTGAGCCGCGCTGATGTCGATGTGATGTACGTTAAAGGCTCGGGCGGGGACCTGCGCACAGCCAAGCGCGAGAATTTCGCGTCGCTGTATATGGACAAGTTGATGCAGCTGCAGGCGGTGTATGGGGCGGCCGAGGCAAAGGGCGTGAAGATGCCGGTCGAGGACGCGATGGTGGCGATGTATCCGCATTGTGTCTTCAACTTGAATCCGCGCGCCAGTTCGATCGATACGCCGCTACACGCCTTCATCCCCAAGCGGCATGTCGATCATACGCATCCCAATGCGGTAATCGCCATCGCCGCTTCGAGCAACGGGCGGGAGCTTACGCGCGAGATCTACGGCGACGAGGTCGTTTGGGTGGATTGGCAGCGCCCGGGATTCGACCTGGGCTTGGCGCTGGCTGAGACGATCGCGGCTAATCCGGGCTGCGTTGGCATTGTGCTGGGCGGGCACGGGCTGATCAACTGGGCTGATGACGACAAGCAATGCTACGACTTGTCGCTGACGCTAATTGAGAAGGCGGCGCGCTATCTGGCTGAGCGCGACAAGGGCGAGGCGAGCTTTGGCGGCGCTAAATTCGCTGGGCTTGGGCAAGGTGAGCGGGAGGCGCTGTTGGTGGAGGTGCTGCCGTCACTGCGTGGCATGGTGTCGGAGCAAAATCGATTCATCGGCACGGTACAGTCTGACGAAGATATTTTGTGTTTCGTAAACAGCGTCGACGCGGCGCGGCTGGCTGAGCTGGGCACGTCCTGCCCGGATCACTTTTTGCGCAGCAAGATCAAGCCACTGTACGTGGATTGGAATGCGGGCGCGGAGGACTCAAGAATCTTGCTGGAGAAACTCCGGCAGGGAATCGCGCAGTACAGGCAGGATTACGCGGCGTATTACGAGGCTTGCAAGTGGGCGGACAGCCCACCGATGCGCGATGCGAATCCGACGGTGATCTTGATACCGGGTTTGGGCATGATCGCCTTTGGCAAGAATAAAAGCGAATCTCGCGTGACGGCCGAGTTCTACAATTGCGCGGTCGCGGTCATGCGGGGGGCTGAGGCAGCCGGCGGTTATGTCGCGCTGCCGCGGCAGGAAGCCTTCGACATCGAATATTGGGCGCTGGAAGAAGCAAAACTGCGCCGCATGCCGCCGGAGAAGACGCTGGCGCGGCATGTGGTGCTGGTGGTTGGCGCGGGCAGTGGCATCGGCGTGGAGACGGCGAAGCGGGTCGCGGCGGAGGGCGCGCATGTGGTCTGCGCTGACCTGAATGCCGAGGGCGGGCGAGCAACGGCTGAGGCTTTGACAGCGATGTATGGGCAAGGCATAGGCGTGGCGGGCACAGGCATATCAGGTTGCGGACCGGCGATAGCGGCGGGCGTCGATGTCACATCGGCGGAGAGCGTACAGGCGATGCTGGAGCGCGCGGTGCTGGCCTATGGCGGAATCGACGACATTATCGTCACGGCGGGCGTATTCTTCACGCCGGATGCGAGCGGTCGCAATTCCGCCAACGAGTGGCGAATGTCGTACGAAGTGAATGTCCGCGGTGGATACCTGGTCGCGGCTGCTGCGCGTGAGATTTGGCAGGCGCAGGGATTGTCGGGCGCGCTGGTCTTGACGACGAGCGTCAATGGCGTGGTCGCCAAGGCCGGCTCGCTGGCATACGATACGAGCAAAGCGGCCGCCAATCACTTGGCTCGCGAGCTGGCGCTGGAGTTGGCGCCATTGGTGCGGGTGAATGGTTTGGCGCCGGCGACTGTGGTCAAGGGCAGCAGCATGTTTCCCCGTGACCGCGTTATGGTGTCGCTGGGCAAGTATGGGCTGGACTACAGCGAGGACGAAGACACGGAGACTCTGCGTGAGCGGCTGGCCGAGTTTTATGCGCAGCGTACGCTGACCAAGGCGGCCATCAGTCCGGAGGATCAGGCAGAGGTGGCTTATCTGCTGATCACGGATGCTTTCAGCAAGACGACCGGGCAGATCATCAATGTGGATGGCGGCTTGAGCGAGGGCTTCTTGCGTTAGGGTATATACACCGCAGAGCTTTCAAACCTCTTTTGCCACCGAGGACACCGAGTGGGACATTAGGGGGTAGGTGTGATCACGGGGACTGCCGCGCAGGTATGGCGTTACTGAGGCTCCGCCTGAGCCGGCGAATTTGAAAGGTAGGGATGGCGGCTTGAGCGAGGGCTGCTTGCGCTAGGGTAGTTTCACAACAGAGAACACAGAGAAAAGCCTATAGATTTTCAGTGCGATATGTTGTGGATGAGCAGACGTAGACTTTAGTTGCCGCGCTCCTCGAAGGTCCTGAAGTAATTGACCACATCCCAGCGCCCATCTTCGTCCAGCTGACCCACGCAAGGCGGCAGATCGCGCCAGCCTTCAGTCACGACGCCGTACAGAAAGTCATCACGAACAGAACCCAGCCGGTTGCGCAGGGCGCGGAAGTCGGCCGATTGCCCTTGCCAGACCAGGCAGTTCTCGCGATACAGCGCCTCGCCTCGCCGCAAGGAATCGGCATCGGGCAGGACCGTATTGATGATAGTGGGCGGCGGATTCAGCGTCGCTTCGTAGATGCGCTGCTGCTCGCTAATCAGCACGGCGCCGGCAGCCATGATGCTGAGCGAGCCAGCGACAACGCCGACTGCGATAACAAGACTTACGGGTGATAGGCGCAGGGCGGCGATGACACGGCGCGCGCGTGGATAAATCCGGGCTGCGAGAAGAAAAGCGATTGCAAGCAGCGCGAGTACATGAATCAACTGGGGTGGCCGGGATTGGTTTACGGCGGAGGCTTGGCTGATTTCCCAGACGAAGGCGGCGCGCGTTATGTCGCCGTCGCTGTCAATCACATCGACAAGCGTCCACCATGTGCCGGCGCGGTCAATATCATCGCCGACGGCGGTGTATAAGCCCTCTTCTACTTGCACAAGGGACAACCACGGGCTGCGGATTCCGCGCTCTGGATTGACCTGCTGGATAGTGACTTGCAAGTCCTTCGCCGGCGTATCCGCGCGGCTTGCGACCAGGTCATAGGTGTTGACACCGGAGCCGCCCGGTATGATCGCGGCGCTGAGACTGAGCTCGTCGATCGTAATTGCCGCAAGGGGCGCTTCGATGTCGGTGAGCGGCAATGTCGGTTGCGGGACAGGCGTCGCGCTGAGCCAGGCCACCGAGCATAATGTCAACAGCATAAGCAGGACTTCGATGCGTAAAACCGGCCAACGTTCGAGGACGCTCTCCGAGAACAGGAGCGTTTTGACCCGAATGCGATCCAATGCCGACTCCAGGCGCGTCGCAAGCTGTGGACGCAGGGCGATATGCTGCCACAGGCCCAGTATGAATATGGGCAGCGCCAAGAGCAGCTTAATGCCAAGTGTCCTTCCGTAGTTGGTGGCCAAATCGGCTGGCGCCGCGAAGAAATTGAGCGCGTTGTATAAGCCGGAGACAATCAGCAAGGCGACAAGCGGCAACAGGAGTCGTGAGAAGCGCAGCATGACGGCGCGCAAGGCCTCGCGCTTTTGCTCGGCGTCATAGGGTGAAAGGGCGATGGGCAAAAGCAGCGTCAAGGTCAGCGCGCCACCCAGCCAGAAGGCGACTGCCAGCGCGTGAATCCAATCTACGGCGATGGCGACCCAGGGCAGCAGCGTCGAGCCGGCGGCGTGGCTGGTCACCATGGACAAGCCGATGAAGAGGGCGCCCAGCCAGGGCAATCCGCGCCATATTCCGCTTTTCAACTGTGGCAGCAATTCGCGGAAGTATTCGGCGACGAATAGCATGACCGCGCAGAAAATCAGCAAGACGATGCGGAAGGTCCAGATATCGCCGAAACGCGAGCCGATCAGAACGACTTGCCAAAGATTCTGCTCTAAAACTTGTGTCGCTGAGGTGTTGAAGAAGACCATCGATTGCTGCAGCAGGGCGATCAGACTGGCGAATGCGGCCAGCAGGAGCGCCGCGATAATCGAGTTGCGCAGACGCAGCATGACCCGCCCGGGCAACCCGCCCGCGGGATGGCGCGCGCTGCCCCAGGCCGGAATCAGCACGGCCGCGTAGAGCGCGGATGCGCCAAAGAAGAGGAAGTTTGCCAGGTTGAGGAGTCCGCGCCAGAGGACTTCCAGCGGAATCGCGCGATCGTCCGCGGATATGCCGGCTATGTCCCCGACGGCTTCGCCGACGAAGAAGACGCGGCTCTCGGCGATGACGTGACCATCGCTGGCGAAAGCCGGCCGCAATTCGACGACATAGGCGCCGTCGCCCAGGCCCGTCGGCACACGTAACGCGAGCAGGGCGTGATTCTGCTCGTCGACTGCGCCGCTGGCGATGATCGCGCCAGATTGATCGCGCAGAATGATCTCGCTGAAACGTGGCTCAAGGTCTTCGCTGAACCAGTATTGCAGCCGCGTCGGCGGACGTTCAAGTGTGCTGCGGTCGGCTGGAATCGCGCGGACGACGTAGCCGTGCGCCTGGGCGCTAAGCGCGCTCCAAACCAGCACAATCATGAGCGCTAGTAGCCGCGCCGGCTTCAAGATTGGCATTGAGATCCGGGTAGCTGGGTCGTGAAGGTCATATCGACATTCTACTCGAAGGCTGTCACGTTTTGACCCGTTGCTTGAGCGCCTTGAGGTCGGCGACTGCGATAGCCTATTGAAGGACTGTCTTACCTTGTTTATGATACGCGCTTGCCAGACTTTGCAAAGCAAATGCCGATGACGGACGAAAAAAGCAAGAACTTCATCACCGAGATCATTGACGGGCACAACGAGAGCGGTCGCTTCGACGGCCAAGTGCATACGCGCTTCCCGCCGGAGCCGAACGGATACTTGCACATCGGCCATGCCAAGTCGATCTACTTGAATTTTGGTATCGCCGAGCAGTATGGCGGCCGCTGCAATCTGCGCTTTGATGACACCAATCCCGCCAAGGAAGAACAAGAATACATAGACGCCATCACCGAAGATGTACGCTGGCTGGGCTACGACTGGGATGACCGCCTGTATTTCGCCTCGGATTACTTTGATCAGCTATGCGAGATGGCGGTGGAACTCATCCAGGTCGGCAAAGCCTACGTGGACGAGTTAAGTCCCGATGAAATTCGAGAGTATCGCGGGACACTTTCGCAGCCGGGCATAGACAGCCCTTACCGCAACCGCACGGTCGAGGAGAATCTGGCGCACTTCGAGAAGATGCGCGATGGCGGCTTCAACGAAGGCCAAGCGGTGCTGCGCGCGAAGATTGACATGTCCAGCGGAAATATTAATATGCGCGACCCGGTGATGTATCGTATTCTCGATGCGGCGCATCCACGCACGGGCGACAAGTGGAAGATTTACCCGATGTACGATTTTGCCCACGGGCAGTCGGATTCCATCGAGGGCATCACCCATTCGATTTGTACCCTGGAATATGAAGACCATCGACCGCTCTACGACTGGTACCTGGACAATATCGAGATCTTTCATCCGCAGCAGATTGAATTTGCGCGCTTGAATTTGAGCCACACGGTATTGAGCAAGCGCAAGCTGATACAGCTGGTGCAAGAGGGCTATGTAAGTGGCTGGGACGACCCGCGTATGCCGACCATTGCGGGTTTACGCCGGCGGGGATACACAGCGGAAGCCATTCGTGAATTCAGCGAGGATGTGGGCGTGGGCAAGGTCAAAGGTGTGGTCGCCTTGCACAAGCTGGAGTACCACATCCGGCAAGATCTCAACCGCAGGGCGCAGCGCGTCATGGCGGTTATTAACCCGCTTAAGGTCGTCATCGAGAATTACCCTGACGAGCTGGTTGAGGAGATGGAAGCGATCAACAACCCGGAGGACGAAAGCGCCGGGACGCGCAAAGCGCCATTTTCCAAAGTAATTTATATTGAGCGCGATGACTTCATGGAGGACCCGCCGAGGAAGTTTTTCCGCTTGGCGCCGGGGCGGGAAGTGCGCCTGCGTTACGCCTATTTCATCACCTGCAAAGATGTGATCAAAGATGACGACGGGCAGGTCATTGAGCTGCGCTGCAGCTATGACCCGGAGACAAGGGGCGGATCAGCGCCGGACGGCAGGCGGGTCAAGGCGACCTTGCATTGGGTGTCGGCGCAACACGCGATTCAAGCCGAGGCCCGCCTCTATGAGAACTTGTTCACAGAAGAAAATCCTGAGGGCGACCCGGAAATAGACTTCACCGCCTTTATCAATCCGAATTCGATGACGGTGGTTGACCCGATCTACGTCGAGCCGTACATGCAAAATGCGCAGGCTGGCGATCGCGTACAATTCGAGCGCTTGGCCTATTTCGTTGTCGACGAGGATTCGACGGCGGAGAAACTAGTCTTCACTCGGACGGTTACGCTGCGCGATCAGTGGCGAAAAGCGCAGAAGCAAGGTGGCAAATCGGCTAAAGGCAGGCGCCGAAAGACCGGCAAGGTATCAAAGGCCGGACAAGTGGCGAAGGCGGCCAAAGTGCGGGAGGCTAGAAAAGCCCCACAGCGCGGCAAGGCGCCAAGCGTTAGAAAAGTTCCTAGTGTCAAGGGCCAGAGGAAAGGGCGTTGACTCGCATAGACGCGATAATTTGCTGATTTATGACACCCACAATGAAGGTTAGATACAAGGCAGCCTGGAAGATAGAAAGTGGCTTCAGAGTGCTAATCCTGCGTCTATTGTTGATGTGTGTTCTTGTATCGTTGGTAAGCGTTGTCACCGTTGTGGCGCAGGCGCAGACTTGCAGCGAGACGGTCGAACGAGCCTTGGCCGGGCTGCAGGAGCATTGCAAAGACCTGGAGCGCGACAGCCTCTGTTACGGCCACACGCAGGGTGAAGCCAGTTTTGCGGCAGATGCTTATTCGACGGCATTCGACAGTCCGGGCGCGCGCGCGTCAACTGTTGGGCTTGCCGGCGCGGCGACGGGCGGCCTGGATTTGCAGCAGGGTCAATGGGGCGTCGCGGTGATGAACCTGGGAGCAAATCTTCCGCAGTCCTACGAGGGACCGGGCGTAATCGTGATGCTGGCGGGCGAAGCGGCCGTGGTCAACGAGGTCGAGCCGGAAAACGTTATGACGATTCGCGCGCCCGTCAGCACAGTCGCATTGGAGACGACGACGCTCTACAAGAACCCCGGCGTGATTCCGGAAGCCGTGAGCAGCGTCGACGCTGACAAATTGCTGCTGGTGGATGCCTATGAGAGCACGGGGCAATGGCTGCGCGTTGTGAATGACGGCTTGGTAGCCTGGGTGGAAGCGCATAATGTGGCGCGGCTGAATGCGATGGAAGATCTGCCGCAACTCGATCTCGGCGCGACTTTCGCCTTCAAGGCGCTATCGCTGGCCACTGGGACCGACTACCCGGCATGCGACGAAGCTGAAAATGTGATAGCAATTCAAACGCCTGAAGACTTGTCTTTCAGCCTGACGGTCAACGGCGTGGATATTCATATCGGCTCGATGGTGACGTTTCAGCAAGTGCATCGCAACGCGCTGAGCATGACGGTGCACCGCGGCGAGGTGACGACAATATTCGGCCAAACTGTGCGGCAGAGCGAAAGCGTCATCGGCATTCTGGGCGAGACCGAGGACCGCGAGGCGACAGTGCTGGAATGGAGCGGGGCGCTGCGCGGTTCGGAGGCGGAATTCGCCCGCGGGGAGCGCGCGCAAACGGCGTTGAACGGGCTGGCGCGGGTAAATGGCTGGCCGGAATATGAAGCCTTTCGCTATTTGCCGGAAGTTCTGCATGTCGTGCAGGCCGGCGAAACACTCTACGGTCTGACCGCGCGTTACGAGACGAGCGTCGAATTGATCATCGCGGCGAACGGCGGCGATGACGCGCTGCAACTGCTCATCGGCATGGAGCTGGTAATCCCAAAGCCCGGCAGCGGATTCGCCTGGCGCGGCGCGTCACCGACATCAGACGCGTAGGCGCGCTCGGCAATTCCCTAAGACACACATTGCTTCAGCAAGCTGACAAAAGCCTCGCGGTCGGCGCCGGTCGCGACATGGATTTGTGGCGGACGCCCGGTGACAGCCAGCCAATCGACTACAGTGATGCCACGCGCCAAGTCATCGCCGATGGTCACATCAACGTGGCGATGCTGGTATTGGCAGATTGACTGGTCTAGCGCCGCGGCCATGGTGATGGGATCGGGCAGATCAAAGCCGGGCAGGGCATTTTCTGCTTTGGAAAACTCAGTCAAAGTCGCCTGGATATCGATGACGAATTCGGCCAGGGGAGTGCCGATGCGGCGGATGTCATCGGCTTGTTCGGCGTCAAACGTGGCGTATTTCCAGGATATATCCCAGCCGACCATGGTGTTATTCATGCCGGATTCATAGACGATTTTGGCCGCTTCCGGATCAACCCAGATGTTGAATTCGGCGGTGGGCGTGACGTTGCCGTGTCCGCTGCCGATGCCGCCCATGATATAGCAATGGTCGACGCGCTGAGCCAGCTCGGGCTCGCGCAGCAAGGCGAGGGCGACATTGGTCAAGGGACCGAGCGTGACCAAGGTAATATCGCCGCTGTTTTCGTTTATGACATCTCGAAGCGCATCGGCGGCGTGACCCTCGGCGGGAGCTCGACCTTGCAGGGGCAAGCCGATATCGCCCATGCCGTCGTTTCCGTGCACGTCCTCGGCGGTCTCGAGATTGCGCAACATGGGTTTGGCGCAGCCGGCATATACCGGGACCGAGGCGCCGCAAAGCTCAACGGTGTATAGGGCGTTTTGCAGCGCTTGCGGCAAGGGCACATTGCCGGCGACCACCGTGATAGCTTTCACGTCTATGTCGGGATGCCGCAAGGCCATGACGAGGGCGACCGCATCGTCTGAGGCGGTGTCGGTGTCGATGATGAACTTTCGCATAATTCCTCCCTTTGACTTTGCGGAGTATATTTGACAGTTAACCGGCTCGCAAATTTCGAGCTGCGCCTTGGGCCGGCGCGACCAAATATGCGCCTTGCTTGACCTGCCCTATGGTATACTCGCGGACGTCACATGCCCACGACGATAGAGAGAATTGCCGATGGACTTCACAATTCCCCGCCATGTTGAGGCGATCGCCCACCGCGCGCGTCACTTTGTCGATGCGGAAGTCATCCCGCTGGAGACCGAATTGCTGCGATCAGGCGCGGTCTTGAGCGTCGAGTTGCTGCAGGACTTGCGCGCCAAGGCGAAGGCAGCGCAGCTTTGGGCGCCTACCATGTCAAAAGACTGGGGCGGCATGGGGCTCAATATTCAAGAAATCATGCCGGTTTTCGAGGCGGCTGGACGCAGTCTGCTGGGTCCGCTGGCGATTCATTGCGCAGCGCCGGATGAAGGCAATATGCACTTGCTGCATCATTGGGCCAACTCCGAGCAGACCGAGCGCTATTTGGCGCCCTTGGCCCGGGGCGAGACTTTCTCGGCTTTTTCGATGACCGAGCCGCCGCCGGGAGCCGGCAGCGACCCGCGCATGATCCTCACTCGCGCCGAGCGTGAGGGCGAAGACTGGGTCATCAATGGTCATAAGTGGCTGACCACATACGGCGAGATTGCCGACTTCTTCATCATCATGGCGGTGACGAATCAGGACGCGCATCCCTATCAGGGGACGACGCAGTTCCTAGCGCCGCGTGATACACCAGGCATCAAGATTGTGCGCGATGTCCCGGTCATGGGCGCGAAGGACTTTGGCGGGCACGTGGAGATTCTGTACAAGGATGTCCGTCTGCCGGATAGCGCCATCCTGGGCGGTGAGGGCCAAGGCTTCATGCTGGCGCAATCGAGGCTGGGACCGGCGCGTTTGACGCACTGTATGCGCTGGACGGGTATCGCGCAGCGCGCATTGGAAATCGCGACTGAATATGCCAGCGAGCGAGAGGCATTCGGCGGAGCGCTGACCAGCCATCAGTCGGTGCAGTGGATGCTGGCCGATTCCGAGATGGAACTGAAGATGGGCCGGCTGCTGATTCATGAGGCGGCCTGGCGGCTGGCGCAGGGCGAGCAGGCGCGGGTGGAGACTTCCATTGCGAAAGTTCAGGTGGCGGAGATTGTCGACCGCGTGTTGGATCGCTGTGTGCAGATCTGTGGCGGACGGGGCATATCGCGTGATCTGCCGCTATCCACCTGGTACGAGAAAGCGCGGGCCTTTCGCATTTATGACGGCGCTTCCGAGGTGCATCGCATGGTGGTGGCGCGCGATGTGATCAAGCGTTACGGAATCTAACCACAGAGCACACAGAGGGCAAAGGGCAAAGGCGCCGAAAGATTCTCACGAAACATGTTCAAAGTTTTCATCAGCCACAGCAACGAAGACAACGACGAAACCTTATCGATTATTGAATCGCTCAAGCGCGCGGGCTATGGCGTCTGGGTTGACTTTGAGAACATCCGCGGCGGAGCGGCCTGGCTCTGTGAGATTGAGGCGGGTATCGAGCGCTGCGATGCGGTTGTGACGGTGCTATCGGCGGCCAGCCGGCAATCAAGCTGGGTGGAGCGCGAGTGCCTCTATGCTTTTCAACTGAAGAAACCCGTGATCACTGTCTTGGTCGCGGATGTGCTGATTCCGCTGCATCTGGTCAACATTCAGTACTGCGACATGCGCGATCGGGCGACTGGCATGGCCAAGCTGCTGGATGCGCTGGAGAGTTTGCAGAAGCGCGGCGAAAAACGAGACAATTATGCGCCGCCCACGATTTCCAGCGAGCCTATCGAAGCCAACTTCTTCCCTTATGTCGAGCAGCTGCCCGGCGGCGATGTGGCCTCGCTGGTGGCGCGGGACCTGTTTTATTGGTCGCGGCAAGTGGCTGACGAGGTGGCATTCGGCGGGAAGCAGAATCCGGGCTTTCATGCGCGGATTGAAGTCGAGGGCGCATCCGTGACAGCGCTATCGGTTTGGGCCTATCGGCGGAGGCCATCGGCGCAGATTCCGTTGGATTATCTCTCGGCATGGCCGCGATTCTCCACGCGAAACGAGCGGCGAAGAATCATACGGCGGTTGAATCAAATACTGCCGAGAAAGGCGCGGATTGCGGCTGACAAGGTGGACCGGCGGCCGACATTCTCCTTGAAACACCTCAGCGAAGCGCAGCGACTGGAAGACTTCAAGGGTCTGATTTTGCAGATTATGGATGGCTTGCGCGCCGAGGCTTGATCCGTGTCAGGTGATGGCCGCCTCAAGGTGCTCGCGGCGCAGGCGACGGTCATAATACTTCTCGGCTGTGTCCGCCATGCTGCGGATCGTCTGCACATTGAGGAAGGCGTTGGCGACAGCGCCGGCCACCGGCAAGAAGCCGACGATCAAACGGGCGGGGATGCGCGCGCCAATACGTGACGCCAGCTTGCTAGCCAGGCGTCGGCTGACCTTGCGGCCAAGCGGGCGCGTCAACATCACTTCTGTATTGAGATGATCAACATTTTCTTTGCCGGTCGCCAGCATATCGGCAGCCGCTTCTTTGCCTTGCATTGCTTCGACGACCGCATAGCCGCGTTCGTCGCCGGCCACCAGTTTTTCCGCCAATTTCTGCAGGATGTGGTAGGTACGCAAGGTGGTGGCATCGGTGGAGGAATTGAGCAGCGCAGGCATTGCGGCTTGTCCCTCAGCAGTAAGCGCCCATTCCAGCGCGTCCAGTGAAATCGCCAGATGTTCAAGCAGGCTGGCGTCAAAATCGCCTTCGTTGGCCCAAAGCGCCAGGACATTGCGCAGATCCGAGTAGGCTTCGGTCTCGATGACGTAAGCGCCTTTGAGTACGCCGATGCCCCAGCTGATATAACCCATTTTGTGGAGCAAGTAGCTGACGCCGGTGGGAATAGTGAAGGCGTGCAGGCCGGGCACGACCATCTCAGCGCCGCCGACGATGGCCAGCTTGGTCGTCTCCTGCTTGACCCACTGCGCGGCGGACTGGCAATCCATAGCCGAGGCGACGGCTCGCTGCGGGTTGCCGGCTAATTCGTCCATCCCCATCACGATCGCTTCAGCTATTGTGTCTTCCAGTCCCATTGTCAAATCCTGGTTTTCGTCAGAGTGCTCTCATTTAGATTATACGCTTGGTCGGCGATTGTGTTGCTTGGCGCAACAGGTCAGAGCGCGCGATCATCCAGGGTGGCGCGCCACACCTTAAGATCGTCAATCGTGAGTGTAAGTCGCCGGCCTTCGTAATTCATCACGCCAACCATGCCTGCCACGCCGGTTGACGCTCGCCGGTCACGCGCTTCGATGACAAACTGATCGTTGACCCAAAGCGCCAGATAGTCACCAATGCAGACGGCGCGCAGGCGATTCAAGGCGCCGCCGCGCTTGACATGCGTAGTGGGCTGCGCTGCTACGACTTGTTCGAGCGAGCGCCCATTGCTCCAGCGGATGCTGGCATAGCCATCGCCACTTATCAAGAAGTAGTAGCCGCGGCCGGAATTGGCGGGGTCAAGACGGCAAGCCAGACCAAAGGCGTTGTGGTCATAGGCTGAGGTCTGCCTAAGGTCTGTTTCAAGGACGACATCGCCGAGGAGCGATTCGTTCTGTGTCCAGACATATTGCCGCCCTACAATGTCGATCAGGAACTTGCCATTGTTCGGACCGAGGAAGAAATTGTCGCCACTGTAATTGCGCCATGCGCCTGGCGTTTCAAACTTTTCGTCTACAACAAGCTCCAGATAGCGATAGCCTTGGGCAGGCATAGGCCTGGACGGCGTAAGCACGGTACAGGCGGTCAAGAGCAAGAGGAAAATGCAGGCGAGCAGCAGACGCACGTCATATCACAGATAGTAGGTTCGCTTCAGTTTAGCGAATCCGCCAGGCAATTTGTAGGCAGCAGTTTCGCCGGCGGACCGCCGCGAAAGACGGGGGGAGTGGTGAATTTCATTGATATGCCCTTTTCTAACCCCATCCCCGGCCCTTCCCCAAAGCATTGGAGAAGGGAGTTTTCCGGCGAGTTTGAGCCAGTGTCGTCTTCATTCTATCTCCTTCTATCTCCTTGAATTCACCACTCCCAAGACGGGGCAATGATTGAAGTGGCGCGATTAAGGATGTATAATGCCGCATAGACGGACTTTGAGTAAGGTGGACTGACTTATGATTGAAATGACCGTAGACCGTGTTCAAGTCAGTTTGATGTCTCAACACAGGCTTGTCGTATTGCGGGACATTCACGAGGAACTTTATTTGCCGATTTGGATTGGCCAATTTGAGTCTGAGGCGATCACACTGGAATTGCAAGAGGTCGACCGCGAGCGTCCGCTGACCCACGATCTGCTCAAGTCAACCATTCAGCAGATGGGCGGCGAAGTACGCTACATTCTCATCAACAATCTGAGCAAGGATGTGTTTTTCGCTGTGATCGTCATAGACGCGCGGGGCGAGACGATTGAAATCGACGCCCGCCCCAGCGATGCCATCGCCTTAGCGGTGCGTTTGCGCGCGCCGATTTATGTGGAGAGAGCGGTGATGGAGTACGCCGGCATCCGGCCGGACCGGAACGTCGAGCAAGAAATCCTGGGTTTGCCCGATGATATGCATGAACCGGGTGAAGGCGGCGAGCGCGTCGACGAGAGCAAATTGAGCGCCTTTGCCGATTTTGTCGATACGCTCAATCTGGAAGACCTTGAGGACGAAGAGTAAACTCAGCCCTACCGGCTGATAAAGCAATCATCGTGATGAAGGAGCCTGGTCTGGCAGTCGCAGGCCGGGTTTGGTCATCCTCTCGGAAGCCCTGCAATGGATCATCAACCGGCACTGACGCAGCTACAACTCCCCATGAGCCTGGAAGCGGAAGCGGCTGTGCTGGGCGCGATTCTGCTCTACCCGAAAACCTACTATAGCATCGCCGCCTTCCTCAGCGGAGAAGACTTCTTCCTCAAACGCCACGAATACATCTGGCAGGCCTTCAGTCAATTGCAGGAGCGCAACGACGCCATCGATTATGTAACACTCACGCAGGAGTTGGCGGCGATGGGTGTGCTTGATGAAATCGGCGGACAGGCTTATTTGACCAACCTGGTAAACAATACGCCGACGGCAGTCCACGCCGAAGTGTACGGGGAAATGGTCTCGCGGACATCGACGCGGCGGAAGATGCTGAAGGCAGCGGATGAAATACGGCAGACGGCGCTTGACGAAGAACTACAGATCGACATGGTTATCAATCAGGCCGAGCAGAAGCTCTTTGAAGTAAGCAATGGTCAGATAAAGCGTGAATTCGTGCCCATTTGGGACGCAGCAAGCGAGTACTACGACAAGATTGAAGACCTGCTGGAAAGAGGCGAGCAGACGGTTGGTGTGCCCACCGGCTTCAGAGAGCTGGACTTGAAATTGGGCGGCCTGCAAAAATCAGACCTGATAGTCTTCGCCGGTCGTCCCGGTATGGGCAAGACTAGCTGGATCCTGACGGTGGCTTTGAACGCGGCGCGGCTGGGCAAGCGTGTGGCGATTTTTACCATGGAGATGGGCGCCGAGCAGTTGGTGCAGCGCCTCATTTCAATGGAGACTAGAATAACTATCACTCAGCTGCGTACCGCCAAGATTAATGCGCGCGAGCAAACGCGCCTTACGGAAGCGATCGGGCGCATCTCCAATTTACCGATCTTCATCGACGACACGCCATCGATTACGCCGGTCGAGATGCGGACAAAGTGCCGCCGCTTGCAGCATGAGTACGGGCTGGAAATCGTAATGGTGGACTATATGCAATTGATGTCCGCCGGCAAAGCGTACCAAAACAATCGTGTGCAAGAGATCAGCTACATCAGCCGCTCGCTGAAGGAATTGGCGCGCGAGCTTAATGTCTGTGTACTTTCCACGGCGCAGTTATCGCGCGCGGTGGAGCAGCGGCAGGACAAGCGACCGCAGCTTTCCGATTTGCGCGAAAGCGGCACTATCGAGCAAGATGCGGATACGGTGATGTTTCTCTATCGCGACGAAGTATATAATCCCGAGACAGTCGAGATTCCTAATCAAGCCGAGGTGCTGCTCTCGAAGCATCGCCATGGCCCGACAGGTGTTTTTAATCTTTACTTTGAAAAGTCCGTCACAAAGTTTTCTGACGTAAAATTGCAGAGAGTTGACTTGAGCAATCTGGAATGAGCGGCATGGGCGCGGACAGCAATTGGCACGATGACGAAGACATCAGGTTGCCGGCCGCCCTGCTCAGTCGACATATGCCGGCGATTGATGACCTGGCCGAGTTGAAAGTCACCGTTTTCTTGCTGGCGGCGTTACGGCAGAAAGAAGGCAGGTATCGATTCTTGCGATGGGACGAATTTCGCAATGACGCAGATCTCATGCGCGGCTTGGCAGCTTGTGAAGCGACAGCGGAGCCGGCGCAGATTCTGGTTAAGGCGCTGCAAAAAGCAGTCGAGCGCGGAACGGTACTGGAAGCGAGATTTGACCTGGGCGGCGTGACGCGGCAGATCTTTATCTCAAACGACGAAGCGGGCCAAGAGCTGCGGCAGCAGATAGAAGCGGGAGAATGGCGCCCGGCGGCGGCCGATGAGATTGAGGTGCTGCCGCCACGGCCGAGCCTGTTCGCCGCTTACGAAGAGAATATCGGCGCGCTGACGCCGATGATCGCTGATGCCATCAAAGAGGCGATGACGGAGTATCCGCGCGACTGGATAGAGGATGCCATGCGTTACGCGGTCGAGCGTAATGCGCGCAACTGGCGCTATATCCGCAAAGTGCTGGAGGCTTGGCAGCAGGAAGGACGCAGCAGTGAATCCGGTGGGAGACATCTTGAGCGGCACGAACAATATACCAGCGGAGAATGGAAGGACTTCATCAAGTCCTGAGCCGGACTCTCGCTCGGACCTGGCGGCGGACATAGTCTGTCGGGATCCGGAAAAAAGCGATCTGCCCTGCCCTATTTGCGACGGGAGAGGCGTTTTCGCTTATGAAGTGCCGCTGGATGATCCGCGCTTTGGCAAGTTCCAGCGCTGCCCGAATCATCCCGTTCAAGACGATCGCGATATGCTGGCGCGCTTGCGCCGCTACGGCAACCTGGAAGCCTATCAAGACAAGACATTCGTCAGCTTTGAAACGACGCCGCATGGCGGAAGTTATACGCAGAATGCGCTGTCGTCGCTGCGCTCGGCGAAAGATGAAGCCAGCAAATACGCGGAGGATCCCAACGGCTGGATCGTTTTTCAAGGCGCATACGGCTGCGGCAAGACGCATTTGGCGGTCGCCATCTGCAACGAGAGGCTTGTGCAGTTTGGTCATCAGGTCATTTTTGTCACCGCGCCTGACCTGCTTGATTTCCTGCGCACGAGTATTGATCCGCAAGGATCATCGACATACGACGACTATTTCGAACGCATTCGCAATGTGTCGCTGCTGCTGCTGGATGACCTTGGCGTGGAGAACCCGAGCGCCTGGGCCAAGGAAAAGCTATTCCAGTTGCTCAACTACCGACACGTCAACAAGCTGCCGACGGTGATCACAACCAATAAGTCGATTGACGAGTTTGATCCCTGGCTGAGCAGCCGCATGATGGATCCCTTGGTCAAGCAGGTCAAGATCATTGCCCCCGACTACCGGCGCGCGGCGCGCTCGCGGGCGCACGACAGTGGCACGGTTGATCTGCAATTGTACGGACATATGCGCTTTGAGAGTTTCGATATCAGGAGCGCCTTTCGTGATGAAGCGGAGAATCTCACGCGGGCGAAAGAGCTGGCGCAGGGATGGGCGCGCAGGCCGGAAAAATGGCTCTGCCTGATGGGCGATTTTGGTTGCGGCAAGACGCATTTGGCGGCGGCAATTGCCAATGACCTTGATGAGCAAGGCAAAGATTTCGTCTTTACGACTGTCGCCGATTTGCTCGATTTCCTGCGAAACGCATTTGACCCGCAGACCAATACACGTTTTGACAAACACTTCCATGACATTCAAAACAGCCCGATTCTGATTCTGGACGATTTGCGGCTGGCAAGCGCCACACCCTGGGCGAAGGAAAAACTATTTCAAATCATTGACTACCGATACCTCGCCAATATGCCCACCGTCATCACGACATCGGAGACGATGGAAGAAATGGACGCGCGCGTCGCCACCCGTCTGATGGATCAGCGCGTTTGTCTGCCATTCGCGTTAAGAGCGCGCAGCTACGTCAAGCGGGCTATGAAACCAAACTGATGCTGGGTACGCGGCTGGAAGTTACGCCATATGAGCGCCGGCATCGCAGCGCCCTGCTAGACCTCGATACGAAAAGCCCGTGGACGCATAAGCATCTGGACTGGTATAGCATCGGTCAGTGGCTGGATCAGGAACGGGGCCAGGTCTTCCTGGCTTGGGAAGAGTCGCGCTTGGTCGGCTGCATTGGTCTGTCGCTGCCGATAGAAGGCAATAGCTGGATCCGCCTGCTGTGCATCGGCGACGGAAGAATGCCGGGCCTGATCGTAGAGGAGCTCTGGGAACGGGCTGAAGCGCAATGCCGCCGTTGTGGCATCCACAGCGCCGCGATCCTGATGGTGACCAATTGGCTGGCGACATATCTGCGGCAACTTGGTTTTGAATACGCTGATGACGTCATCACAATGAACCATATCGGCTGTCGTTTGCCGAAAGCACCGGCAATAGCCGCCATCATCAGAAGGGCTGAGGCAGATGATATCGCGCGGATCGCGGAGATCGACCATTTGGCCTTTCCGCCGCGCTGGCGTATGGCACACGCTGATATATGGCAGGCTATACGCATATCGGCCCCGGCGTCGGTGGCTGTCCATGAAAGAGACGTGGTGGCGTATCAATTCAGCACGCGGCATGACGGTGTGGGCCACCTGGCGCGGCTGGCAGTTGAACCGGCATATCAGCGACGGGGCATTGGCTCATTGGTCTTGCACCAGCTGTTGAGCGAGCTGAGTCGACAGCCGGCGCAAACAATTTCGGTCAATACGCAATTGAGCAATGCGCCGTCGCAGCAGCTCTATCAACGCTTTGGGTTCTTCCGCGACGGCAACGATCTGGAAATGTGGCATAAAGGCATCGCGTAATCTGACGCGGAGGCTAAACTGTGGCGACCATCTATCGAGAATCTGACGCGAACTTCAATGTATTGAGTGGCAAGACGGTGGGCATCATCGGCTTCGGCAATCTGGGCCGACCGGTCGCCAACAATTTGCGCGATTCCGGTGTACGCGTGTTGGTTGGTCTGCGGGAGGATGAGACGCGGGATCATGCGCGAGAGGACGGTTTTGAGCCACAGGATATCGAGAAGGTCATTCCGCGCTGCCATATCCTGATGATCATGCTGCCGGATGTGGTCGTGCCGGAGGTTTATCTGGAGAAGATGTCGCCCTACCTGGCGCGTGGGCATCTGTTGGTTTTCGCCAGCGGCTACAATATCGCCTTTGGCTTTGTCGAGCCGCCGCCTTTTGTCGATGTCGGCATGATCGCGCCGCGGACGATTGGCGCGGCGGTGCGCAGTCGCTATCTTGGTGGCAACGGATTCTATAGCTTTATCGGCGCGGGCCATGATGCGACCGGGACAACAATGGAGACCTTGCTGGCGCTGGCGCTGGCGATGGGCAGCTTACAGGCCGGCGCGATTGAGATGTCTATGGAGCAGGAAGCTCAGCTGGATCTTTTTGTGCAGCAGGCGATTCTACCCGCATTTCACCATGTGATGACGACCGCTGC
Source organism: Phototrophicaceae bacterium (assembly GCA_965262005.1). Classification (GTDB taxonomy): domain Bacteria; phylum Chloroflexota; class Anaerolineae; order Aggregatilineales; family Phototrophicaceae; genus UBA6055. Next base: position 4,032,655 of record OZ253492.1, on the reverse strand, counting down.
CGATGTGCTGCTGGAAGTAGGCTACCCGCCGGAAGCCGTCATGATGGATTTGATCATCTCAGGCGAATTCACCGATTATCTTTGGCGAGCATCGCAGCGAGGTCTGCTGCATGCCATGCGGCTATCGTCATTGACCGGGCAATATGGCATTTTCAGCCGCTTGCACCGCTTTAGGGAACTCAAGCTGGAAGGCTTGATGGAGGCGACGCTGGATGAGATCCGCAGTGGCGACTTCTCCATCGAGTGGTCACGCGAATATGAAAACGGGCATCCGCGCTTGACCAGGCTGCTGCAAGAACAAGAGCGAGGCAGGCTATGGGCGCTGGAGCAAGATACGCTGGAACAATTGAAATAGGCGCGCTCACGCAGCCACCTATCAGGCGCAGCGTTTTGCGCTAGAATGGGGCGCTGATTCCGCAAGCGAGAGGGCGTATCCAATTGTACCAAGACATTAGAGCGATCATTTCCGACATGGACGGGGTGCTGTGGCGTGGGTCGCAAGCCTTGCCCGGCCTGTCCGAGTTCTTTGACTGCCTGTTTGAGCGGCGACTGGACTTTGTGCTGGCGACCAACAACAGCCGCAATACTCCGGCCGATTATGTCAACAAGCTGGCGGCAATGGGTGTGACAGGTATAGAGCCGCGGCATATCGTCACGAGTGGCACGGCTACCGTAAGCACACTGCAGGCGCAGTATCCGCCGGGAACGAGACTCTTCGTCGTCGGTGGCGATGGCTTGAAGCAATTGCTGATAAAGGCCGGCTTTCAACTGGTGGAGCAAGATGCCGAATTAGTCGTCTGCGGCATCGACTTTGACCTGACGTACAACAAAGTCAAGACGGCGACACTGTTGATCAGGCAGGGCGCGCGCTTCATCGGCACCAATCCGGACTCATCGTTTCCTTCGCCGGAGGGCTTGGTGCCGGGCGCCGGCAGCATTCTGGCGCTGATCGAGTCGGCATCGGGGCAAGCGCCGACGATAATTGGCAAGCCGGAACGCGGCATGTTTGACGCGGCGCTGCGTCAGCTGGGGTCAAGCTCGGGCGAGACCTTGATGATCGGCGATCGCATTGGCACGGATATCGCCGGGGCGCAGGCGCTGGGCATCAAGACGGCGCTGGTGATGACCGGTGTGGAGACGGAAGCCAGTTTGCGCGCGAGCGAAGTCAAGCCGGACGCGGTGTTCGCTGGCTTGCCGGATCTGATCGAGGCGCTGCGGAACTAGAGACTTGTCACTGTTGAATGCCGAGCCATAGCAGCGGCGTGTTGAGCGAAAACAAATGTTCTAAACACGCTTTGCAATGTACATATGTTCTGCCGCCTGAGATAATCGTGCCGAACAAATACTGCGGGATAGGGACAGCAACAGACAGACCGTCTTCAGTCCGCCAGCAGCGAACCGCCCCAGCGAGTTCGCCCGCGCTCGCGCAGTGTGACAGACTCGCGTCAAGCGGGCACGGAGGTCTGCATAGCGCCGCGGCTGCCTAAGCGGAGATGTCACAGGGGGCGAGCACTCGAGTTGGCTAGGCGACGGTATGAACAGCTATAGGGACGCCCTTGGCAGGCGCCCCGGCGCGGCGGATGTTCCTAGACAGGACGGGAATCTACATCGGATTGTCAAAGATGGGTGGGTAATCAAAGCGAACTCGGAGACGGAAGCCAGTTTGCGCGTGAGCGAAGTCAAGCCGGACGCGGTCTTCGCTGGCTTGCCGGAGTTGATTGCGGCGCTTGCATAGCTACGCGCCCTCATTGAGCAAAGCAGTCAATACCGCCTCAAGCTCGGGCACAGCGTCGGCATCCTTGAACCCCGCCATGCGCTGATAGACGTCGCGCGCGGCCAGGAAGAAGCCGGGCGGTATACCCGCCTGCTCAAAGGTCGCGGCGATTTCCTGCATTTCGCCGGCGAAGCGCCAGGCTTTCGACGTGACACCTCTGACTTGATTCCGTCTTTGCTCTACAGAATCCGCATCGCGTATTGCCCATTCCCGCTCCAGGTCGTCGCGGACGCCGAGTTGCTCCGCCGTGCCATAGATGGCCGAAAGCAAAGCGGTCGAGCCTTTGGTCAGGGCGGCGAAGACCATCTTCAGCGACGATGCCTGGCCGATGTCTTCGCCGATGACGATGGCATCCGCAGGGGCGCCTTCGAAGATCTCGGCCACTTGATTCGCCGAAGGACCGGACAGGTAGAAACGGGTGGACCCGGCTTTCCAGGCGGGTGGGCCGATGATGCTGCCATCGACGAAGTCGATATTGGCCGCGCTCATGCGGTCGCCGATGGCCTGCGCCTTCTGTGGGGCGATGGCGTTGCCGTCGCAATAGAGTCCGGTGAAGCCGGCTTCGATGACCGCCGCTGCCACCGCTTCGGCCGCGTGTGGCGGACAGACGCACAGGATCACCTGGCAAGTGGCGCAAAGATCGGCGAGCGTATCGACTTCGAGCAAGCTCTGCTCGGAAGCGCGTCGCCCGGTGTCGGCGCTGCGGCCGGCGGACGCCCAGTAAACCGCATGGCCGGAGGTACGCGCTGATGCGGCGATGGATATGCCCATCGCGCCTGGATTGATAATGCCCGCGTTGGTCATCATTTTGCCTTATTATGAATCTCTGTGGTCAGAATGCAGCGATCGCTCGAAGCGATCGTAGGTCGCCGAGTTTTCGTCGAAGACGTAATCCGGGCGGGTCACGATGATATCGGTCCCGCCGAGGCCGCGCAGATGCTGCATCGTCTTGTGGATGAGATCGGTGCGGACGAGCAGATTAGTCTCGAACCACTTCCGCGTCTCGCCCGGCGGACTGGCGACCGCCACGACGCCCGGTCCCTTTTTGCCGCTGAGCGCGGGATTGGCGAGGATGCGATCTTGCACTTCACCCACTGACGCTCCGGCAATGTTGGCGCGCAATGAGACAAATTGGCGGGCGCGCCGATGCGCTTCGATCAATTCGATCATTTCGCGCAGGGTCTCGAGCTTGGCCGGAGCTTCGCGCAAGCGGCGGCGGTTGCCGATCAGTACCGCCTCTGAGGCGATAATCGTGCCGCCGTCGATGGGACGAAGCTGGTTCTCGCGCAGGGTGGTGCCGGTCTCGGAAAGGTCGGCGATCAAATCAGCATAACCCATGCGCGGCGCGGCTTCCATAGCGCCCTCGGCATGAACAAGCAGGAAATGCGAAATGCCCTGACGATACATGAAACTCTTGGTCAAATTGCTATATTTGGTGGCGATGCGCAGTTGAGCGCCGCGCGCTTGTTGGCGCAGGCTGAGATCGGCCAGATCGGCTATCGAGGTCACGTCAATCCAGGAGTCCGGCGCCGCCAGCAGCAATTCGCAGCGACCGAAACCGAGCCGGTCGATGATCATGACATCGGCGGAATCTTCGCTGTGCTCGGCGACGATGTCCAAGCCGGTGACGCCGATATCGGCCCGCCCCTGGCTCACTTGGTTCAGGATATCGCGCGGGCGCTGATAGACGACTTCGGCTTGGGGCAGGCTGGGAATGGTCGCGGTGTACTGCCGTTGGTTGGGCTTGTAAATGCGTAGGCCGGCGCGTCCAAAGAGATTGTCCGCGGCCTCAGCCAACTGCCCTTTGCTCGGCAGGGCGATTATGAGATTGCCGGCAGGCATCGCCTTACTCATGCGCGTTTAGTAGCTCCACGACTCTAGTTGCCAGATTGTCTAGCGGAACTTGACTTTCCTCATGGCTGCGCATATCGCGCAGGATGGCGGCATTTTGTCGGCGCTCGGTCTCGCCAACGATTACCACCAAATTAGCGCCGCGGCGGTCGGCATATCTCAAGCTGCGGCGCAGGCTGCGGTCGTCGATGTTTATTTCAACGACAAGATCGCGCCTGCGAAGTTCGCTAGCGATAGCATATCCGGCGGAGAAATCGGAATCAGCGACCGGAATCACGCAGACGGCCGGCCGGCTGCTACTATTGCCGGATTCATCGTCGATGAGACTGGCGATGCGCTCAATGCCGTAGGCGAATCCCAGAGCCGGGGTTGCCTCGCCGCCGCCGAGAATACTGATGAGATTGTCGTAACGTCCGCCGCCGCAAAGCTGAATCGGCTCGCCAGCGGAAGTTGCGCCGTGCAGCTCAAAGATCAAGCCGGTGTAATAGTGCAGGCCACGATTCATGCCAAAATCGAGCTGAATCTCGCCGCTGCGGTCGCCGTATTCCGACAGGCAGGCGATAGTCTGTTCCAGAGAAATGAGGTCGTCCAAGTCAAGATCAAAATCTTCGGCAAGAGCGCGCGCTGCGGGCAAGACATCTGCGGGCGCGCCGGCTAAATCGCCCAGCCGCTGCATGAATTCCAGCGCCAGCCGCACTTTTGGCGCCTGCTGATCTTCGCGGATTTTACGCAGGAGGCGTTCGATGACTTCACCTTCGTCGCGGTTGGTGGCGACACGGATGTTCAGACTATGCAGGAAGTCCGTCACCGCTTGATGCGCTTCCCCATCAGTCATTTCTCGCAGGACATTGATCAGCTGCCCGCTTTTGTCTTCGGCACTCGTCTGGCTGTCGCCAGGCGATATGGCCGCGCTCTGAAACTCAGGGTAGATCAACGTCAGAGATTCGAGCACGGATTCCACGCCATGTTTGCGAAGATTTTCCATGTTGCGCAGCAAGAAGTTGACCAACTGCTTACGCAAGCCGAGTCCATTCAAGAAGCCCTCGAGCATAGCAGTTTGGCCGATAGTAAGGGTGTAATCTTGAATACCCAGCTGCTCAAGCCCGCTGCCAGCCAAGTAGAGCATTTCGGCATCCGCGCGTGGACCGCTTGCGCCGAGAAGTTCGGCCCCTGTCAAGGTGAACTGGCGATAGCGATGCTGCTGCGGCTTTTCATAGCGAAAGACGGGGCCACTGTACTGAATCCGCAAGGGAAGCGGCTCATCTTGCAGGTGCTCGACATAAGCGCGCAGTATCGAGGCGGTTATTTCCGGGCGGAGCGCGATGCGCCGGCTCTTGAAGTCAAATTCGTAAAGACGGGCGGCGATGTCCTCGCCGGATTTGCGCAGATAGAGTTCCGTATTTTCCAGAATCGGCAGATCAATGGCGACGAAACTGTGCAAGCGAAGATGCCGCTCAAGACCGTCTTGTATGGCTCGACGCCGAGCGTATTCGGTGCTGAATACATCGCGCATTCCGCGCAAGGCGGCGATCTTGTCGGCCGATGGCATGCCAGTTTCTCTGCTCAAATCCGAATGATCTGACGCCGCCCAGCCTACCACTTATTCGGTCAGAGGCATAGTGCAGCGCGTCAGGGGAGTGGTGAAAATCTTGGATACGCCCTTTTCTAACCCCTGCCCCGGCCCTTCCCTGAACTTGCCCCGATTTTGTAGACAGCGCTGTTGTCCAATAGAATCAGGTAAGGAAGGCAGGTAGGAGTGTGATGGTGAAGTATCCAGACGAGTTGAAGCGTGAGGCGCTGAATTTAGCGGCGAAGCCCGGTAGGACGGTGGCCCAGGTGGAGCGCGACTTGGGCATTACGCCGGGACTGATCTACAAGTGGCGGCAGCGGTATCGGGTCGATGAGAATAGCGATGAGCTTAAGCCAAGCGCCGAACGAGAATCCGAGACCGAGATTCGACGCTTGCAAGGCGAGTTGGCGATCGCACGGGAGGAGCGCGACATTTTAAAAAAAGCTATCCAAGTGTTCTCGCAGGAAAGCAAATGGTGAAGTACCAATTCATTCTGGAGCATCGGCAGGAGTTCAGCGTGTCGAGGATGTGCCGCGTGTTGGATGTGAGCAAGAGTGGCTTCTTCGCCTGGTTGAAGCGCGGGAAGAGCCGGCGCGAGCGGGAGGATGCGAGGCTGCTAGCGCGCATCCGGGAAATCTTCGTGGGTAGCGCCCGGACTTATGGCAGTCCGCGTGTCTGGGCGGAATTGTTGGCGAGAGGCTGGCGGGTAAGCCGTAAGCGGGTAGCGCATTTGATGCGGCTTGCCGGCATGTACGCGATTCGCAAACAAGGCTATCGAGGCCGGAAGAAATCGGCAGCGTCGACATCGGCGGCGCCCAATATCCTGCAGCAAGATTTCTCGGCCACGGACATCAACCAGAAGTGGCTGGCGGACATCGCCTACATTGCCACCAAAGAAGGCTGGCTCCATCTCGCTGTGGTCATGGACGCCTTCTCGCGCCGGATTGTCGGCTGGTCTATGAACCGGAGAGCCAACAGCCAGCTGGCGCAAAATGCACTGCTCATGGCAGTGCAGCAGCGTGAATTGCGCGGTCTGCTAATCCATCATAGCGACCGTGGCAGTCAGTACACAGACCAGCGTTACCAGCAGTTACTGACTGACCGTGGCATACAGCCAAGCATGAGCGACACCGGCAGTTGCTACGACAACGCCATGGCGGAAAGTTTCTTCGCTACTCTGAAGACCGAGTGCGCGAATCACGTCTTTGACACCATCAACGACGCACGGCGCACTATCGCATACTACATAGAGGCATGGTACAACCGCCGCAGACTGCATTCATCGCTGGGCTTTGCCAGCCCTATGCAATTCGAAGAGGCAGAGCATTAGACAAATTCAGCGTCCACCAAAACGGGTCAAGACCACCCCAAAGCATTGGAGAAGGGAGTTTTCCGGCGAGTTTGAGCCAGTGTCGTCTTCATTCTATCTCCTTCTATCTCCTTCAAATTCACCACTACCAAACAAAGCGTGTGGCAAGCCGTATTTAGAACGAGCGGATTTGGACTGAGACGAAGACGCCGGGCTAGAGTGGCGTGGCGACTGCTTCTTCCTGGATGTCCTGTGGCGCGTCCGAGCCGATCAAGCGGCGCATGATGAAGAGCAGGCAGCCGGCGACAAGAGCGAGCGCAGCAGCGATAGGCACACGCGCCGGCATATGGCGAACTCGCTTGATCATACCATGTCGCCCGCCCAGCAAATCAGCGCGAAGCGCATCTGAGAAGTCTCGGCTTGGCTCCACCGTCGTTAAGGCGCTGTGCAGAGACTGGACAATGTCGACCATGTCCTCGACCCCAGCCGATGACAGCTCCGTCTGACTGATCACGCTGTCGATATCATCGCCGGCTTGCAAGCCAGCTGTAAAGGCATCAAGCGCGTTCTGCGCCTTTACATCAGATTGAGATGACATTGTCCCTCACACCTCTGTTCCATCTAAGCGTCGAGCCTGCTCGGCGCCGGGCATCAGCTGCAAATCCTCACGCAGCGCAAGCAAGGTTCGGTGGTAAAGCGACTTGATTGCGCCCTCCGTCCGGCCCATTATCTCGCCGATCTCGGCGTTCGTCATCCGCTCGATAAACTTGAGCAGCAAGAGTTGCTGGCGATCTTCCGGCAGCCGCCGCACAGCTTGCATTAGCTGCGCCCGTTCTTCTGATTCTTCCGCGAGGCGGTCGGGCGCATCGGATTTCAGCGAATGCGCCACGTAGTCATCGAGGGCGATAATCTTGCGCCGTCCCTGATCCCGATGCCAATTGGCGACGATGTTATGCGCGATGCGGTAGAGCCAGGCTTGAAAAGGCAAGCCGCGGTCTTCGTAATTGCCGATATGTGAATACGCGCGGTAGAAGACCTTTGCCGTTAAGTCTTCCGCATCATGAGTGTTGCCGGTTCGATGATAGATATAGCTGTACATTTTTTTCAGGTACCGCGAGTATAATTCGCCGAAGGCTTCCTTATCGTCCTTCGCCAATTCGACCAACGCTCTGTCGTCGAGGTCTTCGTAACTGCCGCGACGGGCGAAGAATTTTTTCATGCTGTAATTCCCTTAACCCAAAAGCGCAATTCGGGTTACGCAAATTCAGCGAGGTCAGCGGCTAGCTGTACTGCCGCGCCAGCAGCGCCTCAACCTCAGTCAAGCTCGGCAACGAAGACATCGTCCCGCGTTTGGTACAGGCAAGACCGGCTGTCGCCGAGGCGAAGTCCAGCGTTCGCGCGGCTGACCAGCTCTGTGTCAAGCCATGACAGTATGCGCCAACGAAGGCGTCGCTTGCGCCGGTGGTATCGACCGCGTCGAGTAAGTAAGCCGTCTGCGCGATTCGGCAATCGTCGCGGTAAAAGACGCTGCCGGATTCTCCGATCGTTAGCACAACCTGCTCTATTTCCAGATCTAGCAACTGCGCCGCAAGGGTATCGATATCATCGGAATCGCTATCTAGGAGTAGTTGCGCTTCCAGCATATTGGGAATGATGACATCCACCAATCGCAGGTAATTGACGCCAAAGGAATCGCGGGTGAAGAATGGCGCCGGGTTGAGCACATTTAGCGCGCCGGCGGCTCGCCCCAGCTCCAGGGCGAATTGTACCAGCGGCTGAGGCACCTCGAAATCAACGAGCAGAATATCGCCGGCCCGCAAATCCGCCAGCGCCGCCTGAATCTGGTTCCGGTCCACACAGCGGCTGGCATCGGGCGCGCCGATAAAACCCGGTAAATTGTTCTTGACGATGATACCGGCGATGCTGGTTCGCGCGGAGTGATGCTGCCGGACGCCGTCGGTGTTGACGCCTATGCGGCGCAGGGCGCATAGCATCTCTTCGCCGAAGATATCAACGCCAACGCAGCCGATAAGTCGGACATCATCGGCGCCGAGGAGAGCAGCTGCCACAGCTTGATTAAGGGCTTTCCCGCCAGGCGACATGGTCACATGCGTAGCATGAACAGCGCGGTTGGGTTCGACCCAATCCGGCACATCAAAGACGATGTCGTAAACTAATGCGCCTATGATATAGATTCGTGGCATCCGGCGCGATCCTCTTGCGATTCCAATAATATACCGATTGTATCATGAATGACTTAATCAATGTGTATTATCTGCAAAGTAGCGCGCTAACTTAGGCGTCAGGGGATTGGTTAACATCGCTGATATGCCCTTTTCTAACCCCATCCCCGGCCCTTCCCCAAAGCATTGGAGAAGGGAGTTTTCCGGCGAGTTTGAGCCAGTGTCGTCTTCATTCTTTCTCCTTCTATCTCCTTGAAATTCACCACTCCCGGCGTCAGCGACCGCTTGGATTTGCCCGACGCGCCGTCTATAATAGGATTGCAAGCTCTGATTGCAAGCCCAAGTCGATTGCAAGCCGAATGTTAAATACGCGGCGCGGCAGAATACTCGTTGAGAACCTGACGGCCTATGTTTTCCTCGCGCCCGCCGGTTGCTTGATTGCGCTCTTCGGCTTGTTTCCGGTCGCTTTCGCATTTTTCGTCAGCTTGCATCGTTGGCGCCGCTTTCCCGATGAATATGTTGGATTGGCAAACTACGAAAAGGCCCTGGGCAACCTGGGTTACATCCTGTTCTTCTGGCTGTCTCTGCTGGGTTTTGCCGTCGCCGTCGCGTTGAGCCGGCGACTGACACGAAGTCTGCGTCAAACCGAATCCAAGGCTCAGATAGTCCCTTTGGCCGCGGGCGTCATCTCCGGTTATGCCGTATTGCTGGTCATCGATTGGTTCTTCAAGCTCATTCCCATAGTTATGCTCATTCCGCGGCAAGTGCGCAGACAGAATACTTCGCTGGCGCTGTTCATGGAGAAATTCGGCGAGAGCTTCGCCAGTCCCGCTGTACAAAATGCGGGCAATCTGGCGTTCGTCGGCGCTCTCGTCGCGATCCTGGCGCTCTCGGTTGTATTATGGCGCTTCCGCTCCAACACCGGTCTTGAGGTCATCGTCCTAAGCGCCAGCGCGACTGCGCTGCTGGTGGCATCGGCATTTCTGCTGCGCCTTGCCATGCTGGAAACCGAATTGGCGATCGCCACCGCGCGGGACGCGGGCGAGTCGCTGCCAATCTGGTCACAGCTGGTATTCATCAGCGGCGGCATCGCTCTGATTTCCGCGGCCTATCGCATATTTCAGCGGGGAATCAAGGCACATGAAAACCGGCGATTTGCGCTCTTTGTCCTCGGTGGCGTGTCGCTTGCGGTTGGCGGCTATCTGCTGATGGCCGAAGCGCCCGCGGCATTGACAGCCGGCGATGACGATTTGCTGCATGGCTTCTGGGTGACGGTAATGTACGCCAGCGGGACTGTGCCCGTGCAACTCTCGATTGGCCTGCTGCTGGCGTATCTGCTGTTTCAGCCGATTCGTTTTCGCTCTTTCTTTCGCATGGTTTATTTCATTCCCTACATCACGCCGTTTGTGGCCACGTCGATCGTCTTTCGCATCATATTTGACGCGGGTCGATACGCTCCCGCAAACCGGATGTTGGCAATTGTCGGCATTGAGCCGCAGCGCTGGATCCTCGAGCGGACATCGATTGGCGGCTTGCTGGGTTTGCCCGATTTCCTGGCCGGCCCGTCCCTGGCGCTTGTCGTTATCATGATCTACTCGACCTGGACCTATATCGGCTACGACGCAGTCATCTTCCTGGCGGGTTTGGGCAATATCTCAGGCGAACTGTATGAAGCGGCGCGCATTGATGGCGCCAGCGGCTGGCGTATCTTCCGACACATCACCCTGCCCTTGCTTTCGCCGACAGTCTTCTTCTTGTCGCTGGTGGCGATCATCGGCACCTTTCAGGCATTTACACAAATTTGGATCCTGCGGACGGGCGCTGTCGGCAGCAAGGTCAATACCGCGAGTGTCTACATCTTTGACGAGCTGCAGAATAGCAATCGATACGGCTACGCGTCGTCGATGGCATTCGTTTTGTTTGCGCTGATTCTGTTTATGACACTCTTCCAAAACCGCATTATGGGCAGGCGGGTATTCTATGGCTAGCGATGCCGCCAATATGGCGCCACCGGTCAGTGGCAAGCCTCCGATTGCGGAGCCGCCAAAGCCACTGGACTTGAGACGTCTGGGCATCTATGCCGTGCTTTTCGCCGGCGTTGTGATCGCGGTGGGTCCCTTTCTCTGGATGATCAGCGCTTCGTTTATGACGGTCAGCGAGGTCAATCTGACGCGCTTGCTGCCGGAGAATCTGCTCTGGGAGAACTACGCCACCGCGCTGCGCCGGGCGAACTTCCTCGACATTGAAGTAATCAGTGATCCGGTAAGCGGTGTCTTGCAGTCCATTGGCATTTCCGGCTATATCTGGAATAGTGTGCGCGTCACGCTGATCTCGGTAGTCGGTTCGCTTATGGTATGCATTCCGGCCGCATACGCCTTTGCGCGGATGAAATTCATCGGGCGCAATTTCATCTTCGCGCTGTTTCTTGCGACGATGATGATTCCCGGTATCGTCATGCTGATCCCGCATCTGCTGACGGTGATTTGGCTGGGACGGTTGAGCGAGAGCATTTTTGGCCCGGCCGGCGCCTGGTTCAACAATTGGCCCGCCTTGACCATTCCCTTCTTCGCTTCGGTATTTAACATTTTCTTGCTGCGGCAGTTCTTCCTGCAAATCCCCAATGATCTGTGGGAAGCGGCCCGTATTGACGGCGCCGGGCATCTGCGCTTTCTCATCAGTGTGGTCCTGCCACTATCCAAGGCGCCGATAATGACCATCGTCACTCTAGGTTTCATCGGCTCCTGGAACGCCTTGATGTGGCCGCTCCTGGTGACGATCAACGATGACTGGCGTCCCATCGCTCTGGGACTGTCTAACTTTGTCACGGCGGATACGCCCGGCGATTTGAACTTGCAGATGGCGGCGTCCGTGATCACGGTCATCCCGATTCTGGCGCTGTATTTCATCGCGCAGAAGCAATTCACCGAGGGCATCGCGCAGACGGGAATCAAGAGTTGAATGCGACATTCTGAGTTAGCGCAATGTTAAGCCGCGTGGTCGAATCATAATACAATCTCAGTTCGTAAGAGCGGTACGGTCTGTTAGAATAGACGCAGACAGAGTCAAGTTAATTCGCTCAAGATTCGGAATTCAAGTGAAGGAGAATCAAGTCTCATGAGAAAGTTAGTGTTTGTAACCTTGTTGCTATTGATGCTCAGCCTCGGTTTGGCGCAAGCGCAAGGCGATGTGAATTATGAAGGTATTGATCCCAGCGGGCAGACAGTCGTTTATTGGCATCAATACACCGAAGACAGCTCGCAAGGCGATACCATGACGCGGCTGATTGAAGAATTCAACAGCAGCAACGAGTATGGCATCACCGTTGAAGCGCTCCATCAGGGCAGTTATGGTCCTATTGAAGACCTGATGAACACCGCGATCCTGTCTGGTGAATTGCCAAATTTGGTCGCCGGTTACGCAAACGCGGTGGCGGGCTGGGCGAACGAGGGTGTAGTCGTCGACCTTAACCTGCTGTTGAACAGCCCGGCATGGGGCATCGCGGCCGATGAACAAGCCAACCTAAACTTCAATCTGTTGGACGTCAATCAGTTGGACTTTGCGCCCTTCTATGGCATGCGCGTCGCCTGGGCCAATCAAAACTCGCTCAACGTCTTCTACACCAATCTCGATATCGTCGAAGAATTGGGATTTGAACGGCGTGTGCCGGAAACTCTAGCTGAGTTCGAAGCGATCGCCTGCGCGGCCGGCGCCAGCGAGGACTACCAAGGTTATCCGCTGGATACCGGAACCTCACATTTTGAGAGCTTCGTAGCGGCGCACGGTGGCGCAATTTTCGATAGCGAAGCAGGCGACTACATCTTTGACTCCGATGAGGTGGTCGCGGCGATGGAGCTGTTCACGCGCATGCTGGAAAACGACTGCGCCTATCTTTTCGCCGAACGCTACCAGAACACCGGAGACTTCTCTATCGGCGTCACGCCCTTTGCCGCCGGCAGCTCGGCGGGAATACCTTTTATTACCTGGGACGCCGCGACGGCGGAAATGACCGATGAATGGGTAACGACTGCTTTCCCGGGCGCGGACGGCGTCGGACAGACGATCCAGCTCTTCGTCCCCAGCCAGGCGATCTTGACCGCCAGCCCGGAAGCGGAATTGGCGACCTGGCTGTTCGTCAGGTATCTGGCGGGATCGGAAGCGCAGTTGGCTTGGTCGGGCGCGACCGGCTACTTCAGCATTCGCAATGATATCGAAGTGAGCGAGGCTGACTTTACCGAGCCGCGCATGCCCTACGCTCGCTTCGTTGAAGTGCAAGGCATCGTTCAGGACGACATGGTAAGCGTGTATTCGTCGCCTGGCTTGCCGAGCTATAGCGCGGTCCGCGGCTTGGTGCCGAATGCCATTGCCGAAGTGGTAAATGGCGAAGTGGCAGCGGCGGATGCCTTGGCGGAACTCAATGCAGAGGCTAATGACCTGCATGAGGAACTTGACTAGCGATTAGTAAAAGCTAACGCTTGCAATGGACCCTGCCTCACGGCGGGGTCCTGCTGTTTGGAACGTGAAACCGGCTTCCAGGCGCGACGCCCTACGCGCTGTTCCGGCGCAGACGCCGCCTAGCGTCAGCACAAGCCTTACAAAACATAACGCCGTAATAAATATATATAATCTATTCATTACCATTTGACGCGCATTTCTTTTTATGCTACAGTTTGCTTCGATAGTCCCTGTTTCCACTAGACTACCCGAATTGATCGTTCGCGCTGATTGCCATTTTCCACACTTGGCGATTTGCGGGACTTGCCGTACAGGCGACAAACGGGGCGTTTCCCTCCGCCAAGCAAATCAGGAAACAAAGCAAACGATGCGGCAAAATTAATTACCGGCTCCGCCGCAACCGAGATCCCCAGGAAGAACTGAATGAACATCGCCACACTTGAATCAAAAACCCTGCCCGAGTTGCGTACGCTTGCGCGCGAACACAATGTGCCCCGTTTCAGCCGGCTCAAGAAGCAAGACCTGATCATCGGCTTGCTGCGCGATGAGGCTGAAAGCCGTGGCAATCAACTGCGCGGCGGTGTCTTGGAAGTAGTCGATGATGGCATCGGTTTCTTGCGCGCGGAAGGTTATCTGCCGGGCACGAATGACATATACGTCAGCTCGACGCAGATCAAGAAGTTCAACCTGCGCACAGGCGACATGGTCATAGGCCAGGTACGTCCGCCGAAGGACACTGAGCGATATTACGGCCTGCTGCGGGTGGATGCCGTCAATGGATTGAATCCCCACGAAATCAGGAACCGCGCCAACTTCGAGCGCCTGACGCCGATCTTCCCGGAGGCGCGCTTCAATCTCGAGACGACGCCTCGTATCGTATCAACACGTATGCTCAATCTAATCGCGCCGGTTGGTTTTGGCCAGCGCGGCTTGATCGTCTCGCCACCCAAAGCGGGCAAGACAACCGTGCTCAAGGACATCGCCAACGCCATCAGCGAGAATTACCCCGAAGTGCATCTGATGGTCGCGCTCATCGGCGAACGGCCGGAAGAAGTCACGGATATGGACCGCTCGGTGGATGCCGAGGTGATCGCTTCTACCTTTGACGATCCGGTGCATCATCATGTGCGCGTGGCGGAGATGGCGCTTGAGCGCGCCAAACGGCTGGTGGAAGTCAAACGGCATGTCGTGATGATGCTTGACAGCGTCACTCGATTGGCGCGCGCTTATAATCTGGTCGTGCCGACAAGTGGGCGCACACTTTCCGGCGGTTTGGATCCTGCCGCTATTCACCCGCCGAAGCGCTTTTTTGGCGCGGCGCGCAATGTGGAAGAAGGCGGCAGCCTGACCATCGTCGCCACCTGCCTGGTTAATACCGGCAGCAAGATGGACGATGTCATCTACGAAGAATTCAAGGGCACAGGCAATATGGAATTGCACCTCAGCCGCAAGTTGCAGGAACGGCGCATCTTCCCGGCCTTCGATGTCGAGCAGTCTTCGACGCGGCGCGAAGAGCTGCTGCTGGGTCCGGACGTTTTGCAGCGGGTCTACACCATGCGGCGCATGTGGTCGCACCTGGCGGAACAGCAGGAGGGCATCGTCGGCGCCACGGAGCAGTTGCTGCACAACTTCCGCCTCTACGAAACGAATCAGTCCTTCTTGAATAGCTTGCACGGTGGCAATGGCCGCTAGGTTTACAGCGCGACGGAAACGCAGCAAGAAACTTTCAAAGATGAAGCAAAACGATCGTCTGCGTTCCGTCGCTAAATCGTCGCTGGAGGTTCGCTCATGAAGATTCAAGACGTCAAGGCATTGATCACCGGCGGCGCATCGGGCTTGGGCGCTGGGACGGCTGCCCGCTTCATCGACGAAGGCGCCCGCGTCGTCATCCTGGATCGCGACGCTGACAAGGGTTCGCGGCTGGCGGAGAAGCTGGGTGAGTCGGCGCGATTTGTCAAAGCTGATGTCAGCAGCGAGGCTGATGTTCAAGCTGCCCTGGAATTCACTGCGGCTGAATTCGGCAGTCTTAACGTACTGGTCAATTGCGCCGGCATAGGCATCGCCATGCGGACTACGAGCAGTCGCGGGCCGCATCCCCTGGAACAATTCGAGACTGTCATTCGCGTCAATCTTATCGGTACATTCAACTGCATCCGGCTGGCCGCGACGGCGATGGCGGGCAATCAGGCGAATGCGAGCGGGGAAAGAGGCGTGATCATCAATTCGGCATCGGTCGCCGCCTTTGAAGGACAGATAGGTCAGGCGGCATACTCGGCGTCAAAGGGCGGCATCGTCGGCTTGACCTTGCCCGTTGCCCGCGACCTGGCCCGTTACGGCATACGTGTTTGCACCATCGCTCCGGGCATCTTTGATACGCCGCTGCTCGGCAGCTTGCCGGACGAGGTTCGCGCATCGCTGGGCGAGCAAGTACCCTTCCCGCAACGGCTGGGTCAGCCGGCCGAATACGCGCAGCTGGCGCAGCAAATAGTTGAGAACGCAATGCTCAACGGCGAGACGATACGGCTTGACGGCGCGCTGCGCATGCAAAGCAGCTAGCCTGCAGGCGGCGCTTTGGGGCAAATTTGCGCGCAACTGTTGACAATCATGCGATGCTGCGTTAAGCTGTCTGCGAATTGAGCGAGTGAGCCATAAGCACATAATGATTCGTACCTGCTGCGCGACTTGTTGTTGTCAGACTCCATCAGACGAAAGTCCTGCGGTGTAGCCTCGCCAGTTCTCAAGCAAGTTAGAGAAAGATGCCCCGTGACGACACGGGGTTTTTTGTTTCTAGTGATAGTGAAGGTAGCAAAATGATAATCAGAATCCAGTCATGTCCCTGCGCTTGTTGTTGTTGCGCCGTGCCGTGCAGGCGGGGTTATCCGGGGCTGGCTGATCGATGTAGCCGGTGAAACGTTCAGAAACATCAGGGCGCCTTGGATAATCCAAGGCGCTTTTGCGTTTAGCCGTGCAATCCTGAATCGGGAGACGAAAACTTGTTCAATAAAATCGAGAAAATGGTTCGAAGTTTCGAAGATGCCAGCCCACAGGAAGTCCTGTCATGGGCGAGCGAAACCTACGGCGACAAGCTGGCAATCGTCACGAGCTTTCAGATCACCGGCATCGTTACCTTGCACATGATGCGGAGCATCGCGCCGCGTACGCCGGTACTGACGCTGGATACGGGTCTGCTCTTCCCGGAGACGCGCGACCTCATCGACAGGCTGGAATCGCAATTCGGGCTCGACTTGCGGCGTATAAAGCCGCGTCAAACGCCAGATCAGCAAGCGCGTGATTATGGCGACCGGCTCTGGGAGCGCAATCCCGATCGCTGCTGTCACATTCGCAAGACGATTCCGCTGCGTGATGCCCTGGTCGGTTTTGATGCCTGGCTGACGGGACTCCGGCGCGATCAATCTGCCAACCGGGCCGAGACGCCAATCATCATCCGTGACGCCCGCAGCGGCTTAATCAAGATTGCGCCCTTCGCCCATTGGAGCGAAGACCGGCTCTGGCAGTATATTCGCGATCACGATCTGACCTATAACCCGCTGCATGACACGGGCTACCCGAGCATCGGCTGCTGGACCTGCACCAAGGCCATCAGCGTCGATGAAGACCGGCGCAGCGGACGCTGGGCCAATCGCAGCAAGACTGAATGCGGCATTCACAACGAGCCTATCGTTGAGGCGATAAATGTCTGAATCCACACGAGGGTATCCTGTCCTGCTGCATCTGCAGGACAAGCCGGTCGCCGTCATCGGAGGCGGCAAGGTGGGTACGCGCAAGGTGAGACACCTGCTTAAGGCGGGCGCGCGCGTCCTGCTCGTCAGCCCCGATGCAAGCGCCGAGTTGACGGCCTCGGCTGATGCCGGCGAAATCGAATGGATCGCGGAGAACTATCAGCGCGACATGCTCAACAGCTATATGCCGATTCTGGTGATAGCTACAACTGATGACTCGCGGGTCAATCAGACGGTCGCGCAAGACGCGCATCGCATCCGCGCGCTCTGCAATATGGCCAATGGCAGCAGCAATCACAGCGACTTCAGCAATATGGCGCTGATCGAGCAGCCGCCTCTGACCATCGCCCTGAGCAGCAATGGCAAGTCGCCTGCCCTGCTGCGCTTGCTTAAGCGCCGCCTTGAAACTGACTTCGGCGAAGAATATGCTCTGCTGGCGCAATGGTTGGGGGAGATCCGTCAATCGCAGAAGGAGCGGCTGCCAACTCAAGCGGACCGACAGGGTGTTTATCAAGATATAGTGACATCCGAGTTGCTCGCATTGCTGCGCGAAGGCGAGCGTGAGAAAGCTCGGAATCTATTCTATTCGATTTTACTTGAGGATGAGCTGGAATGAGCCGAATCGCCTTGATACTGGCCGGGCACGGCTCGCATATCAGCGCGAACACCGCCGGCGTCGTCTGGGGCTATGTCGATAGGCTGCGGCAGTTAGGCGTCGCCGATGAGGTTACCGCCTGCTTCTGGAAGGAGCCGCCCGCCTATTCTCAAGCGCTGGACACGGTCGAGGCCGACGAAGTGGTCGTCGTGCCGCTCTTTACCGCGCGGGGATATTTCACGCAAGAAGTCTTGCCGAGCGAGATGGCGCTGAGCGGTTCGTTGACGCGCCGCGGAAATCGCCGCATACATCTGACGCCTACCATCGGCGAACATGAAGTCTTGGAGAAGATCGTCGACAAGCGTCTGGGCGATGTGATTAGCCGCTTTGGCTTGTCGGCGCATGAGACGGCTGTCGCCATCATCGGGCATGGCACGCGCCGCAATCGACACAGCCGGGATACGGCCATGCGTCAAGCGGATCGCATCCGCGCCAATAGCACATACAATGAAGTGGTCGCTGTCTACCTGGATGACCTGCCGGATATTCCCAGCGTTTACCATTCCACCAGCTCGCCCAACATCATCGCCCTGCCCTACTTCCTGGCCCAAGGCTCGCATGTCAGCACTGATGTGCCGCGGGCGCTTGGCATCGCTGGAATGGCGACCGAGGCTTGTGTACATGGGCGCAAGGTCGCCTACGCGGAACCGGTCGGCGCGGATGAGTCGGTCATTCGGGCGATCCTGGATCTGGCGTCCGCTACCGGCTTGCCTTTCGCAGCGCAAACGGTCGGGAGCGATTGGGCGGGTTTTCCCACTTCCGGTAGGCGCGCCTTGCGGCAAGCGCTGGAAGCTAGGAGAATCCTGCGGTTTGGTCAAGTGATGGTCAGCAGTGAGCGAGCCTGGCATTGCGAGTCAGACCACGAAAGCAGAGCTTTCACGACGCCGGCTGCGCTACGCAGCTTTGTGCGAGACATTCCATTCCGTCCGCTACCCTCAAGCGCCGATCTGCCGGTCAACTGGCATGTCGATTTGGCAACGCCGGCGGACGCGCGCGCTGTGCTTGAGACAGTGTATCCAGGTTTAGTCGCTGATTGGGCGGCGCAAGCAAAGGGGCGAATTGAGACCGATTCGCTGGAAGATATCGGCCGGCGGCAGGACGGCATGTTCAAGGACATTCATAAGCTAACGCGCGTTGTCATCGAGGCGACGCTCCGCAAGGTCTGCGGGCAATGCGTACGTCAGCCGACCTGGTGGCAAGATCTGCGCCCGACAAGCGACGTCCTGCCATGCAGATCTGCTTGTAATTTGTGGCTCTCGACAGCGCGTAAGACTGGAGATGCTCGATGAAGACTGGAAAGGTGTTTCTGGTCGGCGCCGGCCCTGGCGATCCCGACCTGATCACACGCAAGGGCTTGCGGCTGCTGCAGCGGGCGGACGTCGTCATCTACGATCGGCTGATTCCTTTTAGCCTGCTGGAAGAGACGCGACCTGACGCCGAACTAATCAACGCCGGCAAGCAGCCCTCACGCCACCGGCTCTCGCAGGAAAGCATCAACACCCTGCTGGTGGACCGGGCTCTAAGCGGGAATGAGGTTGTGCGCTTGAAAGGCGGCGACCCGCTGATTTTTGGGCGCGGCGGAGAAGAAGCGCTGGCTTGCCGCGCTTACGGCATTCCCTTCGAGATAGTGCCCGGTGTATCAAGTTCCTGCGCTGTGCCCGCCTACGCCGGCATCCCGCTCACGCAGCGTCATATCAGCAGCGCCTTCACTGTGATAACCGGGCATGAATCACCCGGCAAAGCCGAAAGCGACATCAACTATGAAGCCCTGGCGCAGCTAGGTGGCACAATTGTCATCCTGATGGGCGTTAAGCAACTGGCGGCGATTTCGCGGAATCTTATCGGCTTTGGACTGGACGCAAATACGCCTGCCGCCGTCATCGAATGGGGGTCAACCCAACATCAGCGTACCTTTGTCGGGACAGCAGCCAATATCGCCGATATCGCGCTGACACAGGCAATTTCGCCGCCGGCCATCACGGTGCTTGGTGAAGTGGTGCGCCTGCGAGAAGAAGGCCTGGCCTGGTTCGATCTGCTGCCGGCCGATGTCATCGAGGCGCAAGTTGATCTGGCGCGCGCCTGGTGATCGCAGACGCGAGAAAAAAGAAGACATATCAGAATTGACATTCTGAAAGGAAGCTGAAGCAATGACGAGTTGGAAAGAATTGCTCAAAGATGAGATTCCGGTTGAGATGGCTAATCTTATCGACATCTACGAAGCGCAAATGGAATTGAGAAAGCAAGGCAAGCTCGACGAGAAAGTCTTTGCTGAATCCCGCCTGCGCAAAGGTGTCTATGGACAGCGCTACGATAACGGGCAGCGCAATGATGGCGTACGTACGCGCGACCTTGCCTACCCCTCCGATGATATCGTCAAGGGACCGGATACGCTCTGGGACGCGCCGGGAATGCAGCGCATCAAGATTCCCTACGGCGGCATGACGGCTGTACAACTGGAGGCGCTATCCGAGCTGGCGGACGAATATTCCGATGGCATCTTGCATGTCACGACGCGGCAGGATATCCAGTTGCACTATGTGCACATCGATGACACACCCGATCTGATGCGGCGGTTGGCGGCTGTGGGCATCACGACGCAGGAAGCTTGTGGCAATTCCGTGCGCAATATCACCGCCTGCGCGCTCGCCGGCGTCTGCCACGACGAGCTCTTTGATGTCAGCCCATACGCGGACGCCATGACACAATTCCTGTTGGGGCACGATGATGTGCAGGACTTCGGACGCAAGTTCAAGGTCGCCTTCTCGGGCTGCGCCGGGCATGCCTGTGGCTTGGTCAAGATGCACGATCTCGGCCTGCTTGCGCAGACGCGAGAGGTCGATGGCGAGACCGTGCGCGGCTTCACTGTTTACGTAGGCGGCGGCTTGGGCACGGTACCGCATCAAGCGAAGGTATTGGCTGAATTCTGCAGCGAAGAGCAGCTTATGCCGCTGACACAGGCGATCGCGCGGGTCTTCGCGCGGCTGGGCGAGAAGAAAAACCGCAACCGCGCTCGCTTGAAATTCCTGGTCTCCAAGCTAGGCATCGAGGAATTCCGCCGCATGGTGGAGGAAGAACTGGTAATCGTGCCGCCTGATTCACGACACACGGCTTACATCAGCGAGCTGAGCGAATTCAAGAATGCGCCGGCCAAGGCGGGAATGGCGTTAAATGGCGCGCCGCTGCCCGATGGCTTCGCCGATTGGTATCGCACGAATGTCTACCGGCAGGTGCAGAGCGGCTACAGCACAATCACCCTGAATACACCCTTGGGTGACTTCACAGCGGAGCAAGGCTTCCAACTGGCCGATATCGCCCGGCGTTACGTCGGCGATAACATACGGCTGACCGTCGAGCAGAACATCGTACTGCGCTGGGTGGCGGATGCCGACCTGCCGGCGATTTATCGTGATTTGCGCGCAATCGGCTTGGGCGATTCCGGCGCCGGCACCATCGTCGACATCACCACCTGCCCGGGCACGGACACCTGCAAGCTGGGCATCGCGTCGTCGCGCGGCTTGACCGCTGAGTTGCGAACGCGCTTGACCGAGCGCATCAACTTGCTGCCGGATGCCGTGCGCGATCTCAAGATCAAGGTGAGCGGCTGCTTCAATTCTTGCGGGCAGCATCACGTTGCCGATATCGGCTTCTTCGGCAACAGCAGGCGCTCCGGCAATCACAAGATGCCGCATTTCCAGGTCGTTCTGGGCGGGCAATGGCAGGAGAATGCCGGCAGTTACGGGCTGGCTGTCGGCGCCGTGCCGGCGAAGCGAGTGCCTGATGTGATCGAAGGCTTGACCCAGCGCTATGTCGCCGAACGGTCCGCTGACGAGAATTTCCAATCCTGGGTCAAAGAATTGGGACGCAAAGAAATCAAAGCCATGCTGCAGCCGTACATGAAGCTGCCGAGCTTTGAAGAGAATCCAGGTTATTTCAGCGACTGGGGCGATTCGCGCGTGTATACCATCGACGACATCGGCGTCGGCGAATGCGCGGGCGAAGTCGTATCGCTGTTCTCGATGGAAATATCCAAAGCGGAATCGACGCACTTCGAGGCGCTGCTTGCGCTGGATGATGGGGATTATGACACGGCGGACGAGAACGCCTACAAAGCCATGGTGCTGGCGGCGCGCGCCCTGGTGCGCACGAAGTACCTTGATGTCGGCGACGATTACAGCAAGATCGTGGACGAGTTTCGGACGCGTTTCTATGACACCGAGCTGATCTATGATCGCTTTGCCAAAGGCAAATTCGCCCGCTATCTTTTCAAGCGGCACAATGAAGCGCCGGCGCGCATCAACGAAGACTACGCCCATCAGATCATTGATGAGACTCAGCTCTTCATCGAGAATGTGCACAGCGCCGAGCAGCGGATAAACGGAGTCATCGTCGGTTAATCGGCTTGTACCTGCGACCCGGCGGAATTCCACTATGGGAAGCGTAGGGGCGACTCATAGAATCGCCCGTAGTCGAAATTGTAGGGGCGAGCCAGTGGGTCGCCCAAATACACAACGTGAGGAACACATGACAAAAGCACCAAAGCGGCTGGGCGTGAAGTTCGGCCTGAAGCAAGAGCCGAAGCTGCAACCGGATGACATCTTGCCGATCTTCCAGCGTTGGATTCAAGACCACACCGTCGATGGCATGCTGATTGATGTCATCGACTACAAACACGTGGCCGAGGGACCCGGCGTAGTCTTGATCTCCGATGAAGCTGACTACGCCTACGACAGTGGCGCTGGCCAAGTGGGCTTGCACTATGTGCGCAAGCGCGATTTGCCGGACGATTTTGCCACAGCGCTGCGGCTGGTATTTCAGCGCGCTTTGGCAGGGGCGCGAGCCCTGCAAGCGGAGGCGCCCGACGATCTGATATTCGACTACAGCGCGGCCAATATCAACTTTCTTGATCGAATGAATTATCGCAACGAGCCGGACGTTTTCGATCAGATTCGCCATGAGCTGGCGCAGATCCTGAGCGGAATTTACGGCGCGCCTGTAGCTGTCACACGCGTCAACGACGACCCGCGGCGGCTCTTCTCCGCGCGCGCAGAGGTAACGGCTGGCGACATTGACCTGGACGATATCAGCAGGCGGCTGCGAGAAAGTCGGCAGGCCGTCTAGCGAGTCAGCGCCAAGACATAAGCTCGTTTTCCCAAACCCTTCGCAAGAAAAGTAGGTTGATTTGCCAGTTCCGCGCCGAAAACGAGCGGGCCCGCGACATAATCGCCCGTGCAAGGGTGTGTCACTTCGGTTATATTGCTAGTCGACATTTTTGTTGCCTGGAGAAAGCCTAAGCATGACCGCCTACAATTTTGACGAAATCATCGACCGGACACAGCACCACAGCGCAAAATGGGGCGCAGTCGATAGCGACTGCCTGCCGATGTGGGTGGCGGATATGGATTTCCGCTCGCCGCCTTCCGCCATCAACGCCATGATTGACCGCGCCAAACACGGTGTATTCGGCTATACGCTTGATCCGCCCAAGCTCAAGGAAGTGGTCGTCGAGCGTATGAGCAAGCTCTACAATTGGGAGATCACGCCGGAAGATGTGCTCTTTTCACCCGGGCTGGTCCTGGCGCTCTGCGCGACCGGCCGCGGCTTCGGCAAGCCCGGCGACGCTGTCTTGATTCAGACGCCCGTCTATGGACCGTTTTTCAAGGCGGCGGCGAGCAATCAGAAATTCTCATTGACGATAGACATGCAATACGTTGCCGATGACGCGCACAGTTTTCATTATGAGAATGATTATGACGCCTTTGCCGAGGCCGCTCGCAAGCCACAGACATCGATCCACTTGCAATGCAATCCGCAGAATCCGGCTGGCTTCGTATATTCGCGCCAGGAGCTGGAACGCATCGGCGAGATCTGTCTGGCAAATGATGTCTTGATCGTCGCTGATGAGATTCACTCAGATCTCATTCTGGAAGGCAAGCACATCCCCATCGCTACGCTCGATGACGAGATCGCGCAGAATACACTGACGATGATCGCGCCGAGCAAGACCTATAATCTGGCTGGAATGGGCTGTTCAGTGCTGATCGCCCAGAACAAGGAAATCCGCGAGACGATGGCGGCCGCTCTGGGGAGCATAAGCGCCCACGTCAGTATTATGGGATATGAGGCGGCATACGGCGCCTATGCCGGCGGCGATGAATGGCTGCGGCAACTGCTGGTTTACCTCAAGGCTAACCGCGATTTCGCCATCGACTTCATCAGAACGCATATGCCGCAGATCAAGACCACCGTGCCTGACTCGACCTATCTGCTGTGGATGGATATGCGCGACCTGCCGATCGAGGGCGATGTGGTGACATTCTGCCGTGAGACGGCGGGAGTGGCGCCGACCGCGGGCGACTTCTTCGGCAGCGCTGGCGAGGGCTTCGTCCGCCTCAATTTTGGCTGTCCGCGCTCAACGCTGCAGTTGGGTCTGGAGCGCCTGAAATGCGCCGTTGACGAATTGGCGCTGAAGGTCTAATGAAAGAGGTAAGTCTATGCCGCGACCATTTCTGATTGATAACGACGCCGGGTCGGATGATGCCGTGGCGATCGTCATGGCGATGCGGCACAGTGATGTCGATGTACGCGCGCTCACGGTAGTGGCAGGCAACGTTCCGCTTGAGCAAGGTGTGCGGAACGCGCTGTATTTTGCCGAGCTATGCGATGCCGATGTACCGGTTTATGCCGGCGCGGATCGGCCGCTGCTGCGAGAATATGTCTCGGCTGACTGGTTCCATGGCGCTGATGGCCTGGGCGACTGGGGTGATCGCTATACACCGCGGCGCGCCGTAGCAAGCAAAACCCACGCTGTCGACGCTATCATCGAAACGCTCCGCGCGACCCCCGGCATCGTGATCGTCACACTAGGTCCATTGACGAATCTGGCGCTTGCGCTGCGCCAGGCGCCCGATATCGCTGGCCTGGCATCGCGCTGTGTGATCATGGGTGGCGCGGCCTGCACTAATGGCAACGTCACACCGGCCGCTGAATACAATATCTGGTGCGATCCCGAAGCGGCGCGGATTGTATTTCGTTCGGGACTGCCAGTAGAGATGGTCGGTTGGGAATTCAGCCAGGGCGAATTCGTGCTGTCGCTTGACGACATCGAGGCGATAAGGCAAATCAAGACAGCTTACGCCGACTTCACGATCGACTCAAATATCAAGGGTATGCGCGGTTACGAAGTTCAGACGGGCGAAGTGGGCATCTCCCTGCCCGATGGCGTGACGATGGCTGCCGCAATTGATCCGTCGATTTGTACATCGAAGAGTCATCATTATGTGGATGTGGAATGTGACAGTGAACTCACTCGCGGCATGACGGTTGTGGACAAACTGAACCTGGCTGACGATATACGCAATGCCGCTGTCTGGCGGGAAGTGACGACCAATCCAACAAAGCCCCTGGTCTGCTGGCAGCTTGACGCCGGACGCTGGAAAGAGATGCTCGTTCAACTGCTCCGCTGAGACTCGCGCAACTGCATATCCGCCCTCACGTAGAAATATACAGAACGTGTTTGTAGGGTCGCCCACAAGGTGTCCCGTCCGAGATTTTCAACAAGTGAGCTGGAGCCGCAACAATGGAAAACCAACCGGAGAAACCAAAGCAACAACGAGACTGGGTCGAGGAGATGGAAGTCGCCGGCAACGAATTGGTCGGGCGTGTCAAGAGCCTGGTGGCCGAGGGCAACGTCCGCCGCTTGATTATCCGCAACGCTAACAATGAGGTGTTGATGGAAGTGCCCTTGACCCCGGCTGTAGTAGTCGGCGGCGTCGCCACGGTCGTTAGTCCCGTGCTGGCGGCACTGGGCGCGTTGGCCGCGCTCATTGCCAAACTCAAGATCGAGATTATTCGCGTCAAAGAGATTGACGACGATGCCGAGACCATCGAGATTTCCGGCGACGATGTGACCTACATAACTACAGAAGACTAGAGCGAATTCACTTTCTCCGCCTTTTGTTGAGGAAGAATTTCCGGGCGACAGTATGGCATTGTCAACTCGCTCCTTGTGTCACCCGAAAACCCGCAACTAGAAATCTGTAGGGGTGACAACAGTGTCGCTCGCAATGGCATCGATTCCCGCGACTGGCATCTTCATCACGCGACCGTTTAGTCGCCATTTCCAGCCGCCTTTCCGTCACACTACCTGGCAGATTGCCTTTTCAAAGGACGAACATGCCTTTCAAATTCTACGACCAAAGAAAACGCTTGGCAATTGAAACGCCCGCCAGCGGCAATGGAAACTCTGCGAGCGGTCAGATGGCCAGATAGCCGAAAAAAATATTTTCGCCGGCAACTGAACAGCGGCGCTCGACTGTCGTGTTCGCCGGCGGCAAGCCGGGCGCTAACGGGCGCCATAGCTGGAGAGTAATTTCCGCTGCGGGCAACTGCCGAAAGAGCACCAGAGAATTGGCAGCAGAGTTACAGGCGATTAACATCTTATGGCGGGAGAAAGACGGAGTATTTTCACTAGCGCGGGGCGGCTCATTCCTCAAAGTCTGTTAAACTCAGGAGTGGTTAACATCGCGGATATAGTCCACTTAGCAAACACGGCACAGATTTTTTCGCCACAGAGGGCACAGAGGGCACAGAGTTATATTGTTTGGTTGGCGAATTTATCGTGTAGTTGGAATTTACCACTCCCTAAACTCTATTCTTTCACTCAGCTAGCTATTTGCGATATACTACGGTGATATAGTCCATGCGCAAATCGGGCTGGTTTTGGCATTCGTAAGACCGGTAGCGCTCATCCACAAAACGAGGTAAGTCATGATCGTTAGCGTACTCCAAGAGAATTTGGCGAAGAGCCTGAACATCGTAATCAAAGCGGTCGACAGCAATCCGCCCCTGCCCGTTCTGGCCAATGTGCTGCTGGAAACCGAGGATTCGCGTCTGAAAATCTCCGCCACCAACCTGGAATTAAGCATCACGATGTGGATCGGCGCAAAGGTGGAACAGACCGGCAGCATCACCTTGCCCGCCAAAACATTCAGCGAGCTGGTCAGCAGCCTGTCGCGCGAGCGAGTCGACTTGCGCCTGGACGCAGCCACTCATACCGTGCAACTGCGCTGCGGTGTGCAGACCTCGAATATCCGTGGCATCGACGCAGACGAGTACCCGCCGATCAATCACAACGAGCAAGCCGACTTGCAGCTTGACGGGGCGACGGTGCGAGAAATGATCTCGCAGACCGCTTTCGCCGCCGCGCGCGAGCAGAATCGACCGATCCTGACTGGCGTATACCTGCAGCTCGAAGGGCAGAAGCTGACGATGGCGGCCGCGGATGGCTACCGTTTGGCGGTGAGAACCGCGGAGATTAGCGAGAGCTTCAGCGAGAAACGGGACATGGTCATCCCGGCGCGGACAATGAGCGAAATCGCCCGCATCGTTGAAGACGAGCAGGAAGTCGGTATTTCCTTGCCCGCCCAACGCAACAGCGTGACGGTATTCGCGCCAAATGTGCTGATTTCATCGCAGTTGCTGGAAGGTCGCTTCCCCGATTTCGCGTCAATAATCCCGCGTTCCTTTGTCACATCTACCGTGCTCTACAGGCAGGATCTCCTGCTGGTTTGCCAGCGGGCCGAGATCTTCGCTCGCGACAACGCCAACAGCGCCAATCTAAGTGTTAAACCGGCGATGAACCCGGGTGAGCCAGCCGAAGTGCTCATCGTGGGCAAGAGCGCGGAACGTGGCGACAGTGAGGGTATGTTGGATGCCACGGCCGAAGGTGAGCCGCTCGAGATTTCCTTCAATATCAAATACCTGATTGATGTCCTGCGCGTCGTCAAGGAAGAGCGGGTTGTCTTTCAGAGCAACGGTCCAGAGAATCCCGGTGTGCTAAAACCGGAAAACCGCGATGACTTTGTCCATGTCATCATGCCCATGAGCAAATAGCGCGTACAGGCGCTTCGCGCATCAACGATGCGCTATGGATAACGAAAACATCCCCATGAAAGCGCCAAGCAATGCCCGGCGCGTTCGCCCCAATATGCCGCATTACGGCGTCATGCCCGACCAAGTCGACGCCATGCTGACTTGGGACTGGGTCGAGCGCCGAATGACCGAAGCGCGCAGTTACTGGATATGCACGGTACGCGCGGACGGCCGTCCGCATTGCGTGCCAATCTGGGGGGCTTGGGTCGAGGGAATTCTATATTTGGGTACAGACAAATTTTCGGTCAAGGCGCGCAATATCCGCCGCGACAGCCGCGTGGTCGTTCACCTGGAGAGCGGTGACGAGACTGTGATTGTTGAAGGCGAACTGGTCGAGGCGCAACTGTCCAAGTCAATGGAAAAGAAAATAGACGACTGTTATTTCAAGAAGTACGACTTGTCGCCTGAATTGGAAGTGTCGGACGCACTCATGTTCCGCCTGGCGCCGCATAAGGTGATGGCTTGGCTGGAAAGCGACTTTCCCGCGACCGCCACCTATTGGCTTTTTGACGTCTGAGGCTTGAACTGAATCAGACCGCGCTTGCCGTTGACGCGCCACTGGGGATCAACGCGGTCAAGCTGCGCCGCCGTTTCCGCCGAGGGCAAGCCGACCACCGGGTCGCTCTTGAGTGTGCGCAGATTGAGCACCGGTTGGTCGAGATAGCTGACGACATCGGCGAAGGGTGTGTGGGCGGGCCAGAGCGCGTCGCCAACGGTCCGCCGATAATTGGCATCGCCTTTTATGATGACCAGGCGCGCCTCGCTGAATAGCCGACGAAAGGCTGAAGGCAGATCCCAGAGAAAGCGGCTGCTGTTCCAGTAGGGATGCGGCAGGAAGCGCAACAGACCTCCATTCCAGGCAGACTGCAGCCGATTTGCAAGCGCGGCAGTTTTGCCTCCGCGCCGCTCCATCTCAGTTAGCATCATCCACACATCTTCCGGCGTGGCGTCGCTTACGAATGTTGGATGCGATTTGAGCAGTATCGCCACAGATGAAGTCACGTGGCGAAGCAAACAGTCGCTGAGCACAAGGTCCATCGCCAACTCTGAGCCGGCGTTATCCGCCACGATGTACACCGGCTCCGGACCCCTGAAGCCGCTGGACTCAGACCCGGAATCGGCTAGATAGGCTATCAGTTCGCGCCTGTCATCTACGAGCAGATCTTCGGGGCTGATGTCGGTTCCTTGCTCCAGCGAAGCCGAATAGCTCAGGTCGATACGGTTCGCCCAGAGATCGAAGGCGATAGCTTGTTCCATTTCTGCATCGGGGCTGCCGGCCGGCTCAAGGGCGCGCTTGACCAGTCGCCATAGCGCCTCGCTGCGCAATTCCTCAAGTTTCTTGGGCAGGAAGGGATCGCGCCCGTTCTCATGCCAGCGCACGGCTTCAATGAGACAGCGGTAGGCGTAGGTCTCAGCGAAGAACCACTCGGCATTGTGCCAGGTCAACTCGCCCGCCGCAATTTCGCGCTGCCGATTGAGCGCATTGGTCCAGGCGTCAACATCGGCCGCCGAAGCAGGTTCCAGCTCTCGAATTATTGCTCCGGCCGCAATCTCGTTGACCAGCCGGCGCAACTGCCGCATGATGCCGGAGGGATAGTCGGGATTGAGCGCGAGGGTTTCTTCGATGATTACCGGCAGACGGACGCGCATCGTATTGTTGGCGAAGAGATTGCTGTGATCCGCGCGAATCGGCGGCGGTGACTGATATGGATGGCGCATTAGCGATTTTCTGTTGCAGACGGGCGCGTCATGCGCCGCGATATATCGTCACGTAGCGGCGTGGTTCATCGCCGACGCTGGCGGACTGCATATGCGCCTGGCGCGCTAACTGATGCTGACGCTTGCGTATCTGTGACGCTTGCGGCTTAAGGTTTATGTAGTCCTCGCCGGAGCGAATTCGATTGATGGCCTGTTCCGCTTCCCAGACGGCATCACCAAAGTGATCGGGGCCTTTGCGCCCGTTCAAACGAAAGAGATCAACCAGGAAGTTTTCCATCTGCGTCACGGTGTTCGCCCGCAAAACATAGATGGAAAGCCCGCGTTTTTCGCCGTCAGTGATCAAGCGTGGCCGCCGCCGGTAATGCGTCTTCAGCGTGACGATAGCTTCTGCCTCGCCGAAGTCATCGGTGAGGACCAGCGGCACAGCCAGGCGACGCGCGGCTTGGTCAAGGCGATTGCGGGCTACGCCGTAGGCATAGACGCAGATCGGGCGCAAATCACGTGTGTTCTGCTGAGCAACGTCGTCTTTCATCTCGTTGCGAGTCTGGCCGTTTTCGCGGTTGCCGCTCACGACATGCGCATTTGCGGCGCCGGATCGACGGATATTCTGTGTGCCCTCGCGGGCTGGCGCTGAACGCGCGTCTTCATCCTGGACAAAGTCGCTGACGTGAATCTCGCCGCTGTCATCGCGCTCGCGCTGCTCCGCCGGCAAGGGGCGGTTGCGCAGCATGGCGTCGACCGCGGACGCTACGTCCGGATGCACTACCAACCGATCTCGCGTTTGAATCTCAATCATAATATCGAAGGTCGGCGCCGTCCGCCGCTCAAGCACAACTTTCTGCGTACCTCGCCGTCTAGCCTCATCATCCGACAAGGTCACCGATTCGATACCGCCAATCAAATCGGATAGCGTCGGGTTGAGCATCAGGTTTTCCAGCGTGTTGCCATGCGCCGTGCCGATAAGCTGGACACCGCGTTCGGCGATAGTTCGGGCCGCCATGGCTTCCAGTTCCCGGCCAATTTCGTCGATGACTATCACTTCAGGGTTATGATTCTCCACCGCCTCAATCATGACCTCGTGCTGCCGGTCTGGCTGCGAGACTTGCATGCGCCGCGCCTTGCCGACCGCTTCATGCGGGATATCACCATCGCCGCCAATTTCATTCGAGGTGTCGACGATCACCACACGCTTATCACGCGCGCGCACACGCGCCGCCTCGCGCAGCAAAGTGGTTTTGCCGACGCCGGGCGGGCCGACAATCAGGACACTTTGTCCGGACTCGATCAAATCGGCAATGATATCAATCGTGCCGTATACCGCTCGGCCGATGCGCACGGTCAAGCCGACAATCTTGCCTCGCCTGTTGCGGATGGCGGAAATGCGGTGCAGCGAACGCTCAATGCCGGCGCGGTTATCGTCATCAAAGTCGCCCAGCTCCGCGACAAGCTGCTGCAAATCCTCCTCGCCGACATCGTGGTCAGAGAGACTATACTCGCCATGTATGTATCGAGCAGTTGGGATTCTGCCCAGGTCGAGGACTATTTCCAGCAGTTTGCTTGTATCGCCATAATCGTCAATGGCTTCGCGTATTCTTAGCGGCAGTACATTTCTCAGTATGTCGAAATCGTCTGTTATGCGTTTGTCCATGTATCCGGTTGCTGTCCTCCGCTCAATCAACAGTCGCGCCGCTATGCCGTGATGGATGCTGCGCGCGCTTAACGCGAATTGTCGTCTTGAATTCGACGGTTGGAATCCAGCCATTCTTTCTGGCCGACCAACTGCAGGGTGGCCGCTGGTTTCTGCCTGCAGCTTGTGTTCATTTGGACACTGGCAAAGGAAGTCTGACGGATGCCCGCGGTCAAGTGCTTGACCATGACCGCCTGTTCCAGCCAAGGCGTGAAGCCAAGGTCACGCATGGCGTTCTCAAGCCAGCCCTGATAACCGCGCACACAAACGTAGACCGGCAGTTTGAGGCAGCGACCAATCCGCAGCAAGGCGGCAGCGACAATATCAGCGGCGTCACTCAATACTTCAGGGTGCAGAAATGGCACAACGTAGACCCCATGTTTGCCTTCGGAATAGGCGATGTACGCTTCGACCTGGCGGCCTTTTCGGTATACTAAGCCAGACATTTCCGCCGATGGGCCCATCACCGATTGTAGAATTCGCGGAATCGTACAACCCAAGAGTGCCGCAATTCCGATTTCGTCGCCATCGGACTCAGCCGCAATCGCTATCTCAGGCGAATGGAACTCTGACGTCAAGGGACCGCGCTGCCATATAACCTGACGGCTGTAAACGGCATAACCTGCCCGGCGCATAGTCTCGAACAGACGATGGCTTATCTCGATTTCGCCCACAAGCGTATGCGCGCCATTGCGGCCGGCTTGTTCCGCCATTGCGTCAAGCATGTGCAGCCAGCAGGTGTCATCATCTTCATCATTGAGCGTCGGCGCGAGGTAGACCAAATGCGCGTTAGTGTCTCCCTGGCGATGACGGAATTGACCGACGACATCTTTTTCGTCGATATGGGCCAATAGCGTGTGCAGGCCGCGGGGGAATACAATGCTCGATAGCAAGGCGCTGTGCTGACCGCGAGCGTCCTCGATCAATCCCGATTCGCTGTGCAAGACTATTGCGTTCTGTTTTAAGCGCAGCATCAAGGGCAGATCAAGTAGTTTTATAGCGTGGGTGTCGGTCTGGCTGGCCATATTTTGCCTCGGCTAGAAATTTCCGCCGATTTCCTGCATATGTTTATTGTATCATTTTCCACTATTGCGTAACAGCGCTTTGGGCAATCTGCCGTAGATGAGAGTTCCCGACGTGGTGAATAAATTGAAACACGGACATTATGTCTTTGTCATCGTTGGCAAGTGTTTGACGAGCGTACCGGATGGTTAGCCGCTTCTGTATGTAAAGATTCCCTTACTATAATCTTCAGGGCTAGCTATCGAAACATACCATGCCAACGAATTATTTGGGATGCGCCGGAACCTCGAGGCATGTTGGTAAGCATTCTGTTATTTTCTGTCTATAAAATCATAATATGTACGATATAAACGGGAGTGGTTAACATCGCGGATATAGTCCACTTAGCAAACACGGCACAGATTTTTTCGCCACAGAGGACACAGAGGGCACAGAGATATATTGTTTGGTTGGCGAATTTATCGTGTAGTTGGAATTTACCACTCCCATTTCCAACGGGAATTGGCGGAGTTGCCACTAAAATATCAGTCTGACGAAACATCGGCCGATGATCCCTTTTATTCGTGTTTGCTCGCGCTGTATAGGAGCAGCTTACCGTACGAAATGGAAGACGACTCTAACAGCGATGTCTTGGAGTGACCTTTAACAAGCCGCGGCAAAACAAGTATTATTAGCCCCATGTTCAACCATAGCGAGCCGAAGATTATGGACAAACTGCGCGTTGCCATTCTTGGGACCGGCCGGATTTCTGATCTACACGCCCTGGCCTATCTGGACGATGAGAGAGCCGATATCGTTGCTGTCTGCGACCGCAGTCTTGAGCTGGCGCAGGCGCGCGGCCGCCGCTGGCGTGTGCCTCAGGATCGCATATACAGCGACTATCACGAAATGCTGGCAAGGCCGGACGTGGACATGGTAGAGATCCTGTTGCCGCATCACATGCATCATCAGGCCACGCTTGACGCTGTCGCCGCCGGCAAACATGTCTCGGTGCAGAAGCCGATGGCGCTTACAGTAGCGCAGGCCGATGAGATGGCGGCCGCGGCCGAGGCTGCCGGCGTCATCTTAAAAGTCTACGAGAATTTCATCTTTTACCCGCCGGTGCAACGGGCCAAATCTTTGATCGACAATGGTGAGATTGGTGACCTGTTGACCATTCGCATCAAGAGCAATTCCGGTATAAGTCCGACTGAGTGGGAGGTGCCCAGCGCGGCGCAGGCTTGGCGGCTGAACCCTGAAGAATGCGGCGGCGGTCCGCTTGTCTTTGATGACGGACATCACAAGTTCGCTCTTGGCTGGCACTTTATGGGCATGGCCGAAGAAGTGCATGCCTGGATCGGCAGCACGGAGATCGCCCCCGGCAAGTATCTGGACGCTCCGGCGATCGTCTCGTGGAAGTTCCCGGGCAATCGCTTTGGCTCGTTGGAAGCGGTTTACTCGCCTGAGCTGGTGCTAGATACCCGCCACTATGCCCAGGACGACCGCATTGAAATCACGGGCAGCAAAGGCGTGATCTGGGTGACGCGAGGGCATGGCAAGATGATGGACGTACCGCCGGTCGTGATGTACAAGGGTCGGCAGACACGTACTTTCTCCGATATGCCGGTCGGCTGGGAGCACAGCTTCATCAATTCAACACGGCAGTTTATCGATGCCTACTTCGCCGGTGATACACCGCAACTGACGGGCGAAGACGGCAGAGAAGTATTGCGCTTTGCTTTGGCCGCGCAGGAATCCGCCCGCAGCGGTCAAGCGGTCAAACTCTAATGTTTGGCGCTATTGAGCGCGGACGTTGATCGTATCGCCTTCCATGCTTGTGATGCTGGCCAGAGCGTGGATCGGCACGTCGTATTGCTCCAACATGGCAGCGCGCCCGTCCTCAAAGGTCTTCTCGACGATAACGCCTACGCCGACAAGGTTGGCCTTGGCGCTGGCAACGATGCGCGAAAGCGCCAGCAGAGTTTTGCCCGTCGCCAGGAAGTCGTCGATGATCAATACAGATTCGCCGGCGTGAAGGAATTCGGCCGAGACCAGCAGCAGCGTTTCGCCGCCCTTGGTATGGCTGGGCGCCGTCTCCAAAAATACCGGACCCGACATGGTGATCGGTTTTTTCTTGCGCGCGTAGACGACCGGAACATTCATCTCTATGCCGGTCATCAGGGCGGGCGCAATGCCGGATATCTCAGCTGTCAGTATGCGGTCAACCTGGGTTCCGACGAATAATTCGGCGAAGGCGGCGCCCATCCCCGCCATCAAACGCGGATCCAATTGGTGGTTGATGAGACTGTCGAGCTTAAGAATGCCATCACCGAGATTGATGCCTTCGGCGCGAATTCTTTCAATTAATGCCTTCATCGGCAATCTCCAGATTCGAGCATAATTCAGACAGCGGGAATAATAGTCCGCCAGAGTAGAAAACTGCCCATGCCGGCGAGTATCGTCAGCAAAAGATTGCCCCAGCGCCAGGCGACCAATAGCGCGACCACCCCGCCGACCAGGTAGGCGTTTGCCAGGTTCAGCGCTATCGCGCCGTCACGAATGAGCAATTCAGGCGCAATTATGGCGGAGAGCACGGCAGCCGGCACATAACGCAAGGCGCGCAGAATGCGGTCAGGCAGATTAGCCCTGCCGACGATCACCAAGACCGGATAACGCACGAGGAAGGTCACGAGCATCATGCCGATGATGAGGTAAAGCTCTTCTCTCGTCATCGCTCAGCCGCAGGCGCTGGTTTCAATGGACGAATAATTCACGATGAAAGACATGCTAGCCCGGCGCAAGAACTCGCGTGATTTGCTCGAGATGATCGAGATCGTGCATGCCCACTTGCATGGCCGCGTCCGTCATGGTGAAGCTGTCGCGCTCCGGATGGACGCCGCCCCGCTCCCATTGCTCGGGTGTGAGCGCCTCGAAGAATTGGATAAATCGCTGCCGTGACGCGCGAAGCGTCTGATAGGCGGTTTGCAGGTTTTCCTGCTGATAGGACCGCTCAATCGCCATGGCCTCATGGTCGAAGCCGGGCAATTGGGGCTGATCTTGCTCAATCATCATGATGGCGCGATTATAGAATATCGCATCGAAATCTCTCAGGTGGCAAAGAATCTCGATGATTGACCAGCCCTCATCGCCATCACGGAGGGTACGCGCCCCTTCGTCGGTGACACCCTGCAGGATGTGGCCGAGCATTTCACATGTCAAGCGCATCATGCTGATCTGGCGCTCGCGCGCCTCCTGCCAAGTTGTCTGAGGGGCTTTCATGTTGTACTCCGTCTATTGCTGAATTTTGCCATTCAGAACATTCTAAATTGACATGCCCACTGATGCTATATCGTAGCCTCGCATTCTTGTCGTTCCACCGTCCATAGCACGACGCGATTATCGCCGCCTCCGCTCAACAGCATTGAACCCGAAGCGTTGAAATCCAGCGCCAGCACAGGCCGACTATGTCCTTGGAGTACGTTCAACTCCTCAAGCGATTCCATATCCCATAGTCGAATCACGTTGTCACGGCCGCCGCTGGCCAGCAGTTTGCCATCCGGCGAAAATGCGAGCGCGTCAACGCCGCCCGGGTGCGCGGAGATGACACGCGCATGGTCGATGCCGGGATGCCAAAGGCGAATCGTCATGTCTTTGCTCGCAGTAGCAAGAACATCCGAAGCGGGCTGCCGAACTACATCCCGTATCCAGTCATCGTGTTTGCCCAAGAGCGGAGCATTGGTTCCGGTCCTCACGCTCCATGACAGGATGCAGCAGTCCCGACTGCCAGAATAGAGATGCGCGCCAGACTTATCGAAGGCCAGCGCAGTTACTTCGTCGCCGTGGCCCTCCAAGCATTCCAGTTGCTCGCCGGTGGCCGAGTCCCAGACTCGAATCGTGCGATCGGCGCAGGCACTGGCAAGCAAGCGGCCATCCGGGCTGTATGCGATTGCTTCAACTGAGCCGGCATGTCCGTACCAAGTGGCTGATTCGACAGATCTCGATTCTGTCAGGGTCCAGAGTTTTATGGCTGTATCAGCGCCGCCGGATGCCAAGCACGAGCCATCGGGACTAAAGGCAATGTCCTTGACAGGCGCGGTGTTCGCTGAGAGCCGGACAGTGGGCGCGCCGCCGAAACCATACATATAAACCGCGATCCCGTCGCCGCCGGCAATCGCCAGCATATCGCCACGGGGCGACCAGCGCACTTGCGAAATCCAGCCGAAGCGCAAGGATGCGCGATCACGCAAGCGCGACAGATTATCACTGTCGATCCGCTGATATGTCACGGCATTTGGACCCGATCAAATGACGATACTGCTGTTACCATACGTGTGCCGGCGCCGTGGTTCGCCGACACGAATTTAGGGATTATAATGGCGCTCGTTCGAAAGACACGAGAGGCGTTATGCGCAAAATCACGACCACGCTGGCGGAAGTCCGGCAACTTGACCCGGCATACAGGCTGACGATACCTAGCGAGTATCTCGATGAAAACAAGCACGTGAATGTTCAGTATTATTTGCACGTCGTCGAGCGTGGCCTGGGTATGATATTCGAGCAAGTCGGATTGGGCGCAGTATACGCCGCGGCTGATACCTATGGCAATTTCGCTCTGGAGCAGCACATTCGTTATTTTGCCGAGATCCTCGTTGATGATACTGTGAGTGTGCATATCCGCTTGATCGAACTCACAGCCAAACGGGCATATTTCATGGGCTTTCTGGTCAACGACTCCCGCGAACAGCTGGCGGCGATTGTTGAAGTGGTGATGATGAATGTGGCCATGACTGAGCGAATTGGCGCGCCTTTTCCCGCCGATGCTCACGCGGAGCTGGAGGCGCTTTGCAAGCGGCATGAGCAATTGCCATGGCAGGCGCCGGTCTGTGGTGTGATGAGCGCCTAGGAGTTCAAGAGGGCAGCAGATCTTGCTCCGCCAGCCACTCGCTGACAAGATCGGCCAAGATGCGGTTCCCTCGCGGATTTAAGTGCAAGTCGTCTTCATAATAGAGAAGATCGCCATCGCTCGCCTGAGCCTGTAAGTCCTCCAGCGCGTCATAGCACAGCAGATCGAGCGCAGCGCAGATCTCGCGCATGGCAAATCGCGCGCTGCTTATCGCCTCAAGCTCATCGCCCATCTCAGAAGCTGTCCATGCTTCATAGACCTCCTCTCTCGCAGGTAGCAGGACCACGACAAACTGCCCGCCCCAGGAAGCGGTCAAGTCCAGCGCTGATTCGAACGCTGAGCGCGAGATATGATAGCCGGCCTGATTGACGGCGCGCGTCATGTCCATGGCCCGCGGCTCATAGGTTTGACCGAATCGCAGCCGTTCCCCGCCCGACAAAGTAAGAGCGTAACGCTCTTCAAATTGCTGCGCATCCGGATCAACGAAGCGTCGACGACCAGTCAGGATGGTCTCGGCCACGGTGAACAACGCAGAATTCATCCGTAACCAGCCTACAATGCTACCTTCGTCTACCGGCTCGTCATCCGCGTCTCGACCTTCTTCCAGAGGCGCGATAGAACCGTTGGCGCTGAAGAGTCCGTAGTCGTCATTGAAGTCGTTGCCGTAAAACTGCCAAATGACCAGGGGCGGCTTGAAGTGTTGAGCATAGTCATTCAGTACCAGATAGTGGCTGTGGCTGCCGGTAACGGGCAAGCCGAGATTGACGATGCCCAGGCCCGACATCCGCTCAAGATGCGTAACCCATCAATCCTCGCGCTCGGTAAAGCAGAAGGTGAAAGAATCGCCAATGACAACGGCATCAACGAAGTAATCCACCGGTCTATTCCGAAAGCCGATCCCGCCACCCTCCCATAACTCGATCGTACTGAGATGGAATCGCAGCCGGGGTGTACCGAACTGCAACGCATTAACGAGACCGGGTCTAAGGATGAAGTAGTGATCCGGATTGCGAATCCAGGCGCGCTCCCATTGCTCGGCAAAGGGTGTGCCAATCACTACGATATTGACCATTTCTTGCAGGCGGGGCGGCAGCGTATTTCGAAACGCGCGCAAACTTATTTCCAGCAAGATAAAAATCGCCAGGAGCCAGATCATTGCAATCACAAGCCACTTTGCGCCTTTGCCACGGAACATATGGCCGATTCCTATTGGCGTTCGCCCAAGCGACGCTGCTATGATTTACGTGGGGTATGACATCAGATTGAAACGCAATATCAGCATAGGTCACAACTCTCGCGGATAGGACGTAAGGACATTCAGGCCATCCTCGGCGACGACAACGTTGTCTTCGATACGCACACCGCCGACGCCCGGCACATATACGCCAGGCTCAATGGTGAAGACCATGCCCGGCTGCAATACTTGCTTGTTGCCTTCCACTATGTTGGGCAGTTCGTGCACACTCAAACCCAAGCCGTGCCCCAGCCGATGAATGAAGAATTCGCCCAGACCGGCCGCTTCAATCACCTGGCGCGCGACCCGATCAACCGCTTCGCAGGTGACACCGGGACCGGCAAATTCTCTCGCGGCTTTGTTGGCGTCGTAGACGGCATCGTACATCGCTCGCATTTGCGCGCTAGGCTCGCCATAGCAGAATGTGCGGGTGATATCCGCCGGATAGTCCTGGAAGCGCGCGCCAAAGTCAATCAGAAGAAACTCGTCCTCGCGCCAGACGCGGTCCCCGGTATCTCCATGCGGCAAGCCCGATTTCTCGCCGGACAGCACCAGACAGAATGCGAGACCCTGCGCGCCGCGGTCCAACATTTCCGCGCCGAGGCGGTCAGCAATCTGTCGTTCGGTCATGCCCGGCCGCGCCCAGGCCATGGTGGCCCTAAGAGCGCCTTCGCTAATATCAATGGCCCGCTGCATCTTGGCGATTTCTTCCGGCGCTTTGCGGGCACGCAAGTTAAGAAACAAGTCGCCAGTGTCCCGCGCAGAAGCTGCGGCGACGCCGGCGCGTTCCAGCGCCAGCCATTCAAAAAGGCGGACGGTCTGCCCATCCAGCGCGCATGAGGCACCGCCTGGCAGCAATGTCGAGACCGCTTGGCCAAAGGCGTCGTCATAGCCATCGCTGTCAGTCCACATGAAGCGGCGCGCCTCCAAATCCGGACGCGCTTCCAGCTTAGCCACTTCCAGTTCGGGGATGATGAAAGAAAGCCCTTGTCTATTATAGAGACCCAGAATGGGACGTTCGGACAAATGAAAATGCAACCCGGTGAAATAGACCATGTTTTCGCCCGGTACAAAAGCCACCAGGTCCGCCTCACTTCGTTCAAGCAAATTGTCGAGCCGCGCCAGGTAGTCGATCGCCACAGTTGCCTCCTGTTCTTCAATGTCTAAAGTCTAGACCATTCCGTATGGGTCGTCCACTAAACCGCGCATGGCAAGCTGATCATTAATCAAAGATAGGCAGCGTCGCATTGGCAAGTGCAACAGGCATGGTTGTGCTATAAACGTGATGATAACTGCGCTCAAATCACATGGGGAAGCGGCTTTCATGCGACTTGATTACCACTTGCTTGATGTCTTCACCGATCGGCAATTCGGCGGCAATCAGTTGGCAGTTTTCCCGGATCCACCAATAGACTTGCCGCAGCAAACGATGCAAGAGATCGCCCGCGAAATGAATCTATCCGAAGTGACGTTTCTGTTCCCGCCGGCGGACCCAGTCAACGATTTTCGTCTGCGCATCTTTACACCAGCGGCCGAGCTGCTCATGGCCGGTCATCCCACCGTCGGCACGGCTTTCATGCTCGCCCGCCTTGGCAGGCTAGGCGAATTACAGAGGCGGAAGAAGATTGTCTTTGAAGAAGGCGTCGGGCCCATTTCGGTGACCATTCATGCTGACGAGCATGGGCAGCTCAGCGAAGTATGGATGCGGCAGCCGCGGCCAGAGTTTCTTGACATCTATGAAGATCGCCGCGCGATCGCCGAGATGCTATCGATCTCGGCAGACGATCTCTTGCATGAGGCGCCGCTGCAGGTGGTAAGCAGCGGGCTGCCCTTTCTCTACGTGCCTGTTAGATCGCTCGCGGCGATAGAAAAGGTCCGCTTGCAATACGACAAGTGGCGAAATCTGTTGGCGGCGAGCAATGCGGAACACGTTTTCGTGACCACCACCGAGACAGTGTGCGAAAGCTCGATGGCGCATAGCCGCATGTTTGCCCCGGCGCTCGGCGTCAGCGAAGATCCGGCGACCGGCTCAGCAAGCGGTCCGCTAGGCGCGTATTTGCTGAAGTACGGCTTGGTCAGCGATGAGATGATGATCGTAGAGCAAGGCTATGAAATGGGACGGCCGAGCTTTATCCGCATCCGGGTTAAGCGCAGCGGCGCGGACATCACCGGTGTGGCGATAGGCGGAAAATGCGCCTATATAGGCTTTGGTACGCTGCTGATCGACTGACCTAGCTGGCCGTGACAATATGCTAGAATGAAGCTGTCTCAAGACGGCAGGAACGCAAAGTGCGAAGCGCAAGCATAGACCATTTTGACGCGCGAGCGGTGTTTCGCGGATTGCTTGATGGCGACGACTATCGCAATCGCGTAGCCGGGACCTGCATCTATCGTTGTCCACGCTGCGCCCATCGCGTTCGTTTTCGCTGGCGCAGCTTTTACCAGGCCAATGGCAGATCTGTCTTCAAACGGCAGATGCGGCGCGTCTTTGATGATCTGACGCCGACCCTGCCGGCTGATGAGCAGGGTTTCATTGATTTCTACTGCCCCAAATGTACTGCGCCGACGCGCATCGTCTACAGCGCCCACGACTACACCAAGATTGCCTACCACTTCGACATTTACGCCGCGCTGGTGGGTGAAGGGAAGCCAGCAAAATGAAGAAGCTGATAGCGACCCTGCATGACTGCGATCCGGGCATGCTGCCGGCGCTGGCGGAAGTCTGGGGCGTTGAGAGCAAGAGCCTTGCCAATGATGAGTTGATCAGGCGGCTGGTGAAAGCCATGCTCGATCCTGCATTAGCCGAGGCCGCCTGGGACAAACTGGATGAGCCGGCGCGAACTGCCCTGCAATTGCTGGTCAGCAGCGCCCAAGGCAGAATGAAGGTCGGGCAATTCGAGCGCTTCTACGGCGAGATACGCAAGCTGGGCCGGGCGCAGATCATGCGGGAAACACCGCATCTACAGGGACAGAGCCTGGCCGAAACACTCTACTACCGTGGCTTTATTGGCGAAGGCTTTGACAAGGTCGGAGAAAACCTCCTTGGTTTCGTATATGTTCCGACCGATCTCATTGAGGCGCTGCCGCTTCACAAAACAAGCTACATTGAGCTGGCTGAGGACACTGAACCTGACGGGGACGAACTGCCCAGAATCGGCCTGATCGATGCTGTAGACGATGTCAACCCGGCGGATACATCGATCGTCGACGACATGACCACACTGCTCGCCTGGCTGCAACTCAGCGCGGCAGACATTGAAGGCGAGCGTTTCGCGCAAGCGGCAGCAGAGGACATCAAGCCATATCTCCTGCGGCCCATGGAGACGCGACTGGCTTTCATGTTGGGGGTGGGCGCAAGCGCTAACTTGATCAGCCTGCAGGACGGCAAAGCGCATCCCCGCCGCAGTGAGGCGCGCGACTGGCTCAAAGCGACGCGCGCCGAGCAAATTCAAGCATTGTCCGAGGCCTGGCTGGAAAGCCAAAGTTACCGCGATATGTGGCATATTCCCGGTTTGTACCCAGAAGACTCGGGCTGGTCATACGATGCGGCGGCGGCGCGCAAGGCAGTTGTCGATCTGTTGACTGACCTGCTGCCGGAGCAGGGCTGGGTCTCTATCAACGATCTTATTGAGATTATCAAGGAGTTCGAGCCGGACTTCCAGCGGCTCGACGGCGATTATGATCGCTGGTATATCCGCAATGACGCGGGCGAATATCTCAGCGGTTTCGAAAGCTGGGATGCCGTCGAAGGCTCGCTGATAGAATTCTACATTGTGGGTCCGATGCACTGGCTGGGTCTGGTAGATGTCGGCGAAGACGTTCTGCGCCTGACCGCTTACGGACGAGCCTTCTTGCAGCTCAGCGAGTGGCCGAATCAGGCAGAGCCACCGACGAAGATCGAAGTCCGCAACGATGGCAGCTTGCTGGCGTCCAGGCGAGTTGACCGCTTTGAGAGATTTCAATTGGCGCGATTCGCTCGCTGCACCGGCGCCGGCGATCCCTTCGTTTATATGCTGGATGCGAAAAGCATTCAGAGAGCCGCATCGCAAGGCATTACGACGCAGCATATTCAAGCCTTCATCAGCCGCCAATTGGACGGCAAGCCGATGCCACTGCCCATCGTCAAGCTGCTGCGCAACTGGCAAGACGGGGCCAAAACATCGGTAACTTTCGAGTCGCTTGTCGTGCTTCGTACGACAGCGGAAGAGACGCTGGAGAAGATCTTCGCCATACCAGCCCTACGCCGTTATCTTGGCGCGCGCCTGGGACCGATGGCCTGTGTCGTCCGCGAAGACCAGTGGCAGGCGCTGCGGTCAATATTGGGCGAGCACGCTATCGAAGTCGATATCTCACGCTTGCAAGGTGACGAAGATTGACGACGGCAATGTCTCAATCGTGCTTGATGCCCAGCTGGTAAACCGCGCTCTTGCTCCAGCCGGCGGATTTGGCTACCGTCCGCGCCGCTTTAGAAAGCGTTTCGCCGGCCGCTAGCCGTTCTCTTAACGCTGATTGCACTTGCGCTTCAGTCCATACGGCATCGTCCGCGTCTGAACCGGCGATCACCAGAGTGACCTCTCCCCGCGGACTTTCGGCTTGGAAGTGATCGCGCAACTCGCCAGCCGTTCCGCGGTAGAATTGCTCGAATTTCTTGCTCAGCTCGCGAGCGACACAAACGCGCCGCTCGTCTCCCATGACCTCGACAATGCACGAAAGCGTGGCGCCCAGTCTGTAGGGACTTTCAAAGGCGATGATGGTATCGCGACGATCTCTAAGCGCCGTTAGCTGCTCACGCAATGCCGAGGTTTTACGCGGCAGGAAACCGACATACACAAAGCGATCGGAGGCCATGCCGGAAGCGATCAACGCTGTGGTTATGGCGCAGGCGCCGGGCAGCGGCACTACATCGTAGCCATGTTCAAGCGCGGCAGCGATCAGCTCGAATCCGGGATCCGAAATCCCGGGTGTGCCCGCGTCCGAGATCAGCGCCACATCGCCGGCTGCCAAGGCGGAGAAAACTTCGTCCAGCTTTGAAAGCTTATTGTGCTCGTGGTAGCTGGTCATCGGCGTATCGATTTCAAAATGCCTGGTCAATACACGCGAGGCGCGGGTGTCTTCAGCGGCTATCAGCGCGGCTTCCCGCAATATACGCAGAGCGCGCAGCGTAATATCCTCGAGGTTTCCGATCGGTGTTGGAACGATGTACAGGATACCCATGACTGATGCCTGGTAGAATTTGGCTAGGCGGGAAAGACGTGCGCCAGCGCTTCCGGCATCACGCTCTTGAAAGCGGCCAGGCTATGCCCGCTGCCCAATTCCACGAATCTGTATTGCAGATCCGGGTCGTGGGTCATGCGCCGCTCGAGTATGCCGCGCAGGGCCAAAGCCGGCTGATAAAAGCGCAGGTCTTGCTCGTAACGTCCGACCGACTGAAAGATGCGATTGGGCAGGATCGGCAAGTCACGGAAGCGCTGGGCATAATCCTTGAGCAACTGCACGGCCGGCGCCCGGCCCAATGGCGGCGAGATCATGATGAGATGACCGGTAATGGCTGGGTTTTTGAGAGCAGCATGAGCAGCCGCTACTGCGCCTTCGCCGAAACCGCCCAGTCCCAGATTAAGCGGCTCGATGCGGTGTTCCGCTTGTAGGAAGGGCAGCAGTTCCGCCGCGATCGAGGCGTAGTGCTTGTCATTGCCAACGTACTCGGTTACGCGCTCCGACTGCGCGCCACTGGCCAGCATGGCAATGATGATCGGCTGCATTCGCCCGTGCTTGATCAACGCATCGGCGATGTAGGGCACTTCGAGGACATTCATCGCCCATTGGCCGTCCATCAAAACCAGCAAGCGGTAATCCTTGCCATCGTTGGCATCGTAGCCGGGCGGCGTATAAACCCAGAGATTGCGATTCTCAAAGCCAAGCTGTACCGAGCTGAAGCGGTGGCGATAGACTCGCCCGCGCGGGACAGCCGCCATCGATTGCCAATTGGGAAAGGGACGCGCGCGCGGCATTGTTAATACCGAAGTGTCGACCTGGCTGGCGCGGATCGAAAGCGCGTTAAGAGCATCCGCTTGCCAGAATCTGCCAACGCGATCCATCAAATCGACTTCTTGGGCCAGAGGTGTGCCCGGATCATCAATGGCGAACATGTAGTCCACCAGCGCGTCTCGCTCGAAGAACCGCTGGAAGTACCATAGCGAGGTCTCCTCAAGCCGCGCCATTTTTTCAAAGGGCGGGTCGCGATTAACGATATCGATATTCAGCGCGACATTCTCCGCCGTCCAGGAATCGTAGACGAAAGTCGCTTTATTGCGTTCGACCCAGGGCCATTGGTCATGCGTGGTTAGCAATTCATCCACCAAGCTCTGACGACTATCAGGCGCAGTCTGATAAATCTCGCACAAAAACTGGATGAATGAATCCCATCTTGATGAGGCCAATTTCGCCGATCCTCAAGGCTTTTCCTTGGACAGTATCATTCTAGCACCGCCAGCGCTTATGTGGAAATCTGCGCAGCACCTTAGACTCGCGCAGGACATGCAAGGACTGGACAAAAGATACAAAACATCTACGGCAATTTGCGCTTTGCGGTATGATGATTTCTGGGACGTTACGCAAGGTGACGATGCAACTGCAAGCTGGAAACGATATATCGGATG
This sequence comes from Phototrophicaceae bacterium, assembly GCA_965262005.1. Lineage (GTDB taxonomy): Bacteria > Chloroflexota > Anaerolineae > Aggregatilineales > Phototrophicaceae > UBA6055. The sequence continues at coordinate 3,987,990 of OZ253492.1, read as the reverse complement.
AGATAAGGGTTCAGACAATGCCGACACGCTATATTTACTCATTCACCGAGCCGATAAACCCCGAAGAGCTCTATCAGTTGCTCCAGCAGACGGATTGGGCCGACACGCGCGGTCCGCTGGATATTCAGCAAATGCTGGACCACAGCCAGATAACACTGGGTGTCTGGGATGAGGATCGACTGATTGCTTTTGCCCGAGTGATTACTGATGATCTATTCCGCGCCATCATCGATGATGTGGTGGTGAACAGCGCCTATCGCAATCGCGGCATCGCATCGCAAATGCTGGACAAAATCCTCAAACGCACCGAGCATATCGAAATCGTCATGCTGGACTGCGACGCCGAACTTATTGGATTCTATGGCACATTTGGCTTCGAGCCCAAGGGCGGAGCTTCAATGCAGCTGCGCAATTCCCGTTAGCATTTGCTCGTGACCTTCGACTGAGCGCCAACTTACGCCTTGCGGCGAATTGGGTTATCATCTCACTTCCAACTGCCTTAATGAGTAGCGGGTATAGCCAGGTCCAGATGAGCGAATTGCGCTTCAACCCTTACATCGCCCCCTTCAAGCGGGAAGAAGCCACTGCTGCCGAAGAAGATGATCGGCTCCAAACTTCAGGCGATGCGCCGCCGCATCGTCTGCAGAATAACGAAAACCCGCTGGGCCCTTCGCCGCAGGTGGTGGATGCCATCACAGCCCTGGCGCCGACCCTGAATTATTATCCAACGTATTCCGACATTGAGTTGCGTCGCGCTATCGTAGACGTGCTCGGGCGCGGGCTTACGCCGCGGCATATCTATACGGGCTGCAGCGGATTCGAAGCGCTGGAACTGATCATGCGCGCCTTTCTCTCCCCCGGCGACGAAATAATCCTGTCGTCGCCTACATTCACTGGCGCTTACTCAAAAGTGTCTCTTCCGCTGGGCGCGCGAGTGATTGATGTGCCCCTCGAGGCGGATACGTTTCGCTATCGACCTGAGGCTGTGCTGGACGCGATTTCGGAGCGTACCAAGCTGGTTATGCTCTGCAATCCTAATAATCCGACCGGCACACTGATTTCGGCCGAGGCCATGGGCCGTCTGATGCGTGGACTGCCCGATCATGTCCTGGTCGTCGCTGACGAGGTCTATCACCACTTCGTCGACAACGCAGATTTCCCGGATTCCATCAAATACGTGTTGGAAAACAGGAACATCGTCATCGCGCACAGCTTCTCGAAAGTTTATGGCCTGGCGGGACTGCGCCTGGGCTACGGCATCGCCAGACCGGAAATCGCCAATGCCATCGCCGGCTTACATCGCGGTTTCCATCAGAACAAGCTGGCGCTGGCGGCCGGCATCGCAGCCTGCCGCGACCAAGCGCATGTGGAGCGCGTGGTCGAATTTTTGCGCCAGGAATCGCGCTGGGTCTGCGCCGAGTTCGACCGGCTGGATCTTCGCTACTGGAAGCCGGCGGCAAACTTTATCCTCTTCGAGACGCGCTTGCCGGCGGACGAATTGCAGGACGAGCTGCGGGAGCGCGGTTTCCTCCTGCGCGGCCAGGCGCGCAACGGCATGCCCTTTGGCATGCGCCTCAGCCTGGGGACTCGAGAAGCCAATCAGGCATTCGTCAGCACACTTGAGCAAATCCTTAGCGCCAGCGCTTTGTGATCGGCGCTCCAACCTCGACTGAGCGCTGCAAAGACAAACCCATAATTGTTGTCAGCCAGCGCCTATGATAGAATCGCACACGGAATTTTGCTGTCTTGGCAGGTTCCCTAATCCCACGCATCGGGACTCTCGGTGGGTGTTGTCCGCCCGGCGGATTGTCACCGGAGGATGAACGATGCGCGAGCTTAAAACACCGACTATCGAAGGAGTATTGTAATGCCCTCAGCCGTAAAAATGCGGACTTTGCTGGAAACAGGTGTGCACTTCGGCCACCGCACCAACAAGTGGAATCCCAAGATGGATGAATTCATCTTCACCCAGCGCAACGGGATTCACATTATCGACCTGCAGATTACATTGAAGAATCTCAATACGTTTCACGATATGATCGCCAACATAGTGTCCGGCAGCGGATCCGTGCTTTTCGTCGGCACCAAACGCCAAGCCCAGGAAATCATCCAGCGGGAAGCCGGGCGCTGCGGCATGGCTTACGTCAATTACCGCTGGCTGGGCGGGACGCTGACCAACTGGAAGACGATTCGCAGCCGCATCGACACATTGAAGCAATTGGAGCAGCGGCGAGACGCCGGTGAATTTGACCGCCTGACCAAGAAAGAAGGGCTGGTATTGCAGCGCAAGATTGCCAAACTGCAATTGCGCTTGGGCGGCATTCGTGAAATGAAACGCATTCCCGATCTTCTGGTCGTTGTGGATGCGGAGCGGGAATTCACCGCCGTCAAGGAAGCCAATATCCTCAACATTCCTGTCCTGGCGCTTGTCGATACCAACGCCAATCCCGACATGGTTGACCATATTCTGCCGGCCAATGATGACGCTATGCGCTCAATCCGCTTGTTGATAGCCGCGTTGGCGGATGCTGTGCTGGAAGGGCATAACTTGAGGCAGTCAGCCGGCGAGGAAGTTGAGGAAGATCAATTCTTCGCCGATGCCTATGACGAGGAACTCGCCGATGAGGACTTGCTGGGCGAATCTACCTTGGCGAAGCTGCGTGATTCCAAGCTATTTGGCGAGGGTGAGGCCGTCAGCGCAGTTGAAGAAAGTGATGACGCCAAAGCACCGGAAGCCAATACGGAGTCCGCAACCCAAAAAAGTTAACGAATAAGATGGAACTTGGCCGTACCGAGATGAGGACAGAATGGCAATTACCGCAAAACAGGTGAAAGCGCTGCGCGACAAGACCGGCGCCGGTCCGCTCGATTGCAAAAAAGCGCTGGAGCAAAATAACGGCAATATCGATGAGGCAGCTGCATTCCTGCGGGAAAAAGCGCTGAAAGACGGCATCAAGCTGCAAGGCAAGGGACGGAGCGCCAACGAAGGCGTGATAGGCAATTACCTACATTTCGATCAACGGCTGGCGGTCGTTGTCGAAGTCAATTGCGAGACTGATTTTGTCGCGGCGACGGATCAATTCAAGTCTTTCGCTAAAGATATCGCCATGCACATCGCCAATATGAATCCGCAATACGTCAAACGCGAAGACGTCCCGGATGACCGAGTCTCGTCCGAAACTCAGCTGCAAATGCAGCGCGCCCTGGAAGAAGGCAAGCCGGAGCACATCGCGGAGAAGATCGTGGCCGGGCGTATGGACAAGTGGTACGAAGACATTGTATTGATGGAGCAAGCCTTCATCAAAGACGATGACAAGACGATAACGCAATACTTGCAGGAGACGGTCGCTGAAGTGGGCGAGACGATAAATATCGGCCGTTTTCAACGCTTGGCCATCGGCGACGGGGCTTGAGCATTTTGGCGCGAGGCATGCTTCAGCAGAGCGAGTCGAAACGATCAAAGGATTAGCCAAGAGCTAATCCTTTTTTGGGGTATGGTGATAACATTGACCACGTCCGCAGCCGACTGGCAGATCCGCTACTTTGTATACGAAGTCCTCTGCGCGACCGGCGGGGCGCCCTCAAATCAAGCGATTGCCCGGCGCTTTGCTGTAACAGAGATGGAGGCGCGGCGATCATTGCGGCGGCTGCACGATGCGCATGCCCTGGTGCTTGAAGCAAACAGCGACGCCATTCTGATGGCAAATCCACTCTCAGCCATGCCGACTGATTACCGCGTCCTGGTCAACGATGTGACGCTCTACGCCAACTGCGCCTGGGATTCGCTGGGCATTCCCGCCATGCTCGGCTGCGACGCAATGATCGAAGCGCGTTATGCCCTCAGCGGCGAAATAATGCATTATGCCATTGACGGTGGCGAGCTTCGCGATGATGCCGACCGACTTGTGCATTTCGCCCACGCTTTTCGCCAATGGTACGACAATATTGTAGATACTTGAGCGAATATATTGCTTTTCCGGTCGGAGAGTCAAATCGACAGGTGGTGTCGCGCCGGCAGGCGGGAACGTGGCGCGGTACTGAGTCTGGCGCAAGTTTGGGAGCTTGCCAAACATTGGTATCACGACCGGATGTCGCCCGATTTCCGGGGCAAGTCTGTAGCAGCAGCCCTGGCCATCTTCCGCGACTTGGAATTGACGGATGACTTTTGGCTGGTCCCGCCAATGTGAAACCTGACCAACGGGACGCAGTCCAAGCGAATCGGAGAAACCATTGAAGAAGGAGGACCTATGAGCGTGAACAGCAATCTGCCTTATCATCGTGTCTTATTGAAGTTAAGCGGTGAAGCGCTTGCGGGCGAAAGCGGAACCGGCATCGACCCGGAGCAGGTGGCATATATCGCCCTGCGCGCGCGCGAGGTTTATCAGCTGGGCATACAAGTGGCCATCGTCATCGGCGGCGGCAATTTGTGGCGCGGCGAACCGGCGGCGAAACTGGGCATGGACCGCAGCACAGCCGATCACATGGGCATGATCGCCACGGTCATGAACGGCTTGGCTTTGCAGGACGCCATTGAGCGCCTGGGCATCGTTACTCGCGTTCAGACCGCCATCGAGATGAATTCGGTTGCCGAACCTTATATCCGCCTGCGCGCCATTCGCCACATGGAAAAGGATCGCGTCGTCATCCTCACCGGCGGCATCGGCAGTCCCTACTTCACGACAGATTCCGCCGCCGCCCTGCGCGCCAGTGAGATTCATGCCGATGTCATCGTCAAGGCGACCAAAGTGGACGGCGTCTATTCCGCTGACCCGGTGAAAAACCCCAGTGCCAGACGCTACAGCAGGTTGAATTATCAGCAGGTGCTGGATGAGCAGCTGCGGGTCATGGACACCACCGCCTTCACACTCTGCCAGGAGAATTCCATGCCCATTGTCGTGCTGAACTTCTGGAATCCCGAGGACCTCGTCAAAGCGTTACAGGGCGACGCCACTGTCGGCACGGTGATCACCGGATGAACCGACTGCCCGGGCCGCTGCTCCCGCGAACTTTACTCAGAATGAGCAATATAATATGATAAGTGAGTAAGAGTTCGTTATTGTAGCGCAAAAAGCCATTTGAGTGGATGTCATGGGCAAGAAGATCGTCGGTTTCTCAATGACGCCGTTATTTCCAGATATTTCCATTGCCGGCGCGGAGATGCAGTTGAAGAAGATAGCATTGCATCTGGGCGAGCAGGGTCACCGGCTGACTATATTGACCACACCGCTTGAGGGGGCAATGACGCCCTTCAAGTGGCATGAAAACATAGAAGTCCTGCCGATCTTGCGCTTCAAGTTGCCCTATCCCGAGCCTTATCTCACACCGCTTTACCATATTGCCAACGCAATGCGCGAGGTCGGCGCGGCCTTCGCCGAGGCCGATGTTCACTACAGCCATGATGGCAGTCTAATCTTTCCCTACGTCTATCAAGATATTCCAACTGTGATTTCGCTGCGCACGATCGTTTACCCCGAACCGGTCATATCGTCATTTTTGTTTCAAGGCGACGAGTGGATTTTGCCTTCAGAGCATACGCGCGATTCGTATGAGGCGGCCGTTGGGCAATTTGCGCCGAAAGTTAGCGAGCGCATGCACTCCATTCACAATGGCTTCGACTGGGATTTCTTCCGTTACACCGAACCACGAGACATTTTTGAGTTCATTCCATCCGAAGTTGCCAACCATCCAGTCGTACTCTTTCCGCATCGCCCGGATGTGGATAAGGGCATATTTGATGTTGTGCAGGTGGCGCAGAAGCTGGTTCACGAATTCGGCTGGAATGATCTTCGCGTCTTGGTCCCGCGTTGGCCGGGCGTCGCCAACGAACCTAAATACGTCAATTACTATAACAAGTTAAATTGCCGCATCAATGAAGTGGGCTTGAGCGAAGTATTTGTTTTTCATGACTGGATCAGCGAAGCCTTGATTCCCGAGTATTACAGCCTGGCCGATGTGAGCCTGTGTATCGGAAACATCATAGAAACCTTCGGCAATGCGGTTTTTGAATCCTTGGGCTGCGGAACGCCGGCGGTTGTTTCACGTGTTGCGACCTATCGTCAATTGCTGCCGGAAAAACATATCGACAGTATTGATTTCGGGGAAATCGAGTACGCCGCGGCGATTACGCACAGAATCTTGAGCGAGCGCCGCCGAACTTCTCCCGAGACGCTAAGCTATCTCAAGGCGGAATTCTCGCACGAGGCTATGGTCAACAGTTACGCCGATATCATATTGAACGCGGTCAAAAAGCCACCGCTTAAGTATCGCGTCCCACAGCTGAACGACGAGACAAGGTATCGGCTGGCGCCCTGGTGCTATATTTCGCCGGCGCGGGGTATATATCACGATTTTCTAAGTACGTTTGTTGTGGACGAATATCTTGAGCAGCTCAGTATCGAGCAGTCCGCGGGCTTCAGTTGCAACGCAGTCAATCCACAGCGGCTGCAAGCCTGGATCGATGAAGGGTATGTTGTTCCAATCGTCAAGGAGTAGCCAGTCCGAGTGTATCCAGCGCCTCCAGATTCAGGTGAATATCCGCCGCCTCGACCTGAGCTTCCAGCCAAAGATTGAAGGTGTTCTCGGTCAAATAAGGCAGACGGCCCGCCTCAATTCTGCGCTCAGCCACGCCGATGACCTGCAGGACGTGGTAGCCAAGTCGCGTGGCGATCGGTCCGCCGATTTCGCCCAGCGCCAGTGAGAACGCTGCCTCGCCCAGGCGCGGATCCAGCAGCTCGCCGCGGATGAACCAGCCCAGGTCGCCGCCATAGTCGCGGGTCGAGACGTCTAGCGAAACCGCCGCAGCCAGCGCCGCGAAGCTGTCGCCTGCATTCAAGCGTTCTATCACACGCTGGGCCTCGCTTTCCTGTGCCACCAGGATATGACGCGCGCGGAAATGCTCCACCGGCCCCTGCAAGTGAGCCGTCACATGATCGCGCACGGCGAGTGTGATAAATTGCCCATGAAGCGTGTGCCAGAATTCGTCTTCGGAATAGAGGTTTTCCGCCAGCCATGCCTCCCAGCGATCATCGCCCAAATTGTCTTTCAGGCTAGCGACCTCGGCATTGACGACCTCAACTTCTACGACAAGTTCGTTGGCCCGCGCGAACTGGAGAAGTAATCGCTCATTTATAAGGCTGTTTAGCACATCCAGGGCAAGCGTGTTTGGGTCGGCGGCCGTTGAGAAGGCCGCGATGCGCGCAAATGTCGCGTCGAAAGCCGTTCGCTCGATCAGCGCTCCGTTGACGTTGGCAAGGGCGTCGCCCAGCGCGACCACCGCATCACTTGTCTCCACGGGAGCTGGATCGCTGTCCGCCGCTTGAAGTGAAGCATAGGGCAGGAAAACAGTCAGAAACATCAGGGCGCAGACCAAAGGGACAAGGGCGCGACTCAAAGTGCGCATCGATTTTCCCTCATTTAGTGATAGTGAACAAAAGCAATTATGCGCTCGTCCCGGTTTACGGGCAAGCCGCAAGCGCGTCCGTCGCGGACGCAACGATGAAACGAAATACACGTAGCATATAGCGACCATGTTATACTCGTTCTAGTGGAGTCCGATAAGGAATGGCGACAATGGCGGTGATCACCGAATTGATCGATGCCGGTCTTCAATTGAAACGGCAAGGCAACCTTCGCGGCGCAATAGAGCACTTTAGGCAGCTGCATGCCACCTATCCGGCCAATCCGCGCATAATGTTCGAGCTAGCGAGGACTTGGAGCGCCTTCGATGTACCGGAACAGTCGTTGCCGATCTATCGAGAATTGCTGGCGCTGCCTAAGGGGCAGGGACTGCAAGCCAAGGACATGCCTCGTCTGTACACCTATCTTGGCGCCACCCTGCTCAGCCTGGATCAGACTGATCAAGCCCTGACCATAATTGACGAAGGGTTGCGTCTTCACCCAAGTTTTCGGCCTCTGCGCATCTGGCGGATATTCGCCTTGAGCAAAAGCGACGCCGATCAGCTTGCGCTGCTGGAATCGCTTGATTTCATGTTGGAATCGCTGGCGCCGTCTCGTTGGGACATTTTCGAGGACGACATCGTCGGCGCCGTCAAGAAATTGCGTACGGTACAGTCAGACGAAAACGGACAACAGATTACTAATACCGAGCGGGCAGCCTCACGTCAGACTGTCGTCAAAGAGATCGCAAATGCGGCGGAAGTCAATGACGATGCAGACACGCGCCAGAGTATAGGCGTCAGCGCTGAAGAAGATAACGAAGAGGCGGTTGATTCGGCGGAAGTAGATCTGGTGGTGAAGGTCAGGGAGCCGACCAAGAAAGCTCGCAAGGGTAGACGCGCGAAGCGGACCAAGCGGCCTCAACTCGGCAAGAAATCCGTGCGCATCGACATCAGCAATCCTGGCGACGCCGCTGAATCACAGTCGGACGAAGACGAGCCGCCAACAAATTCATCCGCCTTCAAGATACCAATCGACCTGGACTAAGCTCGCCAGGCTGTCAGTCAACGATAAGTTTCCCATCGCGCAGACGCCAGACATTGGTCGCAATTCTGTCGATGAACCAGCGGTCGTGCGTCGCGGCCAGAATCGCGCCCGGGAAGCTGAGCAGCGCGCGCTCCAATGCCTCCAAGCTGAGTAAATCGAGATGGTTGGTCGGCTCATCAAGCAGCAGCAGATTTGCGCGACTATGGATCAGGCAAGCGATGCCGAGCTTGCGGCGCTGCCCCAAACTCAAATCCGCCACCGACTTGGCCGCAAGATGCGCGTCGCGGAACAAGCCGCTTCGATGCAGAAGCGTCAGAATATTGTCAGCCGTGTCCTGGCTGATTTCACTGAGCAGGTTAACGATATTGCGGCTTTCGTCAAAAGTTTCGCCGGTCTGGTCGAGGTATCCAATTCGCGCGCCGGGCATCACCTTTACGCCCCCGCTGGTGGCGTTCAATTCGCCGGTGATCAGGCGCAGCAGCGATGTCTTACCGGCGCCATTCGGCGCCACCAATGCCACGCGCTCGCCTTTGCGGAGAACAGCGTCGGCCTTCTCGAACAGTGCTTGCGCGCCAAACGCGATTCCCAAAGACTGCAACTGCAGTGGCTCCATGCTCGTTAGAGGCACTGGGTCGAATTCAAATTCAATATGCCAAACATGCCGTGGATTATCCAGGCGATTCGCCTCGAGCGATTCCAATTGCTGCCGGGCTGAGCGCGCCATCTTACTGACCGTACGCGCCACCTGCTGCTCGACGGCGAATTTTATCGCTTTGTCGCCATCATCGGCGCGTTTGGCTTTGCGATGCCCATGCGTCTCCTTTTTCATCTGCGTCCGCAGGGCCTTCATGCGATTTGCTTGCCCGTGATAAGCGTTAACCTCGCGCTGATATTGCGCCTCGCGCTGCGAGAGATAGTCGTCATAGTTGCCATGGTAGATCGTTAGACTGTGTGTCACAGCGGACAAATCCAGAATCTTGGTCGCCACCCGGTTGATGAAGTGGCGGTCGTGGGTGATCATGAGCAGCGCATGGGGATAGGTCAGCAGGTATTCTTCCAGCCAAGCCAAACCAGCGAAATCCAGATGATTGGTCGGCTCGTCAAGGATCAGCAGATCAGGCGCTTGCAGGAGCAGCACTGCTAGTCCCATGCGCGTCTTCTCGCCGCCACTGAGCGAAATTACAAAGCGCGTCTCGTCGATATGACCCAAGTCCAGGCCAGAAAAGATCTGCTCCCGGCGCGCCTCAATCGTATAACCACCGCGCAGGTCGAATACTGTCTGCAATTGACCGTATTCTTCCAGCGCGTCAGCGATGTCCGAATTCTCCGCCATCTGCCCTTCCAGCTCGTGCAGGCGGCACTGCAGCGAGCTCAGCTCACCCAAGCTATCACTAATGAACTCGCCGACCGTGAGCGACTCGCGAACCTGTACCTCCTGCGGCAGATATGCCACTAAATTGCGGGGCGCAATGCGAATAGTCCCGCGTTCACCTGCCTCTATGCCCAGGATCAGACGAGCCAACGTCGATTTTCCCACGCCGTTTTCACCGACAAGGACTGCGCGTTCGCCTCGATTCAGTTGTAGATTGACATCATCGAGAATCAGTTTGGCGCCGTAGTATTTCCGCAAGCCGCTGATGCTCAAGACCTGGTCCGACACATTCGCTATCCGATAAAATTCGCCACCGTGTCATTCTGCTTCCCTAATGGCGGGCTGGCAACCATAGGTTCAGTTTACTTGTTGCGTCGTCTATAATGTGCCGCGTCTGCTCATTAACGAGGCTAGGCATGCCAGTCATTCTCGCTCACGGAGCTTTGGGACCCTTCGACGAAATCATTTTCCTCGGCATCGCCGTCGTTTTTCTGGGGATGATGGGCATGAGCTGGCTGCGCAGCCAACAGCTTGAAGACGACGAAACTGAAGACAGTGTGAAATCGAGCAAGCCAGAAGCGGAACATTTTGAACTGGAATAGGAGACAGCATGAGATTAGAGCATATCGCATTTAATGTGGCGGATCCGGCGAGCTTGGCGGAATGGTATTGCGCCAACCTGGATATGAAGATTGTACGATCGTTCGTCGAGCCGCCTAATATTCATTTCCTGGCGGACAGCGCCGGCAAGAGTTTGATCGAGATTTACAGTAACCCATTAGGCAGTATCATCGACTATAGTGACCATCATCCAGTCACCTTTCACCTGGCCTTCGCCGTTGAGAACATGGAAGCGGCTCGTGAACGCCTCGTGGCAGCCGGCGCCAAGCTGGACGGCGATATTGACCACCGCGCCAACGGCGATAAGCTCGCATTCTTGCGCGATCCCTGGGGATATGCGATCCAATTGGTCGAGCGTAGACAGAAAATGATCGATTGACGATGGCATGAGCCTGACAATCGAATTTGACTTGCGGACGCAAGGTGAAGAACGGCCCGATGCCTTCCTTGACAGCTACGAGCTGGAGCTGATGTTTGATAGCACACGGCGCTCGATCGGCGCTGGGTTGGAGCGAAAGTTCCGCGATGTCGTTTGCGGCGAACATGGCGAACCGCCAAAGTTTGTAGTGACAGGCGTCTACGACAAAGAAAACGAGGAGATGGATATTCAATATCACGTGGACACTTGCTGCCAATTCTTCTTGCTTCGCGTGATGCAGCATCTGAATCAGCGAGCTTGACAGAGAGGTATGCAGAATGCGAGTACTGTTGCAGCGGGTAAGCAATGGCTCGGTAACGGTCGATGGCAAAGTCTCTGGCGCGATTGAAGAGGGCTTCGTCGCCCTGGTGGGCATCACCTATACCGATGGCGAAGCGGAAGCGGAGAAGCTGACGACCAAGACGGCGAACCTGCGTGTATTCGCCGATGACGACGGCAAGATGAATCGCTCACTCCTTGATGTCGAAGGCGGCGTACTAGTGGTTTCAAAATTTACGCTCTATGCCGATGCTCGTAAGGGGCGGCGCCCAAGCTATGTTCAGGCTGCGCCGCCGGGTACCGCAGAGCCGCTGGTGCGATTCTACGCGGAATGCCTGCGACGAGCGGGCGTAAGGCGTGTGGAGCATGGCGTCTTCGGCGCGATGATGCAGGTGGAGATCCACAACGATGGTCCTGTGACCATCATGCTCGACAGCGACCAACTCTGATTTTTAAGAGCAACAGAAGAAATCAAAAGGCGACCCGTTGCGGATCGCCTTGTTCACTTGTTGATTGAATTGAATCTTGTGTCAGTCTTCGTCGGATTCGCTGAGCGGCAATACGTTTGGCCATACAGAGGCGTGATGTTCGTATGCGTCAATGCCGATTCGATCAGCCTCCGGAGCTACGTGCAAGATGTCAATGCGGTTCAGCACGGTAAACATCACGTAGCTGGTGATGCCGACCCAAATTGCGACGCCTGCCACACCAACTACCTGCGTCCCAAACAGGTCAAGACTGCCGCCATCAAATAAGCTTTGAGCGCCGAGCGCCTGCGAGCCCACGATTCCAATCATCAGCGTTCCGAAGGCGCCACAAGCGCCGTGTACGGAAAACGCGCCAACCGCATCGTCTATCTTGAGGTTTTCCACAACGCCGATTGAAATCACCAACACAACACCGGCCAATACACCGATGATCACCGCGCTGATCGGGGTGACAGAGGCACAGCCTGCAGTGATCGCCACAAGACCGGCCAGAGACCCGTTCAAGATGAAGCTTACATTCCAGCTTTTGGTGACAAAGTAGGTATGGAACATCGCGCCCAACGCGCCAGCCGCCGCCGCCAGCGTTGTGTTAACGGCGACCAATCCCAGTTGATTGACATCCCCCGCGCCCAGAGTCGAGCCGACATTGAAGCCATACCAGCCGAACCACAGGATAAACGTACCCATCGATGCGAGTGCCAGGTTGGATGCCGCCGGCGGACGACCAAATACGCGACCGGCGCGGGGGCCCAAGATATAGGCGCCAGTGAGGGCTACGATACCGCCTGTCATGTGCACGATTGTCGAACCCGCGAAGTCCACGAATCCCTGCTGCGCTATCCAGCCACCGCCCCAAGTCCAAAAGACCGCAACTGGGTAAATAACTGCGCCGAGAATCGCGCTATAAATTAGCTTGCCAACGAAATTCGTCCGCTCGGCCATACCGCCGGTGGCAATGGTGGCCGCCGCGCCCGCGAAGGCGAACTGGAAGAAGAAATTAACAAACAATGTGCCATCACCATCGCCCGCCCCGGTGGCGCCTCCTAAGAAGAGTTCGAATTGTGGAATGAAGCCGCTGCTTTCCGCGCTGCCAAAGGCTATACCGAAGCCAACGACGAAAAAGACAATGCCAGTGACACAGGCGTCCATGAAGTTTTCGGCGAGTGAATTCACCACCCCCGTTTCACGGATCATGCCGCCTTCCAGCATGGCGAAACCGGCTTGCATGAAGAACACCAGGAAGCCAGCTAAGAGTATCCATACATGGTCCAGATTGTTTTGCACGTCGCGGGCAGTAATCTCATCCACCATTACTTCTTCAACCGCGGCATCCTCAGCCGGAGGATCTTCTTGTGCGATTGTGCCAAAGCCGAAGCTGTACAGGATGACCAAACCAAATAATATCGAGATGAAGCGGTAGACAAGCTTTCGCTTGCTTCCCATGCCCAACTTGCCTTTGTTCATTTTGCACCCCCAGCGGCACATTTCGCACTGCCTAAACTTAGTGAGCATCATATCGTTAAGCCGGCGGACGAAATAAGCGCAATACTGTCCCAATAACAGGCATTAGTTTTGGTTATTTTTGACAAAGGGCCCAGGTCGCTCGCGCGCGCCTGGTTTTGAGTCTGCTCACAACTAAGGCGTTCATGCCCCCCGACCCAATGCTTTTCGCCTCAAATACAACAACTCCGATGGCGCAATTCATACGGATATCAAGCGACGTGTCTAACGCGGCCTTTTCGCGTTGCTGCGTGAGCTTGATGGGGACTAACTCAACTCAGCGCGGCGTGCCTAATCGCTTTGAGACGCTTCATGATATCATTGCTGCCGCGGCCAAAGTAGTCATAGAGCGTCTTGTATTCAGCAAAGAGTTTGTCGTATACCGCCTGATTCTGAGCAATCGGTGTCACCACACCCTCTTTGAGTCTGCCCATTTTTTCGGCGGCGGCGTGAATATCGCTGTAGATGCCGGCTGCGACCGCCGCGTGCATGGCCGAGCCGAGGGCAGGCGCCTGTGCCGAGCCGGACAGTTTTAGCGGGCGTCCGGTGACATCGGCGAATATCTGGCAGAGAAGCTTATTCTTCTCCGGCAGGCCGCCGGCCGCCACCAACTGACTAACTTCTATGTTTTGCGCGTCAAAGGCTTCGATGATCTCGCGCGTTCCATAGGCGGTGGCTTCAATCAGCGCGCGATAAATTTCAGGCGCGCGGGTCGCCAGATTCATGCCAACCATCATACCAGTCAAGTCGACATCAACAAGTGTGCTGCGATTGCCATTCCACCAATCGAGAGCGATCAAGCCATGTTCGCCGACCTTTTGCTTCGCCGCTTCCCGCTCAAGATATTCATGCAGATTCAGTCCAGAACTTTTCGCCGCCCTATGATATGCCGGCGGAACCGCATGATCGACGAACCAGGCGAAGATATCGCCAACAGCGCTTTGCCCGGCTTCATATCCATATAGACCGGGGATGACGCCGCCCATGACCACGCCGCACATGCCATCTACTACCTGCAGGGCGCTGCCGGAAAGGATGTGGCAGCATGATGTGCCCATGACCATGACCATAGTGCCTGGACCAGTCGCTTGGACGGCCGGCGCGGTGACATGAGCGTCGACGTTGGCGACGGCCACAGCAATGCCCGCTGGAAGCCCCATCATGGCTGCCATCTGCGGCGTGAGTTCGCCCGCCTTTGATCCCAATTCGGCAAACTTCCGCCCGACTTTCTCGTCGACCACGTTTTCAAATGCAGGGTCCAAGGCGCGGAAGTAGGCCTTATCCGGAAAGTCGCCGTCTTGCACCATCGCTTTGTAGCCGGCGGTGCAAGCATTCCGCGTTTCTACACCGGTCAATTGCCAAATGACCCAATCCGCCGCCTCAACAAAGCGGTCGATCTGTGCGTAAATATCGGGCCGCTCCTGCAAAATTTGTAACAATTTACTAAAGAACCACTCCGATGATATCTTGCCGCCATAGCGTGGCAGCCAGCTCTCGCCCATTTGGCGGGCGGTTTCGTTGATATGGTCGGCTTGACGTTGGGCGGCGTGATGCTTCCACAGCTTGATATAGGTATGCGGCTCATCTTTGAGTTCTGCTAGAAAGCAAAGCGGCGTACCATCATTGGTCGTCGGCATGGGCGAGCTGGCGGTGAAATCGATGCCAATGCCTTTGACATCGGACGGCGCAACACCACTTTGCCGCAAGACCGCCGGTACGGTATGCGCGAAAACATCGAGGTAATCTCGCGGGTGCTGCAAAGCCCAATCGGGTGGCAGTTTCAGGCCGGAGGGCAGCTGAACATCAATGACGCCGTGCGGATAATCGAAGACGGATTCCGCGATTTCCGCGCCGTCGCGTGTATCGACCAATACTGCTCTTCCTGACAAAGTGCCGAAGTCCAGTCCGATTGCATACATAGCTCTGCCCTTCATCGTCTACGTCCAAACCTCATGTATTGTCACCAATACGGGTGCAATCCGCAAATAGGAACAAATAGGAATCGCGAGCAATCGGCTGGTTGCGAAGCGCTTGATTCCGTTTCATAAGTTCACCATTTAATGTTATGCTAACGATAAGATATCGTCGCCCAACCTGCTCGAAAAAGATGGCGACAGGCGCGGTCAACTGCGCAACACATGATGAAACCATCGTCGAACCTGAAAGTTTGGACAAAATGACAACACGAGGCTTTCCGCCGGGACCGCCCGATGTCGGGCATAGCGCCATCGAACAGTACTTGTATTACCGGAAGTTCCTCAAGGACCCGCTCAGCCGAGTATCGCGCTGGATGGCGGAATATGGCGACGTCATTCATTATATGAGCGGCGATCGTCATCAATACATGATTGCCAATCCCGACATGATTCGCGAAGTGCTGGTACGTCAATCGGATATTTTCATCAAGGGTCTGGATTACACCAATGAAGAGACGGGACTTGCGCGTTTCATGGGCAAGGGACTGGTGACAAGCAATGGGGATTTCTGGCGGCGTCAACGCCGGCTGGTGCAACCCGCCTTCCACACGCAGCGCGTAACCGCTTACGCCGACACCATGGTGGATTATGCTCGGCAGCAGATGGCGGATTGGCGCGCCGGGCAAGTGCTTGATGTCGATAAGGAAATGATGCAGCTTACGCTCCTTATCGTCGGGCGTACGCTATTTGACGCCGATGCATCGACGACGGTGAACCAGGTCAAAGGCGCGGTCCAAGTGGTGCAGAAAGCCAGTAATACAGCGACTCTGCTGCCCGCCTGGATGCCAACTCCGCTGCGGATACGCTCGCGGCGCGCCAATGCCGTGCTGGACAAGATCGTCTATCAGTTTATTGATCAGCGGCGGGCCAGCGGCGAAGATCGCGGAGACTTGCTTTCGATGCTGCTGCTATCCGAGGATGAAGACGGCGAGCGCATGACGGACCGCCAGGTTCGCGACGAAGCAGTTACGCTATTCCTGGCGGGCCACGAAACGACCGCCAACGCGCTGAATTGGACCTGGTGGCTGCTGGCGCAGAACCCGCCGGTCGAGGCGCGCTTGCACAATGAGCTGGATAGTGTACTGCATGGCAATCCGCCGACGCTGGAGGACCTGCGGCGCCTGCCCTACACTGAAATGGTGATCAAAGAGTCGATGCGTCTTATGCCTCCTGTCTGGTCGATAGGCCGCATGAACAGAGAAGCCACTAAAGTTTTGGGCTATCCCTTCCCGGAATGGTCGGGTGTACAGATTTGCATCTATTGTGCGCATAGGAATCCGGACATATGGTTGCAGCCGGACAAGTTCATACCCGAGCGCTGGGCCGAGGATAGCATCAGCGAGATTCCCAAATACGCTTACATCCCCTTCGGCGGCGGTCCGCGGATTTGCATCGGCAACAGTTTCGCCATGATGGAGGCCAATCTGCTGCTGGCGACGATTGCGCAGCAATATCAATTGCGTCTGGTTGAGGGCGTCGACATCGTCCCGCAGCCATTCATCACCATGTTTCCGCGCGATGGCTTGCCTATGCGCGTTGAGGAGCGGACGATTCAGCCCTCCACCAACATACCTGTAGATGCGGCAAGGGCCTTGCCGGCGGTAAACTGAGCTGGCGCCAAAGCAATCCGTATGACGCCGCTGGGCAACGGAGTCGAGTTATAGTTTCTGATGACCCGCCGCCGAGAATGAGGAGTTCTATTGTGATTGAACTGACCAAGCAACTTGTCGAGACCTGGGGACCATCCGGCTACGAACATCGCATCCGCGAGTTGATCCGTGAAGAAGTGGCGGAGCTGGCAGATGAGACCTACGTAGACGGCCTGGGCAATCTGATCTGCCGCGTCGGCAGCTGTGGCAAGAAAGTGCTGATCGCGGCCCACATGGACGAAATCGGCTTGATGGCGAATTATCAGGAACCCGAAAGCGGATATCTGCGCTTTTCGAGCCTCGGCGGCTTGCGAAACGACACCCTGAACGGCAACCGTGTGCAATTTGAAGATGGGACCATTGGGGTCATCGCTGTGCAAGATGGCGGCGGGAAGGCCTTGAACGACTTTTACATTGATGTGCAGACGGATGGCGGCGGCAATGCAACGCCGGTCGGGCAGCCGGCTGGCTTCGCGCGTGAGATGCAATTGCGCGGCAGCCGCATCATCGCCAAGTCCCTCGACGATCGTATTGGCTGCGTGGTTGCTATCGAAACGATGCGCCGGCTGCAGCGGCAAACGCCGAACGAGCTCTATTTTGCCTTTACCGTGCAAGAAGAAGTTGGCTTGCGCGGCGCAAAGACGGCGGCGCAGGGTGTACACCCGGATATCGGCATCGCCATTGATGTGACGGGCAGCGGCGACCAGATTCGCGGACACAAGATGCTGGTCAAGCTGGGTGGCGGTGCCGCGATCAAAGTGCACGATCCAGGCTTGATTGTGCCGCTTGGCATCAAGAACTGGATGATTGACCGCTGTGAGGCGGATGGCATTCCTTACCAACTAGAATTACTGGCCGGCGGTACGACCGACGCAGCGGCGATACAGATGGCGGACGCAGGCGTACCCAGCGGCTGCATCTCCATTCCTACGCGCTACTTGCATACCACCAGCGAAACGGTTGATATCGCTGATGTGCAAGCTTGCATCGACTTGCTTTCCGGTCTGCTTGCCAACGCAATCGACATCGAAGCGGGGCAGCGATGAAGGCGATCGTTTGTCGCGAATACGGCGCCATCGACAATCTCGTACTTGACGAGGTTCCCAGTCCGAGCGTTGGCCCCAGCCAAGTCAAAATCAGAATACGGGCCTGCGGCGTCAACTTTCCCGATATCCTGATGGTTCAGGGCATGTATCAGTTGAAACCGCCCCTTCCATTCAGTCCGGGCTTGGAAGTCGCCGGCGAAATCAGCGAGATCGGCGCGGGCGTTGAAGGCTTGCAAGTCGGCCAGCGCGTCATATCGACCTTGATGTGGGGCGGCTTCGCGGAAGAAGTCGTTGTGCCTGGCGTCATGCCGATGCCCATGTCAAACGATATGAGCTACGAATCAGCGGCTGCTTTCCCACTGGTCTATGGCACTGCGCATGTCGCCCTGGCGCATCGAGCGCAAATCAGGCAAGGCGAGACGCTGCTGGTCCTCGGCGCGGCCGGCGGAACCGGCTTGGCAGCCGTTGAATTGGGGTCACTCATGGGAGCCCGCGTGATTGCCGCTGCCAATTCAGCGGAAAAGCTTGAGCTCGCGCGCAAATATGGCGCCAATGACCAGATCAACTACAGCAGCGAAAGCCTGCGCGACCGGTTGATCGAGCTGACCGATGGGCGTGGCGCCGATGTCATCTTCGATCCGGTCGGCGGTGACCTCTTTGATCAAGCCTTGCGCCGGATCGCCTGGGAAGGACGTTATCTCGTCATTGGATTCGCCAGCGGGCGCATCCCCTCCGCCCCAGTGAATATCGCTTTGCTCAAGAACGCTTCGATTGTGGGAGTCTTCTGGGGCGCATATTGGCAGCACGATTCCTCCACGATCAGGCGCTCCTTCGAGCAGCTCGTAGCCTGGTTCGACGCGGGCAAGATCAAGCCGCATATTCACAAGACTTTCGCGCTGGAGGACGCGGTCGACGCCTTAGGCGAATTGCAGGAACGCCGCGTCATGGGAAAAGTCGTGCTCACCATGCCCTGAGCGCCCGCAGCGCAACGTTAGCACACCACGAAAATTTGTTCTAAGTCGAATCGCCCGAAACAGCAGACTATGCTATGCTGAACCTTGCGCCTGGCAGAACGCTGCCGGGTTGAAGTTAGCCGCTTGAGAAATGGACAGAGTCGCAGCATGGCTAATCGTGGCGATGGCGAGCCTGAATACATCGACGATGACGAATTTTATGACCCGGCCGAATTCAGCGGATCCGGCCGGCAGAGCGCCAATGTATTAGGAAGCAGTGGCTCGCGCCAAACGAAAGATTCCCGTTTTGAATCGGCGGAAGGCAAGGCGCGTGACAAGCGCGATCCGCGTCCCAAATCCGGGCAAGGCGCAGGGAAGGAATCTAAGACCGGACGCAAACCAGTTAAGGCGCGCAACCCGGCGCCGTCGATGTCGAACAGTGAAGAACGCCGCGCCCGTTTGGCCGGCAAGCATCAGAAAACGGCGAGCCATTCAGAGAGCCACAAACCGGAGAAATCTCGCGAGCCAGAGCAGAACGCAGGCAAAGGTCGCTTCGGTGGCTTGCGCGCGCGCCTCTCCCGCGGCGACAAATCCCCGCGAAGCACAGCCAAACCAGCCTCGAACGTAGAGTCGCCGGACACGGCCGCGGCTAGCGGAATCAAAGGGCGGATTGGCGCTTTTCGCGGACGCCTGCGCCGACGCGATACCGAAGATGCCAGCGCCGGCGGACCAAGCAGCAAGACAGACCGAAAAACAGGCAAAAGCTCGCAGACCTATTCCGGCTCAGCTTTCGGCGCCAGCCGGGGCGCCAAGCGACCTGCAGACGCCAAACGTGGCGACGCGCGTTCTATGCGGCAGGAAGCCAAGCCGACGGACGTGCCTCGCGCCAAAGCAAGCAAAGCGCCGAAGATTGAATCAGGCGATTGGCTAGATCTCGATCGCAAGCTGGACATTATCGGCGTCGGATTAGTATTTGGCGCGACTGTATTTGTTTTCAGCGCTCTCTCGGCGGAGCAAGCCGCTATCGGCGGTGTGCATACAATCGTCGGTCAATCGCTCGGCTGGGGCGCGATTGCAGTCCCTGTCACTATGTTCGCCATCGGCCTTTGGCTGATTGTCCGTCACTTCGGCGATGAACCACCAACTATCGATCCCATTCGCCTTACGGGCGCGGCGCTGGCTTTGCTCGGCGCGCTGGTGCTTTTTCAATTCATCGACAGCCTCGGTTATCCGAACCAATGTGGTCGGGATTGTATTGGGCAGGTGGTGCGGCAGTCATATCTGGACGGACGCGGCGGCGGATTGATAGGCGGGTGGCTGTATAGCGCGCTCGTCATTAATCTGACCGAACTTGGCGGGTTCGCGCTGGTCTTCATGGTTCTGACGATCGCCGCGATGTTGACGACACGCTCTACCATGGTGGAGCTGGCGGTGGTAGCCATAAGCGTCAGCCGTAATGTTCGCAAACTCATCGGGCAGGTAGCGGTACAACGGCGAGCAGCGCGTTTGAAGGCGCAGCAAGAGCAGCCGGCACTGCCGCAGGAAGACAGCCATGTGCGCATCAGCAAGCCTGAGCCGGCCCAACTGACGGCAGCGCCAATAAACGCGCGTACCTTGCCCGAGCCGCGCAGCGACTGGATGCCAATCCCGAACCGGTTGCGGGCCTTCCTGGCTCAGCGCCGTCGATCCGAACTTGAGCAGGAGGCGCAGCAGGTCTCGCTTGAGACACCCGCCCAAGCGCGCGACCAGAGTATGGTGAAGCGCGTCCTTAGCAGAATGCGGGAGGAGAAGCAGCCAGCGCCAGACGTGAAACGGAATGAGTTGGGACCTTCCGGTCGATTGGAGCGTTTCCTCAATCTGGGCGATGACCTGCCGCCAGCAACAACAGGACAACCCTCGGCGGAGAGATCGGCGCCACAGCCGAGACCAAACCGAGCCAATCCGCCGCCGGTGGCAAGCAGCATTCAGCCTCACGCGCCAGCCAAGCCCGCAGTCGCGCGACCAATTTCACCGCCCGAGCCGGCGCAATTGCCAGAATCACCGCCCACTCAGATGCGCAACATTGCCACTTTCCAGCCCGAGCAACGCGATGAGGTGGCAGAAAAAGAAGATGCTGCGCCGCTTAGAGGCGACGAGCCGGAAGCGCTCGATAAAGCGCTGGAACAGGAAGACGCGGCAACTGAATCAGAAGCGATCAAGACCGAGGTAAAGCCGTCAGCAATCCAAAGGGAAGCAGCGTTTGAACCGCCGGCTGTTCCTGCCTCCGAAAAGCCGCGACCGCGTATCGATTGGAATATGCCCGATTATCAGGCGGTGCTAAACCGGGGTACGGCCAGCGAACTGGATCAAGAGCCCTTGCTGCAACAAGCAAAGATCATCGAGGATACGCTCGCCAGCTTTGGCGCGCCGGGGCGAGTGGTCGAGATCAATAGCGGACCCGTGATCACGCAATACGGCGTGGAGCCGGCATATTTGACCGCCAAGACCGGCAAGCGCAATCGCGTCAAGGTCGGCGCTATCGCCAAGTTGGACAAGGACCTGCAGTTGGCGCTTGGCGCCCGCTCGCTGCGCATGGAAGCTCCCGTGCCCGGCAAGGGTTATGTGGGCATTGAGGTACCCAATCCGACTTCCGCGCGCGTTGGCTTGCGAGATGTGATGGATTCCAGCAGCTACCAGAAGATTGACTCGCCACTGGCTATCGCGCTAGGCATGTCGGTGGATGGCAAACCCATCGCGGCTGATCTGACGCAAATGCCGCATCTGCTGGTGGCAGGCACCACCGGCTCCGGCAAGTCGGTCTGCGTAAACGCCATCATCAACAGCATCCTGGTCAACAATTCGCCCGAAACCGTTCGCTTCATCATGGTTGATCCCAAGCGCGTCGAACTAACCGGCTACAACGGCTTGCCGCATCTGGTGGCGCCAGTGGTTGTGGAATTAGAGCGGATCATCGGCGTTTTGCGCTGGGTCACCACTGAGATGGACGAGCGGTACAAGAAGTTCAGCCGTGCCGGCGCACGTAATATCATCGACTACAACAGCCTGCTTGATCCCGACCTCGCGGCGATGCCCTATATCGTGGTGATCATTGATGAACTGGCGGATCTGATGATGATGGCGCCGGACGACACCGAGCGCGCCATCGCCCGCATCGCTGCCTTGGCCAGGGCGACCGGCATTCACCTGGTGATAGCGACGCAGCGGCCCTCAGTGGATGTGGTCACCGGGCTCATCAAAGCGAATTGCCCGGCGCGCATCGCCTTTGCCGTAGCCAGCAGCGTGGACAGCCGCGTCATCATCGACCAGCCTGGCGCGGAACGTCTTCTGGGCAAGGGCGACATGCTTTATCTTTCGGGCGATACACCGGCGCCGCAACGGGTTCAAGGCGTGCACGTATCCAACGAAGAGATCAAGCGGATAGGCCGCTTCTGGAAATTACAGAAGAGCGGTATCGCCGGCGTTGAGCCGATTCCCCTGCCGCCCAAATCGTCATCGGCTGGGCCAATGGCATCAAAAGCGCCAGCCTCGGAATCCTCGCAAAAAGGATCGGGGAGTGGTCAGGCCGCCTTCTGGGACATGGCGCCGTCGGGCAGCAAGGCTAACAAAGGCAAGACCGGCAACCTGAATCCGGATGAAGACGAATTGTATCAGACAGCAGTGGACATGGTGCGCCGGCTGGAAAAAGCCTCTATTTCGCTGCTGCAGCGCCGGTTGCGCATCGGCTATACGCGGGCGGCGCGCCTGGTCGATATGATGGAAGAACGCGGCGTGGTTGGTCCGCCAAAGGAAGGCAGCTCCAAACCACGCGATGTCCTGCCGCTGTAAACACCTTTACGACTTCAAAGCCTGGATGTTCGCTCGCCTCATTTCCCTCTCGCGCTAGAATCTACTTTTAGCTCCCTTTTTTTCTCGTTCTCCGAAGGAGTGTCGTTAGGGTTTGTCTCAACACAAATCCGGGAAAGACCCGGTGCCAAAAGGGAGTGGTGAATTTAGGTTCTGTTGATATTTTGACATTAGCATTTTCATAAATGGGTAAAATAGTCTTATGGATACCATAAGACTAACTGACGAACAGTGGGCGAAGCTTCGGGATTTTCTGTCGCAAGAGCCAAAGGTTTATCTGGGCAATGAGGCCAAATGCCGCCAATTTGTTGAAGCAGTGATATGGGTAAGTCGCAGCGGCGCACAGTGCCGTTTGCTTCCAAGCGAATACGGCAAATGGAATTCAGTTTACAAACGCTTTGCTCGCTGGTGCGAAAATGATGTTTGGCAACGGATGATGGAAGCTCTTGCCGATGACGCGGATATGGAAAACGGGATAATCGACAGTACGATTGTTCGGGCACATCCCTGTGCCGCTGGCGCCGAAAAAAAGTGAAAAGCAAGCCGTGGGTCGCAGTCGCGGGGGTTTTAGTAGCAAGATTCATATCACGGTTGATGGTTTGGGCAATCCCTTGCGTTTCCGCTTGAGTCCTGGGCAGGCTCACGACATCAATCAGGCTGAGGAGTTGGTGGAAGGCTTTGCCTTTCAGCGGGTTATCGCGGATCGAGGCTATGCGTCCCAAGATTTTGTGGACAGCTTGCTTGAAAGAGGCATAGAAGCGGTAATTCCCCCGCATCCGAGCGCCAAAGAGCAGCGAGAATATGATAGATGGCTCTATCGCGAGCGGCATCTGGTGGAATGTTTCATCAATAAGATCAAACATTTCCGCCGCGTCTTTTCCCGATTTGAGAAACTCGATACATCTTATCTCGGATTTCTGCACCTTGTCGGTACGCTGATATGGTTACGATAGAATGTCAACAGAACCTAGTTGCATAGTCGGCTTTTTGGTGAGCCAGCAGCGGGATGAAAGAACATTGCAACGGCGGGTGGACCAGAGTCCAAGAGCCTGTTGATACTACAGCGATCTGATGGCTTCGTACAAGAAATTGATCTATTATCCTGGCAGACATACTCCGATGCCAAACAAAAGTGAGACCTATCGCGTAGAAGGCGTGAATGCGGAACTTCGGCACTATCTAGCCCGTTTGCATCGGCGTTCCCGCTGCTTATCTCGCTGTGCGGACGCGCTTCGGCGAAATGTGAAACTCTTTGTTTATGCCTGGAATCGGCGGCAACTGTATAAACAGCAGTATCCCAATTATGCGGCTCATCTGATTCAATTCGTATATCAACAGTATTCACCACTCCCAAAACGGCACACTGTCGCTGGAAGCGACGCGCAGAGAGGAAATCGCCAGGTCTCCCGGTCGTGTCGCGCCTAAAGAAGCGGCGGAGCATCACCCTTTGGACCCTGATATGACCACGCCCTGCATGAAAATTCGCTGGCTGAAGAAGAAGAGCAGGATCGGAGGAATCACCATCACGACCGAGGCAGCCATGATCAAATGGGTGTTGACCGCGTATAAGCCGTGGAATTGCTGCAAGCCAACCGCCATCGTCCAATTGTGGCGGCTGTGCAAGAAGATCAGCGGCTCGTAGAAGTCGTTCCAGGCATAGAGGAAGTGGAAGATAGCCACCGTCACAACCGCCGCCCTGGATTGCGGCAAGATGATATAGAGCAGGCGATGCAGTGAATTGGCGCCGTCAATCTGCGCCGCTTCGTCTTGCTCCAGCGAGATGGTCATAAAGAATTGACGCAGCAGGAATACATCAAAGGCGTTGGCGAAAAAGAGCGGGACGATCAGCGGCAGCAAGGTATCTATCCAGCCGATCTTCTGGAAGATTACGTAGAGTGGGATCAGCCTGACTTGACGCGGCAGCATAAGCGTCGACAGCAGCACCAGGAAAAGCAGATTCAACCCGGGCGCTCTGAAGCGTGAGAAGCCGTAGGCCACCAGTGAGCAGGAGAACAGCATCCCTGACATGCCAACGAAGGTAACTATCAGTGTATTAAGCAGGTAGCGATCAAAAGGCACGATAGTCAGCGCCTTTTCGAAGTTGCCAAATTGGATATCCAGCACTTGAACCGGTGTTTGCGTTCTGCGCGGCAGCTCGAAGACATCGTCCGGATTGGCGGGATCAACAAACAAGCCCTTGCCAGCGGGAGCATTCTTAATCAGCGCCATCTGCACCACTTGGCCGCCCAGCTCGACTTTGTAGAGCGGCTCTCTTTTCCCATTCAGCTCAACGTGCACATGGGTCATAGGTACAGGATTTAGCAGATTTTGCCGAACCTGCGCTTTGCTCTTGAGCGCAGTGCCCAGCATATAGACCAGCGGCAGCAGAATGACGACCGCGCCGGCGCCCAGAATCAGCGTAGTGGCGGCTCTCACCAACGAAGCCTGCTCGCGCAAGCCAAACATCCAGCGGCTACGAGATCGAATGATTATGACCTCCCCCGCAATTCGCCTTCGTAGTGCACCCACATCGGCGATGATTTGAACACCAATACCGTCAGAACCAGGATGATGACAAAGAGCACCCAAGCCAGCGCCGAGGCATAGCCCATCTCGAAGAACTTGAAGCCACTCTGATAAAGGTAAATGTTGTAGAAGAGAGTTGAGCGCACCGGACCGCCTACTTCATCGCCCACTGATGCCGATGCAATATAGGCTTGGGTGAAATACTGGAAAGTCGCGATCAAGCCGATGATGAGGTTGTAAAAGATGACCGGCGACATCATAGGAAATGTGATATTTATGAAGCGGCGCAGCATGTTGGCGCCGTCGACTTTCGCCGCATCGTACATATTGGTCGGCACATTCTGCAAACCGGCCAGATAGATGATCATAGTCTGCCCGACGCCCCACAAGCTCATGATCACCAGCGAGAACAAAGCCCAGTCCGGATCGTGCAGCCAGCCGGGCCCCTTGATGCCGACGAGCTTGAGCGCGTTATTGATGACGCCGATCTGTGGATTGAAGATCACGACCCAGAGCAGGACGACAGCCACGCCCGTCAGCACCGATGGCAGAAAATATAGTGTGCGCCAGAGCTTGACGAAGGGGATATCCTGGTTGAGCAGAATCGCCAGAAACAAACCAAAGACCAGGCTTGCGGGCAATGCCATCAGGGCGAAGGACAGAGTGACTTTCAGCGATTGCCAAAAGCGCGGGTCAAGAGTGAGATCGCGATAATTCTTCAGCCCGACCCAAACGGGCGAGTCAATGATGTTGTATTCGGTGAAGGAGAAATACAGCGATACAGCCATCGGAACCATAGTGAAGAGGAGAAAGCCGATAATCCAGGGCGATATGTACATGTAGGCCGCCGCGGATTCCCGCCTTTGCAGGCTCCAGCTGCTAATGCCAAAGAGTCGATTTAACACACTTGCGTCTCCAGCGCCGCACGACGGCAGCCACAAGCCGACGCACGCCCTCGCAACCCAATGATCATGCAGCCCTCGCGAGCAAGACGGTCATCAATCAAGCAAGGCGGAAGAGGGCAAGAGAATTCGTAATCCTCTTGCCCTTATCGCGCTGCCTTGTGAGGATGCCTAGTAGGCTTATTGGCTCGCCCAGTATTCGTCCAGCAAACCCTGAATGGTATCGTTGGCTTCGTCAAGCACCGACTGCGCATCGGTGTCATCCCCGGTGTAGATCTTGCTGTCCGCCAGAGCCATCGCATCTTCAACACGTCCCCATTGCGGCGTCCAGGATTCGTGATTGGGGTCGTCCAGGTAATTGATGGACTCGAATATCACGTCATAGTTGATATCGGGGAACTTCGCTTCCAACGCCGCCCGGAAATCTTCCGCCACCGACTGCCGCGCCGGGATGCAGCCATAGATCAGACAGACTTCAATAATCTGTTCCGGCGATGTTATCCACTTCATGACTTCCCAAGCCGCGTCCTTGTTTTCGGAGCTTGCAGGAATGGTGAAGTTATCGGCATGCATTGTGGCGACACGCGTACCAACCGGGCTGAAAGGAACCGGGGCAATTTCGACATCAAAATCTATGCCTTCGAATCCCAGCTCGGTCAAATACCAGGTATGGCTGTGGAACATGCCGATCAAGCCGCCGTCCAGCGGTGTGCCGATGCCCGCGGATTCATAGGCGGCGATGCCTTCCAGGCCGGGGATGAAGTGATCGACATGGATGCCATCGCTGTACCACTGCAAGCCCCGCACCCAATGCTCATTGTTGGCGATAGCCACGGTGTATTCTTCATTGGTCGGGCTGCCGACTCTATCCGAACCCCAGGGCGCCACTTTCTCGCGGCCGCTGGTCCACGAGTCGTCATAGCCCCATTGCACGATATTTTCCGAGTCGAAATCGGGCGAATTCGCATTGTTGCCATCGGCATCCAGCGTAAGCAGCATGGCCCGTTCGCGCAATTCATCGTAGGTCCAGCTGGTGTCCATGAAGTCCGCCGGCGGATATTCGACGCCTTCCGCATCAAAGATATCGACGTTGTAGAAAATGAATGACGGGAAAAGACCCAGCGGCAAGCCCGTATTCACATGGGCATAGGCGTTCAGCCCCAGGGAGGCAGGATAAAAGTCGCTGGTATCAAACATTTCCGCCTCGATATAGGGGGTGATATCCGCCCAATTGTCGAGGAATAGCGCGATGGTGCTGACGCCGTTGGGACCCACCAGATCCGGCGGATTGCCACCAGCGATCATGGTCGTCAATTGGTCCTCAGACGTATCGTGGGGGACGATGAAGAATTCGATCTGGAGATCGTCGTGGGTGGCATTGAAGCGCTCCTGCAGCGCCATCTGCGGTTCAAACTGTTCGGGCGAAGTCCCGGTGCCTAAGCCGACGAAGATATTGACTGTTACCGGCTCCTGGGCAATTGACGGGGAGATCAGGAGAGCCAGCAAAAGTAGTACTGTTGCCAATTTGAGTTGACTGCTCGTAAGACGAAACATCGTTAAGTTTTCCTTATATCTAATAGATGCACAGCCGTTTGCCGCACACTCACTCTACTGTATTTCAGCTGATCTGGCAAACATTCGAGGGCTCGCCCCGACGTGGCTAATACGGCGCGGAACCAAAAAGAGGCGCGCCGAAGCACACCTCTTTGAAAAGCTTACAGGTTGGCGGCGACTACATGTCGGCGCGATACCAATCTTCGATATTCCACATTTCCGAATCCCAGCCGTTCATCTCTACGCCCGCCAGGCTATTCGCTGTGGCGGAAACGCTGCCGCGGAAGACGAGTGGAATCAGTACGCCGTTTTCGATCAAGATATCGTTCATCCCCTTGACCAATTCAGCGCGCGCTTCGATGCCACCGGTCTGCGTCAACTCGGTGTAGAGCGCATCGTATTCGGCGTCACAATGGCGCGGGACGTTACGACCAAGCCAGCTGTTGTCGGGGCCGGGCGCTGTCCCACAGATCCAGCGGACCATGAAGGACTCGGCATCCGGTCCATTGGTGCCACTGGTGAACATCTCTACATCCGTGAAGAACTTCTGGTAGGTATCCGGGCTGGCCGGGTCACCACCGAAGAAGACAGCGGCGTCGATGTTGCGCAGCTCGGTTTCAATACCGATGTCGCCCCACCATTGCTTGATAAGCGCCTGCGTATTCTGGCGCACGGCATTGGTCGAGGTCTGATATTGTACGCGCAAGGGTACGCCATTGGCTTCACGAACGCCATCGCCATCGTTATCAACGACACCCGCTTCGTCAAGAATCGCGTTAGCGCCGTCGATATCTTGCGAGCAGCCGAGATAGGTCTCAGACACGTTTACGGGAGGACCATTGACGACATTGCAAGCCGCCTGGCCACCGGCGCCGTAGAGCTGGCTGGCGATGATCTCGCGATCAATCGCGAGCGACATGGCATCGGATACCGCCGGGATGGTCAAGAAGGGGTGGGCGTTGGAGCCGTCCGCCATCCAGACCGAGCGATTCGGGTTGTCGGGGCTGACGTCCGTCTGATTGAGCATCAAGCGCTCGACCGAAGACGAGAAGGCAACCACAACCGTGCCGTTGCCAGCTGCTTCCATTGCACTGAGAACCGCTGGTGAAATCTGCAAGTTCCAGGCATAGTCGGATTCGCCCGTTTCCAGGACAGCGCGCGCTGCCGATTCGGCATCGCCGCCGCCCTTGAAGACGACGCGATCAAAGTGTGGCTTGCCTTCTTCACGGTAGTTCGGATTGGCGACGTAGGTGACCACATCATTGGGACGGAAATCTTCCACCATGAAGGGGCCAGTGCCGATAGGACCGAAGTTCTGGTCGCTGCAGGCCGAGGACTGGGCGCCCATGCAATCGGCGAACTGAACAGAATTCAGTACCGGCGCTTGCTGCGTCACGAAGGGATTGTAGGGGAAGGGCTTGGGCACGCCAAAGGTGATCTTCAGGTTGTTGTCGCCGGCGTCTTCCATATTGACGACATCGGTAAAGAATTGTGCCGAGGCGCAGCCCGCTTCTTCGTCCGTGCAGTACAGCCAGGTGAAGATGAAGTCATCAAGCGTCAGGGCCTTGCCGTCGGAGAAGACGACGCCGTCGCGGACTTTCCAGGTGATGGAGGTCAAGTCTTCCGAGACGCCACCGTTTTCCAGCGTGGGAATCTCTTCCGCCAAAACGGGGACCAGCGATCCATCGGGACCAAAGTTGGCCAGCGGTTCAAGAATAAGCGCGGAGCCATCAATATCTTTGGTGCCGCCAGATAGATAGGGATTCAGAATCGAAACCGCCTGCCAGTAAAGTATGGATACTTCGCTCGTGTCCTGCGCGATGGCGAAGTTGCCGAAAATGCTGCTGAGCAGCAAAATCAGCACCAGTAGAGAAAGTTTCAAACGCATTGTGTTGCCTCCTAAGTTAGTGAGTCTAAGGCGAAACGCCTTTATCGCAACGCGATTATACACGTCGGCGGCGAGAGATTACAATTCTAATCTGCGTTTGATTAACGCCAGCAACTAGCGCGAGTGTCGATTGCTTGGCGCGGCTCAGTTGTCGGTCTGGTGGGCTTGTGGAATCCGCCGCAGCAAATTGATGAGGATAGCCAGGATCACTTTGATCATGTAATAGACGGCGCGCAAGGGCGTGATCGACGACTGTCCGTGAAGACGCGGGGTCATCTTGACGGGGATTTCCATCTGTCGCAAGCCGCTGCGATGCAAAATGACAATGGCTTCCGGCTCGGGATAGTCGTGAGGATAGAATTGGGCGAGCAGCTTGATGGCTCTCTGATTGTAAGCTGAACAGCCCGAGGTTGGGTCAGTAACGCGCTGGCCGATAATGATCGAAAGCAGACGCGCCAGGATTGCGCTGCCGAGGCGCCGCAGCGGTGGGGTGCCATAGTCGCCCTGCGCGTTGATGAAACGCGACCCGATGACGACATCGACGTCATTTGCGTCCAGGCTTGCCAGCAAAGTAAGATTGCTCTCCGGCGCATGTTGACCATCGCCGTCATTGCGCAGCGCGATCTCATAATTGTTGGCGGCGGCAAATTGAAAACCGGCTTGCACAGCCGCGCCGATTCCCACATTAAAAGGCAGCTCGAGCACCTGCGCGCCGGCCGCCCGCGCTTCGGCACTTGTATCGTCTGCAGAACCGTCATTAATTACCATCACATCCACCCGCGGCTGTTGCGCCAGAATATCGCGCACAGTTCGAGCGATATTGAGCCCCTCGTTATAGGCCGGCAGAATGACCAGGATACGCGCGGTTCTCAAAATGCGATTGCCTCCATTGACAGCGATGTTAATCGACGAGCGCGCAAGTGGATAGATGAGGCTGCCTGGTCTTGCGCCACGCTTTGGTCTCTGAATGTGTCGGGGATATTGCCTCGAGTGCAATAGCTGGTGTAAGGTTTTAGTAGGAAGCCATTGCTCACGTTCCGGGCGCATGTGGAGTGGGACCAGAGCAAGAAGCCGAAAGAAAGAATCATATGCGGGACAGGGTAGCGTTAAGCGCCTGTATTGGAAATTTCTCCGATTGCGTCGCCTTGGCTTGTGAGCGCGGATTGGGCATCGAGATCATGGCCTTTTCCTTGCCGCAAGTGCTCGATGGCGATTGGCGCTCGCTTAATAAGGAATACATAGCAGCGCTGGCCGATGTGCCGGGACCACTGACGATACACGGACCCTTCATGGATCTCGTCTCCGGCAGTCCTGATGAGCGGATAAACATGGTGTCGTATGGCCGCTATGAGCATGTGATACGCATCGCAGCCGGCTTGGGCGCCAAGCAAGTCGTCCTTCATGCAAATTATATTGGCTTGCTGCATAACGACTTCTACCGACAGGGCTGGCATCAGCGCAATGTCGATTTTTGGGGTCCGCTGGGCGATTACGCCAAAGCCTACGATGTGGTCGTCGCCATAGAAAATATGTGGGAATTCGATCCGACGATTATCGGCAACCTGCTGCGTGAACTCAACCATTCTCATTTGAGGGCTTGTATAGATGTCGGGCACGCCACTCTTTTTTCTGACCCGAATGTTTCGATCAATGATTGGCTGGAGACGATGAGTGCCTGGATAATCGAGCTGCATCTGAACAATAATAATGGAGTCATGGACGAACACTTCGGCTTTGACTGGGAGCAAGGCGTACTCGACTACGATCAGATCTTGCCCGAGCTGCGCGAACTGCCGGCGCATCCTGTGATGGTGCTGGAGATGGACCGCGTCGAAGATATGAAGAAGAGCCTGCGCTATTTCAAGCTGGACGATGTCGGTTGAGCCGGCAGCTCAAAGAAGAGTCGCGTAGGGCTTCGGAGCGCTAGAGTACGCCCCTCATTCATTGACTTGCCAGGCCTTGAGCCGATGGCATCAGCCGTCGCTCGCTTCGTCGGTCGCGGCGGGCTGCCCGACGAAGGTCGGATCACATTGCGGAATGACCGTTTCGATGTCGGCGGCATACTGGACATAGTCGCCTTGAATGGCCAGCCGCAAACCGGGCTCGAGATATACAAGGGCGCGGGCGCAGTTGCCCAGCAGAATTTGCGAGAAACCGGCCCAGTAATAATGCTGCGGATTGACGCTGCCCAATTCGATCGCCTTCTCGAAGGAGAGAGACGCCTCGTCGATCGAGCCGAGCTTATTCTGCATGTAACCCAGCCAAAACTGGCAATTCAGATTTTCCGGGTTGAAGTCGACACAGTCCTGCAAGTAGCGTTGCGCCTGCGCCGGATTGCCGTATGCGCCCCAATGACCTTTGCCTGTGAGTAGCAGCGCCGCCTCGTTGCCGGGGTTTGCCTCGAGCACATCGTTGAGGAAGTCCAGCGCGGTTTCGTAATTACGCAGATTGCTCTCGAGTATGGCGAGGTCCACGGCGAAGAGATTCATGTTGTCCGCCATGCCATAAGCCGTCTGGAAATCTTGCCGCGCACCGTCGTAATCATAGCGATACTCTTGACGAATGATGCCGCGGGCGCGATACGCCTCGGCGCTGTTCGGATCGTCTTCCAGCAACCCCTCCACCAGCGCTTCGCCACGTTCCGCTTGACCGAGGCTGAGATAGATTTCTGCCAAGTAGGCTTGCGCGCGGCTGTTTTCCGGATCGAGTTCCAGCGCGTGCAGGGCACTGGCGAGCGCCTCAGTCGCCCGCAGGTCCCAATCCAGCGCCCAGGCTTGAATCGCCCAGCCATCGGCGTTAAAGGGATCGGCATTGATGGCGCGTTCAGCGTAACTGGTTGCCTCGGCATACCGGCTGCTATTGATCAGTCCGAGCGCGATGCGCCGATAGATCTCGACTGAATTCGGCAGCGACGGGGCGATCTCTTTGTATAGCTCAGTTGCCGTACCCAGCGCGCCCTGCCGCCAGTAATTGTCGGCTTCGACAAGTTGATTCCGAGGATCGAGCGTGGGCGTTGGCTCGGGTACGGACATGGTCGCCGCCCGATCTTCAAGCTGGCGAATGACACCGTAGAGCGCATCCTGCACGACCGGCGCAAAGACCTCTTGATTGAAGAGAATGCCGATGCCGATACCGATCAGGACGAATACAAGCAAGTAGAAGGTGAGACGGCGGCAACCGATGATACTGCGCCTTTGAACGCCCTGATACTTTTTTGGGGTGCGAATCTGCAAGAGCCACCTCTGCCGGCAACGATGTATTCAGCCGTCTATGCACAGCTTACACCAGAACGAGTTCCAGAAACGCGCTTAAGTCAGCCAGCAGAAAATCCGGATCGCTGCTGATCAAGCTATCTCGCTCTGAGTAACCGGTGCAGACAGCTACGGCCGTGGCGTCAATGGCGCGCGCAGCCTGGATGTCGGCAGGCGTATCTCCGATGACGATGATCTCGCTTCCATTTAGACGGCGTCCGAGATAGTCGTTCGCCCGTTGGCGCGCCAGCCGGGTCAAGTCTGCGCGGTAGGCCGATTCGTTGCCGAAGGCGCCGATGGTAAACCAGTTCGGGTCGAAGCCGGCCATTTCCAGCTTGATGACAGCGGTTTTCGAGGTATTGCCGGTGACCAAGCCAATCAGCGTGTCGTCGCGTTGTCTCAGAGCGCGCACCAGTTCCATTGCGTGGGCAAGGGGCTCGGCAGTGTAAGCGCCGCTGATCTCGTCCATATGCCGCGCCATAACGGCTTCATATCGAGCGATATCGCGGCCAATATCGGCTACGGAGAACCCATGAGGCGCCAGCAGATCCGACAAGATGCCCCAATCTGTCTTGCCGCCGAAGACATGACTGTCGAGGTCGCCGGTGACGCCAAAGCACTCCAGCATAGCGCGGCGTTTGGCTTCCCGCCCGATGCCGCGGCTGATCAGCAGTGTGCCGTCAATATCGAAGAGGACTACCTGTTTCATTCCCCCCACCCCAAACCCCTCCCCCATAAAGAGGGAGGGGCTTAAAACGCTGAGTTATTCCAGGCCTTCCATGACGATGAATGAAGCTTCGGCGGCGCCTTCGCGGATCTTGATCGCCGCCTGGTATTCGTCCGAGTTGTACATGCGCCGGGCGGCGTCGATGCTGTCAAACTTGACCATGACGACGCGCTCCGCCACATCGGGCCCTTCCAGGACGACCTTCTCGCCACCGCGGATGACAAATTGTCCGCCGTATTTTTCCAGGATAGCGGGCGTGAGTTTCATGTATTGCTGGTACTGCTCCATATTTGTGACCTTAGCGCGGACGATCAAGTAGGCGGGCATTGCTCAAACCTTAGTTTTGTGCGGGCATGCATTACCTCAATGATAGCCAGAAAGGCTGGCGGGACACAGGGCGTTTCGGCTTGAGGGCGGGCAGGCGGGCGGTTATAATCGCGAGGCGCTATGGGGGTGCATGTGTCCCGGTGGATGCCCCGGTCTTCAAAATCGGTGAGCGGTTGCGCAGAGCAGGCGCTGGTGGGTTCGACTCCCATGCACTCCCGATTTCTTGACATTGTGTGATATTTCTGATCGAATATGCGGATCATTGCGCGAGTTGCTTGTCTCGCGTGTTTTGGGATCGGAAATTTGGAGCGTAGAATGTCAACTATTCCTGTACATACATCATACGACACATGGACTGTAGAGGAACTTATAGATGCAACATCGACCAATCCCCGTGGAAACAAGAAGGTTACCATTCCGGAATTTCAGCGGCGACTTGTCTGGCCGCCAAGAAAGCAGGAAGGACTAATATCGTCGATCAAGAATGGCTTCCCATTTGGCTCGCTCCTCGTTTACAAACACAGCAATGCGGCACATTCTGTTGAGAACTACAAGTTGATTGATGGCTTACAGCGGACACAGACATTACGACAATACGTCAGCCATCCTAATAGTTCCTTTAGCAAGTCCGATCTGCACGATGAGCTTGTTGAATTTATTGCCGCAGAAATTAATGAATTCTCGGATCTGGATTGTTTAGCTTCACGAAACAGGAGAAAAATACGTCTCCGCATACTGGAGTGGGTATGGAGCGGTACAGGATTTACAGAGGCAGCGGGTTGGGGAATCAACGCGCTAACTGATGTTTTGCTCCTCGAGATGCTTGAGTTAGAAGAGGAAACGTACGACCTGTTTATGGCGCGAAAAAGCCTCTTGGCGCCAGACAGCTTGTACAAGCGTCGGGTGGAGGAATTCCTTGATGGAATCCAGAAAGCAGCGGACATCTGCAAAGTGGAAGTACCCGTCATCGTTTATTCAGGGCCTTCTGATAACTTAGCCGATGTATTTGTACTGCTCAATACAGAGGGGATAAAGCTTCATCGGTATGAAGTATACGCTGCTCATTGGCTTGATTATCGCTATCGAATAGACAACATTGATGTTATCGACGCCATCTGGAGAAAGTACGCAGAGTTGGCAAATGCGGGGTTCAACCTTGATGTTTATGAGGGAATAACAGATGCGGAATCACGAATTGAACACGATTACACTTTGTTCGAGTATTTGTTTGGACTTGGGCAATATTTCTCTCACAATTACTCGCTCTTATTTAAATGGGTAAAGGTTGACCAGCCTAGTCCATTTGGATTTAATCTGATGTCCGCTTGTATTGCAGGAAGCGTAGCGGAAAAGGATGTTAGGAAACTGCCTGACAACATTCATGGTTTAGATCTTTCTAGGCTAGAGGACTGCTTGCTGGAATCCGTCGCTTTTGTCGATGAGCTATTGAATCCGCTACTTTGTGTTCAACGCGTCGGGCAAAGCAAGATTCCGTATTTTCACGCTGATCTTCAAATTGTATCGATGATCGCCACAACGTTCCGCGTCCATTATAACAAGAATGATTTATCTGAGATTGAAGGTTGGGAGCACAAACGAGATGTTTTGGCAGGAAATCTGCCGATGTATTTTCTGTACCATGTGTTGCAAAAATACTGGAGTGGATCTGGTGACAGCAAATTGGCAGATATTCTCGCAGGTGAAAGCTACTTGAACTCTCCACCCTCAACAACGACATGGGAGCAAGTATTAGATGTATGGTTCAGAGATCACATAGCTGAGCGACAACACGAAAAACTTTATATCAAGGACGACCAAGAAGAGTACTTGCTTCTACGATTTATCCTTGCAAAGATGCTGACGACAGCGGAATTATATTACGTTCAACACATCGTTCCCATCTCGAGCCTGAAATCTCCGCTAAGTTATTATCACAGTCGCCCAGGTCCAATCAATTCGATCGGTAATCTTGCGATTATGGCGGCGAGCGATTTCGTCGATTATGGTGACTACACATTTGTGGAATATCTAAATCGGCAGCGAAGTAACTTTGGTTCAATGTATTACCATAATGAAATGGAAAAGCACGAAAGACTCCTTATATGCAAAAAAGACGACTTGCCTCCTCCAAATCTCACTCAAAATAACTTTGAGAAATTCTTGAATAAACGATTCCAGGGACTGAAGATGCAATTCCTCCACGTCTGGCGCGACCACATGCCACGCGACCCACAAACCTAACTCCGCCGCCACGGAATCAACCGCCACAGCAGCCGCTGCACCCTCAAGATAAGCAGGTAGCCCTGCGTCTCACTATGGTTATCGAATTCGCGCCCGCCGCCGCTGCGCAAATAATAGCTCAGGTCGGCGATGGCTTCGTCGAATCTGAACTGCGCCGCCCGCACTCGAGCGCGCGCTTCGTAGGCCGCCTTCAAGTCAGCATTCAGTTTCAGCGCCCGCGTCATATCCTTCTCGGCATCAGCAAAGCGGTGCTTCGCTTCGTAAGCGAGCGCCCGATTGAAATGCGCCACTGCAAAGTCCGGCTCAATGTGAATCGCCATCGTGTAGTCGTTAATCGCCTGGTCGTGCGCGCGTTGGGCACGGCGTATGTTGCCGCGTTCGTTGAAGGCGGCCGCCATATACGGCTCGATAGCCAGCGCGCTATTGATGCTCTCCAGAGCATCATCCCATCGGCCGAGGGCGACCAGGGCCTCCGCCCGGCAAAGATAGACGGCGGCAAGATCCCCCAAGCCAAGATTGATAGCGCTGTTGAACATGGCGACTGCAGATTCGAAATCGCCATCATCCAGCAGTCGCAAGCCAGCATCGAAGTAATTATCGGGCGCTTGCATGACAAACGCGGTCCCTATTGCCGTCGCGCCGAAGCCGCAGGTAAATGGCAGTCATCCCCGTTCTCGCTTTACGCCTCTCAACCGTCACGTCGCGCCAGCCAGCCGACAATCTAATAGAAGCGAAGCCGATCAGTCGCAATTCAGCGTTTAGCTGTTTTGCCAGGCAGCGACATACAGACCAACGCTACACCATCAAATATACCAGCAGTCAGTCAACCTCATTGGCAGCGGGTATGTGAATCGACCGGAGGTGTCAACAACCAGATATCGAATGTATAGCTGTTTACAGAATAGGCAAATGAGGACATGCAAGGCGATTGCAGAAGTTGGCGCTTTCCTGGGCTTGCATCGCGCCTGCTATCTATTTCAAGATTTCCGCCCGTCTGCTACGATATTGGCTAGATCGTGCTATTTGACCGGAGTTGGTATTGGCGCGCCGCCTGCTGATTCTTCTTCTAATCTTGCAAGCATTCACCCACCTCTTTTGGCTTTCGTCCTCCGCGCACTCGGGTCAAGTGGCCATCCCTTGGATGATGAACCGAGGCATGAGCTTGTTCGACGACATCCAGGAGCAGCATGCCCCCGGTAGCTCGGTAATCGGCGCGGCGGCGCAAAGACTCCTGCCGATCGTCAACCCGGCGCTCCTCGCAAAGCTGCTCAACACCCTGCTCGTCCTGGCGTTCACCGCGCTAATCTATTGGCTGGCGCAGCATTTGGCCGGCTCGGCGACAGCGGGCATACTGGCGGCGCTTGTCTGGGCTTGGTGGGAGCCGGTATATGGCAACGTCATGCTCTATTTTGACACCTTGATGGCGCTCTGCGTTTTGGCCGCGCTGATTGTCTATTACGCCAGATCCGAGCCGCCCTCCCGGCGACAGGTCTTCATAGTCGGCATCTTGCTGGGCGCTGCCACTTTGTTCAAGCAGCAGGCATGGCTGGCGGTTGGCGTCATGCTGCTGTGGTTGATACAGGCCAAGCTGCCCTGGCAATCCCTGCTGACTTATCTTGGAGCAGTACTGCTGCTCCCGCTCGCTTTGCTGGCGCTGCTGCTGGCACACGGGACGCTGCCGGAATATCTCTACTGGAACTGGACCTTCAATCTAAGCGGCTTGATGGACGGCGTGCCACTGGACGGCGACTTGTTTCGCAAGCTCTTGCTGGGCAATCTGCTGGGCTTCCCTTTCGCCCTGCTCGCCTTGCGCCGCGTGGAAAGGGGACAATTCCTGCTCGTATTGATGTGGTTAGCGGGCTTGAGTGTACTGTATCCCCGCTTCGGCGAGATCCACGCCATGGGGCACCTGCCATTCACGGCTATTATGTCCGGCATTGTCCTGGCGAAAATGTCGCCGGAGCTTGTCCAGTGGCGCGCTTGGGATATGCCGCGTGTGGCGTTGGCCGGACTGGCGATCGGCATTGGCGTAGGCTGGTTCTGGACGGGCGCTGCCAGCTATTTGCATATCCCGCTGGGGCCGGGCGCGACCCTGGCCTATGACGAATTCCGGGAGCTTGCGGCGGAGCTGAATATTCGCAAAGAAGCGGGTGACACGCTTTTTGTCTTGCCGGAGACCGATAGCACACCCCAGCTCCACCCGCTGACTGAGCTGCCGCCGCCCGGCACATGGGTCAAAGGCTGGCGCTGGTATTTCAAAGCGGACCATGTTCTGCCCACATTGAGATCGGAGTGGGCTGATGAATCGCCGACCTGGATGGTAGTTTTCCCGCGGCTTATCCCCGCCGGCGAACCCGGTATCCTAGACTTGCTCAATATCGTCGACGAGCGCTATCAATGGGTAACGGATATCGACGAGATCTACGGGCACGGACAGGCACAGATCTATAAGCTGAAATCAGAGAGCGCGCGGTGATTCAGCTTTCGCCGCGCGGCAAAGCAATTTATCAGTTCTTGAGTCTTACGGTGATTCTGCTTTTCTTCTACGCGGCCGGGTTTATGCTGTCGGCTTTGAGTCTTCTGCCGGCATCGCCCTTGGCTGAATTCACCTCCGCCGAAGTCAGCCGTCAATTCGCCGGTCGAATGTTCAATCTCCTGTGCCTGACAGGCTGCCTCGGCGCCGGCATCATGATGGCGAGCGAGTCTCTGCCCGACACAACTCTCAAGTGGTGGCGCGGCCTTTGGTTTGCGACCGTTGCGATTGCGGTGGCGCTCAGTCCCTTTGAGGTCGGTCAGGCGTTGAACTGGGGAATTTCAATTGTTCTACTCGTCCTGCTCGTAAGTAGCGTAGGTGCTGGCGCCAGCTCAAGCTATATGCGAGTTTGGCAATTCGGCATTCTGCTGATCTCAGTGGGGCTGGTCGCGACACCGCTGCTGCCCGCCGCAGCTGCCGAAGCGCAGAAAGCTTTCCAAATCCATGTCGCCCTACCCCTCTGCGCCTTGAGCATCATGTTTTGGCTGATGCCGCGCTACAGCGATCTCGACCGGCAATGGGCGGAGGAGAGTCTGAAGCTTGTAGCGATTCTGCTGTGCCTGGGCGGCAGCCTGATCAGCCTGGGTCGTCTGAGCCCGCCGGCTGTCATCGGATTGGGCGCTGCGCCCCTGATAGTCCTCAG
Organism: Phototrophicaceae bacterium; assembly: GCA_965262005.1. Classification (GTDB taxonomy): domain Bacteria; phylum Chloroflexota; class Anaerolineae; order Aggregatilineales; family Phototrophicaceae; genus UBA6055. The sequence continues at coordinate 3,948,811 of OZ253492.1, read as the reverse complement.
CACTATAATCCTTGCGAATCACAGTGCCCGCGCCCTGCGAAACCGTAACGCCAACAACTCGCTCTCGCCCCATTGGATCGCGCTGGCAACGTTGTTTTGGCTGGTCGCCGCCGGCTTTCTGGGCGCGTTGAGCGTACAGGGCGAGGTCAGCGCAGCGATGGCAGGCACGGACCTGACGGTGGCGCAAAACTGGCTGGGCAGCTGGGTCACTGTTGCGGTCATTCTGGCATTCGTCAACGAGGCCGCAAGCTCTCTACGCGGAGACAACCGGCGAGTGACCGGCTACGCGCCTTTTTGGCTGATCGGCTTCGGCGTCGGTCTGGCATTCGTTGCGCAACTTTGCCGCGGCGTCGCCCAGATTTACCTGCGCGAAGTCGCTGCGGTGACCGAAGTTGCTGAGGCGGAACTGCTGCTGCCGATAACAGCGCTGTGGATCATCTGTCTGCTGGCGGTGGCAGTGGGAATCGTCATATATGCCCTGGGCTATTTCTTGCGCCTGCCGAAGATTGTGGTCGTCGAGCGCTAATCGTCCGCGCCGTGCAAGAACACGACAGACATGGCTCAGCAAACCGCGGCTCCTAGTCCAGCAAGCCGTCGACTATGCCTGACCGGTCAAACGTTGACGGATCCAATCGATACGGGGATGGCCCTGCGCCCCCCATTGACGAAGGGTCTCCTGTACATCGTAGGGCACAGAGCGCAACTCGACATTCAACTCACCCTCGCGCCATTCCAGCAGCGCCCATTCTGCCAAGCCAGGATTGCCGAATGACAGCCCGACGCTGCCCGGGTTGATGACGCGCCAGCCGCCGACTACCCGATCCATCGCCAGGTGCGTATGCCCGCAGACCGCCAACCGACCCTCGCGATCGAGCAGCGCGTCAGCCGCCTCTTCATCCGGGCTGTCCGGTCGTAGAGCAATTGCCTCGTCATCGCCGGGGATAGCGTGGAAGCCTATGACATGACCGAAATCCGACACCTTGTGACGCAGCTCTCGTCCAACTATTTCGCCCAGGAATTGGTAATCATGCCAATTCAATTGCGTTAGATTCCAGGCGAAAACCGCATTCGCGCTGAGGACCTGCCTGCGATGAGCAGCGAAATCTGCTTCCTTCTGCGGTTGCGCCGACGGCATGCGCTCGCCGGTGACCAAATATCGGTCGGTGTTGCCGCCGATAATCTTGAATTTCTCCTCGCCAAGCTCGTCGCGCAGGCTTATTACACGTTGGATACATTCGTGGGGATGCCCGCCCAATGCGGCGAGATCGCCCAAACACCACACGAGGTCAAATGCGCCGGCGCGTTCGATGTCAGCCAGCGCCGCTTCCAGAGCCGGCAGATTGCCGTGAATATCGCCGAATACTGCTAGTCTCATATATGTTCGGCTCCTCGCCTCAAAGTTGCATGCGCCCAAAGTGTAACATGGCTGCGCCTTCGTCACACTTCACACTTTGCAATACAAGCGCCATAGACAATACTTGTGATCGGCGCAACAAACTTGGCCAGAAACGACGAATCGACTGAGGCGCTTCTTGAAGATTATCAAGAATTGGCAATCGTTGCCTTATCATTGGTTTTTGCCGCTGGCCTTCTTCTGCCTCGGGCTTATCAACCTGTATGCATCGCCGAATTTCGAAGCGTCCGACACGGATGAACATATTGGCATGATCAAGTGGATTGCGGAGCAGGGCGCCTTGCCGGTGCAATCGCCCGACCATGACGAGCTCTTCGGGCAGGAAGCCAGCCAGCCTGCCACCACTATACTACGCCGCAATGGCAGTGATTTGGCGAGTGATGGACACATCGGATTTTGACCGCTACTTTCTGGAGAATCCCCTAGCGATCATCGGCGTACCTGAACGGCTGGGCAACCGAAATACGCTGTTTTACCGCCAACCATATCCGCCCGACCTTCAAGGCACATAACTCGCCATCTATGCGATTCGCCTTTTGACGCTGGCGATGGGCGCGGTGACGGTCTACGCGGTCTACAACTCGGCGCGCGCTGTCTTGCCGGAGAGCATTGGATTCGCGGTATTGGCGGGATCATTGACCGCGTTCAATCCCATGTTTATCTTCAAAAGCGCGTCTGTCAGCAATGACAATATGGTGACGATGTTGGCAGCGCTGATTACCTGGCAGATGCTTCTCATGCTTCGCGCTGGCTTTCAGACGCGGCGCAGCCTGACGTTGGCGTCATTGGCGAAACTGAGCGGCCTTGTGGTCGGCGCGGTGGCCGCCTTAGCCGGGCTATATGTCTTCATTCGCAGTCGCGACAGACGTGGTTTCGTGACGCTTGGAGTCTTGATGTTGGGCGTTTGGCTCGCAATTTCTGGCTGGTGGTTCACGCGCAATCTGGCTCTATACGGCGAACTTTTCGGAACGGGCGCCATGCTGGAGCATTTCGGCAGGCGCTCGCAATCGCTGCAAAGTCTGCTATTCGAGGAGTTTGAAGGGCTGCGCATCAGCTTTTGGGCACTGTTCGGCGCCTTCAGCATCTTGACGCACAAGCTCTTCTATCTGGCGATGGACGGCCTGAGTATACTTGGCGTGACCGGGTTGATAATCGCATTGGTACGCAAACGGCAGCCATTTCTACGGGCCGCCGTCGCCTTTCTTGGCATTGCGCTGGCGCTGGGCGGGGCGATGTTGATCTGGTGGACCCTGCAGACAACCGCAAGCACAGGCCGACTGCTCTTTCCCTATATCACGTCAATCAGCGCGCTGCTGGCGTTGGGGTTGCACACGCTGCGCATCCCCGCGCCGCTAGTCGCCCTCCCTATGTTTCTCTTTGCGTTTGTCTGTCCATTCGTCTATATCATGCCGCAATACGATCATCCGCCAACGGTTGTGGACTTGCCGGATTCGGCTTCCAGGACGTATGTCCGCTGGGATGACATCACGATCATCGGCTACCAGATCCCACCTCCTGGCAGGTGGTCAGCCGGAGACGAGATCCCCCTCACACTGTATTGGCAGCCGCTCGCCCAATCCAGCGAAATGAAGGCGCTCTTTATCACGCTGATTGATGCCGACGGCGAAGCGCTTGCGACCATAGACAGTTTTCCCGGCTGGGGCACCCTGCCCACAACCTGGTGGCAGCCGAGCTCCATCTACCGAGACGACTATATCTTGCAGATCCCAGGAGATGCCAAAAACTTCTCGAATGTGCAGCTGCATATCGGCTGGTATGACTGGGAGACACGCAAAGACATTTTGCCAAAGTTGGAAAGCGGCGCGGAATCCACAGCCTTCACCCTGCCGATTGGCGCCTTAGTAGACGGCCAAACCATGCAGGAATTGGGCAATGATTCGACGGCGGACGGTACCGTCTTCGGCGATGTGATCAAGCTGAATGCTTACAGCTTTACCGCCGGACACATCCTCAATCTGGAATGGCTAATTGTAGGCGAAGTCAGCGGCGATTGGCGCGCCTTTGCCATCGTGCTTGCCGAGCCCTATCAAGACGGCGCCGAATTCGAAATAATGATGCAGAAAGATACTGTTCCACCAGTCCGGCTTGACTTACTCAATGTCGACGAGACTTTTATCACGCGCCACGCCTTTGTGTTGCCGGCTGGATACCGGCGCGAACACGGGATCTATGTCGGCTGGTATAATGACGACCTGAACATACGTCTTCTTTTGCCATTTTCGTCAAATATGTTGCTGTTGGAGAATGCGCTCTTCAATGAATGATTTCCACAGACGCTGGAGACGCGTCCGCCCGCTGGCGCTGCTGTCAATCGCTTTTCTCGTTCTTAAGTTATTCTATTTCGCCACGATTGCGCAAGGCGAGCCAGCGGAAATACATGACGAGCCGGAAGGGCTGAGTATTTCGTTCTCCGTTGATCAAGCAGCATTGTTGATCTTGGAGCAATGCGTGGACGGGCGCTGGGAGGTACTGGGAGAGGCCGGCGAAATCCGCGTCAACGGCAAAAATTGGGAAGCGCCTGCATCCGGTCAGTTTCGCCACTGCAATCAGGAAAACCCGACGCCGACACTTGAAGTGCGACTGCCCTCCACCGCTATCGCTTTTTACAAACTTGATCTGCCCGTCGTGTTCGGCGATGGTCTCCACATCGCTTTTGCAATCTTGATTGCCTTCTGCGGTCTTTACCTGGCGGGTGTGACCGACTGGTCCCACCGCTATCAACTGACGCTGGTCGGCGCAACTCATGGCGGCGCCGTTCTGCTGCTAAAGCTGACCACAAACCTGAGCATAGAACACAGCCATAGTTGGGGAAGGTCGCTCCATACGCTGCCCATGGCTGACTTGAAACACAGCCTTTTGGAAAGTTTTCTCTACCTACATAACCAGCCGCCGTTGTTCACCGCCTTCGGATTGACGCTCGACTTGCTTTTCGGGGCATCATTTGCAGCCGCCATGTACGTCACGCATGTCATCTTCGGTATATTGATGTGCCTGATGACGTATCACGTGCTATGGCGCCTTCTGCAAAACAAGGGCGCGGCTGTTTTTGTGTCTCTTCTTTTGGCGCTTAATCCAAGCTATTTCCTCTACGAGGCCCTGGGCCTATATACCATGTTTACCGCCTTTCTGTTGATGACTGCGGCTTTCTGCCTAGTTCTGTTTCGGGACCAGAAACTGAATCGCTATCTCTACATTTTCATACTCTGCATAAACCTTCTGATTCTTGTACGAAGTGTGTACCACATCGCGATACTGATTCCGGCGCTAGGGTTGATACTAGTTCTCGCGGAGCGGAATGGGAGACGAGTGTTAGCCGGCAGCCTGCTGATTTGCCTGCTTTCATTCGGCTGGTATGGCAAAAACTTGTTGGTTAATCAATCGTTTTCGTCCAGCAGTTGGCTGGGATGAGCCTCTGGAAGGTAGCGCGCGATGACTATGACGCCAACGAACTCGTAGACCTCGACAAGCAAGAGGTCTTAACCAGCCGTATGGTGATATGGTGGCTGACCTACCTTAGACCTTCCGAGTACCCCGGCTTTGGTCCCATAGATAATGGTATTCCGGTGCTTTCAGGCGACAATTCCAACAATGCCATATATCCGAACATTACGCAGCACTATTTGGAAAACGCGCTGCGGCTGATTCGCTATGATCCATGGCGCTACTTGCGCGGCGCGCTGCGCGCCTATGGGTATTATTCCTGCCCCTCTTACACATGGGACGCGCTCTCAGTAAACGAAGCCGCATTACCGGCCAGCCTGCGGGCAGCGAGCCATCGTCTTGTTCACGCGCGGGGCGCGGCTGAAAAAGTCGCGCGAATTCTTAGTATGTCCGAGGATGAATACGGCGTATGTTCCAACCTATACTTTCTAATTCCCTTGATTATTCTAGCTGTTCCATTAGCCTTGCTGGCGAGCTGCCGCAGGGCCTGGTCGCGCTGGATCTTGAGCATCCGGCGGGAGGCGGTCCTGGTCTTCATCTGGGGCATGGTATTTTACACAACGCTTGCCAGCAACCTATTTGAAACGCCGGAAAACGCCAGATACAAATTCATGATAGAAATCCCTCTATTCATATTGCTAACTATCGTCGGCTGGCGTGTCCTCAACAGATGGCAAGGCCGGTGGCAGCAAATAAGAGCTGCAGGCGAAAGCCCTTTGCGCCGCGCGTAAGACCAGACAAGCTGAATACGTCAGAACGGGGGAGTGGTGAATTTCAAAGACACAGGACATATTCCGGATTCCATAAGGGGGATTCACCACAGAGACACAGAGGGCACAGAGGTTTTTGGATGGCAAGGTCGAAGTTGTTATATCAACAGTATTCACCACTCCCTACATGGCAGCGACGTTGACAGATCTCGCGCCAAACGCTATGCTTGCGTGGAGTTGTATCAATAGGGAACACCATAATGTTGAATAAAAGTTGTTGTTGCTGTTGTCAGAAGACGGGAGCGTAGCCGCCTGAGATAACAGCCAAGAGCATCCAAGACTGATCCAAAAGTCAACTGGCAAAGGCGCGCGAGGCACCGTAAAACGGAAGCCTGGGCGGAGCGCCTGCAAGCTGGTTGACTTTTTTGTTGGGGAGCGCGCATAAAAGCATGGTGGATTCAGCATGACCATAGCAGCGGAATTCAAAGTCGAAGCGCCCGCCGAGATTGAAGACCGCTCGCGTGACATCGAGCGGCAGATAGGCAATACGCCCTTGCTGAGCTTCCGCCGCGTGACGCGATCGCTCCCGCCGTCGGTGCGCGTCTTCGCCAAAGCCGAATGGCAGAACCCCGGCGGCAGTGTCAAAGATCGAGCGGCCTATCATATAATTCGCAGCGCTGAAGCTGATGGCCGCCTGAGTCCCGGCAAAGTTATCCTGGATAGCACCAGCGGCAACACCGGCATCGCCTACGCCATGATCGCCGCTGCCAAAGACTACCGCGTCAAGCTCCTGCTGCCGGAAAATGTCAGCCCGGAACGCGTTGCCATACTGCGCGCCTACGATGTCGAGCTGGTCTTCACCGACCCGCTGGAAGGCTCCGACGGAGCGCTGCAAGCCGTGCAAGCGCTGGCCGCGAAGGAGCCGCAAAGCTATTTCTACGCCGACCAGTACAATAATCCCGCCAATGTTCGGGCGCACTATGAAGGCACGGGCGTTGAAGTCTGGCGGCAGACACAGGGGCGGGTGACGCACTTCGTGGCTGGCCTGGGCACCAGCGGTACGCTCATGGGCAGCGGGCGCCGCCTCAAAGACTACGATTCATCCGTGCAGATCGTCTCGGTCGAGCCGGACTCGCCCTTCCACGGCTTGGAAGGGCTGAAGCACATGGGTACAGCGATTAAGCCCGGCATCTTCGATGGGCGCTTCGCCGATAGACGGCTGGCCGTGCGCACCGAAGAGGCCCACGCCATGGCGCTGCGGCTGGCGCGGGAAGAGGGTTATTTGGTTGGGATAAGCTCGGCAGCGGCCATGATCGGCGCGCTGCGGGTGGCTGAGGCTCTCGCGGAGCGTGAGCAAAGCGGCACAGTCGTGACGCTCTTCCCGGACAACGCCTACAAGTATCTCAGCGAGGCGTTCTGGCGGGGTTAAGCTCCCACCCCACTCCGATCATAGTTGACGATCTTGTCCCACTCATCCGCCGTCGAGCGCGCAACGAAAGCCACGACCGGCTCGCTTTCACTCATATTGAAGACTTCGTGCGGGATGCCCGGCTCGATGAAAATGAAATCGCCGGCGGTATTGTCCACCACTTGCTTGCAGCCCTCGCCATATTCGTGCCGCACATCGCCTTCCAGGATATAGAGCATCACCTCGAAGCCGACATGGATATGGGCGTAAGCGACGCCGCCCGGCGGAATCGTGGCGACATTGATTGACAGTTCCTTGGCGTTTACATTCTTGCTCGACAAGCCGGTCTTGTAGTGGATGCCGTTCCAATCTCGCGTCTTCCCGCCGCCGCGCAGGACGCTGATGCCGTCATCCCCTTCGACCAGCGCTTTCAAATCTTGATACTCGCTCATTCAGTCCACACTCCTCTTGCCTAAACCGCGACAGTATAACTAAGATAGGACGCTGTATCCATACAAAAGGGTATCGGGACAATCGGGTCGTACAAACAAATCTACTAACCACAGAGAGCTCAGAGTTTTGGCAACCTGCCGCGGCATCGGTCTAGTCCATGAACAGCGGGTCATGCCGCTGGGAACATCCGCAGCAAGCGCAGGACCAGGATATCGTTATGCTCCCTCCTCCATCCTTATAGTATTCTCGGTGTACTCGGTGGCAAAGAAAATGACAACATCGTTGACAGGAAAAGCTGGAAAGGAAATGCCATGCGCGCTGTAATCGGCATACTGACCGTCTCCGACCGCGCTTATCGCGGCGTCTACGAGGACCTCGGCGGACCCGCGATTCAAGAGTATCTGACCGAGGTGCTGACCAACGAATGGGAAGCTGTGCCCATGGTCGTGCCCGATGAATTCGAGCAGATCAAGGCGGCGCTGATCTCGATGGTGGATGAGGCGGCCTGCAGCCTGGCCGTGACAACCGGCGGCACCGGACCGGCTGTGCGCGATATCACACCCGATGCCACCGAGGCGGTCTGTGGGAAGATGATGCCGGGCTTCGGCGAGTTGATGCGGCAAGTGTCGCTGCAATACGTGCCGACGGCCATACTCTCGCGGCAGACGGCGGGCATTCGCGGCAAGGCGCTGATCGTCAACTTGCCGGGCAAGCCGAGCGCCATCCGCGACTGCCTGGACGCGGTCATGCCGGCCATACCTTATTGCATCGACCTCATCGACGGCGCCTACCTGACAACCGACGAGTGCCGGATCGTGGCTTTCCGGCCCAAACCGAAATAGCCGGCCAAATCCCTTCCACAGCCATACCTAAATCCGTAGGGGCGAGCCACTGGGTCGCCCACCTCCACCTAACATGCCCACCTACAAATGATCGTAGGGGCACCCCTTCGGTCGCCCGAATGTTGCCTCAGATTAGCAAGGAGACCGCCACAGCGAGTATACTTGCGCGAAGCGATAGAATCCCGGGGAACGACAGCATGAAGGCACTGATTACTGGCATAAGCGGGCGCGTCGGCGCCAACCTCGCCCAGCAGCTTCAGCAGCGAGGCTATGAGATCCGTGGGCTGATCATGCCAAACGACCCGCAAGCGCACAAGGTGGCCAAACTCGGTATGGAGATTATCGAAGCCGATCTAGCCGATGCCGAACGTGTTCGCGCAGCTGCCGATGGCGTCGATGTTATCCTCCACCAAGGGGCGCAGATACCGCAAGGGACCGACCCGTCGGAGCGCATGCTCGATGTCAACACTCGCGCCACCCTCAGCTTGTTGGAAGGCGCGCTGGCATCGCGCGTTCCGCTCAAACGCTTTGTGCTGGCCAGCACCTACCAGACCTACAATCCCTTCATCACCAGCGATGTCACATTCACCGAAGAGTCGCCGCAGGAACCGATCGATATTTACGCGCTGACCAAGCTGCTTTCCGAGGAGATCTGCCTGAGTTACATGCGCGAATACGGCGTACCGGTGACCATGCCGCGCTACTGTTCGATCAAGGCGGCTAACGAAGTGCTGGGCATGCTCAACCCGGCATCGCTGAATTACTTCATTGAACTGACGCTGGCCAAGAACCGCATTCCCTGGTTCGGCGCCGAACATATCGACGAAACCAAGGCGATATTGAGTGATTTGATGCAGACGCCGGACGCCGTCTGTGCCGTGACCGACGCGAGCGGCAAGCCCTGGATGGTGGTTGTCACTGATGTGCGTGATGTGGTCGCCGGCACCATACAAACGCTGGAGAGCGACAATGCTGTCGGTGAAGCCTTCAACATGACCGGATGCCCACCTGTTACCTACGCCCACGCCGCGCGCTTGATTGCCGATGCGACCGGGCGGCCGTATCGGGAGGTGACGATGCCGTTTTTCCGCGGCGCAAGCGCTTCAACCGAAAAGGCGCGCGTCATGCTGGGCTACAAGCCACAATACACCTTTGACAAGATGGTGGAGACCGCGCTGGCCCATCAACGCGGCGAGGCGATCAATCAGATTCCCAACTAGGCGCGCCGGCGCTTCTCTGGCTCTCCGCGATTGCCTGGACGCGGTCATGCCCGCCATTCCCTACTGCATCGGCTTGATTGAAGGCGCTTACTTGACGACGGATGAGAGGGTGATCGTCGCCTTCCGACCTAAGGGTAAGTAAAGTTGTCGCGCGTACGCTAGGTGAATTCACGTCGTCGCTAATGACATTGCCCGCAAAGACGAGGATGACAAGCAGCGGGGCAAAAAAGGGCAAGACGATGAGAGTGATGCCGAGCGTTTGTATCCGCCCGTGCCCTTTATTGTTCTTGTTCATTGTCAGCCCCATCTGATAACCGGTGTGCTAATACTGCCTGACCTTGAGCTTCCTGCCAATATAGTTGTGACCCCAAATCGCCTCATTACTGAAAGCATACACTACTGTGTCACCTATACAGACATGGAGTATGGAACCGCTTAGAATCCCCTTTATATCCGGTTTTCCACCAGTGTGGTACGCAAGTATCAAAATAGCGGTCAAATAGCCAGCGCGTGGAGCTGTCCAACGAAAGTTATGTGAACCCGAAGCACTTTGTACACGAAGAGCCTATCCACATCGCTGCTGTCGCCATCACATTTTGTTGCATTGTTATACCAACACTTTTACAATAAGTCGATTCTCCGACAAATCCGAACAGATTTGTATATTTTGCCTAAGTATAAAGTGTATTTTATAACATTGTGCATAAAAATAAGCGCTAATGCTACTGCCATGGGGAAAGAATCAACTTACACAGGCTGATGCCGCCGCCAGGATATCGGGGATGGCTGCCATCGCCGCGCGTATTTCTTCATCGGCGTTGTAAAAGTGAGGCGCAATGCGGATGCCGGCATTGGGTCGAAAGTCAATCATGATGTCGCGAGCCAGCAGCTCGCAGGACACTTTCCAGGCGTGGGGCGGATTGACCGTCACGGTACCTGCCCGCCGCTCAGCATCACGCGGGGATACAACCTCGTAACCCAGTTCATCAGCCAGGTCGATAATCAGCGCGGTCTGGCGCATTGACTTCTCACGGATAGCCGGGACGCCGACCTCGGCGATGATGTCGACGCCGGGCTGGATGGCATGCAAGGAGGCGATGCCGGGCGTGCCATTCATCAGGCGGTAGGCATCGTCGCGCAGGTCCAGCTGCTCGACGTAAAAGGCGAAGGGCGCGCGGCTGGCGAACCAGCCAGTCACTTTGGGTCGCAAGCTGGGCAGCAGATCCGGGCGCACATACATAAAGACGCCACCCGGCCCGCCACAAAGCCACTTGAGTACGCCGCCGATGTAATAGTCGACATCCCAAGCGCTTACATCGACCGGGATAACGCCGACGCTATGATAACCGTTGAAGAGCACTTGCGCGCCGACGCTGTGCGCCTTGGCTGTGATCGCCTGCGCCGGCATGATGAATGCGCTGCGGAAAAGCACGTGCGAGGTGCTGACGAGGCGTGTGCGCTCGTCGATTGCGTCCAGCAGCTCGTCAACATCAATGCTGATGCCATCGCGCGACCTGATCGTATGAATTCGCATGTGATCGGGCAGCCAGCTGCGTAGCGCGTATACATCGCTGGGAAAGTCGAGCTCGGTGATGACGACCTTGTCGCGCTTGCGATCGCTGAAGTCCATTCCGCCAAGGAGGATGCTGTTGGCGATGCTGGCATTCTGATGCGCGAGCACAGTGTCTTGCTCGGCGCCCATCAACGGCGCGATCTTGTTGCCGACCGTTTGCGGCAGCTCGAACCAGCCGCTGCCCCAGGCGGAAACGCCCTGCTCCGCCCAGGTATCGGCGTAGGTGTTGAGTCTGTCGTAAACGCCGCGCGGCATAGCGCCGAGGGAGTTGCTGATCAAATAATTGCAGCGCGCGAGGATGGGGAATTCTTCGCGCCATTTCAAAAGGCTGTCGTTGGGCATCACTCGGGCTTTCCTCTGATTCAGTCGGTGCTGTGAGCTTCATTTAACCACAGAGGGCACTGAGGACACAGAGGAAAAGGCATCACGGCCGGCGCTTAGCGCCCGAAGTGGTGGCGCCGCCAATGGCAGAATTGCTGCCAGAGACGCGGGCTGGCTTGTTCCAGGCGCTGGTTCATCGCGGCGGTCAAAGGCGACCTGTCACCGGCATCGACCAAGTTGTGACCGATCAAGGAATCGATAAGTCGACGCAAGTCTTGTTTCGCCGCACGTCGTTCCGCCCAGGAAAGATTGTGTTGGAAGCGCAGTTTCTGGAATCGATCCAAAGTGCTCGGTGGCGCCTCGCCCCAGATATGCTGAAGCATGCGCGCCCTCTGCTCCCGCTCGGTGACGTGGAACACTTCCGCATCAGCAACCGTCTTGGCTTTTTCGTGTCTGCGATAGAAAAACAGGACGTCAGGCAGATTGGCGAACCTGATTGGCGTATGCCAGAGCAGGCGCAGTGACAAATCGAGATCTGGACTTAAGTCTCTTCTTAGCGTATAGCCACCAACCTCAGAGATGAACTCAGACCGCGTCATGACTGTCGCCCCGACGAAACTCGCTCCAAAAAACAGATTGAAAGCAATAAGCGCATGCTGGGGCGGCACAATGAAGTCGAATAAAGTCGTCGTCAAATCATGATTCAGGACCCGACAGCAAGTGCCGACGGCGCCGAATCCCGGGTGGGCCTCCAAGAAGTTCACCTGTTTTTCAAGGCGTTCCGGCAGGCTTATGTCATCGCAATCCATGTACGTCAAGTACTTACCCGTGGAGGAAGCGACTCCCCTGTTCAATGCTGGCCCTTGTCCCATATTCCGCTGCAGTTGAAAGAAGCGGATGCGGTCGTCCAGTTTTGCATACGAACGGATGATCTCGGCTGACTTATCTTGAGAACCATCATCCACGATCAGCAACTCGAAATCCGAGAATGTCTGCGTCAAGATGCTGTCGATCGCTTCGGAGAAATACTCTTCACCGTTGTACACGGGCATAATAACAGAGACTAGAGGCATGTTTCGCTTCTTTCAGGTGTTCGAGCAAGATTTACCAAGTGGTATCCCGCCGGGAATATCGGCGCTGAAAATGATGCCGCCGCCAATGACAGAAGCGCTGCCAAAGTCGAGGTGTTGTTCCTTCCAGACGACGGTTCATCGCTGAAACTAGAATGGGTTTGTCGCCGGGCTCTACCAAACGACGGTCGATCAAGGACTCAATCAGACGAACCATATCTCGTTTGGCCGCCTTCCGTTCTGCCCACGAAAGTTTTCCGCCCAAACGCAACTTGTAGAAGCGTTCCAGCGTCGCTTCCGGCGCTTCACCCCAAAGTTGAAGAACCATACGGGTTCGGATTTCGTCTCGCTGCGCCTGCAACATCGGATCTTGGCTATGGCTGACAGAAAGCTCGTGCCGGCGATACAGTAGCAAATGCTGCGGCAAGTTTGCAAACTTCTGCTTCTTTTCGAAAAGCAAGCGCCAGGTAAGGTCGCGTTCCTCTCCAGTTCGGCGGCCGGGAGCATAACCGCCTACGGACCTAAGCGAGTCAATGCTCAACATAATCGTCTGAAACATAAGGCCGACGCCGACAAACATATCGAGCACGATAATACAATGCCGTTGCGGCATATTAAGATTGAAGAGAGGAGCAAGATCTGCGCCGACTGCTTGACCGGAAACGCCGACAACGGAAGTGTCTGGATTGGCTTGTAAGAAGTCCACTTGCTTCTCCAGCCGCTCGGGAAAACTAATGTCGTCGCAGTCCATAATGGTTAAGTATTCGCCTATGGCCTCGGCGATTGCTCGATTGCGGGCGTCGGCGATGCCCATGTTTCGCTCAAGCTGGAAGAAACGAATACGCGAGTCTCGGTCTTGATACCCCCGGATTATCTCCGCCGAATTATCCTGTGAGCCGTCATCGACGATTATCAGCTCGAAATCGGAGAAGGTCTGCGTCAAGATGCTGTCTATCGATTCGGCAAGATACGCTTCGCCGTTGTAAACAGCCATAATGACTGACACTAGTGACATTTATAAAGACCTCGAATGCTTCCGACAGCTAGTCCATCTTAGCACGTACTTGCAAGATTATTGGCGATTGAAGCGATGTCTTCGCCAATGACAGAATCGCTGCCAATTTCGTGGGCTTGCCTGCTCCAATCGTCGGTTCATGGCGAAGTCAAGCACAGGTTTATCGCTAGATTCAACCATGTTCTCGGCAATCATAGTCTCGATGAGGCGTTTGATACCCTGTTTTACCGCCCTACGTTCCGCCCAGCCAAGTTTCTGATTCGCGAATAGACGCTGGAAGCGATCCACTGTCGCTTGAGGCGGCTCCTTCCAAAGATGCTCAAGGACGCGCTCCCGGCTCTGACGACGCTCTGAATCCCTTGTCTCGTTCCGACCAAAACTTTTTGCCTGCTCATGGCGGCGATAAAGAACCAATATCTCAGTCAGGTTTGCGAACATATTCTCCGTTTTCACTAGCAGGCGCAGAAACAACTCGCTGTCGTCACCGGCCCAGCGCCCTGGCTCATAACCGCCGACTGCAGCCAGGACGTCTCGCCGGAACATAACGGTACTATGTGCAAAACTCGCGCCAATCCACAGATTCAGCGCAATAAGAGCATGTGTTTCCGGTACAATAAACTCGAACAATTCTGTCGTCTTATCTTCATTTACCACTCGACAGCAGGCGCCCAAAACGCCAATTTCGGGATTGGATTGCAGAAAATCCACCTGTTTCTGAAAGCGCTCCGGCAGGCTAACATCGTCGCAGTCCATCGTGGCAATGAAGTCGCCGTTCGCCTCGGCGATGCCTTGATTTCGGGCATCTGCCGATCCCATGTTTCGCTCAAGTTGGATGACGCGAATTCGCTTATCACGCTCTTGATAGCTACGGGCAATCTCGGGCGAACTATCTTGTGAACCATCATCCACAATCAGTAACTCGAAGTCGGTGTAGGTCTGTGCCAGAATGCTGTCGATCGCTTCGGCAAGAAACCGTTCGCCGTTATAGACGGGCATAATGACAGAGATCAGGTGCACCAAAGAAATCCTGTTTCCAATGTGGCTTTCCGCACTGCATTATATCATTTCTCAAACATTATGCATTTCGAGGCTGTGTGCAAAAATCGTGGATTTGAATAATGTTCATTTGTACTCCATTGCAGTTGGCGCCAAACGGATCAACTCACCGCAAATTTACGGCATTAGGGAGTGGTGAATTTCAAGGATATAGTATAATTAAGTGAATGAGCAAATGTCCCTATTTCAAAGATGTAGAGCATCAAGACTAGGTCGGGCGCACGGGCGCTGGAATCCAAATGTATAAGTGCAAGCCCTGCAATCGCCGGTATACTCCGCAGGTGCGACAGATGTATAGCCATGAGATGCGACTGCTAGCCGTTAAATTCTATACTGATGGCTTGAGTTTCCGTCGAATAGCTCACCACTTGGGTGTTCATCATGTCACGGTGATGAATTGGGTGAAGGCTCATGCCGATCAGTTGCCTCCCGCTCCGACCCCGGCAGAAAAGCCTTTGCATATCCTTGAGATGGACGAATTGCATACTTTTGTCGGGCGCAAAAAAACAGGTGGTACATAAGCACTTTTGTGGAGCGCTCTACTAGTTGCATAGTCGGCTTTTTCTGAGTCATCGGCGGGATGAAAGAACATTGCAAAGGCTGGTGGACCAGAGTCCAAGAGCGCGTTGGTACTACAGCGACCTGATGGCATCGTACAAGAAATTAGTCTACTATCCGGGCAAGCATATACCGATGCCGAACAAAAGCGAGACCTATCGCGTAGAAGGCATGAATGCGGAACTTCGTCACTATCTAGCGCGTTTGCACCGGCGTTCACGCTACTTTTCGCGCTGTGCTGAGGCGCTTCGGCGGAGTGTCAAACTTTTCGTTTATGTCTGGAATCGGCGGCAACTGTATCGACAACAACATCCACAGTATATGGCTTATCCGATGGAGTTCCTATAACGTTGATATTCACCACTCTCGTGTAACTGCCTCTCATTGAGATTTACCGTCTCTGGGTTATAATCTGTTTGAAGCTAGCTTCGTGGGAGCAGCGACATGAAAAACTATACGATGGAAACGGCTGCCGCCAATTTTGAAGAACTGATGGAACATGCTCAACAAGGGCTGTTGGTAAACATCATCGGCAGCGACGGACATGAATACGAGTTGATTCTCAAGCGCTTGCCCGTGAATAAATCGCGTAAGCCCGGCCTGTTCGAGGGCAAGATAAAGATCGCTGAAGACTTTGATGATCCCTTGCCCGACTTTGAACCCTACATCAAATGACGTACTTGCTTGACACATCTTCCTTCCTTTGGTTCGTCTCTGATTACCGCAGGCTCAGCACAAACGCAAGGGAACGCCTGCAAGATGCCGGCAACACTGTCCATTTGAGCCTGGTCAGCGTTTGGGAAATCGCGATCAAGTCCAATATAGGCAAGTTAGAGCTTCCTTTTCCCTTTGAAGAGTTTATCGATACAGCGATTCGCAGCTACAGCCTGCGAGTCCTGAATATTCGGCTGTCACATTTGAGACGCGTGGCTTCAATGCCACTTATTCACAGCGATCCATTTGACCGCTTGCTTATCGCCCAATCTCAGGTGGAAAACATTCCGATCATCACCAGCGATCGCGCCTTTGATAACTACGCCGTTCATCGCGTCTGGTAGCCTCTCCTCTCTGAAATGAGCCTTTTCGTCGTATTCATCTTTGGGGCGGTCTTGCTCGGCGCCGGCGCCATGCTATCGCCCGCATGGCGCACGGCGCAGCCCCGTATCGCTCTCTCGGCGACGCTATGCCTGGCGCTGGTCACCGGCGGCGCTGTCTTCTACACCGAAGTCTTCGGTTGGGACACGCTGGTAATAGACTACATGCTCTTCGCGCTGCTATCTGGTGTTGTGCTGGGCGGGACGCTCTCCACCGCGCAGGCACGGGCCGAGGCGCGCGGCGAGCAGCTGGCCGACCGCGATCAGGGCTGGCCCGGTCCAGAAGACCTGGCGTTTTTTGCCTTGGTTGCGCTGGTCGTCGTTGTCCCGCTTTTTCATCTTGTGGCGCCACTGGGCGCGCAGGGGCAGATCAGCGCATTCCACAGTTTGACCACTCGCGAAGCGCAGTCCTTTACTTCATTGCTGCCCTTCGCTCCGGCAGAGACGGCTATTGTATCGCCCGGCTTTCACGCTCTAAGCGCCTATCTCAGTCTGCAGCTCGGTCTTACCATTCCGCTGATTCAGCTTAGCGTTTCAAGCGTCATCGTATACTTGCTGGTCTGGCTGGCATACGACTTCGGCGCGGAACTGCGGGATAAACGCCTGGGCCGCGCCATGGCGATCGCGCAGATGCTTGGCTTCGGCATTCACTTGAGCAGCCTCGACGGACATTTCAGCGAATTGCTGGCGCTGCTCTTCGCGCAAGCCTTTCTGCTCTATGCGCTGCGTTTGCTGCGCCAATTCAACCTGGCCGATCTGGTCGCCGGCGGACTGATGTTAGGCGCGGTCATTTACACCAACCTGACCTTAAGCCTTATCATGTGGCTCGGATATTTGTCGCTGCTCTGCTTCGCCTGGCTAAATCGTCAATGGGCTATCTCGCTGAAATCGCGCCTGGGTCTGACGCTCGGCATTCCCTTGGTGGCGCTGCTTGGCATAGCGCCCTGGCTCGTCAACAACTTGCCTCACATGCTGCCCGTCAGCCCCTCGCCTTTCACCGCAGAGTTAAGCAATCTCGTCCATATGACCCGCGACCAAGGCTTTCTGATTCTGCCGTTGGCGCTCTGGGGCATAGCGATTGGTTTGCGCGAAAGTGGAATCACGCGTTTCGTTTCCTTGCTGATGCTCGCTTGGCTGCTGCTGGTGGTTGAGTCTTCGCTTTTCGGCGTGGTCGGCTCGCTGCTTCCTTTCTTGGGCGGGCTGACAAACGCGCCCAACCTCGCGCGTCACGGCGTGATCTTGCCCTACGCCTGGTTCGCCGGCCTCGCTCTGCTTAAGTTATGGGAGGCGCATCTTCCAACAGCGATTAAGCAAAGACTGCGCCGCTCCGCCTATCCGCTAATGGCGCTGACCGCCGCGCTCATCGTCGTTTGTGGCGTCGCCTTTCAGCCGCTAGTCAAGGTCGTAGGCCCGCTTTTCGCCGTGCCACCAGCTACCATAACTGAGGCCGACTTGGCCGCGATGGCTTGGCTGCGCGAAAATACGCCGGACGACGCCTTGCTCTTGGCGGCAGATGGCGGCGGTTGGCTGCCCACTTTTGCCGAGCGCCGCGCGATCGACTACCGCGCCGTAAGGTATTTCGAATGGGACTTTGTGCAAGAAGCGAAGGTGAACCTCGACGAAGTTGACTTTGTGTTCGTCTCGGCCGGTGGCAATGCGCCGGACGATTTGCGCCTGAGACTTGTGTTTGAGCGGGGCGGGGCGCGTGTGTTTGAGGCGCTTGCTGGCTAGGCTCCCTTCTCCGGTTGGCGATAGTTCCGCAAACTTTCCGACATGGACCCTCTGCCGCGAGCACTCCACAGTTGAAGGACAAAGACGCTGGCGACTCCGACTACCTCTGTGATCAACATGGCAATTCCGACAGAGTCATGACCCAAATGGATCATATAAAATCCGCCCGCAGTGATGCCAACCACCGCAACAAAAGCGAACCATTGGCCTCGGCCTATGATGTCGGCATTGTTATTGAGTTCTGTCTTTGTCAGTTCTACGCTATCATCGTGTTGTTTAGTTTGCAATTTTATCTTGTGTCTGGTCATTTCCTCAGTGATGGCGAGAATGCGATCTTGCGTCTCCATGAGTCCTGGTTGTTGCTTCTCAATACAAATCGAAGTTTCGCTCGGCACTTCCCGGAACTAGCTCGTTCCATTTCGCAGCCTCTCTGGAGGGCTGTAGTGGACCGGAATAAAACTCTTCACTTGTCATCCTAATCCCGAAGGTGATTAGGTTCTGTTGATATTTTGACATTAGCATTTTCATAAATGGGTAAAATAGTCTTATGGATACCATAAGACTAACTGACGAACAGTGGGCGAAGCTTCGGGATTTTCTGTCGCAAGAGCCAAAGGTTTATCTGGGCAATGAGGCGAAATGCCGCCAATTTGTTGAAGCAGTGATATGGGTAAGTCGCAGCGGCGCACAGTGGCGTTTGCTTCCAAGCGAATACGGCAAATGGAATTCAGTTTACAAACGCTTTGCTCGCTGGTGCGAAAATGATGTTTGGCAACGGATGATGGAAGCTCTTGCCGATGACGCGGATATGGAAAACGGGATAATCGACAGTACGATTGTTCGGGCACATCCCTGTGCCGCTGGCGCCGAAAAAAAGTGAAAAGCAAGCCGTGGGTCGCAGTCGCGGGGGTTTTAGTAGCAAGATTCATATCACGGTTGATGGTTTGGGCAATCCCTTGCGTTTCCGTTTGAGTCCTGGGCAGGCTCACGACATCAATCAGGCTGAGGAGTTGGTGGAAGGCTTTGCCTTTCAGCGGGTTATCGCGGATCGAGGCTATGCGTCCCAAGATTTTGTGGACAGCTTGCTTGAAAGAGGCATAGAAGCGGTAATTCCCCCGCATCCGAGCGCCAAAGAGCAGCGAGAATATGATAGATGGCTCTATCGCGAGCGGCATCTGGTGGAATGTTTCATCAATAAGATCAAACATTTCCGCCGCGTCTTTTCCCGATTTGAGAAACTCGATACATCTTATCTCGGATTTCTGCACCTTGTCGGTACGCTGATATGGTTACGATAGAATGTCAACAGAACCTAGTTTGCGCGTGAAGTCTTCTCGTTCTTCTTCTGGTATGCGTTCCAGCAGTTCGGGCGGTAAGATCAGGTTCTGCGATGGCTCAGAATTCTCACCGTCGAGTTCTGGAGATGAACTCTCCTCAACGTTCACTAACGACTACTTCCTCCTGATGCGGTTTCATATTGCTTCATGGCTCTGTAGAGGCATTCACCCACATCACGCCATGCAGAACGAACAAAGTCTTTGTCCGACTGTTGAAACTCCTCCTGCAAGTTGGCAAGCAGTTGTTCGTTTTTACCCTGACTCAGGACGCCAAACATGTCGAAAGCACTCGCCATCCCGTATAGAAATGGACGCTCCGGCAGCAAATAGCTTTCAGCGATTTCCTTCTGGCAATCTTTCATGAGCAACTACCTCCAGCCAAAGATTTGACTTTCATAAACATTTTACGAAGTAGATATGAGCAATGTCAATAGACTCCTCTGACCCTCATATTTGGCTCAGAACAATTAATATATCACCATTCACGTTATACTCCCACCATCTCACCTCATACGGAGCGCCCAATATGCCCAAGAAGAAAGTTGTTTTCACCGGCGCATGCGGCGCCATCGCAGGGGTCCTGCTCCCCGCCCTGCGCGAACGCTACGACCTGACGCTGCTCGATACTCGAACGACCAACAGAGACGGCAATGAAGTAGCAGGCGTTCAGCTCGTCGACCTAATGAATAAAGACCGCGATAGCTATCGCCATTTTTTTGTCGGCGCCGGCGCCGTGGTGCATTGCGCCTACTATCGTATCCATGACCAAGGCGATGATATCTACTTTTCGTCAGAGCTGGCCAATCTGCAGCTGACGTACAATGTATACCAGGTAGCGTGGGAAGAGCGGGTCCGACGGCTGGTCGCCGCGAGCACCAATCACGCCGCTGACTTCTACGAGAATTACGCCCTTGATGGCAAGGCGCCCATGGTCACGCCCGATCAAAACGCCTCTGACAATTGGTACGGCTGGGGGAAGATCGCCTTTGAACAGATAGGGCAAGTCTTCGCCAGTGGTGTCACACATGGCGGTCGCCCGCTGGAAAATGTCCAGATCCGTATTGGCGGCCCGCGAGAGACCGATGTCGCCGCTGCGCCGCTTGGCGATCTGCGCCGGATGCGCCGCGCCCTGGCCGTTTATATCAGCCAGCGCGATATGTCGCAGCTATTCATCAAGAGCATAGAAACCGAGGACATCAACGACGATCTCGGCGTGTCGTTCCAGATATTCTACGGAATAAGCGCCAATCCCCATGCCATCTGGAGCATCGCCAACGCGCGCCGCGTTATCAGCTACGCGCCGCAAGACAACTCTGAAGAACGCTTCTTCGACCTGATTCAAGCGCACATGAAGGCGGCCGGTGTAGGATAGCTTAAGAATTGCTTGCGATTTGTTCCATTTCAGATCAGGCGAATTCGTCGGGGCGAACTAGCAGGTCGCCCGCCATTGCATTACCCTCTCAGCAAGCGCGGCGCCACTTCCCGAATAAGCGGCTTCAGCAGGTCCAGCGCCCCTTCCAGCGCCGACAACGCGAGATCAAGCTCTTCTTTTTGCATCGGCGTCGTGATGCTGAACATGCCGCGATTGCTGCTGTAAATTCCGCGGTTGAGCAGCTCGAGATGCAGCAGTTGGCGCAATCGGCCGGTATCCTCGCCGGCGCGGCGCGCATCCGCCAATGTGACTACCGGCTCATCCGTCCACTGAATCTGCTGGAGCGAGCCGTAGCCCAGGCATTGCGCCCGGATTCCCAGCGACTTGAAAATCGCGTTGATCCCGTCTTTTAGCCGTTCGCCATAGTTGTTGATGCGTTCAATCGTGGCGTGATCCAGTCGGCGCATCGCTTCCAAACCGGCGGCCATGGTCATATTGTTGCCATTGAAGGTACCACTGTGGAATAGAAAATCTGAGTCCGCTTCCGGATTGAAGAGTTGCATGATCTCCTTGCGCCCGCCAAATGCGCCAACCGGGAAGCCACCGCCGATAATCTTGGCGACCGCCGTCATATCCGGCAGCACAGCTTCAATCAGTTGGAAGCCGCCGCTGCTCAAGCGCAAGGTCACAATCTCGTCAAAGAGCAGCAGCACGTTATACTGGTCGGCAAGATCACGTAGGCCACGCAAGTAGCCGGGCGACGGCGGCACCATGCCACCGGAATTGGGCATTGGCTCGACGATGATGCCAGCGATGCGCTGGTGATGCTGTCGCAGCAGCGCGTCCATTGCTGGCAAGTCATTGAATGGCGCGACCATGACCGCATTCAACACCGCTTGCGGCACACCCCGTCCTTCCAGGCGCGCCGCTGGTGGTCCGCTCGACTCCAGGTCCGCGTTTACGCTCACCTCGACAAAGTCGTGCGAGCCATGATAGCCGCCGTCCATCTTGACGATGATGTCACGTCCGGTAAATGCGCGCGCCGCCCTCATCATCATCGTGGCTTCAGTGCCGGAATTGGTGAAGCGCACCAAGTCAAAGCTGGGTACGCGCTCAACCAGCAGCTTCGCGAGCGCCACTTGAGGCTCCGCAACCGTTCCGAACACAGTGCCTCGTGTCAACTGATCGGCAGCGTGTTCAACGATGGCGGGCTGAGCATGACCATGCACCAATGAAGTGAAGTTGTTGAGAAGATCGAGGTAGCGGTTGCCATCGAAATCTCGTAGCCACGCGCCTTCGCCCACCGTCATATAAGTGGGATAGGGCGTAAAAAAGGTGGCGGCGCGGGTATCGCCAGCTGGCATGCTCAGCTGCGCTTCTTCATGCATAGCGAGGGAGCCGCCCGTGCGCTCACGATAGCGGGCGAGTATCTCGTATTCGACTCTTACTGCATCCACCATTGTCGCCATTTTTGCCCGCCTCTATCGAAAGAGCTGATGTCCGCCAGGATTGACGCCTGCTATGATCTTACGCGGGATTGTAAACCACAGGATCGAAAGTTTACAACATCTGCCAGGGCTGTGGCGGCGCGGCAAGCGAGCGGCACTTGGATATTCCAGCAACTGAGCTCATTCTCCGATAGTCAGCTTTAGTGGCCTGTTCTATAATCGGGACGATATTCAAGGGCAAAACGGAGTAAAAATGCGCCGACTTAGCTTGCTTATAATCCTGATCCTCAGCATGGTTGGTGTGGCCAGCGCGCAAC
Source organism: Phototrophicaceae bacterium (assembly GCA_965262005.1). Taxonomy (GTDB): domain Bacteria; phylum Chloroflexota; class Anaerolineae; order Aggregatilineales; family Phototrophicaceae; genus UBA6055. The sequence goes on along the minus strand of OZ253492.1, from coordinate 3,926,410 downwards.
CCACAGAGTTGACGCTCACATGGGATCCCGTGCGCAATACGGTTACGGGCACAGTAGAACTCAACGGCACCGCCAATATACCGGACCAACAGTGGTTTTACGTGGAAGCCGCGCCCTATGACCCGGCCCAGCCAGAGGCCGTCTGGACACCGATATCCAGTCTGCAATTTGATCCCGTGGTAGATGGCGCGCTTGGCGTTTGGAACACCACTTTGCTCGCCGATGGTTTTTACCAGGTGCGGCTGCACACGGTCAACGGCGCGCAGGAGAGCTTACACTATGCGCTCGCGCCGATCCTCGTCAACAACGATGGCGAGCTCGTGAACCTTGAGCCGGTAGATGTCATTGCCGGGCCGGGGATGGCTCAAGCGAGCGTCGTGGCGCAACTGGAAAATCGCTTGCCGCTGCCGGTCGGAGGGCACATTTTGCACTTTGATGATGAGACGCAAGCAGCTATGCGCACAGCCGGAATGACCTGGGTGAAGAAGCAAGTGAAGTTCGGCATATCTGATGGCAGAGACCTCATCGAAGCGGCTCATGCGCAGGGGTTCAAAGTGCTGCTTGGCGCATTGGGAGACAAGGACAGGCTAGCAAACGACTTCGATGCTTATGTAGTGGAGTTCGCCAAATACGTCGCGTATTTGGCGGGGATTGGCGCGGATGCAATCGAGGTTTGGAACGAACCCAATATCGATCGAGAATGGCCCTACGGTCAAATACGCGGCGCCAACTACGTACGTCTGCTCAAAGCATCCTACGAAGCCATAAAAGCGGAAAATCCGGCGACAATGGTTATCAGCGGCGCGCCGTCGCCGACAGGCTTCTTCGCCGGCTGCAAGGCCGCAGGCTGCGATGACAATTATTATATGCAGCAATTGGCGAATGCCGGCGTCGCCGACTACGCGGATTGTATCGGCGTTCATTACAACGAGGGCATCCTGCCGCCGACATCCCAAGGCGGTGACCCGCGTGACGAATATCCGACGCGTTATCTCATTCCTATGTTGCGGCGCGTCGCTTACCCCTTCCGCAATGCCGATATCCCAATGTGTTTGACTGAGACGGGCTACCTTTCGCCGGAGGGCTACGGTCCGCTGCCGCGGGGCTTCGCCTGGGCATCGACGACCTCAGTGACCGAGCAAGCCGCCTGGCTCTCACAGGCCCTCTTGATTATGTCCAACTTTGAAGATATGCCAGTCGAATTGGCCATAGTCTGGAACATCGATTTCGATCAATATGGCGCCGATCCACAAGCCGGCTACGCCATCATCCGCCCCGATGGCAGTTGCCCAGCCTGCGACTCTATCGCGAAATTACAGCGCTAGCCATCAATGGCGCCGCGTTAGTTTACAGGGGTGACCCACTCGGTCGCCCCTGTTCCTTCTCCATCGAGGCAGTCAGCCAGGCCCTGTTCGCGCAAGTAACTGAGATGGGCCAGGGTCTCCGCCAGCGCAAAACGCCTTTCATGCGGCGTCAATCGTTCGAGATCAAAAAGCTGGGCCGCCACTTCCAATACCGTCCGCGCGCCCGCAGCCAGCGCTTCCTCCGTCCGCTCCAGGCGCGACTGATGATGCGCGATTATTTCTTCTATTCGCCCGCGCCAATCTGTGATTAGCCACCTGTGGCCGGGCAATGCCAGCCGCACATCCAACGGAGCCAGCTCGTTAAGCGAATGCAGAAAGCGCCCCAAAGGATCGGGCTCGCTATGGGGCCATATGCCGATGTTCGGCGTGATGCGCATCAGCACATGATCGCCGCAGAGCATTAGCCGATCAGCCGCGTCGTAGAAGATCATCTGGCCATCGCTGTGACCCGGCGCATGAATCGCGCGAAAGTCGCGCGCGCCCAATTGCACAACAGTATCCGCAGGCAATAGCTCGTGCTCTAGCGGATGCGGTTGGGTCAAATCGCGCGTGCTGTATAGCGCGTCTTCCAGGTTATTGACCGCTGCTTCTTCCATGCCGCAATCGAGCAGCCACTGATGATACAGCGGCGTATTTTGGCGTTCGTAGAAAATCCGTATCTGCCGCATTTCGCGCTCCGGCAGGAAGAGCGGGATGGGCGTTTCTGTCTGCCGCTGCCACCAGCCCGCCATGCCATAGTGGTCGGGGTGCATATGCGTCAGCACAATCTTCTCGATATCGCTTGGCTTGATATCCAGCGTACTCATTGCGCTTTGCCACTGCGCGCGAGCAGCCGCCGTATTCAAGCCGGTATCGATGAGTGTCCAGCCATCAGCGCCGCGCAAGAGGTAGCAATTGACGATGTTGAGGACGTAGGGCAGGGGAATCTGCACCTGAATAATATCGTCCGCGATCCTGCTGATGCCACCGTTTTCCATCGCTGCGCCCTCAGTCTGATGATGGGATTGTAGCAGGTCTTCGACGCAGGATACAGCAGTCGACAGAAGTGTTGCAATTGATTTTGAGATGAATTAACCTCTGGAGTTCAGCGAAAGAGACAGGATTTCGAATTGGAGACCGCAGGAAGATTTGATGTCATCATCGTCGGCGCCGGCATATCCGGCCTGTATATGCTGCATCGGATACGCGAGTTGGGCTTATCCACCCGCGTCATCGAGATGGGCGCTGATCTCGGCGGCACCTGGTACTGGAATCGCTACCCGGGCGCGCGCTGCGATACCGACACCTTGGAATACTCCTACAGCTTTGACGAGGACCTGCAGCAGGAGTGGGAGTGGCCGGAACGTTACCCAACCCAGGCCGAGATTCTAAAGTATCTCAACCACGTCGCCGATCGCTTTGAGCTGCGGCCTGATATTGCGTTTAACACACGGGTCAAGGCTACCATTTTCGATGAAGCGACCGTACGCTGGCGGGTGCAAACCGATGACGGGGCGGAGCTGTCAGCCGAATTTCTGATCATGGCGACAGGCTGCCTGTCGACGCCCAACATGCCGTCCATCAAGGGGATTGATAGCTTCACGGGTCCCATCTATCACACCGGACGCTGGCCGCGCGAGGGGGTTGATCTTGATGGGCTGCGGGTGGGCATCATCGGCACCGGCTCGTCAGCGGTACAGGCGATCCCGGTTATCGCCCGGCAGGCCGAGCGCCTGACAGTGTTCCAGCGCTCAGCGCAATATTCCGTGCCGGCTCGCAATCGCCCGGTTGATCCCGACTTTGTAGCCGAGATCAAAGCCGATTACGCCGGCTTCCGGGCGCGCAATCGGCTGCAGCCGGCTGGTCAACTGTCGCACATACCCGGCAACGATTTTTCAGCTATGGCGGTCAGCGAGGAAGAACGCCGGCGCATCTTCGAGGAACGCTGGCAAATCGGGGGCTTCCCCTTCTATGGCAGTTTCAACGACATTACGCTCAATCCCGACAGCAACCAGGCGGCGGCCGATTTCGTGCGGACCAAAATCAGCGAGCTTGTCAAAGACCCCAAGGTCGCCGAGATGCTAACGCCCGCCTACACCATCGCTTGTAAACGCCCCGTCCTGGATAGCGGCTACTTTGACACCTTCAATCGATCCAATGTCACGCTGGTCGATATCAGCGCCGCTCCAATTCAAGCGATCACGCCGGCTGGTATCCGGACCGCCGACGCCGACTATGATCTCGACATCATCATCTTCGCCACCGGCTACGACGCTATGACAGGCACATTGCTAAGGGTCGACATCCAGGGGCGTAGTGGATTGACCCTGCGCGAAAAGTGGGCCGCCGGACCGGTCAATTACCTGGGTCTGCAAGTCGCAGGCTTTCCCAACCTTTTCACCATCACCGGGCCGGGCAGTCCGTCTGTCTTGACCAATATGATGGTGGCCATCGAGCAGCACGTCGAATGGGTGACGGACTGCATCAAGTATATGGTCGAGCATAACCACGCCTGTATTGAGGCGACCGAGGCTGCCCAAGAAGCGTGGGTGGCCCACGTCAATGAGGTGGCCGGCAATACTCTGCAGGTGACATGCCACAATTGGTATCTTGGCGCCAACATTCCCGGCAAACCTCGGGTCTTCATGCCCTTGCCGGGCTTCCCGCCCTACGTCGAAAAATGTGAGGAGGTGGCGGCCAAGGGATACGAAGGATTTGCGTTGTCGTAAAGATGGTCAAGGCTGCCTATTGTCTTGCGAAAATCGCAACTCACAATCTTGCCGCATTTTATTCACAGGAGTAATTAATCATGAAAGTTACCGGCGTCGAAACCATTCTCATTAACAATATAGAGCCCTACCGCGGTGGCCGCTACTGGCTTTTTCTCAAACTCAAGACCGATGAAGGCATAATCGGATTGGGCGAACGACCAACCGGCCACGCTCTCAATCTGAAATCGCAGATAAGCCTGATTGAGGACTTATGTGGGCAGTTTGTCATTGGCAGCAGCCCCTTCGACATCGAAAGGATGTGGCAGACGATTTTTGCCTCGCGGCACGACTATCGCCATCCCGGCCTTGATATGACTCCGGCTCTCAGCGCCATCGAAATCGCCTTGTGGGATATCGTGGGCAAAGCCACCAATCAGCCCGTTTACAACCTGTTGGGGGGACGGGTACATGACAAGTTGCGAGCCTACGCGTACATGCCCACAGAAGGCATTTGGGAAAATCCTGAAAGAGCCGGCGACATTGCCATCAAACTCGTAGAAGAAGGTAACACAGCCTGCAAGTTCGATCCCTTTACGCCGTTCTTCCCGCAGCCGCGTGACTTCTCACTGAAGACAATCCGCCACGCGGCTAGAATCTTCAAAGCCATCCGTGATGCTGTAGGCGACGAGTTGGAAATAGGCATCGGGACTCACGGGCAATTCAGCACCGCCGTGGCCATTCGTGTCGCCAAGGAACTGGAAGAATTCAGTCCCTTCTGGTTTGAGGAACCCGTACCGCCGGAAAACGTCGATGAATTGGCGCGTGTGGCTGCGCACACCAGTATTCCGATCGCCACCGGTGAACGCCTAGTTACCAAGTTTGAATTTGCTGATGTGCTCAAGAAACAAGCAGCGCAGATCATTCAACTTGATGTGGGTCAGTGCGGCGGAATCCTGGAGTCGAAGAAGATTGCCGGCATGGCCGAAGCCTACTACGCCATGATCGCGCCCCATATGTACTGCGGTCCGGTCGCAGCCGCTGCCGCCGTCCAGCTTGACACCTGCTCGCCTAATTTCCTCATCCAGGAATATAACGGCAACAGCCTGCACAACGATATTTTCAAAGATCCCATTCGCTTTGAAAATGGCTACATTACGCCACCGACCGGGCCGGGCTTGGGCATCGAGCTTGATGAGGCCGTAGTCAAGAAGCGCCTGGCATAAACCTCAAAGGATCTCGGGGATTGAGCGCCATAAAACGGTCAAATTTGCAGCGAAACAACAACGCAGTTTAGGGCTTCGCCTCGGAAATATCGCCGGTGAAGAGATAAAACAGGATGCCGTAGGGCGTCATCAGCTTCTGGTAGGTCAGGTCATCCGGCAGGCCGCCACTTTCAAAGGGCTTCAAGTCAAAACCCTCGGCGAGCAGACTCGCGTTGACTTCCTTCATATCGGGCGCGAAGTGACAGATGGCGAAGGGCTCGTCAATATCTTCCTGGTGCAAGCCGATCAAAAATAACTGGTCGCACCAAATGCCCCAAGGCTGCGGCGTAGTGTATTTGCCCAGCACATCATAGCCGGCGGCCTCCCAAAAGGCGCATTCCACTTCCAAATCTGGAATCATGGCGGAAACTTCGCCGAACTTGCCCAAGCGCGTGATGTCCTGCGCCTTCGCCACATTGTCATGCGGCAGTTGACGCGGCGGCGGCTCGCTGCTCAAAAGAATGTGTACCCCCGCCGGGCTCTTGAGCGTCCCGCCTGCGATTTCGAGTCCTCTGGCTTCCAGGGCGTCGAGGTCGCTGCAAAAGTAGCGCAGGCTGGGGTTCGGTCCGCTGCCTTGCAATAGATGCAAATGATAGCGCCCGTCGGTGAATACATCGTCCCCAAGCGCTACCAATCCCAGCTTCTGGTAATACGCGCCGGCTTCGGCTGTATCATCGACATAATTCAGTATCTCGACATAGCTTCCCAGTTTCATAGTTCGACCTCCGTGCCACTTCGCAGTCTAATCCGACGGATCATATCAGAGCGGCAAAACGCCAACGCCACCAATGTAAACAACCACAAGCCGATGCCGATGTAAAGTGCCGAGCGCCAAAGTTGAGGCTCAAACACCAAGCTGACGGCACTGTCGCCGGCAGGAACGGGCAGGGCTCTGAAGATCAAATTGGCCCGGCTGATCGGCGTCGGCTCTCCATTCACCTGCGCCTGCCAGCCCGGATACCAGGCTTCGCCCAGCACCAGCATGGTGGCGGCCGGCGAATGCACCGACAAGGTAATCCGATCGCCTTCGTATGACATGACCTCGACAGATTCGCTGCCATCCAGCTCGGCCGTCTGCCCTTGCAAGCCGCCGTGGATCACGACCGGCACACCTTCGCGCAGCAGCTGCAACGCCGCCTCATCTCCTCTGGGACCGTCCGGGACAACTCGAGTTTCGGCTGCCAGGAAAGCCCGTTTCCCAGTCGCCGGCAGCCGATAAATCTTGATGCTGCTGGAGAGTGCGCGCTCAAATGGCGGCGGTTGAATTTCCTCGAAGACTTGTAGATGCCCGCTGTTCACGGCGGTAAGGGCCAGGAAATGCTCCGACGCCCGCAGGATGGCCGGCAGCTCGGCGCTATCCGCAATCGTTAGCAGGTAGCCGCCTTCCAGCTCTTGCGCCGGCAGGTCAATGTCGAGCGGTACGCGGTGCAATATGCGCACCTGATCGACATAATCGGGCAGCGGTTCCAATGCGCTGACATCCGCCCAGTAGCGCGCCAACGCCGTATCATAAGCGATATCATCGTGCTGAATGTCATATACCTTGTCGGTGATGACATAGCGAGTGTCTGTGGCTTCCAGCCAGCGCCGGTCTGGCAGGCAGGCGCCGTGACAATTTGGAACTGCCATGCGCTCGCCCAGCCGGCCGTCCACAGCAAGCGGCTCATCCGCCGGCAGCAGCAGCGATGCAAACAGCGAAAATTGATAGCTCGGTGTGATGCCGCCGCCGAAGCCATCAATAGACGGGATGCCCCATGTCAGCGGCAAGTTTGGCATCAAAGTAAGTTGCATCTTTACCGCGTCCAGGGCGTGGAATTGCGCCGCCGCATCCAGTCCGAGCGCATCATAACGTCGGCGCAGGTCCGAAATATCGCCGGGATCGAAGAAAATCTGACTGGAGGAAAACATCCGGCCCGGAATAACCTCGTCGTTTTGAAACGCCAGCAATTGGCTGATCGTCAAGCGCTGGCCCAGATAAACTTCGGATGGCGCCAGGTCATTGTAAGGCAGGTTCTGCGCCGCCAGAAACAGTTCAGCCGTCAGCAGTATCGCGGCGGCCAGCTTCGTCCAGCGTCGGCCAATCACTAGCAGGGCGGTCAACAGCAGCCAGGCGCCGATCCAAAGCGCCAACGAGCCATCGCTAATCGTCGCGCCGCCGAATATGAGCCGCGGGTCGCCGGGCAGCATGGCATACGTCACGCCAATCAGCAGGGCTATCGCGCCGGAGATTAAGACGAGCGGCCGCCAGCGCCGTATCGGCTGCGAAAGCGCTTCGACGCCCATGCCAGCCAGGAGCGCCATCGCCAGGCTGAAAAGCGCCAGGAAACGCGCCGGCACACGGAACAGATTGAAACCGGGCGCTTCCGCGAGCAGCAGGTAAATCGGGTTGTAGCGGCCCAGAGCCAGAGCGAAGCCAACTGCCGCCAGCGCCAACCAAATGCGCCGCTGCCGGTCATTTGCGCGCAAAGACGCCATGCCCCAAAGGGCTAGCCCAAGGCCGACAATACCAAGCGTGGCTACATATTCGCCGAAGAGCTGCCCATCGTAGCTCGGCAGCAGGGCGCGCCCAAGCATGCTGGGCGGCAGCGAAAAGGCGGTCGCTTCCTGCAGGCTGAACCCGCCGCTGCGATTGGACTGCGTAAGCAGCTCCAGGCTCGGCAGCAATTGCGGCAGCGCCAATATGAGCGCCAAAGCAAAACACGCCGCTAATGGCAGAAGCGCCAGCGGCAGCCGCCAGAGCGCCGAGCGACGCCCTGAGCGAGTGGCGTAGAAGGCCAGGCCATAAACCGCCAAGCCCACGCCGCTGATGAAAACAGTTTGCGTATGCCCGCTGAAGACTTGCAGCGCCCAGGCCATCGCCAGCAGGAGTCCATCTCTGCGGGCGCGCTCGCCATTCAACATGCGGTGATAGAGCGCGAAAAGAACAGGCATCCAGGCCAAGCCTTGCAGTTGATTGATTTGTTCGACGTGGCTGCTGACCGCGCCGCCGAAAGCGAAGGCGACGCCCGCGACAAAGGCCGGAATCCATTGCTTGCTGACTACTTGGCGATAGAGGAAAACCGTGCCCGCCGCCGCCAGTGTCACATGCAGCATGATGCTAAGCGAGATGGCCGTCGGCGCGCGGAAAGGCGCGGTCAGCCAGTTCGGCGGGTAATACGTGCCCAGCTGCGGATTCGCCAGAAGTGGTACGCCCATGAATAGATTCGGCGTCCACATAGGCAAGTTGCCCGCGCGAAATGCTTCGTTGCGCGCATCCCAGTAAGGATAGAAGTATTGGTAGGTATCGCCACGCGCCAGAATCTTGCCGCTGAACGCGAGTTGATGAAAGAAAAGCAGCGTCAATACCAGGATGCAGCCGAGCGCCAGCAGACGGCGCCACGATGTAGTGGCGATCACAAGTCTCGACCTCGCTGCGCCATTGCCCATTCCTCGCTGTGAATCCAGCCGCGCGACGCCAGCGCCAGCCTCAGACGCCGCAAGTTAGCTGGTTGACGCCGCTCTCGCTGATAGCGTTTCCAGCGCGCCTCCGCCTCCGGACCCCAAAGGAACTTGACCACCTCAGACGGCAAGGCGAGCCCATTCGGATTGCCCCAATTATCCCATGCATCGCGCAGCGCGCGCGGTTCCGCTGGGCGCAACTGATTCCAGGCGCCACGCCGCATAAATATGATGTTAACTTCGATTTCTTCGAGCTGGCCGCCGGTGTTGCTCAGATTGCCGCCATGCACCACGAATTCGCCGCCCTTCGTCGGCGCCTGCTGAAATCGCGCCTGCGATTGGGCGCGGCTGGCCCATTCCATATCGCCGGCGACCCGAAATCGCCCGTCAAAGGGACCTAGCCTATTGTAGAGCGACCTGCTGGCGATGAAAAAAGGTCCCAGTCCATTGCGTCTTGCGAAGCGCTCGGGGTCGAAGAGGCAAGGCGCATCAACCCGCCGCTCCCTTGGCAGGACGCCAAATCGCCTATCCAGGATCACACGCGTATAGGGAAAGTCAACCAGCTCCGCGCCACTATGCAATGCGTGATAGCCTTCGATGAAGGCATCTGCCGAGCGAATATCATCGGCATTCCAAGGCGCAAAAAACGCAGCTTGCGTCAATGTTATGGCGCGATTCCAAGAGTTGTACAATGTCTCGCGCGGCACGTAATACGGTGTCATTTGACCCAAATAGTTCGCGTTTATTTCTTGCGCCAAACGGTCGATCTGTCCGCGTTCGCCTCGTGTGGCATCGTTAACGACCGGCAGATAGTGGACGGCGATGCCACTTTCGCTGACCCGCTTGGCGAAACCAAAGACCGATGCCGCAAATGTCGGCAAATGATCTTCACAGCGGTACAAGGATGAGATAATCGCAACCGACATGGGAGGGCGCTCGCTCAGCGGTATTGCCGAAGGTTCACAAAACTAGCATAGCGCAAAATCAAGCCTGCGCGCGGAAACGGAACTTACTCAAGCTGCGGCCTTGAAAAGCCGACTCCTCCCGGCCGATCTTCCGCGCTCCCGTCTTGCGATAAAAGTCGTCGGCATGCGGATCGGATGTAACGGTAAACTCTGACGCTCTAGCCGCCACATGACTAAAAAGTCGCTTGCCAAGGCCCTTGCCGATATACGTCGGCAGGACCCAGAAATGTTCCAGCACGGCGCCCTCGTCCTGCTGCTCAAGAGCGGCAAAGGCGATTGCCACACCCGTATCGTCAACCGCCACTCTGACAGACTGCGCGCTGATATAGTCGGCCGTCACCGCGAGGAATTGCGTTCGCCAGTCTGCGATCTGTCGGCGGCATAGCCCCAGTGCGCTTTCGACAGGCGGGCGATCTCACTTAGTTGCTGCGCCTCTTCCGGCTTGGCAGGTCGGATAGTCACATCCACGATTCAGTCGGCCTCAAGCACCTCTTCCGTGCTAAGTACCGTGGCGAATTCTTCGTTCAAGTTTGCCAGCGCTAGATTATACACTGTCTCGGCGGAGAAATGCCTGCCATCGTAGCTGCGATGTTCGTGCGCGGCGGTCGCGTCGGCAACGACCGTAGCGCGAAAGCCCAGGTCGCCAGCCATGCGAACGGTACTCGAAACACAATGATCGGTCGTCAAACCGACGATGACTAGCGAATCAATGCCGGCTCGGCGCAGTCGTGTCTCCAGGTCCGTGCCGATAAATGCGCTGTTCGCTTTCTTCTGAATGACCGGCTCAGAATTTCGTGGCGAGACGATGCCTTTGATAGCATTGCCGGGCAATTCCGGTCGCAACGATGAATTGGGCTCGGTAGACATGTGCTGCACATGGAATACAGGTCGCCCAAGCCGGCGCCAATGCTCCAGCAGCCGCGCCATATTTCGCTCAGCCTCGAGATTATTGCGCCGCCCCAGGCGCGGATCGTCCAAGCCTTCTTGAACATCAACGACGATAAGCGCAGTGTTTTCGCCGGTCGCTGGCATGTATTCTGTCCTTTCATCATCGCCCGGCGCCATGATACGCCTGCGCCACAAACTTGTAGAGGGTTGCTCAGGAGTGCTCCGCGCAGACATGAAAGAAGGAGTTCATGAACGACGTATCACGGTCTGGGATAGACGCCTGCTTATGATATAATGCGGCGAATCTTCCAGGACCGGGACAGTGTCATGCTCCAGGTGGTAAGTTTCAATATCGGTGGCGCCCGTGGGATGCGACCGGCGCCGCACGATCATGAGAAACTGGCGGTTGACACCTACAGTACCTTGCAGCAGGTGATCAACCCGCGTCAACCGACCGTAATCGCCTTACAGGAGTCGGGCGTCGCCATCCATAATGACAGCCATAAGAATGTCGGCCGCAAAATGGCGAGCCTCTTGGGGTCGGATTTCATCGACGCCTTTGCTCCTGAAGTCAACATGTGCGACCATCCGCATCCCAATCTCTGGGATCGACCTGCTTACCGCAATATGTCCGGCGCTGCCGAGGGCAATGCCATCGTCACCAACCTGCCGGTAGAAGATTGGTCTTGGGGTAGCTTCCCGGAATACGACGACTGCATGTTAAGCGGGGCATGGGCTCGGCATACCGCCATCAGCCGCGCCACCCTGTACAGCAGCGGCAACCGCGATACGCAGCCGCGTAATCTGATGGTCGCGTCTTTGAATTACCGTGGCATCCCCTTCTATTTCCTCAATACGCATCTGGGCGTTCTTATCGGCGAAGACCGCGTGGATATGAGCTACGAGCGTTCGCGCGCGGCCTCACAGATGCGACAGGCGCAGGTCAGCGAAATCCTGTACGTGATTGATGAATTGAAACGAGCGGATTGCGAGTATGAAAGTCCGGAGAGACCGATTGTGCTTGCAGGCGACTTCAATGCGCAGCCGAACGCGCCGGAAATGGAGATGCTGCAGCGGCATTTTCGTCTGCTGATGCCGGAGAACAAGAGCAGCGAATTATGGACGCATCAGCAACATCGCGTCTTGATCGACCATGTCCTGCTGCACGACCCCGCAGAGCAATTTGAAGTAATCTCATGCCATATCCAGAGTGCCATCCCCTTCGATGACCTTACCGACCACCGCCCAACCGTCGGCATCTTCGCCCGCTCATAATCCTCTGCAAAATCTGTAGCAGCGACTCATTGAGTCGCCCGCGCATTATATACGCGGTACCTATTTCAGCTGCGCCAGCCGTTGCTTCGCTCGCTCTTTGCGCAGTCGCTTATTCCGCCTGCTCAAGTGCTCGTGCATCTCCAGCAAATGATCCAGCGTGAGCTCAGCCTCTTCCCTCGTTGCTTGGAGCAGCTCTGGGCAGCCCGCGACCCGCTGACGGGTCACTTCGTAAATGGCAAGCGCCGCTGACACGGAAACATTCATGCTCTGTGCGATGCCCACCATCGGTATTGTCACCAGCTTGTCCGCCAGCGAGATCGCCTTCGCGGAAAGCCCGGTCTTTTCGTTGCCGACCAGCAGCGCCATCTTCGGCTGGCAGAGATCGGCTGCATGGATCGGCTCTGCAGCCGGGTCAATGACTGTCGCGACTAGGTTCTGTTGATATTTTGACATTAGCATTTTCATAAATGGGTAAAATAGTCTTATGGATACCATAAGACTAACTGACGAACAGTGGGCGAAGCTTCGGGATTTTCTGTCGCAAGAGCCAAAGGTTTATCTGGGCAATGAGGCGAAATGCCGCCAATTTGTTGAAGCAGTGATATGGGTAAGTCGCAGCGGCGCACAGTGGCGTTTGCTTCCAAGCGAATACGGCAAATGGAATTCAGTTTACAAACGCTTTGCTCGCTGGTGCGAAAATGATGTTTGGCAACGGATGATGGAAGCTCTTGCCGATGACGCGGATATGGAAAACGGGATAATCGACAGTACGATTGTTCGGGCACATCCCTGTGCCGCTGGCGCCGAAAAAAAGTGAAAAGCAAGCCGTGGGTCGCAGTCGCGGGGGTTTTAGTAGCAAGATTCATATCACGGTTGATGGTTTGGGCAATCCCTTGCGTTTCCGCTTGAGTCCTGGGCAGGCTCACGACATCAATCAGGCTGAGGAGTTGGTGGAAGGCTTTGCCTTTCAGCGGGTTATCGCGGATCGAGGCTATGCGTCCCAAGATTTTGTGGACAGCTTGCTTGAAAGAGGCATAGAAGCGGTAATTCCCCCGCATCCGAGCGCCAAAGAGCAGCGAGAATATGATAGATGGCTCTATCGCGAGCGGCATCTGGTGGAATGTTTCATCAATAAGATCAAACATTTCCGCCGCGTCTTTTCCCGATTTGAGAAACTCGATACATCTTATCTCGGATTTCTGCACCTTGTCGGTACGCTGATATGGTTACGATAGAATGTCAACAGAACCTAGTTGCCAGCCTTCTTGTTTGAGTTTACGCAGCGCCGTTTCTGTATCGTGATGGACGCGATAACTGAGCCATTTGTTGGTGGCGGTGGAGCTGTTCTTGCCGATTTCTTTGGGGTTGAACGCCGGCTGCTGGTCGAAGATAACGTTGATCTCCTGAATGCCAAAAGCATCGCAGCTGCGGGCGATGGCGCCGAGGTTATGCGGGTCGAAGACGTCTTCGATAACAACCGTGAAACCCGCTTGTCTTTGCGCCGCGACCAGCTTCAGTCTATTGAGTCTCTCGTCAGTCGGCATACGGGAAAGAAACGACAGTATCTCGCTGGTTCAGGCGAAGAGGACGCTGAGTTGGAGTTCAAAGCCGGGCAAGATGTTTTCGCCGGATAGCGCCTCTGAAAGTGGCAGGACTTCGTTGACAAAGCTGCCGTCTTCCTGCCTGCGCCAAACCTCAACGCTCCGCGTCGCCGGCATCACAATCCAAACCACTGTCGTACCGTGCCGCAAGTAAGTTGCAGCCTTGTCCCGAAGCTCACGAAATGTGTTGCTTGGCGAACGAACTTCAATTGCCAGGTCGGGCATGGCTGGGATCCACTTCTCCGGGAAAGGATCGGGCGCGTTTTCATAGCTGATGAACGCCAAATCGGGCGCCAGCATGGTGTATCGGTAATCTCGCGGGTGGTATCCTGTCTCGGTCGTCACATGTCCTAGAAGATTATCCTCAACATAGGCGTAAAGGTAGTGTCCCAACCTGATTACGAGCTTTCCATGCCGTCCACCTGGCTTCGTCATCTCAATAATCGCTCCGTCGATCAGTTCATAGTCTTTGTCCCGGTGTTCTTCTTGCGAACCAAGTTCCCACAGGTCGTCTACGTCATAAAGCCGTTGTTGCAGTTCCATAGCCTGTTCGCCTTTCACCACCCCTATGGAGAGCATAACATAGTTTGTATCGTCTGTCGTTCAGCCGTTATCTGCACGCGGGGATGCTTTGCCGCTATAATCAGAGCAAAGGAATATGTTATAAGGCTTCTTCTTATGATCGGCAAAACGATAGGTATTCTTACCGCCGGCGGCGACAGCCCCGGCTTAAACGCGGCCATCCGTGGTCTGGGCAAGACGGCGATCAATCAGCACGGTATGCGCTTGGTCGGCATCCGCGATGGCTTCCGCGGTCTGATGCAGAATCGAGTCGTCTGGCTTAGCGAGGAAGAATTGAGCGGCATCCTGACCCTCGGCGGGACGATCCTGGGCACCAGCCGCGATAAACCCCACAAGATGTCCATCGGCGGCAAGATCCGCAATATGACCGATGTCATGGTCGAGAATTACCATAAACATCATCTGGAAGCGCTGGTTTGCCTGGGCGGCGGCGGCACAGCCAAGAATGCCTGGCGCCTGGCGCAGTTGGGCGTTAACGTAATCTTCCTGCCCAAAACTATCGACAATGATGTCAGCGGCACCGATGTCACCTTCGGCTACGATACCGCGCTGAACATCGCCACGGAAGCCATTGACCGGCTGCATTCCACCGCCCATAGCCACCACCGCATTATTGTCTGCGAAATCATGGGGCATAACACCGGTTGGCTGGCGCTGGGCGCTGGCTTGGCGGGTGGGGCCGATGTGATCTTGATTCCGGAGATCCCATTCAGCACTGACGCAATCGCGGACTCGATTCGGGCGCGCAGCCGCGGCGGCAAACGCTTCAGCATTGTCGCTGTTTCTGAAGGGGCTATGACGCAGCGCGTCGGCAAGAAACTACATGACGCCCAAGCCATTATTGCCGAGGCCGAGGCAGACATGCAAAAATATTCGGAGGATAAAGCGAAGTTGAAGACGGCGCGAAATCGGCGGAATGAAGCGCGAGCCGTATTGGCGAAAGTCGAAACAGAGCGCAGCGGTGGCACTCTGCTCTTGACCCAGGAATTGGAGAAACGCACCGGCTTGGAATCGCGCGTAACGATCCTCGGTCACATACAGCGTGGTGGTGTGCCCTCGCCGAGGGATCGCCTGCTGGCGACGCGCCTCGGTACCGCCGCCGCCAACTTGATCGCTGACGGCAAGAACAATATCATGGTTGGTGTCAACGGAGACGGTGTTTCCGCCGTGCCGCTGGAAGATGTCGTCGGCAAACGCAAGAATGTGCCCATGGATCACCCCTGGCTGGTGACCGCCCGCGACCTGGAAATTTGCCTGGGCGAGGTGATGTAAGGCTTAAATACCTAATCAGAAGCGATTGCCATTTGTCCTTAAGTACAGTACAATTGTTCTAGTATTTTCTGGGATACATATGGCATACGCGACGCAGCGTAAAAACGGCAGCGAGCTCAATCGGCTTTACGAGAATGACCGACCCGTCCATGAGTGGTACAGGTTTGTCTTGTCCTTTCCGCCACATTTGGCGCGCGATTACATCGAGAAGTTCGACCTTGCACTGGGTAAGACTGTTCTCGACCCGTTTTGCGGAACTGGTACAACGCTTGTAGAAGCGAAAAAGTTGGGAGTTGCCAGCGTGGGGGTTGAAGCCAACGCGATGGCGCATTTTGCAGCAATGGTAAAGACTGATTGGAGTGTGGATCCCCGCCAATTGGTCGACTATGGTGAGACAGTTGCCAGCAAACTGGATGCGCTACGACAGGAAACCATTCGTGAATACGACAATCGCCATATTGGTATCAGTGTTTTCACAGGTCAGATTCGCTCATTGGACGCCGAAAAGTCTCGGCTTTTGATCAAAAACTCTATTAGTCCATTACCCTTACACAAGGTTCTAACACTCTTGCATTGCATCAATGAGCATGATTTGACGAGACTGCAAGGTCATGCGAAATTGGCGTTGGCAAAACAGGCCGTAAAAAAGATAAGCAATCTACGCTTCGGTCCGGAAATTGGTGTGGGCAAAATAAAGGTTGACACACCAGTGCTCCAGCCTTGGCTGGGCGCACTGGAAAATATGGCCGACGACCTGAAAGTAGTTCACGCCCTACCGGATACACCTGCAACGGTGTTGTTGGCGGATGCACGGAACATGCGCAGATACTTGCAGCCCGGTTCAATCGACGCCGTCATTACTTCTCCACCGTATCCAAATGAAAAGGACTATAGTCGAACGACTCGTCTTGAATCAGTGTTGCTTGGTTTTTTGTCGAGCCGCGAAGACTTACGCAGACAAAAGCAGCAGTTCATTCGATCGAATACTCGAGGCGTCTACAAATCCGATACTGACGATAGCTGGGTTGCCAACATACCGAGAATACAGGCGCTTGCGGATTCTATCGAAAAGCGTCGGCTGGATTTGGGAAAGACGTCCGGGTTCGAGAAGCAGTACGCGAACGTAGTCAGGCTGTATTTTGGAGGAATGGCTCGTCATTTGTCAGAACTAAAACCTCTACTCCGCCACGGCGCAAAGTTGGCATACGTTGTCGGTGATCAAGCGTCGTACTTTCGTATAATGATTCGAACCGGCGAGATTTTGGCAGAGGTTGCGGAACAATTAGGTTACAAAGTGCTCGACATTGAACTGTTCCGCACACGTTTTTCGACGGTAACAAAGGAGCACCTGCGCGAAGAAGTTTTGCTTCTTCAGTGGAACGGTTGAATCACCCCAATGGCAAGTGCAAATCGCTACTCACGCATTATCCAAGACATATTCTTCCAATACTTTAGGTCGGGCGATTCAGTTGTTCCATTTGTCCGTGACGATATAGTGCGGTCAGCGCAGCGACTCGATATTCCTTTGCCAAAGAATTTGGGCGATATCGTATACTCCTTCAGGCATAGAAATCCGTTGCCCGATGCAATTTTTCGGGAGGCTCCTGATGGCCAATCGTGGGTGATAGTTGGCAAGGGGCAGGCGAAGTATGCATTTGAACTCAAGTCAGTTTCAAAGATTAAACCGGATACGATGTTGCCAGTTACAAAGATTCCGGACGCAACACCTGGAATCGTAGCGCGGTACGCCTTAAACAGATGAACAGGCACTGTTGGCGAAACTTCGATACAACAGGCTTATCGACATCTTTACCGGTGTTACTTGTTATTCCATCCAAAATCACTTGCGTACAACAGTGCGTAGCATTGGTCAGATTGAGACTGATGAAATTTATGTTGGATTGGACAATAAAGGGGCGCACTATGTCCTTCCGGTGCAAGCGAAAGGCAAGGCTGACCAGATTGGCGTCGTCCAAATAGAACAGGATATGGCGCTTTGTCAGGAAAAGTTTCCTGAGCTTATCGCGCGTCCGATTGCTGCACAGTTTTTGGAAGATAAAAGCATAGCGCTGTTTGAGTTTGGCGCCGATCCAGACGATGGCGTTGTGAAACTGGCGGAACGCCACTATCGCTTAGTGCAGGAACATGAATTGTCGACAGAAGAGCTGCAACTGTATCGCAGCCGTCGTTCAGAGTAACCTACTAACCGGTGTGGCCTCGCACCGTCTCAACTACTGATTGTGCCGCGCTGGCCATCAACGATACATCATTCATCACGGTGACAAACTCATAGCCGCGTCGCACCATCTCGACAGCGTGGTCAGTATCCGCCGAGAATAATCCCGCTTTAATGCCTCGTTTTCGCGCCGTCTCCAAAATCGCATCAAGCGCCGCATCAACCGTGGCGTCATTCGAAACCAGTCCAGCCTTGCCCGTCATGCTCAAACGCAAATCGCCGATGCCGACGAAGACGCCGTCCAAACCCTCGACGCTCATGATCTCGTCTCGATTGTCGTAACCGGCTTGGGTCTCAATCATGGCAAAAGTTAGGACAGTGTCATTGGCATGCTCGGCATAATCGTCGCCGGCATAAACGCGCGCCCGCGTTGGACCAAGGCTGCGGTAGCCAAGCGGCGGAAAACGGCAGGCGCCGACGAAGGCCTCGCATTCTTCCCGTGTCTCGATCATCGGGCAGATAACCCCATAAGCCCCAGCATCAAGCAGGCGCATAGTATCACCGGGAGTATTCCAATTGACACGCACCATCGGCACTGTGTCCGTAGTTGAGATGGCTTGCAGCATCTGAATCGCCGTCTCGATGCCCATCATGCCGTGCTGCATGTCAACGACCAGACTGTCCCAGCCCGAATGCGCCATGACCTCCGCCGACCATGTGCTTGGGCTATGCAGCCAGCCATTGATCACCGGCTTGCCTTCCGCCCACATCTTGCGTACGCGATTTTCTCGCATGGTTTGCTCTTTCTCCGCTCAGCTGGATACGCTGCCGATTATAGCCGCATTCCCGCCGCTTGCGCGATAGTATTGGCATCGCCCCTGATATAATGACGCGCGCATTCCGCTCAAGCGCCGAGGCTTTTCATGTACGCCGGCAATATCAACAAGATCATCATCATAAGATTCTTCCAGCGCTTTCATCTCTACATCCACGCCTACGCGCTGCTGCTGCTGGCGCGTGGGCTGACGCTGGTGCAAATCAGCCTGATCGAGTCGATCGTCATCGGCTCCATCTTCTTGATGGAAGTGCCAACCGGCCTTATTGCCGATCGCGTCGGTCGAAAGTGGTCAATTTTCTTCTCCACACTGATGCTGATGAGCGCCGAATTCATCTTCATCTTCGCCCGCGACTTCAACTGGTATATTGTCGTTGCCTTTTTGACAGGCGCCGGTTTCGCCTTTGCCTCAGGCGCGGTCGAGGCCATGGTCTACGATAGCCTGCCAAGCTCGTCCGAAGCGAACCGCGAAAAAGCCATGAAGCGGGTGATGGGGCGGGTCAACAGCTTCGCCCATCTGGCCTTTGTCATCTCGCCCATCGTCGGCGGTTTGATCATCGGTGATGCCAGCGTCGACAACTTCATCCCCGCCATCGCCTTGACCGTGGTGGCGCTATTGGTCGGCTTGCTCGTCTGCCTGACCCTGCGCGAACCCGCCATCGACTCCTCGGAAAAGGAGGCCAGCAGCGTCGAACTCCTGCGCAGTGGTGTCTCCCTGCTTTGGACAAATCGCCGCCTACGCCGCCTGGCGCTTTTGGTGGTTTTCACTACACCCATCACCGCCGCCGTGGTCACCACCCTTGGTCCTCCATACCTGGTGCAGAACGAAGTCTCGCCCTTTATGATCGGCCTGACACTCTCTCTGGGCAGCCTGCTGGCGGTCTTTACACAGCGCTACGCCTACAAACTTGAAGAGTGGCTGGGCCAGAAGTGGGCAATCGCGCTGCTGATAATGTTGCCCGGTCTGATGTACTGGCTGCTGGCGGCAGTGGCGGGTCCCTTCGCGACAGTCTTGGTGGTGATTCTGATGTACGGCGTTAACGATATGAAATCGCCACTCTTCAGCGCCTATCAAAATGCGCTGATCAAGAGCCGCAACCGCGCAACAGTTCTGTCGCTGATCAATATGTTTCTAAACTTCTTCGTCGCCTTTGCCGCGCCACTTTACGCCGCCTTGGCCGAGCGCTCGCTGCCGCTGTCCTTCGTGACTTTGGGCGCGGTCATTATGCTGGCGGCTCTTCTATTGCGCGTTCACCGATTGCCGGCTGCAACACAACCCGCCGCGACCTGACAATGACGACAGATCATTGCAAGTCGTATACCCCGCGCTTGCTGTATACAGCCCCGCTAGGATTCAGTTCGCTTTCATAGAGGACAAACTGCTCCACGCGAAATGGCTCAGTGTAAAAGTCGAGATGCGCTTGAATCCATCGGCTGGCCACGCCACGCCGCAGCGGTTTCTTGAAGCGCATCAGCGTTATGTGCGGGTGGAAGCGCCGCCGCTCTCGCCGGAACCCCTCGCTCTCCAAAGCCTCGCCAACCGCCTCATAAACTGCGCGCAAAGCTGGAGTATTCTCGACCCCCGCCCATATGACACGAGGGCGCTCCTCGATCGGGAACTGACCTACACCGGCGATGCGCATTTCAAAGGCGGGCGCGTCCACTTTTGTCAGTGCTCGATGATAGGCCTGAGCCACCGCTTCCGGTATCTCGCCGATGAAATGCAAGGTCAGGTGCAGCGCTTCTAGCTTGGACCAACGGCCCGGCGGCAGGTCGTCCTGGCGCAAACGCAGAACATCGTCTTTTGTAGCGTCCGGCAAGTCGATGGCGACGAAGAGACGTGGCATAAACGCATCCTTAATTTCATATTTGCACTTTACAGTATAATCAGCGTCGATGAAGATCGTCAGCCTACATTGGCATGAACGAGCGTCAGAAGTGACAGACTTGACATTCGCTACCATGTTCACCGGTGTTGTCATCCTGATATGGGGATTTAGGGCGCTGCGCAAACACAGCGTAAACGTGCTCTTCTTCAAAATGCGCAGCCGCTGGTCGACCTGGATCTTCGGCTTCGTTTCGGTACTTTGCGGCCTGCTGATGCTGCTCAGCGGCCTGGCGGCCACCAGTTCCTTGACTGCTGAACTCGTCGAGATCATGGCGCGAAACGGACTCTATGGTTTCGCCACGGGCTGGATTCTGTCCCTCATCCTGGAAGGTATCGACCGCATCAACTGGCGCATATTCCCGGACGCGGCGCCCGTATCATTGCGCGCCAAGCAGAAGCTGATGCTGTTGAACAAGTCAAAGCGCAAGCAGAAAAGCTCCGATTTGGACCAGCTGGATAGCGACTATTCTACTGCCGAGTCAGTCTCCGTCTCCAGCGATCGCTAAGCTCATGTCGGCAGAATCTGCTGCATAATCAGCCGACGCTCTCACGTGACATGCCAGCAACGCGCCTCCCCTATCGAGCGTTTGCCATCGGGCGCGTTTCCTCGTAGGATTAAGCTGATAGTGTATTTGTGCGAAACGGACGAGTGTGCCCCATTGAAAGCTGAATTCTCGAGACTCTCAATCATTTTGCTGTTGATCACAATGTTGCCCGACGCCACCCAGGCCAGCGACCATTGTGACTTCGCTGACGATCCCATCGTCATCGGCGGCGTCGTCCCTCTGTCTTCGCCCGGCTCAGTCGCCGGTGGCATCGGCATGGACTGGGGCTTTCAGCAAGCCGCTGCCGACATCAACGCCGATTGCGGCATCCAGATCGATGGCATCAACCATCGTATACGTGTCATCACCGCCGACTCTGAAGGCATCTCGGAATACGGACAGGCCGTGGTCGAGCGCCTGATTCTGCAAGACAAAGTCAGCGGCATTGTCGGCTTTTATCACAGCGCTGTAGGCTTGGCGACGATGGGCCTGGTGCAAAGATACCGAATCCCGACTATCTACGCCCACCCGCGAAACGATTCCATCAGCGCCAGCGGCTACATCGAATATGAGGGCGAACCGCCGCGAAACGGTCAAGGCGTAGATTATGTCTTCCGCACCTCTCCGCCGAGTTCCATCGTCGGCAAAATCGTCACCGACTGGTTGGTGTCGCTTGGCGTCGAAGAAGTCGTCATCATCCTGGAGAATACCGACTACGGTCATCCCGCCGCCGCGGCCGAACGAGCACACCTAGAACGGGCCGGCGTCCGTGTCGAGCAATTGGAAATCGAATTGGGGACTGAGGACTTTGTGCCAATCCTCAGCCGTCTCTGGGCCAAACCGAAACTGCCGGACGCCATTCGCATCCTCGTCAGCGGCGAGACGTCGTACAACCTCACGCAGCAGATGGCCGAGCTCGGCATCGCCCCCAGCGCCGATACAATCTGCGTCACCAATCACCTCGCCTTCCAATCGGAACAATTCTGGAATACCGTTCCCGACGGCAACTTCTGCGCCTTCGACCGCGTCGGCGCCATCCCAGGTCTTTACAATGAATTGGCGGTGGACTTGGATCGACGCTATCAAGCGGACTTCGGCGACATTCTGGTCAGTTTCGCAATGGAAGCCTACGACAGCGTCTGGCTCATGGCCGATGCCATCGAGCGCACCGGCAATTATAGCGATCCCGACGCAATCGTCGCCGCGCTGGAGGCAAGCGACATCAACCTTTCACAAGGCCACTACTACTTCACATACGGCAGCCACAACCCGGACTTGCCCGATCATGTTCCAGCCTACATGTGGCATCAGTGGACCCTGCCGGTCGTGACCGTCATGCAATACTTTGAAGAGGGGCAGAGCGGTCTGGATGCTGCTGTGGTCTATCCCGAGATTTACCAAACTCATGGCAAAGCATATTTCTCACCCAGCTGAAAACGAGCAGCATAGTCCCAGTCTTCGACACTTGTTGGGATCGTTGCGGTCTCCACTAGGTCGTTGCGTAGGAAATTTCGTAACTCAATGTGGTATGCAATTCATATCGCGGGTAACTTATTGAAACAGAGCCGGACGCGAAGGAAAGGGGTTCGTATGTACAGCAAAGTAAAACAGTTAGTCTTAATAGCCATTCTGCTATTAGGTTCAATGGGTGCGATTGGAATGGTCGCAGCCGACAGCCACTGCGAATTCGCCGATGAAACGATCAGATTTGGCGGCATCGCGCCATTGTCACCGCCCGGCGCCACCGGGGCAGGTGTGATCATCGACTGGGCTTACCAACAGGCGGTAGCCGATATCAACGCGGATTGCGGCATCGATATCGCTGGTGTGAATTATCAGCTGGAGGTCATCACTGGTGACTCTGAAGGCATTTCCGAGCGCGGCCAGGCGCTCGCCGAACGCTGGATATTCGAAGACGGTGTGCATGGCGTGGTCGGAGGCTATCACAGCGCCGCGGCACTGGCGCTCATGAAACTGACGCAGGAGAACCACATCCCCACGATCTTCGCCGGTCCTTGGAACGACAACATCACCGCCAATGGCATCATCGAATTCGGTGGCAGGCCGCCCCGCATTGAAGAAGGCGTAGACTATATCTTCCGCACCTCACCAGCCAATTCGATGGTGGCGGCGGTCGCGGCAGATTGGATGATTGAACTCGGCCTGCAAGATGTGATTATCATGACAGAAAACACTGATTATGGCATACCGGCCGCGGCGGACGAAACAGCCCTGTTGGAAGCGGCTGGCATCACCGTTGAACAATACAGCGTCGAACTGGGCACCGAAGACTTTTTCCCCATTCTCAGTCGTATTCTGGCGCGTCCCGAACCGCCCGACGCCATCCGTGTGCTGATAACCGGCGAAACCGGCTTCAATCTCAATCAGCAGATGGCGGAGCTCGGCATTACGCCCAGCGAAGAGACGATCTGCATCGCCGAAAGTTTCGCCGGCGATTCCGGTCAGTTTTGGCCCGCGGTACCCGATGGAAACTATTGCGCCTTCACCCGCACCGGCGCCACGCCGGCTCTGTTCAACGATATGGCTCACGCTTTGAACACGACTTATACCGAAGAATGGGGCGGCGTCGCGCCCAGTTTCGCCCTGGAGCCCTACGACAGCGTCCGCCTGATGGCCCATGCCATGGACGTGGCCGACACCTATACCGATGCGGACGCCATTGTTGCCGCCTTGGAAACCATTGATGTCGAATTGGCGCAGGGGCGTTACTACTTCGAATATGGCAGCCATAATACCGACTTGCCGGAAGGCGTACCGACCTTCATGTGGCACCAATGGCCCGATCCCCTCGTCGTAATCCAGCAATACTTCGAGCAGGACCAGGATTCGCTTTCTGCCGCCGTGGTCTATCCGGCAATCTATCAGACTCACGGCACGAGCTATATCGAACCGGGCACATCGCCATAAACTTGCCGCGCTTTGTAAAGGCGCTATAATCGCTTTCGTCAATGGGCGGGTATAAATTGCCCGCCTGTTTTCTTTATTGCTAGCTTCGAGGTATGGATGATGACATTTCCCCAACTGACTGAGCAGTTTCGCCTGGGTCGCCTGGAGCATCCACGCCGCAAAGCGCGTATTGTGCTGGATACCGACACCTACAACGAAATCGATGACCAATTCGCGTTGACTTACACCTTGCTGTCGCCGGAACAAATGACGGTGGAAGCCGTCTATGCCGCGCCTTTTCACAACTCCCGTTCCGATGGACCTGGCGATGGCATGGAAAAAAGCTACGAAGAAATACTGCGCCTGCTGGAGTTTCTCGGCGTTTCCGCTGAGGGATTCGCCTTCCGCGGCTCGACCGAATACGTGGGCATCGAACGAAATCCGCAAGATAACGCCGCCGTCCGTGATTTGATTGACAGAGCGCTCGCGAGCCCGGAAGACGACCCGCTATACGTTGTCGCAATCGGCGCGATAACTAATATAGCATCGGCGCTCTTGCTGGAACCGGAGATCATTCGTAAAATCGTGGTCGTCTGGCTGGGCGGGCACAATCTGAATTGGCCTCACGCGCGCGAATTTAACTTGAAGCAAGATGTGCCGGCCGCGCAGGTGGTGCTGGACAGCGGTGTACCCTTTGTAATCGTGCCCTGCCTCGGCGTGACCTCCCATCTGCTGACCACACTGGCGGAACTTCAGGCCTTCATCGGTGGAACCAACCGCGTCGGTGACTATCTCTGTCAGATCTTCAGCGAATATCGTCCCGATTCTTTCGGCGCGTCCAGCGTCATCTGGGATATCTCAACCATCGCCTGGCTCATCAACCCGGATTGGGCGCCGACTGATCTCGTGCATAGTCCCATTCTGACCGACCAGGTGACCTGGAGCGTTGATTGGTCACGTCATCTGGTGCGGGTCGCGAACTTCGTTTACCGCGATCCCATCTTTCGCGATATGTTCCAAAAGATTCGCGCCCTGGCAGATTAGCCCAACTGGCGCCTGTCTTGATTAGCAGCGCAGCCACGCGTAAGCCAAGCGCAGGCGCCGGATCCGCGTGCGTACCGAAGCTGCTTCGTGATGCTCGCCTCGTTCCAGCCACTCTTTGGCCGGTCGCCGATACGCCGAATGCTTGTCGGCGATTACCACCAAGCCATGATACGACCAGGCGCAAATCAACTTGTTGCCGGCGCTGGTCTGCCCTCTGAGTACTGACCAGAGAATCGGCGCGTTGGTCGCCGTAATCGTCAAGGCGTCCAGCATCTGCAAGATATGCAGCTTCGCTTCCCAATGCCCTTCACGAACGAGGACTTCGAGCAGGCCGGAGCTTTGCTCGTCATTTAGCTTGTGACCATCTTCTACATATCGTTTGAGCAGCCAGGTTGATGCGCTCTGCAGCTTGAGGTCTTCGCTCAAAGCTAACTCGCAAAGGGAATCAAGAACCGCAGCTTCCGGGTCCAGGGTCGACGCAATTTCCTCCAGCGTATCAGTACGCACACCATCAAAGACAGATAGCTGCCGGCGAAGCTCATCCATCACGCCAACTTAGACATCCCGCTCACTGCAACTTAGGCAGAACCCGAGTTGCTTCTTTCACCAGTTGACGCAGCGCCGGGTCTTCAATATCAGCGAGATTGCGTATCTTGACATGACGCTGGTCGGCGCCTTTTCCTTCCAGCAGCTTCTCCGGGTCCGACAGATGAGCGCCGTACATAAAGCCAAAGTTGAGGTGCTTCTTGAAAGGCGCCAGGTAGCAAAAATGCTCCGACATCTTCTTGGGACCTACGCCATACCCGGCGATTTTCTGCCGCGCCCAAGGCACCTCTGTGATACCGGGCATGACGTCCGCCAGCAATGCGCGAGCCGCGTGAGCAAGCGCTTGAATCTCAGGCGATGCCTTGACGATCACCTCATCGAAGCTGCCGTTTCCACCTACCGTATTGATATCTAGCTGGGACATTCAAGTCTCTCGACCGCTACGAGTTTCATATGATTCTATCGTTGGCGGAACTCGACGTCAAAACACGCTTGCTACGGGAGTGGTAAACAATGCAGAGATTAGTAAACTATGTATATGAGAGAATGTCCCCATTGCCACGATACAGAACAGCAAGTCAAAGCGGGCTTCAATAGATCAGGCAGCCAGGTCTATAAGTGCAATCCCTGCAATCCTCGTTATACACCTATACCGGCCGAGCAAGGTTATCCACAGCCCATCCGCCTACAAGCCATTCGCCTGTATGTGGAAGGAATCAACTTTCGTCGAATTGCCCGTTTGTTGCAGGTATCCCATGTCAGTGTGATGAATTGGGTGAAGGCTCATGCCGATCAGTTGCCCCCCGCTCCCGCACCTGATGAAAGTCCGCTGCATATCGTGGAAATGGATGAGCGTAACTGCCGCCGGCCATTCGCCCAAGAATTGCAGACATTTGATTGTGCCTTCTACACTCGCAAGCCCAAGGCTGCCCATCGATTCAAGCGCATACCATCTCGATGGTGTGACACATTACTTCTCTCTCGTAGCTGGCCAGCGTCAGACCGGCTTCATGAACGATCAAGCCGACTTGCAGGGTGGTGCCGGACCGCACCGTCACAACAATTCTCGCCGAAAGACTGCCGTCTTCTCGCAGATTCGTATTGTGTACCGTTTGTATGTGATAACTCTGCGCCGAGACGATGCTTACCAAGTAGAAAAGTGAAAGCGGTACCACTAAGTGTTTAGATTTTATAGCTAATAGTCCCTATGTCGTTTATCGCGGCAAGTATCTTCGGAATATACTAGCATACCGTGACACTAGGTCGTATCTAAGATGGACGGCAATACAGCCACCAGAAACCGCCGCGCGGATAGACTGCTTCCAACGGCGCGGCCCAGATGAATTCATCATGGCGCAAGAGCCTGCGCAAGGCGATATCCGTCTGCCCAACCGACGGCATAATGTCACGTTTTTCATATCCAAATTCGTCCATGGCGAGCAGGATCTCTTGCACGATGGCGCGGCGCAGCGCTTCGACCGGGTAGGCAGAGGCACAACTTGAGGGGCTATCCTTACAATCGCGGAAGAAACCGCGCATCTGCTTCAAACGCGCAGGCGCCTCCTGCTTGAGTTTGCCTTCGTAGTGCACCGTCCATTCACGCTGAATGACATCGTGCTGCGCTAGAGCAGAATCCAGCCGCGCTTGTTGAGTCTCGCTCAATGACGTTCGCAGAAACATCAGTCGGCGTCGGCGCAAGAGCAAGGCGCCCGCGCTCAACTGCGGCGAAGTAGCGCTTCGCGAGTAGCCACTTGCGAGCGGCATATAGAGCAGGTCTCCCAAGACGAAGTCGCGCAACCGCTCCACCATCTGCTCGAGTTCAGCCAGATCTCGTTCCAGGGAGTATTTTGCCGACATCGTTTGGCGCCCGCGGACTAGGCCGACCTCATGGCTTCCCAGATGCGGCGTGGCGTTAATGGCATATCGAGATGGCGAATGCCGCAGGACTTCAACGCATCAATAACCGCATTGACGACGGCGGGCGTCGAGCCGATAGTAGCCGCTTCGCCGATGCCTTTGGCGCCAAGCGGATTAAGCGTCGTCGCGGTCACGGTCTTGTCTATCGTGAATGCCGGAAAGTTGTCAGCGCGCGGCATGGCGTAATCCATCATCGAACCGGTCAGCAACTGGCCTTGGTCGTCAAAGATGACCTCTTCCAGCAGCGCCTGACCGATGCCTTGCGCCAGACCACCGTGAATCTGCCCTTCGACAAGCATCGGGCTGATGCGCGGACCGCAATCATCCACCGAATAATATTCGCGCAGCTTAATGCAGCCGGTGTCGCGATCAATCTCGACAACTGCGATATGAGTGCCAAAGGGATAGATAAAATCGGGCGGGCGGAAGAAATCGGTGGCTTCCAGGCCGGTGTCGATATCGTCCGGCAGGCGGTCGCTGTAAGCTCGGGCGGCAATGTCATTGAGGGTCAAACTTCGGCCCGGCACACCTTTAACGCGGTACTCGCCGTCGGCCAATTCAATATCGCCGGCCGAAGCTTCCAGCATGTGCGCCGCAATCGACATGGCCTTCTCGCGGACCTTGATCGCCGAGCGGACAATGGCTGAGCCGCCCACCGCCAGACTGCGGCTGCCGAAGGTGCCGACGCCGACCGGCTGAGCGCCGGTGTCGCCGTGCTTTACGATCACTTGGTCGTAGTCCGCGCCGATTTCGTCGGCGACAATTTGCGCGAAGGTGGTCTGCAAACCTTGACCGTGGGGCGATGTGCCGGTGTAAACGGTGACTGTGCCACTGGGCTCGACGCGCACAACGCCGCTCTCATAGGGTCCGAAGCCGCACATCTCCACATAAGTCGCCATGCCGATGCCGAGCAAGCTAGCCGATTTGCTGGCCCGTCGGGCAGTCTGCTCGCTGCGCAGCGCGTCATACTGTGCCGTCCGCAAGGCAGTATCCAGATTCGTTTCATAGTCGCCGGTATCGTAAGTTGAGCCGGTCGGGGTTTTGTAGGGAAATTGATCGCTCTTGATGTAATTGCGGCGGCGAACTTCTGCCGGATCAATGCCAAGTTCAGCGGCTATCATATCGACGGCGCGCTCGATGTAATAGATAGCTTCCGGGCGTCCAGCGCCGCGATAGGCAGCCACAGCGATGGTATTCGTGAAGACATTGCTCGCTCTGAAATGAACAGCCGGGATGTCGTAGTTGCCGGTGGCCATCAAGCCGGTCAAGTGCGCGATGTCATAGAATGGCGGGTAGGCGCCCAATTCGCCGATGACGCGCAGGCGCAAACCAAGGAGTTTGCCGTTATCATCATAGGCCACTTCTACATCGGCAATCTGCGAACGGCCATGCGTGGTGGAGACGAAGTGCTCGACGCGCGTACCCGCCCACTTCAGCGGCATATTGAAGCGCAGAGCCAGTTTTGCCACTACGATTTCTTCCGGATAGAGCTGATTCTTGACTCCGAAACCACCACCGACATTGGGCGCAATCACGCGCAGCATATTCTCCGGCAAGCGCAGGACTGTCGCTAGAGCCGAGCGTACGCCGTGGGGAATCTGTGTGCTGGACCATAGCGTGATGCCACCGGTGACGGCGTCGGGCGCCGCGGCAACGGCGCGCACTTCCATCGGAACACCGGCGACTCGCTGACTCAGTATGCGCTGACTAAGTGAGTTCGGCGCGCTGGCGAAAACCTCGTCGACATCGTCCGTCTTATTCTCGCCGGTATCAATGATGTTGCTGTCCAAACCCTCAAAGACGGGCGGCGAATCGCTGTCAAACGCGCTTAGCAGATCAGCGGCGGCGGGCAATTCTTCCCAGTCGATTTCGACATCTTCGACTGCGTCTTCCGCGACTTCAGGTGATGCAGCAATAACGGCGGCGACGACCTCGCCAACATGGCGAACGCGGTCAACTGATAGCGCCAGGTGGCCATACTTTTCTTGCGCCTTGGCTCCACCCGCCACCGGCACACTTTCCCATTCTCCGCGCATGTCGTCTCCGGTAATCACGGCGAGTACTCCTTCACGCGCCGCCGCCGCCGACGTATCAATGTCGAGGATCTTCGCATGCGCATAGGGGCTGCGCGCGAATGCGATATGCTGCATGCCGGGCAACTTGATATCGCCCACGTATTTGCCAGCTCCGGTGATCAGTCCCGGATCTTCCTTGCGCTTGACACTTGCGCCTACCATCGAGCGTAAAACCATCGCGTTTAACTCCTAGTTTCGTTTCCGCTTAGTAAAATCCAGCTTAAATCACAGTCCCTCGGTGAGCATTAAGACGTCCAATTGCTGTCGACGGCGTAGCCTTTTTTTATCCAGCCTTTGGTGCCCTCGTCCAGATTAAAGACCTCGTCGTATCCCATACTTTCCAGGAAACCCGCCGCCTGCGCCGAACGAACGCCGGTGTTGCAGACGAGCAGCACGGGCGCGTCTTCATTGATTTCATCGACCCGAGCCATGAACTCGCTGAGCGGGATATTGACCGTGCCGGGGATATGCGCCTCGGCGTGTTCTTCTTCTTCGCGCACGTCTATCAATTGGTATTCGCCTTTGTCGCCACTGGCGAACTGTTGGCGATATTCTTCGCTGTTAATATCGCTGTACATGCTCTGCCTCGGTTCCTGTGTAATTTATGTCTAACAGCATATTCACAAGTTGGGAAATTCGGACTCATACACTATGGCAAACTTCCCTTTTCGATGCTTGTCTTCTTCCACGCGAACACGGCTGTCTAGCTGATTGAAATGCTGTTCCAGGAGTTGGAACACTTCCGTTTTGTATTCCGTATCCGGATTGCCTCGCAGATGGCCGCCTTTTGTCTCAAAAATATTAAGGCTTATATCACCAAATGCTACAAAATCAGGATAAATCCTGTCTCGCCGCCACCCTAGCACGTAGTATTCCCGCTGATTCCTGTGCCACCATTTAAGCGGTTGCTTCTCCAAATGGAAGGCAAAGTCCATTTCCAATTCCGAGTCAAATTGCTTCTCGAAGACTTTGTCAAAGAGACTCAATTGCACTGGTGTACCGCCGCGTTCCAAGGTGTGGTCTCTATCTCCAACCATCAATGGGATCTCGTCAGGCAACCGAAGACTTGGCTCGGTGTATAAATCAAAGCGGATCAGCCCGTCTTTGAGCTTCTCCTCAAATATCGCTTTACACAGCCTATGGCACTCTCTGCTCAGGTGCTCATTCAGTTGCTCGGCATATCCTGCGCGATTATCAAATATGTCTTCATCAGACCGGCCGCTTGACTTTAACTCATCAAATAATTCAAACACGAACTGGGCCGCCCGCCACGGGTTTGGCACGACATCGGAAAGCCGCCGCGTGAACCAGGATACACGCGGTGTCCTGTCGATTTCCAGTTCCTCTGAAGGAAAGTAAACGGGACGTGTGTTATCGACATCAACCTCAGCGCGATGCATCCGCGGCGGATCGTGAGTATATTGTTGGATTGGCGGCAGACGAACTTCATCCCAATCGACTTCCGCCAGAATATCTTGCAGATGATCCAATTTGCGCCAGCCCTCACGATACTTGTGCAAGACTTTCGGAATCTTGATGTCAAATCCTCGAAAAGCCTCCCGCCTAGGAATACTAATCTTGCGTCGACTAGGGTCGTCGCCATCCATGCTTTCGACTTGATCCATCAAGCCGGTTAGCCCTTCATCTTGCAAGCCCTCTCTCACTTGGTCCACCGCTTTTAGCACATCGAGATTCCAGCAGTAGACGTAACAGCGATCCAATTCCGCGACTCCGGTGAGCCGGGCATGGGGCTGGCGCAAGATCCTGCCCACAAGTTGGGTCAGGGCATTTTGAGAGCGCGTGTTGTCGAGCAGCACGAGCAAATAGGCGAAGGGGCAATCCCAGCCTTCCATCAGCGCCGCTTTGGTGATGATCCAGCGAACTTCGCTCGTTTCAGACAGCAAATCCTCTCGCCCCAACTCATCCTTGTCAGCGGATTTGACGCGGATAGCCTCCGGCCGGATGCCCTCGTTTTGTATCAGGTATTCACGTACATCTTCCGCGTGAACGCGAAAGCCGTCTCGCTGGTCGCGCCCCGTCCGTTCTACTCGAACCACCGCAATCGGTCGAATGTATCGATCTTCTTGCTGTTGCAAGGACAGCGCCGCATTGTCGATTTTGCTCAATTCTTCAACAGCGGCGGACAGAGTATCTTGCCACTCGGTTTTCTCCGGGCTGAAAACCTGCACCGGCATCTTTATCATTTCTTCGGTTTTGAGTTCTACCCCCGAAATATCCACCAGCATGTTGCTGATGTTTGAGTTTGGCGTGGCGGAAAACTCCAGCGCTAGGCGCGGATTAAGACGATTGATAGAAGCGGCGAATTGCTGCGCTCCTTCTAACTTCTTTCCGTAAGCTTTGTGCGCCTCGTCCAGAATAATGACGGGGCGCTGAATTTTGATGACATTGAATAAACTCTGCTTGACTGGCCCGCCTTCTTGATCCAAGTCGGGGAAGTCCTGCAGCAGGCGAGCGTCATAAAGCGCGTGGTCGCTATTGGGAAAGAAAGAACTGTAACGTCCGGAATCGCGGAAAAAGCGCAGAAATTCTTTGCCGCGCTGACGATTGGCGGCGGGAAACATCAAGAGCATGACGCAGAGATAATTGGCGATGTCGGCTGGCTGGAAACGGTCGTCTTTTTCCAGCATCTTGACGCGCCCGCCGCTGGCTCGTTCCAGCCGTTGACGATATGGATGTTCTCGATTCCAGAGCGCGTCCTTGGTTTGCCGATAGATTGCGCGCGTCGGGACGATCCACAAGACAAGTCCCGTTGGATATTGGATCCGCCCAAGGGCCTCGGCCGCGAGCAATGTCTTGCCGCCGCCGGTCGGCACTTTGAAGCAGAGATGTGGAATCGGACGCTCCATACCATCGAGCCGCTCCGCATATCTTCTATCGGCGACTTTGCCTACGTCAGCCAGTTCGTTCCAAGTCCGTCGGGGAAAGTCGAGCATGTCTTTGGGCATCGGCAGGCCCGCCTGCTGATACTTCTCAGCTTGTTCTTGGCCTTCCCGCTCGTTACGCGTCAAAGCCGCGAAATAATCAGCAAAACTCTCCAGCGCTTTGATTTGATAATCTTTGAGTTCCACGTTTAGACTCCACGACCCAGTTCATAAGGCAATTGGCAGAACGTGATACCCATTTTGCTAAGCTCGCTTTGACTCATGAATTTCAGCGCCGCGAAGACAATCGCCGGACGCCCTTTTTCGCGGATGCGCTCCGCCCTTTCAAGATTCAGCGCCGCATCGCCGCCGCGCAGGAACTCAATACTCGGCTCGTAAATGAGATAATAATCGCGGTTGTCAGAAGAGTAGAAACGACCGTCGGCATTGCTCGCATGCAAGTCTGGCGGCGAAGCGGAAATGCCCGTCGCCGTATGCAGCAGGTAACTGGCGAGCTCAGCGAAGGCGGGCAGGTCTTCGCCCGTCAAGAGGCTATCCACATCTATGGGTTCGCCGAGCGTGCAGTAGATAAAAGAGCCGCCCAGCCCCTCTTTAAGCGTCTTGTCTTTCGCGGTGGATACGCCCTGTATGACGCGGCGAACACGGTCTGCAGTACCAAGATCCGCGTAATCTTCACACTCTACTAGGACAAAGCGGCGGTTTGCACCATCCGTTTTGTTTAGAGAAAGCACGGCGTGCGCGCTCGTGCCGGACCCAGCAAATGAATCCAGAATGATGTCATTAGGTCCTGCGAGATACTCAATTACGCGTTCGACTAGAGATGTACGTTTCGGATTCTCGAGGTCTATGTTAAGTATCTTTTTCATTGCCGGAGACTCATTCACAGTGAAATCAGTCCACAGCGAACTCAGAATTCGTCTGTCAGATGGTGGCACGTAATGTTCCGGGCGACCGCTTGTAGAAAGACGAAGCAAGTCTGGCGTTTCCGGAGATTGAGCGAACCACCACTCGTCGATGGATTCTTGATCAACATCATCACCACATTCGTCAATCAGTCTTTCATAGTTAACAATAGCTGTCATGCTGCGTACTTCGCTCCAGCGCCATTGGCCTCTCTCTGGGATAATCCCCATAAGTTCATACCGCATAGTTGGCCTGTTCGTACCGCGCCAGTGATTATTCCAGGTTCCGGCTCGCCTACTGTCGCGTTCTACCGTGAGATGTTTGAATTTCTTCTCAGGAGATTTGCTGTAAAACATCATGAATTCTGAACCTGTATTGAGTCTGTCAACATAATCAAACTGAGCTTGTACGTTTTTGACGCCCCTGCGGACCACAATCAAGTTTCGAAAGTTCTGTTCGCCAAAAATTTCGTCCATCAGCATTCTAAGATGGTGAACCTCGTTGTCGTCGATGCTGATGAAAATGGCTCCATCATCGCGTAGCAATTCCCGCAGCAAATGCAATCGGGGCCACATCATGCAGAGCCATTTGTCGTGTCTCTCCAAGTCTTCGCCGTCCACCGGTTTGTGTTTCTCGAACCATTCCCGCATCATCGGGCTGTTGACGCGGTCGTTGTAGACCCAGCCTTCGTTGCCGGTGTTATAGGGCGGGTCAATGTAAATGCACTTGACGCGCCCGGCGTAGTGGGGCAGCAGCGCTTTGAGCGCTTCCAGATTGTCACCGTGGATGATGAGATTCTGGTCGGTAAGCGGGATGTCGTCTTGAAGCCCTCCCTCATTTTGGGGGAGGGTTTGGGTGGGGGCAAGTACAGAACGCGCCGCGTCCACCTGTAGCGGACGGTACGGTACAGTAAGATGATGGGCGTAGATGTGATTCTTGCCCTTAAAGTCTATGGTCGGCATAGATTGCTCCGTTTTTGCCTCCCGAATATGGGCGAATTATAGCCAAGCGGAAGCTCTATACCAAATCGGGCAAGCGCCGATACCAATCCACTGTGCGGCGTAGCCCCTCGGCAAAGTCGACGGCTGGTGTGAAGTCCAGCAATTCTCGCGCCTTTGTCACATCAGCCTGCGAATGCCGGATGTCGCCCGGGCGCTCCGAGCTGTAAACCGGCGAGAGGTCTGTGCCCAGGATAGCATTGAGCTGCGCTACCAGTTCGTTAAGGGTGATGCGCCCGCCGGCCGCCAGGTTGATCGTCTCGCCGACTGCATCCGGCGCTGTGCATGCCAGCAGGTTGCCCTGCACTACATTGTCGATATAGGTGAAGTCGCGGCTGTGTCCGCCGTCGCCGAAGACGGTCGGTCGCTGGCCACGGAGCATCGCCGTGATGAATTTGGGAATTACAGCGGCGTAGGTCGAATGCGGGTCCTGGCGCTCGCCGAAGACATTGAAGTAGCGCAGTGAGACCGTCTCCAAGCCGTAACTCTTCGTGAAGGCGGAAGCGTAATATTCGCCGGCCAACTTGGCAGCGCCATAGGGCGAGATTGGCGCCGGGCGCAGCGACTCTCCCTTGAGCTCGCCGGCCTGATCCCCATAAGCCGAAGACGAGGCGGCATAGACGACGCGTTTGATGCCTTGGTCTCGGGCGGCGACCAGCACATTCAGGGTCCCGGTAACACAATGGCGATGGGTTTCCAGCGGGTCGCTGACGCTGCGAGGGACGGAAGGCAGCGCTGCTTGATGCAGGACGTAGTCGGCGCCGCGGAATAGTGGCTGGAGCATTTCCAGGTCGGTGATGCTGCCGATGCTTACCGACAGATCTCCGTTCAGCGAGCGCAAATAGTCCAGGCGCTCGCGCTTGCCGGTCAGCAAGTTATCGATGACACGGACGCGCTGTCCATCGCGCAGCAGACCTTCGGCGATATGCGAGCCGATGAAGCCGGCGGCGCCGGTTACGACGTAGGTTTGCTGCATGGATCTCCTCAGACGATTGCGGTCGTCACCTTAGCGATGATTAGGCTAAATTGCAAGCACAGGTGGCAATCTGGGCTGTGCGTATGGGAGCCGCTTTGGGTTATAATCATCTGACATCGTGACAGGAGTCGCGGTTGTGGGAGGGCGATGTCATGGATCCGATGAGCAAGGACAAAACGATAGAGTGCCGCAGACCGAATATTCGGGATGAGATCGACGGAGTCAAGTTCAGGAAGCTGGCGCCGGGGATCACCACGCATCCGCTGGTTCGGAGCGGCAGGCCTTGTATTGAAGGCACGGGCATCCTGGTGACAACCATCGCGGGGTTGCAGAAATTCCACCAGATGGATGCGGAGCAAATCGCCGACCATTTGTGGATTGAATTGTTTATGGTGCAAGACGCGCTTAATTATTACGCAGCGCACACTGACTATATCGATACCGAATTACAGCTTGACGACTTAGGCTTTGAGCAGTTGGTGGAATCTCACTATGGCGACCACACCCGTGAAATTCTATCTCGACGAGAATCTGTCTCCGGAGATCCTTAAGCAATTGCGCTTACAGGGCATAGATGCGATTCGAGGTCCTCTAGGCGCTCAAGATCCGCGTCATTTGCGGAATGCCACCGCAATGAGACGCGTGGTGTGTACAGAGGACAGAGATTTCCTTAAGCTAGCAGCGGCTGGCTTGGAGCATGCCGGCATCATCAGGGGCAGGCAGAGGCGGCATTCAATTGGAGATTGGGTCAAGTACCTTCGGTTAGTGCATTCGGTCTGCAGTGCGGAAGAACTGAGAAACACGGTGTTCTTCGTATTTCCCGTAGACTAACGAAGCGGCCGCTCGAACAGCGCCGGACGGAAGCGATATGGAGAATCCGCTGCTTCACAAAAACAAAGCCACCGAACTCGAACTGCTCGTCGATAGCTGGGAGCGGCGGCACGAATGGCGGCTGCTTTCCAAAACGGTACCGCGCTCACTGATCGCCGCGCTTCTGATTGGCCTGATCGTCGGCGCCGTCGGCTACTTCCGCTTTGGTCTGGCTGCTGAACAGCTGGCATTGATCGCGGGCGGACTTTGCGCGCTCGGCGCAGTATCCAATCTGCTTTACACTTTGCTATTTCCCCGGCCCTTGCCGGCGCGCGCCCAATACTTCGATCTGCAATTCGGCTTGCAAGAACGAGTCTCCACCGCCTTCGAGCTGATGCGCGGCCGAATACGGACGCATCCCGAAATTGAATCCAGGCAGATTGCCGATGCGCTTGATCACGCGCGCGCCATCAACCCCAAGGCGCGGATCACCATGGACTTTCGCCCGCGTGAGCTGACTGCCCTGCTCTTCCTGGCTGTGGCGATGGTTGGCATGGTCTTGCTGCCGACGATTGTCGGCGACGATTTCACGCGGGACGGCCCCTCGGCAGCCGTCGTAGCAGCCGAGGAGGATGCGCGCGAGATCATCGAGACCGTCGCCAAAGACACGGATCTGGCCGATATCGACCGGCAGGAATTGCTTGATGCGCTGGAAGTGGCGCTGGAGCGCTTACAGGAAGAGGACATCAGCGAAGAAGAAGCTTTCGCCGCGATGAGCCAATTGCAGTCACAGTTGGAAGATCTGGAGAATCGCCTGGAAGAAACGGTCGAACTGGATCAGTCGGCTTTGGAAGCGGCTCTGGAAGCGCTGGAGAATTTCATCCCGCCCTCTGAGACCGAAGACAGCGGCGCAGATGCTTCCAGCGGCATGCAGGAGCCGCCGGACAATCTGCAAGAACTCTCGCAGGCGCTGGATCAATTGGCGCAGGACGCGGCCGAGATGAGCCCGGAAGAATCGCAGGCGGCTGCGGAAGCCTTGGATTCCGCTGCTGAAGAGCTGCAACAGGCGAACAGCGAACTATCGGAGCAACTGCAGGAGATGTCGCAGGCGCTGCAGGAGAATGAGAGAGCCGCGCTGCAGGAGGCGCTGGAACAGGCGCAGCAAGAATTGTCCCAGCAGCAGCAGCAAGAGCAGCAAAACCAGAATGCGCAAGCCATGCTGCAAGAGCAGGCCGAGCAGGCGGAAGATGCCGCTGAAGCGATCGCCAAGCAACAGGCGCAAGAGGGGCAGGCTGACCAATCGGAATCGGGCGAGCAACGTGGTGGTCAGCCGGCCAACCAGTCGGCCGACGAGGCGCGGCAGGGCACGAATCAAGGCGGTCAAGAGGCCCAGCGCAATCAACCGGGTTCCAGTGAAGAACCCGGGCAAAATGAGGACAGTCGCGCAGCCGGCGCCGGCGCGGGAGACGCGGCGCCCAGCAATGTCAGCCTGCCGGGCAGCGCGGGCGAAGACCAAGGCGCCGATAGTGACAACGACCCGACCGGACTTGGCGAGATCGAATATGAAGCGCTCTACAGCCCAAGCGGCATCTCCGGCAGCGGGCAAGATGAGATCCGCTTGCGGACCGACGCCAACGACTCCGCGCTCGCCGAGGGCGACTTTGATGACAATCCGCTTGGCGAATCACGCGTGAGTTATGACTCGGTCTTCAGTGATTATCAGAACGCGGCCAACCGCGCGCTCGAAAGCGATTATGTGCCGCTTGGATTGCGCGATGTCGTCCGAGATTACTTCACCTCGTTGGAGCCGAATAGCAGCTAGCCTGCGCGCTCGACTGGCTTCGCCAGGCGCAGCAGCCTCATCGTTTCGCCATCCAGCCGTACTTCATTTGATTCGTCAATCTGCTGGAAGCCGGCCGCGGCATAGACAGCGCGGGCGACGTTGTTGCCTTCGTCGACATCAAGCGTCAAACGAGTACAGCCCCGCTCATGCGCCAGGCGCTCGGCTTCCTGAAGCAACCGCTTGCCGTAGCCGCGACCGCGAACGGACGGGTACAGCGCCAGCATCGCGATATAAAAGTCGTTCGGTTCCAGATTACCGCCGACGAAATCGAGAATGCCACTCATCCAAATACCGACCGCCAGCGCCCGCAGCGCCTGCCAGCGCGCAAAGCGCAGATAGAGCCAAGCCGTGCGCCTGGCGCGCGCCTTGGCGTCGCGGGCCGGATAGGCATGCAGCATCCCGGCAATTGCTTCTGCGTCCAGCAGGAATGTGGAGTGAACGTGGCTGTTATCATTGTCCGGCCGCCGAAACATTGCTTCCAGGACGGCATTCGCTCGCGATCCGAAAAGGATAGTGAAGAAGTCGTCACTCGCGATTTGCGCCAGACTGGCAAATTGAGCGGCCTGCTCCCAGGTCGGTTGACCAGCAATT
This sequence comes from Phototrophicaceae bacterium, assembly GCA_965262005.1. Classification (GTDB taxonomy): domain Bacteria; phylum Chloroflexota; class Anaerolineae; order Aggregatilineales; family Phototrophicaceae; genus UBA6055. The sequence continues at coordinate 3,888,116 of OZ253492.1, read as the reverse complement.
AGCTCCACAGTTACCCTCGCAACATCTGGCAATCCGCGTTTGCTATAATCTGCCAAAAGTTGGGCAATGCAAGGGAGAACTTGCCGATGGCTGACCTGCTGATTCAGAATGCGGACGTCCTGCGAGTTGACGAGGAAGGGGCCGAGTTGCTCAGCGGGCGCGATATCATCGTCAGCGGCAATCGCATTAGCGCAATTGAGACGACCGGTACGATCGACCCGTCGCAGGCCAAGGCGGTTATCGATGCCGCTGGTCAAGTGGCGCTGCCCGGCTTCATCAACACCCATGCCCACGTGGCGATGGTGCTTTGGCGCGGCATGGGCGAGGATGTCAACCTCGAGAGCTGGTTCAACGACTACATTTGGCATCTTGAAGCCAATCTGCAGCCGGACGATGTTTACTGGGGTATGCAGCTCGGCCTGCTCGAAATGATCGAAGCCGGCATTACCGCGGTCAGCGACCACTATTGGCACATGGATTATGCCGCGCGGGCGGTAGAAAAAGCCGGGACGCGCGCCCTGCTCAGCCAGGCGATGTTCGGCGCGAATGGCTTGGGGCAGATCGACGAAACAGCCGCCTTCGCCCAACGCTGGGATGGTGCAGCCGGCGGGCGCATCCGCGCGATCCTGGGGCCACACGCGCCCTACACTTGCGACGACGAGTTTCTGCGAGCCAGCGCGAAGAAAGCCGAAACGATCGGCAGCGGCATTCATATCCACGTGGCGGAAACGCGGGCACAGACGCAGGCGAGTCTGCGCAGCCGCGGGATAACGCCGATTGAAGTCCTGCACTCCTGTGGAATCTTCGAGCGGCCGACGATACTGGCCCACGCTTTGGGCGCCACGCCGGGCGACCTCGAAATACTCGCGGATGTACAGGCGCCAGTCGGCATCGCGCATTGCCCAAAGACCTATGCCAAACTGGCTATGGGCTTCAACAACCTGGTTGAATTGCGAGACATGGGTATCGCTGTCGGCTTGGGCACGGACGGCGCCGTCAGCAACAATACGCTCGATCTTTGGGAGGCGATGCGCTTGACGGCCATGGGACAGAAGCAAGTGACAGGCGATGCGGAAAAGCTATCGATCCCGCAGGCGCTGACGATCGCGACGAAAGACAGCGCCCGAGTTTTCGGCCAGGGCGGCGACTTGGGCGATCTATCGGTCGGCAAGTTAGCAGATATCATCCTGGTCGATCTAAGCGGGACACATCACCTGCCGCTGAATAGCGTCACGGCCAGCTTGGTTTATAACACGCGGGCCGGCGATGTGCGCTCGGTCATCTGTGATGGCCAGGTCATCATGCGGGAGCGGGAACACCTGACGCTGGACAAGAGCGAGATCATGGCGAATATCTTGCCGCGGATGGATCGCTTACGCCGGCGTGACAGCGCAGCGAGCATACAGACTTACAATCCTTAAACTTCAGCCAGCCGAATCACATAATCCAGCGCCGTGCGCAGGCTGCCTGGGTCGGCTATGCCCTGCCCGGCGATGTCGAATGCGGTTCCGTGGGCGGTGGTGGCGCCGATCACCGGCAAGCCCATCCACAGGGTGGCGATATCGCCCCGCGCCTGCAACTTGCGGGCGATGTTCATTTGATCGTGGTACATACAGACGACGCCATCAAAGTCGCCTTCCAGCGCTCGCTTGAAGACAATGTCGGCCGGCACGGGACCGCTGACGCGGATATCGTCGCGCATCGCATCATGGGCAGCCGGCGCGATCACATCGATCTCCTCGCGACCGAAGAGCCCGCCCTCGCCCCCATGGGGATTGAGCGCTGCAACGGCGATACGCGGTTCTTCGACACCTAGCTTGCGGAGTACCTGATGCAGGTCCATCACTCTTCCGCGCACTCGCTCGCGCGTAATTTCCCCGACGATGTCCTTGAAGGGAATATGCTCCGTCACAGCGACCGCCCAGATCGGTCCCGCCGCTCCCAGAATGAAAGGGTCCGGGCAATCGGTAAGCTCGGCGAGGAATTGCAGTTCATCGAAATAATCATAGCCGGCTGCACGGAAAGACTCCTTGTTCATCGGCGCCATGACCACGCCGGCTGCGCGGGATTGCATCGCAAGTTCATAAGCCAGCGCCAGATAGAGTCCCGCAGCTTCGCCGAGCTTCGGATGCACGGCCGGCGGCGGGAGGAAACCCAGTTCAAATCCAGACGGATTCAAGACATCCATTGTCCCGGGCTGGAATCGGGCTTCGGCCAGGTCGTCAACCGGCTGGAATCGCAGCGGTGCGTCGAGGGTGGCGGCGTTGTGGCGCATGATCTGCAAGTCGCCGATGATGAAAGGTCGGCAGCGCTCCCAAACGGTATCGTCAGCCAATACTTTGACGATGAGCTCGGGACCGATGCCGGCGGGGTCGCCCATGACGATGGCGATGACTGGTTTACTGTTCATGTAGATACCTTCACGCGTCAAATGAGCGAATAGTAGCGGAAGGGTAGCCGCCATGCTACACCTGTCTAGGCAACATCAAACGCGCTTCTTGCATACGATAACGCCTGTCTGCCACCGGCTACCCTACGCGCGTGGTGACACAGTTGCCAGTGCAAACGGCTTGGTTTAAGCTTGGCACATAAGGAAACGGGCGTCGCCTCAAATCGGCGCTATGGAGGGTGATATGTTAAGGTTGGTCTGCACTCTCATTATTATGCTTTCCGCTATGCCAACAGCTTTGGCGCAGGACTGGCAGGATGTTGACGATAATGGCATCGCCTACAATTGCGAATTGATCGAAACGCTTGTAGACAAATACGGCGATGAAAATATCGAACGAGATCATGGCCTGTTCACTACCTTGGCTGACTGGATCGACGATCTGTTCTTCGACTGTTTGTAGGATCCGCCGACAGACGACGAAATGGAATTCGTCGTCGTGCTCTATGACAAGGTTTCACACGAATGGGGCGAGCCCGAGTGTAGCATTCTCATGGAGGATTGGTTCGACGAAAATTCACCTTTTTCATCGGTGGGCGCCAGTTGGATGGCTTGTCGCTTGATGTCTATCTCCCCGGTGAAAGCGAAGCTGTCGAAATGCATTATGTAGAAACACACGTGCTCGAAAGTGGTACGCCGGTTCGACGCGAGCTGTTAGTCGGCGATTCGTTCCCCTTAGGCAACTATTTCTTTCATGTCCACGTTGATGACGAAGCCTACAAATTCATGTGGGGCCGCAGCAATGATTCAATGAATGTCTTGTCGCTATCTTGCCTTGGTCGGCAGGAAGACGACGGAGATGGCGCCGAGGCGAGCACTGTATCTTCCGAAGCGCTGACGCCGGTCGACTCTACTGCTGAAGAATCGACGGAGCGAGCCGCGACGGAATCCCACGTTGAGACGGATGATGTTTTTTTTCTTGAAAGCGACCAAGGTCACGCTATATTCGAGGAGAAATGTGTAAGTGCACTGGAATCCAATGCTGAAAAGACGATCAATTTGAGCATCGCCGCCGTCGGCCGTGGCGAATTGGCCATTGGTGTTTTCTTGCCTGGCGAGACCGAGTCATTTAGGCTGGACGATTCTTCGGAGCACTCGCTCAGTCTTGGCGAGTCAGCCTCTGTGCAAAGCGAACTTTCGGATAGCGTTGAATTCCCTAGCGGCCGATACTTGTTCCATGCGCATATCAACGAGAATACGTATCAGTTCCAATGGCAGCGGGAGGACCAGGACGGTCAGACCTTCGGGTTAACTTACTTTCACTCGGTTGTCGTGGACGACGACCCGTTGAAGGATGAAGAAAATATCTACATACCCGGAACGCCTTGCTTGGTATGGACCGAAGCGCGGGACGTCGACTTTAACATCATCGTGATTGGCGAAAACCAGGACGGAATATCGGTCGATCTCTATTTTCCCGGTTTGAGCCGGCCGGCGGAAATGGAGTCGTTCAGTAACGGCGAATTTGAAGATGGCACACCGTATCGCGTCGAATGGATCAGTGGCGATCGGTTGCCGCTGGGTCCATTCAATATTGATGTGACTATTGACGGCGAACACTATCCGTATCAGTGGGAGCGCGAAGATTATGGCGTCAATGCCTTTGGCGTCGAATGTTTAACTCTGGAGGACGAGTAGCTTCATAAAGCGAGCAGAGGCGAGCAGACGTATCACTTCAAGTGGGATCGGCAGGACGACAGCTTCGAGACTGTGGCGTTTACCTGCACACGTTGAGCGACTCTGAGTGGGGAGTGGTGAATTTAGTCGATATAGTATAATTAAATTAAGTGTATGAGCAAATGTCCCTATTGCAAAGATGTAGAGCATCAAGTCAAGGCCGGGCGCACGAGCGCTGGAAGCCAGATGTATAAGTGCAAGCCCTGCAATCGCCGGTATACTCCGCAGGCGCGACAGATGTATAGCCATGAGATGCGACTGTTAGCCGTTGAATACTATGCGGATGGCTTGAGTTACCGAAAGATCGCTCGTCATTTTAAGGTTCATCATGTCACGGTGATGAATTGGGTGAAGGCCCACGCCAATCAATTGCCCGCCGCTCCGACCCCGGCAGAAAAGCCCTTGCATATCCTTTGAGATGGACGAATTGCATACTTTTGTCGGGCGGAAAAAACAGGTGGTACATAAGCACTTTTGTGGAACGCTCTACTAGGTTCTGTTGACATTCTATCGTAACCATATCAGCGTACCGACAAGGTGCAGAAATCCGAGATAAGATGTATCGAGTTTCTCAAATCGGGAAAAGACGCGGCGGAAATGTTTGATCTTATTGATGAAACATTCCACCAGATGCCGCTCGCGATAGAGCCATCTATCATATTCTCGCTGCTCTTTGGCGCTCGGATGCGGGGGAATTACCGCTTCTATGCCTCTTTCAAGCAAGCTGTCCACAAAATCTTGGGACGCATAGCCTCGATCCGCGATAACCCGCTGAAAGGCAAAGCCTTCCACCAACTCCTCAGCCTGATTGATGTCGTGAGCCTGCCCAGGACTCAAGCGGAAACGCAAGGGATTGCCCAAACCATCAACCGTGATATGAATCTTGCTACTAAAACCCCCGCGACTGCGACCCACGGCTTGCTTTTCACTTTTTTTCGGCGCCAGCGGCACAGGGATGTGCCCGAACAATCGTACTGTCGATTATCCCGTTTTCCATATCCGCGTCATCGGCAAGAGCTTCCATCATCCGTTGCCAAACATCATTTTCGCACCAGCGAGCAAAGCGTTTGTAAACTGAATTCCATTTGCCGTATTCGCTTGGAAGCAAACGCCACTGTGCGCCGCTGCGACTTACCCATATCACTGCTTCAACAAATTGGCGGCATTTCGCCTCATTGCCCAGATAAACCTTTGGCTCTTGCGACAGAAAATCCCGAAGCTTCGCCCACTGTTCGTCAGTTAGTCTTATGGTATCCATAAGACTATTTTACCCATTTATGAAAATGCTAATGTCAAAATATCAACAGAACCTAGTTGCATAGTCGGCTTTTTGCTGAGCCAGCGGCGGGATGAAACGACATTGCAAAGGCTAGTGGACCAAAGTCCAAGAGCCTGTTGGTACTACAGCGATTTGATGGCTTCGTACAAGAAATTGATCTATTATCCTGGCAGACATACTCCGACGCCAAACAAAAGTGAGACCTATCGGGTAGAAGGCGTGAATGCTGAACTTCGGCACTATCTAGCCCGTTTGCATCGGCGTTCCCGCTGCTTTTCTCGCTGTGCGGACGCGCTTCGGCGGAATGTGAAACTCTTTGTTTATGCCTGGAATCGGCGGCAACTGTATAAACAGCAGTATCCCAATTATGCGGCTCATCTGATTCAATTCGTATATCAACAGTATTCACCTCTCCCCGCCAAAAACGCCCTACTGCGTATCACCTTCCCTTGCGCTACAATAGCGCGCGAACAGAAAGGATTGCCGCTGATGAAATACAGCAAAATAGATGGAATCGAAAAACCGATCGCTAGGCTGCTTCAAGGCACCGTAATGCTGACCGCCGAAAATCGCGACGGCAACTCCCGCTTGCTGGACGCGCTTTTTGAAAAGGGCTTCACTACCTTCGATACCGCCCACGGTTACGGCGGCGGTGTCTGTGAGAAGGAACTTGGCGCCTGGATCGAAGCTCGCGGCAACCGTGACGAAGTCGTGATCTTGACCAAAGGCGCCCACCCCTACAAGGGCGAGCCGCGACGCGTCGCGCCCGAATACATTCGTCGTGATCTGCAAGAATCGCTCGAGCGTTTGCGGACGGACCATGTCGAGCTTTACCTGCTGCATCGTGACAATCGGGAATATCCGGTCGGCGAAATCGTTGATGTGCTGGACGAATTCAAGTCAAAGGGAAAAATCAGCGTTTATGGTGGCTCGAACTGGCGTGCCGATCGTGTCGCCGCCGCCAACGATTACGCCGCCGCCAACGGCAAGACGCCCTTCACTGTAAGCAGTCCGCAATTCAGCATCGCCGAAATGATCAAGGAACCCTGGGCCGGCTGCATCAGCGTCAGTGGCGCGCAAGGCGAGGCCGACCGTACCTGGTACGACGAAAATCGAATTTCACTCTTCACCTGGTCGAGCTTGGCCGGCGGCTTCATGACCGGCAAGTTCACGCGCGAAAATCTGGACAGCTTCAGCGATTATTGGGATACCAATCCGATCAGCGCCTATGCCTACGAGAGTAATTTCCAGCGGCTTGATCGTGTTCTGGAACTGGCCAAAGAAAGAGGCGTGACGGCGCCGCAAATCGCGGTGGCATATATACTTTGCAACAATCCCCGCTATCACCCGATTATAGCCAACTGGGAAACCGACCAAATCGCTGAGAATGTCGCCGCTGTGGATATCGAATTGAGCGCGGACGAAATCGGCTGGCTCGAACTGAAAACGGAGGAGAAACCGGCATGAGCGACAAAACCCGCTGGGGCTTGATCGGTTTAGGAAGTATCGCCCGCAGATTCTCTAACGGTCTGCTGCTGGATCCCACTTCTGAAATCTACGCAGTGGCATCACGGACGCAAGACAAGGCCGATGCCTTCGGCGCGGAATTCGGCGCGACCAAATGCTACGGCGACTATGAATCGCTGGCAAATGATCCGGACGTGGACGTGGCATACATCGGCACGCCTCATACCCATCATTTGCCACAAACGATCATGTGCCTTGAGGCCGGCAAGCATGTGCTCTGCGAAAAACCCTTTGCGGTCAACGCAGCCGAAGCCAAGAAGATGGTCGACTGCGCGCGCGCCAATAATCGCTTCCTGATGGAAGCCTTTTGGACACGATTCTTCCCCGTCATGGCGAAGCTGCGCCAGCTGCTGGCGGCGAATGCGATCGGCGATGTAATGCTCGTCCAGGCGGACTTCGGCTATCGCACCGGCAAAATCATGCCGGAAAGCCGTACATACAGCCCCGATCTGGCCGGCGGCGCCTTGCTCGATGTCGGGTGCTATTGTGTGCAGCTGGCGTCGATGATCTATGGCAAGCAGCCGCGCGATATTGCGTCGCAAGTCACAATCGGGACTACGGGCGTCGATGAGCTCTCAGTCTCGGTATTCAAGTATAGCGACTACGAAATGGCCACCATCACCGCCGCAATCCGCCTCAGTACGCCACACGAAGCGCGTATTGTCGGAACGGAGGGATTCATTTCGATACCGGGCTTTTGGAGTCCCAACGAATTGACCGTCACGGTCCAGGGTAAAGATCCTGAAACGTTCCGCTACGAGCGAGAGGGCGAAGGCTTCCAGTATCAAGCGGCTGCCGTCGGCGACTGCATCCGCGCCGGCCAGATCGAAAGCGATGTAATGCCGCTGGACGAAACCCTGGCGATCATGGAAACCATGGACCGGATGCGCCAAAGCTGGGGCTTGCGCTACCCAGGCGAGCAGTAAGCACTCCACAATGGACGAAAGCGTCCTGATCTCCGCTTTGAGTCTCTTCGCCGGTGTCAGCTTGATGCCGGCGGTTTTTCTTATCTTGCGGGACAAAGAGATTCCGCTCGACAGAAGCTACCGGATCACGGGCGGCATGGCGATTGCTTTGGCGCTGATTCTGCTGGCGCTGGCGGTTTTGTTTGTGCTGAATGTGCTTGCTCAGGATCTGCCGCTTTTCATCGCCCTGGTCCTTGGTCTCATCGCGCTAGCGCTGTTGCTGATTGGCCTCGACAAGCGGCGCCAATCGGGCAGTGTTTGACAACCCTCTGCGTTCGTGCTAGGCTAACCTTACTAACATTTCTAAGATTCAGGCGCGTCTGAACCCGGATGTTCGACGCGTAAAGGGAAAGTCGGTGCAAGTCCGACACTGTCGCGCAGCGGTAACTGACCAAGAGTCAGAAGTCCGAGTGCCTGCCTGAGACTTAGCTCGTACATCTTTCGCGTCAAAAGGGAGACGAGCATGGTGCAAACAACCAGTGCTCGCCCGTCATGGCGGGCATTTTTTATGGCGAATTGTATCAGCCCCGTTTCCTCCTTGGTCCACAGGAGGGACATTATGAGAATCACCAGTGTTGTGTTCGCAGTATTACTCTTCAGTCTGCCGCCGGTCAGCGCGCAAGCGGTCAACTTGACCGATGGCTGTGTCAGCGACTACTCCGCTGATGTCGACTACTTTCCGCACAAGCTGGAAGTGTTAGACGCGGTCAGATTCTCCGTCGAATACTTCAATCACTACAAGGTTGTCAGTGTATCTGATTCCTTCGACGGCTCGCCCGACTTTGAATATGTGCTTGTGCAGTGTGGTACGCCGCCGCCGCCCGTCACAGACTTTCCTGCCGGTACGCAATTCATAGAAGTGCCAACAGGCGAAGTTATCACTTTGTCGACGACGCAATTGCCCGCCCTGTCTCAACTGGACCTGCTGCATCATCTCATCGGCGTTGACAGCGGCTTCTACGTCAGTACGCCCGAAGTGGCGGACATGATCGCAGCCGGCGCAGTAGAGGAAATCGGATTCGGCGCGGAGATCAATATCGAACGAGTCCTGGAGCTTGAGCCCGACCTGGTACTTAGCTACGGCTTCAATCCGGCGACAGGTGCTCATCCGGTTCTGTTGGAAGCGGGCATATTCACTGCGCTGGACGCCAGCTGGCGCGAAGTCTCGCCGCTGGGACGGGCGGAATGGCTGAAGTTTACGGCGTTGTTTTTCAACCAGGAAGCGAAAGCCAGCGAAGTCTACGCGGATATTGCCGCCCAATATGAGGTGGTACAGCAGTTGGCTTCATCTTTGTCGGCAGCCGACCGCCCGAATGTCTTAAACAATGCCTTCCTGGGTTACGCTGACGCCTGGTTCATCCCCGGCGACGATACCTACGTCGGTAAGTTGATACGTGATGCCGGCGGCAAGTTGCTGCTCGCCGAAGAAGGCTCATCGGTTAGTCAAGGTTTGAGCTTCGAAGTGGTCTACGATGGTAGTTTGGAGGCCGACATCTGGCTGGTCGAAACATTCGGCGTATATTCGGGCGCCGACCTGCTCGCGCTCGACAGCCGTTTTGGCGATTTCGCCGCGTATCAGAGCGGCAATATATGGAACAATAACGGCGATGAAAATGCCAACGGCGGCAACAATTATTATGAATTGGGAGTGACCAACCCGCATCTCGTTCTGGCGGACCTGCTGGCGATCTTCCATCCGGATCTGCTCCCCGAGCACGAATTTGCATTCTATCAGCGTTTGGCTAGGGCATAAGATGTCGCAGTTAGCTGGCAAGCCCACCACGCCCCCGGTATACACTCGCGGCGGCTGGACAAGCCTCGGCCCTGCGCTCGCTACGCGGGCTGGCGGTGGGTTAGCGCGTTGGTCCGGCGTCGGCGGGCGGGAATTCGCCGGCGCCAAACCCCTGCTGCTGCTTGCTCTGTTCGTATTGCTTGGCGCGCTGATTCTGCTTAGTCTGGCCCTGGGTTCCGCTTCGATCCCGCCTGAAGAAATCATCACGATCCTGCTCGGGGGCGAGGCGGAACATCTGGCCTGGACCAACATCGTACTCAAGTTCCGTCTGCCAAAAACGGCAACGGCCGCGCTGGCGGGCATGGCGCTTGGCGTCAGCGGCTTACTAATGCAGACCTATTTTCGCAATCCACTCGCGGAGCCTTTCGTCTTGGGCGTCTCGTCCGGCGCGAGCCTGGGTGTGGCGCTGGTCGTGCTCACCTCGGGCGCAGTCGGTGGCGCGCTGCTGGCCGGATTGGGCTTGGCAGGCGACCTGCTGTTGACGGCCGCTGCCGGCGTCGGCGCTGCGCTGACGATGACCCTGGTTATGCTTGTCGCCTTTCGCATTCAAAACAACGTGACCCTGCTGATAATTGGCTTGATGTTCGGCTATTTTGTCGGGGCGATGGTCAGCTTGCTGCTTTATTTCGCCTTGCCCGAACGGATCCAGGCATACGTCAACTGGACCTTTGGTTCCTTCAGCGGCGTCACAACCGCCCAACTGCCGATCCTGACGATCTTTGTCATCGCCGGATTGCTGCTCTCCGCAGCGCTGGTAAAACCGCTTAACGCCTTGCTGCTCGGCGAGGATTATGCGCGCAGCCTCGGCATCAATCTCAAGTGGGCGCGCCTCGGCATCGTACTGGCGACCGCCCTGATGGTCAGCGCAGTCACCGCATTCTGTGGGCCGATCGCTTTCATTGGCATCGCTGTGCCACACCTCAGCCGTGGCATGCTGGGCAGTTCGGATCATCGGCTGCTCTTGCCCGGCGCCTGCCTGGCCGGCGCTTGCGTGGCCTTATTCGCCGCCTTGATCGCGGAATTGCCGGGCAACAATCTGGTACTGCCACTCAACGTTGTCACCGCTTTTCTTGGCGCGCCGGTGGTGATGCTGGTTGTGCTGCGTCAAGTACGAGGCAGATTATGACGCACCTGCTGGAAACACGAGATCTCGCCATCGGCTATCGGCGCCGCGGCAAGAGCGATAATCTGCTGGGCAGCGGTCTGAACTTGCGCCTTCAGCGCGGCAAGTTAGTTGGCTTGCTGGGACCGAACGGCATCGGCAAGTCAACACTTCTGAGAACCTTGGCTGGCGCTCAGAAACCCTTGTCCGGCCAGGCGCTTCTGGCGGGCAATGCGGTGTCAAGCCTAAAGCCGCGTGAGCTGGCGCGCCGGCTCAGTATGGTATTGACCTCCGCGCCAACGCCAGGCCTGATGAATGGTTACGCGCTTGTTGCCCTGGGGCGGCATCCGCATACAGATTGGCTGGGGCGAATGACGCGGGACGACCACGCGAAAGTCGCGGCGGCGCTGGCTGCGGTCAAAGCTGAAGAATTCGCAGAACAGCCCGTGATGGAGTTGAGCGATGGACAGCGACAGAAGCTGATGATTGCGCGCGCGCTGGCTCAGCAGAGCGAGATTATGCTGCTCGACGAACCGACGGCGTATCTGGATTTGCCCCGCAGAATCGAAATCATGGCGCTTCTAAAGCGGCTTTCGCATTCGACCGAGCGCGCAATTCTAGTCTCCACTCACGATCTCGATCTTGCCCTGCGCAGCTGTGACTGTCTGTGGTTGATGAGCGCCGCCGGCATCTCAATGGGGGCGCCGGAAGATTTGGCGCTGGATGGCAGGCTGAGCGCGACTTTCCACGCCGATGGCATCCATTTCGATCAGAATCGCGGCAGCTTCGTCCTCGATTCTCCCGGCGGACTCGCCGTCTACATCAGCGGCGATGACGAAAATGCCACCTGGCTGCGGCGCGCAGTCACAAGAGCCGGCTATTTTTTGAATGACAGGCCGGGGCGGATAGTCATCTCTCATCGTAAGAATGGAAACGGCAAGTCGTGGCAATTGCGCATCGATGAACGCGAGACACATCACCACACGATTGAGGCAGTTCTTAACCAGCTTGAAAGCCAACCGGCATGACATAGCTGCAAGCCGGCGCGGCCTGGACCTATTTGACACGATCGAGGAACGCGCCAACTCCGCTTGCTTTTGTGCCTGGCTCGAGCGCAAGTTACAATCGGCGTCGTAGGTAAACTATCAGTCACGAAAGGAGTTGCCCACATGGCATTCTGGCAATCTGACGATGAATTATTCAGTCTGGCGAGAGACGAACTGTTTCCGGCAGTTGTTGGCGATGTAATGGACAAGCTGGGTTTGCTTCATCAGTTTCTGTCACCGCAGATCAAGCCGCTTGATGGCGCCATGGTGGTCATCGGCCGCGCCATGACGGTGCTTGAAGCCGACCTGACGAACGATGCCGCCGACGGCAATGACACCGAAGGCGCAGGCAATCTCTTTGGTTTAATGTTCCACGCCCTGGACACCATGAAGCCACACGAGGTCTATATCTGTACCGGCGCGTCGCCTAGCTATGCGCTGTGGGGCGGCTTGATGAGCACACGTGCCCGCTTGCTCGGCGCAGCCGGCGCCGTTGTAGATGGCTACTCGCGCGATACCAACGAGATTCTGCAATTGAACTTTCCGACATTTTCCTTTGGCGGCTACGCGCAGGATCAAGGTCCACGCGGCCAAGTGGTCGATTACCGCGTTCCCATAGAAATGGACGGCGTACGCGTTGACCCCGGCGATATTGTTTTTGGCGATGTTGATGGCGTCTGCGTCATACCCCAAAAGGCGGAGCGCGACGTCTTCACTGCCGCGCTCGAGAAAGCCCGCGGCGAGCAGCATGTGCGTAAGGCGCTCGAATCCGGCATGGGCACGGTCGAAGCTTTTGACACCTTCGGCATCATGTGACCCGCGCCTTTGAAAACAAAAAACCGGCGAACTTGCCGGCGAGAGAATCAACACTGTTCATTTGAGTGGGCTGTACAGGACTCGAACCTGTAACCTCCTCGACGTCAACGAGGCGCTCTGCCAGTTGAGCTAACGGCCCAGTATGATTGGCAAGATTAGCGCATTTCACGCGCGAATGCAAGGGGTTCCACGTGACCGTTGCCAGACTAAAGCATTTGACAAAGCCGGCGGTCTGCCCCTATTATCGTGCCATTCGCCGGCGAGAAAGAGTACTCAAGTGCCGCATCATATCGCGAATCTTATCACCTTGCGCTTTCGCCAAGTCCAGGATGTAAAATCTGCCAGCGTCCGCCACGATGCCAGCATCACCTCCCTTAACTACGAACCCGATATTGTTGTCGAAACCTGGATGAATAGTCGGCTCTACACATATATCGTTGACACGCCGCTGAAATCTCGCGCGATCAAAGCCACCCTGAATCAGAATAGCAAGGCCAGTATCGGATCTCTTTTCCTGGTTGATCTTCAATTGCTGCCGACGGATGGCTTTTGCGGCAGGATACAAGCCTGGCAAGACGATCTGCGGGTTCTAAATGTTGGCGCGATCCATGCTTATGATCTGAGCCAAAACGAATTGCGCCTGGCGCAAGTCAATTTGGACGAGACCACACAGCGCAGCCAGTTCGTCGTCTGGCACACCGATGACTTCCCCTTTGACGCCGTTTCCGTGCGTCGGCGCGAATGTCAAACTAATATCCGCGGCAGCTGGTATGTGGGAGACATTGCCTCGCCGCAATTCAAGCGACGCATCAGCGATGAGCGGGCGCAGCAACGATTTCATTATCGCGCGCGGCAGACGCAATCGGCCGAAATGTGGTCGGAGAATAAGATCAGCGCTGCATACCTGGCGCTTGAGATAGAAGTCGGCGCGGGTCAGGAAGCGGTGAAAGAAGCCTTCCGCAAGCTCGCGCGTGAATATCATCCCGATGTCAGTCAGCACGAAAAAACCGAAGCTGAACAGCGCTTCAAAGAAGTGAAATCGGCCTACGATAGTATCAAATCGCATCGGCGTTGGAGTTAGAGTCGAACTGACGAAAAGGCTGCGGACCATGCAAAAACCGGCACAGCGGCCGGTTAGAGTGTGGGTCCACCAGGACTCGAACCTGGAACCAATCGGTTATGAGCCGACTGCTCTGACCATTGAGCTATGGACCCATAGCGTAAACTGCGCCTGCATTTCTTGCTGCTTACGGGCGAAAGCGGGTAACGAGATTCGAACTCGTACTGACACCTTGGAAGGGTGGAGTGCTACCGTTACACCATACCCGCGTCTTCAAAGTCGGGGCGCCCGGATTCGAACCGGGGACCTCACGGACCCAAACCGTGCGCGCTACCGGGCTGCGCCACGCCCCGAGGTCACGAGAATCTTACTCGCCGCGAGCGCCAAAGTAAAGTAATAATCTTGTCGCGTGGCGGCCGCAGGCAGCTATGCGTCACTGTCCTCGCCGAAAATGTCCAGCCATTCGTCGATTTCTTCCTCTGAAAGCGTCGGCGTATCTACAGCGTCATTGCCTTTCTGCGGTCGTTCGTCGCGCTGCAACTCACGCGCAAAGTCGGCTGCCGACATATGACGCATCCGATGCGGACGGGCGTAGTTGAGAATCTCGCGGTCCGACGACACTAATGTCCAGTTGCTGGCGTCAGGCGTCTTGCTTATACGCCGTTTGATCAGCGAGTCGGCGTTGGAATATTCGGCGGCGGCGAAAATTACCTTGACTGATCTGGTCGAGAGATTTGATGGGCCACCCGGCAATCCATGGTCGAATATCACAGTACATTGCGTTTTCTTGCGCGCTGCAAAACCCCTGAGCTTGAGAACCAGCTTCGCCTCATCGTTTGGATCAGCCAGGTCTATATCAGGCAGGGATGCAATCAGATTATGGCCATCAATCAGGTAGGGCATTGGAAGCTCATCATTTGTAGGCGAAGCGGTTTCATTGTGCGCTCAGCCGGCTCTCAAAGACGGGTACTGCCATGGTAAAGATGCTGCCCACGCCTTCGCGGCTCTGTGCCTGTATGAAGCCGCCATGCGCCTCACAGATTGCCTTGGCGACAAACAGCCCTTGTCCTAATCCACCAGGCGCCGTCTGCCCAGCTTCGGCGCGCCTTGCCCGGCCACGATAGAATCGCTCAAAGATATGCGGCAAGTCAGCGGAGTTGATGCCAAAGCCATTGTCGCTGACGCTGATCAGGAGAAGCCTCTTGCCATTGCGAAACTCGGCGCGGCCCGCAAGCGCTACATAACCACCCTCTTCATTGTAATCTGCGCCATTTCGGATCAGGTGCCCCAGGGCCCATTGCAGGCGAGTATCATCGCCGCGCGCCTCCAAACCGCTGAGACCGCGCGTCATCACCAGCAGATCTACGCCGCGGCTCTTGACGTCAGGACCAATGCCGTTCACCACAGACCACAGCGCCGCTTCGGCCGCCAGCGGTTCGCGTTTGACATCGAATGTACCGGCCTTCATCTTGCCAATATCCAGCAGCTCCAGCGCCAGTTGGTCAAGGATATCGACATTTTGCAGCAGCTTCTCCAGCAAGCGCTGATTGACCGCGTTGTCTTCCGGCTGGCCGCTCAGCAATTCACTGGCCAGTTTGATGACGCCTATCGGGCGCTCCATGTCCTCAGTGATATGCCTGACGAATCCATCTTTCAGCCGCTCCGCCAGCGCGTCATAGGTCACATCGCGCAGAACTATTACGGTACCGATTCGTCTCAGATTCTCGTCGCCGATGGCGACCAGCTGCGCGCTTACGATGCGGTTGTTAAGCGGCATTTCAGCTGATTCGCCCAAGGGCGTCAACTCGGCGCTGACCTCTTCTACATCGCGAAAGCGCTCGAACAGGGTGCCAAGCTCGCTATCCCAGAAGGCTTTCTTGCCACCGAGCATGGCTTCCGCCGCCCGATTCATCATGGTAACTTTTCCGCTGGGATCTTGGGCGATGATGCCCTCTTCCAAGCTCCCGAGCACGGCGCGCAGACGATCCAGCTCACTGCCGCGGCGGCGGTGATCGCCCTGCAACTGCAGATACTGCTGCTGCAAGGTCTCATTCCGCGACGCCTCACGACCGGCCAGAGCGCGCTGTCGCCGCAATTCATCCTCAAGCTGCTGCCGTCGGTTCAAGCCGCGATAGAGTCGACGAAACAGCGATTCGCTGGCGCTGCCGAAGCGGTGTACTTCGTTCAGTCCGGCATTCGTTTCGCTATTGGATACCCTTGGCATATCGTTCATCATTTTTCGCAAGGTCTACGCCACAATCGCGGTCACAACCGGCACGACGCGCACAATTAGCCGACCCGCCCAGCCGCTCTATTTCTCAATTATATTCAGACTGGCCGCCCCTGCGAACTGCAGCGGACGCAGATTGCATGCGCCGACAGATGGGCTATCATCGTAGATGTGATACGTCACTCGGCCAAACATCCGCGGCAAATAATGCAGAATGTTGCCCCAATCCGCAGCCTTAACCGGCGTTCTCGCGACCTGCTGTTGGCAGCGGGGCTGGTCTTTCTGCTTGGCGCTGCCTCGGCTGTTGCCGGCATTACACTGCATGTTATCAGCTTGGTGGTGCCCTTCAACCCGGGTTACGCTATCTACGACTTGACGCGCAAATCACTCCTTATTATCGGGATTCTGGTCACAGTGGTCGCTATTCTTATGGCGCTGCGAGCGGTCACCTGGAAGACCGACAACAAGAACGCAAGGCAACTCGGCCAAATGCTGGCGCCACAATTGGGTCATCAGTATGTCTTCATCCGCAACATCAGCAAACGCGCTCTCGGCGATCTGGATGCCGCATTAGTCAGTCAACACGGAGTATTGGCGCTGCGCATAAACAGGCGCAAAGGCGAATATTTTAACGAGGGCGGGCAATGGCTGAAGCGAAGACGCAAAGGCAAATGGCGCCCGCTGCGCTGGAACCCAACAAGAGAAATTGCCGCCACTGCCGTTAAGCTCAAGAACTTCTTGAAGGACTACGACTTGCCTGGTATCCCGGTATTCGCCGCCGTTGTATTCCTGCGGGACGCGCCGGATGTTTCGTTCAAGCTGCAGCAGCCGGCCGTACCTGTGAATTACGCCAGCGACTTTGTCGCCAGCCTGCGCGACAGTTATTTCGCTGAAGACCGGCTGAATGCAGAGACCGTGCAAGAAGTCGTAAACTTGCTCTATCACTAGGAGAAGGCTGTGAGCGCGACCTTGCATTTGGCGCCGATCGGGCAGGACAAAACCGCGCAAACGATTTCGTTGCTGCGCCAGCAGTCGGACGTACAGCGTAATGCCTTGCCCAAAGTCTGGGTCCTGCTCGCCACGCGCCGGCAGGAAATGAGTTTCCGGCAGCGCCTAATCGAAACCGACCGCAGCCCGCCAGCCTACTTCAATATCGAATTCTTCAGCTTTTATACACTTAACGCGCGCCTGCTGAAAATTGCGGGCACACCCGTCCGCCGGCTTACAAATCTCATGCGCCACAAGGTCTTGCGCCACTTGCTGTCGCAAATGCTGGCGGAAGATCAACTTGACTTTTTTCATCGCATCGCCGAAACGCGCGGCTTTGTTTCGGTTTTGGCCGAGCTCATCGACGAACTCAAGCAGAACAGCATTGATGTCGAAGACTTCGCCACTGCGGCGCGCAGCCCCAAGGACAGAGAGATCGCCGCTATCTACAAGCGCTATCAAGACACGCTGCGACAAAGCGACCTGGCTGATGTCGAGGGCGAAGGCTGGCTGGCGCTGGCGACTTTGCGCAAGCAGCGCGCTATAGCCGCGGATGTCGATCTGCTGCTCGTTGACGGCTACGATCAGTTCACGCCGGTGCAAGCCGACTTGCTGGCGGCGCTATCACGCGCAATCGATCAAGTCCATATCTCATTGACAACAGTGCCGGACGAGCAGGTAGCTCTCTTGCCAAGCCGAAGTATAGCGGCGCGAACGCGGCTGCGGGCGGCCTTCGATAAAGCCGGCGTAATCTTGAATTTGCGCTCGATCGACGAGGCGTCCAGCGCGCGCCACCCGTCGCTTCATCAGCTGGGGCATAACATCTTCCGCGACCTCCCGGCCGAGAACAACGGCCAAGCCATAAAGCTGATCGCCATGCCGGACCCCGCCGAGGAAGTTAAGGCGGTCTTGCGCGCGGTCAAGAGCCTGCTTCTTAGTGGCGCTGTCGCGGACGGCATCCTCATCGCCCTGCGCGATTGGGAACTCTATGCCTCATATTTCGAGTCGGGACGCCAGGAATATGAGTTGCCGTTGCTACTGCACTACGAGCGGAGCTACCACCGCGCGCCGGTTATCGCCGCTCTGATTGACCTGCTCGAGCTCGCGCCACGCTTCCGCCGCCGCAATTTGCTGGATGTGTTGCGCTCGCCCTATTTCGATGCCGGCTTGGACCACGAATTGATCGACTTGTTGGACCGGATAAGTATGGAGCAGCAGTTTCTCGGCGGCAGCGAAGGCGACTGGCTGGAACTTATCCACCTGGCGCAGAAGCGCGCAATCGACAGCGGCGAAGGCGAGTCGCTCACCGCGCTTACAGCGGAGCAGGCAGATACGCTCGCGGCAAAGTTGTCGCAATTCATCGCGAATGTCACTCCGCCGGAACAGGCCGAACTGTTCGTTTATGTTGATATGGTTACGGCGCTGCTCGGTAACGATCCAGGCGCTGCGCCGGACGATAACGAGACCCACGCTTATTCGCTCAACGTCATCAGAAATGCCTGGGCAAACGACCGAGCTAATCCAGCCATTGTCAGCCGCGACATCAATGCCCTGAATGGCCTCAAGTCGATCCTGCGCGACATGCTGGCAAGCGACGATGTTCTGCAATCGATATTTCGCAGGGACAGTCTTGCGGACTGGCGCCAATTCTGGTCGGACCTCATACACGCCTTGGAGACAATCGCCGACGATTCCTTTAACCAGCCACGGAAGGGACAGGTGCTGGTAACAACAGCGGCGGAAGCGCGTGGCCTGCCGCACGAGCATGTCTTCATCCTGGGCTTGGCGGAAGGCATCTTCCCGGCCGAAACCGCCGAGGATCCGCTCTATCTCGATTCCGAACGCGAGCAGATGCAATCGCGAGGCATCCCGCTGGGGACGCGCGCCGAGCGCATTGATGATCGCGGTCTCTTCTACGAATTGATCAGCCTGCCGCGGCAGTCACTAACCCTGTCTCGACCCACGTTTCAGGCGGGCCGGGTCTGGCTAGAGAGTCATCTGTGGCGCGCAGCAAAGGCGGTCTTTCCCGATTTGCCTGTAAAAAGCCGGCCCGTAGGCACAGTCATTCAGCCGACCGAAGCCGCCAACGCCACAGAACTAATGCTGGCGGTTGCCGATCAGCTTGGTCAACAAGATGCGTCAGAAGCAGAAACAGCGCTGCGAGCAAGAAACTGGCTGCGAGCTCAAGCCATTTTTGCGACGCCTTGGCGGCAGTTGGAACTCAACCGCGGCGTAGAGTTGGGGCGCCTGACGAATGCGCCCTTTGATAGGCATAGCGGCATTCTATCGCAGCCGGCACTACTGCGGGAAGCAGCGCTGCAATTGGGTGAGAACCGCGTTTTCAGCGCGTCGCGGCTCAAGGACTATGGCTTGTGTGGTTTCCGTTATTTTGCCAAGCGCCTTTTGAAACTCGAGGAATTCGAAGAACCGGAAGCCGGCGCCGATGCCCTGCAAATAGGCTTGCTTAATCACAGCATCCTCGAAGAAACGTACAAGCGAATCGCTGCGCTGGAACTGGAAATCAGCGCCGACAATCTGCCTACGGCCTTGGCGATCTTCAACGAGGTCTCCGCAGAGATTCTGGCAACTGCTCCGGCCGTTTTCAATTTCAGCGCGACCGTCACCTGGGAGGAAGGAAAGCAAGTCCTCGTCAATCGGTTGGCAGCATTTATCAAGTTGGACTTCTCGCCAAAAAGCCCGCTCAATCGCTTCGGCAAGTCGCGAACCGTGCATCAACTAGAGCACAACTTCAAGGACGTCATGATCCCACTGCCGGATGGCGCCAGCCCCCTGCGCGTGACCGGCTTTATCGACCGCATCGACCAAGCCGATGGCAAACTATTGGTCGTGGACTACAAGACCGGCAGCGCCACCATTGAACGTCGCGAGATGGAAATCGGCCGAGACTTTCAAATGATGATCTATGTTGAAGCCTTGGCCAATGAGCTGGAAACAGAGAACGGCGATTTGCCGGTATCGGGCGGCCTCTTCTGGCATTTGCGCAATCTCAAGGCCAGCGGTGTCCTTTCCACCGACGACGAAGACGATATCGCCGCGCTAGAAGCGGCAAAGGCGCACGTCGCGGGGAACCTGGAAATGGGTCGTGCCGGCCAGTTTCCCGTTCATGCCACCAAGCTCGAAAAAGGCAAATGCTCACGCTATTGCGAGTTCTCTCATTTCTGCCGTATGCACGTGACCGGGCGCTACAAATCGCCGCCTGATTTGGCGTCGCAATAGGTGAGCATGCCGATGAATCCGACGGAGCAACAATACGAAGCCATTCACACCCACGACAAGAATCTCATCGTCGTGGCTGGCGCCGGCTCGGGCAAGACCCGCGTCCTCGTTGAGCGCTATGTTCAACTGCTGGCGAGCAATCCGGACTGGCCGATAAGCGCGCTGGTCGCCATCACTTTCACGCGCGAAGCGGCTTTCGAAATGCGAAATCGTTTGCGACTGGAATTGGAGCGGCGGGCAAAAGGACCGGACGCGGACCTCTGGGCGCGTCATTTGTCGCGCATGGACAGCGTGCGCATCGATACCATTCATGGGCTCTGCGCCGATATCCTGCGCGCCAATGCAGCCCAAGCCGGTGTCGACCCCAAATTTGAAGTGCTCGACGAAACCGAATCAGCCATTCAGCTGGACGAGATCGTCGGCGATGCTCTGGCGACGATCAAGCCACTGGTCTCAACGCTCTTCGCGCATTACGATGCCTTCAAGATCGAAGCGGCGCTCAAGCAGATGTCGCTGGTTAATGGCGACTACCCGCCGCTTGAGGACGATGCCGAGGCGCTTTTTGCGATTTGGCTGCAGCGATGGCAGGAAAACGTATTCGCCGAGCGTACGCGCTTGCTCGACTCGGACGAGGCGTACGCCGTGCGGACGATTGACTATCTTCCGCTGAACGACAAACTGTCAGAACTCGTTGTGCAATACGAAGATTATCTTGGGCGAATGGAGACAGACAACGAAACCGGCTCGGATATATATGGGCTGATGCAAAGCTGCCACCAGGAAGGCGCCGTCGGCAACAAAGGTGCTGTACAAGCTTGGGGCGGCAACGAGCAGAAGAACGAAGTTGCGCGGCTGCTGAGGGACTTGCGAGAACGCATCAAAGACGCTCTGGACGCAATCGGCGACAGGCCCGGCGAGTTGGACCGGCTGACCGCGAAGCTCCTTCCCCTCTGGCATCAGCTCTTGGATCAAGTGCGGACAGCCTACCGCGAACGCAAACACGCCGCGGCTCAACTTGATTTCGATGATCTGGAGCGGCTGGCGGCCGATCTGCTGCTCGATCAAGCGGCGCGCGACCGCTATCGCAATGCCGAATTCAAGCATCTGCTCGTCGATGAATTCCAGGACACCAACGCGGCGCAATGGCAGATCATCCGCTCGCTGGCCGATTTGGATACTGGCGGTACGCTATTTGCCGTTGGCGATCCCAAGCAAAGCATCTATCAATTTCGCGGCGCCGATGTCAGCGTATTTAACGGCGTGCGCAAACAGTTCCGCGACCACTCTGCCGCAATCGTGCTGCCGCTCTCGACATCCTTCCGCAGCCATCGCGCTCTGGTCGAGCAATTCAATACACTCTTTGAACATATTCTGACCCGCGATGAAGGCAGCCGGGTCGCAAACTACGAAGTAGAATTTGATGAGCCGATGGACGCCTTCCGCCTCGATTCACCTTCCCGTCCCGCCATTGAATTACAACTCCTGGATAGCGGAGTTCGCGATGGAGCGGGCAACCCGCTTACGGACAAGAAAGGCAGGCAGCAGCGTGTTTCGGCTGAGGATATGCGGCGCTGGGAGGCCTATGAAATCGCCTCTCGCATCAAAGCGATGATCGCTGAGAAGCGCCAAGTTTACGACAAAGAAGACGGACGCTGGCGCGACATCAACTTCCACGACATCGCTATTCTCTTTCAGCCGATGTCGAATGTAACAATCTACGAGGATGTCTTTAAGTCTCAAGAGATTCCCTTCCTGACGGTCGCCGGGCGCGGCTACTATGATCGGCAGGAAGTCTGGGACATGCTGGACCTGCTGCGCTTCCTGCATAATCCCGCTGACGACCTCTCTCTGGCGACAGTCTTGCGCTCGCCGATATTCGCCTTCAGTGACGATCTGCTCTTCGCGCTGCGCTTGATTCCCGATGATAACAACGGCGCTAGGGACCCGATTCCACTTTGGCGCGCGCTTCATGTCGCGGCGCAAGGCCTCGTGCCGGGAATGGTTGATGTCGATAGCTTCCTCGTGAAACATGCGCTTGATACTCTGTCGGATCTGCGGCGCATATCGGGGCGAGTCACCATATCGGAGCTGCTGCGACGTGCCCTGGCGAAGACTAACTATCTCGCCATCTTGACCGGCCTGCCCGATGGCGACCGTCGGCGCGGCAACATCGACAAGTTGCTGCATCTAGCGGAGGCCAGCGGCAAAATCACGCTCGGCAAGTTTTCGCAATACTTGACGGATCTATCGACGCGCGAGGTACGCGAAGGCGAAGCCCATCTGGAGGCGGGCAATGCAATTCGCCTGATGACGGTTCATGCGAGCAAAGGACTTGAGTTTCCGCTGGTCGTCCTGGCGGATGCCTCCTGGACACGCGGCTCCCAGGGCGCGCCCACCCTGCTTGCCGACCCGGACAACGGCTTGAGTTGCCAGGTGTATGACACCGAAAGCAACAAATACGAAAGCGGCTTTGCCCACCGGCGCAACGCGGCGCTGCAATCGCTCAAGGAAGCGGCCGAGCGCAAACGGCTGCTCTATGTCGCTGCCACCCGCGCGCAAGACTATCTGCTCATTAGTGGGCAAGTATCGCTCAAAAAAGACGGTCTTTGGTCGAGCCGCGGCTGGCTGCGGCAGCTTATGAGCGCCTTCGGGCTTGAAGAGATCGAGCGCATGCCGGAACAAACTTGCGCTTTCGGCGGTGGCAATATCTCGGTGTTGATGCCATCCGCGCCTCCACCGCCAGATGTCTTGTATCAGTCTGCCAACATCGCGGAAGACCTTTGGGACTTTGAGGCGCACGAAGACGAGTATCCGCCTTATGCGCCGCCACTGATACAGCCGCTGCCGCGCCATGCCTCTCCGCTTCTGAGCCATATCACTGCCACGCAAATTGCTCAGCTCGGCGAGTATCGCAGAGGCCTGAACCAGCAGCAGCGCCGGGCCGCCGCTCGACGTTTTCGTGAAAGCGCCTTGCACGGCTTGCCACAGGAGATCACGACCCTGAACTTGAAGCAGCACACAGTCACACCCAGGCTAATCGGCGAGATCGTGCACGAATTGCTGCGATTCGGAAGTTTCGCGCTCAATGGCCAAAGCTCCGATGCGATGATCAGCTCAATCGCCTGGGAGAAGGGCTTGACGAATTCCGACGCCCTGCGCCTCGCCCATCGCGAAGTAAACGACCTGCTTGCGCAATACGCGGCCAGCGAAGTCAATCGTTGGATCGCTGCCGCACGAGCGGAATCCCGCGCCCTATACACTGAACTGCCATTCATGTTCCGCACAGAGAAACGCGTCATCCATGGCGTGGTGGATGTAGTCTTGCAGCAGCCCAACGGCGACTGGACAATCATCGACTACAAAACAAGCGATGTCATCGGCGGCGCCTACGAGCGGCATGCCGATCGATACCTGCTGCAGCTCGGTGTTTACGCGGCCGCCCTGCGCGCGCATCTGGACCTGGATCAGCTGCCGCAGACCTGCGTCCACTATATCCGCGGCAATCGCACTGTGGAGCTTTCCAGCGAAGATTGCGTGGCGGAATTGGACCGGCTCGAGCCGACCATTGGCGAGCTTGAGGCGCATGATGACTAAGCTTTTCGATTGGCTGCCGCCACAATGGGCGAAGAATCCGCTGTTGGATTATGAATTGTCTAATCCTCGTACCAGCGAATCGCGCCGCGGCTTCGTCCTGCAATTGCTGGCGCTTGCCTCGCTGTTGGCCGGCGCGGCAATAATTTACGCCACGGCCACAGGTGTGATAGAAAACAACCCAAACATCACCACGCTAGCCTGGCAGAGTCTGTACTTCCCCACGCTTCTTCTGCAAGTGCTCACCATGGTCGCCGCCTTCACACTCGGCGCCACCACATTTGATGCCCAGCGGAGAAGCAAGACCTGGGACAATCTGCGGGTAACAGAAATCGGCGCCGGCTTGGCTTTACGCGCGCGCTGGATCGGGATTCTGTATCGGCTGCGCGCGCCAATCACGGCGATTCTGCTTGTCCGGCTGCTGCTCGCGCTGGGAACTCTAGTCGACCTGGCTGCATTCGGCGGCAGCTACGCGAAAATCCTCAGCGCGGGCGCCATACCGCCACTGGCTGATTGGCGCATCAGCCTGCTGCTTTTCGCCTTGAATATGACGGCGAACCCCTTGCTGACCCTGCTCATGATTGCGTCATCCGCCGCGCTCGGGATTCTCATAAATGTTGCCATTAAAGACCGACTTTTTGCCGCGATAATCCAGATCATATTTGTCGTCGTTCAAATCGTCTTCATTAGCGGCGCGTCCCTTGCCCTGTCGCAGCTTCTGCAGAATAACCTCTTGCTATCCGACCAAGCGAAGTTTCTGCTCGTATTCAGCTATGCTGGTTACGGCGATTGGGGATTGCTGCTTATGCACCTCGGCAGCCTGGGCGAGATCTGGCGGCGCGTACCGAACGGCGCTTTCATTAGCATAGGGCTGGCGATCCTGCTGCTGGCACAAGCGATCATCACTGACGGCATGTTGTGGCTTGCTGAACGCATGGTCGAGCGGCAAAGCTGATGTCGACAATCTGTCGCACGCGCCCAAACATGCAGTGCCGCGCATATGTGGGCGGAATTATTAACTAATCAGCATTGGGCGATTGAACCATGCCACTTGACATCCGCGACTATAAAAACATGACCGACTACTTGCAGCACATGTATCAATGCCAGCCCTTTGCCCGCCACAGCATCGAGCACCCTGTCACAGTATTCTATCCGGCGGACTGGCAAGTAAGCGATGTCGACAGCTTGCTCGACCCCTACCTGCCGACGCTTGAATCGCGCGATTTCGCCTTCTACGACTATAGCTACCTGCACGATCTGCAAAACAGCAAACCCGGTCTATACAACGGACCGACATTCACATTGAAGGAGATTCGCACGAAGCCGCTGAAGCTGCGCGGCGCCATCGGTCACTACTACGATATGTTGGCGACCTGCGCCGCTCTCGAACGCGAATTGCGTGATGCCGTCGCCGAGGGCTGGATGCGCGCGCCATCCCGGGTCACTTACCATCGACTGGTTCCGCCAGCGGATTCCCTGACGCGTGGCTTGATGCGCAGCGCGACCATCGGCATCGGTACACTTACCGTCTTCAATGATGGTGACCGCTATAAAGCAATTCTAGCGCGGCGCTCAGCATCAACTGCCTCTGATAGTGGCATGTTTCACGTCCTGCCGGCGATGATATTCCAGCAAACCACGGCAGAATTCAACGATCCGCGCGAATGGAGCGTCAAACATCAGATTCTGCGCGAAGTGCTGGAGGAACTGTTCAACTTCCCCGAGCAGATAGATCCGCCGCGTTGGGACTTTTTCTACCATCATCCGGCTATGCGTTACCTGCTGGATTTGCTCGCGGC
The DNA here is from genome assembly GCA_965262005.1 of Phototrophicaceae bacterium. Lineage (GTDB taxonomy): Bacteria > Chloroflexota > Anaerolineae > Aggregatilineales > Phototrophicaceae > UBA6055. Next base: position 3,862,556 of record OZ253492.1, on the reverse strand, counting down.
GGGCAAGGCGCAACTCCTCGCGACCGGCATCGTTTTCAATCTCCTGACCTTGCGTCCCGAGATCAGCACCTTGCTGCTGATTCATGATCCGGAATGGTATGGTCGGATCAGCGCGCCCGATAGCGACATCCCCTTCATGACCGCCGAGGAGACGCTTCGCGATTCTGTAATCCAGGCGCCTATCGATACGGACGAGGCGTTTCTGGCGCAGTTCCCCGAGGATTTGCACCTCATGATGCCGGCTCATGCAACGGCGACCATGTGGCTAGGCATCGATCTTGCCCGCCGCGAAATCCAGCGCAGAGCCTAGAAGCCCGTGCCACAATCCTGTCGATTGCGCTAAAATCAGGCGCGCAATTAGCTAAAGGAGGCATCCATGCCCACAGTAGGAGAATTGGCGCCCGACTTTGAACTGCTGAATCAGAACGGCGAAAGCGTAAAACTCAGCGATTATCGCGGCAAGAAGGTCTTGCTCTTCGCCTATCCCAAAGCTGCCACACCCGGTTGCACGGCGCAGGCTTGCGGCTTCCGCGACAACTTCACGCAATTCGAAACATCGGACGCGGTGGTCCTCGGGCTCAGCCCGGATGAGCCGGCCGCCTTGGCCAAGTGGATCAAACAAGAATCGCTGCCATACGACCTGCTTTCCGACCCGGATCATCAAGTGTTGGAAGCTTGGGCTGCCTGGGGCGAGAAATCCATGTATGGCAAGAAGTATATGGGCGTCATCCGCTCACATTGGATCATCGGCGAGGATGGCAAGGTACTCGATGCTCAAGTCAAGGTCAGCCCGAAGAAGAGCATCGAAAAGGCCATGAAATTTCTGGCAGGGTCTTGAAATCCCATGCGGCAGGTCTTATCGGCGCTGCGTAGCTATCGTCACGCACTGCCTTACCGGCTTTGTCATGTGAATATCGAGTTGGCAAGGGGGATGCCCTGTCGACATCTTCAGCAGTCATTTCATTAACGCGAAGCAACAAGTAGATCGCGAAATCGCTCGCCCATGCGGACAGTCAGCGAAACTTTCCCAGGCGGCAGCTTGACTCATGCCGACTGCAGCTATCGCAGCGCTGCCGGTCCCATCCACAGCGCCTGGCAACGCGATAATCACGAGTTTAGTCTCACCGTCGAGGCGCCGACAGCTACCGAAATCATCTACCCGATAGCTCACGGCACGAACTTTCACACGGGAGACGAACATTCACCTGCCGGCTGCCATAGCCTTGGCATGTCTGGCAGCACAGTCCGCAGCGCCTATCTGGTACAATAGCCGCGCTTGCCAATCGACGCCGTGCTGGACGTCTCGATATGAATGCCCGAATAGTGTCCGCGCTTGCCCTCCTCATCCTGCTCAGCGCCTGCCAGACGCCGCAGGAGCGGGACGCCGTCGCTCAGCCGGTGACGCCAGTCATTGTCTATGTGACACCCACGCCTGTCCCGACCTTGGTGCCGACCGCCGTCCGCTTCCCGCCGACGGATACGCCAGAATCCGCCGCTGCCGAGCAATCAAACTTGACCTCTGCGACCTGCGAAGAGGCTCTTACCACTCATTATGCTGCTGCCAGCGACCACTGTCTCGCTGGCCCCACCGGCTTCTTCTGCAACGGCGGTTTTCCGCCCGTAGTCGAACCGTCTTCAGATGCCTTGACTGTGCCAGGCGCTCTGGGCGAAGCCGACAAGATTGAACGGCTGCAAAGCTCTCCGCTGTCGGCAGCGACGGGCGGCGGGCTGCTCTGGCTGCGCTTGGAAAAAGACATTCTGATGGACGCCCTGATCATAGGCAATGTCTCCATCAGTAATCGTGTATCAGCGGAGGCAGGCTTGGCGAGATGGCGTTCCATCACCATCGAAAGTGGTCCGTCAGCCGACGACTGCAGCGCATTGTCATCTGTTGGCGCGCTGGTCGTGCAAGGCCTTTACGGACAAAGCGCCAGCGTCTTTATCAACGGCGTCGCCACCGATATCAACGGCACGCTCATTGTGCTGACACAAGCTGATACAACCAAATTCATCACGATAGAGGGCGAGGCGCTGCTGGTAGCCTATGGGAATTCGGTCACGCTAAAGGTGGGAGAACAGCTCAATTTGCGCTATGAACCGGGAGATTGGAATCGACCTGCGCAACTGCCGGGCGAGCCCGTCCTGCTGGAATACAACCTGATCAAGCACTTTCCCATTCGCCTCTTCGATCGCCCGGTGCCGATTCCCCAGCCGGGATACGCGCAGACGCAAGGTGGCGTCAATATGCGTGTGGCGCCCGATATCACTTCGCGCCTGTTGTTCCAGGTGCCTGCCGGTGAAACAATGGGCATCCTGGGCGTCAGCAGCGACGGCGAATGGCTGCATATCCGCTTCGGCAATGGCGATACCGGTTGGATGAGCGCCGAGTTATTGGCGGGCCGGCAGGGGCAGATTCACAATGTCTACGATGTCACGCCGGAGCCGCCGCAGCGCTATGGCGCCTACGCCGACCGAGCGACGGTCAATGTGCCCCGCGGCGGCAATCTCCGCGCCGCGCCCGATACCGCCTTCCGCGTTAAGCGCACCCTGCCCTTCGGCATGAACGTGAAGCTCCTCGCCCGCAGCCCTTACAGCCCCTGGGTCAAGGTGGCAGCGGAGGACGACATGGGCTGGATGGCACTATTCACCCTGGAGACCGAAGCAGTCATCAGCTCGTTGCCAATTGACTACGATGTGCCGCTGCCGCCGCGCGCTACACCTACGCCTTCATTCAGCTTCGGCGGCGGGCATGCCTACCCCAATCCCGGAGGCGGGTACTAAGGCGACGCCACCCGTATCGCGCTTACAACAATGCTGTCACCGATTACCTCGCCGCTCTCATCAATCAAGGTAGGGCGATAGCCCTTGTCGCAGTCGCCCGGCGGCATCAAGTCGCAAGTGTACAAGCCGATGATCAACGAGTATTCACCGGCGGGCAAATCGTCTGGCAATTTCAATTCGTAGTCGTCGAAAATATATCCTTCAGGTCCCCACTCGCTGACGAGGCGGCCGCCCGGATGAAGTTTGTCAACTTGTGCCAATGGCGGTCCCCCAGCGGACAAATGCAGATAGCTGGAGTAATTGATTGACGTCCTCTCAAGCGCGTACCAGTAGGCATTAAAGAGAATTGTGTCACCCGGTCTGAAAACATCGGTGTTGAGATCGTATCCCAAGAGCTGCAAGCTACCGTCAAGAGTGTAGCTGCGGCTGACCTGCGCAGGCAGCGCTTCGCCCGGCGGAGAGCGCAGCCAGGCGACACCCTCGCGGAAGGTGATAAGCAAGCACAATGCCGCGATTGCCCCAGCGAGCAATACACCGATGACACCCGTCCGCGTCAAGGGCGCCGCCGTCCAGTACGGTCTGGGCGTGAGCCGCGGCCTTCGCAGACGCCAAACGATAACTGAGACGAGAAAAATCGCGCTTGCCGACGCGATTCCGGCAATATCGCTAACTGGCTGCGAAGTCGGAATCGCTTCGATTCGCCAAGCGCCGATCGCCGGCGTATTAGGCCATTCAGGCACGTAGAGCAGCGGTATGACCGTCACGATTGGCAGCGCGACCAGCAGGGCAATCGCGCTGATCTGAAAACGCTTCTCCAGTCGACATAACCAAATGCCATTCATGCTCGCCACAATCGCCAGCAAGGCGGCAATCGGTCCCAGCAGACGTCCCGGAAGCGCCAGTGTTGGCGCCGATTTCTGCCAGAGGCCTTCTGCTGCCTGGACAGTTAATGCCACCAGCATGAGCGCCATAACGGCGAAATACACCGTGCCCAAGAAGGCTTGCGGATGTCGAGTTCGGTATCCGCCTATGTAGGTCAACAGGGCAGTGACCGCGCCTGTTACAGCTAGAATCCATGGCGCCAGGCCCAAGATGCGAAGCTCGCGCAATCCGTTCTGCGCGCCGGCGTCATTGAGCGGCGGTGGCGATATCAGCGTCTCAAGGGGAGTAAACCCGCTACGATGTGCGCTTTGTCCAGTTTCGCTTACGGCTTCAGTTGGCGCCCAGTCGCTGTCCAGCAGGACCGGCCCCCAAGCCGTAGCCGACGCGAGGATGCCTAGCAAAATCGCCAGCAATGCCAATGCCCCGCCACGTGCGCGCACTTGACTTGCTTCGCGGTTGAACGCCTGAATCAGCGTCTCGAAAACAATCCAGCCGCCGGCAAGCGCGGTTAGCAGCAGCGCCATAAGACTATTTGTATTGACCAGCGCGACTTGCAGCAGAAATGCCAGCAGGAAGTTGACAGCAGTTGGGCTGTCCCGCAGCGCGTCAATGCGCCACAGCAAAAGCGGAAACAGCGCCAGAGCCAGCAATTCGGGAAAAGCGCCACGGGCATACGGCAACGTATACATCAGCGCCGGGCTATAAGCATAAATCAGGCCCGCCAATACCGCGCCCAGCCGCCCGCTCCGCCGCCGGCAGAACAAGAACATGCCGCCGCTGCTGGCCAGCAAGCAAATCAAGACCAGCGCGCGCAAGGCTTCCGGCGCTCCAAGACCAAATGCCGCGCCAAAGACGCCGGTGACAACATAGGTCAAGCTTCCATCGAGGAGTGACGGAGGCGTACCAGCCGCCAAGGTAAAGCCGTCTAACCAACCCCGCGCGAACAGCCCTGACTGCTGGATGGCAGCAGTACGCTGGGAATGCAGCGAAACTTCAGTTCCGTTGGGCATGCCCGGCTTCATCGCCAGCGGCATGGCGGCGAACAGCGTCAGGAAAAGCGTCAACAGAAGACCCGGATCAATCAATCGGCCTAATTCAAGCCCTGCAATCTTTGCCATCACTTGCCAGTCTTAGCTTCGAGCTGAGGTGGATTTACAGGTCTTAGTCTACGCACGTCGAAGCAGTCTCAGCTCATCCGGCGCATCATTATACACCCCGACCAATGGCCATTCAATCAGTGATAGGCTGTTAGGCGCGCTTCCAGATATGTGCCAAGCGCGCGGATTCGATGTATCTTTGAAGCAGAACAGCCGGGACTGAGGGACAGGCGATGGCCAACTCGCGCGCGATTGACGAAGCCACCTACAAGCGGCGAATCAACGCTTGGGCAATGTATGACTGGGCCAACTCGGCCTTCGCCACCACTATTCTTGCCAGCTTGTTGCCCATTTACTACAGTACGGTTGCCGGCAGCACACTTCCCAGCGAAGCCACGGCCACCGCTTATTGGTCGCTGACCATAAGCTTTTCGCTCTTCGTCCTGGCGATCCTTTCACCCATTCTTGGCACGATCTCCGATGTCATGCGCAACAAAAAGCGCTTCCTGGCGATCTTCATCGGCGGCGGAGTCATCGGCGCCGGGCTATTGGTACTTATAGGCACCGGTGACTGGCTGCTGGCGTCACTGTTCTTCGTCCTGGGACGGATCGGCTTCGGCGGTTCGATTATCTTTTATGATGCCCTTTTGCCGCATGTCGCCCGAAAGCAAGACCGCGACTGGGTATCCACGCGAGGCTACGCGCTCGGCTATCTTGGCGGCGGCATCTTGCTGGCGATAAACGTCGCGATGTTCTTCTTCATTCCCGATAGCGTCTTCGAAAACGCCGGAATACGGCTTTCCTTCCTCAGCGTTGCGATCTGGTGGCTGGTCTTTTCGCTGCCAATCTTGCGTCAAGTGCCCGAACCGCCGTCGGTCACGGCTGTCTTGCAGCGCGGTGAAACTGTGCTCGGCGTCAGCATCAGGCGGCTGCGCCAGACCTTCGGCAATATTCAACACTACCGAGAGTTGTTCAAGTATCTGGTCGCCTTTCTCATCTACAACGATGCCATCGGCACCATCATCGCAGTGGCCGCAATCTATGGCGCCGAACTGGGATTCGGACTGACCGAACTCGTCCTGGCGATTCTGATGGTGCAATTCGCCGGCATCCCTTTCAGCATCATCTTCGGCCGCCTGCCCGCCCACAACGATGATCGCGCCCCCTTCTACCTTGCATTTATCTTGATCAACGCTGTTGCCTTGCCAATCCTCGGCATCGCTTTGGTTAATTCCCTGCCCGCCTCTGTGACCGGCGCAGCGCCGGCGACATTCGCTGCGGAAGGCGCGCGCGTGGGCGAGGGCGTCTACACTGTCAATGATCCAGCGTTCACAACATCTGGCGATTGGCAAGAGTTGCTGGTTCCCGGCGACGAACTCATCGGGGAAGGATTCATGGGCAGCTTGACAGCAGCCTTGGCCGGTATTCCGGACGATCTCCATTACGTCATGAGCAGCGATGCGTCGGCAGGCCAGACTTTCAAATTCAACGGGCAGCATCTGAAATTGACTTATCGTCTTGCTCCGGATGGCGGAATAATCGGCTTCCGGCTGAACGGCGAAACATTGTCCTCGGACGACGCTACCGCGCCATTCACTATCGACACCTATGGCGAGAGCTTGCGCTACGGCGAGACCGAAACCATAGAAGTCAGCAGCGCCGGCGACCATTCCCTGGGAATCGTAAACCTGTCCGCTTCACTGGATAACGCCCAAGGCGACACCATCGCCATTTCACAGATTGAAGTCCTGCCGCCATCCCGCCAGAGCAGCCTGCCTACGATCGCCTTGATTATCGTCGCCTTTGAAGTCGTGGCCTTGGTCGCCGCGCGGCTGTTGCGTTCGCGCTTCGTCAATCTCTCCAACTGGCTCGATACTCGCCGCAGCATTTTGCTCTCGCTTCTCGTCTACTGCATTGTCGCTTGCTGGGGCTTCGTACTCAACGCCACGCTGGAATTCTGGATGCTCGCCTTGATGGTGGCGATGGTGCAAGGCGGCAGTCAGGCGCTGAGCCGAAGCTTGTACGCCAGCCTGTGCCCGACGGCAAAAAGCGGCGAGTTCTTCGGCTTTTACAGCATCATGGAGAAATTCGCAGCGATCGTCGGTCCGCTGATGTTCGCCTTCGCTGGTATCGTTTTGGGCAGCAGCCGTCCCGCAATACTGAGCCTAATCCTCTTATTCGTCCTCGGTGGCTACTTGCTCAGCCGCGTGGATATCAACGAAGGTCAACGAGTCGCGCGTGAAGAAGATGCCGAGCACGGTATCGAAAGCCACTAAGACTCTTAAGGCTCCGCGCGGCACGAGACTGATATAATAGGAGTGAGCAGTGATTTCATGCGCAGGAGCGGCAACCCATGCTACAGGTCGGCCAAGCGGCGCCAGACTTTGAATTGCTGAATCAGGACGGGCAGGCTGTGCGGCTCAGCGACTTCCGTGGGCTGCGCGTGATCATCTTTGCTTTCCCCAAGGCCAATACGATGGGCTGCAACAACCAAGCCTGCGCTTTTCGCGATATCTTCCCGCAGATCGAGTCACACAATGCCCTTGTCCTCGGCGTCAGTTCGGACAGCGTGGAGGTGCTCGCCGGCTGGAAACAGCGCAAGCAATTGCAGTACGATCTGCTTTCCGATCCCGATCACAAGATGCTTGATGCCTGGAACGCCTGGGGCTTGAATCTATTCGTCATCAAATTGCCGATTTCCGCCACACGCTCTTACTGGGTTATCGACGAAAACGGCATCTTGGTCGAACAGCAGATTGGTGTGCGACCTCAAGAAAGCGTCGACAAAGCCCTGGCCGCCGTCTCGCGCATGGCGCGCTCCGTTTGATACAACCTCCCAAGACGGCCTCACCCGAATGCCTCTATCACCCTCGGCGGCGACGCAAGTATCATAGCGCCCGTGACTGACCAATAAGCTATGGAATGGCGAGATGAATCTCATCCTCATCGGTTTCGGCGTCGTCGGGCAAGGGCTCGCCGAAATCCTGCAAACGAAGGCGAAACAGCTTCAACACGACCATGGATTCGCTCCGAATATCGTCGGTGTAGTCACAGGCTCCAAGGGTGCCCTGTATCGGCAATCCGGGCTGGATATTGATGCGCTGCTGGCAGCTGCCCGGGCCGGCGACTTGAGCGCCTATCCCGAGCAGACCGGATTGCAGAGTGATATGCCCGCGGTTGATATGATCGCCCGTGGCCAAGCTGATGTTCTGGTCGAGCTCAGCCCGACCAATCTTGACACAGCCCAGCCCGCGCTCACATATTGCCACGCAGCCTTGGAAGCCGGGCTCCACCTGGTACTTGCCAACAAAGGACCGGTCGCGCTGGATTACGCTGACCTGCGCTGTAAAGCCCAGGCGAGGGGACTGCAGCTGCGCTACGAAGCTACGGTGATGGCAGGAACGCCCGTCATGCAATTGGCGGAAGAGGCCTTGGCGGGCTGCGCGATACATGCGGCCCGCGGCATCTTGAACGGCACGACCAATTACATTCTGACGCAGATGGAAGCCGGCATGTCGTACGCCGAGGCCTTGGCGCAGGCTCAAGCGCTGGGCTACGCTGAGACCGATCCCACAGGCGATGTCGAAGGCTGGGACGCCGCCGGCAAAGTCTTGATCCTGGCAAGCGCCCTTTTTGGCAGCCGCCTGCAGATGTCGGACCTGGACGTCAGTGGCATCACAGAAATCAGCGCCGACGACATCGCCGATGCCAAAGCCGCCGGACAGCGTTACAAGCTGATCGCAGAGGCGACGCCTGATGGCGGGAGCGTCACAGCCACCCGCCTCCCTCTAAGCAACCCCCTAACCAGCGTCGCCGGCTCGACAAACGCCATCACCCTCGAGACTGACTTGATGGGCGATGTCACGTTGATCGGCGCCGGCGCGGGCAAGCTGGAAACCGGCAGCGCCGTCCTTTCCGATTTGCTGGCGATTCATCGCAGCGCGGGCAAGTCTTGAGCCCGCCGGAAACCATAAGGTAAAATATCCGTAAAGTAGTATATGACGAGGTTCATGAAGCTTTGATAATCGCTTGAAACTTATGCTATACTGGCTGAAATCTGCAGTAGGAAAACGTAAAGCGCAATGAGGGGATAACCTGAAAATGCCATCCATATTACAGAAGGTCCAAACACTTTTTAGCGCCAATATGCACGGCATGATCGACCGCGCGCTGGAAACCAATTCGCTCAAGGTCATGGACGAATATATCCGGCAAGTGGAGCGCAACCTGGAAGCGCTCGACGATTCAGCGGCCACAGTCGGCGGTTCCGTCCGCACCCTCAAGCGCAAGTATGAAGACTTTTCCAATCAATCCGACAAACTCGATCGCGACATCGACACCTTGATCCTGCGCGGAAAGAACGACCTCGCTGCCGCCGCACAGGCTGAGCTGAACACCAAACAAGAGCTGGCGCAGGAATACTACGAACAATGGCAATCACAAGAGGGCCAATATCAGGGCATGCTGAATATGCGTCTGAAACTCGAAAGCCGCCTCACCACCATTAAGCAGGAACGCGAGAAAATGCGCTCCTTGCTCGAGCTGGCGGAAACCAAGAAAGTTATGACCAAGACACTGAAAGTTATGGACAAGCTGGATACCACCGGCGACCAGGAGATCGACTCGCTGCTGGATTCCATCTATTCTAAGATCGATGAAGAAGACGCCCGCGCCGAATTGGCCAGTCGCAAGCTGTCCGACCAAATCGAAGATACCGTCGGCATAGGCCAGGTGGAATTGCAGCTGGAAGAACGCCGGCAGCGACTCCTGGGCGATAGCTAACTGCCCGAGTCGAATCGTCGAATCTAGGGCAAGCGGCTAGCGCAACTGTGATCAAAGCGGAGCATTTATAGTCGAGAAGCTTGGGAGGAACGCCGAAAAAGCATGACCGTCAATTCTGACGCAAGGCAAAAGGTAATTGGCGCGCTGCTGGCGAATGCCCTGTTGCGTTGGGAAACCTTGGTGACCGTCATGGTCACCGCCATCCTTTTTCTCTTCGTGCAGGATGTCAGCTTGCCCTTCATTGAATGGCAGCCCTGGTTCTGGCTGGTGCTGGGCGGTTTAGCCGAATCAGTGCTCGTTGCCTCCACCTTAACCGACCCCGAAGCTACTGAGCAAGCCCTGGCTGAAGATTTCGAGCGCGAATACGACCTGCGTAATATCCGCAATCGTGTCTCTCGCGAGCGGCTCCGCGACGCCTTTGAATATCGTCGCAACATGCTCAAGTTGGCGGACGTAGCTCGCGGCGCCATGCGTACCCGGCAGCGCGCGCTTATCAGTGGCATCAATGACTGGATCGCGCATATGTATAGCCTGGCCAACAGGATTGACTACTTCGAGAATAACGACCTGGCAGCCCGTGACCTACAGCAGGTGCCACGCAAGATTGAAACGGTTAAGCGGCGCATCTCCGTGGAAAAAGACGATGGTACGCGCCACGACCTGCAACAACAATTGAAACTGCTGCAGAGGCAGCTCGTCAGTCTGGAAGCCAGCGCCAGTATTATCAAACGCGCCGAGATTCAGCTGGAGAGTACGCTCTCGGCTCTCGGTACAGTCTACGCGCAAATGTCCCTGCTCGGCACGAAAGACACCAAGAGTATCAGGGGTCAGCGCCTGGGCATCGAAATCAAAGAAGAGATCGATAAGCTGCAAGATACGATTGACGCCATGGACGAGGTCCACTTGCACGGCCAGAATATGCATTTCGATTACAGCGACTCGCTCTTCCACACCGAATCCGCCGCTTTTGACGAAGTTGAGGACTTGAAGCGGCAGCGGCTCAGCACATCCGATGATGTAGCCGAAGACAGCGAGATACTGGCCGCCCTCGACGCCGACGACAGGCAATTGCATAGCGAAAAGTAACCGCAGGCTTTCTCCCTTCACTCGTATCAGAACATATCCCCGCGCTGTGTCACTGCTTCTTTGACACGTTCATTTATTTGCTTTCGCTCAATCATAGAATTCTAGGAGTAAACCATGTCCGTAATCAACTGGTTCGAGATTCCAGTTGCTGACTTCGAGCGCGCCAAAGCCTTCTATGAGACGGTGATGGATACGCAGCTATTCGTCAGTGACCAACGAGAGACGATGGGCAGTATGCTCGGCGTATTTCCGCATGATGGACAGGTTGGCGGCTGCTTGGTGCACAATCCGCAATACGGCTATACACCCTCGACCGAAGGAACGATGGTCTATTTCACCATCTCTGGCGATTTGGACAAGGCGCTGAGTCGCGTCGCTGATGCCGGCGGTGAATTGCTGCTGCCCAAAACCGCCCTGGGGGAAAGCGCCGGCGGCGGATTCGTCGGCTGGGCACGCGATACTGAAGGCAATAAGGTCGGCTTCTATTCTGAAGAATAAACCCTAGTCGAAGGATTCGACGATGTGTTCGCGTTTCTGCTTGCCGGGCGCCAGCGACTGCAATTGCTGAATCAAGCGCGGCGTCTCACGCTCGATATTGATGGTGTCTTCGAGCAAATTGACCAGGGTCGAAGCGGCGATCACGAGCGTCAAATAAATATAGGCGGTCACGGCGTAAGTCTCTACATAGCGAAACGACCGACCCGAGGACAGCTTGGCGATCTGCGTCACATCGCGAATGCCGAGGAAAGCCAGCAGCGACGAATCTTTAATAATCGCCACGAAATCGTTGCCCAGCGGCGGCAGCACGTTGCGAAATGCCTGCGGCAAAACGATCGAGCGCATCGTCTGCCAATATGTCATGCCGACCGAATAGGCCGCCTCAAACTGCCCATTGGGAATCGATTGAATCCCGGCTCGTATCGTCTCCGACATATAGGCGCCATAGGTCGCGCCCAAGGCGACTATCGCCGTCATCGGCGAACTCCCGCGCCAGGTAATATCCGCAATACCCGGATCCCCGAGCAAATCCCGTATGCTTTCAAGTACCACGTCATTAAGCAATTCACGCATTGCCGGCACGACTATGAATGCGGTGACCAGCAGCACTATAAGTATGGGTATGCCGCGCATCACACTCACGTAGACCGTGCAAACATTGTAAAAGCCTATGCGCAGCGCCCGCCTGACCGCCCGACTTGTCGTCTGGCGGGACTGCGGCGGATCAGGTGGATTCGAGCGAGTAATCCCGACTATGACAGCCACGAATAGCGCCGAGGCATACGACGAGGTGCTGACAAAAAGCGTCATAACCAAGCCCTCGATCAGCTGTGAAAAGATATTGGAGTAGACCGAATCCGTTATTATGCTGATCGCCAGCACGACGCCCAGAAGCACCAAGAAAGCAAACCAATAAGGAAATGTATAGAGCCGCGAGTAACGCATGGCCCGCCCGCGGGACTCGGCAATAACTTCGTCTAAATCAGGTTCAATGTATGGCGAAGACATATGTTAGCCTCAAAGCACTATTTAGATAGAAGCAAAGTGGGACAAGGCTCGCCCTGTCCCACAGATATTGAAACTCAATTGTCAAATGCGCTGGAGATCAAGCGCCTCAGGCTTCCGCGCCAAACCACCTGTCGTTGATGGCTTGCAGTGAGCCATCCGCTAAACTGTCAATTCTTCACGTGCCGCAAGTTCGGCGCGCAACGACCTCGGCATTAGATGAGTTTTGCCCGTTGAAGATCGTCAGAGTTATCTTTGTTCGTGAAGGATTGACTGACATGCGGTAAAAGTGAGCGGGATTGTTTTGCAACACACGCAGAACTTCATTATAGATCTGATTGAAGATGTTGGTGTAGTAGGCCTTGATGTGCGAACCACCTGCTTGCAATTCACACGAACCAACGAGGGCATAAGCAGTCGACACTTGCAAGACTGCAACGACGAAGAGAATTGAAGCCATTCTTTTCATGTCGACACTCCTTAAGAGTGACTAAACGATGACCGTATCATAACACACTCGTATTTGTTTAACAGTATGGATTAAAGTAGCACAGTCGCTTCAGAAAGGGTTATGTGGTACGACGCCGAAATCTAAAGAAGCCTTAACCACTGAGAAAATTACTAATCACAGAAATCGGCTTATTTCGACATTGATATTGGCGGAACATAGAGTTCATAGACTCTTCTCGATTCGGTTGTGGTTTAGGGGAAAAGTTGCAAATACTTCTGCTTGAGTGCACATTCGGCGCACTCGGCGGTATAGAAAGAATCCGGTGCGATTGCTCTGAGTGAGGGGATGGTTGTGGGTACAGCGCCACCCATCCCCCCGAACTTTTCATCATTCCTCTTCTTGTTCTTCTTGTTCTTCTTGTTCGCCACCGCCAAACCACTTGTCATTGATGGCTTGCAGTGAGCCGTCGGCCATCATACTCTCCAGCGCCGCGTTAATCGGCTCGACCAAATCCGACCCCTGCGGGTAGATGAAGCCCAACTGCTGTTTGATCAGATCATCGGGCAGCAGCATAATGCTGTCAGCGTTCAAGCCGGTATAACCCTGCCCAGCCACATCATCAATCACCACCGCGTCCACATCGCCGCTAATCAGCGCTTGCACAGCAAAACCAAATTCACTATAGGCGACGATGCGATCCTCGTCACCGTCCAGGATTTTCGAAGCGGCAATGTAATTGGTCGTTGCTACTTGAACACCGATGATAAATTCACCCGCGACAAGTTCTTCCGCGCTGGCGAAGCGGTCTTCGCCGACGCGCACCATCATACGCTGGATGACATCAATATAACCGTCAGAGTAATCGACGATCAGCGCGCGATCTTCGGTGATCGTGATGCCATCAGCCGCCATGTCGTATTCACCGTTTGAGACAGCGACGATCATGCCTTCCCAGCTGGTTTCGACATATTCCGGCACACAATTCAATAGCGCGCAGATTGCGCCAAGCGTGTCGTAATCCCAGCCAACAGCCTCGCCGGTTTCGTCGTCGATGACATTGAAAGGCATGTAGGCGTTTTCTACCGCCACCGTGATGACACGTCCTTCAAGATCCGGCAAGCCATCTTGCGCTATGATAGGCATAGCCGAAAGCAACAAAACAACCAACAATATCAGTCTCTTAACCTTGTTCATGTATGTCCTCCACTGGTTCTCTATGCTAGGTGTCGGGGTTGACCTCAAGCCCGTTCATTTTAACACCTATTGGCTCTCTGTCCTAGAGATTCATCCTGCGGGAGTGGTGAATACTGTTGATATGAAAACTTCGACCTTGCCATTAAAAAATCTCTGTGCCGGCGGTCAGTGTCCACGCAACCCTCTGTATCTCTGTGTCAAGTTTTCCTGTACGGAACTGTGTATGAGTCCCAAGTCCTTAAAATTCACCACTCCCCATCCTGTTGCGCCGGTCAGCGGCGCTTGCGCGCCGCGCGCCATTAAGTTGACAATCGCGGATTGCGGTCTATTATCAATATCAAGCTGCAACCAATCGCAGTTCAGAAAAGGGGTTGGAAAGATGATCAAACTTGCCATATCTTCCTGGACGGTACACGGCGCCTTGGGCGCGCCCTGGTACCTGCCCGATGATGCCGGCGTGATGGTGAACCACCGCGACTCACAGCCGGCCGAGCTGACCTTGCTCGAATTGCCGGCCTTCATCGCCGCCGACGGCTTCAAAACGCTCGAGATCTGCAATTTCCATCTGCCGTCCATCGCTGACGATTATCTGGCAGAGCTGCGCCGCGCAATACAAGACGCCGGCGTCACGCTGGTGAACTTGCTTATTGATACCGGCAATCTATCCTCTGCCGACGATGCCGAATGGCGCCGCGATATCGCAGCCGCCAAGCGCTGGCAAAACATCGCCGTGAAACTGGGCGCCCGTGGCGTCCGCCTGGATTGCGGCACAGAAGCGCCAACGCCGGAAGCAATCAAACGCAGTGTGACGGCTATGCGCGAACTGATCGATTACGGCGCCGGCATCGGCCTGAGCATCACCACTGAAAACTGGCGCGCGACCAGCGTGAACAGTGACAACTTGCTTGAGATCATGCAATCTGTCGACCGTCCGCTGAATCTCTGCGTCGACTTTGGCAATGCCGCCAAAACCAGCGACAAATACGCCACCATGCGAGCGCTGCTGCCGCTTGCAACATCCCTGCATTGCAAAGGCATCTTTGACGACGACGCGCTCGATGTCGCAGAGTTTCAGCAGAGCCTTTCGCTTGTGCGCGAGGCGGACTTCGCCGGTCATGTCGCCTTGATCTATGACGGTACGGACGGTGAATGGGGTAAAGTTCTCACATTAAAAGCCCACGTCGAGCGCGAGCTAATGCTCGCCTGAAACTGGGTTTGCTGCGCCTCTGATTTCATTCGCGTAATCGCCACCGGGAAAAACTGTGACCGTTTCACACTGGCAACGCGCCGCACAAGAAGAACGCGAGATCGACTTTCTGGTGGTCGGGGCGGGCTTGGCCGGCTGTACCGCAGCATACTTCGCCAAGCACGCGCACAATCGCGATGTGGTCATCATCGACGCGCGCGATGTGGCCCTGGGCGCCAGCGGTCGAAACGCCGGCTTCATGATCAGCGGGCTGGACACCTATTATCACCGTGCTATCGAATGGTATGGCCATAAGGTCGCCCGCGAAGTATGGGCCATGTCCCAGCGCAGCTTCAGCCTCTGGCGCGAATTCGCAAAAAACAGCCCCTTCCGTGTGCCCCTGGACAACTGCGGCTCCATGCTGCTGGCGGAAACGCAGGAAGAGGCAGAAGAACTGGAGCTTGCAGCGCGCGCCCTCAACGAAGATAAGATCGAAATAGAATATTACAGCCGCGACCCGCTTGACCGCGGATACCTGGCCGCCATTGAACAACCCTTGGACGCCGGCGTACAACCCTATCTCCTGGTCAAATCAATCATGGCGCAATGTGGCGCGGAAATAATTCCCAATAACGAACTTTATCGACTGGAGCAAGAGGACAATTTTGTCCGTGTTCATACGCGCAAAGTGATCTTCAAGGCGCAGCTTGTCATGCTCTGCGCCAACGCCTACTCACCGAACATAGATCCCTTCTTTGTCGGCAAGGTCGTGCCGACCCGCGCGCAGTGCCTTGTCACTGAACCGCTTGATCACGTGCCCGTGCCATTTTGCGGCTATAGCGACTATGGCTATATGTACTACCGCAGCACATTTGACGGTCGCTTTCTCTTGGGCGGCGGCCGACAGCACTTCCGCGACCAAGAAAATGACACGACTGAAGACCGCCTCAATCCAAGAGTTCAGGCCTTCCTTGACGAATACCTCCTTAAATACTTTCCCGATGTGACCGCCCCGGTCGCCCATCGTTGGAGCGGCATCATGGGTTTCAGCGGCGACGGCCTGCCGCTGGTGGGAACATTGCCCGGTCGTTCACGCATTGGTTTCGCCGTAGGATTCACCGGACATGGACTGGCGCTCGCCGGCGCCACTGTAGAGCGCGCAGTTGACAAACTGGTCAATGGCGTTGCAGCCGGCGCGGTCGATATCGCGCGACTCGAATGAAGTCAATCCATTGTCTTGTCGGAGCCCTTATTCTTCGCGCATGACATAGCCAACACCGCGCGCCGTATGTATCAGTCTCGCACAGCCGTCGATCTCGGTTTTTTGGCGCAAATAGCGCGCGTATACCTCGATGATGTTGCTCTCGCCGCCAAAGTCATAGCCCCAAACGCGATCGAAGATGATATCGCGCCTTAGCGCTTGCCGTGGATTGCGCAGAAACAATTCCAACAGCTGTATTCCTTGGCGGTCAAGTCGATAGCGGTATCTTGACGGTAGGCGCGATGAGTGCCGGTATCCAATGACAGGTCGGAGAAGTGCAGAATCTCCGGTTGAGAAACCGGCGATGAGCGTCTCAGCAGCGCCCGCACTCGCGCAAGCAATTAGTCAAAGGCGAAGGGTTTGGCCAGATAGTCATCGGCGCCGGCATCCAAGCCATCCAATCCGCCGGGCAGCATCCAATCCAGTATCACCAGGTCCGGCGGATTGTCACGCGCGCGTTAAGACCCTTGCGCCCATCAGCGGCTACGCTGACGCGAAATCCTTCGTAGATCAAGCCGCGCTCAATGTCGCGGGCGATTCGCGCCTCATCTTCGTTGACCAACATACGTTCACGTGTCATGCTTCCTCCCCATGACAAATTGCCATAACATCATCTTAGTTGGCTTCCATGAGAGCAGGCTTAAGAAATCATAGATTGCTACGAAGTATTACTTGATAGAAACTACTGCCAGGGGATTTGCGCCCACTGACCATGACTTGGCAACACATTCTTGCCGAACAATTTTCAGTCTTCTCTAGCTAACGACATAAGAACAATCACCATTCTGCCACTGAGCCATCTTCGCGGCGCCAGCGCGGATTGCGCCAGCGGAAGGCATGGTCCGATGCAGCGCGCGCCTTTTCCTCGTCAATCTCGATGCCGAGTCCCGGAGCAGTCGGCAGTTTGACGAACCCGTCGTCGTACTCGAAGACCGATGGATCCGCGAGATAATCCAACAAGTCAGCTTGAGTGTTGTAGTGAATGCCCAAGCTTTGCTCCTGAATCAACGCATTGTAGGCGATTGCATCCACCTGCAAACACGATGCCAGCGCAATCGGCCCTAATGGGCAGTGCGGCGCCAAGGCCACGTCATAAGCTTCCGCCATCGCCGCAATCCGGACAACTTCGGAAATGCCACCGGCATGCGATACATCGGGCTGAATAATATCGACGCTTCCTTCCGCCAAAATCGTCTTGAAGTCCCAACGCGAATACATGCGTTCGCCCGTAGCGATCGGAATAGACGTCGACCGCTTGAGGTCCAGCAACGACTCATTGTGCATCGGCAGAATCGGCTCCTCGACAAACATCAAATGATAAGGTTCCAGTTCGCGTATCAGCATCTTCGCCATCGGCTTATGTACTCGCCCGTGAAAATCAACCGCGATGCTAAAGTCCGGGCCCACTTGCTCCCTTACCGAAGCCACCCGCGCTACGGCCGCCTCAATATGCGCGAAGGTATCCATATAGTGGACTTCATTTACAGCGCCCATCTTGACCGCCTTCAAGCCCTCGTCCTTCCGCTTCTGCGCCTGCCGCGCCACGTCTGTCGGCCGGTCTCCGCCGATGCCGGCATAGATCTGCACCTTGTCACGAACCTTGCCGCCCAGCAAGTCATATACTGGCACACCGTGATATTTGCCCTTGATGTCCCAAAGCGCTTGATTGACGCCGGCTATCGCGCTCATCATGACCGGCCCGCCACGATAAAAGCGCGCTCTGAACAGCGTCTGCCAGATATCTTCAATTTGCCGCGGATCACGACCCAGCAAATAATCGGACATATCTTCCACCGCGCCCCGTACCGTCCCCGCCTGCCCTTCGACAATAGGCTCGCCCCAACCGTAATAGCCGTCGTCCGTAGATACCTTCAGGAATAGCCAGCGCGGCGGAACAGTGAAAAGCTCCAACTCGGTGATTTTCATACAGCCGTCCCTTATTCGTTTACCCGTTTCGCCCACCTGGATTATAATTGGGCGATAAGAGCAATCCAAGAATTTGGGGAAGGGCAACGGTCGTTGAAGCAGTCACGTGAAATTGTTCGTCGACGTCTGCTCATTCCGGCACTGCTTTTCGGTTTGCTTGCACTGCATAGCGCTGGGGCAGTCTTCGCTGAGTCAACAGAAGAACACAGCGCCGAAGTGAACTCTTTCGTCCCGCTGATGTTCGCCCTGGGTATCATCCTGCTGGCATCACGAGCCGGTGGCGCTATGGCCCGCCGCCTGAATCAGCCGCGCGTCCTGGGCCAACTCATAGTCGGCGTCATTCTGGGGCCGACCGTGCTCGACATGCTGCATTGGGGTGTCCTTCAGGGTGTTGACCTGCAGCATACGATTAAAGAATTTGCTGAGCTCGGCGTCCTGCTGCTCATGTTCAACATCGGCTTAGAAGTCCACCTCAGCGAACTGGCCAAAGTCGGCAAAGTTGCCGTATTCGCTGGTGTGCTTGGCGTGGTTGTACCGGTCGTCTTCACCGCTATAGTCTTAATTCCCGCCGGTTACGATTGGATGCCTGCCCTTTTCGCCGGTGTGACGCTCGCCGCCACATCTGTCAGCATCTCCGCGCAAGTCTTGCTCGAGCTGGGTTATTTGCATACGAAAGAAGGCAACGCCTTGCTGGCGACCGCCTTAATCGATGATGTGCTGGCCATCCTTGCCGTGTCCTTGACCTTGGTAATAGCCGGCGCAAGTGGCACTGAGGGCAACGCGGATTTCAGTCAGTTGCTCGTCATTATCGTGCAGATGGCCGCCTATATTGCCATCGCCTTCTTACTCGCATGGCATGCGCTGCCGAAAGCCCTGGTCTGGATTCAACGCCGCCCGCAGTTGTCCCAGTCATACGGCATCCCGATCTTCGCTCTGATAAGCGCCTTGCTCTTTGGCTGGTCTGCCGAGTATCTCGGTGGCGTAGCTGCCATAACCGGCGCATTCATTGCCGGCGTCGGCTTGAGCAAGTTGCCCTCAACCGGCATTAAGCATGAAATTGAGCAGTCGATGAGCCACTTGGCATACGTCTTCCTCGTGCCCATTTTCTTTGTCGATGTCGGCTTGGAGACGGACCTCAGCGCTTTTCCGCTAGACGCGCTTCCCTTTATGCTCGTGCTTCTGCTGATGGCGGTGCTAAGCAAGATATTCGGCGCCGGTCTCGGGGCGCGCATGGGTGGCTTTGACCTGCGCGAATCGCTGAGGGTTGGTGTCTGTATGATCTCTCGCGGCGAAGTCGGGCTGATCATTATTTCCATCGGCCTGTCGAGCGGTATCCTTGATAGCGGCAGCGAACTTTACGCATCGCTGTTCATGGTCATTCTGCTGACAACTGTATTCACGCCGCCCATGGTCCGCTGGGTATTCCAAGGCAAAACTGAAGGCGCAGGCAGCCATTCTGCCCTCGTCGCTAGCGCGAAAGGTGAGTGAAATGAAATTGATCATACTTATCACATCCGACGCCGAAAACGGCCTGGAAGTCGCCACCCGCTGGCAGGATGTCGGCGCGCCCGGTGTAACCGTCATCAAAAGCATCGGCTTGTACAGCCTGCAGCGCAAAATCATGCACGACAGCCTCGAGGTGCCGCTTCACATCGCCAGCTCCATGAACAGCCTGATGGCTTACGTATTGCGCGAGATGGAACATACAAATCATGTTTTGCTTTCGGTCGTGCCGAAGGAATTGGTGCCGACCCTGCTGGACGAAGCGCGCGCCGTTATGGGCGATTTGCTCCAGCCGAATCACGGCGTGGCATTTGTCGTACCGCTCGACGAAGCCATCGGTGTTCGCGTACCCGACGGCGGTGATCAGTCCAGCTAGCCGGTATCTCGCTCTTGAGCATCGCGTACGCTTTGGGTTATGATTGCCAGCGCCTTAGGGAAGTAGCTCAATCGGCAGAGCAGGTGCCTTTGGAGCACAAGGTTAAAGGTTCGAGTCCTTTCTTCCCTGTCCCCGCAGCAAGATGAGCCCGCCAGCGCGGGCTTTTTGTTTGCGCTACTCAGTCAAGCTCAGAATGAACTGACCTGGCCGGCGGGTGAAAGTCGAAGGTCAATATGCTTCGAATCGCTCCATGCGCAGGGTCGATCGGGCGAATCGGCTCGGACGTGTGCCACAAGTCCGCATCATGAAACAGATAGCTGTCCATCACCTGCTCCAGGCGGAATTTGGTCAGCAAGTTACGGTCATCGTCATAGATCGAGACTTCGCCGCCTCGCGCATTGACCAGCTCCGCCAAATGCACCGTAACGAAGGCCGCCCCATCCCGATGAATGCCTTCCGGAGTCGGCAGACCCAATTCGGCTTCACTCGCCCTGACGCGTATCAAGTGCGCATGCACTTCCCAATCGCCCGACATCATCGTTTCAGCGACGGGAAACTGATGAAAATCAAAACGGATCAGCTCGCGCAGAAAAGGGTTCTCGAATGTTGTATCCAGCAGCGGCGCAAACTTTCGTGCGTAGCCGCCGGTCACTTGATTGATGTCCGCGCTTTGAAAGTAGTCTTCATGCGGCAAACGTGTCAGCGCGCCAGTCGCCGGAGAGAATGCCAAGCGCCCATAACGCCGGAAACGATAGCTGCCGCCGCCCGGCAAGTACTCATCCACTGGCAAATCACTGTAGTCTATCGAGAGACTGAGCCAGGCCTGCCACAGCTCATCGGGGACGCTTAATTCGTCCGCTCGCACGAGACTGTAACCCGCTGCCGCTATCTCAGATCTGATTGCGCGCGCGCTCGTGATGCTTGCCATGCCGCCTCAAGGGGTCATCTGACCGATTAGATCACCCAGGATTTCAATGCCGGCGCGCAGTTCATCCAGCGGCACAAAACTGTACGACAGCCGCAGGTGATGCTCGCCATCGGCCGGATCGACGAAGAAACCAGTACCGGGAGCGAAATAGACATTCTGCTCGCGCGCCCGTTCCGCCAGGTCAGCAACTTGCAGCGACCGCGGCAATTGCAGCCAAATGAAGTAGCCGCCGCCCGGACGTGTAAATCTCGCGGCAGCCGGCATAGCCGATTCGAGCGCCCCCAAGGCAATGTCGCGGCGGTTCTTATATTGCCCATTAAGCCATTGCACATGCGCTTCCCACTCGCCACTGCGGCAATACTCCGCCACGATGGCAGCCGTGAACGGATTCGCTCCGCCGCCCATAGTCAACACGCCACTGCCGATGAAACCGGCGATCCTGTCCGCCGATGCGATCAGCCAGCCGATTCGAAAGCCCGGCGCCAGCGTCTTGGAAAAGGTACCCATCCGCAAGACATTCTCGCCACCGGCCAAAGCGTAAAAGCTCGGCGGCAACTCGCCTTGAAAACTGATGTCCTTGTAAACATCATCTTCTACGATGACAAATCCATAGCGCCGGCTCAGTTCAATGATGTCGCGACGTCGGTCTTCGGGCATGGTGATACCCGACGGATTCTGGAAATTCGGCACGACATAATAGAACTTTGGAATTTGTCCGCGCCCCGCCAATTCTCGCAGCTTCCGCTCCATCTCAGCGACGATTATGCCGCCTTCGTCTATTGGCACATCATACATGGCCAGCCGATGATCGCGGAAAATGTGCAAGGCATCGCGGTAAGACGGCGCGTCAACCAGGATGATATCGCCCGCCTGCGTCATCTGGTCGGCGATCATGTCGACGCCCCAGGTCGAACCACCGATGATCATCAGATTGTCGCGACTGATCTCGAGCGATTCGACGCGCCCTAACCGCTCCACGAGAAAGTCGATCAGCTGCGGGTTGCCCCGCTCAACACCATAGAGGAAAAGTTGCGCAACGCCCCGGCCCCGCCAAACCGTATCAAGCGTCCGCTGAATGCCAGCAATTGGAAGCAGGTCTTGTGCGGGCTGCCCGGCAAACAGCGGAATGCTGCCGGCGACTACCCCTTGCGGCGTAATGTCCATAATCATCTATTTTGGTGTGGCTTCCGGCGGCAGCGGGGTGACATAATCCCGGCCCGTCCGCGCCCGCTCAAATTCGGCTTTTGCTTCCGCTAGCAGGTCCGCCTGCGTCAGCAAGTCGAGCCCCGCCAGCGCCATCGTCTTCGAAGCGAGAAGCATACCCTTCGCGCCAATGCTCGATCCGGAGGACGCCACCGTCTGCCAACTGTGCCCCGGCGTCCCCAGCGGCCAGCAAGTCGTCGTGATCTGACCCGTCGGCGTTATCCAGCTGACATCGGCGACCTCGGTCGAGCCGCCCATCAGCGGTGGCGTTGGCGAATGCGGGTAAATTGCCTCCCACAGCGGGTCATCCAGTGTCGCTCGTTCCAGTTCGGCGCTCGTCGAAAGCTGCATCCAATCAAAGCCCCGCTGCACCGATCCCTCCGGGAATGTCGCCTGCAATTCCCGCCCAAACTGACGCTCCCGCTCCGTGAAACGCATATCGTCAACTTCCGCCATCTTTTGGTACAGCAGGTCGGACATTACAGAATTAGGCAGAATATCGTAGCAGCCAGTGATGAATTCAATCTCATGCCGCGTCCCGCTCATCAGCGCTGCGCCCTTGGCAATATCCTGCGTCCACTGATACATCTCTTCGACTTGCGCGCGCTGCGGCGCCCTGACAAAATACCAAATCTGCGCGAAAGCCGGCACGACATTCGGCGCCTGCCCGCCGCTCGTCACCACGCTATGAATCCGCGACTCCGGCGGGACATGTTCGCGCATATAATTCACGCCGGCATCCATCAGCATCACGCCGTCCAGCGCGCTCCTCCCCAACCAGGGCGAGCCACCCGCATGGGCTGCCACACCGTAAAAGTTTACTCTGAAAGAATTCATCGCCAATGATGAGCCGTTCCAGACGATATTGGTATCGCCCGGGTGCCAGCTTATCGCCGCGTCCAAATCATCGAATACACCATCGCGCGCCATAAATGTCTTGCCCACCAGCGTCTCTTCCGCCGGGCAACCATAAAAGCGAATCGTTCCCGCGATGCCCTGCTGCTCCATCGCCGACTTCAGCGCCATGACCGAGCGCATGCAAGCCGTGCCATACAAGTTATGGCCGCAACCATGGCCCGGGCCACCGGCTTCTATCGCTGACTTCTCACTCGATAACTCTTGCGACAAACCGGGCAAGGCATCATATTCGCCCAGGATTCCAATAATAGGCCCGCCTTGCCCCCATTCCGCGACAAAGGCGGTGGGCATCCCGCCAGCGCCCCAGGTGACGGCAAAACCGTCCAATTCAAGTTTCTGCGCCAGCAGCTTCGAGGCGAACTCTTCTTTGAGCGCCACTTGCGGATGATCCCAGATTTCCTTGGCGATATAGCTCAGTTCTTCGTCATTCTCCTTGAGATGCTCAAGGATGATATCTCTCGCATGCATAATCTCTTCCTATTCGCGCCTGTTGAAATAGTCTCTTGAGATTAGCGCAATCGCTGATTTTGGCAACGGGGAATGACTACAATACGAGGCGGAAAATTTACAAAAAGAGAGCCTGTCCGCAAACAGGCTCCCGACCAGAAAAACCGAAAATGGCTACTGTCGGCGATGTTCCTGTGAAGCCAGGGCCGCCGACATCAGCGCTTATGTTTGCCGCCGCGGAAGAAGGCGAAAACCGCGAGCGGACCGAGGATTGGAATGAGCAGTGACAGCATTCCCCAAAAGATGAGATCGCGCGCTTCCGCTCCTTTGCGGTACAGATATAGCCACGCGCCAAGCATCGGTCCGTATACGATCACTAAGCCCAGTATCACAACTCCGCCGTAGCTACTGTCCATTGTTTTTGCCTCCCATACGGAAGAATGCGAAGGTTAAGATTGCGCCAAGAATTGGAACAAAGAGAATCAATGCCCCCCAGAAGATGTAATCCCGAACATCTGCATCCTTGCGATAGAGATAGATCCAAGCCGCGATTGACAGTATAATGGCCGCCGTCGGTAACATGCAAAGGCTTGTAGTATCTACGACATACTGTTCCATTGCGCCCTCCTAACCTACATTCATTCCACACTATCTTTTACAATCCAATTGCTCAGTGCGACTTATGGTTAAATTAAGCTCACTGATTACTATTCCGATACTAAACTTGACAGTGATGTTCATATGCAGCCACCTCCTATTCCCCGAAAGGTAGTAATGCTGACTGTTGCTAATGTGATAAGGAGATATACCATCCCACCCCCAATTCTTATAGTCAATACTATGAATGTAAGGTTCCCCATCCGACGTCAGAGACGCTGTTACATAAGCGTCTGACCAGAAATTGAAAAGGTGAACGCCAAAAGCTCTTATTGACCATGTACACTTCATGTACCTTGTCGCGCCCTCTTCCCCATCTGCAAAAGTATCAGATCGGGGAGGCAACTCAGAACTAGAAAACGACTCAACTAGAGATTCCAACTCACTCAAACTATCGACTTCCAATGGCGTAACACCGGCTGGAAAGCTGTCAATTATCGTCAAGCCTAGTTCACGTGCTTTGGCTTTCAATTGTGCTGCTGTTGGTTCAGCAGCGGTTGTTCCATCTTTGGCAAGCACCTGTCCTGCCGACAGCCCGAACATCAATAAAACGAACATTAGACAAGAAATGCGTTTCATCATGATAATCCACCTTTCTTGATCTAATTTGCGTTACCATCATCATCCTAGAGAAATAGCAGTATATCAAGCTCATTCATGCACTTTGTACAATGTATTGCAGCATTTTTTGGGAATTTACGACAAGTTTGTCTTTTTTCTCGCTACCCACAGCAGCATATTATGATTTCAATAAGGGGAGTGGTAAATTCCAACTACACGATAAATTCGCCAACTAAACAATATAACTCTGTGCCCTCTGTGTCCTCTGTGGCGAAAAAATATGTGCCGTGTTTGCTAAGTGGACTATATCCGCGATGTTCACCACTCCCTAATTCGGGGAGTGGTGAATACTGTTGATATAACAACTTCGACCTTGCCATCCAAAAACCTCTGTGCCCTCTGTGTCTCTGTGGTGAATCCCCCTTATGGAATCCGGAATATGTCCTGTGTCTTTGAAATTCACCACTCCCTAATTCGCGCCAAACTCAAATTCGCGGTGCAGCCGCGTCTAATGGAATCTGCGCTTTCAAGCCTGGAATAACCACATAAAAGGTAACGCCCCACAGGGTGTGGGGCGTCGGGGGATGTAATAAATTTGCTTTTAATAAAATTTCTTCGTCCCACTCACTGTAACATCTTTTGCTGTTCGCGGTCAATCTATTCAAACCGGATTCATGCGCTGCGGTTGGGAAAACCCTACAATTGCTCTACCACGCGTGATGTCAAGCTATCTCGACTCAGCGACCAATTCCGTCGTTTTACCTAAAGCCTCCAGCATTTCCTTTACTTTAGTGAACTTGACTCGGCTGCGTCCAATATTGGCTCCGCGCTGAAGCTCAATCTCATCGAGGACTTTCCAATCATCGAAAGTTATGTAGGTCGGCTTGCGCGCCTCCAGCATCTCGATGATTGTGCCGCTTCGAGTATCGGTCGGTTGCAGCGCCTGCCCCGCCGCCAGGTCAGCCAGGAAACATTCCGCCGTCTCGATCGCATCGGGTTTGTTGGTGCCGATGATGCCGGTCGGTCCCCGCTTAATCCAGCCAACGACGTAATTGCCTGCCAAGACTTCCCGACCTTCATGTTTGTTCAGCACCCGCCCACGATCATTGGGGATCGTGCCCCAGCGGTCATAAAAGGGCACATCAGGCAGCGGCACGCCATGATAGCCCACCGAGCGGAATACCATGTCGACCGGCAGCAATTCGTTTTCTCCGGTCGCCCGCGGACGCAAGTTGCCGCGTTCATCCAGGAAGAGTTCATTCTTGGCCAAGTTGATCGCTTCCACATTGAGATTTCCCAGGATCTCGGTCGGGGAAACAAGGAAGCGCATAACGATGCGGCGGATCTTGCCTGTCGTCCCACGATCGACGTATGACTGTAGAATCTTGACATTGCGAATCGCGCTGCGATCGCGCGCTTTCTTCAGGTGCGTAGCGCTCAACTCGTCCAGCGAGGCGTCATCGCAATCAACAATGATGTCGGCATCGGCCATCTCGCCCAGCTCTTTGATCTCGGGATTGCTAAAAGCGGCTTGCGCAGGTCCACGCCGACCAAGTACATAGATCTCCTCGACCTCGCTAGCCGCAAGCGCCTTGAGCGCGTAATCCGCGATATCGGTCTGATACAGCTCCTCCGGCGTACGCGCCAATATCCGCGCCACGTCCATGGCCACATTGCCCACGCCGATCACCGCCACCCGCTTGATGCCACGCAGATCAAAGTCATAATCGTGATAATCCGGATGGCCGTTGTACCAACCCACAAATTCGGTCGCGGCGTAACTGTTGCGCAAGTCTTCGCCGGGTATGCCCAGTCGTCTGTCCGTCTGCGCGCCGGTCGCATATATGATGCCATGGTAGTGATTGCTGAGATCCCACCGCGTCACATCGCTGCCAAATTCGATATTGCCGTAGAAGCTGAAACGCTCATGCGCGGCGATGCGGCTGTATAACTTCGTAACAGACTTGATCTTCTCATGATCAGGCGCGACGCCACCGCGCACCAATCCAAAAGGCGTCGGCAAGCGCTCATACATATCCACATGAATCTGTAGCTCAGTCTGCCTCAGCAATCGATCAGCGGCGTAAAATCCCGCTGGACCCGAGCCGATGATCGCCACGCGTACCATAAAGTCTTCTCTCGCCGAATCTATCATTTAGATTTCCCGCCAGCCCACCGTAGAGGTATGACCAGATCTTTGCGAAAGGGTGTCAACGAGACTAATTCGCCGTTTTCGTCAACGATAAACAGATCTTCCACCCGCGCGCCGTAGTCGCGCTCAGGATAATACAAGCCAGGTTCGATGGTCAAGACATTGCCGATCTGGAAAACATCAGCCCGCCGCAAATGACTGATGGACGGACCTTCGTGAATATCAATGCCGACGCCGTGCCCCAAGCTGTGCAAATAGCCGTCCATTGTCGCAGGATCCGATCGAGTCGTGGCATGCCCCTTGCCTTCAAAATGGTCCAGCGCCGCCTCTTGCATTAAGTGAGTCGGTTTGTTCAGGCCGAAAGCTTCCACCGAGATATCGAAGGCTTCCATCACCGTGTCGTAATCCCGTTGCACCTCCGGCGGCGCATGGCCGATGCACCAGGTTCGTGTCATGTCGTGATGATACCCCCCGCCCAGCTCGCGCGGGAATAGATCAAATACAATCGCCTGCCCGATCGTCAGCGGCGTCTCCGCTTCTCCACGGCTGTGCGGAAAGCCGGCGTCCCGGCCTTGGGCGAAAATCATATTGGTATCTTCCAGCCCGCGCGCCATCAGTTCTCGCCGCACCAGATCCTTGACATCCCCGATGGTCATACGCCGCCCGTCTTCGTCATGCAGGTAATCGCCATCCGGCTGCAAATCCGCAATCCAGTCCCAAGCGATCGCCATCACCGCGTTCGTCCGCGCCGCGACCGATTTGATGCGCTCAATCTCGTCCGCATCTTTCGTCAGCATTGCCGCGTCGATGATCGTCGCCTGGTCTTCCACGACAAACTCGTAAGCCGTGAGTTCGGCGCTCAAGACACGGTACAGCGCAATCGTCTTGTTGACCTGCCAGGCGCCGTACAATCCAATCCGTCCCGCGCTCAATCCCAGCTTATTCAGGACATCGGACCAGTGCAGCGCGGTCGCCCGGATGCTGTCGCCCTCCGCATCCTTGTATCGGTCGTAATAGCCGAGCTCCACATCCGTCTTTACATCCAGCCCGCTTTTGGCCGCCTCTTCCAGCTCCATGCGGCTGCAAACCAGCAGCGCCGATTTGTCACGCAATTTGAAGATTGACCCATGCGTAATCTGCGCGCCCCTGCTTAAGTAGTAGCGCGCCGTATTGAATTCCTCGCCACCGCAGACGATGATGGCATCCAGGTCCCGCTCCAACATCAAGCGGTCGATATCCGATTTCATACGTTGGCCTTACCTTCCAATGAGCTTACCTTACTCGGAGAACACGCTAACTGCTGCAAAGATTAGTACAAGCGTGAGAATGAGAAGTAAGCTTTCATTCTGGGACATCAAGCTCTCAGAAACTTGCGAGAAGCCAAATGCAAGTACAACTACTGTCGCATACTTCCCGTACTCGCGTCTCTGTGATCGGTACAGCATCGCAAGAAAACACTTCTGAGATTTTCCAATGGAATCCACTTCGCTTTGCATAAGAGCGCGCCATTGCACGTTTTCTAAAGCTTTCTGGATATGGCAATTGAACTTCTCAAATGCACGTGTAAGAGCATGGTTGTTGACGTGCGCTAAAGCGGCCTCAATCTCTAAGAGCGATTGACAGCATTGAGCAATTCGCAGTGTTTCGCCTCTATGATAGTGCTTCCACATTACCAAGTTTGCGACAGTGATGGTCAAATCAATGAGTCTTCCGTTATGCCCCAATCTTGTACCGAGTTTGTTTAGAATGTGTGGATTCGACAATTCTGGCATTTTCATTGCATGGCTCCGCAATCACAGCACAGACGTTAGCGCTCGCAGCAGGTCGGCTTCTTGCTCTGGCAACAGCGTACGCGGATCCAACAACACTCGCCCATCAGCAATCCGGCCTATGACAGGCGGCTGCCCTTGACGCAGTTTCGCCGTCAAGTGATCGGGCGCATCGCAGTCAATGGCCAGCAGCGCCGTAGGCAGGACAGCGCCGGGCAAACTGCCACCACCAACCGTTGACTCCCCTGAAACGACCTGTCCGCCCACCTGGGCCGCCCAAGCCTTGGCCCTTGCCGTAATCTCCGGCAGCTTTTGGGCGATCATCTGCCAGACCGGGATGCATTCGATAGCTTCGCCACGGCGATAGTGTGCCAAGGTGGCGAGCAATGCCGCATAAGTCAATTTGTCGACGCGCAAAGCCCGCGCCAGCGGATGACGCTTGAGCCGCGCGACCGCCTCCGCCTTGCCAACGATGATGCCGGCCTGCGGCCCACCCAACAGCTTGTCCCCGCTGAAGCATACCAGATCCACGCCAGCGGCGACGCTTTCCTGAATCGTCGGCTCATGATCCAAACCAAATGGCGCCGTATCAATCAGGGTGCCACTGCCCAAGTCGTCCACAGCCAGCACACCATTCTGCCGCGCCAGCGCCGCCAACTCGCGCAGCGACGGCTGCTCAACGAAGCCGATCTGCTTGAAATTCGAGGCGTGCACGCGCAAGACCATTGCCGTCCGATCATTCAGCGCATCGGCATAATCGACCAATCTGGTACGATTCGTCGTGCCCACCTCAATAAGCTGCGCGCCGCTCTCTTGCATGATCGCCGGAATACGGAAACCGCCGCCGATCTCTACCAGTTGCCCACGCGAAATAACCACCTCGGCGCCTTTCGCCATTGCGCTGAGAATCAAGATCAAAGCGGAAGCGTTGTTGTTGACTACCACGGCATCTTCGGCGCCGGTAAGGTCACAGAGCACCGATCCCGCGTGCGTCAGTCGACTGCCGCGCTTGCCAGTCTCCAAATCGAATTCCAGATTGTTGTAGCCACCCGCAGCCGTCGCCATCGCCTCTCGTGCAGACACCGAAAGCAAAGCTCGGCCCAGGTTGGTGTGGATGATGACGCCCGTCGCGTTGATAACCGGCACAAGGCTCGGCCGAAGCTGTTCTCGCAAATGACTTTCGACTTGAGCAATCAGCGCGCCCTCGCGCAGATCCGCCGCTTGCGACTGCAAGATGGCCCGACGCGCCAATTCAATATTTGCGCGAATTGCGCTCACCACCAGGTCGCGACTGTACATTTCAATTAGGGACTGTACCGGGCTCTTCGCAAGTAGCGCGTCAACCGAGGGCAAGCGGCGCAGCTGTCCGTCTTTATCGTTCATTCACTAACTCGCGGTTGCGCAAGAATACTTCGACCACCACAAAAAGCAGGATCAGAATGAAGACGATAGGAAGCGACAGATAACGCGGAATCAGCAGCCAGGCGCAGGTCACTGCAATGATGCCTATCCACACGCTGCGGCGCACCACGACGCCAGTCAATGGCGAATCACCTTTCGCCGGCGCCAGCCGCTGGCTTATCCAGCGTACAATTGGGATGGCCGTTCCGGTCACAGCAATCTGCAACAAAATGAAAAACAGCCAGATTTCCCCACCGATGCGAGGCCGAGTCGTCGCCACCAGATACGCCAGCCCGCCCCAACCACTGACAAACATGATCAGCGATGCCAGCAACACGCCACGCTGCTCGCCAGCGGGATTCTCGCCTGTCCATCGAGACGAGCCGCTACCATGAGCCGCATTGGACCGATTGGCTATCATAAACTTCACCTCATTAGGTGCATTGTATTACGAATCAGGCAGATTCGTCGCCAAGGTGCACGGATATTCCAATTGCGCATTGCCTTCGCCGACGCAGCTGCATCAAGTCAATCCGTCCAGCAACGCCTGCGTATCGCGCGACGGTTTGACACCCAGCTTACGCTTGAGCAGCCGTTCGAGCAGGGAATAATGATTCCAGGCCTCGTCATTGCGACCCAGGTTGATGTACATCTGCATCGCCCCGCGATGGAAATCCTCGCGCTGCGGCAACTCTTTGAGCGCTCGCGTGTAGAATCCCAAGGCTTCATCCCAGTCCTGCGTTTTCACCTTCAGCCGCGCCATGCCGTTCAGGGCTTCGGCATACATCGCCTGTAATTGCTTGCGTCGAGCTTCCACCCAAGGCAATTTCAGCGGATACAAGAAAGGCGCCTTGTAAATCTCTATCGCCTGTCTGTAAAGCAGCTGCCGCTCTCGCGGGTCGGTGGAAAGCAGCGCGCCTTCCATCGCCTGTTCGAAGTCAGCGACATCGTAATGCCGAGTGACCTTGTCACTCGATACGTAGAAGCCTGTTGAATAATTAGTCAGCTCATAATTCTGACCATCTTCCACATTCATTGATATGCGCTCAGTGATCTTACGCTTGGTGACATGAAAGACGTTGGTCGCATCTCTAATGGAAAGTTTGGGCCAGAAAATCTCGAATATTTGGTCGCGCGTGACCAATGGATTGTCCATGAAATAGAAAAACAAATTGCGCGGCAATGCGCCGTCCCAGCTTCTAATCTCACGTCCATTGGAGACGGCGTGTCCCCGACCGAATGCGTACACTTCGAGCTGCGGCTTTACTGTCGATTCTATGGTGAATAGTAAATTATTGCGGCGGTGCGCTGTTCCTAGTATCGCGACCTCTTCGCGGTTAACCCACTTGACCCACGGTTCATAGGTCAACAGACGAGAATTCACCACCAATTGCGACGTTTCCGACAGATTCTCCACCAAGGCTGTTATGAACTGACGGAACTCCGCGTCTTGTGTCACGCGATCCAACTCGTCGAGATATAGAATGACGCGCTCGCCCTGGAGCCGCGCCATATCCGCAGCCAAGGCCTCGCCGATTTCCGCCGCGTTGCCGGCCTGCAATGCGCCGACAAGCTGATCGCCAAAGTCCGCTTCAATAAGACGAATCTCTTCGAGCATTCCCCCGACCCAGGTCGAAGTGCCCGCGCCGCCTTCAGGAATCCGATAGTATAGCAATCCCGGTATTGAGCCCTTGATGAAATAACTCAAAAAGACATTGCGATAGTTCGCCCAAGGGTACAAAAGGATCACCTTTTTCCCCGCAGAGCTTTCCATAAACGAATCAAATGAAATACCAGTAACTTCATGCGATAACATCACGG
This sequence comes from Phototrophicaceae bacterium, assembly GCA_965262005.1. GTDB lineage: Bacteria > Chloroflexota > Anaerolineae > Aggregatilineales > Phototrophicaceae > UBA6055. The sequence goes on along the minus strand of OZ253492.1, from coordinate 3,830,671 downwards.
GACCTTTCGATGTTCATCAGGCATCAAAGAAGGAAATCAAACCCTGACACATAGCTACGATTCACAAATCAGCGTTAGTCTATCACATCTCGGCTAGTTTTCACGCCAATAGTTTTGCCAAATGAACCGGAGTCCAAAGTCCATCTGCATATGTCCATTCCCGCCTGCGACAATATCGCTACCGCATCCTAACGCGAGTCCACTGTGCGCAATTCACTTATTATCATCGACTACTTAATGATTAGTCAAGGTCGCGGGATTTATAAATATCAAAGCCTGCGCAATGCCAACGTCGGCACAGCGTCCGCAGCAAATGCTCAGAATGCGCCCTGCAATTTTTTGCGAGAACTGTGACAGATAGTTAGAAAAATGCCTGATGGAAGTTAAGAAAAATCGAGGCGGGATTAATTTGGCCAGCCTCCGACAATAACGCTAACTCTCCTCGATCGTGACGGACACAATCTGATCAGCAACTTGCGACCGATCAGGACGCTGCGGATCAACGCGCTCCAATGCGTTCAGCACCTTCAAGCTGTCTGCATCGGCAACGCAGCCGAATACCGCATGACGCCCATTGAGGTGGGGCGTCGGCACGAAGGTGATGAAGAATTGCGAGCCGTTGGTGTCGGGGCCGGCATTCGCCATGCTGAAAGTCCCCGGCGCATCATGCGGAATTTGCAACGCCGCCGGCTCATCATCCCAGCGATAACCCGGCCCGCCCCGTCCGCTGCCGGTGGGGTCCCCGCCTTGCGCCATGAATCCTTCCAGCACACGGTGAAATATCACGCCATCGTAGAAACCGTCTTTGGCCAGAAAGACGAAGTTGTTGACCGAGATCGGCGCCCGGTCGGCGAAAAGGTCGATATTGATGGCGCCTTTGCTCGTGTTCATGACGGCGCTGTAAGTCTTCTTCGGGTCGATTTGCATGGCCGGCGGGCTGCTGTATTGCTTGGGCATGGGCTGGGCTCCAGTTGGGTTGGGTCGTTCAGACACGTGCAGAGTAGCAGAAATCAACTTGTGGCGGTAGAGTGGTGCATTCACTTAGCTTGGAATCCCAAAAGCAAATTGATTTGAAATGACTCGTGATACGATTATAATTCTCGTAAGCGAGCTGGGTGCATGAAAGTGGTCACGGTAAATCCCTGCAATTTGAGATGGGCGCGTAATGCTGCGAAGTTGAGCATTGCAGATGCCGCCAAGAAACTTGGACTTTCGAGTTCAGGCAAGAGCACCGCTGTCGACAAGCTCGAGAGCATGGAACGCGGCGACCGACTCCCGACGCAACCACAATTGAGCAAAATGGCAAATGCGTATCGTGTACCGGTTGTTGCATTCTATCTAGAGTCAGAGCCACGCAAGAGCGACCTTGGAGAGGATTATCGTACGCTGCCACAGAAATCGGACGACGTAGTTGCAAATGCTCATCTGGCAATACTACTAAGCAATGTCGTAGCTCGTCAAAGCATAACTCGAGATCTACTTGAAGATGAAGACGCAGAAACTCTCCAATTCGTGTCTTCATCTACAACTAGAATGGGCATCGAGCAAGTCGCCAATAGCATAGTTCAAACTTTAGGATTTAACCTGGATGAGTATCGGCGGCGTCCAAGCCAGCCCGCAAATGCGTTCAAGTATCTTAGAAATCGAATTCAATCGATAGGCATTTTCGTTCTGTTGGTTAGTGACCTGGGTCATCCTCAGAGCACGACCATTCCGGTTTCCGTATTTCGCGGATTCGCTCTTAGCGATGACATCGCTCCGTACATTGTTATCAATCGCAAGGATAATAAACGTGCGCAGTCATTCACTGCCTTGCACGAAGTGGCGCATTTATGGCTAGGGACAAGCGGAATAACCGGCATGATTGATGAATCTAGTTCCAGCTTGGAACAATTCTGCAATCGCGTCGCAGGTAGTATACTTCTGCCGCGCCATGAGCTACAAGAACTGTCCTCGTTGCGCAATTACTCGTTCGAGAGAGCGCTTGAGCGAGTCACACATTTTGCCAATTCCAGAAACCTCAGCCGGGCGATGGTCGCGTACAATCTCAAGCTTGAAGATCACATAAGCCAGCATATGTGGAATAAACTCAATGAGAGACTTCTAAGAGACCATGCTGCTCGCGAGCAACAGGATAAGGAGAAACGAGCACTTGACAAGAATACTCCAATTGACGCCAATGTTGTAAGGCGTAATTCATTGGGCGATTCGCTACTCGAACTTGCTCGTCGTTCAGTTGCGAGCGGCGCGCTGACGCCAACCAGAGCCAGCACGTTGCTAGGCGTAAACCCACGAAAGGTACGAACATTCCTACACCCCCAACGTTTGCGACGGGAGACATAAGTGCTTTACCTCTTGGATGCAAACGTGCTCATTACTGCAAACGATGATTACTACCCGATTAATCGAATTCCGCAATTCTGGGATTGGATCATAAACCGTGCAAAACAAGGTCAAGTAAAGATGCCCTTTGAGATGTTGGCAGAAGTAAAGGCTGGGCAGCCGAAACGAGACGCCGAAAATCTGGACGATGAATTATTCAGATGGCTTAGGAAGAACAATCATGAGAAGGACTTACTCCTTAACGCAACTGCTGATTTAATGGCTGTCAATAGAGTATTTAGAGAAGGATACGAACTGCCCGAACCATCTCTTGACGAATTGAACAAGGTAAGAAAAGACCCCTTGCTTATCTCATACGCTTTGACTCGCGAAAGCACAACTATTGTCACGCTTGAGGCAAAACAGGAAAACGCTACAGACACGATGAAGCGACACAAGCGAAAGATTCCCTTGGTATGCCGAAAGCTTGACATCCGTTGCCTCGACACCTTCGATTTGATTCGTGAACTCGACTTTAGAATACCATTGTCGTAGATTTCACCGATAAACGTGCCGTCCACGCGAGGACCCCAACCCCATGCCCCAAATAGCCGAACTCTTCCACACCATGACCTACGGACCAGCGCCCGAATCCGACGCCGCCGCCATCGCCTGGCTCGACGCCCACAACCGCCATTTCGACCTCTTCATCAACAACGCCTGGACACCCCCCGCTGACGGCAACACCGTCTCCGTCACCAATCCCGCCCGCAGCGAAACCCTGGCGCATGTCGCCGACGCCACCGCCGCCGACATCGATGCCGCAGTAACAGCCGCCCGCCGCGCCTATAAATCCTGGTCGGCCCTCAGCCCGCATCAACGCGCCCGCCACCTTTACGCCATCGCCCGCAACATCCAGAAACACGCCCGTCTGCTCGCCGTGGTAGAAAGCCTCGATAACGGCAAACCCATCCGCGAATCCCGCGATATTGATGTCCCTCTCGTTGCGCGCCACTTCTATCATCACGCCGGCTGGGCACAATTGCTGGATAGCGAGCTGCGCGATTATCAAGCGCTGGGCGTGGTCGGGCAGGTGATTCCCTGGAACTTCCCGCTCTTGATGCTGGCTTGGAAGATCGCCCCGGCTCTAGCAGCCGGCAACACCGTCGTCATCAAGCCCGCCCCCTATACGCCGCTTTCCGCCCTGCTCTTCGCCGAAATCATCGCCGAAGCTGGCTTGCCGCCGGGCGTCGTCAACATCGTCACCGGCGGTGACGAAGCCGGCGCAGCGCTGGTCGCGCATGACGACCTCGACAAAATCGCCTTCACCGGCTCGACAGCCGTCGGCCGCATCATTCGCCGCGTGACAGCCGGCAAGGGCATCAAGCTCACTTTGGAACTCGGCGGCAAGTCGCCCTTTATCGTCTATGACGACGCCGATCTTGACGGCGCGATTGAAGGCTTGGTCGATGCCATCTTCTTCAATCAGGGCGAGGTCTGCTGTGCCGGCTCGCGCTTGCTGGTGCAGGAGAATATCGCCGATGCCTTCATCGCCCGCTTGAAGAGGCGAATGTCTCGTCTGCGCCTGGGCGATGCGCTGGACAAGGGCATTGATATCGGTTCCCTCATAGATCCCGTGCAATACCAGGCGATCGACGAATGGGTGCAGCGCGGCATCAGCGAGGGCGCCGATGTCTATCAACCCGATGTCGATCTGCCCCCTATTTCAGACGGAGGTTGCTACTATCCGCCAACCCTGCTGACCAATCTGGAAGCCTCGGCCGCCGTCGCCCAACAAGAAATCTTCGGGCCGGTTCTGGTGGCGATGAGCTTCCGCACACCGGGCGAAGCGGTCGAGCTGGCGAACAACACGCGCTACGGGCTGGCCGCATCCATCTGGAGCGAGAACATCAGCCTGGCGCTGGAGACGGCGCGCAAGGTCAAAGCGGGCAGCGTCTGGATCAACAGCACCAACCTCTTCGATGCCGCGGCCGGCTTCGGTGGCTACCGCGAATCGGGCTTCGGACGCGAGGGCGGCAAAGAAGGTCTCTACGCCTACTTGCGGCCCAAGTGGCAGATGCGCGCAAAGCCGACGCTCAGCGAGCCGTCGCCGGACTGGGGCACTCAAGTCCCGCCGACGCCGCTGCCATTAGGTGGCGCGCAGCATCGAGCGGGCATTGACCGCACAGCCAAGCTTTATATCGGCGGCGCGCAGAAACGTCCCGATGGCAACTACACCATGCCGGTCTTATCGCCATCGGGCGTCCTCGTTGGCCAAGTCGGCGATGGCAATCGCAAAGATCTGCGCAATGCCGTCGAAGCCGCTCACAAAGCAAAGAACTGGGCTTACTACGCGCCTCACAATCGCGCGCAAATCCTATACTACATCGCCGAGAACCTGGCGGCGCGTCAAGCTGAATTCGCCGAGCGCATCGCCGCGATGACCGAAGCGCCGGAAGATACCGGCAGACGAGAAGTTGATGCTGCTATCGAGCGCCTCTTTCACTGGGCTGCTTTCGCCGATAAGTCCGGCGGCACAGTGCAGGAGACGACCCTGCGTGGATTGGTGGCGGCGATACACGAACCCGTCGGCGTCATCGGCATCGCCTGCCCGGACGCGCCACCCCTGCTGCCCTTCGTCTCGCTGGTCGCGGCCGCCATCTCGCGCGGCAACACTGTCGTCTGCATCCCCTCTCCGCTATACCCATTGAGCGCGACCGATCTTTATCAGGTCTTCGACACATCCGACTTGCCCGCCGGCGTGGTCAACATCGTCACCGGCGATCGCGATCACCTGGTCAAGACCCTGGCCGAGCATGACGATGTCGACAGCGTCTGGTACTTCGGCGACGCTGAAGGCAGCCGCCAGGTCGAAGCGCGCTCGGTTCACAACATCAAGCGCGCGTGGGTCAGCTATGGCGTGGCGCGAGATTGGCATGACCCGGATCAGGGCGCCGGCCCCGAATTCATCCATCAGTCGATACAGGTCAAAAATATCTGGGTGCCGACCGGCGCCTAAGCCAGTGAAGCTAACAGCTCAAGCAGCGTATGCAGCATCAGATTGGCGCCATTGACGCAATCGACGTCGCGTGTGAGTTCCTTGGGATTATGGCTGATGCCCTTGACCGACGGCACGAAGTACATGGCAGCCGGCGCAATCGTCGCCATATTCTGTGTATCATGCCCGGCGAAGCTGAGCATGCGCTCGTGCGACAATCCCAGCGCGGCAGCTCCGCGCTCAATTGCGCTCATGACTATTTCGCTCATGGTCGCCGGTATCACTGGCGGCGTCGCCTCGTATGCAACGCTCAGGGTGAAATCCGCCGCGCACTCGTGCAGCAACCGAACAAGATCCGCCTGCATTTGATCCATCTCCTCATCGGAGCCGTGACGAAATTCGAGAGCGCAGTAGACTTCCGCCGGCACGATGTTGAATGCGCCCGGCTTGGCGTCGATCATCCCGACATTGCATACGCCGGGGCTGTAAATGTCCATGACATGCTGCCTGGCGCTCAGGACAAAAGTCGCGGCGCCCCAAAGCGCGTCGCGCCGCAGGTCCATCGGTTTCGTGCCCGCGTGCGCAGCCTCGCCGCGGAAAGTTACGTGAATAGACCGTATGCCGACAATGGCGTTCACGACGCCTATATCGATGCCACTCGCTTCCAATCGGGTTCCCTGCTCAATATGCAGCTCAACAAACGCCAAGACATCGTCGCGAGTCGCCGCCAACATGGACTCGCGCGTGATTCCGGCGGCAGTGAAGCGACGTGTCAACTCGTCCGCATCCACTCGGCTGCGTTCGAAATCGGCCGCGGTCAATTGGCCAACGACCGCCTTGCTGCCCATCAAGCCCATGATGGCGCTTTCTTCATCGGTGAAGTTAACCGCCTCGAGCGTGGCTGCCGGCGTGATGCCATTGTCCTTCAGCGTCCGCAGCGCCTCGAAAGCCACCAGCACACCCAGCGCGCCATCGTAACGCCCGCCGTTGGGGACGCTGTCCAGGTGCGAGCCGGCCAGGATGCGCTTCTCGCTTGGCGGATGGCTGTGAAGAATCGCCGACTGATTGCCGGCGCCATCAATCGCGTATTCCAGACCGGCTTCGGCGATCTTGCGCCTGTACCACTCCCGCGCCGCGATGTCGTTTTCCGTCAGCGCGAGTCGGTTCACACCACCATCCGCGGTCGCGCCAATCTGCGCTAGTTCGCGTAAATCTCTGACCAAGCGCTCTTCATTGATCCTGAGCATCACATTACTCCTCCCGATACGGTCCGGCTGCTGTTCCAGCTACCTGCCAAACTGATAGCCCTATCAATTAACTCCAAATAATTTGTACGGATACGAGATATCGTCCCGACCGTTTGAGTGCGAAATGCGGACATATGAGACTGCTCCAGGGTGATTCTGGCGTGATTCCAGTGCCATGTCGCCGAATTAAGGAGCAATTTGTTCTGCAATGGGCGTTTAACTGTAAACCAAATATTTATTTGTCCCATAAATCCGCTTCGCCCCGGCAAAAGCCCGGTAAAAATTAGGTGCTTGCTGCGTTGTCGCGCGACATTATTGGTTCAATCCTCATAGCTATCACCCGGCGACAGCAAGAGCATACCATAAGGTCGCCGGCCATCGGCGCTCAAAAGGTCGCGTTTTCTTCACAGACAATACTGCGTTTCCACCTTATGGTGACGGCGCTCTTGCACTACAATCGCTGGCAAAATCACGCCACTAGTTCACGGAGACGCTCATGAAGCTCTATTCCTGGAATGTCAATGGCATCCGCGCCGCGCAGAAGAAAGGCTTCCTCGATTGGCTTCACACAGACAAGCCGGACATATTGACTGTGCAGGAAACCAAAGCCTGGCCCGAGCAGCTTGACCCCGAATTGCGACAGCCGGAGGGCTATCATACCTGGTGGGTTCATGCCGAGCGCAAGGGCTACAGCGGCGTCGGCTTGTTCAGCAAGACGGAACCAAAAGACATCAAGCTCGGTTTGGGCATCAAGAAGTTCGACAGCGAAGGCCGCACCATCATCGCCGATTACGGCGACTTCACACTGATGAGCACCTACCTGCCCAACGGCAAGGCGAGCGAAGAGCGCTTGCGTTACAAGATGGAATACAAAGAAGCCTTCCTCGACTATGCTAATGGCTTGCGGGCGGCAGGCAAGGCGGTGGCTTTCTGTGGCGACATCAACACGGCGCATAATGAGATCGACCTGACGCATCCCAAGCCGAATTCCAAGTATTCGGGCTTCCTGCGCGAAGAGCGCGACTGGATGGACAAGGTGGTGGAGCAAGGCTATATCGATAGCTACAGGCATCTGAATCCGGAGCAAGAAGGCGCCTATTCCTGGTGGTCCATGCGCAGCGGCGCGCGGCAGAAGAATGTCGGCTGGCGGATTGACTATTTCTTCATCTCGCCGGATCTGCTGGATAAAATGGTAACGGCGGAGATTCACGCGGATGTGCTGGGCAGCGATCACTGCCCCATCAGTTTGACGCTGGATTTTTGATATTCACCATAGAGACACAGAGTGCACAGAGCGGACTTGCTTGGCTCTAAGCTGCTTCGTCAAGGAACTTCTGTTACGAGCTCCCCGTGCACGTAAGCAGTTTCGCCATCGAAAACAAATTCGACCCATAAGTCGATGCCGTTGATGTTTTCACCTTCGGTCTGTCCGGTCGGCTGAATCTGATCGCCCGGGCTTAAACGCCCGACGATCTCGCAACTTGTGCTGGGGCAAGAGCGTACGCGGGCATTGAGATTGTTCTGCGTTTCGATGGTGAGAAGCGCAGCGCTAGCGTCGGTCGCGGTCGCCGCCAAAGTTGCCACATCGGTTGGCGTCGGCGCAGGAGGTTCAGTCGCTGTCGCGGCTTCAGTCGGCGGCACAATCTCAGTCGCTGACGGCAGCACCTCTGGCAAAGTCGTCGGCTCCTCTGGCGTCGGCGCAGCGCTAGCGTCGGTCGCTGTCTCTGAGAGCGAACTGAGATGCACATAGCGCAGCGAGCCATAAAGCAAGAAGCGGATCCAGGTATCGCTGCCGGCCACCGTCTGCCCGCTGTGATAACTCAAGGCCACGATTCTCGTGCCGATATCCAGGATTTCAAGCGAGCGGCAGTTTGTGCTGGCGCATGGCCGAGCGCGCGCCCGCTCACGGACGTAGAAGACCTCGCCGTGTCCGCGACCATCGCTCGGTGTCACCGACTCCACGGCAGTCAAGGCGCTGGCCACAATGCCGGTCTCAGCAGCTGTCGGCGACAATTCGGGCAATGCCGTCGGCTCCTCGGAAGCCTGAACGACTGGCGGTGTCAAGGACAAGGTACTTTGGTGAATGTAAAGTGGCGCGCCTTCGTACAAGAACTTGATCCAAATCCTGTCGCCCGCCACCGGATCCCCGACATGGTAGCTCAGCGTTTCGATCCGGGTTCCGATTTCCAATATCGTGGTTGATCCGCAACTTGTACTGGCGCAAGTACGAGAGTGCGCCCGTTCGCGGACGTAATACACCTCGCCCTGCCCAGGAACATCCGTCGACGCCGCGGGCGACTGTCGGGCTGCCCCGGCTGAAGCTGAGGTCACCGTTGCTTGCGCGCCACCTGTTGCCGCCGCTCCCTCTGAAAGAGCATTCAGCAGCCCTGTGATCTCCCGGCGAATGAGTGGAGCCTCCAGCGCAATCAGCGCGCCGCCAGCGACTATCAATAACAAAAAGAGCCAAGCCAACCAAGGGCGGCCTCGAGGCTTCTCGCGACTATGCAAATGAGCAATGGGAGTCTGTGGCGTCGTCCGTACAATTTTGGCATCCTGGACGAGCGACTCGCCGCCCATTTCATTGTGCGCCAGCTCCCGCAGCGACATCGCTTGCGGCCGACCAATGTCGTCCAGTTGAGCCAGCTGCGCCTGCTCGAGATCAAACCACCCGCCCTCTCTGCCTTGCGGGACAAAGCGATCATGCAGCGCCAGCGCCGAAGCGGCGGCATTCTCCGCCTCCAATATGAGCGCCAACCTGGTGTCGATCGAAAGCTCGGCGACCCGCCGAATTTGATCGCGGTCGATTTGCTGCAAGCGGGCGATCTTGAAGCGGTTGCCGTAATCCACATCCTGGATGACGATGACATAACCGGCCGGCGAGACCAAACGAGGCAAGCGCGCCGCCTGATGAAGGGGAATTCGCTTGAATTGCTGCCCGGCCTGCAAGACAATCTCCCCATACTAGACGGTCACATCGGCGATTGTAACATGGTTTGGGCGCGGCATGACATTTGCTGGGCAAATCACGAACCGGGCGACGCGCAGTAAACACCAAGACGAAGTTTAACGTACCCGCTGCCTGCTAGAATCTGGTGGTCGGTTCTAATATCGCCAGACCAATAATCAAGATGAGTAGTATCACAAAGATGACTGCGCCAGGATGATTCACCAGTGCGTCATCGAAAGCCCTGGCCACGTGATCGCGAAAAGACAAGTCTGCTTCGCGCTGCTCGACGCTTTGGCCGGATGCGTCTCGATTGCTTCGCAGCGACCGCGTACCGTACCGTCTGTAGGCGATCAGATCGTCGCGCGAAATCTGCTCGGCAGGCGGCTCCTGTTTGGCGTAGCGTGAGCGCCGCGGCGTCAGATAATGACTGGCATGCGCGTCAATCTGCAAGATCGAGCCGCGCAATTCCTCGATTTGATAAGGGTCCAGCTCCAACCACTCTCTGCCGAGCATGGCCTGATAGCGATGGTAAAGCTCGGATTCGCTCGCCGCAAGATCTTCAGTTTCCAGGATGGAGACCAACTCGATGCCGAACTTCCGCTGTTCTTCGTCAAGCAGCGATGCTATGAAGGCGCCGGGGTTTCCACAAGCCTCGAGGCGATACATGTCACTATCGATATCTCGAACCACACAGATATAGGCTTCGGGCGCGTCAAGCCCGGGCAGGGATTCGTAGTCTCTTGGCGGCATGCTTCTCAAAGTGCTGTTTCCTCGCTTCGTCGATGTTTGCTTCACGCGAGCATGTAACTCCATTCTACCATTATCCAATACGCGTCGACATTAGTTAAGGTCGCGCCCTCCTTGGCCTGCGACATGATCCGCGCGCCAAACGTATATGCAAAGGGCAATCAAGTATAATGCAGCTATGAAGATTCGCCGCGTCATCGACGACAGCTACCGCAGCGCCACTAAGGCACTGGTCATGGGCACATCGCCGCAGTCTTTGGCTCGCGCTCGCGAACGGGCCTTCGTCCGGTCGCTGGTGGCTGAGCTCCAAGCGGCTTTCTTTGGCGACGACTTGCATGTCTTCTCCGAATATGGAGACAGCGCTGCATGCGACTTCGGAACGGAGAAACTGGCTGGTGACATCAGCGTCGGACGTATCGGCGAAGGCAGCGCAAGCGGGCGCGAACCAGAGAGCTTTCTTTACCTGGCCGAGCTGCTCTGGCAAGTCGAAATCGAGTTCTCACGAGATTGGCGGCGCGCCATCTACGCTATCAACCGGCTTAACTGTGGCTCCGCCGCTAATAAGATGCTGGTGTCTGCCATCCGGCGGCGAGGCGGCACAGAAGACTTGCAGACGCTGGCAGCCCCGTTTTCCGCCGGAAAAGGCGCGGCCCTCCTCGCGCTGATTCCACATCCGGCCGACTGGGACACGTCTGAGGACCAGCCCGAGGTTTGGCAACTGGCTGACGGCGAATGGATCGAAGCGTCATGATGTTCAGCCGTCGGCGGAAAAACCAACAGGAGACACGATGATACGACCAAGCCTACTGCTCTTGATACTGCTGCTCGTCGGCGGACTCTCCGCCCTTAGGCAGGGTCAAGACGAGGAAATCCTTCGTGATCTGCCTACGATAAGCAGCGTAATACTAGACTCAAGCGAGAGTGGACTGATAATAGCCATCAAAGGCCGGTACGCTAAGGACTGCTTCGGCCGGCCGCGCTCGCAAGTAAGAGACTTTCCGCACAATATCGACATTGAGGCGTATCGCGAGCGGTCGTCCCTGGCAGCCTGCGAATTGCAAGCGTCGCCCTTCGTCTTCAGGATTGCGCTGGAAACGTCTGCTGACCCAGCCTACATCGTCATTAATGACCAAGTCTGGGCGCGGCCATCCGATGACTTCGAAGAAGAGCTGCGTTACGAAATCCAGAGTCTGTTTCCCGTCCACATCGACCAGGCGGCAGTCTCGGCTGCTAATGGCGAAACCGGCCATTTTCAGCTTTCGCTGCGAGGCAGTCAATCGGTCGGCTGTGATCTGCCGGAGATTTTCACTCTGCGGCAAACGGATGAGCGCGTCCTGATCGGCGTCTACAATGCGATGGAGGCGGAAGCGGTCTGCCCGGATCTGCTGGTCGAAGTTGATGCGAGTCTAAACTTGGCCGCAACCGAATTGCCCGCCGATACGTTAATTGCAGTGAACACTATTCTCATTGAAGAAATGGAGACACAAAACGTGAGCGACAGTGACAAAGTCTTGACCAATATTTCGAGCGCGCTTGTCGACCTGGAGGAGACTCCACAACGTATCTTCCTCGTAATGAAAGGTGAGCATCCCGATGGCTGCGATTTGCCGGTACAGGTCGAGCAGTCGCGAGCCGGCAATACAATAAATGTCGAAGTTTATCGCCAAGTGCCCGCCGATATGATCTGCCCGATGATCCTGCGTCCTTATCAAGGCGCGATAGAACTGGATGGCGAGTTCGCCGCGGGCAATTACACCGTCAGCGTAAATTCAGTCCTGGTATCTTTCGATATCTAAAGGAGCGCCACCATGCGTTTTCGCATAATCCAATTGCTGGCATTGTTGTTCTTGGGCAGTGTGACGACGGCCATCGCGCAAGAAAGAGAAAGCATCGCCGTCACGGTCTATAACGAGGGCACAGCGCTGATACGCGATCAGCGTACGCTCACGCTGGACGAAGGCGCAAATACGGTCGATTTCCGCGATGTCGCCGCCACCATCGACGCCACCTCAGTCACTTTTCAATCGTTGACGGATCCGTCCGGAACGGTCGTGCTGGAACAGAATTACATTTACGACCTGGTTGATTCGGACGCTTTGCTCACACGCTATCTTGACGAGACGATCAATGTCACCACTGCGGACGGGACGCTCTACGTTGGCGAGCTGTTAAGTGGGCGCCGCGGCGAGGCAATCCTGCGGACCGCCACAGGCGAGATCGTGGTGGTGCGGCTTTACGATGCGCGCGACATCCGCTTCCCCGCCCTGCCCGAAGGCTTGATCACCCGCCCAACCTTGCAATGGCTGCTGCAAAGCGCTGCGGCCGGCGAGCAGCAGGTGGAGATCACTTATCTCGCCGGCGGCATGAATTGGACCGCCGATTACAACCTGCTCTTGAATGACGATGAAAGCGCGCTGGACTTGAAAGGTTGGGTGACGCTTAACAACCATAGCGGCCGCGCTTTCAATGACGCCCGCCTGAAACTGGTGGCCGGCGAGCTCAACCGGATCGAGCCGCAGCCAGTCTTCGCCGAATCGCGAGCGATGTCTTTTGACATGGCTGAAGAGCAAGCCGCCAGCGTGGAGCAGCGCGAGCTGTTCGAGTATCAGCTTTACGAAGTCGCGCGCTCGGTAACCATCAAAGACAACGAGACGAAACAAATCGAATTCGTAAGAGGCAGCGAAATCGCCGCGACCAGCTTCTATGTCTTTGACAGTTCACCGCAATTCAGCGCCTACGTCTCGCCCATCGATTATCCGGCAGGCTATAACGCGGAGAGTGGCGATGTCTTGACTTTCCTCGAATTCAGCACGGGCGAAGAAAGCGGTCTCGGCGCAGACCTGCCGGCCGGGCGCATCCGTGTATATCAGGAAGATCTTGATGGCGCGGGCTTGCTTATTGGCGAAAATCGGATTGATCACACGCCGGAAGGCGAAGATGTCAAGATTCTGCTGGGCAAAGCTTTCGATTTGGTGGGCGAGCGGAAACAGACCAATTTTGAAACTGTTTCGCGCAGGGTCATCAAAGAGAGCTTCCAGGTCAACTTGCGCAATCGAAAAGACGCGGAAGCCGTCGAGATTCTGGTGCCGGAGCGGCTCTACCGCTGGCGCGACTGGCAAATCATTGAAAGTTCCTCGCCTTTTGACAAGCTGGACAGCACGAGCATCGAATTCGCAGTCACAGTAGAAGCGGGCGCGGAAGAAGTCTTGACTTACACGGTGCAGTACACATTCCCGGAGGAATAGCAAGCCAAGGGCAATGGGGATACAGGTGAAAGCAGGGGGCGGTCAAGCCGATCGCCCTGAGTCACCTTTATGCTCAGAAACTTCCAATGCGCGCCACTACTCCGGCGTATCGCAGACGCCGAAGCTGTCATTCATAAAGGCGACATGAGAATCGAAAGCATCGGCATCGTCCGTATTCCAGCAGCGTTCATACGAGCAGTCGCTGTTCAGCGCCCAGGAATTCTTGACATCGCTTAGATCCGTCTGCAAAATGCGCAGCACGCGCCACTGTATGCGCGGATCCAGCACAGGGAAGACTACTTCCACGCGATTCATCAGGTTGCGCCGCATGATGTCAGCGCTGCCCATATACACCTGCTGATGCTCGGGCGCGTTGCGGAAATAATATATGCGGCTATGTTCCAGGTAGCGCCCAACAATACTCTTCACCCGGATATTCTCGCTCAAGCCGGGCAGGCCGGGCCGCAAGCAGCATAATCCGCGCACGATCAAATCAATCTTCACGCCGGCTTGTGATGCCTGGTACAGCTTGCGAATCAGGTCGTCTTCTTCCAGCTGATTCATCTTGAATATCAGACGAGCGTCCCTGCCCTTCCGCGCCGCTTCTATCTCATTATCGATCAAGCCGAGCAAGCTGTCTTTCAAGTATTCCGGCGCGACCAAAAGCCGCTTGTAAGCCGTTTCCGGCGCATAACCCGTAAGGCGGTTGAAGAGCCGCGAAACATCATCGGCGATTTGGTCATTGCTGGTGAACAAGCCGATATCGGAGTAGAGACGCGCCGTGGTCGCATTGTAATTGCCGGTGCCCAAATGAACGTAACGCCGCAGCCCATCGCGCTCCCGCCGAACGACGAGCGAGACTTTGGCGTGCGTCTTGACCGCCAGCTCTTCGACGCCATAGATGACATGTACGCCCTTTTCCGCCAGCGCCGTCACCCACTCCAGGTTGTTTTCTTCATCAAAGCGCGCCTTCAACTCCACCAGCGCCGTGACCTGCTTGTCGTTATCGCGCGCTTCCATCAAGGCGTCAACCACCGTCGAATTCTTGCCCACGCGGTACAAGGTCGTCTTGATCGCCAGCACATCCGGGTCACGCGCGGCCCGCTTGAAGAAGTCCTCCACCGGCGCGAATGAATCGTAAGGATGATGCACAATCACATCTTGCTGGCGAATGGCCTCGAAGAAATCCGCCGATTGGGAAAAGGGCTTGGGCACACCCGGCGAATACGGGGGATCTTTCAAGTCCGGACGGTCCGCCTGCAGCACTTCAAACAAGTCAGCCGATCCCAGTTTGCCGTTGATGCGGAAGACTTGCCGATTGGATGGCACCTCCAGCGAATCCGTCAAACGGGTCAGCATGCGCTCGCTAATGGCCGCCGGCACACTCAAACGCACAACAAAGCCAAAACGCCGCGCCCGTACGCTCTGCTCGATGATAGACTTGACATCAATCAGGTCTTCTTCTTGCTCATGCTCATAGTCGATATCGGCGTTGCGCAAGATTCTGAAAGGAAAGGCCTCGCGGATGCGCATTCCGGGGAAAAGATCGCTCAGGTAATCCGCGATGATGTCTTCCATCCACAAGAAATGATAGCCGTCATGCTCATCACCCGTATAACTCGTCAGCACTGACTCGAGGCGGACGACGCGCGGCAGTACATTGACCGGCACTTTGATACGGGCGAAGTCTATGCCGCTCGACAAGTCACTATGGTTCCGCTCCAGATAAACTCCCAGGTTGAGGCTCAGATTGGATATGAAGGGAAAGGGGCGCGCATGATCGACCGCCAGCGGCGTCAACACCGGGAATACCTCCGAGCGAAAATACCAACTGATGGCATCGCTCTCGTCCGGGCTGAGGTCGCTCGTTTTGATTAAGTGTATCCCTTCATCTTCCAGCAGCTCAAACACTTCTCGCCGAACGCGCCGCTGACGGGCGATTAATTCCGAGACATCCTCATGGATCTGGCGCAGCAGTTGCGCGGGAGTCGTGCCATCGGGCCGCGTCCGAGGATTGCTCAGCGCCAGCCGTTGAAAATACGCGCCAACGCGCACCATGTAAAACTCATCCAGATTATTGCCCACAATCGCGATGAACTTGACACGTTCAAGCAAGGGCGTCGTCTCGTCTTCCGCCAGCGCTAATACCCGCTTCTGAAAGTCAATCGTGCTCAATTCCCGGTTGATGAAGTTTTCGGGCGTCAGGTCCGGCGCCCGCTCTTCCGCTGCCTCAATCATGTCGCCGCTCGAGTTTCTTTAGAGAGTAGATAGTAGATTCAGCCAAATGATACTGTAACATCAGCGGAATTGCTAAGGCAGAGCTCGCGCCGCCATTCTCCTGCAACTACCTCGGACAGAATCTCGTATAATAGGGGAATGTAAGGTAGGGAGGCATCACCTTATGAAATATAAAATCGGCGTCGGCATCATACTTGCTCTGATTATTGTGTTGCTGCTGCTGCCCGGCATGCTCGGCAGATTGATTGGCTTGGTAATTTCGCTGGCAGTCTGGGCCTCCAGCGGCTATTTGGCGGGCAAGCTGCTGCAAGGCAAGGGCTACGGACTGGTGGCCAATATCGTGCTTGGCATAGTCGGTGGCTTTGTCGGCTCGCTGCTGGTGACGATCTTCGGCATCACCGGCCTGGTGAAGCTGCCCTTAATAGGCGGTATTCTGGTCGGCGCGCTGGGTTCGGTTCTTGTGGTGGTGGTGGCCGGCTTGCTGGGTGATGGTGATGACGGGGAGTAGCTAGGGATTAAGTCAGTCATCATCCTCAATCCCACAACCCGTTGCCCATACGGCTGGAAACGGGGAAATCGATTCCAACCAGAGATTGATCACTTCATTATCATTTCGCGGAATTTTTCCGCGGCATGCTGAAGTCCGTGCTCAAAACCAAGCTCGTAGGCGCAGTAGGGACACTTATGCCGGCCAGTATTTAGACCTGACTGATTCTTAGGCAAACCTCGCATAATGCCGTCAAGGGGTTTCCGCCGACCTACGTTATGTTGACCAGCGTGCTTGTTACAATCCTTCGCCATCTGCTTGCTCCCTAGTACCAAAATTCGGATTAATTCCTGTAGTTTGTTATCAGCACTTCATTTACGACGCCTCTGCCATCTCCCTTGCAATTGATCATGCGAGGAGCCTTTACTGTTGCGAGGTTGAAGAACGCGCTGTCGTAAAGGTCTCGAATGAACTCGGTATCGCTGTTGGAAAGCATGACCAGTGCGCCTCGTCTGCACAGTTCCAGACTGAGATCGCGTAGGGCCAACTGCTGGGGTACGCCGAAACCAGTTGCCGAGTAACTCGTAAATGACGGTGCAGATTCAAGCGGATGATAAGGCGGATCGAAGTAGACAAAGTCGCCAATGTCTGCCTCTACTTCGTGGAAATCGCTAACGTGGATTCTCACTCCTTGCAGCGCCCGGTTACAGGCCCGCAGAATAGCCGATTGACAGATGGCCGGCTTTTCCGAGCTCCCCATCGGCACATTGAACTCGCCTTTGGAGTTGACGCGCCACAAGCCGTTGAAGCAAGTCTTGTTGAGGTAGATGAAACGGGCCGCTATCTCAACGCGGTCGTCGAGATCGTGCTGACCTCGGATGCCGTAGTAGTAGTCTTTGGAGTGATTTGCCGCGTACTCGCGCAGCTTCTTGATGAGGGGTTCGGGATCGCGCTGGATGACTTGGTATGTGTTGATGAGATCAAAGTTGACATCACTTAAGAATGCCTGCCCCCCCCCCCCCCCCCCCCGCTGAATTAATTCTACGTTCATTCTTCAAGGCGAAGAACAGCGCGCCGCCGCCAACAAACGGCTCGTAATAATTTCTGAACTTCGCCGGTGCGCGTGACAACAACTCCGCCAAGAGGCTGCGTTTGCCTCCAACCCATTTAACAAACGGTTTTGCCAGTGCCCCGCTTGCGTCGGCAAATTCAGAGGATAACGGTCGCTGCCGCATAGGCTCAGACTTCAGGAGATTACCTCTGTGTCTTCGTTACGACCCGGTGTACTGGGTGGTAAAACAAAAAAATCGCACACATGATCTATATGCTCAATTTGCCCGCCTGTCAACCCAAGCAAAAGCCAGAATACAAAAGTCACGTAAACCTATGTTATACTTTGCCACCAATATGGGCAGGCAATTCGCAACCATCGACGAAGGAATCTGCATGGGCGCGCCAAGCAAAGACATGCTCCTCGATTGGTACCGCCAGATGGTACTGATACGGGAGTTTGAAGAAAGCTGCCATCGGCTTTACCAAGAGAAACGCATCACCGGCGTCTACCTGCATCTCTACAGCGGGCACGAAGCCAGCGGTGTCGGCTCTATGGCGGCGCTGCGCAAGACCGACCACGTCATCACCGCTTATCGCGACCATGGCATCGCCCTTATATTGGGCATGGACCCCAACGCGGTCATGGCGGAAATGATGGGCAAGAAAACCGGCAGCAGCGGTGGCAAAGGCGGCTCCATGCACCTGGCTTCCAAAGACCACAATTTCTGGGGCGGCTATGCCATCGTCGGCGGCCACTTGCCCCTGGCCGCCGGCATCGCGCTGGAAGCCCGATACCACGGCAAAGACGACGTGACTATGACCTATGTCGGCGACGGCGCCACCAACAACGGCTACTTCCACGAATCACTCAACATGAGCGCCATCTGGGACCTGCCGGTCATCTGGATCATCGAGAACAACGGCTATGCCATGGGCACGGAAGTCGAGCGCGCCAGCGGCCAGACCGAGCTGTATCGCAAGGCGGAAGCCTACGGCATCAAGAGCTTCGGTCGCGTTGATGCGCAAAACGCGCTGGAAGTCTATGCTGTCGCTTGCAAAGCGGTCGAATACGCGCGCGAGCATGGGCCGGCCGTTATCGAGCACGTGACCTATCGCTATCGCGGGCATGGCGTCTCCGACAAGCAGTATGACGCCCGTGAGGACATGTCGGCCGAGCTGCGTGAGTGGATGGCGACGCGCGAGCCGATAAAGATTCTGCGCGATTGCATCGAATCCAAGTACGGCGATGTCAGCAACATATTCGCCAAGCATGAAGCCGATGCTGTGCGCATCGTAGCCGAATCGGTCGCCTTTGCCGAAGCCAGCGAATTGCCGCGCAGCTATCAAGACCTGATGCAGAATACCTATGTCAATTCCGACCTGGTGCACAAAACATCGCAAAGCGTCGGCGCTGGCATCGACTGAAAGCGGCATGGCGCCTAAAAACGATGTGCAGATTTTGCGCCGGTTATGAAGACATGGAGTTGGTGACGAATATCTTTACCGACGATGAGGGAGATCTGATCATTCATGTATGCGATGCTGTTGCTTGGCGGACTAGCGTCTTGGGGATTTCTCGCGCTGATTTTACTGTCGTATCGAAACAACCTTATTATTTTCCATGAGATTTTCATGTACGTATTGGCGCTTGGTGGCCTAATGTGCTTTGCGTTGGCTCACATCATAAAGCAACTTTCACTGAATGGTACAAATCGCAAATCGAAAACACTGGAAGATACACAAGTGAACAGAGTTGTGCGGACTTAATCGACTTATGTTAATTGCGCCGATATACACACATGAGACTGCAAGGTAAAGGCAATGGCAGCTAGAAATGTCGCCATGCGGGAAGCGATCCGCCGGGCATTAAGAGAAGAAATGCACCGTGACGAGAATGTCTTTGTCATGGGCGAAGAAGTGGCCTACTGGCAAGGTACGCATCGCGTCACGCGCGGTTTCCTCGATGAATTCGGCGAGCGGCGCGTACGTGATACACCGATCAGTGAAATGGCGATCGGCGGCGTGGCAGTTGGCGCGGCCATGGCCGGCTTGCGCCCCGTCGCCGAATTCATGACTATCAATTTCGCCTTCCTGGCGCTGGATGCTATCGCCAATCACGCCGCCAAAGTGCGCTACTTCTTTGACGGCATGTTCAAAGTCCCGCTGGTCTACCGCGCGGCGAGCGGCTGGGGCAATCAAGCGACAGCCTCGCATTCCCACGCGCCCGAGCCGATCTTCGCGCATTTCCCCGGCATTTACGTCGGCTGCCCTTCCAATTCGCTGGATGCCTACGGCATGCTCAAAGCGTCCATCCGCGATGACAATCCGGTGCTCTTCACCGAGAGCATCGCGCTATACCCCAAACCGAGCCCAATGCCTGAAGACCTCGATGACGATTACCTGATTCCCATCGGCAAGGGCGATATCAAGCGCGAGGGCGGCGATGTCACGCTGGTGGCTTATGCCCGCGGCGTCGATTGGGCGCTTCAGGCGGCGCGAGTATTGGCGCGTGATGGCGTCGTAGCCGAAGTGGTCGATTTGCGCTGGTTGCGCCCGCTGGATATGGCGCTGGTCTACGAAAGTTTCAAGAAGACAAACCGCTGCGTCATCGTGGAAGAATCCCTGCCTATGTACAGCTTCGGCAGCGAGATCGCCGCGCAGCTGCAGGAGAATATGTTTGACTATATGGACGCGCCCATAAAAAGGGTGGCCGCCGAAGATGTGCCCCTGCCCTATTCCAAAGAGATCGAATTGCTGGCGCTGCCCAACGCCCAAAAAGTCGTTGATGCGGTCAAGGAGATTGTGTAAATGGCGCACGAAGTCAAACTCACGATGGATGGCCTGCTGATTAACTGGCTGAAAGACATCGGCGATGCGGTCAGCGCGAGCGATATCATCGCCGAATTTGAATCCGACAAAGCAACCGTGGAGATTGAAGCCGGCAGCAGCGGCCAGCTATTGGAATTACGCGCGGAGCCCGGCGATGAACTGGGCGAAGGCGCCGTCATTGCCCTAATCGGCGCGACCGGTGAAAGCGCTGGGTCCGACCAATCAGAGGCGGCAAGCCAGCCTACGGAAAAGGGTGGGGAAAGTACGGCAAATGGACGGAATAAGACGGAAGATGGGCGAATAAAAGCATCGCCCCTGGCCCGCCGCATCGCCTCAGACAAAGGCATCGACCTCAGCCGTGTAGCCGGCTCCGGCCCCGGCGGCAGGATCGTCAAAGCCGATGTCGAGAACTTCACAGCCAAGCCAAAGCTGCCGCCCCTGCCAGCCGCGCCACCCGCTTCCACTGTCGGACAAGCAACCTGGAGCAAAGTCCCTGACGCCGATGTCGAAGTTCTGCCGCTGTCGCGGATGCGCCGGGCGATCGCCGATGGCACCATCCGCAGCAAGAGCAATACGCCGCATTTCTACGTCACAGTCGACGCCGATGTTGAGCCGCTGCTGGCGGTACGCGCTGAGATCAACCGAGCGCTGGCGGAGCGCGGCGTCAAAGTCAGCGTCAACGACATGCTGATCAAAGCGCTGGCGCTGGCATTGCGCGCCTTCCCCAACTTGAACACGCATTATTATGGCGACCGCTTCGTGCGGCACGAGCGCGTCAATATCGGCATCGCCGTCGCCTTGCCCGAGAACGGCTTGGTCAATGTGGTCTGCCACAATGCCGATACGGTAGCGCTGAGCGAGATGGCCGCCAACAACAAGGCGATGTACGAGCGCGCGCGCAGCGGCCGCATCAAACCCGATGACATCCGCGGCGCCACCTTCACCATAAGCAATATGGGGCCTTTCAACATCAAGGACTTTTCGGCGATCATCAGCGCGCCGGAAGCCGGCATCCTGGCCGTGTCGTCATCGCAGCGCGTGCCGGTGGTGCTAGCCGATGGATCGCTGGGCGTGGGCACGCGCATGAATATGACCTTGAGCGTCGATCATCGCGTCAGTAACGGCGCGGAAGGCGCGCAGTTCCTGAATCACTTGCGCGAACTGATCGAGAATCCGCTGCGGCTGCTGGACTTGCGAAACTTGTAGGGGACGTGCCTAGATGGTGGCTTTCCGCACAATTGAACGCCAATACATCGTAATGCGGCGCGCAGAGGCAATGGCCTGCCTCCAATACAACCTGTGCCACTCCGCCACGCTGACAGCATGCAGCGGCATCGAATTGCTATTGGAGTTTCTTGTAAGCAATCTGTACGAGGAGTTATCCCACAATAGCAAACGACGAGCGAATCTGTTACTGAGAGATGTCAAAGACGAGGAACGAAGAAACCAGGCAAAGACCGCATACTGGGGACTAAGGAGTTGGGCCGACTTCTACAAAAGGCGCAGCATCCTTGATTCGTTACACAAGCAGTTCGACTACGAATTCGATATGTTAAACGAATATACGCTCAAGGAAACCAACGAAATATGGAACATGTGCAAGCATGACCCGTATCTGGCTACACCAGAAACGGCGAGCAAGACTGTAAGCCTGCTGAATCATTTCCTCAAAGAGACCGATATAAAGCATGACGTCAATAACCGCCAGCAATTAAGTGTTGGCGATATGAGTACGCATTGGCTGGAGCAGTGGGAGCAGCCGCTGGCAAAGTGGGTAGCAGGAAACCGCGATGCGCCGCAGACTGCGATTCTGATGTATTTGGCTCCCCTATTGGATCTAGTCATCCGCTTGATCGACGACAATCGCGTAACGTTTGCCCATAAGACGCCATTGATGGTGGCGGCAAATTACGTCTTTAGCTCAATTGATCTGATGCCGGAAAACAGTGATAGGCGCGAAGTAAGCGGACTGGTAGATGATGGGGCAGTGCTTGTGCTTACCCTCTATTGGCTGTTGCGACAAGATGATTTTGACAAGGCAACCCTGTATAGTCATTGGCCCGGAGGAGACAGCATACACAGCGAGACCAATGACCTGAAACAACTCATTTGGAACAAGCAAGCGGATCTATTTCCCGACTCGAGAAGCCAACTCGGCTACAAATTGATTTGGAAAGTAATAGAAAGAATCGCTGTAGACGGACCTGAGGCGCTGTGGCGAAACTATTGGCAAGAACAACAGCAATCCGAGGCCGAACGGCCGCAAAACTAGAATGCCCGGCCGAGTATTATTCATCGCTTCGCTTCACCATCCTGAAGAACTGCAAAAGGAACTAATCGGCGCGCCGGCCGGAAGCGCGCCTCCCCTCTTCCCGCGCAGCATGGGGCAGCACACCTGGGAACGGGCGCTGCGCAAAGCCGGCTATTCCGTCGACGTCTTCTGGCGCAATCTGCCCGGATATGGCGCGCGCGATATCGCTCGGCTAAGCCGTGATGTGCATCGCAAGGGACTGACAGCGGGCAAGATCGCCGCCGGACTGATGCGCCGCCTGCCGCCAAAGCTGCACCCGGATTTGCAGCGCCGCAATCAGCTTCTGCTGGCGCAGGCCGCGCGCTTACAGCCGGATATCGTCTGGCTTTCGGGCGATAACCGCGTAATCCTGCCGGCGACGCTGGCACTGTTAAAGCGGGAGCACAATTGCAAAGTCATTTACGTCAGCGGTGTTTCTCCGATCGTCTTCAGCCACGCCATCGAGCGAGATGCCGCGCCTATGTATGACCTGGTGCTGGTCAACGATTACTATCATGGTGTGCAATGGCAGGAGCTGGGGGCGGGGCGTGTCGAGTGCCTGCCCTATGTCGGCGTGGACCCGGCGCTGCACTATCCGCAGCCGATCACCGATGTGCCGAACGAGTATCTCTGCGATGTGGGCTTTGTCGGGACGCTGATGCCGGACAACCTGTACAGCGGGCGCGTGGCGGCGCTGGAGAGCCTGAGCGACTTCAACCTGGGCATTTGGAGCGTACACGATGCGCCGAAGTCGCTGCAACGCTTCTATCGCGGGGAGGCGCTGGGCGAGCGCATGCTGCAAGTGCTGTCGTCAGTAAAGATCAGCATCAATGTACACGGCGACTTCATGCGCTACGGCGGCAATATGCGCCTGTTTGAAAGCGCGGCGCTGGGCGCGTTTCAGATCGTCGATGACCTGCCGGGGGTGCGGCGCTGGTTCACGCCCGGCGAGCATCTGGTGACCTTCGCGGACGCGGCCGACTTGCAAGACAAGGCGCGCTACTACCTGGCGCATGACGACGAGCGCGAGAAAATCGCGGCGGCGGGTCGGGCGCATGTGCTGGAGCATCATCGGGTGGAGCAGCGCTTGGAGAGTGTGGAGGAGTTGCTGGGGCAGGTATGAATAGCGAGGTAAATCACATTAGAAATCAATTTAATGCCTTAATATATTTTGCCTCTTGATTAAGTTGTTAAATGGAATTAAAATGTTATATAACACTTAGTCAAAGGAGACTGAAATGGTCATAGTGCGTCCGAAAAGGCAGCAAGCTGTGGAATTCGATGTACATCGCTATCAGCAGGGTGGGCGAACCGCTTATTCGCTGGTCATGGACTTAGGATCGTTGGACGACAACGTCCCGGACTTCGTGAGTCGGGAACGCATTGAAAAGGCGAATAGGCGCTTCATTGACGAACATGCGCGGCGAATCGCCGACTATATCTACGATGTCGACGATTGGGTACTGGGCGCTATATTGTTGGGTATCGCTCCCGAAGCTGTCAAATTTGTGCCGTTTCTACACGACGACGGTAGTCTTTCCGACGTGTCGGGATATATTAAGATCCCGCTTAGTGGGGGTACGAGCACCATTTCGATTCTTGACGGGCAGCACCGGCGGGCAGCAATTCGAACTGTACGCGATCGTCTCCGCCAAGAGATTGTAGTTGCCAAGGAGTTAACTGCAAAAAACGGCCGAGATCGAGCCCTTAATAAGTTAGAACTCAAGCTAAAACGGCTTGATGAGATGTCGATTCCCGTAGCTCTGTATGAAGAAGAAAACATTAAGGAACTTCGGCAGATGTTCGCCGACTTGGCTAAGACCCGTAACATTGACGCAACCACCAAGACTCGATTTGATGACCGTGACCCTTTCAATCGGGCTGCCGTTGAACTTGTAGAAGGTGGTCTAAGTACCCTTTTGACGGATCGAGTCGAGATGGAACGCACGACACCTGTGCGAACTAGCAACCATCTGTTGTCAGTCAGTCAACTGGCTCGTTGCCTCAAAGTGCTCTTGTACGGGTTTGGCAGTCGCGCTAGTCGCGACCGGCTTCGTGAAGCTGAGGAAAACTATCAAGAATTGATTGACACAGGCATTTCGTGGGCTGACGAGTTTCTACCCAGTGCGCGCAAGGAGTATGAAGACTTGTGCTCTATCGAACTTGAGGAAGACTACGTCGCCAAGAATCGTTCAAAACATGCGTCATTCAGCGTACCTGTTTTGGAAGTTTTGGCCGGCTGCTACCATGAGTGGCAGATACGCACGAGGTCTATTCAAGAATTGGCGAACTGGATACGCGATGCAGACTTCAATGTTGACTCGGAGGAGTGCATCCTTCTAAAGTCAGGAATGCTAATCCCGGGGGATCCGACAATTGTCAGTCGTAATCAAAACAAACGAGCAGCGATAAACTACATCGTCAGGCAAGCATTGCTCGCAAACAGCTAAGTACCAGGAAAAAGCACGGGCGTCTCATTGATCACCGCCCGTGCTTTGCTTTATGAAGTGAGGAAGATTATGGACGCTATAATTCTCGTCGTATTCGCAATATTGGCAACCTTGTTTCTAAGCAACCGAAGGGTCAACGAGCAACTGAAACGAGAGCAGAATAATACCGCCGACAGCGCCAAGCAAAAGCAAGGGCTTGAAGCGCAATTGGAAGCAGCTACAAATAGACTCAAAGCGGAAGCACAACGTAGAGCCGAACTTGAAGAAGAATCGAAAGGAGAGCAAGAAAACGCGAAAGTAGCATTTGAATCCATTGCCGCGCTCGAAACGCAACTGAGAGCAACTACAAAGGGTACCGAAGAGGAAGCACAACGTAAAGCCGAACTCGAAGGAGAATTGAGCGGGGCGAGGGAATACGCGAAAGTGACATCTCAATATGTAGCCGCGCTGGAATCGAAACTAGAAGGAGCGCAACGCAATACAAGAACAGAAGTGCAACAAAACGCCGAACTAGTGACCCAACTGAAGATATCCCGCCGTGATGTTAGGCGTCTGTCGCAAAAAATAAGCAGTCTCGAATCCGAACTCAATTTGGCGCGACAAACTGACTACGTTGACGCTGCAAAAACTAAAGAATTGGAGGCTTTGCTGGATGCAGAGCGGCAGAATGTAAAGAATCAGTACAGCAAGATTACAGGACTCGAATCTGAATTGAAGTTGGCGCAAAAAGATGACACAGCCGTTGCTCAAATGATAGCGAAACTAGAGACGCAACTAAAGGAAGCGCAACGTAGGCTATCACAAGAAACACCGCGTAGGAGTGAGGTCGAAACACAACTGATAGGAGCGCGTCGTGATGTTACGCGCCTTTCTCACGACATCAGCAGTCTTGAATCGGAACTAAAACAGGCGAGGCAGAAGGATGGGGCAGATGCTCAACATGTAGCGCAGCTGGAGACTCAGCTTCTTGACACGCAAGGGGCACTCTCACGTGAATCAACGCAAAGAGCAGAACTGGAGGCACAACTGAAACAAGTGCAGGATTACGCAGAAGCCAT
The DNA here is from genome assembly GCA_965262005.1 of Phototrophicaceae bacterium. Taxonomy (GTDB): domain Bacteria; phylum Chloroflexota; class Anaerolineae; order Aggregatilineales; family Phototrophicaceae; genus UBA6055. Next base: position 3,804,760 of record OZ253492.1, on the reverse strand, counting down.
ATGTCAAGAAAACGTCAATCTTGCAGACAGACTGGATAATCTTCCAACAAGAATCATTGTCAACGATCGACGGATAGCCGAGCTCGAACACCAAAACGCCATTCTTGAGAGAAGGTGGAAAGTGCAACGTGATTTAGCGAGTAACGCTGTAGCAAGGCGAAAGGCAGTGGAAGCGCAAAACAAGTTTTTACAGAAAGACCCCTTATCAAAAAGGGCGAAACCAGATTAAGCTCCCTAACTAAGACGATTCTGCAATTGATGAATCAGCTTATGTAGTGACGCGGATTATGTATTGGATCCCTATATCCCCAACATCACCACCACCCTCAACAACCACATCCTGCGCATCCAACTCAACCGCCCACAGAAAAAGAACGCCCTGACTCCCGCCATGTACGACACCCTGCGCGAATCCATCAAGCGCTGGCCACAACGCAATCGTTGCCCGTCAGCAATTGACGAGGATACGCCGCCGTGAAACACTGCATGCTCCACATTTCCCTAGCCGCCCTGCTCGGCGCAGTCATCGGCGCCGCAAGCATCAGCGACCAAGAGCTAGCCAAACGTGATAAACTGACAGCATAGATAGAACTCTCGCAGAGAATGCGGAGCGCCTGGCGACTCGGGAACCGCAAGTAGCGAAGTCGCGAGAGTCTAGTTTGGAGGATTCCGGCGCATAACATGATACGGCTCTTCGTATACACCTGCGTCGGCGCCGCGATTGGCGCGCTGACCGGCTATCTGCTGGCGGAGGGCTTGCCGGAAGGCGCTATCGTCGGCGCTCTGCTGGGCGCGAGTCTCGGCATCATCATCGCCATGCGCCGGGCGAGTGGCGGAGCAGGCGCGTCCTTCGAATACGAAGCGGCCGGCATTCATGACGACAATCTGATCACGACCGCGCGGCGCAATCTGGCCCGCGGGGCCTATCGTGACTCCTTCGGCGCGCAAATCCTGGACGAGAAGATTGAGAAGCTGGCAAGCGCGGACGAAGCCAGGGAATCTGCCAGGCGCGATAACCGATGAGGAGCGTTTGAGGTGAGATGGAAGGTCCTGGCTACGGTTGCGCTCATGCTGTTTATGGCTTGGCTCTTCACTTATCTGGGTGGATCAAGGCTTGGTGAAGGCAGCGAATGGCTGTGGGCGCTTACGGGCGCAATCTTGGGTTTGTACCTGGTGAAGCCGTTTGGAAGGCTCAGGCGGGAGCGGCCAGGCGAAGATGACGACGTGGCTGCAGACAGCTATGCGTCTCGTGGTTCGCCCCGCGCGCAAATGGAACGACGATGGCGGCGTTTGGGCAGCGCCCGTGGCAGCTTGCTGAGCGAAGTGGATCAGCAGTCGGACTTGAGCGAAGCGCTATACCGGCTGGAATATGGACCCAAAGCCAGCGGCGACGACACGTGGCTGCCGCCGCAAGACAAGGCGCAAGCCTATGACCTGCAGATGCCGCTTGGCATCCGCAAGCGCAAGAGAAAGCCCAAGCCCTGGCGTAACGGCAGAGCTTAAGCCCCGTAGACAAGCGTATCCGGATAGAAGCCGAACCAACCGAACCAGAAGGCCAGATGACCGCCGATGCGCCGCAACTGCTCGCCGTCCGCCGCGATCAGCGCCTCTTCCGTTATCTGCCAACTGCGTCCGTCATCGCTGAGCAGCGTCATGCTACTTTCGCCGGCGCTGAAGACCATTCCCTGGCTTGCGTAAGCGCGTACGGCCGCGCCACCCGGCTCGAAGAAGTCGCGCTCGGGCGTCGCCTCGGCAATGATGACGATATCGGTTTGACCAACGCGGTCATTGATGATGCCCTGCGGGATAATCGTCGCCAGCGGATATGCCTTGGCTTGCCCGTTCAAGCGCAGAGCGAAGACCATCTCCTTGTTTTGGATCAGCGCGGTATCTTGCTGCCAGGATGGGAACATCAACTCGGTGCTGTTGAAGTAGTCGTTGTAAGCCGCGCCATTGCTGTAGTTGCGCAGAAAGCCGGTATCGAGGCTGAGTACGCTGGTATCCGGATGCGCCTCCAGCCAGCTCGCCCAGTCTGTCACGACTACGGGCAGGATATCCAGCTCAATGCCGCTGGCGGCGAGCGGTCCGAAAGCCGGCGTACCGGTGATGGCGTTCCAGACGGTATCGGTGTTTCGATCGTACATCAGCTTATTTGATCGCATCAGCAAACCGGAAGAGCCGAATTCGAGCGTTGTGTCGCCCAGCTCAACGGCTTCGCCGGCAAAATCGGTATATGTCAGATCATCAACGCTGACGTCGTATAAGACGCCGGCGCCGCAGAGTGTACAATACGCCAGCATGACAGGATCGCCTGATATCTGAGCGGCGACGCCGTCAGTCAGCGGCTCCTCGCCGACTGCCAGATCGGGCAGCGTTTGCAGCGGATCCGCGCCGTCCCCGCTCCAACTGACATCGCCGCTGCGCAACCAACCTTCCAGCGGGCAGCCAGCGGAGCGACCTTCGATCATGAGCCAGCTATCGCCGGAGCGAGCCAAGACTTCAAACGGCGTGGGGGCGCGGAACTGGCATACTTCCTTGCCATCGGGTTCGGCGTAAAGCGGCGCCTGACCTATCACATCGTTGAACATCTCATGCCAATTCAGAAGGCGCAGTGGATAGGCGCGGCTGTCGCCATTCAGGCTGACGCCGAAGACCAACTCGTCCGCGGCCGGATAGCTGCAATCGCCGTCGCGGCAGAAATCGTCGTATTGAAAACCTTCGTCTCTGGCGGCTTGCGGGCTGATCTGGCGGGCATTGACCAGCGACGGGATGCCATCGACGGTGACACCGCCCCAGACCGGCTCGACCAGATTGATGGTGGCCGTCTCCGCTACACCAGGCTGGAAGAAGCGCGTGAATTCCGGATCAACGAATGTCGCCAGCAATTGGCCTTTGAATTCGTCGTAATTTGGCGGAAGGGCGATATCATTGGCGCCCGCCCACTCAAAATAGCCTCTCCAGTCCATGTCATGGCCGGTCAAGGTATTCAGCGCTGAGATGACACTGCTGTTCACATCGGCGCTGCGAGCGAAGTAGGCGACATCGGCTAGCGGCGCGATGTAGAGCTGATCGGCTGAGGCGGCGATTGCCGCAATGACGCTGAGGTCGACGCCGCGCCCGCGGGCAGCGTCCGAGGCAGCGCCGAGCATCTGGATCATCGTCTTGCGATAATTATCGGTGTCGTAGTCCAGCGCGCTGACAGACGAAACCAGCAGCAGACAAAGCGCCATGACAATACCTACGATACGTTTCATCGAGCAATCTCCCAGTTTGTGTTGCTTTTGGACAAAACAATAACGTGCAAATCTTGCGGAATTATTGTGGTGAGCCAACAGCCTGAAGAGCAAACCGAGCGCGCGCGGTATCAGTTGCGCACGTGGATGGCGCCGAGAACCACGGTATCATTTTGCGCGCCATCCACGTTGGTCAGCACATCGTAGCGGATGGCGAAGGGCAGCTCGTACCAGCCAGTAAGGATACGATATTCGCCATCGGAGAGCTTGCTGGTATCCAGTTTCAGGGTTTCCGTCAGTTCGCTGCCGGCGGCAATTTCACCGAAGGAATCGTCATCGGGGCGGTCGCTCACGGGCAGTCCACTCTCGTCAAGGATATGCACAAAGCGAACATCATTGGCGGAGCGCTGCGATTCAAAGCGCCACCATAATCGAATAGAAACTTCGTCGTCGAATTGCTTGGGCAGATAGTATCCGGCCAGCACAATGCCGTCAGCAATCCGAATGGGATCGTAGATGGCGCCGTTGGAGAGGATACGGGTGTCGACATTGTCGACCGTTACGCCTTGGCAAAGCAAGAGCTCGATATCGATGCGTTCGGGGCAAGGCGGGTCAAGGGCGATGCGAAAGGTATGGTAGCCGCCGCGAGCAATAGGCAGGGGGATAGAGACCGGTATCATGCCGTTGACATGCAGCGACTCCAACGGTGTGCCATTGAGCGACAGATGCAAGCGCCGATTGACCGCTTCCAATGTTGCGGTGAACTCCATCCAGCCGGGCTGTTCCTTGTAAATATAGGTCACATGGGATTGACCATCCCACTTGGTCGAGTGCAGTTTCGGGGTCTGGTCGAGCGCGAAAGGCGTCTCGAAGAGGGCGTAGCGTTGATCTTCAAAGAAGGGCTCGCCGAGCCATTGTCGCGCCCGCGGCAGAAGCCCGGTCTGCCCGCTTTCCAGCGCGCGTACCTTGTTGACGATGACGACATCAGCATCGGCCTCGGTGAGTACCGGCGGACGAAAACTGGCGAGCAGATCGAGTCGGGCGGGGTCGGCGGCGGCGACATCGGCATCGTAACCGGCGATGAGCGGCTTGCCGTGCGCGGTCTGTAAATACATGGCTTCTTTTGCGGCCAGCAAATTATCATAGGGCGCGTTGTAAATGGCGCGGATGTCACGACGATGATTGAGAAAATGTATCTCTTGCGGTATGGCGGCGGGCAAACTTGGCAGCCCAGTGCCGAGCTGGTATTCCTGAATGAAAATCAGGGAAATGAGGACAGCCAGCGCTGCCCTGAGCCAGGGATGGCGCTGCTGAATGAAAGGGCTGGACCAAAGGGTTACGGCGCCGAAACCAACCAGCAGGGCGAACATAGCCGCGAAGAGCAGCATGAACCTGTAGGGCTGCCGCGCCAGCTCGACGAAGGGCAGGTTCATGAGGAGGGCGTATGGCAAAGGCACAACTGCTTCATAGCCGGCGATGACGGCGGTTAGCGCATGATCGTATAGCTTCAGTACGGGACCAAGCGCCAGGATCCATGCCACCAGCGCTACCAAAAGCCACCAGCGCGCCACTCGGCGTGAGACTATACCCAGAAGAGCCAATAAACCGCCCAATATGCCCACATAGCTTGCGCCTTTCGCCAGGCCGGCGGGTGCGGCGTAAGAGATCTGGCGCCACAAGGGATTGCTCCAGGATGGGCGAAAAACGCCGAGAAGATCAATACTTTGGCGCACTTGGCTGCCATTTGCGCTAGCTTGAGCGCGACTCAAGGACTCCGCCAAAATAGGCGACAGAAATAGTAGCAGTAGGGCACAGCCGGCCAAGGCGATCAAAAACACGCGCGCCGCGCCGACATGATCCCGGTGATACAGGCGCGCCAAAAGAAACAGCACCGTCAGCGGCACGGTGACGTATATGATTTGCAGCGAGTGGCCCATGGCGGTCAACACGAAGAAGACTACCGCAGCCAGGAAACGACCCGTGCCGCCCCGATCGGCGAAGTCAAAGAGGAAAATAATCAAGAGTGGCACTGGATACTGCGCTAGCAAGCCCAAGTGTCCGTCAAATATCGTTCGCTGTATCGCGGGGAAAATCATGTATACGAGCCCCGCGAGAAACAGCGGGAAAGTATGCTCGGTCACCAGCCAGCGGCGAGCCAGCAGATATAGCGACAATCCATTGAGAAAGAGTGTCAAAATGATGCCGAGGTTGTAGGCGGCGGCGAGCGGCATGACAAAGGCGAAAAGCCAACTGGGAAAGAATTGCAGCGGATGCGCCCAGAGTTGAATCGCGGGTAAGCCCTCCGGGTGCCCAAGCAGCGAGTGCTCAAAAATGTCGTCGCCGTTTTGCAGCGCCGTCTTGAACCACCAGATGTGGCGCGCCATCTCGTAGACATCCCCGGTTTCGCTGCCAAGGAAACGCGTCGAAAATGTTCCGATGACTGGCGCGGTCAAATAGACGGCGACTAGCAGGTAGACCAATATCGGCAGCAGGCGACGGCGATCAATTCGATTTATCAAGCTGCAACCTCATGTGACTGGCCCGGGTCTCACGCGATTATACACTTCTGTACGCCTGTGCTCTAAACGGCATTGAAGCAGTTCATTAGCGTTCGACCTCTTCAATTCAATAACTCAGCAGACAAGAGCAGGCGGGCGTGGGTGGTGCGATAGATGCGATAGGGCGCCTCGTGCTGGATGCTCAGGAATACGTCACGTGTCACGTAGAGGCTGTTGCCGTCGATGCGAAGAAGATAATTATCGCGCTGCCTGCCGCGGCGCAGAACACGCTCGACTTCACCTGCCAGCGCCTCGATGTTGCCGGCGCGCAGATCGCTGCCCAGGCGCATAAAGGCGCGCCCCATGATGCCGACCAGAATTGCATTGAGTATGATTAGAACGATGCCTGCCAAGGCAAGAATCTGATTCTGATGGCGCTGCCCGCTGAAGATCAGGCTGGTGGCGGCGATAACCAGCGCGATGAAGAGAAGCGCGGCGAGAGTGGATTGCCGCCGACGTGTGTGATTCATGCGTTCCATTTGCGCCGAGCTAAGCGCGCCCATGCGATTTGCCTGCAGATCAGATTCGCTGAAACGCATCGCCGTCATCAAGGCGCTGGTCATAGCGTAGAAGATCCCGGCGCCTCAATTGGCTCATCGGCGGACTGCGCCTGTAGGGCTGCCATCTGCTGCGCCAAAGTCTGCAGTGGCGCGCTAGTCTCAGGCGTAGATTCGATATAGACCGATTGGCTGGGAAAGGCGAAATCGATGCCTAGCCCTGCGACAATGCCCATGATATCCAGAAAAACGGCTTCTTTCATTGCGGTGAATTGCTTCCAATCAGCGAACAAAACCTGGGCGATAACACGGACATCAAGCGAGCTTGAGCTGAAATCAACGAAATGCACAATGACGGACTCAGGGTCGATATCTTCGGTATTTTGCAGCAGCGTTCTGATGTCCGCTACGGCTTGGCGCATCTGCTCGGCAGTGGTGCTATAGGTAAGGTTCAGCGTGACATCCAGCCGGCGTTTCTGAATTCGGGACCAATTCAGTACGACCGCGTCGGTCAGGAGTTTGTTGGGCACAGTGAGCAGCGCCTGATCAAGCTGACGGATGCGCGTCGATCGGACGCCGACAGTTTCGACGATGCCGGTAACGTTGGGCGTCTTGATGAAGTCGCCGACTTTGAAGGGATTATCCGATACGATGGCGGCGAATCCAAACATATTGCTAACGGTATCTTGCGAGGCGAGCGAGATGCCTATGCCGACTACGCCGAGGGAAGCGATCAAGGCGGCGACATCAAAGTGCAGTTCCTGCAAGACAAAGATGGCGCCAAGCGCCATGATGAGGGCTTTGACCAGTGTGCTGAGAAAGGGCAGCAAGCGCTCAGGAATGGTCCAGCCAAAGACACGGGCGAAGGCGCCGGGACTTAGCGAGAGGACTTCAAACCAGCGCACAATACCAAAGAAGAGCGCGCTGATCAGCAAGGCGCGGCCGATCGTAACGGCGATTTCTTTCACTTCGATATCAAAGGCGAAGATGAACGTGACAAGGATAAGAGATAAGCCGACCACAGCCAGCCGTACAGGGGCAACACTGGCTTCCAGCAGATGATCGTCAACATCGCTTTTCGTACGCCCGACTAGAACGCGCAAAGGACGCAGCAGAATGGCGGTCAATACCACGCGCAATATCAGGATGAGCAGGAGAGCGACCACAAAGGGAAAGAAATCCACAAAAATGCGCTGGACAATTTCCGGTTGATCCTTCAAAAAGGGCAACAGATCCAGGAGATCCATCTGGTGTTTGAACCTTCAGATTTACTTAGCTGATTCTTTCCATTCTACGGGCGCCGCCGCGAATTGCAAGCCAGACGCGGATTATGCGCAGCGGTTCGCATTTTGCGGCATAGCTGACAAAGGCTGTCAGAGACGCCAATTGCTCGCCATATCGTATTTTGGATTTGAGTGTGTAACAGTCAGATTTCGGTCAACCGCGGGCGACCATCATTATAGTTGGAAGCCGTTGCGATAGTCGACGACTTTCCGCTCGTAGTCATCAACGTAGCGCCTGAGTTTGTTTTCCAACTCGTCCCATTCATCGCTGAGGAAAAGGCTGCGGAGGGTATCTGAACTTTCGGTGACAAATTCTATTTTGCGGCGGGGGTATTCGCCATAGGCAACATGCCATACCATGTGCATGTAGACGCCCAGTTTCTGGATCGCCGGGACGAAGCTGCTGAGCATGTAGCGATAGTATTGGTCTTGTTTCTCGGGCTTGATATTATAGAATAAGATCAGTTTATATCTGGGCCTAATATGCTGAAACGATGCCATAATTGATTGACCGCGGTCGGATTTTGAATTCACCATACTCTATCATAGAATCCATCGTCGTGGTATGGCGCTTGTCGCGTTGGTAAGTTGCAAGAAGCGTCCCGGTAAGCGCTGAAAAAGCCGGGTTATTTGATACGGGACTTTCCTACATGCAGGACCTGCAACGGGCAATACAGGACTTACGACAACGCGCGCAAGCGACCACTGACCCGCAGGCATTAAGTGATTTGGAGCATGAAGCCCGCGACCTGTTGATGGAGGCGAAGAATACGCCGCTTGAGCAGATGGCGCAGGCGCTTTTTGCCGAAATAGCGGGCAGCCAAGCTACGCGGATACGCCCAAATACGGCGGCATTGCGCGGGTTAGTGCGGCGCGCGCGCATCCGCATTGAGATCGCTGGCGATGACGACGACATCGACGAAGCGATCGATATTCTGGCGGACGCGCTGCGCATGGATGCCGGCAATGACGATGTCATTAGCCTGTTGCAGCAAGCCGGTTCCCATAGCGCTCAAGCGAAGCAGCGGGTCCAGGAATTGTTCGAGCGCCACGATGTTCGTTCTGCGCCTTCTCAGCAATCAAGTGAGCGACCAGCGCCAGCGCAAGCCGCGTCTGAAGCGGACGGGGAGTCGTCATCACGCGCGAGCTACGGGCGTTCGTCAGATTATCCGCCACGCGAACCGGCATCGCGTGACCGGCCTGGTCCGGCGCCGGAAGAGCGCGCTCTGCCCTCTTCAGCGGCGATTGACGAGCTGCAGAAAAGTCTGACGGAAAATTATTACTCAGGCGACTATCAACAAACGATAGACGTCGCCAACCGCATTTTGTCGCTGCAGCCAAATAACTCCACAGCGATCGAGTACCGTGAGAAATCTGAAGACAATCTGATACGCGGTATCGTGCCCGATCATCGCATTCCTTTTGAAGCGCGGGTGGCGTACAACCGGGCTAATTCCCTGGTGCGCGCGGGCAACTACGAACAGGCGTCGGGATTGTACCGCGAGGCGCGCGAGCTGGCGGAACGGGACGGAATCCTCACCTGGAAGGACGTCGAGCAAGCCTTGCTGGATATCCAGGATTTGGCGCTTGCCCGCGAGCTTATGGCGGATGGCGACCGCCTGATGGCGAACGACAATTGGACCGAGGCGCTGCGCAAATATGAAGGCGCCTTGCGCGTCGTGCCGAACGATCCGCAAGCGGAAGAGCGCCTGGAGATGATCCGGCGCATCCAGCGCGACTACGACCAAATCGCCGTCAGCATGAACACCATCGGCGGAACGCTGGAAGAACAGGTGACGCAAATTGCCGGCGTCCGAACGCTGCTGTCCCATGCGCGGCAACTCCTGCCTAACAGCCAACGCCTGGCGCAGATGCAACAGGAGATGGACAGCAAACTCGCCAGCATTCGCGGCCAGGTGAACGACCAGGCGCAGATGTCGCTGAACCATGCCAATAATTCTACGACGCTGGACGAGCGCATTCTGCTGATGAACTCGGCAGTCAAGCTGCTTGAGCTGGGTTTAGAGCTGGACCCGACCGATGGCGCCTTCGCCGAATTGCTCATGCGATCGCGCAACCAGCAGGCAGATGTCGCGCGGGCGCAGCAATCGATAAGGCGAGCGCAAGCGCTTGTATCGCAGAATTTCGACGCGGAATTGGCGCAGGCGCGGCAGATGCTTTCGGAAATGGTCGGGGACTACGCGCAGGACGAGCGCTTTCGCGGCACGGTCAATGACTTGTTCACGCGTTACCTTGAGCGCGCCGAGGAGGCGCTGCAAGATGGCGGTACGCGCGAGGCGAAAGCCTGGCTCGATGCCATGCGGGAGGATCCATTTCGCATCTTGGGGCGGCGCGCGGATATCTCCCGCATTGACGGTGTGATTCGCGGTCGGCGCAATCGAGGCCGAATGGTGGCGCTTTTCATATTCCTGATCCTGATCAGCCTGGGTGGCGCCGCCGTCGCCATGAACCGCCAGCAAATTGAGGCGATTCTCTTCCCGACCGCGACATTTACAGCCACGGCCACCGAAACGCCGACGATCACACCGACGCCCACCGCTACTTTCACGCCGACGGATACACCGACCGCTACCAACACGGCGACGAATACGGGGACGCCAACTCCCTCGTACACGCCGACCCTGACCGATACGCCGACCGATACGCCGACTCCTACTGCTACACCGACCATTACGCCGACCGCGACTAATACGCCGACTTCGACCAATACACCAACTGTGACGCCGACACCGGAGGTAATCTGCCGGGCTGTGGTCTTGAATCTGAATGCGATCAATCTTCGGGCGCGACCGACGACGCGCGCCGGTACACCGATCGTAGGCTATTTGCCCACCGGAACGGTCGTTTCGATTTTGAGGCGGGAACGCGAAGAAAGAAACCCAGTTGGCGAAGTCTGGTATTTCGTCAATGTGACCGTGGACGAGGGCAGGATTTCCGGCTGGATTCGCAACGACACGGTGGTGCCGGATCGCGCCATGCCCTGCCCGCCCTTCCCCTAGTTGCGGGAATCATGTCGCGGAGTCAGCTCGCATGGCCGCGGGTCAAAGACGCGGCGGTTAAGGGAGTGGTGAATACTGTTGATATAACAACTTGGACCTTGCCATCCAAAAACCTCTGTGCCCTCTGTGTCTCTGTGGTGAATCCCCCTTATGGAATCCGGAATATGTCCTGTGTCTTTGAAATTCACCACTCTCGCGGTTAAATAGCCGGTCTGTATTAAAACCTCTATTGAACAGTTGCGAACCGGCCAACATTTACCAAGAGGTATAGCCGCCATCGACGACCAGATTTGTGCCAGTCGTGAACTTAGCGGCCGGCGACGCCAGATAGTAGATCGCCGCAGCGACATCCTCCGGCGCGCCGACCCTGCCCTGCGGCGTCATCGACAGCCAGGTGGGCCGCCAGTCATCGTTGCTCAAGCCTTCGGCGGTCATATCGGTGCCGATATAACCGGGCGAGACACAGTTTACGCGCACACCGCGATCAGCCCATTCGCCGGCCAGCGATTTAGTCAGCAAGATTACGCCGGCCTTGGCCGCATTGTAATGCGCCTGAGGTTGGGGCGTATTCGAGATCAAGCCGGACATGGAGGCGGTATTGACGATGGCGCCGCTGCCCCGTTCGAGCATGTGGCGGCCAATGGCGCGGCAGCACCAGAAGACGCCATTCAAGTTGACAGCCATCATATTGAGCCAGTCTTCGTCGCTGCATTCTTCGGCGGGCATGGCTTGGGCGATGCCGGCGTTGCAAACCAGGATGTCTATCTGCGGAAAAGCCATCAGCGCGGCTTCCGCCATGCGATTGACGCTATCGGATGAGCGAACATCGACTTCGATGAATAGGGACTTGCGGCCCATGCTCTCGATTTCGGCGGCGGCGCGTTTGCCATTTTCGGCGATGTATTCGGCGATGATTACATCGGCGCCGGCGGCAGCCAAGCGACGCGCGGTTGCCAAGCCAATACCGCGTCCTGCGCCGGTAATCAGAGCGGTCTGCCCGCTGAGACCAAAGTCAGAATTGCTCATCATGATCCTCGTCGATTGAAGCTGCTGAAATGTGGCTGCGACAATACCACAGCGATGCGACACTTGGCAAGCTGATGGTGAACTGACAGCCGAAGGCAACGTGGTCGAGAAAAACGGCGAATTCGCTGAAAAATAGCGGTAAGCGCGCGCTTTGTAGGGGCGGCCCGGTGGGTCGCCCGACATTCACGTATCGCGACTAACTTTGCCGGTGTGTCAGCCGCCGATGTGGTACATCTCGACCTTTTTGCGGCGGTCGCGGATGTCGTCGGTGAGGGAGCTGCGAATCTCTGAGTAGCGGTCGATGCGCGCGCCCCAGGTTCCGCGGATGATACCCTCGATTTCTTCGTCGCTGGCGCCGGCGCGCATTGGATCACGCAGATCTGTGCCTTCAGTGGCGAAGAGGCAGGTGAAAATCTGCCCTTCCGGTGAAAGCCGCATACGTGTGCAGGAACCGCAGAAGGGCTGCGTAACGGAGCTAATCAAACCGATTTCGCCTTCGCCATCGGCATAGCGATAGCGCCGCGCGACCTCGCCAAAATAATTGCCCGCGACTGGCTCCAGCGGCAGTTCGGCATGGATGCGCTCGACGATCTCAGCCGTTGGCACGACCTCGTCCATCTTCCACCCGTTCTTGTTGCCAACATCCATGTATTCGATAAAGCGCAGGATATGACCCCGCTCTTTGAAGAAGCGCGCCAAATCGACGAGCGTATGGTCGTTGACGCCGCGCTGCACAACCGCGTTGATTTTGAGCGGCGTGTAACCGGCGACTTCGGCTGCGGCAATACCTTCGATCACTTTATCGACGCCGGAGCGTCCGCCGTTCATGAGGCGAAATATCTCGTCATCCAAAGTATCCAGACTGATCGTGAGGCGCTTTAGACCAGCGGCTTTTAGCGCATCCAACTTTTTTGGCAGCAGGTAGGCGTTTGTGGTCATGGCCAGGTCTTCGACGCCTTCGATGGCCGCCAGCATAGCGACCAGCTCTTCGATATCTTGCCGCAGCAGGGGTTCGCCGCCGGTCAGACGGATCTTGACCGCGCCCAGCCGAACGATAATGCGCGTCAGCCGCGCGATCTCTTCGAAGGTCAATAACTGTGGCTTGGGCAGAAACTGATAGCGCTCGCCGAAAACCGCAGCTGGCATGCAATAAGGACAGCGAAAATTGCAGCGGTCGGTCACCGAGATCCGCAGGTCACGCAAGGGGCGCTCAAATTGGTCTGTCAGATTCATCAAGTGATTTCAGTTCAGCTAGCCGGCCGGTCAGTCTAGCGACACCGCAAGTCTTTATCAAGCCTGCCTTGCGCTTATTGCGGAAGCATCGCTTATAGAAAGTATAACGTATCTGTCTTAGAATCGGGTATGCGCGTTGCAGAAGGAGACGGACACTGAAACGGCGGCGAGACTGGCTGATCCCGGTTTTTAATATCATTGCATTGGCGATCTTCTTGTCGCTGCTGATGCCGGAGCTTTCGGCGGGCAGGTTGCAGCCTTTCCCCGAGACCGACGGAGCCGCCGTCACTGCTTTGATCGGCTCCTACAGTTTTAGATTGGCGGGGCGCTTCGCCATTCGATTTCTGACGCTCTCGCTGGCGATTAGTCCGGCCGTCTACTACCTTGGCTGGCGGCGTCTGGTTCCGCTGCGCAAATGGTCCGGCTTGTGGGCATTTGCCTTCGCCGCCCTGCATATGAGTTTCTTCTTCAGCGACTTCGTCTGGCGCAAGGTTTGGGGCCAGAGCTTCGTATATGCTGGTCTGGCGGCGCTGGCGATACTTGCGCTGATGACGCTGACATCGCATAGACCGGCCATGCGCATATTGGGGCGCAATTGGAAACGTCTGCATCGACTGGTATATGTCGCCGGTATGTTGGTCGTATTACATAGCATTAGCGCCTTGATCTTCTGGAAAGAAGTGCCTGACTTTGAAGTCATGCTCTTGGAAACGCAGATCACCGGCCTGCAAATCGCGCTGCTGTTGGTCTTGCGAAGTACGGCGGCGCGGCGACTGATTCAACGTGTATTCAAACTGCCTAGGCGAAAACGCAGGCCGGCGCCAGTTTGACGCTGCGAGATAGACCGGCAGGCTTGTGGTCGCCGGCTTTGCGTAGTGAATGTCAAGTCGAAGGGAAAAGTCAATGACGCTAGTCAGATGCAATTCATGCGGTGAAATGGCGGCGGCGCTTGATTGGCGCTGTAGGTCCTGTGCTCACTCGCTGGACATGCTTGCCCTGCCCACATTTGACGCGGCGGCCATCGACAGGAGCGACGTCTCGCTCTGGCGCTACCGAGCGATGCTGCCGGTTGAGCGGCGCTTCAGCCTGGGCGAAGGCCTGACGCCGCTGGTCCCAGTGCATGTGGACGACGGTCGCTTCCATGCCAAATTGGAATACCTTAATCCGACCGGGTCCTTCAAGGACCGTGGCACAGCGGTCATGCTCAATCATCTGGCAGCGCATGGCGCGAGCGATGTGATCGATAATTCCTCGGGCAATGCCGGCGCATCGCTGGCGGCTTATGCCGGCGCGGCTGGACTGTCCGCCACAGTGTATGTGCCGGCGGCAACCGCAGTGAGAAGCAAGAAACGGCTCATTCGCGCTTTCGGCGGCGACATCGTCGAGTCGCATGATTATCTGGCGGATGTCTACGCGGCGGCGGAACGGGCGACCTACGCGAGCCATGCCTGGAATCCCTATTTTGTGCTTGGCCAGCAGACGGCCGCCTGGGAGACCTGGGAGCAGCTCGGCGGTCAAGCGCCCGACGCAGTCGCCACGCCTGTCGGGCATGGTGGACTATTTCTCGGTTTCTATCGCGGCTTCAAAGCGCTGCGCGATGCTGGTTTGATCGACAAGCTGCCGCGGATGATCGCCGTGCAGTCGGCCGGCGTTGACCCTGTCGTGCGTGGCTGGGAAGCGCGGGCAAAACATCCGCGGACGATCAGAACAGCGTCGAGTGTGGCGGATGGCATCCTGGTGGATGAGCCGGTGCGCGGAGAGCAAATCCTGGACGCGCTCTACGACACAGATGGATTTGCTCTGCGGGTCGATAATGCGGCGATATTGGCGGCGCAAACGTCGATGCATGCCGCCGGCCTCATGATAGAAGCCACCAGCGCGGTGCCAGCTGCCGCCCTGCCCCAGATACATGAGCGTATAGGCGCGTCTGCCGAGATCGTCATCGCCTTCACCGGCAGCGGTCTCAAGAGCATAGGCGACCAGCGCTAGCCAGTCCTTGTCGTTGTTATCCCGTAAGATCTTTAAGTTGTATAATGTTTTGCATTCATCTGATGAGCGACGATGAGGACAACGCAGAATGTCGATGGATTTATTCCGGCAGTTGCTGGAGGCGCAGCGGATAGCGCAGGCCGACTTGCTGCGGCGGCGTGGCGTAGTTGGCGTGGCGATCGGTTATCGAAATTACAAGGAGCAGGTTACCGACCAGTTGGCGATGGCTGTGCTGGTCGAACAGAAGAAGCCGGTAGAGGCGCTAAGCGCGGAGGATTTGATCCCGCCGGATGTCAACGGCGCGCGCACGGATGTAGTCGAGATCGGCCGATTGGAAGCGCTGGCCAATCCGCGCGACCGTTTCCGCCCGAATATTCCAGCCGGCGTCAGCATCGGCCATTATCTGGTGACCGCCGGCACACTTGGCGCGATCGTCTTCGACCGCAACACGGGCGAACCGCTGATCTTGTCGAATAATCATGTACTGGCGAACAGCAACGAGGCTGAGATCGGCGATGCGATCCTGCAGCCGGGACCGACCGATCATGGCGTCCGCCCCGATGATGTGGTGGCGAACCTGCACCGCTTTGAGATGCTGCGCTTTTACAGTGACACGGACGCCGGTCCGACGCCGCCAACGACCACGCCTCCGCTTTTTCCGCCCGGCGGCTGCGACATCGCCGAGTTGTTCGTCACGGTAGGCAACGCATTGAGCAAAATCAGCGGTTCTTCAAAGCGGCTGGCCACCGTGAAGGCGCCCAAAGCGCAAATCGACTCGACGCCCATCTATCCCAACCGCGTGGATGCGGCGCTGGCTCGCCCCATAAATCCGATGTTATTCCAACAGAGCATCGCCGAAATCGGGCGGCCCAATGGCGCCAAACTGGCGCAGCTCGGCATGCAGATCCGCAAGCACGGGCGCACTACCGGTTACACTGAAGGCAACGTCACCCTGATGAACGCCACAGTTGATGTGTCTTATGGCGAAAACTTGCGGGCGCGTTTTGCGGGCCAGGTCATCGCGACGCCGATCAGCCAAGGTGGCGATTCGGGCGCGCTGATCGTGGAAGGCGACAGCTTGAAGGCGGTCGGATTGCTCTTCGCCGGGTCACGCCGCGCCACGATTTTCACACCCATACAGACCGTGCTTGACGTGATGGAAGTCGACCTCTAAACCACAGCGTAGCTTTCGTCTATCGCTTGATACACCAGGTTGGGAACGATGAAGCGCGGCCGATGCGGCTCCGCGCACCACATCTGCGTCATCATCAAGATAAGCAAATCTTCTTGCGGGTCAATGACGAAATAGGTGCTGGCAGCGCCGGCCCAGCCAAATTCGCCGGGCGAGCTATAGCCATTGGCTCGGCCGTAGTCGACCATGACGCGGAAGCCCAAGCCGAAGCCGTAGCCGTAACGCTCGATGCCGATGCGCAGCGGCAGCATTTCACGCGGCACAGCATTTGTGGCCATGCGCTTGATGGTCAGCGGGCTGACCAGGCGAACGCCGTCCAGTTCCCCGCCCTTGAGCAGCATGGAGGCAAAACGCAGATAATCGGCAGTTGACGAGACCAAGCCGCCACCGCCTGAAGGACAGGTGGTTGGCAATCGCGCATCGCCATTGGCGACTTCGTTCGGGTCAATCAGTTGGGGATCTACATTAGTCGGTGAGCCGTAGATAGCCGCCAGACGCCCGGCCTTTTCCGGCGGCACGTAAAAGTCGGTGTCAACCATGCCGAGGGGCGCAAAGATGCGCTCTTTGAGAAAGTCCGCCAAGGGCATGCCCGAGATCTCTTCGATCAGATAACCGAGGACATCGGTGGCCACGCTGTATTGCCAGCTCGATCCCGGCTGGAAACATAGCGGTAGCTCGGCAAAATGCTCGACTAGCTCCGCCAGAGGCATATCACGACGGAAAAAGCCGTGCTTCCGCCAAGACTCCTGATACATCCTGTCGACCGGATGCCAGGGATCGCCGGCATAGGACAGCCCGGCCGTATGTGTCAACATATGGAAGACGGTCAAGGGCGGGTCCTGCTCGACGAATTGCGGCTGTCTCTCGCTGACATGGCTGAACACCTTGCTCTTGGCGAAGCTCGGGATATAGCGCGATACCTTGTCATGCAGCTGCAGCTTGCCTTCATCATGCAGCATCATAAGCGCCAGGCTGACGATTGGCTTGGTCATGCTGTAGATGCGGAAGAGCGTATCGGCTTGCATCGGGCGCTGCGCCGCGATGTCCATCTTGCCGTGTACACTATGGTGGATGACTCTGCCGCGCCGCTGCGCCAGCGCGATGATGCCGGGCAGGCGGTCATTCGCGACTTCGCTTTCGAGATACGCGTCGATACGAGCGAGGCGCTCGCCAGACATGCCAACTTCTTCCGCCGGTTGCGACATCATCACGTACCTTTTCCTTTGCTCTCTAAAGTTTGAATTGTTTACTTTGGCAGCCAGACGCGCAAGCTGCCGTCCGCCGTACCCACCGCCAGCGCCAGCCGATCATCCAGCAATTCGACCGGCGCGAAGTTACTCACGATTTCAGCGCCGGCAGCAAGACGCCAGGCTTCTTGCGCGCCATTATCAGTGCGCTGCGCAGCCACTACCGCATGCCGAGCCAGGTCCATGACCAAGACTTCCGGCAAGCCGTCGCCATTGAAATCGCCGGCCGCAGTCTGATCCAAATTGCGCGACCCGATCGCGTGCGTAGTGAAACCGGGCAGCGCGGCAGTCTTGACCAGTGCCGCGCCAGTCAAACGAAAGAACTCCAGGGCGCCGTCGATATGCGGAGTCCGCAGGGCGGTTACTTCGATTTCTCCGCTCGGACCAAAGGCGCCGGCGCTGAGCTGATGACGCCAGCGATTGCCGCGGCCTATCGGCGGGCAGTCCACTTCCTGTCTAATGCCCGCGCCATCCCAAAGATATGAGCGCAGTCGAGCGCCAAGCGAGCCATTCGACACGGTGGCGACCAGATCCTCTATGCCATCGCCGTCAATATCGGCCCAGAAGGGAGCGATGCCTTCGTAGACGTCCGCGCCGGGCAGATCTACTCGGGCCAGGAGACGTATCTCACTATCTTGGATCTCAAGGACGAGCAGGGTCGCCGCTTCCAGCTTGTCGCCCATGATGCCATGACTATAGCGCTGATCAGTCGCATTGGCGTAGAGGGCGACCTGGCCGCGGCTGTTCATCACCAGACGGGCGTCCGGCTGCGCCATGACAGGCATACGCGCCACCACACCGTCCTCGCGGCCCAGCGCCAGGTCGCCGCCGCGGTCGATGTAGAGCGCCTCAAAGTCATTGACCGGAATCGGATGCGTCAGCGGCGACACGCTGTCGTCGCTGCGCAGGACGTAAGTACCCTCGACCATGGACACACCCACCAGCGGGGGCTGAGCGCCATCGAACCAGGCGGACTCGTAAGCCAACGTTTGCGCGCTGCCGTCCGGCGCTACTTCGATTACCTGCAGGGCGCCGCCCTCAAGCACGATATGCCAAACCGCCGTCTCCATCGCATAGCCGACCACCCACGCCGGCACACCGCGCAAGGGTACATCCACAGTCAAGACATCAGGAAAGCTGCCCTGCCCACGGACAAAGCGATTTCCCGCCGGATTATGAAAGGTGTAGAAATAGCGATCAAGCACGTCTGCCTCCTGCGCGGGCGTGAGTGTAGCGGCCAGCGGCGAGGCGCGTACGATACGGGCCGCCCTGCCTCCTGCGCGGGCGTGAGTGTAGCGGCCAGCGGCGAGGCGCGTACGATACGGGCCGCCCTGCCTCCTGCGCGGGCGTGAGTGTAGCAGAGTGGAAGATAAGGGTTAATAGCAGGATGCGACTGAGGCTGGTGATAGATCTGTCCACAGCAGCGGCGCAGGATAGCGAAGCAAAAGGCGCCCTGGGATTCAGAGCGCCTAGTATTCGCTTGTTGGTCAGTGAGACCTAGCTTTCAGTCGCTACGGTTACCGCCGGCGCCTGAAAGTTCGCGCCAAGATCGGCGAAGTCTTCCACGTTGAAGATGAAGGGCGCATTGGCCGGCAGCAGCGCGAAGGAAACGTTATCCGACAAGTTGGCGACATAGAGATACTGGATCAAGTTGGGATTGGCCGCAATCTGATTACTGATGATGCGCAGGGCTTCGGCTTCCGCTTCCGCCTCGATCAAACGCGCATTGGCGCGACCGCGAGCCGCTTCTTCAGCGCCGTCAGCAAGACCGCCGGCTTCTGTGCGGACGCGTTCCGCTTCGGTACGCGCGCGCTGCAGCTTCTGTTCTTCAATCTGCTTTTCTTCAATGGACTGGGCAAAGGAATCGTTGAAGTCGATCTGCCGAACCAGCAATGCTGTCATGGTCAAGCCTTCTTCAAGCATCCGATCGCTTACCACCTCGGAAATACGACCGCCAAGCGCCTCGCGCTCCAGGCCGTAAATCGCCTCCGCTTCAAACTGCGATACCACATCGCGCGCCACCGCGCGAACCGTCGGACGGATGAAGTCCGACTCAAAGCGATTCTGCCAATTCAAGTGAATCTGGTTGACATGCGTCCGCTCGATGCGGTATAGCACCGTGATGTCCAACCTGATTTCCTGACCATCTACCGTCAGCGCTTCCACCGCGTCATTGCCTTGCAGACGTCCTTCGCTGCTGATGCCCGACATGGTGTATTCGCTCTGATCAGTCGGATAGATGATGTATTCCTGCAAGCCCGGGATGATGATCGAAGTGCCCGGCGAACGTGCCGGCTGCTCCAGCTCACCAGTCAAAACGTTGACGATGACCGCCGCCCGCGCCGGCTGCACAATCAAGATGCCGGAGCTGATGATGAACAACACAACGCCACCCGCGAAGCCGACCACGGCAAGCATGAACCCGCCACGCGACGAACGCCCCTGCGACGCCAACGTGAAGGCGAAGGCAACACCCAGGATGCCTACACCAAACGCGAGAATCGCGACAATACCCAATAGACCACTAAAATTCATGACTGCTCCTTAGCGATTTGCTAGATTCCTTATTTCTGTACCTACTGATTGTACCATATCACGCCCGCTCATCGAACTCCCGAAACATTGGGGGAGTGATGAATTTCAAAGACACAGGACATATTCCGGATTCCATAAGGGAGGATTCACCACTCCCTACTGATTGACGGCTCGCGCCGCGCCACATTATACTTTATCGATGGAAGCACAATGGAAAGAGAAAAGTCCTGATGCTCAAGCTGACTCGCTTCTTCATCCTGGTTGCCGCGCTCTGCCTGCCCGCCCTGCTGACGGCGACCGTCCACGCCGCCGATATCACCGTCAATTCCGTTTGCAGGCTGGCAGATGCCATCACTGCCGCAAACAGTGACGCGGCGACTGGCAGATGCCCGGCTGGCAGCGGCGCCGACACTATTACGCTGATGGGGGATGTGACGCTCACGGCGGCTCTACCGGTGATCGAATCCGAAATCACGGTTGAGGGGAATGGCTACACCATAAGCGGGAATGAGCAGCATCAGATTTTCTGGGTTGAAGAAACTGGCTCGCTGGCGATCCAGAATGCGATACTGGCTGACGGGCGCGGCGCGGATGATGATGACCTTTTTGATGAAGACTTACTCATTGGTGGGGCAATTGTGAATTTGGGCGGTTTAGATATAAGAGCCAGCGCTTTTGTGGGCAATTCAGCCGATTGGGGCGGCGCGATGATCAATTTGGGGGCGGTAAGTGTCACGATAAGCGATAGCGAGTTCAAGGGTAATTCGGCAAGTGTTGGTGGCGCGATCTTTAACACGGACTCTGTATCTGTCATCATCAGCAACAGCATTTTCGAAAAAAATAGAGCAATTGGCCTTCGCGAGGGAGGCGGGGCAATCAACAACGCAAGTGACGCAAGAGTCAGAATAAGCCGCAGCGAATTCACCGGTAATTCGGCAGACTTGGGAGGAGCAATACAATGCTGGGATGCTACAACCGCTAGCATAGTTGCTAGCACTTTTACGGGTAATTCCACTGGTACTAACGGAGGCGCAATAAACCTGCGGAATCAGGCAATTGTCGAGATTACTTCCAGTGCATTTGCTAACAATTCAGCCAGATATGATGGAGGCGCGATATACCTGGAAGATGCAACAATGATCGAGATTAGCAGCAGCGATTTTACTTACAATTCAGTTGGCAAACGTGGTGGCGCAATCTTCAACTGGGGAAAAGCAAGCATAAGCGGAAGTAACTTTTTGGAAAATATGGCAGAGAAATCTGGCGGCGCGATTATAAATGGCGAGCAGGCAATAATCAACGATAGTACCTTCACCAACAGTACATCAGCAGAGGGTGGGGCAATCTACACTTGGAGTGATTCAAGTATCAACCGTAGCACATTTAGGAATAATTTAGCGAGTGAAGACGGCGGAGCAATTTGCATTTGCGGGACTTCTACGGTTAACGTCAATATCAGCAATAGCGTCTTTACCGGCAATTCGGCAGGGGATGAGGGTGGCGCTATTCGAGGAACAGAAGAAAAAGTCGTCGATATAGGCCAAAGCGTATTTCGTGACAATTCTGCTGAGGATGGCGGCGCGATTTACAGCTGGGGTGAATTAATGGTCAGCCGCAGCACATTCTTCAATAACGGCGCGATTGAGGAAGGCGGCGCAATTGCAAATCACTGGGAAGCAAGCATCAAGGATAGCATCCTCGCCGATAATCCCGGTGGCGATTGTCATATAGGACGCAACGGAGAATTACTTGAGAGTGGCAATAATCATATTTCGGATGGCACCTGTGGCGCGACATGGAGTGGTCCTGTCACTGATGACTACTGTCCGCCGGGGCAAGAGTTGGATGGAGTCTGTCAGATTGGCGCGCCAGATTTGGCTAGCGAGAGCCATTAGCCAAATTCTCGCTCAAAATCCGACCCAGCTCCCGTCGCACCAAACCAGGCCGCTCATCCCGCAGCAGCGGCAGACGCGCCCGCGTCCGATGCAGTTGATTCAAGTCGATCTCCTGCGTAATCAGCGCCTCGTCAAAATACAGACCACTCGTCATGAACTCGCCATCGGGATCGACCACTGACGAGCCGCCCCAGAAATTCTTGCCGTCTTCGTAGCCCACGCGATTGCAATGCAGGATGTAAGAGGTGAACATGCTGCCATAAGCCTGATTCACCAGCTCGACCCAGCGCGTGCCGCCCAGCCGGTCGCTGTCGTTGAGCCCGCGCGAGGGACTTGAGCTGTTGAGGATGAGCATATCCGCCCCGTCCAGCCAGAGCAGATAAGGCGGCGAGACATGCCAGAAGTCCTCGCAGATCAGCATCCCGACCCGTCCGAAGCGGGTATCGAAGGCGCGCACGCTGTTGCCCTGCGCGAAGTAGCGCGAATCGTCGAACATGGAATAGGTGGGCAGGTAGAGTTTGTGGTGGATGTGCAGCGCTTTGCCGCCGCTGAGGTATGCATTGGCGATGTAGAATCGGTTGCGACTGTCCTCGCGCGCGAAGCCGACTACGATGTCCAGGTCGTGGCTGGCATTCAGCAATTCAGCGAAGCCGCTATCGTCTATATCCATGCGCAGCGCGATTTCCGGTACCAAGTCTTGCACCTGGTAGCCGGTCATCGAAAGCTCGGGGAAGATCAGCAGATCGACGCCCTCTTCGCGCGCGCGCCTGGCATAGTCGAGGTGTACGCCGAGGTTGTGCTGCAGGTCGCCGAGTTTGGGGTAAATCTGCGCCAGGCCGATATTGATGCGCATAGTCGCCGCTCCTGATTTGCCTGCCAGCCAACATCATAATGCAGCGGCAAGCCGGCGGCAATTCCTGAGCTGGCGAGACAACTCCATGTGGTCTACAGAACAGCGAAAGATAATACGCGCGCTGTCTATTCCGGCCGCCGCGTAAGTGAGCGGTCAAAGCAATCAAGAGCGGTAGGCCATGATTCCATCTAAACTAGCCCCGCTGTCATTCCGCTCGCTAAGCCTTTACCCGCCGTCATCCAGCCCTTTGCCACGGCGCGCGACTATTTCGTCCCCTTCAATGCAGGCCTTTGTAATATGCTCGGCAGTATGACCATGCGATCGCATTTGCCCTTCTCTATCCAAATTCCAACCGCGCACCTGCGACATTCGAATGAAATGGGCGAAAATATCGCCTGTATCGATACTGTATGGATATTGTGCCGCCATTTCTTGCCGAATTGCTGCCGTTTGCTGCCGTTTGCTGCCGTCTGCTGCCGTCTGCTGCCGTTTGCTGCCGTCTGCTGCAGCCGCAGTATCGCCAGCCGCTTGCAGATTCTAGCCTGCTGGATCACCTGCTACGTCCGAGGCGAGTCTGCCAGCCAGCGCTTTATCTGCGCCAGCCAGTCCGTGTCAGCGCCATCGACGCCGCTGACGCGCAGGAGCACTCGCTTGGCGATTTGCGTATCGACATCGTCTTCGCCGGCATCAAATGCGATCAGGTCAAGCAGGTTGTTGGCGTACTCGTGGCGTCCGAGCGCCGCCAGCAGCGCCGAGCCCAGGGCGATCTGCGTTTCCGCCTCGGCTTTGGCATTCGCCAACTCGAGGAATTCCGCCGTGCTTTGCCAGGAACCGATATCCGCCAGGTCCGAGCGCAGGGCAGTTGCGAAGTCGAGCCCCCAGCTTTCCCGCAACAGCAGCAACCGCGCTTCGACCAGTTTGGCGACCGTCGCGTCAAGCATGGCCGCCGGTTCGTACTCGCGGCCATCCAGCAATGCCGCCGCCAAATCCCGCGCGTCGTCCGCGCCCAGCGAAATGCTCCGCGCCAAAAGCGCCGGACGGAGAGAGTCCAGCAAGATCAGCAGGACATTGCTATATGGCAGATTGTTTATTTGCGACGCTGAGCTTTTGGGCATGCGCCTCAGGTATCATCTTTGGACAAATCGACGGGGCGGATGGTAAAGCGATACCCGACGCCGCGTTCTGTGCGAATATAACGCGGATGATGAGGATCAGCCTCTAATTTGCGGCGCAATCGGTGCATGTGAACACGCAAGGTGTCCTCATAGACGTCTTCGGCGGGCCAGACACGGGCGAGCAAGGCATTGTTATGCACGACACGCGGGGCATGACGAATGAGCACATTAATCAGGACGATTTCAGTCGGCGTCAGCCGGACGGTCCTGCCGGCGACGAAGGCGCGGCTCTGGGCGAAATCCACGCTCAACTGCGCGTCAATTCGAACTATCGCTTCGTCGCCGTAGGTAAGGGACGGCAAGCGCCCGAGTACAATTTGGATTCGCGTTTCCAGTTCGTGCAGTTCAATGGGCTTGACGGCAAAATCCTCGGCATATTTTTTCAAGCCTTCGACGAGGTATTGCCTGTCCGAGCGCGCCATCAAAAAGATGATCGGTACATCGGCCATCAGCTTCAAACGATTGGCAGCGTTGAATCCGCTCATGCTTGGCAGATTCATGCCCAGCAATACAATTTTCGGCAATCCCTGGGTTTGCGCGTATTCAAGCGCGGCGGGAGCGTCTGCGAAAGTAGTGACATGGTAAGTATGGCTTTCAAGAAATTCCGCAATTGACTTTCTTAAATCAATGTCCGCCTCAACGACAAGGACTGTAGATTTCTTCATGATTTATCACGCCTTGAGATACTATGCAGCTAGGATACGGCCGTGTTGAACGTTGAGAAATATACACCGCTGTTGGGATTACGTCAAACTAAAATAGAATCTCTAAGCGATTTTTTTGCCAGTACTTATGAAGTATTAATGTTTATAGTCGTGTTTGCCAATTACTAACGGCATTGTAAGTAAGCGGCAATAAACGCTTGCCAAGAGACCGTTCCGCTCGTTAGCGACGGTGCGAGGAAATCATCAATTACAGGAGCAAAGAAGCGATGTTGGTTGCCCGGCGGTTTCGTCAGACTAGAGGCTAAACGCGCGCCGGCTGCATGCTGCGCAGAACATCCAATTTGCGTATCATCCAGTCGCGCAATTCCGGCGTCTTAATATTGATGCGGCACAACTCAAATGTGTCCAGCGGGATCAATTCGGGTAAATACTCGCCATTGCTTGGATCACTGAATTCCGGTCCATAGCGCTTGCTGAGGTCATAATTGTGCAAGTGGCAGACGAAGAAGTGCTCCTCCAACTGCTTGCCGGCTTTCCGATGCTCCAATACAAACGCGGTTTCCACGACTGTGACGACTGCGCCCAGTTCTTCGTAGAGCTCACGTTCCAAAGTCGCGATCAGGTCAGCGTCGTTATGTTCAACGCCGCCGCCGGGCGCGACCCAGTAGCAGGCAGACTTGTTGGGTTTTACCCGCTTGATCAAGAGAACGAAATCATCGCCGGTCAGGAGAATTGCCCGCACCCGCTGATTGACGCGGCTCGCAGGTTTTACGTCAGCTAGCATCACAATTAATCACTTCTTCTTTATGACCCAGTAATGTTGGCAGCCACACTAACTCAGCACTGCTAAGCGCGCTTTGGGCGAGTGTTAAGATTAGGGTCGCCAACTCAAAAGCAAACGCGGATATCCGTTCGCCGCAAGGATCACGCGCCCCAAAATCACTAGCTGTGAAAATGGGGATCGCAGCTTAGCACATTGGCTCGTGGAATTCAACTAATATGGTAGACGCCATTTTGAAGCCGATAGTCTGGAGGTTTTGCGGCTGGATCAATACGACGATGGGACCATCAAATTGGTCGCGTTGGACTACTTCCAGCGCTTTGCCTAATTCCAGACCGCGCTCTTGCGTGTTACGGAGCATAGCGGGGTCTTCCATGACGAAGCGACGGATGCGGGCCGGGGTATTCAGCGCCAGGTTAGACAAGGGGTGTAGATCACGCACAGGCATGACGCCTTTCAGATCGGGAATGGGATCGCCGTGGGGGTCATAGCTTGGGTTATTGAGCTTGCGCGATATCGCCTCGACGAAGCGATCCGACACAGTGTGCTCCAGCGCCTCCGCTTCGTCGTGCACTTCATGCAATTGATAGCCGAGGTCTTGAACCAGATAGGCTTCGATCAAGCGATGACGGCGCACCATCTTGAGCGCCACCCGCTCGCCTTCTTCAGTGAGCCGAACACCGCGATATTTCAGATAATCAACAGTGCCCTCTTCGACCAGTCGCTGCGCCATATCGGTCACCGCCGGCGCGCTGATGTTCAAGGCATCCGCCAAGGCGCTGGTGGAAACACGATCTGTTTCACGCTGCAAGGTATAGACTGTTTTCAGGAAGTCTTCCACTGATCGGGACGAACCCGTTGGGATATGCCGCTTGCTCATGTTGGCGCTCTACTGCCTGCCGCTAGTCAATCGACAGGGACAAATAAGGTGTTCACACTCGCATCGTCCAGGCTGCGCCCGGGTGGCAGAAGTAACAAGGCGAAGACACATAACTAATGATGCCAGCCTCCTTCGGCGACCAAAGGCGCGTCCGCGGTGAAACATTGCGCTCGTCAGGCGAACCTATCATAACACAGAAGGAATCTCCGAGAATTCGCGCCTGCTAACCAACGCCATTCTAACAATATGGGATTAAGCTATACTTGAGCGCCTCAACCTGACGGGACGTCGTGCGCATAGCTGGCTGCGCGTCAATTGACCGGCTCCGTTGCAGGTCGTACAATAGATGCGGAAGGCGCGAGCTATCCGACGTTTTGGACACGAGCCATGAGCAGAGATTACTACGATGTGCTGGGCGTAACACGCAACGCCAGCGACGAAGAGATAAAAAGGGCGTTTCGCCGCAAAGCGAAACAGTTCCATCCTGACGCCAATCCCGATAATCCGGCGGCTGAGGCGCAGTTCAAGGAAGCCAACGAGGCATACGAAGTTCTGAGCGATGAAGAAAAGCGCTCGGCGTACAACCGCTTTGGCGAGAATTGGCAGCACTATCAGGGTCTTGACGGGCAGGGACCCTTCGCGAACGGCGGCGAGGCGCACTATACCGATGTTTCCGATGTATTTGAGACCTTCTTTGGCGGAGGCGGCCGGCGCGGAGGATTTCGCGGCCATGGCAATTTCCCGCGCGCCGGGCAAGACATCGAGCAAGAGGTCGTCATAAGCTTGCGCGAGGCATACGAGGGAACTCAGCGTATCGTCAGCAAAGGCGGCCGTGGTATCACTGTGCAAATACCCAAAGGCGCGGCAACCGGTACCAAAGTGCGGCTGGCGGGCGAGGGCAATCCCGGGATAAACGGAGGCAGCGCCGGGCATTTGTATTTGGTCGTCCAGGTCAGTGATGATTCGCAATTTGAACGACAAGGGGATGATCTGCTTGTCGACGTCAAAGTTGATGCCTTTACCGCCATGCTCGGCGGCGAGGTCGAAATACCAACCTTGAACCGGCCGCTGCGGCTGAAGATTCGCGCCGGTACACAGTCGGGCCAGAAGCTGCGCTTGAATGGCAAAGGCATGCCGAAGCTCCGTAAAGACGATGACGCCGGCGACTTATTCGCGCGGGTCGTTATTACCGTGCCCAAAGCGCTGGACACGGAACAGAGAGATCTCGCGGAGAAACTGCGGGACAGCATATATTAGCGACACGTGATATGTACGACATGCTTGATATCCAAGAGCCGAGGCATTGGCGCAGACGGCGGCAATCCAAGCATAGGCAGTTCGGTCGTCCATTATTTTTTTGCTCATTCTGGACTGATCTTGTCATTGGGGAAACGAGTCAGCGGCGCGCTTCAGTCCCAAGGTGAAACTATCGGGCGACACAGTGTCACCACTACAGACTTTGTTCGAGACCGGGACGGCAGGAGCCGGCAGCAGTTGCGTACTAGACTTGGGCGCCCGCCTGCGCGAGAAATGAAGGCGGAGAGAGACAAGGATTGATGCGACTAATTCTTTGGCTTCTCCTTTGCATGGCTTTGCTCACTGCGTGCAGCTTCGACAGCGCCACGAGCAGTTCAGGCGTGGACGCCGGCGTTGTGAATCCGGAGGGCTCGGCGGCCGCAATTCCGCCAACCGCCCTGCCCGCTGACATCATCAGCGCGGCTGACGCGGAATTCATGCTTCTTAGCAACATCTACGAGCGAGCGAGTCCGTCAGTCGTCAATTTGGAAGCGGTGGCGCGGACGGAAGACGGCAGGGCGAGCGACACGCGGCGCGGTTCCGGCTTCATATACGATCGTCAGGGGCATGTCATCACCAACGCGCACCTGGTCAGCGCGGTTGATTCCATCACTGTTACCTTGCAGAATGCGTTTGTGTTACCGGCCGAATTGCTGGGATTGGACAGCTTCAGTGATTTGGCGGTGCTGAAAGTGGCAACTGATGCGGAACGTCTTACGCCCTTGCGCATCGGCGAGTCGGCGAGCGTCACAGTTGGTCAGCGCGGCATCGTCATCGGCAATCCTTTTGGTTTGAGCAGTTCGATGACTACGGGAATCGTCAGCGGGCTGGGGCGCACTTTGCCCTCAGCAGAACTTGTGGACAGCGGCGCGACGCCCGGCTTCGATAACCCGTCGATCATTCAGATTGACGTCACTATCAATCCGGGAAATTCCGGCGGCCCCTTGCTGGATTCGCAGGGATTAGTGATCGGCATCACCACGGCAATCCGATCAGACAATGGCTTATTTCAAGGCATTGGCTTCGCTGTGCCGGCTGATACGATGCGGCGCGTTATTCCCGAATTGATCGCGCAGGGTCATGTCAACTATTCCTGGATGGGCATCTCAGTGATGCGGGAGGACGGTGGATTCGGCGTGGCCGGCTTGAGCGAGGCGCTGGGCTTGCCCGTCGGCCGCGGCGTTCTGCTGCGTGGCGTCACGGTAGGCTCGCCCGCCCATAGAGCCGGCTTGAGCAGCGGCGATACGATCGTGACTATCCGTGGCGAAGAGGTCTGCGCCGGCGGAGACATCATCGTTGCCGTCAATGACTTCCACTTTGACGATCTCGATGGCTTGGTCACCTACCTGTTGCAACAAACGCGGCCGGGCGATGAAGTAGAATTGCTCGTCATCCGTGATCGCCGCACTCTGGAGATTCCCTTGACGCTGGAGAGCCGCGCATCAGACAGCGGACGTTTACAGGATTGCGGCACGGCACAATAGAGGCAAAAATAGTGGAGAAGATGATATTGCAGGGCGAGGTGCTGCAGTTGCGGCCGCTGCAAGCGCGCGATGCCGAAGACATACTTAGGCTGGTGGTCGCGCGGGAGATTGCTGCAAATACCTTTGTGCCGCAGCCATATCCGCCGGAAGCGGCGCGTGAATTCGTGCAAGCCCGGCGCGAAGATTGGCGCAGTGATGAAGCGTACGTCTTCGCCATCATCGAAGGGCGCGGCGAGCAATTTTCCGGTTGCATAGGTCTACATCCGGTGTATGAACATTCTCGAGCGGAAGTCGGCTATTGGATTGGCAAGCCGTTTTGGGGGCGGGGCCTGGCTACGGCGGCTCTGCGGCTCTTGATTCAGTTTGGCTTTGAAAAACTGAAGCTCAACCGGATTGAAGCGGGGCACTTTGAGCATAATCCCGCTTCGGGCCGTGTGATGAAGAAGGCGAATATGCGCCTTGAAGGTGTGCGGCGGCGCTACGTCTGGCATCGAGATCGATTCAAGGACCTGCATTGGCACACCATATTGCGCGAGGATTACAACGCGCGCGTTTCGGATAAAATGAAAGAGACCGCAGAGGATTAGTCTGCGGTCTCCGACTGTCAAATTCACAGCCTTGCGGTTTTCGGGTTCACCCTCTAACTGAGTTCGTGTCAGCGGTGTGAACTAGAGGTGTGAATCGGTTAGAGGGTATCCCCCTTAGAACCAATCATGATTTAATCACCTCCTCTACTCGGCCAACGATGAATGAAGAATATCATAGGCTGGCGCAATATGCAAATATACGCCTTGCAGGGAGTGGTGATTTCAAGGAGATAGAATGAAGACGACACTGGCTCAAACTCGCCGGAAAACTCCCTTCTCCAATGCTTTGGGGAAGGGCCGGGGATGGGGTTAGAAAAGGGCATATCAAAGATTTCACCACTCCCCCTTGCACGTTTTTGCATGGCAGATATGACAACTCGGGCAGAAACGCGGCCATGCTATAATTTGCTCAAATCCAAGCGCAGGATACTTGAGCCTTGACGAAGCATTTCCACCCGGCGCACCGTCGGCAATCGATTCAATGGGCGCGGAATTTGCTGGCGCATCCATTTTATGTGCTGGATACGGAAACAACCGGCTTGGGCAACGAGGACGAAATCGTTCAGATCGGCATCGTTGACAGTAATGGCGCGGTGTTGATGAACCAGATCGTCAAGCCGACGATTTCCATTCCACGCGGCGCTTCTGCCATACATGGCATCAGGGATCCTGATGTAAGAAACGCGCCGAGCTTCACGCGGATTTATATCAAGCTATCCGCTTTGCTGGCTGGTCAAGTGGTTGTGGCCTACAACATGGATTTTGACTGGCGCATGCTGCAGCAAACGGCGGCGCGCTACCGGCTTCCCGATGTGAGGATTGGAAAGCGCGACTGCGCCATGAAGCAGTATGCCCGCTTCAAAGGCGCGCGCAAGGACAAGGGTCGCAATTATGTCTGGCATAAGCTGGTCAACGCGGTGCGGCAAGAAGGCCTCGAAATCAGCAGAGCGCATGATGCGCTGGATGATGCCAGAATGACCCTGGCCCTAATCCACAAGATGGCGGACGCCAGCTAAACTTCTATACACGCTTTTCCTCAATCCGAATCGCTCCTGCCGCAGCGCGATGCAAAAAAGTGGCAGAAGCGTTTGTGCGATATAAGGAATCGTACTTAAATGAGAGTGGTCGTGGGGCTTGTCGCCTTGGCGACTTGACTCACATAGCATGCGTCGACGTTCTCGCCGAGCGGCTGTGCAAGCCAGTCTCTTGCCCGTATTTGCCGAAGTTGAGGATAGGAACTAGCCGTGATGAAATCAAATTTCACATCCACGAGATATCTTATTTTTGCATTTGCGATATTGCTTCTGCTGCCGATCGGGCAGGCGCTGGCCGCCGACATCACGGTGGACGCCGATTGCAGCCTGCCCAACGCTATCCGCTCGGCAAACGGCGAAAAATTGCTTGAACCCCTTATTAATTGCGAGGCGGGCGATAGCGCGGACGGCGCCCAGGATGACGATGAGATGATTCCCGGGCTGGATACGATCACGATAGATGTCAGCGGCACCGACGAAGGCGCGATAACACTCGATGCGACCTTGGCCGTCACTTCACATATCGTGATCGACGGCGCGGGATACAGCGTCAATGGTGGTGGACATCAAATCCTCAGTATTACCTCGGGCTCGCTTTCTGTTAGCGATCTGACCATGAGCAGCGGCTTCAGCGTGGAAAATGGCGGCGCGATCTCGGTAAGGGACGGAGCGCTTACACTCAACAACAGCGTAGTGAGTGGCAGCGGGGCCCGCGGATCGGGAGGTGGAGTTTATGCGCTGAATAGTGAATTGTCTCTTTTCGACACTGTGATCAGCGGGAACGAGGCAGGCGCCGCTAGCGAAGCCTATGCGCACTTACATGTTGACGACGGCTCTAACCATGGGCATGCGGAGACGGCGACGGAACTGCCCGAAGTCGAGGACGTAACCGGCGGCGGCATCTACTTCGCCGGCGAATCCAGCAGTTTGGTTATTGACCGCAGCGGTTTGGACAGCAATGCGTCGCCGGCTCGCGGTGGCGGCGTATACATCGCCAGCGGAAGCGCCAATATCAGCAATTCTACCTTCAGCGGCAACAGCGCAGGCTTGGAGGGCGGCGGCATCTATAACGCCGGCGCGAGCATCCTCACGCACGTGACGGTAGTTGGCAATACTGCTGTGGATGCCGGCGGCATTGTCGATGGCTCGCTGCTGCAGCTATACAACAGCATTCTCAGCGACAACCCGGGCGGCGATTGCTCCGGTTCGATTAACGCCAATCTTGGCAACATAATAAGGGACAATTCCTGCAACCACGATGGCTTGACCAGCGATCCCAAGTTGTTGCTGTTGGCTGGCTCGCCGGCATATTACGTGCCGCAGGAAAGCAGCCCGGCGATCGATTCCGCCGCGCCCGAATACTGCCTATCGGTTGACCAGCGGGAGATTGCCCGCTTGCCTGATTCCTGTGACATGGGCGCGGCCGAGCGCGAAGCGGGTGTCTTCAGTTTCCAAATTCAGAGTGCATTGGCCGCGATTACGCCGGGTTCCGGCGGCGGCAGCGCTCAGCAAGAGCCGGAGCCGGAGCCAGTTGCCACCGAGACGCTATCCAACTGTGCGGAATTGCCGGGGCATATCATTGTGACGGGCTACACCAGAAGCTTAAGTTGCAGCATGCTGGACTGGAGCGGCGTCGGCAACCAAACACTTGTTAATGGTGGCGCGTTGCAAGCGGTTGATTTGTTTGGTTGGGTAGCGACAACGGTGGAAGTTTGCTTCCAACATGATTCTGGCGCAATCGTCCTGCTGGATGCAGCGAATTCACCGCGCAACATCGTCCCGCTGCGGAGCTGGACAGATGGAGATAAGCAATGCGCGACCGTTGATCGTACAGGGTCGGCTGTTTTGATGCCGCTGACATTCTTCACCTCGGGCGCGATCCCGGAACCGATTTGGGACCTGATCGGCTGCAGTGTGAAAACTTCGGATATCCTCAATTTGCGTCAAAGTCCCTCGGGCAGCAGCGGGGTCGTCGCGAATGTGCTCAACGATGTAACGCTGACGGCGGACCAGCGGGCTACCTTCTTCTACCGCGTGGATTATTACGGCATCGTTGGGTGGCTGAGCAAGGACTATCTCTCGTACAGCGGCAGTTGCAACTAGCGCCGATAGCCATTCGCCAACCTTAATTGAGAGCGCCTCTCCATAGTTACCGGGAAGGGGTTCTTTTATTGGTAAGGCGCACAGCTGCTCCCACTGCCCTTCCGCCGAGGGGTTCGTCCGCCTATAATCCCGCCTTGGGAATCATTGGCTCAAGGACATTTTGATGCGATTTGATAACAAGGTGGTGTTGGTCACGGGCGCCTCCCGGGGCATTGGCCGTGAGATCGCCCGGGCATTTGCTTCGCGTGGCGCCAAGCTTGCGCTGCACTACAAGAGCAATTTGGCGGCGGCGCAGGCGACAGAGGCGCTTCTTGAAGGCGAGGGGCATACTCTCGCGCAAGCAGATATCGCCGACCCGGCAGCGGTCAAGCGCATGGTAGAAACAGTGGCGCGGCAGATGGGCCGGATCGACATCCTGGTGAATAACGCCGGCATCTACGAAGAGCGGTCCTTGACCGAAACGAGCTACGACGAATGGGTGGCGTATTTTCCGCGGATATTCAGCGTCAATTTGTATGGCGCGGCCAATGTGACTTATTGCGCCGCCCAATTCATGATGAAGCAAGGCGGAGGGCGCATCGTCAATGTATCGTCGCGTGGCGCTTTCCGCGGTGAACCGACAGCGCCGGCTTATGGCGCGAGCAAAGCGGCAATGAACAGCTTGGGGCAGTCGCTGGCGAAGTTGCTGGCGCCGCACAATATCTTCATTGGCACGGTGGCGCCGGGATTCGTAGAGACGGACATGACCGTGGAGCGGCTGGCTCAACCGGACGGCGACGAGGTCAGACGGCAATCGCCGCTCGAGCGGGTGGCCAAGGCGGAGGAGGTCGCGCATGTTGTTGTTTTCCTGGCCTCGGAAGGCGCGGAGTTCACTACCGGCACGATCGTTGATGTCAACGGCGCGTCGTATCTGCGAAGCTGAGCCGATGGAGTTAGAGAGATGATAAGGGGACTCGACCTTTCTGCTGAGCGCCTCCGCATCCGACCCTTTGAATCGAGCGATTTGGCCTCTTGTATCCAGTTTCATCAACAGGTATTTGACAGCCAGTCCGAGCAATCAGAGATTGAAAGCTGGCTCCGATGGACGATAGACAGCTACCGTGAACTGGCAAACCTTTCGCAGCCGCCATACGCCGACTACGCCGCCGAGTTGAAAGACAGTGGCGAATTCGTTGGCGCAGCCGGCATCGTGCCGACAGTAGTGCCCTGGGGCGCGCTGACAGGCAATCCCGCTGACAACTTGCTCAGCCCGGAAGTTGGCTTGTTCTGGGGCATCATGCCCGACTATCGACGGCGCGGCTATGCCAGCGAAGCGGCGGAAACGCTGGTGGAGTTTCTATTCGACAAGCTGAATCTGCGTCAGGTGGTCGCCACGACCGAGCATGACAACATCGCCTCGCAGAAGACGATGAAGAAACTGGGCATGACGCTCCACAGGAATCCGCATTCGGAGCCGGCTTGGTGTCAGGTCGTGGGCAAGGTCGAGAATCCTCGCGCGACTTGATTCAGCGATTTTGAAAGTATTGCCGTCGCATCCAAACTGTTGCGCCGCCGTTTCGGCGAAGAGCGCAGGGCTTCCATTGAAATGCCATCGCAACTTAACGCCATTGATTGAAAGCTTAACACGCCGTCGGTACAATAGAGGCTCAGAATAACAGCTTACGTAGAGACGTATAGAAATCGCAGGTAAAGGAGAGCAACATGAACCGCAAGTTTGTTTTACTTTTGGGTGTGCTTTTGCTTCTGGTCGGCATCGCGAGCACCCAGGACGAGAGTTATTCCCTGACGATTATGCACACCAACGATGTGCATGGCCATCACGAACCGCAAAGCAACGGGGACGGCGGCGCCGCCCGTCAAGCCACGGTGGTCAATCAGATTCGCGCCGAGGGTGGCAATGAACTGCTGCTCGATGGCGGGGATCGCTTCACCGGCACACTCTTCCATGTACAGCACCGCGGTCAGGACAGCGTACAGATCATGAACATGATCGGTTACGATGCGATGGCGCTGGGCAATCACGAATTTGATGACGGCAGCGAAGTATTGGCGGCGTTCGTCAGTGCGCTGGACTTCCCCGCGTTGAGCGCCAACGTCGACTTCAGCGAAGAACCGTTGCTGGCTGGCTTGATTGAGCCGTCAGCGATCCTGGATGTTGGCGGCGAGAGTATTGGCATCATCGGCTTGGTCACGCCTGAAACGGATATCTTGTCCTCGCCCAGCAAGGCGCTGGTCTTTGAATATGATCTGATTGGCGTAACGCAGGAGCAGGTCGATATTCTGACTGCGGAAGGCGTCAACAAGATCATCCTGGTCACGCACATCGGCTACGGCGCTGATCTTGAGGTGGCGCAGGGCGTCAGCGGTGTGGATGTTGTGGTTGGCGGGCATACCAATACCTTCCTCAGCAACCAATACAGCGGCGCGCGCGGCGAATACCCCACCGTGACTGAGAGCGCTAGCGGTGAACCGGTTCTGGTGGTGCAAGCCAGCACGAAGACGGTCTATCTGGGCCGGCTGGATGTCGAATTTGATGCCAATGGAGTACTGACCGATTGGGATGGCGACGCCATCTTGCTCAGCCGTTACATCAGCCCGGATCCGGATATGAGCGATTTGATCGCGGGCTTAGCGGAACCCATCGCCGAGCTGGCCGCGCAGCCGGTTGGCGAGACCGCGGTCGCCCTCACGGGCACCAGCCCACGCCTTTGCCGCATTGAAGAATGTCTGCTGGGCAATCTTATCTCCGATGCCGTGCTGGAGGAGACCGGCGCTGATATCGTCATTCAAAATGGCGGCGGCATCCGCGCGGATATTGACGCGGGCACGGTCACACTTGGAGAGGTATTGAATGTATTGCCCTTCGGCAACTTGATCAGCACATTCAACTTGAGCGGCGCTGACCTAGTGGCGGCGCTTGAAAATGGTGTCAACCGCGTCGAGGTTGACGAAAACAACAATCCTGTAACGGAAGGCGCATCGGGGCGCTTCCCGCAAGTTGCCGGTATTCGCTACGTCTTTGACGCCACCCAAGAAGCGGGCAGCCGCATTGTCAGCGTCGACGTCATGCAGGATGGAGAATTCACGCCGATTGATCCGGACGCAATGTACTTTGTCGCTACCAATGACTACGTACGCGGCGGCGGTGATGGATACGCCATTCTGGAAACCAACGCGGTCAACGCCTACGATCAGGGTCGTCCGCTGGACCAAGTGGTGGCGGATTATATCGCTGCCAACAGCCCGATCACTGTCGAGCTGGACGGGCGTATCGCGCATCAAGCGGCTGAATAAAGACGGGCGGGGCGAAACGCGTTCCCGCATTCGCATGTACAAACCGCTGGCAGAAGCCGGCGGTTTTCTTTTTGCGCCGCCGTCAGCTAGTCGATGGTTAAGATATGTCACTTCTGCATCTATGCTATATTCATTAGTGGAAAGCGCAACACGCAGCAGCCTGGTTAAGCAGTGCCCGAAGTCATTCGATTTTACGATTTGTTCTTGGTCTATCATCCGGACGATGTCACTGTCGTCCGGCGTATCGCCGCGCAACTGAATGCGATGGGGACTGAGTGTCGCTTTGAGGAAGACGACTTCCGCAAAAGCGCCGTAGACGTAGGCGAGCTCAAAGCCAACGTTTTGCGCTCTCACACTATCGGAGTGGTGCTGTCACCAGTATCAGCCGCAAGTCAACTTTGCAACGAGCTGATACAGTACGCGGTCAACAACAGCAAACGCATAGTAAGCTTGATCCTCGACGAAGATATTGAGGTGGAAGTTCACCCAGCAATCGCCGAGAATCCCTTTGTTTACTTCCGTCAGCAAGACAAGCTGGCTGAGCGCGTCGACGAGCTGCGCCAACATTTGACGGTCGATCACGAAACGAGGCTGCACACGGAATTGCTGGTGGCGGCGGACAAGTGGCAGCGGCGCGGCAGACGACCCAGCCAACTGCTGCCGCCTCAGAGAGTTGCGGAAGCGCGGCAGTGGTTGGCAGGTGGCAGCGGGCGAAACCTCAAGCCGTCGCCCTTGCTGGTGGAATTCATCCACAGCAGTCGCCGTCAGCGCCAGCCGAGCCAACGCAAGTTTCCGCGCGCGCGCATTGGTATTGCTGCAATTGTCCTCATCGGCCTGGGATTGGGTTTCTTGTTGCTGCGAGCGGCCTTGCGGGAGAATCAGGCAGCGCAAGCCGCCGCCGCCAGTACCAGCGCGGCGCAGACTCAAATGGCGATGACTGCCGTCGCGGGCACGGCGGCCAGTGACAGCGTCTTGATTTTGGTTGATCGGCTGGCGGCGACCAGCGTGATGATTGGTGAATCGGTCAGCCAGACAGCGCAAGCAGTTGCGGTCGCGGCGACGCAAACGGCTGAGGCCGAGCAGACGGCTAACGCCATCGCCACGGTGGCGCGCGCGACCGACATATACGAGCGGGCGCGCGATGCGGATGCGGCACGGCTGGTGGACGCGGCGAAAGCGGCGCTTGATGCGGGAGACAGTGAACTGGCGCTGGCCTTGGCTTGGGTGGCGAAGGACGCCCTGGACGATCCCAAGTCGGCTTATCGCGTCCTGCGGCCGGCGACCGCGGCGGGTCGGAGCGCCTCACTTGCCGATGTTAGCGCGCTGCGCTTTCAGCCGGGCGGTGACAGATTCGCCGTGATTACGTTCAACTCTGACAAAGCGCTGATTTATGATAGCGCGACCTGGGAGGTCCTCGCCGAGATTAGCGACCACACATCGACGATTTCGCAACTGGCGTACAGCCCGGACGGCAGTACGCTGATTACCGCTTCGGACGATGGCGAGATTGTAGTACGCGATGGCAAGAATGGCAGCGTCATCAAGCGCTGGACTGGGCGCCAAGGAGCGGTCGCGGCAATGGCCTTTCATCCCAGCGGCGACAGGATCTTCAGCGCCGGCAGTGAAAGCTCGCTGGCTGCCTGGGATATCGAGACAGGCGAACAACTGGCTGGCTATGCGCCGACTGATGGACAGGCGGGAGTGATCAGCGACTTGCTGGTCTCGGCGGATGGCGGTCGGGTCATCGGCTGGTTGAGCGATGCGGGCACGATGGTCATGGCGCAGTGGGCGGCTGAGGCGCTTGAGCCGCTGGACCAGGTTCTTGACGGGCTTGTCTACCGTGGCTACGACGCGGACTACCGGTACGGCTATAGCGGTGGACGCAGCCTGCCAGCTTACCCCGGCGATACCAATACGGGAGATCTGATCATTTGGGATCTGGCGGCCGGAGAGCAGATCGTCCAGTTGACTGAGGGTTTCAACTGGTCGCTTGGCGATCTCACGGTCGCCACTGATGAACTGCTATATATCAGTTTCGATGACGACGTGGCGCTGGTCGGCGTAGAGAGCAGTGATGGCGGGCAGCGCGATGTGCTTGTCAGTCTGGTTGATGGCGCTGTGATTCAGCAATTCGAGGACGAGCATGCCGCCGGCTGGCGGTCCGCGGATTTCCTTGACAGTCAGACGCTGGTGGCGCTGACGCGGGACAACCGCGTACTGCTTTGGTCGAGCGAGGATGGCAGCGTAATCCGTGAGATCGGCCGGGCTCCACAAGACCTGAGCGCAATCGACTTCAACGCCGAAGCCAATACCGTCATCGGAATGACCGACGACGGCCGGGTATATCTTTGGCGCCTCAGCGAGGGTCGGGGCGAATCGGTTGAGACCATGCCCGATGTCTTGCCCGGCAGCAGCATCAGCCCGAGCGGAGAGCTCCTGATTCTCGTGAACGAAAGCGGACTAAGCCTGCAAGACGTGGCTTCGGGCGACATCAAGCGGACGATAGATGGTCGACAAGTTAGCTACGAAGGCGCATTTTTTGCCGTATATGACGATGAGCGGGTAATCGTGTATGACGCCGAGAGCGGAGAAGAGGCCCAAAGCTGGACAGTTGGCTGGGATGATTTGCGGGAGATGCATCTTGCCCAGGACGGCGAGCGGCTGCTTGCCTTAGTCGGCGATGATGAGCTTTGGTTGCTGCGGAGCGGGAGCGATGAGCCGCTGAAGTTGGACGCCGGTAATGCCGGTACGCCTTCCAAGGTCGAGTTCGCGGCAACGGGCGAGCGTATGCTGAGCCTGCACCAAGATCGCGCTCTATTGTGGGATGTCAATAGCGGGCGGGCCTTGGGCGGCTATCCGCTTGATCTGGAGTCCGGCGCTGCGGTTGATGCGGCATTTGATAGCGCCGGCGAGACGCTGTATTTCTTTGTCAGGCTGGAGAACGATCTGGCAAGTTTGACGGCGGTCGCGCTGGCCGATAATTCGGTAAGGCGCAGTACCTACATTGATGTCGCCGACGGCAAGCTGTCGCGCGATGGGCAAGCGCTTCTGCTATGGCTGCGCGAGGGCGGCATAAGCATCAACGACACAATGACGGGCGAGGCGCTGCATAGCTTGCCGCTGGCGGCGGGATCCGCGAGCCAATCTCGTTATCTGGCAGAGCCAGGCTTGCTGATCACCGCTGTTGGCGCGGAATTGGCGCTATGGGATGTTGAGGACGGGGAAGTCAATCAGCGTTTTGAACAAGCCCAGCCGATTGCTGAATTCAGCGTCAGCGACGATGGTCAACGCATCTTGACGCGCGATGCCGCGGGCGTACATCGCTTGTGGCAGGTTGAGAGCCCGGCCGAATTGCTGCGGCGTATTGAAGCGGAAAGCCCGCCGCGTGACTTGACCTGCGATGAACGTGTGCAGCATTTTGTCCTGCCGCTCTGCGAGTAAGCCGAATGAAGCGCATCCTTTTTGCCTCGTGGTATAGCGGGCTGGGCGGCGGCGAGACAGACCTGCTTTCGCTCTTCGACGCGCTCGACCAGTCCAAGTATGAATGCCAGCTCCTGCTGCCGGCGGATGGAATGCTGGCGGAGCACTGGCGCGCGCGAGGCGGGCGAACGCATGTCATCCCCTATCGCGGAGCAACGACCTACTTTCTGCCGGCGCTATGGTCTCGCTTTCCGATTGTCCGGCGATTTGCTCAACTGCTGTCTGATGAAAGAATCGACCTGGCGCATAGCGATTATCACACATTGCCCTTGGTGGCGCCGGCGGCGCAACGAGCGGGCGTCCCCGTCATGTGGACTGTTCATGGCTGGTGGTTTCGGCCCAAGCCCTGGCAGCGCGCATTCTTTCGCAGCTTGCCGGCGGTGGCCCGCTCAAAGGCTATCGCCGATGGCTTTCTGGGTAGGCCGCCCTTCATGCCCGCCACCAAACTGCCCGTAGTCTACTCCGGCGTCGATACCAGGCGATTTCAGCCGGCGCTGGATGGCAATGCCCTGCGCGAAGAACTTGGGTTGAGCGAAGAGGCGCAAGTCGTGGCGATGGTGGGGCGTTTCCAGCGGGTGAAGGGGCACCACAACTTTCAGGCGATGGCCGAGCGTGTGCTGGCGGAATTGCCCGAGACACAGTTTGTGGTTGCCGGCGATGATGTCTTTGGCGTGGCGGCTGATCGGCGCTATCGAGATGAGATCTTGACACGCGCCAGGTCCAGCGAGGTATTGCGTAACCATCTGCGCTATGTCGGATTTCGTAAGGATATCGAGATGGTATATGCAACGGCCGATGTCGTGGTATGCCCTTCCGAGTTCGAGAGCTATGGCAAAGCCAATCTCGAAGCAATGGCTTGTGGCTTGCCGGTCGTCAGCGGCCGCCGCGGCGGACCGTCGGAGACAGTCGCGGACGGCGTCACGGGATTTCTGGTCGACAGTGGCGATGCGGATGCCATGGCCTCTCATGTCCTGCGTCTCTTGGGCGATGCAGAATTGCGCGCAGCAATGGGCGCCGCGGGCAGAAAGCGCATCGCAACCAGCTTCTCACTAGAGACGTCCGGCGCAGCTTATCGGAGGATATTCGACGAGCTGCTGCAGGTCAGTTGACGGTGGCGTTGCCAAAAAACTTCGCCAGCGTATCGCTTACAGTGTTGTCATTCAAGTAGGCGATGCGCTCGCCGGCGAAGGGAATGGGCTCCATGCCGAAGCGGTTGACGAGAGCGTTGTCGGGAACTGTATTTGGAACCGCCAAAAGATCCAGCAAGCTGGTGCTGACGGGCGAGCCGGGCAAGAGCGCTTGCATCACGATCACCGCTGGGCGCAGCAGCTCTACGGGAACCGGCAGCAGAAGCCGTGAAGTATTCAGCGCCTTGATGATCCGACGCTCGATTTCGCCCAGGGTGAGCACTTCGGGGCCACCGAGTGCGAGTTCAGCGCCGATGGTGCTATCGTCATCGAGGCAGCGGATGACTGCTTCGACCACATCATCTACCGAAACCGGCTGGAACTCAGCTGTGCCGCCCCCGATCAGCGGAAAGACCAAGGGCGTAAGTTTGAGCAAGCGGGCGAAGGTGTTGAAGAATTCGTCTTGCGGGCCAAAAATAGCTGAGGGGCGCAGCGCCGTCCAAGGCAGACTTGAGGCGGCTACGGATCCCTGGGCGCGCCCCTTGCTGGCAAGAAAGCGATAGGGAAGATCGGCCCGGGCGCCATTCTGGCTCATATTGATGAAGCGC
Organism: Phototrophicaceae bacterium; assembly: GCA_965262005.1. Lineage (GTDB taxonomy): Bacteria > Chloroflexota > Anaerolineae > Aggregatilineales > Phototrophicaceae > UBA6055. The sequence goes on along the minus strand of OZ253492.1, from coordinate 3,763,685 downwards.
GTGACGCCGGCTGCCTCCGCCGCCTGTAGCACATTGACTGTGCCCTGATAATTGACCGATTCGTAGGTCTGCCCGCCCTTCTCCATGGCGATGGCCACGTAGTGAATCACAGCGCTTACATCGCGCATGGCGGGCGCCAGGGTCGCCGGCTGCGTGACATCGCCTTCGACAATCTCGATGCGATCGGCGATAGCGCCCAGGCGAATCTTGGCTTTGGCTCGCTTGCGCACGAGCGCGCGAACATTCCGTCCTTGAGCCACCAGTTTTTTTACGGTTTGATTCCCGAGGTAGCCGGCGGCGCCTGTCACCAAGATAGTCATCGCTGTTGCCTTTCATCGTCTTGTCTACTCTTATTATAACTGGTGAAAATGAAAAGCGTCCAAGCATTCTCTAATGGGGAGTGGTGAATTTCAAAGACACAGGACATATTCCGGATTCCATAAGGGGGATTCACCACAGAGACACAGAGGGCACAGAGGTTTTTGGATGGCAAGGTCGAAGTTGTTATATCAACAGTATTCACCACTCCCTCTAATGCACTCATTACCGATAGCCTGGCGCGGCGGGCGTGGTAGAATATTGCGGCAAAGGGAAACTAGGGTATTACTGTGGCGCGAGCTGCTGAGCATACTTTGAAATCAATGTATCATATTCGCCTGGATGCGAATCGTCCGGCGGCGCGAGCCATCGAAATCGCCGCGCTGACGATAAAGGCGGGCGGCTTGGTCGCCTTTCCGACTGAAACCGTTTATGGATTGGGCGCAAACGCCTGGGATGAGTCCGCTGTCGACAAGATTTTCCGCGCCAAAGACCGGCCCGCGAACGACCCGCTTATCGTTCATATCGCAGATATTGACCAATTGAGTGTGGTCGCGCGCGAGATTCCTGAGCTGGCGTATGAGCTCGGCCATCAGTTTTGGCCCGGCGCGCTGACCTTGGTGCTGAAGAAATCGGCGCAGATCCCGGCGAATTTAACCGCCGGGCAGGATACGGTCGCGGTTCGCAACCCTGATCACAATGTCGCGCTGGCACTGCTCACTGCAGCTGACGTCCCAATCGCCGCGCCGAGCGCCAACCGTTTTTCCCGACCCAGCCCGACCACCGCTCAGCATGTGCTGGATGAACTCGCTGACGAGGTGGATGTGCTATTGGACGCCGGCAAGACCAAGATTGGCGTGGAATCGACCATTCTCAGTCTTGTTGATGGACGTCCACAGGTCTTGCGTCCTGGTGGCGTTCCGCTGGAAGCCTTGCGCAGGTTCGTCCCCCAGCTAGTTTACTCGCCATATTATTTGGCTGAAGATGAAGCGGCCGCGCCGGCGCCGGGCAGCATGTTGAAGCATTATTCGCCGCGCGCTCGTTTGGTCCTTTTTCATGGCGCTGATGACGCTGCGGTGCGGGCAGCCATGAGCGCCGAGATCATGCGCAATCAGAATGCCGGAGTCATGACCAGCGATGCTGACGCGCCTGCCTTTTCGCAGCTCGATGTAAAGATTGAGCACCTGGGCAAGAATAGCGATCAAGCGGCGGAACGCCTATTCGCCGCCATGCGAGCCTTGGACAGACAGGGTGTGGATTTGATAGTCGCGCGGGCGCCGGGCAAAGGCGGCATGGGGCTGGCAGTGTGGGATCGTTTGTTGCGCGCAGCAGAAGGGTCGCTGATAGAGGTGTAACGGGTTCTGAGTATGTTCGCATGAAACACTGGTTGATCAAGCAGCTGGTCAAATGGATGGCGCCGCGGCTGCGCTTCATCTACCACAATCCCTCGCTTTGGCGCTATGTCGAAACACAGGGCTACCATGTCACGCCCGTGCATTTCTATCAACCTATACCGGATACGCGCGCCCTGGATGAGACGTATCGCGCCGAGTCGGCGACGCCGGGCATTGAGTGGAATGAACCGGCTCAGCTGCAACTGCTGAAGGAAACTTTTCCCAAATATGCAGCGGAATACCGCGAATTCTTTGAGTGCTTCCGCGCCGACGGCAACTTTGTCAGTCAGCGCCTCGAATTCACCGGACACGATCCACCGGTCTACCACTGTATGATCAGGCATTTCCAACCGCAAACCCTTGTCGAGATCGGCGGCGGATTCTCGACGCTGGTTGCCGCCAACGCTGCGCGGCTAAACGGCAATACGCGAGTCATTGCGGTTGAACCCTACAACAACGAATATCTGCGGTCGTTGTCGGACGAGATTCACCATGAAAAGAAGAAGGCGCAGGACATTGAGCTGGGATTTTTTGACCAACTGCAAGCGAACGACATCTTGTTCATCGACAGCTCACACGTTGTAAAAACCGGCAGCGATGTGTGTTATCTGGTGTTGGAGGTATTGCCGCGCTTGCGCGATGGGGTAATCGTTCACTTTCACGACATCTTTTTGCCTTCAGATTATCCGCGAAGCTGGCTGGAGCAGCGGCGTATGTTCTGGAATGAACAATACCTGGTGCAGGCGTATCTGGTACATAACCAAAGGGCGCGCATCCTCTATGCGAACAGCTATATGGCAAAGCATCACGGTTAACTCATGGAGCAGATTTTTTTTGGCGGCGAGGGAATCGGCGGTGGCAGCCTGTGGCTGATAGTGTGATGTGACGCGGCCAGCCGCAAGCTGGGCTGTGTTATAATTTCGCCGAAAATGCACTCGAAACAATTGAGGAACGGACCTTGGCCACAGTCATACAGCTTAAGAACATTGCGGATTTCGTTGGCGACGAGGTCACGGTTCGCGGTTGGGTCTACAACCGGACCGGCAAGGGTCGGCTGCAATTCATCCTGCTGCGCGATGGCAGCGGACAGGCGCAATGCGTCGCCTTCAAGAAAGACATGGATCCCGACGAATTCGAAATTGCCCGTGTTTTGACACAGGAGTCCTCGGTCGTTATTAGCGGCGTCGTTCGAGCGGATGAGCGCGCGCCCGGTTTCCCCGGCGGCTTCGAGATAGGCATTCAGCAGCTGCAATTGGTGCAGCAAGCCGATGATTATCCCATAGCGCCAAAAGAGCACGGCACTGAGTTTTTGATGAACCATCGCCACTTGTGGGTGCGCAGCAACCGGCAGTGGGCGATCTTAAGAATCCGCGCGACCATCATCAAGGCCATGCGCGACTGGCTGGACGATCAGGGGTTTCTGTTGGTTGACACACCGATCATTACGCCGGCGGCCGGTGAAGAGACGACGACATTATTCGAAGTGGATTACTTTGGGGAAGCCGCATTTCTGGCTCAGACGGGGCAGCTCTACAACGAAGCGAACATCATGGCTTTCGGCAAGGTGTACTGCTTCGGGCCGACTTTCCGCGCCGAAAAGTCAAAGACGCGGCGTCATCTAATCGAGTTTTGGATGCTCGAACCGGAGATCGCCTTCTGCTCGCTGGAAGAGTTGATGGACATTGAAGAGGGCTTGGTCACGAATGTCGTGGAGCAAGTGTTGGCGAAACATCGGCAGGAATTGGCAATTATCGAGCGCGATATAGTCAAGCTGCAGGCGATCACGGCGCCCTTCGCCCGCATCAGCTATGATGACGCGGTCGCGCGCCTGCAAGCTCTCCATGCGACGCTGGATGATTCGGAGCAGAAGGCGGAACTTGCGATTGAATGGGGCGAGGATTTTGGCAGCCCGCATGAGACGGCGCTGGCGGAGATGTTCGACAAGCCGGTCTTCGTCTACCACTACCCTACCGCGGTTAAGGCCTTTTACATGACGCCGGTAGCGGGGCGGCCTGATATCTGCCGCAGTGTTGATCTGCTGGCGCCGGAAGGGTACGGCGAGATCATCGGCGGCAGCGAGCGGATCCACGATCTTGACTTGCTGGCTGCGAACATAGACAAGATGGGTTTGGGGCGCGATGCCTACGAATGGTATCTCGATTTGCGCAAGTTTGGCACGGTGCCGCACGCTGGCTTCGGCATCGGCATAGAACGCACGGTGGCTTGGGTCTGCGGCTTGAGCCATGTGCGCGAGACGATTCCCTACGCCCGCCTGCTCAACCGGAAGTACCCGTAGATCTACTGAGGCGGGAGGACTGCGCGGAGAGCCTCTGCCACACTGCGTACTTCAATGTGTTCAATTCCGGCGGGCAAGTCTTCGCTTTGACGCCCAAGCCTCGGAACAAGGGCGCGTTTGAAGCCGATTTTCTGGGCTTCGTTGAGGCGCGCCGCTAGTTGGCCTGCCCTTCTGACTTCTCCGCTCAAGCCGACTTCCCCGACTATGGCGAGGTCGGCCGGCAAGGGACGATCGTAATAACTTGAGGCGATCGCCATGGTCATCGCAAGATCAGATGCCGGTTCTGATATTCTCAAGCCGCCAATGACATTGACAAAGATGTCTTGCTCCCAGAGCTTAAGCCCGACGCGCTTGCTCAAGACCGCGCTGATCAGCAGCAGGCGATTCAGATCGACGCCGTTGGGTGTGCGCCGCGGATTGCCAAAGGCGGAGGGGCTGGTCAAGGCTTGCAGCTCGATGAGCAGCGGGCGGGTGCCTTCCATGGTGATGGCAATGGCAGAACCCGAAGCATTGATCAGACGCTCTTCAAGAAAGACTTCCGAGGGGTTTTCCACTTGCACAAGACCGCTGCCGCGCATTTCGAAAACGCCGACTTCGCTGGTGGCGCCAAAGCGATTTTTGACGCCACGCAGCAGTCGATAGTGCTGGAAGGGATCGCCCTCGAGATAGAGCACTGCATCGACGATATGCTCCAATACGCGAGGACCGGCGATATTGCCGTCCTTGGTGACGTGGCCGATCAGCAAGATGCTGACGCCACTCGTTTTGGCAAGCGCCTGCAGTTTTGTGGCGCACTGGCGTACTTGCGAGACCAGGCCGGGCGCCGAATCCGATTCGGGGTCTCTAGTCGTCTGGATAGAGTCAATCACGACAAGCATGGGATTGAGCGACTGAATCTGATCGATGATGACTGCGAGGTCGGTTTCAGTCAGGAGATAGAGATCGGCGGCGCTCAAGCCGAGCCGGTCGGCGCGAAGCTTGATCTGCTGCGAGCTTTCCTCGCCGCTGACATATAGGACTCTGCCACTGGCCTGCGCCAATTGCGCGGACAACTCCAGCACGAGCGTAGATTTGCCGATGCCCGGTTCGCCGCCTAGCAAGACCAAAGAGCCCGGCACCAATCCGCCACCGAGCACACGGCTGAATTCCTCAATGGGCACGGGGATACGCAGGTCCTGGCTCATATCGATGTCTGGCAGGGACAAGGGCGCGTTGGTTGTGTTGGCAGAGCGAGCCTGGCCGCGGGAAGTAGCACGACGGATTTGCTCCTTGTGTTCCTCCATCGTGCCGAATTGGCGGCATTGCGGGCAGCGTCCGAAAAACGCCGGGCTGCGGTTGCCGCAGTTGGAGCAAATGTATGTGCTTCGAGTCTTCGCCATATGTCTTGAGATCGCTGGCAGATTTAAGATCGGCTAACCGGATGACGCTGGCAATTTACTCGTCGGTGTCCGACTTGCGTAGACGATTGACAGCATTGCGAATGGCTCATTTCCAAAACGGTGGAACAAGCTGCTGCGGACAAGCGTACCCTGCGAGTGCAGCGTGGTCGTCAAACTGTTCTGCAACTGTAAGAGTTCTTGTAAGTTTTGCCGTCAGAACTCACCTTATCATAAACTTGCTAATCCTCATTCGCCAGTCAGGTAACAGTCGAACTGAGCCTAAACACATGCACAAGGAATCAATTCAATTCCGCGCCTACGGACAAGGCGCAACACTGGCGCCGCGATGCCGACAAAGACAGCCAAGGCTCTGTGTCGAGATTCGACCCAAGAAAACTCGCTACCGTCGCAGCTCCTAGATCGCGGATAACTGTTCCGAGTCGCGGCTGAAAATCGGGAAACACCTTAAGGCTTTCTAACGTGTAACTGTATCGTAATGGACTGCGCCTAGCCTAGTCTAGAATTGCCATCGAAGAGGATGATACACGATGTCATTGATGATGCCCTTTTGCCGCAAAAACCTGCTCAGGAGTCTGGTCATAGTTGCGGCCCTGCTTGTCGCAGCGAGCGGACCGGCAGCAATTGCCGACGACTCCAGTCAGTGCAAGCCGAGCAATTTGAGCACGGACAACTGGTCAACCGACTTCTGTCGCAGCATTGTTGATTTCGGCGAAGTCCTGGTTGGGAATCCAGTCAAGAATGGCATTCCTTCTGTATCAGACCCGGAGATGGAGTCCATTGCAGAGGCGGCGGATTGGCTTAGCGAACGTTCGCCGGTCATTGCCGTGGAAGTTGACAATGAGGCGCGCGCCTATCCGCTGGCTATTCTCATGTGGCACGAGATTGCCAATGACGAAATCGCCGGATTGCCGGTCGCGGTGACATTCTGCCCGCTATGCAATAGCTCAGTTACTTTTGATCGGCGAGTGGACGAGAACGCGCTCGAATTTGGTGTAAGTGGACTGCTGCGCAACAGCGATCTAATAATGTTTGACCGGCAGACAGAATCCTGGTGGCAGCAGCTGACAGGTGAGGGTTTAGTCGGCAATTACGCCGGGACCCTGCTCGCAATTGTGCCGTCGCAAGTAGTCAGCTTCAGCAGCTTCGCGGAACTATTTCCGGCCGGATTGGTCATGTCGCGCGATACCGGCTACAACCGCCAATACGGAGTCAATCCGTACCGCGATTACGACAGTCGGCCGGGCACGCCATTCTTGTTCCGCGGCGAAGTTGATCCGCGTCTTAGCTCAGCAGTGGATCATGTACTGGCGGCGACGATCGGCGATGCTGCGATCGCTTATCCCTTTGACATCTTGAGACGGGAAACTGTGATCAACGACGAGGTGGCCGGGACGCCGATTGTGGTCTTTTTTCAAGGCGGCGTGGCGAGCGCTCTTGGCGATCGAGTAATCGACAACGCGCGCGATATCGGCGCCGCCGGCATGTACGAGGCTACGCTGGACGGCATGGTTCTTAGTTTCAGCGCCAACGGCGACGAAACGTTCCGGGACATGGAGACACAATCGACCTGGAACGGTTACGGCAAAGCCATCGCCGGTGAGCTTGAAGGCAGTCAATTGCGCTGGATCAATTCTTTCCCGCATTTCTGGTTCGCGTGGGCCGCTTTCCATCCTGATACGGTGGTTTACGGGCTGGATTGATAAGGCGCCACTACCAATGCAACCTGTAGAAATCCGCCCTTCGCCTAGTTCAAAATGCAGGGGGTGGGATGTCCGCAGTAATCCGCAGCGGAAGCTTGAAGGCTGTACTCACCGCAAGCGCGCTGATCGTCATTGCAATGTGGTTCGTATCGACATTGCAGGGCGGCATGACAGCCGGTTGGAAAACCGATTTCGACAGGGCGATGGTTGATCTGAACGAGGTGGTGTCCGGCGGAGTGCCGCGAGATGGCATCCTGCCAATAGACAATCCGCAGTTCATGCCGGTGCAATCAGCCAATCATCTGTCGGACAATTCACCGGTGATCGTCGTCAATATCGGAGGAGATGCGCTCGCCTATCCGCTTGAAGTCATGACGCGACATAAGATCGTCAATGATGTCATCGATGATTGAGCCGTAGCGGTAACATTCTGCCCACTCTGCAACAGCGCGCTGGTATTTCAGCGACGGGCTGATGGCAATACGCTGCGCTTTGGCGTTTCCGGTAATTTGCTCAACAGCGACTTGATCATGTGGGACGATGCCACGGAGTCATGGTGGCAGCAACTGACGGAAGACGCCATCGCCGGTGAATACAGCGGTATGCGGCTGGAATTTGTGACCTCGCAATTGGTGGGATTCGGCGTCTTTCGCGAGCGCTATCCCGAGGGCAAGGTGCTGCGCGGACCATTCGGCGCCTACGGGCGCAATCCCTACGCCGGCTACGATAGCAGCGAAACGCCGTTCTTATTCCGCGGTCCGCTGGACGAACGTCTCCATGCAACGGAGCGAGTGCTGGCTGCCAAAGTGGCTGGCGAGGCAGTAGCCTTTCCCTTCTCGATGCTTCGCAAAAATATCGTGGTAAATCATACGGTCGGCGATACAGACATCGTTGTGTTCTGGCAGGCAGGCGCCGTCAGCGCATTGGACAAGGCGGAAATCGATGAGTCGCGCGATGTCGGCATGGCCCTGATGTTTGAGCGAAATCCGGAGAATGGCGTGACGCTGAGCTTCTACTACGACGGCAGCGGCTTTCTGGATAACGAAACCGGCAGCCGCTGGAATATCTTTGGCGAAGCGATTGAAGGTCCGCTGAGTGGATCGGCTCTGAAGCAAACGCACGCGGCGCCGCATTTCTGGTTTGCTTGGGCCGCCCTCAATCCGGAAACACTCTTGCCGGACCATCTGTCCGACAGCCTAAGCGGATAGAGCTGGCGCGCCGCCTGGATAAGCCGGCAACAGGAGCAAACAAGGCAACTGCAGCGCTGCAAATTGCGCGGGGCGCCTGCGAATGAAGAGCCCGCCGTGAATTGCGCATTCGACTGATTTGCCGGCTGAAATCCGTCCTCACAATGGAGTAACGCAATCGTAAGGCGTAAGAAGTAGGATTGGTGAAAATGGGGCATTGGCTCCTCAGCAAGCGACTTGAATCGACAGTTCAGATCATAGGATAAACGATGAATCGAAGACTACGAATTGTTCTGCTGCCACTGCTCATTCTGCTATTGATGCCGATGACGGCGTTGGCGCAGCTCAGCTGTGAGAAGCCGCCCCCGCCATTCGATAATGAATCCGTGCTGGCGAATTGGCAGAGCGTCTGGAATCTGACCGATGTTTGCAAGAGCGTCGACGGTGTATTTTACGAAATCATGTCTGGCGGCGTCGGTCGCGATGGTATCCCGCCAATCGATGATCCGCAATTTGATGATTTTGCAACTGCCGATCTGTGGCTGCAGGCGGCATCGCCCGTCATCGCGGTGGAAGTAGATGGCAGCGCCCGCGCATACCCCCTGGCGATTCTGACGCGCCATGAGATCGCAAACGACTGGATCGGCGACGTGCCGATCGCCGTAACCTTTTGCCCTCTTTGCAACAGCGCAATCGTATTCAGCCGGCAAGTGGGCGATGACACCTTGCGTTTTGGCGTTAGTGGATTGCTGCGCAACAGCGACCTGGTCATGTGGGATGATTTGACGCAGTCGCTCTGGCAGCAGCTTACCGGCGAGGGCATCGTCGGCGAACATACGGGAACTTTGCTCGACATCGTGCCCTCTCAGCTGGTGGGATATGGCGTATTCAAAGAGCAGTATCCGGCAGGAGAGGCGCTATCGACCGAGGGCCGCTTTTACGGCAGTAATCCCTACGTCGGCTATGACAGCAGCGCAAGACCTTTCTTGTTCAACGGTACGCTGGACACGCGGCTGGCCCCGACCGAGCGCGTCCTGGGCGCGGCTATCGATGGCGAGTCAGTGGCTTATGCCTTTGGCACATTGTCTGAGGAGATGGTCATCAACGATTCAGTTGCCGATGTGGATGTCGTGGCGATTTGGCAGCCGGGAGCCTTCAGCGCGCTCGATGCCTCGAACATCAATCAGTCGCGCGATGTCGGGATGGCAGCGCTGTACGACCGCCACATCGATGGACGAATCCTGACCTTCGGAGCCGAAGACGGCGCGATTGTCGATGAAGAAACGGGCAGCGTCTGGAATATATTCGGCAGCGCCATTAGCGGCGGATTGGCCGGGACGCAATTGCGAGCGCTAAACGCCTTTCCGCATTTCTGGTTCGCATGGGCGGCGTTCTATCCGGATACGGCGCTCTACGGCGCGGCAATGGAGCCTGCCGACGGCTAATTCGGCCGACTGGTCCGGGCGCGCCTCAGGCGGCATATCGGTTCAGCGGCTTCAACAAGTGACAAATCTAAAGGGCGACTATCACAGCCGCCCCTTTTTTCTTCTGATGCTTGCTCCGCGCGGATATACGCGGGGGCGGGCATGAGCGACCGCCGTTAGAGAATCTGGTCCAGGAACTCCTGGGTGCGCGGATGATGCACGATGTCAGGGCTGAAGAAGTTCTCCGGCGGTCCCTGCTCGACGATACGCCCCATATCCATGAAAATGACACGGTCGGCGACTTCGCGGGCAAAGCCCATCTCATGCGTGACGACCAACATGGTCATGCCGGAGAGCGCCAACTCTTTCATTACATCGAGCACTTCCTTGATCATTTCCGGGTCTAGAGCCGAGGTCGGCTCGTCAAAGAGCATGATCTTGGGTTCCATGGCTAGCGCTCGGGCAATCGCCACGCGCTGCTGCTGCCCGCCTGACAGCTGCCCCGGATACTTGAAGGCTTGTTCAGGGATTCCGACGCGCTCCAGCAACTCCATGGCTCGCTGCTCGGCTTTATCGCGCGCCCAATGACGAACTTTCATCGGCGCCAAAGTGATATTGTCCATGACAGTCAAATGCGGGAAAAGGTTGAACTGTTGAAAGACCATGCCGGTCTCGCGCCGGATCTCGGCGATATTCTGCACATCGTGGCTCAGCTCGATGCCATCGACGATGATCGTACCGTCCTGATGTTCTTCGAGCCGGTTGATGCAGCGGATGAACGTAGATTTGCCCGAGCCGGATGGTCCAATTATGACCAGCACCTCTTGCGGCATCACCTCCAGCGAGAGGTTGCGCAAGACATGGAAATCACCAAACCACTTGTTCATCTCACGACAGATAATGATCGGCTCATCGCCCGCCATAACCTGTTTTTTGCTATTTTCCATGCTGACTTCCATAGTGACCTCCGAGAGTCGGTTTCTGCCCGCTTGGCGCGCTCGCTTTGAGCGAGATCAGAGCTGCTGCGCCCTTATTGCGCCCGAGCCGGTCGCTTCTACCTTGCGGCTGATATAGGACATGATATAGCTGAAGACGAAATAGATGATGGCCACGTACAAGAATGTCTCCTGCCGGCGCTGCAGGAACTCGGACTGCGCCACTACACGGACGGCGATACCGGTTATTTCCGCCAGACCGACGATATAGACCAGCGAAGTGTCTTTGAACAAGGAGATGAACTGACCGACCAGCGCCGGGATGACCGCGCGCAAAGCCTGCGGCAGCAAAATATGAATCGTAGTCTGCCAGGTTGATAAGCCGACCGCCTGCGCCGCTTCGGTCTGTCCCAGATCGATGGACTGCAGGCCACCGCGGACATTCTCCGCCAGGTAGGCGGCGCTAAACAGGGTGATACCTACCCAGGCGCGAACGGCTTGTTCGATGGTCGCCAGAGTGGGATCGACCAGGGGTACCAGCAGCGTCGCCATAAATAGCACGGTAATCAGGGGAACACCGCGTACAACCTCAATGTAGAGAATGCAGGCGTACTTGACAGCCGGCAAGTTGCTGCGCCGCCCCAGCGCCAGCGCCAGACCGATCGGGAAGGACGCGCCGACGCCCAGAATGGTCAATTGCATGGTCAGCAGAAGACCGCCCCAAAGTCGTTTGTCGGAAAGGGGCAGCAGTTCCTCGGGCGAGGTTTGCAGAATGCCCTGGGCATCCAGCCCTACCACCAGACTCGGCAGTATCAAGAGCGCGACTATCCAGGCAGCGGCGGCGGCGACCAAACCCTTCTTTGGGAAACGGAGGAAGAGGGGTCCGCTTTGCTCGACTTCGAACTTCCGCTTCTCCTCCTGCGCTTTTTCACCTCGCTTGAATACGAGCGCGCCGACAATCAGCCAGGCGATGAAGTACGTGATAGACCAGCGATCGACCAGGGTCCAGCTTTGCATCCACAAAAATGTCAGGAGAAGCAAGCCCGTTATGATGCGATTGGAATTCCAGCGTGTCGCGCCGCTGAAAAACATCCAACACAGCCAAAAGACGATTGCCAAGCCAGCTAACATTGCGGCAGAAGCGCCCGTTGCATCGGACATCATATTTGTATCAATGAAGACAAATACGAAGGCGATGCAGGAGACAAAATAGCCGTAGCGCCTGATACCGGCGTCGATACCGCCTTTCAGCGCGGCGCCGCGTAGGCCGGCGAATACGCCTAGGCCCGCGATGACGAGCCAAAGCACAAGGGAGCTGATTGGCTCGTTGTTCCAGCCTGCCCAGACCAGGTTTATCACCGCCGCCTGAGCGACTTGCGCGAAGAAACCGCCAACCAAAAGGACATAGCCCAGCGTACCGCTGAAATTCAAGCCGATGAAATACATCAGGAGCAGCCAAATCAAGCCGCCAACCAGGCTGCCGAGCGTCGCGCCGGAGAGACCGCCAACACCGGAGGCCATCAAGTACATGGCGAAGGGGAATACACCCCAGCCGTATATCAAGAGACGGTTGAGCGAGCCTTCGGCGCCTTCTCCGCGGTTGGTTGCGTTGAGCCAGTCTTCTATGCGCTGCACGAGCAGCACCACACCGTATGCGGCCACCAGCTTGAGTATGATGGCCACAAGCCCGGTAGCCGCGCTTGCGCCGTCCAGCAGGCCAAAATACACCAGCAGTATCAAGAGCGGGGCTAGCGACCAAGCCAGCACGACCAATCGATTATTGCGGCTATTGAAGATGGAGTCCTCGCCGAGCACATGTGAGAGCGAGCGACCCAGCAGGTAGCCCCAGACAACTGTGATGAAGAAAGGCAGCAGCAGCGCCTCTATCTGCTTAAAGAAGGGCGGAATGTAATGAATCAGATAAGTTTGCAGGTCGCGCAGTCCGCGATATTGATTGTCGATAAGCACGACGAAGGGCGTGTTCTTGCCGTCGATCACGGGGCGACTTTCCGTGACGACCAAATCGTTGTCGGTCAAGCGGACAAAGCGAGACTCTGTGGCGCTGAGTGTTCGCTCCACTACCGGATGTATGCCAAGCGCCGAAAGAATGGCAGTGCCCTCTTCGGCTTCGGCGGCGCCCTTGGTCAAGATATACCAGCCGTCCCGCGGGATATCGTAGGCAACGACATCGTCCGCCGAATTGAGGATACCTTCCGCCAGGACCTCAAGCGAACGCGCGGCGCGTATTGCCACTGACATCGACGTATTGCCGAGATCGTAAAGGTCGAGGACCGATTGCGGAGTCAACAAGCGGATGAACATATCACGCAGGAATTCGGCTTCTCGGGCCGAAGGCTGTATCAATTCCTCATCGTCATCGCTCTGATCGGGTTCACCTATGAAGTCTTCCGCAAGCTGTACGATGAGCAACTCGCCCAGGTCTTCGAGTTGTTCACTCGAAAGCGCGACGGCGGTCAATCGCGAAATGGCATCATATAGATCGGCTGGGACATTGTCGGCCATCGACAAGTTGACCGCGCCATCATCTACCGCGTCAAGCGCCTGCAAGATTGCCTCTTCACGAGGATCCATGTCGTCGGCGGCACTTTCCAGCCGCTCCAGCCAAAGGCGCAATGTGGCCACCGAGCTGTCCCCCGCGGTCAGGCGGCCGCCAACATGACCGACGTATTGCCTGGTCGAGGCGAGCGTATCATTGATACGCGATTGGGTTCTGATCTTCAGACGTGTACGTTCTTCCAGTCCTTCGGTCAATTCACCGCTGTGCATCCGGTCGAAGGTTTGGCCAGCCGTCGTCTGCTGCGCCAGCCGATTGCGGGCAGAATTCGCCAGCACATTGGCAGCGCGATCGGAAAAGCCGGAGAGCTCGCTCAAGGTATGAATATCGGCGATTTCATCAAGCGCCAGGCGAAGAGAGACTGTCTCGCCCGCTTGGGCAATGAAAGCCAGATCGCGTTGTGGCGTCAGGGTGGAGGCGCGGTCGATAATCTCGACATTGCCGGCAGTGAAATATGAGCTTGGCTGGGGCAATGTCGCTTCGATGATCGGCGGCAGTATCGTCAATGCCGACAGAATCACCAGAGAAGCCCCGACCAGGATGCCGACGGAGCGCCGCGCCCAGGCCGCCAGGCTGAGTCCGGTCAAGAGCGCGGATAGCAGCACGGTCAAGGCGATGCGCCATTCGAAGATTGGTTCAAACGATGACATCATGAACAGACGCTGATTGTTTATGACGGCGAACCAGTTGGCGGTACCGATAGCCCAGTCGAAGAAGCCGATCACCAAGACAACGATCAGTATCGACGAGAAGATTGTAACGACACCATCGGCTGGCGAGCCGAAGAGGTTCTGCCTCATCCAGCCGACGATGCCAACTTCCAGTTTTGGCGGCGGACGAGTCCCTTCATCGTCATAGCTGATAATTGTCTGAGTCGCGTCAACGTTACGCTGTTCCGACATTGGGCTTCTACCTCGTCACCAATTGGAAGCGTTGATTGACCAAATTCATAAACAGCGAAATGCTAAGGCTGATTACAAGATATGCGAGCAGAACCATCAAGATGCCGGTGACCGACTGACCCGACTGATTGATTATTGTGTATGTCACTTGATAGATATCGGTATAGGCGACGGCGATCGCCAGGCTGGAGTTTTTCGATAAGTTCAGGAATTGATTGCCCAGAGGCGGAATGATGACACGCAGGGCCTGTGGCAATACAATTAGACGCAGCATATCGCCTTGCGATAGTCCCAGCGCTCGCGAGGCTTCCAGCTGTCCCTTGGGTACCGCCTGTATGCCCGCCCGCACAATCTCCGCGATGAAGGCCGAAGTATAAATCACCAGACCCAGGAAGACCGCCAGATAAGAGGGCGAAATTTCGATGCCGGTTTCGATATTGCGCCCGCGGCGATCAACCGTCGGTGGCCGGAATATCACGGGCTGGCGCGTAAATTCCAATTCCTGCTCGATCGTCAGCATGCCGGATTCAAAGGCATCGTCATATGACATTTCGATGATGGCTTCTTCATCTTCGTCATAGACGGCGATCAACGATGGCGTGGGCCGCATGCCAATGATCAGCCAGCCCAGCAGCACAAAGACTATGAAGGCGATCAGCGCGTTTCTGGTCTTGGCAATCGGCTGACCGGTGGACTCGGTGATGTAGCCGAAGTAACGCCACAAGAGCGCCGCGACGACGACGCCAATCACGACGAAAACCATCCAGATGCCGAAGAGCGATGTCGGGATCAGTTCAAAGAAGGCCACGCCTTTGATGCTGAGGTAGAAGCCGGGGAGAAACTCAACTGGCGAGCCTGAGCCTACCAGCACGACGCTAAAAAGATTGACGAGAACAACGATAGCAATGCCTACTTGCCGGACGCCTGTTTGCCAAGCGGGGCGGCGCATGCTGCCACTATATTGCCAAATGATGAGGATGACAATTAGAGAAAGTCCGTATTGCAGCAGCGGCAAGCTACGGATGCCTTCTTGAGGAAAGGCGAAGGCCTCCTGCTGCGGAGGCAAGGCGAAAATAGCAATATAGAACCAGGCGAAGATCTGCAATAGGATAGGCGTATTGCGCAAGACTTCAACATAGGCGCGGGACAGGGTGCGGAGCAGAAAGTTTCGGCTTAGCAGCAGGATGCCGACGAAAATGCCGAGTACTGTAGTCGAAACCAAGCCGAGCAGCACCACGCGCAAGGTGTTTATGAAGCCGACGCGAAAGGCGTCGATGTAACGATCTCTGGGGGTGTAGTCGCCGGAATCGGCAAGATCAAAGCCGGCGCGGTTCTGCAGGAATTCGAAATTCGGCGATTGATTAGTTGATTCCAGCGCAGTGTTGATGCGAAGACCCAGGTCGTTCATGACCACAACGACGATCATGACAAAGATCAGTTGGGCGATTCCCTGCAAGATACGAGCGTCGCGGAAGACGGCCGGCAGCAGATTCTCGCTCTGTCTGGGCTCGCTATGTCGTGCCATAAGCAGGTCTCCACGCTTTTGCAAGGCGCCTCTGCATTCCTACAATTGTACGCATTACCTGAGCGGCTGACAAATTTCGCTTGGGCGCATTAGGATGAATGCCGCGAAATGTTACATTTGCGGCGACTGTAGCGCTTTGCTGCTCAAGAAAAAACGGGCTGCGTCACCAAGTTGATGACGCAGCCCGAAAGTGTGCCGCATTGATGTGAACTGCGGTTTAACGGAAGGGCGCTGGGTAAAGCAGACCGCCGTCGCTCCACAGAGCGTTGACGCCGCGGGACAGACCAAAGATCGTATCCGGACCGAGCCAACGGTCGTAGATTTCGCCGTAGTTGCCCAACTGCGAAATCACATCCACCATGAATTCATCGTTGATGCCCAGGTATTCCCCGGCCACGTTATCGCCCAAGCCGAAAAAGCGACCGATGCCAGCGTCGTCGCTGTCCATGAAGTCGCCGATGTTCATGCTGGTGATGCCGAATTCTTCAGCTTGGATCAGACCCCAGACGGTCCAGCGGATGATGTCAGCGAACTGCGCATCACTCTGCGGGCTAACGGGACCGAGCGGCTCCTTGCTAATGACCTCGGGCAGAATGTAGTGCGCGGCGGGATCAACCGAGGTGGCTTTACGCGAAACCAGGCTGCTGACATCGCTAGTGAAGGCATCGCAAGCGCCAGCTTCGTAAGCGTCCATGATGGCGTCAAAGTCCGGGAATGTATTCAATTCCCAATCGGCGCCCATGCGATCAGCCGTATCAGTAATGTTCAGTTCGGTCGTGGTGCCGGCGGTGGCGCACATGGTGATGCTCTCTTCGGCGAGCTCGGCGAGATTAGTCACACCGAATTCGACCTTGACCATGATACCCTGACCATCGTAGAAGGTCGTGGGACCAAATGTGGCGCCCCATTCGGTATCGCGGCTGAGCGTCCAGGTGGTGTTGCGGCTCATCATGTCGATTTCGCCACTAGCCAGGGCGGTCGGGCGTTCGGCGGCGGTCAGCGGGCGGAACGCGATGGCGTTCGCATCACCGAGGATGGCTGCGGCAACCGCGCGGCAGATATCCACATCAAAGCCTTCAAATTCGCCGGCGTCGTTCTGCGTGCCGAAACCCGGCAGGACCGAATTAACGCCGCAGGTAAGCTCGCCGCGTTCCAGGATACGCTCAACAATATGTCCATCATCCTGAGCCGTGGTGAGCGCCGCACCGGGTACGAGTACGGAAACCAATAGTATTGCTACCAATACAAGTCGTTTCATTGCTGCAATCCTCCCTATTGAGAAATACTAGACGAGATCACGTTGCGGACATTGGCTAGATAATACGCCAGTGTCCGCTAGCTAATACACTAACAGTCTATAGGAGAATAGCGGTACTGCCAAGCCTAAGGGGAGTGGTCTGCTAAACATAAACCGCCCGTTAAGCAAGACATAAGCGAGCGGTTCACGGTCTATTGACGTACCAGAGCAGAAGCTGCTAATGGACTGTTCCTATTTGGCAGCCAACTTGAAAACGGCCGGGCGCACAGTTTCGAGCGCCTTCTGAATACCGGCTCTGATTTCACCGGGTTCGGCGTGCCTGCCAACGGCTTTCTTGGAGAAGATCAGTTCGCCGTTGACCGTTACGTCGAAAACACCACCAGTGCCGGGCACAAGTTCCCAACTGCTGATGAAATATTCAATTTCACGTTCGTTCAAGATTTCGTCCGTCAAACTGACGGCATTAGGTTGGTGTCCTCAAGTGGCGCAATACTTGACGACAATCTCCATTCCACCTTCTTGCATGATGCACTCTCCCCTCTTGGCAATATGTTCGTTACGACCATGCTAGGATAGCGCATCGACGGCGGGAATGCAAGTCTTTTTGCTAACGCCGGCTGCTTCGAGTAAAGTAGTGTCGCTGTAGTGTGTAAGAATAAAAATCGTGTGCAATTGGTGTGAGAATCTGTAAGCATTGTATCCGCTAGATGAAGCAGGATTAGTGACATGAAATTCAAGCCCTTCGACAGAATGTGGGACGTAGTCGAAACACAAAGAGACATCTCTGACACAGATTACTTCAATTCATTAATGTACCTCGGACGAATGATGGCCAAATTCGCGGTTTCAGGAATAGTTGCTGCAGTAAATGAAAGCCAAGACCGCCACCAATATCGTCTACGTAAACAGCTTGTCGAATCAGACGGTATCGGTAAGTGGTCTCAGGTACTTGACGAAGTATTAACTGGAGTGGCAGCCCAATATCTGTGTGTAGGGGTCAAAGGAGAAGGTAATGAGACCTATCAACTTACTAAGAAAACAACTTCACAAGACTGGCAACACAAGAGCGTCACGTTGCTTCGAGAGTGCCTCAAAATTGCTCATCCAAATGTCGAGTATTCTTCGAAGAAGATACAGGGCAGAATTTGGTTCTCAACATTCGCTGAACTTCGCAACAAAACACAAGGGCACGGTGCCCTCGGAGGTGGGCAAATTCGCAACATGTGTTCCGATCTACACGAATCCATCAGTATTGTCATTGACAACTTTAGACTGTTTCATCGCCCGTGGGCTTATCTTGTGCAAACTCAAAAACGTAAATATCACGTCGTTAGGTGGACCGAAGCATCTAGCAGCTTGAGAATACTTCAAACAAAAGAAGGTACGCAGTTTAATTTCCCGGAGGGTGTTTATATTCACTTTGGCGATCAAATAGATCGCGATTCACTGCGTATCGCAAAACTAATACATTCTAACGTCGACGCCTCGGACTTTTATGTACCGAACGGCGGCTGGAACGAAAAACGATTCGAGATGCGATCCTTCATCACCAACGATACTATAATTGCCGACTCTCAAGACTACCTAGATCCAGTGGAATTACCGCAGAGCGAGACACAGGGCTTAAGCTGCGCAGTCCTTAAAGGTAGATCAGGTTCGACAATCACGAATGTCCCTAATAAAAACGATGATTATATTTCACGACCGGCTCCTGAAAACCGGCTACTTCGGGAGATTGTTGAAGAAACACCGCACCATATAATCACGTTGCGTGGACGAGGTGGAATTGGAAAAACTTGGCTGACTTTGAAAGTATTAGACGATATTGCGAATGAAGAAAACTTCACTGCTATCTTATGGTTCAGTGCCCGAGATGTCGATTTGTCTACAAGCGGCCCATTGCAAGTAAAACCTGACATACTTGACATCAAAGATATTGCGCAGGTCTTTCACATTCATATGAGTGATGTTTTGCTTTCTGCGGAAGAACTACATGACGATGGGCTAGACAAAACTCAGTTCTTGCTTGATAACATGCGACATTGTGAACTCGGAAAGATCCTATTTGTATTCGACAACTTTGAAACCGTCACGAGCCCGATAGAACTATACAACACCATTTACAACAATGTAAAACCACCTAACAAAGCTGTCGTTACGACGCGAGTTCGAGATTTCAAGGGGGATTATTGGATTGAACTGGAAGGTATGTCATATGAAGAATGCAACAATCTCATAGACGCCACCGCACGGCGGCTTAAAGTAAATCATCTTGTTTCGACAACAGATAAGGAACGGCTGTTCGAGGTTTCTGCCGGCCACCCTTATGTTGTTAAGATGCTCTTGGGAGGACTACGCAAACCCGATAACGCAGTGGACATCAGTACTATGATGGCCCATAACGAAGACTTACTTGATGCCTTGTTTGAGAGAACCTACTCACAACTAAGTCGTATTGGCCAGCGGGTGTTTCTCACGCTTTGCAGTTGGAAGTCGCTCGTTGCTGAAACAGCAATTAGCGCGATTCTTTTGCGTCCAAATAACACCGATATGGGCGACATAATAGATGCAATTTACGAACTCTATGATAGTTCCTTGGTAGAAAAGACGGATTCATCCGTAGATAATGAGACATACTGGACTGTGAATCTATTAGCCAGGCAGTTTGGTGTAAGAAAGATAGAATCGAGCACAATAAGAATGGCGATTCAAGCAGATAAAGAATTTCTGCAATATTTCGGCGTTACCCAAAAGACCGATATGAAACGCAGCATCCAATCGAGAATCGACCGGCTGTTAAGGGAAATACAGAAGCTAGTAATTCAAGATCACTCGGCAATCGAAGAGTTTGTGCCAATTATAGAAT
Organism: Phototrophicaceae bacterium; assembly: GCA_965262005.1. GTDB lineage: Bacteria > Chloroflexota > Anaerolineae > Aggregatilineales > Phototrophicaceae > UBA6055. Next base: position 3,743,905 of record OZ253492.1, on the reverse strand, counting down.
ACATGGCAAAACGACGGCATCATCAAGCGTGGCTCAAACTTGCAGACCTCTACAAGAAAATCGGTAATTCCAGCCAATATGAGTATTACTTGAAGCGCTTCTTGGAATTCGCAACTGACAATGAGGAAAAGCGGAAGGTTTGGGAGAATCTAGCAAATTTCTACAAATTGGAAAGTAGATATTCAGATGAACTAGATGCGAGTATCCGGCTTGCGCAACTGTCTAGGGCCTATTATGAGACTATCAGCAATGTCGCGAATCGATTCAATAGTATTGTGAACCTCCGAGACTACAGATTCGACGAGGGCGAAAAGGATATGATTCTCGAAACGTTGATAGAGCTCATGGAAGATGGAAATTATCAAGCCGATGCAACTGACTTCTCGAGACTTGGATGGCTCTACATGCACGATTCAAAACCTGAAAAGGCGCTACAAACAGCAAATCGCGGTCTCGAGATTCAACCGCAAAATGAATATTGCAAAAACCTTAGACAAACGGCAATTAATGCATTGAATTAGAGACCTCGAACTACTCTGTCCATTCTGTTGTCAAGTTTACGAAGCTCTAAACTCGCAACTGTCGGCTAATTCAAACCACAATATTCACCTTTGGATCGGTACCGTTGCGCCCAGGAATGAAGATCGTGCGCTTCGCTGGCTTACCGCCCAGGCTGCGCTTAGCCGCATTGCTCGCCAGCGCCATCTCCTGCGCTAACTCCCGCTCGATGTCGACGGCGACGGTGATGGTTTCGCGCGGCTTGCCGTTGATCATCACTACCAGATCGACCATTTCTTCGCGCGCTTTCTCGGCGTCATACTCTGGCCAGGGCTGCGTATGCACACTGTATTCCCAGCCCAGCCGCGCCCAAATCTCTTCGGCGATATGCGGCGCGAAGGGCGCCAGCAAGCGAATCGCCTGGCGCATCACATTTTGCCAGATCTCTGCGCCGATCGCGCCGGCGCGCAGGGCGGCTTTGAGAGCGTTCTTGAACTTCATCTGCTCAGCGATGGCCGTGTTGAAGCTGAAGTCTTCCAAGCCGCGATTGACCACGGCGATAGTCTGATGCAGTTTGCGCTCGATATCACGCTCGGCATCGGCCTCGCCCGGCGCAGTTGGCGCGCCTGCTGTGGCAATCTCCCAGATATCGTGCAGCCAGCCTTGAGGGCCCTTGATGTTGTTTTCGCTCCAGGGACCGCCCTTCTGCCAATCGAAGTTGAACATCAGGTAGCAGCGCACCACATCAGCGCCATATTTCGCGACCAGCTCGTCGGGGTTGATGACATTGCCCTTGCTTTTCGACATGCGCTGGATATCCAGGTGATGCCGCAGCTGATTGACATTGTTCTGGCCCGGGATATCCGGGATGGTGATTTCGGCATCGGGCAGCACTTCTACGAACTGGGTAATTCCGGCCATATTCAGGTGCAGCACATCTTCGGTGCGGCGCGCGATTTCACCGAAAACGCCATCGAAGCCGGCCGGGACCTGGTTCCAGTCGACAACTTCGACGCGCTCCGCCAGCATTTTCTCGCCGACCAGCCGACCGCTGCACAAGACAAAATCGCCCTGTCGTTCCGCGCCCAATACCTGCCCCTGGTTGCGCAAGACTGTCATAGGTTCGTCGAAGGCGCCAACGGGCTCGCGTCCATGGCGGCGCATCGCCGCGGCAGCCTCATCATAGACGCCGATATCGCGCAGGACCTTGGTGAAGAATCGTGTATACAGCAGGTGCATGACGGCATGTTCGGCGCCGCCGGTATAGACATCGACCGGCAGCCAGTAGGCCGCTTCTTCGGCGTCAAACGGGGCGGTATCGCAATCCGGCGACAGGTAACGCAACTGATACCAGGAGGAACACATGAAGGTGTCCAGCGTATCGGTTTCACGCCGCAGAGTATCACTTACTTTGAAGAAGGGTTCGTGATAGGTCAATGGACTTCTGCCGGTGGGCATGAAGTCGACATCTTCCGGCAGCAGCACCGGCAGATCCTCATCGGGCACGGGTTTGACTTCGACGCCGTCGTACATCATGGGGATGGGCCCGCCCCAATAGCGCTGGCGGCTGATTAGCCAGTCGCGCAAGCGAAAGTTGACAGCTTCCTGACCCTTGCCGGTCGCTTCCAGCCAGTCAATTACGCGATTGATGGCCGGATTCTTGCGCCCCTTCTGCCACGTGCTGACACTGCCGTCCATGGCATCGGAATTGACCATAACGCCCGGTCCATCGTAGGCTTTGGTCATGGCGTCCGCCGACAGGGCTTCGGTCATGTCTTCGGGCTGTATGACTACTCTTATCAGCAGGCCGTGGGAGCGGGCGAATTCAAAGTCGCGCTGATCGTGCGCCGGCACGGCCATGATTGCGCCGGTGCCGTAGGTGATCATGACATAATCGGCGATCCAGATGGGAATCTCTTCGTCGTTGACCGGATTGATGGCGTAGGCGCCAGTGAAGACGCCGGTCTTGTCTCGGTCTTCCACCATGCGCTCGACTTCGGTTTCCAAGGCGGTCTGCTCGATATACGCCTCGACCGCCGCGCGCTGCTCGTCCGTTGTGATCTTGTCAACCAGGGTGTGCTCAGGCGCCAGCACCATGAAGGTCGCGCCCCACAGCGTGTCGGGGCGGGTGGTGTAAATCTCGATGGGATGATTGCCGACGGCGGTACGGAAGGTCGCTCGAGCGCCTTCGCTGCGGCCGATCCAGTTGGTCTGCATGATTTTGATGGATTCGGGCCAATCCATACCCTCGAAGTCGAGCAGTTCATCGGCGTATTTGGTGATGGCGAAGAACCATTGTTCCATCATCTTGTGCATGACCGGCTGTCCAGTGCGCTCGTCCTTGCCATCGATGACCTGCTCGTTCGCCAGGACGGTCTGCAGGGTCTCGGACCAGTTGACCATGGCCGAGCCGCGATAGGCGATGCCGTGCTCATAGAAGCGCTTGAAGAACCACTCCGACCATTTATAGTATTCGGGTGTGCAGGAGATGGCTTCGCGCTCCCAATCAAACATGGCGCCCATGCTGCGCAGTTGCTCGCGCATGCGCTCAATATTGGCGTAGGTCCAGGTCCAGGGGTGGATATTCCGCGAGATGGCAGCCTGCTCGGCTGGCAAGCCAAAGGCGTCAAAGCCCATCGGGAAGAGCACGTTGTAGCCCTTCATACGCATCCAGCGGGCGCGCGCGTCGGACGGCGTCATGGCAAACCAATGGCCGATATGCAAGTCGCCCGATGGGTAGGGCAGCATGGTCAGGGCATAGTGCTTCGGCTTGTCCCAATCGACAGTGGAACGGTAGAGCTGGGACTCTTCCCATTTCCGCTGCCACTTAGCCTCGATAGCTTTTGGCTGATATGTTTCAGTCATATTGATTTCGCTCTCCCGTCAGATGCAGTAGCTAAACAACAAGCAATATGACTCACAAATCAATGCGAGCCGAGATTGCGCGAATTACTGATTTCAAGAATGTATGGGCAAGAATAGGGCGAATGGAGGCGGCGTGAGGCCGGCAGTCACTATGGACTAGGCAAGGAAAGAGCGGGCCACCCCAGAACCCTTGATTTTCACTTTCATCTCACGCCGTCTTTCGAAATCGAAAAGCAGTGCGCCAGAGGCTAACATGAATCATGGCGGCTGTAAACAGCGAATCTTACTAACTAAAGGCCTATCCGCCCCAGGTCTTGCGCAGAACGCGCACCCAGTTTTCATGCGTTAGCTTATGCAGCATATCGTCGTTATAGCCGGCGTCTTGCAGCGCCTCAATCAGGATCGGCAGCTTTGATACATCGCCAACCGCGTCGGGCACACGAGCGCCATCGTAATCCGAGCCGAAGCCGACTCGTGTCTCGCCCAATCGTTCCACCAGGTAATCGAAGTGTCGTATCATAACATCGAGCGGTCGGTCGCTGTCCCAAGAGCCGTCTTCGTTGAGGAAGCCTGTGGCGAAATTCAGGCCGACCATGCCGTCCGACGCCTTGATGGCGTCCAGCTGCTTGTCCGTGAGGTTGCGCGAGATCGGGCAGAGGGCATGCACATTAGAATGTGTGGCGACCAGGGGCGCATCGCTCAAGGCGGCGATATCCCAGAACCCTTTCTCGTTCATGTGTGAAAGGTCGATCATGATGCCGAGTTCGTTGCAGCGCTTGACGAGTCGCTTGCCGGCGTCGGTCAGGCCGGGACCAATATCGGGCGACGAGGGATAGGCTATCGGTACGCCATGCGCGAATACTGTCGGCCGGCTCCAGACGATGCCCAGCGAACGCAGCCCGGCTTGATAATAGACTTCGAGCGCATTGAGGTCTTCATCAATGGCCTCAGCGCCTTCAAAGTGAAGGATGGCGGCGAAGATGTCATTGTCGATGCAAGCCTGCAACTCGTCAGCCGCGCGCACGACCTTGATTTGCCCTTGCGATTCGGCTTCCAGGCGGAACAAGTCGGCTGCCTGGCGCATGGCGGCAATCTGCGAATAGTCAAAGTCGACGGCGGGCGGGGCATAGGGTTTGGACGTATCGGGCATGTTATCGGGGTCAATCCGCGATTCGCGATTGGGCACGTAGACAGCGAAGAAGCCGCCGGCGAAACCACCGCGGCGCGCCCGCACAAGGTCAATATGCCCGCTATCCATTTCGCGCAAGAAATCGCTGTAGTCCACATCTTCATTTTGATAAAAGCGCAGCAATGTATCGTTGTGTCCATCAAAAATCGAAAATTTTGGCATCCGCCTACTCCCCGGTCTCGGCATTTACTTGGTCTTTAGATGATGTCAGCATTTGGGTCGCGCTGCAACTGTGGATTGCGTGTCGCGGCGCTGCTGGAAAAAGAAAACACAGTGCCACTGCACTGCGTCTCTGTCTCACCGCCAATCGAATGAATCTAATCGTTTTCGTAGCGGTTGCGCCGCTTGCGCACGGGCACGGGAACGCGAACGGGCTTGCGACTTTGCTCTGCGTTCTGGTCGAGAAGATCGTCCAGCTCTTTCAGTATCCGCCGCCCCACTTCCAGCAAGTCTTCCCAGACATTGCGTTTGTGTTTCGCCACGATAAGAGCAGTCCTTTCAGAGTACGAGAAAAATGTGCCGTAATGCCGAACTCGTTGCGCGTCAAAAGGCTCAAGCGCCGGCCGGGAGCCATCCAACAATCATCGATAAAATCGCCAGGGCAATACCGATGTTCAACGCGATGAGAATCCGCAATATGCCGCGCAATTCCGCGATGTCCGCCTTTGTTGCCATATGCGATAAGGCTTCATCGACGCGTCCTTCCAAGCGAGCGATGCGACCTTCAGATTGTAAGGCTGACTCCATTAGCGTTATCTCCACAGGCATAACGTTAAAGTGGACCTGAGGGGACTCGAACCCCTGACTTCCACAATGCCATTGTGGCGCTCTCCCAACTGAGCTACAGGCCCCGGCAATGCGATATGCTAACGACGCTCAAGCGGATTGTCAATAGATAGTGCCCGGCGCATCTCTGCCAGCACATCCTCCGGCGCTGATTCGAACGGACCCTTGGCCAGGAAGTCAGCTGCAGACTGCAACTGAACCGCATCGTTTCAGGCGCAACCCGGCTGATCCACCCATTCGATCACGCCGGCGTCGATATCGACGCGCGCGCCTTTTACGCCGCCGCTGGCTTCGTCCGGCCAGATCCAGCTTGTTGGATAGCAATCGATCATTATGACCACGCCTTTGCTTTCTGAAATTACTTCCAGACAACCCGAAATATGTTGTCGACTCGATTGTAACAGATACTGAGCTGATTCCATGTCGATAAGGCAATGTCCCGTGCCAATAATCTACGATTTATGGCATAATGGCGAGGTACATTCCACGCTAAGAGAGAGTGAACAATGGCTGAAGCGAGCAAACCATTGAATGTCCTGGTAACAGGAGGCGCCGACGATGTCGGCTTGGCAACTGTCCGCGCTTTGCTGAGACGGGGGCATAAGGTCGTCGCTACTGCATGTGATGCGGCAGGCGCTTTGGCAATTCGTCAAGCGGGCGCGCTGCCTGTCTACCCTGACCTGGGGCGTGCCAGCGAAGTTTTGCGCACTTTGGAGCTCGCCAAGGCTGACGCGGTCGTTCATGCCGGGCCACAATATTACGGTGGCCTGCCGCATTCCAGTTTGGAATATGCCGCAACCGTCGACCAGCTAGTCTCATACACCGCGGCGGTGGTCAATGCGGCGGCGAAGCATGGCGTCAAACGCTTGGTCTCGCTCAGTTTCGGCTATCTCTATGAAGCTGGCGATGGTCCCGCTAAAGAAGGCGACCGCGATGTACACGATGGCGACTATGCGCCCATGCTGGCAGCGGAAGCTGCGGTACGAGATAGCGGCCTCAGCGGATATATCGCGCGCGCCGGTTACATCTATGGCGGCAATAATTCCTCCACCGTTTCGCTAGCGGATGCTGTCAAGCGTTCAAAGCGTCTGCCCGCCGGAGCGCAGTTGGCGTCCTGGATATACGCAGACGACCTGGCATCGGCGATCGTCGCGCTGCTTGAAGCCGAAGTCGATGTGATAGGCGTCGAAACGATCAACGCCGCCGCCGAGTCACCGGCCAGCCCGAACGAATTCGCGGCTGCTACTTGCGAAGCACTGGGCTTGAATGCGCCCGCTTTCGCCGGCGACGGTTTCCTGTCGATGCTGCGTCAAGAGACTCTCCGCGACATTCTCCTCGAACGAGAGATCGTCATCAATAGCAGCGCGCTTCGAGAGCGTTTTGGCTGGAAGCCTCGCCACGGCAGCATTGATAGCGGCTTGGACGCTACCTCGCTGGTTTGGCGAATGAAAGACGCCGTCAATCCCGATGATTACTACAATGTTTATGAAGACAAAGCCGCGGAAGCGATCGAGGCTTTCGCCTATGACGCTGTCCTGCCGGAAGCGGTCCCCGTGGCCGAAACGACCACTGTCGCGCAGGCTGCTGCCGAGACAGCGCCGGCGCCAATAAAGGCCGCTGCGCCCCCGCCCTCTGATGGAACGACCCCTTGGAACGAAGACGAAGCCAAGCGCGAAGAACGCCGCCGCAAAGCGCTGGAACGCAAAGAGCAGCGCGCCGCCAAAAGCGCCGGAGGCTGAGGCGAAATGCCGCGCCAACTCAAGGGCGTCCTTTTTGATTTCGATGACACATTGATCGACTGGAGTGGCGTCAGGCTCAGTTGGCATGATATTGAAGCGCCCCGCCTCACGCGTGTCCACGCATTTGTCAACAGCGAAACGCACTGCCACGCTGTTGATTTGGAGCGGCTGATTACGTTATATCAGGAACGAACAATGCAAGCCTGGGCGGATGCGAGAAGCAGCCTGCGCGCGCCGCACATGCCGAATATTCTTTTCGCTGCCATGAGCGAGTTGGGCGTTGACTGCGCCAAGCTGGATCGGGCCGCCGTCATGCGCGCGTACAATTGGAATGTCGTGCCTGGCGCCGTCGTCTTTCCGGATGTATTGCCTGTTTTGGAAGCGCTGCGCAATGCCGGCATCAAACTGGGTATCGTCACCAACGCTTCGCAGCCGATGGTTATGCGAGATGCCGAACTGCTGGGGCACGGTCTGATGGACTATTTCCCCGACTGCCGCCTGGCAGCTGCCGATACCGGTTTCCTGAAACCGCACCGCCTCATGTTCGAGGCGGCCTTGGCGCAGCTTGGCACATCAGCAGATGAAACGGTATTCATCGGCGACAATCCCAATGCTGACATCGCCGGCTCTTTGGCGGTGGGTATGCGCGCCGTCCTCCGGATCACGCATCGCGTATTTGACAGCGGGATTCGCGCCGTCAAGCCGAATGCTGAGCACACTGCCAATGGCGGGGAGACCGACTTGCAAGCGAGCTTGCATTCGCTGGAAGAATTGCCGGCGATACTGGACAAGTGGTACCCCGATTGGCGCAATGGCAGCGCGTGATTATGCCCTTCACGGTGACCTCAACCTATTCGTCACCGGCTATGTGGAACCGAATCGACCCCGATTCTCGCGTCAGCTTGCTCTGCGCCTGGGCTTGGAGTTGATTGACGTAGAGCGTGAAGTCGAAGACCGTCAAGGCGATACCATCCAGAATATCCGCGCAACCTACGGTGATCGCCACTTACGGACCATTGAGACGGAGATCATGGACGAGGTCGTCCTGCACCGTCAGGGGCTCATCCGCGTCTCCGGCAACACCTTGCTCAATTATGGGCATCTGGAAGACATACAGCGTAACGGCGTAATTATCTGTCTCGTCGCCTCGCTTGATTCGATCCTGCGGCGTATCCATCTGACGCTCGGCGCGCGCTTTCACGAACCAGACGAGCGGGCGCAGGCCCTGGGTGAATTGCAGCGAGAATGGAAGATCCGCGATGTTGAGAACGTGGTTGAATTCGACGCGACCTACGTAAGCGAAGCGATCATGATAGAGCGGATCGTCTTGTTCTGGCGGGATCTCGCAATCCGCCGCGGCTAGGCGCTATACGAAGTCACATCAGCCAGCGCAAATCAAAATGACACACCGAGCAAACCGCGCGTCACCTGGAAGTCTTCGGCGCCCGTCAGTTGATGCCGCGCTACGTGCTCACCTTTCAAAGTAGCCACCAGCAGCTCCAGCAGATCGGCTGCCAGGTCATCGCCTTCAGTGAGAACCGCGTCAAGATCATCGGCTGAGACAGCGCTGCCGCTCACTTGCAAGACCGGTACGAGTGGATGGCCGGCCAAAGGATAGCCGGCGACATAAGCCAGCATCAGCTCTACGCCGCTCGCGCCAAGCCCGGCCAAGGTCTCGCCCCAGTGCAGGCGTGGATTGGCCATAATATGGAAGCCAGCTCGCGCCGCCACTTGCCCATAGCCCAGCGTTGCGACCGGCTGGTCTTGCACTTCGAGTTCAGCAGCGAAGGGAGAGGCGAACAAGCGGTCGCGGTCGGAGACAAGCACCGTGCCGCCGCCGGCGACAATAGTCTTGGAGAGCCTGGCCAGTCCGCGCGCCACATAATCAGGCAGGTCCCCTTGTGTCAGCAAGCCGATGCGCAGCGCTTCCATGCCGGCGACAGATCGGGCAGGCAGGCTGTCGGAGCTCAGACGTTCATTGAACCAGCGCTGAATCTTCAGCATGACGGCATCGATGCCGCCGTCCAGTTGGATGCTGGCCCAACCAAAGTTCGCGGGGTCCAGGCCGCGCTCCGCCATCAGTTGATGGAAATAACTGTTGTGTGTGATTTCGCAGCCGTGCTCGAGCAGCAAGATATGGCGCAGTTTGGGATGCTGCAAATAACCGATCTGCATCTCTTTGTATTCCGGAACGACGGTACCGCCGCAGCCTTCGGTATGAACCAGGGTGGCAAAGCGCGTCAGTCCAGTTGCGCGGCACAGGTCGCCGGCATTCAGCGCATCGGTCGTCATCCTGGCGATCTGCCCTGAGCATAAGCTTGTCGGCATGACCAAGCCGATCTGCTCGGTCGTCGGTCCACGCTTGGTCTGGTAGACCGGCACACTTAGATCTGGCGCCGTGACATCATGCGGAATGGCAATTGGATCGCCGGAGTAGGTTCGGCTCTCCACCAATTCCAGCCTGGCCGGTTGCGTCCGCTGCCAATCACGCCAGATCTGTACCTGATAGTGCCCCGCCCTCTCCCCAACCGAGGGTTGGCCGTCCGCGACGTCGACTGTCAAATCCAGTGTACGCGCGCCCAATTCAGCCAGGGGAGTGCCATCCAGGTATTCGCCGGCGTTGACGTCCATGTCATTTCTGAGCAGATCATAACGCGCGGTGGTGGTCACGAATTTGATGGTGGGCACGAAGGGGAAATTGGTAATTGAGCCGTTGCCGGTGACGAAGAAGATCATATTGCAGCCGCTTGCCACTTGTCCGGCGACGCTTTCAAGGTCGTTGCCCGGGCTGTCCATGAAGTAGAAGCCGCCGCTGGTCATGCGCTGGCTGTAGTCAATCACATCGTGCAGCGGCAGATCTGGATGGCGCTTGGCCGCCGCGCCCAGCGATTTCAAATAGATATTGTACAAGCCGCGGTATTTATTGCCGCCAGATGGGTTTCCCTCGGCAGTCTGCCCGTGCCAGCCGACCCATTCCTTGAAACGCTCAACCATTGCGAGGAATTTGCTGGCGGTCTCGACCCGCTCGACTTTATCGAGCACATAGGCTTCCGCCCCGATAAGTTCATCGGTCTCCGCCAGGTTAGCCGAGCCGCCGTAGCGTATGACTTCTTTGGCGACCCAGGCCGCCAGCGGATTGCCACTGATGCCGGAGAAGGCATCGGAGCCGCCGCACTGCAAAGCGATTCTCAGCGCGCTCAGCGGTTGGGGGCTGCGCTCAAAACTGTTGACTCGGGGCAGCCATTCGGCGAAGAGGTTTTTGAACCAGGCGACATTTGCTTCGAAGCCCGGCGAGAGCGAGTGAAATTGGTGGATGACATCGGCCAAGGGGTAGCCGTTGTCCAGCAGGTAGTCTTGTAAATCGACATTGGTGATGGCTTCGCTGCCATAGTCGACCGCGACTACGGCGCCGACATTGGGATGGACCATGAAACCGGCCAGCGCGCGCAGGAGCACGGCGCGATTATTGGGATTGCGATGCCCGCCTTCGGTATGGGCTACCGGCACGATGGCATCTACGTTGGCGAATTCGTCCGCCATAGATGCCGTAAGCTGGGTCAAGGTTCGTACGAAGCCGCCGACCAATGACGATGTGCCCAGAATAACGATCATATTGCGCGTACCGACACCTCGGCCGCCAGAGCGCGGAAAGCCCCGGAAATGGCGCATTTCATTTGATCGAGGCATTGGCGATGCCGGCTCGAAACTCGCCTCGTCGAATTGGAAGGGTGTAATCATATTGTCAAAATTCGGCTGAGATGGCAGAGCGAAATCGAGATCGCGCCGCGCCAGCTCCTCCAGTACGCCTTCGTTCATGACATATTCGCCGGGGGCGATATCGCGAGTCGCAATGCCGAAGCGCTGGCTCCAGGATGTCAACTCATCGCCCTTGGGGATTGGCACGGCGGCAAAGCGATGCCCCTCCAAGACAGTATGCGATAGAGCAAATGTCCTGTCATCTGTTTCAACGACCGTGCCGGCAAGCAGATCGCGAATGGCGATGGCGCAATTGTCGGCCGGGTCTGGCAAGCGTCCGATAGCGTCTAGGCGGGGCATATCGACTCCTGGTAGGCACACGAATTTGAGCCAGACTATACCACAGCGAGCTATGCGCAGCGATTCGTCAAGCGGGAGTGGTGAATTTCAAAGACACAGGACATATCCCGGATTCCATAAGGGAGGATTCACCACAGAGACACAGAGGGCACAGAGGTTTTTGGATGGCAAGGTCAAAGTTGTTATATCAACAGTATTCACCACTCCCCGGATTCGCGCCCCCTTGCATTACGGCTGGATGTCTCGTATCGTATTGATTCGCGCATATTCAGATTTGAAGCCGCCAAATGAACAAATTCATGATTATCTTCCGCCAGCCGGAAGACGTCGATAAGTTCGAGAATGTCTATCAAGACTTTCTGGCTTTGGTCGAGCGCATGCCACATGTTCAGCGGCGCCAGGTTGTGCACGTCACCGGCAGCCCCCTAGGCGCAGTGGAATTCTACCGCATCCTTGAGATCTATTTTGAGTCGAGCGATCTGCAACGAGAGGCGCTGATGTCGCCAGTCGGGCAAGAGGCGGGCCAAGAGTTGAGTCGCCTACCTAGCGGCTCATTTGAATTGCTCTACGCCGATGTTTATGAGGAAGCGGGCAGCAGTACGCCAGCGTCCGTCTCCGAAGATACTGTGCCAGAAGCAACGGCCTCGGATCCAGTTTCAGCGTCAGGCGCCGACTGAAATTTGCGCCTTTAGTCCGGCAACAAATTCGTTCTTCCCGCCATGCGCCGGATGCCGTATCTTCCAGCAGTCGATGCCCTGACCTATCATGGTCTCATGCGCGACATTGCCCACCGCGATTACTTTCTCGAAGCGCCAATATTCCAGCAGACGCATTAGAAAAGGCAGAGCCAGCTCGATTTCAGACTTGCGCGGCCTGCGATTGCTTAGTGGCTGCCCCAGCTTGTGGGGATGAAATGGGAAAGTATTCCAAATGAAGGGCAATAAGCTCAGATTCGCGAGAGTGCCCCAGACTATGGTGGCGGATTGCTCGCCATAGACCCGCTCGAAGCCAATATCTTTAACATCTCGGTAGCCCGCTTCCACGCTGAACATCTCTAAGCGGGGCAGACCTTCCAGCAAGATTTTGCGACTTGTGACGGGTACGCCGGTCAAGCGGCAGCCGCGATAGCCGGGCGCTTCCATTACGAGCAGGGTCGTCGGATTACGCGCCGCCATCGTCCGCAGGTAGAGCCGCAAATTCTCCCGCCTGATGGCATTGTTGGCATCGCCCGGCGCGTACTCATTAAAGGCGTCAGCGGATAATTCTACTTGAGCAAGATCGTGTATGAGCGCGTCAATCTGCCTATCATTAGGCGGCATTTCGGGCTACTTTCCCGCGGTTAGCGGCGCAGTTCAAGTTCGTACCTATGGAGCGGCGTCTATGGGCGATTCTACCGCAATCTCAGGAATGCGTGGTAAAGCGCGACGCTAACATCGTTGGCGCCGTCTCAATTTACGGGTTCGTCGCGGCGGTCATGCGCAAGTCAAACAAGCTCAGCAATTTCTGCCCCGCGGACAGTTCACGGGAGTGAAACACCGTGCAAATTATCGAAAATGCAGTAATGATATAATGATTGTTGCGGACTGCTACCTGCTCCGTAATTTCATTGGCGGTATTAGGGCGACTCGAAATGACCCGTGGCAAATTATTGATACTCGTCTTTTTCAGCTGTTTCGTCATCGCCGCGCAAACGCAGCCGCGCGATTATTCCATTTCGTTGCCCCGCGTAAGGTTTAGCGCCGATGGCTCGACCGCCATCGTTAATTTCAGCATCAGCAATCGGGGCGGCGACGCCCTGGAAACTTCGCAATTTGTCATCGCCGAGAACATTACGGGCCGCATTGAAATCACAGAAGCGCTGCCCATATTGGCGACCGGTGAGGAACGAGACTTCTCGATAGAGCTACGATTAGCTGACTTTTCGGAAGACGATCTCTTTTTCAAGATCGAAGCCGGCATTGATGAATATGAGCTGGCCGGCAGCCCCATCGCCCGCAATAACGTACAGATTTTCCGAATCAACAAGGCAGATGTCGGCAATGCGACAGGCGCGGACCCTGACAATAGATCAGCCTCACCCGCTTACGACCTTTACTTGCCGCTGGTGAATCTCGGCATAGATTTTTTGGCGGACGGCATAGCGCTAAACGGAAAACGCTACGGCAGCGGCGAGTTGTTGCGCTTCGCCGGCATCACGTTAGCAGCGCTCTTCTGTCTCTGGTTATTGAGTCTTATTCTGCGTCTGGTATTCCGCCGACCGCCGAAGTTCGAGCCTTGGCAGCCGCCCTACGCGGTCAGCAATTGGTATGATCCCAATTCCGCTCTCGGACGGCGACAAAGCTGGCAATTCCACGCGCAGAATTCCACAATCAGCGCAGCGCCGGCGCCCAACCAGGTAACGGTCATCAAGCGCCTGACGGATGACCTGGGCAACAGTCTTGGCGGCTGGAAGATCACGGCGGTTCGCACCGCGCAATACGACATCTACGGACGAATAAGCCGAACCGAAGCGGTCATGCCGCGGAAGATCAACAAGCAGCTTTCTCGCATCGCAAAGCGCGCGCAGAGTATGGACAATGCCGAATTGCGCAAGGCGATTAAGCCGGTGGCGCGACGCATTGGCCGATATGCCCTTGCTACCATTGAAAAACAGAATCGCATGCTGCCACTGGCGCTGGACATGCGCTTGGAAGGCGCGCAGGGTGAAGCACGTGTGCATTTTGAACTTTATCAGTGCCGCAATGACGCCTGGCATCTGATCGATCAGTGGGAACCGGAAATGGGGCAAATGGGCGCGAGAGTGCCGGAGCACTTTACTTTCTCGCTGAATGGCCAACTGCCCGGCGAGAGCTACCGCGAATTCAAAGCGCGCCTTCGCGAAGACTTGGCGCAATTGCTGGCGGGGCTGTTCTACGAGCATCACGATGATGTCTCGACCATTGCGGAAGCGCACAGCAATGATCAGCCTCAGCCAGAGCCTGCCGATGGTGACGCGGGCTGGCAATCCGCAGCGCCTGATGATGAGACTGACGTACGCTAAGCATTTCCGCTACAATCCCGACAATTGCGAGCGATTCAAGGAGCAGCATCATATGTCTGTGACGATATCTCAAAATGTAAAAGACTTGCTCAACCGACCGATCGTGGTCGCCGTGGCAACGGTCAATCCCGATGGGCAGCCGCAGGTGACGCCGGTCTGGGCCAGCCTTGAAGGCGATCAAGTGTGGATTAACTCGGCCGTCGGCCGGCGCAAGGACCTCAATTTGCGCGCCAATCCCATGGTGACGGTGCTGGCGCTCGACCCCGAGGACCCGTTCAACTGGGCCGAGATCCGTGGACAAGTGGTCGCCTTTGATGAGTCAGACGCGGCGGTGGCGCATATAAACAAGCTCTCGGGCATGTACGCTGGCAATGAGGACTACTATTCCTTCAATCCCGAGGGCAGGGGCAAAGAGCAGCGCGTCATCTACAAGATCGAGCCGCGAAGAATCAACAGCTAGCAAGCTGATTTAGACGCGGCCGGGACGCCCGGTGTAATCGCGCAGATAGAGAAAATCGTGGCCGATGCTGCGTTTGCTCAGCTTGGCGATATTGGGCATGGTGCGTTTGTAGTGGTTGGCTTTGACACGTTCCCAAATCTTGCCGACGAAGTCGAGATCAAAGCCTTCTTCGGCTACTTCGTCCGCCGTGTAGCGTTCATCCACCAGCAGGAATAGCACTTGATCGGCTTCGTCATAGGTGAAGCCAAGTTCGTCTTCGTCGGTTTGGCCCACCCACAGATCGGCCGACGGCGGCTTGTCGATAATTGACGCGGGCACACCTAGATAGCGCGCCATTTGGCGCACCTGACACTTATACAGGTCGGCGATGGGGTGCAGGGCGACGCCGCTGTCGCCGTAGATTGTGCTGTAACCCAGCAGGAATTCGGTTTTGTTGCTGGTGCCCATCACCAGGCCGCCCCAAGCCATCGACTGATCATAGAGCGTTGTCATGCGCATACGAGCCATGATATTGCCGCGGCGCAGATTGCTCATCTCAGGAAAGTGGGCGATAAGCGCATCCGCCATCTCGCTGATGGGTACGGTACGATGGGCAATGCCGAGGTCATCGATTGCGGCTTCGGCGTCGCTCAAGCTCTCGGCCGATGATGTTCGGTAGGGCATGCGTAAGGCGAGCACATTTTCCGGACCGAGCGCCCGCGCCGACAAATAAGCGGATACGGCCGAGTCGATCCCGCCGGACAAGCCGATTACAGCGCGCGTCATGCCGGCTTTGGTAATGCTATCGCGGATGAATCCCGTTAATATGCGGGTTGCGAGTTCCGTATTGATTGCCAGACGAGGCAATATCGAACTTGCTACTTGATGGGTCATGGCAGCGCCTCAGGCATTGTTCTCAAGTGGTTTCAGCGAGTAATGCGTAATCTGATGCGGATAAGATTCATTCACATTTATCTGCAGGCGCAGGAGGGCATCGCCCTTTTCGCCGGTCAATATCAGCCGAATGGAATAGTCCTCGGCCGCTTCCACCTCAGTGACCTTTAGCCGGCCGTGAAGTCGACGCGTCGCCTTCAAGTCGAGCAAGCGCCGTTCGACCGGGTCTTCCATTAGCACCAGGTCATAGTAGCCGCTGTGCATGAAGCCGCGAAGCTTGCGAAAGTCGCCGTCGTTGTAATAGCGCATCTGGGCGATGAAGCGGCGCCCGGCTTTGCTCGCGCCAATAAGCTGCTTGATTTCTGTCATCTTTCGCGTTTCGCAACGCTAATAAACACCGTCTGAGGCAAGCCAGAGGGCGAGCCGTATAATAACACAGCCGCTCGGCGGCAGCGAATCGTCCCGCCCTGCTCCTAAGAGAGTAGACCTTCCGCTCGGTCAAGCAATGGGGATTACTGGAAATGAGAGCGCAAAATCAGGTATGATAGCCTGCAGGGCGCTACCTATAGTTGGGAATTTGCATGGCTGACAGACTTAAGGAAATACAGCGGGCGTTAGACAGCTTCCAGATGGACGAGGCGCGCGCCTTGGTCGCGCAAGAACTCGAAGAAAGTCCCAGCGCAGAAGCCTTCTTTCTAGCAGCGCAGGCGGCTCTCAACCACGGCCAGCGAGTGGAATACTTGGAAAAGGCGCTTGAGCTCGATCCCGCTCATCAAGCGGCGCGCGACGAATTAGCCGAAATCAGAATGCCCGGCCAAGTTGAAGCGGCGCCGGAACCAGCGCCTGCGCTAAACGAGCCGGCGCCCGCGCAAGTGAAGCTGGCGTCAATAACGCGGCGCTTCAGCGCGATCGTCATAGATGGTTTCATCGTCGGCCTGTTTTCCCTGGCAGTTATGGCGAGCAACGGCTCAATCGGGGAATTATATACTGCGATGGCTACCGCTGATGAGCAAGTAGTCGCCGACGCGATATCGCAGTTTCAGTCTGACGCGATCCCGGTGAATCTTGTGGTCAGCGCGGTCTACAATGTTGTCCTGATGAGACTTTTCAACGGTCAGACGCTGGGGAAAATGGCCTTCGGAATGCGGGTGATCAAGAAAAATGGCAGGCGCATAAGCGTCCTGGATGCGCTCTTGCGCAACGTATTCGGCTATACCATCAGCCAAATATTTATGCTGGGTTATGTTTGGGCGGCCATGGATCGTGAGCGGCAGGCCTGGCACGACAAGATGGCGGGCACGGTGGTGGTTGAGGAGCGCAAGACAGTCTCGCGTTGACCAATTCGATTATTTGTTTGGTAGAATAGTGTGGATACTTTAAGGTCAGGATGCAGCGATGAATACAATAGAGAGCATTGATCTCATTTATTGGAATCCCGAGATCCGCGGCGGACGCCCTTGCCTTGTTGGCACGGGACTCCGGGTAATTGATATCGTCATGGCGATGCAATTTGGCGAGCGTAGTCCGGCGCAGATGGCGGCGGATTATCAGGTTTCGCTAGCGAAGGTGCACGCAGCGCTGGCTTTCTATTACGAGAACAAAGACGAACTAGACGAGGACATTCGCGACCATATCCGCGTAAGCAAGGAATACAAGGCAAAGCGTGTTGGCAGCCGACGAGATCCGGTACTATTTCGATGAAAATATGCCAGTAGTCATCGCGGCAGAGTTGAAGAAGCGCGGTATAGACGCTATCACCGTTCGTGACCTCAAAGAATTCGGAGACGACGATCGGAATCATCTGCGGCGGGCAACAGAGCAGAGACGTATGCTATGCACATTTGACAGTGATTATCTTGAAATTGCCGGCGAAGGAGCGCCACACGCTGGCATAGTCTTCGGCCAAAAGGAAGAAGATGTTCACAATATCGGAAAGTGGGAGTTGCGCTTGTCCGATTTCCATGAGTACTTGGATTCCGAGGACATGACGGATCACGTGGAATACTTGTAGGCGGTTGCCAGCAAGATTCTTCAATTGCGAGTCGATGGACTAAGCGCAAAGCACACGTGTTCTGCCTAATCTGCTGTAGCGCCATACCGCCGCAGGCGAAGATCACACTGCTCCTTGTGCCCCATAAAGCCCTCGAGGTCGCAGAGGCGGCTGCCGTATTCGCCGATTAGCACACTGGCTTCTTCCGTGACGCGCTGGTAAGTGACCGTTTTGATGAACTTGCCCACCCACAGGCCGCCGGTGTAGCGCCCGGCTTTCTTGGTCGGCAGGGTGTGATTGGTGCCGATGACTTTATCCCCGTAAGCGACGTTGGTCTCCGCGCCGAGGAATAGAGCGCCGTAATTGCTCATATTGTCGAGGAAGTATTGCGGATCGCGGGTGAGGATTTCGACGTGCTCGCTGGCGATTTCGTCGGCGACTTGCACCATTTCTTCGTCGGTATCGACCAGGATAACTTCGCCGTAATCGCGCCAGGCGACGCCGGCCAGATCGGCCGTGGGCAACGACTCTAGTTGACGGCCTATTTCGGCTTCGATGCTCTCGGCAAGCGCGCGGCTGGTGGTCAAGAGCACCGCCGGTGATGTTGGTCCGTGCTCGGCTTGGCCCAGGAGGTCTACCGCGCAGATCTCGGCATCAGCCGTGTCGTCAGCGACCACGAGTACCTCGGTTGGTCCTGCCAACAGATCAATGCCTACCAATCCAAAGAGCTGCCGTTTCGCTTCGGCGACATAGGCATTGCCGGGTCCGACGATCATATCCACCGGTTCGATGCCCAGCGCGCCGTATGCCATCGCCGCCAGCGCCTGGACTCCGCCAAGGATGTAGATTTCGTCAGCGCCGCCGAAGTGCATGGCCGCGATGGTGGCCGCCGGCAACTCGCCTTTGATCGGAGGCGTACAGGCGATGATTTGCTTGACGCCGGCAGTCTTCGCCGTGACCACGCTCATATGCGCCGACGCCACCATAGGGTAGCGGCCGCCGGGCACATAACAGCCGACGCGATTGACCGGAATATTCTTGTGGCCTAGTACGACGCCGGGCAAAGTCTCGACTTCGATGTCGCGCAAGGCGGAGCGCTGCGCCTCTGCGAAATTACGCACTTGCGCTTGCGCGAACTTGATGTCCGAGACGACTTGCTCGGGCAAGCTGCTGACGACCTGCTGGATTTCGGCGGCAGACAGCTTGAATTGCGCTGGACTCCAATTGTCGAACTTCTGCGAAAGCTCGCGGACGGCGACGTCCTTGCGTTGGTTTATGTCAGCCAGGATACCGCGAACGACCTCTTGCACCTTGGCGTCGGCGTCCGCCTTTTGCTCGACCGTTTTGCCACGTTTGATATATCGAATTGCCATCGATAGACTCGTCCCTCTATTGCCAGGCTGGATATGCGAAAATGTGATCCGTAGACTTTGACACAGGTGGGCGACTCACAAAGTCGCCCCTACAAATGTAGCTGTGTTTCGAATTCATATCTACATTAGTTAAACGTTTTCACGAATTCCTTTTGCAGCAGGGCTAGAAATCTTACGAAGACCGTCAAGCCCAAAGCCGCTCACTAGCGATGCGCGCGCCTTCCGCCAGCGAGCGCAACTTGGCATAGGCGATATCCGGGTGCACGGCGCCAAAACCAGCGAATGTGCCGAAGCCGCAGTCGGTGCCGGCGATAACGCGTTCCTTGCCGACGATCTCGCTGAAGCGCTCGATGCGCTGCGCCACCAATTCGGGATGCTCGACGAAGTTGGTGGTGGTATCGAGCGCGCCGGGGATCAATATTTTGTCATCGGGGATATCCGCCTCGGCCCAGATTCGCCATTCGTGCTGATGGCGGGGATTAGCGCCTTCAAATTGGATCGCTTGCGGCTTGGCGGAAAACACGATGTCAATGATGTCGCGCAGGTCAACATCGTGGTGATGCGGTCCTTCGTAATTGCCCCAGCAGAGGTGCATGCGGACACGATCGGCCGCTACATTCTCCAGCGCGTAATTCAGCGCTTCGACCTGGGCCTGCGCCGCTTTCTTGAAAGTGGCAATATCAGCGTCGCGGAAGCGGATGTGCCGGCCCATTGCCAGGTCGGGGCAATCCACCTGCAAGATTAATCCGGCTTCGGTGATCTTCTCGTACTCGACTTTCATGACCTCAGCCAGTGCCGCCAGAAAGGCCTGGTCGTCGGGATAATATTCGTTGGGCTGGAAGACAGCGATGACGCCAGGCGAGGCGGAATTCATGAAGGCTTCGGTGGCGCCGGTCGCTTCTTTCGCCGCCAGAAGATTGGCGATGTCTTTTTCCAAGGGCGAAAGGTCTTTGATTTTTATCGCCTCGCGCACGACAGGTCGATGGTACTTGGGCGTGCCACCGGCCTCCGCCAGGCGCTGCTTGTAGGCGGGGAAATCGTCCAGGTCTTTGGGCGCGGCGCGCGGCACTTCGTCGATTTCGAAACCGGTGAAGCGGTGACGGATGTAGGTGGCGTAGCTGATTTTACTCATCTCGCCATCGCTGATGACATCGACGCCGGCATCGACTTGCTTGGCCGCCACTTCGCGCACTGCTCGCCGCATCACCTGGTCGAAGTCGTCCAAGTCATAGTCTTCGCCACGGTCCTGGGCGAAGAGTTGATCGACGACATATTGTGGCCGCGGCATGCTGCCGACGTGGGTTGTCAGAATGCGGTCTGTACTCGTCTTCATTGTCATCTGCCTCTGGTTATCGCGGCGGTCGGAAGTCTTTCAATTCAACGCCAGTGCGGTCACGGAAGGTCTGCATGAGAAAATCGTTTTGCTGCGCCTTCTGCGCCTCATAGTCGGGCGGGTGGACCATCTTGCCGCGCGCATCCGCCGCATAGCCATTGGCTTGCGCCGCTGCTTCAATCTGCGGCGACCAATAGGGGTCCTTGCCTTCGTAGACTTTATGCGTCTCCAGCACGGCGTAAAACCAGCCAATTGAATCGCCGGAATATTCAAAGCTGCGGTACATACCCGGCGGCAGCGAGATCATATCCCATTCGTTCAGCACGAACTCGCCCTCGACCTTGGCCGGATCATCTTCGTTGCCCCAATAGAAGGTCCAGGGACCCGTCAAAATGAAGAAGGATTCGGTGTAGTCATGGGTATGCCAGGCGGGCCCGCAACCGGGCGGCGCCCAAGCCATGCCGATCTGAAAGCGATGCGGCTCGGTGATGGCGCGCTTAATGCTGTAATCGGGGTTTTCCGCCGCAGTATCGCCGATGACGGCGTAATTCATGCGCATATGTCCGGGCAGCATGCTATCGATGAACATGATCGGGATGCCGTTGCGCTTCAGCTCATCGAAGCGCATGACGCGCGCGGCCATGCTTTCTTGCGTCTGTTTCGGATGGTCCATCGATTTGTACCTCGAGCAATGACACGGCGGTTGCGCCGAAGGCTACAGAATTGCGCCGCCTTTGTCAATCAGCGTCCGTCATTTTCGCGCGATAATCAGCGTGGAAAAGTTAAATGCCCAGGGCAGTATGCGTTTGAGCAGCGCGCCGAGACTCTCAGCCAATTTGTTCGTCCGGTAGTAGCCGGGTTCGCGGAACAGCCGGCCAAGCCCCCATAGCGTAAAGGAGTGGCTGGTCGCTTGGGAAAGTTCGACAGTGAAACCGGCTTGCGTCACAACCTCGATTAACTGTCGCCGCGTGTAAGCGCTTTCGAAGAAGTCGTCGTCTGTTAGCGCGCCGGCACCGGCAAGCTTTCGCCGCAAATGCACCAGCTTGTAAACCACATTGGGATAGGGAATCGTCAGGACCAAGACGCCGCCCGGCTTGACCACGCGGTAGGCTTCTTTCAGCGCGGGCAGCATGCCATGCTCAAAGTGCTCGAGTACGCCGAAAGACAGGTAGCTGCCGAAGTAATCAGCGCGATAGGGCAGTTGATGCACATCGCCGGCCGCCAGGGGTATGCCTGCATCGTATCGCCGCGATTCCAGCAAGGCGTTCACCGCGTAATCCAGACCGTGCGCATCGTAGCCCAGCGCGCGCAGTTTGATGACGATGGCGCTCAGGCCACTGCCCGCCTCGAGATGCGCATCGGCTTTGGAGAGATAAGGCAAATAGGCGTGAATGGTGGCCTGGGCCCGCGCGTAATCGGCCGCCTCCAGTTCAACTTCGATGGAGGCATCATCCCAGATTTCTTCCCAGGACTTGCGGGTGCTGTCATATCGTTCGCTCTGTTGTGTCATAATCCCCGGTCAAATCGCTGTTGTATCAACATCCCAGATCAACATACATTCGCCAACGAGCATGAGCGAAACAGCAAGCAGGATCGTTCCGGTGTCGCCCGCCAGTTCGCGCGCCAGCTCAAGCGCAGCGGGCAAGTCCCTGGCATAATGTAGACCGCTTGCCATCCCTCGCGCTGCGTCCAAGGCTTCATCTTCTGCGGGAAAGCGCGTATTCGGATTGATGTCAGTCTCCGTAATTATCAGCGCCTGACTGGCCGCCGCCATCACTCTATACACGCCGGCGTAGTCCCGATCGCGGGGAATGCCGACGATTGATACTATCGGATCCCGCAGACGATGCTCGAGGCTCGCGACAAAGGACGTGGCCGAGGCCACGGTGATCGCGCCATCGACGTAGACCGCCGGCTGATCATCAAGCTGCTGCACACGCCCCAGCCACTTTACCTTGCTCAAGCCGCGACGAATCGCTTCTATGAAGCCAGTATCGATGCGAGCGTCGCGCCGCTCCAGCAACTCGACAGCGCGGATGGCAAGCGTCACATTTTCGATCTGGTAGCGGCCGAGCATGGGCAGGTAAAGCTCGCCGTATGGGTGCAGATTTATCAACTGGCCTGCGGGACGATCCGCTATCAGCTCCGCCAGGTCGTTATTGGACAAGCTGACCAGTCGCGAAGAGTTGACGGCCGATTCCCGGCGCAGCTCCTCCATGACTTCCGGCGCCTGAGGCAGACTGATGGCGCTGCCGCCTGGCTTGATTATGCCGGCCTTGTGCCAGGCGATGCGCTGCAATGTGTCGCCGAGCAGGGTTGTATGCTCCAGCATGATCGGCGCGAATACGGAGAGCGCATTGGGCACGACCGCGATGTCATCAAATCTGCCGCCGCGCCCGACCTCAAGTACGGCCACGTCGACGCCGGTCTCGTCAAAATAGCGCAGACCGATCGCCAGAAAGATGCCTTGCGGACTGAGATACTGCGTCCCCGACAAGCCCGCTGTGATCGCCTCAATCGTGGGCAGCAAGTCGTTCAGAATCCGCAGAAAGTCCGCGGTCGGGATCATGCGCCCGTTCAGGCGAATCCGTTCGTTCCAATGCACGAGATGGGGACTGGTGATCGTGCCGACTTGATGCCCCAGCGCTTCGAGCAGCTTTGCCATGATGGCCGTGACCGAGCCCTTGCCTCGGCTGCCGGTCACCACCACATAGTCGCGCTCAGCGGAGAGCAGGTCTTGCAGCTCCAGCAGATTGCGCGTCTGCGCGACATCGCGTGTATATTCGTCCAGCCCGCGCGGCGAGGAATCCAGTCGGCGGCGCGTGGCGAAGATGGCAGCAAGAGCCGCATCCATCGAATCGATCATCGGCGAATTTCTTTCAGTCCAAGTGTCCAATCATAGCGAACGAGCGTTCACGTCTCTATAGCAAGCCGGACAACATGTCTCCGCCAACCGTCCCTATTGGCAAGACGGGGCCGGTCGTCGTTCGGGACTTTCTACAGTCCTTTGCCCCTTTGTTAATTGTAGCCTTTGGGCTAGATTCTGCATTGTCGCGTAATAATGAGACTGACCACCGTGTCCCAATCCCCCGCGATCTCCGGCAGCGATGCCAAGCGCGCCGCGCGCAACGTCAGCGTACTGATGCTCGCCAGCATCATCAGCAAGGGCGCGCTCTATATCTGGCAGATCGCCTTATCCGTCTTGCTCGGCCCAACCGAATACGGCATCTACGGCACGGTCGGTGGCATGATGGTGACGGCAGCATCGGTCGCGAGTTTTGGCATGGGCTTGATCGTCATCCGCGATGTAGCGCGGGATCCGCAAAAGGCGGGCAAATATTGGACTGCCATGCTGTTTACGCAGACGGTGATCGCCCTCTTCGCTTATATCGGCATGAACAGCTTCGCCATCGGCTACAGCGAGACGCTGCGCGCGTTCGCCGCCCTGGCCGGCATCAATCTCTTCATCGATCTCTTCGGCAATATGAGCTACGACCTGCTGCTGGCCCAAGAGCGGATGGTGGCAACCTCTTTGCTCGAGATTGCGCACATCGTCCTGCGCATCACGCTGGCCCTGCTGGCGGTAAGCGCCGGTTGGAGCCTGCTCGGCGTGTATGGCGCGGCAATTGTGTCGGGCATCTTGCGCTCGATCGTACTCGTCGCCTTGAATCTCCGCGCCGGCATCAAACCGCAATTCCCCTTCGACCGCAAAATCAGCAAGCCACTGATCGTCAACAGCGCGCCGCTCGCCTTATCGGCGTTTCTGACATTGGCCTATAACCACTCCGACAAGCTGCTGACGACCGGCATACTTAGCGAGACGGTCACCGGCTATCTGACGGCCGCCTTCGTGATAAACTTCGGCCTAATCGAGCTGTTCAGCACTACGGTCTTGGTCGCCGCTTATCCCCTGCTGGCGCGCGCCTATGACGAGGGGCGCAATCCCTTTTTCGGCTTTATGATAGAGAAACTGGCGCTTTACATGATCTTGGTCGGTGTACCCATGGCCATAAGCATCAGCGTCCTGGCCGACAGAATCATCGTGCCGCTGCTGGGCGAGGCTTATACGCCCTCGGCCGGTATCCTGCGCCTATTGGTCTGGTATACCGCGATCACGATATTCGGCAATGTATTCAGCAAAGGCATGTTGATCCAAAATCGTCAGCGCCGGCTGCTTCTGCTCAGAGCGCTGAGCCTGGCGCTCAATATCGCGTTGACGGCCGTGCTGCTCTTCAATTGGGGCGACCCGCGTGGCGCCGTCGCCGCCTCAATCATCGGCGAAATCCTGTTCGTCGCCCTTCTTCTGAGGGGCTTCCGCGCGCAGGGCTGGCAACCCGGGCGAATCGCCGGCAGCGCCGCTCGCCTGCTCGTGATCGCCATACCAACTACGCTGGCCGTGCTGGCGCTCCGCGAGCAGTTCATCGCGCTCCCATTGCTTGGCGGCATAGGCGCTTATCTCGCCGGGATTATCCTGGCGCGAGTGCTGAGTTCAGACGACTGGGACTTGCTCTACCGACTCGCTGCAGCATTGCCCGGAGCCAACTTGCTGCTGCGCTATTGGAAGCGCGATGTTGACTTGAGCTGGTAACCTCGTTATGCACATTCTGCACATCACACCCTATTATCGGCCCGCCTACGCCTTCGGCGGTGTGGTGAGGTCGGTGGAGCTAATGGCGACCTCTCTGGCAGCGCAGGGGCACCAAGTATCCGTGCTGACCACCGATGCCCTGGACCAAGACAGACGTTATGCCGGCAGGTATGACGAGATGGTCGACGGCGTGCATGTCATCCGGCATCCGAATTTGTCGCCCTGGTTACGTGGCAAGCTAAACTTGTCTTCGCCACGAGGCATGAAGCGCAGCGCCGAGTCGATCCTTCCTACTGTTGATATTCTGCATGCGCACGAGTTTCGCACACTGGAGAATCTGCTGGTTACGCCCGTCGCTCAGCGCCTCGGGGCGCCGATCGTCCTCTCTCCTCATGGTACGCTCAACCTGAGCACCGGCCGCGGATTCTTAAAGTCCAACTGGGATAGCTTGTTGGGCGCGGGGGTCGCCCTTCGCATCGACCACGTGATCGCCTTGACCGAAACAGAACTCGCCGAAGTCAAATCACTTTGGACGAGATTCGGCGCTCGCGAGCGGCCAACACGATTCAGTGTCATCCCGAATACGGTTTACCTGGGCGAATTCAATCACGGTGTTCTGGCAGCCGACTTTCGCAAGCGCTACAGCCTTGGCGACGCGCCGACCGTGCTTTTCATGGGACGGTTGCACACTCGCAAGGGAGTTGACGCGCTCATCGAGGCCTTCAGAGCGGCCAATGTGGAAGACTCTCGCTTGCTTATCGTGGGACCAGACGATGGCATGACGCGCTCCTTGCAAGCCCTCGCCGGCGATGACAGGCGCGTCGTTTTCACAGGACATCTGGAGGGCGATGCGCGGCTGGGCGCGTTGGCGGCGAGCGACATATTTGCCCTGCCCGCGACCGGTGAAGGTCAACCGATGGCGGCGTTAGAGGCGATGGCGGCTGGCAAGCCGGTTGTGTTGTCTCCCGGATGTAATTTGGACGTGGTGGAGGAGTACGGCGCCGGGTTTGTGGTTGAACCGACAAGAGATGCCTTCGCTGAGAAGCTGCGCGAACTAATGACGGACAGCGAGATTCGCAGCAAGATGGGCTTGAGGGCGCGGCTTTTGGTCGAGGAACAATATACCTTGGAACGGGTTGTGGAGGCGCTGGAGCAGATTTACGTAGGTCTTGTACGCAACAAGGGCAAAGATTAGAATTGCGGAGTTTTCGTTGATTTTTTGATGTTATGTGGTACATTTGTCAACGGAAAGGGGTGTCGAAATGATGGGAGCACGGCTGAAGCAGGCTCGGTTGTTGGCGGGCATGACGCAGAGGGAGTTGGCTGAGAGGCTATGTGAGCGAGAATACATGGTGACGTCCGCTGCGGTGTCGAAGTACGAGAAAGGTAAGAGCTTTCCACCGGCCCAGTTCTTGTTGCTTGCATGTAGCGAGTTGGGTGTGCTGAGCACATACTTTTCTCACCAACCAGCCAAGACAGTGGAGTGGAAAGCTTTTCGGCGGCAAAGTACCTTGGGTAAGAAAGATCAAGAAGTAGTAAAGGGGTACGCGGCCGACCTCGCTGAATTACATGTTGAATTATTTTCGCTGCTATATCCTGACAAGTCGCCCCAATTGCCGTCGCCAGTTTCTGTGAGCACCCCCGCGAGCGCTGAGCACGTCGCCAACAATCTGCGCAAAGCGTGGAAATTGGATAATCGTCCGCTTGACAATCTCGTTCAGACGTCCGAGGACAGAGGTGTTGTGGTGATCAGCTGGGACAAAAGCAGCAAGTTCGATGGTTTGTCAGGCTGGTGTGGCGACTTTCCGATTACGGTGATTAACACCGGAAAGAGTACCGATCGCACTCGGTTCAACTTAGCGCATGAAGTCGGACATTTGCTGATGGATACATCTGCTGTATCACCAAAGCAAGAAGAGCGACTGGCTCATAGATTCGCAGCGGCATTTCTAGTGCCGAAGCAACACGCGTTTGATGAACTGGGATCAAAACGCGATCAAATTGATTGGGCTGAGTTGAAGATGTTGAAGCGTAAGTATGGCTTGAGCATGGCCGCCTGGCTTATGCGGGCAAGAGATTTGGGCATAATCTCCGAGAGTCGCTATTCGCGGATGATAAGGGAATTCAGTGCGCGCGGCTGGCGAAAAGAGGAACCGGAAAGTTATCGCGGCGATGAAGAGCCAATTCAACTAAAGCAAATGGCTTCACGGGCTGTAGCGGAGGGTCTGATGAGCCCGGACCGCATTACAAGGGTGCGCGCGCACTTGCTGGAATCCAATGACGACAAAACAGAATCAGGGCATCTCACAGTATATGATCTGCTCGAAATGCCGGAAGCTGAACGAAACTCAGTCATGGACCGAGCTTTTGCGCTGGCGGCGGAAGATGACTTTGAAATATTTGAAGCATTCGACGTCGAGGATTTCGATGACGAATCGTTATAAACCGATAAAGAATCCGCAAAGGGGCGAAATCTGGTGGGTAAATTTCAATCCATCAGTCGGAGACGAAATCCAAAAGAGACGCCCGGCAATTGTCATGAATATCCCTTCAAATTGGAATCTGAAATTGCATATCGTTGTACCGCTGACAAAATGGCAAGAACGGTTCTCGACCAACCAGTATTTTTGGATGGTCGAGCTACCGAGAGATAAAAACAATAATTTGCCATTTGACTCGGCCGCAAACGCGTTTCAGGTAAAGTCTGTGTCGAATAGGCGCTTCAAAGATGTGATTGGCGTATTATATTCATCACAATTGGATACCGTAGCAGCAACCATCGCGCTGTGTATCGGCGTATCTTTTCCAAATCCATGAAACCGCTACAGGATACATATTCATCTATCCAACGCTGATCTACGCAATCCCTACACTCCCAGTTATCGTGTTTTGAGGCGATGCAAAAAACCTCTGCGTCTATACAATAGATGTTAATCCGATTGCTTTGCTGCGCCTGAAACGTGTCAGTGTGCGAAAATACCACATTGTGCGCTTCAGATATTGAAAGAACATCCATGATCCGATTTGACCGATTCACCGAACGCGCCCAGGATGCCGCCGCTCGCGCCTACGAAATCCTGCACCGCTACGGCCACTCCCAAGTGGACACGGAACACATCCTGCTGGCGCTGCTTGAACAGACCGACGGCGTCGTACCGCAGATTCTCGAGCGACTGGCCGTTGACGTCGGCGCCCTGCGCTCCCGCATAGACGATATCCTGCGCGAGAGCCCGAGAACGGCGACCATCTACGGGCAAGGCACTAATCAGGTTTTCATCACGCCGCGGCTCAAGAGCATCATCGACCGCGCCAATGAAGAGGCCAACCGCCTGCGCGATGAATACATCAGCACGGAGCATATCTTCCTGGCGCTGCTCAACGAGCGCAATACGGCCGTCGCCAATACCGTGGCGGAGTACAGCATCACCCGCGACCGGGTGGCGGACGCGGTCAAAGATATACGCGGCGGGCAGCGTGTCACGGATCCGCAAGCCGAAAGCCGCTATCGCACGCTGGAAAAGTATAGTCGTGACCTGACCCGCATGGCGCATGAAGGCAAGCTTGATCCCGTCATTGGGCGCGACGGCGAAATCCTGCGAGTCATTCAAGTCCTCAGCCGCCGCACCAAAAACAACCCCGTGCTTATCGGGGAAGCAGGCGTCGGCAAGACGGCCATCGTGGAAGGCTTGGCACAGAAAATCGCCTCCAACGATGTGCCGGATTTGCTGCTGGGCAAGCGCGTCCTGCGCCTCGATTTGAGTGGCATGTTGGCGGGCAGCCGTTTCCGCGGCGAATTTGAAGAACGGCTCAAAGGCACCATTGAGGAGATTCAGCGCTCCGAGGGCGAGATCATCCTTTTCATCGATGAGTTGCATCAAGTAGTGGGCGCGGGCGCGGCGGCCGGCGCCATGGATGCCGGCAACATGATGAAACCGGCTTTGGCGCGCGGCGAGCTGCAGACGGTCGGCGCGACAACGATGGACGAATATCGGCAGCACATCGAAAAGGACAGCGCATTGGACCGGCGCTTCGCCCCTATATTTGTCGAAGAACCCAATATCGAAGACACGATCGAAATGCTCTACGGCTTGCGCGATCGCTATGAGGCGCATCACAACGTCAACATCGCCGATGACGCCATCGAATCGGCGGCGCGTCTGTCCGCTCGCTATCTAACCGAGCGCAAGCTGCCTGACAAGGCGATCGACCTGCTGGACGAAGCGTCAGCCAAGCTGCGTGTAGCGCTGTTCTCCATGCCGCCCGATCTGAAAAAACTGCGCGAGACCATTGACCAACTGGCGCTGGAGGAGCAAGCGGCCGGCCTTTCGCGCGATTATGAGCGGGCCGCCGATTGCAAGATGCAGCGCATCAAGCTTGAAGAAGAATATGACCACGCGCACCACAACTGGCGGCAGGAAAATACGCTCGACGAGCTGGTCACCGCCGACGACGTGGCGCAAGTTGTCGAACAATGGACCGGCATCCCGGTTCAAAGCATGCTTGAGACAGAATCGGAAAAACTGCTGCGGATGGAAGAGGTGATTAAGGAACGCGTGATCGGGCAGGAAGCGGCGGTGCTGGCGTTGGCGGATGCCATCCGCCGGGCGCGCAGCGGCTTGAAAGACCCAAAACGACCGATTGGTTCCTTCATATTTCTCGGCTCAAGCGGCGTCGGCAAAACGGAATTAGCCAAAGCCCTAGCGGAATTCATGTTTGATGACGAAGACAATTTGGTACGCGTCGACATGAGCGAATACCGTGAGAAACACACGGTCAGCCGCCTTTTTGGCGCGCCGCCGGGTTATGTCGGTTATGAGGCCGGCGGGCAATTGACCGAAGCGATACGCCGCCGCCCCTACCGCGTCGTCCTCTTTGATGAAATCGAAAAGGCGCATCCTGATGTTTGGAGCGCACTGCTGCAAGTGCTGGAAGATGGCAGAATGACCGATGGACAAGGGCATACCGTCGACTTCCGCAATACCGTGCTAATCATGACGAGCAACCTGGGTACCGAATTTGCCCGGCAAGGCGGCGCGCTCGGTTTCCTGCAGCACGATGATGAATCCGTCGCCGATCATCGCAAAATCGAAAAAGCCATGCGCGATACATTCCGCCCCGAATTTCTCAATCGGATTGATGAAATCATCATCTTTGATCCCTTGACCCTTGAGGCGGTCGAGCAGATGGTTGATTTGCAGCTGCGCGACTTGGCCCAGCGCATGGACGAATCCGGCTTGGGCCTCCACCTGACAGAACCAGCGCGCTTCTGGCTGGCGAATAGAGGTTATGACCCGCAGTATGGCGCCCGTCCTCTGCGCCGCGCCGTTCAGCGCCACATTGAAACGCCGCTGAGCATGCATTTGCTGAAGGGCGATTTCAACGCTGGCGACCTTGTGGTCATCGACGAGAAGGACGACAAACTCGAATTCTCGCGCCACGCCGATCAACAGAGCGTCTACGATGAAGTCGCCGATACCGCCGAGACTGAGAACGGCGAATTGTACGAAGAGAGCTATCCCGTCCGCGACTACTACGACGCCAAGTACGAAGAAGAGGACTTCGCTGACTTCCTGTCTCAGACGGACGATGACGACGAATTTGACCCCTTCCCCGCCCCACCGCGCGGGTCGTAACATAGCGCAGGTGAGCTTAGCCAAGTAGCTACGACATATAAATTCGCCAGCGCCGTCTGACGATTTCGCTATTCGCCAATCGAGCCACAATTTTATACGGCTATTTTGTCCTTTGATTAAATGCGCGCAATGGCTATAATGGCGGCGCGGACTTTCGGGCAAGAAACGAGTATTCCTATGAGTGTAGAAGAACGAGGTAAAGACGAAGCTGTGATGCAGGAGACTTCGTCTGACTCTGATACTGTGGCTGACACGCTGTTGGATGCAAGAACCCCGGCCGAGGATGGCGCCAGCGAGCCGGTCGAAAGCAGCGCTGTCGATGCTGCGGCCGAATTGCCTGAGGGCAGTGAGCAGGCTGAGACAGTGGCGGAAGAAGGCGTTGCGGCCGAAAGCGTTGTTGTCGTCGAGCCTGACGCGAGCGAAGGATCTGCGGAAGCGGTCGCTGAGGACTCCGAAGACGACGCAGCAGACCCGCCTGCAACTGCGGAATCAGCGGCGCCGGTAAAGGCCAAGGAAGAATCAAAATACAAACGCGGCCAAGTTTATCGCGGTGTCATCGTCAAGACAACGCCGACCGCCGTCTTTGTCGATCTTGGCGATGGCGATCAAGGCCTTGTGCCGGGCAGAGAACTGGAATTGATGACGCGCAAGATGCTTGAATCCCTGACCATCGGCGCGGAAATAGACATATATGTAGTGAACCCCCGCAATCATCGCGGCGAGACAATTCTATCGATCAATCACGCCTTGGAAGAATTGGATTGGCGCAACGCCGCAAAATTCTCCAAATCTAAAGAAGTTTATGACGCCTTGATAGGCGGTTACAACAAAGGCGGGTTAATCGTGCGCTTCGGGCGTCTGCGCGGCTTTGTGCCACAGAGCCAACTGTCCGAGGGTCGCGCCAAAAGCATGACGGGCGCAACGCCTGAAGAACGCTATGGCCCCATGGTCAATCAGCCGATCGGGGTCAAGGTCATGGAGGTGGACCGTCACCGAAATCGCCTGATCCTGTCTGAACGGGCCGCCATTCGTGATGTTCGCCAATTGCGCAAGGAAGCTTTGATCGCCGAGCTAAAGATTGGCGAAATCCGCAAGGGCAAAGTGGTCAGCCTGGAGAATTTCGGCGCCTTTGTCGATATCGGCGGTGGCGAAGGCTTGATACATCTTTCTGAGTTGGCTTGGGGGCATATTACCCATCCGCGTCAAGCCGTAAGTATCGGCGATGACGTTGAGGTCGAAGTGATCAGCATCAACTCTGATGCCAAGCGCATCGGATTGAGTCGCCGCCGCGTCATAAGCGACCCCTGGGACGAAATCGCGACATCGCTGCGGCGGGGCCAGTTGGTACGCGGTCGCGTCACAAAATTAACCAAGTTCGGCGTCTTCGCCCAACTGATTGATTACGACGCAGTCGAAGGGCTCATCCATATTTCTGAACTGGCGGGCGAGCGCGTCGCGCATCCGCGCGAGGTGTGCAACCGCGGCGATGAATTTGTCTTGCGCATTGTCAAAATCGATATCAAGGAACGTCGGCTCGGCTTAAGCTTGAAGTCCGTCAACTCCACCGAATTCCTCGATCTTGATTGGGAGATGGCGCTGCAAGATTCAGCGGCGCCACCGCCTGAAGCTGTCGAAGCTGAGACGGCTGAATCGACGGAAACAGTTGAAACGCAGGCCGAAGGCGAAGACTGATTCGCGCGTCTGAGAGACAGCAAGTTGAATAGACCTCAAGAGACATCCGCAACAGTGTCTCTTTTTGTTTCCGTCCGCAATAACGTTATACGGTTCTCATTTGTCGCGGCGCGCTTCATGCTTTAGCATAGTCCTTAGCTAGACTGGGAGATTCACAACGTGCCGCAAAAATGGAGCGCTTCACGCAACGAGCCCGCCGGGTCTTGAGCCTGGCGCAAGAGGCTGCAGAACGTTGCGACTCCGCCAAGATCGACACTGAGCACTTGATGCTCGGCCTGGTGAGCGAAGAGGATGGCAAGGCGTCAGCTGTATTCAAGCGCTTGCATGTTGATCAGCATCAAGTGCAAGCCTTGCTCGAAGGCCACTCCCCGAGCAAACGCAAGACAGAGGCAGCCGGGCTTGATCTTTCCAACGCCACCAAGAAAACGCTTGAACTGGCGGTCGACGGGGCGCGCCGGCTGGGGCATCACTACCTCGGCACGGAGCATCTGCTGCTGGGACTGCTGCGCTTGCCGGACGGGTCCGCGCTCGATATGCTGCGCGATCTGGGGTTGAATCGAGAGACCATCCGGCGCGAGATATCGGCCATTCTTGCGGAAATTGGGGAGAGCGATGTTGGGCCAGCGCCGCAAACTCCCCGCCCGAGACAGGCAAACGTTGAATATCTATTGCTTCGCATATCGAGCCGAGCGGGCAGGATCAATCATTTCCCAATTGACTTGTCGCTTAGCGCAAAGGATGCATTGGAGGGAGCGCTGCAGGAATTGGGCTATGCGCCGTCGTTATTGCTGGAAGACCGGCATATTCTCTTAGGGTTTCTGCAAAATTCGCAGGGCGCAATCAGCCTGGCGCTGCGTGATATGGGCGTCGACGTGGAGGAATTGATCCGTAAGTTGCGCGACCCGTCTGGCGACTGAGTTGGTTTTTGGCGCTGTGGCGCGCTGATGCGGCCATTCGTCCGACCATCAGCTCTCGACCGGGCTGCAGGACTTCCGTTGAATTTATCGCTGACATCAGCTACTATCACGTCGGTCGTATGAGCAATGTTAGATTTTATATGATGTCAGAATACGACTGTGCACATCTTGGCATTACCGCTGATATAATGAAAGAAAGACGACCCTTTCTGTTCTAGCCCAAGTGACGGGCTTCTGATTCTGGAGGTAGTGACCGTGCCGAATAAAATGGAACGCTTCACGCAGCGGGCGCGGCGAGTGCTGAGCTTGGCGCAAGAAGAGGCGGAACGCCTGCGCCACCATCAGATTGGAACGGAACACCTGCTGCTGGGCTTGATGCGGGAAGACGGCGGTGTCGCCGGAAGGGTGCTGCGTGACCTGGGCCTGGACTTGCGCCGGGTCGAAGAATTGGTGAAGCGTCTCTCAGCGGCGGACGAGCGTGGCATGAACTCACAACTGGATCTGTCTCCGGGTACAAAAAAGGTGCTCGAATTGGCGGTCGATGAAGCGCGCCGCATGGGGCATCACTATATCGGGACCGAGCATCTGCTGCTTGGATTGGTGCGACAGCAGGAAGGCATCGCGCTTGATGTACTGAGACGCTTGGGGGTCAGCCCGGAAGAAGTACGGCGGCAGACCAGCAAGGTCTTGCAAGAGAGCCCGGTACAATCCACACCCAAGTCGAATGAACGCGCGCAAGGCAAGTCTTCGCGCAAGGACGCCACGCCTTTGGTCGATCAGTTGGCGACCGATCTGACGAGCCTGGCCGAAACCGGCAAACTGGACCCGGTCGTAGGCAGAGAGATGGAAATCGAGCGAGTCATCCAGGTGCTAAGCCGGCGCCGCAAGAATAATCCGGCGCTGATCGGCGAACCAGGCGTCGGCAAAACCGCCATCGTGGAAGGCTTGGCGCAGCGCATCGTCGAAGGCGATACACCCAAACCGCTCTTGCGAAAACGCGTTCTGCAGCTTGATGTCGGCTCACTGGTGGCGGGCACTATGTACCGCGGTCAATTCGAGGAGCGCCTCAAACGGGTGATCGAAGAGCTCAAAGCCTCGGATACGATTCTCTTCATAGATGAAGTTCATATGCTGGTCGGCGCGGGTTCAGCCGGCAGCAGCGTTGACGCGGCAAATATCCTCAAGCCGGCCTTGGCGCGCGGCGAGCTGCAATGTATCGGCGCGACAACGCTTGATGAATACCGCAAGCATATTGAGAGCGACGCCGCCTTAGAACGCCGCTTTCAGCAGATTCAAGTGGCGGAACCAACGATAGAAGAGACGATAGAAATCCTGCAAGGCATCAAATATCCTTATCAAGATCATCATAATGTCGAAATAACCGATGACGCCATCGAAACCGCCGCAAACCTCTCGGCCCGCTATATCCCCGACCGTTTTCTGCCCGACAAAGCCATAGATCTGATAGACGAAGCGGCTGCCCGCCTGCGGATGTACAAGAGCCCGGAAGCGGCTGCCGTGCGCCGCGTCATGGACGAGCTGGAGGGCCTGCACGACGAGATCGAATTGGCGGAAGACGCCGGTGAACAGGATGAGGCGCAGACGCTGCGGTCGCGGCGCGAGTCGCTCGATGCTACGCTCGCGGACTACAGCGTCAATTGGAACGATGAGACCGGGCAACCGCGCCTGGTGGGCGAAGACATCTCGGAAGTAGCGGCGATGTGGACGGGCATACCGGTTACGCGCATCGCCAACGAAGAGAGCGAGCGCCTGATGGAGATGGAAGGCAATCTCCATGAGCGCATCGTCGGGCAGCACGAAGCGATCGTTTCGATCAGCAAGGCAGTACGCCGCGCGCGCGCCGGTTTGAAGGACCCGCGCCGTCCTATAGGGTCGTTCATGTTTCTGGGCCCGACCGGCGTCGGCAAAACTGAATTGACCAAGGCGTTGGCCGAATTCCTCTTCGGCAGCGAAGATGCCTTGATCCAACTCGATATGAGCGAATTCATGGAGCGGCATTCGGTCGCCCGTCTGGTCGGCGCCCCGCCCGGCTATGTGGGCTACGAAGATGCCGGGCAATTGACCGAAGCCGTCCGCCGCCGTCCCTACTCCATCGTCGTCTTTGATGAGGTGGAAAAGGCGCATCCGGAAGCCTTCAATATGCTGCTGCAAGTCATGGAAGAAGGTACATTGACCGATGCGCGCGGCCGCCGGGTCGACTTCCGCAATGCCATGATCGTCATGACCAGCAATGTCGGCGCCGAATTGATCAAGCCGAATTCCGGCTTGGGTTTCAATACGCAGCTCGATGATGACAAGCTCGATGCGGAAGCTTATGAAGATATGAGTCGCAATGTCACCGATCAATTGCAGCGTCTTTTCCGGCCCGAGTTTCTCAATCGCGTTGATGCCACCGTCATCTTCCGCTCGCTTTCGCGTGAGGAAATCAGGCAGATTGTCGATCTGGAATTGAACAAGGTGCGCGAGCGCCTGCTGGAACATGCCATCACGCTCGAAGCGACCGACGCCGGCATCGAATGGCTCTCGGAAAACGGCTACAATCCTGAATTCGGCGCGCGTCCCCTGCGGCGCTTGATCCAAAACGAAGTGGAAGACGGCCTTTCAGACGGCATCCTCTCCGGCAAGTTTGGTTTGGCCAGCGTCGTCCGTATTGAAGTGGATGATGACGGTAACCTGGCCATGGTTAATGTCGAAGAAGATGTGA
Organism: Phototrophicaceae bacterium; assembly: GCA_965262005.1. Lineage (GTDB taxonomy): Bacteria > Chloroflexota > Anaerolineae > Aggregatilineales > Phototrophicaceae > UBA6055. The sequence goes on along the minus strand of OZ253492.1, from coordinate 3,708,148 downwards.
TCCCGGACGAGCTTGAAGCGCCGGTCTGATCTGCGCCTGAAGACTGTTTACGACTTATCGTCGCTGTGTTATTTCGGTCGTTCGGCCCGGACCGATGCCCGACCAGTCTATCAACTATCGCCTCTTATGAAACGAATCATCGCGGCAATCAATTTAGCCGAAACCTTTGGCTTCCGACATTCGATCGTCGCGCATTGCGTCTAGTCGTCGCCCGTTCGAACTTCGCATAGCGGCGCAAAAGCCGCCTTGAAATCAGCTAGCTTTCAAACGAGGAACTGCAATAAGATGCGAGGCGGTCGCGCCATGCAGCGCTGAATGAAGAATTCCCTGCAGATGCCGGCCATGTGTTGGGATGCAGTTCGAAGACATCCTTGCGCGTATAATAGCGAATCTTGTTATTGCGGCCTGGTCATTGCAGTGGCGCCGGTCTGCAGCTTACTGATTGACGACTTCGCTGCAATAGGACTGCAAACTCGCGAACCAAGCCATTTCGTTGGTCACCCAGTCCTGGTCGTCTATCCATTGATAGGCGTGTGACCTCAGCACCTCATCGCGAGTATAGAACTTCTCGATGTCTTCTTCTTCGGAAGTCCAGTCCGCGCTACTGTACTTGGCTTCACCAACCATACGGTAGTCCCCGCTGCGAACCAGTGTATCGATGAACTCCTGTTCATCTATACGATAGTAGACATGTGGTTCATAGCCAGCGGGCATGCCGCCAACACAGGCGATCGCAGTCAACAGACGAACGCCGGTAGCTGTATCGTGCGGATCAACGTAGAAGCCCATCGGTTCGTGTACGCGCATAATCTCCGGCTCTTCAATCGGCCGCATCTTGTTCTCTTCCAATTCAGCCGATTTGCTTTCCACTTCCGCTTCAGTGTCGCGCAAGTCCGATTCGATAGTGGCGATCTCAGCGTCCTTCTTCTTCAGTTGGTCTGCAGCGTCGTCTAGTTTAGTCTCAGCGGATAGCGCGGCAGCCAGAGCATCTTGCAGTTCAGCCTCGAGTTCGGCAATGCGCGAATCGCTCGCTTGCAAATTCGTTTCGACTGCTTCCAGCTGAGCAGCCTGAGACTGCAGTGTAGTCGTTGCCTCGTGCAGCTCAGCCTGGACACTGGTGATCTGCTCTTCTTTTTCCTTGAATCGATTCTCCGTCAGTTGCAACTGCACCGAGGTGACCTGCCAAGACCCTTCCACTTCCCGCAGCGTGGTCTCTACAGCCCGCAGTTCGGCTTCGATACTCTCGATTTGCGCGTTTCTGGTCTTCAGACGGTTCTCGGCGTAATACAGTTTCGCGGCCGCGTCTTGCATAGCCGCCTGCGTATCTTTTAGATTAGTCTCAACAGTGGAGATGCGAGCGTCTCGCTCCTGCAGCCGCGCTTCGGCAGCATCCAGCACAGCCAGAGTCTTTTGCAACTCGCCGTCAGTTTCCCGCAAGGTATCCTCAGTAAGCAGCTTCCGGGACTCGAGTTCTTGCCGCCTTGAATTGGATTCCTGCAGTTGCGAATTTAGCGCTTGCAATCGGTCTTCGGCTTGCATCAAGCTGGCGGCGGTCGACAGTAACGTAGCTTCAGTTTCCTGCAACTCCGTCCGCAACTTCTCGAACTCGTTGAATACCACAAAACCGGCCGCGCCCATAACAATTAGAATCAGCAGCAATGCCAAAGCGCGAGGTATATTTGGCTTTCTGAGATATATTGTCGCAAAGGGTTTTGGCTTCTCTTGCATTTGTCTCTCCAGTATATTCTGCTCTTGTACCGGTGCAGTCAAGCGAGCAGCCACTTGATAATAACGTTCTTAGCGAGAATACTCCGCCTGAAAATATGACGTAGAGCAATACAATAGAATATCATAATTAGTCCGCGTGGCAAAAAAGTTATCTAACAAAAAAGAGGACTGCCACGCGACAGTCCTCTTTGATCTAAAATCTCTCATACGAGGCAGCTTACATCATGCCACCCAAGCCGTCCATGCCACCAGCGGACATCGGCGGAGGATTTCCTGACGGCATATCGAGAACACGCCCGAATATCCTGGACGAGCGCGCAATCGTCAAGCTCATTGCTTTGGTTTGAGGATATCCCTTATGAATGCCAAGTCATCCAGCGCCAACGTCAGCAACTCTTCCACACGCTCCAAACGAGTCTCTACTCGCTCAAGTCGCCTGGCATGTTCCTGCATCACTTGCGCAAGATTCGCCTGTCCCTCAATAATTGTGCTAAGAAGGTTCTCCACCTGTCGGAGGCGGATTTCCTGTATATCAGATAGTTCCTGCATTTCACTATCCCTCTCTCGCGGCAGACAGCACAATAATAACATGGCAATCAGCTACTGACAAAAAAGGACTGCCACGTGGGCAGTCCCTTGAATCTGAAAATCGATGCCTGTGAAGGCGTTTACATCATGCCGCCCATACCACCCATGCCGTCCATGCCGCCACCGGGCATCGGCGGAGGCGATTCATCCGGAACATCAGTGATCAAGGCTTCGGTCGTCAAGATCATGGCCGCGATTGAGGCAGAGTTCTCGATGGCTCCGCGTGTTACCTTGGCGGGATCGGGAATGCCTGCTTCGATCATATCGCCGTACTGGCCGTCCATCACGTTGAAGCCGACGCGATGATTATCGCTGTCTTGCTGCGCCCGACGTACGTTCTGGATGATGACCGCGCCGTCTTCGCCGGCGTTGGCTGCGATCTTGCGCATCGGCATTTCCAGCGCGCGCCGCATGATGGCGATGCCGGTATTCTCATCGCTGACACCGAGGGTAACGCCGTCCAGCGAGCTTACGGCGTTGATCAGAGCCACGCCACCACCAGGCACGATGCCTTCTTCGACAGCAGCGCGCGTTGCGCTCAAAGCGTCTTCAACACGATGCTTCTTTTCCTTGAGTTCGGTTTCGGTCGCCGCGCCAACGCGAATGACAGCCACGCCACCGCTGAGCTTCGCCAAACGCTCTTGCAGCTTTTCGCGGTCGTAGTCGCTCGTGCTACTGTCGATTTCGCGGCGAATCTCGTCGATTCTGCCGACGATGGCGCCCTCTTCACCGGAGCCATCGACGATAACCGTGTCATCTTTTGTGCTGACGACCTTGGCCGCGCGTCCCAGGTCCTGTACGGTCACGCTGTCGAGCTTGCGGCCGGTCTCTTCGCTGATGACGGTTCCGCCGGTCAAAACAGCGATATCACGCAGCATAGCTTTGCGGCGATCGCCGAAGCCGGGCGCCTTGACAGCCAGCACGTTGATGGCGCCGCGCAATTTGTTGACGACCATCGTCGCCAGCGCCTCGCCATCGACATCTTCGGCGATGATCACCAACTCACGCTTGCCGATCTGATGCAGCTTTTCCAATATCGGGATGATATCCTGAGCCGCGCTGACCTTTTTGTCATGGATCAGGATATAGGGCTCTTCAATACTGGATTCCATCGTCTCGCTGTTGCTGACGAAATAGGGACTGACATACCCGCGGTCGAATTGCATACCTTCGACATATTCGGTCTCGAATTCCAAGCCACGGCTCTCTTCAACTGTGACGACGCCGTCCTTGCCTACCTTGTCCATAACTTCGGCGATCAAATTGCCAATTTCTTTATCCTGCGCCGAAACACTGGCGACATTGGCGATCTCTTCTTTGGTTTCGATAGGCGTGGACTGTGCGAGGATATCGCGGGAAACGACATCGGCCGCGTGGATGATTCCGCGCTTGAGCAGCATCGGGTTCGCGCCGGCTGCCACATTCTTCAGTCCTTCGCTCACGATGGCCTGCGCCAAAACTGTCGCGGTCGTGGTGCCATCGCCAGCGATATCGTTGGTCTTGGTGGCCGCTTCCTTCAGCAATTGAGCGCCCATATTTTCATACGGATCTTCGAGCTCAATCTCTTTTGCTACGGTGACGCCATCGTGTGTAACAGTGGGCGCGCCGAATTTTTTGTCGAGAGCGACGTTGCGCCCCTTGGGACCGAGCGTCGTGCTGACAGCATTGGCGACTTTGTCAACGCCGGCTTGCAGTTTGCGGCGGGCATCTTCCCTGAATATGAGTTGCTTTGCCATGGATTCCTCCTGAATTCTTTCCGTCTAATGGTGCTTCTTACTTGTCCCGGAATGCCAAGCCTGCTTAGACTTGCACAATTCCGAGGATGTCGGATTCTTTCATAATCAGCATCTTCACGCCGTCAAGCTTGACCTCGGTGCCAGCATACTTTGCGAAGAGCACACGATCGCCTTCCTGAACGTCCATCGGAATGCGTTTTGCGCCGTCTTCGTCATACTTGCCGGGACCAGCGGCGCGAATCATACCTTGCTGCGGCTTTTCCTTTGCCGTTTCAGGCAAGACAAAAGCGCCGCCGCCAAAGGTCTCTTCAGACTCCACGGGCTCGACCAAGACACGGTCACCAAGTGGGCGGATCGATATTGACATTTTCTTCTCCCTCTTGAACTATCGATATTAGTGAATTGCTAGAACGCTAAACTTTCTCGATGCTGGCACTCCTGCATAGAGAGTGCCAAACATTCAGCGATAAAATAGCATAGTGTGGCAAATCAGTCAATAGAATTGGCAGAGTATAAGCTGGATTGCCAGTATTTTTATGTTCTTCTTATGTTCTGCATAGTGGATAGGGCAGGTTTGCGCCGGCAGAATCAAGGACAGTCGCCTTATCTTCCACTGGGGGAAAATTGCGGCTCAGACACATTAACGCTCAAGCGTCGATCTCGACGAAGGATTCCACTTGATAGAATTGTTCGGCAGACCGCAGTGAACCCATTCCGATGTAGTCCGCCAGATCAAACGAGAGGGGCGTAACCTCGATTTGCGTTTTGCCGCTTTCGCGCAGCGCGATGATTGACTTATGACGCGCATCCCACTCTCGAGCATAAGTCTGTAAATCGGGGACGAGTCGCAAGTGTCCCAGGAAAATACCGGCGCCGATTACGAAAGCCGATGCCAGGCAGCCAGCAGATAGCAGCTTCTCCCAAGACCGCCTGCCTGAAACAGACGCGCCGCATGACTTGAACAGGTAACCCAGGTAGACGCCCCAGAACATGCCGGATATCACTTGCAAGAATGCCGACCCGGCCATGATGCGGTTTGAAGTAAATCCGTGGCCGACGAATGTGGCGCAAACCAGCGCAGCGATCGTTATCCAGGCGATGATCGGAACAGCAATTGCCACCAGCGCGAGTTTCCGGGCCAAGCCATCTAAAACTCCCGCCTGACACAAAATCGCCAGGACGCCTAGCATGGCCAGCGCCGAAACATAAAGATACGTGGAGGCGCGAGCGTCAATGCTCCTGGCTTGCGTCAAGGCGACCAGAAAGACAAAGGCCGCCAACAGAGCAGCCGAGACTAGGGTCAAGTTGCGATCTTGCTCTTCAAGCGCCATGCTCATACGCCGCCGCTGCCAGACAGACAACAGAAACACGAGCAGCAGAGCCAGGTTCACAACGATGACTATGGCGTAGCTCAGGCTAAAGCGCCCCAGCACCTGCGGATTATTGCTTTGGTGCGCCCACAAAATAGGCAGAAAGAGCAACTGAACAACCAAGCCAAACACCGCGGCCTGCGTCATACGCGCGGCAGAAAACGGGCGCGCGGACAAATCTTTTGGCGTATTGATGCGTAGACCTATGAGCATTCCAATGCCAAGAAGCAGGGCGAAACCGGCGATGACTTCCTGCCGACCGATGCTCTCGAAGGTGAATTGAATCGTCACGAGCGCTAGCTGCGAGAGCGAGCGAATTGGTGGACGGTAGTTGGTGGCATCCGCCTCCATGCGATTCCAAATGCCCGGCGAGCTTAGCTGAACGATCAATCCGACCGCTGTCGCAGTCAGTATCGCCGCGGCCACGAACGAGAGGGCGCGACGCCTTGGCCGATCAACCACCGCCCAAGCCAGCGCCGCAAGCAGAGTCAGGAAGGTCAACTGGAAGACCAGGAACATTTCGGCGGCGCCGGCCGTTAGAAAACTAATCAGCGCGCAAGTTGCCGTCCCCCAAATCATCCTCCGTTTGATTTCGGCATACCGAAGTGTCCAGGTCGCCAGCGCCAGGCATCCAATCAGACAAACAAGCGGCACAGTGTATTGCATATTCGCGGAATACCAGTAGAAGGATTCCGGCGTATAGAAGGCGTTGATAGCAGCTCCAACCACCAGCGCGGAAGCCGAGAGAGCAAGAAAGCCGCGGTGCTCGTTCAGATTCAAGCAAGAAAATATTTGTCGGAACAGCCAATATAGGCTGAGCAGCCAGATCCCAATGATGGTCAAGGTGACAAGCGGCGGCAGCGCCACAGCATGTTCAGCCAGACCCGTCTTGAGAAAAATGCTGGTGTAGGCGCTGGTCCAGCGATTGTAGTAGTGGACCAATCCGTCCCAGGCGCCCATTGCTCGCCCGACGGCCGAGACGCCGAAGTCATCATGGATCAGGCGGGTATGCTGTCCCAAATAGGCGAAGAGCAGCGCTGGAAAACTAGAAAGGACCAGCAGCGCAAAATAAAGGGCATGTCGTCGTCGCAACACGGATCATCCTCAAGCGGTGGTATATGGCGATCTCAACAGATGTCAACCGGCCTAAGCCTGGACCTAAAGGCTGCTAACTTGTCGCAATTTCTGAAACAGCCTCGTCACACCCACAGCGATTTGCTTCCGCTTAGCCACCATCATCAGACCGAATAATCGAGTCTACGCCATAGTACACAGCTGAACAGCGTCCGCCGCCATTGATGTCAAATATATGCCAGCTCACCAAGTCATAGCCAAAATCGTAGCTCAGCTCCGGCACAACAATGGTGGTGTTTCCATTATCCCGCTGACGAATGATTTCCGCATGGCGGTCGTCCCATTCACTGGCGAAGGTTTTCATTTTCGGAAGAGATCTTGATTGGCCAAATACTATGCCGACGCCGATAGCAATTGCCAGCATGAGACCCATTCCGCGGTATGCCGTCAACCAGCTTTTTGACCCTTCTGTCGAATGGCCGATACTCTGGACCATAAGACCGACATATATTCCCCAGATCATACCGAGCAAAGCTTGAAGAAATCCAGCTGGAGCCAGGATTCGCGGCGACAGATAGCCTAGCGAGTATATGGAAACTGCAACCAGCGCCAACCATGCGATCAATAGAACGGCCGACGCATATAAGGCGAGCTGCAATAGCCTTTTGGAACGCGCGTCCGAAGAGAATGCAGACAATTGATATGCGCCAATTAATAGGAAAACGAGCGCGCTAATGAACAGGTAAGTGGCCGCTTTGAAATGAATGCTGCGCAACTGAGTTAATGAAAACAGAGCCACACTTACAAGCAGGATCATCGCGATGCAGATATGCCGCCCGCTATCCCTTTTGCGAAGCCACTCACAAATTCTCGCCCGGTAAAATATCATCATTGCAAATGCGGTGGTCAACACGATATTCACGACAATGACTATGGAGTAAGCAGAGCTGAAGCGGCCAAGAAATTGCGGTGAATCACTCGTGTGCGCCCACAATACTGGCACGAGTAGCAGCTGTATGATCATGCCCGCCCAAAGTGGTCCCGCCGCAAATTTCGGCGATGCGCCTGCTTTAAAGGGGTTCCGCTCTTTGTTCAAATGCAGCGTTATGAGGATCGCCGCGGCACAGAGCAACATGAAGCCCGCGAAAGCCTCCTGATGCCCCACATGCTCGAAGGTCACGCTAATGGTCTGCTTTAGAAGGTCGGGTAGATATCGCACGGGAGTCCCAAATCTTGCTTCCACAGGACTATTCATTCTAAGGGAAACGCCCGGTGCGGTATGTTGTACGATGGCGCTCGCGACCGTAGCGACAAAGCCGACTCCAAAGAGAATTAGATACGGGCGACGTACATTCTTGCCGACGAATATTATCAGTCCGAACAGCAAGCCTGTAAGGACAGTGCCTTGGAAAACCAAGTACATTGCTGAAAAACCGGCATTTACGAAACAGATCAGCGCCCCGATAGTCGACACCACGCCAATCCACATCCGCCTCTCAGGTGAGCTCGCCACTTGAATGACCAGTGATACATAGAATACAAGAATCACCACCGGCAAAGTGTAGGCAACGTTTGCCGCGAGCCAGAAATACGACTGTGAAGAATGGAATCCGTTGATAGTGGCGGCGACGAGGAGACCGGAGAGCGCAAAAACGATCGCTATTCGGTTTTCCGTCACGCGCAACCTCTTGAGCGTGAGTAATCCTAAGCAAACTAGACCGACTAGGTTCTGTTGACATTCTATCGTAACCATATCAGCGTACCGACAAGGTGCAGAAATCCGAGATAAGATGTATCGAGTTTCTCAAATCGGGAAAAGACGCGGCGGAAATGTTTGATCTTATTGATGAAACATTCCACCAGATGCCGCTCGCGATAGAGCCATCTATCATATTCTCGCTGCTCTTTGGCGCTCGGATGCGGGGGAATTACCGCTTCTATGCCTCTTTCAAGCAAGCTGTCCACAAAATCTTGGGACGCATAGCCTCGATCCGCGATAACCCGCTGAAAGGCAAAGCCTTCCACCAACTCCTCAGCCTGATTGATGTCGTGAGCCTGCCCAGGACTCAAACGGAAACGCAAGGGATTGCCCAAACCATCAACCGTGATATGAATCTTGCTACTAAAACCCCCGCGACTGCGACCCACGGCTTGCTTTTCACTTTTTTTCGGCGCCAGCGGCACAGGGATGTGCCCGAACAATCGTACTGTCGATTATCCCGTTTTCCATATCCGCGTCATCGGCAAGAGCTTCCATCATCCGTTGCCAAACATCATTTTCGCACCAGCGAGCAAAGCGTTTGTAAACTGAATTCCATTTGCCGTATTCGCTTGGAAGCAAACGCCACTGTGCGCCGCTGCGACTTACCCATATCACTGCTTCAACAAATTGGCGGCATTTCGCCTCATTGCCCAGATAAACCTTTGGCTCTTGCGACAGAAAATCCCGAAGCTTCGCCCACTGTTCGTCAGTTAGTCTTATGGTATCCATAAGACTATTTTACCCATTTATGAAAATGCTAATGTCAAAATATCAACAGAACCTAGCCAAAGAACAACAATTAGAGGAGGCAACAGCGCAGGAATAGCGACATCTAATGGCGTAAGCAAGCCATGTAAAAAGTAATTCGAATAGCTACCGTTCCATGACTCTCGTGTGTAGAGTATAAGCCCCCATGCGCCGTGTTCGTTACCCAAAGCCAAATGACAATAGTCATCCGCAATAAGCCGGCTGAAATGCCCCAAATAGGCGAAGAGCGACACCGGCGCAAACGCCAGCGCCACCAGGATCCATTTCATAAGCGACCCTCGCCTATTCTTCTGCATCTATGCCTCGGCTCCTGAAAGCGCCAAACTTGATTCCGCGCGGTTGCCCACCTGATCATAAGCCACCGCCCGAAGCTCAACCTCGCCAGTTTCGCCCAATTCAATCTCAAGGCCGTAGGGCCAGTCGTAGTCGACGCCCTGCAATTCGTTAGCCAGATAGAATTCGACGCGCTCTACCGTTAAATTGTCGCTCACGTCGGCGGACAGCGTTACCGGCGATTGCGCTATTGTCGTAGACCCATCGCTCGCGCGCAACTGCACCGCCGGTGGTGTATTGTCGAAAGTCAGAAGTCGCGTATCGCTGTCCACGCTGCCATCGGCGAAGGTAACGGTCAAGCGCAAGGTATGCATGCCGCTGAGCAGCGCGCTGGCCCAAGTTGCCGAGAGTTCGCCGCTTGCATCGGGCTGGCGTCGATCGCCTATAGCGAACCAGCGGTCAGGATTCACATCGGCGCCATACTCCAGCAACCAGCTCTGCGCGCCATCGCGACTGATCTTGCCGCTGATTTCGACCGTCGAACCAAGGTAGGCGTAGTCGGCCGGCGCCGTAAGTTGTACCGCTTTGCTGGCCTGATCCTCGCCGTCCGAGCTGTAACTGCTGGGCGCCAAGGGTTTGCCATTTTCCAGCCACCAGTCCAGGACCGCATCAGGCGGTACGAAGTAGGCAACTTGCTCACGTAAATCATCAGGCGTATTCACCGTGGCCAGTTGACCTGTCGCACGGTTAATCTCGACTGTTTGCCACAGATCATCGCGGCGCAAGTTGGAGCCAGCCGGCATAAGCTCACGGCGCGTGGGGCAATGATTGGTCGTCGCCGGCAACAAGCCGGAAATCTCGCAAACCAGGTATTCTTCGATATCGCCTGGCGCCAGCCAATCACTCGGCGGCAAGTCTAGCTGTTCGTGCGCGTAGGTCATCAAGGCCTGCCAGGCCGGCGCGGAACCCAAACGCTGAAACGCGTCGATGCTCATGCCGGCGTCATCATCACGACCAGTGTGCACTACCAGCGCCAGGTCCGGCGTATAACCCACCGTCCAGCTATCGCGCTTGTCGGCGCTGAGCCCGTCCAGCACGGCTGCCGGTCGGGAAAGCTGCAATGCAAGGTCAGGCGCCTGCAGCGTCGTCTGCCTTGCCTCGCCATCCGCCAGGATGTCATTCACCAGGTAGGCCAGGCTCGGCTCGGCAATTTGCGTTTGACGCGCTTTCGCATCCAGTTGCTCGTATGACCACAAGACGCGCCCCGCCGTGTCTGCGATTTCCAATACCGCCACTGGATCGCGGCCTCGATAGCCATCGTCCAGCGGCAAAGTCGGCGCGCCATGCATCGCGCCAAGCGACGCCAATACGCTATAGGCGTAGGCAGTTTCCAGCACAGAGACAGCGCCGCCACGCTCCAAAAGCTCCAGCTCGGCCCGGCTGGCATCCAGGCTGTTGAAGCCCAGCGCCCGCGCCGTGCGTACTACCGGCCGCATTCCAGCGGCGCTGGCCACCTGAACGACCGGCGGCAATAAATCTGCTGCCATGGCACCGCGAAGGTTCAGCGGACCCCGATAGCGGCCATCCGGGTTTGTCGCCGCATAGATCAGTTCAGCGGCCCGTCCGGGATAGGTGCGCGGCACATCATAAACCATAGAAGCCGGCGTAAGCTCGCGCAGCAGGAAACCGTGCATGAAAACAAAGGGATGCAGCACGACGGAAGGTTGATGCAGCGGCGTCATAGCGTCGCCGACCAGGCTTAGAATCTCACCGCTTTTGACGTTGAGCAATGACAACGTTCCACTGTCCGGCGGCGACGCAATGGCGAGCGACGGCGCCGTCAAATGTGATGCCGCGTCGCAGACTGCATCGCCGGCGTCAAGGGCTGCGCCCCCTAATGTGAGCAGGTGCGCTCGCAAGATACATTCTGATTGAAATTGCAGATCCATATCGAGCGATGTCTTTATGCGCAAAGCGCCGCGCGCCACCAGTCTTTCGCCGTTCAGACCTTGCCGATCAAGTATGGCAACCGCCTGCCTGCGCGCATAGTCAACAAACTCGGGCGCGATTTCAGACGCATCAGCCCGCCGTCCAAGAATCCGTACATCGCTCGTTGACGCTGCATTGAATTGCGCCCTGTCGACCAGTTCGGCATCGAGCAGCTCGAACAGCAGGTCCGCGCCGCGCTCACGGCTTCTGGATTCCGCGTCAATGAGATTGAGGCTCGGCTCTTCGGCGGTCGTCGCCAAGAGAGCGGCTTCCGCCAAGGTGAGCTTCTCGGCGCCTTTTCCAAAGTAGACCTGCGCCGCCGCATCGATCCCGTAGGCGTCATGACCATAAAAGCTGCTATTGAGTCGCCATTCCAGCAATTCCCCTGCCGAGCGCGTTCGCTTGCTTTCGGCGTTCAGTACGATCTCAAGCAGGCGCGGATCTAGTCCACTCGCCGTAGTCAGCGGCAGCATCGCTTCGCGCGCGAGCTGGCCGGTGAGACTGTCGTCCGGCGACAATGGCAATCCGATGATGTAGCGCCACAGCTGCAAAGCCGTATCCAGCAAATTGAACTGCGCCGACCCCTCGAGCAAAGCGGGATCTTCAACCAGCAACGTGGCGTCGATAACGTATTGTGGCAACTCTTCAAGCCGCAGCCAGCGCCGCTCTTCGCCGAGCGCATCTTCTATTCGGTAGATTTCGATCCCGCCGCTGCGATCATAGAAGCGGGTCACGCCGTCAACCGGATCCAGATAGACCGTTGCCTGTGGCGTAGGCAGATGGCTCGCCGCCTGCGCATAGAGCCAGATCGACAAGCCGATGCCAGCCACTATCGGCGTAAGCGAAAGCAATAGCGGAAAAAAGAAGATTAGCGTGAGCCAAAGCGCCGAGCGCCGAGATTCATGACGGCGGCGACGTTTGCGGCCATGCCGCCTGCGGATGATATGAGCCACAGCGGGCATAATAGATCCCGGTTTAATTGAGCTAAATATGAGTGTACATGGATTGTTGCTGGCAGCAAATCAGGCGATGCGCCGACTACGACTGCAACCAATCTGTCATTTCAGGTGCAAGTTGAGATGAGACGGCTGCGCACAGAGGCAGAAGCGTCCATCCGGGGAGGGCTCAATCCTGCAGCGAATCGAGATAGCGCCGCAGCCCCTCCCAATCAGCCTTCGTGGCAAATTCAGCTTGAGCCGGCCAAGTCTCAAGGCGTCCCGGCCGGCTGCGACCGGTAGCATCGATAATAGCTTCAAGGTCTTCCACGCTGGCGCTCGCCAAGGCGCTGTAGGTCAATATGCCAGCATCATTCAGCATAGTTTGAAAAACCCCGCCGATGCCATTGACTCGGGTCAAGTCATCGGGCGCGGGGCGCTCATCGGCGTGACGGACGATCGTGCGCTTGGCATGCTCTTCCGCCTCCTGCACCGCCTCTTCGGCCGCCTCAGCATCGCGCGCCACTGCGCTATCACGGCGCGACCAAATCCAAAGGGCTACCGCCACAGCCAGCAGACTAATGGTCCAGGACCACATGTCGCGGTCAGCATCCGGCACAAGCGCAGCATTGAGCGCGATCGCGATCGCCAGCACCAAAGCCATGACCGCTAACATATTCTTCGCTTCCCGATTGAATTTCATTGTGATCGCCACCATCTAGTAATTTGGAACTGCAGCAAATTATAACATATCAGCTATGATATTCACTGAGTAAGACTTCGGGGGGAGTGGTGAATTTCAAAGATACAGGACATATTCCGGATTCCATAAGGGGGATTCACCACAGAGACACAGAGGGCACAGAGGTTTTTGGATGGCAAGGTCGAAGTTGTTATATCAACAGTATTCACCACTCCCGGCGCAAGCTAGAGATGACGGGATCGAGTTAGCGAGGTACAATTACAAGCCGTCTCTGGCGCTCAAATGAAAGGAACGAGAAATGATTATTGGTGTGACAGGCGTATTGGTTGATGATCAAGAAAAAGCGCTGAAATTTTACACGGAAATGTTAGGCTTTTTGCCGAAGCATGACATCCCCTTCGGCAATCCCGAAGGCGACCGCTGGCTCACTGTCGTTTCCCCCGAGAGACCGGATGGCGTAGAGCTATTGCTCGAGCCGAATCGCAATCCCATCTCCAGCACCTTTCAGCAAGCTCTGATGGAACAAGGCTTCCCCGCGACAATCTTCAACGTAGACGATGCGCAAGCTGAACATGACCGCCTCATTGCGCTGGGCGTCGAATTCACCGCGCCGCCCACTGATATCGGACCGGCGATAATTACTACATTCAAGGACACCTGCGGCAACTTAATCCAGCTTGTGCAGGAAAAAGCCGGCTGATTGCGCTCTGCCAGCGAGCTTACCCGCCGTGCTGCCGCAGCAGGCGCAAGGCGCTTTCCGCCATGACGCCGACGCCGACAGGCAGGCAGCCCTCGTGAATATCAAAGATCGGGCTATGATGCGGCCGATTCATTTCATCGAGTTCCGCGCCTAGCCGCAGCATGGCGCCGGGCGCCTTCTGCGTCATAAAGGCGAAGTCTTCGCCCGCCATGATCGGCTCTCCGTGACCTGATCTTTCCTCGCCAAGCAAATCATTGCCAACCCGGCGAATCAATTCGGCCACCTCGGGATCGTTGTATAGCGCCGGGTAGCCGGTCGAGATACTTAGCTCGTAGTCGCCGCCGAAGTGCCGCGCCATCGCGAAGGCTTCCTCAACCAGACGATGTATCTCTTCGCGCGCCTCTTGCTCAAAGGTGCGGATGGTGCCGGTCATGATGACTTCGTTGGGGATGACGTTGGGCGCGATGCCGGCGTGGATCGAACCGATGGTCACGACCGAGCGCTCAGTGGGATTGCGCCGACGTGAACGAATCGCCTGCAGCGCATTCACAACCTGGGCTTGCAGCCAGATGGGGTCCAAGCCGTTGTGCGGTTGCGCCCCGTGTGTGCCTTCGCCGATGATCTTCGCCTCGAATGTATCGGGCGCGGCCAACGAAAAACCGTCACATACTTCGACCTCGCCCATCGGCGAGCCGCTCGAGACATGACAGGCGATCACGGCGTCCAAGCCGTCCAGCGCTTTCTGCTCGACCATGAGGCTGCCGCCGCTGTGACCGTCAGAATCACGCCACTTTTCTTCGCTCGGCTGGAATAACAAGCGTATTTCGCCAGACGGTCGATCGGGCATGTCATTGAGCAGCTTGGCCACACCCAGCAGCATCGAGGTATGCGCATCGTGCCCGCAGGCGTGCATCAGCCCGGGCGTCTGCGATTTATAGGGCACATCATTGGCTTCTTGAATCGGCAAGGCGTCCATATCGGCGCGGATGCCCACAGCAGGACGGCCTTCGCCGATGCGAGCCACCACGCCCGTCTCCGCCACACCGACTTCGATCTCTATGCCCATCTCTCGCAGCGATTCGGCCACCAGGCGTGAGGTGCGCTGTTCTTCGAAACCGAGTTCCGGGTGCTTATGTATATCGCGCCGCCAGGCAATCAACTGCTCCTGCATGTCTTGGGCTTTATCCAGCATTGTCATAGTTTCGTCCTTTGCTTGTCCATAGAAGTGGCTAAATGATACCGCAGATTCAGACTTACAAAAACATCAGCTATGCTCTGTAGTCAGCGCGGGATTGGGCGACTCGTTGACGCTGAGTTTGAAGACATCCGGGCGGTTGTAATGCCCCACCACGTCAAAATCGAGATGCCCTTGAATGATCTTGTTCAAATCGAGCTCGGCATAGAGCGTTCCTTCTTTTCCGTAAAGCGGCGGGCAGACAAACTCGCCGAAGGGATCCACGATGGCGCTGCCGCCGCGGCACAATTCTTCGGACAAGTCGGCCAATTCGTCATACAGAGCCAGGTCGCTCGGGTACATCGACTTGCAGAAATACTGATTGCAGCCGAGCACAAAGCAGCGTCCCTCACAGGCTATATGACGCAAAGTCGCGCCCCAGGAATCGCGGTGATCCGCCGTCGGCGCGAGGTAGATACTGACGCCTTTAGCATACATCGTCATCCGCGCCAGCGGCATATAATTCTCCCAGCAGATCAAGCCGCCAATCGTGCCGAAGGGCGAAGCCACTGTGGTCAAGGTGCTGCCATCGCCACTGCCCCAGATAAGTCGTTCCGAGCCAGTCGGCATCAGCTTGCGATGTACGCCCAGGATGTCGCCGTCAGGACCCAGGTAGAGCAGCGAATTGTAAAGTGTACCGCCGTTGCCCGTCTCGCTGCGTTCCGAGATGCCAATGACGACGTATGCGCCCGCTTCCTGCGCCGCCTCGCGCAAGAGACGGGTTTCCTCTTCGTTCACGCTAAGCGAGGCATGCCAATAGCGGGCAAAATCCTCACGTCCCGCCTGCGTTCGGTTGCCGACATAAGCGCCATAGGTGAAGCCGCGCGGATAACCCGGGATCATCGCCTCGGGCAGCAGGATGAGGTCGGCTCCTTGCGCACCCGCTTCTCTGATCACATCGGCAGATTTGACGATGCATGCTTCTTTATCGGCGAATACTGACGCAACCTGCGCCACGGCTACCTGTATTTTGTCCAAGGCACGACCCTCGCTCCTAAGGCATTCAAGCCATCAGAGTCTAGCGCCTATTGCCCTTATTTGCGCGTTCTGTGCCATGGCTCCCGGTATCCGTGCCAAGGCGAAAGCGCTGTGCTGGCAAGGGATTAAGTTTGTTTCGAAGACGTCTTGGCATTGGCACAGGCCATAAGTTTTCCGTGCCAATCGTCTCTAATCCTTCATGCAGACAAGTAGTACCCGACGCCCGAGCACTCGTCTTACATAAGCCGTATATCCAAATACTAAGATGCCTACCTGCACAAAAGGCGATTGAATAGTCTTGCTTTTCGGCAACGATTGAAATGGATCGACAGTGTCTGGAGTGCCAGCAGGCGAATCAGCCGCCGGCAACGCCAGTAAGCGGGCAACCCTGATTCGCCGACGGCCCCGCTTCGTTGGGGCACTCATCTTCGGCGCTATCCAGTCCATCGTCATCAAAATCACGGCAGCCACGCGGACTATCCGGCGCAAACTCACTTGGGCAGGCATCGGCAGCGTCACGAATGCCATCTCTGTCAGCGTCATCGGCGTAGGGACAGCCGTCGTTGTCGGCGTAGCCATATTCGGCCGGGCAGCTGTCGGCGTCATCCGCTATGCCGTCGAAGTCAGCATCCGCTATCGCCGATGTCGCGCGCGCGGTCGGCGTCGCTTCCACTTCCGTCGCAATCGGCGTCGGGCTGACCAGCGTCTGTGCCACGATGGTTTGGGCGGGGATAGAAGTCGGCGGGACGAATTGAACTGGTGTGCGAATCGGCAGGCTCAGCGGCGTATAGGTTGGCAGCGGCGGCGGACCATCGGTCGCGACGGGCGACGGGAAGAGATTGGCGCCCAAAGGCGTGAAGGTCGGTGCCTGCTCAGCCGTCTGCCTGACTCGTGCCGCCGGTATCACGTCAGCCGGAGCGCTGCCGATGAAATAAATGGCAAAGCAATAAAAGGGAAAGGTACCCGCGATAATCAAGAGCATAAGCAGGCGCAGGCTCTGATTGCGATTGCTCTGCTCTTGGATGACGTCGATGGTTCTCATGGGCTGGTTTGCTGCGCTGGATAAATCGGGAGGCGCCGGGCGAAATATCTACGCCAGCATCAGGCTAATTCTAGCCCAAGCGCCGAATCTTGCGCCGGCGGCTCCCGTAGATCGCGTATCTGATATAGCTCGCCGTCGTAAAAGCCTCGCTTTCGATAGTACTGGCGCGTCCCAATCGCCGATATAACCGCCAGGCGCTCATAACCACCTGCCGCCGCGATTCTGGCCGCTTCTTCGATGAGGCGTTTGCCCAGCCCGGCGTGCTGCGCCCTTCCCTCCAGCGCCGAGCCGATTCCCAAAGCCAGCCCATAGACATGCACTTCGCGGATCATCGCGCAGCCCTGCAGCTCGTCGAGTATTGCTTCAGCCGCCGGGTCCGGCAATGACAGGCGCAGGAAACCGGCGATATCGCGCTCGTCAGTGATGACTTGCAAGAAGATTTCTTCGCCAATACTGGAATCGTAATTGTGACGATCCAGCCGCAGGTCGGCGCCGATCACCTGCTTCTTGCGGATTTCACGAGCGCGGATATCAAGGCATTTTTCGCCGCGCTTTTCCATTTCGCGATCCACCAATTGGCGGAAGTTGGTCACTTTATTGCCATCGACGATGTCCGTGCCCGGTATATCGCGGATGACACGCGTCAGGCGGCAGTACTCCGGCGTAAGCTTGAAACACTCGACCAGCAACTCGAGTAATTCTGCGTGGCTATAAGGGCGCCATTCACCTGACTGATACTGCTGCATCAACTCGGCGCTCTCGATCAAGGAACAGGGATAAATCTTCAATTCGTCGGGGCGGAAATCGGGGTCGCCGAAGAGCGTATCGTAATCGGCCAAATCTGCCTCGGGCGTCGAACCGTAAAGATTCGGCATCCAATGAGCGTGAATCTTGAAGCCGGCTTTGCGCAGTAGAGCAACTGCCCGGCGCGTGGCCGCCACACCATGCCCGCGTTTGTTCATGCTCAGCACGCGGTCATTCAAGCTCTGAAAGCCGATCTGCACTTTGGTGCAGCCCAGCCGCCGCACGCGAACAACTTCCTCTTCGCTGATGTGGTCCGGTCGCGTTTCAATCACCAAGCCGACTGAGCGGCAAGCCGCCGTCTCGTTCTCAAGTTGCGCCGCTTCCAGCTCTTCCCAAGTCGCGTATTCATCGACGATGCTGCGTTCACGGGCGCCGGCGGCAATCTCGTCAGCCAGTCCGCGCGAGCGATACATCTCGTCAGAGTAAATGCTCTGCACCGTCTGATTGTAGGACGCCGCCATCTCAACGCCCTGAATTGTGACGTTGCTGACCCGCTGCCCGGTGAATTGTGATTTGGCGCTCAGAGCGGCTATTACTTCGGCGCGGCGGTCTATGTTTTGGCCATAATCATGCAGCGCGTCAAAGATGCGCTTGACGAACCAGATCTGATGAGTTTCCGGATAAAAAGACCAGGTCCCGCCAAGGATGATAATTTCGATCTTGTCGGTCGAATGCCCCAAATTGTGGTAGGTTTGCAGGCGCATCCAGGTCTGCAAATAGGGGTCGAAGGCGTTCTTTTCAGCGCGTTGCGCGCCCGGCTCATCCGCCAGGTAGCTCTTGGGCATGCGCACATCATTCGGGCAAAAGATGCAGGTGCCGGGGCAAGGGAAAGGTTTTGTCAGCAAGGTCAGCGGTGTCACACCCGACATGGTGCGGACAGGCTTGCGGCGCAGTTTATAGAGTAGCGCCTCATCATAATTCGGTACGCCATCCCTGCCGGCGAAAACCCGCCAGGCATCAACCAGATTTGCCAGACTGTAAAAGCCTTGGCCCGCTGGCTTTGGAAAACGCCGCATCAACTGCTGATGCTCGCGCGAACTGAGGCGCCGCGGCGCGCTCAGAATGATTTTGAGCAGGGGAATAAGATGCTCGCGGTGCGCCTCGGCATCAAAGTCGTACTTGCGGTCGGTCAGCATCCCTCATCCTGACTATGGTCACGTCAGCGCATTCTAACTGCGAAACCGTGAAAGTTGAACGCCGCGCGCATCTGCTATTTCGCGAGCCGTCTTTTCCGCTACACTTGGACTCACTGATACCATAACGACTCTCGTGTCCATGACTCACTTGCTTGCGCCTTTCAAACGCGCTTTGATGCGACGACCAGCTCCAAATTTCGCGGACGGCATAACCGCCGCGGCCCATCTTGGCGCGCCCGATATCGAGAAGGCGCTGCGTCAATATGAGGTATACACACAAGCGCTGCGAGATTGCGGCCTTGAAGTAACAGTTCTGCCGGCTGATGAGCGCTTTCCCGATGGACACTTTGTCGAAGACCCCTTCGTGATTTTCCGCAATCTCGCTTTTCATTGCCGCTCGGGCGAGCCGTCTCGTCAAGGCGAAGGCGAGCCGCTGAAGCCGCATCTGTCAGGGCTTTGCATTGTCGAGCCGCCAAGCGACGCCAAAATCGACGGCGGCGATGTGCTCTTCTGCGCCGACCGTGTCCTGGTCGGAATATCAACGCGCACCAATCTCTCTGGATACTCGGCGCTGCGGTCCGCCCTTCAGTCTGTGCAGGCCGATATCCGCGTGGAAGCCGTGCCCTTCAGCGGCGTCCTTCACCTGAAAAGCGGCTTGACCGAATTGGCGGCCGGCATCTTGATCCATGATCCCGCCTTAAAAACGAACTACGATTTGTCCTGGGCGCGACTCATCACGCTGCCGCCTGAAGAAGGCTACGCAGCTGATGTCATGCCGGTGAATGACAAAGTCTTCGTCGCCGCCCACTGTCCGACGGCATTCGCTGCAGCGGCGCAATACTGCAGCGAGCTGGTCGCCATCGACATGAGCGAATTCGTTAAGATGGACGGTGGCTTGACATGCCTGTCATTACGCTACTGAGTCACCGCCATATCGCAGCGTTTGTCCTGGTCAGCGTATTGCTCTGCCTCTCAATCGACAACCAAGCGCAGGACGAAAGTTTACCGGCTTGCGCCCGCCGTCCGACGGTCATCAGCGGTGAATTATATGTCGACAATATCCGCTGGTGCCCGGAGAGCATCGTTCATTTGCCGGACATTGAGCCGCTCTCATTCACTGCGCTCGAAGTGGCGCCGGATGGCGCGCTTTTCGCGACGCGCCCTCTGAGTGGCAAGGTCATGATCATTCGCGATACGGATGACGATGGGCTGCCGGACTTGATGGAAACCTTCGCCGAGGGCTTATCCCTGACCAACGGTTTGGCCTATCACGACGGCTATCTCTATGTCGCGGGTGGCGCAAACATACATCGGATCTCAGCGACCGGCGCTGTCGAAACCTTAGTGGATGATCTGCCAATCGGCGCCGGATTCGCCACTGGCGGGATCACCATTGGCGAAGACAACCGGCTGTACGTAGCCATGGGCGCGCCCTGCAGCTTCTGCGAATTTGAAGACCCCGAACGCGGCGTCATCTTGAGCATGAACCTTGATGGCAGCTACCGTCAGGTGATAGCCGCCGGCTTCCGCCGCCCGGCCGATCTCGCCTTCTTCCGCGGCCAGCTGTGGACCCTGGACAGCGCGCCGCGCCAAAGCCAACGCAATGCGCTTGACGAGTTGAATCGTGTGCAAGCCGGTGGCTGGTATGGCTTCCCCAATTGCCTGGGCGCCGATACCGTGGGCATCTCCTCGCTGGAGCGCAGCTGCGACGAGAGTGTCGCGCCCGTCATGCAATTCGGCAGCGGCGCGATTCCCAACAGCCTGGCGGCCTATTCTTACGACGTCCTGCCCGGCACGAAAGACAGCTTGCTCGTCGTCCTCCGCGGCGACCCAACTCAGATAGATCTGGTCGGCTACAAAGTAATCATGATCACATTTGACGCAGATGACCAGCCGCTCGGCGCCACAGTATTGATCCCTTTTCGCTTCCAATTCGGCCTGCAAGCATACTTGCCCAACCAGGGATCGGGACTGTACTGGGAGAGGTTCATTCATCTAAATGAACTAGGATTCGGCATCTACCCCCAGCAGCCGCTGGCGATCGCCGTCAGCCCGCAAGGTTGGATCTACATCAGCATCACGGGAGGGCGGATCATCGCCTTAAGGCCACGGCATGAACGAGACGACTACCACTTGTACTATCCAATTTGGACGCCCATGAATCCAAACTTTGACCCCTCTGCATACCCGCTTTTCGAAGACTCATAGCCACCAGCGACGTCGCTTTGGCGCGGCCTGTTTTGCGCCACCAATGCGCGGTTTCGTGCTCACCTCTTACGCTATAATGAGCTTGAAGCTCACCTTGCTGAAAGCGACCACGATACCGAAGTCAGTACGACTGATGTTGCTCTCCATACTAATAATTTTGCTCACTGCCGGGGTCGCTTTTGCCCGCGCCATGCAGCAGGGCGAGCACTGCAGCGCGCCCGCCGATAGCGTGGTCAAAGGCAGCATGTTCACCTTCTGCCAAAACCTGGACATAGCCGGCAAAATCGAAGGCAATCTGATCGGGATCGGTTTGCGTACGACCATCACCGGCGAAGTCGGCAAGAATGTCTATCTCGCCGGCTTGGAGCTGGACTTGACGGGCAGCGTCCTTGGCGATTTGCACTTTGTCGGCTTGATGGGGAGTGGTGAAAATCTTGGATATGCCCTTTTCTAACCCCATCCCCGGCCCTTCCCTGGTCTTGACCCGTTTTGGTGGACGCTGAATTTGTCTAATGCTCTGCCTCTTCGAATTGCATAGGGCTGGCAAAGCCCAGCGATGAATGCAGTCTGCGGCGGTTGTACCATGCCTCTATGTAGTATGCGATAGTGCGCCGTGCGTCGTTGATGGTGTCAAAGACGTGATTCGCGCACTCGGTCTTCAGAGTAGCGAAGAAACTTTCCGCCATGGCGTTGTCGTAGCAACTGCCGGTGTCGCTCATGCTTGGCTGTATGCCACGGTCAGTCAGCAACTGCTGGTAACGCTGGTCTGTGTACTGACTGCCACGGTCGCTATGATGGATTAGCAGACCGCGCAATTCACGCTGCTGCACTGCCATGAGCAGTGCATTTTGCGCCAGCTGGCTGTTGGCTCTCCGGTTCATAGACCAGCCGACAATCCGGCGCGAGAAGGCGTCCATGACCACAGCGAGATGGAGCCAGCCTTCTTTGGTGGCAATGTAGGCGATGTCCGCCAGCCACTTCTGGTTGATGTCCGTGGCCGAGAAATCTTGCTGCAGGATATTGGGCGCCGCCGATGTCGACGCTGCCGATTTCTTCCGGCCTCGATAGCCTTGTTTGCGAATCGCGTACATGCCGGCAAGCCGCATCAAATGCGCTACCCGCTTACGGCTTACCCGCCAGCCTCTCGCCAACAATTCCGCCCAGACACGCGGACTGCCATAAGTCCGGGCGCTACCCACGAAGATTTCCCGGATGCGCGCTAGCAGCCTCGCATCCTCCCGCTCGCGCCGGCTCTTCCCGCGCTTCAACCAGGCGAAGAAGCCACTCTTGCTCACATCCAACACGCGGCACATCCTCGACACGCTGAACTCCTGCCGATGCTCCAGAATGAATTGGTACTTCACCATTTGCTTTCCTGCGAGAACACTTGGATAGCTTTTTTTAAAATGTCGCGCTCCTCCCGTGCGATCGCCAACTCGCCTTGCAAGCGTCGAATCTCGGTCTCGGATTCTCGTTCGGCGCTTGGCTTAAGCTCATCGCTATTCTCATCGACCCGATACCGCTGCCGCCACTTGTAGATCAGTCCCGGCGTAATGCCCAAGTCGCGCTCCACCTGGGCCACCGTCCTACCGGGCTTCGCCGCTAAATTCAGCGCCTCACGCTTCAACTCGTCTGGATACTTCACCATCACACTCCTACCTGCCTTCCTTACCTGATTCTATTGGACAACAGCGCTGTCTACAAAATCGGGGCAAGTTCACCCCAAAGCATTGGAGAAGGGAGTTTTCCGGCGAGTTTGAGCCAGTGTCGTCTTCATTCCATCTCCTTCTATCTCCTTGAAATTCACCACTCCTCTTGATTGGGAGTGGTTAACATCGCGGATATAATCCACTTAGCAAACACGGCACAGATTTTTTCGCCACAGAGGACACAGAGGGCACAGAGTTATATTGTTTGGTTGGCGAATTTATCGTGTAGTTGGAATTTACCACTCCCCGAATTCTGCGCCTCTTGACCGCGGAGGGCGCCGGCGACGCGGCCGAAGATCTCAGCTTGACGGTGATGCTTCAGCGCGGCTGGCAACCGCATGACGAACGCAGCATTCGCTTCTTCGATATGGCTTTCATCGCCTGCGCCGATCATCAGTTGAAGCTGGCGACATTCGCCGCGCGCATAGCGGCCGCCCCGGGTACCACGCCTTATTCCGTGGTCAACACCGGGATAACAGCGCTCGCCGGTCCACAGCAAGGCGGTTACACGGAAACTGTCGAAGTCTTCCTGGACGAAGTAGGGACGCCCGATAACGCTGTCGCGGCCATCTGTTCTCGCTTGCGCCGCAGCGAGTCCTTTCCTGTGTCCGGTTTCGACATTCCCTTGAATCCGTCCGGGGATCCACGGGCGCGCTTGTTGCTGGATGCGCTCTATGATGAATATCCGGATGCGCCGGTGGTAATCCTGGCGCGCTCGATACAAGACACCGTTTTCCGTTTGCGCGGCGAGCATCCCAAGATGGAATTTGCGCTAGCGATCTTTAGGCGGCACTTCGGATTGCCACCTAGCAGCACTCTTGGTATATTCGCCTTGGGTCGCATCATCGGCTGGATAGGATACGCCATTCAGCAATATCGTTCCAAGCAAACCATCCAGCCACGGATCCGTTATACTGGACCAGCGCCGCAACAGCAGACATGAATCGATGACCGCACTGGATATCATCGCCAAAAACAGAATAGTCGCTATCGTCCGCCTGGACGATTTATCCGCGGCCAAGCACATCACCGACGCCTTGATTGCGGGCGGCATACGCGCCATCGAGTTCACCCTGACGAATACAGCCGCCGTGCCGACCATCGCCGAAATCGTCAGGCTGGTTGATGATTCGGTCGCTATCGGCGCCGGCTCGGTGATCAACCCGGAGCAGGTGCGCGCAGTGGCTGACGCAGGCGCCCAATTCGTGGTTTCGCCCGTATGCAAACGCGACGTCATTGATGCTTGCCTGGCGATCAATTTGCCGACCATGCCCGGCGCCTTCACGCCGAGTGAGATACAGCAAGCTTGGGAGTGGGGCGCGAGTGTGGTAAAGGTCTTCCCCGCCAACCACCTGGGCAAGCGCTACATCAAGGATGTTCTGGCGCCGCTGCCGCATCTTCGCTTATTGCCAACGGGTGGCATAAACGCCGAGAACATGCGCGAATTTCTCGATTATGGCGCATTTGCCTTGGGCGT
The DNA here is from genome assembly GCA_965262005.1 of Phototrophicaceae bacterium. Taxonomy (GTDB): domain Bacteria; phylum Chloroflexota; class Anaerolineae; order Aggregatilineales; family Phototrophicaceae; genus UBA6055. The sequence continues at coordinate 3,683,934 of OZ253492.1, read as the reverse complement.
TGGTTCAGCGCTGATCAACAATGAGGCCCTTGCCGATCGTGATTGGGGTCGGCTTCAAGCGGAGGCCCGCCGCTACGTCGCGAAATTGCCCTGAGCTTCGACCTCGCCCAGCAATTTCAGCAGGCGCTGACAGGTATTCCAGTTTCTCGCGCTGGCCACCGCTTCAAGTCCCCGTTCAATGCGCTTAACATCGAGTTTTGACCGCGCCATGCCGTCGGTGTAAAACACGTACAGTTCGTTGCCCGCTGCTTGCATGACCTCTCGACCAGGATTCGCCTGTCGCAATGCTTCTACTACCTGAGGATCCGCCGCAGCCGACAAGAAAATGACCGCGACCTTTCCCGGCTCTTGCCGCTGCTGCGCGTCAAATGGAAGGGCAGCCAGCGCCGCGCGAAAAGCTTCCGGGGTCCGCATTATCAGTTTCGCCTCGAAGCCGAAGCGTTCACGTATTCCCGCCTCGAGAAGCTCGCCGAGTCGCCCAAGATCCGTCTCTTCTGTCTTGAAGACGACATTGCCGCTTTGCAGTATCGCGCGTACCTGGCTCATGCCCAAAGCAGCGAACAGATCGCGAAATTCCGCCATCTTGACTTTCTTGTGCCCGCCAACGTTGATACCGCGAATCAATGCAATGACGACAGGCATGATCAACTACCTCGCTGTTCTGGTGGCTAGGATTCCGTGGCGCTTGAAGTGAGGCGGCTAGATGTTGGCGAAGAAGTCCGAATGGACGGTTACCTTTGGCACCATCTCGGTCGACACGCCAAGTTCAAGCTCCTTGAGCCGGTTAATTAGGTCTTCACCATCGACCAACTCAAAGGGAATCTTATCTCCGCGAGTGGCTTCGCGAACTGCGCCTTGGGTGAAATTGCCTGCTGTAACAATAAGTCCACGGTCTGCGCTGCCCGACATTGCGCCGCGCAGTTTTTGCACCACGTCCGGACCGACAGTACCGCTGTACCTTTTGCACTGGAATTCCACTCGAAATGTCAAGAAGTCGTTGACCTGCAAAATGCCCTTCCCATCTATTCCACCGTCGTGACTGGCCTGTGTCACTTCCACCTTAGTAAAGCCGCTTTCGCGCAGTATGCGTTGGCAGAGTCGTTAAAAAGCTGTCGGATCCATATCCGTTAGCACCGCATAGAGTTGATCACGCCATTCCGTGTCGAGAGTAGGATCATCAGTCTCAGGCAACCTCTCGTTACCGTCATCCGAATCTGGACTTCCCTGTTCTCGGGAGTGGTAAATTCCAACTTCACGATAAATTCGCCAACCAAACAATATAACTCTGTGCCCTCTGTGGCGAAAAAATCTGTGCCGTGTTTGCTAAGTGGACTATATCCGCGATGTTAACCACTCCCGCAATCCCTAAACTTCCCCAAACCAGTCCGTCTCAATTATCACCCGCTCAACCAAGACTTGCTCGGTCCGCACACCCAGCGACAAATCCTTCAACTTGCCCACCAGCTCCTCGCCATCGACCAGCCCAAACTCCGGCGTGTGCGCAGTCGCCGGGTTCAAGACCGCATCCTGCCGATTCGTCAAATGCACATCAGCAGGTAGACTTTACTGAAGGAGATATATTATCAATGCAGCCAGCGCAATTTGAGTGCCGATGAACCATTTGATCAATTCGGCTTTTAGGTTTGCCAAGTCCTCTTTTGTCGCCTGACGATTGCTTCGTTCTTCCAAAGTAGAAAGGCGATTCTCATAATTCAACGCGTCAGTATCTGCCACTGTCATGTCAAGCCTTCTGGGTCAAATTTTCTGGCTCCTTGGCTAACTATAGCAAAATCGCCGAATTCTGTCCATTCCGCCGCAATCCCGGGAGTGGTGAATACTGTTGATATAACAACTTCGACCTTGCGATCCAAAAACCTCTGTGCCCTCTGTGGCGAATAAATCTGTGCCGTGTTTGCTAAGTAGACTATATCCGCGATGTTAACCACTCCCGCAATCCCTACACTTGCCCAAACCAGTCCGTCTCAATTATCACCCTCTCAACCATGACCTGCTCCGTCCGCACACCCAGCGACAAATCCTTCAACTTGCCCACCAGCTCCTCGCCATCAATCAGCCGTATCTCCGGCGCGCGATCACTGGCCGCCTTCAAGACCGCCTCCTGCGTGAACTTTCCGGTGGTGATCAGCAGGCCCTTGTCGGCGCGACCAACCATCACGCCGCGTCGAAAGTCCTCGACCTCGGCCGAGCTAATCCGCTTGCCCCCGCGAATGCAGCGGAACGACACCCGAAACGTCAAGAAGCCACCGCCGCCGAATACGCCCGTGCCCTCAATCGTGTCATTGGCGTGGCTCACAGCGATACCGCTGACGCCGTCTTTATCCAGCACGCGCAAAATCAGCCGCTCAAAAGCCTCTGTCGGCATCTGCTCCAGCGTATCCGTCAATTCATCGCGCCAGCGCACGATGCTTTCGAGCAACTCCTGCGCGTCAACCGCCTCATCCACCGGGCTGTCCTGCTGTGCATCGAGAATCGCATCTTGCGCGTCCATTTGCTGTCCATCCAATCCATTCATTTCAACCGTCCTTGTCTCTAGCATGTCTAATGCGCCTCATTCTTTCGCCAGGCTCGTAACCAGCAGATCAAGCGCCAGCCGCGGCTCGATTCGCCCTGTCTTCATATCCTGATCGTAGCGCTGCAGGCGTCTTAGTATCGCATCCAATTGCCCAGCTTGAAACCGCCGTGCCTGCGCCGACAGCTTGCTCGCCGTGTAGCGATGCGCGCCGACCGCCGTAGCGATGACGGCAGCCTGCGATCCGCCGCCTTGATCGAGATGATCGCGCGTCATCAGCAGCAAACGAAACTGCCGCACGATCAACATGAACAGGCCGAATCCGGGATCTCGCGGATTATCGTGTAAAGATTGCTGAATCAATTCCAGCGCTCGCTTGCCATCACCTGTCGCGAGCGCATCGACCATTTCAAAGACGTTCGCCTCGGGCACATAGGGCGTCAAGGCGGCGACATCTTCTTCACTTATGGCGCGTTCGCCGTCGACGTAAGCGACCAATTTGCACAGCTCGTTATCTGCGCGCAGCAGGTCATCATTAACGACATCGGCAATCGCATTGGCCGCTCTTGGCGTGATCTCGGCGCCATATTCGTCCATCGAACGCTGAGTAATCCAGCGCGCCAGATTCTGCGGTTTCTTGAATTCTCCGATATAGCCATTGGGCATATCGCGCGCCGCCTTGAGCAAGCGGTTGCCGTCAGTCAGCTTGTAGTCTTCCACCAGCGCCAGCCGCGCGTATTGCGGCAGTCGGGGCAACTCCTCAATCAGGCGGCCGGTCGCAGTTTTGCCCGCTTGCCCAGCCCCCTTGCGTGTGATGTGGCTGATCAATCCTCGAACGATCACCAGCCGCTTGTCCGCTAGAAATGGCAGAGACTTGGCAGCCGCCAGTATGTTGGGCACGGGCGTCGCCGCGCCATCAAATTCTGACCAATCCAGGCCGCCATCTTCGCCCAGCGAGCGCCGCATACGCGCCAGGGCTTCGCCACGCCTGATGAGATCATCGCCGTGAAAAATGTAAAACTGCGGCGTCGCGCTCATCCGCCGCTAGCTCTGCAAAGTCACGATGCGATGCATTGTCAGCTGCTGGCCATCAAGCGGCAAATCGACTGTCTGACGCGAAACGCTGACCAGCTCCAAGTCGCCCAGGTCGCCTTCGGTTGTGAAGTGTCGCTGCAAGCTCATGCCGAGCGGCAGAGACAGCAAGACCACCGCCATCATCATGATCATCATGGTCGGGAAGCGCTCCCATGCCTTGCGCCGTCCACGACCGGCAAAACCCAGAAAGGCCACCGCCGTGGCCAGGAATCCGGTCGTCACTAGGTTTGTGCCGCAATTGGGATGAAGCGCCAACTTTCGCTCTCCCGCCTGCATTCGCTGCAGCGCCTCGCGCACCGCCTCTTCGACCTGCTCCGTCGGCACATCACCCAAGAGGACGAAACCTGATTCACTGCTGCGCCCGGACAGCCTGTATCGCTGCCGATTCAGGATGTGGATCGTCGCATGTTCCAGACCGTGGTTGCGCCTGACCCGTAATATTCTGGGGTGCAGCAGCAGCGGCGCGGCATAATCCGCCATCTGTTCAATTGGAGACATAGTCAATCCTTCCGCCCACGGAAAAGTACTCTCTAACTTAACATAATGCCCTGCCGCTTGCGAGTATGTCATGCTAATTCGAAGCTGCCTCAGCCCGTGCTATAATGCCGACATGAGTAGCAATAACAAGCCGCCCCACCCGCTTTCGCGCCTCGCGAGTTTGGTCAGCGCCGGTCCCCGCGCCGTCTGCCTGCGTTGGGTCGATCAAGTCTATCGCCGGACTACCGGAGTGCCGGTCTGGGCATTGAGCGCGGTCACGCCACAACTTCTGGTCGGCGGCCAGCACTATAAACCGGGTTATCAGCGCATGCTCGACTACGGCGTCACCGCTATCGTCAACATGCGCAAGGAACACAGCGATGTGAAATCAGGCGTAGCCGGCGAGCGGCATCTCCATCTAGCGACGGTGGACAATACGCCGCCATCACTCAACGATTTGCAGCGTGGCGCTGAATTCATCGGCGATGAAATCGAACGCGGAGGAAAAGTCTACATCCATTGCGCCGTCGGCTGTGGACGCGCCCCGACGATGGTGGCCGCCTATCTTATTTCAACCGGGCTCTCGCCCGAATCAGCGCTGAAGCGTATCAAAAAAGTACGCCCCTTCATTCATCCGACACGGAGCCAGAAGCTAGTACTTGAAGCCTTTGCCGCCGATTGGGCTGACCGGCGCAGCGCGGACACATGCCAAGACTAATCATAACCGCCGACGACTGCGGACTGTCTCAGGCCATCAACTGGACGGTTTACGACCTGCATCAGCGGGGCTATATCACCGCGGCCAGCGTCATGGCAAACTTCCCGGCGCACCGCCATGCGCTTGAGCTACTTCGCAGCTGCCCCGACCTTGACCTCGGCGCCCATTTGACTCTGACCGACGGCCAACCAATGAGCCCTCACAGGCCGCGTCACTCGCACTTGCTCAAGGACGACGGCCGCTTCCGCGACAAGTTCAGCTTATACCTGCGTTATCCATTTCTAGGCGCGAACACGCTGCGATGGATCCGTGATGAGCTTGACGCGCAATTGCGCTGTTTCACTGAAATGGGCATCCAACCGCAGCATATCTCCACTCACCACCACTTCCATTCGCTGCCCAAGCTGAGGCGCATTGTGCATGAACTTGCCGCCGACTATCGTGTCGACTGGGTTCGAGGGCATGACTTTCGCGCCACCCTTTCCGCTCATAATCCCTTCCTTCGCGCCCAAGGCCATTCTCAACGCGGCAATTTCACCATGCCCGATTACATGACTGCGCTGCAAGCCCATCTGTCCCGCCCCGTGGAAGACTTTTGCGCGCGCATCGCCCGCTTGGAAGGCACGGTAGAGATCATCGCGCACCCGGCGCCAGCCAAAGATCCGGACTTTCCAGCCTTGCTGGAATACGGACCGGGCCCGCGCCATGCCGAGACAAAATACCTGATACGTGTCATTGACCGCTTGCGCGAACTAGGCATCGCCACTTGAGCCAGTGCCCGCCCTACCCTACAATGGCAGGCGTTTGAAGCTGGACGCTGCCGCGCATGGAGCAGTCCTCGAGCGGGTAAAGAAATTAATGATCAGCGAAAAGACCTTAGCCACGCTGGAATTGCACAAGATCCTGCAAGACCTTTCCGCCTACACCACTTTCGCCGCCGGTGAAGAATTCGCCATTGAGCTATACCCATCTACCGAGTTGGAAGAGGTACAGCTGTGGCAGCGCGAAACCGCCGAAGCTGTCGCCCTGCTGGAAGAGCGCTCAAACATTACGCTGCGAGGCGCTCGTGATGTGCGCGATCAGGTCGTTAAATTGCTGCGCGGCCTCATCATCGAACCGAGCGTCCTGCTGGATATCCGTTACACCCTGCGCCGCGGCGCCACGCTAAAGCGCACACTGGGGCGCATGAATGCGGCATACCCGCTGCTCGCCGAGCTGGCAAACGAGATCGAAGACTGCCTGGAATTGCAAAACTCCATCGAGAAGGCGGTTGACGACAACGCCGAGATAAAAGACACGGCCAGCGCGCGGCTTGCCATCATCCGGCGAGGTCTCAAAGTCGCCTTTGATCGTCTGCAGAACAAGCTCAACCGCATCGTTACCAGCAAGGCGAACCAAGACAAACTGCAAGAAGCCATCGTCACCATGCGCCATGGCCGTTACGTCATTCCGCTGAAAGCCGAGCACAAAGGCAAGATAAAAGGCATCATTCACGATTTGTCTTCTTCCGGCGCCACCATCTTCATTGAGCCGCTGGAGACGGTCGAGCTCAATAACAAATGGCGCGAATTGCAAGTGGACGAAGAAAAAGAAATCCGGCGCATCCTGGCGGACTTGACCGAAGAAGTCGCCGGCGAGAGCGAGCGCATCGTACGCACGGTGCAGTTGCTCGGCTATCTTGATCTCACCTTTGCCAAAGCGCGCTACGCCCTCGATCACAGTTGCGTTCAGCCAAAGATGGTCGCCATCAAAGCGAAACCGCCCTCCGCTGGGCATCCTGGCACGACCGTCACCTTGAAAGGCGCGCGCCATCCCTTGCTCAAAGACCATGTTGTGCCGCTCGACATTCACTTTGACGACGACAGTTGGGTACTGGTGGTCACCGGGCCCAACACCGGCGGCAAGACAGTCGCGCTCAAGACCGTGGGCTTGATGATCCTGATGGCGCAATGCGGCTTGCCAATCCCGGCCGACGAAGCCGAGCTTTCGGTCTTTCAAGGCGTCTACGCTGATATTGGCGACGAGCAAAGTATCGAGCAGTCGCTTTCGACCTTTTCGTCCCACATGACCAATATCATTGACATCCTTGCCCTGGCCGATTGCCGCTCGCTGGTCATCCTAGATGAGGTCGGCGCCGGCACCGACCCAACCGAAGGCTCGGCCCTGGCGCGCGCCCTGCTAAACAATTTCAAGAATCGCGGCGTCACTACCATGGTGACCACTCACCATCCTGAATTGAAGATCTACGGCGTGGAGACACCAGGTGTGCGCAACGCCAGCGTCGAATTCGACCTAGAAACGCTCCAGCCCACCTACCGTCTGATCGTGGGTCTACCCGGGCGCTCCAATGCCCTGGCAATCGCCGATCGGCTGGGGCTGGATAAAGCCATCGTGGCCGACGCTCGCGGCATGGTCGCCACCGAGGACTTGGCGGCCGATGACTTGCTGGATGAGATTCAGCGTACCCGCGCCGAAACGCGACTGCAGCACGAAGAAATCGTCTACTTGCGCGATCAATTGACGACGCAGCGCGACGACCTGCAAGCTCGCCTCGACAATATCGAAGATGAACGCCGCGATGTCATCCGCGCCGCCCGCCGCCACGCTGAAGATGACCTGGATGATTTCAACAAGCAACTGCGCAAGATGCGCAACGAACTGCGCTCAGCCGGCATGCCCGCCGAGACAATAAACGCCCTCAAAGCCGCCGCCGACAAGATGGCCGGCTGGACCAACGCCCCGCTCAATGATGCCGATGAAGTTCAGCAATTGGAGGATGTCGATTGGCTGCCGCGAATAGGTGACAACGTCTTTCTCGAAACGCTGAATGCCGAGGGTGTCATCGTCGAGCTTGATGACAAGGCGGCGCAAGTGCAAGTCGGCGCCTTGCGCGTACGTGCCAAGTATGGCGATATGCGCCGCCGCAGCCGCAGCGAAAAGCGCGCAATCGAGCGTGGTCACGCCCGCCAATATGAGCCGGCCGATATCCCGCCGCCCGCAACGGCCTCGCCGGGCATGGAACTGGATATCCGCGGCCAACGCGTCGAAGAAGCGCTGGAAATTCTCGACCGCTACATCAACGCCGCATACAACTCAGGGCTCCCCTTCGGCAGGATCATACACGGCAAGGGCACCGGACGCCTGCGCCAAGCCGTGCGTATGTACCTCAACGATCACGCCCTCGTCAGCAAGGTCACACAAGCGCTGCAAAACGAAGGCGGCGCCGGCGTCACCGTTATACACATGGTGCCGATAATATGATTACGATTCCTCCGTATCATGTTGTAGGGGCGAGCCACTGGGTCGCCCGCATAACAATCACATTATGACCGCAGACCGCCACCAGATGTTCAGCCAACGCTACGCTGACGGCGACATGCCTTGGGACAGCGGCATCACGCCACCCGAGATCATCGACATTCTTGGGGAATTGCCGCCGGGCGCAGCGCTCGATCTCGGCTGCGGCGCCGGCACAGTTATCCGTGATCTTCTTCGCCAGGGCTGGCGCGCGGACGGCATCGACTTCGTGCAGCGCGCCATTGACCTGGCCAGCGCCAAACTGGCTGACTTCCCGCCCGATACGCATCGGCTTTTCTGCGGCGATGTCACTCGCCTCGATGCTCTGCCCGGCTTGCGCGCGCCCTACGACCTCATCATCGACATCGGCTGCGGCCATAGCCTCGACAAAGCCCTGAACGAAGCCTACACCGACGGCATAACCACGCGACTTGCGCCCGGCGGAACATTCATGCTCTACGCCAGCCATCCTCGCCCAGACTCCACCTTCGGCTGGACACCGAAGCAGGTCGAACGGCTATTCGGTGGCAAGCTCGAGCTTTTCTGGGAGCAGCGCGGCGATGATGTTGCCATTGGCGCGCCCTCAAGCTGGTATCGAATGCGAAAGCCAATTGATGAAGGTGATGCAGGCTCATGATGCTGAGACTTGCCGCGCTAGCAGTCGTTCTCGTCGCATTTGTCGGTGGCGCCGGCTACCTGCTCGGCACATTCCTGCAAGCGCCCGACGATGTCCTCGCTGCATTAGACGCCCCCACACAAGATGCTCAAACCGCTCCATTGCCAGTCGGACCGCTTGAGAGCGGCGAATTCGTCGAATCCGATGTCACGCTTGAGTGGTCTTGGCCAGTCGGCTTGGTGGAAAATCAACTATATGCCCTGCGCCTTTGGGCGGAAGACCACGCCTATCAAGAAATCTGGACCGCGGAAAGCCAAGTCCCGGCGCAGGACATCATCGACAGCTTCAGCATCGACTTCGGCAAGTTTTACTGGCAAGTCGCCGTCATCAGCCGCGATTCGGCTGGCAACTTTGAAGGCATGGCCAGCGAATGGAGCGACGTCTCTGTCTTGCAGCGACTGCGTCGGACTCGCCTTCGTGCCAAAGCCTACGACGACATGTCGGCCGCAGCGCGACAATTCGCCGACCGTGACTTAAGCGCGACCGAAGTCATCGACGCCGTTCACCTCTTCGTCCACGAAAACAGCAAAACCAATGAGCAACTATCGTATGCGCCTGATTACAGCGACGCCATCGAACTCATGGTCGAGTATTCGCAAGGCGAAAGCACCGAATTGCCACGCTTGCTCTGCGACGGCCGCTCCACCGCCATGCTGACCATCTTGAAAGAACTAGGCATCGAAAGCCGGCTCGTCTTCTTATACAAGTCCGGCAGGGGCTGGATATCGGAACACACTGTGCTGGAAGTATTCAATCCGGATAGTCAATACTGGCAGACTCATGACCTTGGCGGTGATATCTATTACTTAGCTGCTGAGTCGGGCATCCGCCCCAATGCGGAAAGTCTACTATTCGACAGCCGTACCGAAATCATAGGTTGCCCGGTAGACGGCAGCTCCCGCAGCGCCGAGCTCGCCGCGAGCGGCCTTTCGTACTTCGAAGCTCTGCATTACGGACATACATTCGAAGTCTGGGTCAATCCCGACCGCTTTGACCTTTCGGCGCGATTTGCCGGGCAGGAAAACAAGAATCTGGCAGAATTCATCGGCAAGGGTGACCCGCAGCGTGTCACTTTCCGCATGGATAGTTGGCTTGCGCGACAATGAGACAACCTGAAGACACACTCCCAAGCATTTTACCCCGCTCCAAGTGGTGGTGGCTGGGCTTAGCACTTCTAATGCTGCTCGCCGGCTGGCTTTACGTTCGCGGCTACAACGTAAGCCTTCCTTACGTAGACCAGGTTGACGAGCCGAATCACATATTGTCGGCGCAGCATCTAATTGATGAGGGCAGCGCACGCAACCCACTTCGCTATGACACCTATCCGCCGGGCATGTCTTTCCTGCAGTATCTGCTGCTGAAACATGTCAAGCCAAAGGGGACGCACTTCTACACTGTGCTTCCGCTCGCGCGGCTCATCACAATCGCAACGTGGATGCTTGCTTTAATCGTGATCGCGCTCATTGGCCACGTAATGGCGCATCCGCTAACCGGTTTGTTGGCGGCGGCAATTTACCTAGTGAATCCCTGGATCGTAGGGCGCGGACATTACGCGTTGCCGGACGGCTACCTGACCATGTTCACGTTGTTGGCGCTTTGGCTGGCGCTGATCGGCGCGCTGCGGGACCGGCGTAGCTTCAGCACAGCAGCGATGTACAGCCTAATGCTGGGTATCGTCTTCAAGACTCAGGCTATTTTCGTCGCGCCGATTATCGTCCTCCTGCCGCTGCTAGGATTGGGAAGGCATAGGCAGGACGCGCTGCGACAGACCTTTTGGAATTGCGTCCGTTTTGGCGTCTTCTTGATCTGGCTGCTCCTGCTATATCCCACTTTGGAAGCGGACAGTGTTCACAGTTGGGTAGCGCCGTCTGAGGCATTCGGCGATTCGCCCCTGCTTCACATGCAGGCGCATCTGGCGCTCACTCTGCGACAATTTCAGACGGATGCTGGTTGGCTGGCGACTGCGATTTGCGGTCTGATGCTTTGGCGGTACCGGCGCGAAACGACGCCTGCCGCAATCTTTACAACACTGCTTTCTGCGCTGGGGCTACTTATCGGTACAAGCCTATTCGGGAGGCAGTCCCTTCGTCAGTTCTTTACTTTGGGAGCGCTGCTTTCCCTGCTTTATGCCGTCAGTTTGAGTGGGCTGATATTTCTGCTTAAAGAATCGTTGACGCGCCTGCCCCCCCGCCCGTCTCAATTATTCCTCCATGTACGACCACTGCTTCCAGCCAGCTTGGTCACAGCGCTGCTAGCCATCAGTCTGTTCCCTTCCTACCGCGAGTCGGATGCCCTGGCGCATAACCACACGCTGCGCGATCGCCGCAACGACTTGCAGGAATACATGGACACATCGCTCAAACCGGCGCCGGTACTCGTCTACAGTTCCACGCACAAAGTATTCAGCCCATCGTGGGGAAATTATCAGGGAATTCACGATTATCCGACGGCTGGCGAAAAGCGCTGGATTTGGCTACCAGACAAACCAATCGAAGAGTGGCGCGAGCTGGGCGCCGAGTACGCCATCATGCCACACCAGGCCATGCTCCAAGACCCCGACATCTACTTCCCCGATGACACCGTCTTGCTCAAAAGCTACCCGGCTGACAGCAGTTTCCGCGGACCCGACATGGTCGTCCTGCGCCTCTACCCAATGCAATATGATACCGACGGACAATTAGGTCCCATCCACCTGCTCGGCTACGACCTCAGTTCAGCCCAACTTCACGCCGGCGAAGAGATCGTGCTGCGTCACTATTGGCGCGCCGACAGACCAACGAACGTGGCTCACCATGTCTACAACCACCTGCTGAATGCTGACGGCGAGATTGTCGCGCAAGTCGATTACACTCCACTCTGGGATGATCGCCGGCCCACTACAAGCTGGGATGACCCCGACGAAATCATGCTCGGCCGTGAATTCGTCTTGAGCCTGCCCGCCGATCTCCCGCCCGGGTCCTATCAACTCATCAGCGGATTGTATGATCCTTTGACATGGCAGCGTCTGCAGTCACCTGATGGCAGCGACCGCATAACCATCGCCGAAATCAACGTGCTTCCATCTGACGCTTAGCCAGCGATCCGCGAGCCACACGCTCTCGCTATTGTTTACTCCCCCTGCCGTCGCATGCAATTTCACTATTCCACTATAATGAAGGCGCAAACCCGTCCAAGCATCACAGGTCACCGTGCGCCGATTCATCATCCTCTGTCTTCTTGGCACCATCCTCTTCGTCGGTTGCCGCCAGGTTTCACCGCGGTCGGAGGGAGCCGCCGTCGCCATCCCGACCGCCGGCCATCACCAGCAAGCCGCCTCAGACCTTGAAGCAGCCGGCGCGGTGGCAAGCCGCTTCCTGGATGCCTGGCAGCTTGGCGATTTCGCGGCGATGCACAACCTGCTGACCTACCGCAATCGCGAACTGACATCCTTCGCGGAATTCCGCGCTCTGTATCAAAACACGCAGAATACGATGGCGCTCAAAAGCCTCGAATATCGCCCGCTGTCACTAACCGGCGAGGGACGCATACTCAGCTTCCAGTACGAGATAACTTTCAAATCGCGCATCCTCGGCGCATTCAGCGACCCGGACCGGCTGCTGCAACTCGTCATTGATCCGCAAGTTGACGGCTGGCGCATCGCCTGGTCACCAGCCGATATCTTCGCCGAAATGGGTCGAGGCGCTCGCTTGGTCTTTGAAGAACAAGTCCCCAGCCGCGCCAATATCTACGACCGGGACGGCAAGGTGCTGGCGGATCAAAACGGCCGGGTCGTCCGCATCCTGGTGGACAACCGCCGCATCCCTCAGCGCGAGACCTGCTTCCGGAGCCTGTCGGAGGCGACGGGTCGCTCGCTCGAATTCTTTGTCGATCTCTTTGATGTGCGTTCCGGCTCGGATTGGATCGTCGATGCCGGCATTATGGAGGCGACCAACTACATCAAAACCGGCGACCGCCTCAAGCTGGATTGCCTGGCCGATTTCCGCCAGCACCCAACCCGCCGCTATCTGGATGGCGCCCTAATGCCGCATGTCCTGGGCAACGTCGGCTATCCGGATGCCGACCAGATTCCCGCGCTGGAAGCGGTTGGCTTCAATGCCGAGACCATCATCGGCAAGGCCGGTGTCGAAGCCAGCATGAATCGCACCCTCGCCGGTCAGCCGGGCGGGCGGCTTTCATTGGTCGGCGCCGACAGACGCCGCATCCGTGTCTTGAGTGAAGTCCGCTCGCAAATCCCGGAAAGCCTCTGGTTGACCATTGATACCGATCTGCAAGCAGCGGTAGTCCGCTTGCTTCTAACTGCCTATGAAAATGGCGCCTGGTCGGAAGATTCCGCGGGCGCGGCTGTCGTCATCATGGATGTGCATAACGGCGAAATTCTGGCGCTGGTCAGCCACCCGACCTACGACGGCAACGTCCTCAATCCTTTCCCGTCAACCGGGCGCGTGGCCGCCAGCGAAGGCTTGGCGTCCCTGGTCGAAGACGAACACTTGCCTATGATCAACCGCGCCACTCAAGGCGCTTATCCCACCGGCTCGGTCATGAAGGGATTGACCGCCATCGCGGCGCTCGAAAGCGGCGTCTATGACGAAGATACGCGCTACCTCTGCACCGGCAGTTGGGCCTATGGCGCCGATATCCGCTATGACTGGCTGCGCAGCGGGCACGGCTTCATGTCCGTCCAGGCCGGCATCACCAATAGCTGCAACCCATTTTTCTACGAAGCCGGCTTTCGTCTGAATGCCAAAGACCCCTGGCTGCTTCCATCCTACGCGCTCAAGCTCGGCTTGGGCAATACCACCGGCGTCAATCAGATTCCCGAAGTCACCGGCATCGCGCCCACGCCCGATAACATCACCTTCTATACCGGCTTGCCCTGGTCCTATGCCCACGCCGTCAATCTGTCCATCGGTCAAGGCGAAGTCCTGGCGACGCCGCTGCAAATGCTGCGCCTCTACGCCGCCATCGCCAACGGAGGTTATCTCCTGCGCCCCCATCTCGTGCGCGAACGTGGCATTCTCGATCAGCGAACGCTAGTCGCCCAACGCGATGTCATGCTCGAAACTGGCTTCGATCCCGCCAATCTTGCCATCATCCGACGCGGCATGTGCGACGTCACCAGTGGCTACGCCGGTACGGCATCCTTGGCTTTTTACAACTCGCCTCTGCACGACGTGGGCGTCTGCGGCAAAACCGGAACAGCGCAAGTGCCTAGTGATGACAAGCAGCCGCATAGCTGGTTCATTGCCTATGCGCCGGCGAAAGAGCCGCAGATTGCTATCGTTACCATGGTGGAAAACGCCGGGGAAGGGTCTTCAGTGGCTGCCCCGCTGACGCGCGACATACTCGAGTACTACTATTTCGGCGCGCCTTAATTCAGCTCGCTATCGCCAACTGCACAGCGATAATCAACAGCTCGACCGCCAGTACCTTCAAGAACAGCCGACGCATGCGCAGCGTACGCCAGTGCTTGATGCCGAAATCCAGCAAGAAGATACAGCCTCCAACCAAGAAGGCGCCGCCGCCTATCAGCCATAGATTCCGCACTGTGACCAAGGCGTATTTGCCGCGCACTGCGCTATCCGAAGTCGTAACAATAACCTGCGCGCTCAGAGTCAGCAGAATTTCCAGCAAGGAGAAAAACGCCACCAGCATCAACACCATAACCGGCAGAATCAAGCCGAGATTCAGCAGCCGGTCGATTGCCCTTGGCATAGTCTGGTTTCTTTTCATGCGTCCTTTGGCCCGTAAGCGCCAGCCGTATCGCGCGACTCTAATGATACTGCAAGTCTATCGCGCCTTCCATTCATCGACCCGGGGGAGTGGTGAATTTCAAGGAGATAGAAGGAGATAGAATGAAGACGACACTGGCTCAAACTCGCCGGAAAACTCCCTTCTCCAATGCTTTGGGGAAGGGCCGGGGATGGGGTTAGAAAAGGGCATATCCGCGATGTTAACCACTCCCGACCCGGCGCAAGCTTGATCCGTCCGCCGCTCCCCGTGAATACGGAAGACATGCGCTTGAAAAGAAAAAACTTTTCGCTACAATTGTGACAAATTGAACAAGCGCCGTTGTTCGCCCCAGAGGCAAGGGCGGAAGGGTGGCAACTAGGCAGCGATTTCCAGTTTGAAACCAGATTTGCGTGGCTCTGAATTGCAGGTGGTAGTCAAGTATGGAAAATAACCGTTCCAACATCCCGTCGATAAGCCCGGCCGCTGTTGTCGTCGCCGCCGTATTCCTGCTGGCGAGCGTCATCGGCATCAACTGGTTCACCACGTTTGTACCGGTCGTTCTGCCGCCGCAAGCCTCCGCGGAATCCAAGAGCGTCGATGAACTCTTCTATGTCCTGGTCATCATCGGTGGCATAGTCTTTTTCCTCATTCAAGGCATGCTGCTTATCTCGGTTATCTTCTTTCGTGCCCGCGGCGAAGATCGCAGCGACGGTCCGACTTATCACGGCAATCCCGTGCTTGAGCTGGTCTGGACGATCATTCCGGCCTTGGTCGTCAGTTTTCTGGCGGTAATCAGTTTCAATGTCTGGAGCCAGAATTCCGAGCCCAAAGCCGCCGTAAACATGATCAACGGCGAAGAAGTCGCCATCAAAGTGACCGGCGCTCGCTACGCATGGACGCATGTCTATGAAACCGGCCGGCTTGAGCCCGACGGCGACTCCATCGTCATCAATAGCGGCGCCAATTTGCATACCTATATCGGCCAAAATGTCGATCTCGAATTGCGGACGCAGGATGTCATCCATTCCTACTGGGTGCCGGCCATGCGCGTCAAGCAAGACCTGCTGCCCGGCAATCCCGCAACCGGCGGTCGCCCCACCGAAATCCGATTCACGCCAATCCGCGTTGACGGCGCTGAATACCCGGCCGAATATCCTATCGTCTGCGCCGAGCTTTGTGGCGATGGCCACGGACGGATGCGAGGCTCGGTCATCGTCTATGAAGACGAGAGCCAATTCCTTGAGCAATTTTACGAGCCTGCCATTCACGCCATCTTGAATCCGCCGGCTGACCCCGTGCTGCGGGGCGAGATCGTCATTCAGGAATACATCTGCAACAGTTGCCATACACTGGACAGTCTGGAATGGTCCAGCCGCACTGGTCCCGCGCTCAATGGCGTCGCTGACCGAGCTGGTGAACGCGTCCCCGGTCAATCCGCCGAAGAATACATCGCCACCTCCGTATGGAACTCAATGGCCTTCGTCGTGCCCGGTTACAGCGAGCAAATGGCGCAATTTGGTCCCGACCAGCCAGACAACTACCAGATGACTGCCGAACAGCTGTATACCATCGTGGCTTACCTCTGCACCCAGGGCGAGCAGTCCGATTGCGACAACGAGAACAATACAAGCGCTATCCCCGAGGCGATAAAGACCGTCTTCGGTCTGGATGTCGATATCACCTTCGGCCAAGGCGATGACGAAGCAGAGGCGCCGGCCGAGGCAAGCGGGAGCTAGCGGACTTGCCTCAGCGCCAAATCCGCGCTGATTGAGGAGATTGCATATTGTTTACCAGGTTGATGGGCATTTCCGGGGACGTAAATATCGACGCGCTTGCCAAAGATTATGAGAAACTGCTGGCGCCGGAAGAGCAAATTCACGCTGGCTTCCAAGTCGTTCGTGACCTGATAATCTTTACTACCAAGCGCATCATCATGGTCGATATCCAAGGCATGACTGGCCGAAAGCGGGAGTATTTGTCCATCCCCTATGGCAAAATCACGAAATTCAGCATCGAATCATCCGGGCACCTGGATTTGGAGGCCGATCTGAAAATCTGGGTCGGCAGCGACCTTGTGCCAATCGAGAAGAAATTCAACCGCAAGACGAATATCTATGATCTTCAAAGAATAATGGCCGCCTTCATCTAGCGGCTGAGGTCGAGAATCATCGGTCCAAGTCCCTGCATTTGATAAGCAGGCGCGGGAGAGAAAAGGCGAACACATGGCAACAATCGCCGTCCCCTTGGGGGGACAAGCAGAAGGTCACGATAGCGAAGCGGTACGGCGCCCGGCGCTGAGCGAATACCTGCGCTGGAGTGTCGATCATAAGATTATCGGCGTACAGTACGGCGTGGCGTCCCTCTTGTTCTTCATCATCGGCGGCACCATGGCGATGTTGATCCGCCTTGAGCTATGGACGCCGGACCTCGACCTGATGGTTTCCGGCTCTGCCTACAACAGTCTCTTCACCATCCATGGCACCATCATGATTTTCCTCTTCATCATTCCGATGTGGGCCGCCTACGGAAATTTCGTGGTACCGTTGCAGCTCGGCGCCAAAGACATGGCTTTCCCCTGGCTCAACGCCTTCGCCTTCTGGCTGATTCCGCCGGCCGCTATTATCATCTTGCTCGGCTACTTCGTCAGCCCGGCCGAAGCTGGCTGGACCTCGTACCCGCCCCTGTCCACCTTGTTCAGCGGCGACGGGCAGACGCTCTGGGCGCTCGGCGCGCATCTGCTCGGCATTTCGTCCATCATGGGCTCGATCAACTTTATCGTCACTATCCTGAATATGCGTCCGCCACAGATGACGCTCTGGCGCATGCCTCTGCTTTGTTGGGCTGTCCTGGCGACCAGCATCATTGCGGTTATGGCAACGCCATTCCTGGCCGGCGCGCTGACGCTGCTGCTGCTTGATCGCGTGGCGGGCACGACCTTCTTCGATGCTTCCGGCGGTGGCGATGTCCTGCTTTGGCAGAATATTTTCTGGTTCTACAGCCACCCGGCCGTATACATCATGGTGCTGCCGGGTATGGGTGTGCTTTCGGAAGTGCTGTCAGTGCACAGCCGCAAGTCGGTCTTCGGTTACCGCATGGTCGGCTTGTCCAGTATGGGCATCGCCTTCGTCGGTTTTACCGTCTGGGCGCACCACATGTTCACCAGCTTGCAGCCGGAGCTGCGCATCCCATTTATGATCACAACCATGATCATCGCCGTGCCGACAGGCATCAAGATGTTCAGCTGGCTCGGCACCATCTGGGGCGGCAAGATTCGCTTCACCAGCGCCATGCTATTCGCGCTGGGCTTTATGTCCATGTTTGTCATCGGCGGCATCACCGGTGTCATGCTGGCTGCCCTGCCCTTCGATATTCACGTACACGATACCTACTTTGTCGTCAGCCACTTCCACTTCGTGCTCTTCGGCGGCAGCGTCTTCGCCATCTACGCCGCGCTCTATCACTGGTTTCCCAAGATCACCGGGCGCATGATGAACGAGCGGCTGGGCCGCATTCACTTCGCCTTCACCTACTTCGGCTTCCTCTTCACCTTTTTCCCGATGCACATCGTCGGCATGTTGGGTATGCCGCGGCGCGTCGCCGTTTATGACCCCGCGTTCACCTCCTGGAATCAGCTCATCAGCTTCTCCGCCTTTGTCCTGGGCTTTTCGACATTTATCGTCATCTACAATATCATCCGCTCCTACTTCAATGGACCGGTCGCCGGCGCTAATCCCTGGCGCGCCCTGACGCTGGAATGGGCGACCACCTCGCCGCCGCCCGTCACCAACTTCATCGATGACCCGATTCCCTTTGAAGATCCTTACGGTTACGGCACCGAGGCTTCCGCGGCTTATCTGGACGCGGTCGACGCTGCCTTTGATGGCGGCGGCAGATTACAGCCAAATAGCGGCAATCTGACATCAAAGTGACATGATTTGGCGGGAAAGTGGCAACGAACTATGACCAGCTTCGTTGATCGACAGGGGAAAGCAAAAATCGGCCTCGACCGCGATGCCGAGTTGCGCCTGAAGAACAACCGGCTCGGCATGACCATCTTCCAGGCAAGCTGGATTATGATTTTCCTGGCCATGATCGTGGTGAATTGGCAGTTGCGCTTCAGTTACGCGCAGTGGCCGCCGGCAGGCGTCACGCCTTTCGATCCGCTGCTGCCGAGTGTCGCAACGTTGGCCCTGCTGCTTAGCGCAGTGTTGGTACGCCGCGGCTGGCAGGAAATACGCGGCGGCAGCCTCGGCGGATTCCTGATGAATTGGCGCTTGGCGATGGCGCTGGGCGTCGGCTTCATGGCGATCATCGTCTACGAATTCATGGCTGTTTCGGAGGCGGCGCTGGCGACGCAATATGGTGTCACGCTGCGCTTGATGACGGGCTTCCACGTTGTGCATGCCCTGGCGATTCTGGCTGTAATGCTGCGGGTCTACCGCAGCGCTGGCGAGGGCGCTTACCGCGGCGGCGAGTACGATAGCTGGGCGGTCGAAGGGGCGGCCAAGCTCTGGTATTTCGTGGCTGTCGCCTGGGTTATGTTTTATCTAGTGCTGTATTGGATCCGCTGAGGCCGGCACTGAAACTGTCCGTATAGCAAGGCAGTGGTATACTCGGCTCGCGAGACAGTTAAGGGAGTAGCAAGCGATGGATAAACCGGGACTTGGCAGAGCGATACCGGCGCTCATTATAGGTTTCATCGCGTCGCTCGCCTTTGTCTACGCCGTGCGGACCTGGCAAGATATGGATCCGGTCTGGACGAATACCGAGTCCAGCGAAGGCGCGCAGGTCGGCATGGTCTTGGCGACATTTGTCTGCATGGGCGCATTTATGTGGGGCGTTGGCGCCTTCGACCCCAAAATGAGCGAACACGGCGAGCACACCAACGACCACGAACAAGAAGCGCCTGAGAAGGAATTCGCCTTGCGCGCCACCGGTCCGGTCTTCCGCGCCGGCAGGTGGCTCTGGGATGTGACCTGGATCATCATCAACGATACACCCAAGCCCTGGCGCTTTCCCTATCTGAATGTGAGTTTCTTTCTCGTCAACTGGGTCGTGAATGTGATCTGGTTTTTCATTTGGTTCCCGCTGCTCTTTGTCGCCTGGCGCATATTCCTGATCACACTGGCGGGCATACCCGGTACTTTGGGCGTCCTGCTGATGACAGTCTCCTGCTTGTGGCAGACGATAGCCTTCTATGCCGGTCAGCTATTCCTGGTATTGACGATCGCTATCATCATGACAGTCGTGTTGTTCACATTTGCGCTTCTGCCGCATGGCTTTGGCTTGCAGGTGGCTACGGAACCGAATGCGGATTTCTTCGCCAACGGCTTCGGCGACTTCATCATCCCGATCCAGGAGATTTTGGGTTTGGTACTGCCGCCCGATGACTTCGCCAACCAGACGATTGAAGGCACGAGTCAGTTCACGGTGCTACTGGGCTTCATCCTGATCATATTTGTCTCGCTGGCGCTGGCGGCCGGCGGCATCGCGTTATTCTTCTATTTGGGGCATCGCGGCGTACGCGAGGTGAAAGAGTTCGAGCCGTCCGAAGGCGAACGGACGCAGATCCTGCCCTTGCGTGAAGCCGGAAAGATCGCAGGCGGCGTCGCCAATGTCATCCGCGCTATACCGCGCGCCATAGGCTATGAGAAGTAGCCGGGCGGAAGCATAGCGCATGGCAGGATTCAGCTTGATAGCTAGACCAGAGGTTTTGGCCGGCAAGCGTTTTAGCGAGAAGGAATGAGAGATTGAGCATGGCAGAACTGACAGCTAATCCGCTAGGAGCAGTTGCCCACGATGATCATGGGCATATGAGCGAAAAAGAGAAAAACACCAATTTGAAGCTCGGCGTCTGGCTGTACCTGGCGTCCGAGATTGTGATCTTTTCCATCATGATCGTCGGCTATGTAATCTTCCGCATCAACAATGCCGACATTGTGGCGCAGGCGCACGAAGAACTGGGCATCGGCTTGGTCACCGCCAACACCTTCGTCCTTTTGGCGAGCAGCTATTTCATGGTGATGGGCTTGCGAGCCATGCAGCAGGGCAATCGCGCCGGGATGCTGCGCTGGATCGCCGCCACTGCGCTGGGCGGCACAGTATTCTTGGCCGGACAGTATATTGAGTACAGCGAACTGGCGCATTTGGGCATCGCGCTCGGCTTTGACACGGCTTCAGAGTGGAGCACCTTCGGCATGCGCTTCTACGCGCCAACTTTCTTCCATGGCGCGCACGTCTTCGTCGGCGTCATATGGGCGCTGGAAGTGCTGCGGCGCGGCGCCAAGGGGCGCTACGATCATAACCCCATAGGCATAGAGATGTTTGGCTTATACTGGCACTTTGTCGATGTGGTCTGGATTATGCTGTTCACCTTGATTTACCTGGTTTAGGAGCTCGCAATGGCAGAAGCGACCCACCACGATGGTGGACATCATAGCAATAGTGTTCGCTTGATCGGACGCGAAATCACGGTCGAAGGCGGCATCTATACCGTTGTTTTCGTTGGATTGGCGATTCTGACCGTGATAGAGGTGGTTAGCGCAGAATTCCTCAAGGGCGCCATTCACGATGCCCCGAGCGCGGCCGCGACCTTGCAGGCGATCAAGGCGGTGCTGCTGCTGGGTATCGCCATTGTCAAGTCGAGCCTGGTGATTTGGTTTTATATGCACCTGCGCGATGAGAAGCCGGTGCTGGCAGTGGTCTTGCTGCTGCCCCTGCTTATCGCAACTTTGTCGGTCATGTACCTGCTTGCCATCCCCCCGATCGGCTACTCCGTCTGACTTTCCGCCTCTGCCCATCTCCAGGTTCGAAAGAGCCAGCGCAGCTTGTGTTATAATTGGCAGAAGACAGAGTTGAAGGCGGGATCACAATGACCGTCAAAGAGAAGCAATATACTATCGATGACTTGTGGGAGATGGAGCAAGATCCTGCCTACGAAGACAGATACTTTTACTTGATAGACGGGATGCTTTTCGAGGATGAGATGCCCGGAAGGACGCACGAACGCCTAGCCACCAATATCATCTTCGAGTTAGAACTGTTCAACAGAACGCATAGACTGGGCGAGGTGACGGTGGAAACAGGCTATCATCCAGCGGGCACACGCCAAACCGTACTCCTGCCGGATGTCGCGTTTCAGCGCTTCGAGAATGTGCCGCAGCCACCGCCCGAAGCTTACGTCCCCGCGATGCCAGACCTGGCGGTCGAGATTCTTTCGCCAAATGACACATTGACCAAAGCGCGAAGAAAAGCGCAAGTCTATATGGAAAACGGAACGTCACTCGTCTGGATCGTTCAGCCGGAGCGACAAGGTGTCGAAATATGTCGCTTGGCGGATGCTCGTGTGAGAATCGACTTTGCCGAACGGGAAGACAAATTGAGTGGCGAAGATATCTTGCCCGGTTTTGAGTTGGAAGTCAGCAAGATATTTGATGTTGCGCTCGGATAGCGAGCGAGGATGGTCAGCCTTTGCATGTATGAACTAGCCATTGTAAGCACTGTAATCGAGTTATGAGCAGCGGCAATGATCGCGTCCGAGCAACGCCGGACAGAGTTAGTGATGGAGATCATGTACCGATGATCATCGAAAAGCAATTGTACACCGTCGATGATGTTTGGGAGATGGCACAGGACCCGGCCAATGAACATGCCTTTTTCGAACTAATGGATGGAGAACTTCTAGAGATGACGCGACCCGGCAACACACATGGGCTGCTTGCGACTGAGATTGCCGTGTATCTGCGACTCTTCAATATGACGCACAATCTCGGGCAAGTGACAGTGGAATCGGGTTACCATCCGCCGGATTATCGCTACACTTTGCTTGGACCCGATGTCGCGTTTACGCGCTACGACAGAATGCCAGATCCGCAGCCGGACAAGTTTGTTCCCATCATGCCGGATCTGGCGATAGAGATTATGTCGCCAAGCGATTTCCTGGCGGCGGCACGGCGCAAAACCGAAGTCTACCTGCTGAACGGTACGGCTATCGTCTGGTTGGTTAAGCCGGACAGCCAAGGTGTAGACGTATGCCGCCTGATAGACGGCACTCAACTGCAAATTGAGCACGTGGGTCATGACGGGACACTGAGCGGCGAAAGCGTCCTGCCCGGCTTCAAACTGGACGTCAGCAAGATTTTCGCCGTCATTCGCTCGTAACGCGGATCCATAACTATCCAGAATTGAGGAAACGCCATGCCTGTTGATATCGCCTTGCGCGAAGGTACGCGCACGACCATAAACGTTCGGCATCACGAGTGGCAGGCCGATGAGCCGATAGAGGACGGCGGCACGGACACCGCGCCGACGCCCGGCGAGTTGATGCTGGGCGCGCTTGGCTCCTGCATGGCGATCACTTGCAAGCTGTACGCCGAGCGCAAGGGCTGGGACTTGCAGGGCGTGGAAGTGAAGCTGGATTACGAGCGATTCCGCGGGCGGGATTATGCCGCGCACGAGGGCGACGATCTCTATGTGCATGAAGTGCGGGAGGCGCTGGTCTTCCATGGAGATCTTGACGAGAAGCAACTGGCGCGCCTGCGCGATATTGCCGGCAAGTGCCCGGTGCACCGCCTGCTGGCCAGCCCGACATATTTCGTCGAACTGGCTCTGGCGGAAGAATAAGCCTCAACCGCGATGCGCGCGAATCCAGCCGCCGCGTATGAATTCCGAATGTTCCACGGTCACGAAGACATCTTCCTTAATGCTATGGACGATGCGCAGCACCTGGTGCAAATCGCGCCGATGAACTATGATGCGCAATTCTTCGACCTCGCCGTGGGCGCCCTCGCCCATGATTTCGGTGACGCCATGGCCGCGTTCACGCAATGCCAGCGCCATCGCGTGTGAAACCTCGCGCGAGGCGATAACGGTCACGCTTTCGTAGGACTTGACGTAGCGGTTTTCAACCTGCATGCCGACAATACCGCCGACGGCGAATCCGAAGACGTATGCCGCCAGATTCGGCAGGTTGTTCAGGTCGGTGATGACTTGGCCGGCTGTATAGGCAAAAAGCAGCGACTCCAACGAGGCAAAGGCGAAACTCCAATAGCGCTGTTCTCGGGAAACAAGAATCAGACGTAGGGTGCCGATGACATTGTTGGAGACGCGCAAAACAAAGATCAGAATAGGCAGAAATTGTGGATCAAGTAGGGTCATGGCTCGCGAAATGTTGACTATTCAACTCGTTCAATTCTAGCAGAACCTGAGAAACCGCACGTCAGCTACCCTACTAAAAAGTAGTGCCGTATGGTCAACTGAATGCTGCGCGAGCCACTACCTGCGGAAGGTAATCAATGTCTATCAGCCCAAAGGCGCTGCTCGATAGCCGCGATTTGCAGCCCAAGAAGAGTCTTGGGCAGAATTTCATGCACGACCCGAATTCGCTTGACAAGATCGTCAAGGCGGCGGGTGTGCTGGCGGGCGATGTGGTGGTCGAAGTTGGCGCTGGCACCGGCGCCCTGACTGATGTATTGGCCGGCGCGGCGGCACAGGTCTTTGCGATTGAAATCGACGAGCGCCTGCGCCCGATCCTCGAAGAGCGATTTGATGAACGGGATAACGTATATCTCGTCTTCGCGGACATCCTCAAGTCGGACATCGATGCGCTGCTTGGCAATGATGATTATCTTGTAGTGGCGAATGTCCCTTACTACATCAGCAGCGCGATTCTGTGGCACTTTCTTGAAGCGCGGCGAGCGCCGCGGCGGATGGTCATAACGATGCAGTATGAGGTGGCGGAGCGAATCATCGGCAAGCCCGGCGCGATGAACCTGCTATCGATCGCCGTGCAGTTCTACGGCGTTCCCCGCATCGTTAGCAAGCTGAGCCCGGCGGTTTTCTGGCCGCGCCCCAATATCCACAGCGCGGTGGTATGCATCGAAACGCATTCAGCGCCGCGGGTGACTGATCCATCAACGCAGGCATTCTTCCGCGTCTTGCGCGCCGGCTTCAGCCTGAAACGTAAGCAGCTCAAGAATTCGTTGGCCGCTGGATTGGGCTTAAAAGCAGCTGAGGCTACGGCGCTACTGAGCGCAGCCGCTGTTGATCCGCAGCGCCGCGCTGAAACATTGACGCTGGATGAGTGGGCGCAATTGGCCTGGACGGTGACAGAATCCTCGCTGGCAATCTGATACGACATTTATACGGCCGTAGCATTTCGGCAAGAATATTCGCCGATGCTGGTCATATATGAGGCAAGGTAAAGGACGGAGATCATGAGCAAGGAATTGGCGACCCTGGGCGGTGGATGTTTCTGGTGTGTGGAGGCGGTCTTCAATCAGTTGAACGGCGTCGAGTCGGCGATTTCTGGCTATATGGGCGGGCACGTTGACAACCCGACCTATGCCCAAGTCTGCGCGAAGACCACCGGGCACGCTGAAGTGGTCAACGTCACCTTCGACAGCGAGGTCATCAGCTTTGAGGACATTCTGAATATCTTCTTTGCCACACACGATCCAACGACTTTGAATCGGCAAGGCAACGACCGTGGTCCGCAGTATCGCTCGGGCATTTGGCATCACAGCGACGAGCAAAGGGAGACAGCCGAAGCGACCATCATTCGACTAAACGCTGAGGGACTCTATCGCAACAAGATCGTTACTGAGGTGACAGCAGCCAGCACATTTTGGCTGGCGGAGAATTATCATCAGGACTATTTCGTCAATAATCCGCGCGCGGGTTATTGCTCCCTCGTGATCGCGCCCAAGGTGGCGAAATTCCGCAAGCAGTATTTTGAGCGGCTGAAGCGCTAAATTCAGGGCCGCGACTACAAAGGGCGACCTATTAGGTCGCCCCTACATTTCACCTGCAATTTAGAGTTAAATATCGGCTAGACGATGCCGTCGACGCGTACGCCAGGCCCCATGGCAGAGGTCAATGTCATGCGGCGGACATATATCCCTTTTAGCGAATCAGGCTTGGCGGCTTGTACGGTGTCTACGACGGCTTGCAGATTCTCCGACAATTGCTCGTGCGAGAAGCTGGCTTTGCCCACGGGGATATGTAGATTGCCGGTGCGGTCGTTACGAAACTCGACGCGGCCCGCTTTAAGTTCCTTTATGACGCGCGGGATATCGTCTGGCGGCACAACGGTTCCCGCTTTGGGATTGGGCATCAAGCCACGCGGACCGAGGATGCGGGCGATCTGCCCGATCTTGCGCATCATGGGCGGAGTGGCGATAGTCGCGTCGAAATCTAACCAGCCGTCGTTGCGAATCTTGTTGATGACCTCGTCTGTGCCGATGATGTCCGCGCCGGCCGCCAGCGTTGACTCTTCGAATTGCTCATCGACGAAGGCGAGTATGCGAATGGTTTTACCGGTGCCATGCGGCAGCATGACAGTAGTGCGGATCTGCTGATCGCTGTGACGCGGATCAATACCCAGGCGGAAATGTACTTCGACGGTCTCGTCGAATTTTGCCTTGGCGTTGCCCTTGACCAGCTTGAGCGCTTCATCCATCGGATAGTAGGTCTGCCGATCAAATGTCTTCAGCGCGTCTTTGAATCTCTTTCCCATTTCGTTTTCTCCTTGTGGTCAACGGGCGGACGGACCCTCCCACAAATACCTGGCAATCCAAAATTCAATCTCATACGCCGTTTGCGACAGCGCGCTAATCCGTGACTCTAATGCCCATCTGGCGCGCAGTGCCCTCGACTTGACGCATCGCGCCTTCAATGTCGATGGCGTTCATATCGCCTAGTTTGACCTGGGCGATATCTCGCACCTGATCACGCCTCAGGCTGGCAACAGTTTCTGCCAGTGGATTGGAGGCAGCCTTCTCGATACCGGCTGCCCTTTTGATCAGGAAAGATGTCGGCGGGCTTTTGAGCAGAAATCTGAACGAGCCATCGGTGAAGATGGTAATCTCCGCCGGCACGATTTCACCCATGCGGCTGGAGGTGCGCCCGTTATATTCCTTGCAGAATTGCATCAAATTGATACCGTGCTGCGCCAGCGCCGGTCCGATCGGCGGGGCGGGATTGGCTTTGCCGGCCGGGATCTGCAATTTGACGATTGCTTTAACTTTCTTTGCCATCTGTTTCCTCGCTCACTCTCAAAACTAACCCGGCTTCGCGCCGGGGGTCTCATTGCCATCAGATGCAGCAGCTGCAATAGGCAGCCCTTACATACGTTCCACTTCCATGAAGCTGAGCATGACGGCGGTTTCCCGACCGAAAAAGTCAACCATTACGCGCACTTTTTCACGTCCCGTATCAATAGTGGCGACGGTACCGGGGAAGTCGTTGAAGGGTCCGCCAACGATGCGCACCCGCTCGCCGATCTTGTAATCGACCTTGACGACCTTGTCATCGGAGTCCATGCGGTCCATGATGCGCTTGACTTCTTCCGGGCGCAGGGGCGTGGCTTGGATGCTGGCGTCGTGGTCGGCGCCGACAAAGCCAACCACACCGGGCGTATTACGCACGGTATACCAGGCATCATCGTCAAGGCGAAACCTCTTCTTCTCGTCATCCCAAGCCCAGCGCATCTGCACCATGACGTAGCCGGGGAAGACGCGCTTCTCAACGGTACGGCGCTTGCCGTCTTTGACTTCGATTTCGTCCTCAGTGGGGATGAGCACATCATAGATCTGGTCTTGCATGCCCATAGTTTCGATGCGCTGGCGCAGGGCGTACTCGACCTTCTTCTCGTAGCCGGAATAGCAGTGGATGAAGAACCAACTGCGCTCGGTTTCGTCTTCGCCGGCACCATCATCCAGCGAAATATTCAAACCCTCGACTTCATCGGCTTCGTCAAGATAGACCGGGGCCGGATCGTAGTCGGTTATCTGCTGCGTATCCTGCGATTGTTCGCTCATAAGAATTGTCTTTTCCAGACTAGGCGCCGGGCTAAATCGAGCCGCGGCGGATCATATAGAATGCGCCGCTAACCATGGCCACGATTACGGCGAGCAACATCCAGGCATTGCCAGGATTGAGCCCGACGCGCATGAACTCGGACCAGATCACCGCCAGTATGCCAAGGAAGATAGCGGATGCTATGGTGACATTGATGCAGAGTATAGTAAGCCGACGGGTGTCAGCGCGGCTGGGCCATGCCACTTTGTTTAGCTCGGAACGCACATTGCTGATGTAGTCGACAGCCGAGTAGAGTGGGCGCGTGACGGCGTTGCCTTGCGGTTCGCTCTTGGTCTTCTTGATCTTGCGCGTACGCCTGCCCGGCGTCGCTTTGCCCTTTTTTTCGGTGCTCACGCTAGTGGCTTGTTCTTCTACTGTATTGTCTACCGCCATTGGCAAACGCTCCTCACTAAACATTATCGGGTAACTTCGATCGCTCCCGATATATAAACACCGTCGCGGCGGACGGTGTTCCTGATATTTCTACAGGGGCAGAAAGACTCGAACTCTCGACCTACGGTTTTGGAGACCGTCGCTCTACCAACTGAGCTATACCCCTATGCAGTCTGCGCGTCCCGCTCGTACTATACACCAATACGCGGCGCAAATCTACTTCGTTTCGCGATAGAGCACATGGCGACGCAGGTAGGGATCATACTTCCTCAATTCGAGGCGACCCTGAGTGTTGCGGCGGCTCTTTTCAGTGATATAGATGTGACCGCTTTCCGTGCTGCGCATCTTCACGACGATGCGCTGTCCTCTTTTAGCCATTGTTATCCCTCTTCCATCTGTCTGCGGCGTTCGCTGTCGGCTCCGGTTAAGAGCCTCCGATGAGATTTGAACTCATGACCTCGCCCTTACCAAGGGAGCGCTCTACCCCTGAGCTACGGAGGCGATCAGCCGCGCTCTAGCTACGAGCGAAGCGGATTGCGAAACAGTGGGCCGGACTGGATTTGAACCAGTGTAGGCTCTCGCCAGCGAATTTACAGTCCGCCCCCTTTAGCCACTCGGGCACCGACCCTTCTGTCTTTGGCTGTTAAGCCAGAGCCACCACTGGGACTCGAACCCAGAACAACCTGTTTACAAAACAGGTGCTCTGCCAATTGAGCTATGGTGGCGTAGCCGAAGCAGTTTACCACGCTGGCAGAGCGCGCTCAAGATGTGTTTCCCGTGATGGACAACGCGCGCCATTGTACGACAGCGTGGCATTCATGTCAAGAGATCGGGCGGGCTGGGAGAAGACATGGCGCTGTAGCATTCTGCCATACTTTGTACGCGGTAGTTGGCATGCCTGTAAACGATTCAGCATGGCGGCGGCACACGAAGTTCGCTCTAATTGTGCGGGCAAGATAGCGAAGGTGGCAACAAAAAGCCTGCGGCAACACCCTTAAAGGGCAACTGCCGCAGGTCAAAATGCTACAAAGTTTGTAGGTCAGGTGGCGGCGACGGCCTAACGGCGCCTACCTGGGCGGCGTCCACGTCGCCCATCCACCAAAAGCGTTTCCATGGAACTGTACTGCGACTGATACGAATACGCTTCCATATACCTAGCGCTGGATTGCGCGGCGATCACCATAGAGCAATTTAGGCTGGCGTCGTTGAGGCATTCCAGTACGTCGCGTCCCGGCGCGGTCTGCGTCACGATCGTCTGCGTCCGCTCGGCATAGAGGGCGCTGGATTCGACTTCGTGCAGCATCTCCTGGCCTTCGTAGAACATCATGCCGGCATCACCGCTGGCGAGCATGCGAACATGTGAGGCGGCGAAAAGCTCGCGTTGGCTCTTCCGCATCACGCGCTCAGTCGTGACAATTACGCTCACTTGCGGCAACGACATCTGCCGTTCAAGCTCGGCTTCGACTGCGCGCAAGGCATTATCCGTTGCGTGTAGCTGCCGATGGCTTTTCGACAAGTCGCTTACGACTGCGCTCAAACTGCGCTTGAGCTGCTCCTTCTCATTGGCCAAGGCCACGATCAGGTTCCTGGAGTAGTTAAGCTGGCGCGCGTTCCCCACGTAATCGACGGTCTGACGCTCGAGCTTGTTCTGCGTCTTGGCAAGCTCCTCCTGAGTGGCGTCCAGCTCGGATTGCGTCGTGGCGAGCTCATGGCGCGTAACGGCAAGCCCACTTTGGCTGGCTGCCAGCTCGTCATAAACAGCGGACAGCTCACCCATCACGTTCTTCACACCGCCGAAAACCAGCACGGAGATGATGGCGAACACAATCAGCAAACCAAGAAGCCGTGACCAAAAACGGGACTTTCTGTCTAAACCTGCTGTTCTCTTCATTACGACCTCCAATAAATCCTAGTTCTGACGGAGTACACTGCCAGCAGTTCTGACAGTGTCGATCAGCATATTTCTAGTGTGACACAGTTGGCTGAATAATGCCAACAGTTTTGCCTTTTCGGATAGCAAGTTTAACCTCGCCGATAGCTTTGGTGACTTCGATGTCGCGCGGACAGGCTGGTGTACAGTTGAAGATTGTGCGGCAGCGCCAGACGCCATTTGGCTCGCTAAGAATGCCGAGCCGCTCTTTGCCCGCTTGATCGCGCGTATCAAAGATGAAGCGGTGCGCCTGCACGATGGCCGCGGGACCGATGTAATGGCCGTTCGCCCAGAAGCTGGGGCAGGCGGTGGTGCAGCAAGCGCAAAGGATGCACTTGGTCGTATCGTCGAAAAGCTCGCGGTCAGCTTGCGTTTGCAGGCGTTCGCGCCCGTCAGCCGGAAGTGGATCGTTGTTGACGAAGAAGGGCATCACTTGCTTGTAGTGATCGAAGAAGGGCTGCATATCGACGATCAGGTCTTTGATAACCGGCATGCCCAGGATCGGCTCGACCTGGATCCGTTCGCCGACATCGCGCGCCAGCATTTTGCAGGCCAGGCGGTTGACGCCGTTGATGCGCATGGCATCGGAGCCGCAGACGCCGTGGGCGCAAGACCGGCGCAGCGACAATGAGCCGTCCAGCTCCCATTTGATGCGATGCAACATCTCGAGGACGCGGTCGGTTGGGTCGACGTCTTGCAGGGCAAATTCCTGCCAGTAGGGTTTCTCCTGGCCGGGAACGTCGGGGTTCTGCCGTCTGATTTTGAAAGTTACATCCATGCGGTCACTTCCAGTCTAAATGCGAAAATCAAGTTCTGCGCCAGGATAAAGATTGCAAAGGCAACACATGTTGCAAAAATAACACGGTCTTCTTTTGACAAGGACTTGATACAATATTCTATCTTCACGGCTTCCACAAGCGCCGCTCCCACTACTTTGAGGAGACAATAACGAATAAGTAAGTAAGTGTATCGAACTTGCAAATAAAAGTAACGGACCAGCAAGCATATGAAGCGAACTTGCTCAATGATTATTCGCACAGCAGGTCTATCCTTCATTTGAATCTAATCAACATCCGCCATCGCCCAGACCATTCATGAAGATGATTTCCGCTTGCCCGGAACATCCGGATTCTGCCGTCTGATTCTGAACGTGACTTCCATAGTTGCCCCTATCAGTTTTCTCTTAATGGGCGACTCACAGAGTCGCCCCTACAAAGGTTTCCCGCATGAACGCTAATAGACCCGTTCCTTCGGGCGGAACTTCTGCTGCTCTTCGGGCACACCATGCTCGATCTCGGCTTGCCAAAGCGAGAGATCAACCGGCTTGTCGGAACTTACCACGTATGACGGGTTGCCGACATTGCCGTCATGCGCTGTCAACGAATGCACCAGCCAGTTCTCGTCATCGCGCTTTTTGAAGTCTTCGCGGCTGTGCGCGCCACGGCTTTCCTTGCGTTCAAGCGCCGCCCTTGCTGTCACATCCGCCAGGTCGAGCAGGCAGCCGAATTCCCATGCTTCCATCAGGTCGGTATTAAAGACGCGCGACTTGTCGTCGATCTGCAGGTCGGTATAAAAGCGCTCGCGCAATTCTGTCAGATCGTTGATGCCCAGTTGCAAGGTCTCGTCTGTACGGAATACACCAACATTGTCCATCATAGTTTGCTGCATTTTCGCGCGCAGTTCACCCGGGCGGGACGAACCCGAGCCGCTGCGAATGCGGTTGAATTCGGCTTGAATCTCCGCGCCGGCGTCGCTTGGGAGCGCGGTCCAATCAGCGTCCTTGACATATTCCGCCATCTTCATGCCACCGCGGCGGCCGAAGACAACCAGGTCGACAAGTGAATTAGTGCCCAGCCGATTAGCGCCATGTACACTGACGCAGGCTGTTTCGCCAGCGGCATAAGCGCCGGGCATGACCGTGCCGGCCGCGTCGATGATGACTTCGGCGTCGACATTGGTCGGGATGCCGCCCATGGCGTAATGCGCCGTTGGCTGCACCGGCATCGGCTCGTGAACCGGGTCGACGCCGAGGTAGGTGCGGCAGAAATCGAGAATGTCGGGCAGTTTGCGCTCGATAGTGGAGTCGTCGATGAAGTCCGCCCGGTCGCGTCCTTCTTCGGCGAAGTAGCGGTTGACCGTCTGCGGGCGGACATCGAGATGCACGTAGCCGCGGTTCTTGATGCTGCGGCCGGCGCGGGTCTCGAGGTAGATGGCGCGGCTGACGACATCGCGGCTGGCCAGGTCCTTCGCGCTGGGCGCATAACGCTCCATGAAGCGCTCGCCCTGACTGTTGATGAGCACACCGCCTTCGCCCCGCACACCTTCAGTGATCAAGATGCCCATGCGGTAGATGCCGGTGGGATGGAATTGGAAGAATTCCATATCTTGCAGGGGAACGCCACGGCGCAAGGCAATCGCGGCGCCATCGCCAGTCAGCGAATGGGCGTTGCTTGTGACTGACCAGCAGCGGCCCCATCCGCCGGAAGCGAAGAAGCTCGCCTTGCCGTGAAAGATGTGAAACTCGCCTGTGCCCAGCTCAATGGCGACGACTCCAGCCGCTACGCCATCGACGACAATCACATCGACAACTTGAAACTCGTCGAAGAAATTGACTTCGTTTTTGATGCACTGCTGATAGAGCGTCTGCAGAATCATGTGGCCGGTGCGGTCGGCGGCATGACAGGCGCGCCTGACGAGCTCCTCGCCGAAGTTGCGCGTGTGACCGCCGAAGCGCCGCTGACTGATGCGTTTCTCCGAGGTGCGGTCAAAGGGCAGACCCATGTGTTCCAGCTCAATCACGGCTTCAACGGCGTTCTCCGCCAGGATTTTCGCTGCCGCCTGATCGGACAAGTAGTCGCCGCCTTTGACTGTATCGTAGGTATGGTAGATGGGCTTGTCTTCATCGAGGTTGCCCAACGCCGCGCCGATACCGCCTTGCGCCGTGCCGGTGTGGCTGCGAGTGGGATAGAGCTTGCTGACGACAGCGACATCCGCGCCGCCTTTGCTTGCGTAGAGGGCCGCCATCAATCCGGCGCCGCCGGCGCCAATTATAATCGCATCGTGTTTATGAATTTGCATGTATCCGCTGCTCCTGCGCATCTGACAATGGGCTCTGCCCGGGCGAATCTGACCTATTCATCCGGCATCTCAACTGCGCTTTCGCCATTCAGCCAGGCTTCTAATTCGGCCGGTACCTCTTCGCCACGAAGTTCGTAAATCTCGGCGGTGGCCGCCATCGCTTCATTGATGATGTCTTTCTCCAGTGGCACAAATAAAGCTGCCGCGCCGAGCGCCAGCAGAATCGCGGCGATCACGGTGCATAGCGCGACCGATGTGCGGCGGGCGAAATCGTTGAAGCTGGTGTAGTCCGTCAAGACATAGCGCAAGCCGTTGAAGCCGTGCAAGGTCACCAAGACCAGCAGGAACAGATCATAGACGCGCCAGACGAAGACACCGCCGGCGGCATACGACCAGCGATGATAGACAAATTCGACCGCGCTAGGCACGACGCCGATGGTCCCGTTGGTCGCCAGCGTGCCCGTAACTTCCTGAGCGGCGGTGATATCAAAGACGCCCTGCACGACATGCATCAGCGCCAGGTGCCCAAAGACCAGCGGCAGGATCAAGATGCCGCTGAGGCGCATGAAGGCCCACCAGAAGCGTTCGACCGGGCTGGCTTGCGGGTATTTGCCGCGCTGCGTCGCCTCGCCTCTCAGCAGACTAAAGACGGCGGTCAGGACAATGGCCGCGGCCAGTACACCGACAAAACCGGCGATGAAGGGCAATTGCTCGAGGATCGAAAAGACGACGACATCCATGATTTTGCTGCCGGCGATGGCTTGCTCGGCAACGTAAAAGTCGATGACGTGCGCTGCCATACCCAAGAAGACCGGCGCGAGCACCAGCAGTGTCAGCAGCAGCACAGCGATGGCCGCCTGGGCTTGATGGCGCCAGAGCTCCGGCTTGTAATCAAAGATGACGATGCGGATGCCGTTGAAGGCATGGTAGACCACGGCGAAGACCAAGCCAAACTCGCCAATGGTAAAGATGGGTGACTGATAAGCGGCGATGGCTTTGACGTAGAGATCAGGATAGAAGACCGCCCACGAGGTATCGATTACGTGGAGGGCGAGGAAGAATACGACGCCGACGCCAGTGAGCCGATGCAGAACCCAGCTCCATTGCCCGATCGCGCCGCGGTAACGCATTGTCTCTCTCACTGTTAGAACAAGAGAAGTCACAAGTCTCCCTTTCTCAATCGCTTCGGCGTTTTCCGCATGACTTTTCTCTTTTGCCAGACAATGCCGCTAATTATAGCACGGGCATTATTCCGCGAAAGGGCAAGCCAAACGCCCCCGTTGACAGCCGTGCAAATCAGAGTAAGCTGGATGTGACTGCAGGCGGGGGTGGGTCAATGGATGGTTTTTCTGCGTTAATTGAAGGGTTGCACGGCTTTAGTGTCGTGCTGGGCTTGGGCATCGGTTTGGTCGGCGGATTCATTTTCGCCATGCTGACCTACCGCTTCTATGGCAAGAGTTTTCGCAACACTTTCGAGCGTTTGTCGGACGAAATGAAGAAATCCTACGACGGTGTAACGGACGAGATGAAATCGTCCTTCAAGAGCCTTTCGTCGGAAGTTCTGGCTAGCAAGCAAAAGGAATTCCTATCTCTAGCGGACAGGGAATTAAATAAGAAAACGGAGCAACACACAACCGAACTCGAAACCAAGAAAGAACTCATTGACCAAAGCCTACAGTCGATGTCAAAGTCAATGACGGAGACTTTGAACACAGTGCCAACTAATCTGGAGAAGAACCAGGACAGAGTTGTGGAAGTCTTGGACAAATCGACGAGAGAACTCAAGGAATCCAACAAGAATCACTTAAATCAACTCACAGAAAAGGCCGAAGCGCAGTCCAAGGTGCATTTGGCCGAATTAGAAGCGAAGAAAAAGTTGATCGATCAGCAACTAAAGCAGATGTCCGAAACATTGGACACTGTGCCAACCGAACTCGACAAGAATCAAAAGAATGTTAGTGAGGTGATCGAGAAGTCCGCCAAGAGCCTGGAAGAAACCAACAGAACGCATCTGACTCAACTGCAAGAACGCTCCGATACGCAATCAAAGGAGCATATTGCCAAGCTCGATGAGAAGGAACTTCAAATTAATCGTCGCTTGGGAGAAATGGATGAGAAGCTGGGCAAGGTGCAGTCGCTGATTGATGAGTTTGAGAAAGCGCGCGAAAGCAAGCTTGGCGCGCTGGACGACCAACTCAAAAGCTTGACTCAGACCACTTCATCGCTGCATAGAGCGCTTGCGGATAATCAAGCGCGGGGCCGCTGGGGGGAGCGGATTGCCGAGCAGATTCTCGACCATCTTGGCATGAGTAAAGGCATCAGCTATCTGAAGCAGGTGGCGACGCCTTCCGGTGATATTCCCGATTTCACTTTTTTGCTGCCGAATCGCCTGCAAATTAACATGGACTGCAAATTTCCGGTCGACAACTATAATAATTACTTCAATGCCGAAAACGAGGTAGATAGAGACAAATACCGCAAAAGCTTCCTGAGCAATGTGAAAAAGCATGTGTCTGATGTGAACAATCGAGATTACATCCACGATGGTACGGTCGATTGTGTGCTGATTTTCATCCCCAACGAACAGATCTACAGCTTCATCCACCAAGAAGGCAGTGAGGTCATCGACAACGCGCTGACGAAGAGAGTGATCATTTGCTCGCCTCTAACGCTTTACATCATCCTAGCCGTCATCCGCCAAGCATCAGAAAACTTCGCCATTGAACAGAGATCGCAAGAAGTTCTCGAGATACTGAAAGGCATAGAGAAACAGTGGGGGGAATACACGAAACTAATGGATGGAATGGGGAAGAATTTCAGGACGCTTCAAGGTAAATTTGATGACTTGACTGTCATACGTACGCGACAATTGGACCGACAATTCGGCAAGATCGACGGCATCAAAAGTGGAGCTGACAGCAGCGATACTCCGTCGCCTTTGCCCCAACTTCCGGAAGCGACAAGCTAGAGCGCCGTCCGGACTTCCGCGCGCTCACCCATCAGTTCCATCAGCGTATTCGCGATCAATTCCGGATTGTGACGGATTGTATCCTGCTTCTGCCACATCGCCCGCTTGCCCGAGGCCGTATCGGCGACATCAGCCAATACGGGGCGGACGTTCATCGTCAAGATATTGTGAACTTCGTGCGTGGTCGGCAACAGGACATTGATCTTCTCACGCGCGTAGAGATCCATTAATTCCTCGCTCGGCTCTGTCGAGTTGATTACGACATAGTCCAGAACACCGATTCCAAGATATGACATCACCTGCTGCACGTGATCGGACAAAGTGTAACCGTCGGTCTGGCCTGGCTGCGTGGTCGTATTGCAGATGTAAACCTTCAAGGCGCTGGACTCGCGAATGGCTCGGGCGATCTCTTTGAAGGCGAGACATGCGATTACGGTGGTGAAAAGGCTGCCGGGACCGATGGTGATCAAGTCCGCATCGCGCAGGGCGTCAATGCAGGGCGGATAGACGGTGGCATCCGGGTTCTGCACGAAGATGCGCTTGATGGCGGCTTTGTCCAATTGCCGCACATTGAACTCCTGCTCGACGATTGTGCCGTCCACCAGCTCGGCGCAGATATGGGTGTCCTCTTCGGTGACCGGGTAGATGTCCGCCTGGACATCGAGAAATTCGCTGATTTGATCGATCGCCTTGACGAAGCTGCCCGACATTTGTGTCAAGGCGGCGATGAAAAGATTGCCGAATGCCATGCCATCGAGCTTGGGATCGCCCGGCGCGGAGATGCGATGCTGCATGAGGCGGGTGAGCAGGGAATCATCATCGAGAGCGAGGGTGGCGAGGGCATTGCGTATATCGCCCGGCGCCGGAATCTGGGCGAATTCGCGGACGATGCCGGTACTGCGACCGGTGTCGGTGACGGCGATGATGCCGGTGAGACTGCTGGTATGGCGCTGCAAGCCATGCATGACCTGCACGGCGCCCAAGCCACCGCCAATTGAAACAACTTTCATCCAGCATTGTCCTCTCGGTTTGCGTACATTTATGGCATTAGTATAGCGCAGAATCTGACTCGCGCAGGCTGAAGGCGGCGCTTACGCCGACGCGACAAATCGAACCGTTGTCGTCACTGGACATTTACCAATATTACATGGGAAACCCTCAGTGACGCGCCGGCGGATCGGCAACATGTCGCATTCGGCTGGCTCTCTGCGAAGGGATAGATCATCTCCCGATTCGATGTTATGAATTGACGGCTGACAGACGATCGCCACGCTGCAACTGACAAATCAGGCGAATTGTGCCATCATGATATTGGCTTCTGATCGCAAATTCGGAACCAATGCCCGTGGCAAATGAGAAGCGCCTGTTTCTAACTATCCTGCTCGGCTATCTGGTCGTCGCACCCTTATATGCGAGGTACACGCCGGCATGGCAACTGCCTGACGAGCCGGCTCATTTCAACTACATCCGGCAGATTGTCGAGGCAGGCTGCTGCCCGCGCATCGAAGACGGCGACTGGTCGAGCGAGTACCTGGGCCAACTGACAAGCGGCAGATTCGCGCCTGAATTGCTCGGCGAGCTTGATGGCGTCCAATACGAAGATCATCATCCACCGCTGTACTATCTGCTGGCGGCGGTGGTGTACAGCGTAAGTGGCGGCGATCTGGTGGCGCTGCGTCTTCTAAGCGTGACGCTCGGCGCGGGGTTATTGGTCTTGAGCTACCTGGTTTGCCGCTCGATTTTGCCCGAGCAGCCACAGGTCGCGCTCGGTGTCATGGCGCTGGTCGCTTTCCTGCCGCAGCACTTGCACATGATGAGCGCGGTCAATAACGACGCGCTGGCGGAGCTGATCGTGGGGCTGGCGCTGCTTTGGCTGTTGCGATTCCTTAGGTCGGACTCGGTACCGATCTGGCAGCTGGGGCTGATCGTCGGCTTGGCGTTTTTGACGAAGCTGACAATTTATTTTCTTGCGCTGCCGACGCTGTTGGCCATCTGGCTGAAGTGGCGTCACGGTAGCAAGCCGACGCCTGAGCTTTTGCGGTCATTGGCGATATTCGCGCTGATAGCAGGTGTCATCGGCGGGGTCTGGTGGCTGCGCAACATCAGCGCATACGGCTTTCCCGACTTTCTGGGATTGGCGGCGCACAACCGCGTGGTCGACGATCAGCCACGCACGTCAGACTACGTCGCTGAGCACGGCGCGCAGAGCGCCTTTCAGCACATGCTGAGCAGAACATTCAAGAGCTTCTGGGGCCAATTCGGTTGGATGGCGCTGCCGCTGGACAATGTGCTCGGCGGCTGGATTTATCGGGGCTTTGGGCTGCTGGCGGTCGCTGGTGTATCGGGCGCGCTGGTGGCGAGCCGGCGCCGCGAGATCAATGGCGCTTTCCGGGTAGTGCTGCTCGCGTCATTGCTGATCGTGCTTGTGCAGTTTCTTTACTACAACATCGAGTTCCGTCAGTGGCAGGGTCGCTATCTCTTCCCGGCGCTGATACCGATCTCCTTCGTGCTGGTTTACGGCCTTGACCACTGGCGAGCACAGCTTCCAGGGCGCTGGGAACGGGCCCAATGGATTATCCCGATCGGATTGTTGGGTTTGTTAGCGCTCGATCTGTATCTCTTGTTTCGCGTGATCGCGCCGGGCTTGTCATCGGGACAATGACGCGCTAGGGCGCCCCAACTAGCTTATGAAGCAGCTTATTTGCTGACACGGGTGACGTAGGTTTCTTCTTCGAGATTGACTTTGACCACATCGCCGACGTTGATGAACATTGGCGCGCTGACCTCGAAGCCGCTTTCAAGTTTGATCTTCTTGGTCGGGCTGTTGGCGGTGTCGCCGGCGACGGCCGCCTCGACTTCAATCACCTGGTATTCCATCGTCTTGGGCAGCTCGTAATCAATGATCTCACCTTCGTAGCTGAGCAGCTTGATCTCCATGCTGTCCTTGAGATATTTGAGATCTTCGCCAAAAACGGCGCGGTTGAGTTGCGGCTGATCGTAAGTTTCAGTGTCCATGAAAGTGACGAAATCGTCATCGGAGAAAAGGAATTCGACCTTATCGGCTTCGACGCGGACGTCCTCGACGCGCTCGCCGGAGTTGAAGGTCATCTCGGTGGTGGAGCCGCTGCGCAGATCACGCACTGTGACGCGGATGGTGGCCTTGCCGCGCCCGGGTTTGTGGTGGCGGTATTCGATGACGCGGTAGAGATTGCCGCTGTCGGTAAAGGTCGTGCCTTTGCGCAGCTGATTTACATCTATCATTGTAGGCTTGGTCCTTAGGAATTGCTCGTCCGTCTGGCAGAGGCCCAGTTTAGCAGAAGCGCCGCAAGCTGCGTAGCCTCTTAATCGAGCAGGGCGATGGCCTCGATCTCGACTAGAGCGCCGACGGGCAGACCACCCGCCTGCACCGTGGAGCGCGCCGGTGGATCCTGCGGAAAGAACTCGCCATAGACCGCGTTGAATTCGGCGAAGTCGTTGATGTCGGCAAGGAACACCGTCGTCTTGACGACTTGGCTTAGGCTGCTGCCGGCCGCTTCAAGCACGCCCTTGACGTTGTTCAGCGACTGGCGAGTCTGCGCTTGAATACCGCCTTGGCGCAGATTTGAGGCGCCGGGGATGAGCGGGATTTGGCCGGCGGTGAAGACTAAGCCGTTGGCGATGATGCCTTGCGAATAAGCGCCGACCGCGTCCGGCGCTTTGTCGGTGGAGATGACTTGTTTTGGCATGAGAATGCTCCCCTCGAAATTATAGAGTTTGCTACTGCATTGTGGTAGCATTAGGGTGGCTGTCAAGGGGAAGGACCAAACGATGAAGCAACCTGAGCGCGATGCGTCCGCTGAGATATTGGACGACAGGCTCGCGATGGACCCCTCGATTGACGATGACGAGCCCACCACGGAAGAGCTTGTGGCTATGCTTCGTCAAGCGCTTCACGAAGCCAAAACGGGCCAGACGCGCCCCGCAAGCGAAGTATTGCGTGAACTCCGCGAGATGATGGCAGCCGATGACGACGCAAGTAGACATCGCTGATACTTTCAATCGGCAACTGCGCAGATTGGCGCGCAGATTCCCCTCCGTAGTTGACACCGTTGACGATCTAATTACCCAACTAGAAGCTGACCAACGTCCCGGCATTCGACTGGCGCGAGTTGACCACCGCGCCTTCAAAGCGCGGCTGCCGAATCGTTCCGCGCAGCGTGGAAAGAGCGGCGGATTCCGGGTCATCTATCAGGAGAAATCTGGGACACTCGTCCTGCTATTGATCATCTACTCCAAAACAGAACGCGCAGACATTCCGGACGAGGTCATCAGGCGAGTCATTGAAGAAGCAAGTTAACCTGTGGCAGCGCAAATACACGAAACGCGAAATCGTCAGTCAAAGAACAGCTAGTTGCGCCGCAAGCCATGGCAGCGTTTGAACTTCAAGCCGCTGCCGCAGGGACAGGGATCGTTGCGGCCGGCGGTGGCGAAGGCGCGTTCCAGCTCGGCGTCATGACGCGCCATTTGCAGCATGACATTGGCCGGCGGCCGGCGCTGCGCCAGCTCGCTGGCCATGAGGTTCATGGTCGGGCGGACGTGGTTGAAGAACGCGCGATAACCGGAACAAAGGTAATTCAAGCCGGGCTCGCCGTCGGGTGTGTCGATGAAGCGATTCTTGGGGCAGCCGCCGTTGCAAACGAATTTCACCTCGCAGTCGAGGCAATATTGCGGCAGCGTATCGCGTTTGGCTTGACCAAAGGCGATCTGCTCGTCCATCACCACTATCTCGCTGAGCGGCACATCCATGATATTGCCCAGCTTAAAATCGGGCTCGACGTAATGATCGCAGGAGAAGACATCGCCATTGTGCTCCATCGCCATAGCCAAGCCGCATGTCTCATCGAAGATGCATAAGCCGGGCGGCGCGCCGGTCCAGGCAGCCAGCGCGATATCAAAGATCTGCACGAAGACTGACCCGACATCGCGACGTACCCACTCTTCATACATATCGATGAGGAATTGCCCGTAGCCGGCGGAGGATATGGAGCGGTCGGTGACCTGGTCGCCCTCTTGGTAGCCGGTGTCGTTTTCCCGTTCGACGATGGGGATGAACTGCATGAATTTCGTGCCGACTTCATCGCGCAGGAACTTGTAAACGCGCTCGCCATGCCCTTCGTTGGCAGCGTGCACCGTGGTCAAGATGTTGTATTCTGCATCGTGCTTCTGCAGCAGTCGGATGCC
Source organism: Phototrophicaceae bacterium (assembly GCA_965262005.1). Taxonomy (GTDB): domain Bacteria; phylum Chloroflexota; class Anaerolineae; order Aggregatilineales; family Phototrophicaceae; genus UBA6055. Next base: position 3,642,964 of record OZ253492.1, on the reverse strand, counting down.
AGCCATCACCTTGTGGAAGGTCGGGTTGCCGCCTTTGTCGACACGGTAGAAATCGTGCGCATCCGCCGGCCCATCAAGGCTGACGCCGAGCAGGAAATCATTGGCGGCGAAGAACTCGCACCAGTCGTCATCGAGGGTGACAGCGTTGGTCTGCAGCGCATTGGTGATGCGCATGCCCGGGCGCTTGTGCTTCTGCTGGTAGCGGACGGCTTGACGGAAGAAGTCGAGCCCCATCAGGGTCGGTTCGCCGCCCTGCCAGGCGAAGTTGATGTCGTTGACCTGCTGCGCTTCGATATATTGGCGGATGTATTCTTCGAGCAAGCTGTCCGACATGCGGAAATTGCTGCCCGGGTAGAGCTTCTCTTTGGACAGGAAATAGCAGTATTTGCAGTCGAGGTTGCAGATGGCGCCTCGCGGTTTGGTCATCAGGTGGAAGGCGGTCGGTTGAGCGGTGGTGTTTTGCATAGTGGGGAGTATAGCGGATTTCGCGGCGGTGGCATAGAGGGCGGAGAGGAGAGAGGGTGGATGTGGTAGAATCTGGCTAATGTAGCCATCCTAAATCAATGAGAATGTAAGCATGGATTTACTCGAGCGCATCCGCAAGATTTCAGCCAATCTTAAGCAACAGCGACACCTTATCAAAACTGAGGAAGCAGCAAAGCAAGTTTCCGTTCGGCCCTTTATCCAAGCGCTCGGTTATGATCTTTCCAACCTCAATGAAGTCTTGCCGGGGTATATTGGTGCGGACGGTTGGAAATACGACTACGCCATCGTGGTTGACAATGAATCCAAAATACTTATCAAGGTCACAACCGACATTCGATCGCTTGGCACTGGCTTTTCAAAACAACTTTCAAGACATTTAGGTCCGCCAACCCACCGCATCGGCATTATCACAGACGGAGTGCATTACCGCTTGTATGCGCCTGTAGATAACATGAAATCCGTTGATGTAGAGTTGGTAATGCGAATTGACCTGAGGGATTTTGACGAGACAACTGTCACAAATCTTAAATATCTTACCAAACAAGCGCTCAATCCTCGAATGATTGTGCATCATGCTACTAACATAAAACAAAAGAACGACATCCGTTCAATACTTGAGGCGAATTACAAGCAGCCTTCAGAAGAATTTGTAAGATTCTTCGCGGCGGAGCTTCACAGTGGCGTCATACCAATAGGCTTTGTGGATGCGTTAGCGCCGCTGGTAAGGCAAGTATTTCGGGATTTTGTAGAAGAAAAGCACGAAATGCCGCCACAGCCTCCAACTTTAGCGCCTGAGACCGAAGTCCATATCCCAGTATACGCTGTATGGCGAGGACATTCATTTGAAGCAACACTAGCTTTCGACGAATCCCATCATCGTGGAGCCCGGGTAACGTTTGATGGGTTGACCGCAACACCTTCCAAAACTGCATTAAAGGCAATTCGCTCTGTTGTTCCCGATTTCAAGGCTATCAATGGATGGAACTTTTGGAAACTTCGCGATCCAATTAGAAACCGGGAACGACCTATAAGTGATTTGCGAAAAGACGATGCTTTGTTACGGCGACTGGTTGGCACAACCTAAGCGATCTATACTCTGTGCTCTCTGTGCCTCTGTGGTGAAATCCAAACCTCTACCGCAGCTTCTCCATCACATCCCGCAACCCGTCGGGAACAAAGCTTGACAGCACTCTCGAATTGAAAGAAACTGAACAGCAAGATTCGGCATATATGACACATTGAGGAAGCATCAATGGCGGTACGAACAGAAGCGGAAAACAAATTTGTGCTTGAGGCTGTCAACCGACACGTCGAACAAATCGCCAAGCTAGAAGCCAGCCAAGAGCATGTGGCCACCAAGGCCGATGTGGCGATGGTGCAAACCGACATTGAAAGATTGCGCGCCGACATGGAAAAACTCAAGTCGGACTTGACTTGGCGCATCGTGATTGCGATGAGCGTTATGACAGGCATCTTCGTCGCCATAGTGAGACTTCCCGCTGGCGGAGTATAGCTTTTCGCTCTGTGCCCTCTGCGCCTCTGTGGTGAATCCCCCTAGCGCAACTTCTCCATCTCCGCGCTCAACCCTACCGGCAGCTCGCTCAAAAATCCCACGCGCTCTTTACACGCGAATCGGCAAAACTAGCGTCTCTATGTTAAACTTTCGCTAACGTATTAGGATTGTCGCATTGGGATGAAGAGATGGATTTTGTCGAGAAGATACGGGCGCTGGCCGCCGAAGTCCCGCGGAGCCTCCCTGCTGCCAAACGGAGCGAGGCGAGTACTAGTCAATTCTTGGTAATGCCATTTTTTGAATTACTCGGTTTCAATGTGCACAACCCTAATGATGTTGAGCCCGAATTTACGGCCGATGTCGGCATTCTGCGAGAAAAAGTAGACTTCGCGCTAAAGCGAGATGGCAAAGCCGTTATTTTAGTGGAAGTGAAATACGCTGGTGCGACACTCGACAAACAACACGCGGAACAATTGAGACGCTACTTCAGCACCAAGCTAGACGTCAGATTCGGTATACTCACTAACGGTCTTGAGTTTCGATTCTTTGCTGATCTCGATAATCCAAATGTCATGGACGACGAGCCGTTTATGACACTTGATATGCTAAAGCTCGACGAGTCGCTAATTGACGTCCTGCAATTGTTTGCGAAAGTAGGATTGCATGAGGAGAATGCTCTCGAAGCGGCTCGAATGTCGAAGGATCGACTGAGAGTTCGCCACGTATTGAGAGCAGAGTTTGAGCCGCTTTCGCAAAGGATGATGAATAATCTTGCAGACATAATAGAGCCGAGGAAAACATCGCAATCTCGTCTTGTTCGGCTTAAGGAGCTTATTGGCCTAGAGTGGCAAGAGTTCCTTCGTTCGCGACTTAAGGCGCCAGAGTGCGAACCCGGCATTACCGTCGCGCAGTTAAGTCCGGCGCCTGTCACGCCCAAGCAAGCATCGGATCTACGTGGCCGTGAGATTCCAGTTTTCGGTACGCACGAGGGCAACCGCTTTGAAGCAGAACTGTTACGGGAGTATGTCGCGGAAAAGGGGATTTATCCCGCAAGTAAATGCATGAGATTCCGAGGTAAAATCACGAATTGCGCCGTGGCGGCACTAGAGGCTATTCATACCGTAAATCCCAACTATGAATATGTGCGTGGCAAATTCAATGCGTTTTCTTTCTGGAAAGTCATTGATCCTTCCGATGGCAATGAGCGCGAGATGTGGCAAATCGCTTTCTGCCGCGAAGATGACACCCTTCTTCGTCGTGTTCTAGACGGAATGTAACGAAAATCTGCCTCTGTGGTGAATCCAAGAACCCTAGCGCAATTTCTCCATCACCGCGCTTAACCCCACCGGCAACTCACTCACAAAGCCCATCCGCTCGCCCGTGGCCGGGTGGTCGAAGGTCAACTCATGCGCGTGCAGGAACTGCCGCTTGAGCTTGACCCGCTGCTTGCGCCGGCCATAGACCGTATCGCCCATCACCGGGCAGCCGATGAAGGCCATGTGTACGCGGATCTGATGCGTGCGTCCCGTCAACAACTTGAGCTTGACCAGCGCCCGGTCGCCCTGGAAGTGGTCGTCCAGGACTCGAAACTCGGTCTGCGCCTGCTTGCCATCGCGGTGAACCCACATCCGCTTGCGTTGCCGCGGGTCGCGGGTGATGGGCGCGTCGACCAGGCCGGTATTCGATTTCGGGCGTGATTCGAGCAATGCCAGGTAGACCTTGTCAACGCTGCGTTCTTGAAACTGTTGCATCAGCGCGAGCAGGGTCGCCTTGTTGCGGGCGATTACCAGCAAGCCGCTCGTGCCGCGGTCGAGGCGGTGCACGATGCCGAGCCGGTCCTGGGTCTGCGGGTCATCCATCATATCGGCGAGCTCGGGATAGCGCGCCAGCAATGCGTTGACGAGTGTGCCTGTTTCGTTTCCGGGGCCAGGATGCACCACCATGCCGGCGGCCTTATCGACCACGGCGAGGTCATCGTCTTCGTAGACGATCTCAAGGTCGATCTCTTCCGGCTCGATCGAGGTCTCTTCCTGCGGCGGGATAAGGACGCTGACCTCTTCACCGCCTTTGAATTTGTAGCCGGTTTTCTGCGTGGCGCCATTGACCAGGACTCTGCCGTCGCGGATGAGCGTCTGGATTTGCGCGCGCGAGTAGCCGGGCAGTTGTGCCAGCACAAATTTGTCGAGCCGTTCTTTCGGCGCGTCAGCGATGAATATGAGCACGTCGTTTTCCATAGTGTTTCGACCTAAAGAGTGAGTGGCGGAACGTGACCTAAGCCGCGCCAACTGACGAACTAAGCAGCGCAGCGATGGCGCCGGCGATGACGATGGCCAGCAGCATTATCAAAGCCATGCGGATCAGCTTGCGCAGAGCCGCTCGCTCGGCCGTTGTCCATTCTCTCTTACGTTCTTCCGTCATTGTATTTCCATAAGTGTCTTGCCCGTGTCTGATTAAACCACAAGTCGCCCGCCACTAACAATACGCGGCAACTGCGCTCTGCGATGCGCAACTGCTAGTACGATTGCCGGGCGCGAAACTGGACGCGCGATTTTCAAGCCAGGAGCAGAGAGGCTATAATCTGCGGGCGGAGGGGAGAGCCATACGATGAAAGTATTGGTGACGGGCGGGGCCGGCTATATCGGCAGTCATGCGGTGCAGATGCTGATTGAACGCGGCAATCAAGTCGTCGTCTATGATAATCTGGGCAAGGGGCATCGCGGCGCGGTGCATTCTGATGCGGCGCTGATCGTCGGCGACTTGCATGACCAAACGACGCTGTCCGCCACTTTTGAGGCGCATCAGTTTGACGGCATCATGCACTTTGCCTCGCAGATTCTGGTCGGCGAGAGTATGCAGCAGCCCTTCATGTACCTGCGCGACAATCTCTACACGGTCATCAATGTGCTGGAGCAAGCCAGCATCCATGGCGTCAAGCGCTTCATTCTGTCGTCCACCGCCAACCTCTTCGATCAGCCCCGGCGCGTCCCCATTGACGAAACTGAAGCGCTGAACCCTGGCAGCGTCTATGGCGAGACGAAATATATGGCGGAACGGCTGCTGGCCTGGATGGATCGGCTTTACGGCATCAAATACTGCTGTCTTCGCTATTTCAATGCTTGCGGCGCCCACCCGGACGGGCATATCGGCGAGGCGCATGAGCCCGAATCGCACTTGATTCCGCTGGTGCTGCAGGTGGCCATGGGCCAGCGAGAGGCAATCGAGATCTTCGGGACAGATTACGACACGCCCGATGGCACCTGCATCCGCGATTATGTGCACGTGCTGGACTTGGCCCGAGCGCATATTCTGGCGCTGGAGGCATTGGGAGAAGGCGAAAGCCGTGTCTACAATCTCGGCAGTGGCAGCGGCTTTTCCGTCCTCGATGTGATCGAGACGGCTCGCGCGGTAACGGGCCACGCCATCCCGATGGCGACGGCGCCACGGCGCGCCGGCGACTTGCCCGTATTGGTGGCAGACAGCGACAAGATCGGGCGCGAACTGGGCTGGGAAACCGAGTACAACAATTTGCGCGCTATCATAGAGACGGCGTGGAACTGGCATCGCTGGCATCCAAAGGGTTACGATTCCTGAGTGCGGAATCAGCGCATGCAGGTTGTATCAGCTTCAGTTACAAAGGAGGTTGATATGACACGTTTGGCGGTCCTCGCCGATATTCACGGCAACTTAACTGCCCTGCAAGCCGTCATGGACGATATGGCGCAGTTTGACGTCGACCAAGTTGTGGTGGCCGGCGACAGCATCAATTGGGGTCCATTTTCGCGCGAAGTGCTGGAGATTATTACAGCGCGCAATTGGCCTGTCGCGCGCGGCAACAACGAGTATTACTTGCTCGACTATGATACTGAGCGGGCGCCGGCGCACTGGTCCAAGTTCACGCAGCCGCCATATTTGCACAATGAGCTAGGTGAAGAGTGGGTCACATCGATCGCCTGCCAGCCGGATACACTTCAGTTGCGCTTTCGCGATGCGCCGCCGATACGAGTTTGGCACGGTACGCCGGGCGATCCCTGGACCGCGATGTATCCCAGCTCGTCGAAAGCCGCCATCCGCAAGTGGCTTGATGGCACTGCCGAGAACACCATAATCGGCGCGCATAGCCATGTCGCCATGGAGCGTCATGTCGAAGGCTGGCACATATTTAATCCGGGCTCGGTCGGCGTACCGCTCGATGGGGCGCATAGCGCCAGCTATATGATTCTCGACGGAGACAGCGACGGTTGGACATTGGCGGCGCATCGGCGTGTGCCGTTTGACCTGGCGACATTGCTCGCCGAGTACGAACGGCAGGACTTTGTCGCTCGCTGCGGCGTCACTGGCGCATTAATCGTCGCCGAGTTTCGCACTGCCAGCCTGCAACTAGTTCCCTACCTGGCCTGGAAGGAAAGCCACTATCCTGACCGAGACGACAGTCGCGAGCTTCTGCAAGAGTTTCTCGGCCTGGATGAGCGCGATGACTATCTGCCGCCGGAATATCGGGGACTCACTAGTGACCTGTACCGAGACTGAAGCGGCCGCAAATGATATAATCAGCCTAGGGACGCGAGCGAAAAGAGGGTCTGTCAATGTGCCGAAATATCCGCACCCTGTATAACTACGATCCACCCTACACAACGGCCGATATCGAAGCGGCCGCGCTGCAATATGTGCGCAAGGTCAGCGGATACAAGAAGCCATCCGCTGTCAATGAAGCCGCCTTTGGACGCGCGGTGGCAGATGTATCGCGGGCGACAGCGACCTTGCTCGACGCCCTGCATACGACGGCAAAACCACGCAATCGTGAGGCGGAAATTGCCAAGGCACACGCGCGCAATGCCGAACGGTTTGGGGGCGCTTGAGCCGTTTACAGGCCTATTGCAGTGCGCTAGACTAAGCTCAGATTTGACAGCCACAGGCGAGGAGACGAAATGGCGGAAACCGCTGCCAGTATGCGCGCCGTCATCATGGAGAGAATGGGCAAGGCGCGCGTACTTAAGACGACGCGACTGCCGCGTCCGCTGCCCGCTCCGGGCCATGTCCTGGTCAAGATTCATGCCACATCTGTCAATCCGACCGACTTGCTTTTCCGCAGTGGCCGCCTAATCATACGCAAACCTTTGCCGCATATTTTGGGCTCGGATCTGGCGGGTGAAATAGAGCAGCTTGGTGAAGACGTGGACAACTGGGAAATCGGCGACCGCGTATGTGCCTGCTTCGAGCAATTGGGCTGCGAGATTGATGGCAGCTATGCCGAGTATTGCGCCGTACCGGCCGATCAACTGATGCGATTGCCGGATGAACTGGATTACCAGTCGGCGGTAGCGGCCGGCGCGTCGTTCGCCACTGCCTTTCTTGCGCTGGTGATGCAGGGGAAATTGAAAAAAGCGGATACCGTGGTGATCCGTGGCGCGGCCGGCAGCGTCGGCGCATCAGCGGTGCAAATCGCCGCCGCCCGGGGCGCCAAAGTGATAGCGATCTGCGAGGGAGAATTCGCCTCCGACCTACATAAGATCGGCGCGGATATCGTGCTGGAAGACGCCGGTGGCGACCTGGTGCGCCTAGTCAAGGTTGCGACAGAAGAGGCCGGCGCAAGCCTCGGATTGCATTGCAGCGAGAAGCTGGACTTGGAGCAGTCGCTCGACATGCTTTGCAGCGGCGGGCGTCTTGTCATCGCCAGCGCTCTCATAAAGCCGACCGCCAAGCTGGATGCGATGGAATTATTCCTCAGGAATCTCAGCCTGTACGGGTCCTATGGCGCGGTGAAGCCCAAGGATTTTGAGTCGGTGCTGAACAGTTTCGCGAAGGGAAAGTACCAGGCTTTGATCGACGAGGTCTTGCCCTTGAGCCAGGCGCGCAAGGCTCATCAGAAGCTGGAAAAGACGCCTGGCTTCGGCAAGATTGTCCTGGCGCCGGACTCGGTATTGGAAGCGGCGAAGAAGCCGGACAACTGGATCCCCATTGACTAGGCGCGTTAGGTTTCAAGCCCCGGGTAACTCAGAAATAAGCTATCGAGAGCCAAGCGCAGATTGGCATTGGTGTCCAGAGCGCGCAAGGTATTGCCGGTCGCTTCCAGCGCGGCGTAAGCGCGTTCGCTGCTGATGCGGTTCGCCAAGTCCCGGATTTCACTATGGCGGTCACTATTGCAGGGTTTGACCGGGCTGTCGTAGCAAAGAAGCAGTACATCACGCCAGTAACTCTGCCAGATTTCGAGGATACTGCGCAGCAGCGCCTTGTCTCCACCGGCGCGGCGGCTTAGCTTATCGGCAGATTTCAAGCGTGGCAGCCTTGTGCCCGCCAACACTTCATGCAACTTATCAAGCATTTCCTGACGAAATGCGAGCAGGTCTTCATCGTCGACGGCAGCCAGCGCCCAGCCCATCCGTCCGCCGCTGAGACGCGCGATCAGATCTGCCTGCGCCTCATCACAGCCGCGGCTAAGGAGTTGTGCCTTGACCAATTGCTGCTGAATCGGGCGCAAGGGGATATGTTGAGCGCGGCTGCGGATCGTGGGCAGAATTCGCTCGGTCGATGTCGCCAATAGAATGATGATGGCATGAGCCGACGGTTCTTCCAAAGTCTTCAAAAGCGCGTCCTGCGCGAGTGGCGCGACCAGATGAAAGCCGTCCAGGATGGCGATGCGATAGCGCCCGCTGTATGGTTTCAACGCCAGCAGACGCGAGACGTTTCGTATCTCGTCAATCTTCAGGGCGGCGTCCGCGCCCGCCAGGATCACATCGGGATCGTTGCCGCGGCCGATGGCTTCGCAACTGCGACAATCGAAACACGGCCGCTGCGAAGCTTGCTCATGCTGGCAGTTAAGCGCCATAGCAAACGCCAGCGCCAGCTTCATCTTGCCCAGCGAGGGGCTGCCTGTGATCAGGTAGGCATGGCGTTGACGACGGTTCGTAAGGGCGCGGCGCAGAAAATCCACCGCCCATTCATGCCCGATGATTTGCCAGTTGTCAACGCTCGGCGCGATATCGCTCATGCGAACATTATACTGCGTCCGCAACGCAATCGGGAACATGCGGCTGCCCTAGGACTTGCCTTTAGTAAAGGCTTTGTAAAGTCTGTAACTTGCACAGAGTAAGCCACTTACGCTTGCCCTATAATTGAAAAGAGTAACTGACTAGAATGTCGGCAAAACTGAACAAGCAATTAAAGATTCAAAACAAAGGTGGTGCTATGCCTTATACGTTCTCGCGACTCATTCACCTGAGCGTACTTCTGCTTTTGCTGGCCCTTCCCGTCCAGGCGCAAGACGAGCCGACCGTGACGATCACACCGGAAGCGGGCGCTGTGGAGCAAGCTGTCTTTGATATCAGAATTAGCGGTCTGGAGCCGGACAGCGACCACAGCATCGAGATCCTCTTTGATGGCGCGGTCGTCTTCAGCAGTGAGGAAACTAGCGATGCGGACGGGCGGCTGGATTATCCCATCAGCAGCACCGAAGGCGATGCGCCCGGCATCTATTCCCTGCAAGTTCTCAGCGAAGGCGGCGTCGTAGCCAGGGCTGAATTCGAGCTTACGCCAGCTTACGCGGGCGAGGCCGAAGCCGAAAGCGAGTTTTTGGGCGACGTTGCGGTGACGCCGGCAACAGCGCCGTTTGGCAAGGTGCAAGCGATTCGCATTGGCGAACTGGATGCCCAGACAAAATACAGCATCGAGATCACGGCTAGTGAAAGCCTGCAGGTTGTCTATCGCCGGATTCATACCAGCGACGATGATGGCGTAATAGAGCTTGAGGTCTTCGCCGAGGTAGGCGATGCGCCCGGGCGTCATGCCATTGCGGTCTACGACGAAGAAGGCGAGCTAATCGCGGAGGGCGAATTCTCCATCGAAGCGCCGCCGGAGCGCGAGGCCCTGGTAAAACTGCAGCCCTCGACCATTCAAGCCGGGCAGTCGGTTGATATCGCCGTGAGCGGACTGGCCGCTTTCGATAGTGTCACAGCCCAGATCACCACAGCCGAAGGCGTATTGATCGATACGATTCTGGCGCGCGCATCTAGCGATGGCGAAGTCTCGCTGGCATTCGATTCCGCCGACGACTTGGAAAGCGGCGAATTCGCCGTCGATATCTTCGTCGACGGTGACAAGCTGACAGGCGCCACGCTGATCATTGGCTATAAGGCTGAGGTTGCGCCAGAAGCGCAAGTCACTATCGACCCGCCCGACGGTGAAATCGGCAGTCAGCACATTGTCGCCGTGAACGGTTTGGATGCCGAACAGGCCTTTGATCTCATCATCCTGGATCCGGCAGGCGCTGAAGAATATCGCGCAAGCCGCGTTGCCGATGCGGACGGCGTTTTCAGCATGACGATATCCAGTACGGCTGAGGACGAGATCGGCAGCTACACCGTTGAAGTCCGCGAAGTCCGCGCTGATGAAAGTGGCGCAGTGTTGGCGCAAGCCACATTCGATATCAGCGCCGCTTTGGAAGCCACCAGCGAACCAAGCGAGGAGCCCGAGCCGGCAGCTAGCGTGGCCAGCGATGCCACTGCGTCCATTGAGCCACAGTCCGCGCCAATTGGCTCTAGCCATCTTGTCACTGTGAGCGGCTTGAACGCCAACGAGCAAGTTACGTTCGATGTCGTCTTCACCGGCGAATCAGTCTATCGCACGGTGAAGACAGCCGATGCGAATGGTGTTGTCAGGCTCGACCTGGTGACTGACGCGGACGACCAACCGGGCGATTATATGATATCGGTACTGCGCCAGGCGGGCAATCAGCCGGCGGTGGTTTTGACTGCCACTGCCAAAACAGCGCCCGCATTCGTATCAACGACAGTTGGCGCGGCCGAGCTGACCGAGGGCAGCCTGGTAGATGGTGGCGCTGAATTCAAGTTCACGGGCGAGGCGGGCAAGGTCGTGCTGATCAGCGTAGCCTCGCATGATTTTGACCCAGCCCTGGCGTTGATAGACCGCGATGACTTCGAGATCGCCTTCAACGATGACAGCCGCGGACAGAAAGACTCGATCATCGGTCCATTGACTTTGCCTTACTCGGGCACGTATACAGTGGAGATCACAGCCCGGCCGCTAATGATGGCGCAAGGCGCGATAGACGGTGACTTCGCCCTGACCATCGTCGAGGTGAATCTGGCAAGCATCACATTTGATGCGGCTGAGCCCTTCACGCTGGGTACTGATGCGCCGGCGCAGTATTTCGCCCTGCCGGTAGAAACGGGCGACAGCTTGACCGTGACGCTTGATAGCGGCGGCAGCCTCGATACGATTATGCAGGTGGTTGCGCCGGATGGAAGCGAATTCGCCTTCGATGACGATAGCGGCTCGGGCTTCGACGCTGAACTGAGCAATCTGGTATTCGACCATGCGGCGACTTTCGTACTGGCGATCTCGACCTTCGAAAGTGGCGCCAGCGGCCAAGGAACGGTCAATATCCGGCACAATCCGGTGCACGCGCTCGAAGACGGAGAAGTATCGATTACCCTGAACGACAAGGCAATTCGCGACCTCGTCATCTTCGACGCGGAGGAAGATGAATCGCTGATTCTCAATTTGAATAAAATCAGCGGCGATGTAGAAGACCTTTACGTCACCGCGACGGTGGAGGGCATGGAAGTGATGTCCTACAGCACGATGGGTGTGCCGGATGAACTGCCGCTGGCCTTTGTCATGCCGATGAGCGGACGCGTCGTCGTCACGCTGGAGAAGTTCGGTTTTGATGACGGGATTTCGCTGGAAGTGTCACTGGAACGGCCCTAAGTATGAGCCGACGCCGGCCTGGCTCGCTCCATTCTGCCTAGTCAAACTAGCTAGTACACCTGCAAGCCGCGAGCCTCACGCCGGCCGTCACGCCAGGCTTCGTTGCCATCGTTATGCAGCGGCTGTTGCTTCACTCGCAAACCGGAGAGCGCCAGCGCCTCGTGCTCGGCGTAGAATGCATCCAGCCGCGCCCGGTATTGCGAGACGATGTCCGGACGCTGGGCGTAGCGATTGACTGACTCCGCCGGATCATCTCGCAGGTCAAAGAGATCGTGCGGGCCATTGGGATAGCGTAGAATCAACTTCCAGCGATCGTCTCGGATCATGCGCAAGTCGCCATATTCGCCGAAGCGCGTAATGTCCCAGGCGATCTCTCCGCCCCGCAACAGGTCGGCGTAAGACGTGCCGGCGTAGGCATCAAGCGGTAGATCGATCCTCGCCAACTGACAAATAGTATGAAATGTATCGTAGTGGTCGACGTATTGGTCGAGCACCCGCGCCTCAATGCCAGGACCCGAGACAAGCAGCGGCACTTGCAGCGAAACCTCGTACATATTCAAGGGTCGCGTACTGTTTCCCTTGCCAAAGAAACCTTTGTGCCCGATGGCGCAGCCATGATCCGAAGTGTAGATAATAATCGTATCGTCCCATTGGTCGCGCGCTTTCAAGGCGGCGATGACACGGGCGATATTATCGTCAACCTCGCTCACGGCCGCGTAGTAGCCGATGCAACGATCACGCGCATCGATAGCGCTCAGCGCGTTGGAGCCGCCTTCGTTCTTGACCCAGGGATGCGGCTGGTAGGGCGGAATCTCGTCGAAAGCGCAGTCTTGGTAGCGCTCGGTTTGCAGCGGGTCGTGGGCGCTCTGCTGATACGGCGAATGCGTGGCGATGTAGCCGATGTTGAGAAAGAAGGGTTTATCGGCGCGAACTTCATCGAGAAACTCAATCGCATGGTCCGTTATGTGGCTCGACTTGTTGCCGTCCAATTCGACCAGCTCGCCGTTGCGCGCGTAAGTATAGGGCGTATTGTGCGCGCCCTGCCAACCGGGCAGTCCAAAGTGGTAATCGGCTCCGCTTGGCGCCAGATGCGACTGACCCAGATGCCACTTGCCGCTCAAGCCGGTGTGATAGCCGGCGGAGGACATGTAATCGAAAAGTGTCTTTGTGCCGCCCAGCCAGTCGCGCTCGCCGACCTCGGGGATCGCCTCTTGCAGCCAATCATGGATCCCCACTTGCGAGGCGGTCTTGCCGGTCAAGAGGCAGGCGCGCGCGGGCGAACAGACAGGGGTCGGCGTATAGGCGTGACTAAAGCGCGTCCCACCTGCCGCCAGGGCATCGAGCGTCGGCGTATGTACTTCGTCATTGCCATAACAGCCGTTCGCCCAGGCGCCGTGATCGTCAGTGAGGAAGAGCAAGATATTGGGTCTGCTGCGCATTTCGAATCTCCAAAGAAGTCGGCGAACCTGTGAGCAGTTTAGCCCATGCCTGCCTTTATATGTAGGGACGCATCTGTGGACGATCGCCCGACAGCCGCTCGCCGGGCTTTATCGCCCCTTGCTCGGCGCAAGGCGTGACCTGGATTTGAAGGGCGGCGAACATACATAGAATCATGAGATATTGACATAATGATGCCTGAGAGATATACTCTGCGACGCAGTCGGTTCATTACAGTTTTATTCGTAATATTAGGGAACAATCGACTAATCAAGATATGATTAGCGATAAATAGATCATTTGGATGTAAGCGCATATTTCGCATTCAAAACAACGCATTCGGCGCATCATTGAGATGATAGAAGTTCTCTAACGAGTTTCGGGAGAGAGGTGCGCTCAATGATACAAGACGCGGCCCCAAATCATAATCAGCTTAGTTCTCTTATACAGACGAAGCGCGACCAATATGTCGAGGTATTGAGAGAGCTTCTGGCCAAGTCGGCTGAGAACGAGGAAGCCCTCCAACATGCAATCGCTCAGCACTTCGCGCGCTTGGGCTGTCAAGTTGAAAGCATTGCAAGCAAACCAAATCGTTTCGTCCTGGATTATGATTTTGCGCCCGCTGGATCTTTGCAAGAACCAGATCGAGTGAGCGTTGTCGCTGTACAAGCGGGCACAGGCGACGGGCGCAGCCTGCTAGTATTTGCTCATCCAGAAGGTGAGCCTGTGACTGATACCAGCACATGGCAGCACGATCCATTCGCCGGAGAGATCGAAAATGACCGTATGTATGGGTGGGCGATCGCCGATGACCTGAGCGGCGTCGTCGCCATGATTTGCGCGCTTGACGCGATTCAGTCTGCTGAGCTGAAAATGTCTGGTCAGGTCATTTGGGCGAGCACCGTCAGCAAGCGTCGCGCGCAAGGTATCTACGCCGTTTTGGAGCGAGGATACCAAGCCGACGCAGCACTATATCTTCATCCAGCAGAATCCGGAGAAGGACTTGGTGATATAAAGTCACGAGCATCCGGCCTTTTGAAGTTTCGTATCACTGTGCCGGGTCAAGCCCCGGAAACAGGCGAGCCGACACACACGCCCTTTTCCCACCTCGGCATCAACCCAATTGATAAAGCATGGCTTATATATCATGCCTTGACCGAGCTTGACGAGCAACGCGCTCAACAAGTGCGCCACCCTGCCTATGACGAGATCGGGCGATCCACCAATCTGCACATTACGTACATTTTCGCGGGAGAGGCAGGTCGCCCGGGCCGAGTCTCATCGACCGCGATTATGACAGGCGCAGTCGCGTTTCCGCCAAATGAAGCCATGGCTGATGTTCAGCGCGCAGTCGAAGCAGTTGTGCAAAACGTTTGCGATAGTGATCCGTGGCTCAAAGAATATCCGGCAGAGTTGGACTGGCTGCAAGGAACCAGCGGTGTAGAGGTCGCGGAAGAGAGCGAGATATATCAGACAGTAGCCGCCGCAATCCAAGATGTAACCGGAATTGTTCCTAAGGTGCAGTCCTTACATGCTGGCAGCGAGATCCGCACTCCTATTCTTATGAAGGGAATGCCAACGCTTGGTTTTGGTCCCTTATCAGGCGGCAACACACAAAGCGGCGGTACTGACGAATGGGTCAGCATCTGCGATTTTATCAACATGGTTGATGTTGTTGCGAAGATTGTCGTAGATTGGTGTGGCTAGCTATTCGTATCGGGCAACTAATTCTCCGCTGCCACGATTTACGAGAGGGGGTTTATGGACTGAATTAATTCCTGCAATTGCCAGCAATTCATAAACGAAAGGACGAAAGCCCCATGTTGTTTAACAGAAGGAAGCATTTCTTGTTTCTGAGTATTGCAGTTCTATTCATTGCTTCACTTGTCGGTGGTGGATTTGTACTCGTTGCTCAAGACATGAGTACTATCGTATTTGCGCTTGGGGGCTCAGCCCCTACGTTTGACCCGTTGGCAGCCGCTGACAGTCGCGTAGATACGCCGTCCATCAATATATACAACGCATTGATTCAGTACTTGCCGGGCGTAACTGAATGGGAAAATGAACTCGCTGAAAGTATTGAAATAGCCGAAGACGGCTTGAGTTATACCTTCACGCTAGTGCCTGACGTACTTTTCCATGACGGAAGCGCGCTCACTGCCCACGACGTCAAGTACACCGTCGATCGTCTGGTAGCAGTGAATATCGGTGTCGCCCGCAGCCTGGGCATGGTTACCGGCGCGGAGGTCATTGACGATTCGACAGTCAGAATAGATCTCGACACGCCCTTCCCGGGCTTCCTGGGGGCGATTTCGCGCCTATATATCCTGAATTCTGAACTGGTTCAAGCGAATACGGTTGATGACGATTGGGGTCAAACCTGGCTGCAGAACAACGATGCTGGCAGCGGTCCCTATATCTTAACCTCGTTTACGCCCGAGCAGGAATTCACCATCGAGAGGTTCGACGATTACTTCAAGGGCTGGGAAGGCAATCACGTTGACCGTGCCATATTCGCTGTAATGAAGGAAGAAAGTACGCGCCGCCTGGCACTTGAAAATGGCGACGCGCAATGGATCCATGTGGGTAGCCCGGAAACACTGGATGCGCTCAAGGAAAATCCAGCATTCACGGTCAACACCGATGCCACGCTTAACCAGCTTTACTTTGCGATGAATTACCAGCATGAGATTCTTCAGGATGCGCGCGTACGCAAAGCCCTTTCAATGGTGTATGACTACGAAGGGCATGTCGAGTTGGCGCGTAATGGTTATGCGGCGATCGCGCGTGGTGTAATACCGCCGGGCATTGTCTGCTTCGATGCCTCGGCGCCAGAGTCTGCGATGGACGTAGACCAGGCCAAGCAATTGATGGCGGAGGCCGGCTATCCTGATGGTGGCTTTGAACTAACAATGGCATATCAGGGTACATCTGCCGAGGAAACAGCGGCGATGCAAATCATGCAGTCCGGCGCTGCCAGCCTCGGAATCGCCATCCGCCCCATGGCTATCGAATGGCCGGCTAAGGTACAGGCTTACTCTGCGCAAGAAACGGCTCCTGATTTGGGTACGGTGTGGATGTACCCCTCGCTGCCCGATCCCGATCAGTTTGTTGGTATTCTGGGGCATTCCAGCCAGGCTGGAGGCGGTGGCTACAACTTCTCCTGGTATAGCAACCCAGACATGGATGCACTGATTGCAGCGGGCAAGATCGAGCTTGACCCGGATGTGCGTTGCGAGATTTACCAACAGATTCAGGACTTGTGGCAAGCAGAGGCGCCCTATGTCAATGTGGCTGTAGGTATGGCGCTGTCAGCTTCAGCGGCAAATGTCATGGGCTTCCAATGGTCACCACCGCACAGCTACACGCAGAACATTTATGAGATGTGGATTGACGAATCCTAAACCAGACATAGTCTGATATGGGGCGAGTGGGGGTTTAACCTTATCTCGCCCCAGCTGTGAGGTAGCTACCCTTGGCTGTATACGTGGTCCGCCGGCTTTACCAGGCTTTGCTGGTCCTGCTTGCTGTGACAGTGATCACCTTCTTTATTTCGAACCTCTTGCCGGGTGATCCAGCGCTGTCATTAGCCGGGCAGTATGCGACAAAAGAACAAGTGGAAGCGACACGTATTCGACTGGGCCTCGACCAACCCGTTCCAATTCAATATCTGAGATATATGCAACGCTTGTTATCGGGTGATCTGGGCTTGTCTATCACATCGCGACAACCAATCTTGAAGGAGCTTAGAGATTTTTTCCCGGCAACACTCGAACTGACGCTTGCGGCTTTCTGTTTTACCCTCACGATAGGCGTCCCGCTGGGCATTCTTGCCGGTTCGACCAAATCACGCTGGGTTAAGTCCTCCATCATTATGGGCTCCCTGGTTGGAGTGGGGATCCCGGTATTTTGGGCCGGGCTGGTCTTCCAGTTAGTCTTTGCTGGACGACTAGACGTGCTGCCCCTGGCGGGACGATTGACTTTGACCATCCCGCCGCCGCCGAGCGTGACCAATATGTATCTCATCGACTCAGTTTTAGCCGGCCAGTGGAGCACCTTTAGAGATGCGCTCGCACATCTCATCTTGCCGGCGTTCACGCTGAGTCTGGGACAGATCGGCGCTATGGCGCGAACGACGAATGCAGCGATGGCGAGTGTGTTTCATCGCGATTATGTTCGCACCGCGCGCGCCAAAGGGCTGGCGGAAAGAAAGGTCTTGTGGTCGCACGTGCTGCGGAATGCACTTTTGCCGGTCGTCACTGTTTTGGGTCTGTATGTAGGGTTTATGTTGAATGGGGCATTGCTGATTGAGATCATTTATTCTTGGGGAGGGCTGGGCACATACGCCTGGATTGGCATCTTCCGCAATGATATTACCGTCATTATGGGCGTGACACTCGCGGCAAGCCTGACGTTTATGTTTGTTAATCTGATCATTGACCTAACGTATCCGTTTCTTGATCCGCGAATCCAATTCGGCTAGTGACGCGCTTAGGACCTTATGAGTAGACAAGCTGAATCGCCTGCCAGTTGGTCAGTTCCCGATCTGGATGATGATGGCGGGGCATGGCAAAAATTCAAAAAAAGTCGATTTGCCTTTGCAGTTCGACATAATCCGCTTTCGATTCTCGGTTTGCTTATCTTGGTCTTGTTGATTTTCATGGTGCTGGCGCCGGAACTATTTACGTCCTACAGTGCCACGCTGCTTAGTCTGAGAACAAAGTTTTTTAGCCCATCAGCCGAACACCCCTTTGGGACAGATCACATGGGAATAGATATTTTCGCGCGAGTGGTCTACGCCGCCCGTACAACAATATGGGTGGTGTTTGTAGTATTGAGCATCGCCACCAGTCTGGGTATTATTGTTGGTTCGCTGGCCGGCTATGTCGGCGGCCGGATTGATTCCATCCTTATGCGTATGACGGATGTTTGGCTGGCCTTTCCTTCTCTTGTACTCGCCATCGCACTGAATGCCGCCTTGGGGCGCGGACTATTTCAAACTATGTTGGCAGTCGGATTTTCCTGGTGGCCTTCTTATGCGCGGCTGATTCGCGCGCAGGTCTTGAGCGTCAAGAATGAGGAATATATCCTGGCGGCCAGGGCGCTCGGCGCGGGCCATTTTCGGGTTCTCGTGCGGCATATATTCCGAAATGGTTTTGACCCCGTTCTTGTGAACATTACGATTGACGTTGGCTTTGTAGCGCTAGCAACGGCTGGGCTAAGTTTTCTCGGATTGGGTATCGAGCCGCCCACACCGGAATGGGGCCGGATGGTCGCCGAGGGACGCGATTACCTGCTTGACCAATGGTGGGCTTCTACCTTCCCCGGTCTGGCATTGTTTATGTTCGTTGTCGGCTTCAATCTACTGGGGGAGATCGTACGAGATTGGCTCGACCCCAGTAATGTTGGACGGAGATGAATCAGGAGGGAACGACTATATACCTTTCGAAGTAAAGATTACGGCAATTCGATTTTACTCGAAGACAGTACTCTAAGTTGTCTAAGAAAGTTACGGAGGTGCATGATGCGCTCACATTTGTTTTGGGACCAATTCGCAGAAATTTCCGTTAATCGCCTTGTCAATCCGGGAAAAGGCGAGCCCTTCCTGATTATCGCCGACCCCAAGAATGATCTCAATTTGGCTGAGGCGCTGCTATCGGCCGGTCTCCGTTCCGGCGCCAACACCACCTTGATCGTCAAGGACTGGTACGAAGAAGGCACGGTCAGCGATCCGGGTCCTGTTGTATCCAACGCCATCTTGAACAGCAAGTACGTGCTCTCGCTCTGCGGCGGCATTGTGCGGGCGCCAGCAATGCAGGAAGCGCGCAACAATGGTACGCGCCATTTGTCCACAGTGGTCGAAGGCATCGAGGACTACTGCATCGCCGCGCTGCTCAACGTTGATCTAGACAAAATGTTTGAGAACGCCGATATCATCGCCCGCCTGTGGGAAGCCACCGATGAATGCCGCGTGACGTCGCCCTATGGATGCGACATCAGCTTCAAGATGGGCGGCCGCCCCGGCTTGGTCAGCGACGGCGCGCTCACCTACGACGGCGAGGTTGACTTCTACCCGGGCGCGCAGGTGTCTATCGCGCCGCTCGAAGAGAGCATCAACGGCACGATTGTGGTCGATGCCAGCGACAACGTCAGTGGTCTTGTGCACAACAATTATTCACTCATCGTCGTCAACGGCGTGATAACGGAGGTCATCGGCGATGGCGAAGGCGACGCCATGCGCACCTGGCTGGAGACGCGCAACGACGACGTCATTTACAAGATCTGCCATTTCAGCATCGGCCTGAACCCCAAAGCGGGCATCTCGGGCCACTTGATGGAAGATGAGCGGGTGCTGGCGTCGGTTGATTTTGGTTTCGGCTATCAAGATCCCAAGTTTGGCGGAACCGTGGGATATAGTCCGTACCACGCGGATATCATGATGGCGAATCCGGACATTTATCTCGACGGCAAGCTCATGAGCACGGCCAACAGGCTGGAAGACGGCTTCGGCTTCCACCACCTGTAACGATCGTCTTGCAGCCAGCTTTGCCATACGCTGTTAGATTGTCTACAGAAACCGGCTTAGGCTGAGAACGTTGAGAGTGTTCAACGGTCCTCTGCCTAAGCCCTTAAGCGACTTACCAGCTTGATTCGCAGGATGTAGATATGGAACACGCTGCCAGGTACGGCGGCGCGAATGGTTTGATGCCAGTTCCGCTAAGGAGAGCCGAGTATGGAGTATCGTTTTTTAGGTCGTAGCGGCGTCAAAGTAGCGCCTCTAGGGTTAGGAACCGGCAATTTCTCCGATCCTACTCCGGAAGATGAGGCCCACCGTATCATCAATCGTGCTATCGACGCAGGTATCAATCTGATTGATACGGGCAATTCGTACGCAAATGGAGAAAGTGAACGGTTCATTGGGCGCGCTTTGGCTGCGGCCGGCCGGCGTCATGAAGTCATATTAGCCACCAAAGTATTCTACAAAGTTGGCGCTGGACCAAACGATGAGGACTTGTCGCGTCTCCATATCATTCGCGCCTGCGAAGACTCCTTGCGCAGACTTCAGACGGACTACATCGACCTCTACCAAATGCATCGACCCTCGCCGTCTATTCCCGTTGATGAAACCCTTCGCGCGCTCAATGATTTGGTGCAGCAGGGTAAGGTGCGTTACATAGGCAGCTCGGTGCATCCTTCATGGAAAATCATGGAATCCATCATGGTGAGTGAGCTGAAAGGCTATGCGCGTATCGTCAGCGAGCAACCGCCTTACAACTTGCTTGACCGACGCATTGAAAACGAAATTGTCCCAATGTGCCGAGCATACGGGCTGGGACTAATCACCTGGTCGCCGCTGGCGCAAGGGGTCCTGGCCGGGCGTTACTCCAGCGCGACACAGTTTCCCGCTGATTCAAGAGGCGCGCTGCGCGGTGGGATTTATTCCGAGCGGATTACACCGCAAGGCATTGAGATCGGCAACAAGATGGTTAGCCTTGCTGAGAAACACGGCATGTCCCCGGCCCAGCTGGCTACACTTTGGGTGAAAGATCAGCCAGGCATCACCGCGCCGCTCATCGGTCCTCGCACCATTGAACATCTTGAGCATATGCTGCCTGTTTTGGACATGACGCTAACTGATGAGTTGGCGGAAGCCTGCGATAGCTTGGTCCCGCCGGGCAGCGCGGTCGCGAGTTTCTTCAACAGCGCCACCTGGATGAAACAGCGGCTGATCTGATCGTCAATCACGTATTCGTCTTAAGGAGTTCAGCAAAAATGTCTGTTATGAAGATTGAGTTTTCCGGTGGCGGTACGTTTCATGCTTGCTTTCTTGAAGCCGAAGCGCCCAAGACCTGCGCAACGATAAGGTCACGGCTTCCCTTTGAATATCAGTTTTATCACAGTATCGTCTCCGGGCAGGCGCTGGTCGCCCTTCCCCCTGACCTGACGGTCGAGCGCGAAAATCAACGTGTGGCTGCCATACCCCCCGGTACCCTGTCCTTCTTGGTGCAAGACGAGCCGGTTCTTGTTCCCGATGAAATCTATATTTCGTATGGCATATTCATATCACGTGGCTTGACGGTGGATATGAAGCAACCTGTCAACGTTTTCGCTCAAATCGACGATGATCTCGAAGCTCTAACATCGTGCTGTCGGCGCGTACTGATGGAAGGCGCGGAAGTCATCACCTTTAGCCTGGCGGATGACTAATCCCACCTTCGACCAGGTCTGACAACGTGCATATCCATACTGTCTCAGGCAAGATTGCGCCATCAGCGCTCGGCCGAACGCTTATGCATGAGCATATTTTCTGTGACGTATACCGCGTAACAGGCCGCTTGAATGAGTTGCTCAATGATGAGGCGCTGGCTGTGGAAGAGCTGTCGGCTCTGCGGAATGCCGGAGGGACTGCTCTGGTCGAGGTGACTACGCCGGATTTGGGACGTGAGCCTGCAGCGCTACGCCGGGTCGCGCAGAAAACGGACCTGCATATCGTAATGGGCACGGGCTGGTATCGTCAGCCTTTCTATCCACCCGAGATCGACAGACTGTCAACGAATGAGCTAGCCGAAATGATGATCACGGAACTCACCGATGGCGTTGACGGCACAGGCATCCGCGCAGGTATTATTGGTGAGATCGGCGTCCATGCGGATTATGCAACAGCGCAAGAAGAAAGAGTCCTGCGGGCGGCAGCGCGAGCGCAGAAGGCGACCGGCGCGCCAATTACAACCCATGCCTCCATGTACCCTGTAGGTCTGGACCAGCTTGAGATCCTGAAAGACGAATGCGCCGATTTGAGCCGCGTTATCATCGGCCACTGCGACACCTTTCTCGACCAGTCCTACCATCTGGCGATTCTTGAAGCCGGCGCTTATGTCCAGTTTGACACGGTTGGACGCAATCACATGAATCCAGATACACGTCGTGCCAGCGCCTTTGTCGAGCTTGTGCGCCTTGGTTGGAAGCACAGATTGCTCCTCTCCAGCGATCGCTGTCATCGAAGTGACCTGCGCGCCTTCGGCGGCCTGGGTTACGGCTATGTGTTTACAAAGTTTTTTGACGTTCTTAGGAACATGGGCATCGATGATGAGACTCTCGATACAGTCACGATTGACAATCCGCGGCGTGTATTGGCGTGGTAGGTGCATTGAAATACGAGTGAATCTTTTGGGGTTATCGGGCTTTATGATCAAAGCGGCATCCCAATTAGGAGGGGATTGAATAAATGTTTCGTATGGTTTGCATCTCCTGTGGACGTACTTGCCAGGATTTAGGCGCGGCGACCTGCCCGCATGACGGCGGCGTCCTGGATGTGCGTTATGATTCCGCCGAAATCCCGCTTCAGTCGGAATTGCCCGGCATTTGGCGTTTCGCTGCCCATTTGCCTCTAACCAACTCGAAGCATATCGTCAGCTTGGGTGAGGGCAACACACCGCTGCTGCCTTCTTCACAGCTGGGCGCCGACATCAAGCTGCCCAGCCTATATTTCAAGAACGAAGCGCTTAACCCGACCGGCTCCTACAAAGACCGCATCGCCAGCGTCGGTATCACTTACTTGCGGCAGCTGGGCAGACGAGCCTGGTCCGCCGTCTCATCAGGCAACGCCGGCGCCTCCTTGGCTGCCTACGGCGCGAGCGCGGCTGTTGACGGTTATCTTTTTACGCTTGAGCGAGCGCCGCGGGCGAAAATCGCGCAGATCATCGCCTACGGTCCGCGCGTGATGTCGGTCAAGGGATTGGGTTATGAGCCGGCCGCCGAAAAGGCGACCTGGGATAACATTGCCGCATTGTGCCAGGCAAACAACTGGTTGATGTTGATAACCGCGCGCAGCAATAGCCCGCACTCGATGGAAGGCGCCAAGACCATCGCCTATGAGATCTGTCAACAGTTGAAGGCCGATGCGCCCGATGTCGTTTACGTTCCTGTCGGCGGCGGCGGGTTACTGAGCTCAATCTGGAAGGGCTTCAGGGAATGGCGCGCCGCCGGTTACATTGATCGTGTACCGCGAATGGTCGCGGTTCAGCCCTTGGGCTGTGATCCGGTGACGCAAGCCTGGCAAGCTGGTCGTGCCGTAAAGCCACTCGACGATTGCGCCAGCGCCGTCTCCGGCATCATTTTGACCTCGCCGCCCGATGGCGATCTGGCCTTGAATGACTTGCGCGAATCCGACGGCTGGGCCCTCTCCATCGCCGATGATGTCACCTATCAGGCGCAAGCGGAATTGGCAAATCGTGAAGGTCTGTTTGTCGAACCGGCAGCGGCAGTGGTTTGGGCGGCCATAAAAGAAGACCGGCGCAACGGTCGGCTCAAGGGCGACGAAAATGTGGTCGGAGTCTTGACCGGCATCGGTTTCAAAGATAGCGCCGCAGTTACGCGCCTGACAGAAAAGACACAAGTGCCGATGATCGCCGCAAGCGAAATCCTGCAGATCACGCCCTAGACCAATATCCGCCGGTTGATTCAGTTGGCGAGGACAGCGTATCGGCCTTGCGACAGGAGGCGAGCCGGGGCAGAGGCAGAGTGAACATAACACTGGCGCAACCTGGCTGGACGTTGGCGGTTTACTGAGTTATTGAGACGAATGATGCGCATTAGCGGCTTTGACCTCGACGACCTGCCGCGAGCAGGCAAACAAACCGCCTGGCTGGATATCGCCGGGCGGCCTGACGGGGGCATATTGCGGCTGCCGCTTATGACCGTGATCGGCGCGGATGATGGACCAACTCTGCTGGTCTTGGCCGGTGTGCACGGCGATGAATATGAAGGGATTGCAGCCATCCCACAGGTTTTCAGCGCTACGGAGCCACAAGATCTGCGCGGCAGACTGGTGATGGTTCCGGTCTGCAATATGCCCGCATACGAAACGGCGCAGCGCAGCAGCCCAATCGACGGCCTCAACCTGGCGCGGGTATTCCCCGGTGATGTCGCCGGCGCCACCACTAGGCAGATTGCCTTTTGGCTTTGCGAAAAGTTGTTATCAAAGGCGGACTTTCTGCTTGATCTACATACCGGCGGGATGGCCTGCGAATTGCCAACTCTGATCGGCTATGCCCACGACGACGGCGAATTGGGCCGAGCGTCCTTGGCCGCCGCAGAAGCCTTTGGCGCGCCGGTCATGTGGGGGCATCCCCTGCCAATGCCGCCCGGTCGCAGCCTCTCAGTCGCAACAGATTTGGGCATTCCGTCACTCTATACCGAAGCCCCTGGTGGCGGCGGATGCGACCCGGATATAGTCGCCTGTTTCCGCGCCGGCGTATTCAACCTGATGAAGCACTGGGCATGTTTGACGGAATCGTGAACCGGCGAAAACTGACTCATCATTTAGTCGGCGATGGCAACCTGGATACTGTCATTCAGGCGAAAGTCGACGGTTTATTCCAGCGCGATGTGGCACTGCTGGATAGCGTCACGGCGGGTCAGCGCCTGGGGTCAATCAACGACGTAACCGGCGCCGAATTAGCCGAGGTCGTGGCCGATCAGGACGGCCTGGTAATCATGCTGCGCGGCATCCCGCGCGCACTAGCCGGCGACGGCATCGCGCATATCACTCAACCATTCCGCTCGCGCATTTGAGATTCGAGGCTCGCAACATCATGTCAAGTCGACCCGCTCCAACCGGGGCTCGTATCGCCATCGGTGGCATCCTGCACGAGACCCATACCTTCATGGAGCAACCGACGCAGCTGGCCGATTTCGCGGCGCAGTCGCTGCATCTGGGAGATGACTTACTCACATCCATGAAGGGTTCCCGCAGCGGTATCGGCGGGATGATAGACGGCGCCACAGAACACAACTGGCAACTGCTGCCGACTCTGTACGCGGCTGCCATGCCCGCTGGCCTGGTTACGGAGCAAGCCTATCGGCAGCTACTGGGCAAGCTGACAAGTCGCCTGGCGCTGTGCATGCCAATTGATGGCGCGCTTTTGGCATTGCATGGCGCGATGGTCGCCGAGGGAGAGTTGGACGCCGAGACGGATATCGTAGCGCAGGCGCGCGCGATCGTCGGCAGCGAAATACCGATCGTCATCCTGCTTGATATGCACGGAAATATCAGCCCGCGCTTGGTTGAATTGGCGGATGTGCTGCTGGCTTACGACACGAACCCGCATATTGACGCCTATGACCGGGGTGCAGAAGCGGCGCAGATAATGGCGCGACTGCTGCGGCGAGAAGTTCGGCCGACAGCCGCTTATACACGCCCGGCGCTGCTGCTGCCGGCGCAGAGCACTGGCACGGATGCCGCTCCGCTCGCGCTGGTCCATACCCGCGCCGCCGAAATGGAGGAAGAAGATGAGGTGATCTGTATCGCTGTGATGGCTGGTTTCGCCTACGCAGATACGCCTTTCACCGGCTCAAGCATCATCGTCACCACCGACGCTCAGCCCGAATTGGCTGCCGCCTACGCGAACGAGCTTAGCGACATTCTCTTCAGTCAGCGGGCGCAGGCATTGCCGCGGTTTCTCCCTCCAGCCGATGCTGTCGCCTTAGCAGCAAGCCGACAATGCGGTCCGGTCATTCTGGTGGATTCGGCCGACAATATCGGCGGAGGCGCCCCCGGCGATGGCGCCGATGCGCTGGCCGCCATGCTGGATCACGGCGTCAGCGAAGGGACTATCGTGTTGGCCGATCCGGCAGCCGTTGGCGCTTGCTGGCGCGCCGGAATAGCTGCGCAAGTCACACTTGAGGCAGGCGGCAAAGCTGATGGCTGGCACGGGCCGCCGCTGACCGTCACCGGAAAAGTGCGCGCGCTCTCTGACGGGGTATTCGAGTGCGAATTGCCGGATAATCACTTCGCCTCGTTCTACGGCAGCACCGTCCACATGGGCAGCTGCGCATGGCTGCGTGTTGCCGGCGTGAATATCCTCCTGACCGAGCGCAAGACGCCGCCCCTTGATCTCGCCCAGCTGAGGCACATCGGCATCATACCGGAAGCGCAGAGCATGATCGTCGTAAAATCCGCGGTGGCCTATCGCGCGGCCTACATGCCCATTGCAGCTGAAGCGATCGAAATGGATACCGCCGGCTTATGCAGCGCCAACCTATCTCGCTTTCCTTATCGTCATCTCAAGCGCCCGGTTTTCCCGCTGGATTAACCATCGAACGGGTACAGCCCGGAAAAGCCAAAGGCAGCTAAATCACTTCGAGGTACTCTCGATCCGGCAACTGCGGAAACGGCGTATGCGGCTCGGTCTGATACCAATAGGCGGTGGAGGCGGTGTGTGAATTAGCCGTGATCGGCAGTGAGTTGACATGGCAATATTCAGTCCAGCCCTTGCAGAAGAAGTCGCCCATTGGCACTTCGATCATAAAGACACTCCTTTCTCTTGACTTCATAGCTGAATTCTCTATGAGGCGAACGCAACAGCTTCAGCACCGGCTATACGACAACACAATTAGGCTGGCGAATCAAAAACACGCCACACAGAGTGACCGCAGAATAATGGCACAAACAGACTGGAATCATGATCGTGAGCGAACTAGATCGCGACAGGGAATGACGGACTATAATACGATGCAAATGCACGAGGCAGGAGCACGAACAATGTCACCAGTGACAAGCCAAGAAGTGGAGCAATACCGCCGAGATGGTTATTTCATTTTGGAATCAGTTATTCTGCAGCCTGTCATCGCTGCGCTGCGCGAGGAGTGTATGCGCTACGTTGATGACCATGACCGCGAGATGGAAGCCCAGGGCATCACGACGCGTGGCATCACACATTACAAGAAGCGCTACTTCATCAGCAATCGCAGCGCCGACAGTCCGATCATGACCGAATTTCTCTTCAGCGAATTGATGGCGCAGATCTGCCGCGCGACCCTCGGCGACAATGCCTACCTCTTCAACGAGCAGTATGTGGTCAAGGCGGCCGATACCGATAGCAAGTTCGCCTGGCATCAGGATTCCGGCTACGTTGGCCATTATCACCGCGCCTATCTGTCATGCTGGTGCGCCCTGGATGACATGTCGCTTGAAAACGGCACAGTGTATATCCTGCCCTATCAGCGCGACGGCCGCAGCTCAGTGGACGAGATCATCACGCACCAAGTCGAGGCCCAAACAAATGACAAGGTTGGTTATCACGGCGATGACCCGGGCCTGCCCGCCATCGTGCCGGCCGGAAGCATCATTGTATTCAGCAGCCGGACCTTCCACCGCAGCGGCGCCAACACCACCAACAATTTTCGCCGCAGCTACCTGGCCCAGTATTCCGCCGAGCCGATCATGTCCAAAGACGGCGGTCGCTTATGGGGACGGGCTGAACCGATTCTGAAGGATGGCAAACGGGTGGGCGCGTCCGCCTAGAGCCTTGTGGTAATCAACTGAAAATCTCAAGCGTCCCGCGCATCTCCATCGGCAGGCTGAAAATCTGCCAGGCCAGCAGCATCATAAGAAGAAAGACCAGTGCCCAGGGCAACATGCCCAGCAGCGCCTTGCTCCGATACAGCCGCAGCGCCGCCTTCTGCGCCAAGCGCAGGCTCCATATGAATCCGGCGATCAGTACAACAAGCTGCACCAGACCGATGGCGTTGACATCGAGGCTGTAGTTCCAACCTTCCCAATCGCCGATGCCGCCCAGGAATTCCTGAATGACCGGCACGATCAAGACCGGACCGACCAACAGATGGAAGCTGTAATGAGCGAACCAGATGCCGAATCCGACCGGCACAAACGCAGGCGCGAAGGCGGCCACCGTTTCTCTTAAGGAATCGCGCTCTTGATAGCCGGTCAAGCCCCGCCCCAGCCAGGCCGCCGCAATCGATACAAATGCCGGCAACAGCAAGTTCGCGGCGCTGAAAATGAGCAGCAGCACGATGAATTCGCTCGTGATTCCCAATTCAAGCGCCAGCCATTCCTGCAGCGCGTAGTATGGCGGCGCCATGCCAAAGGCGTTCGAGATACCCATAAAGCCAAGCGCGATTGCCAGCAGCGAGACATCCCAGCGCCGTGACCAACTGTCAGCGCGGCTAAGCTCGGCGCCCGGCAAGCGAGTAAACAGGCTGACATTGTCGTGCGGGCAGGCGCGGACGCAATCGAGACAGAAAGTGCAGTCTAAGTTACTGCGGATTTGCGGCGCGAATAGCTCGGTGCCGCAGCCCAAGGTCCCCCTCGGACCGTGCGCTATTTCTCTTCTTTGTGTTTCCCCGCCGCTGACCGGGATGTCATCGACGCGCAAGATGGCTTGCGGCGCGTAGCTGCCATTGACACATTCCTTGCCCACACAGCTGGCGCAGATGTCATGCGACTTCACGGCGATGCGCGACGGAGACAGGGTCGAGTAAACCATGTTGAAAGCGCCCAGCGGGCAAACATACTTGCAGAATGCGGATTCGGTGAATATCGCTTCCAGCGCGAAGGAGAGGGCGAAATACAATACGATGAGCCATGCTGAAAGCCATGGGCCCGCCCACAAATCGAGATACTCGTAGAAGAAAAACAGCGCCAACAAGCTGAAAATCGACAGCCACTTATTCCGCAGCCCTTGCGGGAAGCGGCGCCCACTGCGAGACAATTGTTTAGCCAAGCTTCGCGGCAAGGTGAAGGGGCAGCCCATGCAGACCAGATTGCCCGCCAGCAGCAGGACAATCACAACAACACCGCGCAAGTATACCCAAGGCGTCACAGTTGCCAAATTGCGCGGTGCCGATTGCGGGCCAACAAAACCATCGATGATTATCGCCAGCGCAATTATCGTCATCACAGCTTGCAGCGCCAAGCGTCCATTCCGGTGTCCGAGCAGGCGTCCGATCAGCGGCAGTTTTAAGATATCAAGGCCGAGCGCGTTGTCGTGTTGCGGTGTCGAGCCTCCGCTCATGCGCATTCTCTCATATCTGCTGCCAAGCCGGGCTACAAGGCCGCGCCGCTAACAAGCGTATAGAGGACGAATACAGCGTATAGCAGCAGCAAGACCCAGCCTTCGAGACGGCTCAAGCCGCGCTCAGTCTCCAGGAAGATGTAGAGCACCAATGTCGTCCCGACCAGAATGCCAATAGAAATCCAGAGATTCTCCGTGCCGATATCGATGCCGGCTGACTGCTGCAGGACCAGCGCAATTGTCCAGGGCAACGCCAATCCGACGAGCAGATCAAAGGTGTTCGAACCGACCGCGTTGGCGACAGCCATACCGCCTCGCCCATCCCGCGCCACATCGACCGATGAGATCAAGTCCGGCGCCGACGTGCCGGCCGCCAACAGAGTCAGAGCGACGATCACCGGCGGGATGCCGATGCCGGTGGAAAACACAATGGTTGACTCGACCAGAACATAGCTCAGCGCCACGATTAGTACGATGGAAACGGCAAATGCCCGGATGAAATTCTTTTCCGGCGCGCCGGTCACGCGTCGCAGCAAGCCGCCGACAAGCGTCTCAAAATGATGCCACAAAACAATTTTCACCTTCTCAGCCTGTTCTTCGCTCGCCGGATCGCCCGCTGCGTCATCAGCACTCGGCGCTCCTTTTGACACGACTAGCACTATCACATAGCCGGCGTATCCCGCCAAGCCGAGCAAAGCTTCGATTAGCGAAACATGCCCATCAAAAAAGACGAGCGCCAAATAACCTATTGAGACCAGGTAATAGAAGATATCGCGGCGGACTGCGTTGACATGAATATGCAAGCCACCGGCGACCACAGCCGATACACCTGTGATCACCAGTATATTAAAGACGGCTGAGCCGACGATAGTGCCAATGCCGACATCGCTATGTTCGCCGCCTCCGCTGAACAGCGCAATCAGCGCTATCGCAAGCTCCGGCGCCGACGAACCTACCGCCATCAAGGACGCTCCCGCCACCTCGTCCGATAGCTTGAGGCGGCGCGAGATAGCATCGAGACTGGGAATGAAGAAGCGGTCAGTGACTATCGCCAGCACAAGCACTGAAACCAGAATTGTCGCCAGGCTCGCGAATACTTCAGTCAATAGATATTCCCCTGCTATAGGTCAACGCGGCTCGCTCCAGTCTCCGCGCCCGTTTCTCCGGCGAACCGCGTCGCGAAGTCGGACAGTCACGCCATCACGATAGCTGCGAGTCTGATCACAAAATGGCGCCGCCCGCTCATAATTTGCGGTCGTCATTGAGTCAATTCCCCAGTAAAATCCAGCCTTGCTACGATCTCTTTGATTATACCATCCCGTTGGCTGCAGCCAGCTAAACTCACCAACAGACAGTTGGAGCGATCATGAACGCCGAAGACATGAAACTGTTCTTCGCCTACAACGAATGGGCGAACAATCGAATTCTTGACGCCGCGGAAAAGGCCACGCCTACGCAGCTCCTTCAGCCTAACGACCTTGGCTGGGGCAGTCTGCTCGGCGGACTGGCGCATATCCTCGGCGCTGAATGGGGCTGGTTCCAATTCTTGTTTGGCGTGGAATCGGGCTCGCGGCCTACACCTAAAGACTTCGCGGATATACCTATGCTGCGCGAGCGCTGGGCAATAGAAAACGAGAATATCCGACGCTGTCTTGATACGCTGGCGGACGGCGACTTGACGCAGATCCAAAAGCGCGTATCTGGCGACCGCGAATTCCACTGGGACTTGTGGCAAGCGCTGGCGCACGTTGTCAATCACGGAACACAGCATCGCGCGGAGTGTGCAGCTCTCTTGACCGGCTTCGGCCATTCGCCCGGCGACCTGGACTTCACGCTCTTTCTCTTCAGCCGCTACGGTTCGGCCGGAGCCAAGCCGAGCGACGGGGAGCCAATCAAGCGCCAAAACATCGACTGGCTTTTCCGCTACAACGATTGGGCAAATGACCGGATTCTCGCCTGCGCCGAAATGGTTTCGCCTGTGCAATTGAATGCCGCGAACGACTTTGGCTGGGGCAGCATGCGCGGCGCGCTGGTCCATCTCATGGATGCCGAATATGCCTGGCGTGAATTACTCAAGAACGGCGTATTCGTCGAAGAGATGCAGCCGGAGGCCTTCGCCGACATCGCCTCGATTCGCGCCCGCTGGGCTGGTGAGCGCGCGGCCTTCTGGCGCTACCTTGACAACCTCAACGATGACGACATGCTCGGTACGATTAGCTACAAGTCGGACGGCGAAATGCGCTACCGCTTGCTTTGGCACTGTCTGGCGCATGTGGTCAATCACGGGACGCAGCATCGAGCGGAGTGCGCGGCGCTTTTGACTGGTTTCGGCCAGTCGCCGGGGAATCTGGACCTCACGGCGTATCTGGCTGAGGGATGAGACCAAGGGTGTGAAGACTTATCTAGCGAGACCCAACAAACTATAATAGCGGTGCTTCTGCTCTGTATCTTGCAAAATGTCTTCCATGGCGAACCAATAATTCACGTTGGCTTTGTTCGATTCTATATCCAGCTTGGCTTGATCCGACATTGAAATTGAAGACATTATGAGAATCGTTATTGCGCCTGGACTTTCTTCTTTCGCGCGGCTTAGGCTTTTTATAGCTGCTCCGACCCGTTCCAGTACTCCGGCGGTATCTATTCCGCCCTTGACCTCAACCGCAGCATGTATCCGGTAATCACTAGAGCAAGATATCTGGTTCCGAACCGAAGTGAACCATCCTTCCGTCAAGTAGACTTATCTTTGCGACTCGGGAATGAAGGTCCACCAATTGATCCGGAGCAATGAGCCGCATTTTTTGCAACTGTGACAATAGATCCTGTCTCATAAGCGTTTCAATATGGTCACCCTTCTTATTCTGCCAAGAACCCTGTGCCTGTGACCCAGCAGCCATCCCGCGCCAGATATCGAACTCACGTCGCTCTAGCCTAAGGTCGTTATCAATAAGAGTGCTTACTAGCGTATTTGCCCTCCTAGCAATCTGCAATGCAGAGTCAGAAGTCGGTAGTCTATTGCCTTTCTCGTATCGTTCGGTCGGCAATCCGATTTCTTTCATCGACTTTTGAGAAACCATGGATAACATTCGATAATAGCTCACCGACTTTTCTACGGTCGCCAAAACGTCCGGGTGAGCAAAGACAATTATCGGTTTAATACCGCTGTGGATAATCCTCTTCCATGCGGAATCCGTAATGTTAAGACGCTTCGAATCCCAATCCAGCGATTCGCCAGAAATATTCTCTATTTGTCGCGCTACGTCTATTAGTCCCCAATCGTGTAGTCTTTGATGAAAGAAAAGACTCTTATGGAGTTGATCCAGTGCCCAGGCGCGCTGTTTGTCAGTCCGCATCGCGATTCTCAGGCTTTTTCCAAATTAGAATACTTTTTCTTAGCGCTTCCCTGCCGTATTTCCCCATTTGCTGGCTGCTGTTGCCTTTGCGCTGTGGCAAGACGTAGATTTTCTCAGGGACAAAGCCAAATTTTTCAGCCATGTCAGTCATAAGTAAATCCACTGGTATTATCTCCCCGCTATACCGCACATTGTCATTAACAATCGCGACGCATGCCCCGAATTTGCAAACTCGAAACAGTTCGAAAGTTACGAATGCCAGTTCGGTAA
Source organism: Phototrophicaceae bacterium (assembly GCA_965262005.1). Taxonomy (GTDB): domain Bacteria; phylum Chloroflexota; class Anaerolineae; order Aggregatilineales; family Phototrophicaceae; genus UBA6055. The sequence continues at coordinate 3,610,370 of OZ253492.1, read as the reverse complement.
AATAGCCTTCAACCATGGAGATAATGCCGCGATTGTTGACCTCGCCACGCTCGTTTCTCAGCCGCAGCGCGCTCAATATCTCCTGATACGCTTGGTTATTCTCGAGTGTGTCGATGACTTGCTCAAAATGGTCGCCGTTCCCAATTTCCGAATAGAATTGACGTAACTGTCGGATTTTGGATCTGTTCTCGACGGTACAACTCAGTAGCCGCTGCCTAAGACTGAGCATGTCCTCTTGGTTTATTCCGAGAAAGGCTAATTCTAATGCGTAGGTTCTAGTGTTGTCATAGCGATTGCAATAGGGCGGCGAAGTGATGATCGCGTCAAAGCGATTGCTCTCCTGAAGCGGCAACGTTTCCAAAACCGTCCCGAGGATGAGTTCCTGCTCTCCCGAAGCAGTCGTTGTTCTTTCCGCCAGCGAAACGTCGCGCCTAATCAAGTCAATCGCTTTGACTATCGCTGGCTGGACCTGCAGAATCTCGCGCTTGTAGAATGGCTTGACCGGATTGTTCCCTGCTGCGATACGTCGCGCATTGCGTTCCCGAACTTTGCCCGAGCGACTGTCCCATCGCAAAAACTGGCCGTCTTTGCTGGTATAGCTGATGTCTTCAAGAATGGATAGCAGAACGAACTTAAGCAAGTCCTTGATATTATCTTCGACATCAAAGGCTGCGAATTGCTCGTCATACCACATCAACTGCGCTTCCTGCTCAGCGTCAAAGGCCTGGCGAGTTATGGGGATGTGCGAGAAACTTCGGTTGGATTTACCTGGCGGCGTCGACTTGACCCAATCACTAATCGACCGCAATTCGTCGAGGTCATAATGGACAGGGCATGACTTTGCCCGCCAGACCAAATCGCCAATAGGCATTACCTCGATTCCAGTTGCATTCAGGCCAAGCTCTTGCGCGACTAGCAAAGTAGTTGATACGCCCGCGAACGGGTCAAGGATTCGCTGTGAGGGCGTCAGATTAAATTCCTGTATCAGATTCTGAACTAGCTTCGCAGAGAAGCCTTCCTTGTATCTAAACCAGCGGTGCATTCTGGCGGACTTATTCGCCTGATAGCTGACAAGCTGGCGATTGAATCTATCGGTCGGCTGCAAAATAGGCTGGTACTTCCGCTCGAGCGCAACTCGAGCGGACGAAGATGTTGTATTGTCTGTTTCGTAGACTGTTTGCAGAACATCAACAGGTATAGAATTGCCGGCTAGAAACGATAACTGCTTGATTTCATTTCCTCCATCAATTGAACTTGGATATCGAATTCATAATATCCCAGAATCAGCTCGCCTCTATTCGTCCTCGTCTCGACGCCGCCTTCTACCGCGCAAGAGGTCGCCCCCCAGATTTCGCACTTCAATCGGCGCGTCCATGAATTCAGGCTCGCGTGTTGATGACGGTTTACTGACAGGAGGTAAAACCGGCGGAGCATCATCACCGCGCGGCGCCGGACGAGGCGCGATCCCGTCGCCATAACGCGTTGTCGCGCGGCTGCGGCCACGCGCGCTGAATAGCGCCTGCATCCGCTGCGAACGGCCGTCATCCCGCCCTCGCCCGCCCAGATAATCGCGCAGGCGTTGCAGATCGCTGCGTGTGATGATCAGGCGGCGTACCGCGATATCCAGTGGCAACAGCAGCAGCGCCAGCAGAATCAAACGCTGCCAAATATCGGTCGCTGCCATTTCTTCGCCTAGATCATGCGCAAAGACGGCCTCCGGCTCTTCGGCAAGATTCTTGCCGCCGGTGATCTGGGCGATCTCCGCCAATAAGCGGTCGTCATGTGGGCGCGGAATATATTCCGGCGAATAGGACATCACCCAGCCCTTAAGGTCGTTCAGATTTTGCTCACCGGATTCAAGCTGCGCTTGCCCGCTGATCGTAAGGAAATACGCGCCTTCGTTCTGCGGCGCAAAACTTGACTCGTAGCGTCCCGGCGCCGTCTGTTGCAGGGCAATTCGCAGGCTGTCGCCGGCCGGATTCAATACGGCGCTATTCAATGTCAAGCCATCGAGGAATCCCCCGCTGTCGTCACGGGCATCGACCACGATACGCGCCCGATCATTCTGCACGACCACTCGCGTCTCCAGGTTCTTGTTGGCGCCGGCATTGATGCTCCACGCCACCGCCTGCCCCCAAAAGCGGGGAAAATCTTCCCAGTCAACCCACTCGTTGGCCCAACGCGCGCTGGCATCAGCTGTCCATGCCACCACCCGTCCCAAGCCATATTGCCATGCGGCGAGAAGCGGATCAGAGTAGGGCTCAGGTCCGCTGAGGATACGCTGGGCGGCTACTTTTGGCGTCGAAGCAACGTATCCGCGCAAAGGCGGCATCGAGTTGATGCCGTCTATGATAGCGCTGCTGCCAGTCACGCGCGGAGTGAAGCTTTCTTCTACGATGTAGGAGCGCGAAGCTAGGACCGTCTCCTGCGCGAATATCAGCGGAATTTGCTCGACATCAGCGACACGGTAATAGTTGCCGTTGCCCGCCTCCGCCATCGTCTCGAGGAATGAAGCAGGATTGCGCCCGATGGCGATGGCCGACAATGTAACATCGAACTCGTCGTACAATGCGCCGCTCAGTTCGACCAGTCCCTTTGGGCTCGCGCCGCCGTCCGTCAGAAGAATCAAATGCTTGAGCTGCGACGGCTCTTCGACGATATCCCGCTCCACCAGCCGCAAGCCCGCCAGGATATCCGTGCCGCCGCCAGAGCGAATCGTGTTGGTCATGGCGACCAGCGCCTGCGCGTCGTTCACTTGTTGAAAAGGAACGACCCATGCGCCGCCAGTATCAAAGGTGCCGATGGCGACGCGATCAGTCGGCTGCAGCAACTCTAGCGACAATACGATCGCGCGTTTGGCTAATTCCAGGTTCGGTACGCCGCTGCGGCCGATCTGCCCCATGCTGCCTGAGCGGTCAATCAAATAGGCAATGGTCAATTGCGGCAAACGCTTCTGGTCTTTGATCTGCATGTCGACCGGCAGAGTGCGTTCAAGCGGGGTCTGATAGTAGCCGCCGGGCGCGTAACTTTCGGGTCCGCCGATCATGACCAAGCCGCCGCCGATATCACTGACGTATTGATCCAGCAGAGTCATCTGTGCCCGGCCCAGCTCCGACGCGGGCACATTCGCCAGGATGACGCTCTTATAATTCGCCAAGCCCGCCATATAAACCGGCAGGCTGCCCGGCGAGACCACATCAACAAGGATGCCGACTTGCTCCAGCGCCGGCAATAAATATCGAATCTCCGACTCAGCGCCACCTACCAAAAGCACGCGGGCCGGTCCGACCACCTGGCTGAATGCGCCAAGCTGATTATTCTGATTGAAGTTGTCATTTTCGCCCGGCACCACGATTTGCGCGGTGAAATCCAGAAAGCCGCTCCTTTCCCCGGCTTGCGTCAGGCTGTAGCGTGTGTCGCCCGCTTGCAGCTCGAGCGCTTCTTCGTGGATCAATCGTCCGCCCGAGAAGATCAGCAAAGTGGCTGGTGTCGCGGTTTCGGCGTGAATCCCAACCGAAATATCAAAGCTCTGGTTTTCCGCTACACGCCCCGGCGCGTCAATCGTCTTGATGCGCGCATCGGGCGCGGCAGCGCGGAAAAGCGGCACATAGCTGATCTCCACGCCGGAAACCGCAGCTCGCTGTGCCCGGGCGATGGCATCCCCCTGAGTGGCTTGTCCATCACTCATGACGACTATTCGGCGCGAGACATCCGGCGGGAACATGGACAGCGCCGTCTGTATTGCATTGGCAATATCCGTCCCGGTAGTCTGTGGAATGGAGCCGAAGCCGTCGATCGCGCTCACCAGGCTGAAGTCCGTTTCCGGCACGGTGTTTTCACCAAAAAGCAGCGCCGCCCATTCGTCATCGGGCTGCTTCGTATCAAGCGCCTCGCGCATGAATTCGAGTTGGCGCTCTTCGCTGGCGCTGCCCATGCTGTCGGAGGTGTCAACCAGAAAGACCACCGCCAAGCGGTCGACCGCCTGTACATTCTGCAAGCCGGCCAAGGCGAATACTAGAAGTAAGATGATGAGAGTGCGCAAGAATAGACTTGTAATATCGCGCCGGCGGCGAAAGACGTAGCGCGGGAATCCGATGCCCCAAACAAGCGGCAAGAGCAGAAGCAGAATGAGCGCGACATGCGGTGCGGTGAGCTGCATCTATTATCCACGACTGTTGAGCGATTGGACCTCGCGCGCATAAAAAGCGCGACCAGACCAGTGACGCGATTGTAACGAGAACATGTCGCGCGTGACAGGGTTATCAGCCTTCTCCCCGCCCGTCTGTCCACCGCGTCGATGGCTATGAGACCTGAACTCGGACACTGAAAAAGCGTGTCATTATAACTTCGCCGCTTCCGGCGCTTACGCAATATTACGCAGCTTGGGTGGACAATGTGTCAATATTGTGTGTCTTTATTCACATTCTTAGACATTTGCATATGTTTTGTAGACGAATTGATGAAAAGCTTGTAGAATCCCTAGAAATGAGTGCGCGTAAGGTATTTGGCGCGTTTTCTGAAAAAGGGGGAGTTAATGATCGAACATGAAAGCCAAGTGCAGACGACCGAATCTTTCGCAGAAACGGTTAGTATAAACACGGATGACGGACCGGATATAATAAAGGTATCTGCACGTTCGCGTTCAACGGCTGTTGCTGGCGCAATTGCCGGTGTCATGCGGCAGCATAACATGGCCGAGGTACAGGCGATTGGCGCGGGCGCAGTAAATCAAGCTGTAAAAGCCTTGGCGATCGCGCGCGGCTACTTGGAACGCGATGAAATCGACATCGTGACAACGCCATACTTCACCGAAGTTGACATTGACGGACAAGAGCGAACGGCGGTGCGTTTCCAAGTGGAGCCGCGCCCCGAGTAGCGATTGCGTCTATTCGGCAATAATCGACCGACTACATTACTCAGTAGCTGAAAGTGGATACATTGTATCCGCTTTTTTTTGGATTTCCTCGTCTGTAAGACTGTTTCACTGCCGCTGCCTGGCTGATATAATCCACGTGTTCCGGTTTTGCCGCGATAAACAGGAGTGATCCCGTGCCCGATCTGACCACGCTTGCAATCGATACCATCCGCACACTGTCAATGGATGCCGTGCAGAAAGCCAACAGTGGCCACCCCGGCCTGCCGATGGGCGCTGCGCCAACGGCATACTCCCTGTGGATGCGTCACATGCGCTTCAATCCGCGCAATCCGGGCTGGCATAATCGCGACCGATTTGTGCTAAGCGCCGGCCACGGTTCGATGCTCCTTTATTCCCTGCTGTTTCTGACCGGCTACGATGTCACACTTGACGATATCAAGAATTTCCGTCAGTGGGGCAGTCCGACGCCCGGCCACCCGGAATACGGCCACACACCCGGCGTAGAAACAACCACCGGTCCCCTCGGGCAAGGCGCGGCAACCGCCGTCGGTATGGCCTTGGCTGAGGCCTATCTCGCTCGCTACTTCAATCGCGAAGGACATAACATCGTCGACCACTACACCTACGCCTTGGTCAGCGATGGCGACCTGATGGAAGGCGTCTGTTTCGAAGCGGCTGCGCTGGCGGGGCATTGGGGCTTGGGCAAGCTGATCTTCCTTTATGACGACAACCAGGTCACGCTGGACGGCGCCGCCGCCATGACCTTCTCAGAAGACGTCGGGCTCCGATTCAAAGCGATGGGTTGGCACATTAGCCGAGTGCCAGATGGCGCCGATGTGACCGCCGTAGACCAGGCGATTGCGGCGGCAAAAGCGGTAAGTGATCAGCCGAGCCTCATCGCCGTGCGGACAGTCATCGGTCATGGCAGCCCCAACAAGCAAGGCACAAGCGCCGCCCACGGCAGCCCATTGGGCGAGGACGAAGTCAAGCTGGCGAAAGCCAATCTCGAATGGAGTACAAGCGAAAAATTCTACATTCCTGGAGAAGCTCTCGAGCATTTCCGCAGCGCCGTCGATGCCGGCGCCACCCTGGAAGAGGATTGGCAGACTCGCTTTCAAGCCTGGCGCGCGGCCTTCCCCGAGCTGGCTACGGAATGGGACCGGGCGATGGCAGGTGAGTTTGCGCCGGGCTGGCGTGATGACCTGCCCAGCTGGGATGCAGGCGCAACTATCGCGACGCGCAGCGCAGGCGGTGAAGCGCTCAATACTCTGGCGAGATTCGCGCCCACCATGATCGGCGGCGACGCCGATTTGGCTGGCAGCACCAGGACCCTTATCAAAGGAGCCGAGAATACTGGACCGGGTCAGCCGGCTGAACGCAATCTGCGATTCGGTGTCCGCGAGCACGCCATGGGCGCCATCGTCAACGGCCTGGCTTTGCACGGCGGTATCGTCAAGCCCTACAGCGCGACTTTCTTTACCTTCAGCGATTATATGCGGCCCGCTATTCGCCTGGGCGCGCTCATGGACCTTCCCACAGTTTATGTCTTCACGCATGACAGCATCGGCTTGGGTGAAGACGGACCGACGCATCAGCCGATAGAACAACTGATGTCGCTGCGTGTCATGCCTAATCTTCACGTCTTCCGCCCGGCCGACGCCACTGAAACGGCCGGCGCCTGGGCGGCAATCGCTGAGCTGGATCATCCCGCTGCTATCGTGCTCAGCCGCCAGAACCTGCCCGTATTCGCGGACAATGACGACGGCATTTTCGAGGGCGTCGCCCGCGGCGCATACGTGCTATCCGAGCATGAGTCCGGTGATATTGATGCTATGATTTTGGCGAGCGGCAGCGAAGTTAGCATCGCGCTGGGCGCGGCCGGCTTGTTGGAAGAGGCTGATATCCGCGTCCGCGTAGTTTCGATGCCCTGCTGGGAGCTCTTTGAAGCGCAATCCGAGGCGTACAAAGAGAGCGTCCTGCCAGCTGAGGTGACACGCCGAGTGAGCATAGAAGCCGGCGCCACCTTGGGCTGGACCAGGTATGTCGGCGCCCGCGGCATCGCGATCGGTGTCGACCGCTTCGGCGCCAGCGCCCCATACGAAGAGATTTACGAAGCATTCGGTTTGACACCTGGTCATGTGGCTGACGCGGTCAACTCTTTGCTGGACGACTGAGCATGTTCGAGGCGAAAATGTCCTTGGCGCCGAAAGTCATCGTCGTCCTCCCGACCTATAACGAAAGCGAAAATATCGTCAGGATTGTGCCGGCGCTATTTGATTTGAGCGTCCCAAATCTGCGCGTCCTGGTGGTGGACGATAATTCGCCCGATGGCACCGGACAACTGGTCGTGGACCTCGCCGAGAAAGATCAATACTGTGGCCGCCTCAATCTGCTGCATCGGCCGGAAAAGCAGGGCTTGGGACCAGCTTATATTCAGGGTTTCAAACATGCCTTATCGCTCGGCGCGGATCTGGTGATTCAAATGGACGCCGACCTCTCCCATCAGCCGAAGTACATTCCGCAGATTTTGGAGCGGGCGCCAGACTGCGACATCGTCATCGGTTCGCGTTACGCCGAGGGCGGCAGCGTCGATGAAGGCTGGGGTCCCCTGCGCAAGCTATTGAGCTGGTGGGCGAACCGCGTCTACGCGCCGGCGATCTTGCGGATCCCGGTCACGGATGCCACTAGCGGTTTTCGCGTCTATCGCCGGGATTGCCTGATCGGCATGAATATGGACAAGATCAAGGCGAACGGCTACGTATTCATGGTGGAAATGATCTTTGTGGCGCAGAGGCTCGGCTACAAGATCTGTGAAATTCCTATACACTTCCCAGATCGGCAGCACGGCACATCCAAAATGTCGACCAAAGTCGCCGCGGAAGCCGCCTTGCGCGTTTGGCAGATTCTGTTCCGTCACCGGTGTCTTAAGCGAACCGACCGCCGCCACACACCCTACAGCTAGCCCAGCCAGCTAAAGGGCATCCACCGCCCAAAGCAATCCGCGCCGCACGATTTCACGCGCTTCCGGCACATCAAAGTCTCCGATGACATGGCCAAGCGAGCAATAGAAGACCTTGCCCTCGCCGTAGGAGCGGGTCCAGACCACCGGCATCACCGTGCCGTCGATCCATTGGGCGTGGTCCCCGTTGAAGGTCGTTGTTGCGAGCACATTGTTTGACGGGTCGGTGTGCAAATAGTATTGCTCAGAGCGCATGTCAAAGTCGGCGATGCCCGCCGTGATCGGGTGCTCGTTATCGGCGACATTGACGCGATAATCAATGATATTGCCCGGATGCGCCACCCATTGCCCGCCGACCATGAATTGATATTCCGTATTGTTGCGGAAGGCATCCGCCATGCCACCGTGCCAGCCGCCGACACTCACACCGCGCTCGCGCACGGCTTCCAGCAATCCCGCTTCCTGCTCTCGTGTGATGCTGCTCATGGTGTATACCGGCACCACCATATCGACCGAGCCCATCAGCGCGGCATCAAGAAGGCTATCCAGCGTCTCCGATAGCGTAACATTCAGGCCCGCCTGCTCCAGCAAGCCTGCAAACAAGTGAGAGGTTTCGTTGGGGTCGTGCCCCTGCCAGCCACCGTAGACGATCAATACACTTTTGCTCATGCTTGCCCTGCTCTCTAAAGAATTGACTTCCTTTAGCGTAAATGAAGGTGATCACATACATGATAGGGCACACCTGCACAATGACCTACTCAACGCTGAATACCGGATGCCCTCGATCTAAGGTTTGCTCTACCTTGTACTTAGTATTGGAAAACATATCCATAGGAATCATGTTTTGAATCTGTAATTGTGAATACTGCGGGAAGGTAGGATCAATATCACCACATATACTATGCCGACATTCCTCTATCGCTACTCGTGTAGTGATCCCACTCCCACCAAAGAAATCCAAGATAGTTGACCCTGGATACGATAGAGCGCGCACTAATCGTTGAATGATAGCTTGTGGCTTTTGTGTTGGATGTCCGACTCGCTCTTTTGAGTTGCCGTTCAATCGGGCGATGCGCCAAACATTCGTTGGATTTCTGCCTTTCTTCACGGTTTCGGGGTTCAAGCGCTTATCTTTGAGATATATTTTCATTACTTCTTTTTCATAAGGTTCGCGGACGGCATCTAAATCAAAGAAGTATTTTCGAGTCTTGGCGAACCAAGCTATCTCCTCATGGCGATTGGCAAAGAATCTTTGGGCACTCATACCATTCTGATAATGCCAGATGATCAGGTTCACTAAGAGCATATTGCTATTGCGTCGTAAATGATTGATGATGGACAAGAGGTCACCGCTTCCTGCTTCGCCTTGATATTGTAGTCCTCCGAAGATAGCAATACTTCCACTTGGAGATAAGACTCTTTCTACTTCCTGAAGCCAATTTGATGCCCAATGTATATAATCATCAAAACTATCCCAATCGGCCAGTTTGATATTGTACGGCGGATCGCACACAATTAACTGTACCGAATCATCAGGAATCTCGTAAAGCAATTGAAGACAATCAATAACCTGGACAACGTGGTGCGTGAGTTTAGGTTTTTCAATTGTGATATCCTTAACGGATGAGTGCGTCTCTCCATCTCGATTCATGGAATTCATAGTTCTATGTCCAGAATTGTAATGGGAACGATTCATGATCAATTCTCTGCCAAGTCGTCAAATAGTATTTCAATTGAAGTGCAAGCAACTTCCCATAGGATTATCGCCATCTCGTTAGCATACCACGGATCCGCTTGAAAATACAAAGATGCCGCCTGCAGCATTTGTGTATTACCGTCTAACTCGACAAATACATTTCGGCAATAGTTTCGATTGATATCCATGCTATAGCTGCTAGCGGATACTCGATCAATGTGGTTCATAGTACCCGCGTCATGAGCTATTTTTACGTCTCTTCCATCAACCGACGTGACGTAAAAAGTTTCAGTCGCAAAGTTGGACCCCTGAAGAAAGACAACATATGGGAAGTGTCTTTCGCTGATCATGAAATTCCTGAATTCTTGTATGTTTTTGTGCACACGTTCAATGGCGTTTCCGGCAACCATCAAATCCTGATCTTTATTTGTGCCTTGCTTCTCACCCGCAAGAATCTTCTGAACATCGTTTCCCTGATGCTTCGATTCACTTGCAAGTATCGCTCTATAAGCTCCTTGCTTGTCCATGACTTCAATCAATCCACCATCGGGCTTGATACGAGAATTCTCGACGAATAGCACCTTACCAAGATTTGTATCGATTGATGCCAACTTTGCATTGATTTCTTTCTTTGGAATCACACTGCGATGACGAAAAGAAAAAGGCCATTCACTTTGCAGTCGCTCGAAAACTTTTACCATGACTTTGCTCAAAGCTAAATCATGTTGTCTGGCAAGATCACCGAAAATGCCGGCTGGACCACCAGCCAATTCATGTTGGCGACGGAGCCGTTCAAATTGTCGGTTGACATGATCGCTCATCTAAGGATTGCAACCCTTCAATTCATCATCGTAATTCGTTGATATCTCGTGATTGCCATGTTAAGTATGTAATCTCCAAAATGTGCCCATAACTGGGCTTCAGCAACAGGCCCGGGCGCACGTATGCGTGTCAGACACGGACGCGGCGAAGCCTACTGGAAGTCCATCGTGACGCGAAAAATTGTGTTGCCCGAAGCGACATACAAAGTATTCTGCTCCGGGTAGGCAACCACCGCCGACATCAGTTCCAGCTTGTCTTGATTGAAGGCCTGGTAACTGTCCATGAAGGTGCCGGCCGCCGTGGTCTCGAATATAGTGCGTGTGCCGCGGCTGATGAGAAGGAAGCCAGGCGCGATGGGACTGTCGTTGAGGTAGAAGCCATCGGTAAGCACGACGCCGGGTTCACTGCCTTCGTTGAACCCGCTGAAGGTGAACGCGACCTCATTGCCGCCAAAGTAGCGCTTCATCACGCCATCACCATAGAGAATGTAGAGATGACCGTCGGTGCTGATAGTGAAATCGACCACATCACGCAGATTTGGACGGGCTGAGCCGGCAAAATATTCACGCGGCGCGCTGACATAGGAACTGCCGGAGGGATCATAACGCCAGATCTGCCCTTCCTCGCGGTCGAGAATGTAGAGCTTGCGGTCCCAAATTGTCATCGCCGAAGCCTGCTTCCAAGTCTCGGAAGCGAGGATACTCTGTACATCGCAAGTGAAAACAAACTGCGGCGCGCAACGCAAGAGCGTTCCGTTGTCGTCCAGCATAGCCAGGTCGCCCGAATAGTCGTCAAAGGCGATATCTGTGATTTGACCGATGGCAAAGCCTTGATGGTTGGCGCCCAAGCGCATCTTCGCCACCGGTTCATCCTGCAGCGCTCGCGCGCCATCGTCCGATAATCTGATGTGATATACCTGATCGTTGCGATCATCAAGCGCATAAAGATCGGTGCCGCGAATACGCATACGACCTATGCTCGCGTCTTCGAAATTGATGAGCGGTATTGCTTCGCGCCGCTTGACATTGTTGATGGTGTCGATCAACGTTTGCGCTTCGTCGCGCATCGACTCCACAAGCGGGTCTTCAGGCCGCATGTCGTCACATGCCTCGGCCACTTGCAAGGTAGCGTTCCATGCGGAAGTTATGGTACGGCGATTGCTCGAATCTATAGACCGAGCCAAGCTGGCGGTTTCCTGCAATCTGCCCAGGCACTGCTCGAACTCTGTCTCGCCCAGGTTGGACACCCAGGAAAGCACAACTATGCTTACAATTATGAGCGGGATGAGCAGCACGGTCAGGATCAATGTCCCGGACGAAGCCCGGCGTGAAGGCGCCGTCGCCGGAAGCGGGAAAAAGCGCTGGAATAGGTCGCCGAGGGAGAGCAGTACGCCGGCCACCCGCCCCGCCAACCGCGCCAAACCCCACTTCAGCAGCGAGCCAAAGTCGCCGCGTCGAGGAAGCTGCCATTGCGCCGCGTCCGACGCCATCTGCCTGCGCGCCTCGCCCAAGCGCATATTGATCTCGCGCGAGGACTCGCCCGGCGCTGCCAACATGGGACCGTCATACTCCGGCGGCGCCAGTTCAACCAGCATGAGCTGGCTCTGAATCTTTATCGTGCGGCGTAGGCTCTGCAACACCTTTTCAATGTTGTTTTCCAGCATGATGCTCGTCAGGCGGTCGGTGGGAATATCAGTGAGATTGCCATCGGAGAGCACCAGGCGGCTGCCCGCATTCACGCCGTAGCGCACCATCGAGATCTCCGGCTCCGGCAGTAGACCCAGCGGGACGCTGAACAGCGGTTCATCATCCGTAAGGTCCTCGGGAAACGTCAAAGTCAAGCCGGCTGTTTGCAAGACCGACACAACTGGTCCCACACGCGCGACATACATATCGTCTTCATGTAATACCGCCGCGATCATGCTCGTCTCAAATTGCTGCGCCGCAGCGTCTACATGCTCCAGATTATGCTCATACAGATTTCGGTTGATCTGCTGAAACATGGACCGTATAGCGATCGTTACGCTGCCACCCATCGCGAAATAACACTCGGCGGCCAGTTGCGCCAACTGCTGATAAAACGTGGTCGGCGCAATCGAGCCCGAGGGTACGATCAAAACAAAAAACGTATCGCCTTCTCGCCCCTGCGCGGCCGACGGCGGCGCCACTTCCACCAATGAGCCCGGCGGGTTGACGTTGATGACGCGACCGCCAACAATATAAAGGTGCCCTACCAATGCTTCCAGTTCGAACGCCATGCCACACCACTACGCCTTGCACGAGCAATACTCTCGATTCTACATCAATGCCTATAGCGCGCTAGCGATGTACGCGCCGACCTTGCCCAAGGTTTTGTGAATTCCTTCACAATCTAACTGGAATGATTTCAATTAGTCTTATACAATGAGAGCGCGGCATAAGAGAAAGGCTTAGGACCTATGGCCACCACTCAACCCGCCGAACAGATGCTGCACCCCGCCTCCGGCAGGCGCGCCATCGCCGGTCTTCCCGCCGATAATATTCGACTCGATTGGGCCATCGCCATCTTCTCCTGCGTCAACGTCTTCGGCTTGTTCATCGACGGCTGGGCGCACAATCACGGACGGGTCGACAATACCTTCTTTACGCCCTGGCATGCCCTGCTATACAGCGCCATATTGGCGGCCGGCCTGCTGTTGATCGTCACGCATTTCCGCAATGTCAACCAGGGCTATCGCTGGAGCCGGGCCCTGCCCAAAGGCTATTCACTGTCTTTGATCGGCTTTTTCGTATTCGTGCTGGGCGGCGCCGGCGATCTAGTCTGGCATGAAGCCTTCGGATTTGAAGAAAGCCTTGAAGCCCTGCTAAGCCCATCGCATCTATTGCTCGCGCTATCGGGTACATTAATCATCACGGGGCCCATCCGCGCCGCCTGGGGTCGTGAGACGGCACACTATTGGCGCAGCTTGCTGCCGGCCATACTTTCCTTCACTTGCATCACATCCATATTCACCTTCTTCACCACTTTCGCCGCCGTCACCAGCGAGTTGATCGCATTGACCGGACCGCGTCCCGATAGCCACACGCTCTACGACATTTACGGCATCGTTTCGCTGATAGTACACAGCATTATCTTGCTCGCCGTCGTGCTGTTCATGGCGCGGCGTTGGCGTTTGCCTTTCGGCAGCTTGACGCTGATCTTCGGCGTCAACGCGCTGCTGATGACCTGGCTGCACATTGGCGAGACCGCCGAATTCATATTCGCCATCAGCGCGGCCGCCGTCGGTTTGCTTGGCGATTTCTTAATCCATCGTGGCGCGCTGAACGTCACTCGCTGCATGCGAATATTCTCCTTTATCTTGCCTTTTGCATACAGCTTGGGCGCCTTGCTCATTCTTCAGATCCTCGGAACAAGTGTCTGGGGGCGCGGCGGACTCTGGTGGGCGATTCACATGTGGCTGGGCGTACCAATCCTGGCCGGCGCTTTCGGCTATGGATTGAGCCTTCTCTGGCATACACCTTCGCTGAAAAACAGCGCCCATTCACCAACGGACACTGCATGACCTTGGCTCCCCGCAGGTTTACTTGCCTGCTGTTCGGCATATTGCTGCTGGCAGGCTGCCGTCAGCAGCCGCCAACCGCGACGGACATACAGCTCGGGATGTCAGTCAGCGATACACTCGTTGGCGAAACGACCTTGCTCGTGACAGTCAAAGACAAAGACGGAAACACGCTGCGCGATCCCGGAACGCTGAACATTCGAGCCGATATGGATCACGCTGGCATGGCGCCGGTCCTGGCGCAGTCGGATACTGCGCTTGATGGCGTTTTCATCCTCCCCTTCGAGTGGACGATGGGCGGAGGCTGGATTGTCGAAGTCAGCCTCACGCTGGAGAATGGCACAGTCGCGTCCGAGACCTTCCGTTACGAGGTCCTCAGCGAAGCCGGCTCCGCAGACATGGCGAGCATGGATCATGACGAAATGCAGCGCGGCGGCGATATAGCATCGCTGGACCAGGCTCCAGCCAGTGGCGAGTCCAGCGCCGTTTACATGCGCATCAGCAACCGTAGCCAGCACGACATCACCATCACTTCGGCTACCAGCGCAGCCGCAAATCACATCGCCTTCCATCAATCAACCGTGGAAAATGACATGGCGCGCATGATAGCGCTGGACGGCTTGCTCATCCCAGCCGGCGAGACTGTCGAATTAGCGCCGGGCGGGGTGCATATCATGCTTATGGGATTGACAGCTGACATGCTGCCGGACAGCCGGATTGCGCTGCAGCTCCAGTGTGACAAGGGCGAAGTCTACGACCTGGACATTAGCGTCAGCGACAGGCTGATGTCAAAGACGCAAGACGAGATCGAAATCGGTGATTTGGTCTTCAGTAACCGCTGGGCACGGCCCGCCTCCGCTGGCTTGAACAAGTCCAACTGAGCTATGTTCTCGATCCGTCAAGCGACAAGTGATGATGCTGCCTGGCTCCAAGCGGGCTTTGATTCACACATGGGCTGGACGAAACCGGCGCATTACTTCGTCGAAATCCTGAATCAGCAAGCAAGTGGCGAAGTTGTGCTGCTATTCGCGCAGCGCGAATCCTCCTGGCTTGGTCACTGCAATGTCGTATGGCATAGCCCCTATCCCGGCTTCCGCCAAGACAGCATCCCCGAAATCCAGGACCTGAATGTTCGTCGAGACTATCGCCGGCAGGGCGTGGGCAGCGCATTGCTCGACGAAGCCGAGAGACTCATTTCTCAACGTTCCGATCGTGCCGGGATTGGCTTCGGGCTTTATGCCGATTATGGCGCGGCGCAACGTCTCTATATAAAGCGCGGCTATATTCCCGATGGTCGCGGCGCTCACTACGGCACATCGCCAGTCTTCCCGGGCGAGACCTACCCTATAGATGACGGCCTCGTCTTGTACTTGGTAAAGCGGCTCTAGGCAAAGTTTTTGCTACACGATCGGTTGCTGGCCCGTCCCGGACCCAGCGATCCAACGCACTGCCGGCGTTCCGCGCGCAGCCTCCGGCAGCAAGCCCATTAGCGCCGCGCCCTCCGCCGCATCCAGCGGACGCAGCAGCAGCAAAACAACAACATAAGCCACGCCGCTCGCCATCAGCGCCGGCAATGACTGGCCCAATAGAAGCAGCCCTGCCAACATAATTACCAGCGCAAGCAGCGGACGCCAAACCAGTCCAAATATCCGCAAGTCGACCAGCTTGCGGCGCAAGAGAAACATGAAAGGCAGGAATAGCGCCAGCTCCGAGGCGATAGTCGCGATCGCCGCCGCCGCAATGCCATACTGCGGAATGAAGATGATGTTGGCCACGATGTTGAAAACAACGGCGAAGGCGAAAGCCCGCGTGACCAGACGCTGCAAGCCCAGCGCGATCAACGCATACTGCGTCAGGCTATTCATCCAGCCGATGGGAATGCTCCAGATCATCAGCTGCAAGGCGATAGCACCCTGCGGCAAATAGCGCGCGCCCGCCAGAATGAGCGTCAGCGGTTCCGCCAGCACGGTGAAGGCGACCGCTAGCGGCAGCGTCAACGCAAAAAGCAGCTTTATGCCGAAACTGTAGCTGCGGCTCAATGCGGCGAGGTCATCTTTGGCTTGACGAGAAATCACGGGGAAGAGCGCCTGCGTGAAGAAAGCCGGCACGATATTGATCGCCAGCAGCCACTTGTAAGCGGTGCCATACTGCGCCACCACCTCCGCGCCCTTCATCGCCTGCAATATCACGATGTCAACCTGGAAGAATACAGTGGCGAGAAAGTGATTGAGCATTAGTGGAAAACTCTCGCGCGCCATCTCAAAGATGAGCTTGAAATCGGGCAAGCCAATTCCGATGCGCCCGATAAATTTGCGTCCGGCCCAAAGCAAGACCAGCAAGGTCAAGAAGTTGTTGAATATGCTCACCGCCGCCAGACCGACAATGCCTTCGCCGATCAGCAGCATGATGACGCCTAGCGCCGCCTTGTTCATCGTCGTAATGGTGGCGATCGCCGCCGGCTTTTCCGCCTGCTCGTTGGCATAGAAGAGCGATGTCATGCCTTTTGACAAACTCGCCGGGAACAAACCAATATAGAGCAATCCGATAGCCAGCAGACCATCGCTGGTGATCGCTTCCGCGCCTGAGCCCTGCCACAGCAGCAGCAAGCCGGCCAGCAATGGCGCGCCCGCGACGCTTAACACCAAGCGGAAAAAGGAGGAACTGTAAAAGTAGCGACCGGCGAGCTTGCGTTGCTGGGACACTTCGCGGATAAGAAGCAAGTCCAAGCCAAAATTCGTGAAAATGTCAAAAGCGACAAATAGCACGATGGCGAAGTTGTAGATGCCCACTTCCATCGGCAGCAGCAGCCGATACATGACGATAGCGAAGACCATATCGATGCCGCGGTTGAAAAGGTTCAGCAAGATTGGCGCGATACTGTTGCGCGCCACTTTGGCCACTCCCGACGAAGCTTCGGTGTTCAAGCCGATATATGACCGCCAGAACCAGACACCCAGCAGGAAAAGAATAAAAGCGACACTGATTGACGAAGTGAACATGCCCACATGCACCGATTCCGGGCTGTACACCAGGCGCACGGTCCAGTCTCCCGCCGGCAGATCCACACCTTGAAAATTCGCCAGCGCCAGCCGTACCGCCAGCCCAAATTCTTCATTTTCGTCGCCGCCCCAGGGCCGGGCAAAGGCGCGCCAGCCGGGCATATAGGTCTCGCTGATGACCAGCCAACTCTCCCGCTCAAGGCTAAGGTCAATGAACTTCTCGCGTCCTGTGTCTCGCGTAATATCAACCGCGCGATAATCCGACACATTCAAGCCACCCGCCCAAATCGCCAGTTCGCCAAAGTTGAAGCCGCCACCCGCTTCCGCCAGCCAGCGCGTATCCCAGTTGGCCCGGTCCACGGTGAATGCGCGCGGCATGGCCAACTCGTTCTCCCAGATCGCCACTTCCTGCCGGTAAACATCCTTCCAACCCGGTATCCGCATCTCAACGTCCGGCGCCGTCATCACGTAACGGACGTTGAACAGCCGCAGCAGATCCGAAGTGAGCGTACTGTCGTAGCCGGCCACGTTGAGTTCGGGCGCCGTGTAAAGCGGGGCAATCTGATTGTAATCCAGCAGGTTTTGCGGCTGCAGCGCGCGCATCGTCGCCACGTAGCCTGCCGGAATAATGCTGTCGTAACCACGTATGTCATCCAAGCCAAACTGCAGGCCCGTGTTCGGCGGCAGCATCCGTGGATCGCCCGGCCGCTCCAGGCTCGTCACGCGAAAGTGTCCAGCTTGCCCCTGCAGGAACTCGACCGACGGCGGCGTAAAATCCAGCAGCGCCGGATCGCTGGCCGGATTGAAGCCATAAGAAGCAACCAGGAGATCAACTGCCGTCAATGCCAGCGCCAGAATCCCAAAGCTCCGCGAGCCTCTGCGCGCCGCCAACAGAAAGACGATGCCGCTGACCAATAGCAAGGCAGCCAGAATTTGAACTTGCGGCAATTGATAACTGTAGAACATGCGCCCATCAGCGAACGCGCGATCAGCATGCGCCATGTTCTCGACGATTTCTTCAAACAGCGGCTCGTACTGCGCGAAATCAGATTGGATAGTGACGAGTCCGCCAACTATGGCAAGCCCCGCAACAAGCAGAGCGAGGCCGATGACCAGCGCCGATCGATTGAGGCGAGACCCGCTGCTTGCTCGCTGTGAAAGCAGATGCATGCCGATGCCCGCCAGCGCAGCCACGGCCAAGCTCAGCCCGAAGACCCAGCGAAACGGAGTGTTGAGCTGATTTATGCCCGGCAGTCGGTACAGAAGGCCGTAACCAGGCGTCCCAAACATGAATGACAGTGACACCAGAGCCAACAAACCGAAGATGACGCTGTATTGCGCTTGCTCAAACCGGCGCCAGAGGCGAGCGATCAAGGCGTAACAGGCGAGCGCCAGCGGCAGCACACCCAGATAGAGCGCGCCCTCCACATAATTCTTGACGCCCCACTCAATACGCTCAATTGGCTGGCCAGCAGCGTTGCGCAGCTCTGTGATCAGAGCGCCGCTGAAAGCGTCAGTGTAACTGTGGTGCGCCGGACTTCCGTAGAAATTCGGCAACAGGAACTGCAGCAGATCGCGTGGCGCGTGAGCATAACCCAGCACCGCATCCAGGCTGGACCGCTCTTCTCGCCAGTTGCTCTGAACAAATTCATAGAGGGGCATCAACTGCAGCGCCGACAGCCCCAAGCCAAGCGCTACCAGCATTATCAGCCAAAGCGATGTCCTGGCCGCCCAGCGCAAGGGTAGCCTGCCGGTCTCGCGCCAACGCCCGATACAAATCCAGAGCAGACGAAACCCGGCATAATAGCCCGCTATCAACAGCGTATAGATCGTCAGCTCGATATGCCCGGCCAAGACATTACAGCCGATGGCGACCGCGCCGATAAGGACCCAAAGCAGTGCCGTGCCTCGGAAGATCCCAAAGCTGCGCCCGCGCAGGATATTCTCAATCATCCACAGGATTAGCGGCAGCCAGACCGCCGCCGCCACGATCATCGGGAAGACTGCGTTGGCAATCATAAAGCCGGACAACTGATAGATGATACCGGCCAGCGCCGCGCCCGCCCGATTGATGCCGATAGCGCGCATAAAGCCAGCCATGAACAATCCCGCCAACCACAGATTGAGCGCAATAAACCAGCCATAAGCCGCGCTCAAGGGCAGCGCATAATAAATGATGCTCAGCGGATACAGGGCGGAATGTTGCCCGGCGGCGAAGAAGGGGACTCCAGCGAATTGATGCGGATTCCAAAGCGGAATCTCCCCCTGCGCGATCTGCTCGCGGATGAAGCGCTTCCACTGATAATTCTGCAAGACCATATCCGAAAGCAAGTGATTGTGCGGGACAGCCGGCGCCTGCACGACATCGCGATAGGCAGAATATGGCAGATGCTGATACAAGTTTTCGCTGGGCAGGAGGGTGCGGTCACCGAGCGTCTGCTGATGGAACATCATGAGCGGCGCAATCAGCATGAGCAGAATGAGGAGAAAATCGGGGACGGCGCGCTGGCGCAATGACATTGTTCACCATCAATTCTTTGGAAGTGACCGGCGATAACAGCGGTGAATCACCTCCCTTTATACACAGGCGAGGCATATTTGCCTAGTCGAGTAGACGCAGCAAAGAGATGCCGATCGTAGCCTGCCTCTATCCCGATAACTCTTCGCTATATTCCTTGCGCGTCCGTCGAATCAACCTACAATTGAAGTCATGCTTGTGTCCAGATTCCCTGGATTTACACGGGTACACGGTGCAGCGCTCGTGCGAAAGCGGGCAACAAGAATAACCTGGCGCGGCAGCCGGCTGGATCTGCGCGCCTGTTTCCACGACGACTCACTAATAATACGAGATCAGCGTTGGCAATGGAGATAGCAGAACAGCCGTTGAGGCAAACCATCATGGCGGATAGCTTATTTGACAACCGCTATCGGTACAACTACATTTACCCTCGTGGTCGCTCCGGCGAGACCCTGCGCGCCGTTGATACTCACTCGGACGACCGCCCGGTAGTGATCAAGCGCCCCAATCCCAACGACGCCCCGCCCATCCGCGCCGGTCAAGAAGTCAGCATCATCAACGAGCGCGAAGCTTTGTCGCAGCTCGCCGGCCACCCTGTCTTGACCGAATTGGTCGGCAGCGGGCAATTCTTCGTCGGTGGCATGCCCCACCAATACATTGTGATGGAGCGCGCCGAGGGTGTGATCATCGCTGACGAAGTGGTGCGACTCGCCGGCCAGCATCAGCGCCTGCCCGTCCTGGAAATGGTGGAAATCATCGGCCGGCTGATAAACTTGCTGCGGACCGCCCACGACAACGATATTGTCTACAACGACGTAGATGCCAAGCACCTGTTTTGGAATCGCGAAAATTATGAACTGAAGGTGATCGATTGGGGCAACGCCGTCTTCCTTGAAGGCGACGAGGTCACGACACAGGGCATCAGCCGGCAGACCGATCTCTTTCAATTGGGCGAGCTGCTCTATTTCATTTTGTCCGGCGGTTATCGCATCGACGTGCCACGGGACGGGGACGCGGATTTTCAAGTCGACTTCCACCAGGATAGCGAGTCCATCGACCCGCGTCTGCAGGCGATCGTCACGCGCGCCGTCCATCCCAACTTGCGCTACCGCTACGCCACCATGAGCGAAATCAATGCCGACTTGCTGCGTTTCCGCACACCGCTTGAGCAAGCTCGCACCAGCATCGTCTCACGCGCCGACGACAAGCTAAACGTCCAGGACCTGAGCCGTAACGACTTGCTCGCCCTGCAGACCAATCTGCAGACGGCGCTGCGACAAAACCCGGCTTACCCCGCCGCCCGCGCTACTAACCAGGAGATCATCGACCGCCTGCGTGATCTGGAAGTTTCGGCCGACCTTGACGCGGTGAAGATCTACATGCGAGGCAATCATTGGGCGAGCGCGGCTGAATTGCTCTCCGAGTTGCGCGGGCGAGCCGGCAGCAAAACCGGCGGTCTCGTGCACCTGCTGCTGGACTGGTGTTTACTGCTGGCCGATGTCCAGCCTGACAAGCTGCCGGATTCCGTCAGCCAAGCGACAGCCTTCCTGTTTGAATTCCGAGCGGACAAAGCGGCGAACCTGCTGCTGCTCAACGAAGCGGTCGACGAGTCTATCCGCACCATTCAGTGGCGCATGGCGGAGCGCATATCCTCTCGCTTTTCCCATGTCATGGTGCTGCGCCCCAATCTCTTCCGGCTCCAGGACGCCATTCTACAATTGGAAACCGAGGGCATTCCGGTTGACGAAGCGCTCAATATTCTGGCCGGCATAAACCGAGCATTGGCGCAAGCCGCTGGGATGGAAGACCCTGGCGCCGCCGAGCTGCGCGATGTTTATCATGAGGCAGTCGATAGCCTGGCGACGCTCAACGCCAGCTTGCGGAATCTTAGATTGCAGCATGAATTCTCCGAAAGGCGGCTGCCACTCAATGCCTTGCAGCGAGCGCTGAACGCGGCATCGACGCTGGCCGAAAATATGGACGCCATCGGCAAGCAAGCAGCGAGAAATCCCCGCGACGCCTTGACTGCGCTGGATGCCAGCCGCGCTATCGATCCGCCGAATCCGGTCTGGGACAAGGTCGAGGATTTCCTAAGTCTGCTCTACGAGGTGTTGCAGAACAGCCAAACTTACGTGCCCGCCGCCGACGGCTCGGACCTGGAGAAGTGGCTGCGGGAGAAACACGACGAGTTGCTGCCCTTTACCAGGCGACTGTTTGACGAAATACTGACTGAGATGCTCGCTGGTATCGAGACCGCGCAAGTCGCCTGGAAGCGCTACCGTGATGTCATCGTGGCGGGCGACAAAGCCGAAGCCACCGCCGCGCTAGGCGCCGCTGCCGAGGCAGTCAATACCATCAGCCCCACACTTGCCAGCTGGTTCAATCAGCTGCGCGCCGTGGTCGATAACGCGCAATATGTCGAGCGGCATTCTGTGCCGGGCCACCTCGGCCGGACGCTGGCGGATGGCTGGGCAGCCTTCGATCAAGGCGTATTGGCGGACGCGCAGCGGCTCGGCCAGCAAGCCCTTGAAATCGCCCGCAGCGAAAGCGAGCAATTCATCGCCGATCGGCTCTGGCGCCTTTCACGCTTGCTGCGCGATTGGGTCGAGCGCAACGGCGTCGAAAGCGAAGACCGAACGCAAAAAGCGCTTCTTGATATTGAAGACCTCTTCACCGAGCAGGAAAACCTCGCGATCAACGGCTTCGCTACGCAGATGCCCAGCACCGAGACCTATCTCAAGGCGATGGGACAGGGCTTGGTGCAAGCCTTTGCCAGCAGCAATACAGCGGCTCTGCGCATCCTGTTTGCCCAGTACATACTCTCCGGCGTCCTTGATGGCCACGACGGCTCCATCAATGACGCTCGCTTCTGGCACGCCGCAGCCCTGCGCGCCCTGCCGGAGACCGCTGAACGGCACACCGTCCTGCGCAAGCTGGACGAATACATCGTCAAACGCGAAAGTCTGCTGAATGCCCAGTCCATCTTCAACGAGGTTAAGGGCGCGCAAATCGTCGACAGCATCGCTGAGATGGCGCGCCAACTGGACAACAACCCGGAATCTCGTATGCTCTCGCCCGGCATTCAGAGCTTGCGCGCGCTGGAATCTGCCATACAAAACTGGTCGGACGCCGAATTCCGCGCCGCCGGCAACAAGATTGATCAAGTCCTGCGTGGCATCACCGAAGCCGAATCAAACGCCGGCATCAGCCTCACCGCCTATCGCAGTTGGATGGAGGAACTAGATGCGGCGCTGGCGGAGCTCAGCGTCAAACGACGCAGCCTGCTGCAAGAGATTGACCGTCAGCTGGATGAACCGCAGGCCAGCATTCGCGACGCCATCCACTGGCAGGCCGATGTCACCGAAGACTTGCTAGGCTTCAAGTATGCCCAGATGATGCTGGGCTGGCGCGACGCCTATGAATCATTCCTCAATATCTACCAAGGCGATAAACGCCGCAGCCACAAGCTCGAAGCAATGAATGAGATTTTCAAGGCGATGTTCATCGACCGCAATCCGGCTTACCCGCTCTTCCGTCATTGGTATCGCCTGGTAGAAGCGCTGCCCGATGAACCGGAGGAAGCGTCGGAAACGATTGAGACCGAAGATGAGCCGCTCCCGTTCGAGCATGCGCTGCCATCCGATGAGCCTGTAGAAGCAGATACCGCCGAAGAGAAATCCAGCAGCAAGCGCTGGCTTTTCAACCTGGCCCTCGTGCTCGGTATCATTCTAGTGATTGGAGGTCTACTGTCCCTGGCCGGCAGCGACAGCCTCGATAGTATCATCGCCGCGTTTATACCGGACCCAACAGCCGCCGCTGCCGAGGACGCCGCTTCTGTAGCAGCGGACGAGGCAGAGACGGACCAAACAACTGACGGAAATCCAGCTGCGCAATCTGTCTCGACACAAGCCTCGGCAGACGACGAACCAGAAGCTACGGACGAATCCGCAGCCGCTGGCCTTGCGACGGCTCTTCCCCCCACCGAGCCGCCCGCGCCGACTGCACTTCCATCTGCGCTCCCCACCGCTATTTCAACCCTCGCGCCGACAGCGGTTCCCACGCGGGTTCTGCCGCCGGAAGGACTTACCGGTTCGCAAGATCTGCTCATCCTCTTAAGCAGCGCCGCCTCAGCGCCATTCTGGGATGAGAACTTTTTTAATCAGCAGAATGGGTCCTGGCGATTGGGCCGGCTGGAAGCCACTGACGGCGATACGCTCTTCCTGTCGCTGCCGGCAGACCTGCTGGAACATACCTACGGCAATCAGGCGCCGCGCCGCATAAGCCGCTTGGAAGCCGAAATCACCCTGTTCAATACCAATCCGGCGCTCGTCAACGAGGAAAAAGTCTACTTTGGCATCGCCTTTCAGAACGAAGGTGGAGATGACGTGGCCGGCATTCAAGTGGAACAAGTCGGGCCCTCTGTCATCAGCCTGGCGCAATTCCAGGACGGCGTCGCCGATGTCGTAAGCCAACGCTCTGTAAGCAATGTTATCGCGCGTTTACGGCTTGACTACGACCGGTCAAGCGGCATGGTAAGCGCCTATTTCAACGATTCGCCGCTAGGCAGAGACATGAGCTTCGGCGCCGGCGATAACGGCATCCTGCCAGCGATTTTTGTCAAAGATGGCGGTGTCGTCATCGGCGTGTCGGCTTGGAAAATAACACTCGACTAGCAGCAGGCCTCGCTGCCAATCATCCTGAATACTTCACTTCCAGGAACTGATTGACTTCTATGCTTTTGAGCGTATCTTCGGCGCCATTGCTCCAGCGGATTCGCAGTTCACTGACGGACGCTTCGCCCAAGCCGAAATGCAGCGCCATATCATTGCCAGCGCCCAGACTCGAGCCGGACTTCACCTCTTGCATCAGAGTTCGTCCATCATCGGTCCTTAGGTAAACGCGGCCGCCTATGGCATCCCGGTTGATATCGTCGCCGCCCTGCAGCCTGATGTTCAACCAGTTGTTGCGCTTGCCTTCCGCGCCCGTATTGCGATAGAGTCGGTAACCCTCATTCCAGTTCCCGAGCACAAAATCGACAAATCCATCTCTATCGTAATCGGCGTACGCCAAGCCCATACTCGGCCTTAAGTCATCGAGCCAATCCTGAGGTGTGACATCGGCGAAGCGCCCATCGGCCAGATTCTTGAATAGGAAGTCGCGATACTCAACCATCATGCCTTCCGGACCCGTGAAGATATCAAACTGAACGAACTCTGTCGCCGTGAGAAACAAGTCGAGCCAGCTATCATTGTCATAATCGAAAAACATTGTGCCCCAGCCTACGGCGCTGCTAGGTCCCACCGCAACACCGGCTTCGTCCGCTACATCGTCAAAAGTGCCATCGCCCTGATTCTGCAGCAGCACCATTCCGTTCACCATGTCTGAGAAATAAAAGTCCAGGTCCAAATCATTGTCGTAATCGCCGACTGCCAGTCCCATTCCGTGGATGAAAGTTCGCGCGCCCGCTTCAATCGACACTTCGCTGAAGCACCAGCCATCGCAGCCGGCGCCCTCATTGCGCCACAAGATATTGCCCAGCATATTCTTGAATTGGTCGTTGACCACATAGATGTCCGGGTCGCCATCGTTATCGTAGTCTGTGAAGCTGGCGCTGAAACCCGAGCCCAGCAGCAGATTGTAATCCAGCAGGTTCGTGACATCGGCAAAGCTGCCATCGCCCTGATTGTGGTAAAGCGTATCGCGAGCGGCATCGTGCTCCCGCGTGATATTGGGATCGCCGCATTCGGGAAAACACGACCAATTCACCACGTAGAGATCGAGGTAACTGTCGCCATCATAATCTCCCCAGGTCGCGGTCGTGCCCTTGCCGGCGTCACCTACGCCAGCCTGCGCCGTCACTTCAGTGAATCCGCGCCCGCCGTCATTGTGGAATAGGGTGTTGGCGCCGTGATTGAGCACATACAGATCGAGCCAGCCATCGTTGTCATAGTCCGCCCACACCGCCCCGCCACTATGCGCCTCGGCCAGCGCGACCTGCGGCGTCAAGTCGGAAACGGAAAATGCGCCATCGCCATTGTTGCGATACAGCACATTGCTTACCCGGTTGCCCGTGACGAAGAGGTCAAGCCAGCCGTCGCGGTCGTAATCGCCCCAGGCTTGCCCGATGCCCAGGTAACCCGTGGCAAAGTCGTCGTCAAAAAGCTCCCAGTTGCCGTGATGCGTGGCCCCGATGCCGGCAGCGTCACTGACATCGACGAAAGGCACAAGCTTGCCGATGGCTGTGAGAATGGCAATACTTAGTAACAGCAGGAGATGCTTGAATAACTTCGACATGCCGGTCCGTCTGCGGGTGAACCGTGGACGCGTTAGGTACGAAGAGCCAGTGTCACCAAGACATTAACTACAGCAACGCCGACCGAGGCAGCCGCGATCAAAATGCTGAGCAGCCAGCGGTTCGCTCGCAAGTCAGCGCGCACTGATCCAACTTCTGTTCGCACCGTTTCGACTTCTGTTCGCACAGACTCAACTTCTGTTCGCACAGACTCAACTTCTGTTCGCACAGACTCAACTTCTGTTCGCACTTTTTCAATTTCGGTTCGCAAAGCATGAAAATCGGCTTTGGTTGCCAGATGCTCATACGCGCCTTCCAGCTTGGCGACGCGTTCGCCTATTGGCGCTCCGGATTGTCTCTCGGTGGGCGCAGTTGCTTGTGTTTCAACTTGTGATACTTCCATCGCAGGCCTCTATCAAATACGCCTGTATGCCGATTATAACACATATCGTCCGGGCAGTTGTATCGACGCTAGCGCTTGACGCCGGACGTGGCGATGCCTTCCACGAAGTAGCGCTGGCCAAAAATGAAGATGAGCAGCACCGGTATCACGGCGATCGTTGCCACGGCCATCATCAGGTGCCACTCGGTATTGCCATAAGCGCCTTGGTACTGGACGAGGCATACCGGCAGTGTCTGTACTGCTGGTGTTCGCAGGTAAAGCAGCGGACCAAAGAACGCGTTCCAGTTGCCGATGAAGGCGAAGATTGCCAAGGTCGCCAACGCCGGTTTGGACAGCGGGATAAATATCTGCCACAAGATCCGCGCATGACCGGCGCCGTCGATTTTAGCAGCATCAATCAGCTCTTCCGGGATTGTCATGAAGAATTGACGGAGCAGAAAAATGAAGAAGGGCCAGCCGAACCAGGGTGGCACCATCAGCGGCAGGTGGGTATCCAGCCAGCCGAATCTACTGAACAGGACGTACTGTGGCACGACTAACGCTTCGTTGGGCAATAGCATGGTCGCCAGGACGACTGCGAAGAGGACGTTCTTGCCGCGCGCCTTCAAACGGGCGAAGGCATAAGCCGCCAAGGTACAGGATACGAGATTGCCGACGATGTTATTGAGGGTAATCTTCAGCGAATTCCAGGTGCAGGTGGTGAAATTGACATGACCGTAGCCCCACCACCCATCAGGGAAGTTCTGCCATTGCGGTGTTTCCGGGATCAATCGCGGCGGAAAAGCAAATACCTCATTCAGGGGTTTCAGCGCCGTCGACACCATGACAACGAAAGGCATGAGGAATAGGATGCCGAGAGGGATCAGCAAGGCAAAGGTGATGACCACGGCGATGGCACGGCGACCTTTGATCGACTTACGCCAGGAGACGGTATGCTTGCGTTTGCTGCTCGTCATTGCGCTCAAGCCTCGTAGTAGACCCAGCGCCTGCCCAGCCGGAACTGCAAACCGGTCAACGCCATGAGAATGACGAACATGATCCAGGCGACGGCGGCGGCAACGCCCAATTTCAGAAAAATGAAAGCGTTCTCCCACAAATACCAGATCAAGACATTGCTCGATTCACCCGGTCCGCCTTCCGTCATCACGCGGATTTCGGTGAAATTTTGGAATGAACTCACGACAGAAATAATGATCACGAAGAAGAGAACTGGGGAAAGCATGGGCAGCGTGACATTGCGGAATTTCGCCCAATTGCCGGCGCCGTCAATTTCAGCCGATTCGTAAAGTTCTTTGGGCACACCCTGCAAGCCGGCCAGCAAGATAATCATATTCGGACCGACAGCGAACATGCTCATAAGGATCAACGACGGTTTAACCCAAGTCGAACTGTAAATCCACGGGGGACCAGTGATGCCGATCTGCTTCAAAGTGTAATTCAGAATTCCAAGGCGCGGATTGAAAATCCAGATCCACACCAACGCCACCGCCACGCCTGCTGTAACCGTTGGAAGATAATAGACGGCGCGGAAAAACGGGATGCCGGGCACTTTTTGATTGAGCAAGATCGCCAGAAACAGCGCGAATGCAGTACCGAACACGACCCTGCCGACGACAATGTAAAGTGTGTTACCAACCGATACCCAGAATATCGGGTCAGCGAATAGCGTTCTATAATTTTCCAGGCCGATGAGCTGCAGGTCGTCCAGCGAGATCCGCCAATCGGTGAAGCTCAATCCCAGCATGCCCAAGATGGGACCGGCGTTGAAGACGACCAAGCCAATCAGCCAAGGCAAGATGAACAAATAAAATATGCGCTCTTCGCGTCGGGCGCTAGCTGACACGGGACGAATGAAACGTCGTAACATCTGTTATGTACTCTTCGTTAAGTCGACAAAATCGAGGGAGACCGCTGAACGATCTCCCTCTTTCGAATTCAGTTTACGTTGCTGAACTACATGTCTTCGGCTACCGCGTCGAGAGCAGCCTGACCCTCTGACGTGATGGCGGCGATGGCATCGTCGACACTGGTTTCGCCCAGTCGCAACAGACCCTGTTCGCGGCCAAGAATGTTGCTGACCTGCGCTGCTGCCAGCGACTGGAAGGGAGGACCTGTCACCGCGTAGTCGAACATGGCTTCCAGGAAATAGCGACCGCTGGGCGGCGCCGGATCGGAATTCAGCCAAACTTCCAGACCTTCCGGCCGAGCCGGTGAACCGCGTCCCGAAAGGCTCCACATGAAGATCATGCCTTCAAGTGAAAGGTATTCACGCAAGTATCTCCAGGCGACATCGGGTTGGTCGCTGGTCGGCGTGATGCCGTAACCGCTGCCGAAAGCGCCGGTCTTGTGTTGGCCGTCCGCGCCCATCGGCGTCGGCGCGACATCCCACTCGAAATTGGCAAGAGCGCGCATACTCGGCGTGCTCCAAGTCGCGATATGTCCCATCGCACAGGCGCCAGACCGGAAAGGATTCTGATTGGGGAAGGCTTCAGAATCCGTACCGCTGGGAGCAGCTTTTTCCTCGTGAATCACACTGTACCAATGGTTGAGCGCCTCACGCGCTTCCGGCGTATCCACGGTCATGGCGGACTCGTCATCGTTCATGGTGGCGCCGCCCCAGGCGCCCAGGAAGAAGCCGGAACCGCCGTTGCCCAAATCCAACTGGCCATCCCAGCCCCAGACACCGGCATCGGCATCAGTCAGCTCGATGGCGGCGGCAGCCATGTCTTCCATCGTCCAGTCTTCGGCCGGATAGTCCATGCCGGCGGCATCAAACATGTCCTTGTTATAACCGAGGATGATCGGACCGTGGTCGTAAGGCAACGCGTGAATGCGGCCGTTAATGCGGTATAGCCGAACAGATTCTTCCCACATACCTTCGACGTTGAACTCTTCGTCAGTAACGACCAGGTCGTGGATGTCGATGATGATGCCCTCGCTCGCCCAAGGCGTGGCGCGGCTGCCGTGTACGTAAATGATGTCGGGCAAGGTGCCTGCGGCGGCCCAGGCGGGAACCACGTTATTGTGGTCGGCCCAGGTATTGTAGGTAATGTTAATATCAACGTCCGGATGCCGCTCCATGAAACCTTCATCGTATTCAGCCTGGCGCGGACGGAAAGCCGCTTCCCAGTGCCGGCCGAAGGTCAGTTCGACCGTGTCTTGGGCGCCGGCGATATTGCTTAATGGGCCCAATCCTGCGAGCGCGACACCCGAACCGCTGGCTGCCGCAAGCTTCAAGAACGCCCGGCGTGATAACTGTTTTGTGCTCATGGTCTTTCCTTTCTTACAATTACCTGCATTGAATTCGCAATTCGCACTCGTCAAACTCTGCCCAAGGCGCCTCCTGACACTCGCGCTGCCCACTAGAAGAAAACAATATTCTTTTAGCCTTTCAGAATACGTACCATATATTAGATGATTGACTTCATCTTGTCAAAAAATGAAATGCTATGGCATGTGACCGCTTGTGTCCACCTTCAATCGTTCATCTCCACGCGCCCTTCAATTGGCGTGGCGACACCTCTAGCCACTTCATAATATAATAGATCATCACACCTTGCTGCGATCTGTGCCTAACTTATTCCTGCAATGCATCCAAACGATCTTGACGGTTTACGACGCAATGCCGAACCAAAGAGCATACCGGCTTCCGCTTGCCTATATCTGTCCAGATGGACTTCTGGCATACCCGCTTTGGCAGCCGCTTGCCTTGTGTGGTATGCTTGCGGGCGTTTGCTTGTACTGATCCATCGTTGATTTCGATAAGGCGCAGTTTCTGCCACTGATTCTAAGAACTTATGCCTACTCCAAAGGTAATTAGCCAGCCGCAGACACAGCAAGCTCTGCGCCGCGGTATCACAACGCTGGTAAGCGCCATCGCGCCCACGCTTGGTCCATTGCCACGTCGCTCCGTCGCTCAGAATCTCGAGAAACTCGAGCTGCTCGACGACGGCGGTGTGATCGCCCGGCGGATCATCGCCTTGCAGGAACAGGACGACGATGTGGGCGCCATGCTGCTGCGGCAAGTCGTCTGGAAAGTGCATCAGCACGTGGGAGATGGCGCCGCCACCACCGCCCTGCTCTACGAGAGAATCTACGCCGAAGGTTTGCGTTTTATCGCCGCCGGCGCCGACCCCATGCGTTTGCGTTCCCGTTTGTCGCAGCTCCTGCCCGCTCTCACCGACCGAATAATCGCCGACGCCCGCCAACTGCGGACGCAAGATGAATTACAGGCGCTGGCCTTCTCCGCCTGTTACGACGAAGAAATGGCGCAGATCCTGGGCGAGGCGCTGCATTCGCTCGGCCGATATGGGCAAGTTGACATCCGCGCCGGACATGGTCGCGGCATGGAATACAGTTTTGTCGAAGGCAGTTATTGGCAAGGCGGCGTTCAATCCAAAACGCATCTGGCCAAAGACATGCTGGGCGGCAGCCAGCGTATGGTGGCCGAATTGCATAACGCCGCCATCCTGATGACCGATATGGACATCGAAGAGCCGGGCGAGTTGGTGCCACTGATGCAGTTGGCGCTGCGCTCCGGCATCACGCATTTGCTGCTGATTGTCTCGTCCATCTCGGAAAAGGGCATGTCGGTCGCGCTTGACAAGCGGCTGCGCGAAAAGATACAGACCATCATCGTCAAGCTCGACGGCTTTCATCCTGGTGACTTGAGCTTGGCACAGGCGGACATCGCCCTCTTGACCGGCGGACGGACCGTACTGCAGAGAGCCGGTGAATCGCTGGAGACAGTTCGCGAAGGCGATTTTGGGAGTGCGCGCTGGGTCTGGGCCGACGACAAGAACTTCGGTTTCGCCAGTGGCAATGGCGATCCGCGCCTCATCCGCGACCAGGCGCGCCGCCTGCGCGCAACCTACGCCGATACCGACGATGACGATACGCGAGCTCGTGTGCTCAATCGGCTGGGAAGGCTGAATGGCGGTTTGGCCACTGTCTATGTGGGCGGCATCGCCAAAGACGAAATCAGGCAGCGCAAAGAACTGGCGGAGCGCACGATCCGCGCCTTGCGAGGCGCCGCAGGTGGTGTGATAGCGGGCGGTGGAGTCGCGCTCTTGACCTGCCGCGATTGGCTGCTGGCGGGAGCGAAAACTGAGGACGATCTTGAGGGCCGGGCCGCCCGCCTGATTCTGGGCAAGGCCGTGGAAGCGCCCATTCGCCAACTGCTGCTTAACGCCGGTTATGACCCGAGCGAAGCCCTGGCGAAGCTCTCGCAGTGCGAAGCTGGCTGCGGCTTTGATGTGATGAGCGGCGCAATCGTCAACATGGCGGATGCCGGCATTGTCGATGTAGCCCAAGTGCAAGTCGAGGCGGTGCAGCGCGCCGTAGCTAGCGCGGCGCTGGCGCTGACTATCGATGTGCTGGTTTTGCACCGTGAGCCTGAAAACATGACAGAACCTTAGACTATTTTCGGGCAATTCGGAGAACTCGAATATGTCACACGTTTTTTCAACACCGAGGACACTGAGTGTAAAGATGGAACAGAGCATTCGCTTCGCGGCGCTTCCAAAACAGAGAATCTTTGCCGGCGCGCTCCGGCTGTAGAAGGTAACAACGCGCGACCATTGGCGATCCGGATGGAGCGGGTGATGACAGCTACCGAGCTGATGACTAGAACACATGCCCTTCTCTTGGCGGGCGGTACGATTTACGCCGCGCGTCATACGGGCCTGTATCAGGTTACGCGCGATGGCGAGGCGCGCAATCTTTATCAGCCCTCGCTGCCTGCTGAAGACCTGCCGACGCTTGCCATCGCTGTCGATTCCAGCGCCGGCCTGCTGCTGGCGGGCATCAATGGCGGGGTCGCCCGCTCGGCCGATGCCGGTCGTACCTGGGCATTGATTCCCTTCCGCGCGCCACCACCCTTGACCACTTGCCTGACCCTCTGTCCTGTATCGGTCGGCCCAAGCGTAATCCTGGCGGGCACATTTGAAGACGGCATCTTCCGCTCGGTCGACGGCGGGCAAAGCTGGCGCGCGACTAATCACGGGTTCTTCGACCATAGCGTCAATTGCCTGGCTCTTTCACCGAATTTCACCGGTGAGGGCATCGTATATGCCGGCACGAGCAGCGGCATTTACAGGAGCGATAATGGCGGCAAGCTTTGGCAAGACTTGCACATGCCGGCGGGAGATGAGACGGTACTGAGCCTGGCGCTTTCGGCTGGTGGCACGGCCATATTCGCCGGCACAGAAGCAGATGGCTTGCTGCGCTCTGCTGATGGCGGCCAAAGCTGGGAACGGATCCTGGAGACCGAAGGCGATGTCAACGCGATTGCGCTGGCCGAAAACGGGAGCCTGTTCGCGCTGGTCGACGATGCCGTGCTGCGCTCTGACGATGGCAGCGGGACCTGGTCGGAGATCGTCGCGGGAGGCGTCGATTTCATGGTGCTGGACGAGGATAGCAGGCAGCTGATCCTGGCGCTGTCCGATGGCAGCTTGCGGCGTGAAGCGGTCTGACATGGCAGAAAAGCGCCGCCTGTCCCGCGAAGCAAGCTGTGCAGATTTCGTGTTCCGGCTCGGGGCAAAGCGAAACTTGCGGCTGCAGCAAGTGATGGCAAAACGGCAGCAAAGGGTGGCAAATGGACATGTAAGAGACATAGACGGGACATTCATAGGACATTGAAAAGAGGTGAAATTGCGAGACTGTGTCGATACTGTATACATACTACCCTGTTTTTGGTGATAATTTCTCGGCAATAGTCTCTTCCCGGTAGGTTTGGCATTTATTAATGGTATAGAGATGTGGCTGTCCATAGTGCTGAGCGTAACATGATCGGGCGGGGAAATGGGGACTGAATGGTCGCGTATGACGCTACGCAGTGTCAAGCAAGAAAGATTGGCAGTGCGGAGATCATTTTAGAGACGGAATTCGGGCGACCTTATAGTTCGCCCCTACAAGGCGACTTCTGTACCGGTTTCGCATGGCGATGTTATAAGTCCTTATGTTGAGAATTATATTGATGACATTGGTTGAAAGGGGATAAGCGATGAGATTTGAACCGACGCTTGAATCGGTACGGACGCATGAGGCGCCTGATTGGTACACGGGCGCCAAGCTGGGTATATTCGTCCATTGGGGATTGTATTCGGCGCCGGCTTGGGCTCCCCATGGCGGCGACATCGGCGAGGTCTTCCAAAGCGGCGACATGAGCCATTGGTTCCGCAATAATTCTTATGCCGAATGGTATCTGAATACACTCAAATTTGAAGACAGCCCAACGCGTGAATGGCATAACAAGAATTACGGCGATAAATTCGACTATGACGACTTTGCGCCGGGGTTTAACTCCGCGCTGAAACGCTG
Organism: Phototrophicaceae bacterium; assembly: GCA_965262005.1. Taxonomy (GTDB): domain Bacteria; phylum Chloroflexota; class Anaerolineae; order Aggregatilineales; family Phototrophicaceae; genus UBA6055. The sequence continues at coordinate 3,576,947 of OZ253492.1, read as the reverse complement.
GAAAGCGGACGAAATGGCGGCGCTCTTCAGCGAGGTCAACGCCCGCTACGTGGTCTTGACCACCAAACATCATGATGGATTTACTTTGTGGAAAAGCGCTCATCCTTGCCCGCATAAGCCGAGCTATCAAACGCAGCGAGATGTCGTCGGCGACCTAACAGCGGCGGTGCGCGAACGGGGCATGCGAATGGGTTTGTATTATTCAGGCGGCCTGGATTGGGCGTTTAATGAGGCGCGGATCGAAGATGTCGCGGACGTCTGGGGCACGATCGTACAGACACCCGAATTCGTCAAATACTCAGTCGCGCATTGGAAAGAGCTAATCGACCGCTATCAGCCGGCGCTGATGTGGAATGACATCGGCTACCCGGCCGCTGCCGACCTGGGCGAGCTCTTCGCCTACTACTACAACAATGTGCCCGAGGGTGTCATCAACGACCGTTTCACGCAATCACGCGATCAGACGCCCAAGAAGGGCGAGCCGATGGCGCCGCCACGTGGTCCGCATTACGACTTCGTGACGCCGGAGTATGCCCAGTTTGATGAGATTCAGGCGCAGAAGTGGGAGAGTTGCCGCGGGATAGGCCATAGCTTCGGCTATAACCGCAATGAGGGCGATGGGCAGCTGCTGGCGGAGGACGAGCTGATTCACATGTTCGTCGATATCGTCAGCAAGAACGGCAACTTGCTGCTCAATGTCGGGCCAATGGCGGACGGCGCCATTCCAGCCAATCAAGCCGAGCGGCTGCGCAGCCTGGGCCGTTGGCTGGACGTCAACGGGGCGGCGATATTCGATACGCGCCCCTGGCAGCGCGCCGACGGGAAAACAACTCACGGACTGGACCTGCGCTTCACGGCAACCGATGGCGCGCTCTACGCCACGCTGCTGGGCACACCGGCTGAGAGCGAGATTTCTATCGAAGGGCTGGAAGCTCCTGCCGGGGCCACCATTCAATTGCTGGGACGCGACGGCGATTTACGTTGGCGGCAGGATGGCGCCGACATAGTGATACAACTGCCGGACTTGCCCGAGGGGCATTCGCATTCGATCCGAATTCAGGGCATAGGTAGTTGATTTGGCGACCAAAATTGATCCCTTCGTACAGAGGAATTTCCGCTGGAATTTCTCGGTAAATCTTCTCGATATCACCTTTATCACGCTGGCTTTCAGCGTGATCTCGCGAGAGACGATTATGCCGCTGCTGATCACCAATTTGACCGACTCCAAGATCGCAATTGGCTTGGTGCCGGCTATATTCAGCATTTCCTTTTATTTGCCGCAGCTCTTCGCCGCCAACCACGCCGAACGGCTGCCACGCAAGCTCCCGTTTGTGAGGTTCATCGGCGGCGTACTTGAGCGTGTGCCATATCTGTTCCTGGGCTTCGCCATCTTTTTCTTTGCCAAGAGCGCTCCTTCAATCGCACTGTTCAGCATTTACTTGGTCGTTGGATTGGGCGCGTTTGGCGCCGGCGTGGCGACCCCGGCCTGGTTCAGCATGATCGGCAAGGTGCTGCCTGTCAACAAGCGCGGGATTTTCTTTGGCGTGGCCGACGGCTTGGGCACTATGTTCGGCTTTGTCGGCGCATTTATCGTCGGCGTCGTGCTCCAAGAAGTCGCGTATCCGCTGAACTTTGCCAGCCTGTGTCTGGTCGCTGCCATCTTCATGGGCATATCCTGGGTCGGGCTGTCACTAAATCGCGAACCAGAGAGCCCAATTGTCAAAGCGCATATTCCTTTTCAGCGCTATTTTCGACAGCTGCCGGCGATACTGCGCCGCAATCATAACTATCGCCGCTTTATGTTGAGCTATGCGCTCAGCCGATTCAGCATGATGGGCACCAGTTTTTTCATTGTCTATGGCAACGAACGCTTTCCGCTTAGCGGCACCGATGTCGGCCTGCTAACCGCGGTGCTCATCGGCAGTCAAGCGGTCATGCAACTGGCGCTTGGCTGGCTGGGCGACCGGCGTGGCCACAAATTCAATCTGGCGCTTTCCGGCTTGTCCCTGGCCGCGGCCGCGCTCGTGGCAAATGGCGCTACCAGCGTAGTAGGTTTAATCCCTTCATTCATCCTTCTGGGCGCCGGCTTGGCAGCCGACCGCATCTCGCATCTGAATATCGTGCTGGAGTTCGCCGTGCCAGAGGATCAGCCAACCTTCATCGGGCTGACTAACACCTTGCTAGCGCCGGTTGTCTTTCTGGCGCCGATCTTTGGCGGCTGGCTGGCCGATGTCGGCTTTGAGTCGCTTTTCAGCCTGATGATCGCCTGTGGCGGCGCCGGCGGTCTCATGCTGCTCGCCTGGGTCAAGGAGCCGCGTTATAACCCGCCCGAGCCAATCGGCGGCAAACAGAAGGACTAATTCGCCTGTGCGATCGGATGCTGATTTGACCGATTCCGCGGAACACCTGGTCGAGCGCAACCTCAACTGGAACTTCAGTGTCAACGTGCTTGACAATATGTTCTACGCGCTGGCGATTAGTCTCGTCTCCCAAGAGACGATCATGCCGCTGCTCGTCAGCGAATTGACCGATTCGACGATCGCCGTCGGTCTGATACCTGCCATCTTCAGCCTGTCATTTCTGCTGCCGCAGCTCTTCGTCGCCAACCACGCCGAGCGCCTGCCGCGCAAGCTGCCTTTCGTCTTGCTGGGCAGCGGACTGCTGCAGCGCCTGCCCTACCCATTGATCGGCCTCGCGCTCCTGCTCTTCGCTGTTGAAGCGCCGGGCTTGGCGCTGCTTCTCTTCTTCATCGGCATCGCCACGGCCGCATTCGGGGGCGGCATCATCACGCCGGCCTGGTTCACCATGATTGGCAAGGTGGTGCCCACCCGGCGGCGCGGCATCTTCTTCGGGCTGGCCGATGGCGGCGGCTTGTTGATGGGGATCATCGGCGCTTACTTCGTCGGGCGCGCGCTGGATATCATCGACTACCCGGGGAGCTTTGCCCTGCTCTTCCTGGTCTGCGGCGTCATCCACGCGCTATCCTGGTTTTCGCTCTCGCTGACGCGCGAGCCGCCGAGCGCTGACATCAAAGAAGCAGTGCCGCTTCGCCATTATTTTCGGCAATTGCCGGCAGTGCTGCGCGAACATACAAATTATCGCCGCTTTCTCATCGGTTACGCGCTGCTGCGCCTAAGCATGATGTCGGTAAGTTTCTTCATTGTCTTCGGCAATATCAATTACGACCTGACCGGCGCCGATATCGGCATGATCAACGCCACATTCATCGGTACGCAGGCGTTGATGCGGCTGCTTTTCGGCTGGCTTGGCGATCGCTGGGGGCATAAGCGCAATCTGGTGGCGTCGGCGGTTTGCATGGTATTAGCCGCGACTTTCGCCTTGATTTCTTCCGATGTCGCCGGACTCATTCCGGCCTTCATCTGCCTCGCCTGCGCCATTTCCAGCGATATGGTTTCGCACTTCAACATCGTATTGGAATTCGCCGACCCAGCCGATCGCCCGACATACATCGGCTTGACCAATACCTTGATGGCGCCTTTCACTTTCATCGGTCCGATCTTCGCCGGATCGCTCGCGGCCTCATTCGACATCAGCATTCTGTTTGTCGTCTCGCTGGGATTCGGCCTTATCGGCGGGGCGCTTCTGATGTGGTGGGTGCAAGAACCCCGCGATGTTGGATAGTTGGACAGGATTCGGGAGCCCTAATAGGTCGCCCCTGCAACGCAACTTGACTGGGGGTTACGCATGACTGACTTGAGCCGACGGATTAGAAGGGACGACACATGAGCGCGAATTACGAAGCGACCTGGGGATCGTTGATACAGCATAAGGTCCCGCGCTGGTTCAACGACAGCAAATTCGGCTTGTACGCGCATTGGGGCATATACGCCGTGCCCGGTTTCGGCAATGAATGGTACGGCAAGTGGATGTATGACCCGGCGCATGAGATTCACCGGCGGCATGTCGAGCGTTTTGGATCGCCGGCGGAATTCGGTTATGCCAAGTTCATCGACGGCTTCACGGCCGAGAGATATGACCCGGATGAATGGGCGGATTTATTTGCGGCGAGCGGCGCGCGTTACGCCGGCTTCTCGCTGGCGCATCACGATGGCTTCGGCCTGTGGGATAGCGATGTTTTCCGCTGGAATGCGGGCAAAATGGGACCGAAGCGCGATCTGTACGGCGAGCTGGCGGCGGCGCTGCGCAAGCGTGATTTGCGGCTGGTTGCGCCATTCCACATCATTCGCGGCTTCAACTGGTTCCTGGCGGGCTGGAATCAGTGGGAGCAGAGCTTTGATGAGGCAGCCGTTGAACGGGGCATGGCGGAAGGCTGGGATCTCTTCGACCCTGAATACGCCGATTTCTACTGGGTGCGGCAGACGAGCAAGTTCGAAGATTTCTTCGCGCAGTGGCAGCTGAAAGTGCGCGAGGTCATCGACAAGTATCAGCCGGATATGATGTGGTTCGATGGCGGGAAGTTCCGCGAAGACGGCTACGAGGCGACGGCGCTGGAGATCCTGGCGCATTATTTGAATCAGGCGATGGCTTGGGGCAAAGAGGTGTTGGTGCTCAACAAGCTGCCCGTGAGCATGCAATACAACTTCCATCCCGATTTCGGCGTCATCAACTTTGAATCGGGGCGCGACCGGCCGGCGCAATTTGAGCGGCCTTGGAATGATGATATGCGCATCGGCGATCAGTCCTGGGGCTGGGTGGAGAATCAACGATACGCGAGCGCGCATACGCTTTTGAGCAAGCTGGTCGATTGCACGGCGCGGGGTGGCACGATGATGCTGTCGCTGTCGCCCAAGCCGGACGGCACGATTCCGCAAGGTCAGCGCACACCGCTGCTGGCGCTGGGCGAGTGGTTAGAAATGAATGGCGAGGCGATATATGGCACTGTGCCCTGGACGACGCCTGCCGAGGGCGATGAGGAGAAGCTGATCGTTGAGCGGCGCGGGCATAAGTTCTGGGAGTACGACAAGTGCACTGTCGATGACCGACGATATACCCAGTCAAAAGATGGCGGGACGGTTTACGCGATTGCGCTGGGGATACCGGAGCGGTCGCTGACGTTTGCGGCGCTGGATGAGACTGTGCCAATCGAGCGAGTGACGCTGCTGGAATCGGATCAGTCGGTGACCTGGGCGCAGTCGGCGCGGGGATTGACGATTGATGCGAGCGGGACGGAATTCAAGACGGATATGGCGGCGGCTTGGAAGGTTGACTTGAAATGACGGAAGCGCAAGCCAAGCGTCCGACACGGGAATCGATTCAAGCAGCGCTGGACACCTTGGGCATGAGTGGAGCCGAATTCAGCATTCATGATTTGCCGGGCTCATACAGCAATTTCACGCATTTGGTCACGACTGAGGGCGGAGCCAGCGATGTGCGCAAGATCGTCGTCCGGCGTTACAACCCGGCCAATTACGAAGAGGGGCATGACAAGCCGTCCTGCGAATTTCACGCGCTGCAGCTTATGTCGGCGCGAGGCGTTCCTGCGCCGCCTCCGCTGCTGCTGGATGACGATGGCTCGCTGCTTGGTCTGCCGGGGATCGTGACCGGTTTTGTCGAAGGCGCGGCGATTGAGCCACCGACTGAAGCGCCGCGCTGGGGCGAGATGGCGGCGGTCAACGCGCGCATGCTGGCGCGGATTCATCAAACGCCGTTCAGCGAAGCCGACAAGCGCCACCTGATGGACGACAATGTGGAAGTGGCCTGGTTCATCAAGAAAGGTATTGTGCCGGATTATATGCGGGCGGACCCGGATGGCGAGACGGTTTGGCATTTGGTGAATGAGCGTTGGGGAAAGTGGGCGCCGGTGCAGCCGCGCTTTGCCCACACCGATTATTGGTCAGGCAACATCCTGTGGCAGGGCGACGAGATCTCGGCAGTCGTTGATTGGGAAGAAGCGGGCTACGGGCATCCGGCGGCTGATGTGGCCTATGCGAGGATGGAGTATTTCCTGGAAGGCTTGCCCGAAGCTGCTGACAGCTTCTTGCAGGTTTATGAAGCGGCGGCGGGCTGGACAGTGAGCGAACTGTCGCTATTTGAATTGGCGGCGAGCGCGCGTGTCATGACCGATCCGCCCGGCTGGTTCACGCGGCCGCACATGGAAGAGCGCTATCGTAAGTTTGTGGCTGAGGCGAAGGACAAACTAATTGCGGCTAGTGGCTGAAGTCGGAGGCGAACGGTTGGCGGGGCACAGGGTCGGGGCCGTACATGTCATCTGGCTGGCGGGCGACCCAGTGGGTCGCCCCTACGTTGTCGTCGAAAACGTCAGTTTCGTTAGTCCACATCCAGGTGGTAGCGCTCATCGCCGACTTCGGCTTGCAGGCGGTGCAGCTCGGCTTTGAGCTCGATGACCAGATCGGCGCAGGCGGGGTCATCAACGATGTTGTTCAGCTCGTATGGATCGGCTTCAAGATCGAACATTTCCCATTCCGGCTCGTAGCTTTCGTCAATGCTGCCTTCGGTACCGAGCGCATCGGCGTAATAATAGATCAGCTTGTAGCGCATGGTGCGGATACCGTAATGGGCGTAGACGTTATGATGCGTCTTGTGCATCCAATAGCGATAGTACATACGGTCGCGCCAATCGTCTGGCGTGGCGCCCTCGAGCAGCGGCGCGAAGCTGCGTCCTTGCATCTCGTCCGGGACAGGCAAGCCGGCCAGCTCAAGATAGGTGGGCGCGAAATCGACATTGAGGACCATGTCGTCATTGACCGTCCCCGCCGCGATGCCCTTGGGGTAGCGCATGATATAGGGCATGCGCAGGGATTCCTCGTACATGAAGCGTTTGTCATACCAGCCGTGATCGCCGAGGAAGAAGCCTTGGTCTGAGGTATAGACGACGATGGTATTTTCGCTTAAGCCAGCGGCATCAAGGTAGTCAAGCAGGCGGCCTACATTGTCATCGATGCTGGCGACGACGCGCAGATAGTCTTTGATGTAGCGCTGGTAGGCCCATTTGCGTAACTCCATCTCCGGCAAATCGCGCGGGATTTCGGTCTTGATATCAAGTGGCTGCATGTGTACGCCCATTCGCATCTCGGCGGCTTCGGCGGCGGAGGCGCGGTTGGCGTAGTCATCGTACAGGGTCTCGGGCTCGGGGATATCTTCGTTGAGGTACATGCCGGCGTGTTTCTCGTCCGGTTCCCAGTGGCGGTGCGGCGCTTTGTGATGGCACATGAGGAAGAATGGTCGCTCGTTATCGCGCGCTTGCAGAAAGTCGAGACTCATATCGGTGATGAGGTCGGTGACGTAACCTTTGACCGGGCGACGCTCCGAGCCGTTTGCCGTCGGAAAGATGAAGGTCGGATTGTGGTAGAGACCTTGCCCGGGCAGGACGGCCCAATCATCAAAGCCGGTCGGCTCGTGCGTTGCGCCTTGGCCGAGATGCCATTTGCCGAACATGCCGGTCTGGTAGCCGCTGGACTGCAGATCCTTGACGAAGGTGGGCAGGGTATTGTCCATGTGGGCGCTGAGGGTGGTGACGCCGTTGATGTGATTGTAAGTACCGGTGAGGATGGCGGCGCGGCTGGGTGTGCAGATGGAGTTGGTGCAGAAACAGTTGTCGAAGCGCATGCCTTCGTCAGCGATGCGGTCGAGGTTGGGTGTTTGGTTGATGCGGCTGCCGTAGCAGCTCATGGCATGGGAGGCGTGGTCGTCGGACATGATGAAGAGGATATTCGGGCGTTGGTCGGGCATGGTTTGGATACTTTCCCTTCTGTTTTTATGCCACAGAGGCGAGGCGGACGCGATAAACCGGCGCGCCGTCCACACCCTGCGGCCGGTTTGCATTATAAAGATGACCTGTTTCCAGGTCATCTGCCAGTTTCTCTATGTCGTCAAATATCTTGCGATATCTTCGCGCAAGGCGTTTGACCTCCGCCTTGAACTCATTGGTCCACAGAATTGTCTTCGGCATCGGCGTCTATTTCGTGGCGCAATTCTTCCAATCCTTCGCGTACTGGTTGTACTTCACCATTCTTCATCTGCTTGATGCTTCTGCGCAGCCTGGCGATGTATGCCTGTTCCGAAGACTTTCCGGCTTCATGTTTGCGCTGCTCCGAGCGTTGTTGAGCCGGAACAGGCGCTGATCGTTTTGCGCCGTACTCTGCGGATGCGCTCATGTGGAGAGTTCCCTTGGCAACTTTAATCATGCTCAATGCACTGCTCAAGTTTGATAAGCCTAACACATCTAGAGTTAAGAGGCAAACTGACGTTCTATAGGGAGTGGTGATTTCAAGGAGATAGAATGAAGACGACACTGGCTCAAACTCGCCGGAAAACTCCCTTCTCCAATGCTTTGGGGAAGGGTCGGGGATGGGGTTAGAAAAGGGTATATCAAAGATTTCACCACACCCTTCTATATCAAGCTGCATTCGCCGCGCCTTATCCCTGGTCAATATACGGATGATCTGACGCGAGCAGGCCGTTCTCCTTCAACACGTTCCAGAATGAGGCCGGGACTTGGACAGACATTGCGTCGACATTCTGTTTGACGCGCTGCGGCTTGCTGGTGCTGAGGGCCAGAGCGGCGATGCCGGGATGCGACTTGCCGAATTGGATGCAGACCTCCGATGGCACTTGTCCGTGCTCGGCACAAAGCGCGAAGAACTTCTCGCGCCAGGCGAATTTCTCACGGTCGGCGGTATTGGCTGGATCGAGCTTGACGTAGTTGAAGAACTCGCCGCCGGTCAGGAAACCGGCATTGAATACGGCTGAATTGATGATGGCGACGTCTTTGGCATGCAGTGAATCCATGAAGGCCAGCAAGTCGGCGGGATGGGAGTAGAGCGTGTAGCTATTGGCGAACATGACCCAGTCGAGATTGACCTGGGCGTCGATTTCGGCGATGGAATTCCAGTTCTTGGCGCCGACGCCGATGCCCTTGGCCGCCCCTTGCGCTTTGAGTTCGCCCAGGGCGGTATAGGCGCCCAGGATGTCATCGAAGCGACGCGCGCGGTCGGAGGGCGAGGAGGCGGCATCGAGATACTCGTCCGGGTCATGCACGGAGACGAGCTGGGTGCTGTAGTCACCGCCCAGCAGCTCCAGGCCTTGCTCGAAGCAGAGCTTGATACCGTCGTAGCTGAGGTCCTGAACAGCATCGTGATTTAAGCCGAACCAGGCGCCGGGCTCAAAGGTGGGTTCAGGCGTGGTTAAGGGCGCGCGCAGCCAGGCGAGTTTGTTGCTGATGATGACTTCGTCGTCCTTGACGCCCAGCTCGCGCAGGCAGTCGCCCATGACTTCGAGCGCCAGGCCCGCGCCGTATTTGCCGGCTGAGTCGATGACGACCGGTTTGGGCAGGTGCTCGAATATGGCGCGCATAGTTTCGAGTTTGGATTCGTAGCTGAATTCGCGGAACAGATTGCCGAGCGCGGTGGAGCCGAAGACGACGGGTGGTGTCTTTAAGCCGGTGTTGCCAAATGGTACAGGTTGCATCTTATGCCTCGCGGTAGTTTAGTTCGACCATCTAACTTGCTCTTGAACTACCGACTTGAATTATGGACGTTGGATTGTCGGCGCGCCATTTATCGTGCCCGCAATCCAACCGAAAATACTGTTCGCCGTCTGTATCCGCCACCAACGATAACCCTCATTCTCATAGGGCCCGGCAAAAATGGCGACATAGTCGCCGGAGAATAGTCCGCCAAGGACTGCGCTCGACGAAGTCGGTTGCTGATGAATGTTTAAGTAGGGAACGCCGACGCGTAGCTGCTCGCCCGGGCTGAATCCTGAATTTACGATGACTCCCTCCGGTACGGGCGCGACTGCGAAAGTTCCTGCGCTGAATTGTGGATTGCTGGTCAAGTCGCTGTAATTGCGGATGTTTCCACTTTCCACGTCAATCGTATATTGCTGACCCTGAACTGAGACCAGAACGGCGCTGCGGTCGGGGAACCAACGGACTTCTTCCGGCGGCGCGGCGCCTACAAAGTCGGAGATCTGATTTCCAGAACCGTCATATAGTGCCACTGGTCCGCTGCCGGGACCGCCCGGACGTCCGAGCGCGACATACTGTCCATTCGGCCGACGAACTGCGTCGCGCAGCCACAATCCGCGCGCTGACCCGTCTAATATGATCCTCTCTCCTGTCAATTCGCGATTAACCACGCCAATGATCACTCGACCATCGGGACGTCGACCACTTACCGTTATGCTCTGCCCATTGGGATCCCATGTCCCATAGTCGTAGCGCACAAATGGTGGCGCATTGTCGGCATATCTTGGATCGCGAACTGCATGCGTGATAGCAAGCGCGTTCCGCCCTTCTTCCGGCAGCTGTATAGTCAAAAGAATCGTGTTGTTACCGTTTATCGGCGACCACTGCACACCGATAGTCTTCCAGTATCTAGCGCTGCTGGGATAGACCATATTACAGGGCTCGTGCCAGGCAGGCAGACAGTCGCGCATGATCGTATAAGTTGGATCTGTCTCCAGATTTGTAGCGGGCCGCCAGAACCAGACGCCGGCATTGAAGCTGTCAGTGCCCTGGGGCGGGTCAATGCGGAAGCTGAACTGCCTGCCGTCGGCTGACCAGTCCAGTTCGACGATTCGGTTCTTGTTTTGATCGATGCTGTAGATTCCGCTGGCAAAGCCATCAAAGTAAGGTGAATACGTCATTACACCTTCTTGGCCGACGCCGATGGGCTTGTAGCGCAAGATGCCGTTTTGGTCAGTGCGGAGGAAGCTGCTCGGATCTACGGGATTCGGCAAGAACAGCCTCACGCCGCCCTGCAACTGAATATTCTCAAAGTTGAAGACCTGTCCTATGTCCACATCATAGAGAAATACCGAAACGCCGCTCATGCTGATTGTGGTCGGCTGCGTATTCTGCGGTTGGAATGCCGGTTGCAGCAGATCGTTCCTGACCGCTACGGTCGGCTGGACAAGAGTAGCCGTGGGTAAGGGCGTCAAGGTAGGCGCATCACGCTGGGATTGGAGCGTCACAACAATAGGCGTCGAGACAAATACGCGGTCGTCATTTGGTGTTGAAATTTCAACCGGGGCGGTTGCTTCTGGCGGCACAGCTATCGTACCGGTGGGCGGCAAAGTCGGGACTGCGGTCCAGGTTGGCGGCAATGTCGGACGCGACGGTGGCGTTGACAGCAATCTGGCGACTTCCGTCAAATTCAGCGTCGGCAGTGGCGTAAAGGTTGGCGCATCCTGGGTCAGGAAATCCAGTCCGTCAGTCGATGTGGCGGTCGGTGAAGCCGCTTCCACCACTTGTGGCAAGCTAACCAGGGGCGTATCGGGCGCAGTCGGGGTGTCTGTTGCTGTAGCCGTCTCGAACACGATGCGGGTCGGCGACGGCTGGACGGTTTCAGTTAATGCCGGCTGCAGCTGATCATTCCTGACGGCTACTGTCGGTTGGACAAGCGTAGCCGTGGCGGTCGGCGTGGGAACAGTTGTGGACATCAGAACGCTGGTCGGCGTTGGAGGCGTACGGGTTATCCGAGCCTCGAAAGTCGCTTGTAGAGCAGCCTCAGCTATCTCGGTCGCCGCCGCATCTGCGCGTTGAGCTTCCCTAGTCAGCTTTTGCGCTTCCAAGGTTGCCTCTCGCGCTGCTATAGCTACCCGCGTCGCCAAGAGCGAATCGATCATGTTCTCCGCTATTTTGTGCACCGTGTTTGACGGAATGGCAAAACCGAAGTTGGTGCCCCCGAACCGGCCGCCATAGCCGGCAGAATTGACACCAATGACTTCTCCGTACAGAGTCAGCAAAGGACCGCCGCTGCTGCCGGGCGCGATAGCCGCGTCCGTCTGAATCATGCCTTCCAAGACTGAGCCATCATCAAACTCAAGCTCTCGCTTTAGTCCACTGATGATGCCGGTAGTCAGGGTAGCTTCCAGCCCGAAGGGATTGCCTATCGCAAGGACGGACTGTCCAATATCGAGGTCATCGGAGTCGCCGAAAGTCACCGGTTTGAGACGATAAGGTCGAACATCGACTTTGATGACGGCGATGTCGACAAGCGTATCCATCCCTATCAACTCAGCAGATGTCTGTAGTCCATCTTGAAACTCGACAGCTATGGCATACGCGTCTTCCACGACATGGGCATTAGTCAAGATATGACCAAATTCGTCAACAACAAATCCTGTACCACTGGCTAAGTCAAACAGGCCGATTTCGACTTCTATCGAAACGACTGATGGACTGACTCGGCGATAAATCTCAGCTAGGTCTACAACTGCACGTGGAGCATCATCTTCAGCCAATACGCTAGCCACGGGTCGTATCCACAAATCGGCTAGGGTCATCATTATGCAAGCCAGCAAGGAGATATAGATGAATAAGCGCTGAATCTTCAAGCGGACCTAATATCCTCTCCGGACATTTCAATTATCGGAACTCGCCAAATCGGCAAAAAATCCAGAACTACGCGTATTCACCGCGCTCGACGCGCCGGTATTCTTGACAGGCACTTGTCGCTCAACTAGACTCTTCACGATTAGATCAATGCTGTTAACACGCGCAAGAGTATATTTCATGCCGTGTTGTGAGGCAAACGATACAGCACGGACGAAGACCTGTAAACCAATTGGAGCGAGACTATGACTATGGCAGCGGGAAAATACGAGCCCACCTGGGAATCGCTGAGCCAATACGAAATACCTGAGTGGTACATTGATGCCAAGTTCGGGATTTTCATACATTGGGGACCTTATTGTGTCCCGGCGTTTCGGCATGAGTGGTATCCGCGGCGGATGTATTTGCAAGACGACCCGGTCTTTGAGCATCACCGCAAGACCTGGGGCGAGCATACAGAGTTCGGCTACAAAGACTTCATCCCCATGCTAACTGCGGAGAAGTTTGACGCAGGCGAGTGGGCGCAGCTTTTTAAGGACGCGGGCGCACGGTTCGTCATGCCGGTGGCGGAGCATCACGATGGTTTTGCCATGTACGATAGCGACTTGACCGAGTGGTCCGCGGCAAAAATGGGACCGAAGCGCGACATCTGCGGCGAACTGGCGCAGGCGGCGCGGGCGCAAGATTTGGTCTTTGCAGTGTCTTCGCATCGGGCGGAGCATTGGTGGTTCTTTGACGGCGGACGGCTTTTCCCCTCCGATGTGCAGGACGCCGCCAATGACGGCTTGTATGGACCGGCGGTCGTGGCTTCCAAAGATCATTCCAATCGCGAGGAGTGGAAGCATAAGGATTGGACGCCGCGGCCGGATGCGAAGTTCCTGGAAGATTGGCTGGCGCGCTGCTGCGAGTTGGTGGATAAGTATCAGCCGCAGGTGGTCTGGTTTGACTGGTGGATCGAGCAGGTGGTCTTCGAGCCTTATTTGCAGCGCTTCGCAGCGCACTATTACAACCGCGGCGAGGAATGGGGGCTGGGCGTCGCCATCAACCACAAATACGATTCCTATCCAGAGGGTGTGGCTGTATTTGATATCGAGCGGGGACAGCTCAGTGATGTGCGCAAGTTCTTTTGGCAGAATGACACATCGGTATCGAAGAACTCCTGGGGCTATATTGACAACCACGATTACAAGACAGCGGGCGACATCATTGCTGACCTGGTCGATATCGTCAGCAAGAATGGCGCGCTGCTGCTGAATGTGGGACCGCGGGCCGATGGCACGATTCCGGAGATTGAGCAGGAGATGCTGCGCGAGATTGGGCGCTGGCTGACGGTCAATGGCGAGGGGATTTATGAGACACGGCCTTGGAAAGTTTTCGGCGAGGGTCCGACGCCGGTGCCGGAGGGAGCGTTCACGGATACGGCGCGGCAAGCCTTCACGCCGGCGGATATTCGCTTCACGCGCAAGGGCGATACCTTGTACGCCTATTTTCTGGCGCAGCCGCAAGGCGAGGCGGTCATCACATCGCTCACTGATGTCAAGGTGACCTCGGCGCGGATGCTGGGGTCGGATGAGGCGGTCAGCTGGTCGCAGGACGATGCGGGATTGCGCTTGTCGGTTCCTAGTGAGACGCCGTCGACAGATGTTTGCGCATATGCGATAGAGCTGAAGTAAAGCCGAATGGACGCTAATGGGCATCAAAGACGGCGCATCATCTGGGCGATCGTGGCCTTCGCGACGTTTGCGTGGATACGACTCAGCAGCGGTTTGGAGAATATGATCTACATTGGCGCCTCCATCCATAACGATCCGTATCAAGCCACTGTGCTGGAAAATGTCGGCGCTATCGGCGATGGCCTGGTTTCGATTGCCAGTATGCTGCCCGTCCTATGTTTCACGCTCTTCAAGGTCTGCACTGGAGTGCCGCTGATGATCTTCGCCATCGGCATGGTTCTCTACCACAGTATCAAGATGGGACGGGTCGCTTCCGAAACCGGCAGTGACCAACCGCCAAGCGAAGCAACACTTAGGAAGGAAAAGAGCAAACATGGCTGAGATGGAGTATTTCAAACCGGAGCGGGGACAGCGGCCGGGCGCGAATGAAGATCCGCGTTTGGATTGGTGGCGCGAGGCGAAGTTTGGCATGTTCATCCACTGGGGGGTATATGCCATCCCGGCGGGTGTTTGGAATGGCGAGCACATCCCCGGCATCGGCGAGTGGATCATGCTGCGCGCCGAGATTCCAATCGGCGAATACGAGCAGCTTGCCGGGCAATTCAATCCGGTCAAATACGATGCCGAGCAAATCGTCAAGCTGGCGAAACAGGCGGGGCAGAAGTATATCGTCTTGACGTCCAAGCATCACGATGGCTTCTGCCTGTATGGCAGCGCCGAGACCGATTACAACATCGTCGATGGCACGCCTTATGGCAAGGACATCTTGAAGGACCTGGCGGAGGCTTGCGCGCGCGAGGGTATCAAGCTGGGCCTGTATTATTCGCAGACGCAGGATTGGCATCACCCGGATGGATTCGGCAATACCTGGGATTTCAACGAAGGCGAGCAAGATTTCGCCGATTACATCGAGAATTATGTCAAACCGCAAGTGCGGGAGATCCTGACGAATTACGGACCTATCGCGATTGTCTGGTTTGATACGCCTAAGATTATCGAGCGTCAACAAAGCCAGGAATTGCTGGAGCTGGTGCATTCGCTGCAATCGGATTGCCTGGTCTGTGGCCGGCTGGGCAATAAGCTGGGCGATTATGCCACGGCGCAGGACAATGCCATCCCGCCGGACTTGCAAGCCAGGATCGACTGGGAGACGCCGGCGACCATCAACGATACCTGGGGCTTCAAGACACACGATCACAACTGGAAATCGACTACGCAGTTGATTCGTAATCTGGTGGATATCGTCAGCAAGGGCGGCAACTACCTGCTGAATATCGGGCCGGACGCGGAGGGCGCGATTCCCGAGCCGAGCGTCGAGCGCCTGGACGCTATGGGCGCCTGGATGGATGTGTATGGCGAGTCGATTTATGGGACCGAGCCGGGACCGATTCAAGGCTTGGACTGGTGTCGCACGACGCGGAAGGGCGATACTGTCTATCTGCATGTTATTGATTGGCGGGCGAACGGACGCTTGGTCTTGACTGGCTTGGATGTTCAGAGGGCGGCGTGGCTGGATCCGGCCGTGGATGCCCCGCTTTCGTTAAGACAGGATGGCGACAGCACGGTCATCCTGGGTCCGGCTTCGGCGCCGAATGAGCATGTAACGGTGATTAAGTTGGAGCGGTAGGCATTTTGCCCCTCCCCAACGCATTGGAGAGGGGCTCTCAGAGGTAGTTGCTTGTGGGCGACCCAAGGGTCGCCCCTACGTCTGACTGTAAAATGCGGGCGGCCTAATGGGTCGCCCCTACGCCTGACTGTAAAATGCGGGCGGCCTAATGGGTCGCCCCTACATTTTTTGCAGGAATTCAGTAGGCCAGGGCTGCCTTGACCTTGTCAGGCGTGAAGGGAATTTCGCGCAGACGGAGGCCGATCGCGGCGTAGATAGCGTTGGCGATGGCGGCCGGCGTGGGATTCTGCGACGCTTCACCCGCGCCCAGGAAGGGCATTCCCGGGCGATTGATGATGACGGTCTCGATTGTCGGGGCGGACGCGAATTTCAGTATCGGGTAGGTCTCCCAATCCACGCTGGTGATGCCGCGCTCATCGAAAGCGACGGCTTCGTAGAGTGTCCAGCTGGCCGCCTGCACGAAGCCGCCTTCGAGTTGGTTGCTCAGCCCATCGGGATTGACCACCTGGCCGGCATCAGCGGCGATGATGACATGGCGCAAGTGAATGTTGCCGCTAAGTCGGTCCACCCTCAACTTGACGATGATGGCGCAAAAAGTCTGCAAGTTTTTGTATTGCGCCAGCGCCATGCCCCAGCCTTCGCCATCGGCTTTTACAGCGCCTCGACTATGCCAGTTCGCCTTTTCTGCCGCCGCCTCGAGGACAGCGCGGGCACGGTCATCGCGCAGGTGACGCAGGCGGTACTCAAGCGGGTCGACGCCGGCAGCCTGCGCCAATTCGTCCATGAAAGATTCGATAGCGAAGACGTTGGCGTAGGCGCCCAGGCTGCGCAAGGCGGAAACACGGAGCGGACTGTCAGCGACGGCGTGGCGCACAATACGTTTGCGCGGGAAGTCGTAAATCGGATCGGCATTGCGGTGCGCGCCGGAATGATAGCCGCCCATCGGTCTGGGCTGCTGTTTGGCGAAGGGCTGCGCCAAGTGCCAGGCTGTCACGAGACCGGAGGTCTCCAAACCGACGGCGGAACGCGTCGAATGAGTATAGCTGAAAACATCGTGATTCCAGTCGATAATATCGCCGGCTTGGGACAAGCTTGCTTGAAGCTGCAGCAACATCGCCGAACCATAGGGTTCCCAAGTGTGCTCGTCCCAACGCGTCCACTTGAGCATGACCGGCATTCCGGGCAGCGCGCGCGCCACCAAGGCAGCGTCCAGGGCAACATCATCGGCGCCGTTGTGTCCATAACAGCCGGCGCCTTCCGCGTGGACGACGCGAACTTGCGACGGATCCAGTCCGAGGACTTGTGCAAGCGCGCTTCGCAAAGTGAAAGCCGCTTGCGTATGCGACCAGACCGTGAGCTGTTCGTCTTCCCAAATCGCCAATGCGGCCGATGGCCCCAGAGAGGCATGCATCTGGAAGGGTCGTCTGTAGGTCGCGTCCAGCGTAAGATGCGCGTCAGCCGGCGCTTTTATGGGCGGGATAGTTTCATCGATAGCAGATCCGGCGACGACGGCATTGAGCTGCGCCGGTTTGCTCTGCAGATCACGATAGATGTCGGCGGCGGCGGGCAAATCTTGCGTGAATGTCCAGCTGGCAGCGGCATGAGCTTTATCCGCGGCGGCGATCGCCTGCTCTTCGCGTTCGGCGACGACGGCGATGAATTGACCGTCTTGAATCAGGGTAATCACACCGGGCATGCTGAGAAGCTGGTCGCGATTGAGTCTCACCAGGCTGGTATGGTACGTCGGCGGACGGACGACGCGCGAGTGCAACATGCCGGGCAGCGCCATATCATGCACATAACTTTGGCCGCCGCTGACCTTGCTCAAGAGATCCAGACGCTGTGACGGGCGCCCAACGACAGAATATGAGGCGGGCGATTTCTGAGGCACGTCGGGGCGGACCGTACGATTGAAGCGCTTGCCAGCGAGCAGCTCCCAGTAATCCGCGCGGCGTCCGCTAGCAGAGTCGCTGATAACGCCGTCATTGACCTGCAGGTTCTGGGCCGGGGTCAGCGACTCAAGCTGCTCGAAGGCGAGCGAAAGCAGATGCTCGCGCGCGTTCGCCGCGGCCAATCGCAGGGCGACTCCGCTCGTTTCGAGTGAGCGGCTGCCGGTTGTGCCACCTTCGTCGGGCGTACGTTCTGTGTCGGCCATGACGACGCGGATGCGCTCCAGCGCAACATCCAGTTCGTCAGCGGCGATTTGCGCCAGAGCGGTCGCTATGCCCTGCCCCAATTCGACTTTGCCGCTGAAAATCGTGAGGCTGCCATCTTGATTGAGTTGAATCCAGTCGTCGATCAGCGGAAAGGCGTCGAGCGAAGGAGACGAGGCGGTGGGCGAATTCTCGCCGAGGGGCGCGCCATCGATTACTTGATAGATCGGCGCTTCCAGCTTGCCGGTGCGCAGCTTGATGGCTCGCCGCACTCGATCGTAGACGCCGCAGCGGCAGAGATTGTTCGACAAGGAGGCGCGGATATCATCGTCGGTCGGGTAGCGGACGCGGTTGAGCAAGCCTTGGGCCGCGATGATCATGCCGGCGGTGCAATAACCACATTGCGCGGCCTGCTCTTCAAGAAAAGTCTCTTGCAGAGGATGCAAGTCGTCCGTTCCGGCAAGCCCCGCCAAGGTGGTGATCTCCAGCCCGGCGACATGCTCGACCGGCAACTGGCAGGAAGGCACATCGACGCCATCGACAAGCACCTTGCAAGCGCCGCATAGCTCGGTACCGCAGCCGTATTTGGCGCCCTTCAAGCCGAGGTCGTTGCGCAGGACATAGAGCAGAGGCGTGGTGGGATCAAGCTTGAGCTGATGTGTTGCGCCGTTGACAAGCAAGGTGATGTTTTGGCTTATCATCGGGCGGCTCCTTCCCTGCGCGCAGGCAGTTAAATATGGCTAAGAAAAAAGCCCGCTGAGCGGGCTCCAAAGTGCGGAGAAGGTGGGATTCGAACCCACGTACGGTTTCCCGTATCCGCTTTCCAAGCGGACGCACTAGGCCTCTATGCGACTTCTCCATTGCCTATTCGTACACTCCTATTATAGCAGGGGCAGGAGCGGATTCCAAGACGAAAAGGGCAGTGCCGGGGCTCATGCCGGCGCGGGCCTCAGCTGCGGAATACGGGGGTCGGTGTTGCCAGCAGGGGGATCACATAACCGGCGGATTGCTGGACGGCTTGCAGTTGGGGGAGTGGCTTGCCGATATTTTCTATAAAGCACAGGATGCCATCCGTTATCGCGCGCGCCAGGCGATTAGGGTCTTCGGTGAGGACGTCCTGGTCGGCGAGCAAATAACCCATCTCGATGATCATGCCGGGCGTCAGTGGATGGATTTTGCGCCAAACGTGATATTCGGTCATGTCCTCAGTCACATTGTAGCTGCGCGGCAGGGGCACTCGCGCGCCGAAGTTCTCGCCTATGCACTCGCGCAGGAAGGCGTCAGCGCCAAATTCCGGGCGCGCCTCGGATATGGCGACGATGAAGCCGGAGACGTATTCGCCGAAGTCAAAGCAGGTATTCGCATGAATTGATACGAGAGCGTCGGCGCGATAGTCGTTCAGGCGGGGATCGTATTCGTCAAGCAGTTCGACAGCGTAGTTCATTGATTCAAGGCTGGCTACTACGCGCGTCGCCACGCCAAAGTTTATATCGGCTTCTTCAAGAAAGGAGTTGCCGTATTCGTCTTCGCAGACGGCGCCAGGGTCGCGGCCGCCTGTAGCGCTTTTGCCGCGGTGGCCCGAGAGAATGCCGATGCGTTTCAGCCAATGTGGCGTAGTCACCGGTGTAGGTTGTCGAGCGGACGCGCCGGCGATGATCTCATCACCGTCCAGCTGCAAGCCTTGCACCACGGCCGGGTTCACGAATTCCGGATTGACGAAGAACATCAGTAAAGTGGCGACCAGGGCGGTGCTGACGACGACGACAAAGACTGTGCCGAAGAATCCGCCGGCCATGCTGGTGGGGTGAGGTCGGCGCAGTATCAACCGGCGCCGTACACGGCGGACTTGATGGGTTTCGGGCGGCGGTTCCAGGCTGACTTCGCGATCAGCAGGTAGCTCTGTTGCAGCGTCGTACAACGATGAATTCGGCTGTTGATCTTCGTCAGAAGCCGAAGGCTTTGAGGTCGCCTTGGCGGCGGCCTGGCGCATCATGGCGACGAAGATAGCCGAGGCCGATGGTTCAGGCTCGTTATTATTCGGCTGGTCGTTGACGCTTTCCTCTGGCATGGCCCTGGCTTTTTCTAGCGGATGCTGGCTAGCAGCGCAAGACCATTATAGAGGAAAACACAATTACGGGTCGCAAGCCAAGCGGTAAGATTGCCGCTCGGCGCATGTGAGATCACGGATATGGCGGTTTTCGCGCGCCCAAGCGATGAGGTCGTCAGCGGTACGCGCGATGCGCCAGCGCCGAAGTGTAAGATCTTCCGAGGCGGTGACAATAAAGGATTCGTCCGGGCTCAAGACGGCTTCAAGCACCCAGCCGGTATGCTCGGTGTAGCGATTGAGTTCCTCGCCGCTGACAATATCCCAGATACGCACGGTCGCGTCGGACGCTGTCGTGATGAGGGTCTGGCTATCGGCCGAGATGGCGATGCCCCAGGTGAAGTTGCTATGCCCGATGAACTGCTTGATTTCTTCGCCGGATTCGACATCCCACATACGGACGGTCTTGTCCCAGGATGTGCTGATGACGAAGTCGTTATTTGGCGATATCTCGGCGTAATTGGTCAGCCAGGTATGGCCTTCAAAGGTCTGCAGCTGCTCGCCACTTTCGACATCCCAAAGGCGGATGGTGGGATCGTCGCCGCCAAAGCTGCCGGCGGCGCTAACGAGCAAGGCGCCATCCGGGCTGACGCTAATGCCATTGACCGGCGCCTCGTGGCCCAGGAATTCGCGCAAAACTTCACCCGATTCGATGTCCCACAAGCGGATAATCGTATCATCCGAGGCGGACACAAAGTGACTCCCATTCGGCAAGACATCAATCATATTTACGCGGGCATCGGGGATGGAGTAGCGGTCGACTTCTTCTTTTTTTGAATTGAGGTCCCAGCGGCGAATCGTGCCATCCCAGCTGGCGGTGAGCAGGAATTGACCGTCGAGGGTGAAGCGGACGGAATCGACCATGTGCTCGTGCCCGCGCAGCACCGCTATTTCTTCGCCGGTGACGGCGTCCCAGATGCGCGCGGTGGCATCCAAATCAGCCGGATCGTTGGGCAGCGCCAAGGGACCGGAGCCTGAGGCGACGAGAGAGCCGTCGGGGCTGATATCGGCCGCGCGCCCGAGGTTGGTGTGGCCGGCGTAGATTTGCGACTGCGCGCGATTGCGAAGATCCCAGAGATAAGCTGAGCCATCGGCCGGGTTATCCGTACCATCGGGGAAGTTGCCGGCATCGCCCAAAGCTACCAGCATATAATCCCCGCCGGGCAGATAGTCGATATCGCTGACTCGTCCGCCGAAATCGACATAGCTGGTGACGAGCACACCTTTGTCGAGGTCCCAGATTTTGACAGAAGCGTCGTTGGAGGCCGTCGCCAGTTGTTTGCCGTCCGGCGAGTATTCGATATCGGGTATGACATCACGATGGGCATAGAGACGCAGCGTTTCAGCGCCGGTGGCGAGGTCATAGATGCGCGCCGTACCGCCGAGGGCAGCGCTCCAGGTGGTGCCGGCGATCGTCTCGCCGTCCGGACTGACTTCCACATCGCGGATAAAACCTACGCCATCGGGCGGAATGGTCAGGACGTTTTCCCCAGTCGCGACATCCCAGAGCTGAATGGTGTTGTGTTCCGGCGTGCGGTCACTTTCGGAGACACCGATTGCGGAAGAGGAACTGGCGAGCAAGGCGCCGTCCGCGCTGAAGTCAAGCTTGATGACGTAGTCGATGTGCTTCTGGAGTATATGAAGCTGCCGGCCGCTGGCGACATCCCACAAGCGTACGGAGGTATCGGCGCTGGACGAAGCCAGGATGGCGCCATCGGGACTAAACTCGACATCAGTGACCAAGTCTTCATGGCCCTGCAAGCGAAAGCGTTCCGCGCCGCTATTCAAGTCCCAGACGCCAATACTGGTATCGGCCATGCTGGCAGCGATCCATTGATCGTCGCCGCTGATGGACAAGCCGGTGACGGGGCTGCCGGCTTCGATAGCGCGGAGCAATTCACCGGTGCTGGCGCTCACGAGATGGATGACGCCGTCGCTACCGGCGTAGGCGCCGACCGTGCCAGTGGCATTTGACGTGACCGTGAGGGTCGATCGCGTGGAATCGGTGAAGCGGAAGCGTGGACCCGGCGCAAATGCCGAGCGACCGAGAATGCGCAGGACTTCGGCTTCTGGCGGGTCGAAGACATGGCGCGCCTCAATAGCGACGGGCAAGGCCAGGGCGGGGTTGTGCTCGCTGAAAGCGGTGCGCGCGTTGGCGGCAAGAGCAAGACTTAGGTTTTTGCGCTCATTTATTTCGGCGATGCGCAAGGCGTCTTCGGCGCGCTCACGCTCCGATTCAGCGATTACGCGCTGGTCATCGGCGATCTCTCGCTGTTCATTGGCTTTATTGGACTGGTCGAAGGCGAAGAGGCTCAGGATGACCGCCACGACCGCTGCCACGGCGAAGATGCCGGCGGCGATCCGCATATTGCGCGCCTTATGCCGTTCTAGCTCTCGTTCGCGTTCTTGACGGTCGCGTTCGATTGCATCGCGTTCGTCGCGCGCAGCGAGGCTGGCTTTCAAGAATTCCAATTCCAGTTCATTGAGCCGCAGCGAACTGGTTTCCGCCCATTCTTCAAAGGCGAGCAGGCGATTGCCCTGCATGAGATAACTGGCATCGCGATCAGCCGCTTGCCAATCTGTGGCCGCGTGAAGCAATTCGCGCTCCAGGCGGACGTCCTGCCGGCTTTCAGTCAACCATTCGCGCAGTCTTTCCCATTGGCGTATCAGCGCTTCGTGGGCGACCTCAACTGTCGAGCTGCGGGTGGCTTCATCGCGGTCGAAGGTCAACAAGCGGTAGCGCCCGAAGCGGTCAATGACTTCTTCGACTACATCACGATCGCCCAAGGTCAATAGCTCGGATTGCAGGATACGACGACGCGTATCTTCCTGGCCCTCGCCAAGAGTGACGAGGCGGAGGAGTATTTGGCGCGCCATATTTTGGCTCGCCTCATCGAAACGGCGGTAGACTTCTTCAGCGCGCTTCGCCAAGGCGCCCAAGGTGCCGCCAATATCCTGGTAGGCAGCATTGGTCAGCAGCGCGCCCTCCCGCCGCTCGAACAATTCCGTCAGGGCGTATTGCAGCAGGGGCAAGGCGCCCGGCTGTTCTCGGACGTCTTCTGTGATCGCTTCGATCAGCCCGTCTTCCAGAACAGCGCCAACGCGATAAGCGGGACCGCTGATGGTCTCAGCCAATTCATCGTCGTTCAATGGCAGCACTAATTCGGTCCGCGCGCGTATCAACTCGCCGAAGCCCTGATAGAGCAGCGGGCGGTCATAGAAATCGGCGCGAAGCGTGGCGATGATGATTACCGGGCTGTCTTCCGCGTTGACCGCGGTGAGGATGAGATCAAGGAATTGCTGGCGGTCGCTCTCCAACTCAACCTGAGTGAATAGCTCCTCGAACTGGTCGATCATCAGCAGCAGTTTGTTTTCTTTTGTGGGCAACGCTTCGTAGACGCCGATCGCCAAGCCATCGGCGTGTTCGCGCAAGGTATCTTCCAGGCCGGGCAAAGGC
Source organism: Phototrophicaceae bacterium (assembly GCA_965262005.1). Classification (GTDB taxonomy): domain Bacteria; phylum Chloroflexota; class Anaerolineae; order Aggregatilineales; family Phototrophicaceae; genus UBA6055. The sequence goes on along the minus strand of OZ253492.1, from coordinate 3,553,653 downwards.
GAGGACGAGACACTCAGGAGCGCCGAAGCTAACTCAGCCAAGGGGATCTCGCCCGGTACCATCTCGGCGTAATACCAGCGCTCCGAACCGGGCACCCTGCCGCTGCGCAAAGCGGGCAAGACACCGGCTTTCACCAGGCTCGATTTACCGCTGCCGCTGGGACCGATAACCGCGAGGAAGTTGTTTTCCACGACCGGCTCTTGCAAGCGATCCAATACACGTTGGATCATGGAGCTACGCCCGAAGAAATCGGACGCGTCAGCTTGCTGGAATGCACGCAAACCCTTATATGGATTCTTGGTTTCGAGCAGTTCAAACTCGGCGAAGTCAAGCTCTTCCAGCTCAAGCTCCATTGTGGCGGAGCCCTGGCGCAGAGTCTGCTGATATTCCCTCACCAAAGCCATGGCGTCAGGGTAGCGGTCTTGCGGGTCTTTGGCGGTGGCGCGCTGAATAATCGCATTAAAAGCCGGCGGCAAATTTAGCGCGTCGTGGTCGATCATGGGCAGCGGCTCATTGAGGTGTTTGTAGACCAGCGTCGCCAGTGTTTCATCGGCGAAGGGGCGGCTGCCTGAAAGCATTTCGTAGAGCATGATGCCAAGGGCATAAACATCACTCTGGGGACCGGCTTCATCGCCGCGGATCTGCTCCGGCGCCAGATAGGCGGGTGTACCGACCAGCGCGCCTTCACCGTCCAGCGCTTCACCGCCCAATTCCTTTGCGATGCCGAAATCACTGAGATACGCGTTGCTGTCTTCGTCCAGCAGGATATTGTCGGCTTTGACATCGCGGTGGACTACGCCATTGCGATGGGCGAAAGTCAAAGCGGAACCAATCTGTTCCAGTATCCTGCTAGTCGCGTCGGTGCCAAGGATGCCTTCGCGTTCCATAAGATCACGGAGGCTGCCGCCGCGCATGTAGCGCATCACGATATAAGCGCGGTCCGGCTCCCGCCAATAGTCGTACAAGGGGACGATATGAGGATGTTCCAGCCGGGCGACTACCTGCGCTTCACTTTCGAAACGGCGGATAAACTCGGGCGAGTTGGCGTATTTGGGCAAATAAATCTTGATCGCCACATCGCGCAATACGGCGTGTTGTCGCGCGAGATATACTTCAGCAAATCCTCCCCTGCCCAGGGGATCGCCAAAGTCATACGATCTGATCGTTTGGCCGGATAACTCAAATAATTCCATTTTCCCTCCGAATTTGACGCCGGAAAGCTACCGTAATTTCAAGACAGTATAGCACATAAGTGTTGCATCTACCTTTATGTGAAGAAGGCTGGAAAAGGCGGCGCTTGGTGCCTTGTTACCTCATGGAATCGGAGCAATTAGCGCGGCTAATCTCGTGACAACTTATACTGAATATGCCGCGATACTCGATGGGCGCCACCAGCATATGTAGCAGGTTTTACGCAGATACTCAAGCTACTGCTCAACTCTGTTAGAGCATAGCACGGGTTTTTCGTTGTAGAAGAATGCGCCGGCAAAATCCGGAGCAACTTCATTCTTCTTCCCGGACCAGGACTCGATGTTCAGGCGAAACACGGTTGTCAGGAGTAATTCGTCCAGCGCCGGCGGGCTATCCGGAGCCTAGCGGCACACCATAGAAGGCCAGCGTATGATTCTCGGTGGAAACGGCGATAAGGGAGCCATCCGGGCTGAAACTGACATCCTTCACCGGGTTACCTGTTTCACGGGTCACGATGAGTTGCTGCGTACGGGTATCCCAGACGGAAATAAGACCCTCCGCAGCGCCGACCACCAGCATTGAGCCGTCCGGGCTGAATCCCAGCGAAGTCAGGCCAGCGGTCGGCAGTTGATAGCTGGCTTGCTGGGCGCCGGGCGCGTCAGAAAGTATCAATAGATTATCGTTGACGCGCGACAAACCGAGCGCGAGCAACGTACCATCCGGGCTGTATGCGAGCGACGTAACTGGCGCCCCAACATCTCGCGTACTCAAGCTGGCGCCATCGCCGGCATCCCAGAATCGTACCGTTCCATCATCCGAGCCGGACGCAATGACGGCGCCATCAGGGCTGAAGGCGATTGCGCGAATCAAGCCTTGATGGCCCGAGAGGATGGCGTGATGGGCAACAGTGGGCAAGTCCCATACGATCGCAGCAAGATTCCGATCCACCTCGACATGCGTGTAGGCTACGGGCCCGGCGCTCGCCATGCGGTTGCCGTCTGCGCTGAAGCCGAGGGCGGAGATTGCGCCGCCGCGCGCATTCAAGAACAACAGCTCGGTTCGCGTGATTTCGGCGCCGCCTTCAAATTGCCAAAGATGTACGCTGCCGGATTCGCCGGGCAGCGCGATGAAGACACTATCGGAGGACCAAGCATGCTGCGGCAAAAAATTGCCCTCGATATGCGAGAGCTCTTGCAGCCAGGCGACCAGATTGGGATTGAGTATTTCGCGGCTGGGCAGGGGTACAGGGCGTTTGGGCTTGATATAGACCGTGCCTTCACCAGCTTCGGCAATATAACCGGTCTGGCCGTTGACGTTAACCAGCCACCAGACATATCCTTCGGCGCAATCGGGACCGGCTGTCACCTCAAAACTCTGGCCGGCTGGAATCTGCAGCAGGATTTGCCCCGCGGCGGACGGTTGCCCGCGCAGGTTCAGGAAGCCTTGCGCCACTTCAGCGTCAATGCCATAGACGATACTTGAACGCATATAGGGTCCGTCAGTCGCGGTCGCGTCGCAGAGCCGGTTGGAATACTGCGAATCCGGCGCGGCCGATGCCTGATTGGGTTCAATCTCGCCGCAGTAAACCACAATAGTGTTATCTGAAGAGACGCGATAGTCGTAGGGGACTGCGTTGTATGTCAGCCTGAATTCGTAGCCGAGAACAGCGCCGCCGCCCCCGCTGACCGCCGCGCAACCCAAGGCGGAATTGGCAAAATTCTTTTGTTCCCAGCGCCAATCGGAAAGATTTTCGATGCTCACAGAATGACCGATGCGGGCGCCCAAATCAAGCAGCGCGGAATTGATCTGGGTCGGCGCGCCTTGCGCGATTGAGAGCGCGGAAACGACCATACACAGCAGCAGCAGGCATATCCTGGAAAGTTCTTTTGGCATTTGTGGCTCCCGAAATAAGCGGGTCGAGCGGGCTCATTATAGCATCTCCGTTGTTCGTATCAGATAGGGTTTGCCGCTGGCGAACAGGTCGCCGTCATTTCTGCCGCCATCGACCGCTTAAAGGACCGCATAGCGCTAAATAATAGTAAATTGGGGAGTGGTTAACATCGCGGATATGCCCTTTTCTAACCCCATCCCCGGCCCTTCCCCAAAGCATTGGAGAAGGGAGTTTTCCGGCGAGTTTGAGCCAGTGTCGTCTTCATTCTATCTCCTTCTATCTCCTTGAAATTCACCACTCCCGTAAATTGCGGACGCTTGCGCGTCGGCGGACTATTTGACACAATGGTTGAGTAAGCTGTTGGCAAGGTCGACAGAAAGTTGCCAGTGTGACACTGGACTATGTGATTCTCGGTCACGACCAAGATGACCAAGGCGAGACGCGGCGTAAACTGCTGCTCTTCAACGGGGCGCTGCCATCACTTGATCCCGCATTTTATACACGACTTTATGGCCTGGAGCCGCTGATTGATGAAGATGGCGCAGGCCAACCAGGACTTGGGCTGATCGAGTTCGACGGTCCGCAGATGCTGCTGGTCGTGAATCAGCCAGCGCCCGACTTGCCGGGGTCTTTCACCGATCATTATGTCTTTATCCCGGCCGATTCAATTTCCGAAACGGCTGATCAATTTGAGGCTTGGCTGGCGTTTCTGCCAACGGCTTCACAAGATCTCAATGTCACGCTGCCTATGCTGCGGGCGCCAATCTTCACCGCCGTCGATGTTGAAACGCGCGCGGCACATCTCGTCCGCGGACTCGAGCGCCTGCCGGATGCTGACTTTGAGGTTTTGCTGACTTTGCTTGGCGCTCTGATGGATAAAAAGCAACTGCTCATACGCGGTTTCCCGGCGGACTTCGGTCTGCGACTGGCGCTCATCTCCAGCATTCAAGCGCTGCTGCCAGGCAGATTGGCCTCGCGCATGACATTCGCCAGCAGCCCGCCGGCAAAGAGCCAACGAATCCCGCAGATCGCATTTGTCGAAGACATTATAGAGGGTGGCTCCTGGGTCTTCGACTGGCGCCAACCGCGCATCATTAGCGAAGTCCTGGAGCACCCATATATCGAAGTCTTGCGCGCGCTTTGGACCGGAGATCCGCCGGAGCTGGCGGCAGATATACACAACATGGCCTTGCCTGGCCTGCGCCAGGGGAAACCAGCCGATTTGACAAATGACTTGCGGCATCTGGCGGAACGGTTCTGGGTCGACCATCATGTCCGCAGCGGCGGTGACGTTTCGACCGAAGTGATGATCAGCATTTTAGAAGGCGCCGAAACACCGAGCAAGAACCTGCGGCGGCTATACATTGAGAAGTTGCTGAAAAACGCGCTGAACAACAGAGACTCGGCGGCCGGGCGCTGGGTCGCGCAAGAGCTGGAGCGCGATGCCAAATTGGAGCTGGCGCTTTCTGGACTATTCGACGATATGCTGGAAGACCAGCCTGACGCCGTATATGTCTTCATTCGCAATCGGCTGATCAATCTCGGTTTTGACGAGCGCTGGATCCCGCGCTTGCACACGGCGGCGCGGAATTCGCTCGAAGTTGCCATTCAGGACGGCGATGTAGGCACACTAGCCGGCTGGCTGGAATTAATTGCGCATGAACCGCAAGTTTATCAACTGCAGGAGATACTGCGACACGGCATCCTATCGGCAGCGAAACGCGCCTACGACGATGGCGAGTTGGGCATTCACTTGATTCTCATTGCCGCGCGACGGGTACCGGAAATCGTCGATGACCTGTACAGCAATGAAGCGCTGATCGCCGCGCTAGAGGTCAAAGTCCGCGCAGCTCTGCAAAATGCGACGGCGTCAACGCTTGATGCGTTAGTAGGCGATAAACCCGAGCATTTCTTGCTCGCTCTCTATCATGGCATCAGTACGACCGACCAACTGCTGGTGAACGCGGCGTCGATCAGACGGCTCATTGCCCTGGCCGATGGAGAAACCAAGGTCAATTTGCCGGCCGTATATCGCGCGCCGGCGCTGATTCGGCTGCTGGCTACACAGGCGAGCGATCAATTGACTGAGGAAGCGGTCGATATCCTGTTGCAACACATCCTCCATAGCGACGATCAACAATTCATCGCCAAGGTCTTGCTGCACCTGGCGGATCACGAGTTGCTCTTTCCGAGGCTGGAAGACGCCCTGGAGCAAGACAGCTTGCCAATGGACAAAGTGGTTTCCGTGCTGAATGCGGTGAGCGCTATGCCTAGCGCTGCGCCGGAGGATGTCATCGCCTGCTACTTTGCAGTGCTCGACTACTATCACTGGGAGCCACAAGCTCAGCACCTGATGGAGGCGTTGGCGAGGATGCTGGCAAAGCACCACGAGGTGCAGATATCGTACCGTCACTTGTGGATCTTATTTGAGGCTTGCCAGGCATTGCAGGTCGAGGGGGCGATGCGCGTGGCAATGTCCCAACTCATGCTGCAATTCAAAAGCGAAGAGGATCTGTCGACGGTGGTAGAGGGGCTCGCCCGCATCTGCCGCCAGATCGTCTTTAGCAAGAGTCTCCAGGACGGGGTCAATAATTGGTGGCGTGAGTACACACATAATTGCGCCATACCCCAATTGCAGCGACTTCAGCGCGAACTCGATTCGCAGCGGCACCTGGAAGAGCAGAAGCACATCATCAAGACCGTGTTGGCGATGCGGCGTTGGCTGCACAACCGTGGACCGGCCGAAGTCGCCGCGGCCATCAACACAGCCAACATTATGCTGGAACATTTCACCGATGCCTTTGATGGCGCCGACCTGTCTGATACTGATCCGCTTACGATCCGCCGGGAAATGGACGGCGTGAGTGGCGCGCTGTCTTCTGAAGAGCGGCATATCCTGGCGAACAACCTGCGCAATCTTGCCAATCGCATCACACAGATGGCGGAGAACCGCAGCAAACCTTCGCTGATTCGCAGTGACGACAGCATCGATCGCCAGTTGATGCACGGCGAGGCGAATCCCCAAGGGTCGATCGACATGTTAAAATGGATAGCCGGTTACTTGGATGGTGCGCATCCGCAGAGGATCGAATGAGGGCACTGATCACGTTCACGATAGACGGTGGCTCGGCGACCGCCGAAAGCCCTCACGCGCAGCTGCAAGCTCGTCGCCATACTCTCCGCCTTGCCATTCTGGAGACTGAAGTTACTGCAATGGCAGTCAGCAATTGCCGGCTCGACGCTCTAGAGGAGAGGCCAGCATAGATGGAAAAGCTGTTCGCATACGGGACGCTGACGCTTCCGGCGACTCAAGTTCAGCTACTGGGGCGCAGACTTGGCGAAGGCGCGCCGGATACCTTGCGCGGGTATCGGCTGGCGAAGTTGCAAGGCATCCACCACGTCTACTCAATTCTGCAGCCGCAAGCCGGCTCAACCGTCGTCGGACGGCTCTTTGAAGTCACGCAGGAAGAGCTGGAGCAATTGGACAAATATGAAGGTGACGCCTATCAGCGGATCAGCGCCACCTTGGTGAGCAAGAACCGCGCCTGGGTCTACAGCGAGAATCCCAAATCGAAATTCCGCATTCACATCGAAGCGCCTGATACACCCTGATCTCCGCCTTGTCATATGCATCACAGGCTGGCGCTTTCCGCCGCTTTATGGCATATATCCGCCCTTGTGCGGGCTGCGATTGGCATTGCCCCGATTAGATGAGCCACTAGCAAAATTTAACTAGCCCGGGACAGACATATGAGACGGACAGAGCTTGGAATCGGTGTGATCGGCATGGGCTGGATGGGGCAGGTTCATGCGCGTTCCTACAGCCTGGCGCCACAGCGATTTCCCGAAGATGGCGTCAACCCACGCTTGGTCATCTGTTCCGATAATGTCGCCGATCGGGCGGAAGAGGCGCGGGACCGGCTCGGCTTTGAATTGGCGACCACGCGCTGGCAGGACGTTATCGAGCATCCGGATGTGCAGATCGTCAACATCGCGACGCCAAACAACTTGCATGTCGAGATCGTGCAGGCGGCTGCCGCGGCGGGCAAGCATATCTTTTGCGAGAAGCCGGTCGGGCGAGGTCCCCAGGAAACTGCGCTCATAGAAAGCTGCGCGCGCGCTTCGGGTGTATTGTCTTTCGTCGGCTTCAATTATCGTTGGGCGCCGCTGGTTATTCACGCCAAGACGCTGATTGACGAGGGCGCTTTGGGCGAATTGACGCAGTATCGCGGACGATTTTTCAGTATGTACGGCAGCGATCCCTTGGGATTGCTCTCCTGGCGCTTTGACCGCGAGATTTCCGGCTACGGTGTGCTGGGCGATATTATGGCGCATGTGACCGATATGGCGCACTTCCTCTGCGGTGGTGTAAAGCGCCTGGTCAGCAATTCACATATATTTATCAAAGAGCGCCCGCTGCCGATACCGGGCAAAGGCACACATTATTCGCGCGGGGCGCCGGAAGATCCGCATGGCGCAGTCAACAACGAAGATTACGTCGGCGCTCTGGTCGAGTTTGAAAACGGCGCGCGCGGTACCTTCGAAGCATCACGCTCGATCTTCGGACCAAAGAATCAGATGGCATTTGAAGTCAACGGCGCCAAGGGCGCGCTCAACTGGGACTTCGAGCGGATGAATGAACTTGCGCTGTATTTGCCGGGCGATGGCGGGCAGCATGACGGCTACATGCGGCTGGTAGGCGGCGACAAATACCCCTTCCACGGAAATTTCAATCCGGGCGATGGCAGTGGCCTGGGCTATGAAGACATGAAAGTTATTGAAGCCAGGCACTTCCTCAACGCGGTGGCGGATGGGAAAGCCTGCGCGCCCAACTTCCAGGACGCGCTTGCGGTAGCGGAAGCGCACACCGCGATGATCCGCTCCTGGTCAAGCGGCAAATGGGAAGATGTGACCAGCTTGCGGCTCTGATACGGTAGCTTGCGCCGATCTGTGGCACAATCTGTCCTACCTACGGTCAGTCTAGTGGACTAAATTATGTCAGAACTCGCGCTGCGCGGCGCCACTTTCACGCTTGTCAATGACCCCTTCTTAAACGCGGCGGAAGACTGCGTCGTCTATGAATCCGATGGTCTGATTCTGATCCGCGATGGAACGATTCGCGCGGTCGGCGCCTACAACCAATTGAAGGAGAAGCTGCCGGACGACCTGGAACTGCGACACTATCCGGATGCCATTCTGCTGCCGGGTTTCATTGACGCGCATATCCATTACCCGCAAGTGGAAATTATCGGCTCGTACGGTACGCAGCTCTTGGAGTGGCTGTACAAATACACCTTCCCGACCGAAGCCAAATTCAATGACCCGGAGTACGCGAGCCGGGTCGCCGACTTCTTCATCAGCGAGCTGCAGCGCAATGGCACTACCGCGGCGTCGGTATTCTGCACGTCCGCGCCGGGCTCAGTCGATGCCATATTCCAGGCGGCGCAATCAGAAAATATGCTGATTCTGGCGGGCAAGATGATGATGGACAGCCATGCGCCGGCGAATATCCTCGATACGGCGCAGACGAGTTATGACGATTCGAAGTCGCTGATCGAGCGCTGGCACAAGCGTGGGCGCTGCCTCTACACGGTGACGCCGCGCTTCGCCCTGACGAGCAGCCCGCAGCAGTTAGAGTTGGCGGGCGCATTGATGGGCGAGTTCAACGATGTCCGGCTGCAATCGCATATTTCGGAGAATCGGGCGGAGGTAGCGCGGGCCGCGGAATTGTATCCGGAGCGGGCGAATTATACGGACATTTACGATTTTTACGACTTGCTCGATAAGCGGGCGATATATGGGCATGGCGTTCATTTGACGGATGACGAGCTGCGTCGCTTCCATGAGACCGGCGCCAAGGTAGCCCATTGCCCGACCTCGAACTTCTTCATCGGCAGCGGACTGTTCGATATCGCGGCGAGCAAAGACGCGGCGCGTCCGGTCACAGTGGGCTTGGGCACGGATGTGGGCGGCGGCACCAGTTTTTCCATGCTGCAGACGATGAGCGAAGCCTACAAGATGGCGCAGATGCGGGGCATATCAGTGACGGCAGCGCAGAGTTTTTATCTGGCGACATTGGGCAGTGCCGAATCGCTGGGGCTTGCTGATAGCGTTGGCAAGCTAGAGGCGGGTTACGCGGCCGATATTGCCGTGCTGGACCCGCGGGCGACGCCATTGCTGGCGTTGCGCGCCGATGTGGCGGAGACGCTGGATGAGCTGCTCTTTGCCTTGATGATATGCGCCGACGACCGGGCGATACAAGCGACTTATGTGGCGGGCGAGCTGGCGCACAATCGCGATGCGCCAGCCTGATTCGCCTCAATTCACTATGAATGTCCTCAATTCAACGAATGTATTTCCAGCGACGGGCAAGCGGGCATTTGCATTGTTGACGTCGTAGAGTCCGGCGATCAAGGTGTAGACGCCTGCCGGCAGGTCGGACGGAATCAGGAGCGCATGATTGTCTACAATTTTAGCGCCTGATGGCCAGACTGTAGTCGGGTTCGTGCCGGCTGAGGGCTCCGAGTCGCGCTGCGCCACCAGGGCGCCGTCAGCGTTGAGCAGCTGCAAGAACACTTTGTAGCGCTGGTTTGGGGTGGTATTCGCCGTCCAGATCAGCTGCACCTGCAGCGCGTCACCGGCGGCTAGTGTCTCGCTGCTCGGAGCGTAAGATTTCAAAGTGATCTCCGTGCCAAAAGACAAATCGGTTTGCCGCGGCTTCCTCAATGGCAGCGGGCTGTGATATTGCACATAACGCAGATCATCAACCCAGGCATCGCTGATTTCGAAAGCTTCTGTATTGAGGGTCGTTTCGACAATGCGATTGGGGTCTTGCTCGGCGGCGCCATAGAAGATGACGTGCAGGCGTTGGTGCGCCGCTATGATTTCGCGGACTTGTGAGCGGGTCCGCTCTTTGTCAGCTGAGGTGGGCAGGGCATAAACCGGCGCAGCGCTTGAGTAGTAATAGCTGAGGACCTCCTGCAAGCCGGCGGCGCTGACCAGAAGGGCATTGTTTGCACCCAGGTCGTCCTCAATCTGTGCCACCAAATCGCGGATGTCATCACGCTGAAATTCGCTGCCACGATAGAGCGCGTCCAAGCCGTTGAATAGCGCCAGCAGCAATGCGCCCAGAGCGACAGCCGCGGCTAGCTTGGGTATCTTGCGAAGCGCAATATGCCGGTGGCGGACTTGACGGCTCCAGAGCAGCCAGACGCCCCGTCCCAGCCAAAGCGCAAAAGCCAATTGCGCCGGCAGCAGAAAGCGCAGATAACGTGTGGTTAATCCCAGATAAAGGTAGATGCCGGCCGAAATGAGAACCCACGCGACCGGCAGCAACAGATTCCAGGCGCTGCGGCGTCCGCCAGCGGGCAGCAGACCAAAGAGCAATAGGAATACGATCACAAAATCAAGATTGCCCGCGAATTGTTCGAAGGTGATGCCGAAGGCGAAAGTGCCTTGCAGCAGGCGGAGTAGCTGGTCTGCCGCAATTGGCTGGGAGAGATTTGGCTGGGAGAAGATCTGCCGCATTGAGACAGGCAGCCAGGGCGCGAAGAGCAGCAGCGTCACTAGATTCGCCAAGCAGAATTGCAGCAGCACGCGCATGCCCTCGCCCGCCGCTCGCCGCCGATTCCCATCCGCGAAAAGAAGCCAGGCTAGCGCCAGGCAGGCCTGCGTCACTATGACGAGGGCGTAAGCGATGTGAGTGTAGATGCCAAGCGTGTTAATGAAACCGAGGGCGAAGACGGCCTGCCAACGATTCTGCGGCGGTGGCAATCGGCGCAGCAAACCGATGAAGAGCCACATACTGGCGCCGGCGATGGCAGTCAGCATGGCGTACATGCGCGCCTCTTGCGCGTAATAGATGCTGAAACTGTTCAGCGCGACGAGCGCCGCTGCGGTCACACCGGCGATGGGATGAAAGAGCCGTTGGCCCAAGGCATAGGCCCAGGCAACGCTGACAATACTGAAGAGAGTTGACAGGGAACGCAAGGCGAATTCGGACGAGCCGGTCAGGTCCTGCCACCAGCCTAGCAAGGCGAAATAGGCGGGCAAATGCACGTTTCGCTGGAGCAGCGGGATGAGTTCCGGCAGCGAGCGCAAAGAATGAGCATAAGCGACGCCTTCGTCGTACCAGAGTGATTGCTCGCCCAGCCGATGGAATCGCAGGACCGCCGCCACCAAGAGGATAGCGAGCAGTATTACAAGGAGCGGCAGCTTGCTCGCATCCATCGGACGCGCATTGGAGGGCTGCGCCGCCTCAATCATCGCCTGCGTTCTCTCAATGCGAGGATCACAGTCCCCAGCGCGACGACAAGGCCGGCCGCGCCCAGCGCCAGCCAGGACAACAGACGGTTTCCGCTACGGTCGTAGACGGAGATCTCATCGACGATAAGCGGTGGATCGCCAAGCGTTATGCGCCGCGTCCGGGCCAAGCCTGCTGAAAGCGATATATGGTTGACGCGCCAAGCTGTGTTCTCGTCTCCAGGCGGGCGCCAGCGTATGTCCAGCGCCGTTCCATGAGCTTTGAATTCAAGAGGAGTATCAAACACAGCAGCGCTTCCAAAGCGGGCGGTCACATCTGAAATCAGCACACCGCCCGGCTGAATCTGCCAGGTCTCGGCTTGATATGCGCCGCGATACAGACTGGGATCTTGCTGATGGATATAGTCGCTGACGCTGTGATAGACGGGCAGCGGTGTAAAGGTCGGATTCTCTGGCTGATAATCGGGTTCCGCCATGCGGAAATAATAGAAGGCTTGATCGGCTTCAAAGGGGTCCTTGCGCGTGAAGAACCAATACATGACGTTGCCGATCCAGGGCCATTCCTGCTGAACACGATCGTAAAAGATCGGCATGTAACGCGCAGCCTGCTCTTGCGTGACGTTGCCATAATTGCCGTAGAGTGAGATTTGCTCCGGCGGCAGGTCGGCGTCGAGTGTGGCGTTCCAGGCGGCTTCGCTCAGCCAGATCGGTTTAAGGGCATCGCCATTGCGCACCATGATGTCGCGGTAATAAGTATGGCGGGCGACATTAACGCTGGTCGCGCGCAGGCGACGGTCAGTCGGCCCGCTGCGCAAGCCGTAACCCTGCGCGGAGAGGACATCAAAGCAATCGCCGCCGCCGTGGTCGTAAAGCGCTTGCAGGAATACCAGGTCGCTCAAGTCGCGCGCGCCATCGAGGGCGGTGGTGGGAGCGATGGCGCCGCTGATGACCACAATAGCCGGATCGACCGCCTTAAGCGCCGTATAAGCGCGGCAGAGCAATTCACTGAAACCGGCGGGGTCAACAGGATTGTTGCCCCACTCGGGGTAGATGTTCGGCTCATTCCAAATCTGATAGTGACTGATACGACCACGATAGCGCTGCGCCACGGCCACGGCGTAATTGACGAAGTCTTGAAAGTCATCGGGCGGGGCGTTGTCGCCGGCATCAGGATTGGCGCGGGACCAAGCGGGCGGATTGCTCAGGCGCGCCATCATCCGCAAGCCAAAAGATTCGGTCAATTCAACGATCTGATCATATTTCAGCCAGGTATCGGGCACATCCGGCTGGCCATCGCCATTCAGGTCGCGCGAATTGCTGAATTGTCCGCGTCCGTCGAATTCAAGATCTTCCCAGGGGAATTCTTGCCGCAGCCAGACGAAACCGGCATCGCTAATCATTCGCAGCATGGCTTCGATCTTGGGACGTTCCACTTCCTGCTCGAGGAAGGTGTTGATGCCGTAGGGAATATCGGCTCTGTGGTCGATCGGCGCCAGCGGCTCCGTTGAGAGCGGGAACCGAATCAGGTTGCCCGCCGCTTCGACGATGCCACGTAATTGACCGGGCGCTTCTTCCTCGCCGGTTTGCGACCAGAGGAATTGCCAAGCCAGCCCGCGTTGCTGTAAGTCGAGCGCAGCCAGCAACATGAGCGCAAGGAATAGGGCTGCGATGATTGTGACGCGCGAGCGCATCGACCTGCGGTTGTTTGATGGCGCCTCTGTCATGCGGCGCATTATAGCCAAGGCGCAGGTGATTGGAATAGCGCGGCGAGCAGGCGTAGTCTTTGATATGCGCGCTGAAATGTGTTTAACTTGGAGCAACAATGGTGGCGAACTTAATGGTCTTCAGACTTTGTCTAATTGCGCTCATAGCATGCATTTCTGTCGCCGATGCGAGCGGGCAAGGCATTATCGAGAGCGCTGAATGCGCCGTCAGCCCGACCGGCCATATTTCGCGCTGCGGGTATGTCACCCTGCCGCAAGATTATGACGCGCCGGGCGACAGCAAAGTTGAGATCTTCTACACCGTGATCCAAAGCCGCAGTCATGAGCCGAAGCCAGACCCTTTGGTCTACTTGGTGGGCGGGCCCGGCAGCAGTGGGTCACAGCTATTACAGACATCGTTCCGGGCGTATCTGCGCGCCTTCGCCGGCGATCGCGATATCATCGTGATTGACCAGCGCGGGACTGGCCTCTCCAATCCGCCGCTGTATTGCCGTGAAGCGCTTTTTGGGCTGGACGAGATTCTGCAAAGTCATCATGCTGACCATGCCGAACTGATCCTCGAGATCCTGTCTGATTGTCATGGCCGATTGTCGGGCAATGATGTGCAGTTCGATACCTTCCACAGCGAGAATATTGCCCGCGATATTGTCAACGTCTTGCTGTCTCTGGGTTATGAACAGTGGAATCTGGTCGGCGTGTCTTACGGTTCGCGGCTGGCGCTGGCGATGATGCGAGATCAACCGCAATACTTGCGCAGCGTCATTCTCGATTCGGTTTATCCGCCACAAAGCGATATTTATCTTGATTCATATTACAACGGCGAGAGGGCGCTGACGGTACTCTTCGCGGCTTGCGCGACATCCGAGAGCTGCAACAAGCGTTACCCCAATCTCGAAGAGGTATTTTTTCAACTCTATGAACGCCTGAATCTTGAGCCGGCGATAGCGACATTCACGCCGCCGCGCTACAAGCAGCTCAATATCGAGATCAGCGGCTATCGGCTCTATGACTGGGTTATCAGCTGGCTCTACGTGGTTGACTCGATTCAACTCATCCCACACTTGATTTATGATTTGGCGCGGGGAAAATTGGAGGATGCGGCTCGGATCGGCGCATCCTACGAAGCGTCCATGACCGCGCTGAGCCTGGGCATGCACTACACAGTGCAATGCCAGGAAGAATTCGGTTCGGCGCCGAATCGCGACTATGCAGGTATGCTGGAAACTTATCCGCATCTGACCGGATTCCTGCGTTATCCGGTGGAGGGAACGGCGACATTAGGCCGACTCTGTGACATCTTTCGCAACAAGGCGCGTCCGCCAATGGCGAATACTCCGGTGCAAAGCAGTGTGCCTGCCCTGCTGCTCTCCGGCAATTACGATCCCATCACTCCGCCGTCCTATGCCGAGCAAGCGGAGGCGACGCTGTCGGACAGCTTCAGTTACGTGCTGCCACATGTGGCGCACGGTGTGCTGCGTTCGGATCGCTGCGCCGTGCGCATCGCCACAGCATTCATTGATGAACCGCTGGAAGAGCCGGACAGCAGTTGTATTGACTCTACCCGCGCCATCGAATTTCAGTAGAGTCCTAGGCGCGGAAATACATTTTCTGACACAGGCTTGGCCGCGCCCGCCAAATCGGCGGGCTGGTACAACGTGCGTTACGTTGGCGTACTGGGCTGGATCAGCGGCGATTACGTCCGCACCAGCGGCAGCTGCTAAATCTCCGAATCTTCAACCAAGGGCGCGGTTGAGCATGCTGCGCCTTTTGTGTTTTTTCCAGGCGGTCCGATCATAATGCACGAGCAAACACTCTGGCTGATATGTGGCGTGGATCGTGTTATAGTCAGGCGCAATTTGGCTGAAGAGAGCGCAAGATGACAGTGATCAAACTGGCGGATATACATGAAGCAGCGGCGAATGTTCGACAATATACGATTAGTACGCCTCAGCGCAAATCGCCCGGGTTGAGCGCGCGGCTCGGTGTGCATGTGCAGCTCAAGCTGGAAATGCAGCAGCAAAGCGGCTCGTTTAAGACGCGCGGCGCCTTCCATCAGATGCTTACATTGGGAGACGCCGCGTTGAGTCGAGGCGTTGTGGCGGTAAGCGGCGGCAACTTCGCGCGGGCGGTCGGCTACTGCAGTGGCGCGCTTGGTGTGGATGCGATTGTCTGCATGCCGGAGAATGCGCCGCAGAGCTCGATCGACGCGACGCGGGAATACGGCGCGACGGTTGAACTTCTGTCGGATGCGGTCGCCGCATTTGCTCGTGCTGACGAATGGGTGAGCCAGGGACGCACCGCCCTGCACCCCTTTGATAATCCGGCGCAGATCGCTGGCAATGGCATTGTGGCGCTGGAAATCATGACAGATTGCCCGCAGATGACGGACATCATCGTGAGCATCGGTGGCGGGGGCCTTATCGCCGGCATCATCGCCGCGGTCAAAGCCGTCATGCCGGATGTACGCGTTTGGGGTGTGGAGCCGGATACTGCGCCGACGATGCGACGTTCGCTGGATGCCGGTGAGATCGTCAACATCAAGCCAGCTTCACTATCGAAGACGCTGGGAGCGCCATTTGTCGGGCAGACGGCGTTGGAGCTGTGTCGCGAGCATCTGGAGGACCTCATTCTCGTCAGCGACCTGGACATGATTCGCGCGCAACAGCGCCTTATTCGAGACGAGGATTTGCGCCCGGAATTGGCCGCTGCCAGTACACTCGCCGCCGCCGAAGCGATCAAGAATCGACTGAAGCCAGAAAACCAGCTCGCGCTACTCATCTGCGGCTGCAACGATTCAGATGAGGAAGTGGCGCGCTACGCCCGCTTATTGGAGGCGCGGGGGAGTCAAGCATAGAGGCGCTGGTAGAGATCGATTTGCCTTTCACGCGCCGCTCGCAGCAGCTTGACGCCGGCTGGATCGGGCTGAACAATGCCGCTGATTTGCGGCAGGTCAG
The DNA here is from genome assembly GCA_965262005.1 of Phototrophicaceae bacterium. Taxonomy (GTDB): domain Bacteria; phylum Chloroflexota; class Anaerolineae; order Aggregatilineales; family Phototrophicaceae; genus UBA6055. The sequence continues at coordinate 3,537,631 of OZ253492.1, read as the reverse complement.
GCGGCATGCCATCGAGGCTACGCCGCAGCATCAGCGCGACGCCACGGGCGGTGACCTCGGTTTCAGCCAGCAGGTGCAGTGGTGTATCAAAAGCATTCGCGATCATCTGCGCCCAGATTGCCGATGACTGCAGAGCGCCGCCACCGGCCATTACTCTTGCCTCTTCCGTTCTGAGCAGATCGAAAATCAGCGAAAGACGAATCGCCACCGCCTCCAAATGCGCTTGCAGGATATCAAGGCGGCTGGTGTTGCGGCGGATGCCATGAATGGTACCGGCGGCATTTGGCTGCCAACCGGGGCTGCGTTCTCCCGCCAAGAGCGGCAACACCGTCAGTCCGTGCGCATCGGGCGAACGGCTTTCGAGCTCAGCACCGAGCGTTTCACCACTCCGCAGCAAGTCGTCCATCACCCATTGGTAAATATTGCCGCCTTCGCTGGCGGCGCCACCAACCAGAGGCATATCGGCGCAGACAAGATAGCGCCAAAGCCCCGGCGGCACCCGTTTTATCTCTTTGATGACACGCAGGGCTGAGGTCGTGCCGATGGTCAAGGCGATATGGCGAGGATCGAATGCGCCGGAACCGATATTGGCAGCCGCGCCGTCGCCCAGGGCCAGGAAGAAAGGCACATCGCGCAGAGGCTTCCATCGAGCGGCGAAGTCCCTGTTCAAGCCGATTTGCGCAGCATCGTAATCGCAGAGCGGCGGCAGCTTGTCCTGGAAACTGTCGCCGAGCAGCTTCAGGGCATATTCGCGATGCCAGTCGCGCCGATTGGTAGCCAACAAGCCGGACCAACTCGCGACTGAGTAGCTCATCGGCATGTCGCGGTTGAACCACTGCCGATAGAGATAGCCGCCAATGTCACTGACGCGCTGGACTTGCGCTTCAGCCGCCGGATGGCTGCGCCGCCAGTAGGCGTATTGAGCCGGCAGATAAGCCGGATGAAGCATACAGCCGGTCGCCTGATGATAGGCGTCGGTGTCGCCGCCCATTTTCTCCAGCAACGAAGGGATCTCCGAACGGCTGAGCGTGTCAGCATAAGTGACAACAGGTGTGCAAGCTTGTCCGTCTTTATCAAGACCGAGCCAGTTGCCGACGAATGTCGACAGGCCGACCGCGCGTATCGTGGCTGCTCGCGAGTGTTGCAGCACCTGGTCGACGCAGCTTTCAACCAAGCCACGTAGCTCGGCAGCGTCAACAGTCGCCCGTCCGGCGCTATCGGTGAAGAAGTCGTATTTGCGACTGCAGATTGAATCGCCGATCAGCCCGGCGCTGTCATCAAATAACAGAGTACGGACGGATGAACTGCCCAGGTCGATAACGAGCAAGCTCATTTCGTCCCCACCCTAAGTCCCTCCCCCACAAGGAGGGAGGGACTTCACGCCGACTGAAGGATAGCTTCAATGCGCGCGAGTTCGTCTGCGCTGAAGTCGAGATTGTCCAGCGCGCCAACTGCGTCTGTGATCTGCGACGGTTTGCTGGCGCCGATCAGCGCTGATGTCATCTCCGGGTGGCGCAGGGTCCAAGCGAGCGCAAGCTGCGCCATGTTCTGCCCGCGTTCCTTTGCGATGGCGTCGAGCTCTATCACTTTTTCGATCTTCTGCTGCGGCGGGCCGTCGCCCCATTCGTTTTTGATGGCGCGTGAATCGCCCGGAAGGTCGCCGATATATTTGTTTGTCAATATGCCTTGATCGAGCGGCGAGAAACAGATGCAGCCAATGCCTTCATCAGCCAACGCGTCAATCAGGCCGTCTTCAATCCAACGATCGAACATGTTGTAGCGCGGTTGATGAATCAAGCAGGGTGTGCCGAGGTCCTTGAGGATGCGCGCCGCCTCGCGGGTCTGCGCCGGCCGATAGCTGGAGATGCCGGCGTAGAGGGCGCGGCCGCTGCGGACGATGTAATCAAGGGCGCCCATGGTCTCCTCAAGCGGCGTATCGGGATCAAAACGGTGGCTGTAAAAGATATCGAAATAGTCGAGGCCGGTCCGCTCTAGGCTTTGGTCGCAGCTGGCGACCAGATATTTGCGCGAGCCCCATTCGCCGTAAGGACCGGGCCACATGCGGTAACCGGCTTTATTGGAGATGACGAGTTCGTCGCGATAAGGCGCAAGGTCTTGCCGGTAAATCTGCCCGAAGGTCTCCTCGGCTGAACCCGGCGGAGGCCCGTAATTATTGGCAATGTCGATATGCGTGATGCCGAGATCAACAGCGGTACGCAGCATCTCTCGCGCATTTTCTACGACATCAACACCGCCGAAATTCCACCAGATGCCAACCGAGATGGCAGGCAGCAAGACGCCGCTGCGCCCGCTCCGCCGATAGGTCATCGTGTCATAGCGGTTTTCCGCCGCCTTATAGACCATGTGCTTCTCCTTGTGGCTACCTTAGATGAATCGCAGCGACTACTATAGCGTATCGGCGGGAAATGCCCAAGCGCAGCGGAAATCAGTAAGCAGCGACTGCCTCACTATTCTTTCGCCTCAGTCATCATAATTCGAGCCTGAAAGGGTCGGGGAAAAACTTTTTTCGGCCATCTGGCCATTTCGCTACCTGCCTTGGGCGGCGTCTGCGGAAAACGGCAGCAAAGCGCGCGCCGACGGCGGCAACATGACAAATATCGGCGGATGCATATCGATACAGTATCGATATGATATGGATTCGCGCGAGATGACAGCGGACTGACGTTCCTGACGAATCTGTATTTGAATTGCGCGGTTAGGCGCGGACTTTTACACATGGAATAGACTGTAACATGAATGTAGCAGGAAATGGCGACTAAATGGTCGTCTTTACCCTTCATCCCAACCCCTCGCAAAAGGGTAGAGAGACTATTGTCGCGGCAGTTGAGCAAGGGTCTGATGTCCATGGCATCGAAGCTGACACAAAGGCGGCAAGTCGAGGCGAGATTGCGCGCGCCTAAAAGAGACGCAGATGATCGAAGACAAAGAAATATAAACAAAACGACGCCGAGGCGCCGCTTTTGCTTCGCTGGCGCAGGTCTCGTCCGGGCTGCCTTCAAAGGGACCAGCTGCCTAAAAGCTAGCTGACTTGTTATAGAAGGCAATTAAGCTGCGATAAGCGCCGATTTATGTTGCCGGGTTCGCCGCAATCTCACTCACGACAAGGGGCGGCGGCGTGTTACAATCAATGGCGGTTTCAGCTTTCCACACAGGACGATCTATGGCTATGCAGCGATCGGGACGCCATATAGTCAGCGGCATACTGATATTGCTATTGGTCTTCGCCTGGTCGCCCGCGGCGGCGCAGGACAACTTCGTCGATGTCATCGAGATGTCGGTCGAAGTGGGCTTCAATTCCTTTTTCCGGCCCGGCGATTGGACGCCTGTCAGGATCAAACTCAAGAACAACGGCGAATCGCTGGCGGGACGGCTGGTCATCCGCCCGGCAACATCGGGCATAGTTGTCGGCAACGCATTCAGCACAGCGGTCGATCTGCCGAGTGGCGCCGAGAAATCTGCCCTGCTCAATATTCGCGCGCGCTCCTCCCCCGACCACGTACGCGTCGAGCTGATCGACGACGCGGGCAGTGTACGCGCTGTGCGAGACGCCAACTTGATCAACCTCAGCCCGCAAGACCAACTCTACGCGCTCGTCGTCGGTCCCAATAGCGCGCCGCCGAACCTCACGAGTGTACATATCGGTGGCTTTGACGCGGAGCAGGCGATCTGGGCCTTGCCCGATATCCCCGAGAGCGGCCATTCTCTGAAATCGCTGGATATGATGATGCTGATCAATATCGACAGCGAGAGTCTATCGAGCGGGCAGCGCGCCGCGATTCGCTATTGGGTGCAAGCTGGAGGACACCTGATCGTCGGCGGCGGGCCTTCCGCGCTCATCAGCGCCTCCGGCATATCGGACCTGCTGCCTCTGAATCCCGAAGGAAGTCAAACCGTTGACAATCTGGACAGCCTGGCGCGTTATGCGGGTGACAATGCGGCAGACTTGCCTCAGCGTACGGTCATCGCCTTGGGCAGCTTGCATGAAGACGCCGATGTCCTGGTAGCGCAAGACGGCATACCCCTGCTGATCCGGCGCGAGTTTGGCGCGGGGCTGGTCGATTATTTGGCGGCGGACCCGACCCTCGAACCGCTCGCGAGCTGGGACAAGCTAAGCGACATCTGGCTGAAGCTGCTGGCGACGCGAGCGCCGCATCCGGTCTGGCGCGAAGGTTTTACTCGTCCCGAATGGGGCGCGGACGCAGTCGCCAACTTGCCGGGCGTGGACCTATTGCCGCCCTTGCAAACCCTCTGCCTCTTCCTCGCGGCTTATATCGCGCTCATCGGACCGATCAACTACTTCGTACTGTCGCGCTTGCGGCGCAACGGCTGGGGCTGGTTCACCATTCCGCTGGTGATCGTCTGCTTCGCCGTTATCGCCTGGACGGTTGGTTTCAGTCTGCGCGGCACGGAGGTCATCGTAAGTCGCCTGACGTTGATGGAGTCTTACGCTGATAGCGAAGAGGCGCAAGTGAATCAGTTCGTCGGTCTGCTATCGCCGCGACGCGCCACCTATTCGCTGATGGCGCCGGAGGGGCACTTCCTGGCGGTGGCGGGCGCCACAGCGCCGAGCAGCATCTTCGCCAGCAATACTATTCAGACCGCCACCGAAATCTCTCAAGGCGGAAGTTTTGGCGCGCGCCAATTCACGGTCGATGGCGGCATTTTTGCCAATTTCAGTGTGACCGGGCAGATAGCCAAGCCGGCGATCAGCGGGAGCTTCACATTGGATTATGAGATACTGGAAAGCGGCAGAATGGTCAGCGCCTATCAAGGTGTGATCAGCAACCAAAGTGAGGTCACGCTGCGGAATGCGGTCGTGCTTGGCGAGGGTTTGGTCTTTCCGCTCGAAAACGACCTGGCGCCGGGTGATATCGTAACGCTGGGACGAGATGAGCTGGGCGCGGATATCGCCGACAGACCGGCGCAGCCCAACCAGCTCGAACTTCATGTCTCGGCGAGAGCGGCGGGTTTGTCGCCATTCTCCGGCAGCAACCACAATACTTCCATCAAGAATCTGCAAGGCGATCGCTACATGCGCAGCCGCGCATTCCTGAACGCGGAATCCACCGCCGACCGGCAAACGGCGCGGGAACAGGCCTTCCTCGCCAGTTTTATGCTGGACCAATTCCAGTCTTCGGCGCGTGGCAGCGGATTATATCTGCTCGGCTGGAGCGATGGATGGCAGCGCGACTTGACGATCAGTGGAGCCGGCTGGTCTTCCATCGACACGAGCTTGTATGTGATAGAGCTTGCTGTCGATATCAAGCTGCCGAGTCAACGAGCGACTCTGACATCGGAGAATTTCAGCTGGCTTACGATAGACAGGCAGGGAATCTCCGACAATGGCACTGAGGACTTCAGCCTGTATGAAGGGCAGAGCGTCGAGTTCTTGTTTCACCCGCTGCCGGGCCTGGCGATGGATGTCGTTGAGCACATGCTGGTCGAAGTCGATCGTGGCGGCGGTTATGCGCAGGCGCTCGCGATTGAGCTCTATGATTGGGCGCGAGATGAGTACGATGTCTTTACCTACCGCGATGGCAACGATTTGGCATTCAGCGATCCGCAACGATACCTGGGACCGGGAAACGCCGTCAGAATCCGCCTTCAATATGGCGATGGGATTGGCACCTTGCGCGTTCGGCAGATCCGCATCGAGCAGACTGGGCGCTATTCTTGACCGCTCAATAAGGAAGAGGCGATGGACTGGATTATCAAGACTTACGACCTGCACAAGTCCTTCGGCAGTTTTGAGGCGCTGCGCGGCATCTCGCTGGAAGTGCCTGCCGGTTCAATCTACGGATTTGTGGGTCCCAACGGCGCCGGCAAGACAACTACCATGCGCATCTTGACAACCTTGACGCGGCCGTCCAGCGGTCAGGCTTGGGTGGCGGGACATTCGGTACTGGAAGATCGCCGGGCGGTGCGGCGCGCGATCGGCTATATGCCCGATGAGTTCGGCGTATATGAGGACTTGCGCGTCTGGGAATATTTGGACTTTTTCGCTGCTTGCTACGATATCCCCGAGAATGAGCGAAAGGTGCTGGTGGGTGATCTGCTTGAGCTGGTTGACCTGCAGCATCGGCGCGAGGAAATGGTCGATAAGCTGAGCCGCGGCATGAAGCAGCGCCTGTCGCTGGCGCGCACCCTGGCGCATGATCCGGAGGTGCTGATCCTCGATGAGCCGGCCTCAGGGCTGGATCCCCGCGCCCGGGTGGAAATCCGTGAGCTGCTGGGCGAACTGGCGATTATGGGCAAGACGATTTTCTTTTCATCGCATATCCTGGCCGACGTAGAAGATGTCTGCTCGCATATCGGTATTGTCGAGGCGGGCGAGCTGATCATGCAGGGCAGCATCAATGACTTGAAATTGCAGTTAATGGCGCACAGGGAGATCGTCATAACCGTGATGAATCATGGCGTGGCTGAGTCGGTAACTAGCCTGCTGAGCAGCAACAGGAAAGTCGTCGCCGCTGAGATCATCACGCCGAAGAATGGTCGGGCAAGGGTACGGGTTGATTTCGCCGGCAATGACGATGAACTCGGCGCCTTGAGCCGACAGCTCTTCGAAGACGATGTCCTACTGCTGGGTTTCAACGAAGAAGAAAGAGACCTCGAGCATATGTTCATGCGCGTGACCCGCGGCTTGGTGACCTAAGGCAAAGGACAAGAAAACATGGCCACATACAGCGCCGACAGCCTTCATTTCCCTTCTGACGACAAGGGCAAGGCAGGCGCTTTCGCCGCGTTGAATGCCAAGCGCGCCGGTTGGGATACGATGAATTTCGCTGCTGTGCGCCTGGGCGAAGGCAAGACCTTCGAGGTCGCCATCGACGCCTTTGAATATGTCGCTGTCGTCTTGAGCGGACGCTGTAATATCCGTACCAACAGAGGTGATTTTGAAGGCGTGGGCCGGCGCGACAGTGTCTTCACCGGCTTGCCATACGCGGTATATCTGCCGCCCAACACGGAATTTGCCATCGAGTCGCTGAGTGAGAACTTCGAGTTCGCCTCCTGCTGGCTACCATCTGAGCGAGAAACGCAAGCCCAATTGATCGCGCCACGCGCTGTCGAAGTGCAGTTGCTTGGCGGTGGCAACTGCTCGCGCCAGATGTGCCGGATTATCGGCGGCGCTTTCCCGGCCGACCGCTTGTTGGTCTATGAGCTTTACACTCCCGGCGGCAATTGGTCGAGTTATCCGCCGCACAAGCACGACACGCACAAGGCGGATGAACGGGGCAAAGTGCTGGAGGCGCAACTAGACCGCTTTAGCTTTTACAAATTTGATCGACCGACGGGATACGCCTACCAGCGCGTCTATAGCGCCGACAAACGCTGGGACGTAAACATGAGGGCGCGGCAGCACGATATCGTACTCATGCCCGCCGGCTACTATACGATGGTAAGCGCGCCGGGCACGGTCACCTACACCTTGAACTTCCTCGCCGGATCGACGCGCGATTTCGCCTACAGCGAAGACCCCGATTTCAGCTGGCTTCGGGATCTGCTGCCAGCTATGGATCCGCGACTGCCACTGGTGGATTTGGGTCTGGAAATCGGACACTGACCCGGTCCGTCCGGCGCTACAACGATCAGGCTCGCTCATATTCGACAAGCGCAGTCGCCGACATAATGTCTGCCGCTGCTTCAGCGTGTTTTATTGACCCGTGCTAGAATGACCGCGTATACGTTGACTTCGAGCTAGACTTGGAAGGCAAGGAGCTAATATGCGTCGTCTAAACATATTGATACTGACTGTGGTGGTCCTGATGTCGCTGGGATCCGCTGCGGTGATGGCACAGCAAATCCACGTCGTGCAAAGCGGCGAGACGTTGTTCTCTATCGCAACGCGCTATGGCAGGACTGTCGAGCAGGTCGCGCAAGCTAGTGGCTTGAGCGCCCCCTACGTCATTCATGCGGGCAACCAACTTACGATACCGCCGGCGGGTGGCGGGGTGGCGCCGGCGCCTGCTCCTGCGCAAGAGCAGCAGCAACCCACCGGCACGACCACTTACACCGTACAACGGGGTGACAGCCTGGCAACGATCGCCGCGCAATTCAATACCACCTACATTGAGCTGGCGCGGATAAACGGCATCGCCAATCCCGACATTCTCCACGTTGGGCAAGTGCTGCAAGTGCCGGCGCCTGCGGGAACACCGGCGCCCGCCGATAGCGGAACCGCAGCGCCAGCGGCTCAGCCGACGACAGGCACCTACACCGTACAGCGTGGCGATTCCCTGGCTACAATCGCAGCGCAATTCAACATCAACTACTTTGATTTGGCGCGGCTGAACGGCATAACCAATCCGGATGTCCTGCGGGTTGGTCAAGTCCTTCAAGTGCCCGGCGCGCCACCTCCTCCGCCTGTCGACACGAGTACGCCTGAGACGGGCGCGCCGCCGCCGAGCACCGCCAATACAGGCGGCTTCGAATTGGGCGGCCAGGCGCTCAGCTTCGCGCATCCCGGGCACATGAAAAACGCGCGCATGACCTGGGTCAAGCGCCAGGTCAAGTGGCATGGCGAACCGGCAGGCAACTTCCAGCATTTGATCGACAGCGCCCACGGCCAAGGCTTCAGGGTCTTGCTGAGCGTGATCGGCGAGAAGAATCAAATCTCTGGCAACCCTGGCGGGTACTATCACAATTTCGCTAATTTTGTGGCTGACTTGGCGCGTGGTGGCGCGGACGCCATCGAAGTCTGGAACGAGATGAATATCGACCGCGAGTGGCCCGCCGGCCAGATCAGCGGTTCGAACTACGTACAGATGCTGAGCGCCGCTTACAACGCCATCAAATCAGCCAACTCTGGCACGATGGTGATCAGTGGCGCGCCGGCGCCCACCGGCTTCTTCCAGGGCTGTGGTCCAAATGGCGGCGATGATGATTGCTATTTGCGGCAGATGTCTGCGGCTGGCGCTGCCAATTATATGGATTGCGTCGGCGTACATTACAATGCCGGCATCGTCCCGCCGGAAGCGACCAGTGGCGCCCCGGTCGGCAGCGCGGGGCACTATTCTTGGTATCTGCCGCGAATGATGACACTTTACCGCAGCTTCTTCCCGAGCAAACCGCTTTGCATCACTGAGCTGGGTTACCTGACCGGTGAAGGCATCGGCGCGCTGCCGGGCGGATTCGCCTGGGCATCGGGAAATTCGCTTGCTGAGCAGGTAGCGTGGCTGACTGGCGCAGTACACCTTACGCGGGGCTCAGGCTACGTCCGCCTGATGATTGTATGGAATGTCGACGCCACTCATTTCGGCGCCGATCCGCAAGGTGGATATGCGATCGTGCGGCCCGGCGGCGGCTGTCCGGCATGTGATTCATTGCGGGGGGCGATGGGCGGATAGAGCCGGAGGCAGTAAAGCATTCAAGGGCGAGGCTTGACGGTCTCGCCCTTTTTATTCTCTTGCGCAGAGTAAGTCCTGGGCAGAGCGCTATTGCTGCGGCGGCGCGCTACAACTGATAGTTGCCGGTGACGTGTACGATCTTGTGGCTGTAGTTCTCGACGAATTCGAAGAGCTTGGCCTGAAGGTCCGCCCAATCAGTGCTTGTGATGATCTCGCGCATGGCGCTTTTATCTTCGGCGATAGCGCCCGCCATGATCCGCGGCACATCAGAACTAGCGTAAACGTTGTACCAGGCTTCGATAGGCGTCAGCCCCAGCTTGGTGGTATTGGGCACCCATTCGCGCATGACAAACTCAAAATACTCCTGGTCCAAGCCGGGCTTGATATCCCATGTCATGAGGATCTTCACGTTTCCGTTTCGCATCTAGCGGCATCCTGATCGCAGATCGGTACTGTACACAGTATAACGCAAGTATCGTCGAAACTGGCTTTTGGCAATCTATGTGACCGGTTGAAGGCAAACTACTTGCGTTTGCTCGACCAAGCCCGCTGCGGTCACACGGAGCGAATCTTGCCATTCGACGCCGGCGACGCCCACCGCCTTGAGGAAGCCGTCGAGCGCCTCATGAAATGCCTCGAAAGCGACGTCCGCTGTGTGCATCGGCACGACGAAGCTCGGCTGGATCATGCTGATTAATGCCGCAAGATTGTCGCCGCTCAACGCCGCGCCACCGATCGGCAGTATCAGAGTGTGCACTTCATCAAGCTGCTCAATGATGGACTGATCCGGCAGCTCGCGCAGGGCGCCAAGGTGCAGAAGCTTAAGATTGTTGGGATATTCAACATGATAAGCGATGTTGCGCAGCACCCGGTCACCTGCGACATCATGGACGTGCAAGGGAATGCCGGTTACAAATATCTCACCAATTTCATACTCGCCCGGCGCGGAGATAACGTAAGCGTCGCCGTATAGTACATCGAGCTGTTGCGCAGCCTGGGCATCGCTGAATGTGACCAGCTCAGCCTTCGAGCCTCGCTGGGCCATATCCAACTTTGGGTGGTAAGGATCGGTCAGGACTGAGGTATGACCGCGTTCTGTGATGCGAAAGCAACTGTAGCCGTACCAAGTGATTTCCAAGATGACACTCCCTAATAGGCGCGTTATTTATGCGATATGGTCTTGCTAGGCGAACCAGCCGCCATGATACATCCGCGGCGGAAATTTGGCAGTCCAAAGGTGTGCCGAGCAGCGCCTATTCCGCCAGCCTGCCCCACTCTTCCAGCGCCGCCTCGAGTTCCTCTTCCGCGCGGGAATAGGATTCACCCAGAACTCGTACCTTCGCGCTATCACCGGCCAGGCTGGCGCCATCAAGCCGGATACCGATATCGCTGAGTTGAGCTTCCAATTCGGCGATTTTGGCTTCTAATTCGGCGGTGCGCTTGGCGAGCTCGAAGGGACTCAGGCCATACTTCTTTTCAGCGTATGCCGCCGAACGTCTGGCATTGGCGCGTGTTGCTCTGTCGCCGTTTTTGCCGGCATCCTTCGGCAGACGGCGGTTGCGCGCTCGCAGATAATCTTGATAGCCGCCATCAGTTGCGAATAACTCGCCCGGCGCTAATTCCCAGATCTGCGTTGCCAGGGCATCGATCAAATAGCGATCATGGCTGACGAGCAGGATGGTCCCGTTGAACTGCGCCAATACCGCCTGCAAGACCTCTTGACTGTCGATATCGAGATGATTAGTCGGCTCGTCAAGCAGCAGAAGATTTGCGCCCTGCAATGCCAGTTTCGCCAGCGCCACTCGGCCACGTTCACCGCCTGACAAAGATGCAATCGGGCGGAAGACATCTTCGCCGCTGAAGAGGAAACGGCCCAGCCAATCGCGCGCTTGTGATATCGGCATTGGCTTAATTGCGCAGACCTCGTCCAGCAGCGTGTTCCGGGCGATCAAGGTCTCGTGCGCTTGCGCGAAATAGCCGATCTTTACTCTGGCGCCCAGCCTTACTTCGCCGGCCAGCGCGGGCAGGTCGCCGCTCAGCGTCTTGAGCACGGTCGATTTTCCCACCCCGTTGGGACCGATGATGGCGACTGTCTCGCCACGCTGCACCAAACTATCGGGAACGGCGAGCAGCGGCTCTCCGGCGTCATAGCCGACGATCAGATCGCGGGTGACGATCACCTGGTCGCCGCTGCGCTGGACCTCATCCATTTCGATAAACATCTTGCGCCGCTGCCTGGGGCCGCTTTCCAGGATGGCGCCGCGCTTCTTCATCGTCTCAAGCTTTTTGAGGCGTCCCTTTGCTTGCGCCGTTCGGCGACTGCCCATGTGACGGCGGATGAACTCTGTCTCCTTGCGGATGAAGTCTTGCTGCCAATAGTAGGAGTGACGCAGTGTTTCTCGCTGTTCCGCGCGCTGCCTTGCGTAGGCGCTGTAATTGCCGCGGTAGACTTGCAAACGCTGGTATTCGATCTCCCAGATAGTCTTGGCGAACTTGTCGATGAAGTAGCGGTCGTGGCTTACGGCCAGCACGGCGCCGGAATAGGTCGCCAGATATTTCTCCAGCCATTCGACCGCCTGGATATCCAGATGATTAGTCGGCTCATCGAGTATCAGCAAGTCCGGTTCTTCCAGGAGCAGGCGGCAAAGCAGCGCCCGCGTCTTCTGCCCGCCGGATAGCTTGGGCAGCGGAATTTCATATTCGTCCGCGCTGAATCCCAGCCCCGACAGCACAATCTTGATGCGCGTTTCGTAGTTATATCCATCCAGGCGCTCAAACTCGGCTTGCAGCGGCCCGTAACTTTCCAGCGCCTGCTCATATTTATCGGCGTCGACCATCAACTGCTCCAGTTGCGCGAGTTGACTTTCCCGCTGCCGCAAATCGGCAAAGGCTTTGAGCTGCTCTTGCCAGAGGCTGTGTTCGCCCGCAAGCTCGGGGCGCTGCGGCAAGAAGGAGACCCGTACATCGCGAGCTGTGCTCACCGTTCCTTGCGTCGGCAGATCTATGCCGGCCAAGAGATTGATTAGAGTCGTCTTACCAGCGCCGTTGGGACCGACCAAGGCGATACGCGCGCCAGCTGCTATGGCAAACGCGACGCCGCTGAAAATTTCATCAGCGCCGTAAAATTTCCCCAGGTCATTGGCTGTGAGCAGAGACATGACTCGCGCATCTTGTACATGTTACTAAACCGACGCATTATATCACGCAGCCGCGGAGGCGCTAACAGTCGCTCTGTTGCGCCTGATCACTTGGCAAGTTTGAGAGCGGCCAGGTAAAGTTCGTATGCGCCGCAGCGCTTATAGGGTGAATTCCAGTGTCGCATCAGCCGAGTCCACGCAAATCCAAACCAGGTCGAAGCAACAGTCGCTGGATGTTGATGCTCTTGGTCTTGGCAATAGGAATGACCGCCTTTGTTCTGCGGGCGTTTCACTTTGAGCGGTCCGGGACCATAGCCACGGCGGACCTGGCAGCGACGCCCGCGCAGGTCGCCTACCAGGAAGTGTCTTTCGAATTCGGACGCGAATACATCGGCAATGGCTGGCAGCTCTACTTCAATGAGCCGGACGGCGCTAAACCGAGTAGCCAATACGCCAACGGAATCGACGAAATACTCGCCGCGGCTATCGGCGAGACCACGACCTTTCTCGATATTGCGGCATTTGAATTGAATAGCAAGGCGGTTTCTGATGCGATTGAGGCGGCGCATGAACGGGGCCTGAAAGTGCGGATCGTGACCGACGATGTCCATGGACTGCACGATGAAGGCAATTCGCATCTGCGGGATCTGCTTCAAGCGGGCGTCCCGGTAGTTGATGATGGCCGCTCTGGCCTGATGCACAACAAATTTGTGATCATCGACCAGCGGACGGTCTGGACCGGATCGCTGAACCTTACGGTTAATGGCAGCTATCGCAACAACAACAATGTGCTTGTCCTGCACAGCGCCCATGCGGCAGCCGCGTTCCAGATGGAATTCGATGAGATGTTCGAACGCGGCCAGTTCGGCAAACGCTCGCCTGACGACGAGACTGTCAGTTTCGAGTTTGATGGCGGCGAAGTTAGCATCATCTTTGCGGCGGAAGCGGATGAGATTAGCGCGCTGACCGGCGAGATTGCTCAAGCGGAGCGCTCGATTCGCTTCATGACCTTCGTCTTTTCGCTGGAAGAGCTGGCGCAGGCGATGATAAGACAGGCGAATAATGCCAACTTCAAAGTAGAGGGCATCTTCGAGAAGCGCAACAGTACGGCAAGCTGGAGTCAGTTACCTGCTCTGCAATGCGCGGGCGCCAAGGTAAGGCAGGACGGCAATCGCTATATTCTGCATCACAAAGTCATCATCATCGACGAGGACACAGTGATCACCGGGTCCTTCAATTTTTCAAGCAGCGCCGCAGAACGAAATGACGAAAACATCGTCATCGTTCGCAATGCCGCCATCGCCGGTCTTTATCTCGAAGAATGGCAGCGACTATGGGATGCCGCCGAGGAGTTGGCGCCGGACGAAGTAGTCTGCGATTAACGCAGGTTCACACGCATCGGCGCAGCTTCAGGGGCGATTTCTTTGGTCGGCGCTCTATTTCGCCGCGCGCTTCAAGATCAAGCTGAACCGCCTTGCAATACCAGCGGACGGAGCCTGGCTTGGGGAAAAGCTCGGGCGGCACGTCGTTTTCGCTCAGCCAAGCGCGGACTTTGTCCTCCAAGTCCGAGAACGGCAGCCAGTCATCGGCGGCCAGGCTGGCTAACATGGCGCTGCGAATGACATTGTATTTCTCCGCTTTGAGGTTCTCGCGGCGCTCAGGATGATTGACATTTCGCGCTTGAATCGAAGTCATCTGGCTTTCTCCATTTTCAGCCGCTGCCAAATAGACAGCCCTCACGATGTTACCGTCACGGCGTCGTGGAGTCGATAGGTATCGTCGCGGCGGCAGAGCAAGGTTCCCGGAGTCATGACGGCAGCGCTGCCAGCGGCAACTCCGAAGCGAACCGCATCAGTCAGCGGACGTCCCTGCGCCAAGGCCATGACGATACCGCCGACCATGCTGTCGCCCGCGCCCACTTTGCTCGCTATCGGCACAACTGGCGCGTGAAAAAGCACGTAGTCCTCACTCGTGATCATGACAGCGCCTCGCGCGCCGAGCGAAACGACCATGACGTCCGCCAGACCTTCCGCGATCAGACGGCGACCGGCGCTCTTGATATGCGCCTCGTCGCGGATTTTCTCGCCCGCGAATAATTCCAACTCGCGCAGATTGGGCTTGATCAAGTAGACGCCCTTGCCCATGGCGCGGTTCAGCGCGTCGCCGGCTGTATCCAGGATAACGCGAATATCGTATTCACGGGCATAACGCGTGATTTCGCCATAGAACTCGACGGGTACGCCATTTGGCAGACTGCCGCTGGCGACAAGGTAAGCGGGACCAAGATCGAAGATTGTCTCGAGACAAGCGATCCACTCCTCCGCCGCCAACTCGGGCCCGGGCATGGTGAAGCGGTATTGCAGCGAAGTGCTCTCTTCGTAGATGATCAAACTTTCGCGCGTGGTCCCGGCGATAGGCACGGGATATTGTTCAATTGCTTCGGCTTCCAGCAACTGCGCCAGCATGGTACCCGTGTGCCCGCCCGATGCGTAGACGGCGCATGACTTGCCACCGAGGAAAGCTATCGCCCGCGATACGTTGATTCCGCCACCACCAGGATGAAAACGCGGAGCAGCGCAGCGCAGCTTGATTTCCGGCGCCACCGAATTGATACTGGTCGCGACATCAAGCGTCGGATTCATCGTAAGCGTGACAACCTTGCGCATGAGTTAAATGTGCCCGTTCTTTTGCGGTCGCAGGCAAGTTTAGCCAGCGCCGATTGCAGCGACCAGCCCCGAATCTTTGGGCAGAGCCGACGAGAGCGCAGGCATCGGCTTACATTCTTGGCAGAATTTCCTATAATCATTGTCAGTGAAAATCGGCACATCAAGCGAAGGTCAGCCAGATGCACGTCTATCTCATCCGCCACGCCCAATCGGAAAACAACGTCTTGACTTCGGAGACGATGCGCCGCCGCAAAGTTGATCCCGACTTAACTGAGTTAGGCTATCGACAGCGCGACAACCTGGCGAGTTTCCTTGCCAGCGAACTGGATGTAGTCGGCGCAAGTTTCGAAATCACTCAGCTTTATACAAGCGCGATGTACCGCTCGCTTTTGACCTCACAACCGATCAGCGAGGCTTTGGAAATCCAGCCAGAAGTATGGCCGGACTTGCACGAGAAAGGCGGAATGTTCCTGCGGCAGAACGGGCGCGTCAAAGGCTTTAATGGCATGACGCGCTCGGCAATATCACAGGAATTCCCGGCCTATCAAATGCCCGACTCCGTTAGTGAAAATGGCTGGTACAATCCGGACCTGGGTATGGAACCGGAGACTCACAGTTTTTACCGCGCAATCAAAGTCGCCAGGGTATTAAGCGATTGGAGCGATTCCGACAGGGTGATCGCCCTGGTCTCACACGCCGGCTTCCTCGATGTGCTGCTCAAAGCCATCTTTGAGCAACTGCCCTCCCGACCCTATGCCATGCGCTATTATCACGACAACACCGCCATTACTCGGATCAATTATGATGGAGCCCGCCCGCTCCTGCATTATATGAATCGAATAGATCATTTGCCGGCGGCGATGCGCTCCTACTGATAAAGCTGTATTCGGAATAATGAGGGAGAGCGGCATGGCCGATTTGGCGGGACAAGTGGCAGTCGTCACCGGTGGCGGCGGCGGCATCGGCAGCGCGATATGCAGGCGTCTCGCCGCAGTTGGCGCGCGCATCGTCATCACCTATCACAGCGATCAAGACAAAGCGCGGGCGGCCGCAAACACGTTGGCCGGCGGGGATCATCTGATCATTCGCTGCCCGGTGGACGATGGCGCCGCTCAAGCAAGCCTGGCACAGTCCATAGCTGACAAATACGGTCGGCTGGATATTCTGGTGAACAACGCCGGCATCAGTAAGGCAGTCGCCCATGACGACCTCGACGGGCTGGACGATGAGCTGATCGACAGCATATTTCGCGTCAATTGGCGCGGCGCTTTCGCCTCCATAAGGGCGCTGCAGCCAATGCTGATGCAGGGCTCCGGCGGCGTAATCATCAACATTTCATCGATTGCCGGACGGACCGCTGTGGGCAGCAATGTCGCCTATTGCGCCAGCAAAGCGGCCATGGATGTCATGACCAAGTCATTGGCGCGGGCGCTAGCTCCTGGTATCCGTGTGCTATCGGTGTCACCGGGCTGGGTCAATGGCGAGTATGCGCAGCGGATGCCGGGCGCGTTAATCGCCGAGCAAGAGGAAAAGACGCCGCTCGGGCGCATCGCCGAAGCCGAAGATGTGGCGGATGCGGTCTACGCAGCAGTAGCGCATCTTCGCTTCAGTACCGGCGATATCCTGCCGGTGGATGGCGGTCGGCCGCTGCTGTAGGCACGGCGGACGAGATGTGCGTTGGCACGGTCATGGCGCTGAAGCAGTAAGCGTATTGTCCGAGATTCAGCCCTAATCAAGAAACCGAATCCAATAACTCCATGTTGTATTGTAGCATTACGCACTGTATTTCAGTTGAATACAAAACGTTTTCTCCGTATACTAGGATGACCTGTCGTTCATTATAATCGCTCAATATAACATCATCATCAAGCGATGTCATCAAAACGTTTCGGTTCTTATTTTGAGTGATTTTCGCGTGGCTGAACGCATCTATGTAAACCATATTTCGCCAATTATCAAGCAGCTTAAATTGATATTCACTTTCCGACCAAGCCAAAGGAACGACATGGTGAAGTTCAAATCCTGACGTTTTATGAACACGGTGGTTATTGAAATACTGTATTTTTTCGCTGAGCGATCGACCTAATTTAAGATACAGATTGCCTTCTCTGACTTCAAAATAGGCGGTTTGATTCAAAATGTAAAAGATTTGCAGCGCTTTATTTGTCCAATTATGGAAGTCACGTTTCGCTGGTTTGTCACCTGTGTAATTATCTGGGTGCGCCTTGTCTTCAAGCAATTCAACGGCTGACCGTCGCTGAACAGGAGAAAGCGCGCGATAGGATTTCATCAACGAGACGCAATTGTCCATGTTTATATTGAAGCTGGACTCTGTACCAATAGCGGAAACGAAAAACATAAACTCGTAGATACTGATATTTCTCAACCGCAGTTCCGGGTCCCCAAGCATATTGAGCAAGATACCTATAAAACCGCCCAGCAGCCTATCCACGCCTTTGGAAAATATGTAGTATTTGTCAAGTATTGAACCTGCCCTTACCAAACGAATGCCTTGCTCGCTAAGTGACACGAATTTTACCCTCTTTCTTCCATACGGGTTGGTTGGATGTCGCTCGGTATCGTAACGAGTAATCAGCCCCATTCTATGGAGGTCAACAAACACATTCTTGCGCATAGCGTCTTGGGTACCGATTCCGACTGCGAGCTTACACTCATCACAGAATCGTGCGTAAATTGCTTCGTCGGGGATATTCTGAGGCCGTTTTGAAATATTCGTTGTCCGAATGGTCATAAGACTCTTATTTGACGCATAATTGTCAAAAATGGCAAGTATTTTGGCAATCTGCTCCATTGTGTAACGATTATGCTGCGATGATGTGTTGCCGCGATAATTGTCATCCAACAGCCGCTTATCGATGAATGCCAAAGCTTCGTTGCCTGGATTGATATTGCTTATATATCCTTGTTTCATAACAGTTGCAATGTCGCCTTCTGTAGTTTGTCGCGGGCAATGGCAACATACTCTTCACTCTTGTCGCAACAGATAAAGTTTCGCCCGAGCTTCTTGGCGGCCACAGCTGTCGTCCCCGTCCCAACGAAAAAATCCAAAACAAGGTCACCCTCATTTGAACTCGCCTTGATGATCCTTTCGACGAGTTCAAGGGGTTTTGGCGTGGCATGTCCCATGGACGTAACTTTGCCATTCACCTTGTTCTTGTGTCTCTCGCTAGTGATATGCCACACTTCGCCACAGAGTCGCCCTTTGGGATTGGGATACCATCTCTTGCCGTTTTTGATGATGCCTTTCTTTTTCGCATGCTCAATTCTCTGTGTGGACTCGTATGGAACACGGACATCGTCATAGTTGAATGTGTGACTTCGCCCTTTGGTGCAGAAGAGGATCGTCTCCTGTCCATTGCTAAAGCGCCGTCTCGCGCCTCCCATGCCGTCTCGCTTGTCCCAAGTGATCCAGTTCTGGAAATGCAAGCCTTTGCTAACCAGATATTGAAGGATAAACGCAACGTTGTACGGGGTATTGAAAATATAGATACTGCCATTGCCTTTTACTTTCGGGAGCAGAGCATCTATCCAGGCGAAAGTAAAATCAAAGAAATCCTTCTCAGACTTGAAGGTGTCCCAGTCTGCTTTTTTCATATTTTAGGGAGGGTCTAAAATAGCGAGATCTACTGAACCATCGTCCAGTTTCCTAAGCAACTCAAAGCAATCCATTTGATAAATGTTGTTGTACTCCAGCCTAGCTGTCATTCGCAAATCGCAATCTTCTTTGCCCCGCCATTATAAGTTTTCTTTCAATCACGTTTCTGTAATTTTCCATGATCTCATATCCGACATAATGCCTACCATTCTCCTTCGCTACTTTTAAGGTTGTCCCGCTGCCGGCGAACGGATCGAGTACAACATCCCCCACAAAAGAAAATAGACGCACACAACGATAAACGATCTCTTCAGGCATAAGCGCAGTATGATCGCCAAAGGCAATGTCCTCTCTTCCAGGAATCGGTATTCGCCAGACTTGTTTCGTAAATTCGACCCATTCGTCTTGGGTGAGCCTGCTAGCATCCTTAGCAGATCTTGAAACGTTGTTGAGCGGCTTGCCGTCTTTTACATATACCGTTATGAATTCACTGGTATTCTGCGCATAAAAATTGCGAGGATAAGGGTAGCTGCCAAACATAAGTTTCTTGCTGGGATTCGTCCTGTCCCAAATGAAAACATCGTACAAATACATGTCGGTATTTTCTTGGTATAAGATAGAATGTTGGATATCAGAATTGAGGTCAAAAACATGGCGATTGTAATGCGTACGATAATCAGCTTTTTTCATTGGCATTAAAGGCGTATTGATAACAAGTTTGCCGTTCGGTTTCAGTACTCTTTCGCATTCATTCCATACTTGCAATAATTCGTTGATGAAAACGTCATAGTCGTCCAAATCACCGATTTGAGCGCCGTTCTTTTCACTGTGGTTTGTCAACTGGTAACCATCTAATGAGTAGTCTTTGATATTGAAATAGGGTGGCGAAGTGACTACCAAATCAACAACTCCGTCAGAAACTTCGCGCATATTTTGCGAATTCTTGTAGAAAACTCGGTTCAGATAGTTCTTTTCATTCATCGCTTGCGGTAACATCGATTTTCGATTTCATGTAGTATAGCGTCTCTTCGCGATAGAACAAAATATCTGCTTCGGCACGGTGATGGCGCTCAAGCAGTAGCCGCCTTAGTTCTGAAACAGATTCATCATGTAATCAGTGGACATACCCTGCGACTCCAGGTGCGTTTTTAGCTTGCGCCGCGCATCATGGATGAGTTTGTAGAGCGCGTTGCGGTTGGTGCCCATACGCTCCGCCAGGACGTCCATCGGGATGCCTTTCAGCGCGACAGCCACCAGCGCTTGATACTGTCGCTCGGTCAGCGCCTCCTGCAGCGCCGTTTCGATCTTCTCCATGACATCATCACGCTCAGCGACCTTTTCCGGCGTTGGCGATGATGAAGTGACCAGTCGCGTTGACGCCGGCAGTAATTCGCCGTCGGCCGTCAGCTCGTCCAGGCTGAAGTCCTTATAGCGCGCGCGCCGCAGGTCGCTGATGGCGAGCCGAACGGCGATCTTGTTCGCCCAGGTGGTGAAGAGGCTTTCACCGCGGAAGTTGCCCAGATTGTCCATGACGCGCAGGGTGGCGTCCTGCGCCAGATCTTCCGCCATCTGCGCCAGCTCTTGAGCCGCCAAACCGCGCAAGTCGCTGCGGTCCTGGCTAAGATAGAAATAGATGCTGCGCTGCAGCCGTCTGCGCAAATCGGCCAGCGCGCTAGCCTGCGCCGCTTCACCCTGTGCTCGCAGCGAAGCAATCCATTCTTCATTACTGCGATCGGTCATAAAGGCGTCAATTGCTCCCAAGCGGATCTGGCTAATCTGCAGTTTAATGATACAGGAACAAGTGAGAAAATTCAGCGATAAGGCGGTAAAGATAAAGTGATGCCCGTTGCGCTGATTACCTGTGACGATTTCGCTCTCATGCGCCATGCAGCACCAGGCGATAAATGGCGGCAATTCGGCAGCAAAATATCACCTTTTGGCAACTACCAGGGTCATTAATGATGAGGCGGGAATTCAACAACTGCGGTCTCGCCACCCAACAATCAATTGGAGTTTGTTAGATGAACAACCGACCAGAGCCTCCGCGGCACGTCACCGAAGGGGGCAAGGATGGCAAAAAGAGCAACGATGGCAACAAGTCGCCTTTCGGCAACCCAAATGCGCAACGCATATGGATTGTGCTGGGCATTATTGCGTTGGCGTTGGCGCTGCTCGTTTTTAATGGGCGGTCAGCGGTTCAGTTGGACAATAGCTGGCCCATGAATCGCTTGACGGAAGATATCCGTCAGGGGCGCGTCGAGAAAATTGTCGAGCGTGGCGGCGGCAGTGAGCTGTTCGTCACCTATACCGACAGCACCACCGAGACTGTTTACAAAAATCCCACCTCGGATTTTTATACGCAGCTGCAGACGCTCGGCGTCAGCAATGTCGATTACTTCTTCGAGCCCACGGATGACTCGTCGCAGCTCATTTTCCAGATTCTGATTGGCATTGTGCCGATATTGATCATCGTATGGTTCTTGTGGCGGATGATGCGCTCGATGCGCGCCGGGCAGGATCAAGCGATGAGCTTTGGGCGCAGCAAGCCGCGTGTCTCCCGCGATATGGAGCGCCCGCAAGTGACTTTCAAAGATGTCGCGGGCGCTGAAGAGGCGAAGGACGATCTAAAGGAAATTGTCGAGTTCCTCAAGGAACCAGAGAAGTTCATCCGGCTTGGCGCGCGGGTGCCCAAGGGCGT
This sequence comes from Phototrophicaceae bacterium, assembly GCA_965262005.1. Lineage (GTDB taxonomy): Bacteria > Chloroflexota > Anaerolineae > Aggregatilineales > Phototrophicaceae > UBA6055. The sequence goes on along the minus strand of OZ253492.1, from coordinate 3,516,146 downwards.
GTTGATGGTAGGACCGCCTGGCACGGGCAAGACCTTGATGGCGCGCGCTGTCGCTGGCGAAGCGGGTGTGCCGTTCTTCAGCATATCCGGCTCGGAATTTGTCGAAATGTTCGTCGGCGTTGGCGCCAGCCGCGTTCGCGACCTTTTCGAGCGGGCCAAGGCAGAATCGCCCGCCATCGTTTTTGTTGACGAGATTGACGCGGTCGGACGTCATCGCGGCGCTGGTTTGGGCGGCGGCCACGATGAGCGCGAGCAGACCCTAAATCAGATCCTGGTGGAGATGGACGGCTTCGACAACGATACCAACGTCATCATCATCGCCGCCACCAACCGCCCCGATATCCTCGATCCGGCGCTGCTTCGCCCCGGCAGATTCGACCGCAAAGTTGTCATGGACAATCCCGATGTCAAGGGGCGGCAGGAGATACTCAAGGTGCATTCGCGAGGCAAGCCGCTGGCGGGCGACGTGGATGTGGAGGCGCTGGCGAAAATCACCGCTGGCTTTAGCGGGGCCGACCTCGAGAACCTGGTGAATGAGGCGGCGATATTGGCGGCGAGGCGCAATAAGAAGTCCATCGGCATGAGTGAAATGCAAGAGGCGATGGAGCGCGTGGTCATGGGACCGGAACGCCGCAGCCGCGTCATCACGCCGGAAGAGAAAGAGAAGGTCGCCTATCATGAAGCGGGGCATGCCTTGCTCTTCCACCTGCTGGAAAATACCAGCCCGGTGCACAAGATAACTATAGTGTCGCGCGGGCGCGCCGGCGGCTACGTAATGCCGCTGCCCGATGGCGATGATATGCTGATCACGCGCGACAAATTCGAGGACGATATCGTGGCGGCCATGGGCGGACGGGCCGCTGAAGAGATCATCTACGACCAATTCACCACCGGCGCCAGCAACGACTTGCAGCAGGCTACCCGCATGGCGCGGGCGATGGTGACGCAATTCGGCATGAGCGACCTGCTAGGCCCGCGCTCTTATGGCAACGGCAGTGGCGCCGTCTTCCTGGGGCGGGAGATCTCCGAGCAGCGGGACTACAGCGAACACTACGCGCAGCAGATCGACGACGAGGTCAAGCGCATCCTGCAGGCGGCTTATGACAGGGCGAAGGGTTTGCTGTTTGAGCAGAAAGACAAAATGGACGAGCTGGTCGAGATTCTGATCGAGCGCGAAACGCTCAATGCCGAAGAATTCGTCAACATTGTCGATGGTCCGGCTGCTGCGCCCGCGGCGTAATCTGCTGACAACGACACCTTGTAGGGGCGAGCCAGTGGCTCGCCCTTTTTATGCTGTCCTCGCGCCACCGATAGTCATGTAGAATAGATAGGATTTATTCGCCGTTTACCTTCAGTATGCGATACTTATTCGACGTTATCCGGTAACCGGGAGCAGTAATCTGTGCAGTACATAATTCAGAAAGACGATTATCAATATGATGTCTTCCTCTCGTACGCCTCAGAAGACAAAGACGACGTAGCGCGTCCGCTGGCACTATTGCTACAAGAGCGTGGGCTGAGAGTCTGGTATGACGAGTTTGAACTTAGAATCGGCGACAATCTGGTCGCAAAGTTGAACACGGGAATCAATGCGAGTCGATTCGGGATCGTCGTGCTATCCAATGCGTTTTTTGCCAAGCGCTGGACGAATCATGAACTTGATATGTTGGAATTCCTATGGGTGACGGAGGACCGTATACTTTTCCCAGTTTGGCATAATGTTACGATAGTTGAAATAAGAGCATACCGCGCTTCGCTTGCAAACCTCATTGGGCTACGCACTGATACCTACACGATCAAGGAAATCGCCGACGAGATTCATGACGTAACACTGGCGTATGACGCGCAGCGCCAGGCAGCAGGGACGGATGAAGCGTGATGCCTTCCCTACGCAAAAGCTTGGTCCGTTCAGGCTTGGCGTCTTGGGGCATACCTATATCTTACGTGGCAGAGAATCCGTGTTACAATCGTCGTAGTCGAAGAGAAAGGTCGCTTTCCCATGCAGTTCATCAGACATGAGTTGGGGCAATTGTCCGGCGGAGAGGTAGCCGAGGTAACGATTACCAGCGCGGCAAATGTGCGTCTTTTGGACAATGACAACTTCCTTAAATATCGCAGTGGGCGACGATTCAAGTACACTGGCGGACATTATAAACAGTCGCCAGTACGGTTTGACATAGCCCGACCTGGTCTTTGGTATGTCGTTGTCGACTTGGGCGGCTATGCAGGTGAAGTTGGTTCCACGTTGCGCGTTCTGTCAGGTGAAGCTATTTCCAGTTGACTACGCAGTCCGGCAGTTGCGCCTTCGCTGTCTACATTAGCAGTACAACGCATTAACCGCAGATTCTCTTATACAAAAATCTAAAAGACCGTAATCTAGAGGCGCTTTCTCCGGCAGGAGGGTCAGGACGTCGCCTAAGTCACCCGATGACAACTGACATAATGCTTGGGACGCACCTCGATAAGGGGCGGATCAAGCTCGTGATAGCAGAGGTCAAAGGCCACCGGGCAACGCGTGTTGAAGTTGCAGCCGGCCGGCGGATTAGCGGGATTTGGCAGATCGCCGGCAATGATGATGCGCTGGCGACTTTCCTCCACCAATGGGTCGGGCACGGGAACCGCTGAAAGCAGCGCCTGCGTATATGGATGCTGCGGGTTGTTGTAGACCTCGTCGACCGGACCAAGCTCCACAATCTTGCCCAGATACATCACCGCCACGCGGTCGCAAATATGGCGTACCATGCTGAGGTCGTGGGCGATAAAGAGATAAGTCAGATTCAGCTCTTCTTGCAGCTCTTCCATCAAGTTAACGACCTGGGCTTGAATCGAGACATCAAGCGCGGAAATCGGCTCGTCAGCGACGATGAAGCTGGGTTGCAAGGCCAGGGCGCGGGCGATGCCGATACGTTGTCGCTGCCCGCCGGAAAACTCGTGGGGATAACGATTAATGAAATAAGGATTTAAGCCTACTTTTTCCATCAACTGCTCGACGTATTGCTGCCGCTCTTTCTTATTGGCATACATCTTATGGATCTGCAGCGGCTCGCTGACGATGCTGCCGACGGTCATGCGCGGGTTAAGCGATGCGAAGGGGTCCTGGAAGATGATCTGCATCCGGCGCCGCATTTGACGCAGGTCATTGCCGGTCATGGTGGACAGTTCTTGCCCTTCGAATTTGACGCTGCCCTCCGTCGGACGATAGAGTTGCAGGATCGTCCTGCCCGTGGTGCTCTTGCCGCAGCCGGATTCTCCCACCAAGCCCAGCGTCTCGCCACGGATAACATGAAAGCTGACGCCATCCACCGCGCGCACCGCCCCAACCTGCCGTTGAAACACGATGCCGGAAGATATGGGGAAATGCTTTTTTAAGTTGGTGACTTCGAGGATGTGGTCAGCCTCATCGAGGTTCTTGCTCTTGGCAATTGCCATAGCTGGACTAGACATTTTCTGCTACCCCCTCGCGGATATCGGCCCAACAGGACATGATGTGCATTCCGTTGCCCGCAGGATCAGGAACGGTTTCCAGCGGCGGCTGTTGATCCCAGCACTTTTCCAATTGCAAATATTCTCGCACATCGCAGCGCGGCGCAAAAGGACAGCCAACCGGTTCATTGCGCATATCCGGCGGCGACCCTTCGATTTGCGTCAGTTTTTCTTCACCGCTCGAATCCAGCCGCGGCAAAGAGCCAAGCAGACCGACAGTATAAGGGTGACGGCTATCGCGGAAGACTTCGGTGGAAGTACCCGATTCCATAATCCGTCCACCGTACATGACCTGAATGCGATCAGCGATGCCGGCGACCACACCCAAATCGTGTGTGATCCAGATCATCGCCATATTGAATTCTTCCTTGAGCTGCTTGACCAACTCAATAATCTGCGCCTGAATGGTCACATCAAGCGCCGTCGTCGGCTCATCGGCGATCAGCAATTTGGGATTGCAAGACAAACCCATCGCGATCATCACACGCTGCCGCATACCGCCCGAGAATTGATGAGGATAATCATCAAGACGGCGATAGGCATCGGGAATGCCGACCAAATCGAGCAAGTCAGCCGCCCGTTTGCGTGACTGCGAGTTGTTCATGCCCTCGTGCAACTTGAGAGATTCGGTGATCTGTGTGCCGATGGTGAGCACGGGATTCAGCGACGTCATCGGATCCTGAAAGATCATGGCAATTTCTTTGCCGCGGATGAGCCGCATCTGGTCAGGCTTGAGCTTGAGCAGGTCCCGCCCTTCAAACATCACCGTGCCGGATTCGACCTTGCCCGGCGGGCTGGGAATCAAACCCATCAAAGCGAGGGAACTTACGCTTTTCCCGCTGCCGCTCTCACCGACGATGCCGAGCGTCTCACCTTCATCCAGATCAAACGACACGCCGTTAACAGCGTAGACAGTGCCCTCCTGTGTGTAGAACCTGACTACGAGATCCTTGACATCAAGTATAGTGCTCAAGCTGTCACCCTCCTTTCGCAACAAAATCTCTATTTGTATTTTCCCCGGCGCACATCACATCTCACCGCAGGATAGCTGCTACAAGAGCCAATCCACAGCTGGATAGCTCAATCAAAGAGAATTTGTCGAACCCGATCTTTTCCGTCCGCACTTCCCAAAAGGCGGAAGCGCCGCAGTCCCGCGTCACTATCAAAATCCGCGCCGACCATGGCTGCAAATCAATCTGGCAAAGGCAGACCATAACCGGAACAAGACTGGCACAATCTTAACAGAGATGGTTCAACTTTACCAACAAATCAGGAAATCTACTCGGGGATACGCACGGCGCGGTACCAGCGTATAGTCTCGCGCAAGCCTTCCCGGAAGTCGGTCTGCGAGAAAAAACCGAATTCGCGCTGCGCCCGCGAAACGTCAAGCTTGCGCCGCGGCTGTCCGTTCGGCTTGCTGGTATCCCAGCGAAGTTCGCCGTTGAATCCAACCTCGTCAGCGATGATTTCCACCAGGTCACGTATGCTGATTTCAAAAGCGCTGCCGAGGTTCACCGGCTCGGCGCCGTTGTAATGTTCAGCAGCCAGGACAATGCCGGCGGCGGCATCGCGCACGAAGAGGAATTCGCGCGTTGGCGTACCATCGCCGAAGAGAGTAACTTGCCGCGCGCCATTCTCTTGGGCATCCACCATTTTGCGGATCACGGCGGGAATCACGTGTGAGGACTGCAAATCAAATTTATCATGCGGTCCATAGAGATTGACCGGCAGCAAATGGATCGCGTTGTAGCCGTATTCCTGGCGGTAAGCCTGGCTCTGCACCAGCAGCATCTTCTTCGCCAAGCCATAGGGCGCGTTGGTCTCTTCCGGGTAGCCGTCCCAAAGATCGTCTTCCTTAAAGGGTACCGGCGCAAATTTCGGGTAGCTGCAGACCGTGCCCACGCCGACGAACTTGCTCACGCCGGCGCGGCGAGCGTACTCCAACATCAGCGTACCCATCATAATGTTCTCATAGAAGAAGAGACCGGGATGTTCACGGTTGATGCCGATGCCGCCCACATTGGCAGCGAGGTGAATGACCAGGGTTGTATCGGGATTATCGGCATAGAGACGGGCGACCGCCTCCTGTTCGCGCAAGTCGTAATCGGCTCGGCGCGGAACGATGACGCGACCGGCAGATTCCGCGCGCAACTCATCCACTACGTGCCGGCCGAGGAAACCGGCGCCGCCTGTCACGATTACAACTTGATCAGTCCAGAAACCCGCGCTCATGCTCGTGCCTTTCTCCACGCTGCCCGTATGATAGCAGAATTAGCGCTCCTGCATTATGCCTTTACACGGAACAGCCGCATGAGTCTCAGCGCTGCACATACACATTTGCGGCGCGCGCCTGTATGATTACGGCCATACAAACGCAGCTACCAGGTAAGAAAGGTATTCCCTTGGAACGGACACTGATCATTGTCAAGCCGGATGCGGTTCAGCGTGGATTAACTGGCGAAATCATCAGACGATTTGAGCAGCGCGGCTTGAAAATCATCGGCATGAAACTGTTGCAAATCAACCGCGAGCTAGCGCAAAAGCACTACGATGTGCACCGCGAGCGCCCGTTTTTCGCCGGTCTGGTCGAGTACATCACATCGGCGCCGGTGGTGGTAATGGCGCTAGAAGGCAGCGACGCCATTGTGGCAGCGCGCACAAGCATCGGCGCTACCAAACCGTCCCAGGCGGCGGCAGGCACCATCCGCGGGGATTACGCGCTTGAGATTGGGCGGAACCTGGTGCACGGGTCGGACAGCGTGGAAAACGGCGAGATTGAGGTGGCGAACTTTTTCACTGAATCGGAGCTGTGTGGCGGCTGGGCGCGGGATGTCGATGGGTGGGTGTTTGAGTAGCATTCTACTCAATAGCTGCTCCCATCTATCTTGCTTGACAGTCCGGGTTCATAAGGTTAGAGTCGACATCAAGTTGGGCGGAGCGATATGTCATGGTATTTGAACGCATGCCCATTACTCCGAAAGTCTTGACTTGGGCTCGCGAGCGGGCTGGATATAAAGTCGATGAACTGGCCACCAAGAGCGGTTTTGCGGAAGTTGCCGCTTGCGAACGTGGGCAATCGAAACCTACCTACCGGCAGCTAGAGAGAATCGCCGAGATATTACAATTACCCGTCGCAATTTTCTTCTTTCCCGATCCACCAGACTGGCCCCCAATCGAAGAGACATTTCGTACGCTTGGCTCTAAGCAATTCGCCGAGATACCGTCAGTGATTCGACTTTTATTACATAAGGGTCGTGCATTCCAACTTGGTCTAAGTGAGTTGAATGACGGGCGCAATCCTGCCTCGCGTTTGATCACACGAGATCTGATATTACGCGACGATGAACCTACTGAGGCGGCCGCCGCTCGCATTCGCGATTTTATTGGTGTTTCGCTGGCCGACCAATCCGGATGGCGAGATGAGGACACCGCATTCAAAGCTTGGCGCAGCGCATTTTACCGTGTCGGGGTGACCGTCTTCAAAGACGCTTTTCGCGCGGATGAATTTTGTGGTTTCAGCCTATACGATATGGAATTTCCCGTCATTTACGTTAACAATTCCAACGCAAAGACGCGGCAGATATTTACGCTGTTTCATGAATTGGCGCATCTGCTTCATCGAACAAGCGGCGTCGATATTACAAGGGATTTTCGCCAATCGCTGTCTGGTGATGAATCCCGAATCGAGGTGAAATGCAATCAATTGGCTTCTTTGATTCTAGTCCCAGATGAGGAATTTAATCTGGCTAGGACACCAGGGCGCATTGATAGAAGCAAGGTGAGTAGCTTAGCCAAAAGATTCAGCGTTAGTCGCGAAGTCATTTATCGGAAATTTCTTGATCGTAATTGGATCATTCAAGCGGAATATGAGGCGGCGACTAAAGAATGGGCTGAACAACTCACCAATAAACCGAAGAAAGAGTCGGGTGGCAACCCTTATCGAACATGGCTCACTTACCTGGGCGAGGAATATGTCACTCTAGCGTTTCGCCGCTATAATGAGGAGCGGATAGACGATGAAGAGCTTGCGGATTACCTCGGTATCAAACCCAAGTATATTGACTTGCTGGAAGAGACGTTGCTTGGGGAACGCTAGTGCTCTTCAAAGAAACTCTGTACATCTTGGATACGAACACGCTTTCCCAACTTTTCCGGTTTTACTATCGCAACAACTTTCCAAGCTTATGGAAGAGGTTTGATCAGTTGGTTAAGGACGGCCGGATATTGTCTACGCGAGAAGTCTTGCGGGAGCTGGGAGACGGCAGGAAAGCCGAACTCGCATACAATTGGGCAAAGGTTCACGAGAATCTGTTCCCAGACCCCGGAATAGAAGAGGTCCAGTTCGTGTCTCGCATATTCGGAGTAAATCATTTCCAGCAGAAACTTCAGAGTAAGAAAGGCAAACCGCGAAAACAAGTCGCGGACCCATTCGTCATCGCGCAGGCAAAGCGGACTGGGGGTACGGTTGTGACAGAGGAAGCCAAACCACCAAACGGCGCTCGCATTCCCAACATTTGCGAACATTTCAAGATTTCTTGCATAAACCTCCAGCAGCTTATGGATCGCGAAGGCTGGATATTCTGACGGTTACTGCATGTTCCATACCGCCGACGGCAAGCGCTCGAACCCCTCGCCCACTCTGCTCGTCCTACTCATCCTGCCACTCTTCGGCATCTTCGTCGCCCTTTTGATGCTCGTCCTCGAAACCCGCACTCTAGCCCCACCCTCACCGACTTTCGCGCCCGCGCCGCCACGCAGCGTGGTCAACTTCAACGCGCCTGATTTCGAGCTGCCCCTGGTTGACGGCGTCACGCTTGTCTCGCCATCGGACTACGCCGGGCGTCCGCTCTTTCTCAACTTCTGGGCGACCTGGTGCGCGCCCTGTGTGCGCGAACTGCCGGCGTTGGAAGAATTTGTCGCCGAGCACAGCGCTGACCCAAAGGGTCCGGCGTTGCTCACTATTAACCTGGGCGAAACCGCTGCCGAGATCAGAGGTTTCCTGGCGGATCTTGGCATCGAGAATCTACCGGTCGCCATGGACATAAATCAGGTAGTCAAACGCGATTATGGTGTGCAGAACTTGCCGACGACATTTGTAATCGACGGCGAGGGCACTGTCCGTCACCTTAAGCTGGGCGAAATGAAATATGAAGAAATGGGCGTCTATCTCAGGTCGCTGGAAAATGACCTGCCCTAGCAGCCGGGAGCAGCCAAATGCGCATCGACCTGAGTGACAAAGTTGCCTTGGTGACGGGCTCGGCGCGCCGTGTCGGTCGCGTCATCGCGCTGGAACTGGCGCAGCAAGGCGCTAACATCCTGGTGCACTACCATCGGGCTGAAGCGCAAGAGCTGCGAGATACTTTGCAAGAGATTAAGTCTCACGGCGTCGATGCCCACGGCGTCGCGGCGGATCTCAGCCAGCCCGAGGGTGTGAACGCGCTATTCGCTGCCCTGGAGGAGCGTTACGATCGACTCGATATTGTCGTCAACAGCGCCTCAGTTTTTCTAAAGCGGCCGCTGCTGGATGTGTCGCTGGAGGATTGGGACCAGACGATGGCAATAAATCTGCGCGCGCCCTTTCTCATCACGCAAAAGGCGGCGCGCCAGATGCTGGACAACCCGATTGCCGGCGGTGTCATCATCAATATCTGTGATGCCGGCGCCGATGGTCCCTGGAAGGAATATCCACATCACGGCATTAGCAAGTCCGCCCTTTGGATGCTGACGCAAGTCAGCGCGCTGAGCCTCGGACCGTCCATCCGCGTAAATGCCATCGTGCCTGGTCCGGTGACGAAACCGGCCGGTCGCCTTGTCTCCGACGATGTATGGGGGCGGATCGGCGAGCGCAATGTGCTTAGGCGCACCGGCACACCAGAGGATGTCGCGCGCACGGTCGTTTTTCTCTGCCAAGAAGATTTTATCACGGGCGAATTGCTGCACGTAAACGCCGGCGAACACCTGCGCTAATCTACATCCGCATGCGCCTGACACGGCGGAAGCCTGCGCCGTAAGCCGCGTGCCCCATGCCGATCACGATGAAGGCGTTTGGGTCCACCCGGGAAACCTCATCTTTCAAATCGCGTACCTGCGATCGCGCGATCGTCACGTAGAGCATAGTACGGTCGATACCGGTGAACTCGCCCTTGATCTTCCAACTGGTAACGCCGCGCTGCAGGCTGGCGAAAATCCTTTGAGAAATATCCTCCGGCTTTTCGGTGATAATCATGGCGGTGCGAATAACACTCGGTCCCTCGAGAACATAATCGGTAGCCAGCCCGGCGGTGAATAGCGCGATGGCGGCGTAGAGCGCGCCTTCCCAACCGTAGACCAAGCCAGCGGCGAGGATGATGAAGGTATCGGTGCAAAGGAATGTCGTACTCATCGGGAAGCCGAAGCGGCGCTGTAAGATCAGCGCGACAGTGGATGTACCGCCAAAGGTCGCGCCGGCGCGATAAATCAGGCCGACGCCGATGCCAGCGGTGATTCCGCCGAATAGGGCGTTGAGCATACGGTCATCGCTTACGCCGCCTGCCGGCGCGAGCGGACCGAGATTGTCAACGACCACTGAGAAGACCAAGATGATCACGACACTGCGCAAGATAACCCGCGCGCCGTTCGGCAACAGCATATAGCCCATCAACTGGATCGGGATGTTGAGCAGAAAGATCATCAAGCCGATGGGCGTGTCGAACAATTCGTTTAGCAGGGTGGAGATGCCCGCCACTCCGGCTGGAGCGATATCCAGCGGCTGCAAAAAAACGGTAAGCGAAAGCGCGCCAATGACAATGCCAATGGCGATCAGGACATAGCGAAGCGCGGTCTCGCGGATCTGGGACAGCATCTCTGTTTCTCCATTGATTTGGCTGGCGACTAATCTGAGCCAGTCCCTACACCATTATAGTACGAGCCTATGGCAGGATGGCATGGCCGCAGCAATAGCATTGCCCGCTGGTATAGCGGTGATATACTGTTGACCCATACTTGAGGCTGTTGAATCGTAACTATCGGAGCCAACCATTCATGCCATTAGTCGCCCACACACCTTTGCCCAGCTTCGAACGCTTGCGTCAACATGGGCAAGAGGTGCTGACGCTTTCGCGCGCTTTGAAGCAGGACATCCGCGAGCTGCATATCGGACTGCTGAATATGATGCCGGACACCGCGCTGGAAATCACGGAACGACAGTTCATGCGCTTGGTCGGCAACAGCAATCAGATTGCGCAATTCTACGTGCACATCTTCTCTGTGCCGGGTTTGCGGCGCAGCGAGGATACGCAAGCCTACATCAACGAATTCTACACCAGCTTTGAACAGGTGAAAAAAGAAGGCTTGGATGCCTTGATCATCACCGGCGCAAACGTCGCCAACCCGAGCCTCGATCAAGAAAGCTTCTGGCAACCCTTGACCGAGGTAATTGACTGGGCGCGAGATAATGTCACCTCGACGATCTGCTCCTGCCTGTCCACTCATGCCCTCATGAAGTACTTTTACCGTATCGATCGCGTCAAGCGCGAATCGAAGAAATGGGGCGTATTTGAGCATCGCGTCACTCAGCCGCATCATCCACTGCTGCGCGAAATCAACACCCGCTTCGATGTGCCGCACTCGCGCTGGAATGCCATAACGCGCGGGCAAATCGAAAGCGCAGGCTTAGACGTGCTCATCGAAAGTTTCGATGGGGAAGTCCACATGGCGGTCAGCCCGGATCAACTGCGTATGATCTATTTCCAGGGGCATCCCGAATACGATATCAACAGCCTGTTGAAGGAATACAAGCGAGACCTGCTCGGTTATTTTCACGGCCAGAATGCGCAACCGCCCTACCCGGAAAACTACTTCCCGCTCGAAGCGCGTGAGATTGCCGAGCGCTTCATCCGGCAGGCGCAGTTGGCGCTGGAATCCGGCGCGGAATTGCCGGAGTTTCCCGAAGAGCAATATGTACCCTGGCTGGACAATACCTGGGGCGATACTGCCAAGGCGATCTTTAACAATTGGCTGGGTTCCGTCTATCAAGTGACAAACGTCGTGCGCCACCTCCCCTTTGATGACGGTATCGATCCGGACAATCCCTTGGGTATTCTGTAAGCGATTGCCTTCTCATTGAGATAATGCCAGTCGGCGGGACGACAATTGCGATACCTTTCGACCGCGCTTTATCGGCGCAGAATCACGCGATCCGCAGGCGGGCTAGCCTGGTGATCGACACATCTTTTCGCTGCTCGCGTACTTGTCGACCTTAACTTGCGCCGTATCCCAAAGTCGCTCACAATTCGTCAAGCGTTCCCCAGGATGCGCTCGTATTCCGGCGCGAAAGGGGTCGCTCCAATCGTTCGATCGAGCACGAAGTACACCCGCACGGCGTCGCTGACAAAGCGTTCAAAATAAGCTAGCGCCGGCTGCCAGTCGCCTTCTGCGCGAAGTGTATCAGCCAATATGTAACGCATGCCGGACCCGCGCATGTAGTAATCGATGACACCTTGCAGCGCCCAACTATGATGGGGAAACTCGAATACGACGGCGTCGCCATCACGCCGAATGTCCGACGCCATTTCCTTGAAAGGGAATGAAAGATGAAAGACATCATGATGCTGGGAATGATAAAATGCGCCCTTGAAGGACGGTACGGACAATATGCCGATGACGCGCCAGCCGCTTAGAATAACCGCAACTGCATTTCGGCTCGAGGGCAAAACGGTACAGCCAATTCCGCCAAGCAGTGCGAATATCGGCAGAATCGGCAATGAATACCGTAGGCGGCTGACAAATCCTGTGGCGAGATACGCGATTGCAATAAAGGATAGGAATGCTGCCCCGACGCACCAAAGCATCTGCAATCCTTGATCGCGCCGGATACGTCTCAAGCTAAGCAAGGGAAGAAGCAAGAACAACCCGAACCCGTTGCTTAAGCCCTTCATTAGATCGAGAATGAACTCGATCAAGCTGCGCGCCGCCAATGCGCGGCTACCGGCGGCGATGGCTCCGGATGCCATTGCCAAGGACTGTAGCCCCGTGGGCGAATATAGCGCGCTCGCCAGAATGAACATGACGAGCGACCGATTCCAAGTCCCGCTACGGCGCGCCAATAACAGGTGATAAGGGAGTGGTGATTTCAAGGAGATAGAATGAAGACGACACTGGCTCAAACTCGCCGGAAAACTCCCTTCTCCAATGCTTTGGGGAAGGGCCGGGGATGGGGTTAGAAAAGGGCATATCAAAGATTTCACCACTCCCGTGATAAAGACCAAGCGCTCCGACCAGGCCAATCGCCAAGGGATGAGTGAAGACCGTCGCGATTAGCGTCAGCAGAAAAACTGCCGCATATACCCAACTCCATCGGCGGTGTAAGATGTGCCAGTACAGCCGGATGAGCGCTACGGTTGCCAGCGCCCACAATGAATACATGCGCATCTCGTGCAGATAGACATTCAACAAGGCGGATGCGCCCAATAGAACCGCCGCGCATAATCCGGCAGTCTGAGAGCGAAAATCGTAGGCGAGTCGATATGTGATGACCAGCGCAAGCAGGCCAAAAAAACAGTGACAGAAGGCGTGCGGAAAATACGGACTAGCCAGCGATCCGAGTCCATATTGCCAGCATCAAGTAAAATGTAACTGCCTCGTGGTCTGATGAAGAATGGATGTGATCAATAATCTGAGGGAAATCAAGCCCTTGGTTCGGCCAGCCGTCAAAATGCAAAGACATGTATTCGTCATTCCATATTGAATCCGCGCTGATCCTTGAAAGCGCAATTGAAAACATTGCCAGCAGCAGTACGACCAGCGCATACAACAATATGGACTTGCCGATTATCATTCTACATGTCTACCGAGGACAGAAGTCTACCGTTTATTAATTGTAATCAGAATGACGAGCACAGACACAAACTATGCTGTTTCCTTGTGACCAACTCTTTAGCGCAGCAATCTATCGATTGGAGTAGATAAATGCCCCTGCTTACACCAGAAGACTACCAACGCTTCCCAATAGTCAAGCCTGATAAGCGCTACGCTTACGGTTCGCATCCGCAGCAATTTGGCGAGCTGACCCTGCCGCGGACGACGCCGCCCCATCCGGTCATCGCGCTGATCCATGGCGGCGGTTATCAAGAAAAGTATGACATAGGTCCTATCGGAGGCGTGGCGAAGGCGCTGGCCGATGTTGGATTCGCCGTCTGGAGCATCGAGTATCGCAGGCACGGCAACGGTGGCAGCTTCCCCACAATGTTCCTCGATGTCGCAGCCGCCGCCGATTACTTGCGACATATCGCCGCGAGGCACGAGATCGACCTGGAGCGGACGATCAGCATGGGGCACTCGGCTGGCGGTCATCTGGCTCTATGGCTGGCCGGACGGAGAAACATCGAAAGAGCCAGCCCGCTCTTCAGTGAATCGCCGCTCCCGATCCACGCTGTGCTGGCGCTGGCGCCGCTGGCAGATCCCAAACGCGCCATCTTGGAAGGCGCCGGCGGCGAGGCGCTGCTCGATGTTATGGGCGGCCATCCCGCGTCAGTTCCTTCTCACTTCCGTAATGGCTCCCCGCTGGAGTTGCTGCCGCTGGACATACCACAAGCGATCATCGTAGGCGAGGAGGATGCGGACATGCTGGACAATGCGCGAGGCTACGTCATGGCGGCGACCGCCTTGGGCGACACGGCTGAACTGTTAGTCTTGCCGCAGACCGGCCATTTTGAGATTGTCGCGGTCGAGACGGCCGCCTGGATCGATGTACGACGCGCCGCCTTGAGATTGTCCACCTAAGTTGCAGCTAATCTTAAGTTAAGTTATGATTGCGGATATTCGAACTTGGCTTTAGGCGTATCAGAGATTAACGTAAATGATAAAACGACTGGCGCATGTTTGTATAGGCGCGACCGATTTGGACGCAGCTGAAGTCTTTTATGTCGATAAGCTAGGCATGGAAAAATCGTTCGAGTTCATCCGCGCCGGCAAGCGATTCGGCTTCTACGTCAAGGTCGGCGCTACCACTTTTATAGAGATCTTCGCCGATAATGGCGCTACAAACGACGAACGTCCCAAGATCAAGCACTTCTGCCTCGAAGTTGAGGATTTGGACGCTGTCATAACCAGGTTGTCGGACCGTGGCATTGATGTCTCGGCAAAGAAGCTGGGCGCCGATAATGCCTGGCAAGCCTGGATTACCGATCCGAGCGGCGTCCGCATTGAATTGATGCAATATAACGAAAATAGCGCCCAATTCACCGGACGCCCTGTAATTCTGGATTAGCCAGTTTCGCGATAAATGATAAATCGCTGATGCCAGCAGGCATGAAGAGGCGTATATTTTCGACAATTTTTTAGTATGTAAAAGCACTTATCATGAACCTGCCAGTTTCTCAGACAATCGAACGAGAAGCATTCTCGCCGCTAGACGAGTATTATGCGCGAACCGTCGTTGTGCCGATGGGCCGGCCCGATACCGCCGCGGAAATGCTCCGCTTCGCCGGCGAGATGGTACACCCCGCTGATGGCCTGGTCATCGCGCTTGTCGTCTCCCTGGGCGATGCCGAACAAACGATCAAAGTAAGCGCTCAAGTTCAAGATGTCATAGACGAGTTTCGCAACACCGATGCCGGCCACAGGGTCGAATTAGTGACGGAGATAGCAGTCAGCGTTTCGCGAGGAATATTGGATGTCGCCCGCGAGCGCAATTCCGATGTCATCCTGCTTGGTGTGCAGCGGCCCACCCAGGGCAGAGTAAAACTAGGCACGGTCGTAGAGAATGTGATTGCCACGGCGCCCTGCGGCGTTCTGATATACCGCAGCGCAGTGCGATCGTATTTTGACCGCGTCGTGGTCCCTATAGACGGCAGCATGCCTTCGACGATCGCCGTGAAGCTCGCCGTCAGTATCGCCCTGCAACATGACATCCCCCTGCGGCAGATGAGTGTTCAGTCCGAATACCACTATAACCCGGAGCACGAAGCGGCGATCAAACGCTATGAAGACCATTTGCCGCGCAACAAAGACTTAAAAAACAAGATCATCGCTGGTCAGTCGCCGGCCAATGAGATCGTCCGCAGCATGACCTCAGACGATTTGCTGGTGATGGGCTTTTCGCAGAAGACTGATTTCGAGCGGCACATCATCAATGACCTGAACAATCAGCTGCTCAATACCGCGCCCGGACCAGTCATCATGATCTCTCAAATTGAGTGGCATCGCGGCATACGCGGGACATTCGAGCATGGCATCGCCCGGCTCAACCCGCAGCTGACGCTGGTAGAGCAAAATGAACTCATCTGGAGCGCGAAGAAAAACGCCAGCAGCAATCTCGATTACACAGTCATGATCGTTCTCTCGGCTGCGCTCGCCACGCTAGGCTTGCTGACGAACAGCGCCGCGGTAATCATCGGCGCCATGCTGGTCGCCCCCCTGATGTCACCGATATCGAGTTTCTCAACTGGCATGGCGACAGGCATGTTGTCCCTCACTCGCCGCGCCAGCGTGACCCTGTTTATGGGCGTGACGCTCGCGCTGCTGATTTCGATAGTGATGGGCGTGTTGCTTCCGATTGATACGCCAACTGAAGAAATGCTGGCGCGTGGCAGCCCGAATCTGCTGGATGCCGCCATCGCATTGGTATCAGGCTGGGTCGCTGCCTGGGCCACAGCGCGCAAGGGTATTCCCGCTGCATTGGCCGGCGTGGCGATCGCCGCCGCCTTAATGCCGCCGATCTGCACCATCGGTTTGGGCATCGCGCTTCGCGATATCAGCCTGGCGATTGGCGCGAATCTCCTCTTCTTGGCGAATATCGCTTTCATCATCGCCGCGCAATATATCACCTTCCTCTGGATGGGCATTCACCCCACCGAAGACCGCGAAGGCGCTACGCTCAATCGTTCGCGCGCCTGGTGGTTGGTGCTCTTCATCATCACTATTCTTGTCCTCTTGGTCTTCGCCCGATTGAGCTCGCAGGCGGTTGACGAGGCGCATATCCGCGAACAGTTGCAAGCGGAAGCCTTCCATGGCGCTACGGTCGTCGAATATCAAGTGATTACTTCCGTCCCGCTCGAGGTACTGTTGATCGTCCAGTCCAATCACCCGATTACGGCGGAAGAAGTCACAGCGGCGCAACTCCTTGTTGATGAGCTGTATCGGCAGAATGTAGATTTGACAGTTGTCGCGCGGCAGGTCGTCCTGCCTCTTGATCCGCTGGCGCAAGTGGCCGGCGCGGTGCTGCAAGAACGGCTGCCGCTGGCGCGAATTAGCGATGTCGCAGTTTTACGGGACGATGGCATTACTATCCGAGCGACTGTACGAGATCTAGAAGCGCCCGCCAACGAAGAACTCGAACTGGCGCAGCAAATGATAAGTTCGGTCGTCGATACCGATGTGACCCTGGAAGTCGCCTTCCAGCAGACAATTCAATTAGGTGGATCGAGCGCTAACGTTGACGCCGCTCCTTGACGGCAAAAGCCCCGCGCTTCAGTCACTCGCCATCCAGCCGCCGTCCAGCAGCGGAACCGTGCCCGCCCTCAATCCGGATACCCGCGCCTGCAAAGTCCGCCTTTCCGTCAGCGCCGTCTCCATCTGCTCCCAGCTAATCTCGTGGAGCGGAACCTTGAGCCGCCGATAAATCTGCCAGGATTCGCCGTCAGGAACTTTGTAGGTGAGGTAGACGAAGCGTTTTTCGCGCGTCCCATGGGCGAAGGCGCCGGTGAAGTTCGCCCGGCCGTCGTTGTGCCGTCTCACATCTAGCGTGAATTCAAAAGTGATCGTGTCGGCCGCGATCGACCGCCCGCAATGCAAATCCTGCTTCTTGTCCTGCAGGCCAAATTCAATAGCGTCAATGCCCGGGCAATGTCGCATCGGATCCACACAAATAATGCGCATTCTGATCCGCTGCTTAGCCATCCTCTGCCTCAGTTTTCAACATCGAGCGCCATTCTTACTATGGAGTCTATGGAGTCGTCGCCCGTCGGCAGCCACTCGGCGCGCGCCTCCGAGCCGGCCTTGACCAAGCGCTTGATGCTGGTGGCGAAATCGCCGTCGCTGCGCCAACTGTGTTGCCGACCATAAAGGCAGGTGGTCAGTGGCGTTCCGCCGTAGCCATTTAGCCAATCGAGAGGCGGCTCTTCGTCGGCGTCAAGCAGCGCCGCGATCACATCGGAGAAGCCGTGGAAAGCAGCGGCATGCATGGGCATCATTCGGTCATCGTCATATACATGAAGGTCAAAACCGAGCGATGCCATCAACTTGACCGCGTCAACTTGGTTGGTCCAAGCGGCGTAGATTAGCTGTCGGCGATCGGCATCGGGCAATTGCCGCGCGAGTCCGGGATGATCCGCCGCGATTTTCTGAGCCGCTTCCGCGTTGGCATCGGCGCAGTAGGCCAGCAGTTGTACATCCGGCGGGCTTTGACCGACCAGATAGGCGAAGACTTCAGCATGCCCATATTCCAGCGCGGCCTGATGCGGCGACAAGCCGGCCGCATTAAAAGTGTAGACATACTGATGCGAGCCATCGGCTTTTGGCGCCAGCTCGTAACCCGTGCTGTTCACCCGCGCGCGAATGGCAGCGGGGTGCTCAGCCAGCGCCGTCTTGACCAGCGCCAAGTCGTCAAGGATCACAGCGGCGAAGATATCCACCTGCGCGCCCCGCTTGATCAATTCGCGGGCGGCATCATATTTGTGCCCGCCCAGCTGCCATTGCAGCGGCGTCGAGGCGTGATCGATGTCGCGCGCTTCCAGGTCGGCGCCATGCTCTATGAGCCAGTCCATCACCGCCGGGTCGCTCGCATAGTTCAAGGGAGTTTTTCCATCGCCACCACGCAGATTAACGATCGACGGATCCCGCTCGTATGCCGCCTCCAGCCAATCGAGCCAGCCGTGCTCAGCCGCCGCGCGCGTCTATCTCCGCGCCCCGCTCAACGAGTTGCCCGGCCGCCTTCGCCGAAGTGCCCTCGAGTATGTGGAAGTCGCCCGCCCACCACTGCGATTTTTTATTCATATCCGCGCCGTGCTTGAGCAGCACATCCACGACTTCAATGTTTTCCTTGGCGATAATTAGAGCGGTCGAGCCGAAGTGAAAATGGGGATCGTCGATCGTGTCGCGCAGTTCGGGCTTGGCGCTCAGCAGCGCGTCGAGTGCCTCGGCATCATTCGCGTAGACAAGCTGCTTGAATTGCTCAAGCGCCTCCTCGTAATCGCTCTCCGACAGCTTAATCTGTAGCCGCAACTCGCCCCAGCTTTGCATGCCTTGCTCGCGGGCAATGACGGTCTGCGCCTCTGCAAGAGACAGAGGAAAAGTCGCTGCCACTTCGCGGGCGCCGTATTTGACCTGCGGCAAGTGCTGATGTACGCGGTCGATGGCGTCGGCTTCACCGGCGAGAAATGCGCGCAGCAAATCCTCGGCGGCGCGAGCGTTGTATTCAAAGCTGTGGCTTTTGCCCTCGGCCATGCTCATCTTACATCTCCGTTCGACTTCAGGAAATTCTCCGCGTCATAGCCCAGCCTGAGTCTATCTCTATCAAACGCCATCGTACGGCGACCAACATCAACTTATTCATCTAGCGCCCGCCCCAGCACAGCCAGATCGACATTGCCGCCGCTTACGACAACCGCCGTCGCCCGTCCGTCCGCGGGAATCACATCATGCAGCAGCGCCGCCACGCCCACCGCGCCACCGCCCTCTACCACCCAGCCCTGCGCCAGCATGAAGCGCATGGCAGCGGCGATCTGCTCTTCGGACACAAGCACGATGTCATCAACGTATTCTCGACAAATTGGCACTGTTATCGAGCCAGCTTCGATATCGCCGGAGAGCGCATCCGCCAGCGTATCCCAAACTTGCGGGCGCGCCTCCGAACGAATCAGGTTGTACATCGCCGGCGCCGACTCGGCATTGACTCCGATCACCTCGATGCGGTCATCAACTTGCTTGACAGCCGCCGCGATCCCTGCGATTAAGCCGCCGCCGCTAACGGGCACGACCACGCGCTGAATCGACGGCAGCTGCTCAAGTAATTCAAGACCGATGGTGCCAGCGCCAGCGATGACTCGAGCATCGTTGTACGGCGAGACCCATGTGCCTCCCTCCGCGACGCGGCTCAAGGCCTCGGCCTCCGCTTCGTCGAAGGTGTCACCGAACAATATCGCCTCTGCGCCATAGCGTCTTACGTTGTTGACCTTTTTCGTCGGCGTCGTCTTCGGCATCAGGATCTGGGCGGAGGCGCCAATCAAATGCGCGGCGTAAGCGACCGCAGCCGCGTGATTGCCGGACGAGACGGCGATGATGCCCTTCGCTCGCGCCCCCTCATCCAGCGAGAGCAGCGCATTCAAGGCGCCACGGATTTTGAAAGAGTGAGTCTTGTTGAGGTTTTCCAGCTTGAAGCGGATATTGTCAAGTGGATCGGGCGCCGCTTCGAGTGGCGTCGGCGTCACATACGGTGTCAAGCGGTGCTGCGCGCGAACGATCTCGCCAAGTGTCAACATGAATCACAAGCCGATGCTGCGCAGGTATTCGCGGTTGCGTTGAGCCGATTCCAGCGGACGGCCCATGCCGGGCAAAACGTCTTGCTCGACCACGATCCAGCTGTCGTAGCCGATATTCTTCAACTCCTCCAGCACAGCCGGGAAGTCGACATCGCCTTTGCCCAACTCAGGGAAGATGCCCTGACCCACCGATGCCGGTCCGTCCCATTCGTGAATCCGCGATTGCGCAGCCACTTCCGGGTCGTGGTCTTTGAAATGCACATACCAGATGCGCTCGGCGAATTGCCTGATGCCCGTCAGCGGGTCGCCACCGCCAAATGACCAATGCCCCGTGTCGAAGACTAGACCCAGCACCTTGTCATCGGTCATATCCAACAGGCGCTCAGTCTCGGCCGGTGTTTCGATCCAGGTGCCCGTGTGATGATGCAAAACGGCGCGCAAGCCGGTTTCATCCAGCACACGCTGCGCGACGCTGTTTGCGCCCTCGGCGAATATGCGCCAGCCCGCTTCGTCGAGACCCATCGCCGGCGTGATCCGCCCGGAATTCAAGGACCGCATTGGATTAGTGTAGGGATCAGGCCCCAGCACGACCAAACAGTCAGTCCCGCCGACCGCCGCCAGCAGCTTCGCCGCGCGCGCGCAATCATCCGCGCTCTCTTTATGCCGGCTCTTGTCTTCCAGGTGTACGCTGACCCAGGACCCCAGCATGCGCAAGCCGCGCAGATCCAGCTCCGCGCGCAGCTTGGCCGGCTCCGTGGGCATGAATCCCCAATCGCCCAGTTCAGTACCGGCATACCCTGTCGCCGCGATCTCATCGAGAACGCGCGCATAATCGTAGCGCTCGCCTTCGATATTCTCGATTATGCCCCATGAGCAGGGCGCATTTGCCACTTGTAGCATTTTCCCTCCGCCTCTCGCGCAGACGCCAACCGAATTTCGTGCTCGAGTATAACAGTTTTGCTTTGGCTGACAAGCACGGCAGGCAACTGTATTCGCCCTGTGCAGCTATATAGGGCCGGACTACAATCGCGCTGCAATTTCGGCAAGATTTTGCCAGCCATTGATACGAAAAAGGAAGGCGATAACAAGATGAGTAGAGCGGACCATACCCGTCTCTTTCTGCCCGGTCCAGTTGAAGTCCGCCGCGAAATCCTGGAGGCGCAGACGCAGTGGATGATAGGCCATCGCGGCAACGAATTCGCCGATCTCTTCGCGCGCCTGCAAGACAAGCTCAAGCAGACTTTCTTCACCGACAGCCGCGTATACATCAGCGGCTCATCCGGCTCCGGCTTGTGGGAAGGCGCGATACGCTGTGGTGTGCGCGATGACCGTAAAGTGCTGCATCTGACCGGCGGCGCTTTCAGTGAACGCTGGGCAGATATCAGCCGCGCCAACGGCAAACAGGTCGATAGCATTCAAGTCGACTGGGGGCAAGCGCATACCCCTGAAATGGTCGCCGAAGCCCTGAGCAAATCGAGCTATGATGCCGTCTGCGCCGTGCATAATGAAACCAGCACCGGCGTCGCCAATCCTGTCAAAGCGATTGGCGAGGTCGTCAATCAGCAGCCGGATACGCTTTATTTCGTCGATACCGTCAGCGGCTACTTGGGGACCGAGCTTCGCGTTGACGACTGGGGTATTGACATCGCTCTGACCTCGAGCCAGAAAGCTTTCGCCTTGCCGCCCGGTGTTGCCTTCGCCGCCGTGAGCGACCGCCTGCTGGCGCGCGCGGAGACCATCGGCAACCGCGGCTACTACTTCGATTTTGTAACGCTGGAGAAGTCGCTGATCAAGAATAACACCCCCTCAACGCCGCCGATCGCGCTGATGTTCGCCGCCGACCGACAGATGGATATCATCCTGGAAGAAGGCATCGAGGCGCGCTGGGCGCGGCATCAAGCCATGCGCGACGCCACCCATCAATGGGCGCTTGACCGCGGCTTAGGCTTGTACGCCCAAGAATGCTATCGCAGCAATACCGTGACCACCGTCGAGAATACCCTCGGCATAGATGTCAACGCCATGGACCGGTTTATGCAGTCGGAAGTCGGCTATGCCATGGACAAAGGCTACGGGGTGATCAAAGGAACGACCTTCCGCCTGCCTCACATGGGCGATGTCACGATGGACATGCTGAGCGAGGTCCTCCGCGGCATTGATGCCTTCATGGCACGGGAGAGCGCTTGATGACCTTTCACGTGCTGGTACCCGACAATGTGCATCAGAAAGCTATCGACATTCTCGAAATGAGCGAGGGCATTCGCGTGACAGCGCCAGGCAAGCTGGAGCGAGCTGCCCTCCTGGAAGCCGTCGCCGATGCCCACGCCCTCGTCATTCGCAGCGGTGTTACAGCAGACGCTGAATTGATTGCGCAGGCGCCGCAATTGAAGGCCATCGCGCGCGCCGGCGTCGGCGTCGACAATGTTGATCTGGCTGCCGCCACCGAACGCGGCATCGTCGTCATGAACACACCGGGCGGCAATACCATCTCCACCGCCGAGCACACCTTCGGGCTGATGATCGCGCTCGCGCGGCATATCCCGCAGGGGCATCAGTCGCTGGCGGAAGGCCGCTGGGACCGCAAGCTTTTTCCCGGCGTCGAGCTAAAGGGCAAGACCTTGGGCATCATCGGCTTGGGTCGCATCGGTCAAGCAATCGCCACGCGAGCTAACGCCTTTGAAATGAGCGTCATCGCCCATGACCCCTACCTTCCACCAGAAGTCGCCAAAGCGCTTAACGTGCCATTGCTCGAGCTGAACGAAGCCTACGCCCGCTCGGACTTCTTGACCTTCCATGCCATGGTCACCGACGAAACGCGCGGCATGGTCAACACAAGTACGATTGCGAAGATGAAGGACGGCGTCCGCATCATCAATGCAGCCCGCGGGGCGCTCATCAATTCGTCTGATTTGGCTGAAGCATTACAGAGCGGCAAAGTCGCTGGCGCCGCGCTGGATGTCTATGAGCAGGAACCGCCGCCCGCCGACCATCCCTTGATCGGAATGCCCAATGTCGTGCACACGCCCCATCTGGCAGCCAGCACCTCCGATGCCCAAGTGACGGTCGCGGTCGAAGCGGCGCAGCTCATCGTCGACTTTCTACTTGAGGGCAAAACGCAGAATGTGTGCAACCTCGGAGCGATTGAATGAGCGTGGGCGACTCACAGAGTCGCCCCTACACAATTGCATTTGGATGCGGGACAACTAGGGCCGCGTCGGGCTGCCATCCGGCAGGCGCGTCTGCGTCCATTCTTCTACGATGTCCCGACAGGGATACTTGGCCGCCAGCGTCTCATCAATGTCGATACCCAAACCGGGCTGGTCATTGGGATAAAGGTAGCCGTCCTCAATCACCGGCAAACCGGGGAAGATCTCATAGTCGAGTTCAGACGGCTGATACCACTCCTGTATGCCGAAATTGGGATGCCATAAATCAAGCTGCAAGTTGGCCGCATGACCCACCGGCGAGGTGTCGCTCGGACCATGCCAAGCGGTGCGGATGCCGTACATATCGGCGAAAATAGCCACATTGCGCGCCGGCGTGATCCCGCCCATCTGACTGATGTGCATACGGATGAAATCGATCAGCCGCTCCTGAATCAGCGGTTGCCATTCGTGCGGATTATTAAACAGCTCGCCCATCGCCAGCGGCGTGGCGCATTGTCCGCGCATCATGCGGAACCAGTTTATGTCTTCCGGCGCTAGCGCGTCTTCGAGGAAGAATAGTTTGAATTGCTCGACGTCTTTGGCGAATTCCACCGCGTGTATCGGCGTCAGCCGCTCGTGAATATCATGCAGCAGCTCGACTTCTTCGCCGACTTGCTCGCGCGCATAGGCGATCATGTCAAGCATCTGGCGGCAATAATCGCGCGGGTCGAAGTAGGCGCCGGTCGGGGCGTTCTTCGTCTTGACCATCGGGCTGCCTTTGCCGCCGTATCCGCCCATTTGCACACGAATGCAACGGAAGCCCTGCGCCATATACGCTTGCACATTCTCGGCGACTTCCTCTTTGCTGCCGCCGTCAGCATGCACATAAACATGCGCCGCCTCGCGCGACTTTCCGCCCAGCAGATCGCACACGGTCATGCCCGCACACTTGCCCTTGATATCCCATAAGGCCTGATCGAGGCCGGATATGGCGTTATTGAGCACCGGTCCGTTGCGCCAGTAGCCGTGCGCCATCGACATATTCCATAGCTCTTCGATGCGGTCTACATCTTTGCCCAGCCAGAATGGCTTCAAGTGGCGCTCAATCGCTGAGGCCACGGCGAAGATCCGCTGCGTAAAGGTGGCGCAGCCCAAGCCGTAGAGACCTGGTTCCGATGTGACGACCTTGACAATCGCCAAGCGAGACTTGCCCGGCTGAGTCAAGATGACTTTGATGTCTTCTATCGTTATCGGTTTTGGCATGGCAGCCTCCGTTTCACAAGCTTAGCATGGCGCCGCGGCGCTTGTAGCCGTAGAGCGGCAAATCCAACTGCTCATCGCCCAGCAAGCTCTCGACGCTGAAGCCCTGAATGACCGGATAGCTGCCCCAAGCGTCTTTGAAAGTCGCTTTGACGCGCTGGTTCTCGACCGTGCGCAGCTGATCGCCGAAGCAGACCAAGACGCCGGCTGTCGCTTCGTAACGGCGTACCGTTTCATGCAGCGCCTTAACCGCGTCCGCGCTGACATTGCCGCCCTTGACCTGCACGATGGCGTATTCCGCCTTTACCTTTCTGCCCTCGCGCACGGGGAAAAACTTGAGTACGCCGTCAACACCGCCGTCCGCGCCGCGTTCGCCCGGCTCGCGGAACATGCCCTCCGCGCCGATGTAGCCGCAGACCCATTTCTCAAATTCAAAGGGGTCAATTCGCGCCAGATTGCGGGCTTCCGCGACCGAATCGGGCGTACCGCGCAGGTCGATATCGTCAACGTTGAGGTATTTGAAATTGTGCAGGATGCGGTCGCGGATGAGCCCGCTGGAGAATTTGGAGATGTCGATGCCGATCCACTTGCGCCCAAGTGATTCGGCGGCGTGGACGGTGGTGCCGCAACCACAGAAAGGATCGAGCACGGTGTCGCCTTCGTTGGATGACGCTTTGATGACGCGATCCAGCAGGGCGAGCGGCTTTTGCGTGGGGTAGCCGAGGCGTTCACTTCGTTTCGCATGCATCATGTCAGGAAGGTCATCCCAACATGCACCATGGCGCAAGCTCTCAACTACCATACCGTTCTCTTCTTCCAAATTGTACCGGATGCGAATTGAGCCTGTACGAGTTTCGTATATACGCCCTTGAAGTCGCAAAGCGGCTACGGATGCGTCAGTATAATCGCCCCGTGGTGCCGTCTTAAACCAACCTCGCTCGTCTTTTCTAAATCCCCTTTCCTTTGCCTTATCGAAAGACAGAATTCTCCTTCCCATCTGAGGGTTAAAAGTCCAGGTCTTGCCACATGAATAATAGAGAATGACGTCGTTGTTGCGAGCAAACTGTTTTGCAATGCCTTTAGCGCCACGAGCACTTTTGCCGTATACCCACACAATCTCATTTCGAAAGTTCTTACGCCCAAAAATCGCGTCCATCACCAATTTCAGATAATGACTCGCCGTCGGATCACAATGCAGGTAGATGCTGCCCGTGTCTTTGAGCACACGCCGCATGGCTCGCAGGCGCAGCGCCATGTTCAGCAGGTAGGATGCCAGACTCGTACCAGAACGCCTGCCCCCCCCCCGCTCATTTGTTCTATATCTTGGGCAAACTTGATGACGGTCGCCAGCGGGCGCGTACGCGGGTCGCGATTTAACTCGTCGAGGGTCTCGGCGTCCTGGTCGCTCCATTTCCAGATGTCGACAAAGGCTTCTACTGGCTTGTGAGTCTTGTCCTTGCCCTTGAATGGCAGGTTGTAATTCGAGTTGGAGTTGAATGGCGGGTCAAGGTAGATGAGGTCAATTGAGGCGTCGGGCAGGGCGGCGCTGTCGTTCAGCACATCCAAGCAGTCAGCGGCGAATAATATACGGTTCATTAGGATTCCCTTCTGTTGCGCGATTTTATCACAGCACCCGGCAGCGATTCGTCAATTTGCCAATGCCTTCGATCTCGACGCTCACCACGCTGCCTTCGCCCAGAAACTCCGGCGGATTCATCCCCTTGCCCACACCGGACGGTGTGCCGGTCAGAATCACATCGCCCGGATTCAGCGTGAAAGCGCGCGACAGGTGCGCGATCAGAAAGCGCACCGTAAAGATCATATCCGCGGTCGAGCCACGTTGCTTCTCGACGCCATCCACCGTCGTCACTATGCGCAGATTCTGCGGGTCGGGAATCTCGTCGCGCGTCACTACACAAGGTCCAAGCGGGCAGAAAGTATCCAATCCCTTGGCGCGCGCCCACTGCTTGTCGCGCGTTTGCAAGTCGCGGGCGGAGACATCATTCGCCACCATATAACCGAAGACATAATCCATCGCGTCCGCCTGCGGAACTTTGCGCGCCCTCTTGCCGATGATGACGGCCAGCTCACCTTCCCAATCCACCTGCGCCGTAAGGTCAGCTTCCCATTCGATCACATCGCCGTCGCCGATGACCGCGCTCGGCATCACAGCGAAAATCAGCGGCTCGGTCGGCACTTCGTTGTCCAACTCGCGCGCGTGCTCGGCATAATTGCGGCCGATGGCGAGGATTTTGCCCGGATTCAGCGGCGGGAGAACGCGGACATCATCCTGTGTTTCAACAATTCCAGGGCGCTTACTGGTCGCATTCTCGGCCATTAAGTCTGTCATGTCGCTGTCACCGAGCTGTAAAATCTCGTCGCCGTTCAGGATGCCGATCTTTGTGCTGTCACCTATTGCATATCGCAGTAGTTTCATTTTCGGTCCATTCTCCGCTCAATCCAATTCGCGCTAGTCTAGCAAATCGGTCAAGAGAAGACTAGCAGGCAAAGCGCTCGCGATGCGCAAGGTCCAAAACCGATTCGAAGCGGCACTTCACATCGCGTTTTTCAATCTCTGATAAAATGCACTTGTTGCCGCTTCGCCCAGTTGACCTTAGGAGACATTCATTGAAGTTGCTTCATTTGCTTGTCATGATGTTCATCATGCTGCCATTCATTGCCGCGTGCAGTGACACGGGCAACATGGCAAACGACGCCAACTCAGCGCAACGATTGCTGCCGAACCTCGCGTCTTACGCGGCGACCGATGTCGATACAACCGTCGACGGCGCCTTCGCGGCCGTCGGTGGCGCGACCTTGATGGGCGGACAAATAGGCATCACCGCCGCCATCGCCAAAGCGGAGCAAATCTTGCAATGTTTCCAGGATCGTGGCGCCCTCGCCGCCAAGTTTTATCGGCAGAGTTATTCCACCATCACTGAGCCCAAAATCGGCGGGGCGCTCGTCATCAACCAGTCGCGCATCAGTCAGGAAATGATCAACTGCGCCCTCGGCGGCCAGGAAGACTCAGCCAGCGCGCAGACATTCAGCATCGAACCCTGCGCCAGCGCCGGCACATTTGAATATGAAGGCGACAACATAAGTTACGTCTACGTTGGCTCGCACTCGGACGTCTGCGCCGTATTCCAACTGCATTTTGACAATCTCGCCGGCGTCGTGAATGACTTGGCAACTGCTACGCCGAGCCAATAAATCAAACTATTCGACATTTTCCTGGAGAACAAGATGACTGAATTTAACGGATTGGGTATGAACCTCGGCAATCTTTCGCGCTTGTCGGCGGCGAAGTCACGCTCGCTCAGCGCGGAGAACTTTGACGGCGCCAAAGGCCGCGGTGGCATGGCGGATGGAGGTACCGGCAGCCACGCCTCCCGCGATCTCGGTCACGGCTGGAAGGTATCGCCATCGGTGCGGATCAAAGCCGGCGAGACTTTCACCATGGCGGATATCGCCGGTCCCGGCGCCATCCAGCAAATATGGATGACCCCCACCGGCAACTGGCGTTATTGCATCTTGCGCGTCTATTGGGATGGCAGCGAGCACCCCTCGGTCGAATGCCCTATCGGCGATTTCTTCGCGGTCGGCTGGGGTGAATACGCCCAAGTCACATCGCTGCCCATCTGCGTCAACCCGGGCAGCGCCTTCAATTCATACTGGGAAATGCCATTCCGGGGGCATTGCCGCATGACCATTAGCAATATCGCAGAAGAAGATATGACCCTGTACTACCAGGTGAATTACACGCTGACCGATGTGCCGGACGATGCCGCCTATTTCCATGCCCAGTTCCGCCGCGTCAACCCCCTGCCCTACAAAGACGTCTACACCATCGTCGATGGCATAAGCGGGCGCGGGCATTTTGTCGGTACTTACGTGGCATGGGGCGCCAACAATAATGGCTGGTGGGGCGAAGGCGAACTCAAGTTCTATCTCGATGGCGATGAATACCCCACCATTTGCGGCACCGGCACCGAAGACTATTTCTGCGGCTCTTATAACTTCGATCCCAGCCCGGGGCACAACGAGGGCTACGTCACCTTCACCACGCCCTACGCCGGCTTCCATCAGGTGATCCGCCCCGACACCGACTACAAGACACAATTCCGCATGGGCATGTACCGCTGGCATATCATGGACCCGATACGCTTTGAAACCGACTTGCGCATCACCATGCAAGCGCTTGGCTGGGGTTACAACCGCCGCTACCTGCCGCTGCAGGATGACATCGCCTCGGTTGCCTATTGGTATCAGACGCTGCCGCACGCGCCCTTCCCGCCGCTGCCGGAGCGCGACCAACTGCAGATCATCTAGCCTTGCCGGCAGATTTCATCATAGAGCCGCTCGTAGCTGGAGGCGGTCTTTTCCCAACTGTACTTGGCTTCGATCAGCGCGCGACCCTGCTTCGAGAGGCTATCTCGCAGTGATGCGCTCCGCAGCAATTCAACTGTCCTGGTCGCGACCTGCTCAACCGGGGCAATAATGGCGGATTCACCGTGGCGGATATCTATCCCAGCCACGCTCAGCGGCGTCGCCACCAGCGGGATGCCCATAGCCAGGGCTTCCAATACTTTATTCTTCAAGCCGGCGCCGATCCGCAGCGGACAAACAAACACGGTCGCCCGCTCCAGGTAAGGCGCAACCTCCGGCACATGACCGCTGACTTCGATGTGGTCTCTCGCCGATTCGCGCAGCCATGCCGGCGGATTGTTGCCTATCAGTTGCAGCCGCGCCTCCGGCAGCGCCTTGCGGACCTGTGGCAGCACTTCTTCGACCAAAATCCGCGCAGCGTCCCTGTTGGGCGGATATTCATAATTGCCGACGAAAAGCAGTGTGCAGGGATCACGATCCACATTCTTCGCGCGAAAGCGCTCAAGCTCAATGCCATTGGGGATAGTCTCGATTTTGAGTGATGGCTGCAGCTGCCTGAGCATTGCCTGATCTGCTTCAGAGATGACCACCGTGCGGTCGAAGGGCGAGAACATGAAGCGCTCATAACGGCGCGCAATCGGCAGCTTTAAGCGCGCGCTGAGCCGCCCTTGCCGCAGGGCCGACTGCAAATAAAGCGCATGAGATTCGTATGGCGTGATCAAATTGGGCAAGTGAGCGAATAGCGGATGATACTCGTAAACGCTGACCGAGCCGAAGCAGTGCGCGAGGTCATAGCTGTATTCTTTCAGTCTCCCCGCGATGCTTTGCCAAAGCGGTGGACAGAAGCTCTCTTGAGCCGAGCGAGCAAAGCGCGCGGCCGGGTCTAGCAATCGGCGCAGCATGGCTGTTCCGCCACGGCGCGGCTCCAGGAACAACTCAATGTGGCGAAAGTATTTGCGGTATTCGTCTATCCGCTGCGGATCGTCTTCACGGTCGTAGAGCGCCAGCAAGTCGATCACATAACCGCGGCGGGAGAGTTCGCGCGCCAAATGCCAAATGATCAGCCGATCGCCGAGATGCAGCGGATAAGGCGGGCAGCGCGATATGAGCAGGATGGTCTTCATGCGCATTCGATCAATGCTAAACGGACACAATCTTCGCCGCGTTAATTCGGTCCTCTCCACCTACTACACGCCAAAAGCAAAAAACTCGCCGCGAGGACGAGTCTTGGTTCGTGACAGACTGCGTCGCTCATGCAACGCGACGATCTGCGTTCTTTCACGAGCGCGGTACAGCTTTTCGCCGCAGCCGCATAGCTGTGCCGAGACCCAGACTTGAACTGGGGACACCCGCATTTTCAGTGCGATGCTCTACCAACTGAGCTATCTCGGCGTACTGTGATATTTTCGGAACAGAAAGTTTAGAGGGCGCGAGCGCGATTGTCAAGACAAACGTCGCGACTGCAGCCACTCGCCGATGACGCGCGCAGTCTCCTGCGGCGCCGCCTGCGGGAACAAGTGACCCTGTCCCTTCATCTCATGAATGTCCACATCCGGCAAGAGTGACCTTGCCCTATCGCGCGATTGCTCGGGAAAGGTAGTGCTATGGCTGGCTCGCAGCATCAGGGTAGGCGCCAATCCGTTCAACTTGGGCAAGACCTTCCAGATACCGCGATACACAGTTGAGAAATAATGCGCTTCCCACTCAATGCTCCAGTCGAGTTCATAGCCGTCAGCATCCGTCTGTGGCTTCAAGCCATGTTCGACATAAAGGCGAAGCGTCGCTTCATCCCAATCAGCGAAAACTTGTTTCTCCCGAAAACGCGCGTATGCCTCGTCGCGGCTGTCAAAGTGCTTGCGCCGCCTCAGCGCTCCCCGTACCAAAGGCAAATCCGCGACTGCGCCTTCGTCCCATGCCCGACCGAACATATCGAGCGCCTCCTGCGGCAGGATCACCGGATCCAGCATGATCAGCGCTCTGAAACGACTCGGCATTTTTAGCAGCGCCAGCAGTGAGATGATACCGCCCAAAGAATGCCCGACCGCCACGATGCCGCGAAGATCCTGTGTCTCAAGCCCAGCGAGCAGATCATCGGCGTCAGCGCTCCAATCGCGGTATCCCGCTGGCGGAAGCTGATCGCCCCAAAGAGACCGCGGCGGCAAACATACCGCCCTCAAGTCGGTCAATCGGCGCAGCATGGGCAGGTAGGTCTGCGGCGGGAAGCCGTTGGCGGGCATGATATGCAAAACAGGTGTATATACATCGCCGGTCAGTTCGATCAAGGTCTGCGGCATTAGGAAGCCCGTTTCATGCTATTCTACCTATCGACCGGGATTGCCATATTGTGCATCGCCGTGCGGGAGGAAGCACATGATTGACCGCTCGATAATCTTCGCCCTTGTCGCCTCGCTGATCGCACTGCTGGTCGTGCTTGAATTGGTGCGGCGGCGGCATCTGAGCGAGGAATATTCGCTGCTCTGGCTTGGCACTGCGGTTGTCATGCTGGTAGTGGGCATCTGGCGCGATCTGCTCCATGGCTTGGCAGACTTGGTCAATATCGAGTATCCGCCCAATCTGCTCTTCCTCCTGGCAGCCTTATTCCTGCTCTTCATCCAGCTTTATTTCTCCACCGTCATCACGCGGCTCACGCAAGAAAGCAAAGAAACCGCCCAGCAAATCGCCCTGCTCCGCTTCGAGCTGGATCAACTACGTGGCGAGAAGGCTGATGGCGAGGACGACGATACCGATTAGAGCGCCGATGTAGATCACCAGCTCGGGCAAGTGCAATCGCAGCGGATTGCCATCCGTGCGGGCAAAATCGCGAATGCTGCCTATCGGCATCGACGGACGGGCAAGTCGCGGACCGATACGCCAAGCCAGCAGCGCGCCGCCAAACATACCGCCGATATGTCCCCAATTGTCGATGCGCGAGCCGGGCGCGAATCCAATCACCAGATTTATCGCGATGAGAAATCCCATGTGACGCAATTGACCCTGAACATTCGCGTATACGCCTCTGTGTTGATATAAATGCACAGCTTGGGCGGCGAAAATTGCGAAGACCGCCCCCGAAGCGCCTACCGAAGCGCCATCAAGCCCGCCGAGCGCCAAGCTAAGCGCCGACCCTGTCAGCCCGCCAAGCAGGTAAATCAGCAGAAAGCGGATGCGCCCGAATATCGGCTCCACTGACCGCCCGACGATATAAAGGGCATAGACGTTAAAGAAGACATGACCCAAACTTCCGTGCAGAAACATCGCCGTGAATAGTCGATATACCTCGCCCTGCCCCGCCACCAGCTGTGGAATCAATGCGCCACGCAGAAACAGCTCCCACTCCAGCTCGGGCATAAGGAAACCCGCGAGAAAAAAGCATCCGTTGACCGCCATCAGGGCATAGGTCAAGAGGGGCAGGTCGGCTCGCGGCGTTCGCGCGCGCTTGGCGTCTTTGGCCACCTCGACCGGCGCTGCAGGGCGGGACTTTTCCTTCTGATAAAGGGGATGGTCTTTATCTTCTTTGATCTGCATCAGGCTTTCCCGTCTTCTGCTTTTTGCATCGTCAACTGTCATACGAAATAATTACGAATTAGTGGCTCAAAACGGCGCGCCGAGCCAATAAACCCTTCGCGATCGACTTGCCAAAAACTCTCCAATTTATGATATGCTTATCTCTGTGTCACTTCAATGCGCATATAATCAAGTAAATACAAGTTTGCAAGCAGGTATGAGTTGCCAATGAACCATAGTTCAATCTCCGATATCATGATTGTTCCCGAAGAGATTCTTTGCGAAATGCACGAGGAAGGCGATGCCTGCGATGTCATCGTGCAGATGGAAAATGGGGCCGTTTATACCGCCTTATTCGCCACCCTATCTTACATTCATCGTCAACTGTCGCTCACCTGGATGGTCACAGAGTCGATTCCGGAAACAGCGCCAGTACGCTACGCTATCCTCGATACGCCGCATATCATCGTGGAAGAGTTGCGCCTCGAAACCATCGAAGACACCATCAACAACCTGGTGGCGCAGGACGTCTTCGAAAGCCTCTTTACTCGCGTCACAGAAGATGAGCGCGCCGATTCGGCTGCCGCCAATAGGGAAAGTCAGCTGGCGACGCAAGCGATTGCCCAGGCTGTTATCGAAGAGGTGCTGGTGCTAATCGACGATTAGGCGCCCGCCGCCTGAACCCGAACGGTCCGCGACTGCCCCTTTCTGCAATTCCTCCTTTTCTACTATAATTTCTCGCGGCGCGCCGGTCATCATTGGGTCGTTGCGCCATTGAACTTACAGCCTGTAAAGCCTGCCTTGTGATTTCGATTTGAGAGACCATGATGCCCGAAGAACGATACGAAGACAGCCAACTCTATAAGATCCGGCACTCAGCCGCCCACGTGATGGCGGAAGCCATGTTGGAACGTTTCCCCGAGGCGAAAATCGCGATCGGACCGCCGATTGAGGACGGCTTCTATTACGACTTCGACTTGCCTGCGACGATCGGCGAGGACGATATCAAGTGGGTCGAGAAGCGGATGAAGAAGATCCTGTCGCAGCGCCATGAGTTTTCCATGCGAGAAGTCTCGGCGCCGGAAGCCCGCGAGCTGTTTCATGATCAGCCTTACAAACTTGAACTCATAGACGACCTGGTCAACGGCAGGCTGGATGACAACGGCAATCCGATCGCCGATCCGGCGGGCAGCTTGACCATCTATACGCAAAACAATTTCATCGATCTCTGCCGCGGGCCGCACGTGGAAAGCACGAAGGACATTAATCCCAAGGCGGTCAGCATCTCGCTGCGTCCGCCGGCGGGCGCTTATTGGCGCGGCGACGAAAAGCGACAGCAGCTCACGCGCATTTACGGCACGGCTTGGCGGACACCAGCCGAACTGGCGGACTACCGCGCGCGTTTGGAAGAAGCCATCAAGCGAGACCATCGCGTACTTGGCGAAAAGCTCGAACTATTCATTATCGACTCGATGGTGGGCAAGGGCCTGCCGCTTTGGCTGCCCGATGGCGCCACCCTGCGCGATACGCTGGAACGCTGGCTGCGCGATATTCAAATCGAACGCGGCTATCTGCCTGTCGTCACGCCACACTTGGGCAATATTGAATTGTACAAGACATCGGGCCACTATCCCTATTACTCCGACAGCCAATACTCGCCGATAGATGTCGACGGCGATGAGTTTCTGCTGCGTCCCATGAATTGCCCGCACCATTGCCGTATCTACACCAGCCAGCCACGCTCCTATCGCGACCTGCCGCTGCGTTACGCCGAGTTCGGCACGGTCTACCGCTACGAGCAGTCTGGAGAATTGCGCGGCTTGACTCGCGTGCGCGGCTTCACGGTCGATGACGCCCACCTCTTCGTCCGTCCCGATCAATTGCTGGATGAATTCAAAGCGGTGGTGAATCTGATTCAGCACGTTTTCGGCGCCCTGGGCATGACGGACTTTCGCGCGCGCGTCGGCACGCGAGATCCGGGCAGCGACAAATACGTCGGCGACAGCGCGCTCTGGGAGAACGCCACCGCCGCCATCATCGCCGCCTGCGATGAGCTGGGTCTGGACTATCACGTCGAACCGGGCGAAGCCGCCTTCTATGGACCAAAGCTGGATTTCATCGTCCGCGATATGCTCAAACGGGAATGGCAGCTGGGCACAGTGCAAGTCGATTACAATCTGCCGCAGCGCTTTGACCTGCTCTATGTCGACAAGGACAACGAACGCAAGCGTCCGGTCATGATTCACCGCGCGCCCTTCGGCAGCCTGGAACGTTTCATCGGCATACTCATCGAACATTTTGCCGGCGCCTTTCCGCCTTGGCTGGCGCCGACCCAAGCCGTCATCATCCCCATCCGCGAGAGCCACAACAGCTACGCCGGCGAAGTGGAAGCGCTGCTTAAGTCACGAGGCATGCGCGCAAAAGCCGATTTACAAGACCGCAATATGCGCTCGAAAATCAAGCAGCATCGGCGAATGAATATCCCCTGGCTGCTGATCGTCGGTGACCGCGACATTGAGAACCGCACGGTCAGTGTGCGGCTGCGCAGCGACGAGGACCTGGGCGCCACGCCACTTGACGACTTTGCTGATGCAGCGGCGGTGAATATAGCGAATCAAGAACAGAGTCTAAGCCAAATGCGGACCCTGCCTAAAACGGCTTCTATACAAGCTACGTAGGAGATACTCTACCCAACACGGACTTGAACGTATTCGTGATTTAAATGCAAAACATTTGTACTAGTTGGTAGCTTGACGATTGCCAAGTTTGGCCAGCACTTCCACTTTTATCTTCTCAAACTCATTTGTAATGACATCACGCTTTTCACATTTCACTAGTTTTCGCTGCCAAAACAGTTGAATCCGATCTACTGTCTCCGGACAGAATTCATCTTTCGTTTCACTACGGTCCGTCCAAAAGGTACCCCAAGACAACAACCCATACGAATCGGAAACGAGTGATAGAAACTGATCGAGCTGTTGCTGACCCCAATTCAAGTCAACAACATTTACCTCGAATACGCCGTGTACTTCATCACCTATGACGTGCAGTGGTTGAATCACCTGTAAGTCATATCTGCTTCTGTCAGTCATTGCCACGTCTCCCAGATCGACGCACGTCTTCTACTTTTGTTTCAACAATAGAAATACGATTGCCATACCCGTCGCGGACTTCCTTGATTTCGAAGCCTAGTTTTGAGTCGAGGGACCTTAACTCATTGCGAACCTCCCTTATGTCGCCCTTAAGATCGCGTCGGATTGACTCAAGGAAAGCAAAAATCGCGAACAATGCTATTGCTACAGCAGCTATAGTGCCTGGATCCAAAACCGCCTCACTTCATTCTTTTCGATCTAAATGCTATCGGCTGCCTAAGCGACATCTCCCGTCGGACAAATCGCTCATTGGGAAACTCTACCGGCTTGCATTGGGCGAAATCGCAGACGGTCGGCACACTATCCATCTATGTCGCGCTTCACAGTTGAACGCACGTTTACCGTCTGCTTGACTTCTTTATCGGGCTGCCCGATCAATTCGTATTCTATTCTATCACATAAGGTCATTCTATAAATCGACCTCGCTGCAACCAGCAAGCGCACAAGAATACGTATTTCGAGGGCTACGCTGACAACGAATCAGCGCTCCAGGCAGGATTCGAACCTGCGACACCTGGTTTAGGAAACCAGTGCTCTATCCCCTGAGCTACTGGAGCCATCGTCTCTGCCAGTGATTATATCAGCCTCGCAAAGACAGTAAAATGGCGCGCCGCGCTCGCGAAAACGCCGTCAGCGCGCCCAGCCGTAGAAGGCATAAGATCTCGACTTAACAAGCGAATTTTTGCCAGCTAAAATTGCACAAAGGCAGTAGCGTCGTGGAATATATTAGGCTACCATAGCGCTAGTTGCGGCTAGCTAAGTAAGTTTCGCTTGTGATATCGTCTGAGCAGCGATGCGGAACGATCAAGGAGACCACAAATGACCCATATCATCACGAGCCTGTGCTTGCGGGATGGCGCCTGTGTAGAGGTATGCCCGGTCGAGTGCATCATCGCCGGCAAGCCCGAAAACGAATGGCCTTGGTATTTCATCGATCCAGATACCTGCATCGACTGCGGCGCCTGTATCCCCGAATGCCCCTTTGAAGCTATCTTCGTTGAGGAAGAGGTCTCGTCCGAATACGAGATGATGGAGGGTCAAGAACGTGTGCCATTCGACACCAAGGTGATCATTGAGCACGAAGAAGGCGAAATCATCGACCTCACCCCGGATATCGCGCCGAACTACGACTTCTTCACCCAAGGACCCGGCTACGACGCCTTGAATATGTAGAGCCGGATCTGCCTGCAGAATCAACGGCAGCAATGCCCCCAAGTCCCTCCCCTGCCTGATCCACCTTTCTAATTTGGATCAAGAAGCGCGAGAGGGATTCGCTTTGTACCTGCCCCATCGCGGCGCAACTGTCCCCGTCACCAGCCCAACGCTTAATAGCACGATCAGAAGACCGGCGATCATGCCGGAGCTTATGCTTTCCTGCAGCAAGAGCGCGCCCCAAATCACGCCGAAAACGGGAACCAGCAGTGTGACCGTCAGCGCTTTGGTCGGTCCGGCGCTGATAATGAGGTAATAGTAGAGTTGGTAGGCAAGGGCGGTGCACAATACGACCAGCGCCAGCGTTGCCAGCAAGGCATCAATCGGCGGTACTTCTTGCGGCAAGTCCACAACAGAGACCGGCGCCAAAATAAATGTGGCCGCGATCAATTGCCCGCTTGACATGGACAAATTGTTCAAGCCGGTGAAATAGCGCTTAGCAAAGACACCGCCAACCGCATAACTCAAGGTCGCCGCCAACAACGCCAGGGTCGCGGCGACCACTTCTGAACTCATTGTCATGGGGCTGCCACCGACAGTTACTGCCACGCCGATGATGCCGAGGACAGCGCCGATCAGCTTGGCGACAGTCAGGCGCTCGCCCAAACCGACGGCAGCGACCAGCGTCGTGAAGAACGGCGTTGTCGACATCAGAATGGCGGCAATTGAAGCGGGCACCGTCAGCTCCGCCCAGGCGATCAAGGTAAAGGGCAAGGCGGAGCCGAGAAACCCCAGTACGGCGAAGCGGCGCCAATGCCCGCGAATATTCAGCTTCAGGCCGCGCAGACGAGCATAACCCAGCAGAATCAGACCTGTCAGCGCCACACGGACGAACATCAAGAAGACCGGACCAAATGGCTCGACAGCGACACGTATGAAAATGTAGGACGCGCCCCAAATCGCGCCCAGCAATATCAGGGCAGCCACTTGAATCAACGACAAGTCTAATTCCCCAGCCTATTCGATCGCCGCCATTGTATCAGAGGGCAACCGCCAACAGCACACTCCGATTCTTGCCCTCCTGCCCATAAGTTCAGGTAGCGCCTCGCCAAAAGTCTGATGTAATGGCGCCACCGGGCGTGGCAGAATGAGTGCAACGCAAAGTATCAGAAGGAGCAAACTGTGGTAAATACGCTGCAAGAATTATCGAAGGAAATGGCGGACCTGGTCGACAGCGCTGCCGAGAGTGTCCTGCGAGTTGACGCGCGCCGGCGCATTCCCGCCACCGGCATCGCCTGGTCAGAGAACCTGATCGTCACCGCCCATCACGTGGTGGAATCCGACGACGACATAAGCATCGGCACAGCCGATGGCGAGCGCATCGACGCCAAGCTGGTCGGGCGCGATCCGCGCAATGACCTGGCGCTGCTGCAAGTGGCCGCAACGCTGAAGCCGGCCAATCAGGCCGAAGCGGGCAGCCTGCGCGTGGGCAACCTCGTACTTGCGTTGGGGCGGCCCCGCCAACCAATCAAAGCGTCGCTTGGTATGGTCAGCGGCATTATCAACCCGGCCGATGCCAAGAAGCGCCGCAGGCGAACAAGACGAACCTTCGCCAAACACATGGGCGCCGGCAAGCGCAATTGGAAAAAGCAGGCCTGGATGAAAAAAGCTGCTTGGAAGGCTGGCGGCTGGGAGCGCCTTTTTGCCGACAGCATCATCCAGACCGATATCACCATGTACCCCGGTTTTTCCGGCGGTCCCCTGCTCGGCGCAGATGGCAAGGTCTACGGCATGAATACCTCCGGTTTCGCCGGCAGCATAAGCGTCGCCGTGCCCCTTGCCAGTATCTCAAAGTCGGTCGCCGCGCTGCTGGCCGATGGCAAGATTCAGACCGGCTATCTCGGCGTCGGCGTTCAGGCTGCCCAGCTTCCAGACAGCATCGCCGAAGCCATGGAGCAGGAAACCGGCCTGCTGATCGTCTCGATCGAAGCCGACAGCCCGGCAGCGGCAGCCGGCATGTTGGTCGGCGATATCCTGACGGCGCTGGATGCAGAGGCGGTCGAAGATGCCGATGACTTGCAGCTGCTGTTGGCGCGGCTTGGTGCCGGCACGGTTGTTAAGACCGATTATGTGCGCGGCGGCGAATTCAACGAAGGCAGTGTCGTCATCGGCGCGAACTGAAAACGCGTTCCAGGAAAAAAAGTAGGGGCGACTGACGGGCAGTGTCTACGCGCCCCTGTGAGCCGCCCTCAAACTGTGTGGTGCGGATTGCCAACTTTCCATCAGTCTCTAGACATCAGGCGCGACTATCTTCCGCTCCAGCGCGATTTCAGTCATATCGTTGCTGCTGCCGGCTTCATAGGGAATGATCCAGCTCACCGTCTCGATGAAGCAAAGCCCCTCTTCGCCTTCACGGCAATAGTACAAGGTGACTTCCGCATTGTACTGACCGCTGCCCTCAGAAAACGTCACCGGTATGCGGGTTACCGCTTCCGCCACGACCGCCTTTGCGCTCTCGCCGCTGCTTGATTCCAGCGCAAGCTGGCTATCGATCAGCGGATTGATCTTGAAATCCGGCGGAAAGGTCAGACTTAGACTTATCACGCCATCACCCGGGGCGACCTGATGAATCCCCGCCATGATGATCGCGCGATCGCCAGCGTTCCCGCCGACCAGCGTCAAACTCTCCTTGTCGATGACCAGCGCTTCCGGATTGCTGAATTCAAGCGTGTCAACCATGCCCGCTTCCAGGTCAATCATGCGAATGACGTGGTTATTGGTATCGGCAACGTAGAGCATGCCGTCCGCATAGCTCAAGCCGCCGGGCTCATCGAATTGGGCCTGAGCGACCTCGCCATCCGCATAGCCGCCGCTGCCGCCAAGACCAGACAAGGTATAGGTGCCAGTCTCGCCAGCGCCTATCACTTTGATGCGGCTGTTGTATGTATCGGCGATGTAGAGTGCGCCATCAGGACCGCCTTCGACCCCCAGCGCGTGCTGCAATCGATTCTCTCCCAATTCACCGTCGATATCGCCAAATTCAAAGAGGTTATTTCCTGTCGTCCCGGAGACGACGCTGACCAGATCGTTATTGAAATCCGCCAGCCGGATCGTGCTCGATTCGCTGTCGGCGAAGTAGAGTTTGCCATCGCCGGCATTGTAGAGCCCGCTCGGCTGCGCCAATTCTGCATTCGCCA
Source organism: Phototrophicaceae bacterium (assembly GCA_965262005.1). Taxonomy (GTDB): domain Bacteria; phylum Chloroflexota; class Anaerolineae; order Aggregatilineales; family Phototrophicaceae; genus UBA6055. The sequence continues at coordinate 3,476,409 of OZ253492.1, read as the reverse complement.
GGCTGACGCCATTCAGATTGGCTTCGCGCCCATTGCCGACCGAAGGATACAACAGGTTAGTCTCCGGCTCATAAATGAAGAGCTGATGCGTACCTGCCATCGCGACATGCAAGCGTCCTTGATCATCGAATTCCACATCCCAGGGGCTGCGCAGCGAGACGCCAAGCGGGTTGCTGACCTCAACGCCGAATTCAAGCCGGCTGCGCCCCATGATTCCATTGCCGGCCACGGTCATCACTCTCCGCGCTGCCAGGTCGGCCGTGCGAATAACATGGTTGTTGACATCGGCGATATAGAGCAGATTGCCATCCAGCGCCATGCCCTGCGGCTTGTCGAATCTGGCCTCGTCAAAGTCCCCGTCAGTGAAGCCGCGCACGGACGTTCCTATGATATCGATCACTTCGCGCGTGCTCAGGTCGGCTACGACAATGCGATGATGGCTGCTATCGGCGATGAAGAGACGATTGCTCGCTGCGTCTGCCAAGACCTTGCCCGGGAATAGCAGCGGCGTACCGGGATCGCCGGCGCCTTCGATGGCCAGCTCGAGCGGCGTCCGGTCAATGATGCTCTCGTCAATGCCGTCGTAATATTCGATCATGCCCGTGAGATATCTTTCAAAGGTTTCGAAGGGAATCTCGCCCGACTGCCTTACGACGCCATTGCCGCGCGGGTCGATAACTACAGTGGTTGGCCAGGCGTTTACACCGAAACTGCGCCAGATTTCAAAATTGCTGTCGCTCACGACCGGGTGATGTACGCCATACCGTTGCACAATCTGACGCAAATTCTCGGTCTCGCCTTCTGTTTCAAATTTGGCCGAATGGACACCGATAACTACGACCTCTTCAGCGAATGTCTTCTCCACTTGTTCCAGAATCGGAATAATATGCAAGCAGTTGATGCAGCCGTAGGTCCAGAAGTCCAGAATAACGATTTTGCCCACCAAGCCGCTCGTCGTCAGCGGACTTCCGACATTGATCCAATCGAGCCCGACAGGGAACTCCGGCGCCTGAGCCTGGCCCTCATACATTTCTTGCGGCGTCCGTTGCGCTTGCGCTGTGCCAACCAGCGCCAGCAGCAAGAGCAGCAAGATCGAAACTTTTCTTATCATGCCCGTTCTCCTCTTGATAACAGAATAGAGCATCACTTGTATGCTGTCTTGCTTCTCGTTTCAATTCCAGCTTAGGCGGCAATGCTAAAGCACAGCTAACGGAATCCTTGCCGATGTATAACAGCAAACGCCCGCGCGTAACCCGTCCTGCCGCTCAACCTTCGTCGCGCAGACGTTGCAACAAGGCGTCACGGTTCGGCCAAGCGCATGAATCGACGCTATCCTGCGCCAAAACACGATCGAACTCATAAAGCGCGGCGCGTTCATCGCCCAACTGCGCATAAATCATGCCCAGCTCACAGCTTACGTCCGTTCGCGTCGGATCGAGCGAGAGCCCATGGCGAAAGGCATCCCGCGCCAGCTCCCATTCCTCGACTTGCGCGAAAATCCGCGCATGATAAAAGAAGTCGTCCACCGTCAGCGGAACATACATACCCAGCATATTGAGGATTGCGATTCTGCGGTTTTGGCGGGCGCATTCGTTCTGCGGCTCATCCGCCAGAATACGGTCGAAATGTGCCAGCGCCGATCCATAATTCGCCCAATCGGTCATGATGACGCCCAATTGACAGCGCGCCTCTGCATGCGCCGGGTCAATCACCAGCGCCTCGATGAGCGTATTCGCCGCGGCAAAGAGCTTGCGATTGGAGAGCATTGCCATGCCGAGCTCAAATGTCGCCTGTGCCGGTGAGGCTTTCGCCGCCCTGACCGGCATTGTGGGCGCAGCAACGTTGAGTGAGCGATTCAAGGCGCGTCGATTCTCGATGGCGCAAAGATTGGACTTCTCTACTGAAAGAATCCAATCAAACTGCGCGTATGCCGCCGCGGTATCTCCTTGTGCCACATGCGCCGTGCCCAAGCGGCAACGGAGGTCCGAGCGGGTCGGCGCCAACTCTATCGCCTTCATCAGGCTGCTTTCCACCGCTTCCATATCGCCGTGCATGCTGTACAAGGATGCCAGGAAGTCGTAGTCATCGACTGTCGCGCCGGCGCCGTCCGTAACTTTCAGCATCCACTCAATCGCGCCCTCAAGGTCACCCGCCTTAAACGCCTGTTGCGCTTGATCGCGCGCGTCCGGGCCCCGGTCAACAGCTCTCAAAGTAATGCGCGCCTCGCGTGACATAGCGAAGAGCCGCTGCTGATAAAGCGTTAGCGTCATTTCGCCGGTCGAGATCACAATTGTGATCTTTTCAACAACCAGCGCTTGCCGACGTTGCCAAGTGGTCAGCGAGTTGTCATCGGCGATGATTAGCATCTGCTCGGTCTGCAGCAGCAAACGCGAATGCTCAGTGAAGACGACGATCGGCTGTGCCGGAGCGGGCTCGCGTGAACTTGGCGCAGTTTCAAATGGCGTGAGCCATTCCGGCATTTCAAACTTCTGCGAAGGCGCCGGTCCGTCGGATCGCTCGGCTGAAGAGTCAAGATTGCGCGCCGCATCAGCGCGATCATAGTAGTGCTTCGCGGCATGCGAATCGCCCCGGTTGATGTAGATCTCGCCCATGAGGTTGAGCGCCGCAGCTCGATTCGGGTTCCGCAGCAAGACACATTGCAGGTGGATAAGCGCCTGATTGCTGTCACCCTGACCGAAAGCTTTCTCGCCCTGCAGCAGATGATCAAGAGCCGGAGCGCATATCGGTTCCTTCGCGGTCGTTTCGGCGCGTGACCAGGCGCTTGCGGCATTTGCGCTGTCTTCATGCAGATTCTCGATCAGTATCGGGATAATCGCATTGTCCGGGTCGTCTTGCCGGGCGCAATCATAATGTCGCAGCGCCCGCGCATAGTCGCCCATATCATGCAGCTGCACCGCACGAGCGTAATTGGAAAAACTGAAGTCACATTCGGATTGGCTTAGCGCAGCGGGTACCGCGCTGACTAGCAAGAAAAGGACCAGAGTCAGTACGGAAAATCGCTTGCGCATGATGATTTTCTTTCGCCATGAACCGTTATTACTATCTTAACCCGCCCTCTAGCGGCAAGGCAAATATGGGAGTGGTGAATACTGTTGATATAACAACTTCGACCTTGCCATCCAAAAACTTCTGTGCCCTCTGTGTCTCTGTGGTGAATCCACCTTATGGAATCCGCAATATGTCCTGTGTCTTTGAAATTCACCACTCCCGCAAATATGCTCCACAGGAGGGAGTGGTAAATTCCAACTACACGATAAATTCGCCAACCAAACAATATAACTCTGTGTCCTCTGAGTCCTCTGTGGCAAAAAAATCTGTGCCGTGTTTGCTAAGTGGACTATATCCGCGATGTTAACCACTCCCCTCACAGGACGGTCAGGCTTCGCGCAAGCAAATTGACACCGACGCAGGCCGACATCAAGCAGACAAGAAGCGCTCTGTTAGTGGCGAGCGGGAATTCCCGGCCTGGTCCACGATTCCGTAGCCATTGTGCATGCCCTGCGCCCAGGCATACCACACGAGCGCCGCAAACTTGCCGGGATACTGCGTCTTCAGATAGCGAATCATATCCGTAGCGTATCGCGCGATCTGCCCCGCCGAATCATTCGGGCGATCCAGCACCCCGAACTCGGTGATCCAAAGTGGCTTCTCCGGCAAGACAGCGCTATACGCCCAGACTGACTCATCAATATGGCCGAACATCGAGTAGTAGGGATGCCCGTTGACGCCGCGTCCGTAGGGATGAAAGGCGATGCCATCCGGCAGGACATCATCGGGCAGACCACTCAGCATTTGGCGGGCATAGGCGCTGCCGCTAAGCGGGCCACTGTTAAAACCGGCGGTGACAATCTGTACATCGCTGTCCGCGCTTCGTATCGCGCCATAGATCTCCCCAAACATCTCGCCATAATGCCGACCGCTCATAGGCACCGAGGCGACGCCACTGCGCGAATCCGGCTCATTCCAAATCTGCCAGGCGGCCACCAGGTCCCGACCCGCCCACTGCCCCGCAATTTCGCTCATCATCTGCGCGAAGCGACCCCGCAGCAGACGCCACTTGGCATCCGTCATTTGTGACCAGGGCCAAAACTCACTCTTGCCCTCGCCATAGGTCTGATGGCTGATGGTCAAAATGACGCGGTAGCCGGCATCGCGGTAGGCTTCAACCTGCGGCAGATAGCGTACTAAGGCGGCGCTGATATCTTCCGAGCCGCGCCCATTCGAGACGTTGTAGCCAAACCTCACCCAGCCGATTTCACCAAGGCGCGCCGGCGCCGGCCTGCCTAGCGGATGGAAAACATCCAGATTGACGCCGACCGGATTGACCCCGGCGAATACTTCTGTCGCCTCATCCAGCGTGGTGGCTTGCAGATACCAGGCGGCCGCATAGCCTTCGACGCCGGTAATCGAGCTGACCTTCAACCAACTGCCCTCGGCGCCAATCTTTTCGATCGCGCGTCCGTGATGCTCTTGCGGCTCCAGCAGATGCCAGCTGTATACGCGGCCCACGATGCTGGCGTAAGCGCTTGGCAGCTTGCGGACGTTAAGCCCGTCCGTAAGCGGACGCGCGCGAAACTGCGGAATGTAAATGTAGTCGCGCGGATTCATCAAGTTTTCCCAGCCCAGCAGGCTCACGCCCTTTGGCGGGTTCTGAACGCAAATCGAAAGGCGCTCGCCGTCTGCCTTCGCCATCACTTGCCCCAGGACCACCTCATCCCCAACCGAGACGCTGCCTTCCTTCACGCCTTCATAGGTGGTGATGAAGCGCTCGCCCTCAATTGTCGATTCGACCTGGATGCTATCGCCAACCGCAGTGACAGATCCGGAAGCGCCACAGATGACATCGGCGTTCATTCGCGTGAAGACGTCAAGGCTGCGGCGCAAATCGCCCTGCTCGGTATCCGCATTGAAGCGATCGAGCACAGCTATCGGCCGCGCGCTCGTCATCCACTCCAGCACGAAGCGATTGAAAATATGCTGCGGATCGTTGTCGCGCTCGCCGTAGCGGTCATCGTTTTCCACGCGCCGGCTTATGATCGGCTCCATGTCTTCCGGTGTGGACGCGCCAATCACATCGACCATTACCACCGAGGGGTAGATGCGGCGGATGTGAGTCAAAGCCGAGTCCTGCCACCATGTCAATGGCGCATCGACCGCCGTGACATTGCGGAAGCGATTGAGGTTATTGCCCGCCGATGATCGCACCACAGCCACGCGCTCGAATTTCGCCAGATAAGGGCGCAGGACGGCCAGCCACTCAAAGAAGTTGCGGTCCGGCAGCACGAAGGCATGTGAGATGACACTATTAGAAGACATGGCTTGGATTCAACTCTCATTCTGGCGCTGATCGGCGCAATGGATGGGCAGGATTACAATCCTTGTAGCATGAATCCAGCAGCCAAAGGGGACCAAATAGTCGCCCCGCCGCGAACCCGCGCGCCATCCAAACAGCGACAAATCGCGTATAATACATTATATGTTGCTTGCCGCTTCCCGCTGGGGAGGCGCCGCCGGTATATCAGCCCGAATATGGAGCCGCGGTCATGGAACTGGACAAGGAGAAAGCGCTAAAGCTGGTCATCGTCGTTTTGGCTACCCTGGCGGCGCTGGCGGTGATGAGCACCTTGGTCCAATTGATCCAAACCATTCTGCCCTTCTTGATCGTTGGCGCGGGGATTTACATCGGCTACCGCTGGGCGCTCGGCGACGCGCCGGCCCCCACCGCGGACGAAGTCGAAGAGCAAGCGCGCGGTCTCTTCAGCCGCTTCCGCCGCACCAAGAAGGCGGTCGAAACTACCATGAAAGTCGGCGATGCCTTGGGTGACTTGGCTGACACATCCCAACAGAAACCACGCAAGCGGCGCAGAGCCAACAAGGTCGTCTCGGGGGAAGCCAGCGCCAGCGGCGATACTGCGCCACAAGCCGAAAAGCAAGACGAAAAGCGCGAAGAAAACGTCAGCCAGTTGAAGCAGTCGCAGGAAAACAAACCAGAAGGCGCCATCGAATTCAAGGACCGCGATGTCGTCATCAGCGCCGATGATCTCGTTCAGCCGGATATTTCGCGCTTGGAAGAGAAAGAAAAAGAAGTCCCCAAGGTCACCAACAATGTGCTGGAGCAAATCGAGGAGCGCCGGCGCCGCTTGCAAGGCGGTGATTAGCCCAATTCACCCGAACTTGCCACTTCAGTCATCGGCCGCCATCGACTGGTACAGCGGTCGCAAGGCCTGGTACAAGTCACTGTAAATGCTCAATTGTCGTTGATAATGCGCGGAGCGGTCGGCGCGAGGAATGAAAGTCTTTCGCGGCTTGATCAATAGCGCGGCTGCCTCTTCCAGGCTGTTATATACGCCTGTCGCCCAGCCCGCCAGCATCGCCACGCCCAGGCTGGCTGCCTCCGATGTGTGATTGATAGTGACCGGCAGACCCGTGATATCAGCATTGATCTGCATCCAGCGTTCGGAGCGCGCGCCGCCGCCGACCGCCGTCAACTGACTAATCGGAACGCCGATCTCGTTCAGCCGCCTGATGCCGAGCGCCTGCTCATAGGTCAAACCTTCGAGTATCGCTCGTACGATGTCCTTGCGCTTCGTATCGAAGCTCATGCCGATGAGCGCGCCGGTGGCGCTAGGGTCGTCAAATAGCGTGCCGCTGCCGACAAAGTAGGGCAGCATCAGCAAGCGCCCGGGCGCATCGTCGATCTGCTCGACAATGACATCGTAAACATCGTCGCCGCTGCCTTCAGCGATCGCGCGTTCGGCAGCCGCCAATTCATCGCGGTACCAGCGCAGCAGACGACCGCCGGTCTGGTTGCCGCTCAAGGCGATGAACAAGCCGGGAGCGGCATGGGGATAACACGAGACATGGCAGTCGAACATTTCCATTCGCGGCTCATCAGTGACAGCAACCAGCGCCTCAGTCGTGCCGATGGCAAGCATTGCCCGCCCCGGCGTCAATACTCCCGCGCCCAATGCGCCGGCCGGCTGATCATGACCGCCGCTGACAACCTTGACCGCCCCCTCGAAGCCCAGTTCCGCCGCCAATTTTGACGGAATCTCGCCGATGATCGTTCCGCTTGGCACTGGCCGCGCCAATTGATCCCGTCTTACGCAGCCTGCATCCAGCAATTCATCGGACCAGTCGAGCTTGCGGACATCAAATGCCAGTGTGCGCGCCGCCATGCTGTAATCTATGGCTGGTTCCACGCCCAGCTTGAAGGCGACAAAATCGACATAACACAGATACTTCCAGGTTTGCTCCAGGATATGCGGCGCATGATCCCGCCACCAAAGCAATTTGGGCAGGGTATAGATTGTGCTCATCGGCTGACCGGTCAGCGCATAGATGCGCTCGGCGCCCAGGGCCGATTCCATCTCAGCCGTCTGCACCCGATTGCGAGTATCGGAACTGATGGGGCTATTCGCCAGCGCCCGGCCGTCCCGCGCTATCGGCGTCATCGCCTCGCCCTGCGACGATATGGCCAGCGCGCTGACCTTATCCTGGCTCAGTTGCGCATTGACCTCGCGCAGGCACACGCAGACGAAATCCCAGACCTGCTCCGGATCCAATTCGTACCAGCCGGGCTGCGGGCTGAGCAGCGGGTATTCGCGGCCGGCTTGCGCCAGTACAGCGCCAGACTCGGCAAAGGCCACCACCTTGCAGCCGGTCGTGCCGACATCAATACCCATCAAGCTCATGACACCCCCACCCTAAATCCCTCCCCCATAAAGAAGGAGGGACTTCACCTCATGCGACCTAACCTCGAACGGCGCCTGCGGTCAAGCCACCGACCATGAAGCGCTGCATCAAATAGTACACGACAACAACCGGTAGCGTAATCAGCGTCAAAATGGCGAACATCGGACCGGGACGCATCATGAATTGCCCGCTGTAAACCAGTGGCACCAGCGTCAAGGTTTTGACTTCGACCGATTTCATTGTGACCAGCGCCAGGATGAATTCGTTCCAGGATGTCATAAACTGCCAGATGATAACCACCGCCACCGCCGGCCAGCTGACCGGCATCATGATCCTCCAGTAGATGCCAAAGGGCGTACAGCCATCAAGTATGGCCGCCTCCTCGATCTCGCGCAGAAAGCCGGCGAAGAAGCTGCGTAATATGACAATTGCGAAGGGGACACCCAGCGCCGTATATGGCAGGATAAGTCCGAGATAATTGTCGATTAGACCCAGTGCCTTGTTGATCTGAAATATCGGCACTACCAGCGTCGGGATGGGCAGCATGAGCGTCATGATAAGCAGGTAGAACCAAAGGTCGCGTGCGAAGAACTTCAGACGCGCCAGCGCAAACGCCGCCAGCGAACTGATGATCACCACCAATAATACTGATGGCGCCGTCACCGCCATACTGTTGATGAAGTGCTTGACGATCTCAGCGTCTTCGAAAACGGTCACGTAGTTCTGCAAGCTGACGCCACTAATGAGCATACCGCCAAAGCGCGGCGCCCGTTGATCCGGCGGCATCAGCGAGACCACCAGCATCATGACAATCGGAACCAACCAGATCAGCGCCATGACCGTGACGAATATGAAAGCAAGCGCCTTGGCCGTTTGACGCGGCAGCTTTGGTCTGCTGGATTCGCTCGTTTTCATGACCCGGCGCTCTTTGCCTTAGTTGCCAATTGTGAAGCGCGCGCCCAGGACACGGACCTGGAAGATGCTGGCGCTCAAGGCGATCACCAACAAGACGACAGCCACGGCCGAAGCATAACCCATGCTCTGCAAGATGAAGGCCTTCTGAAAAATATAGGTGGGCAGCATTTCCGTAGCGTGATTTGGCCCGCCTTTCGTCAGCACGAAGACCAAAGCGAATGTCTGCAAGGTGCCGATCACGCCCAGCAGAATCAAAGTCAGGTGCACATGCCGCAACATGGGCAGGACGATGTAACGGATGCGCTGCAAGATGCCGGCGCCATCCACTTCCGCCGCGCTCAGCACCTCACCGGGCAAGCCCTGCAAGCCGGCCACGTACATCAACATGGAAAAGCCGGTCCACTGCCAGACGTTGACAGCGATCGTCGAGAAGATGGCGATCTTGGGATCAGCAATAAAAGGCTGGACCAAAAACGGAGCACCGATCGCCCGCCCCAGGTCCGCCAGCAATCCGCCATAGGGCGCGTAAATCCGCTGCCAGATAATACCCAGCACCACCGGCGAAATAATCGCGGGCATAAAGAAGATAACGCGAAAAGCATTCTGAAGCGGCACGCCCGAAGTCAAGATATACGCCAGGATGAAGCCGAGAAACATCTGCGGGAAGATTGTCAAGAAGGTCCAATAGACCGAATTGCGGATGGCAACCGCAAAGGCCCGGTCCGCGGTGAACATCTCAATGTAATTCCGAACGCCGACAAAAACAGCTTCGTTGAGGCCATCCCACTCAAACATGCTCGCGCCGAAGATATAGAAAATGGGATACAAAACGAACACGACGAACAAGATCATGGCCGGCGCCATGAAGAAAAGACCCTGATTGTCGATCAGCCACTTGCGCGACATGACGGATGTCAGCTCCGATGATCGTATTGTAGGGGCGACCCACTGGGTCGCCCGCGATGGTATACGCTTACGCTGAAGGGCGACCTGATAGGTCGCCCCTACAAGTCATACTTGGCGTGCGGACATTAGAGACCCAACACCAACTACATATTGGCGTCTTCGACCATCTGCATGCCTTCAGCCGGTGTCATCTCGCCAGCGGCGACACCCGCCAGCACGTCTTCCAATGCCTGCTTGACATCCGGGCTCTTCAGCTGACGCGCGTACTGTACGCTTGCCAACCAATCCTCGGTGAAGAGATCCCAAACTGCTTCCTGATTCTCCGAACCGAAAGACTCCGGCCTCAAGCCGATATAGGCGGGCAGATCGTTATAGGTATTGATCAACGCCTGCGCGCCGGCGCCACTGATGAAATCAGTGATGACCTTGCATGCCGCGTCCGGATTCTCCGAGGTGCGCGTAACGCCCAGCATGACATCAATACCACCCAGCAAATCTTCCGGCGCGCCCATGCCCGTCACATCCGGGAACTTGAAAGGCGCATAACCGGCCAAATCCTGATCCAGCGGCGGCGGATCGGGATTAGCCGCTTGCTGCTGCCACCAGGCGCCCATCGGGAACATGGCGGCGCGGCCACCCTGAATCTGCTCGACAGCAGCCGGGTAGTGCGACATGCCCAACGCGCCCATCTGGAAGATGCCATCATCAAACAGGCGCTTCCACCAGGTCATCGCTTCCACGAATGGCTCGTCTGCGAAGCTGGCGTTGCCGTCTTCCGCCTCATAGATCAAACCCGGCGCGACATTGTGGATCAACTGCATAAACACATCACGGCGGATCCAGCCATCGCCGGCGCCGATCATTACCGGGGCCACGCCCATCGCGTTGAAGGTATCCGCTAGTGCCTTCAGTTCATCGTAAGTCGTCGGCGGCTCGACACCCGCGTCTTCAAAGATCGGCACTGTGTACCACATATTGATGGTCTGCACGAGCACCGGCAAGCCATAGATATTGTCATCGCCCTCCGGATTGCCAAGCCTCGCCTGCTCAATGCCGACAGGATAAAACTGATCTTCCCAGTCTTCGCCCCAGGTCGAGACGGCGCAGTCCTGCAGCGGCATCAGATAATCGCGATACTGCTGCGTCAAAGCGCCCGGTTCCAAGCCGATCAGGTCCGGCAGGGCGCCCGCCGCCGCCGTGGTTTGCAGGTCAACGATATATTCTGTGTAATTGGTGATATTCGGCTCGATGCGAATATCGGGATTCTCCGCGTTAAAAGCTTCGATCATCGCCTCGGTCGTGGCGATCACCGGGCTCCAGGAGCGGAAGCGAACGACTACCTCATCTTGCGCCAGAATCGGCGCGCTCACCGAAACGATGAGCAAGAGCAATACTGCCAGCGTGATTTTTCTGTACATCTCGAAACTCCTCAAACAATACATTGTTTACGAATTCATCTGAACTCATTTCAAATACTCTTCACAATCCTCCCTTCTTCCGCTCCTTTACAATGTTGACCACAACTAACCGACCAACATGCCATGGTAACGCTCGGGAATCTGATGCGGTTCGCCATGCTGCAGCGCCATGTGATAGAGCTGCGCCGAAATCTCGACCATGACAGTGCAGTGGATCGCCTTTTGTAGACTGCCGCCAACCGCCAACATGCCGTGATTCGCCCAGACCACCGCGTTCTTGTCGCCCATCACTTCCAGCATATCGTAGCCGAATTGCCGCGATCCGCTGGGCGCGAATGGCATGACCGGCACCTCGCCGCGGACGTCAATCAGTGTGCCCACGTGCAATGGCGCGATCGGCTTGTGCAGCACCCCGAAGAGGTTGGTATAAATCGGCTCGGCATGCACAATTCCTATGGTATCGGCGCGCCGCTCGTAAACCGCCAGATGAACCTGCGACTCATGCGATGGCTCTTTATTGCCCTCGACGACATTACCCGCCAAATCCATTACAAGCACATCATCAGGCGTCAATCTATCGTAGGGGTAGTCGTGCGGTGTCATGAGGATGTGCCCGCTCGCCGGATCGCGCAGGCTGAGGTTGCCTTGGGTCAGCGGCACCAAGCCAATGCTGGCGACCAGGGCCGCGCCTTCGACGAGTTCTTGTTTAAGCGAAACGATATCGCCGGTTCTCTCAACAGTATTGACCATATCCGCTCCCGATAGTTGAGCGCATGCGGCGCTTTGCACCGACAATGAGATATTGTAGCAAGCTCGCAGTGAAACGCCAAAATTGCCCGCCGGATACCATGCTACCGACTTCAGCGATTCCGCAAATAGGGATCCATCGCATCGCGGATGCCATCGCCAAGCAAATTGATGCTCATGACGGTGAGGAATATCGCTGTGCCCGGTACCAGGGAAATCCAGGGCGCCAGCTGCAGATAGCGGTTTCCAACAGCGACCATACTGCCCCAACTTGGATTGGGCGGCTGGATGCCAAGGCCGAGAAAGCTCAGGGTGGCTTCGGCCAGGATGATGCCGCCGATATCAAGCGAAACGGTGACGATGATCGCGGCAGTGATATTGGGCAGAATATGCCTCATCATGATGCGCCAGTTGGACGATCCGAGCGCGACGGCAGCCATGACGTAATCTTCTTCGCTAGCGGAGAGCGTCAAACCGCGCGCCAGACGCGCCAGCGGAGCGATTCCGACGATGCCGATAGCGACCAAGGCGTTGATTAAACTGGGACCAAGAATGCCGGCAATGGCGATGATTAGAACAATACGGGGAAATGCCATAAGCGCATCAAGGAAACGCATGATGATGTCGTCTGCCCAGCCTTTCAGCAAACCGGAGAGTAAACCTAGAGGGACGCCAACGATGATTGATATCGACAGGGGAATCAGCGCGGCCATCAGCGACACGCGCGCTCCAAACAGGATGCGAGATAAGATATCTCGTCCAATGTCATCCGTTCCCAGAGCGTACGCGGCGCTTGGCGCTTGGCGCGCAGCCGAGAAATCCGGCTTGATGGGATCGTAAGGGCTGATTACCGGCGCAAATATCGCGCCCAAAAATACGAATACTAGCAGGATAAAAGCGAATCGCGGCAGGGGACGAGCAAACAAGCGTCCGGCAAACAAGAACAACGCATGTTGTGTCGACTCGCTATTCTTCGACAAGGCTTCTATGGAATCCTTGTGGCCAGCGCTACTGACCGGCTGCGCCCTAGGCTCCATCACGAACCATACCGAATTCGTGGGTCGATAAATGCGTATATTAAATCAACTACCAGATTGATGCCCATAAAGGCAAAGGTGATCAACAATACCGAACCTTGAACAATCGGAAAATCACGGCCGAATATGGCATCCAACATTAACTTGCCCATACCCGGAAAGGAAAAAATTATTTCGATGACGATAGTGCCGCCCAGGATGCGCCCGATCTGCAGCCCGATCGTGGTGACAACCGGTATCAGAGCGTTCTTCAAGGCATGTACAAATACTATCCTCCGCTGCCCCAAGCCCTTGCTTCTGGCGGTACGCACGTAATCTTCATTCAGCACTTCCAACATACTCGAACGAGTCAGACGCATGGTTACTGCCATCAGCGCCGTGCTCAATGTGATCACAGGCAATATCATGCGCTCGATATGTCTTACTGGATCATCGGAAATGCGGGCAAATCCGCCAGCTGGCAGCCAGCGTAAATGCACGGCAAAGACGACGATCAGAATCAAGGCAACCCAGAAATTCGGCGCCGACACTCCTATGAGCGCAATAATATTCCCGACAAAGTCGCCAACACTCCCCGGCTTGACAGCAGCATAGACGCCTATAGGGATGGCGATAATCGAGGCGACCAATACGCTGAGCAGCGCCAGTTCCAGCGTGACCGGAAAACGTGCTGCCAACAGATCAACAACCGGCCGACGCATATGAATCGAACGACCCAAATCACCCTGGAAGACATGAAAGAGCCAGTCTGCGTATTGCACATAAATGGGTCGATCGAGCCCCAGCTTGTGTCGCAGCCGATCCATCTCTTCATCGGTCATCCCAGCGATTTCGTCAATAGGAACGAGCATGAGGACGGGATCGCCCGGACTGAGGAAGAGCAGCAGAAAAACAAGGAAGGTGACGATAAGGATCGTCGGCGCCATCAAGATGATGCGCCTGATCAAATAGCGCCCCATGCCCTCGCTCCAGAAGACTAATTGTGTACCGGATCTATCGGGATTTCAGCTTGAAACACGCTAATGGCGCACAGCCACTGGCGGAAGCAAGCGCAGGGTCGCAGCAGCAAACGCGACCCCGCGATACGGCGAATCACTATCCGCCAATAACTCTGAAATTGGTCCAATCCAGCAAGCCATAGCCGTTTAGCGCGAAACCTTCGATGAGGTCACCGCGATAAACGTAGGGAATCTCCGGATAGACATAAGGCACGACGATCATGTCACGCCAGGTGAGATCATTCATGCGGCCAACATGCGCTGCCCGTTCGGCGCTATCAAATATTCCCGGCAATTCCGCCAGCAGCGCTTCGTATTCGTCCGTGCAATAACCGACCATTTTAATCGCCGCGCTACAGCCCGCGAATGGTTCCAGATAGCCTTCCATCGAGCTGCGATGCGCGAGGATTTGTACGTAGCCGGCTTCGGCAATACTTGGATCCTCCCGCAACGCGGCGATATGTCGCGCTCGTTCATTCGCTTGAATGATCAGGCTTATCCCAACCTCCGCAAGATTAGCCTGGAAGATTTCCAATACTTGAATGCGAAACGGTTGCGACACAACCGATACGCTGAATTCAAAGCCTTCCGCGTTTCCTGCCGCCTCCAGCGCCGCGCGAGCGGCATCAAGATCCCTTGTGATCATTGGCGGAGACTCCTCGCTGAACGCAAAGGAATTCGGCGGAGTAATGCCGCGCGCAGGCTGCGCCAAGCCGTCATAAGCCAGGTTGATGACTATATCCGCGTCTATGGCATGCATGACCGCAAACCGATTATGGATATTATCGAAGGGTGGCCGGTGCCCGTTCAGCGCCAAGACGTTCACGCCGCGGGCAATAGCGCCGGAGACCGTTCCGGGAACGGCTTCCAGCAGCGGCAGTTCCTGCGCCGAAATGGAGAACATGGTATGTATATCGCCACTCTGATAATTCAGCGTAGCGGCGGATGCGTCGAGGATGACCCTAAAGCTGACCCGATCCGCGTTGCCGCCGCTTTCGCCCCAATACTCTGTATTGCGTTCCAGGACCAACTCAACTCCCGATTCCCAACTGGCCAATTTGAATGGTCCGGTGCCCGACGGATTGAAGGCATACTCATCCGCTCCCAAATCCTCATAGCCCGCCCGGGACATAATCAGCGCTCGCGCATCGCTGCCGGCGGCAAGCGCAGGCAGAATATTAGCATCGGGCGCCGACATATTGATCTGGACTGTATTATCATCAAGGGCTTCAACCGATTCTATCCGGCCGTAGTCCGCCAACGCGCCATCGCCGAAGTCCGGATCCATGGCGCCGCTGATATTCCAAACGACAGTATCGGCGTCCAATGGCGATCCATCGTGGAAGGTGACATCTTCGCGCAAGTTGAGCACGATCGTAAGCTTGTCATCCGACACGGTCCAATCGGTGGCGAGCAGGGGATTGACTGAGCCGTCTGTTCCCAGGCGCAACAAGGGCTCGTAAATCGCGTAGCTGACCTGCTTATGCGCCAGTGACGGGCTGCGGATGCTCATATCCAGCGTTACGACAGTTTCGCTAACACCGATGACAAATTCGTTCATCGCGTCCTGCGCTCCGACCGAACTTGCCAGAATCAAAACCAAAACCAATAGCGCCAGTAACCTGATTCTTGATTTGTTTCGATAAAACATTTTGCTCTCCTTTGGACCGGCTTAAGGTCTCGTATCGTAAATACTCGGCAAAGCTCTTATGGAAATTCCAGCTCCTTTTGGGCGAAAAGAGCGCTCCTTCTCAGCGTTCAACCGCGTCTCCCCACATACTCGCTAGGATTCTACGCGATTTCGTGATTAACATGCAAAACAGCGCTTGAGGCGATGCCGCATGGCAGCAACTTGATCGGGATATTCATCGGCTACATTATGCCTTTCCTCGGGATCATTCATCAAATCGTATAGCTCTGGCTCGTCATTGATGTTGTCAACAAACTTATGCCTTCGATTGCGAATCCCACGATAATTCGGCATGGCGATATGAATGTCATGCCGATGCTCCGTCTGGTTGCCACGTAGAATCCCGTCGAACGAGCGAGCGTCCATATCCGGCGCAGCGTCCAAGCCTGCCAGTGTGCAGATCGTCGGGTTGAGATCGTACATATCAACCAGCGCATCGGATTCTTTGCCCTGTGCGATACCGGGTCCGGCAACAATCAGCGGAATATGGATGGACGGTTCGTAAGGAACCTGCTTCTGGAACAAGCCGTGATCGCCCAGCATTTCGCCGTGATCGCTGGTGAAAATGATGATGGTATTGTCCAGCATATTGCGCGATTCCAGCGCATCAAGCAGAGCGCCGACTTGATCATCAATCAGCTTGATCAAGGCGCAGTATTGGCGGCGGATATGCGCCAATTCCTCTTCGCTGAAATCCTTCTGCCGCTTCAGCACCCATCCCGGCCTCCCATGCTGATTCTTCGGGATGGCGGCGGGCATCAAGGCATCGCGGAATTGATCGGCGTATTCAGTCGGCGGATCAAAAGGATCGTGAGGCCCGACGAAGCTGACGAAGAGGTGCCAAGGGAAATCATCCGGGATCGTCGATATCCATTGCGCCCCTCGCCGTCCGATATAACAGTCTTGAAAATCTTCTGTTGGCAATACCGAATCGTGTGATACACCTAGGATCCAGCCGTCCTCGGCACGCTTGCGGTAGTCCTCCCAGAATGCCAACAAGCGCCCTTTGTCTCTTAAGTAGTGAGTGTAAGGACCGTGCGGAGCTGTCGGATCCCCCTGCGCCGCGTGCATCTTGCCTTCCACTTCTTCGGGATGCGTGAAGCCCCAGCGATAGACCGCCGGGCGATCGCCGTGGCGCCCATTGTATTTGTCCGGCTTGGCCAGATCCAGCTTGCCGACGCAGCCGACGCGATAACCACTGTCACGGAGCCGCTGATAATAAGTCGGCAGGTGCGGCGGCAGATAGCAACTGTTGTCCAACGTGCCGATTCGCGCCGGATGCATGCCGGTCGCCAGACCGATTCGCGCCGGGGCGCAAACCGGCGCATTAGTGAAGGCATTGGTGAAACGAACTCCCGATGCCGCCAACCTGTCGATGTTTGGCGTATCGACAAAATCAGCGCCGGCGCAACCCAGATAATCCCAGCGATGCTGGTCGGTCATTATGAGCAAAATGTTGGGCGCACCTTTGGTCGGCATGTCGCTTCTGCCTCCCCACTCAATTTGTTCAGACATTCTCGCTGCCGCGAGTTTACCACTGCGCCGATGGCAGGGACAAATCTCCCGGAGTATACTCGCGGCCAAATCCAGCCTGAGAAAGCCAAGCGATGATCCCAATTGTGATTTTGGCGGGCCAATCAAATATGGCGGGGCATGGCGACCTGAGCGAGCTTGATTTAACTGACTTGCCCGCCGGTGTTCAGCTTTTCGATCTCAATCCGCGCGAGGGCTGTTTCGGTCCGGAAATCGGTTTCGCCCGCGCCTTTCAGGATCTTCAGAAACTGAGCAAGCTACGCTTGATAAAGTTTGCCGTCGGCGGAAGTTCCCTGCTCGCCTGGGAACCGGAGTGGTCCGCCGAACGCGCTGCCATCGCTTACGACGCGGACAAGGGCGCGCTCTACCCGCGTCTGATACGACATGTCCAGCGGGTGACGCAAGGCAAGGCGGCTCAGGTGCTCGGCTGCCTGTGGATGCAGGGCGAAAGCGATTCCAACTTTTCGATTGCTGCTGCGGAATATGAGCGTAATTTGAAACACTTGATTGAGCAGATGCGCATAGACCTGGACCAACCGGACATGCACTTTGTTATCGGCCTGCCCAACCCTTCCCCGGCCAGATTCAGCTACTTGTCAACAGTGCGCCGGGCGCAATCACAAGTCGCCCAATCCCTGCCCTGTGTGTCGCTGGTTGACACAGATGGTCTGACCAAACACGAAGACGAGCTTCACTATGACAGCGCCGGTCAACTTGAGCTGGGACGTCGCTTCGCGCATCGCTTGCACCACGAAATACAAAACTGCAGCGAGCGCTAATCGCGGTCTCACTCTGCCCAGTCCAGCGCTGCGCTCATACCCAAGCCCGTGCACTAGGCAGCGTATGACGGCTATGCTAGCATTGCGCGATTGTATCTACGCCGAGCGACCCCGCGTTATGCGCAACAAACGTGCCTTGCTGATAATCCTGACGATGATCTTTTCGGCAGGCGTGACGCCTATCGCCATCCGCATCACACAGAGCGAAGGCATGCCCTCCCTCGTCATCGTCCTAATCCGCCTATGGCTCGTTTCGCTTGGCTTGCTGCCTCTTGTCCTTTCACGCTACCGAGAAGACCTGGCGCGCCTGACCCCCCGTCATTGGCTGCTATCGGGCATTGCCGGTTTCTGGCTCTCGATTAACCTTGTTCTTCTCTTCGTCTCCCTCGAATATACCAGCGTCTTAATGACCAGCGTACTGCGCCGGACAACCCCCATGTGGATCGTCCTGCCGGAGATCATCATCTTCGGCGTGGTTTTCTCCCGCCGTTTCTGGCTCAGCCTGGTCATCACGCTAATCGGCGTGACCATGGTCGGCATTGGCGGCTTGAGCGCCATTGAAGCCGGCAGCGACCCCCTCCTGGGCGGCGTCCTGGCGATATTCGGCTCCTTCTGCTTCGGCGCCTACCTGCTCATCGGCCGCCGCTTGAACAATCTGATCCCGCCTATGTTATACAGCTTTCTTGTCTTCTTCAGCTCCGCCCTGGTGACAACCGTTTTCGTCGCCTTTGCCAGGACGCCGGTGCTGGGCTATCCAATCAACGGCTACCTCTGGGCTGTCGTCGTTACGCTCCTGGCGCAAGTGTTGGGTCACCTATTCATGAACCTCGCGCTGCAACACTTTACCGCCACCGCCGTAGCGATCATCCTGCAGGTCGGCGTTGTGCTGAGCGCAGTCATCGCCCTAATTGCATTCGGCGAGATTCCTTCTCACCTGCAAATTGTCGGCAGCGCGCTAGTCATTTACGGCGTCATCGTCACCACCATCGAGCAAGCTCAAGCCAAGTGGAAAAATCAGCCGCACTCTTAGCAATTTAGGTGAATCTCCATCTCACATACTTCCGCGAATTGCGGTAGAGTATTGCGCGATAACTGAATTGCAAGCGCTGATGAGGAGAAACTTCAATGAAACTTGAGACCCAAGCGATACACGCCGGTTACGAAAGCGAACCGACCACCCATGCCGTGGCCGTGCCAATCTATCAGACCGTCGCCTATGAATTCGACGACGCGCAGCACGGCGCAGACCTCTTCAACCTGGCGGTGCCGGGCAATATCTACACCCGCATCATGAACCCGACAAACGATGTCCTGGAACAGCGCGTCGCGGCTATGGAAGGCGGCGTCGCTGCGCTGGCGCTGAGCGCGGGCCAGGCTGCCATCAATTACTCAATCCTCAATCTGGCCGAAGCCGGCAATAATATCGTCTCCGTGCCTCAGCTTTACGGCGGCACCTGGACCCTTTTCCGCCACATGCTTCCTAAACAAGGCATAGACGTGCGCTTCGCCGATGACGATAGCGCCGAAGGCCTGGCTAAACACATCGACGACAACACGCGCGCTGTCTTCGTTGAATCCATCGGCAACCCGGCCGGCAACATCCCTGATCTGGCAGCCATAGCCGATATGGCGCACACCCATGGTGTACCCGTCATAGTCGACAATACTGTGCCGACGCCCGCGCTCTGCCGTCCCATTGAGCACGGCTGCGACATCGTCTTGCACTCCATGACCAAATATATGGGCGGCCACGGCACGACCATCGCCGGCGTCCTCGTCGATGGCGGCATCTTCGACTGGGAGAAACACAAAGAACGCTTCTACATGTTCAGTACGCCGGAGCCGAGCTATCACGGCGTGGTTTTCACCGATGCCATGGGCCCAGCAGCCTATATCGCCCGCGCGCGTGTGGTCGCCCTGCGCAATACCGGCAGCGCGCTCAGCCCCTTCAACGCCTTCCTTATCTTGCAAGGATTGCAGACCCTGTCCCTGCGCATGGAACGGCATACTGATAATGCCCTCGCCGTAGCGAAACATCTCGAGAGCAGCAGCCAGGTCGAATGGGTCAGCTACCCCGGCTTGCCAAGCTCGCCCTACTATGACTTGGCGCAGAAATACACCGGCGGACGTCCCTCGGCGCTTCTGACCTTTGGTATCAAAGGCGGCTTCGACTCCGGCGTAAAGTTCTACGATGCCCTCAAAGTATTCAAACGTCTGGTGAATATCGGCGATGCCAAGTCGCTGGCGGCGCATCCCGCTTCGACCACGCACCGGCAATTGACGCCGGACGAGCAAACTGCGGCTGGTGTCACGCCGGAGACGATCCGCCTTTGCGTCGGCATCGAGCACATCGACGACATCATTGAAGACATCGATCAGTCGCTGGCGGCCGCCAAATAAGGGGCGTAGCCGGCAAGTTGCTTGTTTGTCTCGCCAAGCTGGGATTAGTTAGGAACTTGTACGGGCGGGCCGATGGCTCGCCCAAATGTCCAGTCTCCCAGCTTCATTCCTGTCTCTTAGCGACTTTTCTCGCCATACATCTCAGCTGCGCGATGCAAGTTTCCCTTCCATCTATTTCGCGATTCCATATACAATGAAGCTATGAATCTCATCGATTACGCCAGCATCCTTGTCCGCCGCGGCTGGATCATGCTGCTGCTGGGCATCATCGCCGCCGGCAGCGCATTCTTCTTCAGTCGCAGCCTCGACCCCATCTACCGCGCCACGCAGAAGGTCCTCATCATCCCCAGCCGCATGGACTTCGGCTTGACTCAAGCCGCCAAACAGACCCTCAACAGCCATGTCGCCTGGCTCGATAGTTCCCTGCGCGCCGCCGAGGTCATTGACCTGCTGCAGCTGGATATGAGCCCGAATCAGCTGCGCGCCGATGTGCGCATCGCGCCCAACATTGACAGTCAAGTCATCCAGATTGATGCCGAAGCCAAAGATCCGGGCCTGGCCGAGCGCGTCGCCCGCGAATGGGCGCAGCTTCTCATCCGCTATCGCAACGATCAAAATCAGCAGGCGCGCCAGGAAGATCGCATTTACGCCAGCCTGCAAGACAATCCGGTGACGGTGCTCGCCCGTCCCAATCTCAGCATCAATACCCTCGTCGGTCTCATCGCCGGCGTCTTTGTCGGCGGCATCATCGTCTTCGTGCTGGAATACCTTGAAAGCGCTATCGTGCGCCGCCGTGAAGATGTCGAGGCCTGCGCAGGTTTGCCAGTTTTGGCCGCTGTGCCGCCGACGGATTAGTCTGCCGCATCACCTAAGGAGCTCCTAATGCCAACATATATCGCCGCTCCCCCCCCCCGCCGTAATATGTAATAATAATAATATTCTGAGGGGGTTGGCATGAACACCCTCTATTACGGCGACTGCCTGACCATCATGCGCGAGAAGATGTCCCCGAATAGCGTCGACCTCGTTTACTTAGACCCCCCGTTCAACTCCAAGCGTGATTACAACAGCATCTACAAAGACCACACCGGACGCCCCCTGCCCGACCAAGTCGAAGCCTACACCGACACCTGGTTCCTGGATGCGGACAAGATGCGGGTTATCCGCGCGCTGCCCAAGCTGCTGCGCCAGCACGACGTCGATGGGCACAGCGCCGATTTCCTGGCCGGCTTCATCAGCGGGCTGGTCAACGTCCAGCCGGACATGGCGGCTTACCTGGCGTACATGACCGAGCGCCTGCTCTGGATCAAGTGGACGATGAAGCCGACGGCGAGCATCTATTTACATTGCGATCCGACAGCCAGCCACTACTTGAAGGTGATGATGGATGTGGTGTTTGGGCGGAAATACTTCCGTAGTGAAGTCATTTGGAAGAGAACTTCTGCTCGGAGTGACGCAAAGAGGTGGGGCAATGTACATGATTCCTTGCTTTATTTTGCCAATTCAAAGAAAGTATTATGGAATCCCACATACACCGAATATGATGCAGATGCAATTGAGAAACGGTTTCGCTACGCCGACCCAGATGGGAGAAGATGGGCATCTGGTGATGTCACAGCAAAAGGACTATCGGGTGGCGGATATACCTACGAATATAAGGGAGTTTCCTCCTATTGGCGTGTTCCTCTAACAAAGATGACGCAGCTAGACGAAGAAAATCGATTGCATATCACGCGAAATGGCGGGATACGCATCAAAAGATATTTAGACGAATTACCAGGTCTACCTGCACAAGACGTAATTACTGACATTTACCCAGTTAGTTCTCAGGGCAAAGAACGCCTCGACTACGCCACACAAAAGCCCCTAGCCCTGCTCGACCGCATCATCCGCGCCAGCAGCAACGAAGGCGATGTCGTCTTCGACCCATTTTGCGGCTGCGCCACAACCATCGAAGCGGCTGAACGGCTCGGGCGCAAGTGGGTTGGCTGCGACATCACCATCCACGCCATCCGCCGCGTGGCTCGCCGCCGTTTGGGCGAGCGTCTGCACTTAATTGAAGGCGAAGATTATTTCATCGACGGCGTACCCAAGAACTGGGAAGGCGCGCATGAGCTTTGGAAGCAAGACCCCTACCAATTCCAAAAGTGGTGCGTCGAGCTGGTCGAGGGATTCGTCAACGTCAAGAAAACAGCCGATGACGGCATCGACGGGCGCATCTACTTTGATATGCCGGGCGAGAAGGTCTTCCAAAGCATGGCGCTGGAAGTCAAGGGCGGCGAGAATCTAAGCATCAACAGTGTACGCGCCTTGAACAGTGTGCTGCAGTTCGAGAATATCCAGATGGCCGGCTTGATTGCGCTGAATGCGCCGGGGGCATACGCAAACGCGCAACTTCCAGCAGACGATGGCGTTGGCGGGACACGTCAGAATCGGCGCGAGGGAATACCCCAAGATACAAATGCTGACGGTGGATGAGATTCTCGACGGCGTCAAGTTTGATATGCCCAGCCCGGCCGGGCGCACTGGCACCGGCTACGAGCGCGACTTGTTCAACCCGCCGCAAAAATAGTAGCTTTCAATTGGAGCCCGCCAGAATTCCCGCCAGGATCTCGCGCTCGATATTCCCGCCCGAAACGACGCAGACGACCTTGCCCGCTCCCGCCTTGCCGGCCAGCGCCGCCGCCACCGACGCCGCGCCCGCGCCCTCGGCGATCACGCGCTGCCGTTCGGCCAGCAGCCTTATCGCCGCCCTGACTTCATCCAGCGAAACCAACAGCGAGCCGTCAAGTAGACCGCTGACCAGTTCCCACATTCCCGGCAGCACGCTCTTGCCACCGATGCCATCGACGAAGCTCGGCGTATAGACGACCTCGACCGGTCGTCCCGCCTGCAACGATGCGGCAAGCGGCGCCGCCGTCTCAACCTCGACAGCATAAAGCCGAGTCGCCGGCTTCAGCGCTCGAATCGCCGAAGCGATGCCGCTACTCAATCCGCCACCCCCGTAGGGGATGATAACCGCATCGACATCGGGCAACTTCTCCAGGATTTCCAGTCCAATAGCGCCATTGCCCGCCATCACCGCCGGGTCGCTGACCGGGTGAATAAAGAGCCCATCCAAGCCTTCAAACTCGCCGCTGACGATGACTTCCCACCAGCGGTCGAAAGGAACTTTGATGACTTCGCCGCCCAGCCGCCGCACCGCCGACAATTTCGTCTCCGGCGCATGATCCGGCACGACCACATGGCAGGGGATGCCCAGCCTCCTTGCGTTCCAAGCCACACCCTGCGCCATATTGCCAGCGCTCGCGGTATAGACGCCGCGCGCCAAGCCGGTAGACGAAGCCAGCGCCATGGCATTGCCGGCGCCGCGCAGCTTGAACGAACCAATCGGCTGCAAGTTCTCCAGTTTGAGGAAGACTTCGCAAGGCAGGCCGTCAACCGGCAGACGCAGTAAAGGCGTCCGCACACTGGAATCGGCGATGCGCTCAGCCGCCGCCCGAATCGCCTCCAGCGGAATCACTCAGGCGCTCACCGTCAACTCAGCCAGAACATCCATATCCACATCAACGCCTAAGCCCGGCGCAGTCGGCACCGCCACCTTGCCGTCTTCAAATTCAAATGCTGTGGTCAGTTTCTCGCGCAGCGGATTCTCCGAGCGGTCCATCTCCAGCAGCGGCTCGGGCATGCGCAAGCGACCCGGCAAGACATCAAGGGTGCTTACCAAATGCACGCCAGCCGCGAAAGCGACGCCCGTACCCCAACTATGGGGGATGACGTTGATGTGAAAGGCTCGCGCCAACGCGACGATCCGCTTGACTTCGCTGAGACCGCCGGCGCCGCAGATATCCGGCTGCGCGATGTCGACGCAGCGCTTGCTCAGCAGTTGTCTAAAGCCCTCCAGCAAATATTCGCATTCGCCTCCCGCGATCGGAATCGCAGAGCGATCGCGCAATTCCCGATAGCCTTCGTAATCTTCCGGTGAAATCGGCTCCTCAAAGAAGCCGATATTCAATGGCTCAATCTGCCGCGTGAAATTCAGCGCTTCGCTTAGTGAATACGCATGATTGGCGTCAACCATCAGCTCAACCTCATCACCGATCGCTTGCCGCACGGCCCGCACATGGCGCAGATCCGTCTCCACACCCAGCCCGACCTTCATCTTCAAGGCGCGAAAACCCTGCGAGGCGTACAGCTTTGCTTCTTCGACCAACTTGGCAACCAGGTCATTGGATTCTGTGAAGTACATGCCGGTGGCATAAACCTTGACGTTCTGACGTCGCTGACCGCCCAAGAGCACGGATACGGGCTGGCCCAGCAGCTTGCCGCGCAGATCCCAAATGGCGATATCAATAGCGCTAAGCGCCGCCACCAATACGCCGCGCCGCGCGTAATCCAGCGAGCGCAGATGCATCTTGTTCCACACAGTTTCGACCTGCAAGGGATCTTCGCCCAACACCAGTGGCGACAGATACTTTATACCGGCTTGCGCAACTGTCGCCGGGCCGTAGCCTTCTCCCCAGCCGTAGGTCCCGTCCGCTGCGGTGACCTTCACCAAACAGATCTGTCGCGTCTGAAACTCGAATTGCGAGAAATAGAAAGGCGTATCCAGCTTCTGCTCGGCAACATAGGTCTCAATGCGTTCAATCTTCATTTCGTGACGCTATTCCTTCTTCAGTCAATCCGATATAGTCTAGCGACTTCTGCGCGTATACGCGAACAGGTTAAGGGGTTGGATTCACACATGCTTGCGCTTGCAGCCGAATCGAGTGTGATGCAGTCTCTCCCAGATGGCGAGCGCCGGCAAATTACGCGAATCTTGTCCCAGTTAATTGAAGGTCTCAACGATATCCTGCGCGAACAATTAGTCGGCGTCTATCTCTACGGCTCATTGATCACCGGCGACTTCGAATTCAAGGTCAGCGATATCGATCTGGTTGTCGCGCTGACGGATAGCCTGGATGATCGACTTTTCGCCGCGCTGCATCTTCTGCACACAGAGGTCGCACAAAATTTCCCCGACTGGGACAACCGCCTCGAACTCGCCTATATCTCCCAGCCCGCGCTACAAACCTTCCGTACGCGGACGAGCGCCATCGGCATCATCAGCCCCGGTGAACCTTTTCACTTAATACAAGCCGGAAGCGATTGGCTGATTAGCTGGTACGCCCTGCGTGAAACCGGCATCGCCTTGCAAGGCCCGCCTATACGGACGCTGATCAAGCCCATTGCTGAGGATGACTGGCTCGAATCCGTTCGAGAACACGTCTGCCATTATCGCGAGTCCGTCAAGAAGCCTCACGGCAGCGCTGCCTTGTCCTACATCGTATTGACGGCCGCTCGAGGCTTGTACACGCTGGAACACAGACACGCGGTCTCGAAGATCAAGGCGGCAGAATGGGCGCTGCAGGCGATGCCCAAGTGGGCCCACCTTATCGAGCTCGCCTTGCACTATCGCCAAGACCCGCCAGCAGACGCGCTCTCCAGCGAGCAGTTGCGACCGGATGTCGAAGCCTACGTCATAGATTTGCTGTCCATGGCTTCGGCTGGAGACACAAATACAGATCACCACGCGCGTCTTTTTCCAGCGAGTTGAATCGGCTGCGGCCGCGCGAGCGGGACCATAAGCTGCCTCTTGCAAGCGCCCGCATAATGCCCGTTCGAGCTTGGGGGGTGCAGGCGGCCGTCCAGAGCCGAGGTATCGGGGCTGACGACCGCTCAAATGATCGAAGGGCAACGGCGAAATCAGGACCCCAGCGCGGTCAGCACAACGATTCCCGATTGAGTAACGGTGGCGCAGGTTTGAACGTCCAGCGAGAATTTCTCCAGTGAATAGGCCGTGGGCGGAGACACTGATGTATCGATGAAGACCAGATTCCCTTGATTCTCGAAGCATATCCGCGTGTTTTCAAATGCCAGAGAATCATCCAACACACAACTTGGCAGCAGCAAATTCTGACCAACGCTTAATTGGTTCCCCACAATCCCATTCAGACTTCTAAGCGTTTCCGCCGCCGTCTGGTATTGGATTGCCAATCGATACAGGTTGTCGCCGGCTACTACCCGATGAAGGCATTGGCGGTTGGATCGCCACAACCTTACCGCGAATCTGCCGCCTTGAAGGGCTGGATGTTTATCGAGTGTGATGATATCAACCGGCTCGCATTGCAAGTCATCATTTGCAGTCTGCACAAGGATGCGCTCAGTCGGAATGCAAACATTTGGCGGATCTTCCGGCGTCGGCGAAGGCTGCGGCTCTGGCGTAGCTGGCGGATCCGGGTCGTCGTCATCGTCATCGTCATCGTCCCTGGGGGGCTCCGGTGTCGGTTCCGGCGGCTTCGGATACTCATAGGCGCCAATATCACAGTTGTCGTATTGAGGCCGGCTGGTGCCGGGTTGGTCGTCGTCCAGACAGTATTCGGGGTCGCCGCCGTCAATCGCCGGGCTGCCCCACTGGAGCGGATGATGGGCTGGCGAACCGGCGAGTCTCATAATCTGGGGGTCCCCCAGCGAAACCGGTCCCGCTTCATCATCTTCGCCCACCGCATGCTGCGCCTGCAATTCACCATCTTCAACTTCCGTTGCCTGCGCTGCCGCCTCACCTTCGCCTTCCACAGCAGTTTGCGACTCAGGCTCCTCAGGTGTGGGTGTACAAGACCCGTCCTGAATGAAGTTGCCGGTGAACTCAATGATTATGTCGGGATTGGGACCGGGGTGACAATCACCGCCGCTCACGCTATCCGTAATTAAGGTATTGCGTATCTTGAAAGAGCCCGACCAACCGATAATAGCAATGCCTCCACCCTGCTCGGCCGCGGTATTATAAGCCCAAGTGGTATGGGTCAGGGTCACATCGGAGCCAAAGGAGCTCAAGCCGCCGCCTTCTCTGGCTGAGTTATTGCTGAAGGTGCTGTTATTGATGGCGACGGTCGCGCCACTGCTTTCGATCGCGCCGCCTTCGTCAGACGTATTTTCGCTGAAGGTGCTTTTCGTGATGGATACAATGCCGCCAGCGACTTTCAAGCCGCCGCCATCTTCAGCGGATGTGTTTTTCTTGAAGGTGCTGCCGGTCTCGCCGCCTATCGATAAAGTATGCGACCCGTCAGAACTGACAAAATACATACCGCCGCCGTGGCTCTGCGAGGTCGAATTCCCGCTGAATTCGCCGTCGATGATATCTACATTGCTGTCGCTCGCGTAAATGCCGCCGCCGATATCGCCAGCCGTGTTATTTTTTACCTTGCCGTTGCTGAGGCTCAATGACCCGCCATCGACATAAATCCCGCCGCCATAAGTAGTGGTCAACCCATTGGTGATGGTGATGTCGCTGATGCTGACCGCAACGCCATCGATCTCAAACACGGGATAACTGTCAGCGCCGGAGACACTGCGGCTGTTGCCGTCGATTTGAACTTGAGTCGTTATGGCGGGCAGGACAGCGGAGAGCGTGATATTCCCTGTCAACTGAATGAGGTCTTCGCCAGTCTCGGGTGGAACGGCCGTATCGTCCGGCTCAGTGCCAGCCTCGCAATCATCATTGCCATCGCTGTCGCCATCTTCGGCAATCTGCGTCTCGCCATTGGCCGATCGTATCGCATTCGCCAGACTACAGTCGCTATCCACCGTGATGACGGTGCCCGCAAGGTCGACTCTGACAAAGGGTGATATCGCGCTCCGATCTTGGCCGCGAATGGTTTTGACCCGATAGATGTACCGTTCACCGGGCACCTTAGCGCTGGCGTCGGTGTAGCTGGTTTCGCTGCTGCCGGTGTTATCCACCAGGGTCGTCATCTCGGATTTGCCTTGCAATGGGAACCGGCGCAAGATTTCATAACCGTCTACTGGTCCAGCCGGCGCCGTCCAACTTAAGGTGATACCCTCGGCGCTGACGCTCGCCGATAAATCAGTCGGGGCTGTTAGCGGAGCCGGCGCCTGCGCCGCGACAGGACTTTGCGGCCCAGCGAAAATCAAGAAGACGTAAAGCAGTACAAGAACAAGGAGTGGAGGGATAACTCTGCTCTTTGTTCCTTTACCGCAAATGTAGAGAATCATGTTAACCCTCACTTTGCTAACGCGAACCGGACATCAATTACCCGCCTTCAAACGTTACATAGATGCTAGAGTAGAGACAATCGCCTAACAGTATGGCAAGCTTGAGGCTGTCCGCAAGTCCATTTCAGACTATTTTTGGTTTTCTGTGTCACAGACTTGTCCATCACATACTCTTGGCTCGGGTCCTGAAGCCGTTCCATTGTGATTAGCTCCCGCGACGAGTGGCGGTCCCGCGCTTGCGAGATTCCGGCGCGCAGCACATAATTGAAAGTAGGTTGAGACTTTGCGACCGACAATTGCAGGTCGTCCGCTATTGAGGTAAGCTCGCTCAGCGGCAAAGGTATGCGCACTCCTCCGAACCAACGGCGATATGCTCTGTTTCTTTTCTGCTGCATCGGATTGCTCGGCGCCTGCAATCTAATCATAGCAACTCCAACCCGGTCCCCCAGCCCGACGCCCGCAATCCCACAAGTGCGGATCCTGTACCCGCCCCACAATCAGCAGGTCATCGAGGGCGTCATCTTCGATATTGAGATTCTCGCTTCTGACTCAATCGGCATCCAAAGCGTCGAGCTATACGTCGATGAGCAGCTGCTGCAAGCCAGCGAAAGCGAAAGCGGGCGCGAACAGGATTTCCGCGTCACCATGAATTGGTTTGCCAAGGATTTGGGCTGGCATAAATTTGCCGCCATCGCCTACCGCCCGGATGGCACAGCGAGCCATCCACATACCATCGCTCTCGAGGTCATCCCGCCTGGCTAGACCGCGCCGACCGCCAGATTGGTCAAAATATCAGACTGCGCTACAATTTAAGAGTTATACGCTCGAAGGGAATTGTCCAGGATGGACATTGAACTGCGTCGCATCCATAAGCGTTTTGGGCCCGTCCACGCCAACAATGACATCAATGTCTGCTTCAATCACGGACGCATCGTCGGTATCCTGGGCGAGAACGGCGCGGGCAAGTCAACCCTGATGAAAATCTTGTCGGGTTTCCAGCCGGCTGACGAAGGCCAAATCCTGATCAACAACGATATCATTGATTACACTGGACCGACCGCCGCCATCGCCAATGGCATCGGCATGCTGCAGCAAGACCCGCTGGATGTAGGCGCCTTCACCGTCCTGGAAAATTTCATATTCGGCGGCGCCGAAGGCATCACCCTCAAACGCGCTCAGGCCGAAGCCCATTTGAAGGAGTTTACGGCGCGCTTCGGCTTTGAACTCGATCCGCATCAGCCCATCGACAACCTGCTCATCGCGCAACGGCAGCAACTCGAAATCATTCGCCTGCTGGCGCTCGGCGTCGAAACGCTGATTCTTGACGAGCCAACCACCGGTATTTCCGCCGATCAGAAGATTATCCTCTTCAATGCCCTGCGTCGGCTGGCGCATGACGAAGGCTTGGTCGTCCTGCTCGTCTCGCACAAGCTGGAAGACGTCATAGACCTCTGCGATGAGGTGGTGGTTCTGCGCAATGGCGTGATGGTCGGCGAGATGGACATGCCCGCCAGTGACAAAAACCTGACCAGCGCCCTCATCGCTAGAACCAAGCAGCAACTCGTCACCATGATGTTTGGCGAAGAGCTGGAAGCGCAAAGCCGACCCCATTACGAGATTGGCGCCCCTGTGCTGACGGTGCAAAATCTTGTCGTGCATGACCTGCGCCTGGACATGCAGCCGATTTCGATGACGGTGCAAGCCGGCGAAGTGATCGGATTAGCGGGCTTGGGCGGCAGCGGTCAAGAACTCTTCATGCGCGCCTGCGCTCGCTTGCAGCGCAGCAACAGCGGCAAACTGGATTTCGACGGTGTGAACAGCCTGAACTCCAGCTATCGGCAGTTGTTCCGGCGTGGCTGTGTCTTTGGCGCCGCCGGTCGTTTGGAAGAAGGCCTGATCGCCGGCTTGAGCCTGACCGAACACACCGCTCTGGTCGTCGACGCCAAATTGCAGATCGATTGGAAATCGGTCGAGAAGCATACCGCCGACCGCATTGATCGTTACCGCGTCAAAGGGCGCTCGGCAGACACTATCGAACAACTCTCCGGCGGCAATCAGCAGCGCGTGCTCATCGGCCTGCTGCCTGATGATCCCAAATTGCTGATCCTGGAACAGCCAACGCGCGGTCTTGATGTCGATTCGGCCCGCTGGATTTGGACGCAGCTGCTGGAACGCTGTCAGCGCGGCGCGGCCATCATCTTCAATTCTTCCGATCTTGAAGAACTGGTCACCTATAGCGACCGTATCTTCGTCTTTTATGCCGGGCAAGTCCATGAAGTGCCGGATGTCAGCCAAACGACCATAGACGAATTGGGCCACATGATCGGCGGTGAATTTCACCAGCGGGGAAATGTAAAGAATATGTAGGGACGACTTATCAAGTCGCCCGAAATTGAAACATATCACGAGGCGGGCGACCAGGTTGGTCGCCCCTACAAAGACTAGCAAACACGTTCCGTAAGGCGAGAAGCGCAGATGCCACTCAGCGAAAAACACGATGACACCAAAACCTACGACGATATTCTCAACGCCGGTCCGCCGCTCAGCCAATTGGCGCGTGATTTCGTGACGCCGACTCATCTCTTCTTCGTCCGTAATCACAGCCGCATTCCCCACCTGCAGCTGGATACTTACCGACTGCGCGTCACCGGCATGGTGACACGCGAGCTATCCCTGAGCCTGGATGAAATCAAGAAAGACTTTGAAGCCCGCGCCTTGACCGCCACGCTGCAATGCGCAGGCAACAGACGCAAAGAACTGGTCAGCCACAAACCCATCGACGATCAGCTGGCTTGGGGCATTGAAGCCATAGGCACCGCCGAATGGACCGGCGTACGCCTGGGCGATATTCTCAGAGCCGCCGGCATCAGCAGCGAACGCGCCGAGCATGTCGCCTTCCTCGGGCTGGATACGCTCGTACGAGACGGAGACCGCGAAGCCTACGGCAGCTCGATTCCGTTGGACAAAGCGCTCGGCTGCGAGGTCCTGCTGGCATACCAAATGAACGGCGAAGACCTGCCATTGGCGCATGGCTGTCCATTGCGCATGATCGTGCCCGGCTACATCGGCGCGCGCTGCGTCAAATGGCTCAGCGACATCCGCGTCCAGGAAGACCCGTCCGACAATCATTTTCAACAGGTCGGCTACAAGCTCTTCCCGCCTCATATCAATGTGTACAATGTCGACTACGCCGATGGCATGCAACTGACCAAGCTGCCGGTCAATTCCGTCATCGTGCGCCCACAAGACCGCAGTCTGCTGCCCGCTGGCAAGGTCCTTGTCGAAGGCTACGCCATGAGTGACGGCGAGCACGAAATTACCTGGATTACCGTCTCAGCCGATGGCGGCCAGACCTGGCAGCGCGCCGACTTCCTTAATGAGCCGCAGCTCTGGACCTGGCAGCTCTGGCGGACGGAATTCGAGCTGCCGCAAGGGCAGCATGAGTTAGTGGTGCGCGCCTGGGACAGCGCCGCCAATTCCCAACCGGAGACCATCGCCAGCGTCTGGAATTTCAAGGGCTATGTCAACAACGCCTGGCATCGTGTGAACTTGACGTTGAAGTAGTAGGGGGGAAAGATGGCGATTACGAATGAACTATTTCAGAAAGTAGTTAAGAACGATGCGGTTCTTGTATTTCAGGACAAACCCCGTCAAGAGCATAGATTCCTGGAATCCATAGCTCTTACGAGCATACTGAGCAATTTGGCAGCAAAAGCGGAAGGCGATTTTTTTCGCAGAGAACTGGTAGATGAAGTGCTTGAGAAGCACAATGGATTGAGAGCGATACTGGCGCTAAATGGATTCTCAAAAGCAACCCTAAGGAAAATCGTCCATCTTGCACGAGTCTGCGATGATAAAGCATTGCGGAAACTTCTGAACTATAAGGACTGGAACATTGACAAAGTTGACGATACTGGGAAAGTTTGGGAGTCTGAAAGAATCGAAAGGCTAGTTCAGGAAAACGCCGCCTTCCGTGCGGGTATCGTAAATCTCTTTTATGAAGGCATCACGCTTTCGATTCTGCATGACCACTTCCCGCCGCGAGCAATGAAGAAACTCACGATAGAACGAATGGGATTCCAGCCATTTTCGCTCATTGAAACACTGGTGGAATACGGACTATATTATGAGCATACGCAATCAATAAGCGATTCATTGACAACTCTTGGCAAGCAGTTGGAGAATTGAGAGATGTCCCCGAAACACGACATTATCACGCTTGAACAAATTATCAGCAGGTTACATGCTGATAGATTTCCTGACATGAGATCAGAACGATTTTTCGAGCATTTCGTCGCCGAACAGATCTTGAAGGAACGAGACCTGACTGATGACCAACTGCTTGCGGGCAACGTCGGCGGTCCGTATGACGGCGGAATTGATGCGATTCATTTATTCGTGAATGGGGATCGCATAGACGATACGAATGTGGAACGTTACCAAAACATGAAGGAAGGCGTGAAGCTTGACCTTCATTTAATTCAAGCAAAAGACAAGAATCGTATGGAAGCAAGTGTTGTTAATACATTTTCTGCAATGGCGGACGACTTGCTCAAACCGAACGCCGAGCTTCATAGTCTTGCTGGTCAGTACAATTCCGGAGTCTTACAAGCATTCGAGTGGTTCTGGGACATTTTTGGCGCGATTCGGATCACCGCTGCTCCAGAAATAAATGTTACCTTCTCATATGCTACCAAAGCTGGCGGACCTTCCAAACCTATGAAGAGGAAAGCAGAACAACTGCGAAAGAAAGTAGAGCGCCTCATAGGCGGTTGCAACTGCAGAATAGAGTTTCTTGGGGCAACCGAACTTCTCGATCTATCACGTGCGAAACCCCCAAAACACTTTGAATTAATTGCCGCAGGTCAACCACTGTCGGCAGATGCCGCTGGTGGAAGCTACGTAGCATTAGTTCGCCTGGACAGTTATTTTGATTTTATCACTTCCGCTGACGGTGAGTTGCATTGGCGTCTATTTGAGGCAAACGTTCGCGATTGGCAAGGAGATAACAAGGTTAACAAGCAGATTCAGGAGTCCTTGCGACAAAGGGATTCAAACGATTTTTGGTGGCTAAACAATGGCGTGACAATGTTGGTGAAATCACTCATACCAAGTGGACACAGCTTACGGCTGGAAAACCCTGAAATCGTGAATGGTTTGCAAACAACACGCGCCATTTGGCAACACTTTCGCGAACAGCCGGCGGGAACGAGCGATGACCGGCGGCTGCTGACGCGGATAATCGTTATCGCAGACGGCAACGAGAATCGAGAGACAATCATCCGCGCCACAAATAGTCAGACGGCTGTTCCAACTTACGCCTTGCGTTCGCTCGACAGGGTTCACCGCAATATTGAAGAGTATTTTTTGGCACAGCAAGAGCATCTGCTCTTCTACGACCGCAGAAAGAACTTCTACAAAAATCAAGGCAAACCGGCCAAGAGCATCATTGACTTGCGAACACTTGCGCAAGCCGTTATCGCGACAGGACTTGGCAAACCCGACGATGCAAGAGGTCGGCCTTCCGACTACTTAGGCGCAAGCGACGACGAGAAGTACCGCACTGTTTTTGATGACGACACCGATCCCGCGTTTTACTTCTTCTGCGCTCGATTCCATAAGCGTATTGAGGAATTGCTGAAGCATGAATCAATCGATGATGAGTTCGACCCTGCACAGAGGCGCTCTGTCCGCTTCCATATCATGACTCACGTTATATCGCGTCACTTGGCACTTGCACCTTCACAACTCTCAAAGGCCATTAACACAATCGCCAATCTCAATGTCGACGAAATTGACGAAAACCTCGTTACCCAGAGTATCAAACGTGTGCTTCTCCTGTTCGAGAATTTCCGCAGGCAGCAGGAATCGAGCAGAATCAAATGGAGCGAATTTGAAGACGTATTCTTCAAAGACCTAGACAGCCTACTACGGCAACCGAAAACCCCATGAAAAACCCGCGCGCCATCGCCATCCAAATCGGCTTCCTACTGCTCCCCATCGCCATCTCACTGGCCGTCGCCGCAGCCCTCGTCATCGCTGTGGGGCGCAACCCCATCGAAGTCGTCGAAGCCCTCTGGATTGGCGCCTTCAAAGACACGCGCAAAATCGGCGGCGTCTTCAACTTCTGGATTCCCCTCACCCTCGTCAGCATCGGCTTGGTCGTCACCTTCCGCGCCGGCCTATGGAATATCGGCGTCGAAGGCCAAATGATGATGGGCGCATTATTCGCCAGCTGGGGCGCGCAATACCTCCTGCTCGACGAAAGCCTGGCCCCCCTGCTCAACGTGATTCTGATCGCGCTGGCGGCTCTCGGCGGCATGTTCTGGGCCTTCGTCGTTGGCTTGCTCAAGATACGCCTGGGCGTCAACGAAATCTTCGGTGGCGTCGCCTTGAACGCGCTCGTCAACGTCATCTCAATCTACTTGATCTCCGGCCCCTGGCAGCCGAGTATTGGTGGCTCGGCTCAAGGCACAGAACCCTTCCCGGCGCCCGCGCTGCTGCTGGAATTCGCGCCCACGTTTCCCGTCAACCTCTTCATGATTGCCCTGGTCATCGCCGCCTTCGTCATCGTCCTGGTCCTGCTCAATGCCACCCGCTGGGGCCTGAATCTCAAAGCGGTCGGCAAGAATATGCGCTCGGCGCTTTTGCTCGGCGTCGCCACCGAACGCGCGTCCATGAGCGCTTTCCTGGTCTGCGGCGCGCTGGCGGGCATCGCCGGCTCATACCGCGTCCTCTTCACCTTCGACAATTTGCGCCCTCTAGCTTCCGGCGGGATCGGCTTCCTGGGCCTGCTCGTCGTACTTCTGCTGAGCATGCGCTTGCTCTGGGTGCCCTTGATCGCTTTCGCCTTCGCCGCCATCCTCACCGGCAGCACTCGCCTGCAGATCGCGCCTTCGCTCAAGCTGGATTCATCCCTGGCCGGTGTGCTGCAAGGCATGCTCGTCTTATTTGTGCTCCTCTTTCACGGTGTGCAAGAGGTCTTCTTCCCGCAGACTTTGGCGGATGACGACTCATCAAACCCCTCCCCCGGCCCCTCCCCGACGCATCAGGGAGGGGAGCTTCGGGCCCTGCGTAAAAGTCTCCTCCATCGCGATGGGGGAGATTTAGAGGGGGTCAGATGAACGAAGAATTCCTCAACACCCTGGGCAGCATAATCGGCACCGCCACGCCGCTGGTCATCGCCAGCCTGGGTGAGACGATCACCGAACGCGCCGGTGTTGTCAATCTCTCGCTCGATGGCAGCCTGGCGCTGGCGGCCGTCCTCGGTTTCGCCGCCGCCTGGACCGCGCAAGAAGCCGGTGTTCTCGATGTGCCAATGCAGATTGCCCTGGGCATCGCCGTCGCCATGCTCGTTGGCGCGCTGATTGCTGTGCTGGTCGGCTTCTCAAGCATCAAGCTCCGGCGCGATCAAGTGGCCGTCGGCTTCGTCTTGACCCTCTTGGCTGCTGACTTGGCGCGCTTCCTCGGCGCCGATTTCACGCGCATCCCGGGCCCGCAGATTACCCGCTTCGCCATCCCCGTCCTTGAGGACATTCCCGTTCTCGGCGCCATCTTCTTCCAGCAAAATCTGCTGGTTTATTTCAGCTTTTTCCTGATGTTCGCCATCTGGTTCTGGCTCTTCCGCACCAAAGGCGGCTTGGCTCTGCGCGCCATCGGCGAGCGGCCCGAAGCGGCTTATGCCCGCGGCGCGTCGGTGCAGCGCCTGCGTTACTGGTACACATTCCTTGGTGGCGCCCTGGTTGGCTTGGCCGGCGCCGCATATTCGCTCAACGTCAAACCGGGCTGGTCCAGCCCACCGGCCATGCAAGGCGATGGTTGGATCGCGCTGGCAATCGTCATTTTCGGCGGCTGGCATCCATTCCGCGCGGTTCTCGGCGCTTATCTCTTCGCAGCCCTGCGCGCTGTCTCTACCAATATCCAGACCAACGGCTTGTTCATCTTCGGCCAAGAGCTCAATTTCCCCTTCGTCCTGCTCAATGCGCTGCCCTGGCTGCTGATGATCGTCACGCTCTTAATCGTAAGCGGTGGGCTAACCGAACGGCTCCTACAATATATGCCGCGCGCTGTCCAACACCGCCTGCGCGCCTTCCTGCGCTCGGACCCGCCGAAAGCGCTTGGAACTCGCTTTGAAGCCGAATAAGCGCTAGAACACGTAGGGGCGACCCATTGGGTCGCCCGAAAAAAGGTTATGGGCAAGAAAAAATCGCGCATTCGACCGCTCGCGCTCTGTGTCTTTCGGCGCGCAGACAAAATCTTCGTTTCGCGCGGTTACGATGCGCACAAGGCCGAAACCTTCTACCGTCCCATCGGCGGCAAAATCGAATTTGGCGAACGCGGCCGGGACACCGTCATCCGCGAAGTCCGCGAGGAGATCGGCAAGGACGTCGGTGACCTCGCCTGCCTGGGCGCCTTGGAAAACATCTTCACCTACCAAGGCAAGCCCGGCCACGAAATCGTCCTGGTCTATGATGGCAGGTTCAGCGACGCCGCCATGAATGACGACGAAATCTCCGTCCACGGCAGGGATGACGGGGAGATACTCTACGAAGCCTTCTGGAAAGAGCTGGCATTCTTCCGCGCCGCCAACGCGCCACCGCTCTACCCCGATGGATTGTTGGCGCTATTGGAGCGGAATCCGGCGGAGTCGCCGCCGCGCAGTCAAACCTGATAGCCTTGCCGAAACATTAAGGTGGCGTAAC
Source organism: Phototrophicaceae bacterium (assembly GCA_965262005.1). Classification (GTDB taxonomy): domain Bacteria; phylum Chloroflexota; class Anaerolineae; order Aggregatilineales; family Phototrophicaceae; genus UBA6055. The sequence goes on along the minus strand of OZ253492.1, from coordinate 3,439,516 downwards.
ATGTTGGTAGTATACCCACATTATTGACTGTTATAATGACGGTGTTGAGTTGCTTTTGGGGATGAAGCCGATGGATATTCGCCTGCCGCTGCCCGCAGCGCTCCGTCAGCGTGCGCAGGCAGAAGAAAAACTCTGGGCCTATGTCGTTTCCTTGATCTTCAGTCCGCCGCTGGTCTGGGCTGTTTGGGTCTACGCTATCGTACTCGCCGGTAATTCGAATCGCGCCAAAGCCCTTCTATTTGCCTCGCTCTTCGTCCTATCCATTTGCGTCGCGCCAATGCTATATGTCGCTTACAAAGTGCGCGGCGGCAAGATCAGCGACATGCACATGCGCCTCAGCCGCGAGCGATACATCCCGTATTCAATCGCTATTGTCGCCGGCTTATTCTCCGAACTTATCATGCTTCGATTCAGCGCCCAGCCAATCCTGCGCATGGTGACACTCGTCAGCATCGTTGAATTGACAATCATACTCATAGCCACATTTTTCATTCATGCCAGCTTGCACGCCATGGCCATGTCGAGCATCATCTCAGCCACGACCCTGATGTTCGGCTTCAGCCAAAGCCTGCTATTCGTACCCTTGCTCATGCTGGTGGTATTGGCGCGGCTGGTGCTCAAGCGCCATACGGCATCTCAGATTCTGGTCGGCGTACTCATCGGCGTACTCACCCCGCTGGCCGTTGTCGCTGCCTTGGGGCTCATGCTCTAAGCGGATTCAAGCATCCCAAACCCGCGCCGTCCCATCCCAGGACCAGGACAAGATCTGCGTCGCATCGCTGTTCCAGATGGCGCCCCGCACCAGGTTGCGGTGTCGGAAGCGCCGCGGCGACCCGTCGCTCTCCCAAAGGTAGACGTAAATATGCGACCAGGATATGACTCGCGCCTCGGCCGGATCCCAGCGCGCGCCGATGACCCAGTCTTCATGGCGGAAGACCAGCTGTGATCGCCCATTGTCGGCCGACCAAACATGCACCGTATCGTCGCCGGCCCAAGACATCACTTGAGATTCATCCGCCGACAAAATCGCCTGCTGTACGAAGCTATTGTGCCGCGCGCCGCTTATTCGTCCGCGACCAATGCTGACGCCATCGGACTCATAAAGATTGACCAAGCCGTCGGTGAACCAGGCCAGCACCCGCGTATCATCGGCGTTCCATAACAATCCCAGCAGCATCCCGCGATGCGGTGGACTGACTTCAAAGGCTTCGCCCGACGCCAGATGCCAACTGTACACCGTGCCATCTTCCGACCAGGCGCGAACTCTCGTCTCATCCGCGCTGAGCGAAGCGCCGCTGATTTCATCCGCGGCATCAAATTCGGCGACTCGCGCGCCATCGCCCAAAGACAGGATCGCGCCGCCAGCCACGTCCGTGAAAGCCAGCGCCTGCGTACCCGCCCCGTTGACTTCCAAGGCGATCGGCATACCGTCCAGCAGCCACTGCTGCCTTGCCTCGCCATCCGCCTGCGAACTCAAGAGAATCAAACCACTTTCATCGGCGGAGAGTATCGCCGCGCCCTCATCCAGCCAATAGGCGTGCGTCAAGGGGCTGTCATTGTGATCAATCGTCAGCAGCAGCTCGCCGCTCTCAACGGACCACACTTGCGCCAGCCCGCCCTCTGTCGCCGTGAGGATCTGCGTCTCGGCGCCGTTCCAGGCGGCTGTCACCACACCCGTCTCATGCTGCAATATCAGAGCGGCTACCGGCCCTTGCGCGGAAACCGGGCCCACCATCATAAGGCTCATAAAGAGGAGCGAAATCAATCGTAACATGAAACACACCTGACAACTTGCTCGGGCTATCTTGCGCTGAGCTTAGCACATAATTCTTAAATTCTAATGACGACCTTCGCCGCTTAACAGGCTTGCCAACGCCCACAACCGCTTGCAGCCCAAATGCCGACCGTGTATGATGAAATTAGCCGATTATAGTCGCAAGGAGCAGGAATTGAACCGACCCAACTTCCTCTTCATGATCGCTGATGACCATCGTCATTCCGCCATCGGCGCGCTGGGTACTGAAGCTGTTCATACGCCCGTGTTCGACCAGTTGATGGCGGACGGCATGGGCTTCACGCAGGCGCATATCATGGGCTCGACTTCGGGCGCCGTCTGCATGCCCAGCCGCGGCATGCTGATGACCGGACGCAATCTCTTCGATACGCCCGATCCCTTGCCCGACGATATCCCGCTCCTGCCCGAATTGCTGCGCCAAGATGGCTACACCACCTACGGAACCGGCAAATGGCATAACCGCCGCGGCAGTTACGCCCGCTGTTTCAGCCAAAGCGGCCGGGTATTCTTCGGCGGCATGAACGATCAGTATGCCATGCCCGTCAACGATTTTGATCCGGACGGCAAGTACCCGCCCGAAGAGACTTATATCGCCGATGGCTTCTCCACCACCGTCTTCACCGACGATATGATCGACTTTCTCAATACACGCGAAGACGCTGACGATCCCTTCTTCGCCTACATCGCCTTCACCTCGCCGCACGATCCGCGTACCGCGCCGGCGCCTTACGACAAAATGTACGATTCGGCCCAGATAGAGTTGCCGCCCAACTTCCTGCCTGAGCACCCTTTCGACACCGGCGTGAGTGATATCCGCGACGAAGTTCTGGCCGACTATCCGCGCGCCGAAGCGGAAATCAAGCGACATATCGCCGACTACTACGGCATGATCTCGCATATGGATATGGAGATCAGTCGCATCCTCGATACGCTGGAAGCCCGCGGCTTAAGCGAAAATACCATCGTTGTTTACACATCCGATCACGGCTTGGGCGTCGGTCAGCACGGTCTCATGGGCAAGCAGAATCTTTACGATCACAGTATGCGCATCCCCCTCATCATGCGCGGTCCGGGCATACCGGCCGGCTCACGCAGCAGCGCCCTGCTCTACCTGCTTGATCTCTATCCGACCCTGCTTCAGTTGGCAGGCCTTGACGTGCCGGAGACCAGCGCCGGGCACAGCTTGACCGCCCTGCTCAACCAAGTCACTTACAAACACCGCCACCAGATCTTCTCGGCTTACCAGGGTGTTTTCGGCCATCCGCAAGGCAAGCCCTACCAGCGCAGCATCAAAGACGAGCGCCACAAGCTGATTCAGACCGTCGTCGCCGGCAAGATCACCTGGCAACTGTTTGACTTGCTGGCGGATCCAAACGAGCTCGTGAACCTTGTTGATCAGCCAGCCAATGCCGCCCTGATCGACCGCTTGAAGGAAAGCCTTCAGGAACGGCAGGCGCGCGCCAACGACCCGCTTGTGGCGGAAGCATAAAGAGTCAGTCCGCCAAAATTTGCGGGGCACAAGCAATCGGAGCAATGAGATGACAAGTCAAATCCGCGTCAACGGCGCCCGCCTTTGGGACAGCATCATGGAGATGGCCAAGATCGGCGCCACCGCCAACGGAGGCAGCCACCGCTTGACCCTCAGCGATGAGGACAAGTTGGCCCGCGATCTCTTCGCCGACTGGTGCGCGGCAGCCGGGCTGAGCATGACGGTGGATGAGATGGGTGATATGTTCGCCCGTCGGCCCGGTGCAGACGACGCGCGCGCGCCGCTGGGCATGGGCAGCCACCTCGATACCCAACCTTACGGCGGCCGTTTCGACGGCGTCTTTGGCGTGCTCGCCGCTCTCGAAGTTGTCCGCACGCTGAACGACCACGGCGTCACAACAGTCACGCCGCTTGAGGTGGTCAACTGGACCAACGAAGAGGGCGCGCGCTTCGCCCCCTCGATGCTAGCGTCCGGCGTTTATGGCGGCGTCTTTGAGCTGGACTGGGCGCAATCCCGCCGAGCAGTCGATAGCGGCGCGACCCTGCTCGATGAACTCAAGCGCATCGGCTACCTTGGCGATACGTCCCTGCGCGACCATCAATTCTCTGCCTTCTTCGAATGTCATATTGAGCAGGGTCCCATCCTTGACGCGGCCGGCATCGCCGTCGGCGTCGTCAACGCGGCGCAGGGCTTCCGCTGGTACGACGTTTCGCTGGAAGGTTTCGCCTCGCATACCGGCTCTACGCCAATGGCGGGACGGCGCAACGCCCTGCTGGGTATGGCCAGGGTGGTGCAAGCGGTCGACGACATCGCGCATGAGCACACTCCCCTGGCTCGTGGCACGGTTGGCAGCCAGGTCGAGGTCGGACCCGGCTCGCGCAATGTCATTCCGGGCAAGGTCAACTTCACGGTCGATATACGCCACCCCTCGGCCGAAACACTAGCAGCAATGGACGCCGCCCTGCGCCAGGTCTGCGCCGAAGTAGCCGAGGACATTGGCTTGGCGCTCACTCTCGAACAGATCTCCCACACTGAGCCGGTCGCCTTCGATGAGGGCTGCGTCGCCGCGGTCAAGAAGGCCTGCGAGCGGCTGGCCGTCTCGCATCAATACATTACTTCCGGCGCCGGGCATGATGCCTGTTATGTCGCCAATCGCGTCCCGACCACCATGCTCTTCGCGACTTGCAAAGACGGCATCAGCCATCACGAATCGGAGAGCGCCGAAAGCGAAGATCTCGAGGCGGTCTGCAACGTGCTGCTGCATGCCGTTCTTGAAATCGCCGGAGTGGCCTAGCTCGGCTAGGTTCTGTTGATATTTTGACATTAGCATTTTCATAAATGGGTAAAATAGTCTTATGGATACCATAAGACTAACTGACGAACAGTGGGCGAAGCTTCGGGATTTTCTGTCGCAAGAGCCAAAGGTTTATCTGGGCAATGAGGCGAAATGCCGCCAATTTGTTGAAGCAGTGATATGGGTAAGTCGCAGCGGCGCACAGTGGCGTTTGCTTCCAAGCGAATACGGCAAATGGAATTCAGTTTACAAACGCTTTGCTCGCTGGTGCGAAAATGATGTTTGGCAACGGATGATGGAAGCTCTTGCCGATGACGCGGATATGGAAAACGGGATAATCGACAGTACGATTGTTCGGGCACATCCCTGTGCCGCTGGCGCCGAAAAAAAGTGAAAAGCAAGCCGTGGGTCGCAGTCGCGGGGGTTTTAGTAGCAAGATTCATATCACGGTTGATGGTTTGGGCAATCCCTTGCGTTTCCGCTTGAGTCCTGGGCAGGCTCACGACATCAATCAGGCTGAGGAGTTGGTGGAAGGCTTTGCCTTTCAGCGGGTTATCGCGGATCGAGGCTATGCGTCCCAAGATTTTGTGGACAGCTTGCTTGAAAGAGGCATAGAAGCGGTAATTCCCCCGCATCCGAGCGCCAAAGAGCAGCGAGAATATGATAGATGGCTCTATCGCGAGCGGCATCTGGTGGAATGTTTCATCAATAAGATCAAACATTTCCGCCGCGTCTTTTCCCGATTTGAGAAACTCGATACATCTTATCTCGGATTTCTGTACCTTGTCGGTACGCTGATATGGTTACGATAGAATGTCAACAGAACCTAGTCGTGGAATCTCTCCAATACCTGATAAATCTTGTCCGCGCCGAATCGCAGCGCATCGATCGGGATTCGCTCGTTTGCAGCGTGAACGGTGCTGAGGAAATCGAAGTCCTCGGGCAAGTCCATCGGCAGGTAGCCGTAAGTCTGGATATTGAGCTCGCTGAAGAAACGCCCGTCCGTGCCGCCGGACATCAGCAGCGGAACAGCCTGGGCGCCCTCCTGTCCATCCAGCAGAACATCGGCGAGCGTATCGAATAGACCCATATCGAGGTAGCCCTTGCCGGCGCTATGGTGGAGCAACTCAACTTCGCCCCATTCGCCGACCAGCGCGCGAATCTCGTCCATAGCTTCTTGTGGATCGAAACTGGGCACGACCCGCATATCTATCTCGATCTCCACCTGGCCGGGCACGACATTGATTTTGTCGCCGCCGCGGACGATATTGGGGCTGGCCGTGTTGTGCAGGATGGCATCGAACTGACGGCCCAGCTCGCCAAGTTCATCCAGCACAGCATCGGTATGGGCGGGTTCAAGCAACTGGCGCAAAGTATCACCCATGTCACCGCCCAACCCATCAGCGATGGCATTGATCATGTTTTCGGCCGCCGGCGTGATATGCACAGGCAAACGATAGGTGTTCAGCGCTTCCAGGGCTTTGGCGAGCTTGTAGGTGGCGTTGTCCGGGCTGCGGCGCGGGACGGAGCCATGCCCGGCCGGCCCGCGCAAGATGACCTTGTTTCGGCACGAACTCTTCTCCGAGACTTGAATGGCGAAGAACTTCGCGCCGCCAATGTAAACCGGGAAGCCGCCGAATTCACCAATTGCGTACTTCACGCCGGCGAACAGCTCGGCATGATTCTCGACCATATACTTGGCGCCGAGCTCGCCGCCGGCTTCTTCGTCGCTGAGGATGCAGAGGATGACATCGCCCGGCAGCGCCAGCTTCTCCGCTTTCGCCCGCAGGAAGGCGGCCGTCATCATGGCGACCCCGCCTTTCATATCAAGCGCTCCGCGCCCCCAGATCATGTCGTCCGCAATGGCGCCGGAAAAAGGCCCGCGCATCCAATCTTGATTGGCGGTGCTGACGACATCGACATGCCCGTAGAGCAGCAGGGGCGCCGCTTTGCCTTGGCCGGCGATCCGCGCGATGAGGTTGGGTCGGGCAGGATCCTTGGCGTAGCTGGCTGTCTCGATGCCCAGGCTGTGACATAGCTCAGCGATGTAATTAACGCAGGCAGCTTCGTTTCCTGGCGGATTGGTCGTATCGAAGCGGATGAGCCTCCGCAGCAATTCGGCCGGTCGTTGGTAAATGGTGGATTCTTCCATATTGGGACTTCTTTCATAACTGGTACATATCAATTGAACTGGCAGGCATGATAGCGCAGATGCAGGCTCCTTTGCAGTACGGGTAGAGATAGCTGTTCTCTGCTATCGGGCGTGAATCGTGTGGCTGCGCCGAGACTGCGACCTGTGCAAGAACGTGAGGCAAACGGCGGCAAACGGCGGCAAAACGGCAGTAAGTGGCAGCTGCCTGACATCAAACGGCGGGCAAGCGGCAGAAATCGGCAAGTGTATATCTATACAGTATGTACACTGTAAGGTTTTTGAGGCGAAGGCTTTGTTTATGGGTTGCGCGGAGTTGTGTTTGGATTGAGAAAGTGAATAGTCGTTCCGTATTCATACTGTCGAGCGTAACATTGTTCAGAGATTGAAAGGGGACGAAATGTTCGCGGAGGGCGGGCTGACTCAGCGCCGACAAGACGCGCCACGCAGAGTGAATGGGTCAACATTGCCCAAGTTAGAAGATAGAAATCGGACAAATGAACGCTATGGCTTGTTGCGGCGGGCTGGCTCCAGGATAATGCGCTTATGTTTCGGGCGATGATCATAGATGACAGGCAATCTTCGTGAATTGGCGCATCGCAGCTTCCCTTGTGCTCATCGGGCTTATCGTCATGTTCGGCTTGAGCCTGATTGAGCCTTTGAACGGCGCCACGCTCAGCGCCCGTACGCAGCTGGAAGCGCCGTCACAAGACACCAGTGGATTCGTCCGCGCCATCGGGCCCTGGGATTGGCAGTTCCCGCGCGATCATGGCGCTCACCCGCAATTCCAAACCGAGTGGTGGTATTACACGGGCAACCTGGCGGATGAAGACGGTCGGCGCTTCGGCTTTCAATTCACGGTTTTTCGCCGGGCGCTGTCTTCGGCGGCGACAAGCTCCCCGTCTGAATTCCGCGCGAACAACATCTACATGGCGCATTTCACCTTGAGCGATGTTGCGGGCGGAGAATTCTATCATGACGTCCGTTACGCGCGCGGCGGCGCTGGATTGGCGGGCGCGACCGTCGAGCCCAGGTATCGTGTCTGGCTGGAAGACTGGGAAGTCAGCGCTGAAGACGAGGCTGCCACTGAGACAAGAATCAGCGCAGCCAGCGACGACTACGCCATAGACCTGCGGTTGGAGCAGGTTAAGCCGCCTGCGCTGCAAGGCGATAATGGGCTCAGCCCCAAGAGCGCCGAGATCGGCAATGCCAGCTACTACTATAGTTTGAGTCGGCTGATGACCAGAGGCAGCCTCAGCATCGGCGGGCAGACATTCGCAGTTACGGGCAATACCTGGATGGATCATGAATTCAGCACATCGGCGCTGGGCGACAATGCGCAGGGCTGGGATTGGTTTGGCATGATCTTCGACGATGGCAGTGAACTGATGGTCGGGCAGATTCGGCTGGTTGAGGGCGGCGCCGAGCCGGCTTTTGGCGGCCTAATCGTCTACGCCGATGGCAAAACACGGCGTCTGTATGCAAGCGAAATCGTCATAAGGGCTACCGATTCCTGGCGCAGCCCACATAGCCAGGCGCAGTATCCGGCCGGCTGGGACATTGAGATCGGCGGCGATGAGGGCTTTCAGATCGGAGTGACGCCGCTGCAAGCGGACCAGGAATTGCACGGCGGCGGCATCGTCTATTGGGAAGGGGCGGTGCGGATCAGCGGCGACAAGACCGGTTACGGATATGCCGAATTGACCGGCTACGTCGGCTCAATGCAGAATCGCTTTTGAGCCACGAAATGAGCGTAGGCCGCAAGTCATACGATCAAGTCGCGCAGCTTTATGACCGGGCGCGCCCGACATATCCGGCGGCGCTCTACGACGATATCGTAGACTACGCCGATCTTGGAGCGGACTCGCGCATTCTGGAGATCGGCTGCGGCAGCGGACAAGCGACAGTGCCAATGGCAGCGCGCGGATATGCCATAGACTGTATCGAACTTGGCGCTCAACTGGCCGCCATCGCGCGGAAGAAATTGGCGCAATTTCCCAAGGCGCGCATGATTAACGCGGACTTCGAGACGGTGGACCTGCCAGCCTGCCACTACGATATTGTTTTCGCCGCCACAGCCTTCCACTGGCTTGATCCGACAGTACGCTTCAAGAAGGCGCATGAATTGCTGAAGCCGGCTGGAACGCTGGCCCTGTTCTGGCATCGCCCGGTGTTGACCGACGCGAGCCGGCAAAGTGTCGCCGCGCTGCAAGAGGTCTACGCGCGATTCGTACCGGCTATGGTCCGCGATTACGCATTTCCGCCAACGCCTGATCTGGTCACAACCGACTATGACCAACTTATCCCCGCCAGCGGTTTGTTCGGGAATCCATCTGTCCGCAGACATTATGTGGCCAGCGAATACAGCGCCGCAGCCTACCTTGATCTCTTGTCCACTACCTCCGACCATATTGCGCTGCCCGTGGGGAAGAGGCGAGAATTATTCACGCAGATTGAAGCGCTCATCAACGACGAATTCGCCGGGGTCATGATCAGGGAGACGGTCGCGCTGCTTTATCTGGCGCGGCGCAAATGACACTCGCCCAAGCTGATTGAGTATCGAATGCCTTTAACGTGTAGAATCCACGTGTATAGTTTGCCCCTGACTCGCGAAAGGACTCTGTATGATCCGCGCATTGATCACCGGCGGCGCTGGCTTCATCGGCAGTCATCTTGCGGAGCGCCTGCTGGCGAGTGGCTACCAGGTCACCGTCATTGACAACCTGAGCACCGGGCGTCTGGACAATGTTCGCCACCTTGATGCCAATCCTCATTTCAGTTATGCCGTTGAGGACATCCGCAACATTCATGTCATTGACCGCCTGGTCAGCGAATGCGACATTATCTTTCATCTGGCGGCGGCAGTGGGTGTGCACAATATCATTGATCAGCCCATCAATACCATCGAAGTCAATATCGGCGGCACAGAAGTCATTCTTCAGACCGCCAGCCGTTATCGCCGGCGCGTGATGATCGCATCCACATCCGAAGTGTATGGCAAGGGTGTGCAGTTCCCTTTCCGCGAGGACGATGACACGCTCTCGGGCCCTACGAAGCGAAGCCGCTGGAGTTATGCCGCGTCCAAAGCCATTGATGAGTTTCTCTCCTTCGCCTACCACGACGAGGTCGGCCTGCCGATCACGCTGTTTCGCCTCTTTAACACGGTGGGACCGCGGCAAGTGGGGCAATATGGCATGGTCGTGCCGCGATTTGCGCGCTGGGCGCTGGCCAACGAACCGATTCAAGTTTACGGCGATGGGCAGCAGCAGCGTTGTTTCGGCAATGTCTACGATGTCGTGGCGGCCATACAAAGTCTGGCTGAGACTGATGCATCTGTCGGCGAACTCTACAATATCGGCAGCAACGAAGAAATCAGCATTATGCAGCTGGCGCAGCGCATCCGTGACCGGGCCGACAGCGCCTCCGAGATTCAGCTTGTGCCTTATGACCAAGCCTATTCCCAGCCGGGATTCGAGGATTTTCGCCGGCGCGTACCCTGCATCGAGAAGATCGGCGCCGCCATTGGCTGGGGTCCGACTACGCCGCTCGACGACACGATTGACCAGATCATCGCGCATATTCATGGCGAGATGTTCAAGACATAATCTGCTCCCCTCTCCATCGCAATGGGGAGGGGCCGGGGGAGGGGCGCTTCGCCGTGCACATCGCCATCAACGGCTGGTTTTATGACCAGGAGTCCACCGGCAGCGGGCAATACTTGCGTCAATTAGTAAGGAACCTGCCGAGGGCCGCGCCTGAGCTTGAGATTTCGCTCATCTTGCCGCCGCATATCCAGGCGCCCTCTGACCTGGCTAAGACGATCAATGTCGTCAACACAAGAAATTTTCGCCTTCCCCCCAATGCGTTGGGGGGACCGAGGGGGGTAGCCAAAGTAGCTTTTGAGCAGCGGACCTTTCCCCGGCTGGCTCGCGAGATTAACGCCGACATCGCGCATGTGCCTTATTGGGGTACGCCGCTGGCTTGTCCGGTCAAGTTGGTGACGACCGTGCTTGATGTCATCCCGCTGCTCTATCCCGTCTACAACCAGGGTCTGTTCACGAATATCTATACCTCGCTGGTCAGCGCGGCGGCGCGAGGCAGCAATCACATAATCACCATCAGCGAGACGGCCAAGATCGATATCGAAGAGCAGTTGGGCATCGCCGAAGAGGACATCTCGGTGACATATCTGGCGCCCGACGAGCGCTTTCATCCGCGTATGGGATCCGAGCGGGACGAAGCTGCGCGCGTGAAATACGACCTGCCCGAGCAATTTGTGCTTTATCTGGGCGGCTTCGATTGGCGCAAGCAAGTCAACACGCTGATGCTCGCCTACACTTATGTTGGCGAGGCCGATGGCGATACCTTTCCCCTGGTACTGGCCGGGCGCGAGCCAGATTACGATGACAAACTCTTTCCTGATCTGCGCGAGTACAGCCGCCGGCTCAAGATTGACGACTATGTGCGCTGGATCGGCTTTGTGGATGAGGAAGACAAGCCGTCCCTCTTCCGGCTGGCCGATGTCTTCGTCTTCCCCAGCCTTTACGAGGGCTTCGGCTTGATGGCGCTGGAAGCGATGGCAGCCGGTACGCCGGTCGTCACGTCCAACGCCATCGTCTTTGAAGAGGTACTGGAAGATGCCGCCTACATCGTCAATAATGCGCGGGAGATGGCGGGCGCGATTATCGCTCTGCTGATTCAGCAACCGCTGCGCGAAGCCATGATCAATCAAGGCTTGGCGCTGGCCAGCAACTACACCTGGCGTAAAACTGCCCAGGAGACCGCGGCCATTTATGAGCAGGTCATGCGTGAAGAGTAACATCAATGAGTGAAGCGCCGAAAGATCGCCGGGATATGTCGCTGATGGCGAAGCTGTTCTTGCCGGAAGCGGAAGCGCCGCCCTGGAGCATGGTCAGCGCCTGGCTTTCAGTCGGCGCCATGCTGATCAGCCTGATACTTGTTGGGCCGGCGCTGGCGACGATTTTGCTGGGCAGCGATGCGGTCACGCCCTTTCTGCTGATGCTGAGCTGGGCGCTAGGCATGGCGCTTACAGCCGCGTTTGCGCTGGTGGCGCGCCGCAGCAGCGAGCAAAGCCGGCGGGCCTTGCGCCTGGTTCGAGGGGAGCTGCCCCTTGCGCTATCCTTGCTCTGCGGCATTGGCATCGCGCTTGCGCTTGATCTCACAGTCAGTTTGGCGAGCGGACAATTCTTGCCGGCGCCGCAAATCTGGGGCTTTCAATCGCAGGGCGGCATGGGCCTGCTCCTGGCCACGCTTATGCTGGTGGTCTTGCAGCCTTTGGCGGAGACGCTGGTATTTCAGGCGGTGCTGCTGCCGCGTTTACGCTGGAGCTTCGGCCACTGGGGCGGCGTGATTGCCACATCCGCGGCATTTACGCTGCTGCACCTGCTGGTGTTCACACAGGCCTACGGCTCCACTTACGATCCAATGTGGTACGGCCTGGTTTATCCTGCAGGCATTGGGCTTATGTTCTGTCTGCTTAGGGTCTACACCCGGTCAAGCGGCGCGGTTCTTGTGGCTCGGATGGGCGCAGGGCTCGTTTTTCTGCTCACGGCGCTCGTTCTCTTCGGCGGCTAATGTTGAGTCGCGTACCGGCGGCCTGCGCGGCAATTCCTTTGTCAAGTTTCACAATGAGAGGCTATATCAATGTCCGTTCATCAACTCAAAGTCGGAGACATTGAATGCGCCGTGCTGCAAGAGGGCGCGGCCTTCATGGACCGTGACTCGGTCATCGCCCGCTACCCCAATGCCGACCCGGCCGAGGTGGCCGCGGCGCTAGGCGAGGCGCAACCATCGGGCAGCCTGAAATTGCTCACCATCAATAGCGGCGGGACGCGCATATTGGCTGATGTCGGATTCGGTCAAGCGGGACCACCGGGTATGGGCGGCGCGCTGCGCGGTCTGGAAACGCTCGGCTTGTCCGCGTCCGATATCGACATCGTTTACTTGACCCATTTCCACGCTGACCACATCATTGGCCTCGCCAACGCCGATGGTTCGCTCGCCTACCCCGAAGCTCGCTATGTCACCACGCAAGCCGAATGGGACGAATGGACGGCGCGCTGGAAGGCCTTCAGCAGCGCGGCGGACCAAGGCAACCTCGAACGTTTCACTTCGCTGCAAGACCGCTTCAGCTTCGTCAGCCCCGGTGATGAAGTCGCGCCCGGTGTCACAGTCGTCAACCTCGAAGGGCACACGCGCGGGCATTCCGGCTTGCTCGTCGAATCGCAGGGCGAGCGGCTGCTGCACGTCGTCGATCTGCTGCATCAGCCGTTTCAGTTCTCGCATGTCGGCTGGCATTTTGGCTTCGACACCGATGGCGCTCTCGCGGTCACTACCCGTAAGCGCGTCTTGCAGCAATGTGTTGATGAACGGCTGCTGACGCTCTTTTATCACTTGGAGTTCCCCGGCTTGGGGCATGTCACACGAAAGGGAGCCGACTACGTCTGGAACCCGATCGGCTAAAGGACAGATACGGCGCAGTCTCAGCAGATCGCCGTAGAATAAGGCTGTAAGGCGCGCAAGCCACTGACAAAGAAACCGCGCTGGTTAAAGGTTTGGTCAGCGCCAATCAGTCGCCCTAACCGTCAGGTCTGGCCAGCCAGCTTTCGGGGATCATCACCGGCTTTTCCTGGCCAGTCACCGCGGCGAACCAGCGCAGCATATTCACAGCTCGTTCGGTCATAGTGCTTGCAGTCTGCCCGGCGTTCAGACGCGCGTCTATGAGCACACCGCCACGTCCGCCATCCAACTTCAGGCGCAGACGCCGTTTGCCGCCGACCGAAAGGCCGCGCCGGACTTGAATCCGCAATTCGACCGTTGTGGCTGCCGGAACAGGCAGATGCCAGACATCGCCGACTGCGATTTCTCGCTGCAAGCTTATGCCATCCTCATGTTTTGCCTTGACATTTATTGCCTTTGCGCCGGCGTCGGCATTGCCTGTGACGCGCACTAAGGCGCCGACATTTTCCAGGACATTGCCGTTTAGCAGTTGCACCACCGCCATGGGCTCGACGGCAGCCAGCGCGCCGAGCGCAGGCAGCGCGCCGTAAGGATCAGCCTTGACTTGCAGGACGCCTTCGCCTTGCAGCGCATCCGCCAGCAGCAGCATATCCAGCGCGCCTTGGCCGCTGCCTGTGATGGTCGCCCCGGCCACCAGAGCCAAAGCCACTTTCGCCGGATCGGCCATCTCACTGTCGTCGCCGGTCTGCGCCTGCATTTCCGCCACCAGGTAGCGGATGCCGGCGCGCAGGAGAGCATATTCGATATAGCGATCGCGCATATCCAGCGGCGCCGATTCGAGACGCAAGCCCTTGTTCAAGACGTATTGCGTCAGTTCACCTTTGCGGGCATGGAATGGCAGCCACTCAGCGACCGCCTCCTCGCCGATCAAATCAAGCGCCGCCGCCGCGCTATGGCCGACGCCGATGTCGTTGCGGACCAGCGTGCGGACGGCCCCGCGCTGCGCCAGTGAGAGCTGCGTTTTGGCGCTGCCGAAGTCGATTGTCATTACTGCGCCGGCGACCTGACGGGAGAAGAACGCCGTCATTGTTTCGACGCCGCGGGCGGTCGGCTGGAAGCCCGAATCCGTCATCGTCGCAGCCCATTGGAAGCTCTTGCCGCCTCGTTTGCTCTTGTCGTAAATCTGTGCCAGAACTTGCTGGACGCCGTCTAGCGCCATGGTGTCCGCGCGACCTCTGACGTTGGGCGAGATCAAGACTTCGACATGCTGGCTCAGCATTTCGCGCGCCGACACGCTCAAGTCTTTGTTGCCGGCGAAAACAACGATGGGGCGGCTACCCTGCGTGATCAGCGATACCGCCTGCCGCACAACCGCCAACAACTCCAGCAGGACTGTCCGCGCGCCGCCGTCCGTGCCACCTGTTACCAGGATCACTTGCGGCCGACTGTGTACGATGCGGTTGAGCCGGCCCCTGGCGCCAAGCCCGTCTTCCAGGTGCACTTCGGCGACAGCATCCATGTAGAAGGGCGCTATGGCGCGCCGCGCCGCTGCAATATCGTGCTGCTCATATAAACCCGCCAGCACAGCCCGCAAAGGCATACCGGCGCTCGCCGTAGTTAAGAAATAATCAACGCCGACGCGATCGACTTGCTCCGGGCGGATCAGCTCGCCCTGGTCATCGAGAAAGCGGCGTCCGCTCGACGCGGCGATGTCGCGCAGCACATTGGAAAAGCCCAGGTGTACATCATCAGTCGGTGAGCCGATAGTCGTGCGGCTCTTGCCCTGCGCCACCAGCCGGTACTCGCCATCGACGACTTCCAAGAGCAGAGCGCGCGTATTGACACTGCCGAAGTCGGCCGCCAGGATCGAATTAATGCGCGGCTCAGTCATCGGTCAAACTCCGAATTGAAACAGAAAACCAATTCGTTCCGTCAGTACCGTAAGGCTGCTCAGTAGCGTGGACGCGTAAATTGCGCCGAGGGCTGTGACCAGGCAGACCTTGCCGATGTGGCGGAAACCGCGGCCGACGCGGCTCTGCTCCAGGCTGCCGTCCGCGCGCACCTGATAATGAAAGTAATAAAGTCCGGTCATGGTCCCGACGAATATGAGCAGTGTATCGACCAGCGCGCTGAAATCCGCTGTGAGGTTCTCTGGCAGCGCGACGGTGGCATGCAGCAGCGGGAAGAGCGTGCCGGTAAGCGCCCCAACCACGCCAACCGAAGCGCCGACAACGATGACCACGGCGAAGACACTGTTTGTCAGCCAACTGAGCGCCTTGATCGGTTTGAGCAGCAACAGCAAGCCAAACAGCAGTGCAGTGAAGAAAATATAAATATCGGCGCGATTGCCCAGCATCGTCCAGCTGGTCGATTGGTCCTGGATATCCTGCAAATAAGGCAGAATCACGCCTTCGTAACTTACGATCAAGGTGAAGGCAGCGGTCATGCCGACGAAAATATAGACCGCGATCCGGTACAAGTTGCCGATGAGCGGCAGATCGCCAAGCAGGTAACTGAAGACCATGAGTGTCAATATGAAGCTGGCCAGCGTGATTGTACTCTCAGCCAATGTCCATCACCTGTCTTACTTCGGCCGCCGGAGCAGCCAGCGTACAGCATAGATTGTGTTGCCAAAGACGATAACCAGAACGGCGGCCAGCGTGCCCAGAGTCATGGCTTCCAGGCGCGGTATCTCGAGGCCGCGATCGCGTTGCAGGATCAATTCCAGTCGATCGCCGGTGGCGGGCGGCTGCGCCTGGAAGAAGCGCGGACGGTTCTTGCCCAGCCGCAGAGTGAAATCCAACTGCATGACTGCGCGTTCCCTCGGCAAGCTGGCTGAGGCGTCAGCCCCGTCGCCGGAGAACTCGGAGACGGACACAGTCCGCTCTTCAACGAGGAAAGCGGCGATCCAGCCTTCCAGGCCACCGGCCAGCAAGATCCGGTACCAGCTGCCATCGCCGTTGGCGCCGATGACTTCGTAGGTATCGCCCTTATAACCCAACGCTAGAATTACATTGACCGTCGTCGGTCCGCGGCGGATATTTACGCTCTGCTCCGATATAACTTCAACGATGCGGATAGTCGCTTCGGTAGCCGTCGGCGCGGGCGTATTGGTGGGCAGGACCGTCACCGTCGGCGGCAGCTCTGTCTCAGTCGCAATGGGCGTTAGCGTGGGCGGCGGCGTAGAAGTCGACTGCGGCAGTGATGTCGCCAAGATCGCTTCGACAGTCGCCTCGGGTTCTGCCGATTCGTTCGTTTGTGAGTCGGAAACGATGTTCACCGGCAGCGGTTCAACTTCGGGATCTACTTCGGGCTTTACCTCAGGTTCTTCGGGAAGTAAGCCGCCGAAATTCGTCTGCAATTTCTCGCCATAGGTGAAGGCATCCCGAATACCGAAGAGCGGGCCGATTAGTTCATCAATGCTGTCGGCGTAGGCTTGCGCCAGCGGCTGAGTGGCATAGCCGGTCGCCACAAGCAGGCGGCGAACCGCGCTCTCAGGCAGCGCTTGCTCGACCCAGCCGCGCATATCCTCCACGCTGTCGGCAATAAGCAGGATCTCAGTCATCTCCTCAAGCGAGCTGAATTCCAGGCCCGTAGCCAAGCCTTTCGCCGATATACGAACGACGTCATCAAAGTTCTCGCTGAGCTCGCGCAAGCCCAGCGCGCCGCCGGGCAAATACCGCAGCAGGTAATAATCTTCGCCATTCACAAGCTGCGCGGCTGCATCAGGCAAGGAGCGATTAATCTTTTTGATGACATTCCGCGCGTGAACTACCGCAATCGGATTGCTGCTGACGATAAGCGGTTTGGCGCGTTGGGCGAAGATATGCCGCAAGAGCAAATCCGCCAGCAGGTCAAGCTCGCCCGCGGCGGCCGGCCCATATTCAAAGGCGACCAGGACATAGTCGTCACTCGTGATATTGTCCAGCAAGTTGTAAAGCAAAGTCGGTCCGTGACGATCTTCATGGAACTCCGCTGGCGGCAATTCGCCTTCGGCATAATCCGATGAAACAAAAGGCAAGCTGACGACCAGCAGTACCAGCGCAGTGCCAAGCAGACGGGGGACAGCGCCAAGGGAAAAGACCGGCAGTGCGCGCAAGCCGCGCCCGCTGCTCTGCTCAGATTCCGAGGTTGCGCCGACGATATCTCGCAGCATTTCGACCTGCTGCTGCTGCGCCTTGCTTAGCGCAGCCGCGCTAATGACGCCGCCCGGTTTGCGCTGAAGCTCCGGCGCGGTCAGGATCTCATCAACATCGTAAAGCGCCGTATTGGCGGCAGCTGACGGCTGCGAAGGGACGACGACGGATCGATCCCGCAGCGCGCGCAAGCGTTCGTCCAATGCCTCGACCGGCTTATCCACCTGGCCGCCAAGCAAATTATCCAGCGAGGATTCGCTGCCGTCGGTCTCGTCGCTGCGGCGCCTCAAACTGGGCATACTTGGCAGACCGGGCAGACGGGGACGCGACACACGGGGCAAGCTGGGCAAGGAGGGCAATTTGGGACGCCCTGGCAAGCTGGGCAGGAAGCGGCGGAGCCCGCGACGTCCAGCGCTATTGACCTCGTTCTCGGTCGAAGCGCTGTCGATGCTCTCGCTATATTCCAGCCAGTTGAATTCTTCGTCCATCGCCTATCCCCGGTAGGAGCGGTCTTGCCCCAGCAGCGCGCGCACACCCGTGACCACCGTGCCCAAGGCGATGCCGAGCAGCATGGCGCGGGCGCCGGCGCTGACCGGGATTCGCATCAGCCAATCGCGCCAGGCCTGAACCGGCGCCAATTCCGCCATGGGCAAACTTGCCAGCAGCACGATGACCACCACCACGACAAAGAGCAAACCCCAGACATCGGCGCGCTTGCCCATCACACGGGCGCCGCCGTGCAAAAGCGATAAACACAGCAGCGCCGCCAATGCCGATTCAATCGGAACTTGAACCGCCTCCAGCAGCGAGGTATCGCCTTGCCGCGTTACGTACCAGTAAACAGTGAAACCGAAGCTGGCCAGCATTACCGCGCTGTATAACTTGCCGCGCCAAAGGCGGCTGACGTGCACATAAAGCAAGTTGGCGATGCCGATGACGATGCTCAGCGCCACCAAGATCGTGACCAACCGCAACAGCACATCGGCCGGCAAGGCGATCAGCCCGGCCAATTGCGCGCTGCCCGGCTGGTCGCCGAAAAGCGCCGGGTTATCGCCCAGCAGCAGGCTCAGCACAGTCGTCACGCCGATGGCGAAGGCGACAAACGCGGAGATTGCGATGCCGAAACGTTGCCCGCGTCCCGTCGTGGTATTCACGCCGTAACTCCCGCTAGCGCCTGCGATAGATGATCAAGCCGAAGACAAGCAGCATAGCCGACACGGACACCACCAGCGCCCAGTTCAGCCAGGGCATCCGCTTGGCGACTTCCAGCAGCAGCGCAATAGCGACGCCCATGATCAGAATCGCGCGCCAAACATCGAGCACGATGGCATCGGCTTGAGCCCGACCATCATCGCTGACGTAACTGGCCGCCGCGAATATCTCCTCGCCGATCAAGCATTCATCAGCCATGGCATAAGCCACCGCCTGACCCTGCAACTGATCACTGACCGCCAGACTGCCCTGCCCGCGCCGGTCGGCGCCATCAATCATCAGCGCGATCTCCGGCCCGAAGCTGCCCGCCAGGATATGCGCCGCCGGATCGTCCGCCTGCATCGTCGCGGCGACGGCCGCCGCGTAAGCTATCGACCCCTTGCCTTGCGGATACCACTGTACGCGAGCCAGCGCGCTGCCGCCCTGCCAGGAGCGCCGAATCGTGTCCTGACCCAGCGGAACGCTCGCCGCCGATGATGTCGAAATGATCGGTGAAATATCGCTTGCGCTCGCGCGCTCGATCACATGATGGAAGAACTCAGCCCCGGCCAGGGCGACGGCGGTATTCTCCTCGCCGACCGCGGCGCTGCCAAAAGCCAGATGCAGCGGCCGATTCGCTTCGATTGCCTGGCCCGTCCAATCGGGCAAGACCTCCATGCCGGCCAACTGCCGTTGCGGGCGCTGCTTGCCCCGCCGCTGAAAATAGCGCGCGGTATAGACCAGCACGACTGTCGCGCACACGAATATGACGGCATATACCTGCAGGGTAGTCTGTTCCAATGGGCTTACTCCGTCGGATCGTCAGCCAACTGCCGCCGGAGCGTCTTGAATCCCTCCGGCTCTTCCAGCAAGTCCGCCAATTCACGCAGGCCGCCGTCGCGCCGCCACCAATTGGTCCAGGGCTCGGCAACCAGCAGACCTTGCGCCAATACCGGCGCCAGCGGTTCGATTGTGTCCAGCAGGGTCAGCAGAAATGGCGCGCCCCCGCGCTGTTTTGCGGCCGCGATCCAGCGCGAAACTTGTGACTGTCTGTCCATATCGCGCAGTATAGCATCGTTCGCGATTGGCGGTGCTTTGAGCGGTGGTGGATTTGGGCGGTGGTGTGCGTCGCGCTGGCGACTGTGTTAGAATCCGCCGCCCAGAGGAGACACCATGCGCGTACCCGTTACAGTCGAGCAACTGGTCGACAAATTCGCCAGGCAGAAACCGTCCAACGAAACTGAAGTGCGGCGCAACTACGTCGATCCCTTGTTCAGCGCGCTCGGATGGGATGTCGAGGACAACACCCAAGTCGGTCACGAAGTCAGCGTACTAGTGACAGAAGGCGGCATCAAGAAGCCCAAACGCCCGGATTATGGCTTCCGCATCGGCGCGACCACCCATTTCTTCGTCGAAACCAAACCGATGCACATCAACCTCAAAAGCGATCCGATGCCAGCATTTCAATTGCGACGTTACGGCTGGTCGGGCAATCTCGCCGTCAGCGTTCTGACCGACTTTGAAGAGTTCAGCATTTACGATTGTAGAATACGTCCGCTTAGGACTGACAAGGCGAACAAGGGTCGCCTTCAATACCGCCGGTATCCCGACTACGTCGAAAACTGGGACAAACTCTACGGACTATTCAGCCGCGAAGCCGTTGCGGACGGCGCCTTGCGCCAATGGATTGAAGGCGAAAAAGTGCGCGGCGCTCTCGGCGTCGACCAAGCCTTCTTGCGCGAAATGGAAATCTGGCGCGAATCCCTCGCCCGCGATATGGCGCTGCACAACCGCAATCTCGACCAGCGCCAGCTCAATCTGCTCGTCCAGCGCACCATCGACCGCATCGTCTTTCTGCGCATCGCCGAAGACCGCAATATCGAGAATTATGGCCGCCTGAAACGCGCCGCTGCCGAAAGCAAACAGGTCTATCAAGAGCTGAAAATCCTCTTCAACGAAGCCGACGACAAATACAACTCCGGCCTATTCCACTTCGGCAAAGAAGAGCGCACCAGCGAAGCCGACCAGCACTCAATGAACATCCACTTGAGCGACGAACCGCTGCGCGACCTAATCGACAATCTCTATTATCCCAACAGTCCCTACGAATTCTCGGTCCTGCCGCCCGATATCCTGGGGCAAGTCTACGAACGCTTCCTGGGCAAAGTCATCGAGCTTAGCGGCGGCGGGGCTGTAAGTATCGAAGAAAAGCCCGAAGTCCGCAAAGCCGGCGGCGTCTATTACACGCCCACCTATATCGTCGACTACATCGTGGAAAACACCGTCGGGGTGCTGCTGCAAGGTAAAACACCCGACCAAGCCGCCAAACTGCGTATCCTCGATCCGGCTTGTGGCAGCGGCTCGTTTCTGGTCGGCGCTTATCAGTGCCTGCTTGACTGGCATCTGAAATTCTATCGCGACCATCCCACCCAATTCCGCAATCGACGCCGCGAAACCGCCGACGGAATGATCCTCACCACCGCCGAGAAGCGCCGAATCCTGCTCAACAATATTTACGGCGTCGACCTCGACCAGAACGCCGTCGAAGTCTCCAAGCTGTCGTTGCTATTGAAGATGATGGAGAACGAAAGCGATGCCACTGGCCGCCAAACGCTGATGTTCGCCGCCGGCGGACGCATTCTGCCCGACCTCAGTGACAATATCAAATGGGGCAATTCACTCATCGGCAGCGACTTTTTCCGTGGCCAGCAGATGGCGCTTTTGGATCAAGAAGAAGTGCTCAAGGTCAAAGCCTTCGATTGGGAGAGCAAGACCAAAGGCTTCGGCGAAATTATGGCGGCCGGCGGTTTTGACGCAGTGATTGGCAATCCACCTTATGTGTTCACCCGTAACCAGGGCATTGATAAATACCAGAAAGCATATTTTTATGATCGATTCCAGCATCAAGGTGCACAACTAAATACCTTCGGTTTATTCGTTGAGAGAAGTTTCCAGATCCTCGCCAATGAGGGATTGCTCGGATACATCATTCCAAATAATTGGCTTACTATCGACAGTTTTTCTCAATTAAGAGACTTCATTTTGTCGAATACTGGTAATGTCTATATCTACAATATCTTGGACAAGGTGTTTGGCGACGCGAACGTAGATTCAGCTATAGTCGGTTTTCGCAAAGGAGAATCGACGGGCCTGACGATTGGTGAAATCAAAGACCAATTGATTGTTACAGAGTTGAAAGTTGCGCCGACTGAGATAACTCCTCCAAGCTTCATAATCCAAATTGCATTGCTTAAAGATGTGGAAGGAAAACGGCTGATAGATAAAGTCAACGCTATATCCGAACCATTGCAAAATAGCGCAAAAGTTAGTACTGGATTAAAGGTCTATCAAAAAGGCAAGGGAGATCCTGCCCAATCGAATCAAGAAAAAGCGGAGAGGATTTTCCACGCTAAAACAATGATTGATGCCACATACGGAAAATATCTCGACGGAGTTGATGTTCAACGATTCAATCTGGACTGGTCCGGTCAGTATTTGAGCTATGGAAAGTGGATAGCCGAAATGCGTAAATCCGTTCCATATGAAGGTGAGCGTATTTTGGTTCGCCAGATACCATCCAAGCTGCCATACACAGTGAACGCCGTGTTTACGAACGAAGCCTATTATAATGACATAAACAGCATGGTGATCTTCAATCCAATTAGAATTTCATTGAAGTATGTTCTTGGCGTGATAAATTCCAAACTGCTTTCATATTGGTTCGTGAAAATCTATGACAAGTTACAGCGCAAGATATTCCCGCAGTTCAAAGTCAAAGAGCTAAAGCAGTTTCCAATCCGCACAATAAACTTTGGCGACCCTACCGACGTTCAGATGCACAATGAAATGGTCAAGTTAGTGGATGAAATGCTAAGCCGCCACAAGCAGCTGCCGGGCTTAACGGGCGAAGGGCGCAAGATTGCCGAGGCGCTTATTGCGACAGTGGATGGCGAGATCGACGACTTGGTGTATCGGCTGTACGGGCTGAGCGAGGACGAGGTGCGGATTGTGGAGGGTGGGTGATTTCTCAATTCACCATAGAGGCACAGAGCGCAGAGAGATCTAGCCCTGACAATCGAACACCTGTTTGCTACGATGCAGCTATTGCGTCCTGCGTATCGTAAAGAATCGTAAAGAGTTGACAACATGCCATTGCCACCAGATGAGGATCAGAGAATCCTCGATCGTTTCGACGAATTGATCGCCGAGGCGAACGAACTCATTCAGAAGATGCAAAAATATGGCGCTGAGTATGACCGTGGACGGGCCGAGTCGTTTGATTTCAGCCCCACCTATTATGGGCATGTGTCCGATTTTCAAACATTTGTGATAAAGCTTCTCAGCTTGACAAACACTTTGCTGGGCGATGCGGAAAGAGGATGCGAAGTTGCGGACAGTATTAAGAATCGTATAGTCAAAAGCCGTACACCTTCTGACCTTGAATACTTTATTGGGACGCTGCGGGGTTTGAAGGACGACTACGAAAACGGCTTCTTAGACGATTTGGAAGAGCGGGTTGTCGCAAACATCTCATCGGGCTACATGGCGCAAGTTGAAGAGATACTCACTGCAGGCCTATCTGACACTTACAACCACATATTTGCGGCGGTCATGTGTGGGGCAGTCTTAGAGGATGCCCTAAGGCGCTTGTGCGACAGGCAGTCAAAACCCATAGCGACCATCAAAGAGAACGGCCAGCCGAAACGACTAAACGCCCTGATTGCGGATTTGAAGGAGGAGAATGTATTCAACGCGTTGAAGGCCGATCAGCTACGTGGGTGGGCTAAAACTCGGAATCATGCCGCGCACGGCGAGTTTTCAGAGTTCAACCGAAACGACGTTGAGCAGATGGCGAATGGCATGAGGAATTTCCTGGGTGACTATCTCTAGTCATCGAATCACAATTGCTCTCCACTGAAAAAATCTCTGTGCAACTGTGCCTCTGTGGTGAATTCCCGCCGCTCATTCCTTGACGAAACCTGTGGGCGGCTTGTAAGGCACTTCCAGGTGCTTGATGATGGCATCCAGCTTGCTTTCAATGGTATCCAAGCGCTGCTCTACCCGTTCCAGGCGCTGCTCCACCCGATCCATACGCGCTTCCAGAGCGGAAATCCTCTCGCTGTTTTGGTTGACGGCTTCCGTCAAGCCCAACACAGCGGCTTCGTATCCATCCATGCGATCCACCAAGGTGTGCAGCGCATTGCGCATGCCAGTGTATTCATGCTGAATCAACTCCAAGCGTACGTCTTGGATCGCCATGCGTCGCCTCCTTTCCCCAATTCAGTATATTCCCGCTGTCTTATCCTGTCAAAATATCTCTGTGCTCTCTGTGGTTCAAGAAAAAATCTCTGTGCCTCTGTGGTGAATCCCCACACGCGACCATACAGTCGCCACCGCCACCCCAATCCCGGCTACCCACAAGCCATGACCCTCTCCATCCCATCCCGCGCTCGGCGCGCCAAATGGCCAGATGGCCGAAAAAAACTTTTCCGTCGGCCTGATGACGGACGCTATCCAGCCGCGCCGCCCGAAACCATCAGAATCCTGTCATTTTATGAGAGAAAAAAGTTTGCCCCAATCGATAATCAATTATCAATATCCCGCCCGCCTGACCAGACTCGCGCGCAATCCCGCGCCATCGCTGCCTTTCAGCCCGCCCGCCTCCCCGCCCGACACCGCCGCGAGCGGAACAACCTGCCTGCCTTTTATGATAATTATCAAAAGCAGCCGCCAATTCATCCACCTGCCCTCTGCGCCTCTGTTGCGAAAATAGTCTGCCCCATTGCAATGGGCGCGATTTAGAGAGGGTAAAATGTAACCAGCCACAAATCCAGGAGGACAACATGAGCGGGATAATCGCAGAATTCAAAAAGTTCGTCATGCGCGGCAATGTGGTCGACCTCGCCGTCGGCATCATCATCGGCACCGCCTTCAAAGGCATAACCACTTCGCTGGTCAAAGACGTCGTCATGCCGCCCATCGGCCAGCTCACCGGCGGTCTCGATTTCTCCGATTGGGTCATCCCCCTCAACTGGCTGAACTTCGGCCGAGAATCGGCGGAAATCGCCACCCTCAACGCCGGCAACTTCGTCAATGTCGTCATCGACTTCATCATCACCGCCATCGCCATCTTCCTCTTGATCAAGTTCGTCAATAAGCTCGACGAAGCCGTCGATGACATCGGCGATATGCTCGATGGCGACGAAGCGGAAGAAGTCCCGGTCGCGTCCGAGCCCGAGCCTGAGCCTGAACCCGAACCCGAGCCTGAACCCGAACCCGAGCCTGAACCAGAGCCGACTACCGAAGAGAAGATACTGGTGGTGCTCGAGCGGATCTCGGCGCAATTGGACAAGCAAGCCTAATGCCTGCTCTAGGCTCGGCGAAACTTTCGCGGCTGCGTCCCCTCAATCTCGCTCGATCGAGAATTGCAGGGCGACTTATCAAGTCGCCCGCAATTGGGCCAATATCAACATCAGCCCAGCTCGACAAGGCATGACACACTTGCCATGTTGCGCTATAGTGAATCGTGAAATTCGTGACTGACCAGGAGAATAATATGTCGGACGACCAGATCAAAGATGCTTTGAAGATGATGCCATACGGCTTTTATTCCTTCACCACCAAAAACGGCGATGACGTCAATGCCATGGTGGTCAATTGGGTCTCGCAGATGTCCTACGAGCCGCGCCTGATAGCGGTCGGCATCCAGAAGTCCTGCTATTCGCACGGGGTCGTATCGGCCGGCGGCGTCTTCGGCTTGAATATCTTCCTGCAAGCCGATTCCGATGCCATCATGCCCGTCACCAGCGGACGCTCCAGGAAACCGGAAAAGATGCAAGAAGCCGCTTATACCGCTGCGCCGCAGACGGGTGTGCCTGTGCTGGCCGGAGCCGCCGCCTATATCGAATGCAAGGTGAAGCAAATCGTCGATGTTGGTGGCGATCACGATATTGTGGTCGGTGAAGCGGTCAATGCCGAAGTCATGAAAGAAGGCGCGCCGCCCGATGTGCTCTCGCTGACCGAGCTCGGCTGGAGTTACGCCGGCTAGCCGAGCCACATCGAACCCTGCCGAGGCATCGAATGTTGCGGGGCATATTGAATGTTGCGGGGTTATCGAATGTTGTTGTAGGGGCGACTCTGTGAATCGCCCACCCTATCATCAAACGGGCGTAGGGACGACCTACCAGGTCGCCCGCCGAAATTCGCATCTTGTCGCCGGCTATGCGGTCGGCAACTCCCCCGTCTCCAGCACCGCCAGCAGCCGCTCGATCAGTCGCTCCAAGCTGTGCTCTCGGACGACATTCTGCCGCAGGGCGCTGCCGACTTGCGCCCGTTCCGCCGCCGATAGCGCAAACAGACGCTCCAGGCGCTCGCGCAAGCCCGTGACGTCATCCGGTCCGTCTGTCAGCAGCATGTCGCGATGCGCTCCCAGCAGCGGCGCAAAGGCCGGGTTGCAGACGACAGTCGGCACAGCGCAGGCCATGCTCTCCAGCGCCGCCTTATCGAAGAGACCGGGCGGGCTCATGTTGACCGCGGCAGTCGCGCGGCGATACCAAAGGCGCACATCGGCAGCGGGCAGATCACCGGTGAATTGGCAGCGATCTTCCAGCTCATGCTGCTCTCCGAGCTCCCGCAGATGCTGCTCATACTGCCGCGGGTTGCCAGGCTGTACACCGCCGATCAGTGCCAGCCGCGAATCGGTCCCGGCGACTGCTTGAATGGTGGTTGCCTGATGCTTGATCTCGGCCAGGCGCGCCACCTGCGCCACCAGGAGCTGAGCGCCTTGCCCGGCTCTGCCCTCGCCCGGCGCGTAGAACTGTGTGTCGATGCCGTGGCCGATGACGCGCAGCTTGTCGGTCGCATAGGGGAAGCTGCTGGCGTCCGCGCTGACGACCCGGCGCGACATCGCTGTGCCCAGCCGCAGCTGCCTCGAGCGCTGGCGATGGGTGTACCAGAGCGCGGTGGGGATGCCGCGCGCGCTCAACAAGGGGCCCGCCAAGCCGGCGAAGAGCGGCATCATGTGGGCGAAGCAGGCATCGTAGCGGCGCGTCCGCAGCAGCCGCAGCAGATGACGATAGAAGCGCGCCAGGCGCAGCGGCTTTTTCAATCCCGCTTCTCGCCCAGCCGAGTAGACGCGCACATGCGCCGGCAGCTGTGCCCTGCCCTGGTACATAGTCAGGACATCAATGTACTCGCAGCGCGCCGCCAGCTGGCGGATCCAGCCGCAAGCGAAACCGAGCACCGGGTCACTTTCGTCGGTCATCAGGTTGAAGACAAGCAGGCGCAACGCTGGCATAGGCTACTCGGCGCGTTGGACGGCTGTAACTGTACTACAGTCTACACGCGATTAGCAAAGTCGCCCTACGGCTTCGTGGTGAGGCATGAAGAAAGCCATCTCAAGCGGTCGCCGAAATCACTTTCGCTATTAGACGCCGCTGCCGGCTGAATTGACGATGGCGCGCTTGCATGATCTGCTGCCGCTCTATCAGGTTGCCAGCGAAACACTGGACGACAGCATCTACTTTGAATTACGCGAATATGTGCGGGATAACCGAGTGCCGTCGCGCTATCTAAGCATCATCACGGGTCAAATCCGTGAAGTTGACGAATTCCGGTCTACGGTGGGCTGTGAGCAATAGGGTATGGCTCACGTACCCGGCATCATGTTTGGTTTGGCTTTGGTCGTTTCCAGCATAATAGTCGTGCTGATGAGCCGGGGTGAACTGGACAGATCGCAGCTGTTTTTCTTTGTCTTGGTGGCCGCGCTCGCTTACATCTCCGCTATCCTCAGCAGCAGCCGCAAGATCGCGCATGATCCTGCGCTTGATATCATCGAGCGCTGTATTCAGCCACGCGAGGAGGACCGCAACTTGATCGCGCGCCGCCGGAAACAGCGCAACCTCCACCTGTCAGAAGCGCGACGCAAGCCTAGCGCGAGCGGAAACGCCGGACTGCGGCAAGCGCATCAATATGGCGGATAACCCAAGGCGTCGATAGCGGCGGCAGCGGCAAAATCTTTATCTGAGAGCTGGTTGCCGGCATCGTGTGTGGTGAATGAGACATGAACGCGGCGCCAGCCGATGCTCAGATCGGGATGATGATTCAATCCCTCGGCGATAACGCCTACGCTTGAGGCGAACGCCAAGCCAGCCAGATAATTGTCGAATCTGAATTCCTTTACCAGCGCATCGCCGTCCCGCGCCCAGCCATTGAGCTTAGCTAATCCGGCGCTAATTTCCGCTTCGCTTAGAGCTTTTGCCATGTCTTGATCTCCCGTACTATTTACTGTCCAACTCTAGCACAAGCCCAGCGCGCTTGTGTAGCTGGCGCCTCAAAGCGGCGTTTGACAAGGGCACGAATCTCCGCGATCAGCAGTCGGGACATATCCCTCAATGCCATAGTCGACGCCCAGCAATTGCGCCAGCGCCGGCAACTGCTCGAGGACAGTTTCGCCCGGGCAAAGGGTCCCTTCGTTAAATTGACGATGCGCCGCCAGATGAGTGAGCGCAAGTTCAGCGACCAGCCAGTGGCTCAAGGCGATCAATCCATCCCACTGCGCTTGTGTCGGTGTTCGATGACGGAAGTCCCCCAGCAGACAGACGCCCGCGCTGCCAGTATTACGCCCCTGCGTGTGTACGCCACGCACAGCCAGATTTCGTCCCTCGTAGATGGCGCCGTCCATATCCACCAGGTAGTGATAGCCGACATCAGCCCAGCCACGGTCGTCCCGGTGCAGGCGCTGCACCTCCAGCAGAGTCTCTCTGCCATTGGCTTTGTAAAAGGCGCTGTGGTGAATCACCAGGGTCTGGTAGCTATCGCTCAACTCGTCGGCATAGACATACCGGCCGGCGGGATTGACGCCCTCTTCGTAGATGCCGGGCTCGTTCGGCGCCGCGTTATTCACGGGAAGCGCGCCCCATTCGTCGCGGCTGATGGTAGAAGGACGTAATATCGCGGCTGGACGGTCCGCGGCATTGGGTAGAACGACAACTCTTGGACGATCCCGTAGCCTGGCGAGGGTGAGACCGCCGAAAGCGCCCGTTGAAGCCAGAACAATGAGACGCTGCAGCACTTGCCGCCGGCTGAGTTTCCGCTTTTCTGTGTGTGGCTGACGTGGCATATCCAGTATTCCGCAAGCGACAGTAATCAGTATAACCAACTTGCCGCCTCGCGCGTTGCGGCGCAGGCGCTTCTCACCATCGCCAAAGTACCGTGCGGTACGCTTGTCATCGGCTGTGGCCACCGCTATGCTATGCTGTCGAACGCAACTCAGTGTATCAGGAAATTACATGCCGGATGACAGCTTCTTTATCGTGATCGAAGGCATGGATGGCGCCGGCAAGTCAAGCCTTGCTCGCCAGCTTCATGACGCCTTGTCGCAGACGCATCGCGAAAGCGTAGCCGTCACTTATGAGCCGCATGACCCATCGGCCGCCGGCAAATACATTCGCACTATACTGGCGAAAGAGAAGAAAGCCAGTCCGCTGGCGCTCGCTTTGGCTTTCGCTCTAAATCGCGCTGACCACCTCGACCAGGTTATCAATCCCTTCCTCAGAGTGGGCGACAAACGCATCGTCATCTGCGATCGCTATCTGCTCTCTTCACTTGTATATCAGTCGACCGGCGGTTTGAGCATGGACGATGTTTATGGCTTGAACCGCTGGGCGCTAAGACCTGATCTCACCGTTTATCTCAGTGTCTATCCACAAACCGGTTACGCGAGAATGCGGCAGCGCCCGACCGACCGCGAGCTATTCGAGAGAAACCTGTCGGAACGCGCGGAAAAGTATCAAGCCGGGATGACCCTGCTGCGCGACAAAGGCGAAACAATCGTGGAAGTCGATGCCAATCTAGACTTTGATCGAGTCTTGGGCAGCGTTCTGGAGGTGTTGAAGACGCAAGGTCCGGCCTGGCTTCGTATTCAGCCGCCGCTGCTGCTGGATTGGCGTGAAAGCGATTCGCCGAAGTAGGATGCCACTTCAGAAGCCCCTGAGCAATCATCCGGCAGTCTGTATCTCGGCCGCCCCGGCGCTCGAATATAGATTCCGTACGTCCTCACTCCCAACGCAGAAGTCTAGACCTCAGCGTCGGGCAATACCTCATAATCACAGTCTGGCAGGCTGCCGCTGCTGATGAAGGACTCGATGCATTCGCTCAACAGGGTTCCGATCTTATGGTGACCGTGGTTATTCCAATGGATATCGATCTCATTCACGTAGTCATAAACGGGATGAAGCAGGTCAATCGGGTCCAGGTAGGCGATTTGCAGTTCGTCCATTAACTTAATAGCCAACTGATACTCGTCGCCCGGATCGCCGATATCGCTAGCCTGCGGAATCAGCAGCACAAGCAAGACGCTATCCAATTCGGACGCGGCGTCGCGCAACTGGGTCAGATACTGACCTGTTATCCGCTCCTGACGTTCGGTCGCAGCCTGACGAAAGGGAGCGCTCAAGCTGTCCAAAAGCCGCAAGGCCAAGCTCCCGAGGCGGGTCAAGCCGAGAGCGCGCTCCACCTCGCTGGCCGGTGGATTCAACTCCCTGGATACATAGGCGAAATTTACGTCATTTGGCGCCTCGAAGGGATTGCCCCATCTGTCAAGCTGGAAACGCAGCGCGAAGAATTGTTTGCCATTCGAATCTTGCAAATGTACGCCGCCGCCCATAGGCATCTGATTATCAAGGAAGTCGTTCATATAGAAACCCAATATGGAGAGCTGCGGTCTTAGCCGAGGCGCAAATGCTTCAAAGGCCGCCACCGCCTGGCTGGTACCGGTTGCCGTGATCCCGGCGTTCCATACAATTGTTTCGGGCAAGGCAGCTTCCAGTGTTTTAACGTAAGATTTTCCAACTTGGGCGGTAAATCCGTGCGTGAAAGAATCGCCCATGACAAAGATCCGCGTCTTGTCGGCGTAATCGGCCCCACCTGAATGTCGTCCGAATCGGCGAAGCCTTGACGATTGAAGACGCAATGCCGGCCGGAGGTCACGCCATTGGCACAGGCGGCAACGGCATGCTCAAAATGATAGTGGCATCCGAGATCGTCACAGATCCACCAAGGCACGGCTTCGACTTGTGATAGCGTTATGTCGCTCGGGAAGTAGGTAGTCATTCCTGTAGCAGTGAATACGATCTCAAGACCGAGCAGGGTCAATGCGGAGATGACCGCGGCGGAGGCGATTTGCTTTGGTCCAATGACGATGAGCCGCGACCGAATGCGTTCTCGACGCATTTGCATGGCGCCGAAACAAATAAACAGACCCGCAATGACAACCAATAGCTGCGGCAAGCAGAAGCCGGCGCCCTGTTCGAGCAAGAGGTAATTGAGCGCGACGCCATAGGCGGCGATTATTGAGCCAAATATAAAAACGAGGCCCGAAGCCAGATTCGCCAGAATTCACCGGTCCTTTGCACCCGATAGCATGTGCGACATGGAATGCATCTATGGCAATTCATTCTAGGGCGGGCGCATTGTAAGCGCAATATGGCGCGACAGGCACGGAGTCGAAAGAAAAGGATTGTTCGAGTCAACCTTGTACGCCTCTATGAATGCGTCAGCGCCTTTGCCCAACGCCAGCCAGCGTTAGTATCCTGGCGGTATTCTGTGATGCAATTTGCGCCCCGCAGCAAAATCCCTTAAATCCGCCTTGACTTTAGAACAAATGTACTATAACATAAGAGCATGGCTGGCAAACTTGTCTCTGAAACCTTGACCAAACTCTCCCAAATGGGCGATGTCACCCTGCATGAACCGGCAGGGGACAGCCCGCAATCCGAGCGCATCCGCCGTACGCGCAAGCAGGAATTCAACTTTAGCAATTGCATCGCCAACTTGCAGACGCCGCGCGGACCCAAGCCGGTACTCAAGACGATGATGACCACCGCCTGCGAGCGCAACTGTCATTATTGCGTCTTCCGCGCCGGGCGGGCAAAGACCAAGCGAGTGACTTTCAAGCCCGATGAGATGGCATCCGCCTTTGATACCTTGGAAAGCGCCGGCAAAGTTGACGGGCTATTTCTGTCTTCGGGCATCATCAAAGGCTCGGTGACGACCCAGGACAAGATCATCGACACGGCTGATATCATCCGCAACCGGCTGGGTTACCGCGGTTATATTCATCTCAAGATTATGCCGGGCATCGAATACGACCAGCTCTATCGGTCGATGCAACTGGCAGATCGCGTCTCGGTAAACCTGGAAGCGCCGACTAGCGAGCGATTGGCGGCATTGGCGCCGAAGAAAATCTTCGTCGAGGAGCTCGTGCAGATGCTGCAGTGGGCGCAGGAAATCCGCCAGAATCGTCAGAATGAAAAGCTGGCGAGCAGCGTCACCCAATTTGTCGTCGGCGCCGTGGGCGATACGGACCTCGAGCTGCTGACCATGAGCGACATGCTCTACAGCCAAGCGCGCTTGGCAAGGGTCTATTACTCGGCATTTTCTCCCGTCCCCGGGACGCCCTTCGAAAACTTGCCCGCTACGGAAGCCATCCGCGAATTCCGTCTCTACCAGTCCAGCTTCCTGCTGCGCGATTACAAGTGGGATGTGGAGGAATTGCCCTTTTTGAGCCACGGCAACCTGCGCACCGATGTCGACCCAAAGCAGGCCTGGGCTGATGAGCACCTGATCCATCAGCCGATCGAGATCATGCGGGCGGAGCGGGAACAGCTGCTGCGTGTGCCGGGTATAGGTCCGGTCGGCGCCGATGAGATCATACGCAGGCGCAGGCAGGGCAGGCTCACAGAACTGACGCACCTCAAGCAGATCGGCATCCGCACACCGCACAAGTTGGCAAAGTACGTGCTGCTTGATGGCAGGCAGCCAGCCTATCAGTTGCGCCTCTTCTAGATTTCATAGAAGCTATCTGCAAGATGAAGCAGCACCAGTTCATTGAATTGATTCTCATAATTCGCTAGAATCCAGCGAGGTCAACAGCCGAGAGGCTGAACGGAATATTACATATGCTTAAAGGAGACAGATTCATGAAACGGGCAATGCGTATACTAATTGTACTCAGCATTCTTGCTGCCTTGGGCGTCGGCATCACCGCACAGGGTAGTTATGCTGATGGCACGGAAGTCAAACTGCTGCAATGGAGTCACTTCGTGCCGCGCTATGACGAGTGGTTCGATGGCTATGCCGCCGAATGGGGCGAAGCTAACGGCGTCGGCATTACCGTCGATCACGTCAACTTCACCGAGCTCTTTTCCACCCTGGCGGCCGAGATTGACGCCGGCGATGGGCATACCATCGTCGAGGTTTTGTTCTCGCCCGCGTCATTCATTGAGGGCCTGCATGACCTCGGCGACATCAACGCGGCAGCAGCCGAAATGCATGGCGAGCGCGCCGGCACCTGTCAAGCCGCCTCTTATCTGCCAGTAGTCGATACCTACTATGCCTATACTAGCGGATACGTGCCCGACCCCGGCGATTATGACATCGCCCTTTGGACCGAAGCCGGCTATCCTGACGGTCCCAAGACCTGGGACGATCTGCTTGAAGGCGGACGGGCCATCTATGAGTCGACCGGCATCCCGGTGGGCATCGGCATGAGCCCCGAGCTAGACAGCCGCATGGCTAACCGCGCCGCCATCTGGAGCTTCGGCGGCAGTGTTCAAGACGAGAACGAAAATGTCGTGCTCAACAGCGAGGAGACCATCGCCGCTGTGAATTACCTGGCGCAGCTGCAGAACGAAGCCATGACCGACGAGGTCTTCGGCTGGACGGCAGCCAGCAACAACCAGGGCCTGATTGCCGGTGAGCTTAGCTATATTCTCAACTCCAATTCCGCCTATCGCAGCTTGCAGAAGATTGATGAAGCGGCAGCGGCCAATATCGGCTTCTCGCCCGCGCTTGCCGGTCCAGGCGGCGCTTGGGCGTCCTCACACGTCTGGCAGATTTACGTTATCCCCAAGTACGTCGAAGGCGATGAGCTGGCGGCCGCCAAGCAATTCATCCTTGATCACACCGCCAACTACAGCGACGCGACTTACTATAGTGAACTCTATAACTTCCCCTGCCACCCCAGCACGGTAACGGAGCTGGATGGTTGGCTGGAGGAAGATCCCTGGGGTTCAATGCCGCCTAACAAGTTCGAGGTACTGAAGACGGTTAACGACTGGTCAGTCCATCTGGGCTTCCCGGGCGTTACTAACCCGGCCGTCAGTCAGGTCTTCGCCGAGAGCATCATTCCCAATATGACGGCGAAGGTCGCCCTGGGTGAGCAGACGGCGGAAGATGCCGTGGCCGCAGCGCACGAACGAATTGAAGAAATATTCAATGAGTGGCGCGCCCGTGGCATGGTCGGCGGCGGCGAATAGTCTCCTTTCCCTATCTCTATTGCGGGCATCCCATGAAGAGGGCGGGGAGATCTGCAGCGCGCAAGCGCTACCGCAACGGGTCAGCCAATGGCTGACCCCTACAGGGTATCAAACTAACAGAGAATCGTAGGGGCGACCCATTGGGTCGCCCGCTCAACTCAGAGCCTTTGGAATCTCTTGCATGAGCCTCGTAGAAATCGCCGGTCTCAAGAAGCATTTCAATACCGTTCGCGCGGTTGACGGCGTCGATTTGGACATCAGCGAAGGCGAATTCCTGGTCATCCTGGGTCCCTCCGGCTGCGGCAAAACCACGTTGATGCGCATGATTGCCGGCTTGGAAAAGCCCACTGCCGGCAAGATCCGAATTGGCGACGCCGACGTCACCGCGCTGCCACCGCGCAAACGCGGCGTTTCCATGGTATTCCAAAGCTATGCGCTATACCCGCATATGAACGTGTTTAACAATATCGCCTTCCCATTGCGCGCGCAGCGGCGCGAGAAGAAGTTCGACAAGCGAATGATCCGCGAAAAAGTTGTGAGCACGGCAGGCTTGCTGGAGATAGACATGTTGCTTGACCGGCGGCCGCGTCAGCTCTCCGGCGGGCAGCGGCAACGCGTCGCCATCGCCCGCGCCATGGTCACGCAGCCGGCAGTGCTGCTGCTCGATGAGCCGCTGTCGAATCTCGATGCCAAGCTGCGCGCCAACGCCCGCGATGAATTGAAAGACTTTCAGCGCTCCTCCAATATCACCGCCGTTTTTGTCACGCATGATCAAATCGAGGCGATGGGATTGGGCGATCGCATCGTCGTCATGTCGGAGGGCAAGATCCAGCAGATCGGTACACCGCAGAATATCTACGACGACCCGGCCAACGAGTTCGTCGCCACTTTTCTCGGCTCGCCCAGCATGAATATTCTCAGCGGAGACGGTTTCCGCTTTGGCTTCCGTCCCGAGCACATTCTGCCCAAGACTCTCAGCGACAGCCCGGAGAATTCGCGCATATTCCACTATTATGTCAAACGGGTGGAATACTTGGGCTCGGACCGTCTGGTTTACGGTTTCATCCAGGGGCACGAAAACGAATTGACGCTGGCGAAAGTTCCTTCCAACGTTCGCATCACGCTCGACGTGGAAGGCGACTACGAGTTCGCTGTGCACAACAGCGATATCAAATTCTTTGACAAGGGGTCGGGCCTGCGTATCGAGCCAAAGCGCTTGGCTGAGACATTTTGATGGCGAGCTTCAGCTTGCCCGCCTTCCCCTTTGATAACCGGCGCTTTGTCGGCATGCTGTTCCTGGCGCCGGCGCTGCTTTACATTTTGCTTCTGGTTGGTTTCCCCTTTTTACTGGCGATCGGCTTTGGCTTCTCCGATGTCACGGTCGGCAACACCGATCTCAGTTTCGTCGGCATGCGCAATTTCGAAGCGGTTTGGCAGAATGCTATCTTCCGTCAAGTCTTCGAAACAACAATTCGCTTCACCTTGATTTCCCAAGTCTTCATCCTGCTATTCGCCAATATCCTGGCGATCATCTTCACGCAAGAATTCACCGGCAAGTGGTTCGCGCGCTTCATCTTCATTTTGCCTTGGGCGACGCCTGTTTCGCTTGCGATGATCGGCTGGCTGTGGATGCTGGATACCAAATACAGTCCGATCGACTATCTGCTGCTGCAAACCGGCTTCCTTGGTCCCGGAGGCATCCTCAGCACGGATCGCAATCTGTTCTGGCTGGCGTCGCCGAACCTGGCGCAACTCAGCGTCATCTTCGTGCAAGTCTGGCGCATGACGCCGCTGGCCACCGTGATCCTGATGGCGGGGCTTTCGTCGATTCCGACGGACATTCTCGACCAAGCGCAGGTAGATGGCTCGCGCTTTATGCGCACCTTGCTGCAAATCAAGCTGCCCCTAATCTTGCCCATCATGGTGATCGCCTTGCTCTTCAGCATGATAACGATGTTTGGCGATATGACTGTCGTCTATGTTCTGACGCGGGGTGGGCCGGTCGACTATACGCGCGTTATCGGTCTCTATTCCTTCCAGGTCGGCATCGAAGGCGGCAACCTGGCCCAAGGCGCGGCGATCTCGCTATTCGCTTTCCCGCTGCTGTTGGCGATGGCGATTTTCATGCTGCGGACAGCCAGCCGGGCTGAGGTGCGTTGATGGGATTCCTCAGCTGGATTCTGAGCAATTTCTGGGCGCTGCTGGTTTTCGCGTTGGTCGCGCTGATTGCGTCGCGTATCGCTTGGCGTGTCCGCAAATACGGCGCCACGCGCGCAGAATTTTCGTATATTCTTCGCCGCTCGCCCTTCTATCTATTGGTTTTGACTTTCTGCTTTTTCGCCGCCGCGCCTTTCCTGATTATGTTTCTGCACACCTTCAAGACCGATGGCGATCTCTACCGCCGGCCGCAACCTTTCGTCTTCCGGCAAGACCCGACCGTCGAACATCTTGATACGCTCTTCAATAACACCGCCTACCTCGATTTCATCCGCAATTCCATCGTGGTCGGCGTCGCGGTTGTGGTCATCACCTTGATTCTGTCGCTTCCCGCCGCTTATGCCTTGGCGCGTCTGACCGGCCGATGGGGCGAACGCGCCGGCATCTTGATGTTCCTCGTGTACCTCCTGCCACCTACCCTGCTATTCATCCCCATGTTTCGCATCATCGTCCTGCTTGGTCTCAAGGACAGTCCGCTGTCCTTGATCGTGGTATACCCGTCTTTCACCGTGCCCTTCAGCGTGTGGCTCTTGCAAGGCTTCTTCAAAGCGGTCCCGCCTGAATTGGAGGAAGCCGCGCTAGTCGACGGCTACAATCGCGTTGAAGCCTTCCTGCGCGTCGTCCTGCCGCTGTCTCTGCCCGGCATCATCTCGACCATCGTATTCACCTTCACACTGACCCTGCACGAATTCATCTACGGCCTGGTCTTCATCTCCAATACGTCGCAGCGTACGCTGAGCGTCGGTGTGCCGACGGAGCTCATCCTGGGCGATGTTTACTTTTGGCAGCCGCTATTGGCCGCCGCGTTCATCATCGCCATCCCGGTAGGTCTAGCTTATAACCTCTTCCTTGACAGCATGGTGCAAGGCTTTACTATGGGCGCGGTCAAAGGCTAAACATATACATTTCAATTAGGCCGAAACGTAGGGGCGACCCTGTGGGTCGTCCGCGGAGAAAGTAGACTCCATGCCCACAATAACCGTAAACTTAAGTCAAGTCGATGAAGCTACTACAGCCGCCCAAATCCGTGGTCACGCCGTCGATATTGACCGCCCTGAAGCCAAGGGCGGCTACGACAAAGGCGCCATGGGCGGGGAGCTGCTGCTGGCATCGCTCGGCGGCTGTTTCAACAGCAACTTGCTGGCGGCCATCCGCGCGCGCGATCTCGACATCGACGATATTTCCATCAAAGTCAGCGGTGAATTGGCGGAGGCGCCGGCGCGTTTCGCCTCGATAGATATGGTGGTCACTTCCGATTATCAAGATCGCGCGACCTTGGAGAAGCTCGTGACCATGTCGGAGCGGGCTTGCATCGTGGCCAATACACTCAAGGGCGCTGTCGACCTCACCGTGTCCGTCGGCTGAGCGAATTGTCTACGTGCCCATTTCCGAATACATCAGGAATCTTCGCGCAAAAATTGGTCGCGACCTGCTGATCCTGCCCGGCGTCACCGCTGTCGTTGTGAATGAGCGCGGCGAAGTCCTGCTGCAGTTGCGGCGCGATAGCCAGACCTGGGCGCCACCCAGCGGCGGCGTTGAACCGGGCGAGACCGTCGCAGACTGTGTCGCGCGCGAAGTCCATGAAGAAACGGGCATCGAGATTGAGCCAGTCACTATTGTCGCCGTGCTATCGGGCGAGGACTACTTCATCACCTATCCCAATGGCGATCGGACGGCGCCTGTCACCACAGTTTTTCGCTGCCGCCCGCGCCTTGCTGCCGCGCCGAGGGTCAACGATGACGAATCGCTTGATGTTCGCTATTTCCCCTGTGACGCGCTGCCTGAGAATATGCTGCCGCGCCATAAATGGATCATCGCAATAGCCATGGCGGATGAGCCACGCGTCTACTTCGATCCTTCTCGGCAATAACGTTTACCTGTCTTGTCTCATTTCCAGGGCTTAAGAATTACTCCGCCCCCTCGTGTACAAAGTTAAGCGTATAGTCGTGCCGAGGAGATGTCGCGTATGCCCATGTCCGAATACATAGCAAATATCCGCGCCAAGATCGGCAATGACTTGCTGATATTGACAGGTACCAGCGCGGTTGTAATCAATGACGAGAATGAGGTGCTGCTGCAACTGCGCAACGATGCGCCCTTATGGACGATTCTGGGTGGCTATCTGGATCCTGAGGAAGACATAGCGGACTGTGTTATCCGCGAGGTTTATGAAGAAGCCGGCATCAAGGCCATACCGGAAAGTTTAGTTGCGGTCTTGGCTGGTTCCGACCATCGGCACACTTATGGCAACGGCCACGAAGTCGCCATCTTGAACATCTGCTTTCGCTGCCGACCAGCCGATGATTCCGTGCCGAAAGCGAACGATGACGAGTCGCTCGATGTACGCTACTTCCCGTTCACCGAGCTACCGGAGAATCTGTTCCCCATGCACAGAACGCTGATCGCAAAGGCGCTAGAGTACAGTCCCAACGCTTACTTTCGCCCGCTCTCGGCATAGACGGCGCGGAAGTCGTCCCGCTCCAAGCTACTATGCCAGCCGTCGGTCGCGCAGAGCATTGCGCCGATCCGCCCGATTTCGTCGGACGACTTGGCGCTCATGCCATTGCCCGCGGTCGCCACGTAGACGCGACCATCTTCCAGAGCATCAATATAAGGATTGCCGTGCTCCGAGTTGGTGATCAGGCAAGGCACTGAGCGATACGAGATCGCATTCAAGCCGGGAATCATCCGGTGCAAAGCTGCTTTCATCGCTTCGGCGATATCGCGACGGCCGTCCGTGTGGAACCAGTCGAGCAATTCGCTGTCGTCGTCTGCGGCACTGAAGTAGGGTTCGGGCGCAGGCAACTCCTCCGGTCGCGCGCTTGGTCCCAGCTTAATGTATGTCTTGCCATCGGGATATGGCACGGGTGGAAGCATATATAGCGAGGCAGCAGACGCATCTTCAAAGGTGCTAATGATGGAAGGCATCTTACGCAGACGTCTGCTTTCGTCGGGCGGCACTTCTGCCAGCAGAATAGTATGACCCTTTGTCGTCAGCTCGAGCTTCTTTCCCAAAAGCGTGTTGCTATAGCCGCCGGCGGTGACCAGCACTCGGCGCGCGAGTATTTGGCTGCCCGCGCGCGTCTGGATTGTCACGCCCGCGCCGCCGACATCGATCGACTCCACAATTTCGCGCAGAATGTCGGCGCCTCTTGCCGCCGCGACTTGGAGCTGCGCTTCGATCAGCGCACGCGGATTGATATAACCGGCCATACCTTTTTCGTCCCAGGCGACGAAGTCATCGGAAAAGGAGAGAAAGGGATAAGCGGTCTTGCAGCCGGCCACGTCCAGCCGTTGATGTGGCGGCTTGTGGGCGGCGGCGCAAGCATCCACTTCAGCGATGCGCTCCGGCAAGTCAGTAGCGCGCAGACAGCCGACACGATGATGAAACGTGACGCCACTGGCCGCCTCGATATCAGCGTATCGCGCAATTGATTCCCGCGCCAGCTTGCCCCAGAGACTACTGGGATCCAGCACACGTGTGATGCGACCTTGATCGTAATGACTGGCGAAGACGCCTTGATGCGTCTTGCGGTCTTGCGGTTCATCTGGTCCGATTATACAGGTATTCAATTCCGGGCGATTAAGGCTCAGATGTCGCAGCGCCGCGCTGCCAATCAATCCCTTGCCGACGATGGCGATATCGTGCATTAGCGCATCTCCAGTCCGTAGCTGTCACAGAGCCGATATTACCTATTTTGCTGGCAAGCTGACAGTACGGGTGACAGCCTCATGCAAGTGACCATTGCGACGACGCCAGAAACGGTCAAAGATTATGTGTCAAAAAGGAGCGGCTAATGCCATCAATTGAATTGGATGCAAATGACCCGGGTTTGCACAAGATATTCGACCGAGATGCGGAGCTCGAAATTATCGCCGATGGCTTCAAGTTTCTTGAGGGACCGGCCTGGCATCCCTACGAAAGGCGCCTGCGTTTCAGCGACATCCTGGGCAACTCCATCTTGCAGTGGTCGGCGGAAGCAGGGATCAGCCTGTTCGCTCGCAACAGCCACATGGCGAACGGAAATACTTATGACCGCGAAGGCGGATTCCTCAGCTGCCACCACGCCAGCAGCCGCGTCACCCGCAGCGATGACGGCGAAACCGCGCGCGTCCTGGCTTCGCATTTTGAAGGCAAGGAACTGAACAGCCCCAACGACATCGTCGTCAAGCGCGATGGCAGTGTCTATTTCACCGATCCGCCATACGGACGCGAGCCCAAAGTTGGCATTCCACGCGAGCGCCAACTCGGCTTCAACGGCGTTTATCGCTGGCATCCCGCCGATGATTCACTTAGCTTGTTGACCAAAGCGCTCAACCGCCCGAACGGCTTGTGCTTTTCCGCTGATGAGACATTGCTCTACATCAATGACAGCCCCGAATACAAGATTTTCGTATTTGATGTCGCGGACGATGGCACGATCGAGAACGGTCGTCTCTTCGCCGAGACGCAGGGGGACGGGCCCGGCGTGCCGGATGGCATGAAGTTGGACTGCGAAGGCAATCTTTACTGCTGCGCCCAAGGCGGCTTGCATGTTTTTCGCGCCGATGGCAGATTTCTCGGGCGACTGCGCACACCAATGCAAATCACCAACTTCACCTGGGGAGACGCGGACTTGAACAGCCTCTATCTCACCGGCATCACGACGCTTTATCGTGCGCGCGCGCGCGATCTCGCAATCTTGCCCGATGCGCCGGCGCAGCGCTTCATGCCCGCGGTAGGCGTCGATATGAATCACCCGCTCGCCACCCAGCGCTCGCTGCGCCAGCTAACGTTCACCTTTGTCTTCCGAACGCGCAAATTCTTCGAGCACGGCTGCTACTCGCGGTGTCAAGTCCAGCCGCGCCATACCAAAGATGATGGTGAAACGGTATTCGCCTTCCGCCATCAAGCGGGTCAAGGCGGCGAATACAGCCTCAGTGAGATCGTCCTCTAAGCGTCCCTCGTCCCCGGCCAACATGCTCAGGGCGCGGCGGCGAAGTTTTCTCTTGAGGCTGGCATCTTTGGCAATGTCTTCCAGCCGCGTCACAATCTCAGCGTTAGACAAATAGTTTGAGCTCGCTTGGATGGCAACGGCGCAGACACGCCGGCTTTCGTCCTGCAAGCCCGCCAGCACAGCGCGCATCGCTTGCTCGCCCTGCTGATGCGGCAATATGCGCAGCATCAAGACCCTTACGTTGCGATCCGGGCTGCACATCTGTGACAGGGCGAAGTCCACGACCGCATCGGCCGACGGATTGCCGATTTGATCCAAAGCTTCATCCAAGGTCAGATTGTCATGTGCGTTGTAGGCTCTTCGCAAGGTTTCAAAATCACTGATGCTCAACACGCGGCAAGTACCCCTTAGGTGAAAACGGCGGGCAGTCTGTTATATGCTCGACACATTTCAGAATCTTTAGCAATGATCCCCCGCCGCGGCCCTGAATTTAGCACAAGCAAGACGGAACGTTCAAGCATTCGTCAAGTTACTGTTTATGCATGAGTTGACGCAGGTCATAGATCAGCATTGTCATTCAGGCTCGCGCTGATATAGTTCCGCTACCGCAACAGGCGGATTAGCCAAAAGTGGAGAAAATATCTTGGCACAATTTGGATTGCTTTATGTAGGCGAGCCGCAATTCAGTACGCCCGAAGAAGGCGAGTCGAATCAGCAGAGGTATTTCGCCTGGCTCGGCAGCCTGGGCGATGCCGTAGTCAACCCGGGCATGCCTTTTGGTCCTCCCACTCGAGTTGACGCGGACGGCGTGTCCAACGATGAGCGCGCCGACCGCCTCACCGGCCTGACCATTGTCGACGCGGAAGATATGGACGCTGCCATCGAAATCGCCAAAAGCTGCCCCTATATCGAAGTGGCCGCTCTCGATGTCGTGCAAATCTTCCAGATGAACGGCTGACGTTCATTTGGCCTGTCGGATACTCAATACACCCATCCGGCAGGCATCCTCGTTTCATTGACCGCTGTAATTGCGCCGAGTAGACAAGGGCGCTAAACTCCTGTCCAGTATTTGCCAAAGCCGACCAGACAATGAGTTTGACCCTGCGCTATATGCACCTCGGCGACATCCGTCAAGTGGCTTCTATCGACGTGATGTGTTTCGAGCCGCCCTGGTCCCACGACTCTTATACCTTCGAAATCAACGAATCGCGGGTCAGCCACATGGTCGTGCTGGACATGCTATCGGGTGATGCCCAGCCGGAGCCCGCTCGACGCCAGTCATTCATGGAGCGCCTGCGTGGCAAAGGTCGCAATTCCGCGACAGCCCTGCGCGGAACCGGCACAATCCTGGGATACGGCGGCTTGTGGAAAATCGACGGCGAGGCGCATATCAGCACGATTGCCATCGACCCGGACCGGCGCGGCAAGGGTTTTGGCGAAATCTTGCTGGCGGGTATGTTTGGCAAGGCGCTGCAATTAAACGCTGAATATATTGTACTGGAAGTGCGCGTTAGCAACTCAGTCGCGCAAAGCCTCTACCGGAAGTATGGCTTCAGTTCCGTGGGGCGCCGCAAAAACTACTATCGCAGTGACAAAGAGGACGCCTGGGATATGCGCGTGTCTTTGGATCGCGACACCCGGCGCCGCTTCGAGCGGCTATACGAGAAGCTGCGACTGCAGCACGGCTTCCGCGATACCTACAGCGATTCGTTTCATCCACGGGGGTGAACGGCATTGACCAGGACAGCGATTCCTAAACTCTTGTCGACGATTGCGCTATCATAAGAATTGA
The DNA here is from genome assembly GCA_965262005.1 of Phototrophicaceae bacterium. Classification (GTDB taxonomy): domain Bacteria; phylum Chloroflexota; class Anaerolineae; order Aggregatilineales; family Phototrophicaceae; genus UBA6055. Next base: position 3,396,719 of record OZ253492.1, on the reverse strand, counting down.
GCGAATGCGCATTCAGGTTATTCCATGAGCGGACCAAGAACGGTACGCGGTAGTCCTTTCCACTTCCACAGTTCCCTCAAAGGGTCGCTCGACGAGCTGGACTCCTTGATACGCGATATGTGGGCGCAAAATCAGCTTACACCACTAACTCACATTGAAATATATCAGCAAGCCAAGATTGACGCGCTGTATCACTCTAATAGACTTGAAGGCAATTCTCTCACCTATGGAGAAACCGTAGACGTTGTAGTGGGCAACAAAGAGATTCGTGGCAAGCCGATCAGAGATCAGCAGGAAGCGCGGAATCTTTCCGCCGTGCTGGATTATGCGCACAGCATCGGCTCAGACAATTCTATCCCGGTGACACAGAACGAAATACGCCGCATACACTCTCTGCTGCTACGGGGCATTCAGGCAGACGCGGGTACCTACCGCACAACGGAGATAAAGGTCACCGGTTCGAGATATGCGCCGCCGGAGGCGTTTCAGGCGCAGCAATTTATGACTGCGTTAAGCGACTTCGTGAAGCAGGCTGCGAATCCAGATGATACGCCTGACGATCTGCCGGTTTTCAGCGCAGCGGTCGCACATGTCTGGCTCGCTCAGATTCACCCCTTTTCCGACGGCAACGGCCGTACAGCCCGCGCTTTAATGAATCTATTGTTGATGCGGCGGGGATATCCGCCTTGCATCATCACGGAAGAGGATCGTCCGCGATACATTGATTCACTAGAACACTCATGGGAGGGCGGAAACCTGACGCCGTTCATCGAGCTGATGATCGAAAACGTAGTCGAGCAACGGAAGAATCGCGATTGGCTGCTCTCGGTTACCGCGCGGTTAGAGCAGGCTGTTTCAGGCGAAGTAGAACGAGAATACCACATCTGGCGTAATGCCATGAATTATTTGAAGAGCCAATTCAGGCACACAATCGACAATCTCAATGCGAGTAAAACGCAAGGAAAGTTGCATTGGAGATTTGCCGACTATGGTGAGCTTGATATTGCCAAATACAATGCTTTGCGTTCCGGGAATCCCGCACAAAAGACGAGATATTTTGGCATCGAGATTACAGATGCTGACAGGCAAGGACGAAAAGTATTCTTCTTTGCCAGGGCAATTGAATCGCTGCAGCTGCGCGCGCCGGTTGCTCTCATGATTGCCACCGAGTCCGCGAGCGATAGCGCGTGGCTTAACTATCCGGCTAGCGCGCCACCGCCCAGAAGCTACCAAATCGGATTTGATCTGGATACAAGAACGTTCGTCGTTCATGGCGTGGGTGGAGTGCGTGAACAGGAGCCGCAAAATCTAGCGCGCCAGTTTTTCGATGAAATTGCCCCACGCGGCTTCGGCAACTGATCTACTTCCGAAGCGCGCGCATTCCGTTTAACGTCACTGCCAGCGACATGCCCACATCGGCAAAAACCGCCACCAGCATGCTCACGTTGCCCGTCAGCGCCAGCAGGAGAAAGACCGCCTTCAAGCCAAAGGACAGCGCAATATTCTCCCGCATCAGGCGCCGAGCAAACCGAGAACGCCGTAACGTTGCGGGCAACTGACGAAGCCCCTCCGCCAACAAAACCACATCAGCAGTTTCCATCGCCTGCGCGCTGCCCGCGCCGCCCATGGCGATCCCCACGGAAGCCCGCGCCAGCGCCGGCGCGTCGTTGATGCCATCGCCTACCATCGCCACCTGTCCGCGCTTCGTCAAGAGCTTCTCAACTGCCATCACCTTGTCCTGCGGCAGCAGTTCACCGAAGTAGCGATCGACGCCAACCTGCTCGGCGATTGAAGCCGCCACCGCATTGTTGTCCCCGCTGAGCATGACCGAATCAATCCCGAGCTCGTTTAACGCGCCGATGACTTCGTGGCTCTCTTCGCGCGGCGAATCAGCCAGGGCAATGACGCCGCGCACCTTATCGCCATCGTGCACCATGACCGTGCTCTGCCCCTTGGCTTCGATGCCGGCCGCCAGCTGGCATAAATGCGCGGAATGAGCAAATTCGTCGTCAAAATAGCGGTGGCTGCCGATAGTTACTCGTTGGCCCGCCACATCACCACGTACACCTAGACCTGTAATCGTCTCAACGCCGGCGGCGCTTGCATAGTCTAATTCTTGCTCGGCCGCGCTTTGCAAAATCGCGCTGGCAAAGGGATGCGTGCTCTGCTCCTCGACCGATGCCGCCAGCGAAATCAACTCCCCGCAAGGTTCACAGTCCGGCCCCTCTACGCAGTTGTCGGTGTAAGTCGCCACGACCTTGAGTTTGCCACGGGTCAAGGTGCCTGTCTTGTCAAAGGCGATCACTTTCGTGCCGGCCAGCGCTTCCAAGGCTGCGCCGCCCTTGATCAAGACGCCGCGCCGCGCCGCCGCAGTAATCGCGCTGATCACCGTCACCGGCGTACTTATCACCAGCGCGCAGGGACAGGCGATCACCAGCATCGAAAGGGCCCGATACAACCAACCGTGGCTGCCCGCGGTGTCCCAAAAGCTCCCGCCAAAAACAAGCGGTGGAATCAAGGCGACAGCCAGCGCCATCAGCGCCACCGCCGGTGTATAGATATGGGCAAAGCGGTCGATCAGGCGTTGACTCGGCGCTCGGCGGGACTGCCCCTTTTGCAGCAGGTCAATGATTCGGCTCAGCGTATTGTCCGCGGACAAGCGGCTGACGCGGATGTCCAGCACGGCCTCTCCATTGATCGACCCTGCATAAACTTCATCGTCCGCTTTTTTCTCGACCGGCAGGCTTTCGCCGGTGATATGCGCTTGATCGATGGCGCTTTGTCCTGCCAGAATCGCGCCATCCATTGGCACGCGCTCGCCGGGCAGCACACGAATCCGATCGCCGACATTCAGCGCTTCCACCGGCACCACTTCACTCTTGTCGCCGCGGATCCGCTGCGCAATCGGCGGCTTCAATGCCACCAAAGACCGCAAACTGTCACGGGCGCGATCAGCAGTATAGCCTTCCAGCGCTTCGCCAATGGCAAAGAGAAAGATCACCGTCGCCGCTTCCAGAAATTCACCCAGGATCAGGGCGCCGATGGCCGCTATGCTCATAAGCACATTGATATTAAACTCGCGGTTGATTCGCAGGGTGTTGATGCCGCTTACGGCGATCGGTTTCATAGCTACCAGCATGGCTAGCAGATACACGGCGTTCGAGACATCTGACGATAGCAAGCGTGATATATCCAGCGCGATGGCCGCCAGCAGCAATATCCCGCCCAGGATGGCGAGGCGGCTGTCTGGGCGCGCCCGCAGATAATCCCAGAAGCCCAAAACGCCTGCGCGCTTCTTGTCGCCGTAAGCCTGTGTCTCCGCCAGGTCCTTGCTAATCGTCTTGCCAACAGACTCGACCCGGTCTTTCAAGCGGCCAAAGTCGACATCGCCCATTAGTTGAAGAGTATTAGTGAGGTAGTCTACTCGGGCAGATTGGACACCAGACAGATTGGCGACCGCGCTTTCCACCTCACGCGCGCAACCTGGGCAGTCCATATTGCCAATTCTGAACGCTCTTGAATCCATGCCAATACCCGCCAAATGATATGAAGTATCATTAGTGAAACCCTTACATAACCTCAAGTTATTGTACAACTGACTCGACCGCCTGTCAACGAAACCGTAGAGGTAGGCAGACCCTTCGGTTGCTGCGATACATCTGCCTGTCTCTAGAGTTTGGGAATTATTTAGATTACAGAAATAAAGGACGGTCACTATTCGCTTGTTCGATAGTGAGACAAACGATCGGCGTATAGTGTCCAGCTTCCGGTTCTGTCGTTCACCGCTATTATGAATTTCTTGCCATAGATGCCGAATTCCGACTAAACTAAGTAATAGGGAAATACATCTTTGATTGTCTGGCCATTAGTTTTGGAGGTTAGAAATGTGTAACGCCCACGTTGCCCAAACCGTACGCGAACGTATCAAGAAGGAGGGCTTGCCCAGTGTAAGCCGCCGCAGTTTCCTCAGAATCGGCAGCGTCCTCGCCGCCGGCGCCGCCTTAGCGCCGCAGGTCGCCCGTGCTGGCATGCATGGAGGCGGCCTCGTGGATCTCTCCCACGCCTTCACCACCGATTTCCCGGTCTTTCCCGGTGGCCCGCAAGCACAGCGCGAGACCTTGGTCGCGGTGGAATCTGACGGCTACTATATTCAGCGTTGGAATTTCGCCGAACATACCGGTACTCACATGGATTTCCCGGGACACTTCATCGCGGACGGATTGCGCACCGATACCTACCCGGTAGAGATGCTCATGGGACCGGCCGTGGTCATTGACATCGCCGCGCGCGCCGAAGACGATCGCGATACGATGGTCACTGTGGACGATCTCAAGGCTTGGGAAATGGAACACGGAGATATCCCGGAAGGCGCTTTCGTGATGATGTATTCCGGCTGGGAACATCATATAGGCACACCGGCCTTTCTGGGTGATGACACCGGCCTGCACTTCCCCGGCTTCAGCGGAGAAGCGTCCGAGTGGTTGGTCAGCGAACGCTCGATTCACGGCATCGGCGTCGACACGCTGAGTATCGACCACGGGCCCTCAGCCACCTTCGATACACATTTCATCATCCTGGGAGCCGGCTTGCTGGGCATAGAGAATGTCGCCAACCTGGAAGCAATCAAAGGTGGGCAGGCCACGATCATCTGTGGCATTCCCCGCTACGAGGAAGGATCGGGCGGTCCGGCGCGCATACTGGCGCTGACCTAATCACGCCCGTTTGCAATTCAACCCTTCCCGGATTCCTGGGAAGGGATCAGCTAGCCGAGCGCTGAAGCGATCAGACCGATGGCAAACCAGATTAGCAGAAGCGCCGTCGCCAGAATGACATAGCGCAAGTATTTGGCGTGGACGCGCCGAGCATAGTGAAAGAGCAGCGCCCAAGCACATAGCCCGCCTAGAAATGTGCAGTAGAAGGCTAGCAGGAAAGCCAGGGCATGGACGGCCGACTGTTGAAGCGCTATGAGCAGTAGCGGTCCGTTGATTGCGCTCCAGAAAAGCCAGGGTCCTGGACTGAGAAAATTCATCATTACGCCGGTCATCAGAACTCGCTGCCAGCTGCTGTCGACCGTCTTGTCATCTTTCGCCTTCAGGTCAATTGCTACGCCGTATCGGAACTGTTTCAGCGCGCCACAGGCGATGAAAAGCAGCAAACAGCCGCCGCTGAGCTGAATCAGCTTGAGAGCGTTCGGCGGCATCTGGCCCAGAATGAAAGTCATCAAGACGATGACAGGGGCGTCGGTGATCAAAGGCGAAAGCACGACAAGCAAGGCTCTGCGCCAGCCCTGCGTCAACGTGGTATTGACCAGGAAGGCGATCAACGGACCGGGTATGACCGCGGCGCTTACACCAAAACTTACTGCCGGCGCTATCAGTTGCTGAAACATTTCCGGACCAGTCCTCCACCATCCAATCGCAGCCGGCGGCTAGTCAAATTCGGTCGGTAAATTCGGCTCACGCCAGTGTTTGAACCAGCGCGAGATCTGACCCTCGGTTACACGCCCTTGTGAAAGCGGAGGGATTTCGCCTTCGCCGAACCAGCATACCGCCGTTGTCTCGTTGCTCGTGCGAGCCTCGCCGCCAATCAAATCGCAAAGAAAGGTAAGCTTGTAGACCTCGTTCAGCGATGGCGGATGTCGCCGTTTGCGGTCTTCCAGCGCCAGCAGTTTGACCGCCTTCGCCTCGTAGCCGCTTTCCTCGCGGATCTCTCGCTCGACTGCTTCCGACGGCGCATCGCCGATATCTGCCCAGCCGCCAGGCAAAGCCCACAGCCCATCGACGGCTTCCCGCACCAGGAGTATCTTGCGGTCGCGGAAGACTGCGCCCCGCACATCGACTTTCGGGGTGACATAGCCATCGTCTTTGTCCAGGATCAACTTGACAGACGCGGCATCAGTATCGGCGGCAGCCGCCAGCATTTCCACGGCGATATCCATCAGCTGCTGATAGCGTTCGACATCGTAGTGATTATTCGCATAGAATAGGCCGGTCTTTGCCAGCGATGCGACCCGCTTCGAATATTCTACCTGATTGACCATTCGCCATCAGTCCTCTGGTAACTTGGCTGCGCCATTATACACATGCAGAAGGCATCGAGCGCCAACAAGATGCGATTGTGAGCGAGCTTGACGCATAAATGCCCGCATCGTCATACCGCTTCGGCCTCAGTGGATGCTGCAGCGGACCTCTTGCGTCTGACTGCGAACAAGTCATGATTTGGCCTGCGGGCGCGGCGCGAGATCGCCGCCTGATGCGGTCTTGCCCGGACCTATAGACAGCTGTGGTAGAATAAGCTGCACGGAATGCAGTGAGTCCGGCAGCATGCCACACTACCGCAAGATCAAACGCAACTATAGCAAACCTTTCTTTGGCAATCGACGCCGCGGCTTGGCGGGAATGCCCCTGCTTGTCACTCTCCTGACCATCCTCGCTACGATCTGCGCGCTGCTGGCCGTCGCCTGGGTATTCAGGGTAGAAGTGGAAATGGCGGCAAATGAGTTCATGGGTACGCCCCGACCTACAGCCACCCTGCTTGCCAATCAATATGCCCAGCGTGGTTTTAGCGCATTCATCGATGGCCAGCTCAAAACGGCGATCGAGGATTTTGAACGCGCTCTTGAGCAGCGCCCGGACGATATCGACTACCTTTACGAATCTGGTCAGATTTTGATCGAGCTGGACGATTACGATTTGGCGGCGGCCCACGGCGACAGCGCCATCGAGCTGGACGAATACGATGTCCGCGGCTATGCGCTGAAGGCGCGCGCGCTGATGTGGAGCGATCCCGGCTCGGCCATTCCGGTAGCGGTATCCGGATTGGAACACGACCCTGACTTCGCGCCATTGCACGCGGCGCTCGCCGTGGCGTATACCAATATCGGGCGTTACGCCGAGGGCCTGCAACGTGGTATCCGCGCCACCGAGCTTGATCCGCTCAACGCCTTCGCTCACCGCGCCTACTCCATTCCTCTTATCTATACCGGCCGCAGCAATGACGCGATCGCGGCGCTGGAGACGGCTGTCTCGCTAAGTCCGAAATTGACGGCGCCTTATTTTGAGTTGGCCGCCCAATACCGCAGCACCGACTACCAGGAGATGGCGGTCGGCATATACCGCCGCATCCTGGAGCTCGAGCCCGGCAATGCCAAAGCCTACCTGCGCATCTGCCAGACCTATGCCGAGGTCGGCGAGTTTCTGGAAGGCACGCGCTTCTGCGAGACGGCCACTGAGATTGATGCAGCTTACGCGCCCGCCTGGCAGATGCTCGGGCAATTGCAGTACAACCGTCGTAATTATGAGAGCGCGGTCGCATCGCTAGAGAAGTGCGCGAATTATGGCTCGGACGCGGTTGAGTGCTACTACATTCGTGGCTTGGCATACTATTTCCTCGGCGAATGCACGGTGGCGTGGGACACCTTGTTGGAGGCATTTGGCTTCACCATCGAGCCGTCCATTATCGACATCATCAATACAGGCTTGTCTAACATCCGCGCCAATTGCCCCGGCTTTGAGGATGCCCGACTGCCCACGCCGATACCGCCGACGCCGATACCGCCAACGCCAATCGGAGGCATCTAGCGTGAAGATCCAGCGGGATTACACGCAGCCCTTCTTCCGCCAGCCGAAACGCCATCCCCTTCGCAACATGCTCATCGCCGCGCTGCTCGGATTGCTGCTGGGCTTGGCGATCCTTTGGCAGTGGGATGCGGTCGGGGCGGCGCTTGGCAATTTGAGCAGCAGCCCGCCCACGCCAAAGCCATTGCCCAGCGAGCTGGCGACACGCGCGACCGAGCTCTTCCTCGCCGGTGACCTCAGTGGCGCCGAAGAGCTGCTGGCACAGGCGGTGGCGGAGCGGCCCAACAACAGCGCTTACTTGTATGAACACGGTCGCCTCCTTATCGAGTTGGGTCAGTATGAAGCTGCCCACGAGCATGGCGCGAGCATCACCGAGCTTGACGCCCGCGATGCGCGGGGCTTCGCGCTTAAGGCGGCGGCATTGACCTGGCAGGGGCAGCCTTCCGTAGCCATCCCGATCGCTCTATCCGGCCTGGAAGCGAATCCGCGATTCACGCCGCTTTACGCCACGCTGGCGCGCGCCTACGTTGATTCAGAACGTTGGGCGGATGGCCTGGAGGCGGCCGAGCGCGGCTTGTCAATCGAGGCTGATAATGTCGATGTGATCCGCGCTTATGCCTATGCTCTGCAATCGGTCGGCTCATACAACGACGCGGTGAATTATCTGCAGCGCGCCATTGAGCTGCGCCCGACTTACCTGCCGATACACTTCGAGCTGGCTGGTTTGTATCTGGCTCGTGATGAAGATCAGAGCGCCATCGATATTTACAACCGCATACTCTCGCTGGAGCCGCGCAACGCCCGCGCCATGCTGAGGCTCTGCCTGGCTTATCGCAAGGTGGGCGAGTTCTCGCGAGCGTTCGGCTTTTGCGAAGACTCTGTGGCCAACAATCCCTCCGATGCGGAAGCGCAGTTTCAGCTGGGGCATCTTTATTACCGCGACCGCGAATTCGAGCAATCGCGCGATGCCTTCGAGCAGTGCCTGATATATGACGACGGCTTCTATGATCTTTCCTGCCGCTATCGGCTGGGCTTGTCACATTATTACACCGGGGAGTGCGCGCGCGGCTGGGCATTGCTGCGGGATTCGTTAGACCTGGCGCAAGCGGCCGGCGATACGACCACTTTGGGCAATATATTGAAGGGCTTGGACGCCATCGAAAACGACCCGCAATGTATAGAAGATGCCGCCGCGCCGGTGACCTTTCAGGATTGACCGGCAAAGGGCGCTGGATTAGGCTAGCCACAGCCGCTCGGCTGCTGCGGACTAAATAGTTGAAGTCATGGAACTGTATGGTCTCGCTGGTCGCATGAGCGACAGCACCTACTAAAGAAGACGCACATCCCGACTGAAGCCAATGCGCGTACTCGACAGCAGCCTCCGGCTCTATCGCAAGACGGTGAAGCGGATACGCCCGGCTCACAGCGCCATGCACCGTTTGATGGAGCGGCTGCTGATCCCCGGTTTGGAGCGCGCCAATGATTTTCGGACCATTGCCGAAGACCCTTTCTGGTTCCGGCTTGAGCTGCTGACGCGGCAGCATGAGCGGGAGACGCGGCAACTGCTGGAACGGCTGGCGCAGCCCGGCATGGTGGCGCTGGACGTGGGCGCGCATGTCGGCTATTACACGCGGCTGCTGGCGGAGCGGACGGGCGAGGCGGGCCGTGTCATCGCCTTTGAGCCGCACCCGGGCACACATGCGGTGCTGGGGCATAACGCGCGCGATTTGCCGACGGTGACGGCGCTGCAATTGGCCGCCGCGGAAGCTGAAGGCAGCGCGGAGTTTTACGATTACCTGATGATGTCGGCGAGCGGCTCGCTGCATTACGATGAGGCGCTGGCGCATCAGCAGCGGGCGCAGATGGGCGCGGACGATGTTGCGCCGAGGCGGGAAGCCGGCTTTGAGATGCAGACCTATCGTGTGCGGACGGTCGCCATTGACGACTGCCTGGCTGAGCTGGGTGTTGATCGGGTTGATCTGGTGAAGATGGATATTGAGGGGGCGGAGCTGGCGGCGCTGCGGGGGATGCGGCGGACGATCGCGGCTTCGCCGGGTCTGGCGCTGGTGATGGAATACAATCCGGGCGCGCTGGCGGCATTTGGTCATGAGCCGGTTGAGGCGCTGCAGGCAGTGCTGGACCTGGGTTTTGATCGGGTGCAGGCGATTGAGGCGAGCGGGGCGATGCGGAACTGGGGCGATGCGGGGCTGGTGGCGCGGGAGACGGCGCGCTTGCAGGCGGGGATGGGCGTGGTGAATTTGCTGTTTGGGCGTTAAGCGCTTCTTCGAGTTGATGTTCCAGGTCTTTGATTCTGTTGATATACCGTAGATCGGTATCGGCATGGGGCGGGAGGTCGTAAACCATTTCATCGCTGACATATTCAAAGCGTAGGACCTGTTCGGGGTTCATTTCGGGCAGCATGGCGTCCAATTGATGAACGCGGTCGAGGATGCGCGATAGGGCGAGGCTGCGGCGATTGATGTCGGGATCGTCCGGTTGGAGGTTGGCGGCAAGTTGGTGGGCATGATTCATCAGAATGTCGCGAACTTTTTTGAAGTCTTCGAAGTTGTCTTGGGGCTGGTCGTCTTCTTCGAGTGAGTAGGGATAGATTTTGCCTGGGACGCCATTTCCAATCGTCCCGTCTTCGGCTTGGAAAATTTCACAAGTAGTGGAGTCTTCGTTTAGTTTGATCTCGTGCATTCTGTCGAGGTATTGGCTGGTGGTTTCGTCCGGTTGCGGGGGGATTTGGAAAGAGTCGATGTAGAAGGGGTCGACTGAATGCGAGGGCGTCGCACCCGGAAAGTTGGTCGGCGGAAGGGGCGAATCAGGCGGGGGCGAAGGGCTGCTTTCGTCGTCCGGACTGGAATTTGATAGATGATTATCGATAGGGGGTAAACTTTTTTCTATCATATAATCATTTTTTTGTGATAGAGCCTGTTTGCGCCAGCGGTAGAGGGTGGGTTCGGGGATATGGGTCAGGCGATGGACGGTGGGGACGTCGTTGTTGTGAACTTCAAGCAAGTTGAGAGCTTCTTGTTTGCGGCCGGGTGAATGGTGTTTTGGCATGGGAGGGTTGTCCTGTTCAGGTGGGCGGGATTGGTGGTGATATTATAGCACTGATGTTCTATATGTCAAGTAACTAGCGAGCTGTGTCGAAAGGCGTATGAGGGAGGCGGAATTAATCCAGGCGGGCGACCCAAGGGTCGCCCCTACGGATGGTTGGTGAGTTGAGGCTAAGGGTTGCCAGATTTAGGGCGGGCTGTTGATAGTTGCGGCCGATTCGTGGGAGTGGATTCGGGTGGGCAGTTGTAGAGGTGGTCAGTCTTTGATGAAGCCCGCAGGTGGTTTGTAGGGTATGTCGAAGTGTTCTATGATGGCATCCATCTTCTGATTAAGCTCCGCCACCGCCACCGTCAGGCCGAGAAGCGCCTCTTCGAAAGTATCGACTTTGTCGAACAACGCAACTTGCGCATTGCGGACGGATTGGTATTCGTCGCTGACCCGTTGGAGTCTGATGTCGGTTGTCGCCATGGATTTTCAAAGCCCTCGATATGGCAAAGTTAGATTCAGTATACCTTAAGTGTACGTTTGTGGAAAAAAACATTAGGCGTTGTAGCGAAATTGCGGGCGACCCACAGAGTCGCCCCTACGACTACAAGACGAGGGTTCCATTTTCGAGCGGGCGACCCAAGGGGCGCCCCTACGATTACAAGACGAGGGTTCCATTTTCGAGCGGGCGACTCACAGAGTCGCCTCTGCGATTACAAGATGAGGGTTTCTTTTTCGAGCGGGCGACCCAAGGGTCGCCCCTACGGATGGTTGGTGAGTTGAGGTCAGAAGACCAAGCCTTTTGAGACGCGGGCTTGCTCGGCGGACCAGGCTGCGCCGATGCGCTTGAAGCCCTCGTCGATGACCTGTGGATTGTGGATGCCGAAGTTGAGGCGCATGGCGTGGTGGCCGCCGTCGCCTGTGTAGAAGAGGCCCCCGATGGCGAAGGCGACATCGCGCTGGATGGCGGCGATAAAGGTTTCGGCCGCGCTGGGACCGGCAGGCGGCAGCTCGGCCCAGAGGTAGAGCCCGCCTTGGGGGGAGATCCAGACGGAGCCGGGCGGGAAGTAAGTTTGAGCAGCCGTGAGCGCCGCGACCCGCCGCCGACGCAATTCGATTCGGTTGCGCTCCAATTGCTGGGCGATAATGCCACGCTCCAGCAGCAGATGGATGGTGCGCTGGTTCAAGCCGGATGTGGAGATATCAGCGGCTTGCTTGACACGCACGAGCCGCTCGTAGTAGAGACCGCCGGCGATGAGATAGCCGATGCGTATGCCGGGCAGCAGGACTTTGGTGAAGGCGTTGGTGTGGATGACGACACCGCTTTCATCGAGGGCTTTCAGCGGCGGCAGTTCTTCGCCATCGAAGCGAAATTCGCGATAGACCTCATCTTCCAGGATGGGTATGCGGTGTTGGGCGGCGAGGCGCACGAGTTGGCGGCGGCGGTGCATGGGCATCAAGTGGCCGGTTGGATTTTGGTAGCTGGGCATGACGTAGATCAGTCGCGGTCGCAGATGATCGAGGGCGTTTTCCAGCGCATCGATGCGGATGCCATCATCGTCGATGGGGATGCCGTGAATGTGGACGCGGCGCGCCTGGGCGATATCGATGATGCCGAGGTAGGTCGGGTCGGCGGTGATGAGGGTCTCGCCGGGGTTCATTAGCGACTGGAGGACGAGATCGATGGCTTGCTGGGCGCCGCCGGTGATGAGCACATCTTCGAGGCGGCACTGGATGCCGATGGCGCGCACATAGTCGCGCACGGCGCTGCGCAGCGGCAGGTAGCCCTCGACGACTTCGTAAGAGAGGGCATCGGCGCCGTCTCGGTCGATGACCTGGTTGATGGCGTCTTGCAGGTAGCGGACGGGGAAGAACTCGCTGGGTGGCGAGCCACTGCTGAAATCGATGATGCCGGGCTTGCGGGCGAGACGCATCATGAGGCGGATGGAGGTCGCGCGCTGGCGGTTGTCCGGCGCAGGCTGCGGTGGCGTGGGATCGTTAGTGGCGCGATCATGGGCGACGAAGGTGCCGCGGCCGGCGTGGGCGCTCAGGCAACCGGAAGCGCGCAGTTCGTTATAGGCGTTGACGACGCTAATGCGGCTGATGCCGAGCTGTTGGGCGAGCGCGCGACTGGCGGGCAGGCGCGAACCGGCTGGAAGGGCGTCGCTTTCGATCTGCTCCCGAATCTGGCGGATCAACTGACGGTAGATTGGAACTTCGTTTTCTCGTTGCAGCGCGATGTTAAGCGTGGGAAGCGGCAAATCGCGCGAGGGAGCGTTGGTTAAGACCGTCATACTGCAATTCTAACATCAAGTTAGACCGATTGAAGTTCGAGGTTGCCGGGGCGCATTTGTTGACATGCGCCCGAAAAACGTTAACATATAATTTATACAAATGGGCTATTCTTGGTCAACATTATGCAGACAAATAAAGTGTCACCTCTTAAGCTAGCGGCCCTTGTGCTTGCGAGCGCACTGATCTGGGTGAGCTCAAGCGCGTTGGCGCAGGGTGGAAGCGCCCCGTCCATAAATATACGCATTCTCTGCGAGGGGCAGGTTGCGCTCGACTGGGGCGATGGATCAAGGCAGCCCAACATCATCTACTTCGACCGTGTTGTTGGAGAGAATCTGGTTTCCGGTGAGGGCAATCCGCCGGGCGAGAGCACCTACAAGCTGAAAAAAAATGCGGGATATGAACTCTATGTGTACTGGGGCGACGGTCGTAGCGAGAAGAGACGCTTTTCCACCCGCGGGGACGCTTGCGAACCCTTCGTCCCCCGCGGCAAGCCGCCGGATGTAACATGCCCGCTGCTGCCGCCGAGCATCGTCATCAGCGGATATGGCCAATTCACGCAATGCAAGCAGGTGGATGAGGCTGGCGTGGGCATTGCCGAACTGATTGCGCAGGGCATCGTCGACGCAGTAGATGTCTATGGCACTGTAGATGCTAATGCGCGGATCTGCTTCCGCAATCAGGGGAGGCTGAAGTTTCTGGATGCGGCTACGGCGCCGCGGACGATTTCGGATTTGGCCGCTGAAACTATCGATGGCATGACTTGCGGCACGATCGACCGGCCTGGGATGTTAGTGTTGCTCCAAGGCAGCGAAACTAGCGCCGATGCAGAGTCGACGGCGCCTATATCAACCGGTCCCGCCGCCGTCCAAAGCTGTCAATTGGTCAGCACCGGTTATCTCAGCCTCCGCGCTGGTCCCAGCGTCTACTACGCGCGTATTGAGGCAATCCCCAGTGGCGCCAGATTGCTCGGAACGGCGAAAGCCGGCGACTGGTTCCTGGTCAAATACAAAGGGCAGTTGGGCTGGTCCAGCGGGACTTATTTGACAGCGAGCCCGGGTTGTGCTGCCATCGGCGAGTCGAATAGGGTGTTCTTGCCCCTCGCGACCGAGCCTACTCCAGTTGAAACGGAAGCGCAGGAGGAGATGATTGAACCCGCGCAGGCAGAAACGACGGCGCCTGGAGCCCAAGCGCTGACCCACTGCAATCTCAGAACCGGCGACATCATCAATCACCGCCAGGGACCAGGACTCGGTCATGACATCATTGCGGAGATCCCCTATCAGACGAACCTGATCGCTGCGGAAAGGTCGGGCGACTGGTTCAAGGTCGAATACAATGGCAGAATGGGCTGGGTCAATATCGACTACGTTTTCAGAAACGGGAATTGCGCTTAAACTGATTAATAGAGTTTGGTCGCCCGACTTTGACCGGTTAAGCGGCAATGGGCGAATCGAAGCCGGCAAGTAACTGATTGCAAGGGGCTATGGCGATACGAGGAGATACCACCGGGCAGGAACGGGGCTACTTGCTGGACATGCTGCCGCCTGATATCGGCAGTGTCCTGGAGATCGGCTGTGGTGATGGCCGGCTGACGCGGAAATACGCCGAGCGGGCAAGGCATGTTGTTGGCATTGACCTGCCACGGTCGCTTCCGGGCGAGATAAATGGAACGCTGGGGCAGTTGATGGATGTGGCGGCCGGGAGCGGAGTTGCCCTACCCTTCCGCGACGGCAGCTTCGATCAGGCGGTGTTTTCGCTGTCCTTCTGATGAATTGTGCCGGAGGGCATGGTGCATGCCCTGTCAGAAGCGCGGCGCGTTCTGCGGCATGGAGGCGCGCTGATTGATTTACGTCCGGCGATGAGCAACCGGCGCGTCGAGCTGGAGTTGGCGGGAACGCGGCTGCATATCGGTGAGATTGATTATGCGTACCGCTTCCCTGATCACATCGCCGCAAACGAAGCGCTGGATGCCGCGATTGCGGCCGGCAGGTTGCGGCTGGAGCATCGCGCGTCTTTGGAATATGTGACTGATATCGATACGGTGGCTGATTTCCGGGAATACGAGGCTTCGCTGCGGCAGGATGCCGCGCCGGAGGGGATGATTCACCAGGTCGAGGCGTTGACTGCTAACGAAAGCGATCATCTCATCCGGATTCGGCGGGAGCTGGTGATCGCGCGATATCGCAAGACAGAGGGCAGTCCGCCAGCAACATGATGAACGGCGCCGGCTGATTTCGGGCGACGCAAGCGTCGGCTCTACAAGGCTCGTCCGATACTTGCGTTTTGGCGTCGGCCAGCGGTCGAAATGCTTAGATACGTTTGCAGCACTGCGCCAGATCCAATGCCAAACTCCAACTTGGAGCATAGCGAAGCCCGCCTGGTTCACTTGGGAGTGGTGAATTTCAAAGACACAGGACATATTCCGGATTCCATTAAGGGGGTTCACCACAGAGACACAGAGGGCACAGAGGTTTTTGGCTGGCAAGGTCGAAGTTGTTATATCAATGATTCACCACACCTTTCACTTAGAAAGTTTGCCGAGTCGATAGAATTTGTTACACTCTATGCAGCGGCCATCCGCCGCGCTTGGACGGTTCAATGAGACGATTCTTGGAGGAATCTATGTTCCGCAGACTGCCATTACTTGTACTTGTAATTGCGCTGGTTGCGTTCGCGGGTGTTCCCGCGCTGACGCAAGACGACTTAGTAGTTGGTGTTGTGCTGGTCGGGCCGAATGATGACCGCGGCTGGAGCACATCGCATCATGAAGCTGGCGAGTATGTCGCCGCCAAAACGGGCGCGACGGTACTCGAATTTGAGAGCCTTAACCCGGCCGATTCGCCCGAAGCAACATTGATGGATGTCGTAGAGGGTATGGTTGAACTAGGCGCCTCAATCATCTTCACCACGTCCGACAGTTTTGAAGAAGATACGAATGGAGTGGCCGCTGCATTCCCGGATGTGACATTCATCAATATCACCGGCAGCAACGCCATTCAGTCGAGCGACGTTGTAGCGGGCGACCATGCAATCATGCACAACCTGCCCGAACTGCCGCCGGCGAATGTGGGCAACTTCAACGTCTATATGGAGTTGCCGCGTATGATTGCGGGTTGCGCCGCCGCGCTAACGAGCGAATCGGGCCACATCGGCTATCTGGGCGCGCTGATCAATCCGGAGACGCGGCGCCTGGCGGCATCGAGTTACCTGGGCGCGCGTTATTGCGCCGAGAATTATCGCGATGACATGATGGCGGATGACATCACCTTTGAGGTGGTCTGGATTGGCTTCTGGTTCAACATCCCTGGTGTGACACTGGATCCGACCGAGGTGGCGACTGGCTTCCTCGACGGCGGCGCTGATGTCATCATTTCCGGCATAGACACGACCGAGGCGATCACGGTAGCAGGGCAATACATGGCCGAGGGCGACGCGAGCTTCGGTGTGCCTTATGGCAACGTCAACGGCTGTTCGGAAGCGCCTGATGCTTGCCTGGGCTCGGCTTATTACAATTGGGGACCGGCTTACCTTGATGTGGTCAATCGTGTGGTCGATGGCAGCTGGTCGCAAGAGTGGAATTGGTTGGAGCCGAAGTGGGACGAGATCAGCGATGAGGGAGTCTACACCGATGCTGATTACAGCGTAGGCGGTTACGTGTTCGGCGATGCGTTGAGCATGGATACGATCGAAACTCTGAAGGCCTTCGCGCAGGAGATTCACGACTTCCAAACCGATCCGATGCATGCGGGTGAGATGTTCTTGTGGTCGGGTCCGCTGAATTTGCAGGATGGCGCCGAGCTTGCGGGCGACATGGAAGCCGTCAGCTTGCTGGATATCTGGTTCCTGCCGCAATTGCTGGAGGGCATGACCGGCGCCAGCGAGTAGGCGATAGTTCATGCTGTAGTGGGCGATCCACAGGATCGCCCCTACAGCATTAGATTTAGAGATCTGCGGTTGTTACGTCGGCGGTCTGTGGACAGGGTAGCATTGTTGGGTGGGGGTGGGCGACTGTATGGTCGCGTGTGGTTTTTTCTTTAACCACCAAGTACACCGAGGTCACCGAGGCGCGGAGACTCACTTGAAGTGTCGCTCCAGGTAACTCTGCGCGCTTCTGTTGCGATAGATATCTCTCCCAGTTTTCTTGCCGTGCTAGTGCCAACTAAGATATATTATTGCGGGAACATCAAAAATCATGAGAAGATGTGGTGTCTGACGGTTGGAGATCTAGGATGAGAGGAATCACAACTATTGTGTTACGGTTTCTGTTTATGATTGCGTTAGTGGCAGTGGGTGCAGTTATTGGCGCGGAGTTTAAACCACTTTCCGATTTGTTGGTCGAATCAATAGCGTCGGCTTTCGATCTGAGGCTTCCAGACGGACATTCACGGCTAGAATTCTCTCTAACGACGCCGCGAGAGTTGACTTTCGTATTCTATTCTAATGAAAGGGACCAAGGCGTAGATTTGAAGTGGAGTGGATCTGAATGGAGACCGGGTAGACCGCCGGATTCCGACTATAGCTATGAAATATTCGTGTTCACCTATGATGGTACAAGAATAACCTCATTCTTGTCTGAGAAACCGGCACTGTACGTAGGCGACATCGGTGGATATTTGGGACAAACGTTAAGGTTTATCGTCCAAGCGGTAGGAACGATTCGCGTTGGTGAGCACAAATATGATTTCAAGTCAGAAAAAGCTGAATTCAGATGGACAGTGCCCGCACCAACACCCACCAATACACCTACGGCAACGTCTACACCCACGCCCACAGATACGTCTACAAATACACCGACGAATACGCCGACAAATACATCCACTAGTACGCCTACCAATGCGCCGACAAGACTGCCGAATGATAGTCCACTGCTCTCGTATGTGATTTCGCAACCTGACAATCTATCGTTTACCTTCAATGCGCGGACGGGTGGTGGCACTGTAAGTTGGAGTAAGTCCAATTGGGTGCCCAGTAAACCTGCTGGCTCAAGCGCCATCTCGTACGAAGTAAAAGTGGTCTATCCCAATCGTACATTTGGCCCATACGTTTTATCACGAACTAGACACGTTTTCACCAATTTGGATGTACAAGAGAGTCAAAGACTGAGATTTTCTGTGAAGGCGGTTGGCACGGTTTAAGATAGGACAACACAGTTATGAGATTAGATCCAAAGTTGCCGAGCTTAACTGGACGAGACCTACGTCGACACCTACCAAAACGCCTACCAATACACCTACATTTACACCGACCAACACGGCGACAAATACGCCAACAGCCACGCTAACCAGTACGCCAACGAACACACCGACGCCCACTGACACACCAACTCCAACCGCAACGCGTCTGCCCAGTTCCCACAAAAGGCTAGCTTTCTCGCTTTCTGTACCAGGAGATGTTATTGCAAGATTTACACACTCTGGCAGTGCCAGGGTAGAATGGGCGTCATCTGTGTGGAAACCGCAAATTCCACAGGACTTCAATTCGATTTCATACAAGGTGACCATGTTTATTCCCGATTCGAACAAGAGCTTCACAAATACTGCGGACACTACATCGACTTCTTTCTCCGGAATCAAGAAATATGCTTCGAGGCGCCTTAGGTTTTCAGTCGAGGCCATTGGAACGATAAGGATTGAAAGATACGAATATCAGATTCGCGCGCAACAATCTGAAACCCAACTTGTTGTACCAACTCTAACACCAACTCCAACCCTTACGCCTACCCCAACAAGACTTCCAGCTTCCCACCCGAGACTTGATTACACGCTTGCGGAGCCCGGCAGTTTGCGTTCCGCGTTTACAAAATCGCAAAGCATTCTTGTGGAGTGGCGCGAACCCGGATGGCGACCCAGGAAACCATCCGATCTTGCAAAATTAGTCTATGTCGTAAATATCCGCAAGCCCAACTCTGGCGAGACAAAGACTGTGTCCGGTCATACCTCACTCACTATATCCAACCTGAGTAAGTACGAAGGACAGCGAATAAGCTTTTCGATGGAGGCAATTGCTACCTTAAAAATTGATCAATATGAATACACGTTCCGCAGCAAGGTAGCTGAGGGTGGTTCGCTATATGTGCCTAGGTATGACTATATGCTGGGACAGGACGAATCCGATAGTCGTCTGCCGGGATATTGCAGTCTAGGACTGTTTCTCAGTCGCGGACAGGGTTACGATTTTTCTGTTGCGTATTTTGGCAACACATACAAATGGTATCGAGTGGATGTATTCGGTCCAGATGGACGAGAACTTGTCATCACGAGTACCAGGTCAACTGTGCTTGGAGACAAGGCGAATGTACAGAGGTACGCGAATACGACATTTAGGCCAGGCGTATACACTGCGAGGACTACAGAGCTAGACCCGAGAAGAGTGAAAACATTCGCCTTCGTGATAGAAGAGCGTGGGGACTACAGTCTTCAAATTGGATGCTAGAAAAGGTATACTATTCGAGTCCATGCCCCACCAACCCATACACAGCGTCATCTCTGCCCGACCGTGACGCCACTCAAGCCCACCGGGGACATCAACCCGGACATGATCGCGCCACGACCGCTGGTGGCAAACGCACTACGACCTATTTGATCCCCGAGCTGAGGAAGCTGTTGGTAAACTGCTTCTGCAGGAGCGCGATGAGGATGAGAACAGGCACGGCCACAATCAGCGTGCCGGCGGACAATTGATCCCACTGCGCCCCAATCTCCGATGACTGGACCAGCAGCGCCAGCCCAACCGTGAGCGGACGGACCTCGACGCTGCTCGTGATCAGCAGGGGCCACAAGAATTCATTCCAATGATAGGTAATCGACACGATGCTGAAGGCCAGCAGCGGGGCGCGAGTGACGGGTAAGAAAACATGCCACAAGACTTGAAACCAGCTAGCGCCATCGCTCCGCGCCGCTTCTTCAAGTTCTTTCGGCACCTGCTTAAAGGCTTGACGCATCAAGAAGGTGCCAAATGCCGATGCGATATAGGGCGCCATCATGCCCTGGTAGGAATCCAACCAACCCAGCCTGACCAAGGTCTGGTAGTTGGGTAAGATAAGTACCGTGGCCGGCACCATCAGCTGTGTGAGGAATAAGAAGAATATCTGGTCTTTGCCGCGGAAATCCATGCGCGCCAAAGCAAAGCCCGCCAGTGAGATTGTGACAAGCTGGATAGCCAGCAGTCCAAATACCCAGATGATCGTGTTCAGATAAAAGCGCGCAAATGGCGCAGCCGACCAGGCTTGCTCAAATGCGCCAAAATGCAGATTTTGCAGCCAAACCAGCGGCGACCCGTTCAGTAGCTCGGTAGTGGGCACGAAGGCCGCGGCCAGTGTCCAGAACAGCGGCACCATCCAAACCAGCCCGAAGACAGCCAGCGCCAAAATGGGCAGAATCTGCCGCCATTTATGTTTTTGACTGTTCATCGCACGATAGATCTCGCTCGTTGCTTATTCATAATGAACACGGCGCTCCAGGTAGACGAACTGCAGAATCGCCATGGTAAGCAGCACTGCCAGCAAGACTACGGTCATAGCGGCGGCAACCCCCGTATTGAACCATTTGAAGCCTTGCTCATAAACGTAATAGAGCGCCAAATTGCTGGCGTTGTTAGGACCCCCCTGCGTCAACACGAAGACGTGATCAACCTGTTGCAAGGAATTCAAGACAGCGATTGTCGAAACAAAGTAGGTGGTTGGCGAGACAAGCGGCCAGATGATATGACGCAGCTTCTGCCAGAACGTAACGCCGTCCAGCGTCGCCGCTTCCAGTACATCCAGGGGCAGTGCTTGCAGAGCCGCCAGATAGAAGAGCGCGAAGTAACCAAGCTGTTTCCACAAATAGACGACAAAGAGCGCCGGCAGCGCCAGCTCGGGATCGCTCATCCAATTGGAGCGCGGCAGTCCTAATCCTCCAAGTATCTCGTTGAATAAGCCGATACGCGGGCTATACAAGAACAACCAGATCGAAGCGACGCTGACCATGGGCAAGGCAATTGTCGCCAAAAAGGGAAAGCGGAAGAAGCCGATATTTGCCAGACCCTGGTTCATCAGGATGGCCAACAGAAGCCCGCCAATTACGGAAAGAAACAGGCCAATCGTGACATAAGCCGCGGTGTTTTGAATAACCTGCTGACTATACGGATCGGAAAAAATACGCTCATAATTCTTGAGCCCGACAAAGATCTGGTTGCGTCCCCGCCGCGCATGGAAGCTGGTCACGACGACTGAGACGATGGGCCAGAGCGTGAACACCGTCAGAAAAATCAACGATGGCAACAGGAAGAGGTAAGCTACAGCGCCGCCGCCGTGCAATGACGTGGGAAAGGGGAGGGAGCGAGACTTATACTCGCTACCCTCGCCTATTCGTTTTTCGGGGTCAAGCTGATTGAACGGCGATTTCAAATTTTACGATTCCAATTCGCAACCGTTCTGAGTCAGCACATCGTTGGCGCGTTCCTGCGCCGTAGCCAGCGCGTCTTCAGGCGACTGTTCACCGGTGTTGACCGCTTCAATCGCTTGAGTGGTTATCACCTGGATTTCCTGACCGCCGTATGTTGCCGGGAACTCCTTGACGGCGAACTCAAGCTGGTAGCGGGCGGTGGACGCTTGCGGCACTTCGGCGGCATAGCTCATTAATGGGTCAACTTCCCAGGCGGCGTTGCGCGGCGCGACATAGCCGCTGTCGATACCCCACTGTCCGATTTGCTCGGGGCGCACCATCCAGCGGATGAACTCCCAAGCGGCGTCTTGGCGTTCCTCGTCGATGTCTTTCATGATGTAGTAGTTGCCGCCACCCACGTTGGCGCCGTAACCGGCCTCGCCGGCGGGCATAAATGCCGTGCCTACTTCAAAGGGTGAATTTGCCAAGAGCGTGCTGAGGCTACCGGTGGAGTGATAGATCATCGCCGAAGCTCCGGCGATAAAGTCGGCTGGCGCTGTACCCCAGGCGACCGCGCCATCTGGCATGATCCCGTGTTCATCTTGCAGGCTGCGCAGGAATGCTAGCGCTTCTATCGCTTCCGGTGTATCCAGATAGACAGCGCAGGGATCGTCTCCTAGCGAGCCGATGTGCTGCCCCGCCTGGATGGCGAAATTGGCAAAAATCCAGAATGACGTTGGCACTTCCACGCCCCAGCGTGTCACATTATCGCCATCGCTCACGACAAGCTGTTTGCCGAATTCTACCAATTCATCCCAGGTTGCGGGCGGTGTATCCGGGTCCAACCCGACCTCGGTATAGGCATCTTTGTTGTAGTACAGAATCGGCGTCGACCGCTGCCAGGGTATGCTCCAGACTTGGTCGTCGGCGATATTGTTGGCCATGAATGCTTCGAAGAAATCGTCAATGTCCAAGCCTTCGTCGGAGGCGATATAGTCATCCAGCGGGATGATGCCCTCCAATTGGATCAATGTGTAAATGTCAATGCCCAGCAAGATGGCGACATCAGGCGGCTGACCGGACAGAATCGCAGCTGTCGCGCGCGCCATGTTTTCCGCGTAACCGCCGGTGAAGACAGGCTCAACCTGTATGTGGTCATGAAGTGAATTGAATTCGGCAACGTAGCTATCAATTGCCTGCGCCAGCGGACCGGCGACTCCGACAGGATAGAAGAATTGCAGCGTGATCGGTTCTTGGGCGGAAGCCCCGCCAATCATCAGAAGCAAACTGCAAAACAGTGCGAGCGCTTTATAGAATGCTGGTCTCTTTAACATGACTTGCTCTTCCCTTTTTGATTGATTAGCGTATGTCAGTCGGTGTCCAAATCTTACAGCGAGCGTCTATAGTCACTCCTTTCACCGTGTCGATTTCAAGGGAACGCGTCTTAAATCGACCCTGAATTATCGGTCTCCTAGGAACTGCGCCAATTGGTTAGCCGATAGCTAACCTCATGTCCTGAATCAAGTGGGGCAGAATCCAAGGCGACGTAAGAGCTTCATATTGTACCCATTGGAAAAGTGGTTCGCAAATGGACAGGTCGATCCGGATGCGTAGGAACTGTAGTCAGCCTGTCACAACAGGCAATCGCGCACCCTCTGCCTTACGCTGCCGAGAAACAGAGTTGAACCTAACTCTTGCGCGCGCTTCGCTGGAATTCATCGGTGCCAACCCACCGCGTTCCCACTATAATCTCCCCATTCACCATCCTCCAACCCAAGGACATCAACATGGCCTACCAACCCATTCGCGGCGTCATCACGCCGACCGTGACGCCACTCAAAGCAAACGGCGACATCAACCCGGACATGGTCCGGCCTCTGGTCGACTTCCTCATTGACCGCGGCATCAGCGGCATCTACCCGCTCGGCTCAACTGGCGAGGGTCCGCTCTTCAGCACTGACGAGCGCAAAGCCATCGCCGCCGCTACGGTCGAAGCGGTCGCCGGACGCGCGCCCGTCATCATCCATACAGGCGCCATAAGCACAGCCGAAGCGCTTGAGCTGACCCGCCATGCCCGCGACATCGGCGCGAATGCCGCCTCGGTCATCACGCCCTGGTACTTCCGCTACAGCGACGAGGCGCTATTGCTGCACTACCGCGCCATCTACGAAGCGCTGCCTGATTTCCCCGTCTATCTCTATAACTTGCCCGCCCTGACCGGCAACAGCTTGTCGGCGGCTGGTCTTGACCCGTTTTGGTGGACGCTGAATTTGTCTAATGCTCTGCCTCTTCGAATTGCATAGGGCTGGCAAAGCCCAGCGATGAATGCAGTCTGCGGCGGTTGTACCATGCCTCTATGTAGTATGCGATAGTGCGCCGTGCGTCGTTGATGGTGTCAAAGACGTGATTCGCGCACTCGGTCTTCAGAGTAGCGAAGAAACTTTCCGCCATGGCGTTGTCGTAGCAACTGCCGGTGTCGCTCATGCTTGGCTGTATGCCACGGTCAGTCAGCAACTGCTGGTAACGCTGGTCTGTGTACTGACTGCCACGGTCGCTATGATGGATTAGCAGACCGCGCAATTCACGCTGCTGCACTGCCATGAGCAGTGCATTTTGCGCCAGCTGGCTGTTGGCTCTCCGGTTCATAGACCAGCCGACAATCCGGCGCGAGAAGGCGTCCATGACCACAGCGAGATGGAGCCAGCCTTCTTTGGTGGCAATGTAGGCGATGTCCGCCAGCCACTTCTGGTTGATGTCCGTGGCCGAGAAATCTTGCTGCAGGATATTGGGCGCCGCCGATGTCGACGCTGCCGATTTCTTCCGGCCTCGATAGCCTTGTTTGCGAATCGCGTACATGCCGGCAAGCCGCATCAAATGCGCTACCCGCTTACGGCTTACCCGCCAGCCTCTCGCCAACAATTCCGCCCAGACACGCGGACTGCCATAAGTCCGGGCGCTACCCACGAAGATTTCCCGGATGCGCGCTAGCAGCCTCGCATCCTCCCGCTCGCGCCGGCTCTTCCCGCGCTTCAACCAGGCGAAGAAGCCACTCTTGCTCACATCCAACACGCGGCACATCCTCGACACGCTGAACTCCTGCCGATGCTCCAGAATGAATTGGTACTTCACCATTTGCTTTCCTGCGAGAACACTTGGATAGCTTTTTTTAAAATGTCGCGCTCCTCCCGTGCGATCGCCAACTCGCCTTGCAAGCGTCGAATCTCGGTCTCGGATTCTCGTTCGGCGCTTGGCTTAAGCTCATCGCTATTCTCATCGACCCGATACCGCTGCCGCCACTTGTAGATCAGTCCCGGCGTAATGCCCAAGTCGCGCTCCACCTGGGCCACCGTCCTACCGGGCTTCGCCGCTAAATTCAGCGCCTCACGCTTCAACTCGTCTGGATACTTCACCATCACACTCCTACCTGCCTTCCTTACCTGATTCTATTGGACAACAGCGCTGTCTACAAAATCGGGGCAAGTTCAGGCGCTGGCGACGCGTCTGGCGCGGGAATATGACAATTGCGTCGGGCTGAAAGACAGCAGCGGTGACTTGCAGACCATGTTCGCGACCAATCACTTGCATGAGGGGCGCTTCAACACCTGCATCGGTCCCGATCCGCTGATCCTGGCAGGCTTGTCGATGGGGCTGGATGCTTCGGTTAGCGGACACAGCAATCTGGTTCCGGAGATTGTGGTCGGCATCTATGAGACCTGCGCCGCTCCTGATTTGCCGCGGGGCCGACAATTGCAGAAGCAGCTCAAGGCGGTTGGCGAAGTGCTGCACAGCGGCGGCTGGCTGTCTGTGGTCAAGGGGATCTTGGCGGAGCGCGGCTTGCCCGTCGGTGGCGTACGCGCACCCGGTCAGCCGGCGGCGGAAGAGACCGTCCGCGCCTGTGTGGCGCAGTTGCGCGCCCTGAAGGTGGATTTGAGCAGCGCTTGACTCGTACTCCAACCCCATTCTGGCGGAGACTGTAGGGGCGACTCTGTGAGTCGCCCGAATACCTGGCAATGCGAATAAGGGCGACCCAATGGGTCGCCCCTACATTGTGTAGAAGGTTTACACGTTCCTCGGGAGTGGTGAATTTCAAAGACACAGGACATATTCCGGATTCCATAAAGGGGATTCACCACAGAGACACAGAGGGCACAGAGGTTTTTGGATGGCAAGGTCGAAGTTGTTATATCAACAGTATTCACCACTCCCCGTTCCTCTGCCCGTGTGATTCCCGCGTCAAAGCCGTTACAATCTACGCGGTTCAGTTGGGGCGACGGAAAGTGGGCGAATGCAAATCGACGAGATGCTGCACGATCTGCAAGCTGCCCTTGGTCGCGATCAAGCCGCCGCCGACCATATGACGCGCGTCCTCTACAGCACCGATGCCAGCAATTATCAGATCATGCCGCTGGCGGTGACCTACCCGCGGGACGCCGATGACGTGGTCGCCGTGCACGAGGTGGCGCGCAAGTTTGGTGTGCCAGTGCTGCCGCGTGGGGGTGGCAGCGCCTTGGCGGGTCAAGCCGTCGGCGAAGCGATCATAATGGATTTCACCCGGCACATGCGCCGCGTCCGCGCGGTTAATGCCGAGGCGCGCACGGTCGATGTCGAGCCGGGCTTGATTCTGGGCAACCTCAATGGGCAGTTGTCGCCGCTTGACTTGATGTTCGGTCCCGACCCGGCCAGCGCAGAACGGGCCGCCATCGGTGGCGTCATCGGTAACAACGCCACCGGCGCGCACAGCATCCGCTATGGCATGACGGCGGACCATGTCTCGCGCTTGCAGGTGGTGCTGGCGAATGGCGAGCTGGTTTGGCTGGATGCGGCGAATGTAGCGCTGAGTCATATTCGCGGCATCGTTGGCGAATTGGCGATGGAACATGCGGCGCTGATCAAGGCGCGCTACCCACGGACCTGGCGCACCGTCGCCGGTTATGCGCTGGACAAGATTGACCCCGCAAATGTGAATTTGAACTGGTTGCTCTGCGGCTCAGAAGGCACCTTGGCGACGGTCGTGCGCGCCGAGCTGCAACTGGTCGAGCGGCCGAAATCCGAGAACAAACGCCTGGCTTTGGCGCACTTTGATACCTTGCGCGAATCGCTTGAAGCGACGCCGCGCATCCTGGAGTTGGAGCCGGCTGCGATTGAGTTGATGGACAGGTTCCTGCTGGATAAGACCCGTGCGGCGGCAGGCTATCGCGACCGCCTGACATTCGTCGATGGCGATCCGGCGGCGCTTCTGCTGGTGGAATTTGTCGGCACAGAAAAGGAACTCAGCGCGAAAGTCAAGGACTTGAAAGCGCATATGCAGCGGCTGGGTTATCGCGGCGCTGTGACAGTGGCCGAGACGGCAAGGCAGCAAGACGATGTCTGGACGGTGCGCAAGGCCGGTCTCGGTCTGATGATGAGCGAACGCAGCGAAGCCAAGCCGGTCTCATTCATTGAAGATGGCGCCGTGCCGGTAGAGCGCCTGGCGGATTATATTGCCGATGTCGAACAGATCATCCACGACAACGACACAAGCTACGCAATTTACGCCCACGCCAGCGCCGGCTGCCTGCATATTCGCCCGTTGATCAATCTCAAGACGCTGAAGGGACGGGAGCAGTATCGCGCCATTGCCGATGGCGTGGCGCAGACGGTGAAGAAGCATCAGGGCACGATCACCGGCGAGCACGGGCAGGGGCTGGTGCGCGGAGAATTCAGCGAGTATCTCTTCGGACCCGAGCTGATGGATGCCTTCCGTCGGGTCAAACGCGCTTTCGATCCGGAAAGTATGATGAATCCGGGCAAGATTATTGACTCGCCGCCGATGGACAGCGCCGAGCTTCTGCGTTATACGCCCGACTACAATGTGATCGAGGTCAAGACGCGCTACGACTGGACGGCGGACAAAGGCTTCGCCGGCGCGGTGGAGATGTGTAATGGCGCTGGCGTCTGCCGCAAAGAGGGCGTCGGCACGATGTGCCCGTCGTATCAAGCGACGCTTGATGAGGCGCATTCGACGCGCGGACGAGCTAACGCCCTGCGCGCGGCCATTAGCGGCGCCCTGCCGGACGAGCTAGGAGATCCGGCGGTCAAGGCTGTGCTGGATCTTTGCCTCGGCTGCAAAGCCTGCGCCAGTGAATGCCCGTCGTCGGTCGATGTCGCCAAACTGAAATCGGAGTTTCTGGCCAGCTGGCACGATCGTCATGGCGTCGACCTGGCGACGCGCGTCTTCGGCAATATCCATCGGCTGAATCAACTTGCCGGCGTCGCGCCGCGGCTAAGCAACTTTGTGATGAGTAACAAGCTGGGGAAGATTGGCGCGGATCTGCTTGGCATCCCGATGGCGCGTCCGTTGCCGAAGTATGCAGACCGGCGCTTTTCATCGCAGCGCTATCCTGAACATGCTGTGCCGGATGCCATCCTGATTGTCGATACATTCACCGAGTGGAATCATCCCGAAGTCGGGCGGGCGACTATGCGGCTGGCTGAGCGCCTCGGCGCGCGCGTCAATGTGCGGCGCTTGCCGGGGGGTGGCTGTTGTGGCCGGCCCGCCATAAGCAAGGGCTTGCTGGACAAAGCCAAGGCGATGGCAAGGGACAACGTGCTGGACTTGTCTCGCGCAGACCCGGCCGTCCCTTTTGTATTCCTCGAGCCGAGCTGCTTGAGTGCATTCAAAGACGACTATCTCTCGCTGGTCGATGCGAGTATTCAGCCGGAAGCGCGGGCAGTGGCCGAGCGATGTATAGGCGTTGAGACTTTCTTTGCCGATGCGCTGGAAGGGCAGGCGGAGAAGCTCGCTTGGCAGTTGGAATCTCCGCGGATATTATTGCATGGGCATTGCCATCAGAAGGCGCTTTGGGGCACGGCTGACTCGCTGCGGCTGCTGCGAACGATACCCGGCGCCGATGTGGCCGAGATGAATACCGGCTGCTGTGGTGTAGCGGGCAGCTTCGGCTATGAGCACTACGAGTTGAGCATGAAAATCGCTGAGGACCGGCTGCTGCCGAGTATTCGCGAGAATCGAGATGCACTCATCGCTGCGCCCGGTACCTCGTGTCGCGCGCAGATTCACGATGCCGGTTTTAAGGCGAGTCACCCGATCGAGATAGTGTCGGCAGCGCTCAGCGAGAGCGAACCGGGAGTGTAGATACAGATGGCGGATATCAAACTCAACGAATTGAGCGCCATGCGGGACTTTTTCGCGCTTAGCGCCGTTCGCGTATTGCCGGAGCAGCGGCGCTATGCGAAGAATGTGCTCATGACATTTTTGCAGTCGCGGCACCCGGCTGTCACCACTTATGGCATTGAGTCATCGGGAGAGCTAATTGGCTATGTCATGCTGATTCACGCCGAGACTCCGACGCAGTGGATCATTGAGCGGCTGACGATTGACCGCGAGCGTCAACGGCAGGGATTTGGCTTCGCCGTCGCCGACATGCTCGTTGACATGATTCATGATTTCGAAAACAGCGAAATGGTCATCGCGCGCTACGATCCGAAAAATGAAGTGGCGCGCAATCTCTTTGCCAAATTGAACTTTGTCCAGCGCGAAGAGATGTTCCGCGGGCGGCATATTGCCATACTCGAATTCGAATTTGAAGAAGACGAAGAAGCGCCGGATGACGACTCAGAGTTGCCCGATGACGAAGAAGACGATGGCGACTCAGATACTGACGAGGACGACTCGGATTTGCTCGATGACGAAGAAGATAGTTCCAGGAGCGAGTGACCTTGTCGCAACAGAATGTGCCGCCGCCTCTCCTGCCCGAAGCTATTCGCCGCCGGCTTGAGCCTCTGATGCTGATGGCGCAGAAAGTGCGGGTCGGCGCGATTAAAGGCGACCGCCGCTCGATCAAGCGCGGCACAAGCATTGAGTTCGCCGACTATCGCAATTATGTCGCCGGCGATGACCTGCGCCAGATGGACTGGAATATCTACGCCCGCCTGGAGCGCCCCTATATCAAGCTGCTTGAAGATGAAGAAGATCTGGCCGTTCACCTAATCCTCGATGCCTCGGCCAGCATGGATTTTCCGCCCGAGGGCGAGCCGGATCAGCAGAAACTGCTCTACGCCAAGCGCATTATTGCCGGGTTGGCTTATGTCTCGCTGACAAGCGGCGATCGATTGACGCTGACCGCGGTCAATGATCAACATACGGCGACATTTGGTCCAGTGAGAGGCCGGGCGCAGAGCATCGCGATTTTGCGCTTCATAGGGGATATTACTGCGGAGGGCGTCACTGACTTGAATAGGGCGCTCGGCGACTACGCCATTAGAGCGCGGCGCCCCGGTTTGACTCTGGTCGTAAGCGATATGTTTTCGCTTGATGGCGCTTATCTCGACGGCTTGAATGCGCTGCTCAGCCGCGGGCATGAGGTGGCATTTGCGCACGTGCTGGCGCCGGAGGAAGTGCAACCACCGGTGGCCGGTGATCTCAGCCTGGTCGATGTGGAAACGGAATTGCAGCAGGAGGTCACTGTGGACGGGGCAATGCTGGGCATATATCAGCAGCGGCTGGTCGCCTGGCGCAGCGGTATCCGCGAGGAGTGTTTACGGCGTAGCGCGCACTACTTCCCACTGGAGACGGATACCCCATGGGAGAGGCTGATTCTGTCAGATATGCGGCGGGCGGGATTGGTCAAGTAGTGGCAGCGTGGACTGCTGGTGATTCCGACTCGGGAACGGGCTCTCTGTAAAGGCCCGTAAGCATTGCGATCAAGTCAATACCTTCGTCGAGTTCTTCCCAGTTGACGCTAACGTGGTGGAGTTGATAGTTTTTCCGTTGCGCGTCAGTAGCTGCTTCAAGTCGTGGAAAAAAACGCAGTGGCGACGCAATGGCGCGACCATCTGCCAAGTCGATTAAGATGGACTCGTCGGTGAATCTTACACGCTGCGGTTTGTTCCGTGTTCGGTGTATGAACGGTGTTTTCTCTTCTTCGGTCATTGGTCAGGGCGCTCCTGCCTAGCTCTAGCTATTGAATGATCCCGGATAACGATCCCAAGTTTCTATCAACAGTGGTTCATGCTCAATCAAAAGATCTATGATGCGGCGCAATTCGCGGCTATGAAATCCGTAGTTTTCGATTACGGACCAATCATTGATGTTAATTAATACCTCGTTCCCTCCGCGGAAAACATGTACATGCGCCGGATTATGATCTTTAGGATAGATTATAACATCATACCCGTGGCGTCTTCTGTTTAGTACTGTAACCATAAGTTGCTGCGAAATTCTCTGTATATGCAACCTGTCGTGGCGCATATCCAATCCCGCTGGAGACAGATAGTGCCTGGGAGTGACTGATCTTGCCGGATATGCGGCGGGCGGGCTTGGTTAAGTAGTGGCAGCGCTGGCTGTCTCGAAAGCTTCAGGAGGACGCGGTTTGTCATTCCGGTATAAACCGGTAAGCATTGCGACCATGTCGATGCCTTCATCAAGGTCTTCCCAGTCGACGGTAAAGTAGTTGAGTTGGAAGTTTTGCCGTTGGCTTTCACTGGCATTTTCCAGCCAGGGGAAGAAGTAAAGTGGCAAGCCGAGGCTGCGTCCGTCTGCCATTTCGATCAGGACGCGCGAGTCTGTGAACAGCACCGCTATTGGCGCGCAACGGTCATCATGTACGAAGGGGATTTTTTTCACCTGCGACATTCCTCATTATTTTCCAGTCAATCTGCTTACGAGCCCTGTAGTTGCTCCCATACGCTCAGCAGGAGTGCTTCGTGCTGTCGCAAAAGATTGACAATCTGTCTGACTTCGCGCTTGTTGAACTTGTGGCTGGAGGAAATGACCTCCATTGATTCCAATTCGACTTTTCGCTGTCTCCCGCCTTTCCAGACGTGCACGTGTGGCGGGTCATGATCGTCAGGATACATCCTCACGTCGTATCCGTATCGCTGTCGATGCAGAATTGTGACCATCGTTCTCCACAATGCAAGTATAGAATCTGCCAGGTCGGATTGTCAACAGATGCGCGCTATCGTTACATCGTCACCAAGCCGCCGTCCAGAACCAGCGAATGCCCGGTGACAAAAGATGAGGCATCCGAGCAGAGCCAAAGCGCCGCCTCGGCGATTTCCTCAGCCTTGCCCAGTCTGCCCATAGGGATCGCCTTGGTCATGATCGACGCCATGCTCGGATTGCCGGCGACCGCGCCCTGCACCATGGCCGTATCGGTGTAGGCGGGGCAGATGGCGTTGACGCGAATGCCGCTTTTGGCGTAGTCAAGCGCCGCCGACTTGGTGATACCGATGACGGCGTGTTTGCTAGCGGTGTAGTCTGCTGCCTTTGGCGCGCCTATCAAGCCGGCCACCGAGGCGATATTAACTATCGAACCGTTGCCCTGATGCAGCATCTGCTTCAACTCCGCCTTCATGCAATGCCAGACGCCGCGCAGATTGACGTCCAACACATGGTCAAACATCTCATCATCGGCCTCGTGCAGGCGCTGGAAAAAGTAGCCGGATATGCCGGCATTATTTACCGCCGCGTCCAGCCGACCGTACTCGGCGACGGTCGCCGCGACCATGGCTTGGACCGCCACCCGGTCCCTCACATCGCAGTGCCGGGTGATGGCCCGACCGCCGGCATCCTTGATACGCTGCGCCGTCTCCGCCGCTCCCGGCTCGTTAATATCGGAGACGCAAAGGGCGGCGCCCTCCCGCGCCAAAGCGAGCGCGCTGGCACGGCCGATGCCTGATGCGGCGCCGGTAACCAATGCGACTTTTCCGTCTAGTTGCGGCATGATCTAGTCCTCGTCACATTTCAGATTTCACGTTAGTTTATGGTACATGAGGCTGGATGTATTCGTAGGGAGAAGCGCAGTGGCGTTCGGACTCCAGCCGTTAAATACTTGGCGCGGATACGTGCCGTTACCGCGCATATCGCCGGCGGCGCGGAAGCGTCGTGTTATAATTCGCCCATTCGCGACAGTTGGGAGGCGGTCTCATGATACAGGACCCGATTCTGCTCAATGATTGGCACGCTGTAGTGCCCCTGACGCAGCTGGAAGCGTCAAACAATGTGGTCGGCGCGCGTGTCCTGGGCGAAGACATTGTCATCTGGCGAGCCGGCGCCGAGGTCCGCGCCTGGAAAGATCTCTGTGTGCATCGCGGTACGCGTCTCTCACTGGGCGAAATATTGCCCGACAACACCTTGCAATGCCCTTATCATGGCTGGATTTATGACGGCGCCGGACAATGCGTCAAAATGCCGGCGCACCCGGAGCAGACACCGCCGACCAAAGCGCGCGTCTTCATTTATCACGCAACCGTGGCTTATGACATGGTGTGGGTTTGCCTGGGCGAGCCGGCTTATGACATTCCCGAATTCGAGGAGTGGGGCGACGACTCGTATCGCAAGATACTATGCGGCGCTTATGAGTTTCAGGCGACCGGACCGCGCATGGTGGAGAACTTCCTGGATGTCGCCCATTTTCCCTTTGTGCATGAGAATATCCTCGGCACACAAGAGCGGCCCGAGATTCCCGACTACGATGTCATCACTGACGACAATGGCATCACCGCGTCCGATATTCGCGTCTTCCAGCCCAATCCCGATGGCTCGCACATCCCCAATTGGGTGACCTACACCTACAAAGTGTATCGCCCTCTGGTCGCTTATTTTCGCAAAGAAGCGGAAGAGAAATTCGCGATCTTGCTGATGGTCACGCCAATCGAAGAAGTCAAGTCGCTGATGTGGATGTGGATGGTCATGACACATGGCGATGGCAGCGATGAGACGCTGCGCGCCTTTCAGGACGAGATCGCGATGCAAGACTTACCCATCGTACAGTCTCAGCGCCCGGAATTATTGCCGCTCGACTTGCAGACGGAGTTGCACCTGCGCAGCGATAAGACGGCGATTGCTTATCGTCGCTGGCTGAATGATCTTGGTTTGACCTTCGGAACGAGCTGATTCTAAGTCTCGCGCCACAACCCGCAGCCTGCGCTTTGCGTACTCTAAGATGAATACTTCATGATTTCCTAGCCCTTGGCTTGCCGCACCCGCTATTATGGGCAGTGGCGGAGTCTTTTGTTGTTAGCTGATAGGCTTTTACACAAGTGCCTGCTGGCTGTGTAAATGTGATTTAGCACAGCTGATGTAGACGCTGCCGCCGGGCGTCTAATTTGGAGCAGAGCATGACATTGGAAGCGGGAGAAACTGTCGCGGGGTACGAGGTCCTTGGGCAGGTCGGCGCTGGCGGTATGGCGACGGTCTACAAAGCCTGGCACGAGCGGCTCGATCGCCATGCGGCCCTGAAGCTGCTGCACTCCAGCTTTGTGCAAGACGATGGATTCCTGGAGCGTTTCGAGCGAGAGGCGCGTATCGTCGCCCGGCTGGACCATCCCCACATCGTGCCAGTTTACGATTATGCCGAACACAACGGCGTCCCTTTCTTCGTGATGAAATATATCGAAGGCGGAACACTGAAGCGGCGCTTGATCAAACACGGCATCACACTTGACGAGATCATGCGCATGATGACGCAACTGGCGGATGCCCTCACGTATGCGCATGAAAAGGCTGTTTTGCACCGCGACATCAAACCGTCGAATATCCTGATTGACGAGCGCGGCCTGGCTTACCTCACTGACTTCGGCCTGGCGCGCATTGCGGAGGTCGGAGATTCGACCATCAGCCACGATATGATGTTGGGTACGCCGCACTATATTTCGCCGGAGCAAGCAAAAGGCGAGCGTTACCTTACTCCGGCCACCGATGTGTATTCCTTCGGCATCATACTATATGAACTCCTGGCGGGCGTCCTGCCCTTCAGCGGCGATACGCCATACGCCATCGTGCATGAGCATATCTACACGCCGCCGCCTCGACCGAGCGCGCTCAATCCGGAATTGACTGCCGCGGTGGATGCAGTGCTGCTGAAAGCGCTGGCGAAAGACCCCGAGCGGCGCTATCAATCTGCCAGCGCCTTGATGGTGGATTTCAAGAGCGCGTTGGCGGATTCGGGTGTGACGCATTTGCCGCCAGATCGCAGTGTTGCGGAGCCGAATCCATACCCTAGTCGGCAATCGACTTATCAGCCAAATATGGAGGATGAGCGGATCCCAGCCTTGAGCCGTGAGGACTTCACTGCTGAAGCCGAGCAAATCAAAGAGCTTGCCCACGGGATGAGAGAGAAACTGAAAACGAATAGAGCCAAACGTAAGAAGAAGGTACGCTCGCGCGATGATGAAATTCGCAAGCGCGTCGAGCAGAAGTTTCGGGCGCGGCGCGGCTTTCTTATACACCTGCTTATCTATCTGGCGGTTTTCGGCATTGCAGCGCTTGATCTAGTATTGGGCGCGTGGTCGGGTCCCAACGCATTTCTCGATATTATTGCGCCGGCGCAGCTCTGGGGCCTTGGGTTGGCGCTGCATTCTGTCCACTACTACTTCAAACACGGACCGGCCGCGGAACAGAGGGAAGTCGCCTCCGAGAGTGAGATCAGCCGTGAAATCGAGTTGTATGGCGCTATTGCGGATGACGAAAGGAGCATTCGCGATTGCATAGCCAAGAAGTTCCGCGCTCGGCGCGCTATCGCGACGCACATTGTGGTTTTTCTGGTCTTTGGACTGCCCATCTTCCTTTTTGACCTGTTTGGCCCGTCGCGCGCCGATCAGATCGCAACTATTGGCATATGGGGCTTGATAATTGGCTTGCAGTGCTGGCGCTATTATTATCGGCATGGGCGCGGCGCGGAAATGCGCGAAGACGAGATCGATAACGAGATCTCGCGACAGCTTGAGCTTTCGCAAGTTCGCGAGGAAAAGCGACATCGGCGACTGTATGATGAGGAGGGCGACGCGCTGGAGTTTGAATCGAGCGACGGCCGGCACGTGCGCTTGAATGATGAAGGCGAGCTGACCGAAAGTTTCGTTGAAGAAACGGCGCAGAGTGAGAAGCAGAAGCGAGAGTAGCATGGCAAGCAGGTAACGATCTATAGACGCTGAGCTCATCCGCTATCGCATCGAAAAGCGCATGGCCGGGCGCCGTGACCTCTTGCTGCACCTGCTAGTTTATATTGGCGTCGCAATCATCTTTCGAATGAATGTCAGTTGGTTTGAATTGGTAGAATACTACTTTGTGGGCGGCTTATGGACGATTCCGCTGGCGCTGCATGCCTTGCGCTACTATTACCGTTGTGGGCCCGGCGCGGTCAAGCGGGCGGACGAGATTGAGTGCGCTATTGACGAGCAAGGGGGCAGGTCGGCGCTCGATGAAGACGAAGAGCTTCTCATTGAGGAACGCGTATCAAAACGAATTCTTGCCGGTCGCAATAGCCGACATACGCGAACGGGTAGAGCTGAAGTTCCGCGCGCGTGGCGCGGTTGCCTTTCATCTGTTCGTTATGCTGGGTTTTGGTATTGTCTTGCTCTACAACTTGCCGGATCTATGGTTGATGCGCCGTGGCAACAGCGGGTTTATTGATTATACGATCCCTTATGTCTTCTTGAGCGCGGCCGGCGCGCTGCATTTTATCCGTTACTACTTTCGGCATGGCCGTGGACGGGACAGGCATGAGCAAGAGACAGAAGAACGCGTCGCTGCGCAACTGCAGGATACTATAGCCGAAGAGGCCGAAGAGCAAGAAGAATTGGTCCGCTTGCAAATGAAAGACAAGCTCGGTAGTGGCCGGCTAGTCCTGCAGCATCTGACGATATATATCGGGTTCGTCGCCTTAATGGTATTGCTGCAAGTGCCGTGGCTCCGGGATTTCGAGATCGGCGACTGGTCTAACTGGCGCGATATCGTCACTGTCGCCGGCATTTGGGGCTTTGGCTTGGCAGCACATGTGCTGCGTTATGTCTTCGCTTACGGCTTCTCAGCTGCGGGGCGGGAGGCGAAGATCCAGGCGCAAGTGTCGCGCGAGAGCTCGAACAGAATCGGCAAAGCGCGGCAGCAAGCGCCGGGCGCGCAGAAAGACCCCTTGGAGCTGCTCGCTCGCTGGAGGATGGCGCTGCAGCCGAATTCGTGACGGCAGACGACCTGGAAGCTGTCCAACAGCGCGCCACGAATAAGGTTTCGAGCGCCGATTGGAGAGTTTGATGAAGCGCAAGAACATCGCAATTACGGAAGAAGATATCCGCCGCCAGGTGGAGAAGAAATTCGAAGAGCGCGTCGGATTGATTCAGCATGGCATAAGCTATGTTATGACAAATGCTGTTCTTTGGGCGATCTGGCTGTTTACAAGCGCATCATTTCCCTGGCCCCTATTTGTTACGTTCTTTTGGGGCATTGGCATGCTCAGCCATTTCGTCGGCTACACCAATAAATATGGAAAAGGCGCGCAAAAACGCGAAGAAGAAATCGAGGCGGAAGTCATGCAGCAACTGCAATTGGCGCGAGCGCGTGAGGACTTGGGACGCAGAAGCCAGGATGACGAAGAGTCGCTCGAAGGCGCCGATGTCTACGAGCTTGACAACTTCAAGCGGCGTGGTCTGCGGCTGAGCGACGATGGCGAACTTGTTGATCTCGAGCCAGATGATGACGAGTGGCTGCAAGAGCGCGAACGTTAGCGCAACCGCGGTCGGCTTGGCCCTGTAGCTGCGCCCCTGCGCAGTTAACAATGTGAAGATCGGGACAGATCGTGTTAGAATGGATGTATCATGAGACGCGCGGCGCCGAATACTTGGCGGAGCGCCGGTCGAGACGGTGAGTTCATGATTCGCTTGAAACGACGCAACACTGGTTGGCTGCTTGCCATGGCCTTGCTCATCGGTTTCGCCTTGCTGGCGGCGCCGGTTTCAGCGGCTGTACAGCTTTCGCTGATCGGCGCCTTGGCCGTGGCGGTCATCGCTTCCATGATCGAGCTGGGCCCGGAACGCGCCAGCTTGCTTGATGTCTTGCACAAGGCGCCATTGCAGCGCCGGATCACACCGCAAGCGCGTGAGGCCTCTGAACGGGCGGCGGCGCGCGCAGGCTATTTCAATCGCAACGGCATCGTTATGCTGGATATCGGATTGATCGCCATGCATACCGGTGTGGAAGGATTGGCGATGCGGCGGACTCGCAATATCTCGAAAGACGACGATGGCGTCCGTCCCTTCATCACGCTCTACGTCTTGCCGGAAGAGGCGGAGCGGCAAGCGCTGATTCGCTACGAAATCTACAATCATCTCGGCGAAGAGCAATATGTGCACGAAATGAAGACCTACTTGCGCGAGGGCGAGTTGAGCCTGCTGGCGGATCATCACCTGCCCCTGGCCGGCAATCGCGGCGTGGATGGCAACGGGGATTGGGACCTGCGCGTATACGTGGACAACAACCTTATCGGCATGCACAACCTTATGCTCTCGCCATCGGTGACTGAGCGCCGCCGCCGGCTCAGTGGCGAAGCCGAGGTGGAGTCAGCGCGCCGCAGCCGCAGCCGAAATCTGGAAGACGCGGTAATCGTCGACGAAGTTGAGCAGCAGCAGCCGCCGCAACTCAAGGATTTGCTGCAGCAGCCAAGCTCGTCGGGGCGGGGCGGTCGCTCGCGCGGCAGGCATTAGTCGAGGACGAAGACATGCCGGACAATCGCAATACTTGGTTTCTCGCTTTTATCCTCCTGGCTTTAGGGGCGGTTGCGCTCTTGGGCAACAGCTTCCCGGTGATCCTGGTCTTGCTCGGCTTGCTATTCCTCGTGCGCCAATTCGACAACGAAAATGTCAACTCCAATCTCAGCAGCACGGCGCAGACCTACGAGTACAGTCAATATGACGATGAGCAGTTGGAAGAAGAAGAATACGACGACTACGAGATTTTCCATCAGCAGCCGGCCAGCGCCGAACAACGGGTATACCGTCATGCCTTGGAGTCGGTGACGCGCGCCGGGCTAGACCCCGACGATGTGCAAGTGCTGGCCGTGGATATCGGATTGCTGACGACCACGGACGACGGCGAGCCGCAAATTTACCGCACTTGGTCCCTGCCCGACGATATCGACTATATCCAGCCCTTCGTGCAATTGCGCGTACCGATGGAAGCTTATGGCAACGTACGCTTCGAAATCCTCGACGCCGTTGGTGACCTGGTATACGTCCACGAAGACGATTTCCACTTTACGCGCGGGCGGAATTTCCTCACGCCAAGTACGCGTATGCCCCTGCATGATCAGATGGAGCTGGATGGCAAATGGTCGATGCGCGTCATTGCAGACGGCGTCATCATTGCCGACCACCGTTTTGAATACGCCGAAGCGACCGGCGCCAACATCCGCCGGCATATCGGCGAGGACGGTGAGATTAACACCGAGATGCGCGCTGTCATGGCGGAAAACCGCCTGCCAAAGATGTCCCTCGATGATCTGCTCGCTTATCAAGGCGAGGAAGACGAACAGGAAAGCCGCGCCTGAGCGCCAACCGCTTTACAGCACAGGCCGTGGACGGTCTCAATTGATCCGTTCGGCGAGCACCAGAACGTAGCTGCCAAAAGTATCAGCATTGCCTTCCGTGCCGGCATAGCGCTGGGCGCGTATGTAGTAGGTGCCGGTGGCGGGCAGGGCATAATTGCCGATCAAAGCGTTCTGATCATTCGCGGCGCGGTCGTCGTTTCTGGTCACGACTTCTTGCGCGCCGTTCAATAATTCGAGCAGCGCATCCAGATTGCCATCCACGCGGGTCATGGAAATCGAGACGACCTCGCCTTGCCGTCCATAAAAGGCATAGAAATCCAGCGGGTTGTCATCGCTAATCTTGCCGGTGATGCTTGTGCCGAAGTCGAGGCTGACCGTGCCGGGCGGGATATCAACAAAGGGATCGTCAAGGACATCCAGGCTGAGCCGGTATTCGCCAACTGTCGTTCCCGCGCTGCCTTCAAAGCGCGAGGCGATGATGTGATACTTGCCGTCAGCCGGGATGCGATAATCGACAATCCTGGAATTCTGCCCCTCGCCGCTGTCATCGTCTTCGGCGATCGGCGTGAAATCACTGTCCGCCAGAAATAGATAGCTGTCCAGGTCGCCGCTGCCGCCGCGAACCATATCGATGGTGACTTGATCGTCCGCTGACGCTTGAAAGGCGTAGAAGCGTTCGTATAGGTTGTGATTCAGAGTGGACGTTCGCGACTCGCCATAGCCGATGTGCAAGGGCGCGAGACGGGTACTGCCTGTGCCGCTGCTTTCCGCCTCTTCAACACTCAGCACGAAGCTGCCCGAGCTGTCGTCATAGCGCGTCGCCATCACGATATAGGCGCCGCTTCGCTCAATGATAAGGGCATTGATGCGGGCGTTGCGTGTTTCGCCGTGCTGATCGTCATTCTCGGCAATCACGAAGCGATCACTATCCACCACGCGCAGAAAAGGATCCAACGTGCCGGAAGATCGCACCATGGAAATGGTCAGAATATCGCCCTGTTCCGCCTGAAAAGTGTAATAAACCTCGGCGTTCGTATTGCTGATCGTACCGATGACGGAATCGCCATAACGCAGTGTGCTACCCCGTTCGGACAGGACGCCTTTACGTGTCATGCGCAGATCGTAGCTGCCGGAAGTGGTCCCGAGGCTGTAGCCGAATCGTCCGGCGACGACGAAGTAGCGTCCGGTGTTTTCGATAGTCAGGTCGTAATAGACTCCCGAAGCGCCGGCGCTATCATCACGGAAAAGAGCCATCCGTCCGCTGTCATCAAATACGCCTAGCACCGGGTCCAGGTCGCCGTCGGTCGCGGTCAGCTCGAAGCGGATGACCTCCCCGCGCAGTCCATCGACATAATAGACATCGCGCGGATTGCTGTCATCCAGCCGACCGCTGATCAAGCCATCGTGCTCGATTCGCGCATCATCAGTGTCAATTTCTCGCGACTGCGCGCCGGCGGCCGGCGCCAGCAGCAGATGTAAGATCAAACAGACGCAGGCAAGTCTCATGCCCCAATTTTAGCTGAGATTTGCATCTGCGGCAGTTGGGCTTCGGGCGAATGGCTACACGCCAACTGCGTCGGCAACACGACTTTGAAAGTTGTGCCGAGTCCGAGTTCGGATGTGACGCAGATGTCGCCGCCATGGAGATCAAGGGTTTGTTTGGTGACGGCCAGACCGAGGCCCGTGCCAGGAAAAGAACGGACATTGCTCGCGCGGTGAAATGCCATAAACAGATTCTCGGTGTCTTCAGCCGGGATGCCGATTCCTTCATCGGACACCGTGATGCAGGCGAATTCTCCCTCGCGCCAGAGGGTGAGCTCAATACGTCCCCCATCCGGCGAGTATTTCACCGCATTGCCGACCAGATCCGAGAGAGCGCGCCGCAGCAGCCTTTCGTCGAATTCAGCGCTGAATCTGGTCTCGGCGCAGTGAAAAGCAAAGTGATGCCTCTGATGATGGTTGAGCTGAAACGATTCGACGATGTCGCGACATAGTGTCAGCAAGTCGTGGCGGGCCGGATTGAAGTCCAGGCCCGAGCGATTTGAACTGCTCAAATTGAGAACATCACTCACGATTTCATTGAGGCGCGCCACCTGCTGGCAGATATTATCGAGATATTGCTGACTTTCTTCCGCCGTCGCCTGCTCGCTGTATCGCGCCAGCAGATAATGTGAAAGCTGAATAGAAGCCAGCGGTGTACGCAATTTGTGGGAAATCATCGACAGGCAACGGTCCTTCAAGGCCCGCTGGTGACGCTCAGCTCGCAATTTCTCCACCAATCTGTCGATCGGCAGACGATCGGTCCTGGTCATCTCCGGCTTCGCCGACCAGCCAGTGGGGCCGGAGAACGGATTACGTTCGTTGGTTCTTGCCTTGTTCGTTGCCAAAAGCGCTCTACCGATCTTCTTAGGCGCGAGTACGATGATAGCGGTCGACTGCTTACTGTGAGGAGCTCTTGTAGTAGCAGCGTCCGGCTGCGTACGACGACAAACGTGCCCGAGCCGCTCGAATGGAAATTGCCAAGGGGAGCAGGCTGTCGGAGGCATGGGGCTCGAATGTTACTGTCATGGTTTCCCCCAAAATCACAAAGTGTTGCCTTGGCTTATTTTCATCTTATCATAAGGAAGACGGAT
Source organism: Phototrophicaceae bacterium (assembly GCA_965262005.1). Taxonomy (GTDB): domain Bacteria; phylum Chloroflexota; class Anaerolineae; order Aggregatilineales; family Phototrophicaceae; genus UBA6055. The sequence continues at coordinate 3,355,488 of OZ253492.1, read as the reverse complement.
TTCCATAAATTGCTTATGAATAAGCAGTAGATATGACAGGAACTGGAAGATTGTGTCCTTTGATGTCGCGCTTGCTATAGTAGCCGGATTGCATGCGGTAAGTCTTAGCGATTGTTACATTGCTACAAAAGGGGTCAAGGTAAGATTGTTCGACCGTTTTATATGCGCCGCATCGGCGCGTGACGCGGCGCGTTGGTTGCCCTGTATGCAGGCCTGGCGCATGTTATAATGTGCCATTGTTTGCGCTAGGCAGTACACTTGTGGAGACGAGATTTGCGCCGACTTTGCATCATGCTCATCTTGATCGCGGCGGCGACCACTCTGCAAGCTCAAGAGAAGGTTGACCTTATCCACACCGTTGCCGCCGGTGAAACTCTAATCTCTATCGCCGGTGACTATGGCGTTACCCTGGACCAGCTGCTGACGCTGAATAGTCTGGATCCCGACGCGTATTTGCAGATTGGTCAGGTGCTGATCGTCATTCCCGATGCTGTACAAGCCGAAACCGAAGAAGGAGCGCCAAGGGAAGAAAATGCCGGCGTAATCGTCGCTTCTGATGGTCAGCGCGCGGCGCCCGTGGTCGCGGCTTCAGCGCCGATGACGGATCCGGCGGATATCAGTCCGCAACTATGCTTCATACTCTTCGCCGACGAAAATCACAATGGCATGCGAGAACCGGGCGAGGCCCGGCTCAGGGATGGGGAAATCGTACTGTATGACGGCGCTGGCGCCGAGCAATTGCATTACACGACAGACGGCGAATCGGAACCATATTGCTTACGAGATCTAGGGCGGCGGCTCTTTCGAGTCGATGCGGTGGCGCCGGCCGGCTACGGCTTAACCGGTGCAGCGAGCTTGTGGCTTGACCTGCGCTCCGGCGGCAAAGTTCAACTTGAATTTGGCGCCAGGCGCGGGCAGCAAACGCTCGCTATGGGGGCGCAAGAGCCGATTGTGGATAGCGAGACCTTGCCCAGCGTCGAAGCAGACGGGCTCCTGCTCGAATTGAGTGGTTTGGTTATCTTGGCTCTAGCGGGCGCCGTGTTTGTCAGCGGCATGGTCGTCTCCGTTTTCCTGCGAGGCCGCTGATGCTCCGGATTCGCCTGTCAATTGCGCCGGGGCTAATGGTACGCGCTTTGGCTCTGACCGGGCTGGCGCTGTTGTTGCTTCCCCTGCATGCGCAGGATACCGGGCAGATTTGCATGCAGGCCTTCGCCGATCAAAACACAGACGGCCAGCGCGATGCCACGGAAACGTCGATTACGCGCGGCATCGCTGCCAGCTTGCTCAACGAACGCGGGGTCACCATTGACTCTCGGCTGCTGGAAGATTCGCCTTACGCTGCCGACGGTCTGCTCTGCTTTGACCAACTGCTAGCCGGCGAGTACAGCATTATCATTAGCAGCAGCGAATTCATAGCGACGACCGCGACTTCGGCCGAGGCAACGGTCAGGCCCGGCTCGGCGCCAGCGAGAATCGACTTCGGCGCCCGGTCGCTGGCAGTTGTTGAATCGCCCGGCGCGCTTACCGGTTTTGCAGCCTTCGATTCAGATGCGATTCAGACATTGTTCATCGCTGCCGCAGCTACCATAGTTGCCATCATCGTCATGGCGCTGCTTGGTGTGCTGATTTTCTTGCTGGTCATTCGCCGCCGAAAACGGTCCAGGGCGCTGCGAACGCAAGTACCCGTCATCACAGGCTTGCCGCCTCCGCCTGCAGCCGAAGACGATGCGCCAGCGCCGCGGCTGACAAAAGATCCCAACGAAGGCTCGCCTCTTCTCTTCACTGATGAAGACCAGCAGTGGTAGACTGATGAACGCTTGGCAACGAGCCTTCCGATGAAAAGTATGAAACGATCGATAGCGCTATTTTTCTCCCAGCAGGACTTGCAACTGGCTCGGGACAATGTTGAGCGCGCGCCTGTAAAAGACGCCATGGCTGTGCTTGATGACCTGCCCGAGGACAGACTGGAATCGGCGCAGTTCTTGGCCTTGAGCTATTTGTTTCGCCGCGATGAGGCTGCGGGCGACGCCGCCATTGACGCGCTGCAAGCACAGGACTTCGTCAGCGCGGACCTGCCTTCGCTAAAGCGTCAACTCGGCTGGCTGTCGGCTATTGCGATGCTGCGAGAACATCCGCGATGGAATCCAATAGCGGAGGAGGGTCTCAGCGCGATCGCAAACGGCATGACCGGAAATATGCAGTCCGGTGATCCCTTGCTGCTCAGTTGGCTGGCTGCTGTGACCATGGCGACCGGCATCCTGACCGATGACGACAAGAACTTTCTTCGCGTCGCCGATGCTTATCGCCTTTTGATCGATTCTCGCATTCATCCCGAAGGTTACATAAAAGGTCTTGTCGACCGCGATGGCGCCTCAAATACATACGCGGCGCAATTCTCTGCGACATGCGCGCTGGTCCTCATGGCGGAGATGGCAGGGCAGGTCGGGCTCGACCTGTGGTCTTACAACAATCGAGCAGTAAGCGCGAATACCGCCGCTACATATACCTACTACTATTATTTCTTTCCCGAGCGCTGGAAATGGGAGCATAGTCTCACGCGAGAATCGACCGTTGACCTCATGCGGCGAGAAGGCGCCTACTTCGAAATGGTGAATCGTCGCAGTCCCATGCGCGGCGTCGAGCAGTTGTTCGCTGAGCAGCGGCCGATGTTTTCCGTTCATGGCGGCGGCTTGACAACTCTTACGCATGGGCTTGCCCCACCCAGGAAACGGCGTTGGGGCTTATTCTGATAGTTAGCTTTGGCTCGGTCAGCCATAACGGAAACATGCCTTGGCCCGGCGGCGGAGTATCGATAACACATTTATGTATCAAGCCGCAATCAACGTTATACTGAATACGTGAAACCAAGTTGGAGGCCACAATTCCGGTGCCGCTATTTGACTACCCACTGAATCTGCGCTTTAAGCTGATCGCGCTGTCGCCGCAAATGATTCTCACCGACAGCCATCCCAATGAAGTGCTCTTTATCAAGCAGAAGGTCTTTAAGCTGCGGGAAGACATTCGCATATTCAGCGACCAAAGCCAATCACGCGAGGTCTACAATATTCAGGCGGAGCAAATTCTCGATTTCAACACGCGCTATAATTTCTTCGATAGCAAGAACGGGCATCACATGGGCAGTGTAAAGGCGCGCGGCTGGCAATCTCTATGGAGCGCAACCTATCTCATTGACGACCCGCAGCAGAGTCAACTGATGTACATCAACGAGGACAATCCCTGGGTCAAGATCGCCGACTCGCTTATCAACGATATTCCCGTCATCGGCTGGCTTTCCGGCTTCATCTTTCATCCGTCTTATACTTGCTATCGCAGCGCCGACCAAGACGACCGCTCACAACCGGTAATGCGAATCAAGAAGCAAGGCGCCTTCTTCGAGAATCTTTTCACCGTCGACTTGATTGATGGCGCGATCGACGCCGATGAAGAAGTCAGCGCGCTGATGAGCTTTATGCTGATGGTGCAGTTCATGCGCCGGCGCGGCTAGACCGCCTTCTCAGCGTTTACGCAAAACGACATAGAATGAATCGTCGGCGTCTATCTCGGTATACCGTTTGGTATCCGCGACTTCAAAGTCGCAGCCGATCAAAGCCTTCAACGTATCTTGACGGTAGTAAACATAGCGCAGATCATGGTGCTCACCTTCGTCAGTACCATACCAGAATGAATGAAGCGCAATCCCGCCTGATTCGAGAATCTGCGCTTGACGGTTGAAAGAGTCTCGTAACTCAGCGCGCCTCAGATGATGAAGCGCTTTGTTAGAGTAGATGCCGTCATAGCGTTCGTCTGTCTCTATGCTAATGGCATCCAACAGCTTGACATCTATGTTCGGATACAACCCCATGAAACGCTCAACAAATACAGCTGACAAATCAGAACCGCTTGCTTGATATCGCTCGTTGAGCAGTAACAAGTCTTTACCCGCTCCCATGCCCAACTCCAGAACCCTTGACCCGACCGGCAAGAAATCTCCTAGCGCGTCAATGAGCAATTTGCCATCATAGCCATCTGCCATTCGAATGTATCGTTCCACATTCTCCTCGCTGTCATAAAAGCCCATGCTTGGCTGTCCTCGGGTTTATAGACTTATCCTGCGGGGCAAGTCTCTTGACGATAGACTTGACTGGAGTATACGCCGAGATGTGGGCAATCTGAAAGATCATACTTCCACCCCTTGACATAAGTTTTAAGTTAGTCTAAAAATATAGTTAGTTTAACTAAACTACAAGTTTGAGGCTCTGCTCTTGACCATTCGTTCCTTGTTGATATCGCTGATTACCTGCACTTTCCTCTTTAATTTGGCGACCTACGGCGTCGAAGACCGGCTCAAGGTCGTCGCCACCACCACACAAGCCGCTGACCTGATGCGGATATTGAGCGACGGGCTCGATAGCATCGAGCTAACTGCGCTGATGGGCGCGGGCGTCGACCCACATCTTTATCAGCCGACCGAATCCGATATTGTCGCTATGAACCAGGCGGAGATGGTCGTTTACAGCGGCTTGCACCTGGAAGGGCAATTTGACACTGTCTTTGCGGCGCTCGCGGAGCAGGGGATCACAATCTACGCTCTGAGCAGTCCCGTCAAAGACGCCGGATTTATCGTCGGCGGTTTCGACCTCTCGGAAGAGTTGACAGACGTCGATGATCCACATTTCTGGTTCGATCCGCGCAATTGGCAGGTCACCGTACAAGACCTGGCGGAAACACTGGCTGATTTCGATCCGGCCAATGCCGCGGCCTATCAGGCAAACGCAGCCGCCTACATTGAACAACTGGGCCTGCTTTACGACTGGGCTGACGCCGGCTTGCGCTCCATCGACGAAGGGCAGCGCTATCTCGTCACTTCGCATGACGCCTTTCAGTATTTTGGCGCCGCCTTTGGCTGGAGGATGCAGGCGATTCAGGGCTTGAGCACGGAGGACGAAGCCGGCGTTGGCGATATTCAGAAGACGGTTGATTTCGTTATCGACAACGAGATTCCCGTGCTTTTCGTCGAAAGCAGCATCCCGCCTGATACCATCGAAGCCGTCATTGCCGCAGTGCGGTCGCAGGACGGCGCGGTGCGCATCGGTGTGCGTGAGTTATACGGCGATGCCATGGACGAGCTCGGCAGCTTTGGCGGTACATATATCGGAATGCTGGCGCAGAATGCCCTGACCATCATGCAGTCCTATCAATGTATGGGCGCAGAAGTGGCGATACGGGATTGGCGCGATGCCCTGCTGCCCAAGCCGCCGGCTGAACTTTGGAATGCTGACTGCGATGTCTGATCGCGCGGACGAGTACGCCATGCCCCTGACGAATGAGCTGGCGCTGTCTGTTGATGACTTGACGGTCGCCTATAATGAGACGCCCGCCATATGGGATATTGACCTAGACGTGCCCGAAGGCGTGCTAATGGGGATCGTCGGTCCAAATGGCGCCGGCAAGAGCACACTGATCAAGGCCGTGCTAAACCTGATCCCCCGAGCGGCTGGCACTGTGACTTTCTATGGCAAGTCTTATGAAAACGCTCGCTCTCTGGTTGGCTATGTGCCGCAGCGGGGCAGTGTCGACTGGGATTTCCCGACCTCTGTACTCGATGTAGTTACTATGGGGCTCTACGGCAAGCTGGGCTGGTTTCGGCGCCCGGGCAAACGGGAGCGGGGACTGGCGCTCTTTGCCCTGGAGCAGGTGGGATTAGTCGATTTTGTCGATCGGCAGATCAGCCAACTTTCCGGCGGGCAGCAGCAGCGCACTTTCCTCGCCCGCGCCTTGGTACAAGACGCGAAAATCTACTTTATGGATGAACCCTTCGCCGCGGTTGACGCGGTCACTGAGAATGCCATCGTCGATATCTTGCATGAGCTGAACAAGCGCGGCAAAACAGTACTCGTCGTTCATCATGACTTGCAGACCGTCGCCCAATACTTTGACTGGGTGACGCTGCTGAATGTCGAGGTCATCGCGTCGGGAGCGACTGCCGATGTCTTCACGACGGATAATCTGCGCAAGACCTACGGTGGCAGAGTGGCCGCATTGAGCGGCGCGATGCTGGCAGGCGCTGGAGGCTGATGATGTCGGTCATAACGCTGAGCGCTGCCGACAAGCGTGTCTGGCTGATCATCGTCGCGATAGTCGCGCTGGGCTTGCTATTTATCCCCTTGAGTCAAGTTCTATTCGGATTACGCTTTACTTATACGGTGCGCGTGGTCGCCCTGGGCGGCGCCATCCTCGGCGTAATCAGCGGCGTCCTGGGTTGTTTCGCCGTGCTGCGGCAGGAGAGTCTGCTCGGTGATGCCCTGTCCCACGCGGCGCTGCCTGGCGTGGCTGTAGCCTTTTTGCTCGCCGGGCGGGAACTGGGCTTGCTGTTGGTCGGCGCCGGCATCGCCAGTTGGCTGGGCCTGCTATTTGTATCCGCCATCCTGCAGACCACGCGCATCAAGCAGGACACGGCTATGGGCATCGTCCTGGCCGCCTGGTTCGCCGCCGGCATCGCCTTGCTGGCCTATATTCAGTCCATCCCCGATGCCAGCCAAGCCGGCCTGGATCACTTCATCTTCGGGCAAGCCGCCGCCATCATCGAAAGCGATGTCATGCTGATAAGCAGCGTTGGCTTGATCGTCCTGCTGGTGATTACGCTGTTCTGGAAGGAATTCAAGCTCGTCACCTTTGATGCCGAATTTGCCGGCGCCAACGGCTTTCGCATCGGCTTCATAAACGCAATCTTATCCGTGCTGATTGTGGTCACAATTGTGCTGGGCTTGCAATTGGCGGGGGTGATCCTGATGGTAGGCATGTTGATTGCGCCTGGCATCGCTGCCCGACAATGGACGCATAAGCTGGAGCAGATGGTCATCCTGGCGGCTGTGTTTGGCGCTTTCGCCGGCGGAATCGGCGCGGTCATCAGCGCCTTGGACAGTGATATCCCCACCGGTCCTATGATTATTGTCGTGGCCTTTGTCCTTGTCTTGCTCTCGATCACGTTGGCGCCCGGGCGCGGCCTCGTATGGAGCCGACTGCGACAGCGAACAAATCGCCGCCGTTTTGCCGCCAGTAATACATTGCGCGACCTGTACAGATATGCCCTTGCGCATGGCGCCCCCGATTCTCCCGTTCCTGATGGCTTCATCCGCGGCGTCCGCGGTCGCGGCGTCGAGTCCGGCCTGCGGCAATTGCGCCAAACTGGCCATGTGCTGAAAAGTTCAGACGGCTGGCGCTTGACGAAAAGTGGTGTCGAACTGGCGCGCATAGACCGGCGCAATCAGCGACTATGGGATTTGTATCGCTTGTATGGCGATGAACTGGGCTTGCCTGCGCTGCAGGAGGACCGACAGACGGACATCTTTGCCGCCCTGCCGCAGTCAGCCGTTGCGCAGTTGGAACGTTTGCTGGATTCGAGCGACGAGCAATGATGCCGCTGGAACGCTTGCTGATTGAGCTTCTACTGAGTTTCGCGACGCGCGACGAACTCAACGCCTTCCTGCGTTCGCCGCAGAACACCGCTACTCTCGTCGGCTGCCTTATCGCTATCTGCGGCGCGCTGCTGGGTACCTTCCTGCTCCTGCGCGGCATGTCGCTCACCAGCGATGCCATCAGCCACACTGTGCTTCTCGGCATCGTAGTAGCATTTCTAATCATGACGGATGTCTTTGGCGTAGCGGGCGATACCTCGTCGCCTTGGCTGATTCTCGGCGCTTCGCTAGCGGGCGTGGGCACGGTATTGCTCACCGAGATGCTCTATCGCTCCGGCTTGGTCAAACAGGATGCTGCGCTGGGCTTGGCTTTTCCGCTTCTCTTCGCCATCGCCGTCATCCTGGTCTCGCGCTATGTTGACGATGTCCACCTGGATGAAGACGCTGTCCTGGTGGGAGAGATCGGTCTGGCTTGGGCGAATACCAATAGCCACTGCTTCGAAAACTGCCAGTCCGTGACAATCACGCCCGATCATCAGGCGGCAAAGATCACAAGGCAATGCAGCAACTGTCGCGAGCTGGGCATCAGCCCGCGGGACGCGCGCGCCATATTCAGGGAAACTTGCAGCAACTGCGGCCAATATACACCGGCAAGAGCCTGGAGCGCCGGCTTGCTGGAGCATGAGCCCCTGCTGGTGTTCTTCCCAAAATCGATTTCGCTCATGCTCATACTGACTTTGCTGACGCTGGTGTTCGTGCTGGTCTTCTACAAGGAGCTAAAGCTCTCTACTTTTGATGCCGGCTTGGCCAAAGCGCTGGGATTCCGCCCGGGCGTTCTCAACTATGCCTTGATGATTCTCGTCAGCCTGGTGGCGGTCGGCGCCTTCGACGCCGTCGGCTCGATCCTGGTGATCGCCTTCTTTATCATTCCGCCGGCTGCCGCCTATCTGCTAACCGATCGCCTGTCGGTGATGCTGCTGCTAAGTCCCTTGATTGGCGCGGCAGGCGCTTATTCCGGCTATGACCTGGCGCGCGGACAGCTCTTTGGTCTTGTCGAGATCGCCGATGGCATAGCCGCCCTGAATAGGCTGTTCGGGCTGAGATTGCCGGAAGCATGGGATTCATCAATCAGCGCCTCGATGGTGCTGATGATCTTCATCTTCTTTCTGCTAGCCTGGATATTTTCATTTCGTTACGGCTTGGTCTCGACTTTGATCCGCCGCGCATACCGTCGCCGCGTCTTTGAAGATCAAGTCGTCATGGCGCATATCCACAACCATCAGCATACGCCTGCGCACGATATCGAGTTAAGAGTTGCCAATCTGCACGAGCATTTCCGCTGGACACATAGAAAGATGTCGCGCGTCCTGAGGCGGCTGCGCGCGCTGGGCCACGTCCGCATTAATTCAGGCAGCGCGGAATTGACCGACCGAGGCGACCGGCAGGCGCATGACTTCCGTAAGACCATGCACGAAGCGTACAACATCCCCGATCTCCCATAGCGAGAGCCTGGCGCGTCGTCAGGAGGAATCAGCCCTTTGGCGTCCTTCACTTTGCCGCTAGCATAAATCCATGAATTTCATTGGCGAGACAGCATCATGATTAGCCTGGTCGCGACCGTGCTCAACGAAGGCGGCAATATTCACCACCTGCTTGAATCGATACTGCGGCAGACGCGGCCGCCCGACGAAATCGTCATTGTCGATGGCGGCAGCAGCGATGATACCGTCGCCATTATCAAGCGCTACCAGGACAAACTGCCGCTTCGGCTGCTGGTCGAAGAAGGCTGCAACATCAGCCAGGGACGCAACCGCGCGATCACGGCTGCCGAGGGAGACATTATTGCCGTGACCGATGCCGGTGTCCGCTTGAATGACGAATGGCTGGAGAAGATCATTGACCCGCTGCTGGCCGATCCGCAACTGAATGTCGTCGGCGGCTTCTTCCGCGCGGACCCGCAGACGCCATTTGAGACCGCGCTCGGGGCGGCGACGCTCCCGCTGGAAAACGAAATTGATGTCGACCGTTTTCTGCCCAGCAGCCGCAGTATCGCCTTTCGCAAAGCGGCTGCTATGCAAATCGGCCTGTATCCCGTATGGCTGGATTTCTGTGAAGACCTGATCTTTGACCTGCGCCTGCTGCGAGGAGCTGGACCGTTAGTATTTGCACCGGCGGCGCTGGTCTATTTTCGGCCGCGGACCACCCTGCGCAAGTTTTTCCGCCAGTACTTCCTTTACGCCCGCGGTGATGGCAAAGCGAATCTCTGGTTCAAGCGGCACCTCATCCGCTATCTCACTTATCTTCTGCTGCTGCCGGCCATTCTGCTGGCGGGCGCGTCGGGTCATCCAATGCTTTGGTCGCTTTACCTGGTCGGTTGCGCCGCCTATCTGCTGCAGCCGTATCGCCGTCTGCCGACTGTAATTCGGAGGGCTGGCAACTCGTCATTCGCGCTCTGGCTCTATTGCGCCGTTACAATTCCGTGGATCCGCATTGTGGGCGATTTGGCGAAGATGATTGGCTATCCCGTGGGATGGATTTGGCGGCTTAAACATCGTCCGCCGTCTTGGCGGGCCGATTGACGGCAGCGTGCCTCGCCCACTGCAGCCGTATTGTTAGGCATATCGCATTGCAGTATACTTGTCGGCGTTGGCAAGTTGGAATCGACTGAATTCTATGACGAAGAACAGGGCAAGGCGCAACGAAGGCAGCGAGTGGGTCAGCCTGCGTCATGCCGCCGACATCCTGGGTGTGCATCCGGCGACGGTCCGTAATTGGGCTGACAATGGCAAGCTGCCATTTCGCCGCACGGCAGGCAATCATCGCCGTTTCAATGTCAATGATCTGAGTGGTTATGTGGGCGCCCAAGGCGACCTCGAGCCCATCGAATTGCAGATTATTATGCAGAGCGCCTTGGGTCAGACGCGCATGCAAGTCGGCAGCGAGAGCTTGGAGTCAGCCCCTTGGTATGCCGCTATGAGCGACCAAAGCAAACATCAGCTTCGCGATCAGGGCCGGCGCGTCCTCGAAGCTATGCGCAGTTTCGTCGCCGCCGGGGCGCCCGACTCGGGCTTGGCCACCGCCATCACGCTCGGCAAGGATTACGCCACGCGCCTGATCGCCGACGGCTTGACCCTGCCGCAAGCTATGCGCGGTTTCTATTTCTTCAGTGACTTCGTCTTGGAATCGATTATGACCTGGTCCGAGCTGCGGCAACCCAGCAGCTCCTCGGAATGGTCGACCCTGTTGCGACAGGTCAACGCCTTCATGCACGCCATGCAACTCTCCATCGTCGAGTACTATGAAGAGGACTGACGCCAGCGCTGATGTATTGTGGGTCGCCCTCCGCCTTTCTCCCCATATCGGCGCAAAGACATTCGGCAGCTTGTTGCGTCATTTCGATCAGGATCTGGCTGCAGTCCTGGCCGCTCCTCAGGCCGAGCTATTGCGCGTCAAAGGCGTCGGTCAGACCATTGCCAGAGATATCATAGCCATTGACCTAAGCAAAGTCGCTGAGCAAATGGAATCCTGGCGCGCGAGCGGCGTCGCCATATTGACTACCCATGACCAAGATTATCCGGCGCCATTGCGGGAACTCGATCAGGCGCCGCCGCTGATCTTCGCGCTAGGAGAGCTGGGCGCGGACCTGTGGACGAAGACCCTCGCCATTGTGGGTACGCGCATTCCTACCAAAGAAGCTCGCTATATCACGTTGCAACTGGCGTCAAAACTGTCGCGCTCGGACTACACCGTCGTCAGCGGATTGGCGCTCGGCATCGATACCGCCGGCCATACCGGCGCTCTCTCCGCCCAGGGCCGCACCGTCGCAGTGCTCGGCAGCGGCGTCCTCAATATCTATCCGGAATCGAATCGAAAGTTGGCGGGCCACATCTTGGAGCGCGGCGCGCTGATCAGCGAGCTGCACCCGCGTTGGGGCGCCAATGCCCAGCGCCTTGTGTCACGAAATCGCATCATTAGCGGCTTGAGCCAGGCGGTAATCCTGGTCGAATCCAATGCGGATGGCGGCGCGATGTACACAGCCCGTTTCGCCCGCGAGCAGGGACGCCCGGTCTACACCTTTGATCTGCCCTCCAGTGGCAATCAGGCGCTGATCAAGAACGGCGCTGTCGTTTTGAATCGCGATGACCCGCTGGGCTTTCCGCTCCAGTTCTTGGCTTGTGGCTCCGGCTTGGTTTAGCGAGCGATAACTTGAACCTTGCAATCAAAGGTGCTGCTCCACCCGGCCGAGCCTCAACTGATGCCAATTGATACGATCACAAGAAACTCGTCATAGAACATTTGACGCAGAAACAAATGTTCGTGTATAATGCAAGGCAAAGCGGACGTCGCCAAGATTGCGAGTAGCAAAGATGAGGACAAACTGATGAAGGAATTCCAGAGACTGTCGAAGCGGCAGCAGAATATGTTGCGGTTCATGCAGAGTTACACGCATGATCGCGGCTTCCCGCCCAGTATTCGCGAAATCGGTGAAGAGTGCGATATCGGATCGACATCGGTAGTGAATTACAACCTCAATAAGCTGGTCGACGCCGGCTATATCCAGCGCTCGGGCAAGGTCTCGCGCGGGTTGCGCATCATCCGTTCAATCCCCGGCTTCACCGTGGCCAAACGCGTGATCGGCGCAGTAGATCAGCATCAGGTGGCCCTGGTCGGCCGGATTGCCGCCGGCGAGCCTATTTCCCTGCCTGAGGACATCGGCCATCATATTGAAGAAGACGATTACATCACCGTACCGCCGCAGCTGCTTGGCGGCTACGATGCCAGCGAAGCCTTCGCTCTGACTGTGCGCGGCGATTCCATGATTGATGCCATGATCAAGGACGGCGATATCGTCATTTTGCGGCGGCAGAACACAGCGGAGAATGGTGAGATGGTGGCGGCGTGGCTACCCGAAAACAACGAAACGACGCTCAAGCGATTTTTTCGCGAATCTGGCAAGATCCGCCTGCAGCCCGCCAACCGAGATTATGAGCCGATCTACGTTCATCCTGCCAACTGCGAAATCAAAGGCAAGGTGCTATCGGTGATGCGCAGCTTCCAATAACGGCTTAGCTGCGCTGCCGACCGAGTCTACCGGCCGATTTCCTGTAGCGCGCTGTCACAGAGCCGCTCGCCGCCGGCTGCCATCCACTGGTCGAGTGTTTCGCTGCGCTCGTTTCCGGCGACCGCATCGCTGTAAATGCCCACTCCCCAACGAAAATACTTCTGCGTCTCCGCAGACCATTGCTCGCGCGGCAGGTTGATAACTGAAGCGCCGCCGTTGTAGCAAGCCAGGGTCAAGCCGATCACGCCATCGGAGGCGGCTCGGCAATGCTTGAGAAAGGCGCTGCCCCGCATGGCGTTGGTCTCCGGGTTGAGCATGTCCTCGCCATCGGCGAAATGAAAAGGCATGACCTGAAACAACCCGCGCGCGCCGGCGCCGCTAATAACCGTCGGATGCCCGCAAGATTCTATCTGCATCACGGTCGCCAAAAGCTGCGCGTCGACCTCATGTTCATCGGCCCATTTGCCGATCGCGCTCGACCAATGCTGCACTGAGGGCGCGAAGAATTCTGCCAGCTCAACATCCGCGGCGCCACGGATCAGATGCATAGCTGTCGCTGTCCCGCGCTGCAAGAGGCCGGCGATATCACCCCAAATGACGCTTGAAGTCAGCAGAACGGCGAGCGCAATCGGCAGCCACAAGGGCACATAATAGACCTCGCCGCGCTTGATGAGCTTCCCCCCGCCGCGGACTTGTGTCCGGCTGAAGCGCAAGAATCGCGCGACATTGGCGAAGAATCGACTCAAGGCTTGACCGGCCTCGCCGAGAAGATGCCGCGCTTTTGCCGGCAGTTGGCTTCGTCGCAGCTTCGACATGATTTGCGATAGCCTGTTCAGAATTCGGAATTCCCGTTCGAATAGAAGCCCGTACGCTTATCTGCTACACTTCCCGCAGCCAGCGCTACGATAACTTTGCCGAATCTGCGGCAGGCGAAGGCGGATTGCATATTGCCTTACCATACGCGAAACTGTCGATTTGGGTAGCGAAGGCGTCAATAACTTCCAGTGCCGGGTTGAAGCGCTGGCAGCATAGTCAGAGGCGAAAATGAAACCATTGCCATTCCGTCAACGTCTGCACACGGGCAAGCCAATCTTGGCTGACGGCGCCATGGGCACGATGCTGCATCATGAATCACAAGCGCGCGCCGACGCCTGTTTTGACGCGATGAATGTTGACGACCCGGCCGTGGTTCTCGCGATTCACAAGGCGTATATAGTCGCTGGCGCCGAGCTGATCGAGACCAATACCTTCGGCGCCAACAGCTTCAAATTGACGAGCGTCGGTCGGGAGTCCCTGGTCGAACTTTACAATCGCCGTGGGGTGGAGCTTGCGCGGCTCGCCATCGCCGAAAGCGACCGTTCCGATGTCTACGTGGCCGGCTCAGTCGGTCCCTTGGGTGTCGGCATCTATCCATACGGGCGCTTGACTCAGGCTGAAGCCGAAGCCGCCTTTGCCGAGCAGCTCTTCGCGCTGGTTGACAGCGGGGTCGATGTCATCCTTTTTGAGACTTTCAGCGAGCATCGAGAACTTTTGCTCGCGATCAAGGTCTTGCGCGACTTGAGTCCTGATTTGCCGGTCATCGCGCAAGCGACCTTCTATCATGAGAATTTGAGCTACGCCGGTTATCCGCCCGCGCGGGTCGCCAACGATCTCCACAAAGCCGGCGCCGATGTCATTGGCGTCAATTGTGGCAGCGGACCGTCCGGCATCGCCGAGTTGCTGCGGCAGATGTGCTTTGCTGTGCCCGATGCCGTCTTCTCCGCCATGCCCAATGCCGGTTTCCCGGAGGTCGTCGGCGGTCGCATTCTCTTTCCCGCCACCGCTGAATATTTCGCCGATTGCGCGACGACCTTCGTCAATATCGGCGCCACAGTGATCGGCGGATGCTGTGGCACTACGCCCGAGCATATCGCGGCGATGCGCGCCGCCCTCGACCAACCCTCGGCTGATTTTGTCGATCTGCACATCGGCGAGATCGATATCGACCACGAATCGCACGAGCCTCACGCCCCGACTGAATTGTCCGAGCGCCTCAGCAGCGGACAGTTCACCGTGACCGTGGAGATGACGCCCTTGCGCAGCTACCGCACGGACACGCTCTTACAGGCCGCTAGACGTCTGCGGGCCGCCGGCGCGGACGTGATCAACGTCGCCGATACACCCGCTGCCCGCATGAAAATGAGCGCTTGGGCGGTCGCCCACCTGCTGCAATCCCAGCTCGGTATCGAAACAGTTCTGCATTTCCCGACGCGCGGACGCAATATGCTGCGTGTGCAAGGCGATTTGCTCGCCTCACATGCCTTGGGTCTGCGCAATCTCTTCGTCGTCATGGGTGATCCCACGCGCATCGGTGATTTCCCCGACGCCAGCGATGTCAACGATGTCGCGCCCTCCCGTTTGATCGGCGTGATCAAACAAGGCATGAACAAAGGTGTCGATATGGCGGGGCACAGCATCGGCATGCCCAGCAGCTTCACCGTCGGCTGCGCCCTCAACATGGGCGCGGAAGATCTCGACCGCGAAATCCGCATCTTGCGCAGGAAGATACTGGCCGGCGCAGATTTCGCCCTGGGGCAAGCCATCTTCGAGCCTGAACGCATTCTGCGCTTCCATCAACGCTATGAAGAGACTACCGGGCAAGCATTTGACTTACCGGTCCTTATGGCGGTGATGCCTTTGCACAGCCATCGGCAGGCGCGCTTCCTGGATAACGAAGTGCCCGGCATTGCCATTCCCGAGTCCATCATGAATCGAATCGCGGCCGCGACCGATGCGCCGCACGTCGGCATGCTCATCGCGCATGAGCTGCTCGACCAGATGTCCGGACTCATTCAGGGCGCTTACATCATTCCCGCTGGCGATTATGACCTGGCGGCGGAGGTGGTGGCTTACATCAACGCCGCGCAGGCAAAATCCAGCGCCACGCAACTTTGACAAACTTGACAAACTTGACAAACTTGACGACAAACTTACTATAATTCACGCCAATCCAAGCAAGTCGGGAGCGACAAAATGTCGGGAATTGGCAGCATCAATCTGAACGTCGTGGTGGTCGATAGCGATTTCTATGCGCGCAACGCCATCAATGCCTACCTCGCCTGGGATCGGCGGACGCGCGTGATCTGCAAGACCGCTCGCCTGGAAGACTTCTGGCGGGCGCTTGACGAGAAGCAGCTCAAGGATCGCCCCGATGTCGTCATTCTTGACGCCAATCAACTTGGCGGCGCAACGCGGCTAGCCGCAGCCATCAGGCGCTTGCGCGAGCAGTTCGATGGCGTCATGGTTGTCTGTCTGGCGCCCTTTCCCGATCTTGATGACCTCTACGCGGCCACCGATGCCGGCGCCAAAGCCTATCTGCTGAAGCCGGATACCCGCATTCACATCGCTTGGGCTTTATACCAGGCCTATCGCCTGAAGGAAGATGACTTTCTCATAAGCGCAAGCGTGGTTGGCGAGGCGCGTAAGCTGTCTCATCGGCGGCTGAGTTGGGCAATGCCATTGGCCAGCCCGCGCAATTATCAGGGTTTGACCGATCGCATTCGTGAGGCAATCGTGTTGAACGCCATCGAAGGCATGTCGCATCGTCTCGTTGCCAACGAAATGGGCATCTCCGTCAGCACCGTCCGTGATTACATCAAGTCGGCGTACTCGATTTTGGAATCGTATCGAAACGATGCCGCGGACTACCCGGACGATATGTCCGCCCAGGAAGTCGCCTTCATGCGCATAACCGCGCTGGATATTCCAGATAGCTAGCGCCGAGCCGCGCTTAAGTGATCAACGAGTCTGTCTCGGAGGCGTCTTGGTTCTCCAGTTGTTCCATGCGCTGTTTGCGCACCACCTTCATCGCCTGTGTGCTGGTCAATAGCACGGAGGTGTCGCCCTCATTCTCCAGCGCTTCCGGTACGTTCGCATGCTCATCCTCAAGGTAAGATTTGATGGCGCCGCTGAAGGACTTTATCGGCGATTCGTCGCCATATTGATGCCGCAGGTCCAGCAGATTGAGCATCAGCCACAGAAACAGGTCGCCCTCTGTACGCGGCGTCTTGCGGCCCTTGGCCAGATCCAACACCTCATACTTGCGGATTAGCTCAACCGCGGGCTTATAAATTGTGTGATACCAATCGGCGGTGGCTTGCTCCGTGGTCAGCGCCCGGTCCTCTAGTTTTTCCATCACACGCTGATGGAGGAAGATATGCCCCATCAGTTCATGGTAGCGGGACGGTACCGTCAATTCGATCGATTCGTGATCGGGCACTGCCCGCGATAAGCCGGTCTCGTCCAGGAAATTGGCGTAGGCTTCCGCCGATTCCATCTGCTGATTACTCATTTTCGGTCGCAAAGGCACGGTCGTCGGCAATTCGACCACATGCGCCTGGATAGACTTGGCGTTTAGCTCCCGCGCCACCGAGACACGATGATTGCCATCCCGCACAAAATAGGCATCGCCGACTTTGTAAAGCTCAATCGGCGGCGGGCCCTCCATGCTGTTCGCCAGCGCGTATATCCGGCTCCAGCGGTCTCGCATATTGCCTCTCTTCGGCAGGAAGGTGGCAGTGAAATCCTTGTAGCGTCCTACGCTGCCCACAATATGATCGAGTGGTACGTCTTGTACGCCCTGGTATAGTTCCTCGTGCAAATGCAGCCGGCTGCGAATCTCGTCGAAGTTCCACAATTCGTTGTGCCGGCCCGTGAGATGATTCAGGAGTTCTTGCCAGAACACCTTATTCTGAATCGATTGAAATTTGCCCCTACCTTCTTGGTAGTAGCTGCGGTAATTCTGATCCTCTGCCATAGCCGCCTCTTTTCGTCACCGTGTTTGCGCCATCGCGTCCGCAGGCAAGGTATTCCAAAACACTATCGTACTGCGCGCCTCGCGGATACATGGTAGTGGCTTACGCCCTGGTAAACGGTGAGCATTTTTATGTCGCAGGTCACTCTTCGGATACGTGATCACTTTCGGCCAAGACTGGCAAAGTCTATTCACACTATAACATATTGCGGGCGGAGAGCGGTAAAATCGGAAACCGGCCTACTCCATAGATCGTACTGCTCAGCGACGGAGGCTATATATCATGGTCAATGGATTGCAAGGCGCTAGACGCGGACTGGCGGCGCCATCTTACCCTCGTTGCGCGCAGCAATAGCTTAAACGCCTGGCGGATAACCTGCATGGATTTGGAAACGCAGCAGCGCCTGAACGAAATAAATCGCAGCTTCTATAGAGTTACCGCCGCCGAATTCAGCGCCACGCGTCAATCGGCCTGGCAGGGCTGGAGGCGTATGCTCAGCTCCCTCGAGTTGCCCGTCGCCTCTGTTCTGGATATCGGCTGCGGCAACGGGCGTTTCGCTCGCTTCCTCGCCGACGGGCAGAAGCAAGCCATCGTCTACCGTGGCGTCGACAGCTGCAGCGAGTTGCTCGCCGCCGCTCGTCGTCAGCTCGCGGATCTGCCGCAACTGCAGCTCGAGCTGGTCGAGCGAGACATCGTTCTCGATGCCATGCCTCCACTGCAGGCGCAGCTCGTTGCGCTCTTCGGGCTGCTTCATCATGTGCCCGGCGCCAAACGGAGGCAGAGCCTGCTGCGCTCAGCGACGGATTCTGTCCTGCCCGGCGGTACTCTAGTCTTTGCCGCCTGGCGTTTCTTCGAGCAGGAACGTTTTCGCCAGCGCATTGTGCCTTGGCCTGCCGATATTGAAGTGGAGAAACACGACTACCTGCTGGATTGGCGCCGGGGCGAGCGCGCCCTGCGATACTGTCATTACATAGATGATGATGAACACGCCCAACTTATCGATGCGACCGGCTTAAGTGTCATCGACGACTATCGGGCCGATGGCGCGGCGGGGAATCTCAATCGATACACAGTACTGAGGAAAAACTAAGCGGAGCGAGACTAGCCCGCTCCGCTTGATAGGCTGGGCTAACCGCAGTCGCCCTTCACGAGAATATAAGGCGCGGTCGCGTGCAGATTGTCGTTTTCGTTGGTCTCGGCCACCTCGTTGCCCGCATCGACCCTCAGATTGATATTGTGTCTCTCGTTGTAGTACGAGGATTGCGTCAAATGGCCGGTGACAGTTTGCGATTGACCGGCTGCTAAAGGTCCGTAACCGATATTGGTTGTCGCCGCGCCACGGCCATCTTGATGACTATCCTTAACCTGAACATAGCCACCATTGGTTGCCGCGCCATTGCCATTGTTCTGTACTGTCACCGTTATCGAATACGCTCGACCGCATATTGCCGGGTGCGGATTAATGACGACATCACGCATTATCAGGTTGGCGCCGGTCGATGCAACAGCAGCCACCGGTATGGGCGTCGGCTGCGGAATCGGAGTTGGCGGCAGCGGTGGCGGATTGATCCGCGGCAGATTGCTGAGGTCACCCTCTGGGCGCACAATGGACGGATGAATGAATCCGCTGCGTCCGTTGTCCAATTCAATATAGAACCAGCCCGTGCCAAAGCTGCTGATCCCCTTGATCTTGGCGGTTGAGCCCTCTACTAGCGAACCGATGACCACGTACAAGGTCGAGTCGCCGGCACGTACATTGCTGTTCACTAGCGCGATGACCCGCGGCGACAAATCAGGCGTGGCGGTTGGCTCCGGCGCCGCCGTCGGTTCGACTACTTCTATGACCGGCTGCTCGGCAACGAATTCGGGCGGATTATTCTCGACGCGTATTGGGCTGACGCGGAAATACTGTGGATCGTCCGCAGCCGTGTTTATCGTCAGGCGCAGCTCGTACAGGCCATCACGCAGCGTCACGGTATTCCAAGTGCCCAGGACATCGTCTGTTATCGGAGCGATCCGCGGCAAGGTCGCCGGGAACCATTGATTGTCTTCTTCCTCGTCCTCTTCCGCAGCCATCATATCGACAATAAGCGGACGAAACTCAACAAAGAAATTGCGCATGTCCCCGATCGTGACTGTGCCGCGAATGTCAATGCTATCGCGCACGACGTAAACCGGCGGCGGGAAATTGATATTGGCCTCCGCGTCTACCATATCCATATCCATCGGTTCGATGACATTGGCCGTGTCTTGCCCAAGCGCCATTGGTAATAGCATCAGCAGTGTGAAGATGAGAAATACCAGTGTTTGACTTCGTTTCATCGTATTGCCTCCTGCAGCACTGACTCATTAGTTTCGAATGTTCTGTGACCTTATGATATGGCATAACTCGTTACTTTGCTTGGCTCAATGCCATTGTCTCAGTATAGACTGACGCAATTCAGCTCAAGACGGGTGAAAGCCGCACTAGGTTATGGATGCAGTTTCCGATAGGCTCAGGCTACGCTTGGTATCTGCATGAATTGTCGAACATCTTAACCCGGTGCCTGTTATGAATCCTCCCCTCATCGTACAAGTGCGCGACCTCCATAAGACGTATAACGAAGGCGACCTGGCCATACGCATTTTTGACGGCGTCAATCTCGACATTCGCGAAGGTGAATTCTTCGCCTTGCTCGGCGCCAGCGGCAGCGGCAAGAGCACCTTGCTTAATTTGCTTGGCGGCATAGACAAACCTGATCGTGGCAGGATCGTCATTGAGGGCGCCGATATTACCGCGCTCAACGACAGGCAGCAGACGCTGTACCGCCGTGACCACATCGGCATCATCTTCCAGTTCTTCAACTTGATCCCTACATTGACGGTCCTGGAGAATATCACTCTGCCGAAGGAATTAGGCGGTTCGCGACTAGAAGCGACTGAAGCCCGCGCCCGCGCTCTGCTTGAACAAGTGGGCCTGGCCAGCCGCGCCGATACTTTTCCCGACAAGCTCAGCGGCGGCGAGCAGCAACGAGTGGCGATAGCTCGCGCTCTCCTGCATGAACCCAAACTGGTGTTTGCCGATGAACCCACCGGTAATCTCGACGAGGATACCGGCGCCCAAGTGCTGGACCTTTTGCTCCGCTTGACCTGCCACACCGGCAAAACCTTGATCATGGCGACGCACAGTATGGAAATCGTCAGATTTGCCGATCGTGTCTGCCGCATCCACGACGGGCAACTGCAAGTCGACCCCGTCTGAGTGCGGGCGTCCCGTGTTTCGCATTTGAGCAGTGATGTCGCTAGACGTCTGTCAGTACGCTGCGCGACGTGACTTTGTAAGCTTTCGACAATCTGGCGGCGCGGGACTCTGTGACTTTGGCGCAATTCGCGGTAAGATATAAATCGGGTGGATGATATCTTTAAGAGGCTTCTGCATTTCGTTTACCGGATTGAACGATGGACTAATATAATGCCGGCATGACCCTTTGCATGTGAAAGGCAGACAGCCAATGACCGACGTGATTGAAGATAGCAAAGTAAAGACCATCCTCTCCGAATTGCGTGATGTCAACAAAGACCGCCGGCGCACGGCAGTTATGAAGTTGGGCATGGTCGGCGGCGACCAGGCTGTGCGCACCCTCATCAACATTGTGGACAATACTCAGGAAGATCTCATAGTGCGCGGGCGGGCTGCTCTGATGCTCGGCAAGTTGAAAGACGACCGCGCCGTCCCTCATTTGATTCGCGCCCTCGAGGCGCCCGGTTTTCTCACCCCTTATCATGCCGCCCTGGCTCTAGGAAAAATCGGTGATTCGCGCGCCGTTGGCGCCTTGCTCGACTTTGCCGGCAACAGTCGTGACAAGACGCGCGATGCCGCCATGCAAGCTCTGCATCAGTTGGGCTACGAGTCAGAATCCACCGCCTACGCCGATTCTCAGCCGCCTATCTAAGGCATCAGCCAGCGCTCAACGCCAGCAGAACATCCGGGCGCTCTTCCCCTTATTTTCTTTGTAACAACTGTCTGCCAGCGGGCGAAATATGGTCTATGCGCCGCTGTCTCTGGTATATTTGTAACACGATTACCGAGGAGCATATCTCATGAATGAGGTCGTCATCGTTGATGCCATCCGCACACCGCTTGGCAAACGAGGAGGCTGGTTGCGAGAGTTGCATCCGGTCAAGCTTGGCTCACATGTAATAAAGGCCCTGCTTGAGCGCGGCTCGCTCGACAATGACTGCGTAGATCATGTGATATACGGCTGCGTTAGCCAGGTCGCCGAACAGACCATGAATATCGCGCGCAATGTTGTCCTCGATGCTGAATTGCCAAGTGAAGTGCCGGCCACGACCGTCGATTTTCAATGCGGCAGCAGCCAGCAAGCGATACATCTTGCGGCAGCCATGGTCGCCTCATCGCAAGCCGACCTCGTCATCGCCGGCGGCGTGGAAAGCATGACACGCGTACCTATGGGCTCAAGCTTGGGCACGGGCGGCGCGCTTCCCTTCACCGACAATATCATTGAAGCCTACAACATGATTCCGCAAGGCATCGCCTCAGACGAAATCGCCGCGAAATGGGGTATCACCCGGGCGGCAGTGGACAAGCTTGGCTTGGAAAGCCATCGCCGCGCCTGGCATGCGACCGAAGCCGGAATCCTTCGGCGGGAGATCGCGCCAATCCAAGGCGTCGACGAGGATGGCAATCTGCATACGGTAGAGCGGGATCAGGGCATTCGCGCGAGCGCCACTCTGGAAAAGATGGCGGCGCTTCTGCCTGTCTTCACGCCTGACGGGGTGACCACCGCCGGCAACAGCAGCCTAATCAGCGACGGCGCCGCAGCCCTGCTGATCACCACTGCGCAGAAGGCGCGGCAACTAGGCCTGTCGCCGCGGGCGCGCATCGTCGATGTTGTCACTGTTGGCAGCGATCCTCATTTGATGCTGACCGGTCCCATCGCCGCCACGGCAAAGGCGCTGCGTCGCGCCGGCCTCGCGATGGAAGATATCGATGTATTCGAGGTCAACGAAGCCTTCGCCTCAGTGCCGCGGATATGGGAGAAGGACACCGGCGGCGATCTCGATAAGGTCAATATCCACGGTGGCGCAATTGCCTTGGGTCATCCGCTTGGCGGCTCCGGCGCGCGCTTGATGACGGCGCTGATCAACGCGCTGGAAACAACCGGCGGCCGTTACGGCTTGCAGACCATGTGCTGTGGCGGTGGCATGGCGACCGCGACGATCATCGAGCGCATCGACAGTTGATCGTCTTTCAACAACGGCTTTGCGGGACTCGCTTATCACTTCTAACGTGGTCCGCCTGATCGATGTCAAGCTTCCGCACTACAAAAAGAGATGCCATCCGCGAAAGGGGGAGACGCAGAAGGCATCCCGATCTGACAGGGCTCGACGACCTTATTATTGCAATGAATGCAAATCAAAGCTCAGCTCTTTTTCGCTGACAGCCGCCGCACCTCAGCCATTCTCATTATAGGCACAATTATTAATGAAATCGAACAGAAGTATGTGAAAATAATTTGTACAATTAACGTATACTAACTTAATTTGATTGCCCAGTGCCGTTTCCGTCGCGAACTCCGATCGGCAGAGCTGTGCCCGCTGGCGTGATATTCACCTGGCCCGCAGTGTCGAGACCGAGCGCGCCGCACGATTGCGCCGCCTCCCGCTGCTTCGCCGTCAATACGCCACGGCTCACCGGGCTGTAGCTGGGCGGCAGCGCCAAGGCGGCAGCGTATTGTTCCTGCGCCAGGCAAGCGTCTCCTTGCAGCAGGAGCGCATCGGCATAATAACGCAGCGCGTCCTGCAATTCGCCGACCACCTGCCCATTCATATAATTCGGATTATGCTGATAGAAGATCTCACTGAAGCGGCGTACCGCCTCGGCAGGATTAGTCGTCTTGTAACGCTGACCCAAAAGAAAAATATCGGCAACATAGCGCTCGAAAGCCAATTCACCGATGTCGCCGTAGACTTCCGCCCGCTCGGTCATAACGATTGCTTCTGATAATTTGAAGCTTCGGTATAGCGCGAGCGCCCGGGCCGTTAAGGCATCAAGCAGCATGCTGCGCACCAGATCGCGCTGGTAACTGGCGTCAATGCTGACAATCGCCTCCAAGGTGTCAATTGCTGCAACATAATTCCGCTGCTCTAAATCGCCTTTTGCCTCCGCTAGCAGCGCGTCAATATCGTATTCCCATTTGTCATCGCTGCCGACTTCCGTGATCTGCGGCTCGACCGGCGCCGTGGCGATGGGTGTCGGCGGCGCCGATGTGGCGATTGCGGTGGACGGGAGGACCCGTGTGGCAGTCTGCGTCGGGATGGGGGTCGCAGAAGGTTGAGCCAGCAGAAATGCCGCCGTCGCCGTCGGCGCCAAGATTTGCAGGCAGCTTGGAATCGGCGTCGCACGCTCCAGCCACTCGATGCGCGACTGCGCCAGATTCAGCTTGCCTCCCGCTAAGTCCTGTGACAGGAGATCGCATTGCTCCTGCCGCTCTTCTCCGGCAGACTCCGTGGCGTTTGAGCGGGCTGTCTCTACGCCGGCATTCCAACCGGCATAAGCCGAGCTAATGATGACTATAAGCGCCAGGACCAAGCAGAATAACGCCACCACAGCCCAAATCAAGCAACGCGCCCCGCGCCGCCGCTTGCCAGGTTGACCGAAGTTTTTCACTTGCGCTTGATCTGATTTCAAGACTGGATTCGTCCCAAACCCCGCCAGCTTCCGGCGATAGTGGCAGTCCCCGCATCTGTTCACACTCGGGCGGCGCAAATTATAGTTCAGCAATGCGGCGCTCGCTAGCCAGCGCTTGCTTCTCAATGGAAAACTCGCCCTAGCATTCAATCGCAGCGCTCGCTTGACGCCAATCCGATTCTCGTGATACACTCTCGCCA
The DNA here is from genome assembly GCA_965262005.1 of Phototrophicaceae bacterium. GTDB lineage: Bacteria > Chloroflexota > Anaerolineae > Aggregatilineales > Phototrophicaceae > UBA6055. The sequence continues at coordinate 3,331,327 of OZ253492.1, read as the reverse complement.
TGTTGAACTGCGGCTTGACCACGATGCCTATGCGGATGCCGACTTTCCATATGGACAGACGGCGATTGTGACTTGCTTAGGCTTCACAGCGCTTAACTTCAATACCGTCTGTCAGCGACAGGCGGTTTTTTATTTCGGGCATTTGATCATCGCAACTGAGGGAGCGAATCATGTCAGCACAATATATCCATGTATCGGTGGCCTGGCCCTATGCCAACGGCGACTTGCACATCGGGCATCTGGCCGGCGCCTACTTGCCCGCCGATATCTTCGCCCGCTACCACCGCTTGCGCGGCAACCATGTACTGATGGTCAGCGGCTCGGATAGTCATGGTACGCCGATAACGGTCGAGGCGGACAAACGCGGCGTTTCTCCCCTGGAAGTCTTTGAGCACTATCACGAACGCTTCTTGCAGACGCAGCAGAAGGTCGGCGTCAGTTACGATCTCTTCACCCATACCGACACCGAGAATCACCACCGGGTGGCGCGAGACATCTTCACCACCTTGCTGGAGCGCGGCTATCTCTACAAAGAAATACAGACCCTGCTCTACAGCGAAAGCGAAAAGCGCTTCCTGCCCGATCGCTACGTCGAAGGCACATGCTATATCTGCAAATATCCCGGCGCGCGCGGCGACCAATGCGACAACTGCGGCAACTTGATGGACGCCACCTTGCTCATCGACCCCCACAGCCGCAACAATCCCGCTGACAAACTCATCAAGCGGGAATCCGAACACTACTTCCTCGACCTCGCCAAATTCACCGATCAAATCCTGGACTACCTCGCCGCGCACGAACATCACTGGCGACCGAACGTCAGTCTATTCAGCCAGAATTTCGTCAAGGACGGTCTGCGTGGGCGTCCCATCACCCGCGACATCGACTGGGGCATTCGCGTGCCACTGAACGGCTGGGAGGACAAACGGCTCTACGTCTGGTTTGACGCCGTCATGGGTTATTTCACCGCCAGCATTGAGTGGGCCCGCAATATCGGCAAGCCCGATGAATGGAAAAAGTGGTGGTACAACCCCGATGCAAAAATCTACAACTTCATCGGCAAGGACAATATCCCCTTCCACACCATCATTTGGCAGGCGGAGCTCTTCGGCATTGACGGCATCTACAACGAAGACGATCCGCTCTATGGTGATATCCCTCTGCAGTTGCCTTACGATGTGCCAGCCAACGAATTCATGAATATCGAAGGCCAGCAATTCTCGACCTCGCGTAACTGGGCCGTCTGGCTGCCCGACCTGCTCGAGCGCTACCAAGCCGATGCCGTGCGTTTTTACGTCGCCCGCACCTTCCCCGAACGCCAGGACAGCGACTTCTCCTGGGAGGGCTTCCTGGCGCGCGTCAACAATGAGCTGCTGGCGGCTTGGGGCAATCTGGTCAACCGTATGCTCGGATTCGCCTTCAAGCGCTTTGATGGCACAGTGCCGGCCTATGACCAACTCACCGCCGAAGACGAAGCCATCATCGCCAAAACCGAAGCCGGCTTTGATTCGATCGGCGCGCTGTTGGAGCAGGTCCGCCCCAAAGACGCGCTGGAAGAGACATTGGCGCTGGCCCGCGATGTCAACGGTTGGCTCAACGAGCGCGAGCCCTGGAAAAGGCTCAAGCCGGACCGCCAAGACGCGGCGCGTTCGGTCTACACGGCGCTGCGCTGCATCGACAATTTGAAGATCCTCTTCGCGCCCTTCACGCCCTTCAGCTCGCAGCAGGTGCACGAGATGCTGGGTTATGACGGGCAGCTATTCGGCGACCTGAATATCGAGCGCTTCCAGGAAGAAACGCGCGATCATCTGGCGCTGGTCTATGATGGGAGTAAGGCGATAGGGGAGTGGCGAAAGAGTGCGTTGCGGTCGGGTCAGAAGCTGCGTCAGCCATCGCCGCTGTTCGTGAAGCTGGATCCGGAGATTGTTGACGAAGAGCGTCAGTATCTGGGTCAGCCGCGGGTGGAGGGTGAGATAAAGTAGGGTCTTTTCGTCGATGCCCGCTGAGGGCAACTGTCGAGAAACATGTTTTTCGGCCATCTGGCCATTTGATGTTGGCGTGGTTCGCTGGTATCGGGATTGGTAAGGCGCACATGGTGTCAAGGTAGCATGAATTGAGTCGTGATTGGTGAACAAATGGTCGCGTTTTCGAAGTAGTCTGGGTCCGTAGATCGTCGAGCAGGAGCGTCAGTATCTGGGTCGGGAGCGGGTGGAGCATCATATAACATACAGGCAAATAGGCTTCAGTTAGTCTAGCCTATATGCCTTGCCATGTTGCGGTATCAAGCGCTGGTCTGATAAAGAGTCCGCACCGCTAGCTGATTACCAACTCTATGGAACAGATTGCCGATCCACATCCTCGTTTTGGTGTGTACTTTCATGTTGAACAACACGTTCTTCGCGCGACGCGGTAGACTGTTCATGTGCCAATTTGTCAAAAACATGAATCGTGTATATCGCGAGCAATATAACCAATAATTTTACCATGTTGTCAGACTGAATACGATTCTTCATTGTAGACTTCCGATGTAGACTTCCGATTCGGAACGAGGCTCGACAGTTGTCGCCGGTGCCTATCTCATAGAAACCTTTAGCCTAAGCGACCACCTATTCTGGCCGGTTTTGTGGTAAGGTTTGAAAAGGACCGATCAATATAGTCCGTTTACTTTGATTTCTGAGCTTAAGTAGTGCAAATGAAGCGCACATACGTTCATTATGTCACACTTTGTTAATGATGCTTAAGATGACAGACGTTAGTTGTTTTGCTCAGATTCGTTATACAAAGTGCACAAATTCTTATAACCTTCTTGCTTGGTTGTCATATACTGCTTATATTCCCAAGCCAAGATAGAGAATGGAGGCAATTAGTGCAGACAAATCGTTGGTCGAGTAGAAAGGTGCGGTCTATGAAACTAAAAGATCCGCTGGTTCTCGCCACAATGCTTGCACTGTCAGCATTAGGAATTGTCGTAGGATTAAGCGACGGTGGTTCAACAAGCGAAACGTTGATATTCATAGTTTTCGCTATGACCATGCTATACGTGGGTGTCCGATGATAAATGCGAGACTCCATACAGTATCTATTGGCATTCGTATCGTTAAGTGCAGCCATATACTTCGCATATCATCAATATCCAATCTTGTACGCCGCGCTGTTCTTGGTGTTCGCTATGATCATGATGAAGAACGTGCGGTCAATTCACGCAAAGTCTGGACAAACCGAATTTGAGGCAAAGTTCGGAGAAGATGATGAAGCGAAGACTTTGCCGCGAATTCGCGACGGAGCCGTCCAACGCTTGAGCGATTCTGTTGATAGCGAAGTCGATCATACGTCTAGCGGTCAAGACAGAGATGAGAATCAAGCGCCCTATTGTAAATAGGGCGCGCTTCTGGTGTTCATTACTTAACACCCTACGTGACGAAATCCGGGCGTCGAGAGGTTTGATACAGCTGTTTCGCCCCACACCCTCACCCCCATGCTATACTCCCGTCATGTCCCGGCTAACATCCCACCTCAACACCCCGAAACCAATCACGGGCGGCTGAACAGATGGACCCGCGCTGGCACGATGTCGCCGATGTCCTGGTGCATTACTCGACCTCCATCCAGCCCGGCGAGCGCGTCATGATCGCCATGGTCGAAATCGAAACCTACCCGCTGGCGCAGGCGGTCTACCAAGCCTGCGTCAAAGCCGGCGCCTACCCGCAAATCCAGTTTCTCTCGGAGTCGCTGCGGCATTCCCTGCTGAAACACGGCGATGCCGCCCAGCACAGTTGGCTGCCCGAAATAGAGGCTTTCGGCATGGAATGGGCCGATGTCTACTTCGGTTTGCGCGGCGCCAGCCCACTTACTCAGATGAGTGATATTCCCGCGCCAGTCCTGGCAGCCAATCAGGCGGCGCAGGGTAGAATCTCGGCGCTTCGCTGGGGTAAGACGCGCTGGTGCCTGGTCCGCGTGCCTAACGCATCGCTCGCGCAGCAAGCCGAGACCGACCTGGAGACGCTCGAAGACATGTTCTTCGCCGCCTGCCTGATGGACTACGCATCGGCTTCCGCCTCATGGCATGAGCAAGCGCGGCGACTGCACGGGACCAGCGACGTGCGCATCATCGCCGGCGCTGATACCGATCTCAGCTTCTCCGTCGCCGGACGCAAGTGGCTGGTATTCGACGGCAAGATCAATCTGCCCGACGGCGAGATTTACACCGCGCCCGTCAACGACACGCTCAACGGCAAGATCCACTTCGACCTGCCTGGCGTCTTCGGCGGAGTGCTGCTGCATGACATCCGCCTGGAATGGCGCGACGGTGTACTTGTTCACGCCAGCGCCTCCAGCAACGAAGACTACCTCAAGAGCATTCTGCAGACCGACGCCGGCGCCAGCCGCCTTGGCGAGTTCGCATTTGGAATGAATCCGTGCATTAACCGTTATTGTATGGATATACTCTATGACGAAAAAATTGGCGGCACGATTCACTTGGCGCTGGGCCGAGCCTATCCAGAATGTGGCGGTGAAAATCAGTCCAGCATACACTGGGACTTGGGCAAAGATCTGCGAGCGAATGGGACAGTCGCCATTGATGATGCGCCCGTGTTGCGAGATGGCAAATTGTTGCTACCGTGACTGGCGGGGGAGGTGTCTATTGTAAGAATCTGCAACGCTGAAGGCTTATTGACTGGTTACGAATAAGGAGTTCATAATGTCCAAACAACGTTTAAGCCGTCGTGATTTTCTCAAGGTTGGTGGCGCGGCCGGCGCGGCTCTGGCGGGCGCTTCACCGCTTGGCAATCTCGCGCGCGTCGGCGCCCAGTCCGATACCACCATCAATGTGCTGACCGTAGGTGATCCCTGGGATCTGGCGCTGCAAAGCGTCGTCGATCAATTCACCGAGGCCACCGGCATCGGCGTTAATATCGAGTCGCTCGGCTACACTGCCCTGCAAGCGCGACTGATCAACTCATTCTTGACCCAAAGCGCCGACGCCGATGTCATCGCTGTCGACCAAATGTGGATCAGCCAATACGCGGACAACGGCTGGATCCGCTCGCTGGACGATTTCATCTCGATGGATTCGGATGCCAACTTTGACGACTTCGTGCCCGAATGCCTCTATTCGCTGAGCACATGGCGCAATCACGTCTGGACCCTGCCCATCGCTTCCTACGCCCAAGGCATCATGTACCGCACCGATCTCTTCGAGGCGGCCGGGCTGGACCCGCTGCCGTCCTCCGTCGCCGACGCCGGCGACTGGACCTGGGAAGACTACTTCGGCATCCTCGACCAGATCAACGGCATGGATCTCGATGGTACCAGCATGTACGGCACCACCGTCATCGGCGCGCAGCCGGTACCGGTCGTGCATATGTTCACGGGGCTCTCCGCCAGTTATGGCACACGCTGGTTCACACAATTCCCTGAGGCGCCCTGGGACTTCACGCCGACCATCAACAGCGAGTCGAACCTGGCTGCGCTTAACGATTGGAATCGCCTCTACGGTTGGTCGCCGCCCGAATCCATCAATTACCTTTGGTTCGATGCCGGCACACGCTACTCGCAAGGCGATATCGGAATGTTCTATCACTGGACGCCCTACTTCTACCTGGTCAACAACGAAGGGTATTTGACCGGTACGCCGTCGCCGGTGGCCGACAAGACTGCGACCGCTGTGCTGCCGACGCGGACAGCCGGTGGCGATCAAGTAGTCAGCCTGGGCGGCTGGTCACTCGGTATGCCGTCGACCTCGGCCAATCAGGATTCCGCCTGGCAATTCATCAAATGGGCGACCGGATCCGAAGCGCAGAAGGCGATGGGCGAGGTCAATGTCAAGGGATACCAATTCGCCGACTTCAGCCGCAAGTCAAATTACGCAGACGCCGCGCTCAACGAGATCTATCCCTTCCTGGGGACGCAGCTCGAGATGATGAATCTCGGCGATGGCAAGGTCGCGCGCCCGCCGGCGCCGATCTACACCTCGCTGGAAGGTGTCTACGGCTTGCAGATCAACCAGGCGATGACTGGCGCGGTTTCACCTGAACAGGCGCTGGAGACGACGCAGACACTTTTCCAGAACATCTTGAGCGGCAATCAGATGATTCCCTACGGCGTCGCCAGCTTCGATGACACGCTCGACAACACCAAAGCCCTGATCGCCAGCCTTTCGGGCATGTAGTTCGCGAGCATAACGATCATCGGGAACGTTATTGTAAGGGCGACTCATTGGGTCGCCCGACACTGATGCAATTCCTGACAGCGGGCGACTCAATGAGTCGCCCCTACCCATTCAATACGCGCTGAGTTTGGAATGCCACCTCGCGTTTGAACCTGTGCAGCAGAGCGACACTATGTCTAGCAGACGCCTCCCATACCTTCTCCTCGCGCCATCAATCATCATCTTGCTGGCGCTGATCCTGTATCCGCTGGGTTTCGCCTTGCGCAACAGCTTTTGGTTTTGGAACCTGCAGACCAGCCCGATGCCGCTCTACCACTCGGGCTTGGACAATTACCGCATGGTCTTCCAGGTCACGCCTTTCAGCGAGGCGCTGAAGAACACGCTACTGCTGGCCGGTATCGGCGCCTTCGTGCAATTCTGGTTCGGCATGGGCATCGCCCTCCTGCTCTACACCCATCTTCGCGGCATGGGGCTTTTCCGCGCTTTATTAATCATGCCCACCACACTGGCGCCGGTCGTGGCGGGATTTCTCTTCCGCTACTTGTTGGAGCCCAAGGGCGGTGTCCTGCCCTGGCTGCTGAATGGCATCGGCTTCCCCGTGCCGCCGCAAGGTTTCCTCGGCAACGCCGGCACCTCGCTCCTCACCATCGGCTTGGTAGACACCTGGCAGTGGACGCCCTTCTTCGCCATCGTGCTTTACGCCGGCCTGCTGTCCATTTCTGAGGAAGTGCTGGAAGCGGCGCTGGTGGACGGCGCCTCGCCTTTGCGTCTGTTCTGGTCGATCTCCTTGCCGCTCCTGCGCCCCATCGCCGCCTTCCTGGTGATGATCCGTTTTATGCAGCTATTCAACAGCTTCGACCTCGTCTACGTCCTCACTAATGGCGGACCGGGCACCTCATCGCGCACACTCAGCTTCAATCTCTACCGCGAAGGCTTGGTCAATTACAACATCGGGCTTACCGCCGCCATGACTTGGCTTGTCGTCATCATTGTCACTGTCATCATCAATCTCTATCTCTTTTTCATCTACCGCAAACGCGAATGGTGACTTAGCCACATGATCCTATTTGAATCTGTGATTACCGAGACTTTCTCAATGACAAGCAATGATGCCGGTCCTATCGTATCCTTCGACGAGTCACCCCTCCCCAACGCTTTGGGGAGGGTCCGGGGGAGGGGTTGATTTGTCTGGCAAGCACTCGCCACGCCAGAAAATCATCATCTACGCTCTCATGGCGCTCGTCATGATATTCTTCGTCGGCCCTATCGTCTGGTTCATCCTGCTCGCCTTTCGCCATCCCAGCGATGCCTACAACCTTCCGCCGGAATTAATCTTCCAGCCCGACCTGGGCAACTTCATCACCACATTCGTCGACCCCGGCAACAACGCAATACAGCTGGTCAACAGCCTCATCGTCAGCACTGGCGCAACCTTGCTCAGCTTGCCCTTTGCCCTCTCGGCCGCCTACGCCTTATCACGCTTCGCCATGCGCGGCAAAGACTTCATCATGAATTGGTACATCAGCCTGCTCATCGCGCCGCCCATCGTCTTTGTCATTCCTTATTTCATCCTGATGTCCTGGATCGGCTGGGCCGGTACCTATCAAGCCATGATACTCACCCTGCAGACGCTGGCGATTCCATTCTCCGTCTGGCTGCTCAAGAGCTTCATGGACGAGGTGCCGCTAGATCTCGAAGAAGCCGCCTGGGTCGATGGCGCAAATCGCTTCACCGCTTTCTTCCGCATCATTATCCCCTTGACTATTCCCGGCATCATAGTGACCTCCATGTTCACTTTCGTCTTCAGCTGGAATAACGTTCTATTCCCGCTCGTCCTCAGCAAGCAGAGCACGACCACGCTTCCCGTCGGCACGATCAGCTTCTTCGCCTCGACCGGCGTATACTGGGGGCATATCGCGGCCACCGCCGTCGTCGCCATGCTGCCGCCAATGATCATCTTTTTGCTATTAGGGCGCTATGTCGTCCGCGGCTTAACATTCGGTGCAGTCAAAGGATAGGAGTTGAAATGGAAAAGACCGGATTCGGCGTCATCGGCACTGGCATCGTCGGCGGCGCTTGGCATGCCCATGTCTATCACCATCTGCCTCAGGCGGAGCTTGTCGCCGTCTGCGACTTGAACGAAGCGCGCGCCCGCGAAATAGCCGATCGCTACGGCGTTCCGCATGTCTACACGGATTACAACGATTTGCTGGCGCGCCCTGATATCGCCGCTGTATCCATCGCCACACCCGATTTCGCCCATCGCGAGATCGCTGTCGCCGCTGCCAACGCCGGCAAGCACATTCTGGTGGAGAAACCACTCGCCACCACCGTCGAAGATGCCGAGGCCATCTTGCGCGCGGTCGACGAGGCCGGTGTCAAGCTGATGGTCGATTTTCACAATCGCGTCAATCCAGCTTTCGTGACGACCCGACAAGCCGTCCTCGATGGCGAACTCGGCGACTTGAAGTATATCTACGCTCGCCTCAGCAACACGACCTTTGTGCCCACGCGGATGCTGCCTTGGGCAAGCCGCAGCTCCGCCCTCTGGTTCCTCGCCAGCCACACCCTCGATATGTCCTGCTGGCTGCTGGGAGACAAGCCAAGGCGCGTCTACGCCGTCAGCCGTTCGGGACTGCTGCAGGGGAGGGGCATCGATACCGAGGATTTCCATGTCGCCATAGTCGAGTTCGAGCGCGGCGCGGTCGTTACACTAGAAAACAGTTGGATCCTGCCCGAAACCGAGCCAAACGTCTTCAACCTGAAGATGGAGATACTCGGCAGCGACGGCGCCATGTATATCAACACCTCCGACAACCGCACCGTGGAGAAGTACACCCGCGATGCCGTCAGCCTGCCAGATACGCTCGGTTTCACCCTCGACGCCAACTCAGCCCGCCTCAGCGGATTTGTGCTTGAGGCCATCGCCCGCTTCGTCGATGCCGTTGTCGATGATCAACCCGTCCTGGCTACCGGCGCGGAAGCCGCGCTCGTCACGCGTGTCCTGACCGCCATTGAGCAATCCGCCCGATCCGGCCAGCCAATCGAGCTTGATTAGCGCTGTGCCTAACGTGGACGGTCTTCTGCTGCTGGGCATCGACATCGGCACCTCAAGCTCAAAAGGTGTGCTGGTGGCGCTGAACGGGCGTATCATCGCCGAATACGCCGTCCCGCACGGCTTTGAGATGCCTCGTCCCGGTTGGGCCGAGCAAGACGCCGATGCCGTCTGGTGGCACGACTTCTGCGCCATATCGCGCGCGCTGATTGCCAAAGCGGATATCGATCCCGCTCAAATCGCCGGCGTCGCCTGCAGCGCCATCGCCCCGACTATGCTGCCGCTCGATGAAAACTTCCGCCCGCTGCGCCCCGCTATTCTCTACGGCATCGACACCCGCGCCGGCGCCGAAATCGTCGAATTGAGCGAAATGCTCGGCGAAGACGCCATTTTCCAGCGCACCGGCCACGCGCTCTCGGCGCAGTCTGTCGGTCCCAAAGTGCTCTGGTATCGCCGGCATCAGCCCGAGCTTTTCAAGCGTAGTCGCAAGATCGTCACCGCCGCCAGCTACCTCGTCTTTCGCCTGACCGATCGCTTCGTCATCGATAATTACGTCGCGCCTTACTTCACGCCCTTCTTCGATGTGCATCAGCTGGCATGGAACAAAGCCTGGACAGAAACCGTTTGCCCACTCGAGTGGCTGCCGGAGACGCGCTGGTCGATCGAGCAAGCCGCTACAGTCAGCGCCAAAGCAGCGGCTGAAACCGGCATTCCGGCGGGCACGCCTGTTGCAGTAGGCACAGCTGATGCGCTCGCGGAAGCGGTTGCCGCCGGCGCCATCTCCAACGGCGACCTGATGGTCATGTACGGCACCACGCTCTTCCTCATCCAAACCACGGCGCAATTTCGCCCGCATCGCGACCTCTGGGCTTCCGTGCATCTGCAGCCGGGCGCAGCTATACTGGCAGCCGGCTTGTCCACCTCGGGCGCTCTGTTGACCTGGTTCCGCGATGAACTCGGCGCGGACGAACGAGCTACCGCCGAGCAGACCGGCGATAACACCTTCGCGATTCTGGCGCAGCGCGCCGCCGAGACGCCACCGGGCGCGGACGGCTTGATCACTCTGCCTTACTTCAGCGGCGAACGCACTCCCATCAACGATGTGCACGCCAAAGGACTGTTCTTCGGCCTGACGCTAAGCCATACCCGCGCCCACCTCTACCGCAGTTGCCTCGAAGGCATCGCCTATGGTCTGCGCCACAATATCGAGGCGATGGGGCAGGTGGATGCCCGGCCACAGCGCTTGGTCGCCATCGGCGGCGGCGTCCAAGATGAGCTCTGGCTGCAAATCTGCAGCGATGTTACCGGCCTGCCGCAAGACGTCCCACAGCAGACAATCGGCGCTGCTTACGGCGATGCCTATATCGCGGGAATGGCGGCGGGCCTCTTTGAAGATTGGCGCGAACTGCAAGACGGTTGGGTGACTATCGATCGCCGCATAACGCCCAATTCGGCGAACAAGGCGACATACGACCAAATGTATTCGATCTACCGCGATCTTTACCGTGACAATCAAGAGCACATGCGCCGACTGTCGCGTCTCACTTGAAGGTCTGATTGCCTTTCGGTAGGCTATTGACGTGACAACCGCCGTTTGAGAGGAATCTGATATGGCAAGCAAGAAAGAGAAAAAGGACGCCGATAACTTAGCCGCGGTAATCGAGAAGATCCCGCAAATGTTTGGACCTCACGCAGCCATAGGCGAGCGTATGCATGAAATCTTCATGGAAGCCGCGCCGGAGCTCGAGCCACGACTGTGGTATGGCATGCCCGGCTACGCTAAGGACGGGCCAGTCCTGGTTTTCTTCCGCATGGACAAATACGCGACCTTCGGCATGACGGAGAAAGTGACCTTGAGCGTAGAAGAAGGCGCGACCGATCAGCTTATGCCAAGCGGATGGTTCCTCACTGAATTGGACGCCGCTACCGAGGCGCGGATTGCGGACATTGTGCGCAAGGCTGTGGGCTAAATGGAGCCAAGCCACCGCATTCGAGTGATTTCGTCGTATATGGCGCTCGTTTATGTAACAGAAGGTCATTCTCGACCTTTTTTAGCGTTACCGGTCGCTTCAGGAGGCGTATAGATTGGTAAGTTGCGACATATGTTCCATGTAGATCTGGATGTCTATGTGTTCGATCCTCCGACTATTGCCGCCACAATCGCTGGATTAAGCTTGTAGAATTTGAATTGCCCAAGTAATGGAGACAAGAACCCATGCACTGCTTCTGAAGGATTGTTCCGTAAATCACTAACATGATACGGTTTAGGTCCTATAGCCTTGGCAGATACGTGACAGAGATAGTCGTTGCCATAGGCTGCGTCCCATTCTCGACTATTTCTGCTTAGTCTGCGGCCATTCAACATTTTAATAGTTGCACCATACGGGAGTGGTGAATTTCAAGGAGATAGAAGGAGATAGAATGAAGACGACACTGGCTCAAACTCGCCGGAAAACTCCCTTCTCCAATGCTTTGGGGAAGGGCCGGGGATGGGGTTAGAAAAGGGCATATCCAAGATTTTCACCACTCCCGACGAAGCGTCATAGTGAATACTCACATTACTTTGTGTCAAGATATAGCACATTTATTTGAGAAACGTCTCTCGTTTTCGCTAGAACCCGCAATAGACATCCCCCCAAATCTCCACCAGAATAGGTCGCGTTTTGTGCCTACCAGGAGCCCCCATGCCCTACGAACCTAATCTGTACGACTCGCACATGCACACCACCCTGTGCAAGCATGCTCGCGGTCCGCTGACCGACTACGCCGCTCAAGCGGAAAAGAAGGGACTGCGCGGCATCACGATCACCTGCCACAGCCCCATGCCCTTCGGCTGGAACCCCAAAGTGCGCATGACGGTCCAGCAGTTTCCGCAATACATCGACATGGTAGCGGAGCTGCGAGACAAGTACGCCGGGCGTGTCGATGTGCGGCTCGGCATGGAAAGCGACTACCTGCCCGGCATGGAGTCCTGGATCGACGAACTGCACAGCCGCGCCGATTTCAGCTACATCCTCGGCTCAGTGCATCCGCAGACCGACGAATACAGAGCCATGTATCTCGACGGATCGACTCGTCTGGAATACGAAAAGAGCTATTTCGAGAATCTGGCCAACGCCGCCGAGAGCGGACTATTCGATTGCCTCAGCCATCCCGACATCGTAAAGATCGTGCATCCGTCGCAATACAAGGTGGGCGACCATCTGGACACAATCCGCCGCGCCCTCGACCGCATCGCCCGCGCAGGCGCCGCAATGGAGCTCAATACCAGCGGCTTGCACAAACCCTATCGCGAGATGAACCCGGGCGCGGAGATTCTCGAAGAAATGGCGCTGCGCCAAATCCCAGTCGTCCTCGGCTCCGATTCGCACGATGCCCACCGCGTCGGCGCCGACTTCGACAAAGCCCTCTTGAACCTGCAAAACGCCGGTTACGAGACCGTTAGCTGCTTCATCGACCGCGAGCGTTTTGATCTCCGCATCGGTGAAGTCTTTCTGACAGACCTGCAACCGCGCCTGGTTTGATCCGCGCAAAGCCGATCAGCTGGGGCGCTCATGTCACTTGACTCGAAATCCGGCAATGGCGACCTGACGCCGCGCCCGGTCAGGCCGGCGAGCTAATCGGCATACCAGTCATCGCGGCTGAGCGGTAAGTGTTCCCTCGCGCCCATGCCATTCACGGACTTGTAGAGCAGCGCCTGATGGATCGAATTGTATCCCGATTCAAATGCCCAGCGCGCGCCCGCCAGGTAAATCCGCCAGCGCCTGTAACCAATCGCTCCCAGCATTTCACGAATATCTTTTTCGCGCTCCTCATACCGTTTCAGCCAATTCTTCAGCGTCAAGGCATAGTGCTCGCGCAGGCTCTCGACATCGCGCACCTCAAAGCCGGCCTTCGCCGCCACATTAAGCAGATAGGCGATATGCTGGCTGTCGCCATCCGGGAAGATGTACTGCTGAATGAACGAGTCCTTGGCTTGATACTGCGGTATCTTCGGCGCCTGAAACAAGGTGATCCCGTGATTGAGAAAGACCCCGCCCGGCTTGAGCAAGCGGAAAGCTTTCTCAAAATAGATGCCCAGGTTCTCCCGCCCGACATGCTCAACCATGCCGACGCTGACGATCTTGTCAAAGGGCTGGCTTTCATCGACTTTGCGATAGTCCAGCAGCTCCGCCCGGCAGCGTCCGGCAAGTCCCGCCGCTTGGATGCGCTCATTCGCCAGCGCCAGTTGCTTCTCAGACAGCGTAATGCCTAACGCCTCGACCCCGTAATGCTCGGCCGCGTGCATAATAAACGCGCCCCAGCCACAGCCGATATCCAGCAACCTGTCGCCCGGCTGCAATCGGAGCTTGCGGCGCTGCGCTACGTCTACGCTTTCGTCCGCGTCCTTGAAGTAGGCGCAGGAATAGACCATTTTGTCATCCAGCCACAGCCGATAGAACTCGTTGGAGACATCGTAGTGATATTGGATAGCTTGCCTGTCGCGATTGACCGAATGCCGATGGCCGGAGAGATGGGCAATCTGATCATTGCTGCCGTTCTCACGGCGCGGCAGGCGCAGCAGCTTGGGCGCGAACCGCAAGGTATCGCTCAAACTCCAGCCCTCCCACAAATAACGCGCTAAATCAATCGCCTCGTAGAGTTCGCCTTCGATCTCGAAGTCGCCAAACATATACGCTTCACCCAATTTTCGCTCCGTCGGCGGGAAGAACATCCTGCGCAACGCTGAGGGTCCCGTCAGTACAATGGTGAAACGATGTTGTGTGGCGCCCCTTGGCTCCCAGATCGTGCCGTCCCATAAGCGTATGGCGAAATCGCGACCGGGATAATCGGCAAACACCGCACTTAGCAGTTCTAAGGTGTCTGATACACGATTATCACGTGCCATAACTCTTATATCAACCATTGCTGACCTCCTTTTTCAGCTATAGCGGGGATGTCGTCGGCTGCGAATAGGCAGTTTCCTCATTATGTAAATTTGCGCGCCATTATAACAACATTGGCAACGTTGTGCGAAACCTTTCGTATACTGAAGTGTTGCCGCCATTGACCTGTAGATGATGTCCATCAAAAAACATCCCGAGGACGAAGCGCAATTGCTGGTCGTCGCGGAAAATCTCTTGAGCCGCGCCGGCCTGGCCGCCCTGATGGCTGAGCTCGGCTGCCTCGTTCTGGCGCAAGTCGACGGCCGCGATTTGCAACAAGATATCGACCGGCATCAACCCGATGCGCTGATGGTCGACTTGTCTTGGGAAAGCGACCGCATGAGCCGCCGACTGATGCAGATTGAGCCAGACCTGCCCATTCTCGCCATCGTCGAGGTGAGCAAAGGCGACTCCCTGGCGCCGCTGTTGCAGACTCTGCGGCTTTTCCCGCAATTCGGCTTGCTCTCGCGTGAAAGCGATGCTGAATCCTTTCTGGCCGCTCTGGGCACGCTCTCAGCGGGTTTGACCGTCATTGATCCCCGATTGACGGGACCTCTCACCACGCCTGGGCGCTTCCCGCAAGAGTCTCCGCCCAGCCCACTGACCGCCCGTGAAATCGAGGTCTTGCAGCTCTTAGCGCGCGGTCTGACCAACCGAGCCATCGCCCTCGAACTTGACATAACCCAGCATACGGTCAAATTTCACGTCAATGGAGTCATGGGCAAACTCAACGCGCAAAGCCGCACCGAGGCAGTCGTCCGCGCGACTCAGCTGGGCATGATAGTGCTTTAGGTTTTATATGCCGGAAGCGCTCGCCCTGTGGCAAGATAGGCGAAGCAACTAGAGGCGAGATAAGGATTGCGAATGCAAGCGCTTGTCACCGGCGCCACCGGCTTCCTGGGCTCACATATCGTGCGGCAACTCAATGACAGCGGTCATGCCGTCCGCGTTCTCTACCGCTCCCAGTCCAAACTGAGCCAGCTCGCCGGCCTCCAATTTGAAGCCGCCCAAGGCACACTCGCCGATGTCACTGCCCTGGAACGCGCCTGCGCCGGCTGCCAGATTCTCTTCCATGTCGCCGCCAAAGCTGACTACTGGAAAGATGACGACCGCGACGCGCTATGGCAGATCAATGTCGATGGCACGCGCAATGTCCTCGCCGCCGCCAAAGCTGCCGGTATCCGCCGCGTCATTTTTACCAGCAGCGCCTCCACCATCGGCATACGTCCCGGCAGCGAGCCGGCCACTGAAAGCGACCCCTTCAGCCTGCCGCCCGAGCGCTTCTATTACGCCTTTAGCAAGTGGCAAGCGGAGAAAGTCGTTGCAGAATTCGTCGCCGACGGCATGAACATCGTGACGCTCAACCCGGCCGTTATCATCGGACCGGGCGACCTCAACGCCATCTCCGGCAGCTTCATAATCGAGACGGCGCGTTTCCAATGGCTTATGCCTATGTCATCCGGCGGCCTGGCCTTCATCGATGTTCGCGATGCGGCGCGCGCGCACCTCAATGCCATTGAGCGCGGCAATAGTGGCGAGCGCTACATATTGAGTACGGCTAACCTGTCTTACCACGAGTGGTATCGTCTGATCGCCGCCGCCTGTTCTGTCCGCCCGCCGCTATTCTCAACGCCGGACTGGCTGCTCGAGCCGACCGCCCGCTTTATAGAATTGCTGCGTCGCTTGGGGATCCAGACGCCGATGGACGCCAATCAGACCCGGCTCGGCGGCGCGCATATCTACTTCGACGCCAGCAAAGCCCGCCGTGAGCTAGGCGCGCCACAGATCGACATCGAAACCAGCATACGAGATACCTGGAAATGGTATCAGCGGCACGGCTACATCAAGCTGAACTTGCTTACCCGCCTCATCGGTTCGATCTAGCCGCCAGCGCGCGACGCACTAAATCTTCGAAGAGCGGCAGCGCTTGCTCAAGCATCCGCTCGGGATGAAACTGAACCGCCACAACCCGCCCATCCGCCGATTCAATCGCCTCGATCACACCATCAGCCGACCGCGCCGCCACTCGTAGCCCGGCGCCGACGGCTGCAATCGCTTGAATATGGCGCGAATTAGTCGATAGTCGTTCCTTTCTTAAAATCGACCGCAAGCGACTTTCCGGAGCGATCTGAATCTCATGATCCGCTGCGCCCCGCTCCGCGCTATGCACATCAGCCGCCGCCTGAACTTGAGCATCGCCATAGATCGTGCCACCTGCCATCGCATTGGCAAACTGCATACCATAACAAATGCCGAGAAAGGGGCGGTCCAACATGGCCTGAAATATCAATTCATCGCTGCGATCACGCCGCCCATCCACCGCCGGCAAGTCTTCCGGCAGCTCGCCGATCAAACCGCGCGTGATGCCCGGTCCACCAGTGATGATCAGCCCGTCCAGCAACGCGGCGATGGCTCGCGCCGTCTCTTCACGCTCAACAAGGGGCAAGATTATTGGGATGCCACCGGCCGTTTCGACTGCCCGCGCGTAACGGACATCAAGCGTCTGCCGCTCGCCATCCAGGCCGGTAGAAATGCCGATGCAGGGTCCGCTCATGCTCGTCATCTAGTGGGGCAGGTAAGGCGCGTCGCCCATATTGCCGACAAACTGCGGTAGTTTGCGCTGCCCCAGCATCTGCCGAATCGCATGCGCCTCGCCCAAATGGAACCAGTAATGATAAATCACGCGCTGCAGCATGGTCCCGTTTGATTCCGCCACCGGCTCGCCCTTCCAAAGGCAATGCTCCTGCAGCTTGTCGCTCGTCAACGTGTCAAGGAATTCATCGGCCATTGCCGTAACTTCATGCCAGGCCGCCCACATGTCATCGAGTTTAGGCGCTGATGGCGGGCTGCCGGGCGCGCAGACTTTGCGCAAGTCCGGCTGGACTACCTTGCCTTGCGCCAGAAAAACGAATACCTGATTCTCGTGCGCAGCCAAATGTCCGATGATCCAGCTGATGCAATTCATCTGCCCATGCCGAACGTAGGCATCCTGCAAGCTCAGTCCCTCCAGGCAGCGCAGAAATTCCCGCCGCGTAAATCGCAGTTGTTCCACAAGTGGATGTGGGGTGTGTGCCATAGCTGTCCTTTATAATATGCATCTGCGTGGTGAAAGACCTGTTTTTGCTGCAATCGCTCAAGGTTTAATTGTCGAGCGCGTGCCCATAGTCGTATCCGCGCACCCAAAGAAACAACTCCCCAGAACTCGCAGACCTCGGCGGCAATCGCCCTGCCAAAACCGTCACTCAATACCCCAGCTTCAAAGCCACCTCATCCAGGCGGCCCGTCGGACCGATCAAGGTCAGCTCGTCGCCCACATGCAGATTTGTATAACCATGCGGCACAATCGAATGGCCTCGCCGCACGATCGCCATAACCAGCACATCATCAGGCAAGATCAATTCGCGCAGATGCAAGCCATCCACGCTCGGGTCGGTGATCGTCACCTGCGTCACATCGTGGTCCGGGTCATCCTCGAAGACAATCGCCGCCAACTGTGGCGCCCGTACAAAGTGATCCAGCAAATGCACCATCGCATTCGCCGTATCCAGGACATGAACACCAAGATCGCGGAAATCTTCCAACAAGCTGTAGGCATTGAGCCGGGCGATCTGCCGCGTGATACCGAAGTCTTCGTAGAATATCTCGCAGAGCTTCAAACTCTCGGCATCATCGGGAAGCATGATCACGGCGACCTCTGTCTTCGGCTCGATGATCTTCCGGATTTCCTCCGCCGAGACCTCGGACAGCCAATGCTCATGCCGCAACCCGTCATTCCAGGGCACAATCGATACATGGCTCTCATCCACATCCAGCAGCTTGACCCGCCAGCCATGCGCCAGCAAGCGCTCAGCCAACTGCCGCGACTGATTCTCGATGCCGACGATAACCACATCCAGGACTTCATCGTCGCGTATGTCCTTCGGCAAGTGAGATTCACCAACCAGTCGGATGGCGAATTTGAAGAAGGGCGGCCCTGCCAATTGGCTGATGACGATCACCGCCACCATCAATGTGGCGAAGTCGTTGCCCAACTCAGGGAACTCGATAGCGACCCCCTTCGCCAATCCCAATCCGACCCCCGCCTGTGTGATGTACGTCATCCAGGTCATTCGATTGAATTGCGAGGGGTCTCCCGCCAGCGAGCCGCCAATATAACCGCCGATGAATAAAGCCAGCAAGCGCGCCGCAAATAACGCGACAGTGATCGGCAGCAACGACAATACAATCCCGATATCAAGCGAGCCGCCGATAAGCGTGAAGAAGATGACGAATACCGGCATTTCCACCTGATGCAGCAGATGCCGCAGTTCTGTGCGGTAAGGCGATTTATTGGTCAGCCAGAAACTCGCCACCATGCATATCAGCAGCGGTTCGAATAGCAACTTCACCGGCAGGTTCGCTTGGCTGAAGTGACGAATCTCCGCCGCCATAACAAAGACCAGGTAGCCGATAAGCAGCAGCAGCGGTATTTTCAGCCAGTCTTCCCAGTGGTTGCACAACACTAGCGCCATCACCTGCGCCACCAAAATGCCCAGACCGATTGATGCCAGCACCTCGAAAACAACCAGCAGAATGAAAGCGATATCGAAGCTTCTGCCCGTCAGCAGCGTCGCCGCGATGGACGTGCTAAAGGCAAACAGCACTACAATGAGCACATCCGTAACCAGAGTCACGCCCAGCACTGTCTTGGTGAACGGACCTCGCGCCCGCATCTCATTGATGATTGCTATCGCCGATGAGGGCGAACGCGCCGCCAGAATCGTACCGCCCAGCAATGCCACCGAAATCTTGCCCGCCGGCGTCAAGTCCCGCATGAATGCGAAGTTATCCGCGAGCAGCAATATCGCCGCCCCGCATACGACGTAAACTGCGACAATCTGTGTCAGCGTATTCCAGCCGATGCTCCGATAACGTCCGCGCAATTCATCCAGCGCCATCTCGCTGCCCGCGGCGAAGGCGATAAAAGCCAGCGCTGTCTCATCCAGAAAACGCAATGCCTCCACATTCATCGTTTCGATGAACCGAAAGATGAAGGGACCGGCGAGAATTCCCGCCACCAAATAACCCGTGATCAGTGGCAGATGAAATCGTGTGGCAAGACGCCCAATCTGAAAGGCTGCGAGGGCGATAAAGAGGAAGCTGGCGAGGGAAATCGCCAGAATTTCAATGTCCAAGTTCCATTCCTTAATGATTGCGGGATGTCCACTTGCGGTGTGCGAATTGCCTGTATTTTAGCAACTTACCTCAGACTGTACAGTCTGTACAGTTGAGTGCTGCCCAGCGTTCTCGATCAGTCGCCGGGCTGTTTTAGCTCCGCATCCAATTCCTCCGCCAGCCGTCCCATGAGTTTGACGGTCGCTTCTATATCCTCAGGTCTTGTTCGTGGATTATTTGTGAACATCCTCAAGACCGATTTGCCGCGCAGTTCTGTGCTGGAAGCGAACGCGAAGCCGTCCCTCGCCAAAGCCATCACCAGCGCATTTGTTACTTTATCGGCCAGCGATTCATCCCCGTCCCGCGGGATATAACGAAAAGTCACGATAGCCATCCGCGCCGGTGTAACGATTTCCCACTTGCCAGCGTCTCTCAAGTGCGACTCCGCAAATCCGCCAATGGATCCACCGCGCCGGTATTGGTCGTGCCAGCCGTGGCAACGATACAGAAAGGACGTTTGCCCGCTGCTTTGTCAGTGGCGATGGTCCGCTCAAGATCTGTCAGTGACAGGCGAAAGTCCTCATCGCTCGCTATCGTACATAATTGATGGGGCGCAAATCCCAGGATTCGCATCGCGCGAGCCACAACGAAGTGCATCTGATCGGAACAATAGGCGCCTGCGTCGCGAATGTCGCCGGCCAATTGCACCTGCCTGGCCACCGCCAAAGCCGACACATTCGCCACCGATCCGCCGCAGACAAAGATGCCGCCTGCTTCTTTTGGCATGCCGAAGATCTGCCGCAACCAATCGACCGTGCCGCGTTCAACTTCCGTAGCGCTTTCGCCCATCTTGTACGCGGTGTTGAAGACGTTATAACCGGATGCCAGGGTATCCGCCATGACGCCGACGAAATTGCCGGCCAGCGGAATGAACGAGAAGTTGCGCGGGTGATCGACATGGGACAGCGACGCTATGACCTGGCGGTCAAATTGCTGCAATACTTCGGACCAGTGCTGCCCGTCTTGTGGCAGATCTTCATTCGATATTGCTTCAACCGCGTCCACGTCCACCAGATTTAGTAACCCGCGCTGTCGACTGCGTGTCGAAATAATCGACCAGCGTATCGATGGCCTGGTATCCCATCTGCCGCATATCATCGCGACTCAACTGCAGCATTTCATCAAGGCTTAACTCATTCATTCGCAATTCCTAAGGCGCTGGAAGATTATGTCATTTGCGATAATGACAAGGATGTCCCGGGCTTGACGATAGAGGTGTCGAGCGAAAATGCGAGAGAAGCGGCATACATCGTCCACCCTTAGTTTAGACGGGAGACAACGATGCCGTAAAGCAAACACTCAAATTCAGCAACGTGCCGCTAACGGTACGGACTAAGAAATTAACGCGCTGGAAAGATTGCCATTCGGCTCAGGCAGTGTCTTTGAACTGCATCTCCAAATCCGCAGCCAGCCGACCCATGATCAATACAGTTTGCCGCAAGTCAGAGGGCGTAGTGCGTGGATTATTGGTGACCAGGCGCATGGCCGTTCGCCCAACTCATCCGTCACGCGGTCTGCCAGCGCTTCATCGTCATCAGCCGGCTTGTATCGAAAAGTCACTATCGCCATTTGCGCCGGTGTGACGACCTCCCAGCTGCCCGCATCTCGCAGCAGCGATTCCGTCAATTCCGCCAGTTCAAATCCTCGTTCAATCGCTCGCCGCATGGCGCCAAGGCCAAATACTTTCAGGCTCATCCAAAACTTCAGGGCGAGAAAATAACGCGTTAGCTGAAAGCCATGATACATGAAATTCATTTCTTCGCCAACCGCGTCCTCGCTATGCTCTTCGGCATCAGACAGGAAATGCGCCGTCTCCTTGAACGTAGCGCTCAGCCAACTTCGATTCCGCACCAGCACGGCGCTGCACTCGACCGGTTGGAACATCCATTTATGCGCGTCCCAGCTCAGCGAATGCGCGCGCTCTATGCCGGCCAGCTCCAGCTTTCTATGCTCGGTCAGGCAAGCAGAGGCGCCATAAGCGCCATCGACGTGCAACCAAAGATTCTCGCGCTCACAAAGATCTGCCAAGTCGTTCAGCGGGTCAAACGCGCCCGTATTAGTGTTCCCGCCGTCGCGGCAACACAGAATGGACGCTTTCCCGCCGCCCTGTCTTCCGCTATCGCTCGTTTGAGATCCGCCACAGGCAGACGAAAGTTCTCATCGGCGTGAATTTCGCGCAGTTGTTCAGGCGCATAACCAAGAATACGCAGACCGCGGGAAATGACGAAGTGCGCCTGGTCAGAGCAGTAGACAACGGCATCGCGTATGTCGTTGCCCAGCTGGATCTGCCGCGCCACCGCCAATCCCGTCAGATTCGCCACTGAGCCCCCGCTGACAAACAGGCCGCCTGCCTCTTCCGGCATGCCAAAAAGCTGGCGCAGCCAACTGATGCAGGCCCTTTCGACTACCGCCGCGCCTGTGCCAAGCGGATACAAGGCGTAAAAATGTTGTAGCCGGAAGCCAGCGTATCCGCCATGGCGCCGACGAAGTTGCTGGACGAAGGTATATAAGCGAAGAAGCGCGGATGATCCAGGTGATCGATAGTTGTCAGCATCTGTCGCTCAAATTGTTCCAATACGTCTTGCCAATACGTCCCCGCCTCCGGAAGCGGCTCGTTTAAGATTTCCTCGAATGACGCGTGATCCAGCGCTCGCGTCACCGGAAATTGGGATTGCGCCCCGGTATAGTCCACCAGCATATCAATGATGCGGTAGCTCATTTCGCGCATCTCATCAGCGCTGAGCCTTAGCTGCTCGCGGGGGTTTGAGCTTCTCATACAATATCCTTAGACATAATGCTCAACAGTATTGTAAATGATTAGATGCAACTCTTATTCATCATAGTGTCAGGAAATATATTAATAGAAATAATCCTACTATTTGACATATTACAGTGACAACAACCGAGGGAATGACTGCGTAAATGCTCCAGTTTGCCAAGACTAACATGAATACCAGCAGAACATAATAATATGGATGAATAGTTACTCGATGCTTAGCAACTATATCTTGACCCTTCGGCTTCTATAGACCCTTAGGTCTAGCTGGATGCAGCCGCATATTTGTGCTCCGCTTCCAGGTCGGCGGCCAGCCTCCCCATGAGCGCTGCCGTCTGCTCCAGATCGGCAGGCGTTGTTCGCGGATTATTGCAGCATAGCCGCATAACCGTCTTCTCGCGCAACTGCGTTCCCGAGGCAAAGGCGAACCCGTCGAGCAACATGCGCCCAACCAGGTCATGAGTAATGCGATTCGCGAGCGCCTCGTCGCCTGCAGCGGGTTTGTAGCGGAAAGTGACAATCGCCATCTGCGCCGGCGTGACAATCTCCCAACAGCCCGCCTCCCGCAGCAGCGCCTCCGCCAGCTCTGCATTATCAAAGCCCGCGTCAATCGCCCGACTGATGGCATCCAGGCCGAAGACCTTGAAACTCATCCACAGCTTCAGCGCCCTGAACTGCCGCGTCAGCTGTACGCCTTGATACATGTAGTTGATCTCTTCGCCTTCCAGCTGCACGTCCTTCAGGACTTCAGAGGTTTCCTTGAATGTCTGCGGGAGCCAGCGCCGATCCCGCACCAGTATGACACCGCACTCAATCGGCTGAAACAGCCACTTATGCGCATCCAACGCCAGTGAATCGACTCGCTCCAGCCCTTTCAACGCGCGCTTGCCTCGCTCGGTTAATACGGCCGGCGCGCCATAAGCGCCATCCACATGCAGCCACAGATTCTCCTGCTGACAATAGTCCGCCAGTTCATCGAAGGGGTCCACCGCGCCAGTATTGGTCGTGCCAGCCGAGGCGATAAGACAGAAGGGTCGCTTTCCAGCCGCCCGATCGGCCGCAACCGCTTCTCGCAACAGCGGAAGCGAAAGCCGATAATGCTCGTCGCTCGGGATCTTTCGCAGTTGCTCCGGCCTGAAGCCCAGCAGCCGCATCCCCCGCGAAATCGAAAAATGAATCTGATCCGAGCAATAGGCCACCGCAGCGTCCATCTCACCCTCAAGGCGAACTTGACGCGCCACCGCTAGCCCGGTGAGATTCGCCATTGACCCGCCACTGACGAAAGTACCGCCCGTCTCTTCAGGCAAGTCCAGGATCTGCCGCAGCCAATCCACTGTCAGCCGCTCGACCTGCGCGGCGCCCGGTCCCTGCAGCCAGACGGCATTAAATATGTTGTAGCCCGCCGCCAGCGCATCCGCCATCACACTGACAAAATTGTTCGCCAGCGGAATATAAGCGAAGAAGCGCGGATGATCGACATGATTCGTCGGCGCGACGACTTGTCGCTCAAATTCGTCCAATACTTCATGCCAAGGCATACCCGCTCGCGGCAGCGGCTCAGACAAAATCGCATCGAGCGCCACATGATCCAGGGCGCCCGCCACCGGTCTGTCCGCCCGCTCGTCGTAATAATCGATAAGCCGGTCGATCACGGCATGACCGAATCGCCGCATCTCGTCGCGGTTGAATGCAAGTGCCTCTCGCTCGCCCATCAACGCCCAGTCATAACTAAATTATCGCGTTCAGGGCGATCACCAGCAGGACGCCCAAGGCCGCCTTATTCAACAAGGGCTTGGAAAACCGATCGCCAATACGAACGCCTATCGTCGTGCCGAGGTAGATCACCGGTGACAAGACCAGCGCCATCGCAAGCACATCGAGAGTCATGCTCTGCGACAGCAATAGCAGCAAGATAACCTGTACCGGCGCATTCAGAAGGAAGAGGGTCATGGTAAAGGCGCGCGCCTCCTGCGCTCGGAAATCGCGCGCAGTCATCCACAGGACCAGCGGCGGGCCGCCCATCGCTATCAGCCCCTGCAACACGCCGCTGATGCCGAATATGGCGATCGACGCCAACAGCGGCCAGTCGCGCTGCACGAACTTGCCGGCAACCACGCGTACACCGACGCCGAGCAATACGCCCAGGCCGACCAGTTGCTTAACCGCCGTCGTATCCATCGATTCGGCCGTCAGCAGAAGCCATACACCAATAGCAACCGTCAAGAAGCGGACGACCGCCGCCAGTTTGACATCGTCCCAAGGGATATGCGCTCGCAGCTGCCAGGCGCCAAACAGCACCTGAATGCCGATGGACAGGGTGGTCAGCGCCACCGACTGCGACAAGCTGAAACCCGCTTCCACCAACAGCGGCACCGCGATCATGCCCAGCGCGAAGCCAATCGTGCCTTGCGCCACGCTGCCCCAAAACATGATGATGCCCGCCAGTATAAGCAACCTGCCTCGCTCCCGCTCCACTAGCCTTCGCAGAGCGCAGTGTCACATAGTCTGACACATTAGACAAGTACCGCCGTCTGCAGGAAATCCTATGCCGGCCAGGCTCGCATCAGCACTACCGCGCCATTTCGCCTTTGCAAGCGTATAAGACAATATGGACAAGCAGCGTCTGCCATTTGTCAGAAATCTGTAAATCTTTTTGGCGGTTGAAGCAGGTTCGTCTTTTCGTTGCTACAATTGAAGGCATCCGAGATGAAAGGAGCCGGGTCAATCAGTCGTACCGCGGCTGCTTCACCCACGATATGGACAAGAGATCCATCGCGGAATTGACTGTAAGTGAGTTGGAGGAATTGATTAAGCGGACTGTCAAAGATTCGGTGTCCGAAGTCATGATCGAGTTCGCCCTGGAAGCCGATGTCGAAGCGAAAATCAACGATATGCTGCGCGGAGAATTGCAGAGCTACGGATCGTTGCTGCCGAATACGCCAGTCACTCGTCATAACGTAGACGACTAGGTTCTGTTGACATTCTATCGTAACCATATCAGCGTACCGACAAGGTGCAGAAATCCGAGATAAGATGTATCGAGTTTCTCAAATCGGGAAAAGACGCGGCGGAAATGTTTGATCTTATTGATGAAACATTCCACCAGATGCCGCTCGCGATAGAGCCATCTATCATATTCTCGCTGCTCTTTGGCGCTCGGATGCGGGGGAATTACCGCTTCTATGCCTCTTTCAAGCAAGCTGTCCACAAAATCTTGGGACGCATAGCCTCGATCCGCGATAACCCGCTGAAAGGCAAAGCCTTCCACCAACTCCTCAGCCTGATTGATGTCGTGAGCCTGCCCAGGACTCAAGCGGAAACGCAAGGGATTGCCCAAACCATCAACCGTGATATGAATCTTGCTACTAAAACCCCCGCGACTGCGACCCACGGCTTGCTTTTCACTTTTTTTCGGCGCCAGCGGCACAGGGATGTGCCCGAACAATCGTACTGTCGATTATCCCGTTTTCCATATCCGCGTCATCGGCAAGAGCTTCCATCATCCGTTGCCAAACATCATTTTCGCACCAGCGAGCAAAGCGTTTGTAAACTGAATTCCATTTGCCGTATTCGCTTGGAAGCAAACGCCACTGTGCGCCGCTGCGACTTACCCATATCACTGCTTCAACAAATTGGCGGCATTTCGCCTCATTGCCCAGATAAACCTTTGGCTCTTGCGACAGAAAATCTCGAAGCTTCGCCCACTGTTCGTCAGTTAGTCTTATGGTATCCATAAGACTATTTTACCCATTTATGAAAATGCTAATGTCAAAATATCAACAGAACCTAGTCCCGCTCCATAATCGTTTCTTGGTTCAACCGATAAGCAATCCAGAACGAGAGGTATTATGCAAGTTTGGGATGCCATCCAAAACAAACGCGCCATTCGCCAGTTTCGTGATGAGCCGCTGCAGCCCGCCCATGTTGAGCGCATTCTCAATGCCGGGCGGCGTTCGCAAAGCTCCAAAAACAGCCAGCCTTGGCATTTCATTGCTGTGCAAGACAAGGCGCGCCTCGCCCAAGTCGCCCAGCTCGGGGCCGGCATGGGGCATGTCGCCGGCGCCGCGCTCTGCGTCGTCATCGTCGTGCCGATCGAGAACGAGCGCACACTTTGGCACTTCTTCGATTCCGGGCAAAGCGCCGCTTACATGCAATTGGCCGCCACCGAGATTGGCGTCGGCTCCTGCCTCGGCACCATCTATCAACCCGATGATGCGCGTGATCTGCTGGGAATCCCGTCAGATCACCAGACGCGGCTTGTGATCTCTTTCGGTTACCCGGCAGATGCAGACCAGGCGCGTCAGCCGCTGCGCGCCGGTGGACGCCGCATTTATGACGACGTCGTACACTGGGAGACTTGGTAATTCGGCGCCGAACCGAGGCCATTTCGCATGGCTAATCAAGATGTAAAACAAAAGCCGCTGGTAGAAACCTCCACTTCGTACCAGGCGCGCCGTCCACGCCGCTTGCGCCTGTCGCCCGCCATCAGGCGCATGGTCCGTGAGACGACGTTGGCGCCGGATGACTTCATCTTTCCGCTCTTTATCCGCCACGGAAGCGATATGCAGCTTCCCATCGCTTCCATGCCCGGCCAATTCCAGTTGACGCTCGACCGATTGCCCGCCGAAGCCAGAGCCATCGCCGCCCTCGGTATCCCCGCAGTCATTCTCTTCGGCATTCCCGCTCAAAAAGACGACTTCGGCAGCGATAATTTCAACGACGACGGCATTATCCCTCGAGCGATTCGCATCATCAAAGAAGCCGCGCCCTCGCTTGTAGTCATCTCCGATATGTGCTTCTGCGAATATACCGATCACGGGCATTGCGGCCTCATCAACACGCCGGCGAGTCCTTACTTTGATGCCAACCTGCCACCTGGTTACTTGCTCAACGATCCCACGCTGGAGCTTCTGGCCCGCGCCTCGGTCGTCCATGCCCGCGCTGGCGCCGATATCATAGCGCCCTCCGGTATGCTCGACGGCATGGTCGAGGTTATCCGCAATGCGCTTGATGATGAGGGGATGGACCATGTCGCCGTGATGAGCTACGCCGCCAAAGCCGCCAGTGTCTTCTATGGCCCCTTCCGCGACGCAGCGCAAAGCCTGCCCAGTTTCGGCGATCGCAGACAATATCAGCTGGATCCGGCGAACCGTCGTGAGGCGATACACGAAATGTCTCTCGATGTCGCCCAAGGCGCCGATATCCTGCTTGTCAAACCCGCCATGCCCAGCCTCGATATCCTCAGCGAAGCGCGCCGCAACTTTGACTTGCCCCTCGCTGCCTACCAGGTAAGCGGCGAGTACGCCATGGTCCACGCCGCTGCCCGGCAAGGCTGGCTTGATCTGCAGGGCGCCGCCCTCGAAAGCCTGACGTCCATCAAACGCGCCGGCGCCGATCTGATCGTCAGCTACTTCGCCAAAGACGCCGTGGCATGGCTCGGCTCAGCGTAGAATTGTCCCGCGCAACTGCACTCCATCCCTGGGTATGGTCCACTTTCTCTTGACTTTTCAAGTTTCCGCCACCGTGATAAATTCAATCTATCGACCACATAGCGCTTCCTCTACCGTTCATGACGATCTTTCGTAGCGCCCTGCGGCATCATCTTCCATTCTTGATCATCATGCCTTTGCTCATCGTCGTGATGACCTGGCCTACGATGGCGCGCGTCTTTGACTTCGACAGCTTTTGGCTGGTGCAAGACAATATCGACGCAAATATGCTTTTCTGGGACGCGTGGTATTTTGAACAATTGATCACGGGCCAAGCGGATTATTTTTTCACCGGTTTGTTGTTCCATCCCCAAGGCGTGTCGCTCGCCTTCCATAACTTCAGCCTGCCACACATGTTCGTCCTCACCGTCCTGAAGACGATCCTGCCCCCGGCTAACGCCTTCAACCTGACCTATCTAGTGCTTGTTTTCTTGAATGCGGCAGCCGGCTACGTTTACCTGAACTATCTCTTCCGCGATAAGTGGATCGCCCTCTTTGGCTCTGTCGTCTTCGGCGCCAGCGCCTTCATTATCTCGCGCCCCGCAACTGTTCAAATCTCGTTTATCGCCACTGTTCCGCTTTCGCTTTATTATCTCCATCGTGGATTGGTAGAAGAGCGCCTGTACTTAATCCTCATTTCCAGCGCTTTGATTGGCGCTACCGCCTTCATCGGTCTATACACACTCGTCTGCCTATTGATCATCGTCAGCTTCTACATCGTGGTCATTGCGCTGTATCGATGGCGAATGGCCAAGTATTGGCTCTCGGTCGTGCTGCTGCTCTCCGTGAGCGCTGCAATAGTATACATTCGTGTTTATCCCATGTTTAGCGACCCAGCGGGTTTGTCCGGCGCTTTAGCCAAGAATGAAGGCTTTGAACTCGGTACTGATCTGATATGGTATTTCGTCAACTACAAGCATCCTATTCTTACGCCTCTGTTCCAAAGTCTCTTTCCAATAGTGGACCGGCCAGGCTGGGACCGCGTCGTCTATCTGGGATATATCCCGCTAGCTTTGCTTGCGTTGTCGCTGTTGACGCAAAAGACCCGCCGCCAATCGCTTCCCTGGTTCGTGGTGGCGCTGATCTTCCTCGTCTTGCGCTTGGGTTCAACGCTTACCGTAAATTCGACTCACTACGAGCATATTCTGCTGCCAAAGCATTATCTTACGGAAGCATTTCCCCAGATTTTCAAAGCATTCTGGACGCCCGACAACTTTCATGCTGGCACTCTGTTCCCGTTTGCGGTCTTAGCCTGTTACGGGCTGGTGACACTTCTGCAATCGGTCCCAGGCAAGCAACGGCTGAGCCTCATTCTGCTCTTATCCGGTCTCGTCGCCTTTGAGTACTATCAAGTACAGCGCCCCTTTGTCCTTCCCGAAGGGCGACTGGATTTCATCGACTGGCTTCGTCAGGAAGACGACCAGGACTCCATACATCTGATTAACCTGCCTCTGGGCGGACAGCATTCGAAAGTGTATGCCTTCTACCAATCGCTCAATGGCTATCCCCATGTCGAGGGCAGGCCCACGCGTACGCCGCCAACAGCCTTCGATTACATCGAAAGCAATCGCATTCTCAAGAATTGGCAGGGCAACAAGTCCGTCAACTGCTTGCCCTTTAATAGCGACGAGTTCATCGCCGCCAGAGATAAGCTGCTGGATGATGGCTTCACACATATCATCCTGCATCGCGATCGCCTCAGAGGTGATTCAATTGCTGGCAGCTTTGTCAACATTCCGGCGGCGTACAAGGACCAATTCGTCACTGTCTACCGTCTCAATGATCTTCACGAAAGCTGCGACATGGTGGCTATGCTGGGTCAATCCGCTCTCCCGCATCTGCAGCGACTCGACCAATCTGTGCTCGTCCCCGAACAAGGCGTCTCGATTCTAAGTGTGCATCCATTCGAAATTGGCGTCGGCGATGCCGCGCGAAGATATTCGGCAGTCCTGAATTCTGTGAACCGATATACGCCCCTTAGCCTTGAAGATATCATGATCGATGGCGCTCCGGACCATGACCAGGAACGAGACGACGCGATATCAGCTCTCGACGCCAACAGCATCATCGTACTTGTTTACGACCCACAGGCCACGGATGCCGATACTGTCGAGCTCCACCGCTCATGGCTTGCCAGCATCTTCAACTCCTGCGCGCGTGTCGCCGACACAGACGACACCGTCATCGAATACCATCTGCGTCACGGCTTCCCTTGCCAGCTCGCCGCCATTGACGAGTCCTTGGCTGTCGACTACGACAACGGCATGCAGCTCGGCAACCTACTGTCCACACATGACGAGAGCTTTCTCGACGTCTACCTCCTCTGGAAACGTCGGACTACCGAGAAACACTCAGTCTCTATTCAATTCTTTGACGGGGCCGGCAGTAAAATACACGGACAAGACTTCATCATAGGCCGTGAGCCGCTCGCTCACCACCGCCTTGATTTATCCGCCTTGCCTGCGGGGGATTTCAGCGCGAAGCTGATTGTCTACAACTACGATACCGGCGTCAGTGTACCCGGCGTCCTCGGCAGCAGCCTAACTCGCTTCGACCGCGAACTCGAATTTACCCAGCTGTCCTTGAATTCAGGTTGATGTAATCGCGTACGCCGAGACAAAGTGCCTTATCAGTTTAGCGAGAGTCACACGCCTTGGGAAATGAATAGCGGGTGCTATCCTTGCGTATGCCTTGACCATCCGTAAAGTCATCAGGTGATTACAG
Source organism: Phototrophicaceae bacterium (assembly GCA_965262005.1). Taxonomy (GTDB): domain Bacteria; phylum Chloroflexota; class Anaerolineae; order Aggregatilineales; family Phototrophicaceae; genus UBA6055. Next base: position 3,300,975 of record OZ253492.1, on the reverse strand, counting down.
AACCTTGAAAGTCACTGTCCGAATCTTCCGCGAACATCTACATTTTTTCGTCGTTGTCCCGCTGCTCATCATCGTGCTGACCTGGCCGATGGTAGACCTTGTGCTTGATGTAAATACCGCGCATCAACCGCTAGGCAATGCCGACGTACTTATGAAGTTCTGGGACGTTTGGTACGGAAAATCACTGCTGACAGGCGGCGCAGATTTCTATCGCACAGACCTTCTGTTCCACCCACAAGGACTATCGCTTGCCTACCATAATTTCAGTCTGCCCAATATGCTTCTGTTTGGAGGATTGCAGTCTCTGTTGCCACCGGTTAATGCCTTCATCCTTACCTATCTAGTCACCGTATTCTCAAACGCGCTCGCCAGCTACGTCCTTCTTTTGCGCTTGTTCAGGAACAAGTGGATCGCCCTTGCCGGCGCCACTATTTTCGGCTTTAGTCCCTACTTTGTTCCTCACGTTCATCATCCCGACACTATTACCATTGCCACGATTCCACTTGCTCTCTATGCCCTTCATCGGGGCGTTGTTGAGCAGCGCTGGAAATGGATGGTCGCTGCCGGCGCAATTGCAGGAGTCACCGCCTTCATTGGCATGTACATCCTCATCTGCCTCTTTATCACGATGGGATTCTTCACGCTATACCTCGCCTCAACCAGATGGCGGCAACGTCGCTTTTGGCGGCATGTGGCGCTTACGCTTGTGGTTGCAATATCTATAGGCATGATACGTCTTTACCCGATGATCATTGACCTTAGCATGCTCAACGAGGCTCTAGATAAGGGCGCCCACAAGCGTAACGCGTCTGATCTGCTTCTCTTCTTTGTTAACCGGCGTCACCCGTTCACACCAGTTATTTTTCAGACGCTATTTCATCGCGCGCCGCCCAAGGTACCTCTTGACGGCTATCTTGGTCTCTTGCCACTTGCGCTGATAGTCTTCGGCTTCATGCGCACCTCGAATCGCCGCAGGATGGCGCCATTGCTGGCTATGCTCATTCTTTTCGCTCTACTGCGCCTCGGTTCCGTTTTGCAAATTGGCGGAATCGTCTATCCAGGTATTGTTCTGCCAAAATACTATCTAGATATGATTGTTCCCTGGCTCACGAAGGCATTCTGGGACAGAGCCTTTTTCCAAATCGGCATTCTCCTGCCAGTCGCCGTGCTCTCTTGCTACGGCTTACAGGCAATACTAGTCGTCTATATCCCGCGCAATCTGCATACCGTAGCAACCGTCGTGGTCATTTGCCTCGTCGCACTCGAATACTACCAGCCTCCGATTTCGCCTGACACGCCTTACCAGCCGCAATATCAATGGATTGATTGGCTGGCCGCCGAAGATAACCAAGACGCTATTCACCTTATTAACCTGCCAATGGGACGCCACAGATCAAAACGCTACCTTCACCATCAGACCTTGCACGGCTATCCCCAAGTGGAGGGACTGGCTTCTCGTACACCGGCGGCGGCCTACAACTATATCGAGGCAAACTTCCTCTTAAGCGCCTGGCGCGCAGGCGAGTCAGTCATATGTCTGCCAAGTAATCAACTCGAATACATCGCCGCTCACGATCAACTGCTAAGCGACGGTTTCACCCATGTTGTCTTGCACCGCGGATCTTTCGCTGACGAATACCCGGTCGCTAGCTTCGTCAATACGCCCGCAAGCTATGTAGATGAGCACGTCGTTATCTACCGATTGAAGTATTTGCGCGATACTTGTGATGCCACCGCCGCGCTTGACGAGAATATCGCTCGCTATACGCGATTGATTGCGGAGTCCGGCTCGATTGTGCCGCGGCACCGCTCGGCAATAATCTCTATAAACCGAAGCGAAGCGCTTCCAATCGATGCTCCTGAAAAATATCTGGCCACCCTTAGCACCGGGGCGGGTCCGCTTAAGCTTGAAATAGAACATCTGCAACAGGCATCGAACACAGAAACTAGCCTGCAGCATCGCCAAGGCTACGACCATATCGAATCCAATAGCGCCATCCATTTTGTTTACGATCCAAGCGTGGTTGACCCTGATCTAGTCGCTGCCTACCGCTCATGGCTTGCCCGCATCTTCAACTCCTGCGCACACATCGCCGATACAGAAGACACAGTCATCGAATACTATCTGCGCCACGGCTTCCCCTGCCAGCTCGCTGCCATTGACGAGTCCTTGGCTGTCGACTACGATAACGGCATGCAGCTCGGCAACCTACTGTCCACACATGACGAGAGCTTTCTCGACGTCTACCTCCTCTGGAAACGTCGGACTACCGAGAAACACTCAGTCTCTATTCAGTTCTTTGACGGGGCCGGCAGCAAAATACACGGACAAGACTTCGTCATTCGCCGTGAGCCGCTTGCTCACCACCGCATTGATTTATCCGCCTTGCCTTCAGGGGATTTCAGCGCGAAGCTGATTGTCTACAACCACGATACCGGCGTCAGTGTACCCGGCGTCCTCCGCAGCAGCCAAACTCGCTTCGACCGCGAACTCGAATTCGCAGCGATAACCGTGGAATAGCGCCCGCTTCTCTCAGCCGAGTACCCGCTCCTGCCGTCGCTCGCCAGCCCGCGCCACCAGCGCGTCGAAAATCGCCTGTTGACTGGCGTCACGGTCCGCCGTCACCTCGGGATGCCATTGCACCGCGATCAACCAGGGATGCCCCGGCATCTCCACTGCCTCGATGATGCCATCGTCAGCGACCGCCACCACGCGCATGCCATCACCCAGCGCCTTCACGGCCTGATGATGACCGGATGAAGTTCGTAGCCTCGTCACCCCCATCACGTCAGCTATCAAGCTGTCAGCCTCGACCTGGACATCCTGCATAGCCCATAGACCCGCCTCATCGCGGTGTATGTCCTCGTCGCGAATATCGGGGATATGTTCATATAGCGTCCCGCCCGCAGCGACGTTCAGCACCTGCAAACCCCTGCAAATGCAAAGCAGTGGCGTTTCCCGCTCGACGAGCAAGCGCCGAACCAGGCTCAATTCGCTATCATCGCGTTCTTTATCATCCGGCAAGATATGCGCGTTCCACTGGTCGCCGCCATACGCCGCCGGATTAATGTCCGTGCCTCCCGTCACTACCACGCCATCCAACAGCGGCAATATGTCCGCCCACGCTTGGCCGGGCGGGATCAACAAGGCGGCGCCACCGGCCCGCCGCACCGCATCCACGTAAGGCGCCGGCGTACTGTAGAATTCACTATAATGCCGCGATTGGATATAACCTTCGCTCCGTCCGCCGCTGGTGATGCCTATAAAGGGTCTGCTCATGATGTATTCCTGGACGATGCTACCGATCAGTTTGACATATAAATATAGTCGAGGAAGCGCGCGGCGACAACTATTGGCCACGCAACCGTCAGCGACCGCCAGCGTATCCTGTAGCAAATCAGAATCAACAGCCCGTGCCTATCACACCGGCGACATTTCGCCTATACTATTGTCTTTTGATACAAGGCTCGCTCATGATCCACCGCTTCTACTTCTACCTGATGTACGCTCTGCGCAACATCCGCCGCGGTGGTCGCTGGACCACTCTCGCCATCCTCTGCATCACCGCCGGCGTCGCCACCGTCGTCGCCCTGCGCTCTCTTGGTCTCGCAGTCGGCGATACCTTGACGAACAATGTCCGCGTCGAGGTCAAAGGCGACCTGCTCATCCGCAATGACAGCATTATGGGCGGCTTCGGCAGCAACGACCCCAATGCCTTCACCCCCGCCGAATTGCAGCGCTTGCTCGATTGGGCGGAAGATAAAGGCGCCCGTTCCTCGGCTTTCATGAGCGGCCGCAACATGCAGGTCACAAAGACTGACGCCAGTCAATTCGGCCGCCCCAGCTTCATCGGCAGCAATTTCATCGATCCGCAGACCTATCCGCCAACCCACACGATTCTTGCCATCGACCCACCTGATGTGCCTCTCGCACAGCTTTTCACCGGCGCCAACGATGTCGTCATCAGCGACAACCTCGCCGCCCAAAGTGACATCAAGGTTGGCGATACTGTGCGTGTCAGCGGTACACAAGACCCTTTCATCGTGCGTGGAATCGTTCTAGTGGCTGAAGAGAGCAGCGTCACCAACTTCCTCAACGCCTTTTTTGGCTTCGCCTACTTCGATCTCGCCCAGGCAGCCGTCGTCAACGAAGTTTTCGCCCCCAATCGCATTGGCGTAATCTTCCCGGAGTCTCCGGACGAAGCGGCGCTCGATCAACTGGCCGCCGAACTTGAAGCGCTCGTGCCGGGCGTTCGCAGCACAGATATTTACGACTTCCTCGAACGCTACGAGGTGGTCTCGCAGTACCTTGGCGATTTTGTTGTCGTCATGGGTCTAGGCGCCCTGCTCATCGGCGGCGTCGGCATCATGAACACCATGCTCGTCCTGGTCCGCCGGCGCACAAACGAGATCGCCGCCGTCAAGACCTTCGGCTTACATGGCAGCCAGGTCGCCGCCCTCTTTCTTACCGAAGGGCTCCTGCTGGGCTTCGCCGGCAGTCTCCTCGGCATGATCGTCGGCGTCGGCCTGAGTGCCATAGTCAATCAATACGGCTCGGTTGCCCTGCGGCAAGCGCTAATCTGGAAAATCTATCCCGAGGCGCTTGTCTTCGGCTTCACACTCGGCATGGTTGTCACGGCCATCTTCGGCGTCGCGCCCATCCTCACCGCCGTCAAAGTCCGGCCCAGCATCATCCTGCGCCCCAACGAAAATCACCTGGTCGCCCTCGGCGTCCTTCAATCGGTCGCGCTGCTCATCTTCGTCACCATCAGTCTCGGCTTGGTCGTCGGACACATCATCCGCCCCTCCATTGAAGTGACTGAACGCCGTTTCGCCGAGCTCTCCGCCCAGGAGCAGTCGTCCGAGTTCGCAGCCGATGAAGATCCGTTTCAGCGGGAGGGAGACGCCGGTCCCTTCGGTGACTCCAGCGAGCGATCTGTGCCGAACCCTTATCTCGCCGGCGTCATCGGCGTGACAGCCTCCTTCATTATCTTCGCCCTGCTGATTGCCGCCCTCTGGCTCATAATCTTCCTGATCGGCAAATTGCCGACTTTTGGCATGGTCACGCCGCGTCTGGCTTTGCGCAATCTCTCCACCAACCGACTGCGCACCGCCATTACCTTGCTCGCCCTGACTGCTGGCATGTTCGCGCTCAGCAGCATCACCTTCATAGGCGAGGGCACGCGCGAATTGCTCAGCATCCAGCTTAGCCGCGCCTTTGGCGGCAATGTACTGGTCTTTCCCTTCCCCGGCTTGCCACAAAGCATGGTCGCGGACGCCATCGACGACGCCCTGGCCGATATCAATATCTCGTATCGCACCACCATCAACAACTACAGCACCGACATCACCAGCATTAACGGCGCGGCTGTCGACGACGAGACTGAGCTGGCATTCACCATCTGGCAATCCGATAAACCGGACGTCTACAGCAGCCAGTCCGCCACAACCGCCGGCCGTATGCTTGCGCTTGACGACGCCGGCCAGCCTCTTATCGTCTTGCCCGCCGAATTTGCCAGCACGTTCGAGATTGCGGTCGGCGATCAGCTGCAACTTGATAGCGCGCCTGCCCTCGACCTGCAAGTCATCGGCATCATTGATGACAGCGAAGGCAGCGGTACATTTACATTTGGTCCACCAAGCGCCTTGATACCGCCCGATGTTTTGCCCAACTCGCTCGACTCACAATTCACCCTCTATGCCTTCCAGGTTCCCGATGCCGAGCTGAATCGCGCCCTCGCTGAGCTCTCGTCAGTCGTCTTCGCCCTCGCCATAGATGTGCAATTCATCGACGGCTTGATCGGCCGGCTGATCGATCAATTCGCCGCTATCCCTACCATCGTCGGCCTGCTGTCACTCTTCGCCGCCGCCGTCATCATGGCGAACACCGTGGCGCTCTCCACCCTCGAACGCCGCCGCCAGATAGGCATCCTAAAAGCCATCGGACTAAAATCCCGCCGCGTCCTGCAAGTCATGTTCATCGAATCGAGCTTGATCGGTTTACTTAGCGCTGTCATCGGCATCGGCCTCAGCGCCGTGCTCATCAGCCTGCTCTCCGCCGCCGGCGGCATCACCATTCCCTTGCCGGCTGATGCCCGCCTCACCGCTTTCGTTCTCTTGATTGCCGCCGTCCTCATCGGCTGGACCGCCACCTTCCTCAGTGCGCGCGTCGCACTCAAAGAACGTGTCATGAACGTCCTCCGCTACGACTAGCCTGCGCCGCCCAATTCACGGCCTCTGGCTACATTAGAATCCCCTGCCAAAGCTCTTCTTCTTGTTGCAAATCAGGGCCCATGTTGATACATTGACAGCCTGTCTATCTATCGAGTTTCGCTGCCTGAATGCGCGGCGCCACAGGAGCCACAAGTCATGAAACACCGTCCCGGCGACGAACCCGGTCAGGGTCTTGTCGAATACGCCTTAGCCCCCGTCCTTTTCGCAACCGTTGTCATTATCTCTCTTATTCTTCTCGGTCCCTCGCTGGGAGACTTCTTCGCGGACGTTGTCAACAACCTGTCCGGCTAACAGTCGCGTCTTTCCAAGCGCTCTGATCTGCTCCGGCGGGTTAGCGTAGCTTGATTGCTTGCTGATTAAAGCTATGCTATATTGAAACCAAGTGATCACTTTCTATACATGCTCGCCAATACACTTATCGCAGGAGTATTCTGATGGCGCATAAACCTAGAATCCTAAAGGGACAAGGCTTGGTCGAATATGCCTTGATCCTCGTTCTGGTCGCGGTGGTCGTTATCGTTATCCTGGCATTGCTGGGGCCGGCAATCGACAACATCTTCTCCAACATCATCAACAGTCTAAATCCCACAGCCACCCCAACTATCACGCCAACACCTGGCGGCTGAGTTTCTCATCGCTTGTCTCAGTTGTGGGCGGTCATTGCGCCGCCCGCGTTTTGTCTTCGCCGCCCACCCCTCATTCAAGAAGCCTCGCCACCCCAGTCGATTAACCCGTCTGTCATCGCCATCTTATCGCAGTGCCTTTAATCCGCTATACTCTCGGCAACCGTTCGCTTTTCGATTCAACATAGGGACAGCCAATGCGCCTTGAAGAGTTGTCGAACGCCATTGGAGTAAGCGGCGAAGAAGACCAGGTCCGCAAAATTGTATTCTCCGCCATCCAGGACCACGTCGCCAGTCTCGAAGTCGACGCCCTGGGCAATCTCACCGCCACGCAACGCGGCGCCGTCTATCCCGACTACAAAGTCATGATCGCCGCGCACATGGACGAAATCGGCATGATGGTCACCGCCGTCGATGCCAACGGACTCATCCAATTCACCAATGTCGGCGGCATCGATTCGAGAATTTTGCCCGGCTTGCGCGTCAAAGTCGGCCCCAGGCAAACGCCAGGCGTCATCCTGTGGAAACCTATCCACATGGGGCGCGATATGAAAACCGTGGCGATGGAAAACCTGCGCATTGATGTTGGCGCGCAAGACAGAAGCGCCGCCGAACCCGGCGACCGCATCGCCTTCGATAGCGGCTATGCTCAGCTCAGCGACAAGGTCGTGCGAGGAAAAGCCTTTGACGACCGCGTCGGCTGCTCAATTCTAATCGACATCTTGCAGCAGGGACCCTATCCCGTCACCATCGCCGCCGCCTTCACGGTCCAGGAAGAGATCGGCTTGCGCGGCGCCCAGGTGGCGGCGCTACGCTTGCAGCCAGACGCCGCCATCGTCCTCGAAGGCACACCCGCCTATGACGTGCCTGATCCCAACCGCGAAATCGACGCCGGCGACCTCGCGACCAATCCAGCCACCCGGCTCGGCCAGGGCGTGGTCTTAACCCTCGCTGACGCCAGAATGATCACCGACCCGCGCGTCTTGACCTTCCTGCGCGAAACGGCAAGCGATAACAGTATTCCTTACCAGTTGAAAACTGTTGGCGGCGGTGGCACCGATGGCGGCGCAATCCACACCTCCCAGGCCGGCATCCCTACCATGACCCTCTCAACACCCTGTCGCTATATTCACTCGCCGACAGCGCTGCTGAACCTCGATGATTACGGACATGTGCTCAACTTGTCGCAGGCGGTCTTGAACCGCCTCACGCCGGCGACCTTCCAACGGGCTTAACCCGGCAGATGCAATTCCTGGCCCACCGACAGCTGATTCGGATTTGTAAGATTGTTTAGCGCGATCAATTCGTTGACGTCCACCCGGTACTTCAGCGAGATGCTCTCGATAGTCTCCCCGGCTGAAACCACGTGGATTCGCGGTCCCGGTGTGGCGCTCTCCAGGATTTCTTCTTCTGCCGTCGCATCCGGCGCCTCAGTCTCGATCACAATCGGGAGCGGCGCTTCCGTTGGAATATCCGTCGGCGCCGAATACGCGCAGCCGGGCCGCAAAAGCAACTGACCAATCGACAGCGTATCACTGTTGATCTGGCTCGCATCCATTATTTCTTCCACCGTCGTATTCCAGCTCAAGGAAATCCGGAAAAGATTGTCCCCAACCTGCACTGTATAGACACACTCATGATTAGGATCGAGTTCTTCTAATTCTAAGGTTGCGGTCGGACGGATAAAAGGCGTCAACGTGACCGAAGGCGAGGTCGCAGCAACCACAACCGCTGTCGACAACTCAACTGTCGGCTGCTCAACTTGCCCGGGCGCCACCTCCGGCGTCACATATTGCCGCGTCGTCTCGGCCGAGGCGTCAGCGTCGCCAACGACCGCATCGCCGCCAGCTTCGACAACATCTTGGATGCTGGTCGGCGTGGCGACATCCACCACTTCCGCGCTGTCGACCTGCTGAAAGGGCTCCTCCGTCTGACGATAGCACGCCGTCAGAATCAACGCGCAAAGCAGCAGCAAAACGAACAATCTTAGCTTCATAGGGTCAGGTCCCCTCGCCCCAAATAATGGCTCATTCCATTATATGGTCGATTGATGAGACGGGCTACTTGTCTACGAAGGGATTCCTATTGGCGCCAGGCGACTATGGAGGGACCCGCAATATAGTCGCCGTGTAGGGGCGACCAACCAGGTCGCCCGCCGCTTGTGCCCAATGCTCGACTGTCGGCTTTGCTGAGGCTCTCGGAATGGCATGGACCAACTAAGGCCGCTCTGGCTCCTTATCCGACTTGCGGCAGCGCTTCCATCGCCGTCTCGATCGCCTCCTGCGGGTATTCGTAGTCCGACAGGTCGCCAGCCAGGTAGGCGTCATAGGCGCTCATATCGAAGTGACCGTGCCCGCAGAGATTGAAGAGAATGACACGCTCCTCGTCCGCCTCTTTGGCCGCCATGGCCTCGCGTATCGCGCCGGCTATCCCGTGTGCCGCTTCCGGCGCCGCGATGATGCCCTCCGCCTTGGCAAAGGTGATGGCCGCGCCAAAGGTCTCCATTTGCGGGATCGCATGCATCGACAGCAAGTTCTGATCCCAAAGCTCGCAGATGATCGACGCCATGCCATGATAGCGCAAGCCACCGGCATGCAGCGGCGGCGGAATAAAGCCGTGCCCCAAGGTGTACATCTTCACCAGCGGCGTCATGCCAACCGTATCGCCAAAATCATAGGCGTACTTGCCCCGCGTCAAACTCGGGCAGGCGGCCGGCTCCACACCCAGCAGCTTGGTCTGTTTGCCCGCCGTCAAATTCTGATGCAAGAAGGGCAGGGCGATCCCGGCGAAATTACTGCCGCCGCCCGTCGGTCCTATCACCACATCCGGGTACTCGCCGGCCACCTCCATTTGCTGCAGCGCTTCTTGCCCGATAACCGTCTGATGCATTAGTACGTGATTCAAGACGCTGCCCAGCGAATACTTGTATTTTCCGCCGCTCGTCGCCGCCACTTCCACCGCTTCGCTGATCGCAATGCCCAGCGATCCCGTGCTGTCAGCGTCCTGCGCCAAAATGGCCCGCCCGGCATTGGTCGTATCGCTCGGGCTTGCCGTCACGCTCGCGCCGAAACTCTGCATGATCGCGCGCCGATATGGCTTCTGCTCGTAACTGATCCGCACCATATACACCACACATTCCATGTCGAAGAAACTGCAAGCCTGCGCCAGCGCCGTGCCCCATTGACCAGCGCCCGTCTCCGTCGTCAGCCCGTTAATACCTTCCTGTTTGTTGTAATAGGCTTGCGCCGTGGCTGTATTCAGCTTGTGACTGCCGGAGGGCGATACCCCCTCGTACTTGTAATAAATATGCGCCGGTGTATCCAGCGCCTTCTCCAGCCGGCGCGCCCGCAGCAATGGCGTCGGCCGCCACAGCTTGTAGATGTCGCGCACCTCATCCGGTATCTCAATCCAGCGATCCTGGCTGACCTCCTGCATAATCAATTGCATCGGGAAAAGCGGCGCCAGGTCGTCCGGCCCCACCGGCTGATGCGTACCCGGATGCAGCACCGGCGGCAGCGGTCGTGGCAAATCCGCCTGCACGTTATACCAGTGAGTCGGAATCGCGCTCGGGGGAATGTCGAATCTTATTGCCTCAGACATAGCTCATCTCCCACAATATAATTGTGGCGCGTATTATGTCCGAGCGAGCCGATTTCCGCAATTGAACGCGATTAAAACCGCGATTCACTAGGTTTTGTACGGGCGACCTACCAGGTCGCCCACGCGCCACACCAGTATCCGTAGGGGCGACCTACCAGGTCGCCCGCCATCCGCATCTCAACCCGGATGGTCCGCTTGGTGAGTCGCCCACAATCCGCGCTCGTATTCGTTCGGGAAATTTTGCTAGTCGCCCATCACCCACATCCCAACCCGTAGGGGCGAGCCTTGGCTCGCCCGCTCATCACCGGGAGTGGTGAAAATCTTGGATATTCCCTATTCTAACCCCATCCCCGGCCCTTCCCCAAAGCATTGGAGAAGGGAGTTTTCCGGCGAGTTTGAGCCAGTGTCGTCTTCATTCTATCTCCTTCTATATCCTTGAAATCACCACTCCCCCATCAGCCGCCATATTGACTCACCACCTCGCGGCGACTATACTCGCCCTATTGTGCTCCCTCGTGAGGATGAGTCGGGCCCCTTGCGGCAGAAAATTCCGAACCGTGTCAGGGCTTAACGGCAGCAGCACTAAGGAAAACCTCTGGGTGTCTTGTGGTTTCCTGGCTCATCTTCCCGGCGGAGCACTTTCTTGCTCATAATTCATAACAGTCAGCTGAATGCCTCCGCGCTGAAATTGTCGAATTCGCTCCCTTCTTGCATTATTTCTCTGTGCCCTCTATGGTGAATCAACCCGTCGCCTCTTCACCTTGAAAGCGCAGACTGACACGTATCTTCCCTTCATGACCGCCATTCGCGTGGCCGATGACCACGATATAGGTCCCGTCAGCCGGCAATACATAATCGCCAATTAGCGCATCCCGCTTGCCGCCGCCATCATCGTCTCCCGCCAACGGCACAAGCTCGCCATTCAATAGCGCCAGCAAGGGATCAACACCCGCGCCGACATTATCCCGCGCCGCGATCGTGACACGCTGCTCCGCTTCTCCATCGAAGCGCAAACGCGCCACCAAACCATAGGCCATGTCCACCGTCACACTCTGCGTAGAATCCCGCGCCGCATCAAGCGACTCGCGCTCCAGCAAGGTCATGCGCCGGTAAAAGTCATGTCCCGCTAGAACTTGCTGCCCGGTCTCCGCATAGATGATGCCGCGCGCCAAATAGTAGTCCTGCATCTCCGGCTGCATCTCCAGCGCCGCCGTTAGATCCGCCAACGCGTACTCCCAGTGCTGTTCTCCCTCCCAGATATTCGCGCGCATGAAATAGGCATAGCCCAGCTCGGCCGGAATATTTCCCCGGTCGCTCCCCACTATCGCTTCAGTCAGCCTATCAAGCGCGCGGTTGCTCGCGCCCCGCGAATTTGCCTGTCCAGCCTCAACTATGGTCTGGTAAAGGTCGCGCAGCTTTTTGTCCACATCTCTTTCGTGCAAGCTGGCCAGGCTCTGGTAGCTTTGCAGCGAGCGCGGATTGGTGAATAGCGCCTGCTTGTAATCGCTTCGCGCTTGCCGCGGATTGCGATCTTTCAGGTGCAAATCGCCCCGCAGCCGCCAAAATGCGCTGTCCCAGGGGCGCATGTTCAGCACCGCCGTATAATCCTCAATGCCAGCCTCAAGGTCCTTCAGTTGAACATGAGCAAAACCACGATAATAGTATGCCCGCCACGCTTCCGCATCCTCCAGCAGAATGCGCCCTGCCAGCTCCTGCGCCTCGTCGAATGCCTCTTCCTCTAGCAGCGTCAACAGGTTTTCCACTGCCTGGTCGATATCGAGGTCTTCCGGAATCTCGGTGACGGCTGGCGTCGGCGTGGCTTTGTCAATCGCGTGGAAGGGCGCAAATGTGAATTGGACGGATGTGGCCATCACGGCAGTCAATACGAGAAAGAGCAGTAACTGTCGTCTGGACATCGGCATTTTCCTCAGCGATTCCGCAGTTCACCAGCAGCCGGGCAACGCAGACAACTGTGCCACGGGAGACTGTTCCGGCGCTGAATCCCACGGCGAGAAATGACATTTCATGGGCGGCAGATGGCGGCAAATTGGCAACATTAGGCGGCACAATGGCAAAGTATTGCCAGCGACTAACGCAGCCGAGCCACGGTGATCATCGTAGAGAATTGCTGGCAGAAGACCGCTGCCGACTGATATACACTCAAATCATGATCGGCCGGCAGAAAATAATATTGATTGCCGATATTGCCCTTCAGCCGGCCCAAATCCAGCGACCCTTGCTCCAGCTGCAGCGCGCTCAGTGGCTGTGGATCCTGCGCCAGATATACGCGCACATCGCGACAGCGCGCCGAGACAAAGTCTTCAAAGCGCAATATCCGCCGTGCATCCGGCAATTCATAAATCGTTACTTTGCCCGCGCCCCAGTGCAGCGCGTCCAGCTCCTGAAAGTCGCCGCTGACCAAGATCCGCGCCCCTTCCAGCTGGTCCGCGATGTCGTCGTCCGGCGCCGGCTGATCGTCTTCTATCGCAACCAGCGCCATCTCCAGCGCCATGGACGGGCTGCGCTCATACTCATCCAACAGCTTCTCGCGCTGCGCCTTCGGCAAAGCCAGGAACTCGTCTTGCAGCTCGAATGCCAGGCCCGGGAAAGTGTCGTTCTCCCCGCGTTGACGCAAGTAAATTCGCCAAGCCGGAAAAGTCCAAACGGCGACGGCGATCAAGCCCACCAGCGTCAGCAATATCAAACGAAACCGTATTCCCATCGGCGCGGAACCTCTGTCTCTCATCCTTCGCACAGCCGAATGCGCTTTGATTGTGACACAGCCCGCCACCCGCGACAAGATAGTACACTCTGCGCCGTTGCTATGGGCGACAATCGTGTCACGCATTTACCGTAGGATCACTGCGATTATTGCGCCGTGTTGGTGGTGGTGGTGGGGCGACTCCCCACGCCGCCCGAACGCGGCATCACTATCACTCGTTGTAGGGGCGACTCTGCGCGCCGCCCGCAATTCTTTCGCCTATACTATAATCACCACTCCAACGACAAATAGCAGGGGAGCGTATATGCCCGTTCGCTTTGAATGGAGAGACCAGAGCCAGCGCGCCATGCGCTACGTCGCTGAAGGCGATTGGAATTGGAAAGACTTCCACCAGGCGGTACGCGCCTCTGCCTTCACGTTGATGTCGGCGGAGCGCCGCGTCGATAGCGTCATTGACCTGCGTGGCAGCGCTCGCAGCATTCTGCCCGCCGGCGCCTCGGCGCATGTGCGCAGCTTCGGGCGTATCACACAAGCCCGACTGAGCGGACGCGCCGCCGTCATCGGCATACCCGCTGCGGAATTGGCGAGCTTGAAACTGCGTTCGGACTCCAGCTTGCAAACCGCCGACGGCCTGGTCAAATTCGTTGAGAGCGAGGCAGAGTTGGAGTCATTGCTGGCGACATGGGCTGCGACCCCGCCAGATGCTTAGACATCTTCATGCCTCACCGGGGGAGAGGCCGGCAATGTCATAATCAGCGGCAGCGAAAGCAGTGAAATCAGGGCGGCGGCCACGAAAGCGGCCTGCAAGCCAAAGGCGTCCCCCAGCGCGCCCACCGCCAGTACATTTAGCGCGCGTATGCCAAAAGCGAAGAGCATGAACATGCCGTTGGCGGTGGCGCGATTGTCCGGCAGCTGATCTTGCACCAAAGCTAGAAAGACCGGAGAGACGGACAGCGCCGTCAGTCCTATGCCTATGAGTAGTGGGATGAGCAGCGCCCCTTCGGCGTGTACAAAAATCAACATCAGCACTGCTGAGACGATCGCCGCGCCCGCCACCATTCTGCGCCGCCCGATGCGATCGCTAAGCGTACCGCCGGCCAACGCGCCGCCAACGCCGGAGAATTCGTAGAGCGCCAGCGCGCCGGTCGCCAGCGTCAGCTCGTATCCGCGCACATCAACCAAATAGACAACCATGAATATGCCCAGGCTGCTCACCGCCATATTGCGCAAGAGCATCACGCCGAAGAGCGGCGCGAAGACGCGGGCGAATCGCCTGAACATCGGCTTGCCTTTGCCCTTGCGCGGCGCCCGCTTGGCCGAGACATCTCGCAGCCGCCAAAATAGAACAGCACTCGACAACCAGCCGAAAAACATCAGCCGCCACAGCCCCTGCATGCCCCATTCCGCCACGCCAAATCCCACCAGCAGCGGACCCACCGAACGCGCCAATTCGCCCGAGGCCATGAAAAAGCTCATGCCGCGCCCGACTTTGCCGCCGGACACTTGCGCGATCATCGCCGGCGCCGGCGCGTGAAAGGCCATGATGTTCACGCCCACACAGAAAAGCAGCAGCGCAGCCGTTGCATATGTCGGCATGAAGCCGATGAGCGTCGCCAATGTCGCGGTTATCGCCGGCGCAAAGATCACCAGGTAGCGTACGGAGAAGCGGTCCGCCAGGTAGCCGATAACAGGACCTAAAAGCGACGGCGCCTGCATAAAGACCGGCAGTGAACCGGCCATCAGCAGTGTCAGTCCCAGCTTGTCAATCAGCAATGGCAGCAGCGGCGCGATGAAAGCCGAATAGATATCGTGTGTGAAGTGCCCGGTACAGATGAGCAGGATGCGGCCGTATTGGAATTTCTCCCTGCTTTGCGCCTCGCCGCTTATCTCCGCCGCCGCAGTCGTCATGCCATTGCCAATCACCATATATCAATTAGCAGCGGATTATAGCGCAATTCAGAAACTTGCCAATTCGACGGCTTTACCGCCGCTTCTTAATTTGACAATTAGAAGTAACCGCTTACATCGAAATGACACTGAAAATTTGATCGATCCTAACAAACAGAACATTTGCGCTTATGCCGTCAAGCGAGTATAGTACGGATAGTCCAAACACGCGGAAATTACGATGAATACTCGTGCGGAACAATCGGATTCTGACGTCGCGAATACTGTCGCGGACCATGCGCCGGCGGATAAGCAGGCGGAAGACGATACGAGAACGACGAGCCTGAACGGCAGAAGAAAGCAATACACTCTGTTTTCTGAAAACGAAGAAAATCTACGCAATGATGTCATCCTCAAATGCCAGGACAACCTGGAATTTCTATGCGCCCAGCCCAGTGATAAATTCAAGCTGATCGTCACCTCGCCGCCCTACAATATCGGCAAGAGCTATGAGGAAAAATCGTCTCTGGATAGCTATCTGGAGCAACAGCAGCATGTGATTCGTGAATGCGTCCGCGTCTTGCATCCGCAAGGTAGTATTTGTTGGCAAGTTGGCAACTTCACCGACAAGGGCGAAATCGTACCTTTGGATTGCCTGCTCTTCCCGATTTTTCGCGGATTCGGCTTGAAGCTGCGCAATCGCATCGTCTGGCATTTTGGTCACGGATTACACTGTCGTAAACGGTTATCAGGCCGGTACGAGACCATCAACTGGTGGACCAAAGGCGATGACTATACCTGGCATCTGGATCCTATTCGCGTCCCATCAAAATATCCCGGCAAGCGACACTTCAAGGGACCGCGCCGAGGTGAATTGTCCGGCAACCCCAAGGGCAAGAATCCCAGCGATGTTTGGGTCCTTCCCAACGTCAAGAGTAATCACCCCGAGAAGACAATCCACCCCTGTCAATTCCCGGTTGAGTTGATCGAACGCCTGGTCCTGTCCATGACCGATGAGAACGACGATGTTCTTGACCCGTATGTCGGCGTAGGCTCGGCCGTAATCGCCGCCATATTACACAAGCGGAATGGATACGGCTGCGACATCGTCGAAGATTATATTGCGATCGCCCGCGAGCGCGTCGACGCCTATTATTCCGGAACGCTAAAGACGCGGCCCATGGGCAAACCCATCTACAATCCATTGCTGCCAAATGGCGGACATTGATGCGGATCGCCGCGAAATACTCTCACTTAATTGGCTTGGAATACATGCTCGTTCACTACAATCACTTGTGGGACGAGATTCAATGTGTGATTGCGAATGTCGACGCAGAGGCATGCAAGACCAAAGTGTCTAAAGAAAAGACCATGCCAGGCAAATTGTTGTATTCGCCAGTGGCAATGAATGACGAATTCAAAGCTAACTTCAGAAAACTGGATTGGACCGAACGACGAAACACATTCTGGGTTACCGACGATGAGGAACTCATGCGTGGCGTTTACAATCAACCAGCTGAAGAACAGAAGAATGCAATTCGAGCCGCCGGGCGTGAGCCAATCGTGTCTTACAATCAGACTGATTTCGTGAAGGACCGGATAGCGGTTGAAGTTCAGTTCGGCAAATATACCTTTGTCGCTCACGACTTATTCGTGAAGCACCTGAGTTTCTTCGTGTCCGGTATCATCGACCTTGGTATAGAAATCTTACCGATGAAGGTATTAGAGCGAGAAATGTCTTCCGGTGTGCCCTACTACGAACGCGACCAGGTTAACGTGCTGCGGCAGGGACGCGGTGTGCCGGCTGTACCACTCATATTGCTCGGCATCATCCCGTAATACAGCACGGCGCGCGCATAGCACCTTACCGCCCGGAAGCAAAGCGCACTGCAAGCTACTACAGTGGAAATTACCGCCGCCTCTGCTATCATGCTCGCCATGAGCAACCCAAAGCTACCCTTCACCAATCGTCGCTATCTCGACGCCATTGATGACCATATCGTCATATTCGACGGCGCCATGGGCACCAGCATCCAATCCTTCGACCTCAAGCCCGAAGACTTCGGCGGCCAGCAATATCAAGACTGCATCGACTACCTCGTCATCACCCGTCCCGACATCATCCGCGAAATACACCTGTCATTCCTTCAAGTGGGCGCCGAAGCCATCGAGACTAACACCTTCCGCAGCAACCGCCGCACACTAGCCGAGCATGGGCTGGGCGAGCGCACCTTGGAAATCAACCGCGTCGCAGCCCAGATCGCCCGCGCCGCCTGCGACCAGATTGCAGCCGATACGGGCATCGCGCGTTTCGTCGCCGGCAGCATGGGACCCAGTGGCATGCTGCCATCGGGCGATGATCCCGACCTCAGCGATATCAGCTTCGGCGAACTCGCCGATCTCTTCGGCGAACAGGCGCAGGGCTTGGTCGAGGGCGGGGCGGATCTGCTCCTGCTGGAAACGAGCCAGGACATTCTGGAAGTTAAGGCGGCCGTCTACGGCATCAACCGCTACTTTGCCGAGAGCGGAAAACGCATCCCGCTGCAAGTTCAGATCACGCTGGACGTCAGCGGACGCATGCTCTTCGGCACCGATATAGCCGGCGCGCTGGCGACGCTTGAAGCGCTGCCGATCGATGTGCTGGGCATGAATTGCTCGACCGGACCCGAATACATGCGCCAGCCGATTCAGTATCTCATCGAGCGCAGTCCCTATCCCATCAGCGTTCTGCCCAACGCCGGCTTGCCCATCAATGTCGATGGCGAAGCGGTCTACCCCATGCAGCCCGATCCCTTCAGTCAGATGGTGGGCGAGTTCGCGCGCTGGGGCGTCAATGTGGTCGGCGGCTGCTGCGGCGCCACGCCGGAACACATTGCGCGGCTCTATCAAAAGGTGCACGGAGCTAGCTATGACGAGGCAGTTGCGAATGGCAAATCCCGCCGGACGCCTGAGCAGCGCGACATCATGCGGGAGCCGCAAGCGTCAAGCGGCATGACCGCCACGCGCATGATGCAAGACCCCGGTCCTACACTGATCGGCGAGCGCGTCAACAGTCAAGGCAGCCGCAAGGTCAAGCGCCTGCTGCTGGAAGACGACTACGACAGCATCGTCGAAATCGCCGTCGGCCAGGTCAATCGAGGCGCGCACATGCTCGATGTCTGCGTCGCCCTGACCGAGCGCGATGACGAAAAAGAACAGATGGAGAAGCTGGTCAAGAAGCTGTCGATGGCGGTCGAGGCGCCGCTGATTATAGACACGACCGAAGCCGATGTCGCTGAAGCAGCGCTGGCGCTCTATCCCGGTCGAGGCATCATCAACGGCAATAACCTGGAAAACGGACGCGATCGCATCGACTCCATTCTGCCCATCACTGTGAAGCATGGCGCCGCTGTGCTCTCGATGACCATCGACGAAGCCGGCATGGCGCATACACGGGACAAGAAACTCGAGATCGCCCGCCGCATCAGCGAGATCGCGCGCGAGGACTACGGCATGTCCGCCGAGGATCTCATCTTCGATACGCTGACTTTTCCGCTGACGACCGGTCAAGAGGAGCTGCGCAACGACGCCGTCGAGACGCTGGAAGGCATCAGGCTCATCAAGCAACAGATCCCCGGTGTCATGACCGCCCTCGGCATCAGCAACGTCAGCTTTGGCGTGGGCGCGGCGGCGCGCGGCGTACTCAACAGCGTCTTCCTCTACCACGCGGTGAAAGCCGGCCTGGATATGGCCATCGTCAATCCCGCCCATATCACACCCTACTTTGAGATCCCTGACGATCAGCGCAAAATCGCCGAGGACCTGATCTTCAATAGCGATGCCGATGCCCTGCCGCGCTTCATTCAATACTTCGAAGTCAACGAGGTGCAAGTCGGCGGCGCCGAGGAAATCGACCCTACCGCCGACATGACCAGCGAAGAAGCCCTGCATTGGCAAATCGTGCATCGTAAGAAAGAGGGCGTCGAGGCGCTGATCGACGACGTCCTGACCCGTAAAGACGCCGTCGCCGCGCTCAATACCGTGCTGCTGCCGGCCATGAAAGAGGTCGGCGACAAATTCGGCGCCGGCGAGCTCATCTTGCCCTTCGTGCTGCAGTCAGCCGAAGTCATGAAGAAGTCGGTCGCTTACCTCGAGCAATTCATGGACAAAGTCGAAGGCGTCAGCAAAGGCATCGTCGTGCTGGCGACCGTCTACGGCGATGTGCACGATATCGGCAAAAACTTAGTGAAAACCATTCTCAGCAACAACGGCTACACCGTGCACGACCTCGGCAAACAGGTGCCCGCCAATACCATCATCGACAAGGCGCTGGAATATCAGGCCGATGCCATCGGCTTGTCGGCCTTGCTCGTAAGCACCTCCAAACAGATGCCGCTGATCGTCAACGAGCTTGCCCGGCGCGACTTGAATATCCCCGTGCTGGTCGGCGGCGCAGCCATCAATCGGCGCTTCGGACGGCGTATCCTGTTCCTGAACGACTCGCAGGAGCCCTACGCGGCCGGCGTATTTTATTGCAAGGACGCCTTCGAAGGTCTGGCTGTCGTCGATCAATTGCTGGACGCCGAGCGCCACGAGCGCTTTCTTGATGAGGTCTTCAGCGAAGCCTATACGGAAGTCGAGCGCGCGCCACGCAGACGTCGCGCCCGCCGCGGCGGAATCCGCAAGACAGTTCGCGACGCGACGGACATCCCGACGCCGCCCTTCTGGGGGGTGCGAGTCGTGCGCTCAATGCCATTGGAAATCGTGCTGCAATACCTGCATAAACCGGAACTTTTCCGCCTCTCCTGGGGCGCGAAAAACACACAGGGAGCGGAATGGGAGCGGCTCTCGACCGACTTCGAAGAGCGACTGCTACGCATGTCCAAAGCTGCCAAAGATCGCGCCACGTTAAAGCCTCAAGCCGTCTACGCCTACTTGCCAGTCAACAGCGCCGGCGATGACTTGCTCATCTGGGATGCTGAGCGCTACGCCGCATCCGGCGATAAAGTCGAATGCGCCCGTTTCAGCTTCCCGCGCCAGCCCGATGGCGAATATCTCTGTATCAGCGACTACTTCGCGCCCGTCGAAGACGACCGCGCTGATGTCATGGTCTTGCAGACTGTGACGGTCGGGCATACCGCCACGCTTGAATTCGAGCGCCTGCAAGCGGCAAACGAATACAGCGAAGCCTATTTCTTCCACGGTCTGGCTGTGCAAGCAGCCGAAGCGACCGCCAACTATCTGACGCATATCGTGCAGGGTCAGCTAGGCACCGCGGAAGGGCGGGGCAAGCGCTACAGCTGGGGCTATCCCGCCTGCCCGGAACTCGCCGATCATGAGACTGTTCTGCGCCTGCTGCCGCAACTTGAGACCGAGCTGGGCATGTCACTGACCTCATCCTGGCAGTGGGTGCCGGAACAGAGCACCGCCGCCCTCTTCACCCATCATCCGGACGCCAAATACTACAGCGTCGGCAACCTCGATCGGGCGGGGCAGATTCTGGGCTGAAGTTTTGGCAGCGGGCTTTTCCCGGAGCTGCGACTCGGCCACGAACACTGTGTTCGAGGAAGAGTGATGCCGGCGCGGCGACGCTTGCTAGTCGCCGGTGTTTCCCGTACCATGAAGGCATTGCGGCCCAAAGGAATAGCGCGGCTATGATCGATTATCCTTATATCAAGACTACCGCCAAGCTGAAAGAATTCTTGCAGATGATACCGACCATGGGGTCGCCAAAATCTGTTTCAACGCGCTGGTTGCCAAAATCCGGTTTCAAATCCGCCAATCATCGACCAATCATTCGGATCATGGCCTTCATCGGATTTATCAAATCCAATAAGCCGACTGATCGCTGGCTCGCCTACCAAGTCAAGAAGCATTCGCGGCGGGTGCTTGCTGAAGGAATTGTCGACGGCTATCGCGAACTCTTCACTGTGTACCCGGATGCTCAGCGACGCTCCGACGCCGAGCTTGAGGAGTTTTTTCAAGATCGTCTATCCGCGAGCGATCAGGCCATTGGCGCTACGATCGGCACTTTCAGGGCTTTGTGTTCGCTTGCTGAATTCAAGCGCAAAAAGAGGAATGGCGCGGCCAAACATGGCGCGCGGAACGCTCTTGTCGATAAGCAGCCGTCGGGCTCAGACACGGCCGCAGCCATAGCGCCGTCATCCTCCGCAACCGCGCCGGCGCTCCCTGCCATCCATACGGACATTCAAATACATATTCACCCCGATGCCGACGCGGAGCAGATCCGAGAGATTTTCAAGAATATGGCAATTTATCTGTATAACCGAGACGTAGACTGACCGCCGTGTACGAAGACCCTGCACATAAATTGGCAGCGGCCAGGCGCTTTCAGAGGCGAGTAGACGAACTGACGCGGCCGCCTTCTGAAGGTACCAAGCCCGCCACAAGCAAGATCATTGATACCGCCTTAGTGAGCGGCGCGCCTGGGAACTTTATTCGGGTTGTCGATCAGATCAACGGCACTTATGAGCGCGGATGGTACGACGCTTGCGCGGTCATGTTGCGGCGGCTGCTCGAAATGCTGATCATTGAAGCCTTCGTCGCACACGGGATGAAAGACAAGATCAAAGGGCAAAATGGCAGATTCTTACGCTTGAATGGACTGATTCGACGAGCCTGCGACGAATCCAGCTGGGCGCTTGACGACAATGGCGCGGTGCTGCGCAAACTGAATGCGATCGGCAATTGGTCCGCCCACAAGAGGCGCTTCGTTGCCAATCGCGAAGATATTGACAGCCACGAAACCGAGTTGCGCATTGTCGTCCAGGAGTTGGTGTTTCTGGCGAAGCTGAAGTAGCCTAAGGCAACTTGGCAAACAGTGGCATGGGCTGCATCCAGATAACAGAAACTGCATTCCCCACCGAGTCTTGGCAGTGGCTGTCCGAGCAGAGCACCGCCGCCCTCTTCACCCACCATCCCGACGCCAAATACTACAGCGTCGGCAATCGAGATCGGGCGGGGCAGGTTCTCGGCTAGGCGCATCGCAGAATCCTAAACGTGCTATCACCACAAAGTCACAATGTTCACAAAGATTTTTTCACCACCGAGTACACCGAGTCTGACGACCTCGTTCTGATTCCTTACAGTAGGAAGAATACTGGTGAGCGGTGACGGTGCGACGTTCTATTGGCGCATGCGTATGGTATGATGTAGGAAGCACTTAGCTTATCGCATGTAGCTTTACGTTCGCGAAGCTTGCTTGTGAATGACTAAATTTCTTAATTTGCAGCTTTTCGCTGCGTTTCTTTCAGTCGTCCAGATGCATCAGCTAGCGGGGAAAGGAGTAATGGCTATGGTAAAATATGCAGTCAAGCTATTTTGGTTGGTATTGCCGGTCGCCATTGCGACCGGACTCTATGTATGGACTTTCAATGCACTACAATCTCTGAATGTACCTATTCCGCTTGATGTGTCTGGCGCTGTCAGCGCGTAGCTTTCTTTGTCAGGCGTCTTCTACGCTTCGACTGGTCTAAAGATGTCCGTTTCCGCAGGACTGTTTGGAAATACATAATATGACCTACACACTCAAACGCATCGGCTTCATGTCCGCCGTCAAAATCGCCGCCCTCGTCTCAGCCGCAGCCGCCATCATCCCCATCGCTCTGCTCGTCCTGCTCAATCACATCTTCCAATTCTGGGACGTCGTCATCCCGCCCGATGTGCTCGGTCCCATGCTGGCGCAGACTGCCCTGCTGGCGGCTGTCCTGGGTGGCGTCTCCACCGCGCTGACCGTCTCGCTCTACAACGTCTGCGCCCCCATCTTTGGCGGCATCAGCCTGGAGCTCAAAGCGCAGCACCCACCGCGCAAACAGAAGGAAGAAGTCGATATCGACTAATTATCGACGCCTGACGGAGGCTCGTACCTTCCGCTCTTGGTCGCATTTCCAGATAAGCGCGACTTAGCCGTCTCCAAAGTCACCCTTCCCTCCTTGTGGGGGAGGGGCCGGGGTGGGGAGTAACGCGCTTGACAATCCCGCCAGAACATTCCATCATATTGTCCATAATCTAGTCTGATTCCCGCCGCCGGCTCTCAACAGTGGACGCGCGGCGTACCCTAAAGCTGAGGTCAAAAATGACCACTGATCTGCGACAAGAATATGACGAAAAAGGCTACGTAATCGTCCGCAACGCCATCGATGCTGACCTGGCGCGCGAAACCGCCGAGCATGTGCATTGGCTGGCGAAGCGCCATCCCGACACCCGTCCGGAACAGCTCCACCACGATATGCTGGTGACCGACCCCTTCATGCACCGCCTGGTCGGCGACGACCGCCTGCTGGATATCGTCGAGCAATTCATCGGTCCCAATATCGCCATGTTCGCCGCCCACTACATCGCCAAGCCGCCCAAGACCGGGCAAGAAGTCCTCTGGCATCAAGACGGCAGCTACTGGCCCCTGGAGCCTATGGAAGTGACGACAATCTGGCTGGCTGCCACCGAATCCAACCGAGAGAATGGCTGCATGCGCGTCTTGCC
Source organism: Phototrophicaceae bacterium (assembly GCA_965262005.1). GTDB lineage: Bacteria > Chloroflexota > Anaerolineae > Aggregatilineales > Phototrophicaceae > UBA6055. The sequence continues at coordinate 3,277,431 of OZ253492.1, read as the reverse complement.
GGGCACACAGAACAACCGCCTGCTCTCCCGCGCCGAATTGCAGGATGTCGATGACGGCAAAAACGTCCTCTCCTCGGGCATCCATCCCTCACAAATCGACGACTCGCAGGTGGTCGATCTCGAATTGCGGCCGGGCGATGTCTCCATTCACAATCCCAAAATCATCCATGGCTCCCAATCCAATACCTCCGACAAATGGCGCATCGGTTTGACGCTGCGCTACATCCCGACATCGACCTGGGTCAAGCGCGAGACGCATGCCAGCATCTTCCTGCGCGGCGAGAAGCAGGCCGGCGTGAACAACCTCTACGCCGAGGCGCCGAGTTTCGATCCCGCTGTTCACATGCCCTTCCGCGGTCAGGAAGCCTGGCTGCCTGCCTAGCAAACCCATATATTGAGGAGTCAAAAATGCAAAAAGAACAGGAATATAAACGTGATAAATTAGCGGGCTTTGGACCGGCATTCCTGGGGACCATAATTTTCTCAGTGTTCGGATGGGTTATTGCCGTGATACTCACGCGCCGTAGTGGAAGCTGGGGTGGCTGGTTGTTTGGGCTGTTTTGTGGATTTCTCTGCAACTGCTTTGTCCTGTCGCTCTTAGGGGGAATCTAACACGGCTGTCGAAGGATTGTAGGCGAAATAGCTCAGTACAATTTTATGCGTCAAAAGTGTCGCAGGATAAAAATAATGCAGGTATGTTTGTCTTCCGCAAGCAACCAATGCCACGGACTCAAGCCTTGACGGAGCGATAAGATGCCACAACCCAATATCCTCTACATCCATTCGCATGACACCGGGCGTTATCTGCAACCCTACGGTCACTCCATCCCCACGCCCAACTTGCAGCGTCTGGCGGAGCGGGGCGTCCTCTTTCGCCGCGCTTATTGCGCCGCGCCGACCTGCTCGCCCAGCCGCGCCGCCTTGCTCACCGGCCAAGCTGCCCACAGCGCCGGCATGCTGGGCTTGGCCAATCGCCACTTTATCCTGGGCGACTTCAAGCAGCATATCATCCATACCCTGAAACCGGCCGGCTATACGACCGCGCTAGCGGGCATCCAGCATCTTGCCGGCACAGCCTTGCATCGCGGCGCCGAAGAAGTCGGCTATGATCAGGTGCTGACCACTAAGCATGACGAAGCCCATACCGCCGCCGTCGACTTCATCCACTCTGCGCCGCAGGAACCCTTCTGGCTGACCGTCGGCTTTTTCGAGACGCATCGCGAATACCCGCTCGAGCACGATGTCAATCCCGCCTATGTGTTGCCGCCCCTCGGCTTGCCCGATACGCCGCGTGTGCGTCAAGATATGGCGAACTACATCGCCATGGCGCAAATCCTCGACGACAAGATCGGGCAGGTGCTCAATGCCCTCGACGACTGCGGTCTCCGCGACGATACTCTTGTCATCTACACTACCGACCACGGGCTGGCATTCCCCGGCATGAAGTGCAATTTGAACGACGCCGGCATGGGCGTGGCTCTGATCATGCAGGGCGCGGACCTCTTCAGCGGAGGCAGCGCCGTCGATGCCATGGTCAGCCACATCGACATCTTCCCGACCATCTGCGATCTGCTTGAAATCGAGCCGCCGGCTTGGCTGCAAGGCCATTCCATGCTGCCTCTGGTGCGCGGTGAAGCCGAGTCGATCCGTGACGAAGTCTTCGCCGAAGTCAACTACCACGCCGCCTATGAACCCAAGCGCGCCATCCGCGCCGAGCGCTATAAATACATTCGCCGTTACGATAATCGCGAGTCGCCCGTGCTGCCCAATATAGACGATGGCTTTGCCAAGACCGAGTTGTTGGAGCATGGTTTCGCCGAGCGCGCGCCCGCGCCCGAACAGCTTTACGATACCTTCTTCGATCCGGCCGAGACGCATAATCTCATCGATGATGCCAAACACGCTGAGACCTTGTCAGATCTGCGCTCACGGCTAGACCGCTGGATGCGCGCCACCGACGACCCGCTGCTGCACAGTCATATCCCGGCGCCGCCCGGCACAGTCGGCAACGACCCCGATGGCCAATCACCCCACGACCCCGTCAATCCGCTCTCATGACATCTTCCAATGTACATGCCGAGTCAGCCCGCGGATCACTCGCAAACCGGGTTGGACTTGCAAATCAGGCGTATAACGCAAGAAATCCTCTTTGAACTCTGTGCCCTCGGTGGTTAAATTATTTCCAAGATCTTCGGCAAATATACGACTGGATATGTGGATAGGCAAAAATGACAGACCTCCTCCAACACCAAATCGAATACTATCGCGCCCGCGCGCCGGAATATGACGACTGGTTCTATCGCGTTGGACACTATGACAACGGTGAGGCGCATACGCTTCAATGGCAGCGTGAGGCGCAGCAAGTCCGCGATCAACTGCATAGCGCAGGCTCCTTCGACCATATCCTGGAAATGGCGCCCGGCACCGGCATTTGGACGGGCGAACTCATCAAAATCGGCGCCCGCGTCACCGCCCTCGATGCCTCGCCCGAGATGATCGCCATCAATCACGCCAAGCTCGCTTCCGACCAGGTCGATTATCAGCTGGCGGATCTCTTTGACTGGCAGCCAAAGCAGCAATACGACATGGTATTCTTCGGCTTCTGGATTTCACACGTCCCGGCGGCCAAGCTGGATAACTTTCTGGCAACGGTTTACGCCGCGCTGAAACCCGGCGGCCGCCTCTTCCTGGTCGACTCGCGCCCCGCCAAGATGTCGACTTCGGCCGGGCAGAGCATCGAAACTGAGGATGATTTGCAGCAGCGCATTCTCAAAGACGGGCGCCGCTACAAGATTGTCAAGATTTACTACGAGCCTGACCAACTCGGCGATAGCCTGCGTCGTCATGGCTTCGATATTGAGGTGCGGGCGACCGAGAATTTCTTCCTCTACGCTGACGGTCGCAAAGCAACTTAGGGCAGAGCCGCCACATACAGCTCGATCACTTGATCCGCCACTGATTCCCAGCTCTGCGTCAGCGCCCGTTCTCGGCCAGCTGCCCCCATCCGCGCCGCTCTGGCCGGATCTTCCAGCAACTCGAGCAGCGCGCGCGGCAGCGCTTCCGCGATATGGTCTTGTGAGACGATCAAACCAGTCTCACCATGCGCTATGGCATCCACCACGCCACACTTGTCCGTGCCTATCACGGCAGTGCCCGCTGCGCTCGCCTCGAGCACGACCAAACCAAATCCCTCGAAAAACCAGCCGTCGTTCATGGCCGGCAGCGCGAAGACATCCGCCGCCGCTAACCAGGCGCGCAGCAAGTCAATTTCGACAAATCCCATAATTTGCACATTGTCCTGCAGGCCCAGCTCTAATATCCGCCGCTGCACTTGCCCGGTGTAGGCGCTGCCTATATTCGGATTACCCATTATCAAACATTGCGCCTGCGGTATGCGCTCACGCACGACGGCCATCGCCTCTACCAACTGCAGCGTACCCTTGCGCCTCTTGATTTCGCCTACCGTGACGATAGTCGGCGCCGACTTCTCAACGCTCACGGGCGACGGCTGCAGGTAGCGCGAAGCATCCAGGCCATTGTTGACGATCTGAATACGAGCCGACGGCATCAGCGCCTTAGCCGCCTCCGCCGTGTGCCGGCTGACGCAAATGAGCTGCGCGCGTCTAAACGCCCGCCGGTACATCTGCCCGACCGGGAATCGGCGCACGCGCGGCAAGTTGACGTAGCTGCCGTGCGCCGTGATGAATAGCGGTCTACCCCCGGCGACAGCGGCCGCCAGGATGGCATAAGGCTCTATCGTGCTGTGTATGATATCGCAGTCGCGCAGCAAGCGTCGCACCCGAGGCAACTGCGCTAGCGCCTTGACGAAGCTGTGTCGTTCAGGTGGAGCTACTGTCGGTAAGAGGGCGCTGTGCGCAAAATCGACCGGGGGACTATTCCTGGCGCAGATAACGGTCGTCTCGATCCCGCGCGCATTCAATTGACGGACCATGTTCAGGCTGTAATTGGCCCAGCCATTCTTTGTACTGAGGTCGGAGGTGAGCAGTCCAATCCGCATGCGGTCGGCATTGCGCCTGCGCTAGCTTTCGCCAGCCTGTGACGCATTTTTCGTTGTCTCGCCACGCGCCGCCAGCCGCGCCCGCCACGACAGCACTGCCGCCGAATCCTCGGCCGCGACTTCGCTGTGGAAATCTTCCATTGTGCCAATCCGCATCACCGCCAGCAGCAGCGCGATATTCAAAAGGATGATCACAGCCATCACCGCAATCGCCATTCTCAGCCTCCCCAAAATACGCGGACGTCTACCATATTATGACGGACGATTGGGCGCAGGTCTAGGTTGCTTTCAACTCACAACCCGCCATGCTGCCAGCGCCCCTATTGCGCCTAGATTGGTGTCCGCTTATGATAGACGCCGCTTAAGAATTGCGAAAGGCAGCCAACGTGCTCAAGCCGCTCAATCTCAATGCCGACTCGCCCTGGAAGCAGCGTTTCCGCGCGCCCTCAATTGCCGGGTCTTCCCGTGCCGCCCAGAACCCGAAGCGCGGACTGATGGTCAGCAATAAGGACGGGATCTGGCAATTATACGCCTGGGACACGCAAACAGATTGCCTCACGCAGCTGACAGATGACCCCGCCGGCGTCCCCCACGGCTCGGTTTCCTCCGATGGCGAATACGTCTACTACTTGCGCGACAAAGGCGGTGATGAAATCGGCCATTACGTACGGCAGCCATTCGCCGGTGGAGAAGCGCAGGACATCACACCGAATCTGCCGGAATACGCCTCCTTTGACATTAGCGAGAGCTTTTCCGGCAAAGCGATCGGATTCACCGCGGCCGATGATGATGGCTTTCATATCTATCTCTACACGCGCGATGATATGGCGACGCCGATCTTGTCGCTGACCAAAGTCGCGATGTCCGTCGGCCCCTATATGTCGCACGATGCTGAAATCGCCGTCATCGCCTCGACCGAAAAAACCGGCGTCCACGATTATGCGCTCGAAGCCTATGACATCGCCAGCGGCGACCTGATCGCCGAACTCTGGGACGGTCCCGGCAGCGGGACGGGGTTCGGCGGCTTCTCGCCCGTGCCTGGCGATATGCGCTTTGCCGGCTCCTCCAACGCGAGCGGTTATCACAGTCCCTTCATCTGGAATCCTCAAACCGGCGCGCGGCAGGACATTCATTCCGATCTATTCCGCGGCGATGTCAAAGTCTGGCAATGGTCGCCGGACGGTGAGCGCTTGCTGCTCCATCAAGTCGACAGGGCGATCCACAGCCTCTACATCTACGAAATCGCCGAGGCGCGCGTTCGGCGGCTGAATACACCGCCCGGCGTGCTCAGCCCCGGCAGCGGCTTCCTCGACGACAACAAGCTCCAGCTGCATATCACGGACCCGACCGCGCCGACCCGCCTGCTCGAACTTGACAGCAATAGCGGCGCAGTCCTGCGCGACGTGATCGATCTTGGTCTGGACGTCCCGCCCGGCATGCCCTGGCGCTCGGTGACCTATCGCTCAAGCGACGGCGCGGAGATACAGGCCTGGCTGGCGACGCCGAGCGGCGACGGTCCCTTCCCGACCATAGTCCATACCCATGGCGGACCGACCGCCGTACAAACCAACACCTGGAAGCCAGATGCCCAAGCCTGGCTCGATCATGGTTTCGCCTTCTTCAGCCTCAACTATCGCGGCTCAATCACCTTCGGCTACGACTTTCAGCGCGCCATCGACGGCAACCTGGGCGATCTGGAAGTCGAAGATATCGCTGCCGGCGTCCAGTGGCTGCTTGACAACCGCATCGCTAAGCCGGGCGCGCTTCTAAAAACCGGCGCATCCTATGGCGGCTATCTGACCCTGCAATCGCTAGGCAAGAAGCCGAACCTCTTCGCCGGCGGCATGGCTGTCGTCGCCATCGCCGACTGGACCTTGATGTACGAAGACCAGGCCCCGACTCTGCGCGGCTATCAGCGCAGCCTCTTCGGCGGCACTCCTGAAGAAAAGCCCGAAGCCCATCGCAAAGCCTCGCCCATCAGCTACGCCGAGAACAGCCAGGCGCCCATCCTCGTCCTGCAAGGCGAGAATGACACCCGTTGCCCGGCGCGCCAAATGAAAGTCTACGAGGAGCGGCTGAAGGAGTTGGGCAAATCCATCGAAATCACTTGGTTCGACGCCGGCCATGGCTCGCTGGCCACCGACCAGCAAATCCATCATCAAGAACTTATGCTGCGCTTCGCCTACCGCGTATTGGGCTAATCAGAACTGTCGAGCATTGGAGCAATGATGACTACATCCCCCGCGCAACCCTTCCCGCGTATCGACGGCGTCATGACCGTGCCGCTTGACGCTTTCGGCGACGACCGCGGACGCTTCATGGAGACCTTTCGCGCGGAATGGTTCCCGCAAGTGAGTTGGGATCGGCTGCAGAGCAACCGCAGCGACAGCAGCGCCGGCGTCCTGCGCGGCCTGCATTACCACTTCAAGCAAGTCGATTACTGGTGCCCGGTCAGCGGCGTCATCCGCGTCGGCCTGGTCGACCTGCGGCGCGCATCGCCAACCTACCTGCAATCAGCCAGCATTGATATCGGCGGCGACAATCTGCTGGGCATCTTTATTCCAGCCGGCGTAGCGCACGGTTTCGCCGCTCTGACCGAATGCACCCTTATCTACTTCGTCAACAATTATTACGACGGCGGCGACGAATTTGGCATCGCCTGGGACGACCCTCAAGCCAACATCGACTGGGGCCTCAAAAATCCCGCTCTGTCATCGCGAGACCAGAATAACCCCCTCATCGCCGACATTCCTCCGGGCGCCCAACCGCGTTAGCCGCGGGCATGCTGCGTCTCTACCGTTAACCATATGCCCCACACTTGTGTAGGGGCGACCTATTAGGTCGCCCGCGCCTTCGCGTTTCTCTGTGCTCTCTGTGGTGAAAAAACCCTACACCTTGATTCGCCCGTGCCGCGCCACCGTCAGCTCGCGCATCCGCTCAAACACATCCACGCCAATCTGCTCGTAGACATGCAGCAAATCTATCAACACCCAATTCTCGCGGATCAAGCCCCTCTCGCAGCGCCAGAAATCCAGACTCCGCATGGTGACTTTCTGATCCGCCGGCGCTATTCCCAGCCAGCCATCGCCGCTAATCGTCATCGACATACCGGGCCAGCCGGTGAAGGCAACATAATCTCCATCGCCGAACATGATGCCCTTGTCCATGAAGACGCCGCGGTCGGGCAACGCCTTCAAGAATGGAATCTGATGCCAATTGCGAAAACCCGATACCCGCCGCATCGAGCCGATCCCCGCCGGTCCATACCACATCATCTTGGGATGCCAGTATTTGTCCAGTGCCATCGCCTCGACGCCGTCGGTCGAGCGCGCCAGCGCGTTGAGCATCGCCACCACCCAATCCAGGCTCGCTTGTGACCGCTCCTCATCGTATGGACTTGTAATGATGCCGTCCTCAGTCGCCGGTCCCGGCACAACCCATTCCACCGCCAAACTCGGCGTCATCGGCCAAGCGCCCGCCTGCATCATCACCTGCGGGATATCCCATAGCGCCTGCATCTCCACGATCTGCCCATCCTCGAAGCGGAAGATCTCGTGATAGCGCATCGCCATAAGATGCTGCGTCGGCGGGATGCCCAGCCAGGCATTCTCGAATACGCCCATGTAATGCCCGCAGCAGCCGACCCAATCCTGCCCCTGCGATTCACCGGCCATGACGATGAAGTCGCGCCGCTCCAAATCCGGCACAGCCGCCAGCAATGGCGCATATGCTTGCTCATACAGCCCGTTCAATCCCGGCAGCGTCTCCAACGGATTAGCGATCTGCGCCAGGCAATCAGGCGCGAAGATCTCGCCAAGCTGCCCACGAAGCCTGCCCGTATCGCAATCATATAGCGCCGCTCGCAACTGCCCGATCCGCTCCTTGTTCAGAATATGAATCGACTCCGCCATCATATGCCTTGCCCGTAAATCTTTCTCTGTGCCCTCTGTGCCTCTGTGGTGAAATCACCCCACCATCCACTCACTCGCGCTGATCGCCCCCTGCTGCCGGAACTGATGCCGCATCCTCCCAAAGACATCAACACCCATCTGCAAGAGAATATGCGGCACATCGATCGGCACCCAATTCTCCACAATCGTCTCGTCATCGCAGCGATAAAAATCCATCACGCGCATCTTGATGCGCTTGCCGGTCGGCGGCGCGCCAAAGAGTTCACCGCCCGTATGCGTCGCCCGCAAATAACCCCAGCCGCCCGTAACCGCGAAATAACCATCGCCCACGCGGATGAAATGCCCCTGCGCCGAACCCGCCCGATCGGGGAATGCCACCAGGAAAGGAATCTGATGATAATCTTCAAAGCCCTTTAATCCACGCGTCGTGCCGATGCCCGCCGGCCCATACCACATGAAATTCTTATGCCAATGCTTCGCCTGCTCCATCTCATCAAGCACGTCTCGGCTAGGCGGCTGCCCACTGTAATATCCTAGCGCCTTGTGCATTCTGAGTATCGTCTCGATTGTATTGCGCGAGCGCGCGTCGTCCTGCGGCGTCACGACCACGCCATCCAGCGTCCGCGGCGGCAGCCAGCGCATCTCGCGGCCCAGGCTCGGCGCGATGGGAAAGTAACCGGCTTGCCGCATCAAGTCCAGAAAATCGAGGAAGATATAACTTGCGACGATCACGCCGTCTCGCAGCTCATGCCCCTCGCAATAACGCAGGCAGACCGCCCCCCGCGTCGCCGGAATCCCCAGCAGGTCGCTCTCAAATGTGCCCAGGTAATGTCCCATGCAAGCGATCCAGTCGCCATCACGGTAACGCCCGCCGGCCACGAAATGCTCCCGCCGCTCCATATCCGGCAGCGCCCGCCGCAGCGGCAGCCACAGCTTCTCCAAACCGGCCTCAATGCCGCGCAGTTCGTTGACAGGATGAGTAACATTCAGCGCCACATCCTCAGCCAGTCCGTCCCGCGCAATAGCTTGCAGGCGCTCCAGCGGCTCCTCCGCCAGCGCTTGCATGATCGCCATGACACGCTGCTTGTTGGCGATGTTGCTTGTCTGATCGACCGGGCTGTATTGAAAGGCCGCAGTGAAATACTTGTCCGCTTTTTCAGTCATATTGGTTTTCCAACTTTGTCATGATTCCAGCAGCCACGACGACTCGTAGAGGCGACGCTTGTGTTGCCCGAATTCTGCTTCAATTGAGATGTTCCTTCGGCAAGTCAGGCGCGGGCACTCTGGCGAGCGGCTTTCATTCGGCGTAAATCTGCTTGAGCAAAGCGAATTCGTCAAACAGAGTCCACTCATTCTGCACCAGGCCATCCCTGATCAAATGGTGGCTGATGCCGATGATGCGAATCGGCTTGCCGGTCGGCTCGCCATACATACCGTAACCCGTATGCGTACCCCGCATCGTCCAGCGCGTCGCCGTGCGATAACCCTCGGCTTCATCGCCGACCACGCAAAAGTGGTCGCTATGCAGCGCCAAGTCTGGAAAGGCCGATAGCAGCGACAGCACATACGCCTGAAAGTCATCCACACCTTTGAACGAGCGCTTGGTCGGTCCCTCAAATACAAAATTCTCGTGATAATATTCGCGCGCCTTATTGAGCAAGCGCCAATTCCAGATCTCGTGCAGCAAGCGTCCCACGAAGTCTTGCGGATCAAATTGTTCCGAATCTGACGACTGCCACTCAGGCGGCGGCAATTGCCCCATACCCCGCTCGATATCGCCGGCCACGCGAAACTGCGTCCCGCCGTCAGCTTGCTTGGCAACCATCGTCTCGGCAGTCTCCACCGGGTCCAAGCCCAGTTGCAATACCAGGCTCAGTTCATCGCGCACGATCCATTCCTCGACGACCATGTTGCGCTTGCAGAAGCAGTCGGCAATCGCCGAATACCGAACCCGCTTGCCGGTCGGCGGACCATATTGCGACCAGCCGCGGTTGGTGCCGGCGTGTGTCAGCCGGTGCGAGGAATATAAACCGTCCACATCGTTGCCGCCCCAAATCACCTCATCGCCGTACAGACGCCGATCGGGATAAGCCGCCAACGCCTCGATTGTCGCCGCGAATACCGCCTCGCGTCCATAAATCATGCCGCTCGATGTATGAATAACGATCGTGTTTGCGTAGTAATCGTAAAGCTTGCCGATGCCTTTTTCTTCCCAAATCTCGTGCGTGATGCCGATGATATAATCGACGAAGTCTTTGTAACGCGGGTTGAAGCCCGCCATTGATTGCGTCTGCGCCCCACCAGCGTCTTCCAAAAACTGAATGTCTAACTTCTTCGGCAGTGTAATGCGAGACTTCTCATCATCGCCCGCAGCCTTAGAGATCTGAACGTTTTTGCTCTTTTTCCCGTCTTCCGCCATTGCAGCACCTGCGTCCCCACTTGGTCGGCTCATTCTTCATCAATTCAACAAATGAAACCGATTTCGTTAGCCAGACTAGTGTATCGCGTCAGCCGTAGAAATTCAAAGGCGTTTGGCTCGTATCCTGGCCTAGTCTCATGGTAGAGCGCCAGACGCAGTGTCCTCTCCATGATGAGCCTTGTAGGGGCGACCCTTGGGTCGCCCAATATACATAAAACATGAGGTTCGGGCGACTCACAGAGTCACCCCTGCGCTTTGCGATTCATGCGAGATTTTGTCTTGTGGGACTTAAGTCGTTGCGCGCGAGCCGAAGCCAAAAGAAGCAATGGACTTACACAACCGGTTTAGCTGCCCTGTCAATCCGCCAGCGCCCACTTCACCGCCGCCAGCGCATGAAGCGCCGTCGTATCAAAGCTCGGCAAGACGCTGTCCTCCGGCTTGATGAGCAGACTGATCTCAGTGCAGCCCAGGATGACCGCTTCCGCGCCGGCGGCTTTCAGTTCGTCGATCACCATCTGATACTGCCGCCGCGATTCAGCTCTGATTACGCCGCGCGCCAGCTCCTCATAGATGACACGATGTACGATATCCCGCCCAGCGGCATCCGGCGTCATCACGTCCAAACCAAATCGCTCGATCATCCGTCCCTTGTAGAAGTCCTGCTCCATCGTGAATCGAGTGCCCAGAAGCGCCACGCGCCGGAAACCAGCCGCCACGATCGGCTCTGCAGACGCATCGGCGATATGAATAAGCGGCAGGTCCACCGCCGCCTCGATATCCGCCGCCATCCGATGCATCGTATTACTGCAAATGACGATGCAAGCCGCGCCCGCCCGCGCCAGTCTTTCCGCCGCCCTAACCATCTGCGCCGCCGCCGCGTCCCATGCGCCAGCCGCCTGCAATGCCTCAATCTCGGCGAAATCAAAGGAATACAGCAGGCACTCGGCGGAATGCAAACCACCCAGCCGCTTCTGCGCTTCCTGATTGATGATGCGGTAATATTCGCTGCTGGATTCCCAGCTCAATCCGCCGATTAATCCGATTGTCTTCATTCGCCCCACATTCCGCTCAAGCCCGCCGTACCGCTTCCAGCCGCCCCAGCCGGTGCAACTCAATATCATGGCGCGTCGAACCCGTCTGCGCCAAATCAGCCATGATCTCGCCGACCACACTCGCCATCTTGAAACCGTGCCCGCTGAAGCCGGCCGCCACCGCTACCTGCGGCCTATCCGGCAGTGTGTCCAGCACAAAATGCTCATCTACCGTATTGGTAAACATGCAGACGACCATCTTAAGAGTCTTGCCGGCGCCGGCGGGAAAATAGCGCTCGGCGAAGTCGCGCAGCAGCGCCTCGTCTTCCGGGTACACCGCGCGATCCACGGACTCCGGATCGCAAATCTCCTCCCGATGATGATAGCGCCCAAACTTCATGCCCGGCGTCTTGCCGGTCGGATTGAATTCGGGAAAGCCGTAATAGCGTCCCTCGTCCACTTGACCATTCCAAACGGGAAAACGTTCCAGCGAAAACAGATCCGGCTGCTTCGTCTCCAGCCAAATCAGCGCCTGACGCTCCGCCACTGCTTTGCCCGCCAGCTCAGGCGCCAGCTTGGACGCCCACGCGCCGCCACAGATAACCAGCTTCTCCGCACTGTACTCGGCCCCTTCACAGCGCACATACACCCGGTCGTCGGGCATAATCTCCCATCCCATTACCCGCTCGCCTGTGTGAATCTCCGCGCCATGCTTCGCCGCCAGTTGAGCGTGCGCCGTAACACAGCGCTCCGGCAGCAGCAATCCACCATGCGGCTGATAAACCGCCATCGTCTCAGCCGGCATCTGATATCCGGGGAAGCGCGCCCTAAGCTGCTTGCTGTCCAGCACTTCGTATTCTAAGTCGTTGTCCAGGCAGCTATTTAAGCTGCCGCTGAAGACATCGCTCTCGGGCGGACCCATGTCGATGCTGCCGGTTTGAAAGAAGAGCTGCTCGCCGAATTCGTGCTCCAGCTCAGCCCAAAGCTCGTACGAGCGGCGCAGCAGCAGCACATAGGACAAGTCTTCGTAATAGGCCAGCCGGATGATGCGCGTCAATCCATGTGACGACCCCATCTCATGCGGGATCGTGTATCGCTCGATGCCCAGCACGTTCAGTCCGCGCTTCGCCAAATGATACAGCGCCGCGCTGCCCATCCCGCCCAAGCCAACCACGATCGCGTCATAGTGCTTCGTCAAGTAAAAATGTCCTTACACATTTCGCAAATCAGTCGTCAACACTGCTCATTTGCGCAGGTCGCCTTCGCGGATGGCCGATCGGCTTGCTACTAGTGAGAAACACGGGATCAGGCTTCCAACTCCAATCAGCGCGTCACCCCTCCCCATAGCTATTGGGAGGGGACGGGGGAGGGGTTGGTTGACTCACTGCCCACCGCCCTTCATTGGCTCAATTCACGCGCATCCCCCCGCCGTATCCAGCCACCACAAACCGCCGTCGACCCCATTCATCGCCAGCGCCAGCTTCCCGTCATCCGGCGACAGCCAAGCCCAGGCGCGCGCCTCCCGCGCCAAGCGCAGTGGCAAGGCGCTTATCGTCGTCAAAGCCCGCGACCGCCGACTGAAACACTGCAGCGTCGGCGCATCTTCCAGCGGACGAACGATGTAAATCTCGTTTCGCGTCACCAGCGGCGCCGGATAATTATTACCCGGCAATTCCGCCTCAAAGAGCAATTCCGCGTCTCCATATAACGCCTGCCAATAATAGCCGCTGACATCGCCCTCCTGCCGGCCCACCACCGCCGCGTAACCGTCAGGCGCCGGACCCGGCACGATCAACGATGGCGGCAGGTTCTCCAGCCAAGCGGAACGCATCTGTCCGTCTGAGTCGGCGGTGAAATAATAGACAGGCTCGCCATAGAAGCCGAAATAATAAGCCAGAAACACGCCCGGATTAAGCGACCACAAGAAGCCCCGCAAGCTGTGCCGATGCAGATTACGGTGAATCACACGCCGATAAGATCCGTCCGGCTCGGCCGAATATATCGAGTGCAAATCGTTCTGATATACGACCCGTCGCGCGCTCGGCGGATAGGTCAGTTGCGAGTTGTAGAAAAGCTCCGCGTTCTGCTCACCCGACTGCGACACCAAAGTCACATCTGCCAGCGTGAGCATCTCCGGCGTCACCCGCGCCGTGTCAGGGTGCTCGATCTCGCTCGCGCTGCCATCGCTCAAGCTATAGCGCCACCATTCCAGCTCGGTGAAGACATCGCCCGCGCAGCCGACGCCGTAAATCAGCGTCTGCCCATCCAGCCACTCCAACATGACGACTTCGCCCGTGGCAATCTGATGCACCGCCGGCGTATCCACTGTCGGCGCCGACTCCAGGCTCGCCGCCTCGGCATCAAAGCTCAACTTGACACTCGCCACCTCGCCCGCGGCGAATACCTCGAAGGGCGCCGAAAATCTCTGTACCCCTCCCGGCGGCAGGGCATAATCCAGCAGCGCAGTCCCGCAGGCATCAACCAGATAGCCGAAGCCCTCGCCAATCACATCGCCATTGGCATCAAGCGCTTCGACATATATGTTGATATTGAAGTAGGCATCGCTGCCGTGGTTGAAGACTTGTCCCTCGACCACCGGCGTCTCACCGCCGAAGCCATCCGGCTGTGCGCCGATTTCGGTATCCATCAGCAGCAACTGCGGCAGTTCTTGCGCCCCGGCCGCAAATGCGCTCAATAGAACCAGCATTATCTGAAGGATTCGCATTGTCATGCTCGCGGTCAAACCTTTAGGAGCACTGATTATCGCAAGGTCAGGTTATCGCGTTTTCGTCGATTGCAAGGCCCGCAGCCCAAGACACGATTAAGGATGTGATTCTCACCGCGATCTGACTTGGGCGTGATATGGTCAAGCTGCAAGAACTCTCTCTCCAAAACGCGCCCACAGCCGGCGAACACAACACCAAATAGATTACTTTGAGCCTCCGCTAAGATATTCATCATGCCCTTATGTGTGATTTTCTGCCAAGGCCATTCCCGCCGCCATTGCCATTACAGGAATTGTCGTCGGGATTGTGGTGCAGGTGTTGAATAATCTGCCGGGTTGAGAGGGGTGTTGGAAATCAAATCGTTGTCCCTTGTCTCACAAACTCATCAAAATCTTCGAATACCTGAAGCATTCTTTCACATCTCTCCTCAGCAACTGCCCTCTTTTTGTCGTTTGAATATACGTCAACAATAAATTGATCCATACCCTTAAAGAACTCTCGGATCAAAGTGGGAATCGACAAGAAAATAACCTGTTCTCCATTAGATAATGCCCGCGAAATCGGTGGATAATTCTTTGCGTAGTAAAATATTCGGGGTACTTTACCTTCCTTTACTCCGACAGATTGTGTGCCGTGCGTATGTAACAAACCGTTTCTAGCTTCCCAAATATATTCGCTTTTGCATCTCGGATGTAAGAATCTCATATAGTTATCGACCCATAGCTTAAAGTGTTCTTTTTGCTTCTTTGCCGTTTTTCTAGGAGTAAGCCCATCCGGTATTGTCAAATATGCCATCGTGTCTATACCACTATAAATTAGCTTCAACAATGAACCACCATATTTCTGATCCATACACACATTAATTCCGCCCTTTATATCTTTTACAACATTGTGAATATCCCTAAGTTCAACTATATCTGTATTTTTGAGCTTATCTTTCATTTACCTTTATCACTCCCAAGTTCAACCTAACCCCCGACCAAATCTTACACTCTTGCGTATGAAAATAGTCGCGCACCCACTCCGCTTTTTCACGAGCCTTGTCTTGCGCCCTTTTCGCCTCCTTCTCATCTTTCATCCAGCCCACCGCCTTCTTCTTGTTTTCTCGCATCAATCCGCGCAAGGTTAGATTATCGCGCTTTCGTCGATTGCAATGCCCGCAGAGCAAGACACGATTAAGGATGTGATTCTCACCGCGATCTGACTTGGGCGTGATATGGTCAAGCTGCAAGAACTCTCTCTCCAAAACGCGCCCACAGCCGGCGAACACAACACCAAATAGATTACTTTGAGCCTCCGCTAAGATATTCATCATGCCCTTATGTGTGATTTTCTGCCAAGGCCATTCCCGCTGCCATCGCCATCACCGGCATCGTCGTCGGGATCGTGGTGCAGGCGTTGAATAATCCGGCGGGTTGATTTCGCCGCTGGGCTTGAGTGGCGTCACGGTCGGGGTGATGACGCCGTAGAAGGGTTAGCACATGGCGAGCAAGCATATCCGCCAAGGCTAGCATCCCGAACCACCAAGCCGCAATATGTAGTTCCCGGGCGAATCAAGCATGAACCCGAAAGATTTTCGCCTACTCGGGTTCAACTCCCTAGCGTCAGCTACGTATAACCCTTGCGAAATGTCTGCGCTCTGATATCGTTGGTTTTTTCCGGTACGTGTAGATCGTAATCTCTTGCCTTCCGGATCGATTATTGTGACACGATACCATTGGTACGTCCTGCCTTCGTACAGCACACTTAAGGAATATGAACTTCCGCGAGAAAACGTAATTCTTATTTCGCAGTAGCCGGGAAGTCGCCCGTCCCAAGATGTACCACTATCCAGCCAGGCGTCGTATCTCGGCAAATACTGACGAGTAGGACGTACGGTAGGCACACTTGTGGCCTGCGGGACCGCTGTCGCAGTCGGTCTGTGCGTTGCCGTATTGGTTGGTGTATAGGAAGGCGTTTGCGAAGGCGTCTCAGTCGGTACGAGCAGCGCCTGTACGTTCGAAAGCCAGCCAGCTATGTACCCAATCTGGTCTGCAAAAGCGATCTGATACCATATTCCATCTTCGCCGGTTTCTTTGCCTATAACATCAAAAACTTGCCCGCGTTGTGTCCTGCCCAACGGAGGGTCACAAGAAATATCAGGGCAACTCCTGACATTTACTACGCCATTTGCCACGATACGGAAAAGTACGGTCAACTTGCTGAAGTCTGGCGTGATCGTTACATCTGGTCTTGTCCATTCGAACTCGGCAACTTCAGATCTGAAGTCGTAAACGTGATGACCCAGACGTACAGAGCCGACAGCAGTCACCGAAAAACTTAACAGCGGATAGCGCTTGGAATCGAGATTGGAAAAAGTATACCTGTTTGCCGAGACGACATACGGGCCGAAAGTGCGGTGTGGATAGACAATCCGAACTTCGTACTGGAATGCGGTCGATTTCGCTGGATTCCCAGGAACCCAGTTGGATCCGATCCAGCTAATCGTGCCGCTATCGTTATGAGGATTATGGACAAACCGAAGCGCGCGAGGCGAAGAAATCTGAAATGCCAAACGGCCGTCATTTGTAGGCAGCCTAGTAGGTGTAAACGTAGGCGTGTAGGTAGCGGTATCGGTCGGGGTAGCCGTATCGGTTGGGGTAGGTGTGGCGGTAAGTGTATTGGTAGGCGTATGAGTCGGTGTATCTGTCGGCGTTGAAGTGGGTGTATTGGTTGGTGTAGGCGTAGGTGTGTTGGTTGGTGTAGGCGTATTCGTAGGTGTATTCGTCGGTGTAGGCGTGGCGGTTGGCACTTGCCACGTAAACTTGCCCCGAACAGAATGGAAGTCGTATTCATAGTCGCCAATACGGATCGTGCCAATAGCCTGAACAGTAAACTTCATAACTTGACCCAAGTATCTGGACAACGATTCGACAGCAACCCGTGGCTCGGCAGAAGAGAATGAACCGATTCTCACATTCCCGGAGTTTTGCACCAAAATCTCATAGGCCAAACTCGCGTCGCTTGGCACGTCAGGTTGCCAATTAGACGCTGCCCAACGGACGTCCAATGACGTATCTCTTTCTTCAAAAGAAAACTCAGGGTTTCGTGGCGCCGTCAGCGAATATTGAAGACGAGGACTGGTTTCTGGCAGACGTGAATTTGTCAACAACAAAATCTCATCTTGGACATTCGCCAGAAGGGGATCAAGCTCGCCGCCCGCATATAAAACGGCGACGACGCCTAGTACTAGAACGAGTACCAGGACTCTGCGGCCAGCACCTCGACTTGCAGCAGTTTTTCGCTTTTCAGCCACTCTACATCCCCATGATTCTGCAATGCAGACGAGAGTATATCTATCCAAGGCATTCGACGCAACCGTATCGCGGAACGAGGAGCAACCAGAATCGATACATTCGAACGCCGTAACTCACTGGTGCAATACTACCCCTTTACTTTGTCGAAGCTAATGCGACCATCCACTCACCCCTACCCCCACCAAACCATGCTAGCCTGTCCACAGACCGCCGCTTAACAACCCCATAGCCCCACTTGCCAGATTGCCAAATGGCCGAAAAAACATTTTCGTCGGCAAACGGCCAACTGGCAACAAATCTCCTTTCTTGCGCTACAATACGCCCATCATCCGCCAACCAGCGTAAGGAGTCCCCCATGCCCAGCACAAACGGCGTCCGCGCCGCCACCAACCAGCGCAGCCGCACGCTCGTCCACGGTGCCGAACGCGCCGGCGCCCGCGCCATGCTCAAGGCGGTCGGCTACAGCGATGACGACCTGGCCAAGCCACTGATCGGCGTCGCCAATACCTGGACCGAGATCGGACCCTGCAACTTCCACCTGCGCAAGCTGGCTGTTGATGTCAAACGCGGCATCCGCGCCGCCGGTGGCACACCTTTCGAGTTCAACACCATCAGCATCTCGGACGGCATCACCATGGGCACTGAGGGCATGAAAGGCTCGCTGATCAGCCGCGAGGTCATCGCCGATAGCATCGAGCTGGTGGCGATGTCGAATATGCTTGATGGCGTGGTGGCGCTCTCGGCTTGCGACAAGACCATCCCGGGCACGATCATGGCGCTGATCCGCCTCAACCTGCCCTCGCTGATGCTCTATGGCGGCACCATCTATCCCGGCAAGCTCAACGGCCGCGATATCGACCTGGTCAACGTCTTTGAGGCGCTGGGGCAATTTCAGGCCGGGAGCATCACTTACGATGAGTTGATGGCGGTCGAGAATGTGGCCTGCCCCGGCCCGGGCGCTTGCGGCGGTCAGTTCACCGCCAACACCATGGCCATGATCAGCGAAATCATCGGCATCTGCCCGATGGGCATGGGCGATGTGCCGGCCGAAGACCCGGAGAAGCAGAACGTCTCCTACCGCGCCGGCGAGCTGATGCTGCAGATCCTCGAGGATGACATCCGCCCCTCGCAGCTGGTCACGCGCCAATCGCTGGAGAATGCGCTGGCGGCTTCGGCAGCCACCGCCGGCAGCACCAACAGCATCCTGCATTGCCTCGCCTTCGCCCGTGAAGCCGGCATCGACTTCACGCTGGATGACATCGAGCAGATCAGCCGCCGCACACCGATCATCGGCGATATGCGCCCGACCGGCAAATATGTCGCGCTCGATCTCTTCCAAGCCGGCGGTGTACCCATCCTGGTCAATCGGCTCATTGACGGCGGCTACATGAGCGGCGATACGCCCACGGTCACGGGTCAGACGCTGGAGCAAGCTTGTGCCGACGCCGACGAAACCCCCGGGCAAGACGTGATCCGCAATCTTGATGACGCCATCAGCGACAGTGGCGGTTTGGTCGTGCTCAAGGGCAACCTGGCGCTCTCCGGCGCAGTCGTCAAGCTCAAGGACGCGCCGCCCCCACTGACGGGACCTGCGCGAGTCTTTGATACCGAGGAGGACGCCTTCGAAGCAGTCTCCAATCGGCAGATCGTCGAAGGCGATGTGCTTGTCATCCGCTATGAGGGTCCGGTCGGCGGCCCCGGCATGCGCGAGATGCTGCAAATCACCGCGGCGCTCTTCGGTCAAGGTCTGGGCGGCAAGGTCGGCTTAGTCACAGATGGGCGTTTCTCCGGCGGCACACGTGGCTTGATGATCGGGCACACAGCGCCGGAAGCGGCGGTCGGCGGTCCCATCGCGCTGCTGGAAGAAGGCGACATGATCACGATAGACGTGTCGCGGCGGCTGCTTGAGGTTGACTTGAGCGATGAAGTCCTGGCTGCGCGGCGGGCAGGCTGGAGCGCGCCCGAGCCAAATTACAGCAAAGGCGTCATGGCGAAGTATGCGCGTCAGGTGGCGCAGGCGGACGATGGGGCTGTGACGGGGGCATAGGTTGGTTTCGGGTTGAGATTGAGGATGGGAGCGGGTCTAATCAGTGGGCTCGGCCACTATTTCCGTTTTTGACTTTCTGTGCACGATTTCGATTGGAATGTGGGCGACGGGCGCAGAGTCCTTATCGCCCATCAAATGCAAATTCAGCCAATATGTACCGTCGACCGTGTAGAGAAACGTTTCCATGACACCTGTTGTACGGCTTCCGTCGGGTGGTTCCACCGCGAATTCCATTCTAAAGTTTCCAATTTCCTCTCCGGTTGGGTCAATGATCTTGACCTTGACGTCGTAATTATAAGGAACGTCGTCCTTTTCACTCATCCAAGTTGAAATAAAATAGTAGACGGTGGGCAGAGGAACTTCAAAGGGTCGTTTGTCGGGCAATTCACCCTCGAAAGTTAGGCGATCCGTAATGTCAATCAAACTTATATTCTTTGATGTCTCGTCAACTATATGGTGTCGACACAACACAGACCAGACGTGTTTCATTGCATTGCCCTAAACGGTTTCGCGGAATTCAACCGTGCATAATGATGTCTTAGTATATCTGAGCTGTTTTTTACCCGAGGCAGACATCCTGTCACAAATAACGGGAGAATCCCCGCTGCTGATTTGAGGTAAGCTTAACTGCTTGAAAGCGTGAGTAGAATTTATGCTAATGGTGTCGAACCCGCGACATACAACGCGCACATCTTTTTCGTGCGCTGCGGCACGATTACCTGCACGGTAGACGTTCTGTTCCTTCATTCCGGAAGCTGTGTCAATACTCTGTATTAGCTTAGAAATATTCTCAGTTACATGTTGAGCAAGTTGCACAGACCACCACAGTCCTCCGAAGTCGAGGATTCTCCAACTTGCCCTGTACGCGGTAATCGGTTCCTCTTTGAAAAGGCAGAATAGATATGCTGCAATGCTTTCATCATAAGAGAGTTGAGTTTCCAATTCAATCTTTGCAAGTAGGAGAATAATTCGACGAAAAATTGCGTTCGCCAATTCCGTATTTCTTGCGATTTCAGACCTTAGAGCCTTAAGCGTTGGATGACGTTCCATAGCCAACTGGAGTATTTCCATGCCCCCGACTACCGAATACTGAATCTGAAATTCAAGACTCTCAATTTCATTCGCGTACTTGTACAATGACATTTTCCGCCCTCGTCGTATAGAAATACGCTGGTTCGCCTAAGTGAACAGGTACATCTCTATATTCGTGTTCTACCTCCCCGTCCTTGCCCCATTTGCTTATCACTCTGAACTTGCCCCGATTTTGTAGACAGCGCTGTTGTCCAATAGAATCAGGTAAGGAAGGCAGGTAGGAGTGTGATGGTGAAGTATCCAGACGAGCTGAAGCGTGAGGCGCTGAATTTAGCGGCGAAGCCCGGTAGGACGGTGGCCCAGGTGGAGCGCGACTTGGGCATTACGCCGGGACTGATCTACAAGTGGCGGCAGCGGTATCGGGTCGATGAGAATAGCGATGAGCTTAAGCCAAGCGCCGAACGAGAATCCGAGACCGAGATTCGACGCTTGCAAGGCGAGTTGGCGATCGCACGGGAGGAGCGCGACATTTTAAAAAAAGCTATCCAAGTGTTCTCGCAGGAAAGCAAATGGTGAAGTACCAATTCATTCTGGAGCATCGGCAGGAGTTCAGCGTGTCGAGGATGTGCCGCGTGTTGGATGTGAGCAAGAGTGGCTTCTTCGCCTGGTTGAAGCGCGGGAAGAGCCGGCGCGAGCGGGAGGATGCGAGGCTGCTAGCGCGCATCCGGGAAATCTTCGTGGGTAGCGCCCGGACTTATGGCAGTCCGCGTGTCTGGGCGGAATTGTTGGCGAGAGGCTGGCGGGTAAGCCGTAAGCGGGTAGCGCATTTGATGCGGCTTGCCGGCATGTACGCGATTCGCAAACAAGGCTATCGAGGCCGGAAGAAATCGGCAGCGTCGACATCGGCGGCGCCCAATATCCTGCAGCAAGATTTCTCGGCCACGGACATCAACCAGAAGTGGCTGGCGGACATCGCCTACATTGCCACCAAAGAAGGCTGGCTCCATCTCGCTGTGGTCATGGACGCCTTCTCGCGCCGGATTGTCGGCTGGTCTATGAACCGGAGAGCCAACAGCCAGCTGGCGCAAAATGCACTGCTCATGGCAGTGCAGCAGCGTGAATTGCGCGGTCTGCTAATCCATCATAGCGACCGTGGCAGTCAGTACACAGACCAGCGTTACCAGCAGTTGCTGACTGACCGTGGCATACAGCCAAGCATGAGCGACACCGGCAGTTGCTACGACAACGCCATGGCGGAAAGTTTCTTCGCTACTCTGAAGACCGAGTGCGCGAATCACGTCTTTGACACCATCAACGACGCACGGCGCACTATCGCATACTACATAGAGGCATGGTACAACCGCCGCAGACTGCATTCATCGCTGGGCTTTGCCAGCCCTATGCAATTCGAAGAGGCAGAGCATTAGACAAATTCAGCGTCCACCAAAACGGGTCAAGACCACTCTCAGGTCCAGACGTGACACGCAAGAAACCATTCCTATATGCGAGTACTTGTTTTCGAAAGTATAAAGTACCAAGTCGCCTGCGACAACTTTTTCTTTCTGAATTACATTATATCCGTCTTGCGTGAGAATCTCATCAATATGCTTTATATCGACATCTGCTGTTCGACTACAGAAGATCATTCCCACACAATTGTACTTGTCTTCCGAGAGTGAGCGAATTTCTAGATTTCTTTTGTCGTTCGCGCTCATTAGATCCAGTAGAGCGGTCGTACGAATTTCTACAAGCCCGGTCTGTTCTCTTGAAGGGATTTTATCGGCACGATCGAACCTGGGCACAGTAATTGGCAAACCAGACCGCGTATAGGCGACCAATCTACGCTTAGGATGATTCGCAAGCTCACGATCGTATTCACGCAACACTAAGTCCATACACAACGCAATCAGAACGGACGGGCATTAATAACACATTCGGCGGATTCTATCAAAGACTAGGACTCATTGCCACGCCACCGCCACCCACGCTAAACTCCGCCTATGAAACCCCTCCACAACACCCGCATCCTCGACTTGACCCGCCTGCTGCCCGGCGCAGTCTGCACCATGCTGCTGCGCGACCTCGGCGCGGAGATCATCAAGGTCGAAGACCCGCGCATGGGCGATTACGCCCGCTGGATGCCGCCGCTGATCAATGGCATGGGCACCTTCTTCCGCAGCAGCAATGGCGGCAAGAAGAGCATCGCCCTCGACTTGAAAACGGAGGCGGGACAAGCCATCTTGCATCGACTGGCCGAGACGGCTGATGTGCTGATCGAAGGCTTCCGGCCCGGCGTGACGGCTCGTCTGGGAGCCGATTACGACACGCTGAAAGCCGTCAATCCGCGCCTGGTGTACTGCTCACTTTCCGGCTGGGGGCAGAGCGGACCTTATGCGAACATCAGCGGACACGACTTGAACTACATCGCGCTGAATGGCGTACTCGGCGCCGACATGAACCCGCGTACGCCGGGCGCGCAAGTCGCCGATGTCGGCGGCGCTTACGTGGCGGTGATGAGCATTCTGGCGGCGCTGCTCAAACGCGAACGCAACGGTCAGGGCGACAATATCGATGTGGCGCTTTCCGAAGCGGCTATGCCCTTGGCCATGGCAGCGTGGGTAGAGGCGAAGTCGCCGGAAATGGACGGCGAACTCATCAGCCTGCGTGGAGAGAGCGCCTGTTACCGCGTCTACCGGACAGCCGATGACAAGCCGGTGGCGCTGGCCGCGATTGAGCCGCAATTCTGGGCGAATTTCTGCCGCGCGGTACAGAAGCGGGAATGGGTCGCGCAGCATCAGGACAGAGACCGACAGCCGGCTTTGATCGAGGCGGTAGCGGCGCTCTTCAAAACCAAATCTGCCGCGGAATGGGCTGCCTTGTTGGAAGCTGCCGACTGCTGCTTCAGCCGCGTGATAACCCCAGCTGAGTTAGCCAATGACCGGCAAATCCAGGCGCGCGGCATGGTCGGCGTTGACGACAAAGGGGTTCCCTGGATGCGCAGTCCGATCCGACTAGATGAGGCCGGTCGTGAATTCGCTGAAGCGCCGGCGCACGGAGAGCAATCGACGCAGTTGCTGGTGGAAGCCGGATACTCGGATGCGGAAATCGAGCAGTTGCTGGTGCAGGGGATTATTCGTCAAGCGCCGTGAAACCATCGGCATCGGCCAGAATCTTCTTTGGTCCATGCGCATCAAACAGGACACTGACGATACTGCCACTGCCCTCCATGCCTATGACTTTGCCTCGTCCGAATTCCTCATGCGATACCGGCGCGCCTACTTTGAAGCCAGACGCGCTGTCTTTTGATTTCGAAAGGCCGGGGAAAGGAATGATCTTCTTGCGCAGGCTTTCGTTGGGTGTGGAGACGGTTCCGCTGTTAAGGTCGTGTTGGAGCCGGCTGATTGGCTTCGACGGGCTTTCCCACTGTGTCTGTGATTCGATGCTTTGGGCGCGGCGCAAGGTTGCCAACGTAGTGGGCGCGCCATCGAGCAGATGAGGCGGCAGATCGGCGAGAAATTCCGAAGGCGCGGCCAAGCCGCCCGAACCGCCGTAAAGCGCGCGCCGGAAAGCATAGCTCATATAGAGTGTCCGCTTGGCGCGGGTGACGCCGACATAGAAGAGACGGCGTTCCTCTTCGATGCCGCCAGCTTCTTCAAAAGACCGGAAGTGTGGCAGGATACCGGCCTCCAGCCCGGTGAGGAAAACGACCGGAAACTCGAGACCCTTCGCCGCGTGCAGAGTCATGAGCGTGACCGCGTCAGTATCGTCCTTCAAGCTATCGACATCGGCAACCAGCGATTGCTCGGCGAGGAATTCGTGCAGCGGCTGCTCGTATTCCATCGCGTATTGCAGCAGACCGCGCAACTCCTGTACATTATCGGCGCGTTCGGCCGCTTCCTCGGGGATCTTGCTCATCTCGTCCAGATAGAGGTAGTAGCGGGTTTGTGACGTGATCTTATCGAACATGTTCAGCAGATCGCCGAGTTTCGCCATCTCTTGCCAGCTAGTAAGCATGGCAGCGAAGGCGGCGAATTTTTTCTTGGCTGCGGAGCCGAGCGGCGCCGGATCATCGTAGTAGAGGCGGTTGAGGGCATCGCCGATGCTCAAGCCTTCACTAGCCATCCAAGTCAAGAAGGCTGCGAGCGACTTCTTGCCGATGCCGCGGGCGGGCACATTGATGACCCGCTCAAAGCTGACCCGGTCGTCGGGGTTATGGATCAGGCGCAGGTAAGCCAGCAGATCCTTGACTTCGCGCCGTTTGTAGAAGCCAACACCACCGACGAGCATATAGGGTACGGCAGCATTGACAAAGGCCTGCTCCATCGCCCGCGATTGGGCGTTGGTGCGGTACATAACAGCGAAGTCCTTGTAATCCAATCCGTCCTGCAAGCGCAGTTGTTGAACGCGTTCGAGCACGTTTTGCGCTTCATAGCGTTCGTCAAATGCTTCGAAAACAGTCGCTCGCCCGCCACGCCCTTGATCGGTATGCAGCGCTTTGGGTGTGCGATGACGGTTGCGGTCGATGACGGCGCGCGCGACATCGAGGATGTTTTGTGTGCTGCGATAATTCTGCTCAAGCAGGATGACTGAGGCATCCGCGTAGCTCTCTTGAAGGCGCAGGACATTGCGATAATCAGCGCCGCGAAAGGCGTAGATGGCCTGGTCTTCATCGCCGACCACGAAGACATTGTCCTGCGGCGCCGCCAATAGCTTGACCAATTCATACTGCACGTGATTGGTATCCTGGAACTCATCGACCAGAACATATTCAAAGCGATTCTGATAGTGCGCTCGTAGATCTTCATTGTCACGAAGCAAGGTGACCATGTTGAGCAGCAGGTCGTCAAAGTCCATAGCGTTGGCATCGCGCAGCGCTTGCTGGTAACTTACGTAGACTTGCTTCACTATTTCGCCGAAATAGTCGATTGAACGGTATTGTGCCGGTGGGATCATCTCGTTTTTGGCGCTGGAAATCCTGGACAGAATGGCGCGTGGATTGTGACGCTTGGGATCGATGCCGAGGTCTTTGACGACTCGTTTGACAAGCGCCACCTGATCGTCGCTGTCGTAAATCACATATTCGGGGCGGTATCCTGCGCTTTCGGCTTCGTGGCGTAGGAAGCGGGCGCAAGTGGCGTGGAAAGTACCCAGCTGCATGCCGCGCAAAGGCTTGCCCAGAAGGGCTTCGACGCGCGTACGCATTTCGCCAGCCGCCTTGTTGGTGAAAGTCACTGCCATGATGCGGTGGTGCGGGACGCTGTGCTCAAGGATCAGCCAGGCGATTCGGCGGGTGAGCACACTGGTCTTTCCGCTGCCGGGGCCGGCCAATACCAGCACGGGACCGTCGCCGGCGGTGATGGCGGCTTCTTGCTGTCGATTCATGCCCTGGAGAAGGAGGTGGTTTGAGGTCATATAATGGAAAACCCTTAAGGCAACGAAAACGAGTTAGTTTAGCGCATTCGAATTTATCGGCTAGTGCACTTCCAAGAGATGGTCTGGCAATTCGGAAAGAAACTCTGATGGCGCTTGCATTACATCGCTGAGTCCTTTACGGCTTGAATAGGTCAGAAACAGCTTGGACTCTGCGCGGGTCAATCCGACATAGAATAAGCGCCGTTCTTCCGTCACGTCATTTGGGCCTTCGGATTCGTGTACATGAGGCAAGATGTTCTCAATTAGCCCGGTAATGAAGACGACCGGGAACTCCAACCCCTTGGCGGAGTGCAGCGTCGTCAGCGCAACTTTGTCCGGGACGTCTTCAGCATCTCCCTTTTCCAAAGCCACCATGCCCACGAAGCGTTCAAATGGCTCAGGAGAGCGCGATGCGGCGCTAGCTAGATTGCGCAGTCTTTCGACGCTGTTCCTGCGTTCAGCGAGTTCCCAACCTTCCTTGCAAGTCCGCTCAAGGTGCTGGTAATAATCCGCATGCTGAATGATCTGGTCGACGAGATTGACCAAATTTCCCCGAACAGAGGTTCTACGCCAGGATTTCAGCTGGTCAGAATAGCGAGCAAACGCTCTTGCTTGGCGGAGATTTAGCGGCGAGGCACCTGTCTTCACTTTGTTAAGCGCTTCGATTAGATTCAATTCGTCGCTTGCAAGCCAGTCCAAGAATCTCTTCATGCCCGATTTGCTAATACCAAAAGCCTTGAATTCGACAAGGCGCTTGAGAAACTCCTGGAAATATGAATTGTGCGCCAGATGCATCATGGCCATGATATCTTTGACTTCTCGACGCTGGTCGAAGTCAATGGTGTTAACGACTCTGAATGGCACACCATGGAGATGAAAGACGCTCTTGAAAGGCAGAGATTGAGAATTCTTGCGATACATTACGGCGAAATCCCCGTACTTCAGGCGCATGCTGTCTTGCAGAAACTGAATCTGCTCCTGTATGTACTCAGCCTCGTCCAGATCCGAGGATGCCTCGTAAACCTGAATACGGTTGCCGATGCCATTTTTGCTGAACAATGCTTTCGGCGTACGATGTGGATTGTGGCTGATCACTGCGCGAGCGGCGTTGAGAATAGTCTGCGTACTACGGTAATTCTGTTCGAGGAGGAACTGGGTCAATCCAGGGAAGTCGGTATGTAGTCGCTCCAGATTGCGGTAGTTTGCACCGCGAAAAGCGTAGACGGACTGATCTTCGTCTCCAACGACAAAGATATTATTCTGCGGAGGCGCCAGCATCTTGACAACCTCATACTGCACCAGGTTGGTATCTTGGAATTCGTCGATCAACAGGCATTCGAATTCCTGCTGAAACATTTTGCGCGCCGGGAGAAACTGACCGAGCAGAATAGCCAACTGCAACAACAAGTCGTCGACATCCATGAGGTTTTCGTCGAGCAACTGCTCTTGGTAGGTCTGGTACACCTGCCGCACCATCGCGCTAAACTCATCGGTCTCCCTATACATATCGGGCAGGATCATACGGTTCTTAGCCAGAGAAATCGCCTTACGCACATTGGTGGGGCTGAAAGACGTGTCCTTAGAAGCAATCTGCTCCAAGATTCGCCGAATGACCCAGTACTGCTTATTTGTAGAAAGTATTTTCCAGTCGGGACGATAGCCAAGCAGTTCAGCTTCTCGCCGCAGCAATCGCGCAGATATGCGGTGGTAAGTGCCGATTTGCATGCCGTCGAGATTGCCACCCAGCAAAACCTCAACTCGCGAGCGCATTTCATCCGTGGCCTTATTTGTAAACGTCACCGCCATAATTCGACGGGGTGGAACTCGCTCTTCGCGTATGAGCCAGACGATGCGATGCGTCAATACACGTGTTTTTCCGCTGCCGGGGCCGGCCAATACCAGCACGGGGCCTTCGCCGGCGGTGATGGCGGCTTCTTGCTGTCGATTCATGCCCTCGAGTAGAGGATGTAAGCTCATGCAGCGTTGCTCCTGTGCCGGCAGTCCGACCATTGTAGCAGGCGAGGCCATGGCTGGAATATGCGAGTGAAAGCCCGTTGCCATTCCTGCGGCGAGGC
Source organism: Phototrophicaceae bacterium (assembly GCA_965262005.1). Classification (GTDB taxonomy): domain Bacteria; phylum Chloroflexota; class Anaerolineae; order Aggregatilineales; family Phototrophicaceae; genus UBA6055. The sequence continues at coordinate 3,249,464 of OZ253492.1, read as the reverse complement.
GCGACACATTGACTCGCTGTACGTACGATGCGCTATCAGCCGCTGGCGGGAGTCGGGATGATGATTTCTTCGACTGTTGGGCCGAAGACAGGCTCGCCGGGCTCACTATCAGAGATCGAATTATCCACGTTGATTCTCAGGTCAAAATTGATAGATCCGCCGTTTAGCGACTTGGCCGCCAGCCGCAAGATGGTGTTGCCGTTGGGGACTTGCGCGGCGCGGGTGTCCCAGTTGCCAATGGGCGTACCGTATTGCGGCATCTGCACCAGAGAAGCGCCTATGGGAAAGAAGGTCTCCGGATCATCGGCGCTGGCGTAGAGCAGCTCAAACCTGTCGAAGTCGGGCGCCTGGACTTGCCCGCGAATCACGACCGCGCCGTGCACCACCTGCCCTTCATTGAGGTTGCTGATATTTATAAGCGGGAGCTGCTGACCTTGGGCACAGGCTTCTAGCGGCGGTGGGCGCACGGGAATAGAAAGACCGAGGCTTTCGGCGTAATCGTTGCCCTCGTCGCTGTTGTTCAGCCAGTCCAGCGTGTCTGCATCACCGATGGCGGCGAACATCCGGTCGACTACGTGGTTGGGACAGAATTCGTTGGCGCGCAAGAGCGACCAACTGTCTACTGTGACGCGCTGCAAGAAAGCAGATTCCGCCGGCGGTGGGTACTGCTCGTGCAGGAACAAATCTGTCGTAGGGTCTGGACAGGCTGAATAGCTCAGAGTGCCGGTGGCGCCGCAGATCTCGCGCGCGACAACACCGCCAGGATTCTCAAAGGGACGGGCTGGATACCAATTGGTGGCGGCAGACATCACGGCATTCCATACCGGCGCCGCGCTGCGATAGCCGCTCGTGTTGTAGGTAGGCGAATTATCCGATGTGCCCAGCCATACGCCGACGACTGCATTGCGGGTGAAGCCCATGGTCCACAAGTCTCTGCCGCCATTGGTGGTGCCGGTTTTGGCAGAGACAGTGTTCTGCGTTGGGATGCCGATATTGGCCAGGGTCAAGTTCGAGTCTTGAGCGAAACCCGGGCTGCGCGCACGATCGTCGCTGAGAATATTCTGCAGCAGATAGGCCAGCGCCGGCGAAATAACTTGCTCGCTCTGCGGGCCTTCGCGCGCCAATTCCACCTGCTCGCCGTCGATCGTTTCCGTTATCCGCTCGATGGCATATAGGGGAGCGCGCTGGCCGGCGTTGGCGAAGACTCCATAGGCGCCCATGAGGTCAAATAGTGTGACTTCATTGGCGCCAAGGGCGCTGGCGAGCGAAACAAGCGAAGCTTCGGGGAAATGCAATCCAAATGCGTCCGCCGTATTGGCGAAGCGCCCCGCCCCAACCTGATCGCGGAAAACGCGCACCGTCGGGACGTTGTAGCTGTTCTGCAGCGCAGCCCTCAGCGACACAGCGCCATGGAAACGACGGTCCACGTTCTGTGGCTCGTAGATACCGCCGGCGCCCAAATCCTCCACCAGCGGAACATCCCAGATAATGCTGGCTGGCGTGAGATAGCTGCCGCCGTCGTTTTGCAGCGCGGTCATGTAGACAAAGGGTTTGATCGCGGAGCCGGGCTGCTGGAATGTCAGCGCGTTGTTGACCTGGCCCGCAAGCACATCGTTGAAGTCATGACTGCCGACCATGGCGCGAATGGCGCCGCTATTGGGATCGGTCACCATGACCGCGCCCGTATTTACGCCCGTTGCGTTCGCCCGCAGCGCGCGCGCCTGACTGCTTAGGGCGGCCTGCGCCACATCTTGCAGGGCGGGATTCAGCGTTGTGTAGATATTTAGTCCACGTTCAAATAGCGCCTCTTCGCCCAGTTCGGCTTCGACCAAGGCGCGGACATAATCGACAAAATGCGGGTAGCGTACGTTAACTTCGCCAGGCTGGAAGGCCGTCGTTTCGATCTCGGCGATTTGCAGGATGGCCAAGCCGCCTATTATTTCGCTTCGTTCATTTGTACGGACGAGGACCTCGCTGCCGCCGTCAACATCAGCGCGGGCTCCATCGGCAATGCAGAAGGGACCGCGGCTGAGCCAATCGCCATGCTGAAAGTTCAGACAGCCGACTTCTATCATCTTACGCATGGTAGAACGCATACCTGCGACGGCGAGCGCACGGTTTTTCACCGGATCGTGCTGCAGCGGAGATGGCACGATGCTCGCCAAGAGCGCCGCTTGGGCGAAGTTTAATTGGTCGGCGCTGACGCCAAAATAGAAATTGGCGGCGGCTTCCACACCATAACTCTGATTGCCGAAGAAGATTTCATTCAGATAGAGCTCGAGGATGAATTTCTTATCGTAGCGATTGGCTAATTCCAGCGCGACCATGATTTCGTTGACCTTGCGCTCGACAGTGACATCACGGTCGTTCAGCACCAGGTTGCGCGCGATCTGCTGTGTGATGGTGCTGGCGCCGGATTCGATGCCGCCGCTGCTGACATTCTGTATGAAGGCGCGGGCGATGGCGATGGGATCGAAACCGGGGTCAATAAAGAATCGCTCGTTCTCTTGCGAAACGATCGCGTGAATCATAAAGGGACTGATCTGATCCAGCTTGACCGACGTGCGCGCGCCGGTTTCCTGGCTGTTGACGGCGGCCAGCAAGTTGCTATCGGCATCAAAAATGCGCGCGGTCTGGTAAGCCGGAGTATAGTTTTCCAGCGTGGCGATGGCTTCAGCAAAGGGCTCGACCTTGTCTCGATACCACATCATGATGACGCCGGCGGCGACGATCCCGGCGATCAAGAGCAGAATCATCAAGCTGGCAATAACCATGGTCGCCAGGCGAATGCGACTGCGGCGGCGATTTTGCAGCAATTCCTGAACTATCGGCGATTGCGTCAGCTTGTAGTCCGGGTCGATGGCGCGCGGGATGACGCCGTCCGTACCGGCATGAGCGGCGGCTGCCATGGTAGCGGCTTCTTGCGCATCGCCTGCGAGCGTCGGCTGCTGACCGGGGATTTCGTCGGCGAAGGCCGAGGCGCCGGGAACGGTGTAGAGTTCATCCTTGGTAGGCGGAATGGCGCCGACCTTAACGCCGCGTTCGTCGTAGATCGGGTCGCCGGCCTTTGGCGCGCCGTAGCTCGGTGGCAAGTCATAGCCGGCGCCGGGCTGCGTTAGCGTGGCATCGGGATCGATTTGGTCGCGGCGAGCGCGTTCGAGGGCGCGCAAAGCGGAGGGATAGTCAGTTTCCCATTGATTGTTGACTGTATTGTGACGATACCACTCTTCGTTCTCGGCGTCGATCATCCACCAGATGCCTTGATCATCTTGCACCATGGCATCGTAAAGCAGTCGTTGGTATTCCTCGAATTTGATCTCTTCTTTATTGAGCAGTTCAGTCAGCGTGGCGGCCTGGTTCTGCATATCGAGGAATCGTTTCGCGACCTCGCTGATTACGGGTTGGGATTGCTCGGGTACTGCAGCTGGTTCGTCTTCCGGACGGGAGAAGCGTTTGATATCGGCGTCTCTAGATGAGGGGGAAAAGTCTTCGGGCGGGGGCAGCGCATCCGCTTCCGACGCGTCCTTGAGCAGCGACTGCATCATCTCTTCGGGAGATTCGGGTGTGTCGTCCGCGTGAGGCTTGTCGCGCGGTTGGTCGTCGGGCATTGATCGAGTCCCGTTTCAGGCGGGCGTTGGTATGGTGAGTATTATAGTTGAATGTGGAAATTGGGGAAATTGGGGGTGGATACGACGTGGCCAAGAGGGTTGGACACAGAGGGCACAGAGAATGCTATACTGAAATGAGAATTTCGCTTCCGCGAGGCATGATATGCAAAACAAAATGTACTACGGTGATAATTTGGAAATCCTGCGCAATAGGGAATACTTTCCCAATGAATTCGTTGATTTGGTTTACCTTGACCCGCCGTTCAACAGCAATCGCAATTACAATGTGCTGTTCAAAGCGGAAAGCGGCGCGGACAGCGAGGCGCAGATTACCGCCTTTGAAGACACTTGGCATTGGAGCGAAAGCGCCCTGGCGACTTACTTCGACCTGGTTCAGGATGCGCCGGCAACAGTATCATCCGCGATCAAGGCGCTAATGGATTTGATCGGGCACAATCAGATGATGGCTTATCTGGTGATGATGGCGGCGAGGTTGGTTGAATTAGAGCGCGTCTTGAAGCCGACCGGCAGCCTCTACTTGCATTGCGACCCGACCGCCAGCCATTACTTGAAGATCCTGCTGGACGCGATTTTTGGCATAGAAAACTATCGGAATCATATCACTTGGAAACGGACAAGCGCACACAGCAGCGCCAAAAAATGGGGGCCAATTTCGGACAACATACTGTTTTATACAAAAAGCGATGATTTCGTGTGGAACAAGGTGTATCAACCATACGATCAACAATATATCGACGATTATTACCGCTATAAAGATGAAAGGGGGCGTTACCAGATTGTGGATTTAACGGGTCCCGGAACGCGGCAAGGCGATTCAGGCCGACCATGGCGAGACGTAGATCCCACAGATTCCGGGCGACACTGGGCGATTCCCAGTTCAGCACTGGAATCCGCATACCCGGACCGCGATTTGTCCGCTTTGTCGGTGCAAGAACGACTCGATCTGTTAGATGAAGCGGGCTTGGTGCATTGGCCAGAGCGCGGAGAGAAACCTCGTCACAAACGTTATTTGGACGAAGGCGAAGGCGTTCTCATCCAGGACATTATCAGCGACATTCGTCCGCTTGGCTCGCAGGCCAAAGAACGGCTAAGCTACCCAACGCAAAAGCCCGAAGCTCTGCTTGAGCGCATCATCCGCGCCAGCAGCAACGAAGGCGACCTTGTTTTTGACCCCTTCTGCGGCTGCGGAACGACGATAGCCGCCGCTCACAAGCTGAACCGCAGCTGGATCGGTATTGACATCACCCATTTGAGCATCGCCTTGCAGAAATACCGCCTGCAAAACCAGTTCGAGTTGGTGTCGGGCAGAGATTATGAGGTTATCGGCGAGCCAGTGACGGTGGATGCGGCGCGCGCTTTGGCGCATGATCCTGATAATGAAGGACGCTATCAGTTTGAGTGGTGGGCGCTATCGCTGATCGGGGCGAAACCCACAAAAGGCAAGCCGGGATCGCGCAAAGGGCAAAAGGGAGCGGACAGAGGCGTTGACGGCATCATCAACTTTTTTGAAGAAGATGAGAGAGGCAAACCCAAAGCGGCAACGGCTGTTGTGCAGGTCAAATCGGGAAAAGTCGCATCCCGCGACATCCGCGATTTGAAGGGCACGGTCGAACGGGAGCAGGCGGCGATAGGCGTTTTCATTACGCTGGAAAATCCGACGCAGGCGATGCAGAACGAGGCGCTCGCGGCCAGCTACTACGAATCTCCCAGTCGGCAAGGAATACGTTATCGTAAAATACAAATTCTAACTATAGGGGATCTGTTTGATGGCGAAGGGGTCGATATGCCGGGGCATTATACCGAGGTTAGACGAGCAAAATTCCATACGTCGGGCGAAGTCAGCGTAGAAGGGGAGTCGCAGCAGGGCTTGTTATAGAATAGAACATAGCTTGCTTTGACTAAGCCACAACCGCGTTCGGCTCCTCGACCAGGTCATGAGAGTTGCCGGTGAGATAGCGTTGGACGTAGGGATTGCCGATGACCGCCATATCGGCGACGACCTTCTCGCGCCGGATGGTGAAGTGGAAGATCTCGATGCAGCGCATGCCTGCGAACCAGTGCCGACGCAGGACCACTTTGCGGTCAAGCTTCCAGCCGCGCGCAATCGCGGTGAGAAGATTGTCCGCTCCGGCGTAGTGTTCCGAAGCAAAGCTCCAATGCTGTGAAGTGATGTCCTGATACTGAACTTGCAGATTCGGCGAATCTTGCTCCATCATGCGCTTGCTCGCTTCCGGGGCGTCGAATTATCGCAGTGATTATACGTGTAATGGATTCCAGCAACAAGGCAGCCTGAATGACTTAAAGCGACCTTAATTGACAATTATTCGGGGATGACAACGGAGTGAGGCGTTACTTTATTGATGATACGTATGTCGTGCTGGACAATATAGCGCTCAATGTAGGGATTGCTCAGAACGGGCATGATCATCAATTGGCTGCCGCGCATCAAGGTAAATTCATATATCGTGCTTGGACGGCTGCCACTGTGCCAGACTTGCCGAGCGCTGACACGAGGCAAGGCCAGCAGCCAACCGTCTCGCATGGCAGTTATCAGCTGACTGGCAGCGGCATAGTCTTCTGATTCCGGGCTCCAATACTGGTCGGTCTCGGTAAATTTCTCGTGTGTATAATTGTCCTGATACAGATCCATGCGACTTGCCTCCTACCATAGGCAGCGCGTCGGCGGCGCAGCCAAGCCGATGCAAGCTCCTCATGAGCCGAGATGTGACTGCAACGCTACAGCCCGGCCAAGCGTATTGAACATTGGTAAATGGCACTAGGTTCTGTTGACATTCTATCGTAACCATATCAGCGTACCGACAAGGTGCAGAAATCCGAGATAAGATGTATCGAGTTTCTCAAATCGGGAAAAGACGCGGCGGAAATGTTTGATCTTATTGATGAAACATTCCACCAGATGCCGCTCGCGATAGAGCCATCTATCATATTCTCGCTGCTCTTTGGCGCTCGGATGCGGGGGAATTACCGCTTCTATGCCTCTTTCAAGCAAGCTGTCCACAAAATCTTGGGACGCATAGCCTCGATCCGCGATAACCCGCTGAAAGGCAAAGCCTTCCACCAACTCCTCAGCCTGATTGATGTCGTGAGCCTGCCCAGGACTCAAGCGGAAACGCAAGGGATTGCCCAAACCATCAACCGTGATATGAATCTTGCTACTAAAACCCCCGCGACTGCGACCCACGGCTTGCTTTTCACTTTTTTTCGGCGCCAGCGGCACAGGGATGTGCCCGAACAATCGTACTGTCGATTATCCCGTTTTCCATATCCGCGTCATCGGCAAGAGCTTCCATCATCCGTTGCCAAACATCATTTTCGCACCAGCGAGCAAAGCGTTTGTAAACTGAATTCCATTTGCCGTATTCGCTTGGAAGCAAACGCCACTGTGCGCCGCTGCGACTTACCCATATCACTGCTTCAACAAATTGGCGGCATTTCGCCTCATTGCCCAGATAAACCTTTGGCTCTTGCGACAGAAAATCCCGAAGCTTCGCCCACTGTTCGTCAGTTAGTCTTATGGTATCCATAAGACTATTTTACCCATTTATGAAAATGCTAATGTCAAAATATCAACAGAACCTAGTTTCAATATACTGTTTTCATTATATACGAATTGCTGAGTGTCTATGATAGAGCCGACCTTAAATCGACTTAATGCAATCAAGGTTTCCCAATTATCAGTTCATGGACAAGTATATGACCGCGGGAAAACATGGCTCAACGAGAAACTTGTCCAGTGTTGAAGAAATCGCACAACGCGCTGACCATCGCGCGAACGCTGACCTCCGGTGGTCTAATGACTTGCGCGAAGCCGTACTCGCTTGCCGATCTCGCCGTAACGGGTCCGAGACAAACCGCGGGCAGGTTGAGCGCCTGATCCAGCTGGCAGCGCTGGCGGAAGTAGCGAACAGCTGATGGGCTGGCAAAGGTAAAGGCATCGATACACGCTTGCTCAAGCAAGGATGGCAGGTCTGCGCCCCCAGAGCCGACGACCGTGCGATACGCCACCACTGCGGTTACAGCGGCGCCACGCGCGCGCAGGATGTCAGCGGCTTTCGCATCGGACAGGTTTGACTGTGGCAGGAGTACGCGGCGGTTTTCTCCCAGGGGGAGTTCGCGCGCTAGACTTTCGGCGCTGACTACAGTCGGCGTGAAGACGGGGTCACGGGCCAATAGTCGGCGCAAATCTCCCGAAGTCACCGGGCCGAGCGTGGCGAATTGCACCCCTGCAAGATCGGCTTCGGTCCCTAAGGCGCGCGCGACTTCGGCGACCGTGCGCACGGCATTACTGCTGGTGAGCGCGAGCCAATCAAAGTCGCGCGCAATACGCAAGGCGTGATTCAAAGCATTGGGTTCAGCCGGAGGCACGATAGAGATACAAGGATAGGCGATGGGGTTGCCGCCGCGCTCGCGGATCAATTCTTCCAGCGTCGATGCTTGATGCCGCGCGCGGGTAACGATGATGTTCTTGCCAGCCAGCGGTAGATTGTCACTCATGACGATTGTCACCCTTCTTCCGCGGGGGCTGTCCCCGAAGAAAGACTCTGCATAATTTGACCCGCGCCTTGTTCAAGCGCCTGCTCGGCCAAGCGCTTGCCAAGCTGCAGCGCGAAGTATTTGCCAGCCGCGCCGTCGAAAGCCTGGGCTTCGCCACTTACATCTATGCGCTGTTTGCCGTCTTCAGACAAGACGCGCCCCTGTAAATGAAGCACGTTGCCCGAGAAATGGGCGTAGGCAGCGACCGGCGTAGAGCAGCCACCCTCCAGGGCAGCCAGGAACGCGCGCTCCGCCGTTGTCGCGCAAGCGGTGAGTCGATCTGTGAGACTGCCGAAGAAATCAAGAGAATCGCCGTCGTTGCGACACTGTACGGCGATAGCGCCTTGCCCGGCGGCACAAAGTAGGCTGGCATCATCGAAGGTCTCACTGATGTGCTCGTCCAGACCGAGACGCATCAAACCGGCGGCTGCCAAGACTACGGCATCAAACTGCTCCGGGGCTGCATGCATTTTCTTGATTCGTGTCGGCACGTTGCCGCGGATAGGCACGATCTCAAGATCGGGCCGCAGCCATAGCACTTGAGCGCGCCGGCGCAAACTACCTGTTCCAATACGCGCGCCCGCCGGTAATTCCGCGAGTGTTTGTCCGTTACGGCTTACGAGCACATCTCGGTGATCTCCACGCTTGGGTACCGCCCCTAATGACAGGTCATCGGCCATTTCGACCGGCAGATCTTTCAGGCTGTGCACGGCGCAGTCGATCTCGCCTTGGCGCAAGGCAAATTCGAGCGCTTCGGTGAATACACCCTTGCCACCGAGGGCGGTCAGTGGCGCCGTAAGATTCAGATCGCCACGTGTTGTGATTTCGCAGATTTCGATACGAACTGACGGATTGATGGCAGTGATGCATTCAGCGACGTGATTCGCCATCCTAAGCGCCAAGGTTGACCGGCGCGTACCGATGCGGACAACCTGCTGCAAGTTGGTTTTGCTTGACGCGCCCATATCAAATGCTTCGCACAGTCGGCTCGAAGCCGATCAGGTCACGGGCGCGCTCTATACTGACCGGGCTTTCGGCGCCGATGATTGGCCTCTTGCGGCGGCTCACCTCGGGATAGAAGAGTGACAGCAGCGCTTCGGTTTCGTAGCGCAGGTAATTTATGTCGCTGTTGACAAAGAGAGGATAAGCGCCCTTGAAGTCGGCGGTGATCGCTTTTTCAAATGCCTGCGTCGAGTCATCCGTATGGATGAAGGTCCAGAAGTGGAAGCGATCTCCGAACCAAGCGGAGACAAGCCAGTCGTCGGCCGGGATCTCCTCTTTGAAAGCTCCGCTTTGTATGGCGTCGTATTCCATGATATGGCGCGCGCGCAGTTTTAGCGCGGTTGCCTTGGCAACAGCTAGGCGGCTCTTCTGCTCGGCAGAAGGGAACTTGCGAAACTCATCGAGCTGATTACGCCTCGTCTCATGGTTTTGGCGAAGCTTGTTGCCTTGGATGACGGCATTATTCCAAACAGCCGGCAGGCGAAAAGATATACTGCTGATGCCGGCGCGGCGCCAGAAATACGCGGCGATCTGCTCGACCATCTGCTTGGAGAAGGAGTAGGCGTCGGTTGTGAAGAGCGGCAATTCCTCATTGATTGGAAAATAGTCATATCGCCGGTCATCGCAGCCCCAAAAGCCGCCTATGGCGTTGATAGAGCTGGCTTGGGCGATGCGCTTGATGCCCGCGCGGGCAGCAGCTTCAAAGACATTGTAGGCGCCGGCGACATTGACGCTGAATATCGTCTCGCTGGGATGCGCGCGCGTGCTGGGAATGGCGGCCAGATGCACTATCGCATAGCAGCCCTCGACGTGCTTTGAGAGCGCAGCCACATCCAGAATGTCGCATTGGCTGTAATCAACGCCGGCAATCGGGCAATCGGCTTCGATGCCGATGACCCGCACATCCCAGCCCAGTTCGACAAAGCGCCGGCTAATTGGTGTGCCGACCAGACCGGCCCCGCCAGTAATAAGAACTCGCATCGTTATCTAAACAACCATCTTAAAGCCTATTGGCGCGTCGAGGGTGAGAGACGAGCGGAAAGTAAGCAAGCCACTGGCGACATCAATAGAAAATACGGCGACGTTGTCCGTATGTCGGTTGCCCACGATCAGGTATTCGCCGGTGGGGTCGATCATGAAGGCGCGGGGCCATTCGCCCGTTGTCGACTGGTTGCCGATGTATCCGGGCATGCCATTCTCATCAAGGACGTAAATCACGATGGAGTCGTGGCCTCGATTGGAACCGTAGAGAAATCGTCCATTGGGGTGCACGTGAACATCGGCGCAGGAATTTGGATTGTCAGCCGGCTGAACATGACCATCTGGCAGGGTTGACAAGATGGACAGGCGCGTCCAGTTGTCGTCTGCATCGAAAGAGAAGGTGGCCAGCGTGGAATCAAGTTCGTTAATGGCGTACATGCGCGGTAAGGTGGGATGGAAAGTGACGTGTCGCGGTCCGGCGCCGGCGGGCAAATCAAGTGTCTGAGACAGGCTGAGCCTACCGGCCGCCGTATCCAGCGCGTAGAGATAGATTATGTCTGTGCCCAAGTCCGGCACGACGGCGAAGCGATTGTCAGGCGTGGTGACAATCATATGAGGATGGGATACTTCCTGGCGATCGGGATTAACGCTGCTGCCCTTGTGCTCGATCATTTCCGAGTTGGGTCCAAGCATGCCGTCTTCAGCCATGGGATAGACGCGGATGTTGCCGCGCTCGCCGGCATTGACATAGTTGACCATCAATACGTTTTTGCCGCTGGCATCGGCGCAGACGTAACAGGGCGATGTGCCGGCCGCGGGCGCGGTGCTCAGTTTTCTAAGTGTTCCGTCCGCTTCGATGGCGAACGACACGACTTCTACACCGCCATCCATTGTAGTTGCAAGCAGGTATTTGCCGGTCGGATGGGGATTGAGGTAGTGGCATTCGCTGATGTCTGTGACGCGCTGGACGACATCAAGCGTACCTGTATCGTAATCAAGAGCGGCAACGGTAATGCCATAGGACGCGTCGCCGGAGTTGGCGATATAGATCAGGTTTGCGCTCATGGACTGTCCTTTTGTGACTGTTAATCGAAGTCTTCCGGCAAGTGTAGCGCAGAATGCAGGCGTGGGCGACAGTGAGCGCAGGCGCTGGATCACTCAAGCGAGAAGCGTCGCATGCCGCGCAATACGAATCGACGCGAGAAAAGGCGACTCGGTGAGCCGCCCCTTCGATATGGTGCATGAAAGGTCTATTCGAAGCTAGCTAGCGCGACGCCACCTTGGCGTATTGCCATACAGCCAGCGGCATGAAAACCGCGATGATACCGATGATCCAGATCAACGCGATGGTGATATCGTCCGGATTGACCGTGCCCGTCATCAGATCGCGGACGGCAGTGGCGACCACACTGACTGGCTGATTCTCCGCGAAAGCGCGTAGCCAATCGGGCATGGTGGCGGTGGGTACAAAGATGGAGCTGGCGAAGGTCAAGGGAAACATCCAGATGAAGCCAGCGACCTGCGCTGCCTCAGGATCTTTGACGTAGAGGCCGATGGTCGCGCCAATCCAGGTGAAGGCATGTCCAAAGGCGATGGCCAGCAGGATGCCCAGGAGCCCTGTGCCCAAGTTTTCGAAGCGGAAACCGATAACGAAACCGGCGACCATCATGATGGTGATGGTCACAGTTCCACGCACGGTATCAGCAGCGGTGCGCCCGGCCAGCACCCCCGCTCGCGACATCGGCAACGAACGAAAACGGTCGATCATCCCTCGCGAAAGATCCACCGACAGCCCGACGGTGGTGTTGGTGGAGGCGAAGATGATGGTCTGGATAATGACACCGGGCAGCAGGAAGCTGATGTAGTCGCCGCCGGTGCTAAAGCGGATCGCGCCTCCGAATACATAAGTGAATAGCAGCAAAAACATCACCGGCTGAATCGTGGCGAAGACCAGCAGTTGCGGCTGACGGAAAAGCTGGGTGAGATTGCGGCGCATTACGATATAGGTGTCGGTGAAATTCCAGAGGAAGCGGCGCAGCATTCCTACGTCGCTCGATACGGGAATCAACGATGCCGAAGCTAGTGGTTTCAATGCGTTCTGAGTCATGCTTGGTTTTGTCCTTGTCGGTTGTGCATTCTGACGGCAGCGGTCAGGCGCTGCGGCGACGGCCGAAACGGCCTCGTTTGGGTTTGGCTTCTTCTTCAATGATGGCTTCGCCCGTGATGCTGAGGAAAACATCGTTTAGGGTCGGGCGGCGCAGGTTGAGTTCGGCGATGTGGATATCATCACCGTCTAGCAGACGCACGACTTCGGCAATGCTCTGGGCGCCATTCTCCACCGCCAAGATCACATGCCCGCGCCGGTCGTCAGACTGCGGCGCCTCAGTCGATATTGGCTGTAGCAGGCCGGAGGCCTGAGCGGTTTGCAGCGGATTGGCGATGGTGATATCGATGAAATCGGCCGCCATGTTGGCTTTCAGCTCATCCGCGGTTCCCTCGGCGATGACACGACCGTGGTCGATGACGACGATCTGGTCTGCCAATTCATCGGCTTCTTCCAGGTATTGGGTTGTCAACAGCAGCGTGGTACCGCCGGAGACGAGTGTGCGAATGGTCTCCCACATTGCGATGCGCGCCCGCGCATCCAGGCCGGTGGTTGGTTCATCAAGGAAGAGGATATTGGGGCGGGCAACGATACTCGCGGCCAGGTCGAGGCGCCGGCGCATGCCACCCGAATAGGTCTTGACCGAGCGATCGGCGGCATCAGCCAGCGCGAACTGATCGAGCAATTCCGCCGCCCGCTGTTTGGCTATCGTTCGCGACATGTGATAGAGCTGCCCGACCATGACGAGATTTTCGCGCCCGGTGAGGATTTCGTCCACGGCGGCATTCTGACCGGCCAAGCCGATGATCTCGCGAACGTGCTGTTTTTGCTGCAGCACATCGAGTCCGCCTACAGTGACGTTGCCGCTGTCGGGTTTGAGCAAGGTGCTGAGGATGCGCACGAGCGTGGTCTTGCCGGCGCCGTTGGGACCGAGCAACCCGAGGACTTTACCCGTCTCTGCTGCGATGGACACTCCGTCCAGGGCTTTGATGTCGCCAAAGTGCTTGTAGACATTTTCCGCGATTATGGCGTGATTGACAGGCATAGAGTTCTTCTCCTTTGGCAAATTGTCGATAGTCTTCAGAATTAGCTATGGAAAGTCATGTCTGATGTTCATCTGCTCGCACGGGCTGTCCTTCTAACAAAGACAATACCCTTTCAAAGACTACGATAATGTTGTCTCGTTCAGCAGGCGCCAATGGTTCGAGCAGGTCCTTAGCCATGCTTTCGAGGCAATCGTGCCCCTCGCGCAATCGCTGCGATCCCGCCTCGGTCAACTCTACCAGTACACTTCGGCGGTCTTTGGGATTGCTGACGCGCGAGACCAAGCCCTCGCTCTGCAACCGGTCGATCATTTGGGTGGCATTGGAGCGGTTCGAAATGACCCCATCAGCGAAGAAACTGATCGGTTGCGGGGCGCCGGCATCGTGCAGGCGCTTGAGAAACCAAAGCTGAGGCGGAGATAGAGCGTGAGCGGGCATTTTATGGTCGGCATGATGGTGCAGCAGCCGATATATCCGCGTCAAGAGGGTGAAGAAGCGGTGTTCAAAGGAAGCTTCCCAGGATTCGCCGTGGCCGGAACATTCATTCATACATGGATAGTCCATATATGAATCATATACGGGTTGGAATCATCTGTCTATATGAAGATTATTAACATTTCCGGGGATCGCGGCGCGGAAGCTGCGCTGCGCGTTGATTCGGCTACTTGTCGCGGGTCAGCGCGAAGCCTTTCATGAATTGGCGCTGCAAGATCATAAAGATAATCATGGGCGGCAAGCTGGTGATAATGACACCCATCATCATGGGCCCAAAATTGTCGCCGACTTCCACATTCTGCGTGAGCGATTGCATGCCCCACTGCACAACTTGCAAGTTTTGATCCCGCAGCAGGATCAGCGGCCACAAGAATTGATTCCAGCCGAAGAGGAACATGATCACCATCAGCGCGCCGATCGTGTTCCAACTGAGGGGGATTAGTACGCGGAACAAGAACTGCATCGGCGACGCGCCGTCCAATTGCGCCGCTTCGGATAGATCCGGGGGCATGGTCATGAAGTGCTGCCTGAAGATAAAGACGCCGGTGGCGCTGGCGAGCAGCGGCAGCGTCAGGGCGACGTAGGGATGCGGCCAGGCGTCGAAGCTGACGACGCGGCGATACAGCGCGATCAGCAGCACATCGCCCGGCATGATCAAGGTTATCAGCACGAAGCCGAACACAATCCACTTGCCCGGATAACGGAAGTAAACCAGACCCAACCCAGCCAGCACCGACATCACCGTCTTGCCTATCGCGATTGACGTGGCAATGACAAAGCTATTCAGCATGAAGCGGCCCATATTGCGCTGAACCATGACCGTGCGCAGATTCTCAAAGAACATCGAGCCGGGCGTGAATTTGTGATTGTAGACCTCGGGGTTGCTCTGCGTACTGATCAGGAGCGCGTAGAACATAGGAAAGGTGATAACAGTGACCGAGATGATCAAGATCAGATGGGCATACCAGCGTTGCGGTATGAGACGCCGCCACAGAGGCTGCTCTCGGTTAGACGATGGATCAAAGACGAATCTCGAGCTAGCGCTTTCGGTCATAATCAGTAGTTCCCGTATTGTACGCGGCGTTGCCCGACGCGGAATTGGAAAATGGTAATCCCGACCACGATCAAGAACAGGATCAGGGATTGGGCAGTGGATTTACCTATGTCGCTGGCGAGAATGCCTGTTACGTAAACGCGGTACATGGCTGTAAAGGTGGACTCGGTTGGACCGCCGCGGGTCAAGACAAAGATCAGCCCAAACGTGTCAAAGAAGGCGTAAATCGTATTGGTGACGATAAGGAAGAATGTGAATGGCGATAGCAAGGGAAATGTTATGCGTGCGAAGCGCTGCCAGGCGCTAGCGCCATCAATGGACGCAGACTCCAGCAGGTCTTTGGGAATCGTTTGCAACCCAGCGGTATAGAACAGAATATTGAAGCCGATGACATTCCAAACGCTGGCGAGTACGACGCTGACTTGCGCCGCCGGCACTGTCACCAGCCAGGGCACCTTCACGTCAAATACAAGGTCGAGAACTCGGTTGACGATGCCGGATTCTGTACCGAGCAGCAGGCCGAAGATCGAGCCGGCCACGATCGGTGATATGGCGTAGGGCCATATCAGAAGCGTGCGATAGATGTTCGCGCCCCGGATTGGCTGATTGAGCATGGAGGCGATCAAGAGCGCGAGGCTCATAGCAATGATGATGATGCCGAAAGATAGCGCGAAGCTCAAAAACAGATTGCTGTGATAATCCAAATCCGACAGCATACGCGAGAAATTTGAGACGCAGATGAATCGCGTTCGCGGCGCGCCAAATCGCGCCAGGAAGGTGGAGAAGCGCAATGTGTCGAACATTGGAAGATAGACAAAGTAAATCAGCACCAATATCGTGGGAGACAAAACTGCGATGGCATAGACAAGGCCGAAGCGTCCGCGAAAGGCGCCCGGCGTAGTATCGCCGCGCGGCAACAGTCGCTGCCCGCGGAAGTAGCGCCAGAGCACGGTACTGCCAATATTGAGTGTGAGCAACAGCCCCAGCAGGACCATGATCCAGCCGACAATGATATCATCGCTGGATTGGTCGCCCTGAAACATGCAATAGCCCAGCGGGGCGGTCAACAAAGTTGCGCCGATGGCCCCGGCGATCGCGCCAACGACCAAGCTGGCGCGCAAGCCGCCGATTTGTGTCTGCCAGCGCAAGAACGCAAAGTAGAGCGCGCCCAATAGCGCGCCAGCCAGCGTAACCACAATCGGATGAACAATGTAGGCGATTTCTTCCATGCAGGTATCCGCGGCTATATCCGAAAATACGCGGGAACAACGGGCAAGCTTTTACACTTGCCCATTATCAGTTGTCCTAATTTACCAAAGGCGGTCTATTCGTCGGCGAACAGGAAGTTGTATTCCTGCAGAAGCTCGGTCAATTCAGCATTGGTCTCGGCAATCATCGCGTCCAGATCGCCCCCGTTTAGCATGTACTCTTCCACGAGCCCATTGTAATAGGGACGGCTCTGCTGGAAGGTGCCGTAGGTTGAGCCGCGAGTCGCGTTGTTAACGGTGGAAGTGCCAAGCTGCGTACTGGCGGTCAAGAAGTTCGGGAAGGCCGCATACCAGTCGTCCACTTCAATATCAACGCGCGAACCGCTGGGGATGTCCCAAAGGATTTCATTGCCCGGTTCCAGGTTCTTCAGCAGCTCGATAGAGCTATTGCGCACGGGCACATATCCTGAGGCGGTGTGCCAACTGGCGCTGTTTTCAGTGTTGCTGAAGAAAAGCAGGAAGGCCATAGCCGCTTCCTCGACCTCTGGCGCGAGGCCATTGCTTATCCACATGGTCGCTCCACCGAGAATATTGCCGACCCAGCCACTCGGCGCGTCCTGATTATAGGCCATGCCCGTCGTATCCAGCGTGAAGCCGGTTTCGGCGGCGCCTTCGCTAACGGCGCGGGCCGCTGCCGAACTGCTCATGAGGATGGCGACCTTGCCGGAAACGAAGTTCTGGGTGGGCGGTCCCCACTGGTCCTGACCTTCAAAGATGAAGTAGCCGTTGCTGTAGAGATCACGGTAGAACTGCGCGATGGCGCGGTAGGCGTCCGTATCTAGGTTGAACTCCGTAGCGCGCCCCGCGCGGCCATTTTCATTATTAACCATGTACTCGTTCTGCTGTGCCAGCCACTGCTCAATAAACCAGCCGGAGAAGGGCCAGGACGCGCAAGCCGAAATCGTGCCGTCATCAACCATCGGCTGCAAAGCGGCGCAAGCATCCAATATATCTTCCCAAGTCTGCGGCAACTCTGTGATACCCGCCTGTTCAAGCATATCTACGTTGTAGTACATGATCGGCGTCGATGTGGTCCAGGCGACAGAAGCCCAGACGTCATCTACCGTATAGTAGTTGGAGATTACCGGAATGATGTCATCAAAGTCGACCGGATGCCCCAGCACTTCTTCTCGTCCAGCGATAATATTTTCGGCGTAGGAGAACCAATGGGTATCTACCGCAAATTGAAGCGCGGCGTCAAAGAGCTGGACTATTTCCGGATAGTTGCCGTCTTCGCGTCCAAGTGTGTAATTATTGACGATCGTGTCATAGTCGACGACTGACACCGTTGTGACGTTTATGTCGTCGTGCAGCGCGTTGAAGCGATCCGCGGTATCAACCGCCCAGTCGTAACGATGATCACTAAAGGCAAGCCAAGCTTCAAGCTCAATGGTTTCCTGGGCCAGTGCAGGCGAGAACGAAGCGGCTGCAATCGCCAGCAAAATGAATAGAAACACAAGTTTACGTGACATGATTCCGATTCCTCTAGCTATGTTTCAGAGGCTTAGAGATTATCGCTTTTTGATCGTTCAGTCAAATTTTGTCCCTGGCACAAGCTCACTTGTGCCAGGCAAATACTCGTAGTCTATGAGTCGATGAATACGATTTCGAACATCTTGGGCCAATTCTTGCCGGTGATGAAGAAGGTTTCGGACTCGCCGTTGTAGGCAACCCCGTTGAGTACGCTGCCGTTGGATAGTTCGTCGCGCTCGGCATCGGTCATTAGCGCGGAGGCGTCGATGAGCGCGGTTATGTCGCCGGTAAATTTGTCGATGCGGAAGATATAGTCAGTATTCCAGGCGTTCGCGTAGATATGATCGCCGACGCACTCAAGTTCGTTGAGCAACTGCGGCGGGATGACTCGCCCGTCCAGTGTTACGGCGCCGCGGAAGATGAGCTCGAAAGTTTCAGTATCACGAATCGACAGGTGCGACGTGCCATCACTCATAAAGAGGTAGCGTCCATCGGAACATAGTCCCCAACCTTCGCCCTTGTATTCGATGACGCCAAGCTGCTCGAAGGTGTAGAAGTCGTATACGATGGCGAGCCCAGCTTGCCAGGTGAGCTGAATGAGCTGATCGCCGACGCGCTCCAGCCCTTCGGCGAAATAGTCGTCGGCGAGCGCAACGATTTCCTCTGGCTGGCCGCTACTAATATCGACGCGCCGCAGGGTGGATTCGCCCCATAGACCGGTGGATTCGTATAGATAGCCGTTGTCCCAAAGCAAGCCCTGTGTGAATGCGCTGGCGTCGTGCGGGTACACATTGATGACCTCGGGGACAAGAACGGGCGCCTGTGGCGACTGCGCTTGAAGCGGGCGCCAGAACAAGCTAATGATGAAGACGATGAAGATGCGCTTCAAGGGAGAAATCCTTCTGGTGAATCGGATTGCAAGGTCCAATGCTATCAGTGACAGAAGGAAGCTGGCTAGCCCGAAACAGCCGAAAGGAAAGGGTCAAATCGGACTGCTGGAAGACAGCAATTGGGCTGAATTATCGACCCGACGGGCGGAGCGGCAGGCCAGATTCCGGCGGATTCGCTGCGATTTAGTAAAACCTAACATAAAAAGCAACGCAATTTCCATAATATTCGCTGTGGATGTTGTGAGAATCGCCCAATACAATGGCGCAGTTAACTTAATGAAAGTTCTAGCAAAAGGATGAATCAAAATGGCAAGCCTTGTCCCCCCCGCTTCCGCGATGGAGTCGCCCGCCGCTCTGCTGGCTTGGGCAAATGAGAATGACATTGCCGAGATAGATTTGCGTTTTGTCGATATCCGCGGCATACCGCAGCACTTCAGCATGCCGATTCAGTCGGTCGACGAAGGCTCTTTTGAAGACGGCTTTGGCTTTGACGGATCGAGCATTCAGGGTTTTCAGGCGATCCACGAATCGGACATGATTCTGTTGGCGGATCTCAGCACCGCTTATGTCGACCCTTTCTTCAGCCTAAACACGCTGACGATGTACTGTGACGCCCATGATCCCATTAGCCGAGATCCGTATTTGCTGGACCCGCGTGGCGTGGCGAAGCGAGCGGAAGCGTATCTGAACGCTTCGGACCTGGCTGACATCGCTTATTTCGGTCCGGAAGCCGAGTTCTTCATGTTCGACAATGTGCAGTACAGCACATCGGAAAACAGCAGCTTCTATCGCGTGGATTCCTTCGAGGGTGATTGGAACAGCGGCAACGATGACCCGGCGCAAGGTCATATGAATCGGATCAAGATGGGTTACTTCCCCTTGCCGCCGCAGGACAAGACACATGACGTGCGCGCCGAGATGGTGCAGCGTCTTATGGATGTCGGCATGGAAGTCGAAGTGCATCACCACGAGGTCGGTGGCGCAGGCCAAGCCGAGATTGACTTGAAATACGCGCCGTTGCTTGTAATGGCGGACATGATGGTGACCTACAAGTACATCGTCAAGAACGTGGCCGCGGAAAACGGTTTGCACGCGACATTTATGCCCAAGCCGCTCTTCGAAGAGAATGGCTCCGGCATGCATGTGCATCAGTCGCTGTGGAAAGATGGTCAGCCTCTGTTTGCTGGCGATAAGTACGCCGGCCTCAGCCAAATGGCGCTGTGGTACATCGGCGGCCTGATCAAGCATGCCCCGGCCTGCGCCGCCTTTACCAATCCGATCACGAACAGCTATCGGCGTTTGGTGCCCGGATACGAAGCTCCGGTGAACCTGGTTTACTCCGCGCGCAACCGCTCGGCGGGCATCCGCATTCCGATGTACAGCAACAGTCCAAAAGCCAAGCGTGTTGAAGCGCGCTGGCCCGATCCGGCCGCCAACCCCTACTTGGCGATGCCAGCGCTGCTGATGGCGGGAATTGATGGCATCAAGAATCAGATTGATCCGGGCGCTGCTTCAGAGGCTGACTTGTATGAGGGCGATCACGAGACGCCAGTGATGCCTGGTACGCTGGGTGAGGCGCTGCGTGAGTTAGAGGCGAATCACGACTTCCTGCTGGAAGGCGGCGTCTTCAACGAGCAGTTCATCCAGAATTACATCGACTACAAGCAGGTCGAGGATCAGGACGCGGTGGCAATGCGTCCGCATCCCTACGAGTTCGAGCTGTATTTCAGCATCTAGCGGGGCAGCTTACCTCACCCTAAGATGGGAGGGGCAACACAGAATTGAACAATGCGGGCGACCCAGTGGGTCGCCCCTACATTTTGTAAGGTAGGAGGGGGCGGGAGCTAGAGCAGCTAGAACGTCTGCGCGGCGAAGGGCGAGTTGGTCCAGTCGGTGTGTTCATAGCCCGGCTCGGCGTGGCCGCCGACCGTATTCCAGGGCAGCGCCCGCTCTTTCATCCAGTCGATCTTGGCGGCGTAGGCGTATCCGATTTTTTCCATCAGCTCGATTTCAGCCATTGAACTGCTATCAAATGCCAAGCTGCACGGGTCAATGTCGCCTGGGTTCAGGTTGAGGTTGTGCTCGATATTCTGCCGCGTCAGCCCGGGATTGTAGCGGCGGAAGTCCATTGAGCGGTAGATAGCGCGCGTCATGAAAACCTGCTGCATGGCGGCATCATCCAAGCCTTCGGCGATCACGTACTCAATCCAGGATTTCAGCCAGAAGCCTTTGCCCGCTCCTTCTTCGTAAGTATTGGGGAAAAAGCCGTTGCCAAACGAGATATGGATCAGGTTTTCCGCCGGCATGTCGAGGTATTCAACGGCTTCCACCGAAGTCGCCAGGCAGGGATTACCGAACGAGCCGACGCCGCCATCCACCAGGTTGCCCTGCACCGGCGCGAAGAAGAGGGGCGCCGCAACACTCGAAGCGACGGCGCCAGCCAGGGGCCAGTCGGCGAATAGGGGCGCGCCCGGTCCCCGGTTGATGATGTAGTAGGTCGAGCTGGTACGCAGGTCCTTGGTCGTCAACAAGACGGTCGGACCGACAAGGTCAGCCATGCGTTTGCCTTCGCCGAGCGGGCCAAGCGCTTTGAGAAAAGGTCCGTACGGATATAAATGCCGCATGCCGTTGAAGACGAAGCGAATCCAGCGAAAGCGTTTGGCGCGATTGAAGGCCTGAGGCAGGCGCGACTTGTAGACCTCATCCATGATCTGGCGGGCGCTCATGCCCAAGCCAAGGCCGGCGCAGATGATGGCGCCGGTGCTGGTTCCGCCGACAACTTTGAAAAGCTCATAGGCCGGTTTGCCGGTCTGTTCTTCGAGCCAGCAGAGGACAGCCAGAGCGATCACCCCGCGCATTCCGCCGCCGTCAATGGAGAGGATCAGGTCTCTCTTGTAGGGGTTGAATAAGAAGTTGTAGCGTTGGCTTGGATACATTTGCGATCCGGGCAGGGCTTAACTGCGACAGGTTCAATTATAGGCGATGCGGTGAACAGAGATGATGAATGCAATGCCGATTCACCTGCGCACGATTCGTCCTGCTGGCAAAAATGGACTTGTCAACGCAATGCAGATTGGTTACACTGCGTGGTACGATGCGGGCATAGTTCAGCGGTAGAACATTTCCTTGCCAAGGAAAAGGTCACGGGTTCGAATCCCGTTGCCCGCTCAGGCAGACCAATCCCAGCGGTTGGTTTTTTTGTTGCCGAGCAATTGCGCTGTGCGTGAATTTTGGCGGAACTGGTAAGAAGTGTCGTTCACACCTTGTCTTGGGATTCGTGGGTCAAGCGCTTGAGACACTTGCTCACCATAGGCGCTTGGTATTCGCGGCGTCAGACACTTTGTCATATGGAACAATTAGGAGCGATTGAGTTGAACACATTAGCAGACTCAGCGGAACTGCAGGAAGACGCGCAGTTGGTCATAGAGGTACTTAGCGAAAAGGCAGAGGTTGACTTGGACTTCTCAACTGACTCGGTCTCTTGGCTGGATACCTATATCGAGGCGCACCGCGATGAGTTGGACGAGCGAGAAAAGGGCTTGCTGAGGGAGAAATTCGGCGCTTACCTTGGCGAATCAATCCGCCACAATTACGGCGGGCGCTGGGTTAAGGGCAGCGACGACAGCTGGATGATCGTATTTGACGAAGAGCATCAAGCATTGCCCTTCGAGATCATCGGAGCGCACCTCGACCATCACACGGCGCTGACAGAAGTCTTCGAGCATTTGCCCGACCATTGTCAGGTAAGAAAGAACTAGGTTCTGTTGACATTCTATCGTAACCATATCAGCGTACCGACAAGGTGCAGAAATCCGAGATAAGATGTATCGAGTTTCTCAAATCGGGAAAAGACGCGGCGGAAATGTTTGATCTTATTGATGAAACATTCCACCAGATGCCGCTCGCGATAGAGCCATCTATCATATTCTCGCTGCTCTTTGGCGCTCGGATGCGGGGGAATTACCGCTTCTATGCCTCTTTCAAGCAAGCTGTCCACAAAATCTTGGGACGCATAGCCTCGATCCGCGATAACCCGCTGAAAGGCAAAGCCTTCCACCAACTCCTCAGCCTGATTGATGTCGTGAGCCTGCCCAGGACTCAAGCGGAAACGCAAGGGATTGCCCAAACCATCAACCGTGATATGAATCTTGCTACTAAAACCCCCGCGACTGCGACCCACGGCTTGCTTTTCACTTTTTTTCGGCGCCAGCGGCACAGGGATGTGCCCGAACAATCGTACTGTCGATTATCCCGTTTTCCATATCCGCGTCATCGGCAAGAGCTTCCATCATCCGTTGCCAAACATCATTTTCGCACCAGCGAGCAAAGCGTTTGTAAACTGAATTCCATTTGCCGTATTCGCTTGGAAGCAAACGGCACTGTGCGCCGCTGCGACTTACCCATATCACTGCTTCAACAAATTGGCGGCATTTCGCCTCATTGCCCAGATAAACCTTTGGCTCTTGCGACAGAAAATCCCGAAGCTTCGCCCACTGTTCGTCAGTTAGTCTTATGGTATCCATAAGACTATTTTACCCATTTATGAAAATGCTAATGTCAAAATATCAACAGAACCTAGTCACAATCTCATTTGAATTGGATGCTGAGGGGTGGCGCTTAGGCGCCGCCCTTTTTGTTGTCCGGGTCGAGTTTAGTCCAGGCGCTTGCCGGCAGCTTAGTTATAGTTGTAGGCGTTGGCGGCATATTCACGCGCGGTGCCGGCGACGACGGCCAGGGCAACGCCACGGGCGGCGGCGCGTTCTTTGGCGCCAGCCACTTCGCTCTTCAGCCGCAGGAGTTCGCGATCATCCGGATCGTAGGTCAGACCGTCGTTAATGAGCAATTCCGCGATGGACGAAAGAAACAGATTGCGCATCATCAGGTTTACTAATTCCACGATGATGCGGACTACGTCAGTTTTGTTCTGTTGCTCATAGGCGACGTGCAGCGCTTGCCGCAAGCGAGTCAAGGCTTCAGGCAGGCGCTCGGCCTTGATCAAGATCTCGCCCAGATGGCTCAACTGCTGCGCCTCGGTCGCCTTGTCACCAAGCTCACGCGCGATATAAAGCGCGGACGTGTGGAAGTTCACCGCTTCGCTCCAGCGCTCCAGCTGCACATTAACCGCGCCCAAGCCACGCAGGACCTGACCTTCCATATCGCGCTTTGATTGTTCTTTGAAGCGATCGTTGGCGTCTTCCAGCATTTCAATCGCGCGTCGCGCTTGACCGGCATCCAGATACGCCATGCCAAGTTTGTACAAAATGAGCGCCTCGTGTTGCGTGTCGTCGCGGTGGCGCGCCTTGCTCAAGGCACGTTCATAAGCTTCAACTGCCATGGATGCTTCGCCCAATTCCAGATGGGCGTCGCCGCTGGTAATCTGCAGAAACATCGCCGCCTCATCATCATCAAGCTCGTCGGCGAGATGCAGGCCGCGTTGCACGTGCTGCAGGGCAGATACGGCGGAGTTGCTGCGGACGAGCAAACCAGCGAGCATATCCAGCGTCTCGAGCAAGCCCGGCTTGTCCTCATTTTTTTCGTGGATCGCCAGCACCTCGTTATACGTCGCGACGGCGTCTTTCTCGCGATTCTGGCCGATCTGCACCTTGCCGACTGCGTCCAGGATTTGCAGGACGCGTTGCGTATCCTCATGCTGACGGGCGAAAGACAGCGCGGTGCGCAGTTTGACTTGTTCTATCGCGGCCGGCGTCGTTTGGTTGCTTACCAGAAGCCCGGCGATCATGTCCAAGGTCTCGAGGACACCGTCTTTGTCTTCGCTGTTTTCATAGATTTCCAGCACATCGCCATAGGTGGCGACGGCGTCTTTCTCGCGTCCCTGGTTGATTTGCATGCGGGCGATGGCTTTCAGTATTTGCAGTTGTCGCGCAGTCTCCTTATTCTGGCTGGCGACGTTGAGCGCGGTGCGCAGCTGGTCAATATTCACCGATTGCAGGTCTTTGTCGTCGAGACGGATGAATGTGGAGTCGTCTATGGCTACCGACTCTCTAACTTGAGACGCCGCGTCTTCGTCCAAACCTTCGCTGACGATCAGGGTCGGCTCGTCATCGTCGCCGTCGACCAAAGGCATGTCGTCCGTTTCAGCTTCCACAAGGTCTTGCGCCAGCGCCTCGTCGACAGCTTCGACGGCCAGTTCTTCTTCCGGCACATCTTCGAATTCAAGAGCTTCACCATCGCGGATGGCATGTAGTCGCAGCAACTCGTAGTTGTAGCCTTCCGCGGCGATCAAGCCTTCCAGCGGGGCCATTGCTTCGGCAAGGTCGCCCGCCAGATCGCGATCATCGGCCTGCGCCGCCCAAGCGGCAGCGGCGAGTAGATTCTCGAATTCAGTCAGAAGCCGAATGACGGCGTCATCGGACCTGCCGTGGACATCCAGATAATCGCGCGATGTATCGAGAATATCAGCGCGCAAAGCATCAAAGCGGTCCCGTTCCAGCGCCCAGTCCATGAGGAAACTGTGTACCAGCGGGTGAAGGCGGTAATATGCTGCTCCTGCCCGCTGAAAGCGCTCCACGAGGAAGAGTCGTGACAAAATTGTCATCGACATATCGATCGATTCAGTGGCGATGCCGCTGAGCAGATTCAGGAAGGCTACCGAGGCCTCGCCGCGGACGGTGGCGCTGAGGAAAAGCAGCAAGTCTCGCAGGCGCTCGTTTAGCCCTTCGAAGCTGATATCGAGCATAGCCATCGCCACTTGGTCGTCGTGGCTTTCAAGCGCAGTGGCCACAGTTTCACCAAACTCCGCCGGCGACTGACGGGCGATAATCATGCTGCGCGCGGCCAACGCCAGCGGAAAGGCGGCGAAATTGAGTTGGGCGGCCAGGGCGCTGATATCGTTGTCACTGTCGCTGTCTTTGATGCCCGCTTTCTGCTTGAAAAGGCGCACAGCATCGCTTTCCGCCAGGTTGCCAATCGGCTGATTGCGCCAGTCTCCTTGCGCGAGCGGCGCTGTGCTGGTCATAACCAGGGGGATGTCTATGGCGCAGCGTTTGACAAAGGGCGCCAGTACAGCTGACTCTATCTCGCCATCCAGCACGAGCAGCGGACCGTGTTCATCCAGCAGGGCTTTGACGCCAGCCGCTTCGCTGAGCGGATTATCGGCATTGGCAATGTCGATTTTGCCATAGGCGCGGGCGATCCGCACGATTAACTCGACCAGCGGCGGGTTGTGGACATTCAACCAGAGGATGGGCCGCGAATGCTGCTGCAGATTAACGTTAGCGATGGTGGCGGCCACAGTGGACTTGCCGCTGCCCGCCGCGCCATGCAAGACCAACTGTTGGCGTTGACGCAAGCGCAGAAGGAGCGACCGCAGCAGGTCGTCGCGCCCGACCGGGCGACCGAGACGACGCAAGGGCAAAGCCGTAACCGAAGTGACAGCCGCTTCAAGAGGTTGTAGCTCCGCCATATTTCCCTCGGAGTGAGATTTTATGCCAAGTCCAGCAAATCATCATTCAGTATATAGGGACATCAAGATTAGGACAATTTGACAGAGGGCAATAAAGGCGGCGGTTTTGTCGCACGCGCGGACGGAAGCTAGCGCTTGAAATCAGGGCTTAATCTGACTATACTTCGGCGCTGTTTGGGCGCGTGGCGCAATGGCAGCGCAGTTGACTTTTAATCAATTGGTTGCAGGTTCGAATCCTGCCGCGCTCATTATGGAATCCCTTGCTCAATCCCCACTCGACGACTTATTTGAGCATGATACTAATATAAGCGCGCGGGATAGCCAATGAATCATCTATACATAAATGGATGTTAGAGATATCTGTACGGGCGGGCCGGTGGCTCGCCCCATTATTACCCCACTCTTCAGTCAGAGCAGAATCTGTCTTCACTCCAGCGTGACGGATTCTCAAGGATGTAAGTGCGAATACGTTCAAGCGATCTCTCGTCACGTACAATATGATCGTAGTAATTGCGCTTCCATATCGGACAGTTCCGCGGACTGGCAAGGCTTCGACTACGTTTGGTTACAATTGACTTGTACTGCGCGATAATCGACCCTAGAGAATTGGCGCGCATACTCGTGCTGCTTTTTGGGATTCGCTCCACCTGACTATCGGAAATACAGAGCAAACCATGTAAATGGTTGGGCATTACAACAAACTGGTCGAGGTCCATTGCGGGCCGAACTATTGCCGTCCTTTGCCATTCCTCCTCAACAAGTCGCCCAAGCCAATTCAACTGCACATTTCCGTCCACGATTCGCCCAAACAGGCTTGCGAAACGGTAGGTACAGATGGTGACAAAATTGACGCCACTTTGCGTGTAGTCGTAGTTGGACAGTCGCATAGATCGGCGGTCGCGCATCTTGCTTTCCTCACCCGCCATGGCGATTAGCTGAGGGCGAGCCACCGGCTTGCCCGTACAAGGCGCCTCCGCCATTTGTTTGTTCTTGACAGGCTTTGTGTCTTCACCTCAACCCGGCGTCCACGTCGGCGGCGCGATGCCTTCAATGTCGGTCTTCACATCGATGACAACCGGACACTCCGCGGCGAAAGCCCGCTCCAGAGCGCCGGCGATCTCGCCCGGCTTACGCACGGTGATACCGAGACAGCCCATCGACTCGGCGATGAGCGCGAAGTCCGTGTCCTCGAAACGCCACAGCTCGTCCGAGCCTTTGGTCGTCCCGCCATAAATCGCTTCCACGCCATCGCGTTCCTGATTGAGCGAGTGGTTGTTGTTGACCACCGTGACGGTATTGATGCCGCAGCGGACGGCCGTTTCCAACTCCGCCAAGTGATACCAGATGCCGCCGTCTCCGGTGAAGCAGAGTACGGGGCGGTCTGGTTGCGCGCACTTGGCGCCCATCGCTGCCGGCAGTCCCCAGCCGAGCGAGCCCGAGCAGCGGATGTACGATTGCCCGGAATGCCGCAGATCAAGCATGGTGCCGGTCCAGATACCGGCGTGCCCGGTGTCCGAAACCAAAATCGCATCTTCGGGCAAATGCTCGCTCAATGCCTTGCACAAACGTTCGGGGCGGATGGGTTCGTCGTCCGAGTTGAAGTGCGCGCCGACATCCAGCCAGAAGGAACGAACGCGCTCCTGAACACGTTCGATCCAGGCTTGGCGCGGCTCCGCGGCTTCGGCAGTCGCCAGCATGTGACGCAGCGTGTTGCGGGCGTCGCCGTGCAAGCCCACCTCGACAAGATAATTGCGCCCGATCTCAGCCGGGTTGATATCGAGCTGTATCACTTGGACACCGGGCGGCGGGACACTGTAGTTGTTTGTTAGCTGGCCACCAGTATGGCTGCCGATGTAAAAGACAAGATCGGCTTCGCAGAGTATCTGATTTGCGCAAGACCGCGAATAGGAACCGGGCAGACCTACCGCCAGCGGATGATCGGACGGGAACATCGCTTTGGCATTCAACGCTGTCGCCACGGGAATCAAAAGCTTTTCCGCCAGCGCGATAAGCTCGCTGCGGGCAGCGGATGCCGTTACACCGCCGCCGGCGACGATCACCGGGCGATGGGCAGTCTGCAGCAAGTGAAGGGCAGCGGCAATCGACTCTTGATCGGCGACCGGGCGGAAAGGCGGGACACTGGCAAAGTGTGGCTCGACGATCACGTCTAAGTTCGCCTCGACATCAACGACCCCGCCGCCATCAATGCCTTCCAAATCGAGGTGCGTTGGCTGTGGCGTCCCGGTCGTGGCAGCGCGGAAGGCTTGCCGCAGGTGATGAGAAAGCTCTTCCGGTTTGGAGACGTAGGCGCTGTATTTGGTGACCGCCGAAAAAGGCGCATGATGATCCACTTCCTGATAAGCATGGCGCAATTGACGCGGCTGCTGCTCGCGACCGGTGATGGCGACAACCGGCGAACAAGAGAGCCAGGCGTCCTGCAAACCAGCTGCCAAATTGACCGCGCCAACTGACTGCGCCATACATAGCCCCGGCGCGCGCTTTACGCGGGCATAAGCATCAGCCATGTAGGCGGCGGCCTTCTCGCCATGCGTCTGCACACGCTTGATACCTAGTTTTTCCATCTCCATCAAGGCGCGCGGCGCGATATAAGGCATGAAAAACACGTGGGTAAGGCCGTAACCGCGTACTGTATCGGCAAGTAGCTTGGCGCCTGTCATGGTTGGCATACAGTAGACTCCTAATAATTGCCAAAGTTCGCCGAGAATAACGCGTCGCGGCTAGAATATCCAGACGGCGAAATCGGGGAGTGGTAAACATCGCGGATATAGTCCACTTAGCAAACACGGCACAGATTTTTTCGCCACAGAGGACACAGAGGACACAGAGGACACAGATGGCACAGAGTTATATTGTTTGGTTGGCGAATTTATCGTGTAGTTGGAATTTACCACTCCCGAAATCGGAGGTTTTTGGAATCCTCCTATCCCATGTTATATTCTGGGCCAATCGCTTGACATAGTAAGGATGCGGCAGTAAACTCTCACGCATTGGGTTAATCGGTTAAACAGTATAATGTGAAAACTCTTGACCGAGCGTTTTGTGGCGCAGGGGAGAGCGAGCAAGGAGGTGTACTCAACATACCAAGATTCAGTTGGAAACGAATGATGCAATTATGACAGCGAGGAGATTTTGATGTCCGAACACGATGAATTACAGAGCAAACAGATTAGCCGGCGCGAATTATTGAAGATGCTCGGTGGCAGTGCCGCAGGCGTGAGCCTCGCCAAGGTGGCCGGACTCAGCGGCGCGGCAACTGCCCTGCTGCAGGGGATGCCGGCTGCGGCGCAGAGCCGGGTCGAAGTCTGGACCGGTTTCGGTCAAGGTCGTATGGCGGATGCCTTGACTGGCTCCCTTGAGCAATTCAACATGTCGCAGTCGGAATTCGCCGCCGAGCACATCGTCGTGCCTTGGGGCGAGATCCACGATCGCGTTATCGCCGCCACTGCCGCCGGCTCACCGCCCGACTCCTATCGCGGATGGTCCTGGATTGTGGGCGATGCCGCCATCGGCGCGCTGACCAACTTGCAGCCCTACGTCGAAGCAGCCAATGTCGACATGATGGACTTCTGGCCCGCCACGGCTAATCAGATGAAGTATCAAGGCGATGTGCATGCCATGAGCATTTCAACGATTGTACAGTTCTTGTTTTATAACAAGGACCGTATGAGAGAGGTTGGCTTGGATCCCGACAGCCCACCGACCACCATCGCCGAATTGGATGAGCAAGGCGCCGCGCTCAATGAAATCGGCGACAATGACGAAATCTTGCGGCTGGGCTTTGCGCCGACCGTGCCGGCCAAGCAAACCTGGGACTGGGGCGCTGCCTTCGGCAGTCAATACTGGGACGAGGGCGAGGGCAATATCGCCGTCGACTCGGAAGCCATGATCGCCATGCTGGAGTGGTACAAGTCCTACGCCCATAGTTTGGGCGCCGAGAATCTGCAAGCCTACGCCAGCACCTATGGCGGCAATGCCTTCGGGCGCAACACGCCGCAAGGCATCTACTACACCGGTTTGATCACTTACTGGGTCCGCGGTAGCTGGGCATATAACGATATGGGTGAATACGGACCAGATGTCGATTTCGGCGTCGCGCCGATGCCGACGCTGGCGGGCGCTGATGACGCCACACCGGGCACATCCAACGCCAATATGTACTTCGTACCGGCAAATTGCGCCAACCCAGATGGCGGTTTCGCCTTTGCCAACTTTATGACTGAATCACCCTGGGTGGCGGTCAATAAAGCGCTGGTCGATAGCGTGATGCCATCGCGCCAGAGTCTGGCGACCTTGCCGGAAGTCGAGGAACGTGAAGGCGGCTGGACGATCCTGGCCCGCGACGAAATCCTGCCGAATGCGCTGCAAGCGCCGAGCTTCGGTGGCGCGCAATTCTTCGGCGGCGCGCTGAACGAAGCGATCGACAATGTCATGTTCAACGACGCCGACCCGGCCGCCGTGCTGGCGGACGCCGTTGACCGCTCAAGGCGTGAAGTAGAGCGTCAGAG
The DNA here is from genome assembly GCA_965262005.1 of Phototrophicaceae bacterium. Lineage (GTDB taxonomy): Bacteria > Chloroflexota > Anaerolineae > Aggregatilineales > Phototrophicaceae > UBA6055. The sequence goes on along the minus strand of OZ253492.1, from coordinate 3,219,022 downwards.
GGGCTAAGACAGTATCGCTTGCAAGTATGCCACGCCGGTCGAAGTGGCTGGTGTGGCATGCTTTTTTGTCTTGTAGAAGCTACGGACGGGCAAACGAGGCTTATCAGTCAAGAGTCCTCCGGACCAAGACCTGAGTTTTCAAATGGCGCTTGAGCTCAAGACCGACGACAAGAAAAAAGCAAACAGTTGGCGCACGGACAATCTGCCGGCCTGGGGCTTGTTCTTTGTCACGCCCTGGATCATCGGCTTCCTGGCCTTCACCGTTTATCCCTTCTTTGCCTCCCTGTATTTTAGCTTTACCAACTTCAATATCATCAACTTCTCGCCAAGGTGGGTTGGGCTGGACAACTACGCTGAGCTTTTCACCGCGGACCCGCTCTTTTGGACATCATTGCGCAACTCAATAACTTACGCCGCCCTGCTGGTTGTCAGCGCTACTATATTTGACATATTTATCGCCTACTTGTTGAGCTTGAAGGTCAGATTTCTAGCCATATATCGCACAATATTCTTTTTCCCGGTGCTGGTGCCGGTGGTGGCGGCCAGTCTGACCTGGGTCTGGATTCTGAATCCGCGCTTCGGCCTGATGAACGGCTTGCTTGATCTCATCGGCGTGAAGGGACCAAATTGGCTGGCATCCCCGCGGACAGCGATGTATTCGCTGATCTTTATTGCGGTATGGGGCAGCGGCCGCGCGGTGATCGTCTATCTTTCCGGCTTTAATGACATACCGCGGCAACTGTACGAAGCGGCGGATATAGATGGCGCTTCCGGCTTTCAGAAATTCCGCAAAATCACGCTGCCGCTTCTGTCGCCGCAAATCTTTTTCAACGTCGTCACGCTCATCATTTTTTCCTTGCAGGCATTCTCCGAAGTCTACATCATGACGGGTGGCGGTCCGGCCAACTCGACCCTGCTCTACGCCGTCAATCTGTACAACCGCGCTTTCCGTGATTACGCCATGGGTTATGCCTCCGCCTTGGCCTGGATCATGTTCCTGCTGATATTGGGTTTAACCCTGATCATATTCAAGTTCCTGAGTGGACGAGTCATCTATGAACGATAGGAACGGGCGTTAAAATGGCCGTTTTGCAACCGGTCGCCGGCAATCGCCGCGCAGCCAGCAATGAAGAGCGCAACTATTTGCTGGTACGGCGACTGAAATCACTCAGCGCGCATGCCATTTTGATCATCTTTGGCATCGCCTTCATGCTCCCCTTCGTCTGGATGATCAGCAGTTCGCTGAAACCCAATATCGATATCTTCGAGCTGCCGGTGCGTTTGATTCCCAAGAATTTTCGCCCCGAGAATTACATTGAAGCCACCGAAGCCATCCCCTTTTGGCAATATTTGTGGAATTCAACCTACTACACGATTTTCGCAACAATAGGCTCGGTGCTATCCAATACCTTCATCGCCTACGGATTCGCGCGGGTACGCTGGCGCGGACGCAACGTCCTCTTCGTCATCGTCATCGCCACCATGATGCTGCCCTTCCAGGTGCGCATGATCCCGCTCTACATTCTGTTTGCGAAACTTGGCTGGCTAAACACCTTCCTGCCGCTGATTGTGCCGAATTTCTTCGGCAATGCCTTCTACATCTTCTTGATGCGCCAATTCATGATGACCTTGCCGCGCGAGCTGGACGATGCGGCGCGAATCGATGGCGCCAGCGAATGGGGCATCTTCTGGCGGATTGCGGTACCACTTTCCAAACCGGCCATCTTGACCGTCGCCATCTTCGAGATCATCCACACCTGGCACGACTTCATCGGTCCGCTGGTCTATTTGCGCCATCCGACCAAATATACGCTGTCGATCGGCTTGCGGCTCTACTTCACGCAGTACGGCGCCGAATGGGGTCTGCTGATGGCGGCGGCAGCCATGTTTACGATACCGATGGTCATCTTCTTTTTCTTCGCGCAGCGCTCCTTCATCGAAGGCATCACCCTCACCGGGCTTAAGGGCTAGCGACGTGGCGCGCATTCTTTTCCAGCCGCAGACGCGCGATGCGCTAAAAGCGGGCATCGACACACTAGCGGCGGCCGTCGTGCCGACGTTAGGACCGCTAACCGGCCCAGTTGCCCTGGATGATACAACGCGCAGGGGTTCCCCGGAGTTGCTCGATGACGGCGGAGTCATCGCGCGACGCATCCTTCAACTGGACGATAGCGATGCTGACGTCGGCGCTATGCTTTTGCGGGAGGCGCTCTGGCAGCAGCGGGAACAGTTCGGCGATGGTACGGCGACAGCGGCCGTGCTGTATCAAACGGTATACCTTGAAGGGCATCGCTTCATCAGCTCCGGCGGAAACGCCATGCTGCTGCGAAAGTGCCTCGAAAGGGGCATGAAACTGATGCTAGCAGCCTTAAGGCGGCAGGCGCGAGCGATCACTGAAACGGATGAGGTTGAGCGCCTGGCTCAGTCGATTTGCGGTGAGCCCCAGATCGCGGCGACTTTGGCGGATATCTTCGACGTGCTTGGTCCGCATCATCCGATCGAGGTCCGTGACGGCGGACGCGACCTGCATCACGAGTTCTTCCTCGGATCGCATTGGGAGAGCCAAGTCCCGTCCAATATCGTATTCGAGGGGCGAGCAGGTGATCGAATCGAATTAAACAACACCGCCTGGCTAATCAGCGATTTCGAATTGGATGATCTACAAGCGCTGGTTTCGCTGGTGACCGATGTCGTTAAGGCCGGATTCAGCTCCTTGGTGATCGTGGCGAAGTCGTTTTCGGAACAGATTATCGCTGCGCAAGGCGCCAACAGCCGCATGGCGGAATTCACACTCGTTTACATCGAGGCGGCTGGTCTTCCCGATGAACAAGAAGCAGCGCTGGAGGATTTGGCGCTGCTCAGCGGCGGGCAAGTTTTGCGCGCGGTCGCCGGAGACAAACTGGATGCCGTCCGGCGCGAAGACCTGGGCAAGTCCGAATTGGCGTGGCTTGACCGCAATCGCTTCGGCATAACACTTGGCGGCGACGAAGACGCTGAATTACCACAAGAGGTCGCGGCGCTGGAGTCGCGCTTCATCAAGAGTAATGACGATCGCCAGCAAGACGTTCTACGTATGCGCATTGGACGCTTGCGCGGTGGATCCGCCATTGTCTATTGCGGTGGCAGTAGCGAGAGTGAGATGCGATTCAAAAAGGAGTCAATCAGCCGGACTATCGCAGCGATCCGCTCCGCCCGGCTGAGCGGAATACTGCCCGGCTGCGGGACCGCATTCTTGCGCTGCATCGACCCGCTGCAAGAGGCCTACGATAAGAGCAGTGATTTGCATGAACGCGCTGCCTATCGGATTCTGTTGACGGCAGCGGCCGCGCCTTGTCGAACCTTGCTGGCAAATGCCGGGCATGAAGCGCCAGGCATCGTGCTTGACGAGATTCTTGCCAGCAAGAACGGCGCCGGTTACGACATTCGCACGGGTCAAATCGTCGACATGAATGAAGACGGCGTGGTCGATTCAGCGGCTGCATTGATGGCGGCCTTGCGCCACGGAATCGGCGGGGCGGCGCTGGCGCTGACTGTGGACACTATTGTGCATCGAGTTAATCCGCCGCTGGCGGTAGAGCCCGGTGGATTGTCGTCGTCAACGGATATCGGGAATATCGAACTGAAGTAAGAGAATATGGCGTCAGATAAGGCCTTGAGGAGAGATGACTGAAATGACCTGGCAACCGACCTCGGAACAGAAGCGGCGGTACGAAGAGCGCGGATATTTCACAGTGGAAAACGTGGTCTCGAAGCAGACGGCAGCCGAAATGCTGGGCGTGATAAAGAATGCGATCTTAACGCCGGAAACGGGCGATATGCGAGCGGATGCCGACCCAATGGATCCCATGAACGATGACACACCCGAGGCGCGGGGGATGCGCTTCCGCAAACTCAGCATGTTCAATCAAAGGAATCCGCTGATTTGGCACAACGCCCACTGCGGCCAACCGGTTCTGGATATCGCCCGCTATTTCCTCGGCGATGACATTCTTCTCAAGTACGACAGCTGCTTCCTAAAACCGGCGCTCTCCGGCAGCGCAACACCCTGGCATCAGGACAACGGCTTGTGGCGCGACGGTGATTTGGAACCATTTAACTTCTGGATGGCGCTGGACCCGGCCACAATCGAAAATGGCTGTTTGCAGATGATCCCGGGCAGCTATAAGACCGAGATCGTGCCACATGTATTGTACGTAGACAGTGTCCACGGCGAACTGCCCAAGGAACGCGTCGAAGAGATGATCGATACTTTCGGTGTCGAGCATATCGAGCTACAGCCGGGCAGCATCGTGGTTTGGCACAGTAGCGCCTGGCATTACAGCCCGCCCAATACAAGTGATAAAGGGCGCATCGCCATCGCCGGTGTGATGAGCAGTCCCGATATTGTGGAAAATGGGCGCAGCAACGATGTTGGTTACAAGTGGATGTTGAAGAAAGGCGCGGTATGCACCGAATTCCCGCCAAATGAATACGAGATGAAGCGGCAGAAGCGCTGGCAGCCGCCACCCTGGCAGAAAGTCAGTTAATCCTTGCGGACGCCAATATCCCGGTCGAATCGCGCACGATCAACTGCGAAGGCATGATGACGCGCTGAATCGGCATATCCGGCTCAGCAATTCGCCCGAGCATCAGTTGAGCGGCTTCCTCGCCCATTCCCCGGGGATCAGTAGAGACGGTCGTCAAGCTAGGATGCCACAGCGAAGCTTCAGGAACATTATCGAAGCCGACGACGGCGAAACTCCTGCCCGCGTCGATACCGGCCGCGCGCAAACCCAGCATCACGCCGAAGGCAATCACATCACTAAAACAGTAAGCCGCTTCCGGCGGCTTCGGCATGTCGAATAGCTGATGAATCGCGTCATAGCCTCCCCTTCGCGTAACAGGGCCGGCGACGCAAAGGGCGGGGTCGAAGGCGATATTGTGGCGCTGTAAGCTGTCCCGATAGCTTTGCAATCGTCGTTGCCGCGTTACAGTCTCTTCAAACCCGCCGACAAACGCGATACGCCGATGCCCTCGCTCAATAAGATGCTCCATCGCCAAAACGGTTCCATTGTCATCATCCATGCCGACCTTGTCAGCAGCTACATCCGAAAGATACTGGTTCAACAGTATCAGCGGACAACGCCCCATCAATTCCTTCAGCGAATTCGTCGTGGTCTCAGCAGCCGGGGACAAAATCAAGCCGTCAACATCGCGCTCCAGCATGGTTTTGACCATGCGCGATTGTTTGCCCAGATCACCATCTGTTGTACACAGGAGGAGGCTATAGTCTTTTTCCGCCAGTTGCGATTCGGCGCCAGCGATCAACTCCGCATTAAAGGGATTCGTCACATCTTTGATGAGCAAACCAATTGTATATGAACGCTGCGTGCGCAGGCTGGCCGCGCGCTGGTTGTAGACATATCCCAGTCTGTCGACAGCATTCCGGACGCGCTGACGGGTCGGTTCCGAGATGCGAGCATTGTTACTCAATGCCAGCGAGGCCGTCGCCTTAGAGACTGACGCGGCTTCCGCGACATCTTTTAAGGTGACCTTTTTTCTTCTCTTTGGGGTATTGGACATCAAGCCATTCCACCTCGCCACTCGACCTGACGGCGCAATGAAACAACGTCGGTTAATCGGTCCAATGGTACTTCAAGTTAGTTTAGCACAGTCGCTGGCAAACGAGCATGACGATGACCGACGGCGATCATCCGGCTTGAAGCTGCAGCCTGTCAAAGCAATTCCCGCTTGATACAATGGTGTGCGTGACAAACAAGGAGGGGCGCAGGCATGGAAAATCTGGCGGATATCGGCTTGGTCGGCTTGGCGGTGATGGGCCAAAATCTGGCTTTGAACATCAACGATCACGGCTTTCGCGTGGCCGTCTTCAACCGTACGACCTCAAAAGTGACGCGCTTTCTCAACAACGAAGCCAAAGGCGCCGACATCATTGGCGCCTATTCGCCGGAAGAATTTGTCCGGAGCATCAAACGACCGCGCAAGCTGATCCTGATGATTCAGGCGGGCGAGGCGGTGGACAAGTCTATTGCTCAGTTGGCGCCGCTGCTGGACGATGGCGATATCATCATCGACGGCGGCAATTCCAATTTCAACGACAGCATCCGGCGTACGCGAGAAGTGGAGGCTCTGGGAAAGTATTTCATTGGCGCCGGCATCAGCGGCGGCGAAGAAGGCGCGCGTTACGGTCCTTCAATCATGCCCGGTGGCTCAGTGGCGGCATGGGAGTCGGTCAAGCCGATTCTGCAAGCGGTGGCTGCCAAGGTCGCCGACGGCACACCCTGCTGCGATTGGGTGGGCGAAGACGGCGCCGGGCATTTTGTCAAGATGGTGCATAACGGCATCGAATACGGCGATATGCAGCTCATCTGCGAAGCGTATCATCTGATGTCGCAGGTGCTAGGCATGAATGAAACTGAAATCAGCGAGGTCTTCGCAGCTTGGAACGCGGGCAAATTGGAGTCCTTCCTCATCGAGATCACCGGCGAGATTCTGGCCTATCAAGACGAGGACGGCAAGCCGCTGCTGCGAAATATCCTCGATGTCGCCTCGCAAAAAGGCACGGGCAAATGGACGGCGATCACGGCGCTGGAAGAGGGCACGCCACTGACGTTGATCGGCGAGGCGGTTTTCGCCCGTTGCCTCTCCGCGATCAAAGAGCAGCGAGTGGCGGCGTCAAAAGTGCTGCCGGGACCACAGGCCGAATTCAGCGGCGACCGCGAGCAGTTCATCAGCGATCTGGAACAGGCGGTATACGCTGCCAAGATCATCAGCTACACGCAGGGCTATATGCTGCTGCAAGACGCGGCCCGCATTTACAACTGGAATCTGAATTACGGCGGTGTGGCGCTGATGTGGCGCGAAGGCTGCATCATCCGCTCGGCATTTCTGAGCAAGATTCAGGAAGCCTACGCCAACAATCCGGCGCTGGCCAATCTGCTGCTGGACGACTATTTCAGCGATGCGGTGATCGCGGCGCAGGCGGCCTGGCGCGGGGCGGTATCAACGGGCATCACGCATGGCATTCCCCTGCCGATAATGAGCGGGGCGCTGGCTTTCTACGATGGCTATCGCTCGGCGAATCTGCCGGCGAATCTGCTGCAGGCGCAGCGCGATTACTTCGGCGCGCATACTTATGAGCGGGTTGACCGACCACGCGGCGAGTATTTTCACACCAATTGGACGGGTACGGGCGGGGATGTGACGGCGGGGAGTTATGATGCGTGAGGCAACTCAGGCACAAACTGAAAGTCCGGCTCGCGCCGCTGCCTGCGCAAAATCGGAATAATCTGCCGCCAGGTCCCAATCACGCCTCGAGTCGGCTGAGGCGTATCAGCCTTGACCAACTCATGCAATTCCGCCAGATGATAGAAGGGAACGGCGGCGTACATGTGGTGCTCGATATGATAATTCATCTGCCAGTAAAGGAAGCCCAACACGGGATTCAAGAGAATTGTACGCGTGTTTATGCGGTAATCGCTGACCTCGTCCGACAAGCCGATGTGCTGCGCTTCATTCAGCAAGTATTGAAAGCCGCCGCCGTAAAATGGCGCCAGCGTCAGTAGAACCGGCAGCATCCACCAGCCGAAATACAACGAGACGCCGACCAGCAGTCCATGCCCGATAATCAGCAGACGCGCCCAATTGAATAGGGCGCGGCGTTGCTCAACCGCCTCGGGCGGGAATAGCGCTTGCTCCCACTCGCTGTCGATGTGGCCGAAGCTCAGGCGAATGACTGACTTCAGACGCAGGACGAAGCCGCGCGGATTGATGATGGCGAAGGCGAGATAGGATCTTAGCGTCAGCTTGACGGGCAGCACCACTTCCAGATCATCAGGCGGGTGCAGGGTATAGCGGTGATGCGCCTGATGGCTCGCCCAAAAAGAGACATGGTTGTACCAGCCGAGGAAGCTATAGATATTGCGAAATAATATGTTTAGCGCGGGCGCCTTGAAGACAGTTTTGTGGCAGAGTTCATGGAAGCCGTTGACCAGGAAGGCATAAAGCGCGCCGTGCAGAGTGATGAGCGCCAGAACGATCAGCCAGTGTGCCTTGCCAACAGCGTACCAGGCCATGCCGCCGCTGACTGCCAACACTGCCAGAAAGCCTATGGTCTGCAGCAAACCGCGCCAATCGCTGCGCTGGTTCAAACGCGCCAGGTCAGCTTGCGAAACCGGTGAGCGGTACCATTTTATTCGTGTCTTGGCCTTGGCTTCACTCATCTGGAAGACATCCGCATACTAATCAAAAGTGAGCATGGCTTTGATGACACCAGTCGCCGGATCAAGCCATGCCGGGAAGTCCGACACAATGCTCTCCGGCGTCGCCTGATGCGTGATCCAGGGCGCCAGATTAATGTCGCCGGCGCGTAAACTGTCGATGACCCACTTGAAATCGGCGGGTGTGGCGTTACGGCTGGCGATAAGCGTCATCTCGTGCGAATGGAAGTGTGGATCGCTGAAAGTGAGATCGCCCTTGATATGGCCCACGAGCACAAGCGAGCCGCCGTGCGCCACGTAGTCAAAGGCGGCGCCCATGGATTTGGCGTTGCCGGTGCAATCGAATACTAAAGTCGGCAGCTCTCCGCCCAGCAGTTTCGTGATCTGTTCGATCGGATCTTGGCGGGCATCTATTAGCTTGCTGATGCCGAGGACGTCGGCGCAGAAATCAAGCCGCTGCTGGTTGACTTCCATCACCATCACCTCGGCGCCGGCGACTTTGGCGAATTGCGCGGTCGCCAAGCCGATCGGCCCCGCGCCGATCACCAGCGCGTTTTCGCCAGCCGTTATTCGAGCGCGCTTGGCGGCATGAGCGCCAATGCAGAGCATTTCCACCAGAGCCAGCTGCTCAAGCAGGATACCATCGGCTTTGAGCAGTTTGTCGGCCGGGACGCTGAATTGCTCGCGCATACCGCCATCAATGTGTACGCCGAGCACCTGCATCTGCGTACAGCAATTGCTCCTGCCACGGCGGCAGGCGATGCACGTGCCGCAATTCAAATAGGGAATGACACAGCACTGATCGCCGACGGCGTATTCGAGTTCACCGTCGGTCGGCCCGACCTCGATGACTTCCACTGCCAGCTCGTGACCCATGATGCGCGGGTAACTGAAGAAATTCTGATTGCCGCCGAAAGCGTGCAGATCAGTACCGCAGATGCCAACGCGCCGAACGCCCACCAGGACTTCATCTTTGCCAACGCTCGCCGCGTCTGGAAGATCGCGCAGAGTAAGCTGGCCGGGTTGCTCCAGAATGATGGCTTTCACAGATGCCGCTCCAGTCCGATTCAAGGGAGTTGATAAAATTCACTGGCGTTGGCGCCCATAACCGCCGCCTGTTCCTCCGCAGAAAGCCAGGCGTTGTTGCGCCTTTCAGTGCCCCGGGAACACTCGCCGACGCCCATTGGGCGCCGCAACGACCGCCCATCTGGAGCAGGTTGCGCCAACTCATAGTGAGTGGTCACTCCTTCTTTAGACCGTCTAGCGCAATCTCCGTACCAGGTGGCAATACCTCGTTTCGCCGTCCAACATAAGCTCTGCATATATCGGTTTCTGCGGGCCGCCGCAAGTTTAGCCAGGGCCCGCCAGGTTACTAGCTCTACTGGTTACCCTGCAGCCAAGCCAGACTGTACGCCAGGGCCTCGTCGATCACTTCGGTGACATCCCCGACCAGGACATCGAAGACATGGTCGCCATCCAGCACGACCAGCGCCTCTGCGCCTTCATGGTAGTCAAGGAAGACCTGGCCGGCCTGCGGCTGCGGCGTCACAGTCGTGTCGCGCGAGCCAGTGATGGCCAGCAGCGGCCCACCAAAGCTGGCGATTTCAGCCACAGGATCCACCAGGAAGATATCCTCAAAGAACGGACCCTTGAGCAAGGTATCGACGCCCCAGGGCAAGGCTATCGTCAGCGCCTCGTCGCCAGCAGCCGCGCCAGCCAGCAGGTTGTCATAGCCCAGCAGGATGCCGTAACTCATGACAGGATTGGACACCGCCGACCAGAGCACGAGATTGCTGACGCGCGCATCGCGCCCGGCCGTTGCCGCGGCCACCAGACCGCCCTGGCTTATGCCCAAAATGCTGAAACTCCCGCTGTCGACGCCTTCCAGCATCTCCAGATAATCCAGCGCTGCGATAGCGTCCGCAATCTGGCCGCTGAAAGTAGTGTCCTCCCAAGCGCCCTCACTCTCGCCCGAGCCGCGAAAGTCGATGCGGAGACTGGCGACGCCGCGTTCGCCCAGCCAGCGAGCAGCGCGGCTGAACATTGTGTCTTCCGTGCCGACAACCGGCAATTCGTGGCGCGTGCCGGTGAAACCGTGTAGCAGCAAGGCGGCGGGAAAAGGTCCATCGCCCTCCGGCATGGCAAGCGTGCCAATGATCGTTTGACCCTCGTTGCTGTAGCTGATGTCGCTCTCGCTGACGTCGTATTCAGCCATAGAGTCGGCCAGCGCGGCCGCGGCGTCGGCGAGGCTGCCTTGCGCGGCCGCCGGCATTGCGACCAGACTTAAACACATCAGCAACGCCAAGATCAACACAGTAGCCGTCACACCCTTAGGTTTAGATTTCCAACACATTTCTGACCCCAATCAATGTCTAATTTTCTTCAAAGATTCTGGCACAACTGGCGCACCGACGCAAACCTTGCCTATCGTCGGGAGTGGTGAATACTGTTGATATAACATCTTCGACCTTGCCATCCAAAAACCTCTGTGCCCTCTGTGGTGAATCCCCCTTATGGAATCCGAAATATGTCCTGTGTCTTTGAAATTCACCACTCCCCTATCGTCCCGGCGCTCGCACAGACTAAGCTGACCGGGTTGCTCCAGTCTGTCTCAAGGGAGCTGATAAAAGCCGCTGGCGTTGCCGCCCATGACGGCCGCCTGTTCGTCAGCAGAAAGCCCGGCAATGAAACTTTCCACAATGCCTGCCACCTCGCTGTAACTGCCGGCGAGCGTACAGACGGGCCAGTCGCTGCCGAACATCAGCCGCTCCACACCGAAGCAGTCGAATACGACATCGAGATAAGGTAGAAAATCGTCCTGCGTCCAAGCGCCCCAAGCGGCCTCCGTTACCATGCCGGAGACTTTGCACCAGACGTTTTCAAACGCAGCCAACTTGCGAATATCGCTTGCCCAAGGTTCGAGTATGCCGTCCTTGATAAGCGGCTTGGCGATGTGGTCCAGTACGAAGAGCTGCTGCGGAAACTGCTCGACTACAGCAATGGCGATAGGCAGATGCCGGGGATAGAGCAGCAGGTCATAACAGAGGTCGTAGGCTTTGAGCTGCGCCAAGCCATGCAGGAAGTTGCCGCCCAGCATAAAACGGTCGTCAGCTTCATCATGGACTATATGACGTACGCCGACCATTCTGGGATGCGGGGCAAAGCGCTCTAATTGCGCCTCGACATCGTCGGCGCGCAAATCCACCCAACCCACCACACCTCGAATGAAGTCATATCGGTCGGCGAGCTCCAGCAAAAACTCCGTCTCGCGCAGATTTTGCCGCGCTTGCACCGCCACGGTGCCGTCGATGCCCGCCGCTTGCAGGAGAACCTGTAAGTCGGGAGGCATGATATCGGCCCTAAGCGGAGTGCGGGACTCATCCATCCAGGGATAATCTTCGCTGTTGTAAATCCAGAAGTGCTGGTGAGAATCGATTCGCACGGTCAAGGGTCCCTCCGGCTAATTGCACACAAGGCAAACGCTATGCCAATTCTAGCGTCGCCGCTCACAAACTTGTATTCCGCGTGATCTTGAAGGCGTAGGCGTGGTCACAGGGTCTATGATCCGGTCTTTCAATCTTGATGCCTCCGGCCGTCATCTCCCACTTCAACTGGCCATCGACGCCCAGCAACTCCACCGAGCGCGCCTCGCCCAGGTAGAGCGCATGCGTCGATTCGATGACGAATTCCTTTTTCGGCCAGCCGAATGTGATCGCGTACAGCACATTTCCGCGGACGGTGAAACGGATGTCCTTCGCCGAAAATTCCAGCTTCTCTTTGGTATCGCTGAAGGCGCCGACATGCTTCATCTCAGTTGGACCTTCGCCGTAGGTATTCCAAGGCACGGTGTCATAGATAGCTTCGCCATTGACGCTCAGCCAATCGCCCATGCCCTCGAGAATGGCCTTCGACTCATCGGGGATGGTACCGTCCGGTTTGGGACCGACATTGAGCAGCATGAAGCCATTCTTGCTGACGTTATCCGCCAGGTAATGCACCATTTCCGTCACCGTTTTGTACTCCGTCTCCTTGATGTAGCCCCAGCCCTGTCCATCATCGACGGTGGTATCGGTGATCCACTCATAGTGAGTGAGTTCAGCGGTCTTGCCCAATTCAAAATCTAGCAAGGCGGCGCCCGGCGGAATATCGTGCCATTTATAAGTGGCCACTACCTCGCGCCCCCATTCGGCTTCCTTGTTGTAATAGTAGGCGAGGAAGTCCTGCTTGTACTGATCGTGCACGAAGCGCAGTCCGAAATCGAACCAGATGTATTCCGGCTCATAGCGCTCGACGACTTCGACCAGTCGATGCTTCCAGCGATCGAGGAAGGCTTTGCTGGGTTTGTCTTGCGCGCGCCACTCGGCGTGATCATGCCCCTGTCCAAAGCCATCGTAGTCGAAGTCCAGATTATGCGGCTCGCCATATAGCCCGGCATAACGTGGATCAGAGGTATCGTAGTCTTTCTTCCAATGCGGGAAGAACCACCAATTCTCAGCGTGGTGCATGGCGACCATGAATCGCATATCCTGGGCGCGGATCGCCTTTTCCAATTCGCCGACGACATCGCGCTTTGGTCCCATCTTGCCGGCGCACCAGTCGGTGTCGCTGGCGTCCCACATGGGGAAGCCGTCGTGATGCTCTGCCACTGGACCGGCGAATTTCGCGCCCGCCCGCTTGAACAGCTCCGCCCATTCATCGGGATCGAAGCGCTCCGCAGTGAACATCGGGATGAAGTCCTTATAGCCGAAGACGGACGGATGCCCGTAGGTCTTGCAGTGATATTCATACTGAGGGGTACCTTCGCGGTACATATTGTAGGGGTACCAAGTCACATTGGGACCCGTGGCGGGCACACAGTAAATGCCCCAATGCGTATATATGCCGAATTTCGCCTTACGCATCCATTCAGCGGTGGGATGAGTCTTCAGCGATGCCCAGGTGGCCTCATATCGATCTGGCATTCTATCTCCTCCGATTGAGTAGTGAGTCGCCCATCACTAGACGGGTGACACAAGTTCGTCCCTATCGACGCTACGTAATTGAGCCCCGCGGACGGCTACGTTGGTCGCTTCCTCAACATGACTGACGCATAATGAGCTGACAATTGAATAGGACAGATGGCATGTCAAAATTACCGTCGTTCAACGCCTTCAATACCTTGTGCGCTGCCGTCTCACCGATGGCATAGGTTGGCTGTCGCAACACGGTCAGCGGCGGATTCGAAACTTGCGCCCATGGGTGGTCGTCGAAGCCGACAATGGCGACATCTTGCGGGCAAGCCAGATTCATGTCCTGCAAGCCCATCAGCGCGCCCAGACCGAGCAAGTTATTGCAGATGAAGACCGCCCTCGGCCTTTCCGCCTGCTCCATCAGCTTCTGTATAGCGCGTTTGCCGTCTTCGATCGTCAGCGGGCTATCGACGCACCACTCGTCGCGGAGCGGCAGGTTCGCCTCGCGCAGAGCGTCTTCAAAGCCCGCCAGCCGCTCACGCATAGTTGAAAGACGCTGGAAGCCGGACAGAATGCCGATATCGCGATAGCCGCGCTCGACCAGATGCCGCGTACCCAGCGCGGCGCTGTGACGATTATTAACACCGACGTAGGGCGATTTTGCATTGTCGAAAGTGCGATCCAGCATGACGATGGGGATATTCAGTTTGGCCGCCTCGTTGAGAACATCCCAATTCTGACTGGTGGCGGCGGCGATGATACCGTCAACACCCTGGCGCAAGAGAATGTCAATATAATACTCCTCTCGTTCCAGCACTTCATTGGTATTGCAAAGCATCAGGCTGTAGTTGTTGGCGATCAGGACGTCCTCAATGCCGCGCATGATCTCGCCGAAAAAGGTGTTGGTGACATCCGAAACGATCAGCCCGATGATACGTGTGCGCTGAGTGGTGAGGCTGCGCGCTGCCACATTCGGGCGGTATCCCAGCGAGCGTATAGCGTCGCGGACGCGCTCTTTGGTGGCCTCCTCGACGAAACGGGTCTCGTTGATGACATGCGAAACGGTGGCTTTGGAGACGCCGGCTTGCTCCGCCACATCGCGCATGGTAATTCGTCTCATTGATGCCTCAATTCGAGCATGAAACCTGTTACGCAACCGATTGATTGAAGTGTAGTCCATCAGCGCATAATCGTCAAATTGAGTACTCGCGCGCTCATATTGCGGCGATTATCGGCCTGTGTTATATTCCCACTCCATGTTAGAAAACCGATTGCGTAGCGAAAGTCTTAACACACTGGTGCGCCTATGAATCGTGTAGTTGTGTCTGGAAAACGAAAGGCGGGCGTTGAAACCGTCGCGAAACCGAACGCCCACGAAAACTGGGCCGTCGTCAAAGTGCATGCCGCGCCGATGTGCACCGAGTACAAAGCATTCGCCGCCGGCGTCAATCATGCCGCCTTTGGGCATGAAGCCGCGGGCGAAGTCGTCGAGGTGGCGCAGCCTTGCCGTGTGAAAGTCGGCGACCGCGTAGTGGTGATGCCGATGAATGCCTGCGGCAAATGTCCGCTCTGCCTCAATGGTGATTTCATTCATTGTCAAGACGGCATGAATTTCTCCGCCCTGCATGGCAGCAGCGCCGGCCTTGGCGCCATGGCGCAATATCTGCTTAAGCAGGATTGGATGCTTCTGCCCATCCCCGATGGCATGTCTTACGAGCATGCGGCGATGGCATGCTGCGGCTTGGGTCCTACGTTTGGCGCATTTCAAACGATGCGCCTTGATCGGCATAACACCGCGCTCATCACTGGCTTGGGACCGGTCGGTCTGGGCGGCTTGATCAACGCGCGCTATCGTGGGGCGCGGGTCATTGGCGTTGATTCGAATGTCTACAGAGGCGAGTTGGCGTTGGAACTGGGCGCGGCGGCGGTGATCAATCCGCTCGATGAGGACGCATTGGCGCAAATATTGGCGCTGACGCAGGACGGGCGCGGCGTGGATAAAGCCGCGGACTGCTCAGGCGTGGTGGCGGCGCACCGCCTTTGCATTGACGCGGCGCGGCGCAAGGGACAGGTGGCTTTCGTCGGCGAATGCAGCGATGATACTCCCCTGCGCATAAGTTCTGATATGATCCGCAAGGGTTTAACCCTGCTCGGCAGTTGGCATTTTAATCTGGCGGACTCGCCGCGAATCATGAAGATGATCGGCGACCTTGGTCCGCAATTGGACAAACTGGTTACACATCGCTTTCCGCTCGCCGATATTCAGACAGCCTGGGAGACGCAGCTCTCCGGGCAATGCGGCAAAGTGATTTTGCAGCCCTGGGAGGGAGCCTATGTATAAGTCAGTCATCATCGGCGTCAGCGGTGGGCGCGCGCACGGTCATGCCAATGCCTATCAGCATACAAAACGAGGGGTGATCGCGGCGGTTTCGGCGCGACAGCGGGACAAGCTGGATGACTTCGCCGATAAGTATGATGTGGACAAGCGCTACACCGACTACCGCGAGATGTTAGAGAAAGAGAAGCCGGACCTTGTGCAGGTGAGCACACCGCCCGATGCGCGGCTCGAGATCATTTTGGCTGCGGAAGAAGCCGGCGTACCCGCCATCATCGTCGAGAAGCCGCTGGCGATTCAGGGCGAAGATTATCTGGCTCTGCGCGAATTCGCCGCAAGCAAACCACGCATCAAGGTCGCCATCAATCATCAACTGCAGTTTCATCCGCGGCGGCGGCATTTGCAGCGGCTGGTGCAAGATGGCGCCATCGGCGATATACGCTTTATCGAAGCCAGCTCGGGCATGAATCTGGCCTATCAGGGCACACATTCTCTGCAAGCAATCGGCGCCTTTAATCCAGCCGCGCCGTCGACGGTTTTCGGTCAAGTCGCCGGAGCAAAGGGCTTGCAGCCCAACATAAGAGAACATTACGCGCCCGACCAAAGCCTGGCGGCGCTGGAGTACAGCAACGGCGTACAAGCGACCTTGCGCTGCGGCGAAAATGCGCCAAGGGCGCCGCGTGGCGGAGCGATTTATCAGCACAAGCGGATAGCGGTCTACGGTATGAGCGGTTACGCGCACTGGACGATGTGGGGATGGGAAACCTTCATCAACGGCGTTTACGAGAGCGGCGAGCATGAATATCCGGAAGAGGACGTCTTGGGGCAGGCCGGCCTGTGCGAAGCAATGTTCGATTGGCTGGAAGATGACAAGGCCGTACACCCGCTGAATCTGGACGGCGCGCTGGTGGATTTCAACGTCATTCTAGCGCTCTATGCCAGCGCGCTCAACCATCGAGTGATCACACTGCCCTACCATCCGCAGGAGCAACTGGTTCCAAAACTAAGGCGCGCTCTCCAAAGTGATATCGGATGAATGACAGAACCAGGATCCTTATTGCTTTGCGCCCGGCGCCCTATCATGAGATTTTCGCCGGAGCGGCCGACGCGCAGTTGCGCGACCTGGCTGAGCTGACATTCCAGAGTAGCGAAGACAGACTGTCATCGTCAGAACTGGCGAGGCAGATTGGCGGACATGAGATCGTCATCACCGGATGGCGCGCGCCGGTCTTCACTGATGAAGTACTGGCAGCCGCCGATCGCTTGCGCCTGATCGCCTATTCAGCCGGCACCATCAAACGGGTTCTACCACCAGCTGTTTTCTCTGACGGGCGGCGCGTGACACATGCCGCCGCCGCTATGGCAACCGCCGTAGCTGAGACGACGCTGCTATTCATCCTCCTTGGCTTACGCAAACTCCATCAGGCTGAACAAGTCTTTCGGGAGAAAGGCTGGCATGTAGCGCGCGCGATGCCATGGGACGGCGAACTGGCACAGTCGCGTATCGGCATTATCGGCGCAGGACATACCGGGCGCGCGGTAATCCAACGGCTGCGTCACCTGGCGGGCGAGCTCTGGGTTTACGATCCTTTTCTTGCTGAGGCCGATGCGCAGGCCTTAGGCGTGAAATTAGTTGCCTTGGAACAACTGCTCAAGGAATGCGCCATCGTCACCTTGCAAGCGCCATCGACGGCGGAAACCTATCGTATGATAGGCGCAGAGCAGTTCAGTTGGCTGCAGGATGGCGCTCTCTTCGTCAATACTGCCCGCGCCTTCTTGCTGGACGAAGACGCGCTGCTGGCTGAATTGCAATCGGGGCGTATTTATGCGGCGCTGGATGTCTTTGATGAAGAACCCCTGCCCAACGACAGCCCCTTTCTCAAACTTGACAATGCAATCGTCACGCCACACGTCGCCGCGCGCACGCGGGAAACACGTTTGCGTCAGGGACAACTCATTGCCGACGAAGTAGCACTCTTCCTGAGAGAGGGCAAATTGCGCTACGAAGTCACGGGCGCTATGCTCGACACGATGGCTTAGTCAAGATCGGAGCATTATATGGGAAGCCTCGCGGGAAAGACGATCATCGTCACCGGCGCCAGCAGCGGCTTCGGCGAAGCGATTGCGATCGCCTGCGCGGAAGCGGGCGCCAATGTCAGCTTGGTGGCGCGGCGCAAGGAAACGCTGGAACAAGTAGCGGACGCGGCACAGGCCAAGGGCGGACAAGCGCTGGTCTGCCCGGCCGATGTCAGCGATGACGCGCAGATTCACGCCGCGTTGGCGAAGACGCGGGCCGCATTCGGTCCCGTCGATGTGCTGGTCAATAACGCCGGCATCAACGTGACCGAGCGCTCCATCACCGATACCTCCATCGAGCAATGGCGCGAATTGCTGGAGGTCAACTTGTCTAGCGCATTTGTCTTCACCAAAGCGGTCCTGCCGGAGATGAAAGCGCGCGGCGACGGCTTGATCATCAACTTGGCTTCTCGCGCCGGCATGTTCCCAAGTCTGATGGCGGGCGTCGGCTATAGCGCTTCAAAGATTGGCATGGAAGCGCTGAACGAAGTGACCAACCAAGAAGGCAATCCACACGGCGTACGCGCCTGCCTATTCAATCCGGGCGCTGGCAATACACCAATCATTGACCGGCGTCCGAAAAAATTCAGCTTGGAACAAAAGATGAAGATGATTCAGTCCGAAGACATCGCGGCGACGGTCGTCTTCATCGCCAGCCTGCCGCCTCGTGTCAACATCGATCTCGTCTCTATGATGCCCACCAAAAGCTAGCGGAGCAGCGGCATAAATGAACCAACTAGCTATATTCGCAAAACCGTGGAAGTCGCTGACCCTGGCGCAGTTGGCCGGGCATGTCAAGTCGCTGGGTTTCGACCTGATCGAATTGCCCGTGCGTGAAGGGTTCCCCGTTGAGCCGCAGCATATCGAACGTGATCTGCCTATGGCGGTAAAGCAACTGGCCGAGCATGGCGTTCGCGTCTTGAACATTACTGCCGATGCGCCGCTGGATGATGAGCGTCTGTATAGCGCCTGCGCCGCCGCCGGCCTATCGATGAATCGGATTATGTTTCGGCAGCGCCACCTGGATTATTGGAGCGCCGAAGCCAAGGCTCGTCGGAAACTAGACAGCGCCCTGCCCTTCTGTGAGCAATACGGCGTTCAGATCGGCGTGCAGAATCACTCGCGCCGCTTCGTGCCTGTCAATGAGATGGGCGCGTACAATTTGCTAAAAGATTACGATCCACAATATGTCGCGGCGGTTTGGGATCCGGCGCATAACGCGCTTGAAGGCATGGACAGCGATGCCGCGCTGGACATCCTGGCGCCCTACCTTTGCGTAGTCAATTTGAAGAACGCCTACTGGCGGCGCGTGAGCGGACCGGAAGCTGAAGTCGCGGAGTGGCAGATTTACTTTACATCGGGCGCTCAAGGGCGAGCATCCTGGCAGCGCGTGATCGCGAAACTGAAGGCGATCAACTATCGCGGGCCCATCTGCTTCTCCGCCGAGTACAGCGACGAATCTCGCGTTGACGAACTCATTGTGAAGGATCTGGCTTTCGCCAAGAGCTTGCTGGCAGATTAATCCTGACGAGCGAAAAACGTAAGGGCGACTCATTGAGTCGCCCTTGTCTTGACATCGTCGTGTTACGGGTGACTCATCAAGTCACCCGTACAGTCTATTGCGGAAACGCTAGCTCGCGCTAGCCGCCAAGCAATGCGTTGGTCTGATCGTGTGCGCGCTGTACCGCCACTGCGGCGTCGCGTTCTTCGCCCGTCCACAGCAGGTCCATATTGCTGACCCAGACTGAGGTTTCCCATTCCAGATACTTCGGATGGTAGGCGGGGTGCACACCATCACGCGCGCCGATGACGGAGAAGACCTCATGGTAGGCATCGGCGTAGGGAGCGTCATCGGGAGCGGCGCAATTATGGAAATCGGATTGGCTTACCAACGCGGCGCCCAAGGCAGCGGTGCGGCAGAGATGATCGGGGTTGGCCAAGGTGAAGCGAATCAACTCGTACGACAGGTCCGGATGCGCGGCTGAAGCCGGAATCGAGAATGCCGAACCGCCGATGAAGTTGTAACGTCCGGCAGTGCCAGTCGGCGTGGGCACGACCGTCCAATCGAAGCTGCCTTCGACCAGCTCCCACATGCGGGCGGCGGCGTCGTTCAGCGCATAGTGCATGGCGACATTGCCGTTGGCGAACAGGAACTCGGTGGTGAAGCCGGTGGCGGCAATGGAGTCAGCGGTCGGGTGCGCGCCCGAATCCCATAGCAGGTCGGCGAGCCATTGCAAAGCCGCGACCGTCTCAGGCGTATTCATCTCCGAGGCGGTGTTGGTCTCGTTGAACAATTCGCCGCCGAAACTCTTGATGATCCAGTAGGCTCCGCCGGCGCCTCTACCGACGCTGGCCAAATTGCTGATGCCCCAGATATCGGTGTCGCCATCGCCGTCGGTATCCTGCGTGAGGGCGATTGCCAATTCCGTAAATTCTTCGAAGGTCGTGTGTTCATTAGGCGGTTCCAGCCCAGCGGCTTCAAAGAGATCGAGATTGATGTAGAGACCGCCCGGCGCCAGGTCATAAGGAATGGCGAACTGGCTGCCCTGGTAGTTGAAGGCGTCAACTTGGGACGTGACAAACTTCTCGGGCCAGCCGGGGATCGGGCAAGCCGCAAGGTAGCTATCGAGATTGAGCGCCCAGCCGTTCTCAGCGAAGGTGTCGTTGCGGGTGTCATGCATCCAGGCCATATCGATTTCAGCGCCGCCAGCCAACTGCGCCGGCAGGGTCGTCCAGTAATCGCCCCAGGCTACGCCCGTGTTGAGCACCTGTTCCACGTTGGGATAGTACCCCTCGAAGAATTCATCAAATGCCAGCAGGAACTTGTCCACCTCACCGGGACCTTCCCAGCCGGTGATAGTAATGGCCGCGGACGTGTCGCCATCTACCATGCCGCAGGTCCAATCCGTCATATCTTGTGCCGACGCCGCGAAGCCGAAGCTAAACAGCGCCAAGACTGTCACGAGAATTACAAATTTGCGAATCATGGGAAAATCCTTTCATAAATGGAAAATACGATTCCGAATCGAACGAAAATAATCGGTCCCTAGCCACCTCCTTTGATGCCGCTAGTGACAATGCCGCGGACATAATACTTCTGTCCGACCACAAATGCGATTAAGACGGGAATGACAACAAAGGTCGAGGCCGCCATGATCAGATGCCAGGGCGTACGCATTCCAGACTGATTCTGGAAGGACGCCAGCAACAGTGGCAGCGTCTTGACCTTCGGCTTGCCGAGCACGATTAGCGGCCATTGGAAACTGTTCCAGGTATTCACGAAAGTGAAAATGGCGAGCGTCGCCAGCGCCGGTTTGGTCAATGGCAGGATGATCAGCCAATAGGTGCGGAAGAAGCCGCAGCCATCTATGCGCGCGGCGTCCTCCAATTCACGTGGAATCGTCACCATGAATTGCCGCATCATAAAGGTGCCCCAAGGCGTGAACAGGAAGGGCACGATAACCGCCTGAAGCGTACTGACCCAATTGAAGTAGCGCATCTGTACGTAGAGAGGAATCAGCAAGACGGTGAAGGGCACCATCAACAGCGAGATATAGAGCAGGAAAATCTTGTCGCGCCCGGGGTAGCGTAGCCGCGCAAAAGAATAGCCGGCCAAGCTGGCTGTGAAGAGTTGACCGAGTACGACCGCTGCCGCGACCAACGCGCTATTGAGGAAGCCAAGGTCGAAATGCGTCATTGCCCAGGCTTCGGTGTAATTCTCGAAATGCCAAACCTCCGGAATGAAGTCCGGCGGATAAGTGTAGATGCCGCGGATATCCTTGAACGAGTTGGCGACCATCCAGGCGAAAGGCATGATGAAGATGATGCCGACAACTGACAGCACTACATATACCAATAAATCCGTCAAGATTTTGGTCTGCCTCTGCCCGAAGAGGCTATTCTTCGCCTTCACCGCGTTTGCCATCGGTTCTACCTGTTTGCCCCACATTTACTCTTTGTCATCAAAGCCGAATACCCAACGCCGCGCCAAATGCCATTGAATGATGGTGATAATAAGTATGATCACAAAGAGGACTGCCGCCAGCGCCGCGCCATAACCCATCTTGAAGAACTTGAAGGCGTTGTTGAAGATATACAGCGTCAGCGGTGTGGTGGCGTCAGCCGGCCCCCCTTGTGTCAAGATAAAGAATTGATCAAATGCTTGAAATGCCCCGATTAGCGATGTCACGACAACGAAGAATATCGCCGGCGACAACATCGGCAGCGTCACGTAACGCATCTTCTGCCAGCCGCTGGCGCCATCTATTGACGCCGCTTCATAGAACTCTTCCGGGATACCCTGCAATCCAGCCAGCAAGATCAACATGGCGAAGCCGATGCCCTGCCAGTTGCTCATAATGATGACGCTGGGCATCGCCCACTTCGTATCGTGAATCCATTTTGGTCCGTCAATTCCGATCATGTCCAGCACATGATTGATCATGCCGATTTCAGGCTGGTAGATCCAGCGCCAGATTGTGGCGGCGGCGACGGTCAAGGTAATCTGCGGCAAGAAGTAGACGGTGCGGAAAAAAATGATGCCGCGCATCTTGCGATTAAGCGCCAGCGCCAACCAGAAAGCGATGAAGATGCCCGTGGGCACTGCGACAAAGGTGTAATAGAAACTGTTGCCCAGGGTCTTCCAAAAGAGCCGGTCGTTGACCATCGTGTCGAAGTTCTTCAAGCCGATGAACTGAGGCTCCTTGGCCAAACTCCAATCAGTGAGCATGATGTAAAAAGCGAAGATGATGGGAAAGAGCATGAAGATCACGAAGCCGATGAAATTCGGCGCCAGAAAAACGTAGCCGGCGATTGTCTCGCCGCGGCGCAAGCCGGTAAAAGCGTGCTGAAGATCGGCCAGCGCGCCGCGTTTTCGTCTGCTAGGTACCGGAGCGGGGGCTAAACCGGCGGCCAAAGTCAACCTCCCCCATCTAGGCCGATGACGTATCGGCTGCTTACTCGCAAACGTAATATTCTCATTATGAACATATCAAAATCTTTACTGAATTACTGCTGCTTACTTGGCCAATCCTTACCATAAAACCGATTACGCAACCGAGACAATACTCTAACATGAAGCTCAGGCGCTGTCAAATTAGACCACTTAAAACCTAGTCGCAAGCGCATAAACGCAACGCGGTTCGGGAGTGGTGAATACTGTTGATATGACTACTTCGACCTCGCCATCCAAAAACCTCTGTGCCCTCTGTGTCTCTGTGGTGAATCCCCCTTATGGAATCCGGGATATGTCCTGTGTCTTTGAAATTCACCACTCCGCGCGGTTCATGCTCTTGACCCATCGTTTCTTGCGACGCCACCGAAACAGAGATAATGCCGTCCCATACACTAATCCCGGGTCACAGTCACCAGTGTATCAGGCGTCAAGTCTAAGCTCAAGCTGTATTGCCCGTCATTCCAGATGATACTTAAGCGCTCAAGTCGACTGCCAGCGGGAAAACCAAAGTGAATGCGACTGCTATCGCCGGACAGATAACCGCTTAGGGCGGCAACATCGCGGTAGAAGTTGCCACTATCGGTATGCAGAATGAGTTGCGAACCGATGCCCCCGCCGTTCCCTATGCTCTCCCAACGCAGGTCCACCTCAATAGCTGCGCCGACGCAGAGTCGATTCTCGAATACCTTCGCTGGACTGAGCAGGTTGTTGACTATCACATCCAGATCGCCGTCATTGTCCAGGTCTGCCAGGGACATACCGCGTCCACTCGCGCGGTCATTTAAGCCCCAGCCCGGCTGCGGAGAAAATCGCGCGCCGGCATGATTGCGATAGACCTGGTTTTCCTCAACCAGCTCGTTATCCGGCAGATGCGAGAAAAGCTCAACAGAAATCATGCCATTTACGACGTAGAGGTCTTGAAAGCCGTCGTTGTCAAGATCGCCGAACTTCGCCGACCAGCTCCAGCCAGTGCCATCAAGCTGCATATCGCGCGCGATGTTCACAGGCTGACCATCAACGACCGGTGAATAGAGGACATTTTCCATTATCTGTGGATCGCCCTCGACATGAGGCATACCCATCATCATGTCCATAACCGGCTGCCACTGCGCCATTGTTGCCTCATCTTCGGCATAAGGCTTCATATCGACGGCGAAGATTTCGCGCGCGCCGTCATTGTCCAAGTCGGCGGCATCGTAACTCATGGTGCTGTGCGGCATCACCTCGCGTCTGTCAGTTTCCCGCCAGCCGCCATCGACGAAAGTGAAATAGCGGTCCTCAACGGCGAAGTCGTTGCCGATGATAATTTCAAAATCGCCTTGCTGATTCTTGCTTGTCAAAATTGCCAAGGTATTTGAACGATCGGCGATGCGGCTCGCGCGGAAGCGGCCGCCAAGATTCTCATAGTAGATAACGCCGGATCGTAGCGCCGCCTGCCCCAATATCATCTCGTTCTCAACATCGTATGAGCCGGTGACCATGTCCAGGTCGCCATCGCGGTCGGCATCCAGCCAGTTCATAGCGTAGCCGATATAACTGACGCCGCTGAGAACCTGAGATTCGAAGTCCTCGCCGCCTCGATTGCGCCAGTAGAGGGGGGCGGCCGCCTGCTGCGTGAAGACGATATCCAGCCAGCCGTCGGCGTCCACATCGACCGTCGCGGCTGCGCGGACGGGACTCTGTGACGGAAGCGCCATGCGCTCAAACTGCAGATCGCCACGATTCCAAAATATGTGATTATCGCCCGCCAGATTGGCCATCACGATATCCAGCAAGCCGTCCTGATTCAGGTCGTTCACGGCCAGGCCGGCGCCGTTGCTGTCGTAGTAGCCGACGGGCAGCGAAGTCGGCGTCGTCGTATGGTCAAGCTCCCGCGCTACGAAACTACCGTTGCAATCATTGCGAGCAAATAGCCGAGTAGCCTCCACAGCCACGGGCGCGTGGATGCGTATGGCGAAAAGCTCGCCAGCGTTGATGAGAGACACTAGAAGCAGAAGCAGGAAGATCGTTCGCTTATCGCGCATGTCATTGACCTGATAGGCGCAGGCAATGGCAGGACAATACCATCAGGCAATCGGATTCGCAAATGTGGTGAGCCGACCAAACGAAAGAATAAGGACGACCCAATGGGCCGCCCTTGCTCAAAACTGGTAATGCGGAAGCGCTGCTCTATTCCGATGCGGCTACCGCTTCCGGCGGATTCTCCAAGTCTGCCACAGTCGGCATAGACGCCTTGCGCGAGTGTACGCCGGTTGCGCCATCAGGACGGGTGCCCCGGCTATCCATACTCTGCAAGTTGCCATCGCCGTCGTAAGTGCGAACCTCAAACTTGTATTCACCTTCCTGGAAGCGCCAATCGTAACGCCAAATGACCCAGGTCAATTCCGAGAGCGGCTGCCGCAACCGCGCATTTTCCCAGTCGCCGCCATTCACGCTCACCTCCACACGGGAGATCATCTTGGCGCCGGCGTAAGCAATGCCGCCAACAGGCACGACATAGCCCTGATCGTCCTTGAGGATGGAATTGCTTGCGACTGTGTCCACGACCGAAGTAGTATTCACGATCGCGTCCACGCTCCAGCCACGCCGCACCCAATAGCCTTCCGCCCAGGAATCGACGAACTCGATGCTCTTGATCCACTTCGGCTGCTTCATGCCGTAGCGATCAGGAAGGTAAATGCGCAACGGGAAACCGTGCTTCTGCTTCAAGGGCTGATCATCCCATTCATAGGCGAACATGATTCGCTCGTCCGACCGAATGAGATCAAGCATGACGTATTCATCGAAGTTATCGGCGCCGGTGATCTTGAGCGCGACAGCGTCTGCTTGCGGCTGCGCCAGCTCGAGGAAATCCTTGACCAGGAAACCGGACCATTTGGTCGTGCTTATCAATGTGCCGCCGACACGATTGCTGATGCAGGACAAGGTGATGAAGCGATCGACGCGGTCAAATTTGTCATAAAGCTCTTGCAGCGAGAGGCTTACCGGATTATCGACCAAGCCGCTGACCTCAAGCCGCCATTCGTTGGAATCGATGACAGGCGGGCGCGAACTGATATCGATGCGGTAATGGTCATCAAGCGGCGTATACTCCGGACGCGTGCCCGGCGCCGCTTGAAGGTTGTCGTTCACATTGGGTAAGTCGCCGTCCGCTGCGCTAGCGGGCAATTCGTCGACCAGCTTGCCCTCTCCAGGCTGCCCGCCGACCATTGCGCCCAGACCGGCGCCGGCCACCGTCAGAACCGCGCTGGCGCCACCGATGCGCACCAGGAATTGCCGCCGATCCAGCGCCTCGACAGCGATCGTTTCGCCGCTAGTCTCATCAAGTTTGACTTTGGCATCGCTATGCGCGAGGACGTTGTATATCCAGTTGGCGGCCGCAGCCCATAGCTGGAAGGCAATCAGAACCCAGACAAGCTGGACAATCGCCGGCGCGGTGGCGGTCAAGTTGACCTGCCCGGAAATCAGCATCATAACGGCGCCAAATCCCAGACCCAGCATGACCCCGGGGTACAGACTACGGGCGCTGATCTTGCTGCGATTGAGCGCGCTAAAGAACAGCGTGATGGCAACGATGCCCAGAGCAACGAAG
This sequence comes from Phototrophicaceae bacterium, assembly GCA_965262005.1. Classification (GTDB taxonomy): domain Bacteria; phylum Chloroflexota; class Anaerolineae; order Aggregatilineales; family Phototrophicaceae; genus UBA6055. The sequence goes on along the minus strand of OZ253492.1, from coordinate 3,192,897 downwards.
GCGCCCAAGCCCATCAGTTGCTCGGCGGTTTTGGCGGCGGCCGAGGTCTCGCCCAGATTGAAGGCGATGATGATTTCCACCATGGTATCTATGCCGAAGGTAAGCAGCGGGCCCGGCAATTGCCGCGAAACAAAGTCGAATACATCGAAGGGGATAAAGGGCAGACCGGCGATCATATCCGCCAGGAAGAGCACTGACATCAACGCCATAGTCAGCAAGCCGCCGACCAACGCGCCAAGCCAGAGTGAAGGTTTTCGAATCGCGTCCATGATCCTGTATATTCTCCGTCTAACTCTGATACTGGTATTATAGCCGAGCTTTTCCTGCCTTTCTATTTCGATGAGATTACAAGCGGATTACAATTCACGGTTGCCAGAAGCAGCGCCATCGAGACAAAAATACAGTCATTGGCTTGGCTTGGCGTGGCCAGCGGATAGGACATGAACACTAGTGGCGAACGAAATCGCGCTGTTGGACCGGCTAAACCGGGAGCATGAAAACCGCGAGGCTTATCGCCTGGCGTTGCAATTCGGCTGCGAATACCTCGACGCGCAGCGGGAAAGAACCGTCTATCCCGACGCCGAGTCGCTGGAAGCCTTGGCTTCCTTCGACGAGTCCTTGCCGGAGCAGCCGCAGTCAGCCAAGGACGTGCTGAAACAGCTGCATGCGCAGGGATCGCCGGCGACGACGGCGCAAGGTGGCGGCCGCTATTTCGGCTTTGTCAATGGCGGCTTGCTGCCAGCAGCCCTGGCCGCGCGTCTGCTGGCGGATGTCTGGGATCAAAATTCTGCTCTCGAAGTCATGTCACCCATCGCTGCCAAGCTGGAAGCGGTCTGCGAGCGCTGGCTGGTCGAGCTCTTTGCTTTGCCGGAGGGCAGCGCGGCCGGCTTTGTCAGCGGCACATCTACGGCGACGCTCTGCGGTCTGCTGGCGGGAAGAAACCAATTGCTGCGGCAATGCGGCTGGGATGTTAGCGAAAAGGGACTTTTTGGCGCGCTCCGGCTGCGCGTGGTGACAAGCGACAGCGCGCATGTCACCGTGCGCAAAGCGCTAGCGATCCTTGGCATCGGCGCGGCGCAGACCGAAACGGTTCCAACTGACTCGCAAGGTCGTTTCGATTCCGCTCGCCTGCCAACGCTTGACGAAAAGACCCTGCTAATCTTGCAAGCGGGCAATGTCAACAGCGGCGCCTTCGACCCCTTTGTAAGACTCTGCGACGCGGCGCGGAAAGCGGGCGCTTGGGTGCATATAGACGGCGCCTTTGGCTTGTGGGCCCGCGCATGCGAGTCGACTGCCCATCTGACCGCCGGGATTGAAGCGGCCGATTCCTGGTCGGTCGATGCCCACAAAACGCTGAACAGCCCCTACGACTGCGGCATCATCCTCTGCCGCGATCGCGATGCCCTGGTCAGCGCTTTGCAGGCGAGCGACGCGTATGTGCAAGTCGGCGACGGGCGCGACGGCATGCTCTATACGCCGGAGATGTCGCGCCGGGCGCGCGGCGTGGAACTTTGGGCGGCGTTGAAATCGCTCGGCCGCGGCGGTATCGATCAACTGGTCGCGCAGCTTTGCAGCCGGGCAATGCAATTCGCTGTAGAACTCAACGATCATGAATTTCGTGTGCTCAACGATGTCGTTTTCAATCAAGTTCTGGTGGCCTGTGAGACTTCGGAACTGACAGCGCGCGCGCTGGAGCTCGTTCAAGCGAGCGGCGAGTGCTGGTGCGGCGGTTCGCAATGGCAGGGCGAGCCCGTGATAAGAATCAGCGTCTGCTCTTGGGCGACCAGCGAAGAAGACGTCCGGCGTTCCGTAGCCGCATTCGTCGCGGCGCGCGCGCAAGCCATCGCGGATTCAGCCTAGAACGAATACAGGTCCGCGATCTTGCCGCGCAGTTTCGCCGCCTCGCGCAGGTCGGTGCTGTCGCTGAATTGATCGATACTCTCGACGAGTGATTGCTCGGCGATCGCCTTGACCTCAGTGTCTTTGACTTCCGCCAGCAGCGCCTCACTATAGCGCCATGCATTGCTGACCAGGAAGCCACGGCCATGAAAGTCCTCTACCGCAGGCTGAACTGGCTTGGTCAGGTCGCGCGAATTATGCATGCTATTGAGAACTTCGTATGCCGCGCAGAGATGCTGCTCCCTGCCCCGCCAAGTGTCGCCTGCCTGCAACGAGCGCAAGACCGGCGCTAGCTCCTTGGCGCAGCGCAGCCCGGCAAAGGCCGTGCCCAGCCATTTGGGGTAGGGCGCGTATCGTCTTTCGTAAAGAAAACACAGCAAGATGATGGATCGCGCCAGGCGACCCCCGATCACTGCCGAGCCCAATTCGTCGCCGATTGATCCGGCGCGCGGCGCCAAATGTTCATCTTGCCCGATACGGCTCCAGCCACATGCCAGCAAGTAGAGCCACAGATCTTGCGGGAAATAACTGTATCGGTCGCGAATACGCTGAATGTCCAGCTCATCATGGAAGACAGCGCCGCTCGTGAAACTGAGGAGTTTTTGCTGAGGAATGCTAAGCCAATCGGCAGCGCCTGGCTCCTGCTCAGCGGCAATGCCCAGATAATCATGCATGAAGCCGTCAAGCGTCAGTATCTCGACGCGATGATTGACCCTGCCAGAGCTGATGTCTTGCAGAATTTGCGTACCGTGGTCGCCTTCGCTAGTCTTCGGCGCGCTGAAGTTTGTCGAGTAGCCCATGAAGTGATAGGGCAATGCTGCCACGAGAGCGCGCTTCAATTCGTCGGCCGCGGCAGTGTGATCGTCTTGCTCGAGGAAGAGCATGACCCGTGGTCCCCAATGATGACCTGCCGAGACGGCGTCATCGTAACCAATGACCTCCGAGCCGCTGCCGAGCAAGGCGGAGCTGTGGCGCAGGCGCGGAAACCGCCGCGACATGATAGGGCGCACAGCTTGACTATAAAACTCTCGCGCCAATTCCATGCCATTGACAAATGGCGTCATTGCCTGCTCAACCCGTCGTTTCTAAGGTGCACTCGCCTGCCTCGTGAAAACTGACCATGCCTTTTGACGATAGCTGTGTATAATACCTCTCACGAAGAATATAGTGCCATATTGGGAGTACGAGAGCCGTGTCATCGACAAGTCGTCTAAAGGAGCTGCGGGATCAGATTGACCCGATCAACCTGCAAATCCTCGAATTGCTTAACAAGCGAGCCGCAATCGCGCTGGAAATCGGCAAAGTCCAGCAGGAATCGGGTACGCGCATTTATGACCCGCAACGCGAAGCCGAAATGCTGACCGAGCTCCAATACATCAACGAAGGTCCCTTCAGCAACGAAACCATATCCAAGCTCTTCAACGAGATCTTCCGCGCCACATTGAATTTGGAAGAGCGCGACGCGCGGCAGACCATTCTTGTGCAGCGCAAGCGGCCCGATGAGCACACGATCGTAGAATTCAGCAACGGCTTGCGCTTGGGCAACGACTCGTTTGAGATCATCGCCGGTCCCTGCGCGGTAGAAAGCTACGAGCAGATGGACTCGGTCGCCGCCGTCTTGGCCGAGCGCGGCGTGAAGATGATCCGCGGCATGGGCTATAAACCCCGCACCTCGCCTTACGACTTCCAGGGCATGGGCGAAGAGGGCTTGAAGATCGCGCGCCAAGTCGCCAACAAATACGACTTGGTTGTCATCAGCGAAGTGCTTGATATGTCGCTGATCCCAATGATGGATGAATATGTCGATGCCTTCTGGGTCGGCGCGCGTAATATGCAAAACAGCTTCCTGCTGCGCGCGCTGGGCAAGCAGAGCAAACCCGTCCTGCTCAAACGCAGCTTCGGGGCGACCCTGAAAGAGTACATCTACGCCGCCGAATACATTATGGCCAGCGGCAACCACCAGGTCATCCTGATGGAGCGCGGCATCCGCACCTTTAGCGAATGGACGCGCAATACGCTCGATATCAGCGCAGTGCCTCTGCTTAAACAAGAGACGCATTTGCCAGTCTTCGTCGACATTTCGCATTCAGCCGGCCGGCGCGATATCGCCAATCCTCTCGCGCGCGTGGCGCGGGTAAGCGGCGCCGATGGCTTAATGGTGGAAGTCCATCCCAACCCGGATGTAGCCATGTCCGATGCCAAGCAGCAATTGAATCTCGAACAGTTCAACCAACTCATGGATGATATCGAGTCAATCGGTACGCGCTATCAGCAGCCGGTCGCATGACCTGCTGACGCATTCCCAGCGCAACAAGCTCAAGCGCCTCGTACCCTAGCCGGTATGGGGCGCTTTTGATTATCCGACTCAATGCGCGAAGCTGTTTCCACCAGTAGACTGAGCAATATCAATAGACTGAGCCTATAAGAGTCTATGAGCAACTGGGTGAATCAATACAAATTCGGCCTGGTCGTCGCCATCGCAGTTGTCGCGCGGCTCATAGTGCTGCTCGCCTTCCCCGGCATTTTCGCGTATACGGACAGCGCCGATATTCACGGCTCGGTCGCTTACGATGAATACGCCGTCAACTTGCTGGAGACTGGCGTCTATGGTCGCGAACCTGGAGCGCCTGACGCCGGCTTGCCGCCGCTCTACGGCGCCATATTAGCGTTGATTTACCGCCTGTTTGGGCGTCACTATCTGGCGGTCGCCGCTGTCCATATCCTCTTCGACGCGCTGTCCATCGCCCTGCTCTATGACATATGCCGCCGCCTCTTTGCTCATCAAGGCGATTGGATCGGCGCCATCGCCGGACTCTTCTTCGCCCTCTACCCCTACTTGATCTTCCAGAATCTGACACTGAACGATACGGCGCTGTGGATCCTGCTCCTGCACCTCTTCGTCTGGCTGTTGACCCGCCTGCGCGAACGCGAGACGCTCGATCGTCAAACGCTTCTGCTTGCGCTGGGCGCCGGCGCGGTCCTGGGCGTTTCTGCCTTGGCGCGAGCGCTGCTGCCATCCCTGGCGTTTCTCGCGGTGGTCTGGTTTCGGCTGGCGCTCAGCTGGCGCGAGACGATCCTGCGCCTGCTGCCGGTCGCAGCAGTGAGCCTTATCGTCCTCCTGCCCTGGACCCTGCGCAGCTATCAGATTTACAGCGGCATCGTGCCGATCGCCCTCAACAGCGGCGAGAATATCTACCAGGGCAACAATCCCTGGGCGCTGTCGGTCTTTCGCGCCGGCTACGATGTGCAGTGGCTGCCGCCGCCGCTTGACGCCCCGCCACGCGATGATCCGCTGCGGCGCAACAATTTCCTTGCAGAGGCAGGCTGGTCATATCTGCGCGAGCACCCGCAACGGATTCCCGCGCTGCTGCTGGCCAAATTCCAGGTCTACTGGAATGTGCAAGTGACGCCATTGAACAACCTCCGCGTCGGTGAAAAGCTGACCGTGGACGACAATGGCGAGGTCGTCATCATCACCGGTGATGGCTCCCACATCGGCGTCAGCGCCGCCAACGCTGCCTACCAAGACGACAGCCTGTTCAACGTCATCGGGCGGCGGGCGCATATCGTTTACTTTGGCGGCTTGTGGCTGTTCGCGATTGCTGGGCTTTGGCTGAGCCGGTGTCAGTGGCGCGCGCTGAGTCTGCTGGTCTTCGTGCAAGTCAGCCAGACCGGGATGTACCTGCTCTTCCATCCCTCTACGCGCTACCGCTCGCCGACCGATCCGCTGCTCTTTGTGTTTTCGGCTTACGCGGTGCTGTGGCTGGTGGAGTGGTGGCGGGGGCGGCAAACTCGGCAATTATGAGTGTTGCTTCACAGTCATACAGATTTACCTTATATGTGGTTGCACGGATAGCACTTTTGTTCTAGTATGACATTTGACTGGACATTGAAGTTGACATCTAAGTGGACAATTGGGGGCAACTATGAATAGACAGAAGCCACCCAAAGGAATCGAATGGACGCGAATACGCCAGGCTGACGGAACAGAATTGCCCGGCTACACGTGGAATCCAACAGGCGGCTGCTTCCACGGCTGCACCTGGCAAATGCCTGATGGGTCGGTTACAGAGTGCTACGCCAAAACCATCGCGGAGCGGTTCACTTCTGGCTACCCGCACGGCTTCGAACATCACTATTGGCGGCCGCATAGTCTGGACGCGCCACGCAAGCTGAAAACACCGGCCGGAATCTTTGTCGGCAGCATGGCCGACTTGTTTGGACACTGGGTACCCGAGGAGCAGATTCAACAAGTACTGGACGTGATGACAGAAGCGCATTGGCACACCTTCCAGACGCTGAGCAAATTTCCCATTCGGCTGCCTGACTTCAACCCCTATCCCGACAACGTCTGGGTCGGCGTGAGCCTGCCGGCCGGCCACCTGATGAGCGAGACCGGCGGCGCGCGAGCGCTAAGCGCTTATCTGCGGCACATGAAGAACATCAAGGCGAAGGTGCGCTTCATGAGCATTGAGCCGCTCTGGTTCGACGTGGCGCCAGTGTTTGAGGAGTGGTTGGAGACGGAGGGGGAGCTGCCGTTTGAGTGGGCAATTATTGGGGCGGCGTCGAATGGGCGGCAGATATTTCAGCCCAAAACAGAGTGGACAGTATCCTTGCTAAATGTCCTTGAGAATCGCGATGTACCGGTATTCTTTAAAGGGAATATGGATCGCGTCTATTGGAGCAACTGGCGGGAAGAGTTTCCCAAAACGTCCAACGGATTGCACGACTAGAGAAGTGGCGGCTGACGAACCTCTTGAACTGCGCCATTCCAGAACTGAATGCCCAGATCATGTTTGCTGGCAAATATCATTGTATATACCTGAACATTGTTTTGATTCTTGAACTCCTTCTCTTGACGTTTTCTGTTCACATAGCCCATTTCGTTCAAGCGGCTCAGATAAAAGTCTATCAACTCCCGTCTTACGACGGGGCCGCCGCCACTCACGAGTACCGAAAAACCGGTCTATTATCGTGTCTTCTTGGCGCATAATTAGCTGACCGGCATTGCGCGTAATACCATTCGTAGAAAAATTGATGATGAGATCCATGCGTTGCAGGCTGGCAAGTTTTTTGACCGTTTCCCATTCCACCTCTAATCCCTCAGGATCTAGAAAAGCTAGGTTCAGACAAGGCCAAATGCCCGGACGATACTCCGAATCTATCTGATTGATGTGCTCCACCACAGTGTCGACCGCTACGTTGGAGTCTTCGTTGAAGAGCTTGGCGCTCGTGCTACGATCGCTTGCGTCGACTCGTGTCTCTAGTGCGTCGTACTCTGTAATTCCCATCTCCACCAAGAACAAACTGGCAAACGGAAATCGCGTGGTCAGCGCCAACAATGGTGACCCAAGCAAGATGTCTCCGCTTGGACTCAATACGTTCTTTCCTGGTCCAGCTTGCAAGTCAATATAGTTCAGCGTACGCCACTTCTTATCTTTCATTGCTGTTGTGAATCGGGCAATGTATCCCTTGAGAATCGTCAACTTGTCTTTCGCATAATCTTGGCCGCCGCGAGTTGGCAGTCCATCTTCAGCATTGTCTAGAAATATGTGCGTCACTGAACGTTCCCTTCGAACGCAATCGATTGTAGCACATACTTTCTAGCTGTGGAATATCTACTCCCGATCAGGCGCAATCAGATCCCAGAACCGCCCAAGCAAGTAACGATACTTCAAGCCATGCGCTGTCAACACCATCGTCAACAAGAATAAGGCCGGGATCGCCGCGATCATCAACGAGCCCGACCCGCCATCCCAAACCGGCGGATTGAACTCAAACAGCGGCTGCTCAAATAGTGGATCCACATACATCACCAGAATCGTCAGCGCCGTCAGCAGGCTGCTCATCAGCAAGATGCGCCGATTCTGCCAGAACGTCCGCGGCTGATAGATGTCGATGCCTTGCACATGCCAGGTGATCAACATGCCATACAGCGCCACCATGATCGTCACGGACGAGCGCGTCATCATGAGGTCGCCGCCGCTGCCGAACCAGATGATCAAATAGAGCAGCGTCATGCAGACCGCGCCGATGAAACCCATCGTGAAGATATAATCGACCACATCGCGGCGAAATTGCGACAAGGGCTGCGGCCTCAGCCAGCCGAAAGCAATCAGCGTCGCCGGCAGATTCACCGTGCCGAAGGTCGCCCAGCTGATCTGCACCGGCGTAATCGGAAAAGGCAGCGCCATGAAGGCGATGAATACGAAGAACGCAATGCCGTAGAAGTTGCGCACGAGGAACATCTTCATGGTGCCGAAGATAGTCTGCGTGGTCTCCTTGCCTTCGCGGAAGGCGCGCGGCAGCGTGGACATGGCGTTATTAAGCAGCACGATATCCGCCACATCCTTGCTGATCTGCGTGCCGTCATTCATTACGATCGCCAGGTTGGCCGCTTTCAAAGCCGGCACATCGTTGACGCCATCGCCCACCATCGCCACATACTCGCCCTGCCGCCGCAGCGATTCGACAATCCGCTGTTTGGTGTCCGGCTCGATGCGGGCGAAGACATTGCTCTCACTCACCGCAGAGTCAAACTCGCCCTCAGCCATGGCGTCGAGATCCGCGCCCGTAAAAGCCCGGCTGCCGCTTGCCATGCCGGCGCTCTCTGCGATAGCCCGCACCGTTTCCAGGTTATCGCCTGAGATGACCTTGAGCTGCAGATTCTCTTCGCGGAAGGCTTGCAGCGTCTCTTGAATATCATCGCGAATCTCGTCGCTCATGACGATCAGAGCCAGCGGCTGCACATCGTAAGAGATGATGCCCGCGTTCATATCCGGGTCGCCGCTCATCTGCGCGAAAGCCAATACCCGCATGCCATCGCGCGCCAAGGACTCCGCATCGTGATACCAGGCGTGATCTTGCGGCAGCAAGCGCTCCGGCGCGCCCATCAGCAAGGTTTTTTCCGCCAGGCAAACAGCCGACCACTTACGGACCGAGGTGAAGGGGATCTCGCGCAGTTTGTGGGGGAAGTCCTCATCAATGACAATACGGTCGATATAGCGCTCGATAGCTTGCGCCGTGTTGTTCAGGTGCGCCAGATTCTTCAGATAAGTATGCAGATCGATGTGAATGTCATCGCTGCCCGTCTCGGCGATTTCGATTATTTCGCGCACCGCCAGCTTGTTCTGCGTCAGCGTACCGGTCTTATCAAAACAGAGCACGGTCGCGTTCGCCAGCGACTCAACTGCATTGACGCGCTGAATCAGCGTCTGCTGCCTGCTGATCTTGACCGCGCCAATGGTCAGCGACAGAATCGCAACCAGCACAAGTCCCTGCGGCACCAAGCTTGTGGTGAACACCACCGCATTGCGCACGATTTCAAGAAACTCGTTATCCAGATAGAAGCCAGCTATAAAGATCATCGGCACAAAAACCAGCATGATCAACACGGTAACCTCGACCGTGATATCAATCTTGATCTGCGTCGGCGTCTTGACCACCTTATACTGTTTCGCAATCACGGACAGCTGATTGATGTGGCTGGCCGCGCCGACCTGGGTCGCGCGCATGATGCCGCTGCCGGCCACGCAGAAGGATCCCGACAAGACTTTGTCATCGGCCGACTTGCTGACGGCATCGGATTCGCCGGTCAAGTGCGACTCATCCAGCTCCAGCGAATCAGCATGGACGACCACGCCATCCACCACCAGTCGATCGCCAGGATTCATGCGGATGATCTCGTCCTTGACCACCTCCCGCATGGGTACCTCGACCCAGTTGTCATCGCGCCGGCATGTCACCGACTGCTCCGAGAGCGCTGCGAGTTGGTCCAACTGTCGTTTGGCGTTGAACTCCTGAATCATGCCGAAGAAAGTATTGGATACGACGCTGAAGCCGGCAAAGAAGGCCGTTGCGTAATCTTGCAGCGCGATGACGGCGATGAGCATGCTGCCCAGAACCAGGTTGAAGAGGTTGAGCACATTCTCGCGGAAGATGTCCCAATAGCTCCGCCCGACCCTCGCTTCGAAGTCGTTGCCCTCGCCGCGGCGCTGCCGTTCGCGGACTTCTGCCTGGCTCAAGCCGGCGATCTGTTTTGTCTGCTCGTGGCTACGATCAGTGGTGCTCTGCATTCCCGTTTCGCTTTGACTTCCGGATGGCGTCTAGCTTGTATACGAATTTGCCTGTCAAACGATGTATCCTGCGCGCAGGATACCCGGCTATTGTAACAGCGAGCGCGCGGCAGCCAAGCCTGCGCCATCCAATCGTCAATGAGCGGCGTGCAGCGAATTCTGTTATTCTCATGCGCGAGTGTCATGAATTATCTAGTTATCGAGGTCGCGATATGATTGAAATCGCCGAGATGTTGCCGCCTGTCTATTCGCCGCTTTGGGATCTGGTGGCTCAATGCGGTGTTAGCAAAGTTGTCGGCTCGCTCGATCTTGACCATCAGCTGAGCGACGATGCGCCTTGGTCCTATGAGTCGCTCCGTCGCGTCAAAACCGCCTACGAAGAACGCGGCTTTGGCCTTGAGGTTATCGAAAGCCGTCCACCACTAACCAAGGCGAAGCTCGGATTAGACGGACGCGACGAAGAGATCGCTACAGTGTGCGAATTGCTGGAAAGCATGGGCAGATTGGGCATCGGCGTCTGGTGTTATGAGTGGATGCCGGTGATGAATTGGCTGCGTACATCGACAGACATCCGGTCGCGCGGCGGCGCGCTGGTTACAGGCTTCGACAACAGCCGGATGCTTGACGCGCCCCTGACCGAATACGGCGAAGTCAGCGAGGGGCAGCTCTGGGACAACCTGCGCTACTTTCTGCAGCGTGTGCTGCCTGTGGCCGAGGCGGCCGGCGTCAAGCTGGCAATGCATCCCGATGACCCGCCCTTGTCACCGATCCGCGGCTTGGGGCGGATCATGCGCAGCGTCGATAACTTCCAGCGCCTGCTTGATCTCGTCCCGAGTGATATGAATGGCATCGCCCTCTGCCAAGGCAATTTCACATTGATGACCGACGATCTGCCGGCAGTGATTCGCCAATTTGCTGACAAAATCTTCTTCGTGCACATGCGCGATGTAGCGGGAACAGCGGAAAAATTCGAGGAGACCTTCCACGACGCCGGCCAGACAGATATGGTCGCCTGTATGCGCGCCTATCGCGATATCGGCTTCGACGGTGTGCTGCGCCCGGATCACGTCCCGACTATGGCGGACGATGACAATGAGCATGCCGGCTACTCGTCTATAGGCCGGCTCTTCGCTATCGGCTACTTAATGGGGATTCGCGAGGTGGTCTTTGCTCACAAGCATTGACTTGACGGCGCGATCATATCACCGGCGCCATGTACGTGTCGTCTTGAATGTCTTTTCCGCGCCCCGCCTTCAATTCACTATCGCTTATCAGGAAGGCGGCGACTACCGCGGAAAGTATACAGGCGGCGGCGCCGATCCACATCAGTATGCTAAAGGTTGAGGCGAAAGCCTCCTTGATTACCTGTCGCACATCTTCCTGCTGTTGAAGCGTCAGATCTTCGGGAATTTTCGTCTCCATAAGGTCACCCGCGTCAGCCCCCAAAGCAAGCTGCGCAGCGGCCGGCAAGGTCTTAACGTAAGGATCACTGACTAGCAATTGACCAAACCAGGTGATTGCAAGCCCGCCCAGGATGCCGACGACCAATACTTGTCCTACGCGCGTCATAGTGCTATTGACGCCGGAAGCGATTCCAGCGTTGGACGCCGGCGCCGAAGCCATTGCCGCCATGGTCAAAGGCGCGAATGTCAAACCAAAGCCGAAGCCAAAAAGAACAACTGGCAAGAAAAATGTGCTCAAATACTCTGATTCGCCGCCTGTGACGCCCATGCTTCCAAAGAAAAGAAATCCCAAAGCGACAAAAATCAATCCAAGCACCATGGGAATACGTGGTCCTCGCCGATCCAACAGGGGACCAACAAGCGTCGAGCCCAAGGTCGCTACCAATATCAACGGAATGATGGAGAGCCCAGTAAAAGTTGCGCTGTAGCCTTGTACCTGAATCATGTTAAGCGGCAAATATAAGAGCGCCGGCTGTATCACACCGTGAAATACCAATGTGATCATGTTCGCAGTGGTGAACATGCGCGACCTGAACAGCCACAGTGGCAGAATGGCGTGTTTGCCGTCTCTTTCGTCACGAAGAAAGAGTATCAGTGCGAGAAGGCCACCTACGATGGACACGATAATCACTGGACTATCAAAGCCGAAAGTCGAACTTTCGATGAATCCGAAGGTGATGCCGGCAAGTCCAACTATTACGAGCAGCGCTCCAAACACACTCATGCGCTTCGGCGAGCCCCTGTTGAAGCTTTCTGGCACATAACGGATTATCAGGTACGCGGCAAATATGCCCAGGGGAATGTGAATAAAAAACACGAATCGCCACATGCCAAGGTCCGTGAGTATTCCAGCAAAAAACGGCGCAATGCCCGCGCTAAATACAGTAAATGCTGACCAGATGCCGATAGCCCAACCGTGGCCTCTCTGACTGAAGTACGCCGACACGATCGCCAAACTGTTAGGTACGATCATCGAACTACCGACGCCTTGTGCCAGACGCCCGGCGATGATGACATTGGTAGTCGTCGAAAAACCGCAGATAACTGATGCAATCCCAAATAGCAGGATTCCCCACAAGCAAACTCTGTTGCGCCCGTAGTGATCGCCCATTGACCCGGTCACGACGATAAGCGACGCCTGTACCATGACGTATGCGTTGGGAATCCAAATCAGATCGGCGCCCCGCGCCCCTAATTCGACTTGAATGGCCGGCAACGCCACGTTTAGCGACGAACTGGCGACGAAGGCCATACTCGCCGCGCAGACCGTGGCGATAAGCACAATATAGCCGACCGTGCGGTCTTTGCCTGACCGAATTGAGATAGCAGCCGACATTCCAGAAAGACCTTAGACTAGTAGGCACATCTAACCAGCTTATCACAACATTAACCGCTGAGATAAAAAGTAACGAGAAAATAACAGCTCGCAAATGTCTGGTTGCCCTATATCAATGCATAAAGTGAGGGCATTCAAGTTTTCCACTTACTCGGAAATTGGCAGTTCTCGTTCTATCAGCAAGGCTGCCAGCAAGCTACTGAAGAGGGTTATGCCAGCCGCGATCCACATGATGACGCTGATCGAATTGGCAAAGGAATTACTGATCAGGTCCTGCAATTAGGTCTCTACTTGCGGCGCCAAGCTTAGGGGCAAGCTCGTCTTCGCCAGCTTTACCGACTCCTCGCTTAGCAATGCGCGGGCATCGCCCGGCAGCGCCGTAACCGTGGGGTCGCTCAGTAAGGTGTTTCGGAACAGCAATAGAACGATACCCCCCATGACGGCAATCGCCAGTACCTGTGACGACCGCGACACGGTATTGTTTAATCCCGAAGCCATACCCGCGCGGTGCTCATCAACCGACGCCATGACAGCCGTCGTCAAGGGCGCCAGCGTTATGCCCATGCCAATTCCGAAGAGGCAAACTGCCGGAAACAGAGCCGTCCAATATGAATCTTGTCCGCTCGCCGGTTCCAGCGCGGCGAAAATCACAGAACCCGCGCCCATGACGAAGGGTCCAAAAATCAGCGGCGGACGCGGACCATAGCGATCAACAACACGGCTCATCACAATAGAAATACCGACTATAAACACGGTCATCGGCAGCAGCGCCAATCCTGCCGCCGACTCGGTATATCCCTGCACTTGGATCAAGCTGATAGGCAAAAAGAACAGCGCACTGTTCATCGCGCCATAGAGCAGCAAGGTCAAAGTATTTGCGCCGGTGAAAGTGCGCGAGCGAAACAGATTCAGCGGCATCATCGGGTGGTCGCTATGCCCCTCGATCCAGATGAAGACTGGCACAATAGCGATCGCAGCGGCGCCCGCGAGCAAAACAAGTGGATCATCAAAGCCACGTCGAGGTCCTTCTATGCAGAAAAACCCGCTAAGCAGAAGCGCCATCGTACTCAATGTGGTACCGGATATGTCCAAATCTCTTGGCGCCTCTTCATCAAAACTCTCCGGCACATGTTTGATCAATACTAGAATGGCAAGCAGACAAAGCGGAATATTGATCACGAATATCAGCCGCCACAGGCCGACCTCCGTCAACAGCCCGCCCAGGACGGGACCGGCGCCAGAAAATAGCAATGTGAAGGCGGACCAATCGCCTATCGACCAACTCCGTCGATGGTGGGCGAAGACGGCGCCAACCAACGCGAGGCTGCAAGTTATCATTATGCCGCTGCCGGCTCCTTGCAACGCTCGCGCCAGAATAAGAGCCTCGGAAGACACCGCGACGCCAACAAAATAAATGCGCTTTCGTCCGTAATGGTCGCCAAATGAACCGATGAGAAAAATGAATGCTGCTTGCGAAAGCGTATTGGCGTTGAAAATCCAGATGAGATCGGTACCGCTGGCGTCCAAGTCACGCTGGATGGCTGGCAGAGCCACGATCAGCGCTGTGCTGACCATGAATACCATGCTCGGACCCAGAATCGTGGCGAACAGGACTCAAAAGTCCAAGCGCCAACTGTCGTTCAACTTACTGCTAGTAACCATAAGGCTTAGTCAAACTATTCTTTCGCAGTGACTATACGATAGAACTCTCTCGCGCAGCGGCGAACGCTTCAAGATATTATCTTATCGTTGTAATATTTCGCTCTTTTTCAACAGCCACGATGCGCAACAGACGTTATCGGTCCCGCCTGACTCATACTCAGATCCAAAAGTGAAGTGATGCTAGAACGTCTAACAGATAACGGAATTGCCCAGGGCTTAGCATCACCGCGCGAACCCGGACTGAGTTGAACTATCGAGGTTAATAAACTCAAGTTTGAGTTTTGTCTTTGTTCTTACCTAAATTGGCAAGTTCTTGCTCCAATTCGGAACGGCGTTCCGCGCTCGCCTTTCTGCCGGCGGCCAGCGCGCGTTCATAGTGCGCCCGCCACTCATCCGAAGACAAGGGAGAAAAGAAGGTGACCAGCAACGCGCCGATTGCCGCGCCAATGCTCAATCCAAAAAGCAAACTTATAAACTTGCGCATTATTCTAACTCTTTGTCTTACCGGCAGATATTTCGCCCCGAATTACGGTTAGGAACCCTACTGCAAAACCGGGAAATCACAAGAAGATAACGAGCGGCGGCACAGCGACGAGTATCCCGAACACGCCCATGCCGTAAGGGAGATTGATGAAGAGCAGGCAACCCGCCGTGAAGCAGATCAAGCCGGCATCACGGCAGAAACGTTCCCATTTTCTGCTTGATGCGCTTTCGAACACTTTTCGAAACCAGGGAATGTGGTCAACTTCCGCCCAGACCAGAGCTTCCCGAAACAGAAAATGAATCCCGATATACCACCAAAACGATGCGATACAGATTTGAATGATCCACATGACAACATCTCATCTCGGAATCGATAATCACATTGTAACGTGGATTCCGCGCCCGTCAACGCGGGCAGAGCCGGCGCGGCGCAAGCGCTACAGTATGTCCAAGGGATCGACATCAATCTGCCAACCCGCCTCCGTCTTGACCTGACGCAAAGCGGCGCGCGGGTCAGGTCCACGCAGCAAAAGTTGCCAGCGATAGTTTCGGTCGATTCGGCTGAAAAAACAGGGCGCCGGCCCGATCAGGCTAGTGCCTGAAAGATCGCGCTCCTGCAAAACTTGACGCAATCGACGCGCGGCTTCTTCCGCCTGCTGCTGCGCGCGGTCCGCATTCGTCGCGCTGAAGACGATGCGCGCCAAACGGCGAAACGGCGGATAGCCCATGTCCCGCCGGTAACTGATCTCCCGCTTGACGAAGCCGACATAATCATGCTGCGCCGCCGCCTGAATGACGTAGTGCTCCGGCTGGTAACTCTGCAAGACTACCCTTCCGCCCAGCACTCCACGACCGGCCCGCCCGGAAACTTGCGTCAGCAATTGGAAAACACGTTCACTGGCGCGATAGTCGGGCAAAGCCAAGCCGAGATCGGCGCTCACCACGCCGACCAGGGTCACCAGCGGCAGATCCAGCCCTTTCGCAATCATCTGCGTGCCGATGAGTACATCGGCCTGGCGCTGGATAAACTGCTCCAGAATTTCGAAGTGCATCTTCGGCGAGGTGGCCGTGTCGATATCCCAGCGCAAAGTCTTGGCGGCGGGGTACAAATCCTGTAGCGCTGTTTCCACCTGCTGAGTGCCGGCGCCGAAATATCTTATCCGCCCCGATCCGCAATCGGGACAAGTCTTCGGCTGCGGCTGGCTGGCGCCACAATGATGGCAGCGCAAACTCTGGCCAAAGCGGTGGTAGGTCAAAGGCGTATCGCAGCGCTCGCACTCGAGGACATAGCCGCAATCGCGACAAAAGATATAGGTCGCTTGCCCTCGGCGATTCAGCAGAAGCATGGCCTGCTCGCCCCGCTCCAATACCAGCGCCAGCGCACGCTGCAATTCCCGGCTGAACATGCTGGTATTGCCCGAGCGCAATTCCGCCCGCATGTCGACCACGCTGACAGCCGGCAATTCTATCGTGAGCGCGTCATCGCTTTCGTCGTGATAGCGTGTCTCCAGGCCAAGTCGATCGGCTTGCTGATGTATGCGCTGCCGATGCCCCATGATGCGCTTGGGCAGATTCAGCGCGACGAATTGCCCCTTCTGCGCTCGCTGCCAACTGCCCAGGTCGGGTGTGGCGCTGCCCAAGATGAGCACTGCGTTATTCAGTTCCGCCAGATAAACCGCGGCATCACGCGCATGGTAATGCGGTTCGGACATCCAGGGCGCTTGCTTGTAACTGGCATCGTGCTCTTCATCAAGCACGATCAAGCCGAGATTAGGCATCGGCGTGAAAAGCGCCGAGCGCGTACCCACAATCACGGAAACGCTGCCGGCGCCGGCGCGCTGCCAGCTATCATAACGTTCGCCGATAGGTAGGCTGCCGTGCACGATCGCCACCTGACCCGGAAAACGCTCCGATACGCGTCGGATCGCCTGCGGTGTCAAGGCGATCTCGGGCACCAGCAATATCGCGCTCCGCCCTTGCGCCAGCGCCTCGCCAATACCGCGCAGATAGATCTCGGTTTTGCCGCTGCCCGTCACGCCGTGAAGCAGGAACTGTTCGGACTCCCGCCGCTCCAGGAAGGGGCGAATCTGCTGCCAAACCGACTGCTGATCCGGCGTCAGATTGGGCGCGCTGCTGGGCACAAAATCAAAGTCGCGCAGCGAATCGCGCAATACCTGCTCCTCTCGCGCCTCCAGCAAGCCGGCGTGAACCAGCTTGTGAATGCGCCCGCGGGTCGCGCCTGTTGCCTTGAGCGCATCGGTACGTGTTGGCGGTTCCGCCATCTCAGCGATCTGACGCAGAATCTGCTCGAAAAAAGTGCTGCCGCGCCAGGTCTGCAGCATCTGCGCCACGCGTTCCGGCTCCGCTTCAAGGATGACCAGATCTTGTTCGCCACGCTCAGTCGGCTCAATGAAAACAAGACCCTCGTCGACCAGCCGTTTCAGTGGCGCGCGTGTCTTTGCGACGACCAGAGCCAGCGCATCTTTGACCCCGACGGCGTCCTCGTCCCGCGCCGCAATCGCTTCGAGCAGATCGGCATGCGCGACAGGTTTTGACAGTCGCCTGACGAGCGACGGTATCTCATCGACTGTGTAGCGGGGATATAGGCGTTCGACCGTCTTCTTGCGCGCAGTGGGCGGCGCCAGCACTGATTCAACGGCGACCATGCCCGCGGCTGCCATGCGCTCAAGCTCAGTTTCAACCGACTGCTTGGGCAAAGACCGCTTCAGCTGGCTCAGTCGGCGGGGGCCTTTGTCTCGCAATATGTTTAGCAGACGTTGAGGCAGAGACGGCGCGATACCGGGATCAGCGCCGGGCAAGCGCATCTGCTTCGGATTGCCCGCATCCAGCTCGTCCCGAACAAAGCGAAAGAGTCGGTCGGATTTACCGGCAAATCCAGGTGGCAACATCAGCCAAACGCAAGCGCCGATGGGCGACAGCGACCTTTCGCTCAGCCATTTCGCCAGCTCGAGGTAAGGCTCGGAGAGCACCGGCACGGGATCCAGCAACTCGACGATCGACTTGGTTTCAGGTATGGACGTCTCGGCATGAAGGGCGAGGACCACCGCCGGCTGCATCGCCACGCCAAATTCAACCCGCGCCAGCGAGCCGGGCGCCAGGCTGCCAATTAGTTCGTCCGGAATATGATAGGTGAAGGTCTTGCGCACCGGCACATTGAGCGCGACCTCAGCATAGCGCATCGTCTGTTCATCCGTGGTGAGCTGCTCGGCGGAAACTTGATTTTACGGCATTGGCAGGCGCTCGCCAACAATCGCTCATGCCTTTATTGCGCTGCGATTCTCCGCTATGATCTGGCAACACAAGATAGAAGGTTACCATTGAATGGCATCGACAGCGCCACTATCGGCAGAATTGACGCGGCGTATTTTACAGTACTTCGGTATCCCGGTTGCATCGCCACCGAATCTCGCGACGCTGCGACAACTGCTCAATTGCTATACACGATCCGTACCATGGGAGAGCGCCTCGCGCATCGTGCGCCGCGCGCGCTACCCAGAGGCCGCGGACTGCGCAATTCTTGGCATGGAATTCTGGCAGGGCCACTTCGAGCTAGGCGCCGGCGGCACCTGCTACGAATCCAACCACGCCTTCTTTGCCTTGCTGCTGCGCCTCGGCTATGAGGGCTATCTGACAATCAACGATATGGGCGCGTCAATAGGTTGCCATAGCGCCATCGTGCTTTTCCTGGATGGAGCAAAAATCCTGGTGGATGTCGGCTTGCCGCTGCATGCGGTCTTGCCTCTTCATGCTGACAAGACGACCACAGTCGACAGCGCCTTCCTCCGCTACACCGTAGAGCCGAAAGACGGCGACCGCTACTTGATTGGGCGGCAGCCGCATCCGCGCAGCCAAGCCTTCCAGCTTATCGATACGCCGGTAGCCGATGCCGATTACCGCGCCATCGCCCTGCACGACTATCGCCACGACGGCGGGCAGTTCCTGAATGAAATCGTAATCAGCAAGGTAGTCGATGAGCAATTATGGCGCTTCAACAGCGACGTGAAGCCGTTCTGCTTGCAGCAATTCGTGGCCGGCGAGCGCGTTGACCATCCGTTAAGTGACGATCCCGCCACTGAATTGTCCGCGAACTTCGGAATCTCGCACGATGTTGTGGCGGAGGCGATGACGATATTGAATATCGAACGGACTTGAGATGAGCGGGCGACCTGATAGGTCCCCCCCCTCCCTATATCCGCTTAACGTAAACTCAAGTCAAGCGATGGTCACGCCCGCATCGAGATACACATCCTGAATCGCATTGAGCAGGCGCGCACCCTCAGCCATCGGACGCTGGAAGGCCTTGCGCCCGCTAATCAAGCCCATACCACCGGCGCGCTTGTTGATGACGGCCGTCTTCACCGCCTCAGCGAAGTCATCGGCGCCGCTCGCCCCGCCCGAGTTTATCAAGCCGACCTTGCCCATATAACCATTGGCGACCTGATAACGGGTCAAGTCTATCGGATGATCACTTGATAACTCGCTGTAAATCCGCTCGTCGAGCTTGCCGTAAGATGAGTCGCCGCTATTCAACGCCTTGTAGCCGCCAGTATGCGTCGGCAGCTTCTGTTTGACGATATCGGCGCCAAGTGTCACGCCAAGGTGATTGGCTTGACCGGTGAGATCAGCGCTCGATTCATGATTCTTTCCGTTCACTGCAAAGGCGGAATTACGCATATAGCACCATAGAATAGTCGCCATGCCAAGCTCGTGGGCGTAGGCAAAGGCTTCCGCGACCTCGACCATCTGCCGATTGGAATCCTCCGAACCGAAGTAGACGGTTGCGCCGACGGCGACAGCGCCCATATCCCAAGCCTGCCTGATCGTGCCGAACATGATCTGCTCATGCGAGTTGGGATAAGTCACCAGCTCGTTGTGATTGATTTTGACGATGAACGGTATCCGATGGGCAAAGCGGCGGGCGGTCATGCCGAGTACGCCGAAGGTTGAAGCCACGGCGTTGCAGCCGCCCTCCAGCGCCAACTCGATGATTTTAGCGGGGTCGAAATAAGCCGGATTTGGCGCGAATGAGGCGCCGGCCGAATGCTCGATACCCTGATCAACCGGTAATATCGAAACGTAGCCAGTCCCGCCAAGTCGCCCATTATCGTAAATCTGCTGCAAGCTGCGGATGACTTGCGGATTGCGGTCGCTATCCAGCCAGATTCGCTCGCTAAAGTCCGGACCCGGCAGCGCCAGACTTTCGCTCGGGATGGTACGCGATATGTGATTCAATAGGTAATCGGCTTCATCGCCGAGGTAGTCTGAAACGGAATCAACTCGAATATCAGGTGTTGCTATCGCCATCATCATATCCTTACGACTTTAGACCTTACACGCTCAGATTATACCAGCAAAATCGCCTGCCATTCCCGGTTGGTATCGACGCAAAAAAGCCCGCAATTCAGCAGGCGGGCTTAATATAGCAATCGTTATTCTACGCTTGACCTACGGTGATGGAGCGCCCCGGCCTCTTTCGCGCCTGATTGTCAGTCCAGCGAAATGTTCAGCGTGTAAGCGCCGGTCAGTCTACCTTTGCTCCTTGTTGGATTGTAGTTGCTGATGATAACCACATAGGCGCCTCTGTCCGGCGGCGTAAAGGTGACCGAGTCATCGCCTTTGGCATTGGTCGCCAAGTTGGTACCGACAGGCACAGCGTAGAATGTTTGGCGAATAGCCTCGTTCGAACTTTCTGGGATGACAACGATTTCGCCGTTCACGTTACTGTATATGCCGTCATGTACTAGATTCGGTTCCAAGCTCACCGTTGCCTTGAATTCATCGAGGCTCATTCCGCCTAAACCCCCGCTGTATTCACCGTACCAAATTTCGGTACCCGTCTGATCACCCCAGGCCGGCGCGTCATCATAGAATGTACCGACTGTGATTTTTGGACGGGAAAGGTTTGTGTTTGTCAGAACGATCTTGTACGTTTCGCCGACGGGCGTCTCCTGATCATAGCCAACGTAGAACAAGAAGTAATCGAAGTCAAGCTTGTCTTCCAACTGTTTCCCTGTGCCGCCGCTGGGCCCGAAGCGCATCATGCAGAAGTCGTCGCCCGGCTGCTCACCAACATGGACTAATCTGCCCCAATTGTCGCAGTCATCAGCGGACACCAGATTAGCCTGCCACAACATTCCAAGAAGAATCAGCAATCCGATTCTGATGGACCACATGTATACGCGCGTAGTCTTGAGTATTTGCAACATTGATCTGATCCTTGAAATTACTATGAATTGCTATCAACGATACGGTGTGAAACATTGCAATTTCATTTTGGGCAAAACAAACGTTTGATGGCAATAGATGCCCGAACAATCTCGATGAACTCTAATTGCACACTAATAAATCTATGTAACAAACAGAATCATCAATTACATAGTGCCCAACTAATAGGACTTTCTAGCTAGATAGGCTCGATCAGTACGCCGCCCGGCGCCCAAATTCGCGTCATGGATTGCACTTTTTCCAGTCCGCGCCAGCTAAACGCCGCTGCTGTTATAATGTGCGTCAGCCTTGCAGCAATTCGTTTGCGGAGCGCCGCTCGTGTATCACTAACGATCTCCCGTAGAAAGAATTCCCGTGTCCCTTCCTCCCGCACTCGACCAATTAAGAAGAGCCGCCGATGCGCGTGATCCCGAGCGCTGTCAATTCCTGCTCAAGGCGCTTTTCCTCGAATTGGACTTCTATCTGGCGTTCGCCGTGGCCATCGAAAGGGCGCAGTCCTTTCTCGACACCTTCGAGACCTACTATCCCAACGGCGCGTTCGCGCGGCAGATCCTGATGCAAATGGTGAACACGGGCACGGCGCCTGCCCGGTTGCCGCCGGAAGCCATGCGAGACTTCGAATATCCTGGCGCCGCAAACTACATGAAGGCGCTGTCGGACCTGGCTCATGCGCTTCAGCAAGGCCCACTGCCGCCTCGTATCGGCTTCCTGGTCAGCGCCACCATAAACGCGATAATGGCAGAACTGGTCGAGCACTATTACGGCCGGCATCCGCAGGCATGGTCGCTGATACGGCAGCAGCCGGACGATCCCAAAGCGCGCGAAATCGCCTTCCGCTTCTGGACGGATGCGGAGGTTGCCCTGCTGGATACGGACCATTGGCTGCAAGTAGCCGATAGCATTGAGCGGCATCTTCTGCGTCAGTACCCCTAGCAGCTCGCGCATGTTAGACTGGTGCAAATGGTGGAGTACCTGGAATGAGTCTTGACCAATTCGGTATTGAGACGCCGCCTGAGGGCCTCTACTCCTTTAGCGATCAAATCAGGGCGGGTATTGACGGCTTCGACGCGGTCACCGACGCCGATGTCACGCAATTCCACGCGCTTGGTTTCATGGTGATCCACGACGCCATCGACCGCGCCTCCGTTGAATCAGCGTGCGCCGGACTGCGCGACCTCATCCTGCGCCGTGAAAGCGACAATGTCATGTTCGAGTCGATCGTAGGTGAAGACTTCAGCGCATTGCCCGATGAAGCGCGCCTGGATAGCGTCCGCAAAATGATGCCGATCATTCCCTACGACAGCCGCCTCGAAGCAGCGGCGGGTAATCCCGAACTTCTCGCTGTCATCGAGCGGATCATGGGCGAAGCGCCTGCGCTCTCGCAGGATATGGCGATGCTCAAACCGCCTCGCATAGGCCGCGAGAAGCCCTGGCATCAAGACATGGCCTACTTTGACTATCCCACCGATACCACCATCGTCGGCGCCTGGATCGCCCTGGACGAAGCGCTGCCGGAGAATGGCTGCATGATGGTCATACCGGGCAGCCATCACAATGGACCGATGCTGCATTGGACGCGGCGCGACTGGCAGATCTGCGATACTGATGTGCAAGTGGGTAGGAGTGTCGCCATACCCCTGCCCCCTGGCGGTTGCCTGCTCTTTCATTGTCTGCTGCATCACGGTACGCCGCCGACCCGCTCACACAGGAGGCGCTGGGCGCTTCAATTTCACTATCAGCCAGCTAGCGTTAGGCCACTGCCCAACAGCGACCATCGCATGAGCATCTTCGGTACTGACGGCAAAGACGCCGTCTGCTAGCGCCGCGCGGAGCAGCTATGACGATATTCATTTTCTTCATCGTCAATCTGTTGCTGATGGGCGCCGTGTTTGCCTTTGGTATGTATCAATTCATGCAAGTGGAAGCGAAGCGCAAAGGCCGCAAACTGATTGCTGAGGCGGCGCTGGACGAGGCGGAACTTTCAGCCCTCATCCACTCAGAACGCTTTGACGAGGCTATTTCACGCTTGATGGAAGCCGCCAATGTGGATCGTTTCACAGCGGAATCCGCTCTCAGACAGGTTAGAGATTCCAGCCAGCAGGATTAAGGGCGCCGGTGCCGTATCGCGCAAGCGTCAACAGAGCTCACCTCGTTGCCGTCTACGAGCTATGCCGGATATTCATAATATCGCCGTCCAGCACACGGTATTCCTTGCCTTCGAGGCGCTGCCTGCCTGCGCTCTTGATAGCCGTCTCACTGCCAAATTCCAGCACGTCGGAGTAACGGAAAACTTCCGCGCGAATGAAGCCTCGCTCCAAATCGCTGTGGATGACGCCGGCCGCTTGCGGGGCAGTGGCGCCAGCGGGGAAACTCCAGGCGCGCGCCTCGTCTTGCCCGACTGTGAAGAAGGAACGGATGCCCATCAATTCGTAGGAAAGGCGAATCACCTTGGAACGTGAAAGTTCGCTGATGCCATATTCGTCCATGAAGAGCGCCGCGTCGCCCGCCTCAAGCTGCGCGATTTCAGCTTCAAGCGCTCCCTGAATGCCTACTGCCGAAGCATTCGGATAGGGCAGCTCAATGAGCCCTTGCGGGTCGAGCGCTTCATCACCCGTATTCAGCACAACCAGGACCGGCTTGCGCGTCAGAAATCCGAAGCCGCGAATCAGCTTGTCTTCCGCGCGGCTCAAAGGCAGGCTGCGCAAAGGCTGCTCTGTTTCCAGGTGCGCCTTGAGCTTCTCGAATAGTGGCTTCTCCGCCACCAGGTTCTGATCCGCCTTCTTGCCCTTGACGCGCAGCTCGTTCGATATACGTTCCAGGCGCGCCTCAACACTGAGCATATCCAGCAGCAGAAACTCGCCATCGATCGTTTCCAGGTCGCGCGCCGGATTTATGCTGCCATAAGGGTGGGGCACACGCTCATCTTCGAAGTTGCGCAAGACATGCAGGAAACCATCAACCTGCGCCAGCTCGCCGCGGAATTGCCCAGACAACCCACCCTCGCCTATGCCTTCCTCAAGACCGGCGATATCGGCGTAGGTGATTTGCGTGTAGGTCATTCTTCGTGGCTGATAGATCGAGCTGAGATGCTCTATCCGATTATCCGGCACATGTACCGTCGCCGTGTTGATCTCAAACTGCCCGGTCGAGGCAGCGCTCGTCTGAAAGTCGCCGCCGGTTAAGGCGTTGAAGACCGTTGTCTTGCCGCTGTTGGGCAGACCGATGATTCCAAGTCGCATATTTCTGCTGTCCCTGTTCGTATGCAAACCGAGACATTTTATACTGAATTCAATTGAAGTGAGAGAGGGAAAACGTATTGCACCTGTGTTCAAGCTTGAGACAAATTGGTGAGGCGAGAATCTGCTTCTTGCTCGCCAGTGTTTACGCCAGGTCAATATGCGCCAGAATCTTCTTGGCACGCGCATCCCAGGTGTAGAGCGCTATGGCCCGTTCCTGTGCTCGTTGGCCCAAGCGCTCACGGAGCTCGGGGGCGTCGCGCAGCCGCTCGATGGCTTCTGTCCAGGCCAGGCTGTCGTCCGGCGGTACAAGCAAGGCGGTTTCGCCATCGCTGATGACATCCGACCAGGCCGGCAAGTCCGAAGCGACGACGGCTCTGCCCGCCGCCATATACTCGAAAAGCTTCAGCGGCGAGGTGTAATTGGCGAATTGGATAGTAGCGGGATGCGGCATGGCACATATATCGAAGGCGCTCAAGTAGCGCGGCACGTCCGCTGGAGGCGCCTGCCCAACATAGATGAAACGCTCAGACGGCAAGCCCAGCTCCTGCCAACGGCTGCGCAAGCCGTCCGCCATATCCTCGGGTCCGCCGACTAGAGCCAAATGCGCGCCATCAACCGTCGCCAGCGCTTCGACCAGATTGCCCACGCCTTTGTCCAAGCCAATAGTATGTAAGCGGCCGACATAGCCGATGATAAAGGCGTCCACCTTCCAGCCTATCTGCTCGCGCGCTTCTGCTTGAGCGGGTTGCTCGGCAAATCGCAAGCGGCGGATGCCGTCATGAGCGACCATCGCGCGGGCGGGGTCAGCGCCCCGCTGCTTGATCAGGTCCTCTCGCAATCGCTCGGTTATCGCGATTACACTGCCGACGCGTGACGCGACATATCGCTGCAAGGCCGCGCCGCGCCCCATTGGCGCAAAAAGATGCGCCTCGTAAGCCAGCGAGCCTTTTGCCTTCAACCAAGTCAGCAACGCCAGGACAAGCTCGTCCCGGCTGTAATAAATGTCCGCTCGCATAGAGAGCAGCAAGAAAGCGCTCACAAGAGCGTATGACAGGAGCAGAAGATAAAATGCAAGCCGCGCGCCCGGCCCATCGGCGGGAAAGAGCGGGAAAATATCGATGCAGGGGATGCGCCTTACAGCAAAAGTCGGACTGATACCATAGTACGAAAAGGGATTGCACACTCTTCGCAATTCACGCGTGTTCCAGCGCCGCGCCACCCAAAGCGTCACATCGCAGCCAGCGGCGGCAAAGGCATCGCAGTTTTCCATAATTTGCAGTCCGTGCGCTTTTTCCGTCGGCAGACGCATGAGGGAGATGTAAAGGAGTTTGGGCATGACTTAGGCCCTAGGTTTTCGTTTGCCGCGGCAGGAACAAGCTCAGCAATCCCGCGACCGCGATTATCACGGCGACAATTTCGAAGGTCCGCGCCAGCCCGATCTGATCTGAAATCGCGCCTATCGCCAAAGAGCCTATGGCGCCGGTGCCGAAGATGAATCCCAGGATCGCGCCTGAGGCGAAACCCTTGCGCATGGGGACCAAATCTTGCGCCAGCACGACGATCAGGCTATGCGCTCCGCCGGATAGGCCGCCCGCCGCGATCGCCAGTACAAAAGCGAAAACGCCTTCGTACGCGGGCAGCAGAAAGAAAGCCGGCGCTGACAGGATCATGCTCAGCATCATCACCTTGCGTCGGTCGAAGCGATCGGCCAGCCGCCCGAATAGCAATCCGGACAAACCGGAAGCGATCCAGTACGAGCTGGTAATGGCGCCGTAGGCGGCCGGGCTCCAGCCCTTCTGTTCAAAGAGCAAGGGCACGAATGCCACCGATCCCTGCTGACCCAAGCCGCGCAGCACCACGATCAAACCCAGGACGACAAAGGCCAGCAAGGGGAAGTTCTGCTTGGCGTCGCTTTCGCGCTCGGTCTTTAGCTTGTCCCGCGCATCGTGGTGTTCCTGGCGGTTGGGGATACTAGCGCTCATCAGCAAGATACCCGGGATCGATACCAGGGAAAGCACGATTATCGGCGTCAGGTTGCTTTGCATGCCGTATAAGTGCGAGCCAACTAACTCACCCATGGCGCCCAGCGCGTCGGGATTGGCGAGATCGAGCAGGATTCCGGCAATGGCGGGACCCAAAGCCAAGCCCGTCTGCCCCATCAAGAAAAAGAGCGCCATGTGAAATGCCGAGCGCCGCGGCACCGATTCAGCCGCGTGCAGCGCGCCGACCGGATGCAGGGCAGCGCTGCCGATAGGGGCGATTACCAGTGGAAAGAACATCAGCCAGTATTGGCGTGTGAACGCCGCCAGCGCGACAGCGACCGTGAACAGGGCGACATGGAAGAGCAGGCCGAAGGCGCCGAGCCGGCGGCCACCGCTGCGATCGGCGCGCAAGCCGAAGAATGGTTGCGGCAATGCGTTGAGCAACTGCGCGATGCCAATCGTTAGGCCGATTTGAATATTGCTCATGGGCATGATGCCGGCGGCGAGAAAGGTCAGCAAGACCGGCGTCATTGACGCGAAGATGTCATTTGTCAGATGCCCAATGCAGACCGACCACAAGAGCCGATAGTTACGCGGCATAGGCTGCTGCTCCCCCTGGAATGGCGGCAATGATACTGCGCGCAACGGCGAATGAGAATGTGGATTGTAGCCAGAATGAGAATCGTGAACAGCAGGAACCGACGCGTCAGCCTTATTCGAGATCGCGAAGCATAATTCTTATCTCTTGTAAACTAGCATCGTTCTTGTCTGATTTCGAATAGATGTGCAGGAACGTAGCCAGGTCCTTGCCGTGTAGCGCGTACAGGAGCCGAAAGCCGCCGCTCTTGCCTCGTCTTGCAGACCGATTCGGCAGTCGCGCCTTGTAGACTAAGGCTCCAACATTAGTCACCTGATCACCAGGGACGTTTCCTGACTCTATTCCTGCCGAAACTCCTTGATATCGAACTCCATCAATTGGAATCGTCTTTGCAGGCGTTTGACATCTCGTACGAATTTGTCGCCGAAGTTTACCCTACGTCGCATCGTCAGAGGGCTGCCACCCTAATTCGTCGTAACGCTCATCGGCAGGCTTGTAGTTGCCCTCAAGAAAATCGCGATAGCCTACTGCAATTCCTTGGAGCACCTCTTCTTTTGTGAGGTCGCGGTAGCTCGCCGGGTCGATTTCTTCGGCGGACGATTCAGCAACTTCTGAACCCATCCCCTCAAGCGCCTCGTCCACTTTAGACTGTGAGCCTGGATCAAGTCTGCGATCATTCATAAAAGGCCCTCTCCGTCATCCGCATTAGTGCTCATCATTGACGTATCCAAAGTCTAAACGATAATGCAACAATCACCAAGTTTGGCAAGCTTCATCATACAAAAGGACAAAACATGCCAGTTGACTACGACAAGCTTCAAGCAGCCCCAGTGCGCGATGAACCCTATCACATAGTTGTCACTGCAGCCCACCATGACGACATTGAATTCGGCGTGGCGGGCAGCGTGGCGCGCTGGATCCGCGATGAGGGCGCCACCGTCACTTATGTCATCATCACCGACGGCGGCTCGGGCAGCAATGACCCATCGCTGACGCGAGAGGCGATCGTTGAGTTGCGGCGCGAGGAGCAGCTGGAGGCGGCCGCCCGCGTCGGTGTTGGCGATGTGCGCTTCCTCGCTTATCCCGATGGCAGCCTGCAAGCTTCGCTGGAGCTGCGGCGGGACTTGACGCGCATCATCCGCGAGACCAAGCCATACCGCGTCGTCTGCCAGGATCCAACCACCGTCTTCGTTCGCAGCCAGTACATCAACCACCCGGATCATCGCGCGGCCGGCGAGGCTACTCTCTATGCCGTCTTCCCCAGCGCGGAGACCCGTCCCATCTTCCCCGAGCTGCTGGCCGAAGGGTTTGAACCACATAAGATTGGCGAGCTGTACCTCAATCTGACGCCGGACGCGACGCATTATGTGGACATCAGTGGCGCCATCGAGCTGAAGATGGCGGCGCTTGGCGCGCATGCGTCCCAGATCGGCGCCGGAGAAGAGTTCGAGAATGGCGCGAAGAAGTGGATGATGGAGAGCAATGGCGAGGGAGGCAAGCTGGTGGGCGTTGAATACGCGGAGTATTTCCGGGTGATGAAATTCGACGAGGAGCGCGCAAGCTGGTTTGAGAAGGAGGAGGAAGAGCGCATGGCGGCGAAGGGCTGAATGACAGCCGGGGCGCGAAGAGTCTTCTAGCCGAAGGCATCTGGATTGGCACGGGCAAACTCTATTTTGTGCCGATGCAGTCGCGGAAGAGTCTGTCAAGCACAGGCACGAGTTTCGAATCAAGCGAAGCCTAACTGCTCATTGATAATTGACTATCAATATCGCGAATACTTTTTTCTCTCATATAGCTTCCCATTTCTCATAAAAGAAAGCCGCGCGCAAGTCATTATTGCGCTCCGAAGACACTGCGCTTTCTATGCAGGTTAACCTAGCTGCAGACGCGAAAGGAGACTATATGTTCGCGTTTGGGATTATGTCAGCCGCAACCATCGGCAATTGCCGCGAGTGGGCAGCAAGCGTTAGAATATGCGCTTGGTAGATAGCAACTGAGAAGGACAATCATGATTCTGACAACCTATCAAACTGACGATGGCATCAAGCTCGGCATCAAGACTGAACAAGGTATACTGGATGTGGCGGCAGCGGTGGCGGCAACCGGCGTCAATTGCCCAACCACGGCGGATGATGTGTATGCCCAGGGTTCCAGCGCGCTCGCCGCCCTTAGCGCGCTGGCAGGCGCCACCAATGACGCGGCTCTTTACCGCAGCGAAGCCGACATAACATACGCGCCGGCCGTGCCGAATCCGGGCAAGATTCTTTGCGTCGGGCTGAATTATTCCAAACACGCGGCGGAGTCAGGCATGGCGCCGCCGGATGAGCCGGTGCTATTCAGCAAATTCAACAATACCCTCGCCGCGCCGAATGAGGACATCCCGCTGCAAGACGATTGGACGACTGTCGACTATGAATCGGAGTTGGGCGTGGTGATGGGCGCGACCGCCCGCAATGTCTCGGTAGACGACGCGCTGGATTACGTCCTTGGCTACTGCAATATGAATGATCTCAGCGAACGCAACCTGCAGATGCGCAGCGGACAATGGCTGCTGGGCAAGACGATTGACAAATTCCTGCCGCTGGGACCCTACGTGGTCACGGCTGACGAGATTCCCGATCCGCAGAATCTTGCCATCAAGGGCTGGCTGAATGGTGAACTTCGGCAAGATAGCAATACCGCCGATATGATCTTCAGCACTGCCGAAGTCATCGCTTACGCCAGCCGGATCATGACGCTGGAGCCGGGCGATATCATCAGCACCGGCACACCCGAAGGCGTCATCCTAGGCATGGATCCGAAAGTATGGCTGCAACCCGGCGATGAATACATCGTAGAAGTCGAGGGGCTTGGCAGGCTGGCCAATCGCATGGTCAAGGCGTAATCATGGCGGATAATTATCTCGTCACTGGCGGCATGGGCTGCATCGGCGCTTGGGCGCTGTATCATTTGCGGCGCAGTGGCAAACGAGCGGTAAACTTCGATCAAAGCAGTGATCGTCGCCGTATCAACTGGCTGATGAGCGCCGAGGAACAGCGCGATCTCACCTTCGTACAGGGCGACCTGCGCGATAGTGATGCGGTCAAGGCGGTCTTCGCCGAGCACGGCATCACCCGCGTCATTCATCTGGCGGCGCTGCAAGTACCTTTCTGCCGCGCCAATCCGGTGCTCGGCGCAGAAGTCAACGTCACGGGCACAGTCAACGTCTTTGAGGCGGCGAAAGCGCAAGGCATCAATCACGTTGCCTACGCCTCGTCCATTGGCGTTTATGGTCCGCCATCGGAGTTCCCGCCCGGCTTGATCGTCAATGACGCGCCGCAGAATCCGCGTACGCTTTACGGCGCTTACAAAGTCTGCAACGAGCAGACGGCCAAGGTTTACTTCTACGATGAGGGTATTAGCAGCACTTGCTTGCGACCCTACACCGTTTACGGCGTCGGGCGCAATCAAGGCATGACCAGCGAGCCGACCAAAGCGCTGCTGGCGGCGGTCAAGGGACAGCCCTGCAAGATAGGTTTCAGCGGCACAATGCAGTTTCAACTAGCGGCGGATGTGGCGCGACAATTTATCCTGGCGGCCGAGCAGCCCTTGGATGGCGCTTATGGCTTTAATCTGGGCGGGAAGCCGGCGACAGTGTCGGACTTCGTCGCTGCCGCTAAGGGCATCTTGCCCGAGGCGGAGATCGATGTGGCGGACCAGCCCCTGCCCTTCCCCGAGGGCTTCGATGACAGTGCGTTAAAGACCAGCTTCGAGACGGTGTATGAGACACCGTTGGAAGAGGGCATCGGCAAAACTATCGCGCATATTCAGCGGCTGGCAGATGGGATATAGTCTGCCGTCGCTAGCTTTCGGCGCTTGGCGGGAAGAGTCGCGCCACATCGAGGTCAAAGCCGGGCAAAACATCTTCGCCGGAGAGTACGCCGTCGCCACTGACAAATTCAATATCTAGGCGGGAGCCGTCCGCGGCGCGGCAAACATCCACGCCTTTTTCAGCGGGTCGGACGATCCAGACCAAGCTCGCGCCTTGGTCCAGATAGATTTGTGCCTTTCGGCGAATCTGACGCAGAGAATTGGACGGAGACACGATTTCGATGGCTAAATCGGGCATCAGCGGAACGAACTTTTCCTCCGGGAGCTGGCTCACGCGAGCGTGGCTCACGAAAGCGACATCAGGAGCGAGCAAGGTACGGCGGTCGCCGGGCGCGTAGTAGCCGACTTCCGCATTAACTTCACCCAGGTTGTGTTCCTCGACGAAGCGCCAGACAATACTACCAATAATAATTGCGAGATTTCCATGCAGTCTGTTCGCCGGCGACATCTCGAATAGCTCTCCGTCAATCACGTAGAAGCGCTTCTTTTCGTAATCGGGTTGCAGCATCATCTCCCATACGGCGTCAACATCCAGCAATCGCTCCTGAGTTGCCATTTCGCCCTTGCCTTGCACATCCAATTTGCCTCGCATATCATATTCTGCACGACGTGAAGCGACTTGTCAATTTCTCCGGCGCAGCTTGCGACATCGGGGCAATAGAATACGTACACGAAGAGTAGAGGTCAGTTAGCGGAAAACATATCGCTTTCCTCTGTGTCTCTGTGGTGAAAAAGGATTTCCGAAACCATGTCCAAATCCATGCGATTCATCCAGCAATTCAGCACCAACCTGCTAAATTTGCAGCGGGCGCGCGTCAAGGCGATCGACTACGTAATGATCAAGGCGCCGAGCTCCTTCGCGCCTGTGCCCAAAGAACGCAACCTGATTCAGCGTCAGATCCTGGGTCCGCCGCCGATGAGCTTGATGGAACTCGTGGGCGCGCTGGAACGCATCGGCGAAGACCCGCGCACCCTCGGCGTGATTCTGTATTTCCGCGGCTTATCCGCCAGCACTGCCGACTTGCAGACGATGCGCGATGCGATTCTGCGCCTGCGGGACAAAGGCAAACGCGCGATCAGTTACGCGCCCAGCTATCGCACTCAAGAGTATTTCGTCGCCAGCGCTTGCGATGAGATCTTGCTGCCGCCGGGCGGGATGCTGGAAACATCAGGCATCTTCAGCCAGCAGGTCTTCCTCAAGGAGGGCTTGGGCGCGGTTGGCTTGCAGTGGGACTCAGTGGCGATTTCGCCCTACAAAGGCGCCGCCGATATGATGACGCGAACCGAACCATCGCCGGAAGGAGCGGAGCAAACCAATTGGCTGCTCGATTCGCTTTATGACACCATCATCGAAGCCATCGCCGCCACGCGCAAAATGAAGCCGGATGAAGTCAAGTATATGATCGATGGCGCCTTGCACATGAGCGATGCTGCCCTGGACAAGAGCTATGTCGATGGCGTTATGAATGAAGAACAGCTGCTGGAGTATTTGGGCGTCGCCAAGATCACCATGTGGGAAGAGGCGAATGGCCAGGTCTTTCTGCCCGAGCGGGATTTCAGCGGGAAATATGTCGCGGTGATTTATGCCGGCGGCACGATCATTGATGGCGAAAGCTCGACCCCGCCAAGCGATATGCCCGTGCCAATACCATTTGTCGGCGGCGAGCGGCTGGGTGATATCAGCTTGAATCAGCAGGTACGCAACTTGATGCGCGATCCGCAGTGTGGCGCGCTTGTCCTGTATATCGACAGCGGTGGCGGCTCTGCGACCGCCTCCGAATCGATGGCGTCCGCGCTTTCGGAATTCGCCAAGTCTCGTCCGCTGGTCGTTTACATGGGCGGCGTGGCGGCGTCAGGCGGTTATTACATCGCCACACCGGCGCATTGGATTGTGGCGCAGTCGAGCACGATCACCGGCTCAATCGGTGTGCTTATGGGCAAGTTGGTGAATAGCGACATGCTCAAGAAACTGCGCTTCAACGCCTTCTCCTACCTGCGCGGCGACAATGCCGATTTAATCGCCGGCGAGCGCGCCTTCAGCGATGCGCAGCGCGAGTTGATTCGCGGCAGCATCGACCACATCTACGAGCAATTCCTTGAGCGCGTGGCGGAAAGCCGCGGCAAGTCCTGCGACGAGGTAGACGCTATCGGTGGCGGGCGCGTCTGGACCGGCGCGCAGGCGCTTGAGCATGGGCTGGTCGATGAGCTGGGCAGCTTGCGGCGAGCGCTGGACAAGGCGCGCGAGTTGGCACAGTTGCCGGGCACGGCGCCGGCGATCCTGGTGCGCGAGAAGGGCAAGCCGATTGGCGTGCAAGTGGCGGAGCAGAATCCAGCGGCGATGGCGAATTATTTGCTTGAGGGGCTGGATATGTTGAGCAATCGCGCGCAGTGCATCATGCCTTTTGAATGGAGGGTGAGGTAAGCGCCTTATAAGGAGAGACGCTAATAAGCGGACTGAATATTTTTCGCCAACAAGCTAGGACTTGATTCGAAACGGTCGAACTCGTGAATGTTGTCGTGCTTAACGTGGAGTTGACCTTCTCCTACATTCCCGCGGTGCTGTCCCTTAGAATAATACGGATTAGTTTTGACTTCGTAAGACGATAATACCCAATAGCGAATAATATCCCGCCAGACAGCAATCCATACAAACACGTCGCATAGATCGGTCTTTATCTGTTGGAAATTCATATCAAAAGGTTTCTCGGAATCCGACGCAAGCGCCTTTTCAGGCAAAGATGCCGCGGATGTTCCGTCAACTGCTCTTGACGATTTTATCTCTATCCGAATCCCGTTAAGGTAGGCATCATATTCCCCTGATTGATATGATGGGTCAAGATTCCTTGATGGCTTTCTGATTTCAGGAATTATCGACTTTATCTGACCATAAGCCCACGTATCGCCAAATCGTCGTGAAGTAAGATCAAAGACATGTAGAAAACAGTTTCTGTCAAGGTAGCTGTCCCTAAGATCGTAATAACGATCCAACGCTAACTTATCTAAACCCAGCAAGGTTGATATGATGTACTCATATTCGTTAAATGGATAGACGGACTGAAGCAACTCTAGTCTCGACCTAAATTCGCCTTCATTTGGCAACTCAGAAAGGAGTGCATCCAACTCTCTAGTGAGACTTTCCATGTTTCCTCAAAGCAGCATATTTTGAACGGGTTCGTGATTTTTTTCATCTGACTCGTCGGCGTTCAGTTGGCTCTCTTGAGCCTCATGCTGTGTACGCTCTGCCTCAAATGGATTACCGTTCTGCCAACCAGTTCTTCCCGTAGACCGATAGTTTTCAAGACGGCGAATAGTGATTTCTGCAAATACAGGATCAATATCAATTGTATAACATTTCCTTTTTAGGAGCTCGCTCGCCAAAAGCGTAGTGCCGGAATGCGAAAAGTAGTCCACAACCAAATCACTGGGACCAGAACTTGCGCTGATAATGCGCTCAATGCTCTTTAGTGGTTTCTGTGCGAAGCAGCCGGTCACATTTTCTTCCATTCGGTAAAATACTTGCTGTATGTCAACCCATACATTGCTAGCCCGAATATTGTTTGATTTGCCCCTCTCAGTATTTTCTGTTAACTTTCCGTCAACTTTTTTATAATAACCTCTGAGTACTTTAGGTATATCGGTATACACTACCATAAAATCCGGCGAACCCTTGACATAGTAGAGTAGTTCCTGCCTTACAGCCATCCAATTTTTCTGCGTTCCATATCCTCGCTGATTGCGCATCGTTATCAGGCTCTTGGCATTGAATCTCTGTCCGCGCATCATAATCATGAAGTCTGGTAGAGGTTGAAACTCATTCCTCTGGTCAGCGCCAATCCAAACGTAGAGGGAAGCGTCTCTCGACAAAATGTCGTAGGTAAGTGATATCCAATCGCCGCACCATTGCACAAAATCTGATACCTGTTTTACCTCGAATGCCGCAACATTGTATGGCGGATCCTGTATTGCGAGCTTAGCCCTTTCCCCGTTCATCAGGCGTTGAACATCGTTCTTATTGGTCGCATCCATGCACCCTACTCTATGTCCGCTGACGTCATCCTCCCAAACTTCACCTGAGCTGAGCCTGCAAAATGGCAGCAACCCCGTTCGCGTTTTCGAAGCTTGGTCTAGTCTAGGCAATGGATTATTCTTCATTGTACGCTTGCAACCGAATTGTCTACTTATGGCGAATAATTGATACGATAACTGAAGCTCGCGCCCAAAGCAAATGGAATTCTGAATAATGTCTCTGTCTCTGTGCGTTGTATTTGTTATGTAAAGAAAATAACCAGAAACTAACAAGCCAAGGATAGTTACCCAAAGGACTCCACCCATGACCTCAGTCCCCGCGCGCGCCGACGTCCCGACCGAATCCACCTGGAATCACGAATCCGTCTTCCCATCATTCGACGCCTGGCGCGACGAGTACCAAGCCGCCACCGACGCCGTCGGCGAGATCGCGGCATTCAAAGGCACCCTCGCGCAGAGTCCAGAGCGACTCGCCGATTGGTTCGACTCCCATGCGACCATCGCCCGCCGCATCTGGAAACTCTATATGTACCCGGTCATGTGGCAAGCCTGCGATGGCAACAACGAGGAGATCAAAGGCATGGTCGGGCAGGCGCAGGGGCTGGCGGGCACATTTATTGCCAGCGCCTCCTTCGCCGAGCCAGAGCTTCTGGCGATGGACCCGGGCGACCTGCTGCAATGGACCCAGTCTGAGCCCGCAGTGCAGCTGTATGAGCACTATGTTGATAACCTGATGCGCACCAAAGAGCACATTCTATCGGGCGAAGTGGAGGCGGCGATTGGCCTGCTCAGCGATCCACTCGGTCGCATCGAGAGCATCCGCAGCGCGCTGAATGATATGGATTTGACTTTCGAGGCGGCGACTGACAGCGGCGGCGCGCCACAGCCTTTGGTTCAGAGCACTGTCAATAAGCTGCTGGCCGATAGCGACCGCGAGGTCCGTAAGAACGCTTGGAGCAATTACGCCGACAGCTATCTGAAGTTCAATAACACGCTGGCGACCGCCTATTTGGCGTCAGTCAAGAGCAATGTCGTGCTGGCGCGGCTGCGCGGTTATGAAAGCGTCCTGCATGCCAAGCTATCGCCCAATAATATCCCTGTCGAGGTCTTCCACAATCTGATCGACACATATCGCAAGCACATCCCCACCTGGCATCGCTACTGGGATGTGCGGCGGCGCGCGCTCGGCTACGGTACACTTCATCCCTGGGATATCTGGGCGCCACTGACTGCCGACGACCCGGCCCTGACCTTTCCCGAAGCGGTCGATATGATCGCCGAAGGCATGGCGCCGCTCGGTAAGGACTACGTCGCCACTATGCGCCAAGGCTGCCTGAGTGAGCGCTGGGTCGATTACGCGATAAACGAGGGCAAATCCGAAGGCGCCTTCTCATACGGCACCTACGACAGCTATCCCTTCATCATGATGAGCTTCGATGGCAATCTGAGTTCGATGAGCACACTGGCGCACGAGCTCGGTCACTCGATGCACAGTCACTACACCCGCGAGCATCAGCCCTTCATCTACAGCCACTATTCCATGTTCGCCGCCGAGGTCGCCTCGAACTTCAATCAGGCCATGGTGCGGGCGCATCTTTTCGCCGGTGACCCGGCGCGAGGTTTCCAGTTGGCGCTAATTCAAGAGGCGATGGACAACATCCACCGTTACTTCTTCATCATGCCCACCCTAGCGCGCTTTGAATTCGAAGTACATTCGCGCATGGAGAATGACGAACCGCTGACGCCCGAGACCCTCAACCTGATCATGTCGGATTTCTACGCCGAGGGTTACGGCGAGACCATGACGGACGATCCCCTTCGGACGGGTATCACCTGGGCGCAGTTCGGCCATCTCTACGAAGCCTATTACACCTTCCAATACGCCACCGGCATCTCGGCGGCGCACGCCTTGGCGAATGCGATTCTTGATGACGACGGCGCTGACTCGGTCGTGCGCTATCTGGCCTTCCTGCGCGCTGGTGGCAACGGTTATCCCATCCCGGCGCTGCGAGCCGCTGGCGTCGATATGTCCACACCGCTGGCGGTGGAGGAGACCTTCAAGGTGCTCGAGGGTTTGGTGGATCGGCTGGAGGGGTTGATCTAACTGGTACCAGTAGCAGCTGTTCACGAGGCAAGAGGGTGGACGACCAAATCGATTACGTTGGAAACAACGACGCGATTGATATGGCAATACAATCGGGTGATTTACTGTATCAGCAGAAAGACGCCATACATGACTGGGCATTGATCTTAATCATCTCGAACTTGTTTGAACTGGTTGCGGAAGTCGAAGAGCCCAGAGCCCGCTTCGAGTTTGGTTTCAAAATGATCATGGGCGATGCGTTTGAACGAGATTTGCCTTTTGGCTGGCATCCTCGCTTGGTCGCGGAGGCTATACGGAATATGCTCGATCACGGAATGAATCTTCATCGAAGGCAGACAAAGAATTACCACAACGAAGACAGAGCAGAAGTTGAAAGTATGGGTTTCATTCCAAGTGATGAGGCGGCGCGCCATAGGCAAGTCTTGTTTGACATATACGAGGTAGGGGAGAACAAATATATACTTCTGGTTTCACCAATGCTATATTGGAACTATGTGCAAGAATGGCATAAGCGCAGGATTGCAAGATGAAAATGAAAAAGTACGCGATCTTTGAACCGGGTGGCCGGCAAGTGCGCGGATTCAGCTACGGCAAATTGGTTGAGGTCCGTTACATTGATGTGGTAAGGACCGATACAGAATCTGCTGATCGTGAAGAATTTATAGAGATGCTGCGTGACACGCAGAAAAAAATGGAAGCGTCCATGTTTCGTCAGTGCCGAATAGGCCATGTCGATAAAAACGACGTGGGAGAATATTTCGATCCACTTGAATTCTTGCAGAATAACGGAATTATGCGCGAGCACAGCGCGCCTCGTTCTGAATCACAGACGGCTGAATAAGCCATAGGTTCTATAATTGGCCAGGCCTTCAGGGCGCTGCGGCGATGGGCAGGCGCCAGAATACTTAGTCTTTCTTCGTTCTCTAGCTTCGATTCCGCGAACCTACCATATCCCAATCGGAGGATAACCCATGCCAAAAATCGCATTCATCGGCGCAGGCAGCTTCGGCTTCACGCGCAAACTCGTCAAAGACATTCTGACTTTCCCCTTGCTTGAAGGCGCTGAAATCGCGCTGATGGACATTGACGCCGAGCGCCTCGATTTCGCCAAACGCGCCATCAGCCGCATCGTCGAAGCCGGCGAATACCCCGCCACCGTCAGCGCGACCATGGACCGCGGCGAAGCGCTTCGCGGCGCTGACTATGTGGTCGTCACGATTCTGGTCGGCTCAACCGATGTTTGGCGGCACGATATAGAGATCCCGATGAGATATGGCGTCGACATGAACGTCGGCGATACGCGCGGCGTCGCCGGCATATTTCGCTCGCTGCGAACTATCCCGGTTCTGGTCGATATCGCCCGCGATATGGAGCGCTACTGCCCCAATGCGCTCATGCTGAATTACACCAATCCCATGGCGATGCTCTGCCGGGCGATGGACATCGAAACCGATATTCTAGTCACCGGCTTGTGCCACAGCGTACAAGGCACCTCGAAGATGCTGGCGAACTGGATCGGCGCGCCCTACGATGAGATTAACTACACCTGCGCCGGCATCAACCACACCGCCTGGTTCGTCGACTATACCTGGAACGGCGAGGACGCCTACCCGCTGATTCATCGCGCCATCAGCGACAACGACGCAATTTACAACGCCGAGCAAGTGCGCAATGAAATGTACCTGGCGCTGGATTATTACGTGACTGAATCCAGTGGGCACAACTCCGAATATAATTGGTGGTTCCGCAAGCGCGATGACTTGATCGAGAAATACGCCACCAATGGCACCAATTGGAATCCCGGCGAACACGCCTACATCCTCAAGGAATATCGCCGGCGCGAAAGCGACTGGCGCGATGATATTCATGCCTGGTTCGAGCAAGACGAAATCGACCTCGAGCGCGGGCATGAATACGCCGCTTACATCATCAACGCCATGGAAGGCGGCGCGCCCTTCAAGTTCAACGGTAACGTGCCGAATGCGGGTTTGGTCGACAACCTGCCGAGCAACGCCTGCGTCGAAGTGCCGGTCTGGGTATCGCGCGATGGCTTGGAAGCAGTGGCGGTCGGTCCCCTGCCGCAATCAGTAGCGCCGCTGACCAACCTCTACTCGCAGATCGAAGAGATGGCCGTGGAAGGCATCTTGAAGGGCGACAAGCGCTTGATCTATCAGGCGGTGGCCTACTCGCCGCTTTCGGCGGCGGTCTGCTCCCTGCGCGAGATTCAGTCGATGGTGGATGAGCTATTCGCTGTCAATGAGGCCTTCCTGCAGCCGGCATTTGCGTAACAGCAGGCTGGCGGGAAGTGGTGAATTTCAAGGATATAGAAGGAGATAGAATGAAGACGACACTGGCTCAAACTCGCCGGAAAACTCCCTTCTCCAATGCTTTGGGGAAGGGCCGGGATGGGGTTAGAAAAGAGCATATCCAAGATTTTCACCACTCCCGGCTGGCGTCATAACTTGAATCTCAGGTTTGTATGCGCTACAATACGTATGACCTTGTAAACATATCACCTACCCGGCGGGATTCCAGATGGCTAGTGAACAGACCTTGAACCACGAGGGACGCATATCGGCGCTCGAGGCTTCGTACCAGCATTTGGCGACAAAGGCCGATATCGAGAGCTTGCGCACTGACTTCGAAGGGCTTCGTTCCGAAATGAAGTCGATGCGCTGGAGCATCGGTCTGACCGTGGCGCTCATCGTAACTATCATCAACGTCATTGTGCAATTGGCATTGCGGGCTTGACCCCATTCGCGCTCAAGCCATTCTCCTTTGTGCCATCAGTCCATTATGAAAGGTCACTGAATTAACCGACTATACATTTCCTGGTCTTGTGCTCGCTGCGGGAGATTCAGTCAATGGTGGATGAGCTCTTCGCTGTGAATGAGCCGTTTCTGCAGCCGGCTTTTGCGTGAGATGCATCCAACACGCCAAGCACTTCATTAAGGCTTCAACCGGTCTGTTGCTTCTAGAGTACAATGTAAGAAACTATCCGAAGGTGTGATTCATGTGGCGAGCAGTTCCCCTTGCAAAAGTCGTAATACGGATGGCTGTTTTCGGCGCGATATTGGGCGCATCGTTAGGTCTGCTGACCTTGATCGTATTTGAATCCACAGTATCTGAGCCGAGATCGTATTATCATCCGCGGATTTTCTTAGGCGGAGTCACGGATGGCGTTCTGGTCGGCGCCCTGACAGGTTTCGCAATGGCGATTTACGCGGCTGTCGCTCATCGTACCATCCATAAGCCATCGCTCTTTCGCTTTG
Organism: Phototrophicaceae bacterium; assembly: GCA_965262005.1. GTDB lineage: Bacteria > Chloroflexota > Anaerolineae > Aggregatilineales > Phototrophicaceae > UBA6055. Next base: position 3,152,642 of record OZ253492.1, on the reverse strand, counting down.
CAATGCTCATCGTCGCCACGACTGTGTCGATCGTTGTTGTCCAGCAACCTTTCCATATCGTGACTCTAAGCGAATTCGGAATTCCGCTGCGTGACTGGGTTCATTGGGCGCTTGCAGTCGCAGACCCGGTGTTGATTCCTCTCTTAGCCGCCACCATCGCCAAACCTGTAGCAATCGGGTTGATGAGCCTCTATGCCGCCGGCAAATACCTGCGTGAAGCTTCCGCCCAGTACATGAAGTCAACGGGGCAAAAGTCCGCCTAATCGCGTCGCGAGCGCAAAACCACCCGCCCTCAGCTCTGCGCCGCGCGCAGGCGATCACGCGCCTCACGCGCCGGTGCAAAATTGGGATTGAAAGTCAGCGCGGCGATGTAATTCTGCAGCGCTTTGTCGGGCTCGCCACGGCCCTCGCGCGCCATGCCCAGGTAGTAATAAGTCTCCTCGACATATTGCCCGCCGCCGTCATTCTGATTCTGCCGCGCGATGCGGATCATGTCATCGTAGCGTTGCGTGTAGTAGTAGGCTACGAATGGACCGAATTGATACCAGAACATGCGCCAGGGCAAGCCGAGTGAAATGGCTTTGTCGTAAGCCTGCGCCGCCGCGTCGTACATGCCCAGGCTGACGAAGCTGCTGCCCATATTGAACCAGGAGTGGGCGTCTTCCTGATCTTCGATAGCTTCCGCCCGCGCCATCTCCAGCGCCTTGATGTGATTCTGCCATTCATCGGCGTCATCACCCAACAGTTCCATCAATCTTTCTTCTTCATTGACGGTATAAAGCACAATATATGTGTAGTTGAAGTGTTGCCAGTAGCGCTCAATGTCTTCGTAACTGTAGCGCGTGTTCGGACCTTTGAAGCTGTCCATAGTACTTACCTGTTGCAGAGACTCATCCCAGCCGTTGAGCAGCAGATAGTGCCCCATCCAATCATAGCCCGATGGCTCGTAGCCTTTTTCGATGACCACCGGAAAGCCGCTGACCATCAAGGTCTGCAATAGCTCCATGGTGCCGCCCGTCCGCACCATGGCATAAACCGGGATCTCCGGAATCTGCGTATTGACGAAATCCGCCATCTGCCAGGGACTGACATTCTTGTCTTCATAGTTCGGCTTCAGCCACTCAGCCGCCCGATACTGATCGTCTTCGTAACCAAAGTGAGTCAGCGCATTCGTCAATGTCGCCGGACCACAATTGTTCCAACCCTGGTACTCAGTGCCGAGCGTATTCATTCGAAAGACGCCGGGCAATTCGCTGTTGTTTTCGCTGGTCTGCGCCGAGGCGGGCACAGCAAGAATGAGGAGTAAAAACAGCAGCCAGTAGGTCTTCATCGCTGATGTCCTGTTTATGTACATCTGTCAGCATCATTATACACGGATAAAAGGCGCTGAATCAGACGGTTTCCTTTCGATGCAGTCCGCTGTCTCCTCACTGGGCCGCGAAAAAGTTGTAGGGGCGACATAGCATGTCGCCCGTTGCCATTTGGCGCAGCGGCGCGGGCGACCAGATTAGTCGCCCCCAAAAAGAAAATGCGACGAGCGCAGCTACAACCAGCCCTCTTCAGTTTCGACGCTCAACTGCCCGGCGCAGGGCGTAAAAGTCGCCGGCTCTATAATCGGCTCTTCTTCGCCCGCTTCGACCATGCGTCGGATCAGGCGTGAGCGCAAGACATCCGCCACCGCTCGATGGGATTCGCAATTGACGCGATTATGCAACTCGTTAGGGTCGGCCAGCAGGTCGTAAAGCTCGGTCTCCACATAGCTGTCGCTCACAGGGTCATTCCAGCCATGTTTGTCCGGCGCGGTCACAGCGTATTTCCAACGTCTGCTGCGGATCGCTCTACCCACTTGGGACTCGCTAATCTGAATGTACACTTCGTCCTGCCAATTCTCCGCGTCGCCCTGCAAGAGCGGCAGGATCGAGCGGCCCTGCATCTGCTCCGGCACAGGTAGGTCCGCGGCATCAAGCAAGGTCGGCGGCAGGTCAAGCAAGCTGACCATCTGCTCCAGACGCCCACCTCCCTTGAAGGGCCCGCCATGAAACATGGTCGGCACACGCGCCGACGCGTCATGGCAACTGCGCTTGTATTCGGCGTTGCGCGTTTTGAAGTGACAGCCGTGATCGGATGTGAAGAGGATGATGGTATTGTCCAGCATATCCAGGCTGATAAGCGCGTCGACCAAACGACCAAGCGCCTCGTCCAGCCGTTTGATCATGCCCAGGTAACCGGCCATCTGCTGATGCGCCGAGCCACCCAGCGCCGCCAGATCCGGCGGCATCCAGCGGCCGCGATAGCGCTCATAATAGCCGACCGGCGGCGGATAATCATCGCGGTGGTTCTGATGATGCGGCTCGATGAATGAGCTGAAGAGAAAGAAAGGACGCGCTTGATGCGTTTCGATATAGCGAATCATAGCATCGGTCTGGGCGTCTACACGATAGCCGGGCAGTTTCTGGACCTCGCCGTCATTGTCGTACATCACCATGTCGTAGGCATCGGAGGTGAATTCCAGCAGGTTGGATGCCAGCCAGTAGTCATAGCCGCCCCGCTGCTCCGGCGATACCGGTCCGGCGGCGCCATCCGCCAGATGCCATTTGCCGATGTACGCCGTGTCATAACCCGCTTCGCCGAAGCAATGCGCCAGCGTTTGGCTGTCAGACGGCAGCGGAATGCCATTGCGATAGCAGCCTGTTTCGGTGGCGTACAGGCCCGTCTGCAGGCAGGAGCGCGCCGGACCACAAACCGGCTGACAAGTGATGGAATAGTGCACGTCCGTGCCGGCGCGAGCCAGACGGTCAAAGTTAGGCGTCAGGTCAAGCGGGTTGCCATGTACGCCGGTCGTGTCCCAGCGCTGCTGGTCGGTGAAGAAGACGATTATATTGGGGGCTTCTGCCATGTCTGATCTCCCACTTCTTGGTTCGCGGCAATTCTGACCGATTGCGGCCAGATTCACAAGTTGGCCAGCCCTAAGCGGATCGCTCAAATGATAGAATTATCGATAATGGGAAAACTTTTTTCCATCACAAAATTGTGTTTTTATGATAATTTCGCGATTTGGTCGGTTTTGCGACCTGACGCGAATATATTTTATTGGCCATCTGGCCATCTGGCTGGATGTGCGATTCGGTTGTTAAGGCGCGTTAGAGGTAAGGCTAGCGGAAAAGGGTGTGCAAAGGGCGACCAAATGGTCGCGCATGTCGTATCAATTCCATGGTCGCGTCGGGAGTGGTGAAAATCTTGGATATGCTCTTTTCTAACCCCATCCCCTGCCCTTCCCCAAAGCATTGGAGAAGGGAGTTTTCCGGCGAGTTTGAGCCAGTGTCGTCTTCATTCTATCTCCTTCTATCTCCTTGAAATTCACCATTCCCGTCGCAGGGAGTGATAACTTCCAACTACACGATAAATTCGCCAACCAAACAATATAACTCTGTGTCCTCTGTGTCCTCTGTGTCCTCTGTGTCCTCTGTGGCGAAAAAATCTGTGCCGTGTTTGCTAAGTGGACTATATCAGCGATGTTAACCACTCCCCGTCGCATCCCCGTATATGGCAATGTATCGACATTCGGTATACTCCAGCCTGCTAATCTAATCTGGACATCAGCCAATATGAAAAGAGTACGCGACTTCCTGCAAAGCAAGAACTACCCGCCCGGCGAGCTTTACGATTTGCCGTCAACGGCGAAGCGCTTTCCCGATGGCGCGCAGTATCGCATCGAAATCCCGAGCGTTGAGGGACCGCGCGCGCTGGCTGCCGTGCTCGAAGCGGCGCAACACTACGGTGTCACCATTCATCGCATCTCCCAGGGCAGCGGCATCTGGATGCTGACGGACACCGAAATACGTGAGATGTGCCGCTTGGGCGCCGACGCCGGCATCGAGGTCAGCCTATTCGTGGGACCGCGCGCCGCCTGGGGCACCAGCGCGCAAGTACGAGCGAGCGCGGGCAAAAATCTGGGCGCTCGTCTGCGCGGCATGGACGAAGTCGTTTACGCCACTGAAGATGTCATCCGCGGCTGCGAGCTCGGTTTGCGCTCGGTCCTTGTCGCTGATGAAGGCCAACTCTGGCTGGTCAACGAGATGAAGAAAGCCGGCGAATTGCCGGCCGATCTGGTCGTCAAGATTTCGGTGCAGATGGGCGCGGCCAATCCGATTTCAATCAAATTGCTCGAAGACATGGGCGCCGGCACCTACAACGTCCCGACCGACTTGACGCTGCCCCAGATGGCGGCGATACGCGCGGCGGTTGACCTGCCGCTTGATGTTTACGTCGAGGCGCCGGACGACTTCGGCGGCTTTGTGCGGCATTATGAGGCGCCGGAAATGATTCGAGTGGCTTCGCCGATATACGTCAAATTGGGCGTTCGCAACTCGCCCAATATCTACCCGAGCGGCATTCACATCGAGGACACCGCCGTCAAGCTGGCGCAGGAGCGCGTACATCGGACGGCGCTGGTGATGAACATCATCGAGCGTTACGCTCCCGACGCGGTGATGGGCGAAGTCGGCGCAGATGATCTGGGGATTCCGGTGGTTTAACCCCCCTCAGTCCCCCCGCCAGGTCGGGGGGAAGCCAGGAAAGCGGGTGAGGTGAATCTCTTGTCCGACCACAAGAAATGGGCGTCTACATTTACTGACAGCGCAATATATGGCGATATTAAGGCAAAGGCTCTTGCCATGCGCAAGCGGCCTACCCGTGCAGAAATGATGCTGTGGCAGAGACTTCGAGGCAAGCGAATGCGGGGCCATAAATTCCGACGCCAGCAGCCACTAGGTCGCTTCATCGTTGACTTCTACTGTCGTCAGGCACAGCTCGTTGTGGAGGTCGACGGAGTCAGCCACCACTCGACAGAAGCGGCGATATACGATGGACAGCGAACACGATTCCTGGAAGAGCTTGGATTGTCAGTTTTGCGCTTCAGCAATGAGCAAGTAATCTATGAAACAGACGCGGTATTGAATACAATCGTGAGTCACTTGTCCAGCGAGAGTCCGTAAGCCGGCAGCATCCCCCCATCCCGATGGGGGGACCGAGGGGGGTTCATGAAAATCAGCAATGTCAGCACAATGGTCATGGGCACACCCTGGCGCAACCTGCTATTCGTCAAGGTGGAGACGGACGAGGGCTTGGTCGGCTGGGCGGAAGCCAGACCGGTGGGCGGCGTCGGACCCGTCATCGGCTACTTAAATGAAACCGTGCCCGACTTCGCCCTGGGGCAAGACCCTTTCAATACCGAATCTCTGACCTACCGCATGCTGCGCGAAACTTATGGCCGCGCCGGCGAGATCGCCATGACCGGCATCGCCCTGCTCGAAATTGCTTGCTGGGACATCATAGGCAAGGCGCTTGAGCAACCCGTCTATCGGCTCTTGGGCGGCGCTATCCGCGACAAGATCAAAGCCTACGCCAACGGCTGGTATCGCGTCGAACGGACGCCGGAAGCCTGGCACGCGGCAGCGACGGACGTTATCGACAAGGGCTACCGCGCCCTGAAGTTCGACCCCTTCGGCAGCGGATTCTACGAATTCACGCGTGAAGAGAAGCTGCTCTCGGTCTCGCTGGTGGAAGCGGTTTATGATGCGGTTGGACCCGATGTCGAACTGCTGATCGAGATGCACGGTCGTTTCAATCCCGTCACGGCGGTAGAAATCATCCGCGACCTGGCGCAGTTTCGTCCGGCCTGGGTGGAGGAACCGGTCCCGCCGGAGAATCTGCGCGCCTTGCGAGATGTGCGCGAAGTGGCGCTGGCATTGGGCATCCCGGTGGCGACTGGCGAACGCATCCACACGCCCTATGAGTACCGCGAGCTTTTCGAGCTTGGCGCGGCCGATATCATCCAAACCGATATCACGCATTTCGGCGGCATCTCAAATATGAAGAAACTGGCTGGCACGGCCGAGATGTATTACGTGCTGGTCGCGCCGCATAACGTCGGCGGACCCTGCTCTACTATGGCATCCCTGGCGATAGCGGCGACCACGCCCAACTTCAAGATCCAGGAGTACTTCAACGACTTCGCTGATCCGCCGGTGAAAGCGGCTGGCATCGGTGTGCCCGAAGTGGTTGATGGCTACTTTTCATTGCCGGAGAAACCGGGTCTAGGCGTCGAGATTGATGAGGCGATCATCGCGGAGTTCCCGCAGCGGGAGACGGATTTCAATCTGTTCAGCGATGACTGGCACCGGCGGGATTTGAAGTAGGGCGGGGGACGCGAAGCAAACTATGCCTCTGCAAATTCGATGCTGCGATAGACCTGCGCAAGCGACACTTCGCAATTCAGCGCCGCCAACGGAATTACATCGTCAAGCTGGTTGAATACGCGCACAAACCAACCCTCTTGTGCACGGGTGTATAGATCGGCGCGCAGGCGATCCTGGTCAACGATCAGATAGGCTTGGATCGAGGGCACATCGAAATAAAAGTCACGCTTGTCGACGCGGTCGTAGGTCGTGGACGATGGAGAGGTTACCTCGACAATGAACGCCGGATTGAGCAGCGTGAGTTCCCTCTCGTCTTCCAGTATCTCCTGTCCACAAACTGCGCTAAGATCAGGATAGACGTAGCGGGTATCCCTTACTTTGATTCGCATCTCACTGCTATGAAGTACGCAATTTGAGTCATCGAGTTGCCGGCCGATAGCAAGCGTCAGATTGATAATTATGCGGCTATGTGTCCGCGTGCCACCGGTCATATCAAGAATCTCTCCGTCGATGTACTCGTGTTTGATTTCCTCGCCCGCTTCCCATTCGAGATATTCGGCGACAGTCATCAACCGCTGAGTTTGGATTGCCATGTCAAACCTCGACTTGTCCACTCTACGAGACAGTATAACACGCGCAGGTTGTAAAAATCGGCGGGGGTATCTTAGCCATCCGCCAACAACTGATCAACCGAATCGGCTAACTCTCGCAGGCTATTCACCATAAAGACCCGGTCCGCGTACATGCTGTATTCCCACATGTCGCTGTCGCCGCTGCCCCATTGACGCCGCGGTTCAGGACTGAACCAGATCAGCCGCCTGCCCTTCCGCTGCATCTCCTGGGCGATATCGAGCCGCGGGTCATTGTAGTTGTTGCGTCCGTCACCTAGTTCCCGCAGCGGGAGACGGACTTCAATCTATTCAGCGATGACTGGCATCGGCGGGATTTGAAGTAGGCGCGGCTTAAGCGATTTTGTCGATCGTTGGGGGCGGCTCGTTCAAGGAGGACAGCATCGAAGTGGTTGCTGCTTTCAAGGCTGGCAAGTCTTGTGACGCGCGCCAGGCGATTATTATTTCGGTATTGTGATACTGGTGTATGAGCACATCGCGAAAGCGGGCATACAGACGCCATGGAATGTGCGGATGTGATGCCGTCAGGTCATCGTCAAGCTGTTTAATTGCCTCACCGATGACCAGAAAGCAGAATTTGACTGCATCCTGATGCAAATTGGATTGCATGAAAATGTCACGTCCGCACGAGACATATTCCTCAATGCTGGCTATTCGATCCAGAATATCTTGGCAATAATCCGACTGTGGTCTCGTCACAGTTCTTGTGCTTCGCTAATCACCGTATCTCTGAGAAAGGGGCGCAGCGCTCTCCGCGGAACAACGTCTACCCTGCGGCCGAGCAAGTCCTCCAACCCCACCAAGAGACCTGCGTGATCCAACAGCGAATATTCCTCGTCAAAATCGACCAGGAAGTCAATATCGCTATCCGCATCCATCTCTCCGCGGACACAAGAGCCGAAGACGGAAACCTTGCGCGCGCGGCATTGGCGGGCGAGCGCCATGATCTGCGGACGCAGGCGACGGATGTCTTCCAAGGTGCGTATGGTCCTGATTTCAGCCATGCGACTGGCTTTGCTTCTTGACCCGACTTCGCTCCAAGCGTATCGCATACATTGCCTTAGCCATCAGCCAGCAGCTTATCGACCGAATCGGCTAACTCTCGCAAACTGTTCACCATGAAGACCCGGTCGGCGTACATGCTGTACTCCCACATGTCGCTGTCGCCGCTGCCCCACTGACGCCGCGGTTCCGGGCAGAACCAAATCAGCCGCCTGCCCTTCCGCTGCATCTCCTGGGCGATATCGAGCCGCGGGTCGTTGTAGTTGTTGCGCCCATCGCCGAAGAAGAGGATGGTCGTACGACTGTCAATCAGCTGCATATGCCCGCGCTGGAAACTATTGAGGCTGTTGCCCAGATCCGTGCTGTAATAGCCGGGCGGGTTCTCCGCCATGACGCGAACGACCGCATCGCGTGGCGGCAGCTCCGCCAGCGTCGTGCTGACATCGACCAGATCATGAATGAAGACGAAACTATGCGTGCGCCGCACCTGATCGCTGAGCTCATAGACCAGCGTCAGCAAAAACTCGACCGCGTAGCGCATCGAAGTGCTTAGGTCGCATATCAGGATCAGGCTGGGCTTCTTGTGCCGCTTGCGGAACTTCACTTCCATCGGCACGCCGCCGTAGCGCATATTCTTCCTTATGGTCGAGCGCGGATCGAATTTGCCGGACTTGGCGCGCTTTTGCCGCAGCGCAGCCCGCGTCCGCAACCGAGCTGCCAACCTACGCACTTCATCCCGCACATCTTCGATATCGCCGCTGCTCAGCCGTTGCAATGGCACATCGAGCAGATCGGGCCGCTCAGTCCGTTCTTGCTCAGCCATCTGCTCCGCCAATGTCGAGCCAACATGATTCGAGATTTGCTCGGACAAGCCCTGCAGATTCTCCCGCAGCATCTCCTCTAATTCCGCCAGCGCTTCCTCGCTCATACCCATGGCCGCCAATTCTTCCAGCAAGTCATCCAGCATACGCTCAAGCTGCGTCAAGCCGGACTGCCGGTTCATACGTCGCTCGAACCAGGAGCGCATGTACATTTCGTCGCCTTGAGCCAAGCCGGACATGTCGCCCATTTGCTGCAGCTCTTCATCGCTGAATTCGCGCCCCTCCAGCAAACGCTGCAAGAGATCGCGCAAGGCATCCAGATCACCCTTCAAGGATTGCAGCGCCTCTTGCAGCAACTGCTCTTGTTCCGGCGTTAGCTGCTCGAGGATGTTCTGCAGCGGCGGTTTGTTGTTGGAAAAGAAGAGCGGGAAGAAATAATCGAAAACCGGCTGATCGCGCTGGTTTTTGACCAAGGTGGCTTTCATCGTGCTTTTGAAAGTCTCTTGATTGACTACTCCCGTATGGTCAACGGCGAACATGGCGTCCTGGCTTTCGGCCAGCGAGACACGCAAACCGGCAGCGCGCAAGGCACGGATGAATTCGATCATTCTCTTTTGCATGGACGCGAACCTATCTGCTCGGTCCGGCGGGAGGTCATTCAATGGTAATGCATTTTTGTTGGCGAGGCAAAAAGTATGCTCGCGGCAGGCCGTCGATTCACAGGAAATTGGAGCAGACGATGCCTAACGGTATGCGGTGCAAGTAGAAGGAGTCAATCCTCGGTTGTCAAGGTAATAGACTCTAAACCATAGAACTCCAGCAATGACTCATCTGGATCATATCCAGTTTCTGCGACGATCTCACCATGTACCAGGAAGATATCCAGATTAAACGCCCGCGGCGGTATTCGAACATTAGTCTGTCCGCTATCTTTCAATTCCAGCAGCAGCGTGTGCCGCTCATCCCATTCACTCGCGAACTGCGCGAAATCTGGAATCAGCCTTAGCTGGCCGATCACTATACTTGCGTACGCGATTATTAGAATTCCAGCGCTCGCCAGCTTCAGTCTCAGCTGCGCTGATTCGCCATGGCGCCTAGGTTCTGTTGATATTTTGACATTAGCATTTTCATAAATGGGTAAAATAGTCTTATGGATACTATAAGACTAACTGACGAACAGTGGGCGAAGCTTCGGGATTTTCTGTCGCAAGAGCCAAAGGTTTATCTGGGCAATGAGGCGAAATGCCGCCAATTTGTTGAAGCAGTGATATGGGTAAGTCGCAGCGGCGCACAGTGGCGTTTGCTTCCAAGCGAATACGGCAAATGGAATTCAGTTTACAAACGCTTTGCTCGCTGGTGCGAAAATGATGTTTGGCAACGGATGATGGAAGCTCTTGCCGATGACGCGGATATGGAAAACGGGATAATCGACAGTACGATTGTTCGGGCACATCCCTGTGCCGCTGGCGCCGAAAAAAAGTGAAAAGCAAGCCGTGGGTCGCAGTCGCGGGGGTTTTAGTAGCAAGATTCATATCACGGTTGATGGTTTGGGCAATCCCTTGCGTTTCCGCTTGAGTCCTGGGCAGGCTCACGACATCAATCAGGCTGAGGAGTTGGTGGAAGGCTTTGCCTTTCAGCGGGTTATCGCGGATCGAGGCTATGCGTCCCAAGATTTTGTGGACAGCTTGCTTGAAAGAGGCATAGAAGCGGTAATTCCCCCGCATCCGAGCGCCAAAGAGCAGCGAGAATATGATAGATGGCTCTATCGCGAGCGGCATCTGGTGGAATGTTTCATCAATAAGATCAAACATTTCCGCCGCGTCTTTTCCCGATTTGAGAAACTCGATACATCTTATCTCGGATTTCTGCACCTTGTCGGTACGCTGATATGGTTACGATAGAATGTCAACAGAACCTAAAACTTTGCCCTATAGCTATACCCCAAACCAGTCCCAACGTAACAAGTGCAAATGCCGCAGCGGACCAATGTCTTGGCGCGCCAAGACCTACAAAAAAACGCGGCACGATAATCAGAGCAGCGACCGACAGCAAAGCAACTGCTGTACTCGCTAGCGGGAGCAGCCAGACCCACTTTTCCACCGGAACCGTCATGGTGGACATCCATTACCACCAGGCGAGCGCCAGCAAGCAAAGGGCTGAGACAAACATGAAATTCAAAGCGCTAATATGCATGTCTCTCAATTGCGGCAAGGCAAGCAGCAGCAACCCGAACAGCAGGAAAGCAAGGACGAGAGCCGGCAATCGCGTTGGCTTTCGTCGAAGATGCGCCTGTATCTGACGATAGCGCCAAAGCAGCAGCAGAAAACTGGCAGTCAGCGCAATATTCAAAATGACGACCGCCATGAAGGTCATACTGAAACGTCCGAAGAATAAGGGATTATCGCTGCGATGCGCCCAAATAACCGAAAAAAAGCCCAATTGAAGGGCCAAACCAACAAGATAAGGCAATCTGCCATTGCCTATGCTGGCGCCGCCTGAGAATACGGTGGGTAGCAGTCGTGGTTTTGCCCACTGCGAGGCAAGCATTCCAATAGCGAATAACAGCATGAAACCTATGATCGTTTCCTGATCCATAGCTAGGTTATACAAGTCACGCAATCCGAGGCTCACAAGATCCGGCAGATGGCGAATCGGCTGAAACTGCGGATACTGCCATATGACCTCGGTGCGAATGGAACGTCCTGGCGAAGTCCACTGCACTGCCAAACTTGCAATCGTACCCAACCATCCACTCCCAATTAGCGCTACAACTTTCCAGCGCAACTTACCTGTCGTAAATGCGAACATTATCGCCAGAAAAAGTGACATGAAAGCCAACTGGAAAACGAGATATAACTCAGAAAAGCCGGCAATTACAAAGCAAATCAGCGCGCTGCCGAGCGCTGGCGGCGCTAACCACGCAATCGGGCGCGTCCACCAAAACGGGTCAAGACCAATCAGCGCCAGATAGACGCAGAACAAAGCCAGAGGCAATGTATACGGTAAGCTCGCCGCATACCAATAGAATGATTGCGGCGTATGAAATGCGTTGATACTAGCGGCCACAGTCAGCGCAGCTACCGAAACTGCCAGCGCCAATCGATGTTCTTTGACCTTCAGCAAAAAAAACAATTGCGATATCAGCCAAGTCAAGCCTGCGACCCAGATTACAACAATGATTGTGGGAAAGATGGATGGGACAACCCTGTCAATAGGTCCCAAGAGTCCGTGAAGAAATGGATTGCTGTAGGAGCTCATCCATTTACTTCTCCAATACAGCACGTGCTGCAAGGGACCGAGTTTGCTGCCCAAAGACAGAAAAACAAAATCATCCGTCACCATCCGGCTGAAATGACCCAAATAAGCGTATAGCGCGGCCGGCATTACAGCCATGCCGACGAGAACCCACTTGGCGATACGTCGCGCGTTGATCCAACTCATGGAAGCCCCTTGGCTAGCTACCTTAATTGCGAATCCTATAAAGCGAGAAACTCGCTGTCATTCTATTGCAATCTGGCATATAAACGGCTCTCGCGAAAAGAAACGCAGAGCGCGACGGTTTCAGTATAGCCGAATGGGCACATTGAACGCGGATCAACTGCAGTATAGCAAGAGTCTATCGATCCCGTTTGCCGATGGCAGCAGCCCAGCCCAATCGCAGAACTATCCATTGCGACATCAATTCTGCCTTATATTTGCGCTTCCCGAATTCGAATTACATCAACGGCAACTTTGATTTGTATGCTGATAGCGCATGTACGTGCTTTGTTGGAACACTTGAAACTGTAGTGGTCCTGATTTATTGGACACGAAAATGCAGAATCTTAGGGAGGACATTTGTTCCATTGCGCCTCGAATTCTGCCGGGGTTTGGTAGCCTAGCGCGCTGTGAATTCGCTGTTGCGGATAGACCGTGTCGATGAAGTGTTCCAGCTGCTGTTTGGCATCTGCCATGTTGCTGTATTCGCTAAGGTTGAACGGGCGCTCGCATTCTTGCAGGGATTATAATGATATCGAATGCGGGAAATTGAGCCGCAGACCTTTCCCAAAATGTATAGCCTATGGAGCAGGCAATTTGTCACATAGAACAGTCACAGTATGCGTCGCTATTCTTTTCCTGCTGTCTGGTGGCATCGCGGATACTTTAGGGCAAGACGCGCTCAACCCGGCTGGCGAACCACGCTACGGCGCCCACTCGCTTGCCCCCGGCTTTTCACCCGCTCCCTTCACGCTGGAGGTTGTCAGCGGTGGCGATGTCGATGTCAAGTCTTTGGCATTGGCGGATAACTGCCTCGGCTTTGCGGCCTCTGATCCCGATATTGTGGTCGAGCTTGCGTCAGGCATTGATCTGGTGACTTTTCTCGTCGCCGGCGAGCAAGACACGACGCTCATCATCAACTTGCCCAATGGCAGCTGGTCCTGCAACGATGACACCAACGGCTTGAATCCCGCCCTCGTTTATCACAAAGTCACGCCCGGCCCGTATCTGATCTGGATCGGAAGCTATGCGCCTGAGACCTTCGACGACGCCACGCTTTACATATCCGAAGCCGGCCCGGAGACATTACCGACCACCGCCACCGGCCCCGATCCCGCCCGTGATTCGACTTATGGCGAGGTCACACTCGCGCCTCTGTTCCAGCCATCGCCATTCGCTGTGCAATTCCTGGGAGGCGGGCGCAGCCAAGCCGCGAACTTTATCGCCGATCCGGCCTGCCACGGTTTCGTCTCCGAAGCGCCCGATTTCAGCGTCATTATCAGTGAGTCGTTCGCCGACCTCCATTTCGCCGTCTACAGTCCCGCCGCTATGAATCTAATCATCAACGGCGCGGACGGCCGCTGGCATTGCAGCGACAACCAGCCCGGCACAAATCCTGTCATCGGCTTTGACTACGCTCCGGCTGGCTTATATGACATCTGGGTCGGCAGCGTGGAGGAGAACAATTACGCCGCCAGCATCTTCTTTGTAACAGAATCCGAATCAGACTTGCTGCTGAACTTCACCATTGATACCAGTTGCCCCGGGCTGCCGGGCACTGCCCTCCAGGTCGGCGCGACGGCAGTTGTGTCGCACGAGAACATCGCCATGTACGCCGTCCCGGAGACCGCCTCCACAGTGATATACCGTCCAGCTTACGGCAGCGCGCTGTCACTGGTCGCCGGTCCGTCCTGTTCTGACGAGCATCGCTGGTGGCGCGCTGAATTGAGCGGTGGCGGCCGCGGTTGGATCGCCGATGGCGATGCGACAACGACATGGTTGCAGCTGGCAAGCTAAAGAAGCGGAGCCGCCCTATTCGACGGGCGCCAACTGAACGACCAGTCCATCACTCCAGCCATGTTTGGCTTCCATCTTGCCCTTCACCACTGCAATGAGTTCTGGGTCAGTCGGGATGGTGGCAAGACCCACCGTGGTCGCCGCGCCGAGGCGGAAACTGACAGTTGGATTGGCGCGGATATTCCGCACCCAATGCGCCGCCTCGCGCTTTTCCGCGATGAGATAGCTGCAGCCCTGATGCTCGACATACCAGATCTCGATCTCGTGCGGCCGACCGCTGCGATGCCCTGTCGTGGTCAGGTACAGAAACTTTGGTCCGTTCATCTCTGTCTCGTTATCTCGATGGCAAGTCCGTGGTTTGCAATGCCGCAAATTTCGGGCAGTATTCTCCCAGTGCCGGCACAATTGTCGTCATCTATCGACACATAAGCAACCTGGTAGAAAGAGGACGCATTCTGCTAACCATTCGCGAAGAGCAATCCGACGATATCGACACTATCTACGATCTGGAAGCGGAAGCCTTCGGCCACGCATCAGAAGCGAAGCTCGTCAACCTCTTGCGCGATGCCGATGCGCTGATCCTCTCTCAAGTCGCTCTGCTTGACAATGACATCGTAGGTCACGCCGCCTACAGCCTGGTGAGCATAACCGATGGCGATAGCATCTACCATAGCCCCGCGCTTGGTCCAATAGCCGTCGCGCCAGCGTATCAGCGGCAAGGCGTCGGCTCCGCGCTCATGCGCGCCGGCATGAATACCTTGACCGAATTGGGCTACGGATTGCTCTTCCTGGTTGGGCACGTGACCTACTATCCGCGTTTTGGCTTTCAGCCCGCCCTGCCCTTAGGTTTCACCAGCGACTACCTGCGGCCCGGCGGCCGGCACGAACATTTCATGGTCTGCGTCATGACCGAGCAAGCGCCGAAAAACTTGCGCGGACACGTCCGCTTCCATCCAGCCTTTGATGCCGTCTGAGCCATGACGCGCCATACCTGTAGAACAGCTTAATCGTGAGCGAGGATCGACGCAATCTCGTCAGCCGCCTTTTGCGCGGCGAAGAGCACATGGCCCATGCTGGCGCCCGGCTCGACCAGCAGCGCCAAAGTCACATCACCGGCGGGACAGCTCAGGAGTGTGCCGTTTTCACCTTCCAGCAGCAATCGCCCCATGTCGCCTTGCGCCAGCCGCTCAAGGCTGCGCTCTGCCAAGCCAGCCAGCCTCGCCGAGACCGCCGCTACCTGCGCCGCATCAAGCGTTTCGCTTTGGCTGTTATTGAGGCCCGCGCGCAAGAAAGAGGCGATCGGCAAACCATCGTCGCTGACTACGACGCAAGTTTTCACGCCCTCCGCCACCATGCCCAGCCGGCGTAGCGTCACGTCAACGGCGCGGCTCCGGTTTCGTTGCTTCATAGCGCCCATTCAGACTAAAATAGCTGATCAACGATCTGCGAGTATAGCCCAATCACGGTCCCCGCTCAAGCGGTCAGGCCCTAAGTACTCGCCTTACGGCAATGGCGGGACTTACGACAATCTCCATCTGCTTGCTATAATCGCGATATTGTGCTTTTGCATAGAATCTCTGCGATGCGATCACTGAGTTCGCCACGACAGATTACCGTCCTATTCCTGCTGATCTTGTTGATTGGCGCCGCTGTCAAACTATATGCCGCGCAGCTCTTAGCTTGGGAGGCCGACTACGTGCCGCTCATCGCGCGCGGTCAATCTTGGCTGGACGGTGGAGAATTCCCCGCGGTCGGTACGCTTTCGAGTGTCGCCGCCTTCAATATGCCTTTCCTGGTTTGGATGCAGCTTCCAGCCCTACTCTTCACGCGCGATGTCAGATTTGCTCTTGTCGCGACTCAGCTATTGTTCAACTTGTTCGGGACCTGGATCGTATTTCGTCTCGGCAGCAATGTCTTTGATAATCGCGCTGGGCTGGTTGGGGCAGCCCTCTTCACCTTTAGTGACATCGGCATAACCAGCGCGTACACCGCTTGGGCGCAATTGCTGCAACCGACCTTCCTTGTTACCTTCGCATATTGCCTTTTCCTATGGAAAAACGAAGCGCGATCCTGGCAAGTCGCCGCAACCTTCATTGTTGCGACAGCCGCTTTCATGACACACTTTACCGCGGTCATTCTGTACGGCTTTTTTGCGGTCTTTTGGTTCTTACTGCGCATGCCAATTGACCTGCGCGGGCTGCTGGCGGGGATTGGCATTTCGGCCTTAATGCTCTCTCCCTATCTTGCCTTCGAGGCAAATTCCGATTTTGTTGACCTGAAAGCCTTCTTTACCCGACGAACGAGGATCAGCGCAGAGGTGATGGCGGAATACGCCCATCTCAAACCGGAAGCGCAAGCGCGCGCGGCTCCCGCCAAACCTGCGGATTCGCCGGAGGGTTCGGCAGCAGCGCATCAGCCAGCGCCGGCAGCGCGATCGCGCCTTGAACGAGGCGTCCTGTGGTTAATTGGCATTCCCGGGCAAGTCATTCAGAGCTTGCGACTGGTATTTCGTACGGACTTGCAAAGTCTTCGCCAGCATATGCCGCTTCTGTACGCAATCAGCAGGGTGCTTCGCGCCCTGTTGGAGGCATGCTTCTGGTTTGGAATCGGTCACTCGGTATACTTCTTTGGCCGTAGCTGGCTCACCACGCGGCGAACACTGCCGGCGGAGCAACAGAGTATTCGACTAGCCTGGGCGCTGGCACAGCAACAGCTTGTCAATCTGCCAGCCGGACGCAATCTTTTCCTGCTCCTCATCGTACTGGGGCAGGTCGCCGCCTTGATCATCGTTCGTGCCGGACCCGACGAGCAACCTAGCTATTACAGCGGGTTGATAAGTCTGCAATTCCTCATGTGCGGTTACACGATTCTGGCTATCAAGCGTCAGTATCTGTATAGGCGTCTCGTCCTCCTGCTGATAGTCGTTTACGTCAGCCTGGGCGCCGTAGACCGATTGGTGAGGGTTGCCAATCATGATTCGTCGGCGGATTCGCCGCTGAATCTCAACTTATATGAAAACCTGAATGACGCCGCTGGCTGGATCGCCGGAGATTGGCCGGGATCCGAATCGATCACGGTAAGTTATGATATGTTCCCCGAAATAGCGCATCATTGGTGGATCGTGCCCTGGAATACAGTTGATGACAGCTATCGCGTCGGCATGGGGCTCGACTATCTGCTTTCGTCCTACTACGGCTTGGAAAACTTAAACAAAAACCCCGCCGGACTTGCAGATCAGCCGGACTATGTGGTGACCAGCGCAAGGGGCCTCGAGCGATATGAAGAAGAGAAGTATCAGCTGGAGACTTTCGGCGCGCTACACATTCTCAAACCCCAAGCCTAGAAGGCTTCAAGACAAGCCGGCAAGGCACACTTGAAACTGGCATGGTCTTATATCTTCAGCTAGCAAGTATAATCTGTCGCAACAAGTTTCACGTTTTCGTGAGAGGGGCATGCCGTGTCCGCCCTGCAAGAATCCGAGATTCGACTAATGAGCGATGGACCCGGTCGCACCAAAGCTCTGGGCGCCGCCCTCGGCAAGCTGCTGCAAGCCGGCGACCTCATCTGCTTGTCCGGGCAGCTCGGCGCTGGCAAGACCGTCTTCAGCCGCGGTATCGGCGGGGGCTGGGGCGCAATTCCGCCTCTGAGCAGTCCAACCTACAACCTGGCGCACGAACACCGGCGAGCGCAAGATGAAACGCGGCTGCTCCACATTGACCTCTATCGCATTGACGGTCCGGCCGATGCAGAGACGTTGGGCCTCGACGACATCTTCGATAGCGACGACACTACAATTATCGAATGGGTCGAGCGCATTGGCGACATCCTGCCACAAGCGCGTCTTTGGATAGACATCGAGCTGGTCGACACGCAAACTCGCGAATTGATCATCCGCGCCCAGGGCGAGCGTTATCTCAACCTGCTGGACGGCCTCCTGCGGTGTACCGCGCTGATGAGGACTTGAGCCGTTTATGTTGCTGGCAATCGATACCGCCACCCAGATCATGAGTATCGCCTTGCACGATGGCGAAGAGCTGCGCGCCGAATGCGCCTTGACCGCCGGCCGGCGACACAGTGCCCTCCTGCCGATTATGATCAAACAAATCATGGCGCAGTCGTCGCTGCCTACAGACGATCTCACAGCCCTGGCGGTGTCTGTCGGTCCCGGCTCCTACACCGGCCTGCGCATCGGCGTCGCCCTGGCAAAGGGCATGGCAGCGGTAAACGATCTGCCCTTGGCGCCGGTGACGACCCTCGAGACGATCCTGGCGGCGCAACAGAGTCGTAACGGGAATCACCATCTGATAGCGACTGTGCCCGCCGGCCGCAACCGCGCCATCTGGGCCGAATACCAACACGACGGCTCATCCTGGCTTGAGCGGCGCGCGCCTCAAATCAGCAGCTGGGCTGACCTGCTTGCCGCCTGCGAAAAACCCTGTCTCATAACTGGCGAAGTATCCAGCGCGGGCTTGCGGGCGATACACGCCGCCCGGAATGCCGGTGTACCAATCCAGATTGCTCCCGCGGCCGAGCGCTTGCGGCGGGCGGGTTTCCTTGCGGAAATCGCCTGGCGTAGACTGCGCGAGGCTACCGCGGACCGCCCCTTCCCAGCCGATCGCGTCATGCCCATTTACCTCAAGACGCCCGGCTAAATCGACCAAAACAGGAGAGTCACTGATGAACGACATCTTGCAGCAGCTAGGCATTAGATCCGTCAATGCGGGTGTCTGCGCCGGCATCGACGGCTGGATTTCTGACGCCAAAGGGACTGAATTGCGCTCGCTTAATCCCGCGACCGAGGCGTCCATCGCCACAGTCATGCAAGGCGCGGCGGCGAGTTACGATGCAGCGGTGGAGTCAGCGCAAGCCGGCTTCGAGAAATGGCGCATCCTGCCAGCGCCGAAACGGGGCGAATTAGTGCGCGACCTGGGCAATGCCCTGCGCGAGCACAAAGAAGCGCTGGGCGAATTGGTCAGCTTGGAAAATGGCAAGATCCGCACCGAGGGCTTGGGCGAAGTGCAAGAGATGATCGACATCTGCGATTTCGCCGTCGGCCTGTCGCGGCAGCTCTACGGCTTGACCATGCACTCCGAGCGGCCCGGCCATCGCATGTACGAGCAGTGGCACCCGCTGGGACCAATCGGCGTCATCACCGCCTTCAACTTTCCCGTCGCCGTCTGGTCCTGGAACGCGGCCATCGCAGCCGTCTGTGGCGATACCATGATCTGGAAACCCTCGCCCACCACGCCACTGACTGCCATCGCCGTTCAGCATATCTGCAATCGCGTCATGGCAAAACACGGCGTAGATGGCGTCTTCAACCTCGTCATCGGCAGCAATGAAGAAGTCGGCGAGCGCATGATTAACGACGAGCGCCTGCCCCTTATCAGCTTCACCGGGTCGATCCGCGTCGGCAAGCACGTCGCCCAACGCGTCGCCGCCCGCCTGGGACGCAGCATATTGGAGCTAGGCGGTAACAACGCCATCATCGTCAGCGCCGATGCCGACCTCGACATGGCCATCCGCGCCATCGTCTTTGGCGCCGTCGGCACTGCCGGGCAACGCTGCACTTCCACCCGTCGATTGATCGTAGAGCGGACCATCGTCGATGAGCTTTGTAACCGCCTGACCCGCGCCTACAAATCGGCGCCCATCGGCGATCCCATGGCGGAAGGCGTTCTGATGGGTCCCCTCGTCAACGGCCGCGCCGTCGATGCGATGATGCGCGCCATCGAACGCGCGAAAACTGAAGGCGGAGAAGTCTTGACCGGCGGCGGGCGCTTGCCTGAGCTCGGCGCTAACTTCGTCGAGCCCACCATCATCCGCATGCCGGAGCAGACGCCACTCGTCTGCGAAGAGACATTCGCGCCGATCCTCTACGTTATGGACTACGAGCGCATCAGCGAAGCGATCGCCATCCACAACGAAGTTCCGCAGGGTCTTTCCAGCGCCATCTTCACGCGAGACCTGCAAAGTTCAGAGGCCTTCTTGTCCCACGCCGGCTCGGATTGCGGCATCGCAAATGTAAACATCGGCACCAGCGGGGCTGAAATCGGCGGCGCCTTCGGTGGCGAAAAAGAGACGGGCGGCGGACGTGAATCCGGCTCCGATGCCTGGAAAGCTTATATGCGGCGTCAGACCAACACGATCAACTACTCAGCGGAATTACCGCTGGCGCAGGGCGTTGAATTTGATGTTTAACCGGCCACGCCTGGCGTAATCTCAATTCACCGCGCTTGCTTTCCTGTCCACGTCGTTCTCGAAAGCGTAGGGGAGACCCTTGGGTCGCCCACACAACTCCAACACCTATACAATATACAAGCTATCCTCACTCCACCGTGCAGGGTTTTCCACAATGTATCTGCGAATCTCGTTTAACGACTTTTCATTGCGGACGATATGTTCGTAATAGCTTCGCTGCCAGATTTTCAGACTATCGCCAATGTTAGCCCTCATTGCTCAGCTGCCATAAAATGCCCGACGATTGCGCCGAGCGAACCAGACTGTAAAGTTCGTGACTGCTTTCGTCGCCAAGCATGAACAGCTTCATTCGAGGCATGGTCGAGCGTATCGCCAATGATGATGATGCCATGCAGATGATTTGGCATCACGACAAACAGATCAAGCTGGACGTTTGGACGGGCTTCCGCTATGTTTTGCCATTCATCACTCACTAAATCTCCCAAATCATTTCTTATCATTTCGCCGTTGCTGACATTACCAAATATCTTTTCTTTCCGATGCGTACAGATGGTTACAAAGTAGACTCCTGCCTGACAGTAATCGTAGCCGCGCAATCGAACCGAACGACGAGCATTGCGCGGCAAATTGACATCGCGCATCACGTATTTATCCATATAATTGTGGGCGACCCAAGGGCCGCCCCTACACCGTTTTACTCATTGACCAACTAAGTATCCGTTGTATGCAATGTAGAGACCGAATCTTCGGCCAACTCGATTCCGGTACGCTTAGCGCCGCTTGTCCAACCCGCTTGATCGCAACAGCGCCAACACCAATCGAATCACCATTATCAGCGCCACAACCGTCGCCACTTGCCGCACCGACTCACTGAATAGCTCAACCGTAGGCAGCGTCGCTTCCTCGCCGCTTGGTTCAAGACGCACAACCGTGAATTCGTCAACCACTTCCGTCAGTGTATTCAAGTCGGCCGCCCGCGCCGATGACATTCGGGCGAATAACATCTCGTAAATCGGCGAGTTTCGGCTGAACATATATAACGCGCGCAAGGCTTCCGCCGGGTCGTCTACCAGTTGTGCCCTCGCATCAATAATCTGCCCGCCCTGCTGAATCGACACGCGGGGCTCCTGCTCTATATTGCGATACCAATCGGTGCTGTCGCCCCAGCCGGAGACCACATAATACTTGCTGCCATGACGCCGATACTCGACCAACACGTGCCGCGGCAGGCCGCTTTTCCGCCCCTTGGTGGTAAGTACCAGAAAAGGCAGCCAACCCAAGGCTGGTCCCCAACCAAGTTGATACAAAACCATGGGCGTACGAAAGATCAATTTCGCGATTTCGCGGGAGCGATCAATAGCAGCGCTGGATAAACTCATTTTCAGTTTGCTTGTAAACTTTGGCAATGGCGTCAGTGTACTGGATTCACGCCGATTTGTCAGCATTCAGCCCTGCGATGCCCTATGCGCCGCGGCTTAATTCCACCCCGAGCGGTCGCCCCCACCGCGCCCGCGATACGCATCGTCATTCTGCCCGCGCATGATTTGGCGGCGCGCCTTCTGCACATCGCTCTCGTGCTTGAGCAAAACCGTCAGCGTAGTTTCCAGCGTCTTCTCATCGATGCTGTCGGCGTTGAGCATGACCAGCGCCTTGGCCCAGTCGATCGTCTCCGATACGCTGGGATTCTTTTTGAGATCCAGTCGACGCATGCTTTGCACCACATCGACCGTCTGTCGCGCCAGCTTGTGACTCAACTCCGGTACGCGCATCTTGACGATGTTCATTTCCGCTTCGTGCGTCGGATAGTCGATGAAGAGGTAGAGGCAGCGGCGCTTCAAAGCTTCGGAAAGTTCGCGAGTGTTGTTGCTGGTCAGCACGACGCTGGGATGATGCTTAGCTTGTATCGTGCCCAATTCCGGTATCGAGACCTGGAAATCACTGAGGATCTCCAGCAGGAAGGCTTCAAATTCAGCATCTGCGCGGTCAATCTCGTCAATCAGCAGGACCACCGGTTCATCACTGAGCAGCGTCGCCAGCAAAGGTCGCGCCAGCAAGAACCGCTCGCTGAAGAAGACATCGTCTTCTTCCCCCAGCCGGTCGGCCGCCTGCCGCAAGGTATCGGCGGAAGCGAGCAAGTCGCTTAGCTTGTCGCGCAGCAGCTGCGTGTACAGCATCTGCTTAGCGTATTCCCACTCGTAAAGCGCCTTGGATTCGTCCAGCCCTTCATAACATTGCAGTCGTATCAAGCGCTGCTGTGTGGCGCCCGACCAGGCCTTCGCCAATTCAGTCTTGCCAACCCCAGCCGGCCCTTCCGCCAAGAGCGGCTTGCCCAATTGCTGCGCCAGGAAAACCACGGTCGAAATCTCGTCAGTCGGGATATACTGTTGCCCGCGTAGAGCTTCGCTGACTTTCCGCACGTCTTCAAACATGGTCAGGGCATCCCATCTGCTTTGGCACAGTTTGGACTCATCAAGGTCCAGTGGAGTGTAACCGAGATATTCACGACGAGGCAAGAAAGTCCAAT
This sequence comes from Phototrophicaceae bacterium, assembly GCA_965262005.1. GTDB lineage: Bacteria > Chloroflexota > Anaerolineae > Aggregatilineales > Phototrophicaceae > UBA6055. Next base: position 3,129,994 of record OZ253492.1, on the reverse strand, counting down.
TGGAGGGAGTGGTGAATTTCAAGGAGATAGAAGGAGATAGAATGAAGACGACACTGGCTCAAACTCGCCGGAAAACTCCCTTCTCCAATGCTTTGGGGAAGGGCCGGGGATGGGGTTAGAAAAGGGCATATCCAAGATTTTCACCACTCCCGGCAAGAAAGTCCAATTGGAGACCGGAAGTTCAATATGGTAAAATGCAGTATTAGAAAGCGCTCTGGGGACTTGTCATGGAGACTCTTGGACTCATTGACCAACTTCAACAATTGAATCGAGGTGAGAAACTTAAGATTCTTCGGCTGTTAGCCGACGACCTGTCGATCGATGTCGAGCACTACTTTGAAGGCAGAATTAGTTTCAAAAACTTGCCACCTATTCGCGCGACGGAACAGGCGGTAAAGCTGCTCGAGGAATTGGAGCGAGCGCCGCAATCCGATGGCTGACCGGCTTGTCTTCCCTTACATCATCAATGCCAACTATGCACATGATAGCATCGCACGCCCCTTTTTGCCGATAACGCTCAGCTACCGGTCAATCGAGATGTCTGCTCAAGGTCTAATAGACAGTGGCGCCGATCTGAATGTAGTGCCTTACTCCGTGGGGATAGAATTGGGAGCAACCTGGGACGATCATCAACCATACCATGGATTGTCAGGTCTAACGGAAACACTGGAGTCGAGAAGAATGCTCCTGGACATTTCCGTTGGGAGTTGGCCCAGCAAAAGAATGGGCTTTGCCTGGACAAAAACGGACGACCTCCCCGTGATTCTTGGACAAGTGAGCTTCTTCACTCATTTTGCGGTCTGCTTTATGCGCGCGCGTGGCGTATTTGAAGTTGAGATTCAGCAGAGCAGCGATATTGGCACATAAATAGCGAACGTGGAAACTACCTGTCATGTCGCGGCGGCGCATTGAGAATTAGTATCTGAGACACCTTGCTATGCCTGACGTCCGAATCCAACACACTCTCCCACTCCCGCCGCACGAGGCATTTGATGTCTTCGTCCAGCAGATGGATGTCTGGTGGCCCCGGCAGGGCGTCTTCCCCTATAGCTTCGCGCCCAAGTCAACTCGCCCGCAGCACATCCGCTTCGAAGCGCAAGCGGGCGGCCGCTATTACGAGACATTCGCCGATGGCAGCGAATACGTCATCGGTCGCATCACCGCCTGGGAGCCGCCGGCACACTTGGCATACACCTGGCGCGACCCCACTTGGCAAGACGCAACCAGCATTGAACTTCACTTCAGCGCTGAAGGCGAAGACACAAGGGTTACGTATCAACAGGATGGTTTTGCCGGGGCCGGCGTGGAATGGCTTATCCCCTACTATCGCGTTGGCTGCGGGCAGACTTTCGCCGCCTACATCGCCCAATGCCGCGCCTTGTACGCAGTTCAAGCGCTCGGGCTCAGCCAGGACTAGCGCCTTACTCCAGCAACCCGCCTACACGCTCTATGATATAGGCGCTGATATTAGCTTTGCTCGTCCGATCTATCGAATGCAAGCCACCGTCCATATCGAGCACAACGACTCGGTTGGTATCCACCTCGAAGCCGGCATCCGTGGCCGTTATATCATTAGCGACCAAGAGATCAAGTCCCTTGCTCTGCAGCTTGCCGCTGGCATTCTCCACCAGATTTTCGCTCTCCGCTGCGAAGCCAACCACTATCATCGGATAGCCCGTTTCCTCGCGCTGCGCTTTCACCGCCATCAGAATGTCAGGCGTCCGCGCCATCGACAGCGTTAAGTTTTCGTCCGATTTTTTGATCTTCTGCTCCGACACCGTGCGCGGCGTATAATCCGCCACCGCCGCTGCCATGATTAAAGCGGAAGAGTCAGCCACATGCGCCAGCACCGCTTCCTTCATCGACTCGGCGGAGTCGACCGCGACCAGCGTAACACCCATCGGCCTGGGCAGATGCGTCGCTGTCGAGATCAATACCACCTCAGCGCCTGCATCAACAGCCGCCTGCGCAAGGGCATAACCCTGCTTGCCCGTCGACCGGTTTGTGATGAAGCGCACCGGATCGAGAGCCTCGCGCGTACCGCCAGCCGTAACGACCAGCTTGTGGCTCGCCAGCTCGCCGTCCAGGCCAAGAACGCGCCGGATATGTCCAATCAGATCAGCCGTTTCAGGCAAGCGCCCCGTGCCCGTCAAGCCACTGGCGAAGCGCCCGCCGTCCGGCTCAATCACATGGGCGCCGCGCCGCGCTAGAATCTCGCGGTTGCCTTGCACCGCCGGGTTGTCATACATGCCGCCATCCATCGCCGGCGCGATCATTAGCGGACAGCCAACGGCCAGCGCCGTTACCGAGAGCAAATCGTCCGCCAGCCCCTGCGCGAACTTGGCCATGCTATTCGCCGTCGCCGGCGCAACGACCAGAAGATCCGCCTCCTCCGCCAAGCCGATATGGGTGATGTGGCTGGGCAATCCTCCGCCAATTTCGGCGCGCCACATATCACTGTAAACCGGCCGCCCGCTGACCGCCTGAAACGTTAGTGGGCTGACGAAGCGCTGAGCCGCTTCCGTCAATACGACATCCACCAAAGCGCCCGCCTGCGTCAACTTGCTGGCCAGATCAACGGCCTTATAGGCGGCGATGCTTCCGCATACACCCAAAATGATCCGTTTGTCCTGCAACAGCGCAACGGCAGACATCTAAATCCTCTATTCAAGACGCCCACTAATGGTACACAATCTGCCCAGGAAACAAAAGTGCGCGGCCTCCCGCCCTTGCCCAGAGCCGCCGCCAGCCACTGCCGAGGCGCGTAAACAGTAGGTAAACAGAAGGTTAGCGCTACTCGCCAAATCAGCCGAATTCTGTTAGAGTTGTTGGCACTTGGACGCGGAACTTTCAGGAGATCGGCAATGAAAGCTGGCACGGCAAACGGCAGTTTTTCAGCCACTTTGCTGCTGCGGCTATTGACTTTGCTTCTCTGTGCCGGCTGCAATCTCAACATCGTGCCGGACGACAGCGCCACACGTTTTGAAGGTCCACCGGTCATCACCATCGCCGCGCCCCAGCCAAATCAGACCTTCCTCGCCGGCACAACTGTAATCGTTCAAGCGCGCGTCGAAAACGCCGGTCCTGATCTGGCGCGTGTCGCCGTCTTGCTGGACGAGGCGCTGCTCGGCGAGCGGCTGCAGCCTAACGAAACCAGCGCGTCCGTATTGCCCCTGACCATCGACTGGCCCACCAGCAACTCCGGGCAATTCACAATATCAGTGGTCGCCGAACGCGGCGATGGCAGCGCCGCGCGCGAAGATGTCAGCGTAGAGGTCATTTCACGGCAACGTCCTGAAGCCATCCCGCCGACAGATATCGTAGCCAATGAAGCGCAGCCCACCACAGCCCCGACTGATGAACCCAGCCCACCGGTTAGCGCCGCGCCGCAAGCGACAGTCCCATCAGCGCCGGCAAACCTTGGGCCAAGCAGCGTCCCCGGCGCCGTCATTCGCGTGTCGAATCTACGTCCCGGTCCCGGCGTCGCCTCGGGCCAGCCAGTAGGCAGCCTGGCCGCGGATGACCAAGTCGTGATTGTGGCGGTGAACCCCGCCCGCGACTGGTTTCGCGTCGCCTACGGCGAAAGTGGCGATGCCTGGATTTACGCCGAACTGGTGGCGCCAACCGATGTGACGTCTGGCCTGCCTGTGGAGACCGGCGAGCCCCCGCCAGTTGAAAACGGCGTCAACCTGCTGGTGACCAGCATCGAGCTTGACCCGAGCACACCAGTCTGCAGCCAGGCAACGACCATTCGCGCCACCATTCGCAACAGCGGCTCCCTCGATTCACAGACCAGCCCCTGGGTCTCCACGAAAGCCCACCTGCTTAGCGATCAAAGTGTCCAAGCCGAGATTCCTGAGACGACCTATTTGTCCAAATTGAAAGCGGGTGACGAAACTGTACTGGAAATGTCCCTGACCCTCACCGCGAATTACGCTCAGTTGCAGCAGATTCGGGTCACTGTCGATGCGGGCAACCACATCATCGAAACCAACGAGAACGATAATGTCGGCAGAAGCCTTGAGTTTGAGCTGAGTCAGGGCAATTGCGCCTGATTGCCTCGCTGTCACCCCTGACCCGTCCAGCGCCTGTGCTATAGTGTAAGTCGATCAAATCACCTCCCGCTTCAGGAAGGCCAATTGCTTTGACTTCAATTATCGTTACCAACGATGACGGCTATGATGCGCCCGGCATCCTCGCGCTGGCCGAAGCCATGCGCAGCCTCGGCCGCGTCCAGGTATCCGCTCCCGCCGCCAACCAGAGCGCTAGCGGGCACAAGATCACACTTTCCCAAGACATCAACTACACCCGCTGCGCCATCGGCGACGGCATCCCGACCGTAGCCGTCCGCGGCTCGCCTGCCGATTGTGTTGCGCTTGCCTTGCTGGGCTTGGTCAACGACAAGCCGGACATCGTCGTCTCCGGCATTAATCGCGGTGAGAACATGGCGCAGGACTTGACCTACAGCGGCACCGTTACGGCCGCGCTGGAAGCAGCCATTAACGGCGTCACGGCTGTCGCCTTTTCGCTTGCCAACCACGATGCCGATTGCATAGACGATTACCAGGTCGCGGCAAGAATAGCGCTGACCATAGCCTCGATGGTCTTGCAACAAGGCTTGCCGCCTTACACTATCCTCAACGTCAACATACCCCCGGTCAAGCGTCTGCAAGACTTGCGCGGCATCCGTCTGACGCGCCAGGGTGTCCGGTTTTACAACGACTGCCTGGTTGACGTGGCCGATGGGGTCGCGCGCATCGGCGGCGATCCGCCGACCGCTGACACCGATGAACTCGGCAGCGATGTCTGGGCGGTCCATCGCAACTTCGTCAGCGTGACGCCAGTGCATCTTGATATGACTGCTCACCGTTTCATGGCGGATCTGGAAGCCTGGGACCTGCGCCTGCCAACTTCCTAACCTGTCCACACCCATAGGGGCGGCCTATCAGGTCGCCCGCGCTATAATAGACTCAAATTCCGCAGCAACAGGAATGCCAAAAGGGAAACGGCGATGAATATTCTCAAGTCCTTGTTCGGCGGCGGAGGACGCAACGACGACCGCGGCATCTACTTCTACGTCCAGCCCAAGATGTGCAAGGAAATATTACGCGTCCGCGTCGATCCGCTGAACGATCTGTCGCAAACCGACGATGGCAAAGGCTATTGGTGCCGCAAGCTGGCGAGCGCCGCCCGCTGTCCCTTTCAAGCGGACCTGGAGCTCTACTTCGACAAGAACAAGCACTACACCGGCAGCGAAGTGACAGATGGCGCGCTGGTCAGCGAGACTGAGTGGTTGGCGCAGCAGGAAGGCGGAAAAGTGAAAAGTAGCGGAGAAAACTAAGTCGTCGCGTTTCTCGTCACCTCAAGATCGCGCTCTATGCGGCTTGTCTTGTCCGTCAGCGCAGCCACATCTCGCGTCAACGCTTTCACATCTCCATGTAGCTCCAGATGGTTCTCGTTAGTCTTGTCCACCTTCGCCTCGACCGCCTTAATCTCCAACCTAAGCTCGGACGCCGTATCGTCGAGCTTCTCGTCGAGCTTGTCCACCTTCTCTTCGACTGTCTTAATCTCCGTCCTCAACTCGGATCGAATCTGCTCACTCTTGACATCTTGACGATCCATGCGAGCGGAGAGTCTCTCTTCCATCTTGCTCATGTCGCCTTTGCTCGGAATCCGCCACAAGACACCGATAACGGCGATAACCACAAAAATGGCCGACGAGAAATACTCGATAACAGGCACAAGATTCTGAAAGGCATTTTCCATGGCTTGCTTTAGAACTGGTATCCGATTCTGTAATTATATCAATATGGAGTGAGTTGAGTCGAAACCAACTCACCTCGGGCATTAAACAGGTTTACAAACTACGCTGGCACACGCCAATCACTGCAATTCGGCTGACAACAGCATTTGCTGTGTCCGCAACCCGAAATGCCCCCACTATTCGCCAGAAACTCCAACCCCCACCATCGCCGGCAACCCAAAGGTCCGCCGGACCTTGTCCTCAATCACATCCGACATCCCCCCGTTGCTCTGCAAGAACTGCTTGGCATTCTCCCGCCCCTGCCCCAGCAGCTCATCATCATAGCGATAAAACGCGCCCCGCTTGTCGATGATGCCCAGCTCCGTGCCAATATCGATAATCTCGCCCGACTTGCTGATGCCCCGGTTGAACATGATATCGAACTCGCATTCTTTGAAAGGCGCCGCCACCTTGTTCTTCTTGATCTTCACCCGCGTCCGATTGCCGACGATATCGCCGCCATGCTTGATCTGCTGGATGCGCCGAATATCGATCCGCACACTCGCGTAAAATTTCAGCGCCCGCCCGCCCGGCGTCGTCTCCGGACTGCCGAACATGACCCCGACCTTCTCGCGCAGCTGATTGGTGAAAATGACGCAGACATTCGACTGCTTGATCGCCCCGGCCAGCTTGCGCAGCGCCTGGCTCATCAAGCGCGCCTGCAAGCCCACATGGGAATCGCCCATCTCGCCTTCAATCTCCGCCCGCGGCACAAGAGCGGCAACGCTGTCAATCACGATCACATCCAACGCGCCCGATCGCACCAGATGCTCGGTTATCTCCAGCGCCTGCTCGCCCGTATCCGGCTGCGACACATAAAGCTGCTGAATATCGACGCCGATTTTCTCGGCGTAAGTTGGGTCCAGCGCGTGCTCCATATCAATGAAGGAGCAGATGCCGCCCGTCTTCTGCGCCTCTGCCACCACATGCAGGCAAAGCGTCGTCTTGCCCGAGCTCTCCGGACCATAAATCTCGGTGATGCGCCCGCGCGGCACACCGCCCACGCCCAACGATATGTCGATGCCGAGCGACCCGGTCGGGACCGTGTCAACCTGCAAATGATTGCCCGCTCCCAAATTGAAGATCGTGCCATCGCCATAGCGCTTGGTGATATCAATCAAGGTGGCATCGAGCGCCTTCTGCCTGGCCGCAAAGTCCTGATTCTCGAAGACCTGGGTTTCCTTTGGTACACGCGTTCGTTTTGCCATCGCCGCCGTCTCGCTTTGTCTAAGGATGGCTCAAGTTTAGTCTCTCCACCCTGTTTTCGCTATGAGTGCGAGTCTAGCACTTTTGTTCTAGCCACGCAAGTGTATTCCAGGCATTTGCCTTATGCCTTTCTTCATTGCGCTCCACGACCTTTACGCGCCTCCAGCCACTCTCCGCGACTTTCCCGATCGACTCCCCGACATTCTCACGCCGAAGCGACCATATCGTCCCCTTTCGCGCGCTCATATATGCTACGCTCGGCTTATGCATGATAACCTGATCGCCCAATTCCTTCCCAAATACTCACGACGCACATACGATATTCCAATACAATACGCCCAAAATCACCACTATATCCATACTGTATCGATAGGTACTTGCCATTTCATGTCACTCTTATGTCACTTTACGGCAGTCTATAGGCACTCTGCTGGCACTTTGCTGCCGAATTGCGGCAGTCTATTGACATTCTGCTGCAAGCGCATCCACCTCACCCGGGGCTACGCGCTCAGATCCCGCGCCATAACACCTGCGCCGCCCTGGGAGTGATGATTTCAAGGAGATAGAAGGAGATAGAATGAAGACGACACTGGCTCAAACTCGCCGGAAAACTCCCTTCTCCAATGCTTTGGGGAAGGGCCGGGGATGGGGTTAGAATAGGGCATATCCAAGATTTTCACCACTCCCCCACTCCCTGTATTTCGCAATCTTGCGGCAAAGTTGTTATAGTCGATTGTCGATAGATATTCACGAATTCTGTTCGAACCAAAGTGAAACAGGGAGATTTACATGAGATATTTCAAGCTTCTACTCATTCTGCTGCTCTTGCTAGGCGTCGCCTTGGCGGCAGCGCAGGACGCCGAAACCATTGTCATTCGCGGCTTCGGCAATATCAGCACCTTCAACCCTGCCCTTGGCAACGACGGCGCTTCCTTCCAGGCCTTCAGCGTCCTTTGGCCCAAGCCCTACGAGATTGACCCCGCCACATCGGCGCCCGTACCAGGGTTGACTACCTGGGATATTTCGGAAGATGGCTTGACCTACACCTTCAATATCCGTGAGGACGCCAACTGGTCGGACGGCGTACCCATCACCTCGCGCGACATCAAGTTCGTCATTGACGCGATCAAGTCGGATGTCGTGGCTTCGATCCAGGAGACCGAAGTGCAAGCAGTCGAGGAAGTCCGCATCGTCGACGACAAGACTTATGAAGTCGTCTTGAGCGGTCTGGATTGCGCCGCATTCAGTCAACTGGGTGGTGTTCGCTTCTTGCCTTCGCACCTGTACGCCGACGACTTCAGCGACTTTGAAGACAACGTTGTCTCCGCTGAGCCGGTTGGCATCAGCGGCGGTCCCTACATCCTCGATGAATGGGCGCCCGATTCTTACCAAAGCTATCACGCCAATCCTGATTGGTGGGGCGGCGATGTCGGAATACCCTACCTGATCAACCGCAACATCAAGGAACAAGCGGTGGCGCTGCAATCAATTCAGGCCGCCGAAGTCGACTACACTTACCTGCACGGTGATCTCTTCACACAAATTGCCGATACCAGCAATCTGCAATGGGAGATCTTCCCGCAGATGTCCGTCAAGTTCTTCGCCTTGAATTGGGTAGACCCGGAACATCCTTCAGCGGCATACGATGAAGACGGCAACGCGCTTGAGCAAGTGCCGCATCCTATCTTTAGCGATCCCGCCGTGCGCAAAGCCGTGGCCATGGGCTACAACAAACAGGATGTACTGGCGACCATGGGTGGCTCCGAAGGCGGTACGCCCTTGATCGGCGCCGTAAACCCGGCCATCGGCTGGGCATACAACAATGACTTGCAGCCCCATACCTACGACCCCGATGCTGCCATGCAGCTGCTTGAAGACGCCGGCTGGGTCGACGATGACGGCGATGGCGTACGCGAGAAAGACGGCCAACGCCTGGAATTCACCATTTCCTACAGCGATATCCTGCTCATGTTCGAGACCCACGTCTTGGTCGCGCAGGATCAACTGAAGGACATCGGCTTTGATGTCACGCTGGAAAAGGTCGAATGGGCCAATTACATCAGCGACATCTATCTGGGCCAGATGTACGATGCCACCTCCATGAGCAATAGCGGTGGCACCGGCGGCGCGCCCGATGCCAACGACTTCATGACGCTGATTGACAGCCGTCAAGACGTTCCGGGCAGCGGCAACAACCTGGCTTCCTATGTAAATCCTGAAATCGACGCGCTTATAGACCAAGCGCGCACGGTAGTCGGCTGTGGCACAGATGAGCGCGGCGCCATCTATCGTGAGATTCAGCGGATTGCGCATGAAGACCTGGCTTACGACTGGTCCTTCGTGCCCAATATCTGGCAGACGGCAAACACCCGCGTCGGCAGCTTCGAGCCGGCGCCTTTCTGGGTCTTCTACGGCTACACGGCTGACATCCACAAGTGGACTATTGACGGGTAGATTCTAAGCCCATCGATTAGTAGTAACTGTAGGGGCGAGCCAGTGGCTCGCCCCTTTTCGTTGGTTTGCGAGAGTGGCGGACGACGCAAAGGGTCGCCCCTATGACTTCACGGGGAAGTGCTCAGTGCTGGTGTTTCGAATCGCCATGATCGCACATTGCAGTAGCAACGGAATCCAGTCCGCTACACGCTCAGCTAGTGGCTCGGGCGCTACTTCTGATAGCGCCGCGGGTCGAGGGCATCGCGCAAGCCATCGCCGACCAGGTAGAAGCAGAGCACGGTGATCATGATCAAGATGCCGGGCGTAAAGACCAGATGCACACCGCTGACGAAGTAGCTGCGCGAATCGGTAAGCATATTGCCCCAGGTCGGTGTTGGCGGCTGGATGCCGACGCCCAGATAACTCAAGCCCGATTCGATCAGGATCAAGTTGCCGGCGATGATGGTCATGGTGACCATCACGATCGAGAAGACGTTGGGCAAAATATGTGAGACGACGATGCGGAAGTCGGACGCGCCCAGCGCCCGCGCCGCCAGCACATAGTCGCGTTCTTTCAATGACAACACCTCGCCGCGTACAAGCCGGCTCGTCCCGACCCAGCCCAGCGCCGCCAGCACGACGACCAGCACTTCGGTCGATGGCTCCCAGATGGCGGAGGCGATCAGCAGCAAGAAAAGTGGTGGGATGGCGCTTAGCGTGTTGATAGCCCAGGAGATAAGATCATCGATTTGCCGGCCGTAGTAGCCAGCCAACAGACCCAGCGTGATGCCGATAAAGACAGTCATGACGCTGGCGAGATAAGCGATGGTCAGCGAGACGCGGCCGCCGTAGATCAGTCGCAGGAACTGATCGCGCCCGAGCTGATCGGTGCCCAGGGGGTAGCCGCTCTCGCCGGGCTGCTTGAAGCGGTTGGGGATGCTGGTGCTGTTGACATCAAGATCCAAGACCCGTTCGAAGACCACTGGCATTAGCGTACATATTAGAGTGAAGATGATCAGCACGGTCACGGCGAAGATCGTTAGACGGTCGCGCCGGAGGAAGGCGACGGCATCGCGCCAGAATGAGCGCGACGGTCGCTGCGCTACGCCCGCGGCTAACTCGGCTACCTTGGATTTGCTCACCATCAGCCGCTCACTCCAGCCTGATACGGGGATCGAGGATAACGTACATGACATCGGAGAGCAGCACGCCGGCAATGAACATCAGCGATGCGACCACGACCGAGCCCATCACCACCGGATAATCGCGGGCGAAGACAGCATCGATGATCAGCTTGCCCATACCGGGCCAGGCGAATACCTGTTCAATGATTACCGCGCCGGCCAGCACGGTGCCAATTGCAGGACCGAGAAAGGTCGCCACTGGCAGCAAACCATTGCGCAGCGCGTGACGCAGCCATATCACTCTTTCGTTCAGACCCTTGGCGTAAGCGGTACGGACGTAATCCTGCTGCAAGACTTCGAGGATTTGTGTCCGTGTGAAGCGCGAAAGGAAGGCGATCCAATTCAGAGACAATACGAAGACGGGCAGAATCATATGGCGCAGGGCATCAGCCAAATCGAAGCCGCCGCGCCGCGTGATATTCTGCATACCGCTTATGGGCAGGAGATCGAGCTGAACGCCAAATATGATGATCAGCAGCAGGCCGAGCCAGAATTGCGGCACGGCATTGCCTACCACGGAGACGACTCGGATCGCCTGGTCAACCCAGGTGCGGTGGAAGACAGCCGCCAGCACCCCCAAAAGCACACCCATCAGAAATCCTATTGTGAGCGCTGCCACTCCCAGCCGCAGCGTCGCCGGGATGCGCCGCAACAGCTGTTGCATGACCGGGCGCTTGTTCTTGATCGACTTGCCGAAGTCGCCGCGCAATATGCCGTAGCGGTCGCCCGGTGTCTCGCCGATGCCATCGCCATCGTAGTCGATAAGTGTCCAATCGTTGCCGATAAGCCAGTAGACATACTGCGTCAAAGGCGGCTGATCGAGGCCCAGCTGGCGGCGCATGGCGTCGTTCGTCTCGCTATTGAGGTCGGGTCCCCAGGTGATCATCGCCACAGGATCGCCCGGCGCGGACAAGATGATGAGGAATGACAAGATGGTGACACCGAAAAAGGTCGGTATCGCTTGCAGTAGCCGGCGCTGAAAATACTTGACCATATGCGAGTAATCCAAGATTGCGCTTTCGCCCTACATTCTAGCGTCCCTTGGGGAATTCACCAAAAGGAGCGTTCGCCAGCCACTCCAGTCAATTGGCAGCAGAACAGAAATTAAGCAAGTAAGGGCAGTATCAAATTAGCGCCGCTTTTCTTTAACCTGAATAGTGCAGAGTGTTAAATTCGCGAAGAGCCGGGTTAACAGTAGTCAAGTAGACTAGTAAATTAGTGGGATATACACCGATCTCGCTAATCTTCTATTGAGTTTCAGGAGAGAATGGCGCAAATGAGGGAAATCCGCCTGGCTTCACTGCTTCTCGTATTTGCCGTGGCCCTCGTCGCCTATGGTCAAGGACTGCCCGCTGTTGATCCGCTGGAATTCACCCAAGGTGAAATCATCACGGCCGGCAGCTCGACCGTCTTTCCGCTGAGCGAGCGCTTGGCTGAGTTGTGGACGGACGCTGGTGGCGTCGCGCCATCGATCGCATCGATTGGCTCCGGCGCCGGCTTCGAGCGCTTCTGCGTCGAAGGCGAGACCGATATCAGCAACGCCTCACGCGCTATCAAGGACAGCGAGCGAGAATCTTGCTCCGCTATCGGCCGCGACCCGATTGAATTTCGCGTCGGCACGGACGCGCTGGCAGTCACCGTTTCAGCCGAAAATGACTTCGTCAGCGATGTCACGCTGGAAGAACTGGCGCTGATTTTCAGCAGCGCCGACACCTGGTTGGATGTGCGCGCCGAATGGCCCGACGAAACAATTCAACGCTTCATCCCGGGCACGGACAGCGGCACCTTCGATTACTTCGTGGAAGAGGTTTTCGATGAAGATGAAGAGCCGATTCTCAGCGCCAATCCGCAGCTTTCCGAAGACGACAATGTGCTGGTGCAAGGCATCGCCGGCAGCCCCTACGCCATCGGCTTCTTCGGTTTTGCCTACTACGTAGAGAATCAGGACACACTGAACATTCTAAGCATCGAAGGCGTAGAAGCCAACGCGCAGACCACCGATGACGGCAGCTACCCGCTGGTGCGCCCGCTCTTCATTTACAGCGATGCCGGTGTGATGGCGGAGAAGCCGCAGGTTGCCGCCTTCATCAACTTCTCACTGACGCATGTCAACGACGAGGTTATGGATGTAGGATATTTCCCGGCCGCGCCCGCCGCATTGGAAGCCGCGAAACAAGCCTTTCTCGACGCGATGGGAGATATGTAAACTATCTGCCGATAGTCACTCAAGCGGGGATACGGTATCATTTCGAGTGTCGTATCCCTCGCGTTTTTTTGAGCAGTTATATGATTAACAGTATGCTCCAAACGGAAAGCTCCCCAACTGCCTGCAAGCGACCGGTATGAAAATGACAAATGAGTGATCCGCAGACTTCCGATTTAACGCTTCATCTCGTACAGCGAAAATCCCGATCGCTCAACTTGAAGCATCAATTCAAATGGCACGAAGTCGTCATTCAGATGAGCCTGCTGGCCTGCGGTCTGCTCTCCATCTTCACGACCATCGGCATCATCCTGGTTCTGGGCAATGAGTCGATCTCCTTCTTCACCCGTGACCAATGGGTGAATACGAATCGAGCCATCTTGAGCGACATGGACGAAAGCAGCGCCGTCTTCACGGTCGAGCCGGGCAATGCGCTTGAGTCAATCGAAGTTGGCGGCACGATCCGCATCGGGCAAGAAGCGATGGAGGTCGTCGAGTTTCAAAACAATCATTTTGAAGTCGATGTTCTGGGCACGGGCGGCGGCTTCAATCGTTTTTGCGCTTCCGACGCGGAACTGGCTGAAATCGGCGCTGAGCGTCCACTGCTCGTCAACGCGGGCCGTCCGGTCAAGCAGGAGGAGATAGATTCCTGCGCCAAAGTCGGTATCGAACCCTTGGCATTCCGCGTCGGCGCCGATGCCTTGGCGATCGTTGTCAGCGCGGATAACGACTTCATTTCTGAGTTGAGCTTCGCCGAGCTTCGGCAGGTCTTCGGCAGCGCCGATACCTGGTCCGAGGCGCGCGAGGGTTTCCCAAATGAGCCGATCACACTTGTCATCCCGGGCGAAGACAGCGGCACTTTCGATTTCTTTGTGGCAGAGATTCTGGATGGCGACCCGTCCGCTATGCTGGCGACTGACCCGATCATGTCGGAAAACGACAACAAGCTGGCTGGCAGCATAAGCCGCAATCCCTACAGCATCGGCTTTCTGGGCTACGCCTACTACTTGAACAACGCGGATGACCTCAAGATTCTGACCTTGGACGGTGTTGCAGCGACGGCGCAGACAGTCGAGGATGGCAGTTACCCGTTATCACGCCCGCTCTTCATTTACAGCGATGCGGGCCTCATGCAAGCATATCCGCAGACAAAAGAATTCATCAGCTATTATCTGGCTCAGGTAAACGAGGTCATTGTCGATGTCGGCTATTTCCAGGCATCAACCGAATCCTTGGCGAAGGCGCGCAATGCCTGGATCCGCGCGACCGGCGCGAGTGAAATGCCTCTCGTCAACGCCGCGGAAGTCTTCGGCGAATTGCGGACGGTGGGCAGCTCTACCGTCTCTCCGCTGACCGAACGAATCGCGGAAGACTTTGTCCAAGCCGGCTACCTGCCGCAACTCGCGGTCAGGCGAGGTATTCGCGGCGAGAATACGATTGCGCCGCATAGCGCCGGCGTGGCGCTGGAATACAACGATCGTCCCACGATCATCGAATTCTTCACCAATACCAATTGGATCCCGGCGATCGGCGAATTCGGCGTCATCCCCTTAATCAATGCCACGCTGATGACAAGCACAATCGCGATGTTGGTGGCGCTGCCCTTGGGCATCGGCGCAGCCATTTATCTCAGTGAGTACGCTTCGCCGCGGATGCGCAATTTCTTGAAGCCGGTGCTGGAGATCCTGGCTGGCGTCCCGACGGTCGTCTATGGCTATTTCGCGCTGACCTTTATGACGCCATTGCTGCGCGCGGTCTTTGGCGTGGAAATTGTCAATATCTACAACACCGGCTCAGCCGGCATCGTGGTCGGCATCTTGATCATCCCCTTGATCAGCTCGATGAGCGAAGACGCCTTGCACGCCGTGCCTACCGCGCTGCGAGAAGCCTCCTACGGCTTGGGCGCGACCAAACTTGAGACGGTGGTCAAGGTGGTGGTACCGGCGGCGCTTTCGGGCATATTGGCAGCCTTCATCGTAGCGATATCTCGCGCTATCGGCGAGACGATGATCGTGGCGATTGCGGCTGGCGCAGGACCTAATTTCAGCTTCAGCCCCTTCGACTCGGCCGAGACGATGACCGGGCATATCGCGCGCATCAGCGGCGGCGACCTCAGCTACGATTCGATCGACTACAACAGTATCTTCGCCATCGGGTTGACGCTGTTTGTGATGACCTTCATGCTCAATGTGCTCAGCCGCGTCATTATCAGTCGTTTCCGGGAGGCGTACTGATGAGCGAGGGCAATAGCAAGCACTACATGCCCGGCGAGAAGGCGTTTTTCCAAGGTCTGGAAAGGCGGCATCGACGTGGGCGTTTCGGCAGACTGTTCATCTACTTCTCGGTTGGCGTGGCGGCGCTGGCGTTGGTGGCGCTGTTCTTCAATGTCGCCAATGAAGCTTTTGGCACGATCGGCGTCGCCAATACTATTGAGCCGGAGGCATTGACGGACGGACGTCCGCTGGAGGCGCTGAGCAAGGACGAGTTGGCGATGATCCTGGCTGAACATGTCACTGGCCGCTTGCGCGTCTTGATTCGCGGTACGATTAGCAAAGTGGACGTGCATGACTTCACAAGTTCAAGCGTTGCCGAGATCGTTGGTGGTGCCAATGTGGACCCGGCCATCGCCAGCCAGCTGCTGAAAAGCATCAGCGCGGAACAGCAAGCCGGTCTATTGGCGACCTACGCTGACCTGACGACGCTGCGAAATCTGGTGTTTGAAGAAGTGGTTGAGCAGCAAGTCATCGCGAGCTTCCCGCTGGTGGACGCGATCTTCAACTTCGAGGTCATCAAAGCAGAGATTGAAGGACCAATCCTGAAAGACTTCAAGAGGCGCGAACGGCGCGATGATGCCAAGGTTCGAGTGATCCGTTACCACAGTTGGCTGCGCGGCGGATTTCTGACTTCTCCGATGTCGAGTACACCGGCGCTGGCGGGTGTGCGCACGGCGCTGATAGGCTCAGTCGGCTTGATGGCGGTGGTCGTGCTGGTGGCATTGCCCATCGGCGTCGGCGCGGCGATCTATCTGGAAGAGTACGCCCATCATGGCTTGATCAACCGCCTCATAGAGACTAATGTGCGCAATTTGGCGGGTGTGCCTTCGATCATCTATGGCATGCTGGGTTTGGCGATATTTGTACGAGCGCTGGCGCCGTTTTCCAGCGGCTTGATCTTCCATTACAACTTTGACGCGCCGACGGTCGAATCCGTGATAGAGCGCGTCGCTCCCGCATTTGATGGCGCGATCAGCTTCGACGGGAGCAGCATAAGCAGCGACACAAATATTGCCGATGTGCGGACTGTACAGCGCATTGTCGATGCCTTCTTATTTTATGGTACGCCGAGCTTGTCGATGCAAGGCAATTCCGCCGTGCGGGAAATGTCCGATTCGCTGGCGCAGGCGTTGGCGATCACCGTTGATGCGGCGCCCGTCCGCGCCGATAAAGAGTGCGATATCGAGGTCCGCGGCGAGTATTATCGCTTTGATGTCTCCGCCGACGCCAACATCAGCGACGAGGCTTACGATCAATTGATGGCGAGCCTGGTTCGCGTCAACAGCTTCGCGCCCAACGGCAGGACGCTTGTTAGCGCAGGCTTGACCCTGGTGCTGCTGATCTTACCGATAATCATCATCAATGCGCAGGAAGCCATCCGCGCCGTGCCCTACACGATTCGGGAGGCCTCGTATGGCTTGGGCGCCACTCGCTGGCAGACGATCTGGAATCAAGTATTGCCGGCCGCCTTGCCTGGTATCATGACTGGTGCGATTCTGTCGGTGTCGCGCGCAGTTGGTGAGACGGCGCCCTTGATCGTCGTTGGCGCGGCGACCTTCCTGGTAACAGACCCCACCAGCCCCTTCGCGCAATTCACAGCGATGCCGATACAGATTTATCAATGGACGGCGCGCCCGCAGGGGCAATTCGCTGATATCGCCGCCGCCGCCATCATTGTGCTGTTGGCATTGATGCTGACGCTGAATGCAGCGGCAATCGTCCTGCGCAATCGCTATTCGATAAGGTTCTAATTCATGGCCGTAGAAACAGAAGACCAAGTGAAAACCGATACCGACCTGGTCATGGAACTGCGCGATTGCAGCTTCTATTACGGCAGTTTCCGCGCTGTGGCGGATGTGAGCTTGCCAATCTACCAGAACAAGATCACGGCTTTCATCGGTCCCTCCGGCTGCGGCAAGAGCACGGTACTGCGCGGCATCAACCGAATGCTGGAACTGGTGGATGGCGCGCGAGTTGATGGCGAAATAATTTATCGAGGCAAAAACCTGTATGACCATGAGGTGGATCCGGTCGAGGTGCGGCGGCGCATCGGCATGGTCTTTCAAAAGCCGAATCCCTTTCCCAAGAGCATCTTTGACAATGTCGCTTATGGTCCGCGTTTGTTGGGCGTGAAAAAGAAAGGCATTCTGGACGAGATCGTTGAACGCAGCTTGCGTGGCGCCTCGCTTTGGGACGAAGTCAGCGGCAACTTGAACAAATCGGGCCTGGCGCTATCAGGCGGGCAGCAGCAGCGGCTGTGCATCGCGCGGACGATCGCCGTGGAGCCGGACGTGATCTTGATGGACGAGCCCTGTTCGGCGCTCGACCCCATCGCGACCCAGCGCATTGAAGAACTGATGCGGGAGTTGCGCAGCGAGTATACGATTGTGATTGTCACGCATAATATGCAGCAGGCGCAGCGCGTCTCTGACTCCACCGCCTTTTACAACATCCGCAAGGCGATGGACGACGGCCACGAAATCCGCTGGGGCGAACTGGTCGAGTATGACGACACCGAGAAAGTCTTCGCTAGCCCGGCGCAGCAAGAGACGGCGGATTACATCGCGGGTAGATTTGGCTGATTGCGCGGCAATAGGACCAAACGACGCAAAAAAGAGGGAGATCCTGTGACCGCCCTCTTGATGCTTTTCGATACAGTGTCCACTATCCGCTCGGCGAATCCAACTCCGCTTGCTGCTCGGCGATCATTTCTTCGGTGGACTGCAAGGATTCGAGCCAAGCCATATCTTCTTCTTGTCGCTCTTCCATTGGAATGATGACACCGAGCTTTGCAATCGCCGCCATAACAGCTGGCGACAACCTGGTGGGCCGTCCGCCTTATATTACCTCAACCGCTTCTTGCATTACCTCGTCCCTGATTTCGACTCCCTGCACATTTGCCGAATCCAGGTTTTCGCCGATTGCGAATTCGCCGGCCGTGTTTATCCCAGTCGCTGCAATGTCGATGTCTTCATTTAGGTGAGCTACCAGCATACGACCGACATTGATGCCCTGTTCGTAGAATGGCGAGGCGCCCGCGCCTATCGTGGCGTCGTAGAAGATAGCGCTGAAGCTCGGATGGAATACCGGCACACCCGCTTCATTGGCGATCGCGACAATGATCGGCAAGCCCGTTGTTGTGACCGTATCGAGGGGAAGGATAATCGCTTCTACGCCCGAGTCCGCCAAGCTTTCCGTAACCGAGCGCAAATCAGCCAGGGCGGTTACACCCGCAGATTTGACTCCTACGCCGAACTCTCCGCCAGTTCAATGATGCGTCCCGCGCCGTAGGCTCCGCTTGAATCGCCGGGATCGAAGATCGTACCCGCCATCCCTACGTCCGGCTGCTGCATCTGCAGAGCAGAGAAGACATAACTGTAGGACGTTGCTGTCCTTGAGCCGGTCACATGATCCGGTTTGATACAGGGTGAATCGGCGATTCCAGCGTGATATGGCTCAGTCACCGACGTGAACAATACCGGCGCGGGATCATCCATATCGAGCGTGGCGTTGACTGCTATCTGGGTCATCGGCGTACTTATCGTGACAAGTACATCCACGTCATGATCAAGTGTACTGCCTACGCTCACATTCGCAGTGGGCAGATCGAAGCCGGCATCGCCACAGATTATCCGTATGGATTCTGTTGTCATCCGCGGTAATGTATCCATAGGACTCGAGAATATCCAGTATTGCGCCCTCAGTGAGCTCAACCGAAGACAATGAACCAAATCGCAAAATGGCGACGGTAGTCATGTCATCCTGCGCGGCTGCCGGAGCAATCACCAATGCGCCTACTAAGAGCATAGCCAGAATGATATTTGGGAGTGGTTAACATCGCGGATATAGTCCACTTAGCAAACACGGCACAGATTTTCGCCACAGAGGACACAGAGTTATATTGTTCGGTTGGCGAATTTATCGTATAGTTGGAATTTACCACTCCCCTCACACCTGCACGAAGCACTCACCGCTTAATATAGGTTACACTTATCCATCTGCTATGTCTAATCGCGACCGCTCTTGTCCTAAAGCGTCTATCGATCCGAAATCTTGTGAGCTGCGAGTTAGCCAGCTCGGCGACGCTGTTTTCATATAGGATTGCCACTGAATCTGCGCCATAATGATGTCGGAATCAGGCGAAGCGAAAGAGACGCTCCTTGACCAAAATCAGGCGGATAGGTGTGCTGGCGCATCCCTCACGTCCCGATACGCATCCGGTCGCGCGGGACATCGCGACGATACTCTGCGAACGCGGTATATCGAACTGGGTTTACACAGATTGGGATGAAGCAAGCGTCGCAAGCGACGTGACCACGGCTGATATTGTGATGGCGATCGGCGGCGATGGGGCGATGCTGCGCGCGGGCCGCGTCTGCGCCGAACACGGTGTGCCTGTGCTGGGGATCAACAGGGGCTGGCTGGGTTTCCTCACCGAGATTCAGCAGCCTGACAATTTTGAAGCGGGTCTGGATAAACTTCTGGCCGGCGAGTATTGGATTGAGCAGCGCATGATGCTGCAGGCGACCTTGTTTGAAGACAGGTGTCGTGTCATCGGCTGCTATCACGCGCTGAATGATGTGGTAATCAGCGGCAGCGTCTTCGGGCGCATGGTGCAGATCGCCGCCTATATCGACAAGCATTGGGCGACGACTTATAACGCCGACGCGCTGATCCTGTCGACCCCTACCGGTTCCACGGCCTACGCCCTGGCTACTGGAGGACCTATTCTGCCGCCCGAGCTGCGAAATATATTGATGGTGCCGATGGCGCCGCATCTGAGCATGGATCGGCCGATAGTGCTGGCGCGCGGCGCGGTGGTGGATATCGAGCCAATCCGCGAGAATCGTCACCCGGTTGTGCTCACGGTCGATGGCAAAGTTGAGGCCGAATTAGGTGACAATCAGCACATTTGCATCACCTCCGCCGAGCCCGTAAGTCGTTTTGTGCGCTTGCGCGAACGCAATTATTTCTATCGCTCGCTGCTTGACCGGCTGGAGCCGCGTATCAACCGTCACGGTCCGCGGCGAATGACTTTCGACGAGTAGCGACGCCTGAGGCGATCATGGACGAGAACATAACAAACGCCAGCCTGGACGAAGAGATTCATTACTGCGCCCTGCATCCCGAGCGAGATACGGGACTGCGCTGCAACCGTTGTGATCGCTATATGTGCGTCGATTGCGCCATGCGCACGTCAGTCGGTTACACCTGTCGTGAGTGCGTACGCGGCCATGAGAACCGCTTCTATCAAGGCACGCTGCTGGACTACGCGCTGGTGGCGGCGGTCTCGGCTCTTGGCGGCGCGCTTACGATATTAGCGACGCTGTTAGTCGGGGGCTTCTTGATACTAGGATTTATCCTGGCGCCGGCGATTGGCGGGACAAGCGCCCAGATCGCCTTGCAGATTACCGGGCGCCGCCGCGGCAGGCAGAGTGGATTCGTCAGCGCGGGCGCATTGCTCGTTGGAGGCATCGCAGCCGGCATCCTGCTGACCGGCGCCGTCGGTGTTTTCACCCTGCTGTATTTGGCGCTGGCTTGCTCGGCGGCCTTTGCTCGCTTCAAGATGTCCATTTAGCGACCTCCGATCCATCATGCTGGAAGAATTGCGCATACAGAACTTCGCGGTTATCGACCAGTTGGAGTTGAGATTTGGCGGCGGTTTCAACGTCATTACCGGGGAGACGGGCGCGGGCAAGTCCATTCTCATTGACGCGATGGAACTGTTGCTGGGCGGCCGAGCCGACCCCGCTCTGGTGCGGGCCGGCAGCGATCGCAGCCGTGTTGAAGGCGTCATCAGGTTGGACGCCCGGGCGCGCTCCGCCGTTTTGCCGGCACTGGAGCGCGAAGACCTTGTCGATGCGGAAGACGCCGACTATTTGAGCATCATGCGTGAGATACGCGCCCGGGGCCGCTCGAGCGCGCGGATCAACGGCATACCTGTCCGCAGCGAGATTCTCAACGAAGTCGGCGGCGCGCTGGTTGATATTCATGGGCAAAGCCAGCACCTCTCACTTTTTCGTCCGCGACATCATATCGATTTGCTCGATCGCTATGCCGATCTGCTGGATCTGCGCGTCGCTTTGGCGCGGATGGTAAAAGAGTTGACGCAGGCGCAGGCGGAGATACAGAACCTGCGCGATGATCAGACGACCTTGCAGCGCCGCGCCGATCTGCTGCGTCACGAGGTGGAAGAGATCCGCGCCGCCGAACTCGACTCCGCTGAAGAGCGGGAGCTGCTGGCCCAGCGCAATCGCCT
The DNA here is from genome assembly GCA_965262005.1 of Phototrophicaceae bacterium. Lineage (GTDB taxonomy): Bacteria > Chloroflexota > Anaerolineae > Aggregatilineales > Phototrophicaceae > UBA6055. Next base: position 3,108,633 of record OZ253492.1, on the reverse strand, counting down.
GGCGAATAGCGAGCAGCTGGCAAACCTGGCGGCAGAAGCGATGCGCCTGCTCAACGGCGACGAAAGCAGCAACGCCATCCCGGCGGTCGACGCGCTGATGGCGGTCTCCCTGGCGCTGGTGAAGCTGGCGCGGATCGACCACGCAATGACTGAGAACTATACGCTGGCGGAAGACCTGGCGCAGCAGTCGCAAGAGCTGGCGCTGACCCTGTCGCGATATGTCGATGCAGTCGAATTTGATCCGCAAAGACTGGATGAACTTGAAGAGCGGCTGGAACTCATCACGACACTGAAACGCCGTTTTCGCGCCGGCAGTATAGACGAGCTGATCGCCTATGCCGAGCGCGCAGCGGTGGAATTGCAAAGCCTTGACGCAAGCGACGAACGGCTGCAAAGTCTGCGGCGCCGCGAAGAGCGGCTGATGCGTCAAATCGGCGATATTTGCATGCGCTTGAGCAAGGCGCGCGCCGAAGCCAGACATGCGCTGAGCGAGGCGGTGGTGCGTGAGCTGGCGGACTTGCGCATGGAGCGGACGCGCTTTGAAGTGCTGCTGCAACAGGCCGAGCACCCGTCCGGCTGCATCGTCGGCGAGAAGCGCTACAAATTCGATGCCAAAGGCATGGACGATGTGGAGTTTATGCTGAGCGCGAACCCGGGCGAGCCGCTGCGCCCGCTGGCGAAAGTAGCCTCCGGCGGCGAGGCTGCGCGCATCATGCTGGCGCTCAAGCGTGTACTGACGGCGGCCGATCAAACGCCGGTTCTGATATTCGACGAGGTCGATCAAGGCATCGGCGGGCGGGTAGGCGCGTTGGTAGGCGAAAAGCTCTGGTCGCTATCGGCTGAGCATCAAGTGCTGTGCGTCACGCATTTGCCGCAGCTTGCGAGTTACGCCGACGTGCATTTTCAGGTGCGGAAGTTGCTGACCGATTCGCGGGCGGCGACGCGCGTTCGGGCGTTGGATAGCGACGATGAGCGGGTAGCCGAGCTGGCGGCGATGCTGGGGACGGCTGGCGAGGCCGGGTTGCAGTCGGCGCGGGAGATACTTGAGGCGGCGCGGGCGCGGAAGTTGGAATTCACTGGAAAAGGAGAAGGGTGAACAATGGACGTAAATGCGATTTTGGCTCTAATTGATATGGGCGCCTTGACATTGCCGCGGTTTCAGCGCGGTTACGTGTGGAAGCGCCCTGATGTGAGCAAGTTGATGCGCTCACTCTACAAGGGCTACCCAGTCGGTAACCTGCTCATTTGGGAAACGCAAGCCACCAAACAAGATGTACGTGGTAACCAACCGCCGGTGGCAAGCGGGCACAAGCTTTTGCTGGACGGGCAGCAACGCATAACCTCTCTCTACGGCATCATTTACGGCAAATTACCTCAGTTCTCGGATGGCAATCCTCATTCTTTTCGTGATCTTTATTTCAATGTTGAAACGGAAGAATTCGAGTTCTACGGACCAACGAAGATGAAGCACGACCGGCGCTGGATATCGGTCACGAAGCTTATGCAAAAGGGCATTGGTCCGTTTTTTCCGCAGTTTGCCGATCATCCAGAACAGGAAACGCTTGTCAACCGCCTGTTGACTATCACCAACATAAGATCGCGCAACTTTCATGTCGAAACAGTTACCGGCGCGGATAAGACGATGGATGTCGTCGTCGACATATTCAACCAAGTGAACAGCGGCGGTACCAAGCTGTCCAAAGGCGATCTGGCACTGGCAAAGATTTCCGCCGAATGGCCCCAAGCGCGTGAAGAACTGCAGAAGCGCCTCATGAAGTGGAGTAAGGCTGGCTACAACTTCAATCTCGACTGGATGCTTCGCTGCATTAACGCTCTAATCACTGGTCACGCTGATTTTGCTGAGCTAGACCGTCAGGACGTCACAACTGAACAAGTAAAGGACAGTTTGCAACGCGTGGAAAAGCTTATCGACCAGTCTCTATATCTGATTTCCTCACGATTAGGACTGGATTATCACCAGGTGCTAGGTAGTCCGAACGCTCTCCCTGCCATAATCCGCTTTTTCGACAAGGAGAAATCATGGCCGGACCACATCTCGCGGAATCGACTTCTGTACTGGTATATCCATGCGATGTTGTGGGGGCGATATTCCGGTCAGGTGGAAACCGTAATAAGGCAAGACATCACAGCTATAGCCGAGAATAAAGACCCTGTCTCGGCGTTAATTGATCAGTTGCGGCAACAACGTGGCGATCTAGGTGTTGAGCCGCAGGACTTCGCGGGTGCAACGCGCGGCAGCCGATTCTATCCGTTGATGTATATGCTGACGCGGGTATACGGAACACGGGACTTAGATAGCGGACTCGAGTTACGCAGTCATCTGCTGGGCGGCAAGCACCAACTTGAGCTACATCACGTATTCCCGAAAGCTTTACTAACAAATTTTGGCTACCATTGGCGAAATGACGCCAATGCTTTAGCAAACTTCACGTTCCTAACCCTGGAAACCAATCGAACGATCTCTGCGAAACCACACGAAGAATACTTCCCGTATTATGAAGCCAAGCACCCCGGAGTACTTGCTTCCCACTGGATTCCCGACGATCCCCAACTCTGGAAGATTGAGAACTATCGAGATTTCCTCACTGCCCGCCGTGAACTGTTGTCGAAGGCAGCAAATGAATTCCTAAACCAGCTGAATCACGGGCAGTTACAAGACACCGCAACAAGCGAATCCGACTTGGAGCGCGAGGCGCATGTTCGACCAGTCAGTATCGCTAGCGAAGAAGAAGAGGCCGTATTGCACAAAGCGATGGATTGGATGGAGCAGCATGGTTTGCCAATAGGCGATTTCGGTTACGAGTTGCTCGATTCTGAAAACGAGCTAATCGCCACTCTTGACCTTGCCTGGCCGCAGGGCATCCAGACCGGACGAGGCGACCCTGTCGCGCTGCTTATTGATGAAGATGACGCAACGCTAAGGGCAGCGAGCAGCCGAGGTTTCACGTGCTTCTCCGATTTTTCGCAGCTTCAACACCACGTTCAACACGACATCTTAGGCGAAACCGGTTGATGTAAGATTCCCAACTGGTCGCTCGTCATAGCTATGTAAGCTCAGCACGTGGAGAAACCACCATGTCAAAGCAACATGATGGCGACCAGCTTGAAAAACTCTTCGACTTTATCGTCAATGCGCCGGCGGACGAAACTCTGATCAAAATGGATTGCAATGATTGCTGCGAGAAGATCTCGCGGCTGGCGGAGCAAGTGGCGAATGGCGCGGACATCAACGAAGTCCTGCCCGAGATGCAGAAGTTCATGCGCTATTGGGGCGATTGCCGCGAGGAATTTGATGCCTTGGTGGCGGTCATCCGGCGGGAAAAAGCGCTCGAAGGCTTTGACTTTGCCGATTTGGAAAATACATCTCATTCATAGCTTTTCATTGACACGATAATTACGCAATTCGAGATGAGGTAGGACGAATGAAGAAGGAACGTGTTGTCATCATCGGCTCGGGACCAGCTGGCTTGACCGCCGCGCTTTACACCGCCCGGGCTCAACTGGCGCCGCTGGTTATCGCCGGCAGTCAACTTGGCGGGCAGGTCGCCATCACCCACGAGATCGAGAATTATCCCGGATTTCCCGATGGCTTGAGCGGTCCTGAATTGGTTGAACGCATGAAAGAGCATGCCGAGAATTTCGGCGCCAAGGTCGAGTTCGACCTGGTGGAAAGCGTCGACTTCAGCAATGGCTCGCCCTTTCATATCAAGACCTTGAGCGATGAGTACCTGGCGGATGCCGTCATCGTGACCATTGGCGCGGATCCACGCAAGCTGGGTGTGCCGGGCGAAGAAGAGTATATCGGCGGCGGCGTCAGTTACTGCGGCACTTGCGACGGATTCTTCTTCCGCGGCAAAGATATTGTCGTAGTCGGCGGCGGAGATTCGGCGCTGGAAGAAGGCATCTTCCTGACGCGCTTCGCCACCAGCGTCAACATCATCCATCGGCGGGACGAATTGCGCGCGGGTGTTCAATTGCAGCAGCGCGCCTTCAATAATGAGAAGATCAGCTTCACCTGGAATTCTCAGGTGGAAGAGATTCTCGGCGGCGAGAACGGCAGCGGCGGCGGCGGCGTCGATGCCGTGCGCTTGAAGAACCGCGTCACCGGCGAGGAGACGATCCAGCCGACCGAAGGTGTCTTTATCTTCATCGGGCACGACCCCAACAATGCGGTCTTTGGCGATCAGATTGCCTTGAACGAGAACGGCTATATCATCACCGATCAACGCTACCGGACGAATGTGGATGGCGTCTTCGCGGCCGGCGAGATCCAAGACGAGATCTGGCGCCAGGTGGCGACTTCAGTTGGTCAAGGAACATCGGCGGCGATGTCGGCCATCCATTGGCTCGAGGTGAATGAAGAGACGCTGCAGGAGTTGGATGCGGTGTTGGCCTAGATTAGCCTCATTACCAGGGCCAAATCTTGTCCCAAGCTGTCTTCCAGTCATCGGCGCGGCTGTACATCTTCTGCGCCGGCTGATCCAACTCGACGTCCTCGCGCGGCACATAATTCATCATGGTGTCGTAGTGGCCAAACTCCACGGTGATCGTCACCGGCGACGCCGGCACGTAGGGCGCGACCGCGCTTAAGTCTTGCAAAGCCTTATAGGCGCCTGCTTCGATCATTTCACGGGCGCGATGTGGCGCGATCTGGCGCGCCGAGTATTTCGACAGTCCGCGCTTGACTACGACAGTCGTCAGCCCGTCGCCGAGCAGCGCTGTCGCTTCCCGGCAGACGGCGACATCGCCGGTCATCAGCAGCACGGGGCAGCCATAATGCCCGCATAATGCAGCGTTGACCCCGACCTCGCCGACCAGCTCATCGTTGAACCAAAGGTTGCGGCATTGTGCCGACGAGATGGTGTGATTTAAGACGCCATCGGGCGTGTTGTTACGCGCGTGATAGCCGACCATCAGGCAAGCATCAGCGCCCTGCTCCAGCGGTACTCTATAGTCCGTCCAGGTGTGGTGCGCCACGTACTCGCAAGCGGGATCAAGCAGGTCCTTGAGCAGGGAGTTGTAGCGCCAATCGCCGCCGGCGTTATGGCCGTCGATGACGATGATTTCGGTCGCGCCGGCACGGGCCGCGCCACGCACCGCCGCATTGACTTCGGCGGTGTAGAGTTTTCGCCCTTCCGGGTAGCCGGCCTTGCCGCCGCCGACCTGATCCCAGTTCACGATGCCGCTGACGCCTTCCATATCGCACATAATCAAGATGCGCATACTATAGCCTGTCCAATCGTAACCTTCATCCTAGTGCAAGATTGTATCGCAAATTATCTTGCGATATTGACGAATCAACCCAGTCGATTCGGCGGCTTGCGGCGAATGAGGCGACGCTACAAGAGCTGGAGGCAGCGCGGGCCTAGCTGCCAACGCTTACCAGGGCCAAATCTGGTCCCAGGCCGTTAACCAATCGTCGGCGCGGCTATACATCTTTTGCGCCGTCCGATCCAACTCGACGTCTTCCCGCGGCACAAAATTCTTCATGGCGTCAACGTGGCCGAATTCAACGGTAATCGTAACCGGCGACGCGGGAACGTAAGGCGCGACCGCGCTCAAATCTTGCAGCGTCTGATAAGCGCCTGCTTCGATCATTTGGCGGGCGCGCTGCGGCGCGATTTGGCGCGCCGAGAATTTAGAAAGCCCGCGTTTGACCGCCACGGTCGTCAGCCCGTCGCCGAGCAGTTCGGTCGCTTCGCGGCAGGCGGCGACATCGCCAGTCTCAAGCAGCACGGGGCAGCCGTAATGGCCGCATAAGGCGGCGTTCACCCCGATCTCGCCTACCAGCTCATCGTTGAACCATAGATTGCGACACTGGAAAGGGGAGATGGTGTGACTCAAGACACCATCGGGAGTGAGGTTGCGCGCGTGATAGCCGACCATCAGGCAAGCATCAGCGCCCTGCTCCAGCGGTTCTCTATAGTGTGTCCAGGTGTGGTGCGCCACGTAGTCGCAAGCCGGATCGAGCATACCCTTGAGCAAGGAATTATAGCGCCAATCGCCGCCGGCGTTATGACCGTCGATGACGATGATTTCGGTCGCGCCGGCACGGGCCGCGCCACGCGCCGCCGCATTGACTTCGGCGGTGTAGAGCTCGCGACCTTCCGGGTAGCCGGCCTTGCCGCCGCCGACCTGATCCCAAGTCACAATGCCGCTGACGCCTTCCATATCGCACATAATCAAGATGCGCATTGTTCTGCCTTCCTGTAAGTAATTGCAGAATAGATTTAGGGGACGATAAGACGCGACTCGAATTAAGCGTTGCGGTCCCTCATGACCGTTTCGAGGATACGACATATATCGACCGTCGGAATGTTGTCGATCTCTGTCTTTGAATATATGAGCAAGAGAAAGACCTGATCAGCGACTCGCTCATAATATACAATACGGATGCCGCCACGCTTGCCACGACCAGCCGAGCGGTTGCGCAGCCGGACTTTGTAGACGCCGACATAGCCGACATTTGGCGCCAAGTCGCCAGGGCGTTCGTCAGCCCCAAGAGCCAGCGCCAACTCTCGTACCTCTGCCGTTACCGACGGGTATTTCCGCTGTAGATGTCTAGTCTGTCTTCGGAAATGTGGCGGAATGTTAACCTGTGTCGGCATTGTCCATGGCTTCGTGGTCGAGCTCGTCGAGAACCTCCAATGCTGGACGGAACTCACCGGCCAAGACTTGTTCCATGCTGGTTTTCAAGTCATCGAGTAGTTCCGCTTTGGTCCGCTCGCGGAATGGATGCTCGCAACGGTCGCCAACGGGCTCTTCCCTTATCCGTGTCTTCGGTCCAGTGTCCCTCAGAGTCGCCACGATGTCTTATCCTAGCATGAAACCACATTGCATAAACGGTTGCCTAACACTCACTGTAACAACTAGATGCCCCGCTGTCAAAGCGTCGTGAGCGGACGAAGCAGATCGGACAAGTGTAACTAGCGGATCTTCGGCGCCAGAAGCCGGCAATCAAAGCGACACCTCATCATAAGCCGCTTCGACATTCTTGCGCACCAATGCTGCAAACGCTTCGTCGATCTCGGCGTCATGATAAATGCCATACCACAAGCCATAATCACGCACGAATTGGCGCATGTTGACCAAGGCGTAGCTCACATCGTCCCAAGTGATGCCCATGGCTTCGGGGCGGATGTCGACGCCGGCGCGAACGATGGCATCAAGCATCTCTTGCGCCCGGTCATCGTGCAGGAGCGAGCCGACATAGATGCCGAGACAGACCGGCTGCCCGTGAATGAATTTCTTGCCGGTATGGTATTCCAGCGCGTAAAAGAGAAAGTGATCAGCGCCTTCAATTGGACGGGGATTCCAGCCCAGATTGTGGAATGCCGCCCCGCCCCAACGGTTTGCCAGCATGAGGGTGCGGATGCCCGTCTCATTGACCTCGCGGATATCGTCCAGCGCATCCAGCACCGTCGCCATGACCGCCTGCGCCTCGTCAACCATGGCTTGATCGTAGGGCCATTTCTCCTCGACCATGCCGCGCTCCTGGGCATAGCGCCAGTCGGCGCGCGCGGTGTGATAGCAAAGGATCTCGCAGATGCCGCTGCGATTGACCACAGGCGGCGCGTTCTGGATCACATCGAAATCGACATAGACCGCTTCTGGTACCGCCCAGCAGACATAACGCACATTGCCTTTGAAACGCAGGCCCGCGCGATGCCCGAAGGCGGCATTGACTGACATCGAGGTCGGCGCCTGAAAGAGCGGCAGCTGCAATGACCAAGCGAAGTATTTGGCGACATCCAGCGCCTGCCCGCCTCCCAAGCCGATGATGGAACGGCAATGTGGCAGCTTAGCCACTTCACCTTTGAGCTCATCTCCATCTATCGTCGAAACCAGATAGGGACCGGCAAAATTCTCATCGAAGTTGTGCTTGAATAAGTCCCAGAGGTCGTCCATCGTGACCACAAGGTAGGGTTGGTGGGCGATATTGGGCAATTCGGCGATGAGCTTACGACCGAATATGGTGGTGAAGCCGATGCGGTCAGGCATACGTTGTCCTCAACTTGATAAATCGATATATTGTTTCGTCAACGGACTCTGATTGAAGCGGCTAATAAAGTAGTATATTTGCGAGACGCGGGAGCGCAGACGATTGCGGGCGCGTTTGCGAACTTCCATAACATTTCGACGAACATAACAATCGCCATCGCCTTTGTCAAAATTCTCTTCTCCGCAGACTCTCGCGTCGTAACTGGTTACAGAAGGAGCTGTGCAATGACTCTTAGGATGGCGTTTACCGGCGCCGGGCATATTTCTCGTGTTCACGCGCGCGCTGCCCAATCTATTGAAGGAATTGAGCTGGCCGCCATCGTCAATCACCGGCCGGAGTCGATGGCGGAGTACGCTGCTCAATTCGGCATCTCGCGCCAATATGCGACCGTGGCCGACCTGCTCGCGGACGGCGATGTGGATATCCTCAGCGTCAATACGCCGAATTACCTGCATGCGCCGCAGACCCTCGCCGCATTGGAAGCCGGGGTGCATGTGATGGTCGAAAAACCGATGGCCATGAACACGACCGAGGCCGAAGCAATGCAACGCGCGAGCGAGCAGTCCAGCGCGAAGCTGATGGTGGCGCATTGCTGGCGTTTTGACGAGGAAGTCAACTGGCTGAAACGGCAAATTGACAGCGGCCGGCTTGGCAAGATCCTGCGCACGAGGGGCTATGGCGTTCACGTGAACTGGGGACCGGGCGGTTGGTTTGTCGAGGCGCAACTCGCGGGCGGCGGCGCCCTGGCGGACATGGGTGTGCACGCCATCGACGCCGCGCGCTACCTGCTGGGCGATCCGCAGCCGCTTAGCGTCTATGCCAGAATCGCCACCGAATACACCGAATACGATGTCGATGACAGCGGCGCCATTTGGATCAATTGGGAAGGCGGCGCGCTGTCCATCGTCGAATCAGGCTGGTGGTGGCCCCACGCTGACGGGCCCGAAGCAAGTACACAGCTATACGGGACGCGGGCCTTCGGGCAGTTATTCCCAACGCATCTGGAAATCCCTGATCGCGAAGCGGAGACTGTCGAAACCGTTGATCCTGGCTTTCCGCCGGTACGAGCGGAGCATTGTCCGCAAGAAATGTACGACCGGCAAATGGCGCATTTCATCGACTGCATCCGCCAAGATCGAAATCCGTCGCCCGGGGCGGACGAAGGTTTGGTCAATATGCGGATCATTGATGCCGCGCTCGAGAGTAGTCGAAGTGGTAAAGTGGTTCACTTGTGAGCGGTCAGGCGCGCTGGGCGCACGGAATAATCGCACTCCGCCTTAACGTGAAAGTTAGTCTATTATTATCAACTACTAAGAGTCTCTTTCATTGAGATTGGGCGCGGATTTGGTGTAGAATTACGAGTGAATGCTGTTTGTATGAATCATAAAGCGATGACATCAGAGTTCACTTTGCGGACCGAGACTACAAGGAGATAAATCGTGCTGAGTCGTTCTGTCATGTGCATACGAGGTCTCTTTGTCGCATTGCTTCTGACAGCCATCATCATGTTGCTGCCCCCCCTTTACCGCTGGCGCCCAGGACGAGATGGAGGACAGCGCCTTCGTGAGCGTTCGCGTCTATGACGGCGTCGATCCGTCAGATCATGACGAACTTGCGCGTCTCATAGGTGGCGGCTTCTTGCCCATCATGCGCGATGGCGACGGCTTCGTCGCTTACTATCTGCTGCCGGCCGAAGATGTAGTGGTGGCGATCAGCATGTTTTCGTCTGAGGAAGAGGCACTGGCATCCACGGACGAGGCGCGCGAGTTTGTGGCCGAGTACCTGGCGCCGATGTTGCCCAATCCACCACTGATCGTGGAAGGTTCAATCGATCTGATGTACGTCGCACTACTTGACGAGATGATGATTGAAGACGACATGGACGACCATAGCAGCGAGGCTGAGGCGGATGACGAGATGATGACCGATGACGGCAACGACATCGTCGTCGGCTTGAGCGTCTATGACTCGGAGGAGAATGCGCTCGCCGCCAATGATATCGCAGCCACCGTTGTGGCGGAGCATATGGTGGAGTGGATTCCGGAAGATGTCGTTCAAATCAATAGTCGCCTGGGTGTAGCGGGATTGGCCGGTCTGTTCGACGGCTCCAACTTGATTGATGAGATGACGACAGACGACGACATGGAGAGCGAATCGAGCGAGTAGTTAGCTCGGAAGTAAATCCAGAGCGAGCGTACCGGTTGGCGCGCTCTTTTTTGTGTTCATAAAACTGATCACTCAGAATCAGTTCGAGTTTTGGCGAAAAAGCCCAACAGAATATCCGTGTTAGGCTTGTAGCCTTTTCCATCCTGAATCAACAACTCCATATCGACCAAAGCATTTAAATCTCTCTGAATCATGCGCTTGTTCCTTTCAGCATAGGCTTGGTAGAGCGCTGGCGATACGTCTCTAATCTGGTCCTTGCTAACCGCTTCTTCAAATCTGTGAATTGTCAAATCCAGAATCAATTGTTTCTGCCGCTGACGTGACCGTGACAAGTTTTCTGAAAAACTCTTGCGAAACTCAGCATGAATGTAATCGTGCCAAATGATTCGTAACTGCATGGCATGGACAATCAAAAACTGTTCATCCAACTCGTCCTTGAAACCTTGCAGCGCATACCCAATGAAATCGAGAAGGTTGCTTCTATCTGGATACGAACCGTCTCGATATTCACCATGGGATGCCTGCAAGTGCGAATAATACTGGTCACGGGTCTTATTGTAAAAATTGCTCAGCAAATGAGCAGCGACATCTGGAACTCCCGCACGCAGCAATATCACAAATTCCAAAAGTCTGGTCATCCGCCCATTGCCGTCGCCGTACGGATGAATCCAAGCAAAGTAGATGTGCGCCACCATAGCCTTTATGATTTGACTAGCTAATGCATATCCTTCGGGCGCCGGCATTTCTTGATTGAGCCAGTCGCAATATTTGTCGACCAGCAGCGGGCAATCTCCGGGCAGCGCAGCGAGATAGCGCCCTACCATGACCCGATGCGTACGCAGCTCGCCAATAACAACGTTATCTGCGAGGCTGTCGTCCAGATTGTCCAGTATGATCGCATGGTAACTGTTGAGCAATTCCAAAGTAAACGGCGTACTTGCCCCGCCTAATTGCGTCTTACCAACAATGTTGAATGCATTCAGCATATTGTCGATTTGCTGCTGCTGATACTCGCGAGATGGCGGCGCTTGCAGTTTTCCTTCAATAATTCTTTCGACCTCCTCTTCGGAGAACGAATTGCCCTCAATTGCCGTGGTACTGTGTACACCCTTCGTGAGATACATGCGGCGCAAAAGGTTGCTTTCATCGCGCGGTATGGGAAGATTCTTGATATGGTCAATTCTGGCCTGAATTTCGCCCAATAGAAGCCAAACGCGAGCCGGAAATTCACCAAGGTTTGGCGGAAACTTTATGAATGGATGGGTAGACATTCTAGCAATATTCTAACATTACAGTCCTGACATTTGTCATGAAGGCTGTCCAACTTGACTTGGCAATTGTACTAAGAATTCAAACCACTTGTCAAGTCTTTCGACAAGACCATTTTCCATGAATGACATTGCATCAGATAGAAACTTCAGCCTATTATGTCATGATGTCTGTACAAGCATCTGTCACACAAATGCGTTCAAGCCGGTCAACTCCCGCCCGACCAGGAGCAGGTTGACTTCGTTTGTGCCTTCGTAGGTGTAGATGATCTCGGCATCAAGCATGAGGCGGGCGACATGATTGTCGATGACAATGCCGTTACCGCCCAGGCATTCGCGCGCCAGCTGGGTGACATAGCGGGCTTTACGAGCATTGTTGTACTTCGCCATTGAGACCGTGCCTTCAGTGAGCAGTCCACGGCTGATGAGATGTGAAAGTTGCACACAGAGCGTCTGCATCAGGGTCACTTCGGTGCACATTTCTACCAGTTTCTGCTGAATCAACTGAAAGCCGGCGATAGGTTTGCCAAACTGTTCACGTTCTTTGGTGTACTTAAGCGCCAGCTCGAAGGCGCCGGCTGCCACACCCGCCGCTTCCCAGGCGACGCCGTAGCGCCCGACGCCCAGGACACGCGCCATATCACGGAAGCGATTAACATAGGCCAGGCGATTTTCGGCCGGCACGTAAACATTGTCCAACGTGATATCGGCATTGAGCACGGCGCGTTTGCCCACCTTGCCCCAAATGTCCTTGACGGTCACCCCTTCGGTCGCATTCGGATTCTCGATGACGAATCCGCCGAAGTCGCCGCTGTCTTCGTCGCGCGCCCAGACGATCAGAACATCGGCGATCGAGGCGTTTCCGATCCAGCGTTTAGCGCCGTTCAGGATGTAGCCGTCGCCATCCTTGCGGACTCGGGTCTTCACTTGCGCGGCGTTTGAGCCGACATCAGGCTCGGTCAAAGCGAAGGCGCCGATTTTTTCCAACTTGACCATTGCGGGCAGCCAGCGCGCCTTCTGTTCATCATCGCCAAGCAGCCCGATTGACCCCATTGCCAAACCAGAGTGTACGCCATAGAAGGTGCTGATGCTGCCATCGCCCTTGCCAAGTTCGTACATCACTAGACCCATCTCGACAAAGTCCAAGCCGGCCGCGCCATAGTCAAATAGCATGCCGCCGATGATGGGCAGGTCGATCATTTTGCGCGCGATCTCCCAGGGGAATTCAGCATTTTCCCAATAGGGATTGATCTTCGGCAGCACCTCGATATCGACGAAGTCGCGCACTTCCTGGCGCAGTGCCTTCTGCTTGTCGCTGAAGTGCATATCGCAGTTGTAGAAATCGAAACCGGTGTAAATAGTCTCGGATTGATTTTCCAATGTCATCAGTGATTCACCGTAATCTAATCTTCATTAGATTGAGCATATCATCTATGCTTCTGAGATTCAATTCGCTCTCGTTCGGGCGTACGATGTACAATTCAGCCTGGCTACTGTATCCAATCACTTGGATTAGACGCATCGAGCGGCGCAGCCGAGGACAGGTTCGCGAATGTCAGCACTTCTTGCACTGCGGAATCACTTCGGTTCGATCCGCCTGGTTGGATTGCAGCTGTTCAGCGCCGCGGGCATGGGCATGGTCTACCCGTATATCAATCTCTATCTCACCGAGGTCGAGTTTACGGGCACTATGATCGGCACGCTTGCCAGCGTCGGCGCGATCCTCACGCTCGTTCTCACGCCGCTGCTGAACCAAATCGCTGATCGCCTTATGCTCCATCGCCGGCTGCTGATGTTCTATCTGGGCGGATTCGCGCTGTCAAGCTTGCTCCTTGCCACGTCCCAGAATCACTTGCTAGTGATCTTAGCCGTTTTGCTGTTCCGGGTCACGGTAAGCCCTAGCATGACGCTCGGCGCGCAACTGACGCTCGCGAAGTTGACCAGCATTGGCAAGTCGATTTTCGGGCAACTGCGTTCTTTCACCGCCTTGGGTTTCGCTCTTGCCAGCGCGATGGCTGGGCAAGTCTACGCGCTCGGCGGTTACTCGCTGACGTTTGCAGTGGGCGCAGTTCTTGCCTTGGTCAGTATCCAGCTTTCGACAACATTCTCGGCCAAGCCAAAAGAAAAAGTTAAACCGGAGCCGGGACCCAAGCAGCCGCGCAACAGCGGTATCTATGTGCTGGCGGCCAGCAGATTCTTCATCGCCATGTGCACAAATAATGCCTTCGCTTTTTTGTTCATTCACCTTAGCCAAAACCTGAATGTGCAGATTTCTGAAATCGGCGTTTGGGCGGCGATTCTCGCCCTTGTCGAATTCCCGTTCTACTACCTGACGGATGCCTTGCTGCCGAAAGTGCGCCTCCGCATCACGTACATATTTGGAATCGTCGGCGTCGCGTTGACCACTCTCGGAATCGGCCTTGTGCCCGACTTGCCGCTGCTGTTTCTTCTCTTAATTTGCCGCGGAATATCCTGGCCGGCTTATCAATTGTCTTCATACCGGTTGATAAATGCTATAAGCCATCCGCGCAATGTCGCCACCAACCAAGCCATCATTCAAGTGACGATGCCGGGGATCGCGCTCCTGCTTACGGGGTCGCTCTACGGCTGGGCTTACGACCATCTAGGCGCCGGCCCGTTTTTCGCCTTGTGCGCGCTGGCCGGCGGATTGGGCGCCGGCATCGTGATGGCCGGTTTCCGCCTCTTTGAGACGAGTACACAGGTGACCGGCGTCTAGATCAGGCAGCCGCTTCATTTCCAGTCTCCCAAGACCGGAGTCATCGTCGGCGAAATGGTCGAATGCCGCACTCGCCTAACACTAGAGGCGCCAGGTACGATAGTCGGCGCACAGCGCGTCTATAGGAAATCGTCAGCCTTGATAAACGCCCTGACACGCGCAGGCGGAACTGTGTCAAGAATCCTCACGTTGCGCAACAGAACCAGTTCTCTCCGATTAGTGGCGCTGCAATTCCTCAGCCTCGCCGGGGTTGGCGTGGCTTGGCCCTATATCAATGTCTATCTGACAGAATTGGGATTCTCCGGCACGGTGATCGGCACATTGGGCAGCGCCGGCGCTATGATTTCCCTGGCGCTGACGCCGCTGCTTAACCAGTGGGCTGACCGGCACATGCTGCATCGGCGACTGTTGATGCTCTATTTTTGTGGCTTCGCCTTTGCCAATGCCGTCTTCGCCGCGTCCGACTTTCAGTGGCTGATCGTCTTCGCTGTATTGCTGTTTCGCGTGACGGTGGCCCCGAGCCTGACGCTGACCATGCAGCTGACGATGACACATTTGTTACGCAACGGGAAAGCGGTCCTGGGCCAGATTCGTTCCTTCGCTTCGCTGGGTTTTGCCATGGGCAGCCTGCTCGCGGGACAATTGTTCGGCATCGGTGGCTATGGTCTGCTGTTTTGGGTGGGGGCGGCTTTCGCCTTGCTGAGCATCCAGATGACGACGGTCTTTCCGCCCAAGCCCAAAGTGAATCCCGAAGCCGCCGACGAGAGCAAGCAGCCTCGCAACCGCGGCTTTTATGTGCTCGCCGTCAGCCAGTTTTTCATTTCAATGGGCACCTATAACGCCTATGCATTCATCTTCATCTACTTCAACACAGACTTGGGCATACCGTCAGCTGACATCGGCCTTTGGGCGGCGATCCTGGGTATTGTGGAGATTCCCTTCTTCTTTCTCATGGATTCAATCTTGCCGAAGATGCGCATTCGCGTCGCCTACATCATCAGCGTACTCGGCATCGCGCTGTTCACTGTCGCGCTGGGAGCAGTCGAGACCTTGCCAGTTCTAGCGCTGCTGCTCGTCTTCCGTGGATTGGTATGGCCCGGTTTTCATATATCGTCGTTTCAGTTGGTGAACGCCATCAGCCACCCCGGCAACGCCGCCACCAATCAGGCGCTGCTGCAAGTGACGATGCCCAGCATATCGCTGCTCTTGACCGGCTCGTTATTCGGCTGGATATTCGACAATCTTGGCGCGCCGGCCTTTTTTGTCGTTTGCGCGCTGGCTTGCGCGATCGGCGTCTGCATCGTGGTCGCCGGCTTCCGCCTCTTTGATCCGCAGCAGGAATCAGCATCCACTTAAAACATCATTCTGCCAAAAGAGGGAGTGGTTAACATCGCGGATATAGTCCACTTAGCAAACACGGCACAGAGTTTTATTGTTTGGTTGGCGAATTTATCGTGTAGTTGGAATTTACCCCCCCCAAAAGAGACAGGTTCGCCTTAGAACGGCTGCCATGTTATACTTGCGGCGCTTTCCGCTATTGACCAATTGAGGAATTATCTTGGCGGCAATATTCGCGCAAGGCAGCGCACGATTCGGCCGATGGCAGCGCCGCGCTGAGGAGTTTTGGCAGCGTCATGTGCCAGCCCCCTGGCGCCTGCGGCTGGCGAGATTCTGGCTCAGAGCCTTGCCGTTGCGGCGCAATTGGCAGCTTTACGTCTTGCTGATTCTGCCGCTGACCTGGCTGATTGTCTTCCGTTACGCCCCGATGTACGGCGCGCAGATCGCCTTCCGGCAGTATTCGCCCGCCTACGGCATCGAGGGCAGCCTCTGGATCGGCGCCGATAACTTCGCGCGCTTCTTTAACTCGCCGAAATTCAAGCCGGTCATCGTGAATACGCTGGTCATCAGCTTCTATTCGCTGATTGCCGGCTTTCCGATTCCCGTCCTGCTGGCACTGAGTTTGAACCAGGTCCGAGCGCGCTTTTTCCGCAACAGCGTTCAGATGATTACCTATGCGCCACATTTCATCTCGACGGTGGTCATCGTGGGTATGCTGTTTCAATTCTTACATCCACGGGTCGGTTTCACGGCGGTGCTGGCGCAGAATTTGGGTCTGAACCCGCCCAACTGGATGGGCGACCCAAAGGCTTTCCGTCACATTTTCGTTTGGTCGGGCGTCTGGCAAGAGATGGGCTTCTCCTCCATAATCTATTTGGCCGTCTTGTCGACGATTGACCCGGCGCTGCACGAAGCCGCCGTCGTTGACGGCGCCAACCGGTTACAGCGTATCCGCTTCATTGATTTTCCCGGTCTGCTGCCCACCGCCATGGTGCTGCTGGTCCTCTCTACCGGGCGCGTGCTGGAAGTCGCCTTCGAAAAAGTCTACTTGATGCAAAGTCCACTCAATCTAAGCGTTGCGGAAGTCATCAATACTTATGTCTACAAAGTCGGCTTGCTTTCACCGATCCTGGATTTCTCCTATTCAACGGCGATTGGCTTGCTGAAAGGAATAGTGGGGCTGCTCCTATTGATAACGGTCAATTACGCGGCACGGCGTCTAACCCAGAACAGCGTCTGGTAAGCGGCGGACGGAGAATTAACCATGGCGACAATGCCTGGCTACGACAGCAATATAAACCGGGTCAACGAAACCGGCATTGACCGCCTATTCATGTTAATCAATGGCTCCTTTCTGCTGGTGATAACGATTCTGATATTGCTGCCTCTGGTCTTTATTATCAGCGCGTCCTTTAGTTCGTCGGAAGCGGTGATAGCGGGGCGAGTCAGCTTATGGCCCGTTGACTTCAGCCTTCAGGGATACAACACAATTTTCGAGCACAAAAAGGTGTGGGACGGCTTTGGCAATTCGCTCTTCTACACTGTTTTTGGCACGATATTTAATGTGGTAATGACCATTATCGCTGCCTATCCCTTATCGCGGCAGGATCTGGTGGGGCGGCGCGTCATCACAATCGCCTTCATATTTACCATGCTCTTCAACGGTGGTCTCATCCCGACATACATGGTCGTGCGCGATCTAGGCCTGCTGAATACGAGAGCCGCGATGATCTTGCCGACGGGCATAGGCATCTTCAATCTGCTGATCACGATTACCTTCTTCCGCACGACCATTCCGCCCGAGTTGATTGAAGCATCACGGATCGATGGCGCCAACGACTTTCGGACTTTCCTTAGTATCATCTTGCCGCTGTCCCGCCCGATCATCGCGGTGCTGGCACTGTTCTACGCGGTCAATCACTGGAATTCCTATTTCAGCGCGCTGATCTATCTCAGGGACCAGGAGCTATTCCCGCTGCAACTGGTCCTGCGCGAGATCTTGATAGAGAATACGATCGATGCTTCGATGTTGATCGATATTGACGACCTGGTGGCGCGGGAGGGACTGCGTGAACTGCTGAAGTATTCATTGATTGTGGTAGCGAGTGTACCCTTCTTGATCATCTATCCCTTTGTGCAACGGCATTTTGTCAAGGGCATGATGATCGGCTCGGTTAAATAGGCACAGCCCTCTAAACGGAAAGGAGCTCGGCTATCGAATTATAGCTTCCCGACCTTTGATTGCTGATTACCATGAAAGGAACTGACATGTATAAAAGGCTTCTGACCTTTGTCCTGCTGCTTCTGCTTTTGGCGCTCCCTTTGACAGCGGCTGGACAAGATATGGTTTCGGGACCGGGCGAATTCCCCATCGTCGAAGAACCAATTACCTTGGAAATATTGATGCTGGGACACGCCATCGTTGAGGAATTCCCAACAAATACTTTCACTCAATGGTATAGCGAACGCACTGGCATCAACCTCGACTTCGATATCGCGCCACCTAACGAAGACAGGGAAGTGCTCAATCTGACCATCGCCAGTGGCGACCTGCCCGATGTCATCGTCGGCTTCACGGTCGACCCCTCGACCTTGGCGCTCTTTGGTCCGCAGGGACTGTTCTTGCCGCTTAGTGGCTTGATTGAAGAGCATGGCCACTTCATCAATGAGGTCTTCGAGGGTTCGCCGCAGGTGCGCCCGCTGATCACTTCCCCCGATGGCGAGATCTACGGCTTGCCGCAGGTCAACGAGTGCTACCATTGCTTCTATGCCCAGCGCGCCTGGATCAATCAGGATTGGTTGGACAACGTTGGCATGAGCGTACCGCAGACCACCGATGAATTCATCGAGGTGCTAACGGCCTTCAAAGAGCAGGACGCCAACGGCAATGGCGACCCGAACGACGAGATTCCGCTGGCGGGCGCGGCTACTGGCTGGAATACCAATATCGACGGCTTCCTGATGAATCCATTTGTAGCCGCTGAGTTCAAAGGCAACAATCAATTCTTCGAAATGAATGGCGGCGTGATCTCGCAGCATGCCACCAGTGAAGGCTACCGCGAAGGCTTGCGCTATCTGCATAAGCTTTTCGCAGCTGGGCTAGTCGGCGAAGAGAGTTTCACGCAACCAGCCGTTCAATTGAAGCAGCAAATAGAAGGTGGCGATGCGCCGACGATCGGCGTCGTGCTGGCAGGCGGGGCTCCGGTATTCGCCAATATCGGTGGCGAACGCTGGCTGAGTTATGTCGCGATTCCGTCGCTGGAAGGCCCAATGGGCGTTCGCCAGGCGCCGTTCAACCCGTGGGGTGTCAGATCCGGTCAATGCGTGATCAATTCGCAGACGGAACATGCGGAAGCGGCCTTTAAGTGGTGTGATGGCTTGTACGACCGTGAGACGACCTTGCGTTCGGTCTTCGGCGTTCCGCAGTGGGAAGCAGCGGAAGGCGAAGAAGGCCAGTGGCGCTGGGCGGAAGAAGGCGAGCCTGCTCTAGGTCCAGAATTTGAATCTATCTGGCGCCGGTTGTCTACTTTTGGCACGCTGCAGAACGTACACTGGGCGCAGCGCGGTCCCAGCTATCGCCCCAACCATCTGCGCTTGGGCGAGGTCCGGCGTGATGATGCAGCGGGCTTGGAAGTCGTCCTTTACGAGGCGACTAAAGCCAATTATGAGCCCTACGCCCGCGATATCGCCGATGTGATCCCGCCGCTGGCGTTCACGACGGCGCAAGCGGCTGAGGTGACCGAGCTTCGCCTGGGCATCAACGACTTCATCGCGCAGATGACGGCGGAATTCGCCCTGGGTCGGCAAGACCTAGACACAGACTGGGATAACTTTGTCGCTACGCTCGACGCGCTGGGTGTCAACCGCGTGGCTGAGATTTACCAAGCGGCTTACGATGCCCAATATGGTGGGTAGGACTATACCCCATCCCCTAACCCCTTCCCCCACAAGGAGGTAAGGGGAGCAAAGCCTTCAAGCAACGTGCTAGGCAATCAAGTCCCTCCCTCTTTATGGGGGAGGGATTTAGGGCGGGGGTGTTTCAGGTGAAGCAACGCTAGATCGTCTCGCCCAGCTTCACGGCCTGGAAGATGCGCATCCGCCGCAGAATGACCAGCAGAATCAGCATGATAAGCACAAACGTCGCCAGGAAGAGCGCCACGATCTGCGCGATCTCGGTCCATGCCATCGTCACGACGTAGGGCGGCACTGTCCCTTCCAGGCTGCTGACGAATTGCATGTAGGGGATATAGAGTACGCTCACCAGCAAACCGATGCCCAAGCCCAGCGCCAAGCCGATCACAATCAGCAGACCCAACTCCCAAGCCACGGACAAGATCATTGACGATTGCGGCAAGCCTATCGCCCGCAGGATGCCCAACTCGACATAACGCCGGCGATAGGAGAAAACGGAATAAAGCAGGAAGCCGACCATGGTCGCCAGCGACGAACTGATGAAGCCGATCGACAGCAGACCAAAGAGGCCCTGCCGTTCCGGGCGGGCTTGCTCGCGGTTGATCTTGGTTTCCGGTTCTTTGAGCAAGACGCCGGCGGCGCCGCGGTCAATGAGGGCGCGGATGAAATCACGGTCACTGAATTCGGGCTCGATGCGGGCGATCACCCGATGCGCCAATTCAAGCTGCGCCTGTTCAAACAGGTAATCCAGGTTTCCCAGGAAGAGCGCGCCGTCGTCTTCTGGATACCAACGCGGGAAATAATCCAGCGCGCCAACGATCTGCAGATTGATCTTGTATACTTCGCCGGCGCTGCGTATATCGACCTCGAGCAAGTCGCCGATATCCAGCGCCCGCTCCTCCATGAATTCGCGCGAGACGACAACCGAGTCAGGCTGCAGCGCCAGCGCATTCGTCAAGTATCCCAGTCGAATCTGCGCGAAATCGGGACGCCAGAATATAACCGGTCCCAATTCGGCGCGGTCGATGCCGACGAAGCGCCCGTCGACGCTGCCCGAGGTCAAACGCGCCGTGGCAGTGTATTCGCCGATGCGCGTCGCATCTATGACATGCGGCATGGCGGTGAATTCGGAAATGTGCATATAAGCCGGCGGGGCCTCATTGCCGCCGCCAGCGCCGGGGAAGCCGCCCGGACTTTGACTGAAAACCCGCACAGACATATCGGCCGAAACACGATAGTACTGCTGTTCGTATAGATAGCGGTCGATCGTCCTGGCAAAGGACGCGGTGTAGATGCCCAGGCTGATAGTACATACCAGCAGAATCAGAGGCAGGTAATAAGCGCCGGGGGAACGCTCCAATTGCCGCGTGACGATCAGCAAGCCAACGCTGTTCGTCAACTGAATCAGCCAGGCGAGCGCCCGCAAGATCGGCGGCAGAAAGCGCAGGATAAAGAGAGTCAAGGCGAATATCGTCATAGGCGGCAGCAAGAAGACAAAGGGCTGATCGTAAGCGTCGGCGATGTTGCGTACCCCGCCCTCAACTTCGATCAGCGCGCCCTGCTGCACGACCTGATAATAAAAATAACCGATTAGCGCCAGCAGTAGAACATCAAGACCCAGCCGCTGCCACCAGGGGCGCCGCAATAGACGCGACTGATCCATCTTGTAGCTGATGATGGTGTGGCGGGCGGCGCCGATAGTCGGCACGACACGGATAAGCACAGTGAAGGCCAGCGCCAATATAATGGTCGAACCGATTGTCGGCGGCACTGACACGATGAAATGCTGTCCCCAGCGGAAGTCCATGAAACTGCGCGTGGTGCCGATCAGCTGTGTGAAAGCCAGCGCCAGCAAGCCGCCGACTATGAGCGCGATGGCGCCCATGATGATGCCTTCGACCGTAGTCAAGCCGACCACTTGGAAAGGCGAGGTGCCGCGGCTGCGCAAGACGGCGGTCTCGTTGCGCTGACCATCGACAACCAGGCCGATCAGCATAATCAAGAAGATGATAAGCAGGGCGACGATGGGGATGCTGAAGACTGTCAGCGTCAGCGTCATCACGATAACGACATTGCGGTAGGGGCGCAGTTCTTCGACCGGCGACGCTTGAATATAAGTGCCGGGCAGGTATTGATCGGCGATCTTTTCGGTGTCGTTATGGCGGCGGATCAATTCGTCGACTCGGCTGGTATTGACACGGCTGCCATCGGTAACGAGATACCAGACCGCCAGATTGATCTCGGATTCGGTATAGGGCGCCAGGCGCTCACGGAAGCTCGCCTCGTTGATGAGCAGAATGTCCTCGAAGACGTTAGGACGATAGAACCAATATTGGGATTCATCGTCGCGCGGTCGCCAGATACCGGCGATGCGAATCATCGTGATCTGCAGCGGATCGTCCGGCTCCAGGCGCCAGTTGAATCCTTGATACAGCTCGCCCGCCTGGATGCCGTATTCGGAGGCGAATTCCTCGTGGATGATGACTTCAATGACACTGTCGGGCGATGGATCAGCCGGCGCCGCGTAGCTGCCCTCCACGATTTCGATCTGCGCCTCTATATCCTCTGTGAGTCCGAAGCTGACGTAATCGAGCGAGCGGTTTTCATCGCGATAATTTGTTTCGCCGGCGGGGTAGAGGCGGAAGTTCTGTGTCTCAAGGTGGCGGACGATCAGCGTGGTCTCCAGACCGAGCTCGTCGCCGCCTTTCTCGCGCAGGTAGCGGTCGATCTCCAGCGTCGCTTCCCAATTGACCGGCTCATTCCAAGAGCCGATGTAGCTGAACAGGAAGGAGAATGGCGGCCGGTTGATCCGGTCCGGACCATCGGTCAAGCGTTCAGTAAGTACGCGAAAGGCGACCGACTCGGCATAAATGGGGATCGTCAGCACAAGAGCTACGGCGACAGTCAAGCCGACGATGGTCGCCAGCGACAGCAGGGGCTGCGCCAGCAATCGATTGATGGCGATGGTGAAGATGGCGCGTGTTCGCAAGATCATGGACCGATGACCGTTTGATTCTCTTCCGCGCCTTCAAGAATCTCCACTCGTCCGCCACCTTCCAAGCCCAGGCGGACGTCCACACGTTGCTGCACACCTTCGTTCTGCACCACGATGAAGTTGCGTCCGCTAAATTGCCTGATTGCGGAGACCGGCAACCAGAGCACATCGTCGCGTTCTTCAATAAGCACGGTGAAGGCCATTCGGTCGCCCACCCTGAATTCATCCGGCGGCGGCTGTTCATCGAAGCTGACATGCACAAAGCCATCAGTCGCCAAACCATAGGGCGATGGCAAACTGTGGATGTTGCCACTATAAACGCCGCCCGGCAAGCTGGCTCGCTGGATCGACAGGGGCATACTCTCTGCCAGCTCCGTCAGGTCATCAGCATCCATCTCGTCTGTGACTTCCAGAACACTGAGGTCGGCGACGACCGCGATCGGTTCGTAAGCTATTATCGGGTCGCCGGGATCGGGCGTGAAGCTGACAAGCCTGCCCGTCATTGGCGAGATCAATTCGGTCTTGGATATGCTGTCCTTAATCTCATCGACGCGCTTCTGCGCCCGCGTGACATCAAAGCGCAATTGCGGGTCAACCCCGGCGGTGAGCTCGTCAATCGCCACTTGCGCCAGATCGCGCTGAATCATGAGCACACTGATATTAAGCGTCTCATCATCAGTGCGAGGGTTGGCGGCGCTGTCGATAGCATGGTCGAGCCGCAGCTGCGCCATTTGCAAATTCAAGGTTGCGCGCTGGCTGTCGTAACGCACTCTGCTATCGGCGCTCTGGTATATGGAGGTCGCGATAGCGAGTTCTTCTTCAGCCGCGAGCAGTTGGTTTTCCAAAGACCGCGTATCAAGCCGCGCCAGGACATCGCCCGCGGCGACATCGACGCCGGCGTCAACCAGCGTCTCCAGCACCCGCCCGTCAAGGAGGAAGCCGAATGATTGCGTAACCACCGGCGATATCCGCCCGAAGAAACGGCGCTCATACGTAATTGTGCCGCGCTCGACCTGATAGACCGGTTTGCTGGGCACAACCGGCGTCGGGATGGCGGTCGGCTCGCCTTGTGTAATTGCATCGCCGAAGGTGGCTTGTGAGGCGCAGCCGCTGAGCGCGAGCATGGCCAGCAGCAATGAGAAAATTAGGCGCACGATAAACCTTTCCTGAATTCAATTAGGCGCGCCAACTGACTCCACTCGGATTTCACGAGGCGCCACCAACAGACTTTGAATGTACTTTTCAGCGGCACAAGTATACAACAAGTTGCTTATGTCTCTACCCATGACCTGCCGCTTTTGGCTCACGAAATGACTGTCGCCATCAGAGCTAGCGGTCCGGCAGCAGCAAGACTTTGGATACATCTCCCGGCGCGTCGAGCAAGCGCTCGAACCACAGGCCGCCTTCCGCCAGCGGGGCCTCATGAATCCAGGGATCCAGGCGGATAGCGCCCTGCCCCAACAAGTCCAGCGCCCTGGCGAAATTGGCCGGCGTGTACGCGAAGGAGCCTTTTGCGCTAATTTCGCTCCTAATCATGCTGGCGACCGGCATAACGCTGCTCTCTTCATGCAAGCCGCTCAGGATGAGTACGCCGCTCGCGCGAGTTGCCGCGACGCACTGCTCGCGGGTCAAGGCGCTGCCCACCGCATCCACCGACACAGCTACACCGGCGGCAGCGGTCGCCTGCTTCACCGCCTCCACCGTATCCTCAGCGCGCGGTTGGATCGGTATCCCGCCCAAGGCAGCAGCCATCTCCAGGCGCGCCGCATCTATCTCGGCGACAAAGACACGCGCAGCGCCGTTGTAGCGCAGCATCTGCAGCGACAGCAAGCCGATAGGACCGGCGCCGATGATCAGGCAGTCGGCATCGGCCACATCACCTGCCAATTCCGCGATGCGCACGGCACAGCCCACCGGCTCAGTCAAAGCGCCAATGCGAGTATCCATGCCATCAGGCAGAGCGTAAGCCAACTTGGCCGGCACACTTATGAATTCGGCGAAGGCGCCCGGCCGATGCGCGCCCAGCAAGCGGCGATTGGCGCAGAGCTGGTTCAAACCCGCCGCGCACGATGGGCAGTCGCCGCAGTACCAAAGCGGATTCACCGTCACCAGCGCGCCAATGGTCAGATCAGGACAGAAAGTCGGCACAAGCGGACCCATCGCTGCAATTTCACCGGCAAATTCATGCCCCATGATCAGCGGGGGCACGCGCAGCGCGTTATGCCCCAGGTAGCCGCTCAGCTCCGAGCCGCAGATGCCGGCATGACCAACCTTGACAATAATCTCGTCGGCGGCCGCTTCCGGCTCTTGCTGCTCGCGCAGGCTCATCGACCGCGCCGCTTCCCATAGTAGTGCTCTCATCGTATCTATCCTCTCGCGCTTGCCCTGCCCTAGTCTAGCAAGATTTGACCAGCAATCAGCGCCTGAATTATACTCACATGCGATACGTGTCGCTGTGCCCGGAAACTATAAGGAACGATCGATGAAAATCAAGCGAATCGAAGCGGTTCGGGTCAACCTGCCGGAGCGCAAGCCAAGCGTCCCGCCACGGCGTGACAGTTGGCAGAAATCAGCCGAAGTCGCCAACCCGATGTCCCGCTACCCGCACGTAAAGCGCCACCGCGACATGTGGACCAACACCGGCTGGGGCAAAGTTTTCGCCAAGGTAACGCTGGAGGATGGCAGCTGGGGACTCGGCTCGTCCATGCATGGGCGGCCGGTCGCCGCCATCATCGATGACCATCTGGCGCCACAGCTGGAGGGGCAAGACGGCTTTGCCATCGAGCGACTGGCGGATATGATGTTCCGGCTGACGAAATTCTACGGCTCAACCGGTTTGGCATCTTACGCCATCAGCGCGGTCGATCTGGCGCTCTGGGACGCCAAGGGCAAGGCGCTGGGCCTGCCGGTCTACAGCCTGATCGGCGGCAAACAGCAGGACCGCCTTTTCTGCTATTCCACCGGCAACGACATCGATTGGTATCAGGAAGTCGGTTTCACCGCTCACAAGCTGGCTTGTCCCTATGGACCCGCCGATGGTTTGGCTGGCTTGCGGAAAAACATCGAGCTGGTGGCGGCGGCTCGTGAACAGGTCGGAGATAGTTGCGAGCTCATGCTGGACTGCTGGATGGCGTTTGATGTCGACTACACCGTGCGCCTGGCCGAAGCGCTGCGGCCGTACAAGCTCAAGTGGATCGAGGAATGCCTGACTCCCGAGGACTTTGATGCCCATGCGGAACTGCGAGCGCGGCTCCCCTGGCAGACGCTGACCACCGGCGAGCATTGGTACACACACGTTCCCTTCCAGTACGCCATCAGCCACAACCTGGTGGATATCTTGCAGCCGGATATCGAGTGGGTCGGCGGATTGAGCGCTTGCCTCAAGATCGCCCATGCCGCCGATGCCGCCGGAAAGAAGGTCATCTTGCATGCAGGCGCCCGTACACCCTACGGACGACATTTCTCCTTCGCCATGCCGGCTGTGCCCTGGATTGAGTACTTCATCGGCGAGGACCCCGGAGTCCCCTTGAGCGAAGGAACCTGGCTGCCCGGCATGAATCACGCTGTCGATGGTTGGCTGGAGATTTCCGACGAGCCCGGCTTCGGCTTGGGCATCGACGAAGACTGGATCGAGCCGTATTGGAGCTGAAGGACGCCGTCATTGAGCAAAGCCAAAATCGCCCTGATTGGCGCCGGCTGGTGGGCCACAGAATGCCACCTGCCCGCCCTGCAAGCGCACCCCGATGCGCAGCTTGTCGCCATCTGTGATTTGGATGCCGCCAAGCTGCAGAAGACCGCCGAGGTCTTCCATATCGAGAAGACCTACACCGCACTTGAGACGATGCTCAGGAATGAAAGCCTTGATGGTGTGATGGTCGCGACCCATCATGCCTCGCATTTTCCGGTCGCTCGCGCTTGTCTGGAACGGGGATTACACGTATTTATTGAAAAGCCGATGACCTTGCATGCCGCCGAGGCCCGTGACCTGGTTGACCTGGCAGAATCCCGGCAACGCGAAATCGTAATGGGTTACAACCTGAATCACAGCGACCTGGTGATCCGCGCCCGCGATATCATCCGCAGCGCCGAACTTGGAGCGGCGCAATATGTCAGCGGCTTGTTTTCACAGGCGATTTACCCGCTGCTTGCAGGTAAGGTCACTGACTTTGAAGCGAGACTGCACTCGCCCGGCGATGTCTATAGCGACCCCTCGCGCTCCGGCGGCGGGCAAGGACACCTGCAGATTACACACCTGGCTGGCATGATCACATTCATCACCGGGCTGCGCATCAGTCGTGTGCGCTGCTTGATGGCGAAGCATGGTCTCAAGGTGGATCTGGTGGCTGCGATCCTGGCGGAATATGAAGGCGGCGCGCTGGCAAATTTGGGCGGGACCGGCAGTCTGCCCGGCGGCGGTCGCAGTTGCAATTTGACCATCTATTGTGAGCGGGGCTGGCTGGCGCTTGACGATGAAAAGGGCTGTCTTGCGATACGCAGAACTGGAGAAGAGCCGGAGCATATTGTAAACGTAGCAAGCGGCCACAGCGCCTACCCCTATTTCGCGCCGACGCATAACTTTGTTGACTTGATATTGGGGCAGGCCGAGAACCACTGCGGCGGCATCATTGGCTGGCGCGCGACCGAAATGTTGGATGCCGCCTATCGTTCTGCCGAACGTGATGGCGCGGCAGTCAATCGAAACGATCTCTACGATGGGTCAACGCCATGATCATGGATTCACACTGTCACGCCTGGGCGCATTGGCCGTATCAACCTAATGTGCCCGATCCCGCGACCAGTGGTACATTCGAGTACTTGCTCTTCGAAATGGACAGCAACGCTGTAGACCGGGCGCTGATCGTTTGCGCCGAGATTGACCACAATCCGGACAACAACCAGTACGTGTGTGACAAAGTCGCATCACAGCGCGACCGCTTTTCTTTTGTCATCGATGTCGACAGCTTCTGGACCGATACCTACCATCAGCCGGGCGCGGCTGAGCGGCTTGCCGCTGGCATAAAACGCTGGCAGCCGGCGGGCTTCACGCATTACATCGCCGACCCGGCCGATGACGGAAGCTGGCTGTATTCCGCCGACGGCATGGCCATGTTTGAAGTTGCGCAGGCGGAAGGCATCATCGCCAGCATCCACTGTCGTCCGCAGCATCAGATTCATATTCGCGAGTTGGCAAAACGTTTTCCGCGCTTGATCATCCTGCTGCACCACATGGCTCATCCCAAAGTGCTGGAACCGGAGGGACTCTCCGAGGTCTTGGCGACGGCGCAGCACGATAATGTCTTCGTCAAAGTTTCCGGCTTCTACTACAGCACAACAAGGCCGCCCTGGGATTATCCCTTGAGCGATGTGCAGCCGATCGTACAGGCGCTATATCAGCGGTTTGGCGGGGGCAGGCTGCTATGGGGCTCCGATTATCCCGTTTGCCGCCGCTACTACAGCTATCGTCATTCCATCGAAATCCTGCGCTACCACTGCGACTTCATACCGCCATCGGATATGGATGCCGTGATGGGTGGCAATCTTGTGGCGCTTTTGGAGATGTAAACGGTCAAGCCAAGCCGAGCCGCTCATACTGCTCGCCCGGCGCACAGGCTTTGCTCATCCGACGATAAACCGCATCAAAACAGCTACTGCAATTGCTATCACTAGCGTCCACGGCAAACATCCCTTCTTCGCGCGCGGCTTGGGGTATGGAGAAACCCGCTTTGGCTTGTTTTCAGGGCGAAATTTACTCCAGTCGGGCTTGTTCTGAACCTGTGGACGATCGTGCGCTGGCGGGCTGCCCTTCACTGGCTTAGCGCGCGGTAGATGTGATTGTTTTTTCAAAACGGTGCTTGACACTTTTCGCGCCGGCGGTAAGCTCTTAAGGTTCTCCGACGCCCATTTCATAACGGCGATAGTTATATCGACATCCGCAATTGCATTATGCGCCTTACTTGTGTCGATGCCCATACGCCTTCCCAGGCTGGAAAGTTTCTGCCAGCGAAAGCGGTCATCGGCTGTGTCGGACACTTGGACACTTACAATTCTTCCTCTCCTCTGTCCGCGAAGACCCGCCAGGGGCGACAACAGCTTCATTGCGCAGCTCGCTCCGGCGCGTGGTATGCGCTCAAAGCCACGCTTGTCACAAACTGCATCGAGAAAGTTGACATCGAAATCCGCATTCCAGCAAACCCAATGCTTGCCTGCTAACGCTTGGCGGATTTTCGGATACGCCTCTTGAAATGTAGGGCTGCCAATTAAATCGTCAGGATGTATGCCATTAATGTCATAGGCAGACTTTCCGCTCTTGTTTTCTTTGAGCAGGTCCTTTGGTCGTTTGGGCATGATGAACATACTCTGGCCAACTGCGTCAGTCGGTGACCTGGCTGCTAAGGAGACTATCTCATGCCATCGTGAGTTAAGGCCAGTAGTTTCAATGTCAAACACAACTGCATTGGAGCCGAGCAGCGCAGGCAAATCCGCAATGATTTGGCGAGCGTTTTCTCGGCTTATTTCTACCGTACCTTTGGCGATGGGCATGTTTTCAATTCACTCCATACGACTTTAGCGCTGCAATCATAAAGATCAACCGCATCGTGATAACCGCAACAAAATTCACGCAATGTCAAGCCAATCCCAGCCGCTCGTACTGCTCGCTGGGCGCGTCATTGGCGCGCATCAAATCGACCAAGTACTCGCTCATCCGCGCCTCGACCGCCGCATCTTCAATCGGATTCAGCTGCCCCGGATCCGCCGTCGTATCAAAGAGCAAATTCTCGAAGTAGGGTACCCAGAGCGGGCCGCGCCCCGCCGGAATTTTTACCGTCGGGCAGTCCTTGGTGAAAGTGAATGGCGCCGCAAGGTCGATGTCTCTTAATTCTTCCACTTGGTATCGCTGCCGCATTTGCGTCGCCATCAACGTGTAATTGTAAAGCGGCTGATTGCCTTCATTCGCCGAGGCGCGCATATAGACATGCCGCCCGTCTGTCACATTGACATGGCCGCCATGGGCGCCGTACAAAGCCGCCTCGCGCACCGGCGCATCGCTGGCGACAGCCTCGCGCAAGGGCTGTCCCTGCATGTCCGCCGGTCGGTCGACATCAAAGTATTCCAGAATGGTCGCCGGCACATCAATGTTCTGCACCAAACTGCTGCGCCGCTCGCCTGCCACCTTGGCGCGCGGGTCCCAGACGAAGAACGGTATATTCGCCAACTCGTTGTACCAGGGCATGCGCAACTTGCCCCACCAATCGTGCTCCCCCAGGTGGAAGCCGTGATCGGTATTGACGATGAGCATGGTGTCTTCCCAGAGATTCAGCTCGTCCATGACATCCAGAACTTTGCCCAGATAATGATCACACATTGTCATCAAGGCGGCGTATTCGTAACGCATATGCTGCACCTGTTCCGGCGGCTCTGTGACGCGCATGTAAGGCGGCCAGTCAAACAAGGGTCCATCGTATTCGTGCGGGTATTGCTCTTTCCAACCGGGCTGTGTAAAGAAAGGCTCATGCGGATCGAAGGTTTCAAGCTGCAGGTACCAGTCGTCAGCCTCGGCGTTTGTACGAATGAAGTCGACGCCTTGTGAAAATGTCCGCGCCTGTGGCATCAGCGCCTCGTCGGTGATGAAGCTGCGGTTGACCTGATCCTGCGCTCGTGTGCGCATATGCCGGTTGGGGTCGCGAGCGACGCCGGCATCGACCACCGCCTTCCAGGGGTCACCCTCTTGCCCGCGCACAAATTCGTGAGTGGTGAAGCGCGTATGATAGGTCGCCCCGCCATCTTCCCAGTAATGCTGATGATCGGTGACGATATGCGAGTGGATGCCGTTCTCATCGAGAGTCTGCGGCATCGAGTCGTCGAAGGGCTCGAGCGGTCCCCAACTGCGGTGCAGGAAATTGTAGCGGCCGGTGTGCAATTCGCGCCGCGCCGGCATGCAGGGCATGCTGCCGATGAAGGCATTGTCGAAGGTGACCGTGCGCTCCGCCAGCCGGGCGAAGTTGGGTGTGTTCACCCAATCACAGCCATAAGGCTGCATTAGCCGCCGGTTCAGGGAATCAAACATGACCATGATCGCTTTCATAAGTGCTTGCTCCTTTTTGTCCGGCAATTGCGTTGGACGGGCGGCTCACCGGGGCGCGTAGACACTGCCCGTCAGTCGCCACTACATTTTCCCGTTTGCCGGTATCGGGCGACCTGCTAGGTCGCCCCTAAGATTCTACTTTTACGAGATTGACCAACCAATTTGAGTTCCAACTTATCTGGATTAAAGCAGTCTCTGTGTACTCTAAATACTCGGTGTACTCGGTGGCAAAATCGAATCCTAGACCCTTAGCCTTTTAAGCCGCTGGTCAAGCCGCCGCTGACGAGGAAACGCTGCAAGAAGATGTAGAGAATGATCACCGGCACCACCGCCATCACCGAAGCCGCCATGAGTTCCGCCCAGGCGGTGCCCTGCTCTTGATCAAAGACGCTCAGCCCCAGTTGAATCGTCTTGTAGGCGTCCTCCTTCACCACGACCAGCGGCCAAAGAAAGTCGTTCCAGGACCACAAGAAGGCGAAGAGCGCCATCGTGCCCATGACCGGCTTGGAATTGGGAATCAGGATGCGCCAGTAAACACCGATGCGCGAGCAGCCATCCACGATCGCAGCTTCTTCGATCTCTTTGGGAAAGCTGAGATAAAACTGGCGGAAAAGGAAGACGCCGAAGACCGAGACGAAATTCGGGAACATGACTCCGCCGAGCGTGTTAATAAGCCCGGTGCCGCCTTGCCCCAATAGGTCGTTGCCGCCAGCCAGCGGGAAAAACTTGATGAGCAAGAAAACCGGTATGATCAGCACCTCGAAGGGCACCATCATCGTCGTCAGCAAAGCGAAGAAGATCAAGGTCTTGCCGCGGAACTGCAGGCGGGCGAAGGCATAGCCAGCCATCGACCCCAGCAGCACTTGCGAGGCAACGGCCACGGCAGTTACTGCGATAGTGTTCAGGAATAGCCGCGGCATATTGGTCTGCTCGAAGGCGTCCGTGTAATTCTGCAAATCCAGCTCGGTCGGGATCCAGCGAATCGAATCGCCGAAGATTTCACGATCCGGCTTGATTGATGTCGACACCATCCAGACG
This sequence comes from Phototrophicaceae bacterium, assembly GCA_965262005.1. GTDB lineage: Bacteria > Chloroflexota > Anaerolineae > Aggregatilineales > Phototrophicaceae > UBA6055. Next base: position 3,077,073 of record OZ253492.1, on the reverse strand, counting down.
AAGGGCATGATCATCACGAAAGCGCCGACGATGAGGAATATGTAAGTAATAACGAGCGGCAGACGTCCTTCCCAAACGGTGAATTTACCCTGCGCGCTGCGCGATAGCGTCATATCAGCCATGCTTACGCTCCTTGTCTCTCACGCAGGACGCGGAAGCTGATCAGCGTTAGGATGAGGACGATAATGAGCATCACCACCGAAATCGCCGCGCCGCGTCCCAAGCGCAAGTAGCCGAAGACATTCTGATAAACTTCCCAGACCATGGTGTTGGTGCGATTGAATGGACCGCCTTGCGTAAGCATGAAGATCAAGCCGAAATTGCGGAAAATGCCGATCGTGAAGGTGACAACGACGAAAAGAATTACCGGTCGCATCAGTGGCACCGTGATGAAAAGAAAATTCTGCAAGGGGTTGGCGCCATCGACCCGCGCCGCCTCAAGGACATCGCGCGGTATATCTTGCAGGCCGGCCAGAAATATCACCATATTGCTGCCGATGCTGCCCCAAATCGTCACAATCACCAAGCTAATCAAAGCCAGATTTGGGTCATTCAGCCAATGTTGCGGCGGGATGCCAACGATGCCCAGAAAGTAATTCAGCAAGCCGTACTGCGGACTGTAAATCCAGCGCCATATCATCGCCGAGACGACGACCGAGCTGACCACCGGCAAATAGTAGAGCGTCCGCAAGAAGACGCGCCCGCGAATCGATTGGTCGAGCAACTTGGCAATGATCAGCGCCAGCGCCGTGCCCACCGGTACCGCTTCAATCGTGAAGAGAAGCGTATTGATGATCGACTGAAATGCCGTCTTGTTGGTGAATACGTAATTGTAGTTTTTCAAGCCGACGAAGCGCGGCGGCTCAAACAACTCATAGCGCGTAAAGCTCAGATAAAGATTGTAGAACACGGGCCAAATCTTCAGGGCAGCAAGCAGCAGCACCGGCACAAGCAAAAACAGAAAGGCGACAAATGCCTGACTGTTGTAGAAGCGGTAGAGGCGCCCGCGCCAATCGACCGATTCGGCGACCACATACGAGGGCTTTCCCGTGGCATGGTTCATATTGTTACGGTCAATTAGGACCCTTTGGCTGGACGGAGCCCAGGTCTTTCCAAGATTTCCACTAATCCGAGGATGACACAGCAGCTTTTGGGCGACCCAATGGGCCGCCCCTACAATTAACTGCTGAGCTCTTTCGGCAGGAAAGCCTCGCTAAACTATTCGTCCGCGAGGATCTCGTTGATGGCGGCGGTCGCATCCACCAGCGCGTCAGCCGGCGCCTTGTTGCCGCTCAACGCTTGCTCGAGCTCGGCCGCGATCGGGCGGAAGAGCGCGATCAAATTGTGATGCTGCGGGAAGGTACGAGCGTAGACCGCCGATTCCAGCACTACCTTGTGTTTCTCCGACATGTAGTCCGCATCAATCAGCGACAAGCGCGGCGGCGTATTATTGTTGGACGCCGAATAAACCTCGAGCATGTCCTTCCTGGTCATGAAGCGCAGCAATCCCCAAGACGCCGATACATCGGACGTCTGCGACGAAATGAAGAACTTGTTGACCCAGGAATGCGTCGCTTGCACATTGCCTGTAAGCGGCAGCGTCGGATAGATCGTCTCTTGCTCGTCCGGCGCGTACAAGTTGATGACCCGCTCCATATCGGCGCTCGAAAGTTGCATGGCGGCATTGCGGCCGGCCAAGACATTGAGATCACCTTGCGGATCCAAACCCGGATAGGCCGTCACTTCATGCTCTTGCGTCAGCGCAACCAACCATTCCAGCGCTTCCAAAGCCTCTGGTTGTTCCAGCGCGCAAGACTCCAAGTCGTCGCTGAGGAATTTTCCATCAGCCATGTGCACCCACATCAAGAAGGGCTGCCAATCGCGCTGCCAGTTGCCGCTCGCATCGGAGAAATGATAACCCTCGACGGCGAATCCATCGCCATCGCGCACTGTTGTCGCTTGCGCTACAGCAAGGAATTCCTCCCAAGTCGTTGGCGCTTCGTCAAAGCCGGCTTCGGCCAGCATCTCTTTGTTGGTCCAAAGTGTGCGCAGATCCTGCCGGTAGGGCACAGCCACGATATTGCCGCGGATGGTGACATCGGCTTGCAAGCCGGCGGGGAAATCCGCCCAGTCCCATTCTTCATCGGCGTTGATGAAGTCGTTGAGTGGCACTGCCCAATTGCGGCGCGCCATTTGTGGCGCCCAGACAGCCCCGCCCTGGAACACATCAGGCGTCACACCTGAAGCGAAGGCGGTGGTCATCTCTTCGTTGTAGCGTCCCCAATTGGTCCAGTTGATCGTCACGCTGGAACCGGGGTTCTCTTCCTCAAAACGCGGGACGATGGTCTCTTCGAAGGCGGTCTGGACCGGATCGCTCCAGTCGACCATCGCCAGCGAATATTTGACACCGTCGCCTTGCGCTGCGATCGGTTGCACACCGAGAACGGCGATGCCGGTGGCGGCGCCCGATGTCGCCGCGATACGCAAAAAATCACGCCGGGAAAGTTTCTTGCTCATAGGACATTTCTCCTGAATAATAATTGAGTCTGGACAATTTAAGCGTCGGCGCAGGCTACGTTGTCGGGCAAGATTACCACGTTCTCAGCGAAGTTTCAAAGACATTGTCGGCGCCTTAGCCAATCGCCGCCTTCAGCGCCATGACGGCGGTTTCTTCCGCCTCCAATATGCTCAAGACACGGCCGCGGATGTTTGTGCGCAGGTCGGCGATATCGCCCTCACTTAGCGGGAAGTCACCTTCCGCCTCCGTTTTGAGCTCTTCAAGCCGCTGATTGCAGGCGGTGATCTCGTCCAGATTTTCCGCGCCGCCTTCGATAAACAGGTTGGTCTTGCGGTCGATAGCTTCACGCGCGTCTCCCAGCATGGCCATGCCATCCGGCAGCAGACTCTTGTGCAAGCCCTCCCACGCCCTGCCTGCAGCACGATACCCTTCGGAGACATCATTCAGTTCCGTATTCCCCAATACATACGCTGCCTCGTCCAGGAAATCGGCATAAACATCGCGCTCGGCCTGGACCGTCTTGCCGAATGCTGGTCCCATGAAGGTATAAGCCGTAGTCAGCGCCGCCAACAGTGGACGACCGCTAGCGTATTCGCGCGCCCAACTGCCCTTGCTTGTCTTTGCCAGCATCTCCGACCAGTGCTGCAGCGCGCGCAATCCGAAATTCTTGGCTGAGCCCTTCGGCGGCTTTTCGGTCATCAAGGCGACGCAGTCTGCTATGCCCGCTCGGATGGCCTCCGGCAACTGCGCTTCGTCCGGCGCCCCCAGCAAGATTAGTTGATGCCGCTCCTTCTTGATGCGGCTGCGCGCCTTGTCAAGATCGTCCGTGCCGACGGTCAAGGGGACGCGGCTGCGGTCGGAGATATAGGCTTCGCCTTTGTCCGCTTCGTAGCCAAATATAACCAGAGGCATACGACTCCACATCCCTTTGTCATACGCCAGGGCGTTGTAGGGCAGCAGCCACATATCCGGGCGGGCGACGGGCGCGTAACCCTCTTCCAGCGCCTTGATCAGGTTCCGCCGTCCTTTGTCCGGATTGGCGCTTCGCGACAGCTCCCGCGGGAGCTTCATCCGGTCGAAGATTCGCTCCACCGGGTCGAAGGTATTGCGCGTCAGCAGGTTGACTTGCGGATCGTAACCTTTGTAATGAAAGGTGAAATAGCCGAAGGTGATACCGCCGCTGATGCCGAGAAGCATCGCTTCGCTGTAAGGCGCGCCAGTGTGCGGCGCTTTGACGCCTTGATAATCCAGCGCATTGCGGATTGAGGCGGTATCCCAATAACGTCCTTCAAATTGTGTGAAGTTGGCAAGTGTGGGCATAGGTCCCTGCTCCCTTTCGCTCCTCGATTGTGATTCGACAAGTTTAGAGGATAAATCCTTTGTGCTGTGAAATCTGTGACATACGTTGCCGAACTGGTCTACGTGACATCCTTCGGGCGACTCACAGAGTCGCCCCTACATCCGCCTTTCTCATCAGGCTTTGGCTTGGGCGTCGGTGGCGTAATCGACCCCATGTCCGGAGCCGCCGACGAGAATATCGAAGTCGACGCCACGGTCGGCTTGCTGCACATGATCCAGGAAGACCCGTGTGTAGCCGCGGATTTCTCGGTCCTTCGGCGCCTGCCACAGTCGACGGCGACGCGCCAATTCTTCCGGCGAAACCTCGAGATGCAGCCGGCGCGCAGGCACATCAAGCTCGATCATGTCGCCTTCCTGCACGAGCGCCAAGGCCCCGCCAACAGCCGACTCCGGCGCGATATGCAGGACAACCGTACCGTAGGCCGTGCCGCTCATGCGTCCATCGGACAGGCGCGCCATATCGCTAATGCCCTTGTCCAGCAGTTTGCGCGGCAAACTCATATTGCCCGCCTCCGGCATACCGGGAAAGCCCTTCGGTCCCACATTCTGCAGCACCATCACTGAGTTTTCGTCAACGTCCAACGCGGGATCATCAATGCGATCATGAAAGTCATCAAGTGAACTGAAGACGATAGCGCGGCCGCGATGCTTCATCAGCTGCGGCGTGGCGGCCGATGGCTTGATCACGGCGCCATCCGGGCAGAGGTTGCCGCGAAGTACAGCGATTCCAGCCTGCTCCTGAAATGGCTTATCCATCGTGGTGATGACATTGTCGTCATAGCATACTGCGCCTTCGTTATTGTCGGCTTGGCTCTTGCCGGTCACAGTAATGGCAGCCAGGTCGATAACGGATTTCAGATTATTGATGACGACGGGCAATCCGCCGGCGTAGTAAAACTCCTCCATCAGGAAATCGCCCGTTGGCTTGAGATTCACCAGCAGCGGAATCTCCGCGCCCAGCCGGTCGAAGTCGTCCAGGCAGAGGTCTACGCCGATGCGTCCCGCTATCGCCAGCAGATGCAAGATCACATTGGTCGAGCCGCCGATGGCTGCGTTGACTATGATGGCATTCTCGAAAGCCGACCGTGTGAGAATAGTCGATGGCTTGAGGTCTTCAGTGGCCATCTGCACAATTCGATTGCCGCTATAGTGACAAAGCCGCCGCCGACGAGCATCGGGGGCGGGGATCGCCGCGCCGCCAGGCAGCATCAAGCCGAGCGCTTCCACTACGCAGGCCATGCTCGATGCCGTGCCCATCGTCATGCAATGCCCATCGCTGCGGGACATGCAGGTCTCCGATTCGAGGTAATCGGTTGTGCTCATGGCGCCGCGCCGCCAATCATCGGTGAAGCGCCACTTATCGGTGCCGGCGCCAATATCACGCCCCTGAAACTTCCCATTCAACATCGGACCGCTCGTCACCACAATCGTCGGAATGTCGACGCTGCAAGCGCCCATGATGGCAGCCGGCGTCGTCTTGTCGCAGCCGACCATCAGCACTACGCCGTCCAGCGGATTGGCGCGGATCGATTCTTCCACATCCATGCTGACCAAGTTGCGATAGAGCATGGTCGTCGGGCGCATCAATGTCTCGCCGAGGGACATCACCGGAAACTCCAGCGGGAAGCCGCCCGCTTCCAATACGCCGCGTTTGACATGCTCGGCCAGGATGCGCAGGTGAGCGTTGCAGGGTGTCAACTCAGACCAGGTGTTGCAGATGCCAATGACCGGGCGACCGTCAAACATCTGCTGCGGCGTACCCTGGTTCTTCATGCGGCTGCGCGCTTTGAAGCCGGCTTGCCCGCTCTGCAAGAACCAGTCGTGACTGCGTAGAGACATCGCTTGTCTCCTATGTTTTAGACACTATGTTCTATTGACATTATACCTCAATTGGAATTATTGTGATTATAGTGAGGTGAGGCGAGCCTCCACTAAATATGTGACAGGATAATCGGGAGAAGGATAAAGGACAGAGTAATTCGCTTTCAGTTTGTTTGATTCGACTTTCAACACTAAGTTTTTGAAAGGGGAAATCTGATGAACCGTTTGCTGATTCTGTTTCTTTCAACTGTATTGCTCTTAGGCTCTGCGCCAGCCTTTGCGCAAAATATCTCGATTAATTCGTCCGATCCCAACACAAGCGCTTTAGATCGCGCCACTTTTGCAGTGACTCACGCTTTATCACAAGGATTGGCGGTGAGTATAAGCGCTTCTCAACTTGCTGAATTGATTGACGATTTCGAATCTTCCGAACTCGCCATGGCCGCTTCCGCCGAATCGGCTTCGTCTCTATTTTACGCTTCGGGAACCCGCCATTACTCTTGCCCGCCATTTCGATACCATGGATGGTGGGGGACACAAGAACTGAACATATGGGCAAACGCAAATGTGTCCAATAGTAGGGTCACCGAAGTCACAGACCATGGTTACAGCTACGGGCTATACAACCATATCATACCAAGTTTGGACTGGGTGGTGACCGGGAGCTCTCACGCATACGCTCAGAATGGCGGCCGTAGGATACGGCTGGGATTTATCGGACAGGGGAATTTTACTTCGCCGGCGTAGTCGTCAGTACGCGCCCAATAGACAAAGGATGCTCTAAAGGTGCTTGACCCATACAGCTTTCACGAACCGTTGCAAATTGTGATAATCACTTGCGTGATTGCGATAGTGGCGGTAGCGGTTGTCCGCAGATTGAAATAATCGCTAGCGTCTACCGACTCGGCAGACAAGGCGCTCTCGTTTTTCGGGAGCGTCTTGCATTTTGGAAGTCAACCGCCGAGAGCGTCCTGCTTTTGCCACTTGAGATACCGCTTGACTTTCCCTATTCTGATTCCCATGAAAGTCGAAAAATGCAGCGTCTGACTCGTATTCGGAATCGCGAGCCAGTCTACTACGGCTGGTACATCGCGCTGGCGCTGGCGGTTACGGAGACGGTTTCCTTCGGCGTAATGTTTTACGCCTTTTCGGTCTTGATCACGCCGATGGAGGCTGAGCTGGGCTGGACGCGCGGGCAGCTAACCGGCGCGTTCTCGCTCTCGCTGCTGATCAGCGGCATCATCGCCATTCCGGTCGGGCATTGGCTGGACAAACACGGCGCGCGGCTGCTGATGACGGCCGGTTCAATCGGCGCCACAGTGATGGCGCTGCTTTGGTCGGGCATGAATACCTTGCCCGAATTCATCCTGATCATGGCGCTGATGGGCTTTTGCGGCGCGGCTGTGCTCTATGAGCCGGCTTTCACCGTGATCGCCACCTGGTTCGCGCATAAGCGTGGCACAGCAATGGCTGTCGTTACGTTCATCGCGGGCTTTTCCAGCACCATCTTCGTACCACTCACCGACGCCCTGCTGGTGGCATACGGCTGGCGGCAAGCAGTATTCATCCTCGGCATCCTGCTCGGCGCGATTACCATCCCGCTGCATGCCCTGGTCCTGCGCCGCAAACCGACCGACCTGGGATTGCAGCCCGATGGCGCGGCAAACACGGTCAAGCAAGCAGCAAAACCAAGCGTCAGTATTGGCGCTGTCTTGCGTTCACGCTATTTCTGGCTGCTGACCCTGGCGTTTTCGCTCTCGACATTGAGCATTTCGGCGGTGCGCGTGCATTTCATTCCGCTGCTGATCAGCGTCAATATCCACCCGAGCAGCGCCGCCCTGGCGAGTGGCGCCATCGGTGTGATGCAGGTCATCGGGCGGATGATATTTGCGCCGGTCGAACGCCGCTTTTCCAGCAAGACAATGGTGGTCGGTGTGTTTGTCTTGCTTGCGCTTTCGCTGCCTGCCCTGCTTCTGGGCAATGCGCCGCTGTTGATTCTGACTTTCGTGGCGCTATTTGGCATGGCCATCGGCACACATACCCTGACGCGCCCGCTCATAGTCGCCGATACCTATGGCGCGGCCTTCTTCGGTCGGATCAGCAGCGTGATGGTGATATTCGTCACGCTGGCCAGGACAATTGCCCCCTTCGCCGCCGGTGTCATTTATGATGTATTCGGCGCTTACGATTGGATGCTGATTCTGGCGACCGCCTTTAGTCTAGTGGCTGTGATTTTGATTGTGCTTTTGCCGAAGGGGCATCACGGCGAGGGCGGAGGGGCACCGCCCGGGCCAGTTGCCTGACCACCATTTAACCTAGCTCGTATTCATTGCTATTCCAAGTAGTCCCAGCCGAGCTTCAAAGACTCAGTAAGGCGTCTCCGAATACCTCGCTATGCGAAAACGCTAGTCTAGTTCTTCCGCTACAATCGCTTCAATCTCGACGCTGCCAATGTCTTGTTGCTCCGATTTATCGTAAATTGCGGCGAGAACAATTTCAGAATCGGGCTCAGCAAAATAAACGATCCTGAAGCCGCCACTTTTCCCCCTGCTGGCCGCGGGGTTCTCTAGACGTACTTTGAAAGCGGGTATGCTCAATCCGACCAGACGATCCCCCGGTCGCTCACCAGCGCCCAAGCTCGCAACCAGAGGCACCACGACCGCAATCAAATTACGGTATTTTCTATTTAGTCGTTTGAACTCATTATTGAAGCGCCTACTGGTTTTGACCCGCGTCAACATTATTTTCCATCTCACGCCTTACTTCGTCTACGAGTTGATCGAAAGGCGTGGTGTCCCCCGCAAGGGCTTGTCGCACTCCAACGCGAATACTCTCTAGAATCTCATCTTTCGTCGGCTCCGGCCCCGTCAAGACGTCATCCTGCACGACTTGTGGTCCAGAAACGCGGTCAGGATTCACTTGCTGTCTGCCAGCCATCTGTGCGTCCTCGTCGTCCGATGCATCAAGTTTAACACATTGACGGAACCAACGTCAAAGCGTCGCCCAGCCAGCCGCCAGCCGCGCTTCAGTCTCCGCCCAACTGCGTACGCCCGAAGTAGCATCGGCGGCTTCGATATTGCAGCCGGCCACCGCGCAAGCTCGGCGCGCGCATTCGCTGGGACCAAGCCCGCGAAGCATCGCCGCCAACAGACCCGCATAGGCGGCATCGCCGGCGCCGGTTGTGCCTGCAACCTCCACTTGAAAGGCAGACTGCCAAGTTTGTACGCCGGCCCATGAGCTCGCCGACTGACCGATGGTGGTCACGAACGCAAGTCTCTGTGGGTCAGTCGCGCCTTGCAAGTACAGGCCGCGCTCGCCCAGCTTCAAGCCGGCGATGCCTACGCCCAGCGAAAGCAATTCGTCCGCCAAGCCAGCCAGATAATCCGCCGTCAGCCTGTCAAACAGCGTACCGCCCCATTGCTCAAGTTCCCGCCGCCGCAGCATAAACATGATCTCCTCGATGCTCGGCACAAATACATCAATATAGGGCAGGCAGCGGCGCAAAATTGACCGCCAATCCGCGCGTCCGCTCGCCGAGTCCGGTGGGGGCAGCGACATGTCGATCGAGGTGATTACGCCCACGTCTTTGACGGCGCGCAATAGCTCCAGGAAGCCCTCGCCCTCATCCCGATAAAGTCGCGGAAGCAAGGTCGGATAACCCAAATGAAAGAGCTTGGCGGCCGCCACGCGATCCAAGTCGATGTTATGCAAGTCGTAGTCGTTGTAGACGCCTGTGTTTGTCAGCAGCGTACGGTCATGGTTCTTCGGTTCAATCACCACGGTATAGGGGCTGGCTCCGCCGGGCACGACCTGTATGTTATCGGCCAGGCCGGCGCCGAAACCGCGCGCATAGTCAATAATCGCTTGACCAACCCAGTCATCGCCGACCGTCGCCAACAGATCGACCTTCATGCCCAGCCGATGCAGGGCCAGACCAGTATTGGATACGGCGCCGCCGGTAGAATAAGAAACTCTGCCAATCTCGAAAACCCTGCCCGCTTCGATAACCTGCTGCGGGTTCAGCATCGACATATCAGGCATGATGTCCAAGGCAATATGCCCGGCCACAACGATGTCTGCGGGCATGAGATTCGTACTCCTTACATTTCTGCGGGCTCAATGCGGCGTTATTGCGCCCGGCTACTCACAAGTTTCGCGCTAAACCGCCCGGCGAAGATCCCGGGGCGTCGGCTTATCTTATAACATGAGACCTAGACGAATGAAAACTCGACCGGGCGCGCCAGGCGACGATAATCGGACGAGCGCATCGCCAGGGAAAAGCGGCGGTCACCAGCATTGAAGACGATACGTTCCAATTCAAATAACTCCGGCGCAGCATAGACCGGCAACTCGAACAAGTTGCCGAAGGGCGGGACGCCGCCGGGCTGCGCGCCATTGGTCAAGGCGCTGACTTCGGCTTCGGTCGCGAAGCGGATATCGCGCGCGCCGAAATAGGCTTTGACCCGCTTGGCATCAAACTTGCGATCCGCCGGAAAGACAAGCATCACAAAGAACTTGTCTTTGTTTGTCCGCTTCACGCGCAGGATGATGGCCTTCGCGCCTTGATTCAGGCTGTAACCCAGACGCGCAGCAGCCGCCTCTTCACTGGTGCGCACCGGACGGTGATGAAAAGTCTCGTACCAGCAGCCCGCCTCGTCAAGCAGGTCCACGATGCGCCGCGTCAATTTGTGTAGATCATCGGCCGCCAAGATTATTCATTCCCAAGTCTTGCAGAGCCAGGTCAGCGTTGTCGTTCACAATCCATCCGCTCACGGGTGATCAGACAGCGCTGATTCACCTCTACGCCTGTGTACTCATGATAATCGCCATTCAGCCAGCTCACGATGACGCGCTCGATGGTGGCATCGCCCAAGCCAAAGTGCAGCAGCAATTCGTTGCCGGCGCCCAGGCTCGAGCCGGACTTCAACTCGCGTATTTGCGACAAACCCTCAGTGCTGTTGACGCGGACGCGGGTCCCGAGAGCGTCTCGGTCAATTATGCCGCCGCCCTCCAGCTCGAAGGCGATCCAATTATTCAGACTGCCGTGATAGGCAACATTTCGAAAGAGCCGATGCCCCTCGTTCCACCAGGTCAAGGCGTAGTCGATGCTGCCATCGCGGTCGTAATCGGCTGTGCTGAAGCCCATCGACGCGCTATTGCCGTCACTGAACAGCTCCTGATCAACAGTGTCGAAGCTGCCATCGCGCCTGTTGCGGTAGAGCATATCTGGATAGGCGAAGTGCATGCCTGCTTTGCCGTAAATCGGAGAAATGCCACTGGCAGCCAGATACAGGTCCAGCCAGCCGTCATTATCGAAATCAAAAAAGGCAGTGCCCCAGCCGACCGCCTCGCCCGTGCGATAATCCACCCTTGCTCGCTCCGTCACATCGGCGAAGGAGCCATCGCCTTCGTTCTCCAGGAGTACCATCGAACGGACCATATTGGAAAAATAAAAGTCCAAATCGCCGTCGTTATCGTAATCGCCGGTCGCCAAACCCATACTATGCACGACCGCGTCAGCGCCCGCTCGCTCGCTGACATCAGTGAAGCACCAGGCCGCGCAGCCGGCGCCATCGTTGCGCCAAAGCAGATTGCCCAGCGCATTGACCGCCTTGTCATTCACGACGTAGATATCCAGGTCGCGGTCGTCATCATAGTCGACCCAGCTGACGGAAAAAGCAGCGCCAAGCAATGCCTCGAAGCCCAGCAAGCCCGACACATCGGTGAAGCTGCCATCGCCATTATTGTGATACAGAACATCGCGGCTGCGAACGAAGTCACTCATTTCACAAGCGGGCACACAGGACCAATTCGCGATGTACAAGTCAAGATGGCCGTCTTCGTCATAATCGCCGAAGGCCGCCGTCGTGCCTTTGCCGATATCGCCGACGCCGGCCGTCACAGTTACATCGGCGAAGCCGCCGCCGCCGAGATTACGGTAAAGTCGATTGGCGCCCATGTTCAGCACATAAAGATCGCGCCAGCCATCATTGTCGTAATCCGCCCAAGCCGCGCCTCCGCTCGGTACATCGGGCAGGCTGAGCATCTCGCTGTATTCGGATACACTGAAACTGCCGTCGCCATTATTGCGGTAGAGCACATTGGGATCGAGATTGCCGGTCACAAACAAGTCAACCCAGCCATCGCCGTCATAATCGGCCCAAGCCGTGCCCGCCGCCAGGTAGCCATTGTCATAGGGACCAGGAGCATCTTCATTCCAGATGGCGCGATGCGTCGCAGCGATGCCGGCTTGCTCGCTGACATCAAGGAATAACAGATTGTCCTGTAGCAAAAAGGAAAAGATGAAGGCGGCAATTGTCGATAGCATGAGCGCTAGCCTGGGCTAAACATCAATCTGCCCGTCGCGCAAGGTGATGACGCGGTCTGCGTAATCATCCACAATCGGATCATGGCTGGAAAGCAAGATTGATGTGCCTTTCGTGCGCACGAAATCCTGCAATACCGCCAGCACCTGATGCGTCGTCTCGCTGTCCAGCTCGCTCGTCGGTTCATCCGCCAGAATCAAGTCCGGCTCGGTCACCAAAGCCCGCGCGATGGCGATCCGCTGCTGTTGCCCGCCCGACATTTCATAAGGACGGTGATCGTAATAATCAATCAGGTCGACTCGCTCGAGGCTGTCGAGGATGCGCTTTCGCCGATCCCCGCGCGGCACACTGCCCAGCCGAGCCATCACATCCAGATTTTCAAAAGCCGAAAAGCTTGGCAATAAACCCATTTGCTGAAAGACAAAGCCGACCCGCTGCCGGCGCCAAGCCGTGCGCTCCATTTCATCCATCGTGCCGATATCCGTGCCTTGTATCCAAATCCTGCCGCTGGTCGGATTATCCAGACCACCCAGGCAATTCAACAAGGTCGTCTTGCCGCTGCCGGAGCGTCCGCGCAAGGCGACGAATAGACCGCGTTCGACTTCGATATTGATCTGCCGCAGGGCATGGACATCGCCCGAATCGGAGGCGTATACCCGCCCCACATTCTGCGTCGCAATCGCGTTATCGGTCATCATTTCCGCCTTGATAGACGCGCCAACAAGCCGGTGGGCGCGCCGCTATCATCACCGCGGATCTCCCGCTCGATCTGAATTTCAGCTTTGGAAGAGGTCTGGTCCAGGTTCTGCGCCGGGCGAATCAAGATGCCGCCTTCGCTTACTTCCATCTCGACACGATTTTCAAAACCCAGTTCCTCGCGATACTGCTTGGGGATTTGCAGCCGTCCGGCCGAATCCAGCACGATAAATTCCTCGAAATGCTCTTCCCAGGAACCTTCGTGCCCCACTCCCGCGCCTGCCGCAATCTGTGCGGGCTCTTCCCCTTCCCGCCTTGAGGAGGATGAGGACGGGTCTTGGCGCGAACGGCGCCGGCGCACCGTCTCGCTCGCCAGCTTGCCATCGCGGATTTGCACCACCCGCTGGACATGCTGCGCGATCGTAGGATCGTGGCTGACGATGCAGATGGTCAAACCGTCTTCGCTATTCAGCCGCTGCAAGAGATCGTACACCTGATCGGAAGTGGTCGAGTCGAGTTCGCCAGTCGGCTCATCCGCCAGCAGCAGCTTCGGCGCATTAGCCAGCGCCACCGCGATCGCTACCCGCTGCTGCTCCCCGCCCGAGAGCTGGATCGGCTTGTGATCATAGCGATGCGGCAAGTCAACTTTGTCCATCAGTTCACGCGCCCGGTCGTCAGCCTCGCGTCCGGTTCTGCCCGCCAGCGTCATCGGCAGCTTGATATTGTCCAGCGCGGACAGGTATGGAATCAAGTTGCGGCTGCCCTGCTGCCAGACAAAGCCGACATCCACCTGCCGGTAAGCCGTCAATTCGCGAGTGCTGAGCTTGAGCAGATTCGCGCCATCTACAATCACCTGACCGGCCGAGGGCAAGGTCAAGCCGCCCAGCACATTCATCAGCGTGGTCTTGCCGCTGCCGCTCGCGCCGACTATGCTGACCAGCTCGCCACGCCCCACCGTCAAGTCCAGCCCTTGCAGCGCCATCACTTCAATGTCGGCGACCTTGAATATCTTGTACAGGTCGTCGCAAATGACGAAGGCGCTCGCGTCTTGCTTGGTTTGCATCGGGCTAATCTCCAATTTCCGTACTTCTACGCCGCCAATCCGGCGGCTGAGCGCAAGCATTATACTCGCAAATCGCAGACACATTCAGGGTGCAATTCACGCGACCATACAGTCGCCACCCCTGCCTCACAACATGCTACCGTCAGCGCATGACCGTCTCAACCCAAAACCGGCTGCGGGCGCAATCAAGTGGAATCAAACACGACAAATGGCCAGATGGCCGAAAAAACATTTTCCTCGGCCATCTGGACCGACACAGCCGCGCCCGCCACGGCTCGCAAACGAGCAATTGCTCACTCATAGGCGCATGAACCCGCGTGACACTGACAACCCAAACATGTTAGCATCAGGCAAGCGAATATTCGGCAGGACCGCGAAACTCATGACGTCTCCCAACATCCTCTTCATCGTCGCCGACCAGCACAATGCCAAAGTCCTTGGGCATAGAGGTCATCCCGATGCGCTGACACCGCAGCTCGATCGCATGGCGCGGGAAGGCTGCCGCTTTGACAACGCGATCACACAGAACCCGATCTGCACGCCCAGCCGCGTGTCTTTTCTCAGCGGACAATATCCCCACAACCACGGCTATTACAGCTTGAGCGGGCGCAATCCAGGAGGGCTGCCGAATATCTTCGGGCACTTCCGCGCGGCCGGCTACTTCACCGCAGCCATGGGCAAGATCCACTGTCCGGAATACTGGGTCGAAGACCAATGCGATGTCTTTCATGAGAGTAATTCCTATGCCGCCGGCAGCGTTGTCGGGCGCTCAGCCGCTTATACACGCTTCCTGCGCGAACGAGGCGTAGAGCGGCTGGAAGACCATATCCTGCTGCCGGAATTCGGCGAGAGCGGTCGGCAGAACGTCGATAGCCGCCCCAGCCCATTGGCGTTTGACGAATCCCAGGAAGGCTGGCTGGCCGATACCGGCATCCAAACGATGCAGAAAGCGGTAGAACGCAATCAGCCTTTCCTGCTGCACATCAGCTTTCCCCGCCCGCACCAATGCACGACGCCGTGCCAGGAATTCTGGGATCTCTATGACCAGCATTCACTGAGCCTGCCGCCTAACGCCGATTATGATCTGGCAGCGGCGCAGAAGGCGCCTCATTTGCAGGCGTCGGCGAAACGCTGGCGCGAGAGTGACTGGCAGCTCTTCGAACCGAAGACCTTCGAGGCCGGGCGCCGGCGCAAACTTCACGGTTACCTGGGCGCGGTCAGTCAAGTCGATGCGGCCTTAGGGCGGCTTCTGCATCACTTACGAAGCACTGGCTTGTCGGAGAATACCATCGTTGTATACAGCTCAGATCATGGCGATTACGCGACCGAACACGGCATCATGGAAAAAGCGCCCGGCATTTGCAGCGATGCCATCACACGCGTCCCGCTTATACTGTGGGCGCCCGGCCGGATCGACGCCGGCGGCAGTGTCAGCGAAATCGTCGAACTGGTCGATATCCCTAATACGCTTTGCGCGCTGGCGGGCATCGACTTGCTTGAGACAAGCGACGGCCGGGACATCTCGCCTCTGTTGGCGGGCGAGCCAGGCGATTCTGATCAGATCGGCGTGACCGAATTCGCCTGGAGCAAGAGCATTCGCAAAGGGCAATATCGCCTGGTGCATTATCCGCGCGCCATGTTCCCCGAGGAGTATCCCGCTGGATTCGGCGAGCTTTACGACCTGAAGGCCGATCCATGGGAAATGCGCAATCTATACTTCGAGCCTGAGCATCAAGCTCTGGCGCAGGAGCTGCGGTCGGACCTACTGGAGTGGCTCATCACCACGACGCGTCCAGGCACCGTCAGCGGTGTCAACAGCGCCCGCTTCGGCTCGCCAACGTTGAATCCGCAGCGGCGGCAACGCTATCAGACCGTGGTGAATCACGACGGCAAGATCAATCCACGCCGACTGCGCGACTTGAAAAACAAGAATTATCTATAGGCATTGTGTTGCCGCATACGGGCGCCGATGCCTACTTCCGCCGGCACACTTTCTTGCACAATTGAACGAACGCGTTACAATTCCGTGCTTCAGCAGAACTGCTACGTTACCTTGGAATCTCAATACCAATCAATCATAGAAAAGAAGTGTTATGAACAAAATTAAGATCGACCCCGAACGTCGAATTGGCGCGATAAATCGTGATATATTCGGTGGCTTCGCCGAGCACTTGGGACGCCACATCTATGGCGGCATCTACGAGCCCGGTTCTCCCTTGGCCGATGAAAACGGCTTTCGCACCGATGTGCTTGCGGCGGTGAGACGCTTGAAGATGCCCGTCATCCGCTACCCCGGCGGCAACTTCGTCAGTGGATATCGCTGGCGAGATGGCATCGGACCGAAAGCCGAACGACCGGCGCGGGTCGAGCTGGCTTGGGAAGATATCGAGTCGAATCATTTCGGCACTGACGAATTTGTAAGCTGGTGCCGCGCGCTGGGCACCGAGCCTTATATGGTAGTCAACGCCGGCGATGGCGATATGCGTGAGGCGCGTGATTGGGTCGAATACTGCAATAGCGCAAGCGATAGTGCCTTGGCAAATCAACGCCGCGCCAACGGCTACGACGCGCCGCACAATATCAAGTATTGGGGCATCGGCAATGAAGTCGATGGCAATTGGCAGATCGGGCACAAAACACCGGAAGAATACGCGCGAACCTACAGAGAATTCGCCAAAGTGATGCGCTGGGTCGATCCCTCCATCAAGCTGATCGCAGCGGTTACATCGGGATGGCGCTATCAGCCGGTCGAGCGTACGCAATTGCTGTTTGAGCAAGCGTCGGATTTTCTCGATTATCTGTCGATCCACTGGTATGTCGGCAATCACAAAGACGACTTCGCCAAGTATATGACCGTCTCAGAGTCCATCGACGAGCGTCTCTGCGCCTTCGAGGGCGTGATCGCCGCCATGAAATTCGAGATGGGTATCGAGCGGCCCATATCCATCGCGGTCGACGAGTGGAATGTTTGGTATCGGGCGCGCGGCGGCACACGGGAAGAGCGGAACAATCTCGAAGAGCGCTACAATCTGGAAGACGCGCTGGTTGTCGCCATGCACTTCAACGCCTTCATCCGCCATTGTCGCACGGTGCAGATGGCTAATATCGCGCAGATCGTGAATGTTATTGCGCCAATCTTCACCAATAAAGATGGCTTGTTCTTGCAGACCATCTTTCACCCCTTTGAGCTCTTCGCCAGCAACTGCGGCGATATCGCTTTGGATGTCTATTGGACGGGCGATACCTTCTCCGGCGGTGATCACAGCGGCATCCGCACACTGGATGTCTCCGCTACGATCGATGAAGCGGGCAAGCAGCTGAGCGTCTTCGTCGTCAACAGAAGCCCCTCGGATTCGATAGAGACGACGCTAAGTCTGGAATGCGGCGAGTTCGCTGGTCTCGTGAGAGCATCCGTGGTCAATGGTCCGGATATCAAGGCCGAGAATTCATTCGCAAAACCGGAACAAGTCACGACGTCTGAAGCACCGTTCACAGCGTCGGGCAGAGAATACCGGCACGTCTTTGAGCCGCATTCCGTGACCGCCCTCGTATTTGACCTATGATCTAATGGCGGTCATAATGACTATCCTGATCATCATCTTCTTCCGGTTTCTACGGTCCCAAGTTACGGAAGGCACTCGCCACCACCGGCACAGGCATAAAGTAGATATTCAGCGCCTATTGCATCCATGAAATGATCGAAGCCTGAAGTATGGACGCGACCCTCTTACTCGGCGTTGACCTCGGCACACAAGGTCTCAAGGTTATCGTAGTCGACGCAGCGACATCAGCGGTCATCGCCACGGCGGGAGCGCCGGTCGAGAACCTGTCGCCGGCAGCCGGCTACCTCGAGCAAGCGCCGCAAGACTGGTGGACTTCGCTCTGTCAGGTCACGCAAGGATTGCTGCGCGACAACAACATCCCGCCCGAATCTATCTATGCCATCGGGCTATCCGCCCACATGCACTCGATTGTGCCTCTGCGCGCGGATGGAACGGTCGCGCATAACTGCATCGTCTGGGCGGATACTCGCTCGCAATCGCAGGCGGAGTTCATCGAATCCTCGACTGCGACAGGGTTGTGGAACCCGGCCATCGCGCCCTATAGCCTCGCCAAACTCTTGTGGCTGCGCCAACACGAATCAGCCGTCTATCGCGAGCTCGATACGGTGCTGTTTTCGAAAGATTATCTGCGCTTCCGCATGACGGATGAAATCGCCACCGACTACTCGGACGCCTCCGGTTCTCTGATGTGGGATTTCGCCGAGCGCGAGTGGGATGCTGACCTGCTCGCCGAGCTTGACCTGCCGCTGCGCCTATTGCCGCCGGTACACGGCTCAGCTGAAGCGGCCGGCAATTTAACCAGGCGGGCCGCGGCTGACTTGGGCTTGTCGCCAAGTACCCTTGTCGCTTATGGCGGAGGGGATGCCGCTTGCGCTGTCATCGGCTCCGGCATTCCCGATCGCGATACCTTGATGATCAACGCCGGCACCGCCGTCCAGGTCATTGAAATCCAACAGAAGCCCAGCCCCTTCCACCCCGAGTCGGCCATTCGCTACCTCTTTGAACTAGGCGTCGACGGGAAGACATTCGCAATTGGCGCACTAAACAGCGCCGGGCATTCGCTCAATTGGTGGCGCCAATTGCTTGATCCGGCGCTTACCCACAGTGAATTTGAAGCGCTGGCGGCCGACGAACCATCAGCGGTCGCTGGTCCGCTCTTCCTGCCCTGGCTGCAAGGCACGGGCACACCCTTCTTGCTTGATGGCCCGCACGGCAGCTTCGTGCAGCTCTCGGCCACTGCCGACCGCCGTGTGCTCACTCGCGCGGTAATGGACGGCGTCGCCTTCGGTATCAGGCTCTGTGCCGAAGCCTTGGTCAAAGGTCGGCCGCTCGACACATCGAAAATCTTGATCACAGGTGGCGTGCCAAAAAGCCCGCTCATGCGCAAGATACTCAGCAACGTGCTGCCCGGCGCAGTATCCTTCTGCAGCTTCTCGGATATGTCGGCACTAGGCGCGGTAGCTCATGCCGCTGTTGCCGCCGGTTTTAGCGCTGATGCCTCGGCATTCTTGGCCGATTTCGACTACGGCGAGATGACAGTCGCGCCCGACCCGCCTCTGAAACTGCACTACCAGGGTGTCTACCAGCGCTACGAGCAGTGGGCTAATGTCATAGCGAGCGGGCTGGAATAATGACTGGCTTTCCGCCGGTGGACCCAACTCCTCGATTTTGTACCCGTTGGCATGGCTGCGGTGCTTTTGGCGCGTCAACAGAAAGGGGCGGCGCCGGGGTGGCATCAAGCGCAAGACTCTCGCCGCCACGAGCAAGCTCCCATGTAACGCTTGCACCGCCAGCGTCGGTGGCTTGGGATAGTCGAAGCTGCGCCGCAGCACCTCGTCCAATAGCGCATAGACCGCCCAGCGGATGCCACGGCGCATTAAGCGCGGATACCAACCTTCAAGTATCGCGATAGTCGCGTCAGCCACGCGGCGGTTAGCAGGATGATAGACGCAATTGGCGCGTTCGTACTCCCGCTTGAAATCACGGAACAATTCGATTGATTCGGGCAGTTCTTTGATCTCCATACGCCGGCCTAATTCCGCCAGAAATGGTAGCTGGCTAGAATCTCGATCCTGGTCGGCGCTCGCCAGCCAAACTTGGTCGTCCACTCTATCGGCTCGAAGCGAAAGGTAGACAGTACATAGAGCATGTCGTCGTTGGCTATGCTGTGCTTGCCGTGCAGGCGATTGATAACGCTGATAGCGCTGCGCCCTCGCGGACTGTCGTAGCCGTTTCCCACGATCTCCGCCATCAGCAGCGCCGTGTCATCGTAGCGTCGCTGACCATGCCGGCGGAATTGTCCGCTGCGATCAAGCAGTTGGCTGATCGAGGGGATGCCGTAAGATCTGAAAAGGGCGAATTCCAGCGACTTGCGAATCAGCCAGGGATATTCATAGGCGCCGACAAGGAAGACGATTTCCTGGCAATCCGCAACCGGATCAAGCTGCAAAATGCGATCGCGGATGTCGTAGCGTCCAGCCATAGCAGTCCTGGTTTATCCGCCTTCCATTTCGGCGATGCGGGAGCGTGGCGCTTGGGTCCCGCCTTACTCATCGCGAAAGGCACTTTCCAGTTCGGCGATATCCAGCTTATTCATTTTCAGGAATGCGGCGGTCACATGCGCGACAGCCGCGGAATCGTCGCTCGCCATCAGTTCACCCAGACTTGTCGGCGTGATCTGCCAGGAGACGCCGAAGCAATCCGTCAGCCAGCCACTTTGCTTTCGGCGTCGCCATCGGAGGTCAGGATGTGCCAGAGTCGGTCGATCTCGGCTTGATCGACACAATTGATGCAAAGCGAGAAGGCGGCATTGGGCTTGAAGAAGGAGTTGCCGTTGATGATGGAGAATCGCTGCCCGGCCAGCTCGAAGTCCGCGAACATAATATCGTCCGGACTGCCGGGACCGGCTTCGCCATAATGCCTGATGCTGAGGACGCGAGAATCGGGCAAGAGCGAGGTGTAAAGTTCCAGCGCTTCTTCGACCCGTCCGTCGAACCACAAGTTGGTGACGATCTTTTACACGGGCAAGTCCTCCCTTTAGATTTCGAGTGTGTACGACATCATGGATAATATCTCCATTCCTGTCGCCGAAGCGAACTGGCACAGATCACAGAAGGCGACACGCCGGCCATCTTCGGTGATTATCTCGCCATTGATGGCGCCTTCTCGCCAGTCGGTGATGATGGAGTGGATGACGAGCTCGCGCGTGACGACTTCCTGCATTGATTCGAGCGCTTCTCGCACAGCCGCTTTCCCGCGCATGTCGGCCTCGCCAATGATATGCAAGTGAATATCGTCGCTGAAACAGGCCAGGATCGTCTCGACATCAGCGTGGGCGAAGGCGATGTTCAGGTCGCGGAGCAGTTGCTTCTCGGGCGCATTGGCGCAATCGGCGTGGACGGTGATCTCTGGCATTGCATAAGCGCGGACCCCCTCAATCGGAATCCAAATTGGCGGGTCCAAAGCCATGCGGAAGCAGCTCGGCGAGTGTGGTGGTCAAGTGAAGATTGCCATCAAGATCGGCTAGGTGTACTTTCATGCCGGGCGAAAACTCAAACATCATCTGGCGGCAAACGCCACAGGGCGACCCGCCATCGCGCGTTACCACCGCCACAGCCGCGAACTTGCGATGTCCCTCGCTGACCGCCTTGACCAGCGCGGTACGCTCGGCGCAGATGGTCGCTGAATATCCGACATTCTCGATATTGCAGCCGGTGTATATCTGGCCACTTTCGGTCAGCAAGGCCGCGCCAACGCGGTATTCGCTGTAAGGGATGTAGGCGTTCTTGCTGCCTTCGATAGCCGCGATGATTAGATCACGCTCACTGATCGCCACTGAATTGCCCTCCTATTTGCCCGGCGCCGAGACCCGCTCATTACCCAAAATGCCATTCTTCCTCGCTTCGTCTATGTCCGCAGGTTCCCGGGCGATCTTGCAGACCTTTACTTTGCGGATGCGGTGGCCATCGATGGACAAGACTGTCATGCTGAGTATATCCGTCTCGATCGTCTCGTTGGCTCGCGGTACCCGGCCCAATGATAAATAAATGTATCCGCCGAGCGTATCGGCATCGCCTGTGTCGATAGAGCATTCCAGCAGGTTGTTCAGGTCGTCCAGGTCCATGCTGCCGTCAATGAGGTAGGAGCCATCGCCGACCGCGACATAATCTTCTTCCTCGCCGAAGTCGTACTCGTCGCGGATTTCGCCGATGATTTCTTCAATGAGATCTTCGATAGTGACGAGCCCCGATGTCCCGCCGTATTCATCAACTACGATCGCCAGATGTATATTCTTTTCCTGCAATTCTTTCAACAGCCCGTCGGCTCGTTTTGTCTCCGGCACAAAATATATCGGGCGGATCAAGTCGCGGATTTCCTTGCTTTCCAAGTCATCGCGGTTTTCTAGCACGGTCAGAATGTCTTTGGCATTGAGCAAGCCCAGGACCTTATCTATGCTCTCGTCGTAGACCGGGATGCGCGAAAAGCCCGACTCGACGAAGGCGGACAGCGCATCCATGATCGTCTCGCCAATTTCGAGCGCCACAATGTCGATTCGCGGTGTCATTAACTCGCGCGCGCTGCTTTCGCCCAGCTGCAGGACGGAGGCGATCATATCTTTCTCTTCGTCTTCGATAATCCCGCCGCTATGGCTCGCGTAGACCAAGGTCATAATCTCTTCTTCAGTAACCAGGTTGACCAGGGCGTCGCTGCCGAAGAGCCGCGATATCAGCCGGCTGAGCCAAAGCACAAGCGCGGTCAGTGGCGCTACGACCGCGAGCAGCAAACGCATAGACACCAGCGAAACAGGCAGCAAGTTATCGGCGTTGCTCGAGCCAACCGCCTCGGGCGTCAGATCGCCGAGAATAATCGTCAGGCTTGTCCCCAGCAAGACCGTTGCGGCCGCCGCCAGCAAGAGCGCAGTCGCATCGCCATTGGCAAGAGGAAGGACAAATAGCAGCACCAGGACTACCGCTATGACAAAGCGCGTCAATATATGCGTGATGCTCACCGTCATGCTCAGGCGCAAGCCGCGCTCGGCAAGGGCGAGGAATCGCTGAGCTGCAGCATCGCCATCCTCGGCGCGCTTCTGCATATCGGCGCGGGAGACATTTTGCAGCGCCGCGTTGATCAGGCTCACGCCGGCGTGGATGCCGAGAGCGACCAAGAGCAGAAGCAACAAGGCGGTACTCTGGCCCATCAATGACCTTTCCCTAAACGGAGGTCCTGAAAAACCAAAGCAACCGAACACGGTTCGCCGTGATCGGCTCGCAAGCAGTTTACTATGTGCGTGGGACTCCGTGAGGGAGGCTCGGCTAAGTCGTCCACTAGTTTTTCAGAACTCAATTAGCACATTAGCGGAAGTGTACCACATATAAACTTTCCAATGCAAGTTGCCCGGCTACGCACACAAGCCGCCCACTTGTAGGCAAGCGTCAGCTCATGGCGCGATCTTCCTCTTGCTTACGCTCATTTGAGCAGCTCGCCATCCCAATTGTAGCATGAACGCCAACCGAGGAGCCGCTCCGCCTTGCTGCAATCCACCGGGCTAGCCTGCCCGCGCACACGATCGGCGACTGGATAATCTCCTGGGAAATACTGCGCAAACAGATCTGCCACATTTTCCGGCCGATAAATATGCGGCGCGCAAATCAGGAAAGCCTCATGGCCCGGCTCGTCGTATTCCAACGCCAGGCGACAAGCGGCAGCGGCATCACGCACATCAACAAAGGTCCAGAAGGCGCCATGGGTCGCTCTGCTGTCTGGCGGACCTTTTCGCGCCGGCCCAATCCATTCACGCTGATGCTCGTCAACCACAAGTGTAAAGCGCAAGCTCGAAAGTGACATATCCGGCACGCGCCGAACGAAGCCCGCGGCTATTTCTTCGCCGACCATCTTCGACAAGCCGTAAGAATCCTGCGAAAGCATAGGGTGCTCTTCGTCAATCGGCAAGTAGCGCGGATTAAAGGGCAAGTGGCGGAAAGCATAGCCAAGCGCCGAAATGCTGCTCGCCATCACCACTTTCTTGATGCCAAGGATGGACGCCGCTTCCAGCACATTGAAGGTCGAGACGACATTGTTGCGAAAAACTACCTCATTCGTATGCATACTTGGCGATGGGATCGCCGCCAGGTGAATCACCGCGTCGTGTCCTTGCATCACTCCGACCACCTGCCCCATATCCTGGCAGTCCACGATCTGCGTCATCCAGGGCTGCGTTCGACGTATATCCGCCGGCGTCACATCGTAGCCATGCGCTTGCAACTCCTTGACTGTCACTTGGCCGATGCGTCCGTCAGAGCCGCTGACCAGTACTCGCCTGTCCGCCATAAATCCGTTCTCCCTCCGCTCGCTGAGTGCTAAACTATAGTCAATTACTCAGATTTGCGAAATGTGGAGGCTACAACCATGACGGGAGAAATGCGAGTCGCGCTTGGGCAGCATGCTTCAGCGACCCACGATTATCTGACATTCGCCAAGCAGTTGGGCGTCGGCGGCGTCCAATTCAATATGATCGGCAAGGGCATTGACCTCATCCCAACCTCGGACGACCTGCCCGGCGACAAGGGCTACTGGGAATTGGCCGACCTCAAGCGCCTCAAGCAGCGCGTCAATGACTACGAACTCGAATTGGAAGCCCTCGAGAATGTACCGGTGGCCTTCATCCGTCAGGCCATGCTCAATGGGCCGCGCCGCCAGGAGCAGATCGCCAACTACCAGATGACGCTGCGCAACATGGGCGAGGCCGGCATCCCCATCCTCGGTCTGAACTGGATGCCGAATCTCGTCTGGCGTACACCATTGCAGACCGGTCGTGGTGGCGTCAAAGTGACTGCTTTTGATATGGAACGGGCGCTCGCCGGCGAGGTAGTCACCGGCATCGTCAATGTGCCGGATGCCGAAAACCGCGAATACAGCGAAGACGAGATGTTTGACAATTACGTGACCTTTATGCAGGCTGTACTGCCGGCGGCGGAGGAGGCCGGCGTCAAGATTGCCCTGCACCCCGACGATCCGCCAGTGCCAACGCTAGGTGGTATCGGCCGGGTATTCTATAAACCTGAGAACTTCAAGCGCGCGCTGGAAGCCGCTCCCAGCGCCAATCACGGCCTGGACTTCTGCATGGGCTGCTTCTCGGAGATGATCTATGCCGACCGATCGAACAACGACGGTGTGCTCGATGCCATCCGCTATTTCGGCTCGCGCGGGAAAATCTTCTATGTCCACTTCCGCGATGTGCAAGGCTGCGTACCCAAGTTCCAGGAATGCTTCCCCGGCGAGGGCAATGTCGATGTTGTGGCGGCGATACAGACGCTCCACGAGGTCGGCTTCACCGGCTTTATCATCGACGATCACGTGCCGGAGATGCTGGACGACAGCGATTGGCGGCATCGCGGCCACGCCTACTCGACCGGTTACATCATGGCGCTGGTCGCGGCGGTCAAGAAACTGGCTTAGATTTGTCTATGACGCTTTAACGAGCGGATGCTTGAAATCGCGCCGGATGACCGCCTCATGCAGCAAGAAGGTGATCAGAGCGATGATGAAGACATACTGCGGGACAACTTCCGGGCCAACGGCCTCGGCCAATACGCCGCCCAGCCAGGGGAGCAGAGCCATACCGAGGCTGGCGCCCGTGAATTGAATTCCCATAGCGTTTGCCGTATGTGAATTGCCGACCCGCCCAGGCGTATCAGATGCCATCAATGGCGCGAATGGTGCGATCGCGAAACCGATCATTGCCAGCCCCAGCAAGCTGGTCAACTGGCCAATATCGGACCAAAGCAGCGCGGCGCCCAACATAACGCAGATCGAGTTTATGCGCAGGTATACCCCATTGCTGATTCGTGTAATGATGAAACCTGTGAAGAAGCGGCTGACAGTCAGGCTCGCCCAATAGGCGCTTACCCAAGCGCCCGCCACCTTCGGATCTATCGAGCGCGCCTCGACCAGGAAGCTGTTGGCAAACTGGCCGGCAATTAATTCATTGCCCGTGGCCATCATCCAGGCGCCGACCATCAGCCAAATGATTGGCAAACTCAAGGTTTGCCGCATGGTGGCGTGTGCCTCCTGGTCGCCGCTCGCGCTGGTTACGTTGATACGCCACTGCTGCCGCGTCAAGTAGAACATCACAAGCATCAAGACCCGAGTCAAGGCAAACAAGCCGTATATCAAGCGCCAGTCCAAGCCAAGATCGATCACGACAATGGTTACCAAAAAGGGGCCGATTGTTGAACCTATGCCAAAGCTGCCGTGCAACCAGTTCATGCGCCGAGGGCTGAAATGCACAGCAGCGAAAGCATTGAGTCCAACACCCATGACACCCGAGCCAAAGCCGTGGCCGAGCGCGGCTATCATGAACGCCGGCCAGGATGGCGATAGCGCAAGCCCGAGTTGACTGACGATTCCGATAGCGGCGCCGCCCATCATGACCCAGGCAATGCCATAACGACCGATGATTGACCCGCTGACCGAGCTGGTTATTGTACGACCAATGGTTGCGACGGTGAGCATTGCACCCAAGGCGCTTAGCGTCACGCCAAAGTCAGCCTGTATATAGATCCAAACTACACCCAGCGTGCCAGCGCCGACGCCTCCGACCGCGAACACAAGACATGATAGCAACCAAACTGAAAAGGAGTCGTCGGGGCGCTTTGATTGCATCAAAAGGCCTCTCGCGGAATTAAGTCGCCGGCTTGTAAAAAACGGTAGACCACGCCAGCATTCAGAACATTCGGCGGAGTTTAGCCGAGTTTCGGCTCGAGGGCTACGGCATGTTGGGGAAAGTCACTATGACCTTGATTAGCTAAGCCGCCGGCTGATTTGTCAGCCGCTGACGCAAAAGGCTCAACAGCCAGGACAATTCCTGCAGTTTGAGCCAGCGCGCCGCCAGAAAAAAGACCGCGCCGTATAGCAGCGAGCATAGCGCAACCAACAGCATTTCGTGCAGGATGCTGACGTCTCCTATCCAGTCAATGAGCTGGGGCAAGGTGAGCAGCGCGATCGCCGCCATGATCAACGACGCCAAAGCTGACTTCAAGCCGGTGCGCCTCAGCCTCTGCGCCCCAAAGCCGTCCATGCGCCGCCATAGGAGCACGCCGCTTATCGAGGCGTGCACGAAGTGCTTCACGCTATCGGCGACCATCAAACTAAACAAGCCATAGCGCTCGAATAGCAGCAGCGCGACGCCCATGTAGGAGAACAAGCTGACGATGCCTATAAGAGCCGGCGTCAGTGTATCTTTGCGCGCATAGAAGGCATATACCAATAGAAGGTCGATGGCGGCAAAGGGCAGGCCGATCAAGTACAGCCGCAATGCCTGCGCTGTGATTTCGGTATCCGCCGCCAGGAAGGCGCCATTTTCAAAGAGCAGCGCGATGATGGGGACGGCCAGGACATAAAGACCGACCGCCGCCGGCAAGATGAGCGTAGTCGCCAGCCGCAAGCCCAGCCCCAGCGTATCTTTGAAGGCGCGCTGGGCCGGCGCCGTCATCTCGGCTGACTGTCGCGCCAGCGTCGGCAGAATAGCGATGCTTATGGCAGTCGCCACCAAACCCTGCGGGAACTGAATCAAGGTGGTCGCCCAATTCATGATAGCGATCCCGCCAGCGCCGGTGAGGCTGGCCAGTCGATAGCTGAAGGGGCGGATGATCAAGGTGTCCATGCTCAATGAGAACATGACCGGCACATACAGCAAGGCGATACTTCTCAAGGCCGGATGCCGCCAGTTGATGCTCAGGCGCAGCCACTTCAATCTCAGACCAGGCAGCTGCAGGAGCATCTGCGCGAAAGCGCCGGCCAGCCAGCCGATAGCCACTACCATAATGCCAGCGTCAGGGCGAGCTAGGACGAAGGGGAAGATATGCGCGCGTTCGGCCAAGGCGGGCATCCAGGCGACGGAAGGCGCCAGCGTCAGCGTCACCACGACGATGCAACCATTGAAGACGACGCCGGCAAAGGCCGGCAGCGAGAACGACCGCAGCGCGAAAAGAGTGCCGCTGAAAACAGCAAATAGACTCAAGAATATGAGAGATGGCGCGGTCAAGCGCAACAGTTGAATCGCCAGGCGCCGCGTCTCGATATCCGCCCCCGGCGCGACAAGCGGCACGATCTGCGGCGCAAATGCTTCGATAAGGACGACCAGAACCGCCAGCGCCGCGATGACAAGACTGACCAAAGCCGACACTACGCGCCATAATTCATCTTTGCCGCGCAGAGTGATGACATCGCTGAGCACCGGCACGATGGCGCCGTTGACGTGACCGCCGATCAGCAAGTCATAGATCGCTTTGGGCACGATGATAGCCACCTGCAAGGCATCGACCGCGCCGGTAGCGCCAAAGAGGAAGGTCAGCACGATTTCGCGCGTCAAGCCCAGGACGCGGCTGCAAATATTGCCGAGCGCGAGGATGCCGCTGGCGCCGGCGACGCGGGCGTTTGTGACCTCTTGTTCGCCTGACAGCGGCTCATCGGCGGAAGGCTTTTCGCCCTCTGCCTTCAATGGCGCATTGTCTGCCGTCATCCAGTTGACTTTCGCTCTCAGCGCCGCGATTGGCACGGAGTAATATACACCTCAGCAAGTGATTTGCTCAACTGTGGAGCGGACGCCGAAGGACCTAGCCGAGCAGCGGGCTGATGTAGCGCGCGCCCGCCATGAGCGCCAGCGAAATCACTGCCAGCCACATGCTGATCCGACCATTTCGCCGCATCTTGGCTTCCAGCTCGGCTAGTCCGTCCGTTTCCGCTCCACTCATCGCGGCGTATTTGCCGGCGCTGCGCCAAACGGCGAAATAGCCGTGCGCGAATGCCAGCAAACCAAATAGCGAGCCCAGCGTCAAAACAAGACCCATGCTGCTGCTCATGGCTTCATGGTAAGACAGCATGCCGTACAAGAGCAAGCCGGCGATGGTAGTAACCAGCGCCGAAAGCGGAATCAACCTGGCAAAGCTTGTCTCGCGGAATAACCCGCGCAAAATACGGCTGCCGTCAGCGCCCGCCTTTCCCAGCGCAGGCTCAATATAAAGGGACATAACAATGGCCGCGCCGACCCAGACTAACCCGCCGACAATATGCAGCAGGCGCAATATCGTAATCGCCAAAGCGCCACCAGCCGAACTTACATCCATGACCCTCTCCCATCAAGGTCTACGGTAGCAGTGTGATTGAACCTCAAATCTAATTCAGTGTCAGCAGGTAGGCAATCAAGTCCGCCAGGTCCGCCGGCTCCAGGCTGTCTTCATAAGCGCCGTACATCACATTGGCATACCCGGCCACCAGATGCCGACCCGGCCGCAATATGCTCCAATACAAGTATTCTTCGGCCGTCTGCCCGCTGACACGCTGCCCTGCAACGTTAGCCAAGCCGGCCAGCGAATTGCCGATGCCGCTGCTCTCTCCGCTGAGCGAGTGACAGGCGGCGCAGGCCGGCGCTTCATTGTTCGACTGATTGAACAGCTTCTCGCCACTGCCGGAGTCCGACAGGCTGTAGTCCAAATCCGCAAGGGCGAAGCTCGGCGCATCGGCGCTGCAGGCGGATAGCAGCGCAAGTACGATAGCCAGCGCAAGACTCGGCAGTCGAGGCATACAGGCACACCAGACGGAATGAATTGTGTGTTCGTCGCCGATTATACGCCGAAAAACTCGTCAACGTGCGCGTAACTGTGCCCGACCAATCCGCCAACCGGGCGATAGACATCGTAGTTGATATGATTGTCCGGTGAGTAAATGCCAGCATCAAAGTGCATATATACAACTGTGCCAATGACGATGTGCGCTCCGCCATCGGTCAATCCAATAGAGACGATTTCGTGCAATTTGCATTCGAAACTGATGGGGCTCTCGGCTACCCTCGGTGGCGCCACCCTTATGGACGGAATCGGCGTAACGTTCGCAATGGCGAATTCATCGACTGCCGCAGGAAACTCAGCCGCGGTGACATCCGTGGCATTGACCAGTGATTCGTCGACAAAGTTTATGACAAACTCACCAGTGGAGGCGACATTGCGATATGTGTCTTTCTCGTGGAAATCCGGACCGAGATGACCTGGACAGACGACGACTGTCGGCGGCTTGGCACAGACGGCGGTAAACATACTGTATGGCGCCAGGTTGCGAACGCCGTCACGGTCCACCGTGCTGATCCAAGCGATCGGACGAGGCACAATGCTGCCAGTCATGATATTGAACAGCGAGTAGGTACTTAAGTCCTTGGGATCAATCTCGATGGAAACCACCATTAAGCACTCCAATATCTATGTTTGTTAATACCACTAGCAAGTCCATAATCGCCCAAATAAGTATGACTGCACAAGAACTAATATTGTATCAATATGTAATGGAAAGATATAAAGCAGAGTGCCCCGAAATAATATCCGGGGCGTCTTCGTCAATCTTGGCTTGCTTTACTGTACCTTGCTAATCGCTTCGATCATTACGCCGTGGATCCGGCTCCAGGGCTTTCGCCGCGCCGCGCTCCGCCGCTGTACCATCCATCAAAGCCGTATAGTATTCGAACATTTTGTCGCCGAATTCGCCGCACATTTCTTCGCTGGCGTCGATAGCCGCCTGGAAGTGGACGCCAGCCCAGATGCGGCTCTGTCCGCAAATCTCTTCAAGCTCGCTCCAGGTGGCAATGGTCACCGTGAGATCCTCGGCGGGCGTCATGCCCGGCTCAATCCGCGATGAGCCGGCTGCAAAGTTTATCGTCCAGCCGAGTTCGTCGCTGCCAAAGAAATGCCGTGCCGCCTGCCCGTGAGCAGTGCAGGAACAGGTCGAAGCCGAGGGATATTCTGGATGATCCGCAGCCGGCAAATAACTTCTCCATTGGCTGGCGGGGATTTCCATCGTTCCCATCCCGGGACCGCCCCAGGCCGTGACCATCTCGTCGCCGTAAACGCGCGCAACCGCGCTAAATGGCCTTACGGCGTCGTGCCGTGTCTTTTCCTGCCAGGTTACGACCATCGCGTCCTGCAAGGCGCCCATAGTTATCCAATCGCCGCGAGCGAAATCCATCGGCGAGATCCGATTCTGCACTGCCGCATGGATGAAGGAGAAACCTAGCGCCACGATCTTGTTATCGAATAACTCGGACAGCATCTTCTGCTCGTCCGTAAGGTTCGCCGAGACTTCCAGGATGTGATCGACTTGCGCTTTATAGTCATCCCAGTTTTCCGGGTTGCTGGCGCTTGGCGCGGGATGGCGGTAATCGCGCGGATTGATATCCGTCCACGGCTCAATATTGGCCATCTGCGGTGTGACAAAGGTCTGGACCTTGTAGGTGCCTATGCCCTGTCGATTGACAGCCGGTTGCCAGCGAGAGGCGTCAGTCAATTCGTAAGCCGTATTGACGGGCGCGTAGGCGGTAGTGTCGGCGTATCCGCCCAGCTGGTTCATGCCATCGTTCAGCCGCGCGGCAACGACGCCCTTGCCCGCGGCAGTGCCAATGCCGGCGGCTATGGTTGTATCCATGCCATCTACCATCGGATCCAATCCGAAGTCGGTAAGCATCGAAACCCAGACCCCTTCACGATGCGGCAACATGCCACGCAATGAGTGATAAGAGGCATAAAGCGTCGCGATATTCATATTCTCCAACGTCCACTCATCTTGCGGCCGTCGTTCAATTCGAGTGAACACGCCTACGGCCGTCGGATGATAGGGCGCCACGGCATCAACGATGGCGGTCAAGAGCGCGTTCGTCACTCTTGGCACTAGCGTGACATCACTGAGCACGGGCGACACGTCCTGAATCAATATCGGGATCAAGCGCGGGATGACGACCTGCGCCAAGGGATGGCCCGACTCCAGCGCGAACGGCGGCATCGGTGGAGCGGGTATCGGAATTGGGAGCTGCGCTTGCGCAATTCCCCCAACGAGGATACTAGCGAGTACTACGATCAGAAGCATCAATCTATAAAACTTGCGTACAATGTCTTTCTACCTCCTAAAGCGTAACATACATTCAATATATCTCTAACATACCTCTAACGATACAAGGCGGAATCGATAACATCAAATAATATCTCTCCAGTCAATACAAACAAGCGAGAATAATAAATTGAAATGCTTTAGCTTTTAAGTTATATTGTTAATTATTAGTTTACGGTACGAAATTCTGTCTGAATAATGCGGCACTTCCACTGTAGAATTGGACGCTCAACGTTGTCGCTGGACTTGGATCCCATCCACGTCTCGTCGAATTCAAATCTACGGCCTCTGGCTATATCGAAACTGCGGAGCGCGATCGTCCTTTGACAGGGGTATCTTCACCGCCTATGATCGCTAGCGCGAAACCGTCTCCATCAATATTTGATAAGCAAGTGTCATGCACCGAGTCTCTTCACAAAATCAACTGCGGCGGCTCCGAGCGCACCAGCAGCGGCTGAATGCTATAAACAATTCATCATCGCCTGCGGAAACCGCGCGCCATCTATGCGCCCTTCAATCCCAGGAGTGGACCTCCGCTCAACTCGCCATCCACGCTCGCACAACTAACGCCACGCAGGCCGATGTCATTCACGCCCGCGAGGTCGATCGCAGCTTCGTCTTGACCTGGACGCTGCGCGGCACACTGCATCTGGTCGCCGCCGAGGATCTTCACTGGCAGCTCGCGCTCTGCGGACCCGGCGCCATCCGCGCAACAAGGCGCCGATACGAGCAGCTCGGCTTGACGGAGTCGACGCGCGAAGAAGCCCTAGCGGAAATACAGTCAATTCTCAGTAGTGAAGGCGCCCAGACGCGCTCAGAATTGGCGCGGGCGCTCGCCAGCCGCGGCACCCCGGTCGAAGGGCAAGCGATTCATCATCTTGTGCGCTTCGCCGCCCTGCGTGGCCTTGTCTGCCTCGGTGCGGAACGGTCTGGCGCTTTGACCTACGCGCTGGTTGACGATTGGCTGCCCGCCGCCAACTCGGCCGCAATACCTGACGACCCGCTTGCAGTTTTCGCCCGGCGTTTTCTGGCCGCTTATGCTCCGGCGACAGCGGCCGATTTCGCGCGCTGGTCCGGCTTGAGCGCGAAAGAAGTCAAGACCGCCTGGCGAGGGGTAGCAGACGAATCCGTCACGGTCGCGATCCCCAGCGGGGAAGCGCAGATGCTCAAGACGCAGCTAGACCAGATCCAAACGGAGCAGCGCGAGCCCACTGTCCGCTACCTGCCACGCTACGACAACTATCTCCTTGGCTACGAAAGCCGCGCCTTCATGGTCGCCGATGCTCACGCCAAGCAAGTCCACCCGGGCGGCGGCCTGATCCGCGCCAGCGTCATCATCGATGGCGAAGCGATGGCGTCCTGGAAGCTGGGAAAACAGCGACATGGCGTCCGCATCACGGTCACGCCCTACGAAAGCATCGACTCTATGATGATGCCGCTGCTAGAAACAGAAGCCGACGCCTTAGGCAGATTCCTCAATACGAACACCGTGCTCCGCATCGAGGGCAGCTAATTATTCCGCCGCGACAACCTGCACGGTCAGCTCCTCAATTTGTGGAATGACGTGACTCGCCTCGCGCTGAATCGCTTGGACGATGTTCTGGCTTGTCGTGAGGGTCGTATCAGTCGACACCCGCACGGTCATGACGCCGTACATCCTATGCCCGACCCAGCGCAGGCGCAGCGTCTCAATTGACATTACGCCGTCGAGCTCGCGCACATGAGCATCGACATGCTCGACCAGGTGCGGATCGACCGCGTCCATCATGCGATACCAGATAGCCTTGATCGCGTTCCAGGTGATGCCGACGATGGCCAGCCCGATGACGACCCCGACAATTGGATCCAGAATAGGCAGTCCGATCAGCGTACCGAAGACAGCGATCAGCACCGCGAGCGAGGTCAAGCCGTCTATGCGCGCGTGCTGACCGTCCGCGATCATGGCATCCGAGCCGATGCGCCGCCCGACGCGAATCTGCATAATGGCGACCAGCTCGTTGCCGACGAAGCCGACTACCGATGCCAGCGCGATCCACTCCAGATTCTCCAGCGGCAGCGGATTGAGCAGCCTTTGCACCGACTCGTAGAGGATGTACGCGGCGCTGAAGCCGATGGAGATGACGATGAATACGCCGGCGATATCTTCCAGCCGGCCGTAACCATAGGTGTAGCGTCGATTTGCCGCCCGCCGCGCGATATAGAAGGCGAAGAGCAGCGGTATCGAATTGAGCGCGTCGCCCAGGTTGTGCACGGTGTCGGCCAGCAAGGCGACGCTGCCGCTCGCCACATAGATGACGACTTGTAATGCGGTGGTCAGCCCGAGCGCTATGAGGGCGAGCCAGACGGTGCGCACAGCCAGCCGGTTATCGAAGAAGGCGCGGTCGGCGGCCAGTTCGTGGTGGCTGTGGTCGTGGGTGAAGCCGGGCAGGTGCAGCGCCATCGCCAGCTTGACGAGCGGGTTGCTGCTGCTGTGATGGCTGTGATCGTGGGAATGTCCGTGCGAATGTGCCATTTGTCGCGCCTTGGAAGGTCGGTTGCTAGTCTAAGTTAACCACAAAGGGGCGAAGGGCACAAAGCATTTTTGCCCAACCCCGCCCCCTAACCCCCTCCCCGAGGCATCAGGGAGGGTGAACTGCAACGCTGAATCATCCGCGCCAAGGGATTTCAGGATTGTGCCTAGAGCGGACGGCAGCGTCGGCGGGGATTGAGGTGGGATGGGAGGGGTTATTGACATTGGCACGACGCGAAAGTCTTTTCTGTGCCAATGCGCCAATGTCTGGTGGCGGTCAAAGTCAGTGGTGGAGGGGGTTGCGGGCGATATGGCATTTGCGCGATCTGTGCCAATGTCGAGTGGCGGGATGAGGATGCTAAGGCGCACGGTGAGATGAGGGTAGCATGGGTTGGGTGTGGATGGGCGACTATATGGTCGAGTAAATGCTGTTACTAAACAAAAGCAAGCCCCACCTGAAGGCGGGGCTTCATTGGTCTACATTGGCTTAGCGAGATTTAGGCTAAGTGCCGCGCGGATCAACAGCCAACACAGTCACCGCCTACGTTGTCGCTGAAGGTATTGCCGCTTTGTTCCAGTGTGCTCCGTATGACGACGATCGCCCCGCCTTCATGCGCTCTATTGCCAGTGAACTGCGAATCGCTGACATGCGCCGTGCCGTTAAACACCTGCAGCGCGCCGCCGCCGTCCCTCACTCTGTTGCCGTCGAAGCTGCTATTACTTATGGTGACCACGCTGAGGGCCGAAGCTATCGCGCCGCCATCCTCCGCCTTATTGCCGCTGAATACGCTGTCGACGACAATAACTTCGCTATCCCAGCTATCCAGTACGCCGCCAAAGTCCGCCGCCGTATTGTCCGTGAAACGGCTGTTAACCAGTTCCAGCCGGCTGCCGCGGTTGACGATGATGGCGCCGCCGCTCTCGCTATAGTCGGTCGAGCCCCAGACGCTGATGAAGCTGACATCGCGGTGGGCCCGCCCCTCCGTCAGATGGATGTTTTGCAGGGTAAGCGCGCCGCCCATATCGACATAAAAGATGCGGAACTCGTCGTCCCCACTGATGCTATGGTCCGCGCCGTCGATGGTGATGGCGGAGAGAACACGCGGCAGTTCTCCTGTCAGGGTGATGTCGGCGGAAAGCGTGATGAGGTCGGCGCCTTCGCCGGCTGGGCAGGCGCGGCGCTCTACGTCGGCGTTGGCGGCTCTGATGGCATCGCCGAGGGTACAGTCCTCATCCAGCGTGTAGTCGGTCGCCAGAGTTGGCGCGAAGCATAGGAGTAAAACAAGGGCAATTAAGATGTATCGCATGGCTAATTCTCCTTAATTATAAGAACTTTATCATTTGAGCGCATTGTTGCCAGTATAGCGCATGTGTGCCAGTAGAGCACATTATTGCCAGTCATCCGCGCTTTGGTTCCGACCCCATTCCCCGGCAAAGCGAAACCGAATTCCCATCGCTGTCGGGGCTAGCCGCAGGCTCGGCGACACTCAGATAAGGCAGGTGCCCGTGGGCGGCCACGGCCGGGTGAAAAGTTTTTTCGGCCATTTGCCCGGGAGAATCAGTCGGTAGTTAAGTCGTGCGGTGAGATGAGGGTAGCATGGGCGGGGTGTGGGGTGGCGACTGTATGGTCACGTGGATTGCTGCACGGCGGTGGTCGGTTCCTGGGAAGCGCAAACCTGTTTGATAGGGGTGTCAATTGAAGTAACACCCCTATACAAAGACCAAGCTGATCGTGAATTATAGCGAAGCGTGGCGCACAACCAGCCACCCTAAACGCGTCAGCTTCACCTTGCGGGCAAGCCTGACGACGGCGACGAATCCGAGTTGCTAAAGCCGCCGCAACACACTAGTTCTGAATTGCGTTGGATTAGAATACTTGCTCATTGCAAATAACTTCGCGACAGTTGCGGACCCCCAGGCTGCCTTGAAAGTATATCTAACGCTTTTTCTCAATACGGCGCCCTGTGACCCATGTATACCCGCCGATATATTCGATTGCGCCGATATCGCAGCCGTCGCCTTGCGGGCGCGAGTTTCCGAGCTGGTCGGTTGGCGGACAATAGTGCGGATCAGCGCTGTCGATGGCTGGGCTGGCGTCTTGCGGCGCAAAGACATCGGGTGCACCGGTCAACGTTGTTAGCCGTGGGTCGCCTGCGAAATCTGGATTGCAGGACCCGTCTTCGATGAGATTGCCCACATTCTGGTCCAGATGACCCACGCAATCTACTTTATCATAGCCGCCGGCTATAACGCTAATGCGCAGATTGATCTTTCCCCAGTCTCTTTCACGTCGATATATCGCGTCGCCGCCGTTCCACCCATGGTTATTGATCAAAGATACGTGCGTGAGAGTTATATCGTCGTTTTTGATGTATATGCCGCCACCAAGGTGTGCCTCGTTGTGCGCCAGAGTGCTGTTGTCGATGCGCAATGTCTCATTCGACAGGATCGCGCCGCCGTACTCCTCGGCGCTATTGTGGCTTAGAATGCTGTGACTGATTTCAACCTGTCCGTTGGCCTCGATTGCTCCACCGGTGTAGCTTGCGGTATTTCCTAGCAAGCGACTATGAGTTACACGCAATTGGCAATCGTGCCCCGCCGAGATTGCGCCACCAGCAAACGCCACATTGTTGATGAAATCCACATTCGTGGCGCTAACGACTCCTCTTCCAACTGACAGGGCTCCGCCCGATCTGGTGTATGCATTGCCATTGGAAAGTGTCAAATCCTTTATCGTGAGATTTCCCCTGTGCACACGAAAGATAGGAAAGCGATTATCGCCGCTAATTGTATGCACGTTGCCTTCAACGGGGATTTCGCTGGCAATGCGCGGCAGCGGCTCTGTGAGCGTGATATCTTCCGTTAGCTCGATCGTATCAGCGCCGTCTCCCGGTGGGCAAGAGCCTATCCAGCGACCCTGATTGGCGGCGGTTATCTGAAAGGAAAGATTGCAAATCGACTTAATGGGAACTGATGAGAGAGCGGCTGACGTGGATTCTATTGCGCCAATATCGCAATTACCGCCGTGGGGACGCGGCGTGCCGATCTGATCGGTCGCCAGGCAGAACTCGGGATCGGCGGCATCAAGCGCCGGGCTGCCATCGCGCAGCGGGCGATAGCCGGAAGCGGCCTCATACTCGCCGAGCAGCGGGTTGCCGCCCAGCGGCGCCCGGCACGACCAATCGGAGATGAGATTTCCGCGACGCTGCTCTATATTGCCGACGCAGTCTTCTTGGCTGTTACGGAAGCCAACAACTATGCTATTCTGCAAACGTACAAGTCCGGCGCGGCTGTAGAGTCCATCGCCCCCATATGCGGAACGGTTTTCCGCCAGCGTCAAATGGGTCAGAGTCGCGTCGGCGCCATCGACGTGTATTCCGGCGCCTTGGTAACCATAATTGTCGTTGAAGGTACTGTTTGAGACGCGAAGTCGTCCGCGCAAGGCGTTTATTGCGCCGCCACTGCTGCTTGCGGAGTTGTCGTTGAAGCTGCTTCTGCTTACATTCACTGTTCCGCCGTCTACTTGGATTGCGCCACCGGTAGCTTAGGATTTATTCTCGAGGAATCTGCTGCCGCGGATGTCTAGCTGGACATTCCAGGCTGCCGTATAAATTGCGCCGCCCCGGCCATCTTGTTTGCCAACGGGCCTACCCTCCTTCAAGGTCAGGTTATCGATCGTGAGCCTTCCATTGTTCACTGCAAAGATTCGGAATTGGTGTCCGCCACTTATGGCGTAACCATCGCCTTCAATTGAAATAACCGACTCGATGATCGGCAACTCCTCACTCAGCGTGACATCTCCGGTTAGAGTGATAGTATCCGCGCCAGCGCCGGCCGGGCAGCCGCCGCTCGCAGCGTCCGTGTTGGCGGACTTGATCGCATCGTGCAGGCTGCAAGTGTCATCGACCTGAAGGACCGCTGCAGAGACCGTCTGTCCTGACAACACGAGACTATATATCGCCACAAAAATGAACAGGGATAGGTTCTTAGGCATTCCGATGCGAAGAATAAGGGTGGCCTACATTCAACTTCTCACTGCACAGCATACTAATACAATATGAAATTCAGCGACGGCTGACAAGCGCATCCAGCAGTTGCGGCGGTGAAGCGTCGGTTTAGCCAAGAGGTGATTAGTTCAATTGCAGCTGGACACAGATTTAGCCAAGCTCGCTCGAAAGCTCGCAAGAGGGCTTATACGAATATACGGACCAGAAGTTCGTGTCGATTGGGTTGGACTAGCGAAAAGGTCAGTCGACTTAACTCTGCGCGCATACCCCCTGGGCCGTTACATAGTAAGCGCTGATCCAGCCGGACGTGCCTTCCTTCTCGACCTGGAACCAGCCCGGCGTCCTTGCCACTGGCGTCAGCGTCGCATTGTTGGAGACGCCGCCGACGATATTGCCGTTGGGCTCATCGCGCAAGTTTAGGACATGCGTCGTGGTAATCGCGCAATCGGACAATGCCTGGCTGACAGGAACGGATTCAATCGCGCCTATATCGCAGCGACCGACGATGGGACGCGTTCTGCCAATCTGGTCGGTATCGAGGCAGAACCGGGGATCAGCGGCGCCAATGGCCGGGCTGCCGTCCAGCAGCCCAAGATAGCTCTTCGCGCTGGTGAATTCCTCAAGTAGGGGATCATCACTGAGCATGGGCGAGCAGGAGCCGCCTACAATCAAATTTCCAATATTTTGTGACAAGTCGCCGAAACAATGCGCCAGGTAGCCGGAGCCCGCGATGATGCTGTTACGTAGGTTCACTTTGTTTGCGGACCCATAACTGGAATCGTGCAAATGTATCGCCGAACCGCTGCCCCGTCTGACATTGTTGTAAACGGTAACGTGCGTAAGTGTCGCGGTAGCGCCGTTTTCGACAGCCAATGCGCCGCCATCCCAGTCTGCCCGATTGCCCATGAAACTGCTGTTGGTCACGTCAATCCGGGGGAAATTGAGCAGGTTGATCGCTCCTCCGCTGTGCCCTGCCAAATTCTCGATGAAGCTGCTGTTGGTGACCGAAGCCGATCCGAAATTCAAGTTGATCGCGCCGCCAGTTCGGCTTGCGCGATTTTCGACGAAGCTAGAGTTGTACACGGTTAGCCGTTCGAAAGTGCCGCTACTTGAATCTACGGCTACCGCGCCGCCAACGTCTGCTGCATTTCCGATGAAGTGAGAATCGTTCACGGTTGCGCGGCCGCCATTCTGCAGCCTGATCGCGCCGCCGCGTCCGCTTGACGCTCTGCCGTCTACCATCGTCAAGTTGTTGATGGTGAGGAAGCCGCGATCGACGTCAAAGATGCGGAATTTCCCGTCCCCGCTGATCGTGTGTCCGTCACCCTTGATGGTTATGAAGCTGGTGATCGCGGGCAGCGGCGAGAACAGCAGGATATCTCTGCTTAGAACAATGGTGTCGGCTCCGTTGCCGGCCGGGCAGCCTTCAGACTCTCTGTCCATATTGGCCGCAATAATCTGATCGGCCAAAGTGCAGGTTGGCGGCGGGATGATGGGCTCCGGCGCCAATTCCGCCGTCGTCGATTCGATCGCGCCGCTGTCACAGCCACCGCCTTGGGGCCGCGCTGTACCGAGCTGATCGGTCTCGAGACAATACTCGGAGTCGGCTGCATCCAGCGCCGGGCTGTGATCAAGAGGGGCATGATATGCCGGTGAACCGGCCAAGTCACCGAGCAAGGGATCTTGGCTTGCCTTGATCCCGCAGGTGCCATCTACGCTCAGATTGCCAACGTTTTGATCCAATCCGCCGACGCAATCCTCGGCTCTTCCCCTGCTGGCAATGATGCTGTTGCGCAGATAGACTTTCGCGCTACTCATCTTTTCAATCGCGCCACTGTCCCTGTACAGCGACCAGTTGTTCAGAAAAGTCGCATGGGTGATAGTGACTTCCGCAGACCCGCCGATCTCCAAGGCGCCTGCGCCGGACTCGGTCTGATTCTCGCTGAATGTGCTGTTGGCAATGTCAAGCGTGGTATTCCCCGCGCTCATCGCCCCGCCGCCATACTCGGCGGAATTCTGCACGAAGCTGCTCTTGGTAACGCTGGTTGTTCCGCGGACAGCATAGATCGAGCCGGCACTACCCGAGACGCTGTTCTCTCGGAAGCTGCTCTTGGTGACGGTCAGCTGGACATTGCTGCTGGAAGCCGCGATGGCGCCGCCATTGGTCGCCTTATTATCTTTGAAGGCGGAACTGTCGATTGTGGCTGTGGCGCCATTCAGCAGCCTGATTGCGCCCCCGTCACCCTCCTCGATATTCGCTTCCAGACTTGACCGATAATATGTGAGGTGTAAACAGCCATCGGCGTCGACACTACGGTCTTCCCTGTCGGCTGCAGTCCCACCGTATGCGTTTAGAATCTTCGTGACCGACTCGGCGCAGTTCTTCACGAAATTGCTATTGATTATGTTGACCGCGCCACCGTCAGCGTAAATCGCGCCGGCGCTTTTCTCGGCTATGTTCCCTAGGAAGCTGCTATCGTGGATCGTCAAGATGGTAGCGCCGCTCGAAATTGCGATTGCGCCGCCGTACTCTGCGGAATTGTTTTCGAGCGTGGTATTGGACAAAGTGACTTGGGCGCCATCTAGGAGTCTGATAGCGGCGCCGTTTCCCTCCGCACTGCTGCCATTGGTCAATGTCAAGTTCATGATGGCGAGCACTCCGCCGTCTACGTCGAAAATGCGAAACTGATCAGCGCCGCTGATTGTGTGTCCATTGCCATCAATCGTAATGTTGTCGCGGATGGGCGGGAGCGCCGCATTGAGAATGATGTCCTCGCTAAGTTCGATCGTGTTAATGCCGCTGCCGCTATTGGCCGCTTCAATCGCGGCGTATAGGCTGTCAAAGCTTTCGGTCGCATCCACCGGCAATGGCGAGAGAGCAAGGCAAATTAGTGTGCAAAGCAGATAGACAAATACCGTCTGATACTGTGGCCACAATAGCATATACATTTTCCCATATATTGTATTAGAGATTGTATCCATGCGGATTTATCGGGTCAAACTGTAGGTCATTCCCCGCTGCTGTAGCCGTCGAGATCTCAGGCCTAAGTCAGGGGCGGCAGTGCCTGCGAGATTGCAACACAGGCGCGCATCAACTAAACTGCGGAACGATATAGCAGACGACGCGATGCGTGACCAGAGGGACATCTTATCATGACAAAACTATCCATCAGCCTGGGACAGATGCAGATCAAGCTCGCTCGCGTCGAAGACAATCTGGCCAAGGCCGAGCAGATGATCAGCGAAGCGGCCGCGCGTGATTCGGAGCTGATCGTGCTGCCTGAACTCTGGTCCACCGGTTATGACCTGGGCAACGCCACGGACTACGCAGCCGAATTGGGCAGCGGCATGTTTGAGCAGTTGGCAAATACAGCGCGCGCCAATGCTATCGCTGTCTTCGGCTCGATACTGGAGCGGCAGGGCGACCAGGTCATGAACTGCGCTACCTATCACGACGCCGATGGCAGTCTCCGCGGTGTCTATCGAAAGATTCATCTCTTTCGTCTCTTTGATGAGCACAAGTGGTTAGGCGAAGGCTCGGCGCCCTCCGTCATGCCTATGCCTTGGGGCAGCGTAGGGCTCAGCATCTGCTACGATCTGCGCTTTCCCGAATTGTTCCGCCGCTATGCCGTGGCCGATGGCGCCAAATTGATGCTGATCTGCGCTGAGTGGCCCCTGGTCCGCGTTAATCATTGGCGCGCCTTGCTTATGGCGCGCGCCATAGAAAACCAGTGCTTCGTAGTGGCGACCAATTCCTGTGGCGATACCGGCGGGACGGTATTCGCTGGCCACTCGATGATCATCGATCCTTGGGGTAAGGTCGTCTTGGAAGCGGCTGAGGATGAAGCTCTGCTCACGGCCGAAATCGACCTGGACGAAGTCGATAACGTGCGACGGCAAATCCCGGTCTTTGATGATAGGCGGCCGGATTCATATTTGATGGGCTGAGGCCGGCGCCCCGCAGGGCTTGAAGATTGTGCCGCCCTGTGTTACACTCGTCCCGTGAATATAAATTCGGCAGTCACAAGAAGTTCATCATATCTAATTAAGGTTATCCCCTCTCGGTTCAAAAAAGTCAACTTGAAATGCGACCGCGCAGACAGCTCGGCGTCCAGTCAACGCTCCCCTTTGGCGCTTGTCATTGCCACGATGCGCCGAAAGAATCAATGGCGAAAGCAAAGCGACGCAACGCGATCGCGTGGTTTGCGCTGTATATAGAAACAAGGCTGCGCGCCGGCGCGTATTAAAAGATGAAACTAGAGACCGGAGAAGTTTATGTATTCAAGAGGTGACCAAATCGTCCATCCGCGTTACGGCGCCGGGACGATCACCGGCAAAAAGAAACTGACCTTCAAAGGTAAATCGCGCTCTTATCACATTGTTGAATTGGTGGGAAATCGCGGCGAGGTCATGATCCCGGTCGAAGTGGCAAATGAAATGAACATCCGCCCGGCAATCGAAGATCTCTCGATCATTGAAGAAGTCTTCGCCAAGGCGCCTGCTGAATTATCTGACGACTATCGTTCGCGCCAGGCAGACATTCACAAGCAAATTCAAACGCGCGAACCGGAGGCAATGGCGAGGGCGCTGCGCGATCTATATTGGC
Source organism: Phototrophicaceae bacterium (assembly GCA_965262005.1). Lineage (GTDB taxonomy): Bacteria > Chloroflexota > Anaerolineae > Aggregatilineales > Phototrophicaceae > UBA6055. The sequence continues at coordinate 3,034,682 of OZ253492.1, read as the reverse complement.
GCGAGCAAACGGATAAGCTCACCTCGGTCGAGCTAAAAATGAAGAGCAATCTGATCAAAATGTTAAGTCATGAATTTGCAGTAATCAGCGCCGAGACGACCGTCGAAAAAGCCAACAGCCAGCTCATGCAGATGCTGCATCGGATGGTGCAGCGAGATGTTGAAGAGTCGCCGCCCGAGGGTCAAGAGTCGCTCTAAATCCACTCTGGCGCGCTAGCTGCCGCTATCCATTGTCGTCAGCTCGAAGTGACCGACGCCGCCCATAAACCTGATCGAGATCGGCCTAGTCGCCCCGTCAAAATCAGTTGTCTGCCAGGCCCTTTTTGCTCGGGCCGCCCCCACCTGAATCAAGTTTGGCGGCAGCTTGATCGCGCCCAAGCCGGTCTTGGCTTCCAGGCGAACAGCGCTGCCCTCCGCGATCTTCAGACGCGCCTGCCCAACACCGCCTTTGATCTTGACTTTGCCGCAGACGCCAGCCGGCATGGTCACCTCCGTCAAACCGACGCCGCCACGTATGACCGCGGAAACCGGTTTTTCCTGCGCCGGTAGCGTCAGCGTGACCTTGCCCACTCCGGTATCCAATTTGATGCTTTCGGCCTGTAAATCGCTCAGGTCTATCTCAGCCTCGCCCACGCCGCAACGCAGCTCAAGCTGAAATGGCAAGCCCCGCGCCAGCGCAACATGCCAATACAGATCCTGCGCCTTGCTCAACGCTGATGCCACATCGCGGGGAAAATCAGCCTTTTGCCGCAGTGAGATCTGCCTGTCAGCTCCCCCGCTGACTTTGTATTCGTATTCACCGATATAGCTAAGCTGCGCTTCGAATAGTTTGGTCGAAGCGGCGTCCAAGGCCTGTATGCTGCTTAGTCCGACCGAAAATGCTAAATCGACGCGGCAGGTCTTGGCGCCCGCCAGCGGCTCTTGCAGGTCAGCCTTCTTTGCTTCGGCCGCGCCGGCCATCACTTCGGCTACGAACTGCCCGGCGCGCGCCCGCATATTCTCGAAATCCAGCGACCATTCTACTTTGCGCTGCTCTTTGCTCATCCGTCCGCAGCTCCTCGACAATTTCCGTCTACCGCAGTATACCTTGCCGAGCGCTTCATGGTTCTTGTCGTGTGCTGAATCCCTCTTGTCCTGGTCACTGGATTCGGACTATACTTGTCGTCGAAGTGGCAAGTGAGGACTCACGAAACATGGAAAACATTCCTGCAGTTAAGTGGGTGATCCAGCGCCCGCGTTTCAGCGCCTGGGTCGTATTGGCAGTTGGCATGGTCGGGCTGCTGGTTAACGAAGCGCGCGCCGTTGGGCTCTTGCCCTCACAATGGGTCGCGCTCATCGTCGCCACCGTCCTGGTCGCCGGCGCCTGCATCTGGATCATCAGCTGGGAAGATAAAGACAACCCGGAAGACGAAGCGGAAGTCAACGCCGCCGATGAAGCCGCGCTCGAATCCGAGACAGCTTCCTGAGCAACCATAACATTTCGAGATAGACAATATCAGTAAAGTTTTCGCTCCCGGCTAGATCGGCGGCAGCCCCTTGCGTTGCCCGAAATTCGCGCCAGGACCAAGATCATGACGAAACTTAAGGCCTGCCTCGCGCGACCTCATCAGCGCTACAAAGACAGTTTCATAGCAGGCGTCAGAGAATACATCCGGCACGAACAGTCCATTAACTGGCATCCCGAAATCCTGGCGACGCGCTTTGACGAATACTTGACTGTGCTGCAACAAGCCGAGACCGACCCGCTGGCGGGCATGGTCCCTTCCAGTCATTTCTGGTTGATCGGCGATCGGCAGCGCTACCTCGGCGATGTCGATATACGGCATCATCTCAACGCATCGCTGCGACGCTATGGCGGGCATATCGGTTACAAGATCCGCCCTTCCGAGCGCCGCAAAGGCTACGGCTCCTTGATCTGCCGTCTGGGCGTAGAGCAAGCCCGAAAACGCCACATTGGCGACATCCTCATCACCTGTGATGACGACAACATCGGCTCCTGCAAGGTCATCGAGGCGAATGGCGGCGTCCTGCAAGACAAGATCGATAATAATCGCGGGGTGTTGACGCGGCGCTATTGGATTTACGCTGAAGCTAAGTAGGTCCGTGGTTGTGGCTCACCGGTGAAACTTGCGGCATACATCGACGCAATCCGGCAGGTCATTACCCAGGAACTTGTTGATGCGATAGCGGCGGCGCGCGATAAAGCGGTAGGCACGCTGCCCCAACCCGTCCATGCCCGGCAAATGCAGCAGCAGCCACAGCGGCATGCCCAGCGGAACTTCCTTCAACATGCGCCGGCTGGCGCGGAAACCTGAGTATAGCTCTCCCCGCTTATCTACTACGTGGATCTCGCCCATGAGCTGCTCAACACGTAAATCAGGGTAGCGCCCCCGCCACGACTCGCCGTCATGCAGATTGACGAATTCGATCCGCCCCAGCCAATCCAGCGCGCGCATAGTCTCGCAGGACGATTGGCATATCACGCAATTGCCGTCGTATAAGGCCGTCAACATATAGTCCGCCTCGCGGTCGAATATCGCCTATTGTAGCAGAACCGCCCGCAAGGTGACCTTCGCCCTTCTGCCAATGCCTCTGTGTCCTCTGTGTCCTCTGTGGTTAAATTGGGACGAGACGCCCGCATCGTTTGAGACCGAGGCATGCTCCCGACCCGACTGGAAATCCGCAATTTCCTGGCCTACCGCGCCCCCGAACCGATTGTCTTCGCCGGCATCGGGCTAGCGTGCTTGACCGGGCGCAACGGCGTCGGCAAGTCGTCGCTCTTTGATGCCATGACCTGGGCGCTATGGGGTCGGGCGCGTACCAGGCGCGATGAAGAGCTAATCCACCTTGGCCAGAACGAGATGCGAGTAAGCATAGACTTCGAGCAGGAAGGCATCCGCTACCGCGTCGTTCGGCGGCGGGCGCGTGCCGGGCGAGGCAGCCGCGGCGCGCTCGATCTGATGGTCTGGGGCACAACCGAATCCCCACGGCTTATCAATGAAGACGGCCTCCGCCGCACGCAAGACAAAATCAACGAGATTCTTCGACTCGATTATGAAACCTTCGTCCACTCGGCATACTTGCAGCAGGGCCGGGCCGATGCCTTCACGCTCAAGACAGCTGCAGAACGCAAACGCCTGCTATCCGATATCCTGGGGCTGGACCAATGGACCGAATTTGAAGACGCCGCCAAGTTGCGCCTGACAGAACACGCCTCGCAAATCGATATCATCAACCATGACATACGCCGTATTGATGAAGAGATCGCCCGCGAGCCACAGTTGCGCGCGGATTATGACGAGCTGAGCGCCACGCTGAACTCCGCGCAAGCGACACTCGATGAAGCGAGCGAGCGCTACCGTCTGGTGGCGAATTCAGCCGCAGCCCATCGCCGTGAGCGGGAAAATCAGCTTGAACAGGAACGACTAATCGAAAGTCGCCAGCAAGATAGCGCTGCCGCTCAAACCGAGATCGAGCGGCAGGATACCATCATCGCTGGCTATCAAAACACAATCGAAGCGGGCGACGTCATTGAAGCCGGTTACCAGCAACTCGTCGCGGCGCGCGAAAGCCAAAGCGTCATCGCCGAGCAGTTGGCGCAACGTCAGGATGTCGATCAACAGATATACCGCCTGGATAAGGCGCTGGCCGATCAACGCGAGCAACTGCAGCGCCAAACCGAGGTCATACGCGAACGCATCAGCGGGCTGGAAAACCTGCGAAATGCCGCCGATGCTACCGACCTTCAAGCTCTGAAAGCCGAGACGCGCGCGCTGCAAGACCTGGATAACCAGCGAAATAAGACAACAAAAGCCCTGCAAAAGCTGGCTGTACGGCGCTCTCGCAGCCTGACGCAGATGGACACGCTCAAGGCAGAGGGCATCAACTTGAACGAACGCATGGAGCGCCTGCAATTGGCTGATGGCGCGACCTGCCCGCTCTGTGGTCAAGCGCTGACTGTGGTCCACCGCGACCAGATGCTGGCTCAGCTTGAAGCCGAACGCGATGCATTGCGCGAGCAATACCGCAGCTGCGGGGCGGAGAACCGCGAAATCGATCGCGAGCGCAAATCACAAGAACGCGACCTGGAAGAATGGGCGCTGCGCTTGAAAGCCTTGCCCTCGCTTCAGCAGCAGCTTGGCGCCGCCGCCGAGCAGAGCCGTAGCGCTGAGGCGGCTGAGCAAGATTTGCAGCTTGAGTCAACTCAGCTGGCGCAACTCGAAGCGCGCCTGAGCAATCGCGATTATGGTCACGAATTGCGGCGGCAATTGACCGAACTGGAAGAGCAGCGCGAGCAGATCATGCTCGACCCGGACGCCCACGCCAAAACGAAATCGCAGCTCGAGAGCTACGCCGCTTTTGATCGCCAATACTCGCAGTTGGAATTCGCCAGAATAAATCTGCCCGAAGCGCAGCAAAGACGGTCGCAAACAGCTGACCGGCTGGCCAAGCTCAGCGCGGCGCTGGCTGCCGACCAAGACAAGCTCAATCGCATAAGGGATGAGATTATCGCGCTGGCCGCCAAAGTGGAGCAGGAGCAGGAATACCGCGCCGAAGTCGAGCGCATCCGCGGCGATGTCCAGCGCCTTCTCGAACGTAAAGCCATCTGTGAGCAGGAGTTGAATGCCATCGCCGCCGGGCGAGAAAGCAAGCAGCGCCTGGCCGCCCGCCTCACTGCCGTGCGACAGATGCAAAGCCTCTACAATGAGCTGCGCGTCGCCTTCGGCAGAAATGGCGTGCCGGCGATGATTATTGAGACAGCCGTCCCGGAATTGGAGGCGGAGGCCAACGACTTGCTTGCGCGAATGACTGACGGGCGCATGACCCTGCGCTTCACCACGCAGCGAGAGCGCGTCTCCGGTGGCTTGGCGGAGACACTCGAACTCGATATCGCCGATGAATTGGGTACACGCGCCTATGAACTCTATAGCGGAGGCGAAGCCTTTCGCATCAACTTCGCCATTCGCATCGCCCTGTCGAAGCTGCTGGCACGGCGCGCCGGCGCTCAACTGCGCGCGCTATTCATCGACGAAGGCTTCGGCTCGCAAGATGAAGATGGCCGTGAGAAATTGGTCGACGCCATCAACACGATCAAGTCGGACTTCGAGCTCATCCTGGTCATCACCCATATCGACGAGCTGCGCGACGCCTTCCCCGTGCACCTGTTGGTTGAAAAAACCGCCGACGGCAGCCAAGTGACGATACAATAGTGGAGTTGGCGACTTCAGGTGGTTCAAAACAGGACTGGAGCGAAGCCGTGGCGGTGAATTGGAAGTGGGACCAAGGTCGAGTCCAGTATTTTCGCTTTTCCAGTATTCGTAACTTGGCTACTGCAGTCATGGAACTCGAGAATGTTGAGCTTGATAATGCGATGTACGTTCGGAGTGTATTCGAGAGATACACAAATCTCCCATTTAGTCCCGCAAACTATACAAATATCTGGCGCAACTACGGGCGTGTGGTCAAAGCCGCATTCTTAGGCGCACGTATCAACAACCGTTTAATGCCTACGGATGTTTGCAAGAGACTGGTCCATGTCGAGTCCGAGTCGCGCTGGGAATTAGACGATTACATGCTGTTTGTTATTCCGAGATTTTCTTTTCCCTTTCCGGCATTCAGAGAAAATCATTTGTCAGGCGAAAGGGTCTATCCGTTTTGCGCACTAATTAAGTATCTTTTTGCCCACTTCGTTGTGAACGGTCAAGCGTCTATTTCGATGCAGGAGGTGTTCTCCAAACTAATCGGGAATTCTGTAACGGGACTCGAAAAATCTGGCCATTATTTAAGTCTGGCCAACACGAATCACAGGCCCATTGGCGATCAAGATCGTCAGGTAAATGAAATGATGATATTCTTGAGTCAAGTTAGTTTTCTCAGTTGGATAGGTCGTCAATTGCGCGTGGATCTTCCGCATACTGTGGATATTAGCGAGATAATGGACATTGCGACTCCTGTTCATGTGGAACTTTATGCTGACGCAGATGCTTCAATTATTGCTCTTGCCGCTGTGGCTAACTTCGATATGCGTGATATAACATTCGCAAGATCAGAAACTTCTAATGACGTGATTTTCACTGAAGGGAAGCGAGTTCGCTCCACCCATCTTCGTCTTGAACGTAGTATCATGTTGCGAAACCACTTCCTCAAGAAGCAAAGAAGACCGATTTTGTGTGATATGTGCGAAGTTAATAACGACAGAAGGTATCCTTGGACGACAGATCTAATTGAGATTCATCATTTATTACCATTAGCATCATCCGTTGCAATTCAGAAGGGCAGAACGTCCATAGATGACATTGTCCCCCTGTGTCCTAGTTGCCATAGAAGCATACACGTCTTTTATAGAAATTGGCTAAGAGGTGAAAACGCCTACGACTTCCATGATAAACAACAAGCCTATAGTGTGTACAACCAAGCAAAACAACAGATGTGGCTAGGTTAGCCATGAAAAGTAGAATATCTATCGACAGGCAATATGAGCTAATTCGTACCTCACTTGAGGAATACATCGAGTTCAGTGTGTTGCTGGAGCGTGAGAGTGTAACATACGATGACTTGCGTTATGTCAGGAACGGACATCAGCGACCGCTTGAGTCGCAACCATTTAGACATTTGGATGAATTTGAACAGCCAGACCATCATATTCCTTATGTCAGTTTCTTCTCAGGCGCGGGCGGGATGGACTTGGGATTTGAGAGAGCAGGTTTTATTCATGTTGCCGCTTTTGACATTGAAGAACTCTTCTGCAAGACATTGAAGTCCAATCGCCCTGGTTGGAACGTATTTGCTGGCAAACAGAACGGTGACCTACGAAATACTGACGCTGTCGCCAACTGTCTTGAAGAGATAAATGTTTCGCCAGACTTCGAGGGTGTATTTGTTGGTGGCCCTCCTTGCCAACCGTTCAGTGTTGCAGCCAATCAAAGGTTTGCAAAATGGGGGGACAATTTCAAACGCATTGGTTTTAGTCATTCCGAGAACGGAACTCTCCTCTTCGATTACATTCGCCTAATTGCGCATTTTCGACCACGCGTGTTCATTATAGAGAATGTTCCCGGAATACTCACGGTAGACGGCGGAAGTCAACTGGATGTTGCCCTACAATGGCTTCGACAGAATGGATACAGCGTAACCCCCCCGACTGTTTTGAACGCGAGGAATTATTTCGTCCCTCAAGACAGACAGAGAGTATTTGTCGTAGGATGGCGCGGCTCGATTGCTTTCCAGTTTCCTGAACAACATAGCTCTTGGGTCACGTCAGGAAGTGCTCTTGAAGGAGACCTTTCGATCCTTCCTAACTATGTGACTCGTGATCACAAGGCAAGGTCAGTAGAGCGTTACATGCGGCTTAAGTACGGACAACGGGATAAGCTAGGACGAGTTGATAGGCTAGATCCGCATCTGCCTTCAAAGACTGTAATAGCTGGAGGAACTAGAGGTGGCGGACGATCGCACTTGCATCCTCATATTCCACGAACACTCTCAGTACGTGAGAGCGCCAGATTGCAGACGTTTCCTGATGACTACGTGTTTACTGGTCCATTAGGCCGACAGTTTACGCAAGTAGGCAACGCAGTTCCACCAGTTTTGGCTTACCACTTGGGTAAATCCATTTCAACTCAACTCTTTTGATATAGGTAAAATTGCTGGTGTTAGGACTAACATGCCCCTAGTGCATCCTGAATTCCAACTATCCCGCGCCGATGTCGACTTCTTCATCGCCAACGGCTACCTCGGTCCATACGCCGCCATGACCCCCGCCGAAATGGCGGACGTCCGGCGCGAAATCGAAGCCAAAGTCCTCAGCAGCGATGGCCCCAACCCGCGCTCCCGCGGGCAGTCGCGGCATATGGATCAGCCCGCGGTCTATGACCTGGCCACCCATCCCGCCATCATTGATCGCATAGCCTGCCTGCTGGGGCCCGACCTCATCGTCTGGGCGACGAATTTCTGGCTCAAACCGCCTGGCGGCGTCGAAATCCCCTGGCATCAGGATATCAACTTCTGGCCCCTCGAGCCGCCGGTCAATACTTCCGCCTGGATCGCCATCGACGAGGTCACCGTAGAGAACTCCTGCGTACAGATTATTCCCGGCTCACATCGCCAGTCGCTGAGGCATACTCGCGCGCCTGAGGACGTGGCCTTTGGCGAAATGGCAGATCCGCAGTCATTCGATGCCGGTCAGGCGGTCAATATGGAATTGAAGCCCGGCCAATTCTTTCTTTTCAGCGAGCGGCTGCTGCACGGCTCAAGCAAAAATACATCTGACAAGCGGCGCCTCGGTCTGTCGATACGTGTCACCCTGCCCATGGTGCACGTCTTCCAGGACTCATCGCCGCTGCATCCGGGGCATACCGCCATCCTCGCCAAAGGCAAAGACGTCATGCGCTTCAACCGCTATGCCGGCCGCCCATAACAATGGTCAATTGAGCCTGGGCGTGTACGGGTGATCCCGTGGCTCGCCCCTCGTTATCCACGTAACCACCACGCAAAAATGTAGGGGCGACTTATCAGGTCGCCCGCTTCAATTCTTTCAATCACAGCACTCGCGTAGCGGGGCGTTTCAACTCAACTTCCGGCGCAAGTCATCCATGGCTTCGCGCGAACGCCGGCGTAACTTGGCGCGGAAATGCGCCGCCTCAATCGCGTTGTACTTGTTGCGTACGATGCCAACGATCTCTTCGGTGCAATCTTTGCAGAATACATTGTCCGCGTCAGAAAAGGCGGTCGGCGGCAACTCCTGTTCACAGCGCACGCAGGGCTTGAGTTCCGGCAAGGGAATGATTACCTTTCAGTTAACCCGTAAGTTTACGCCAGTCCTCTGTGCTTTGGAAGTGTCGCTGCGCCGGAGCAATTTGCGCGAAAATTCGACAAACGCCCTCATATGTGCAACAATCTACGCAACTATCACGAATCTTGTTTGAATGTTATGCAGCTCTTGGAACGGTTGCGCAAAGACATTTCTTATTTGATATGAGAACAGGTTTAGCGCTTGGAATACGTCTAGGTTCTGTTGACATTCTATCGTAACCATATCAGCGTACCGACAAGGTGCAGAAATCCGAGATAAGATGTATCGAGTTTCTCAAATCGGGAAAAGACGCGGCGGAAATGTTTGATCTTATTGATGAAACATTCCACCAGATGCCGCTCGCGATAGAGCCATCTATCATATTCTCGCTGCTCTTTGGCGCTCGGATGCGGGGGAATTACCGCTTCTATGCCTCTTTCAAGCAAGCTGTCCACAAAATCTTGGGACGCATAGCCTCGATCCGCGATAACCCGCTGAAAGGCAAAGCCTTCCACCAACTCCTCAGCCTGATTGATGTCGTGAGCCTGCCCAGGACTCAAGCGGAAACGCAAGGGATTGCCCAAACCATCAACCGTGATATGAATCTTGCTACTAAAACCCCCGCGACTGCGACCCACGGCTTGCTTTTCACTTTTTTTCGGCGCCAGCGGCACAGGGATGTGCCCGAACAATCGTACTGTCGATTATCCCGTTTTCCATATCCGCGTCATCGGCAAGAGCTTCCATCATCCGTTGCCAAACATCATTTTCGCACCAGCGAGCAAAGCGTTTGTAAACTGAATTCCATTTGCCGTATTCGCTTGGAAGCAAACGCCACTGTGCGCCGCTGCGACTTACCCATATCACTGCTTCAACAAATTGGCGGCATTTCGCCTCATTGCCCAGATAAACCTTTGGCTCTTGCGACAGAAAATCCCGAAGCTTCGCCCACTGTTCGTCAGTTAGTCTTATGGTATCCATAAGACTATTTTACCCATTTATGAAAATGCTAATGTCAAAATATCAACAGAACCTAGCCGTGACGAGGAGAAACTGCAGTGAAGTTATGTGTAATTAGAGGTGATGGTATCGGCCAAGAGGTCGTGCCGGCAGCGGTTCGTGTATTGCGGCAAGTCCTTCCCCAGCTTGATGTGGTCACAGCCGAAGCGGGTTGGAACAGATTCCAGGAGACCGGCAACGCTCTACCCGCCGAAACAGTCGAGATTGCCAAAGAAGCGCAAGCGGTCCTCTTTGGCGCTTGCAGTTCGCCCTCTTATCACGTGCCCGGCTATTCCTCGCCCATTGTAAAGCTGCGCCGCTCAATGGAAACCCACGCCAACTTGCGCCCGACGCGCTTCCTGCCTGTGCCGACGGCGCGGAAAGGCGTCGACCTGGTTGTAGTGCGCGAGAATACCGAAGACCTTTACATCGGCGACGAGACCACCTACGACGCTGGAGACACCGGCACAGCGACCAAGCGTATCACGCGCTACGCCACCGAACGCATCTCTCACACCGCTTTCCGTCTGGCGCTGAGCGAGGGGCGCCGCCGAGTGACCATCGTGCATAAGGGCAACGTCTTGCCACAGACCGACGGCTTGTTCCGCCGCGTCGCCTACGAAGTCGCCAAAGAATACCCCGCGGTCGAGACCGACGAATTGCTGGTGGATACCGCCGCTTACTGGATGGTCAAGGAACCTTCGCGCTTCGATATCGTCCTGACGCCCAATCTCTATGGCGATATCCTCTCCGATATGGCAGCGGCCTGGGGCGGCGGTTTGGGCCTGGCGCCCGCGCTCAATTTGGGTGAATCCGTCGCGGTCGCCGAGCCGGTTCACGGTTCCGCGCCGGATATCGCCGGCAAAGGCATCGCCAACCCGACAGCGGCGATCTTGAGCGCCGCCATGCTGGTCCGCCACCACTGGAACATGCCGGCAATCGCCGACCGGATCGACGACGCCGTGATCGCCGCCCTCAGCCGGGGCGATTACATCGCCGATATCGTCGGTATAAACGGCATGGGCACGGACGAATTCGCCGATATCATCTGTGCGCAGTTGGGTTGAACTCGACACTTTCACAACACCATCGAATGCACCTATGACGACGATCGCCTGCACTGACTTGGTGAACGGCGGGCGCTTTTTCCCTTGCGGCAAAAGACTGCCAAACGGCGGCAAATTGACATGAATCCGGCAAGAGATGGCTGCCAAGTGGCGGAATAATGCCATTGATGTTTTTCCATTTCACTCGCAATCGCGGCGTCCGCCCAATTCCAACAGTAGATGTAAAAAATTTCGGCGTTCATTTGCCAAGTTGATTTTTGGACTTGCTGGCACAGGTCGAAATCCGCAGATGGCTCTTGCCCTCGGCGTCAGCATAGCGGCAACTGGAAACACACAGGCGACTAAACAGTCGCGCGTAGTGATTGACGGCCGCCGCCTCGGGAGTGGTTAACATCGCGGATATAGTCCAATTAGCAAACACGGCACAGATTTTTTCGCCACAGAGGACACAAAGGGCACAGAGGGCACAGAGTTATATTGTTTGGTTGGCGAATTTATCGTGTAGTTTGATTTTACAACTCCCCCGCCTCGGGAGTGGTGAAATATTTGATATACCCTTTTCTAACCCCATCCCCGACCCTTCCCCAAAGCATTGGAGAAGGGAGTTTTCCGGCGAGTTTGAGCCAGTGTCGTCTTCATTCTATCTCCTTGAAATCACCACTCCCGCCGCCTCTGCGGCTTCGGCGAATATCTGCCCATGCGGTAAAATAGACGTTGAAACTCATCCTTTGCATGGGGAGCAATTTCAAATGGCCACTTTTACACGCCAAGAAGCGCTCGATTACCACCGGCGCGGGCGTCCGGGCAAAATACAAGTTGTCCCGACCAAACCGCTCGACAGCCAACTCCACCTGTCGCTGGCTTATTCGCCCGGCGTGGCCGAAGCCGTGCTCGAAATCGACAAGGACCCGCTCACCGTCTTTGAGATGACGGCGCGGGCAAACCTGGTTGCCGTGATTTCTAACGGCAGCGCTATCCTCGGCTTGGGCGATCTCGGGCCGCTGGCGTCCAAGCCGGTGATGGAAGGCAAGGGTGTGCTCTTCAAGAAATTTGCCGATGTCGATGTCTTCGATATCGAGATTACTTCGCGCAGCTCCGACGAAATCATCGAGGTCTGCAAGGCGCTGGCGCCCACATTCGGCGGGATAAACCTGGAAGATATCAAGGCGCCGGAGTGCTTCGAGATCGAAGAGCGTCTCAAGGAAGAATTGGACATTCCCGTCTTTCATGACGATCAGCATGGCACAGCCATCATCTCGGGCGCGGCGCTGCTGAACGCGCTGAAGGTCACCGGCAAGCGCGCGGAAACTATCAAAGTTGTGATCAACGGCGCGGGGGCAAGCGCGATCGCCACCGGCAAATTCTTCAAGTCGCTGGGTGTGGCGCGGGAGAATATCTTAATGCTGGATTCGCGCGGCGTGATCCACCATCAGCGCGAAGATGGCATGAATATCTACAAAACCGAATTCGCAATACCGACCCACGCGCGGACCCTGCACGATGCCTTGCAAGGCGCCGATGTGCTGGTCGGTTTGTCCATCGCCGGTTCGGTGACGCAAGACATGATCATCGGCATGGCGCCGAATCCGATGCTCTTCGTGTTGGCCAATCCCACGCCCGAGATCATGCCGGAGCTAGCGCTGGAAGTCCGTCCCGATGCCATCATCGGCACCGGACGCAGCGACTACGTCAATCAGGTCAACAATGTGCTCGGCTTCCCTTTCATCTTCCGCGGCGCGCTGGATGTATACGCCACAGGCATCAACGAGGAAATGAAGTTGGCGGCGGCCAAAGCCTTGGCGGCGCTGGCGCACGAGGACGTGCCCGACAGCGTCCTGATGGCTTACGGGCAAGAGTCTATCAAGTTCGGCAAGGATTATCTAATTCCCAAGCCGCTCGATCCGCGTGTGCTGCTTTGGGTGGCGCCGGCCGTGGCAGAAGCGGCCATGCAATCGGGCGTGGCGCGGCGGCAGATCGACCTGGAGGAGTACGCACAGGAGCTGATCAACCGGCAAGGCATCGGACGGCAAGTGCGGCAGAATATCATCAATCGGGCGCGGGCCGGCCAGCGCAAGCGCATCGTCTTCCCCGAAGGCGAGGAGCCGAAAATCATCCGCGCGGCGATGCAGGTGCGCGATGAGGGCATTGCCGAACCGATCCTGATGGGCAGGCCGGAGCGCATCCGCGAAACCATAAGCAACCTGGGACTGAATTTCGCGCCGACGGCTTTCGACCATTACGAAGCCGATAATCAGTATGAATATCGTGATCTGCTCTACGAGCTGCGCCGACGCAAAGGCGTCACGCTGGGCAAGGCGCGCTCGCTGGTGCGGCAGCGCAACTATTACGCCTCGCTCATGGTCAAGACGGGCGATGCCGATGCCATGGTCAGCGGCTTGACCTACGAGTACCCGGATGTGATACGCCCGGCGCTGCAAGTCTTCGGCACGCGCGAGGGGGCCACGCGGGTAGCCGGCGTCTATCTGATGGTCATCGAAGGGCGCAGCTACCTCTTCACCGATGCCACCGTCAATATCGACCCGGACGCCGAGACGCTTGCCGAGATTGCGATTCTGGCCAATGACTTCGCGCTGACGCTGGGCTTGGAACCGCGCGTGGCCATGCTCTCCTTCTCGAATTTCGGCGCCACGCCGCATCCACTGAGCAACAAGGTAGCGCGGTCGGTTGACCTGGTGCGCCGCAAACGGCCCGATATCGCCGTCGATGGCGAGATGCAAGCCGATACCGCCGTCGTGGTCGATATCATCGAGCAGCGCTATCCCTTCAGCAGTGTGCGGGACGCCAATGTGCTGGTCTTCCCCAACCTGGACGCGGCCAATATCTCTTACAAGCTGCTATCGCGCCTGACCAATGCCGATGCCATAGGTCCCATCCTGCTGGGCATGGGCGCGCCGGTGCACGTCTTGCAGGCGGGCGATGATGTCGAGGATATCGTCGCCATCGCGGCGGTGGCTGCGATGGATGCGCAGGCAAGGGAGGGGTAGGGCAAGTTTATCCGCGTACCTGCTGAATATGGCGCTGCGCCTGCGGGCCATGCGGCAGGTGCTGAAGAATACGGGCAGCATCTACCTGCATTGCGATCCGACGGCCGGTCACAACTTGAAACTTCTTATGGATGCGATTTTCGGGCGGAGAAACTTTCGTAACTCTGTTGCGTGGGGTTACCGTACTCAAGGTGTAGCCATGAGGTGGTGGCCTCGCAAACATGATATGTTACTGTTCTATACTCATGGGAAGAAATGGACATTTCATCCACAAATGGAAAAGCAGATTTACTTGAAACCGTTTCGTCATACAAAAGTCGACGAACAGGGACGATTCTACGTTGAAACGTATCGTCGCGACATTTGGGATCATGATGACACGCGTCCACAGACAAGCCAGTCTCCGGAGCGTCTCGGCTACCCGACACAGAAGCCGCTTGCGTTGCTCGACCGCATCATCAAAGCCAGTAGCAACCTTGGTGATGTCGTGCTCGACCCATTTTGTGGCTGCGGAACAACGGCACACGCAGCCGAGTCCCTAGGCCGCCGCTGGATCGGTATCGACATATCGCCCTTCTCCACCGAGCTAGTCCGCGAGCGCATCGTTGGAAACTTCCGCCATCTGAACAAGATGATGCGCGCGTTATCGGCGTACCAGAGACACTTCGCTCCGCGAAAGCCTTAGCTGACCGCGATAAGTTCGAGTTCGAGAAATGGGTCTGTGGCGCAATCGGCGCACACGGGATGTATCATAATCCTGGCGATAGAGGCGCGGACGGCGGCGTAGATGGCGTCATGGAAATTGATGTAGTTCGCAATGCCAAAGTTCAACGCGAATATGCAATCGTGCAGGTAATAGGTGGCAACGTAACACCTGACTCGGTGAAGGCGCTCAGCGAGACTGTGCGCCGGCTGGAAACTGTCGCAGGCATTATGGTATGCTTCGAGCATCAAATGGGTACAGTGAGCAATCAACGCAGTCAAGAAATTTGGTCGGATGATTATGAGGACTATCCTGTGATACAAGGATACAGCGTCGAAGCATTATTAGATGACCGTCCGTTGCAACTGCCACGAAGGTATGGCAATCGGCGTGGCGGGAAAATGTCGAGCAACATACTCATATAAAGGATAGATTGATGGAAAGCGAAGAGAAGCCTAAACGCCCTAGAGGGAGACTGCCACTAGAGTTCCCAGAGCCGATAGATGATACGCCAGAGAACATCGCTAAGATGATTATGATGGGCAAGCTCAAGAAGAATCACGAATGGCGGTACTGGCAAGAACACTTAGACAAGCGAAAGAAGTAAGCCTGAATAGGCTTGGCTACTCTAGTATATAATTCCCATTAATTAGAATGACGGACTGATGGCGCGGAAATACAAGGTCGGGCTTGCCAGGAAGATCTTTGACATGCAGGCGGTAACGGAAACCTCTTGCATGAAGCCCCTTTCGGATCAGAAGTTCGGGCTTGGTATTCTTGCTTCCGACCCGCGCCATCATCTGGCTACGTTTTCAGGACTAACAGTGTCAGTCAATCAAGCGCCTATTTTCTATTGCGACCATTGACCAGATTATGCCAGAAGATTCTCCTGAGCACAAAAGTTTCATTTCATCAGGTCGCTTCAAATCCAGATAGAGTCTGCTAGTTTCCGTATCCATCTGATACAATCCGTCCGCGTTGGAGACACACTCCAGTAGTTTCTGTCGCATATTGTTCGATCTAGTCTAGGGAGTCAAACCATGAAAAAGTTTTTAACAGTATTGTTGCTTCTCGCCTTCGCGCTGCTGGCCAATATGAGCCTGGTCACAGCAGATCACCACGGCTGGTGGGCGGACGCAGCCGCGCCCTACGCCGGCTCAACTATCCGCGGTGTATCCGAGAGCACTCCACCCTCGAATTACGTCAAGGATGTGCTGGCGCCGCTCTTCACCGAGTACACCGGCATCACTGTCGAATTCGAGACGACGTCTTGGGACCAGATGTACTCCAAGGCAATCAACGACATGGAAGCCAACACCGGCATCTATGACTTCGTTTATATCGAGCAGGACATCATCTACTCCTACCTGGCGCAGGATTACCTGGTCAACTTGACGCAATTCGCCGCCGATAATCCTGACCTGGCTTTCGCAGATTACGACGAGAGCGCCTTCACCAGCTTCGCCGATTACTTCAAGAATGCTGATGGCGACCTCTTCGGCGTACCGATGGAAGCATTCGTCAAGGTCTATCTATATCGCAAGGATCTCTTCGAGAATGCCGATATTCAGGCTGCCTTCGAGGCTGAGTACGGCTATGCGCTGGCGCCGGCCGAGAACTTCGACCAGTATCGTGACAACGCCGAATTCTTCACCGCATACGGCGAGAGAATGGATATGGATCTTTGGGGCACGACGGTGCAAGGCTCGACCGGTCATCCCGCCTCGACCTACGAATTCCTTGAGTCAATCGGTCCCTCCTTTGGCTTGTACAACTGGGGCATCGACCTGGACGCTGGCTCGGCGCAGAGCGCAAATGGCGGCGCGTTGGATGGCGATACTGCTGTTGAGGCGTTGACCTTCTGGCTGAGCATGTTGCCTTTCGCGCCGCCCGAAGCTACTTCGAGCACTTGGGACGAAGTTGCCTCCAGCTTCGCCGCCGGTCGTGCAGCGCAGGGTTGGGTCTACGGTGAAAATGCCGCATGGATCGCCACGGATGACAGCCGTTCCGCCGTCACCGGCAACGTTGGTGTACGCCTGCCGGTCACCGCGCCTGGCGTCATCGACGATGCCAAGATGGGCGACGGCTACATCGGTTACTACGATGGTGGCGCGTTTGGCGTGCCGCATTCGTCGCGCAATAAGGAAGCCACGCTGCTGTGGCTGCAATTCATCGGTCAGCCGTCGGTACAGGCGGAGTGGGCAGCCGTTGGCGCCCGCATCACGCATACGGCCACCTTCGATGATCCTTTGATCGCCGAGCAGGATGGCAAGGTTGATGGTTATTACACGCTGCTGGAAGAGCAGGGTCCGCTGTTTGCTGGCGCGCCGCCCTTCCCCTTCCACGCGCAGGTACGTGAGATCATCGATCCCTTCATTCAGCGCGCGATCCTGGGCGAGCTGAGCCCGGCTGATGCCTTGTCGCAAGCCGCGGCCGCGGTTGATGAGGAACTCTCGCGTTTGGGCTACGGAATGTAAGCCAAAGCTTCAGACATTTCGACAGGGTGGCGCTATCGTCACCCTGTTTTGTAACCCCGTTGTCGGACCACATCCACTAAGAAGCGGCAAGGGGGCAATTGGGAAGCGACAATGCGAAACCCACGCACCGGCTGGCTATTGCTCAGCCCAACTCTAATTATTCTGCTCATCTTTGGCTTCGTGCCTTTTTTATATGTCTTCTTCGTCGGTTTCAATCAGTGGAATATTTTTTCGGCCGACGATGGATTAGTTTTTAACGGCTTGGATAATTTTCGGCGCTTGGTCTTCGACGCCGACTTTCTGCATTCAGTCGGCTTGACCGCGCGCTTTGCCATCTTCGCCATCGGCAGCCAAATCGTTTTCGGCTTCACCTTGGCGCAGATGCTGACGCGGAATTTCCCCGGCAAGTCACTGTTTCGCATTATTCACACCTTGCCGCTTATGGTGGCGCCGATTGCGGTGGGCGCGATTTGGCGGCTGATGGTCATACCGGGTTTTGGCCCGGCGCCATTCTTCATCGATCGCTGGTTCGATTTGACCTATCAGATCGGCACCTATCCCGATCAGGCGCTGTGGACATCGGTGATCATGGACGTCTGGCATTGGACGCCTTTCGTGACGCTGACGATGCTGGCCGGTCTGTCGGCGATACCCAAGGAGCCGGTCGAGCAGGCGAAGGTGGACGGCGCTAATCGCTTGCAAGTTTTCTGGTACGTCACTTTGCCCTTCTTGCAGCCGGTGCTGCTGACGACGGTATTCATCCGCATCATGGATGCCATCCGCACAGTCGATGAAGTGTGGATGATGGCGGGCGGAGGACCGGGCACACGTTTCACCGGCATCTATATTTGGCGCGTTGTCTTCCCGCGGACGGATTATGGCTACGGCTCTTCGATTTCGATCATCACGCTATATTTGACGATCGTGCTCTGCTGGCTGCTCTTCATCGCGATTTCCGGCCGGCGCAAAGGGGAGGTCGAGTGAGGACGAGTTTGCGGCAGCGCGTCTGGCGTATGCTGGGTACTTATAGTTTTTGGCTGCTGATGACAGTCATAACGCTGCTGCCAATCTGGTGGATGTTCGTCGTGTCGATGCGCAGCCGAGTCGAGCTCTTCGCCAGACCCAACTTGGCGCTCAGTCGATTCTTCCTTGAGAATTACACCAATGTCCTGACCGACAGCACATTTCAACGCTATATGACCAATTCGGTGGTGGTCTCGACAAGCAACGCTGTGCTGGTGATGGTGCTGGCGCTATTGGCGACGTATGCGCTTTCTCGCTACAAGCTGGCTGGCAGAGACAATATCTTTTTCTGGCTGATCACTAACCGCATGGCGCCGCCGGCTGCCTTTTTGCTACCCTTATATATTATGTTCACGCGGACCTTCCGCATAGGAGATTGGACGCTTTACGACACTCAAATCGGGCTGATCTTGCTCTATTGCGTCTTCAACCTGCCTTTCGCCATCTGGCTGCTGAAAGGCGTAGTCGATGGCATCCCGATTGAGTTAGACGATGCGGCGATGATCGATGGCGCTGGCTTGTGGGGCGTATTGCGCAATGTCATTATTCCGCTGGCGGCGCCGGGCCTGGCGGTCACAGGCATCTTGAGCTGGGTCTTTGCCTGGAACGAGTATCTCTTCGCGGCCAATCTGACCAGTGTGAATGCGCGCACGATTACGACTGCTCTGGCCGAGTTTGTGACCGTAACCGGCACCAACTGGGGCGAGCTGGCGGCCATGTCGATGATCACGCTGATTCCCTCTGCTATCATCGTGATACTTGCGCAGCGCTATATTGTCATGGGTTTGACTTTCGGCGCGGTTAAGGAATAGGGCGATGGAAGAGCAAGAGATCACGAAGGACGAAAAGAAGTTTGAAGGCTTCCTGCCCTTCTACACAAACGCCTTCGACCGCGTCTTCATAGGCGCGATGATCTTGATAGGGATTCACCTCTTCTGGCTGCGTTTTATGGAGCCGGCGCTGCCGATTGGAGTGGCGACGGTAATTTCGCTAGTCATTGGATTTTTCGTGGTGCGCAAGGGTTGAGGCGCGAGAGTCAAGCCCCGGCGATCCGCGGCATCCAGAGCGGCTCCAATCCCCAACGACTGAAGAGCAGCGCCCGCGTCATTTCGGCGCGCTTTTGGCGATGCGCCGGATGGTCCCACAGGTTATTCTGCCGCCCCGCATCGACGGACAGGTCGAAGAGCTCATAGCGATTCTCGTCGGGATTGAAGTTCAACTGGGTATGTCTCAGGTTGCAGCTTTTGAGATACATCGCCGCGGACTTGTGGGGCAGCGCCAACGATGTGTGGCTGAGCGGCTCCTCTTTCTGCATCTCGGCGCGCAGGAAAGCCTCGACCAATTCTGCGCGGAGCTCGGCATCCGCCCACAGATTCGTCAACTCGCCGGGGTCATTTCGCAGGTCATAAATCTCGCCGTAATCACGATTGAAATACAGCGTTAATTTGTAGCGTTGGTTGATGTAGGTCTTGAGGTGCAGGGTGGTCGGCTGATGACGATTCTCGACCACGACATGCTCACGAGCCTTCGATTCGTCGCCACCCCAGACCACCTGCTGCGGGATGCCGGTCATTTCGGCAGGAAGGTCCAGCCCGCAGTAATCGAGGAAGGTGGGCGCGTAATCAACCAGCGACTGCAGGCTGTGGCTGGCATGGCCGGCGGCGATGCGACCCGGTGAACGGGCGATCATCGGTACGCGGATGCCGTCATCATAATGGAAGGCGCCTTTGGCGATCAAGCCGTGCTGGCCGAAGTAGTGTCCGTGGTCACTCGTGAAAACGATGAGAGTATTCTCCGCCAAGCCAAGCTGATCGAGATGATCGATGATTTTGCCGATGTATTTATCCATGCAGCTGACCATGCCATAGTAGCAGGCGATGTCTTTCGCCAGTTCTTCATGGTCGTGCAGATGCGAATGAAAGCCGTGGCAGCCGCTGCCGTTCGGCTCCTGCCAAGCGGAGAAGTCGGGATCGGGCTGCTGAGTCAGCTGCAGGTGCGGTGGAGACGGGGCGGTGTTTAGGCGGCCCTTGCTGTCGTGCTCGCCCGGAGTGACAGTCGGCACAGTGATTTCGTTCGGGTCGTACATCGTATCCCAAGGTTCGGGCGCGAGGTATTTGGGATGCGGATCGAAGAAGCTGGCCCACAGAAAGAAAGGCTCGTCCGCTTCTCTATACTGCGATATGAGGGCGTTGCTGCGTTCGGCGATCCAGGCATTGTAGTGAAATTGCTCGGGAATCAGCCACTTGCGGCGTTGCGTTTCAACGTGCCCGGTCGGCTGCAGGAAATAATCGCGCCAGTTGCTCAAGCCCTTTTCTTCCATCCATAGGGCATAATGCTGCCCGACATGGGCTTCGTCCGTGTGGTTACGCGCCAGCTCGATATGGTCGAAGCCGTAGAAAGGCCCTTCGAAATCACCCCAGAAGTCCAGGTCTTGCAGCTTCGGGTAGGCTTCCAGCGATGGGAACTCCTCAGTGGACTGCAGAGGCTGGAAGTGGGCCTTGCCGACCAGGGCAGTGCGATAGCCGGCGGCGCTAAAGATTTCGCCGACCGTGGTTTCACTCTCGGGCAGCTTCGTGCCCAAAGAATAGGCGCCGTGTTGGGAGGGATATTTGCCCGTGATCATGCTGCTGCGGGTGGGGGTGCAGGTGGGGTTAGGGCAGTAGGCGCGGGTGAAGGTCGTGCCCTGCGCAGCGAGCCGGTCGAGGGCGGGAGTCTGTATCTCGGGATTAAATTGACCGAGCGTGTTCCAGTGCTGCTGGTCGGATGTAATCAGCAGGATATTGAGTTTGGACATGGACTCAGCTTTCGCTTGAATGACTCAATCGCTAGCTCTTGACAGCCCCGGCGATGCCCTCGATGAAGTAACGCTGCATCGCCAGGAACACCAGAATAATCGGGATGATGGAGATTGTGGCGGCAGCCGCCATACCGCTCCAGTCGATGAAGTATTCGCCGCGGAAGGCATACATGCCGACGGACAGGGTGCGCAGCTCGGGCGTCGGCAAGGTGAGCACCAGGGGCAGCAGGAAATCGTTCCAACTGGCAATGAGCTGCATGATAACGACTGTGGCAATCACCGGCTTTGCCAGGGGCAGCATGATCTGCAAGAAGACGCGCAGGAAGCCGGCGCCGTCGACGATCGCTGCTTCTTCCAGTACTTTCGGCAATTGTCCGAAGTAGCCGGCGAAAAGCAGGATGAAGATAACGTGCGCGCCGCCGCTCTGCGCCAGGATGACCCCGGTCAATGAGCCATTCAGCCCGAGACTGCTAATCAAGTCAAAGACGGGAATGATGGTATAACCCTTGGGCAGGAATACGGTGGCTACAAATATGCCGACCACCAAGCGCCGCCCGGGAAACCTGTAGCGCCCCAACACATAACCCATCATTGAGGTGGTAGCGAGCACGACCAATACCGAGCCAACTGCGATGGTTACCGTATTGATGAAGTATTGGCTGATATTTGCCTGGACCCAGGCTCGCTCAAAGTTCTCGAACGCTAGCGCTTTGGGCAAGAGATTGGTGCCCGCCCGGAAGATCTCGTCATTGGTTTTCAGCGAGGCGCTGACCATCCATAGAAAGGGATAGACCCATATCAGAGCAAAGGGCGTCAAGATGATGCTGGTGACGATTTCGCGCATGCGGGTCGCCTTGATTTCCACGCGGCGATTGTGCTCGAGCGCCGTCCGTTTCGGTTTCGCCTCAGTGGTCATCATGCCTCTTCCACGGTTGTTTCAGCGGCGGCGATGCCGGCGCGTTCACGCTGTGCCCATCGCGCAGCGAAAATCTGAATTGTGGCGAGGAACATCACGGATACGCCGAAGAAAGCGGCCGCTGCCGACGCATAACCCAGGCGTGGCAGCGTCATGCTGTTGGCAGCGCCGAAGGCAGTGCGATAGATATAGACCTCCATCACCTCGCTGGAAAAGTAAGGACCGCCACCGGTCATGGTCTGCACCAGCGCAAATACGTTCAATGTGCCGACAGCGGTTATCAATACGATGACGACGGCGAAGGGCTTGAGCAAGGGCATGGTGATGAAGAAGAATTTACGCCACCAATTGGCGCCGTCCACTTCCGCCGCTTCATAGAGCGACAACGGGATGGTCTGCAGCGCGGCGAGCCAATAGATCATCGGAAGGCCCAGCCACTTCCATATTTCAACCCCGACGACCGAAAACAGGGATATCTTGGGATCGCCGAGAAAATCTATTGGACGTGCGATAAGCCCCAGGTCAAGCATGATCGTATTAATCGGTCCATTGAAGGGGCTCATGATGAAGGTCATAACGATGCCGACAATGGCGGTGGTGGTGACGACCGGCACAAAAAACATGGTGCGGAAAACCGGCGCCAGGCGAAGGGCGCGGTCGTTTAGAATAATGGCAATTACCAGCGCCAGTGACAGTTTGATGGGGACGCTGCTCAGCATGAAGACAAAGGAATTCTTGAAGGCGTTCCAGAATTGGTTATCAATGACCACATCGCTGTAATTTTGTGTGCCGATATAAAAGGCGTCGCTAGTGAAACCCGACCACTGAAACAATGAATAGTAGAATGAGGCAAAGATGGGATAGAGGGTGAACAGCGCCGTCAGGATCAGCGAGGGCAGCATGAACAAATAGATCCAGCGATGCTGGATGAATCGCTGCATCAGCGCGCGTTTTTGACTGCGGGACTGTCGCATCGCTGCCAGAGACACAGACTTACCCTTCCAGGATGTTGAATGTGAGAATCAAGCTGCCCGGCGGGACCTGGACTTAAGCCCCGCCGGAATGTCAGCTTATCTACAGTTCGGCGTACTTTTCTTCGCCGTAGTCTTCGTTGGCATCCCAATTCGGGAATACGTAGTCATCGCGGGATACATCGGCGCCCTTCTCCCGCGCGGCGGCGATTGCGCGATCTAGCTCAGCATTGGCGCGGTCCGCCAAGTCTTGAATTGCGCCTTCGATATCACCGATTTGCTCGGTGTAGATGCCTTGCACCGTCTCGGCGAGATTTGGCGAGATCGGGCGCAATTCCAGATTGACATCGGCGGTGGCGGGATTGCGGACGATCTGGCTCGGTCCGACGCGAACCTGCTCGTTGAACATGAGCAGCGCCTGGCGCTCCAGGGGATTCATGTCCGCTTCCGCAATCGCTTCCGCGAATATCGCCGGATCGGCCGCGCCGACCAGAGTCGCCCAAGCTACTTGGCCCTCGTATGTGCCCAGATAGTGGAAGATATCGCCTGCGATCTGCTTGTTGGCATCGGAAGCGCCTGAGAAGACGTGGATCTCGTTGGAGCCGCCCGGACCGACGGTGATTGGAACCAGCGTCGGCGGATCGAGCAGCGGTTGACCGGCGATGTTGAAGTTGAAGTCCGGGTTTTCGCGCAGCCAGATCGGGATATTCCAGGGCCCTTGAAGAATCATACCGGCGGCGCCTTGTGGCATACGGGCGCGGGCTTCCGGCGCGTTCATCGACAGTGTGCCCGGGAAGACGCTGCCGTCGTCGCGCAGGCGGCGCAGCACATCTATGGCTTCCAGGTAAAGGGGATTGGTGTAAGGGATTTCGCCGGTGCTCAAATCGACATCGAAATTGCCGACGCCCATGCTAATGGCGCCCGCCATACGTGAGAATTCGCGCACGATCGCGCCCCAGCGATTGACCTGATTGCCGCCCATGATGAAGCCGAAATAACGCCCGGCGCCATTTTCGGTGACTTTCTTGGCAGTGGCGACAAAGTCGTCGGCAGACATGGAGCCGGCTTGCGGGTCTACGCCTGCTTCGTCAAGGTAGTCGACGTTATATAGCAGGTGGCTGCCGTAGCGCTTGTTGGACGTGGCGGGGAAGGAATAAGTCTTGCCGTTGAAACCAGTGATGCCTTCGACGAAGACGCCGCCGGGGAAGCTGTCTTTCCAAGCTTCAAAGTCGGGAATGATGTCATCGAGCGCGGAGACCCAGCCTTCGTTGACGGCTTGTGCCAAGCTGACAGCAAGCGGACGCTGAAATACTTCGTGGGCGGTGCCGTTGCGGACGCCGAGCGGGACGACCTGGGCGATTTCATTCCAGGGCAACGCATCGTATTGAATGGTGACGTTGGGATGCGCTTCCATGTATTTCTCGAAGAAGGCATTCCAGAAGACCGCTTTCTGATCCCCGCTATCCACCCAGCGAAAGGTGGTGGGATCGCTGGTGATCATGGCGCCGGAATCAGCAATGTTAATCACTGCGGAGTCTTGCGCCGCCAAAGGTAAACCGTGGGACGCCAGGAATAAACCCAGACTCCCGGCCGCCGTATTCCTCAAGAAGTCACGCCGTGAAATCTTATTTTTCGAGCTCATCTCTTCCCCTCCATACAGTCATCGGACAAAATCTTACCCAAACCAACAATAATACAGAAGAAAATAAGTAGTTGGATGGCGCTGAAAAAATTAGCAAAGGCAGTTTAACAAGATATGTCAATCTTCACAACCTCGCCGTGACATGGCACGGAATAAGCGCTTAGGAATCACGCCGATAATAGCGCTTGCCCTTGATTTCTTCGGGCAGCAGGCTTTCATCGGTATAGGCTTGATAGCCGTCGCCATAGCCCATTTCGCGCATCAATTGCGTCGGCGCATTGCGGATGTGCAGCGGGATCGCCAAATTGCCCAAGTCCTTTACGTCTGCCAGCGCGTCAAAGTAGGCGCTGCCGGCGGAGCGGTTTTTCGGCGCTGAAGCAAGATAGGCAACACCGTGCGCCAGATTGAACTGACATTCGGGTAGGCCGATCGTCTCGACAGCGCGGAAGACATCGTTGGCGACGGTCAGCGCGGCTGAATCCGCCAGGCCGATATCTTCGCTGGCGAAAATCACCATGCGGCGGGCGATGAACTTGGGGTCCTCGCCGCTGTCCACCATACGCGCCATATAATAGAGCGCGGCATCGACATCGCTGGCGCGCATACTCTTGATGAAGGCGCTGATGGTGTTGTAGTGCTCCTCACCCGTCTTGTCGTAGCGCAGGTGCTTGGATTGCAGTGTCTCGCGCAGATTTTCCGCTGTGATTGTGACCGTATGGTAAAGGCGCGCGGTGTTTTCCAGCAGATTCAGCGCGGCGCGGGCATCGCCATTGGCGTAGGTCGCCAGGAAGCCGATGCCGCCATCGTCTATATCAAGACCGAGCGAGGCGACCCCGCGAGCGATGATCTGCTCGATCTCGGCGACCGACAGCGGGTTGAGCGTGAAGACCTGCATACGCGAAAGCAGCGCCGAGATGACCTCGAAACTCGGGTTTTCCGTGGTGGCGCCGATGAGTGTGATTGTGCCGTCCTCGACATAAGGCAGCAGGAAATCTTGCTGCGCCTTGTTGAAGCGGTGGATCTCATCGAGGAAGAGGATGACACCCTCAGACTCTTCCGCCGCATCGGACGCGCCAAACAAATCGAGTTGGCTGCGATTGGCGGAGCGGCTTGGCCGGACTGTCTCGACGATCTGCCGCAGCTCGGCTTTGCCGGCGGACACCGCCGACAAGTTGTAGAAGGGCTTATCGGTGACATCGGCCACCATGCGGGCCAGCGTGGTTTTGCCGACGCCTGGCGGTCCCCAGAAGACCATGCTGGGCACGGTCCGCTGCTGCAGGGCGCGGTAGAGTGGCTTGCCGACGCCGACCAGATGCGACTGACCGATGAAGCCGCTGAGGTCGCGCGGGCGGATGCGTTCGGCGAGGGGTTGGGGAGACGGCGCCATGGTTCGGCTTGCCTTCTTGGTCAGCGGTAGGTTCGCGTATTATAGCAGGTCATCTGAAGCTTTCTTACTGCCGAGAGGTTCACAGGGGGTGGTCTTGACCCGTTTTGGTGGACGCTGAATTTGTCTAATGCTCTGCCTCTTCGAATTGCATAGGGCTGGCAAAGCCCAGCGATGAATGCAGTCTGCGGCGGTTGTACCATGCCTCTATGTAGTATGCGATAGTGCGCCGTGCGTCGTTGATGGTGTCAAAGACGTGATTCGCGCACTCGGTCTTCAGAGTAGCGAAGAAACTTTCCGCCATGGCGTTGTCGTAGCAACTGCCGGTGTCGCTCATGCTTGGCTGTATGCCACGGTCAGTCAGCAACTGCTGGTAACGCTGGTCTGTGTACTGACTGCCACGGTCGCTATGATGGATTAGCAGACCGCGCAATTCACGCTGCTGCACTGCCATGAGCAGTGCATTTTGCGCCAGCTGGCTGTTGGCTCTCCGGTTCATAGACCAGCCGACAATCCGGCGCGAGAAGGCGTCCATGACCACAGCGAGATGGAGCCAGCCTTCTTTGGTGGCAATGTAGGCGATGTCCGCCAGCCACTTCTGGTTGATGTCCGTGGCCGAGAAATCTTGCTGCAGGATATTGGGCGCCGCCGATGTCGACGCTGCCGATTTCTTCCGGCCTCGATAGCCTTGTTTGCGAATCGCGTACATGCCGGCAAGCCGCATCAAATGCGCTACCCGCTTACGGCTTACCCGCCAGCCTCTCGCCAACAATTCCGCCCAGACACGCGGACTGCCATAAGTCCGGGCGCTACCCACGAAGATTTCCCGGATGCGCGCTAGCAGCCTCGCATCCTCCCGCTCGCGCCGGCTCTTCCCGCGCTTCAACCAGGCGAAGAAGCCACTCTTGCTCACATCCAACACGCGGCACATCCTCGACACGCTGAACTCCTGCCGATGCTCCAGAATGAATTGGTACTTCACCATTTGCTTTCCTGCGAGAACACTTGGATAGCTTTTTTTAAAATGTCGCGCTCCTCCCGTGCGATCGCCAACTCGCCTTGCAAGCGTCGAATCTCGGTCTCGGATTCTCGTTCGGCGCTTGGCTTAAGCTCATCGCTATTCTCATCGACCCGATACCGCTGCCGCCACTTGTAGATCAGTCCCGGCGTAATGCCCAAGTCGCGCTCCACCTGGGCCACCGTCCTACCGGGCTTCGCCGCTAAATTCAGCGCCTCACGCTTCAACTCGTCTGGATACTTCACCATCACACTCCTACCTGCCTTCCTTACCTGATTCTATTGGACAACAGCGCTGTCTACAAAATCGGGGCAAGTTCACCTGATTCTATTGGACAACAGCGCTGTCTACAAAATCGGGGCAAGTTCAGGGCAAAGAGGCAGGAGAAAAGCGAAGTAGAGAGAATTTGACAAAGCCCGCTCGAGATCCTATGAGCGGGCTTGCGTGAGGTTGCTACTGTCCTAAGTCTTCGAAAGTGATGGTGTGCAAGACTATGTTATCGGAGTCGAGGAAGTTGACACTCGTGAAGTCTCCATGAGTTTCCTTCCTTAAAACTACCATATATGTGTCATTGATAGTTCTAATCGTATTGACAGAGCCGTCTTGCCAGTGGATCTCTACCCACTTGGCATCATCAGCGAAGCCATATACCAACAACAGTTCGGGGGCCCGGGCAAGTCTATCGACATGGACAGCGTATTGGTGATTGGCGTTACAATGTTTGGACAACATGAAACCGAACCAGCCGCCAAAGATGTCCTGAGCTAAAACAACCTCGCGGGCTGCCAAGCATGTTTCACCATTGTAGTCCCATGCGTAGAGGTACAGAAAGGCATTGATGTCATAGACAACCTGTCGCTGCAAAATGGCATAAGCAGGTATTGCGGGTCTGTCATCATCAAAGGGAACTACTACTGAGCCCCCACTGTCGGAATTGAAGGGAGAAAGCAGTCTACCATCGGGAAATTGACTGCGGTTTTCTCTAACCAACACTAGAATCAGCATGAGAATCGCTAAGACGAAACTAGCGAACAGCGCCAACAACATACCGAGGAAAAGGCGTAGCTTACGCGAAAGTAGCGCGCTCCGCTTCATTTTCGTACTCATCATCAATCACTTCTACCATGCGGGCTTCAGTTTTAGATTGTAATACACATGCCACTGCCCACCGGCAAGCAGAGTTCCCCGGGAGTGGTGAATACTGTTGATATAACAACTTCGACCTTGCCATCCAAAAACCTCTGTGCCCTCTGTGTCTCTGTGGTGAATCCCCCTTATGGAATCCAGAATATGTCCTGTGTCTTTGAAATTCACCACTCCCCTGCCGCAGTGTTTTGGGCAGGGGTGGAGCATCGATTGGTATGCTAGTTACCCCCGAATAATCTTCACAATCTGATGAATGTGATCCAGGTCGTGGTAAGCGCCGAGCACGAGCTGGTCGTTGAGCGTGAAGCCGCCGCCATCGGCATCGCGGCCCGGGCGCTCCCAGAACTCCTCGTCGTCTTCCGGCAAGGAAGCCAAGAGTTCGTGATAGGGAAGGCGGATCTTTTTCCACCTGTCGAGCAAATCCAGCGCGTCTTGTTCGGCATAGCCGGCGTCTTTGACCTGTTCGTCCTGACTGCGTCCCGACGATTCTGGCAGCTCGTTATTTTCGGCGAGGGCGCGCGCCCGTGCTGAAAAGTAGGAATCCACATCGCCGAGGTGGCCGAGTACTTCCGAGATGGTCCAGCCATCGCCGCCGTCGCGTTTGCTGAAGGCCGTTGAATCGGTGATGGTGGTGATGAGATGCTCCATATTGAGCAGATTCTTTTCCAGCGCCCACAATTGCCAGCGCCGATAACGGGGCATAGATGACATCTTTCGCTCCTCTGATTATGTGTGGCGCGAATTATATCACGGCGCTGAAGCGTGAGCAGGCGGATTATCCGCTGCGGGCACCCTCCAATATCGTTAGCGCGCGGCGGGCAATGGCGACGGTGGGATTGGCGCTGGTGCCTGGCGCCCGTTCGATCAGCACTTCGATGAAGAATTCGTCAACGGCGATCAGCGCGACCGAGCCGTAGAGACCGCGCCCGATGACATGGGGCTGCGGGAAACTTTCTTCGGTGTTTTCCGCCTCGATGCCTTCGCGGATGCCCTTGAATCTTTCGTAGTGAACCAGAGCGTCGGCCGGGCTATCGAACTGGCCGAAGGTCATATTAAAGACATTCGCCGCCTGATCGCGATAGAAGACGCGCGCCGCCCTGCCATTCTTTACGTTAGGCGGCGTCTCCACGCCATCAAAGCGTGTATAGTCGCGGCGCCATTGTGTATCGGTGAAGATTTCCAGCGGCAGGTTGTCAAGGACAATCTGCAGGACATCTCTTCAACCGGATTCGGTCGCCTGCGCGCTGGCAGCCTCTTCAAATGCGCTGCGGTTGTTCTCGAAGAAGCGCAGAGTCCCGCGTGACAGCGGCTCCAGCGGGCTGCCGCGAGTAAAGAGCTCGATATTTACTTCTATGAAGTAGTTGTCGATCTGGAAGATCGAGACTGAGCCGTAGAGACCGGCGCCAAATATATTGGGCTGCGGGAAATCTTCGTTGGCGTCGCCGGTTTCCAGCACGGAGCGGATGCCCAAGACGCGATCGTAATTCGCCAGCGCCTCTTCAGGAGTATCGAAGACGACGAAATAGAGGCTCATCTGACCGCCTTCTTGTGTGCGGAAATATACCTGCTTGCCAGCGGCGGTTCCCCTGATGCCGAGCACATCTTCCAAGCCATCTTCTCCTCGCGAATAATCCAGCTTCCATTGCTCATCGCCGGCGGGGATGCTGTTCGGCAGCAATTCAAGCAAGGCGTCGAGGACGCGTTGATTGGCTAAACCGGGGTCGACGAAATCAGCCGGCACGGGCGTCGGGATGGGCGTCGCGGTTGGTTCAGGCGTTGGCGTTGGCGAGGGCGTGATGTCAAGCGAGTCATCCGGGCGGCAAGCGGCGAAGACCAGCATAGCTATCAGCGTCATGATGAGCAGTCGTCGCTGCTGTATTGGCGTTCGTTTCATGATTAGTCTCCAACAGCTTCTTCGTCGTACAAGCGCAAACGCTCGGGAATGTCGCCCGTTACAATCATGTCGGCGACTTCTGTCTCAGAGACTTCGGTCTTGTGGAAGTCGCCCAACTTATGCCCGCGCTCGATGATGGTGAAGCGGTCCGCAACTTCGTACACGTGGCGGATATTGTGCGTGATGAAGATCACGCTCATGCCTTGTTCCTTGGCGGCGATGGTGTAATCCAGCACTTTCTGCGTCTCGCCGACCGAGAGCGCCGATGTGGGCTCATCGAGAATAAGCAGCTTCTTGCCGAAGTACACGGCGCGGCCGATAGCAATTGACTGCCGCTCTCCACCGGACATGGTGCCGACAGTCTCTTCCGGGTCGCGGATATGGATGCCGACATCAGCCAAGGCTTGCATGGACTCGCTGGCCATCGTCTTCTTATCCAGGAAACTGAAGGGGCCGACCTGGTAAGTCGGTTCTTGACCGAGCCAGAAATTACGGGCGATGCTCATCAGGGGCACCAGCGCCAAATCCTGATGCACGGTTTCAATGCCCAGTTCGCGCGCGTCGTGCGGCGAGTTGATGGATACGGCGTCACCGTCGAAATAGATTTGTCCGCGGGTCAGCGTATGGAAGCCGGTAAGCACCTTGATGAGCGTGGATTTTCCCGCGCCGTTATCGCCGAGCAAGCCGACAATTTCTTGCCGATCGACGTGAAAGTTGACGCCGCGCAATACCTGTACGCTGCCGAAGTATTTGTGGATATCGATCATATCCACCAGTGCGTCGGGATTCGTTTGCTTATATTCCATGATTGAGGCTCCTAATTTCACAAACCACCTTGTGCGTTTGCAAAGCGCGCTCGGAGTTAGGCTCTAGCGCGGTGGCCAATATCGCTGCCGCCGAGCGGCTAATTTCGCTGGGCGCCGCGAACGAAGGTATTCAAGACGACCGCGGCGATGATGATGACGCCGACTGTGCCGGTGAACAGGCGTGATTCAATGCCGACCAGCACCAGTCCCGTCTGCAGCATGCCAAATATCAGCGCGCCAAGCAGTGAGCCAACGACGCTGCCATAGCCGCCGGTAAGAAGCGCGCCGCCAATCACGGTCATGGCGATAACGTCAAGCTCCCAGCCCTGCCCTTTCAGCGGGTCAACGCCGGGGTTGCGCGCCGTTTCGTAGATGGCCGCGATGCCCGTAAGCACCGCCACAATGACGAAGTTCTGCACTTTGACGCGATCAACATTGATACCCTGCGCGCGCGCCGCGCCTTGATTGCCACCGGCGGCGAAGATGCTGTTGCCGAAAGGCGTACTTGTGAGGATGACGTGGAAAAAGGCGACAAAGATGAACCACCACAATATCGCCAGCCGCACGTTGGCGTCGCGCGGGATCTGCATATGGAAAAGCTCGCCTTCCGTGCCGATCTCCAGGACCCGTCCATTGAAGAGATCAAAGTAACCGACTTCTACCAATTGTCCGCCGCCCGCGCTGATGTGATAGCCAAAGACCGCCACCAGCCAAAGGACGATCGCCAGCATGATCAAGGCGACCACCAGCAATATGACAATGCGGACGATGGCGCCGCTCGTACCGAAGTCGCCGTGGTCCTCGCGGATAGACCAGCCATGTTGCGCCTGTCGCAGAAGGACGGGCAAAACACGATAAGCGGAAAACATCACCAGCAGCAAGCCGATGACCGAGAGTACCACGAACAAGATATTACTAATCGCCAAAATCGGAAACTCGTCATGGTAGTCGCGGTAGCGCAGGATCCGCCCACCGGCGATCGCGACAAGCGTGATCGCGCGATATGCCAGCAGTGTTCCCAGTGTAACGATAAATGACGGTATTCGCGTGGTGATGAGAAGGATGCCATTGACGGCGCCCAGGATTAGCGCAACAAATATTGCCAGTAGCGCCGCGGGAATCGGATCAAGCACACCCAGCAGCGGCGCGCCTTCAGTCATAAAGAGCATGAAAGACAGCGCCGTCACACCTAGGATGGAGCCGACAGACAGATCGAACTCGCCCGAAATCATCAGGTAGGTGACGCCAATGGCGATCACGCCTTTGGTCGCGACATTGCTAAGGAAGGAAGCGATTGAGCTCGGCTCGAGGAAAAGATCGGTCGCCATGGTAAAGGCCATGAATATGGCGATGAAGCCGATGATGGCGCCTGCGCTCGGTGACTTCGCCAGCTCGGAACGGACGAACTTGCCCGGTGTCAAGGCGACGGCGCGGCGCAGCTCGTCAGATTCTTCCTGTACTTGCCGCACTTGCATGTAGCCGAAGAGCGCCGGCAGGAAAATGAGCAGACCGGCCAGAAGACGATGATCTTCCGCATCGCGTATCTTGGTGGTGCCCGGATGCAGCGGCACGACGAACAAGCCGGCGATGAGCAAGAAGACGATGCCAAGCGCGAAGATAATGAATATGGCTTGAATCAAACGGCGTGGTGGCGAGACAATCAGACGTACGCCCTCGACCTGCCGCAAGGACTCTAGTGGCGGGATCAAGAAGACAAAGAGCGCCAGTATGGCTAGCAAAACCAAAACCAGCACACTGATGCTGATCAAGCCTTCGCCAATAGCTAGCGAGGCGGCCGCCAAGCCACCAAGCTCGTTGTTAATCTGCCCTCGTATATCAAAGTTTTGGCCAAGCAAGAGCGAAAATTTGAGGCCGACGGGAATAATCACACTAAGCAAGATGACGCCGCCGAGCACGAGCGACACGAAGAACATCCACTGTGACCAGCGCAGGCTCGCCCGTTCTCGGATATACAAGCCGTAAGCTGTTCGCCCGGCGCAAAGCGCATAGACGAGACTTGCGACGGTAACGATCATTTCATAAGTATTGAGGCCCCCGCTCCAGCGCGGGATATTGTCTCGCTCGCCCAGGGGCATCCAGCCCCAGGCAACCATGGCCGCCACGATGAGCCCCATAAAACAGGCGCCCACCATCATGACTGTGATCAACAAACCGATGTTGCGAGCTTCGGCCTTTTTGTCCAAATATGCTTGTATCATTAGCTTTTTCTCGAAAGCAACTTAGAAGGAAGGATGGAGAGTGTTGTCCGTTGGACGACAGCTAGACAATACGCCAAACGGACACGAAAGCTGTCAGCAGTCGCCTTGCCCCAAGTCTCGATTTCAGTTGGATTGAGCAGGCGACAGAGATAGTATGTCGCGAATATGGCAAGAAAGCAAAAAAGGGAGAGAAATAAAACGGGCGGGAAGTGACTTCCCACCCGTATACGAAAACCGATATTGGTTTAGCGATAACCGGCTGCGGTCAATTCGACAATAGCGTCTACGTTGCTGGTGTCGATGACGCCCGGTCCCGTCAAGATGTCTCCACCCGGCGCCAATTCAAACTGGCTGTTCAGGTAGAGCCACATGATGGTCTCAAAGCCTTGCAAGTACGGTTGCTGGTCAATCGCTTGCACCAGATAACCGCCCTGGATCATCTCATAGATTTCGGCGCTGGTATCGTGGGTGGTTGCGAACAATTCACCCGCCATGACGCCAGCTTCCTGGATGTAGAGGTTCAGGGAGCTTGAGGGGTTGGGGCCCAGCATGAAGGCAGCGTTGGCATCATCGTTGGCGCTGAAGTAATCCGCCAGGATACCGGCCGATTCGGTGACATCGTTGTTGATGGTCAAGCCATCAAGCGGGATGCCGGCTTCTTCAAAGACAGAGCGGACGCCAGCGCAACGCGCTTCCAGACCACTGTGTCCAACTTCCTGGATCGGGCAGACGCCCCGGGTGATGTCCGCGCCGGCGTCAGCGGCCGCAGCCAGGACGGCACGGGCGTTGGAACGACCACCGAGGAACTCGTTCGCGCCGATGTAGAACAGGGTCGGCAGCGCATCGGGCGTACCCGCATTCGGGTCAGCCGTATTAAATACGATCACCGGTATGCCAGCTTCGGCAGCGCGGTTTACGCCATCGCGAATAACTTCCGGATTCGGAACTGTGGTGCCGACGCCGTCGTTGTTGCGCGCCAGCGCGTCATCCCAGTAGCCCGCCATGTCGTCTACGTTGTCGACCGGGTCCGCCAGCCAAGCGCAGTCGGCGTTGAGTATGTTACAAGCATCTTCCATACCCTTGATAACGACGATCCAGAAGGGGTTGCCGACGCCGCCGTGGCTGACCATACTGAAGACCAGTTGGTCCTGAGCGCCGACGCCGCCGATTCCAGCAATCATAGTGCCCAGCGCCAAGAGCAGCGCCGGGATAGTGCGAAGCAGCTTCCTCATTGTAAAACTCCTTCAATGACTAATTGTGTACAATCGTCTCAGGCAAATCGCCTGTAGAGACCAAATCAATAGCTTAACGCCACGCGACGCACATTATAGCGCAGATTATGGGAATTGTAGAATACTAATTTGGCGGCGCGGCGGCGAGCATGAAGTAAATGGGCAATGCTCGCCCCGTCGAAAGAGAAATTGTGCAAGATATACTAATTATATTGACAGCCAGATATGTATGTAGCACAATGAATATGATAGTTAAGACGAAAAGGAGGCATTTGAGAATAGTTCGCGCCACATTCGTTTTGCGGTTTAGTTCCATATTGGAAGTAATCTCGTGAAGAAGTTGATGGCAATTTTAATGATCTATGTACTTGCAGTCTCAATCTCCGCTTTGCCAGCGATGGCGTCCACTACTCTTACACAAGCGCAAGTAAATGCTAAAGCAAGGGATCTTGCGGAGCAATATGGGGTCCAACTTGGCATAACGCCATCGCTGGATTTCGACTTTACGGCTGCCGAGCAAGCTCTTTCCACTTTTCTGTCTTCCAGAGTCATCGAAACCATCTCTCCGGAAACAGTAATTCCTACGACGTTAGCCTTCAGTGCCTCTACTTTAGAGGTTTACTGCAAGAAAAAGTACTGGCACTTAGGAATAAACACGGAGTTTGCTGTTGCTGCGGATGCGCATTATGTGAGTGATGCCTATGGACGCCCAGACTTCTTTACCAGCATTGATCCCGCGCAATATGCTGTGGCGGGCGGTGGTAACGCAAACGTGAATGTTGAAATTCGCCACGTCAATGGTGTACGGAGCTGGCTTTCTAATAGCCAGAAAGCTAACGTGAACGCCAGATACATTGTGCGCTATTGGACATTCGGTTTCTTCACGGACCACCCA
This sequence comes from Phototrophicaceae bacterium, assembly GCA_965262005.1. Lineage (GTDB taxonomy): Bacteria > Chloroflexota > Anaerolineae > Aggregatilineales > Phototrophicaceae > UBA6055. The sequence goes on along the minus strand of OZ253492.1, from coordinate 2,999,698 downwards.
GACACTTGCCCAGGCAACCGTCGGATTTAGGAGGAGAAAATGACACTGGATGGATTGGGAATGACCTCGAACGAAATCCTGACTTGGACCATCGCGGTGGTCGGATTATCAGCAATCGCGTTTATCTATGTATGTCGCCGGGAAAACAATACGCCTAGTCGGCTCCTCTGGCTGTTGCTGATCATCTCTGTTCCCATCCTCTCTCCAATTGTGGCTTTTCTGTATTACTGGCTATTGCGGCCCGTACTCCAAGAGCGCAAAAAGAAGGCCCCATAGGTAGATATACCATGCCCCTGCTGATCAGCGAGGGCATTTTTTCGCCTTTGCTCAGCGAATCTCCACCACCGCCCAATGATCGCCCATGGCGCGCAGAGAGACAATTCCCTGTGCAACATGCACGTGTGCAAACTACACGAATAAAATTAACAATCATTCGTATAGTCTTGATAATTAAATTGAAAGTGAGGTTTGTTGTGGGAAGGAGGATATTGAGAAAATAATATGCCACATTCGCTTTGCGGTTTAAGTCCATGTTGGAGGTAATCTCGTGAAGAAGTTGATGGCAATTTTAATGATACTCATAATTGTACTATCTGGTGTTGTTCCCGTTTTTGGGAGAGAATCTACAGACACTGATTTGCCTTCGTCAGAGTTTCTTGCAGAGATAGCAGCCTCTCAAGGCGTAACGATAAATGCCGAGCGAGTACTGACCGCAATAGCTACCTTAGATCTCACCGGACGGGGCACACCCACATTTGGAATACTGAGAGACAATGTTTTCCGCCTAGGTTGTAATAAAACCACATCTTTCCTTGGCGAAGAAGTTGAGTTACGCGCCTGGGCTGACGTTAGAACAAATGGAAGTCGATTCACTCAGATTCACGACAAGGGCGCCTTTTTCAATGATCGATCGGCGACATATAACTTTGTGCTTTCTGGCACAACCGTAGCTAATCTTCGGGAGTCTGGAAACAGAGTAGACATTAGTTTCAGCGGTACGGTTGAAATCTACTTCATAGGAGGGATTTGGCTCACATCAAAGCCAGCCAGCGTCAGTTGCCCTCATTCTCACCCCTAACCGACCAAATCTCAACTGGATCGCTTGAAGTAATGAGTCATACGAGGAGGTAAAGTGATGAAAAATCTTCTCGCCTTACTGATTCTAACTTGCCTGCCAGTCACGCATATTTCCGCAAACAGCTATATCCAACGATATAATTGCCCCAAAATGGCAAGCGCAATGTGGGGTGATGTGACAATCAATGCCTGGGCTGATGCGGAAGTCGTTTTCAATCAGTTCTTTAGCCGCGTGACTGCGAAAGGCGTCACACTCGATGACAACAGTCCGCTATTCAATTTTAGGTTGTCGAACAGTTCGCCTGGCGCTTACATCATCAGTAACGGCCTACAACTAAAGATCTTCTACTCTGGCGTCCTAAATGTCTACTTTGCTAACGGGGTCTGGTATGACGATCAAGCCTTAGATTTTTCCTGCGAATTCGTGGTGTGAATAGAAAGGCTGAGTGCGAACATGGGAGAAGAAGCGTTTGTTGCTGTTGACCCAGCTGAGTTTGTCAGATGGTTTCTCATGTACTTTGCCATGCACCTGTGCATCTTCCTTGTGGTCGTGCTGGTGCTGCGGCGTATGTGGAGAATGACCAAACGCAAATCCAAAGCCATACGCGACTGATTCCGACATCGTCCGCCGGACAGCCCCTTTTTACATAGATTTGGCGCTCGCTTCACAGAAACTGAGGTCGAACCGTAATGATATTGTGTAAAGTATATAGACGATATTGACAAGTCTTTGTGCATATTATATGATTATATTGAGCGTTATGATTGAGATGAGAGGCGGTATTTGAAAACTTGTAAGCCACGTCCCTTTCGCGGTTTGAGTCCTGTTTGGAGGAAATCTCGTGAAGAAGTTGGTGGGAATACTACTGAATTTTGTTCTAGCGCTTTCGGGAGTTTTCCCCGCTTTTGGGCAAAGTAGCTCGCATAATACCTTTACTGCTACGGAAATGCAGCTGTTAACGGAAATGGGATTTGAAATCGCTACACCTGCCGACAGAGCAGTGGCTAAGGCTGCTGGAGTTGAGTGGAGGGATGTTGCTAGTGTCGCGGAGGCTAGAGAGATAGCATCGCGTTTGCAAGAAATGGTCAATGCGATAGAAGTAAACATCACACTAAGCGGCCCAGGTGATGTGCCAGGCAATTTGCTCGCCAGTTCGCAGTCTCTCTCAGTTTTGACAAGGAAACACACAGTCGCTCAGTATACGACGAGTTATATTGAGGTCGGCGCGACGGCGACGAGAACGGTGACTTATGACCCTGTGTCGGGTAGAGTGAAATACACTTGGTCGAATGCGCAGGACGATTGGATTGGCTGGTATGGATTGACTCTAGGATGGCTAGAGAACGAAGACACGTAAGTGAGTTATCCTTCGGGGTCGCTAAAGGTCACTTATTCCGCCGACATTGTCGTTCCGGTAGGTCCAGTGATGATTAGAGAGCATATCTCAGGATGGGTAAGTTGGGCCAGTTAAGGGAGGCTCTAATGTACGTAATTTCGGAGCCAAGTATTTGGCTAACGGCTGTCATAAACCTATACCCGATCTTCCTTGTATTCGTATTCAGCGCATTGCTGTATGCGGTATGCAGTCATCTGCGAAATCGAAACGCGGATGAAAAGCCCAAGAACCATTAGGTAGTATGATGATCCACCGCGAACCCTCGTCGCAAATGGCGGGGGTTCTTCTTTCTCATCCTCAGCGAATCTCTTCAACCGCCCAATGATCGCCCATGACGCGGCGACCGCGATTCGACCATAATACAGAGAGGCGCTTATTCTCAGCGTTCGCGAATAAGACAGAGCCGATATTTATGCGTCTAAATCGATGGTGTCCTGCGCAAAGAGACTTGGCGCTGGCGCAACCGAATACACTCACTGCTTTTGGGAGGCGAGTCTTGCTACTGCCGCTGTCAGCAAGTAGGATACTGTAAGAGCGACGTGCCTATATCTTGTTGCCAACATAAGAGTTGACCATATGAAGAATGGGTCCCGCATCGCAGTGGTTGCGATACTTTTTGCTTGGGCGTTAGCGTTCCCAGTGATAGCGACTACCCCCCTCCGCTTACTCAATCAGAAGTTAACGAGAGAGCTAAAGCTCTAGCGGACAAGTACGGCGTTCAGCTCGGTATAACGCCGCCTTTGGATTTTGATTTCGCTGCCGCCGAGCAAGCTCTTGCCACCGCTCATTCATCCCAATATGCGGAGGAGCTCCTGCCTAACGCTCGCGGATACGCGCGCGCCGCGGCAAGCAATTCGCTCGAGGTATCCTGTACGAAAAAGTACTGGCGCCTCGGAATCCACACTGATTTTGGTGTCGTCGCAGATGCGCATTTCGTGCGAAATATGAATGGGCGACCATCATTGTATACCAGCATTGACCCGGCGCAGTATGCCGTCGCGGGCGGCGGCAACTCAAGCATTAACGTGGAAATCCGACACGTAAACGGAGTGAGAAGCTGGCTGTCTAGTGGGCAGAATGCCAACGTTGACGCTAGATATACCGTCCGGTATTGGACATTTGGATTCTTCACCGACGATACAGAAAGTTGCCCCGGCTCACATATCCTTTAGGAGCAAGAGAAAATGATATTGGATGAATTGGGAATGTCCCCAGCTGAATTTCTGCCATGGGTCACTGTGGTCGCAGGGTTTTCCCTGATCGCTTTCATCTTGGTACTCCGCCGGGAGAATAACGGATTGGCGCGGGTCTTTTGGCTGCTGCTTGTATGCCTCCCGATTCTTTCGCCCTTCGCGGCATTGCTGTACTACATGCTTTGGCTACCCGGTCAGAGCAAAGAGAAGCAGAAGGCGAAATAGAATCTGACCCCAACCTCAACGGATCTCCTCGGCCGCCCAATGATCGCCCATGGCGCGGCGACCGCCCGCCAGCCCCTCGCCTTGCGAGATTTCTCGTATCAAGTCGTCGCGCTGCAGCGCTGATTCTCGCAGATTGACGCCCAAGCCGGGACCCGCAGGCAGGGCGAAGTGTCCATCGGAGACTGTCGGCTTATAATCCGTCAGTACGCCATAGTATTCCTTATAGAAGGCGCGGCAAGATTCGACGTAGTACAGGTTGGGGATATGCGCGCCGAGGTGCATACAAGCGGCGTGGCAGATGGCGCCGGCGACATTGTGCAGCACAAGCGGCACACCGAAGGTCTCCGCCAGGTTGGCGATCTTGCGCGTTTCGGCGATACCGCCATTCCAGACGGCATCGGTCATGACAATCTGCGACACATGCTTCTCCAGCCACTCGCGATATTGCCAGCGGGTCATCAGCAGCTCCGAGCCGATGATGGGGATGCTCGTCGCTTGGGACAGCGCCTTTATTTCGTCAGGATAGACCGGCGGCATGACATCTTCGAGGAAGAGGATATTGTAAGGTTCAAGGGCGTGGGCGATGCGCTCCATGCTGACGCGATTCCAGCGGAAGTGGCATTCGATGCCGATTTCCATGCGATCGCCTACTGCATCACGAATCTGCTTGACGGGTTTCAGCCCTTTTTCGATCTCGGCTGACGTAATGCGCTGCCCGAAGCTGCGCTCGCTGAATTGATCGAAGGGCCAGATTTTCATGGCGTAGATTTCGTCATCGAGCAAGCTTTGCGCCAGCGCGCCGGCGTCTTCGTGCCAAGCGGCGTAGTCCTGGTAGCGGCCGAAACCTATGCAGGTGTTGTAGGTGGGGATTTCGTCGCGCGTCTTGCCGCCCAGCAAGTGATAGAGCGGCGCGCCATAGTGCACCCCCATGATGTCCCACAGCGCGATTTCAAATGCTGAGAGCGCGCGCGTCTCTGCGCCGGCATAGCCGTGGTACATGATATTGTCCATGACGAAGCGCCAGAGTCCTTCGATATCGAGCGCCTCTTGCCCCAGCGCGAGCGGGGCGATGGTGCCGTGCAGAGCGGCTTTGGCGCCAGGGATTTTGTCTACCGTCTCGCCCAAGCCGATGATGCCGCTATCGGTGTGCACACGCACGGTGAGCAATCGCGGAAAGGCGCTCCATTGCAACGATTCGATGGCGGTGATTTTCATGGCTTAGCCGACTCCTTTTGGCTAACCACAAAGGACATTGGGCAGAGAGATACTTAGGCGGTGATTCTGCGTAAGGATTTCGGTGTGGGCGACTCACAGAGTCGCCCCTACAAATCTCCACATAACCGTAAATGATACCGTCCGCGACTACCATCGGTTGAATTATCTCTGTGTCCTCTGTGTTCTCTGTGGTTAAAGAATTTGACATCCACTTCACTTGTCTCCTACCCGGCGACCCGCATGGCGCGCTCCGGCGACAGCCAGAAAGGCGGCAGGTAAGCCGGGATATTGGAGAATGGCAGCACCTCGGGCTTGAGTTTGATGCCAAGCGAGTGGCGCATGAAATGGCGGCGCTGCCGGATGCGGGCCCAGGTTTCAGGATATTTCTGCGCGATTTGATTGCGCAAGCCTTCGTCAGCCAGGGCGATGCCATCTTCGACATTGGTCGTGTGATAGGGCGAGTGAGTGGCCGGAATGACATCGACTCGAATCGCCATGCCGGAACGCAATTCGATCTCTGAGCCGGCGAAAATGGGCGAATGCAGCCACTCGTCCAGGTGGATCAAGTGTCCCGGATTCAAGCCGATGCCGAAGAAGGGATCGCCAAGCTGAGCCTCGATGATCGTGTGCAGCTCGCCGCCGGTCACACCGATGCCGATTGCTTCGTACCAATCGACGATGGCGCGGAAATAAGGCGCGACCAGCACCTCTACATAGTCACGCACAGCCGCCGGCAGATTGGATGCGTCGCGCGCCAGCCAACCGCCGCGGGCATTGAGCGCGCCCCAAATGCCGTAACCAAGGAAAATCGGCTCGCCAACTTGCATGCGGCGCAGCGACGGGCTGGCTAAGCCGAGGCCGGCGCGTTCGCCACTGGAAAACATCAGATGGCAAGATTGCGGCAAGCCGGTCAACTTCATCAGAGCGACCGCTTCAAACTCGCTCATGCCGGCCTGCACACCGAAGATCAGATTGCGCAGAGCCTGCGAGCTGTATGACGATGCGAACTCGAAATAGGCCAGTTGGTCGACATCATTGATGGCGCGCAAACCATCAACCGGATTCATAAACAGGTCGGTTGCGTTATTCAACAGGGCGCGGTCGCCGACGAAGTCCGCCAAGACCTCGACGATGAAAGCGGGGATTTCCAGCGTACGCGCCGGGTCGGCTGCTTCCCGCGTATCAAAGCACTTCCAACCGACGATGCCCAGCCGCATACCGAGTATTAGTCCCGCGTCGGTGAGGATGTCGCTCAGAGGCGGGCTTTCACCGCGCGGCTGACCCAGCAGGCTGAAAGTCTGATACAGTACGCGCTCCAGGTCGACAGGTGATACCCGGCTGTAACCCATGCCTTCGTTGCCGAGCAGCAGGGCCGGTTTGCGTCCGGGCTGCAGGATGAGCAGGGTCTCTTCGAAGCGCGGATCGTAGCCGGTCAAATAGGCGATGTTGGCGGAATGCTCGCGGTCGCCATAGACAATAAGCGCGTCATAGCCGGTGCGCGCGGCCCGTTCCAAGCTGGCATCAATACGCGCTTCGTAGGTCGCTGCGGGGATAGCCGGTTGGACTGAGGGCAGTCCAAAATCGGGCAGATTGATCTGCGCCAGTTCAACGCGGCGGCTCACATCAGACCTCGATGACGTGGTTCTGCAGCGTGCCAATGCCGTCAATCACAATGGTGACCACATCGGCGGGCATGAGCGTGAAATCGGCAGGCGGTACGATGCCGGCGCCGGTCAACAAGATGACGCCGCCCGGGTAGGAATTGCTGCGTCCCAGGTAGTCCGCCAGCTCGGGAATACTGCGCTTGATTTGATCGGTCGAGATGGCGCCGCTGAATATTTCACCCCCGGCGCGGCTGATGGACAAGCGGATGGTCGTATCGAGCCAGTCGTCCGATGGCGCCAGCAAGATGCCCGGACCGACAGCGCAGGATGCCGTATAGACTTTCGCTTGCGGCAAGTAGAGCGGGTTGGCGCCTTCGATATCGCGGCTGCTCATATCATTGCCGATGGTGAAGCCCAGCATTTCCATAGCCGGATTGAAAACCAAGCCCAATTCCGGCTCGGGCACATTCCAGCGCGAATCTTTGCGGATGCCGACCGCGTCTAGCGGTCCGACGGTGTTCTTGGCCGAGGCTTTGAAGAATATCTCCGGCCGCTCGGCATCGTAGACACGGGCGTAGACATCGCCGCCATCAGCCGATTCTTCCTGGCGCGCTTCACGGCTGCGGAGATAAGTTACGCCGGCCGCCCAGACCTCTTGCTCGTCGACTGGCGGCAGCCAATGCGACGTATCCGCTGCCGGTGAATTATCAAGGTCGCTCGCTGGAATGTGACGCGCCGAATCGTCGGCAGCGCGTGATACAGCCGCGATCAAGCCTGCTACATCGTCGACAGAATCGAGGAAAACGTTTACCAGCGCTGGAAAGCAGTGGCTGATGTCATGCACGGTGTCGCCACGCAGTACGCCAACGCGCGCGCCCTCGCCCGGTTGGGAGTATCGAATCAAAAGCGGCGCATCACTCATATCATTCTCCTTTGCAGCTGAGTTTGCCCAAGTCTACTCACCACCGGTCATAAGTCACATTCCAGCGCTCTCAAACTGATTCCTCGGTGAACTCTCGAAAACTCTGAGTCCTCGGTGGCAAGAGAATTTGGGACTCACCTAATCCTGCGGCTGATCGCCTTTCGCGCTGTAGCCGCCGTCCACTTCGTAATTTGAGCCGGTGACAAAACTCGCCTCATCCGATGCCAAAAACAGACAGACGTTGGCCACTTCGTCGACTCTGCCAACCCGTCCCACAGCGTGCATATCGTCATATTGTTGCCTGTACGCTTCCGGATTGCTCTGTTGCGCCAGGAAATCATGCAGCATCGGCGAATCAATCGTGCCGGGCGAGACGCTATTGGCGCGGATGCCTCGCGCTCCATAATCGGTGGACATCGAGCGCGCCAGAGTGATCAAGCCGCCCTTGGTCATGGAGTAAGCAGCCAGACCCGGCAAGCCGATCATGCCGGTTACACTTGCTATGTGAATGATGCTGCCGCCCCCAGCCGCCAACATGCCCGGGATGACCGCGCTACAGACCAGGTAGGTCCCGCGCAAATTAACGGAGACCACGCGATCGAAATCCTCGATGCTGGTCTCGTGCAGGCTTCCGGTCGGCATGACGGCGGCGTTGTTGACGAGCACGTTCACGGCGCCGAATCTGTCTCGAAGCCTGCCAACTGCCGTCTCAACCTGCGCCGGAACGCTGATATCGGCGGCTACTTCCAGCGCTGTTCCGCCAGCCGTTCTGATATCGTCCACAACTTGCTGACAAGCGCCAGCATCCAAATCCAGGATGCCCACACTCGCCCCTTCAGCGGCGAACCGCTCGGCGATGCCTCTTCCGATCCCATGCGCCGCGCCCGTCACCAGCGCGACCTTGCCATCTAAACGCATGCCGCCTCCACTTGCAAAATCATTCTGTAATCGACTCTACCTCGACACGCATGCCTTTCTCGTGACTCTGCAATGCCGCGCTGACCAGGCGTTGAATCCGCGCGCCATGCTCGAAGTTCGGCACGAGCGCAGTGTCGTTCAAGATGCCGTTGATGAAGCCGCGTATCATAAAATCTTCCGAGCGGAACATATCGCGGTAGGTATTATGCACGGTGTCGCGGCGGGCATCGCCCCAGATGTGATCGGGAATGGACAATTCGCGTACCATGCCCTCGCCGACCCGCGCGCCCTTGACTTGCTGCAGCGTGTCCCAATCGATGTGGCTGTAGAGTGTGCCGTCCGCGCCATGAAACTCCATGTGATGCGTCTGGCCAAAGGGCGTGTCCTCGTAACAGAGGGCTGTGCAGTGAATCATGCCTAGCGCGCCGTTGGTGAATTCCAGCGTGAGCATGCAGGAATCATCGCCGAGTTCGTAGGGATTGCCCTGTGGGTCAGTCGGCGGGCGTGGCACGGAAAAACCGAGGCGACATGTTACCGCGTTGATTTCGCCAAAGAGCCACTCAGCTAGATACAGGAAGTGCGAACCTAGATCTCCAACGACGCCGCTGCCGGCGATCTTGCGATCCAGACGCCAAATGTAGTCGCCGGCCCGGGCGTAGCCGCTGTAATAGCGCATATTGAGGTGGTAGGGCGTCCCGAGAAAGCCGTCGTCGATCAATTCCTTGAGGTAACGCGCCGTGGGCATGAAGCTGTAGGTGAAGGGCACCAATGTCTTGAGTTGCTTCGCCTCCGCCACTTCCGCCATTTCCTGCGCCTGCCCGTATGTCATAGCTATCGGCTTTTCGCAGAGGACGTGCAAGTCTCGCTCGAAAGCTTTCATGGTGATGGGATAGTGCGAATCATTGGGCGTCGAAATGACGATGGCATCGAGGTCGGCGCTGTCGATCATCTCGGCGTAATCGGTATAAACTTGCGGGATACCCCAAGTATCGGCCATCTTCTGCGCGTTGACGCGGTTGCGACCGCAAATGGCGACGGTCTGGGCGCGCGGGTGGCTTGCCAGTGCGGGCAAGTGCATGGCATCCGCCCACCAACTTGTGCCCACCATGCCGACTGATAACAGCTTGTCTGTCATAGATCTCTTCCGTACAATGAGTGCGTTATAAGCAGCGCCTATTGTAAGTTTTCGCTTTGCATTAGGCAATGAATGCTTTGGGAATGGACTATATTCGCAAACTGCTGAACGCGGAATTGATTGAGCGCTTGCTCTTCTCGGCAATTGTCGGCGGCATCGTGCTGATTGCCGGCGCCGGTTTCCGCTACCTTGACCTGTCGAATCAGCTTGCGGCAAATATGGCGGCGCAGATCCACGACGAGGGCAGCGATGTCGAGCTGGAGAGCAAGTCACAAGCGCAAGGCTTGATGGCGGCCGATATTGAACGCCGGCGCATGGTCAGCGAGCGATACAATATGATGGTGGTTGGCGGTGGTGGGCTGGCGCTGCTGGGCTTGGGCTGGCTGGGTTACGACATCATGCGCGGGCGACGGCGCAAGAATGAGCTGCCCGACGACGAGAACGCTGCATCCGCCAGCTGACATCCTCGCTTCAATTCTGATATTCCTTGCCATATTCCATATCCGGTATGGGACTGGTAGCGCTCCAGCCGCCATCCACCACGATGGCTTGACCCGTGATCCTGCTCGACTCAGGCGCCGCCAAAAATAGCACGGCATTGGCGATATCCTCGACTTGTATCGCCTGCCCCACCGGCGTCAGCGCCGACCAGGTCGCTTCGTAATGTGGATCGTCATTGAGATTTCGCGGTGTGATGACAGCCCCCGGCGCTACGCAGTTGATGGTGATGCCGTGCGGGCTTAGCTCGAGCACCAGATTGCGCGCCAGCATCTCCAACGCGGCTTTGGTCATGCCATAAGCGCTGAGGTAAGGCACGGCTTGATGGCCAGTGACGGATGACATCAAGACGATGCGCCCGCCCCGGCCTTGTGCGCGAAACTGGCGCGCGGCGGCCTGCGCCAGAAAGTATGTGCCACGCAGATTGACACTGACCACGCGCTCGAAGTCTTCCGGCCTGTAATCGAAGAAGTCGCCCCAGGAGGTCAAGCCGGCGTTGCAAACACAAATATCCAACTTGCCGAACTCGTCCACTGCTCTTGATACCATAGCGCGCATGGTGGCTACATCGGAGACATCACCGGGCATGGCGATGCAGCGGGCGCCGGTCTCAGCAGCGATGCGCTGGGCAGCGGTAGTCGCCCGCTCCGGCACGATGTCATTCAAGAGCAGATCCGCGCCTTCCGCGCAGAATTGACGCGCCACCTCGTAGCCGATGCCCTCGCCGGCGCCGGTGACAATCACTTTTTGATTTGAAAATCGCATATGTGTCATAATCCGTTCACTCTGAAATGTTCCGTGAACAATTTAACCACCGAGTACACTGAGGGAAAAGAGAGGAAACCGAGGGCGCTGATCAAGACTTGGCTTGCGGAGGGACTGACATTCAGCCCGCCGGTTTACGATTAGGTTGGCCTTTCGCTCTTCCATTGCAGTAAATCATAACTCATTGTACTCGGTTAAACTCGGTGTACTCGGTGGTAAAGAAACCTGGAGACAGTCCTATGGTTAACGACATCTACGGCGGGGCGGACTTGCTGCCGACAACGCGCACACGCGGGCAAGGCAGAGAAGGCAAGCTGCCGCTCGACGAAGACATGCTGCTCAATGAAGCCAGCGGCAACCTCTTCGCCATGACCCAGAATGTAGCGATGGGCTGGCATCCGGAAGAAGTCAACCGCGAGCAGTACGTCATCGTCAGCACGAAGGGCGGATTGCGCGCCGAAGACGGCAGCCCGGTCGCGCTTGGTTATCACACCGGGCATTGGGAGATCAGCCTGCTCGTCAAAGAAGCGGCGGAGACCATCCGCGCCAATGACGCCATCCCCTTCGCCATCTATTGTTCCGACCCTTGCGACGGACGTACCCAAGGCACGAGCGGCATGATGGACAGCTTGGCCTACCGCAACGATGCCGCTGTGGTGATGCGCCGCATGATCCGCTCATTGCCGACGCGCGATGGCGTGATGGGCGTCGCCACTTGCGACAAGGGCTTGCCCGCCGCCATGATCGCGCTGGCTGGCTGCGGCGATTTGCCTGGCATCATCGTGCCCGGCGGTGTGACCCTGCCCGCTGAGGGCGCTGAAGACGCCGGCACCGTGCAGACTATCGGCGCGCGCTTCGCCCACGGCATGATCAGTCTCGATTATGCCGCTGAGATGGGCTGCAAAACTTGCGGCTCCTCGGGCGGCGGCTGCCAATTCCTGGGCACAGCGGCCACATCGCAAGTCGTCGCCGAAGCGCTGGGCTTGTCCCTGCCGCATTGCGCGCTCGTGCCATCGGGCGAAGCCATCTGGCTGGACAACGCCCGCCGCTCGGCCCTGGCGCTGCTCAACCTGAAAGCTGCGGGCACAACTCTCTCCGATATACTCACGCCGGCCGCGCTGGAAAATGCCATGCTGGTGCATTCAGCCTTCGGCGGCTCGACCAATTTGCTGCTGCATATTCCTGCGATCGCGCATGCTGCCGGGCTCAAACCGCCATCGGTCGACGACTGGATCCGCGTTAATCGCAGCACAACACGCTTGGTCGATGCCTTGCCCAATGGACCGCGCAACCATCCGACTGTGCAGGTCTACATGGCGGGGGGCGTGCCGGAAGTGATGTGCCACTTGCGCCGGCAGGGTCTGCTCAACACCGATGCGATGACGGTCACCGGCGATACACTAGATACCGTGCTGGACTGGTGGGAAGACAGCGACCGCCGCCGTTTCGCCCGTGAGCGTCTGCGCGAAAATGATGGCATTGACCCCGATGATGTCATCTTGTCGCCGGATTCGGCGCGAGAACGCGGCATGACAAGTACGGTGGTTTTCCCGGTGGGCAATATCGCGCCAGAAGGTTCGGTCATCAAAGCGACAGCTATTGACCCGACAGTGGTCGGCGAAGACGGCGTCTATCGGCATCGCGGCGCAGCGCGCGTTTTCACCTCCGAGCGGGCTGCCATACGCGCGCTCAAAGGCATCGAGGGCGGCAGAGTCAAGCCCGGCGATGTCCTGGTTTTGACCGGCGTCGGGCCCATGGGCACCGGCATGGAAGAGACTTATCAGCTGACCTCGGCGCTGAAGTTTATCCCCTGGGGCAAAGAGGTGGCGATCATCACCGACGCCCGCTTCTCCGGCGTTTCGACAGGCGCTTGCATCGGCCATGTCGGACCGGAAGCGCTGGCCGGCGGTCCCATCGGCAAGCTGCGCGATGGCGACCTCATCGAGATTGCGATTGACCGGGAGAGTTTGAGCGGCTCGGTGGATTTGGTCGGCACGGCTGACGGCGACTTGTCGGCTGAGGAAGCGCAGAATCTGATCGATTCGCGGGATCCGCATCCTGGTTTGCAGCCTCATCCTGACCTGCCGGCTGATACGCGCTTGTGGGCAGCGCTGCAAGCGGCCAGCGGCGGCGTCTGGGCGGGCAGCGTCTATGATGTGGACAAGATCACCGAAGCCCTCGATGCCGGTTTGAAGGCAGTATCCTTACGCGAAACCGACACCAAAGCATAGGCGCGCTTGATGTCCAAGGTTAGCCTTGCAAACCAATACGCAAGTTGCGTTGTAGGGGCGACCTATCAGGTCGCCCGAGTACTTTCGTAAGAACTTTCTCAACAGCATTCTTTTATATTTGGAGTTACAGACATGCCCACTCAACTGAATCAAGCCAATAAAGAAGCTGTCTGGGATCTCTGGCAGCGGCTGAATCACGCCACGATTGAGCAAGCGCCGGATTTATTGCGCGCAGCCCTCAGCGCCGACGTAAATTGGAATGCCTCAGCGCCAATCGACCATATCATGGGGGTCGAGGCGGTGATCGCGGATTTCTGGCTGCCCTTGCTGCAGGCCTTTCCCGATCTCAAGCGCGCGCCTTATGTCTTCATAGGCGGCAATGACGAAAGCTCCGCGCTCTACGCCACCACCGGCGACGAGGAATGGGTCAGCGGCTGCGGCTACCTGACCGGCACATTCGTCGACGACTGGCTGGGAATCCCCGCCACCGGCAAGAAGACGAATATCTGGTTCGGCGTTTTTTATGTCATGCGCGAAGGTTTAATCGCCGAATGCTACCTGCAACTTGATGTCCTGGCGGTGATACGGCAGGCGGGCTTTCAGTTGCTGCCGCCGGCTCCCGGCGCTGAAGGCGGCAAGATCCCGGGACCGCTGGCGCAGGACGGCATTCTCTTGACCGAGCAGGATGCGCTGGAATCGCGCAAGAGCTTACAGCTGGTGCAGGCGATGGGCCGAGGCATGCGCCGCTATGTTCGCAACCGGGATGGTGGCAATTTGCGCTCGATGGAGCAGGAGGAGTATTGGCATCGCGACATGAAATGGTACGGTCCCAGCGGCATCGGCGACTGTTTCACGTTGGAGGAATACGAGGACTTTCATCAACGGCCCTGGCTGGAAGGTTTTGGCGATCGCAACATCAGCCGCGCCGGCAGTGGGCGCCGCATGGGGCGGATCGGCGAAGGCAAGTATTTCGCCGGCGGCATATGGGACACCGCTTATTCAAGGCATAACGGCACATACGCGGGTGTGCCCGCCACCGGCAGAGTGATGACACTGCGCGACTTCGATTGGTGGAAACGCGAGGGCGATTATCTCATCGAGAACTGGGTGCCGATCGATATGATCGACCTCTTCCGGCAGATGGGCGTCGACTTGATGGAGCGCTTGAGGCAGCAGGTAGAAGCGCGCAAGGGTGACGCTGCCGGGCTATGGTAGGGTAGCAATTCTAGGCCAATCTCAGATACCGCTTCGCCATTTCAAGAATTCATCTAAATTCCGATATGGGACGTCAGAATCGATTTCCCGAGCCATATCTGGGGCAAGGTAATTCATCCAGTAATAATCAAATGTGTTCTTGCCCAGCGAAGCGAAGATTCCCTTTCCGCTAACAAGATCGGCAATGTTGTTCACCGAACCAATGTTTTTTGTGTTGCCGCTTCCTGGTCTATCTGCCGCAATCCGCCACTTTTCATGCAGCAAGAATTCAAAGTCATGCACGACCGACTGAATGTTCTTTAGTTGGTCGAGTTTAAAGACTCTTCTTTACATCAATAGGCGAATTACTTCGTGAGTAAATGATTCCTAGCACAAAATGATGGCTGTATTCACGCTAGGGGAAAGAAATATTTTTCGTAGAGTCTCTTCTGCGAAAGTAACCCGTAAATGCTCCTAAAGTAAAGGCACTAACGCGACTTGCGCTGATACGGTAGGTTGACTTCAAATCAAAAGCTACCATTTGTCCATTGCGCCCGATGAACGTAATGTCAGGATAGTAGTTTTGATGTTCTGCCAAATGAAGTTCATAACCATAACAGTCCGCAAATTCCAGGAATATAGGAAAGAGCATGAGTTCGATGAGTTTCGAAATAACTTTGGTGTCAGCCGAGATGGTATAAATATTTTGATACGTATCAATGAATCCTTTAACCACCCATTCTCCGATATCGTTTGCAAGAGCCGATTTAAGCTTGGGCAAGTATTCGCGCATTTGACTCTCGAAATCGAACATCCGCTATTGACCTATCAACAAGATTTCATTGGACGACTTATTCTTTGAGAGCGCATACTGATAATTGCGAAACCTTTCTACTCTTACATCAGACTTGAACCGAGCCAAAAGCCGAATCAGTTCTGCTTCAGACGGGATGCCGTCAATACGGTACGATATTACCACAATACTATCTGCATACCTCTCAAACACTTGTTCAAATGCCCGGTATATCCGCTTTCTGTCGGTCCAATCATTCGGCCGAGGGATGAGACGTCGGTGCTTTGAGGTCATATCAATCATTCCTAGCCACTGGTCATAGTCTGTGAACTTGCCCCGATTTTGTAGACAGCGCTGTTGTCCAATAGAATCAGGTAAGGAAGGCAGGTAGGAGTGTGATGGTGAAGTATCCAGACGAGTTGAAGCGTGAGGCGCTGAATTTAGCGGCGAAGCCCGGTAGGACGGTGGCCCAGGTGGAGCGCGACTTGGGCATTACGCCGGGACTGATCTACAAGTGGCGGCAGCGGTATCGGGTCGATGAGAATAGCGATGAGCTTAAGCCAAGCGCCGAACGAGAATCCGAGACCGAGATTCGACGCTTGCAAGGCGAGTTGGCGATCGCACGGGAGGAGCGCGACATTTTAAAAAAAGCTATCCAAGTGTTCTCGCAGGAAAGCAAATGGTGAAGTACCAATTCATTCTGGAGCATCGGCAGGAGTTCAGCGTGTCGAGGATGTGCCGCGTGTTGGATGTGAGCAAGAGTGGCTTCTTCGCCTGGTTGAAGCGCGGGAAGAGCCGGCGCGAGCGGGAGGATGCGAGGCTGCTAGCGCGCATCCGGGAAATCTTCGTGGGTAGCGCCCGGACTTATGGCAGTCCGCGTGTCTGGGCGGAATTGTTGGCGAGAGGCTGGCGGGTAAGCCGTAAGCGGGTAGCGCATTTGATGCGGCTTGCCGGCATGTACGCGATTCGCAAACAAGGCTATCGAGGCCGGAAGAAATCGGCAGCGTCGACATCGGCGGCGCCCAATATCCTGCAGCAAGATTTCTCGGCCACGGACATCAACCAGAAGTGGCTGGCGGACATCGCCTACATTGCCACCAAAGAAGGCTGGCTCCATCTCGCTGTGGTCATGGACGCCTTCTCGCGCCGGATTGTCGGCTGGTCTATGAACCGGAGAGCCAACAGCCAGCTGGCGCAAAATGCACTGCTCATGGCAGTGCAGCAGCGTGAATTGCGCGGTCTGCTAATCCATCATAGCGACCGTGGCAGTCAGTACACAGACCAGCGTTACCAGCAGTTGCTGACTGACCGTGGCATACAGCCAAGCATGAGCGACACCGGCAGTTGCTACGACAACGCCATGGCGGAAAGTTTCTTCGCTACTCTGAAGACCGAGTGCGCGAATCACGTCTTTGACACCATCAACGACGCACGGCGCACTATCGCATACTACATAGAGGCATGGTACAACCGCCGCAGACTGCATTCATCGCTGGGCTTTGCCAGCCCTATGCAATTCGAAGAGGCAGAGCATTAGACAAATTCAGCGTCCACCAAAACGGGTCAAGACCACTGTAAGTCCCTCAAGAAAGTGGTAAAAGTCTCGGAAATCAACAGAAACCCCCTTAGCCGAAATGTAGGGCGGGTCGAAATATACTAGGTCATATTCTCCAGTTATGCTGTACACGTCTTGATTAGTTGCGCGATTGGATTTCCCATTGGAAAACACCGCCTGATTCGCTTCTTGCGCAAAGTGTTTGAACCATGATTCAAACGGCCGATCCCAACTAGCCTTGTTGCCGAAAGAACGTTTCACGTCGGCCGTGCGAACATACAGATTCTTTCGGTGAAATAGATTGTATGGTCTCTTTATGATGCAGGACTGTGCCAGAGCGAAGAATGCCAGTGAACGCTTGTATTCATTCTCGATACGATGGATATTAGTAATTGCCTTATCAAGCCAAGCATTCTCTTCATCCAAATAATAGATATCAGAAAACGTATCGGCGATAAGAGTCGGATATGACGTGTCGTATGTCTTGAGAATCCAATTCACAGCGTTATCGTCCAGTCGCGCATCTGAATTCTCTATCAGCGCTTGACCAAACCAGAAGTTGAACTTTAGGGAATCGTTGTAGGTTACCTGTTTATGCTCTTGTTTGAGGCGATAAGAAATCGTACCAGTACCCCCAAACGCATCCAGGCAAGTTTCAAAACTCAAGTCTAAAATCTTGCCCCAGATCCAGTTAGCAAGTTTCGCCTTGCTTCCCTGATATCTGGTTTTTGGGAACTTGCTTTGAATATTCGGAAAGAGCGAGAGTTGGTCAACCATCTGAAATTACATTCGCCAAGCTTGAAAGTGATTCGATTATAGCAAGAAGAAAATAATTCAGTGCATTGGCTCCTAGACAAAAGTCATCCACGTAAGTTGACAGCCGCCCGTCTATCCTTCATACTCTACGCGGAATCGGACTCTGGAGAGGTTTGAAATGCTGAGCAAGAAACAGATTTCTTTCTATCAGGAAAATGGCTATCTGGTTGTCGAAGATGTCCTCAGCCCTGAGGAGCTGGCAGCGCTGCGACGAGTGACCGATGACTTTGTCGAGCGTTCGCGGGCCATCAGCGCAAGTGACGAGGTCTTTGATCTTGAGCCGGACCACAGCGCGGAACGGCCGCGCCTGCGCCGCATAAAGAACCCGATCCTGCAACATGACGTCTACGATCAGACGCTGCGGCATAAAGGGATAGTGGACCGCGTCGAGCAGTTGATTGGACCCGGCGTCCGGCGGAACAACACCAAGCTCAATATGAAAGAGCCCGACCACGGCAGCGCGGTGGAGTGGCATCAGGATTGGGCTTTTTATCCGCACACCAATGACGACCTGCTGGCAGTCGGCATCTGCATCGACGATATGACCGAAGAAAACGGCTGCATGTTGATGGCGCCGGGCTCGCATAAGGCCGAGCTGCACAGCCACCATGAGAATGGCGTCTTCGTCGGCGCGGTGAGTGAACAGGATTTCGAACCCCGAGATGTGGCGAAGTGCCTGGTCAAAGCGGGCGGCATTACAATTCATCATGCGCGCACGCTGCATGCCTCGACGCCGAATCACTCCGCCAATCCGCGACGTCTGCTGCTCATTGAATACTGCGCTCTCGACTCCTGGCCTCTGCTAGGCGTCACCGCCTTTGACCACTATCGCGCTTCAATTGTCCGCGGCGAGCCGACTGTGCGGCCTCGCGTCGAAGCGGTACCGGTCATCATCCCGCTGCCGAAGCCGGAAAATGCCGGCTCTATCTTCGAGATTCAAGAGGCGCTAAAGCATAGAGAGATGGCAAAGCAGTAAACACTGCGACTTCCTTAAGCATTGCCCCCATTGACAACACGGCTTGCGATCCCTAACATACGCCGCCTGAACGGATATTCTACGGCTGGCAATTCTAAGACTGAGGAGATCAAGCAAATGTACAATGTCAGCAAGTACCCGCACGGCGCCTTTTCCTGGGCGGATAACAACTCGACTGATCCGACAGCGGCCAAAGCCTTTTATCAGGCGCTGCTAGGTTGGGACAAAGACGAGATGTCGATGGGCCCGGAAATGCCAGACGCGACCTATACCATATTCAAGCAGGATGGCGCTTACACCGCCGGTATGGCCGGCATGATGCCGTCAATGCAGGAGATGGGCATTCCCTCCCATTGGACCAACTACGTTACTGTAGACGATGTCGATGCGCTGGCGGATGTCGTGACGGCGAATGGTGGGACGATCCTATACGGTCCCGACGATATATTAGATAGCGGACGCATGCTGCAGATTCAAGATCCGACCGGGGCGCAACTCAGTCTGTGGCAGCCGATCAATCATGTCGGCGCGGGTGTCGTGAACACGGTCGGCGCGATGTGCTGGAATGAGCTGCTCACCAAGGACGTGGATGCCGCCAAAGCCTTCTATGGCGCCTTGTTCGGCTGGGAATTCGATGCTGATGAGAGCGGCTATATCCGTATTTTGAACCGTGGCCGAAACAACGGCGCCATGTTGCAGATGGACGAAAGCTTTGGTGGCATGCCGTCAGTATGGCAGCCCTACTTCACCGTCGCTGATATTGACGCGTCGATAAAGATAGCCGGGGAAGCGGGCGGGACGATCATCATTCCCAAGACTGAAGCGCCCGGCGCCGGTCACTTTGCCTACTTGCGCGACCCGGCTGGCGCGTTTTTCTACATCATTCAGCTGATTCAAGCGGAAGCGTGGGAAGAATAGCTGCAATTAATCGACAGGCGCGCAATAGCAGCCCCAGCAAAGTAATGGGAATACAGATATCAGCTCGTTCACAGGCATCGGGCGACACAAGCGTCGCCCCTACAAGGCTTGTCCGATACTGTTCCAAGCCGGAAATACGCGCCAACTTCTCACAATCGATCCGTCGCCCCGAACCCTTCTCCCTGTGGGATAAGAAGTGTGTGCGGGCAAACGCGCGACTATGCAGTCACCCATACGATACAAAATCTGATACCTTCAAGGCATGACCTGCTCGATCCCAACCCGCTCTCCGCGGCCCAAATGGCCCATTGGCCGAAAATCGCCCAATGTCCGGCCACGCCGCAGCCCAAAACCATCAAGACTCTATCGTTTTATGATAGAAAAAAAATTACCCCCTATCGATTGTCAATTATCAATAACCCGTCCGGTCCACCAGGCTCGCCCCCTCAACCCCGCGCCAATGACGGGTTTCAGCGCGCCTGCATCGCAGCACGACGAGGCTGCGACAAAAAAATCTCGCCTCCTTTTTATGATAATTATCAATAACAGTCGCCAAAATCTGTATCCACCAAAACTGGTCAAGACCGGAGGAGGGAAAAGAGACAGGCGGATGCGGGAGTCATTTAGCGCTCTTCGCATCTCGGTACCGGACAAGCCTTACACGTTCGGTCGATTGCTAGAATATGCGCAATAGCTTGGAACTACAAAGTGATATGGCCTCACTTCGATTTGACACGGGCAGACAAACGAGAAAAGGGCAAGTAATGTACAGAGTCACAAAATATCCCCACGGAACCTTTAGTTGGGTCGACAACACCTCGACCGATCAGGAAGCGGCTAAGGCCTTTTACCTGGATCTCTTCGGTTGGGACAAGCAAGAGTTTCCCATCGGCGAAAACATGACACACCATCTTCCAGCATCAGGGACAGAACGTCGCCGCCTTGAGCGGCATGAAGTCAGAGCAGTTGCAGAAGAGTATACCGTCGCTATGGAACTGCTACGTAACAGTTGACGATGTTGATGCGCTGATCGATGTCGTCAACAGTAACGGCGGCAAGATTGTCTATGGTCCGGCCGATGTCTTCGATAGTGGGCGCATGATGCTGATTCAAGACCCCACCGGCGCGATGCTGAATCTGTGGCAGCCAAAAACAAACATCGGCGCCGGCATCGTTAACACCGTCGGCGCGATGTGCTGGAACGAACTGATCACGACCGACGCGGAAAAGGCGAAAACCTTCTACACCGCGCTCTTCGGCTGGGAATACTCTGGCGATGATAACTACACTTACATCAGCAATAATTGCCGAGCCAACGGCGGGATGCTGCAAATGGCTGTCATGCAACCCTGCTGGATGGTCTACTTCCATGTCGCCGATATCGACGCCGGCATCGAACGCGTCAAGGAACTCGGCGGCAAAGTCACCGTCGCCAAGCACGAACTTCCCGACGGCAGTTGGTGGTCAGTCGTATCCGACCCCGCCGGCGCGCACTTCTACATTATCCAATTGAACCAGGCCGACCCCTGGGTAGAATAGATTCGCAATCGGATTATCATAAGCGCGAAATGACCTGTTAAGGGAGAACACAGCATGTACAAAGTGACAAAATACCCCCATGGCACATTTAGCTGGGCGGATACCAGTTCGACCGACTCGGCAGCGGCCAAGCAGTTCTATATGGATCTGTTCGGCTGGAGCAACTACGATATCCCCATCGACGAAAACAACACCTACACCATGTTCCAGCACCAAGGCCAACATGTCGCCGCGCTTAGCGAAGCGACGCCAGAAGCGCTCGAGCAGAATATCCCATCGCACTGGTCATGTTATGTGGCCGTCGATGATGTCGATGCGCTCTTGCCGGTCGTCACTGCCAATGGCGGCCAGATCATTTTTGGCCCAATGGATGTCTTCGACAGCGGACGCATGGCCTTCCTGATGGATCCGACCGGCGCGGCTCTGGGCTTGTGGCAGGCGAATAATCACATCGGCGCGGGCATCGTCAATACCGTCGGCGCCATGTGCTGGAACGAACTGCTCACGCGCGATGCCGAGCGCGCAAAAGACTTCTATGCCAAGGTTCTGGGCTGGGAATTCTCCGGCGGTGATCACTACATCCACATCAGCAATCGCGGACGCGGCAACGGCGGCATGATGGAAATGGGTGAAAACTTCGGCGAGATGCCGCCCTGTTGGATGGTATATTTCCATGTCGCTGATATCGACGCGGCGATGAAACGGGTCGAGGAATTGGGCGGCAAGGTGGTCACGCATAAGATGGAAGCGCCGGATGCGGGCTGGTTCACCGTGGTCGAAGATCCCGCCGGGGCGCACTTCTACATTATGCAACTGGAAAAGGCCGATCCCTGGATAGAGTAAGGGCATTGACCCTCATCCCCGACTTATGTTCCTCCTTGCTTCCCCGCTCAACTGGGGCAACTTCAGCGAAAAAGAAATCTGTAGGGGCGCCTCCGTCATCCATACCAGACCACCTTTCGCATGACTAACTTGGAACTACTTTGACAGTAGTCCTGTGCAAACACAGCGCGCTAGGAGGAATAATGTACAAAGTCACGAAGTATCCCATGGGACTTTCAGTTGGGTGGATAACAGTTCAACTGATCCTGAAGCGGCAAAAGCTTTCTATATGACTCTCTTCGGCTGGGACAAGAGTGAGTTTCCCATCGGCGAAAACATGACCTACACCATCTTCCAGCTGGAGGGACATGACTGCGCGGCTTTGAGCGGCATGATGCCGGATCAGCTGCAAATGGGCATCACGTCGCATTGGAACAATTTTGTCACGGTTGACGATGTGGATTCGCTGGTTGATGTGGTGAAGGCGAACGGCGGCAAGGTCGTCTACGGACCGGAGAATGTCTTCGACAGCGGACGGATGCTGCATATCCAGGATCCAACTGGCGCGCTGCTGAATCTGTGGCAGCCATTCAACACCATCGGCGCGGGCATCGTCAATACCGTCGGCGCCATGTGCTGGAATGAGCTTTGGACTACCGATGTCGCCGTGGCGAAAGATTTCTACCGAGCCGTCTTCGCCTGGGAATACGATTTCGATGGCATCTTCACACGCATTTTCAATCGCGGACGCTTCAATGGCGGCATGCTCCAACTAGAAGAGGTAAAGCCCTTCTGGCTGCCTCACTTCCACGTCGCCGATGTCGAAACCGCCATCAGTCGCGTAAAGGCGCTCGGCGGCGCGATCAAAATCTCCATGCAAGTGGATCCGGACGGGGCGCGCTGGTCGGTTGTTGCCGATCCCGCCGGCGCCCTCTTCTACATCATGCAGCCGCTGAAAATCGATCCCTGGGTTGAGTAGCTCAGTATGACAATCGGGGCAAGCCACTGGCTCCCCCGTAAAGGTCGCCAACTTTCAGCAGAGCTAGCTTGTTGCTCGCGCTAGCAGCTGATGCGCCAGACGTGATCTTCCCGCTCGAGCAGTTCATCAGCGGCGGCCGGGCCCCAGCTTCCAGTTTTGTAGCATTGCATGGGCGGGGCAGCCGGATCGCAGCGCCAGCCCTCAATAATCGGATCGACAATCCGCCAGGCGCTTTCGATTTCGTCGCTGCGAATGAAGAGCTGGGCATCGCCGTTGATGGCATCGAGGATCAGCCGCTCGTAGGCATCGGGCAAGTTTTCGGCGTTGAAGGCATTTTCGTAAAGCAGCTCCATATCAACTGGCTTGGCGATCTGCTGATCGGGGATCTTGGCGTTGATGGTCAGGTGGATACCCTCATCGGGCTGAATGCAGATGGAAAGCACATTACGCGAGTGGTCGCCGCGGTCGGTCAACTCGAAGATGCTGTTGGGCGGGCGCTTGAACAGGATATTGACCTGGGTTGTTTTCTGACGCATCGCCTTGCCTGAGCGCAGGTAGAAGGGTATGTCTTTCCAGCGCCAATTGTCGATGAATAGCTTGAGCGCGGCGAAGGTCGGCGTCGTAGAATCGGACGCTACGCCTTCAGCGCAGCGATAGCTCTCATATTGCCCGCGGACAGTATCCTTCAGTTTGACCGCGCGCGCCGCTTGCAGCACCTTGACCTTTTCATTGCGCAGGGCAACGGCGTCAAAAGCCGAAGGCGGCTCCATAGCGATAAGCGAGAGCAGCTGCAGCATGTGGTTCTGCACCATATCGCGCATGACGCCGGAGCGGTCATAATAGCCGGCGCGCGTACCGACATCGACAGATTCGGCCACGGTGACCTGCACATTGCTGATATGACTGCGATTCCAAATCGGCTCGAAGATGGTATTGGCGAAGCGCATGAAGAGGATGTTCTGCGCCGTCTCCTTGCCGAGGTAGTGGTCGATCCGGTAAACCTGCGATTCGTCAAATACGGTATGCAAGATGCGATTAAGCGACTGGGCTGTCTTGAGGTCGTAGCCGAAGGGCTTCTCGATGACGATGCGCCGCCAACCGCTACCCCCCTTGGTCCCCCCATCTCTATGGGGGGAGACCCTCTCGCGCGCCAAATCCAGCGCGCCCAAGTTGCCAATGACATCGGCGTAGAAATCGGGCGCGATCGACAAGTAATACAGGCGATTGCTCTGGCCACCGTCCAGCGCTTCCAGATGGTCTTTGAGAGTCTGGTAGGTTTCCGGCTGTGGCAGATTAACTTTGCAGTAGGAGAGCGTCTCGCGGAAACATTGCCAGGCGCGTTCGTTATAGATGGCGCCGGCGTAATTGATCAGGGATTGATGGGCGTGGTCGATGAGCGTGGCATCGGTCCACTCGCGGCGACCGACTCCCACGATGTGCAAGAGCTCCGGCAGTCGACCCTTGATGAAATTGCTGTAGAGCGAGGGGATGAGCTTGCGGCGGGCGAGGTCGCCGGTCACGCCGAAGATGGCTATCACAGTTGGTCGTTCTGTCATCGCCGATCCTGTTCTTCTGATAGGTGACGCGTATTCTAGCGTATATTGGCGATTGCAACGAATATGGCGCGGAATACGTTTCTGTGTTTCACTTCTGACCGGCGCGGTCTACGCTTAATCTGAACTCTGTCGCGCAAACTACCCGTGTGGATATGACGCCGCGCGAGATGGTATAATTGCGACAAGAAAGTCAGGAGAACGGCATCATGTCGGTCAGTGAAGTCTTGCTACAGGCAAAAGCGCTAACGCCAAAGGAACGCAAGGAATTACTTAAATCGCTGCGTAACCTCGTGGCAAAAGATGACCAAAAGCCCAAGAGGAGCCTGTTGGAGTTGGCCGGCTTGGGCAAAGAAGTGTGGCAAGGTGTAGACACCGATGCCTACTTGAATGAACTGCGTGACGAGTGGGATTAGACGTTTCGCAACCATTGAGAGCCTGATTGGATCTCCCACCCTGTTGAATAGGGTGGGAGATCGGAGATTCTGAATCCGTGGACCTACCCTGCTGCCCAACTTGCAATTTGGGCAGCACGCAGTGATATACGGCAGGACTGATTAAAGACCCAGCCAGCAGTAACGTCTGACAATTGGAGGTGAAGGTCATCTCGACGCTCCAATTCGAATTCTGTCGGTTCTATAATGGGCTGGCCATTCACAAATATGTGATCGAGTATCAACGTCTGTGTCTCACGCAGATCGTTAGATATTCGGATCTTAGGTGAAGTCTGGCTCAGATCTAGTGACTCGTAGAACTCGTCGGAAAGCAAGTCATCAAGGTTGCATAGCGCGCTAGGTTTGGAGCGCAAGTACAAGTGACGCATTCCAGACGCGGTGTCATCTTCGCGTATGACGTCGAATGAGGTACGCAAGTCACTCGTCTCAGGATCACCGATCCTAATCGGCACATCTAGAGAATACTGCGCTAAGTTGTCGGACCCGTCCTTATAGCAGCGCTCGAAGGTCATCCCCTTGAATCCTGTACTCTTCCTGAATACGCTGTTGTATTGCTGACGCATTTCGACGCAGTCGTCTTCGCCCGATATGGGAAGTCCAATTAAAATCTTGGTAGTCAGTTCACCAGCTTCCGACAATTCGTCTATGTCGGCAAGGTATATTTCACCCGAAATTCGTGTAGAACTGCAAGCACTGCCAAGGAGCAAGATACTAAGAAGCAGCAAAGGCGGTAGTCGTAGCGAAATACGACCGTTGCGGCTGACACTGAAATGCTTGGCAGTAAGTAGACTCATTGATATTTTGCCTCCTGTGTAAATGTAAAATGGCGCAAGCAGATGATTATGCACTAGCATAACAGTAACTCCGACAACTGTATATTACAAGCTTCGCGTTATTCCCGCGGCTCACCCGCCCAGCGCGCCGGAATCTCCACCACCGCCCGCTCCACCGACGCGTAGTCCTGGTCTTGACCCGTTTTGGTGGACGCTGAATTTGTCTAATGCTCTGCCTCTTCGAATTGCATAGGGCTGGCAAAGCCCAGCGATGAATGCAGTCTGCGGCGGTTGTACCATGCCTCTATGTAGTATGCGATAGTGCGCCGTGCGTCGTTGATGGTGTCAAAGACGTGATTCGCGCACTCGGTCTTCAGAGTAGCGAAGAAACTTTCCGCCATGGCGTTGTCGTAGCAACTGCCGGTGTCGCTCATGCTTGGCTGTATGCCACGGTCAGTCAGCAACTGCTGGTAACGCTGGTCTGTGTACTGACTGCCACGGTCGCTATGATGGATTAGCAGACCGCGCAATTCACGCTGCTGCACTGCCATGAGCAGTGCATTTTGCGCCAGCTGGCTGTTGGCTCTCCGGTTCATAGACCAGCCGACAATCCGGCGCGAGAAGGCGTCCATGACCACAGCGAGATGGAGCCAGCCTTCTTTGGTGGCAATGTAGGCGATGTCCGCCAGCCACTTCTGGTTGATGTCCGTGGCCGAGAAATCTTGCTGCAGGATATTGGGCGCCGCCGATGTCGACGCTGCCGATTTCTTCCGGCCTCGATAGCCTTGTTTGCGAATCGCGTACATGCCGGCAAGCCGCATCAAATGCGCTACCCGCTTACGGCTTACCCGCCAGCCTCTCGCCAACAATTCCGCCCAGACACGCGGACTGCCATAAGTCCGGGCGCTACCCACGAAGATTTCCCGGATGCGCGCTAGCAGCCTCGCATCCTCCCGCTCGCGCCGGCTCTTCCCGCGCTTCAACCAGGCGAAGAAGCCACTCTTGCTCACATCCAACACGCGGCACATCCTCGACACGCTGAACTCCTGCCGATGCTCCAGAATGAATTGGTACTTCACCATTTGCTTTCCTGCGAGAACACTTGGATAGCTTTTTTTAAAATGTCGCGCTCCTCCCGTGCGATCGCCAACTCGCCTTGCAAGCGTCGAATCTCGGTCTCGGATTCTCGTTCGGCGCTTGGCTTAAGCTCATCGCTATTCTCATCGACCCGATACCGCTGCCGCCACTTGTAGATCAGTCCCGGCGTAATGCCCAAGTCGCGCTCCACCTGGGCCACCGTCCTACCGGGCTTCGCCGCTAAATTCAGCGCCTCACGCTTCAACTCGTCTGGATACTTCACCATCACACTCCTACCTGCCTTCCTTACCTGATTCTATTGGACAACAGCGCTGTCTACAAAATCGGGGCAAGTTCAGTCCGCCATATCCGCGTGTTGGTAGATGTAGGTGCGGTCCGGGTCGGAAGACAGGCCGATATGCTCGCCCGTCTTATCGAGAGCGATCAAGTTCATTCCGCCTATGTAGTCGCCGCCGAGGTCGCGCAGGTCGGTCATGGCTTGGCGGGCCGCCTCGCGCAGAGGCAGACCCATCTGGAGATAGAGGACGAGGCTGCGGGCGGTGCTGGCGCGGATGGCCATTTCGCCCATGCCGGTGCAGGCACAGGCGCCGTAGCGATTATCGGCGTAGTTGCCAGCGCCTATGATGGGTGAATCGCCGATGCGTCCCGGGTATTTCCAAGCCCAGCCGCTGGTGCTGACGCCAGAGGCGATATCGCCCCGCCCATCGATGGCGATGAAGTTGACCGTACCGGCGACGCGCTCTGGATCGGTGGCGAGCTTGACCCAATCGAGCAGCGGAGTGTCGGCAGTCAGCTCGGGGGATTCGCCGGAAGCTGTGCTGTTAGCGAGACGCTTCCTCCAAACATCGCGGATTTCGTCGGTGAGCATGTCACCCCAGGCTTCAGCGCCGATCTCGCGGGCGAAACGATCGGCGCCGACGCCGGCCAACAGGACATGCGGAAGTTTGCGCTCCAAGACTTGGCGGGCGACCGAAATGGCATAGGGGAAGCCGCGCATCAAGGCGACCGCGCCGGAGTTGAGCGTCTTGCCGTCCATGATGCTGGCGTCAAGCTCAAGCTCGCCGAGGATATTGGGGTAGCCGTTGTAGCCGACGGTGTGGTCAGCCGGGTCCGCTTCGACGGCGCGTATGCCAATTTCGACGGCGTCCATGGCGCTACCGCCACGTTTGAGGGCGCGCATGGCGTCTGCGATACCGATGGCGCCGTTGTGGCTGGCGATGATGAGCATGGGCGGGTTCCTTGCGCTCTGGAAGCAAACTTGAATGTCAGGCAGGAAATCAGCGGCGCTGCATCGGATATTTTGACCACAGAAATTCAGAGGGCACAGAAATAAGTGGCGGGCGCGGGAAAGGAAAAGGGCGATCCCAACGGGGCCGCCCTTACAAATACATTGCGTAGTGTCGTGGACTAAGCCTTGACCTGACAAGTCAAGGTGTCGCCTTTGGTCAAGGATTGCGTATCTTCAAACGACTTCGCGCCCAAACCAGTCAGCGCCAGTTCAGCGAAACGGACTTCGCCGCCGAGCACATTGAATTTGACATCGCAGCTGGTTCCGTTTGGACTGAGGCTGCAACTGCCCCAGGCGTAGCCGGTCGACCAGAAGTGGCGGCAGTCTTGTGTCGGCGCGGCGAAGCGAATTTTCTGATCAACAGCGGAATAGCCGAAGCCGCTGAGCGCCAGGATAGCCGCCCAACTCGCCATAGCGCGCGCGTAGTGATGGCCGCATTCGGCTTCGTCGAAGGGATTGCGTTTGCGCCCATCGTAGCGATCGCGGATGGCGGCGATGCAACGCAAGCCATTTTCGATATCGCCTTCGTAGAGCATGCCGACCGCGGCGGTGTACTCGAAGCCAGTCATAACTTCATTGTAGTAAGGGAAGGGGCGCGCCGGGCGGTTGCCGCGCGGGTAGGTCGCCATCAGCAGGGCGGACTCATCGTTGAGCACGTAGGAGCGCATGTGGTTGAAGTGCCCGTACATAGTCTCCTTGAAGTTGAAGCGCATGATGCTGTCGAGTGTGCGCTTGACCTTGCCTTCGTCCAGCAGGTAGCCCAAGCCGCAGACGTGGGCGAGGAATTGTCCGACAAGTTGATCGACCAGGCAGCCGGCGCCCAGCTGCAGCACGGGCTCAGCCGGGTCGGCGGCGCCCATGCTGCTATGGATGAGCATGCCCAAAATAGAGTCGCGACCCGCACCCGGCTGAATTTCATGCTCGTAGTAGTCGCCATTGAAGAGCTTGTCGTCCATATAGCGGCTGCCGTTTTCATAGAGGCGGCGGCAGTCAGCGGCAAAATCGTTTTCACCGAGATGCTTCGCCATCTCCTCCATCGACCGCAGCGCGCCCAGGTACCAGATACCCATCTGCGGGTTGGGTCCGTAGTATTCGACATCCATGGTGTTGTGCTGGCAGCCTTCCATGACACCGTCTTTATCGGCATCCCAGCCGCCGGGCAGCCAGCAAAATTCCAGCGCCTTGCGCGCATTTGGCCACATGTCGCGCAGCGCCTCTGTGTCGCCGCTGAGCTGCCAATCGCGGTAGAGCTTCATGATGCAGCCCATTTGCCCGTCGGCAGCCGCCAGCGACCAGGACTGCGCGTGCTCAATCGGCAGGTCGACGCGGAAGCTCATGCCACCGTCATTGCGCGTGGCATAGTTGAATTCGACTTCGCGCATACCCATCGCCAGCCCACCGAAGAGGAAGGCGGTCGCTTGTTCGTAATTCCAGACGTGCGTGCAGGAGCCGAAGCAGCAGCCTGCCGTATCGTCGCAGCCTTCCCAGCCGAAGGTAAAGCCGTCGGGTGTGCGAAATACGGTCTGGGAGCGAAGCGTACTCAGGTTCGAGAGCGCGGCATCTTTGACCACGGTGGGCAGGTCCGCCGAGCAAACGGCATCCACGAAGGCGCGTGTCTCCGCCTCCAGCCAGTCGAGGTTAGACGCGGTATAAGCGGCGGCAGCCCAAGCATCAGCGAATTGCGTTGTGTAGTAATTGCCGATACGCGCGCCGGCCGGCACAGTGCTATCCGGATGCCATGATCCAGCGTCTCTCCAAGTGATGCGGTTGGGGAAATGCCAGCTGAGCAAGAAAGTCACCGAAGCTGACCCGCCGGCGGGCACACTCAGCGACACAGCGAGCGATCCGGTCGGGCTGTTCACACCATCGCGGTCGCGCTCTTCGAGTTGACCGTCATCGCTGAAATCATCCCAGAAATCGAGCAGCGAATCGCCCCAAGTGTAATTCGCCCAAGCCGTGCGGTGGCTAATCCCATCGGCTTGCGGCGTGGTCAGGGCGACCGTGCCCCACTGTGCCGCGTCCGGGTCAACGCCCGCCGACTGCATGAAGAGCCCGGCAAGCCCATCCGCTTCGCGGAAAGTATTGAAGTTGTCACTTGGTTCGCCGCTGTTGCCGTCGGCGCCGATGAAGTTTTGCAGGCTGCCGCAGACGGCGGCTTCAATTTCGCTGTCGGTGTCGTTCGTTAGCACATAGCGCAGGATGGCGACGGGGATACCGCTGTTGTCGCTATCCGCTGGTATAAGCGGATTAAAGGCTTGCAATTCGGCACGGAGCGGGACAGCCGAGTCGCTCAGCTTGACCGTGCCGAAAGGGTAGGCAGCGGAGAAAGCGCAGTTGCGGAAGCGCGGAAGGCCGTGATTGGGCACAACTGCGCCACGCGCGCCTTCGTAATCGGCAAGCGGGATGACGCCTTCGAGGGCGTGGGCGGTCGTCTTGCCACCGGCACTGCGGGTATAGAGACTGAAAAAGGTCTGCTGCAGATCGAAGCCTTTGGCTGGGCGGTTGACGATCTCCCAGTCATGCAGGTTGCCGCGGCCGCCGAGGGACACAACGCCGGTGCCGATGCCGCCGAGCGGAAGTCCAATTTGTCGCAGGTGGTCCTGATCGTAGGTTATGAGCGAGGGGAAGCTATTGCCGTTTGAATTGGTCATTTTTTCTATCCTGATTGTGATACAGAGTATGCGGATTATCCCTTGATACCGGAGCGGGTCAGCGCCTCAATGATCCAGCGCTGCGCCGCAATGAAGATTAGCAGCACCGGCAGAATCGCCCAGACCACCGCCGCCATCACCACCGACGGGTCGCCTCCGCTCATGCGTCCCGTCAACATAGCGATGCCTTGTGGCAGCGTCATTAAGTTATCGTCGGTCAAGAAAATCAGCGCGGCGAAGAAGCCATTCCAGCTGGCGTTGAATGTAATGATGCCCAAAGTAGCCAAGCCGGGACCGACCAAGGGCAGAGCGATCTGCAAGAAACAGCGGAAGTGGCCAGCGCCATCCACCCGCGCGGCGTCAAATAGCTCCTGCGGCATCTGCTTAAAGAACTGCCGCATCAGGAATACGCCGAAGACGTTGACTAAGCCCGGTAAGATCAGCGATTCGTGCGTGTTCACCAGCCCCAGGTCGGCCATCATCAGGTAGATGGGGATGATGGTCACTTGACCCGGCACCATCAGCGCGGCGAGCAGCAGCATAAACAGAATGTTTCGCCCCGGGAAGCGCAGACGGGCAAAGGCAAAGCCGGCCATGGAGCAGGTGATGAGTTGCCCGATGGTCGTCAGCGTGGCGATTTTGAAGCTGTTGCCGAAGAAAAGCGCGAATGGCACACTGTATTGGCCCTCGCGCGCCTGGAACGGCTTCAAAAAGTTGTCCCAGTTCCATTGGGTGGGCAGCCAACTCGGCGGCAGCTTGAAGCCTTCGCCAAGTGGCTGCAGCGACTGGGAAAACATCCACAGCAGTGGCATCAACACCAGAATCGCGGCGATGGTCAGCACGATGAAGGATAAGGCATCCTGCCACTTGAGAGGCTTGCCCCGCCGCCAGGGTAGGGCATTGATGCGAGCGCGGTACAGATTGACCTGTGTATGCATGCCCCGTTCTCTCGCTTATTCGTAGTGAACCCAGCGGCGGCCGCCCCAAAACTGCACCAGTGTCACCGCCATGATCACCAGGAAGAGCGTCCAAGATATGGCGGCGGCATAGCCAAAGTCCAGCCGCTGGAAAGCCTGCTGATAGATGTACATCACCACCGAGCGCGTGGCATCGCCTGGACCGCCTCCTGTCAGCACGAATATGGAATCGAAGACCTGGAACGCGCCGATGAAGAAGATGACCAGGATGAAGAAGATCGTCGGGCTAAGCAGCGGGATGGTGATGCGGGTGAAGAGCTGCCGCTCGCTGGCGCCATCCAGTTGCGCCGCTTCGTAGTATTCGTTGGGGACTGATTGCAATCCCGCCAGGAACACCAACATGGCGAAGCCGGCGTTCTTCCATACATCCATGATGATAATCGCCGCCATCGCCCAGCCGGGCTCCCGCAGCCACGGTATGCTGTCAATATTGAGCAAGCTGAGATAGAAATTAAGAACACCCGTGTCTTCGGCGTAGAGGTATTTCCAAATGACGGAAATATAAGTGTGGGCGACCAGGATCGGGAAGAAGAAGACCGAGCGATAGAAGTTGCTCACCAGCGTGGGCATACGGCGATTGAGGAAGACCGCCAGCAGCAGGCCGACGCCTGCATTCAGAAAAACCGCGAACATAGTGAAGACGATGGTGTTGCGGTAGGTATGGTGCAGGCGCGTATCCGTCGAAAGGCGCTGGAAATTTTCCGTGCCGATATAGGTCGTGTCGCCCCAAATGCCGTACTCGTAGAAGCTGATGCGCAGGGACTCGACCAAGGGGTAGGCGATGAAGATGACGAAGCCGATCAG
This sequence comes from Phototrophicaceae bacterium, assembly GCA_965262005.1. Taxonomy (GTDB): domain Bacteria; phylum Chloroflexota; class Anaerolineae; order Aggregatilineales; family Phototrophicaceae; genus UBA6055. The sequence continues at coordinate 2,967,327 of OZ253492.1, read as the reverse complement.
CGTCGGCAAGATGAAAAGATAGGCAGCAATCGCTTCGCGTGATTTCGGCGTGAGGCGTGACATCATTATCCATTCAAATATAAAAAGACATAAGCTTGCAAGATGAATTATGCAAGCTTATGCGCCAATCGGCAAAGGCAGCGTAGGTTTTCCCAGCCAGCGCGCTAGTTGTCGAGGCTGGCCATCTCGGCGCTGAGCTCGGTGTGCGCTGCTTCGAGCCCGGCTTCAATCTCGACATTGTTCGCCATGATGTCGCTGAGGTGACGATGAACGATCTCCTGCATGGCGGCGAAATTGGGCGGTGAAGGCACCGGCTTGATATCGTCCAGGCTCTCCCAGAAGTAGTTGGCGTGAGCGGGGAAGCTGAGGAAATCGTCGGTCTGCACCGTTTCTGGGCGCGCCGGCATCGAGGTGCGATAGGCGACCATGTCCGCGTCTGTCTCCAGCGAGGCGAGGTCTTTGATAAGCTCGATTGCCAAGGGAATATTCTCAGCCGTGCGCGTAATCGCCCAGCCGCCGGAGCCGAAGACAGTGGTGGCCGCTCGGTTGCGGGGCCAATGCACGATATCGACATCATCGTGTTCGGCAACATGATAGCTGTTGAAGGGCCAGCGGCCAGCCGATACGATAGCCGCGCGCCCGGAAGTGAAGAGCCCGCCTTGATCCGCGCCTTCGACGTTGGGCGCTACGCCATGCTTGTAGACCAGATCATGCAAGAACTGCACCGTCTCCATCACCTTGGGGTCGTCCAGGTTGGACTGCGACCAGTCATCGGTCAATACCGATGTGCCGTTGGTGTAGAACCAGGGTGTATAGCCGAAGAAGAACCAAGGCAGGACATAGCCGAATACCTTGTCTTCGCCCTCGCCCGTGGTCAGTGCGATGGTGGCTTCGAGGAAGTCGTCCCAGGTCCAGTCAGGCGCTGGCGTACCCAGCCCAGCCGCTTCAAACTTCGACGGGCTGTAGTGCATGATCATGTTGTTCCACTCGCGCGTGATGTAATAGTTGTTGCCATCCGCGCCGACCAGGGCATCACGCAGAGCCGGATGCGAATCCTCGAGCACGGTCTGCAACTCTGGCTCGGTGACGAGGATGTCATCCAGCGGCAGCAAGATTCCTTGGGCGATGGCTTCATGCGCCACTTCAATCGCCGTGGCCATGATGTCGGTCTGCTGCCCGCTACGCATACGCAGAGCGAGGTTGGTCTGGTACCCTCCCCAGCCCTCGGTCGACGGAATGTAGAGCGCCTCAACCGTCACATTCGGATAGCGCTCATTAAAACGATCGATCGCTAGCTGGTAGAGCTCCGGAATGCCAAAGTTGTAAACAACAAGATGCCCAGCGGTATCACCCGGAGGGGATTGTGCCAGGGCGGTGCCGAGCGGCATGCCGTAAGCGGCGGCAAAGGCGGCGGCGCTGCCCATGCCCGTGTACCTCAAAAAGTCGCGGCGTGAAATTCGTTTAGACATTATTCTTCTCCCTATAAGATTCGTTGATTAGCGTAGCACGAGAATTATAGCGCGGCGCTGGGATGTTGCCAATAATGGCGCGATGGCTTCACCGTGCCAATTCTGCGCGGCTCACGCATCGGCAGGTTATCGTATCTGTTTTCAATTACTGTGAATCACGCAGCAGGTCGCGATTGCCCAGCGGCTTAGTCGGGCGCGCGATGCCGTCATATATCGCAATGAAGCTATCGATCTGCGCAGCGGCCAATTCAACCGGCGTATCGAGCAGCAGCCAACGTACGATTTCGCTGCAAGGCGGCGTGGTCAAAGAGCCTTGATAGGTGAAAAACGCGCGTACTTCTGGCAGGAGCGAATCCAGGGCGAGCGGCATCGACATGGCTTCCGGCTCGCCGACTTCGGCGGGCATGTGATCGAATACCGTCGCATAAGCCTTGTTTTCGCTTTCGCCCTCGGTGAGCATGACACCGACGACCGCCAGACTATTTGAGTTTGGATCTTGATGAACGAAATGGATTTCCATCGGCGCGGCGACGCCGTCGATCGTGTGTTCGCTGGGGGCATGGAAGTGGAATTGCAGCAGGTCATACCTGATGCCGTTGTAGACGATATAGCTGCCTTGGGCGACATTCACCTGTATCGTGTGGCTGTTGTTATAGATGCTGTGTCTGGCTTCCAGGTCACGAGCGGTTTCGCCATAATGAAATTCGATGTCGACCAGGTTGAGTTCGCTGGCATCAAGTATGTCGATGGGGGATTGCGCCGAGCCGTCAGCGCAGAGCGAGTAATCGGGCGATAGTTCGGCCCAATGCGCGGGTCCTTCGTCGCCGCTGTAGCCCCAGTGGATGTCGTCTGCCGAGGTAGTGATCAGAAATCCACTTAACAAGGCGATCAAAGACGAAGTCACGACCAGGACAGATAATCTGGCAATATTCATGGTTCAAGCTGCCTTTCTTCTAACTAACCGAAATGATTATTCATCTGAGACAATATGTACACTCATTGTATCGTTTTCCCGCCTGCAGGGATTGCGCTCGCTGCATTCGGCGCCAGAATGTTACCGCCTGTGGATGCAGCTTCGGGGAGTGGTTAACATCGCGGATATAGTCCACTAGCAAACACGACACATATTTTTTCGCCACAGAGGACAAAGAGGGCACAGAGGTTCTTGGATGGCAAGGTCGAAGTTGTTATATCAACAGTATTCACCACTCCCCCAGCTTCAGCTTCGCCGGGTTTCGACTTGCGCTGCCAATCGTCTATAATAGGGCGATGAAAATGCGCCGACGCCGTCTGGCGCGAATTGCGGACTTACGAAGAGGAGCTAAGCATGGCTGAACAAGGATTCACCCCGCCGACCAGCGAATGGTATTACCCCGCCGCCGAAATTGTTGAGCAGGCAATTGTGCCCGATTACGATGCGGTTTATGACTTGGCGCGGCAGGACCCGGAAGCCTTCTGGGCCAGCCAAGCCGAAAAGCTGGAATGGAATCAGAAGTGGGACAAGGTCCTCGATGACAGCAACAAGCCCTTTTACAAGTGGTTCGTCGGCGGCAAGACCAACATAGTGCTCAACGCGCTCGACCGGCATGTGAAGACCTGGCGGCGCAACAAACTGGCGATCATCTGGGAAGGCGAGGATGGCGACAAGGTTACGATGTCATATTGGCGCCTGTGGCAGGAGGTCAATAAATTCTCCAACGTCCTGCGCAGCATGGGGGTGAAGAAGGGCGACCGCGTCACGATTTATATGGGGCGCGTATCGGAGATCGCGATAGCCATGTTGGCCTGCGCCAAGATCGGCGCGCCACACAGCGTGGTCTACGGCGGCTTTTCCGAGCAGGCTTTGGCGAGCCGCATCGAAGACGCTCAGAGCCGGGTCTTGATCACTTGCGATGGCGCCTGGCTGCGCGGCAAGATCATAAGACTGAAGGACACGGTTGATGAAGCGGTGCAGCGCTCGCCGGTGGTGGAGACGGTCATCGTGGTCAAGCGCACCGGGCATGACATCAAAATGGAGCAAGGGCGTGATTATTGGTATCACGACTTGATGGCGCTGCCGATTGCCAAGCCCAAGGCTGAGACCGAAGTGATGGATGCGGAAGATCCGCTCTTCATCTTGTACACCAGCGGTACGACCGGCAAGCCGAAGGGTGTGCTGCACACTCATGGCGGCTACCAGGTCTATACCTCGACCACATTGTCCTGGGCATTCGACCTCAAAGAGGAGGATCGCTGGTGGTGCGCGGCCGATCCCGGCTGGATCACCGGGCATAGTTATATCGTGTATGCGCCACTGATCTTGGGCGGGACCAGCATCATCTACGAAGGCGCGCCGACTTATCCCTATCCCGACCGCTGGTGGCAAATCGTGGCAAATTATGGCGTGACGATTCTGTACACGGCGCCGACTGCCATACGTGGCTTGATGCGCTTCGGTGAAGCCTGGCCCGCTCGTCATGACCTGAGCAGCCTGCGCTTGCTGGGTTCGGTCGGCGAGCCGATCAATCCGGAAGCCTGGCGCTGGTATCACCGCGTTATTGGCAAGGAGCAGTGCCCGATCATCGATACCTGGTGGCAGACGGAGACGGGTGGGTTCATGATCACGCCGCTGCCATCGATGGGCTTAAAGCCGGGCAGCGCAACCCGTCCCTTCCCCGGCATCGAAGTGGATATCGTCGATGACGATGGTGTTCCCGTGGGGACCAACGAAGATGGCAATCTGGTGATCACGTCGCCCTGGCCCAGCATGATCCGCACGGTTTATGGCGATGACGAGCGCTTCATCAGCCAGTATTGGGAGAAGTATCAAGCGCAAGGCTGGTACCTGGCCGGCGATACAGCGCGGCGCGATGAAGATGGCTATCTCTGGGTGATCGGGCGCAATGACGATGTGCTGAAAGTGAGCGGCTATCGGCTGGGCACGGCCGAAGTCGAATCGGGCTTGGTCAGCCACAGCGCGGTGGCGGAGTCAGCGGTGATCGGTGTGCCGGACGAATTGCGCGGCAATGCGATATTCGCTTACTGCATTCTGATAGAAGGCCTTGAAGGTTCGGAAGCGCTGGCGGCGGAATTGAAAGCGCATGTTCGGCATGAGGTGGGTCCGATTGCGGTACCGCAGCAGATCGAGTTTGTTGACAGCTTGCCCAAGACGCGCAGTGGCAAGATCATGCGGCGGGTGCTCAAGGCGCAGGCACAAGGTCAGGATCCTGGCGATTTGAGTACGCTGGAGGATTAGGCAGCTCTGCGGTGACAACAATTTGTGGACCGATGGCCGGAATCTTTTTGGCTACTCGGTCCGTTTTGGTTACAATAGTAAAGATGGTGGTTGCGTCCAACGACAGGTTTTTTGAAGTGACGTATATTTTCGGGTTGCTAAGGAAAGGAAAGATTCATGGCGAACTTAAGTCGAAGAGATTTTTTGAAGGGCTTGGCTGCATCCGGTACGGTGCTTGGGGCACAAATGACGGGTGGAATGCTCACTCGACTGCCCACGGCTGCCGCGCAAGATATGGTCGAAGTGACGTATGCCACACCGGGCGGTGTGGCTGAAGACGCAGCCTGGGAGCCGGTTTGGGAAGCCTTCAACGAAGACCATGACGACATACAGGCCAACTATCTCGCCGTTGGCGGCGGCTATGGCACACAGTATTTGCAGCTATTGCAGGCGCAACTCGCGGCGGGCACGGGACCGGACGTCTTCTTCGTGATGGACGGCTTTATGATTGGCTTCGCCGCTCGTGGCGTCTTGGTGCCGATCGATAGCTACGTGGAATCGCAGCCAGATGTCGATCTGGAAGACAATTACGCCGGTCATATCGAGGCACAGCGCTGGCAAGATCAACTTTGGGGTTTGCCGCGTGACGGCGCGCCCTACGCTACCTGGTACAACGCCGATATCTATGACGAAGCGGGGCTCCCCTATCCGGAAGGCTTGACCTGGGATGAATACGTGGCGCAAGCGGTCGACCTGACGGAGCGTGATGATCGCGGTCGCGCAAGTGTCATCGGTGGTGGACGTGGCGCCTGGATCGACTGGATCTGGCAAGCCGGTGGCGATGTACTGAATCAAGAAGGCACGGCCTGTCTGATGGGTGAGCCGGAAGCGATCGAAGGCTTGCGTTTCGCGCAAAGCCTGATTATCGATCACCAGTGTGCGCCCTCCGCCTCTGATCTGGCTGATCAAAACGAGGGCGCCTTGTTCACCTCGGGCCGGATGGCAAGCTTCACAATAGCGCGTGGCTTCCTCGGCGCGCTGTGCAACGCGCCCTTCCGCTTTGATGCTGCGCTACCCCCGGCGGGTGATGTTCGCGTGGGACGAACGAACGTCGGTCCCACAGTGATGTGGTCCGAGACACCCGATAGGGACGCCGCCTGGGAACTGCTCAAGTTCATCAACAGCAGTCGCGGTCAGACGCTGAAGATCAGCACTGGTTACGCTTATCCGTCGCGTCGATCGGTTGTGCAAGAAGACTGGTACGTGAATTTTAGTTGTGGCGAAGCAATTGGCACCGGGCTGAACACGGTCTTCAACGACATCATGGAGAACGGCTGGGCGCGCACTTGGCCCAAGCATCCGCAATGGCCCGAAATCGCCTCCGTGATTAACAGCGAACTTGACGCGCTTTATAGTGGCGACAAGTCGGCTGAAGACGTCGGGACAGAGATTGCGGCGCAGGTCGATGCGATTCTAGGTGCGGAGTAGCTTCAATTACATTCGATTGCTTAGTGCATGACTTTGTAATGGTGCTGTTTCAGGGCGCTCGTCCCTGCGCTAGAGCATATTGTGGGCGACCCGGTGGGTCGCCCCTACATTAACTCGGATGTGTTATAGATACTGAGCATGCCCGCGAGAGTGACATGTGCCCGTAATTTGCGGCGCCGTGCCATGGCTTGAGGGTATTCCTGGTTGTGACCATTTGACTAGCCCATGCAAATCCAAAACATCTTCAAACCAAAACGATTGACTTTCTGGGAGTCGCTGAATGCCTGGCTCTTTGTGACGCCCTGGATTCTCGGCTTTCTGCTTTTCACCGGTGGTCCCATCCTGGCCTCGCTGATTATTTCATTCACACACTGGGACATCGTGAATCCGCCAAAGTGGGCGGGGCTATCCAACTACGCTGACATGCTGAATGACCCGCTCTTCTTTCAATCTCTGAAAGTAACGACGGTCTACGCCTTGGTGGCGGTGCCGCTGCAGATCGTCGTGGGCTTGTTCATCGCCCTGCTCTTGAACACCAAGATTCGACTGATCGGACTGTATCGCACACTCTTCTATTTGCCGGCGATCTTGCCGATCGTATCGGTGGCAGTAATGTGGCGCTGGATCCTGTCGCGTGATTGGGGCTTGATCAACTGGTTCCTTTCACTTTTCGGCGTGTATGGGCCGGGCTGGCTTTCCGAGCCGGAATGGGCGCTGCCGGCCCTGATCCTGATGAGCATGTGGGGCGTGGGCGCGGGCATGCTGATCTATCTGGCCGGCCTGCAAGGCATTCCGACCGATCTCTACGAGGCGGCGGAAGTCGATGGCGCCGGGCGCTGGGCGTCCTTTATATATGTGACACTGCCGATGATTTCTCCGGTCATACTGTTTCAATTGGTGGTCGGGCTGATCGCTGCCTTTCAAGTCTTTTCGCAACCCTTCATCATGACCCAAGGCGGACCACAAAATGCAACCCTGTTTTATCTGCTGCATTTATTCCGCAACGCCTTTGAGTTCTTCCGCATGGGATACGCCTCCGCCTTGTCCTGGGTTCTGTTTATGTACATCGCCATATTAACTGTTCTGATCTTTCGTTTTTCCGTCGCCTGGGTTTTCTATGAAGGTGAAATGAAGAATGAGTGACGCGACATTGAAAGCGGTGGCGGGGCAAGTGGCAAGACCTAAGCCGCGGCGCCCGATAGATTGGGCTAAAGTCTTGGCGCATATCATTTTGATCTTGGGCTCCATCATGTTCTTGATGCCCTTTATCTATGTGCTCTCGACCTCGCTGAAGACGGCGGGCGATGTCTATACCTTTCCGCCTGAATTCATCCCGGATCCTATTGCCTGGGAGAATTATCCGGATGCCTTGACAGCCATGCCTTTTGACGTTTTCTTCTTCAACACCATTTTCCTGGCGGTGGGGCGCATCATCGGTTTGACACTAAGCTGTTCACTGGCGGGTTTCGCTTTTGCCAAGCTGCGCTGGAAGGGGCGCAACACGCTCTTCTTCGTCGTCTTGCTCACGCTAATGATCCCGACCGAAGTCACGCTGATCCCGCGTTATATTCTCTTCTCCAAATTGGGCTGGGTAGGTTCTTTCGCTCCGCTGCTGGTGCCGGGTTTCTTCGCCGAGAATGCCTTCTTCGTTTTCTTGTTTCGGCAGTTCTTCATGACAATGGGGCAGGACATCATCGATGCGGCGCGGATCGACGGCTGCAGCTTTCTCGGTTTGTTCGCGCGCATCATCACGCCGAACGCCAAACCGGTTTTTGCAGTGGTCGCCATCTACATTATTCAGAACAACTGGAATTCCTTCCTGCTGCCGATGATCTATTTGACCGACCGGGCGAAATATACGCTGGCGCTGGGCTTGCGGCTTTTCAACGAACAGTATTACTCGCAGACGCACCTGCTGATGGCGGCGTCCGTTTTCGTGGTCATTCCAATTGTCATCCTATTCTTCTTCATGCAGCGTTATTTCATTCAAGGTGTGGTCTTCACGGGCACGAAGGGCTAGGCATGGGGGACAGTCGCAAGCCGCCGATCATCTTGATTACTTGCGACGAATTACGCAAGGACGCCTTGAGCTGCTATGGCAATCAGGTCATTGATACTCCTCATCTGGATGCCCTGGCAGCGCGCGGCACACGCTTTGAACGCGCCTACAGCAACAGCCCCTGGTGCTTGCCGAGCCGCTGCTCAATGGCGACCGGCTTGTATCCGCACAACAACGGCGCCTATAGCAACTTCCGCGATGCTCGTTTGGATGCAAACATCCCAAATATTTACTCGCTGCTGCAAGGGGCGGGCTATCACGCGGCACATATCGGCAAGTGTCATTACGCGCCCGTAGCCTACGGGGATACACGTCCGGACATGACCCTGCCCTATGATGACTTCCACGCATATTACCGCAGCCTGGGCATGGATCATCTCGACTTGCAGGATGACAAGCAAGTATCCGTCTGGTTCATGGACGACTATGCCCGCGAATTGGATGGGGCCGGCTATCTCACAGCCTATCGCGAAACCACCTGGGACCGCTCCAACGCCAAGGTCTTCCCCTTCCCGGGGCCGGCGGACTGGCATCCCGATAGCTGGGTCGGGCGAAAGTCCGCCGAGTACGTTGAGGAATTTGACGCGGACCAGCCGCTTTTCCTCTGGGTGTCATTCAGCGGTCCGCACTATCCCTTTGACGCGCCGGCAGAATACTACGACCGCGTGGATATGTCCGCTGACGGCCGCATCAGCGATCCGGCTGAGTTCGATGATCCCTCGCGGATTCACAGCGCGACTTTTCACGGCGGAGCGACCGGCGCGATAGATGGCATGGGGCTGGCGCCGGGCGGCGCGCCGAAGAATTACTCCGATGCCTATTGGCATGACTTGCGGCGCAATTACTTCGCCAATGTGGCGCAGATCGATGACTACATCGGGCAGATCATGTCGGCGGTCGAGGCGCGCTTTGGCGATGACGCGCTGGTCATCTTTACTTCGGACCACGGCGAGATGCTGGGAAATCACGGTTTGTGGGGCAAGAACAATTGCGCCTATGAAGATGTCTGGAATGTGCCGCTGATCGTCAAGAAACCGGGTCAAGCTGTGGGGTGTGTGACCAATGCCATGGCGATGCTGGTGGATGTGCTGCCGACCTGTCTGGACGCGGCAGGCTTGGCGCATGACTTCTGCGATGGCATCCCCCTTGTTGAGCGGGTGTCGTCCGGCGGCGCCGAGTATGTCTTTGCCGAGGGCGAGGGTTTCCTGGCGGTGAGCGACGGGCGTTATAAGCAGGTGCGGGTGGCGCAAGGGGAGCGGCAGCATACGGAATTGCTTGACCTTGAAGCAGACCCGCATGAGTTTGTAAATCGGATTGATAATGACGAGTATCAGGGCGAGGTGGCGAGATTGCAGGCGCAAGTGGTTTATCTGCTGATTGGCAGTGTGCTACGCTAAACTGGTTTCGAGTATTTTGGCTAGACGCTACCAATTTCGTGCAGTGGCGAGACCATGCGGCGAGTGCTAAAGGTGCAGGCGCTGGGTCAGCCACTGGGGGATCTGAGTACGCTGGAGGATTAGTTTGAGCAAGGTTCAGGCGCATACGAGGTCCGTAAGGCAACTCTTGACGGGCGGGAAATTCGGCATCGATTTCTATCAGCGTGAATACGAATGGCAACGTCGACACGTGGAAGAACTGCTGAATGACCTGGAAGGCAGATTCTTCGCCGATTTTTCGCCTGAACATGAACGTTACCAGGTGAGCGATTACCAACACTATTTTCTCGGCACAATAATCACAATCTCCGAAAGTGGGAAACGCTTTATCGTAGATGGGCAACAGCGATTGACCACGCTTACGCTACTGCTCATCTACGTTCATCATTTGCGGAAGGAAGACCCCTCTGTAGCCAATGTCGCTCCTCTAATTTTTTCCGAGATTTTTAATGTTAAATCCTTTAATATCGCTGTGCCAGAGCGCGAAGATTGTATGAAGGCACTTTATGAGCGAAATACCTTCGACGCGACTGAACATGCTGATTTGTCAGTGCGAAATCTGGTTGAGCGCAATGACGAATTGGAACAGCTATTCTCCGAGTCGTTGAAAGGCGAAGTCCTTCCGTACTTCGTTGACTGGCTGATTGAATGCGTCGACTTGGTCGAAATCGAAGCACAGACCGATGACGATGCTTTTACGATTTTCGAGACAATGAACGATCGCGGCGTTAACTTGGGACAAGCAGATATGCTAAAAGGTTACCTGCTTGCGAATATTAACAGCCCAAATTCAGCCTGGATGCACGACAAAAAAACACAAGCTGACAAGATTTGGAAATTGCGCATCAGAGAGCTTGTTGACCTGGGTGCAGGGGAAGAGGAAGATTTCTTCAAAGCATGGTTGCGAGCGAAATATGCCGACACAATGCGTGAACGCAAAAAAGGCGCAACCAATAAAGACTTTGAGCACATAGACAAGTTTCATCGCTGGACACGTGACAATAGGGAGCGCGTTGGACTGGAATCGTCAGACGATTCTTACGACTTCATCACTCGAAATTTCGACCGCTACGCTGGGCATTATTTGGCCATGCAGCGGACGGCCCGGGAATATGAGACTAGCCACGCCGAGATCTACTACAACGCACGTAACAACTTTACTCTGCAATACATGCTGGCTTTAGCTCCGGTCCTCCTAGAAGACGACAATGAGATTGCCCGCGAAAAAATAAGAATGGTTACAACTTTCGTTGACATTTACTCAGCACGTAGAACGGTTAACTTTAAGTGGAACAGCTACGACACCATTCGTTATGCGATGTTTAATCTGATGAAATCTATTCGGGATTTGACTATTCTTCAACTCCGAGATTTTCTGTTTGAATACTTGCATAATATGGATGAAACTTTCGTCGGCATTACGGATGGCGTGTATGGACAATTCGGCTTGCACGGCAAGAACCACCGCGCGATCCGCTATTTGCTTGAGCGCATGACCGCTTGGGTAATGCAGCAAAGCAAGCCGGACACAGACTCCAACACCTATACAGGTTTTCAGGGAAAGTCTTTTGAAATCGAACATATTTGGGCGGACAAATATGAAAGGCATCGCGATGAATTCGAACACGAAAACGAGTTCCAGCGTCATCGAAACTTCTTTGGTGGACTCTTACTCCTGCCAAAGGGCAGCAACGCGGCGTTTGGAGCCGATCCTTACGAAGAGAAGCTGCAACACTACATTGAAGAGAACTTGCTCGCCGCTTCGCTTCATTCTCAAAAATATAAGAAGAATACCGACTTTAGGAAGTTCAGAGAACGAACCCGCCTTCCTTTTAAGCCACACCCACACTTCAAGAAGTCCGATATATTCGAGTGTCAAGAACTCTACCGCCAAATCTGCGAGCAAATCTGGAATCCCGACCGACTCTTTGGAAACCAGCTAGCGGACATTTAGCGCCAAGCCTCCTTTCTGCGCTATAATCTTCCATAAGCGCTTCACCGAAAGGTACACGAATGGCAACCGCCCCGCCCGTGCTCGAAGTTCGCGGCATCACGAAACGTTTCCCCGGCGTTCTCGCCAATGACAATGTCAACCTGACGCTGCGCAAGGGCGAGGTCCTCGGTTTGCTCGGTGAGAACGGCGCCGGCAAAAGCACCCTGATGAATATGATCTACGGGCTGTACAAACCCGACGAAGGCGAGATCCTCGTCAACGGGCAGCCGGCGGATATCTCCGGGCCTAAGGACGCCATCGAACTCGGCATCGGCATGGTGCATCAGCATTTTCAGTTGGTGGATGTCTTGAGCGTGACCGAGAATGTCATGCTGGGCAATGAGAGCGTCAGCGGTCCCTTCCTGCGGCGGGATCGGGCGCGGCGGGAAATCGAGCAGCTTTCGGGTGAATACGGCTTGGATGTCGATCCGGACGCCTTGATCTCGGACCTGCCGGTAGGGATTCAGCAGCGGGTGGAGATCATCAAGGCGCTATATCGCCATGCCGATATATTGATCCTCGATGAGCCGACGGCGGTTTTGACGCCGCAGGAAACACGCGGTTTGTTCAAGATCATGCGTACGCTGCTGGACAAAGGCGTCAGCATTATCTTCATCAGCCACAAATTAAAGGAAGTGCTGGAAATCTGCGATGAGGTGGTCGTGCTGAGGCGTGGCGCGGTCGCCGGCCATGCGGATCCGAAAGCGTCTACCGAGCAATCGCTGGCTTCGCTGATGGTCGGGCGCGATGTCATACTGGAAGTGGAGAAAGGCAGCGCGACGCCCGGGGACGAGATCCTCAATGTCGTGAATCTGCATGTGCATGACGACCGCGGCTTACCGGCGGTGGAAGGTGTCAGCTTCGGCTTGCAGCGCGGAGAGATCCTCGGCATCGCCGGTGTGCAAGGCAACGGACAAACAGAACTGGTCGAAGCGCTGACGGGCATGCGCTCGGCCGTAAGCGGGCGATTCTTCATCAAGGGCGATGACATGACCGATGCTTCGCCGCGCAAGGTCACTGAGCACGGCGTGGGTCATGTGCCGGAAGACCGTCAGCGCGATGGCATGGTAGCGAGCTTCACCGTCATGCACAACCTGGTGCTATGTACTTATTATCAGGACGCGTTTTCCAGCTCCATCGTGGTGGACGACCGCGCAATCGCCGAGAACGCGCTTGCCTTGGTCGATCAATACGATGTTAGGCCGCCGATCATCAACAACAATGCCGGCGGACTTTCGGGCGGCAATCAGCAGAAGGTGATTGTAGCGCGCGAGTTTTCCCGCGGCGTCGATTTGCTTATCGCCTCGCAGCCGACGCGCGGTTTGGATGTCGGGTCAATAGAATTCATCCATCGGCAGATCATCCGTATGCGCGATGCCGGCGCCGGCATTCTGCTGGTCTCGTCGGAGCTCGATGAGGTTTTGAGTTTGGCGGATCGCGTGGCAGTGATGTTCGAAGGCGAGATCATCGATATCTTTTCTATCGAACGTGCCGATCGCGATACGGTCGGCTTGCGGATGGCAGGAGTGCGCGAGGAAGTTCAAAGTGGTGGCGCCGCATGAGCACTTCAACTGAAGCAAGACGACCACGGGGATTCATTGGCTTCTGGCTGAGAATCTCTCCGAGTCTGGTACCCGTATTTGCAGTGATAACCGCCTTCTTGGTCGGCATTCCGCTGATCACGCTGACCGTCAGCGATAACATATTGCAGCCGGACATCCGCGAAGGCTTGCGTGTCTCCTCGACCGCTTATGCGGCGCTGGTCGAATCGATCACAGGCCTCACCATCAACGATGTGGCGGGTGTCGAAGACTTTGGCGAAATGCGCAGTTATGCGGCGAATTACGAAATTACGATGCGGCGCAGCTTGTCGCGGCAAGCGCGCCCCTTCGAGCGCATACTCGAAGTCGGTATGGAAGAGACGCGCGCATACGGCGCCTTCTTCGCGGAATATGACATTGACGAAGAGACAGCGGTTGCCATCAATGACCACTTTGATGCCATTGCCGAGGTCGGCGCGGACAGATTGCGCGGGCTCAAGCCGCTGCTGGATGACCTGGCGGATTTGAAACGCTCGGATGCGCGCGCCCTGGCCGAGCTGGCAGCCGGCGCGAGCGAGCTAAGTGGAGATGCCCTGGCGCAGGCTAGCGCGCTGTATCCGGCGCTGACGGAGTTTTCGGCGGCGGACCGCGAAAACGTACGGGCCGGCTTGGCGCTGGTCGACGACTATGGTCAGGTCAATCTGATGCGCAGCCAAATTGCGCTGGCGCAGTTGGACGGACTCGGTATAGCGGCAGATAGCGCCGAAGCGGAGACATTAATCGCGATCGTTGTGGCGGATTACGAAGATGTCCGCGAGGCGATAGACACGCTGGCGACGCTTGATGCGCTTGGCATCGATGACCCGGCCGGCCTCGGCGCGCAATTCCGCATCGTCGGGCGCATGTACGATTCTGAGTACCTCAGCGGCGATTCCGTAAATACGGCTTTAGACGAACACCTGGACGCGGCGCTGAGACAGCATTTGGTCATACGGCGGCCCGGCAATCGCGTACTCAACGCCGATGACCTGGGCGGCGTGACTTTCGGAATCTTGAAGAACGAACAAGATCTGGAAGTGCTATTCCTGCGGCTGGGCGATCAAGTCTTGCTATTCATTCCTTCTAATCTGGAGAAAACTATCGTCCGCGCCATTCCCTTTATCATCGCCGGTCTGGCGGTGGGGCTGGGCTTCAAGGCGGGCTTATTCAATATCGGCGCAGAGGGACAGCTTTACGCCGGCGCGATTGCCGTGGCTGCGGTAGGCGCTTTCGCAGCGCCAGCGACATCGCCTTTGGTATTGCTGCCGGCGGTTATTCTCTTCGGCATATTAGGCGGCTTTCTCTGGGGCGCCTTGCCCGGCGCGCTGAAGGCGTATACCGGCGCGCATGAAGTCATCACTACCATCATGCTCAACTTCATAGCCATTTTGATCGTCGACTGGCTGATCAAGTCGGTCGATCCGGTCATTCTGGGCGATGTCAACGCCAGTGTACCCAAGACACCGGTGATCCTGCCGGCTGCCATGCTGCCGACGATGGATTCAATCACGACGCCGCTCGCGCTCATTCTCATGATGGCTGCCGTGGCGGTGGTCGCCTTCCTGCTCAACTACCTGCCCGGCCGGCGCGATAATCCGCAGGCGGCGCGACGCGGCGGTCTCATCTGGGCCGCGGTGATGAGCGTCCTGCAATTATTCCTGGTTCTGATCGCTGTCGGCGATCAATCGAAGTTGCATTTTGGCTTCTGGCTGATGATCGCGGCGGTCTGGCTGACGGATTGGTTCTTGACGCGCACGACGCTGGGATTCGAATTGCGGACGGTGGGGGCGAATCAAAACGCGGCCAAATACGCCGGCATGAGTGTACCGCGCAATATCGTCTTGGCGATGGCGCTAAGCGGCATGCTGGCGGGCTTGGCTGGCGCGATCGAGATCAGCGGCGTCGAGCACGAGATGCTGCCGCGTTTCTTCGCCGGGGTCGGCTTTGATGCCATCGCGGTGGCGCTGCTGGCGCGCAACAATCCCAAAGGCATGGTTTGGGCCGGTCTGCTCTGGGGCGGCTTGCTCAGCGGCGCGGCGCTGATGCAGATACGCGCCGATATCTCCATCGACCTGGTCAAGATCGTGCAGGCGCTGATCATCATGTTCGTCGCCGCCGATCAGATCATTCGCTTCATCTGGCGCGTACCGAAGCGCAGCGCCGAAGAAGAAGGCGATTTGGTCTTCTCGACCGGGTGGGGAGGCTAGCGATGACCGCCGCAATCAAGCCCAAGTCGACGCGCCGCCTGACCTTCAAACTCACGCGCAAACGTATCATCGCCGTTGTGCTGATCGTGCTCGGCCTATTCATCTTCGTCGAAGCGGGCAGCCTCGATAGCGAGCTGGTCACCACCCTGACATTTGAATCGACCTCGCGGGGTCAAGAGCCGACCGTGGGCAATATCCCCGTGCCGACCGCGGCTTATCTGCTGCTCGTCGGCCTGCTATTCATCGTTAGTGGCGGGCTGAATTTGCTTGACTTGCGCGAGTTGCGCTGGCGGCGGGTCGGTCTGACGCTGCTCGTCGTCTGCGGCGCGCTCTTCATCCCGACCGTGATCATAGCGGCGGCGGCCGGCAACGATACAAATATGACGACGATCGTAGCGGAGAGCCTGCGCCTGGCGACGCCGTTGGCGATCGGCGCCTTCGCCGGCATCTGGTGCGAGCGAGCGGGCGTGGTCAATATCGCCATCGAGGGCATGATGCTCTTCGCCGCCTGCTTCGGTTTCACCACGCTTTTCTTTTTGCGCGGGACGTCGCTGCCGCTGGAGACGGCGCAACTGCTGGCGGTCATCATCGCGGTGCTGGCGGGCGGCTTGATCGCGCTGCTGCACGGTTGGCTGTCGATCACATTCCGCACCGACCAAATCGTAAGCGGCACCGTCATCAACATTCTGGCCGTCGGCGTGACCAGCTTCGTCCGGCGCGAATACCTGCTATCCACCGAGGCGGGCGCGGCCAAACTGGGCAATATCGCTATCCCGGTCCTGAGCGACCTGCCCGTCATCGGCGATGCCATCTTCACCAATCAGCCGATCTTCTTTCTCATGTTTGTCATGCTGGCCATCACACATATCGTGATGTTCTATACGCGCTGGGGCTTACGCACACGGGCGGTTGGCGAACATCCACACGCGGCCGATACGCTGGGCATAAACGTCAATCGCACACGCTGGATCAACGTCTTCACCAGCGGCATGATCGCTGGTTTGGCGGGCGCCTGGTTCTCGCTGGAGGCCACCGGCAGTTTCAATGACGGCATGACGCGCGGCGCCGGCTTCATCGCGCTGGCGGCGATGATCTTCGGCAAGTGGACGCCCATCGGCGCATTCGGCGCGGCGCTGCTCTTCGGCTTCTCTGATTCGCTGGGCATCCGCCTGCAAATGGTGGGCGTCGGTTTTCCAGTGCAATTCTTGCAAATGGTGCCCTACGCCGTGACGCTAGTCGTCCTGGCCGGCTTCATCGGCCGCGCCTCGCCGCCCAAAGCGGTGGGCATCCCCTATGTGAAGGAGTGATGACCGCCTCGTGGCAACCCCGGTCGCCAAGTTGAAAATCCGCCTGCCAATCAGTAAACTATAGGCTGGCAATTAACCTTCTATATTAGACATTTTGGGAGAAACAGAAATGAAGAAGCTCATTGTTTTGTTGAGTCTAATTCTGCTGCTTGGTCTTATACCTTTGGCGGCAGCGCAGGATGGCGTGGAGACTTTGTGCTTGGTGACCGACCTCGGTCGCGTCAACGACGGCACCTTCAACCAGTTCGCGCATGAGGGCGCGCTGGAAGCGGCTGATGAATACGACCTGGAATACAAGTGGATTGAAACACAAGCGGAGACCGACTACTCAGCCAATATTCAGACCTGCATTGATGAAGGCTTTGAGGTCATCGTGACGGTCGGCTTCTTAATCGCGGATGCCACCAACGCCGCGGCCGAATCCAACCCGGATGTTTACTTCCTTGGCGTCGATCAATTCGTGATGGGCGGACCGACAAATTACGTCGGGATTCAATTCCGCGAAGATCAGTCGGGCTTCCTGGCGGGTGTCCTGGCGGCGCAAGTAGCGGCTTCGGTTGGCTCGGATACTATCGCCGGCGTTTACGGCATTGATATCCCGCCGGTCAAGAAATTCCGCAACGGCTTCGAGCAGGGCGCGCTGTATATCAATGCTGACTTGAATCTGCTGGGTGTCTACATCGATAATTTCGTCGCGCCTGATCGCGGCGCCTCGGCGGCCGAACAATTCATCGGCGAGGGCGCGTCGGTCATTTTCGGCGCGGGCGGGCCCACCGGCACCGGCGGCATCCTGGCGGCGGCGCAGCAAGGCGTCTACGTCATCGGCGTCGATCAAGATGAGTGGGTGACAAGCTTCGGCAGTGGCGCAACACCGGGCTCCGAATACATTATTTCCAGCGCGATCAAGCGCGTCGATCAAGGTGTCTACGATATGGTGGCGGCCCTGGCGGACGGCATGATGAGCGACTTCCCCGGCGGTGGCGTCTACCTGATGGATGTAGCGCTGAATGGCGTCGGCTTGGCCGAGAAGCACGATGCCGAGATTGACGACGCTTTCTTCGATGTCGCGGACGAAGTCGCCGAGATGATGATCTCGGGCCAGGTCAGCACCGGCGTCGATCCGGTGTCGGGCGACCTCATGATGGATGACATGATGGACGAGCAAGCGACCGAGATGATGATGGGCGTGGAGACAGTCTGCCTTGTCACGGACCTGGGACGCATCAACGACGGCACCTTTAATCAGTCGGCGCACGAAGGCGTGGAAGCAGCCGTTGACGAGTATGATCTGGAATACAAGTACATCGAGACACAAGCCGAGACCGACTACTCAGCCAATATTCAGACATGCATCGACGAAGGCTTTGAAGTGATCGTTACAGTCGGCTTCCTGATCGCTGACGCCACTTACGCCGCGGCTGAGGCCAGTCCCGATGTCTACTTCCTGGGCGTCGATCAGTTCGTGATGGGTGGACCTACGAATTATGTCGGCATCCAGTTCCGCGAGGATCAGTCCGGCTTCATGACCGGCGTACTGGCGGCTTACGTGGCCGAGTGGCAGGGGTCGGATACAATCGCCGGCGTCTACGGCATCGACATCCCGCCAGTTAAGAAATTCCGCAACGGCTACGAACAGGGCGCCAGCTACGTCAATTCGGACTTGAACATCCTGGGGGTCTATATTGACAGCTTCGTGGCGCCGGATCGCGGCGCTTCGGCGGCGCTGCAATTCATCGGCGAGGGCGCAACCGTGCTCTTCGGCGGCGGCGGACCCACCGGCACCGGGGCGATCCTGGCCGGCGCGCAAGAGGGCGTCTACGTCATCGGCGTTGACAAGGACGAGTATGTCACGAGCTTCGGCTCAGGCGCGACGCCTGGTTCGGAATACATCATCTCCAGCGCCTTGAAGCGGGTTGATCAGGGTGTCTACGACTCAGTGGCGATGCTGGCGGAAGGTGACTTGACCGACTTCCCCGGCGGCAGCGTCTTCGTGATGGACGCGGCCATGAATGGCGTCGGCCTGGCGGATCAGCATGAGGCCGATATTCCCGACTCCGTCTGGGACAAGGTGGATGCGGTCACGGCGATGCTAATTGCGGGCGAGATTGAGACCGGCGTAAATCTGGTCTCCGGTGATTTGCTGGATTAACCAGAACCGAAAACGCTGTAGGGGCGGGCCGGTGGCTCGCCCTTCGCTCATAATGGCAAATTCTCGCCCGGGTCACATTGACCTGCGAACGTGCATGAGCGGAACAGCCTCGTCAGACGATGGCGCTGCTATAGCTTGTGGCCGATTTCGTCGAGAAGCTCTTGCCAATCGGGAATAGAGCCGCTCTGTTCCGCTTCATTGTATTTATTTCTTAACTCAGTATATGGAATAAACCAACAGGATTCATCCAGACCAACACGTTTGAACGTTGGCTCTCTTAATTTGTCCTCCGCTTTGTTTACATCATTGTCTGGCGCAACAATATATGTGCGTATGCTAGAATCTTCCATGCTTACCCACATGTGAGACATGCGTAACAGACCAGACTCAATACCGGTTGAATTTTCGACCTCGAATGCGGCGATGATATTGCTTTCTTTCAACCAAAGCACATCAATGCGTTAAACTGACCGCCCTACCTTGAGAATATCGAACGGCAAGCCTTCAAGCATTCCCGAAAAATTGATAATCTCGTTCTTTCTGTGTGATTCGGTAAGATCCTTCTTTGGCAGCCACAAGTTCAGATTCAATTCATTGCCCAGCCAAAGTAACATCCACTGCATTTCTCTATGTACCGTCTCTTCACCAACTTCCGAGTTTGAGTCGGTGTCTTTCTGTGGTTCCGTCTCAGTAGGGATTTCCACATGAGATTCCAGCTGTTGCTCGCCGAAATTGTCTTCGGATTCTGGCTCAGGCTCAGGCGGACTTGTTAAAACCTTGTAATTCTTGAGCGCAGTTGCAATCTTACCTTTGTCAACGTCTAGCTCTTCAGCTAGAGAACGGTGAGAGTATATTGGCTTACCATTATCGTCAACTATCGCATATAGTTCGCCAACCTTCATGGCAAATTCGTTTTCAATCTCAGTGCGAGCGTCCTTAATATACTTACCTACAACCGTTTCATGCCGTCTGACAATATTCGAGATTTCCTTTGGCGTTCGCCCCATCTCGAACAATCGAACTGCGTTGCGGCGAATTTCTTCGATTGTGAGCTGTACTCCGTGCATACTATTTACAGTAATTGCATATTCTACGGCTTCATCGTCATTCTCAACTTCCTTGACGGTGTATGCTATTTTCTCTTCGCCCGCATGCTCGTGGGCGTGATAGCGATGAAAACCATCAAGGATACGATTGTGCTGGTCTAGCACAATTGGCACTAGACCTGATATGTTTTCCGAGTAACCACGGATGACTTCTTTGCTACGTTCGCCATCACGGACATCCCGTGTGCCTTCCCAGAGGACGACATCAGTTAACGCGATGAACTTCTTCTTAGCCACGTTCTCTCCTTACTTATCAAGCCTTCATGCGCGGTGTTTGTATGCGAGAAACCTAAACCGCCTCATCCGTATACACATCATCCACCAGCCGCATAATCCCAAGCGGATTGGCATCTTGCAGTGGCTCCGGCAGCAGGGCATCCGGCACATTCTGGAAAGCGATCGGCCGCATGAAGCGGTATATCGCGTTCATGCCGACCGAGGTCGTGCCCGGTGCTGTGGTCGCGGGATAGGGTCCGCCGTGCTGCATCGCGTACACCACAGCGACGCCAGTCGGGAAGCCGTTCCAGATCACTCGCCCGGCCTTCTCGCGCAGTTGATGCAGCAGCACACCGATATCTACTAATTCGGCTTCTTCAGCGTGAATGGTGCTGGTCAAGTTGCCCTCGAGCGAATCGACTGTGGCGCGCAGGTCATCCATATCATGACAAAGCACGAATAGCGTGACTGGACCAAAGTGCTCGACTTGCAGGCGGTCGTCAGCGCGGATGGCGGCTGCGCTGGTTTGCATGACCGTATTGCGGTAGCAGAAGGGGTCGCTATCGGCGATGGCTGCCGCGCCGGTCAAGACCTCGATTTGCGGGTGCGTCACGGTTTGGCTGACTGTCTGGTACAAGCCGGCGGCAATGGCTTCGTTGAGCAAGACACCGGCCGGCGCCGCGTTCATCTTTTGGCTGACGGCGGCGATGAAGTCTCGCGTGGCGCCAGTGTCTTCCAGCAAGATCAGCCCGGGATTGGTGCAGAACTGCCCCGTGCCCATAGTGACTGAACCGACCAGGCCATCGGCAATCTCGTCAGCCCGTTTGGCCAGAGCGGCTTGTGTGATGACCACGGGATTGACGCTGCCCATCTCGGCGTAAACGGGGATGGGACGCGGACGGCGCGATGCCGCGTCATAAATAGCCCGCCCGCCGCGCAAGCTGCCGGTGAAACCGACCGCTTCGATGCCATCATGCGCCACCAGCCATTGACCGACATCAATGCCATTGCCTTGCAGCAGCGAGAAGGTCCCGGCGGGGAATCCGCAGGCCGCCACCGCCGCGTTCAGCGCTTGGGCGAAAAGCTCGGATGTGGCAGGATGGCCCGGATGCGCTTTGACCACGACCGGGCAGCCAGCCGCCAGCGCCGACGCTGTATCACCACCGGGCACGGCAAATGCGAAGGGGAAATTGCTGGCGGCGAAAACCGCCACCGGTCCGACCGGGAATTGCATCTGCTTGATCGCCGGCTGGCCCGGCTGCTCGCTATTGATGATGGCGCGCAGATATGTGCCTTGTCGCAGCAAAGTGGCGAAGGCGCGGATCTGCCCGGTCGTCCGTCCCCGCTCGCCGGTCAAACGCGGCAAACCCAATCCCGTTTCGCGGTCGGCAGTATGCAGCAAGTCGTCGCCGAGCGCTTCAATCTGCGCGGCGACCTCATCGAGGAAATCGGCGATTTTGCTTGATGGAAAATGCCGGATGGTCTGGAAGGCCGATACAGCAGCGCTTACGGCGCGGTCAACTTCTCGTTGGGTGGCGCTATGGACGGGCAGTTCGTCGCTCGCCTTGCTGCGCGGATCAACGCTGAAAAATACAGCGGAACCCTCGGCGGATAATTCGCCGGCGATATAATTTTTCCCCGTTAGTGGCATATTACATCTCTCCATTGCTTGTAATTGTTGAGCCCTCCCGCTTTATAGGAGAGGGGGTTTACTGGTGAGGGCGCTTGACGCGCAGATCCAGACCATCGACTATAGCAAAGAAAGTCGGCAAATCACATTCGTCGAACGAGGCGGTCGGCCGGCGCACTGTGGCACAGCGGATATAGCCGCTGCGTTTCATGAGTTGCTTGCGCAGGTGCAGCGAATGTTCATGCCCTTGCCCGGATACCGCCTTCACCAAGGCTTGACCACGCTCAATGATGTTGACGACCGCCGCCTCATCGCCGCCCAGCCACTTTTCCCATGCGGCCAGAAAGATCTCATTGAAGCCGACGCCGGGGATCAAACCGGCCGCGCCACTGCGCAATTCATCGAGCACTGTGATGCCACCGCCACCGCCGAACATCCGCGTCTCACTGCCGAGCATCGGGGCGAGCATTCTCATTTTCGCCGCCGAACCGGGTCCCTCGATCTTGTAGTATTTCACATTTGGCGCGCGGTCGGCGATCTCGGCGAGGGCTTCCGCCGGCAGTTCCGTGTGACGGTACATCGGGATATGCGGCGCCTGCTGGATGATGATCGGCGTATCGCTGGCATTGCCAAATTCGGCATAGAAATCGACAAAGGACCGGATGCCGTTATCCATGGTCGGCGGGGGAAGGGTCATCAACGCGGCGGGATTATACGGCGCCAACTCGCGCGCCTGTTTGATGGCGGATTCCAGACTGTTGGGCGCGATACCGATGATAAGCGGTACAGCCTTGGCCAATTCGCTGGCGATGATTTTGACATTTTCCAGGCGTTCGGCGTCGCTCATTTTGTAGGCTTCACTGGCAAAACCATTGATGCCGATGGCGTGAATACCGCCGTCCAGTTCGAAGCGCAGAATATTGCGCAAGCCGTCCGCGTCAATCTCGCCATTTTCGTCAAAGGGGGTGAAGAGAATCGGGGCGATACCCTCAAGCATTATGCGCTCCACTGGCAGTCCTTGCCGGTCTAAGGCGCGCCTGTTTGACAGCGCATAGACTATCATATATGGTAAGCGAGCTTGCTGCAACGCGGGCTCAGTATTCCCGGTTGTCTTGGCAACTGGCTTATAGTGGAGCGCAATCTTGCGACTTTATATCACGGGCGGCACCGGCTTGGTGGGAAGCAACATCATCCGTCTGGCGCGCATGCGCAACGACATCGAAATCATCGCGTCGCAGTACGGTCCGCCACCCGAATGGCAAGTTGATTACGAACTTGATCCACTGGATATGGCGGATGCGGCCGCAGTGCGCGCGGCAATACAGCGCTATCAACCTGATGTCGTGATCCATTGCGCCGCTGTCCTCGATCACGTGCAAATGTATCTGAACCGAGACGCAGCATGGCGAGCGACGGTCGATGCCAATCTGGTTTTCGCGCAAATTTGTGCCGAAGTCGGCGCGCGCTATGTCTTTGTCTCCTCAGATTGGGTCTTCGATGGGCAGCAGCCCCTGGTTGATGAAGACTCGCCACCGTTGCCGGTGCTTTACTACGGCTTCATGAAGGCGGTTTGCGAGCGCGACATCAAGGGCGTGCCCGGCTTGAGCTACGGCATCGGGCGGTTGGCCGGCGTCTACGGCATCAACTACAGTACGCCTTCGCTGCTGCGCAACAAGCAAGGGGTCGGCTTCGACCTGGGCAATTATGTGATCGACCAGCTCTCACAGGGTTTCATCGCCGAGATTTGGACCGGTCCCAAAGTCAACGATATGGCGCATCCGACACTGGCCTCCGATGCTGCGGAGATGCTGCTGCGCCTGGCCGAGCACGATGAAAATGGCATCTTTCACTGTTGGGGCAGCGAAGCGGTCGGCCGCTTGCAGTTCGCTCATCATTGGACTGATGTATTTGATATCGATCATGCGCTGATCGTACCGATCCCTACTGATCCCGTCGTGCTCGACCGCTATCGGCATATTGGTGTACCCTTCCGCATCATCAGCAGCAATGACAAAACCTGCCGGGCATTGGGACGCCGGACCTACAATGTCGTGGACGGCTTGCGCGAATTCAAAGGGCAGTGGGATGCCTTCCACAGCCACACAGTCTAAGTAGCGATTGGCAAATTGAGGGAGAATCACAAGCATGAAAGCACTCACCTTGCGGGCGGAATGGGCGCCAAAGCCCGGTTACGATATGACGGATTGGGAGCGCGAAAGACGCCGGCCCCGCAATGCCAATATGGTCTGGAAAACGCCGACCCTGGATTTGGGCGATGTGCCCGACCCGAGCTTGAATCCGGATCAGGTCATGCTGGAAATCGCCGCGGTAGGCATTTGCGGCTCCGATATGCACATGTACGAAGCCGGCGCTGATGGTTATATGGTCTACCCCGGTCTGGTGCGCACACCGAATATCCTGGGGCACGAATTCGCCGGCAGGATCATCGAGGTCGGCGCCGAGGTGAAGGAATTGCAGGTCGGCGATTTGGTCGCCGTCGAAGAGATACAGTGGTGCGGCGCATGCAACGCCTGCCGCCGCGGCTTTGTCAATCACTGCCTGGATATTGAAGAACTAGGCTTCACCATCCCCGGCGCTATGGCGCAGTACCTGCCCGCGCGCGCCAAATACTGCTGGAAGCTGGACGAAATCGCAGAACAATACGGCGAAGAGGAAGCCCTGGTCATGGGCGCGATGGTGGAGCCGACCGGCGTGTCCTACCAAGGTCTGTTCAACCGTCTGCAAAACTGGAAGCCTGGCAACAATGTCGCCATCTTCGGCGCTGGTCCCATCGGCTTGGCGGCGGAAGCGCTGGTCATCGCCGCGGGCGCCGGACGAGTCCTCGTCTTCGACCCTTCAGCGAGCCGCCGCGAGATTGCCATGACCATGGGCGCGTCGGTCGCGCTCGACCCCATCGGCATCGATCTTGACGAGGCGATCATGACGCATACGCTTGGGCGCGGCATCGATTATGTGGTGGAATGCGCCGGCTTTGCCGACCAGACCATCGAGCCGCTCGACCGCTGCCTGGCTGTGAATGCTTCAATCATCGACATCGGCATGGGCGACACGCGCCCTACCCTGCCCATCGTCGCCTATAAGCGCATGGGCGTACAACTGGCCGGTTCGCTCGGGCACGCCGGCGGACCTTTCCAGCAGGTGATCCGCATGATGGCGGCCGGGCGCATCGACATGCGCAAGATGGTCAGCGCGCGCTTGCCGCTGGACGAGGCGATCGGGGCCTTCAAACGTCTCGAAAGCCGCCAAGACGCCAAGATCATCTTGCAGCCGAATTAGCGATTAAAGGACGTCGCGTCTATGGGCGATGGCATAATGATTCTGGGCGGGATCGCCTTTTGGGTGCTGGGCGGACTATGCGCCTTTCGCCGAGATCTCGTCTGGCGACTGTACTCGCTGGAGCCGCGTTGGCGCAAAGACAACCCCGAGCGGACGGATGCCTGGGACGCCAAGACGCGGCGCTCGGCGCTGATATTTGTGTTGCTGGGTATCGTCTTCGTGGCGCTTGGGATATTGATTTAACGATTTAGACATTACAGACATCGCGAAATGTGTGCTTCACTCACTACATTTCATGTGGCGGGCTGCTATGGATCTACAACCTGTCCACAAATCGTAGTCCATTTCGTCGGACGTGAAAGCAACCCCTCGTTGAGACGGTAAACATTCTAATTGGGGTAGAGCCCGGCGCTTCTCAATGTATCCATAATCCGTGATGTTGACGTCCGGTCAAGCCGGTCTCGTTGCGTAATGAATGTCAAAAATATCATGGTGTCGTCGTAATAATATGCGACACGGTACCCGCCGCTCTGACCTCTGTTAGAGGTGCGGTCGGTCATTCTAGCTACCTTCACCGGCAATCCATGAACACCTTGGCGTCTCTTCCCGGAAGATGTCCGGCTTCAAATTTATCAAGTAACTCAGTCAAATCTTCAAATATTCGCCGACGTCTGCGCGCTAACTTCTTGAATTGTCGGTCAAAGTCGTCCGACCAGATTATTTCTTTATCCATCGGCCTCGACGGTTCGCTTCAATTCCTCCAAGCGTTGTCTTGCAGAGTAGGTCTTTCCCTCTCGCAATTGCTTGATTCACCTGCGAAACTTTCAAGTTCAGCCTCTTCCTCGGAATAATCGAAGACGCTGTTTTCGCGATATTCTGGGAATAACCGGTAGACAGCTCGTACGATTTCACCAAACGACATGTCCACCACCCAAGCTACGGTATCCTTGATGTCTTCGTTGATGTCTTCGTCTATTCGAGAACCGTCGGGATTGACTTGCTCTGCGATCGAATATGTATCAAGTCTTGGCTGCGCGCCTGGCGTTACGCTTATCCATCCCCAGTAGTGCAACATTTCTGTATCGTCGTAAATGTCGATACAGAAGGGACCGAACTTTTCCTTGTCAAATGTGTAGAAGTCGTCTGGCAGTCTGCCCCTAAACTCCTCAGACACCAAGAAGGCGACCTTCTGCAATTGTACCCGGCTGAGTTCCTTCCCATCGGCAGCCGCAATTATGGCTAACAGAATGTCGCTTCTGCTAACCTGGTTTTTTTTCATGCTGACATCTCCTCGCGAGTCATGCTCAACCACTTATATTGTATCACCGAGTATACAATTAGTACACGTGTGGCTAGCTCATACGTTCTAGTATCAAATTCATGCTCCGACATATACGTCAGCAGACATGCCTAGCTGCAAACCGCAGAACAGAGTCGCTGTTTCTCAACAAACCGAAATCTGTCCCAAATTGTGATACAAGCGCACCGCCGCCTCAAGCGAAGTGAAGAAGGTGTCGATCTTCAAATTCTCGTTCGGCGAGTGGATGCCTTCGCCATCGCCGTAGCCAAATGCGGTGATGGGCAAGCCGATCAACCGGTTGAAGACGCCCAGGATGGGTATAGAGCCGCCCGTACGCACCAGCTGCGCTCGCTTTCCAACCGTGGTTTCAATCGCCGACTGCACCGCTTCCAGCCACGGTCCATCTGTCTCGAGCTGGAAGTACCAGGCTTCTTCGCCGATACTGCAATCGACCGCCACCGTCTCAGTGGCGAAACTCTCTACGTGCCTCTTGAGCAGCTGTGATACCACACGCGGGTCCTGGTCGGGCGAGATGCGCATGGTGACTTTGAAGCCGGCTTCGGCCGGGATGATGGTCTTGCTGCCCGCGCCTTGATAGCCGCCCCACATGCCGTTGACATCCAGCGTCGGATAGACGGTGGCGCGCTCTGATGCCGGCGCAATCGACTCGCCCCAGAACTGCGTCGCGCCGGCGCCTTCCAGCAGCGACTCCGTTTGAAAGCCGGCCGCAATCCGTTCTTTTTCCGCCGCGCTGACTTCTTTCACACTGTCATAATAGCCGGGCAGTTGTACCCGCCCGTAGTCATCATGGAAGGAGCCGATGATCTTGCCGGCGACATGCAGCGGATTTTGCACCAGGCCGCCGTAGGACCCGGAGTGAACATCGGCCGTTGGTCCGCCTACCCGAACTTCCGCACTGACGATGCCGCGCCCGGCATAATTGAGCCGCGGCTCATCGGGCGCGAAATTGCCATCGCAATTCAGCAGCAAATCGGCGCCCAGCCGGTCCTTATTCGCCTCTACGAAGGCTTCAATGCTGGGCGAGCCGGATTCTTCTTCGCCCTCGAACATTATCTTGATATTGACGGGCAAGCTGCCATTGGCTTGCAGCAGCGCCTCGAAGGTCTTGAGATTGCCCCATACACCGGCTTTGTTGTCGCTGGCGCCGCGGGCGAACATCTTGCGCTCGCGTATTTCGCCTTCGAAGGGTTCAGAATGCCAAAGCGGCAGGGGATCCACCGGCTGCACATCGTAATGGGCATAGACCAGGACGGTCGGCTTGTCGGCGCCTGCCTTAAGCCACTCGCCGTAGACCACCGGATGACCGGCTGTGGCGATCGCCTCGCAGTTGTCGAAGCCCATCGCCGAGAGCTGGCTCACGATCCAATCGGCGCAGGCGCGCACATCAGCCGCATACGCCGGGTCCGCGCTGATAGAGGGGAAGCGCAGCAAGGTCTTGTAGTCCTCCATCATTTTGTCCCGCGTCTGCTGCAAATAGTCAATTGCGTTCTGAATTGTATCGGACATCGTTTGGCGCCTCCCTCGATAGAATCGAATGCCCATCATCATACCGCAAAGCCGCCGACATGTCCGCGTCATGGATGCGCCAAACAACTCCCTGCGGCGGGAGTGGTGAATTTCAAAGACACAGGACATATTCCAGATTCCATTAAGGGGGATTCACCACAGAGACACAGAGGGCACAGAGGTTTTTGGATGGCAAGGTCGAAGTTGTGATATCAACAGTATTCACCACTCCCGCCGCCTTAACACTTCGGAAATAACTACAGTCTAGGCTAGAATATACTGGAATGTGGAATCACGAACTGGCAGGCAAATATGTCCAAGAAACGCAATATTTTGGTGGTCGATGATGAACGGACGATTCGTGAAGTCGTGCGGCGCTATCTGGAGCTGGAAGGCTTCCAGGTCACAGAAGCCGAGACCGGCCCACTGGCGCTGTCCATTTTGCAGGACAGCCCGCCAGATTTGATCGTGCTGGATATCATGCTGCCGGGAGTGGACGGCTTCACAATCACCCGGCGCTTGCGCAGCGCCTCCGACCACAATCCCCTGCGCACAGACGGCGATATTCCAATAATATTGCTCACCGCGCGCAGCAGCGAGGCCGACCGCGTAGGCGGGCTGGAGCTTGGCGCCGATGACTATGTGACGAAGCCCTTCAGCCCGCGAGAGTTGGTCGCGCGGGTCAAAGGCGTATTGCGCCGGGCATCCCCGCCGGAAACCGACAGCGAAAACCCATTGGAATATGGCGGCTTGCGGCTTGATCCGCGCAGTCGCTCAGTCAGTGTGGATGGCAATAACGTATCGCTAACCGCCAAGGAATTCGACTTGCTCTGGTTCCTGCTGCGGCATCCGCGGCAAGTCTTCAAGCGCGAGCAGTTGCTCAACAACGTCTGGGGCTACGAATTCTATGGCGATGAAAGCACTGTGACGGTCCACGTCCGCCGCCTGCGGGAAAAGCTTGAGCCCAACCCAAGCAAGCCGATCTATGTGCAGACCGTCTGGGGCGTCGGCTATAAGTTCGAATTCCCGGCCGAGAATCAGAGAGAGTGACAATCATGGCGAGCATCAACCAGCGACTGTCACAATACCCCGTATTGATATTCTTGGTCGTCCTGGTGATTCCTATCGCCGGCGCCCTGTTCAGTGAATTGGTCATGTTCGACCTGCCCGGCGGCGAAGTGCAGCAGTTGGTGGCGTTCATGACCCTGACTGGCATCATGAGTTCCTTGCTGTCTTTCGCCTTTTACCGACTGGGCATCCTGGAATGGTTTAGCAGTCTGCGCTGGGCGATCTGGATGGTGATCGCGCTCTTGGTGCTGATGATCTTTCTCAACGTTTGGGTGATCGCGCGCTTCACTTTCATCCAAAACCACTACCTCACGCTGACATCAGTTCTGCTGGTATTCGCCGGCTTGTCCGCCTTGACCATCGGCTTCTTCGCCTCAAAGACGATGACCGACCGCCTCAGCAAATTGCATGACGCCACCCAATCGCTGGCGCGCCGTGATTTCAGCGTCCGCCTCAAGATCTCGGGTAATGACGAAATCGCCCAACTCGCCAACACCTTCAACGACATGGCGCAGAACCTGCAAGAGGTCGAGGAGCAGAAGCGTCAACTGGAACAGACGCGCCGCGACCTGACCGCCTGGGTTTCCCACGATCTGCGCACTCCATTGACATCTATGCGTGTCATGATCGAAGCGATACTTGACGGAGTGGTCGACGATGACGAGACCGTAAAGCGCTATCTCGATAACAGCCGCGCCGAAATCGAGCATCTCAGCCATCTCATCGACGACCTCTTTGAACTGGCGCAATTGGACGTCGGCCACCTCAAGCTGGACTTGCAGCAAGCTTCAATTCGCGACCTGATATCCGACACCCTGGGCAGCATGGTGGCGAAGGCCGATCAGCGTGATATCAAGCTGAAGGGCGATGTGTCTGACGGCCTCGACATGATTCAAATGGCGCCGGACAAAATACAGCGTGTCTTGACCAATCTGGTGGATAACGCCATCAAGTATGCGCAGGGCGGCGAAAGCGTCGTCTTGCGCGCCTGGCGCAAAGGCAGCGAGATTCGCATCGATATCCACAACAGCGGTTCCTTTATCCCGATAGATGTCTTGCCGCGCCTTTTTGAGAGCTTCTACCGGGGCGAGGGTTCCCGAGTCCGCGCAGACGATGGCGCGCGCGGCACCGGCCTGGGTCTTGCGATCGCGCGCGGTTTCATCGAGGCGCATGGCGGCAACATCTGGGCGACCAGCGTGGAATCCGACGGGACGACCTTCAGCTTCACCTTGCCGCAGTAATCGGCCGCCGATGCCAGGCATTCCCCACTGAACAAATCCAGCACAAGCGCTATAATCCCGTGCATTGTTTCTGCAAAATTACTCTGCAAAGGGATGAATACAATGGATTTAGGACTGAAGGACAAAGTCGCCCTGGTCGCGGCATCAAGCAAGGGCTTGGGTTACGGCGTCGCCGAGGCGCTGGCCGCCGATGGCGCCAGAGTCTCACTCTGCAGCCGCAGCGCTGATGATGTGGCGACCGCTGCCCTATCGCTCGCGAGCGAGTACGGCGTTGATACACTCGCCACTTCTTGCGATGTCCGGGTACTCAGCGATATTCAAGCATGGGTCGATAAGACAGTCGCCGCCTGGGGCAAGATCGACTGCTTGCTGGTCAATGCCGGCGGACCACCCGCGAAAACTGTCAAAGAACTTGACGACACCGATTGGCAAGCCGCCTTCGAGCTTACCCTGCTCAGCAGCGTACGCATGATTCGGCTGAGCGTACCGCACATGACAGACGGCGGATCGATCTTGACGGTGACATCCGGCTCGGTGCGGGAGCCAATCCCGCGGCTCGCGCTTTCCACAGTGATGCGCGCCGGGGTGGCTGGCTTGGTCAAGACCCTGGCTGACGAACTGGCGGGAGATGGCATCCGCGTCAACAACCTCGTGCCCGGACGGATCGACACCGACCGCGTCGCCCAACTCGATGCCGTTACCTCACAGAAGCAAGGCATCAGCATCGAAGAAGTGCAGAAGCGCAGCCTGGCGGGGATTCCCCTGGGGCGCTACGGCACGATCGACGACTTCGGCAGAGCCGGCGCCTTTCTGCTGTCACCGGCCGCCAGCTATATCACCGGCGCCACCCTGCGCGTCGATGGCGGCGCGGCGCGCTCGATATAAACAGTCGATTCAGCGGGCGGCTCAAAAGGTCGCCCGGCATCCATTCGACCAAACAAAATCAACTGGAATGAGAGAGTTCTATGAGCGCTTATGCTGAGTTGGCGGCGCAAATCGCCGAATACAACGATCTGCTCAATATCATCAACATTCTAAAATGGGAGATGCGGACGAAGATGCCGCCCGGCGGCGCTGTCACCCGCGGGGCTCAATTGGAGACACTGACCAAACTCGCCAAAGAAATCTTCGTCAGCGACGACACCGCGCGCCTGCTGGACTCCGCCGAAGCCGAGGCAGCCGCTGCCGATGACTATCAGGCGCGGGCGCTGCAGCAAACCCGCGAAGCCTACGAGATGCAGAAGCGCATCCCGGCGGATCTGGTCGGGCGCTTCGCCGCGTTGGGTCCCGTGTCAGAACGGGCCTGGGCAGAAGCCAAAGACAGGGACGACTACGCCGGATTCAAACCTTATCTTGAGCAAGCGCTGGCGCTAAATATCGAATTGGCGGAGGCCATCGGCTATGAGGAACATCCCTTTGATGCGCTGGTCCATCAATTCGAACCAGGCATGACCGCCGCCAAACTCAAGCGTATCTTCGGCGATCTCAAAGCTGGCTTGTTGCCGCTTCTCGAGCAAATCGTCGCCAGGGACGCGCCCTTGCCTATAGACTTGTGGGCAGCGGAATATGAGCTTGACGCGCAAGTGGCGCTCTGCCACGAGATGGCGGAGCTGATCGGCTTTGACTTCGAGCGCGGCCGGCTTGATATTGCGCCCCACCCCTTCGAGGTGTCTTTCACCCGCAACGATGTGCGCATCACCACGCGCTATGACGCCAACTACCTGCCCATGTCGATTTTCGCCGCCCTGCACGAAGCGGGCCACGGTCTCTATGAACAGAATGTCTCGCCGGCATTGACCCGCAGCGCGTTGACGACTGATTTTCTGGGCCAATACGCCGTCGGCGGCGCGAGTTACGGCGCTCATGAATTCTCCTCACGCATGTGGGAGAATCAGATCGGGCGCAGCCGCGAATTTTGGCAGCTGCATTTCTCGCGCTTGCAGCAGCGATTCCCGGCGCAATTGGCAGTGGCCGAT
This sequence comes from Phototrophicaceae bacterium, assembly GCA_965262005.1. Classification (GTDB taxonomy): domain Bacteria; phylum Chloroflexota; class Anaerolineae; order Aggregatilineales; family Phototrophicaceae; genus UBA6055. Next base: position 2,935,064 of record OZ253492.1, on the reverse strand, counting down.
GCCGAGCTCTTTTATCGCGCGGTCAATCGCGTCCGGCCCAGTTTAATCCGCGTGGAAGCCGATGAGGTGACCTACAACCTTCACATCATGCTGCGGACGGAAATCGAGATGGCGCTGCTGGAAGGCGCGGTCACGGTAGACGAATTGCCCGAACTCTGGAATGCCAAGATGCAGGAATATCTCGGCTTGACCCCGCCCGACGACCGGCGCGGCGTCCTGCAGGATGTTCACTGGTCGGCCGGTACCTTCGCCAATTTTCCCTGCTACACCATCGGCAATATCATGTCAGCGCAGGTTTTCGCCGCTGCTCACAGCCAGATGCCCGATCTAGCCGGTAAGCTGGCGCAGGGCGATTATGGCAGCCTGCTCACCTGGCTGACCGAAGCGATTTATCAACACGGGCGCGCCTATAGCACAGAAGAATTGCTGACGCGGATTTCCGGCGAGGGCTTGAATGTGGCGCCGCTGCTGCATTATCTTGAGCGCAAATACAGTGACCTCTACGGACTCAACTGATCAACAAAGGATTATCTTGATGACAAAGCCCCTGCCCTATCAAGACGCGAGCCGCCCGATCGACGAGCGTGTCGAAGACCTGCTCGCGCGTATGTCGCTGGAAGAAAAAGCCGGCTTGATGTTCCATACAATGGTGATGCTTCCGCCCGATGGCGCTTTCGATCTGGACATGAGCGCCTTCGGTATGGGATCCATCCGCGAATTTCTGGACAAGCGCATGACCCACTTCAACATCCTTGGCTCCGCCGGCGCCGAACAGATGGCCGCCTGGGTCAACCAGTTGCAGAAGCTCGCCGAGTCCCAGGGGCTGGGCATCCCGATCACCCTGTCCTCAGATCCGCGTCATGGCTTCGATGACAATCCCGGCGCCTTCATGGCCACATCCGCTTTTTCGCAGTGGCCCGAGCCACCTGGCCTGGCCGCCATCGGCGATGAAGAGCTCGTGGAAGAATTCGCAAATATCGCGCGACAGGAGTACATCGCTGTCGGCTTGCGCTCGGCCTTGCACCCGATGGCGGATCTGGCGACCGAGCCGCGCTGGGCCCGCGTCAACGGCACCTTCGGCGAAGACAATCAGCTGGCGGCGAAGCTGACCGGCGCTTACATCCGCGGCTTTCAAGGCGCGGAACTCAACGCCCAAAGCGTCGCCTGCATGACCAAGCATTTTCCCGGCGGCGGACCACAGAAAGATGGCGAAGATCCGCATTTCGTCTACGGGCGCGAGCAAGTCTATCCGGGCGGTAACTTCGACTATCACTTGCCGCCCTTCGAAGCCGCCTTCAAAGCAGGCACCGCTATGATCATGCCCTACTACGGCATGCCCGTCGGCACTGAGCATGAGCCGGTCGGCTTCGCCTACAACAAGGGCATCATCACCGGCATGCTGCGCGAGAAATACGGCTTTGATGGCGTGGTCTGCACCGATTGGGGCACCCTCACCGATGCCGAGATCGCTGGCACGCCCTTCCCCGCGCGCGCCTGGGGCGTTGAGCATCTCAGCCTGGGCGAACGCATCATAAAGTCGCTGCAGGCGGGCATAGATCAGTTCGGCGGTGAAGCTTGCCCCGAAGCCCTGATAGAGCTCGTTCGAAAGGGTAAGGTAAGCGAGGCTCGCCTGGATATCAGCGCGCGCCGCCTGCTGCGCGATAAGTTCCGCCTCGGCTTATTCGAAAATCGCTACATCGACGAAGCAGCCGCAGCCAACATCGTAGGCAATGCCGATTTCCGCGCCGCCGGTGACCTCGCCCAGCGAAGATCGATAGTCTTGCTCAAGAATGATGGCAGCTTGCCACTTTCGGGCAGGCCAAAGATCTACATCGAAAACATCAAACCAGAAGTCGCAGCACAATACGCCGATCTGGTCGATGAGCCGGCTGACGCCGATTTCGCCGTCCTCCGCCTGCGTACGCCTTTCGAGCCGCGATCGAGCACATTCCTGGAAGGTTTCTTTCGCGCCGGCAACCTCGACTTCAAAGAACCTGAGTTAAGCCGCATCTTGTCCATCATGGCGCAGGCGCCCACGATCGTCGATATTTACCTGGACCGGGCGGCGGTCATCCCCGAGGTTGCAGAGGCCTGCGCCGGGCTGGTCGCCAATTTCGGCGCAAGCGATGCGGCCGCGCTCGATATCATCTTCGGGCGTTCCGAGCCTACCGCCAAGCTGCCCTTCGAACTGCCTTCATCAATGGCAGCGGTCCGCGCCCAGCATCCCGATGTGCCGCACGATTCTGCCGATCCGGTCTTCGAACATGGCTTTGGGCTAAGCTACTAGCGAAGCGCGCTCCACAAACATTTCGCAATCATACAATGATGACTGCGAGCCCGGCGACCCTTCCGGGCTTGTTTACGCTGTACGCGCGTCAGCTGTCGGCATCTGCAGGTACAGACTTTCATCCTTCCTTATGATCAAGAAGCGCTGACCATCGCGATGACGCTAACAGGCAAGGCATTCACACCTATGCCTTTCAGAATACGGCACATCAACAGGTCGACACCCACGATTACGATTAGTCTCCAGATTCTCATAGCGCGCTTTTCCGTAGAGTTTGGCTACTCAGCAACTACGGTATCACTCTTTCTTGGCGACCTCATGAAGCTGGGCACATAGCCATCTATGAATTGAATGTAAGAGTGCAATTCAAACGGATTTCAGCTTTCCTGTTGACAGCCCTGAGAAACCCGCTTGCACTGTAGCTAATCTATGAGAGCGCTCCCAAAATACTGAAACTCCCTGAACATTGCGTTTTGCTTGCAATAGGGTAGATTTCGCTGAGTTAATTACCAACACTTAATTAGAGCGCTCCCAAACAAAGGGCAAGGCAGCATGAAGCGTTTGACCTTGGAAGAAATCGGAAAGATCGCCGGTGTATCGCGCTCAACCGTGTCGCGGGTGGTCAACGACCATCCTAAATATCCGCCCGACTGTGCGCCGCCGCGTCGAAGATGTCATCCGCGAAACCGGCTACCAGCCGAATTCCGCCGCCCGATCCCTCGCCTCGAGACAATCACGCGTCTTTGGCCTGGTCATGCCCAGCATTCTGCAGTCCGCCTTCGCCGATCCCTATTATCCGCTGGTCATCCAATCCATAGCCCACGCCTGCAATCAAAATGATTACACCGCGGCGCTCTTCCTATACCAAACTATGGAAGAAGAAGAAAAGATGAGCCAGCACATCGTCGCCAGCGGCATGATTGATGGGCTTGTCATTACCGCTGATACCATCGAAAGCACATTCGTCAGCAAGATTCAGCAATACGATATTCCCTTCGTACAGATTGGCAGGCCGCCAAAGTCAGGCGCCGCCGACATCAGCTACGTTGATGTGGACAACGAAGCCGGCGCCTACTTGGCAACCAGCCACTTGATTCAGTTTGGCTACCGGCGCATTGGTCAATTAGCGACCGCGCACAATACCGCCGGCGCCTACCGCGATGCCGGCTTCCGCCATGCCTTGGCCGACCGTGGCATGCCCATCGACGAAGAGCTTATCGAAGTCAGCGATTTCAGCGACGCCGGCGGATACGAAGCCATGCGCTCGCTGCTCGATCGGCGGCCGGATGCCGTCTTCGCCAATTCTGACGCGATTGCCCTCGGCGCCATCCGCGATCGCGGCCTTGTCGTTCCGGACGACATTGCCGTAGTCGGCTTTGATGATATGCCCCTAGCTGCCAGCGCTGATCCGCCTTTGACGACTGTTCGCCAGCCCATTAATCGCACCGGCGCGCTCGCGGTCGAAACGCTCATTGACATCGTGAAGACTTCGCCAGAGCCGGCCCGTCATTTGGTATTGCCCGTTGAGTTAGTCATCCGTGCCAGCGGTGGCGCTGTTAGCTAGATTCGTCCGTAACGCATTGAGCCAGGAGGCGGTCTATTGGCAGAATCAATTCTGTTCCAGGTTGAAATCGGTTTCGATAAGCGTTCGCCCTCGTTGCAGCCGGTTTCGATCACAAGATTCTACGCTGGATAACTGATAAATATAGGAGAGAGAAATGCGTACTACAAAATAGATCACCCTAGTCGCCGTGCAGTTGCTTGTATTAGCGGTTGGCATGGCGCAGGCACAAGATCGTGTCCGTATTCGCTGGTATGTGGGGCTGGGCGCTGGTACGGACGCGCCGCTGGTCGCCGCGCAGGAAGCCATCGTGGCGGAGTATAATGACTCGCAGGACGAGATCAAGCTTGTGCTGGAAATCGTTGACAACGCGCAAGCCTACGATGTGTTGAGCACACAGATAGCCGCCGGCAACACGCCCGATATTGTTGGTCCGATGGGCATACGTGGACGGGCGACCTTCCCCGGCGCCTGGCTGGATCTGACGCCGCTTATCGAAGAGAATAACTTCGATCTAAGCGACTTCGACCCGGCGCTTATCGAGTTCTACCGCGTGGAGGGCGAAGGGCAGTTGGGAATCCCATTTGCCGTATTCCCTTCCTTCCTGATGTACAACGTCGACCTCTTTGACGAAGGCGGCATTCCCTATCCGCCACGTGCTTACGGCGAGCCCTATACCGATTGGGAAGGCAACGAACACGAATGGAATACGGATACCTTGGCTGAGGTGGCCAAGATTCTCGCCGTCGATATCAACGGCAACGACGCCACTATGGGCGAATTCGATACAGATAATATCGTTCAGTTCGGCTATGGTACGCAGTTCGGCGATATTCGTGGGCGCGCCACCTTGTTTGGTTCCGGCAACTTCGTTGACGCGGATGGCAACGCCATGATACCTGATGCCTGGCGCGAAGCCGAACACTGGTATCACCGGGCGATGTGGGAAGATTACTTCTCTCCCAACGCCGTATACAGCGGCAGCGAGATCATGGGTGGCGGCAGCGCCAACTGGTTCGATACCGGCAACATGGGCATGATCACCATCCATCTCTGATACCTGGGCTGGGGCGCCTCGAGCCTGGGCGCGGCCTGGGATTTCGGTCCGGTCCCATCACATAACGGCGTCACGACCGCTAAGCTCCATGCCGATACCTTTGGCGTCTTGAAGGGCTCGGATAACCCGAGCGAAGCCTTCGACGTTTTGACCTATCTCCTCGGCGAACGCGCCGCCGACCTTACCAGCCTTTATGGCGGTATGCCGGCGCGGATCAGCCTGCAGGACAGCTTCGTTGAACGCACCGCCGCCACTCAAGGCGAGGCTTACCCAAATGTCGATTGGGCGAACCTGAATTGGGATGTCGTGCTGGCAGGCTTGCAATATCCGGATAACCCGAATCACGAAGAGGGCATGCCGAGCTTCCTGGAATCCAGCGCGCGTTATAACGAATACGGACAGTTGGTGGACAACAATGCCGACGAAGATGTCGATGTCGCTCTTGCTGCGCTGCAATCCGACCTTCAAGCCATCTATGACGCGGCCGGATAAACAATTCTGAAGAATACTTCGCGCCCGGTGGATGCGCTCGTGTGCAATCCGCCGGGCTCAACCCGAAAAAGCTGTAATGAGGGGCAACTGTCATGGACATGTTTACTTAATTTGGCGCCGCGAAAAGTCAATCTCGTCTGAGCTTGAGAGCTTTCTTTCAACTCAACCCGAAACAGCGCGATGAGGCGAAGTGGGGTTTGATTTTCCTCAGCCCGTGGATGATCGGCTTTTCACTGTTTTACTTCGTCCCGATGATCGTGTCTTTCGGCTTTTCGCTTTACGATTTCACCTTGTCGGCGCCACGCTGGCCTGGTTCATGTTCATCATCGGTCTGGCTATCACCATCTTCTTGTTCGCTACAAGCAAGTTCATGGGTCTATTACGCCGGGGAGAACAAATAAGATGGCACAGAAACCGAAACGTTCATTGACGGAATACGAGATAGGCAAGGTACGGCGTAACCTGCTGCTGAAGTCCGCAGTCACATTGTTCGCCTTGTTTATCTTGGCGATCTACCTGATGCCGATGGCTTACGGCGTTATCACTTCGCTGAAAACAAAGGCGCAGACTTCGGACCCCGGCGCGCCAATCTTGCCCGCCGAAGTGGTCACCTTCGACTACGACGGGGACACTTTCGACGTACTGCAAGTGCCGACGGAGTCGGGCATAAGCGAGTGGGCGCTTTTCAAGAAGGGGCGGCGCTCCAGCCAATTCATCGATCCGGCGAATCCTGAGGCCGGTCTCATCGAATGGGAGGGCAACTGGCGTCAGTTGCAACCGGTGCGCGAATTCGCGATTTAGTGGGACAACTACCCACAAGCCTGGAATACCATCAGCTTTGCGCGGCTGCTTGCCAACACGCTGGGTTATGCAATGATCAGCATGGTGGGCACTGTTGCCTCCTCCGCCTGCGCCGCATACGGCTTTGCTCGATTCCAGTTTCCTTTCAAGAATGTGCTATTCATGATCATGATTGGCACGATTGTATTGCCACCCGCAGTGACGCTGGTGCCGACCTACGCCTTCTTCGTGAATGTCCTGGGTTGGGGTGGTAGCTGGTTGCCGCTGATCGTGCCGGCCATGTTCGGCAATGCCTACAATATCTTTCTGCTGCGGCAGTACTTCCTGACGATACCGCGAGAAATGGAAGAAGCGGCGCAAATCGCGGCGCGGGCCGTATCCGCACCTTCGTCTCGGTCATTTTGCCGCAGGCTGTGCCGGCGCTGACTGCCGTCTCGCTCTTCCACTTCTTCTTCGCCTGGAACGATTTCTTCGGTCCTCTGATCTATCTGGCGGGCAATCGCGATGCCAATCCCATCACGGTTGGCTTGACCGAATTCAACGGCCTCTACAGCTCGGAGACGCAACTGATACTGGCAGCAGCGGTCATTTCGATGATCCCGCCGCTGGCGATATTCTTCCTGGCGCAGCGTGTGTTTATCCAGGGGATTGTGGTCACCGGCGTTGACAAGTAAGCGCCCAATCGTAGCCCCCTCCCTTTTGCTTTGCGGGGGGAGACTTGCGAGATTTGCCCCGGCCCGCAACACTCTACGATTCCAACAGGACCTTGTTAGATGATAATATGCAGCCTGGCATCCCTCCCAAAAACGCAGCGGAGAGAGTTCGCATGAAAATCACAGACGTCAAAATTAATCTGGCGCGGGAATGGCGCACCTTCTGCTTCGTCGTCGTCGAAACCGACGAAGGCATCAGCGGCTTGGGCGAAGCCGGCATGACCGGGCGCGAACTCGCCGTGCAAGGCGCCATCGAGCATTTCAAACCGCTGCTCATCGGGCAAGACCCCTTCCGCACAGAGCATATCTGGCAACTGCTCTTCCGCGGCGGATTCTTCCCGGCACAGCGCATCTTGACCGCCGCCATCGCCGCTATCGACATCGCCCTCTGGGATATCAAAGGCAAGGCGCTTGGCGTTCCCGTCTATGACTTGCTCGGCGGGCGCGTCCGTGACCGCGTCCTGACTTACAATCACAACGGTGGCGACACGGTCGAGGAGCTGGTTGAATGCTGCCAGCGTTCGATGGAAGAGGGCTGGAAGGTGCTGCGCTGGGGTTTGGGACATGAACCCGACGGACTGCTCGAGCCGGACGTCGAAGTGCGTCGCGCCATCAAAGAATTCGAAGCCCTGCGCCTAACCCTCGGCGATGAAATCAAGCTCGCCATTGATGTGCATACGCGCCTCAACATGGCGGATTCGCTTTGGCTCTGCCAGGAAGCCGAGCAATACCGCCCCTATTTCATCGAAGACCCGCTGCGCGTCGAGAATTCGCAGTCGTATCGGCACCTGCGCAGCCGAACTACCGCACCCCTGGCCGCCGGCGAACAATACAACTCAAAATGGGAATTCCGCCAGGTCATCGAAGAAGAACTGATCGATTACGCCCGCGTCGACCTCTGCATTTGCGGCGGACTGACCGAAGCCAAGAAGATCGCCGCCGCCTGCGAGACACACTATATCGAGCTGGCTGTGCACAACCCAATCGGTCCGGTCGCCACTTCCGCCTTCCTGCATCTCTGCCTGTCCGTGCCCAATTGCGCCGTGCAAGAACTGCCGCGCCGCCCCGGCGAAAGCATGCCCGATCTCGTGCTCAACCAGCCGCAATGGGAAGACGGCTACCTGCTGCCGCCGACCGCGCCCGGCTTGGGCATCGAACTAAATCCGGAGGCGCTGAGCAAGTATCCCTTCAGCATGGGCGAACTCAAGCACCTGCGCCGGGCTGACGGCTCGGTCACGAATTGGTAGAATGGGCAGGAAAGACAGGTAAGGTTCAAGTTTTCTACCATCGAGTGCACCGAGACCACCGAGTTTTGTCTTCACACTTCTGGTCTTTCGAGCATTAGCCTGGCTGATTTCTCTGTGCTCTCTGTGTCTCTGTGGTGAAATCAAAGGAAGGCGAAAATGAGCGAAGTACAATTGGTATGGGAAATCCCGGCGATTCTTGGCGAAGGACCGCTCTGGGTTGAGGCGGAGAACGCGGTTTATTGGGTGGATATCTTCAGCAACAAGGTCCATCGTTATGCCCTGGCTGATGGCGCCAAGACGACCTGGACCTTCGACTTCGCGGTGACCAGCTTGTCGCCGCGGGGTGACGGCGGCTTCATCGGCACCATCAATGACGGTTACGCCTGGATCAACTTCGATGTGCTCTCCGCTACACCGATCGTCCTGCCGGAAGCCGACTTGCCCGGCAACCGCTTCAACGATGGCAAGGTCGATAACAGCGGGCGCTATTGGGCCGGCACCATGGACATCGGCCAAGCCGAGGCGAGCGGCTCGCTCTATCGTCTCGATCCCGACTTGACCGTGCAGCAATGCGATTCGGACTACATCATCTGCAACGGACCGACCTTCAACCTGGCTAACAGCATCATCTACCACACCGACAGCATCAAGCGAACGATCTACGCCCTCGATATGGCGCCAAACGGCGACCTCAGCAACAAGCGGGTCTTCGCCGAGTTCACGCGAGACGATGAAGGCGTACCCGATGGCATGACGGTCGACAGCGAAGATTGCATCTGGGTGGCGCATTTTGGTGGCGCGCGCATCACGCGGTATTCGCCGGCCGGCGAGATTCTGCAAGTCGTGCCGCTGCCCGTGCCCAATATCACCAGCTGTACCTTCGCCGGCGCTGAACTCGACACGCTCTATATCACGACGGCCAGCACCGGCATCGCAGAGGAAGACGCCGACAAGTATCCGTTAGCGGGCAGCTTCTTCAGCTACGAGCCGGCGGTGAAAGGGGCGCCGACGCCCTTATTCGCCGGTTGAAGAAGTACATGATGCCGTAAGCTGCCATGATGGCGAGCAGCGGGGTGATCATGACGCGGGCGCGTGTGTCTATGCCTGAGGTCTGTACGACAAGCGTCCCTGCGACAAAGTAAACACTAGGAAGTAAAAGAAATATGGTGTCGATCCAGCGGCGCTGCATGAGCATTTGCCATGCGCCGAGGCTCGCCGCGAGCAGCAATGCGGCGTTCCAAACGATGCCCGGCCAAAGCAGAATCCCTGTCACCTGAAACAGCGTTCGGTAAAGCCCCACAGGAATCGTGAGAATATAGTGGAGAGGATGTTCAAGGTATACGTCGACGGCGACTGATGTCATCACGCGCTGCAATTGTGGGCTTCCAACATAATGAAAATGACGATACTGCGCCGTGACGTCTTCCGTGTCATTCCCCAATCCGGCTTCGGTCCGTCTCGCTAGTTCAGCGTAAACACCGTCAATCGGCTCCCCCGTCGCCTGATGTAGCACCGATGCGGCACGATAGTAGAGCATATTTTAGCTGCCGATGGTGGAAAAGGCGCTGTTCTGGTAGGTCACTGAATTGTGGTAGGTCCATGCCCCCACGCCCAGCAAGCCAGCCGCTGCCAATGAGCATGCGGCCGGGATACGCCACTTTTGTTTTGCGAACGCTATCCATATCGCCATGGGAATCCAAAGCAAATACGAGGCGGGACGGGTTAATGCGGACAGCGCGATGAACGCGCCGGAAAGTAATCCCCGGGTGACGGTTGCCGGATACGAATTGGTTGCGCGCAGTTTCAGCGTATAGATGAAGGCGAGCGCGAGGAACAGATTTGCCAAGGGTTCCGCTATCATCGCGCTGGCGTACTTTATGCTGGTAAGGTCAACAGCAACAATAGCAGCCGCAAGCAGTGCAAACTTGTCGGATTGATTCAAGTGACGGGCCAACAGATACGTCAAGGGGATGATTGCGGTACCAAGCAGGATATTGGCTGCGATCACCAGAAAGGGTTGCAGGCCAATAGCCGCGAGAAACAGCGGATAGAGTGGCGGACGCAAAAGATACAGGCTGTTTGTGAAGGCCAGGTCACCGCGCAAAATATCTTCGGCGCCATATCGATATAGCTCGTAATCGTCGCGAAAATACGAAAGCAAGGATGGCTCGTAGATCACCACTGCGTAGCCGATGCGCAGGACTAAGCCGAGCAGAATTAGCGCGGGAAGCGCGTTGCGCAAGTTGAACCTCCACCTCACGTACTGTCGTGTATTGTGGGATTTTATCATGGATAGGCTAAACGGTTCACGCTTGTGTTGGCTTGCGGGCAGTATCGTCAGCTACAAGCCGGCGGTGAAGGGAACGCCGACGCCGTTATTCGCCGGTTGAGGCATGCGCAAGCCGAGCACATCAATCTTGATGATGCCGGCGTCTTCCAGCGCTTCCTTGTCCCATTGCACCACCGTGCGGTCGGGCATGGTGGCCGGCTCGGCGGGCAAGCGGCGTGACAGCGGCACATCGGAAATGATCTCGCCGCCGTTATGAATGCCGATATGCCGCACATTGCCCAGCAGCTGTTCGCAAATCTCAAAGAAAGCGCCAAGATGCGCCGGCGTATGCGCATCCCGCTCCTCCCAATGATCGCGCAGAATGGGCTGCATCGCCGGGGTAAAGCCCCAGGCTTTCGCCACATCGCACAGGACGCTGCGGTGGCGGTAGGTGACGAAGGTGCAAGCCATCGCCGCATGCGTCCGCCCGTACTTTTCGTAGAGATACTGAATGACTTCCTCGCGCGTTTCGGCATCAAAATCCATGTCGATATCGGGTGTCATCTGCCGCTCTTCGGAGAGGAAACGCTCGAAAACCAGCCGATGCTCGATCGGGTCGATCGGCGCGATCTTGAGCAGGTAAGCCACCGCCGAATTGGCCGCCGAGTCCCGCCCCTGACAGCGGATGCCCTTCTCCCAGGCGAAGCGCACAATATCCCAGACGACCAGGAAATAATTCGCCAATCCGATCACATCGATGATGTCCAACTCATGCTGCAAGCGGCATTCCATGTGCGGACGATAACGCGGCGAGCCACGGCAAAGCCCGGCCAGATAGCCTTGCGCGCTCATGCCCGCCGGCACGGGATATTGCGGCAGCGCCTGCAATTCGGAGGGCAGCTGATAACGGCATAGCGCCGCGATGCGCAGGGTGTTGCTCAAGGCGCGCGGATAAGATCGAAAGAGCGCCGCCATCGCCTCAGCCGATTTCAAGTGATGCTGCCCGTTGGGGAAGAGATGCGCTCGCGACGCGTTCAGCGAGCAATTGTGTCGGATTGCGGTCACCACATCGCCCAGCGCTTTCTCCGCCGGTGTGGGATAGTGCACGTGGTTCGTCGCCACATAATCCAGCTTCAGCGACTCCGCCACTTCCGCCAGACAGGCAATCCGCTGCTCGTCATAAAGCCGGCGGCGATGATGCAATTCAATGAAGAAGCTGCCTTCATCAAAGAGCGCCGCATAACGTTCCGCGACCTGCCGCGCCGCCTCAGCGCCCCCACTTTCCAAAGCGCGCGCCACTTCCACCTCGCGTCCGCCGGACAGGGCGATCAACCCGGCCGTCCGCCCCTCCAACTGCTCGAATCGCAGCAAACCCTCACCCTTCGGCCCTTGATGCTGCACCTGCGTGATCAGCCAGCAGAGGTTCTCCCAGCCGCTTTCGTCGGCGACCAGCAGGGTTAGGGCACCCTGTAGTGGTCCCTAAAAACTGGACACCTTGTCAAGAGAGTATACTACGGTACCAGTGACGGAGACGCGCTCGTGGGCAAATATCGCAAGTACACACCGGAGACGAAAGTTAGGATAGTGCTCGAGATTCTTCGTGGCGAAAAGTCGTTGGCGCAAGCCAGTCGCGACTACTGGATAAAGAGCGGCCTGCTGTACCGCTGGAAAGACCAGTTTCTGGAAGGCGCGAAGCAGTCATTCGCTTATGGTCAGGCAGCGGAGCAGAAGCGCCGGGCGGATAAGGTGGCTGAGTTGGAGCGTTTGGTGGGGAAGCTGGCGTTGCAACTGGAAATTGCAAAAAAGCCTCTCATTATGTGAACTCTCTACCGCCCGAAAGCGAGAGTTAGCGCAGATGCTCGGCCAAGCGTATCCGGTATCGACGAGCTGCGCTGTCCTCGGACTGTCGCGCAGTAGCTACTATAACAAAGCCAAGGCGCGGGATGAGCGTCAGTTGCGGCGGGCGATTGAGGAGATAGCTGCGCGGTATCCGACATATGGCAGTCGGCGGATCAAGGCGCAATTGGAACGCGCGCCCTATCGAATGGTAGTGGGACGTCATCAAGTCCGTCAGTTGATGCGAGAGATGAATCTGCTGGTTAAGCGCAAGCATCGCCAGGTCTCAACCACGGATAGCCAGCACGGTCTTCGCCGACTCCCTAATCTGGTAAACGGCGTCAAGGCGAGCCGACCGGATCAGGTCTGGGTCGCCAACATCACCTATGTGCGCTTGGCTTCCGACCATGTCTATCTGGCCACCGTCATGGACCAGTTCAGCTGGACGATTCGCGGATGGAACCTGAGTTGGTCCTTGGGGCAGGAGCTAACATTACTGCCACTGCATCAAGCGTTGCAGCGCAACCTGCGCCCGACATTCACCATTCCGATCAAGGCGCGCAGTACGCCGCTAAGGCTTATGTGCAACTGCTGCAAAGGGCCGGCACTCAACTCAGCATAGCAGCCGTCGGCAAGCCCAGCGAAAATGGATACGCAGAACGGGTGATTCGCACCATCAAAGAAGAGGAAGTGTTCTTGAGCGATTATCGCAACATGGCAGACGCGAAACGACAAATCGGACACTTCATCGAGGTGGTCTATTCGCAAAAGCGGATACACAGCGCATTAGACTACATGACGCCAGCAGAATTTGAGACGCAATGGACTCAACGCAACTCTCTCAAATGTCCTGTGATTATGTGTCCAGAAATCTAGGACCACTACAATCAAAGCGTTTAACCTTAGTGCAGTAATCAAGCAGTCTTATTTGTCAGAGCCGGGCTCCGCGTGAGCCTGACGTTACATACTACAAATTGTCACGCAGTCTTTACTTGCCGGGCAGTTGGCTGTACGAAGGATGAAAGCACCGTTGCGCTTGCGAGCACTGTTCCGTCTGGCGGAATGGAAAATTTGACAAGCGACAAGAGAAACGCTAAAGTCCGCTTTGTAAACTGCAAATTGTTAACTTGCATACAATTAATGGGTGCGAATTGAAAGAATACTTTATTCTTTACAGTCTCGGAACAGCTTCTTCCAAATTCTTTATCTGCGCCACGTCAATTGCGAATTTTGATGTCAACAATCAGGTCATGCTTGGCCCATTTGGCGCAGGCTGTCCACGTGCATCATTGATCGAGTGATTGTGTGGCGATTCCGCTAGTTTAGATTTGATCGAGGTGAATATGGAGGCGCCGCAAGCAGAAGCAAGAAAGGCGTCCGCCGAGTCAGGGGGAGAACAGCCCCTCTTGGTTGCGCGCAACATCGAAAAAGCGTATGGCACGGTACGGGCGCTGAGCAGCGCGCAAATCGACGTTAAAGCTGGTGAAATAGTTGCGTTGGTCGGCGACAACGGCGCCGGCAAGTCGACTTTGATCAAGGTGCTGTCCGGAGCGCACAAACCGGACGCGGGGGAAATTATCGTCCGCGGTCAATCCGTGACAATCGATAACCCGAACGATGCCTTCGATTTGGGGATTGCAACCGTTTATCAGGATCTTGCGCTACTGCCGTCACGTGATGTGGTCGCGAACCTGTTCATTGGCCGCGAACTCACAAATAACGGTATACTCGACCGGCGAACTATGATCGAGGAGGCTAACCGCGTCGTTCGACAATTGAAGACCAATTTGCCTTCTGTTCACACGCGAGTGCGCCTTCTTTCCGGCGGACAGCGTCAAGCGGTCGCCATCGCGCGGGTGGTGCATTTTGGCGCGGAAATTCTTCTGCTGGATGAACCGACAGCTGCATTGGGAGTCAAGGAAGCGCACGAGATGCTGACCTTGATCGAACACTTGAAAGAACAGGACAAAGGTATCATTGTCGTTAGTCATAATCTGGCGCATGTCTTCCGCATCTGCGACCGTATTACCGTGCTGCGACACGGCCAGACGGTGGGCACACTTGTCAAAACAGAGACGAATTCGACCGAGGTCGTGCGCATGATCACCGGCGCTGATCTTTTGTGACGAAATTGGCGTCATGCTGCGCATCATTCCGTGATGGAGATTGCTTATGGCATTAGATCTTAAATCAATCAAGCCGTTGGCCGAAGCGCTGCCGGAAGAATCCCGCGTGAGGCAGTTGCTTGGCCAGCGCGAAATGCAGCTTCTCTTCGTGCTGTTCGTGTTCACGATTTTGGTACGGTTGGGCGGCGCGCCGGGATTCCTTGGCTCAACGCATTTTCCGATTTTCCTTTCGCAAGTCGCGCCGGACATGCTCGTCGTGATACCAATGGCTATGCTATTGATCGGTGGAATGTTCGATCTCTCGGTGACCGGTGTTGCCAACCTTAGCGTGGTCTTGGTCGGCTGGACCTTCTCGCGTTTGCTGGGCACGATGGACGATACCCTACTGATCCTATTGGTAGTTGCGATCGGCTTGACGGCGGGAATCGTAGTCGGCGCAATCAACGGTTTCGCGGTCACGCGCCTGCGCATGAATCCGCTGATGACCACTCTGGCGACCTGGTGGATGGCGCAGGGCGCAGCCACCGGTGTGGCAGGCGGCGAATCACGCCATAACTTCGTCGGCTCTTTTCGCGATATCGCACGCTTCCAACCGCTGCAAGGCTTGGGCGAGCCCTTCCCCTTCCTGCAAGACATGCGCATCAGCACATTGCCCCTGCCGGTCTTTTACGCCTTGATCGTCATTTTCCTCGGCTGGCTGATATTGAATCGCACGCGTTTTGGCTGGCATATCTATGCCACCGGCAGTGACCGGCGCGGCGCGGCGCTTAATGGCGTCAACGTCAATCGCGTCACCTCAATCGGCTTCATCGCCACCTCAATGGCGGCCGCCATGTGCGGCATAGTCTGGGCTAGCCGGCTCACATCAGCGCCGCCCAATACGCTTGGTGGTCTGGAGCTGCGGGTGATCGCCGCCGCGGTTATTGGAGGCGCCGCTCTCACCGGTGGTGAGGGCAGTGTTCTTGGCGCGGTCATGGGCCTGTTCTTTATGCACATGATCAGGAGTGCGACCATTCAATTGGGTTTGCCCGTCTATTGGGAGTTCTTCGTATTGGGCGCGGTGCTATTCACTGCCGTTGCCTTTGACGCCTGGACCAAACGACGAGCCGGCACTCAATGATGATGGCCGTCAAACTGCGGTCATCTGGTTAGCCTTGGTTATGCCAGGGGAAGCCGGCATTACCCCGTCATCAGCGGGGAGTGCCTTTGACGAGGGCAGATGCGCGACGGACTTGCATCTGTATCGCCAACGCGGCGAATATTGAAGCAGTTCGCGTTTCCAAACGCGCGAGAATAGATCCCAAGCGCCACGACTAGATTAAATTCAACTATAGCAACTCTTGGAGAGCATAATGAAAAAGTTCATGGTTCTTTTGCTGGTACTCTCGCTTCTAATTGGCGCGGTCGCATCTGTCGGCGCGCAAGGTAGCGACGAGGATGTCTACTACATGATCGGCGGCAACCTCGGCCATCCCTGGTGGAAACAACACTTCGAAGGCATTGAAGTAGCTGCCGAGTGGCTCGGCATCAATGTCGAAATCGTCGGTCCGCCGCCCACCGATGGCATCGCCCTGGAACAGATCAAACTGTTCGAGGAAATTGTAGCCAAGCCCAATACCGCCGGCATCATGATGATCGGCTTCGACGTCACGTTGATCCCTGAGGTATCGAAACAAGCGATGGCAGCCGGCATCCCCTTCGTTCAGTTCAATGGCGATCTGCTCGACAAGAGCGCGCGTCACGCCTTCGTCGGCACCGGCGATTTCGCCTTTGGTGAGTCGGCGGCGCAGTTGGTGCTGGATCGCTATCCCGACGGCGCCAAGATCGGCGTGGTCGCCTTCATCAGCGCGCAGCAGCACCGTGATCGCCTGAACGGCTTCCGCACAACGCTGGAAGCTTCTGGGCGCGATTACCAGTTCCTTGAGCCGGTCGATGACCGCGCGTCGATGGACGGCGCATACAACGGCGCGCTGAACCTGATTGAAGCCAATCCCGATATGGACATCATCTATTCGGGTGACGCGTTCGCCGAGGGCGTCGCCAACGCCGTGAACGACATGGGGCTGGTCGACAGCATTGATGTGGTCGGCGGCGACCGCGCCGATTCGCTGCTGCAAGCCATCAAAGACGGTAATGTCATGGGCACCATCGCTCAAGACACCTTCGCTGAAGGCTTCTTCGGTGTGCTCTACATGTATGTGGCGCGTCAAGGTCTCGTCTCACAAGAAGGCGGTCGCCTCGCCCTTCCCGACACATCGATCACACAGTCTTTCACCATCACCGCCGAAACGGTCGACTTCTTCCTCGGGGTCGAACCTGACAAGCCGACATTGCCGGCCGGCACTGACGGAACCTACTACATGATCGGTGGAAACCTCGGCCATCCCTGGTGGAAACAGCACTTTGACGGCATTGAAGCGGCAGCCGACTGGCTGGGTATCAATGTCGAGATTGTGGGTCCCCCACCGACCGATGGCATCGCCCTTGAGCAGATCAAACTGTTTGAGGAAATAGCCGCTAAGGAAGATACCGCCGGCATCATGATGATCGGCTTCGACGTCACGTTGATCCCCGAGGTATCGAAACAAGCGATGGCAGCCGGCATCCCCTTCGTTCAGTTCAATGGCGATCTGCTCGACAAGAGCGCGCGTCACGCCTTCGTCGGCACCGGCGATTTCGCCTTTGGTGAGTCGGCGGCGCAGTTGGTGCTGGATCGCTATCCCGACGGCGCCAAGATCGGCGTGGTCGCCTTCATCAGCGCGCAGCAGCACCGTGATCGCCTGAACGGCTTCCGCACAACGCTGGAAGCTTCTGGGCGCGATTACCAGTTCCTTGAGCCGGTCGATGACCGCGCTTCGATGGACGGCGCATACAATGGCGCGTTGAACCTGATCGAAGCAAACCCCGATATGGACATCATCTATTCGGGTGACGCGTTCGCCGAGGGTGTCGCCAACGCAGTGAACGACATGGGGCTGGTCGACAGCATTGATGTGGTTGGCGGCGACCGCGCCGATTCGCTGCTGCAAGCCATCAAAGACGGCAATGTCATGGGCACGATCGCTCAAGACACCTTCGCCGAGGGCTTCTTCAGCGTGGCCTTCATGTATGTCGCAGCCGAAGGTATAGTCGCGCGCGAAGGTGGGCGGATCTCCCTGCCCAACACGGTGATCACGAATTCCTTCACCATCACCGCTGATAGCGTCGATTTCTTCCTGGAAGGCTGATAGAGGACGTCAATCCCTCCCCACAACCCCCTCCCCAATCCTTTGGAGAGGGGGCCAAGGGCGAATTCGCCAGTCGACATTTTCGCGGCAGTTATGGCATCCAAAAAAACTGACTCATGTGACGCCATTTTCTGTAGACTGGGTCGCGGAGATAATGAGGACAAATCGCCGATGAGATTGAAAGACAAAGTGGCGCTGGTCACCGGCGGCGGACGCGGCATCGGACGGCACATCGCCCTGCGACTAGCGGATGAGGGCGCGGATGTGCTGGTCAACTATGCCAGCAGCGAGGCCGGCGCCGAAGACATCGCCACGCAGATACGCAAGAAGGGGCGGCGAGCGCGCTCGGTGAGGGCGAATATCGCGCAGCGCGACGAGGTCGATGCCATGTACGAATCCTTGCGAGAGGACTTCGGGCGCATCGATATTCTGGTCAACAACTCGGCGATTGATCCCGTCATTCCCTTCCTCGATATGACCGATGAGCAGTGGGATCGGGTCATCGATATCAATCTCAAAGGCGCCTTTATGTGTTCCCAAGCGGCCGCCAAGCTGATGGTCGAACAGGGGAGCGGCGGCAATATCATCATCATAGGCTCAATGCACAGCATGGCGACCTTCCCCGGTATGCTGGCTTATGCCAGTACCAAAGGTGGTCTCAACGCCATGACGCGCGCGATGGCACTGGACTTGTCCCCGCACAGGATCCGCGTCAACTGCGTGATCCCGGGCTCGATACACGTGGAAAAAGCATATGAGGTCATTCCGAATTATGATCCGCACATGATGGACGACCAGATCGCGCTGGGGCGCATAGGCTATGGGAAGGATATCGCAGCGGCCGTCGTATTCATGGCGTCGCAGGAAGCGGCGTACATCACCGGCACGACTTTGACCGTCGATGGTGGAGTTATGGCACGCATGGCGCTCTGGTTCGACGACCTGGAGACCGTAGAGCGAAAGTACGACAATTAGCGGCGCCAACGTAACTGGTACAGCATGAAGAAAGACCTGAGCGATGAATGAAGTCGAACATGTCCTGTTCCTGGGCAATATATTGGGAGAAGGTCCACTGTGGCATCCCGCGGAACAGGCGCTTTACTGGGTGGATATCGAGTCCAGCCAAATCTTTCGCTACGATTCCAGAAAGAGCCAGCATGAAAAGGCGCAAATGGATATCGCAGTGGGCGCCCTGGCCTTCCGCGAAACCGGCGGCCTGATCTTGGCGACCGCCAAGGGCTATGCCTATTGGGACATGCAAGAGCGCCAGTTGGAATTCATCGCCGACCCGGAAGCCGACAAACCGGAGTCACGCTTCAACGACGGCAAGGTGGATCGGCGAGGGCGGTTTTGGGCCGGCACAATGACCGTTGAAGGCGCTACCAGCGCGCTCTATCGACTTGATGCCGATGCTTCCGTGCATACGATGGAAAGCGGCATCACAATTGCGAACGGACTGGGCTGGAGTCCGGACAACAGGATCATGTATTTCACCGATACCATGATCCACACGATATATGCCTACGACTTCGACTTGGAAAGCGGCAGTATTGCTAACCGTCGAGTCTTCGTACATGATCCGGATGTGCCAGGGCTGCCGGATGGATTATGCGTCGACAGCGAAGGATTCGTATGGAGTGCGCGCATTCTAGATTGGCGCATCATACGCTACGACCCTGACGGAAACATCGAGCGCGAAATCCGTCTGCCGGTGAAGAACCCGACAAGCTGTGCCTTTGGCGGCGAGAATCTTGACGAGCTCTATGTAACCACTGCCGCTATCGGTTTGACTGAGGAAGCCCGACAGCAACCTTTGGCGGGCGATCTGTTCCGCATTCATACTGGCATCAAGGGGCAGATTGAACCTAAGTTCGCGGGTTAGCGATGCTGCGTTTTGAGCACATTACTTACAAGCATTCTGGCAATTGCTATCGCTTTTTGAGCGATCAAATTGAACTGCTCATTACCGTCGATATTGGACGCCATATCATTCGCGTTGGTTTCATCAACGGCGACAACGATTTTGCCGAGGTCGGTTTCAGCTTAGATATACCAGTCCCGGTATTTATTTCGGGATATCCCAATGCCCGTCACAAGGACGGATTTCGACCAGACGATGCTGCCCATCGTCCGACTACTGAAGGAGAAAGGATGATAGCACTAATGGGAGGATCGCGTCGTGAAGCAGAACGATGCCGGCTCGATTTTCGAGACACCGTTTGACAGCCCGCTCTATCCGCATTTTCCCATGGAGATGCGGGATGTAGAAATCTTGACGGTCTTCTATCGCACGGACATCGAAGCCGCACGAGGCTTGATCCCCGCGCCACTCGAGCTAAAGAGCGATATCGTCATCATCCACATTTATCACATGCACGACGCGGATATGTTCGGCGATTATTATGAGTCGGCGGTGCAACTGCCGGTCATTTTGCCGGGAACTGGGGTTAGCGGCGCTTATTCGCCCTACCTTTACTTGAGCAGCGTGGGGGCAGTAGCCGTCGGACGTGAGATTTATGGGCAGCCGAAGAAAGGGGGAGAACCGCGCTTGGAAGTCCGTGGCGACCTCTTTGTTGGCACAGTAAGGCGCAACGGCATTGACGTCATTACTGTCACCATGCCCTATAAGGTGCGCCGCGCAGAACTCTCTGAGATGCTCGAATTCGGCGATTTCCGAACGAACATCAATCTGAAGATCATCAACGGTGTGGACGGCAATGTCGCCATCCGCCAGCTAACGGCGCGCCGTTTCGAAAATGTTCGTGTGCACGAATGCTGGTCCGGGCCGGCGACGATAGAGCTCCGTCCCAACGCTCAGGCGCCCGTCTATAAGCTGCCTGTGCGCGAGATGATCGCCGGTTTTTACTGGCGTACTAACTTCGTATTGCCTTGGGGCCAGGTCTTGCACGACTATTTAGCGACGGAGGCCAGCGACGATGGGGCTTGAGGGCAGGGTCGCGCTGGTGACTGGCGCTGGCAACGGTATTGGCAAGGCGGCTTGCCTGGCATTTGCCGCGGCTGGCGCGCATGTGTTCGCTGTCGACATCGATGGCGCTGCTGCGCTTGCCACCAGAGATGCGATAGGCGCGTCTAATGGCGAAGCGGAGGCGTATCGCGCTGATGTAAGCCAAGCGGCGGAGGTCCAAGCCTATACGCAGGAAGCGATTCGTCGCTTCGGTCCTATTGATTGTTTCTTCAATAATGCGGGCATAGAAGGCGTCGTCGCCTCAACCATGGAATACCCGGAAGATGTATTTGACCGAGTGATGGCGATCAACCTCAAGGGGGCTTTTCTCGGCCTGAAATACGTACTGCCGCATATGGTCGAAAAAGGCTCCGGGAGCATAGTTAATGCTGCCTCGGTGGCCGGAGTCGTCGGCGCGCCGGGTCTATGCGCCTACTCCGCCAGCAAGCACGCCATCATTGGATTGACACGCACAGCAGCCGCGGAAGTCGCTCAATTTGGCGTACGGGTTAATGCTATTTGTCCCAGCGCGATCCAAACCCGAATGATTGATTCACTGGCGAGCATGTTTGCGCCTGACGACCCGGATTCGGTGCGCGATCAATTCGTCGCTCGTAATCCAACCCGGCGCTACGGGCTGCCTGCAGAGGTGGCGAAAGTTGTCCTGTTTTTGGCATCGGATGCGGCCAGTTTCGTCAATGGAGAGGCCCTGATGATTGACGGTGGGCGTACAGCGATCTAAGTAGAATCAAATATGCGCCGCCGTGACTATTCGATTTCAAGGACCGGGCGCAAGCCTAAGGTCGGCAAAGAAGTGAGAAGCTATCCGTCGATGATCTGGGAGTCAAAGGCCGCATCCGCAGCCAAATAGGGAGTGATTAACATCGCGGATATAGTCCACTTAGCAAACACGGCACAGATTATTTCGCCACAGAGGACACAGAGGGCACAGAGTTATATTGTTTGGTTGGCGAATTTATCGTGTAGTTGGAATTTACCACTCCCGCCAAATAAGCGCGATTGACTTCCAGCATGACACTGGGTATTCTCTAGAAATTGTAAACAGTAAACAAAACACTGAGAATCGTTCAATGACAAACGCATCGTTGCCCAATTTGACAGGAATCCAAGAGAGACGACCATTGGCTCATGATGTTCTTGAGACTTTGCGTCAAGCCATTTGGAATCGACAACTGCAGCCGGGCATCCGCTTGCGAGAAGAAGAACTCGCTGACGCACTAAATGTCAGCCGCGGTCCCGTTCGCGAAGCGCTGATTCAACTGGAATACGAAGGATTGGTCATTCGAGAGCAGAATCGCGGCGCGTCGGTTGCACGGCTGGAACGGGAAGACCTCGATGAAGTGTATTCGTTGAGGATGGCGCTCGAAAAACTTGCCGTTCAGCTGGCAGTAAAAAACCACAATGATTCACATTTGGCACAGATGCAGGCGATCCTGGACGATATGCGAACGGTTCTGGACGACACGGTGACTGTACAACGTGCCGCCGACCTGGATGTCAGCTTTCACGAGGTCGTTATCAAATCTGCCCGGCACAAACGGCTGCATCACTTTTGGTCGACATTGCGTCCGCAGATTTACATATTCCTTCTGTCCCGCAATGTGGCGAACGATGACTTCCGCGAGTACATGCTGCCCTGGCACCAGGATATTCTGGATGCGATCCGCGATCGTAAGGAAAAGCGAGCGCTTGAGCTCATTGAAACCCACCTTGAAGCCGCTTATACGCGAGTTCTAGTTAGTTACGAAGAGTTCCTTGGCGTTGACCGGAGTTAATGACGACATCGCTTGATACTGACGCGAGGTGAAGTAGTTATGTTAGAACGGTTTGGCCTACAAGGAAAAGTAGCGGTAGTGACGGGCGCGGCATCGGGCTTGTCACAGGCGATAGCGCTAGGCTTCGCCGAGGCTGGAGCGGGACTTGTCGTTGCCGATATCAATGTACATGGGCTGAACGAGACCGCCAGCAAGATCCGAGCTTTCGGGCAAGACGTGGCAGTGTGCAACTGTGATATTGCCAATCCAGCGGAAGTTGAGAAACTCTTCAGCGCGGTCGATAGCTCCTTCGGCAGAATAGACATTCTGGTCAATGGTCCTTACGCTTTCAACCGGCAGAAACCGGAAGATATGACGTTAGCAAACTGGAACAACGCGATCGCTGTCTGCTTGACCGGCTTCTTCTTATGCGCGCAGCAGGCTGGCCGTCGCATGATTGACCAAGGTAGGGGAGGCAGCATCATCAGCATTGGATCAATCGCCGGCGCAACCGCCTTGGGACGCGGCAATTTCGTTTACAGCGTGGCCAAAGCTGGTGTGCACCAGATGACGCGCGAGCTGGCGGTGGAATGGGCGCAGCACAATATACGCGTCAACGCGCTGCTTCCGGTCCAAATGAGGACACCGTCCGTCAAACGCTGGCTGGAGGATCCCAATACGGACCCCGGCTTGGTGGCCCACTTGCTGAAAGGCATACCGATGAATCGCATCGGCGAAAGCGATGACATAGTTGGTCCGGCCATATTCCTGGCATCGGACGCGGCCGCATTCATTACCGGCGTCTTGCTTCCGGTCGACGGCGGCAATCTGGCGCTTAATGCCGGTGGGAGCCATCTATGGTAGAGCCAACTTGCAGAGTCTCGCAAGCGCTTGACCTTGGGACTGAGACGCCATGACTACAGTAGTAATTGCGCATGAGTCTTTTCCCGATACCAAGCTTGAAGAGGAAGCGCTGCAAGCGATAAACGCGGCGGTTGTTACGACCGGCAACTTGCAAACAAAACAATCCCGGGAAATCGCGCGTAATGCCGACGCGCTGATGGTGACGATTCAGAATGTCGATGGCGACTTCATACGATCACTGGACAATTGCAAAATCATCGCCCGCGTCGGCACCGGGCTGGATGCGATAGATATTCCAGCCGCGACAGACTGTGGCATCTGGGTCACCAACGTATCCGACTACTCCATAGACGAGGTATCGACACATGCGATTGCCTTGCTGCTGCAACATGCCCGGCGGCTGCCGCAAATGCTCGCGTCCGTGCGCTCCGGCAGTTGGTACGATGCCGAAATAATAGAACCCGCGCCACGGTTTAAGGGGCAAACCTTGGGCATCGTCGGCTACGGGCGCATCGGCCGAACAGTGGCGGTCAAAGCGCGAGGACTAGGTCTGCAAGTTATCGCTTACGACCCCTATCTTCAAGTTGGCGATGACGCACATGAGGCGGCGATGCTTGTTGACCTTGACACCCTGCTTGCAAGCGCAGACTTTGTCTCGCTGCATACACCCCTGACGGCATCCTCGCGGCAGATCATCAACGCCGATACCTTAGACAAGATGAAACCGACCGCCTATCTAATCAATACCGCGCGCGGCGAGTTGATCGACGAAGCGGCCTTACTGTCCGCCGTCCGCGGGGGCGTAATTGCCGGCGCTGCACTCGATGTGCTCACGGTAGAGCCGCCGCCGCGTGACTTTCCATTGCTGCATGAAGAGCGCATCATCGTTACACCACATGGCGCCTGGTATTCCGAAGAAGCCAAGCTTGATGTGCGGCAGAAAGCTACCGAAGACGTGATACGTGTCCTGACTGGTCAAACACCACGATCACCAGTTAACCAGCCTGCAGGCAGCGTGTAATAAGCTATTGCGAGGAGTAATACATTGGACAGCGATGAACCTGTTTTGAGCGCCGCAGAACTGCTGGCACTGTATCGCATGATGCTGCTCATACGGCGGACGGAAGAGCAACTCGCGAGAGCCCATCAAGCGGGATTGATTCCCGGTCCCTGCCACACCTATGTCGGCGAAGAAGCGATTGCGACCGGTGTTTGCGCCAATCTGCGCCAGGACGATGTCGTATTCAGTACCCACCGTGGCCACGGGCACGCCCTGGCCAAAGGTGTCAGCGCCCGCGCGGTCGCCGCCGAATTGTTAGGCAAAGCGACTGGCTGCTCACAAGGGCGCGGAGGAAGTATGCACCTTTTTGCTCCCGAGAGTGGTTTAATGGGAACGAGCGGCATCGTCGGGCCCAGCATTCTACAAGGGGCTGGCGCCGGCTACAGTTTCAAACTGCTTGGTTCGGACCGCGTGAGCGTCGCCTTTTTCGGTGATGGCGCTGTAAGCAACGGCGCATTTCATGAAGGCTTGAATCTCGCTGCTATCTGGGATCTGCCGGTGGTATTTGTCTGCGAGGACAATATGTACGCCACCGAGGTGCCCTTTCACGAAGCGACGCGCAATCAAAATGTCGCCGAGCGCGCCAGCGTTTCTTATGGCATGGCGGCCCTTGCTGTCGATGGAAACGATGTGCTGGCGGTGTATCAGGCGACTGAAGAAGCGGTGGCGCGAGCTCGCGCAGGCAACGGTCCAACGCTGATCGAATGCAAGACCTATCGTATGCGGCCACATGCCGAAGGTATGCGCGATGGCGGCTATCGCACTTTGGAAGAGGTCGAATCGTGGAAGAAGCGCGATCCTATCGCGACCTTCAAGACCTGGCTGATCGCAAACGGTAGCGCTAGCGAGGATGAAATTGGCGCGCTTGATAGCGAGGTCACAGCCACTGTCTATGACGCCATCGACTTTGCCCGGTCCAGCCCCTTCCCGGATCCGGCCACTGCCACCGACTTTATCTTTAGCACTCAAGGATAGCGTGATGCGAGAGATTACCTATACGGAAGCGGCTCGTGAAGCGCTTGCTGAACAGATGGCAATAGACCCCAGCATATTTGTGGTGGGTGAAGGCATCGGCGAGCGAGGCGGCAACTTCAATACGACCTTGGGATTGTACGAGAAATACGGACCGATGCGTCTGCGGGACACGCCAATTGTGGAGCGCGGATTCGTCGGCATGTGTACCGGCGCCGCCATGACAGGTACCCGCCCCGTAGTCGATTTCATGATCGTCGACTTCATTCTGGATTCAATGGGCGAATTGTTTAATCAGATCTCGAAGGTTCAGTATATGAGCAGCGGGCGGATCAAGATGCCGCTGGTGTTGCGCGGCTGCTTCGGGATTGGCGGCGCCGCCGCGACACACCATTCCGGCAGTTACTATCCGCTTTTTGTACATATTCCCGGATTCCGGGTGGCATTGCCCTCAACACCGTATGACGCCAAAGGACTCCTGAAAACCGCGCTAACCGGGGATGATCCCGTCTTGTTTCTGGAGCACAAGCTGCTTCTCAACAAGAGAGGACCGGTTCCAGAAGAAGACTACAAAGTGCCCTTTGGGCAAGCGGCGATTGCTCGCGCGGGCAGCGACGCGACCGTGGTTGCTTTTGCGGTGATGGTGCCCAAGGTTTTGCAGATTTGTGAGGAATTGGCAAAAGACGGGCTCGATATAGAGCTTATTGATCCGCGCACTGTCGCGCCTCTGGATATGGACACCATTCTGGAGTCGGTTCACAAGACGGGGCGCCTGCTTATCGTCGATGAAACCTTCGGGCCCTGCGGGATTGGCGCGGAAATCAGCGCGCAAGTGATGGAGAATGGCTTTGATGATTTGGATGCGCCGATAGCCCGATTAAACGGCGTTCATACGCCAACCCCCTATAGCCCAACGCTGGAAAAAGCCATCATTCCCAGCCAAGCGGCCATTAGGCGGGCGATACGAGATCTGGTTGCCGAATAGCCGATGACCAGATAGCCAGGAAACAAATGCGACTATCTTTAAAGAATCGGATAACTTATGGCAATTGAAATATTTATGCCCAAACTCGGCTGGACCATGGAAGAGGGAGTCCTTGACGAGTGGGTCAAACAAGACGGTGATGAGGTAAATGTTGGCGATATAATATTCGTTGTGGAGAGCGACAAAGCCCTGCAAGAGATCGAAGCATTTGACAGTGGCATTCTGCGTATCTTGCCGGATGCGCCGCCGCTTGGCTCGACAGTGAAGATCGGTGAACTGCTTGCCTACCTCGTACAGCCTGGTGAAGCGCCGCCATTAGAACAGAAGGCCGGGGACGAAGCGTCAATCACACCGGCATCCGCTCAGACAACCGAAGCACCCGTATTCGAAAGTCAAACTTCCCCCGCAAATATGCGCCGGCCTTCGCCCAATGGCGGCCCCGCAGCTAGCCCGCGAGCGAAACGCATCGCCGCCGAACTAAACATCAACTGGACGACCTTGACCGGCAGCGGGAGCAGCGGACGAATAGTCGAGCGCGATGTCCGCGCTGCCGCACAATTGGCGCCGGCCGACGGCGAAAGGGACCTTCGCATTACGCCTGTCGCACGCCGGGTCGCTATTGATGCCGGGCTCGACCTTGACGAGTTGGCCGCGCGATTTTCCGGTGCCCGCGTAACCCGCGCCGATGTGGAAGAACTCGCCGCAGAACGTGAAGCTGTTCCAGCCGACAAGCGCTCAGCGATAACACGTGTGCGGCGAGTAACGCGTGACCGCATGGTCGAGAGCTCGCGTACTACCGCGCCTGTTACACTCACCAGCGAGGTCGATGCGACTGAGCTCGTGCAATTGCGCCGTAAGCTCAAAGCGGGCGGCGCCGACATCGTGCCTGCCTATACTGATCTGCTGGCTAAGCTGGTCACGATGGCGCTGCACGAGCACCCGGCGCTCAATGCCTCCATTGAAGGCGATGATGTCATACTGCGTGGCGCGATCAACATCGCTGTGGCTGTTGATACCGAACGTGGTCTTATTGCGCCCATCATCCAAAATGCGGACTTGCTCTCACTGCTGGAGCTGACGACCGCGAGCGCCGAGCTAGCGACGCTAGCTCGGCAAGGCAAGCTCAAGCCGGAGCAACTCCACGGCGCAACCTTCACCTTAACCAATCTTGGCATGTACGATATTGACGCCTTCACACCAATTATCAGCTTGCCGCAAGCCGCAGTCCTCGGTATCGGGCGGATCGTGCCGCGCCAGGTGGTGATAGATGGCGAGGCGGAGCGCCTCGCCATTCGTCACATGATGTTTCTCAGTTTGACATTTGACCATCGTGTAGTTGATGGCGCGCCTGCCGCTCGCTTCTTGCAACGCGTAAAGCAATATGTCGAAACGCCTTACCTCTGGCTCGTGAACTGATTATCGAGGACAAATACATGAAACTAGTTACCTTCGTCAAAGACGGCGCCTACCAACCAGGCGCCATGGTGGAGCGAGACGGTCGAGAGGCAATCGTAGACCTGCTGGCAGTCAATGCTTCGCTTCCTGCTAGCATTCGCGCACTCCTGGAAGCGGGTCCAGCTGCACTGCAAAGGGCGGCTGCCGCGGCTGAGACCGCAGACGACGTTCTGGATATGGCAGACGTCAAACTAGCCGCGCCCGTCCCGAATCCCGACAAGATCCTTTGCATCGGCTTGAACTATGCCGACCATGCCGCGGAATCGGGACAGCCGCTACCGGATTTTCCGATCGTCTTCAGCAAGTACAGCAATACCGTGATCGGCAGCGGCGACGCAGTCGTGCTGCCAAAAGTGACCGATCAGGTCGATTTTGAAGCCGAGCTGGGGTTCGTCATCGGCAAGCGAGCGCGTTACGTTTCAGAAGCGGATGCCTTGGATTATGTTGCCGGCTACCTGAACGTCAATGATGTCAGCGCCCGTGATTACCAGACGAGAACCAGCCAATGGACCATGGGCAAATCCTTCGATACTTTCGCGCCGATGGGACCAGCACTGGTAACCGCGGACAACATGCCCGACCCGCATAATCTCGCCATTCGCCTGTGGATCGGCGACGAGGTGCTGCAAGATTCCAGCACCAGTCAACTTATCTTCAATGTGCCGCAGCTCTTGACCGCTATCAGTGAGGTGATGACACTCGAGCCCGGTGACATTGTGTCGACCGGCACACCCCCGGGTGTTGGCGCGGCGCGCACACCACCGCGGTGGCTCAGGCCGGGCGAAACGATCCACATAGAAATCGAAGGATTAGGTGTCTTAAGCAATCCAGTTGTTGCCGAGTAGTACCTAGCAACTGGGCAGGGCTAAAACCTTGGGCCGGGTGTGCCGCCAGCATTCAGCGACAGGTTTCCGCCATCGAGGGGGATCAAGGCGCCAGTAATCCACTCTGAGGCATCAGATGACAAGAAGACTGCCAAACCGGCAATATCTTGCGGCCGCCCCAGCCGCCCGATCGGTATACCGGACAAGAACTGCGCTTCAAGCTCTTCGTCAGCTTGTAGGCGCTCCGCCAAGCTGGGATTGATCACTTGCGCCGGCAGAATCGCGTTCACGCGAACACCACGGCCGCTCCATTCTGTGCTCAGTTCGCGGGTCATCTGCGCGACGCCGCCCATGCCGATGCTGTAGGGGAAGTTCCCCCGCCCCAAAGCCGTCACGCCGCCGATAGAGCAAATATTGATGATGCTGCCCTTGCCTTTTGCCAGCATCCGCCGACCCGCCTCCTGGCAGCAACAGAAACGAGCGACCGTCAAACCGAATATGATGTTTGCCATGAATTCGAGATCGATGTCTTCGGGTCTCGCCAACTGGCCCGGTCCTGCGACATTGCCAAGGATATCAATCTGACTGAATTCGCGGTCTAGCTCAGCGAACATGGCGCGTATCTGTTCGATACTGGTCACATCGCAGGTCACAGCGTGCGCCCGTCGGCCCAAATTGGATATCGATGCGGCGGTGGCACTCAGCCCGTCAGTGTTGATATCAGCAATTAACAGGTCGGCGCCGGCATCGGCAAGCGCTAGAGACATAGCGCGGCCCATGCCTTGCGCAGCGCCGGTCACCAATGCCACTCGACCACTTAGATCAAATAATTCTTGTATCATGGCTGGCTCACTCTTCCAGACTAGTACGGGAGATCAGGCGCCTCAAGGTCAATCACTGCTCAGTTACGCGGAGGCTTCTGCTCCCCTCTATTCACATTCTTGCCTCGGCTTCCATTTGGCGATCAAACTCAGCGGCGATCTTGAATATACCATTATAGCTGACTGACTTGCTGCAATAGAAAGCGGCTTTTATGAATGAAAGCCATTTATGCCGCGACGGACCGGACGCTGATTGGTGAAGGGTGTCGATATGGAGACCAGAGGAAATTGCTTAGATGACAGAGTGCTACACGGCGGTAGTAGATGGAGCACCTTGAATTCTTGATACTAGTGGTGAATGGGCCCCTTCGGACTTGGCAGGCTTAAGAAGCGATGGGTATGGCGAAGCAAAATTTGCGCAGCAGTGGAAATATGAGGTAAATTAGTATCGGAAAAATAATGGGCTATAAGAGGAGACTTGAAGCGATGAATAGTAAACACATTTGTACGTTAATGCACAGGTTGACGCTGATCGCCCTTATGGCGTTGCTGATGGCTGTGGTCGGTCTGAACTTGGCTCTCGCCCAGGACTCCACCGATATACTCGTCTGGAGCTTGGGCTATGCGAGCGACTATAACGATGTTCTGGTCGAGCGATTCAACGAAGAACACGATGACGTCAACATCGTCTACGAAGACGTTTTGACCGGCGACTTCACCGAGAACAATCAAAAAGTGCGCGTCGCCATGGAGAATGAAGCGGGTCCCGATGTGCTCGGCGGCGTCGATGTTGGCGCGAACTTGCAGGCGCTGGTCTCGACCGGGCAAGTCAGAGACTTGACGGAATTCTATCGTGAGACCGGCTTGATCGAGCGAATCCCGGAAAACCTGCTTTCGCAGGTCTCCGTCGAAGGGCGGATTTATGCTATCCCACAGAATCTGGAATCCGTCGGCATCTTCTACAACAAAGACGCTTTCTCCGAGCTGGAGCTAGAAGTGCCTGCCACACTCGAGGAATACGGGGATGTATTGGAGGCGGTCAAAGACGCGGGCTACTATGGCTATACCATGGGTCTGGCCGGTGGCTGGCCTTCCGCGCTGATGGCGTCCATGTTCATGTACAGCAGCGCCGGCTCCGAGTATATTGATGTACTCAGTGGTACGCAGCCCTGGCCCGACTGTGAGAACTGCCTGGACGGGCTGACCGTCTTCCAAGGCATGGTCGCCAATGGCTACGCCAATCCGGACCCGCTGGGCATTGACTACAATCAGTCGCTTGACCTCTTCTATCAGGGCCAGTCCATCATGGTGCTCAACGGACCCTGGTTCATTAACGATGCGAATTTGGCGAATCCCGATTTCGACATCGGTTTTTTCTACTTGCCAGCGGTTAATCCGGCAACCGACATCAAGACGCTGGGCGGCATTGGCGGATCGATAATCATTGCCGAGTACGCGCCGATAGACGCGGCATTCAAAGTCGTTGAGTGGTTAACGTCGGAAGAGATTGCCGTGCAAGCGCTCCGCGATATGGCTGTGCTGCCGGCCTTCTCGATAGACGTGCCGGAGGATATTTCGCCGCTTTATTACCAGATCGCTTCGGAAACAGCCGCCAATGTCGACAAGATCGGTTTCTGGCCCGTCACCTATCTGCCGCCTAAGGTATTCGGTGATATGAACCAGATCGTACAGGGTATGATCGGCGGGATGCTCACGCCCGAAGAATTCCTGGACGAAATGCAAGATACGCACAGCGACTACCTGGCGGAAAACTAAGCTGCTCCGCTAGCTTGACGAAAACAGGCGCGACGATACGTCTAACGATCGTCGCGCCTTTCAGATAGATGATTTCAGCCCCTACACGGGCGCGTTAGTCGTGACGCGAAAGGATGCCATCTAATGGCGCAAACCCTCAGCGCTGCGGGAAAACGAGCAATTGGTCCTCGCTTCCGCCTTGACCTCATGCCTTATCTCTTCATCCTGCCCGCCGTCGTAATCTATGTGCTGTTCAATCTAGGTCCGGTGGTGGCGTCCTTCTTTTTCAGTTTCTTCAAGTGGGACTTGCTCACGCCGACCACGGAATTCGCCGGCTTAGATCATTACAACTTCATACTCAATGATGACCGCTTCTGGAACGCGCTCAGTCACAATTTTATCTTTTTGGGGCTGGCGGTGGTTATTCCGGTTTCGATGGGATTGTTTCTCGCCGTATTCATCTACGAAATCCGCCGCGGGCGCGTCGTTTTCCGCGCCGCGCTCTTTTTGCCCGCCATCTTCTCCGGCGTGGTGATCGCTTACGTCTGGAAGTGGATCTATCATTCTTTTGCCGGTGTACTCAACGCCGTGCTGGAGGCGATCGGGCTTGGCGCTTTCACGCAGTTATGGCTGGGCGACCACAATCTCGCGCTCTACTCGACCTTTATCGCCTATACCTGGGCGAGTTTCGGCTACTCCATGGTCATCTTTCTGGCCGGTTTGCAAGATATCTCGACCGATATCTTTGACGCGGCGCGGGTTGATGGCGCCAACTTCTGGCAGAAGCTCTTCTATATCACCATTCCCTGTCTGTATGACGTATTCACGTTTGTCATCACGCTGCGCATATTCACTGCCATGGGCGTCTTTGGCGTCATCTACATTCTCACCGGCGGTGGCCCCTTTTACGCCTCCGATGTTATAGATATCTATGTGTTCCGCATGATCGGTAACTTCGAGATGGGTTGGGCGACGGCGGCGGCGACAGTTAATGCGGTCATTGTCGTCTTTCTGTCGACCGGATTCATCAAGTATCGGGAATGGCGCTCATGGAGTTCCTAAGCGGAAGCGCACAGCGCCGGCTGCGCAACACTCCTTTCTACCTCGTGCTCATTTTTGCGACGGTAATCACGCTGGTTCCAATTATCTGGGTCTTCGCCAGCGCGCTCAAATCGAACAAGGAAATCCGTGAGAGTCCCTTGGCGCTGCCCGGCGAATGGCACTTTCAGAATTACGTTGACGCCTGGTTCGGCGCCAGTTTCGATCAATACTTCTTTAACAGCATCTTTATCACTGTGACGAGCGTAGCCATCGTGCTGTTTCTGAGCTCGCTGGCCGCCTATGCCTTTGCCAAGATGCGCTTTCCCGGCAACCAGATGATCTTCTTTGTCTTTCTCATTGGGATGGCGTTCCCGCTGTCGGCAAAGCTCGGACCGCTGCTTTCCCTGATGTATAAACTGAACCTGGCCAATAGCCGCTTCGGCTTGATCCTTGTGTACGTGGCCGGCAGCTTGCCCTTTGCCATTCTGATGCTGCGCGCTTTTTTCCAGGGTTTCCCGCAGGAGCTGGAAGACTCCGCCGCCTTGGACGGCTGCAGCCGCTTCCAATTCTATTGGCGTATTCTGCTGCCGCTCTCCAAGCCATCGCTAATGGCGCTGGGCATATTTGTCTTCATGGGCACGTGGAACGAATTCTTTCAAGCGCTGCTGCTGATAAACGAAGACAGCAAACGCACTCTGCCGCTCGGCTTAACCGCCTTCCAGGACGAGTACTTCACCGACTTTGCGCTGTCCTTCGCCGGCATCAATATCACGGCGGTACCGGTGATCATCGTCTATATCATGTTTCAACGCAACCTGATTGAAGGCATCACCGTTGGCTCACTAAAGTGAGGCACTACGTTTCGCACTCGCATACAGATATGGGACAATAACCAGTATGGCAAACTCACAGCCGAATATCGTCTTCATAATCACCGACCATCAAGCTTTCTATGGACACGATCGTGAAAGCGAATACGACTACAAATGGGAAAATTTCGAGCGTTTTGCCTCCGAAGGCCTACGCTTCGACCGCGCCTATTCGGTCTGCCCGCTCTGCTCACCGGCGCGCAGCAGCATGATGACCGGCGTCTATCCCAGCTCTCACGGCATCATCCACAATACCGAGGCGCTCCACTTCGGGAATCAACCCGATCTTGACTCCGGTCAATTGCTCTACAGCCACTATCTGTCACAGGCGGGCTATCGCAACGGTTACGTCGGCAAATGGCATTGCGGCAGCCAGCGCCTGCCGATTGATTACGGCATAGAAGGCTGGAGCCTGCCGGACTACGGCAAGATTTACATGTCGGACGCCTACCGCAACTATGCCGAAGAACGAGGCTTTGGCGATGCCCGCGCCCATATCGAATACAACATCAATTATCCCGAGTGGCGCGGCCAGGAAGTGGTCCTGCACGACCCGTCGCCTTGGAAATTCATGAACGGTTCGGGTGTGCTTGCAGGTCCGCCAGAGGCGCATGAAGAACAATTCGTTGCCCACCTGGCTTGCGAGAAGCTGCGCGAGTTTGCCGCGGACGACCAGCCTTTTAGTCTGGTTGTCAGTCTCTGGGGACCGCATCAGCCCTATTACCCGTCGGCCGAATACGCCGACATGGTTGACCCTTCCACAATCCCCGAGTATCCCAGCTTCCGCGACGATCTTAGCGGGCGTCCGCTGCGTTACCAGATGCACAAAGAAATGTCACACCTCAGCGCCGCCGCCTGGCCCGAGTGGTCCACCTGGCAAGAGATCCTCGCTCGCTGCTATGCGCAGGGTCACCAAACGGATGCCGCCATCGGGGACGTGCTCGATACGCTGGACGAACTGTCATTGGCCGACAATACCATCGTGATTTGGCTCGCGGATCATGGCGATGCGGTGGCGAGTCATGGCGGCTTATGGGACAAGTCGTCTTCCTTTATCGAAGAGGTCGCGCGCGTGCCGATGGCAATCCGCTGGCCAGCCGCCATACCGGCAGGTCGACGGAGCGAGCGTCTAGTTTCGAATATGGATGCAACCGCCACGATACTGGACGCTGCCGGAATTACGCCGCCTGATTATATGCACAGCCGCAGCGTATTGCCGCTCTGCCAGGAGGCGGGAGAGGCAGAATGGGCCGATGAATTGATCTGTGAGCACAATGGGCACGGGCATCATTTCCCGCAACGCATGATAGTGCTCGACCGCTATAAATATGTGTTTTCGCTGCACGATATGAATGAGCTGTACGATTTGCACGAAGACCCCTTTGAAATGAACAATCTGTTGAACGCTCCGCAATATGCAGAACTCATTGCCAATATGCAGCAGCGCCTGGTCCAGCATTTTGAGGGATCAAGCATGCGCGATCAAAGATTGAAGCGGCTTTTCCTGCTGGCCTTGGAAAACGACCTATAGCTTGATGGCCAATTGAAGACTGCTGCAGGGCGGTGTCATCCGCATCTTTGATGAGATTGACGAAGTCGCCAAGTGTCTGGACCCGACGTTAACTTTACATAACATCAGGTCACCTGGAGCGATTTCGCAGTCTTCCGCGATGTCCTAATTCACCACTACCACAGCGTTCGGCTTGACTTGGTGTGGAATGCCACATGAGAGGATCTGGCGGTTCTCAAAGAGGTCGTGACGGCAATGCTGGCGGATTTGGAGAGATCCGACGAGCCATGACCCTTCAGTGGAACTACTTCGTCCATGCCGGCGAGCCTTGCGACGGTACGCCATTGATCAAGTTGCTGGACTTCGGGCCTTCCGGCGAAGCGCGCTATTTGCAGGTTAGCTGTGAAACATGTGACCGCAGTCGTCGGCTGGCCGATGCGTATGGCAACGACAATCTTGAGAATTTGCCACCATGTATGGGCAGGCGGCCGCATCTGCGTGATTACGAAGCTGAATTATGTGCTGGCGATCCGCTATGCGCCAACCACAAGCCGGAACACGACGAGCGTTCGATCCGCGCCGCCGCCTGTCACGATTGCCTCTTCGCGCCAGAAACGAGTTGCGAGCGTGGCAACAAGTACCTCGATCGCGCCGTACTCGTTCCTACAATTGAAGAAAGCAACTTAGCGTTCTTTCCTGTGGACGCACATCGGTGAAGATAATCTAAATCGCGCTGCCGACCATTGGAGGCGCGCTGGCGGATTTTCTGAACAGCGACGTGCCCTGAGCCCATAGCGGATTCAATTCTACATCGAAGCAGATATCCCTGAGCAAGTTTGCGAGGTGTCGCTGGCGCGCTTTACCGTAACGAACCCAGCCCGGCTGAGGGCCCAACTCAATCAGCATCACATCTCGATCACCGCGCAATCGATTGGTTTTCTGAGGAGTGGTGAATCATTGATATCCGAATTCAAATAGGTGAGCATCGTAATTGGGATACTGTTGACGATACAACTGCCGCCGATTCCAAGCGTAAGTAAAGAGTTTCACTGCCCGCTGAAGCGCATCGGCACAGCGGAAAAGCAGCGTGAACGCCGTTGCAAACGAGATAAATAATGACGAAGTTCCGCATTCATGCCTTCTACTCGATAAGTCTCACTTTTGTTTGGCATCGGAGTATGTCTGCCAGGATAATAGATCAATTTCTTGTACGAAGCCATCAAATCGCTGTAGTATCAGTGGGCTCGCGGACTTTGGTCTATCAGCTTTTGCAAAGTCGCTTCATCACGCTTTTGGCTGACCAGAAAACCGACAATGCAGCTGCTCGCTCGCTCCACCAACGTGATTATGTACCATCTGTTTTTTGCGCCCGACAAAAGTATGCAATTCGTCCATCTCAAGGATATGCAAGGGCTTTTCTGCCGGGGTCGGAGCGGCGGGCAACTGATCGGCGAAAGCTTTCACCCAATTCATTATGGTCACATGATGAACCTTAAAATGACGAGCGATCTTTCGGTAACTCAAGCCATCCGCATAGTATTCAACGGCTAATTGTCGCATTTCCTTGCTATAGCGACGAGATTGCGGAACATAACGGCGATTGCAGGGCTTGCACTTGTACATTTGGCTTCCTGAACCAGCGCGGCCTGCCTTTACTTGTTCTTCAGTATCTTGACAGTGGGGACATGTTTTCATATATTCAGTTTATCATATCTCCAAATTCACCACTCCCAAATTTTGTATCCTGCTGCTGGTCGTTGTTTCGCGTTTATCAACGCCTTCCCAATAGAAAGTCTCGTGTACAAAAATAAGTGCCCGCCTCCTCCCTCAAAGACAGGCGCCTCTGATCGACTCTTGGCCCCAACTAGCCGGACGCAAGGGCCATGGTCACTGAAGCCCAGTTGGAGTACGGTCCCTTACCGCCACGATTGATCGCCGCTATCGAAACCTCATACGTCTTGTCATTGCGCAAACCATTGATAGAGTTAGCCTGCCAGCTGTTGACGTTGCCTATCTGAATCGTGTCACCACCGACTTCCCTATACCGCAGCTCATAGATTTCGTCGTCGTCCGGCAGATAGATATAGAACGAAGCGTTCTGCAGCAACCCAGGTAAAGACTGCCAGTCATTCCCGCCCTAGCCATAGATTGTCGGACGGTCGAAGTAGCCGGTTGAGTCGTCATCGGACCAGAGGATCGTTTGGATTTCAACGTCTGTATTCGTGCCATCCGGCTCCTGTAGATTCAGCCACCAGGTACCGGTTCGCGGTGTAGGAGCATAGAGGATGAACTTCTCGTCTCCAGCAGCGCTGACCGCGGCGAACTGAAAGTCAGCCAGGAGTCCTGCAGGCGGATCCACCACGCGCGTAGTCAGCCATCCGGCGATGAAAGCACTTGCGCCCCCGTAGCTGATTTCGTACCAGTCACCGTCTTCGCCGATAACTTCAAACGCCGCACCCGGTTGCGCCACGCCGATCCGAACGCAATTGGTTCCGGCGCATTCGCGCAGATTCACAGCATCCTCTACCGTAATTGTGAAACTTTCCTGACCTGTTACTGAGCTCTCCTCGCTTGTCACTGCTGTCGCCACCTACTCGGCGCTGCAGTCAGGCACGGTGAACGCATGATACTCTGCGACGGTGTACTCGGTATCGTTCAACCGGATATAGAACTCATCGCCAAACTGAAGATTCAAAGCTTTGACCAGGTCACAATATTAATGATTGCAACCTACACAACTGGTAACCCAGTCCTGTCCAAATGTCGTCGCCGTGCTCAGAAGAACGATGACGAGCAAGATTTACAGCTTCTTCATTACACACCTCCTTGAATTATATTGTGTAAGCCAAATAGGCTCGCCGAGCTTTTTTCCAGGTCCAGCGAGCATCAATTGATCGTACTGAACGTGAAACCATCGGTCAAAAAATACACAGCGTTACAGAACGATTTTTGCAAAATTGACCCGCAGGTGAGCAATTCTCAGACAATGACACGCAGATATAATCGCGATATTCTGCGCATCCGCCAGCAACTTGTCGTGCCGGTCCAATTCGATGACAACGCGATCACCTGCCAGGCGCGCCACCAGCACCGTGCTGCACAGACGCTTGACGCGCGCTGTCGTAAAGTCAACGATGGTGTAAATCCCCTTAGCCTCGTTGGCCGTCAGATAGGCAACGTCGTTCAAGCTCGCACCGGTATAGCCGTCCAGTTCCTTTATGAAGATCTGCTTTAAAGTGGCGGTATCCATCAGAAAGCGATCCGCGCCCACCTGGTCTTGGCATCGGCCGGTCGGGCATAGAGCAGCGTGGTTGCGGCATTGGCGTGGCCGGCTTGCGCTTGCATATCCGACAAGGGGGCGCCGCTATTCAGCGTCAGGGTAATATGTGTGCGCCGCAGATCGTGGGCTGACAGGCGCTCAATCCCAATGCGCATGCCACTGCCCCCACCACCCGCACAATCGTTTAGGCATTCATCGCCCCATCGATATAGAAGCGCGGGTTGTACCCGGTGGTCATGGTGGGAAAGATATGGTCGTAATCGCCTTCTTGCCCCCCACAGGGCATACAGCGACTGCTGGTGTCATCCGACAAATCCGCTATCGCCGCAATGCGTTCCTTGCCGCCCTTGCCATGCCTTACAGTCACGAGTTGCTCCTCAAAGTCGATATCATCCCAGCGCAGCGCCACCATCTCGGCCCGCCGCAGACCGGTATAGATCATCAGGCGCAGCAGGGCGTAGTTGCGGACGCCCAGCGGCCGGCGATCGCGCGCCCATAAATCCAGCAGTTGGGCCACTTCAGCCCGGTTCATCGCCCTTTTGCTGCGGCTTTTACCGCCCGCGCTCTCCATCCGCGCCCTTTGAGGAATTTGAGCAGGCGACGCCGCTGCACCGCATACCATTCGCCCCGCGTCGGCGATTCCTCCAGCCAATCGAGCAAACGCAGCATATGCGCTTTCCAGGAGCGGCGGGTGGCGCCGGCCATCTCTCCTTGGTTCAAGAACGCCGAAAGATGCTCGAAGCTGAGATCGAAGACATCGAGTTGGTTGCGCAGCGTGAACTCACGCCACTGCTGGTAAGTATGCCGATAGACCCGCTGCGATGAGGGTGCCAGGTTATCCATGATAAAGTCGATCAGGATGCCGAATTGCTCGTCGCTGGTCTCGCGGACGCTGGTCGCGCGACCGCTTTCGCTGATGGAGATAATTTCGCTCACAATGAGATCGCTTTCTCTAATATGCCTTCACGGACAGCTTGGCCGAAGGCGGCCTTGAGTCGCGTCGTTTTTTCTTCCGCCGTCATGCCTTGTTCCGCTCTCTGATGGCGCACTCTCGACCAGCCTTCCTCGTGAGTAAACACTTACAAGCTCACTGTAGCGCAACATGAAGGCGTTCAAGCGGGCGTCCCAGCATCTACCTGAACAAAACCCAAGCGACTAGCCTTTCAAGCCGCTCATCGAAATACCGCGCGCAAAGTATTGCTGCAAGAATATAAATATGAGCATTGGTGGCAGGGTAGCCAAAACGAAGCCAGCCATCACCATGCCGTATTGCACCGATGTCGGACTGCCAGTGA
The DNA here is from genome assembly GCA_965262005.1 of Phototrophicaceae bacterium. Taxonomy (GTDB): domain Bacteria; phylum Chloroflexota; class Anaerolineae; order Aggregatilineales; family Phototrophicaceae; genus UBA6055. Next base: position 2,895,977 of record OZ253492.1, on the reverse strand, counting down.
TGCTTCCCATGGCCGTCGCCAGCCCAACGGACAAGGTTCGAGTGGCGTCGCTATTGGAGACGATAAAAGGCCAGACGAAGTTATTCCAGCTCGTCATGAAGGTCAGAATTGCGACCGTGGTCAGAGCTGGGCCCGGCAGCGGCACAATGATTCGGAGCAGAATCTGCAGCTCCGTCGCGCCATCAATTCGCGCTGAATCAAGCATCTCGAAGGGTACGGATTGGAAAAACTGCACTAGCAGATACAGACCAAAGGCGTTGGCCGCCACCGGCATGATTAAACTCATGTAGGTATCAACCACACCCAGTTTCGCCAAGGCGATAAAAAGCGGGATCATGGTGGCCTCGACCGGGATAAGCATGGTCGCCAAGATACCTAGAAAGAGAAATCCCCGGCCGCGAAAGCGGTAAAACGCCAAAGGATAGGCAGCCAAGACATAAAGCGCAACTGCCACGATCGTCGTCAGCAGCGCCACATTAAAGCTGTTCAGTCCCCATTCCAACAGTTGGTACGCTTCCCATACCCGCGTGTAGTTGTCAAAGGTCGTGTCCGGCGAAACCCACTCAATCGGAACCTGCCGCACCTGCCTCTCGGGTTTTACCGATGTAGATAACATCCATAATAAGGGCGCCAGCCACAGCAGCGTAATCACAATCAGCAGAGGATAGCCAATGAGCGCTTTGTGATTGAGCCGGCCGCCTCTAACGATGGACTGCGGCATGATCCTGAATCGCCCTAAGGCATTCGTGACTTGAAACAGGCTATTCAGAAAGGCGGAAGACACATGGTGATAGGCTTTACCATTTGCTTTGAACAGGCGCCTGAGTTCTAAACGTGGCTTGGACTGTCTTTCCTTGTCTTGTTTGACGGCAAAGTCCAATGCGCCAAAAGCGTATAGCTGCATCACGGTCAAGAGAAATGTAATCACAAACAGCATAACGCCGATGGCGGCGGCTTCTCCCTGACGGAAGTTGATCCAACCGACAGAATAGAGATGCTGTACCAAAGTATAAGTGATGCCGATCGGTCCGCCTTGTGTCATGACTAGTACCTGGTCGAAGACGCGCATCGAGGAGATCACGGACAGCGGAATCACGAAAATATGAATCAGGCGCAGGCTCGGTACCGTAATAAAGAGAAATCGCTGCAGGGCGGTCGCCCCATCGACCTTGGAAGCTTCGTACAAGTCCTCCGGGATTTCTTGCAAGCCGGCCAGGTAGATGATGGTGTTCGTGCCGATCTGCCACCAAACCGTAGTGATCGCCACCGCGATCAATGCTACAGGCGGGCTCGTCAACCAGGAGACCGGCTCAAGGTTGATTTCTCCGAGATAGTAGTTTGCCAGACCAAAGTTCTTGTCGTAAATCCAACGCCAAAGAATGCCGACAATCGTCACCATCACCGCATAGGGCAAGAAGATCACTGTCCGCGCCACCACGCGTCCGCGCAACTTCTCGTTAAACAGCACAGCAAAGAGTAGACCGCCGACCACCATCGGAATCACCGTCAGCAAAGTGAAGGCCAGCGTGTTGCTCATCGCCCGCCAGAACATCCGGTCGCCGAAGATATACTCGAAGTTTTCCGATCCAACCCAATTGGGTGTTCCCAGGATTTCCCAGTCGGTAAAGCTGATGAAAACGCCTGACAGGGCAGGCAGGAGCAAGAACATGATGAAAACAACCAGATATGGCGCCATGAACAAGAAGGGTCGCGAGATGTCTATGTCGGCATCCCAGCGCGTGGCTCGGATCATCGGATGAGGATCAGTTGCGTTATCGAAGGCTGACAACGCGCTACTCCTCTGGGGTCCGGACGCAGTCACTCGCTTGGCAATACGAGATTCTCTTGCGCGATGTCCAGGTTCACAACGGTCTCAACGCCGTCAGGGAAGATCAAGATTGTATCGCTAATGTGGATAGACAGCGCTTCGCCGGCTTGAATGGCTTCAACGACAGGTTGCTGCTTTTCGCTAATGTTTTTCATCAGAAGCAAACTCTGCAATTCAATCGTATGCGAACCATTTGCCTGCAAGCGTCCGATTTGGAAGTCGGTAGAGGCTAAATCCGTCCAGAAGACACCATTGATGTCCAGTTTGAAGCGGGGAATGCGCACATCCAACCGCTCGCCACCCGCGTTCAGAAATGTGGTTGATGACATAATCGTTAGCGCGACCGGATTTTTGACAGAAGGATTGAATCGGGCTTCGTTGACATGAAAATCGGTCAAGGGAAGCAGGGCGCTATCGCTGGCAATCCGCACCATCCTGGCGCCCTTCTCTGCCGGCTTGTCTCGTATGAGCAGCGCCTGCATCGCGCTGCAGGACGAAAGCAAGAGGATGAACAAACTGAGAGCAATAACACGAATAAACATGATATGCCGTCTTCAATAATTGCGAGTGACGGAGCCCGCCGAAACGAGCCCCGTCACGTCAACGGGCAAGTCTAGCGATCCAACACTGCTTGGATGCCGTCCTGCATGTCGGCTAGGGCGTCAGAAGCGGAAACGGTGCCCAGCATGACCGATTGCCAGCCGATCACGAGAGGTGTCTGTACGTTTTCGGCGAAGATTTCGGTGCTGACAGTGATCGGCGGCGTGTAGTGGATGAAGGCCAGCGAATCGACGAAGGCTTTCTGGTATTGATAGATATCACTGCCAGTGAAGGTTTCATCGGCGCGCGCCGCCGCGCTGGCGGGGACTTGACCCGACAGACCCCAGAGGGCGCCGTTGTCGCTCATCCATTTGGCGAACTTCATCGCAGCGACCTGGCTGTCGTTGTCGTCCTACACCGAGAGCCGAAGTAATGCGAGCTCGCCCAGACGCCCGGCTCGTCAAAGAGGGTCGGCACTGGCGCCGTGCGGAAGTTCAAGCCAGCGTCGACGAAGCCCGTGATCCACCAAGGGCCTTGGAAGGTTATGGCGACGCTGCCGGTCAGGAAGTCTGTATCCGGGTCGGACTGGCCCTCGGGCGCGACTCCATGGACGGCGACCAGATCGCGCAGGAACTCGAGGGCTTCAGCCGCTTCGTCATTGGCGATGGTGATCGTGCTCAGATCATCGCTGATGAAACTGCCGTTGTTCTGGAATATCAATCCCCACCACAAGCGGAAGGTCATGACGTTGGTCGCCGGCGCGGATACGCCATATTGGTCGAGCGTGCCGTCGCCATCGCTGTCAACGGTGAGCGCTTCTGCCCAAGAGAGCAATTCTTCGGCATTGGTCGGCCGGCTGTCCGGATCGAGCCCATCCGCCTCGACGGCGTCGACATTGTAGTTAATGCCGATCGGGTGGATATCGATTGGGAAGCCATAGAGATTGCCGTAGCGCGTGGACATATCCACAATGACATCGGAGAACCCGCTCATATCGACGCCGATTATTCGACAAGCATGTCAATCGGCGCGGCAACGCCTCGATCGGCATACTGCGGCATTTCGTTGATGTGATAGATGACTACATCCGGAGGATCGCCGGCGGCGACCGAAGCCACCCAGCGGTCATAGAACACATCCCAGTGAAATACATTCAACTGAAAAAGGTGCCATCTTAGTTCGTTTCGTTGTAAGTGTTGACCATGCCTTCAAGAAAGGCGCCATCGGGCCCGGTCAACCCGTGCCAAAAATCGATCGTCATCGCGTCGTCTTGAGCGGCGACTGGGACGATAGACACAATGGCAATCATGAACAGGACTAAAAGCTGACGTGAATTCATATTGGACTCCTCAATAGACTCGTCGTCTCTAATTGGGTGCGTAGGCAGCGATTGCGTCGCAGGCGCCTATGCTCAATCCGAGCATGCTTCATGATGCCGCGGGTCCCACCAGCTTGTCTCACGATTTGTGCCATGCCTGTGCCGAAACATGACACGTCTGGCGAAATGGCACGTGCTACAATCGGAATGTGTCTAGCCATCCAGGCATCATGGGAATAAGGTCCGATGAGCGATGCGCTTCTACCGGAGGTACCAGAAAGTTACCTCAAACAGGTTAAAGAGATATTGGATCATCTTTATGATTACCCGTACCTGCAAACCCACGTGTGGGCGCGTCCGATTTGGATGCGGGCTTGACGCCACAGCAAGCCGGACAACAACTCCGCCGACGCTTTGTCGATGCCATAGACACGCTCAACCCGGATCGTGTGATCTTCTTTCGCGAACCGGAGGCGCGCTTGTACAACCTGCTTCACTTTTGCTATGTCGAGGGCTTCAGCATTGCGGAATTAACAGATGATCTTAACCTGTCACGTCGCCAGATTTACCGCGACTTGAAAAGAGGCCAACTCACCATCACCAAACTCCTCTATGCGCAAGGTGAGGCTCCGGCAAAAACAGATGAGTCCACCTTGTCGCTGTCGGATGTGACCTCGCTTGAGCAAGAGTTCTCGCGGCTGCACTACAATTTCCACATGGTCGATCTGTGCCAATTGATGCGAAACGCCATCAGTGCGGTCATGCTCCTTTGCCAGCAGAAAAACATTCTATTCCGATCCTCGGTTCCGTCCCGCGCCATACAAATTTCAACCTACAAAGCCATCGCTGAGCAGGTGCCGGTCAGTATCCTCAGTCAGATCATCGTGCAGATCGCTCCAGCAAGCATAGACGTTTCGCTGGAGCAGACCAAGGATGCGCCCGTTATCACCCTTGCCTCAACGCTGACCTCGGCGCAAGACATCGACTTTCCAACACTCTCTCAGCTGACAAAACAGTTGGATTGGTCGGTGCGGCATTCGACGCAGGGCGCGCGGCAAATTATCTCCATCCTGCCGCAAGCCAGCGCCCGCACAATCATGGTCATTGACGACAATCAGGCGCTCCTGCTGCTATTGCAGCGCTATCTAAGCGGTTATCGCTGTCAGGTCTTAACCGTTCCGAATGGCGAAAAAGGCTGGTCGCTGCTGCAAGAGACTATCCCCGATGCGCTCATCATGGATGTCATGATGCCGGAATTGGATGGCTGGGATCTCTTGCAGCGGATCCGCTCGAATCCGGTCACGCAAGATATCCCGGTGGTCGTCTGCACTGTCTTCAATAATGCCGAGCAGGTATACGCGCTGGGCGCCAGCTATTTTCTGCACAAGCCGGTTGACCAGGGGATGATCGCGCATGCCCTCAAGAGAATTGGGGTGATATAAGTTCTCTGCGCGACCTTACGAGATTGGTGGTGATATGCTTTATCATCGAGAGCATTGCGGTGACAGATACCTTCCCAGGATAAGCGATTGAGATTTGGCAAGGCTGCTCCATCGTTTCCAGATTTTGAGCCAAAAGACTGTGGGCGGTAATGAGAATAATCGGGATATCGCGCCATTCAGGGTTTTCGCGCACACGGCCCAAGAATTGCAATCCATTGTCTTGCGCGATAATTAAATCCAACAAGATCACATCCGGCCGTTTCTGAATTAATCGCCTCAAGCCTTCGTCACTGGTAAAGGCCCGCGCAATAGACAGATCCGGTATGGTGCCGCGCAAGATTCGTTCGATCATCTGGACGAAGCCGCGATTGTCGTCGATCACCAGCACATGATTCAGGTTCTCGATTTTTTTCAGTTCGTACAACAGTTTTTCTGATGTCACCGGCTTTATCAGGGTTGACATCACTAATTTGTCAACCAAGACAGAGGTTTGCGGCAATACGTACTCGATAATCGGCGACGGGATGTTATCCATTGAGTGGGCGAATTGCCGGTTCATGATGACAAGCTCGTCGTACCCTGATAAGCCAGAAATCTCCGACTGCTGAAGGGGTACAACATCAAATTCGGCTAAGTGATTCTGCAACACATTCACGATATGCTGATTCTGTTCCACGATTGCTACACGGGGTCTACTACGCTGCTCTTGTGATATCGCGGCAGTGGATATGGCGGGGGTTGTGGCGATATTGGCGACGGGTAAGGCAAATGAAAATGTAGAACCCTGACCGAGTTCACTGTTGGCCCAGATGATACCGCCGTGCGCTTCGACAAATTTTTGCAAATTGCCAGCCCGAGCCCAGCGCCGCCCAGACCACGGCTTAGTTTATAATCGACTTGATAATAGGCGTCAAAAATGCGCTCCAGATCTGATTGCGCAATCCCGATCCCGGTATCGGCAACATAAAACACTATCTGCTGTTCATTGTGTTCTACCGAAATGTGGATTGTGCCTTGCGACGTATATCTCCTTGCGTTGTTCAACAGGTTTAGCATCTGCCGGATGCGTACCTGATCGATTAAGACAACTGGCAATTCCGTCGGGTAATCCATTTCAAACTCAGCTGGATGGTTGTTTAGCAGATCAATGCTGAATCCCATAATGATATTCAGCGGCGTGCGCAATTCGTGGCTGATATTGACGGCAAAACGTTCTTTGAGCTGCCGCGCCTCGTCAGCTAGTTTGCGCGCTTCGATCAGTTCCTGCTGGATTCGTTGCTGTAAATCATAGGCGTTCCTTGAGAGACTCCAGAGTCTTCCTCAATTCTGCGCGATTTCGCTGCGTCTCGCGCAACATCTGTTCCATGCGTTCATTCATTGAACTGTACCAATGCAAAGCGGTATAGAGCCGGTCTACAATTACCTGTGCAACCACGATTGCGAGGATCATCGCAATGTAGAATTCTATCGGATAGTCGCGAAAACCGGTGTAGGACATGATCTCCTTAGCCGCGAGAATTACTATCAAGAGCGCCGTGCCCAGGCGCGCGTGTATCAGAATCGCAACAAAGCTGAGCAGGATCGCAAAAAACGGAAGCCATTGGGTTGTCAGGGTCAAGCAGGCGATAAACAGACCTAGATACAAGATGATAATGAACAGTCTGCTGGCCAGCGCGGATGAAGATTCCGATAGCCATCTGAGTGTGAATATGCTTAAGATGACCATCAGCCACAGGAAGAGTAGTTGGAGGGAATTCGGTCTGTGATTCACCGCAAACCACAAGGCGACGACGGACGAAGTAGCAAAGATTATCAATATCGGGGACAAGACGTTTTGACTGTCGTCGATTGAGTTATAGTTCGTGATCATTATGGATACCCTCGCGAAAGCACTTCTTACAGTTACGGAGGAAAATCTGTCTTTATGTCTGCACCGTCCGCCGGATCGCACTCAGTGCAATCTCTTCTGACTGTTGATGCCTAAATTGTACGCCGTTTGTCGATTATGCTCGCTTTTTCTGTGTTCCCATCTAAGGTCATTCTATTTGTCGCAACGGACTTCCCTGTAAGATGCAGTGCCTGGTCTTGACCCGTTTTGGTGGACGCTGAATTTGTCTAATGCTCTGCCTCTTCGAATTGCATAGGGCTGGCAAAGCCCAGCGATGAATGCAGTCTGCGGCGGTTGTACCATGCCTCTATGTAGTATGCGATAGTGCGCCGTGCGTCGTTGATGGTGTCAAAGACGTGATTCGCGCACTCGGTCTTCAGAGTAGCGAAGAAACTTTCCGCCATGGCGTTGTCGTAGCAACTGCCGGTGTCGCTCATGCTTGGCTGTATGCCACGGTCAGTCAGCAACTGCTGGTAACGCTGGTCTGTGTACTGACTGCCACGGTCGCTATGATGGATTAGCAGACCGCGCAATTCACGCTGCTGCACTGCCATGAGCAGTGCATTTTGCGCCAGCTGGCTGTTGGCTCTCCGGTTCATAGACCAGCCGACAATCCGGCGCGAGAAGGCGTCCATGACCACAGCGAGATGGAGCCAGCCTTCTTTGGTGGCAATGTAGGCGATGTCCGCCAGCCACTTCTGGTTGATGTCCGTGGCCGAGAAATCTTGCTGCAGGATATTGGGCGCCGCCGATGTCGACGCTGCCGATTTCTTCCGGCCTCGATAGCCTTGTTTGCGAATCGCGTACATGCCGGCAAGCCGCATCAAATGCGCTACCCGCTTACGGCTTACCCGCCAGCCTCTCGCCAACAATTCCGCCCAGACACGCGGACTGCCATAAGTCCGGGCGCTACCCACGAAGATTTCCCGGATGCGCGCTAGCAGCCTCGCATCCTCCCGCTCGCGCCGGCTCTTCCCGCGCTTCAACCAGGCGAAGAAGCCACTCTTGCTCACATCCAACACGCGGCACATCCTCGACACGCTGAACTCCTGCCGATGCTCCAGAATGAATTGGTACTTCACCATTTGCTTTCCTGCGAGAACACTTGGATAGCTTTTTTTAAAATGTCGCGCTCCTCCCGTGCGATCGCCAACTCGCCTTGCAAGCGTCGAATCTCGGTCTCGGATTCTCGTTCGGCGCTTGGCTTAAGCTCATCGCTATTCTCATCGACCCGATACCGCTGCCGCCACTTGTAGATCAGTCCCGGCGTAATGCCCAAGTCGCGCTCCACCTGGGCCACCGTCCTACCGGGCTTCGCCGCTAAATTCAGCGCCTCACGCTTCAACTCGTCTGGATACTTCACCATCACACTCCTACCTGCCTTCCTTACCTGATTCTATTGGACAACAGCGCTGTCTACAAAATCGGGGCAAGTTCAGCCTGATAAAGCAGCACGGGGACCGTTTAGAAGTCGTTGTAGCTCAGAAAGCGATCCGCGCCCGCCTGGTCTTGGCATCGGCCGGTCGGGCATAAAGCAGCGTGGTTGCGGCGTTGGCATGACCGGCCTGCGCTTGCATATCCGGCAAGGGGGCGCCGCTATTCAGCGCCAACGTGATATGAGTCCTACGCAGATCATGCGCTAACCGCCGCTCAATCCCGATGCGCGCCACTGCCGCTGACCACCCGCACAATAGTCTCGGCATTCATCGCCTCACTGACCTTGAAGCGCGGATTGTACCCCGCCGTCATTGTCGGTAAGATGTGGTAGTATTCGCCATCCAGCGCCTCCCACAGGGCATACAGCGACCCTATGGTCTCATCCGTCATATCCGCTATCGCCGCGATCCGCTCCTTGTCGCCCTTGCCGTGCCTTACGATCACGAGTTGCTCCTCAAAGTCGATATCGTCCCAGCGCATCGCCACCACCTCGGCCCGCCGTAGACCGGTATAGATCATCAAGCGGAGCAGGGCGTAGTTGCGGACGCCCATCGGTCGGGAATCTTCTTCCCAGACGGCCAGCAGGCGCGCGACCTCACTCCGGCTCAGCGCCCTTTTGCTGTATTGCCGCCAGCGCTCTCCATCCGCGCCCCTTTGAGGAACTTGAGCAGCCGCCTCCGCTGCACCGCATACCATTCGCCCCCCCCCGTCGGCGATTCCTCCAACCAATCGAGCATACGCAGCATATGCGCCTTCCAGGAGCGGCGGGTGGCGCCGGCCAAATCGCGCCCGTTCAAGAAAGCCGCGAAGTGCTCGAAGTTGAGATCGAAAGGATCGAGTCGGTATTGCGCAGCGAATTGGCTCCACTGCCCGTAGGTATGCCGGTATACCCGCTGCGACAAGGGCGCCAGATTCTCGGCGATCATCTCGGTCAGCAGTCGGAACTGCTCGTCGCTGGTCTTGGCGATATTGGTCGCGCTCCCGTCCTTGCCGGTGACGATGACTTCGCTCATGGCTGTCATTGCCTCGCCCGTTCTCGTGAGCAAAAGCGACGGATACCTGGCTGAGGCTCCTCATCCACTTCTATACGCAGATTGATGCGACGCTATTCCGCTTCGCTTTGTCTCTGTACAGAGCCGGTCTCCAGGCGCCGGGTTTCACCATTGATCGGGATTCGCAGGTCAAGTGGGCCCAAACATTACAACGCGCCGGTATTCAACGCCGACCACATTCCGAGAGACAAGAAGCCGATTCTCAGCGCGATGCCAATGATTGGGCGCGTGAGCTCGGTGCCAAGATCGTCGGTGTAGAGCTGGACGGCGGTTTTCTGCCCTATAATGCGGCGATGGATATCTCCCAAGGCAATACGGTGATCTTCCAGCCAGCGGCGAAACCAAGTGTTACAGCGCCGGGAGAAACCGCAAGCAAGCGCACGGACAATATGAAAAAGCCCGGCAGAAAGATCGTATCCACATACTTCGCAAAAGAACGGTCATAGACATCCGTCGATAAAGTCCGCCGACGCTACAAAATATACAACATAAACAGATTACAGAGTTCGGCTGTTGAGGCGCGCGCTGATTTCCACTCGAACTAAACCTGTCTACGGACGCGACTTTTTGACACGCTTCTCACGCTTAGTTTAGTTATTCGCGTCAAATAACGCCACAGGTTGATGGCGACTTTCATTCTTATGGGAGCGCCCCCAAAGGAGGTGAATCAAGCAGATACTCTAACCGAGTCCCTATCCCATTGTTGAATTGCACTAGTAACAAGGAGAAGCAATATGCGCGCCATGCGATTAGTGACACTTCTATTAGTTCTCATCCTGGTATTGCCAGTGGCAGTTGCCCAGGACGAACCGGTTATCTACATCTTTAACAATTCCGGCACACTCCAATTCGATGCCGGCGGCAGCGACCCCGATGTATTGCAGCGGGTGCAAGACCATATCGCCGAGCAATCGGGTGTCCGCCCGGTCACCATTGTTCCCGGCGGCGCCTCCAGCGCCACTGAGCAGTTGAACCACTTGCTTGGCTCCAGCGACCCGGTTGACCTGTTCCAGGCGCCCGGCAACGGCTGGCACGACTACGCCATGGCGCTTATTCCCATTGGCGATCTGCTCGCGGAGCATGGTCAGAACATCTTGCAGGTTATCCCCGAGCGCCAGTGGGACATCATGCGCAATGCTGATGGCGAAATCATGGGCATCCCGCGCTCAACCCCCACTAGCCCCTACATCACCTGGGTGCGACAGGACTGGCTAGACGAACTCGGCTTGGATGTGCCGACGACCTGGGACGAGTTGGAAGCCACGATCGAAGCCTTCCAAGCATACAATCCTGAGGCGATCATCGCGACTCGCCCGGGGGACATCCGCTGGTCGACTCTCGGCGGTTTCACGCCTAATGGCCATTCCAACTGGCTCGACCCGGACGATGACATGGTTAAGCCTTGGGTCTTGCAGCCCGGCGTCCTCGATTGGGTGACTGAGCTCAACTCCTGGTGGGAAGCCGGCTATTTCTTCGCCGATACCTTTACGAGGTTTGACGCGCCAGAATTATTCCGCACCTGCAATCTGGGCGCGTGGATGGGCTAGTATTCGCGCATCACCCTGATCACACCGCAGATTGAAAGCGGCTGTGAAGGCATCGCCTGGGCGCGCACCAGCATCACCACTGACATGGGTTACATTGCCACCGCCCGTCCGCAGAATGCCAGCGCTTATGTCGTCACTCGCAAAGCGGAAAACCCGGCCGCGGTCATCCAGTTCATGGACTGGGTTTATAGCGCCGACACGACCGACAATTAACTGACGGCGCGCTATGGCATCAAGGGCGAGATGTGGGACTACATCGATGAGGAAACCAGATTGGTCGGTCCTGACTTGAGCTTAGGTTACGTCAGCGAATACATGCTGCCCAACCTCAACATCGAAATCCGCTACAGCCTGGACGACCCGTCCCGCGCCTGGCATGTCGAGTATCTAGGTAGCCAGTTGACCGACCTTGGCGATGCCAAATGGCCCTTTGACGGCGGGCTCGCGTACAATCTCAGTCGGATCGCCGACGGTGTACCCACACTGGGCGATCTCACTCGGCTTCTGGACGAGCAGACCATTCTGTTCATCACCGGTCAGCGTCCGCTCGATCAATGGGACGACTTCATGAATGACCTGCAACGCGCCGGCATTGACGACTGGGTCAAGGCCATATCCGCACAATACAACGAACTCGGCGGCGTATAGTCCATATTGCGCAGATGGCGGGAGACAGTAACTCGTCTCCCGCCGGCAAACATCAGCAAGTCTCCACAACATTTTGATCAGACACGGCAAGGCGTACCCTGCTCGGGGCGAGACCCCTTGAGACCAATATGGACAAGCCAAACGTTCTCTTCATCGCTGTCGACGACTTACGGACCGCCTTGGCTGCTATGGCGATAGCAACGTGTCCACGCCGAATATCGATCGCCTCGCTGCTAGCGGCATGGTCTTCAACCGCGCCTATTGCCAGCAAGCCGTCTGCAACCCGTCGCGCGCCTCGCTGATGACCGGCTTGCGCCCGGATACGATCAAAGTCTGGGACCTCAAATCGCATTTTCGTCATGAGCTTCCGACGCAAATGGCCGATCTGCCACAATTCAGCGGCGGCACGCATTTCCGCAATGCGAGACCCGAAGTTGTCACACTGCCGGAATATTTCAAGCGGCACGGTTATATCGCGCGTTCGGTCGGAAAGATTTATCACGGCTCGCCACAGACGCAGGATCCACAATCCTGGTCGAACGACGCCCTCCTCAATGTCGTTTGGAAGAGCGCTGATTACTTGCTGCCAGGGAATCAGGCGCCGACAGCCGACCGTTGGCCCGGTTTCAAGATGGCGGCCACCGAAGCCGCCGATGTGCCGGACAATGCCTACGGCGATGGCAAGGTCGCTGACGCCGCCTGTAAGTTACTGGGGGAATTCGGCGTTAATCCCTTCTTCCTCGCCGTCGGATTTCGCAAGCCGCACCTGCCTTTCAGCGCGCCAAAGCGCTATTGGGATCTCTATGAGTCCCATGTCATATCGACGCCGGAAAACGCCGAGAAACCAGTAAGCATTCCAGACTTCGCTTGGCACAAGAGCAAGGAACTGCGCGGTTACTCCAATATTCCCGACGACGGGCCCCTGGCCGACGAACTGATCCGACAACTTCGTCATGGCTACTACGCCTGCGTTAGCTATATGGACGCGCAAGTGGGCAAACTGCTGGACGCGCTCGACCAACACGGTCTGCGAGACAATACCATAGTCGTCCTTTGGGGCGATCACGGCTATCACCTGGGAGAGAAGGCGCTTTGGTGCAAGACCACCAACTACGAATTGGATACGCGCGCACCGCTGATTATCGCCGCGCCGGGCATGGAATCCGGCGAATGCGACGCGCTGGTTGAGTTCGTCGACATTTACCCGACATTACTCGATTGCTGCGGCTTGCCGCAACGCGATGACCTGGAAGGCATCAGTTTGGCGCCGCTGCTGCGCCAGCCAAGGCAGCCCTGGAAGACTGCCGCGTTCAGTCAGTTTCCCCGCCCCTGGACGTATCACGGTGATCCGGCAGTCATGGGCTACAGCATGCGCATAGAGCGCTTTCGTTATACAGAATGGCAAGACTTCAGCAGTGGCGATGTACTCGGGCGCGAGCTATATGATCACGCTCTTAGCGGCGCTGAATTCGAAAATGTCGCCGAAGACTCCACTTACTCGCAGACGATCGCTGAACTATCCCTTCGTCTTCGCGCCGGCTGGAAAGCGGCATTGCCAGCGCAAATCTCGCAAACGACCGCCGACACATTAAGTGCAGCGCGATGAAGGCAAAAGCCAACACGATATCAATTGGCCGCCAGTCGCCACCCGCCACGAACGATGGAAAATGGCGCAGGCTTCTCAAACGCATCTGGTTCTTCCGTTTCTATTATCTCTTGGCGTTGCCGGGCATCCTCTATTTCATCATATTTCATTACATTCCGATGTTTGGCATCGTCATCGCATTCAAGGACATCTCACCCTTTGGCGGCGTCGCCGGAATCATCGAAGGTCCCTGGGTCGGCTTGAAGCACTTCAACCGCTTTTTCAATTCCATCTTCTTCTGGAATGTCATCGAAAACACCGTCGTAATTAGCGGTTTGAAGATCGTTTTCGGTTTTCCCGCGCCGATTCTTTTCGCGCTCATGCTCAACGAAATTATGCGTCTGCGCTTGAAGCGCTTCGTGCAGACGGTGTCCTACCTGCCCCATTTCATCTCCTGGGTGGTGACCACGGGGCTGGTGACCGCGCTGCTGGCGACAAGTGGCGGACTGATCACGGAGATGTTAAACAATCTGACCGGCGAGCGCTGGACGTTTTTGACGAATCCCGATCAATTCCGTGGCATCCTCACGTTGACCCACGTCTGGAAGACAGTCGGCTGGAGCAGCATCTTGTATCTGGCCGCCATGGCTGCCATAGATCCTGCGCTTTACGAAGCTGCTGCTATCGACGGCGCCAATCGTTTCCAGATGGCGCGCTTCATTACAATTCCGAGCATTGCCTTCGTCATCACCATTCTATTCATCTTCGAAATAGGCAATCTGCTGGACGCCGGCTTTGAACAGATTCTCCTGCTCTACTCGCCATCGGTCTACAGTGTTTCCGATATCATCGACACCTATGTCTATCGCGAAGGCCTGCTTGGACTAAAATACTCATTTGCGGCAGCCGTTGGCCTGTTCAAGGGGGTGATGGCATTCCTCTTGTTGATTATGGCGAACCGACTGGCCCATCGCCTCGGTCAACCGGGACTTTGGTAGGAGAAAGTCGATGCTAAAACTGTCGCGTAACGAGAAGATCGCTCACGCCCTTATCTACTTCTTTCTCATACTTTTGACGCTGGCTTTCCTGATTCCTTTCATCATTGTTTTCTCCACGTCCTTCATAAGCGATGCCGAATTCGCTCGCCGCGGCGGCTATGTGCTTTATCCCGAAGCCTTCTCGATGGGCGCCTACGATATCCTCTTTGGTCGCAGCAAAGTCATCCTCAACGCCTACGGTGTGACGCTCTTCCGCGTCGTTGTAGGGACCGGCTTCAACCTGGCCTTCACGATCTCCATGGCCTACGCGCTAGCGAAGAAAGACTTGCCCGGCCGTGTTCCGATCACAATTTTTGTCTTTATTACTATGGTTTTCAGCGGCGGGCTAACCGCGATTTCTCCTGGTTGACGCGCTCGGCTTGCGCAATACTCTCTGGTCAATGGTCTATCCCGGCTTGATCAGCGCCTGGAACATGCTCATCATGCGCAACTTCTTTATGAGCCTGCCCGACGAGCTTTTTGACGCCGCCATCGTCGATGGCGCCTCTCCGCCAACCGTCTTGCTTCGTATTGTGCTGCCACTTTCCATGCCGGTCATCGCCACCATTGGGCTGTTCTATGCCGTTTGGCATTGGAATTCCTGGTTTGACGCCGCAATCTATATCGACAAGTCTCACCTCAAGCCAATGCAGATTATCCTCAGAAGTCTCCTAGAAACGACCAACATGCAAGGCTTGGAAGAACTCGCATTTATCGAAGATCCGCCGCCGGCTGCGTCTTTGCGATCAGCGCTGATCATAGTAAGCACCGTACCCGTTCTCTTCATCTATCCTTTCGTTCAACGCTACTTCGTCAAAGGCATCATGATCGGCGGCGTAAAAGGCTAATGCCCATGTTCAAAGACGCAATCGAACAATTCGACTTGTGGCGCAGCGGCAGCGATGGCTACCATACCTATCGAATCCCCGCGCTTGCCGTCACCAATGACAATACCATCCTGGCCTTCTGCGAAGGGCGCAAACATCAGCCCAGCGATACCGGCGATATCGCCTTGCTTGTCAAACACTCGACCGATGGCGGCAAGACCTGGTCGGAGCAGAGAGTTATCTGGGACGACCCGCAGCATACTTGTGGCAATCCAGCGCCGGTCATCGACCGCGCGACAGGCACAATCCACTTGCTAATGACCTGGAACCGGGGAGACGACCCCGAGCACGACATTGTCAACGGCGCAAGCAAGGATACGCGGCGCGTCTTCGCGACGTCATCTATTGACGACGGACTAACCTGGGCAAGGCCAAGGGAAATAACTGCCGAAGTAAAACGACCCAACTGGACCTGGTACGCGACCGGACCCGGTCACGGCATTCAAATTCAGCATGGCAAATGCGCCGGCCGCCTCGTCATCCCCTGCGACCACATTGAAGCCGGCACAAATGATTACTACTCGCACGTAATATTCAGCGACGATAAGGGCGAGAATTGGCAATTGGGCGGGCGCGCGCCACTGCCCGCTGTCAACGAATGCGAGGTGGTCGAAATCAGCGGTGGGCGCTTGCTGCTGAACATGCGCAGCTACCTGCCAGGTGAAAATGTCCGTCAGATTGCGGTCAGCGCAGACGGCGGCCTCACCTGGACCGACCAGCGCAGTGACCAGGCGCTCATCGAACCGAGATGCCAAGCGAGCGTCATCGGCTACGCAAATGAAGGTCCGTCTGAAAGCGAGCTCATTCTCTTCGCCAACCCGGCCAGCAAGACCCAACGCGTAAACATGACATTGCGCGCCAGCTTGGACGACGGCCATACTTGGCCAAGCCAAATCGCGCTGCATGCCGGACCAAGCGCTTATTCCGATCTCGCGGTGGCGCCGGACGGACCTATCCTCTGCCTTTACGAAGGCGGCGACAGCCATCCTTACGAATTCCTGCGCCTGGCTCTTGTCGAGCTTGACGCCGGTCACTGACACTAGGTTCTGTTGATATTTTGACATTAGCATTTTCATAAATGGGTAAAATAGTCTTATGGATACCATAAGACTAACTGACGAACAGTGGGCGAAGCTTCGGGATTTTCTGTCGCAAGAGCCAAAGGTTTATCTGGGCAATGAGGCGAAATGCCACCAATTTGTTGAAGCAGTGATATGGGTAAGTCGCAGCGGCGCACAGTGGCGTTTGCTTCCAAGCGAATACGGCAAATGGAATTCAGTTTACAAACGCTTTGCTCGCTGGTGCGAAAATGATGTTTGGCAACGGATGATGGAAGCTCTTGCCGATGACGCGGATATGGAAAACGGGATAATCGACAGTACGATTGTTCGGGCACATCCCTGTGCCGCTGGCGCCGAAAAAAAGTGAAAAGCAAGCCGTGGGTCGCAGTCGCGGGGGTTTTAGTAGCAAGATTCATATCACGGTTGATGGTTTGGGCAATCCCTTGCGTTTCCGCTTGAGTCCTGGGCAGGCTCACGACATCAATCAGGCTGAGGAGTTGGTGGAAGGCTTTGCCTTTCAGCGGGTTATCGCGGATCGAGGCTATGCGTCCCAAGATTTTGTGGACAGCTTGCTTGAAAGAGGCATAGAAGCGGTAATTCCCCCGCATCCGAGCGCCAAAGAGCAGCGAGAATATGATAGATGGCTCTATCGCGAGCGGCATCTGGTGGAATGTTTCATCAATAAGATCAAACATTTCCGCCGCGTCTTTTCCCGATTTGAGAAACTCGATACATCTTATCTCGGATTTCTGCACCTTGTCGGTACGCTGATATGGTTACGATAGAATGTCAACAGAACCTAGACTATTGCCTGCCTGCAAGCAAGGGTTGATGCCCTTTGGATCGTTCATTTCACACAGTAGGAGACTGCCTTGCTGATTCATACAAGATCGCTGGCCCACAAAGTATTCGACATTTGGCGCAGCCCCGGACGCTTCACAAAAAATCCGGATATCATCGTCTTGCCTTGCGGACGCTACCTGCTGATCTACAGCGATGTCGACGCGCATTGGTCGCTGAAAGATCAGATACTGACACTCTTGGCCAGCGACGACAAAGGCGCGACCTGGTTCAAGCACCGTGAGATTGATCGCGCCGATCTGACGCGAGGCGACGAGCGCCTCGTTACACCCCGCTTGAGTCGGCTCAATGATGGTCGCTTGGTTGTGATCATTGATCACGACGATGACGGTCACTTCCACGAAGATCAGCCGCCCGGCAACTGGCTATATTGGAGCCACGACAAAGGCGACACCTGGACGCCGGCTCAGACAGACAGCGGCATAAGCGGCTTTGAGCCCGATCGCGTGATCAACCTGCCCGATGGCACACTCGGTGTAACCTCCCACTTGATGCGCGGCAATTCGCAAGAATTCGCGCAAGCGCTCTGGACATCCGCGGACGGCGGAGCCACCTGGATGGAACGCAGCGCCATCGCGCACAATGGCTATCATCGCTTCTGCGAAGGCGCAATTGTCATCCTCGATGGCGGCGCTCGCCTCGCTTGTGTTATGCGCGAGAATCATTCCGGCGGGATTCCTTCATTTGTAGCCTTCTCGGACGACTACGGGCATTCCTGGTCTGAAGCGCAGATGCTGCCCTTTGCAATTCATCGACCCTACGCCAAACAACTGCGCGACGGTCGCGTTATGGTGACCGGTCGCCATGTCAACGGCGGCTTGGGCACGTATGCCTGGTTAGGCAACCTGGTGGAGGAAGCGGGCAGCTACGCCGTTGGCGGTCCCAGGCGAAAGTACAGCGCCAACCTGCGGGATGACACGCTGCTCATCGAGAATCTCCCCGAGCACGAATGTCGCTACACCTTGCTGCCTCCCGAATCCGCTTTCAGTACAGTCGATTTTGAGGCGGAGGTCCGCGTCGGAGCCTCAGCCGGGCATGCGGCGGTCGCCTTCATTTCGCTATCGCGATTGGGCCAACTGCTGACGATCGCGCCGGATCACATCGCGATCAGTCGCGGTCGCCATGAGGTGCGTCATCCGGTAGACATGACGCGCTTCCATCAGGTCGGCTTGCATCATCATCGAGGCTGGCTGCAAGTCAAGCTCGATGGCGAGACGATCCTGCACAAATGTGTCTTTCGCGAAGAATGGCCCGCCAGCGACTTTCACGGCGGCAGCCCGTTGCGGCGCACACAATTCGGCCAATACGGCGAAAGCGGCCGCAGCCACTGGCGCAGCGTCAGTTACAGGCTGGGCAACCCAAATCTGGCTGATTTCGAATGGACGTGGAACGCCGCTTCCGGCGCCTACCCCGATCAGTATCAGCGCGAGCGTATGATTCAGCTGCACGGCAATCATCCGGCGCAAGCGCCCTGGCCTGACCACGGCTATTCTTCCTGGATTCAACGCGAGGACGGCAGCATCTATCTGGTGGATTACACCAATGCCGGCGATATCGCCGATACGGCCCACCTGGTGGGACTCAATATTGACTTGGAGGATATCGGCTGATGCCGCCAAACATCCTTTGGATTTGCACCGATCAGCAGCGCTACGACACCATCGGCGCATTGAACAATACGCAGTTGCGCACTCCAAACATCAATCGACTCGTCTCCAGCGGCGTCAGCTTTGAGCGCGCCTACTGTCAAAGCCCGATTTGCACACCGAGCCGCGCCAGCTTCCTCACCGGGATGTATCCCAGCAGCGTGCACGGCTGCGGAAATGGCAACGTCTCCTGGGCGGAGGCCGCTCCTCTTGTCGCCGCCTTGCTGGCCGACACCGGCTATGATTGCGCGCTCGCCGGCAAATTGCATCTGGCGGGCGCCCACGGCCGCATTGAGCCGCGCCCGCAACAGGACGGATATCGCGTGTTTCATTGGTCACATGGCCCGCATGATCACTGGCCAGAAGGGCATGACTACGCCGAATGGCTGCGCGAACAAGGCTTCTCTCTCTCCGAAATGCTGGAACACCCGCAGGACACGCCGCCAGAACTCCATCAGACCAGCTGGTGCGCCGACCGTGTTATCGACTTCATCGAAGCCGATCACGCCGGCAAGCCTTGGCTGATGAACGTCAACATCTTTGATCCCCATGCGCCCTTTGACCCGCCACAGCCCTATCTGGATCGCTTTGATATCGAGGCGATGTCCGGTCCCAAGTTCCGCGAGAGCGATCTGGCGGCGCAAGCCAAACTCAGCCAGGTTGACTTTCAGACTCAAGCGCGCCGTCCGCAAGACTTTGACGCCAAGCGCATCCAGGCGGCCTATTACGCCATGATTGAGCTGATAGACGACAATGTCGGACGCATGTTCGATGCGCTGGAAGGCAGCGGACAGCTGCAAAATACGCTTGTCATTTTCACTAGCGATCACGGCGAAATGCTCGGCGACCACGGTCTGCTGCTCAAAGGCTGCCGCTTCTACGAAGGCTTGGTCCGAGTGCCACTTATCATCTCCTGGCCCGGACAGATCCTCGAAGGCCAACTGCGGCAAGCGCTGGTCGAACTGATCGATATCGCGCCGACGCTACTTGACCTGGCAGGCGTATCGATTCCTGAACGAATGCAAGGACGTTCGTTGAGGTCTCTTCTTACTGACGCGGATGCGATTGACTATCATCGAGAAATTGTGCGATGCGAGTATTATTCCGCTCTCAATCCCAATGCGTGCGCGCAATTCAGCGGCAGCTACGCCACCATGATTCGGGATGAGCGCTACAAGTTAATCGTTTATCACGGACATGATATCGGCGAAGTCTTCGACTTGCGCAATGACCCTTATGAATTCGACAATCTTTGGCATGACCCCACCATGATGCCGGTCAAGCTCAGATTGATGCAGCAAAGCTTCGACGCGCTTGCCTTCGCCGTTGACACCGGCAGCGAGCAGATCACCAGGTTCTGAGCCCGATGTTACACGACCGGCAAGACCTCTTTTCGCGCGATACCGGCGCTCACACCATATATCGTATCCCGGGCATCTGCGTTGCGCCCGCTGGCACGGTCCTGGCGCATGCCGAAGCGCGCTTTGGGCGCGGCGGTGACTGGGACAAGATCGACCTTGTCATGCGCCGCAGCTTTGACCGCGGCGTGACTTGGGACGCTCCGCGGCCAGTCCTCGACCATCGGGACTTTGGTGAAGGTCCGCTGCACAATTTCAATACCATCGTTGATCACGCGAACGGCATCGTGCATACGCTCTTCTGTTTCGGCTACGCTCGCGCCTTTTACATGCAGTCAGCCGATGACGGCGCAACATTCAGCCCGCCGCGGGAAATCACCGCCACCTTCGAAGACTTCCGCGACGAATACGATTGGGGTGTGCTCGCCATCGGCTTGCCCAACGGCATCCGCCTGCGGGCTTCAGGGCGACTAATTGCCCCCGTCTGGCTCTCAACATCGCGTACCAATGCGCACCGCCCCAACCGCTGCGCCACGATTTACAGCGATGACGCCGGCGCCACCTGGCAGCGCGGCGAGATGGTGCCCGATGTCGTGCCCAATTTCAATGAAAGCGGCATCGTCGAATTGGAGGACGGCTCGGTCTTGCTGAATATGCGCAACGGCATTGGCGTGACGCGCCGTGTCATCAGCCGCAGCCGCGATGGCATAGGCGATTGGTCCATCCCACAGCTTGATCCGCAATTGCTTGAGCCCACCTGCCAAGGCACACTCTTCCGCCACAGTTGGTCGGACGAAGGCGCAAGCCGCATTCTCTTCTGCAACCCGGACAATCTCGCCGGTGAAGACGCCAAAGGCTCGTCCATCTTCCGCATGCGCAAGAACTTGACGGTCAAGCTCTCCCTGGATGAATGCCAATCTTGGGCTTTCGCCAAGGTCATTGAGCCAGGTTACGCCGGTTACAGCGCGCTGGCCGTCTGCCCGGACGAAACCATCCTTTGCCTGTTTGAGCGCGGCGAACGCGCCAGCGGAGACAGCGATGATCATTTGACCCTCGCCCGCTTTGACCTGGACTGGCTCATGGCGGCGAGCAATGGCTGAGCAGCCCAACATCATCATGATACTCTGCGACGAGCTGCGCGCCGACGCGCTAAGCTGATACGGCAATCCCATCGTGCAAACGCCAAACATTGATAGCTTGGCCGCGGATGGAGCGCGCTTCTCGCAATGCTTCGTCACACAGCCCACCTGCACACCAAGCCGCGCCTCGATCTTGACCGGCTGCTACCCATCCGCCTTGCGAACCCGCATGGTCGGCTGCTTTACGCCGGATGATCCGCGTTTTCTGCCACGCGTATTGTCGGACAAGGGCTATCGCACCGCGTCGATCGGCAAGCTGCACCTCGTCCCTCAAGCCGCAGAACCTGATATCGTCGCCCAGCGGCTGGCTTCGGACGAGGCGACCTATTATGGTTTCCAGGAAGTGGACCTGGTCAATGGCCACGGCAGCCGTTGTTTCGGCAATCGCTATTCCAGTTGGCTCCGCCAAGCTGTGCCCGACCTGGAAGCGCGACTAGCGGACGTCACGCCTTATGAGAAAGGCGTCAATTGCTGGCGCTGGAACTTGCCTGAGCAGACGCATTCCAGCCACTACATCGCCGACTGCGCCGTCGAAATCCTGGAATTCGCAACTGAACAGCCTTCTTTCTCCACGTCTCGTTTCCCGATCCCCATTATCCTTTCACCGTGCCCGAGCCATGGGCGAGCCTCTACCAACCAGCCGACATGCCGCCGCCAATTCCACCTGTAACGGAGTCAGTCGACATGCCCGGGCTGCACGAGCGCGCCTATCGCGGACCACAAGCGCAATCGGTTGACGGCAGGATACCGAGGGATCATGTCATCGGTACACCGCCGCACAACTACGCCGAGCTCGGTCCCGAAGACTGGCAGCAAGTCAAAGCCATCTACTACGGCATGGTTTCCCTCCTTGACCACAGCATCGGCAAGATTATCGAGGCGGTTGATCGGCTTGGCCTGCGTGACAATACTATGATCGTGTTTTTATCGGATCACGGCGACTACCTCGGCGATCACGGCATGTACGGCAAGGGTCTGCCTTACGAGAGCGCGCTGCGGACGCCCCTGATAGCGCGCGGACCGGGTATCGCCGCCGGTCATACGATCGACAGTGTGGAATCCGCCCTTGATATCGCGCCGACTCTTCTGGATATGGCCGACATTGCCGAGCCGGAGGGCGTACAAGGCCGCTCGCTGAAACCGCTCTTGAGCGGCGCCGACACCCCGCGCCCGTCGGTTGCTCTGGTTGAAAACGATGATGACTTCACGGCGCTGCGGATGCGAAGCATAATCACGCCACAGTGGCGCCTGACTTATTATCTCAATCAAGAATGGGGCGAACTCATCGACCGCGAAAACGACCCGCTGGAGATGCGCAATCTGTGGAATGACCCGGCGCATGCGGCTGTCAAGCAGTTGCTCCTTGTGCGATTGTTGCATGAGGTCACCGCCAGCATAGATATGCGGAATGGCCGAAAACAGCGACCCAGCGCGCCCGTGCCAAAATGGCGCGTTTAGACGGCTCGGCGCAATCTGCCTTAGAAGGTATCCGAGGGCGTAAGCACGTTCCCTGAGCTCCTAACTATTCCCAAAAGCGTCTCAGTATCGATCTCAGCTTTGACACGATACTCCACTGACCAGATCGTCCACGCACAAAGACCCATCCGATCTCGACAAAAGTATCTGTGAAGGCGCTGGTCCGTTCGCCTTGGTACCAGATCATCCATTCGTGTCATAAGCACAACGCCGCTGCAGAAGTCAGCAGCTCACGCTCCCACTCCCGTTTCTACCACAATATTCCGCTTCAACGTCACAAAGGGGCGTCGTATCCGCAACAGAATGCAGCGTCAGTAGACTGTTTCAGAGAGGCGTTGGTCGATTCGCAATCTACCCGGCGTGAGGCCGTGGCGACGTGATAGTAGGTAACTACGATACTTGGGGATTAGGCACTTCCGGCGCGAATTGGTATTCCGGTTCGATCTGTTGACGCCGCAGGATAGGGATGATCTGCTTCCAGGTGCCGGTGATTCCCTGGCAGGGCACGGGCATGTCGTGCTTCACGATCCGGTGTAATTCGGGCAGATTGTAGAAGGGCACGGCCGCATACATGTGGTGCTCGATGTGGTAATTCATTTGCCAGTAGAGGAAAGCCAGCACCGGATTGAGAGCGATGGTGCGGGTATTGATTCGGTAGTCGAGGGTGTTATCCGTTAAGCCGATATGCTGCGCAACATTCAGCAGATATTGAAAGCCGCCGGCGTAAAATGGCGCGAAGGTCACCAGCACAGCCAGCATCCACCAGCCAGTCAATGCCGAGATCAGTACGATCAGCCCGTGACCGATAAGGAGAACGCGCGCCCAATTGAACAGTGCGCGCCGGCCTTTCTCGTTTTCTGGCGGGAATAGCACCTGCTCCCAATCATCTTTGATGACGCCGAAGCTGAGCAGTAGATCATGTTGCATCCGCAGCAAGAAGCCGCGCGCATTGATGAAGGCGAGGCCAAGATATGACTTGAGCGTGAAGTTGACCGGCAACACTACTTCGGAATCATCGGGCGGGTGCAAGGTATAGCGATGATGCGCCTGATGGCTCGCCCAGAATGAGATATGGCTGTACCAGCCTAGAAAGCTGAAGATGTGAAGAAAGAAGACGTTAAGTGCTTGGGTCTTGAAGACGGTCTTGTGACAGAATTCATGGAAGCCATTGACCATAAACTTGTGCAAAGAGCCGTGCAGGTAAATCAGCGCGATTACAGCCAGCCAATGCGCCCTGCCAACGGCATACCAGGCGACGGCGCCTGTACACACCAACACCGCCAGAAAAGCGACGGTCTGCGCCATTCCTTTGGCGTCGCTGCGCTGGTTCAGGCGTGCCAAATCCGCGGCCGGCACCGGTGTACGATAAAACTTTATACGCCTCTTCTGGTTGCCAGCGGTCATCGATTGATCTCTTTTCATGCCAGGCTATATCAGCGCATAACCCGGTCTTGCCTCGTGCTAATCTCTATTATATACGGATAAGGCCCCATATTCATAGCAGAGACGCGGCCTCGCGATTGGCAGCCACACATGACCCTCCGGTCGCAACGCGGCATCGCCTTTAACAAATTATCGCCAGCATGCCATTCAGTCCTTCACGCGTTATGACTTTTCCCGCGCGAGTCATCGTCATAAAGCAGCCTTAACTCAGCGAGGTGCCGCTGGCTGTCTACCATCCCGCCCGATCGGCTGCGCGCTAGCCAAAGCAATGGAAACTCGGCTTCAATGGCGGCCAGCTCATCTCGCATGCTCCGCCGCGTTACAGATAGATCAGATACTTGCAGCAAGCCGCGGCGCGCGCCGTGTTGCGCCAGAAGCGCCATATGCTTGAATTCCCGCTTGACTAGTTCGGCGTCCGGCCGTTCCATCCGCGACAGCCCTATCCGCGATATTGACTCAGCAATGGATTTCACAGTCGAGCAAAGTTTAGCGCGCAACTGATCGTCATCGAACAGTGTCTGCCGACTCTCGCCGGCATGGAAAAGCATTGAAGCGCGTTCGCGCAAGTCGGCCAACGAGTATATGTGCAGCGAATATAGCAAGCTGGCCGCATTCTGCAATACACCCGTTTCTTGATACGCATTGCCGAGGTCGTAGACAAGCTGCCCCATCACACCTTCACCGTCCCGGAAAACAAAGGTGTCCAACGCGAGTGGCACGTTCAGATCTTGGTTCGGCGCATACGCCCAACTCACCGCCGCGCCATAGGCAAAGCCGAGATAACTCACGGGGAAACAGCGCCGCCAGCCCCAGGTGTCGCCCCAATTCGTATTGAGGTAACCAATCGCGCCGTTTTTCAGTCCCTGGTCGGCCGCCTCGCGAAGATTAGCCAGACAGTTGTCGGTGCGTCCGAGTATCGACCGCATAGCTGAAGTGCTTGGACAGACATAAAAGGGTATGCCGGCAGCGGCATAAGGCTCGGTTTTCCCAAGAAAATCGTAGCCAGCTTCGTAGTTCCACTCCAATGCGATTATGTCCTTGGGCAGCTCGGGTATGAGCTCGGGATACTGGTTGAAAATGTCAGGCCAGAATTGTATTGTCCGCTCATGCGCTTGCGCGAGCCGGCAGACTCCCAGAAAGAAGTCCAGGTAAACACGACCTTTGCCCTTCTGTTGGACCAACGATTTGCTGCGTCCCAGTCCCAGCTCAAAAGTCTCATCACAGCCGATGTTGAACATCTTGCTGGTGAAGTTGGGCAACAGCTCGGCATACAGACTTTTAATAAACGGGAGCGTTTCTGGTACAGCGGGAGAAAGTGTCGATGGTAGATGTGGCACACCCCACGGCGCCGTGAATTCGCTTTCGACTTCCGCCAGATGTCGGTAATGAGGATGCTCAAACCAGCGTTCCATGTGACCGAAGCTATTCTGGTTTGGTACGAGATCGATGTGTCGCTCTCGGCAATACGCATCAAGCGCAAGTATCTCTTCAGCCGTCATGGGCGACGCATGTTGCCATACGCCCCGATGCTGCTGATATGCAAATGTGTGCTCCATGTAGAGCTGAAACTGATTGACCTTCCAGCTGGCGAGAAGATCAATCAGGTCGTACAGCGTATCCATGGTCGGCGCCTTGCCGCGGCTGATATCTTGCATTACGCCGCGCGCCGGGAAGTCGGGCCAATCGTCGATTACCATCTGCGGCAGGGTCGCCCCCTGCGTGTGCAGAAGTTGACTCAGGGTCTGCACACCATAGAACACGCCGGCCAGATTGTGCCCGGCAATAAGGATGCCCTCACCCGAAATCGTCAGCTGATAGCCCTCGGCGCGCGCAATGGCGGAATCCAGCGTCAGTGTCACTTGCCCGGAGGCGCCCCCAACCACTGACCACTTGTTACCTGTTGTAGCTTCCAGAGCCGATTGCAGTTGCCGGGCTGTAAAGAGTAAATCAGCGGGACGTGCTGTCTTCAGCGCAATCTGCCCTCCCCGCTCGAGGTTGAGCATACCGCCGCTGAACGTTACCGCTTGAGGCTGCGGCAACAGATTGAGCTCCGAGTTCATGCTAGCAGCTCCGCACTCGATTGGATTGGCGAAATAGACGGGCAGCGAGCGACAACACCTCGCCGCCCGTGATCTAAGCCGACGTGTTAACCATCTAGGACCTCTTGCCAACCATCCTGAATGGCGGCCAGCGCCTCTTCCATCGTCTGCATACCAGAAGTCACCAGACTAAGCTCCTGGTCGTAGATATTTTGCAGGCGCGCCTCTTCGCGATGCACGAAGGGAGCGCGGCCGTTTGCAACCGAGTCGATCACAAACTGCTTTTGGTCCGCAGAGAGCGCCAGCACCTCTTCGTCCATGAAACCTTCGGTCTCGGTAGCCGCCTTGCCGGGCGGGAACCAAGCCCAGTCAGCAGCGCGCTGGAATTGCGTCTCCGGTGAGAGGAAAAAATCCATGAATTGGCGGACGGCATCTTGGTGTTCAGAGCTCTTGAAGGCGGCCAGGGTGCTGCCCCAGGCGAGCACAACTTCTTCCGTGCCTACCGGAATCGGCACAACATCCCAGTCAAACTCGACATCAGCCATAATGTACCAGGATGCCCAGGGACCCCACATATTCATCGCCACGCGATCTGTTGTCACGCCCTCGGTGCCGGGCAACGGCGCCGACTCATCCTCGACCAGCAATGTATTCAAGAATGCCATAGCCCGCTGCACCGGTTCTGTATCAAAGGCCGCGTCCCCGGTTTCCGGATCGATAAAGTCACCACCATAGGACCAGGATACCATGCGCATTGAGCCAAATTGGAAGGCGGACGAGCCATATGTCTTGCCAACGCCCTCACCTTGCGTCAGCGCCTTGGCAGTAGCGAGATAGTCGTCCCAGTTCCAACCCGCCTCCGGATAGCTGAGGCCGGCGGCGTCAAAGAGATCTTTGTTGTACCAGATCAACTGCAAATCCAGGTCCGTCGGCAAACCATACTGGACGCCATCATAGTTGTATGCGCCAAGTAGCCTGGGCCAAAAGTCATCCAGGACAAGCACTTCGAATTGATCCTGTGTCAGCTCGGAAAGAACACCGCGTGTTGCAAGTGTGCGATGCCACTGCGCGCTCACCATTGCCACATCGGGCAAGTCATCGGCGGCAGCCATAGTCAGGTATCTCTCAACGGTCTCGGGCCAGGGAACGAACTCGTGAACAATCTTGATACCGGTCGCCGCCACAAACTCGGCAAATTGCTCCTCCCACTTTTCTACTACTGCTCCACTCTGGAAAGACGAGAAACGAAGCGTCACCGGATCTTGCGCCAACGATAGCGCGCCCGAGAGCGTAAACAGAACGACTACAAAAACTAGTAACTGCGTTTTGCGAATCACGATACTACTCCTTAGAACAAAATTCTTTCGGACAGTCTGATCCTTTTACTAGCGCACCTCCTTTCGCATTTTCTTGGCGGCAATCACGGCTAGCCCTTTAGCCCGGAGAGAGTGACGCCTTCAATGAAATATCGTTGCGCGAAAAGAAACACGATCACAATGGGTAAAAGGGCCGTCACTGTACCTGCCATCACCAATTCCATAGCTACCCTCCACTGAATCATACCTCGCAGAAGCCCAATCCCTTGTGTCACCGTGTACAGTTCTGGGCTCCTAATTAATATGAGTGGCCACAAGAAAGAATTCCACGTGTTGAGCGCGGTGAAGGTGGCGAGGGTGGCTAGCGCTGGTTTGGCAAGCGGCAAAAAGATGCGCCAGTACACGCCGAAGGGACTGCAGCCATCGAGCTTGGCGGAATCAACCAGTTCTTCCGGAATGCCAAGGAAAAACTGCCGAAACAAAAAGGTGCCGAAGGGCGTAGCCAATGATGGCACGATCAAGGACAGGTGCGAGTTCACCCAGCCTAGCTCTTTGACCATCAGGAAAATCGGAATCATAATGACCTGGGCCGGGATCATTAACGAAGCCAGATAGAGCAGGAACAATTTGTCTCGCCCGGGAAAGCGCAAGCGAGCAAATGCGAAACCGGACATAGAACTGGTGAATAGTTGACCGATGACGATCAAGGTCGTGATATAAAAGCTGTTCCAATAGAAGTTGGCAAAGGGCGCTACTTCCCATGCCTCAATATAATTGCTCCAATGTGGATTCTCTGGGATCCACTGTGGGGGATAAGCAAATACGTCCACATTTGGCTTGAGGGACGTTGATATGCCCCAGGCCAAGGGCGCAAGTGTGATGATGGCGAAGAAAATAAGCACCACGTAAACAGTAGTTTGCTTCACGGAGTTTCGAGCCGTAGCCCAGGTTTCGGAGCTTCCACCCATGGGCTTATTCCTCGCTGTATACCCAGCGCCGCCGCGAGTACCACTGTACGGCGGTAAAGAACAAGATAATGGCGAAGAATACCGTGGCAATGGCGGAGGCGTAGCCCATTTCAAAGTATTCAAACGCGATCTCGTAAATGTACTGAACCATGACCAGGGACGAGCGTCCCGGCCCTCCGCCATTAGTCATCAGATAAACAATGTCGAACACTTGGAACGAGTTGATCATCGAGATGACCACTGCGAAGAACATTGGCGCCGCAATCATGGGCATGGTGACATGACGAAATTCCGCCCAGCTCCCCGCCCCGTCAATCTTGGCTGCGTCATAGAAGGTGCGAGGCACATCTTGCAAGCCGGCTAGAAGGATGATCATGTTGAAGCCCAAACTCTTCCATATTGTGACGATCACAACCGCAACGAGCGACCAGCGAGGGTCATTGAGCCAGCGCGGTCCTTCGATCCCGATCTGCCACAAAAAGTAGTTGATCGGACCGTAATCGGCATTGAACAGCCATTGCCAAGTGTGGCTGACAAGCACGCCAGACATGATCACCGGTATGAAGAATATCGTGCGGAAGATGAGAGTGCCCGGCAGCTTCTGGTTGAGCACAATTGCCAGCACAAGCGAAAGCGCGATTCCTACCGGCACGGTAGTGAAGGTATAGACAATCGTGTTGCGGAGGGCGATCCAGAAGTCGTCGTCGTCCACAAGATCGACATAGTTCTCGGCGCCGGCGAATTTCGGTGAGCTGAAGACATCCCATTCGGCAGTGGATAGAGCCAGCCCACCGACGGCCGGGATGAAAGTGAACAGCATCACCAATATGAAGTTGGGCGCCAGGAATAAACTAGCCCAACCAATCTGATTTAGAATTGGTTTCCTAACCACTTGGTTTCGCAATCGGGCGACGCCAACTTTGTTTATGCTGTTAGATTCTGCCGTTTGCACTACTCGTGTCTCAACTTTCTTGCGACACAATTTACCACGTCTCTTGGCTCAAAACGAATTGATTCGGATTTCGGCGATTCGCCGGCTTCCACAATGTCTTGACTCACCAGCCCGACAATGTACGGCTAGAGGCGCTTCGGTTTTAGCCCATAAAGCGATCGTCCAGTCCGCAAAAGCACGGTTACTGTGCTGCTAGCGGATGTCCTGTGTACCGACACACCGTAATTCCTACTAAACGCGAATGCTTTACTTGATTGAATTATTTCAGGCGATTCGTGACGGCAAATGGTACCGATTTGGTTCGGCATTCCGGCCATGCCATAAGAATAATCACAAGTCACTGCAACTTCAGTCACCGAATAACCTCACTAGTATCCATTGCCTCCGGCACTCGCCCTGAAGCATGATTCGTAAGCTTGTTGTACGCGTCGGCGCATCCAGCGCGCGGCTGTACTTAAAACCGTGGACATAGCGACTTTCTTGGCGGACTACTGCGATAGAATATCGGGGTGTCAAACTCGTCATATCGGAACCAGTTTTAAGGAGTGAGCTTATGCTGTGCACGAATCAGCCATCTGAGCCCGAAATCAAAGCGGACCAATTGGCCCGGCTGGCACAAATGCTGGGTTTGGAAATCGCGCCGGAAGACCTGGCGGCGCTGTCGAATCAGCTGAACTTGATAGATGCGCTGGAACAATCAAAGCTGCATGATTATCCGCCGATACTGAAAATGGATGCTGACTGGTATGAGTGATCTAGGCGCCCTAATCAATTTGTCCATCAGCGAAGCGGCGTCCGCCCTGCGGCATGGCGAAATGACGTCGGTCGCGCTTACCCAGGCCACGCTCGCGCGTATCAAACAGACTGAGCCGACGGTGCAGGCCTACGCCACGGTGCCGGCGGACTTGGCGCTGGCGGCTGCTGAGCGCGCCGACCGGGAAATCGCCGCCGGGCGCGATCGCGGTCCCTTGCACGGCATCCCTGTCGGCGTAAAAGACAATTGCTATACCAAAGGCATCCTGACCGAAGTGGGGTCCAAAGTGTTGGAAGGCTTCGTGCCGGATTTCGATTCGACGGTCGTGCAAAAGCTGTACGCGGCTGGAGCTGTCTTGATCGGAAAAACCCGCTGCCACGAATGGTCCTGCGGTGGCAGCGAGCCACCGACGCGCACCCCCTGGGATCTCAAAAGATTTCCGGGCGGTAGCAGCATAGGTTCTGGGGTGGCGCTGACGGCGCGCTCAGCCTTCGGGGCCATCGGCACCGATACCGGTGGATCAATCCGCATCCCGGCCTCTATCAACAATCTTGTCGGCATGAAAGCGACCTACGGGCGGGTCAGCATGTATGGCGTGCTGCCGCTGGCTTGGTCGCTCGATCATGTCGGGCCACTGACGCGCACGGTGCTCGGCAATGCGCTCATGTTGGGAGCCATCGCCGGGTACGATCCCAAAGATTCCAATTCTTCTCGAGTGGACGTGCCGGACTATGCAGCTGGCATTGAAGGCGGTGTGCGGGGTACGCGCATCGGCATCGATCGCGACTACTTCTTGTATCCCGGCGTAGTCGACAGTGTGCGCGGCGTGACCGAAGCCGTCATCGGCGAGTTGGCGGATATGGGCGCGGAAATCATCGAGATCAGCTTGCCCGAACTGGCTTTGACGCGTGAGACGCTGGTCATCATCAGGATGGTGGAATCCGCCAGCTATCATCGGCAGCAAATACGCGAAAAGGGCCACCTTTACAGTCCCGGCACGCGCGCCACCTTGCAGATGGGAGAAGTCGTGCTGGCGACGCAATATGTCGCCGCATTGCGCGCCCGCGAGCGCTATCGGTCGGCTATCAAGGCTCTTTTCCGGTGCGAGAAGTTGGACGCGTTGATCTCGCCGACAATTCCCGTTCCAGCCCCGCTTCTAACGGATGTGCGAAGGCCGCGCAATGACATTGACAATGGTGAGTCGCCAACCGATGCATTCATTCACCACGTCTATTCCGCCAATCTGAGCGGTCAGCCGGCAATAAGCGCGCCTGCCGGTTTCACGCCCGCTGGTCTGCCCATTGGCTATCAGTTAATGGGGAGACCTTTTGACGAAGCGACGCTCTACCGCATCGCCTACGCCTATGAGCAGGCGCACAACTGGCACGAGCGTC
This sequence comes from Phototrophicaceae bacterium, assembly GCA_965262005.1. GTDB lineage: Bacteria > Chloroflexota > Anaerolineae > Aggregatilineales > Phototrophicaceae > UBA6055. The sequence goes on along the minus strand of OZ253492.1, from coordinate 2,864,361 downwards.
AGCCGCCGCATGTCTGCGACTGAAGCCTGCGATGAAAAGTTCTAATGCGTGACTATGCGGCGTCAGGGCTCGTTTGGCAGCGGTTGTCAGGGGCGTGTAAGGCAAGCGGCTGAAATACGCCGATTTGATTGCCGACTAGGTTCTGTTGACATTCTATCGTAACCATATCAGCGTACCGACAAGGTGCAGAAATCCGAGATAAGATGTATCGAGTTTCTCAAATCGGGAAAAGACGCGGCGGAAATGTTTGATCTTATTGATGAAACATTCCACCAGATGCCGCTCGCGATAGAGCCATCTATCATATTCCCGCTGCTCTTTGGCGCGCGGATGCGGGGGAATTACCGCTTCTATGCCTCTTTAAAGCAAGCTGTCCACAAAATCTTGGGACGCATAGCCCCGATCCGCGATAACCCGCTGAAAGGCAAAGCCTTCCACCAACTCCTCAGCCTGATTGATGTCGTGAGCCTGCCCAGGACTCAAGCGGAAACGCAAAGGATTGCCCAAACCATCTGCCGCCACATGGATCTTGCTACTATAACCGCCACGACTGCGACCCAAAGCTTGCTTCTCAATTTTTTTCGGCGCCGGCGGCACAAGGATGTGCCCGAACAATCTTACTGTCAATTATCCCGTTTTCCATATCCGCGTCATCGGCAAGAGCTTCCATCATCCGTTGCCAAACATCATTTTCGCACCAGCGAGCAAAGCGTTTGTAAACTGAATTCCATTTGCCGTATTCGCTTGGAAGCAAACGCCACTGTGCGCCGCTGCGACTTACCCATATCACTGCTTCAACAAATTGGCGGCATTTGGCCTCATTGCCCAGATAAACCTTTGGCTCTTGCGACAGAAAATCCCGAAGCTTCGCCCACTGTTCGTCAGTTAGTCTTATGGCATCCATAAGACTATTTTACCCATTTATGAAAATCTCAATGTCAAAATCTCAACAGAACCTAATCAACGAACCGACGCCGTTGCAATGAGCGTACTCGATCCCTTCGAGGTAGCGGAGATTGAGATGTGTCCCTTTTGGGAGTTAGACAGCGATCAAGCTAAGGAAACGCTAGATCGATTCGTATTTCTGTCTTGCCCGTGGAATTGCGAAAGAGTCGCGAGCATCCCGATATTCGGTTGGCGCGGCGCGCGCGGACAATCGCCAATCTGGCAAGGGTTATCAGTGAGCGCAAGGTTACACCAGGCATTAGACGCACACTTTGGGCGCAAGCACGACGGCTCGAACATCTCGCGAAGACCAGATTGCGAGATATTGAGCAACAAGACGATTTCTGACTGGCTAAGTTAGCGAGTCTCACCCACTAGCCCGCGTAATCGCGTCGCCCATCGTATTAACCACGATATCGACCTCGTCGGCACTGATGCACAGCGGCGGCGCAAAGGCGATCGTCGGGCCAATCGGGCGCGCCCGCAAGCCCATCTCCAGCGTCGCGCCGCAAATCTTCTCCGCCAGGTCCGCATCGCCCTCACGGCTCTCCTTGCTCTTTACCACGTCGATCGCCGCCATCAGTCCCAAGCCACGCGCGTTCTCGATATTGGGGAATTCATCGACCAGCGACTGCAAACCATCCAGCAACCGCTCGCCCATCAGCCGGCTGTTCTCCAGCAAGCCGTCGCGTTCAATGATGTCTATATTGGCGATGCCCACCGCGCAAGCCGCCGCATGCCCGGAATAGGTATAGCCGTGCATCCAGCTCTGATCTTCCGGCGCGCCCATAATCACATCTCGGACCTCGTCTGTCACCTGAATGCCACCTAGCGGCAAGTATCCGCTCGTCACGCCTTTGGCGAATTGCATGATGTCGGGGTTGATGCCAAAGGCGTCGCTGCCGAACCAATTGCCCGTGCGCCCAAAGCCGCAGATCACTTCATCGACGATAAACAGAACATCGTATTTTTTGCAGATTGCGGCGACCAGGTCAAAGTAATTCCCATCCGGCAGGATGACGCCTCCCGCGCCCTGAATCGGCTCGGAAATGTACGCCGCCACCGTCTCCGGCCCTTCGCGAAGTATCGTCTCCTCCAATGCGCGCGCCGCCGCGTCCGCCACGGTTTCGCCCTCTCGAATCTCGCCCTCGTAACGATACGCGTTCGGATTCGGCACATGAATGAAGCCATCCATGACGCCGCCAAACATCGTGTGAAACTTGCTCATGCCCGTCGCGCTAGTGGCCGCCAGCGTCATCCCGTGATAACCGTTAGAGCGCGAAATGATTTTGGTCTTCTTCACTTTGCCCAGCTGATACCAATAAAAGCGCGCCGTCTTGAACGAGGTGTCGCTGGATTCGGAGCCGCCAGATGTGAAGTTGGTGAAGTTCATGCTGGGGCGGAAGAAACCGGCCAGCTTGTCCGCCAATTGCGCCGACGGCGGATTCGTCATGCCGGCGAATCCGGAACTGTACGCGATGTCCAGCATCTGTTCATAGGCAACCCGCGCCAACTCACGGTTGCCGTATCCGATGTTCACATTCCACAGGCTCGCCATTGAATCAAGGATCTTGCGGCCATCAGTCGTATAGAGCCAGACGCCGTCGCCCTTCTCCACCATTGCGGCGTACTCGGTGCGTGAGGGGTGGTACATTGGATGCAGTTGCCGCTTGTCATTCTCGATCAACAGAGTGTGATTGTAGTCGTTTGTCATTGAAGGCTCTCTCACTAGCATTCGCTATCGTCTACGGGTCATCGAATCTTAGCTGATTTGTGGCGGATTTTCGACTCTGCGCCTTAGGCTCTTGTTACTCATAACGTACGCCGCGCTAGCTAGAGCGCATCCTTCAGCCAACGCGGCAGCAGGCGCGCGATGATGCCCAGAAGACGAATCCGCGCCTCCCGTAGCCAAAGTGAAGGCGTATTCGCGTTCATCACCAGAAAACGACCAACCTGATAGCGCCGCGAGTTGAGCAATGCCTCGATGTCATCGGTCTGGCGAATCTCGAAGGGAGAATCAGGCGCAGTGATATCCCGCCACATCTGCTGGAATTGCGGCGGATGTTCGCCATGAAAGTGATAAAGGCAGCCCGGGTACTCGTAATTATTGTGGACACTGTGCAGGTGATAGGGACGCTTCAGAGACAAATAAGTCTCGTTCACCCACTTGAGGAGATGTTTCCGCTGTGCCCATTTCGCCTCGCTGTAATACTCGCATTTTTCCCGCACCTGTTTCGGCAGCAGCAGGGAATAGTGAAACATGAGGATGCCCCGTGCCGATAAGTCGGCGCCGCGAATCCAATTAATGTCCCGCAGGTCCCGTCCCGCGCTGTTCACTACCGTCGGCGGCCTATGCGTGACGTAGCGATAGCCCTCGCCCCACTTGAATAGACGATGAAACTCCGCCGCTCCTCGCCGCAAGTACCAGCTATCCACACGATAATCCGGCGCCCCCCAAAAGAATGTGGTATCAAATGAAACGGTGGTGATTGACGGATCAGCTATCAGCATGTCGCAAATCGCCTCCATCTGCTCGGGCAGATAGAATTCATCGATATCCACCTGCCACAGATAGTCGCCGGTCGCCCGCTCAGCGTAAGCCTGCGACATCTCGTCCTTTTCCGTCCAGAAGCCGTCGCATGTCACGACAGTCAGCTTATTCTCTGAGTCTTCGCTCGCTTTGAAATCGCGAAGCGTTTGCAGTGTGCCATCCAGCGAATGACCATCTGGCGTGGCGATAGTCGCCGCGCCCGGCGCCGCGCCTTCCACCACGATAATCTCATGTGCGAAGGGATAGAGCGCCCGCAGCGTATAACGCACAAAGGGTTCCCCGTTGAGCACGATGATGCCGAAGCTGATGCGCGGAATCTCGCTCACCTCGGCTGACCAAGGAGCGACCGATACAAGCGGAGATACTGCTCACTAATTTGCCTGTCACCGAACTGTGCCATGGTCCCCTGATGAAGCTCCGATGGCGACCACGATTGCTCCAATGTCCATTGGACGCCGTGTAACAGATCGGCCGTGTCTTTCAGCCGAGCCACGTATCCATTCCGCTGATGCGCTACGATGTCAACCGCGCCCGAGCCATCAAATGTAACACAAGGTGTGCCACTGGCGATCACCTCCACCAAGGTATTGCCGAAGGCCTCCTGCAGCGTCGGCAATACATAGACGTCACAAGCCGCATAGAGCAGACTCAAACTGACTTCGTCTTGCAATTGGCCGATATGATGGGTAGGCAGCTGCAACTGAAGATCGGCCGGATATGCGCCACCAAATACTACCAGCTCCACATCTTCGTCTTCGCCCAGACTGAGCAATGTCTCCCGCAAATAAGCGAAGCACTTGCGCGGATCATTAGTGCCCCCAATTGCTCCGAATAGAATCAACCTCTTGTCGGGCGGCAAATTGAATGCCCGACGAGCGACAGCATTGTCATGCGGTTTGAAGACATTCGGATCTACCAGATTGCCGATCACTTCGATCCGTCTGTCTTTCATTACCATGCTGCTTCTCGCGCAATCCGCCAGCCAGCGGCTCAAGCAGACGACTGTCATCGAGACATCAGACCAGCTGCTCTGCTTCGCACTGTTTACGCGGGAACTTATGTCATCGCCTGCGCGGGACTCTAGCTGTGGACAGTCGCCACAGCCCTTGATAAAGTGTGAACAGTCGCTCACGTAATGGCATCCACCGGTGAATGCCCACATATCTTGCAGCGTCCATACCAGCGGCGCCTTGATCTTGGCCAATGCGCTGATCGGCAAGTAACCATCGCCTACCCATTGCAGATGCACGATGTCCGCCGATAAGGAATTGATGACCTCCGCAATGGGAGAGCTGAAAAGATTGAGACTCCAGTGTCCGCTGTTTGCTAGGCGTGGATTCTCCGCCAGTTGCCGATGATGGCGATATTCAGCCAGCCGCCGTCGGATGCGCCCCCAGCGATCGAGATGCGCCGAGAGCCGATGCGCACTTGGATCCGCCGTCACCTTGCGCAGTACCAGCATTTCACTCTCAACGCCATTCCGCTGCAGCGCTTGATGCAAGCGATACGCGCCGATGGCGGCCCCGCCTGAGCGGTCATTTGTCGATACCAAGAGGACTTTCATAGAAGCTATCTCTTGCCGGATCCTTCCTGCGATTATACACAGTCATCGGTTGCCGCATTAGCAGCAAGCGCCTAATCAGCTTATTATGGATAGTGAGTGAACATTTGCTCGCTATGCTATTGGATTGATCGAATGACGGACAAAACGCAGCAGAGCAAAGCAGGCGCCTGGTACAAAGCGCTGCGCCCACGGGTCTTCACCGCCACCTATGTACCAATGGGTCTCGCCGGCATCATCGCCATCGATGACGGCGTCTTTGAATCATCTGTCTTCCTGCTCGCGCTGATCGGCGCGCTGCTGCTGCAAAGCGCCGCCAACCTCATCAACGAGTATGCCGATTTCCGGCGTGGCGCCGACCGCCTCAAAGAAGCCGGGCAAGGCATGAGCATCAAAAACAGAGACCTTACGCCGCGCAGCGTACTCTACGGCGCTGTGCTCACCACCTTGTCGGGCTGCCTCATCGGCCTTTATTTGCTCTCACAGAGCGGACCATTACTCTGGCTCATCGGCATCGGTGGTGTGCTCGTAGCGATTACCTATACAGCCGGTCCCTTTCCTTTGGCTTATCACGGTCTGGGTGAAATCGCCGTTGCCATTTTCATGGGACCGGCCATCATCGTCGGCGCCTATTACGTCATGGCGCCGAGCATAAACCAGGCGCGCATTTTCGAACTCTGCCTCGTCTCACTGCCCATCGCCTTCATGGTCGCCGCCATCCTGCACACCAATAACATCCGTGACATGGAAGCCGACCGCGCCGTCAACAAACGCACCTTGGCAGTCATCTTCGGCATCCGCTTCGCCCGCGCCGAATTCATAATCCTCGTCATCGGCGCCTACATTGCCCAGTCGCTTTTGATAGCTGCCGGCGTCTTGCCCGCTGCCACGCTGCTGACGCTGATCACGCTGCCCGAGGCGCTGCGCCTCATCCGCATTTTTAATACCAGCCGCGCCGTTCCGCTGATGCACCAGGCGCAAGGCAGAACCGCCAAACTGCATGGCCAGTTTGGTCTGCTGATGGTCGTCGGCTGGACGCTCTCGATGGTCCTGCCTACGCTCTAATAAGCAAGTCCCTCACCAATGCCAGATTTGATTCCAGGCGCTCATCCAGTCTGAGGCCCGGCTGTAGACTTGCTGCCGCTCTCGATCCAGCGCCACGCCAGCCCGACCCATGAAATCCGCCATCTTCTCCACTTTGTCGACTTCGACCGTGATCGTCACCGGCGCAGACGGCGCGTAAGCCTCGACCGCGCTCAGATTCCGCAGCGCTTGGTAAGCCCCCTCTTCGATCATCTCTCGCGCGCGAAGCGGCGGGATCTGTCGGGCAGAATAGCGTGTCAAGCCCCGCTTTACCGCCACCGTCGTCAAACCATCGCCCAGCAGCGCCTTTGATTCGCGGCAGACCGCTTCATCGCCGGTGACCAGCAGCACCGGACAGCCATAATGCCCGCAGAGCGCGGCGTTCACCCCCACTTCGCCCACCAGGTCATTGTTGAACCACAAGTTATGCCACTTCACCGTCGATATCGTATGGCACAAGACGCCGTCTTCCGTATTGTTTCGCGCGTGCATGCCCACCAGCAAACAGGCATCAGCGCCACCCTCCAGCAGCTCGGTATAGCGCGACCAAGGATGATGCGCCACCCAGCTGCAATCCGGGTCGATCAGCTCCGGTATCAGCGAGTTGAAGCTCCAATCGCCGCCCGCGCCGTGGCAATCCACAACCACGATCTCGTCCGCGCCCGCTCGCTTGGTCCCGCGCACCGCCGCGTTGATTTCTTCGGTATAAAGTTTGCGCCCTTCTTCATACATCGGCGCGCCGCCCGTTACTTGATCCCAGGTGACGATGCCGCTGACGCCTTCCATGTCAGTCATGATCAGAATCTTCATGTCGCTTCCTCTGCTTTAGTGTTCTAGCCTGTTGCTCAGGTCAGCCGCGCTAATGACTCTTGCATCTCCGCCAATGCTCTCTCCGCCGCATCCAATTCGATAGCGCCATCCACTATCGGCGGCGCCAATCGCAAATCCACTTGGGTTTTCAAATAGAAGCTGCATTCGCTTGCGCACGTGACCTGCCGCTGCCCGGCAAATATCGCCGCCTGCAGGCAGCCCAGCAGCGAGCTTGCTTGCGAACCAACCATTACCTCCTTGCCCGCCCGCGCCGCCAGCTCCAGCATCTGCCGCGATTCCGAGAAGCCAGTGCGCGCCGTCTTGATGTTGAGGATGTCAAAGCTGTCGAAGTCGAGTTCGCGCTCCAGATCGCGCGGCGTGAAAGCAGAGTCATCCGCGATGATCGGCATATTGCAATCGCGCCGCAGTTGCCGCCGTTCCCGCATAAGCTGCACCGGCAGCGCCTCCTCACAATACAACACACCCATCTCGTAGAGCCGGTCCAATACAGGGGCGGCAGCCGCGCTCGTCAGCGTTTCATTGGCATCCACATAAAAATGCGCCGCCGGATACGCTTCGATCAGGCGCTGAATCGTTATGACTTCAGTCGGAATGTCTTTGCCGATCTTGACTTTGAAGACGCGCAGACCGGCCTCAAACGAGGCTGCCACATCCGCCATGACCTCTTCAGGCGAGCCTGTGCTGACGATCGTGCTCAAGCGAATTCGCTCCCGCAATGCGCCGATATAAGCTGTCAGGCTGTCGCCCCGACTTGTTGCCAGCGCCTGATGCAGCGCCATATCCAAAGCGCCTTTGGCGGTATTATTGTTTTTGATATGCGCTAGTTGCGCGCTCAATGCGGCGACTGCTTCAAACCGATCGACCTCTTGCCCCAGCAGCAGCGGCGCCAGCTGCCCCGCTATGATCTGCTTGATCGAAGCCTGTGTTTCGCCGTAAATGCTCGGGCGGGGCGTCGCTTCCGCGATCCCGACTGCCCCGTCCGACAGTTCTACGCGAATCAGAACGTGGTCAAGCTGGCCCAATTCATGGCGGCTGCCCCATGTCAACGCGCCTTTCAGCGGGATGGTGTATGGCGTCGTGCTTATTCGTCGAATCGTTGGCATAGATCGTCAGTCGGTCTTGCTCGCAAGTAAATTCAGGCTGGGAACCTCGTCGCCACTACAAGGCTTTTCCCGTACCAAGTTGCGAAGAGCGCTAAAGGACTCCCGCATCCGCCGGTCTCTTTTCCGTCCGCCGGTCTTGACCAGTATTGGTGGATACAGGTTTTGGCGACTGTTAATGATAATTATCATAAAAAGGAGGCGAGAAATTTCTGTCGCAGCCTCGTCGCGCTGCGATGCAGGCGCGCTGAAACCCTTCATTGGCGCGGGGTTGAGGAGGCGAGCTTGGTGGACCGGGCGGGCTATTGATAATTGACAATCGATTGAGGGCAAACTTTTTTCTCTCATAAAACGATAGAGTCTTGATGGTTTTGGGCTGCGGCGTGGCCGGACATTGTCCGATTTTCGGCCAATGGGCCATTTGGGCCGCGGAGCGCGGGTTGGGATCGAGCAGCTCATACGTTGAGGGTATCAGATTTTGGTGTGAAATGGGCGACAGTATAGTCGCGCGTTTGGCCTCAAGCACTTCTTATGCCACAGGGACAATGATTCGCGGCGACGGATTGATTGTGACAAGTTAGCGCGCATTTCCGGCTTGAAACAGTATCGGACAAGCCTTACAGATGTCGCCCCACAATGTCTATCACGGCATCAGCCACCTGTTCCGGCGAGCAGCCGTCAACCTCCAGCCGATGATAATTGCTGTACTCATCGCCGGCAGCGAAGGGCAGAATGCCATAATTCGCCGCTTCGGCGAGACCGATGGATAGGGCTTTCTCACTAATCTCGCCCGCCCGAACCAGCTCATGCGCCTCCGCCTGCATTTCGCGCGGCAAGCATGACAGGTCCGCTGTCCCATCGGCTTGGTCGAATGTCGTATTCCGGTTGCTCAAGCGGCGCAAACGAGTCAATGGATGCAGCGTCAATTCGACGATCTGCCAGCGCGGGAAGTGTCTGAGGGCGTAGCCAATCTCATTGGGTCCCCGAATGCCCTCGGAGAGCAATGGCGCCTGCGTCTCGTCCGACAGATAAAGCCAGGAGAAGACAGCCGCCATGCCACCCTCGACCTGCCTCGCGAAACGCCGCGTGATGGCGAAACGCTGCACTCGGTCCGCCACCGGCGCTATCGGCTCATCCGCCAAAGCCTGCGCCAGCGGAATCAAGATCCAGTCCGTCAGCTCACGCCTTGACGGAATGACATCCGCGCAATCTGTGCCGAGCCGCTCCTGCAAGCATTCCAGCGTGGTCGATTTGCCCGTGCCAGTCAAAGCCACCAGCATCAGCAGAAGGTGCTGCCCCAGCGCCCGCAGTCCTCGGCCCGCATCCAGGCTCACCAGCGGATACTTCTCCGCCAGCGGCAACCTTAACGTGCTATAGACATTTTCTAAGTAAGAATCTCTCGCCTGCATCGTCACCTCGCGCGCCGTCGAAATCGCACCCATCATACCCCCTCGCGCCGTCGCGTCCAACAGGGGGACGTCACGCGGTTGAGCTTTGTACTTTTATTCTCAACCACAGTGGTCAAATATCTTTGAGCGACCAGATCGTATCCAGGCGTTATAATCGGGTGAAAGCGCCAAAACCCAAAGGAGATTCGCAATGCCGCTTTTTGATATGCCCCTCGAAGAATTACGCGCCTACCGTCCCCCGCGCGGCGAACCAGCAGATTTCGACGACTTTTGGGCGGCCACATTGACCGAGGCGCGCTCACATGAGTTGGACGCAATTTTCGCGCCGGTCGATATCGGGCTGGAAGCCTTCGCCGTTTATGATGTCACCTTTTCCGGCTTCAATGGCGACCGCATCAAGGCTTGGTTCATCAGCCCGCGCGAGGCTGACGGCAGCTTGCCCGCCGTCGTCGAATACATCGGCTACGGCGGTGGACGCGGCTACCCGCTCGAATGGCTGGCCTTTCCCTCGACCGGCTTCGCCTACCTGGTAATGGATACCCGCGGGCAAGGCGGTGATACTGCCGATATTCCCAACGGCGCAAATCCCTCCATCCCCGGCTTTATGACGCAAGGCATTCTCGATCCGGCAACTTACTACTATCGCCGCCTTTACACTGATGCCGCGCGCGCGGTCGATACTCTGCGCAGCCGCCCCGAGGTCGAAGGCGAGCGCATCGCGGTGACGGGTGGCAGTCAAGGCGGCGGTCTTTCCATCGCGGCGGCCGGCTTGCTGCCGGAAGTCAAGGTCTGCATGACGGATGTGCCCTTCCTCTCGCATTTCCGCCGCGCCGTCGATATCACACCGAACGATCCCTACCTGGAAATCGCCCGCTATCTGCAAAGGCGCCGCGACAAAGTCGATACCGTCTTCCGTACGCTGAGCTATTTTGACGGCATGAATTTCGCCGCCCGCATGACCGCCCGCGCCCTCTACTCGGTCGGCATCATGGATACGACCTGCCCGCCATCGACTGTCTTCGCCTCCTACAATCATGTGCCCGGCGAGAAGCAGATCCATGAGTACTACTTCAATAACCATGAAGGTGGCGGCGCCCAGCACCTGGTCGAGAAGATCCGCTTTCTGCGCGCGCTCTGGAAGTCATGAGCCGGGCGCAGATTCTTATCCTCGGCAGCGGCACACCCAATGCCGAAGCCGATCGCGTCAGTTCTGGCGTGGCCATCGCCGTCGATGACCAGCCCTATTTGATCGACTGCGGTCACGGCGTCGTCCAACGCGTCGTGCAAGCGCATGAGGACGGCCTCATCTCCTGGGACACGACCAGCCTGACTCGGCTCTTCGTCACCCATCTGCACGCCGACCACACCGTGGGCTTGCCCGATCTGCTCTTCACCCCCTGGATTCACGGCCGCGACGCGCCGGTGCAAGCCTACGGTCCCGTCGGCCTGGCAGCCATGCTGCGCCATATCCGACTGGCCTATGCTGAGAATATCCGCGAACACCTTGCCGCTCACCCCAGTACCGAACACGGCTATCAGGCGGAAGTCCACGAAGTAAGCGAAGGACTTTTCTATGAGGACGAGCTTGTATCCCTGTCTGCGCTGCCGGCAAATCACGGTGACCTGGCCGCACTCAGCTTCAAATTCGTCACGCCCACAGCCACAGTTGTAATCTCCGGCGATACCAAGCCGACGCCGGCCTTTGCCGAATGGGCGCGGGGCTGCGATGCGCTCATCCACGAGGTGTATTCGTCGAGACAATTTGCTGACAAGCCGCCGGCCTGGCAGGCGTACCATTCACGCGTGCATACTTCTACGCGCGAGCTGGCTGCCCTGGCAAACAAGATTCGTCCCGGCCTCTTGCTGCTCTATCATCAGCTCTTCTGGGGACAGACGGCCAATGAGCTTGTCGCCGAAATCAGGGACGAATATGATGGACAGGTCGTCAGCGCAAATGACCTGGATGTCTTCGAGTTGTAAATCACATCGACATATTCCCAACCGTGTCGCAATATCACAACACTAAGGTATCGTAGGGGCGACTCTGTGAGTCGTCCGCAATCGGCTTATTTGAAGCCAGTTGGGAGAATGAGCATGGCGGAAACACCAACATTCATAGCGCTGGACTTTGACCGCTTGAGCGAAGCGGAACAGACGCGCCGCTCGGATGAATTCCTGCGCTCTATGGTCAAGCGGCGCAGTGTACGACACTTCTCGTCCGAACCCGTCCCCTTCCAGCTCATCGCAAATGCCATCGGCGTCGCCGGTTCCGCTCCCTCCGGCGCCAATCAACAGCCTTGGACTTTCGTCGTCGTCACTGACCCGGCGCTGAAACAGCAGATTCGCCGTGCCGCCGAAGCTGAGGAGAAAGACAGCTACCAGCGGCGCATGAGTCAAGAGTGGCTTGATGCGCTGGCGCACCTGGGCACAGACTGGCGCAAGCCTCACATCGAAGACGCGCCCTGCGTCATCGTCGTCTTTCGGCAAGCATACGGCATAGGTCAAGACGAAGAGGGCGACGAGAAACGCATAATGCACTACTACAGTGAGGAGTCAGTCGGCATCGCCGTCGGCTTCCTGCTGGCTGCCCTGCACATCTCGGGCCTCGCTGCGTTGACGCATACGCCCAGCCCAATGAAGTTCCTGGCTGAGATTCTCGGACGCCCGGCCAACGAACGCGCCTTCGTGTTGATTCCGGTGGGCTACCCGGCCGCCGACGCCCAAGTCCCCGACATCGGCAGGAAGGGGCTGGATGAGATTATGATATTGCGCTGATGTGCCGTCGGCGACAGAGTCGAACATCGCTGCGGTATACACAACTGGTCCACCCATTGATGCATTACTCTGTGAACTCAATAAACTCTGTGTCCTCGGTGGCAAAAGAAAAGGCGGATTTGCAGCTTGCAGTCTGCGCAACTAGAATTTCGTCCCGTAGGCCGGGATGCTGGCGCCATGGATGACCGCGCCGGCCTCCGATGCCAGGAAGGCAACCACCCGACCGACTTGCGCCGGCGTCACCCCCGAATGCGGATCGTCGGCGTACTGTTCCGGCGTGACAATTGCTGAAGGCAGCACGGCGTTTACGCGAATCCCGCGCCGCTTGTATTCTTCCGCCATGCTCTCGGTCAAGCGCAGCACCGCTGCTTTTGAGGCGGCATACGCGGCATCGTTGCCGCTTGAGCGCAAACCCGGTCGCGCGCCGATATTTATGATCACCCCGCTGCCGTTTTCCAGCATTGTCGGTATCACCGCGCGGCTCGTCAAGAACGCGACGGTTGCGTTGAGCCGGTGCATCGTTTCCCAGGTATCCAGGGACATCTCATGCACCGCTTTGCCCGCGTCCCAGCCCCCGATGATATTTACCAGCACATCGATCCGTCCTAATGCCGCCAAGGTCTGCTGCGCCAGTTCAGCCGCGGCTGCCGGGTCGGACAAGTCCAGGTTTTGCAGGCAGATATGATGAGTGTCGTCACGAAGATCAGGGAAACGTTCATAAAGGCGGTCATCGCGGCAGGTCAAGGCCAGACGAGCGCCACCCGACCGAAACTCCGGAATCACGCCGGAGGCCAACAAACCCGATGCGCCGGTGATAATCGCTGCCTGTCCGCTGAGCGCTGTCATCGCCTGTACTCCGTCTCCTCTGTCTAGTAGTTACAGATTATCATAAATGTTGACCATCACCATCCGCTAGGCAGCCGCTCGGCAACGGTTCAAGTTGATGTGGGGTCGACAGTTGAATGCCGACGATTTGCGCTGATTTAGCCTGAAATCGCTGTGCCCTCTGCGTTCTCTGTGGTTACAATACGCTTCAATGCCCGGTGCGCCAAACGGATTTGCCAATGACCCAATACGACTTACTCCTGAAAAACGGCCACGTCATCGACCCGGCCAATAATCTTGATGCGCCGCTTGATGTAGCGGTTGCCGCCGGTAGAATCGCCAAGGTCGCGCCCGATATAGCGTCGGCCGATGCCGACCAGACCATAGACCTAGCCGGCTTGACGGTCACACCCGGCTTGATCGACATCCACGTTCATGTCTATCACACTCGAGAGCCGGAAACGCTGAGCATAATCGCCGATCATCACAGTTTCCGCTCCGGCGTGACCACCGTGGTCGATACCGGCACAGCCGGCGCCAAGCACTTCCTGCATTTCAAACGCACCGTCATCGACCGCGCCAAAACGCGCATCTTCGCCTACATCAACATCGTCAAATCCGGCATGATCGGACCCTTCGAGCAAGATATCGACGAGATGGATCCCGAGTTGGCCGCCTCCATTGCGCTCGCTTATCCTGACGACTGCGTCGGCATCAAGACGGCGCACTACTGGGTGTCGAATCCCTTTGACGAAAGACATCCTCCCTGGGCCGCCGTCGATCGCGCGCTGGAAGCATCGGATATCTGCAAGAAGCCGCTGATGGTAGATTTCTGGCATCGCGACGGGCGCACTTATCAGGAACTCCTGCAGAAGATGCAGCCCGGTGATATCCACACGCACGTCTACGCACAGCAATTCCCCATCCTCGACGAGCAGGACAAACCGGCCGATTTCATGTTCGAAGCGAGGGAACGCGGCATCGTCTTTGACCTCGGCCACGGCGCCGGCAGCTTCTGGTTCCGGCTGGCGATCCCCGCTTATCAGGGTGGTTTCGGGCCCGATTCCATCAGCACCGATCTGCATATCGGCAACGTCAACGGCGTGGTACACGATATGCTGAATACCATGTCCAAGCTGCTCTGCATGGGCATGAGCCTGAACGAAGTCATCACCCGCTCGACCGTCACGCCGGCGCAGGAAATCGGCCATAGCGAGCTGGGTACGCTGAGCATCGGCGCGGAAGCCGATATCGCCGTCCTGCGGGTTGACCAAGGTGACTTCGGTTACGTCGATTGCGGTGGCGCGCGCATGAATGGCGACCGCAAACTGAATTGCGAAATGACCATCCGCGCCGGCGAAATCGTCTACGACCTCAATGGCAGAGCTGCGCCCAACTGGGAAGACGCGCCGCCAGCTTACTGGAGTATCCGCTATCCGAAAGGCATCATCGAACCATGAGCAACTATCAATCTCTGGGCATCCGTCCCGTCATCAACGCCTACGCCACCGTGACCAAATTGGGCGGATCGCTTATGCCGCCCGAGGTCATCAGCGCCATGAACGAAGCCGCCGGCAGTTTCGTCGATCTGGCGCAATTGCAGCGCAGGGTAGGGCAGCGCATCGCCGAACTTACACGCAACGAAGCCGCCTACCTGACCTCAGGCGCCGCCGCCGGTGTCATGCTTGCCGCCGCCGCCTCAGTGCTATACAAGTACCCGCAGGCTGCCAAGAGCTTTCCGCATATCGCCAGCTTCAAAGACCAGGCGATAGTCCATCGCACGCACCGCAATACCTATGACTTCGCCGTCCAGCAGATTGGCATGAAGTTCGTCGAGATTGAACCGTCGGTCGCAAAACTGCGCGCCGCCATCAACGAACGAACCGCCTGCATCTTCTGGTTTCAAGGCGCTATGAACAGCCCCGATGATATCCCCCTCGCCGATATGATTGCGATCGGCGACGAGCACGACATTCCGGTCATCGTCGATGCCGCGGCGCAACTGCCTCCTGTAGAAAACCTGTGGCGCTTCACCGAGATGGGCGCTGCCCTGGCGCTTTTCAGCGGCGGTAAAGATCTGCGCGGACCGCAGTCGTCCGGGCTGATGCTCGGTCGTAAAGACCTCATCGAGTCCATCCGCCCGATAAGCAATCCAAATCACGGCGTGGGACGTCCTCTTAAAGTCGGCAAAGAAGAGATGCTCGGGCTGCTCGCCGCTGTCGAGCGTTACCTCAAGCTCGACCATGCCGCCCGCGCCCAATATTGCGAAGAGGCGGTACAGTTATTCTGCGCCGCGCTTAATCCGCTGCCGGGCGTCTGCGCCGAACGTGTTTTTCCCAACGAAGCCGGTCAGCCGCTGCCTTGGTGCCGTGTAACCATCGACCCCGCCGTTCTAGGCCGGTCGGCTGATGACATCGTAGCCGCTTTCCTGGCGCATGAACCCGCCATCGCCGTATCGCCGCTGAGCGAAACGCAATTCCATCTCAATCCGATGACGCTCAACCCGGGCGAAGAGATCATCGTCCGCGATGCTTGCTTGCGTCTGCTGGCATCAGGCGCCTCATGAATCGACCATTCGAACTCTACGACCTGCGCGTCACCGTCGAACGCATCGAAGGCCGCTCCGTCTGCGGGCTGGAAGTCGGCGATTACTTCGAACTGACCGAGAGCGCCAAGCTGCGCATCCCCGCCGGCAAGCACTTCTGCATCTTCGCCATCTCTTCGGTCTTGCCTTTGCTCGTGGCAAAACAGCGCGAATTGGCGGAGAACGACTGGCTGTCCTATGATGCGATTGCCGCCTGCCCCGATGTCGACGAACGCCTCATCATGCGCATCGAGCGCATCAACAAGCGCACCATGGATAGCGACGAACTCACGTGAAGTCGCTGGCAGTTTGTCAAAGCGCATGGGTCGGCCCGCAATCATCGGTTAAGATAGAAGCAATCGCTCATTTCCAAGTCCATAGTTGAGGAGGATACGATGGCAAAACAGCGAAAACACATCAAAGTTACTTATTCCACGCTCGGCAGCCCGGACCCGCTGCTGCATGAGTACTTCGAAGAAGATGTCGCCGAACTGAAGAATAATCTTGGCAAGTCTTACCAGATTTACATCAACGGGCAGTGGGTCGATGGCGCGGGCACATTCGAAAATCGCTCGCCTATTAACACCGATTGGCTGCTGGGCAGCTTCGCCCAAGCTTCGACTGCCCAGGTCGAACAGGCGGTAGCGGCGGCCAAGGCGGCTTATCCGGGCTGGCGCGATACACCCTGGCAGGAGCGCTGCGCTCTGGTCAAACGCTTCGCCGATCTGATCAGCGAGCGCCTCTTCGAAATCGCCGCAGTCGTCAGCATGGAAGTCGGCAAGAATCGACTGGAGGCCATCGGCGATGTCGAAGAATCCGCCGACCTGATTCGCTATTGCGTCGACGCGATGCAGGACAATCAAGGCTTCGACCGCCAGCTCCTTAGCGAAACCGACCAGCACTTCAACCGCAGCGTACTCAAGCCCTACGGCGTCTGGGGCGTCATCGGTCCCTTCAACTTCCCCGCCGCGCTTACGGGCGGGCCCACCGGCGCCGCGTTAACAGCCGGCAACACCGTCGTGCTCAAACCAGCGGCAGAAGGCTCGCTCACCGCTTCTATGATCGCCAAGTGCGTCGAGGACGCGGGCATACCGGCCGGTGTATTCAACATGGTGCTGGGCGGGGACGAGCCAGGCAAGGCGCTTGCGGCCAATCCCGACCTGGCCGGCTTGACCTTCACCGGCAGCTATGAAGTCGGCATGAGCCTGTTGAAAACGTTCACCACCGCGGCCGGCTACTATCGCCCGGTCGTCGCCGAGATGGGCGGCAAGAATCCGGCCATCGTCTCCGCCAATGCCGACCTGGACAAAGCGGCGCTCGGTGTCATGCGCTCGGCCTTCGGCTTGACCGGCCAGAAGTGCTCCGCCTGCTCCCGCGTCTATGTCGATGCGGCCGTGAAAGACGAATTCCTGTCGAAGCTGGTCGAACTGACGGAAACTGTCGCGGTCGGTGATCCCACCGAAGCCGATACCTACATGGGACCGATGGTCGGCGAGACGGCCTACGAGGCCTATCAGCGCTATATCAGCGAGCTGGAATCGGGGCGGATCCTCACTGGCGGCAAGACACTTCCAATCGGCAAGGGCTATTTCGTCGCGCCGACCGTCGTGACGGACTTGCCGGAAGACCACCGTCTCTGGCAGCACGAGATGTTCGCGCCTATTGTCACCGTGCGCTCAGTCGATAGCCCCGATGAAGCGATGCGCCTGGCGAATGATGTCGCGCTCGGCTTGACCGCCGGCTTCTACAGCGAAGACCCGGCCGAGGTCGACTGGTTCCTGGAGAATATGGAAGCGGGTGTGCTCTATGTCAATCGCGAGACCGGCGCGACCACCGGCGCCTGGCCCGGCTACCAGTCCTTCGGCGGCTGGAAGGGCAGCACCGGCAGCAACAAAGCCTCAGGCAGCTACTATTATCTGCAGCAATACATGCGCGAGCAATCGCATACGATTGTGGGTTGATTGCCGCCACTCCGCGTAATCCGTAGGGGCGACCTATCAGGTCGCCCGCCCAACTCATTATTCACCACAAAGGTCACAAAGCCCTTTCGCTCAGTGAAATCACCACGCAATGCGGAATCCGTAGGGGCGACACAAGTGTCGCCCGTGCTGTCTAACCGACGAGGTCACCGAGTGGGGAGGGCGCGCCGGAAGTGTGACGGGCCGCGACACGGGCGCACGTGCCACTTGTGCTGGCGGGCGACTTGGTAAGTCGCCCCTGCATGCTAGTCAGGTTGTGGCGATTTGCCATAGGGCTAAGACCTTTGTGCCCTTTGTGTCTTTGTGGTAGAAAAGGTGTTCGCGTTTCACCGGGGAGATTCCCGCCCATGAACCGATCCATCCTCGACTTTTACACCCAACACAGCCCCTACACCGACCCCGGCAAGTTCGCGCCGCGCTTCAACGACCTGCCCGCTGACCCGCCTGCAATCGTACGCGCTATACAGGGGCTGATCATCGCGCCTTATGACTACGCACTGCAGCCGCGCAACTTGCACCTTGAAGACATCAAAGACGCCGCCTTTGGCATCCGTGTGATGGAGCAGTTCATCGCCAAACTGCTTTCGATTTCCGAAGTGCCGTTGGAACAGCCGCGTCCGCCGCGATTGCGCCTGGGCGTGAACTGCCGCAATTTCGCCACCTTGCTGGTCGCTATCCTGCGTCACAAAGGGATTGCCGCGCGCGAACGCGTCGGCTTTGAAGGCTATCTGGGCGGCAAGATCCACTATGAGCATCGCATCGCCGAGTACTGGCATGCCCGGCAAGGGCGCTGGCTGCGCGCCGACGCCATGGTTGATCCACTTCTTAAGGTGGCTCAGCGTATAAGTGTTGATACGCTGGACATTGGACCCGGCGATCCGTTCTTCACGGCCGCTGAGGTTTGGCTGCGGTCACGCGCCGGCTCGCTCAACCCGCTGCAATTCGGCGACAGCGAGATCGACATCGGCCTGCCGCCGATCCGCTATGCTTTGCTGCATGATTTTGATGCGCTGAACAAGTTCGAGGTCCGCGGCGATGATGCCTGGGGCGAGCTAATCGAGAAGCCGGAAGACGAATTGACGGCGGACGACCTGCGCTTCCTGGACGAAGTCGCTCGTTTGACCTGCGAGCCGGACGCCAATCTTGACCTGCTTCTTGCTTTGCACACGGAGTCGCAATATGGCAGGGAAGTCCGCGCCGCTGCTTTGCACCGTCTAAATTCGTAGCAGATCCGACGTTTCTCGGTGTGCGGGTTGGTGAACAAGAAAAGTGGGCGACTTACAAAGTCGCCCCTACATGCAACTCAGGTTGTGACGATTCGCCTTTGGGCTAGAGCCTCTGTGCTCTCTGTGTCTCTGTGGTGAATCCCCCTATTCCACCACGATCAACTCCTGCCAACCATTCGTCAGCTTTTCGCCGCCGCCGGGACGCGCCACGACCACATCCTCGACCCGCGCCGAGTAGTCGTTGATCTGCATGATGCTCGGCTCAATCGTGAAGAGCATGCCTTCTTCCAGCGGCGTCTCATCGCCCTTGGTCAGGAAGGGCGGCTCATGCACATCCATGCCGATGCCATGCCCCAAACGATGTCGAAAAGCCTCGCCATAGCCGGCCTCCTCGATCACCTGTCGGGCCGCTGCGTCAGCGTCGGTGGTGGTCGCTTCGCCCGCCTTGAGCGCCGCGACTCCCGCCGCCTGCGATGACATCATGACATCGTAGACTCGACGCGCTTCTTCGTTCGGCTCACCAAAGAAGACCGTCCGCCCGAAGTCATAGCACCAGCCTTGATAGATTCCGCCGAAGTCGAAAAGGATGGAGACCGGCGGATCCAGCTTGCGATGCCAGCTCTCCATGCGCTGCCCAAACAGCAAGGGGTGATTAGGCGCGGAGTTATACAGCGATGTCGTGAACGATTGCCCCAGCGAGCCGTGCTTCCGCAGTTGGAAATTCACTTCTTCCACGATCTCGAGCTCGGTCATGCCGTGCTTCAGCGCATTCAAGGTGTCGGCGAAGGCGGCTTCGGTGATGCGCCCGGCGACTTTCATCAACTCAATGTCATCTTGCGACTTGATCACGCGCATGGGGCGGAGCAGGGCGGTCGCCGAAAGCCAGATCGCATCCGGCAGCAGCGGCTGCAAATGCGAGACCGTCTCGGCGCGGGCGAAATCGCTGATGGCCACGCGCGGATTCTGCGGCAGATTGAAGTCATCGAGGATGCGCTTGACCATCTCGGCCGGCACATCCCAATCGCCCAAGACGCGAATATCGATGCCTTCCAGCCGGCTCAGCCCGCCGAACTCCGCCGTCATGCGCGGTAAGGGCAGGACGGGCGACTGATTCGGCGTGATCCAGGCGCCCTCGAGCCAGTCGCCCGGGTGAATCGTATGCCCGTAATTGGGGAAATCACGCGGGACGCCGGTCAGGTACTGCAAGTCGGACGAGATGGGGATGAAGGCCAGGTCGGCGTTCTCTCCCAGGATTTGCTGAAATTGCTGAAGTCGGTCGCTTGACATGTGGCGCTCCTTGCGAGTCCAGTTGAATGCTCGGATAATAGCGCGATTGCGGCGATTTTACACCTTGCCGCATTCGTGGGAGTGGTGAATTTCAAAGACACAGGACATACTCCGGATTCCATAAGGGGGATTCATCACAGAGACACAGAGGGCACAGAGGTTTTTGGATGGCAAGGTCGAAGTTGTTATATCAACAGTATTCACCACTCCCCAGCGGGACTTGTTGCAGCGGATTGGCGAAGCCGCTACGTTTGAGGATTTGCTCAACGTCGCCGAAGAACATCTGGCTTGGCGCGAAGTACAAGATTCGAGTCTTCCCGCTTGCGCCGAGATCTTCGAAATTGCTATGCTTTCCTATCGAGCAGCCGGCGCTTATTTCACCGCCCATACTCTCGAGCTCATTGGACTGCCGCGGGAAGACAACGTCCACTTCCAAAACCTGCTGCGCCTTGAAGAGCGCATGGCTGAGAAATCGTCCGTGATCACGGGCAAATTGACTGACGCCATCGTTGAGAGCATGGACGAAGTGGAGTCAGATGAAGAAACCGAAGCTACTCCCGTTCCCGAGCGCAGCCTGCCCGCCTGTGAGTCCAAGAAACTTGGCGCCCAGTTCTTTAATGCCATGGTGGATTACACGGATGTCACCGATCGGGTAGATTTGGTGGAAAACGTCAGCGATGTTTTGGCTCTCTTCGATTTGGCAATTGCCTGGACAGAATCCAACTTTGAAGCGTTGCCAAAATGTGCCGAGGCTCTGGAAGCCACGCTCCTGATGTATCGCGTCGTGGTGGATTACTCGGCCTCGTTCGCGCTGTTGGTGGCTGGCGTCGATTTCGCTGATATCCCTTACGTGGAGGTCATATACGAAAATGAGGCATTGCTCGAAGTTTGGCTGGAAGACTTCGTGCAGTAATGCGGTCATCTTCGAGGCGAAGCAGAGTCGCCATGGTCCAAGCCATCCTCTTTTACCTGGACGACACCTTGTTCAGCCTGGCTGGCTGCGAGGCGCAAGCGCTGCGACAGACTATAGATAGCGCAGAGCTTGCGTCTGCCTTACCAGCAGATTTCGCTGATGCTTACGCGGCGATTAGCTCCCGCTATTGGGCGGAGCGAACGACTGACGGCGCCACACAATATACTCGCGAGCAAGTCATAGAATTGAGCTGGCGAGATTTCCTGTCTCAATATGGGTTGAATGTCGATTTGTCCGCTAAGCTGGCGGAGCGATTCTGGCGAGAATTTTGCCGCTCAAGCGCGTTTAATCCCGGCGCGGAAGAAGCGCTGAATCGTCTGGCGCCTGCATATCGACTTGGCATGATCACAAACGGCTACAGCGATTCGCAGCGTGGCCGGCTGGCAGCGGCGGGACTGCTGGATGTCTTCGATCCCCTGCTGATCTCGGAAGAAGTTGGCGTGGCGAAGCCGGATGCGCGCATATTCGAAATGACGCTGACGCAATTGAATTTGCGGCCCGAAGCGGTGCTGTATGTCGGCGACTCCATCAGCCATGACCGTGAAGGCTGTCTGCGCGCCGGCATAGATTTTTGCCATTATTGTCCCACGCCAGGCATATCAGACGCGTTGCCGCCGGTGAAATTTAGAATCGCCGAGCTGACTGAGCTTATACGGATATTGCTGCCGGAATCTACTCCGTAATCGTCACCTTCGATAGACCGCGCGGTTTGTCGGCATCGTAGCCGCGAGCCAGCGCCTGCTGCATGGCGTAGACTTGGCCCGGCATCACGGCGATGACGGGGCTGAGCCACTCCGGCGCGTTGGGGATGGGCATCGCGCGAGTCGCGCTAATCAGCAGTTCTTCATCGTTGCTGACAATGAGAGTCTCGGCGCCGCGTTCCGACAGATCGGAAGTCATTGCTTTCATGCCGGCGAATGTCCGCCCCAGTGGCGCGACCAGGATGACCGGATGGCCGCGGTCGATAACCGCGATGGGCCCATGCCGAAAATCGGCTTCGCTGTAACCCTCGCTGGCGATATAGGTTAATTCTTTCACTTTTAGGCTGATCTCGCAGGCGGTGGCGTAATTGAAGCCGCGCCCAAGTGTGACCAGCCGGTCGCTGTAGCGGTAGCGCTCCGCCCAATCGGCGATGCTTCTGGAACGCTCGAGTGTCTCGGCGGCGAGGTCGGGCAGTGCGCTCAGCTCCTCCCACATGGCCTGATCGCTCGTCAGCGCGCTGGCCAACATGGCAATCACCGTGAGTTGAGCGGTGTAGGTCTTGCTGGCGGCCAAACTGAATTCTTGCTCAGCCCGCAGCGGCAGGTGATGCTCCGCCGTTTGCGCCAGCGGCGAATCGTCGAAATTAGTGATCGCCAGCGTCAGGGCGCCGGCCTGTCGCGCATCTTGCAAGACCGCGCGCGCGTCTTCCGCCTTGCCCGATTGCGAGATGCCGATGACCAGCGCCTTGGACTGATCGGGCGGCGTAGCGTAGATCGTATGCAGCGACGGCGTGGCCAGCATGACCGGCAGCCGCAGCGTATGGCCGAAGAGATATTGGGCGTACAAGGCTGCATGGTCAGATGTTCCGCGCGCGGCGATGCAAGCAAAGGTTGGGTTGAATTCTTTGATGGCGGCGGCGACTGATTCAGTCTCGTCGCGTCCTTCGTCCAGCAGGCGTTTTATGACGGCCGGCTGCTGCGCGATTTCACTTTGCAGGTACATGTATGCGGCCTCGTCGCCCTCGCTCAGTCGTCGAGCCGGCGATAATTGACGCCCAGCGCGTCAAGGCAGGCCAGATGCCGTCCCAGCCGCGCCACCAAATCTTCGTAATCGCGCTCAGCCGGATGATTCCAGAGGACATCGGCGATGGCGATGGCGCGCGGGAAAGCCATGTATTCGACATGATCCGAACTCGGCATATATTCCGTCCAGATATTGCCTTGTCCGCCCATAATGTGATGGCGCTTTTCCGCAGAGATTTTCTCGGGAATAACGACAAACTGCCAAACTTGCTTCAACGGCAGAATCGCAGGGATGGCGGGTGGCTCGCTATCGGTGTCTTCGCTTTGATAATAATCAAGATAGCAATAGGTGTTCGGCGTCATGATGACATAGTGACCGGCGTTAGCGGCGGCGATGCCACCATCACTGCCGCGCCAGCTCATCACGGTGGCGTTGGGCGCCAAGCCGCCTTCGAGGATCTCATCCCAGCCGACCAGGTTGCGCCCGCGCTCAGTTAGCCAGGCTTCGATCTTACGGATGAACCAACTCTGCAATTCGTGCTCATCGGCAAGGTCTTCGGCTTTGATGCGCGCTTGACAAGCCGGGCAAGCCTCCCAACGTGGTTTCGGCGCTTCGTCGCCGCCGATGTGGATGTACTTGGAGGGAAATAGCTCCAGGACTTCCGTCAGGACATCCTTCAAAAAGTCGAAGACCTCGTCCTTGCCGGCGCAGAAGATGTCTTCCGCGATGCCCCAGGTGCGGCGTACTTCGTAGCCTTCGCCGACGCAGCCCAATTCCGGATAGGCGGTGAGTGCGGCCACGGCGTGACCAGGCAGTTCGATTTCCGGCACAACGGTGATGCCCCGCTCGGCGGCGTAGGCTACCACCTCGCGCGCTTCGTCTTGCGTATAAAAGCCGCCATAGGGGACGCCATCGTATTGATCCCAGGTCCGCGAGACGACTGTTTCCGCCCGATAGCCGCCGACTTCGGTCAGACGCGGATATTTCTTGATTTCGATGCGCCAGCCTTGATCCTCGGTCAGGTGCCAGTGGAATGTGTTGTACTTGTAGAATGCCATCGTATCGATGAACTTCTTGATGAAGTCAACAGGAAACATGTGCCGGCCGACATCGAGATGGATGCCGCGCCAGCCGAATGCGGGCGCGTCACTGATGGAGACGCAGGGCATGGTCCAGTCGATGCCGTCTGCCGTTTCACCAGCGAGGATCTGAGGCGGAAGCAACTGACGCAGCGTCTGCATGCCATGCAGGAAGCCGTTGCGATGCGCGGCGGTGATGATTGCGCGGCCAGGTTCGACGGTCAGCGAATAGTTTTCGGCGCCGTCGTCAGAATCAGCCGGAACGAGCAAGATAGCGTTCTGGACATCAGCGAGTATGTCGTCGTCAAGCGGGTGCACCGGCAGGTCGAAGCCGGTGGCAGGTCTCAGGTATTCCGCAAGTATCTCTCCGATAGCGCTTTCGGCGGCGAAAATGCGCGAGTGGGCGTTTAGCCTGAAGTCGCCGGTCCTGCTAACTATCGTTTGCGGCTGGGGAAAAAGTGTGATTTCATCCATATTCTGTTTGTCCTCCTGGCAATAGTTGTGATTAGATGTCATCGAGCGAAATGACGGCGCTGAGTTGATGCGGATTATCAGGATCGCTGCCGTTGAAGATGGCGCGATGATATGCGATCAGCTGCAGTACAGGCAAGTACAGGGCCGGCACGCACCAGCTAGGCAGGTCGGCGGGCAGCCTGATACTGTGCTGAAATTCTGTCGGCGTCTGTCCGATCGCGAGAACTGTAGCGCCCATAGCCGCCATTTCATTGAGTACGCGGATTTCATGCTTGGCGGCGTCCGACGAGATTAAGCCGATGACGATGCTGTCTTCGCCCACCATAGACATGGGACCGTGGCGGAATTCGAGCGTGTGAAAAGCCTCGCTGTAGGAGAGTGACATTTCTTTCATCTTGAGCATTGCTTCGCAGGCGATGCCATAGAGCGCGTCCGCCCCGAGGAAGAAGAACTTCGATAAGGCGCCGTTTTCGCCAAGCGAGCGCGCAAGCTCCCCGTGGGTATCCAGCAGTTCTTGGCAGGCACCAGGCAATTCTTGACTGGCTTCGAGATTGTGACCGGCTATGGCGGCGGCGAGTTGCTGTATGACCAGCGCCATGCTGCTGAAGGAGCGGGTTTGGGCCACGCTGATTTCCTGCGCCGCGTCGATAGCGACGACCAGGTCAGCTTCGTGGGCCAGTGGGCTGGCGCTATCACAGGTGACGGTGATGACGGGTCCGCCGATAGTGGCTTTGAAATCCTGCTGCGCGCGGACAGTTTCAGTTGTCGTTCCCGAGCGTGAGACCGTGAGCAGCAAGTAGCGCCGACCGGGCAGACAGATGGATTCGGTGAAGAGCAGCAGCTCGGAGGCCGGGCAGGCCAGGGCGTCTATGCCACTGCGGCGCAAGAGACGGGCGGCGGTGAGGGCCAGATAATACGTTGAGCCGCAGCCTGAGACAATGACCTGGTCGAAATCTGCCGACTCCAGCAGCGGATGAAGTGAGGCTTGCCGGGCGCCGAATGCCTGCAAAGCCTGTGCCCATACCGCGGGCTGGCTCAAGATTTCCCCAAGCGTATGTGTACCGGGTTTCATAATGATTCCGAATTAGAATGTGAACGCGCCGGTCATTGTAGCAGACCACCAGGCACTTGAAAGATTGGCATTCTATGGCGCGAATGAATCTTTCATAGGCAGGACAAGACTTGCTGCTATACTTTCACAACTTCACAGAATAGTGGAATCGGGCAGGCAAAAGAGAGTGTCGCGCATTCTGATCGAGAACAGCCAGGTCTGGCAGGATGACCATTTCGTATGCGGGCATACGCTGGTCATCACCGAGGACGTCATCCGCGGCTTGCATCCCGCCTCAGCGCTAGAGCCCTTGCCGGACGATCGCAGATATGACGGCGGTGGCGCCTATGCCCTGCCAGGCTTCGTTGATCTGCATGTGCATGGCAGCAACGGTTATGATGTCATGGACGGCTCAGAAGCGTCCCTGCAAGGTCTCTGCGATTTTCTTGTCCGGCAGGGGGTGACGAGCTTCCTCGGCACGACAATGGCTGACTCACGAGAGCGGATTGATGCCGCGCTGTCGACTATGCGCGACTATGCCGATCGACCGCATAGCCCCTTTCTTGGCGTACATCTCGAAGGTCCGTACCTCAACCCTGCCTTTCGCGGCTCACAGCCGGCGGAGCATCTGCGAGCGCCACGGCAGGCAGAGTATTTGCCCTGGCTCGATTTCGGCCTGATCAGGCAGATCACGCTGGCGCCCGAACTTGATGGCGCCGGGGCGCTGATACGGGCTGCCGTCGAGCGCGGCATCACTGTTTCCGTCGGCCATAGCGGCGCGAGTTATGAAGCCACGCATGATTACATCGCTGCCGGCGTAAGGCAGATTACGCATACTTTCAACGGCATGGCCGGTATCCATCATCGGCAGCCGGGTATATTCGTCGCCGCCAGTGAGAACCCGGCGGTGAATTTCGAGATCATCCCCGATGGTGTTCACGTGCATCCGGCGGTGGTGCGAATGCTGGTGCGTCTAGTTGGCGTCGAGCGGGTGCTGGCGATCACCGATGCTATGCGCGCGGCCGGTCTTTCCGACGGCGAATTCGGCATGGGTGAAGTTCCTGTCATCGTCATGGACGGCATCGCTCGCGATAGTCACGGCAGCCTGGCCGGCAGCACACTCACCATGGCACAAGCGCTGAAGAACCTGATGCAGTTCTGTGATTTATCGCTGGCGCAGGCACTGCCGATGCTAACGCGGACGCCGGCGCGCGCTATCGGCATCTACCCGCGGAAAGGCTCGCTCCAAGTGGGGACGGATGCCGATCTCGTCATTTGGGATGAGGCGGACGGTGTGCGGGCGACCTTTATCGGTGGTGAACAGGTATACCTTGCATAGCGCTTTCCTCAGTTGCTGACCTAGTACATCCGGTCGATATCCAGCTGATTCTCCAGTGGCTCGCCGCTCAGATAGCGACGCAAATTGCGGATGAACAAGTCCGTGAGCTTGCCGTTCTCGGTATCTGCCGTGCTGGCGGAATGGTGGCTGATGAAGACATTGGGCAGCGACCAAAGAGGATCGTCAGAGGGCAGCGGCTCGGGATCGGTGACATCGAGCACCGCGCCGCCAAGATGACCGTCGATCAGCGCCCGTGTCAGCTCCTCTTGATCGACGATGGCGCCGCGGGCGATGTTGATCAATACGGCGCCTTGCTTCAGCCTGCGAATACGCGCGCCGTTTAGCAAGCCATCGGTCTCCGGCGTATGCGGCGTACAGAGGACAAGAAAGTCGACTTGCGGCAGGAGCTCGTCCAAGTGCTCCGGCGGGTATAGCCGGTCGCCCGTCGCCGGTTTTGCCTTGTCGCTGCGGCGGGAGGCGAGGACGCGCATGCCGAAGAAGTTGCAGACCTGCGCCAAATCGCGGCCGATGCGGCCCAAGCCGATGATGCCGACGGTCATGCCGCGCAGCTCCGTGTTGTTGAAGCGCTGCCATTTGCGAGCTTGTTTCCGCGCGTCCATCAGCGGGTAATTCTTGACGAACATCAGCATCGCCATCAAGCAGAACTCGGCCAGCGGGCGGGCGTGAACTCCGCTGGAGGTAGTGAGAACCCAACCTGTGCGGTCATAGCCATAACGCTTGACAAATTGTCCGATGCCGGCGCTGGTGGCTTGGATCCATTTGAGTTGTAGCGCTAGCGCGGGCAGATCCTCGCGGTGCGTGTGATCGAAGTCGAAGAGAATGTCGGCTTGAGCGAGCAGGCTGCGCCATTCGGCTTCTTGAGCCGGGCTGCGGGAGATGGGTGAAGTGTGGTCGGCGTGAAAGCGCGGCGCGCCGATAAGATCCGGGCGATAGATGATGTCGACGGCTGGCGCCTCAGCGCGGATGCGTTCGATGTGCTCCGGCTCAAGATAAGATGCAATCAGGACTTTGAGCGGCATGTTCTTGACCTGGGAAGGTACGAGTACTGCACGAATCTAACCTAATGCGCTTCCTTTGCAAAGCCTCTAGTTCTGACGGACGAGAATGGATAGGGCGTGGAAGTCGCTAATTCGCGCGTTCTGCTATCCTTAGGTTCAGAATTATGGGCGCGGATACAGGCATACGATGCACTGCGGCTATTGCGGACGTCTAATTCATCGCTGCGGCTGCCACGAGCCGGGCAGCGCTTTGGAGCAATTTATGACACGCGGCTGTCGCTCGGCGATGCCTTGGCAGTTGTCGCGACCCTATAAGCGAGGGGCGCCGCCACAGGTCAAACGGCGCGAACGTCAGCTTCTGCGCGCGCATTATCAGGCCTGGTATGAACATGTGGCCGACGAATACGGCAAACAGTGCGCGAATTGCGGCCTGACGGAAGAGCTCGTGCTGGATCACGTGACGCCCATTGCAAAAGGCGGGCGCTCGCAGCTTGATAATCTGCAACTGCTCTGCGCGACCTGCAACCGCATCAAAGGCAAGCTGATGATCGATTGCCGCGACTTTATACGTCCAGAATGAATCGTTGCGCCGGGCTGAGGCGGGCGAGGGTGTCCGCGCTGAGGAAGGCTTTCTGTTCCACTTGCTGCGGATTGTGGCGGCGCGTGAAATACGAATGCAGAGCATAACGGGGCGAATCACTGCGATTGACCGTGCCGCCATGCCAGAGATGCGAGTTGAAAATGACGACGCTGCCAGCCGCGCCTGTTAGCAGGATTTCGTCGGCGTGTTGAGCTTCGGGATTATCCAGGGCGGATGCGGGATGCTGCCCGCTAAGGTGAGAGCCGGGCACGACCCGCGTAGCGCCATTTTCCGCTGAGAAGTCGACCAGCAGCCAGATGGAGTTGCAGACTTGAAAGTCACTTGGATCGACGCCGCCGCGCCAGTCCGCGTGCAGCGCCTGCCCCCCTGCGCCCGGCACAGAGGCCCGTCCGTTCAGCGACGAAAGCTTGAAGTCTCCCTTGAGGACGTGATTTATCGCCGCGAGTACGCGTGGATGACTAAAGCATACTTCGAAAAGCGAGTCCTTGTCGACGAGGTTGGCGAGGCGGTGAGCGCCGTCCTCCTGCTTGAATTCAGTTCCCGCTTCGTCGCCTTCAATTGCGATAAGTTCTTCGACGCGTCGGCGGATCGCGGAGACCTGTGCTGGCGTCAGGATGCCGGACAGGGGCAAATAGCCCTGCTCATCGAGATGCTGTATCTCAGCGCTGCTCAACGCTGAGTCGTCAACGCCGAATGCTGTTAATGCCTTGTGCATATCCATAGTTGGCCTTACATTAACGCCAGTCTGTCTCAAACGAGCTTGCCGTCGTATGCGTACAAGACATTATATCAAGTCGAAAACTGACGACAACGCTACGCCCTCATGCCAATTCAGCGATGGCATGAATTGTCATTATCTGGGGAGTGGTGAAAATCTTGGATATGCTCTTTTCTAACCCCATCCCCGGCCCTTCCCCAAAGCATTGGAGAAGGGAGTTTTCCGGCGAGTTTGAGCCAGTGTCGTCTTCATTCTATCTCCTTGAAATTCACCACTCCCCTTATCTGATGTAATTCGCCAAGCGGAATCAAAGTTGTTATACTTGCGTCGCTTTGAAGCGGAGGCGCGACTTCAACTGTCCCCGCTGTATCATGGTCGGATTGTATATTTAGTAAAGGAGCGTTACATGAAGGTTAGAATTGGTATAGTCATCTCGATTCTCGTCTTGTTGACGGGAGTGTTCGGCGTCTCGGCGCAGGACACATTTTTCGGCAAAACTGCTGAGGATCTCTTCCCCATCCCCGAGGTCGCTGAGACCGAGCTAGAGCAGACCCTCGCCTTTGAGGCACTGCTTAACGCCAATATCCCGGACGGGCATGCCCTCGGCGAAGGCAAGACGATAACTTTCGGCGTCTTGGGACAAGGCTCGCGCGGCGGTATCTCCGGCACCATTTACTTCTGGCGCAACGCCTTTGAAGCAGCCACCGGAGCCGAGTTGGAAATCGTCGAGATTCCCTACAATCAGTTGGGCACCACCATCCCGGCCGACTTTTTGACCGAGCAATACACCTATGACGTCTTCATCGGCGCTGCCTGGCAATATGGCGATTGGATCAGCAACGGCTGGATCCAACCGATCGACCAATGGATCGGCGATGAGCGCTTCGCCCAGTGGTCGCCGGATGATACGGCCCCCCCCTTCCGCGCTCTGCTGAAATGGGGCGACGAAACTTACGGCACACAGATGGACGGCGATGCGCAGCTATTCTACTATCGCTACGATGTGCTCAACGATCCCGCGTGGCAAGCAGCCTACGAAGAAGAAATGGGCGAACCCATGCCCTATCCCATGGAAACCTGGCAAGATTTGCTGGCGATCGCTGGCTTCTTCAACGGCAAAGACTGGAATGGCGATGGCGATCCCGATGACGGCATCACCTTGCACTTGGCGCCGGGCGGTCAAGGTCACTTCCACTACGCTACCTTGGCAGCCTCCTTCGCTGTCACACCGGCCGATGGCGATGATGTGCGCGCCGTCACCAAATATGACAACGTCTTCTGGTTCGATCCGGACGATATGACACCGCTGATTAATGAACCGGGTCATGTTCGGGCGCTCGAATTCTTGCAGGAACTCGCCGCGACGGGCCAGGAATCGCAGTTTGGCTGGCAGCTGGGTGAGGCTTGGGATAACTTCCTCGGCGGCAACGCCATCGCTACCTTCTCTTGGGGCGATGTCGGCTCGCTTTCGCAGGACGAAGACCGCTCCACCATCAAGGGCAATTTGGGGGCTTCTGCTATCCTCTGTTCGTCGGAATGGTATGACCGTGAAATCGGTGAATTCGTTACCGATGAGATGAACCCCAATTGTGTCGGCAATACGACCGGCGGTTCCTGGCACCCGACCATGTCGGCCTTCTCCGAGAATCCCGAGCTAACCTACTTCTACATGTCAATGATCGCCAGTCCGTCGATCAACTTCTACAACGCCACCACCGGCTGGCAAGGCATTGACCCTTGCTGCACCTATCAGCTCTATGAACCGCGCGGCTCGGCGACCAGCGAAGATTACACCGCCGTCGGCTTCAACGCGGATGATATGGAGCGCTACATCAACGCCTACGGCGACAATGTCTACGAAAGGCCGACCTCGGTAACCTACCTGCGCATTCCGGGTACGCTGGAATACATCCAGGAGACTCTCGATATCCGCCTGTCCGAAGCCATGACCGGGCAATCGAGCGCTCAGGAAGCGTTGGACAACACCGCCGAAGACTGGGAAGAAGTCACCGACGACCTTGATACCGACAGCCAGCTGGAGATTTATCAGCAGGCGATTGGATATCACGGGGATATGCAGCCTGGGTAAAATCCCACCTTCGGGCACTGTAGGGGCGACACTTTTGTCGCCCACCCGCCCGTAAACAATCGTAGGGGCGACCCATTGGGTCGCCCTCAAGCAGGGCAAAAGCCATGACCAATAATAGAGCGAAATACTACTTCCTGATGCCGGGCGTAATCTGGATTCTGGCGTTTACCCTCTTCCCGCTGATTTATTCCTTTGGCTTGAGCTTGTCGAATTATCGTCTTGGCAAGGATCCCAAATTTATCGGCTTGGAGAATTATGCCGAGATCCTGGGCATCGGCGATGAAAAAATTGACAAGAAAGCGGTCAGCACCGCGAGCTTTAGCGCTTTCTTATTCCTCGGCAGCACCGCCACAACCTTATTCTTCGGCACCTTCGTAGCTTGGGTATTCAATCACAATCTTCCCTTCTTGCGACAAATGCGAGCAATTATTACCATGCCGCTCTTTGCCGCGCCTATCGCCCTCGGTTGGCTGGGCGTGGTCATTTTTAATGAACAGTCCGGTCCATTGAACAATGTACTGGAAGGGCTAGGCTTGGGGCGGGTGAATTGGTTCATTGAGCCTATGCCGGCGCGTCTAGCTGTCATGTTCACCGATGTCTGGCAGTGGACACCCTTTGTCTTCATCATCGTGCTGGCATCCATGCAGGCAATCCCGGACGATCTATATGAGTCGGCGCAATTGGAAACGAAGTCCAACTGGATGCTTTTTCGTTGGATCACCTTTCCCATGATCGCGCCGGCCTTGGGCACGGTGATGCTGCTGCGCATGGTCGAGTCGTTGAAGATTATCGACATCCCTTACAGTTTGACGCGTGGAGGACCCGGTTCCGTCACACAGACTTACGTATATTATGCTTACGAAAAAGGGCTGGTCGGCAGCTTCCAATTGGGTGAGGCGGCTGCCCTGGCTTACCTGATGGTGGTGGTGTCCATTGTGGTCACATCTATTTATTTCTACCGTGTTCGCGAGCGCTTCGAGTAGGTCGGGAGGAAGGCGATGGCAGCAAAAGCAAAGTCACTAGCGATGACAGAGCCGCGCAGCGTCTTTTCGCGCACGTCTCTCGGCGACCGGCTTATCATTGCTCTGGCGCTTATCTGTACCTTTATAGCATTTTCGCCCTTTGCCTACGCCATGTTGACCTCTTTCAAGTCTGAGTGGAAAGACGGCTCGATTATTCCCTTTGTGCAATTTGAGCCGGACATGCAGAATTGGCAATCGGAGTTCGGCTCCGGTGGTCCTGAGACCTTCAAGGCGCTGCGCAACAGCACACTCATTTCGCTGGGCGCAACCTTGGTGGCGACTACGCTGGGAACACTGGCCGGTTACGGACTAGCGCGCTTCAAATATGGCATTGGCAACCGCAATCTGGTCTCCTGGTTCTTGTCGCAGCGCTTTCTGCCACCGGTGGCGACGTTGATTCCTTTCGTCTTGATGTTCCGTGATCTAAAGCTGCTGGATACCTTGCCGGGCATGGTCATCGTCAACGCGACATTTACCTTGCCCTTTGCTGTCTTGATCATGCGTGATTATTTCGCCGATCTGCCGCCCGAAATGCGGGAAGCGGCGCTGGTGGATGGCGCCGGTGAGTTCACCGTATTCTGGAACATCGCTGTGCCGCTCGCCAAACCCGCTCTAGTCGCCTCTACCCTTATCTGCTTCGCCTTTTCCTGGAACGAATTTCTCTTCGCCAGTGTGCTCGCCAACCGCAATTGGAAGCCCTATCCCATGCTGGTGGCCGGCTCGGACACGGTTCGCGGCATCGACTTCGGCTTCGTCACCACGCGTATGCTGATCGCCGTTACGGTTCCCGTAATCCTGTCGCTGATGGTGCAGCGTTTCATCGTGCGCGGCTTGACTTTCGGCGCCGTCAAAGGCTAATCCCTTATACTCCAGCTCCTTCTACGGGCTAGCCGGTGCCTCGCCCGACGCCTGCCGAGCGAGGCGCTGATTGAGCGACCATTTAGTCGCCCCCTCGCCTTTATCCGTGTTACTCTCTCAGCAGCTACGCAACCAAGGTCTTTCTCGCGCGCAAGGCAAATGGCCAAATGGCCGAAAAAAGTTTTGCGTCGGACATAAAACTTCATGGCCCAACTCGTTGCTGCTTGACCAGCGACAAACCTCCGACGGTGCCATATAATCTCGGCGTTCGGCGCATGCGCCAGCAAGACCAATTGGACGAGGACATGTCATGACCGAAGAGCGAGTGAGAATCGGCATCGTGGGCATCGGCAATATGGGCAAGGCGCATGTCAAGCACGTCACCAACTTGTCGACAACGGAATTGGTCGCCGTCTGCGATCGCCAGCCGACACGCCTGGAAGAAGTCGATATCCCTGACTGTGCCAGTCGCTATACCGACTTTATAGAGATGCTGGATACCGTTCCGCTGGACGCGGTCATTATCGCCACGCCCCACTTCTCCCACCCCGATATGTGCCTGGCTGCCTTCGAACGCGGCAAGCATGTCCTGGTCGAGAAGCCCATCGCCGTGCACATCAAAGAGGCGCAGCGCATGATCGCCGGCTATCAGGCAGCCAAAGGCCAGTGGGACGATCTGGTCTTCGCCGCCATGTTCATGCAGCGCACCTGGAGCCACTGGCGCAAGATCAAAGCCATGATCGATAGCGGCGCTCTGGGCCGGCTGCAGCGCTGCACCTGGCTCATAACCGACTGGTTTCGCACACAGCATTACTACGACAGCGGCGAATGGCGCGCTACCTGGAGCGGCGAAGGCGGCGGCGTTCTCATGAACCAGTGCCCGCACAACCTCGATCTCTATCAGTGGCTGGTGGGCTTGCCGGCGCGAGTGCGCGGCTTCGTCCAATTCGGCAAGCATCACCGCATCGAGGTCGAAGACGAAGTGACCGCCTACTTCGAGCATGTATCCCCCCCTGGAGAGGGGGAGGACGTGGAAGGAGGGGCAAAGCATCCTGGCATGGTAGGTCACTTCATCACCACGACCGGCGAATCGCCCGGCACCAATCGGCTGGAGATCGTGGGCGATTTGGGCAAGCTGGTTTATGAAGCCGCCCCGCCCAAGCTGCCTGATGCCGCCGATCCCGCTGCGGCCGAGGCCGATGACGCCGCTGAGGCGCCCACTGAATCCGACTCCGCTGCTGACCAAGGCGCCGGCTCGCCTTCTTCGAATGCCTGTAGGGGCGACTCTGTGAGTCGCCCGCCACCTGCCGACCAAGCGGCTGAGGCAGCGCCGGACGACTTGATCTTCTACCGCAATGCGCGTTCGTCTATCGACGAGATTCGCCAGTCACAGCAGGGCTTTACCAAGGTGCCTTATCAGCGTGAAGTCGTGCCTTACACCCCGCGAGAAAGCCACGGGCACGAAGTAATCATAGCGAATTTCGCTGATGCGATTCTTCGGGGCGCCGAGCTGATCGCGCCGGCGGCCGAGGGTCTCAACTCGGTCATGCTCAATAACGCCATCATCCTCTCCGCGCATAAACAGGCGGCGGTAGAGCTGTCGTCCGAGCCGACCATGATCGGCGATGAATTCGCCGCGCTGCTGCAAGCTTATATCAAAGAGCCGCCAGCCTAATCCCCGCCGCCGCCAACGTAATATGTAGGGGCGACTCTGTGAGTCGCCCACCGCCTCGCCCTCGTCCAATGTCTGTGGTGGCGACTCGGTGAGTCGCCCACAACCATCGTTAGTGCTCAACTATGAGAATATGCAGCTCACGCGGTCCGTGGGCGCCTTTGACCAATTCGTGGCCGATGTCGGCGGTCTTGCTGGGTCCTGTGACGATGACGGTATTGCTGGCTTGCTTGAAGGCCGGGTGGTCCTGCGCCCCTTGGTCGGCTGCCCAATCTTCCAGGTCATTCAACAGCTGGTCCGGTCGCATCAGGGCGATATGCCGGTCGGGCAAGAGTGAGGCGCTGCGCGGGCGTCCGGCGCCGCTTTCCAGGACCAGGCTGCCGGTGCTAGCCAAAGCAGCCGAGACGCCGGTGATGCCGACTCGGACTTCGCCATCGTCAGCTGGCGCGACCGATACGCCCAGGGAGGCGAGCATGACGTGCAGGTCGGCGAGGGGCAGTTGGTCTTCCGCCCAGCTCAAGACTGATTTGTCGCTGCCGAGCAAGTCCATGATCTGCTCAATGGCGTCGTTGGCTCCCACCCGGTAGACGAAGCAGCCGAGCTGCTCAGCCTGACTGATGAAATGATCGAGGCGCTCATCCGCGCTCATATCGGGCAGGGGCAGCATCCGCCGGCGAGGGCCCAGCTCGGGGCTGGCGAGCTGCTGGGACACCCCTTTAGCGGCGCGCAGCCGGCCGAGGATGCGGTCACGGGCGGTCATGACTGTCTCTCCCTCGTCTTTGAGGCGCGGTCCTTCCAGAGCTGGCGGAAAGACTTGGGCGCAAAATCGGGGAAATCGCGGTGCTTGCTCCAATTGCCGAGGATGCCCGGCATGTAGTCGCCCATGATGTGCTGGCCGGCGCGGGCCGCTTTGCCGCCGAGGGCGAAGCGCGCTGGCGAAGTCATGCCGATCGCCCACGCTTTCATCGCCATATCCCAGCCTGTTTTTGAATGCCCGCCGCGCACAAGGTCCCAGCGCAGATCAAGCAGCATGCGCGGCAGGTCGATATCGACCGGGCAGACTTGTTTGCAGCTGCCGCAAAGACTGCTGGCGTGGGGCAGGGGCTGGGCATTCTCCAAGCCGATAAGCAGGGGCGTCAGCACTGCGCCAATAGGCCCGCCATAGACCCAGCCATAGGCGTGGCCGCCCGTGCTGCGATAGACGGGACAGGCGTTTTGGCAGGCGCCGCAGCGGATGCAAGTCAGCGCCTCGGCGTAATCCGTGCCGTAGATTTGCGAGCGACCGTTATCGACCAGGATGATGTAGCAGTGCTCGGGGCCATCGCCTTCGTCCGCGCGCCCGGGTCCGTTGAGGATGTTGGTGTAGACGGTCAGCTGCTGGCCGGTCGAGCTGCTGGGCAGCACCTGCGTCAGGGTGGCGTAGTCTTCGACTGTTTCGACGATCTTCTCGATGCCGACCAGGGCGACATGCACACGGGGAATTGAGGTGCACATGCGGCCGTTGCCTTCATTCATCACCAGGCCAATGGAGCCGGTTTCCGCGATGAGGAAGTTGCCGCCGGAGATGCCCATATCGGCGTTCAGGAAGTCGTGACGCAGCATTTTGCGGGCGAAAGCGACCATCGTTTCAGCGTCGTCAGTGGGTTCCATGTCCAGCTCGCGGACGAAGATATCGCGGATTTCGGCTTTGGTCTTGTGCATGACCGGGGCGACAATGTGGGACGGCGTTTCGTTGTTGAGCTGGATGATGTATTCGCCGAGGTCGGTTTCGATGACGCGCAGTCCGGCGGCTTCCATCGCGTGGTTGACGCCAAGTTCTTCGCTGAGCATGCTCTTGCTCTTGGTGGCCGTCTCCACGCCGTGACGCCGCGCGATATCGAGCACGAGGCGATTGGCTTCCGCTGCGTCTTCCGCCCATTCCACTTGCCAGCCATTGGCAACGAGGTTGCGCTCGGCGGTCTCGAGCAGGTCGGGCAAGTTGCGCAGGGCGCGGCGTTTCGCTTCGGCCGCTTGCTGCCGCATGTGTTCGCCGTGTTCATGGCTATGGGCGAACATCGTTTCGGCGCGCCTCTGATAGCCGCCCCGCGTTCCGGCGGCGACCGCGTGCTGCAAGTCCGGGTTGTGCAGGGCGATATCGGCCAGGGCGATGAAGTCGTTGGATTGGATCTCGACAGTCATGACCGATCCTCATGCAGCGCCTTGGCCAAGACATCCGCCAGGTGCACGACTCGTTTGTCAGACTTGCAGCGCGAGAGTCCGCCGTTCATCTGAGTCAGGCAACTGACATCGCCGGTCACAATGGTAGCGGCGGAGGACGCGTTGATATTGCTCACTTTGTTCTGCAGCATGGCGTTGCTGATATCCGGCATTTTGATGCTGAACAATCCGCCGAAACCACAGCAGACTTCGCATTCGTTCAATTCATGCAACTCGGCGTTGCCCAGTTGAGCCAGAAGCTGACGCGACGCCTGCCCAAGCCCCAAGCCGCGCAAGCCGTGGCAAGCATCGTGAAAGGCGAATGTCTCAGGCGCGGGCAGGCTGAGCGCGAGATTGCTGATGCCCAAGCCGTCAACAAGGAACTCGCTGAACTCCCAGGTTATCGAGGCGATGCGCTGCGCCTCATGATAGAGGTCACCATCTTCAGGTGTAAACAAGCTCGGATATTCGTGGCGCAGCATGGTGGCGCAGGAACCGGAGGGCGTGACGATGAGCTCGGCGTCTTTGAAAGCCTTGAAGAAGTGCTTAGCGACCGTGCGCGATTCGTCGCGATAACCGGAGTTGAAAGCCGGCTGTCCGCAGCAGGTCTGCGCCGGCGGGAAGTCCACGTCCACGCCGAGATGCTCCAGAATATCGACGACCGACATACCGGTATCCGGGTAGATCATGTCGACGATGCAGGTGACGAAGAGGGAGACGGGTTTGCCGACTGGCGATTCGCGTTTGGGTAGTGCCATGCAGTGCGCTTTCGCTTCTATTGAGGTGACAGCATCTAGTTTAGCGGAAAGCTGGTGGGCAAGCTATTGCGCCTCCTGTTATGCGGGATGGTTATTCAAACGGCACTACGTGTTGTGCGGAGGATTCAAATAGACTGGCAAGGCGCCTTCTGCGAGGAAATGAGCTGTATCTCGTTCTTGGCGCCCAGTTCTCGCGGCAGCATTTAGCGGCATCTTCGTTCAGGCCAGTATTTGAAGGAATCACTCGATATTTCGACTATGAACTCGCCCTCCAGTCCTCTCGCAGCTTCATTTATTATTTGAAATCCAATGGTTTTCGGGAGGTGTAAGTCGGTGTCGCGTATGTTTCGATTTTATGATCTACAACGATGTCTTGTTCACCGTTATGTTGCGTGGGCCCCAGTGAGACTTGGCCAAAGTTTTGCTGCGATTTACTTGTCAGCATTATGGCAAGCTGTTTCGCGTTGGGATACTTGACGTCAAACTGAAAATTATCGTAAAGAAATTGCGGCGGAAACATCGCAGTGTACCAGCATAGTAGGCAAAGAGCGAGAAGCACACCACCGAGAACCAAGAACCTGAATAGTGGTCTTTGTGTCGTATTCTTGCTGCTGCTTTTCCGATTCTTTTTCATGTCCTTTATGTCTAGATTTGACCCAGAAAATACTCGGCAATAGGATATGCCAACGCAGCGTTTGGACCGTATTCTTCGTGCGCAAGGGCTTCCTGAGCGGTTCTATATCTTCCCCAAATTCTAGCGTAATCTTCGGCTGACAGATTCTCGACAGTTCTTGAATTGTCTAAACCGCGATATTGATCTAAGAACATACGGGTTACCACACTGGCGCATCAGGATCCAATTGCCAAATATCGGCTTGGTTCAGATTATCCAAATGAATATACGCGTCCATTAAGGTCACGTAATGAACATTGCCGACCCCTGGCCCTCTCCAACTTATGTCCGTAGTCAATTTCGCGCGTCCCATCTTATCTTGTATCGAATCGTTCGTGCCATAGTCATACAGGATTTCCGAGGCCAAGATAACCTGAAGCAACTCTTTGGGTATACTGGCATTGGTGGCATACTTCTCAATGAAGTCATTATTGTCCTCAATCCAACGAAATGCGCTTTCAACAGACTGTATGTTATCAAAAATGGCTATCAGCGCATCGTCAGCCGTAGATGTTAATGCCATTTCGATTCGTTGCTCGACTTGGCTCAACCTGTTCCAGCGTGAGCCAAGATTCGTAGGTGAATTTAGCGAGGATGGAAGGGTACGCAGAAACGTCCGTCGGCTAGCATGAGATCCTATGATCTTTGCACCACGCGGAGTATGTTCCTTGCGACCAGACCAGCCCGGCATAGGTATATACATTACGTTTGGCTCTGTGTTGCTCTGATTCAATCTCTTCAGATACGACGTGAATTCTGCACTATCTTTCTGGTGTTCTTTGAGCAGTTCCGCGTAATTATCCTCATCTCTAACCGGGTCCGGAAGAGGTCCAATCATCCTAGCTGCTACATCTTCGATCGATTCGTCAGTGTGATACGGAACAATGATGTTCCCCTCTTGCCACCAAAGCGACTCCGGCGGATTACCGAATTCCCGCAGAGTCTGAATCCAATAGGCGATGCTCGCCGCTGCCATCTCCAGCGGATCGGCCGGCGCGACATAGTCCGGGTTATGAATCGGCTCAAGCGCCACCATTCTGTCCCCAATGCGCTGTTGGTGATGCTGCGTACCATCCGGCTTAACCACGATCATGTATTCCGCGTCCAGCCAGACCGCCGCGCTGAGGTCAGCCCACGATGCGCCGCTATTGTTCGGATGATTATGGATCACCACTATATTGCGCCCCTCGGCCAGCTTCTGCTGCCATTCCTGCATGGTGACGGAGTCTTTGTCGCCATATCGCACGAAAAGAATCTCGCCCGCCTCCAGGTCGTAGACGATGACGCTTTCGCGCTCATCATTCGCTACATTTCTGATCCAGTATTCTATGTCGTTCTGTACGCCGCGCGACCAGTCGTGCTCCCTTTGCCGCTCCAGCTCTGACTTAAACCGCTCCACATTCCGCTGAATGAATTCCTCCGCCGCTGCATCGGAATCTTCATCCCAAGTATAAGTGGCGAAATGTTTCAGATACTCAAGCGAATCGTCCAGATAGTACAGTATGAACTTCTGATGCTGCAAAGAAATCGACACGTCCCGCAACAGGTCATCTTCCAGCGCCGAGAAATAATCGGACATTTCGGCGGCATCCAGGCTCAGGAATGGCGCTTCGCTCGACCAAGCCATTTCCAGATCAGCGGCGGTCATTTCGGGTTCTTTGATATTGAGCGCAATATCGGGGAGACTTGGCTCGTTTGATTGCTCAGGCGCCATTATGGACGACAGTGGATCGTAAGTCTCTTTCTGTCTGGCAGGCGTGGGCCGGTCAACAGGATGTATTGTTTCTTCCAAACGCTTTTTGAGCGCTTCCGCAGTGTCCGCGTCAAAGGCGGTGATGACGACGAGAGGCACAGTGGACTCTTGTGGCTCGGGTTTGGGCGTTTGAATCGAAGGTAGTGGATCATAAGGCGCGGGCTTTGGCTTGCTACCGCCGCCGGATGCGGGTGTCAATAGTGGAGCGGACATATACTTCCTCCTAAATTATTTCGCTGATTTGTGAATGCGCCTGCTGCTGTTTGTCCTGTCAAAAGCCATTCCGCTCAGCGCGGCGCTTCATCAAATATGACCTGTCATTATAATAGAACATATATTCTATTTCCAATAAGCAATTCTGAAGCGTTGCATTTCCAGATTTTCCCAGCCTTTCCTGTCAAGCTAGGCAAGCATTTGCTACAATCTGGCCAATTCTCGGACGGAGCAAAGGATGGCGAAAATGGCGGATTACACCCCCCAACCGGAACATAAATTCACCTTCGGCTTGTGGACGGTCGGCAATATCGGGCGCGACCCCTTTGGCGAGCCGACGCGCGCGCCCATCTCACCGGTCGAGATCGTGCATCTGCTGGCGGATGTCGGCGCTTGGGGCGTCAACCTGCACGACAACGACCTCGTGCCCATTGACGCCACTGCCGCCGAGCGCGACCGGATCGTGGCGGATTTCAAGCGCGCCATGGCCGAGACCGGCATCGTCTGCCCAATGGCGACCACCAATCTCTTCACTGACCCCGCCTTCAAAGATGGCGCTTTCACCAGCAACGATCCCGCCGTGCGCGCCTTTGCCCTGCAGAAGACGATGGCTTCGATAGACCTCGGCGCGGAGCTGGGCGCGAAGGTCTATGTCTTCTGGGGCGGGCGGGAAGGCGCCGAGTCCGATAGCGCCAAGAATCCGGCTGATGGCGTCAAACGGATGCGCGACGCCATCAATTTCCTCTGCGAATATTCGAAAGACCAGGACTACGGCTATCGTTTTGCGCTGGAGCCCAAGCCGAATGAGCCACGCAGCGACATGTATTTTCCGACTGTGGGCAGCATGCTCGGTTTCATCGCCACGCTGGACGATCCGGCTATGGTCGGCGTCAACCCGGAAGTCGCGCACGAGCACATGGCGGGCTTGAATTTCATGCACGCGGTGGCGCAGGCTTGGGATGCCGGCAAACTATTCCACATCGATCTCAACGACCAGATGTTTGGCCGCTACGATCAGGACTTCCGCTTCGGCAGCATGATGATTAAGCAGAATTTCCATTTGGTGCGTTTCCTGGAAGATGTCGGCTATGATGGCAGCCGCCACTTTGACGCCCACGCCTACCGCACATCGCAGTATGAAGATGTCAAGGCATTCGCTCGCGGCTGCATGCGCTCCTATCTGGTCTTCAAAGAGAAGGCGGCGCAGTTCAACGCCGATGCCGAGATTCAGGCGCTGCTGACGGAAATCAACGCCGATAGCGGCAGGTACGCCTTTCTCGCCGATGGGTATAGTCGGGCGGCGGCTGATCGGCTCAAGGCCACAGATTTCGACCGCGTTGGCATGGGCGCGCGCAACTTGCCCTACGAACGGCTGGATCAGCTGACCTTTGATATCTTGCTGGGTGTGCGGTAACCGAGGATATGTAGGGGCGATCCATTGGATCGCCCGACCTATAGAATCGGCAAACAGCGGACGACTCGATGAGTCGCCCCTACATCTGTTGCGTTGATAGGCGTGGAGCTCTTTGAGAAAGGCCAAATTATGACCTACCTGATGGGACTCGATATCAGCACCACCGGGGCCAAGGCGCTCGTCATCAACGAAACGGGCGCGGTCATCGCCGTTGCCAATACGCCTCAGCCGATCAGCCAGCCACAGCCGCTCTGGAGCGAGCAGAACCCTTCAGACTGGTGGGACGGCATCAGCGCGAGCATTCGTCAGGCGCTAGCGGACTCGGGCCTGCGCGGCGATGACATCAGCGCCATCGGCTTGACCGGTCAGATGCACGGCCTGGTTCTGCTGGATTCCGAGGGCGAGGTGTTGCGCCCGTCAATCCTCTGGAATGACCAGCGCACACAGGCGCAATGTGATTTCATGACGGCGCGCATCGGCGCTGAGCGGCTGATCGAGTTGACCGGTAACCCGGCGGTCACCGGCTTCACCGCGCCCAAAATCCTCTGGGTGCGTGACAACGAACCGGAGGTCTATGCCCGCGCGAAACAAGTGCTGCTGCCCAAAGACTACATTCGCTACAAGCTGACTGATACTTATGCCACGGATATGGCTGGCGCGGCCGGTACATCGCTTATGAATGTGGCGGAGCGGGCTTGGTCGGCTGAGGTGCTGGACGCCTTGGCGATTCCGGCCGAGTGGATGCCGCCGGTCCATGAAGGAACGCAGGTTGCCGGCACGATCAGCGCGGCCGGGGCAGCTGCGACCGGACTCAAAGCGGGCACACCTGTCGTGGGTGGCGGCGGCGACCAAGCGGCGGGCGCGGTCGGCATGGGTTGCGTCACACCGGACAAAATCGGTGTCACCGTCGGCACATCGGGTGTCGTCTTCGCGCCGCTAAGCAGCTATGCCTACGAACACGAGGGGCGCTTGCATGCCTTCTGCCACGCAGTGCCGGGCGCCTGGCACTTCATGGGCGTGATGCTGAGCGCGGCAGGCAGCCTGCAATGGTATAAAGATACTTTCGCGCCAACTACAGACTTTGACAGTTTGCTGGCGGAAGCGGCGCAGGTAGCGGCCGGATGCGAAGGACTATTCTTCCTGCCTTATCTCTCGGGCGAGCGTACGCCCCATCCCGATCCGCTGGCCCGCGGCGCTTTCATCGGCATGACAACTCGACACAGCCGCGGTCACATGACGCGCGCCGTCCTCGAGGGCGTGGCTTTCGGCTTGAAAGATTCCTTCACCTTGATCGATCAGGCGGGCTTGCCAGCGCAATTTGAAGTGCGAATCAGCGGCGGGGGCGCCAAGAGCCCGGTCTGGCAGCAGATCATCGCCGATGTGCTAGCTGCCCCCTTGGTCAATATCAATACCACCGAAGGCGGCGCATTCGGCGCTGCCATCCTGGCGTCAGTGGCTGCCGGCGCATATAGCGATGTGGCGAGCGCCTGCGATGTGATGATTCAAACGGGCGACGAAGTGGCAGTCGGCGCTGACGCCGAGCGCTACGCTGAGCGCTACGAGGTTTACCGGTCGCTCTATCCGGTCTTGAAGGATACGTTTGCGAAACTGTAACACAGAATAGAGGTGGGCAAACCACCGTGGCGCGTAGACACTGCGTCCGTTCGCCCTTACACGCCTGTCGACTACGTGCTTGCAGGTGACCTAGCGAAACGATCGCATGTCGGCACGAAACCGATGTATATCACGCCGAAATTCGTTGCGATAGTTTATCAAGTCTATGTGAAGCCGCAGGCCGCAGCCCCATATACATATGAGAATGACAATGGTCTGTGTCCAGTCCATTGCCGCTGCGGCTGATCTGTGAGCTTGCGACAATGCAAGTATCTGCAATTCCCCCTATATCATCAGGCAGCACTTTGAATGACTAAAGCGCGTGCGTCAAGACCAGCACCCGCGTCGTATCCGGCAGATCGTCCCGGCTC
This sequence comes from Phototrophicaceae bacterium, assembly GCA_965262005.1. Taxonomy (GTDB): domain Bacteria; phylum Chloroflexota; class Anaerolineae; order Aggregatilineales; family Phototrophicaceae; genus UBA6055. The sequence goes on along the minus strand of OZ253492.1, from coordinate 2,820,593 downwards.
AGTTCCACCTCCCAATCCGACTGAAAATCGATCTCGGCCTCATCGAAGTGGCTGAGAAAGTTGGTGATCCACTGCATGTTGCGCGGCTTGTAACGCAGTGTTCTGAAGTGCATCGGAATCACCAGCTTCGGCTGCACACGGTCAATGACCTTTTTCAGATCGCCCAAGTCGATGGTTGGCACATCGCCCGCCAACACGAGAAAGACATCGAGATCGCGGAAGAATTCGTACTCCTCGGGCGTGAAAGGATTGCCGACATCGCCCATGTGCCCGATGCTGATGCCGTCCATCTCCCAGCGATACATGGCGCATTTATCCGGCTCGTGCTCGGGATGGGCGTACATCTCAGATGATTCGATCGCTTTGAATGTCACGCCCTTGCAAGTGATTTCGCCACCAGAGCGCGCCACATCGAGCAGGTTGAGCCGCTCCGGGTCGCCGCCGATGAGATCCGAGCGATCGTGAAAACTATCGTTGAGCGATGATGTGACGACGATATCGGGATGGTCCGGTATCGGTTGGTAGCCGGATGTCTCCGGCGTATAAGGGTCGGTGATCACCGAGGCGCCATCGCTGCCCGTGACGAGAAATGCCGCATGTCCATACCATTTGATCTTCATGTTCTTACGCTCCATTCAGTGCCGGTATCACTTCTTCGGTGAACAAGCCGAGGACCTCTGGGTCCGGCGAGCCGATGATATCGATCATAAAATAATCGCAGCCCTTTTCGACGAAGGCGTTCATCTGCTCGGCGATTTGCTGGGGCGAGCCGACGAAAGAGTTCTCAGGCGTCCACTTGTCCACGCGGGAAACGCCGCGCGCGATGGCTTCGGCTTCGGTCTTGCCGATGGCGACCCGTCCAAACCAACTGCAGCGCAGCGTCGCCGGATCGCGCCCGATGGCATCGAGGTGACGCCGCAGCACATTCTGACGTTCGATGTAAGGCGCCAGTGGCTTGTCCGGCAGATTCCAGATATCGGCATATTTGGCGGCGTGTTTCAGCACGGTATAACCGCCGCCGCCAACCATAATGGGAATGCGCGGCTCCGGCTTCGGCTCGCACCAGGCGTCCGTGATCTGATAATGCTGGCCCTGATAGCTGAGTTTTCCCGGCTCTTCCCACATCTTCTTCAAGATGATGAGAGTCTCCTCCAGCTGCTGCACCCGCACCCGCGGCTCGGGATAGGGATAGCCATAAGCGCGGTATTCGTCCTCTTTCCAGCCCGCGCCGATGCCCATGACAAACCGGCCGCCTGACAAGTTCTGCAAGGTCGCCGCCATCAATGCCAGCAACGCCGGATTACGGTAACTCTGGCCAAGCACCATCGGTCCAACTTCGAAATCCGGGTAGCGCGCCGCCAGGTAACTCAGCACGGTCCAGGCTTCATACGTCGGCTCGCCCTCCCAGAAGAAATGATCGGTCATCCAAATACTGCGGAACGATCCCTTGAGCTGCGCCAGGGTCGCGTCTAGCTCCGTCAAGAAGCGCTCGTTCTGTCCTTTTGCCGGTCCCGCAAGCAGACCCAATCCAAAATCCACCATAAGAAGGCTCCTGTTCCATCGGCGTTTGCACCATTCTACTGTCTTTTGAGAGATTTCTCCGCCCAAAACTTTCGGAGGCGAATCAAATAAGAAAAGGTTACTATCGGGCAATCATTCCGATATGGTTTTGGAGCGCGGCTATGCCATCACGACCGAACATCCTCTGGTACTGCACGGATCAGCAGCGTTTCGACACGATCGCGGCCTTGGGCAACCGGCATATCCGTACACCCAATCTCGACCGCTTTGTCGCCGAGTCCGCGACATTCACCCACGCCTTCTGCCAATCGCCGATATGCACACCGAGCCGCGCCAGCTTTCTGACCGGCATGTATCCCAGCGCGGTCGGCGTCAACGGCAATGGTTTCCGCAGCTTTCCGCGACACTTTGAAGATCGGCTGATTTCGAAGGCCTTGCACGATGAGGGTTACGATTGTGGCTTGATCGGCAAGCTGCATTTGGCCAGCGCTTTCTTGCGCCGGGAAGAGCGGGTCAACGACGGCTATGACACCTTTCAATACAGTCACGATCACAAAGGCGGCAATGAGCGCGGCAATGAATATGTCGAATGGATCAAGACACATTGTATCGACCATAATACCGTGCTAGAGCCCCGCGGAATCGCCTCCTTGGATGACTATCGCAACTCACAAGACAACCCAGGTTTCGGCGGATTCAGCGAGCCGACAGCGGAAGACGACAATGTGCCGCCGCAGTTGCATCAGACGCATTGGTGCACCGAGAAGGCCATCGAGTTTATCCAGCGCAATCGCGAGCCGGACAAACCCTGGCTGCTCAGCATCAATCCCTTCGACCCGCATCCGCCTTTTGACGCGCCCTGGGACTACTATCGCCGTTACGATCCCGCGACTTTGCCGGGAGCGCATTTCGAAGAAGACGACCTCGCGCATCAGCACCGCCTGACAGCGGCCGGCATCGACTTTCAGACTCAATCCCGACACCCGCAGGAATTGCAGCACAAGCATATGCAAGCCTCATACTACGCCATGATCGAGTTTCTCGATGAAGAATTCGGCCGGCTGCTGGACTATCTCGAAGAGACAGGCCAGCGCGAGAACACTATCATCATTTTTATGAGCGACCACGGCGAAATGCTGGGCGACCACGGTCTGGTGCACAAAGGCTGCCGCTTTTATGAGGGTTTGGTCCGTGTGCCCTTAATGATCTCCTGGCCCGGTCAGATAGAGCCGCGGGTCAGCGACGAGTTGATTGAGCTGGTTGATATCGTACCCACGCTCTATGAATTGCTTGGAATTGACGTGCCGCTCCACGTACAAGGGCGCTCGGCGGCATCCTGGATATGCGGCGAGGAGCGATCGGCGCCACACCGCCAATTTGTGCGCGCGGAGCACTACGCCGCAACGAACTATCCCGACGAGACGCACGCCACCATGTATCGCGATCGACGCTGGAAGCTGGTGGTCTATCACCAAAAAGACATCTGCGAGCTGTACGACCTGGAAGCTGACCCCTGGGAGCACTGCGATCTGTCCGAAGATTCGGCTTATACGGACGTGAAGTGGGATCTCTTGCGCAAGTGCTATGACGCCACCGTATACGCGCATCCCGCGCAAACCGATCGCTACGGTCCCTTCTGAGCCGCTCGGCGGCAGCGATCAGGGCCAACGCGAATGGGATTCCGCGAATTCCTTTGCGGCTATCGCGGCTGGCGGTTCATCAAACTATTAAGAGAAGTGGCGGAGCCCAGGCGCTTGGGTTAGATTCTGTCCAAGCTTCAGACGGCATAAGGAGACACTGGCATGTCCATTCCAACCCTTGCAGATATCAGCGCCAAGACGATCGCTTCGTCGCGAATCACGACGCGCGTCCTCTTGGCCGGCGATGAAGGCGGGACACCCGTCATCTTCATCCACGGCAACTTGACCTCGGCCACATTCTGGGAAGAGACCATGCTGTCCATGCCGCCCGGCTACCACAGCATTGCGCTCGATCAGCGTGGATTTGGCGAAGCGGACGCCGCGGCGCTTATTGACGGCAGCCGTGGTTTGCGCGATATGTCCGACGATGTGATCGCGCTTATGGATACGCTGGGCATAGATCAGGCGCATATAGTCGGCCACTCGATGGGCGGTGGCGTCACCTGGAATCTAATGATGGATGCGCCGGAACGCCTGCTGAGCGCTGTGTTAGTCGCGCCGGTTTCGCCCTTCGGCTTTGGCGGCACCAAGGACGCTGAAGGCAATCTCTGCGCGGCGGATGCGGCTGGGTCAGGCGGCGGCGTGGCAAATCCGCAGTACACTCAGATGCTCAAAGATGGCGAGCGCGACGACGGCGAGATGACGCCGCTCAATGTGATGAACAACTTCTACTGGAAGCCGCCCTATCAGTCCGAGCGCGAAGAAGACTTGCTTACGTCCGTCCTGCAAACGCATACTGGCGAAAAGGACTACCCGGGCGATTTTGTCGCCTCGGAGAATTGGCCCGGCGTGGCGCCGGGACGCTGGGGCGTACTCAATGGCATGGCGCCCAATAACCAGCCCGATGTGGCGCGGCTCTACGCCATCGATCCCAAGCCGCCGCTGCTTTGGCTGCGTGGCGAAAGCGACCAGGTCATCGCCGATATGTCGATGTTTGACCTGGCGACATTCGGCAAGCTGGGAGTTGTCCCCGGCTGGCCCGGCGACGAAGTCTGCCCGCCACAACCGATGATCGCGCAGATCAAGCATGTACTGGACCAATACGCGGCGGCCGGCGGCTCGGTCGAAGAAGTCGTCATCGACGATTGCGGTCACACGCCCTTCGTCGAGAAAGCGGGCGAGTTTAGTCGCGCTTTGCACACCTTCCTGGGCTAGTTGTAACGGGAGTGGTGAATTTCAAGGAGATAGAAAGAGATAGAATGAAGACGACACTGGCTCAACCTCGCCGGAAAACTCCCTTCTCCAATGCTTTGGGGAAGGGCCGGGATGGGGTTAGAAAAGGGCATATCCAAGATTTTCACCACTCCCTTGTAACAATCGTGTTGACCCAGCAATCTTGTATATGTTAAAGTCGTACGTGATTTCAATGTTTTGCGCACTTTCGACCATATATGCAAGAAGGAGTTGATCATGTTCAGACGGTTGCTTTTATTATCGCTTTTCTTGCTTGTCTTCGGCGCATTTTCCGGCATGGCGCAAGACGAGATCACCATCTTCGCCACCGTCGGCGCCTACTATCCCGATGAACCGACGGAGAACAATCCTGATCCGCCGACCATGATGAATACGATCGTAGCCGAATACGAAGCGGCGAACCCCGGCGTTACTATTGAGTTGGTAGATGTACCCTCCAATATCTCGGGCGATCAATGGCGCAGCACAGTATTCCAGGGGCAGAATGAGCCGCATATCATCGTCAACAATTTTATTCGCGTCTGGCAGGAGCAAGGCAACGATTGGTATGTCCCGCTCAATGACTACATCGATATGCCCAACCCCTACATTCCCGAAGACACAGCGGGCCACGAACGTTGGGCGGACAGTATTCCCGATGCCGTCTGGAATTCGACTTATCACACGGGCAGCGGCAACCAGTATGTGGTGACCGTCAACGCGGTGGCTGTCGGCTTCTTCTACAATATAGACATGCTGGAAGCGGCGGGCATGGATACCGAATTCGATATCTCCTATTCGCTGTGGGAGGACTGGGAAACCATGGTCGCCGAAATGACGGCGCTGGCGGAGGCCGGCAATAAGCCGCTGGCGCATTCCATGTCCACTGCCTCGCCCTACACTTACAACTGGTTCGATGGCACCAGCCTGACCAGTTTCTATATCGATCATATCGAGAGCTGGTGGGAACCGGGCGCAAGCTGGCATGCCCTGAATCAGCGCGAGTTCGCCTGCGCCATTCAAAATGGCTTGATCAGCGCCCAGGACGACGCCTTCGCCGATTGGCTGCAACTGCTGGCCGATTTCGAACCGGTCTGGGTTGATGGTTACGCCACCATGACACCTGACGAAGCCTATCGCCTCTTCATCACCGGCGAGGCGCCTTTCTTGCTGCAAAATGCCGCGAGCCAAACGATCAACGTGACCCGTGACGCGGACTTCAATTGGGGCATTAGCTACTTCCCGCCCGTCACTGAAACCACCAGCCCCCATGCGGCCAACAATGATACCGCCTACCTGGTCGGTGGCTTCACCGCCGGCTTTACAGTGACCGATCGCGCCCGGCGTGAAGGCATAGAGGAGCAGGTCGTCGACTTCCTCATGTACGTGACCGCCCAACCGCAATGGGGCCGCGTCGTCACCGACTCGCCGCGTAGCATACCAACACAGTTCGGTCTTGATGTGCCCGACGCGCTGAAGCCGACAGTCGCCTTCCTCGAGCTGCCGATTCGCGCTCTCAAGGATCCCGATCCGCGCCTCAGCCGCCGCTATGGCGAAGATCACCGCCGCTTGATGCAGGAGTACTTCACCGATCAGATCGATCTCGAAACCTTGATCGCCGAAGAAGACCGTCTGATGACGCGGGAAGCGCGCACGGTGATTGCCGAAAACGAATGGACCTGTGACTTCCAAATGGAGTAAGTCAGGACAAGCTCGGTGTACATGGTTGTACAAATGGGTCAGCCAATGGCTGACCCCTACAGTTATCTTTTCGATCAGAAAATGTAGGGGCGACCCAGCGGGTCGTTCGCACTTGAATTCCTGACTTCGCTTATGCTCAGACGTCTTGCCACAAGTCCTTCGGGGCGAAAAACACAGAAGCAAAGTCAAAGCCCGCTCTATCAAAGGATATGGCGGGCGAAGTGGCTATATCTGGCGCTGCTGATACCGGTCGCGCTGCTGATAACGTTTGAATGGCTGCCCGCTTTCAGCGCTCTTTATAACTCGCTGTTCATATGGAACGGTGGCAAGGTCCATATCTATGTGGGACTTGAAAATTACGAGCGGATGCTGTCCGATCGTACCTTCCGCGTCGCCATCGCCAATCTGGTCGGCTTCGTGATTTTCCGCGTCATCATGCAGACGGTGCTGCCTTTCTTCGCCGCTGAAATGATCGTCAACCTGCGCAGCCAGCGCTGGTCCTACTGGTGGAAAATCATCTTCGTCTTCCCCATGGTCGTGCCGGCCATCCTCAATTTTTTGATCTGGCGCTTCATCTACAACCCGCAAGTCGGGCTGCTCAACGAAGGCTTGAAATTGGTCGGCATGGGCGACTATGCGAACGCTTGGCTGGCGGACCCGCTGACTGCGATGTGGGCTATATCTTTTGTGCGCTTCCCTTGGCTGCCGACCCTGCAATTTCTCATCATCCTCGGCGGCTTGCAGACGATCCCGCAAGAAGTGCACGAGAGCGCGGCCATCGATGGCGCGGGCTTCTGGCGCAGGCTCTTCTACATCGACATTCCCATGACGCGGCGGCAGATCACGCTGGCGATGATCCTGACCATGCTATTCATGACCCAGCGCTTCGATCTCTTTCTTGTTATGACCGATGGCGGACCTGGCTACAGTACGATGGTGCCGGCTTTGCAGCTTTTTCATTCGGCATTCAAATTCCTCGAATTTGGTTACGCATCTGCTATAGGCGTGGTGCTATTCGTCGCCATGCTCGCCTTGACCGTGATAAACCTGCGAGTCTCCGCCGGCGCTGCAAGTCAATAATGTAGAGGCGACCCGGTGGGTCGCCAACAGTTCGTATTGGAGAAATCAGCTTATGTCCCTGCGAAGTCGCAAACGTCTGCGCCTCGGTAACCGCGATCTTCCTTTTCAAGCTGTGCTCATTGTATTCGGCATCTTGACGTTTTTCCCGCTGGTGCTGGTCGTCATCACCTCGCTTAAGAGCAGTACGCAGTTCTACCATAATTTCTGGCTGCCGGAGCTGCCTTTTCATTTCGGCAACTACTCGTCCGCGTTCAGAATCATTTGGCGTTACATCGTCAACAGCGTCATTTATTCCGGCTCCACCATCTGCCTTATCGCTATCATCGCCTCGGTAGCCGGCTACGTCTTCGCCCGTTTCCGTTTCCCCTTCAAGACCGTGCTCTTCCTCGCCTTCATCACGCTGATTATGGTGCCCGGCGTCCTGACGTTGGCCCCGCGTTTTGTGCTGGTGCGCGATCTCCGCCTGCTCAACACTCCCTTGGCCCTGATTTCCGTCTGGGTCAGCGGCGGCCTGGTTCTATCGACCTGGCTGATGCGCAGCTACTTCGAGTCCCTGCCACCGGAACTCTTCGACGCCGCCTATGTGGATGGCGCTGCTGAGTGGCAAGTTTTCATCTATGTATCGGTTCCGCTCGCTCGCCCGATGATTGCCACGGTCGCCATGACCACGCTCATCAGCACCTGGAACGACTTGATCTGGCCCCTGGTCACGATCACCGACAAGGGTAAGATGCCCTTGGCGCTGGGGCTGATGCAATTCTCCTCAGAATTTGAGACGGACTGGGGTACGCTTTTCGCCGGCTATGTTATTTCGGCGATACCCTTGCTTTGCGTCTTCGCGGTCGCCATGCGGCAATTCATCAGCGGCTTGACCAGCGGCGCGGTCAAAGCGTAGGTGGTAGCTGGCTTCTTCAGGAATCCTCATGTTCGCTGTTTTCGTTTTGGATAGCGGGCGAGAGCATCGAGGGCCGGATTAGAACGGAGTTTGCGCCGACGCCCTTGTTAAAATCTTCGTTTGTGGAGGAGCAACTCTATAAAAGGTTAGACTATCGTTACGCTCAGATCGACGACAAGTCTATTCATATAGATAGGAGAAGGTAATTGAAGAAGCTATAAAGTATTGATGTTGCTACTCGTTTGGCTCTTGCTGCTCTGCGGCACGAAAACAGCGCAAGGTTTAGTGACCTTGAGCGCGAATAAATCGTACAGGGGGAACGTGCGCAGGCATTTTATCCCGCTCGGCGCCGGGAACGGGCAAGTCTGCCGTCCAAACGGGATTCCAGATCTTGATATCTAAATGAGACCCGATACCCTTAGAATCATTATCTATTATCACAAGGAAAATTCTGATGAAACGCATGCTTTTAGCAGTCATGATACTAGCTGTGATGTGGGGGGCACACTGTCCGCGCAGGCGACAGAAACCGAAAGCAGTATGCAGGGGTTTGTAACCAAAGTCGTCAATGATTTAATTACTGTGGCAGAGGCAGAAGAACTCTCTGCAAATTGGACAGATGCTGACCGTGAACTGTTTCTTGAACTCTATGCTGAGGCACAAGGGTTTACTGTTGAAGGCGAGATTACGGTTACATCTAATCCTACTTTCAAAGGTAGCTACGGTACCACTCGTAGCGCATCAGGCGCAGTGCATATCCCGAGGACTCACAACAGTAACGGCGCAATCTCGACAGCATCTAGTAGCAACAGTCAATGCGACGGGAGTGGCGATTCTGACTACTGGCTCGTGTACAACGCTTGGCCGAATAATATCAGTAGCATGCGTTGGTTTACCTTTTACGGTTGGTTCGGGTATCTCGTTGAGACAGCATGGCCCGGAGGATTGCTTACTCAAGCAGCCTCTAGTTATCAAACTGGTATTTGTGTGGGAGGTACAAAAGGGGGCGCAATCGGAGGTTTATCTCACTTTGCCACCCATTTGCGGCTCAATCCTTGGGGCTAGTTGGTCTTGACCCGTTTTGGTGGACGCTGAATTTGTCTAATGCTCTGCCTCTTCGAATTGCATAGGGCTGGCAAAGCCCAGCGATGAATGCAGTCTGCGGCGGTTGTACCATGCCTCTATGTAGTATGCGATAGTGCGCCGTGCGTCGTTGATGGTGTCAAAGACGTGATTCGCGCACTCGGTCTTCAGAGTAGCGAAGAAACTTTCCGCCATGGCGTTGTCGTAGCAACTGCCGGTGTCGCTCATGCTTGGCTGTATGCCACGGTCAGTCAGCAACTGCTGGTAACGCTGGTCTGTGTACTGACTGCCACGGTCGCTATGATGGATTAGCAGACCGCGCAATTCACGCTGCTGCACTGCCATGAGCAGTGCATTTTGCGCCAGCTGGCTGTTGGCTCTCCGGTTCATAGACCAGCCGACAATCCGGCGCGAGAAGGCGTCCATGACCACAGCGAGATGGAGCCAGCCTTCTTTGGTGGCAATGTAGGCGATGTCCGCCAGCCACTTCTGGTTGATGTCCGTGGCCGAGAAATCTTGCTGCAGGATATTGGGCGCCGCCGATGTCGACGCTGCCGATTTCTTCCGGCCTCGATAGCCTTGTTTGCGAACCGCGTACATGCCGGCAAGCCGCATCAAATGCGCTACCCGCTTACGGCTTACCCGCCAGCCTCTCGCCAACAATTCCGCCCAGACACGCGGACTGCCATAAGTCCGGGCGCTACCCACGAAGATTTCCCGGATGCGCGCTAGCAGCCTCGCATCCTCCCGCTCGCGCCGGCTCTTCCCGCGCTTCAACCAGGCGAAGAAGCCACTCTTGCTCACATCCAACACGCGGCACATCCTCGACACGCTGAACTCCTGCCGATGCTCCAGAATGAATTGGTACTTCACCATTTGCTTTCCTGCGAGAACACTTGGATAGCTTTTTTTAAAATGTCGCGCTCCTCCCGTGCGATCGCCAACTCGCCTTGCAAGCGTCGAATCTCGGTCTCGGATTCTCGTTCGGCGCTTGGCTTAAGCTCATCGCTATTCTCATCGACCCGATACCGCTGCCGCCACTTGTAGATCAGTCCCGGCGTAATGCCCAAGTCGCGCTCCACCTGGGCCACCGTCCTACCGGGCTTCGCCGCTAAATTCAGCGCCTCACGCTTCAACTCGTCTGGATACTTCACCATCACACTCCTACCTGCCTTCCTTACCTGATTCTATTGGACAACAGCGCTGTCTACAAAATCGGGGCAAGTTCACCCCTCCCTGATGCTTTGGGGAGGGGTAGAAACTGCTCTGAACGCCTGGTCTTCCAGCCGGATACTTCACGCCGTCTGCTCTGTGGTATCGACGTAATAGCGAATGCCATCCGCCCCACATTGGGACCGATAATCCGGACGGTTGCCGTCAGCCAAGCGATGGATGGCAAGCCGCCCGAAATGCTGGACAAGGGCGGTCTGATCGCGAGGCGCATTACTGACCTGCCCGATCCTGATGCGGACATGGGCGCCATGCTCTTGCGCCAGATGCTCTGGCAGCTCTACGAAGACTGCGGCGACGGCACGGCGACAGCAGCCGTCATGTTTCAGTCGATATATTGCGAAGGCTTGAAGGTTATCGCCGGCGGCGGCGACGCCATGCGCCTGCGACAGCACTTGCATGAAGGACTGCAAGTCATTTTGTCTCAGCTGACCGAGCTGACCACGCCCATAGCCGGGCGCGACCAACTGGCGCAGCTTGCCGAATGTGTCTGCCATGATCCAGAGCTCGCTGAACGACTCGGCGAGATTTTTGAGTTCATCTGCGAATTTGGCCAGCTTGATGTCCGGCGCGGGCATACACGATCGATCGCGCACGACTACATGAAAGGCATGTATTGGAATCGTGGCGCGGTATCGCGGGCTATGTTGCGCGGCGGCAAAGAAGCCGACCGCATCGCCATGAACAATGCCGCAATTCTGCTCAGCGACCTCGATATTGAAGACGTCGATGACATCCTGCCGCTCTTTGACGCCTTGATGCGCCCCGGCGACAAGTCCCTCCTGCTTGTCGGCGGGAAATTCTCCGAACCCGTTATCAATTTCATCCTCTCCAATGCCAAGCCGGAGAAATTTCGCGCGATCGCTGTCAAGACGCCTGGCGACACCGAGGCGCAGCGCCAGGCTCACCTGCGCGACATGGCAGTCATCACCGGCGCGACTCCGCTGTATCAGGCAGCCGGCGATACGCTAAGGTCCGTTACCAAGAGCCGGCTGGGGCAGGCCAAGCAAGTCTGGGTCGAGCGCGCGATGTTCGGTATGGTGTCGGATCGTGACAATCAGCAAGAGCTAACCGAGCATTTGGCGGATCTGTTGGAGCTGCGCGAAAACGCCAGCGAAAAAGAGGCGGAAGAATTCCTCCGCGGGCGCATCGGCAAAATACTTGGCGGCGTCGCAATCCTTCGCATCGGCGACGCCTCGCCGACCAGGATGGATAGCCGAATCGCCGCCGCCAAGGAAACGGCCAAGTCACTGCGCCGCGCCTTGGGAGACGGTATCCTGCCGGGAGGCGGCATAGCCCTGCATGCCTGCCGGTCCGCGCTGGAGCAATCTGCGAATTGCGAATCCGACAGCAGTCGCCGCGCTGCCTTCCGCATACTGCAAAGGGCGCTGGAAGAGCCGCTTCGCTGCATATGTCACAATGCCGGCTTTGATGCCGCCAAGGTCGCGGAACTTGACGGAGCCCAGAGCGGCTTCGGGATCGATAGTCGCAGCGGCGCAATCACCGACATGCTTGAGGCCGGCATCATCGATGTGGCATCGGTGCAGAAGGCGGCAGTACGGGGCGCGGTTAGCGGCGCAGCCATGGCGCTGACGATTGACGTGCTGCTGCATCACGCGGACCCGCAAGCGACCTACACGCCTTGAGCGCCATCGCGTTTGGATGCGCCGCTGTCTTTCGCTAAGATTGGCGTATCAGGCAAGTTGCCAGGGAGCCTCGGCATGATGTCCATTCGGCTTTGGCGAAGCTTGGCAAATGCGGACATCGACGATCCGATTTTTCGCCGGGTCAGCCAGATTCACCGAGCCACCGAAGCGCCGAAATATCGGCTGCGACCGCCGCGGCTGCTGATTTTGGCGGCGGTTGTCGCATATATCACAGCCCTATTCGCTTCCCCGGAATTGTTAGTGCTCGTTCTCGTCGTACCCATGCTCCTGGTCATGCTAATTGTGATCACGCCTGTCCTGCTGCCGCTTTTCGTCTTGCTCGCGGGCCTGCGCTTGACCGCCGAGGTTGTCAGCGAAATCTTTCGTGAGAAGCATCAGTATACCTACGAGCTCATCTGCGCTTCGACGCGGGGCACGCTTGACGCGAGCTGGTCATACGCGACCGGCATTTTGTATCGCGGCAACTGGTTTGCGCCGCTGCGCTGGGGCACGCGCCTGACCATGCGGCTCGGTTTGGCGCTGCTGGGCGGCTTGTGCGTCTTTGCGCTGTTCGAGGCGATATCAAGCGGGCAAGATTTCGGTTTCGAGCAAGCGCGGCTCCTGCTGATGGTGACCTTGTGCCTGGCGCTTTACTACAGCAACATGATCCAGACTTTGCTATTGAGCCTGGTCATCGGATTATTTGCCAGCAGCTACGATTGGTCACGGCATGATTCGACGCTTGTCGGCATTTTCGCCTATGTGGCTCTGTCGCTTCTGCCGCTGCGGTCGGCGTCCTGCTCTTCGTGTTTGGACGCCTGATGATTGAGCCGCATCCCGCGACTCTGATGCTGGCGGAAGTGGCGGCGCTGCTCCTGGTTGTCGGCCTGCGCGAATTGGCGATTGCGCTGCTCTGGTCGGCTCTGGAGCGGCGGTTGAATGGGAGCAGTGGTGGCGTGGAGAATCGTCTTGAGCCTTCGCTGTCTAGGGCAGCCTGACTGCGGTAACATAGACGCGGTTCAAGAGAGAAAACATGAGCATGATTCGAAACTATCTCACTGAAATACAAGATGAATTCAAAACCGGTATGGCTGGAGAACATGCCTACCGTCCGGCCTTGAAGACACTGCTGCAATCGGCGGATTCGGGATTGAACGCGGTCAATGATCCCGCTCGCACAGAAATCGGAATGCCCGATTTCGTCGTCTTGCGTCAACCTGGAAATGTGCCGATTGGTATTGTCGAGGCGAAAGACATCGGCAATCAGTTGAGCCGAACCGAAAAGTCACAGCAGGTTAAGCGCTATCTCAAGCACGGCAATCTGATTCTGACGAATTACCTGGAGTTTCGCTGGTATGTGAATGGCGAGAAGCGGGAAACGGTACGCATCGCCAAAGAAGTAGAAGGCAAGCTCGATCGCATTCAGAAAAACTATAGCAAATTGACAGATATGCTGCGTCGCTTTGCCCAGCAAACGACTCCGTCTGTCAACAGCGCCCAAGAATTAGCCGAGCGGCTGGCAAGCAATGCGCAGTTGATCGCCCATTTCATCGAGAAAGATCTCAGAAGCGGCGACCCCACTCAAAATCTGTTAAATCAAATGGCGGCATTCCAGAAGACCCTGCTGCCCGATTTGGACCAAGCCAAATTTGCCGATATGTATGCCCAAACGCTTGCCTACGGCTTGTTTGCCTCGCGCGTGAATTATCCGGGCGATCCGGCAAAGTTCAGTCTGCGCGGCGCCGCGGAGGACATTCCGCGCACCAATCCCTTCCTGCGCGACCTCTTTTATCACAGCCGATTTGATTTGGGCAAGCGACTGACATGGATGGTGGAGAGTCTGGTCGAGGTCTTGCGCTACACCGATATCGACAGCATCCTCGCCCACTTCGGCCAGCGAACCCAGCAAACCGACCCGGTCGTTCACTTCTACGAGACCTTCCTCAGCGCCTATAATCCGACCCTGCGGGAAACACGCGGAGTCTATTACACACCCGAGCCGGTCGTCAAATACATCGTGCGCAGCGTCGACCACATCCTCAAAACCCGCTTTGATCGACCAGACGGCCTCGCCGATACCGACACGCTCATCCTTGACCCGGCCGTCGGCACCGGCACCTTCCTCTATTTTGTAATCGAACAGATTAAAGAGCGTTTAGAAGGGCAAAAGGGCGCCTGGAAAAACTACGTCGAAAAGCATCTGCTGCCGCGCATTTTCGGCTTTGAACTGCTGATGGCGCCCTATACCGTCGCCCACATGAACCTCAGCTTGCAGCTAAAGGATGCCGGTTACGAGTTCAAGGAAGGCGAACGGCTGGGCATTTACCTGACCAACTCGCTGGAAGAGGGGATAAAGGAAAAGTACGAATCGGCTTTTGGCGGTTTTCTTGAAGAGGAAGCGAACGAAGCCACCGCCATAAAACGCGAAAAGCCGATTATGGTCGTGCTAGGCAATCCACCCTACAGCGGACATAGCGCTAATAAGGGAGAGTGGATTGGCAAGTTAGTCCGTGACTATTACTTCGTAGACGGCAAACCAATCGGGGAACGAAATTCAAAGTGGCTGCAAGATGACTATGTAAAGTTTATCCGCTTTGGTCAGTGGCGAATTGAGCAGACTGGCGAAGGTGTTCTGGCATTTATTACGAATCACGGATACCTGGATAATCCAACTTTTCGCGGGATGCGCCAACAACTGCTGAAATCTTTTTCCGACATTTACATTGTCAACTTACATGGAAATACTACGAAACAAGAGGTGACACCCGAAGGGAATAAAGATGAAAATGTATTTGATATTCGCACGGGTGTAACGCTAAGCATATTTATCAAAGATTCAAATAAGAATGTTGACAGTGCCGATGTGAAATACATTGATATATGGGGCAACCGAGAAGAGAAGTATTCCTGGTTAAATCATAATGATCTTGATTCGACTGCATGGATTTATGTTGCCACTAATCGCCCTGATTATTTCTTTGTTCCCCAAAACGTTGAAAAGAAAGCCGAATATGATGAGTGTTTTTCGATCCAAACCGTTGTGCTTCAAAGTGATGTCGGTTTAGTTACCGCGCGAGATAAGCTAACCATACATGACAGTGTTCAGTCAGCGTGGAAAACCGTTACTAACTTCGTCAAATTGCATACAGAGGTTGCTAGGGATTACTATAATCTAGGGAGGGATGTACAAGATTGGAAAGTTCATTTGGCGCAGGCAGATATCAATAATAGTGGCCCCGACCGAGGCCGTCTTGCGAGAATTATGTATCGACCTTTTGACCGAAGGCATACCTACTATACCGGGAAGTCAAACGGTTTCATGTGCAGGCCTCGCAGTAACATAATGAGCCACTTTTCTTCATACGACAAATCGAGAGAGAATGTCGGTATTGTGATTGGCAGAGCAGGACAAGCAGCCGATTTCACTGATTGGAATGTGATTTACTGTACTGACAATATCTTGGATTTAAATATCTTTAGACGCGGTGGCGGCGCTCTATTCCCGATTTATCTTTACCCGACCAAACAGAAGGAACTCCTAGATGCGGAAAGTTTCCCCCTAAGCGACAAAGGCCGCCGCCCCAACCTCAGCAAAGCCTTCGTCGCCGAGATGGAAGCCAAGCTCGGTCTGCGATTCAAAACAGAAGGCAGCGCCTTCGCCGACAACGATAGGATGCGAGATTGGTTCGGTCCCGAAGATGTCTTTTATTTCGCCTACGCCGTATTCCACAGCCCGACTTACCGCGAGCGCTACGCCGAGTTTCTCAAGATCGATTTTCCCCGCTTGCCCTTGACTTCGGATCTTGACTTGTTTAGCAAGCTGGTCAAATACGGCGCGAAGTTGGTGAGCCTGCACCTGATGAAATCGCCCAAGCTGTCGCAGCGTATGACGACTTACGATGTCGAGGGCGGCAATGAAGTCGCGCGCGGCTATCCCAAATACATCGAAAAACACGAGCGAGTACATATCAACAAGACGCAGTATTTCGGCGGAGCGCCACAAGACATCTGGGACTTTCACATCGGCGGCTATCAAGTGCTGCACAAGTGGCTGAAAGACCGGCGCGGACGAAAACTGTCTTATGCTGATATAAAGCATTATCAGAAAATCGTGGTGGCGCTATCCGAGACGATTCGCATCATGTCCGCGATTGACGCCGCCATCCCGCAGTTTCCGCTTGAGTAGACGCTCATACGCCGCCCGCGTATCCACATCCAGCAGCACACCCTCATCTTCAACATCCACCAGCCGCAAGCGCGAACCCCGCAGCGCATCCCTCGGCATCGCCCCGACCGGCAAGCCCAGCATCGCCCGCCAATATGCCCGATCCAGCAGCACCGGATGCCCGCGCCGACCCTGATACTGTGGCGCCACATTCCAGCCCGCCTCATGCTGCGCCGTCAACTGCGCAATGATGTCCACCGTCACACAGGGCATATCAGCCGGCTGAATGAATGTCGCCATCAAGTCAGTTGACAGCGCGCCCAAACCCGCCTTCACCGACGACAGGATTTCGCCGGTGGCAAAGTCGGGATTGTAGACGCAATTCACATCTCGCTCGGAGAGGGCGGCGCGGACATCGGCGGCGTCTCTGCCGGTCACGACAAGCACATCGGCGATGCCGGCGCGTAGAAACTCCGCGGCCACATGGGCGACAATCGGCTTGCCATCACGCCAGGGCAGCAGCACTTTGTTCTCGCCCATGCGCGAGGACAATCCCGCAGCCAGAATGATTGCGCCAAATGGCGGCATGATTATCGATCCGTCATGCTGCGCGGCATGGGACGCTCGGCGATGTCCTTGAGCAGGCCGCCGTGCCCCATCGATACCAGGTTGGCGCGGGTCAAGCGCTCGCCCGTGAGCAAGCGCGGCAGAATCCAGTCAATGACATTGGTCTTGGCTGACTTGATGCAGCCCGGCGCGCCAACCACCGGAGTCTCGCCCAGGTAGCCCATCATCAGCAGCGTCCCCGGATCGACCGGCACACCGTGCAAGGTAATGCTCCCGCCCGCCTGCAGCAGGGCTGACGGCACGATGTCCTCACGGTCGATGATGGCTGAAATGCTGGCAACGAGGATCAGATCCGCGGGTGGCGCTGCTTCGGCGCGCCCCTCGGCATGTGCCGTGATTGCTTCGGCGATGGCGCCGGCCTTGTGAGCGGTGTAGGTCGGCTCGATCAACTGACTGCCCCAGCCTTCGATCCGCCGTCTCACCGGCTCATGAAAACTCTTGAGCAAGCGTTCACGGGTCGCTTCAGTGCCGGATACTATCAGCGCGACTCGTTTCGCCAGCAGCGGCCGCACTTGCAGCACATTTGCGCCAGCTTCGGCGATGCGCTCCACATCCACCACGCGCGCCGCCGGTACGCCAAAGGGCACCACTTTGACCAGCGCTACCATTTCGCCGGCGTCAACCAGGCTGAACTCACGCCGCGTCGCAATGGTGATGCCATCATAGATATTGTTGATTAACTCCATCGTCCGGACGTTGACGTGCAAGACGCCGCGCTCAGCGGCAGACAGGTTGGCCCGCCCGACTCCCGGCGCGCGCATACGCACATTGGCGCCCGCTACGACGGCGCCGATTCGCTCTGCGGCAGCATCTTCATGCAGGTCTGCCGCGCTAAGCTGCTTTACGGTGATGCGTGAGTGACCCCGCCGCCGCAAATCAGCGATATCGCTCTCGCTCAGCCGATGCCCCTTGTTGAAGACCAATTTGCCGCTGTCGTCATAGAGCTTGTGCGCCAGGATGCCGCCGACCGCCTCGTCCAGCTCGACCTCACCGAACTTCATCGCGTACGTCCTGCAGTGTCTACGCGCAGTCCATTGCGCACGGCGATGACCTCGGCCAGAATGCAGACGGCAATTTCTTCCGGTGTGCTCGCGCCGATTTCGATGCCGATCGGCGTACGGATCTGCCCGATGAGCTCATCGCTCAGCCCGGCTTCTTTCAGCCGCGCCACCCGCTGCCGATGGGTACGTCCGCTGCTCAAAACACCCACGTAAGGGATATTCGCCGGCAATGCCGTGATCAGCGCCTTGTCATCGATTTTCGGGTCGTGCGTCAAAACGGCGAGATAAGTGCTGCGGTCCAGTCCCAGCTGTGTCAGCGCTTTGTCCGGGTAGCTGTGCAGGATATTTGCTACATCGGGAAAGCGCTCCTTTGAGGCGAAGGCCGAGCGCGGATCAACGATCGAAACGCGGAAGCCAACTTGTGTCGCCATCGCCTGCAAGGGAATAGAAACATGCACACCGCCGATCAGAATCAAATGCGGGCGCTCCACCTGCATATCAACCATGACGCGCGTCTCGCCCATACTGACGACGCCGCTCTTGCTGCTGCTGTCCGCGGCAGCTTTCATGGCGCGTAGCATGTCGTCCGTGATGGCGCCGCTCCGATACAGCGTCTCTCCCGCTGCGTCAAACAGCGCCTTTTCACCGATCAGCGCGCCATCCATGATTGTAACGGTCACGCCGTAGTTGTCGTTCAGCGCCAGGTCGGCCAGCGCGTCCCACCAAAGCGAATCCAGCGGCTCGACGAAGACTTCGATGCTGCCGCCGCAAGTCAAGCCGACCTCCCAGGCCATGTCGTCGGCCACGCCGAATTTCAGCAGCCGCGCTTTGCCCTCGTTTAAGCCGGCCAGCGCCTCTTCCACCACAGCGCCTTCCACGCAGCCACCGCTGACTGAGCCGACCATTGACAGCGGGGCAGCGTCGACGCGCCCCATGTCGCCGGCGATGCCCATTTTCGAGCCTTCGCGGCGCGGCGCAGAACCCCATGTCTTGACCACCGTCGCCAGCGCCACCGGGCGCTCATCCGCCAGCCAGCGATTCATCGTATCGAGGATGTCTAACATCGTCCCTCCAGCAACACATTTTTCGCGGTGTAGGGGCGACTTATCAAGTCGCCCGATTTTTCACGCAAGGTATCGCCTGCGATAGACATCGGCGCTCGGGCGACCGTTGAGATTCTGCAGCGCCTTGACGATGACTTCCAGATTGGCCAGGTTTGTGATCGGCAGAAAGTCATGCACATGCGGCAGAAGCGCCTGCGCGCCCCGCGTCAAAGGCTCATACTCCGGCACATCGAGCAAGGGATTCAGCCAGATGAGACGTTTGCAAGCCAGTCGCAGCCGCGCCATCTCACGATGCAGCATCGGGATTTCGCCGCGATCCCAGCCGTCGGTGATCAAGATGACGATAGCGCCCCGTCCCAGGACCCGGCGCGACCAAACCCAGTTGAAGCGGTGCAGACACTCGCCCGTCATCGTGCCGCCGCCCCATTGCAATACGGTCTGCCCGATATCTTCCAGCGCGTCATCAACATTCTTCTGCCGTATTTGCCGTGTAATGCGCGTGATATCCGTGCTGTATACAAAGGACTCGACTTGAAAAAGCGAACCGGCCAAGGTGTGCATAAAGTGCAGCAAGACGCGGGTATAGCGCTCCATGCTGCCGCTGATATCGCAGAGCAGCACGACAGGGCGCGGCTTATTCTTGCGCCGATGCGTCGGCAATCGCGTCACATCGCCATTCTTACGGATCATGTCTTTCATCAGCCGGCGCATATTGATCTGCCGCCCCTTGCCATTTTCGAAGCGGCGTGTCCGGCGCATACCCAGCGAAGCAGGCATTTTAGCCATCATTCGCTTCGCCATCTCCAATTCCTCCGCTGTCATTTCGGCGAAGTCCTTGTTGCGCAGGCGCTCCTGCCGGCTGTAGGTCGGCACTATCGCGATCATGCTCGAGTCGAGTTCATCGGCCGAGGCGCCGTTCTCGCTTGGGCTGGCATCCAGCGGCGGCAGGAACTGAGTCTTCTTCTTGCGTCGCTCTTCGCCCAGCGATTGCAGATTCAAGGTCGTGAAGCCATCCGACGGTCGGCGCCAGAAGAGATCAAAAGCTTCATCGAAGTAATCCAGCTCTTTAGGGTGCGATACCAGATGCGCGCGCAAAGTGAAATAGAAGTCTTGCTTGCGACCGAGCTGAATATGCGCCAGCGCCCGCCCCACTTCCATCATGCGGTTCGGCGTCACGTTCATGCCCAAGGCGCGGCAAACACGCCCAAACAAAATCAGGTTGTGGGTCAGCTTGCCGCCGCGATACTCATGCGGGGCATCGGCCGAACCGAGGTATAAGCTGCCAATCGGCGGTTCTTCGGACATATCGTGTCCAGCTCCCACCCTGAATCCTTCCCCCAATATGAGCGAGGGACTTCGATTGTGCTCGGCGGCTACCCAGCCCGCTGAGCCTCGACTTTGGCGCGTTCGATCATGTTTTGGATAGTCGCCGCGTCAAGCATTTCCACATCGTCCTGATACTTCAGGATCACGCCCAAGGTATCCTGGACCGTTTCCAACGAGAGCTCGTTTCGGTCGAGCGCGATCAGAGCGGCGGTCCAATCCAGAGTCTCAGCGATGCCGGGCCGCTTGAACAACTCCAATGAGCGCATATCTTGGATAAAAGCGGTAATCTGCCGCGCCAGCATCGGCGACACATCGGGCGCCTTGCGCTCGACAATTTGCAGTTCCTTGCGGAAATGGGGATAGTCGATCCAGTAATAGAGGCAGCGCCGCTTCAAAGCATCGTGAATCTCACGCGTCCTGTTTGATGTCACCACCACCACCGGCGGCACACTCGCCGTGATCGTGCCAAGCTCCGGTATTGTAATCTGATAGTCGGAAAGCAATTCGAGCAGGAAAGCTTCAAATTCTTCATCTGAGCGGTCCAGTTCATCGATCAGCAGGACGGGCGCTCTTCCGTCACGGCTTTCCTCAATGGCCTGCAGCAATGGCCGCTTCAACAAGAATCGCTCCGAGAAGAGTTCGTCTTCCATGGCTTCTCTTGTCAGGGCTTCACTTTCCATCAGGCGCAGATGCAGGATCTGGCCGGCGTAATTCCACTCATAAACCGCCGTATTGACGTCCAGGCCCTCGTAACATTGCATGCGGATCAACTGCGTATCCAACATTGCCGCCAGTACTTTGGCAATCTCAGTCTTGCCGACGCCGGCGTCGCCTTCGAGGAAAAGCGGCTTGCCGGTCTTCAGCGCCAAATATATCGCCACCGTCAAACCGCGCTCAGCGATATAGTCGTTCTCACCCAAGGCGGCTTGCAACTCGTCAACGGAATTGAATTCTGAAGTCATCACGTCCCAATTATGTCTAAGGGTGGGCGCGAGGCTCACCCTTATCTCGTCAAGTCAAAAGAGTATTCTAGCGCAAGGCGGGGGTGATTCGCAGGGCGGCTTGCGAAAAGCTCCGCTGCTGCCACGGCCAGGTGCGTGACCTCGGCCGACCGCCACTCAAAGCCAGCTAAGCAGTCCAGTCCCGCCACATCTGCGTCAATGGCACACCCATCGCCTTGGCATATACGCTGACCTTGCCGTAGAAAATCAGCAGCGCTTCCCGGTAGACATCCAGGCTGATATGCAGTGGCACGGTAAAATCGCCGCGGTCCATCTGCTTCTCAGCCACATCCGCGTCAGTGACCGCTTCGAGCGCCGCCTCAAGTTCTTCGTCAAGTTGCTTATACCAGGCTTGCAGCCCGGCGACGCTCGTCGAAAAAGTGTCGTCCTTGAGACGATAGCTGAAATCGACATTGAAAGTCTTGAAAGATTGCATATAGGCATATTCCGTCTCGCCCAGTTCGCGGCAGAGCTCGCCAAGCGTCGGGTTGCTTCCGCCCGGCGAGAATGCCAGGTCGTCGTCGCTGAGCGATTCCATCAGTTGGTCGCGCAGCGGCGTATACATGCGATTCAGTTCCCAGAACTCTCGAATTTGAGCATTCATTTGCGCCTCCCGCTTTCTTCATCTCCCGACGAGAAATTATAGACTGCGGCGGTGCATAGCGAAAAGAGGCGCTTCAAAGCGCACGGTGAATTTGAAGGAGATAGAAGGAGATAGAATGAAGATGACCCTTGGGTCGCCCGCCGAAAATAATCGTGCCGTAGGGGCGAGCCTTGGCTCGCCCGCTATTCTATTGGGATGATGCCATTGTGGCCGCTCCCACGACAGATCTGCGGTTTGGCATGGTGTGCTGGGAGTGGTGAATACTGTTGATATGACAACTTAGACCTTGCCATCCAAAAACCTCTGTGCCCTCTGTGTCTCTGTGGTGAATCCCCCTTATGGAATCCGGGATATGTCCTGTGTCTTTGAAATTCACCACTCCCCTTCAAAGCGCGCGGTGACTTCAAACGCATGGCATTTCTCCCCGTACTCAATTTTACTCGGTGTCCTCGGTGGCAAAGAATAATCTCAAACGACAAGTCCGCTCCGCCATCGAGCTTGTGGCGGAATGCGACTGGCCTGGACTAAAATCAGTCATTCTGAATCGTTACGAATGTCGCTGCCAAATGTGAAAGGACATGCGCATGAAGATGAAAGCTGCTGTACTTACTGAAACCAACACGCCATTCACTATCGAAACCGTCGACTTGCAGCCACCTCAAGCCGGCGAGGTGCTGGTCAAGATGGCGGCGAGCGGCGTCTGCCACAGCGATTGGCACGTGGTGGAAGGTCTGTCCTACTTTCCCTTGCCAATCATCTGCGGCCATGAAGGCGCCGGCGTCGTGGAAGCTGTCGGTGAAGGCGTCGCCAGCGTCCAGCCCGGCGATCATGCGGCTCTGAATTTCCGCGCCAATTGCGGCAGTTGCTTTTATTGCCAGCACGGCAAGCCCAACCTCTGCGAAGTCTATACGCCAGTCCTGCGGTCGGGACTGCAAAAGGATGGCACCAGCCGGATTTCCTCAAACGGCGAGCCAATTCACATCATGACCGGCTTGGGCTGCTTCGCCGAATACGTGGTCATTCCCGAAGCAGCTTGTGTGCCCGTCCGGAACGATGTGCCGCTGGAAGTGGCGGCGCTAGTGGGCTGCGCCGTCTCAACCGGCGTTGGCGCCGCGATGTACACCGCTGACGTCCGCCCGGGCCAAAGCGTGGCTGTTTATGGCGCCGGCGGCGTCGGCTTGAATATCATCATGGGCGCCGCCCTCTGTGGCGCGCACCCCATCGTCGCCGTGGATACCAACAGCGCAAAAATGGAAATCGCCCGAGAATTCGGCGCTACCCACGCAATGTATTCAGATGACACCACAGTGCAGCAGATCCAAGCGCTGACAGATGGCCGCGGCGCTGATCATGTCTTTGAATCGGTGGGCTTGCAGGTATTGCAGGAGACAGCCTTCGATGCCACGCGCCCTGGCGGTACGCTGACCCTCGTCGGCTTGACACCGGTCGGCAGCGGCACCAACCTGCCGGGCGCCATCATCACCAGAACGGAAAAAGTCATCCGCGGCAGCTTCTACGGTTCGGTGCTGCCCCGGCGCGACTTCCCCATATTCCTGGATCTGTACTCCAACGGCAAGCTCATGCTGGACGAGCTGGTGACGCGCCGCTACGGACTGGATGAGATCAACGAAGCCTACCAAGACATGCTGACCGGCGAGGTCGCCCGCGGCATCATCACCTTCTGATAGCCATAATCGCTGTAGGGGCGACCCATTGGGTCGCCCGCGATATAAAAGCCAATCCCGTGCAAATGCATACCGCGATTCTCACCGAAGCGCATACGCCCTTCAAAATCGAAACGGTCGAAATTGATCTGCCCAATGGGCCAAACCTACGTGGGCTGCGCGTCCATGCTGACCAGCGATGTAGCGCGCGGCGTTATTGAGTTCTAGCCATACTAGCTGGCCGCTACTTTTGAACTCTAAATCACTATTGATACATGTTCTCGTTCTATGTATACTAACGCGCGATGTCATTTTCGACGTCATGTAGTGCCAAAACTGCTTGAGTCAGCGCCAGTATTGATCAAGATCGTGGCAAATACGAGGACAGGACCCGCCCAATGAGTAGAGCGATAGTGCGTGAAATTCCGATCTTGTTGCCAGACATGGAAATAGGCGACGACCAGAAGCTGCTAAGGCGGGCACAGGAGTTGGCAAGTCAAGAGCGCTTTCGAGGGAGTATTACCAATGTGCGTTTGCGGGAGAACAAGCTGGTCGTAGACGCTAATTCTGACGTTTTTGAGCATGATAATCAAGAGCAGAACCAATTGGAAAAGATTCGCAGACGGGCGAGCACATTCCTCAGGGAGCTTGGTATATACGTATTTGGCAAGAAAGCTGCTACTGCACGAAACTTGTGGGAGATACAGTGGCGTCCGCAGATTGAGCACCTTGTAAATAACGCAATTACACACGATGTGGTTGACAATTACTTAGCTGCTTTAATGCTTATCATTCCGTGTATCGACAGAGCTTTTACTTTCGAAAATCCGCCGGATGATACTGGATACACCACAGCAATGCTGAAGTGGGCATTTCCTGAGCGAGACATTGGAATCTCGACGCAAGACTACAAGAAGTGTATACGCGAGATGCGCGATGGATTAGTGAACGGTCTGAAACATGATTCGTTTCTGCGTGGAAACGTATACATAAGCAACGCGGAAAATAATCCGCATCCGTTCTACGTAAACGGGGATAACGTAATTGTCAATCCACACGCGTTTTGGACACATGTACGCAACAGAATTGATGGATATTATGCGGATAAGCCACGAAACATAACGATAGGTCCAGAATTGTAGCGCGGAGTTTAGCCATATTATCGCGTCCGCTTACATCCGTATCCCACACGCCTGACCCACCGCGCTGGCTTGCAAACTCACCACCCGAATAAATGCCTCGTCGCTGTCCCGCACAAACACGCGCAGTTCCGCCCATACGCGCGAACATATAGTCCCTCTTCACGAAGGACACTGTGATACGCTCAACCTCATGCGAAACTGTATCGTTCCACCTCTCCCGCTTCAGAAACCCACCTTGACTCAGGCCGGTTCAAATGACATACCGCGAAAAAGACGACTATATCTATACTGTATAGATAGTTCATTGCCATTTGTTGCCGATATGCTGCCATTTGTTGCCGTTTGCCGCACTATACTCAAACTTCATTCCCTTTCGCGCACTCTGTCACTACATCATATTCCCGTAGGCCTGACCCACCGCGCTCGCCTGCGAACTCACCACGCGGATCAGCTCCTCATCGCTGTCCCGCGCGAAATCGCGCAGCTCCGCCATGTCCGTCACGCCGACATCCGCCAGCGTCCGCGCCGCATAGTGCTTGAAAGTATTAATGTAGAAGACCATCGAATTAGCCTTTTCTTCGAAGAAGCGATAACCGGCCTTGCCTTCGACATTGCGCGTCCGCCCGCCGGGCCGCAGCCGTTTGCGCGCCAGTGCCGGGTTGGCGCTCTCGATGATCATAGTCGGCGCCGAGGCGCTGCCATGATAGGGCATGCAGACCTTGCCGCTCTTGTGCTCGAAGTAAATATCGCCCTGTTCGATGACGCAACGCGCCAGTTGCTGATTGTAGGAGATCAGGTCGATGCCCATCAGCAGCAGATGTCCCATCGACGTGCCGATGCCGCCTTCGACCGCTATGGTCACATGATTAAAGCGCTCGTCGGTGGTGATGCTGTAGACCTCTTCCAAGGTGGTCACCGCCATGCCATTTGTCGCCGACGTGCATTGCCGTCCGCCGCCATGCCCGAAGAAGAGCCCATCCACACGCGCGTCCGGCGCGATAAGCCTGAGGCATTGATTCTTGTCGCTGACCTGCCCGACAAAAAGCTCAATTTCGTCGCCGAATTCAGCGCGGATCGCCGCTGCCACCTCTATCACTCGCGGGTCGGAATTGATCGTATAGATGCGAAACAGCCTTACGCCAGCGCGCTCATACAAATAGCGAGCGGCTTCCAATTCGTCGGCGACATTGCTGCAGCCGATGGCGGCGCCGATGTTGCGGGCGGCCCGTCTATAGTCGGTCTCACTCAGATGCAAGCGCCTAAGCACATCCTTCGCCGCATTGATGACCGCCGCCTGCCGCTCAATATAGCCGGCGAAGATGCTGTTGCGATGGGTGAAGATGGCGTGATGACCAACGGCGGCCGTGACCAGCACATCGCGCCAGCCGGATATAGCGGGCATGGAGCCGAAGCCGAGCACACTGCGCGGATACTTGCCGATCCGGTTGAACAAGCCGCATTCGGCGCTGATGGTGCGCGAAACATGCCGCGCCGAAGACATCTTGCGATAACCCAAATCCTTCCAGGAATAGGTACTGGTGATGAAAGGAGATTCGTTGAGACCCAATACCGTCTCGACCGTGCCCGAGCGGCGGTTGCTGCGCTTGGGGATGGTGTTGCCGTCTGCGATACTGTCAAGCGTGGCCAGGACCTCGGCGCTTTGGTTGCTGCGGAAGAAATCCGCGCGCTGTGCCAAGCTGAGCGTTCGGCGCTCCGGACCAAACTGCCAGATGATCGGCGTGCCGTTCTTATTCATATGCAGCGTTCCACGGTCGACATCGGTCAGGATAAGGCCGATGCTGCAGCTATCAGCTTTGGGCAGATAACGGGTGTAGTAGATATTCTCTTCGTACTGAATCGGCTGATAATTTGGCGCGGCGAGATCGCTGTTGGGCGGGTTGTCATCTTCGAGCGCTTCCAGCGCAAAGGCGAATTTGAGCGCCGCCTCATCGTTCAGCGCGGCATAATCCACCCGTTCCACTTCTTGCCGATAAGGCTCCGGGATCATGAATACGCCTTGACCCAATTCAAAGGGCTGCTCGCATAGCGCTTCCAAGGCCTTGCGCCGCATCGAGTGGCGATCTTTCTCGCTATCGCTCATCTCGGCGAAGGTTTGGCTGGCGCCTTCGGGAATAAACATGTCGTCCCAGCCGAAGCCATCGGTCCCGCGCAGGCGCTCGGCGATGCTGCCAGATGTATTGCCTTCGCGGATCTGCACCTCGCCCCCATCGAATACGGCGATGAGAACCTTGGCCAAGGCGGCTCGATCACGCCCGGCCAGCCAGGCTTCAACGATCATTCGGCGCATTTCGCTGTCTTCACTGAAGTCCTTGATGTAGGCGCCGGGCCGACCGCCCAATCCGCGCAGCGACAGCGATGTTTCTTCTACCAGGATGGGATTGTAGTCATTCGCCCTGTACGCTTCGATCGCTTTACGCGCCACCACTTTGTAAGGATCCAGGCTCTGTATCTCTTCGATATCGAGCTTCAGCCCGACGATCTCATAGTCAGGCAATAAGCGACGGAATTCCTGCAGCTTATTGCGGTTGGTTGTGGCGACTTCGAGGTATGGCAGGGCAGCCTGGCGCGCCTGCAGCGTATTGATGACCTTAGGCTCAGTCGTATAGAGTGGTCTGGGCATTTTGATTTGTTCCGGGGTAGGTTCGGGCGCTGCCCTGAATTATCGCAGACCTGGGCGGATCGGGGTAGCCGATGGCTAACACAAAGCCAATATCGTAGTATGGAGTCCCAACTATGGCATGTTGACGATTCGCGAGTCCCAACGCTTTGCCCTGCATACTTCGCTGCCTGTATAGCTCAATGCAGATTCCGAAAATAGACTGAGGGCGCTACAGCAATTCTAGGCGGCCGTCCTCGCGACGAAGTCAAAGCTCAAATCCACGTCATCGGTTATATTGGCCACCGATGGCACATCGGGTATCACCAAGCCAAAGTCGGCGTAAAGCAGATTCACCGATGCGCGTCCGCTGATCTGTGTCTCGCTGTCCAGCCGGACCAACGCGTTGAAGGTGACACTGCGCGTTGCGCCGGTCACGGTCAAGTCGCCGCTGACATCAAAGGTAATCGTGCCGCCAATCGCGACCGAGTCCGCTGAGAAGTTGCTCAGCTCACGCGGTTCAAATACGATGAATTCAAAGTCGTCCTGCGCCGATTTGAGGATTTGGCTGCGCAGCGCCCGATTGCGGAAGCTCTCCGGTGTTTCCAGCGTACGCGCGTTGATCAAGATCGTACCGATTGACGAGGCGCTGGGGTTCGCCGGATCCACCATGATTTTGCCGCCGACTTCGCTGGTCGCGCCGACCACGGTTGTGCGCGCACCGCGCAGATCTTCTTCCAGCGTGAAAGTGGCGACGCTCTCCTCTGCAACAATGCTGAACTCCAGCGGTTGGCTGGCCGGGGCGGCCGCTTCCATCGCTGCGGCGCCACTTTTATCAGCCGCTTCTGCCATGGCAGCTGCGACGCTTGCATCGACCGCTTCTGCAACCGCTACCACCACGGCATCGGCAATTACGGTGTTTGCCACTTCGACGATAGCCGTACCGACCGCATCAGCCATCATATTTTCGCTCGCCTCGCGCGCCGCCAACTCTTCTTCAATAGATATGCTTGCTTCGCCCGATCCGCCGGTGATCCAGATATAGCCCAGGATGCCGGCGGCTGCCCCGCCCGCCAAGGCAATCACCACCAGCAGCAATACGAGCAGATAGGGGATTCCACGCTTGTTATCATTCGACATATCGTCTGTCATCTCCCGTTTCATGTTTTTGTAAGCGGATGGAGCAGAACACACCCTCCCATTCTAGCGTGATAGGCGGCGTATTTGCAGTTCATATCTTCGTCCGCGCCGCACATTTGCAATACATATACAAGTTTCGCATTGAGTTGGCGAGGGTGCTACAATCGTGCTCAACAACAAGGTTTCATCGGTGGAGGATGACATGTCTGTTTCGATTCGGTGGTTGGGGCATTCAGCGTATGCGCTGGATATTGATGGCCACAAGGTCTTGATCGATCCTTTCGTCAGCGGCAATCCAGTAGCCAAGGCTACGGCGAAAGGCCTGGATGCCGAAGTCATTCTGTTGACGCATGCCCATGGAGATCACGTAGGTGATTCGGTCGAGATCGCCAAACGCACCGGCGCCTTGGTAGTCTGCAACTTTGAAATGGGCGATTGGTTCATGGCGCATGGCGTACAGAATGTCTTCCAAGGCAACCCCGGCGGCACCTTTCGCAATGACTGGATCAGCGCGAAATGGACCATCGCTTTTCATAGTTCATCTTTTCCCGATGGCACTTACGGCGGGCAGCCCAACGGCTTTATCATCCGCGGCGGCGGCGCGACCATGTATCACGCCGGCGATACCTGCCTATTCAGCGATATGCAGCTTATCGGCGATGAAGGCCTGGACCTGGCGCTGCTTCCGATCGGCGATTGCTTTACCATGGGCATTGATGACTCCATCAAGGCGATCAAGCTGCTGAACCCCAAACTTGTTTCGCCGATGCACTACAATACATTCCCGCCGATCGAGCAGGACGCCGCCGCCTGGGCGGAGCGGGTCAGCGGCGAGACCGAGGCCACGCCGGTTGTCCCGCAGCCCGATGGTGAGTTCAGTCTTTAGCGCGCTTCGTGGTCTTCTTCGTATAGTCTGTTGATGTATCGCTCGATCTCTTGATGCGTCTCATCGTTGTATTCAATTTTGAGCGCGGCGCAAACCTCCAATGAAAGGCGGCGGAATAACGCCAGCTGGGTCAATAGACCCCGCCAAAGCTCAGATGCATCCCAACCAGTCCAAATCTGCTTGATAGCCTCATACGATCTGGTGTCTGTCCATTGGTCAATGCGCTTGCCCAGCAGCCAGGTGTTGATATTTCTCTCTCCTGTGGCGCGGGAATGCCATTCCAGCAGACGGAGCAAATCCACTTTCATGGTCCAGTCGCGCCATTTCACCGCCCAGAATTCACGCCGGCGGATGAATTGCGCCACGTGGATCGCCTCGAACCAGAATTCATTGATGACCGCCAGAACGTCTTCGGCGCTCGGCGAGGGTGGAGCGGGGAAGGTGTGTGGGGAGGGCGGCAGGCGCTGATACAAATCTTCCTTGTCCAGCGCGACAAAGTAGCCTCGCTGGTATTCCTCGGATAGCACTCCGCTGTCTAGCTCGGCTCGCATCTGGTCGACGTGGATGAATTGGAAATCAACCTTGAAACCGCCGGCGAACCAGACCAGACGATAGGGAACATCTTCAAAGAGCGGAAAGCGAATCCAGACCAGGCCCAAAGTATCCAGCCAGGAATCATCGTCGGTGTAGGCTTTTATGTCCCGCGTTATAACTTGCGCATCAAGATCAGAGAATTCGTCAATGGAATCGTCGGCGCGTACCAGCGAGCCGGTGATAACAAGGGCGCGGATAGCTTCCTCGCCGCTCGCCCAAGCGATTACCTTCTCAAGAAGCGGGTGACTTATCTCCATCGACCTTCAATGGCTGCTTGCCTGAATCTGGGGGCATTATGGCAGATCGGGCATCGCCTCGCTATAGAGCCAGGCGTCAAACAGCTCGCCAAGATCACGCCCGCTAACGCTTTCGGCGACCGCAATGAAGTCATCCGTGGTGACGATACTGTGAGCGTACTCGTCATAATAGCTGCGCAAAATGGCGAAGAAGATATCGTCGCCTACCTCAGCGCGCAAGGCATGCAAGGTCAAGGCGCCGCGAAAATATACGCCCAGCCCAAAGAGTTGCGTGATATCGATATTGCCCGGCGCGGGCAACTCGAATTCCGGGTCCGCAGCGAAGGCAAAGAAGTTTTCCACAGCAGAGAGACCCAGTGTTTCCTCCAGCCAGAGGGCCATGAAATAGGTGGCGAAGCCCTCGTTCAGCCAGGTGTCTTGCCAGCGCGCGGGTGCAACACTGTTGCCGAACCACTGATGAACCAGTTCGTGCATGATGACGGTTGGGTCGGGCGCGCTCGCGCCGAATACGGACAGGGTCTGTGTTTCCAGCGCGGCCGGGAAGCCTGGCAGCACGACGACTCCATATTCAGCGAAGGGGTAATCGCCCAGCGTTTCAATCAGCCAGGCCATCATTTCTTGTGTGATGCCAAAGCCGTTGATGAGGCTGGCGTCCGCATCCCGCGGGAAGTAGTTGCGGATGGGGACAGGACCGGAATCATCGCGTACTTCGACATAATCGCCGATGGCGACAATGGTCAAATAGCTCGTCATCGGCTCTTCCAGGCGCCAAGCAAAGGTACGTGTGCCGTCATCGTTCTCGATCACTTTAGTCAGGACGCCATTAGCGGCGGCGGTGAGCTGCGCAGGCACGGTGATGTTCATGGAGTAGGTGGCTTTGTCGCTGGGGTGATTGTTGCAGGGGAACCAATTCATGGCGCCGGAAGGTTGGCTCACAGGCCCGTGAAAGCCATCTTCCCATGTCTGCCAGCCCAAGCTGATGAAGGGCACACCGGGATCGCTAATCGGCTCTGGCACACCGGCGTAGTCGACAGTTACGCTGAACAGCGTACCGGCAGCAAGAGACTGGGCAGGCGTGATGATCAGCTCGCTGTCCTCGCGCGCAAAATCGGCCGGCGCTCCGTCAACGGTCACTGAACTGACCGACAGCCCGTAAAGATCAAGATTGAAACTGGACAGGTCGTCCGTGGCCGCGGCAGAGATAACTGTGGTTGCCGTTATATTGTTTTCCGCCGGTGAGAATCGCAAGGTGATGTCGTAATGCTGCACATCGTAGCCGCCATTGCCCAACTGCGGATAAAGCTTGTCGCCCAAGCCGTCAGCGCCCGCTTGCTGCGCCACAGCAGTGGAGGACAAGAGGCTCGCCAGGATCAATATCAGGACGGGTAGTTTACGACCACACTTCATCCCGAACAGGTTGGCAAAGAAAGATTTCAGCACCATGATGAAGTCTCCAAATTACCAAGCGTCCTTTTGTTTAGTCGGTGATGATAGAATAGCTACGATTTTGTGTAGAGGCTAATTTTGGCCAGTGGCGCAAGCGGTCTCGAATACATTCCGGACTCGAACAGCGCGTACCACCACCAGCCGATCTGTGCTAAACTTCTAGCATAGACCATCCACAGATCTACGGAGGCTCTGTATTTGCACTCATTAGAATTGGCTCATCAAATCGTAGAATTAGCGGAGGATCGCAAAGCTGAGGACATCCTGCTGCTTGACCTCCGACCTGACAATATCATCGCAGATTTCTTTATCATTTGCAGCGGCGACAACGAGCGTCACCTGCGCGCTCTGACGGAAAACGTCCGGCTGGACATCAAAGAGCGTTATCAAAAACTGCCCTTTACCAACGAAGGGACGGCGGAAAACGGCTGGGTCGTGATGGATTACGGCGATGTGGTCGCGCATTTCTTTTCGCCGGAAAAGCGCGATTATTACCAGCTGGAAGAGCTCTGGGATGCCGCATCCAAGGTGATGCTGCGGATTCAGTAGAAGCCACCTGATTCGGACAGTAGGAGCGACCCTCATGGAACCGATTTTCGCGGAGGCGATCAGTCGCCTGGAATGGCTGCATGCCGAATATGCGCAGGTCATGGACGGCTTGACGACGGAAGAGTTGGATTGGTCGCCCGGCCCGGAAATGAACTCGCTTTGCGTCTTGGCGATGCATGTGACTGCCGCAGAGCGCTTTTGGTTCGGGGCGGTGACTGACAACATGATCACGCGGGATCGCCCGGCCGAGTTCAGCGCGGCGGGTTATGAGCTTGGCCAGCTTCTCGAACGGTTTGCGGCGAATGTCGCGTTTTGCAAGGATGCTTTCCCAGCGCAATCGGCGAGCCGACTTGGCCAAATTGTGGATGTCAGCCGCTATCGTCATTGGCCGCCACAGAGGTTTTCGCGCGGCTGGGCACTGCTGCGCGGACTGGACCATACGGCGGAACACCTTGGCCACGCCGGAATGACCCGGCAACTGCTGGATCGCCGCTAGCTCAAGCGCCTTCAGCGAACTTCTTGAAGTCTTCCATCGTTTTACGCGTCTGCTTTTTGAACATGCCGCCGGGCATGAAGAGCGACATGATGCGCATATACCCGTTGAATTGAAAGTCGGAATCGAGCACCCAACGGGTGGTATCACCCTCGTCATGGAAATAATTCCGCACAATATTATGTACGCCTTTGGCATCGTATGTAGCGGAGAATTCATCGGGCAGGTTTCGCACCGTTATCGTCTCGATCATTTCGGTCCGGCGGCTGCCCATCATATATACCAGATTCGTCTTGGCGCCGGGCTGGCCGGCTGTACCGCTGATATGATCGTGGCTGATCAAGCCCTCTTGCCACTCTTTCAGATTCTCGAAACTGTCGAATAGTTCGATCACACGGTCGCGCGGCAGAGCGATAATCACTTCCGTTTTATAGCGCATTGTCTCCCCCTGGCTGCTGAATTGTTGGGAAAAGCTATGATATGGTAACGCAAAACGCGCCTGTTGCAGAGACGTCTCTCGTTGAGGGAGTGGTGATTTCAAGGAGATGGAATGAAGACGACACTGGCTCAAACTCGGCGGAAAACTCCCTTCTCCAATGCTTTGGGGAAGGGCCGGGGATGGGGTTAGAAAAGGGCATATCAAAGATTTCACCACTCCCAGTTGACGAGTGTCAGACGTTCCATTCCGCGATGGAGTGGACCTGGGCGGCACTTACCTAATCGGTCAAACTCCTCTTCCGGGCGGTCGGCATTCCGCAACGCCTTTACCAACATATCCTGCATATGTCTCTTTGCAGCAGCGCCCCACAATGTTGTACAAATCGAACGGATCGGCGCAGGTCTGTTGATACTCGGCGAGGCGGACATTCCGTCTGGCGTCAGTTTCGTTGGGCTGGCGCTGGGGAAGTGGTAGATCGCCGTTGCTTGCGCGAAGAATATCGGGCGATCATTCTCAAGGAAGCCCAAAGCCTGAGAAAAAAGATCAGCGCCCCTATTATGACGAAGTATAGAATCGCATCCGGCGCATCGAAGAGTATACTGCCGCAGGGCGAGAGGCCTTTATGGAGACAGAATTGCTGCAGGAGGGGGTCATCCGCAGCTTTGAAGTGATTGGCAGGGTCGTCAAGCGTCTGGAACCGGGAGTTAACGGCTCGATACTCTCAAGTGACCTGGAGCGACTTCTCTGGCTTCCGCGATGTACCGAATGGCATTCGTACCAGTCTTGTGCCACACGGGTCGACGCTGCAGGCCGAGGCAAGGGCGCCCGGCTGTTATTATATGGAATATCAGGGCAACTCGAGTTGGATTAGCGCCCTTTATGTACGCACAAAGGGCGTTTGCGAGAAGGTCGGCGTCAGGCAAACCGGTGGCGTTTGACAGGCACTGAGACAGGCAATGGTTTATAAGCAGCAAAGGAATAGAGATCCATGATTTCAATCTGACAAATCGGTATCGCGCGCTTGGTTCTGCTCATCGCAGCCTGCGCCGTGTGGACGGCGCCGAGGTCACCGGTGCGGGCCTCGGTCTGCACCCTGGCCGATCACATCAGATCGGCGAACACGAATACCGCTGTCGGCTTCTGTCCGGCGGGCACGAGCCACGACATCATCACGATCACGCAGGACATCGACCTCGACGCGCCGCTGCCGCCGATCACGAGCGAGATCACAATCAAGGGCAATGGCTATACGATAAGCGGGTCCGTCGAGTTCCGCATACTCGATGTCGAAGGCGGCCAGCTCACGATCTCGGACGCGACTCTACGGGACGGCAACGCGACCCACGGCGGAGCCATCAGGCTGATAATTGGAGCGCGGGTCAAGGCAACGAATGTTACGTGAGGCGCCAACGACGCCGGTTGGGGCGGCGCAATTGCTACCGACGGCGCGGGCGTCGCGCTCGTCGTCAACGGCAGCAGCTTCAACGGCAATAGTTCGCAGAACAACGCGGACGCGCTCTTTGTCGATGGTGGCGCTGTCAACATCGCGAATAGCTCGTTCAGCGGCAATTCCGCCAAGTTTAAGGGCGGCGCAATTGACGTGTCCGCAGGACGCATCAAAGTCTTGAACAGCACTATTAGCGGAAACCGGCGCGGGCATTTACCTGAATGGCGCAGACGCCACCATGACTCATCTCACGATCGTTCATAATCTGGCTCGATTCATCACCGGTGGCGGCATATACAAAGAAGCGGGAAGCGAGCGCCTTCGAAACAGCATCGTCTTATGCTAACGGCGCAGCCGAAGACTGTCTCGGTCCTCTGGATCAGAGCGTCAGTAACTTAAGCGGGGACGGGACCTGTTCATCCGGGGTTGGCAGCAATCCATACTTCGGCGCGTTGGTGGGAGTTCCAGCGCATCACCCGCTATACGGCGATAGCCCGGCAATTGACGCCGCCGACGCCGGACTCTGCCCCGAAATCGACCAAGTCGACACACTGCGCCGGCTCGACGGCGGCTGCGATATCGGCGCCATAGAAGCTTCGGTCGAAGGCTTGACCACGACCGGCCCGGTCATGCGGATCTTGCGTCTTTCCGCCGATTGCACTCTGCATGATCTGATCACGGCGGTCAACAGCGATTCCCCGGTCGGCGGCTGCCCGGCGGTCCAGGGCGCCGATTTCATTGAGCTGACGGCGGATATTACGCTCATCGCACCCCTTCCGCCTGTCACCGGCGAAGTCTATCTGCGCGGCACGGGGCACACGATAAGCGGCGCTCGCCGCTATCGCATATTCGACATTGATGGTGGATCGCTAACCGTCAAGAATCTGCAGCTCATTGAAGGGAACAGCATGGGGAAAAGGGCGGCGCGATACGGCTGAAGGATGGCGCGCTGACCGTCGTGGATGTCGTGCTCAGCGACAATGCCGCTGGCTGGGGTGGCATAATTGCCATGCTCGGAGGTCGCTTTACGCTCTACAACAGCAGCTTTCTGGACAATTCCGCCGAGAATCGCGGCGGCGGAATCTGGATGGAAGGGGGATGTGAAGTCATGGTCAATAGCGTACTCCGCCGCAACCTCGCCGCCGTGGGCGAGCGCGAGCCGGGACCCATGCACGACCATTTCGGCAGCGCCATCGAGTGGGGTGGACGAGCAGGCTTCGGCTGTGGCGATGACACCTTTGCCTCAAATGTGAAAGTCTATGACGATTAAGCGGACCATCCGCGCCTGGTGGCTCTTCAGGAGATCAAGAGGCATAAACTGGCAACTCTAACATAAGCCTGTCCGGGCGCCATGCCCGTAGCCGCCTCAATATCGATCACAACCTGGACACGATACACCACTCGCCTGCTAGCTTCGTGATATTGGCTGGCCGCGATCAGTTGCTGGATGTTTCCAAGTCTCGCTGATTGTTCGCGAAGCAGCATTCATGGTAGGCAAAGAGGTCGTGACAGCGACAAGATATAGAGCGGAGGCAAGTCTTCGCGGTGTTCGAGCCAATGTTTCTCCGTTGCTGTCGCCGACCGACGATAGTATGCAAGAATGCTTTAGTGGCAACCGCTGTTCACGCAAAGCGAAGGTTAATCCGATGGCGCCGCCGCATCGCGTCGGTCGCTCGGGCATAGCGCAGTGTAGTCGCGGCATTGGCATGACCCGCTTGGGCTTGCATGTCTGCTACTGTCGCGCCTGCGTCTAGTCCCTCTGTGATATGCGTCCGGCGCAGGTCATGCGGTGCCAGGTCCCTGAGGCCGGCTCGTTTTGCCGTCTGTGAGGCGACTCGCATCACCGTCTGATCCACCGTCGGCTTGTCGAAGATCGACTGCTCAGCCAGATCATGGTCGGTATGAGGGATGATCGCCTGCGTCATATTAGATAAGCCTACGTAGTCCAAAAATAAGGGTTGTCGAACCGTGACAAACCGCCTTTGGCGATCGGTATGATGTGGTCCAGAACCAGCTTGTCGCTCTCGCCACAATTGACGCAACTTTCGCCATAGCAGCTTGTCAGTCGCTCGTACCACTCGCGAAAGTGCTGCCGTAAAACGCGGCGTACGCGCTGCTTGACCTGTGGCGGGACGGCACGCTTATAGGGCGCGTCGCGCCATGATGGGGCGTAGCATTTGCCGCCGCGATCCAGAAAACGTTGGAGATCACTGTTCGCCTGGTGGCAGGCGCAGCGTCGGCTCAATCGCCCACAGTAGCTGCAGTACTTGTTATTGCGCAGCACCCTCGCCCTCGGAAAGAGATTCGTCCCTAGATTGGTTGCACTCGCTGGCGTTGTGATCGAGGTCCAGTGTTGCCATCACGCCGATGTGATCAGAGAGCAGTAGACTGCCATCGTTGATCGGCTCCATATTGACTTGTGAGACACTTATCACCCTATCAAGTATATCGCATTGCGTAAAACAACCATCGATACGTTTGGCAAGCGGCCGGTCTAGGTGATATGGATCAGTATAACCCGTCTTGTCTCCATTTTTCGCGATCCACATGTCGGCATACTGGCGCTCCGCAAGCGGCGCCAAGTATTCTGGTTGCGAATCGAGATTGATATTGAAATCGCCGGTCAATATATGTGTATAGTCGGAAAATTGTGCGCGCTGCATCACTTCCAGGCAAGACTTGATACCGGTTTGTTTCTGGACGCTGCTCAAGAACAGATGCGTATTGAAAACAGCCAAGGAATGACCGGATGATAATTCCGCAATCATATACTGCACAATGCGCATCCAGGGATTGCGCGTCAAGACCTCGCGCCCTATATCGACCTTACCGGTATCCAGCGCCGCCAGTCGTGAGAACACCGCCAGTCCCTGCGGCCAAGGCGTTATGGAGCCGTCATCACTCGGTGCATAATAGGCATGAGGAAAACGGCGAAAACTGTGCGATCTAAGATACTCGAAGTGATCGGGCGCTGATTCTTGAATACAGATTATATCGACTTCCAGATCGCGCATGTTGCGCCCGATCGCATTGGCACGCTCTTGCCATTGGTTGTTCTTGCCCCAGATATTTTGTGTGACAACACGCAACATATACATTGCTTTCTCTCAATCGAAAACCTCGCTAATTCTTTCAATTGACCGTTTTGCTCGCACGAGTAGGCGGGTGCATTATTCTCAGAAGCATAGCAGGCATAAGCGCAGCCGATTGATCTATTTGTGTCGCGTGAGCGCAAAGCCCCGCAAGAATTGCTTTTGCATCAACACGAAGATGATAATTGGCGGAATACTCGCGATTACCGCGCCCAGCATGATCGGCCCGTAGGTACGCCCTATTTCCACGCCATCGTCCAGCGTGCTTAGTCCCACCTGAATCACCTGTAAATCCGGGTTGGTGACGATCAGCAGGGGCCACAAATAGCTGTTCCACGCGCCAATGAACATAATGACAACCAGCGCGGTTACCGTGTTTCGGCTTAGTGGCAATAGGACCCGCAATAAGAATTGCAGGGGATTCGCGCCGTCCAACTGTGCCGCTTCGGACAGTTCCGGTGTGATACTGGCAAAATGCTGTCGAAACAAGAATACTCCGGTTGGACTTGCCACGGCTGGCACAACCAGGGCTGTCCAAGTGTTGCCCCAGCCCAACTCCAAAGCGACCAAGCGGAACAAAGCGATGATCGTTACCTCACCCGGCACCATCAGAGCAGCGAGGATTACGCCGAATACAAGCGACTTGCCGGGAAAGCGGAAGTAGACCAGCGCCATTCCACTGAAGATCGATAGCACGACTTTGCCAACGGTAACCATTGTTGCCACAGCAAAGGTATTAAACATCAAACGAGCGATGTTGCGATCGAGTACCGTTTGCAGGTTAAAGTTGAAAGAGTCGCCTGGAATCAATTGCAACCTGAACATCTGGGCATTGTTTTGGGTGCTGACCAAGGCCGCGTAGAACAGTGGAAAGCCCATGAACATCACGGCGATCCACAAAAAGATGTGGATATACCAGCGCTTGCTGAAAAGCCGCTTACCGAGGACCCGAAACAGCGGCGGTTTTTCCTCCAGGGTCTTGCGTGTGAAAGCGGTCATCTTAATCGGTCCCATAGGTGACGCGTCGGCCCATGACGCGAAACTGCATGTAGGTGAGGCCGATCACTACAATTAACAAAACGATCGATTGCGCCGCGGCTTTGCCTATATCGCGGCTTTCTACTCCGACACGAATGACATCCACGACGAGGTTTGTTGTGGAGAACACTGGTCCGCCCTCGGTGAGGTTGTCAATCACGCCAAAAAGGTCGAAAAAGCTGTAGTTCAAATTGAGAAACACGACGAAGAAGATGTAGGGGGAAATCATGGGAATGGTCACGTTCAGGAAGCGCTTCCAGGCACCTGCGCCATCGATGGAAGCGGCCTCCATCAATTCCCTTGGTACAGCTTGCAGAGCCGCGATATATATCAAGACGTTGAATCCGAGCTTGTTCCAGGCGGCTGCCATCACGACCGATACTCGCGCCCACCAGGGATCGGACAAGAATGGTATTGGTGGGAAACCAAAAAGTCCCAAAGCTTGATTGAAGAAACCGGATCCGCCACCGCCCAGAAATACCGCGAAAACGACGCCGACAACCACACCGGAGATGGCGTAAGGCCATATCATCAGGGTGCGGTAAATTGACGCGCCCCGAATCTTTTGTGACGCAAGCAGGGCGATTGCGATTCCCAAGAAATTGGCACAAAGCACAATCAGCACCGAGAAGAAAACGCTATTGCCAAAAACCGCCAAATAGCGCGCGTTTTCGGCATGCCAGAAGAAACCATCGCTCAAGATGTAATAGTGGGCATCTTGCAAGCTGCTGGTAATCAAACTGGCGAAATTATCCAAACAAATGAAAACAGTATTCGTGACCCCGCGTCGCGCTAATTGTGTAGCCAAAAAGAAGTTTTGCGCTGCCGGATAATAGGTAAAAACAGCTAGTCCGACGACGGTCGGCGCCAAGAATATCCAGGGCGAGATATCGTATCCGACAAAGGTGCCTGAAGCAGTGTCCGCCCTCCAGATTGCGCCGCCGCGCGCCAGCCATTGACGACGCAGTATGTTGATCGCTAATGCGAATCCCCATATGACAACCGCGACAAGCAGGAATGCGATGAGCGCAACGGCATTAACCTTAATCGTCTGACTCAAAACACTGAGCTTGAAAAACATGTGGTTCTTCGGATCGAGGACACAGAATTGTAAGGGGATCATGGTTGCCAGGCTGCCGAGGAATCCGGCAATAGCGCCCAGCGCGATGCCATCCCGTAGCCCGCCCCCGCTGCGCCAAAGGAGCGCCCCGACAACTAGCGCGCCAAGACCGGACGCGAGACATGTGAAAAGGAATGGGGACACCGTCTTGGCTACTCCTTGGAGCTGGTTAGCCAATTGGCTCGGCGAGAGGAAAGCCGCAAGTCGCGCTCACAAAGTTTAACACGTGTCCATCGCCATGCGTGAGCGCTGTTGAACACGAGGAAGCGCAGGATGGAGCGGTCGCCCCATCCTCCGATACTGTTGCCTCATTTGTTATTCGTCACATGGCACCAGCAAGTTGTATTCTTCGATGAGCAGGTCTGCCTCCGCCTTCAAGCGATCAAGCGATGCCTGGATATCGGCGTCGTTGCGGAGGATATTCTGAAAGACTTCTCTGTACATTTGATAAACCTGAGCGAAGCTACCGAAGACAGCGCCAGCGGTTTGGGGGGCCCTGGCGGAATTCCCCAATTGCTGGTTAGCAACTGCAAAGGTCGGGTTTTCTTCGAACCAGCCTTCTGCTTCCAGGAAGTCAAAACCGGACTGGGTGGTTGGCACGTACCCGGTTGATTTGTGCCAGGCGGCGACATTCTCAGGTTGCAGCAGAAACATAAGGAAGGTCAAGGCGCCTTCTTCGACTTCCGGTTCGAGTCCGTCCGTCAATAAGATCATCCCGCCACCGACGGTGTTGCCAACATACTCCACATCCTGATTGTATGGCATGCGATCCGCGCCCACGGTGAAGCCGTTTCCTTCACCGATTTCCACTCGTCCACGGGCAGCGGCGCTGGATGTCATATGCATAGCCAATTTGCTGTTTGCCCAGGTAATGTCGTATTCGGACCTGCCGTAATCGACCCAGTATCCAGCGTCCTCGAGGCTTTTGTGCCAGGTCAGAAAATCTACCGCCTCCTGACTGTTAAACAGTACCTCGGTGACACAGCCGCCTCCACGACCATTCTCGTTGTTTGCCATAAAGGCGCCTTGCATCGCCATTGCGTTTTCAAAGTACCAGCCACTGGCGCCGAAATTGATGCAGTCCACATCATCAAAGCTGTCAACGATGAGGGCGCAGGCTTCATGGACTTCCGCCCAAGTTGAGGGGATGGCAGCGAAATCGTTGACATCTTCGGCCACGCCGGCTTGCACGAGCAGATCCATGTTGGCGAAGACGATCGGCGTCGAGGCATTCCACGGCAATTCGTAGTACTCGCCATCCAGCTGATAGAAGATCGCAGCGGGACCGACAATCTCGTCGAGCCGCACGGGTATGCCATTGATTTCGGTCCGGTCGCCAATGGCTTCGTGGAGGGGCTTGAAGAAGCCGGTATCACGGGGAGCTTGCGTGTTGCTCGAGGTCCCTTGCAGAAGCTCGGGCGGATCGCCTTGCTCCTGCGCCAGCGTGTATAGATCATAGGCGTTGCTGTAGCCGTCGAATACACGCAATTCCAAATCGTATTGCGGGAAGGCGGCTTCAAAGGCGGGTTCCACCACTTCGGGCAACCAGGTGACATTGCCCCAACGATGCCAAAAGCGGACCGTGACGCGGTCGTCATCCTGTGTCAAAGCCAAGGATGGAAACAAGTTCAGAATCAAAACAATCAGAAGTGCCATTCTTTTCATGAGATTGTCCTTTCTAAAATAGGTACTGGATATGTCTCGAGCAATCAGGAATCAGCCAACGCTGGCTCCTCTGCACACATTATAGACTTGTCGTGACCCCGTGTCCCTTTGTTGAGGAAATTGGCATATCGACGTACAATATTGCTGAACATCTATCGCAGGCATTCACATTCACTGAAGTACTGCACGGCGACCTTCCACAAACCGTTGCAGTAGAGGTCTTCTGAACCGAGGGTGATGCCCGTCGCAAACAACTTGCTATCATCTTGCAAACCAGGAATCCTTTTGGCTGCTCCAGAGTGGGGTTTCATGACCTTTCCACAAAGACTTAAACAGATATTGAAGAAGAGAAAGATAACCCAAAGAGAACTCGCGCATCGTCTGCAGGTTTCTGAAGGCGGGGTCGCCAATTGGATGAGTGGTACAATGCCTTCGATCTCCAGGTTGATCGAGATCTGTAGCTTCCTGGACGTAAGCAGCGACTACTTGCTTGGCCTAGATGAGCATAGATGTATCGAGCACTATGAACATGGCGCATTTGGCTGGATCGAAAACATCCCGGAGAATCTAACTGAAGAATTGAGCAAAGAATATAGACAGGGTATCCAGTTCTTCGAGGCAGTAGTACGAGATGGTTTGTGCGAGTCCGAATTGACGGGTCCGAATGGTCGATTCAAGAGGCAGACTATAGCGGGTCTCGAACGGTCATTTCGCACGGCAGTCTTTGCAAATGCGCTAAAACTGACCAGGGTCGGTCGAAATCGTCTGCTGGAGGATGACTTACTAAAACTATACTCACCGCTGCTCAAGCAAGTTATTGTCGTCGAGCTTCCTAAAGGGCATGACAGCCATAGGAGCTGCGTATCCTCGCACGTGTTCAACGTTGAGTTCCTCGCATATGCCGCCGCTACTGAAGTCTTTCCCGCGCTTGAAGAAGGTGCAATCGGCATTGGACCTGGCTATACGATTTATCGCTGCGCCGAGCTGGTGATGCCCAGCCAACACCAATACAAAAGCATTAACTGGGCGTCTACCATGGAAGTCAACAACCACCAGCAGGAGGCGGCTTCTGTTTCTTCCAATCTCGCGGTCAAATTGCTAGCTGCACACAATCCGAACACGCGAGCATTTTACTTACCCTACTTGGCTCCTGAACAAAGGGCCATGCACCGAGATGACTTGGATGCGCATCAAGCACAAGCAGCGGCAACAATCGAAGAATTACGAATGGCTCGCGCCATCTTAATGACTGTGGGAGGTATTTTAGCCAACAGCTTCGATAATTCGCCAGGTTTTTCCAAAAGGCGCACATTCAGTCCCAAGTTTCTTCATAGTCTGCACGAACAATTGAAACGCGAGGATATAGCGACATCTTTTAGAGGTGAGGTGCTAGGACATATGCTGGGCAACATCGCCCAAAGCATCGGTAATGCTTCGTTTCAATCGATTCAGGAGCGCAAGGTGTATGCCCCGGCTCTCAACCTGTTACGAGACGTTATTGACAGGAATAACGGTTTTGTCTGGGTCATTGCTACCGGGGATCACAAAAAAGTTGCGACGGAAATGGCTTTAAGAAATGGGCTTGCAAATGCGCTTGTGATTGATGAAGAGCTTGCCGAATACTTTTTAGATGCCAAGCGGATACGCCGCGATGAAGAATAGTCCCTTACCCAGAGAACATCTTTTTAGTTTATGTCAACCCTAGCGAAGAACGTTATCGCCACAGGCGTGGGGGTGTACCGGCCTTACTGACCACAACATCCAACTGTACTTTGCAGCAACGAATGCTCACGCGAAACGGAAGTTAATCCGATGACGCCGCTGCACCGCGTCGGTAGCCTGAGCATAACGCAGCGTGGTCGCCGCATTGACATGCCCCGCTTGCGCTTGCATATCCGCCACCGTCGCGCCCGTGGTTAGCCCCTCCGTGATATGCGTCCGCCGCAGGTCATACGGCGCCAGGTCCGGGAGTGGTAAATATCAACGTTATAGGAATTCCATCGGATGAGCCATATACTGTGGATGCTGTTGTCGATACAGTTGCCGCCGATTCCAGACATAAACGAAGAGTTTGACACTCGGCCTAAGCGCCTCAGCCCAGCGAGAAAAGCAGCGGGAACGCCGATGCGTACGGGCTAGATAGTGACGAAGTTCCGCATTCACGCCTTCTACCCGATAGGTCTCACTTTTGTTTGGCATCGGAGTATGTCGGCCAGGATAATAGATCAATTTCTTGTACGAAGCCATCAAATCGCTGTAGTATCAACAGGCTCTTGGACTCTGGTCCACCAGCCTTTGCAATGTTCTTTCATCCCGCTGCTGACTCAGCAAAAAGCCGACTATGCAACTAGGTTCTGTTGACATTCTATCGTAACCATATCAGCGTACCGACAAGGTGCAGAAATCCGAGATAAGATGTATCGAGTTTCTCAAATCGGGAAAAGACGCGGCGGAAATGTTTGATCTTATTGATGAAACATTCCACCAGATGCCGCTCGCGATAGAGCCATCTATCATATTCTCGCTGCTCTTTGGCGCTCGGATGCGGGGGAATTACCGCTTCTATGCCTCTTTCAAGCAAGCTGTCCACAAAATCTTGGGACGCATAGCCTCGATCCGCGATAACCCGCTGAAAGGCAAAGCCTTCCACCAACTCCTCAGCCTGATTGATGTCGTGAGCCTGCCCAGGACTCAAGCGGAAACGCAAGGGATTGCCCAAACCATCAACCGTGATATGAATCTTGCTACTAAAACCCCCGCGACTGCGACCCACGGCTTGCTTTTCACTTTTTTTCGGCGCCAGCGGCACAGGGATGTGCCCGAACAATCGTACTGTCGATTATCCCGTTTTCCATATCCGCGTCATCGGCAAGAGCTTCCATCATCCGTTGCCAAACATCATTTTCGCACCAGCGAGCAAAGCGTTTGTAAACTGAATTCCATTTGCCGTATTCGCTTGGAAGCAAACGCCACTGTGCGCCGCTGCGACTTACCCATATCACTGCTTCAACAAATTGGCGGCATTTCGCCTCATTGCCCAGATA
The DNA here is from genome assembly GCA_965262005.1 of Phototrophicaceae bacterium. Lineage (GTDB taxonomy): Bacteria > Chloroflexota > Anaerolineae > Aggregatilineales > Phototrophicaceae > UBA6055. Next base: position 2,776,143 of record OZ253492.1, on the reverse strand, counting down.
AACCTTTGGCTCTTGCGACAGAAAATCCCGAAGCTTCGCCCACTGTTCGTCAGTTAGTCTTATGGTATCCATAAGACTATTTTACCCATTTATGAAAATGCTAATGTCAAAATATCAACAGAACCTAGTAGAGCGCTCCACAAAAGTGCTTATGTACCACCTGTTCTTTTGCGCCCGACAAAAGTATGCAACTCATCCATTTCCACGATATGCAGCGGACTTTCATCAGGTGCGGCAGCGGGAGGCAACTGATCGGCATGAGCCTTCACCCAATTCATCACACTGACATGGGATACCTGCAACAAACGGGCAATTCGACGAAAGTTGATTCCTTCCATATACAGGCGAATGGCTTGTAGGCGGATGGGCTGTGGATAACCTTGCTCGGCCGCTATAGGTGTATAACGACGATTGTAGGGATTGCACTTATAGACCTGGCTGCCTGATCTATTGAAGCCCGCTTTGACTTGCTGTTCTGTATCGCGGCAATGGGGACATTCTCTCATATACATAGTTTACTAATGTCTGCATTGTTTACCACTCCCCAGGTTCCCGAGAACGGCTCGTTTTGCCGTCTGTGAGACAACCCGCATAACCGTCTGATCCACCGTCGGGGTGTCGGCCGCCCATGTCGCTGTACGCCCGCGAGTCATCGAGGGAAAGACGTGAGTGTAGTTGCCAGCCTGCGCATGCCGCAGAGATTGCAATGCCCCGACAGTTCCCTCACTCGGATCGACGATTGCCACCACACGCTCTTTGTCGCCCTTACCGTGGCGCACCGTGATGGTCAGATTCTCAACATTAATATCGGTCCAGCGCAAGGCGATTAGCTCCGAGCGGCGCAGACCGGTGTAGACCAGCAGACGGATCATGACATCGTTGCGAATGCCGACAGCCCTGGTATCGTTTCGCCAGACGCCAAGCAGAGCTGTCGCCTCGTGCGGATTCAGCGCGCTTCACACGTTCGGAGCGAGCCTTGTCGCCCGCATTAGCTTGTACTTTGAGGAACGATTTCACAGCGTTGTAGTGCTGCCGGTAATGCCCATCCCCGATGGCCAGCAACTCCAGCAGCTTGCGCATGTGCGACAAGCGATTCTGCCGCGCGGTCTTGGCGACATCGGCTTCATGGATAAAGGCTCTGATATTGTCGAGCGTGAGCGCCATGGCATCAAAGCTGTGGTCATTGGCGAACTTTGTCCAAGCGCGGTAGGTCCGGAGGTAGACGCGGCGACTGGTAGGCGACAGTGTATCCAGCACGATTGCCACGGCCTTGTCGAAGATCGACTGCTGGGCTAGATCATGATCGGTGCGAGGGATAATCGTTTGCGTCATATCCGGAGCACACTATCAAGTCCGAAAATGTGTATTTGTATACGAGACCCTTCTCACCTGGAGAGCTGTCGAATCTACAGCAGGTGCGCGGTATCGATTTCAGCGATGACAACAGAATGCGCAGCTGGAGACAGTTCTTTCACAGAATGGATTCTGACAAGACAATTGAAATTGGGGGACACCACTTGCTCCCGAGGTCGCGCCCGACCCTTCGCATAGAGGAGTTGGCGAATACGAAAGCTAATGAGGCGGAATTCCAACTCTATGCCAAGAATCTGCAATCATTGGGCATGTCTCAAGTTGATGCGGCCAGGACGGCAAGTGAATTAGAGGAAATCCTTCATTTTGTAGAGCGAGACGAAGCGACATCGCATGGCTCTGCGTTTTTGCCCTCTAACCCGAAGCTTCCGGTCGTTGGCTTCAAAGGCAGAAAAGAGCAATCCCAGTTTTCCCCGGTACGGGGCACACCAGACAGTGAGGAACTGACTGACAAGTACAGCATGCTCAAAGTTGAAGGCCAGCACATCGCCATAGACGATGCGTTGAAGAAGCTTGAACCGAGTCTAACAGATGTGGAAGTCTTGTCACCTGACGGTCGGCGGAGGATCTGGGTAGAGGTCGACGGCGTCCTGATGCCTTTGCATCTGCTTGGCGAAGGTTCAATTCGCTTCGCCAGCATCCTGATGGTGATGCGAGGTGATAAACCGGAGTACCTTTTCATCGATGAAATAGAGAATGGCATCCACTACTCAGTTCAACAGAATGTATGGAATGATATCGGCGAAGCCGCGCGCGAGCACAACGTGCAAGTCTTCGCCACGACACACAGCTGGGAAATGATCGAGGCAGCCCACGAAGCCTTCAAGGACGATGATTCTTACGAATTCCGTTTCCACCGCTTGGAGCGAAACCTGCAAACTGGCAACATCGAAGCAGTGACATACAATGAGTTTGGCATGGATGCGGTTACCAGAGTCAGCTATGAGGTTCGCGGGTGAAGAATATCAAGATCGATGAGAGTCGTGATCGCCTGCTGTTGGTCGAGGGTCCCGATGATGAGGTAGCCCTTGGGTGCCCACCCTCGCACAGCTGGGTTTCGCACCTGCAATTTGAAGACAGCGGTGCCGACTCTCTACACGACATCTCTGGGGAGATCGCCCTTTTCTAGCTGCCTGGTAAACTTCTCAGCTTTGTCATTGAAGCCGAAGCATGACGTCTAGTGACCGACATACATGTCGTTGCAGATCAAGTGCCGACATGTTAAGCTGGATGTATATTGAATGATTAGGGAAACTTGCATGCCAGCGTCAGCGAAACGGGTCAATCGCAAGTCAAACAAAGCGGGGCTGGATTCGACCAGTAAAGAGCGAGTGCCAAAGCCCTCCGGACTGACACAGCGTGAGCAGGCAAAGTGCCATTCAGTCGAAGCGGCTGCCCAAAATGAGTTCCTGGAAGATCTGCGCGTCAGTCTGGAGCAAGTCAAGCGGGGTGAAGTGGTGCCTGCTGATGAAGCACACATGCTGATCGATTTAGAACTTGATGACGATGAACTCGAACGTAGGCTACACGCCCAGATTCATATCCAGGCTCAATAAACTTGCGCACAGAAGGCGAACTCTCCGGAACCAAGTAAAGAAACTAGCTGCCGATCTTCAAGCTGGAAGACACCCTGGCGACAGATTGCAGGGCGTTGGTGCTTTGGTGTACAAAGTCCGACTCTCTAATCCGGGCACAAGAGAAGGCAAACGCGGCGGTTTTCGTGTGGCATACCTTGGTCGCAAAGACAAAGTCATCTTGCTTGCTATCTGCAAAAAGCCAAAGTGCGCCGACGTAGAGCCGGCGAGTATCCGCCAGATCCCCAAAGAACTAAGCCTTATTCCGTAGATGGGTATACCGCCCGCAGAACGCTATGAGCTATGCACGGTGCGAGCCAACACTGTACTTGCTAGAGCCGAAAAGCGAAGCACGAGGCAAAACTGCCCAATGCTATTTGAAAAGGCTTTCCTCATATATAATGCTAGCAGGCTACAATACGCGTGTATCATTTTTTGCCGATTCCGCTGCAAACAGTGTGCAGCCGGTCATAGTTGACTACGGAGAAGAAGATGCGGAAGTTAACGCTCAAGCGAGCCAAGATCACGTTGCTAGCGAAGCACATCAAATCGGGCTTGCCACTATCAGAATGCCTTCACCTGTCCCAGGTTCCAAGCTCAACGTACTACCGCTGGATGCAAATCGGTAGAGCGCTCGTCGAGGGCAACTTTGAGCATCCCGATATCCCTGAGCAGCCAACTCGCAGAGAGGGCGAATCCCGTCGCAAGTACGACAGGCGCCTTCGCCGCCACGAGGAAAAGCGGGAACTTTACTTCACGTTATACAAAGAGGTGCAGAAAGCGGGGGCCAATCTCCGCATCGACATGGTGAAGTCCATTCGCTCGGCGGCAATCAAGAAGAACGACTGGCGCGCGGCGCTGGCGTTCCTTGAGCGCCGCGACCCGGACAATTGGAATCTAAAGCGGATTCTGCGCAACGCTGCCACCGAAGATAAACACCATAACCAGCATTCGGACATGTGTCCTGATTTTCCCGAATTTCTGCGGCTTTTAGGCAAAAAAGAGAGTGCCGTCTCGAAGGGGCTAGAGGATAATGCCCACGCCGGAACTTAGAACGGTTCGGAGTCGATGCCTTTAGCCGAGTGAGCAATAGAGATTCAGCCACTTTATAGAAGAACGTATTTTTGGGCGCCGTCCAAATCCAAAGGAGAGGGCATGGTGTCGAATGAAAGTGCGCATCAGAAGGCGCGTTCGCGCGTCTAGCCTCGCGACTGTCCGCCATTCGGTAAAGCTATCGCTTAAGCGATAGTCGAATCAGAACGCCTTGTCCAATTGAAGCTATCACTTCAGATTAAACGGTGCCTACATCTCACAGTCGCACAGTATGGGAAATAGGAACCCATATATTGTCGCATTCTCAGACTACCCAATAAGTAACGACCGGCAAGCAGTTCCTATCGTACTAGGGCGTAGTGCGACTAGTAGGGGGCTCGTCTCGCCCATCGACGCGTACCGGGTTTGATCTGTAAACAGTACCGGTTTGAGGAGCAAATAGAAATATCCATAGGCAAATGTATGACAATCGGTCGGCAGCCTCAAGACAAAAGCAACGCTTTCTCACGCAAATTGTTCACGCTTCGCGCGTCGATACAGTTAAGATGTGCCTAGAGAAGGAAGCTGCTGATGGCATTACGCGAAACGGTCAACATCATTTTCGACATCATTCAGGACTTGGCAAATTCGCCATACGGTATAAGCCGCGGCGAAATCGTCACGAAATATCATATTGGCGCAAGCACCGCCCACAAGTACATCCGTCTAATTGAAGATATGGGCGTACCTGTTTATACCGAAGGGCAACGATACTTACTTGAAGAGAGTTATTTTGTCGATCTTAAGCTCACCAGCGAAGAAGGGAAATTTCTCTTCCTTGCCTAGGAACACGCGCTGACAACACATACAACACAATTACTGGTCGTGCGTTCGCTGATCTATAAACTCGCGAACAAGCTCCATCCGCATCTGGCAGGCGAGCTGCAGGAACGTTTCCGCCGCGAGCAAGGCAACGAGGAAACAGCGCGCATCTTTGCGACGTTAGCGCAAGCCAAAAAACAGCAACGAGAAGTTTGGACGGATCGAGTTGGCGGTGGTTTCCAGCAGAGCCGTATTGATGTCGGCGATTAGGAGGTCGGCGCCGGCATCAGCGAGCGCGAGCCCCATGGTACACCCTATGCCTTGCGCTGCCCATACAACGCCGAGTGATTGCCAGATTTCAGAGAATTCGCTGTGTCTCAGGCGCTTGATGTAGGCGCGCTCTTACGGATCCTCACCTTACCATAAAGTACCCGATCCCGAAGATAACCAGCGGGCGACGACGCTGGCGGTCTCACACCGTACTAGTATAGTCAAGCGCTCTGGTATGTCATAGAGCACGAGTGGTATCGGTGTCACTAGGCAAACAATAGCACAGCGTGGGCCGCCACGATGCTGTCTTCGGCTTTCGGCTGCACTCGCCAGATTCGCTCAATGAATCCAATCGCTTCGATATCCTCAGCACCCCGAGCGCGCGTCTGAAGATGACGATCTTCAAAGCTGCCGGAACATCATCGAGTTAGGCCCTGCTCGGGGAATCTTATGAGCCCGATTCAGCGCAACGTTCGCATCCTGTGTCGCGCCGCAACTAGCAAGCGCCGCTGATCTTGCCCTTGACCTCGGTCCAGTCACCGGCCGACCCGTTGTTGCGCGCGCGGACGCTCGCCTTGTAGCAAGCGTTCACATCCAGTCCCGTAATGGTGTAGGCGTTTAGTACCGGGTAGCCGTTGCCGCTTTCATCTCGCCAAGACAGATAGTTTTGGCCCTCGATCGCCCAGCTGATGCGGTAATCGACGGGCTGATTTGTCGGCACGGTCCAGGCCACATCGATTGCGCCATTGGGATCACCCTGTAACAGGACCGAGCGTATCTGCAATGGTCCCACTGCAGGGGCGGGGGTGTCGCTCGGGGGGACCGCTGTGTTCGTCGGTGGAATCGCAGTATCGCTTGGCGGGATATTTGTGTCAGTAGGCGGCACTGCTGTGTCAGTCGGTGGGACGCTCGTGTTGGTAGTCGGCGCCAGTGTATCGGTCGGCGGAACAACAGTATCGGTTGGCGGCACTGCTTCAAGCTGGGGCGCGGAAACTGCTGCCTGCACGTCTGCCTGGACTTCTCGTGCGCAGGGCCCCGACCCAACATTGAAGCGAGCGCGCACTGATATCTTGTATCGCTCGCCATCGTCCAAGCCAACAATTGTGTAGGACGGCGCTGACGGGAATCCGTTGTGATCCGGGTCGGTCCAGCTGCGGTAGTTCTCGCCGACCTTCGCCCAGCGGATTTGGAAGGAATGCCGGTTGGAGTCGGCGTGTCCGTGGCGGTTGGCGTTGCGGCGCCAGCTTGCCATACAGGCTGCCAGCGCTGTTTTCCGGCGTGAAGCGTTTGTCATCGTTGCGCATAACGAGGCGAAGCTGCGCGTCGTTGCCCACATCCATATACGCTTGCTGGAAACCGAGCGACCACTTGGCCGACAAGACGCGAGCCGTCTCGTCCGTGTAGCTGCCGTCTCGATCCCAGTCGATACCTATGGTCCATCTTGTTGTCATTGCTTCTTCTCCTTATGTGATAGTGAAACTTATCTCACTGATCTCTGCCGCCGTTGCTGACGCGACCGTTAGGGATTCTCTGCTTAGGGATCCAAAATGGAGCGGTACCCATCGTATTCAGCAATAACTTGATAGGAATCTGTCTCCCAAATGACGATTCGCCCATCACTGCTCACAGCAGCAAGTCTACGCCCGTCGGGGCTCCATTCTATTACTTTGTCAGAACGTAACACATCAATAGCGAAGACGCTCGGAATTAGCCTCGTGCTGTCTGTTGATATATCCCAGATCAGCGCGCCATCACGAGAGAAATCTTGCTTTGGCGGGTATCCTGATTCGGGATGGGAAAAAACAAAGGCAAGTTTTGTAGAGTCGGGATGCCAGCTTAGTCCCCACAGCCGCCCTCGCTCATAGTTGAGTCCATGGATTCGTTCGCCCCCGACTTCAGCCCAAGCATCTACCCGAGAGTCAGGCAGCACCTCCCAAACGGTTGCCGGGCCATCCCCGGCTGCAATCATATTGCCATCAGGGCTCCAGCGCGCTGGCCAGTTGGTTGTCTCCATATTCCAGATGAAATCAACGAGCCTGCCAGTATACCAATTGTAGATCGCGATACCATTCATCATGGGGCTCAGAATATCAACCTCAAGCGGCGGCCGCCAATGCAGCCACGAATTACCGAGATTGTACATGCTCCTGAATGTTACGATTTGCCCAATCTCTAGTCCTTCAATATCCCCAACGAAGATTCCAGCTTCGCCAGACGCAGCAATGGTGAGATCCCCATGGGCCCACTCGATATTATGAAACCCCTTGCCTTGCTCATCAGATAGGATCAGATGTGTGGGTTCTTCCGACTCAAGATCCCAAATGGTGATTCCCCACCATTCAGCGCTCTCCACTGCAAGTCTTAGGCCATGATTGCTCCACTTGATTGCTGGGAGATTGTATTCGGTCAAGACCTTATACAGTGACAGGTCGCCGCTTTTGTGGATGTGGAGGCCTTTGGTCGTAGTGACGGCGATGTACAGTCCATCCGAGCTCCAGTCTAGGTTGCCCCAAAGCAGCGGCAACCTAGACTGGAGCTGTAGCCATACCCGGCAGCAATAGGAGAATCATTAGAGCGCAAAATCTCATTGTCCTCATTCTTCATCTCCTTTAACTGGCATGACTGGCCATTCTCACTCATCATATGTCTGCTGATCGTGGTATTTGGTGTATTCAAATGCTTCAGGCTTCTGGGAATCATCACCTCCAATATATTCGGCATAATCGTCGAAGTATTGTTCCATTGCTATCGCAATATCCGCTGAGCCTTTGGTGTTTCTGAATCTAATCGGTTTTGCATACGGAAATGCAGTTGCGAAGAAGTCTTCGTCCAATGGACCCAGCACCTTAGCCGCAAGCAAATCCGCAAAGACTTCGCGCTCTTTCTTCGAAAAGTTGACACGAGAATATTCGTCCAAGTTAGTTACAGCTTCCAAGAAGCGATATCCTTGATACAGAGTGCCTTTAGGCAGATTCGGCTGCCGCTGGTTAACCACTTCGTTCTTTAAGAACCAAAGGAAACTGCCCACAGGTCCTAGTGTGGATTTGGGTTCTTCCGAACCTTCTTCATATTCCACTTTAGCTGTTCCATAGTCGCCCATCCGCCGATCAATTTCATGTGCGACCTCGTGGCCAATCGTCCCAGCTTCAATTTCACTACCGAGATAGACTATTTTTAGATCCGGGTCTCCTTTGACTCTCGACTCCGGCAAAACCACTAGGCCTTGATGCTTTGGGATTCTCTCGTCAGCTCCCAGGATATATCTTGTCTCCTCGGAGGTTGATTTCATGATGTCAAAGCCGAGATCGTTTAGGAAGTGGAATAGAATGGTGCCGAGATTGTGAACTTGCTCCATTGCAGACTGCTTATCTTCAATGCTGCCTTCCTTATAGTATTCTGCCAGAGGGACATCAACACCATAGAACGAGATATCATATCCGAATACGTTCTTGAGAAGCTCAATGTTTTCATCGATAGCTGTCGGATTTTCTGCGGCGAGGCGCTGAAGTTCAGCGAGACTTGTGTTGACAAATGCCTCAAGTTCTCTGTATCGCGGAACATCAGCCGGATTAACATCCATATTCGCGATTACTTCCGGATCGTTCTGCAGGAAAACATACTCCGGCGAATCGTCCAGATACTTCCGCGCCTGCGCCTCCGACCTGGTAAGCAACTCCTCGGTCTCCTCCGGGTTCTCCAGCCCCACCGCGTAGCTGGCTTTCTCGTCGCGGACTTCCACCATACCGTATCGGCCACGGATGTAGACGTATTCTTGTCCCTGAGGCGTGATCACGATCAGCAGCTTCGCACCCGCGTCAAACGCGCTCTTCAAGTCATCATACGATGCTTCCGTCCCGTTCGGATGATTATGCACGAAGATCAGTTCCAGTCCCAACTCCTGCAATTCTTCCACATCGGTTTCTTGCAAGCCCACATATTGCGAGCCATCGGCTAGCTCAACACCAGTCACGTCGTGTAAGGTGTCGCCTGTCTTGGCGTCGAGGATCACCAATACCTCGATCCAGTCATTGCCCAAGTCTTGGGCTGTGGTCTCTACCGGCGATGAATTCGCATGTCCCAGCCACTCATCCCAGTCCGAGTTGCGCACATTCGCGAGCACTTGCAGCGCCAGCGCGCTCGAAAGGCCATCCCAGCCCCACTCCGCGAACTGAGACACGAAGTCGCTGATGTAGGCGTCTGAGGGCATGCCTTCCCGCTTGAGGCCCAAAAGCACCTCTCGCGCCAGGCTATCGGTCTCAACACTCAGCAGATGGTCGACCTGCTGCGCTTGACCCTGGGTCAGCGGCGTACTGACGTACGATGTGGGCGCCGCAAAGACCGAATTCGCAGCAAGCTGAAGAAACCCGGTCAAATCATTGATGTTCGTGACATTTTCCCACTCGATATCCTGCAAAACCACTGTGCTGCCTTGCCCGTCGGAATCTGAATCAGGCGCTTGCGCGTCAGATTTATCTCCTGGCGACGTTTCGGTGGAAGAACCAATTGCGACCCCAGGCATGACATAGCCGGGGCCGCTGATCGTTGGCGGCGGTGTTACAAATGCGACAACATCATTGGGTATAGGCGGATCTGGGTGCGTCGTTGGACCGCTCGGGAGCGTGTGCGGCTCTCCCGGAGTGACGTAGCCGGTATCAGACGCTGGTTTTGGCGGAAAGAGAGAAGTCAGGTCTTCGCCCATGTATGCGAACACGTCATAAAGATTGGACGGAATTGCAGGCTGCGATTCTTCAGGTTGTTGCTCTTCAGCCGGTTCCTGTGTGAACTTGCCCCGATTTTGTAGACAGCGCTGTTGTCCAATAGAATCAGGTAAGGAAGGCAGGTAGGAGTGTGATGGTGAAGTATCCAGACGAGTTGAAGCGTGAGGCGCTGAATTTAGCGGCGAAGCCCGGTAGGACGGTGGCCCAGGTGGAGCGCGACTTGGGCATTACGCCGGGACTGATCTACAAGTGGCGGCAGCGGTATCGGGTCGATGAGAATAGCGATGAGCTTAAGCCAAGCGCCGAACGAGAATCCGAGACCGAGATTCGACGCTTGCAAGGCGAGTTGGCGATCGCACGGGAGGAGCGCGACATTTTAAAAAAAGCTATCCAAGTGTTCTCGCAGGAAAGCAAATGGTGAAGTACCAATTCATTCTGGAGCATCGGCAGGAGTTCAGCGTGTCGAGGATGTGCCGCGTGTTGGATGTGAGCAAGAGTGGCTTCTTCGCCTGGTTGAAGCGCGGGAAGAGCCGGCGCGAGCGGGAGGATGCGAGGCTGCTAGCGCGCATCCGGGAAATCTTCGTGGGTAGCGCCCGGACTTATGGCAGTCCGCGTGTCTGGGCGGAATTGTTGGCGAGAGGCTGGCGGGTAAGCCGTAAGCGGGTAGCGCATTTGATGCGGCTTGCCGGCATGTACGCGATTCGCAAACAAGGCTATCGAGGCCGGAAGAAATCGGCAGCGTCGACATCGGCGGCGCCCAATATCCTGCAGCAAGATTTCTCGGCCACGGACATCAACCAGAAGTGGCTGGCGGACATCGCCTACATTGCCACCAAAGAAGGCTGGCTCCATCTCGCTGTGGTCATGGACGCCTTCTCGCGCCGGATTGTCGGCTGGTCTATGAACCGGAGAGCCAACAGCCAGCTGGCGCAAAATGCACTGCTCATGGCAGTGCAGCAGCGTGAATTGCGCGGTCTGCTAATCCATCATAGCGACCGTGGCAGTCAGTACACAGACCAGCGTTACCAGCAGTTGCTGACTGACCGTGGCATACAGCCAAGCATGAGCGACACCGGCAGTTGCTACGACAACGCCATGGCGGAAAGTTTCTTCGCTACTCTGAAGACCGAGTGCGCGAATCACGTCTTTGACACCATCAACGACGCACGGCGCACTATCGCATACTACATAGAGGCATGGTACAACCGCCGCAGACTGCATTCATCGCTGGGCTTTGCCAGCCCTATGCAATTCGAAGAGGCAGAGCATTAGACAAATTCAGCGTCCACCAAAACGGGTCAAGACCAGTGTATCGTCTTCCGGGCGTGGGTAGTATGGGAATATCACTATCTCTCCCCGCTAAACATCAACTCAGTCTGTGAAAAAGGGGGACGCGCAGCCTGCCCTGTCAAACGCCGCTGTGCATCCCCAAACGCTCTACGCCAACCCTCCAGCTAGATCGTGCCCCATTCGGGCGCAGCGCCGGTCGCCGGCTTCAAGGTCGCCGTGAACATCACCGCCCCACCGGTCATGATCTGCGGCCGGTAACTCCCGATCAGAAACTCCCCGCTGTACTTGGGGTCGCTCGCGACTGGCGCCGCGTTGTCGCCCACCTGCACCTCCAGCGTGACCTGGCTGCCAGCGGCGAAGGCGCCCTGGATGACCGTGTGCATGCCGCCGGGTGGATCGATTGCACCCAGCCCGAGAAATGGCGGCGGGTGGTCGTGCCGTCGTGCGATTCGACCTTCACCGGGCGAAGCGGCGCCAGCTTGCCAAACAGGCTGCCCGCGCTGTTCTCCGGCGTGAAGCGCTTGTCCTCGTTGCGCAAGATGAGGCGAAGCTGCGCGTCATTGCCCACATCCATATACGCTTGCTGGAAACCGAGCATCCACTCGGCGGACAAGACGCGAGCCGTCTCGTCTGTGTAAGTGCCATCTCGATCTCAGTCGATACCTATGGTCCATCTTGTTGTCATTGCTTTTGCTCCTTCTCATAAATGTTTGACAGATTCCAAGCCAGATTTGGCCAACCTCTGTAGTCGTCTGCTACCAAGTGCAAGTTCAGTCCTGGGTCTGATGCCAAAAGCGACGATAAAACACTAAGCACTGCGCGCCTTGAGGGCGCTTCCGCTTCCGTTACGTTCACAAGCTCACCTGTTGCATGATCGTATAGAAGCTGGCGCTTAAACAGCGCAACGCCAAATAGAATGTAAGGTCCAGGATCAGCGCCATCTTCCAATTTCACCAACTGTTTACCGAAAGGGCCTTCGCGCCAGTCGGCGTGGACTTCAAATGCCGGTTGTATTCGACTGTCGCCAGTATCGCTATTGGCATTTAGAATTTGAGAAATGCCGAGCTCGAAGCGCTTAGATTCTTTAATCTCTCGAAACCGTAGATGTGGATGATCGGCGAAGTAATAGAGATCGAAACACTCTTCACGATACTGAGAGTTGTATTTTGCGACGCGTTTGGACCCAGGCGAACAGTATAAGCCATTGAGATAGTCGATTGAGGCGATCACATAATTAGACATATCCACAATATGCAGGAGATTCTCATCCATGATGTATACTATGTTTCCTTCTCTTAAAATGTGAACCTTGCTGTCCGAATCTTCCTGATATTGACCGAGATCCAACTCATGTATGCCACCTGCTAACACGCCAAGCAAAGTAGGTTGGTCATCGCGAGGCGGTGGAATCTGAGAATGATGGTCAAATTCTGACCGAGTAAAGAGTGCTTCATAAGTAGTACCAATTTCCATCACCATTGGAATCGTACTCTAGATATGTCTCGTCACGACTTTTGAGAAGAACAATGGCATCAGTATCAGGTAGTGGATCACCACTGGTCGCCATCACGAACGCTTCATTGTCATCGTCAGATTCCGATGCTGGCACGGTGTCTTGTGTTAAGCCAATGGGGACAGTGACCATTAAACAGAATTTGGAAACTCGCAGCCAGTTCATTACCAGTTTTACCCCCATAAGATAGCAGTCGTCGCTTCCAACCAGTCTTCGCGAATCCTGTCGTATACGACATCTGGAGATAGATTCATCATTGGTACTCCCGCGTCTTCTGGGTTATTTGGTTCTTCACCAAAACCTCTCAGTTCCACATTCCTGTTTCTCAGGGCTATGCCGTGGTCAATTTCGCTTGCCATCTCCTGCTTGAAGTACAACTTAGGATCGACGGCAAGTAGCGGTTTATTTAACACATGCGGCTCGTCAGGATTACGTGGAATGAAATCGCCTGTTTACCTGCACGATTGCATATTCGCGTTGAACTTTGGCATTGCGAACTACATCAATTTCCATGACGCCATCTACGCCGCCGTCCGCGCCTCTATCGCCAGGATTATGATACATCCCGTGTGCGCCGATTGCGCCACAGACCCATTTCTCGAACTCGAACTTATCGCGGTCAGCTAAGGCTTTCGCGGAGCGAAGTGTCTCTGGTACGCCGATAACGCGCGCATCATCTTTGTTCAGATGGCGGAAGTTTCCAACGATGCGCTCGCGGACTAGCTCGGTGGAGAAAGGAGAAATGTCGATACCGATCCAGCGGCGGCCTAGGGACTCGGCGGCGTGTGTCGTTGTGCCGCAGCCACAAAATGGGTCGAGCACGACATCACCAAGGTTGCTGGACGCTCTGATTACACGCTCCAACAAGTCGAGAGGCTTCTGTGTAGGGTAGCCAAGGGGAGTGGTAAATTTAGTCGATATAGTATAATTAAGTGTATGAGCAAATGTCCCTATTGCAAAGATGTAGAGCATCAAGACAAGGTCGGGCGCACGGGCGCTGGAAGCCAAATGTATAAGTGCAAGCTCTGCAATCGCCGTTATGTTCCGCAGGTGCGACAGATGTATAGCCATGAGATGCGACTGTTAGCCGTTAAATTCTATACTGATGGCTTGAGTTTCCGTCGAATAGCTCGCCACTTGGGTGTTCATCATGTCACGGTGATGAATTGGGTGAAGGCCCACGCCAATCAGTTGCCCGCCGCTCCGACCCCGGCAGAAAAGCCCTTGCATATCCTTTGAGATGGACGAATTGCATACTTTTGTCGGTCGCAAAAAAACAGGTGGTACATAAGCACTTTTGTGGAGCGCTCTACTAGGTTCTGTTGATATTTTGACATTAGCATTTTCATAAATGGGTAAAATAGTCTTATGGATACTATAAGACTAACTGACGAACAGTGGGCGAAGCTTCGGGATTTTCTGTCGCAAGAGCCAAAGGTTTATCTGGGCAATGAGGCGAAATGCCGCCAATTTGTTGAAGCAGTGATATGGGTAAGTCGCAGCGGCGCACAGTGGCGTTTGCTTCCAAGCGAATACGGCAAATGGAATTCAGTTTACAAACGCTTTGCTCGCTGGTGCGAAAATGATGTTTGGCAACGGATGATGGAAGCTCTTGCCGATGACGCGGATATGGAAAACGGGATAATCGACAGTACGATTGTTCGGGCACATCCCTGTGCCGCTGGCGCCGAAAAAAAGTGAAAAGCAAGCCGTGGGTCGCAGTCGCGGGGGTTTTAGTAGCAAGATTCATATCACGGTTGATGGTTTGGGCAATCCCTTGCGTTTCCGCTTGAGTCCTGGGCAGGCTCACGACATCAATCAGGCTGAGGAGTTGGTGGAAGGCTTTGCCTTTCAGCGGGTTATCGCGGATCGAGGCTATGCGTCCCAAGATTTTGTGGACAGCTTGCTTGAAAGAGGCATAGAAGCGGTAATTCCCCCGCATCCGAGCGCCAAAGAGCAGCGAGAATATGATAGATGGCTCTATCGCGAGCGGCATCTGGTGGAATGTTTCATCAATAAGATCAAACATTTCCGCCGCGTCTTTTCCCGATTTGAGAAACTCGATACATCTTATCTCGGATTTCTGCACCTTGTCGGTACGCTGATATGGTTACGATAGAATGTCAACAGAACCTAGTGGACGCGTACTCGTCGGTTGCTGCGACGGTGTCTCCGCTGACCTGATCGACTAGGTGAACAGAAAAACCCATGCTGTCGTAAGCCGAACTCCTTCCGGCCAACGCAAAGATCTGCAAGATGAAACGACTCTTCCCCTTGTCGATTCGGTAGGCTTCAAGCGTCACGTCAGACTCGTACTCTATCATTGCCGGTTGCGCTATAAAACGATATTCAAGAAAATCTATCAATGAAGGACGGAGCAGAAGAAGAATCCATAGCATGGGAAACACATACAGAAGGTAGCGGATGACATAGTGGGGCTTAGGAGCGGCGTCGGAAAGTTGGCCCAGCATACCAACCAACACCAGCCAGATGCCCAGAAACTCGAGAGTTTCTTCAATCTTGAAAGTAAATAGACATGTGTCGAGGCGCAGCAATCCCAAATCACCACAAATTCGAACCGGTATCTGAGTAGGCAACCGCTCAATGAGAATTGCACCGCCCGCACTCATCGCGAGGCCGGCAATGAGGCAAATGTGCCATTTCCACGTATGCCGAGGCGAACGTGCAGCCACAATTACCGTTCCAATGACAATCCCCGCGCCGAGGGCAGCGTATTGGACCTCCCAATTGCGAATGAATTCATGGAAACTGAAGAACTCATCCCGAGCAAAATGAAGGAATATCACGCCGATTCCGGCCATGAAGAATCGCTGCCAAGCGGGCACTGCCCTGGCAAGCCATGCTGTCACTAGCGCAACGCCCGCGACCAGTGCCAGTTGCGTGGATGCAACTGCCGACTGGATGTTGAATTCTCGGTCCAAATGCCACAGCCAGCTCTCGTAGTCTGATACGTGCGTGTAATTCATACCGACTACGATCACCAATGCCTGAGATGTGAGCATGCCAATCGCAAGCCGTCTGGATGCATTTGACAT
Organism: Phototrophicaceae bacterium; assembly: GCA_965262005.1. GTDB lineage: Bacteria > Chloroflexota > Anaerolineae > Aggregatilineales > Phototrophicaceae > UBA6055. The sequence goes on along the minus strand of OZ253492.1, from coordinate 2,760,497 downwards.
GCGGGGAAGCAACTGCCAAAAACAGAATATGCATACTGGGACACAGAGCAAAATGAAAAAGGCGAGGATCAATGTCGACGGTGAAACTACGATCTCAAAACTATCCATGTACTCGGTCTTCCACCGTTCAGTCGCATAGCGCTGACCTTTACAGGGCCATGTTCGCTCACATTCCGAGTCCAATCATGAGATCGCGTTCTCCATATTCGTGGAGCGCTGACGCCAGAGTTTTCACCACTAGCGCGCTGCCCCCGTGTTCGGCTTGAGCTTAGGCGAATCGCGGTGTTCACCGTAGAGGTGGCATTGCGCCATGTGGCTGTATTCATCGGTGATCGCCGGCGGACGCACACTGAGGCAGGCTTCCATGACATCGGGGCAGCGCTGAGCGAAGGGGCAGCCCACAAAGCGCTCTGTCGGGCGGGGAACGCCTTCCCGTACACGCAGGGGCGGGTTTTCTATAGTAGGGTCGGGTACAGGCACGGCGGCGATCAGCGCCTTGGTATAGGGATGCTGCGGATTATTGATGACCTGGACGGTCGGTCCGATCTCGACGATTTCGCCGAGATACATAATTGCGATGCGGTCGCAGGTGTATTGCAGCAGCGATAGGTCATGCGAGATATAGACAGTCGCCAGGCCCAGCTCAGCGGCGAGACGTCGGGTCGTATTCAAGATGCCGGCGCGCACTGACACATCGAGCATAGAGACCGGCTCGTCGGCCACCAGGAAATCAGGATGCAAGACAAGAGCCCGCGCTAGAACGACGCGCTGCAGCTGACCGCCGGAGAGCTGATGCGGGTACTTGTCAAGGAAGACTTCGGCCGGGCGCAAGTTGACGCGATCGAGAGTCTCAACCACGCGTTGCAGGCGCTCATCTTCATCATTCCAGCCATGAATAATCAGCGGTTCGGTCAATGAGCGGTAAAGAGTGAAGCGCGGGTTAAGCGCCTCGAAGGGATTCTGAAACATCAGCTGGGAGCGGCGGCGGAAGGCGAGCAAGTCGTCTTTCTCAAGATGGGCGAGGTCGGCGCCATCAAAGAGGATTTCGCCATCGCTGGCATCGAGCAGTTTGACCAGCAGTTTGCCGGTCGTTGATTTGCCACAGCCACTTTCGCCCGCCAGCCCGAGGCTCTCGCCGCGCTTGATGGAGAAAGAGATGTTGTTAACGGCGTAGACGGTCTGCTCCTTATCACCACGAAGCAGGCCGGCCAAGCCTCCGCCGATTTTGAAGCGCTTGGATACATCGCGCATCTCAAGCAGAATGTCATCATCCCCATCCCGCGGCCCCTTCACCCGTTCAGAGGGATGGACAGCATGAACTCCCTGCTCGTCTGCGGATGATGACATATGTCCCCTTCGCATTTTGGGGTAGGGAATCAGGGTGGGGGTTAACTCCTGCATCACCTCCACCTGCTGCCAGAGAGCAGGATCTTCGGCTTGTATGCGTAGCGTCTCCATTTCGCTTGAGCGCAGGCAGGCCGCCAGGCGATTCTCGCCCACGAGCTCAAGACGCGGATTGATTTCATGACAGCGGTCTTGCACGAAGGGGCAGCGTTCGGCGAAGCGGCAACCGGTCGGTGGCTCACGCAAGTCGGGCGGGTAGCCTTCAATCGAGACGAGCACATCACGCGGGCGCGCCAAGTTTGGAAAGGCTTGCTGCAAACCAAGACTGTAAGGATGGGCGGGCGCATGGAAGAAGGGCTCCGCAGCGGCCTGCTCGACAATACGCCCCGCGTACATCACCGCCACCGAATCACAAACTTGCGCTACGACTGAGATGTCGTGGGTGATCAACATGACGGTCAGATTGAGTTCTTGTTCGAGTTTGCGCAATACCTCGAGGATCTGATGCTGCACGATGACATCAAGAGCAGTCACCGGTTCATCGGCGATCAGCAAGCTGGGCTCAAGCGCCAGGGCCATGGCGATGACAGCGCGCTGTTTCATGCCGCCGGAGAATTCATGCGGGTAGTGCATCAGGCGTTCGGTATCGAGACCGACAAGGTCAAACAGGTCAGACGCGCGGCGCCGCGCCGCCCGTTTATCGTAGCCGCCGCGAACCCTTAGCAGCTTCATCAGTTGGCTGCCGACGCGCTGCACCGGATTGAGCGAATCCATCGAGGCTTGCGGAATGGTGGCGATTTCGCGCCAGCGCAGTTGCCTCATTTCCTCCGCCGGCAATTGCAATAGATCCATGCCCTTGAACATGATTTTGCCGCCAGATACGCGGCCATTGCGCGGCAAGACTTGCACGATGGCTTTGAGCAGGGTGGTCTTGCCGCAGCCTGATTCGCCGATTAAGCCCAGATGCTGCCCCTCGTCTATATCGAGCGAGACGCCGTCAACCGCTTGCACAGTGCCTTCTTGCGTAGCGTAATCGACTTTGAGATCGCGGATGGAAAGTATGGACATTAGCGACACCCCTGTAGTGGTCCCGAAAAACTGGACACCTAGTCGAGAGAGTATACTAGTGTATCAGCAAGAGGGGAGGCTGTAACCAAACCACTTGCATAATTCGCGTGTCGTCAATAAGCTGGAAGCCAGTTGAAGAAGAGCGAAGGCGATTATGATGACGAGGATAGTTTTAATGATGGCGGTACTGCTGGTCGGCGGGCTATTGGCTGGTTCTGCTTTCGCGCAGGATGGAGATGGAATGACTCTATCAGTCGGCCGTGCAGATGAAATGTCTCTAATGCACGACTTTGAATGCTGGTACGAGATTGACTTCGAAGAGGTCGGGTTCAGTCCGGATGTTTTATATCCGATGATGACGTCCGTACTCTACGACTTCGATGTGTCTGCCAGTGGCGGGCTGTCGGAGGGGGACGGAGGCAAAGTCGGGAAGTTCTGTACGCCCCACTTTTACGGCAAAAACTGCGGGTCTTGCAATTATTGGGATTCACGTTTTGCTGGACGAATTGTAATCTACGAATTGTGGTGCTTGGGGGTAAGAGTGTATCGCTCAGAACGCTGCAATAAGTGCATCGCGGGTTGAGTTGCATCAGATTGACAGCAACATCCTTCTAAAGCATTGAAGTCGTCTGATGGTAAGGCGGCTTCTCCTCTACTCTGCTTCTAGGGGGATGCAGTATGGTACATCAGCAAAAGGGGCTGCGACATGCAGGAATGATCCTATGCTTAGGACGGCCTGTGTCACGAGCCCGACTGCGATGAAGACTAGGATCCGGATTTTCACCTTCTGATATTTGGTCATGCTATTGCGTTTCTGTTTGTCATGCGTTTGCGCTTGTTGCTTCTGCATGGTTGGCCTCTCGCTTGTCTATTCTGTTAGTATAATCGAAATTGAGCTTTATAGGGAGGGGTTTTGGGGTGGGGGCAATAACCAGAGAATACGACTGTCATCCATTTACATCCGCCGCAGACGGGGGAACAAGACTTCTTCGTAGCCACGGCCGATGAAGAAGCCGGCCATGACCGTGAGCATGATGCACAAGCCGGGCGGGATGATCCAATAAAAGGCGCCGCGCGTTAGGGCCAGCGACAGGAAGGCGTCTTGCAGCATGAAGCCCCAGCTTATCGTCTCCGGGTCGCTGAAGCCGAGGAAGCTGACGCTCGCCTCCGTCAAGATCGCCCAGGCGATGGCGAATGAGCCATAGAGAAATGAGAGCGGCAGAATGCTGGGCGCGATATAAACAAAGATGATTCTTAAGTTACTGGCGCCGGAGACGCGCGCGGCGCTCACGAATGCCTGTTCCTTGATGACAAGGACTTGCGAGCGGATTACGCGACCGGTGTCCCGCCAGAGCAGCGCCGCCATGGCCACGACCACATTCCAGATACTGGGATCGAAGAAGGCCGCAATCACGATAATGAAGGGGATGAACGGGATGCCAAAGGCGACATCCGCCGCCCGCATCAATATCGTATCGACCCAGCCGCCATAGTACCCGGCCAGCAAGCCCACAACCGTGCCAATGACCGCTACCGCCGCCGCCGCCGAGAAACCGACCAGCAAGGCGGAACGCGCCCCGTGAACCAACTGCGAATAGATATCGCGCCCGATGTTTGTTGTGCCCAGCAGGAACTCGTTGCTGTAGCCCTCGGCCTCGTCCTCTCCCGCTTCGGCGAGCCAATAGGGCATCGCATCCTTGATCCAATCGCCGTCGCTGTTCTTGAGCGGCGTCAGCGGATCATTCGGGGCGATCACAGGCGCCAGAATCGCCACAAGGGCGAAAATGGCGAAGATGATCAAGCCAAACAGCGCAAACTTATCGCGCTGAAATACCTCGAGGTTTGTCTCCCAGAGCTGGCGGAGGGTCGAGCCCTGGCTGAATTGCGCCGTCGTCTTGCCGGGCGGCCCGTCACGCAGCAATGCTTCCTGTTGCATGGCCCTACCTCCACATCAAGAGATCTGCGCCTGCGCCGAAGCCCCGACACGCGGGTCCAGCAGACTGTATAAAATATCAGCTATGAAATTCATAAATACGATAATGAGGGCGATAAGGAAAAAAGCCCCCTGCGCAAGCGGATAATCCGCCTGCTGGACCGCCCGCACCAGCGTCCGACCCAAGCCGGGCCAGGAAAACACATTCTCGATCACTACATTGCCGCCGATGCTGTAACCAATGCCCAGCGTAAGCGCCGTCAAGACAGGCAGCATGGCATTGCGCGCCGCCGTCTGGATCATCACGCGCCACTCGCTGTAGCCGGCCAGCCGGCTCATCGTCACATAATCCTGGTCCAGCACTTCGAGCATATTCGAGCGCATCAGCAGCAGCGGCAGCCCGTGCAAATACACCGCCAGCGTGAAGGTAGGCAGGATCATATGCCGCCAGAACACCGGTGACATCAGCTTGTCCCACTCCGTCTCCCAGCGGTAGCGCACAAGCGCGGGACCGATGCCGGCAGACGGCAACAATTTCCACTGGAAGGCGAAAAATGTCAGCAATAACATGCCCACCCAGAATGACGGCGCCGCCCGCGTCATCAGCGTGAAGGTCGTCGCCACGCGCTCGATCAGGCTGCCGCGTACGGCCGCCATGGCGATACCACCCAGCACACCGACGACATAGGCCACCAAGAGCGAACTCAGCGTTAAATACATCGTGTTCGGCAGATCGGCGCGCAGGATATCCAGCACGCTCTTGCCGGCGTAGCTGAAAGTTTCGCCCAAGTCGAGTTTGACCAGGTTGACCAGGTAGATGATGTATTGTTCGTGCAGCGGCTTATCGAGGCCAAAGCGCGCCAGCAGCGTCGCTTCCTGCTCTTTGGTGAAGGTAGTGTCAATATAGCTGGCCAAGGGGTTGCTGGGCGCCAGGCGAAATAGCAAGAAAAGCAAGGTGACGATGATCCATAGCACCATCACGCTTTGCATAAAACGCCCAAAGATGTAATAAAAGACGCCGCGTTTCATTTCATTTCTCGATTCGTAACGCGCAGGGGCGACTCTTGAGTCGCCCGAACACGGTCAAGGGATGACGTGGGCGAGCCACGGGCTCGCCCCTAAATTGTCAACCCTGTTCAACTTTTACTCCGACGGGTATTGCAAGCGTCCGTCGTCATCCCAGCTGTAGCCCGCGCTTTCCAGCAACGCGCGCGCGCCATCGATACTGAAATCGTAGCTCGGCAGGTCTTCACATTGACGCCAGTATTCCAGGGCCGCCGAGACGAAGCTGTCCGCCGGCGCCGCGAAGCCGTTGTAGATGTTGTCAATGATGAACTGCTGCGGGATAGAGTGCGCAACCGCCTGACGGAAGGTCACATCGTCGAATGGCGCGTAACGCACGTTGAAGGCGAAGTACTGGAAGCCAATGCTGATCGCCGAGAACAGATCGAGGTGTTCGTTGTTGGCAACGATATCTTGCAGCACACCCGGGTCACCGGGCCACTCCCAGAGGAAGTTCATTTCGCCGGCTTGAGTCTGGCCCAGCGTCGCTTCCTGATTGGGCAAGACATTCATCAGCCAGGTATCGATCTTCGGACGCGCCCAGTGGTCGTCAAAAGCCTCCAGCAGGACGAATTCGTTGACATCGAAGGCTATGTATTTGAAGGGGCCGGATCCGATGGGAATTTCTTCCTGGATCGAATCGACATCGGCATCGTCTTTCGTCAGCAGGTCATTGATGATCGGTTCCCATATATGCTTGGGGATCAGGTTCAGTTTGGCCAGCGAGCTGGTCTCGAAGGCGGCTGATGGCGAGTGCAGCGTGAAGCGCAGAGACAGGTCGTCAATGATCTCGATATTGGCGACATTGCGGGCGAAGGGGTAGTAATCCGGCGCCTCGGCGCGGAAGGACTCGTTGCCATCTTCATCGGCCTGCATGGTGCCAGCCAGAGCTGCTTCGAAGCTGTAGGCGGCGTCGGCGCTGGTCACCGGCTCGCCATCATGCCAGGTCATGCCCTCGCGCAGTGTGACGACGACGTTCAGCGTGTCTTCCCAAACGATGCTTTCGGCGGCCCAAGGCTCCGCTACGCCGATCGGATTGATGCGCATCAAGCGATCCCAGGTCATCTCGGTAACGCGGCTCGGCGCGTCGCCGGCGATCTCCAGCGGATTGAAGGAATTCAGGAAGGACGTGGTCGACGTAACCAGGGTCTTGTCGTCGCCTAGCGGGTCGATGCCAATCCAGGTCCAGAAGTTATGTACGCCGATGCCGGCCTGCGTCACGACACTATCCGCCGCGAAGACATCCGTGTTGACGACCTGTGGGGTCAAGGGGTGCACGAAGTAAGCGTTCACCATATCGTTGCGGATGACCCGCTGCGCTTCGCATATGAGGTCCAGACGCGCTTCCTTGTCGGCTACTTCCACGCGCTGCGCTTCCGCCAAGGCATCATATTCGGTGTTGTTGTAGCCGACGAAGTTGTAACCGCCGTCGCGTACGCTGGAGTGGAAGAGGTTGTAAGTGAATTCGTCCGGATCCGAGCGCTCGGGGCGGCCGACCATGCGCCAATACGTCATCTCCCAGGCTTCATCGCCGGTGCGCGTGTACCAGATTTCATCAATCAGTTGCGCCCAAGGAATAGCGCGGTGCTCGACGTCCAAGCCCAGCTCGCGCATTTTTTCGACGACCAGGCGTGTGGTTTCATACTCGATCGGGCGTTCGGCCTGCGTGACCGAGCGTACGACGATCGTCGGAACAACTTCCCCCGCCGTTTGCGAAGCCGCGGGCAAACCAAGCACCAGCGACAGCATCAGCAAGAAAAGAATGGATGTTACTCGTTTCAGTTTTCTGCTCATGGTTGGATCTTCCCCTTACCATTCTAAATATACGATTGACTAAAGAACTGCTGTTTATGCAACTTTATTGATTCTATCCCACCTCCTCCACAACATGAATTGGCATTTTCTCACAAGCATGGCCCTTATATCATGGCAATTCTAGATTCCCCGCGCCAGCGCGGAAACAAAGGCTCGCATTTGGCGACATGGCATCGAGCCGCTCAATGATTGCTTGCGCCTCCTCGCCACGCAGCAGTTGCGGATTACCGTCTTCATCAAGCAGAACCGGCTGCAGAGTATAAGACACTTCTCCGCCGACGGCGAGATCGGCCATCACGATGACCGTTTCCGACCAGGTTCGGTTGCGCCGCTTGACCGTCATGGCATAAGGCGCGTTGCGGCTGACCGGCGTATCACTGACTGGTCCGCGATTATGATGAAAGACGAAATTGCCCAAACTGTAAAATATCGGCTTGCCGCGATAGATCTCGACTTCTTGCAGCGAATGCGGATGATGCCCGACGATGACATCAGCGCCAGCGTCTATCAGGGCATGGCCGACTTCTATCTGATAATCCGCCAAGCCGTCTTGAAAGCGTGAACGCCAGAAGGGCGGCACGCCCCAATGCAGCGCCAATACCACAAGATGCGCCTCGCTGCGAGCTGATTCTATTGCAGCTGCGGCTCGCTCAAGGTCTTCGCGCCAGGCGCGGGTGAAAACGTAGGGCGCGCTGCCGGGCTGTTCGAGGCTGGCGGATGGTTCAATGGCGTAGGACTCGGATACATGAATCGGCGCCACGCCCGGGCTGCCCTCAGCCGCCGCCGCGCCAGGACCCAGCGTTGATGAGGCGCCCAGAAACGCCACCTTGGTTTCGCCGATGCTGACGATTTCAGACCGCCAAGCGGCGTCAATATCCGCGCCCGCGCCGACGTACGACAGATCGCGGTCGGTTACGAAGCGCAGCGTATCGTAGAAAGCAACTTCGCCGAAATCCATCATGTGGTTATTGGCCAGGGTCAGCACATTAAAGCCCATGTCTACAACATCGGAAAGCAAATCAGGCGACATGCGCATATTGATCCACTTTTCGGTCGCTGTTCCGCGGGTCGAAACCGGCGTCTCCAGGTTGCCAAAGGCGACATCGGCCGAGCGCAGCAGCGCGCTGACTTCAGCAAGTTCGGCGCTTTGAGGCAGCGCCTCTTGCAAGAAGATGTCACCGACCATTGCTATCGTTGGCATCTGTGTATTGTAAGCGGGCGATCCAAGGATCGCCCCTACACCTTTTTGCCGCCCTTTACCACGGCGGCGATATCGCGCACGTTGCGGATGTCCACCAGCGGATCGGCATTGGTCACGAGCAGATCGGCGTATTTACCCGCTTCCACCGTGCCAATCTCATCTTCCCAGCCCAGAATCTGGGCGTTGTTGCGTGTGGCGATGCCGATTGCTTCCATCGCCGTCAGATCGTTCTCCACCAGCAATTCAAGCTCGCGCGCCATGCTGAATTGATGAGGCGCCAGCGGATTGCCGCCGGCGTCCGTGCCGATCCCGAGAAAGATACCCTTCGAGCGCGCCAACGCGATGGTCTTGCGGATCTGTGCGACACCCTGCTCGATCATTGGTTTGCGCCGCTCGGCATCGGCTTTCTGCACCGGCGACAGCGGATAACTCTCCAAATCAGGATTGCCCGCGCCGAGGGTCAGCACCAACGATGCGCCGTTCGCCACCATCATGTCGGCGGTTTCCTCATCGAGGTAGGTGCCATGCTCGATCGAATCGACGCCGCCGAGCATGCAATTGCGGATACCGCCGGTGCCGTGGCAATGCGCCGCCACCGTGCGCCCCATCATGTGGGCTACCTCGGTGACTGCCTTGATCTCGTCCACTGTAAGCTGGCTGGCGTGGATGTCTTGGCCCGGGGTCGCGCTGCCACCGGTCGCCATCAGCTTGACCAGATCCGCTCCGGCTTTGATCTGCTCGCGCGCCGCCTTGCGCATCTCATCGGGACCGTCGGCTTCGCGGGCGATGAAGTGGGCGTGGCCGCCGGTCATCGAAATGACTCGGCCGGAGAGCTTCATGCGCGGTCCTTCGATGAAGCCACGGTTGATAGCGTTGCGCAGCGACATCTCGATATACTTTTCGCCACCGACATCACGTATGGTCGTCACGCCGTGAGAAAGTGTACGCTTGCAGATATCAACCGCCTCCAGCACCAGGTCATCGCGATGTTTTTCCAGCAGCGCGAAGACACTTTCGCTGCCGTTGTAGCAGATGTGAATATGCGCGTCGATTATGCCCGGCATCAGCCACTTGTCCGAGACATCGTATTGTTTCGCGTCCTGCGCATCGGCAGGCAAGTCGGCGGCGCTGCCGACCCAGGCGATCCGATCGCCCTTGACGTGGACAGCCGCATTCGCCAGCGGCGCGCCACCGTTTCCGTCTATCAGTGTGGCGCCGGTTAGTACATATTCCATGTGTTCCTCCCTCTTAGCGCGCTATTTGATGGTATTGTTCCGCGACGCATGGCTGTGCGAACAATAGTGATTCTGCGAGTATGTTTATTTGCGTCATGTCATTTGGACCACCACGCTTCCCAGCGGAACGCGGGCATCCAGGAATGGTTCGCCACTCGCATCCCGCGCTATCAGTCGTTCCTTGTCACTGTCTCTGTACAGCCCTGTGAATACAGCGTAGCGCCCGGCCGCCAAGCCGGACGGCAGGGGTACCCGCCATGTTTCGCTATCGGATAAGCCAGTGTACCACAAGCGAGTCGGCAGGCGGTCGCCCAGCGGCTGCCGATCATAAACAAACCATTCTCCACTGGCTTCATGCCCAAGATGCAGAAACTGTATCCAGTCATCCGTTCCGGCGGCTTCCGCGCGCCAAGCCATCGTCACACTAAAGTCATTGCCCGCCTGCGCCTGCAAAGGCAGATCAACACCCTGCAAAGTCAAACCAACATCGAACTGAGCAAGCGGGACTACCAGTGGCGCTGCTGCTGGCTGCGCTTCCAAAACGATTTCACCCAAGACAACCTGCGTATTGGATAGCTGGCGAAGCTCGCTGGCGCGAATAGCCTGGGCCGGGTAATTATTCGTTTGGTTACGCCAAAGCGTGAGCACAATCCACATAGCGCGGTTGGCAAGAATTTGCGGAGAGATTGGGATGGCGTAATCGTGGCGATAAACCGCCTCGAAGCGAGGACCTAAACCCCAATAGCTGTGCCTGCGGTCTGCTGGCTCATTGACATGAGAGACGCTTGCTTCATGCTGCTGATCAATCAGGTGGAGAGAATAACCCAGCCAAAAATAATCCTCTTGCTTTGCAGTAGTAAACAACTGCGCCGACAGGGAATTGTCGCCCCACTGTAGCTGTTCTTCCAGCCGAAAACCAATCAAGCGTATGTCTGATTGAAACTCAACAGACGTCGGCATTGCGCTTACGCTCCATTCAAGACGCGGGAGAAAGATATAGCCAGTTAGCACAGCAAGCCAAAATAGCGGCAGGCAGTATAGGGTGATTCGAAAAACCTTCGACAGAGGTTGACGGAGTTCGCAGCATAAACCCAGCATTGCAACCAACACAATCCAGATGCCGAAAAACTCAAACGTTTCCTCCCAAACAAAAAAGTTTTCACAGACAGCGCCGGGTATGTATTCCATAATCTCGCAGACGTGGGTCATCCGCTCGAATACAATAGCGCCCGTCGCGCTCAAAGCCAAGCCGAGCAAAAAGGACCAAAACCAGCGTCTTAAAGAACGCGCGGACCGAACGGCAACAACAATGGTAGCCAGCGCCACCATTCCTCCTAGAAGCGCGTAGTACCTGTCCCAGTTCGCAATCTTTTCGTGTATTTTGACATACTCGTCCCAAGCCAGAAATAGAAATACCAGCCCTACTCCAATCAGGTAAATTCGTTGCGGACGAAGCTGTTTTTTTCGAGGCCAGCCTGCCAAAATCGCAACGGCACTGACGACTGCTAGCTGAGTGAACGCAACCGTAGATGGGATATTCCACTCTTGACGCAATTCCCAGAGATAGACTGCAAATGACGATTGAGGCTGTATAGTTAGCGCCAGGAAAATGACGAACATTTGGGCGAGAAGCAGGCCAAGCGCCAAGCGTTTCGCGGCGGGCGCCAGCCGTGGCAGTAATTGCTGAGCCGCCAGGACGCAAATCAAGCCAATCGGTATCAGAATTAAGGATGCGGGTTATGCTCTCAAGCGACATGAACGGCCCGTATGGTTCTACCAGCTTTCGCCCTAATTCTTCCTGTGATACAAATCAGCCGGCGAACTTGCCAAACCCGAAGCCATTTTCGGCGGCGTCATATAAGCGAGCTTCGAATGGCTTATGCCGGAACCGAGCATGGCTTCCAGGAATTTCAACTGCACTCGCGCCGGATTCAAGAAGGGCACGCCTAGCTCGGCTTGGCAGGCTTCGGGAATCTCGAGGAAGCCCATGCTCATGCAGCCGACGATCAGCGTATCGGCGCGGTCTTCCTCAATCGCCCTGCGTCCCTCCTCTATGGTGGCCTCGATGGCTTGCTCGCGGTCGCGGTGCAATTCGAGCACGGGGATGTTCACGGCGCGCACACTCGCCAGCTTGTCCCCGCCGCCGCTATTGCGCATCGTTTCTTCCAGCGGACCGATGACGCTGTCGGTCACCGTGATGACGGAGTAGCGCCGCCCGACTGCCGATGCCATCAGCGCCGTCGCTTGACCGGCGCCCACGACCGGGATATCGACGATCTCCCGCAGCGCACCCAGTCCCGGGTCGCCATAACAGCCGAGCAAGATGCCATCCCAACCGTCGGCTTGCAATTCGTGCGCTCGCTTGACCGTCTCCGGAATGGAAAGGTATTCTTCGTACATGCTCTCGATCGAGCCCGGTCCCGCCGGGATATCGGTGATGTCCACTTCGGTGTCCGGCGCGGCGTAGCGCTGCAAATACTCGCGCCGCCGTCCCATCTCCGCTTGGCCTTGCTGCGTACGTCCCATTGGACCAGATACCAAGTAGATAAGTTTCATGTCGTTTTCCCTTAAAGCGGGCGACCTGATAGGTCGCCCCTACAAACAACTGTCAGTCGTTGATCTTGTCCAGCGCCGCGCGGACGATATTCGCCGATGTCTCGAAAGCCCAGGCCACGCGATTGACGCCGCGCACAAGATGCGTCCGCGTGACGCGCCGCATGTGATGATCGGCCCCGGCTAATTCAAGAGCGGGCGCCAAGTCCGGCAGTTGCGGCACACGCATAGCCGGTTCATTGCGGAAGCGGCCTTGACGCGTATAGTTAATCAGCACCAATTCGCGCGCCAGCCCCAAGAGCGCATCGTTGTAAGCACTGACCCCGGCATCGCCAACAGCGCCGTCAGCCAAGCCAGCGGCCGCGCCGTAGAAGTCCGCCAGCGCCGCATTCAGGTCAGCCAGCGCATCGTAAGCCGGCGCGAAGCTCAGCTCATCGCCAGCCGCCGCCGCATAAGAGTCGAGCGTCCCTTTGAACTCTGCCGTCAGTTTGCGGAAGTCGTAAGGATGCAACGGGTTATTCAGCAGACGCTGCAGCGAGGTGGCATAGACGCGCAGGTCGCGCATCAAGTTGTCTTTATCGGCGATTTCCAGCGTATCGTTTTCGGTGTGCCAGGCGATGTTAGCGCCGCAACCACCGACGCTGTAGTAGCCGAGTTCGTCCAGCCGCGCCTGTGGCATGGACGAGAGCAGCATGAACAAGCTCGAAATGCCGATATTGTTGAAGGAATAATCGCCCGCTTGATGGGGACGTTCGCCGCTGAAGCCCGCGCCGGTAGAATCACTGACGGTTTGCGCCGCGAAATCGTGCGCTTCGGTCATCACGGTCACGCCGCGATATTCGGTCGCCTCGCGGCAGCCGGGCGAATCGATATTCATCTGCGCGATACAATTCCTCGCCAGATCCAGACCGAAATTATCAGCGTACCAGGTCGACGCGCCGTAACGTCCGGTGGAATGCCCCGACCACCAAGCCACACGCAAGCTGCGCGCCAGCTGATCGCGACCATTGTGGAAAATGCGCGCCAACTCCAGCAAAGTGGCATCACCGACCGCGTTATCGCCGATGCCCACGTCCCAGGAATCGACATGGCCGTGCGCCAGTACAAAACGCTCGGGCTCTATATTTCCCTCAATCTCGGCCACCAGGCAGGGGCATTCGAACCAGCCCTCTTTCAAGAGCGAATGCAAGGTGGCGTCAACTCTGCCCTTTGCCATCTTCGCCATCAATTCGTTGCCATCGGGTCGATTGATCGAGACCACCGGTATGGTGGGCTGCCTCTGATAGTTGTCCAAGTCAGGCGCGCCCCAAATCGTGGTGCAAATGCCCCAGTGGATATCAACACCGGGGTTGATGAAGATGGCGCCAATCGCGCCTTGATTCTCGAAATACCAAACCGGCGGCGGCCCGCCAAAGCCATCCACCACCACAATTTTGCCGCGAACATCCGTTTTTGTTATCGGCGTGAAGTCAAAGAAGTCGGCACTGCGTCCCGCGGCAAAACCCTCGATGCGCACCGTTTCACCAGTGACGCCTTCCGCCGGCGTGCTGATGGAGAAGGCCGGTGTCTTGGCGCGGTATGATTTACTCGCTACCGCCAGCGAAGCCCGCACCGGCACGCTCAAGAAAAGCTCCGGCATGTGCAAGGTATGTGGAATGCCCAAGGCGCTCAAACGGCCGGCAAGATAGTTGAAGGCGGTGCGTTCATCCTCGGACGCGGATTCGCGGACCAGGCTCGTGAAGCGTTCAATCATCGACCACGGCTCATCCGCTGAAAGCGATTCCAGCAAAGCGTCTTCCAGGCCGGCATTCTTCGTTTCATAAAGTGTTTGCATTTCCTGCCACTCCTCCTTTGGTTGAGTCAATACGTCAAGTATCGAACCACCGATATCAAAACCGCGCGGTTCGCATACGGTCCTTCTGGAAACTCAATGATAATGTTGCAGCGCAATTCAGCCAATATTCACATTTGAGAGAGTCTAACAAGTCGACTGGGATTGTCAAATAAGTTGCTATGATTGCAGACATGTGGAAAATGCAGATGGATAACTGCGAGACAAATGATGAATAATCAGGCTGTAAACGCGGCCTTGGCACGGGCGCGGCGGTCTCGTTACAATCCTCGCGTCGGCGTCAATGAAAAGGGACTCGAAATGTTTCGCAGGCTCTGTTTGTTCATACTCTTGGCATTGCCACTCACTGCGCCATTTTGGGCGCAGAACGAAGCTGATATCTATCGCGATGTCAGTCCGTCAGTTGTGTCGATAGAGGTCGAAATCAGCCGGTTTGACACAGCTGGCGGAGCCGGCTTTGTTATCGACGAAAACGGGCATATCGCGACCAATGCCCATGTGGTCGAAGACGCCGTCGCCCTGACCGTTGTATTTCACGATGGATCGGAAGACTCAGCTCAATTGATAGGTATTGATACGAGCGTCGACCTCGCCGTCATCAAAGTTGATGCAGCGCCTCATCGCCTCAAACCTGTAACATTCGGCGATTCGGATGACCTAGTCGTGGGGCAGCGCGTTGTGGCGATTGGCAATCCCTACGGACTCGAAGCGACCTTGACCACTGGCATCATCAGCGGGCTTAACCGCAGCTTGGAGAACAACGACGGGACGACTATGGAAAGCGCGATTCAGACGGATGCCATGCTGGCCCCCGGCAACAGCGGCGGTCCCTTGCTGAATCAGGCTGGCGAAGTCATCGGGGTCAACACAGCGGGCTATCGCGGCACTGCGCTCGGCTTTGCTATCCCGTAAATACAGTGCGGCGCGTCGCCGAGAATATGATCGTTACCACGGTGCATGCGACCCGGGAAGCGGCGACAAAGGCAGCGGCGGCGGCGACAACAACAGCAGATGCGGCGATAGCTACCTATGATGCGGTGCATGCGACTTTTGTTGCGGCAGAGACGAACATAGAAATGGCAAGACGCGCCGGAGCTTGGGCCATTAGTGTAAAAGCGGCGGTGGACGCGACCTTGGTAGCAGCAGTAACGAACATAGCTGGCGGGGCGGATGGGGCATTTGCAACTTTCAAGGCGGCCGGTGCAGAGTGGGACGCGGCGTGGGCGACTATCGAAGTGCCACGAGCCACCCTGGATGTTGCGGAGGCTACTTTTGAAGCGGCATTTACCTCCTGGGGGACGGCAGGGGAGAATTTGGGATTGGGGGTGCCGGAGAAAGCGGCAGAAGCGTTGGCTACTTGGGACGCAGAGTATTCCGCGAGCGAATCGACCAGAGTAGCGTTACAACCAGCCCGAACCGCGGCAGCGGCAGCGGCCTTGGCTACCTGGGATACGGGGCGGTCGACCAGAGAAGCGGTCTCGGAGCCGACCAGAAAAGCAGAAGTCGTGGCAACTTTCGAAGCAGCCGGTCCGACCTATGAAGCAGCAGATGCAACATATGAAGCGGCATTGGCAGCTTGGGAAGTTGCGCTTGCGGATTTTGGAGCGGCAGTTAACGCCGCAGACGCGCCAGCGGCAACTGCGGAGGCGGCGGCTACGCAATACGCTCGACGCCGCAGTGACGCAGCGTTGAGAACCTGGAAAGCGGCAGCAACATCCTTTGGAAAGGCAATTAAGGCCTCTGACGCGCCGGGTGCGACCGCTGACGCAGCGTATGCGACCGCTGACGCAGCGTATGCGACCGCTGACGCAGCGTATGCGATTGCTAGCGCGGCGGCTGCGACTGCAAACGTCGCATGGCGGGAACTGCAGTTGATAGCCCCCGAAAAGGCGGACGCGCTAGTGGCGACGTGGACAGCGGAAGCAGCACACGCCACGCCCACCTCTACACCATCGCCGACTGCCACACCCTATTACGTCTCGGTCGATGGCGCAGTCAATTTGCGGTCAGGTCCTGGGACAGATCACGCCAAGGTCGGCGTAACAGGGTCGGGCGATATTTTTGAAGTGATCGGTTTTCAGGCGGGCAACCCGTATAACTGGCTTCAGATTCGCTATGGCGACGGCACGGCATGGATTGCCGAGTCGCTCACTCGATTACGTCAGTGAAATCATGCAAGTGGAGAGCCTATGATGCAAGATCTAATCAAGACCTTTACCACTTACGCGGGCCCGAATACTGACGCGCAACGCAAGCAGTACCAGCGCATGTTGGATTTGACACG
This sequence comes from Phototrophicaceae bacterium, assembly GCA_965262005.1. Lineage (GTDB taxonomy): Bacteria > Chloroflexota > Anaerolineae > Aggregatilineales > Phototrophicaceae > UBA6055. The sequence continues at coordinate 2,744,150 of OZ253492.1, read as the reverse complement.
ATCGGCCGCCAACGCGCGCGCAGGACTGTATGACGCACACTTAACGGAGAAAGAACTATTTATAGAATTGCATCTTGCGGAGCTAAAAGCGCTGGCATATAGCAACGACAGAAACGGCATCAAGGCAAAATACCATTGTTTTGAACCAGCGATACAGCAGTGCCGCAATAATCAATGCTGCCAGGAACAATGCCGCGCAGATTTGCTGGCAACAGAAACAGCGTTGCTAAAAGCAATCCATAAGCTAGAAACAGAATCATGGTTGGACAGATTGGGATACGCTGAATTGCTGTCTATCGGCATTCCTTTAATCAGCTTTGCTATTATTGTCATTCTATTCTTGCTTGGTTTTATTGAACTGCCCGACCGGCTAAATCAGGCGATTGGCGATGCCCTGCCCACTGTTGTGAATGATTCACTCGGGCTAATGCTCGTTTTGGTTCTGCCGATCATCGTAAGTTTACTGGTCGTGTTTTTGCTGCTTAAGCGGGTGTGGTCTCACTTGGGGGACGGATGAAGATGGGTGTGAACGCATGAAAACCATGTCTTTCGACTTCAAGTCACGCCGCTCGATGATAAGCGCCCGCCGCGGCATGGTCGGCGCCAGCAACCCGCTCGCCGCGCAAGCCGGCCTCAACATTCTGCGGCAAGGCGGCAACGCAGCCGACGCAGCCATCGCCACTTCAGCCATGATGAACGTCATGGACCCCGGCTCTTGCGGAGTCGGTGGAGATTGCTTCGCGCTTTATTACGATGCTAAAACGAAGCAAGTCAGCGCCCTGAATGGCAGCGGGCGCGCGCCGCACGCTTTGACGCTGGACACAGTTCGAGAGATGGGCTGGCAGAAGATGAACCCCTTTCACGCCCACAGCGTGACCGTGCCTGGCGCCGTACGCGGCTGGCATGACCTGCTGGAGAGGCACGGCACGATGACGCTGGCCGATGTCCTGACCGACGCCATCCACTACGCCGGCGAGGGCTACCCCACCGCTCCGGTCGTCGGCTACCGCTGGGAGCGAAACGATGCCTTCTTGCGCAGCGCCGTCAATGCCGAAGAGTATCTGCCGAATGGCACGACGCCAAAAGCAGGCCAAGTGGTGCGCTTGCCCGACCTGGCGGCTACCTTGCGCGCCATCGCCGAGGGCGGGCCCGATGCCTTTTACAGCGGTTCGGTCGCGGAGGCGGTAGTCAAATCATTACGTGAGCAAGGCGGGGTCATGAGCCTTGATGACCTGAAGAATCACCATTCGACCTGGGACGAGCCGATTCATACCGATTATCACGGCGTGACAGTCTACGAGTGCCCGCCCAACGGCCAAGGCCTGACCGCGCTTATCGCTCTCAATATCGCCGAGCAATTCGACCTCGCGGCGCTGCCTTGGGATTCGCCGCAGCGCCTGCACCTGATGGTCGAGTCGATGCGCCTGGCTTGGGCAGACGCGCAGGAATACATCGCCGACATGCACGAGGCGGATGTGCCGATTGACGCGCTGCTCAGCAAAGATTACGCTGCTGAACGCGCCGGCCTCATTTCGCCTTACTCCGCGATGGACACACCGCCGACGCCGGGCGATTTGCCTGGCGGCTCAGATACGATTTACCTCAGCGTCGTCGATGGGGCGGGCAACGCCTGTTCCTTCATCAATAGCCTGTACATGGGCTTCGGCGTGGGCATTGTGGCCGAGGGCACGGGCGTCTGGCTGCAAAATCGCGGGGCGGGCTTTTCGCTCACACCCGGCCACCGCAACGCGCTGGCGCCGGACAAGCGTCCGTATCACACGATCATCCCAGGCATGGCACTGAAAGACGGCGAACTCTGGGCGAGCTTCGGCGTGATGGGTGGTTTCATGCAGCCGCAGGGCCATTTTCAAGTCCTCAGCGCCATGATTGACGACGATCTCAATCCGCAGGAGGCGCTGAATCGCCCGCGCTGGCAAGTCAGCGGTGGCGACCCAGGCGGCGCGCTGTTGATCGAAGAAGGCACACCCTTCAAGACGATGGCGGATCTCGCGCAACGCGGGCATCGCATTCAGCCCGAAGCGGGGCTGGGACGGGGCAATTTCGGGCGCGGGCAGATCATCCGCTATGTGGACGGCGTGTTGCACGGTGGCAGCGAGCCGCGCGCCGATGGGCAGATCGCGGCTTTTTAGGGCGGCGCCTGCCGCGACCGATCAAATCCCGGCCAAGTATAGACTGCAAACGATGGGCGAGAGTTCTACGTTGCACCAGGCCATCATCTGAAGCGTACCGGCGAATACAGCCGCCAGCACGATAAATACAAGCGCGATGACTGCAATCCTTGCCCAGACGATCTTCACAACCTGCCAGTGGGCTTCGGCAAACTCCGCCGCATCTTCGGCTGATGTGAAAGTTAAGGGTACTGGTAAATTGTACACGTCCGCCTCGCTTTCGTTGCATCGTGTCTACAAATCAGCCTGACATCCCACGGGTTGGACTCCATGAGTAAAAGATGAGTGTCAGATGAGGGCGCTCTGGCGGCGCTAGAGGTTCTCCACGCTCGTCCAGCGGTTCGCTATATGTCAATTCCGAGCGCCAGCTTGAGCTTAGACTTGACGCAACCGATTACGCTGCGTTAGTCTCTAGCCGTATCGCTTGCCAACGGCTAGTCTAGCCTCATGGTTTCAATCCTTGAAATCAAAGGGCGAGTACAACGGCCTCTAACAAGCGCGTTTTGTGATTCTCGTTCGCTGGTTTTGTAGGAGGGTTCACCACATGTTTGTCAAGAGAGTACTCCTCATTGTATTGCTTCTCATGATTACGCTGATGCCGTCGTTGGCGCAGGATGACCCCACGGTCGTCACCTGGCTGATGCTCGGTTGGGGCGGCGCAGAAGAAGTCGCCGCCGCTTTCGAAGCGGAAAATCCTGATATTGATGTGCAGTTGGAACAAGTGCCCTTTAACGCCTTGTTCGAGCAGATTCAGGTCCGTTTGCAGGCCGACAGCGCCGAACCGGATGTCATCTCGGTGGACGTACCTCTGGTAGCCGGCTACGGTTTGCGCGGCTGGCTGCTCCCGCTGGATGAATACTTCGTCATGGGCGAGCAAGACGACTGGCTGGAGGCAGCGGTCGATGCCGGCAGTTACAACGGCGAATTGCTGGCGGCGCCCGTCAGCACCTCAACGCAGTTGCTGATTTACAACGCCGATATTTTCGAAGCGGCTGGCATCGAGACGCCAGGCGAGAATGAGCGCTGGACATACGAATACATCGCCGAGATCGCGCCGGAATTGACGATGGACACCGATGGCGACGGCAGTAGCGATAGTTGGGGCTTCACCTGGGAACAGACCAACCGCATCTATCAGCTGCAGCAACTTGCCGAAGGCTTGGGCGGCGATGCGATCGGCGAAGACGGACTGACCGTTGACGGCGTCATCAACTCGCAAGCCTGGATCGACGCCTTTTCCTACTACTCCGATATATTCAACGTCCACATGGCTGCGCCGCAAGACGATACCGTTGGCGCAAGCGACTTGTTCGCCTCGGGCAAGCTGGCAATGTACGTTGCCGGTCCCTGGAATATCAATCGCTTCATCCGTGACAACGTAGAATTCAACTGGGGCGTTTCGCGCCATCCCTATTTTGAAGAAGGCGAAATCGTCACACCGACCGGCAGTTGGCATATTGGCATCAACAAGAACACTGAAAATCAGGATGCTGCTGCGCGTTTGGTCCACTGGATTTCAACTGGCGAAGGCGCCGAGATGTGGTGGCGCATCGGCAGCGGCGATTTCCCGGCGCAGAAATCCGTGCTGGCCATGTTCCAAACCGATGAGCAATTTGAGGAAGCACCCTCCTCATTCTTGCGCATCGCCGCCGACGAGGCGACCATCGGCGCAGTGCCGCGTCCGGTATCGCCCGGCTACCTCGAATACGAGCAGATCTTGCAGAACACCTTCAGCGATATCCGCAATGGACAGGATGTCGAAGAAGCGCTGAATCTGGCGGTCGCGCGTATCGAAAGCGAAATGGACAAGTACCGGCGCTAGTCGGTAAACCCGCCTATTGAATTGCTCCCCTCCCCTCAGTTTGGGGAGGGGCTGCGGGTATTTCAATTTTGAGCATCCACAGCAGGATCGTTCCCTATCTGTTTTTGTTGCCGGCTCTTCTGCTGCTGGTGATCTTCAACTTATACCCCACCGTGGCTACGCTCAACGAAAGCTTGCACCGCAAGTCATTCATCAGCAACAGCAATGACTTCGTCGGGCTGGAGAATTTCGAGCGGATTCTGCAAGACCCTATCTTTTGGAAATCGGCCAACGTTACGCTGGTATTCAGCGTCCTGGTCAATCCGATTCAGATTGTGCTGGCACTGCTGCTGGCGCTCCTGGCGAATCAGCGTGTGCGCGGCATCGCCTTCTTTCGCAGCATTTATCTCTTGCCGGTGGCAGTGTCGATCAACGTTACTACCATTGTCTGGGGACTGATGCTCGATAGCAACGCCGGGCTAATCAACGGCATTCTGTCGCAATTGGGCATCGCCAAACAACCCTTTCTCACCGCGCCGTCGCATGCTCTCTGGTCGATTATCATCCTGGCAACCTGGAAGGGGGTTCCGCTCTGGGCGCTTTTTTTCCTGGCCGGTCTGCAGGGCATACCCGAATCAGTGGTTGAAGCGGCAAGAATAGATGGCGCCAGCCGCTGGAATATATTTACGCTGATCACGCTGCCATTGCTGCGCGGCGTGATGCTATTTGTCCTGGTCGCCGATACCGTCGCCAACTTCCTCTTGATCGCGCCTGTTCTCATCCTGACGCAAGGCGGTCCGCAGTTGTCGACCAATCTGATCATGTTCGAGACCTACCGCCGCGGCTTTGTGTATAGCGATCTGAATACGTCCGCCGCCATGCTGTGGGTGATGCTGATCTTTGTGCTCATCGTCATTCTGTTTCAAGCCGCTGTGCTGCGCCGGAGAGAATAGCCAAGGTGTCGACAGTTGCAAAGTTCATCGTATCTTTGAATCTGGGCAGCAAGCGCTCGGCGCCCGAGACCGTGCTGATATACGTTCTGCACATCATTGTCGCCGCCCTCTTTATCCTTCCGCTGATGTGGGCGATCGCCGCATCATTTTCGCCGAATGAGCTCGTATTCAAGTACGCTTATCCCTTTTCCTGGCGCGCGCTTTTTCCCAACGAATTCACCGTCCAAGCCTACTCGAATCTCTTTGAGCGCAACTTCGGCCTGTCACTGTCCAACACATTTTATCTCGGCGTGATCGTTGTAACGATAGGCGGCGTTGTCAACGCGATGGCCGGTTTCGCCTTCGCTCGCTTCAGCTTTCGCGGCAAACGCTTGCTCTTCGTGTCGATCATTCTGATCACTTTTCTCGTCCCAATCGACATAACCGCCATACCGCGCTTCATCCTGGTGCGAGACCTCGGCTGGATCAACACCTGGGGCGCGCTGATTGTGCCGGGCTTGGCCAACAGTCTGGTGATATTCCTCTTCCGTCAATTCTTTGAGGATATCCCGCAAGACTTGATTGATGCGGCCCGCGTCGACGGCGCGACCTGGCTCAGTGTATTCTTTCGCATAATTCTGCCTCTCTCGCGCCCGGTGATAATAACCGCGGCTCTGCTCTTGTTTCTCTCGCAGTGGGATTCATTCTTTTGGCCCCTGCTGGTGGCGCCGCATCCCGACCTGAGGGTGGTGCAAGTCGAAATCGCCAATGCCATCGGCGAATATCAGACGCTGTGGAACGAGCTTCTGGCCGGGTCCATGCTGGCGGCTGTGGCGCCAATCGCGCTTCTGCTACCCTTCCAGCGCTATTTCATCCAGGCTATCACTACCAGCGGCTTGAAAGACTGAATGCAACTGCCGCCTATTATTCCATCAGATGCGCCATGCGCGCCGCAGGTCAAGCCAATTATCGACTTGTTGCCGGGCAGAATCGATGCTGTAATATCGCTGAATCAATAGACATACTTGCGTAATCGGTTTCCTGTGCGCTATATTTTTTGTAACGGATTTACGGTCAGTGAAGGAGGCGCCATCAAGCTATTGGCAGATTCGCGACGAAGGTGGTTTCAAACAGCAAATTAGGAGGACAGATATGAAACAGTTCAAGCTAATCCTTATAATCGCAGTTTTGCTCTTCGCTCTGGCATCCGTCGGCGCGCAAGATGTGACGACCGTTGTCTGGTGGACTGAGTCCGGCGATGAAGTAGACGAATACCTCATTCCGCTGCTTGCTGACGCTTTTAATGCCGAACATGATACGATCCAGTTGGAGATCATCGGACAGGAAACCTTGAATGATGTCAACCGCACCGCGCTGCAAGCTGGCGCCGCGCCGGACATTATTCAGACGCCTGGAGCATCTTTCATCGCTGAGTTCGTCAATGCGGGCCAGATCCTGCCGCTGACGAGCCTGGCGGATCAGTATGGCTGGCAAGACAAACTGCTGCCTTGGGCCTATAACTCCGGCGTTTTGGAAGGTGAACTGTATAGCATCCCAATCACCTACGAGAGCCTGGTTCTCTTCTACAACAAGACCCTGTTCGAAGAGATGGGCTGGGATCCGCCGACTAGCCAAGCCGAAATCGACGCGATCGCAGCCGATGCAATCGCCAACGATATCATGCCATTCACCTATGGCAACGCCTCGTGGCAGCCCTCAAACGAGCACTTGATGGGCATTTACCTCAATAACTACGCCGGTGTAGAGAATGTCTATCTAGCATTGACCGGTCAGAAGTCGTGGACGGACACAGAATTTGTCGAGGCGACCGACCTGCTGGCGACGCAACTGATTGACGGCTGGTTCAGTGGCGCGCTTTCCAACTACTACGCCAATACCGGCGATGACATCCGCTACGAACTGGCATCGGGCGAAGCCGCCATGATGCAAAGCGGTACCTGGAATTTCGGCAGTATCGGCCAATTCTTTGAAGAACAAGGCACGGAGTGGGACTGGGCTCCCCTGCCGCCCTTCCACGAACAAGCTGGCGAATACAACTATGAGCTGGCGACCGGCAGCACGATTTCCGTAAACGCCCATACCGTGAATCCGGAAGCGGTTGGCACGGTCATCGACTACTGGTTGAGCGACGCGGCTCGAGTACTGTCGATCGCGGCGGGAGCCGGTTTCGGCGAATATGTCGTGCCCATCCACTTCACGGTTGATGACTTCCCGGCTGGCACGGATGAACGCGTAGCCCGTTTCTTCGCCGACTTCGCGTCGGTCACAGGCGCAGGCCGCGCCGGCTATACGACCTGGACCTTCTGGCCTGCCGATGCCAACGTGCATCTGTGGACCGATATTGAACGGGTCTGGGCCGGTGAAATCACCACCGAAGAGTATCTCGAGGAGCATGACGCGCTCTGGGAGCAGGCGCGGGACGAAGGCAAGACCCTGCCGATTCCCGCTCGTTAGCGATGCTTTATTTGCAGATGGTCAGGGGCAACACGCCCCTGGCCTCCTGTATGCAATCGAGTATTCGCTGTCGGCGAGCGCTGCGCATTTCAGCTGTTAGCGCCTGTCCGGCCGGGACGGCATTCTTAAGGCAAAGATTGAAAGAAAACTCCCCATGACTACAGCAGAGGCAATTCACATGCCTGTTTCCAAGCGCAAGGAACCGAAAATCCCCTTGACGCGCGTACTTGGGCGATGGGCTTTCATGTGGCCAATTTTAGCGCTCAATTTGATCGTAATCGTCATCCCCTCACTTGCGGGCTTGGGCATCGCCTTTACTGAATGGTCGGGCTATGGAACACCGGTTTTTATAGGCTTGGAGAATTTTGAAACGCTGCTCGACGACCCGGTATTCTTCAAGGCGCTGGGCAATAATATCGTTTGGACCGCCGTTTTCCTGACGATTCCGATTTTCATGGGCTTGTTGGGCGCCTATTTGCTGGCGGGCATCAAGCGCGGGCAGATGGTCCTGCGCGTACTCTATTTCATCCCCTTCGTCTTGGCGTCGGTGGTCAACGCGCAAGTTTGGCGCTTTCTCTTGCACCATCGCGTTGGCATCGGTCCCTGGCTGGCGGATCATGGCATCACCGATATTCTCGATGTCGCCCTGTTTGGCAAGCCGGAAACGGCACTGTTTACCGTGGCGTTTGTGGATATGTGGCATTTCTGGGGCTTCCTCGTTGTCCTTTATCTGGCGGCGATGTCGGCAGTAGATATCGAACTGTACGAGGTGGCGCGGCTGGACGGCGCCACGCGTTTTCAGCAGTTTCGTTACGTGACCTTGCCAAGCATCCGCCCAACCATCGTCTTTACTCTGCTGATGATTCTGATTTGGTCGGCAACCGTATTTGACTACGTTTATATTTTGACTTCCGGCAAGCCCGCTCATGCCTCGGAGGTCATGGGCACCTATCTCTATGAAGTTGCCTTCTTCCGCTTCAATGCCGGTTATGCCGGCGCCATAGGCGTGGTGATGACGCTGTGGGTGGCGATCGCGGTAGGCGGCTTTGTATTTCTAAGGAGACGCGGATGGGACGTTTAAACATATTCGGCTCACAGCGTTCTCAATCGACGCTCCCCAATTACATTGTTCTGATCTTGCTGGCGCTTTTTACCGCCTTGCCGCTGGCGCTTTTGGTGAGCAATTCGCTGAAGTCCACTTCGGAGATCGCGTCCAGTCCATTCTCAGTGCCCAGGGAGTTCTTGTGGGAGAACTACATTGAGGCTTTTGAGAAAGGCAAGTATGCGAAGACTATTCGCAATAGCGCGATCCTGACCATTTCTACCATCGCCACTTCATTGACCGTGGCCGGCCTGGCGGCTTATGCGCTTGCCCGCTTGAAGCTCAAATGGTCCAATGTCCTGACATTCTATTTCCTGGTGGGCATAGGCGTTCCAGCACAGCTGTTTATCATTCCGCTCTTCTTCATGTGGAAACAATTCGGCTTGGTGAATACTCTGCCCGGCTTAATCATCATATATTCCGCCTTGCAGTCGCCATTTGCGACCTATCTGCTGCGGTCATATATGCTGTCGATCCCCGAAGAATTCGTCGATGCCGCCAAGATTGACGGCGCCTCTGATTGGCAGGTTTTCCGCCACATCATCGCTCCGTTGACCGGTCCGGGATTCTTGACAGCCGGTCTTGTGATCGGCCTTTTCACCTGGAATGAGTTCCTCTTCGCCGTCACTTTCCTGCCCGATCCGGAATTCAAACCGGTGGCGACCAGCCTCTATGCCTTCCAGGGCAGGTTCAGCCGTGACTGGGGTTTGACCAATGCCGGCTCGGTCATCATGATGGCGCCGGTGCTGATACTATTCCTGGCCCTGCAGCGTCGCTTCATCGAAGGGCTGACACAAGGCGGCTTAAAGGCTTAATCGAACATTTCGCATAGCAGGAGACAGATATGACCCTACCCCCCGATTATCTCGAACGCGTCTACGCCGGTGTTCTGGGCAAGCTAATCGGCGTTTATCTTGGCCGCCCCTTTGAAGGCTGGAGCTACGAAGCCATCAGCGAACACCTGGGCGAGATCAACTATTATGTGCACGACCGCCTGAATGTCCCGCTAATCGTCACCGATGACGATATCTCAGGCACTTTCACCTTTGTGCGCGCGCTTGAGGACTACGGCTACGACCGCAACGTCACCGCCGCGCAAATCGGCCAGACCTGGCTCAATTACCTCATCGAAGAGCAGACCGTGCTCTGGTGGGGCGGCATGGGCAATTCCACCGAGCACACCGCCTACCTCCGCCTCAAGCATGGCTACCAAGCGCCTGAGAGCGGATCGGTCGAATTGAACGGCAAGGTGGTCGCCGAGCAGATCGGCGCGCAGATCTTCATTGATGGCTGGGCGATGGTCGCCCCGGGCGATCCCGAGTTTGCCGCCGACCTGGCCGGGCGCGCGGGCAGCGTCAGCCACGGTGGCGAGGCGATCTACGGCGCGCAATGCCTGGCGGCGATGGAAGCGCAAGCCTTCGTCGAATCCGATATCAACAAACTTATCGACACCGGTCTGTCAGTGATTCCGAAGGATTCAGTGATTTACACCATGATCAACGACATTCGCGACTGGCGCGCCAAAGAACCGGACTGGCGCAAGGGACGCGAATTGCTGGCTGAGCGCTACGGCTACCATATTTATGGCGGCAATTGCCACATGGTGCCCAATCACGGTCTGATGATCTTTTCGCTGCTCTACGGCGATGACGACTTCCAGCGTACGCTGATGATCGTAAATACCAGCGGCTGGGATACCGACTGCAACTCCGGCAATATAGGCTGCTTGCTGGGCATCAAAGACGGCTTGGCGGGTCTCTCCACCGGTCCCGATTATCGCGGACCAGTCGCCGACCGCTTGTACCTGCCCACAGCCGATGGCGGACGCGCCATAAGCGATGCCGTCAGCGAAACCGTGACCCTGGTGAATGCCGGGCGCGCGCTGCAAGGCATTGAGCCGATCGCGCCCAAGAATGGCGCGCGATATCATTTCGACTTGCCCGGCGCGGTACAGGGCTTCATGAACGATGACGATGTCGAGGCGCGTGATGTCGTTTCGATCAGCAACGTTCACGCGCCCGAGCTCAGCGACAGCGGCAGCCACGTCCTCGCGCTGGATTACGCTGCGCTGGCGCCGGGTCGAGTTGGTCGGGTCGAGACTGCGACTTTTGTCCCGTCCGCCGATGTCGGCAAATACTTCGAGGGCCATGGTTACAAGCTGCTTGCCAGCCCGAAGCTCTATCCGGGCCAAACGATAAGCGCGCGCGTAGTCGCTGATGCGGCAAATGCAAGCGCAATCGATGTCGCGCTTTACATTCAGCATTACAACCGTGAGGACGGATTGACAGTCCTGGCAGCGCCTTCACAGCAGCTCGCCGCCGGCCAGACCGCGCTTATGGAATGGCAGGCGCCCGACCTGGAAGGCTACCCGATTGCCAAGGTCGGTGTACAAATCCAGGGCAGCAGTGGCGCAAGCGGCCGCCTCTATCTCGATTGGTTGACATGGGGGGGCGCTCCCAATATCCGGCTGAAGCGCCCCTACAAACGTACGCTCACGCGCTGGGACCGGAAGATGGGCGCTTCGATGTGGAAGAAAGCCTGGGTCGTCGGGACCGACTTGAGATTTGGCGGCGCCTACAACGATTTCTATCCCGAGACCTACCGCGTAACCCAGAATGAAGGCCGTGGCTTGATGATACATGGCTGCCGCGACTGGACCGATTATCAAGTCAGCGCCAAGATCACGCCGCATATGTGCAAAACCGGCGGCATCGGCGCGCGCGCGCAAGGCATGAAGCGCTACTATGCCCTGCTCTGCGACGAAGAAAGTGTCCGCCTGGTCTCCGCTTTTGAAGGTGAAGATACTGTTCTGGCGCAATCAAACGGCGGATGGACCTTCGGGCGAGAATCCGAGCTCAAGCTCAGGGTCGAGGGCAATGAACTGGCCGGCTATATCGATGGCAAGCTGGTGGTCAAAGCTGAAGACCCGGACGCGCGTTACAGCGGCGGAGGCATCGCCCTGATCAGCGAAGAGGGTCGTATCGGCTGCGAAGATGTCGAGGTGCGGCCGCTGTAGGACAACATGACCATCCTTTCATACGGCGAAATCGACCTTGATATCTACCTGGCTTTGGATCGCCTGCCCGGCTTTAACACGGCTGCTGACGCAAAGGACGAATTCGACAATGTGGGCGGGGCCGCGGCCAATAGCGCGCTCTGGCTGGCCAATTGGGGCGTAAAGACGCGCCTCGCCGGGCATGACCTGGGCGATGATGCCGCCGGGCGAGTAGTTCTTGATGTGCTGAGCAGGCAGCCGCAACTTGACACGCGCTTCATCGCTGTGCATCCCGGCTATCGTACGCCGCGCTGTCAATGCCTGGTGACACCCGATGGCGAACGCAGTTTTATCATGCACTGGCTCGATGAGCTGCACATGACTGCGCCGTCGGCGGAGATGCTGGCCGGCGTGACCTGGCTCAATCTCGATATGTCCGGTCCGCTGCCTCTGCGCTTGCAGGCAGCAGAAATGGCAGCCGAGCGCGAGATTCCCGTGCTCGTCAACGACATTTACAGCGCCGATCATCCGCTGCTGCCTCTGGTAGACGTGTTGGTCATTTCCGCCTCCATCATTCGCAGCAAGTTTCCCGAGACCAGTCCGCTTGATCTGGCGCGCGATTTGCTAGCCGCCGCCGGCTGCGCTGTCATCGTGACGGACAGCGGCGCATCAATAACTATCCTGACAGGCGACGGCGACATTGAGACGATCACACCCCCAACCCTGCGCGCCACTGACACGACCGGCGCCGGCGATATCTTTAAGTCGGGCCTGCTTTACGGCTTGGTTCAGGGATTGCCACTTGCCGAATCGGCTCGTTGGGGCGCGGCAGCCGGCAGTTTAATGTGCCAATACGCCGGCACAACCAAGACACTGGCGCGCCTCAGCGCTGTGCGTGATATGATGATATCGATAGCTAAAGCAGACGAGGTCGTGTGAAAGACGCCATACCCTACCGCAGCGGCAGCAGCGACGTCGGCGCCCTCATGCTGGCGATCTTCTGCGCGGCGATCGCTCTTCTTTTCCTGAGTCGAGTAACCCTTTATGAACCCTTGCGCAGCGGCGGCGAGACAGTCGAAGGGCGTTGGGTTGACGGATTCGTCCTGCCGCAGACGGAGCAATATGAAGCGATCTATCGCTTCGAGTTGGACGGGAAGATTTATCGCGGACGACAGCAATTGACGCCAGTCGACTACGCGGGAGACGGGCGGCCAGTCGCGGTTTTGTATTTGCCGGAAAATCCCAAGCTTTCGCGGGTACTCGGGGGCGAGGCGATCCAAGCGGGCGATGCGCTGGGACTGTTGCTTTCCCTGTCGGGCGTCTTGCTGACATTGCAGCACATCTTGGCATATTATTCCAAGCGCGCCTCCTTGGTCCTCATTCTCCGACGTTGCGTTCGCCGCCTGTTCTAAGGCGACGGCTCCTCAAGCGCCATCAACCCAAATCGGAGAAGACCAGGCCCACTGCCCGTTGCGCAGGCGGACGCGAGCATAATACCACTCGCGCTTCTCGCCAGCCGATTCGTGAGTCAGCGAAAACTGATGCCGGTATTCGGCTTCCGGCGCGGCACGATGGAAGACGTAGCTCGGCGAGACAAAGCCGCTGGTATAAAAACTGCGCGCTCCCCGCGACAAATCGCTGACCGGCAAGCGGACGTCAACGCCATTGATTGCGCCATGAATTTCGGTCTCATCGTTTGTCTTGACCTGCAGGGTGATCGCCTGCGTCGCTGAGCTGGTTACGCTGGCGTTGCGCGGGCTTTGCGTCCGCAGCTTGACGCGGTTTCCGCCCTTGTAATCGAGGTGGCTGAGCACACAAGGCGTCACATCATCGATGACCGGAATGCCGATGTCGTGCCCGCGCAGGTGGGGCTCAATGCACAGCAATTCGCCACCTGCGATCCGCAAATCTACTTCCCAATCGGTTAGCGTTTCCAGCTCACCCCAACCCATTTCCAGGCGCAGCTTTAGCGGCCGACGGTAATCCAGGGCTTGCTGATGAACCGACTCACGATGAATCACGCGGTTACAGTGCAGCAGCTCGATATAGTCGATCGCCGCCGCTGCCTCTACCGATACCTCCAGCTGACGCTCGCGGGCAAAGGGAATGACGGAGCCCATGGCATTGCCATTCAAGACGAACTGAAGCGCGATGCGGTCTCCCGTAATGGCGAATGTGCGGCGCTTCGCCATGGCATCCCAAAGGGCGGCGCGCGACAGATCCTCCGCCCATACGCCAATCTGCCCGTAGCCATAGCTGCCGGGGTGGGCGCTGTGATGGTCGGTTGAGCCGATGAAGCCGAAGACATGACCTTGCTCAAGCGCGTACTGCACGGTGCTGCGATAATCGCGCGGGCCCATCGCGTGCAGATAGTCGGGCGCCGCCTGGCTGTGCTCGGAGGCGCCATGGAAGGACATGATCTCGACCAGCGGCGAAAACTCCTGGGTGAAAGCCGACCAGTTGATGCCGCGGAAACCTTGCTTGTAGCCGATGTGATGCGGAATCAAAAAGCTCGGATGCTGATGGTCGCGCAAGCGCCCCCGCAATTCCTCGATATGCGCCACATGAAATATCGCGGACGTGGCGACATCGCGGAAATAGACGCATTGATCGCCATAGCGCATCGAATGCCATTCGAAGCTGGGAAAAGTCACGAAGCGCCCGCTTTCGTTCGCCGCGTCAGTCGCCGCCAGATAATCGCTCCAAGCCGCCCGCGCCCGCTCGAAGCCCTGTCGATGATAATCGACCAGGTAGCCGAGCCGTGGATCATCCTGCGGCATATCGTCCCAGTGGCCGTGCAGGGTCACGCTGACGAAATCCAGCTGCAGGCGCGCATTGTGCAGCGCCTCAGCAAGGCTGCCTTTGCCATAACTCAGGTTGCAGTGGTTGTGGATATCGCCGTAATAAACCTTCAAGCCGGCGTATGCCTCTGGGCCCGTCATCGCGTCTACTCGCCCTCGATATTATTGTGTCAGGCGAAATTATACGCTGTCGCGCGGCGCGCACCAACTTGCGCGATGCCGCCTGCCAGCCGGCGCCCGTCTTTCCCGTTGAGAATCGCCGCCATACTGTTACAATGACGCCTCGATTTGCCGGTCTTGAAGGAAGAAGCATGGACCGAGACATCAACTGGCGCATCTTCACCGATGTGAAGGCGGCGCGGGAAACCATACTCAAGCGTTACTCCCTGCGCGATTATGAGACGCCGGAACAGCTCGTCGAGCGCTCGACCGACATTTTCGGCGAACGAGTCCTGCCGGACGAAGCTGTGCGGCGCATCATCAACAGCGTACGCAGCGGCGGCGACAAGGCGCTGCGGCATTGGAATCAGAAGATTGACCGGATGGACATTGAGGACCTGCAGGTCGACCCGGACGACTTTTATACAGCGTTGGCAGCTATCTCGCAAGAACTGCGCGCGGCGCTTGAACTGGCCGCCGAACGTATCCGCGCCTTCCACCAGAAGCAGCCACTGCACAGTTGGATCGACGCGACCGAAGACGGCTCTCTCGGTCAATTGATCCGTCCGGTCGATTCAGTCGGTGTCTATGTGCCCGGCGGGACGGCGCCCTTGCCTTCCTCCCTGCTGATGAGCGTTATCCCGGCGCAGGTGGCGGGCGTAAAAGAAATCATCGTCTGTACGCCACCCGGCAGCGGCGCCGGCGATATCCATCCTGCCATTTTGGCGGCGGCGGCCATCGCTGGCGTCGATCAGGTGTTTCGCATCGGCGGCGCGCAGGCCATCGCGGCGATGGCTTACGGCACCGAGACGATTCCACGCGTCGCCACCATCGTCGGCGCGGGCAATCTCTTCGTCACCTTGGCGAAACAGCAGGTCTACGGCGATGTCGGCATTGACGGCTTGCTGGGGCCAACCGAAACCCTCGTCATCGCCGACGAAAATGCCGACCCGGCGCTGGCCGCCGCCGATCTACTGGCGCAGGCCGAGCACGATGTGCTGGCTTCTGCAGTCTTGCTGACGCCCAGCATGGAATTGGCCCAGGCGGTGCATAGGGAAATCTACGCGCAGTTCGCATCGCTGGAGCGGCGCGACATTGTAAAAGACGCTATGCTGAACCGCAGCGGCGCCGTCATCACCCGCGACCTGGCGCAAGCCTTCGAACTGGCGAATGACTACGCCGCCGAGCACCTCTGCTTGCTGATCGCCGATCCCTGGTCCTGGATTGGGCAAGCGCGCAATGCCGGCGGGATATTCCTGGGCGAGGACTCCTACGAAGTGCTGGGCGATTATGTCGCCGGTCCCAGCCATGTCATGCCGACGGGTGGCACCGCCCGTTTCGCCTCGCCCCTTAATCTGCTTAATTTTGTCAAGATCACGAGCCTGATCGCGCTGGAGAAATCCTCCGCTCGCGAGCTCAGCCAAGCGGCGCAGATCATCGCCACAGCTGAATCACTGGGCGCCCATGCCGCCGCCGCCAAACGCCGAGGATCAAAGTGAGCGAGAAAGCGCGCATCCGCCGCGACATCGCCTCCATGAGCGCCTACACGCCGACCGCATCGCTTGAGGTATTCGCCGAGCGCCTCGGTCTGGACGTGGATGAGCTGATAAAGCTGGACGCCAACGAAAACCCCTTCGGTCCCTCCCCCCGCGTCATCGAAGCGCTGGCTGAGCTGCCCAATATGCAAGTCTATCCCGACCCGGAATCCGGGCGTCTGCGCGAACTACTCGCGGATTATTTAGGTGTCCCCGCCGAGCAGATACTGTGTGGCGCGGGCGCTGACGAACTCATCGAGCTGATCTTGCAGCTATTCATCGAGCCGGGCGATGTCGTCATCAACACACCTCCGACTTTCGCTATGTATGGCTTTGACGCGCCGCTCTATCACGGGAATGTCATTGATGTCTATCGCCGCGCTGATTTCTCGCTAGACGTGGCGGGTATTGAAGACGCGGTAAGGCAGCACGAGGCCAAGCTGGTCTTCCTCTGCTCGCCCAATAATCCCAGTGGCAATCTCATACCGCCGGCCGAGATTCGTCATCTGCTCAACCTGCCGACCACGATCGTCGTAGACGAAGCCTATATTGAATTTGCCGGAGCGGAGAGCTTGGCAAAGCAGGTCGGCCAGTACCCTAACCTGATCGTCCTGCGCACTATGAGCAAATGGGCCGGGCTGGCCGGTTTGCGCGTCGGCTACGGCATCTTCCCGCGCGCGCTGATGCCGCATTTGTGGAAGATCAAGCAGCCCTACAATATCAACGTGGCAGCCGATATCGCCGCGCAAGTCTCGCTGCAGGACGTCGACTATCTCATGCAGCGCGTGAGGCAGCTGGTGAAGCAGCGCCAGCGGCTGGAAATCGCCTTCGCCAAATTGCCATTCCTCTCGCCTTATCCCAGCCGGGCCAACTTCGTCCTGAATCGTGTAAGCAGCCTGAATGCGGCAGAAGTCCGTGACCTACTGGCGCGGCAGGGCATCATCGTGCGCTACTACAACAAACCGCGCCTGCATGATCATATCCGCATCAGCGCCGGCCGGCCTGATCAGGTTGACCGGCTTTTGAAAGCTCTGCGCGCCCTGACCCACGAAAAGCAGAATTAGCGCGTAGAAGCCAGAAGCATAGTAAGGGCGATTTAGCGAGTCTTCAAAATCTCTGTGCCCTCAATTTACTCGGCGCCCTCGGTGGTAAATAAGGTCCCTAAACTACAAAGTCTTGCAAGTCACATTCAAGTCACATACCCTGTTTTCAAGGTCGTTTTGTGTTACATTTCTGGGCGAGGGAAAAGAGCATGTCCGAACGAAAAGCGACAATCAAACGCGATACCAAAGAGACCGGGATTGAACTCAGTCTCAATCTTGATGGCGCCGGCATTGCCGAAATCGACAGCGGCATCGGCTTCTTCGACCACATGCTGGGGCACATCGCCTTGCACGGCAAATTCGATCTGCGCGTCCAAGCCAGGGGCGACCTGCATATCGATGCCCACCACACCATCGAAGATATCGCCATCTGTCTGGGGCGAGCCATCGACCAAGCTCTTAGCTCGCGCGCCGGCATCCAGCGCATGGGAGCAGCTTATGTGCCCATGGATGAAGCGCTGGCACGAGTCGTCATCGACCTGAGCGGCCGCGCCTACGCCGTCATCAAAGTCGATTTCGAAACGCCGCTCATGGGGCAGATGCCGACCGATCTCGTCCTGCACGCGCTGGAGACAATCGCGGCGCAGGGCAGGATGAACCTGCACGCCGAAGTCCTCTACGGCCGCAACGATCATCATAAAGCGGAGGCGCTCTTCAAAGCCTTCGGGCGCGCCCTGGCGAAAGCCGTCTCGCTTGATGCGGGCCGGCAGGGTATTCCCAGTACCA
Source organism: Phototrophicaceae bacterium (assembly GCA_965262005.1). GTDB lineage: Bacteria > Chloroflexota > Anaerolineae > Aggregatilineales > Phototrophicaceae > UBA6055. The sequence goes on along the minus strand of OZ253492.1, from coordinate 2,726,332 downwards.
AAGGCACTCTGACGGAGTAAGGACTCATGCGAGAGTTTGTCGATTTCAGCCAGGAACTCGCCCGCGCCAGTGGCGACATCATCATGCGTTACTTCCGCAGTGGCGTGGCTGTCGAGACAAAGGCGGACGAATCGCCCGTGACCATCGCCGACCGCGAAGCTGAAGAAGTTATGCGCGAGATGATCATGAAGGCTTATCCGGACCACGGCATCATCGGCGAGGAATTCGGCAACCACAACGAAGACGCCGAGTATCAGTGGGTGCTGGACCCCATCGACGGCACCAAGTCATTCATCAGCGGCACTTTCCTGTTTGGCACACTTATCGGCTTGATGAAAGACGGGCAGCCCATCGTAGGCACGATCAACCATCCCGTGACCTCGCACATGCTGATCGGCGACGGTACCGAAACCCGCCTCAATGACGAGCCCGTACAGGTCAGCCCGACGCGCAGCTTGCGTGACAGTGTGCTTCTGTATACGGATTTCATTGATGTCGGCAAGTACCAGAACGGCATCGCCTTCCAACAGCTGATGGGCATGACGCGCTTCAACCGCACCTGGGGCGATTGCCACGGCTACTTCCTGGTGGCCACCGGTTACGCTGATGTCATGCTTGACCCAGTCATGCACCTCTGGGATATCGTGGCGCTCATCCCGGTCATCGAAGGCGCCGGCGGCAAGATCACCTCATGGAACGGCGGCCCGCCCCTCAGCGGCAATGGCATCATCGCCAGCAACGGTCCTCTGCACAGCCAGGTCTTGCGCGTCCTGATCGCCTAATCCAGCCTTGAGCCGGGTTAATGGCGTAGTGGCGCATTCCACAAATCCGATTCATAGCCCGTTTCAGTCCGCCCGGCCGGATTTGGCATTTTAAACTTCGCGCCCGGCAAAATCTCGTCTACTGTCAGCATTTGCAGACGCGGATACTCCCGCTCGCCGATTCGCACATGACCAGCCAGCGCCATCGTCTGCAGGAAGTTCTTCGCTTGCTGGCTGCCCGGCGCGTTCAGCGTTATCAAACCCGCCATCTGTATATTCTCATATTGCAGTACGCTGTTTAATGAGCGTACATGATTGATGCTGTGGTTTTCGCCCCCCTTAACCTCCAGCGCCATGCTCTGCAATACCTTCTCGTCAGGCATATCAAAGTATATGCGCCCGTCAATGCCATCGTCAGCCGTCTTTTTCACGTTCACGAATCCCTCAACCAGCTCCACGCACCATTTCTGGAATTGGTAGGTATCCTGCCGCCACAGTTGCAGCGCGCCTTCCCAATCTCGCGGGACGCCGTCGATGACATAATCCTCGCCTTCGACCAGGTGCAGGCGCTCTTGCAGACGCTGTCGGGCGACGCGGCGGATGGCGTGAATGGTGATGTCGATGCCGATCCACTTGCGCCCAAGTTTCTCCGCTGCTTCAATCGTCGTCGCGCAGCCGCAGAATGGGTCGAAGACGACATCGCCTGGATTGCTGCTGGCGCGGATGATGCGGTCAAGCAAAGCGAGTGGCTTTTGTGTGGGGTAGCCGAGGCGTTCGTGTTTTATACGCCCAACAGGTGAAAAATCAGGCCACCAATCTTCAGGAGCTTTACCTTGTTGCGCTAATTCTTGATTGCGTTCTGTATCATGGCCTTGAGAAAAAATGGTGGATTTTCCAGAACTCTCATTATATTGCTTGCTAAACCTTTTGACATAGCTCCCACTATATGGGATACGTATATTGTGTAAATTGAACACCCATTTCTCACCAATTGTATAGAAGAATAGTGTGTCGTGTTTTTTAGGAAACCAGCGTTTAGTATTCGAGGGTCCCGTATAACACCACACAATTTCATTACGGAAATTCTTCTTCCCAAAAATCACATCCATCACGATTTTCAGATAATGACTGGCGGTCGGATCGCAGTGCAGGTAGATACTCGCCGTCGGCTTCATCACCCGCTTTATCCACAGCAGCCGCTCGGTCATGTAAGCCAAGTAAGCCGCCATATCCGATTGAGTATTCACCAGCCCGCTGAGGAAGCCCGCCAGGAAATCGGCCTCATGCCCGTCTATGCCATGCTCGCGCAGCAGACTCGGCAACTCGCGGATGAACTTCAAGCGCTCGGCGTCCAGCAGCCAGGTATCGTTGAAGGCTTCCACTTGGTCGGGCAGGGGACGTCCAGTATGGTCTTTGTATATCGCGTTGTAATCGCGCTTGGAATTAAATGGCGGGTCGAGATAAACCAGATCGACACTGCCCGGGGACATCTTGTCCCGCATAATGGTCAGGCAATCTCCGTAATACAATTTATTAAGTGGGGGGGGGTAGAATCTGTGTGCATCGAGAGTTCCCGCAAAGCGCTATGTCATTGCCCTATAATATAGAGAAAATTGTCATTTCACAAACCGCAATAAAGGAGCGAAGAAGATGCTAAACGGCAAAACCGCAATCATTACCGGCGGCGCAGGCGACCTCGGCAATGCCATGGCGCGTCACCTGGCACAGAACGGCGCGAAGGTCGTCATCTGGGATATCGTCCCGCAGGCGCGAGTAGCCAGCGCCATTGAGCGCGTCCGTGACCATGACCCGCTGGTCGAATACGCCCAGGTCGATGTCCGTGATCGGGAAGCGGTTGACCGGGCTATAGCCAGCTTGCCGCAGCTCGACATCGTCTGCTCCAACGCCGGCATCGTTGATGCGCAGCCCTTCCTTGAGATCAGCGGGGAGAATTGGCAGAACCACCTCGACATCAACCTCACTGGCTGCTTCAACGTTTGCCAGGCGGCCGCGCGCCGAATGGTCGCCGATGGTAATGCCGGTCGCATCATCCTGACCTCGAGTTGGGTAGCGATCATCCCCTGGCCCGAGATCACCGCCTATACCGTCAGCAAAGCCGGTGTCAATATGCTGGTCAAGCAAATGGCGCGTGAACTGGCGCCGCACGGCATCCTGGTAAATGCCGTAGCGCCCGGTATCGTGAAAGCTGGACTCGCCGGCCGCCAACTGCGCGAAGAGCCGCAGTACGCCGCGCGAGTGGCGAAGGCCATCCCGCTAGGTGAACCAGGTACACCGGAAGAGATCGCCGCCGCCGTCGTCTACCTGGCGGGACCACATACCGCCTACATGACCGGCAGCATCCTGACACTCGATGGCGGCTGCTCGCTCTTTCAGTTCGATAGCTAGTGTTCAGTCACCAGGCGGCCGCTCGCGCGAGTTGCGCCGCAGTACGCCTTGGATAGTCTCAAGCAGCAAGCCTCGCTGTTCATAGCCGCTTTCGCTTAGCTCGCTGAAGCCGAGGTAGACGCCCTTGCGGCAGCGACGCGTCAATGCCAGCAGCAGGCGGCTTAGCGTCTTGCGGCTCCATTCCTGCTCGTATTCTTCAGTCCAGACCGCCCCTGCCCTCCAGCCCAAGCTCAAGACTTGAGGATGTGTCAGCGGCTGATACAAGCGGCGAGACCAACCCTCGCTACCGATATTGAGCCAAAACTGATGATCGACCGCCTGGTTCTTGAGCAGGAAAGTATAGGCGGGCGCGATGAGCACGCTGTCATCGCTCTCCGCCACCCAGCTGCGCAGATAGAAATTGGCGATCACGCCCCGGTCGACCATCTTCACATAATCCAGGCTCAGGTCGGCCGGCTCATCATATCGACTCATGAAATCCAGCGACCAGCGGAAGTTGCGGGCGGAATCGACCAGGTTCATAGCAATGTTGCCCGCATCGATATCGCCGTGAAAGCCATACCCGGCGCGTGAAAGCAGCTCGCCGAAAATGCGCCGGAAGAAGATGTCAATCGCGTCAACACCGCCCTGCTCGATGTACTGTTGCAGCCAGCGGCAAAGCCGGTCATAACGCTCGCCCAATTCATAGGTGATGCGGTCTTGCATAGCGCTCGACTTCACATTGGCGAAGGGCTGCAGCGCGCCTTGGCGATATAGCACCTCGGTCAGCAGCTTGGCGCGGATCAGGTCCAAGCCGTCGATCGCGCTCATCAGCGCAAAGGCGATATCAAATTCTGTCGGCGCCATGTCCCATTTTGGATGCGCCAGCCGCGCCAGCGTCAGCAAAGTGCGCGCCGCTCGTTCATCACGCAGCGCCCGCGACGGCCGATGCGAACGCGCCTTGACACCCCGCTTCTGCAAGCTTTCAAACAAGCCAAAGCGCAGGACATCGGACATAAAGGGCGCCAGCACGACGATCTCTTCCGGCGCCGCCGCCTTCTCGTGGACCAGCACGCTAATCTCATCCGCCACCCAGTCCACCATCTGCGGGTGATACCGGTGCGCCTCTGTGGTCAGCGCCGGCCGCGGGTCAAGGCCCATTTCCGCCCTTTCGCCCCCGTCAAGTTGATCCGCCAGCCGCGCGCCTAATGCCTGGACCGCCGGCTGCATCACCTGGCTCCCATCCAACGTTTCATGGACATCGCAATACTCGCGCAGGCGGCGAGCATGGTCCGGGTCCGCGCCCAGAAAGCGGCGGAAGCCGGCATCGCGGTCATATAAGATCAGCGATGAGTTACAGCTTTCCAGAAGCCCCGCCAAGGCATCGTGCGAGGCGGGCGGCTCTTCTTCCACGTTGTCCGCGATGATGTGCTTGTAGCGCCCGCGCAGATAAGCCTCCGCCTGTGGCAAGGGCAAAACATAGTCGCGAAAAACCTCCAAATACAGTGAAAAGTCCAGCAGATTGCGCGCCAGGCAATATTTACGAAATGCCAGAGCGCAGGTCTGTGCATCATCAAAAATGTGCGCCTGTTCAACGCCGCCTCCGCCCAAAGCCAGGGCGCGCTTCAGGCCCGAGCCGATCTCGCTGATCGGAAAGCCGACCAAGGCCGCCTTATTCATATTGTCGACGATTTGACTGAACAAGCGCGACCGGTCAATCCGAACGCTGTTGAAATAATCGCGCTGATTGACCAGCGGCTCAATCTCCTTCGTCATAAAGTATTGCACCAGTTCCAGGCTGAGAAAATTCGGTAGATCGTGCGGATGCTCAAAACCCGCCCGCTCCGCCACCAGGAACCAGAACATCTCAACCATCTGCAACGACAGGCTGCCTATGGTATGAACGGCGACTTGCCCGCCTTGATAAGTCGATTGCTCGCGCAGCGCCCGGATATAAGGCTGCGCCAGCGAACGCTGTGGCACAAATATGAGGATCGATTCAGCCGGTTCGCCGCGCTCCAGCAAGTACAGGGCGCGCTCGACGCCGACGGTCGTCTTGCCACTGCCGGCGATGCCTTCCAGCCAGATCTTGCGATTGAACGGCAGTCCAGTCAGGGCGGATTGCGCGGCGGTTAATGTCATTTTCGCTTCTGTCATTCACCTATTATAGAGCCAGATCTTGGCTGCCCCTATCGCTACAGCGCCAAGCGCGCCTTCTCAATTTGGTTTCCAATCAAACCGCTGTTAGAATAGCCTTACGGTTCCCATTCCATTGAATCGCGACGACAATTTCAAGGAGAACAACAGCCTTGAACAAACTCATCCGATTAGTTTCTGTTGATATTTTGACATTAGCATTTTCATAAATGGGTAAAATAGTCTTATGGATACCATAAGACTAACTGACGAACAGTGGGCGAAGCTTCGGGATTTTCTGTCGCAAGAGCCAAAGGTTTATCTGGGCAATGAGGCGAAATGCCGCCAATTTGTTGAAGCAGTGATATGGGTAAGTCGCAGCGGCGCACAGTGCCGTTTGCTTCCAAGCGAATACGGCAAATGGAATTCAGTTTACAAACGCTTTGCTCGCTGGTGCGAAAATGATGTTTGGCAACGGATGATGGAAGCTCTTGCCGATGACGCGGATATGGAAAACGGGATAATCGACAGTACGATTGTTCGGGCACATCCCTGTGCCGCTGGCGCCGAAAAAAAGTGAAAAGCAAGCCGTGGGTCGCAGTCGCGGGGGTTTTAGTAGCAAGATTCATATCACGGTTGATGGTTTGGGCAATCCCTTGCGTTTCCGCTTGAGTCCTGGGCAGGCTCACGACATCAATCAGGCTGAGGAATTGGTGGAAGGCTTTGCCTTTCAGCGGGTTATCGCGGATCGAGGCTATGCGTCCCAAGATTTTGTGGACAGCTTGCTTGAAAGAGGCATAGAAGCGGTAATTCCCCCGCATCCGAGCGCCAAAGAGCAGCGAGAATATGATAGATGGCTCTATCGCGAGCGGCATCTGGTGGAATGTTTCATCAATAAGATCAAACATTTCCGCCGCGTCTTTTCCCGATTTGAGAAACTCGATACATCTTATCTCGGATTTCTGCACCTTGTCGGTACGCTGATATGGTTACGATAGAATGTCAACAGAACCTAGACGTCTAGTCCGATTCAACACACACGATCGAGGGCGGTTGGCAACAACCGTCCTCTTTTTGTTTCCCCGCGAAAATGATAGATTGAATGCCTAACGATAAAAGACGACCTTAAGGAGCTGGCCGTGCAAGTTGCGCGCCTACATGGAGCAAAAGATATTCGCATCGCCAACGAGCCGGCGCCTCCACCACCTGGTCCCGGCGAAGTCACGCTCAACATCAAGACAGTCGGCCTCTGTGGCAGTGATTTGCACATGTACGAGTCCGGACGACTCGGCTATACCGTACCGGACAAAGCCTTTGTCCTCGGGCACGAATTCATGGGTGTGGTCGCGGCAGTGGGCGCCGATTCGCTGGATGGACACCATCAGCCGCTGCAAGTTGGCCAGCGCGTCGCGGTCGAGCCGGCCGTGCCTTGCTGGCGCTGTGAACTCTGCGAGAACGGGCATCCCAATCTCTGCCCGAATCACTATTTCTACGGTCTCTTCCCCGAAGATGGCGCGCTGCGCGAGAAGATGACCGTCAGCGCTCGCAACTGTTTCCCCATGCCGGATACATTGAGCGATGAAGTAGGTCCACTGCTGGAGACACTGGGTGTCGCCATCCACGCCATTGACTTAGCCAAGATTCGCATCGCTAGTTCGGTGGCTGTGCTGGGCGCGGGACCGGTCGGCCTGTTGATCACACGGCTTGCAGTATTGGCGGGCGCTTCAAAGGTTTTCGCCTTTGACAAGTTTGATTGGCGGGTGAGCAAGGCAAAAGCCTGGGGCGCGACTTACGCCTACAACGTTGACGATTGCGAACCGTCGGATGTGGTGAGGGACCTGACAGGCGGGCGCGGCGTCGATGTGGCCATAGAAGCGGCGTGGGCGGATCACTCAGTGCAGCAGGCGGCGGATATGGCGCGCAATGGCGGACGACTGGTCATGGTTGGCATCGCGGCCGATGACAAGCTTGAGTTCAAGCACTCGGTGGCGCGGCGCAAGGGGCTGACGATCATGATGTCGCGGCGGATGAAGCACACCTATCCGCGCGCGATTGAGTTGGCGGCATCGGGCCGGGTCAGGCTGGAGGAATTAGTCTCGCACCGCTATGCGCTGGCGGACACGGCGCAAGCCTACGCCAGCAACGCGGCTTATGAGCCGGGCATCAACAAGGTGATCTTGCGGGTGGGGTGACATCCAAACATAAAGATCTGTAGGGGCGACTCTGTGAGTCGTCCACGAAGAAATTCGTCCGGGCAACGGGCGACCTGATAGACCGCCTCTACAATTGGCATGAGCTGCGCCGGGCACAAACGGGCTGCCGTTCGTAAATTCGGGCGAAGTTCATTATCATTAGCGAATTGAGGCGTGAGGAGAGACAGTGGTGCGTATCAAAAGCAAATACGACTTCAAATGCGAGCGCGAGCGAGTCTGGGACAAGCTGACAGACATCGACATTCTTAATGGCATGATTTCCAGGTCCAGCCGTTTGAGAGAAGTCGGTCAAAACACATACGAAGGCGGGTTGCGAATGGAGTTGGGACCTGTCTACAGCCGTTATGAGTTCCGATTTGAAGTCGGCGATTCTCAGCGTCATGAGAGCTTGGCGCTGAATTTCGAATCCATAAATTCGCCCGTGTCCTTTTATGGTGGAGGGACCTTCCAGCTAACACATAAAAACGGCATCGCTACTCTGCGCTATTTGGGCAATCTCCTTATGGACGGCCATGTTCCTGGAACCTTCAGGAAAAAAGAGAAACGAAAGCTGGAACAAGCGCTGGAAAAGCTATTCAGAAACTTAGAAAAGCATTGTTGCGCGGAGGTTAATCATGCACATTGAAGGCAGCTACGATTTTGAATTTGGGCGCGAGCTGGTTTGGGACGTGTTGATGGACATCGATGTCCTCGGCAGCATCATCCCCGGCTCAAAGGGTTTGCAAGAGATCGGCGAAAACAAGTATGAGAGCAAGCTGGCGGTGAAGGTCGGTCCAGTGAATGGCAAGTTCGAGGCGAAATTCGAGCTGGTCGATTTGGTGGCGCCGGAGAGTTATCGGCTGCTGGTCGAGGGCAAAGGGCCGGCCGGTCACGTCACCGGCGCGGGCACGATAAGTCTGGCGCAAGAGGACAGCGTGACGGTGATGCGCTACGCCGGTGATGCGCGGATTGGCGGCAAGATCGCCGCGGTTGGTCAGCGCTTGCTTGATGTAGCGGCCAAACAGATCACGAAGCAGGCACTAAAGAAGCTGTCGAAGCAAATCGAAGCGCGCCTGGAGGCGACGGCGGGCTAGCAGGTGTCTGACGGGCAATAATATCAATCTGATCGCGGGCTGCCCACCGGGCCGCCTCTACAATTTCAGACACAGACATTTCGATGAAATCTTCCTTCTACGAACAACTGCTTGAGATCTATCCGGCTGAGCGCATATTGACGCGCGATGCGCAGTTGCTGCCGTATGAATCGGATGGGCTGACGGCCTTTCACAGCAAGCCGGGCGCGGTCGTCTTGCCCGTGTCCGATGAGGAAATCATCAAGACGGTGCGCCTCTGCCACGAGATGGCTTTGCCTTTTGTGGCGCGGGGCAGCGGCACCAGCCTGTCTGGCGGGTCATTGCCAATACCAGATGGCTTGCTCATCGCATTGAATCGACTGAATCGCATCAAGCGCATAGACCCACAGCAGCGTATCGCCGTGGTCGAGCCGGGCGTGGTCAATCTGCATATCACGCACGCGGCCCAGCCCTACAATCTCTATTATGCGCCGGATCCATCGAGTCAGTCGATCTGCACCATCGGCGGCAATATCGCCTTCAATAGCGGCGGCGCCCATTGCCTGAAATATGGCATGACGAGCAATCACGTCCTCGCCATGAAGGTGGTGCTGGCCGATGGCACGGTGACGCAATTCGGGGGCGAGAGCATCGAGGGCGTCGGCATTGGGCCGGACCTCATCGGCTTGTTCGTCGGCTCCGAGGGCCTTTTTGGCATTGCCTTGGAGATCACCGTGCGGCTCATGCCACAGCCGGAGCTCTATAGGACGGTGCTGGCGGCATACGATGATCTGGGCAAAGCCGGCGATGCGGTATCGCTGGTCGTGGCATCGGGCTTGCTGCCGGGCGCTATGGAGATCATGGATCGGCTGGCGATCAAGGCGGCGCAGGCATCGGTGAACGCTGGTTATCCCGATGCGGAGGCGCTGCTAATCGTCGAGTTGGAAGGCGAGGCGCTGCAAGTCGAGGCGGAGTTTCAGCAGCTGCGAGGCATCATCGAAGCATCGGGCGCTTTCGAGTGGCGCAGCGCGAATAGCGAAGAAGAACGGGCGCGCATCTGGAAAGGGCGCAAGTCCGCCTTTTCTGCCGTGGGACGGCTCAGCCCGGATTTTATCGTGCAGGATGGCGTGGTGCCGCGCAGCCGTTTGGGCGAGGCGCTGCTGGCCATCAATGCGCTTAAGGCCAAATATGGGCTGGACGTGGCGAATGTCTTCCACGCGGGCGACGGCAACCTGCATCCCTTGATTCTATATGACGGGCGCGAGGCGGGCGCGTTGGAACGGGCTGAGGCGCTGGCGGGGGAGATCCTGACGCTCTGTGTAGCGCTGGGCGGATCGATCACCGGTGAGCACGGCATCGGCATGGAGAAGCGCGATTACATGCCGGCGATGTTCAGCGAAGAAGAGCTCGATATCATGCAGGCGCTGCGCCGGGCGATCGATCCCAAGGAAATCGCCAATCGCGGCAAGATGTTCCCGGGTGGTGAAGCGCCGGCGCTGAAGCAGCACGGTATGCACCCGCTGGAGCGGCAAGGAGTGATTTCGCGCGAATGATAGCGCCCGCCCTGCGTATAGACGCCGAGATTCAGCAATTTGTCCACGAGAACGAGCGTGTGCACGTCGTAGGCCGCGGAAGCAAGACAGCGCTGCATAAACCGACGCCCGAAGCCGCCTTTCTCGATATCTCGGAAGTGAGCGGCATAAGCGAATATCAGCCGAGCGAATTCACCATCACCGTCGGCGCGGGTACGCCTGTGGCTGAGGTAGCGGCGGCATTGGCGGAACAAGGACAATACCTGCCTTTTGATCCGCTGATGCCGGATTCGGCGACCATCGGCGGGACGGTAGCCGGCAACCTTTCGGGATCGCGGCGCTTTCGTTATGGCGGCGTGCGTGATTTCATCCTGGGCGCTAGAGTGGTCGATGGCTTGGGGCGGGCTTTTCGTGTTGGCGGCAAGGTGGTGAAGAACTCTGCCGGCTTCGATTTGAGCAAGTTTCTGGTCGGCAGCCTGGGTCAATACGCCATCATGACCGAGCTGACATTCAAGGTCTTCCCGGATGTGCCCGGCTTTCGCAGTTTGAGCCTCGTCTACGGGTCGCTCGATGAAGCGCTCGCTGGAATCAGCTTCATCAATCAAAGTATCTTTGAACTTGATGCGCTGGATCTCTTGCCTGAAGACGACAGGTGGTCACTGATGGCGCGCCTCGGCGGCTCGGATGAGACACTGCCGCAGCGGGTCACGCGCCTTGCTGAAACCATGAAACAGGAAACGGCTCTGGCTTTAGCGCGCGAGCTGGATGAAACGCCCGCGCTGTGGCATCCGCTCGCTGATCTACAGGCTGAGGTCCTGGTCAAGGTTGTGCTGGCGCCGCGGCAAGTCCCTGAATTTGATGCGAAGATAGCGGGGTCACAGCGGCGTTACGGCGTGGGCGGCAATGTGGCGTGGGTGGCTTCCGATGATATTGCGCAGCTGGACCTGGCGCTGAAGCAGCTGGGACTGCGGGGACTTTGCCTGCTCGGGGATGTCGAGTCCGCTCTTATCGGCGCGCCGCTGGAGAATGAATTGGCGGCGCGGGTCAAGAGTGTGCTGGATCCGCTGGGGAAGTTGGTGTGAAGCGACCGGTCACAGGGCACTATGCCCGCACAAAGCAAATTGTGAGTCCTGAAACGTCGCTGCTCTCGGAGAACGTTGTAGGGGCGATCCTTGGGTCGCCCGCTTACCGTATAGATTGTCGTTTCGGGCGACTCACAGAGTCGCCCCTACGGAAGCCGAATCGAATGTATCTGGTATGCGACATCAAATAGTCAGTGACGACCTGCGCGCGCCGGAGATGGCGGAAGCCATCGAAAAGTGCGTCCATTGCGGCTTCTGCCTGGCGGCCTGCCCGACCTACAACCTGCTGGGCGAAGAGATGGATTCGCCGCGCGGCCGCATAATTTTGATGAAGAATGTACTGGAAGAGCAGCTCCCCGCCGAAGAAGCGCAGCCTTATATCGACCGCTGCCTCGGCTGCATGGCCTGTGTGCCGGCTTGTCCCTCTGGCGTGGAGTATGGCGATCTGCTGGTGGGCTACCGCACCATGCAAGAGCAGGAACGAAAGCGCCCGCCACTGGACGCGCTGGCGCGCAAGCTGGTCTGCGAGACCCTGCCCTATCCGCGGCGCTTCCGGCTGGCGGCGCAAACGGGAAAAATCGGCAAAGCTTTGTCGCCTGCCCTACCACCCGCCTTCGCCTCGATGCTGAGTCTGCTGCCGGACAAGCTGCCGCCCTCCCTGCCTTTGCCAGCCGTGTTGGCGGCGCAAGGTGAGCAGCGCGGCAAGGTGGCGCTTTTGCTCGGCTGTGTCCAGCAAGTGCTGGCGCCGGAGATCAGTTATGCGGCGGCGCATATATTGGCGGCCAATGGCGTCGAGGTGCATATTCCACCGAAGCAAGGCTGTTGCGCATCAATCTTGCTGCACATGGGCGCGGAGGCGCAGGCGCAAGAGATCGCCCGCCGCAACTTCGGGCTCATCCCCGCCGATGTCGATGCGATCATCACGACGGCGGCCGGCTGCGGCTCCGGCATAAAAGACTATCCGCTGCTCTTCAAAGGTGAAAGCGATGTCGATGTCGCGACTGAGTTTTCGCGGAAAGTAATGGACTTCAGCGCCTACCTGGCACGCCTGGGATTGCGCGACATGAAAGCCTTGCCGAGCGAACGCCGCGTCGTGTATCAGGACGCCTGCCATTTGCTGCACGCTCAGGGTCATCACGATGAGCCACGGACGCTGCTCAATCAGATACCGAATGTACATCTCTTGAGCATCGCAGACGCCGGCATGTGCTGCGGCTCGGCCGGCGCCTACAATATCGATCAGCCGGAGATTGCGGCGGAGCTGGCGCGGCGCAAAGTAGAGTCGATCCTTGCGGTGGAACCGGACTTGGTCGTTTCAGGCAATATTGGCTGCATCATGCAATTGCGGCAGCAACTCGCCCGGCAGAAACAGCCGCTGCCTGTGATGCATGTTGCCGAACTACTGCGCCAGGCCGCCCGAATTTAGAGCAACCTGGTCGCTGAATACACTTGCAAGCTGCCTGCCAATTCGACAGTCGGCGTCAATCCGAAAAACTGGACCGCCTTAGCAGCTTGACCCGCCGGCGGTGTATTTTCCGCCGACCCAGGCCGTTTGCCCGTTGTGACTCACTTGATACCAGCCAACCTTGCGTGAGACGACGGACATAGTTGTCCCGCGAGTGATATAGCCGATTATCTCGGCATCCGACGAGGGGCTAGCGAAAAACTTGAGATGTCCGGTCGCGGTGATGGGACAGCCGGAGACCACTGTTTCCGTGGCGATAGTTGTTGTAGTGACTGGCTGAGCGGCAGTTGCGGGGCCGGCTGCAGATGGCGCGCCTGGCACAAGGACGACAGTACCGGCGCGCGTCAAACTCGTGCAGGTCTGCCCGCCCTTGCTGTATGAATGGGCCGTCGAAACAGTGCGTGGCGAGGTCGCCGCATCGAGGAAGGTGAGCGAGCCAAGCTGCGGGAAGCAGATTTCGATGCCTTGCTCCACATAACCCCAGACATCCACAGCGTCGATGAAGCCGGCGTCGATCACAGATTGGATGCCGATGCCGGATGCGCCCACTTGATTGCACTGTAGGCCGCTGGCAAGGCCATAGGTCGCCGTCACCGCTGCGCCTGAAAGTGTTTCGCAGGTGTGGGGTTGGGGCGGCACAATGCCAAACCATGCCAGTACAATCTCGCGTGAGTGCCCACAGACAGCGCTATTGCCCAGCAACGCAATGGAACTGTCTTCAGCGTCCATGCCGCCAGTACAATCATGGAACGACGAATTTTCCAAGGTCAGCTCGCCATCGGTGACATGTACCAAGGTATCGCTTCTCAGTTGGCGAAAACGTATAGAAGCATTCTTGAGGATAAGCGTTCCACCGTCCAAGATGAACGCGGGACGGTCGCCGAAGGTAATTGAACGGCCGCTACCATCTATTGTTATCCTGGAAGTTATTTCAGGTAGGTTTTTCCCCACCGACACACTGTTGGTCAAGATGATGGTATCGCGGGATCCAGTGCCGGCTTCGCAGCCACCTTCGCCTTCATTATTATTGGCCGCCTCAATTGCGTCCTCCAGAGTGCACGAATACGTCACTTGGATGTCGGCGGCGCTGGCTGGCAGCGCAGCCACAAAGAGCAGGGTCATGGTCAGGACAAGCAATACGCAAACACTGGCAAAGCGCGTTGAATTTATCATAGCTAATTCCGATTCCAGCTCATATCTACTTCTGTACACCAATAGTATCTAATACTGACGGGTATATCAAGCAAACAGAGACTTAGCAATCTGAATCAATCTTACCGGACCTGCAAAGTCGCCAGCACACCGTCGCCGCTCCAAGATCCTCCATCGTTTTCACATCTGTCAGAGGTACTTGGCTGAACGACCTTTCTCCGCTGAATCTTACCAAGCGTAGGCTTTGGGCGCTTCTCCACCAGGACCGGGAAAGATCTCATCAAGTTTCTGCAATGTATCTGAGTCGAGTGAGATTTCGGTGGCGCGGACGGCGCTTTCCAGTTGCTCCATGGTACGGGGGCCGATGATGGGCGCGCTGACGGCCGGATTCTGCAGCAGCCAAGCCAGCGCGACCTCCGCCGGCGGGTGGCCGATTTCGCGGCAGAGCCCTTCCCAGGCTTCGAGCTTGCTGCGATTTGCTTCAACACGCGCGATCAAACTCGGGTTGCTGCGCCGGCCGGTCTCGACTTTTTCCAGCGCGCCGCCCAGCAAACCGCCCGCCAGCGGACTCCACGGGATCAGGCCCAAGCCGTAATGACGGCAAGACGGAATGACTTCCAGCTCGACTGCGCGGTTATCGAGATGGTAGATGCTCTGCTCGCTGACCAAGCCGAGCATATTGCGGCGATCGGCTTCCTGGCAGGCGGTGGCGATATCCCAGCCTGCGAAGTTGCTCGAGCCGATATAGACGACCTTGCCTTGCCCGATGAGGCTATTGAATGCTGTCCAGGTTTCGCTCCAGGGGCAGTCACGGTCGACATGGTGCATCTGGTAGATGTCGATGCGGTCGGTCTGCAAGCGCCGCAGGCTGCCTTCGCAGTGTTTGCGGATCTTGTAAGCGGAGAGGCTGCGCTGGTCGCGATTCGGTTCCGGCAAGTATTCTTTGCCGCTGACGGGATTAAAGACTTTGGTCGCCAGCACAACGGCATCGCGGCGGCCACCGCCCTGGGCGAACCACTCGCCGATGATCTGCTCGGTGAAGCCGGGACCGACTTGCCGGCCGTAGACATCGGCGGTATCGAAGAGATTAATACCCAGCTCCAGCGCGCGATCCATGATGGCGAAACTGTCTTCTTTTGAGGTGTAGGGACCGAAGTTCATGGTGCCGAGGCAAAGGTTGCTGACGAGGACGCCATGCCGTCCCAAGCGTTTGTGTTCTACCGTCATTGAACGTTGGACTCCTATAGTCATGCGATCATTTCTTTGGCTCGCCGGGGGGGGCGGACAAAGCCATCGTAACAACACCGTGCCAATTGCGCCATGCCTGGCGCTGCCTGAGCTGGCACAAGACAAGTTCGGCATTTTGGCGTATATTGCCTGTATCAACTGAAGGAGAATTTGTTGGAGCGAACGATGCAAGCCACTTTGACATTCGAAGGACTTGAGGCGAGTTGGAAGCAGACCGAGCATTCACCGAGCGACAATGGCAGCGTGGAAATGATCGTGAGGCGGCCGGCGACTGAGCAGCGGGAAGTATTACAGAGCGCGACATTCACTGCTGAAGCGGGACTGGCCGGTGATGACTGGCTGCGGCGCAGCGCCGACCCGGACGCGCAGATCACGCTGATGAACAGCCGGCTGATACACATGCTGGCCGGCGAAAAGTCACGCTGGGCGGAGGCGGGTGACCAGCTATTCGTCGACCTCGATATCTCACAAGACAACTTGCCGCCGGGCACTCGCTTGAGCATTGGCGAGGTGGTGATGGAAATTACACCGCTGCCGCACACCGGTTGCACAAAATTCGCCCGTCGCTTTGGTGGCGCGGCGCGCAAGTGGATTATGTCCGAGGAAGGTGTGCTGGAGAGGCGGCGCGGCGTCTACACTCGGGTCATCCAAGATGGCGTGATCAAGGTGGGCGATCAAATCCGCAAGATGTCGTGATAAGCGCGCGGAAAAGATGACCCTATTCACCACAGAGGACACACAGAACACAGAGTTAAGCGGACGATCCACAGGGTCGCCCCTACATTTAGACTGCTGCAAGAAGAGACTGGTATAATCCGCCGACGCTTATTGACCAACCGATGTGAGAGAGTCGCATGATAGACGCAAAACTGATCCATCCGCAGATATTAAGCGCGCTGGGCACGGCGGGCCATGGCGCCACTATTCTGATTCCCGATGGCAACTACCCCTTCGTCACCAACGCCAATCCGCTGGCGGAGCGCGTTTATCTCAATCTGGCGCCTGGTATGGTCACGGTCACCGATGTGCTGGAGGCGGTACTCAGCGTTACGCCAATCGAAGCGGCTCATGTCATGCGCCGTGATGATGGCGCCGAGCCGAGCATCTTTAGCGATTTCCGCCGCATACTGCCGGACAGCGTCGAGCTAACGCCGTTGGAGCGATTCGCCTTCTATGACGAGGCGAAGAAGGACGATTGCTGCCTCGTGATCGCCACCGGCGAGCAGCGGATCTACGCCAATATTCTGCTGACGATTGGCGTGGTCGACCCGCCAACGGATCAAGCGGTTTAGGTGGCCATGGGCGACTCGTGAAAAAGCTTTATGGCGAGATTAACGGGCGACCCACGGGTCGCTCCTACGATGCTTGTATTAGCTGGTGGGTAAAAGAAAAATGCCAATAGAAGCGATCATCTTTGATATGGACGGTGTGCTGGTCGATAGCGAAGTCTATTGGGACAAGTCTCGCGTGGAATACGCGCGCGACCGCGACAAGGTCTGGACTGATGTATTTCAGCGGCTGGCGATGGGACGCAGCACGGTCGGCTGGGCGCGGGTTATGCAAGAGAAGCTGACGCTGGACGAGAGCATTGACGACATCATCGCTGAGATGAAAGCGCGGGTGATCGCGCACTACGAAGAACGTATGCCGACCCGGCCCGGCGCCCTCGAATCAGTGCGGCACATGAAGCAGCATTTCCGCGTCGGCTTGGCATCGGGCTCGCCGACCGAGATTATCAAAGCCGTGCTTCGCATCACCGAGCTGGATCAGCTGTTTGAAGTCATGATTTATGGCGATGACGTGCCGCGAGGCAAGCCGGCGCCCGATATCTATCTTGAAGCGCTGAAGGCCCTGGGTGTCGCACCTGCGGTCAGCCTGGGCATTGAGGATTCCGCCAACGGCTTGCGCTCGCTGAAGGCGGCGGGCATGGTTGCGGTGGCGGCGCCCAGCCCGGATTACCCCTTGCCCGACGATGCGCTGTCGCTGGCGGATGAGCATATCGCTACTTTGGAAGATTTCACAGTTGAGCTGGTGCGAAAGATCGAGCGACGGCGCAACCGCTGATTGCATGACCACCGAATCCACTGAGGGCACAAAGTATGCCAAGTATGTGCATATGGACGGCATTCAACAAGCCCCGTTCACTCCGCCAATGGCGTGTGATGTCGTGCAGGCGGGATATGACAAAGCCGGACATCGAGTTTATAATGGCGGTACTTTTTTATTGATCATGCCGATCTATCGACTGCCAATTGATGCGCAAGCATTGTTCTCCGCTCCAATTTAATAGATACGACGCAGACGGCCGGCAGCGCGGGAGCCGCGTATGAGCGCAAGGCACGTCATCGCCGTCGACCTTGGCGCGACATCCGGGCGGGTGATGGATGTCGCCTTTGATGGCGCCGGGCTGCAGCTGATGGAAGTCCATCGATTCCCGAATATTCCAGTGCAGACACCGAAACACTTGCACTGGGACGCGCTGCGCCTTTGGCATGAGATCACAGCTGGCATAAGCGCGATGACCGAGGCCGCCTCCATTGGCCTGGACTGCTGGGGCGTGGATTACGCGCTGCTGGATACCGCCGGCGATTTGCTGGGCAACCCGGTGCATTATCGTGACCCGTGGACGAATGGCGCGATGGAATGGGTCTTCGAGCGAATGCCGCGCCGCGAAATATTCCAGCGCACCGGTATACAGTTTTTGCAGCTCAACGCGCTCTATCAGCTGGCGGCGAGCATCCGCGATGGCAGTCCGCAGCTTGATCAAGCCGCGACCATGCTGACCATCGCCGATCTCTTCAACTATTGGCTAACCGGCTCCAAGACCTGCGAATTCACCGAAGCATCGACGATGCAGCTCTACAACCCAAGGCTGGCTGATTGGGATCGTGAGATCATGACAGCGGTCGGCATCCCGACAGATCTGCTGACGCCGATTGTGGCGCCCGGCACTCGAATCGGCCAATACCAAGGCATTGACGTAATCGTACCGGCTTGCCATGACACCGGCAGCGCGGTGGTGGCGGTACCCTCTTCCGGCGAAAACAGCGCCTATCTGAGCAGCGGCACCTGGAGCTTGCTCGGCCTGGAGTTGGACGACGCCATCATCAGCGATGCGGCTTATGAGGCCAATGTCACCAATGAAGGCGGTTATGGCGGTACCTTCCGTTTGCTGAAGAATATCATGGGTTTGTGGGTGGCGGATCAATGCCGTGCTACCTGGCAGGCGCAGGGCAGCGATTACAGCTTCGCGCAGTTGACGGCGATGGTGCAAGGCGCGGCGCCTTTCAAAGCCTTCATCGAGCCAGATGATCCGCTCTTCCTGCCGCCGGGCGATATGCCGGCGCGCGTCATTGATTATTGCCGCCGGACGGGACAGCCCGCTCCGGAAGACGATGCCGAAGTGATGGCGACCGTGTACGTCAGTCTGGCTTACAAATATCGCTACGTCCTCGAGCAATTGCTCGAGGTATCCGGGCGCTCCGTTGAGGTCT
The DNA here is from genome assembly GCA_965262005.1 of Phototrophicaceae bacterium. Classification (GTDB taxonomy): domain Bacteria; phylum Chloroflexota; class Anaerolineae; order Aggregatilineales; family Phototrophicaceae; genus UBA6055. The sequence continues at coordinate 2,707,812 of OZ253492.1, read as the reverse complement.
TGCATATCATCGGCGGCGGCTCCCGCAATAGTCTGCTCAATCAGATGACAGCGAATGCCATCGGGCGTCCGGTCATCGCGGGACCGGCGGAAGCGACGGCGACCGGCAATGCCATCGTGCAGTTGATCACGCTCGGTGAATTAGGCAGTGTGGCCGAAGCGCGGACCCTGCTCAGCCAATCAGACGAAAACCGACTTTACGAGCCGCGGGACAGCGCAGCCTGGGATGAGCATTATCCGCGATTTTGTAGCTTGCTGGACTAGGTGGGTACACGTGCCCGACTTCAAAATGACGCCAGGGACCGCTAAATGAGCGACGCCTTGCTGGTTATCCAAGGGATCAACAAGTATTTCCCCGGTGTACACGCGCTGAAAGACGCGCAAATTGACGTGCGCCGCGGCGAGGTCCATGCTTTGATCGGTGAGAACGGCGCCGGCAAATCCACCATGATCAAGATTCTCTCCGGTGTCTACCAGCCGGATACGGGCGAGATCCTGCTTGAAGGGAAGCGCGTAGAATTCAGCAATCCACGCGAGGCGCACTCGGCCGGCATCGCCACGATTTATCAAGAACTCGGCTTGTACCCAGAGCTTTCGGTGGCGGAAAATATCTTCATGGGGCATGCGCCGACTGTAAGGCGCTTCGGCTTCCAGGCCATTGATTGGGAGAAGATGGAAGCGCAGGCGGGCGCCCTGCTGGCGGAGCTCAATATCCACAATCTGGATGTCGACGCGAAAGTGGGCACACTCAATGTCGGCAATCGGCAGCGGGTGGAGATTGCCAAAGCGCTTTCGCTGGATGCGCGGATCTTGATCATGGATGAGCCGACCGCCGCCTTGACAGAGAGCGATGTCGAGCAATTGTTCAGCATCGTGCGACTGCTGCGCGAGCGTGGCGTCAGCATCATTTATATCAGCCACCGCCTCAACGAGGTCTTTGAATTGGCGGACCGCGTGACCATCCTGCGTGATGGCGAATACATCGGCACACATGAGGTCAGAGACACCAACGAAGGCGAATTGATCAGCATGATGGTCGGACGGACGATCGAGAACTTATTCCCGAAGCAGCCGGCCGAGATCGGCGAAGTCGTGCTCGAGGCGCGCAATCTGCAGCGACCGCCGCTGACCCGCGATATCTCCTTCACCGTGCGGGCCGGCGAGATCGTCGGCTTGGCGGGATTGGTTGGCTCGGGACGCAGCGAGACGGCGCAGGTGATTTTTGGTGTGCTGCCGGCGGAATCAGGCACGATCCTGCTCAAGGGTCAGCCAATCAAAATCAGCCGTCCATCGGAAGCAGTCGATCACGGCATCGGCTACGTGCCGGAAGACCGCGGTCATCAAGGGCTGATCCGCGAGATGACCATCCGCGAAAACACATCGATGGCGGTGCTGGAATCCGTATCAAAAAATACCTTCGTCAGCCGCAGCAAAGAACGGCTGCTAGCCAATCACTCTATTCGGCAGCTCAGCATCCGCGCCACCGGTCCCGACCAGATCACCAACAAACTCTCGGGCGGCAATCAGCAGAAAGTGGTGGTCAGCAAATGGCTGGCGAGCAATCCCAAACTGCTGATTATGGATGAGCCGACGCGCGGCATTGATGTCGGCGCCAAGGCGGAAATCCATCGTCTGATGAGTCGCTTGGCCGCCGAAGACGGCTTGGCGATCTTGATGATCTCCAGCGAATTGCCGGAGATTCTCGCCATGAGCGACCGCATACTGGTAATGCGGGAGGGACGCCTGGTGGGCGAATTCAGCCGCGAAGAAGCGACACAGGAACTCGTCGCCCACGCCATGATGAGCGAAGAAGCGCGTCAAGCGGCGGGAGCGGCAGTATGAGCAAGGCAAAAGGCGCGCCCCTCCCCCGCCGTCCGCAGCACTTCATCGGCATCGCGCTGGCGCTGATCATCATCGGCGCTTACTTTTTGCTACCATTCGTCGTACAGCCGGCGCGCGGACCATCAACCGTGACGGTTTTGACCGAAAGCAAACAATCCAACGAGCTGGACTTGTTCAAGACCGGCTTGGAAGTCATCCCCCTGGCGGCTTTGGGCATTCTGCTGCTGGGCGTCTGGAATGTGCTTGTGCCGGCAGCGAGTCGGGCGATCTCCCTGCTGATGAGCGTTGCCGGTTTGCTGGTCATCGCCTACTACATCAATTTCTTCCGCGATACCCCTCTCGCTCCCCCCAATGAATGGGTGGAAGGGACTATCATGGGCAGCCTCGACATAGCATTTTGGATCATGCTGGTCGCGGGCACGCTGGCGATCGCGCAGGCATTAATCCCGCGGCCGGCGCCGGACGAACGCTACCGCATCACAAAGCTCTTCGGCAATCAGGAGAGCGTCATCCTCTTCGGATTGCTGCTGCTGATCTTCATCATCGGCATCGCCAATCCGCGCTTTCTGCAAGAGCGCAATATCTCCGACATTTTGCAAGGCAACGCCTACATCGCGGTGGCGTCGCTGGGCATGACCATGGTGATCGTCACCGGCAATATCGATATTTCGGTGGGTTCGCTGGTGGGCTTGCTGGCGGTGATCAGCGGTCGGCTGGTGGTATCGGGTGTTGCGGCGCCGCTGGCCTGGCTGGCGCCCTTGATCGTTGGGGCGGGTTTCGGCGCGTTTATCGGCTTCCTGGTGGCTTATCTGCGTATCCCCTCGATCGTCGTGACCCTGGGTATGTTGAGCATCATCAAGGGAATATTGATCATCTGGGCCGGTGGCGACCGCGTACGCGATATGCCTTCGGAATATTTCCTGTCGCAGATGCGCCCGCTGGGCATCCCCATGCCGATCATCATCATGGTGGTTCTGACGATCGTCGTAGTGTTATGGATGCGTTATAGCGCCACCGGACGCGCATTCTATGCCTTGGGCGGCAATGCGGAAGCGGCGCGGCTTTCCGGCCTGTCACAGAAGCGTCTGTTGATGACCGTGTTCATAGTGAACGGCATCTTGGTAGGCGTCGCCAGCGTGATGTATTCAACGCAGTTCAATATCATACAGGCAACACCTCCGCCCGCTCTGGAGCTTTCTGTGATTACGGCATCGGTCGTTGGCGGGGTGAGCATTCTAGGCGGGACGGGCACCGCGCTGGGCTCGACGATGGCGACGCTGCTGCTGAATTTCATTCGCTCAGCCATGATATTCATTAACGTGTCGCCCTTTTGGCTCAAGGCGGTGCAGGGTTTGCTTATCCTGGTGACAGTGCTGGCGGATTTGATACGCCGGCGGCGGCAGAGGCTTTAGAAGGATGGCAAGGGTGCAAGAAATCCAGAGCAGCCCACGGAATCCAACCGTCAGCGAAAAGCTGCGGCATCTCCTCATCAGTCAGGAAGGCGTACTCTTCATCATTATGCTGGTATCGGTGCTATTCCTGGCCACGCGCACGGACAAATTCCTGACCGTCGACAACCTGTTGCAGCAGGGCCGCTTCATGACCGAGGTTGGTCTGATCGCCATACCGATGACATACATCATCATCACCGGCGGCATCGACTTGTCGGTCGGCTCGATCCTGGGTTTGACAGCCATCGTGCTCGGCTGGACCTGGCAGGAGCTGGGCTTTCCGCTGGAGTTGGCGATCATCACCGGCATCCTCAGCGGCACACTGGCCGGCTTCGTCAACGGCTTGTTCATCGTGCGCGTGGGCGTACCACCGTTGATAATGACCCTGGCGACGCTGGCGCTGTATCGTGGACTGGCGGAAGGCATCAGCGAGGCGCGCTCGGCACGGGGCTACCCGGAATGGTTCTTCGAGCTCGGTCAGGGTGAGTTCCTCGGCATCCCAACGCAGCTATGGCTCTTGATCGTCGCAGTCATCATTTTCGCCATTGTGCTGGCGCGGACACGGCTGGGGCGGGCGCTTTACGCCATCGGCAACAACGAGACGGGCGCGCGCTTCAGCGGGCTGACGGTCAATCGCCATCTGCTATTCATCTATACTTTTTCCGGTTTTATGTCCGGGGTCGCCGGTTACATATTCGTCTCTCGCGTGAGTACGACCCGCTCTGATATGGGCACGGGCATCGAACTTGATGTGATCGCGGCTGTGGTGCTGGGCGGCACGAGCATCTTCGGCGGCACCGGCTCCATCCCGGGTACAATCGTAGGTGTGATTCTCATTCAACTGTTGAAGAACGGCTTGACCTTATCGGGCGTCAGGAGCGATGCCACAATTGTCGTCATCGGCAGCGTTCTTGTATTTGCTATACTTGTTAATAATCTTATTCAGAGCAGGCGAAGCGAAAATTAGGTTTACCCCTGGCCCATCCGCTCATGCAGGGGCGATCCTGTTGATCGCCCACTCGACGAGCTTCGATCTTCCCTGAATCTATCCATTCAAGGGCTAGGGAGGGCGACAAATGAAAGGAGGCGCGATAGCCGAAAGTAACGAGCACAATTTTCAGCATCTTTCGTCCATTTAGCATTATGGAGTCACAACTCATGAAGAAAACATTCGCACTAACCCTGATTCTGGCGCTGCTGCTAGCGCTGGTTTCCATGCCGCTCAGCGCCGACGGGCACGACCGTTGGGACGGCGCCGATGACCTCGATGTCAATCCGCTCGCCTGTGGCATGGGCGACGAGATGATGGAAGACGAGGGCGGCGACATGGAAGAAGACATGGAGATGATGGAATACGACGGCGGCATGGCGGCTATGGGCGATGATATGGCCGGCATGGACATCACGCTCGTTGACGTGCCGAAGCTGGTTGGCATCGGCTACTTCGCCGCGACCACGCTGGGTCAACAGCAAGCCGCCGAAGAGCTTGGCAATGTATCCGTCACCACGGACGCGCCGACCGAAGCCAATATCGACGACCAGATCCAGGTCATCGACAGCTACATCACGGCGGGCGTGGACGGCATCCTCTTCGCCGCTAACGATCCGGTCGCCATCGCGCCAGTTTTGCGCAAGGCGCTGGAAGCCGGCATCCATGTCGTTGGTTATGACGCCAATAGCGAGCCGGATGCGCGCGAATGGTTCGTCAACCAAGCCGAGTTCAACGGCATCGCCAAGGCGCTTGTCGACAGCCTGGCTGACCAGATGGGCGAAGGCGCGTCCTTCGGCATCGTCACCTCGACCTTCACCACGCCGAATCAGGCGCGCTGGATCGCCGAGATGTGGGCTTACGCCAGCGAATGCTATCCCGACCTGAATTGGCTGGAAACCCTGGAAGCGCAAGAAGACGCAGTTCTGAGCTTCCAGCAAGCGCAGACGCTGATCAACAAATATGGCGAGGACATCGACGGCATCTTCGCGATGACCTCAGTCGCCACGCCGAACAGCGCAGATGCGGTACAGCAGGCGGATCTGTGTGAAGACGTCGCGGTTGTCGGTTTGGCGACGCCGAATGGCATGAAGCCCTACGTCAATGATGGCTGCGTCCGTGATGTGATCCTGTGGAACCCGGTCGACTTGGGTTACGCCGCAGTCTACGTCATGCGCGCGGTGGTCGATGGCGACTTCCAGGCGGGCGATGCTACGGTCTCGGCTGGACGCTTGGGCGACCTGACGGTCGTCAATGGCAGCGAAGTCTTGCTTGGCCCACCCTTCGCATTCACGGCGGACAATATCAACGACTTCGACTTTTAGGCCCCGGTCGGTTCTTGTGGGGACGGCCCGGTAGGTCGCCCATTTGCGGAATTTTCACCAACGGGTCAGCCAATGGCTGACCCCTACAATTTCCTAACTCTGCGATTGAAGCACTCAATCATGACCAACCCACTAGCAAGCCTCATCGAGATGACCCGCGCCTTGGGCGAGCCCAGCATGGACTATGTCATCATCGGCGAGGGCAATACATCCTTGCGGCTGGATGAGGAAAGTTTCCTCGTCAAAGCCAGCGGTCATCAGATGCGGAATATCGACAAAGACGGTTTCGTCGTGGTTCGAATCGCGCCGATGCTAGCCATGCTGGAAGATCCGCCGGCGACCCTCAGCGAGCAGAAGGTGATCACGCAGGCGGCGATAATGGGTGAAGGCCCGGACATAAGTCCGTCCGTGGAAGCCAGCTTTCACGCCATGCTGCTGCACGAATGCGGCGTACGGTACATCGGGCACACCCACCCCACCGCCGTCAATCAAATCATGTGCAGCGAATACGCGGCCGACTTCGCCTTCCAACGGCGCTTCCCCGATGAAGTGGTGCTTTGCGGTCCGCAATCGGTCCTGGCGCCCTATGCCGATCCGGGCTTGCCGCTGGCGCTGGTTATGCGCGAAAAAGTTCGCGAGTACATGGCGGCGAATGGCGAAGCGCCCAAGGTGATTTTGCTGGAGAATCACGGCATGATCGCGCTGGGCGACACGGCGGCGGAAATCCTGAATATCACGGCGATGGCGGTCAAGGCGGCGCGGATATATCTCGGCGCGCTGATGACGGGCAAAGCGACCCGCCTGCCCGATGACGACGTCTGGCATGTCTACCGCCGTCCCGACGAGATCTATCGGCGCAAGCTCTTTGTCGAAGACGACGCCAAGGGCTAAAATACTCCTCAATATTCGTCTTACATTTCTGGAGAGAATCCGATGCCAACGAATGGCGCATTGACCTGGCTGATTCCGGACGCATACTTGGCGGCGCAGGCTGATGATGACCCGATCAATAAGAATCACGAGTCCATCTGCATCCTTAATGTCACGCCGGATGATGCCAATGTCCTGCTCGATTTCTACTTTGAGGACCGCAAGGCGGTCGAAGGCATCGCGATAACGGTGCCGTCCAAGCGCTGCCCGCATGTCCGCCTTGATAAGCCGGAGCAGATCGCGGGCTACCAGATTCCTTTTAATGTGCCTTATGGTGTGCGGCTGCGCAGCGATGTGCCGATCGTGGTTCAGTATTCGCGGATGTACGCTAGCGGAGGCCAGATCGAGAGTCTGATTACGACCATCGCCTATCCAGTTGAGTGAGGCACCGGCCGGTCCGGCTATAGTTTGGACAGATAACCTTATACGGGGAGAACAGAGAATGAAAAGCACCAAAGCAATTTTGGTCGCCATTATCTTGGTGGCGGCGCAATTGGTGCAGGGTCAGACGCAAATGTGCGTCAAAACAGCGAGGGGAGCAAACTTCCGGAGTTCGCCACAAGTATCTGCTAGCAACAAGATAGGCGTGATACCGCGGGGCAGTACCATCACTTACACAGAATCCGAACGGGCGGGCGGTTGGTATTGGCGCAACGTTACGCATGATGAGCAAACGGGCTGGGTGGCGCAAACGCCTAGCATATTGGCGGGCGCTTGTGTAACCGAGATTCCTGTAACTGCTGGCAGCCAGCAAGACCAAGCAGATGGGCAGCAGGGTCAGAGCGGTGAGGCGAACAACATGTGCTTTCTAGGCTGGTCATGCAATACGCCGGAAATGTGGCAAAGTGGCTATCAAGCCTATATAGATCATTACGCGTCGAACGCCCCAGACGGCCGCGGAGGCGTCATCGACACCACGCCCCACGGCGGCTTGAAGTTTGCCAACGGGACGATTAAGTTTCCGCCTGGCTGCGGTGAGACTTGGCGATTCGACGGCGTCTATGTAGCCTCGGTTTTCGCCATATGCACACGACCGGAAAAGCTACACGACCCGATTCCGCCATCATGGCTAGGCAACGGCTGCTATGTCAGCTCCAGGTCAGAATATTACTCGCAGTGGCGCGCCCAGTGGATTGCACGGACATATTATCGCTGCGGCTACTAAAGTGAAGTCGCAGCTTTCGTCTGAGCCAGGAGGGGTCTAGTCCTCGCCCAGATAGCGCAATTTCACCGGGCAGGCAATCCCGTGCCCGCCGCCTTCGACGATCGTCTCGGTCCCGGTGAAACCGCCGGCATCTGCTGCCGACAGCGCATAGGCAATCTCGTAGGGGATGTCGCGCCCATCAACCGGCATCGGCGCGATGAAAATTGCGCTACCGACATATTCTCCGTCTTCGTTGCGCCTCAACGTGAAGTCGTCAAAGGCGATGGCGGTCTCGTCAAGTACCGTGATCTGCAGCGTCTCGGCTTCCTGCCCGGTACAGCCGCCGCTGTACTCAAGCGACCAGGCGCCAGCGCGTGGCGGATGAGGCAGCTGCGTCGCCGTTTCGGGTGGTAGCGCCATCGTACCGCAGGCGGTTAGCGCCAACACGACTAAGGCGAAGAGTGTCGAAATAACAAGTGGCGGTCGCATGATGATATTTCGTCCGCGTCTTTACAAAATGGCATACGACTGTTTGTAGGGGCGAGCTGGTGGCTCGCCCGTAAACGCTAATATGCAAAGTGCGGGCGATTTACAGAATCGCCCCTACGGATGCTGGGAATTAGAGCAGCACTTCGCGCCCGGTCTTTTCACTTTCGTAGATCGCGTTGAGGATTTTCATCACTTGCATGGACTGCTCGGCCGGGACCGGCGAAGGCGCGCCGTCGACGATCGCCTGGGCGAACTCGACACACTCTTGCGCGTGCGGCTCGGACATATTCTGGGTCAGTTTCAGCTTGCGATTGTACAGCTGCATGGAGTCGTAATTAGTATCGTAAACCTCACACTTGGGCCAATGCGAGCCGCCCCCAGTGCCGTAAAGCCACATCTGCATATCTTCGCCTTCGATATCGTGGTGCAGCAGCCAGGAGATTTCGAAGACCAGGGTCGCGCCCGTCTCGAAGCGGACGAAGGCCATCGCCATTTCTTCAACATCCATGCCCTCCGGAATGCGCCCATGCCGGGGCCAGCGACCGAAGGCCGCGGGATTGCTGGCAAGTTCTCTGCGCGCGACACCGGTGACCGAGACCGGTTCGGGATTGCCCATCATCCAGAGCGTCAAATCGAGGATGTGAACGCCGATATCGATGCAAGCGCCGCCGCCAGCGTGCTGTGTCGAGAGAAAGGCGAGGCTGGTGGGGATGCCGGCGCGACGCAGCATCCAACTGCGGGCGTGATAAATATCACCAAGCGCGCCCGCTTCGATTTCCGCCTTCAGCGCTTTGGATGTGCCGGCAAAACGAAAGTGCTGCGCCGTCATCAGCAACTTGCCACTTTTGTCGCGAGCGTCGATCATGCGCTGGACAGCGGCGGGGGTGGGCGCCAGTGGCTTTTCGCAAATGACGTGTTTGCCCGCTTCAAGAGCAGCGATGCTCAATTCGGCGTGATAACTATTGGGCGTACAGACATCAATGATATCGATATCCGGATCGTTGATTACGGCGGCGCTATCGGTCTCGAGCCGACTGACATTCCATTGCTCGCCCCAGGGTTCCAGGGCAGCCGGCACAAGGTCTGCGCCAGCGATGACCTCGGCATTGGGCGAAGCCGCCCATCCCGGCATATGCGTCCGCGCGATCCCGCCGACACCGATCACACCCACTTTCAAAGTACTCATATTGACTCGCTCCTTCTTAAGATCTTTGGGGTTGAACCCAGGAATTGGTCGCCGCAGCTCGGTAAAATGCACCCATAACGGCGCTGCGGTCCGCCGCCTCTTTCGCTGAAATCAAAGGCGCATCTTCCCCGTTCAACGCATCGAGGAAAAGGTCGAAAGCGTGTGGCAGCGCCGCCGGCAAGTCCGTCCATTCGCCACCATCCGCCCCCGAGAGATTATCCGACTTTACGAACAATTTACCATCGTCAACATAGGCGACGCCTTCCGTGCCGCTGACCAGAATCGGCTGGGGACGCAGCGTATCTACCCAGCCGGCCGCCAGTGTGCCAATAGCGCCGTTGGCAAATCTCAACATGCCCTCTCCATACTCATCGCATTGGTAATTGCCCAGCAGGCGATCCACCTGCGCGGTTACAGAGTCAACATCACCCATCAGCCACATCAGAATATCGAGCGAGTGCGCGCCCAAATCACCGAAGCCGCCCACACCGGAACGCTCAGGATCTGTCATCCAAAGCCAGCCATCCTCGTACCAGCCGTTGCCGGGATCAAAAATGCGACCGATGGCGCCCGCATGCACGTTGGAATGGCGTATCCGCGTGATCTTGCCCAGGGCAGCATCGTCCAGCATACCCTTGAGAAAGCGATAGGCGGGCATGCTGCGCATAAAGAAGCCAGTCTGAAAGATGACGCCGGCGGCATCAATAGCGCGCTGCATGGCATAAGAATCTTCTGCCCCCATGCCCAGCGGCTTTTCGACGAAGAGATGCTTGCCGGCCGAGGCTACAGCTTCGACCAATTCGCCGTGTAGCGCCGTCTCGGCACAAACGATGACAGCATCGATTTCGTCATCGCTCAAAATGGCTCGATAGTCAGCAACCGTCGGGCAAGCGAAGTGACCGGCTGCGACTTGCGCTCGCTCCGGCTGATCATCCCAGACAACTTTCACCGAAAACTGATCAGGACGCTCAAGAATACGTTTAACGAAACCGGGAGTGTGGATATGCGCCACACCAAGAAATGCAAGTGTCTTCATGTTATCTCCAGACTACAATTGAATAGATATGAACGGTTTTCACAACATCACTCTAACACGCGCGCGAAACGCGCCGTGATAGTCCGCGGCCGCGTGATAGCCGAGCCGACTACGACCGACCAAGCGCCCAGTTCCAGCGCCCGCCGCGCCTGCTCCGGCGTATGAATGCGTCCTTCGGCGATGACCGGAATCGGCAGTGTGTCGGCCATCTGCGCCAGCAAATCAAAGTCCGGACCCTCTAAGGCCGGGCTGCTTTCGGTATAACCCGACAGTGTTGGCGCAGCCATGGCCACACCGGCGTCGGCAGCTGCTTGCGCTTCCTTCAAGGTCGAGACGTCCGCAAAGATCGGAAGTCGCAAGTCGCGCTGGATGAGTTTAAGTAATTCGGTCAAGGCCAGGCCATCAGGTCGCGGTCGGTCGGTGCAATCGAGGGCAATGACGTCTGCGCCGGCTTCCGCGATTTCCGCGGCGGCTTCAAATGTCGGTGTGATGAAAACACCGCTAACGCCCTGCTTGTACAAGCCGATCACGGGCAAATCGACCGCTTGCTTGATAGCGCGGATATCGGCCGGTCCGTTGGCGCGGATGGCGACAGCTCCGCCGATTTTCGCCGCGATTGCCATTTTCGCCATGATTTGCGCGCCGTGCAGCGGCTCGTCTTCCAGAGCTTGACAGGAGACAATCAGCTTGCCTTTGACGGCTGCCAGAAATGTCTCGGCGTTCATTGTAAAGCGTCCCCCTTCCACGCTCCCCCCATCTCTATGGGGGGATACATCCGCCAAGCCAGCATGGCCGCGCCGAGCAGCACCGCTTCAACACCAAGCGCGGCCGGCAGCACAGGCGTTGCGCGCAAGAGCGATGGCAGACTTTGCCGAAATGCCGCTGCGAAGGCATCCCACCAGAGCGCGCCGATCATGGTCACTCCGCCGCCCACAACCACAGCTTCCGGATTGAATGACGCGACGCAACCCGCAAGGATGCTGCCAAATCGCCGCGCCTTGTCCATAATGACCGCGTGCGCCACTTGTTCGCCGGCATTAGCGCGCCGGCTGATCTCTGTAAGTGGCAAGCGCTCCTTAGCGCCACAAGCCGCCTGATAGGCGCGTTCGATGGCCGGCCCGGAGGCGTACTGATCGAGGATGAGCGGCTGCTCGCCATGCCAGTCGACCACCAGATAACCGATTTCGCCAGCGCTGTAATTGGCGCCGTGCCACACTTCGCCATCCATGATCATAGCGCCGCCGATGCCCGTGCCCACCGTGACGCAGAGCAGCGACTTGTAGGCCGCGCCCGCGCCGATGGACGCCTCGCCATAAGCCATGGCGCGCGCATCGTTTTCAGCGCAGATGGGCAAGCCGCCGATATCAAGCGCCGACAACTTTGTGCCGCTCCAGCCCGGTATGTTGTCGTTAGCGTGTATCACCGCGCCAGCTTGAAAATCCACTATGCCAGCGCTGCCGCTGCCGATGCCCCGCACCGGCGCGTCCGCGGCGGTCATCAGCTCTTCACAGAGGGTCCGCGCGGCGGCCAATATGGCGGACGAAGAAGGGGTGGTGGCGACTTGCAGAGTCCGTACGATTTCGCCATTGCGCGTCACCAAGCCCGCCAGTGTTTTGCTCGCGCCGATATCCAGACCGATGACCAACGATGAGCTCAATGTCACAGAAAGGCGCTCTCGCTAGGCCTGTTTCAAGAGTTCTTCCCGGTCGCGGCGTTCGCGATAACCATGCACGATCAGACCGGGCCTGCCGTTGCTCTGCCCTGCCACTTGATCGTTGTGCGGATCGCGGAAGCCCATACGCACCATCCGGCGCGGATGCTTGGTCTGGTTGATATAGGAGCCGTGGATGCAGTAAATGTGGAAGACGACCACATCGCCGCGTTTCGCCGGCACGGGCGCCGTGTCTTCCAGCTTATACGCGCTCGGGTCGAGATGGGGCGAGCAAGGTGTGCCGTCGGGGTAGGCGAGCACGTGCGGGAGCTTTCCCATCTTGTGCGAACCGGCCAGGAAGCGGATCTCGCCGTTCTCGTGGAAGGTGTCATCCAGATGAACCAGGGTATCCAGGAAGCGGCCGTCCTGATGTTCGTAGAAGGGAGAATCCTGATGCATGGGGAAGGGATGCCCGGTCTGCGGCGGCTTGATGTGCATGGTGGTGTGATGCAGTTCGACGCTCGAAGCCAAGAGCTGAGACAGACATTTTCCCAGCTTCGGATTGGTGACCGCGCGCATCCAGGCATCGGAGTAAAGATGCAGGTCGTGCATGGCGGTCAGTTTGACCTGTTTTTCCAGCTCCTCGTCCAGATAAACATCGCGCCAAGGTCCCGACCAACCCGGACTTGTAATTGACCAATCTTCAATCAGGCGGTCAAGGCTATCCGACAGCGCCGTGATCTCCTCTTCGTTGTAGACCTGCGGTATGCGCAGAAAGCCGTTTTCATGAAAGAAGTTGATCTGTTCTTGTGTCAGCATTTCAGCCGTCCTTTCCAGCAAAATCTGAATCCCGAAAAGTTAACCCTATTTCCCCAACAACCGCAAGGTCACGATCTGATGCGCTCACGGTGTTTCATGCATCGTGTCCCCGCCTCAGGGACAAACTTACCCCTCTGCGAAATCTCGGAGAGGGGCTGGTGACTCAGAATACCCAATCCGGGCTTTGGTCATCCGCCTCAGCCATCGACCGTCTCAATCGTGATCGTATAGCCTTCGATGCCGTAGCCCTCATAGGAACCGACGACGATCTGATAGTCGCCCGTCATGGCGAAGGTTAGAATTTCGCGACGGCTGCGTTGGCGACTGTCCAAGCCGAGCGCAAGGCTGCCATCGGGCGCGTAAATGGTGGCGAAGGGCGCATAGAAACCACTGCCGCTCAAACCGGCGCCGCCCGTAACCAAACGCAACCTCACTTCTTGACCCGCCGTCGCCTGGACGGTGTAGAGATGACGGTCGTCGTCACTTTCGATTTCGTTGAAGGTGTCTTCATTGAGCGTCAGCGCGCCTTTATCACTGGCGCCATCGGGACTCAGCCGGAAGTCAGGCTCATCAACCGGAATCGGCACAGCGGTGGGCGCCGGCGCCAGTTCTTCTCCCTCTATCGTGAGGGTGTAGCCTTCAATGCCAATGCCCTCATTCGGTCCGACTACGATCTGATAGTCGCCGGGCTCGGAAAGGGTCAGCTTTTCACGACGGCTACGCTGCCGCTTGTCCAGACCCAGTACGAGACTGCCATCCGGCGCGTATACGGTCGCGAAGGGCGCGTAAAAGCCGCTCCCGCTCAAGCCAGCGCCGCCGGTGACCAGCCGCAAAGTAACTTCCTGACCGGCTATCGCAGCAAAGGTGTAGAGGTGGCGGTCTTCATCGTCTTCAATATCGCCAACTGTGTCCACGTTGAGGGTAAGCGCGCCTTTGTCGGCCGCGCCATCGAGACTAAGCTGGAAGTCTGGCACAACTACCGGCGCCGGCGCGGCTGCAGGTTCAAGCGCCGGTTCCTCGCCCTCAATGGTAATGGTATAGCCTTCAATGCCAATGCCTTCATAAGGACCCACTACGATCTGATAATCCCCTGCCACGGCAAAGGTCAACTGTTCACGCCGGCTCCGCTGCCGCTTGTCCAGCCCCAGAGCCAGACTGCCATCAGGCGCGTATATGGTCGCGAAGGGCGCGTAAAAGCCGCTCCCGCTCAAACCAGCGCCACCGGTGACCAGCCGCAAAGTAACTTCCTGACCGGCTGTCGCAGTATAGGTGTAAAGGTGGCGGTCTTCCTCGCCCTCGATATCGCCAGCGGTATCCACATTGAGAATAAGCGCGCCTTTGTCGGCCGCGCCATCGGGGCTAAGCCTGACGTCCGGCTCTACAACGGCTTCGACAAGAGGCGCGGCAACTATAGCCTGCGTCGGCGCTTCCGTCGGCGTGATTTCTTCCAGCGTTGCCGTCACCACGACAATGACCTCTTCCGTCACCGTTTCGATGATCGTCTCCGGTTCACGCTGTAATGCGATCAGCGCGCCGACGATAAAGGCGATGACGACCAGCGCGGCAGCCACGAGGCGCTCGCGGTTTCTGGTCGATGAGGACGCGACTGCAGCTATGGTAATTGGTGTATTCACCAGCATTGGCGGCTCAATCGGCGCGATTTCATTTTCTTCGTAGAGATAGCAGGCCGCTTCGTGTTTCGGTTTCTCCATCTTGAACAGGGGCGGCTGCACAACCAGGCACTTGTCCATGCGATGGGGGCAGCGCGGATAGTAGCGGCAGCCGATAGAGGCGGCGGTGCGCATTTCCTCTTCGCTGGGCAAGCTGATATTGACATCCCACTTGTCCGTCGGGTCCGGCACCGGCACAGAATCGATCAGCAGTTGCACGTAGGGATGCTGGGGCGCGTCAATCACGTCCATGGCCGCGCCGCGCTCTGCCGTTGTGCCTTGATAAAGCATATAAATCTGATCGCCGATTTGATAAGCGGTACTTAAGTCATGAGTAATATACATGAACGAGATATTATGTTCATCGCGCAGGCGCAGCATCGCATCGAGGATCGAAGCGCGCAGAGACGCATCAACCATGGAAACCGGCTCGTCAGCCACGATCAGACGAGGCTTGATCATATAAGCGCGCGCCATCATGATGCGCTGGCGCTGGCCGCCGCTGAGCTGATGCGGGTACTTGCGCAATACATCTTCGCCGTACAGTCCGACCACATTCAAGCCGGCTTCCACCATATCCCGGTATTCACTCTGATTATCCGAGAGGCTGAAGTGTTTGTTGACAAGGTCAAAGACGTGGTCGATGCGGTAGAATGGATTGTAGACGCCGAAGGGATCCTGAAAGACCGCCTGCACATTGCGGCGGTAGGCTTTCAACTGTTCGCTGGTCATATCGGTGATATCTTCGCCTTCGAAGATGATCTTGCCCGAAGTCAGCTTGATGAAGCCGAGGACGAGGTTCGCCAGCGTGGTCTTCCCGCTGCCGCTCTCACCGGCGATGGTTGTGATGGTCGCCGGCGACTCGTCGATGGTCAAATTAAAGTCGTCTAGCGCGACGACAGATTTCTTATCGCCCAGGAAGCCACCGCTATAATAGACCTTGGTCGCGTCACGGATTTGCAATAATGGCGTAGGCATCGGCTCTCCTGTCTTCAAATTGCCCGTCGAAGAGATGACAAGCAACCTCGTGCTTCTCTTCTACAAAGATGGGCTGCGGCTCGACCTCGGCGCAATGTTCCCAGGTAAAGGGACAGCGCAGCCGGAAGATGCAGCCGGAAGGAGGGTTACGCGGATCGTGAGTGATACCCTCAGTAATTTTTAGCGGTTTCCGCTCCTTGATGGAGGGAATCGAGTCGATGAGCAGTTGCGTATACGGATGCAGCGGTTTTGCATAGATATTCTCCACTGGCGCGATTTCGACCATTTTGCCGGCGTACATCACGGCGATACGATCGACAATTTGCGCCAGAAGGCCCATGTCATGCCCGATGACAACGAGCGAGACGCCTATTTCATCTTTTACCTTTATCAAGGTCTGCGCCACGATGCGCTGGACGACAACATCAAGCGCGCTCGTCGCCTCATCAGCGATGACCACAGTTGGATTCAGCGCCACAGCCATAGCGATGCAGACACGCTGCTTCATGCCGCCGCTCAGTTCGTGCGGGTACATGCTGTAGATGCGATTGGGCAAACCGACATTCTGGAATAATTCAAAAATGCGTTTCTGAAGCGCTTTCGCATCGCGCTTCTTGCCCTCATGCGATTCGATGACATCGATGATCTGATCCTTGACCCGCATGGTCGGGTTCAGCGAGTTCATCGCCCCTTGCGGGATGAGCGACAAGCCGGTCCAGCGGAACTTGCGCAGCTCCTCATCTTCCAGGTTCAGCACCTCGGTACCGTCGACTTCGATGCTGCCGTTCACGATGTAACCAGGCGGCTGCACCAATTGCAGGATGCCATAAGCCGTGGTTGACTTGCCGCAGCCGGATTCGCCGACCAAGCCCAGTGTCTCGCCTTCGAAGAGATTGAAGCTAACATCGCTGACGGCAATGACATCGCCTTGCGGAGTGGCGTAATGGATGCGCAGATTCTCGACTTTGAGGACGACGCGTTCGCTGTCCCTTCCCATCTGCTGAGACATATAGAGTGGCTCCCTGGGTTAACTGGCTTTGCGCAAGCGCGGATTGGCGATTTCATCCAAGCCGAGGTTGATCAGCAGCAAGGCAATGAAAACGACGGCGAGTATCACAGTCGGGATGCCCCACCACCACCACATATTGCGTAGCAAGGCGGCAGCCTCAATGGAGAAAAAGATGGCCACGCCCAGCGACGGAATGCGCTGCGGACCGAAACCGAGCAACTCCAGGCCAACCGCCGAGAGAATTGCGCCGGTCATATTGCCAATATAGCTCGCCGCCAGGTATGGCAGCAGGTTGGGCATGATCTCCTTGTACATGATATCGCGCACCGGCACGCCGGATAGCCGCGCCATCTGCACGTAGCCGCTCTCGCGCATGCTCAGTACCTGCGCGCGGATATAGCGCGTCGGCGTCGCCCAGGCGAACATCGAAATCAATAGCGCCATCGTCACCAGATCGATACGCGGTAAGACCGATTGAATCACAATGAGCACCAAGATTGACGGTATGGTGATCGTCACGTCCGTCGCCAAGCGGATAACATCATCAACCCAGCCGCCGACGTAACCTGCCAAGAAGCCCAAGAGGATACCGACGCACATGCCGACCGTCGCGGCGATCACGCCAACCCCGATTGTTCTCGGCGTACCCACAATCAGCAGGGCCAGTATGTCACGACCGCTGTTTTCGGTACCAAGCGGGTGTTCCGGTATACCTTCCTGGTTGCGCCAGTTCGTGAATCCGACCGGCGGCAAATTCAACGGGGAGCGGCCTGCCAGAGCCAGTTCAGTATCCCAGGTGAGATTCCCGAGCCAAATCAAAAAGAAAATGATGCCAATTATGGTAGCGCCGGAAAGGAACTTCCAGTTCAGCCAGGGGTTGTCAAAGCGATTGAATAAACCCGCCTTCTTCGTGCCACCGGCGACGGGAGTATCTTTCGTCTTTTCTGCCATGTCTACCTCCCCTCCAGGCTAATCCGCGGGTCAATCAGCGGATAAGTCAGATCGATAATCAGCACCGCCAGCGCGCTCGTCACAATCAAGATGAACGATGTCCCTTGTATCAGACCGAAATCCTGATTGGCTATCGCGGAATAAATCAACGAGCCCATGCCATTGTACGTGAACATGATTTCCACCAGCACGGCGCCGTTTATCAGTGTGCCAATCGAAACCGCCAGCGCTGTCATCTGCGGCAAAATCGCATTGCGAATCATATAGCGATACAAGACATAGAAGGGTTTCAAGCCCTTCGCTTGCGCCAGGATCATATAATCCTCGCCCTCGATGGTGACCATCATGCCGCGCATGCCCAGCGCCCAAAAACCAAAGGTCACTAACACGATCGACATCGCCGGCAGGAAGCCGTGATAGAGTACGCTGCCGAAAAACTCGAGCGTCAACTCGGGCACCATACCCCGGCCATAAGCGCCCACTATAGGGAAAAACGGTAACTTAAAGGCAAATATGTAAACGAGCAGCAAACTGAACAGCGCCGGTGGCACTGACGTGAATGCCATCGACATCGGTATCATAATTCTTAGCAGCTTGGGCGTCCTTCTCCATGCCAGCAAGGCGCCGCATAAATTGCCGACAATGAAGAAGATGGCGGTCGCTATACCCACCAAGCCGATGGTCCAAGGCATGGCCCGCCCTACCAATTCGGTAACGGTCGCCGGGAAATTCGCCAGGGAATAGCCAAGATCAAGGCGCAAGGTATTGCCCACGAAACGTAAATACTGCACATAAAGCGGGTCATCAAGCCCGAAGCGTTCGCGCCAGGCTTCGATGATTAAGTCGGCGTTTTCCACATAGCCCTCTTGTTGGGACATGCGCGCGATCATCGCTCCAATAGGGTCGCCAGGCGCCAGGCGCGGAATGATGAAGATCAAGGTTGCCGCCACCCACACGGTGAGAAAAAACACCATAAGCCGGCGCAGCATATAGTTGAGTGAAAAACTTCCCATATCAGCGCCCTTCTCTATAAAGCATTCATGGCTGTTTCATTGGCATAGAGCAAAATCATAACGTTGAAATTATAGAACAACTTTTTATACCGATTCAGTTTACGAAGAAGATCCCCTTTCAAACTGCGTATTTGGTGAGGCGGGTTCTCCACCGGCAATTGCCAGTGGAGAACCCCAAACCTCGAAAGGAATCAAATCGTCACTTACATGCCCGGTTTGTGCAGTTCGGCGATGATCTGATGCGTCGATTGCCACCAAGTGGCCGGATGGTTGAAGTTGTTCTCAGACGTCGGCCAGCCTTCCCAGTAGGTGCTGTTGAAGGGGATCAGCTTGGTCGCCTGGTTCAACGGGAGGATCGGCAAATCTTCATAGAAGTACTGGTAAGCCTCGAGTACCAAGGGGATAACCTGAGGATCACCCAGCGGGAGCGAACCGATCTGAGCAACGATTTCGCTGTAAGCCTCGTTGTTCATGCCGGACCAGCGGGCGTGGTTGCTGCCGGACGAACGCTCGCCAATCGGAACATAGTGGCGGGACGTGTAGCGGTCCAGCGAAGCCCAAGGCTCGTTGACCGAGCCGCAAGCGTCCCAGTCGGTGGTGGCTTCATAGTTGCCGAAGCGCTTGTTGTCGTCCCAGGTAGGTCCAGCGATAACGGCGGCGCTGGCGTTGACGCCAAACGCGCGCAGCTGCTCAACCAGAACCGAGGTGATACGGCGCTTCTCGATGAAACCTTCGTGAACCTGAATCGACAGGCTCAAGACGTGGCCGTCAGCATCCTGCCACAGGCCATCGCCACCACGGGTGTAGCCGTTAGCCGTCAGCAATTCCTCAGCCTTCATGTGATCCGAGGTGGAGCTGAGACCCATACCGGCGTCTTCAATCGACTCGATGAAGGGGAACATGGCGCCGTACTCGACGAACATAGTCCGCGAGGGGATGGTGACGCCTTCATACGCGATAGCGATGACTTCATCACGGTCCACGATGTGGTTGATCGCCCAACGCATTTCCGCGTTGTCCCAAGGCGCTACATCCGTCTGGAAGGACAACTGACGCGGGCAGGGATCCAGCCATACGAAGGGCATGCCATCGACCCAGGCGAAGATGTTGTCGTTCTGCGCCTGCATTGCTTCGAAGGCGCCCAGGGTGACATCCATTATGCTGTCAACTTCGTTGTTGACGCCCAAAGTCGTGCGAATCTGGTCATTACCGGTAATGATCCAGATCAAGCGCAGCGGCTCAGGCATGCTCAACGCGCCAGTTGCGGCGCCCCACCAATCGTCGTTGCGGTCGTAGACCCAGGTGGTCTCGTCAGCGCTGGTCAGCGTGTAAGGACCGGAACCAACGGGCGGGAAGTTCTTGAAGGTGAAGGGATCTTCGTCAGCCCAGATGTGCTCAGGCACGACCAGCGTGTTGCCGCCGATCTTGACCGTCAGGAAGTCCAACTGGAAGCGCGGGTTCGGCGCATTCAGGTTGAATTGAACTGTCTGCGCGTCAACTGCTTCCACGCTATCAACCCAGCTCTGGACATTGCCCGCGCGAGAGAGACCAGCGTTCTCCGATTGACCCAGCATCTCAAAGGTGAAGACGACATCGTCAGCATCCATCGCTTCGCCATCGGACCATGCCGCGCCTTCACGCAGGTTCAAAGTCCAGACATCGAGCGAATCATTGCTGGAAGCGTCAGCCGCCAACCAAGGCATGATCTCGCCGGTTTCGTAGTTCAGGATGAACAGCGGCTCAAATACGGCCTGGCCCAGGCCACCATTGCCAAGATTGTTCGGCACGAAAGGATTGTAGTTGTCAAAGGCGGGTTGCGGGCCGACTCGACCATCACGATCGAAGATCGCAGTGTCTTCACGGGCGACATCCTGCGCCATAGCGGTGAAGCTAAAGGACGCAACGACGACGGCGAGAAGAACGAGAAGAATGGTTCTTGCTTTCATTGCTTGTACTCCTACAACTATTGAATAGATGGTTTTCGTTCGCCAACTCCGGGATTGGTTTGTCATTCATGGCGAATGACGGGCGCGTCAGCGGCGCCCGGGATTACCTTTGGAAATGCGTTTTAATGTCGTCGATAATTCCTCCTTCGTCAAGTCGAAACAATTCTGCCGGCGCCCACCAATGGCGCCGCCGTTGATGCCCGAATACGCAAGCGAGTCGGCACAGTATAACACCGCGGTGGCGATTGGTCGCCGTCCAAGCGCTCAAGCAAGATCTTTGACGCCGATTTGCCCAGTTCATAGGCATTCTGCGCCACGGTCGTCAGCGGGACGCCGATATGCGACGCCATGCTGATATCGTCAAAACCTACCACCGAGACATCATCCGGGACTCTTATGCCGATCTCCCGCAAGGCGCTGATCGTGATGATAGCGAGGATGTCATTGATGCAAGCGATCGCCGTCGGTTTGGGCTCGACCGCATTCATAAGTTGCACAACTTGCTCGATAATCAGCTGGCTCTTTTCGCCAACTAACGAATAAATGTCAGTCTCGTGGAATTCCGGTCGCTCCGGCGGGTCAATCTTCCAGGGCGCATAGGCGTAAAAACCGCGGTCTTGCACCGCGGCGACATATCCGCGATAGCGTTCATCAATAGGCCGCAATCCGCTGATATTCGGCATCAACTGCACAATCTGCTCGTGCCCCAAGCCGATAAGATGAGAAATTAGATCGTAGGCGCCGCCGAAGTTGTCACTAGCGACATAATCCGCCTTGATGTCCTCAATGACGCGATCAATGAAGACGATGGGAATCTCGCGCCGCTGGTATTCCTGCACGATTGCCAGGGTCTCCTCAGTCGGCGCCGCGCTGGACCAGATGATCAGTCCCGCGATGTTCTCGTCGAGCATCTGCTCAAGGATGGTCGACTCTTCCGCCAACGTCGCCGCGTTGCTGAAAATGACTTGATAACCGGCCGAGCGCAATTCCGTCTCGGCGCTGCTGAGCAATATACTATGTATTTCGTTATAGAAGCTGTGGGTGATGTAACCGATGGAGCGACTGTTTGATTGATCCTGCGGCTGCCAACTGACGAAGGTACCCCTGCCCGCCGTCCGCTTGATCAAGCCCTCAACTTCGAGCCGCTGCAGGGCGATGCGCACGGTCGTCCTGCTGATATCCAGGTGGCGCGCCATTCGCGTTTCCGTGGGGATGCGATCGCCTTCCAGCCAGCGGCCGGACACGATTAAGCGGCGCAGTTGATTATGCAACTGAACGTGCAACGAAATATAACTGTTGTGATCCAGTCGGATCGTCTCGAGTTTGTCGCTCATAAAGACCGCAGTAGCCCGCAAAAAACTTTATAGAATTGTACATAAATGTATGTACAATCCGAAAACATAGCATAGCCGAGCTCGGCCTGCAATAGCTGAAAATTGCATCACTGCGGCGACTCAGCGCATTTACACTGCCAGACAATTCCGGTATGCTCGACAAGATCGATTTGCACGAACGCGGACATGGCAGGATTGACGAAAGGTCTCACACATGTGGGAACCTAATAAAAAGCAGACCAGCTTGCCACGGCTGTTTCTAATCTTGGTTAGTGGGGCGGTCTTATTTATCGCCTTGGTACTCCTATTGGCGGACCTCAAATGCAATTATGATATTGAGGACTGGTGGGCAGTGCCTTACCCCGGCGCAGAGACGGTCAATGTTGAACATAAGGACTGGTTTCGTCCGCGGTCCATTGGCGAAACCCGCTGGCTGCTGCATAGCGATGATGATGAAGAAACCGTCAAGCAATGGTATCGCGACTTGACGATGCAAGTCCTGGAAGAGAAACGCACACGGGGCATTGCTCATTCTGATTACCGCGTGACAGCTGCGGAATCTGGCGGCAGCGATATCCTGCTTCTCAGCACTTGCGCGCTTTGACGGGCAAACTCACATGCTAATCCTATGAAAATCTCCGCCTTTCCCAAATGCTATCTCGACGCTATAGCCGGCGACTGGACGATGACCGTCTTCGAATGGATCCAGATGGCAAAGTCTCTGCCAGCCGAGGGACTGGAGATGTACGAGGGCTTCTTCACCAGCCTTGATGATGCCTACATCCTGCAAGTGCGCGATACGATCGCCGAAGCCGGCTTTGAAATGCCGATGCTTTGCTGCTCGCCCAACTTTACCCACCCCGACCCTGACGAACGCAAGCGCGCCATCGAGCACGAAGCTAAGATGATCCGCGTTACGCGATTGCTCGGTGGCGAGGGCGCCGTCTGCCGCGTCCTCAGCGGGCAGCGCTACCCCGATGTGCCGCGCGAACAGGGCTTGGCTTGGGTGGTCGAATGTATAGAGCAGGTGCTGCCGGTCGCGCGTGAGCAATCGATAATCCTGGGTTTAGAGAACCACTATAAAGATGGCTTCTGGAAGTATCCCGAATTCGCGCAGAAGATGGATGTCTTCCTCGAACTTCTTGATGCCATTCCTGAACACGACTACTTCGGCGTCCAATATGACCCGTCTAACGCTATCGTCGCCGGCGATGACCCGCTTGAATTGCTGCGGGCAGTGGCGCACCGAGTGGTGAGCATGCACGCCAGCGACCGCTATCTTTTGCCGGGCGCTTCGCTGGACAACCTGCGTGACAGCGATGGCACGATCGGCTATTCTTCTTCCTTGCAGCATGGTGTGACGGGCCAAGGCCTTAACGACTTTGACACAATCTTTCAGATCTTGCGCGATGTCGGTTACAGCGGCTGGGTCAGCATCGAGGACGGCATGAACGGCATGGACGAGATGCGCGAGTCGCTTGAGTTTCTGCACACGATGCGTGACAAATACTTCTCCGCACCAACATGAGCATTGTAGGGGCGACCTAGCAAGTCGCCCGCACACAGACGGGCATTTTCACCAAAGAGGACACATGATATGGACGCACTCATCAAATACGGCCGCGAAGACAAGAATGTCGAACTACGTGACATCCAGCAACCGCCCGACCCCGCCGCCGGCCAAGTCATCGTTGAAGTCGGCGCGGCCGGCGTCTGCGGCAGCGATCTGCACATGTGGCGCGATCATCAGAGCTGGGCCATCAAATTGCCGCTGGTGCTGGGCCACGAATTCTGCGGCACTGTCGCCGCAGTCGGCTCAAGCGTCGAGAATTACAAAGTCGGTGACCGCGTCGCTGTCGAGACAGCGGCTGAAGTCTGCGGCAGTTGCGCCTACTGCCATTCGGGCGACTATAATCAATGTCCGCATCGCCTCGGCTACGGTGCGCTCTACGACGGCGCATTTACGCAATTCGTCGCCGCCCGCCAGCAGATCTTGCATCATATCCCGGACAACGTCACCTTCGAGCAAGCCTCGCTGACCGAGCCGATCTGCGTCGCTTACAACGCCTTGGTGGAGAAGACGCCGAAGGTGAGCCCCGGGGATACTGTGGTGATTCAAGGACCCGGTCCCATCGGCATGATGGCGCTCCTCATGGCGAAGCTGCGCGGCGCATCGGAGATCGTCATGCTGGGCACGCGCCACGACAAGCAGCGGCTGGCTGTCGCCGCAGAGATCGGCGCGACCCATACGCTCAGCATCGACGACGCCGACCCGCTGGACTTGATCCGCTCGCTGGGCGATGGCTACGGCGCCGACCTGGTCGTCGATTGCAGCGGCGTCAGCATCGCCTTGAAATCGGCGCTGGAGATGGTCCGCCCCAACGGCATCATCACCAAGATCGGCTGGGGCCCGCAGCCGCTGGACTTCAATCTCGATCCGCTGGTGCAAAAAGCCGTCACGCTGCAAGGCTGCTTCAGCCACTTGTACGATACCTGGGAGCGGGCGCTGCAATTGCTGTCGACTGGGCAGATCGACCTCGCGCCAATCATCGGCGGTGTCTACCCGCTGTCGGATTGGGAAGATGCTTTCGAGCAGATGGAATCGGGCGAGAATGTGAAGTCGGTCCTCGTGCCGACTACATAATCGCAGGAAATGTAGGGGCGACCTATCAGGTCGCCCGAACACGAAATACGGGGGGACGCCAAAATCGACGCCAAAATCCAAATCTCAATTGATGTCATCGACCTGCAGGAAGCGCTGGACCTGGCTCATGCCTCGGTGAAAGCCGGCGTGGACTGGCTCGAAGTCGGTACGCCGCTGCTGCTGGCCGAGGGCTTGCGCGCCGTAGGCGCCTTCCGCTCCAACTTTCCCGATACGCCCATCGTCGTCGACCTCAAGACGATGGATGGCGCCGGCTTGGAAGCCGAGATGATGTTCAAAGCCGGCGGCGACATGGTGGTCGTCATGGGGCAGGCGCACGACGCCAGCATCATCGAACAAGTCAAAATGGCGCAGCGCTACGGCAAGCAAGTCATGTGCGATGTCATGCTCTGCCCCGATAAGCCCGGCCGCGCCCGCCAAGCGCAAGCCATGGGCGTCGATTACATCATCGTGCACACTGGGTTTGACGAACGCAACATGATTCCCGGCCTCAGCCCGCTTGACGACCTCGAGGATGTGCTCGATGCGGTCGAGATTCCCGTGCAGGCGGTCGGCGGTTTGAGCGTGCCGCAAGCGATTGAGACCTTGGCTCTGGGCGCCGAGATCGTCGTCTTCGGCGCGCCGCTCGTCATCAGCGGGCAGGAATTCAAAGCAGCTGATCCCAACTTCGACCGACAGCTGCGCGAGATCGTCAAATCCGTGCGCGACGCCTAGGCGCAATTCAAGTGGGGCGTAGCTTTCATCCGGCTTCCGTGTTTTGACAAGCGGCGGATTGTGATTCTCTTTGCATTCCTGCTCATTGAGCCACATATTGAGATAAGGCGACAATCCGCGTATACTTGCCTGCTGGACGCGCGCAAGGACCGAACGGACTGATTGCATGTTTGTTAATGACCCCAAATTCGGCGACATTGTCGACTTCGACCAGTTGCGACTGTCGATCCGTCATCTCTACGACGCTCTTCTGCCCGACTTCAATATGCACAAGTCGCTGCAAGTGGGCAACGAGCTCTATGGCGATGAGCCCGACCTGATGATCGCGGCCGGCGCCAGCATGCTGGCCTGGATGACCATCATCGCCGCTGGCGAAGACGAAATCGCCGAGGAGCTGAAGGACCAACTCTTCACCCTGGGCTGGACCGAAGAAGATATTGGCTCCGACCTCTTGAGCGCGACCACCGTCGCCACGCCCTTGAACGACAGTCCGGATTGCGTCGATTATCACATCAAAGGGCGCAAGTGGTTGATCAACAATTCTTATCACGCCGATTATCATACGATCGTCGCCAAGATTGACCCCAATTCGAGCGGCCCCCGCTCGCTTTCAATCTTCCTCGTACCGCAAAGCAGCTGCAAAAACTGGGAGCGGCTGGAGACGCGCGTCCTGCGGCGCATGGTGCTGACCGCCTTCGATATCGACGGCCCGGGCCGCCTGTTGGGCAAGGCCGGGCACGGATTGCAAATCCTCCAGCGCATGGCCATGCCGAGCAAGTATCAGTGCGCTTACGTCGGCGTCAAGCTGCTCAACGAAGCGATTCCCGACAGTATCGAGCACCTCTCCAAGAAACGCATCTTCAACGAGAATCCGATAAATTTCAGCAATGTGCTGCGGCAGATGTACAACCTCGTCTTGCAGGGCGTCCTGCTCAATTTCATTTACTATCGCGCGTTGGCATTCAGCGCCGGCAACTTCCTGCAATTCCACGGCGTGATGCTCAAGTCCTGGTTGCTGCTGCGCGCCAACGAATTGCTGGGGCAGAATTTGCTGGTGGTCGGCTCCAAAGGTTTTCTGGCGGAATCGGTCATCGGGCGCAACGCCATCGATTCCTTCGTTCTGCCCGTCTTTGACGGCCACTACACCATCAACACACTTATGACAGCCAAACACGTCAAGCGTTACCTGGGAGCGGAACGCCGCGCGGATGTAAACGAACGCCTGGCGACCTTGCGGAACGGAATCACGAATTCGCTTTCGGGCGATCAGATACGCGCCCACTCCCGCAAGCTGCGCAATCCTGATTTCTTCGACTATGCGCAATACATTGAAGACCTCAAGCTGCCGATTGACCTGGACGCCCGGCAAGTGGTCGCGTCCATGCAAGCGCTGGCCGATGAGCTCGGTGAACGTGACTTGACGACCGACCCGGAACATCGCTACAAGCTCGGAACGATGCTGCATTGGATGGAGGCGCTGCTGGCGGCATGTGAAATGTGGAAGGTCACGGCAGAGGACGAATTCCTCAATGCCGTAATCATGCAATACAACGCCTTCGTCAATCAGTTTAATCAGATCATCAGCGAGAGCGCATTAAGTACGCGCTTCCTGCCTCTAATGCGGCAGCGGTCCATGCGCCCTGTCGAAGCGCCGCGCGACTTCCTGCTGCGCCTGTATGACATCGCCCAGGGATTCGCCGCGCCTAGCCCCCCAGCCCCTTCCCGCCATCTCTATGGCGGGTGAACTTGCCCCGATTTTGTAGACAGCGCTGTTGTCCAATAGAATCAGGTAAGGAAGGCAGGTAGGAGTGTGATGGTGAAGTATCCAGACGAGTTGAAGCGTGAGGCGCTGAATTTAGCGGCGAAGCCCGGTAGGACGGTGGCCCAGGTGGAGCGCGACTTGGGCATTACGCCGGGACTGATCTACAAGTGGCGGCAGCGGTATCGGGTCGATGAGAATAGCGATGAGCTTAAGCCAAGCGCCGAACGAGAATCCGAGACCGAGATTCGACGCTTGCAAGGCGAGTTGGCGATCGCACGGGAGGAGCGCGACATTTTAAAAAAAGCTATCCAAGTGTTCTCGCAGGAAAGCAAATGGTGAAGTACCAATTCATTCTGGAGCATCGGCAGGAGTTCAGCGTGTCGAGGATGTGCCGCGTGTTGGATGTGAGCAAGAGTGGCTTCTTCGCCTGGTTGAAGCGCGGGAAGAGCCGGCGCGAGCGGGAGGATGCGAGGCTGCTAGCGCGCATCCGGGAAATCTTCGTGGGTAGCGCCCGGACTTATGGCAGTCCGCGTGTCTGGGCGGAATTGTTGGCGAGAGGCTGGCGGGTAAGCCGTAAGCGGGTAGCGCATTTGATGCGGCTTGCCGGCATGTACGCGATTCGCAAACAAGGCTATCGAGGCCGGAAGAAATCGGCAGCGTCGACATCGGCGGCGCCCAATATCCTGCAGCAAGATTTCTCGGCCACGGACATCAACCAGAAGTGGCTGGCGGACATCGCCTACATTGCCACCAAAGAAGGCTGGCTCCATCTCGCTGTGGTCATGGACGCCTTCTCGCGCCGGATTGTCGGCTGGTCTATGAACCGGAGAGCCAACAGCCAGCTGGCGCAAAATGCACTGCTCATGGCAGTGCAGCAGCGTGAATTGCGCGGTCTGCTAATCCATCATAGCGACCGTGGCAGTCAGTACACAGACCAGCGTTACCAGCAGTTGCTGACTGACCGTGGCATACAGCCAAGCATGAGCGACACCGGCAGTTGCTACGACAACGCCATGGCGGAAAGTTTCTTCGCTACTCTGAAGACCGAGTGCGCGAATCACGTCTTTGACACCATCAACGACGCACGGCGCACTATCGCATACTACATAGAGGCATGGTACAACCGCCGCAGACTGCATTCATCGCTGGGCTTTGCCAGCCCTATGCAATTCGAAGAGGCAGAGCATTAGACAAATTCAGCGTCCACCAAAACGGGTCAAGACCAAGGCATTCCACAAGGAGGGAAGGGGAGCTTATGTCGTAAAATCGCTGTGTTTTAGCCCTCCTTCTTTATGGGAAGCATCCCCCGTGAGTCGGGAGACTGAACTTGCCCCGAGGGGGCGCTGGGTTTGGGGTGGGGGTAAAATAGAGAGAAAGCGGGTTGGATGATGGCAAAGAATAGAAACCTGCACAAAGCGAAGTCCAACAAAAAAGACGAGTTCTACACCCAGCTTGTCGATATTGAAAATGAACTCCGGCATTACACCGATCACTTTCGCGGGAAGGTCGTCTACTGCAACTGCGATGACCCGAGAGTGAGCAATTTCTTCCGCTACTTTTCGCTGAACTTCGATGTGCTTGGCTTGAAGAAACTCATTGCCACTTGCTACAAGAATCAGCAAATGGATATGTTCAGTCAAAATGACTCTGAACAGGCGATTTACCTGGAGTACGACGGCACAAAAAACGAGACCGGTGTGCCGTCAGTCGAAGACATCGGCATACACTATCTTGAAGGTGACGGCGATTTTAGAAGTCAAGAATGTATTGAGCTGCTAAAGCAATCGGACATCGTGGTCACAAACCCGCCCTTTTCGCTGTTTCGGGAATATGTCGCGCAGTTGATTGAATATGAGAAGAAGTTCTTAATCATTGGACATCAGAATGCAATAACTTATAAGGAGATTTTCCCGCTGATTAAAGGCAACAAATTGTGGCTTGGGATTACTCCTCGCGGAAAGGACATGTTGTTTGATGTACCAACGGACTATGCAAAAGAATTGGTCGCAACGAAAAAAGAGGGCAGCGCTTATAGGATCGTAGATGGCGTCGTTTACGGCAGGCTTGGCAGCGCAAGCTGGTACACCAATCTGGACTACCGGCAAAGGCACGAAGAACTGATTTTATTCAAACGCTACTCGCCAGAGGAATACCCCCATTACGACAACTATGATGCGCTTGAAGTGTCAAAGGTCGCTGAGATTCCGAAAGATTATGACGGCGCGATGGGTGTGCCAATTACTTTCTTGAACAAACACAATCCGGAGCAGTTTGAGATTGATGGCTTATGTTGGCTTCTTCTTAAAGAAATGAGAGCCTCAGAAAGTATGTTCAAAATAAACGGCAAAAGGAAATATCGCAGAATAGTCATTCGGCGGAGAAAGGCGTGAGCGAGTTATTAGGAAGTGTGTTAGCTCTTCTCCTTTTCTTTGGCATACCTGGCACAATATTGTTGTGGGGAACTCAAACAACGTTGTCCATTTATAGTATGCGAAAGAAAGTTACTATGTCGAGAGTCATCTCCAACACGGGCGATAGATTAGAAAAGACTTTACGCAGGCTCTGTAAAAGCCCCCGTTCTCGTTTAAGTAAGTGGGAAGCTGAACACTGGGCAGAAAAGATAATATCACAGAGGAAGTTTACACGAAAATCTTATGACGAGTATCGAGAGAATTTTCCACACAGAAAGGAACAGCGGCTGCAAATCCAGTCTGCATTGTTAATAGATAAAGACAAGCGCGAATACGAATATGCGAAGTGTTTTAGTACCCATCATTTTAGGGCAAAAGAGGCAGCGCAAGGGCTTGCTTGGATTTATGTGTTTCATATTCGGCAACTAGAGGGCTTTGTCGAAAACTCACGCGTTCTGCGGCATCTACCGTATTCTGTGAAGAAAACAATCTGCCTGAAGTCATTCTGAGGAGTAGTAATGCAAATCAAGCTACGTGAAATCACAATCCGCGACCTAGTTACTGATTTCCATGACGATGGCGACGGCGGCGCGCGCGGCTATGGCGGCTAGCTTGCCGCCCGAAATCACAATTTGTCAAAGGGTCCGCGATTGTGTATACTATTGATGTCGAGAACATTCAATCTCTAAGGATTTCGACATGTCCGAGACGGATCAGATCAATCGAGAAATCGGCGAATTGCGCGGCAAGCTGGACGGGCTGGCGACAAAGGAGTTCGTCCGCGATGTGGTTCAGGAGCAAACAAGAGAACTGAACCAGAAATTTGACGCCAAGTTCGACATCATCGAAACCCGCCTACAAGAGATAAGCGAACGCCAGCAACGTTTCAAGGGAATCGGCCAGGCGCTTACCTTTGGTCTTCCGTTTCTCATCAGCGCGCTCGCGCTGGCAGCTGTTTTCCTGAAATGAGTCAACTGTTTCCACATATTGATTCGCCATAATCGGTAGTCGCTATGAAAATTGACCTGCTAGACCTCACCGCGCGCGACCTCGTCGATGGCTATGAGGACGATGGCGATGGCGGTGTGGTCGGCTTCGGCGGCAAGCTGGATATCCGCCCGCCCTTCCAGCGCGAATTCATCTACAAGGGCAAACAGCGCGAGGCGGTCATTACTTCGATACTTCGGGGCTTCCCGCTCAATGTCATGTATTGGTCGGTTCGAGACGATGATACTTTCGAGATTATTGACGGGCAGCAGCGCACCATATCAATCGCCCAATATGTCCAAAGCGATTTCTCAGTAGACGGGCTATATTTTCACAATCAGCCGCTCGATATCCAGGGGCGTGTGCTGGATTACGCATTGATGGTCTATGTTTGTACTGGCACGTACAGAGACAAGCTGGATTGGTTCAGGACGGTCAATATCGCTGGTGAGAAATTGTATGACCAGGAACTGCGCAACGCCGTTTTCGCCGGGTCATGGGTAGCCGACGCCAAGCGGTATTTTAGCAGAACGGGATGCGCTGCTTCGGGCTTGGGCGGCGATTACTTGACCGGCTCGCCGATACGCCAAGATTATCTCGAAACGGCTATCAAGTGGATCAGCGAAGGTGAAATTGAAGATTACATGGGAATACATCAGCACGACGAAAGCGCCGCGCCTCTATGGGAATTTTTTCGGTCGGTAATCGACTGGATAGAATCAACATTCACCAAGAAGCGTAAGAATATGATGAAGGGCGTGGATTGGGGCAGTCTCTATAACCAGTACAAAGACGCAGACTTGGACTCCGCTTTAATAGAAGCGGAAACCCAGCGGCTTGTCCTGAATGACGATGTTACCAACCAAAAGGGCATATATCCCTTTATTCTCACTGGCGAAGAGAAGCATCTGAATATCCGCGCCTTTACGGCGGGCATGAAGCAGCGGGTCTACGAGAAGCAAGCGGGCAAATGCAAGATTTGCGATAAGTCATTTGACATTTCTGATATGGAAGCCGACCACATCACGCCTTGGTCGGAAGACGGCAAAACCAGCGCAGACAATTGCCAGATGCTCTGTCGCAAGTGCAACCGAGAGAAATCCGCGAAGTAGAATAATGTGAATCATGCGAAAATCGCGCCTGTCTACCCCGCCCCCAGCCTCCGTCCCAAAGCATCATGGAGGTGGAGCGTCGCCGCTTCCGAGCGCCGATGCTGGCGGCTAGCTTCCCCCCATTGCTATAGGGGGACCGAGGGGGTAAAAAGTAATGGACATCGTTAAAGATCCGCAGTTCGGCGACATACTCGATTACCAGCGCCTGCGCGAAGGCATGATGGATGTCTTGGACAACGTCTACCCGACATTTAACTTGATGGGTTCGATGTTGCAGGCCACCAAACATTTTCGCAACGATCCCAGCTATATGACCGCCTGCGCCGCCAGTGGCTTGGCATACATGATGCTGGTCGCTGCCGAAGAAGACGAACTGGCGGCGCAACTCAAAGGCAAGATATTCACGCTGGGCTGGACTGAAGAGCATACCGGCACCGACCTGCTCAGTGTCAAGACACGCGCCACAGCCATAGAAAATGACCCGAGCGGCAAGAGTTATCACATCAAAGGGCAGAAGTGGCTGATCAACAATTCTTATCATGCCGATTATCACTCGGTCGTCGCCAAAGTCGATCCCTCTGCCGATGGTCCGCGGTCAATATCCATATTTGCCGTGCCACATAGCAGCACCAAAAACTGGCAGCGGCTGGAGACGCATGTGCTGCGCGCGATGGTGCTCACGAAATTTGACATCGACGGTCCCGGAATTCTTATCGGACAAGTGGGACGCGGGCTGCAGATTCTGCAGCGCATGGCGCTCCCGGCAAAATATCACTGCGCCTATATGGGTGTGAAGATGGTGGAAGATTCTCTGCCGAGCGCCATTGAGCATCTGTCGAGCAAGAATATCTTCGGCGCCAACCCAATACAATTCAGCAATGTCTTCCGCCAGCTTTACAATCTGGCGCAGCAAGCCGCGCTGATCAATTTCTCCTTCTTCCGCGCCCTGGCATTCAGCGATAGCCCCTTCCTGCAATTCCACGGCATCATGCTGAAATCCTGGCTGCTGCTCAAATGCAACGAAATCTTGTCGCAGAATCTGTTGGTGACCGGCTCCAAAGGATTCCTCAAAGAATCCAACATCGGCGGCAACGCCATTGACTCGTTCGTCTATCCCGTCTTTGATGGTCATTACACCCTCAACACACTGCTCACATACAAGCACATGCGCCGCTACCTGGAGGCGACGGCGCAAGGCGATATCACGGAGCGCATGCGCATCCTGAGCGAGAATGCCTACCTGCCGCTGGAAGGCAAGCAAATCCTCAACGACAGCCGTGAAACGCGCCGCCCGCCCTTCTTCGATTACGCCGATTACATCAAGCGCTGCGCCCTGCCGATTGACATGGATGCCAGCCGGCTGACCAAAGCCAGCGCCGCCATCATGGATGCTATTCATGACCGCGCCATCACCAACGAACCCGAATACCGCTACAAGGTCGGCATGATCGTACACAACCTGGAGGCGCTGCTATCGGCGGTCGAGCTATGGAAAGTGACCAGCAACGACCATTACCTCAACGCCATCATCATGCAGTATAACGAGGTCGGCAAACTGCTGAACCGCATCATCAGCGAGGGCGATTTGCCGGTGGATTTCATTGAGCCCCTCCGTCAACTGCCCCTGCCCAAGGTGAACGATCCGCGCGGCTTCCTGCTCGGCTTGCTGGATGTCAAAGGGAAGATTCGAGCGAGCTGATTTGTCGCCCTATCGTCCTTATCCGTAGCCTCAGCGTAATCCTCCACACGCTCAGACAGACGAAAAGCGCAGTCCCGAGCGATGCGCCTCTTCATTTCGCATCATTTGCCACTTGCTGCGCCATTGTCGGGTGTGGTGAAATCTTTGATATACCCTTTTCTAACCCCATCCCCGACCCTTCCCCAAAGCATTGGAGAAGGGAGTTTTCCGGCGAGTTTGAGCCAGTGTCGTCTTCATTCTATCTCCTTGAAATCACCACTCCCCATTGTCCATTATGTTGTTGATCCTATGGATGTGAGTAATTATCGCGATTCCTAAAAAAGCCTCTGGCTCGCGCCAGGAGAGATTATGAGGATCCATCGGGCAGTAGTGGTATGCTTCATGTTTCTGCTCTCCTTAATAGCATCGGCGCAGACCTATTCCGTCCGCGTCGCCTACAACACCAATTTGAGAACCTCATATAGCCTCGAGGCTGGCGTTGTAGACACCGCAACCGCGGGCACGACGCTCACTGTGGCTGGCAGCCAAGAGAATTGGCTAAAAGTCGACTGGAATGGGCGACACCTATGGATGGCGGACTGGGTCCCTTTCGACCGCGTGGACGGCCAGCAAGCGCCATCGGACATTGATAACTGCTGCTTCGTCGACCGCCAATGTAACACTGAACATGAATGGACGGACGGCTACTGGGCCTACCAGAATAATCAGTGCGGCGCGCCGCTGACGCCGGTGACAGTCGTTTCGGCGCCGATAACGACCACTAGCCCGGGCGAAGCAGATAACTGCTGCCAGCTAGGCTGGGATTGCCGTAGCGACCAGGAATGGCATATAGGCAATCTCGCCTATCAGGCCAACCAGTGTAAGCATCGCGGTCTGGAATTCGAGGGACCGGCCAGCTTTGTTAAGCAGGTCGAGGACACGCTCGATTTTATCCAGGCAAGATCGTCGCATTGGTATGGGTATATCACCGGCGGACTGAGCAAGGTGCGGTATGACCCCAACGCACAGCGTTCCGCAGTGAATGTCCACTCGGGAACATGGCATGTCCCCCCGTCGCGCGTTGACTCTTGGGGAGACATGGTAGCCATCGTCGGCGGCCTGGCGCATGAGGCCTGCCACGTACACATATACCAATCCGGACAAAAACCGGGCGAACTGGTCGGAGAGCGGGCCTGCCTGGAAGCGCAAATCGCCGCCGTTCAAGCCGTTTATCCGTCTGGACGCCAATCCTATCTCGATTGGGCTACCAACTTGCTCGCCAATATAGAAAAACCGGAATTTCAGTGGTGGCATTAGTGCTAGCGCGCTCGTGAACCTGACCAATTCATGCCGCCCGTTCACAAAGACATCCATCCCGCCTAGAATCACCTCAAGGCACAAGTCGATGACACGTGACGAAAAGTCGCCTGGCCGGTCGACCTGCCTCAAGATGAATTGCGTACCCTTCTGGTCTGTATCCCATGAACGGAAAACCATGAGCGAACTAACAACCCTCCTTGCCGATCTTGTCGCCATCGACTCCGTCAACCCCGACTTGGTTCCCGGCGGCACCGGCGAGGCGCGCATGGCGGAATATATTGCCGAATGGGGACGCAAAACGGGATTGGAAACCCATGTCCAGGAAGCCGGCCCCGGACGCCCCAACGTTATCTTGATCGCGCGAGGCAGCGGCGGCGGCAAGTCGCTGATGCTGAACGCGCATACCGATGTGGTCGGCGTCAGCGATATGGACGCGCCCTTCCAGCCAGTAATTGACGACGGGCGGATGCACGGGCGCGGCGCTTACGATATGAAAAGCGGACTGGCCGCTTGCATGTTGGCGCTGAAAGCAGCGAGGGACCTGCCGCTGCGGGGTGATGTCATGCTCAGCGCGGTTGTCGATGAAGAATATAGCAGTATCGGCGCCGAGGCGCTGCTGGAGGAATGGGAGCGCTGGCCGGCAGATGCCGTACTCATCGCCGAGCCGACCGAATTAGCGATCAGCATCGCGCATCGTGGTTTCGTCTGGCTGGAGATCGAGACATTCGGCGTCGCCGCGCACGGTTCTCGTCCCCGTCTTGGCGTCGATGCCATCGCCAAGATGGGCAGGGTGCTGGTCGCGCTGGATGCTCACGACCGGGCGATGCGCGCCGCGCCAACGCATGACCTGCTGGGCAGCGGCTCCTTGCACGCGTCAATTATCAGCGGCGGTGAAGAGATTTCGATGTACCCCGCTCATTGCAAGCTGCTCGTAGAACGGCGTACCATCCCCGGTGAAACGCTGGCGAGCGTCCAGGCCGAAGCTCAGCGAATCCTCGATGAGATCGCCGCAGCCGACCCGGACTTCAAGGCGCAGGTCAAAGCGACATTCGCTCGAGGCGCCTACAACATTGAAGCGGAGCATCCCCTGGCGCAGCTGCTGAAACGGGTCGCCGAAGCGCGTCTTGACGCAGATGTTCCGCTGATCGGCAGCAGTTGGTGGATGGATTCGGCGCTATTTGGCGAGAAAGGCATCCCGACGGTCGTGCTGGGACCCTCCGGTACGGGAGCGCACGCTCGCCAGGAGTGGGTCGATCTGGCATCTGTCGAGCAATGCCGCGCAATCTACAGCGACCTCATTGCCGAGTTTTGCCGCTAGACGTTGAAGCGATAATAGATCACATCGCCATCCTGCACGACGTAATCGCGCCCTTCGACCTGCAGCAATCCCGCTGATCTAATGGCATTTCGGTCTTGATGCTCCTCAAAGACAGCGAAGGGGATGACCTCGGCGCGAATGAAACCGCGCTCCATATCGGTATGAATCACGCCTGCCGCTTGCGGCGCCGTCCAGCCACGGCGAATGGTCCAGGCGCGTACTTCGTTCTCGTTGAAGGTGAAATAGCTGATCAAGCCCAACAGGCGATAACTCTCACTAATCAGGATTTCGAGGCTGCTCTCCCGCAAGCCGTAAGCGCTGAGGAAGTCGGCGCGTTCCTCGTCACTCAGCGACGCCAACTCCTGCTCAAGCCCGGCGCAAACTGTGATGAGCTGGGCGCCCTCGGCAGTTGCAATCTCGCGGGCTGATTCAAGCCAGGCGTTGCCCTGCCGCAGGTCATCCTCACCGATATTGGCGACATAAATCATGGGCTTTGCCGCCAGGAATCGCATCTCAAGATCGAGAGCTATGAAGTCGGGACTGTCGCGCTCTTCAAAATTCCGCAGTGGCGCGCCCGCGCCGATGAAGGCTTCAACCCGCCGCGCCATCTCCAATTGCGGCTGCAGCTTGCGGTCGCCCTTGACCTCACGCTCCAGCTTCTCCAGCCGGCGTTCCAACTGCTGCAAATCCGCCAGCGCCAACTCGGTATTGATGACCTCAACATCATCAGCCGGTTGCGGCGTCTCATGCACGTGCGCCACGTTTTCGTCATCGAAACAGCGCACGACATGCGCGATGGCGTCGACATGGCGGATGCGCCCCAGGAAGCGATTGCCCAAACCCTCGCCCTTATGCGCGCCTTTAACCAAGCCAGCCACATCCACAAAATCGACGCGGGCTTGTATCGCCTCCGGTACGCCGACCCAGCCTTGTAAGCGAATCAGCCGCTCATCGGGCAGCGGCGCGACCGCGTGATTGGCTTCAATCGTGCTGAAGGGATAATTGGCGGAGACGGCGTTCTGAGCGCGTGTCAAAGCGTTGAACAGAGTGCTTTTGCCGACGTTGGGCAATCCGACGATGCCGATACTCAAGCTCATAGCTCTACCTCGCTGTGCCGATCAGACTTGCCCTGCATACATGTTGCAAGAGAAACTAGCCTACCAGCCTGCACTTTGCGATGATTGCCGGGTGACTAGGCGTATAGTAACGTCTATGGCTTCAAAGGTCCTGATGATATAAAGCTCTTCGATTGCTATATTCTAGCTGTCGCAATATATCGTCGCATCGGAGTATCCAAAGATGACGAACGAAGCGACCTGGCACATCAATTTGAAGGCGCGTCTACGGCGACTGCGTTTCTCACAGAATATCAGACGGCTCGCGCGCGAAACAGAGTTGACGACCGATGACTTTGTCCATCCACTTTTTGTGCGCCACGGCGAAGGGATCAAATTGGCGGTTGAATATCGGCTGATAACTCTTGCTTGATGACATCCATCCGGCTGTATTCCAGGGCAAATAAGAAAATCGTCACCACCAAGCCGAGGGCGATACCGGGCAGGAGGCCGAATATTATGGCAGCCAGCGCAATGCCCAGCCCCGCCGCAAAATAGCCCGAAAGTTTGCCTTGAAATGCCAGGCGGGAGAAAGAGGGCATCAGGCTCGCCACGATCAGCCAAATGATGGCGCTGGCGAAAAGGCTTCGGGCAAGGACCGCCGTTGGAACGCTAACTTAAGAGCGTCTCGTATGATTAGATCGGGAGAGGCAATGGGCGAAGCGTCTGGCATGGTCTGTCCTCGACGCTTGCTGCAGCGCTCGGTCGAGTCGCGATCTATGTAACCGGAATGAGTCCAATTCAAGAGCCTGTCGTACCATCACACATCGTCTCATTCCAGCGGCCTTGCTTGCCTTGTCACCGCGGCATTGGTGATATAATCTATGCCTTACGTCGGTTTACACTTCTGGAACGAAGCAAATGATGCAGATTCCAAAATTTGATCGCATTGAGCAGCAGCTATTGGACCGCCTCAAAGAGATCGGCACGGCAACGATCGCAGGCACACTGGCGAAGCAAGGCATCCGCAACCCGCATCTGGTCGGCTTGACACCATTCAACCCGGGCAAGACCGTCGCCGGCCAGGCGGTCACCCTGCAATTCATGCCCAAGCGTGAAGATGTGCATTGGGGCGATGAATACGCCGCCTCGCCGGAACGGGAATTGCATCGCAAGGCGATCATCGCTTGCCAGCCCGGCGACATCGTCGTTGTCGATGCGCGCGGCAGCATGGCCAGCGGCGTCTTCGGCGAGATGATGCTGACGTCCTTCAAAGCGCGAGGTGGTGAAGCTGTCGTCATCGACGGCTGCATCCGCGATTTTCCCGAAGTGCAAACGCTCGATCTCGGCTTGTGGCTGCGCGGCGTGACGCCGAATTTCCATACGCAAACCGACATCTTCCCCCATGCGGTCAATGTGCCCATCGCATGCGCCGGCGTTTTCGTCGTGCCGGGTGATGTGATGGTGGCGGATGATGATGGCGCCGTAGTCGTACCGGTTGCGCTGGCAAGTGAAATCGCCCAGCTGTCCG
Organism: Phototrophicaceae bacterium; assembly: GCA_965262005.1. Classification (GTDB taxonomy): domain Bacteria; phylum Chloroflexota; class Anaerolineae; order Aggregatilineales; family Phototrophicaceae; genus UBA6055. The sequence continues at coordinate 2,669,501 of OZ253492.1, read as the reverse complement.
CCGAAAAAGCTGAATGGGAAGTCTTCTCCCGCATGAAGCTGGAAGAAGGCGAGCCGCTGGAGAAATATTATCCTCTCAATGACGAGGCGCAAAAGGAGTACGAAGCCTGGCTGCGAGAGCAGTCTTGACGCCATGTCCGAAGCCGCCCTGACGCTCAGCCTGTTCTTCCACATCGGCGCAACCGTTGTCTGGATCGGCGGCATCCTGCTGCTGACATTCTTGGTCGTCCCTGAGCTAAATCGCGCGCTCGCCGAGCAGCCGGCGCTGCATCAACTTCTGAGGCGTCTGCGCAAACGATTCACTCCGATGAACAATCTGGCGCTGGCCGTGCTTATCGTCACCGGCTTGCTGCAAATGTCAAGCGATCCAAATTACCAAGGCTTGCTCAGTTTAAGCAATCGCTGGAGTCAAGTGCTGCTGCTCAAGCATGTTTTGATCATTGTGATGGCGGCGACCGGTCTGGCGCTGCAATTTGGCGTGGCGCCGGCGCTAGAGCGGACCAGCCTCCTGCTTGAGCGGGGTGTGGGCGATGCCGGCCAGTGGCGCAGGCTGCGCCCGCGGGAACGGCGCTTGAGCCTCATCATCGCTGCCCTCGCTGTTTCGGTCTTGGCGGCCAGCGCTTGGCTGACTGCCATTTGAACCCGCCGAATCTGTGTCACTGTACGGGCGAGCCGGCGGCTAGCCCACCTCTACATAGTTTATGCCACAACAGTGTGTCTTTGGCGCGACCATACAGTCGCCTCCCGCTACCATAAACCTGTTTCGCTTGACGCAAGGCATCTTCAGCATCGAGTCGCCGGATACACCCGGGCTGATCGCCTATCACAAAACGGGCTTTATGATAGAAAAAACTTAGGGCTTATCGATTATCATGAGAATCTATCGATTATCACAAATCCGTTCAGAGCCCCGCGCTGAGATTCGCTTGGCCAAGCCGAGCTGACCGGTGGGCGTAATGCACAGTCTCGGATGCTATCGTCGGCGTAATCTGTTATAAACAAAGTAGAGGAAGACATCGCTTTCAATACGACCGGGACAACCATGCTAGAAACTCAAGCGCCGCCCGCAGCCAACAGAGACCAGCGCGAAATCATGAACTTCACGCTGCAAGACCGCTACACCGCCGAAGACGGCATCGTCATTATGAGCGGGATCCAAGCCTTGGCGCGGCTGCCGCTGGACCAGCACCGAGCGGACAAGCGCCGCGGCTTGCATACGGCGGGCCTGGTCACCGGCTACCGTGGCTCGCCAATCGGAGTCTTGGACTTCGTGCTGGAAGGCATCCCCAAGCTGCTGGAATCGCATCACATTCGCTTCATCCCGGCGGTCAACGAAGACCTGGCCGCCACCGCCATCATGGGCAGCCAAACGGTCAACTTGCTGCCCGAGCCCAAGTATGACGGCGTCTGTGGCATCTGGTACGGCAAGGGACCGGGCGTCGACCGCAGCGGCGATGCCTTCAAGCACGCCAACCTGGCCGGAGTCGGGCAGTACGGCGGGGTATTGGCTCTCGCCGGCGATGACCCCTCCTGCAAGTCCTCGACTATCCCGTCGCATTCGGAAGTGGCGCTTTACGATGCCTTAATGCCCATCCTCTACCCCGGCAGCGCTCAGGAGATCCTGGACATGGGTCTGCTCGGTTTCGCCCTGTCGCGCTTCAGCGGATTGTGGGTGGGCGTGAAGATAGTCACGGATGTCGCTGATGAGTACAGCAGCGTCGAGGTGGGCTTGGACCGGGTCGAGATTGTCGAACCGGAATATCGGGTCAACGGCCGTATCTGGCGGCCCAAACAAAACACCGCCCTGCTCTCGCCCTACAGCTTGCAGCAGGAGAAGGAAATCCACGACGAACGGCTGGACGCGGCGCTGGCCTTTGCCCGTGCCAATCGCATTAATGAGATTCCCGTCTCGACCGCGGATGACTGGCTGGGCGTCATCGCGGCCGGCAAGACCTGGTACGACTTGCGCGGGGCGCTGCTTGATATCGGGCTGGACGACGAGGCGCTGCAGCGCGCCGGCATCCGTCTGCTCAAGCTGGGCATGATCTTCCCGCTCGAGCGCGAGATACTTGTCGAATTCGCCACGGGCTTGGACGAGATCCTCGTCATCGAAGAGAAACGCTCCTTCATCGAAACCTTCAGCAAGGAAGCGCTTTACGGCAGCGGGCATTCGCCGCTCATCGTCGGCAAGAAGGACGAGTCGGGCGATAAGCTGGTCCGCGCTGACAACGAGCTGGACGCCGATGAGATCACAAGAGTGCTGGCGCGACGGCTGCGTGGACGAATCGAGTCGCCGCAGCTGGAACGCCGTATGCGAGAGCTGGACCGTCTACCGGACCTGGTCACAATCCCGATTGTCGCGCGGCAGCCCTATTTCTGCTCCGGCTGCCCGCACAACCGCTCAACCATCGTACCTGAGGGCTCCATGGCCGGGGCTGGCATCGGCTGTCATACACTCTCAATTCTGATGGACCGCGAGACCTCCGGCGTGACGCAGATGGGCGGCGAGGGCGCGAATTGGGTAGGCGCCGAGGCCTTCACGAATGTCAACCATATCTTCCAGAATATTGGCGATGGCACATTCGCTCACAGCGGCTCGCTTTCGATACGGCAGGCGACAGCGGCCGGTACCAATGTGACCTACAAGATCCTCTATAATTCTGCCGTAGCGATGACCGGCGGGCAGGCAGCCGATGGTCTGATGCCGGTGCCGGAGATGACTTATCTGCTCTATGCCGAAGGCGTCAAAAAGACCATTGTCGTCTCAGCCGAGCCGGAGAGTTTTCCACCCGACACGCGCTGGGCGCCGGGCGCCGAAGTCTGGGAACGCGACCGCCTGGAAGAAGCGCAACTGCTTTTGCGCGAGTCGCCGGGTGTAACAGCGCTGATCTACGATCAAGAATGCGCGGCGAATCTGCGGCGCAAACGGCGGCGTGGTCATGTCCCCGATCCGAGTCTGCGCATCGTCATCAACGAGGCCATCTGCGAAGGCTGCGGAGATTGTGGCGCGGTCTCAAATTGCCTGAGCGTGCAACCGGTTGAGACCGAGTTCGGGCGCAAGACGCAGATACATCAATCGTCCTGCAACAAAGACTACACCTGCCTCGAAGGCAACTGCCCCGCCTTTATGAGCGTAATCCCGGAAGAATTGACTCGCGAGCAAGCTAAGCCGAGCTATCGAGTGACGCAGCCGCTTGCAGAGCCACAGCGGCGGGTCAACGGAAGAGCGAATATATTGCTCATGGGCATCGGCGGAACGGGTGTAGTCACCGCAAATCAGGTGCTGGGCACGGCGGCTGCGCTCGATGGACTGCACGTCCGCTCCCTCGATCAGACCGGTTTGAGCCAAAAAGGCGGTCCAGTCGTGTCCAACTTGAAAATTACCGATGAGCCACTTGAAATGGCAGCGAAGATTGGGGCAAGCGCTACCGATGCCTTCCTCGTCTTTGATGTCTTGACGGCGACAGACAGCAAAAACCTCATCCGCGCTCATCCGCAGCGCAGCGCCGCCATCGTCAGCACCAGCAAGGTCCCCACCGGCGCCATGGTCCGTGATACCACTGTCGAATATCCCGAAGCCGACCACTTGCTGGAGATAATCAACCGGGGGACGCGGGCTGGCGACAATGTCTTCTTTGATGCGCTTGGCTTGGCCGAGGCGCTGTTTGGCGATCACATGATGGCCAATATGCTGGTGATCGGCGCTGCTTACCAAGCCGGCTTGCTGCCTATGTCATCGAGCGCCATCGAAAGCGCCATCGCGCTCAACGGCGTAAAGGTCGAAGATAATCAGCACGCCTTTCGCGCAGGCAGATTGGCTGTCGCGGACACCGACTGGCTGGCGAGCCTGGAAGTCAAGCGGCCCGGCGCGGTCCAAATGGAAGTCCCTAAGTCAGCGGCAGCGCAGGCTTTGATCAATACTCTGCCGGCCGAGGGCGAGTTGAAGCGATTGCTGGAGATACGCGCCCCTGAGCTGATCGACTATCAGAACGAAGCCTACGCGCAGCGCTATGTCGATGACGTCAAGCGGGTTTACGCGGCGGAACAGTCGGTCCGCCCTGGCAAGACCGACTTGAGCGAAGCCTTCGCCCGCTACCTCTTCAAGCTAATGGCTTACAAAGATGAATACGAGGTGGCGCGGCTCAGCCTAAAGCCAGAAGTACGGCAGGCGCTGACGACACAATTTGGCGCGCGCGCACGGACTCACTATCACTTGCACCCGCCGTTCCTGAAGGCCCTGGGTTTGAAACGCAAGATCAAGTTCGGGCGCTGGTTTGACGGTGCCTATCGCGTCCTGCGCCGGCTGCGATTCCTGCGCGGAACGCCCTTTGACCTCTTTGGCTACGACCGCGTCCGGCGCGTCGAGCGGGATCTAATCGCGCAATATCGTCGCCTGGTATTCGCCGCCATTAACGATTTGAGCCCCGACAATTACCAGACGGTCGTTGAGTTGGCAAAGCTGCCGGACATGATCCGCGGTTACGATGAGGTCAAGCTGGGCAATGTAGAGCGCTTCTGGGAGGCTGTGCGTGGTTTGGGATATGATGCGCCTCCAAGAGAATCCCGCCACATACATATTTTCACACGATGACAGCTTCAATCAAATGTCGGCATTCAGCTTGTTCTTGCCACCGGTCTCATCAAGCTCGCGATAAAACTTGCGCAGAGCGGACAACACCGCCTGACGGATGATCAGGTAAAGCACTGCCAGCGGGATCAGCAAGACGAACAGGTACATTACGACTATAATCAATTCAGACGGTCCTAAATATTCCATGATTCTCCTCCACCAAAACAAACTTCAGTTTCAGGACGCCGACAAGAACTGTAACTTCAGTGTAGCCCATTGCCATGCGCGTTGCAATAGAACATTTGACCCAGGCTCTCGACCTGTACCCTGCCCCTTTTCACGTTACCATTGCCCGCATACACTCGGACGAATGCAAACAAACGAGGACTATCCAACATGAGCGAGAAAATCGGATTTATCGGGCTAGGAATCATGGGGCGCGGCATGGTCGATAACCTCATGAGCGCCGGCTTTGACCTGACAGTCTGGAACCGTACGCCAAGTCGCATGGACCCCTTCGTCGAGCGCGGCGCTACCGCAGCCGACTCACCGCGAGCAGTGGCGGAAGCCTGCGACATCATCATCATCTGCGTCAGCGATACGCCCGATGTCGAGGCGGTCATCCTGGGCGACAACGGTGTGATTCACGGCGCTTCAGCCGGCGACCTGGTCATTGATATGAGCACGATTAATCCGGTGAATACGGTCGAAATCGCCAAGCAGCTAAATGCCAAGGGCATGGCGATGCTGGACGCGCCCATAAGCGGCGGCAGCGAGGGCGCGGCCAAGGGTACGCTCAGCATCATGATCGGCGGGGGCGAGGCGGATGTGGCCCGCGCGACACCTTGCTTCGAGGCGATGGGCAGCACCATCACTCATGTCGGCGTACAAGGCGCCGGGCAGACGGTAAAGCTCTCGAATCAGATTCTGTGCGTGGTCAATATGCTGGCAGCCAGCGAGGCACTGCTCTTCGCGCAGGCGGGCGGCGTCGATCTGGACAAGATGCTGCAAGCGGTTACCGGCGGCGCGGCCGGCAGTTGGATGCTGGCCAACCGTGGCCCTCAGGTGATTCGCGACTATTGGGAGCCGGGTTTCTCCATAGATTTGCAGCAGAAGGACCTGCGGCTGGTTCTGGGCGCCGCTGACGAAATGGGCATCCCGGTGATCGCCACTGCGCTCTGTTTCAACTTGTATCGGACGCTGCAAGCGCAGGGACTGGGCGGCGATGGCAACCACAGCATCATACGCGCCCTGGAAGCCATGGCGGGGATTCAGGCGCGCCTATAGTCGCCGGCGCGAAATCGCATCGGGGATGTGTTATGCTAGGAATGCAGACTCGAGATTGGACTAAACGCAATGGCAGAACAAGTAGCGGATCGCCTGATGAGCGCGGAAGAATTTCTGCTCTGGGAAAGCGAGCAGTCATACAAATACGAGTTGATCGACAATCAGGTAATTGCTATGACAGGCGCCAGCCGTCCACATGAGAACATAGTTGCCTTACTCGTCCACTTGCTCATTCTTAGCCTCAGCGACAAAGATTGCGAGGTCTATCCAGGCGGAATGAAAGTTCAGGTGGACGCGTACGCGACATATACCTATCCTGATGTTGTCGTGATATGTGGTGAGCCAAGATTCCGCGCTGGAGAGAAACCTGAACTATTGGAGAACCCCACGTTGCTGTTTGAGGTGTTGTCTCCTTCAACAGAAAAGTTCGACCGCAATCAGAAGTTGGAGCAGTATCTCCAAATCCCGTCGCTCATTGGCTACTTCCTCGTCGCACAGGACCAACCGCTGATTGAAGCTCACCTATGCTCCGGCGGCGACTGGCAGAGGTATGAATGCGCCGGGCTTGAATCCAGCCTGGTCATCACCGAACTAGACTGTGAGATTCCCCTCAGCGAAGTCTATCGCCTCGTTCGCTTCGAGTAGGCTTTGGCACACGCGCCGCTAAAACACCGCTTTCAGGACTTCCACAACCAGCGCCACCGCCAGCGCTGCCATGCCGACATAACTGGAGAGCCCCCAACAATGCAGGGGATGTCCTTTGAGATTTCAATTGTAAATCCCATCCGCCCCGTGCATAATGCGGGGCTAATAAATTAGGCTGACTGCGAGAGGAAGACGATGAGCGCAATACGCGTGACAATCTGGCATGAGTTTCGACACGAAAAACGCGATGAGCACATCGCCTCAGTCTATCCCGAGGGGATACACGGCGCGCTGGCGAAGGGCTTGGCGCCGTACGGCTTCGACATCAAAACCGCCACGTTGGATGAACCGGAGCACGGCCTGACGCAGGAAATACTCGATAATACCGATGTGCTCACCTGGTGGGGGCACATGGCGCATCACGAGGTCAGCGACGAGATCGTCGACCGGGTACAGGAGCGTGTGCTGAATGGCATGGGCTTGATCGTGCTGCATTCGGGCCACCTCTCCAAGATCTTCCGCCGCTTAATGGGCACGGGCTGCATGTTGAAGTGGCGCGAAGCCGATGAGAAAGAGCGGATTTGGGTGGTCGATCCTTCGCATCCGATCTGCGATGGCCTGCCCGAAGTCATTGAAATGCCCGAAGCCGAGATGTACGGCGAGCATTTCGATATTCCGCCGCCCGATACGCTGGTCTTCATCAGTTGGTTCGAAGGCGGTGAGGTCTTCCGCAGCGGCTGCTGCTATCAGCGCGGACAAGGCAAAGTGTTCTATTTCCGCCCGGGGCATGAGACTTATCCGATCTTTCACATGCCGGTGGTGCACCAGGTGATCGCGAATGGCGTCAATTGGGCCAAGCCGGTTTCGAATCCGCCGATGGTACGCGGCAATATCCCGGAATTCATGTCGTAGGCGCGGCTCTGACAGCCTCCTGAATTTGTCATTAGCGTACAGCGTTGACGATGTAGGGGCGACTCAGTGAGTCGCCCGCCAAGCTCTTGCTAGCTTGTAAAGGAAATCCATATGGAACCATTGAAGGTAGGAATCATTGGCACCGGCAATATCGCGCCGGCGTACATTCGTGGCTGCGCGCCCTTTGACGTAATCAAAATAGCCGCCTGTGCCGATATGCTGGTCGATCGCGCGCAGGCATTTGCCGCCGAGAACAGCTTGGATGCCTACAGCGTGGATGACATGCTGGCCCGCGACGACATCGACATCGTCATCAACTTGACGATCCCGGCGGCCCACGCGGAAGTCTCGCTGCAAATCATTGAAGCGGGCAAGCATACCTACAGCGAAAAACCGATGGCGCTGAACCGAGCCGATGGCGAGAAGATCATCAAGGCGGCGGCTGAGGCCGGTGTACGCCTGGGCTGCGCGCCAGATACCTTTCTCGGCGGCGGCGGACAGACCGCGCGCAAGGCGATTGACGATGGCGTAATCGGGGCGCCTGTAGCCGCTACCGCCTTCTTCCTCAGCCACGGGCCGGAGAGCTGGCATCCCAACGCCGGCTTCTATTATCTCGAGGGCGGCGGACCGCTCTTTGATATGGGCCCCTATTATCTGACGGCTTTGGTAAATCTGATGGGACCAGTAGCGCGCGTGGCCGCTTCGGCGCGCATGACCTTCCCCGAGCGAATCGCCACCAGCGAAGCGCTGATGGGCCAGGTGCTGCCGGTCGAAGTCAACACGCATATCGCGGGTTCGCTCGAGTTTGAAAGTGGCGCCATCGCCACGGTTATCACCAGCTTCGATATTTGGGGGCATCATTTGCCTAATATCGAGATTCACGGCACAGAAGGCTCGCTGACCGTGCCCGATCCCAATCGCTTTGATGGCGAGGTGACGGCCTTCAAAGGCGGCGCGCGTGAATGGGTCGATATCCCGCTGACGCACACCACCAACATCGGGCGCGGCGCTGGCGTCGCCGATATGGCTTACGCGATACGGTCAGGGCGGCGGCACCGCGCCACTGGCGACCTCGCCTTCCACGTGCTCGACATCATGCAAGCGCTGGAGGAATCGGCGGCGGCAGGTCAACACGTTGAGGTCAAAAGCACGCTGGAGCTGCCTCTCGCAGTGCCGGCCGGCCTAGCCGATGGCTTGCTGGACGCTTAGAGATTTCGCCACCCAGATACGGAGGAGATGTAGGGGCGACACTGTGAGTCGCCCGCAGCCAAAACGCGAGCATATGTAGGGGCGACACTGTGAGTCGCCCGCAGCAACAGCGAGAATGTTGGGGCGATCCGGTGGATCGCCCATTACGGCAAAGTATCCGATACTAGGTACGCCAATGCAAACGCTCAAGGTCGGGCTGATCGGAACCGGTGATATTGCGCCGGCCTACATGAGTGGCTGCGCGCCCTTCGACGTCATCGAAATCGTGGCTTGTGCCGACATCTTGCAGGACAAAGCCGAGGCATTCGCCGCCACCTACGGCTTGCAAGCGCAAAGTGTGGACGACCTGCTGGCGCGCCCCGACATTGATATCGTCATCAACGCGACGGTCCCCGCCGCCCACGCAAGTGTCGCACTGCAGATCATCGAAGCGGGCAAACATGCATACGGCGAAAAGCCGCTGGCATTGAATCGCTTCGAAGCTGAGCCGGTGATAAAAGCGGCGGCAGCGGCTGGTCTGCGGCTGGGTTGCGCGCCCGACGCCCTTCTCGGTGGCGGAAATCAGACCGCGCGCAAGGCCATCGACGACGGCGCCATTGGCGCACCTATCGCCGCGACCGCCTTCTTCATGAGCCGCGGACCGGAGAGCTGGCATCCTAACCCGGACTTTTTGTATCAACGGGGCGGCGGACCACTCCTTGATATGGGTCCCTATTTTCTGACCGCGCTGGTCAATTTGATGGGACCGGTGGCGCGAGTGACCGGCTCGGCGCGCATGACATTTCCCGAACGCATCGCCACCAGTGAAGCGCATATGGGGCGCGTTCTGCCGGTCGAAGTCAACACCCATGTGGCGGGCACGCTCGAATTTTCCAACGGCGCCATAGCCACGTTAATCACCAGCTTTGATGTATGGGCGCATCACCTGCCCGCGATGGAAATCCACGGCAGCGACGGTTCGCTCGCTTTGCAGAAACCGAATCAGTTTGACGGTGAAGTAAGCCTCCTGAAAGCGGGCTCCCGCGAATGGGCGGATATCCCCTTTTCCCATACGACCAAGATCGGGCGCGGCGCCGGCGTCGCCGATATGGCTTATGCGATTCAGTCGGGGCGACCGCACCGAGTCAGTGGCGATCTGGCTTTCCATGTGCTCGATATCATGCAAGCGCTTGAAGAATCGGCGGAACAGGGACAGCGCATCACGCTCCAAAGCACTGTTGAGCAGCCGCTGGCAGTGCCCCCTGGCTTGGCCGATGGTGTGCTGGACATGTAGCTACCACTGTCGTATTCACCACAATCACACCAAATATTGTGTAGAGGCTACCTAATCGGACGCCCAATTCTGTCTGGATTTCGCTTTCGGGCGACTCACAGAGTCGCCCCTACCGGTCACCATTAGATCAAGGATGATTCCGTCTGAGAAAACTCAGTGCCCTCGCTGCACTTGGTGGTTAGAATCTATGGAAACGGTCCGCAAAAAAGAATAGGCTCTGTAATGGCGGATTATGTCATCGTAGGTGGTGGGATTTATGGCTGCACGGTCGCTTGGGAGTTGGCGAAGCGCGGCGCGGATGTGCTGCTGCTGGAAGCATCGCAAATCGCCAGCGGCGCATCTGGCGGCTTGGGCGAACGTGGCGTGCGCGCTAACGGCCGCGACCTGCGTGAATTGCCCTTGATGCAGCTGGCTTACGATATCTGGCCGACGCTTCACGAACAAGTCGGCGGCTTCACCGGCTATCGGCGCTTGGGGCACCTGCATCTGATCGAGCGCGAAAACGACTTGGCGGCGGCAGCGGCGCAGGCCTGGCTGCAGAATCAGCAAGGCATCGAGTCGCATCTGCTGGACGCGGCGCAACTGCGTGAGCTGGAGCCGAATCTGAGCGAAGACGTTATCGCCGCCATCTATTGCCCTCATGATGGCGTTGCGGATCACACGGCGACTACCAGGGCGATGGCGGCGGCGGCGCGGGCGCAGGGCGCTACGATCCTGGAAAAGGCGCGCGTCATCGGCATGACGCGGCGCGGTGAGCGCGTCGTCAGCCTCAGCGCGGACATTGATGGCGAACCGGCCGAGATCCCCGTCGGCCAGCAGGTGATTCTGCTGTCCAACGCGCATGTGGGCGAGTTTGTCGCCGAGCACCTGGGCCTGCAGCTGCCGATCTGGCGCATGCTGCCGCAGGTCATGGCGCTGAAAGCCGACATCCCGCCGCTGATGACGCGCCTCATCGGTCATGCCCATCGCACACTGGCGATCAAGCCGCTGCCGGACGGGCGAGTGATGGTCTCTGGTGGTTGGCGCGGGCGCTGGGATGAGACGACTGGCCAAGGCGAACCGGTCGCGGAACAGGTCGAAGGCAATCGGCTGGAGGCGGTCGCGGTCTATCCGACGCTGGCGGATATGCCGGTGGACGAGGTTTTCACCGATCGCGCGGAGATGGTCTGTGTGGACGGGATACCGATCATCGACACCCTGCCCGGCGCGGAGAATATGCTGGTTGGCGTGGGTTGGTCGGGGCATGGCTGGGCGATCGCGCCGGCGGTGGGGAAGCTGATAGCGGAGTGGGTGGTCAGCGGGAAGCGGCCAGGGCTGCTTGCGCCGTTTGCGTATAAGCGATTCATTGTTTAGCCACAGAGACACAGAAGTAATTCAAATAATGTAATGCGACAAATAATGGGACATCGTAGGGGCGATTCTGTGAATCGCCCGATACAGTAATCGTGAATATGCGGGCGACACACAGCGTCGCTCCTACATTTCGACTTTATGTTGAATATCGCATGACTAACTTGGTTCTACTGAGGGCACAGAGAGATAAGAGCGGACTGTTGTTCAAAACTTCGGCTGCTCCATAGACGTCACCGAATCACTCCCGCGCAAGAAATCGAAATCACAATTCAGCGGCGCTAGCGTCATCTGCAAAGATCCGGTCCCCCGTTTCAAATTGGAAACTTCGCTCAAAATGAGCTAAGATAATTGATACATAGAAGGATATGGAGACTAGCGAATGACGCCGACAGAGAGCCCGGATTTGGCGAATGCGGCAGTTAATGACGTCGCATCTTCGGCTGACACTGATACGACTAAAGCCGAAATCATGGAGGACCTGCGGCAAGCGTTGCGGGAAACACTCGCCGGTAACCTGCGGCCGGCGCGGGAAGCCTTGGACGAACTAGACAACGAGATGAGCAAGAGTGCCGACCTCAGTAGCGGTCCCACCAACCTTTCTAAGACGATTAGGGCGTCTCAAAAGGAAATATCCCCGAGTAAGCGATGACGTCCGTCAACTGATTGACAGACTTGAAAACGACGAGCAACCCGGACAGCGCGTTCCCGGAACCGGGCGCCAGGTCTTCAAATGCCGCTTGCCTAATTGAGCAGCGCGGCGGGGCAAGAGCGGTGGCTTCCGAGTTGTTTACTATTTGCAGCTGCCAAACAGTGCCGTTCTGCTAACGATCTACTCCAAGACCGAACAGGCAGACATCAGCATCCGCGAAATCCGACAACTGGTGGCTGAAGTTAGCGGCTCAAGCGAAGCCTAGTTAGAATTTAGGCCGCTCCACCACCCCAACCGGATCGCTGCCGCGCAGGAAGTCGAAATTCGCGCCCAGCGGCGCCTGGTTGACGTGCAGAATGGACAGGGGTTGCGTTATAATCATTTCAGGCTACGGACTTTCGTGAGGCAACAATGGCGATTCAGGAGCGGCTATACACGGTTGACGATGTCTGGCATCTCGAGCATCAGCCAGAAAACGAAGGCAAACATTATTATCTCATCAATGGGGAGCTGTTTTGGGACATGCCGCCAGGATTCTTGCATGGACGTCTGACGATACTCATAGGTCGTATTCTCTTGGCCTACGCAGAGGAGCATGATTTAGGCGATGTCACCGGCGAAAGCGGCTGGTATCCCGCCGATGATCGCCATACGCTGCTCGCGCCCGATGTCGCTTTCATTCGCAAAGACAAGGCGCCGCCAGCGATGCACGAGAAATTCGTCTCGCGCATGCCCGATCTGGCGGTCGAGATATCGTCCCCAAGCAATACACTCAGCGAGCTGCGCCGCAAAGCCGCGGTGTATCTGGCGAATGGCACGGAACTGGTGTGGCTGGTTCTGCCGGAGCGAGCTGGCGTCGAGGTGTGGCGCACGGAAGCCGATGGGGAACCCGCGACCGAGTTTATCGCGCGAGATGGCAGCGTGTCTGGCGAAGGCGTCCTATCCGGCTTCACGCTAGAATTACAGCGGCTTTTCCCAAGTTAGAACTTAGGCTGCTCCACCACACCAACCGGATCTCCCCCACGCAAGAAATCGAAATCCACGCCAAGCGGCGCCTGATTGACATGCCGCAAGTAAAGCTGGCCGTAGCCACGCTGAAAGGCCGGCGGTGGCGGCGTCCAGCCTGCCCTTCTCTCTGCCAACTCCGCCTCGCAGACGTGCAGCTGCAAACGGCGCTCGGCGACATTCAGCTCGATCTCGTCGCCATCGCGCACCAGCGCCAGCGGACCGCCCAAGGCGGCTTCGGGCGCGACATGCAGCACGATCGTGCCGTATGATGTGCCGCTCATGCGAGCGTCCGAGATGCGAACCATGTCGCGGACGCCCTGCTTGAGCAGCTTCAGCGGGATGGGCAAGTTGCCGACTTCGGGCATGCCCGGTCCGCCGACGGGTCCGCTGTTCTGCAGCACCAGCACATGATCGGGCGTCACATCAAGCGCGGAATCGTGGATTCGCGCTTTGAGGTCGGCGACATCTTTGAAGACAAGCGCCGGTCCGCGATGATTGCATAGCGCGGGTGTGGCGGCGGCGTGTTTGATGACCGCGCAATCAGGAGCCAGGTTGCCGCGCAGGATGCTAAGACCGCCTTCGGTTTGCAGCGGATCGTCCAGCGAACGGATGATGTCCGGGTTGGTCACTTCGGCGGAGGCGAGGTTTTGCGCCATGCTGCGCCTGGTGACGGTCATCGCGTCGCCGTGCAACAGCGGCAGCAACTGCTGGAGCACAGCGGGGATGCCACCAGCGTAGAACAGGTCTTCCATCTGGTACTGGCCGGTCGGGCGCATATTGGCGATGAGCGGGGTGCGGCGGCTGAGCTCGTCGAAGCGGGCGAGCGGCAGGTCGATGCCGAGGCGGCCTGCTATGGCGGGCAGGTGCACGATGGCGTTGGTGCTGCCACCGAGCGCGTGCAGCAGGGTGATGGCGTTATCGAAGGCGGCGGGCGTCAGTATCTGCGAGAGGCGGATATCCCGCTCGACCAAGCTTACGATTTGGCGGCCGGCGGTGGTCGCCAGGCGCAGGCGGCGCGAATCAGCAGCGGGGATAGCGCCGTTGCCGGGCAAGGCGATGCCCAGCGCTTCCATCAGCGAGTTCATAGTCGAAGCGGTGCCCATGACCATGCAGTGGCCGGCGCTGCGCACGAGATTCTCTTCGACTGCCTGATAGGTCTCGGCGCTGATTTCGCCAGCGAGATATTCGGCGGTGTATCGGCGGCAATCGGTGCAAGCGCCCAGGATCTCGCCTTGATAATGCCCGTTGAGCATGGGACCGCCGCTGAGCATGATGGTGGGAATGTCAGCGCTGGCGGCGCCCATCAACGCGGCGGGCGTGGTCTTGTCGCAGTTGGTCAGCAGGACGACGCCATCGAGCGGGTTACCGCGGATCATCTCCTCGGTGTCCATGGCCGCCAGGTTGCGGTAGAGCATGGAGGTGGGGCTGAGGTGGACCTCGCCCAGGGAGATGGTGGGGAATTCCAGCGGGAAGCCGCCGGCTTGCAGGACGCCGCGTTTGACCGCTTCGCTGATACTTCGCAGGTGGCTATTGCAGGGGTTGAGCTCGCTGTAGGTGTTGCAGATGCCGATGAGCGGTCGGGCCATGTCGGCGCTGTCATAGCCCATGGCGGCGGTGAAGGCGCGGTGGGTCAAGCCGGAGACGCCGTCTTCGTTGAAGAAGGATTGGGAGCGGGAAGGTGGGGGCATGGAGAGCTTGCCTTTATGCCAATTTAACCACAGAGAACACAGAGAGCACAGAGGAAGATTTCTATCCAAACCCTTTGGCGACTTAACACAGCGCGATTATACTGCGTGTAAACGCGAGGAGATGGTATGGAAACGGCAACTGACATTAAGCTCCAGTTGATGACGTGGGAAAATCGGAGTTTTCATCATGCGCTGACGGAGCGAATCGACAACCAAAATGAGGCTTTGCGCCGCTTGACGGAGATGGTCGCGGAGAACCGGGCGATTCTGCTGGCCATCGCGGAGCGCTTGGATGTCACTTACGAGAAGCCGGCGGCGGGATTCGCCAAGGAGTGAGGTGGCGGGCGAGATTCACCACAGATGGCACAGAGATTTTTTACAGGGTGCGATTGCGCAATTATACTGTATTGGGATGCGAGGAGGCAGCATGGCAGTCACAACTGACATTCGATTCAAGCGTATGCAAGGCGAGTATCGGACCTTGCAAGACGCTCAGGACGAGTTGTTTGACAAGGTTGACAGCTTCGAGGCGGCGCTATTGGGTTTGACGGAAGCGGTCAATCGGAACACTGAGCGGATAGAAATCCTTGATGAGAAAATGGACAGGCTCATGACGCATCTGGATGTGCCGCCTAAGCCGCCGGCGGGTTTCGTGAAGGAGTGAGGGGCGACTATTTCACCACAGAGGCACAGAGGGCACAGAGATTTTTTCGCTGCGAAGACACAATGGGTTAGCTCCATAATCTTCTTTAGCACTCATAGTTATTCTGATATTTTTTCTCCCACTGATCTGCGAAATACTCCAAAATGTAGCGATGAACAAAGAATACGCTTCCTCCAACCCGACGCATGATACGTTGGTCAATCATTTGTTGTAGAAAGCAATCGTAGCGACGTGGTGCAAGTTTCTTTCGAAAAAGAATAATTCGTAATATCACATGCTTGACAACTTCACTTAAGTTTCCGTGAAGTAATCCATAAGCCAATCCAGCTATAAGCCCAATTGATAATCTCATCCATACGCTGAAAACGACACCAACAGTCAATCCTATGATAGACCCGAGCTTAATGGTATTTGCGAATCCTTGATTGATATAAATTCGTTGAGAGATCTCTGTACGTATTTTTACAGACACGAATAGACTGCGTATCATGATGCCCACCACTATTGCTAACGTATATTTTACTGGATCAGAAGTTAACCTGCCCTCAATAAAAATATCCGAGACGGAAGTAAAAATAAGTATAAAAAGAAAATACCCAATCCATGATTTTATTACATAGAACATCCCGAACATAATTTTCTGAGGTACAATCGCAAATTTACTCTCAAGATTGATGCTAAAGTATCGTGCAACGAGAATCAAACTCAACTTTCGAGAGTGTAGGGGTAGCCAATCACCTTGAATCATTTCAACATAAAATTGGGATAAGTTGCGATTCTCCAGATTATGGGCAATCCAGGAAAGGTATCGTCAAGTAGTTTCGTTCGCGGTATGGGCATTGGGATTGTTGCGAAGTTGCTGTTTCAAGAAAGGCTCAATAATCAGCTGATAGATTTCCTGTGTGTTCACGATTACAAGTGATTGAGGGGAAAACGGTTTGCCACCGATATAGGTATTGATAAGGATATTGACGAATAGAGGATTGCTGACCTCTTGCCAAACGGCATCATCGGTTGAAAGCCACGTCATTATGGCTTTAGCTGTATCTGTTCGAAAAAATTGCTTAAGTACATCTTGGACTTGGTCTTTACCCAGCGGCAATAGTTCAATAGCGCCATGAATATTGAGCTTGTCACTTAGCAGATCGTATTCTTCGATCCGACTGCAGACAACAATTTGCCGTGTAGGCGAAATAAAGGTGTTGATCATTTTCAAGAATTCTTTTCGATGTGCTTCCACTATCTCGTCAAATCCATCCAAAAGATATATCAGGCTATCGTCGTCTATCCACTGCTTTGCCAATTGCTTCCCAATTCCATAATTGCACCTCAGTTCAACAATTAGCCAATCTCTAAGCGGTTGCCGCTTTACTGCCCAAGACGACAGGTTAAACACTACTGGAATGCTCTTGGTTGCGTCCTCATTTGCTTCTTGCAAAAGTGCTTTTGCCAACTCAAGCAGCAGAACAGTTTTACCGCTGCCAGGAGCGCCTAGAATCAAGAGTTTTTCTGAAACATCGTGGAAAATCTGGGGGATTGCTTGTGCTGCGCCAGTTAATGATTTACATTCATTGTTTCGTCGGAGTACAGCATTTATCAGCGCCTTTAACTCTGTCGGTTTGTCGCGGTCAACTGCCTGCCACACATAACCTCGGTCACGTGGATCGCCCGCCTGAGCTATACGTGTATCAAGTTTGATGTCAAATATGGCATCTTTTAGCGTCTCTTCCAACACACCTTTTATCCAGTTGTTGCTGACATTTTCAATGAGGATTTTGCGGTAGCTTTGTTGAGTCTTGTTGTTTCTGTCTGTATTTGATCTCCACCAGCGACGAGTTGTATATGGAGTTATGATCATCAGAATTAAGATCGCGGGTTCAAATGGCTGGATTCCAATCGACATCCAACCCATGTCACTGGCAAACCATAATATCAAAAGAATTGCAGTGCTCACCCACAAGGCGACAACTATAATGCGCTGAAAAATGTGCAAAGCGATTCCCTGCGTGTAGCGGATCTATCACCGTCATATTATACTATCATCCACCCTCCACAATCTCCCGCTCACCCTCACTCAGCCCATACAACTCATACACCAGCACTTCAATCTCCCGATCCACCGCCTCAATCCGCTGCGAGGGCGCGGTCGTCCAGTCCAGAGCAATTCGATTTGCAGGAACTAGGTAAGCGACAGTTCTAGCCACCCAACTTGTCAAACGCATCCTGCCTCGATTGCGCCGCCGCCAGCTGCTCAGCTTGCAGCTTGCGCGTCAGGTCGGCCATGTCCGCCGCGAGGGGCATCAAGTCGATGCGGTTAGCGCTGTTGATCTGCTCGACCCACTCGGGCCGCAGAGCGTCCACCCCGTGCAACGCGCCGGCGATCGCCCCGCCCATGCCGGCGATGGAGTCGTTATCGCGCCCATAGTTGGTCCCGCCGAAGATGGTCTCTTCGAAGTCGCCGCCGGTCACCACCAGGAAGCCGAGCGCGATGGGCACTTCTTCGATGCTGTGCTCGCGGCTGGGGTTCCAATTGTTGCTGCCGTTGCCACGGTTGGATTTGGCGTCATCGGGCGAGGTGTCGTATTCTCGCATGACATCGCGCAGGGGAGCGATGGCTTCGCGCCATTCGGTGAGGGTGCTGGCTTTGTCGGCGATGGCGGCGATGCAATCGGCGGTGCCATCTTTGGCGACCGTTAGCGCGGCGTCGATAATCGAGGCGACTGAGGCGGCCGGTTTGAAGGCTTCGGCGACGCAGGCGGCCATGACGGCAGCCGCTTCCAGGCCGAAGCTGACTTGGTGGGCGCTGAAGATATCGACCGCTTCGGCATAGGCGCTGGCGGGATCACAGGCGTTGATGATGCCGACCGGGGCGGCGTACATGGCTGCGCCGCAATTGACCATATTGCCGACGCCGGCGTTGCGCGGATCGGCGTTGGCCAGCCAGCGATTGTAGAGCCATTTCTCGGGATAAAAGAGCCGTTCGACCAGCGGCATATGGCGTTCGCGCTCAGGGATCCAGCGGTCTTCCAGCGCCATCTTTGGCACGATGCGGCGAAAGAACTCGTGCGCGTCCAGGTGGTCGCCGTACTCGATATAACAGTGGCAGAGCAACTGCACCATGTGGGTGTCGTCAGTGTAACGACCATGGCCGCGGCCGCGCGTGTTGGCTTCGTCCCAGGCTTCGACCAGGTCGGTGATATAACCGTAGCGCGCCTGAATCTCATCCGGCATGCGCCATTCAGCCGGCGCGCCCATGGCATCGCCGATTGCGCCGCCATAGAGACAGCCCTGTATTTTTTGCAATAAAAGGTCAGGTGAATCCGTCATAAGCTGTCGCCGCCTTTCAAGCGCTATTCGTATCTAAATTGATCAACCCAATTGTCAAACGAATCGTTGTAGGGGCGGCTCATTGAGTCGCCCACTTATACAGGTTCAATGTTCGGGCGACCCAGTGGGTCGCCCCTACGTTTTTCGAAATATGAAAGGTCTCCCCGGTTACATAAACCGCACCGAGTAGACCACTGCCAGATTGTTCGTCAAGCAGCGCCAGTTATCGCCACGGTCATCGGACAGGTAGAAATTGCCGGCGGTGGTGCCGAATGCCAGCGACTCGCCGCGCTGGTCCAGGGCATGGCGGAAGATGAGGTCGTAGCAATGCTGCTGAGGCAAGCCGCTGCGCAGATCCTGCCAGGTCGCGCCGCCGTCTTCGGTGCGGCAGATGACCAGGGCGCGGTCGACTGGCACGCGATACTCGGCGCTGACAGCCGGCGCCACCCAGGCGACTCGCTCGTCATCTTCGTCCACTGCCAGGGCGAAGCCGAAACCGGCGGGACCGCCATTCTTGTCGGAGATGTCTTGCCATTGCCGGCCGCCATTTTCGCTGCGGTAAGTTCCGCAGTGATTCTGCTGCCAGAGCACATCGGGATTGGATGGGCTGGCGAGGATGATATGCGGGTCGTGCCCGTGTTCGTGATGCGGGTCGGGCAAGTAATCGGCAAAGAGACCGCGGTTGCGCGCTTCCCAACTTTCGCCGCCGTCCGCGCTGACGTAGACGCCGCCGACGCTGATGCCGACAGTCAGATGACGGCTGTCGCGCGGGTCAACCTGGATGGCGACCGTGCCCGGATGATCGCGCCCAGCGCCGAACCAGTGACCGTTGCTCGGATGCTTCCAGAGCGTCTCGACCAGTTGGAAGGAGACGCCGCCGTCATCGCTGACGAAGAGGCCGCCGGGGTCGGTGCCGGCATAGAGGCGGTTGGGTTCGTCGGCGCCGCCGGGTTCGATCAGCCAAATGTAGTTGGTCTTGGCGGGCACGCTGAAATCGGGCGGGACCTTGTCGCCTTCCGGGTACTTCGGCGCTTCGACCTCTTGCCAGCTTGCGCCGCCATCGCGCGAGCGGTGCAGCTTGCCGCCCCAATGCCCGTGATCGAGGCTGACCCAGATGGTATCGCTGCGCTTGTCACGAAAGGCATAGACCACGGGTATGGCTTCGAAGTGGGCCGATTCGACCTCCCACTCAGATCCGGCTGAGCTGCCATTGCGGCTCATGATGAGCAGGCCCTTGCGCGTACCGACCAGGAGTTTGTCTCGCATATATATCAGCCTCCTGAGAGGGCTTGTACGATGTAGATTTTGGTATCGGCGGAGACGCGGTCGGAGAGGGTCCGCTTGTCGCGCAGGAGTTGGTCGCCGACGAAGATGTTGACGTGTTTGCGCAGCGCGCCTTGCTCATCGACGATGTAGTCGCCCAGCCCGCGCCATCGTTGGTCGACGGCGAGGATGATGTCAGCGACGGTGGCGGCGTCGATGCTGCACTCGCAGAGGTCGGGGAAGAAGCGCTTGAGGTTGGGCGTGAATTTGACGTGAGCCATGGTGCAGATTAGAACGGATGGGGTGCGGGGTTGTCAAGATTTGGGGGGAATGCCAACGAGGCAGACAGCAAAGTTTTTGTCAGGAGCTTAACAACCGTGCTCGGAATCCGAATCGGTATATTTGGGGAGGCCGTCGCTGCCATTGCGCCGCAGATCATTGCTGCTGGCGACAATACGGGAACCGAATAGCATTTGAATACCATGCTTGGAACTGCCGGTTACGATATTATTATGAACTTCAGCCGCGGAGTGGAAATCGATCAGTATCCCGTTGCCGAATCTGTTTCCGCGCGCCTGTGCCTCGGCGACTGTGTTACTCACCACATTGCCGCAGATTGCAGCCACCGACATATCGAAAACGTAGATGCCATTCTCAGCGTTTCGATCAACGATATTATCGGCCACCAAGGTGTGCGACATTTCGTCTATTGAAATGCCGTGCTGCTGATTATCGGTAACGATGTTGCCTTCGATGTAGATCATGCCGGTCATATTGGTGACGATCCCGCTGAGCGCATTGCCGGTCACCGTGTTGCCGATGACGTGGGAGGCAGCCCATTGCGTGGTATTGGTGATATGGATGCCTCGGCCGTAGGGCGCGTTTGCATCGCGTATGGTGTTGTTGCGAATATCGGCCGCGCCAAGCCGTAGCTTGATTCCCACCAGGCGACTCCCAAGAACGATATTGTCTCGTATCGTCACATCTTGGCTTCGCGTCACGAAGATGCCAAACTTGCCGCCGCTGATGGTCAGGCCTTCAATGCGCACATCTTCCGTGTCCGTTACCAGTATGACCGCTTCGTCATCCGAGCCGGACAGAAGCACGGCGTCGCCCGGTCTGCCGCGCAGATTCAAGGGACGGTCGATGACGAGCGATTCGTGGTAGATGCCTTCCGCGATTTCAATGATCGCGCCTTCGGGCGCATTTTCCAGCGCAGCGCCAATGGTCTGGTAGTCAGCCGGCACCTCGATAAAGAGCGTAAGGCCCGAACTAAGGGATGTTGAGAACAAGAGCGCAACACATCCAAGCAAGGCAAAACGCAAGGTGAGGACCCGCATTCGATTCTCCAAACGGGCCAAATGCAGCGATCGAACTAGGTTCTTCACAGCAAATCCACAGGGGAAAGTGAGCATAAAATCAACCTGAGTTTTTAGCCCTTCACTGCTCCGGCGGTCACGCCATGCACGAAATAGCGCTGCAATGAGAAAAAGATCATCAATGGCAGAATCATCGAAACGAAGGTGCCGGCCGCCAGCAGATTCCATTGAGATCCGTATTGACCCAGCAGCTCGCGGATACCTGCGCTCAAGGGGAACATCTTTGAGTTTTGCAGAAAGATCAAGGCATTCAACAAGTCATTCCAGACCCATATAAACTGGAAAATCGCCAATGATGCCAGCGCAGGCGTCGAGAGCGGCAAGACGATGCGGAAGAAAATCACCAATTCGGATGCCCCGTCTACGCGAGCGGAGTCGAAAACTTCACTCGGTAAATCGGCAAAGAAATTGTAGAGCAGAAAGATGGCGAAAGGCGTACCGTAGGCGGTATGCGCCAGCCAGATGCCGGGCCAGGTTCCCGCCAAGCCGAAGATATTGTAAAGCCGCAACACGGGTACCCAGGTCGTCTGCAGCGGGATGATAAGCAGCGCAATGACGGTCAAATACAGCGTATTGCGAAAGGGAAAGCGCATCCAGGCGAAGCCATAGGCCGCCAGTGACGCCAAGAATATCGGCAGGATGGTTGATGGAATCGTGATGATGAGGGTATTCACGAAATTCTGGGCGATGCCCGGCGGCGCCAACTGGCTGTTGTGCAGGACTTCGCCATAGTTGTCCAGGTTCAGGCTGCCCAGCTCGTCGAAAACCGTCCACCAGCCGGAAGTGGCGATATCGGACGGCGCGCGGAAGGAGGTTATGAGTATGCCGAAAGACGGCGTCAGCCAAATCAGAGCTAGGAAAATCAACAAGAAGTGAACCGTGCCGCGGCGGGTCACAGCGATAAGAGTTTCGCTCCAGGATTGCTTCGGCAAATGCTTCGTTGCCGCGTTTGGGTAGTGTGGCTGGAATGAAGTCATGACAAGCCAGACCGAACTTGACGAATTTGATAAATGATTGCCGGAGTCACCAAGATAAACAGAATGACGGCCACCGCGCTGCCATAGCCCACGCGATTGTTGCCGAATATTTCCCGCCAGACGGTGTAACCGATCACTCGTGTCGCGCCGCGAGGTCCGCCGTCGGTCATGACCAGCACCAGATCAACCATCTTCAAGGTATTGATGGTCAACATGATGGTTACGAAAGTGACAGGCCGTATCATCATGGGCAGGCTCACGCGCCAGAAGATCTGCCAGGCGGTGCCCCCGTCAACCCGTGCGGCTTCCAGGATCTCGCGCGGCAAGCCTTTGTAAGCCGCCGACAGCACCACGGTCGGCAGCCCGGCGGAGACCCAGGTGGCGGCAAAGATGATAGCGAGGTTCGCCAATTCCTTTCGGCCCAACCAGGCAATCGGCTCCATGTCGGTAAATATGCTGATCAAGGTGGCGTTTAGTACGCCTTTGGTCAGGTCAGGGCTGTAGACAAAAACGAAGATGACAGAGGCGGCGGTTGAAGAAATCACCATCGGCAGAAAAATGATCGACTTAATGGTGGATTCGTAGCGAACCCGGTCGGATAGAATGGCGATGAGCATGCCAATGCAAACGGTCATGGGCGGAAATATGAGCACCCATAGCGCGGTGTTGGGCAATACGCCACTTGGGGGAAACTGATCCAGACGCAAAAAGGTATTGTCCGCGGTCAGCAGGCGTTGGTAATTCGCCAAGCCGACGAATTCCCGCCCCGGATTCAGAATGGTGCCTTTGGTAAAACTCAAGAGGATAGTGTGCAGCGTGGGATAAACCAGGAATACAAGGAGAATGCAAAGCGCAGGTCCTACGAAAAGCAGGGGCAGCCATTTGCTGTGTCTGCCGGCTGTCACCACCGTGGCCTCCTGGTAGATATTTGTGCGCGATTACGCGATTTCCGGCGTGAGTCGATGTGCAAGTTTCGCGGGAGAATCCGCCTGTGCCTTGGCGGCGCCAGTCTCGTGACAGGCCTTGAAAGAAGAATGACCGCGCCAATTATCAACGAGCGCATTCCAATGTTTAGAAGAGACGCGGACAACTCACATGAATTGCCCGCGTCAGTGACTTTCAGATTGTGCTAGTAGGCGGCATCGGCAGCGTCTTCCAACGCTTCCAGGATATCCATCATGCTATCGGGATCTGCCAGGTAGTCTTGCAAGGCGACAAACATGGCATCGCCGCCGACGGCTCCCGGCGCCAAATCCGACCCATCAAAAACGAATACATCAGTCGCGCCGATCTGCTGTGCCTCTTTGGCTTTACAAGCGTCATACGATTCAAGCGGCACACCGGTATTGGGCGAAAGAATCGCGCCTTCCGGGGCGGTCGCCCATATCGTGGCCGATTCGGGACTGGCAAGCCAGTTCATCATGGCGCGTACTTCGGGCCGGTCGTTAAACATCATGATCACATCGCCGCCACCCATCAAGGTGTCGCCGTGCATATCGCCCGGTTCAGGGAAGTCGAACCAATCATAATCTTCGCCACAGACCAAGTCAGGGAAGGTTTCGCTGATGATGCCACCGACGAAACTACCGGACAGGAACAATTCCGCTGCCGGGTCTTCCGGACGGAAGGCCGCATCAATACCGGAGCGCAAGTCCGTGGAGAGAGCGCCATCCACACCGCCACCGATTCTTTCATCGGCTGGATCGAAGATGCGGCGGAAGGTCTCCAGCGTCTCGATAACGGTCGGGTCGGTCCACTCGACTTCGTGCGTCACAAACAGACCCTGATACATTTCAGGACCGGCGATGCTGACGTAGAGGGTTTCGAACCAGTCCGTCAGCACCCAAGCCGAGCCGGCGGTGATGCTGAAGGGGACTTGGCCGTTGGCAACGTAGGCATCGCCCAGCGCCACCAGCTCATCGAATGTGGTCGGGATTTCCGCGCCCAGCGCTGCCAGTGAGGCCGGCTTGTACCAGAAGGTGCCCTTGGAAGAAACCTTTACCATGAAGCCGTAGAGTTCCCCATCTATCGTGCCAATCTGCAGTATGCTGGCCGGTGTGTCAGCCAGCGCTTCGGCTGACAAGACCGGATCATCGCCGCTGCTCAGCGGAATAAGGGCGCCGTCACGGGCGAAACTGGCGGTCACGCCCGGGCGCGGCATTTGCGCCAGATCAGGAGCGTTGCCACCGGCAACCAGCGGACCGAGATCAACCTCAATACTTGACAGGCTGAGAATCTCGTAGGCGATACCGGAGCCATCGAGGACTTGAACAAATGCCGCCAGTTCGGCGCCGCCCCAGCCAGTCGCGATCTTGACCGGTTGGGCATCTTGAGCGCTGACGGGCACGAGCAGCATCGCCATGAATACGAGTATTACAGCTAGTCGGGCTAATTGCTTTGACCTAAACATAGTTCTGTCTCCTTTGAAAAAGACTAATTGAGCTGCTTTTACCAGTAACCTTTTTCACAGTAGAGGTTGCAGGGGATTTCGCGCGCGGACGCGCAACCCGATCCGCAAAGGGTGGTGTAAAGCAACCCTGACAGTGATTAGCTTACTCGCTGAGTATAACGCAAAGCGATTGCCGCGTAAACAAGAGGGGGTTGTGGGAGTGGTGATTTCAAGGAGATAGAATGAAGACGACACTGGCTCAAACTCGCCGGAAAACTCCCTTCTCCAATGCTTTGGGGAAGGGCCGGGGATGGGGTTAGAAAAGGGCATATCAAAGATTTCACCACTCCCGGGGTTGTAGTGGTCCAAATCTCGCGTGATCAAATAGCATACCTTAGGCAAGACCACGTCGGGCACGAGCATAACTTCCGTGATTTGAGACACGAAACTCATCGCATCCCTATGACGAGTGTCTCCAGAGTTGTACAACGCGTAGACGAAGTTGCTGTCCGCGATAAGCGTCATCGGTTGGCGTGGCGCTTCAGATAATCCGCGAATTCTGAATTAAGTATCTCGCGGCTGCGCTCAGCGGTATCGACAGGATGCGGTGATGACAGTCCCGCGGCTAAGGCATTTCGGGCAAAGTCGTCAGTGGTCGCCCGGCGCTTCTGATTGCCGTCGCGTTCGTCGGCGTAGCGCTCGAGCATGTCACGCAGCAAGTCGCTGACGTCGGCGTCGTTTTGCTTGGCGAGTTCTTGCAGGCGCAGCGCGATGTCGTCGGGGATGTCGATGGTCATGGGTATGTCCTTTGCTTGGGGCGATTATACCATCGAATGGGGCGCGAAGCGGTTGGGGTTTTTCTTTGCCACCGAGTACACCGAGTTATGCGAGGGCGCCGAGGTCACAAGGAAAATGTAGGGGCGACCCAGTGGGTCGCCCGATGTTCGAACTGCTGGCTTGTCATCAAGTACCCATGCTGTAGAATGGAAACGCTTTTCACTATCAACAAGGAAAATCAATGACCGTATTCATAAGTCATGCCAAAGAAGACGCGGAAGGAGCGGTGAGAATTGAACAGCTAATAGCTTATGAGGACTATCAGTCTTGGCGATTTCAACGTGACATGATGCAAGCCAACCCTGCAGACCCGCAACTTCCTACGAATATTGAAGACCGTGAGATTTTCTTGTTTACGATTTCGGAATACTCGGTCAAGTCCGAGATATGTCAAAAAGAACTTCAACACGCAGCGCTACTACAAAAACGAATCGTACCGGTTCGATTGCACCGCAACGTGCAAGTACCGTCGCCCTTGAATGACCATCAATGGGTGGAATTTGACAATTCACAGGAATCAGCCATCCAACTCATCCGTACGCTTCGCCATGCTCAACCATTGCGGTGGGAAAAGATTCCTGATCATTGGATGATGTGGGACGGCACGTCAAGACTCGAACTGGTAACGTCAATAAAACAGGATGAGTACACACCACCTGAACAGATTGACCGAGATCTCACCGTATGTAGAAAAGCGCGACATTCTACATAATGCCATCTCCCAGTTTCAAGGACGCTTTTATAACGCGTTGAAACAGTTAGAAAGCTCTGACTCACGCATCAAAACTTGCTTCGGACAAAATTCAAGCTCAGGCTTCTCCAGTTTTATCTGGCTGGATGACGAACTGTTAAAGGCTTGCCGAGTCTATATTAGCGCGGACTTCAACGGAGTCACCTTTGACGGAAATACACACCACGCTCTGCAATGGGAAGTCCAGGAAATCAGAAGGCAAATGCGGGACACCAATAGGCAAATCGAAAGCAATCTGCAGGCGGTAATTGATGGCGATGCAAACGCCGCCGCGTTTGTTCGGTCGCTGGACCATCAGCATGGGGTGTTACGTAATCAATTGCAGGAAAGAGAAACAATGCTCAACCAACTAGGACATATGTCGGGCCTTCAGGAAGGTGACGATAGCTACACACTGAGGGCAGTTGTTGGCAAGTTGGATGGAAAGTCTGTATTGGAATTCTTACCTGTGCCCACTATCACCAACGAATCGCCCGATTCTCGGATTTGCACACTAGAAGATGCGGCCGAGCGGCTTTGGCAGGCATTTACCGGCGACGCAGTTTAGGAATCCTCAGCCGAAACACAAGTTCGGATTCTGACGGGCGACTCACAGAGTCGCCCCTACGGATTCCGGTGGCGTGAGCTTCGTGCCGAGTGGGCGAACCACCGGATCGCCCCTACAAACATTCTTCTGTGTGCTTTGTGTCTTTGTGCCTCAATCGCTTTTCTCGGTGTCCTCGGTGTACTCGGTGTTGAAAAGAAAAGTGGGCGACTCACAGAGTCGCCCCTACCGGTTTCGAGTTTGCGCCTCTGTGGTGAAATCAACCTCCCCGCGCTACAATACGCCGTCACTCTCATCCGACCAAAGGACATGCACATGATCGACTCCAAATTCGCCGGGCTGGCTGAATTCCGCTGCATCGGACCCTTCCGCGGCGGACGGGTTGTCGCCGTCGCCGGCGACGCGCGCGACTCCAATACTTTCTACTTCGGCGGCGTCTGCGGCGGCGTCTGGAAGACCATCGATGCCGGCCAACATTGGGAAAACATCAGCGATGGCTATTTCACCGCCTCGTCAGTGGGCGCGTTGGAAGTCGCCCCGGCTGACCCCAACGTCATCTATGCCGGCACTGGCGAAACCACCATTCGCATCGATGTCTCCATCGGCGATGGCGTCTACAAGTCGACCGATGCCGGACGCAGTTGGGCGCATATCGGCTTGAAGGAGACGCGGCAGATCGCCAAGATTCGCACGCATCCGCAGAACGCCGATCTGGTTTATGTGGCGGCCTTTGGTCATGCTTTTGGCGAGAACTCGGAGCGAGGCGTCTACCGCTCGAAAGACGGCGGCGCAAACTGGGAGAATGTCCTGCGCGTCAGCGACAAAGCGGGCGCCATTGATATCACCATCGACAAGAATAATCCGCGCATCATCTACGCGGCGTTTTGGGAGGCTTATCGCAATTTCTGGCAGATATCGTCCGGCGGCGAAGAAAGCGGCATCTGGCGCTCGATGGACGGCGGCGACAGCTGGGAATGTATCAGTAGCAGCAAGGGCCTGCCGAAGGGCTTGCTGGGCAAGATCGGCTTGGCGGCATCGCCGGCGCAGCCGGGCCGCGTCTGGGCGATTGTCGAGAATCAGCCCGATGGCGGCATCTACCGCAGCGATGACTACGGCGAAACCTGGGTGGTGGGCAGCAAGGACAACCGCTTCATCTCGCGCGCCTGGTATTACATGCACCTGACCGCCGACCCGCTAGATGCCAATACGATTTACATCAACAATCTCAGCTTCTGGAAGTCGACCGATGGCGGGCATAATTTCAGCGAGATCAGCACACCGCACGGCGATAACCACGATCTGTGGATCAATCCCTATAACAACAAGATCATGGCGCACGGCAATGATGGCGGCAGCTGCGTTTCGATGAACGGCGGCACTTCCTGGTCAAGCATTTACAATCAGCCGACGGCGCAGATTTATCACCTTGATACGGACAGCCGCGCGCCCTACTACGTCTACGGGACGCAGCAGGACAACTCGAGCTTGCGCGTGCCGAGCCGCAGCCGCTACTCGTCCATCACCTGGGAAGACTGCGATATTATCGGCTCGGGCGAAAGCGGCTATATCGCCGTCAACCCGGATGATCCGGACATCGTCTACGTCGGCGCGATCGGCAGTTCGCCCGGCGGAGGCAACAGCTTGCAGCGCTATGACCACCGCATTCAGCAAATCCGCCTCATCGCGACCTGGCCGCGCAGCTCAACCGGCTTGGGCGCTCAAGCTGAGAAGTACCGCTTCGCCTGGACCTATCCGATCATATTCTCGCCCCACGACAGCAATACGATCTACATCGGCGGCAACCAAGTCCTCAAGACGACCGACGAGGGGCAGAGCTGGGTAGAAATCAGCCCGGACTTGACCAAAGCCGATCCGGAGACGCTGAAGCCCTCCGGCGGTCCGATAAACCGGGACGCGGTCGGCGCAGAGCATTACGCCACGGTGTATACGCTGGCGGAATCGCCGCATGAGCCCGGCGTCATCTGGGCCGGTTCGGACGATGGCTTGCTGCATATCACAATGGACGGCGGCGAAAACTGGGCCGAGATCACCCCGCCGGACTTGGGCGAATGGACCATGTTCACGATGGTCGAGCCCTCGCCGCACGACAAAGCGACCGCCTACGTCACAGCGACCCGCTACAAGAATGACGACTACGCGCCCTACGTCTTCAAGACCACTGACTACGGCGGCAGTTGGACGCGCATCGTGGATGGCATAGCCGAGGACCATTTCTGCCGCGTCGTGCGGGAAGACCCGTTCCGAGAAGGCTTGCTCTATCTGGGTACTGAATTCGGCTTGTACATCTCATTCGACGCCGGCGCGTCTTGGCAGGGCTTCCAGCTCAATCTGCCGGTCTCGCCGATTTACGACCTTAAGATCAAAGGCTCTGATCTGGTAGTGGCGACCCACGGACGCTCCTTCTGGATATTGGACGACCTGACGGTGTTGCATCGATTCAGCGCTGACATCGTGAACAAGCCGGCGCATCTGCTGGCGCCGGGCCGGGTCGAGCGTCACCTGCCCAAAGTATTCGAGGGCATGTTCGAAGGCGGCGAAGGCAAGCAGTATATGAGCACACTGGGCATGGTCGCCGCCTACATCAAGGAGGAAACGCCCGAGTTCGGCGTCAAACACACTTATCTTGACAGCGGCGCCAACCCGGCGAAGGGCGCCGTTATCACTTACTTCCTGCGCGAAAAACCGGACGCGACCATCACGCTTCGCATCGACGATGGCGTTGGCGATGAAGTGAAAACCTTCAAGAGCATCCACGCCGATGATGAGGAGAAAGCGGCGGGCACGCGCACCGACGATACGCCAAAGGAGTTGCGCATCCCAGCGAATGCCGGCTGGAATCGCTTCGTCTGGGACCTGCGCTATCCCGATGCGCACAAGGTCGTTCCGCACGATGACAATCAGCAGGGCTACATCAAGGGGCCACATGCCGTGCCGGGCAAGTACCGCGCCACGCTGACGGTTGGCGATGATACGCTGAGCGAGACTTTTCAGATCGTCAAGGAAGCGGGCGTCGAGGCGAGCGAGGCCGATCTGCAGGCGCAATTCGACCTGCTGCTGCAGATCCGCGACAAGGTTTCATCGACGCACAAGGTGGTCAATCAAATGCGCGATGCGCGCGCGCAACTGAAGGGCTGGCGCGAGCGGCTGGCGGGGCTCGAATCGGCTGCGGGCATCATTGAGGCGGCGAAGTCGCTGGAAGAGCAAGTGCTTGAAGTCGAGAAGGAACTGATGATTCCCGATACGAGGCAAGGCTGGCCCGATGCGATGAACCATGGCGATCGCCTGGCGACTCAGTTGAGCAATCTCAGCTTCAATGTCAACCTGGGTGATTACAGGCCAACCGATTACGAATTCGGCGCCTATGCTGAAATGGCGGCGGAGATTGATGGCGTCGCTGACAAATTCCAGGACATCGTCGATGGCAACCTGGCTGAATTCAACACCATGTTGGGCAATGCCGGATTCGGCAAAATTGCGCTGAGGGTGGAGTAGCGAGATACTGATCTATAACCGTTCTTTCCAAAGTTCCAATTGCTGGCCGGCGCCTACTGACTTGCCTCGCAAATGACGAAGATCACAAACAGCCCCAAAGGCAAGGAAGTTCTTCTCAAATCGTCTATATCTTGTGCCCCAATATACAATCGCACATGCCATTGGGGCACCTTTGCCTCCCGATTTACCATCCACCAGAAACTTCAACCGTGTGTCGTACAAAAATGTTACCGCAGTTGCAGCTCCAAAAACGTACCGTTTCCAGTGCTTTGTATTTGGCGCAACAGGGACCAAGGCAAGCACTTCCGCCCCGTGAACACGATTAGCGTACGATGCCATCTTTAGCCAATCCAAAATCGATGTTCCTCTTTCGCGATCTCTTCCATAAGGGGGTTAATATAGACTGTAGGATAATCCCATGAAGCGCGGAGTCCATCAATTTCAGGCAACAAGTACTCTACTTCAGCATTCACAATTGAATAACAGTTGGAGCAGGGGTCTAAAGCGATAGTGCCGCCAAAGAATTCTCGTACTGCTGTCACATACTGTGGCGGAGTACACCAATTCTGACTAAGAGACTCCGCATTATTCCTTCCCGCAGTCACTTCACAAGTTCCTTCAACGTGCTTTGGACGTCAATTTACGCAAGTCCCTTTTCAGTGCAGATATAGACGCATTTTTTGGGGCAATAACATTGAACCATGGAAGGTCTTTGAGCGAAATTAATTGCTTTCGAATCTTTGCAGGTGTGATTGGACGCGAATACGGCTCCATTGCAATATTATGCAAGGACCGGATGGGATGAAGAGAAAACTCTACGTTATGCACAATTTCCGAATTGGCAAACTCTGGTAGTCTGCGCTCAATGACTATATGATCACGAACATCCCACGAACACAACAAGTAATACGTAACTATTTCAATGAGTGTGCCTAACGCTCGTCCTGCGGCCTTCTTACTATCTTGTCGATTATGGAATACTTGATTAGCTAGATCGTTTTGAAGTGCGTCAATTGATTTGTAACCCAAGCGAAATCTCCAAGTAGAGGCGAATACGTCAAAGCAGTAATGATATTGTAGAGGTTCAACAATGTATAATACTGCTACAAAATTCACACTGCAAACAGGAACAATCTAGTCATTCGTGATTCGCGATACTCGAGTTGACTCCAGATGAAACGCTCTAAACCCTTTCTCTTGCTTATGCTGGCGGACTTTTTGGCGCGGTCGGCCTATCAGATGGGCAAGACGCCGTTGCTGCCGATCTTCGCCGCGGCCTTGGGCGCGTCGGGCGCTTTCCTGGGTCTGATCGTCTCGGTCTCTACCGTCACCGGTCTCTTCCTGAAGCCGCTAATCGGGATACTGTCTGATCGTTGGGGACGGCAGGTTTGGCTGTTGATCGGGACGGGTATCTTTGCCTTCATGCCCTTCCTGTATCGCTTCATACAAACGCCGGAACAGCTTCTCTTCATCCGGCTGGCGCATGGCCTGGCGACCGCGATATACGGACCGGTGACGCTGGCTTATATCGCTGAGTTATCACGCGAGGGGCGGGGAGCGCGTGGACACAGATCCGTCGGACGGGCGGAGACAGACTCGTCAGTCGCGGAAGATATCGGCTGGTTCGAGGTCGCCCGCAGCGGCGGCTACATCGCTGGGCCGGCGCTGGCTGGCGTGCTCTTGCTCTCGCTTGATCCGGCCGCGGTCTTTACCGTCATAGGCGTCATCAGCTGCGCCGCATTCCTGCCTGTGCTGCTCCTGCCGGAGACGCGCGCAAAAGAAAAGCGCAAACGCAGACCGGTCCTGAACCATATCGCCGCGGCTTTCCGCGATGGCGGGCGTACGCCAGCGGTCTGGCTGACCGGCGCTTTGGAATCGGTGACTTTCATCGCTCTTTACACATTAAAAGCCTTTCTGCCGCTCTTTGCACTGGACGCCGGCGTGAGCGTGTTATTTGTCGGCTTGTTCTTCAGCCTGGGCGAAGCCGTACATGTGCTCGCCAAGCCCCTTTGCGGACGTCTGGGCGATCGCTGGGGTTATCTGCCGAGCATCAGCTTGGGCATGCTGCTTCTGGCGCTGGCGCTGCCGCTGGTGCTGGCGGTGGATCAGAGTCCGCTATTCCTGCTGCCAGCGCTGTTGATGGGTGTGGCGCAAGCGCTGATCTTCCCCGCAGCGAAAGCGCTTGTCTCGGATCGTATTAGCCCCGAGCACTTAGGAGCGGGCATGGGCTTGATAGGCATGATGCAGAACTTCGGAAAAGTGGCCGGTCCCGTTCTAGGCGGCTTTGCGATTGCTGCCCTGGGTTATGGCGGGGCGCTTCTCGGATTGAGCGCCATGCTACTGATCGGTACAGTTGTTATCTGGAGCATCTTCATGCCGCGAAGCGTTCATCTGCATTGATTCGCCACTTCTGTGAGACCTTTGCCGCGCAATTTCCTCAGCAGGTAACGCTGTACTGATGCGAATCTTCGCGGCTTGCATCAGCGCGCGCGTGGTGTTAAGTTTAGCTCGCTGATTGTTAAGTTAGGTGGAACGAGATGATTAATCGATTCCGTTTATCTGCGTGTCCCTCCGTGCCTGTCGTTTCGGTCTGCTGCACTCTACTGCTCTTACTGGCGGCACATTCGGTTCACGCCGCGGATATCGCGGTCAATTCCTCGTGCAGCCTGGCGAATGCCATAACCTCATCTAATACCGATACTGCCACAGGAGGCTGTACGGCCGGCAGCGGCGTCGATACCATTTCGCTCAGCGGCGACATCACGCTTAGCGCGGCGCTCCCGCAGATAACAACCGCCGTGACGATAAATGGTAATAGCCACACCATTAACGGCGCCAGCAGCTACCGCATTTTCGACATCGCCACGGTTTACAATTCCGATGGCAACTCGGCGGCGTAAAGAGTATTCACCATCAACAATTTGACGATGCGCAACGGAAGCTCCAGCGAAGGTGGCGCGATCCGCGTCAAGGGCGCGCGCTGACAATCTGGCTAGCTTGACACTGAACAACTGCAACGTTTACAGCAGTAGCTCAAGCACCCACGCCGGCAGCATATTCGCCCGCAATGCTCTCCTAAAACGTGGGACCCACCACCTTGATGAGCGGCAATAGCGTGACCGATGGCGGTGGAGCCATTTTTGCCGACCACAGCACCGTTAACATAACGGGCAGCAGTTCGCTAATCAATAACTCTGCCGGACTTGACGGTGGTTCAGTCTTTTTTATCGACTCGACAATCACCATCAGCCAGGCGGCGATCACCGACAGTACCGCAGCCCATCTAGGGGTGGCATAGCCTATTACTACAGGCACGGCATGACGATTTCAAACCTCATCCTCTCCAACAATACCGCCAACGAAGACGGCGGGGGCATCTACGCGCACATCCTGTCGGGAACGGTGTCCATGAGCAACAGCGCCATGTTCGGCAACACTGGAGCAAGGGGCAGCCACAATTGCAAGATTGAAGGCGGATCTATGACCACAGACGATGCATCGTCGTATTAGGCGGTCCGGCCATCCGCCGTTCAATACTTAAATCCAACAGCCGTTGGTGACCTGGCCGTGGATATTGACAACCTGTCTGATGTTGCGCCCGTCAGCGTCCATCAGCATGAGTTGATTGAATCCCGGAAAAGACGATGGCGCGACAAAGCTGATGCGCTCGCCGGTGGGCGACCAGAGGGGAGAAGACGCCCCAGAATGATGATTGCTTAGGCGCATGACATCGCTGCCATCGGGGCGAAACTTGAATACCTGCGAGCCAATGACCGAAGCGAGCCATTCGCCATCGGGCGACCAGGTGACATCCGCAATCATCCAAGTCGTTTCGTAGATGACACGCTCGTCGCTGCCGTCCGGCGCGGCAATTGCGACACTGTAAGTAGCGCGCGCATCGTCCGCCCACCCTTCAATTACGTAGGCGATTTGCCGCCCGTCCGGCGACCAATCCGGCCAACTGTACGACAAGGCTTCTGTCGGCTGCTTAATGTGCTTGTACACTCGGGTTCTGAGATCGCCGGCGACCAATCCGAAACGCGGCGTGGCAATTTCCCGTGATTCCCGTGAAACGATGACTGCTACACCGTCCGGCGCCAAGGCGATATGCCTGAGCCCGGTGAGCAGCTTGCCGGCGGCCGGTTGGTCCAGATGCAGGTTTGAGCCATCGAGCAAAGCATGGTGGAAGCCGTTGAGATCATAACTATGGCTAGCGATCACCAGCGACTGTGAGGTCGCATGACAGTCAATATCAGAGACGCGGAGATAACCATCCCCATGCGGAATGGAGCCGACAATGCGTTTCATGCCGCTGCCATCGAGCCCGATGCGATAGACGGAGTTGGAACCGCGGCCCGCGTCAATCGAGTCGGTGTCGGAGATGAAAATGAGCTGGCCGTCGGGTTGGGGTTTGGCCGGCGACCACAATTGATCAAATAGCAGGATGAAAGCGACTGTAAGCAGATATATCGTGACGACCCGTTGTCTCAACAAGTGCCTGATCATGCCATCCTTCTCAAACTCAAGTCAAAGCGCATCGCTTAGAATCGCGCTTAGCTCCGCCTCAGTGAGCGCGATCGGATTGCCTTTCATGCTGCTAGACACGCTCGATTTGGCGATGATTTCGGCGAAGTCGTCTGATCTAACGCCGAATTTTCCCAGCCCGGGGATGCCAAAGAGTCGGCTGGTTTCGTTGATCCAGGCGATGGCATCAATGGCCTCGGCCGAATCGTCCGTTAGCAGGATCTGAGCAGCATGTTCGTATCGACTCAAGGCGGGGCTATCGGGCTGTCGTTCGGTCAGCGCCTTGATATTCGCTTCGATCACCGGTGGCAGCAGCGCCGCGCAGATTGCGCCATGAGGCGCGCCATTCATCCCGCCGAGGACGCCGGCGAATCCGTGCACCGCGCCGAGTTTGGCATTCGCCAGCGCCAAGCCACCCAGCAAGCTCGTCAGCGCCATGTCACTGCGCGCCGCCGCATCAGCAGGCTCGTCATAGACGCGGCGAAGCGACCGACCCGCCCGGCGCAATCCCTCGATACAGAAGCCATCGGTAAGCGGCGTGGCCAAGTGCGTGACGTAGGGTTCGAGCGCCTGCGTCAAGGCGTCCATGCCGGTACTGGCTGTGACCGCCGGAGGCATCGAGTGAGTCAGCAGCGGATCGACCAAAGCGATGTCGGCGAGCATCTTGTTGTCCCGCAGGCTGGCTTTGACGCGATGTTCCTTAGAGCCGAGTACGGCGTTCTTGGTCACTTCTGCGCCAGTGCCTGCCGTGGTCGGCAGGGCGATGAAGGGCAATGGCGCCGCTTGCAATTTGCGTCCCGCCCCGATGACCTCAAGATAGTCGATGACTTTGCCCTGGTTGGGGATGAGCGCGGCCAGCGCTTTGCCGCTATCGATGACGCTGCCGCCGCCGATGCTGATCACCACATCACAGCCGGCGCGTAGTGCGGCTTCCTTGGCTTGCTCGGCCATCTCCACGCTCGGCTCTCCGGCGATTGGGCAGAGGGTGTGACGCAGCCCGGCCGCCGACAGCGAGGCGATCAAGTCTGCGTGGCGATCGGCATTGCTGCCGCAGACAAGCAGAACGTGGCTGCCGAGGTCACGCGCGAGTTGCGGCAATTGGTCGGCGCTGCCTTCACCGAAGATTATGCGCGTGGCGGTGGCGAATTCGAATTGAGTCAAGGCGGTTCTACCCTAGAAAATGCACCCGATCAGTTTTCAGGAATCTCAATGTCTTGAACACGCCAAGCCGCTTTGCTGCGAAGATCCGCGAAGCTGATCCGCACTCGGAAATCTTCTCCCAAAGTCGGCGCATCACGCCCAACCCGCCAAATGGTATCGTTCTCGCTTGGGTTGTATTGGTTTTGCAACAGACCGTTGGGCAGACACGCCGCGATAATTCTCTTGAGCACATGGGCGCTATTTACTACATCGTAGATATATTTCGCGAATACAGTGACTACATAAAGCGAACGGCCGTCGCGCTGTATAAAGGAAGGCAATTTACCCGCCTCATTGATGGCTCTACCTTGGCGCAGCATTTTCACACGCATCGACGTTTGCGACATCTGAATCGTCGCTGTACCGCTGCCGTCGGGTTTCTCTGCTTTTGCATCAAGCAGAAGGGCTACAGGAATTGCTTCAGGCAGAAAAACATACATGGCCTTCTTGATATCAACTTTTCCATAAAGTCGCATGTGAATTTGCGGCAAACCCATCAATTCAATTGCTTCTCTCGTAACATCTTCCGCTATGTCTTGAGGTTGGTCCACTTCCTCTCTGAAAATACTTACCGCTTGCGAAACGTAATCCTTTAGCGCTTGCGTAACCATGGAAAAAGACGTCTGTTCAAGAGTCTCCATTTGGTCAGGCAACATACGTACGCTTCCGGGCTTCTTCCGCATAATGCTCATTTAGCTCAATACCGAGCCATCGCCTTCCAAGCCGTCTAGCCACTGCTGTTGTTGTACCGGAGCCTACAAAAGGATCCAGAATAACGCCTTGCGCTGGAGAGAATAGTCGTATCACGCGACTAGCAAGCTCTTCGGGAAATTCCGCTTCGTGCCTGTCATTTCGCTGCACTGAGCGAATTTGCCAGACTCCTCGCGACCCCCATTCCGACCATTCTCTACCGGTCAACCGCTGACGATCGTATTCCGTTATGCCAGGTTGCCAAAACACATAGATATGTTCAAATTCATCGACTGCCCTGTAGGAATTCGAGTGCCATCGGCAGTTCGCCCAACATGGATCTTTGTGCCAAATGCGCTGATCATAAAGATATAGTCCGGCCTCCAGCGCCCATTGTTCGACCATACAACCTGTGAGTTCTACTCTAGTAGATGCCATCTGTTTACCGCCGCGAACATTGTTGTGTTCAAGGCGACGCTGCACAGTTTGTTCACTACAACCGAGCATTTTCGCCAAGTCAGTACGCCTAGCCTTTGGATACTGCTGTTTCAACTTGATAATCTGTTCTCTAGTAACTGGATTTTTCTTTCGGCGCACGTTGTTTGCCTGAAAACGAGGCATTGATTCGTCAGAAAAGCACAGAATATCACCTATATTTACAACCATAAAGCCGCCTGGCTTCAAAATCCGTGAATGTAGGTTTATGATTTCTCTTATCAGCGTCTGCCATTCTCCAAAACTCCACTCCTTTTCATACGATTTGCCGACATAATAAGGAGGCGACCAAAAACTAAGATCAATGCTGCCAGAAGGCAAAGACGGCATGACTTTCCTGGCATCGCCCGTAAAGATACGGTTATAGCTGAAGTCCGGCTCATAAATCTTGGGTGGAGAGACTGTATTAATACCTGAGAAAGATTGCTGTCGTTGGTGAATGTTATTCATTGCCCGTCTCCGTCATAGTCAAGCGCTCGTAACTCGGCTGAAGACTGAATCCGCTTGAAACAGCAAAAGAAAGAGTTTTGGGAAAAATGACTTCTTCATTATGCAGTCGTGGAAAGCTATAATGACATGTTAGCTAGCTGTCTTGTATCCACAATCACAAAATATAGTATAGCCTATATGATTTAGAAATGTGGGAGAATGCGAATGATTGATCGGGGTGCTGTGCTGACTCGGGAGGTGCAAGCCGGGCGCGAACTGGTGGCGCATATCGGCCGCATACTCTTCGACCGCAACTTGACCGATGCCGGCGGCGGCAATATCAGCTTGCGAGTCGGCGATGTCTTCTGTATGTCTCCCACCCTGGCCGGACAGAATAAGCAATGGCAGCTTGAGCCGGCAGATGTGCTGGTGGTGGACCCCAGAGGCGAGATACTGGATGGCGAAGGCGCGCTAACAAGAGAAATCGCGGTGCACTTCGGCTTGCACGAACATTACGGCGATTTCGGCAGTGCCGTCATCCATTGCCATCCGCGCAATCTGATGGTCTTCGCCTGCGCCAATAAGCCGCTGCCGCCGGTGATGGAAGCCACGCGCAAATTCGGCACGACGCCGCTGATCGAGTACGCGCCGGCCCATAGCCCGAAGCTCGGCGAGCGCATCGTCGCCACCATGCGCGGGCGTGAAGCGATGATCGCCAAACACGCCGCCGGAACCATCGCGCCCTGGCACGGTCTGTTCCTGATAGGCAAGAATTTGCAGGCGGCGCTGGACGCGGTCGAGCGGCTAGATACCAACGCCTTCGTAATCATGATGTCGCGACAGCTCGGCGCAAGCCCATTGCTGCGCGATGAGAGCGCGGCGATGGAAGCGGCAATCGCCAACTTCAGTAACGACTGAGCCCGATGATCGTTTCCCTCACGCCGAATACGACGCTTGATCTCACCGTTTTTGTCCCGCGGCTGGTGACCAACACCACCATACGCGCCTCACGC
Source organism: Phototrophicaceae bacterium (assembly GCA_965262005.1). Lineage (GTDB taxonomy): Bacteria > Chloroflexota > Anaerolineae > Aggregatilineales > Phototrophicaceae > UBA6055. The sequence continues at coordinate 2,630,913 of OZ253492.1, read as the reverse complement.
ACCTTTCACAGCATGGGTGGCAAACCGGCCGATGCCTCATTCATTTTGGGACGGATGGGCACGGGCAGTCTGGCTTTGGGCTTGGCGGCTGGAGCAGTCGGCGAAAAGGTCAAGTCCATGCTGGAAGCGGAGGGGGTGACGACCAGCTTCATCGCGGCTGATGGCGAGACGCGCATCAATACCGTCATCATCGACGAGCATAGCGGCGAACATACGACCATCACCACCGCATCGATGTCGGTGACAGCAGCGCAGCTCGAGGCACTGCGGGAGCGCTATATCAGTACGCTGGCATCGGCCACGGTAGTGATCACCGGTGGATCACTACCGCCGGGTGTGACGCCCGATTTCTACGCCGAGGCGATAGAACTGGCGGAGATGCAAGGCGTGCCGGTGATATTCGATGCGGCGCCGCCGAATCTGAACACGGGCCTGGAAGCGCGCCCTGCATTCATCAAACCCAACGAGCATGAACTATCGGCGCTGGCCGGCCGCAAGCTGCAAACGGTCGAGGAATTGTACGCGGCCGGCAGCGAGATACTGGCGCGTAGCGGCACACAGGTGATCATCACCATGGGCAAAGACGGCGCGCTGGCTATCCTGAACGACCGCAGCTATCGCATTCCGCCGCTACCGATCAAGGTCAGCAGCCCAGCGGGCGCAGGCGATGCGGTGCTCGCGGGCCTGGCGCACGCCATTCATCACAAGCAGCCGCTGGAGGAGGGCTTGCGCCTGGGCCTGGCGACGGCGGCGGCGGTATGCTTGCAGCCGGGCACTGCTGATTACGCAGTCGCCGATATGCAGCGCCTCTTGCCGCAAGTTGAATTGATCCCCTACCCCTGACCAATGAGCTACCAATTTGAAGTCGCCGTCGACTCGCTGGAATCCGCGCTGATCGCGCAGGAATGCGGCGTTGACCGTATCGAGCTCTGCGCCGACTTGGGCACCGGCGGCATCACGCCGTCGCTGGGGATGATTGAGCTGGCGGTCGAACGGCTGAATATTCAGATTCACGTGATGATACGTCCGCGGCGCGGCGATTTTTTCTACAGCGATGTCGAATTCGAAATAATGCAGCGCGACATTCAAACGGTGAAATCCGCAGGTGCCCAGGGTGTCGTCTTCGGCATTTTGCACACGGACGGAAGCATTGATTGCGCACGTAACCGCGAACTAGTGGCAGCAGCGCGTCCGATGAATGTCACATTCCATCGCGCTTTCGATATGTGCCGAGATCCGCGCGCGGCGCTGACTGACTTGATGGACCTGGGTGTGGATACGCTGCTCACATCGGGGCTAGCGCCAAGCGCCGCAGAAGGTATGCCGTTAATTGTCGAGTTGGTCACGTGGGCGGCGGGCAGAGTCGACATCATGCCCGGTGCCGGCATCCACCCGGGCAATATCAGTCGCATCGCGGAAGCCACTGGCGCGCGAATCTTTCACTTTTCAGCGCGGGAGCCGGTTGACGGCCCGATGACCTATCGTAATCCTCGTCTGACGATGGGGGATGAGGTGTCGGAGTATGAGCGGACTTATGTCTCGGCCGAGAGGATTCGGAAGACTATGGCTCAGCTGGTCTCGTGGTAGATTGCAAGCGGCGTTGCGATCCACGTTGTCCGCAAAGAAGATCTCATCAAGAGTTCTTCGAGCGCCGCAATTGGTTTGTATATTCCTTCGAGCAAATCTCTTACTCCCTTATCCGGTTCGTCCTCTGCAATTTCAACATTAACCGATGCTGTGTCGGACATTTCGTTTTCCAAAAGCGTTGTAACCTGTCCGACCATTGTCCAATTTACGTTCGGACGAGAACCATACTTGGCATATATTATCGTCGGATCCTCTCGTAGAAATTCTTTATTTATGATTCCTCTAAAGACCGAGGCATCGCAAAAGCCAGGGATTATCTTCACTTCGAATATATCATCATAGAATAGCCCATAGACCCGTTTGAAAGTCTCTGATATCAGCGGCGATATACCGGCGCGACGTTCACGTAATATCAACGAAGAAACCGCCTCTGGTTCAAGCTGTTTCAAAAGCGCTTCGACTTCCTTTTTGGATCTGCGGCTGCCTTTGCGGTTGCTGCCTGCAGTTTGCAACTCATCTTGAAGATTCCAAACTTGCTCCTGAATTTCCGACGATTGGGCAATGGCAAGTAGGTACTTGTACATATCATTGTAATTCGCCATAAGTGTGAGCATTCTCGCTATATCATCGATCTCAGATCTCCCTGTAACGCGAAACAGTGAGCCGGCACGTATGTCGAGAAATGAGTCTTCCGTTACGGTTGCTATTTTCTTCCCAAGTTCCTTCTCCAAAAGCGGTAAACAAGTAGTCATGAAGCACCCGCATTGCAACGCGTTCACTACCAAGCATTATGCTATTGCCAAACGTTTCGTTACGACTCTTCTGTTCTTGGTCTTTTATATCCAGTTCCTGTTGTAGTTCTCTGATGCTTTCGGTTAACCCGCCACTGGCCTGAGCGTAAATTGAACGAACTCGATCAATGTCGAGATAGAGATAGTCACGAATGGGGTTATTCACTTGGTATTGACTCCCAGAAAGTGTCGCTACGATTTCGTCGTCTCTCGAGTTCTTTTTGAGCTTCATCCATGTTCGTGCGTAATGCCTTTAGGCGCTCAAAGCGGCCAGTGAACAAATCTATAGCCAAGGTTGAAACCAAAACAGCGGCATAGAGAAACGAGACAACAAGCGCAATTATGAGTAATATTTCCATGAGTACCTACTTTCTCTACTAGCCATCCGCTGGATAGCATTACTTGAAGAGAAATACAAATCACTGAAGCTATGATACCCAACAGAATCCCGATATTAGCGATGAAAGACTTAGCCAGTCCGAAGTCATTTACGTATTCGTTGATGTAAACGACACCGAACACCATACTTATAAAGATAGCATACGGTAGCAAAAAACTGTTAGAAGCGAATATATTCGAGACTGAGAGAAATTCGCTCTCGAATTATCTAAGTCGTTCTTTGTAGAGGCCAGTACGGTTACAGACAGAATGTAAATCTCCGTGCCACCCAACAGACTCTCGTAGCGAACCGACCTGCCCTGCCCTATCAACACGACCAAAGCCAAAAGCATCGGAAACAGCGGCAGCAGGATAGAAAAGATTACCCATCGAAGTACCCTAATCAAGTCAAACGACGTAGCAGTAGTGTTGTTCATTTGCCTTGTATTCTGCAGAGCAAACAGAATGAGATCGCAGAAGAGCGTCCATTTTCCTGAGACACTCTTAAGATTCTGCGACGTTATCTACACAAACAACGGCGCCATCTCCCACTCAGCCGCCATCTCCTGCATGATCGGCTCAGGCGTCCGCGCCTGATAGCGTTGCGCCGCGTCCAGCACCAGGGGCAAAATGCCGATGTCGCCGGCCGTGTTCAGGAAGACGTCCTCATTGCCCAGGACCCAGTGCACCGCTTTGTCGATGCTGGCCTGGTCGGTGAGTGGCTCATACCAGGTGGCGTGACTGCGATCGCCGAGGTAGGGGCGGCGTGTGATGCCCTTGATCGTTTGAATTGCGCAATTGCGCGCTTTGCACATGCGCACGATCTCGTCAAAGCCGGCGCGGTAGATTTCGTTCTGCATCATGAGGTAATTGTAGGGCAGCAGCACCGAGTCGAAGTCGAAGCGATCCAGGCTGCGCTGATGCATACGGGCGATGGCGACATCATGGCCGGTCACGCCAATATACTTGACCAAGCCCTGCTCGCGCGCCTCCAGGAGATATTCCAGCGCGCCGCCCGGACCCATGGCCACTTCCCACTCTTCTTCCCCAACGAGGTAGTGAAGCTGAATCAAGTCGACCTCGCTGACACGCAGGCGCTGCAGTGAGCGTTCGAATTCCCGCTTGGCGGCATCGTAAGTGCGCTCGCCGGTTTTGGTGGCGAGGAAGAAGTCGCCGCGCTGTTTCTCCATCCACGGACCCAGGCGCAGCTCGGCATCGCCGTAGCTGGCGGCGGTATCGATGTGGTTGACGCCGTTGGCGATGAGCAGCTCCATGGTCTGGTCGGCTTCGTCTTGGTTGACGCCGCTGAAAGCCGCCGCGCCGAATAGCGTACGGGTGCTGAGGTGTCCGCTGCGTCCGAAGATTTTCTTTGGGATTGGCATGATCGCTCCTTGATTCAACGACAGTGATATACGGTTGCGCCACCATTATAGCGCAAAGACCAGTCATTCCGTCGCCTGGAAACGTAGGGCGACGGCGCAGGGCAGCAGCGGCGTCTTTAGCCAAACAACTCCTGCAAGACAGCCACCGAAGCGCGGAAGCCATCCTCGAAGCTGCCGCCGGACGGACGATAGACCGATTCCAGCGAGATCGACCCGGCATAGCCATCAGCCCGCAGAGCCGCCGCAATCCGTGGCAGATAAGGCGCCATGCTCCCCGTGCCGAGCTGCTTGCATGCCACCGTCGCCCGCGCAATATCCACCACGACATCTTTGAGATGGATGTGCCCGAGCGCTCCGCCGCGAAGCGCATCGTAGCCATCGGGATAAGGCGCCTCGGTGCAATACAAGCTGTTGGCCGGGTCCCAGAGCAGTTTGAGCCGCTCACTGCCGATTTCGTCGATCAGCTTGCGCCCGAGCCAAGCCGAGGTGATCATGGCGTTGTTGCCGGTCTCGACCACCAGCGTCATCCCGCGGTCTTCCGCCATCTGCACCGCTGGGGTCACTAACTGGCGCAGTTTGTCCCAGGCGCCTTTGGCGACATTCCACTCTTCGGCGCCGTTGCTGCCGAAGAGGATCATCTCTTTGCGAAAGGCCATGATCCGAACCAGCGAAGAGTCCAACGCCTGAGCCATGTCGATACAGCGACCGAGCGCCGCCAATTGCGCTTGATAAGCCGGCGCAGAGGTAGTGAGATCGCCCAAGGCCAAGCCGCCGAAGATATGTCGCGAGATGCAGGAGACCTCGACGCCGTGCGCCGCCACCAGCTGCTGCACCCGGGCGATCTGCGCGTCGGACAAGTCGCCGACTTCTTTGTCCCAGACGAACTGCAACTCCGCCCGCGTCAAGCCGAATTCATTCATGACGGTCAGCGCATATTCAAATTCGCGGCTGATGCCGTCTGTGATTACGCCGAGTTTTGCCATTTGATAAATCCCGTTTGTTTGCGTCTATGGCGGGCGACCCACTTGGTCGCCCCTTCAGGTCGGGGCGGGCTCTGGACGACCCACAGATTCACCCAACTCCACGTCGGCGCAACTGCGACACTACTTACCACTGTACTTCCGCACCGGAGAATTGTTCCAGGAACTTGACGATCGCCCAGTTGTCGCCATCGGGATAGAGCGAGATACCGGCCTCAAATAGCTGGTAGGCGCTGCTGGTGGCGAATAGCGGCATACCGTTTTCGCGCGCCATCGCCATGCTGATACCCAGGTCTTTGACCATCGTGCCAATATGACTGCCGCTGTCTTCGAACTTCCGCTCCATGATCAGCTTGGCGCAATCCTTAAAGAAGGGCGTATTAGCGACATGGGTGCTGCTGAAGACCTCAAAGAGCGTCTTACCTTTGATGCCGGCTGCCGCGCCCAGCGCCAACGCCTCGAAGATGCCGACGAATGTCACGCCGATCAGTGCTTGCAGCGCCGCCTTTACCGTCTGCCCCATGCCAACTGCTTCACCCACATGGAAAATTTGCCCGCCGACCGCGTTAAGCACATCCTGATTCGCTGCAAATACGCGCGGGTTGGCCGCGACCATCATGGTCAGCGACCCGGCTTCGGCGCCGTACTGACCGCCGCTGACCGGGCTATCGATCAGGTTCAGCCCGCTGCCGTCAATGGCTGCCTCGACAGCGCGCATCTCGGCCGGCAGAATTGTGGCGGTAACAATGATGGTGGCGCCCGGCTGCAAGACGCTCAGCAAGCCGCCCTCGCCCGCCACCACGTCCATCACTTGCGCGCCGCTCATGACCATGACGAATACCGCATTTGCCGCGCCCAGGTCGGAGAGGCTGCCTGCCGAGGCCCCGCCGTGGTCGACCAGAGTCTGCCCGCGTTCCGGGCGCAGGTCATAGCCGCTTACGGCAAAACCAGCCGCCAGCAGATTCTTCGCCATGCCCATACCCATATTGCCCAAACCGACTACCGCTGTGTTTTTCATAATGTTTCCCTTAATAAAAATGGGCGACCCGCTTGGTCGCCCTTACCTCAGCAATATATGCGGATACTGTTCATTATGAACCAGCCAGGTACTTCACGCCCTGCAAAACACCTTGCTTCTGGTCGTATTCGGTGTCGTCGTAGTAGTGGTCTTCCAGCTCAATGCTGACGCAGCCGTCGTAGCCACTGTCTTTGAGAATGTTGAGGATGATCTTCCAATCGGATACGCCGTGGCCGGGGATGGTGTAGCGCCAGTTCATGCCGCCGTATTTGTAGGGCGCGCCGAAGGTAGCTTCCTGCAAATTGCCATATTGGTAGAGATTTTCGTCGATGATCATGCAGTCCTTGCCGTGCACGTGGAAGACATGGCCGACGAAGTCCTTCAGGAAGCGAATCGGGTCGATGCCCATGCGCACCAGATGCGAGGGGTCGTAGTTGACACCCATGTTGAGCGAACCGACCTGCTCGATAAAGGCGCGGTAGGTCTCCGGCGTACAGACCAGCGATCCGGGACCGGGCCAGCCTTCAATCACCAGGTAGGCATCGTTAGCTTCAAAGGCGGTTTTCAGTTCGCCGTAACTCTCGATCATATAGCCGAAGTTTTCGGCGCGGCCGCGGGACGGATCTTCCGGGACCATACAGATGAAAAATGTTTTTGCGCCGGCGGCGACGCAAGCGCGGATATACTCGCCATTGCGCGCGACAGCTTCGCTACGTTTACCGGCATCGGGCGACATCATTTCCGTCCAGACAGTCAGATCGGCGCTGCCAATGCGCAATCCGGCGTCGACCACCGCTTTGGTGGCGCTGTCGGCGTCCCGCCCCAGGTCGATGACTTCGAGGTCGTTCTCCAGCGCCCAGGCGATCATGCCGTCCAGGTCTTGCTCCCAAGCGAAATTGCGGCGGCGCCAGCCCAGTGGGAAATTGCCAGTTGCTGTCTTCATATAGACTCTCCTCGTGATTTGGATTTGGCGTATTTTACTAGGCGTTTTGCGCTTGACCAGCGCGAGAAGCGCGGCGGGAGGCTTGGGATTTTGATGTGGCCTCGGTCATGAATTGCCGGTTGACCGCCTGGATTCGCCATTTGACTGCCAACTGATGGCAAAGGTGTGTCAATGCTATGCCATTAATATGGCAATAATTACCATGCTGTATTGATACCGTAGCGATACAGGGATAGTTTTCACGGATTCTAGCGAGAGGCGTGATGTTCAGGGGCTGGTTGAATTCTGACGTGATTATGGGCTGGCGGGGTTCATAACGCGAAGTATAGGCGACCACTGAGTATGACAGGCGACCATTTTAGCTCCCTTTTGCTACATTGCGGCGGAAATCTGGCAGTGCGCAAAGGCGCGCGCAGTCATTCCGTGAGAGCACGGGAAGATCGCAGTCTTCCTTTGGGAAGGGGACTTCTGTGACACCAGTGTCACGCCTAGCGGGCGGTGTGTCTGCGGCAGCGTCTAGCCGGCGCCGAGGGTCTGCACGGGCTGTCCATCTTCGCTCGCCGACTCGACGATCGCATCCCAGAGTTTCGCCATGCGCAGGCCAACCTCGGGCGGGCAGGGATTCTCTATCTCGCCGGCGCGCACCTGCGTAAATTGCTCCCAGGCGCCGCGCATCTTGGGCAGATCGGCTTCAGTCGCCTCGCTTTCACCCTCACGGCGGACGAATAGTCGCTCGCCGTATATACCGGTGCGGATGACGCCGCGCGTCAGATTGATGAAGACCTCATTCTCCAAACCCGGGATGCAATCGCCGCAGCCGTTGAGCGTGACCAGCGCGCCCGATTGCAGACGGGCCATGACCACGCCGTTGATGTCTACCGGTGTGCCTCGATTGTCGGTCCAAGCCGCGACCGTGGCGAAGTCCTCGCCGACCAGCGTACAAACTGTGTTGAGCATGTGGGCGCCAGAGTCAAAGAGAAAGCCGCCGCCTGCCGTCTCCGGGATTTGCCGCCATGAGCCGGCGGTCGCATTCTTCCAGCCCTGCCAGACCATGCCCGTCACCGTCTGCAGCTCGCCTAATTCACCGGAGGAGATCAGCTCCGCGGCGAAATTGATCTGCGGCGATAGACCACCTTGGAAGGCGACGACCAAGTGTTTGCCGGTGCGGTCGCGCGTTTCGATAAGGCTGAGCGCTTCGCCGGCGTTCATCACCATCGGCTTTTCCAGCAGGACATCCAAGCCCGCTTCCAGGCAGATCTTTGCGTGGTCGTGGTGCAAGTTGTGCGGCGTGATGATAAAGGCGGCCTCCAGCTCCCCGCTGTATTTCTCCAGCATGGTCGCCAGATCGCGCTCGTTGGGCGGCAGTGGGGCGTCAAGCTCCTCCAGCTTCGCCAGCGCCAACTCGTAATTGTTGGCGGACGGTTCGCAGATGACGCGGATATCTGCGCCTTTTTCGATCATCAAGGGCAGGTGGTAGCGCGCCATGCCACCCGCTCCAATCAAGGCAGTTCTTGTGCTCATATCAACTCTCTTTAGGTCTCGTAAGAAGGTCTGTCAAAATCTAATGCGCGGGATTGTATCGGATGCGATGGCAAAAGGCTACGAATTCGCTGGATTGTGTTAAGCGCCAGCCTGACAATCGCTTGACAAGGACATGGCGGAACGATAATCTGTATCTACAATGTATAAACAAGTAGTCCAAACGATATGCGCAAAAAAAATCAAGAAATTGGGCAAGAGTCGCGCTATACGCATTCCGAAGGCACTGGCGGAGGAAGCCGGGCTCGACTTTGGCACGAAAGTTTAGCTGATACTTGAAGAGGGACAGATCCGCATTGTCCCGGCAACACGACCGAAATATACGCTTGAGGTATTATTCGCTGGCAAAACACCGGCAACCCGGCCCAGTGAAATTGACATTGGGTCCGCCGTTGGCAAAGCGGTCTGGTAGCGCGTGGACTATGCGATGAAACATTTCTTGCGAATTTCGTCGAGTTCATGCTAGCCTATGCCTACAATGTAGAAACGGAAAGTGGATGATGTTGACGAAAGTTCAGAAATGGGGCAATAGTCTCGCGCTCCGCATCCCCAAGTCTTTGGCAGAAGAAGCCGGTCTTGAGCGCGACATCTCAGTCGATATTCGTTTTGAGGACGGCGAAATACATATCAAGCGGTTGCGCAGAAAGCGCTATGACCTTGACGAGTTGCTCGCTAGCGTACCGGATGACTACGATGAAGGGGAATGGGACACGGGACCTCCGATTGGCAACGAGGTCTGGTGGTGAAGACATACGTTTCCGAACGTGGCGACGTCGTTTGGATACACTTCGACCCACAGGCCGGTCGCGAGCAAGCTGGACATCGACCCGCGCTCGTTCTTTCGCCAATGGCATTCAACAGAAAGCTCAATGTAGTATTCTGCTGTCCCATCACCAGTCGCGCCAAGCGTCTTGACTTTGATATCCCGTTGCCTAAAGACTTGGATGTTAAAGGAGTAATCCTTTCGCATCAATTGAAATCGCTAGATTGGAGGGTGCGAAACGCAAGGTTTATGACTCGCGTACCCGATTATGTGGTTGAAGATGGGCTGATCATGATTGCGTCGCTACTCGACATTCCCACTTGAAACAAGTTTCTTCGCCTATCCGAACTCCTAAATCAAGATGTGTTTCTTATCTTTTGCGCCTTGCCTTGCCCAAGCTATACTTGGCATTGATTTGGACCTGAACTGTAACGATACTCGCAACAAAACCTAGAAACAGGGTAGAAAGCAAATGGCAAGTTATCAGAAGATTATAGTGACTGGCGAAGTAAACAGTCCTGTTCTATCTACTGATTGAAAGACTTGGCATTGTTACATTCGCGTCGATGACGGAATGTTAATCACGGTTTGGGTGATACTTGCGAGGGACGAAAAGTTGGCACACGACTGTTCGATTGGTATCCGTCGTGGGGACCTCGTTATTGTCGAGGGAGATCCCGTTGATTCAAAAGACGACACGATAGAAAGCATAAGTATGTCATACGGAGATTCTTGGAGCGATGACTGCCAAGCAATGGGACTCGTAGCGCGTTCAATTCAAAGATCAAACTCATAACACGCGATCGAATATTGGAGAGACGATTATGTTCGACTGGACATACGACGAACTGCCACAACCTACTACTGACCTGGCCACCTTGCAATCCAACATCGACGAGTTCGGCTATTGCCTGGTCAAAGACGCGATCACACCCGAGCAGCTTACCGCGGCGAAGCGGCGTCTGCTGGAGCAGGCGCAGGCGGAGCTGGAGGGTGGCCAGGCCTTTGAAGACGGCGGCGCCAAGCAGCAATGGGGCGCCTTCACCGACGAAGAGGGTCGCATAAGGCGCGATGCCTTTTCGGCGGCAGCCGGGGGCGTCAACCAGCGCGTCTGGGCCTTGATCAACAAGGGGGTAGTCTGGCGCGAATTGCTGACACAGGCGACGGTGCGCGCGGTCGTTGGGCATGTGCTGGGCGATGCCTATCTGCTATCCAGCTATGGCGCCAACATCGCCAAGCCGGGCGGCAGCGCCATGAACCTGCATACCGATCAGTGGTGGATGCCGGAGCCGATTCATCGCCGACCCAACCCGGTGCCGGCCGGTTCCTTGACCCGCGAATTGTCCAACCGCGTGGACAACTTCCCGGCTATGATCGCGCCGCCGGTTGTGGTCAATGTGATGTGGATGCTCAATGACTTCACGGAAGCAAACGGCGCGACTCGGCTGGCGCCGCGCAGCCATCTCTTTGGTCGCCGCCCGGACGCCGAGCGGGACAAGGATGTGGTCAGCATCCCGGCGGAAGGCGTGGCCGGCAGCGCCATGATTTTTGACGGCCGCATCTGGCATGGGACGGGCGCCAACGTCAGCGACGGTTTCAGGCTGGGCGTTTTGTCGACCTTCGTGGCGCCGCAATTCCGCACGCAGGTGAACTTCACCATGGCGACCGCGCCCGAGGTGGTGGCGGAGGCGGATGAGGATTTGCTGGCGCTGCTGGGCTTCAAGATTTGGAATGCTTACGGGCGTATCGAGAGTCCGGTGGCGGAGTATATTCAGCAGGGCGAGCAGACGCTGGGTGAGATGCGGTCGGGGTAGGGCCTGACAGGGCCGTGCAAAATTAAATTCGGTAAGGGAAAGATGCCGACTGTTTGAAGATGGTCACGCACGGGTGGTTAAGGGATAATCTCCTTACAGCCTACTTCACTGTGAATGAATGCGGGTCAAGCATGACTATCAAAGATACTAATTCAAGGAGGCGTGACATGAAAAAGCGCATAGTGGTATTTCTCGTCCTGATGCTGGTTGCAGGGGTGAACGGCCTAACTCACGCTCAGGTCGGGTTTAGCGTAGACACAGACCAGCCGTTGGCTTCATACGGCAGCTTCAATCGGTTAAATGAAGACCAGAGAACTGTAGTTGAGTTTCTGTACCTGACGCAGAAGGATAAGTATTGCACGGCCAATGTTGGTGGCACCGGCAATACCGAGGCCGTAATATGTGTTTTCGACGACCCTACTAAAGCAGGCGCACAGCATCTGTACATATCTGCTGGTTACAGCACAAGATTTGCCGTCTACTACAACGGCGATGTCGTGCATGTGCTTTTCAGGGGGCAAGGGCTGGGTTCATTGCGTCCTGGCAAGTACATGATTCAAGTCCTAAGTGATTACAGTGGCATAAGTCTGCTCTCCACTGTGACATTTAGCATAGGCGGAGACGCTGTCGAATCCGCCGACAGCGTGTATGAAACCATAACACTTGCCACGCCGGTATTAGGCACTTCATGGCAGCAGGCTTACAAACCTACAATGAAGAGTGCTTGCCAGGTCGCGTACGTTCGGTCGGATTATGACGCACCTGCGCTCGCGGTGTTCTTGAAAGGAGACGATACGGTAAAGGTAATTCAATCTCATGAATTATACGGCACGGGTCAATCGCCTTTAGTTCCGGACATCGAAGAAGAAGGAGACTTTGAGGGACACTTCGGCTTCGTTTCCGTGTATCTAAATCCCGAACATGAACAGAAATACAGGTTGCGGTACGATCGCTCCGGAGTCTTATACGATGTCGCTTTCGAATACACGGCTGGGATCACTGGGAATCGCCGCGTCATTGGGGCGATTATCATCGAGTGCTAGTTGGAAGTCTCGTTAAGCGGTGGCTATGCGAGGCGTAGAATGGCCAGAATGCTAGGACTACTGCTGGTTTTGTTGGGCGTGATCTCTGGCAGAGGTATCGCACAGCAGCCTGAAAGTAGTCCAAACCCAATCACCTCACAGATCGTCATTTCTATCTTTGGTACGTCGGAGCCAACTGCGGTCAGAACGGCTACGCTTACACCTGAGCCAACGGTCACACCGACAGCAACATCTGAACCAACGGCTACCCCCACGCCTGAGCCGACCGCGACGCCGACAGTGACGCTAACTCCTGAGCCGCAATGCTATGAACACGAACGGGCGTATTTAACCGGAAGCATGAACATCCGTGAGCGGCCCACTGTAAACAGCAACAAAATGGGAGCGACAGACAGAGGGGAATCGTATGAGATTACAGCAACACACGAGGGAGACACTTATTGTTGGCTGAAGATCAGCAAAGGCTGGATAGCGCACATCAGCTTTGTCAGTCATGACATTGCCGATATTTTGCCAAAAATAGAAGGAGACGATCGGTTTAGAACGCGCGTAATTGACGCTTTTGCTTACATCCACAGGAAATCGTCGAAGTGGTTCCGGTACACGGTCCCAAAGTTTAAAACCGTTGCGGCGGACTCTGACTTGGAGCGAGAAGAGGTGAATGCGCGGGTCTTGGTAAGCAGAAGGCACGTATCTATCAACCCGATATATGCCCGTCGTGAAAGCCCAGCAATGCTGGCAAGTACGCTGGTTCATGAGGCATGTCACGTTCATCAGTGGGATAGAGGAGAAAGGTACCTGGTAAGTTTTCTAGCAGAACCAGAGTGCTATGACGTACAGGCGGACGCACTTTCAGCAATGTCGCCTGGACATGAAAATGTCAAATGGCTACGATGTTGGGCAGAGCATTATCCATCCCAGTTCCTATGCAAATATGAACTCAATCCTCCCTGGTGGGCGAGATAGCGTTCAGAATACAGGTTTGAAGTGTAGCGGAGATAACCATGCAGACAATCGACAAACTAGACCAAATCCACATCGGCAAAAAAGGCGCTGCGCCGATCGCCGCGCCCGGCTGGACAGCGCGAAGCAAGGAGCGCGTCAGGCTGGTCGACTGCGATGTGCACCACAGCTTCCGCGAGCCGGAAGACCTCCTGCCATATTTGCCGAAGTTCTACCAGGAGCATCTGCTCGATCAGGGTTTGCACCTGCCCGGCAGCGGCTACGCCAATACGCCCTACCGGCGCACGCGGACCGATCTTAAAGATCCCGAGCTCAAGGACCGCGAATTCAACTACACGCTGGAATTCACGCAGAAGGAATTGCTCGACCGCTGGAATATCGATTTTGCGCTGCTCACCGGACCGCCGACTTTTTACGGCTACGCCGGCTTGCCCGATCCCGATTGGGCGGCAGCGCTGTGCACGGCATTCAACGACTATACGATCGAGCACTGGTTGGACAAAGATCCGCGCGTCGTCAACGCCATTCTGCTCGCGCCCAATGACCCGGCGCAGGCGGTCAAGGAGATTCATCGCCTGGCGCCGCGGGTGGATACGGTGGCGGTTATGATGCCGATGCAGACGCCGCAGCTCTATGGCAAGCGCGTCTACCATCCGATCTGGGAAGCTTGCGCCGAGCATGACCTGCCGGTGGTCTCCCATATTGGCGGACATAGCCCCGGCTCGACACCGACTGCAGTCGGCTTCCCGTCGTATTACATGGAATCCCGCATGACCCGGCCCAGCATCGCCAGCGCCCAAGCCGCTTCCCTCATTTGCGAAGGCGTCTTCGAGAAGTTCCCCATGCTCAAATTCGCCATGATTGAAGTGCAGCAGATGTGGGCGGCGCCGCTGATGTGGCATATGGACGCGGATTGGAAAGCGATCGGCGATCAGACGCCTTGGCTCAAGCGGCTGCCCAGCGAATATTTCCGCGATCACATTCGCGTCGGTACACAGCCTATGCACGAGCCGCCTAAGAGCGAGCAAGTCTATCAGATGCTGGACATGCTGCATGCGGACGAGACTTTGGTCTTCTGCACCGACTTTCCTCATTGGGACTGGAACGATCCGGTCACCGTCCTGCCCAAGCTGGACGAGCGCACGCACCGGCGCGTCTTCGCCGAGAACGCCCTCGATATGCTGCGCATCAGCGACGCCATGATTGACAAGGTGGTGGCGTGACCGGCATTGTGGTCGGCAAGGTGGGCGAGATTCCGGTCGGCGGGCGCAAGATCATCGTGCCGTTTCGCGGGCGCGCCGGCATCGGCATCTTCAACGTCGGCGGCGCGTTTTATGCCCTGCGCAATATCTGCCCGCACAAACGCGGACCACTCTGCACGGGCGAGGTCGGCGGGCGCAGCAGCACAAGCGCCCCGCCCTCGGTGACCGACGGTTTTGTCGGCTACGAGCGCGAGGGCGAGATACTGCGCTGTCCCTGGCACGCCTGGCAATTCGACATCGCCAGCGGTCAATGTCTGGTCGATCCCGAGCTGCGTGTGAAGACTTACCCAATTATCGTCGATGGCGACGATCTCATCGTCGATGTAGATGTTACTGACTTTGTAAAAGAAGGATAAATCTTATGGCCAACTCAGCAAAACCAATTCGCCTCGGCGTAATCAGTTTCGCGCATGGACATGTGCTCGGGTATTGTCGCGTCATCGCAGATTATGACGATGCCGACGTGGTCGCGGCGTGGGATTACGATGCGGAGCGCGGGCAGAAGCATTCGGCGGAGTTCGGATTGGAATGGATGCCCGATCTCGATCAGATGCTGGCGCGGGATGATATCGATGCCGTGTTCGTCACCAGCCCAACCAACAGACACGCCGAGCACGTCATCGCGGCGGCGGAAGCCGGCAAGCATGTCCTGCTGCAGAAGCCGATGGCGCTGACGCTGGAAGACTGTGATGCCATCATAGACGCCGTCAAGCGAACCGGTATCAAGTTCAGCATGTGCTACCAGATGCGCGGCGACCCGATCAACCAGAAGATGAAAGCGCTGATTGATGAAGGCGCGGTCGGTAATGTGGCCGCCATCCGCCGCCGTCACGCCATCCCCGCCCTGCTCAACCCTGCCTTTGCGCAGTCGGGCAACTGGCATATAGATCCGGTTCAGAATATGGGCATGTTCATGGATGACGCTTCGCACGCCGCCGACTGGTTTCTTTGGATGTTGGGACGCCCTGTAAGTGTCATGGCCGAGATCGACAACATCGTCACGGACGTCGCGCCGGACGATAACGGCGTCGCTATCTATCGCTTCAGCAAGGGCGAGATGGGCATCCTCTTCAACAGCTCGACTCAACTCGCCGCCGAAGCCACCACGGAGATCTACGGTGATGCCGGCTCAATCCACCAGAATTACGGCGACGCGCCCTCAACAATCCCGCCGCCGGAGGGTACGCCGCTGAAGCTTTTCCGCGCCGGCGCTGAGGACTGGGAGCGCTTTGACTTCCCCTTCGTGCCGCACGGCTCACGCATTCACGGGGTGGCGCGGCCGGTGGTCGACTTCATCAAAGGCGATGGGCCGCCGCTGGCCAGCGCCGCAGACGGCAAGGTATGCATCGAGATGATTCTGGGCGCCTATCAGTCGGCGCGCGAAGGCCGGCGGGTTGATCTCTAGGGCTAGTCCCGCGCGATGACGGGGAATGGTGAACATCGTGGATATGCGTTTGATTCTGTACACTGCACAGATTTCTTCACACAGAGTACACAGAGGGCACAGAGTATTCGGCGTGCTTGGCAAGGTTTGTGTATAGTCGGAAACTGGCGCATCTGAGAGAAAGCGCGTACCCCAACAATTTGACCATTCCCCGATGCGGGGAGTGGTGAAATCTTTGATATGCCCTTTTCTAACCCCATCCCCGGCCCTTCCCCAAAGCATTGGAGAAGGGAGTTTTCCGGCGAGTTTGAGCCAGTGTCGTCTTCATTCTATCTCCTTGAAATCACCACTCCCGATGGCGCGGATTTTTGACAAAGTTTGCCCGCTTGGTTATATTTGTCGACGAGCGTAAGCTATGCATGCGCTCATAATTGATAGTTACAAGGAGGCAATTATGTATAGAAGAAATCCTGGAGGGTTAAGCAGGCGGGACTTTTTGAAGTCAGCTGGCGCAATGGCAGGCGGCATAGCGGCATCGGGCGCCCTGCCCTTCGCGTCACTCGCCCAAAGCGACATGTCAGGCGCGCTGCAATGGAATACCAACCATAACACCTTGAGCGTGAATGATTTCAAGATTGTCATCGAGAATTTCAACGAAGAATATCCCAATATCGATATCAATCTCATCAATTCCGGCGACTCCTCGCTGTATTACACGCAGATCAATACAGCCGGCGTCGGCGGGACCTTGCCGGTCTCTTTTACGTGCGCTCCTTTGACGCCGCGCCCTTCGGCGCGCGTGGCTGGATCACGCCGCTAAACGACCTGATGGAGCGCGATGGCATGGACTTTTCGGACTTCTGGCCCGCGCAAGTGGCGCAGAATTCCTACCGGGGTCAGTTGATGACCCTGCCCTACGACTTCTCCAATGTGGCCATCTATTACAACAAGACCATGTTCGATGAAGTGGGTGTGCCCTACCCGACCAACGACTGGACCTGGGACGACTGCTTTGAGATCGCGGCCGCCTTCAAAGACGGCGAGCCAGGCGACCAAACCCGTTGGGGCGTGGAATTGTGGACCTGGGCCTGGATGATGATGGGCTTGCTGCATGCCGGCGGCGGTGTCACCTTCGATGAAGACAACCGCAGCTGCATCGTCAATAATCCCGAGAATGTCGCTACATTGCAACGGATCCAGGCTGAGATCGCGGCGGGCAATGCTGTGCACCGCGGCATGACGCCCGCAGGACTGGATCCATTCCTGACCGGCAATATCGCGATGGAGGTGCAGGGTTCCTGGGCGGCATTTTACATGCTGGAAGGCATCGGCGATTCCTTTGAATGGGATATCGTTAAGTTGCCGCGCGGCTCCAGCGGCTTGACCAGCGTTTCGGCCGCTGGCGGCGCCTGGGGCATCGCCACCAACACCGAAGACATCGATGTGGCCTGGGAATTCTGCAAGTACATCACCAACACTGAATCGACCAACATCCTCATATCGAATAACCTGCGCAGTGTGCCGGGGCGGCTTTCCTCCGTGCCGCGGTGGGAAGAGGTGGCGGGTACGGATATCTGGAAGGGCAGATACGTGCAAGTCTTCCCCGAACAGATGCTGGAGGATGCCATCAATTGGTCCTATCCCGTCTTCATGGGCGAGTATGATGCGGCCTGGAACGCCCGCATCATCGGCGTCTTTGAAGGCAACGATCCGGCGGAAGCGCTGCGCCTGATTGAAGAAGAAGCCAATGCCGCGGCTGAGCGCTACTTCGAGGATGAGTAAGGCGCCGGCGCTTAGCCTGGCAGTTTGAACGCAACAAAATGGGGCGCATTTCTGTATATTGCGCCCCGATTGAGCGAATCTCGCCCATGATTTTCTTTAGCATAGACATCAATTGAGCTAATTAACCGCCCCATGTTCAATAGCGACCTGCTCCGCCGCGAGGCGATACAAGGCTATCTCTTCATTTTGCCTTGGTTCATCGGTTTCCTGGTTTTCACCGCCGGTCCATTGATCGCCGCGCTCGGTTTCAGCTTCACCGACTGGAACGGCTTCTCCGCCATCGAATGGATCGGCTTCGAAAACTACATTCAGCTCACGCGCGATTCGCGCTTTTGGCAATCGCTGAAGGTCACGCTGGTTTTCACCTTCTTCTACTTGATATTGAATCTCATCATCGGCTTCGCCCTGGCGCTGGTGATGAATCAGCCGGTGCGCGGGATGCGGCTCTTCCGCACCATCTATTATCTGCCGGCCGTGCTCTCCGGCGTAGCGGTGGCGGTTTTGTGGTCCTTCCTCTTTCATCGCGAATTCGGCTCGTTGAACTGGCTGCTGGGCTTCATCGGCATCAAGCGGATCGGCTGGATTGTCTCCGAGAGTTGGGCGCTGCCGTCTATCACTATTATGGAGCTTTGGCGGGTCGGCAGCACGATTATCATCTTCCTCGCGGGCTTGCAGGGCATCCCGCCCGAGCTCTACGAGGCGGCCGAGGTCGATGGCGCCAACCGGCGCTGGCGGCTCTGGAGCATCACCATCCCCCTGATGTCGCCCACGATCTTCTTTGTCCTCATCGTCAGCTTTATCAATGCGATGCAGGTCTTCACCAGGCTTATATCATGACGCGCGGCGGACCAAATTACGCCACTTACTTCTATTCGATTAACCTCTATCAGACGACCTTCCGCGAGCTGCGGCTGGGTTACGCCTCGGCGCAGGCCGGCGTGCTCTTTGTCATTATTTTCATCGTGACGCTCTGCATCC
The DNA here is from genome assembly GCA_965262005.1 of Phototrophicaceae bacterium. GTDB lineage: Bacteria > Chloroflexota > Anaerolineae > Aggregatilineales > Phototrophicaceae > UBA6055. The sequence continues at coordinate 2,612,306 of OZ253492.1, read as the reverse complement.
TGTGGGTCTCGCGTTATCGCGTCAATTACGAATTGGTCTAGGGTGCGCCTTATGACTACTGCGACAGCATCAGCATCAAGCAAGGGAAAAGGCGGCTTCTGGTCGCGGCGAAAACGGCTGCATATGCAGAACCATCTGGTGACCTACCTGATACTGGTGCCGGGCGCATTGCTCTTTCTTTATCCGCTGCTCTGGATGCTTTCCACCAGCTTGAAACCCAAGCATCAGATCTTCACCTACCCCATCGAATGGATCCCCGATACCTGGATGTGGTCCAATTACGGCGAGGTCTTCAACCAGGTTCCCTTCCTGCAATACACCATTAATACCGCCTTTATCACCGTGGTTGGCGTCTTGGGTACGCTGATCGGCAGTTCGCTCGCCGCCTACGGTTTCGCGCGATTTCGTTTCCCGGGCAAAAACGCCCTGTTCCTCTTGATGCTGTCGACGATGATGGTGCCGATTTGGGTGACGCTCATCCCTTCGTTTTTGATGTTCCGCTGGTTCGGCTGGTTGAATTCCTACCTGCCGATTCTGGTACCGGCCTTTTTCGCCCAGCCCTTCTATACTTTTCTCCTGCGGCAGTTCTTTATGACGGTGCCCCTGGATTTGGAAGATGCGGCGCGTATTGACGGCGCCAATCGCATGCAGATTTTCCTCAACATCATGCTGCCGCTGTCGCGCCCGGCGCTGGCGACGGTGGCCATATTCGCCTTTTTCTTCTACTGGAACGAGTTCTTGCTGCCCTTGATCTACATTCAGGACCAAAGCAAATTCCCCATTTCAGTCGGCATTTCGGCATTCGTCTCCGAATACAGTTCCGACTTCGCTTTGATGATGGCGGCATCCGGCATGGCGCTTACGCCGCCCATGATCGTCTTTTTCCTGGCGCAGCGCTATTTCATCCAGGGCTTCGTCTTGAGCGGGGTCAAGGGATAGATTGGCGCGGACGGCAGGCAATTCGCGCTGGTCCGCAGTTTGAGAAGTCAGCGCAGTACGGGAGTGGTGAATTTCAAAGACACAGGACATATCCCGGATTCCATAAGGGAGGATTCACCACAGAGACACAGAGGGCACAGAGGTTTTTGGATGGCAAGGTCGAAGTTGTTATATCAACAGTATTCACCACTCCCGTCACGTGGGGAGTGGTGAATTTCAAGGAGATAGAAGGAGATAGAATGAAGACGACACTGGCTCAAACTCGCCGGAAAACTCCCTTCTCCAATGCTTTGGGGAAGGGTCGGGGATGGGGTTAGAAAAAGGCATATCCAAGATTTTCACCACTCCCTTTTCAACGCTTGATTGCAGCGCGTCATGCTTTTGGTTATACTCGCCAGTCTAGCGGTATTCTGTTCTGTTCTGTATTGAAGGAGCTACAAATATGAATCGGTTGAAATATGTATTGGTTGTTATGGCTGTCTTGATCCTCGTGCTCGGCGCCGTCGGTGTCCAAGCGCAGGACGAGAAGGTGCTGGTGATCGGCTGGTCGGAAAACACCGATGCCTACGACCCGGCTAACGGTTTCACCCATTCGACGCATATCGTCAATCATGTGACCTACAGCCAGTTGGTCACCTTCCCGGATGAAGACGCAAGCAGGATCGTGCCGTCGCTCGCCGACAGCTGGGAAATCTCGGATGACGGGACGGTCTACACCTTCTCGCTCAACCAGGATGCTACCTTCGCCAATGGCGATGATATCACCGCTGACGATGTCGTCTTTTCTATGCAGCGGCTGCAGAATTTCAACGGCAATCCGTCCTTCCTGGCTGATGGAATCGGTTCGGTAGAAGCGATAGACGATGACACCGTCGCCTTTACTCTGCCGGCGCCACGTCCGTCCTTCTTGTCCGAGATCACCAGCTCCGTTTTCAGCGTCACCAACGCGGATGTGGTAATCGCCAATGGCGGCACGGATGCCGAAGATGCAGCCGAAACCGATACCGCCGGCGCTTATATGGACAGCACGTCAGCCGGTTCCGGTTCCTATGTGCTGGAACTCTGGGAGCCGCAGGATCGCACAGTGCTGGTCCGCAATGAGAATTACTGGGGTGACGCGCCATACTTTGACCGCGTGATCCTTGTCCACATGCCGGAAAGCGCTACTCAGAAGGTCGCGTTGGAAGCGGGCGATATCCATTTGGCATTCGATCTGCAGCCGGACCAGATCACCGCGTTGGAAGGCAATGCGGATATCGAAATCTATCGCGGAATTAGCACCTTGACGCACTTCGTCATCATGAACACGGAAGAGGAGAAGAGTGGTCCTTTCGCCAATCCGAACGTTCAGTTGGCTGTGCGCTACGCGATGGATTACGAAGGTTACAAGACGCTGTGGGGCGGCGTTAAGCCTGCCACGAATATGACGGCCGGCTTCTTTGGCAACCTCGGTGAAGAGGCCGCCTTCTCGCGCGATCTGGACAAAGCGCGCGAATTGCTGGCGGAAGCTGGTTATGGCGACGGCCTTGATATGACGCTGGAATACCCCGACATGGTCTACGGCGGCGTCAGCTTCAACACCAACGCCCAGAAGATCCAGGCTGACCTGGCGGAAGCTGGCATCAACGTGACGCTGCAGCCGGGTGAAATCCAGGTTGCTTTGGAGAAATACCGCAGTGGCGAGCACGGCATTGGCTACTGGCTATGGGGTCCCGATATTCTGGATCCGCTGGATTTCCTCAGCTTCATGCCCGGTGGCAAGGTCGCGACCGAGCGCAATAACTGGGATCTGGACGAGGTGCCGCAGGAGATCCAGGACATGATCGCCGCGGCCAAGGTCGCGAGTGATCCAGACGAGCGCATGGCGCTCTTTACGGCGCTGCAAGAATACACGATGCAGAGCGGTCCTTTCGCGCCCTTCAACGTACCGGAGGTAGCGACGGCTTATCAATCCGAATTGCAGGGCTATATTTGGCACCCGCACTGGCTTCTGGATGTCTCAATCTTGAGCCTGGCCGAGTAGTTGGCGCTGCTTGCCAACTGGCGACGCGGGGTGGCGAGAGCTGTCCCTCGTCGCCAGGTCAATTGCAAATGATCAGGGGCGACCGCTTGGCCGCCCCTTTTGGCGTTGACCCCAGATTCTCTCGTCGCTTGCTCCGATGTGTTAAACTAGGCGTCGTTCCCTAAGCGCTGACAGGGCTTATGAGTTTCTCTCACTATTTCGTCCGCCGTGTACTAATGGTGATCCCCATCTTGCTGGGCATCACGGTAGTCGCATTCATTATTGCCAACGCAATCCCAGCCGATCCCATCAACGCGAACCTGCCGCCGAACGCCCTGAACGACGAAGACACTATTGCCGCCTTCCGCAAGAAATGGGGTCTGGACAAACCCCTGCACGAACAATATTTGACCTATCTTGGCAACTTGCTGCGGGGCGATATGGGCGTCTCAATCAAGTGGCGCAAGCCGGTCTCCGAAGATATTGCCAAACGATTGCCGGCAACAATTGAATTGGCGACGCTCGGCATCATCTACGGCGTCGCGCTTGGCGTCGGGCTTGGCTTGGTTTCCGCGATTTGGAAGGACAGTTGGGCCGATTATGTCGCGCGGGTCATCGCCCTAATCGGGGTTAGCTTCCCGGTATTTCTATTAGCCTTGATCTTTCTTAACGTGTTCTATGCCCAGCTGGGTATCGCCGCCGGTCCGGGCCGGCTTCATATTCTCATGCGTCCGCCGCCGACCGTCACCGGCATGTACACCATCGATGCCCTGCTGAATGGCGATTGGAAGACCTTCGGCAATGCCCTGTCGCATCTCATCCTGCCCGCGCTGACACTGGCACTCTATATCAGCGGCATCATATCACGCATCACGCGATCATCACTGCTCGAGGTGCTGAATCAAGATTACATGCGCACCGCCCGCGCCAAGGGTTTGCGCGAGCGTTACGTCATCGGCATTCATGGACTGCGCAATTCGCTTATCCCGGTGGTGACGGTCATCGGATTGTCTTATGGCAATCTGCTGGTTGGCTCGATTTTGATCGAGTCGATTTTCGCTTATCCGGGCATCGGCTTTTATATGTTCCGCGCCAGCACATCGCAGGACTTCCCTGCGATCATGGGCGTCAGTCTGCTTTTCGCCTTCATCTATGTCGGAGTAAATTTTGTCGTCGATATCCTCTATTTCTTCCTCGACCCGCGAATTCGAGTCGCCTAGTCGCAGCGCACAGACGCGCTATCATCTGCGACGCAATCCGTTGGTCACACTGGGGCTGATCATCGCCATCCTCTGGGTCGTCATCGCTTTTGTCGCGCCGGCTATCGCCCCTTTCGAACCCTTGAAGCAAGACTTGGTCAACCGCTTGCAGGCGCCGGGCGCGCTTTTCGTCATGGGCTCGGATGAGCTGGGGCGTGATATATTCAGCCGCGTACTTTGGGGTTCGCGCATTACCATTCCCGCCGGTTTGGCGGTCATCATCATGGGCAGCACACTCGGCGTCATCATTGGCGCCGTCGCCGGATATGCCGGCGGCATCGTCGACGAATTGTTGATGCGCCTGACAGAGCTCTTCATGGCCTTTCCCTTTATCATCCTGGCGATGGCAGTTACGGCGGCGCTGGGACCGGACATACGCAATGCTGTGCTGGCGCTCGCGGCTGTATGGTGGCCCCGCTACGCCCGGATCATCCGCGGGCTCGTCCTTGAGGTGAAAGCGCAAGAATTTGTCGAGGCGGCGCATAGCGCGGGCGCCGGCGGCTTTTATATTCTCTTCCGCACCATCTTGCCCAATTGCATCGCTCCCGCCGTCATCTTGGCGACGCTGGATATTGGCACCGCCGTCATAAGCTTCGCCGCCTTGAGCTTCATCGGCTTGGGACCGGAGCCATCTTCGCCGGAGTGGGGGCGGATGGTCAGCAACGGCATCGACTTTTTTGATCAGTGGTGGATGTGGCTTTTTCCGGGCTTTGCAATCGCCAGCCTGGTGATGGCTTTTAATTTCATCGGCGATGGCTTGCGCGATATTCTCGATCCACGCCTGCGGGGCGAGTGAGCGACGCGCCACTGGCGGCTAGTGCGTCGGCGCGACGTCGGTCCAATCGAAGACGACGCCGATGTACTCATCCTTCATGTGTTTCAGCCCGTTATAAGCCTCTTCCGCCTGGTCGGGCAGCAGGGTATGCGAATGCAGCGGCGCCACCTGCAAATCACCCGCGCGGATATAATCCAGCGCCAATTCGGCATTGCGCTGGATCGAATGCTTGACGAAGGGATCGCGCGGCACGGGATAGCGCCACTCATGCGCGCCTTTGAAGGTCACATTGCCCAAGCCGTCGAGGTGGACATGGCGCAGCACTTCGGTCAGATCGGTTTCATAAGCGCCGCGCGGTGTGCCCAGCAGAATGACTTCGCCGTAGCGCCCGACCAGAGGCAGAGCCGTCGGCAGCGCGCGCGGATTGCCGGTCGCCTCGATCAAGGTCGTCACACCACCGCCGCCAGTGATTTCAGCGACATCAGCCTCGATTGTGGCCGGGTCCAACACCAGCGCGTGATCTATGCCGCAGTCCCGCGCTAGCTCGACCCGTCTTTCGCTGAGATCCAGCCCGATGACGCGCGCGCCCTGCAATTGCGCCAGTTGCGCGGCAAAGTTGCCCACCAAGCCCAGCCCGGTCACGGCGACATAATCGCCAAGCTCGATGGTCGAAATGCGCAGCGCGGTAAAGGCGACGCATATCATGCGCGTGAAGACTGCCTTTGACAAATCCAGCCCATCCGGCGCCTTTATGCAGAGCGCGCGTGGATTGGCGGTGTCGATGCGTTGATACTGACAGTGGCCGCCCATACTGTAGACGATGTCACCGGGCGCCACGGCGCTCACCTTTGCGCCGGCGGCGACGACCTCGCCAATTGACGCGTAACCGGGAGTAGCGGGAAAACTGAACCAGGGTTCTACGCCGGACAGGCAGGCTAGCTCGGTGCCGGCGCTGATCAGCGAATAATGCGTCTGCGCCAGGACCTCATGGACGCCAAGCGGGAGAAAGTCGCTGTCGATCGCATTCACTTCCACTCGGTCAGGCCCGGTGAAGATGACACTTGTGTTTTTCATACGCTGCCAAACTCCTCCACGCGCCGGCGCGCCGGTTCTTACGCTTGCCTTTTCAAAACTTCGCCTATTTGCTACCGGAAGAGAATACCACACCCTGGATATACCAGCGCTGCAAGAGCACGAAGATCAAAATACTGGGCAGGGTCATGACCATAGATGCCGCCATCAGCAGATGTTCAGTCGCTCTTCCGCCGGCGGTCGCCACCCGTTTGAAGTTCGCCAAGCCCAGAGACAGCGTATATTTCTCCGGCGAATTGAGATAGATCAGCGGACCGAAAAAGTCGTTCCAGGTGTCCAGGAATGCGATGAGGACCATAGTGATTATCACCGGTTTGGACAGCGGCACAATGATGCGCAGGAAGATCCAGAGTGTGTTCGCCCCGTCGATCTTCGCCGCTTCGTCCAAGTCTTTAGGGATCGTCATGAAGAACTGCCGGAACAAAAATATGGCGAAGGCGCCGCCGCCAAGCCAATGAGGAATGATTAGCGGATTATAGGTATCCAGCCAGCCCAGCGCCTTGAAGAGCAAAAAGGTCGGAATGATTGTGACCTGGTAGGGCAGCATGAGTGTGCTTAGCACCAGAATGAAGAGCAGGTTCCGATAGGGAAAGCGGAAACGCGCGAAGCCGTAGCCGACCACCGCAGCCGAGCCGACGCGGCCAATGACCGTGAACACCGTGACGAAGACGGTGTTTATGAAGAAGCGCGCCAGGGGCGCAAACTCCCAGATCTCGACATAGTTATACCATTGCCAGGTTTGTGGAAGCAGTCGTGGTGGCCAGAGGAAAAGCTCATTCACCGGCTTCAACGACGACGACACCGCCCACAGGAAAGGCACGGCGAACAACAAGGTCAACCCGTAGGCCAGCGCATAAAGCAAGATGTTTCGGCCGATTCGTTTAACTCGCCAAGCAGGCAGTCTCTTGCCTAACAATGCCGAAAGCCCCGCAGTATTTTCCCTGCCTGCCATCAGTTTTCCTGGCCTTCGTAATAGACCCAGCGGCGTGACAGCCACATTTGCCCGCCGGTTATCGCCAGCACGATGATGAAGAAGATCCAAGCCAGCGCCGAGGCATATCCCATCTCCCAATAATCAAAGGCGCTGTTATACAGATGCAGCACATAGAACAAGGTTGAATACAGCGGTCCGCCGGGAGAAAACTGCTGCTGCGAGCCCGAGGTCGCTACATAGACCAGCGTGAACATTTGCAGCGCGATGATCACACCCAGCACGGTGTTAAACAAAATCACCGGCGATATGCTGGGCACGGTGATGAAACGGAACTTCGACCAGCCGCCGGCGCCGTCTATCTCCGCCGATTCATACAGCTCTTTCGGGATGCCTTGCAGCCCGGCGAGAAAGATCAGCATGGTGTTGCCACCGACCGCGCCCCATAGACTCATAATGATCAGCGCCGGTTTGGAGGAGCCGGGATGCGTCAGCCAGCCAGGACCGTTGCCAAGCCCCAGCTGGGAAATGATGCTGTTCACCAGCCCGACCTGTGGCTGAAAGATCCAGACCCACAAGAAAGCCGTAGCCACAACCGGCGTGACCGATGGCAGGAAGTACAAGGTACGCAGCGCGATCCGGCCAAAGATGTTTTGGTTGAGCAGCATCGCCAATGCCAAGGAGCAGACGATGCTGATGGGCACGAAGATCACTGTATAGTAGAGCGTATTCTCGACCGACTTCCAGAACAACCGGTCTCCGAACATGTATTCGTAGTTGCTTAAGCCGGCAAAGCGCGGCTCAGTAACGATGTTGTAGTCAGTGAGGCTGAGGTAGCCTGACGCGATCATGGGACCCACGGTGAAGATCAGAAATCCGAAAATCCAGGGTGAGATATAGATAAACCCTTGCAGAGCTTCCTTTTGACTCAGCGTCAAAGGCGTACTCAATCCAAGGCTACGCTTTACGAATGCAGTCATCCGATAGCTCGCGCCGGCTACTGTTCAGGACTCAGGATTAGCAAGGCAGGCGCGGAGAACGCTGACTATCTCCACACCTGCCGATATGAATTAACCCAGGGCGGGTTTGTCGAGAATGGCTTGGGCGCCAGAATTGAGGTCTTCGATGATGTCGTCTACGCTTGCCAAGCCAAGCCAGAGCGCCTGTATGTTATCACCAACATACTTGAAGTGTTCCGTTTCGCGGAAGTTCGCCGGCAATACCAAGGGCAAGGCTTCTTCCATGATGCCGCTGAATACCTTCAAGGTCTCGGTCTTGCCCTGCACTTCAGGATTACTCATCACGGCTGGCCGGCTCGCCGTGACGTTATAGGTCAGGGTCGCTTGTAGTTGGGTCTCAAAATTGGTCATGCGATCGACCCATTTGAAGGCTTCCGCGGGATTCTCGGTGGAGCCGGAGACACAAAGCGGATCAAACTCGAACATGCTGCCGCGTCGACCGGCGGGGCCGATGGGCATGGGCGCAACGCCAAGCACATTTTCATCTTGCAGCAGTTGCACCACATTGCTGCCCCAGAAGCCGGACTGGAACATCGCCAGTTGATTGGCGGCGAAAAGCTGGTTCGCGCCTTGCCCGGTCGTGCCCGGCGCTGGCGCCACCCTGTGCTCGTTATAAAGCGAGTGTTGGAAGGCCAGCGCGGCTTTGGTTTCGTCCGAGTTCAGCAGCGATTCCGTGCCGTCGGCGTTGAGCGTATCACCGCCCCAGGCGCGGATAAAGACGATCGACGTGAAGTAGGAGCCTTCCGGATCCATGAAGCCCCAGATGCGCCGATCGGGGTCGGTCAGCTCGATCGCGGCGGCGAGCATATCGTCGTATGTCCAGGTGTCATCCGGGTAATCGACGCCGGCATCATCAAAGAGGGTCTTGTTGTAATACAAGCCGACGCGCCCGGGATGCGCCAGGATGGGAATGCCATAGAGCTGCCCGTTCAAACGGGCGGCGGATGTCGTCGTTGCATAGTGCTCGTCCAGCGCATAGCCGGCTTCTTCAATCACGTCGTCAATGGGGCGCGCGACGCCGGTCGCCGCCAGCCGGAAGTATCCTTCAATCGATGATATCCAAAAAACATCGCCCATGGTGCCGCCGGCAGCCAGCGTGTTGATTTTCTGGAAGTACTCCGAGCCGGGGAAGTCTTCAATCACGGTAGTAATCTCGCCGGCGTTGTCCTCGTTGAAAATCTCCGCCCAGTAACTCTGCTCGTCCGCCTGCCGCCCGGTGCGCGTATGCGAACGAATCGTGACGCCGTCTTGGGCGAACGCGGGCAAACCAGATGCCAGCAAGCCACCTGCGGCTAAACCGCCCGAAGCCTTAAGAAAGTCGCGTCTACTTAGTGGCTTTCTCATAATATAATCTCCTAAAACAAGTGTTGCTTTCGGAAATGTGTTATGTACTTGCTTAGTCTTTTATTGGACCCTCCTCGCAACTGCGCTGGCAAATATTGAAATAAACTCCGTCTCTTGGGACCCTCAAGCAGTCTGACAATTCCAAGCTGATAGAGCCATGGCACAGAATATATCGTGTTATTTTCATTTCGCAAGATATTCGGAAAATTCGCCTCCGCCAACCGCATCGGCAATACCATCTACTGTCTCGGGCCACGTCTCCACCGGCTTCCAGAGCAAGTCGGGGCGTGACCTGGATGTTGAAACCGGCAAGCAAGCGGCCCGCGTCTGCGCGATTGACCTGCTCAAAGCCGCCTAGACCATCACCGGCAGCTTGGGCAATCTGCGCCTGCGCAAGCTAAAGGCGACAGACATGAGCAAAGCGAGACGGCAGCTCGCGCAGAAGGTTGATCGCTCAGCCCTTCAACCCAGTCAAGGCAATCCCGCGGACGAATTGCTTCTGGAAGAGCAGGAAGAGGACAAGTGTGGGCAGTGATACGATTAAGGACGCGACCATCACCACACCCAGTTCGAGAGGCGGTGAATAGGGGCCGAGCATTTGCGACATGACGATCGGCAGTGTTCGCAGATCGCTCGACTGAATAATGACGAGGGGCCAGAGCAAGTTATTCCATTCGCCGACCAGCATGAAAATGCCCATTGCCACCATCGCGGGAATCGTGAGCGGTATGACGATGCGCCACCAGATTCTAAGCTCCGAGGCGCCATCAACACGCGCGGCGTCAATTAGATCGTCGGGCAGGGACAACATAAATTGCCGCAGGAAAAACAGGGCGAATGCGCGCGGAATCGCCGGGATAATCAGGCCCCAATAGCTATCGAGCCAGCCTAAGCGATGCACGGTGATGAAGTTAGGGATCAGGCTGACTTGCCAGGGCACCATCATTGATGCCAGGATAATCATAAAAATGATATTCTGACCCGGAAAGCGATGTTTGGCCAAGACAAATGCGGAGAGCGATGCGACCATCAATCCCACGACCGTATTGATGACAGCGACGACCACGCTGTTGAAATAGAAGCGTATGAAACCGCCTTCAGTCTCAAGGTAGCGCTGGAACAAGCCACGGATTACGTTTTGCTGCACTTCATCGGGCGACCAGAGCGGGTTAGACCAATTGTCGAGCGTCGGCTGTCTTACCAAGAATTCCGGCGGTACCGCTTGCAGCTCCGGCAGGCTCTTGAAGGCGCCAATGACCATCCAGTAGTAGGGCAGCACCATGAGAATGGCGCCCAGTAGTATGGGTGCATAGGGCAAAAGCTTACGGACTCGCTCGCGCCGGATCTTCGCTGTGAAATCGCTTGCCATGGCCAATTGTCCTGCAAAGCCTAGTAGGCTTCGTTGATGCGCCCGATGCGCAGGTTGATCAAGGTGAAAACGAAGATGATGATGAATAGCACCCAGGCGATGCTGGCGGCATATCCCAACTGAAACAGCCGAAAGCCCTTATCGTACAAGTACCCCACAACCGTCAGCGCCCCGTCCAGAGGTCCGCCCGTGCCGTCAGCGTTCGTGGCGAAAATCACGTATGCCGCATCAAATAATTGGAAAGAGCCGATGATCCCGGTGACGACCAGAAAGAGCGTGGTCGGGCGCAGCAGCGGCAAAGTGATACGACGGAATTGCTGCCATGTGGAGGCGCCGTCCACCGTCGCCGCTTCATACAATTCCGCCGGTATCGCCCCCAAACCCGCCAAATACAATATCATGTTGTATCCGACACCGCCCCAAATCGCCATGAATATCAGTATCGGGACCATATAGTCAGGATCGACCAGAAAGGGCGTCGGCTCGGGCGCTGCAAAGTACTCCATCCGTATCGAATTGATTAAGCCAAAGGACTTGCCTTGGAAAATCCAGCCCCAAACAATAGAAATTGCGATGCCAGCCGTCGCCGTCGGCAAGAAAAATATCGTGCGCAGCACCATATTGAAGAGCGACTGCTTCTGTAATATCAGCGCCAGACAAAGCCCCAAGACCAAATTCAGCGCGACCGTGAAGAGAACATAGCGCGTCGTATTGTAGATCGCCGTCCAAAAGCGCGGATCAGTCGCCGCAATGACCTTGCGGACCTCATCATTGGCGGTGATTTCGCGCCATTCCCGATAGCCTTCGCTCGCCACAGCCCGCGCGCTGGCGTAAGCGGGACCGCATTCCTTACCATCGTCGATTTGCTCGGCAATCTCGCTCTCCGGGTACTTCCGCCGCCCACACTGGTAGATCAGCTCGCCCGTGGCTTCATCTTCCAGCCGCGGCAAGTCGACAATCTGGATACTTAGCAATTCGCGGAAATTTTCCAGCCCAAGGAAGTTCACCGGTTCCGTGGGCGAGCCGGTGTAATCGGTCACGCTGAAATAAGCGGAATTGGCGATCGGATAAATGCCAAAAACAAAGAACGGCACAAAGAAAAACAAAAGCATGAAATAAGAAATCCGCGCCTTCCACATATCGTGGAGCAGGCCAGCCAAACCGGTTCTTTTCTTGCGAATGAGGTCGCCGCTCTGAGGATTCGCTGTTGAGGACAACGACTCTTTCCTTAGCATCGAATTGGGGAAGTGCGGCACTCCCCCAACTCGATGGATTTTACTGCTTCTTGGTCGCTAGCGCCCGTATTCGTCCAAGCCCTCATCCAGGATGTCAGCCATGTCGATCAGCGCTTCTTCAAAGTCGCCGCCTTCAAACAGGACTCCCTGCAACACCAGGTTGATTTGGGCGTTGGTTTCTTCCCAGCCCGGGCAATGCGAGGGGGCGGTTACGTCTGCCAACTGATCGGCAAATACTTCGTGAACGCCGAGTTCTTCACCGCGAATCACTTCGTAAGAGCCGATCTGGGGCGGAAGGTGAAAGCCGCCGAGATTGTACGCTTGTTCCGCCAAGGCGTCGGCGGATTCGCGCGTCTGCATCCAGTTGATAAACTGCCAGGCTTCGTCCAGCATGTCAGTGTAGGAGAAGATACCGACCATCTTGCCGCCGATGAAAGCGGCGCCACTGTCACTGGGTCCAGCGGGCAAGGTCGCGACTGCCCACTGTCCTTCCAGCTCGGGATAGGAGGAGTTCAAGCCCGCTGCGGCCCAGTGGCCATCCATGACGATCGCCAACTCGCCGGTCGAGAAGCCGACGCCGACATTGGCTTGCTCTTGCGGGAAGCCATAATCATCGTAAAGCTGCGTGTAGAATTCCAGCGCCACCAAGCCTTCGTCGCTATTGATGTCAGCTTCGCTGCAATCGTCGGTGTACCAGAAACCACCTGCCTGCGCCAGGAACGGTTGGAAAGAGAGCCAGCCGGCATTGCCCCAGCCGATACCGCCGCCGCCCAAGCCTGCCTCTTCCAGCGCCGCCAGAGCCTCCGTCAGCTCCTCCCAGGTGGAGGGAGCGGCATCTATACCCGCTTCCGCCAGCACACCCGGCAGGTAGTACATCACGTGGATGCTTTCGTCGTAGGGGACGCCGTAGACTGCGCCATCAACACCGATAATGGCATTGACGAATTCCGCGTTGTTGCCGTCGAGAATTCCGTCGATCTCATCGGCGTAGGCTTCATCGAGATTGATCAAACCACCGAGATCACCCAGGGAGATGCCCCAAGACATGCCACCAGCGAACAAATCCGCGCCCTCGCCCGCATTTACGGCGGTGAGGAAGCGGGCATAGGCCTCGCCCCAGCCGACCGGTTCAACGCTGACTTCAATGCCTGTCGATTCGGTGAAGTCGGCGACGGCGGTTTGCAAGGTGAGCGTATCGCCCTCGCCACCCGTCATCCAGATGCGGAGTCCGTCCTGGGCGCTTGCCGAGAACACGCTTGTGATCAAGGCGATGCAAAGCACAACAAGTTTGAACTTCATGACACTGTCTCCTCGAATAGCATAATCTTGCGATAACGGTTTGTCGTAACAGCGCTTTTTCGCTATAGTCCCTCCTCGGAAATCCTAGTCTTGAACGATGAATGCATCCTGTCGCCACCGGCAGTGTCGTCGTCCAGCGCGCCAAGGCTACAGACACCCACCTCAAAATGTATCGTAATAGCACCCCCCCCCCGCAACTAATTCAAGAAATCCGAACAGTCTCAGAACCTGCCGGTGTTTCCCGGCGCGCCGCCATCAACCGGAACAACCTTCGCCGCAGATGTTCCTAATCGGCGCATTAACGTGCGTTTTGGGTATGGCGCAGCCCCGCGACGCGCCTATAATCCACAAATTGTAATCGTCGCAAATAAGTTCAAACGGAGGTTATCCCATGACGCTCGACGAAAAAGTAAAGGCGATGGGCATTGATATTGAAGACTTCACGCCATCTGCCACGCTCGCGCCGGCCACGCGCATCGGCAACACCATTTACGTTTCGGGGCACGTGTCGACCGGTTATCAGGGCAAGTTGGGGCGTGACCTGGACGTTGAAACCGGCAAGGAAGCGGCCCGCGTCTGCGCCATCGATCTGCTCAAGGCGGCTTACACTGTCACTGGCACGGTCAACACTCTGCGCCTGCGCAAGCTGCTGGGCGCGGTCAATTCCATGCCGGAATTCACCGACCAGCATCTGGTCATCAACGGCGCTTCAGAGCTGTTCTGGGAGCTGTACGATGGCGAGCTGCACGCCCGCAGCGCGCTGGGTTTCGCTTCCCTTCCCAACGGATTCGCCGTCGAAATTGAAGCCATGTTTGAGATCGTGGGCTAAGCCACGAAGCTCAGGAAGCGCATGCTCGGACGCATCATCAAGGCCGTTCGTGACTTCAGCCCGCAGGCACGGCTCTTTTTCATCGTGCTGGTGGGGATGTGCTTCGTCGTCGACGGCGTCTACAATGTGCTGCTCAATCTCTACTTGCTGCGCCTGGGTTATGGCACGGAGTTCATCGGGCTCGTCAACGCGGCCGGCTTGCTGACCTTTGCCTTCGTCAGTTTGCCCGCGGGCATCCTCGGTTCACGCTTGTCCAATTCCCTGTTGATGAAAATCGGCGCCGCCATAAGCATGGTAGGGGGCTTGCTCGTCCCTCAAGCGGAGATGCTGCCAACGGGTTTGCGTGAAAGCTGGCTGGTATTCTTCTACGCGACGATGCTGGTCGGCTTTTCTTTCTTTTTCGTAAACGGCTTGCCGTACTTGATAAACGTGGTGGATACCGAATATAAGCACCGCGCCTTTGCGCTGAAGACGGCTGCCTGGTCATTGGCCGGTTTCGCCGGCAGCCTGGTCGGCGGCGTGCTGCCCGGCTTCATCGCCACACTCAACGCCACCACCCTTGCCGACCCGGCGCCATATCGCAGCACCTTGATCGTGGCAGGCGGCATTCTGGCGCTTTCCGCGCTCGGGACGCTGCGCATCCGTCCTCTGCCAAAGGCTGCCAAGCCCGCGCCAACAGACTCGCCGGCGCCAGCCCTTCGCGAGCTGAACTGGAAGACTTCACTTATCGTTCTGGTCGCTATGATGACCTTCATTCGCCTGTTTCAGGTGGCAGGTTCAGCTACCGCGCTAGTTTACTTCAATGTTTACATGGACCAGCAACTGTTGGTCTCGACCGCTATGATCGGTATGATCGCTGCCGTGGGCCGCTTGACTGGCGTACCCACCGCTCTGCTCACACCCTGGCTCATCCAACGCTGGGGCATCGTGCGGGTCGTCATCTGGGGCTCACTGCTGGCGGCGATTTGCTTGCTGCCGATGGCATTGATCGAACACTGGCTGGCGGCGGCCATCGGTTTCATCGGTACGCTGGCGCTAACCTCGGTTCGCTACGCCTCTTTTGTGGTCTATATCCTCGACCTCGTGCCAAAGTCGCATCAGGCAATCATGGCCGGCAGCGGCGAGATGGCGGCTGGCTTGAGCTTCGCCGTGATGGCGCTGGGTGGCGGCTTGCTTGTGTCTCTCTTCGCTTTCCGCGATCTCTTCCTGCTCGGCGCCCTGTTCTCCTGTATCGGCACTGTGTTCTTCTGGCTGCACGTTCGCGGCGCAAAAGCCAAGCTACGCCTCAAACCCGCCTTTTGAGTCATTGACGCGAAACCTTGGCAAGTGGCTCCGCCGCCGCCAGCAGCGCGATGACTTCGCTGCGATCGGTCTCGTCCTCAAAAGACGATTGCGCCAGCTCCAGCGGTGTGCGCCGCTGTTCCGATTCACGCGTGTTCAAATCCGCGACTCGCTCCATCAGATATCGAGGCACGTCGGTCAATAGCCGATAAACGCCCGCGTCCTGCGTCGCCTCTTTGATATCGGGCAGCGGATCCAGGAGTTCCCGTGGGCCGAACGATACGGCGAAATGCAGCGGCGTATAGCCACGGGCATCTGCGGCATTCAGGTCCGCGCCGGCTGCGAGCAAGGCGTCCATCACATCGATATGACCGCCCTGCGCCGCCAGATGCAGCGGGCTCAAACCGGCGCCCAACACATGGTCAGCTGCAGTCGCCGAACCGGCCAGGCTCGCATCGGCGGACAGTTGCGCTCGAGCCGCATCCGCGTCGCCCATGATGCTCGTCCAGAAGATATCGATCTCCCAGCCCAGATGCGCCAACAGATGCCGCGCGCAGTCATAGTTTCCGCGGTAGGCGATATCACGCAAGGGAGTCGTCATGCCGTGCTTACCGCTGCGCTCATAAGCGACAAGCGGATCAGCGCCGTAATCCAGGTAGAACTGAATCGACTTGATATCACGGCAGAAGGAGAGCAATGTGCTGGGCCCGGGGCCAATCTCATTTACCAGCGCCGGATTCTCATCCAGCCGCGCCTTTACATCTGCCGTATCGCCCAGCCAGGCACAAGCCCAGACGTCCTTTTCAGCGCCCCGCTCCAGCAAGAAATCCACCATGCCCAGCGCCGCGTACTCCGGCATGAAGTCGGCCAGGTCGATGGCATGGATAAGGGCGTTGAAGAAATAACGATCATCGCGGGCGTTGATATCGGCGCCATACGCCAACAGAAGATCAACGATGTCCTTGCGCCCGTGCATGACTGCCACGTGCAGCGCCAAGGCATCGGCGCCCCACAGTGAGGTGCGGATATTCCCGCTCGCGTTGGCCAGGCGACTATCTTCAGCCAGCAAGCGCCGCACTTGCTCGATATCTCCGGACTTTGCCGCATCAAAGAGCCGCATGACCGTGTCGGTAAACTGCTTGTCCCGCGAGGGACGATTCGCTGATAATTCGTTCAAGAGTTCCATCCTCTTCTTCAATTTTTTACGAGCGTGATGCAATCGCGTCTTGACCGTGCCCAGCGGGATCTCCAGAAATGACGCGATCTCCTTCTGGGAAAAGTCATTCATGTAGTAAAGCAGCAGGACAGTCCGCTGCGCCGGCGGCAAGCTGTCGATTAGCGGCCAAAGCTCATTCTGTCCCGTCTCGGCACCGCCCGCGGGACCCCCAACCGCCAGCTCCCCCACCTGCTCCAGCGAGACCCAGACCGGTTCTTTGGCGCGCAGTCGACGTTGCGCCTGAGTGTAGACGATGCGCCGGAACCAGCCGGGAAACGCCGCCGCATCACGCAGGTTGATCAGGCTGCAATAGGCGCTGATGAAGGCGTCCTGTGCGGCGTCCTCAGCCTCCTGCCAATCGCCCAGCAGCGCATAGGCATAACCCACCGCCATATCCTGAAAACGCCGCGCCAGCTCTTCAAAAGCATTGTTGTCACCCTGTCGCGCGTGGATAACTATTGGCGCCAGCTCCGTCACCGTTGCTCCCGAACTTCCCCGTCTCTGATTCAAAGAGCCATTTTTCGCGCCTAAGGTTCATTGTCGGTCCTGCCGCGCCCCTCAATACCTGCGAAACCAGCCCCGCTCCAGGCGACGCCATCGTGCCAGGCATTCAATTGGTGATACAGGCTGATGGCAATATCGTCATCGCGCCAGTCATAATTCGCCAGGGTGGCGAAGGGGCTCTTGCCAGTGCGCTTGCCGCGGCTGCCATCACCGACTGAAAAGGTGTCGATGACGATACGCTGCGCGCCCGTCTCCAGCAGACGCTCAGCAAAGGCCAGCGAATACGGCAGGCAAGGCGACACCGCGATCTGCACCTTGATGCCCCGAGCCACCGCCCGCTTGACCGCTTCCAAGCGAAGCTCCACATGCGATCGGCTTGGTCCATAAGGCAGGTCATGCCGGTCGGTCTCGATGGTCATGCCCAACCAGGCGTAGGGAATCGCAGCGATCAGATCGAGGTCTTCGATCACCGCCGGTCCGCGCGTCTGTATCAGCAGCAGATCGAGATCGCCATAAGCCGCGAAGACTTCAAGGCAACGCCGCGTCAGCCGCAGCTGGCGCTCGATCGGCTGGTAGGGGTCGGTCACCGGGCTCATGAAGATGCGCATGCTCCGGCGGTCCCGAGTCCGCGCCAACTGTACCGCCAGCAATTCCGCCGCATTCTCCTTGATGATCAGCGCATCGCCCCAGGCTTCTCCCTCGCGCCGGGCGAAATGCCAGTTAGGCAGCATCTGCGCGTAGCAATATGCGCCGCAGTAGAGTTTCGCGAAGCCGCAGCCGGTCGCCCAGGATAGGCTATGCGTGAAGGGCCGCTCGCCGAAGGTGAGGAAGCCGCGCTTCTGTGGCGTCAGGATGGACTTGGCTTGGATGCCGCGTATGCGCATGGGATTGCCGCTTTGCCGCCGTCTGTTGCCGTAGTGTAGCAAAGTTTCGCCGGCTGGCGCAGCGACTTGTTGGACTCTCTATTCCCGTTTTTCCTTTGAATGCGGACGGCAAAACAGGATGACGATAATAAATTCTGTCGGTCCTGGCGTCAGCATGTCAGCTCGCTGCCATTGCTAATTTGCAGCCTGGCTCAACCAGGTATGACCGGAGTTGGCTATCCAGCGCGGCTGCCGGCGGATGGCGCGCTGGATAGTGTCAGAGCGTCTGAGAATGAATAGGACTGCGATGGGACCGACGATGGGGAAGAAATAAGCCAGGAGCCCGCAGAATACGAGCAGACGGGGTTCGCCATCATGGCGCAGCAACTTGATCCAAGCGGCGGTCAAAGTGAGCCTTTTGACAGACTTTCTTCGTCATGCTTTTAAGTCGTATCGTCGTTTTAGCCGAAGCCCGTGTTATCATTAACGGTAGAGTTGTTGAAGGAACGATAGCAGGGGCGAACATCGATGAATCCTGAAGCCTTCAAGGTTAATCTTGACATTGACGAAGAATACATCACGGTGCGTTGGATTCGGGAGCCTTATGTGCGGGACATGGTGGCGATGTCCCGTTATCCCGAGCTACAGTTTCGGTTTAAGTATCGAGATATCTCCAAGGATACCGTGACTGCTATGCTGAGAGACATGGAAGTTCCCCACTCTCTCTCCAAAGCGATTATGACCCGTATCGCCGCGAACACAGCCTAAAATGACATACGAATACATCATTCGCAGCCAACGAGAAGACGAATGGTTGCAGGGACATAGTATTTCGCAGAGCCTCTTGAAAATCACGCAAGGAACTGTCGGAAGCCGCTATTATCCTGTTCACGGCGACCCGATATTGAGCCAACTCGACGATGATGACCTGGTATGTTATTTTGTCTACACGCTTAGCAGTTGGTGGGAGATTCCTCTCATAGACAGAATCAATACCGACCGAGACGACTCCAACTTTGCCATTCTTATGGACATAAACCCGGCGCCCGAAACCATGTATCGCCTATTGAACGTAGATTCTCTTACGCCCGAGACCCGCTATAAATCTGGCCTAAGAGAGATGTTCCCTAGCATAGATTCCAATGTCACTGATGCTATGTATAACTTGCTCAGGAATGGTTTCGGACATAATCTATTTGGTCGAGAACCTGGGAAAATTCGGTTTGATAACAGCTTTGAATGCCCGCCGAGTCTGGATGTTGACAATGTGCTGCTTGTGCCCCCAATCCAGCTAGCCCTCTCCATGGTAACTGCTTTTCTCTCAAAAATAGCCATGCTACTGCTCTACCCGGCAGACGATCGCATGAGCGTCTTCAAGACATACATGACAGGCAGTTCTTGATAAAGCATCTTTTTTCAGGGAGCGAAAACTCAGTCCAACTAGTTGACACTCAGCCTTGGGCGATAATACCCCTCGACATTTCCACATATCTCGGTATACTCCAACGCTCACACTAGGAAGACGGGAGCATTACCATGCCCGGCAAACGTAAAATCACCGGCACCAAGCCGCTATTCGGCCAATCGCGCAGTAAAGCCTACAACACCGTCAAGCGCCAATTCAAGCCGAACCTGCAGAACAAACGCATCTACGTGCCGGAGATTGATCGCTGGGTGCGCGTCAAAATCACGGCGAAAGAAATCCGGACCATCGACAAGATCGGCTTCATGGAGTTTCTCAAACGCCGCGACATCCCGCTAAAGCAGCTTCTGTAGGCACGACAAACAGACATTGATGTTAGTGGGCGATCCAAGAATCGCGCCCATGTTTTGTGGTACGGCTTGCGCGACGATTCCCCTTAGCGACAGTCGCCCATAGAGACTCCCGAAAGAGCGATGAACGCGCAGCACCAAGCCATCCTGCAGCAGTTCCAGCAGATCGAACCCGGTCGCGGAAAGACCAGGCAGCGCCCAGAACACACCGGCGCCACACGCCATTGGTATGGCCTCAAGAATGACCAGCGGCGCGCCATCATGCTCGCCTTTTGCGCCTCGCACAAGAACATCAGCTATGATGACTGGCTGGCGCTGATTGACACCCTCTACCACGGCGACTCCTACGAAGAACGCTGCGCCCCTCCCACCCTGTTCAGCAAATACCCGCGCTACCGCAGGCAGCTGCCTCTGGAGCAGCTTGACGCCTGGCTCGGCTGCCTCGATGGCTGGGCGGAGGTCGATAGCACTTGTCAGACCGTATTCAGCGCAGGGGACCTGCTGGCGGATTGGGAGGGTTGGTCTGCTCTGCTCACTGCGCTGGCGGCGGACGCCAACATCAACAAGCGCCGCGCCGCCTTGGTACTTCTGACCGCGCCGATGACGCAATCCGGCGATCGTCGCCTTCTGGATTTGTCGCTGCGGCTAATCGACCAGCTTACGGCGGAGAAGGACAAGCGCATCACCAAGGCGATCTCCTGGCTGCTGCGCAAGGGCGTAAAGCAGCATCGCGACGCCATCGCCGCTTATCTGGACGCCAACACCACAAGCCTGCCCGCGATCGCCATTCGTGAAACGCGCAAGAAGCTCGCTACGGGCAAGAAATAGGCTTGATTGCAGCCCTACATATCAGCGTAATAATCGCGCACGAGATAGTGCGTATCCCGCGGGGGACGGGATGTGTAGGGCGTCTGTGGCGGTATCTCGGGCAGCGTTATCGGCTCCGGGATGACATTCTCGTAGGGAATCGCCTGCAGTATATCGCGCATGACATTCAGTCGCAGCCGCCGTTTGTCGTCGGATTCGACCTGACGCCAGCGGCATTCGGGGATATCGGTGTGCTCGATCATAGCGTCCTTCGCTCTAGAGTACTCGACCCAACGGTTGCGCCCTTCGATATCAATCTCGCTTAGTTTCCAGCGGCGCGCCGGATCAGCGGCCCGCGCCTGGAAGCGGCGCTCTTGTTCGTCATCATCAACCGACAGCCAATATTTGAGCAGAACGACGCCGTCATTGACCAGCAAACGCTCGAAGTTGGGGGCGTCCCGCAAGAAGTCCCAGTATTCGCGATCAGTGCAAAAGCCCATGACGCGCTCGACCGTGGCGCGGTTATACCAGCTGCGGTCAAAGAGGACGATTTCACCGGCGGCGGGCAAATGCGCTACGTAGCGCTGGAAGTACCACTGGGTTAGCTCGCGGTCCGATGGTTTGCCCAGAGCCACGAGGCGAATATCGCGGGGCTGCAGGGGCGCCATGATGCGTTTGATGGTGCCGCCCTTGCCGGCCGCGTCGCGCCCATCAAAGGTAATCATCACGCGTATATCATTGTGCTTAATCCAATATTGCCACTTCACCAACTCGAATTGCAGCCGAAGCAATTCCTTCTCATAGAATTTTTTGTTGAGGCGATTCCTCTTCTTCGCTTTTGAGGACTTTTTCTTTGACATACGCTGCTCCAAGAGGTTTTCTTAACTCGCTCACATAACATAGCATACCCAATTTTGACCAAGTCTGTCAGGACTTTGGCCTATTCATGCGCGAGCGCCCATTCCACACGCGAGGGGGTACGCAGGCGCGTGTATTGTACTATAATCCATCAGGGTCTAAGCGAAAGAACGTGACGCTCTTGATGGCGCAACCTGAAAGCTCGTTTCGCGCAGCGGCCGCGGCGGACCAGCCGAAACCGAATTTCTTCATCGTCGGCGCGCCAAAATGCGGCACGACTTCGCTGCACGAATACTTGCAGCGCCATCCCGATGTTTTTATGCCCTATTATAAGGAGCCGCATTTCTTCGGCTCTGACCTGGAGGGCTCGCGTTTCCTTCAGTTCCGCAGCAAGCCAGGCAAGTATCTCAAGCTCTTTCACGATGTTCGCGGCGAAAAGCGCATCGGCGAGTCCTCGCCCTGGTATCTCGTGAGCACTCAGGCGGCGCGGGAAATTCACAGCTATGATCCGCAAGCGAAGATCATCATCATGTTGCGCAACCCGGTCGACATGATGTATTCGATGTGGTCGCAATTCCGTTACAGTGGCAACGAGCAGATCGAAAGCTTCGAGCAGGCGCTGGCAGCGGAAGAGCAGCGGCGCCATGGCAAAAGCATCCGCCGCGCAGCCCATTGCATCACAGGCCTATACTATCGGCGCATGACGCGCTTCAGCGAACAAGTGAAGCGCTACTATGATCGCTTTGGCAAAGACCAGGTGAAGGTAATCATTTTTGACGATTTTCAGGCCGATACACCAAGAGTTTACCGCGAGGTACTTGAGTTTCTGGAATTGGACAAAACAGTCGCTATTGAGTTCGGCATCCACAATCCGAACAAAGAAGTTCGCTTGGCCTGGCTGCAGAAGCTGATCATTAGCACGGGCTTCTCTTTGATGTTGCTGAAAGACCGCCTCACCTTCCTGGCGACGACTAGCAGGCTTGCGCCATACGCCTATCGTACACGGGCGGTAGAAGGGGTCATCGCGGCCTATACACGCTATGAGAGGCGTTCGCCTTTGACGCCGGAAACACGACGGCAGTTGGCAATTGAGATGGCTCCCGAGATCGACTCGCTAAGCGCCATGCTCGATCGCGATCTGTCACACTGGTATACAAACGAGGACTGACCGCTTCATGTCGGATAGCATTACCTCTTCTCCACTACCTGCGCGAAAAAACAGTGGGCGCCGCCAACTCATCGTGCGCATTGTCAGCGTTCTGGTGACGGTCGCGCTGCTGGCAGTATTGATCGGCGAGGTGAAATGGGACGAATTCGACCAACTGCTGGGACGGGTAACCGTCGTGAGCTGGCTGGGCGCGCTGCTGGCATATTTGGCGCTGAATCTGTTTCGCGCCCTGCGCTTCCGCGTTCTGCTTGATAAAGACGATACACCTTGGCGGCTGTTGGTCCCGATCACTCTATATCATAATTTTCTGGTGCGCGCCCTACCCTTCAAATTGGGCGAACTCTCGTATATCACCTTGCTGCGGTCACGGCTGAATTATTCGATGGAAGAGGGCGTGAGCAGCTTATTTGGCGCGCGTGTCCTGGAACTCATCATTATCGTGCTGGTATTCTTTTCCGGCGTCTTAACGACTGCGGAGGCATTAGCCGAGCGGCGCGACCAGTTGCTGCTGCTCATCGCTATCACATTTATCGTTTGCATTGTCGCGCTTTACTTCGGCGGCGCCCTGATCCGCGCGCTGCTTCGGGCGCTTCTGCCCCAGCTTCGACGAATGGCGCGGCGCAAGCGCAACATGCTGGCCGCCGTTGAAACCCGTTCGCTTCAACTGGCGACCGAACTTGATCGCGTTCGCCAACCGCGCCTCTTTCTGACGGCGCTGCTCATTTCTTGTTTTACTTATTCTTCATCTTTCTTGACCAACTATGTGCTGCTGCGCGCTCTCGGCATCACAGTTGAATTCCCGGCAATGATCGCCATTATCAGCATTGGCATGTTTGCTTCTGCTTTTCCCTTGAATGTCAGCGGCTTCGGCGTGGTGGAAGTGGCATGGCGCATTGCCTTGGTGCAATTCGCCGACTGGAACGAATCTGATGCGACCGCCACGGGATTTCTATTACATGGTTTTCAGCTCTTCGCCGCGGCGCTCTACGGGTTGGCGGGTTATCTGTTGATACATTTCAGTCCGCGCCCGCCGACTGATGAGGCTGCCGCAAATCAAGCAACTGCGGAATGAGAGGATAGAGGAATGAGCTACGAATTAGATGCGAATTCAATGTACCGGATGCCTACGCACTTCGGCGCGCGCACAGGACCGCGGCGGGGACCTGACGGCAGAGAATTTGAGTGCCGTGATAACCCCCGCAGCAGCATCTTCAGCCTCAATTTTCTCACCAATGCCGCGCAACTTGAAGCCTTTCTGCCGCCTGGTTTCTCTCTGGCAGGCGAGCCAGTCGTGACCGTCAGCGCCTCGTATATGAGCGAGATTGAGTGGCTGGCCGGGCGCGGATACAATACGCTGGGTGTCTCGTTTCCGGCGCGATACAAGGGCGCGCAAGATGATGTCCGCGGCAATTTTCTGACTGTGCTCTGGGAGAATCTGACCGACCCGATTATCACTGGCCGAGAGGAACTCGGCTTCTCCAAGATATATTGCGAGCTGCCCCCGCCAGCCCAGTTACGCGGCGAACATCACATAAGGGCCAGCTGGCTGGGCTTCAATTTCCTGGATATGCGGATTGAAAACCTACAGGAACAAACGCGCGGGGAGATTGAAGACCTCCAAGGGAACGCAACTGAGGCGGGCATATTACATTACAAGTATATGCCGCGGACGGGCGAATGGGGCAAAGCTGATATCGCCTACGCCACGCTCACACCAAGCGAGACGCCAAATCGGCGAATCCTGGAGCGATACGTTGGCGACGGGCGTTTGACATTCCATCATTCCCGCTGGGAAGATATGCCTACGCAATACAATATCGTGAACGCCTTCGCCGATCTCGAAATCCGCGAATATCGAGGCGCGAGCTTGACAAGGACAATCGGCGGCAAAGATCTGAGCGATCAGCGAATACTGCGTTAAGCAGGCCACAGGAGAGCGCGATGTACGATTTGCAGGGAAAGACCGCTTTGGTCACCGGCGCTGCCGGAGCAGGCGGTTTGGGGCGGGCGATCGCAGTGCGCCTGGCTAGCGAAGGCGCCGATCTCATTGTCAACGACCTAAGCGAAGAATCAGGACCGCGACAGGGTTTGCCCGATGTCGTCCGTGAAATACAAGCGCTCGGTCGACGCGCTCTGCCAGTCTACGCTGATGTCTCGTCCGCCCAGCAAGTGGAGCAGATGGTGGATGCGGCACTGGCGCAGTTTGGCCGAATCGATATCTGGGTGAATAACGCTGGCGCGCCAGCCGGTCGGGATCGAGTTCCCGTTGTTGAGCTGGAAGAAGAAGCGTTCGACATCGTGCAGCGTGTGAATGTAAGGGGCACATTTCTCTGCAGCCGGGCGGCGGCACGGGCTATGATCGCGCTGGGCGAGGGCGGCCGGATCATCAATATATCGTCCACGGCCGGCAAGAAGGGCGTCGCGCGCTATGCCGCCTACTGCGCCTCCAAATTTGCTGTCCGTGGCTTTACGCAGGCGCTGGCGCAAGAACTGGCAGCGCACAGCATCACGGTCAATGCGATCTGCCCCGGTTTGGTCGCCACCGAGCGGCTTGGCGACATCGCGTCTGCGTTGGCGCCGGCAGGTACAGAACCGGAGATTTACCGGCAAGAGATGATCGCCAACGCTATCGCCGGCATACCCTTGGGACGTATGACCGAGCCAACTGATATCGCTACAATGGCGGCCTTCCTGGCATCGGATGAAGCGGGATTTCTCACCGGTATGTCACTGACGGTGGATGGCGGCTCTCTAATGGACTAGCTGAGCTCGAATAGAATCTAGATCAGAGGAGTTGAAATGGATAATGGACGTTTAGCAGGCAAAATCGCGATCGTAGTTGGCGCCGGCTCGCGGGGAGAATTGGCCGGCACTGGCTACGCCACGGCAATGCTATTCGCACGAGAAGGCGCCAAGGTCTTGCTGGTCGATAACGATCGTGAGCGTGCCGAAGTAACGTTAAACGATGTCGTGGCCGCGGGCGGAGTGGCCAGCGTCCATCAAGCGGATGTGACGAGCGAAGCAGCCTGCGAGGCGATGATCGAGACTTGCCGCGAACATTACGGCGACTTGCATATCCTGTTTAACAATGTGGCCACTTATGGCATGGGCATGGTTACGGAAGTCAGCGCAGCTGATCTGGATCTGGCATTTGAAATCAACCTGAAGAGCATGATTTTGACATGCAAGTATGCCATTCCACTTATGAAGAAAAGTGGGGGCGGCTCCATCATCAACGTGGCATCCATCGATGGCTTGCGGACCGGCTTCAGCCGCAATGTTCCCTACGCCGTGACAAAAGCGGGCGCAGTGCAGCTATCCCGTGTGATGGCGGTCCATCATGGACGCGACAATATCCGTGTCAATAGTCTGGCGCCCGGGCATATTCATGGCGCTTTTGTACGACACCTGGACGACCACACGCAAACTCTACGCCGCAAAGCTGGTCCCTTGGGCACCGAAGGCAACGCCTGGGATGTCGCTTGGGCTGCCGTGTTTCTGGCTAGCGATGAAGCGCGCTGGATATCCGGCATTGTCCTGCCAATCGATGCAGGCCTTCTGGCAGCGACTCCGCTTTCAGTTCTGGATAACATTCTGTCCTGACGCCGAATCTCCTCAGTCTCCCTCTCGATGTATTCCCACCTGCCATCGTTGATGAATGACACGCACGTTTAGCAGTGCTTTTCAACGTCTTCAAACGACCTAACTGACGACTGCAGTATTCCTCACACACCCTTTTCTGGCGAATTTCAGCATGTATCCAACATACTCTTACGACAATCACTTTTGCCGTCAGGTTCTCCGTCAGAATAAAAAATACGACAAGGATCGACTATATCTTAGAACACACGTGCTATTATTCAGGTCGCGTTCTAAACCCGTCCGGTCTCAAGGAAAATCGACGGAATCCTTGCCATTGGCGATCAAATCTTATAGACTGTATAAATATATCGAGTGCAATTTACGTCGAATCACTTATCCGCCCGAGCATGCGATTTTGCTGCCGGCGGCGAACTGTTAAATGCTGAACGTACTTCGAAGTTTTTTGCCGTGCATTTCATTGTGTCTCAGCTCGAAACTTCTTGGCCGCAGCCTCGGAAACTAGCCTATTTCTAGCCGAAATTTTGCAGCACTCCTGTAAAGGCAGAGGAGAGGTGGCCGCCTCTCCTCACTAGTGACCGAGTAACGGTCATACCTGTTGTACTCGTTGGCGGATCGGTCCGTGTTTGCGCAAGTGCCGATCCACCGAGCATCTGCGGCAGCCTCTGTCTTGGGGGCTGTTCGCTTACTATTTATTGTAGTCATTTAAGTTGGAAATTGCAAGATTTGGCTATGTTTGCGGGAGGAATAGCATGCAACTTTTGCGTAAGAATGAGCGTAAAAAGCTCCTTAATCGTGCATTGGAATTAAGGGCTTCGGGCATATCCGTGATCCCAGTTTGCGGCGACAGCTCTCCCAGGGAGCCAAAGAAGCCGGCGGTGAAGTGGCGGACGTATCAACGACAGATCGCCAGTGAACCTGAATTGAGATCTTCTTTTTCGGGCGACGCGCAGGCTTTGGGTATCGTCTGCGGCCAGGTGTCTGGTCTAGTTGTGGTGGATTTTGATGATCATTTGCGCTATCAGCGTTTTTGCCGGCATCTGCCACAGTTCGCCGTCAGTTACACGGTAAAGACACGCCGAGGATATCACGTATATTTCAAGACGCAGGAGAAGGTGCCTACCCATCAATTTGCCGGCGGCGATATTAAAGGCGAGCGGTCCTACGTTGTTGCGCCTCCGTCTGTAATTGGGGGATTTGCTTACTCACAAGTCGGCGCGCGGAATACCATTGATCTCGATCGTTTCGGGGTGGACAGGCTTTTGAATTACTTTCATGTCAACCGTAGTGTAAACGTGATAGCAGGGAAGCGGGTCCGTGAAAGACGCGATCTTGACTTGGTGGCCTTGTATCGGCGGTTGGCGCCTGACATCGGGAGGAACAACGCCTTGTATCGTGCGGCTTCAGTGGGGCGTGATATGGGTCTTAGTCGGGAAGAGGTCGAGAGACAGCTTAGTGCGTCGCATGCGAATGAGGTCGGGCCTGATGGGCCGGGATTTGAAAGTTTATCGGATCGTATGCGTGAGGCGCGATTGAGTATTGGGAGTGCGTTCACGCGGGGCAGCTATGGAGGCGAATATGGGAAGAGTCTGCCGAATTCAGTCAGAGAGACTTTGCTAAAAGAGCAAGGGTCGACTGTGGTTGCGCGGCTGTTGGAGATTTTGTGGTTGGAAGGTTGGCAGTCAGAGGCTAATTTCACTCTGGCGCAGGCTACTGAGCTGGGATGTGGACACGGTTTGAACCGGAAGAGTGTGATGCAAGCGTTGACAGGGGAGTACTGTAGTTTCAATGGACAGCATATAGTGTCTAGAAGATATGTAGAATACCTGGACATCAAGGGACTTAATTGTCGAAGGCGGGGCCGTCGGATTGAGTTGCTGTTTCAGGTACCTAGCCTGTCGCGTCTTCTGAGTGTGCTAAATGTTGAGGGGACTCCGTCGGATTGTATCGATCGGTTTGATGTACGGTCGGCTCATGTATATCGGCGCGCGCTGCATCGGGAGTATATTAGGCGACTTTCTCCGCAGGCGACGATGAAAGTATTGTCTGATCGTCTCGGTGTTAATGCGCGCACGGTGCGGCGGTACAACGTTGAGTTGGATGTTGTGGGGACGGCTTGTGTGGGACGTTTTGAATTGACGTCTGATAGGTTGGAAGTTTTGCCGCGGCGGCGGCGTAGTGACAGAAGGTCGTCGACAGCTGGCTATTGGCTGGAGGTCGGTGAGGGCTACCGTATGCCCGCCTGGCGTCACATTGGCGTTGCGTTGTTGAAGAGTGGCGCTTCGCCGGTGCATGTGTGTATACGGCGCGCATCAGTTTGGTCCTTGCTGTCCGGTTCGGTTTCAGGTGTCCGCTATGAGAGGATCTCGCCCGTGGAGTTCGTCCGTCTGCGTTTATTGCGCGAAAGCGGCGAACATGGCGTAGGAGTGATGGATAGGGTGCGGGAGTTGCTTGGGCGCGCGGGTCGATTGGTGAGCGCGACGCGCTATGAGTCAGTGCAGCTCTTCTATGATTCGGTTCCTGCGCGGATTGCTGAGGATAAGGTGGCGGAGACGATCGGCGGCTATTTGTATGCGGTTGACGAGCGTGGTGATCAAGTACGGCGGCCGGCGCGTCGTGGCGTTGCATATCGGATGCTGAAGGAGTTCGGCAACGGCAATGTGTTTCTGGCGGTGCGCGAGTTGTATCGTGATCTGTTGTTATCGATGGCTGGCCATGCTGCGCGGGGCGGGCGGACCGAGGCGAGTTTGGATTGGTTGGCGCCGGTGCTGGCATAGTTCGGACAGGACGTGTGACGGTATGGCTTGCACAGATACCGTTACACCTGTAGCGCTTTATGCGTGGAGCTTGGAGGGCGTGTCGCGGGATACGCCCTTTTTGCTTTGTATGACTGATGGTGGAAACGGGTGACGTCAGGCGTGGGGTTCGTCAATATCAGCGATCAAGCGCATGAGCTGCCGAATCTCGGCTTCGATGAGTCGCCGTATCTTGGGTTTGTTGTTGGTGTCTAGCGAGTTGATTTCTTTACGTAGCTTGTTTCGCCATTGGGTGGCGTCTGCTGCCAGGCGGGCAACGGCGTCTTTTTTGGACTTGGACGCGCGTACCGTTACTCGTGTAACGCTATCGAGCGCCGCTTTCATTTTGCGCAGTTCGCCTTCGGTGAGATCTTCGTCGTCGCCCTTGCGCCAGAGGTCAGCCGGCAAACGCAGAAGCGCGCGATATTGACGCAGTTGCCCGGCATTCGATAAACCCATGGCGTTTAGCAAGCGCTCCCCTTGTCCGCGTGGAATACGCCAGAGAGCGCCGTCAGCTACTTGTGAATAGAAGGCCTGTTCATTTTCACAAGCGCCAACTTTGGCAAAATTATCCCAGCCGTGCACATCCATGAGTAGCAGGGAAAGCTGGCGAGCGCGGCTGATGGCATTGAGATTGTCGCGGGCGTTGTTCTCGCTGGCTTGGCGCCAGACATCGACTTGCTTGACGATACGGGCGGGAATGCGTGACCAGTTGACAAGGCTGCCGTCCGGTCGGCGGTCGCCATCGCCAAATCTCCAGTATAGGATCTGATAGGCTAGCCAGCGGCGCTCACCGGTTTCGATTTCATAGTGGTCGCTATGCCGGACGAGACTGATGGGATTGGACAGGCCGTCTCGGCGGATACTGGCCGCAAGATCGATAATCTTCATCAAGGCGGATTCTTTGCTGGACGGCTCCTGGTCGCCGGAGCTTGCGTCGGCGTCGGCCTTCTCTGCTTGTTCGCCGCGGTTGGTCGCGGCGCCGCGCAGGTACGGTAGGATGTCGAAATCTTTCTGACCTGTGTCCAGCCGGACTTCGGTGATCCAGCGCTCAAATATGTCTACAATATTGTTAGGATGCAGCGCAAAGATATCCGTAAGATCGTGGGGAATGCTGTAACGAGGCTGGATCGAATTAGGGTGAATCTCTTGAATGCTGACGGCTTCTATCGCTTGAAATTCGGCATCGGCCGCGGCGATTTCCAGCGCTAGGTCTCCCATGCCAAAACCGATGGCATCGGCTGTTTTGGGGTCAAGCGAATTGGGATTGGCGGAGAGCAGATTCTGCTCGCCTTGGATTTTGCGGCGGCGTTCACGACTGCTCATAGATCCGCTCCTCCAGTTGGTCGACCAAGTGCCAGGCATCTTCGGCAGTGCCGCTGCCAGGGGCGAGGGAGAAGACCGTGCGCCGGGCGCTGGCCACTTCCGTCCAGATGGTCCGGACCGGCAGAGGCTTCCAAACCAAACTGCCGAACGTGTCTTGCAGCCGGCGCAGGTTATCTTGATGCTCGAGTGTTCGTCCGCGGTACATCGTGGGTACGACACCCAGGACTTTGATATCGTTCAGATTATATTGCTGCCGGATCGGGCTAAACTGATCTTTGTGGTTCAAGCTTTCGCGCAAGCCATCAAAGCTCCAGGCTTCGCACTTAGTAGGATAAATGATGCCGTCCGTCGCCATATAGATGGACGAATGCAGAAGCGAAGGAGTCGGCGAGGTATCAAAGAATACGAAGTCGATTGCATTGCGCAGTTGATTGAAGCGCTTAAGAACGGTGAAGGCATCAGAGATATTTCCGGCGATGCTGCGCGTCTCGATGTTTGACGGCACGACCAACAACTGGCCCTGCGTATTATGCGCCTCGTCGGGCACATTGAAGCGCTCAGCGGGCACGGGGCGCAACACCTTTTGAAAAGGAGCATTGCGTACGATAAGGTCATAGAAGCCCGGTTCTTTTGATAACCCGAAGGCGATTGTGGCATGGCCTTGCGGATCGGCATCCACCAGGATGACACGCTTGCCGCGTATTGCCAGGCCTGCCGCGAGATGAGTGGCGAGCGTGGTCTTGCCGACGCCCCCTTTTTCATTGAGGAGTGTAATGATCTTCATGGGGCACCCTATTCTTGCGCGTATTCCCGGGCCAAAGTATAAATATAACCAGTTACACCATTATTGAAGGTTACGATGTTGCGTTGGAAAACTCCGTCGTCGACAAGCTCATCCATCATATTGATGAGATGAGGTGTCTTCTTCCGGTTGAGCCGATTGACGATCTCGGTACGAGTGAGGGGTTGTTCGCTCTGCGCCACGATGTCTATCATCAGTTGCCGCGTTTCGGTTAGCGGTCGATGATCTTGAGACATAAGCAGACACGCTCCATCATTGAACAGTATAGATACTATGCAATTATATCGGGGTTGTGCTTTTCACGCAAGCATAAGCGCGAAGATTTTAATAAACAGAAAATGCGCCAACCGCAAAGAAACTATTTTGTTGGTGAGCGGACGGGAATTGTATCAGGGTGTTCAGGCGCCTGCAAGTGATTGCCGGAAGCCAACCATAAGAATTAACGCTGTAAGGTGGGATCAAAGGCATCGCGGACACCGTCGCCGATGAGGTAAAAGCAGAGCACGGTCAAAGAGATCATCAGGATAGGAAAGACTATTAGATGCGGTCCATGGCGGAAGAATTGGAAGGATTTGGTGAGCATGTTGCCCCAGGTCGCCTGCGGTGGCTGGACGCCCAATGCGAGGTAGCTGAAGGCTGATTCCGCCTGGATCAGACCAGCGATGCCGAGTGTCAGTGAGATGACGGTGACGGATATGAGGTTGGGCAGGATGTGAGAGAAAATGATGCGCCGAGGGCTGGCGCCAAGAGCTTGGGCGGCGATCACAAATTCCTTCGCGCGCAGAGAAATGGTTTGGCCACGGATGAGGCGATAGGTGCCGGTCCATCCGATTAGTCCAACTACGAGGATTAGTGATTCGGCTGTGTACGACAAGATGGATGACACCAGAATCAGCAGGAAGAGGACGGGAATTGAGTCCACGGTGATGACGATCCAATTGAGAAAGTCATCGACTGCGCCGCCAAAGTAGCCGCCGGTCATACCCAGGACCATGCCTATGGAGAGCGCGAAAGCCGCGCCGAAAAATCCGATGCCCATGGAAACGCCGCTGGCGTGCAGCAAGCGCGCGAGTTGATCACAGCCGATATCATCGGCGCCGAGCAGATAGCCTTTGGTCAAGGGCGGCGTGAATTTATCGGAAGTGGTGGGTTCGGTTGGATCAACGCGCATAATGACATCGGTGATGAAAGGCGCCGAAAACGCGATTACGGCTAAGAAGAGAACGATGAATATGGCGCTGACGGTTAGTTTGTCGCGCCAGATGGAGCGCAGTGCTTGAACCGTGAGTGACTCGCTGACCAGGTGATCGCTGTCATTATGCAACTGGGTGACAGTCTTTCGTGTTTCCATAATCCTTACCCCTGCGGGGCTCAGTCGTAACGGATACGCGGATCGATTACCGCGTAGAGCAGATCGGACAGCAGGTAGCCGATGATATTGGCAATCGCCGCGTAAACGACGACGAGCATGACGATCGGATAATCACGGCGTCCCGGCGCTTGCACGACCAGGCGCCCGACACCGGGCCAGGAAAAGACGGACTCGACGACGGCGGCGCCGGATAAGAGAAATGTAATGGAGGGCCCAATGAAAGTAGCTATCGGAATCATGGCGTTGCGCATGCCATGCCGCAGCCAGATGGCTCGCTCCTGCAGACCTTTGGCGCAGGCCGTGCGAATGTAATCCTGCGAGACCACATCCAGCATCGAGGCGCGCATGAAACGTGAATAGCCGGCGACGCCGCCAGCAGCCAATACAAAGGTGGGCATGATGAGGTAATTCAGGCGCTGGGGCAAGGGCGGGCAGGAATCATCAATCGTGGTCTTGCAGCGGCCGGCCAGGGGCAAGATGCCAAAGACGACCCCGAAGACGAGAATCATAATCAGCCCGAGTCCGAAGTTCGGCACGGAGTTGGCGATGACCGCGCCGATTCGGCTTGCCTGGTCGAAGGGGCCGCAATGATTGACTGCCGCCAATATGCCGATGGCGATGCCCACAATTACGCCGACCAGCAGGGAAGTGACACCGAGTTCGAGCGTGGCCGGCAAACGTTCCGTCAGCACCTGGATGGCCGGCCGCTTGTAGTAGACCGAGTTGCCGAAGTCGCCGCGGAGTATGCCCCGCTTATTCCCGGGCGGCAGGAGGCGCATCACGGGCACACCGTCCTCGCCGATGAGCGGCGCGCCATTGTCATCAAGCTCTGGCGCGTATAGATCGATGAAGAATACTTTGCTATCCGCCAGACCATCGTCGTCGCTGTCCCAGCGCATCCAATCATCGCCCGCAAGCCAGCGCATGTATTGCACGGGCAGGGGATCGTTTGCGCCCAGGATATATTTGAGCTCTTCTCTTGTACGCGGCTTCAGGCGGTTGTTAAACGCGAGGATCTCTGCGGGTCCGCTGGGAGCGAGTGATATCAGGAGGTAGGAGAGGATAGTGACGCCGAAGAGGGTTGGTATCGCTTGTACCAGGCGTCGGACGGTGTGTTTGAGCATGATGCCTCTAGCATAGCAGCTCCCCGCAAGCGCCGGGGAGCTGCCTAGGTATTACTACAGAAGACCTACGATTCTTCGATTGTCCAGGCGTCGATATTCCAGCGCGAGCCGCCGACGCGTGGCGCCCAGTTTTCTACGTTGGTCTGCGCCGCCAGCAGGACGTTGCCAGTGCTGATCCAGGGTGAGTCGTCACGCAGGATTTTATAAGCTTCGCCATACATGGCTTTACGCGTCTCGACATCACAGCCGGGCAGGTTACGGGCGTCTTCGATCAATTGGTTAAGCCGCGGATTGTTGTAAGATTGCGTGTTGTAACCCGCGCCAACGATATCAGCTTTCGGCAGGAAGATATCGGCGATTCCATTGGGATTGGCTGGTGTTGCCAAGCCCCAGAACACGCCGATCGCATCGTATGTCTGCGCGGTAAATTCGCTGATCAGGGTACCGAATTCGACGAACTCCAGGTTGATATCGAAGCCGAGCTCGTTCCATTGATCCTGCATGATGGTGTAGAGCGCTTCCTGCGAAGTATTGCGGGCGTTGGTCTTTACCGACAGAGCCAATGGCGCGCCTTCTTCGGCGTACATGCAGCCGTTGCACTCGCGGACGCCATCGCCATCGCTATCGGTGAAGCCGGCTTCGTCGAGCAGCGACATCGCCTTGTCCGCG
Organism: Phototrophicaceae bacterium; assembly: GCA_965262005.1. Taxonomy (GTDB): domain Bacteria; phylum Chloroflexota; class Anaerolineae; order Aggregatilineales; family Phototrophicaceae; genus UBA6055. The sequence goes on along the minus strand of OZ253492.1, from coordinate 2,578,055 downwards.
TCAAAGGGGAAGGGCTCCAATCCGGCCGGGAAGCTCCAGTCGGTTGGGCGGACGTGAGAGGCGACTGGTACGCCCGTGTTAAAGAAGGCGCCTTCGTTGATCTCGTCGAAATCCATACCGTAGTTCAGCGCTTGACGAACGCGAACATCTCTCAGAATAGGGTGGTTGCCCTGATCGATCGGATTGCCGTCTTCATCCAAGCCGTCTTGCGGATTGTTGGGATCGGCGGTATTGAGCGACAGGAAGCGGATGGTGCCGGCGGGAGTCTCGAAGATCTGAAAATCGCCGTCTTTCGCGCGCGCCTTGACATCATCGCGGTTGGCTTGCGGGACGCTGTCAACGAAGGTCAACTCGCCGGCGAGGAATTGCTCCATTTGCACGACTTGGTCCGTGACTACCTTGAAGACCCAACCTTGCGGGATGACGGCGCCCAACTCGGCTTCATTGAAGTCGCCATTGGCGAGGAGCGTGGTTTGTTCGCCCGGGCGGAAGTTGGAGAAGACGAAGGATTCGCCGCCGGTCGCGGTGGGATTGAGATTGTAATCGTTCTCGTCTATGCCGGCGTAATCGTCGCCGTAGACTTCTTCGTAAACATGCGCCGGGACGGGGTAAACGGGACTGAGCGTATCGATCAGTGTACAATTTGCCTCACTGAAGACGATGTTGAGGGTATAATCATCCACCACCTCATAGCTGGCGACGCGGCTGCTCAATTCTTGCCGCGGCGATGACGTTTCGCCACTGAGGACGGCGTCGAGGAACCAGGTGACATCATGGGCTGTAATCGGTACGCCATCGCTCCAGACTAAGTCATCGCGCAGGTGGGAGGTGTAGGTCACGCCATCTTCGGCGATATCCCAAACTGCTAACGAGCGCGCCTTTTGCGCCGCCGATGTACTGGACGGTTTCTGAATCGATGCCGATAAAGTTGGGGAACATGCGGTTAATGACATCGTAAGAGGTGCCATCGTTGGCGATAATCGGATTAAACGTAGTCGGGTCATCACCGAAGTTTGGCTCGATAATTGGATCGCCGCTACCAATGTCTTGCGCTGCGACCGATGCGACGAGCATCATGGCTAAGCCGAGCAACGCGGCAACAGAAACTAGGTTCTGTTGACATTCTATCGTAACCATATCAGCGTACCGACAAGGTGCAGAAATCCGAGATAAGATGTATCGAGTTTCTCAAATCGGGAAAAGACGCGGCGGAAATGTTTGATCTTATTGATGAAACATTCCACCAGATGCCGCTCGCGATAGAGCCATCTATCATATTCTCGCTGCTCTTTGGCGCTCGGATGCGGGGGAATTACCGCTTCTATGCCTCTTTCAAGCAAGCTGTCCACAAAATCTTGGGACGCATAGCCTCGATCCGCGATAACCCGCTGAAAGGCAAAGCCTTCCACCAAGCTCTGGGCTTGGCCTATGTCGTGAGCCTGCCCAGGACTCAAGCGGAAACGCAAGGGATTGCCCAAACCATCAACCGTGATATGAATCTTGCTACTAAAACCCCCGCGACTGCGACCCACGGCTTGCTTTTCACTTTTTTTCGGCGCCAGCGGCACAGGGATGTGCCCGAACAATCGTACTGTCGATTATCCCGTTTTCCATATCCGCGTCATCGGCAAGAGCTTCCATCATCCGTTGCCAAACATCATTTTCGCACCAGCGAGCAAAGCGTTTGTAAACTGAATTCCATTTGCCGTATTCGCTTGGAAGCAAACGGCACTGTGCGCCGCTGCGACTTACCCATATCACTGCTTCAACAAATTGGCGGCATTTCGCCTCATTGCCCAGATAAACCTTTGGCTCTTGCGACAGAAAATCCCGAAGCTTCGCCCACTGTTCGTCAGTTAGTCTTATGGTATCCATAAGACTATTTTACCCATTTATGAAAATGCTAATGTCAAAATATCAACAGAACCTAGTCGAGGGTCCTGAAATACGCGGCCGATATCATGGGAGCGGCGGTATTCGGGCCAATACGTCATGTCCTGTTCATCCAGCTCTATGCGACCGTTACGAGGCTGTACCGCCCCCGAAACGACGTTGAATAGTGTGCTTTTCCCCGCCCCGTTAGAACCGATAACCGTGACGAATTCACCATCATCCACGAAGAGCGACAGGTCCTGCAGCGCGCGAACTTCATTCGGCGTACCTTCGTTGAATGTTACCGATACATGATCGAGTGAAAGCATGGTCTTAGCTAGCCACGAAGTCTTTTATGTCTTTGTCGGTAAGCCTTCCAACGGTCAAATAACCTTGGAGTGCCCAGCGCCGCCAATACCACCAGCGCGCTGACGAATTGAATGTCTGTCGTAGGCAGATCGAGCGCGATAAATATCCAGGCGCGGGAAATATCGAAGATCACCATGCCCGCCGCCGCCGCAACGAGAAACAGGCCCACTGTCCGCGGACGCAGCAAGACCTGGCCGATGATCACCGCCGACAAGCCACGAATGATGAGACCGAATCCCAAACTAACATCGGCAAATCCGAATTGCTGCGTCACCAACGCGCCGGAGATGCCCGCCAGTCCGTTGGCCACCATCAAGCCAATCACTCATCAAATTGTGGTTCAAGCCTGTCGCGCGGACCATCTGCGGGTTCTTGCCTGTTTCCCGTATCGCCAGGCCGTTCTCAGAGCGAAAAACCAGTAGAGCGCGCCAAGCGCAATTATGACGATAGCGCCGAAGAGCATGATATCAAGCAATTTTGTTGATTGTCGCCGCATTTGATCGCCGAATTGTTCAACCAGCCAGCCTCGAAAATCTTTCGAGTAACGGCTTATCAGCGTTTCTTCACCCAGGAACGGCACATTGCTTCTGCCGTCCGACCTGCGCGCCAAATTCAGTGCCGCCGACTCTATAGACTTTGGCGCAGACGCCTACTTCGAAATGCTCGACGATCTCTACGACCGATTCCACGACCCTGCTGACAATCGTGTGCACATCCAGGTTAGCCCGGCCGGCGGTCAGTGGTGCAGTGACAAGCTGATCTTGCGCGCTCGCGACTGGGCGCGGCGGCGAAATACGCGCGTGCAGATGCACCTGCTCGAGACACGTTATCAACGCATCTCGCCCACAAGACCTGGCGCAAGAGCTTCGTTAGGCATCTCGATGAGATTGGCGCGCTGGGCGATTGGCTGACGCTGGCGCACATGGTTTGGGTCGAGCCCGAAGATTTCGACTTGCTTGCCGAGCGCGGCGTCGGCGTGGCGCACAACATCAGCAGCAACCTGCGTCTGCGCAGCGGCCTGGCGCCGGTGGCCGAGATGCGCGCGGCCAGTGTCCCCGTTGGCATCGGCCTGGACGGGCAGTCGCTGGATGACGACCAGGACATCGCCCGCGAAATGCGCCTGGCCTGGTCGCTGGCGAATCGTAGCGGCATGGCGGCGAAAGACCTAAGCGCGGCAACCGTCTGGCGCATGGGCACGCGCGTTTCCGCCGATATCAGCTTTGGCGCGGAAGCCGCTTTGGGGCGGTTGGATGTGGGCGCGCCGGCTGATCTGATCTTGCTGGATTTGGAGGACGTTCGCGGCAAGTGGGCTCCGGTCGACTTGCCGCCGTCTGAGCAGTTGCCGGCTTTCCTGCTGCGCCGCATGAACCGGGAGCATGTGCGGCATGTCATGGTCGCCGGTGACTGGCTCCTGCGAGATGGCGCGCATATCAGGATTGACATCGACAATGTCGAGCGTGAGATCTACGCGTGGCTGAAGTTTGCGGTCGCCGGGGCGTCGCCGGATCTAGCCGAATACCTGCGCGAATTCTATCGCGGCTGGGATGGCGACGATTCAACGCTGGTGCGTCGCTAGGGAGTGATTATGGTAAGATTGGATTTCTAATCGTGCGGGTTCAAGTGTCAGGCTAAGTGCCGTGGATGAGAAGCGACCGATAGACAAACTGACCATCAAGGGCTTCAAGTCCTTGCAAGATGTGGAATTGGAAATGGGCAAGCTCAATGTGCTCATTGGTCCGAATGGTGCGGGCAAGAGCAATCTGATCTCATACTTTGAGATGCTGCGCCGCTTGGTCGTGGAGGACTTGCAGATATGGACCGGACAGCAAGATGGTGCAGATCGAGTTTTGACATATGGATCAAAGACAACACCGCAACTCGACTCATACATACAATTTGGCCAAAACGCTTATCAGTTCTCTCTGGTCCCCGCTGCCGGCGACCGATTCATCTTCGCGAGCGAACAGTTGGCGATGCCCGGCAGGTATAGTAAGCCATATTCTTTGGGACGCGGTCACGCTGAAGCTAAATTGAAGTCTCAGACGCGGCCAAGCTGGGAGAAGCCCCGGCAAGCTGATTACTGCTACCGGTCGATATCAAGTTGGCAGGTTTACCATTTTCATGACACTGGCCATACAGCCCGCGTGAAAAAGAAGCACGATTTGCGCGACAATCAGACTCTTCACGTCGATGCCGCCAATTTGGCCGCTTATCTCTATAGAATCCAGCACGAATATCCCCACATATATCAAGAGATTATCGACATCGTTCAACAAGCCTTGCCCTTTTTACGCGACTTTGTATTGAAGCCCGAAGCGAACGATGCACATGCGCATAGTATATTGCTAAGGTGGCGAAACAGATACGACTACGAGCCTTTCTTGGCAGATCAAATGTCGGACGGATCGCTTCGCTTTATTTGTCTGGTCACTGCGCTGAAGCAACCGGATCCGCCCAGAACTATAATATTTGACGAACCCGAACTTGGCTTGCATCCTTATGCCATTCACCTGCTTGGAGCGCTCTTGCGCTCAGCGTCGCAGCGAATGCAAGTCATCGTGGCGACGCAATCCTCACTGCTGCTTGATGAATTCAATGTCGATGACTTGATAGTGGTCGAACTTCAGAATGGTGTATCGGTCTTCAAACGCCTTCAGGAAGAGAAATTCGAGGAGTGGCGAAAGGAGTATTCAGTCGGAGAACTTTGGTACAAGAATGTATTGGGCGGAGGCATACCGTAGTGACCGATGTGTACATCATATGCGAGGGTCCTACCGAGGTTCGCTTCATCAAAAACGTTCTTGCGCCAAGTTTGGGCGGTCGGGAGGTATTCCTGCATCCAGTAACAATCGGGAGTCAGCGCTCAAAGGGCGGAAATGTCACCTTCGAACGGCTGCAAAGTAATGTTAGACGCCAGCTGTACAATAATCGGCAGTCCTATTGCACAATGCTTGTAGATTACTACGGACTTGATTCCGAGTTTCCGGGGGTAGAAGCGGCATCGACTATGCCTAATCTCAGTTCAAAAGCTAACGCAGTCGTTGAAGGCTTAGTCGCTGCATTGGGTGGAACCATAGATCAAGATCCTCTGAGTCGATTCTTGCCCTACATACAGATGCACGAGTTTGAGGCACTCATGTTTAGCGATCCTGCTACCTTTGCAGACGCGATAGGGCGGCCGGATTTGCGACACGATTTTGCAGAGATACGGCAGAAGTTTGAGACCCCCGAACATATTGATAACAGTCCCGTCACGGCTCCCTCCAAGCGAATACTAACCTTGTATCCTGAATACGAAAAACCTTTAATGGGCGAGACAGCGACTAAGGCAATAGGCTTAGACAAAATGCGCCGCGAATGCCCGCTCTTCAATGCTTGGTTGACCTCGCTCGAGAACTTGCCCCCCGTTTCCGCCTAGACTCCCCAGACCAGCGCCAGGCCCAGCAGCATCGTCAGCAGCGTTACGACGGTCATGCCCACGCCCACCTTCGAGAAGTCGCTGAATTTATAGCCGCCGGGTCCCATCATCAGAATATTCACCGGATGGGAAATCGGTGTGATGAACGCCAGCGAGCAAGCCATGGCGACCGCCACTGCCATCGCGCGTGGGTCGATGCCCAATTGCAGCGCGGCTTTGATGGCGATTGGACCGACCAGCAGCGGTGTTACTTGCCCGCCGATGACTTGTACTACCAGCATCGTTAGCAGGGCGATGACCGCAAACAGCAGCAGTGGGCTGGCGTTGATAAGACTCAATTCCAAGAACTTGCCGACGCGGTCAGCCAAGCCGGTCTCGGTGATGGCGAGACTGAGTGGCAGCATGCCAGCTACCAGAAAGATCGTCCGCCAGTCTACCGCCGTGTAGAACTGCTCCATCCGCAGACAGCGCGTGAGAACCATGGCTGCCGCCCCCGCCAGCATGGCAATGGGCAAGGGCACGATATTCAAGAAGGCGAACGCTAATACGATGGCGGTGATGCCTACGGCGTAGGGCGCTTTGCGGCTTTCAAAGGCTTGCGCCGAGTATTCGCCGGCCGGCAAGATGAAATTGCTGTTGTGCGACAGATTTTGAATGTCTGAGGATTGGCCGACGACCAAAATCGCATCGCCGACTTGAAGTGGCATCTTGCGAACATCGGTGTGGAAGCTCTGTCCGTCGCGCCAAAGCGCCATCGCCAACAAGCCCGCGTCGCGGTTGAGCTTCAATTGGGAGAGCGTCTTGCCAATGGCATTGGAACGGGGCGCAATCATGATCTCAATGGGTTCTATCGGCAACTCGCCCGCTACCGCGCGCGCGCCACCCTCAATTAGTTCGATGCCCCATGCCAACAACTGCTGGAGTCGCTCTTCGCGCCCGACAATCAGCAGCTCATCGGCAGGGTAAATTACTAGAGTCGATTTGGGAATGGTGATAGTCTCTCGTCCGCGCCAGACAGCCGCCACCGTCAGACCAAGCTCGGCATTGATGTCGCTTTCCTGCACGGTTTGGTGAGCGAGGCGGGAACCGGGCATGACGCGCACCAGCCACATCCGATCCGCCAATTCGTAGGTATCGTGGAGGTCGACTTGATGGAAGGATTGCGTCAGCGAAGCGCGATCGGGCAGTAAGCGTCGGCCGAACAACAGCATGAAGAGCAAACCCGCCGCTACGATCATGCCGCCCACCGGCATGAAATCCAACATGCCCAAGCCAGCGATGTTTTGCGCAATCAGCAGCTCGCTCATCAATATATTGGCAGTTGTGAAATACGTCGCCATTCCGCCAACAGTTACGCCGAATGCGAGTGGGATCATCAGCTTGGAGGCGGCGACACCGCTTTCGCGCGATACTTGCAGGACCGCCGGCAGCAGGACCGCTCCCGCCGCCACATTGTTCATAAGCAAGGAAACAGCCGCCCCTGTCAACATAACCAGGGCTATCAGCTTTGCCTCGGAGCCGCGCCCATAGGCTTGCAGCTGCCGCGCCACCAACTGCATGACGCCCGTCTGCTCTAAACCACGCGTGATCACGAGTAAGCCGATAATGGTGATGACCACCGAGCTGCTGAAGCCGGAAAGGGCGTCGGCGGGGGGCACTAGCTGAGCCAGCGCGACCATGAGCAGGACGAGCAAGGCGATGAGATCGATGCGCAGCCGCGTAAAGGCGATCAGCGCGAGCAAGACGACAGTAATGCCGATGACGGTGATTTCGGCGCTGGTCAGCATATTGGAGTTCATATCTACGAGTATAACCTTGCGCCGGCGGAAAGGCATTGTACGCAGTGTATTGAATTGGGGGACGGGAAAAGTACAGGAAAGGGTGGGACGGGGATGTGAAAAGACGGCTAGCGGTTGGAAGATTGACAAGAAAGTGACAGTAAAGAACGGATCTATATCGATACAGTATGTATACACGGCCATATTTGGGCGTATTCTGCGATTTTTCGTTAGAGATGCGCATGTTGCAGATTGGGAGGGCGTTGGCATGCCTATGTTTTGCGGGATGATCATAGAATTGAGCTAAGCAGGTCTTGGGGACGAAGTGGCGACTATATATTCGTATCAAGAAGAATGATTCACTACAAAGGAAACAGACGTGGTTCCAAGAAAGTAATGTGAATATTGGAGAACGCTTAGGGAACAGATTTCGGACGACCTGATAGGGCGCCCCTACGCGTCGCGAAAAGGTCGGGGCGAGAGGGAAGGGCAAGCGGCGCTTGTATTCGGCTGGGCTCGCCGATATAACTGTGACGAATCCGGAAAGGACACTTACATGACCAAGGTAAGCTTCATCGGCGCAGGCAGCACGGTATTCGCCAAGAACCTGATGGGCGATATTTGGAGTTACCCCGAATTGGCGGATGCCACCATCTGTTTGATGGATATTGACGCCAAGCGCCTCAAGCAATCGGAACAGGTGGCGCGGCATATCATCAATACGCTGGGCAACAATCCGACTGTGGAGACTACCACCGATCGTCAGGCGGCGCTGAAAGACGCGGATTATGTCATTTGCATGATTCAAGTGGGCGGTTATGAGCCGGCGACGGTGATTGACTTCGAGATTCCCAAGAAATATGGCTTGCGGCAGACGATCGGCGATACACTGGGCATCGGCGGCATTATGCGCGGCTTGCGCACGATACCTGTGCTGGTCGACATTGCCAAGGACATGGAAGCGCTTTGCCCCGAAGCCCTGCTGATCAATTACGCCAATCCGATGTGCATGAATCAGTGGGCGCTCAGCCGTGCGAGTGACATTCGCACGGTCGGCTTGTGTCACAGCGTACCGGGCACGGCGCATGAGCTGGCGCGAGATATCGGCGTACCGTTTGAGGATGTCAACTATCTGGTGGCGGGCATCAACCATATGGCCTTCTATCTCAAGTTCGAGCGGCGCGGCAGCGGCGAAGACCTGTATCCGCTGATCCGCCGGGTCTACGACGAAGGGCGCGCGCCGCAGTGGAATCGGGTGCGCTATGAGATGTTCAGGCGCTTGGGTTATTTCGTGACGGAATCGAGCGAGCATTTCAGCGAGTATGTGCCGTATTTCATAAAGGAGAGCGCGCCGGAACTGATCGAAGAGTTCAATATTCCGCTGGACGAATATATCGAGCGCTGCAAGGCTGGCATAGTGAGTTGGCAACTGCTGGAAAAGGCGGAAGCGGAAGGGCGCATTCCCGAAGAGGCGGAGATCCTTGAGGCGCTGGAGGGTATCTATCCAATGCGCAAGGAATGGACGGTGCGCAGCATCCGCGATTTGAACAAGGTGGAGCGCAGCGTCGAGTATGGTTCGCTGATCATCCAAAGCATGGAGACGGGCGAGGCGCGTACGATTTATGGCAATGTGCCCAACGATCGGATCATCGACAACTTGCCTGCCGGCTGCTGCGTGGAGGTACCATGTTTGGTTGATGCCAACGGGATTCAGCCGACGCGGGTGGGGGAGATTCCGCCGCAGCTTGCCGCGCTGATGCAGACGAATGTCAATGTGCAGTCGTTGACGGTGGAAGCGGCGCTGACGGGCAAGCGCGAACATATTTATCATGCGGCGATGCTGGATCCGCATACGGCAGCCGAGTTAACGCTGGACGAGATATGGTCGCTGGTGGATGAGCTGATCGAGGCGCATGGGGAGTATTTGCCGGCCTGTCGCTGATGCGCGCGGCCTCTACTTTAGCATTGATTTTAGTTCATCCTTGTTTTTGGTTTCTCGCAGAAGTATGTCACAACCGAGAGGAAATAATTAGCTGTGTGCGGCTGTCAACCGAGCATCTTCGCTCTTAACTGGGCTTCGCAAATCCCCTGTTTTGACACTCATAGCGAGCAGCGCATAGAGCGCCAAGCCCATTACCGCCGTGGGAGTTGCCCAGTCGAGTACGAATAGGATGTTTCCCAGCGGCTGCGCGTCGCGGATGAGCGAGATTTCCGTGAACTTGTCGAATAGTTTCAACACATGTATCAAAATGCCGCCATGTTCAGTTATGAAAAAGGTCAGCGGGGCGTGGACTACAGCCGCTATAAGCCAAAGGCCGTGACCTGCAAATCGTTTCCGCAGCGCCAGCCACTGGATAATCAAGGGAGTAGACCAGAGAAAAAAGTTTGTGACGGTGACATACAGCGCATATTTTAATTGCATGACATGCTCTGGTTCGGGCATTCTGTTAGGCGAATTTGACCAAAGCTTGGGCGGAAAAGGACGTTGTACAATCGCCTCAAAAAAATGCCAGGCGACTGTACCAGCGATCGCGCCAAAAACAGCGAGCAGAATCCAGTGGCGCAGATCAACCCGCAAACGTCGCCGAACCCAAAAGAATTGTAGGGTGGAAAGCACAGTGTAGAATGCGACCCAATGCGCTTGACTAAGAAAGTCATAGTTTCCCGTCAAAACGCGGGTGACACTGCTAGGCAAGAACAGCGCAGTCAGCCAGATAAGTGCCCACCCAACGATGAAACGCCCGAGATTTTGGCGAGAATCCTGCATACGCTTTTGATTCAGTTTCATTGTTTCTACCCCAACTTGTTTCGTTTGATTCGTTCTTTCTTGAGCGGTGGCAGGGAACGATCCTGAAAGATCGCCCCCTGCGATTCTGCGCGGCTGTCATAATCAGTTCCAGCACAGCTTTAGAGCCCAAGGCTCATTCGCACTGTCGGAAAGGCAGACGCTGATCGTACAGACGTCGCCATAACAGTAGTACCTCCCGTGCAACCTACCTTGTTGACGGTATTTTATCAAATGCCAATCAATAGGATTGTGCGTATTGATCCTCAGGGCATTCGAAAATACTTTGCTGCGAGGTACTGAATAGTAGTCGACGTAGTAATCTTCACCGCAGCTTGAAGCCCTAACACCATTGGGGCTCCGTTTGGTGTTTCGCCAGTCTTGTGAAAGCGTGATACTGCCAGTTTCTGTTTGCTGGAACTGGATATTGGTGGTGTCGCCGAAGATTGGTATACTGACCACGCTGCCTTCTTCAATAGCCAACGTACCCCAAACTACATGAGTGTGCATGTTGCCTTGCGGTGTCATACCTTCTGTCCAGATGTGAATTGCCGGGTCATACGAGGTTGGCTGGCTTTGATTTTGTGCGGACACTGGCAGAGCTATCACGGTGAGCTTAATGATGATTGCGACGAGAAATTTAGTGAACATAAGATTTCGGGATTGTTTACAAAACATCGTTCGCCTCCTAAAAATGACTCTAATTTCTGCTTGCGCTGAACTGCTCCGAAATGTTACCTGTGGTAACCCATTGCTAGACTCGCAAACACTTCAAACCATGCTACGGAGACCTACTTCAAGGCGGATGCGGCGAAACAGCGACGATGAAGAGAGCCACCTTAGTTTAGCTGTTGTTCTCCTTTCTATTATGCTTTCGCCACTTACAATCACTCTATTCAATTTTGTGCATAATGTAAAGTAATCTAGCGTGATATTTGTATATATTGCCTAATCACAACTATAATGAGCTCGCTTTGTCTTGCGAAAACGCTGTTTGACTATACCGATGTGCCACAATCGATTCGGACAGGTTGACCTAGGGTTAATTTCTAGGCTATGGACTGGTAAACTGCAACGGCTTGTCGGGGTGGGAGAAGCCCTCTGCTGGAAAGGAAAACTGATGACGCAAAAGAACCTGATCGGCGGCGAGTGGCGCGGCAGTGATGATGTGCTGGAAGTGCGCTTTCCTTATGATGGCAGCGTGGTCGGCGCGGTATCAATGGCGAGCGCGGCCGATATGGACGATGCGATGGCGGCTGCGGTCGTGGGCTTTGAGCAGACGCGCAAGCTGCCGAGCTACCGACGGTCGGAGATATTGGAGAATGTGCGGCGTCTGCTGCATGAGCGCTTCGATGAAGTCGTTGAGGCGATGATCCTTGAAGGCGGCAAGAATCACAAGACGGCCGTGGGCGAGACGACGCGCGCGTTAGAGACGCTGAAGGTATCGGCGGAAGAGGCGCGGCGGATCGGCGGAGAGGTCTTCAGCATCGATTGGACGGCGGCGGGCGTCGACCGGCAGGGCTTCACGCGGCGCGTACCGATCGGCACGGTGTTGGGCATTACGCCGTTTAATTATCCGGTCAACCTGGCCTGCCACAAGATTGGTCCGGCGATAGCGGCGGGCAACAGCATCATCATCAAGCCGGCCGAGAAGACACCGCTGTCATCAGTGATTCTGGCCGAGATCGTGTTGGAGGCGGGTTATCCACCGCAGGCCTTCAGCATGTTAAACGCCTGGGGCCGCGACACCGAGGCGATGGCGCTTGACCCGCGGGTGGCGATGATCAGCTTCACTGGCAGCGCGGCGGTGGGCTGGATGCTGAAGAGCAAAGCCGGACAGAAGAAAGTAACGCTGGAATTGGGCGGCAACGCCGGTGTGATTGTGCATAAAGACGCGGATTTGGCTGATGCGGCGGCGCAGGCGGCGGCGGGTGGATTTGCCAACGCCGGGCAGAATTGCATCTCGGTGCAGCGCTTGCTGATTCAGCGCGATGTCTTTGAAGATTTTGCTGATCTGTTTGTAGACCAGGTGAAGATGCTCAAAGTGGGCGATCCGCGCGATCCCGAGGTGGATGTTGGTCCCATGATCAGCGAGCGGGATGCCGAACGGGCGGAAGCCTGGGTAAACGAAGCGCAGCGGGCGGGCGCTTCTCTGCTCTTTGGCGGGGTGCGCGAAGGCACGATGTTCCCGCCGACGGTGATGACGGAGACGGCGCCGGATATGCGGGTAAATTGCGAGGAGGTCTTCGCGCCGGTGGTGACGCTGAGCGCCTACGAGACTTGGGATGAAGCGGTGGCGACCATCAACGACAGTCCCTACGGCTTGCAGGCGGGAGTCTTCACGAATGACGTCAAGCTGATTATGGATGCCTGGGAGCGGATAGAAGTGGGCGGCGTGCAGGTGAACGGCGTGTCGACATTCCGCGTGGATCACATGCCCTACGGCGGCATCAAGGCATCGGGTTATGGTCGCGAGGGAGTCAAGTACGCGATAGAAGATATGACTGACTTGCGGCTGATGGTGTTGAATTTGGGGTGATTTTTCGCCACAGAGGCACAGAGGTTTATAACCGCAAAGACACGAAGGCGCAAAGGGCACAAAGATATTGTAGGGGCGAGCGATTCGGTCGCCCGCAGCAGGCGCAGGTGTGACAAGCGAACGGTCGAGGAGAGACATGGAAGCATCTGACATTCGCATTGGATTTGCGCCGATTGCGCGGCCGACATTTGATTTGGAATTGGCGCGGGAGCTGACGGCGCTGGTTTACGCCGCTGTCTCAGAAGCCGGCTATCAAGTGTTCGGATCGCAGGATCTGGTCATGGACGGCGCTGCCATCGACAGGCGGATCGCGGAGTTGGCGGCGGCTGATATTGACATGGTCTTGATGCTGCAGGCGTCATTCGCCGATAGCACAATGGTCTTGCAGCTGGCACAAGCGATTGACGCGCCGTTATTGATGTGGGCGCTGCCCGAGGCGCAGGTCGGCGGGCGGCTGCGGATCAATTCGTTTTGTGGCATCAATCTAGCGGGTCACGGTTTGCGGCGCGCGGGGATTCGTTACGATTATATTTACGCCGAGCCGGCTGACCCCGCGGCTCATAAGAAGCTGCGCGAGTTCGCTGTGGCAGCTGGTATCAGGCGGCGGCTGCGTGGGACGCGCATCGGACGGCTGGGGGAGAACCCGGCCGGTTTCGATACTTGCCTGGTGGATCATGAGGCGCTGAAATCGCAATTGGGCATCGAAGTGGCGCAGTATGAGCTGGATGAGTTTTTCGCGCGGGTCCGTCAAGCGGATAAGGCCAAAGTCGCTGCGGTGGCGGAGGAATTGCGCGAGACGCTGGCCGGTTTCGACGCGATGGAGAAGGCGGCCACGAATGGCACGCTGGGCGTCTACCTGGCTCTCGCTGACCTGGCGCGGGACGAGCGGCTTAGCGGGATGGCCGTGCGCTGCTGGCCCGAATTCTTCACCGACTTGGGTTGTTCGGCTTGTGGCGCACTGTCGCTATTGAGCGATGAGTATACACCGAGCAGCTGTGAAGCCGATGTCAATGGCACGATTACGCAGTTGATCTTTCAGTGGATCAGTGGCGAAGCGTCTTTCGGCAGTGACCTGGTCGCTTTTGATGTCGAAGAAGATGAGGCCACGCTCTGGCACTGTGGTTTGGCGCCGCTATCGATGGCGGATCCGGCTGTGCAGCCGCAGGCGACTATCCATTCAAATCGTGAGAAACCGCTGCTGATGCAGTTTCCGCTGAAGCCTGGCCGGGTGACGGTGGCGCGTTTGAGCGAGGCGACCGGCGAGTTTCGGCTGGTGATTGGCGGCGGGGAGATGGTTAAGGCGCCGCCCGCATTCAGTGGCACGAGCGGTAGAATACTCTTTGATTCGGGTGCGGCGGCCGTGATGGATACGATCATGCGCGAGGGGCTGGAGCATCATGTGTCGATCACCTATGGCGATCATCAAGGTGTGCTTGAGTCGCTGGCGCGGATTTTGGGTTTATCCGTTTTGCGCCTGTGATGCGCGGACGGAATTGGCGATTTCGTATGTGTTCGGCTTTTTGCAGAATTTCATCGCTACCGGTATGGCGACGGCGTTGAATTGTGCATCAATACGTAGCGAAGAAATGCGCTGCCTTGTTCCGCCTGTCTTGCATGACGATCCAGTAAAAAACCACTCCCATGACCGCTGCGGGGGTTGCCCAATCAATGACATACAAGATGCTTCCCAGTGGCTGCAAGTCGCGCATCAGCGACATTTCCGTAAACTTGTCCAGCAGCTTCAGAGTGTGGGTGAAGACGCCGCCATTCTCAAAGACGACGAAGGTCAGCGGGGCATGGACTAGCGCCGCCAGCAGCCATAGCCCGTGCAGCTGGAAGCGTTTTCGCAGTTGCGCCCACTGGAAGATCAGCGGCGTTGACCAGATCAAGAAACTTCTGACCATGATATAGAGAGCGTACTTCAACTGCATGATGTGTTCAGGCTCCGGCATCCGCATCATAGAAGACCCCGAATATATCTTTGGTGGAAAGGGGTGTGCGACGTAGGCTTCGAGAAGCTGGCAAGCGAACTCGCCCGCAATGACGCCCAGGACGGCGAGCGGAATCCAGGCGCGCAGGTTGATGCCCAGACTGCGCCGCAGCCAAAGGAATTGTAGCGACGCGAGTACGCCCATGAAAATCAGCGAGTTCATGTCTGTAAGCAATGTCCGCAATTCTGCCGCTCTATGCAGAATTCCAAGAAGCATCATCGACCCGAACATAGCGAGAACATAGGCGCCCGCCCAACCTGCTATGAACGGCGCGAACGCAAGACCTCCGCGGAGTCTGTCTTTGCGCTTTCTCATTGTTATGTCTCCCTTGAGCATAAATCTAAGCGCTATTCGCAGACTGCGCTTTGCCTCATTTTATGCCATAGTCTCCAGGTGTCAAGTCAAGCGGATTTCGCGACAAGGGCGCGCTGTCCAACAGTATTCAGCGCGCGGTGGTCGGAGGTGTGGGATTGGCGCTGCGGCTTGATCCGATAGTGACGGATATTGACAGCGGGCGGGCGATGCTTGATGATTTGTTGGCGGCGAATGCGGGGTATTTAGCGGGGTTTGGGTGAGGATCTTCAGAGGCAGCTCCTATGATATTTCGTACTCATCCGGATCTTTGTACTCTCGGTCGTATTCCTCGTCTTTAATGGCTCGCTCGATAGCGTCTTCAACAAGGTCAGCGATGGCATCGGGCGGCAGCAGGAGCTTCATCAGTTCTTGCGCCATCATGTTGCCCATGACATTTCCAGCGACAGAGATTGACATACCCAGGAAGTCTGGTGATTCTTTACCGTCGGTGCGCTCGCCTTGTACGCAACGCAGTTCGTCGATTAGGAAGTCTGTCTGATCGCCCCAGTCTTGCAGCACTTCTTCGAGAACATAGTACGCAATTTTTTCAGCCATGAAGTATTCCATGCGCTCTACGCCCTTCTTGTTCCATTGCAATTTTCTCAGTCCTGATTGGGTCATATTACCCTCCCGCAGAAATGCGTTTTCAAACTCGTCAGAAGCGATTCCTCTGGCCTACCACGCGGCCGTGTGATTGCAAGTGGCAATTTGAGAAGAAACTGTCGCGTCCATTTCGACGAAGATTAGAAGCTGCGCTAGAGTCATTGATATTGACAGAAGGCGCACTATCGCCCATGATTTGCTGGGAAGGATTCGGGTGGTCGAAACTTGATAAATGATGATTGAGAATAGCCGCGTTTTTCAAAGTGATGTAAATGACTTTTGGGCTTCCGAAGCGTTTGCCGAAGTTGAACTTGACTTAACCTTCCTCGACCCGCCCTTTAATCAGGCGAAGGACTATGCCTCGCACGATGACGATATGCCGGAGGACGAGTATTGGAATTGGATGCAGCAGGTGTGCCGCGCCATATATGAGCAAACATCAGACGGCGGCGCGATTTATTTCATGCAGCGGGAAAAGAACAGCGAGCATGTGCTGTCTTGCCTGCGCGCGGCTGGCTGGTCACTGCAAAACCTCATCATCTGGAAGAAACTCACCTCGGCCGTGCCAATGAGTCGGCGCTTTGGCAAGCAATATCAAATCGTCGCCTACGCCACTAAAGGCCGCCGCGCGCGGGTGTTTCATCGTTTGCGCATTGACCCACCCTTGCCAGCCAACTACAAACACAAACGCGCTAACGGCATGTTTGTGACTGATATATGGGATGACATACGCGAATTAACAGCGGGCTATTTTGCTGGTGACGAGGCTTTGCGAGACGCGGATGGTTTGCGCTTTCACAAGCAGCAAGCGCCGATTCCCCTTCTGCTGCGGATTCTGTTAAGTTCAACGCAGGTTGGCGACACGGTCTTTGATCCCTTCGCAGGCACAGGCACGACGCTGGTGGTGGCGCAGCAGTTGAGTCGGCGCGGGCTTGGCGTAGAAATCGACCCCGACAACGCGGAGTGCATCCGCGAGCGGCTGGGCGAGATACGCTCGGCTGATGATATTCAGCGCTTTCGCGACGATTATCGGTTTACGGAGAATCTGGACGAGATTTGGGGCGGTGAAGTTGAACTTGGAAAACAGAGTGTACTCAATCTACCACTTTTTCGCCCATCTGTACCGTAATCGAAATCGACTGGAATGGGTTCCCAAGCTGGAAGACTTTCCCTTCGACGTTGAATTACTGTCATACAAGGGCAAAGGCAGATTCCCCGATTTCGCTATTCGTGTAAACCCGGATGGCAATCCTTCTGGGGGCGAGTTGCTCGAAGTAAAAGATAGCAAGTCGTATTCCGTGCCATCATTCAATTCGACTATTCCGACTGGCAACAAGTTGATTGCAGAGCTAACGAGCGGAAAGCGCAGCGTCATTCGGGAGCAGATGGAGGCGGCCGACGATGACATTTATTCTTTGCCAGAGCGGGAAGTCTATTACTTGCTTCGAGGCAAGAGCAAAGGCAAGACTAAGATCTGCCTCGTGCATGGCAGTTTCTTTGAAACTGTGACTGTAGAGCAATTAATCCAACAAGCCTTCGGTCAAGTCCTTGACGAGCGATTGGCAGAAGAAGATTACGCTATTAGTACAGAGTTACATGACCTCATGCTTCGTATCTTTTCGACGCAAGATAGCTTTAGCAGAGTGCGCGACGTCAAGAACGCGACGGTGAAGATGCGATTTCGTATCATGACGGAAGCGAAGAAGGAAGGCAACCTATTCAATTCTAAGATATATCCAGAAATACGAGATAATACTTTGAACTTCGTTATTCCTTATCATCCAATAGATAAAATCGAGAAGCGTAAAATATATTTGTGGCAGGCGCTATCGAAATTAGAATTATCGCAAGGCGAGGAGTGCATCATCACCCACCCCTTCAACGGCGACTTCTTAGTGCTAAGTTATCCCCTCTAACCTCCCAGAAAGGCAACACCATGAAAAAAGTATTTGTCGTCTACGCCACAGACAATGTAGGCACGGCTGTGCTCGAGCCGATACAAGCGGGCGATCACGTCAGCTGCAACGGCGAACGCAGCGACCTGGAGGTGGTGGCGCAGGCCGACATCGCCTATGGACACAAGATCGCTTTGATGGATATTGCCGCCGGTGACACGGTGCTGAAGTACGGCTTGAGCATCGGCTCGGCGAGTTGCGCTATCAAAGCCGGCGACCACGTCCATACGCAGAATGTCGAGAGCAATCGCGGGCGCGGCGACCTGTCTGAGCGCGGCGCATTGGCGTCCGAATAGAGACTAGAGGAGAGCAAGGGCAAATGACAGAGTTTATGGGGTATTACCGGCCGAATGGCGATGTCGGGATTCGCAATCACGTGCTGATACTATCGGGCACGGTTTACGCTAATGGCGTCTGTGAACGCGTCGCTGATACGATTCACGGCGCTGTGCCGATCGTGCATGCCAACGGGCGCTGCCAAGTGGCGCCTGACTTGCGTGTGACGCGGCGCTTCCTGGCGGGCACGGCGATGAACCCGAATGTCGGCGCGGTCGTCATTATCGATCATTTCCGAGAAGAGGGCATGACGGCCGAGGACCTGGCTGATGACATCGCGCCGACGGGCAAGCCGATCGCCACGGTGAATATCCGCGGCGATGGCGGATTCATCAGCGCTGTCGAGAAGGCGACCCGCTATGCGCAGGACTTTGCGCGCCAGATCAGCCTCTATCAGCGCGAGGCGGCGCCGATGAGCAAGATCCTCTTCGGCACGGAGTGCGGCACCTCGGATACAACTTCGGGCTTGGCGAGCAATCCGGCCAATGGCTTGGCTGGCGAAATCTTGATCGCGCAAGGCGGGCGCATGTTGATGGCGGAATGCACCGAGTGGATGGGCTGCGAGAATTGGCTGACGGACAAGGCGGCCAATCCGGCGGTCGCGGAAGCTATCGTGGCGGGTGTGCAGCATATGGAAGCGCGGGCGCTGGCCAGCGGCGAGGATATCCGCGGCTCTCAGCCGACCGGTGACAATATGGCCGGTGGTTTGACCACCATCGAAGAAAAGTCGATGGGCGCCGTGAAGAAAATCGGCGACAGCCCCATCATCGAGTATTTGGAGATCGCCGAAGCGCCGAGCATAAGCGAGCCGGGCAATTATGTCATGTATGGACCGGGCATGGGCGCGGAGAGCATCAGCAGTATGGCGGCGGCCGGCTGCCAGGTCTTGACATTCTGCACGGGCGGCGGCCACACCTCAAACCATCCCATCATGCCGACCATCAAGGTGACGGGCAATCGGCAGTCATACGAGCTGATGCGCGACACGGTTGATGTTGATGTGAGCGGCGTCTTCTACGATGAGATCACGCTGGGGGAAGCCGGGCAAATCGTCTACGGTGAAGTTGAGCGCGTCTGCAACGGCTATCTGACCAAGTCCGAGGCGCTGCGCGATAACAACAGTTTTGCTATACATCGGGTGGGGCCGAGCATTTAGCGAAACAGCTCTTAAGCGCCGAGTGCACCGAGGGCGCCGAGATATTAACCACGAAGGACAAGGTTTGTAGGGGCGAACCGGTGGCTCGCCCGCTTGCAATATCAAGCGGCGAACAATCTGCGAACGCATTGCGGTGGATGACTCCTCTTGCTTGACCGCCGGTGAAAGGCTCTGAATACATGCAAATAACAGTCCCCTATGGCGCCGGTCATCTCTCAGCGGAATTGCCTTCTAAGTACTTGGTGGAGTTTGTGCTACCCAAGGCGCAGCCAGCCTCGCAAGACCCGACCGATCTGGTTCGTGCTGCGGTCTACAATCCGCTGGGGGAAGTCAAGCCGCCGCGCGCGGGTCAGCGAGTCGCCATCGCCATCAACGACAAGACCCGACCAGTCCCGCACGAACATCTGCTGCCGCCGGTGCTGAATGGCATGCGTCACGCTGGCGTACGCGATGAAGACGTCGTCTTTATCATCGCCACCGGCACCCATCCGGGCATGACTCCGGACGAGTTCAGCGCCATTTTGCCGCCCGATATCATCAAGGCCTATCGCATCGTCTGCCATGATGCCGCCGACGAGAAGAGGCTGACCCGGCTCGGCGAGACATCAAGCGGGACGCCTGTTTTCGTCAACAGCGATTACATGGCGGCCGATTATCGCATCGTCATCGGCAATATCGAGCCACATCAGTTTCAGGGCTTCTCCGGCGGGGTCAAGGGCGCCGCGATTGGTTTGGCTGGTGTGCAAACTATCAACCACAACCACGCCATGATGCGGGAAGAGGGCGCTCGACTGGGCGAGTATGAGTGGAATCCGGCGCGGCAGGATGTGGAAGAAATCGGCCAGATGATTGGCATCGATTTCGCCGTCAACGCGGTCTTGAATGGTGACAAGCAGATCATTCAGGCTTTCGCGGGCGATGCTATTGCGGTGCTTAGGGCGGGCATTCCCGAGGTGCGAGCGCTGTATGAGGTACCTGTGTCGGCGCCATTTGACCTGATGATTGCGTCGCCCGGTGGGCATCCCAAAGATATCAACATTTATCAGGCGCAGAAGGGCATGGCGCATGCCGCCTTGGTCACGCGAGACGGTGGTCGGCTGATCCTCTGCGCGGCCTGTCCCGAAGGCAGCGGCAATCGCGACTACGAAGATTGGATGCGGGATGCGCAGATTGGCAGCCATGACGATGTCTTCGAGCGATTTGCCAAAGACGGCTTCAAAGTAGGGCGGCACAAGGCTTTTCAGGTTTCACGAGACGCTTCGCGGATTCATACGACGCTAGTGTCTGAGCTGGACGATGACTTTGTGCGGGTGTTGCTGCTGGAGCCTCAGCTGGATTTGCAGCGGGCGATTGATTCTGCGTTGGAGTGGTTGCCGCCGTCGGCGCGGATTGGTGTTATGCCGCTGGCGAGTTCGACGATGCCGGTGTTGAGTGCGAAGCTGGCGCGATTTGAGGTCTAACCACAGGGGGCACAGACGCGATATCAGCGTAAATGATGGGCAGCGTAAAACTGTTATCGACACAATATGTTACTCTTAAGGTCGACGGTGTATCTTTCATGAACGGAATGTCCTTACTCATGAGTATGCGTTTGGGGTCCCGGTAAGTGGCTGACAATAACCTCTCACAGATAATGGCTGATGCGCTCTTCAACATGGAGAAGCATCAAGCAGACGAGCGAGAGTATCGCTTTTCCGTACCTGGTCAGAAGCTATTCATTGAACTCGCGTCAGTAGATGGACGCGAAAAGTTCTATCTTGACTTGTATCGTGGCAAACGGAATGTATTCAAAGTGAGCTTGCAGAACCGCGTACGACAGACTGTTTCGCTACGTCGGCTCGATGTAAATGGTCGAAAACATACTAACCCCAACGGCCAGGTAGTGCCCACACCACATTTGCATGTGTATCGCGAGGGATTCGGCGCCAGTTGGGCGGAGCCAGCTCCTCTTGATATATTCTCGAATCTAAACGATGTCTGGACGACACTGCAGGACTTCATGCGCTATTGCAACATTTCCAAACCACCGATCATTAGGCGAGACCTCTTTACATGATTGATAAAATCCGACACTTTACGGATTCTTATTATACATGGCTTCGAGATAACACAGATCTCAAAGCAATTGACGATTTCGTAGAAATCACGACGCCGTTTCTTGATAGACACAACGACCATATGCAGATCTACGCGGAAGCGACAACTGGCGGGTACCTGTTGTCAGACGACGGCTACACAATCGCAGACTTGGAAATGTGCGGCTGTAACCTTGATTCTCCAAAGCGCCAGGCTCTCCTGCAAATGACATTGAACGGTTTCGGTGTCCGTAATGCAAATGATGAACTGCAGGTAACCGCGACTCCCGATGATTTCGCTCAGAAGAAACACAACTTGCTGCATGCGATGCTGGCGGTCAACGACTTGTTTTATTTGGCGTCATCCACTGTCGCCAGCTTCTTCTATGAAGATGTCGTTGCTTGGCTTGATGCCGCAGAGATCCGCTATTCCCCACGCATAAAACTGACTGGTAAGAGCGGCTACGATCATCATTGCGACTTTGTAATACCCAAGTCCAACAAGCAGCCCGAACGCGTCTTGATGACCATTAACAATCCCGACCGCAACGCTTTTCAACGTGTAGGCTGGCTCTGGCAAGATACGCAGCAGGCGAGACCAGTCGATTCGCGCGCTTTCGCACTGTTAAACGATACGCAGCAAGTTGTGTCCGGAAATGTCATCACGGCATTCCAGAATTACGGTGTGCGCCCCGTCCTCTGGTCAGACCGGGAGACCGTACGCGAAGAACTCGCCGCCTGATTGATGACCCAGCCTGCCGAAGACCATTTCCACGATGCCCCGCGCATTGTGATCGTCTGCTCGTTATCGATCTTCATCATCTTCGGCATTCGTTTCTCATTCTCGGTCTTCTTCGCCGAGTTCGTCTTGGTGGAAGGCTGGAGCAGCGAGGCATCGGCCGCAATCTTCAGCCTGAGCATGCTCTGCGTCGCCGTGACCGCGCCGCTGGCTGGTGTCGCGATCGACCGATACGGTCCGCGACCGGTATTTGCATTGGGTGTCAGTTTGATGGCAGCCGGTCTAGCGCTGAGCAGCCGAGCCTATTCGTTGACTGACTTGCTGCTGTCGTATGGAATCATTGACGGCTGCGGGGTGGGCATCACGGGCTTGGGACCGATGGCTTCGGTGGTGGCGGGCTGGACGAAGCCGGCGCAGCGTGGGCGCGCGATTGGAATTGCCTTTGCGGGCACAGGCATGGGGTCGTTGGTCTTTGTGCCCTTGGCGAATCTGTTGATCACGCACTTCGACTGGCGCGGCGCCTATTTAGTTTTGTCGCTGATTTGTGTATTCGTAGTCTTGCCCTTGATGGTCCTTGGTTTGCGAAAGCCGCCGGCGATGCCGAGGCTGCACGGATGTCCGCTGGCGATAAAGGTGGCATGGCGGCAATTTCTGCGGCAGCCGAAATTCTGGGCGCTGGTGCTTGTGGGGCTTACGGCCATGGGGCCCGTGCGGAGTCTAACCGTGCATCAGATCGCGTATATGGAGTCAGCCGGTATTGAGCGGGCGGCCGCGGCTAATGTGGTCGGCTTGGCCGGCTTGCTGACGAGCGTATTCTTCATCGCATTTGGCTGGGTGTCCGACCGATTTGGGCGCGCTGCCGCCTTCACGATTGGCGCCTGTGGGCTGCTGGGCGCGGTATTCATGCTTTTCATTCTGCCTGCTGTCGGAAGCGCTGTTGTCCTGCTGCCCTATGCTGTGTTTTTTGCTCTGGGCGAAGGCACACGCAGCAGTCAGACGACGGCTCTGGCCAGCGATGTTTTTCATGGACAGGGTTTAGGCTTCATCAACGGGCTGATGGGCGGCATGTTTGGATTGGGCGCGGCGCTGGGACCCTGGATTGTGGGGCGGCTGCGCGACCAGAGCGGCAGCTATGACAGCGGCATGCTGGTGGTAATAGCGATGGTGGTCGTGTCCTTGGCTGCCTTTTGGTATGTGGCGAAGTCGAAGGCTCTATCTGCGGGCGGTCCACAGGATCGCCCCTACAAATACTGATAGGCGGGCAAGGTAAGAAACTCGCTGAAGTCATCGGCGCGGATCATCTCATCAAAGAGTCGCATCGCCAATTGGAAGTGACCGCTTGCGAAGCGCTCAGCGCCGACTTCGCCGCGGATGGCGTCCATTTCTTCTTCCAGCAGCTTGCTGTAAAGGGCGAGGGTCAGCGGACGACCGTCTGCGAGGCTGGCGTTGTGATGCAGCCACTGCCAGACCTGGGCGCGGCTGATTTCGGCGGTGGCGGCGTCTTCCATCAGGTGATAAAGCGGGACGCAGCCGTTGCCACCGAGCCAGGCTTCCAGGTATTGGATGCCGACTTTCAGATTGAGACGGACACCGTCTTCGCTGATATCTCCTTCGCTGGCTGTGAGCAGATCGGCGGCGCAGACGTTCACATCAAGGCGCTGCTTCTCGACTTGATTGGCTGCCGGCATGTATTCATCAAAGACTTCAGTTGCGATCTGCACCAGTCCCGGATGCGCGACCCAGGTGCCATCGTGGCCTTCTTTTGCCTCGCGCAATTTGTCTGCGCGGACCTTGTCCAGGGCCGCTTGATTGCGCTCGGGGTCGTTGCGGATGGGGATTTGCGCCGCCATGCCGCCCATAGCGTGGGCGCCGCGGCGGTGACAGACTTTGATGACATGCAGCGTGTAATTGCGCATGAAAGGCACAGTCATTGTGACTTCCGCGCGATCAGGCAGCAGGTAATCGGCGTGGTTGCGGAACTTCTTGATGTAGCTGAAGATGTAATCCCAGCGGCCGCAATTCAGCCCGGCTGAATGCTGGCGCAATTCGTAGAGGATCTCTTCGGCTTCGAAGACGGCCAGGATCGTCTCAATGAGCACGGTGGCTTTTATCGTGCCTTGGGGGATGCCGAGCGCGTCTTGGGCATGGACAAAAACATCATTCCAGAGGCGCGCTTCCAAGTGGGTTTCCAGCTTGGGCAGATAAAAATAGGGACCAGTGCCGTGTTCAAGAGCGGCCTGGGCGTTGTGGAAGAAATAGAGCCCAAAGTCGAAGAGTCCTCCGGGCATGGCATTGCCGTCGACGAGAAAATTGCTTTCGTCCAGATGCCAGCCGCGCGGACGCACCATCAGCGTGGCGGTATTTTCGTTGAGTTGGTAGAAGCGGCCATCGGGATTGGTGAAGGTGATAGAGCGGTCGATGGCATCGCGCAGGTTGATTTGCCCGCGGACCATGTTTTCCCAGGTGGGCGAATTGGCGTCTTCGCAGTCCGCCATGAAGACTTTGGCGCCGCAGTTGAGGGCGTTGATGACCATTTTGCGGTCGGTGGGGCCGGTGATTTCGACGCGGCGGTCTTGCAGGTCGGCTGGGACGGGGGCCACGCGCCAAGCGGGGTCGTCGCGGATGGCGGCGGTTTCCGGCAGGAAGTCGGGCATCGTGCCACTGTCGATGGCGGCTTGACGGGCTGCGCGCGCCAGGAGCAATTCGTCACGGCGGGCGGTGAAGCGGCGGGCGAGGTCGGCAAGGAAGGCAAGGGCGTCGGCTGTGAGGATAGATTCGAAGTCGGGGTGGATTTCGCCGCGGATGTCGACGCCGGGTGGGAGGTTAGAATCTGTCATAATCACGGTCGCCTCAAGTGTGCAGTCTAGTCATTAAACACCGACTATAGGCGAAAACTCAATTATGTAAAAGATCAAGGAGAGCCCTTTTTCTCTAGGCGAAGGCTTACTTGACGAGATGATGAAGTCGCCGCAAGATCGTGCTCGTCTGAATCAGACCAATTTGCTCCAATCTAGATGTATACTCTTCATATGTATACATCGGATTTTTGAGTCGCGACAAAACGCTACTCACAGACGAGCAGAATTTGGCGGGACTCGAAAGCAGCAGTGCTACAAGAAAGTCATCCGGGGTTGATACGAGAACACCAAATGATTGGACATACTCATCGGGAAAATGCCGGATATTTTGAGTTATGACTAAATCGCAACGACCGACGATTGCCGCCGCCAGCACGTGACGATCATCTGAATCAGGAAGGTTCAAGCGGTCGACAAGCTCCGCGAATCCGGTCACCAAGGCATTGGGAAAAGAACTGTTCATAGTGGAAAGCAAGTAGTCAAGCTGCGCGTCGCTTAGATTTGGCACATTGCTACGCAATGCCGCCCGCAATTCGTTCTGAATTGCCAGCGACCATCTGACTTCAAAGAACGTATCGCGAGCGAGTTGAAGAAGAATGTCTCTTGACTGCGCCGAAAAAAGTACGTTTGCATCAAGCAGCGCAGTGAGCTGACTCATAACTTAGAGATCGTAAAGTCCCAATTCCTGCGAGATTGCGACCAATTCGTCAAGCGCTTCGTCAGCCCGTCTGTCGCTCTCCGTCTTGTAAGCCATCAGATCGTCCATTCGCACGCGACAGAGGGACCGCGTATTCCCGTGGGGAATCTCATCGTCTTCAAGCAATTTCAGCAAGTAGGCGCGCGAAACATTCAGGATGTCAGCCGCGTCCGATTCCGTTAGTTCGGTATCTCCAGGTATTACGGTTGTCGACTCCCCAGCCAATACGCGCTGGAGAATCTCCTTCATAAATTCTATCGTTGCCGCCGGAATCTCAAGGATTTCTTCAGAGTTCTTATCCACAAGTTGAATCAGTCCGTCCGGGTCAATGTGATTTTCTGTGAGTTGCGTCAACGCCGGAACGACTACATCTAACTGCATTTTCGTCACCTCTGACGATGGCAAGTATTTGAGTTCAATCATGCCAATTACACCTTTGTCTTGTGCAGAAATCATATCAGAGGCGCAGGGCTTTAGCAACAAGCCATCGGGTGCTCACAGGCTAGGACATGTGCAGAACCGTATCGCCCAACACTTCCTTCAAGACATCCACAAAAAGGTCGACATGCTCGCGGCGAAAGATCATCGGCGGCTTGAGCTTGAGCACATTGTGATGCGGTCCTTCAGTGCTGAGCAGGATACCGCGCGCCTTCATGCGCTCGACGATGTATGTCGCTTCCCAATCGGCTGGCTCGAGCGTGGATGCGTCGCGAATCAAGTCAACGCCGAGGAAAAGACCGGCGCCGCGCACCTGCCCGATGATTGGGTAGTCTTTGCTTAGCGTCCGCAGGCAATCCATCCAGTAGCTGCCGGTTTCCAGCGCATTTTGCTGCAGGTATTCGTCAGCGATGACTTGCAGCACTTCCAGGCCGACGGCGCAGGAGACGGGATTGCCACCGAAGGTATTGAAGTATTCCATACCGGTGTTGAAGGCGGCGGCGATTTCCGGCGTGGTGACGACAGCGCCGAGCGGATGCCCGTTGCCCATTGGCTTGCCCATGGTGACGATATCGGGCACGACGGCGCTCAACTCGAATGACCAGTAGTGACTGCCGACGCGACCGAAGCCGGTCTGCACTTCGTCGGCGATGCAGACGCCGCCCGCTTCCCGCGCCAAGGCGTAGGCGCGCCTGAGATAGTCGTCGGGGAGGGGCATCTGCCCGCCGCAGCCCATGATGCCCTCGGCGAAGAAGGCGGAAAGCTGCGCTCCGCCCGCTTGAATCGCGGCGATCTTCTTGGCGACTGATTGGGCGTAGAATTCACCGGCGACTGCGTCAAAGCTGCGGCAACCGCCACGGAAGCCATCAGGCATTTCTGCGACTTGGACGTGAGCGGGTTTGCCATTGCCACCGGGTCCATTGAATTTGTAGGGGCTGATATCTATCAGGGCCGATGTATGGCCATGATAGGCGTGGTCGATGGCGATGAGGTCTGTGCCGCCTGTGTAGGCCTGCGCCAGGCGGAGCGCCAGTTCGTTCGCCTCGCTGCCGCTATTGACGAAGAAGCAGACCGAAAGCGGATCGGGCAATGTCGCGGTCAGCGCTTCGGCATATTGGATGATGGTATCGTGCAGATAGCGCGTATTGGTATTGAGCAGCGCCATTTGCTCCCGGGCGGCGCGTACGATGCGCCTATGACTGTGCCCAACGTGCGGCACATTGTTGACACAGTCGAGGTAGGGCAGCCCGTCTTCGTCATAGAGATGATGCAGATAACCCCTGACGATCTTCAGCGGCCGCTTATAGGACAGGCTGAGCGCGTGGTTGAGCGCCGCCCGCCGCCTTGATTTTAGCTCGGTCTGCGTTGGTTTTGGGGGCGGCTCGAGGGAGAAGGGCAGGCGCAAGATGTGATTGGGGTTGGGCGAGAGCGATGTCCACAGCTGGCGGGCATTTGGCGAGCCGACGCCGGGAAAAGTGTCGCCGAAGTCGAGCATGTCGCTGATGATCTGGAAATGCAGATGCGGCGTCCAATTGCCGTTGCGCGGGAAGTCGCCGATATGCGCGATGAGAGCGCCCGCGGCGACAGGCTGCCCGACGGCGAAGCGCCCAAGCGTTTCCGGCGTGAGGTGTCCGTAGAGCGTATAGAAGCAGATATCACTGGTCGGCTGATGTTTGATAATCAGCGTGGGACCGTAGTCTTGCTCGCCGGTGAGCTCAGCCAGGCTGTGGATTTCGCCGGCCAAGGGCGTGAAGATCGGCGTTTCCGGCGGGGCGAAGAGGTCGACGCCCAGGTGGACGGTGCGCCGCTCGTGATGGTCGTTGGCGAACATATCAGCCAGGTAAATCGGGCGCGTTTCGTTGTAGCGGCCGATGCCGATCTTGCCAGCGCCGAGAAAGTCGCGAATCGGTTTCGCATAGGCGCTTGGATCCGCCAAGTCGCTGACCTGTGCCAATAGGCGGCTGCTCATGCCTAAGTCGAGCAACTTGCTGTTGTCGCTCGTCAAGGGAATGTCGAGGATGGGCGCGAAAGTTTGCCCATTCAGCCAGTTTACGATTTCGGCAGTCTGCGGGCAGGCTGGCATGCCACAGGCATCGCGGAAACTGTAGTGGGCGTAACGTGAATTAATCTCGCGCAGTTTGGCTAGCAAGTCCCAGGCGCCGCTTTCGCTGATGCTGAGATGGCGGTTGTCCGGCTCTTGTTTCTGCTGATGCCAGGAGATGCAGACGCTGAGGCAGAGGCGGGCGGCGATCAGCGGGTAGAGCAGGCGGATTTCGTCTTCGGCCAGCGGGAAGGCGTCATGATAGGCGCGGATGACATAGGCGACTTTTTCCAAGGGGCGGTCCTTGCCCATCATGACGTAGGCGAGGGCAATGGCCAGGTCCGCTACGGTTGGGCTGTAGACCATATCACCGAAGTCAATCATGCCGGCGATGCGCGGTGTTTCGTCAGCGGCGGCGCGAATCAAGATATTGCTGTCGTTGGGATCGTTGTAGGTATGGCTGTGGCGCAGCGTCGGCAGGGCGGGTTGGACCTGCTCGTGATATAGGCGCAGGAAGTGACTGAGCAGAGACATCTTTTTTGGCGGCTGGTCGGCGGCGTATTGCGCCACTTTGCTCAGATTGCAGATATTCCAGCGATAGGTCAGGCGCTTCTCGGTGTGGCGGAAGCTCTGCATGGTGGCGCTGAACTGGCCCAGCTGCCGGCCGATGTCTTCGAGCAATGCGTCCGAGTGCGGGCGAAAATCGCTAAGGGGGACGCCCTCAATATAGCGCAGCAAGCGGGTACGGTAGCTGTCGCCGTTGGCCGCGCTGACGGTAATTGTGTCGGCGCCGGTTCGTGCTGGTATGAGTTGCGGGAAGATGGGCATGGTGGCGCGCAGGTGTTTCAGGGTTTTGTTTTGCAAGTCGAGGACGCTATCGGAGACGCTGCTGTGGGCGATCTTGAGCACGACTTGCTCGCCGTCGGCGGTTTGGATGTGATAGTTGCGGTCAAGTTCGGAAGGCAGCGCTTTGATGGCGCTTGGCGCGATGCCGTAGTGCTTTTGCAGGATGGCGCTGGCGTCAGCGTTGGTGAAGGGCGGACGGATGTTGCTTTCCATTGACAGCATTGTTGGTCTTTTCGTCTGCGATTGTTAAGGGTCAATGATAAGCGGGCGCGTGGGACGGGGGAAGGGTCTGAGGTAGTTGGTCGGTGCAGATTCTTGTAGGGGCGACCTATCAGTTCGCCCGTCTCCATCTACCGAACTCGCTCCGACAATTCAACATGACTATTCCACAAAGCCTTGGCAGCTTAGCACTAATGTTCTAAACTGCTGCTACAGGTATGAACGTGTGGACATGGAGGCGGGCTTTGTCAGTTGTATTGCTGGTGGCGGATATTCAGCAGCGCTTCGGTTATCAGACGTTGCGGCCGGCGGCGGCGGAGTTGGCGCCTTTGCGCGAGTCCTTGAGCACGGGCCTGGCGGCGGTGGATGAGCTGTTGGATGGCGGCTTGCTACGTGGCGGGACGCATTGCCTCAGCGGACAGCCGACATCAGGCGCGACCAGCTTGCTTTATCAAGCAGTGGCGAGCGCGCAGGCGCAGGGCCTGACGGTGGACTACCTGGATATGGGGCGACTTTTCGACCCACCCAACGCCGCGGCGGCCGGTGTTGAGATTGAGCGCTTGCTGTTGTTGAACGGAACCTCGCTGAAGCATGCGCTCTTTTTGCTTCGCGCGCTGGCGCAGCAGCAGTTGCCTTGTCTGGTTGTCGTTGATCAACCGAGGGCTTTGCCACTGACGCAGGTCAAGTCAGTCTTGCGCGATGCCCCCTTGACCCTGCTTGCGTTAGCGCCGCAGCCGCTGCCGGGGATGCAAGTGGCGCTGGCCTGCCGGCGGGCGGACTGGCGGATGGAGCGCGGCGATATCATCGGCTTCAACAGCGAATTGCGCTTGACCGCTCACCCTTTTTTGCCCTTTCGACAAGTCCGGGTCACCTTTGCCATCGCGCGGGAGGAAGCATGTTCAGCGCCCTGGTGATTTGGGATTTGGCGGCGACCATCGAGCGTCTGCATCAGCCGGGGCTGGCCGAGCGTCTGCTGGTCCTGCTTTGCGGGGAGCACCACCTGAAGGTGCTGGTGACCGATGCGCGGGCGCGTGATGCCGGTGTGCGCCCGGGCGACAGTCGCAAACAAGCTGAGTTGCTCTGCCCGAATCCGGCGGTTACACAAGCGCGCGACGAAGTCTATCGCCGCCTTTTCGCTGAAGTGACCGCTGATCTGGTCGGGCATATCGACAAGGTGGAGCCCTGTTATCAGCCCGGCAAAGCTTAGTGGTTCGTGCAGACCGATCATCCGCAAGAGCTTGAGATTTTGCGCAGGCGGATTGAATGTCTGCTGGGCGGCAAGGTCACGATGGGCACGGGACCCGGCAAGTTCGTGGCGCAAGTGGCCGGGATGAACGGGTCGGAACATTGTCGGGTAGCGCCGGGTGAAGAAGCGGCCTTTTTGGCGCCGTATCCTGCCGCGCTACTGCCCTTGAATGCCGATATTCAGCGCCGCTTGCCGATGATGGGCATAAGATGCATTGGCGATTTCGCCGCGCTTTCGCGGGCGGCCGTCTTCGAGCAATAGGAGCGGGAGGGCAGCTGGTGTTATGACCTGGCGCTGGGGCTGGATGCACGTCCGCTGCAAGCGATTCAGCCGCCGCCGCTGCTGGCGGGCTCGCTGTCTTTTATGAGCCGATCGCCGATCGGGAGACTCTGCTGGCGGCTTGCCTGCGCCTGTTGCCGGCGCTGCTCGATCAATTGGGGCAGCGGGAGGCAGGGCGCTTGGTCGTTCTGCTGGAGGATGAAAACCGTGGCAAGCATGAGCTGCACTTGCAGCCGAGCAAGCCACTGCGCCGCCTCGCGCAGTTTGAGAAGCAGTTGCCGCCCCTGCTGCAGATGCTGATGGTCACAGTCGGCATCAGCGAATTGAGATTGCAGCTGGGCGAATTGGCGGCGCTGCAGCCCAAGCAATTATCGCTCTATGAGGTCTCGCGCGAGCAGCGGTCACTGCGGGGTGCGCTGAAGGCCTGGGGGCGGCGTTTTCATGAGACAGTTTATCAACTGAGCTTGACCGATGTGCCGCGCCATTTCCCGCCGGCGCTGCAATATGAAAGCGAGGCGATCAGCGCGTGAGCCGGCTGTGGGGTCGCTTTGACACTGACCCGTCGCAGACGGAAGCGCTGGGTGTGCGGACGGAAGCTGACTCGCCGGTGGCGATCCGCTGGCGAGGCGCCTGGCACACGATTGAGCACATCGCCTTGTCCTGGCAGTTGAATGTATGTTGGTGGCGGGAGCGGATCTACCGTGATTATTATAAGGTGCTGGCGGGGGGGGGATGGCGCTGGTGATTTATCACGATTTGCTGACCGATAGCTGGGCGCTGCAGCGGGTTTATGATTGACAAATTAACCAAGAGACACAGAGGCACAGAGTTTTCACCACAAAGACACATAAGGACACAAAGCATTGCGGCGACATGCGCCATCACAGGAAATATGTAGGGGCGCCCCATAGGGTCGCCCGAAATGTCTTAATCCTGCTTGAGCAGCGCCGTTTCCGCCTACCATTGTCTATCATAAAAACCGAATTGCCAGATGGCCGGATGGCCGAAAAAAGTTTCCCGTCGCCGGTCATCTAGCAAGAAACATCTCTGTGCCCTCTGTGGTGAAAAAGCATAACCATGACAGCACCCGCCTACATCGAACTACGCGCCCACTCCGCCGATAGCCTGCTGCGCGGGACATCGCCGCCGGAGAGCCTGGTGGCGGAAGCGGCGCACCTGGGATTGCCCGGCTTGGCGCTGACCGGCCACAACAATGTCTACGGCGCGGTGGTTTCCAGAAGGCGGCGAGGGCGCTGGGCATTCAGCCTATCCTCGGCGCTGAACTGACTGTCGAATCCGAGTTGGAAGAAGGAGAAGCCCCCTCTCCATCGCGATGGAGAGGGGGAGGGATTGTAGTGGTCCCGAAATGTTGGCGAGCGCGTAACCCGCCATCGTGTCGATCACCAGATGTCTGATGGTGACAAAACTTGTTACCACTACTGAGTTGAGTATCCATCTTTCCACATCGCGTTGTCTGAAAAAGCCGGCAAAGTTCTGCAGCGTGGGATTGGGAGGGATCGGCACTGGGGGCGTTTTCAGTACAAGCTCGTTGGGCTTAAGGGCCGTGGAAATCATCCACAATAGCGGTACGAGCGTGACGAGGACGAAAGCAATCAATGCTGCAAAGACCAGGATCCACCAAACTCGACGGCCCCATCTTTGCGCAGATCGCTCACGCGGAACCCTGACTTTTTCTGGCCGTTGTCTGACTATCGATTCAAGATGTTCAGATGTCAAACTCATAAGGATTGAGACACTTCAGACTAGGTTCTGTTGACATTCTATCGTAACCATATCAGCGTACCGACAAGGTGCAGAAATCCGAGATAAGATGTATCGAGTTTCTCAAATCGGGAAAAGACGCGGCGGAAATGTTTGATCTTATTGATGAAACATTCCACCAGATGCCGCTCGCGATAGAGCCATCTATCATATTCTCGCTGCTCTTTGGCGCTCGGATGCGGGGGAATTACCGCTTCTATGCCTCTTTCAAGCAAGCTGTCCACAAAATCTTGGGACGCATAGCCTCGATCCGCGATAACCCGCTGAAAGGCAAAGCCTTCCACCAACTCCTCAGCCTGATTGATGTCGTGAGCCTGCCCAGGACTCAAGCGGAAACGCAAGGGATTGCCCAAACCATCAACCGTGATATGAATCTTGCTACTAAAACCCCCGCGACTGCGACCCACGGCTTGCTTTTCACTTTTTTTCGGCGCCAGCGGCACAGGGATGTGCCCGAACAATCGTACTGTCGATTATCCCGTTTTCCATATCCGCGTCATCGGCAAGAGCTTCCATCATCCGTTGCCAAACATCATTTTCGCACCAGCGAGCAAAGCGTTTGTAAACTGAATTCCATTTGCCGTATTCGCTTGGAAGCAAACGGCACTGTGCGCCGCTGCGACTTACCCATATCACTGCTTCAACAAATTGGCGGCATTTCGCCTCATTGCCCAGATAAACCTTTGGCTCTTGCGACAGAAAATCCCGAAGCTTCGCCCACTGTTCGTCAGTTAGTCTTATGGTATCCATAAGACTATTTTACCCATTTATGAAAATGCTAATGTCAAAATATCAACAGAACCTAGGCGTGATTGGCGATTCGGTTTCCACCCTCTCTTGAGGTACAGACAATGGATGGAAGTTGAGATCCCGAAACAGGCTCCGGTAAACCGCGCGCTTTGGATAGTGCTGACGCATTGGCGCGAGCAGGATAATGACTTTGTGCGCCAGAAAGCCCTCGCAAGCAATCATCAGCTGCTTAATGACACGCAAGTAGTCCTGGACGAGCTAGTCCTTCCGGCAGTGCCGGCTGCCGCGTCGACGGACCCGCTGGCTGAATTTGACACGGGCTTCATACTGGAAGCAGTCTCCCTGCCGGAAAGTGCCCAGGCCGGCGAGACGCTGAGCATCCCCTTCGCCTGGCGCAGTGATGAAAATGGTCAAGAGGATCACGCGCAATTTCTGCATCTTGGCCATGAAGACAGCGGAGAGTGGTGGGTCTTCGACCAGCCGCCGCTGGGTTCGCGCTTGCCAACGCGCCTGTGGTACAGCGGCCTTGCCGATAGTGAAACCTGGCAAGTTCCGCTGCCGGCTGATCTGGCGTCCGGGCCATACACAGTATTCACCGGGCTGTATCGCATTAGCGATCTGGAGCGGGTTGCGGCGCAAAACGCGGCAGGGACGTCCTGGGTTGATGGGCGTGTGCTGTTGGGCGCCTTGATCCTGGAGTGAAATATGCTGACGATCTCTCGGCATTGGCGTTTGCCGTGCTTACGAGCCATAAGCGGTTCATACGAAGGCATCCGCGGAGTGGAGACGAAAGCCGATTGAGAGCAGTCAATTAGCCGCGCTGAGCGTAACACATATCCGCATCTCCGTCTTCTTCACTGTATGTTCTCGTCGGCGCAATATGTGTCCTCGACGGCTCAAGAAAACTTCGGGCTCGGCTATTCCGTTCGTCTTGTCGATCAGGTCACAAGCGATTTCGTCGCCGGTATGGAAGAACGCGCGGATAAGCCCGTTTGCATTCTGTTAGCGCCCGACTACAATCATCTTTACCGGCAGCCGCTGGAATTGACGATTCCGCGGGAGACGCCGATGAACGCCGCGCGTTGGATCGTGCTGACGCTTCGGCGCGAGCCAGAAGGCCAACAGGTATCAGTCGTTAGCGATCACCAGCTTCTGAAAGATAAAAAGATTGTCCTGGACAAATTGGCCGTCTCCGCCGATAAGAGAGCTATCGTGACCTTCCCGACGGATTCATATTAAGACCGATTCACGCAGGACAATTCAGTCGAAAAGCGATGATTTTCAGTGGCGTACCAGCATGACATGGAAAGCGATGACTTGCTGCGGCTAGCGCGCGGGAAACGGAGCTAATGGACGACGGAGTACTGGTCACTACTGTCGGCGCGTTGATTCGCATCGGCGTTCTCCTGCTTTACCTGCTGGTCGCTTTATTTAGCTACTGGAAGCTGATACCTCGTCTTGCGGCCAGCGCCAAACGCGTGGCGGTCGCCATGCTCGCCGCGCAGGTTCTCATTATATTCGCGTCGCTGGCAATTCAGGCCTCATCCGACTTTGATCGATGGCTGTGGGATTTCCACGAGGAATGGAACATCCCGGCGGCATTCGCTTATTTGCAACTGGCGACGGTCGGCGGTGTCGCGCTCCTGACATCTTGGCTAGTCCGTCGGCGTCCGCTCTGGTTGCGTCTCTATCTGGTGGGAACCGGCCTGGTGTTTCTTTTTCTGGCGGTAGACGAGTATCTCGCATTGCATGAAGTTGTTCCGGACTGGGAGATTCGTTACATAGTGCTCGGCGGCGCCTTGGTGGCCGCTACCGCGCTAATTGCTCTTCGCTCGACGCGTAACTCATGGATGTGGCATTTTCTTTTGCTAGTTGGGCTCGCCGTCAGTGTGGCGGGCGCGATAGTCATCAACGCCTTGCCTATACCTTGCGGCAGCTTGCTATTCTTGCGCTTTGACGGCTGTATCGAGTTTTTCTTTTTGGAAGAGTCCTTTGAATTTCTGGGCATCTGGCTGACCTTGGTAGCCCTGCTAGGGCATTACTCCGTCGTCGCGCCGACGCCATCGCCGCGCGCCCGCCAGATACTATATGCGCTGCCCCTAGGTTCTGTTGATATTTTGACATTAGCATTTTCATAAATGGGTAAAATAGTCTTATGGATACCATAAGACTAACTGACGAACAGTGGGCGAAGCTTCGGGATTTTCTGTCGCAAGAGCCAAAGGTTTATCTGGGCAATGAGGCGAAATGCCGCCAATTTGTTGAAGCAGTGATATGGGTAAGTCGCAGCGGCGCACAGTGGCGTTTGCTTCCAAGCGAATACGGCAAATGGAATTCAGTTTACAAACGCTTTGCTCGCTGGTGCGAAAATGATGTTTGGCAACGGATGATGGAAGCTCTTGCCGATGACGCGGATATGGAAAACGGGATAATCGACAGTACGATTGTTCGGGCACATCCCTGTGCCGCTGGCGCCGAAAAAAAGTGAAAAGCAAGCCGTGGGTCGCAGTCGCGGGGGTTTTAGTAGCAAGATTCATATCACGGTTGATGGTTTGGGCAATCCCTTGCGTTTCCGTTTGAGTCCTGGGCAGGCTCACGACATCAATCAGGCTGAGGAGTTGGTGGAAGGCTTTGCCTTTCAGCGGGTTATCGCGGATCGAGGCTATGCGTCCCAAGATTTTGTGGACAGCTTGCTTGAAAGAGGCATAGAAGCGGTAATTCCCCCGCATCCGAGCGCCAAAGAGCAGCGAGAATATGATAGATGGCTCTATCGCGAGCGGCATCTGGTGGAATGTTTCATCAATAAGATCAAACATTTCCGCCGCGTCTTTTCCCGATTTGAGAAACTCGATACATCTTATCTCGGATTTCTGCACCTTGTCGGTACGCTGATATGGTTACGATAGAATGTCAACAGAACCTAGTCGGGATTCTTGTGCTTATCTTGAACTCGCTTGCCCCGCGACTTGAAGTTCCCCTTTTGGCACAATCCGCATCGGTGGAGTTCAAGTCCGACATCGCGCTGCGCGGATTCCATATCGATCAGGACACGCGCGGGACCGTGGTTCGCCTTTACGTATCCGCCAGACAAGCGGACTATATGGGGCCGGGCTATTCGATACATCTCGTGGATCAAGTAAGCGGCGAGTCAGTCGCCAGCCGTGACGAATGGGCCGATCGCCAGCACGGCATCTGGCTCCTGGGCGCCGATTATAGGCCGATGTACCGACAGTGGATGGATGTCAAGACCCCGCCGGAGACGCCCGCAAACCGCGCGTACTGGATCGTTCTCACGCTTTGGCGCAAGAAGGACGGCGGCGAGTTCAAGCGCCAGAAAGTCCTCGAAAGCGATCTCCAACTACTTGACGACAGACAGGTAGTCCTGGGTGAGTTGGTTCTGCCAGTGGTCACTTCTGGCTGGTCTCCAGTCCCATTAGCCGCATTTGGCAACGGATTTGCGCTCGAATCGGTCGACTTGCCAGTCCAAGCCCAAAGAGGCGAAACGCTGGACGTTGCAGTTGCGTGGCGCAGCGTTGCGGACGACCACGATAATTACAGCCAGTTTCTGCATTTCGTTCACACCGAAAGCGGTGAATGGTGGGTCTTCGACCAGCTGCCGCTGGGACCGCGTCTGCCGACCCGACTATGGTACAATGGACTCGCGGACAGCGAGACCTGGCAAGTTCCGCTGCCGGCTGATCTCGCGCCCGGGCACTATGAAGTCTTTACCGGGCTATATCGCTTTAGCGACCTGAAGCGGGTTCCTGTGAAAGACCCCAACGGGATGCCCTGGCTAGACAATCGCGTGGCTTTGGGCAGCCTAATTGTGGAGTGAGGCGTGTTGCTACTAAGCTGGATTGGGATCTCCGTAGTTTTCAAGTTTCTGCTGTTTAGCAGAGCGAGGCGTTGATGGATAACTTCGTCTTGTCTATGTCGACAGACACGCTGATTCGTCTCTTTCTTATCTTGCTATATAGCCTAGTGGCGCTGTTCGCTTACAAGCGGTTCATCCCTCGCATGTCGGCAGTCGCAACGCTTCTTGCGACCATAATGTTGGCGGCGCAGATTTTGGTGATATTGATTTCTCTGGAATTTCGACCAATATCGGATTTTCAGAAGTGGCTCTGGCATCTTGGCGGGGAATGGAATATTCCCGCCACGCTTGCCTCGACGCAGTTGGCAATGGTTGCGGGCATATCGCTGGTAACGGCCTTGCTTGCCCGGACGCGCCCCGTTTGGCAGCGCCTCTATTTGTTAGGTATCGGTCTGGTATTTCTGTTTATGGCGTGGGATGAATTCACAGTTATCCATGAATCGATTCAGGATTGGTGGCGAGCCTATACTACGCTCGGCGCGGTGGTGGTAGCGGCGACGGCAATTGTGGCTCTTCGCTCGCCAAGAAGAAGCTGGCTATGGCATTTTTGCCTGTTGGCCGGTCTGGCTATGGCTGCATTTGGCGCCATAGTGCTGGATCAGCTCCGGTACACAGACATTTGTGGCCGCGTCGCAATGTTTCAACTCAGCGGATGCAAGAGCGAAACTCCCTTTGAAGAACCTCTGGAATTCCTGGGTATCTGGCTTGTGCTGCTTGCCGTGCTCGGCCAATTCTCTGACGCGGTGCCGCCGCAAAAGCCTAAAATCCAGCGCATACTGTACGTCCTGCCGGCGCTCTGGATTTCCGTGATGTTCCTTGTTCACCCGATATTTACCTTGGAAATCCCGACATGGGCACGACCAGAATCGGTTCAGTTCGAGTCTGGATTGCGCTTGCTTGGATACAGTTTCGAAAACACGACATCCGCTGCCATCGTGCGCCTCTTTTCAACTACCCGGCAAAGTATTGACGAGCAAATGGGGTATTCGGTTCATATTGTCGATCAAGTGACTGGCGATTCGATCGCTAGTCGAAATGACATTCTGAATAGCAGGGATAAAGTTTCGCTTGGGAAACGCGACTTTACGCCACTATACCTGCAGCAGATCGAGATTGACATCCTACCGGATGTACACGTCAACCAGGCACTTTGGATAGTGTTGACGCATTGGAAGGAATATGACGGCAAATTTATGCGCCAGAAAGTCCTTTCAAGCGATCGCCATCTACTGAATGACACTCAAGTGGTCCTGGACGAGCTTGTTTTGCCGGCCGTCCCCCCCCATCAAACGCCCCATTTGCGATATTCGACAATGGGTTTACGATTGAATCTGCTAGCTTGCCGGAACTCGCTTTCGCAGGAGAGATCCTGAGTATTCCGTTCACATGGCGCAGTGATGTAGGTAGTGACGAAGATCACGTGCAGTTTCTGCATTTTGGCCATGTGGACAGCGGCGAATGGTGGGTCTTCGACCAGCCGCCGCTGGGCCCGCGTCTTCCGACCCGTCTCTGGTACAGTGGACTCGCGGACAGCGAGACTTGGCAGGTACCCCTGCCGGCTGATCTCGCGCCCGGACGCTATGAAGTCTTCACCGGATTGTATCGCGCAAGCGACCAAGAGCGGGTTCCAGCGAGCGACGCCGAGGGCACACCCTGGCTGGACAATCGCGTTGCCGTGGGTGTCTTGATTGTAGGGTAAATGATTGTTTGCGAGATACCGGGGGACGCGGCTGCTCCGTAGCGGTGGGAGCTGACTAAGAGAGCCAAAATGGTCATATCTGTTTGGGACTTGATCCGAATATTCATTGTCTTGCTCTACGTTCCGATTTGCGGGTTCGCTTACTGGCGGCTGATTCCTCGTCTATCTCCCCCTTGCAAACGGCTGGCGACTATATTGCTGGTATCGCAGATTCTGGTGACCATATTGTCGCTGCAAATCCAGCCGTCTTCGGATTTTGAAAGGTGGCTCTGGGATCTTAATATGGAAAATAATATCCCAGCCTCGCTCGCGTCGATTCAACTGGCACTGGTCTCTGGTGTGGCGCTCTTGACTGCGTGGCAGTGGCGTACGGGGAAGACAGCGCAGCGGTTCTACTTAGTTGTAATTGGTGTGCTTTTCCTTTTCCTTTCACTGGACGAATGGCTCAGAATTCACGAAGCACAGCGGATACTTGAGGTAGTTTATGTAATTACAGGCATGGCCTTGGCGGCGCTAGCGGGATATGTTGCTATACGTTCGCCTAGGCATAGCTGGATCTGGTACGCCTGCCTGTTAGCTGGTCTGGCTTTGGCTGGCTTTGGCGGCATTATTCTGGAACAAGCCCGGTTTTTACAGCTATGCGGCAGTTTGGGTCCTTTTTGGCTCAGTGAATGTTTGGAACCGTATTACTATGAAGAAGTCATGGAGTATCTTGGCATCTGGCTGGCATTGGTTGCTGTGCTCGGTCAGTTTTCAGATGCGGTACGGGCGCCTGCAAACCGAGTCCGCGGGGCCTTTTTCATATTGCTGTCGCTATCGAGTGTCATGCTTTTTCTCACTCACCCGATCCACAACTGGGAAGTCGTAAGTTGGGCAAAGCCGGCTTCGGTGCAATTCCAGTCTAGATCGCATTTGTATGGCTTTGGCGTTGGTCGGGGCGGGGAGCAGATCTCCCTCGTAATGCATCTGCCGCAGGCTGTGACTGTATCTGAGACAGGCTACACCATTCATTTAATTGACCAGATCACAGGGACCTCAATCGCCAGCCGCAGTGCGTATTTGAATCGCAAAGATAAAGTTTCGAAGAATAGACATGACTTTAGACCGCTTTATCGGCAAATTGCGGATCTTAGCATCCCGTCGGAATCCTCAACCAACCGCGCCCTTTGGCTTGCGCTCTCCCTTTGGCGCGAGGAAGACGGACGATTTATTCAACAGATGGTCCTCTCTAGCGATCACCATCTGCTGAATGACACTCAAGTAGTCCTGGGCGAGCTAGTTCTGCCAGCCGTCTCCCCCGCCCCTTTGAACGCCCCGCTTGCGATATTCGACAGCGGCTTTACGTTGGAATCTGCCGATTTTCCGGAACGCGCCCAAGTAGGCGATACCCTGGGCATTCCGTTCACTTGGCGCAGTGATGCCGAAGGTCTCGATGACTTAAGCCAGTTTTTGCATTTTGTTCACACCGATAGCGGCGAATGGTGGGGCTACGACCAGTCCCCGCTCGGTGCGCGCCTGCCGACTCGTCTCTGGTATAGTGGATTGGCGGATAGCGAAATTTGGACGGTGCCAGTGCCTGATGATCTCGCGCCAGGGCAATATTCTGTCTTCACCGGCTTGTATCGCTCTAGTGACCAAGAGCGGATTCCAGCGACAGACGCCGAGGGTACGCCCTGGCTAGACAATCGCGTGGCTTTGGGCAGCCTTATCATTGAGTAAGAATCTAGATGAAAGAATACTCGCATGACGACTATGTTAGCAGCGGTTTTCCATGAACACGGCGAGCGCGATGTCATCCAACTGGAGCAGGCGCCGGTCCCCCAACCTGGCGCGGGCGAAGTGCGCATCAGAGTCCACGCCTGCGCCCTGAATTGGCTTGACGTTGGTATCCGCCGCGGTCCTCAGTTTGGTGCTGTCCCCCTGCCATTGACCACCGGCGTCGATATTTCCGGTGTCATAGATGCGGTTGGCGCCGAGGTGTCCGGCTGGGCCGCCGGTGATGAAGTCACCATGTATTCGCTTATAACCTGCGGCGAATGCGAGTTTTGCCGCGCGGGCGAGCCCACTATTTGCCCGCAGCATCAGATCATCGGTGAGCACATGAACGGCGGGCTGGCGGAATATATGCTTGCCCCGGCGCTTAATCTCATCCCCAAGCCGGCTAACCTCAGCCATGTCGAAGTGGCTGCGCTGCCCGTTGTCGCTGGCACAGCCTGGCACATGCTTATCACTGTCGCGCGGCTGCAAGCCGGTGAAACGGTATTCATCCCGGGCGCTGGCGGCGGCGTTGCCTCTCTGGGCATACAGATCGCCAAATATGCCGGCGCGACTGTGATAGCCAGTACCTCGACCGGAGCGAAGATAGCGAAGGCGAAGGAGCTGGGCGCCGACCACGTCTTCAACTACCACGACTCGGACTGGGTGGAGCAGATTTTGGCGGCGACCAACGGCCGCGGCGTCGATGTGGCGCAAGATCTAGTCGGCGCCGCCACCTGGGCGGATTCGCTGCGGACGCTGGCGCGCAATGGCAGAATGGTCGTCTGCGGCTCGCATTCCGGCAAACAGTTCGACCTGCGCATCCCGCAGATCTACCACCGTCAATTGAGCATCCTTGGCGCCAATGGCGCGACATACAACGAGTTGCGTACTGCTCTCGAGCTGGCCAATCAAGGCCTGCTGCGCCCGGTCATCGACCGTGTCCTCCCGCTGAGCCAGATACGCGAGGGGCATCGCATCCTGGAAGAGCACGATCACTTTGGTAAAGTAGTTATGCAAATTGCGTCTTAGCTGTGAGAGATAAGCCTTGTAGGGGCGACTCACCGAGTCGCACGCCGCCAATATCATCAGCCAATCGGCTAGGGGAAAGTCAAGGAAGCTGAATGAGGACTCATGCAGGAAAAACCTAACATTCTCTTCATCATGACCGACCAGCAGCGCAGTGATACCATCGGCGCTTTGGGCAATCGGCAGATTCGTACACCGACACTGGATTCGCTGGTTGAAAACGGCATCGCCTTCAGCAACTGCTACACGCCGTCTCCTGTTTGCGTCGCCGCCCGCAGCGCCACGATCACCGGCATCCCGCCCCATCTGAACGGCTGTACCTCGAACAATGAGTCTCCCATGGACAGGCAAAGCATCATGCAAGTCTTGCAGTCGCAGGGCTATCGAACGCATGGCATCGCCAAAATGCACTTCAATCCGCAGATGGATGCGCTCTGGGGTTTTGACAGCCGTGATATCTCCGAAGAAGGCGCTCGCCGGCCGGGCGGCCGTAACGATTTCCATACTTACTTGAGCGAAAACGGCTACGGTCATGTGCTTGAGCCACATGGGCTGCGCAGCGAAATGTATTATATCCCGCAGCCGTCCCAGCTCCCGGTCGCCCAT
Organism: Phototrophicaceae bacterium; assembly: GCA_965262005.1. GTDB lineage: Bacteria > Chloroflexota > Anaerolineae > Aggregatilineales > Phototrophicaceae > UBA6055. The sequence goes on along the minus strand of OZ253492.1, from coordinate 2,535,966 downwards.
CATCACACCACTTGGGTGGCGGACCGCGCCATCGACTTTTTGTCGGCGCGAGATCGCGAGCAGCCGTTTTTCCTCTGGGCGAGCTTCATCAAGCCCCATCCGCCTTTCGAAACGCCAGTGCCCTGGAACAAGCTCTACCGCGCTGCCGACATGCTGCCGCCGCATCGTCCAGACGGCTACGCGCGCCTTCTCAGCTACTGGAATCATCATCAGAATCGTTACAAATACCGCGACAAGGGCTATGACGAAATGCTCTTCCGCACGATGAAAGCTATGTACTTCGCCTGCATTTCCTTCATCGATTTCAATTTGGGGCGCATTCTTGCAGCCCTGGGCGACGACATTGATAATACGCTCATCGTCTACACTTCCGATCATGGCGAAATGCTTGGCGATTACGGCAGCGTCGGCAAGCGCGCTATGCTGAACCCCGCTGTCAACGTACCGCTGATAGTCAAAGCGCCCGATGGCGCGCTGGCTGGTGAGCGCATAGACACGCCGGTCAGCCTGCTGGATATTTTCCCCACCTTCGCTGCTGCTGCGCATGCAAATATCGCGCCGCCGTCGCCTGAGGGCGCGGACTTGCTTGCTTTGGCGGCAGGCAGAAGCGAGCGCGAATACGTATTCTGCCAATTCAGCGAAGGCAAGACCGGCCTCTATATGATCGCCGGACGGGATCTCAAGTACATCTATTCAGTGGCTGATCAAAAGGAATGGCTCTACGACCTGCGTATCGACCCGAGCGAGACCAAAAACTGGGCGGGCAATCCGCGCTATGTCGAGCGGCTGCATTCGCTGCGAGCCCGGCTCATCGCCCGATTCGAAGACGATGGATACGATCAAGCGGTAGAAGACGGCGCTTGGCGAGTCTATGAACCGCCGCGCTTTCCCGATCCCGCTCGAGACGACGGCTTGCTCTTCCAAGACCCGCCCCACCTGCCCGATCTCTTGCGCGCCCTTGGTCCTGGCTACGCGCCTTGAACGCCCTTGTCATGGCTGCATCAGCAGATGACCGCCCTTGTCATGGCTGCATCAGCAGATGACCGCCTGGAGTTCCAATTGACTCATCGGAAAGCGCTTTTCTCTGTGCTCTCTGAGCCCCCTGTGGTTAAATGAATCTCATTCGGATACCGCAAAGGGAAGCGACAAAGACACTATGATGAGAATTAGCGCATTTGGAGATGAAATCGCTGTCGACTTTGAAGAGCAACTGCAGGTCTTGCAGCAGCTCGAAATTCCGCTTATCGATGTACGCGCCGCCTGGGGTGTCAATTGCTCGCAATTCACCGCTGAGCACACCGTAGAGATCAAAGTCCTCTGTCAGCAGTACGGCATCGCGGTCGCCTGTATGGGCAGCCCTATCGGCAAGTCGCCGATTTCTGACCCAATCGAGATTGAAAGCGAGCGCCTCAAGACCATCGGCGCGACCGCCCACACATTGGGAACGCGCAACATCCGCGTCTTCAGCTTCTACCCGGTCGCCGATTCTGACGCCGCGGCTATGCAGCAGTCGATAGATCGCCTGGGCACCCTCACTGACATTGCGGCGCAGAACGACTTGCTGCTGCTTTTGGAGAACGAGAAGGGCGTCGTTGGCGACCTGCCCGAGCGCTGCCTGCAGATTATGCAAGCGATTGACTCGCCCCATTTCCGCTTCATCTGGGATCCGGCTAATTTCGTGCAATGCGGCGCTGAGAATCAGATCGATCAGTGGTGGGATGCGCTGCATCCTCACATCGGCTACATTCACATCAAAGACGCCCTGATGCCCGCAGGCAGCGAGGAGCGGTCCAAAGTGACGGTGGCCGGCGATGGTGATGGGCAGCTGCCGGAGTTGCTCGCCCGCTTGAAGACGAGCGGCTACGATGGCGTACTGTCGCTTGAGCCGCATCTGCTTGAGGCGCGGCATTCGAGCGGCTTCACTGGCGCCGAGGGCATGGCCATGGCGGTCGGCGCGCTTCGTAAGCTGATGGCAGCCGCCGGTATCATAGAAGGCAAATGACAGCAACTGACCACGAGGAGGCGACATGCCGGAAACCCAAATAGCAGCGCAGCTTTTTACCATCCGCGACCATATCAAGACACGCGTGGATTTCGAGGCGAGCATGAAGAAGATCCGCGCCATGGGCTATCGTGCAGTGCAGACCTCGGCGCTCGGCAATATCCCGGACGTGACTGTCAAGCGCATCGTTGATGATAACGGCTTGACCATTTGCAACACACACGTCGCCTATGACGACCTGCTGAACAAACCCGACCTCGTCATCTCACAGCACCGGATTTGGGACTGCCGCCACGTCGCCATCGGCGGCATGCCGCATGAGTTCCGCGCGAGCGAAGACGGCTTCAGGCGCTTCGCTGAAATCGCCAACGGCATCGGCGAGCGGCTGGCAGCGGCCGACCTGACCTTCAGCTACCACAACCACAGCTTTGAGTTCGTCCAATTCGGCGGGCGGACCGGGCTGGCGCTGCTGCTCGAGGAGACCGACCCGCGCTACGTGCAGATGGAGCTGGACACTTACTGGATCCAGCATGGCGGCGGCGACCCGGTCGAGTGGATCGAGCGGGTGAGCGGGCGCATGCCGGTGGTGCACCTCAAGGACATGGTGATGACGCCGAGTGGCGATGGGCGCGGCCAGCAGGCGATGGCAGAGGTCGGCGAAGGCAACATGAACTTCCCGGCGATCCTGGCGGCTTGCGCGCGGGCTGGCGTCGAGTGGTACGCGGTCGAGCAGGATTTCTGCGCGGGCGATCCCTTCGACAGCTTGGCCATCAGCTACCGGAATCTGCGGGCGCTCGGCTTGAACTGAGCGCTGCTACACCAGCATACCGCCGGCGAATGCCAGTTCAGCGGCTTGCTCGCTGACTTCGACAGATGCGCTGCCATTTAATTCAGCGGCGATATTGGCGCTGACCCAGATATTTTCCAGCGCGAGCGTGTTCTTAATGCGCACGACACGGGCATGGGCGCACTGCGCGGGATCGGCGCGGAAGGCATCGAATAGCGCCGCCTTGATCGTCTCTTCATCGCTCTCAAAGACAAGCGGCATGCGGCAGCGCAGCAGAAAACCGCTGGTGAACATATTCTTGGTTGTAATCGGGAAGTCGATCTTGTCGAAGAGCTTGCGCGACATGAAATCGGCCAGCCCGTAGGTGGTGGCGTTGCCGTGTGATTCCGGCGTCAGGTCGAGGATAGCGATGCGTTTGATGCGCGGCGACTCCGGTTCGGGCTCGCCTTCGACCATCCAGCGGCCGATGATATTGGTGTCCATGCCGGCGCCGCTGATGTTCTTGCCCATTTCCTCAATGATGAGCACATCAATATCGTCGACCGGCAGCCGCGGCATCAACTCGCGCGAACGCTGCATCAGGCGCTGGTCGCCTTCAACAATCGTATCGGCGGTGAAGCCTTCGAGCTGGGCGACTTCGTGGTAGCCATCTTCGACAACACCGAAGCCGGCGATGAATTTACTGGGTCCGAACAAGTGCTGGGCGATGATGGGCATGTAATCGCGCAAGCCGACCACGCCCTGTTGGTGAATCGCGCGCGCGCCTGTCTCTTTGCCCAGTCCAACAGCCAGCATCTTGAGCAAACCGCTTTCATGCGGGCCGTGGAAATCAGTGTGGACCTTGGTGCGGTTGGTGATTATCAGACCGTCCGCTTGCGCGACATTCTTATCGAGATATGCGGGCAAGCCGGTGCTGGTGAGGCCGGTGTTGATGACTTCCATGGTGGCGTGGATGGGACAGCCCATCGTCGCTTCGCTGATGCCCAGCCCGTCAAGGACGTCAACCTGGCCTTCCGGTGTGCCGCCGCCGTGGCTGCCCATCGCCGGGACGATAAAGGGCTGGCCGCCGGCTGCTTTGACCAGCGACACCAGCTTGCCGGCGATCTTGTCAATATTGGCGACGCCACGGCTGCCGAAACCGAGCGCGATACGCTTGCCACGAACCTGCGTCGCCAGGCCCAGCCGCGCAAACTCGGCTTCGAGCGTCCGGTCGATGTCAACCGGCGTACCTTTGGGCAAGGACTGTTTGATAGGATATAGGCTCGGGATGGTCACGTTTTCCATGAATAGGCTCATTTCAAATTTAGTTTTGCTTTGGCGGCTATTGTAGCTGTTTCGGGCATGATGGCAAAGGGAGCATCGCGCTGTGGCTTTGGGAGATGACATTCTGGAAAGACATCTCGCTCATGACGCGACGGCGTCGATCTCGGGGCCGACGACAAAGGACGGAAAAAGGTGGCAAATGGACATGAAATGGACATTGTCGGTACAGAGAGAGTACATAAAAGTGACGGTCAGAGGACATGAATTGACGGGTCACTATTGATACAGTATGCATATAGCGGTGTTTTGGATGGGCTTTTGCCGGTTTCGTGTCCACTGAAAATGTTTTTTCGGCCATTTGGCCATTTGTCGTATTCGAGTGCATTGCTTGTGCCCGGAGTTGGGTTTGGGACGAGACGGTCATGGACTGAGGGTAGCAGGTTTAGCTGTGGAATTGGCGACAATTTGTTCTCGTATACGCGAAATGTTTCATTAGCGGTCTTAGCTAGGTTCTGTTGACATTTTGACATTGAGATTTTCATAAATGCTTAAAATAGTCTTATGACAACCATAAGACTATCTGACGAACAGTGGGCGAAGCTTCGGGATTTTCTGTCGCAAGAGCCAAAGGTTTATCTGGGCAATGAGGCCAAATGCCGCCAATTTGTTGAAGCAGTGATATGGGTAAGTCGCAGTGGCGCACAATGGCGTTTGCTGCCAAGTGAATACGGAAAATGGAATTCGGTTTACAAACGCTTTGCGCGCTGGGCTGTAAATGGGGTTTGGCAAGGCATGATGGAAGCTCTTGCCGATGACGCGGATATGGAAAACGGGCTAATTGACAGTACGATTGTTCGGGCAGATCCTTGTGCCGCCGGCGCCCAAAAAAATTGAGAAGCAAGCTTTGGGGCGCAGTCGTGGCGGTTATAGTAGCAAGATCCATGTGGCGACAGATGGTTTGGGCAATCCTTTGCGATTCCGTTTGAGTCCTGGGCAGGCTCACGACATAGGCCAAGCCCAGAGCTTGGTGGAAGGCTTTGCCTTTCAGCGGGTTATCGCGGATCGGGGCTATGCGTCTCAAGATTTTGTGGACAGCTTGCTTGAAAGAGGCATAGAAGCCGTAATTCCGCCACATCAGCGAGCCAAAGAGCAGCGGGAATACGATAAATGGTGCTATCGCGAGCGGCATCTGGTGGAATGTTTCATCAATAAGATCAAACATTTCCGCCGCGTCTTTTCCCGATTTGAGAAACTCGATACATCTTATCTCGGATTTCTGCACCTTGTCGGTACGCTGATATGGTTACGATAGAATGTCAACAGAACCTAGTTGAGTCGACTGTCGTCACGGGCAAACCGCATTCTTCAAGGCGTTGTTGGGCGATGCCGATATATTCCGCCGCAATGTCGATGCCGATGAAGCGGCGTCCGTTCATGAGCGCCATTTTGCCGCACCGACATTCCTTAGGAGGTCACCGTTTCACTTCGTGTTCCTTTAGATAGGCGATTGCATTTAGCAGGTAGTTTTCACCATTCTTAAGTCTGCCTAAGCCGGTATTGCAACTATCGCACAGGAATCCTCGCCAACGCCCTGCATAATGATCATGATCCGCCACCACTTTGACGTTGACACCTACGATGCCCATCTTGCGACATATAGGACATTGCCACAATGTGCCTTTTTTTGGACGAAGACGCTGTGCTTCTTTCTTTTCGCGGCTTGGAATTGAGCGGCGGTCTATGTCTTGGCGACAGATGTTGCAGGAAGGTCTCCTGGTCTTTCTGCCCTTGGCGTCTGTTTGGTTGACCTGGAATTCATCCATCGGCTTCAATACAAAACAGACATTGCAGATTTTCTGGTCGAAACCTTTACCAGTGTGATAGATGTCGGCGTCCGCAATTTTCTCTTGACGAACAAAGAATTGCTGATTCTGGCCCGGAAGAAACAGCAGCATTTCATGTGCCGATTCTTCGAGAATTACAGCAAGTGAGTTTTCTGGAAAATGGCTGGCTATTTTGTCTCTTATGCCATGAGTGCAAGCGTAACCCGACCCGCATTTGCAGAGGACCCATTTAGAATTTCCAATTGGGTTAGGCATGTTCTACATTTACCTGTAGTCCATAGGAAGTTAGTCTTTCGCGGGCAATCTCAATGTATTCTGGCGAGATATCTATACCGATGAATTCTCGGTCATTCATGAGCGCCATTTTGCCGGTCGTGCCGGAACCGCACATCGGGTCAAGCACCAAATCGCCCGGATTGCTCCAGGACACGATATGATCCAGCGCCAGCTTTTCCGGAAACACTGCTGGGTGCTGAAATGCAATTCTGTCTCGGGTGGTACCTCCCAAGCCAACAGCGTACGACCAGATATTAGTGCGCGTCTTCTCTTTTTTGAGTTCGCCGAGTTTCTTTTTGTTGACGCCGTCCGGCAACTTGTTGTGAGTTAATTTCTCCATTCCATGACGTTGAGTAGGCACTTTGAGCGGGTTAAACTTGACGGGCTTGCCCTTAGAAAGCACGAACATCATTTCGTAGGCATTGGTGTAAGCATTGCTGCGCATGAACGGCGTATTCTTCTTCTGGTATATCATCACGTCATGGGCAGAGAAGCCAATCTCTTGAAAATAGATAGCTTGACGAAATGAGGTCAAACTTCGTCCGCCATTGATTCGGTCACCGACTACCCAAACGACTACTCCGCCTTTCGCCGTGACACGATAGAGCTGATCGGCGATTTCTTCAAAAGGAAACTCGTAACCGTTATAGTCGCGTAATTTATCATATGGTGGTGATGTGACTGTAAGCTGCACACTTCCTTCCGACATCTCGCTCATTTCATCGACACAATTGCCGACAATTAGTTTTCCTGTACGCTGGGCAGTCTTCCGCAGTGTGGTCTCGGCGGAAAGTGCGGTCTCGACTTTGGCGGGATTTTCTTGGGTATAAGTCTGTTGCATGGTCGCCCCCCTATCTGCCGTTTTCTTCAATACCGAAATTGTTTCATGCGCAGTTACTATGTTACGAACAACATTTAATCTTTGACGCACATATCGCTGTGTATAAGATTCGAATTGATGAAGGATGTGTCAAATGTTGTGTTTAGTGTAGCAAATATATTCTATTTCGCCAACTAAGTTCATGTTTCACTAACGCGAAATTCGGCAACCGTGCTAGAATCGCGCCACTGGCGAAGTAGGAGACCGAAACGGGTCAAGACCAGGTGACTCGCTACCGTGGAGGGGATAATCGGTTAATGTCGTATGAAATACCTGGAAACCCGGAGTTAGAGAGAAGACCATGACTGACAATACCAAGCCCATCCTGCTTGACGGCGGCATGGGGCAAGAGATCGTCAATCGCGGCGGCAAAGGCGGCTTCGGCGAGTGGGCGGTCGCGGCGGTGTATGAAGACGCCGATCTGGTGCGCGCAATTCACTGCGATTACATCAAGGCGGGCGCCGATGTCATCACGACCAATACCTACGGTACGACTCGCCTTCGGCTCAGGCATGTGGGCATGGAAGACCGTTTCGAGGAGTTGGCAATGACCGCGGGCGAGCTTGCGGTTGCGGCGCGTGACGAATGTCGCCGGCCTGGTGTCAAGATTGCCGCCAGCCTGCCGCCGCTGGAAGCCAGCTATGTCAATGAATTCGAGCTCTCCTTCGAGGAAACGGCTGCTCAATTTGGCGAGCTTATGGACCTGCTCGCTCCCTTCGTCGATATCATCCTGGGCGAGACCCTGTCCACCAGCTTTGAAGCTCGCGCCTTTATGCAGGCGGCGAGTACGAGGGATAAGACCGTCTGGCTGTCCTTGACGCTGGACGATCATGGCTCGACTGATTTGCGCGGCGGCGAGAGCTTGTCACAGGTAATCGCGGAATTGAAGCCCGATGCCCTGCTGATCAATTGCTGTACGCCGGATAGCATTCAGAGCGCCATGCACATTCTGCAGGCGAGCGGCTTGCCTTTCGGCGCTTATGCCAACGGCTTCGTGGAGATTCCCGAAAGCTGGGATGAAGAAGCCGGCGTGGTACAGCTATCGAGTCGGGCGGACTTGCCGCCAGAGAAGTATGCCGGCGAAGTTGCTGGTTGGATCGAGGCGGGCGCGTCCATCGTCGGCGGCTGCTGTGAGATTGGGCCGGCGCATATCAAGCGTTTGCGGCAGTTGATTGACAGCGGCGAATGAGCCAACTTCAAGGGGAAATTATGTCAAAGCGAACTGCTGCAATCACCGGCGCCGGGCAAGGCACGGGGCGCGCCATCGCCTTGAACTTCGCCGCGGCCGGCATCGACACCCTGCTGCTGGGACGGACCGAGAGCAAGCTGCAGGCTGTAGCGGGCGAAATTGCCGGGCTGGGTGGAGAAGCCAGCGTCCACGCCTTGAATGTCACTGATGACGCTGCCGTTGCTGCGCTCGGGCAAGCGCTAGAAGGCAGGACAGTTGACATCCTCATCAATTGCGCCGGCGACTGGCTGATTTCTGACCTTCAGAATACGTCAAACGAAGCGCTCGATCACATCCTGCGCGTGAACTTGCGCTCGCCCTACATCCTCTCGCGCACCTTGCTGCCCAATCTGCGGCGCAGCGAAAACGCCAGCATCATCAATATCGGCTCGATTGTCACGGCGATATCTGTGCCGATGGTCAGCGCCTATACGGCAGCCAAGGTCGGCTTGAAGGGCTTGACTGGTTCGCTGGCGGCGGAGCTAAGGCCGGAGCGGATCCGCGTTGTGATGATCTCGCCCGGACCGGCCGATACGCCCATGCGTGATGCCGCTTCGCCCGGCATTGACAAGTCTGTGCTGGTGAAGCCGGAGACCATCGCCGAGCTAGTGCAAACTGTGGTGTCTCTGCCACGGGGCATCACTACCAGCGACTTTACGCTTCATTCGCTGCTCTGGGAGTAGTGGTTACAGCTTGAGACGCGGATCGAGGATATCGCGCAGGCCATCGCCCAGCAGGTTGATCGACAGCACCGTCACCATGATGGCCAAGCCCGGATAAGTTGTCACCCAGGCGGCGACGCGTATGAATTCCCGCCCCTCATTGAGCATCAGCCCCCATTCCGGATTGGGCGGCTGCTGACCCAAGCCGAGGAAACTCAGCGCTGCCCCGGCAATGATGGCGCCGGCGATGCCGTTTGTCGCCACGACAATGATGGGCGCCAGCACATTGGGCAGGATATGGCGCGACATTATTCGCCAGGATGAACCGCCCAGCGCCCGCGCCGCCACGATGAAATCGACTTGCTTTAGCGCCAGCGCGCTGCCGCGGACGACGCGTGTATAGACCGGGATCGACGACATGCCGACCGCGATCATCACATTCTGCAGGTTGCGCCCCAGCACGGCGATGATCACCAGCGCCAGCAAGATGCCCGGGAAAGCGAGCATCATATCGATGAAGCGCATGATCAGCACATCGACCCAGCCGCCCATGTAACCGGCGAGCAAGCCGAGCAGTGTGCCCAAGGTCGCGCCGATGGCGACCGAGACGATGCCGACCTGCAATGAGACCTGCCCGCCGTAGAGGATGCGCGTCAGGATATCGCGCCCCAGGTTGTCGGTGCCCAGCAGGAATTCGGCGTTGGGCGGTTGCAAGCGGTCGCGGCGGAATTGCTGGGTCGGCTCATAGGGGCTGATCACCGGCGCCAGCACTACCAGCAATATCACCACGATCAAGACCAGCGAGCCAGCCATGACATTGCGCGAGCGCAGAAAGCGTTTGACGAAACGCAGCCGCTTCGACTGCTGCCCCGTGTCAAGCGCGGCGGGCGCGGTAGCCTGATTAGACATAACGAATACGCGGGTCGACAAAGGCGTAGATCATATCGACGATGATGTTGACGAGAACATACATCAAGGCGATGAAGAGAGTCGTGCCCTGCACCATAGTAAAGTCCTTTTGCAGGACGGCTTCGACGTATTTTTGGCCGATGCCCAGGCGCGCGAATATCGTCTCGGTGATGACGGCGCCACTGAGCATATTGCCCAGCATCAGCCCCAGTATGGTCACCACCGGGATCAGGGCGTTGCGCAGCACGTGGCGAAAGATAACCAGCCGCTCGCTGATTCCTTTGGCGCGGGCGGTCAAGACGAAATCCTGATTCAGCACCTCGAGCATGCTGGAGCGCACCATGCGCGCCAGTGCCCCGGCCGAGACCAATGCCAGCGCGGTGGCGGGCAGGATCAGCCGCTCGAGCCCGCCTTGGCCGATGGCGGGCAAGACGCGCAGTTGCACGGCGAAGAACAAAATCAGCAGCAGCGATGACCAGTAGACCGGCATGGAGATGCCGACCAATGCTAATGCCATCGCCAGGGTGTCGATGACGGTGTTGTGATATACCGCCGCGATGATGCCGAGTGTGATGCCGACGCTGGCGGCGATGAGCAAGGCAGCGGCTGAAAGCTCGATGGTCCAGGGCAGGCGGGTGAGAATCTGATCCATGACCGGCACATTGGTCTGCAGCGAGCGACCCAGGTCTCCGCGCAAGGCAGCGCCCATATAGCTCAGATACTGTACGTGCAGCGGGCGGTTCAAGCCCATGTCTTCGCGGACTTTTTCCAGCAGTTCGGGTGTACTGCGTTTGTCGCCCAGGAAGACTTCGGCCGGGTCGCCGGGTGTGAGGTGGAGCATAAGGAAGACGGCGACCGTCACCAGGAAGACGGTGGGGATGGTTTGCAGCAGGCGGCTTGCCAGGTATTTGCTCATACGGACGGACTCGCTTGGACATTCACGTAGTGAACTTCCGGGGACAAATTATGTGAGAAACTGCAACCGGATTACGGTATCTCACAAGGATACTCGCCGCGCATCCAGGCTTCGTGGCGCTCGATGACAGGCCGAGGCAAGTTAAATTGGAGAATGGCGACTGTTGCGCGCCCTTCGGGTGTGAGACCGGCGAAAGTCATATCGGCATTTAATTCAAAATGATCATCCCATTGCCGTGCGCGCGGGTTATAGAAACGGGTGAGGTCGCCTTTGAACGGATCGAACGAGGCGATGTCGGAACCTTTGTAGCTGTTACAATCGGGGCAGGCCAGGCAGAGATTGTCATTGAAATCTCTTCCGCCGTGTTTTTTCGGAACAATGTGGTCAATGTGAAATGTAGCGTACATATCATCTGGCGTGAGAAGGCAGAATTCACAGCACCCCTCAGCGCGCCGGCGTACTTCGCGCGATTGAGCTACCGTGACAGTCACAGGGTACCGAGCCGTTGTCGCCTTTTGACTTTGGCTTTCAAGAGTGAGACGAAACCATTCCCGCGGAGATAATCAAACATCTCCTCAGTCTCAGTTTTCGTGAGTTCGTCTTCGCTGTTCAGATCCAGCAACAGGTTAAACCGCGATTGTAAGTCCGGCGGCATTTGACATGCCAATACCGCCTCGTCCGAAGGCTTACAAGCCAGGAAGTCGGCGATGACATCATTAAGTGTGCGAACCGGGGCGTCTATCATGATTCGTTCTCCTCTTGCTCGACGGCATCATCCGAAGACGCGTTGCCGCCAGTGTCATTCTGCTCCTGCTCCAGCCGCTGCGTGATATTGGCTTTGACGCGCGTCATCACGTCTTCAACGAAACGAAAGTCAGCTAGCTCGTCGCGATGCGCGGCGGTCAAGCGGCTGGTGGTACCGATTTCGAGCAAGGCGTCGAGGCGGGCCTGCAATTCGGGCGGGATCTCGTAGGCGAGCACTTCCTCGTCCGTCGGCTGGTTAGCGAGGAAATCGGTGACGACATCAAATACGGTACGCGTGGGCGCGTCTATCGCGATTCCTCCTCGATTGAGCATGCACTTTCAGTATAACTGAAGCTGTTAACGATGGGGGGCGGCGATGACATGGCCAACCCCGCCCCAATCTGTATTTGCTGATGACTCAGCTACATTCCCATAGTTGCGGAATAGAAGTTGGGCACGAAGCCGCCACCCAGAATCGTCACGTGATGCACGTCCGGCGTACTGGCGTACAAGACGACCGGATCGTTGAAGTAGACCATGACGACTTCATCGGCCAGCTTCTGCTGAATTTCGGCGTATGCTGCGGCGCGCGCTTCGAGATCGCCGATGCCGACCGCCGCGTCAATCATCGCGTCCATATCGGCATTTTGGTAATTGTTGCGGTTGGTGCCGCCGCCGGCGTTGGACGAGTGATATAGCGTGCGGAAGACGCCGTCCGGATCGGTCTGAGTATCCCACCATTGCTGCGTATTGTGCTCGCCGGCGCGGACGACCGTCAGATAGGCGGCGATATCCGCCAGATTGATCTGGAAGTCGACACCCAGAGCAGCCATATCTTCGGCCAGGAATTGCGCGGTTGCGGCGCTCAGCGGACGATCGGGCGACCAGTGCTCGATGGACAGTGGCGCGCCATCACGTTCGCGGATGCCGGTTTCGTCGTTCATGACCCAGCCGGCTTCGTCCAGGAGTGCCCCGGCAGCGTCAGGATCGTAGGGATTCGTTTGGCAGAAGGCATCGGTCCAACCAAACATCGACTTGGTCAAGGCGCTGCAAGCCTGGCTGCCCAAGCCGTCATAGACGATGTCCTGCATGATCTCTATGTCGATGGCCTGGGCAATTGCCTTGCGAACTGCCAGCTCATCTGTCGGCGACTTGATCTGGTTGAACATGAAGGAATAGCCGTGACCGGCCTGGTCGTACTGGGTGACGATGAAGTCCTCGCTTTCATCCAGGCGCGCCACATCCAGGCCTGGCACACCGTTGATCATATCAACCTCGCCACTTTCCAGCGCCGCCAGCCGTGTGCCCGGGTCGGTCAGAATCTTGAAGATCAGACGATCCAGGTCGGGGGGACCGCTGCGTCCGAAGACATCTTCATTGCCCCAGGCGTAGTCGGCATTCTTGACCATGACGACTTCGGAATCGGGCACATAAGAGTCGAAGGCGAAGGGTCCCGTGCCGACGATACCGGAGAATCCCCAATCCGCCCCCAACGCTTCTACAGCGGTGGGCGAGACCGGTCCCAACTGTGGGTGCGACACGCCATCGAGGAAAGCCGCGTTCGGCGACGAGAAGCGCACAGCGATGCTGTATTCGCTCAGCACTTCGGATTCGGCATAGGGACCGATGAAGCTGAAAGCCATCTGCGACTTGGTATCGGGATCGACGATGCGGTCGAAAGTGTACTTGACCGCCTCGGCATTGAAGGCTGTGCCATCATGGAAGGTGACATCGTCGCGCAAGTCGAAGGTATATTCAGTGGCGTCGTCATTGACTGTCCAACCGGTTGCGAGCGCAGGATGGTATACACCGAGCGGCTGCTGTTTCACCAGCGTGTCAAAGACGTGACCGACGATGATCTCCACGCTGGAGAAGGTGGTGGCGGTGTTGTCGAGCGTATCGACACCGCTACTGATGCCAAAGGTCAGCGTAACTTCGTCTTGCGCCGACAATGGCGCAACCAGCAGCGTGAGCACAAGCAGGGCCGCGAGGAACAGTGAGAAAATGCGAGAAAAGCGTTTCATTGCAGACTCCCTAATTTAGACACTTTTTTGGGATGATGACCCGTGACCGGAGAGCCGGCTATTGGTCGGGAAAAGTTGACAAGCCTCCGCGCAAACACTAGAATCTGCGGGGGTTGGAGAAATTGTCGACTCTCCAGAATGTTGGCAAAGTATAGAATTTCTCCCGACGACTGTCTAGAAATTCCGAATTGTTGGGAGTGGTGAATTTCAAAGACACAGGACATATTCCGGATTCCATAAGGGGGATTCACCACAAAGACACAGAGGGCACAGAGGTTCTTGGATGGCAAGATCGAAGTTGTTATATCAACAGTATTCACCACTCCCGAATTGTTAAGGTCTATGGCGACAGTAATAGAAAAGATGACGTGGCGCGGCATCCCCATCGGCGTAAGCTCAGCTTGGGGCAGCGCCGACCTGCTGCTCGGGGAATACGGCGCCGACGGGCCGGGCATTCTCATCACAGCGGGCATCCACGGCGATGAGGGTCCCTGGGGCGGCTGGGCGATCAAGAAGCTGCTGCAGAGCCTCGACGAGAGCGATGCGCAGGGATTCATCCGCGTCGTCCCCATGTCGAATCCGCTGGCGATGCAAGCCGATAAGCGAAACGCGCCGGTCGATCAGCTTGATCTCAATCGCGCCTTCCCCGGTGATCCGAAGGGCTCATACACCGAGCGGCTGGCGCATATCCTGGCGGGCGCGGCCCTGGACAATATCGATACTGTGATCGACTTGCATGGCGGCGGCAGTTGGTGTGTCAACGCCTTTGTCTTCGAGATGGAAGGCGGTCGGGACCTCTCACTCTGCTTTCCCGCGCCCTTCATCGTAAAAGCGCCCTCGCGTGATGTCAGCTTGACCGGCTACGCGCGTTCGCTGGGCAGGACGGTCGCCGCAGTCGAAATGGGCGGGCGCAGTCAATACGAAGGGAAATGGGCCGACAAGATCGCGGAGGGCTTGTTGCGCGCCTTATGCAAGGCCGGCATCGTTGATGCGAAAATAGCGCCACTCCCGTGTGAGCCGCCGCTGGCGGTATCCGGTAGTGCAGTCTTGCGCCCAAATCAAGGCGGCATATTCGTCCCCGCTGTTTCTGCCGAAGAAATTGGCAGCATCGTCGAGCAGGGCAGGCTGCTCGGTCAGATGCTGCATCCGGCAACTTACGCTGTGCTGGAAGAGTTCCGCGCGCCCTACGAGCGGACGGCCTTGTTGCTCTTGCGACCCTTCCTGGCGCAGCTGGAAGCAGGCGCGATGACCTACGTACTGGCGCAACCAACCGGCGATTAGTCGAATGAGGAGGGCTGGAATGTCTGATAAACTGCGTGTTGGTGTCATCGGCGCGGGGCGCTGGTCAAAGAGCGCGCACCTGCCCGGCTTTCAGCGGTCGCCGCATTGCGATGTCGTGGCGATTTGTGACATGAACGAAGACATGGCGCGGGACTCGGCGGCCCGCTTCGATATCGAGGCGGTCTACACCGATTACGAAAAAATGCTGGCGCGTGACGATATAGATGTCGTCGATGTCTGTACGCGCGGTGGCATCGGCGACAAGAACAATCACGAACCGCTGGCATTCGCTGCCGTGGAGGCGGGCAAGCATTGCCTCTGCGAGAAGCCGGTGGCGCACGATTATCGCAGCACCTGGCGCGCCCATGAAATCGCCCAATCCAAAGGGCTGAAGACCAAGGTCGGTTTGACCTTCCGCTACGCCCCCTCCATGCAATATATGCGCGACTTGATCGCCGAGGGTTTCGTCGGCGAGCCTTTCATCTTTAATGGTTACGAGCAGAATTCGCAGTTCATCAGCCCGACCGAGCCGGTTAGCAAAGTTGACCTCATCCCGGAGACCGAACGCGATGAAATCAAGGTCTCGTCCATAGAAGGTTACGGCGCGCCGATCATCGACCTCAGCCTGTGGTTCATGGAAAGCCCGCTCAAGAGCTTAGTGGGGCTGCTCTATAACTTTGTGCCTTACCGCACCATGCCCGGCGGGCAGCGCATCCGCACCAACATCGATGACGGCGATGTCTATATCGGCGAGTACAGCCGCGGCGGATTCTGCACGATTCAGTCAAGCTATGTGACGGTCAACAGCTACCCTGGCCTGGAGGCGCGGCTCTACGGTTCGCAGGGCGCGCTCTTATGCCGCTTGGGGGCTGAGCTGGCGACTCAAGAGGCGCTGCTGAAGTCGACCAGCCCGGAAGCGCATGAGGTCGAATATGTCGAAGTGACGATCCCGGATAGCTACTTCCCGCCGGGTTATAGGCCGGGCGAACCATGGCCCGCCATGTTCTACGCCAATCTGGTGCACAACTTCATGGAAGAGATCGTCAACGACAGCGACGAGAATCAAGGAAATTTCGCCCAGAGTGCGCTGGTGCAGGAGGTCATCAATGCGGTGGAGATTTCACATCGGGAACGGCGCTGGGTGGATTTGCCGCTAGGCGAGGATCAGGCATGAAAAGGGGCGACCAGATTAGCCGCCCCCAGTTTGGATAGGCCGATTACATATCGCCCATCATCATATCGTCCATGCTGACGCCGTGGTGGGCGGCGAGGGCTGAAGGATCGCCATCTTCCGCCAGCGCTTCCAAGCCGTGGCCGTAATCGGCTTGGCCCGAAGTGAAGAGGACGCCATGCTTCATCATCATGTCGTCGTCCATCATCATGTCGTCGTCCATGTCGTCGTCCATGTCGTCGTCCATGTCGTCGTCCATGTCGTCGTCATCCATCATCATCATGTCGTCGTCCATGTCATCGTCCATGTCGTCGTCCATGTCGTCGTCCATGTCGTCGTCATCCATCATCATCATGTCGTCCTGCGAATGAACGATCCAGAAGACGGGCGTGATGGGCGATGGGTACATGGACATGTCGGAGATGTTTTCGATGCGCACGGTGAATTCGCCCATGTCGCCGGCGGTCAGCGTAACGATGACAATCTCATCGGCGGTGGGATAGCTATAGGAGTCGTCAAGCTCGCTGGCAAGGCGGACGATGCCGTCGCCCGCGGGTCCGGTATTGGGCGCGGCTTGACGTGGCGCCTGATAGTTGCCCTCCCCAATCGGCTGATTGCGCTCGCTGCCGAGATCCCAATAGTAGACCTGGTCGGTAACATCGCCGCTGACCGCTGCGCCCATGTCGTAGAGGGCGATGCCGTATTCATTGGGGGCGAGGAAGCCATCGTTGGATTGGGCGAGCATGGTGGCGAAGGTCAGGCTGTCGCCTTCGTTGGCGTGGATGACAAACTCGTAAGCGCCGCCGGGCAGGGCGATCCCCGCGGCATCAGCGCCAACCGGAACAGCCGCCACACCGGCGTTTGCATCGTGGTGGTCTGCGAAGACGCTGCCGCTGATAACTAGCAACAGCAGAGCGACTAGAAAAACTGATTTACGCATGGAAAATCTCCTTAAACTTATCGAAAGAGTGTAAAACTGTGTCGCAATTATACATCATAAACCTGGCCAGAAATTATCATCGGATTACAGAATTGCGTTTCGGCTCAAAGTGAAATCGCGCGGCTCAGTTACGCTGCCCAGGCCGGTCCTTCGTGTGGAGAATCGGCGCGCTGGCTGCAAGCCCTTCAGCCGCCAGCCGCTCACACAGCATCCCGTATGCCCCGTCCCAGACATCTATCGCCAGCCACTGACGTCCCAGCCGCTCGGCAGCCACCGCCGTCGTGCCGCTGCCGCAGAAGGGATCAAGCACGACATCGCCCGCCTTGCTCGAGGCGCTGATGATGCACTCATATAGCGCGACCGGCTTCTGCGTCGGATAGCCGGTCGCTTCGGGCTGATTGCCGCGCAGAGCGGGGATATCCCAGACATCGCGCATCGCCGCCATCCGATAGTAGCCGTTTGCATCCTGCTTGATGTTCACATTGGCGAAGCCGTATATGTGCGTGAGGTAGGATTTCTCTTGTTGAGGTTGGAAGGTGTAGTTGTCGGTCTTGCTGTAAAAGAGGATGCTACCATGCTTGTGGCTGAACCAGCGCTTGCTCACCCCGCCGGTCTTGTACAACCACACAATTTCGTTGCGGCAATTCTGCGGGCCGAAGATGGCATCCAGCAGCAGCTTGACGTAGGCCTGGGTCGTGCTGTCAATGTGCAGATAGAGGCTGCCGTCAGCGCGCAGGACGCGATGCATTTCCAGCAGGCGCATCCCCAGCCAGCAGAGATAAGCGCTCATGCCTTCGCCATGGGTGAGCCGGGCAGTGTCGATCAGCGCGTAAATCGCCGGATGCTCTGCCCGCATGAGGTCAGTCCAGCCCGGTTGCACATCGGCCTGCCATGACCATTTGTCGCTGAATCCGGCGCCGCTACCCGGAGCGTAGAAATCGCGATTCTTGTTGAAGGGCGGGTCTGTGGCGACGAGATGGATGGATTCGTCCGGCAGCGAGCGCAGGAAAGGCAAGTTGTCGCCCAGGAAGATGGCGCGATTGCAGGGGGTAATGGGCATCAGGGCTGCCAGATGGTCGCTTCGATGAATCGCTCGCCATCGCCATCGGGACGGTCGTTGAAATAATACATAGCGACCACCGCTCCATCAGCGCGCAGGTTCGCTCGGACGTAACCCATGTCGCCATTGCCGCCGCCGCTGCGCAGGACGATTTCGTCGCTCCAGCTTTCGCCGCCGTCCGCGCTGATGCGCGCGCATATCGCGTAGGGCTGGTCGCGATTGCCATAGACCAGGACCAGCCGCCCATCGGGTAGCTGAAGGAGACAGGGCGGGTTGCCACTGTGCCCAGCTTGCTCAAAGGCGGCCGGCCTATTGAGTAATCGCCAGGAGCGCCCTCCATCGTCTGACGCAAAGAGATCGATCCAGCTGAACCTTGTGGCGCCTTCACGGCAGCGGCGAGCGCATAAGAGACAGCCGGATGGCAACTGCAGGCTGGCTGGCATGATGGCGAAGTCGCCGCGTCCGCTTGGTGCTTCGCCGACCTCGGACAGCAGCTCGAAGGACATACCGCCGTCCGCCGTCCGTACACAGATCACCTTGCCCTCGCTGCCATCGGCTTTATTGGCGGTCAGGAAGAGCAGGGCGGACTGCGCGTCTTGAATCAGATAGTCGGTGCGCGCGGCGATTCCAGTCTGCCCGGACATCGGCAAGCGATAAGGGCCATCCCAAGCGCGGCAGCGATCGTAAGACAGGTAGAAGAAGGAATGAACACCGCGCGCCAGACCCGTACGCGCCGCCATCAGGCCGAAATCGGGATGGGCGAAGTCGAGCGGCTGTCGGGGAATGCCGGCGGTGTTCTCGTCCATCACCTCGGACAGGCGCAGTCCCGGTCCCATGTGTTCATCAGCCGAAAGCCCGCGACCGCCCGGCAGCAGCCCGTTGAAGTCCTCGACCTGCCAGCTTTCGCCGCCGTCGAAGCTGCGCGCCTGCATATTGAGGAAGGGCTGGCTTTTGTCGATGGCATGACCGCGCTCGACCGTTTTGTGTGTGCCGACAGTGAAGCCGACGACAATCTCATCGCCCCAACACCAACTGCCATAATTGGCGGGCCAACCGGCGAAGCGCCCCGGCTCGCGATAGACCGTAACCTGTCGCATTTTTCAGCCTTTCAGATGGCACATCATCTGACGGATCTCGCCCAGATGATAGGCGCTGTGCGCGATGATACCGAGGATGCAGGACAATTCATGGCTGCCCTCCCATTCCGCCGCGCCATCGAGATGGCTCATGGTACGCTCGTACATTGACCGCAAATCGGCGATCATAGCAGTCCATTCGGCCTCGTCGACCGCGCTGACCTCCTGCCAGATCTGATCCCAGTTGACGCCGCTGAGGTCGCGGCCGAACATGCGGTCTTCCAGCACTTGCAGGTAGTAGTGAGTGTGCGCGACGTGGGCGGCGATGGTGGCGCAATTGCCCATCGGCTGGGAGGCGTCGGCGGCGGAGATCTGCGCCAGCGTCTCGAAGAGGGATGTGCCTTTGTCGAGGTAGATGCCGAAGACGGATTCGAAGGTTTCCCGCAGCGCGAAGCGGAAGCCCTCGGCGACTTCGGTGATGGCGATTTGCTTGGGCATGGCTGGTCTCCTGAAGGGAATCGGTTATATCTTGCTGCCTCGAATTGAAGGCTCTTGGCAAAGTTTCTGCCGCAGAATGTCCAGCGGTCCATCGTCTTCAAGAATCGAATCCGGTAAGCCGAGGACTTCGCCGTAGAAGCGGCGGTCGAGGGTCTTGCGGTTTTCGTCTTGGTCGAGTTCGTGGATGGGTTTGAGTGGAAGATTGCAGGTTTCGTCGAAGATTTGGGCGGCTTGGGCGAGCTGGGCTTCGGAGAGGGCGGTGACGTCAAGGATGGGGAGCGAACCTAATGTTGTCTTTGCTAGCCTTCCTCGACCGGGCTGCTGCTTTGACGAATGCCACCAAAACATCAGCAAGGCAAGTATTGTATTCCCCCACATAACCAAGGCTTTCTCGTGTTCAGTTGTCGGAAGCTGAATTGAAATCCAAGCGGTCCCGCCGATAGTCTTGCGTTTTGTAAATTGCATTGCTGTAGACTGGCTGTTGAATCGAAAGTCCAGATTGGAGTGACAATGTGACGCTGTCGATAATACTTGCTCTGTCTTGTTTCCTACATATTCTTGTTCTGTCTTCGCATGAGCGCGAAATGGAATGCCCTCTCGGTCCGCTTCAAAGAGCATTGTCCGTTCTCGATCTGCATCATGAGCCCATAATATCGGATATGTCGGTACGATATTTCCCTGTAGACTTCTAATTTCGAAAGGTCCCCGAATCTTGCCGTTGCTATAGCGTTTGCTTACGTCAAGATGGTACGGTCCAATCTTGCCGATATCCGCTACAGTTGTCATCTTAATCTCTTTGGAATCGGAGGACTGCTGAGTGGGCAGCCAAATAGTCTTTCGGTTCGCCAACTGATAGGCGGATTGAGCAATAGAGAGGTCTGCAATCCGAGCGAGCTTCCAACTGCCAGAGCGTGGAAGTGGAGCGTCAATGGCCTGCCCTACCCGTTCTTTGCCAAAATAGATTGCGCTGCCGCCACCGGGACTGTCCTCCAGCCGTCTTAGCATCTTATATCGTATCAGGTGACGAATTTGCTCAGCGACTTTCATACTATAGATTGGATAGTCAGGCGCTTCATTGAGGATGACAAAAGTAGCTCGCGATTGCCTCTTGCCATTTCGTTTTCCGATGACCAAGCATTCTCCCATGCCGGTGTCGGCGGAAAATGACAAAGAATTGCTGTCGCCACCAGCGATCGATATCAAGATTAAATCCTCATAGGACTCCGCTAATCGAATGCGGCATTTTTCCCACGAAGAGCCGGTCAAGAGCGTCAAGGGCATAACCATCGCTAGCATACCGTCTTTTGCCAGCTTGCGGTCGGCGAGCGCAAGGAAAACCGAAGCCTCACCCGCGTTGCCATGCGCGATTGTTCCGGTGGTCAGCTTCTTTGCCGCCACAGCCATCGCCTTCTGTTCGTCGGCACTCGTGCCAAAAGCCGCAAAGTTGGGATTAGGGGTATCAGGAATCCTGCGCTCATGATTGGTCGCCCGCGTAAATGGCGGGTTCATAATGACCAAATCGAAAGAGACATGAGGTACGAAGCGCCAGGTATCCTTCTCGGCTTCTCCCCTGCCTTCAATCGCCTTTGCTGTAATCTGCGACCCTTCGAGCAATGCCATATCCCTCAATAAGTCAATCGACCCTAAGGCGACCTTGCCGTCCTGATCGACTCCATAAGGCTGCGTGAAAATCGCGCTCCCTTCGTATGTCATTTGTGGATGAGCGCCAGACAGCATGGATGCAGTAAGGTGAGTCGCTGCTGGCAAAATATCACAGCCAACCAAGCCTCTTTCCATCATGTGAGGATGTAAAGCTGCTGCGTCGCCACCGCGCAATTCATGTAGCTGACTGATTCGCTGATAGGCAGTGGACAAGAGCGTTCCCGTGCCACAGGCAAAATCGGCTATTCGCAAGGACTTTACCGCTTCCGCGTTTGACCAGCCACCGTCGGTGAGCAAAGTATCACTGTTGACGGCTAGTCCTACCAAAAGAGCCGCAGATGCGGGTGTTGTGTAAAAGGCTGCCAAGAATTTCCGGTCGGCAATCAGCCTCTGAAAGACAGTGCCCGTCAAGTCATGTGAGCGCATCAGATTGCGTTCAACAAGTGCCTGCGCAGTTCGCGCCAACTGGCCTATCAACTCGCTGCTGCCCAGAGTCGGAATGATCGCCAAAACCCTCCTTGCAATGTCAAAAATTGGCCAATAATTGACGTCAAGAATCTTCTGCCACTCATCCAATACGTCGGACTTAGAAATCCCTATTCTAGGCTTACGCAATTCGTCTATGCGGCGCACCTGCGCCAAGGCGCCCGGTCCGCCCGCTAAGTTTTCATGAAACATAAAAGCATTGGCCAATATCGCCGTCGCCATTCTGCGGGTCTGAATGCTGTCTTGTTGCTGTAATTCGTCCGCGATTCTTTGAATGGCGCCGGGATGACTTGCAGCATATTCTTCTAGCAGTCCCGCCGCCGAATTGACACCGATTTCAAGTAGATCTGCTGCTTCATCGATAAGAAATGGTGGGACCGTCGCTGCCTGAACCAGTAGCGAAAGATCGGCAATATTTCCTGTCAACCAGCCACTTTCAGGCAGGCGCGTATGCCCTTTATTGTTTTTGACTGTGAAGAGGGCAAATTCTAGGTCATTTGAAGACGCGATTTCCTTTGAAAGCGCCCGTCCTTGCGAATCTCGAAGTCGTGCTGGAAGTCGCGTGGCAATGGATGACAATATCGTCCGACCAGATCCGCTTAGGTCTTCTCCTAGCCTCGAAAGAGCTTCTTTTTCAACTGAAACTGCGGGAAGCACTTCAGTTTCGATTACGACAGGCGCCGAATGGGATTCTGCAATCAGTATGTCAGGTTGAAGTGAGCGGGAGCCGGCAAGCAATTGCGTACTTTCAGATCTTACAACCTCCGAATCTCGCCATGCGTAGCGTGTTCTGCGAAGAAGTTCGGCAATGGCGTCATTAATGGTATGTTCCGTTGTTGCCATGAGGGCGAACCTTTGGCTCTGTTGCAAAGTGACCTAGCGTATTTTACCGATAGAAGCCTGCTGAGCACAGAGAGGCTATGGGAGACACAGAAAAGGCTCTCTATTATAATATTGATGCTAAGGGAAGACTCTGTTCACAGTTGCCGGATACGGTAGAGTTGTGTTCAGAAGCGAAAGGGTGACAGATAATGATAGAGAAAGTCAAGAAGTCAGATGCCGAGTGGCGCCGCGAACTCAGCCCCGAGCAGTACGCCGTTTTGCGGCAGCAAGCCACTGAGCGCCCCTTCACCGGCGAGTACGTCAATTCGAAAGCGTCCGGCGTATATAGCTGCGCTGCCTGCGGGCAAGAACTCTTCTCCTCGGATACCAAGTTCAATTCCTTCAGCGGCTGGCCCAGCTTTTGGGATGTGGTTGACGAGGGCAATGTCGGCTTGCGCGAAGATAATAGTCACGGGATGCGGCGGGTGGAAGCCGTCTGCAACCGCTGCGATTCTCATCTCGGGCACGTCTTTGACGATGGCCCGCGGGACAAGACGGGCATGCGCTACTGCATCAATTCCTGCGCGCTCGACCTCAAAGAAGACTGACTCGGGCAGGACGCCCGGTGACATTATGCGAGAACCGAAACTGGAACGCCGTGAGCGCTACAAAGTCTCGCGGCGTATCCCAACGCGCTGGCGCGACAACGATGTCTACCATCACATCAACAATGTCATCTACTACGAATTCTTCGACACCGTCATCAACGGCCATCTGATGGAAGCCGGCGGGCTCGATTTCAGCGGCGGCGAGACAGTCGGCTTTGCTGTCGAGACGCACTGCCAATTTCTCAAGCCGATACAGTTCCCCGACGAAGTCGACGCTTGCCTGCGTGTTGGCGAGTTGGGCAATTCCAGCGTGCGTTACGAAATCGGCATCTTCAAAGTTGGTGATGAGCAGCCGGCGGCAGTCGGTTACTTCGTGCATGTCTTCGTCGATCGCTTGACGCGGCAGCCTGCGCGGATCAGTGGGCGTATGCGCGAGGCGATGGAAGCGCTGCTCGCTTAGTGTACGCCCAGATAACCCTTAATCGTCTCCTCATCGTGCAGGCATTCCGCCGCCGTGCCCTGGAAAGCCAACTGTCCCTCGCGAAAGACGAAGGCGTGATCGCAGTATTGCAGGATACGGCGCGCGTTCTGCTCGACCACGATCAGCGTGATGCCCTGCTGCGCCAAGGCCTGCAAGACGCTAAAGACTTCAATCGCGACTGCGGGCGCCAAGCCGGCGCTCGGCTCGTCCAGCAGCATGAGGCGCGGACGGCTCAGCCAGGCGATGGCGATGGCGAGCATCTGATGCTCACCGCCACTGAGCAGGCCCGCCCGCTGCCGGGACCGCTTCCCCAGGATCGCGAAAAGCTCCAGCACTTCGTCCAGGGCGGACTCCTGGTTTTGCCGCGACAGGCTGCGCGCGCCCAGCTGTAGGTTCTCAAGCACGGTTAATTCATCAAAGATATTCTCGCGCTGCGGCACATAGGCGATGCCCAGCCGGGATATTGCTTCGGTGGGCATGCCGATCAGCTCCCGCTTTGCCAGCCGCACCGAGCCGCTGAAGATCGTATTGAGGCCCATGATCGCCTTCATCAGTGTGCTCTTGCCTGAACCGTTGGGACCCAGGACTGCGCTGAATTGC
This sequence comes from Phototrophicaceae bacterium, assembly GCA_965262005.1. GTDB lineage: Bacteria > Chloroflexota > Anaerolineae > Aggregatilineales > Phototrophicaceae > UBA6055. The sequence continues at coordinate 2,511,746 of OZ253492.1, read as the reverse complement.
TCAGGCGCGAATCTCAGGCTCAGGTCCTGCAGGATCTCCAGCTTGCCGTAGCCGGCGGTGAGGTTATGGACGTCTATCATGCTTTTATGCGCTCACAGAATCGCGGGCGACCAGGTCGGTCGCCCCTACACTTTTCGTTTGCACTGGGGGATGGGTGTCTAATCCCCAAAATACACCTCGCGCACAGTGTCATGGGCAGCGATCTCGGCGGATGTGCCTTGCGCCAGCAAGTTGCCCAGGTGCATCACGTAAACGTAATCGACAAAGTCGAAGAGAATCTCCAGCCGGTGCTCGACGATCAGCATGGTGATGCCATGGTCATCGCGCAGCCCGGCGATCTGCTGGAAGATGTCGTAAGCCAGTTTGGGCGCGACGCCGGCGGTGGGCTCGTCCAGCAGCAGCAGCTTCGGTTTGCCCATCAGCGCCCGGGCGATCTCCAGCAGCTTCATTTGGCCGCCGGACAGGTCCGAGGCCAGTGTGTCATAGTGCTGCAGGAGCTGCACTTGGCGCAAAACATCTATAGCGGCTTCGGCATGCGCGCGCTCTTCGTGTTGCCACTTGCGCCAGCGCGGCGCGTGCCAGGGATGCTCGCCCCGCTGGTTCTTCACCGGCAGCAGCAAGTTGTCGAGGACTGTCATCTTGAAATAAAGCGCCGGCTCCTGATAACCGCGCGCGATTCCCTTGTGAAACACGGCATCGGCGGTCAGGTTGCTTATGTCATCACCGTCAAACTTGACTTGACCGGCGGTCAACTGTGTCGAGCCGGCGATTAGGTTGATCAAGGTGCTTTTGCCCGAGCCATTGGGTCCGATGAGCCCGATAATCGCGCCGGCGGGAACCTGCAGCGAGACATCGTCCACTGCGCGCAAACCCCCATAATCCTTGCGCAGATGTGATAATTCCAGCAGGGGCATCAGCCACCCTTTCTATGCTGCATGCTGCTGGCGCATTGCTGTCCAAGTCACCAGGGAAGACCGCATAAATCCAGCACAGCGCATTGCGGCAATGGTTTCATGGCGGATAGCACCATGACTTCACTGGGCGGGATTAAGGTCTTTGCGCCATCTTGCCACACAAACGTATCCCCGACGAAGTTACTGAAGCCAAAGCGCCTGCGCGTCTTCATCGCTCAGTTGCGCTGTCGCTTTGATCTCTAGCTGCATGGCTTCACGCTCGCTCCAACAGGTGTTGCATCACTGCTCCATTCTTTGCCGCAATACCGTATGCGCCTCGGTCGTTATGGGCGATTCCGGCAGCAAACCGCCCGGGCGGTAGCGCAGCATCAGCAGCAGGATGACACCAAATGCGATGTAGCGCGCGTAGTTGAATTCGATGGGCGAGCCGCCCATATTAAGTGTGATCGCCGCCACCTGCGTGAAGCGGTCGAGGATGGCGATCATCGCCGCGCCGAGCAGGGCGCCGCGGTTGTTGGCGATGCCGCCGAGCACGACCATGACCCAGATATCGAGTGTCAGCGTGACAACATAGTCATTGGTGTTGACGAAGCCGGTGTTCAGCGCGAAGAGGACGCCGCCGACTGCGGCGATAGCGGAGCCGATCAGCATGATCTGGGCGCGCGCGAGCGATATGTTTTTGCCCAGGCCAAGCGTCACGTCTTCATTTTCGCGCAAGGCTTTCAGCATCCGCCCAAAAGGAGAATGCACCAGCCGCTGACTGTAGACGTAGGCGGCAGCAGCCAGAACGAGGCAAAGTATCATAAATAGCAGCGAGCTGCTGCGGGCGTCGCCGAGAAAATAGAAGGGCTGCGCCACGCCGGAAATACCGTTGTGCGAACAGATCAGATCATCGGCGCCGCGCACGACGATCCGCACTGTCTCGCCGCCGACCAGCAGAACCAAGGCCAAAAACCACTCCTCTTTCAGCCGCAATGTGACGTAAGACACGGCGAAACCAACTGCGCCAGCCAGAATCGCGGAAATCACGAGCGTGAACCCGAGGTTGATGAAGCCGGCCACGGGCTGCGCCGCCATGATCTCGGAGCGCAGCTGCAGCGCTTGCCCCATGGTCGGACCACAGGGATGCACACTTTCCAAGCCCGCCAAGAGCGGCAGCACTCGTGTGTATGTTATGCCGGCGACATAGGCGCCGATCGAGACGAAGAGCGCCTGTCCGAAGTTGGGCACGCCGGCGACGCCATATTCCAGGTTGAGGCTGATCGCCATCAAGCTGTAGATGCCGAAGAGGGTCAGGACGGCTACTGCGGTTGCGCCGATGTCGATATTGATCATCGCTGCAGGTCTCCGCCGCGCTTGATCAACTCGGTGAAGCCTTGGGGACGTATCAGCAGAACGGCGATGATAATGATGAAAGGTATCGCCGGCTTGTAGGCCAGGTCGACGCCGAAGTTGTAATTGAGGAAGAGCATGATCGTGTTTTCGGAAAACGCGACTACATACGCGCCCAAGATTGTGCCGGAGAAACTCGATAAGCCGCCCAGAATGGCGGCGGCAAAGACCGATAGCACAGCCACCCATCCCATCAAGGGACTGACGGCGGTCTGCATGCCCCAGAGCGCGCCGGCCACACCCGCCAATCCGCCGACCAGCAGCCAGCTGTAATTCTTTACGCGCTCGACCGGGATACCTATGACACGCGCCAGATTAGTGTTGTTCGCCAGCGCGCGCATCTCGCGTCCCAGCGGTGTGCGATTCAGCAAGAGTGTCAGCCCGATGACCAACAGAATGCTGGTCGGTACCACCCAGGCGAAGATATTAGTCAGGATAAGGTTGCCATCGCGGTAGATGATCTGCAGCGCAATGCGAATCCGGGAGTCAAAAAGATTGAAGTAGTCGGCAATCATGAACAGGATGTAGCGAATGATCAGCCCGACAGCGAAGGATGACAGAATGAGTGTATACAACGAAACCTTGCGCCTCTCAAGCGGCTTGAAGACCGCCAGGTGACTGACGAGCGCCACTATTGCGCCAACAGCAAAGGCAGCCGCCATGACGAGCAAGGGATGAACATCGCCCGACAAAGAAATGATCAAGGCGGTGAAACCACCTACGGACACATATTCGGCGTGGGCGAAATTTGGCAGTTTCATCACGCTGAAGGTCAAGGTGATGCCGAGCGCCATCAGGGCATAGAGGCTGCCGATATGGAAAGTATTAACCAGTGATGTTGTGAGCAGTGCAGGCGGCATGGCAATCCCGAGTTCGGGTTCCAACTTCTTGCCCCCACCCCTAACCCCTCCACCCATAAAGAGGGAGGGGAATAGAGACATCCTAAGCCGCGTTGCATTTCTCCCCTTCCCTCCGTGTGGGGGAAGGGGGCGGGGGATGGGGGATTGCTGGAAGAGTCTCCAATTGCGCGGCTAATTGTAGGTGATGGTGTCGGTATTGCCGTTGTAAGCGCCGACTTCGTCGAAGGCGGAGAGGTCGTCGTTGACCTGGTAGAGGCCGTAGCTTGCGATCGCCTGGTCACCGTTATGATCGAGGTAGGCTTGGACGGCCGTGCCGATGTAGTGGTTGGCGATGAAGGGCAGCATGGACTTCACGGCGGCGCCATCGTTGCCGGCGGCCAGCATCGTCAGCATGGCGATATTAGCGGCATCAAAAGCGTAGTTGGTGAAGATGCCCGGATCCTTGTCGAACATGGCGTTGAAGTCGTGAATGAAGATCTGCGTCAGCGGTGTCGACTCGCTGGAGAAAGACACGGTGATGAAATCGGCATTCGCCAGCGTCTGGGCGTGACCGGCATCGGCGAGGATCTCTTGCGCCGTCATCGCTTCATTGCCCATCCATTGCACCGTGGTCAGGACCGGGTCGATCTGCGCGACTTGCAGGAAAGCCTGCGCGCCCGAGAGGAAGCAAACGCAGAAGAAGCCGGCGTTATCGCCAAATCCCGCCAGGGCTGCGCTGACAGCGGCAACTTCACTGGAAAGCTCTGTGGAGCCAGGCGTATAAGCGAAGGACGCGACATCACCACCGCCACCGGCCTGGAAGTTGGCGGTGAAGCCTTCGTTCATGCCATTGCCGAAGGGATCATCAAGGTGCAGCACGACCATGTTTTCGTGGCCGCGCTCCAGCGCGATATTGGCATAGGCCTTGGAGGCGAAAACATCCGGCGGATAGATGACACGATAGATACTGTCCCCTGGGATGGCGCCCGCGGCGCCACTGGAAGCGGGCGCGACGATGACCACGCCGTTTTCATCGGCGAACTGCTTGGCGCCGAGGACTTCGCTCGTAGTGAGCGGACCGACAATGACCTGCGCGCCGGTCGTTTGAACGACGGTTTGCAAAGCGCGCGACGCCCCTTCTGGCGTGTTCTCGGTATCGGCGCTGGCGATCTCGAAGTGGATGGACGATCCCGCCGCCTTCAATTCGGCGTTCACTTGCGCTACAGCCAATTGGATACCGCGTTCGAAGTCCTGGCCGAAGGTGCCGAGATTGCCGGAAAACGGCATCACCACACCAAGCACATAGATCTCCATATCGTCTTGGGCGCTGATATTTGCGCCGAGCATGACCGTCATCATGATGCTGAGGAGCAGAATTAGAAACTTCTTGAACATGGCCCGATTCCCTTCTTTCAGTAGCAATACAATAAAATCCGTGAGGAATAGTATATCGATTGCAGAGCCGCGCGGCAACAGATGCTTTGCCACGGGCCGAGCAAGGCAAAGCCCAGCGAATGAATCGCCGGGCGAGCGTTGTAGGGGGCAGGCTGTCTGAACTGCGGCGACGCTGAGTGCTAGGAATCTTTGGTCAACATGAAAAACATTGTGACTAACGCCACCAAAAGAACCGGAATGAGGAAGCGTGGCGTCTGTCTGAGTGTCATTTTCCGCCATAGAAACGCAAAAAGGGGAAGCGAGATAGCTTGATTCGCAAAAATTCAGAATATGGCCGACAGGCGCTTACCTTGACAGAAAATCCTGCATAGCGGGGATGATCTTCCGCCCGATGAGATGGATGCCGGTCGCGGCTTGCTTGACGCCATGCGGTGTGCCGAGCTCGATGCGTTGAGCGCCGGCGTCATAGAGACCCTCACATTGCGTTATGATATCGGCTGGATTGCCCGCGAAGATAAATCGATCGAGGATCTCGTCCGGGATAAGCCGGGCAGCGTCATCGTCTTCGCCCGCGTTCACATGCGCCTGCACCCTGGTCATCAGCTCGGGGTCGATGTCCAGCGTGGGATCCAGCTTGGAGACGATCGGCATATATAGCGAGACCGCTTTGCGCGCCATCCAGCGTGCCGCTTCACGATCTTCGTCAATCACTGAGACAGCGCCGATCACAATCTTGACTGTGCCTGGCTTGCGCCCCGCTCGTCTTTCGTCCGCGGCGATGTAATCAGCGATCACGGCTATGACATCGGGATTCGCCGAGCCTCCAATTTTGACCTCGTCAGCGACTTCGCCGGCCAGCGCTGCCAGCTTCCGTCCCCAAGTGCCGATCTGCAAGGGGATGTTGCTGGTCGGCAGGGGATAAGGCGCGCGGACGTGTTCGGCAATCTGAAAAACCTCGCCGGCATAGCCCGCTGATTCGCCCGCCAGCAGTTGGCGGATGATGTCGATGGCTTCGCGGATGGCTTGTATCGGCGGTTCCAGCTCACGAATGCCGTGCTCCGCCAACCAGCCGCCACGCACCAGCCCAAGATATACATCCGTCTGCGCCAGGTCGGCGAGCAATGCCGTCTGCGCGGCGATGTCCAGCGGGTGCATTCGCGATGGCGAGATGCCGGCGGGACCAAGGCGCGCCCGCTTGATATGCGGCGCCATCAAGAGCAGCGGTCCGAAGCTGGGGTGATACGGCGCGTCGCAATATACCGTGACGGCGTCGAAGCTGTATTGATCGACCAACTTCGCCAGATCGATGTATTCTTGGGCGCGCTTGTCCGTTTGGAAGGCGATGCTCAATTCGCGTTTTGTCATGTCAGCGCTGCTTTCCCCGCTCTCCGCCGAGACCCGACCACTTGGCGCAATTATAGCAGGGCGGACGCGAAAGAAGGCGCTTAGGGCGAGACATAGTTGCGCGTCAGCCTGATCTTTGATAATGTTAAGAGTGTTAAATGTTATACTATTAATTGGAGCTAATGATCATCATGAGCGAAAATACGCAGCTTAACATTGACGAAATTAAAGCGGAGAGAAAGCGCTTGGCTACGGCAAGGGGCTTGCTGACGCGCGAGCGCAACAAATTGGCCGCCGAACGCGAGCAAATGCTGGCGCTTGGGCTTGAGCTGCAAACGCAGCAAGCAGACATCGCCGCTGAACGGCAGCAACTGGATGCCCTGCAGGCGGATTACCATTCGCGCGAAGTTGAAGTGACTACCCTGCAAGTTAGATTGGAAGCGGCGGAAGCTCAGTTGTCGAACGCGCGAACGGAGCTGGCGGCGCTGCGAAAGCGCGTGACGCAAGCGGAAGCGAGCAAGAAGAAGTGGGGCGGCAAGAAGAAAGTTCTCAAGAAACTAGCCAAGGCAGCGGCAAAGAAGGCAAATAAACGCGCCAAGAAGAAGCTGCAAAAAGAGTTGGCAAAGGCGGAGTCAAGGAAGTCAACTCATCGGAGCAGCGCTAGCGAAGGCTCGCCACCTGGCGCGATTGGTATCAGCTAAAAATACTCAGCGGCATGTGGAAGGCGACGACCCAGTTGGGCACATCGACGATCTCGGCGATCTTCAAATCTCCCGCCACGCTGCAAAGGCAGTAGGCTTGGCTCTCGTCCAAGCCGTGATTGGCGACCAGCCACTCGATCATGTAGCGCACAGCGTTTTTGGCGTCTTCCATCAGATCCGGTCCATGCGCCGTCGTGATGTGATAACCGGCGCTGTCGGTTTTGGTCATCGGGCTGGGCCGTCGAATCTGCAACTCCCTCAGCGCCAGGTCTTCCCGGACATTGAAGCGCATGGTGACGGTCATCGGTGATTCGATGGCGGTGCCGCTGACCTCGCCTTGACCCTGCGCGCTGTGGCAATCGCCGGTCGAGAAGAGCGCGCCCTCCGCCAACACGGGCAGCCAGAATGTGCAGCCCACGACCAGATCGCGGATATCGACATTGCCTCCGTTGATGCGGGGAGGAATTGTGTTCAGCCGACCCGCTTCCGCCGGCGCCACGCCGACGCAGCCCGGAAAGGGTTCAAAAGGCAGGGCGATGTCCCCCATACCAAAATGACAGACCTCGCCGTCCAGCTCCCAATGGTGAATGTAGGCGAAGTCGAAGTCTTCTTGCAGCAAGCCGAAGGCCGGGATATGCCCGGTCCAGCCCCAGCCCTTGTGCTGCATATCGAGTATCTCCACCTCGAGCGAATCACCGACTGCGGCGCCACTCACGTAGATGGAGCCGGTCAAGGCGTGCACCAGGCTGAAGTCGATATTTGCCAGGTCGTCAGAAGTCGAATCGGGGGTCAACTGTCCCACCGGCTCAGCGCATTCGATGACGACCGTATCGCCCGGTTCAATCGTGAGTCGAGGCGTGACCGAATTGTCCCAGAACGGTTGGGTGATGCTGTCGTCGAGATAATGCTCGGCCATGTCTTACTCCTTAACTTCCAAAAAAACAACCACAGAGGCACAGAAGTAGCTTCAATTTAATCATGCAAAAAAGTTACCAGTGATGGATGGCGCGGGCGGGCGACTCACAGAGTCGCTCCTACAACGAATTCGTTATATTGCCCAACTCTTCACTTTCCATGTTTACTCATTATTTTCCTGGAATTACATCTGTGGCAAAACTAAAGCAGGTTGATGGCATCCCAACTGCCGTCGCTGCGGGCGGCCACGCGATGCCCGCTTAAGCCGCTGCCGTCTTGCTGAGCCAGGAATACAAAAGCCGGCGCCAGCAATGCCGGGTCGACCCACTGCTTCTTCTGCTCTTCGGTATAGTTGGAATCGGACATGGGTGTATTGATGGGCGCGCCCGGTGTAGCGGCGTTGACGGCGATATTAAATTCGCGGCCTTCCAGCGCCAAGCACTTCATCAGCCCCTCAATGCCGTGCTTGCCCGGATTATAAGCCACTTCTTCGACGAAGCCCTTGTAGCCGGAACCCGACGACAGGTAGACGATGCTGCCGCCGCCGGCATCGATCATCGGCTGCCAGACCGCCTTGCTCAAGATGAAAGCCGCCTGCAAGATAATATTGATTTCCTGCTGCCATTGGTCAAAGGTGATCTCCCGCATCGAACGCGTGATCAGCAGGGCGGCGTTGTGGACCAGGACGCGCGGCCTACCGTAATGCGCCAAGGCGGTGTCTATGGCGTTTTGTGTCTCGGCGGCGTCGGAAAGATCCACCGTGATCGGCAGAACATCGCCCCCCTCAGCGGCGAACTCCGCGGCAACACGTTGCAATTTATCGCCGCTGATATCCATCAAGGCGACCCGCATGCCGGCGGCTACGTATGATTTGGCGATGGCGTAACCCAATCCCTGCGCCGCGCCTGTGATGACCGCTACTTGTCCCTGTAACATTTGAGCTCCCTACAGTCCTTGCCCCGAGCCGCGCAGACGCGGGTCGAGAAAATCTCGCATCCAGTCGCCCAGGATATTAAGTGAAACCACGGTCAGCATGATGGCGATGCCGGGGAAGACCGCCAGCCACCAGGAGCCGCTGAGCAGTTGATTGCGGCTGTTGGCCAGCATGGCGCCCCAAGTCGGTACGCTCTCCGGCACGCCGAGACCGAGGAACGACAGCGATGCTTCCGCCAGGATGACGCCGGCGACGTTGAAGGAGGCGATAACGATCAGCGGCGTCAGGATATTGGGCAATATCGTGCGGAACATGATTCGCCATTCGGTAGCGCCCAGGGCGCGTACGGCTTCGACGAATTCTCGCTCGCGTTGCACCAGCGTCTCAGCGCGGGCGATTCGCGCGTAGGTCACCCATTGACCGACCCCCAGCACGAGGATCAGGTTCAGCACGCCTTCGCCCAGAATCGTCAGAATCATGATGGCGAAGAGGATGAAGGGGTAAGCCAGTTGGATGTCGGCTAGACGCATGATGACGTCATCGACGCGGCCGCCAAGGTAACCAGCCGTCAGCCCGAGAATCGTGCCGGCGCCGCCCCCGAGCCCGACCGCCGCCAAGCCGACGAAGAAAGAGATCCGCGCGCCAAAAATCACCCGCGAGAGCACATCGCGCCCGGAGGAATCCGTGCCCAGCACGTGCTCAATCTCGCCCTGCCGGTTGGTGCTTAGGGGTGGTTTGAGTGTGACGAAGATCTCGATGCGGTTGGGATCTTTGGGCGCCAGCTGCGAGGCGAATATGGCGCAGAGCGCGATCAGCGTCAGAAAGACGACGGCGACCACCGGATAGCGCGCCTGAACCATGCTGGACGTCGCTCGCTGTACGAAGGTCTGCGGCGTGTACATCGCGTCCATCTGGCGGTCGAGCGCCGAAATGCGGCTCTCGGACATGGCCGGATTAGGCTCCTGTGAGGCGCTCATCGATTATCACTCACTCCAGCCGGATACGTGGATCGAGGAAGCCATAAAGCAAGTCGGCAATAAGATTGGCGCCGACGAATAAGAACGAAAGCAATACGACCGCCGTCATTACCAGTGGCACATCGCGCTGATTGACAGCATCAAAAACCAGGCGCCCGACGCCGGGCCAGGAAAAGACAGTCTCGGTCACAATAACGCCATTTAAGAGGAAGGCGAATTGCAGCGCCAGCACCGTCACAATGGGAATTAGGGCGTTGCGAATGGCGTGGCGGATAATGACGGTGCGCTCGTTTAAGCCTTTGGCGCGGGCCGTGACGACATAATCTTGCCGCAAAACTTCCAGTACGGCGGAACGAATGAGACGGGAGTTACGGGAAATCGAATAAACAGATACCGCGACCATCGGCATGAGTAGATATCGGATGGCGTTGGGCAGGTTGGTCAGGGCCTCGTCGAGCCGTCCCTCGAAGAGCGGCTTGAGAAAGGGCACATGCCCCGATACGGGCATCCAGCGCAGCGTGACAGCGAAGAAGAGGATGAACATCAAGCCCAGCCAGAAGCTTGGCATCGATTGCCCCAGCATCGCGCCCAGCATCAAGGTGCCGTCGGTCATCGTGCCGCGTCGCGTCGCCGCGAGAACGCCGATGGGAAAGGCGACGATGGTCGAAAGCAAGAAGCCGCCGATAGTCAGTTCCAAGGTGGCCGGCATGCGCTCCATCACGACATCAAAAGCGGGCACACGATGCTGCAGCGAGTTGCCGGTATCGCCCCGCGCCAGATTGATTATAAAATCAAAATACTGGACGTGCAGCGGGCGGTCGAAACCCAGCCGCCGCCGCGCTTCCTGGCGCTCTTCCGCGCTGGCGCGCTCGCTGACGAAAAAGATCGTGGGGTCGCCGGCCATGTGGATGGACAGAAAGGTCAAGAGGGTGACCCCAAGGATCACTACTACCGTCAAAAGCAGCCGGCGAATGATATATTTGTACATTGGTGAAAACCACCCCTACCCTAAGATTGCCCAGGGTCATCACTTGTAGGGGCGACCCGGTGGGTCGCCCGTATGTGACAATCGGAAAGCGGGTCAGCCTATTGGCGAAGCGCAGTGTCTACGCGGACTGACCCCTACAAACTAGCCCCGTGAGGCTATCCTACATATCGTCCTTCAGCCGTGCGGAATAGCCGGTGATGAAGTAATCGGCGCGCGACTGGTAGTCGATGCGGTTGCTGACCGCCTCGGTGCGCGGTCCCGCGAAGAGCATCAGCCAGGGCGGGTCGCGGTAGAACTCTTCCAACATGGCGATTTCCAGCGCCCGCTCGGCTTCGGGATCGGCGGTGAGAGCCGGCAAGGCATCCCAGCCATCGAACCAGACATCGTTATTCCAATGCGTGTAGTTGGTCTCGGCTGCGGCGCCGCCAGCGGCATGTCCCGGGATATCCGCCATGTCGTACTGCGCGCTCCACTCACTGCCGCCGGTTCTGCCAAAGTAGAGGGGACCAAGGTCATGGGTGATCAGCTCTGAGACCCAATCGCCCGATTCCTGGAAGATGGCTTCGGTTTGTACGCCGATATCGCTCAGCATCTGCGCCGTCGCCAAGACGACTTCGGGGGCCATCGCTCCTGAAAGCCGCCGCGACTTCATCTCCAGCGAGAAACGTACGCCATCATCGCCGCGCGGATAGCCGGCCGCGTCCAGCAATTCCTCCGCCTTGGCCGGGTCATAGGGATAGGGCTCCAAGGTCGGGTGATTGTTCGGCCGATTGACCAGGCTGGTGGCGCGCTCACAGGTGGTAAGCAGCAGATTCTCGCAGATGGCATCCGTGTCAATGGCGTATTGCAAGGCGACGCGCACATCGGTTTCCATGATGGCGTCGGCGCCCAGGCTCGGTGTATTCACGCGGAATGGGGCATCGGGGTTCAGGTTGTAGCCGATGTAGGTGCGGGTCGTGCCGGGGAAGAAACGCGCTTCCGCCATGCCGGAGTTGCTGATGGCGTCGGCCTGCGTCGCCGGGAATTCTTTGTAGATATCGACATTGCCGGTGATGACTTCCGCCACCGCCGTTGACGGCTCAGGGATGAAGCGCCAGACGATCTCGTCGAAACCGGCATCGCGCTGTTCAAAGCCTTCGACCTTGTGCATGCTGATATACTCGCCGGGCACCCACTCGGTCAAGGAGTAGGGACCGCTGCCGACTACGTTGCGCGCCGCTTCTTCCAGCGTCATCGCTTCGTAGGAATCTTTGCAATGCACCAAGACTTCGGAGTAGAGGCCGAGGCGCATGGCGCGGTTCTGCGGCTTGGCGGCAACGATGGTGACATCCAACTCGCTGTCGGCGCGGGCTTCAATGAAACCGGTCGAGGCGACAACGAAGCCGGCCGAATTACCGGTGAAGCCGTTGGCCGGGTCAGCCATGCGGTTGAAGCTGTAAGCGGCGTCTTCCGCCGTCATGGGCTCGCCATCGTCGCAGGTCAAACCTTCGTGCATGTGGAATGTCCACTCGGTGCCGTCGTCGGAGACGGTGAAGCTGTGGGCGAGGTAGGGGTCGATGGCGCCACTAGCCTGACCCAGCTCGTAGAGCGTGGCGAAGGTGTGCATCATGATGCGGAAGTTGCTGCCGCCGGTCGAGCCGCCAACCTGGGACGGATCCAACGAGCCTGGTTCGCCGTTAATTGCGATAACGAGGGTATCGTCGTCCGGCGTCGGCACACTTTGGGCAGTGCTCACGAGGGGCACCAGCCCGAGAACTACGATCAGCAGCAACGAGAGCAGCAACGGTATTTTCTTGTTCATTTTGAGCTCCTAAGCTTTTGGATTTGTCTTGCGGTAAAAGACTAGGTTTCGAATAGCGCGCTCCTTTCTGACTGCTTGAGCCAATATACAACCGCTAGACCACAGCGGATCGATAATTCATGCTAACAGCAAATATATATCTCTCACGTTTTCCGAACAACGTAATAGATGACCAGAGAGTGTACCGCATCCGCGCCAGCATTGCATTAACTCGAAGATGCGGAACGACCACACTAAAGCGCTCGTCAATTCTCCGCTCGCAAACGATAGCTCTCAATCACCGGCAGCATACGCGTGACTGCCTCGCGCAGCACATCAACCGGCTCCAGCATCGTTATACGCACGTACTCGCGCCAATTATCGCCGAAGGCCGTCCCGGGGAAGATCAGCACCCGCGCTTCTTGCAGCAGCAGATACGATAACTCGGCGGCATGAATCCCCGTCGATGAGCTATCCGCCCAGAGAAATAAGCCGCCCCGTGGCTCGCCATAGGCGAATCCGACCTGGTCCAGGCCCTCCATGAGCACCTTGCGCCTCTCACTGTAGATACTCAAGTATTCGCTGACACAATCCTGTGGTCCGCTGATAGCCGCCAGACCGGCCCATTGGGATACCGTCGCCACCGGTCCGGTCGTCACCTGCTTGATACGCGCCATCGCCTCTATCACATTCGCCGGCGCCGCCACATACCCACATCGCCAGCCCGTCATCGCATAAGTTTTGGAGAAGGCATCGAGCGTGATCGTTCGCTCCGCCATGCCCGGCAACGAGCCGATACTGAAATGTCGCCAGGGCTCATAGACAATCTTGCCGTAAATCTCGTCAACGATAACGATCAGGTTGTGGCGGATGGCCACATCGGCTATGGCGCGCAATCGGTCTTCTGTGACGATGCCGGCTGTCGGGTTGCTCGGCGTGACGATGAGTAGGGCCTTGGTCGCTGGCGTGATGGCAGCTTCGACCGCTTCGGCGGACAAGTTGAAGGCATCCTCGCGCGTGGTCGGCGCCATCACCATGATACCGCCGGCGCGCCGTATCGCGTCATCGTAGGAGCTATATCGCGGATCCGGCACCAGGATTTCGTCGCCCGGGTTGATCAGCGCCTGCACCGCCAGGAATAAGCCTTCCTGCCCGCCGGTGGTGACCATGACATTTTCAGTATCGATGGACAATCCGTTGACTTCACGCATGTGGACAGCGATGGCTTGGCGCAGTTGGAGCATGCCCTTGACCGGTGTTTCGCCCGTCATTCCGTCACGCATCGCTTGATTCGTGGCCTCAATGATATGCGGAGGGGTAGGGAGGTCGGGGTCGCCGCGACCCAGCGCGATGATGTCCTCCATTTGTTTCGCCATTTCCATCAGCGCATAACGAAGTTGTGTGCCGTCGGCTGCGACCTCGCGTACTGCCGCGGGAATCTTCGGGTTCGCTGATATCATGCGCCCTCCGTTCTTACCAGTTCCAGCCCCGCCCATTGCGACACGGCGGTCGTGCATATTGTGATCGCCTGTTTGCCGGCGCGCAGCCTCAGCGCCGCTTCCGAGCCCGCCATCCAACCCAGCCGCCAGCCCGGTAGCCGGTCCGACCAGGAATCGATCGTGACGACGCGCTGCGCAAGTTTCGGATTCTTCGCCGGGTGAAATGGCGGAGAAGTCTTGGCGAAACTGAGATCGTAGACGATCCACCAGTCGGTATCCTCCGCCCGCTGTAGTAGCTCTATGCTGGTTTCACGATAAACATCCGGCGTGATGTAGAGCAGGCTGATGTCATCCTGTATTGAATCCACGACCCTTGCGCCGAGTAAATGCAATGCTCCGCGGATACGTCCGTCATCACCCGGGCAAAGGACTGCGCTGCCCGGCTCAGTCAGGAGCGTCATGGTGACGTAGCGCGCTTCGGTTGAGCCGCAGGTGATCGTGACTGCGCTGGGATCGACCGTCACGCTCCAGCGCTCGCGAAGGCTATCAGCAACCCAGCTTCTCAGCTCGGGGATGCCGGGTCGATCGGTATAGTGTGTCTCGCCGCGCGCCAACGCCGCCGCCGCCGCCGCGATTACCTTCGACGGAATCGGCGGATTATGAGAAGTGGGCGAACGCGGCTCGTCCAATCCGGCGACGCGCTGCGCCAAGGGTCGGCTCAACATTTTCGGTGAATTCATAGATTTGCCCTTCTGTCGCCACTACCGATTTCGACAAGGCGACTAGATGTCAAAAGCGATCCCCAGTGTGCCAGCAAGTTGGCGCAGGCGTTGGTAGACATCTGAGTCCAATTGCGCGCCATCTTTTCGATACGCTGTCTCCCGCACAAAATCGATCTCGCCCGGAACCAGGATTTCTGTGAATCCGGGTCGCAGCGCGCTGCTTTTGATCTCGGCGATGAAGGCGTCCATACGCGCCTTGAACGAGTCAACCGGCAGGAAAAAGGCGATGTCGATAGCGATGAAAGTATGGGCGACATCAAGCTTCGCCAGTGAACGATCGGCGAAGGGCGCCAAGCCGAAACCGCCGCCGGTGATCACGCCGGTCAGCACATCGGTGAAGAGCGACAAGCCATAGCCCTTGTATTCGCCGATGCCGAGCAGCGCGCCGGCCATGGCCGCGGTGGGTTCATCGGTTTCGTAGCCATCGGGCGTCAGCGCCCAATCGCGCGGCATCTTCTTGCCCTCGCGTTCGTGCCAGCGCATCATGCCTTTGCCGGCCGTGGTCAGCGCGATATCGAGCGCCACCGGAAAGTCGCCGCCGCTGGGAGCAGCCAAGCCCCAGGGGTTAGTACCGACTCTTGGCTCCCGTCCACCCCAGGGCGCCATCTCGGCGCCGGCGTTGGTCATGGCAATACCTATACAATCATCCGCCAACGCCCGCCGCGCATGAAAGCCGGAGGAGCCGTAGTGCGTACTGTTGAAGACGAAAGCGGCCCCGATGCCGCAAGTCTTGGCTTTGTCGACTGCCAGCGCCATCGCTTCCTGTCCGACGACCGAGCCCATGACCATGTTGGCGTCGATCAGCGCCAGCGCTGGCGATTCCTTGACGACTTTCATCGTGGCGCCGGGGCGGTAAAGTCCCTTGGAGATGCGATCGTAGTAGCCGGTGAGTCGGCCGACGCCTTGACCCTGACCCGGCAGGCAGCGCAACTCGCTCTGCATCAGCCCGGCCGTGCAGTATTCCGCTTCTTGCGCCGATAATCCCATGGCGATGAAGGCGCGCCGGACGAAGGCTTCCAGGGCGTCGACCTCAACCAGCGCCATGTCGATAGTCATGCCTTAGATCCCGCGGATTGACTTGTACTGCTCGAGTTCTTCAGGCGTATATACCTGCATCAGTTCGAGTTCGATGCCGCCGGTCTCCTGTTCGAGGAAAGCGACGTAGCCTTCCGGGTGCGGGTGGCTGCCGCTGACCTTGCAGGAGCTGCATTCCTTCAGCGTACCGCCCTGCTGCAGCGCTTCATCAAGGGCGGCGTCGATATTATCGACCGCGTAACAGATGTGATGCAGCCCCTCCGTGCCGCGCTCGGCGATCCATTGGCTGAAGCGTCCGTCGGGGTCAAGCGATTCGTTGAGTTGATATTCGATATCGCCCACGTTGAAAATCGCCACTTTGATGCGCGCCTTCTCGGCGGTCACGACCCTGGCGTCCAAGCCGACGCCGAGCATGGTCCGATAGCGCTGCAAAGTGTCGTCTACGCTGCTCACTGCGAATGCCATATGTTTTATGTAAGTCATAATCGCTTTTCTACCCCTCCCCATTTCAATGAGGAGGGGAGTCTCTATGCTGGGAGCTTGTCTGTAATTTGTCTCAAGATAACGTTCCGAAAGTGACCTCGGTTCACTGCAAATTGCCAACGACGTCTATACGCAGCCCCCTCTCCATTGCGATGGGGAGGGGTTAGAGCAGCAAGTCCTTCAAATTCACGCCCGGCGTCACCAGTGGCGCGATATTGCCACCCGCCGATGTCATGATCAGTGAGATGCCAGGTCCGTAGCCGGCGCGCGGACTATCGCCCTGCGCCACCACGCCAATGCCGACTGCGTTGCGTAGAAAGCCGTGATTCCAACTGCTGTCGTAATCTTGCAGCGCCACCACATCGCCAAGCCGCAGACCGTCCAGGCCAGCCTCCTTCAGTGCGTCGCGGTCGGCCGTCTGAATGTGAATGGAGCCGCCTTCGCTGGTCAAGCCGGAGCCCGCGCCCAGCAGATGCGGCGGTACGCTTGCCACCACCGGCACTGACAGCTTGCCTTCACTGTTGGTCGTCACTTCCAGCGCCTCGACCAGTTCGGGCGAACAGCCCTTGAGCTTGATATCGGGATGATCGTCGAACGCCATGCCGACGCCCTTGGCTTTGATAACGACCTTGTCGCCGATCGCAAGCTGCTCACGCACGGCCTGTTCGAAGTGGATGATGACATGTTCGGAGAAGCGGCCCGTCTTGCCGGTGACCATGCCGCGAGCCCGTTGCGCATTGCCCGTCATGACGATGGCGGTATTGCCGACGCAGGACAGCACATTGAGCCCGCGATTGCCGGTTGCGTCTTCCAGCTTGACGCTGACGCTCGGATGTACACAGTCCGCCAGCCAACCATAAGCCGAATCGCCGACCGAGACGTTGTAAACGATGCTGCCATAAGCCGGCAGCAAGAATGGCGTGCCATCGGCCGCCAGCGAGTAGGGCATTGCCGGCAGCGGTGGCATGCGCGGCGGCGTGATGGCGCCCTGTACCGAGACGCTGACGACCCACTGGGAATTATTTTTTGCGCTCATGATGCCTTCCGAATATTCAGATAATTAGCGATATTGGCGTCCGGGTCGATCACCCAGTCGATACATGGTTCGGCGCAGGTCATCAACGTCAAGATGCCCGGTCCGTGCCCGGTCATTACCGAGTCGCCGTGGATGCACAGACCGATGGTTACGGCGCCGGGTTTATAACCACGGCCATAGCGATGATCGGCGTGATTGATGACCACAAGATCGCCCAGCCGCATCTGGTCAATGCCCAGCTCCGCCATCAAGGCGCGGTCGCCCGACATCAAATCCTGATCGACAAAGTCGGGGTTCAGCTCCGCGCCCGAGCCCATGATACGGATAGGCAGCTCCATCGTCACCGGAACGCGGATCTTCCGCGCGTCAAGGGCTTCTATCGGCAGGCTTTCGATCAGGCGCGGGCTGCATTTCTTCAGCGTGATATGCGGATAATCGATAAATTGCAGACCTTGCCCGATAGTGCGGATCTGCACGGCATCGCCTACGGCAATCTCATCCGCCACTTCCGGCGGAAAATCGACCAGCAGCCGCGCGTGCTCGCCGGTGACGATGCCCTCCGTGCCCTGCGCCAAGCCGCTCATCAGAAAGGCTTGATTGCCCATGGCGGTGAGATAGTGCATGGCGTAATCGGCATCCAGGTCCGGGTGAGCGATCGAGGCGCCGGGTTCCAGATGGTCGGCCGCCCAGCCAAAGGCGGCATCACCGACGCGGGCGTTGTAGATGAAGCCGGACATACCCGGCAGAATCGTCGCCTCGCCCGAAGCCTGCGGGATATACCCGCGTACCGTCGGCTGGCTGACATAACCGACGACAGCCATCTCGACGAGTTGGTCGGCGTTGGTCGCTAATCCCATAGAATTCTCCTTATTAAGATCACTTTGCTCTTGACTAAGATTGATCTGCATGTTGGCGCAGAAGCCTGCTGACTTGACTATATTGTCGACAATCTTGAATCATGACGAATGTAACATATCGAGGATAAAAGCACAAATTTTGACTTTGATTGCCTGGGACTCCGTAGACCGGAGCGCCACCGGGTAGATCAGCCGCCCAGGGCAAAGCGCTATTTCTGCTCGCGAAGGCGTACGCCCTTGCCGACTTTGCTACGTCGTGCGGGACTTCATGCGCTTAGCGTCGCTCGAATGGCTATTGCCCCGCTCTGCTTGACAAGCCATCAGCGCAATTTTATAATCTGGGCGCCTCGCGTAAAGATTGTAACCATTCGCGAACAGCACTCGCCCGCCGACAGCGATACTTAAGGCGACATCATGGAACCCATTCAATCCCGATCACTGCGCGAGCGCGTTATCACGATCTTGCGCGATGCCATTATCAACGGCGAGTTGCTGCCCGGGCAACCGCTGGTTGGCGCCGAGCTGGCCAGCCAGATCGGCGTCAGTCAAGCGACATTGCGCGATGCCATCTACGCCCTCAGCCTGGAAGGCTTGGTCGATACGGTTGCCTATCACGGCTCGACCGTCAAGAATCTGTCGAAGAAAGATATCGAAGATCTCTTCAACGTGCGCAGCATGTTGGAGAGTTATGCCATTCGGCAGATAGTAGCGCGGGGGCAAGTCTCCGCGCCCGTGCGCAGGCTTTACGAAATCTGCGCTGAGATGGAGGCGGCAGCCGACCGGGATAGCTTGACTGAGGTCAATCAAATCGATCGCAATTTTCATGACGCCTTGATCAACCACAGCGGCAATCAGCTCTTGAGCGTACTCTGGAGCAGTGTCGCGCAGCGTGTGCGGCAGGTCATGTCTTTGAGCAATCAGCAGCAGGATAACTTGCGTCAGATCGCGTATAATCACCGCGAGATTGCTCAAGTCATTGAAGACGAAGATGCCGAAGAAGCGGTCCGCCTTATGAAGAAGCATATTAGCTTCCAGGCGGATGAAATCACCGAAGGCTGGAATCAGATCGCGCCTGGCGCGAATAAAAGATGAGAAAGGCGTGAAATGGCAGAATCAGTGAGGACGAGACACAAGGTCTTGCTGGCGGATGCGGGCTATGAGGCGGCGGCTGCTGACCTGGCGGCGGACTACCCGGATCTAGAAGTGCTCTGCCCGGACGGAGCGGGCGATGCGATGTCACTGGCATCCAGTGACATCGCGGGACTAATTACGCAGGAAGCGACCGTCGACGAGGCCTTGCTGGCTAAGCTATGCAAGCTAAATGCCGTGCTCAAGCTGGGGCGCAGCTATTTCAATATTGATGTCGATGCCGTCCGTCGACGCGGACTGCAATTCGGCTGTGTGCCGCGCAAGGGTCCAAATTGCGTGGCGGAGCTGGCGTTGACCCTGATATTGGCGCTGAGCAAAGACCTCATTATCTCCAATGAGTCAGTGTCCCTGGCGGCTTATCGCTATCGTGGGATGAAGCCGGAGCTAACTTCGCAGCGCAAGATCGCCTTCCACTGGATGCACAACACACGCGTTCACGAAGTTGTCGGCAAGACCCTGGGCATCATCGGCATGGGCGAGATCGGCTGTGAACTGGCGCGACGGGCGAGTGTGATGGGCATGCGGAATCTGTATTACAAGCGTACGCCGCTTTCCGCTGAACTAGAGGGCGTATTTGACGCGACTTACGCCGACCTGGACGACCTGCTGCGAGAGAGCGACTACGTCTGTGTGGCCACGCCGCATACGCCCGAGACCGAGGGCATGATCGGCGCGGAACAATTCGCGATGATGCGAGAAAGCGCCTATCTGGTCAATATCGCGCGCGGCGGCATCGTCGACGAAGAGGCGATGATCAATGCGCTGCAAGAAGATCGCATCGCCGGCGCTGGCCTGGATGTCTTCACGTTTGAGCCTCTGCCCGCTGACAGCCCGCTTTGCAGCCTGGATAATGTGATCCTCTGCCCGCATATCGGCGGCGGCAGCGGCACAAATCGCCACATTGAATTGGGCGCGGCGCTGGCTGAGATGAGTCGGATGCTGGCGGGCTAGGAATCGGCCGGTGTCTCGCTGACCAGGAAGCTGGCGATATAGCCGACCTGATCGTTCGGCAGACTCACCTGATACCAAGAGCCGGAATCGTCAATCACCTGGATTGCTTCGCCAGTCAGCGCGGTCGTCACGATGGCGCAGTCAGTGGAGCTGCAAGCGCGGATATTGGCGCCGCGTCCTGCGATGATGAAGTAAACTTGGCCAGCCGGAGTAGCGCTTTCAAATCTGACGTCGAGTTTGTCCGTCTGCACCGATAACCAGATCATGGCTTCAGCCACCGCGGTTACTTGTGGGATCTCGTCCACAGGCAGGCCGGCGGCTTCCAGCCAAAGCATGGCGATGAAATCTGCCGCGATGCGCCTCATGACCAAGCCGAGCTCGATCGCCTCGGCACAGCGTGGCAATTCCCGCCAAATCAGATCGCGCAAGGACAGCGAACGGTCGTTGAGCGCGAAGATGTCATCCCAGGTCTCAATCGACAGCGCCGCTTCGCCAAAGCTATGAAATGCCGGCACGAGATAATAATGCAGATAAATCAGTTCGGCTTGACCACAAACGGCAGCGGTCTCGACCGGCGCCGAGCTTGACCCGCCGCCCGCGCCTTCCAGCTGTCTTGCCAGGCCATCGATCAGGCGAGCGACGCGATCGCTGCCCTCATCAATTCTGTCGCTGAAGGGGTTGCTGTAGACTGGTATCTCGATCATGTCACGGGCTGTGCCCGAAACCAGGTCGCCTAGCAATTGCCGCGCTTCCCAACCCACTGTGAAGGCTTCCACGCAGGCGGGCAACTGCCTGAGGTTCGTACTGCGATAGGAAAAATAGGCCTCGCTGTAGTCTCGCAGGTCGGCGGCGCTGCTTATCTGCCGCGCGCTCCCCAACAAATCGGAATATTCCGGCATCAGCCTGTCGTAGGCGCTCGCCAACTCGTCCATAGTGCAATTCGGCAGGCCGGCGTATGTGCTTGACCCGTCGCTGCGGTTGGCGCGCAGAGCTTCTAGCTGGTCTCGCCAGCTACTCAAGCGATCAGCGCTTTCGGCGGCCAGGCTGACGTAGGGATTCTCGTCCTCCGGCGCGATGCTGGCCAGCGCGATCTGCGTGGCGGAGTCGGTCACGGCATCGCTTAAGAGCAGAGCCAATTCGATCCCATCGACACAAGTGGGTATCTGCGCCAACTGCTCGTCACGCCAAGTGAGACGCGCCTCGATGTCGGCGGCGGGGTCATCAACGTCGCGGGCTTGCAGCGTCGAGTAATCCGCCACTACCGCGTCAAGCGCTGTCAACTCATCCAGGGAGCATTTCGCCAGACTGCGCAGGGCCGGCTCCGGCGCTTCGGACCGATCGACACTCAGCATGCCCGCTGCCAAGTCCTCGATCCTTTCTTGATCGCCTGCCAGCTGAATGCGGTATGGATTCTGCTCCGCCGGCATGTCACTCAGGTCAAGCGCCGTCCGACCTATGAAGTCGCCGGTCAGCTCAACGATCAGCCGTTGATAAGCGAAGGCATCCGAGCAGAGCGGCGACTGTAGCGTCCCGCTGTCACGGCCTTCGATCTGTGTCCGCGCAAAGTCTATCAGCTCATCCCGGCTGCTGATCGTCTCGCCGAGCTCAAGCTGGCTTTCGGCGATAAGGTCAAATATCGTGCGGAATTCAGCGCGTGTGCATGGCGGCAGTTGAGCGCCCTGCGCCCGCATGGATGTTGCCAAATTCAACAAGAGGATAAGAGCAAGCAAATTGCTAGCGAACACAAGACGGCGCATTGTCTTGCCTTTCTGTCTTGCCACGGGCCTGAGACAGCTATGATACAGTATCGGCGCTCGCAGTTGCCGCTGCCGCAGGGAAATCGTACATGAGCAGTAGTTTACTTGTGCTGAAGCAAGTGGCAAGTCAGTCTTGCGCATAGCGCGGGATGATGTCACGACCAATAGCTTGAATCGCCGCCAGTATATCTGGACCGAGCGGCGGACCAAAGCTCATATGTCGTACGCCGAGCGCCGCCAGCATTTCCAGGCGGGCCTTCAAAGCATCGGTCGTACCGGCGATGCCGATGCTTAACATCTGCGGCGTAACCATCTCCCGCGCCGTCTTGGCGTCATTCTCTACATGATAAGCGCGGCGGATCGGCTCGAAGTCCGCCCGCGTCAAGCCCAGCTGCCGCAAGATCAGCGGGCTCATCGCATGGCCATAATAGGCGATCTTGTCCGCTAGCATCGCTTCCGCCGCCAACTGATCTTCCGATACCGAGCACCAGATGCAAGCTGCCAGGTCAATATCATCGAGCTTGCGCCCGGCGCGCCTCAGCCCCTCTTCGATATAGGGCAGCACATTGCTGTAATGCTCGGGCGGGAAGAGCAGCGGTAAGCCGCCGTCGGCAATCGCGCCGATTTCCTCCAACATCTTCGGGCTCATGGCGCCCAGGTAAATCGGCACACGCCGCTTCGTTTCAAAGCGCAGCCAGGCTTCTTCGCTCCAATTCAAGACTTTGCCCTGCATGGCGGCGTTCTGGTTGGAAGTCAGCTTATTTATCGCGGCCACCGTCTCCACTACATAAGTGCGCGGAGAGCGGTACTCCATGCCCAGCCAGCGCACAAAGTCCTCTGCGCCGCAGGAGATGCCCAGATTGAAGCGTCCGCCGGAAAGCTCGTCCAGCGTCGCGGCGAACATCGCCATCTCGGCCGGGTGCATGGTGAAGGGATTGAGGATGCAAGTGCCGATCTCAATTCGCTCAGTCGCCAGCGCCACCGCGCTCAAAATCACCGGCGCGCTGCGCAGGAAGAGATCGTCGCTAACCCAGAACTGATCGAAGCCAGCCGCCTCCGCCGCCTTGGCGTAGCTGACGTATTCGCCCACCGGCAAATCATTATTGAAGCGCAGGCTGAATTTCATCAGTCATCGGAGACAATTAGGGCTTCGGCTTCCATCTCGACCAGATAGTCCTCGCCGACCAGCGCGTGAATATAGAGCAGCGTATTGGCTGGGCGGATCTTGCCGAAGTGCTGTCCGTGGACGCGCGAGACTGCTTCCCAGTCCGCCCCCGGCGCCAGATAGATCCGTGTGCGCACAACATCGCTCAGCTTAGCGCCTGCTTCGTTCAGCGCCGCTTCGATCTTGCGGATGATGAAATCCGTTTGTGCCGCGCTATCACCGATGCCGACGATTTTGTCCGTGCCTTCGGTCGCCGTCGTGCCCGAAACGTGCACGATATTGCCGACCCGCACCGCCCGCGAATAACCGGCGATCTCTTCGAATACCGTGCCTGACGAGATATTCTTTCTGCTCATTTTTCCTCCGCCGCTTCAAAATTGCAGTTGCTTCTCGTCCTCTTATCGGTCGTATCGCGACGCGTTACAGCAATCCCCGCGCCAATGCCAATACTTCTTCAGCGCAGCCCCAGGACAAGGTGTAGCCGATAGCGGCATGTCCATAGTTATGAATCACGCTGCAGTCCGGCGACAGCGCTTCCACTTCCAGGCGCGCCTCCTGGCGGCCCGGGCGCAATCCGCTGAATTGTCGCAGCACTTTAGCCTTAACCACCGACGGCTCAATTTGCGCGCATTTCTCCAAGATGACGCTGCAAATCTCGGGGTCAATCTGCTGACTCCAGTCCTGCGCCCACTTGATGCCGCCGATGAGCACACCATCAGCCCGGGGGAAAATATGCACCACATCGCTGTTGTCCATATAACCTTCGCGGATATGCGGCGCGTCGATCAACATTGTCTGGCCGCGGATGGGGTACACAGCCTCGTCATGCGCCAGGTCGCGCGCCCCGACACCGCTGCAATTCACCAACAGCCGCGCTTCGTCCGCGACTTCAGCCAGCGATTGCACCGTCCGCGTCTCGATAGTGCCGCCGGCGGCGATGAATTGATCCTGCAAGTTCCGCAGATAAATTGGCGGCGCTACAATCGGAACCTCTATCAGGTAACCGTCGTGCATGCCGGGCGGCAGGGCTCGTCGTTCTATGCGCTGGAAATAGGGCACTTGATCCCGATACCAGGGCTCGGGCATCGCCTCGGTAAAAACCTCGCGGAAACGCTGCATAGTGACGCCGCTGCCCGCCGCCTCGGTAAGCGGAAGAAAGCGCTTGAGGGTGACATCGGCCCATTGTCGCGGCCTGCCATCCAGGTCCGAAGCCGACCAAATCGCGCCGGCCGCGACCGATGTGGTGGACTGCGGCATATCCCGCGTGAGGATGCCGACTTGATAGCCCGAATGCTGCAAGTTGAGGGCGGCGCTCAAGCCAATGACGCCGCTGCCAATGACGATGATGTCGGGCATGGTTCTCACTTTCAGTAGGTCTGTTCTTCACCGAATACCCGGGCTTCGCGAAGCCTCGGGGTCAGTGTGTTTCTGTGGCGGATTCTAGCACATTTAACAAGAATGGAAGCTGAAACAAGCCCGCTGACTAAGCAAATAGCTTCTAATCCGGGCTAATATTTTGCATTTCCTGAAACTTGTAATATATTAGATATTAGATTTTACTTGACAAGTATGCAGTCGGACTTGAAAAACAATGCTGGATACAACATCACTGAGCGAAAAAATCGAAAGTCAACTCAAACAGGAGATTCTTTCCGGTGAACTGACGCCGGGCCAACGCCTGACCATCGACGTAATCGCTGAACGCCTGCAAGTCAGCGCCATGCCCGTGCGAGATGCTGTGCATCGGTTGGAGAGCCGGGGTCTGCTGAAAGTTGCGCCGCGGCGGGGCCTTTATGTCGAGGACTTTGACCAGACCCGTTTCAATCATACGATGGACGTGCGTATCGCTTTGGAATGTCTGGCGGTTGAACTGGCAACCAGGCGAATTCCGACTCAAGAAATCCAGAATGCGCGCGAGGTCTATCGCTGTGGCGGCGAGCATTATCAACAGACTGGCGATTTGGCGAAGCTCGCTCAATGCGATAATCTCCTACATGATCTGATCATAAGCCATTCGGAGAATCCGCTGCTGATGAGCATCATGGGCCAGTTGCAGGATTTGATCAGTTGGGCGCATCTCATCGTCGCCAAATTGCAGCCCAAAGCCAACCTTGACGCGCTCCCGGAGCATCTTGAGATATTCGACCGGCTGATCGAACGAGATGTAACAGCGACGCAAACAGCTATGCGAAACCATTTGTTGAGTACGATGCAGCGCACCTTGCGCGCCTGGGATCAGAAACCCGGTGAGGGCATGTGACCGGAGAGGGGGCCTTATCGAACGAAGCCTGAACCGAAGATCTTCTGAACATTCAGATGATCTGTTGCTTTAATCGATTTGATTTGGCTAGTTCTTTGGAGAAACCAAAATGACAAAAAAGATAAACATGAGTCGGCGTGATTTCCTGCGTATGGCAGGCATGAGCTCGTTGGCGGCCGGCGTCTACACGATTCCGGGCATGGGCTCGGTAATCGCCCAGGACGACAAGGAAGTTAGTATCTTTTTCTGGGATGGTCCGCCTCTGATCGGCATCCGCGAGAAGGCGCTGGCGCCCTTTGACGATGCCTATCCGGGCTGTACGCTAAATTTCACCTCGGTGCCCGGCGGGCCCAACTCGGGATACAACGACAAGCTCTTCACCAGTCTGGCCGCCGGCATCCCGCCTGATGTCTTCATCATCGAGATCGGTCTGCTGCCACAATTCTTGAACGACGACCTGCTGCTTGATCTCAAGCCCTACGTCGATGCGGACGACTACGACCTGACACAATTCCCCGATCTCGCCATCGAGGCCTACACGCACGAAGGCGGCATCTATGGCATGCCCGACAACGTCGCTTCCATCGCCATCTTCTACAACCAGGATCTGTTTGAAGAAGCCGGCGCTATGCTGCCCACCGCTCAGTGGGATGACGAAAGCTGGACCGTCGACGACTTCTTCAGTTCTTGCGAGAAGCTGACCAAGGTCGACGCCAACGGCCGGACGACGCAGTACGCCTGCGATGTCACCGGCTGGGACAAAGTCTGGCAGACCTGGGTGCGCATCTTCGGCGGGCAGATCGTAGATGACCCCTTCTTCCCCACCGAGTGCGTATTGAACGAGCCAGGCGCTGTCGAAGGTTTGCAATTCTACGCCGATTTGCGCTGGGAACACGGCTTCGCGCCACGTCCCGAAGCGCTGGCTGAAATGGGCACCGGCGCTTTGATGCAAACGGGCCGCCTCGGCATGTTCTATAGCGGTAGCTGGGCTTTCCCCAACTATCGCGAGGCGGACTTCA
The DNA here is from genome assembly GCA_965262005.1 of Phototrophicaceae bacterium. GTDB lineage: Bacteria > Chloroflexota > Anaerolineae > Aggregatilineales > Phototrophicaceae > UBA6055. Next base: position 2,485,634 of record OZ253492.1, on the reverse strand, counting down.
ACATCGCGCTGGGTCACTATCCTTCAGGACCTGGTGGACGCGCCAATTACGTCTACTACTATCCGCTGGTTGTGCCAAAGACGACGCAAGCGCCGGAATGCGCCTGGAATTTGCTTAAATTCTTCAACGGACCGGCGATGGAGACGATCATCAGGGAAGGCGGCTTGCAAGGCACCTCGTTTGCCGAGCAGGAGAAGTTCTTCATAACTGATCCGCTGCCGCCGGCCAACAAGCACGTCATGCTGGACGCGGCAAAGCATTTCGTCGCGCCAGATCCCTTGCTGACCAACTTTGGCGAGATCTCGCAGATCATGCAAGCGCAGATCGACTTGCTGCTGATCGGCGAGGAGCGGGATGCCAAGGTCGTCTGCGACGAGATCGTGCGCCAAGTCAATCCGCTAATCGAAGAAGGTCAATGGCGGACGGGCTGAGAAATCTAAGCCCTCCCCCAACCTCCTCCCCATAGCAATGGAGAGGGGGCTCGCTTGTTAATTCAATAAGTCAGTTTACTTTGGGCGATGCAGTTGACTCGCGATAACAGTTGCTCAATGAGCGTCTTCAAAGTCTCCTCCCATAGCTATGGGGGGAGACTTAGAGGGGGGTTGGCGGCCCCATGAGCCTCGCGCAGATCGTCAAGAAGCAGACCGGCATCGCCGATATCAGCATCAGTTATCAGCGTGGGGAAACCGTGCTGGCTTGGGCGATGGTCTCGCCCTGGATAGCCGGCTTCCTCTTGCTGACGGCATTCCCCATGGTGGCTTCACTGGCGCTGTCCTTCTTCAAATGGAATATTCTGTCACCGCCGGAATATGTAGGCTTGGCGAATTACCATAAGCTCTTCTTCACCGACCCGCTGCCAATGCATTCGCTCAAGATCACCGTGATCTTTTCGCTGGCCTCCATCCCGCTGAATATCGTTTTTGGTTTGACGATCGCCATGCTGCTGAATACTAACATTCGCGGTCTAGCCGTCTTCCGCACCATCTATTATTTGCCGGCGATTCTATCGGGTGTGGCGGTGGCGATCCTTTGGCAGTGGATCTTTTCTTCCGATTTCGGCTTGTTGAATACGGCGCTGCGCATATTCGGCATCGAGGGTCCCGCCTGGCTGGGCAGCAAGATATGGGTGCTGCCTGCCTTTGTTGTCATGAGGCTGTGGAGCGTCGGCGGCGGCATGGTGATTTACCTGGCCGGCTTGCAGTCCATCCCCACCGATCTCTACGAAGCAGCTGAGATCGACGGCGCCAATTGGTGGCAGCGCATCTTCCGCATTACTTTGCCGATGCTAAGCCCGACCATCTTCTTCCAACTCATCACCGGCGTCATCTTCACCATGCAAATCTTTACCGAGACTTTCATCATGACTAATGGCGGACCCGCCAACGCCTCGCTCTTTTATTTGCTTTACCTCTATCGCCAGGCTTTCCAGAACTTCAAGATGGGTTACGCCTCGGCGCTGGCATGGGTATTCTTCGTCGCGATTCTGCTGCTGACGCTGATTCTCTTCGCCTCAGCCAAGTTCTGGGTCTACTATGAAGCAGAGTCGGCGGAGGATAACTGATGCGCAGCGGCGTTGGCTTGAACATTCGACAAATCGTCGGCAAAATAATCGTCTATCTGCTCTTGGCTGGCGGCTCGGTCGTGATTCTGCTGCCAATCTTGTGGATGTTTTCGACCTCGCTGAAGCCCCTGTCCCATGTATTTCGCTTCCCTCCCGAATTCTTCCCGCAGAAAGTCGTCTGGTCTAATTATCCCGATGCCTTGACCCAGCTGCCATTTGACCTGTACTTCGGCAATACGCTCTTTATTGTGATCCTCTGCTTGCTCGGCGAGGTCATCGTCTCGTCGATCGTCGCCTATGCCTTTTCCCGCTTGCGCTGGCGCGGGCGCAACGCGCTCTTCATCGTAGTGCTGGCGACCATGATGCTGCCGCGGCAAGTCACGCTGATACCCGAATTCATCATCTTCAAACAGCTGGGCATGATCGACACCTTCTGGCCTTTGATCTTGCCCTCCTGGTTCGGTAATCCCTTCTATATCTTTCTGCTGCGGCAATACTTCCTGACCCATTCAAGAGAGTTGGATCAGGCGGCGGTCATCGACGGCTGCTCCCGCTTTGGTGTCTTCTGGCGCATCACCTTGCCCATGTCCAAGCCGGTACTGGCGGCCGTGGCAATTTTCTCATTTCAATTCCATTGGAACGATTTCTTCCGTCCACTCATCTTCTTGCTCGACCAAGATAAATATACGCTGGCGCTGGGCTTGCGCTTCTTCCAGGGCACCTACGGCACGGAGTGGAATTCGCTGATGGCGGTCTCGCTTGTGGTGATGCTGCCATTGATCATCGTCTTCTTTTTCACTCAGAAGTACTTCATACAAGGTGTGGTCTTCACCGGCTACAAATAGACGCTCGGCGGCAACGAAAAGGACTACCGCAGGAACGCATGACTACGAATGGGATTGGCTGCCGCGATTCGCAATAGTTGTGATTGGACGAAAAGGACATAAACAAAAATGGGACACAAACCTCCGCATCAGAAATTGAATCCTCTCGCTTATGATGCCGTAAGCTGGAGCGACGGCTTCTGGGGCAAAATGTTCCAGCTCTGCCGCGAATCCGTGCTGCCGAGCATGCGCCGCGCGCTCAATGAGCCGGATAATGGCGCCGTCTTCAGCAACTTCTATATCGCCGCCGGTTTGCAAGAGGGCGAACGCAAGGGCACGATGTGGAGCGACGGCGATTGCTACAAGTATATGGAAGCCTGGTCGCATGTTTACGGCCTCACCAAAGAGCAGGCGATTCTCGACGAACTGGACGAATTGATCGCTGTGATCGCGCAGGCGCAACTTGACGACGGCTACATCAGCACAGCCATGCAGCTGCGCGACGACAAAGAGTTCTGGACCAACCCGCGCGACCACGAGTTATACAATATGGGTCACCTGCTCACGGCCGCCTCGGTGCATCACCAGATCACTGGCAAGCGTAATTTCCTGGACATCGCTATCAAGCAGGCTGACCATCTCTATGATCTCTTCATGCCTCGCTCGCCGGAGTTGGCGCATTTTGGCTTCAATCCATCTAATACCATGGGCGCGGTCGACCTCTATCGCGTCACCGGTGACAAGAAATACCTCGAGCTGGCGCAGTGCTTCGTCGATATGCGCGGCTCGCAGCCCGGCGGCGGCGATCAAAATCAGGCTTTGGTCGCACTGCGAGAGGAGACGCGGGCGGTCGGCCACGCCGTCACCGCGGGTTATCTCTATTGCGGCGCGACTGATGTGGTGGCGGAGACCGGCGATGAAGAACTGCTCGCTGGCTTGCAGCGCATTTGGGACAATGCCATCCAAAGCAAAATGTATATCACCGGCGGCACATCGGCCCAGCATCATGGCGCCTCACAACGTCCGGAGTTTGGTGGCAGCGCCGGCTCCGTGCACGAGGCCTTCGGCTACGAATACTCCCTGCCCAACGCCACTGCTTACAACGAGACTTGCGCCAATATCGCCAACGCCATGTGGAATTGGCGACTGCTAAATCTATCGGGCGATGCCAAATACACCGACATCGTCGAACTCGTCCTGTACAACAGCATGCTCTCGTCGATGAGTTTGGACGGCATTACGTTTTGTTACACCAATCCCCTCCGCTGGTATGGCGCCGAACATCCGCTGCTCAGCCAGGATGCCTACGAGCGCTGGTATATTTCGCGCTGTTATTGCTGCCCCACCAACACCGCCCGCACCATCGCGCTGCTGCACAACTGGTTCTATAGCACATCTGACGAAGGGCTGTGGATTCATCTCTACGGCAGCAATAGCATGAATACGTCACTAGCCGATGGCTCAACTTTCGCCCTGAGCCAGCAGACAGACTACCCCTGGGACGAGCTGATTCGCATCACCATTGACGACGCGCCGCCGGGCGAAGTCTCGCTTATGCTGCGGATTCCCGGCTGGGTAGATGGAGCGTCCTTGCAGATCAATGGCGACGCCTGCGACCTGCCGCTGAGTCCGCAGAGCTACGTCGAGGCGAAACGCGCCTGGCAGGCCGGCGATGTGATAGACCTGCGCCTGCCCTTGAGACCGCGCTTTATCAAGGCGCATCCCAAGGCGGAAGAAATCCGCAATCATGTCGCAATCATGCGAGGCCCCATCGTCTATTGTCTGGAAGGCGTCGACCTGCCGGCGGACGTCTCTATGCTTGAAGTCTATCTGCCGGACGACACGGTCCTGGAGACGAAGCTGGAGGGCGACCTACTTGGCGGTGTAGTTACCGTATCGGGCGCCGTCCGCCGGCTCTACGAAGCGAACGGGCCGTCCGGTCTCTACCTGGAAGCGGGCAATGAGAAAGAGGAAGCGCTTGATATCACGCTGATCCCATACTACGCCTGGAACAATCGCGGTATTGGCGAGATGACCGTCTGGCTGCCGCGCCGCTTCTAATCCACGCGACAATCCGCGTCATGGCATGCGGCAATCGCCTCATGCTATGTTTGCGCAGATAGGCGCAGTTTGCCTCTTTACACCAACTAAGACTTTATCGTCCGTGCAAAAGTCGGTATGGTAAGTGCTTGTCTTCGCCTCTATCAAAGGATGACGCCGTTTCATTCGTCCCGTTTATGGCTAAAATCGCATTTGATAATCCGCTTTCTAATAGAAGCGCTCACAATAGTTCTCTTCTGCGCAGTTTCACCTTCCTCAAGAAATACCGAAATATGGCGGTCGGTGTCTACCTGCTCGCGCTGGTAACCAACGGCTTGGCGCTGGTCATCCCTCAGGCCATCCGCTGGATCATCGATGCCGGCGTCATCCAGCAGAATATGAACATCTTGCTCTCATCGCTGTTCGGCTTGCTGCTGATAACCATCGTCAAGGGCTTGGTTGATTTTTCGCTGGGTCGCTGGACGGAGACGGCTTCGCAAGGCGTCGCCTACGATATCCGTAATGCCATTTACGAAAAACTGAGTTCACTCTCCTTCTCTTACCATGACCGCGCCCAAACCGGTCAACTGCTGGCGCGCTCTATTTCCGATGTTGAGCGAATCCGCTTCTTGACCGGGCGGGCCATCGTCCGCCTGTTTCAACATTCGACGCTGATGCTGCTGACCTTCTTCGCCCTGCTCCTCATGAACCCGGCGCTGGCATTGCTGTCGATGCTGCTGATGCCACTGATGGGCTACGTGGCATTGCGCTTCGGGCGCATCTTCCGTCCGCTTTCGCTGGACCTGCAGCATCAATTGGCGGAGATGACAACGGTGCTGGAGCAGAACCTGCGCGGCGCGAAAATCGTCAAAGCCTTCGCCCAGGAAGACGCTGAAATCGGGCGCTTTGAAGAAGAAAACCGCAAATGGTTCGCCCTGGCGGAGACGCAAGTCAAAGTGCAAACTCAGCATATCCCGCTGCTTGACTTCATCGCCAGCCTTAGCTCGGTCGCGATCATTTGGCTCGGCGGGCGGCTGGTCATCGAGAACAATCTGACCTTGGGCGAGCTGGTCGCCTTCACCACCTACCTCGGGCAGTTGATTGCGCCGGTGCGTCGCCTGGGTGTGATAATTCCGGCCATCGCGATGGCATCGGCCGCCGGCGAGCGCATCTACACCATCCTCGATGCCCAGTCGGAAGTGAAGGATGAACCCGGCGCATTCAAGCTGCCATCCATTCAAGGCCGCGTCCGCTTCGAAGATGTATCGTTCTCATATTTCAATCAGCGGCAGGTCTTGAGCCGCCTGAATTTCGAAGCGGATGTTGGCGAAGTGGTCGCATTGCTAGGCGCGACCGGCTCCGGCAAGTCGACCATTATGAACCTGATTCCGCGCTTCTATGATGTGACTGACGGGCGCGTCCTGGTGGATGGCTATGACCTGCGCGATGTGACGCTAAACTCGCTGCGAGACCAAATCGGAATCGTCTTGCAAGAGACAGTGCTTTTCGCCGCCAGCATCCGTGACAATATCGCCTTTGGTTTGAATGGCGTCTCTGATGACGAAGTCATTGAAGCTGCCAAAGCGGCGCAGGCGCACGACTTTATCCTGGCGATGTCAGAGGGCTACGATACCGAGGTCGGTGAACGCGGCGTGACCCTCTCCGGCGGCCAAAAGCAGAGGATTGCTATCGCGCGCGCCCTGCTGAAAGACCCGCGAATCCTGCTGCTGGACGATGCCACTTCTAGCGTCGATACCGAAACCGAGCGCCTGATTCAGTTGGCGCTGGAACGCCTGATGGTGGGGCGGACCTCGTTTATCATCGCGCAGCGGCTCAGCACAGTGCGCATGGCCGATAAGGTGCTCGTCCTGCAAGGCGGGCGGATCGCCGCCGCCGGCACACACGAAGAACTGCTGCACTCTTCGGGCCTCTACGCCGAAATCTATTACCGGAACTTGCGGGAGTGAGCGGCTGATGAGGGATTTGTTAGCCTGCTTATGTGCTGCTCTTTCCCGTATGCTGATCGAATTGTGCAGAGCTAGGGTTGTGTTTAGACGCGACATGATTGGACGTTAATGTGCGCTGAGGTGACGTATCCGCCTTATGGCAGCATTGCATTAAGAAATGTTATCTCTGCCATGACAGTTGCCGAAAGATTCCGGAATGTAGAAAGCGAAATTGTCCTCTCGCTTGAGGATCTGCCGGTCTGGTTAGTTTCACAGTGGACAGCGGAGTTTTAAGCCAACATGAGATTGCATACCGGAATATTGCAGTTGCTGGCTCCAGGTGGCGATCGTGTCTTGCGGGAGGATAAGCTGGGTTTGATCTTCGAGATACGCGGGTCTTCCGAATGGTTCATCGAGTGCCGGACATGAAGTTTGTTGGTTTAGGCGCGTATGAGTTTCATGTGATCTTGGATGAGTTTGTCTCCATTGGCGAATGGGGACGCGCTTGCGTTATATTGAATTGAAAGAGAAGGGGCTAGGCGGTTATGTCAAAGCCAGCACTTAAGATAAATTGTGACGGGAAGAATGTGCTAATTGAACGCCGTCCGACACAACAATCGCATTCCGACGCCAACGGCGCGACACTGCTCAAGAGACGCGCGCCAAAGCAGCCCAAGAAACCTCGGAAACAGATAAGGTCCGACGACTAAGCTGCGGACAAAACGGCGAATATTCGCCACTTTATGACCAGCTAGTGGATTAGTTAGGAGCAGCGCTTGGGCTTTTCAATCGGCTCATCAGGCGTAGGAGCGGGCGGTCCGCGCGGTACGCTGGAAGGCTTCGCCGAAAAGGTCGAAGGGCGCTCGTTCAACCTGCGTGTGCTTTGGTATATGCTGGCCTTTGTACGTCCCTACGCCCTGCGTATGATCGGCGCCTTTGTGGCTATGCTGGCTGTCACCGGCTTGTCACTTTATACACCCTATCTCGTCAAAGAAGCGATTGACGGACCAATCATCAAGGGCGATATCACGGCCTTGAATGATATCGTCCTGCTTATGCTGCTCGCCTTCATCGGCTTGTATCTTTCATCAATGGCGCAGCGCTACCTGCTTAGCTGGGTGGGGCAGAAAGTGCTTATGGATTTGCGCGCGGCGCTCTTCCGCCACCTGCAGGAATTGCCGCTTTCCTACCATGACAGTCACATCATTGGCGTAACCATCTCGCGTGTGATCAGCGATGTCGGCGTCATCAATCAGCTGCTGTCACAGGGCTTGATCACCCTGCTGGGCGATTCGCTGCTCTTGGCGGGCATCATCGTGGTGATGCTCTCTCTCAACGCCCAACTCGCCTTGGTCACCTTCTCCATCATTCCGGTGATTGTGCTGGCGACCATGGTATTCGCTCGGCGCGCCAAAGTGGCCTTCCGCAACACGCGCGCCCGCAATGCGCACATGATCGGCGACCTGGCTGAAAACCTGAGTGGCATCCGTGTGATTCAAGCCTTCGCCAACGAAAACAGCACATCGGAGAAGTTCGACGAGGTCAATCAAGCCAATCGCGATGCTCATATCGAAGCGATGTCTCTGTCTTTCATCTTCTTGCCAACGGTCGAGTTTCTCAGCATGGTGGCGACCGGCATCGTCCTGCTCTTCGGCGGCTTGAGCGTGGCCCAAGGCAATTTGACGCTGGGCACAGTCATCGCCTTTCTCGCCTACGTCAATCGCTTCTTTCTGCCGGTTCAGGAGCTCAGCCAGCTTTATGCCACTATGCAGACGGCGATGGCGGGCGGAGAGCGCGTCATCAACCTGCTCAATACCGAGCCGGAAATCGCGGACCGCGAAGGCGCCATCGACATGCCGCCGATTCAGGGACGCATTGAATTCCAGGATGTGCAATTCGGCTATCATGAGAATCTGCCCGTCCTGCGTGATATCAGCCTGGATATACCGGCCGGCACGATGGTGGCGCTTGTTGGTCCCACCGGCGCCGGCAAAACATCCATCGCCAACTTGATCGCGCGCTTCTACGATGTAAGCGACGGCGCCCTTCTGATCGATGACATTGACATCCGCGATGTCAATCAGCGGTCTATGCGCCGGCAGATGGCGCTCGTATCGCAAGACCCGTTTATCTTCGCCGGCAGCATCGCCGACAATATTCGCTTCGGCAAGCCGGAAGCCAGCATGGCGGAAGTGATCGCCGCCGGCGAGCTGGCCAATGTCGCCGAATTCGCGCGCGACCTGCCGACCGGCTATGAGACCGAAATCTTCGAAGACGGCGCCAATCTCTCCGTCGGCCAGCGCCAACTCATCTCGATCGCCCGCGCCATCCTGGCTGATCCCCGCATCCTGATCATGGATGAGGCGACCTCCAGCGTCGATATGATCACGGAAGCGCTGATTCAAGAGGCCTTGGGCAAACTGCTGTCCGAGCGCAGCGCCATCGTGATCGCCCATCGCCTCAGCACCATCGTGAATGCCGATATGATCTGCGTTGTTGACGACGGGCGCATCTGCGAGATGGGCAAGCACGCCGAATTGCTGGCCAAGCGCGGGCTCTACTTCGATCTTTACGAGCGGCAATTCGTCGAGCTGGCGGATTAGCGTCCTTCGCAGGAACTGCAAAAGTGACCCAAGCCGCGCCTTGACTGAGCCAGAGTAGCGAAACTTAGACTGAGAAGCGAGTCGCGCAGCAGAGCGTGAGAAGTCTTGTCTGTGGAGGGCGAGGCTTCTGCGGTTGCGGCTTAGGTTTTCGGGCGCTTGCAGCAGTTGGCAATAAACTGCCGGTAAACGGCAATAGAATGTCATTAAGACGCCTATGATATGCCACAAACTGGCAATAAGATGCCAATAAAATGCACCAAATTCCAAGAGTATGTCAATACAGTATAGATAGGGTGTGATTTTTCGGCGCTTAAGCCGATAAATGGTATGGATGGGGTTTCCTTGAGGATATAGAGGAGTGTATGTGGGATGGCGCGCATTAGTTGAGCGTAGCATGATTGGTTGGCGAAGAGGGGACTATAGTGTCGCGTCAGCGGGGGCCGATCATGGTGTAGAGGTGGCATATTGCTGTGGACGAGTCGTTGGCTCGCCGCTCTGGCTTATTCGAGGCTGACGCGAGGATTGAGCAGGGCGTAGCCCAAATCGGCGAAGAGGTTGGCGAAGAGGATGATGGTCACAACCACCATGACAATGGCTTGCACCAGCAGCAGGTCACGGCGTTCAATAGCGGCGATGAGCAGGCTGCCCAAACCGGGGAAGCCGAAGACAAACTCGATGACGACCAGACCGCTGATCAGCCAGGAAATGCTGATGGCGATGACGGTGATGGTGGGCAGCAGGGCGTTGCGCAAGACGTGACGCCAGATGACAGTGCTCCAGGCGATGCCCTTGAGCGCGGCCGTGCGCACGTAGTCGCGCTTTAGCTCTTCGATGACGCCGGCCCGGGTCAGGCGGGTAATGTATGCCAGCAGCACCAAGGTGGCGGCGAAAGCCGGCAGCCATAAGGCCGGCAGCATCTCGGCGAAGGAGGCCGTGGCAGGCACCGCGGAACTCGCCGGGAACCACCAGCCGAGCGCCTCCGCCAGCGCGCTCCTGCCCCAAGTCAAGGCCACCGTGTTGATCAGAAACAAGCCCGTGACGAATTCGGGCAAGCTGACGACCGACAGCGTCAGCAGTGAGATGAGCACATCGGGCAATTTGTTCTCGCTGAGCCCGGCGATAACGCCCAAGACCAGCGAGAGCGGCACCGATAGCAGCAGCGCCACCAGCGCCAGTCGGGCGGAATTGAGTGTGCGCGAGAGAATGAGATCGCGATTGTCCGCGCCGCGGAAGGCGATCGTCTCGCCCCATTCGCCGCTGACGAAGTTGCCAAGCCAAGTGAGGTATTGCTGCGGGAGTGGCGCATTCAAGCCGAGCTTCTCGCGGATTTCGGAGACTTGCTCTTCGGTGGCTTCTCGTCCGCCGGCGATGACCCGCGCCGGATCGCCCGGCAAGACGCGCAGCAGGAAGAAGATCGTCAGCGAGCTCAGCAGGTAGGTGAAGAAGAAAAAGAGAAAGCGGCGGCGCAGAAAGTGCAGCATGTCGGCTAGGCGTCCTTTTCCAACGGAGATTGCAGCTCGGTCAATTCGTCCAGCGGGATATGGCAGCGGATCAGGTGACCGGCAGCGCCTTGACGCCAGGGCGGTTCGTCGGTCTCGCAGATCTCGCCGATTTTGCGCGGGCAGCGGGTATGAAAGCGGCAGCCGCCGGGCAGATTCTGCGCGCTGGGCAGATTGTCGCTGAGCAGGATGCGCTCGGTCTTGTGCCTCGGATCGGCCACCGGAATGGCGGAGACCAGCGCCTCGGTATAGGGGTGGTAAGGCGGCTGGAAAAGCTGGCGCGCTTCGCCCACTTCGAAGAGTTGACCGAGGTACATCACGGCGATGGCGTCGGCCAGGTAACCCACCACCGAGAGGTTGTGCGAGATGAAGAGGTAGGCGCTGTCATGCTCTTGCTGCAATTGCGCCAGCAGGTTCAAGACGGCGGCTTGCACCGAAACATCTAGCGCGGAGACCGGCTCGTCGCAGATGATCAGGTCAGGATCGGAGGCGAAAGCGCGGGCGATGGCGACGCGCTGTTTTTCACCGCCGCTCAATGCGTCGGGGTAGCGATCGGCGTATTCCGCCCGCAGATTGACTCGGTCCAGCAAGCTGAGCACTTCGGCATCGGCAGCGGCCGGCGCCATGCCACGCAATTTTATCAAGGGGCGGCGTATGGCTTGCCGCACGGAGAGATAGGGGTTCAAGGAGTTTTGCGGATTCTGAAAGACCATTTGCAGCTTGGAGAGCACATCTGGGCTGCGTTCGCGCACGCTGTTACGAACGTCCATGCCGAGCAACTCGAGCGCCCCGCCGCTTCGTTCTTGCAAGCCGATGATGACACGCGCCAGTGTAGTCTTGCCGCTGCCGCTTTCGCCGACCAGGCCGAGTGTTTGGCCGGCGCGCAGTCGCAGGTCGACGCCGTCGACGGCGCGAATCGGCGTTGGCTGGATGCGCTGCATTGCCTCGCGCATGGTAGGGGCGACCGGGAAATGCTTGCTCAGGTCGGTGACGCGCATGAGGGTGGAGGCGGGTGGTTTACCCCCTCCTAAATCCCCCCCCATCGCGATGGAGGGGGACTTTGCGTAGTCTTGTCGGGCAGATTCGACAGACAGGAGTCTAGCGTTGTCCTCGGTTTCGCCCCCTCTCCAATGCTTTGGGGAGGGGGGCGGGGGGAGGGGTAGGCCATTGGCAAGGCGAACCTCTTGCCAGCGGTGGCAACGGACGGAGCGATCGCCGGGCAATTGCTCCAGAGGCGGCTTGTCAGTGCGGCAGACATCGATGACCAGGGGGCAGCGATCAGCGAAGACGCAGCCGCTGGGCGCCAGCGAAAGGCTGGGCGGATTGCCGCCGATGGATTGCAGGCGCACCGCATGTTTGTTATCACCCGGCTTGGGCACACTGCGTATCAGGCCGAGGGTGTAGGGATGATGCGGCGCTTGGAAAAGTTCGTGAACTTCGGCTTCTTCCATGATCTCGCCGGCGTACAAGACGAGTACGCGCTGGCAGAGTTGGGCGACGACCCCGAGGTTGTGGGTGATATAGATGACGCTGGTATCACGCTCGGCGATAAGCCCGCGAACCAGCTCGAGGATGACGGCTTCGGTTGTGACGTCCAGGCCGGTGGTCGGCTCGTCCATGATGAGGAGTTCGGGATTGGTGATCAGGGCCATGGCGATGGCGACGCGCTGCTGCATGCCGCCGCTGAGTTCCTGCGGGTATCGCTCGGCGACCCGCTCCGGATCGACCAGATTGACATGGTGAAACATGTCGATCATGGCGTCAAAGGCGGCTGCGCCTTCGATGCCATCGGCGGCTTTTAGCACTTCGGTGACTTGTCTGCCTATCTTGATAGACGGATTGAGCGCGGCGGCGGCATTTTGTGGCACGAACTTGATGCGCTTGGCCCAGAGGCGGCGCATGTCGGCGTTCGACTTTGCCAGCAGGTCTTCGCCGGCGAAATTGAGCTTGCTGCCGTTTTCGACCCGGCCATTGCTGGCGAGATAGTGCATCAGCGCCAGGGCGACGGTCGATTTGCCGCAGCCCGATTCACCGACCAAGCCGATGATCTGCCCCGGCTCCAGCTGCAGGCGGAAGTCGCGGACGGCGGGTATCCAGCGCTTGCCGACGCGGTAGCTGATGGTCAGCTTGTCCACATCGAGCAGAAGGCGTTCGTTAGCGGACACGGCTAGGCGCCCTTCTGCACGGCGCGACGGATGCCATCGGACATGAGATTGACGGAGATGACGAGTATGGCGATAGCCAGCGCCGGGAATTCCAGCGCCCAGGGCGTGAGTTGGTAGAAGCCGCCGCGATTTTCGTTGACCATCAGCCCCCAATCGGGCGAGGGCGGGCGGGCGCCAAAGCCGAGGAAACCCAGTGAGGCGACCAGAAAAATGGCGTAGGAGAAGCGCAAGGAGGCTTCCACCACCAGCGAGGGAATGACCGAGGGCAAGATCTCGCGGAAGATGATGTAGGCTTGGCTTTCGCCGCGGATCTCAGCGGCTTCGACAAATTCGCGGGTTTTGATATCGAGGGTGGCGCTGCGGGCGACGCGGGCGACAACGGGGATATAGAGAACGGCGATGACCAGCAGCACGACATAGTCGGCCAGACCGGCTTGCCAACTGCCGGCAGCGAAATCGAGATTGCGGATGAGGCCGACCAGCACCAGAGCCAGCAGCAGCGCCGGGATCGCCAGCAGAGCATCAATGACGCGGCCCATGACCTCATCGACCCAGCCGCCGTGATAGCCCATGAAGAGACCGAGGGCTGAGCCGAGCAGGACGCTTATGAGGGTGCCCAGGCCGGCGATGCGGAAGATGCTGTTGGCGCCCAGGATGACGCGGCTGTAGACATCGCGCCCCAGACGGTCGGTGCCAAAAGGATGATCGCCAAGCTGCAGCTTGGGCAGGTCCAGGGTCGGTGATTGGCGAACATCGTGGCTTTGATCGTTGGGATTGGGGTGGGGCGCCAACTGGGCGCCGAAGAGGGCGAGCAGGAAGAAGAACAGGACCAGAAATGACCCGAGGGCGGATTGCGGCTGGCGCAGCAGGGTCCGTATCAAATTGGCGAGACTGCGGTATAGCTGGCTTGACTTCATCGCGCTACATTCGCCCCATCCCCTAGCCCCCCTTTGTCCGCCAAGTTGTTGGCGAGCATCCCACAGGGAGGGAAGGGGAGCCAGAGACGAAGCGCCTCTTGGGCAGGGGTAGAGGTGCCCAGCTAGCCAATCGCTGCTCTGTCGAAGTTGGTGCGGCCGGCGAAAGGCTGTAATTCCAGGCCGGATACGGTGCTGGCCAGTACCATGAATTGGGCGAAGAAATAGGGCACGACGACCGGACCATCGTCCAGCAGGATTTGCTGGATTTCTTTGTAGGCGGCGACGCGCGTGTCCTGGTCAATTGAAGTGCGGGCGGTTTCGATCAGCTCATCGACGCGGGCGTTGCTGTAATGCGATTCGTTCCAGGGCGCTTCCGAGTGATAGGCGAGGTCGAGATAGAGCTGTGGAATCGGGCGGGCGCCCCAGACGGTGACACCCAGGTTGACTTCCATCCAGGCTTCGGCCCAGTAGGTGTTTTCGTCTTCGAGCTGGACTTCGACGCGGATGCCGGCTTCTTCCCATTGGGCGGCGACGGCTTGCGCCAGATCGGGCCATGAGCCGCTGTTGGGCGTATGCAAGATCATATCCAGGCCGTCGGGGTAACCGGCTTCGGCGAGCAGGGCGGCGGCCGCTGCGGGATCGCGCGCGGGCACTTGTGCCTCCGCCAGGAAGTACTGACCAAAGGACGGTCCAATGGGCGAGTCTTTGCCGACGGCGCCGAAGCCCAGTTGAACGCGCTCCCAGATGGCGTCGCGGTCGGTCGCCAGCTTGAAGGCTTTGCGCACGCGCGGATCATTGCCGGGCGCCCGGTCGGACCGCAGGCGCGTCAGATGATGGCCGCTGGTGGGGATATCGGTGGTGTGGAAGTTCATATCGCCGGAGAAGCCGACGAAGCTGGAATTGTCCAGGCGCATGATGCCGTCTACGGTACCGCCTTGTACGGCGGCGATGCCGGCCTGCTGATCATTGAAGAAGACGAACTCGAGGCGGTCGATGCTGGGCGCGCCACGCCAGTAGTTCTCGTTGGCGAGCATTATGGCGCGATCGCCGGGGATGATCTCGTCGAGGACGAAGGGTCCGGAGCCATTGAAGTCGATGCCGACATTTTCCGCGCCCGCCTTGAGAATGACGAATTTGTTGTCGGTCAAGTTGTAGAGGAAGTCGGGATTCGGCTCGCTCAGAGTGATGGAGATCTGGTTGTCGCCGGCGGCGGCGAAGGAGGCGGATGCGATCAGACTGGCCACGGTGCTTTCCGAGTCCACATGCCACTGAATCGTCCAGAGCACATCGTCGACGGTGACCGAGCTGCCATCGTGCCAGGTCGCATCGTCGCGGATGTTCAGGGTATAGACGAGGCCGTCATCACTGAGATCCCAGGAGGAAGCCAGGCGCGGCACCAGATTGGCGGCGGCGTCGGTCTCGATAAGATAGTCGTAGAGGGCGTTCAAGATGGCGATTTCGCTATCGCCGGAGGCCGAGCGCGGATCGAGTATCGCGGGCGTCAGCCAAGCCATGCGCAACGCGCTGCTGTCTTGGGCGCTGGCGATGCTGCCCAGGGGCGCAAGGGTTACGGCGCCAACAGCGGCAGCGGCGCCGGCGGCAAAAATATTCAGAAATTCGCGACGGGAAACTTCACTTGCAGGGTGGGTACTGTTGTTCTTCACGATTGACTTGTCCTTTCGTCTTATAGACAAACTGCAAATGAGCGGCATAGGCGGGCGGACGATTTGCGACGATAGCAAGCCAACGCGAAGACTGTAGCTTAGCGCTGAGGCGGCGACAGTGGACGCTCACGACGTTGGCGGATTAGATCACGACTTGCGGACATGCCATTCCTCACAAATAGCCCCTGAGCCGGACGACTGCAGGTTCGGACGGAATTATCACAAAGTCTACGGGGAATGGCAACGGGCAGACTTGGGCTGGATAAGGATGAATTCGACGCGCCTTCGCCGCGGCAGGGCAATTTCAAGCGGGAAGAGCGAGGGTCTGGCGGTTGAGGACATGTACGCCAGGAAGATCTATGGTCGAGCAGAAAATATATCGGTCAATCCATATCGTCAGACACGAGATCGTCTCTTGGGCGGATTTTCAGCGCAGCTTCTCAACTTTATCCATCAATGCGCGAACGCGGTCGGCATCAACCGGGTTTTCGAAAACGCCATCGCGCTTGAAAGCTGTACCGATGATGGCGGCGTCGGCGATGCGCAGCTGCTCGGCGATGTTTGTAAGGTTTACGCCGGTGTTGGCGACAATCGGTACATCCGGCAGCGCATTCTTAACCAGGCGCAAGGTGGCGGCCGATGTCTCTTGGCCGGCTGTCAAACCCGAGATGCAGAGCGCGTCGGGGCCGGTGTTAAAGACGGTTGAACGAGCGATGGAAACGATGTCTCGGTTGGCGAGGTAGGTCGCGGCTTCCGGCAAGATATTGAAGAAGAGTTTGATGTCGGCAGCGCCGATGGCATGCTGATGGCGGACGATAGCGCCGCAATTTGTATCCCAAAGACCAAAATCGCTGGCATATACGCCGGTGAAAATCTCTCGCACGAACGAGGCGCCGGTAGCGACCGCCAGATCAAGCGAGGCGTAAGGGTCCCAGAGGACATTGACGCCAAAAGGGATGCTGATTTCGTCATAGAGTTCCGCAATGATTCGGGCCATAGCGGCGACGGTCACGGATTCCACTTTGGTGAGATAGGGCAGGCTGAATTCGTTGGAGAACATGATAGCGTCCACGCCGCCGGCCTGGAGGGCGTTCAGGTTGGCGCGCGCATCATCGACCACAGCGCTCATGCCGGCAGCGCGGTCATAAGCTGGGTCGCCCGGCAGCGCCATTAAATGACACATCCCAATAACGGGCTTCTCGACGGCAAACATGTCCCGCATCCAGTTTCGCATCGCTACCTCAAGAGATTTGTCGAGTATGGCGCCAAAGTTTTCATAGACCAGGCGATCACAGTTTCTGTGCCAACAGCCGCGACGATGCGCCGTTGTGAAGCGCCAAACCGAACATCATGCGTGTTAATTGGATCACCAATGTTCATGTCTTTTGACCATAGCAACATTGCTCTCGTAAGAATGTAGAAGATGACGATGTGATTGTCAATCGGCCGGAACGGGATGGCTAGCGCGGTCGTTGGCAGGGGACGGGCCGGGAGTACTGCATCGCCGCTGGACTGGGTAAAGTGGCGCAGGTCAGAGATCGAGACGGTTGCGTCCGGGAAAGTCTCTTGTGCGAGATTAGGGCGGAAATGAATTACACTGGGATCGTGCGCGCGGATTCCCGGATGAGACGCTCTGGTTCACAGAGCAGGCGTTCCCCTCGCAGTTTCGCGTTATCGGTGTCATCGATGATCGTCAAATGAAGATCAAGCGAGGCGTTCGCCAACTGCTCGTTGGGCAGGTGCACGGTCGTTAGCTCGGGGTAGATAATGCGCGCATCGTGGTGATTGCCGTATCCCACCACCGACATGTCCTCTGGCACACTTATGCCAAGACGAAACAAAGCCTTGATGGCTCTGGCGCCGAAACCATCGTTGGCGCAGAAAATGGCTGTTGGGGGATTCGCTCCTGCGATGGCTCTCTGAACGTGGTCCATTACAGTCGGGCTCACATCAAATTCGACGGCACTGTTTGCTGGGTATGGGATGTGGTCTAGGTCAATGAGCTGGGCAAGATGCGGTTTGAGGTGTTCGGCCATATACGCCTTATAGAATCGCACTCTGCGCCCATCCCAAGGCCAGGCCGGGCTGCCAAGGCAGGCGATCTATGTGTGCCCTAATTGGGACAGATAACCGAGGGCGAGCTTTACGCCTTGCGCCTCATCGACGGTGACCGGGGACAGCAATTGCTCGTTACCCGGCACGACATGCACATGGAGCAGGGCAAAGTCAAATGCCTGATAGCTGGCGAGATCGCCCAGGAACAGCACGCAATCGAACAAGTGGCTTTGCAGTACGCTTAATTGGCTGGCAATGGCATCGCTATTCTCACGCGGCGCCCCAACGAAAAGCTCGATATTTCGACTTTGGGCGACGAGTTGAATGTGGTGCGCCAGGTGGCTCATATAGGCACCGCTAACAGCACGATTTATCGCGCCGATGATACCGGTTCGGTTGGAGCGCAGCGCTGAAGCGAGCGGATTACGCTGGTACCCCAGTTTGTCGGCGACTTCGTGAACGAGATCGCGCGTATTCTGACTGATGCGAATATCGCCCTGTTTGTTATTCAAGACGCGCGAAACCGTCGTCGCTGATACACTCGCCGCCTCGGCGATATCGGTGATGCTCACGCTATTCTTACGGCTCATACTAGCGAATCCGATGGGGGAAGGATACGAAATTATAGCATATCGATGTCGGCGACTACGAGATAGTGATCGCTGGGGAGTGGTGATTTCAAGGAGATAGAATGAAGACGACACTGGCTCAAACTCGCTGGAAAACTCCCTTCTCCAATGCTTTGGGGAAGGGCCGGGGATGGGGTTAGAAAAGGGCATATCAAAGATTTCACCACTCCCATCGCTGGGAAAAAGCGGCGGCTGCGCTTGTTTGATGATCTCGCATGATAGGCAGTGGATCTCTCGTCCATTGCCGTGGGCTAGTATCCAGTCGATGCGGAAATTTAGCGCCAGCCTTCCCGAAAAACTGTCGGTCGGGAATTAAAATCTGCCGCGATGATGACGGGCAGTCGATTCTTCGAAATCTGTCTCAGCTGCTGTGTAATGAGCCGGGCGCCGCGGATCCGGCCTTCTTCACTATCATGCGGCAGATGGGTATTGGCGAAAAGGAACTCTGTTCCATCTCTGTCGTCACGCAGAACAATCCAGTGGACGCCGCGACCGTGCCCTATGCCCCAGTCAAGCGAGTATCGGTCCGGCGTCGAACTGAGGTAGAAGGCGCCTCCGTCTACTCGTTCGAAGCGATCTCGAAGCCAGTAAACCGCACAGTGGTAGGGCCGGGTTTCACTCTCGCGGGCGAAGGCGGGACCGATTTCGTAGTCATATAATAGAAGGTGGCGATCGTACGTAACCTGATTGCCAGCCTGATATTCCTGGAAACCAATGATGTGCGGGGCGGCTTTTCGAATGACCTCGACATTGAGGTCTTCGCGATTCTCCCACTTGTTGACGCCGTCCGAATGTTCCGCACCCCGAATATTAAAAGTCATCACACTCCAACCTGCCTTCCTTACCAGATTCTATTGGACAACAGCGCTGTCTACAAAATCGGGGCAAGTTCAGATCGCACGGGAGGAGCGCGACATTTTAAAAAAAGCTATCCAAGTGTTCTCGCAGGAAAGCAAATGGTGAAGTACCAATTCATTCTGGAGCATCGGCAGGAGTTCAGCGTGTCGAGGATGTGCCGCGTGTTGGATGTGAGCAAGAGTGGCTTCTTCGCCTGGTTGAAGCGCGGGAAGAGCCGGCGCGAGCGGGAGGATGCGAGGCTGCTAGCGCGCATCCGGGAAATCTTCGTGGGTAGCGCCCGGACTTATGGCAGTCCGCGTGTCTGGGCGGAATTGTTGGCGAGAGGCTGGCGGGTAAGCCGTAAGCGGGTAGCGCATTTGATGCGGCTTGCCGGCATGTACGCGATTCGCAAACAAGGCTATCGAGGCCGGAAGAAATCGGCAGCGTCGACATCGGCGGCGCCCAATATCCTGCAGCAAGATTTCTCGGCCACGGACATCAACCAGAAGTGGCTGGCGGACATCGCCTACATTGCCACCAAAGAAGGCTGGCTCCATCTCGCTGTGGTCATGGACGCCTTCTCGCGCCGGATTGTCGGCTGGTCTATGAACCGGAGAGCCAACAGCCAGCTGGCGCAAAATGCACTGCTCATGGCAGTGCAGCAGCGTGAATTGCGCGGTCTGCTAATCCATCATAGCGACCGTGGCAGTCAGTACACAGACCAGCGTTACCAGCAGTTGCTGACTGACCGTGGCATACAGCCAAGCATGAGCGACACCGGCAGTTGCTACGACAACGCCATGGCGGAAAGTTTCTTCGCTACTCTGAAGACCGAGTGCGCGAATCACGTCTTTGACACCATCAACGACGCACGGCGCACTATCGCATACTACATAGAGGCATGGTACAACCGCCGCAGACTGCATTCATCGCTGGGCTTTGCCAGCCCTATGCAATTCGAAGAGGCAGAGCATTAGACAAATTCAGCGTCCACCAAAACGGGTCAAGACCACCCTTCTCGCAGCCGGGCCGCTTCTACCGCGGCAACCTGCACGGGCATTCGACCAACTCCGACGGTACTTGGAGCCCGGTGGAGTACATTCGGCAATATCGCCAAAACGGCTACGACTTCGTCGCGCTGACCGACCACTGCATGGAACGCTACGGCTACGCGATCACCGATACACGAGAATTCCGCTGCGGCGACTTCACCACGCTTATCGGCGCCGAGCTGCATCCGGGTCAGATCGAGTCGGGTGGTCCCTGGCATCTGCTGGCGGTCGGCTTGCCGCTGGACTTCGAGACGCATCGCCCGGGCGACACCGGCGCAATCTTCGTTCAGCGCGCGTGTGAAGCAGGCGCCTTTGTGGCGGTTCCGCATCCTAATTGGTTCGCCCTGACCGTGGCCGACTTTGAGACGCTGGGCGCCGTACACGCTGTCGAGTGCTACAACGGCGTCGCCGACGGCGACAGCGACCGTGGTTACAGTTGGCAATACATCGACATGCTGCTGCATCGCGGTCATCGCGTCGGGGCGATCGCGACCGACGATACTCATTCACGCGCCGACGTGGGTGATTTCATGCGCGGCTGGGTGTACGTCAAGGCGGAATCGCTGACGCCGGATACGCTGCTGCAGGCGCTAAAGGCGGGACATTATTATTCGAGCACGGGCGCGCAACTGCAACAGGTTGCCTTCGACGGGCGCGACAGGCTGGTGGTTGAGTGCTCGCCGGCGACCTATATTTACGTCACTGGCGATAGAGCGGGTGTCCTCGGACGCGCGAGCGGGGCGCTTCTGACTAGGGTCGAGTTTGACCTGAGCGAGGTGTCGTCGCGCTGGCTGCGGGTGACGGTTAGGGATGAGGCTGGCGGTCGGGCGTGGACGAATCCGGTTTGGCTGGGGCGAGCAGGTGGGAGGTGAGGGCCGACGCTCTTCATCTTCATTTTCTTCCAGCGCTACTTCATCAAGGGGCTGACGCTTGGCGCGGTGAAGGGCTAGGTTTTCTCACTGCCATATTGACTTAATCAGTAGACTATCTTACTGATTTATCGCCTTTTGTGATTTATTAGAGAGTGACCAAAACCGACCTTCGTCTATAATTCCATAGGAAGGTTCCGGTTTCGGCGTAGCAGATTTTGATTGTTTGCTACCGTTGCCGGTGTTAGTCTGCTTGTCCGCCGGTCGCTTAGGTTGGTTCCCGTTCTGATTTCTATTCTTTTCAGGCAATTGTATCTCCCGAGGACACCATGACTGAACAGGATACAAAGTTGAGTTATCAGCAACTAAGTGTCATAGAATTGCTAAAAGCCCACCTTCAATCTCAGAAAGACGCTATTGCGATTTTGGAAAATAAGGCACAACAGAATTTTACCATTATCAATATTATAGCCGCAATTGTAGCGGCACTCAACCTTGAGTTAGAGGAAGCAGAAAAAATACGACAAGTAATCAATGAGAGTCCATTATTCGCTCTAATTCTTTTTGGATACGCAACTATCGTGATTCTGTCAATTTGGGCGGTCATGCTCAGGCAACAGGCATCACAACCCATGAAAGTATCACTAGAAAACGCTCAAGACTGGTCAAACTGTGATCTAGCGCATCATTTTGATATCTTGACAAGATCGTATGTGGAAATCCATAAACACAACGAAAAAATCGTTAGGCAGAAGGGACGATTAGGTTCTGTTGATATTTTGACATTAGCATTTTCATAAATGGGTAAAATAGTCTTATGGATACTATAAGACTAATTGACGAACAGTGGGCGAAGCTTCGGGATTTTCTGTCGCAAGAGCCAAAGGTTTATCTGGGCAATGAGGCGAAATGCCGCCAATTTGTTGAAGCAGTGATATGGGTAAGTCGCAGCGGCGCACAGTGGCGTTTGCTTCCAAGCGAATACGGCAAATGGAATTCAGTTTACAAACGCTTTGCTCGCTGGTGCGAAAATGATGTTTGGCAACGGATGATGGAAGCTCTTGCCGATGACGCGGATATGGAAAACGGGATAATCGACAGTACGATTGTTCGGGCACATCCCTGTGCCGCTGGCGCCGAAAAAAAGTGAAAAGCAAGCCGTGGGTCGCAGTCGCGGGGGTTTTAGTAGCAAGATTCATATCACGGTTGATGGTTTGGGCAATCCCTTGCGTTTCCGCTTGAGTCCTGGGCAGGCTCACGACATCAATCAGGCTGAGGAGTTGGTGGAAGGCTTTGCCTTTCAGCGGGTTATCGCGGATCGAGGCTATGCGTCCCAAGATTTTGTGGACAGCTTGCTTGAAAGAGGCATAGAAGCGGTAATTCCCCCGCATCCGAGCGCCAAAGAGCAGCGAGAATATGATAGATGGCTCTATCGCGAGCGGCATCTGGTGGAATGTTTCATCAATAAGATCAAACATTTCCGCCGCGTCTTTTCCCGATTTGAGAAACTCGATACATCTTATCTCGGATTTCTGCACCTTGTCGGTACGCTGATATGGTTACGATAGAATGTCAACAGAACCTAGTTCAATGGGCGCACATATTGATAGTTATTGTTATTGGCCTAATCTTTTGGGAGGCGTCGGGTTTATAGCCCAAATGACCGTGTTGAGGAGACTGAATTCAACTTCGTATTTGACTCATCAAGCGATCATTCCGTTTTATCGCGCTTCTCGACAGTCTTCGAGGATTTGCTTCTTAAATGCGTTTCAAAGGAAGAGCCTGGCTTCGGAAGCGGTTCACCGCGTTTCTCTAGAGTTAAAGGAGATACGTCTTCGCTGAATTCTATGCGTTCATAGGAAGGCTCTGGCTTCGGCTTGGATTCAACGGCTTGAAGTTTTGGCTGTGTATTTTCATTGCTAGCGCCGGTCTGATTATCAGATGACGCCTGAGACTGATTTCCGCTTTGATTTTCTTCTGACATATTTGCCTCGCAGAAAATACATGCTTTGTGAGCATGCACATACACTTGAGATACTGCTAAATAAACCCCTGTTGAGATTTGCCATCAGTGGCTTTGTACCTTCCCGCCTGCTTGAAAGTCCCATGCTGCGGCGGCATGTCAACACCGTCGCCGCCCAGCAAATCCCGAATCGACAGAATTTGCAGCTTGCGATAGTGCTTGTCCCAGAAGTCAGATTCATAATAGCCGGCCGCCAACGCTTCTTTGAGCATGGCCTGCGTCGGTAATTCCAGTGTGATAAACACGCTAATAGCCGCTTTTTCGCGCTCGACTGTGCCCTTCAAGTCGCGGATATCGCCTGACTTCACGTTGCCTGATTTGACCTGCACGATGACCTTCTTCACCTTCGCCTTGCCCTTCTCGCTTGGCTCGAAGAAGTTGATGAGGCCGTCAATGCCCTTGTCGCTGCCTTTTTTGCCGCGCCGCGAGCCAGCTTGCCCGCCGACCGGTTTCGCCCCCACCAGCGACAGCGCCCACCACTCGAATTGATAACGCCCTTCGTTGGCGGAATCCTGCGCTAATGCCGTCGCCGCGTCGACTGTAGTAGGCTCGCCGATGACCTCGTAATCGCGGCCCGAGACCAACTCAAACATATCCTGCAAACGATACTTTTGCAGGGCGATGCTGAGGTGGGTGATGTCGATGCCGATCCAGCGGCGTCCGAGTTTCTGGGCGGCCGCGATGGCGGTGCCGCAACCGCAGAAGGGATCGAGCACGACATTGCCTTCTTTGCTACCGGCGCGGATGATGCGCTCAAGAAGCGCTTCGGGTTTCTGCGTCGGGTATTTCAAATTCTCCGCAGCATCCCCTTGCAATGGTGGTATATCCGTCCAAATATCTCCAAGAGGTTTTCCCTTTTGCTCATCCAGATAAAGAATTTGGCTAGGAACATTGCCAGGTCTGGTTTGAACAACTTTGCCTTCTTCATACGCTTTCTGCATTCGCTCCTTCGTCCAACGCCAAACGCGCGTTATACCTAAGAATTCGTATGTGAGGTTCGGTCGATTCTTGTTCGGATTGATCAAACTCGCTAGTCGATATCTCCGGCCGTCTTCATCAGATTTTGAATACTGCTCCAAAGTCTTTTCGTCCAAGTTGTTCATATCATACGGAACGAACATTTCATCCGCATTCCAGCGCGCCTTTTGCCACTTCTGGTACGCCAAGATAATGTCATGATTTGTTGGAAGGCGACGACTTGCCAGCCCCTTGGAAGGCGCTCGTTGCCAAATAATTTCGTTGCGGAAGTTCTCCACGCCAAATATCGCGTCAAGGACAATTTTTAGATAGTGGCTAGCCGTCGGGTCGCAGTGCAGATACAAGCTGCCGGTCGATTTCAGTACCCGCTGTAATTCGACCAGCCGCGCCGTCATCATCACCAAGTAAGCCATCATCTGATTTCGGTCAATCAGGTTCAGCAGCGCCTCAATTGCGGTGGATACTTTCTCCGGCGCGTCGGTAATTAAATCGTGGTAGGTGTCTTCAGCGTTTTCGCCCCAATGCCAAGTGTCCTCGAAGGCGGTGATTTGGGCTTCGCTGTCAACGCCGCTTTCGGATTTGAAGAGCACGTTGTAATTGCGGTTGCTGTTGAAGGGCGGATCGAGGTAGATAAGGTCGACGCACTCGTCGGGGAAGTATTCCCAGTTACGCAGAATATCAAGGTTGTCGCCGTAGTACAGTCGATTTTTCATGCCACCCTCTTAACTCGCCCGCATCTGACGCGACATCAAACCGCTGACCAGCCGAATCAGCGAGTATGGCAGCGCCACCGGCAGCGCCAACTCAATCAGCACCGTCAGCCCCAGCGCCAGCGCCGCCCGCAAATTCGCCGCGTCAACAGCCAGCTCTGACGCCTCCCTCGCCGCGTCCAGCGCCGCCGACAGATTCTCCAGGTTCAATTGCTGCAGCATATTGATCAGCAGGAAATAGAAGGCTACCCAGGCCACCGACGAGGTAATGGCGATGCTGCGAATCGGCAAGACCGCGCCGATACCCACACCCACCATGCCGAACATAAGCGGCTCCAGAACCAAGCGCAGCAAAGCGGTAACTGTCATGGCGAGGATCAGAATATAGGTGGCCGGGCCCGACTCGCGCAGTGGCAGCAGGCCGGCGTAGTGCATGATGATGAGCGGCGGACCGAAAATTGCCGCGCCTTGCACAATCAAGACCAGATCGTCCATCTTGCGCCAGATGGCGGAGGCCACCTTGCCCAGAAAAATCTGTTCCAGCGACATTGGCGTCGACATCAGCAGTTGCATGGTATTGTTGCGGATCTCATCCGCCATCACCGCCGCCGAATTGGCCGCGATGGAAACGAGCGCGCGCAAGTAGAAGACGATGCCTACTGGAATGACCAGGACCGATACCACAATCACCGTAGTCGCCAGGTCAGTCACGAAGGGGAAGAAGATGCCGAGCAGAAGCGTCGCCACCCAGAAGCCGCAGATATAAAAAATCGGCTGGAATTCCGGCGGCAAGGTGCGCCAGTACAAACCCAAATGGCGTCGGACGATCGGGTTGGTGGCGCGCGCCCAGTAGGGCAAAGTTTCCATCGGCGACCGGTCGTCAACGACGGGGTCCGACCTCAAGTTCTGCGGCTTGACGTTGGCGGTCATGCAACTCTCATAGACCAGGCTGCCCCAGCGTCAATCTTTGCCAAAGCTGATATCGCGATAGATCGCCGAAATCGGCAGATGGCAGCCGAGTATCTCAATGGGGACAACATCGTCAAGATCGCTGAATTCCTCCCAAAGCCAGCGCCGACCGGTTCGCGTATGCAAATCGACGAACACACGATGCTGGTCTATGACGAGATAAGATTGAATGCTCTGTACCGCATCATAGAATTCTCGCTTCTCGGCACGGTCATATTAAAGTGATGTGGGCGATGTGACTTCGACCACCATCATCGGATTAAGCAAAGTGGTGTCGTTGTCTTCAAGTAGCGGCTTCCCGCATAACGCGCTCAAATCCGGATAGACATAACGTGTATCACCGATTTTGACCCGCATATCGCTGTTGCGCAGCGAACATTCAGAGTCATAGAGTTGGCTATATAATGTACCTGCGACATTTAGCTTTATCACGCTATGATTGTTTGTGCCGCCGGTCATGTCGAAGAGCTCTCCATCAATGAATTCGTAGCGGCGCTCGTTCTCCACTGCTTCGATGGCGAAGTACTCTTCTACGGTTACGGTCGCCGGAGCGGGTCTGGCAATCATAGTTTCCCCCCGCATCACCTATTCTCCTCGATATTGTAGCATGGCAGAGGCTCATTCTCCATATTCGTGGCGATGCCGCTTCATGCGTGATAGCGTCCTAATCTTGTATACTCACGTGACCAGCGGCGCAAAAATGTGTTAGAAATAGCAGAAGCATCAGGGGCGGAGCGATTCATGCGCATAGCCATCATAACCGAAACCTTCCTGCCCAAAGTCGATGGCATCGTCAAGGTATCATGCTTGCTGCTCGATCACCTCTCGCGGCGGGGCATTGAAGCGCTGGTCATCGCGCCACGCTACGGCGACGGCGCCCGTTACAACGATGTGCCGATCCTTAGCCTGCCCAGCCTGCCGATGCCGCTCTATCCCGAAGCGCGTCTGGGTTTTGCCACACTGTCACTATACCGCAGTCTCGCCGCTTTTCAGCCCGATGTCGCGCACCTCTTCCACCCCGTCATGACCGGCATTCCAACCATGGCGATGCTGAAGTGGATGGAGGTTCCGACGGTGACATCGTTTCATCTGGATTATGCGAGGCTCGCGCAACAGTTCCGCTTTGGCGCGCTTGACCTCGGTTTCACTCGTCCGCTGATAGACGAACTCACCAAGAACATCTTCAACTGGTCGGATTACAGCCTGGCGCCATCAAAACTTATACAGCAGCAGATGCAGCATTTGGGCATTACCAATGTAGGTTTGTGGCGGAGGGGCGTCGATGCCAACGCCTTCAATCCCGCCTTTCGCTCGCGAGCGATGCGCGAGGAGATGACGCGGGGCAATCCTGCCGAGACAGTACTGCTATATGTCGGTCGCCTGTCTCAGGAAAAGCAGATTGAGCACATCCGCCCGACGCTGGATCAGATGCCGAATACGCGCCTGGTGCTCGTCGGCGATGGACCAGCGCGACCTTGGCTCGAGCGGGAATTCGCCGGTTTGCCTGTCACATTCATGGGTTATTTGCGCGGCGAACGGCTGTCACGCGCCTATGCCAGCGCCGATATTTTCGTCTTTCCTTCACGCCTGGAGACATTCGGCTTGGTAGTCATCGAAGCAATGGCGGCGGGGCTGCCTGTCGTGGCGGCGCGCGTCGGCGGCGTACGAGAAATCGTCAGC
The DNA here is from genome assembly GCA_965262005.1 of Phototrophicaceae bacterium. Classification (GTDB taxonomy): domain Bacteria; phylum Chloroflexota; class Anaerolineae; order Aggregatilineales; family Phototrophicaceae; genus UBA6055. Next base: position 2,458,613 of record OZ253492.1, on the reverse strand, counting down.
GAGGGTGTCTACGGCTATACCTTTGAGAGCGGCGACCAAGCCGGGTTGCTTGAGGGCGTGCGCAAGATGGCGAGCAATGGCGAGAAAATGCGCCTGATGGGCCGGCAAGCGCGCGCGTACGCCGAAGCTCAGTCCTGGGACGCGATCATGGATGAGGTGATTGATGTTTATGCTTCGCTGATTGTGGAAAGGCGTCCCGCAATGATCGTCTTTTGACATGCTTAATCAGATTGCGAGTTGCTGGGGTCGTTGTATACAATTCGACCGTGCGCTCTTGCCCATGATTCTGACAAACCTACGTGTGAGATATCGTTATTGCTTCTGTCCAACTGCCGAACAGTTTCTCCTTCGACTACATTGGGCTCGAGTTCATAAATTGTTTTCGCTTCAATTTGATTCCTGATGTAGAACACAGCGAGGTAGATTTTGTGATTTCGTCTAATTCTATCGAGTGACCGTTCTCGCTTTTCCAAGGGTGCCTTGAACATTCTGTCAAACTGACCGGAACCACCTTCTTTGCAGCTCAAATACTCGTATAAGATGTCTGGATTCTCTCGATCTCGCGCATCGGGCTGACGCTTAGCCGTTATGACTTCATGACCGAGGATATCGGCGATCACTAGTTCTTTCGCAAGACCTGGCTGTAAGAGATTCGGGATTCCCAATGATCTTGCAAGAGAGAAAGCTTCTTTCACGAGTTTGATTAGAGGTTTGTATAAATCCAGTGCCACTGCTCATATCCCTAATGGTAATTGCGCTTCACCATGCTTCAAGCGCAAGTTAGCTTGATTAACGAAATCCGCATTTATCTCGAAGGCTAAGAAATCTCGATTGTGCCTTTGGCATACGACCGGACAAGTTCCAACGCCGGAAAAAGGGTCAAGTACAAGATCTCCTGGATTTGAACTCGCCAAAACCAGTCGCTCGATTAGTTTCAGCGGTTTCTGAATCGTGTTCAACGCTTCTCGGCATACAAGCTCTTTTGACTTATAGGTTAGCTGTTTTATGTCGCCCCAAACATCTCCAGGATTCTTGCCGTTTCCGTTAAACTTCGTTCTTCCATACTTGCCGTTCTTAACTGAGGGCACTCTTTCACAACGAAGCCGATGTTCAAGCTCTACCAACTGGGCAACGCGAATCTCATCCAAATTGTAACAGCGAGGCCTATCGCCTTTGATGAAATAGCAGATGATGTCGTAGTTGTTGGTATAGCTAATCCTGCCTTGCGCCAATCGGCTTGGCTGATACCATACGATCTTTGATTTCAGATTTAAATTTGGGCGGTAATCAATATAGTCAATGCAATTTGGCTTTCCGAAAAGATAAAGAACACCACCATCTTTCAGCTTTTCAGCAAATCGTCTTATCAGGTCGAGATTGTATGCTTGTATATCCGCAATCCTGTCCCACTCATGCGTTGTGACACCATAAGGACCATCGCATACGATCAAATCTACCGATTCGTCATCAACCTCATTAATCAACTGCAACGCGTCGCCAACATGTATTGCGTTTCGTTCAAGGGGCATGTAACTACCCTCAGCAAACTACCATTCCACGTTTATACTACAACTATTCCTGAAAAGCAAACTTAGCAGCCCATCACCCGCTGCACCGCCTCAACCACCCGCTCATGCAGCGGACCATTGCTGATCACCATGCCCGGGTTGGGCAGCGTGTCCCCGCGCGAAAAGTCCAGTGCGCTGCCATCGAGGTCAGTCGCCATGCCACCGGCTTGCTGCACCAAGGCGACACCGGCGGCATGATCCCAAATCTTATGCGCGTAGCCGCTTCCGGCGCGTGGCAGTCGCAAGTAAAGATCGGCATCCCCACAGGCGACCAGCGCATACTTTTCCATGCTGTCCAATTCGAGGATTCGCGCAGCGCCCAGGCCGGCGTATTCACGCGCCCGGCTCATACGAGACTTGCTGGCATGCGCGCGGGCAAAGCTCTGCACTGCCACAAAGTCCTGTGGATCGTGCCGCCCAGACACGCTAATCTTGCAGCCCGCGCCACCAGCCATCGGTTCTCGCCAGGCGGCGCCATCCTTCGTGTAAAACAGAGCGCCATCGCCAACTGCGTAACCGGGCGCCGCCACGATGCCCTCCGCCACCAGCCCTTCTACCAGCAGTCCGCAAGCGATGGCATAATGTCGCCGCGCGATGAAGCCTTTGGTGCCGTCTATCGGATCAATCACCCAGGTCCGCCGCGCTGACTTGCCCGCGCCGAAATCCAGCCAATTGACCAGCTCCATTTCGCTGACTGGCTCGCCGAGCGCTTGCGCCAGAAGTTTGAGAACTTGCGCTCGCTGCTCGGCTGCGACCAACTGCATAAATTGCTCGCCCGACTCTTCGGAGACCACCGCGTCGTCCGGATAATTTGCATGCAGGGCGCGGCAGATGATGGCCTGCGAGCCATAGTCGGCGATGGTTACCGGCTCCGTGTGATCCCCCGCTGTCTTGGTATTTTCGACCAGAAAACTCTCTTGCACCAATCGGCAGAGTTCGGCTGCTTGGCGGACTGCGTTTCGTATTGCTTCCATGAATCGTCCTTATGAAGAGGCTCAATTTCACGATGATAGACCGACCGGCACAATTGTCCAAGCTGCGGTCTGGCATTCACTGCCGGATAGCAAACCTCGCTACAAATAATCGCTCAGCCTAAACGCCTGATGATGCCAGGACACCTGCAAGTGCTGAATGCGATACGGCTCTTGATCGGCGCTCTCGCCGATTTGCCATGTGCTCGGCCAAGGCATTCGCTCGACGCCCCAGGCCGAGGCGCCGTCCATGCTCGACCAGGGACTGTCGTCGCTCCAGCGCCAGAGCAGGCCACCGGGACCCATGCCGCTGTGAATCGCCACCTGTATACGGACGGGTTCATCTAAGGGCAGCGCCGGTCCGTGCCAGCGATGCGGGCTGCGATTGGCTTCCGGGCTGAGCAATACCGTCACTCGTTGGTCCACGCCGCTGATGCCCAGCCAGAAGTGGGCCATTGCGCCGCCGTCGGCCTGCGCGCGGAGTATGGTCTGCGGTTGCTTGCCGCCTTCGGGAGAAAGACTAAGGCGTATGTCCCATACGATCAAATGTGCCTCACACGGCTGCTGAAGACAATCTCTCGGCAGCACACGCGGTGATGACGGCTCAAAAGGCGCCCAGCCGGCCGACGGAGGCAGTTGCCAATCCCAGCACAGCCATTCGCGCACGTGACCTTTGCGATCCACAGTCTGATAGCGTAAGCCGTCCTCATCAAGCGCCGCCTGTACAAAATGCAGATACTCGTCTGCGGGCGGCATCCGATGGGCGGCGCCGGCGCCCGCAGTGCAGACCTGCAATATCCCATCTCGCGCCTGTACGTCAAATGCGAGTATATGGCTGCAGCAATATGCCAGCGCGTCATGCCGCAGCAGCACTTCCCAAAAGCGCAAGCCATTCCGCCGCTCGATCAGCCGTTGATAGTCGCCGAAATAGCCGTTCACCGCCCAAACCGGATGATGACCGAAGACCAGCTTGTGCTTGACATCGCCGTGCCGCGCTAACGTTTCATCCAACCAATCGGTCTCGACAGTGCCCTCGCCGCCGCCGCTTGACCACAAGGTGTTGACGAATATCATGAGCAGGTCGCCACGTCGAATGAAATAGGACAAACCACGCTGATCCGCCGGTCCATGCTGCGGCAGATGCGCCATTTGCTCGCGAAATACATCTTCGCTGGCGCGGTCGTAAACTGTGTGATTGCCGGTGCTGTGATAAATGGGGACAGCGGCGCGATCCAACCAAGCCAACTCCTGCGTGAAAAAATATTGCCATTGCCGGCGCAATTCAGATCGGTCAGTGCTAAGCCCCATGATTTCATCGCCTAGAAAACAAATGAATCCCGGCCCTGTTTCCAAGGCGCGTATCGACTGATTGACCTGTCTGAACTTGCCTTCGTGCAAGGCGTCTTCAATGCCGGAGCAGCTGTCGCCATAAATCAGGAATTGGTGACCGCCTGCGCCTGGCTTCAGCACGGGAATTGGATTCCGTTCGATCATTTCGCGATTCCGTCCACGCTACTAGATTTTGTCACCACTCTATCGATGATGCCTCAGTATAACGAGGGCGTAAGGCGACGCGATTCCAGATTGGATTCTGTGCTTTTTAGACCTAACGCGCAATATGCCACTGCAAGGTCTCAGGTCACATCTGACACCGACGAGTTACCACCGGCCCGGCATAACAGTCTTTCCGGCCCAAGGCCATGACTGGCAATCATCGCCCTTAGCGAAGTTAAGGAACTTGTCTATAATGCTCAGTCCCTGAAAATCCATTGCGTCGCAGCGATACCGCGGAGGATCAGTTTGGCTCATAAGAGCGAATTCACGATCGAAGGCTTGCGGGAATACAACCAGAGCAGCGCCGTCCGCTGGATCATCTCGCACTGCTGGGAACACAATGCCTTTTTCATCACCGGCTTGCTGGGCTTCGCTTCAGGTTATATTGCCTTCTCCACCGCCCGTGTTCTATTCGGCCGCGGCGCGGCGCTCATTATCGAAGGTGGCGACCCGCGTTCCATCATCGCCATCAGCCTGGCAGTACTCATCGTGTCCGTTTGGGATGGCATCGGCTCGCTTATCGGGTCGATGTCGATGGTCATTTTGTCAACGCGGGTCGAGCGAGATACGCGGCACGAGCTATATGCCAGCCTGCTCGGCAAGAGCCAGACTTTCCACGATCAGCAGCGAGTCGGCGATATCATGGCGCGGGCCACCGATGACGTGCGTCAGCTTCATTTTGTCATTCACCCGGGCATCATGTTCATGTTTGATATGGTGCTGGGTTTCGCTGTGCCGATTGTATATATCGCCGCCATAAACCTGGAATTGCTGCTGGTGCCATTGCTCTTTGTCGCGTCCTACGTGATCATAGTGCGCCGATACATGCGCCGCCTCCAACCTGTCATGATGAACCAGCGAACGCAATATGGTTTACTCAGCGCCCGCCTCGAAGAGACAATCAGCGGCATCGAAATTGTCAAGGTAGCGGCACAGGAGATTGAAGAACGCAAGAAGTTCCGGCGCAACGCGGGCAAGTTCCGTGATTTCTTCGTTCAGCAAGGTAAGATCGAAGCGGCTTACTTGCCCATGCTCATGTTTGGCATCGCCTTCGGTTTTATGTTCTTGCACTGCCTCAACATGTACAGCCGCGGCATCCTGAGCATCGCCGATATCATCGCCGTCACCGGCTTGATGAGCATACTGCAATTCCCGGTCTTCATTTCACTCTTTTCCATCAGCATGATCCAGCTGGGTATGGCTGGCGCCCACCGCATTCTTGAATTGATGCACCAGCGCGCCGATATCGATGAAAACCTGACCGGCTACAGCGCGCCAGTGGACGGCGCCATAGAATTTGACAATGTCACCTTCAAGTTTCACGGCAGCGCCGTGCTTGAAGACATTTCGTTTAAGGTTGAGCCGGGCCAAACAGTGGCCATCGTCGGGCAGACCGGCTCGGGCAAATCGACGCTGACGCAACTCGTGAGCCGAACTTACGATGTCGATGCCGGGCGCGTGCTGGTCGATGGCATTGATGTGCGCGAATGGAACCTTGACCGCCTGCGCTCGCAGATGGGCAAGATTGAACAGGACATCTTCCTTTTCTCGCGCTCTGTGGGGGAGAATATCGCGTTCGGTGTACAAGACGCGGCGCAGGATGAGATTGAGAACGCCGCCAAAGAGGCGCAAGCGCACGACTTCATCCTGACCTTCAATGACGGCTATGACAGCGAAGTCGGAGAACGCGGCGTTACGCTTTCCGGCGGCCAGCGGCAGCGACTGGCTTTGGCGCGGGCATTCTTGCGCCAGCCGAAGATCCTTATCCTCGATGACTCGACCAGCGCCATAGACAGCGCCACCGAAGACGAGATTCAAAAGGCGATGCGCCGCGCCCAGGAAGGCCGCACCACCATTCTGATCACACATAGACTTTCGCAGATTCGTTGGGCGGACCGGATCATCGTCCTGGAGAAGGGTCGCGTCATTGCCAACGGCTCGCATGATGATCTGCTGCAGAGTTCCGAGCACTATCGCCGTATTTTTGCGCGCTACGACACAGCTGAATCACCTGTCGGGCAGCTCAATGGGCATGGAGGCAAACAGTGGGTTTCATAATGGATGGGCTGGAGGCCGAATCGTACGACCGATCGTACACAGATTTGGCCCTGGTCAAACGCATTCTGCTCTATTTCAAGCCACACTTCTGGAAGATGTCGGTCGTGGCAGGCGTTGTATTCCTCAGTTCCTTGATGGACCTGATGCTGCCTGTCGTCGTCTCGCGCGCATTGGACGAATTGCAGTTCTCGCCCGATACCTTCGACCCTGTCGCGACCACAGTTCTGCTGGGGGCGGCGGCCAGCATGGGCTGGGTGGCTAACTTTATCCGGCAATGGCTCTCGGCGGAAGCTGTCGGCGATGTCACCCTGGATATGCGCGAGGACGCCTTCAACGCCGTCACCGAGCGGGATATGTCCTTCTACGATCAATTCGCGACCGGCAAGATCGTCAGCCGCGTTCTCTCTGATACACAGGCGTTTTCGGAGACGGTGCGCTTGACGATCAACTTGATGAGCCGTCTGCTGCTCGTCGTCTTGCTCATGATCTATCTGTTCACAGTCAACGTGAACATGACTTTGGTATTGATCGCCATCATGCCCTTCATCGTCTATACGGCGCTGAGATTTCGCAATGTGGCGCGGCGCACCGTCACCAATTCACGCCGCCAGCTCGCCACGGTCAACGCCCATATTCAGGAATCCATCAGCGGCATCGGCGTCGCCAAATCTTTCCGCCGCGAGCAGATGATTTACGACGAGTTCAAAGAAGTTAACGAGCTGTCTTACCAGGTCGAAAAGATCAATGGCTTCGTCTTCGGCAGCATCTTCCCCATCCTGATCACCATCGCCGGCGTCGGTGTGGCGGCAGTTGTCTACTTTGGCATCCGGCTGGCGCAGCAAGACGTACTGACGGCGGGCGAATGGTACCTGTTCATACAAGGCATGGGCATGATTTGGTTCCCCCTGACAAGTATCGCGTCGTTCTGGAGCCAGTTTCAGTTGGGCTTGGCCGCGGGCGAACGGGTCTTCGGCTTGCTCGATGCTGAGGCGCTGGTCAAGCAAAAAGCCGATGAGCCGGTGGAGCCTCTGCGCGGTGAAATCGAATTCGTCAACATGGACTTCCATTACAACGCCGGCGAGACCGTGCTGCGAGACTTCAGCTTGCACATTCAACCCGGCGAAACGCTTGCGCTGGTCGGCCATACCGGCTCGGGCAAATCAAGCATCGCCAAGCTGATCAGCCGCTTCTACGAATTTCAAGGCGGCGAGCTGCTGATTGACGGCAAAGACATTCGCTATTTCAATTTGCCCAGTTACCGCTCCCAGCTCGGTGTGGTCACGCAGTCGCCTTTCCTATTTGATGGCACGGTGACGGACAATATCCGCTACGGCAAACCCGATGCCTCCGACGAAGAGGTCGTAGAGGTTGCGCATCAAGTGGGGCGCGGCGACTGGCTTGTAAGCCTGCAAGACGGCCTGGAAACTCAAGTCGGTGAACGCGGCAGCAGCCTCTCGATGGGGCAGCGCCAGCTTGTGGCGATCGCCCGCGTACTGCTGCAAGACCCGGCCATTTTCGTCCTGGATGAAGCCACCGCCAGCGTCGATCCCTTGACCGAGACGCTGATCCAGGAGGGCTTGGATACGCTGCTGGGCAACCGCACCTCCATCGTCATCGCCCACCGCTTGTCGACGATTCACCATGCCGACCGGATCATCGTGCTCGACCACGGTGAGATTATCGAAACGGGCACACATGATTCCTTGATGGCAGATGGCGGACATTACGCCACCCTCTACGATTCCTACTTCCGGCATCAGAGTCTGGAGTACATTGAGAGCCTGGCGGGCTAGCGGATATTCATTGTTAAACAAGCCCTGCGTCGGTACAATCAGCTTGAACGCTCCCGTAGATTGGTCGGGAAGGAATCGATAATAAACGAAGTCATGACACTGGGCATCACTAGGACAGAGGGCGTATGCGGCGGACGACCCTGCATTGCCGGTACACGTTTGCGCGTCACTGATATCGTAACAGCTGTGCAACTCAAGTATAGCCGTGAGGAAATCGCTGACGACTTTGACTTGAACCTTGAACAGATCGACGCCGCGCTCAAGTACTATGATCGCAACAGAGCGGCGATAGATACCGATATAAATCTTCAGGACGAAACGTTCGAAAGGCTATCGAAGTCGGGCTATGGAAGACCGCAGCGTACGCTTCTATCTCGATGAACTGATGCCTGTCGCTATTGCCGAGCAACTAAATCGAAGGGGAATAGACACCATAACAGTTCGAGACTTGGGACAGCTAGGGAAAACAGACGCATATCATCTGGAGTTGGCAACCGATTTGGGACGTGTCCTGTGTACCATGGATGACGACATTATCCAGTTGTTCAACGAAGGCGCCGAACATTCGGGTATCGTTTTTGGTTCTCGCAAAGATCGCAAGTCAATTGGAACATGGGTAAATTTTCTCGTTTGGTTGCATCGCACATATTCAAGTGAAGATATGCGAAACCATATTGAATATCTCAGAGTCGTTTAGGGGCAAGGCTAGCGACAATTCGCCAATTGCCCCTTCATTAGCGCCTAGTTAGGAAACAAGATGCCGGTAAACACGCTTAGCGACGCCAACTTCGATAGCCGAGTCAATAGTGTCGCCGCGCTCATCCTCATCTCCACCGGCAACGACAAATTGCGCAGCGATTTCAAAACCGCTTTCACCAAAGCAGCCGATGAAGAAGAGGGCATCCTCTTCGCGCAGATCGACCCGGATCGCAATCCGGCTTCGGCTCAGCGCTTCGATTATCAAAACAGATCACTGCTCATCGGCATGTATGCTGGCGAGGTCTTGTGGCGGCGCTCCCGCCCTTGGGCCAGCGACCTGCCCGACTACATCAGTCAGCTGCAAGACGCTATCGCCGAAGACGCGCCCCCTGCCGATGAGGAAACTGCCATCGAGCCAGAGAAAATTGCGCCCCTGCTCGATAAGCCGCTGGATGTCACCGACGCCAACTTTGAGCAAGAAGCCATACTCGCCTCGCATGAGCTGCCGGTATTGGTGGATTTCTGGGCCGAGTGGTGCGGACCTTGCCGTACGGTCGGTCCGATCTTGGAGAAACTGGCGGGTGAATTCGCCGGACAAGTCCGCGTGGTCAAAGTTGATACGGACGCCAACCCCGGGCTCAGCCAAGCCTTTCAGATCCGCAGCATCCCCACGATTGCCGTATTCAAAACCGGCAAGCTGATCTTCATGCAGCCGGGCGCCCTGCCCGAGCCGTCATTCCGCGATTTGATCAAGCAGGCGATTGAGTTGGAGGTCCCGGCCGACGAGGCGCCTGCCAGCGCTTGATCCCGCGAAGACATCAACCAATCTCCTTCCCCGTCATAAGCGCCAGACTCTGTTGATCGTGCGGTGCGCTGAACATATTCGGCGGATGACGGTCACGCCCGTCCAGCTCGCCGATATAAGTCTGTGTCGTTTGCAAGCTGTTGTGCCCCAGGTTTTGCCGAATCCGCTCCAAATCCATGCCGAAGTCATAAGCGTTGCGCGCATAGGTGCGGCGCAAGTCATGCGGCTTGACGACCCGCAAAGCGCCGTCAATCGTGACCGGATATACATTCATGATATCGTTGACCGACCAGGCGCCGATGCCATTTTGCCGCACGATCTTCCCGCCGCGCCGAATCCCGCGAAAAACATGCCCGGCTTTGATCTCCGCCTCACTCAGCCAGGCATCAGCATACATCAGGCACCAATCCAGCGGACCGTAAGGGACCAAACGCTGCTTGCCGCCCTTGCCCTCGCGCACAAGCAGCGAAAGCTCGCCGCCGAGATGCTGCCGCAAGTCAGTCACTTGCAGCGCCGCCGCCTCCGCCGCGCGTATGCCGGTGCAGACCATCAGCGTCATCAGCGCAGTATCGCGTAAACCGCGCAGCGTCGATATCCCCGGCGCCTGCGCCAAAGCGCTGACTTGCCAGGGCTTCAGCCGCAGATGCTCACTATCGGCGATGTCCTGCTTTTCCACCAGCTTGACCGGCGCGGACGTTGGGTGCAGATCATTCGCGATACGGACGAAGAATTCGTTGACCAGCGCCTGCTGCGCTTGTTCCGTATCATCGGGATTGGTCAATTCATAGAGGTGGTCGCGCACCTGGTTGCTGCGCGTCAGCTCGCCATAGCGCCCGCGGATGGTCGCCAGATGCGCCAATACCGTCGGCGGCGAAAGTGTAGCGGGCTTTTGCTTGCCTCGTTTGTCTTTGCGCGTCCGTTCGTGTAGCAGAAAGTCGCGGTACGCTTGCAGGTCCGGCTGATACCAGGTCAGTTGCTTGTCCGTCAGCCACTCGATGTAAAAGCTCAGGCGCGACCTTTGATCCTTGTTGGGATTCTCCGGCATGAGCACGGCGTAGTTTTCGCGCCTCAGCGCCTTTTCCCGCTCACGATTGGAGTCTTGGTCGCGTTCACCTGTCACTTCCATAAACGTGATTATAGTGTGATTCCACTCTTTGCGTTGACCTTCGATTCCCGTGTGATTCGCGCCTCTCGCTCGCTGCCTGTTTCAAGCTATAATGGCTGCCACTGTCAGCAGCTAAGCGCAAGGTGGCTCAAATATGAGCGAAGCAGGCACAGCTGAAATCGGCTTGGAGCAATTCGGCGAAATCGCACGCAGCATTGAGGCGGAATTGGGCAAAGTCATCGTCGGGCAGCAGGAAGTCGTGCGCAGCGTCATCATCTGTGTGCTGGCTGGTGGCCATGCCTTGCTGGAAGGTGTGCCCGGTTTGGGCAAAACTATGCTCATCCGCACCTTGGGCGATGTGCTGGATCTGAAGTTTTCCCGCATCCAATTCACGCCCGATCTGATGCCGGCCGATATCGTCGGCACTGATATTCTGGAGGAAACCGAAGACGGGCGCCGTCAGTTCCGCTTCCAGGCTGGTCCGATATTCGCCAACCTGATCCTGGCCGATGAGATCAATCGCGCCACGCCGAAGACTCAATCAGCCATGCTGGAGGCGATGCAGGAAAAGACCGTCACCGTGGCTGGCCGCGGTTACACCCTCGATAGACCCTTCTTCGTACTTGCGACGCAGAATCCGCTGGAGATGGAGGGCACCTATCCTCTGCCCGAGGCGCAGCTTGATCGTTTCCTCTTCAAAGTGAATGTTACCTTTCCCGATTTTCGGGACCTGGTGAAGATCCTTGAGCGCACCACGGGTGTGCAGCAGCCGCGCGCGAAAAAGGTCGCCGATGACGTGCAAGTGATCGGCATGGGCGACTTGGCATTGAGCATGCCCATACCCAGCCACGTAAGCGAGTACGTCGCCCATGTCGTTGTCGCCACGCATCCGGATAGTGAACACGCTACGCCGATGCTGCAACAATACGCTCGCTACGGCGCCAGCCCGCGTGGAGCGCAAGCCCTGATTATCGGCGCCAAGATCAACGCGCTGCTGGAAGAACGCAGCAATGTCTCCTTTGAAGACGTGACGGCCGTTGCGCCGGCGGCACTGCGGCACCGTATTCTCTTGAATTTTGAGGGGCAGGCGGAAGGGCTGAGCACCGACGATTTAATCGCAGATGTGCTTAAAAGTGTGCCAAAGCTGACCAGCTAGCGTTCCCCGGATACTAACGTTTGGCTTTCCACTCGCGCGAGTCGCGGCGGCGAAGGCGCAAATAAAAAGCCCGCTGAATAAGGTTCAGCAGGCTGATATTCATTTGTTAAGTCGTTAACGAGTTTGCGCAACCACGCTCACCCGCAACATCAGAAGCGCTTTAATTTACCGCGTCAGATAAGCTTGCGCCTGGCTTGAACTTGACGACCTTCTTCGCTGCAATCTGAATCTCTTCGCCCGTGCGGGGATTCCGCCCCGTGCGAGCGCCACGCGCATCGACGGACCATGAGCCGAAACCGACCAGGGAAATTCGGTCGCCGCCTGCCAGCGTATCAGTCACGGACGACACAAAGGCATCGAGCGCCTTGCCGGCGTCCGCCTTGCTTAGCCCAGACTTGTAAGCGATTGAACCAATCAATTCTGCTTTGTTCATTTCAACTGCTCCTTTAAGTCAAATGCTCGACTAGTAGTATAACATATTTTTTGCTTGCAAAGGTCAAATGTCGCTATATGCGCGGATTATACCGGAAATAACAAGATATTAATACAATAGGTGTCATGTAGTGTACGTAAGTGTCATATCACGGCTCAAGTGTGCCATACCGCAAGAAACTCTTCGACTTCATTGCGGGTGGGTAAGGCAGCGCGTCCACCCATAGCGCGGCAGTTCATCGAACCCACAGCGGAGGCAAATCTGGCCATGCGCGGCACATCCCAGTCTTGCAGCAGGGCATACATAAACGCGCCGTGGTAGGCATCGCCAGCGCCGGTCGTATCGGCCACATCGACAGCAAATGCTGGTATTTCTACTGTGCCATGCTCCCAGCAAACCACCGAACCGCGTTCACCCAAAGTCACGATCGCGATTGACGCGCCTTCTTCGCGCAGCCTTGCAGCGACAGCGGCAGGCCCCTTGTCAGGCATCCAGGCCCGGGCCCACGCCTCCGGCACGATCGGCACATCCACATAAGCCAGCAAAGGCTTGATCTCAGCGTAGGGACGCGCCGGATCAAGCACCACCGTCATGCCCGCCTCACGCGCCCAGCTTGCAGCCTGCATCGTCGCATCGCTAATGTTATCTACAAATAGTACGCGCGCGGCTACTATCCCCTCCCGACTGATCTCGGCCGGGCTTATTGCGGACCCGGTGGGCGGACGTGTGATGATGCTGCGATCGCCGCTCGCCTCGTCGACCAGGATCACCGATACATGGGACTCGCTGCCAAGTTCGACCAGCAGCTGCGACACATCAACCCCTTCGCCCGCCAGTACGCCGCGGATGTATTCGCCGTTTTCGTCATCGCCGATGCGCGCGATCACCTTGGCGCGCGCCCCCAGCCGCGCCGCAGCGATCAAGGCGATGGACGCCAGGCCGCCAGGCTGCCGCGCGTAATTGAGCGCCTGCATATTCTCATTGCGATGCGGCATACGCGGCACGGTCACCAGGTGATCAACCGTGCAGACGCCGATGCCAACAATGTCGAGTTTCGAAGTCAATTGTGATGATTCTCCCTCGTTATGTCGTCTCTTGTCGTTTGTATCGTATTTGACGGATTGCCGCAATCCAACGGATGGAAGATTCGGCTATATTACGATGTCGCAGTCAGTTTCCTAATTGCACACCTTGACCATGAAATATACAATTTGAGATACGATTGTGGGAGACGAGAAATTCGCCATCCTAGCTTCATGGTCTAACTTGGCAGCTAGCAATATCGACGCAAAAATAAACAATTTCGACCGAAACAGAGGAATGAAGGAGGTCCGATGACGATGGACGACGGCAATAACAATATGGTTAGCAGTAGCCCACTAGGTTCTGTTGATATTTTGACATTAGCATTTTCATAAATGGGTAAAATAGTCTTATGGATACTATAAGACTAACTGACGAACAGTGGGCGAAGCTTCGGGATTTTCTGTCGCAAGAGCCAAAGGTTTATCTGGGCAATGAGGCGAAATGCCGCCAATTTGTTGAAGCAGTGATATGGGTAAGTCGCAGCGGCGCACAGTGGCGTTTGCTTCCAAGCGAATACGGCAAATGGAATTCAGTTTACAAACGCTTTGCTCGCTGGTGCGAAAATGATGTTTGGCAACGGATGATGGAAGCTCTTGCCGATGACGCGGATATGGAAAACGGGATAATCGACAGTACGATTGTTCGGGCACATCCCTGTGCCGCTGGCGCCGAAAAAAAGTGAAAAGCAAGCCGTGGGTCGCAGTCGCGGGGGTTTTAGTAGCAAGATTCATATCACGGTTGATGGTTTGGGCAATCCCTTGCGTTTCCGCTTGAGTCCTGGGCAGGCTCACGACATCAATCAGGCTGAGGAGTTGGTGGAAGGCTTTGCCTTTCAGCGGGTTATCGCGGATCGAGGCTATGCGTCCCAAGATTTTGTGGACAGCTTGCTTGAAAGAGGCATAGAAGCGGTAATTCCCCCGCATCCGAGCGCCAAAGAGCAGCGAGAATATGATAGATGGCTCTATCGCGAGCGGCATCTGGTGGAATGTTTCATCAATAAGATCAAACATTTCCGCCGCGTCTTTTCCCGATTTGAGAAACTCGATACATCTTATCTCGGATTTCTGCACCTTGTCGGTACGCTGATATGGTTACGATAGAATGTCAACAGAACCTAGTCGAATGCCCTCAATGTGGGAAGAAGTTCGAACTTAGCGAAACATTCCGTGCTCACTTTGAAGCGGAAATGCGCAAGGAATTCGCCAATGCATTGCGCGACAGCGAGGCGAAAATCCGTGCCGAGGCGGAGAAAGCAAGTCAAGAGAGCTTGGAGAAAAGCGAACAACAGGTTGAGGACTTAGAAGCGCAAATCAAAGCCGACCGCGAAGCGCAAGAAAAGCGCGAAGCTGAAATCCGTGCCGAGGCGAAGAAAGCCAGCCAAGAGAACTTGGAGAAAAGCGAGAAACAAGTTAAAGACTTAGAAGCGCAAATCAAAGCCGACCAGGAAGCACAGGAAAAGCGCGAAGCTGAAATCCGCACTAAGGCAGAGGTAGATGCAGCCCGGGAATTCGACATTGAGCGAAAAGAGCACGACATCGAGAAGCAGCGCATCGAAAAACAGATGGCCGATATGCAGCGCCAACTCGGGCAGAAATCCGTCGAGTTGCAGGGCGAAGCGTTGGAGGTTTACCTCAAACAGCAATTAATATCGAATTTCCCCTTTGACAAGATAAGTGATATCAGTCGTGGCCGCAAAGGTGCTGACCTGACGCAGGAGGTCAAAGATGCGCAGTTAGGCACCTGTGGTATTGTGGTCTGGGAAGCCAAGCGCACCAAGCACTGGAACGACAATTGGTTAGCTAAAGTTAAGGAAGATGCCGATCGTGTTGGGGCGCATCTGCGTGTTATCGTCTCGCAAACCATGCCAACCGATATTAGCAATTTCGGGCAAAAAGAAGGCGTTTGGGTCAGCAGTATTGAGTGTGCTTTACCTCTGGCGCTCGCCCTGCGCGCGCAGTTGATAGAAAGCGCCAGCCTTCAGCGAGCAATGCAGGGGCAAGGACTGAAAATGGATGCGATTTACCAGTACTTAACCAGCCTAAGATTTAGCGGACGCATCCAGCGTATGGTAGAAACCTGGAAAGCGTTGGAAGATCAAGTGATAAGTGAAGAGCGAGCAATGAAGCGTCAATGGAAGGAACGGCGCAAGCAGTTGGCTATGATGCAGGATTCGACGATGGAAATGTTCACCGATTTCTCCGCTATCCTCGGCCATGAGATCCCCCAAGTTCCCGGTCTGGAACTGGAAGCGCTGCCGCCGGGCGATAATGTTGAGGTAATCGACCAATAAGCCGATAGATTTTCATGCTGCCGAGACAACTAAGGTCAGAGCCTGGCTATGCCATCGGCAGCCGTAGCGTGAGCAGGGAAGGAGGGGTGATGGTCAGTGTCGTAGGCGACTTCGGCTGAGAATTACGTTGAAGCACACGAGAAATTGCTATTAGAATTCGCATCCCCGCGTCGCTAGAATAGCGGCAAACTCGTTCACAGATAAGGAGCATACCATGGAAAGTCGCACAGAGTATATTGACGCTTACCGCAAGTTGCCGGCTCAACTGCGTGAGAAAGTCCAGGGACTTTCAGTTGAGCAACTGACCACCGCCTACAATGCGCCGGAATGGACCATCGCCCAGAACATTCACCACCTCGCTGATACCCACATCGTCTGCATCCGCCGCTTCAAGCTGATTTTGACCAGCCCCAGCTTTCAATTCACCGCCTATGACGTCAACGCCATCGCCGAATATCCCGATGCCAAAGACGCCGATATCGAGTATTCGCTGAAGATCCTCGAAGGGCTGCATGCGCGTTGGGCTATACTTTTGGAGAATCTGACGGACGAGCAGTGGGGCAAGATCGGCCGCGGCGCTAGCCCGGATCGGCCCGATTTCAGCCTGGAAGAGCTTGCGCGCGTCTACGCCCAACACGGCGTCAATCACTTGCAGCAGATACAAGACGTCCTGGACAAGATGCCTGCGTGAGCTTGATCCAGCTCAAGATTGCGACTAACGAACAATTCAACTTCCGCGCCACCGTGCTCAGCCACGGTTGGCGGATGTTGGCGCCCTTCAGCTGGGACGATGAGCGTGGCTCGCTCCAGTATCTGTATCAGACAGCCAGCGGCGACCTGCTTCCGCTGCAAATGAGGGCGGATGAATCTGCTGTGCTGGTCGAGTTGCCCGATTGCCGGCAGCTGACAATAGCGCTGGAAAACGAAGTTGCTGACGTCGTCAAGCGCATGCTGAATATTGAATGGGATTTGGGCGAATTCTACACCGCCATGCGCGAGCGCGATGGCTACGAATGGTTGGAAGCCGAGCGCCGCGGACGCATCCTGACCTGCCCCAGACTGTGGGAAGACCTGGCCAAAGTCCTCCTGACGACGAACTGCAACTGGTCGCAGACGGTCAACATGACGCGGCAGCTCTGCCTACTTGGCGAGCCGCATCCGACCCTGCCCCAGTGCCGCGCCTTCCCCAGTCCGCAGCGTATCGCCACCCTTCCTTTTGACGAATTTGCCCAAGCCGTCCGCGCCGGTTATCGCAGCGCCTACCTGCATCAATTGGCGCAAGGGATTGCCAGCGGAGAAATCGATCTCGCTAGTTGGCACAGCCTTGATAGCGATAGCCTGTTCAAGGCGGTCAAGGCACTGCGCGGCTTCGGCGACTATGCAGCCGGCACGATCCTGCGCATGCTCGGCCATTTCGACAAGCTCGCCATCGACAGCGCCTGCCACGCCATGTACGCCGAAAAGCACAACAACGGAATCAAAGCCAGTGTCAAGGACATCCAGGCGTACTATGCCAAATTCGGCAAGTGGCGCGGCTTGGTGCAGTGGATGGATATCATGCGCCACTTCGCCGGCTAACCTGCCGACGTCTGGTCGCTCGAGATGAAAGCAGCCACGTCCGATTTCAGTTTGGCCAGCGACTGCTCATGCAAGTACATCATGTGCCCCGCTTCGTACTCCGCAACGGTGACGTTCGCCCGCAGGCTGGCGTCCAAGCCCATGTGAGCCAGCGAGTAATAGGCAGCCTGGAAGGGTGTCGCCAGGTCGTAATAGCCTTGCGCCACCAGCACCTTCATAAATGGATTCTTGGCGAAAGCGGCGCGCAAGCCCTCGCTGGTATCGGGAAATTGCCCGCCTTGATATTTCCAATTCTCGTTGACCTTGAAGCTCAGAATCTCGTAGTTGAGGTCGGTCATGTAACGCAGTTGCTCGCGGACGTACTGATTGTAGACAGCTGTGTATGGCGCCACGATAGCATTCATCGACGGATCGAAATCAAAGGTCGTGCCTTCGGCCGATGCCATGATGCCGATGAAGCGCGAATCCAGCCGTCCCACTGCGCGCTTGTCATCACGGAGCAGCTCTTTGCAGAAGCTCATGATATTGATTCGCAAGTCGGCGCCCAAAATGAATCTCTGCGACAAACCGGTATAGCGCGACAAGCGTTCCGCGATCGCCCCCCGCTCATCCTCGGTCAGCCGGTCGCCCTTCGTCAGCGCCACGGTATAATCCGCCTCCGCCCAGTCGGCGACCTCGTGCAGCAATTCGCGCATGTCCCGCGCTTGCAGTTCGGCGTCCAGCTTGCCGTGATAATAGGCCGACGCGCAAAAACTCGGCAGGTAAAGCGCATAAGGCAGGTCGTTGGCTTTGGTGAAGCGCAGCGTCTGGAAGTTCATCACAGTCGAGAGCAAGACGACGCCGTTAAAGGCGATGCCGCGGTCAATGAGATGGCCCGCCAAGCCGGCGGCGCGCGTCGTGCCGTAGCTCTCACCCGCTAGAAAAAGCGGCGACGTCCAACGCTGATTGCGCGAGAGATACAAGCGGATGAACTCGCCAACCGCCTCCAAATCAGCCTCGAGTCCCCAATACTTCTCGTTGTCCGCGGGATCCGCCGCGCGCGAGTAGCCGGTGCCGACCGGGTCGATGAAGACCAGATCCCCCAGGTCAAGCCAGGTGTGGGCATTGTCGATCAGACGATACGGCGGTGGCGGCATGAAACCTTCCGCGCCCATATCGACCCGTTTGGGACCAAGCGCGCCCATGTGCAGCCATATCGAAGCCGAGCCCGGCCCGCCGTTGAAGACGAATATCAGCGGCCGCGCGGCATTATCGTCCGTCTCGACCGTGTAAGCCGTGTAGAAGATCTGGGCCACGATCCTGTCTTTCTCGTCCTTGAGCGGCATCTTGCCCACGGTGGCGCTGTAGTTAAGCGAAGCGTCGGCGAGGTCGAGCTGGTGAGAGGTTGTGACGGGCTCCTCTTCTTTGATTTCTGGATTATCGTTTTCGGGTTTATCGCTCATGAGATGATTTCCATTCGGCTCAGCCTATGTTGGCGCAGACTATAGCCGCTCGATATGACTAGCGCCATGTATCTTAGGCAGTCGCCCGCGTGACATTTATACTCCAGCTTCACACGCGACCAAACAGTCGCCTTTGAAAACCAGAGTCCTGCTATTCTGTCCCCATCTGCGCCTTAACAACTCCATATTCTCGCGCGTCCAGCGCTGACTATCATAAAACAGCCCGTTTATGATAGAAAAAAGTTTCCCGCCTATTGATAATCGATTATCACTATCGAACAATGCCGACCGGCGCCTTCAGCGGACGCGGCCGCGTCTTGCCGCTATAATCAGCCTGTCCGAGTCAGACAACCTGCTCATGCCCAAGCCACAGCGACAATTCCGCACCCAAGCCATCATCCTCAGCCGCCGCGACTTTGGCGAATCAGACCGCCTGCTCACCCTCTTCACGCCGCAGCATGGCAAAATCCGCGCCATCGCCAAAGGCGCGCGCAAACCCAGCGCCAAGGTCAGCGGCCACGTCGAACTCTTCGCCCGCAGCGACTGTGTCATCCACCGCGGACGCAACCTCGATATCCTCACGCAGGCTGAGCTGATCGATGCCTACCTCGGCTTGCGTGAAGACCTCGGCCGTGGCGCCTACGCCAATTATGTCGCCGAATTGCTCGACCGCTTCACCGCCGATGAAGAGGAAGAGGGCGACGAGCTTTTTCTGCTGCTGCACGAGACCTTGTCCCGCATCGCCCATGCCATTGACGCGCGATTGGCAACGCGTTACTTTGAGCTGCAACTGCTGGATTTAGTCGGCTTCCGGCCCGAATTGCGGGAGTGCGTGGTAACACGCGCCGAATTGCTGGCGGAACCGCAATACTTCAGCAGCGACGAAGGCGGAGTTGTCAGCCGCGCCGCCGCGCCGCAGGTGAGGTCTCGCCTGCTTGAAATTGACATAGAAACCTTGAAGCTGCTGCGACACTTACAGCGCAGCGCTGATTCTTATGGCGCCGTCAGCAGTCTGATCGTCACGCCGGCTCAGCACGATGGCGCTGAACGCATCATGCTCGGTTATCTGGCGCATCTGCTTGAGCGCAAGCTGGAAAGCGTCGATTTCATCCGCCGGCTGCGCAAAGTCTCGCCCGCCTTACAGAGCGGAAAAACGAAATGAGTTTGGAAATGAGAGGACCGGTCTATTGCGGCTTGCCGGATTCGGGAGCGAATCCCATGCTTCTTGGTGAAGCCAATATCTTCTTGATCTCTACCAGCTCATCTACGACTTTTGTCAACAGTGTCTCCACATTGCCCAAACGCAACGAATGTTCATGTAGCAAACGTAATGTGGTGCTCTGGTTATCCACCATTTGGCTCATCATTTCTTCAAGCCTACTGATTCGGATGTCTTGTGTTTCCATGATTCCTATCCTGATTTCTTTCGATTCGCTACGGAAATTGCTAATTTACTTCTACGTTTGCTACTGTATCCTAACACATTATCATGGTCATTCCAACAATTTCCGATACACCTCGACAGTGGCTTCAGCGATACTACCGTGGGTGAAATGCGCCAGAAAACGGGCGCGCCCCGCCCTGATCATTTGGGCGCGGAGAGCCGGGTCTTCTCGCAGTTCTTGCAGCGAATTACATAGCGCCAGCGCATCCCCCTCGGGCACTATTCGCCCCGCCCCGCCAACAACCCCGGGGATCGCGCCGCTGTCGCTGCCGATAATCGGCACGCCGCTCGCCATCGCCTCCACCAATACTCGGCCGAATTGCTCTTTCCAATTCCGCCGCGTCAAGGATGGCAGGACGAGCGCGTCAATCTTGTGGTATTCAGCCGGCAGGTCTTGCGATGGCAACTGCCCGACGAAGTCTACCTGTGTGCCTATGCCCAAGGAACCGGCTAGCATTTGCATCTCGTCCCGCGCAGATCCGCCGCCGACCAGCCGCAAGCGCCAATCGCCCTTGAGTCCTGCGGCCGCTCTCAGCAGGACTTGCACACCTTTCTCCGGCACGATTCGACCAATATATCCGATGGTGAAGGGGCGCTCAGGTCGCCTGTCGGCCGGATGGAAGAGCGCTTCGGCAGTTCCGAATTGCGGCAGTGTCCTCATGGGTCCGCCAAAGCCTTTTCGCCTGAGTACATCTGCGGCATCGTCAGTGCCTGCCAAGGCGTAATCGGCATGACTCATGACCCAGCGCTCACCCCAGCTGAAGGGCGGCGGATAGCGGCGCTGAATATTCTGCCAGGTGAAGAACAGCGACCTGGCGCCCACTCGCCGAGCCAGCCAAAGCGCTTGCCAGCTTGCTAGATTGTAGGCTTCTTCGTCGATATGCACGATCTGCGGCTGAGCCTTGCTGAGCTCTCGCGCGAGTGTTGGATAGTGATGGAGGTGGAAGCTGCCATTGAAGCGTAAGGGGATAGACCGTAGCTGATAGCCGGCGGTGTGGCTGCGCTCCAGCTCTTGTACACCGCGTTCGTCGCGCCAGGACGGCGGGACGAGCACTGTTAGCTCGACGCCGCGGCTGGCGATTGCTTCCAGCTTCGGCTGATAGATGCCCACGATGCAGGCTTTGGAGAGCATCAAGACGCGCATGGCTGGACCGTAGTTTAGCGCCGCCGCCTAGACGATTTCGATCGGCGGCTCGCCACAGCTCGCATTGGCGTCGTATACGCGAAAGTTCAGATCTGGCAGGGACAGCACACCGTAAGTATGGGAGGTGGAACGCGTACATTGAAAGGTATACAGCGAGCCCGGATTAACCAGACAGCCCTGCTGTGTCTTGATATGCAGCGGCAGATGCGTATGGCCGGTAATCAAGACATCCGCTTTCAGGGAGTCCAACACCATCTTAAGATAGGTCTGCGATAAATGATCTTTGTACATGCCCCACATATTGTTGCCCGGCTTGCCGTGGCACATGTATATCGTCATGCCCGCCAGCTCGCCATACCAATCCAGCGGCAGCTCTTGCAGATATTGCCGATTTTCCTGCCGAATACCGTAGACCCACTCGTCATGATTGCCCCGCGCCACCGGGATGCCGTGCGCGCGAATCAAATCAACTACGCGATCAGGCTCGGGCCCGCGCCCCACCAAGTCCCCCGCACAAAGGACGCGATCCACATTATGATGTTTTTCGAATCGAGCGAGCACATCTTCTAGCGTGTTATAATCGGCATGCACGTCTGATATGATTCCAATTTGCATCCACACTAGACCTTAACCGTTCACTTATGTCATGCATTATACGACGGCTCCCCCATTATGTAGAGGTACGATCTCCCGACGCAACTTCCGCCGACGCGTATTTAAGCAATCGGCAATTTGGCTACGACATCACCACAAGGCAAGGTCGCTAAACGAAACGCGCCGTGAGGGCGTCATGTCATATACTTCACTGCGAGCAATATGGCCGTCGGCACTCTTGGCAACAGCCTGCGGATTCGCGGACGATGCTCGAAGCGCATACGCAGAATAGTTCCACCGTCATACAGCCTATCGCGCCCGCAAACATAACAAATCCCAACGATTCCAGAATTTGTTGCAGACAGTTCAATGCTGTTGCAATCCTACGAATTCTCGAAATTCTTGCAAGTTGGGCATTTCATACGATGCAATGCTTTACATCTTAGCCTAATTGTGTTAATAATAATGTAGTGAGGCATCTTGATCGCTCGATAAAAGTTAGTATCATTATCCACATCGCGACTGTCACATGCTGAAATCATTGTTGCAGACAGCGCAACACTGCGAACATCGGAGCAGAGATAGTGATCGCATTGAAGCCTGAGCGACAAGGCGCCTGCTGATTAAAGAACCGTGACCAAGCTTGAGGCGACTTCCATCATGACCAAGTTGACGCTAGTGATCGCAATTCTTGTTTGGGTAATACTCCTATTTGTCGTGCCAGCCATGGCGGGACAGCCAGCAGCGTAAATTATCTTTGTCAGCAGCCGCCTGCTCCCCGCGCGTTCCGCAGGTTAGTCGCGCGCCGGGCAAGCTCAAAGGAAGTTTGTAGACCCGCATCGCCAACATTCCTCATCCGCCAGTTTGACCACGGCCTTGCAATCATCGCATATCGCAATCTTGCCCTTTTTCAAGTCGTGGTCAAGCGACACACGCTCATCGAAGACGAAGCATTCACCCTGCCATAAAGACGAGACTGATTCCACCTCTTCCAGGTAGCGCAAGATTCCGCCACGCAAATGGTAAACTTCTTCGAAACCGAGCTTAAGCAGATAGGCGGTCGCCTTCTCACAGCGGATGCCCCCGGTGCAGTACATCGCAATTCGCTTGTGCTGCTTTGGATCGAGACGCTCGGCGAGGTAGCGCGGCAATTCGTGAAAAGACTCAGTCCGCGGATTCCGCGCGTCAACAAAGCACCCCATCTGCACTTCATAGTCGTTTCGCGCGTCAATCAGCACGACATCGTCCTGCGAAATCAAGCCGTTCCAATCTTGCGGATCTACGTATTTTCCCACTTGCAGATTTGGATCGACGCCCGGCGACTTCAAGGCGACGATCTCGTTCTTAATACGCACTTTCATCCTCTGGAAGGGAATCGCGCTGTGGCAGGATTCCTTGACCAGCATACCGAGGAAGCGCGGATCGCTTAACAAGTAGCGCAGGACTTGGTCCACTGCGCTGCGCTCGCCGGTGATCGTCGCATTGATGCCTTCTTCCGCCAGCAGGATTGTCCCGCGGACGCCGGCCGCCCGACATTCTGCCAGCAGGGGCTCGCGCAGATCACGACAATCCGGCAAGTGAACGAATTTGTAAAATGTCGCGACGCGGATGGTCATAAGCATATCAGGTCGGGCTACCGGCTATTCACACAATTCTAATTCGGGGTGTGCAAATTGAGGAGAAGGAATCGTTTACGTCGGTCGTCAATTGATCCCGCCCCTCGCAGTCTATATGTGGAACATCGGCTGCAAGATTTGGCCCCAAATGTAGGCGCTGCATTGCCAGACGATAACCGGATGAGAGTACAACTATGCTATACTTTTGCCTATGAGAGTAGGATTCAACGCGCATCTCCTGTCTCAGCAAGCCGGGTATCGCTCAGCCGGTATCCACGGCTACATCGCTAATCTGCTCCGTCACTTGCCAGCGCAGGCGCCCGCCAACTGGCAGTTTCAAGCGTTGGTTGGCGCTGCTAGTCAGGCGTCCTTCGCTGGGGTAAGTGTAAAGCGCTCTCGCTTCGATACAGAAACGCCATTGCGGCGCATATTTTGGGAACAAGCGCTGCAGCCGTTTGCGATCAGACAGTATGACATCTATCATGCGCTGGCATTCGTCGCGCCGGCGCTACTGACCGCGCCGATGGTGGTTACCGTCTATGACTTGAGTTTTATGCGATTTCCCGAGCGGCTAAGCAGGGCGCGCCGCCTATATCTGCAGTGTATGACGGCTTTGACTTGCGCGCGAGCCAGGCGCATCCTGGCCATCAGCCAGAGCACCGCTGACGACTTGATTGACTTGCTCGGCGTGCCCGCAGCCAAGATTGACGTGACGCCGCTAGGTTATGACAAGGCGATGTTTCGTCCGCTTCTGCCGGCTGAATGCGAGCGCTTTCGGCGCAAGGAGAACCTGCCTGAGCGCTTCTGGCTTTATCTTGGCACGCTTGAGCCGCGCAAGAACCTGCAGATGCTGCTGCGAGCATACGCGGATTTGGCGCCTGAGGATCGTCTGCCGCTGCTATTTGGCGGAGGCGTCGGCTGGCGGGGGCAAGCGATTCTCGCAGACATTGAGCGGCTAGGGCTGAGCACGAGCGTCAAGCATGTGGGATTCCTCCCTGCCACAGACTTGCCGCTTTGGTACAATTGCGCCGAAGCTTTCCTGTTTCCTTCTGTCTTTGAAGGTTTTGGCCTGCCAGTATTGGAAGCAATGGCTTGCGGTACGCCAGTGGTCACGACTGACGTGTCTTCTCTGCCGGAAGTCGCGGGGAAGGCGGGCAGGCGCCTCCCGCCCGAAGATCAGGCGCGCTGGACGGCTGAGCTCAAGGCGATCAAAACGAACGATGAATGGCGCGAAATGGCCCGAGAGAATGGTCTGGAACGGGCAAAGCTTTTCAGTTGGGCGCGCACGGCTGAACTCACGCTCGACAGTTATCGCAGAGCCATGACGGAACAGCAGCATCCGCTCGGCGAAAGTGAAACGGCAACCGGCATTGAGACAAAATGATGCCCGACACCCGCGTACCGGGGACTTCGAAAGCGACAGCGTCAGCCATAGTATGTCATGAACTCATCACTGAATTTGTCTGAACGCCCCACCATTGAGCCGCGCTGGCTCTTCCCGCTGGTTGACGCGGCGCTGTCTTTCTTGGCTTTCGGCCTTGCTTATATCCTGCGTTACGACTTGCAAATCATTCGCCCGCTCTTGGACCCGGGCCAGCGTCAGTTCGGACCTTACATCCCGTTTGCCATCATTTACGCGCTCCTGATCCTTGTCAATTTTCAGCGCAACAATTTGTACCGCAATATCGTTGGCAGAGCCTGGCTGGAAGAAGTTTATTTGATCGGAAGCAGCGTCGCGGTTGCGATCGTCATCGTGCTGGCGATGTTTTTTATCTTGCAGCCGCTGGTCACCAGCCGCTTGATGCTGATCTATGTCGCGGCGCTGACACTAATAGCGGGCTCTGCTTCGCGGCTGATACGGCGCTGGGCGCTGGCTTATCTGCGGCATCACGGGATAGGGATACGCCGCGTGTTAATCGTCGGCATAGGCGATGTTGGGCGCTCACTGCTCGGCATCATGCTTTCGCGCCCCGAGCTGGGCTATCGGCCGATCGGCTTTCTCGATGATGACACGGAAAAGAGTTCCGCTGGCATGGGACGGGTGACAGCCTTGGGCGGCACGATGCAGTTGGCCGATGTCATCACCTCACACATGGTAGACACGGTTATCATCACTTTCCGCTGGAAGCATTACGATCGCATTCAAGAACTCACCGAGGTCTGCCGCGAGTCGGGCGCGGACTTGCGGATTGTGCCCGAAATAATGCAGCTCAATATCCGGCAGGTGCAGGTGGAGAATCTGGATGGCATTCCTCTTCTCGGCATAGGCGCATATCGCTCTTTCAGCCGCGGCAATCAGTTGATAAAGCGCGTACTGGATCTAATTGTGGTGATCGTCGGCATTCCGATCTGGGCTCCCGTCAGTCTGCTTGTCGCGCTCGCCCTCATGCTGGAAGGCGAGGGGCCGGTTCTGTTCTGGCAGATCCGCGTGGGGAAGGATGGCCGGCAATTCCGCATGGTGAAGTTCCGCAGCATGGTCGAGGGCGCGGAAGATCTACAAGAGGACATGCTGCGCGAATCGGGCGAAGACCCTCGTCACCCCAAATTCGCCGATGACCCGCGCATCACCCGAGTCGGCAGATTTTTACGGCGCACCAGCCTCGATGAATTGCCCAACCTCATCAACGTCATTCGTGGGGAAATGAGCCTGGTTGGTCCGCGGCCGCCGACTCCGCGCGAAGTCACGCTTTATGAACCGCGACATACACGCCGGCTGCAAATCACGCCTGGCATTACCGGCTGGTGGCAAGTGCGGGGCCGCAGCAACGTGCCATTCGACGAAATGTGCGAAATGGATATGTATTACATCGACAACTGGTCAATCTCGATGGATATCGAAATCCTGATGCTCACAATCCCGCGCGTTTTCCTGCGCAGCGGCGCCTACTGACGCGCGGCAGCCGAGCTGCCTTGGGATCGTAATTCGAGCGAGCCAAAATCGCCGCGGCGGATAACCTTGCTTAGGTCTTGCGAGATTATGTCAGTCAGCGCCTGCATGGCCGAGCGCGCTGACACATAGAGCGATTTTACGTTCAGTTATGATATGTTACGTTATGATACGATATTCTTTCCCTCAAGCGTGGACGAAGCACAGGCTGGCAGAATTTGCTGCTGATTGCCATACCAAGACGGCGCGGGCATAATCAGAGTATCGTGAACTAATCGGCCTATTGAGAATCATGCGCGCGTCGTCTTGTAACCATGGCGTCAGAATATGAACATCAGACCGCTGCGGCTTTTCCTGGTTTTCTGCCTGCTGATGCTCAGCGCTTGCGAGTCCGCGCTATCGGAGGACCCCGGGGCGCCAACTGTCGCAACGTCGGTCCCGGTGGCGCAGACGACAAGCGCCGATCCCGCCGCAGTCCTTCAAGAATTTGTCACGGCCTGGAATAGCCAGGACTTTGAGGCGATGTATCGCTTGCTCGCCGAGCGCAGCCGCGAACTGTATCCGCAGACTAGCTTTATCGACAAGTATACGAGGGCGCACAGTGTTGTCCGATTCGCTGGCGTGCGGCACTCACCTATTAGCGTCGAGTATCAGGGTACGACGGCGATCCTCAATTACGATATCGTGATCGAGTCCCCGACATTTGGCGCCGTCGCAGATGAAGACCGTGTCATACGCATGATCGACGAAGGCGGATGGAAGATCGCTTGGTCGCCGATGGATATCATCAATGGCATGTCGAGCAGGGCGCGCCTGAATCAACGGGCGGATTTCCCGCAGCGCGCCAATATCTACGCAGCGGACGGCAGCCCCCTGGCGCAGCAGAATGCGCCGGTCTACAGCTTGTACGCCGTCAAACAGGATATGCGCAGTGAAGACGCCTGTCTCAACACGCTGGCCCTGGTCACTCGTCAGCAGTTGAATACCCTGCGAAGCATCTTCACGGATTATCTTGGCGAGACCTTTTTCCATATCGCCGAGATCGACAGCGACCAATATGAGACACATCGGCAAGCTCTGGCGGCAGACTGCGCAATCAGCCCCAGCGACGGCATCTTCAACAAAGTGCGTTCTTACCGCTCGCGCAGCTATTATGGCCATGGCATCGCCACCCACCTTGTCGGTTTTGTCGGCGCCGTCCCGGCAGATGAACTCGACCGCTGGGAGGCGCGCGGCTACTCCGCCGACGACTCAATCGGCAGAGCCGGCATCGAGCTTTCTTATGAAGAAACTCTAGCGGGCAAGCCACAGCGCTATCTTCGTATTCTTGAAGGCGGCAGCACTGTCATCCGCGAGCTGGCCGGCGCGGCTGGCGCGGCGCCACGCCCGGTTGCCTTGACCATCAACCGGGACTTGCAGGCGATAATGACGCAGGCCATTTCGGGCGCGATAAACTATGCTTTGCCGAATTGGGGCGGCATCACGACGGGCGGCGCATTGGTCGCCCTGGATGTGACTAGCGGCAAGATCCTGGCTCTGGCGAGTTATCCCAGCTTCGACCCGCACCTATTTAACCGTGACACTGACTACAATGTGCTGAACTTAATCACGCGGCTCAACCGTGATCCGCGCAATCCATTCATCAATAAGGCGCTTGCCGAACAATATACACCTGGATCAGTCTATAAGATCGTGTCGGCGCTGGCGGCGGCTTCGGAAGATCTCTGGGAGCGAGATCAACGCTTCGATTGCGATCACTATTGGTATGGCAGCGATTACGGCGACTCCGAATCGGTGCGGACGGATTGGCGTCTTCTGGAATCACCGCCAAGAGATCCTGCCGGTTCAGTAACCATGGCCGAAGCGCTTGCCGCGTCTTGCAACCCATTTTTCTATGAAATAGGCGCCTTGATGTACCAAGAGCGCGCTGATATGCAGACCGACTACGCAAGCCTGCTCGGCTTCGGAAGACAGACAGGTATACGCGGATTGGGCATTGAAGCGCCCGGCGAAATCGCGCCGCCAGGTGAGATGGCCGCCGCCATCAACAACGCGATCGGCCAAGGCAATGTCGCCGTGACCGTCATACAAATGGCGCAATTGACAGCTGCAATCGCCAACGGCGGCACAATCTGGCGGCCCTTCGTCGTGCGTCATGTCGGTACTGATGGCGAGCAGGACTTCCAAATCGAATACGAGCCGTCGGCAATCGACGCGCTGGACCTTGAGAACGAGGCCTTGGACATCGTGCGCGACGGTATGTGCAAGGTCACGACTGACAGAGACCTCGGCACTGCCTGGTTCGTCTTTGACGATGCCTCTTATAGCGTCTGCGGCAAGACCGGCACGGCGGAGACAGCCGGCAACCCGCACGCCTGGTTTGTGGCGTATTGGCCACGGGAAAATCCGCAGATCGCTTTCGCCGGCGTGATGGCGCACTCACGCGAAGGCTCGGAAGTGGTGGCGCCGATTATCCGCCGCATCCTCGATGACTATCAGGTTCATAGCCGCAAGGCATTCCCCGAGTGGTGGCAAGACCCATATATACCCGTAAAGACTCAGGCGCAGGCATTGGCTGAACTGGCG
Source organism: Phototrophicaceae bacterium (assembly GCA_965262005.1). GTDB lineage: Bacteria > Chloroflexota > Anaerolineae > Aggregatilineales > Phototrophicaceae > UBA6055. Next base: position 2,429,804 of record OZ253492.1, on the reverse strand, counting down.
GCTGCCGAAAATTAGCTGCAGTTGCCCGGCCAATTGCTGTTCGGCGTCCAGGCGGGCAGCCGAGTTGGCGCCTTGTCCGGTGGAGCCCCCAGTAGGTAGACATAGGTGTACTTGCGCCACCGCTCATAATTGTGATCACTGTATCCGAGATCAATCCAGTAATCGGTTCCACTCGGTCCGCCGCCGGTATCGCGGACTATTCCCAAGCCATAATCCGGCACATACAGTTCTGTATAATACGGAATGATATTTGGCTTGGCAGCGATGATACCTTTCGCGAGTGAGGCGCCAGTCGAAGTTCTTAGGTTGCCTCCATTCGATGTCGGGTTGTAACTTGTAACGTATACGCAAAGCCGTCGCCAATACTGCCGCGGCCCATTGGGCGTCTGCACCGTGCCCAGCGGGACGGCATTTGTCCCATAGGCGATAATGCGATTGACCGCTGGCTCGATTACAATCGTTTCGCTGTGAACGCGGCTGACTTCTATCCCGTTCTCATAGCGGACGAGACTGCGAATCTCGCGGCTGCCATCGCGCCCTTGCTGGACCACCGCGCGCTCGTCAAGATTCAGATTCGCATCCGGTCGATATTGAACGCTGTGGCTTATGGTCTCGCTTTCTGCCACTATCTCTTCTGTGACGCGCACTATCTCGATTTGCATGCCTTCATTGACGGCGGATTCCCCGGGCGGATTCACGTAATCCAAACCAAACAGCGGCGCATTCAGTTCCGTGAGCACGTCCGCCACGCGCTCGGCGTTGGTCCGGGCATCGATAGCCACGCCATCCACCTGCAAAACCACCGGGATCGCCCGTTTGATGCTTATCGTCAAAGTGCTTGTTATGGGGCTATCAAGCGACGGTGTAACCTCGTCGGTCATGTATAGCGTGATGCCAGCCTCGAACAGGGCATCGCCGACCGTATCAGCGGTCGTTACGATAGAAGACTGTTCGCCGTCGTCAATGATTGCCACGCTTGCCGCCCGCCGGATCTCGATAAGCCGCGCCGGTACAGTCCACTCGGGCAGTGACGCCAAATAGGCAAGAGCGCCGTTCACCCAGATTTTGTCGGCCTCGCTGAGCGTGATGCCAGCCTCCTGCAGAATGTCCAGCGGATTCTCATGCGTGGTGTTTACATCGCGCTCGATTCCATCTTCGACAATGCTGACTTCTCGATTGAGCGAGACCGTGACGACCATACCGTCAATCACCCGCTCGCTTGCCGCCGGAGACAGATTCGCGTTCAGCGGCATCTCAATACCCTGTTCCTTCAGCAGGTCGCCAACCGTTTCCGCGGAGGTAGTTACCTGCCGCAGAGAATCTCGGTAGTGGATGCTGACGCCGATGACGCGACCTGAGTCAACTACGGAAGCAGCTGGTATCGCGCGGACAAACAGCATAAGGGTCAAGATCAAGGTGCAAGAGGTAAAGACGACGAGCAGGCTCAGGAGCCAGCGACCACGCTCCAGCAGCCAGTGCCGACCGGTGGCTAAAACCGGCTGTGCGGCCTGCCCGGATGGCGAAAGCGGTGCTGTGTCTTCGGTGTGCGGCAGATTTCTGCTCATAACGCCGAGTTTACCCGTGAGTACGCCTGTAGACTAGAAAGACCGAGCGCAAGTACAAGCGCGATTGTCACGCGATTATATCCCATTCATGCGCTTCAAAAAGGGGTTTGCGGCCACAGCAGAACATACTATAATGAGACTTAGTATCAATAGATGCGGGAGTACATGAGAATGCGGTATCGACGCGTAATAATTCCAATTCTGACAGCCCTGTTTTTTCTATCGATGCTTAGCCCAATCGCACAGCAAGACCGGCTGCAAGTCGTTGCTTCGCACAGCATCTTGGCTGACATTGTAGGCAACGCGGCGGCGGACCATGCCGATGTGACTACACTGATACCGGCAGGCGCTGATCCCCACACTTTTGTGCCATCACCGGGCGACTTGACCAGAATCGCGGAAGCTGATCTGGTTTTCATCAACGGCGCTGGCTTTGAGGAGAACCTGCTCAATGCCATCGAGTCAGCGGGTGAAACAGTTGAAATTGTCAATGCGTCCGCCTGTATCGAAGTCCGTCCCTTCGGCGCCGCCATGCACTCAGACGACGATCACGCGCAGGAAGACGAAGCGCAGGACGAACACGACATCGATGACGGAGACGATCACGCCGACGACCATGACGAAGACGATCACGTCGACGAACACGATGACGACGATGATCAACACGCCGACGACCACGATAACCAAGATGATCACGCGGACGAGCATGCCGACGACCATGCGGACGACCACGACGAGATGGGCGGTGAACCTGACTGCGACGACCACGATGCCGAATTCGCCGCTTTGGTCGGTGAAGAAGAAGATGGTCACGCGCGCTTCACGACGCTGGGGCGCGCTCAGGACATTGATTGCGGCCTCGAACACGGTCACGAAGATGCCAGCCAAGCCCACGGTGAAGGCGCCTGCGACCCCCACGTTTGGTTGGATCCTCATAATGTGATTTACTGGGTGCTTAAGGTCCGCGATACATTATCCGCAGCCGACCCGGATAATGCCGCCAACTACAGCGCCAATGCGGCCGACCTTGCACAGGAGTTGGTCGCGCTGGAAGCCGAATTCATTTTGCCCAAGCTTGAAGAGTTGCCGGAGGAAAGGCGGGTCCTGATTACCAGCCACGAATCCCTGGGATACTTGGCGACGACATTTGGCTTCGAAATCATCACGACGATCGTTCCAGGGTTGTCGACTATGGTAGAGCCCAGCGCGCGCGATATCGCCGGCTTGATCGATCGCATTCGCGACGAAGGCGTACCCGCCATGTTCAGTGACACTCAAGCCTCAGATAGCATTATGAGAACCATCGCAGGCGAAGCGGGCGTCAAGCTGATTGGTCTTTATAGCGATACCATGTCAGATAGCAATGGCCCGGCATCGACCTATCTTGATTACATGCGCTACAACGTGACGACCATAGTCGACGCGCTGAAGGACGACTAATCGCAAAGCCCGGCACACACACGCTGCGCAGGCGCCGAGGCTTCTACTGGAGTAAACTCAAGTCATGAGTGGATCTCAACCGCATCGCGGCGCGCGACTTGACGAGAACGATGAAGCGGCGCTGCAAGTCGAGAGACTGACAGCCGGTTATCCGGGCAATCGGCACGCCATCGACGACGTCAGTTTCAGAGTCGAAGCTGGCGAGCGAGTCGCCATAATTGGTCCCAACGGCGCTGGCAAAAGCACGCTCTTCCAAGCCATCGTTGGCGTACTGTCATTTACACACGGGCATATCTCGATATATGGCGAAGACTGCCACAGCAGCCACAGCAATGTCGGCTATGTGCCCCAGCAGAGCGCAATCGACTGGTCGTTTCCGGCATCCGTTTTCGATGTTGTTCTCATGGGGCGCAGTCGCCATATTGGCTGGTTCCGCTGGCCCGGCAAGAGCGATCGCGACATCGTATACGATATCCTGGACCATCTTAGCCTGGGTGACTTGGCGAAGCGCCAAATCAGCGAGCTCAGTGGCGGGCAGCGCAGACGCGTCTTCATCGCCCGCGCTTTGGCGCAAGATACGCGTATCATGGTATTGGATGAGCCATTCACCGGCGTCGACCAGACCGCCGAGCAGGAGATAATCGATACTCTCGATATCTTGACGAAGCACGGCATCACGATTCTGCTTTCAACGCATCACATGCAGAGCGCGGCCCTGCACTTTGACAAGGTGCTGATTCTACGCCAGAAGGTGCTGGCATATGGTACGCCTAATGAGGCGCTGACGGCCGAGAATCTTCTGAATGCCTTTGGCTCGGCCGCGCCGGTCCTTCACGACGGCAGCGACCTTCTGATGTTCAGCAAGGATCACAAACGGGGCGAGTAGCATGGACATCGCCAGCTTTCTATCTGAGCCGCTAGGTTACGCATTCATACAGCGCGGCATGCTGGCGCTGATCCTGGTCGGGGGCATCAGCGCTGTCGTGGGCTGCTTCGTCGTTGTACGCGGCATGTCCTTCTTTGGCGATGCCCTCTCCCATGCCATATTGCCCGGTGTCGCCCTGTCCTATACTGCCAGCGGCGGCTATGTCGCCAGCAATCTATTTCTCGGCGGCTTGGGCGCGGGTATCGTCGCGGCGCTGGTGATCGCTTGGCTGACGCGGAACCAGGAGCTCAAGGAAGACAGCGCCATCGCCATCGTCTTTGTGACAATGTTCGCCTTGGGCATCGCCATAGTCAGCACACAAGCGAGTTACTCAGCGGATTTGTCACATATCCTCTTCGGCAGCATCAACGGCATTAGCCAGAGTGATCTCTTGATGGTAGCGGCGATGGGAGCGGCAGTGCTGCTGGTCATCCTGCTTCTTTACAAGGAACTACTGATTGTCAGCTTCGATCTCAGCCTGGCGCTCAGCCTGCGCCTGCCGGCTGAGCGTCTGCGCATTCTGCTCTTACTTCTCATCGCCGTCACCATCGTGGCGAGCTTGCAGGCAGTCGGCATCGCGCTGATGTTGGCGCTGCTGATCACGCCGGCCGCCACGGCCAGACTGCTGGTCAACCGCCTGCATCACATGGTCGTAATCGCCAGCTTGATCGGCATCGTCAGCGGCATCGTCGGCTTCTACGCCTCCTATTACCTCGATATCCCGTCGGGCGCCTGCATCGTGCTGACGCTAAGCGCCATTTTTGGCTTGGTCATCCTGCTGCGGTCCGGCTGGACGATGATGCGCGAACGCGATTAATTCCAAGACGATTCATTGTCTGCGGACAAGCGCTTGCGATATACTTACCGCATTCAGGAGGCTGTCGATATGATCAGCGCGCTTCAGCAAGAAATCGCCATAAGGGGCTACGCCATCGTCGAGAATCTGCTCGATGAGTCAGCCCTTCACGCGATCATCTCCGACTATGAGCAATTGCTCGATAGTCTTGCGTCTGAATGGCGCGCGCAGAGTCGTATTTCGTCGGCCTTCGCCGATATGCCTTTTGGCGAGCGCTTGACCGCCGTGCTCGGCGATAGCAGCAATGACTTGTATCAACATTTTGATATCGCCCTGCCCAATAGCAGAGTCTCGCCTGATTCGCCCATTCATCTTAGTCGCGCCGTTTACGAGCTGCTGCGCAACAAAAATGTTCTGGACAAGGTGGAAGAAATCATCGGTGGCGAGATCCTCTCCAATCCGATCCAACATGTGCGCATCAAGCCGGCGCAAGCCAAAGTTGCATCACAACCCAGCAGCTTGCTCAAAGCGACCGGCTGGCATCAGGATCAAGGGGTCGCTCGACCACTGGCCGATGATAATGACATGCTGACTGTCTGGCTCGCCATCACCGACGCGACTGTGGAGAACGGCTGCCTGCAAGTCGTGCCATACAGCCACCGCGATGGCATAACGCTGCATTGCCCGGCTGGCCAGCTTACTATTCCTGAGCAGCTACGCGGGGGAGAGCCCTTGCCGCTGCCGATCAAAGCCGGCGATGCCATATTCATGCATCGGCTGACGCAGCATGCCTCCTTGCCGAATCTTAGTGATACGATTCGCTGGAGCTTCGACCTGCGTTACCAGCCTATCGGCCGGCCGACGGGACGGGACGAATTTCCCAGCCTCATCGCGCGCAGCCGCCGCGACCCGGCGCAGGAGCAGGACTACGAAAGCTGGCGTGAATCTTGGCTGACAGCGCGCACACATCTGGCCGGCCTGACTGAGCGCGAAGCCACCAATCGCTGGGACGGTACGGCCGCCCTTTGCGCCTGAGACTTCAGGCAGCTATGTGGCCATCATGCCAAGCCTTAGCGATCTCGCCGCAGCATCTTACGTTTCAATAGAATCTTATCGCCTGACTGGCTTGGCAGTGCGCACGCCGGTTTGGATCACCGCTGAGGGCGATAAGCTCACCTACTAGACCCTGGCCAACAGCGGCAAGGTCAAACGCATTCTCGCAAATCCAAGGGTTAAATTGGCAAAATGTAATGCTGGCGGACAGATTGAAGGCGAATGGCTGGCAGCTGAGGGGCGCGTCCTAGATTCGGAAGCGGCCGTCAAGGCGCAAACTCGGCGGATGCGCAAGAAGTATGGCTTGAAGTTTTTGCCTTTCCGATTGATCGGGCTATTGCGCGGAAGAAAAGCAGTAGCCATTGAGTTTAGTCCAGCAGAGTTGAGCTGAAGAAGCAGTCGGCGAATTCCTTCGCGTTCATGCTTCATGCCACAATTCACCGCCGCGGCAAATGGGGATCAACGAGGGGAGTGGTGAAATCTTTGATATGCCCTTTTCTAACCCCATCCCCGGCCCTTCCCCAAAGCATTGGAGAAGGGAGTTTTCCGGCGAGTTTGAGCCAGTGTCGTCTTCATTCTATCTCCTTGAAATCACCACTCCCCGTCAACCACGAGTTTTTGCGTGGACAATTCTTACGTGCTATACTGCGCCAGTCATTGAATTGTGAAAGATGATGTCTTTGTTGCCGCGAGCCGGGATCTCCACCCAGAAATGTGTATTCAATAGCGGAGTTTCAATTTAACTGATGTGATGCATATTTTAGTTTATGAATCCGTAAAGGAGAAAAATGGCATGACAAATAGAAAAGGGCTTTCAAGAAGGCAATTCTTACAGTCGACAGGAGCTGGGCTTGCTTCCCTTGCTTTGGCAGGCGCATCAACCGGTAGCTTCCTTGCACAAGGCGATGCGCTTCAGTTTTACGGCTGGGACTTCCAGCCGGATACCATTCGCCTACATTTAGACAACTACACGGCGCAATCCGGCACACCAGTTGAGCTTAACATCATCCCCAATGTTGGATACTCCACCGGTCTTCAAACGAAGATCCTAGGTGGTGTGCACATGGATGTCTATTACAACTTCAAATACAACTCCACACGCTTTTACAATGCCGGTTGGGCGCGGCGTATGGACGACTTGCCTGATGCTGATGAGGTCATGGGCGAGATGTTTGCCAGCTCGGTTCCTTCCTACACCACGCCTGAAGGTCAGTTAATCAGCATGCCCTATTTCAGCGCCGTTCATGTCTTGCATTACAACGAGCGCCTGCTTAGCGCGTCGGGATTTGATGCTCCGCCGGAAACCAAGCAGGATCTCTACGACCAGTGCAAGAAACTGAAAGAAGATGGTGTAGAAGCACCTTATCTGGCGTATTGGATCAAGGAATTCTGTGAGGAATACTTACAGGTCTATCTGCTTTCGGAAGGCATCACGCCTTTCTCACCCGAGGGCGAGCCTGCCTTCGCTGATGATTCCAGGACTGCGGACGTATTCGAATGGTGGCAGGCGATGTTCCAGGACGGCATGACTTCGCCGACCCAACTGACCGACCAGCCGGGCGAACAGATGACGGCCATGCAGAACGGCGCCTCGGCCTTCTATGTCTTGCATCACTATTTCCTGAAGTTGATGAATAGTGGCGGTGGTCCTGAAGTTGATAACCTGCGTATCGCCGGCCGCATGCCTGGCTCGGATGGCAAGACCTTCCAGATGGGTGAAGTTGTACAAATGTCTGATGGTCCTAATGTCGACAAGTCTTGGGATCTAGTCAAATTCTATACGTGGAAGGACGCGAACGGCGAACGTTCCGTGCACAAATCATGGGCAGCGGCAGCCGCTTTGGGCGCGCCCTACCCCGATTTCTATGACGACCCTGAGGTTCAAGCCAACTACGGCGCCTACTACGACTTTGATCAGATCAAGGATATGTTCGCGAATAGATCCGATGTGGTTCAGGCGCGTAACCAGCCTTGGTATAGCGAATTCCAGACCCATGTCGGCGATGAGATTCAGCGTATGCTCCAGGGCCATTTGACGCCGGCAGACGCCGTGACCAGTCTGGCTGATAAAGTAGTGGAACTGCGCGAGCAATACTCATAAGTTTTTGTCCACTCAACGAAAACTGTATAGGCACGATTGCAAAGGCGTACGGTTTGGGTAGCTGATTCCCAAGCTGTACGTCGGTATACCAGCATAAGTGATCAATACAGCGACCCGGGTACGAGGCAGTGGCAACAGGTCAAGCAAGGAAGTCAACAGCTCAAGAACGCAAACACTGGGATCGCAAGTGGATCCCTTATGTATTGTTGGCGCCTGCCATAATCACGATAGTTGTCGTCATCCTCAGCCCCCTGGTCACCACCATCCTCTACAGCTTTTCAAATGTTGACCTGATCCGGGATCGCACGACATTCATCGGTCTCGACAATTACATAGAGCTCTTCTCCAGTCGGCTCTTTTGGAAGGCCGTAGAGATCAATCTAAAATTCGCCGCGATTGTGGTCGCTGTTCCGACATTGATAGGTTTACTTTTCGCCCTGCTGCTGGTGGAAGAGTTTGCCGGTCGCAGCTTCGGCCGTACCATGCTGATCCTGCCCTGGGCATTGCCCTGGATTGTCGTTGGCTTGCTGTGGAACTGGGTCGTCCATTCGCAGTTTGGCGCACTGAATGGATTGCTCTACAGCCTGGGCCTTATCGACAAATATATTCCCTTCATGGCGGACGAGAATTGGGCGCTTGTGTTTACGGCATTGGCCTCCGCCTGGCGACAGACTTCCTTCAGCGCGATCCTGCTGCTGGCGGCGCTACAGGCAGTTCCCGAAGATCTTTATGATGCGGCCAAGGTCGATGGCGCGGGGATGCGGGCGCGTTTTCGTTATATCACCTTTGCCTGGTTGCGGCCGACGCTCACAATCGTACTGCTCTACAATATCGTGCTGGGATTCCTCCAGTTTGACGCGGTTTGGATAATGACCCAGGGGGGACCGGGCGACGCGACCATGCTGATTTCTGTGCTGCTCTACCGACACACTTTTATCAATTTCGATTTGGGTATGGGCGCGGCGGTCTCGAATGTCTTGGGTCTGATCACCATGGGCGTTGGTTTGTTATTCATCCGCTTGATCTATCGTCCGCAAGGAACCTACGCTTAAGGCTTTGATATGAGCAATTCATCCGGCACAACCGGGCGTTGGATCATCCGCAAAGCATTGACCTATCTCGCCTTCTTCGGTCTGCTCTTTTGGATCGGGTTCCCGGTTTACTACATGCTCATCACCAGCTTTATGGATCCGCCGGAACTCGCCGCCAAGCCACCTCATTGGATCCCTCAGGAGCCCACCATCCAAAACTACCGCGAGGTGATTATCGGGGAAACCGGCCAGCGTGGCGACTATGGCACGACAACCGAGTTTTCCCGCATGATGCCCGCCTTGGTCAATAGCACCTTTGTCTCGATCACGGTGGTACTGTTGAATCTCCTTATCGGCGGGATGGCTGCCTACGCCTTTTCCCGCTTTGACTTTCGTCTCTCGCGCATTGCCTATTTTGGTGTTTTGATGACGCGCGTACTGCCGGCGCTGAGCCTGATCGTTCCTTTGTTTATCATTCTGCGTAAACTCAGATTGATCAACACGCTCTGGGCGCTGATCTTCACCTATACGATCTTTATCCTCCCGCTGACCATCTGGATCCTGCGCGAATACTTCGACACGCTGGCCCGCGATATTGAGGAAATGGCGCTGATCGACGGCGCCACGCGCTGGCAGGCGTTTCGGATGGTGGTTGCGCCCCTGGCTGTCCCGGGATTGATCGCGGTTGGCGTCATGTCGTTTATGGAAGCCTGGAGCGAATTCTTCTTCGCCTTGACCCTCACGAACTCTCTGACTTATCCCCCACTGCTGATGTCATTTCGCAACCTGCATCAGGTCAATTGGAACGCACTGGCCGCTGCCACCACCTTGGGTGTCATTCCGCCGGTCGTGGTGGCATTTGTCTTCCAAAGGTATCTGGTGCGCGGTCTTAGCGAAGGCGCCGTGAAGGGATAGACCGGATGCCTGCCAAAAATGGCGTGACCGGGCCTTGGATCGTCCGCAAAGCGCTGACTTATTTGGCCTTCTTTTGTTTGCTTTTCTGGATCGGCTTCCCGGTTTATTACATGCTCATCACCAGCTTTATGGATTCGCCGGAACTCGGCGCCAAGCCGCCACATTGGATCCCGCAAGAACCGACGCTAGAAAACTACCGCGAGGTCATCATCGGCGAAACGGCCGTTCGAGGCGAGCATAGCTCACACGGCGAATTTTCCCGCATGATGCCCGCCCTGCTCAACAGCACCTTTGTCTCGGTCACAGTGGTATTGTTGAATCTCCTCATCGGCGGAATGGCGGCCTACGCTTTTTCCCGCTTCGACTTTCGCCTCTCGCGAATTGCCTACATCGGCGTCTTGATGACGCGCGTACTGCCCGCTTTGAGCCTAGGTTCTGTTGATATTTTGACATTAGCATTTTCATAAATGGGTAAAATAGTCTTATGGATACCATAAGACTAACTGACGAACAGTGGGCGAAGCTTCGGGATTTTCTGTCGCAAGAGCCAAAGGTTTATCTGGGCAATGAGGCGAAATGCCGCCAATTTGTTGAAGCAGTGATATGGGTAAGTCGCAGCGGCGCACAGTGGCGTTTGCTTCCAAGCGAATACGGCAAATGGAATTCAGTTTACAAACGCTTTGCTCGCTGGTGCGAAAATGATGTTTGGCAACGGATGATGGAAGCTCTTGCCGATGACGCGGATATGGAAAACGGGATAATCGACAGTACGATTGTTCGGGCACATCCCTGTGCCGCTGGCGCCGAAAAAAAGTGAAAAGCAAGCCGTGGGTCGCAGTCGCGGGGGTTTTAGTAGCAAGATTCATATCACGGTTGATGGTTTGGGCAATCCCTTGCGTTTCCGCTTGAGTCCTGGGCAGGCTCACGACATCAATCAGGCTGAGGAGTTGGTGGAAGGCTTTGCCTTTCAGCGGGTTATCGCGGATCGAGGCTATGCGTCCCAAGATTTTGTGGACAGCTTGCTTGAAAGAGGCATAGAAGCGGTAATTCCCCCGCATCCGAGCGCCAAAGAGCAGCGAGAATATGATAGATGGCTCTATCGCGAGCGGCATCTGGTGGAATGTTTCATCAATAAGATCAAACATTTCCGCCGCGTCTTTTCCCGATTTGAGAAACTCGATACATCTTATCTCGGATTTCTGCACCTTGTCGGTACGCTGATATGGTTACGATAGAATGTCAACAGAACCTAATCGTTCCACTCTTCATCATTCTGCGCAAACTCAGATTGATAAACACGCTTTGGGCGCTGATTTTTACCTACACGATTTTCATCTTGCCGCTGACGATCTGGATTCTGCGTGAGTACTTTGACACGCTGGCACGCGATATCGAAGAAATGGCGTTGATTGATGGCGCGACACGCTGGCAGGCTTTCCGCATGGTAGTGGCGCCCTTGGCCATCCCTGGCTTGATTGCAGTCGGCGTCATGGCATTTATGGAAGCCTGGAGCGAGTTTTTCTTCGCGTTGACCCTCACCAATTCGCTCACCTATCCACCGCTACTGATGTCATTTCGTAATCTGGCGCAGGTCAATTGGAATGCGCTGGCGGCGGCGACCGTTATCGGCGTTATCCCGCCGGTCATCGTTGCCTTCGTTTTCCAGAGATACCTGGTGCGGGGCTTGAGCGAAGGCGCAGTGAAAGGATAAGCGTTGTGCCGATAAGACTTGGCGTCTTGGGCGCAGGGATCATCGCGAAATCATTTATGGAAGCGGCGCCCGATGTGTCGGAGCTGGAGGTCGCGGTCATTTGCGATGTCGCGGAAGACGCGGCGCGCGCCCTGGCGGAACCGCAGCAGATTGAGTGGGTGATGGATTACCGGGCGGTCTTGGAAGACGACTCGATACAAGCCGTTTACATCGCGCTGCCTCACCATCTCCATGAAGAAGCCACGATTGCCGCTGCCGAAGCGGGCAAACACATCCTGCTGGAGAAACCGATGGCAAATTCTTTGGCAGAGGCGGATCGTATGTTGGCAGCACAACGGCGAGCGGGCGTCAAGCTGATGATCGGCTTCACCCATCGCTTTCATTCCGAGCTGGCAACCGCCAAAGGACTGATCGATGCAGGCGAACTGGGACGCCCGACCTTGGCAATTGATATCATGACCACTGGCGGTGCTATACCCGCTTGGTTCTGGCGGAAAGCAGAAGCCGGCGGCGGCGTTTTACATGTCAACGGCGCCCACAGTTTTGATCGGTTGCGCTGGTTGATGGGCTCGGAAATCATCGAGGTTTTCGCTTATGCCGAAACCTACGATTCACGCAAGACAGTGGAAGACAGCATCGTGGTCGCAATTCGCTTCGCGAATGGCGCGATGGGCGCGACCGTGCACAATTGGGTGACCGATTTGCCAGTGCCCTTCAAGTGCGATCTGGATATCCATGGCACCGGCGGCGCGATCCGCATCGACACCTGGAACTCGCTTGAGTTTTCCAATGCTCATCATACCTGGGTGCAGCGGCGTGAACGCGATGATATGTTCCAAAAGGAGATCAGCGAGTTTGTCGGCGCGATTCTGCAAGACAGGGATCCTTGCGTGACCGGCGAAGATGGCAGGCGTAGCCTGGCCTGTGTGCAGGCTGCATATGAGTCCGCGCGTACAAAAAAACCAGTGAGATTAGACAAATGAAGACTTGGAGGATATTGCTATGACGAAGAAAGTCCGTACGATTACGGGCGATGTGTCGCCGGAAGCGCTGGGGCGTACGCTCATTCACGAGCACCTGTGCGTCGATTGGGGCGACCTGCTGGGGCGGCCCAAGGTACTCGATTTCGACCGCGACGAAATGGCTGACCGCATGGTTGCCAAGATGGATGAGCTTTATGCCTCCGGCATCGGCGCCATGACGGAATGTACGCCGATTGGCACCGGGCGCTACCTCGATTTGTTCCACGATGTCGCGCGTCGCAGCAAGGTCAAGCTGATCTGCTCGACCGGTTTCTTTCACGAATCCTGGGCGCCGATGCACCTCTACGCGCAGTTGATGGATATCGACCAGATGGCGGCGCTCTTTGTCCGTGAAATTACCGAGGGCATGGCCGAGACGCTGCTTAAGGCCGGATTGATCAAATGCGCGACCGGAGAAGGCCAAATCACTGCCAAGGAAGAACAAGTCCTGCGCGCCGCGTCCCGCGCCCACAAACTGACCGGCTGCCCAATCATCACACATACCACGGATGGCCTGGGTCCCGAGCAGCTCGACATCTTTGAGTCAGAGGGCGTTATGCCCGAGGAGGTCATCCTGAGCCATATCGGCTGTCAGCCGGATCCTATCGCCGGGTCCGAGCTTGTATTGAAGCGGGGCGCTAACGTCAGTATTGACCGCATCGGCATGGTTGGCGCATTTTTCGAAGATGATCATTGGCTGGAAGTCGTGGGGAATGCCATCAAGAAAGGTTACATCGATCAGATCATGCTCAGCCACGATGCCGCCGTATTCGCCCACGGTTATGAAGCCGCTTCCGGTGACGGTGTTTGGGACGATTACACTTATGTCTACTCCAAGTTTGTGCCTAAACTGCAGAAAGCATACGGTGTCACCGACAGTCAAGTCGAAACCATGTTCGTGACCAACCCGCAGCGGGTACTTGCTTTCTGATGGCGACCCACAAGAGCGATCTCGACACGCCTGCGCTGATTGTTGATATCGACAAGTTGAAATTCAACATCAGGGACATGGCGGATTTCGCTGCGTCCAAGGGCATACAGTTGCGCCCTCACGCCAAAACACATAAGACGCCGGAGATCGCCAGGCTGCAACTCGAGGCCGGCGCGCTTGGCTTGACCGTCGCCAAGCTGAGTGAAGCGGAGGTCTTTGTCGACGCCGGCTGCAGCGAGATTCTGGTGGCGTATCCACTTGTGGGCGCTGCCAAACATCGACGCTTGATTGAACTCTGTGGGCGCGCGCGAATCACCACTGTCGTCGACCACGCGGATATTGCCGAGGCGCTTTCCCGTTCGATGAGCGCAAACGGACTTGAATTGCCGGTGATGGTCGAGGTTGATACCGGGCTGAATCGCTGTGGCGTACCACCTGGCGCGCCCGCGCGCGACTTGGCGCAGCAGACCGCGCGCTTGCCCGGATTGCGTTTTGCCGGATTGCTTACCCATGAAGGGCATGCCCAGGTGGCCGGTACGCCGGGTCAAGTACGCGCCACCGGATTATCGGCCGGGCAAATGATGGCGGAAACGGCGGAGCTGATCCGTAAATCCGGGCTCGAGGTACCCGTCATCTCCGTCGGTTTGACTGCGACCGCCAAAATCACGGCGACTGTTGCAGGCGTGACCGAGACGCGCCCGGGCATCTATGTATTCTACGATCGCAGCGAGGTGCTGCATCAAGTCGTTACTCCCGACAGATGTGCCGCGCACGTACTGGCGGCGGTAGCGACACGTCCGACCGCCGATCGCATCATTCTGGATGCCGGCACGAAGGCGCTGACGAGCGACCGCGCCGGCGTCTCGCCACCGGTGGCGGGGCACGGCTATGTCATCGATCATCCGGATTGGGAGATTATGAGCCTCAGCGAAGAGCACGGCGCAACGACCATAGCACCCGACGATCCGGTACAGATCGGCGAGCGCATCGAGATCATCCCCAATCATATTTGCCCGGTGATCAACCTCTTCGATAGCATGATTATCACACAGGGCGAGCGTGTCATTGATGAGTGGGTGGTGGCAGCGCGGGGGAAATCACAGTAGGGGCTGCATTCATGAGCAAACAACGATTGGGAATCATCGGCTGCGGCTGGATCGCGCCTTTTCATGTGGGGGCGCTGAATCGGCTCAGTGAGCGCGTCGAAGTGGTCTGGACTGCAGATCCTGAAAGAGAGCGGGCTGAACATATCGCCGGAACATTGACTGGCGACAAAGTCGAAGCGCTTACCGATTATCGCGATGGATTAAGTCACGTTGATGCCGTTTCGATTCTTGTGCCGCATCATTTGCATCACCCCATCACTTTGGACGCGCTGCGGGCCGGCTGTCATGTGCTGCTGGAGAAGCCATTCGCGCTCACGCTGAAAGAAGCCGATGAAATGATTGCCGAAGCGGAGTTACAGGGAAGGACGCTGATGATAGCGCTCCCGCATCGCTACCGCAGAAGCACGCAAGCCTTCAAACAGATCATCGATAGCGGCGACTACGGCCGCCTGTTTATGCTGGACGCTTTCATGGACGAAGACAATCGAGAATACGTCACGGGTGGATGGTTCGTTAAGAAGGCGACCCTGGGAGGCGGAGTATATTTTTCGGCGTCGGCGCATATGCTGGATGTCATGCTTTGGATCGCGGGAGAAGTGCAAACGGTGTCAATGGTGGGCACACATGCCGGCTTGCCTATGGAAGGCGAAGATACCGCCATTTCGGTCATCAAGTTCACGAATGGCGTCGTAGGCGCGACTCGTCATACCTGGTTCTCGCCCAAGCCGCGCCGCTGGTACACCATGCTCGCCTTTTGCGAGCGGGCCGTTATCACCCTGACAGTCCATCCGCTGGGTAATCTGGCCGTGGAAGGCTACCGCTGCGCCTGGAGATCGCGCATAACCATCGCCGAGGCTGGATCGGAAGACAGGGTGCTGCTCGATAGCGACGAAGGGCTGGACTTGACTGAGGAAGTGCGGCACTTCTTCGACTGCGTCGATATTGGCGCTCGACCGCAAACCGATGGAAAGGTGGCGCGGCAGCTGATGAAAGTCGCGCTGGATGCATATCGAGACGCTGAAATCACGGGGGCGAATTGATGCACGATCTACTGATAGTGGGCGGACGAGTTATCGACGGCACGGGATCGCCCTGGTTTTGGGCGGACGTCGCAATCGACGGTGATCAGATTGTCGCGGTTGGGCCATTGAGTGGCGCAGCCGCCAAAACAACCATTCACGCCGACGGCAAAACCGTCAGCCCGGGTTTCATCGACATGCACACGCATTCTGATTTGCAGCCTTTGGTCAATCCCATGCACGAGTGCAAGCTCTATCAAGGCGTGACCACTGATGTGATCGGGCACGACGGGCTGGGACTCGCACCAGTCACACCAGAGACGCGCACTATACTGACCGAGCAACTGTCAGCTTGGAACGGGCTACCGGATTATAACCGCAACTGGACCACACTGACCGAGTACCTGGATCACTTCGATGGCGGATCGGTGGTCAATGTGGCGACTTTCGCCTCGCAGGGCACGGTGCGCATGGCGGTCGTGGGCATGGAAAATCGCGACCCGACCGCCGCCGAGATGACGCGCATGAAAGCGATCATCGACCAATGTATGCGCGAAGGGGCGATCGGCTTATCAACCGGCTTGACCTATGCGCCCTGTATGTTTGCCAGCGATGACGAACTGGTAGAGCTCTGTGAGGTCATTCGGCCGTATCAGGGCTTCTACTGCCCGCATCATCGCAATTATGGCAGCGAGGCGCTGAAAGGCTACGCCGACTCCATCGACATCGGCCGGCGAGCAGGCATTCCGGTGCATCTTACGCACTGTCACCTCAGCTTCGATATCAACCAAGGGCGCGTCGGCGAACTAATTTCGATGATTGATGAGTCTCGCGCCGAAGGCGTCGAGGTGACGATGGATGCCTACCCCTATCTTGCGGGGCAGACTTATCTGCACGCCTTTCTGCCGAGCTGGGCGCACGAAGGCGGTACCGATGCCATTCTGGGACACCTGCAATCCAGAGAAGGCCGGGCGAAACTGCAACACGAGCTGGAAGTTACTGGCTCCGACGGCATGCAGGGCGTAGCGCTGGGTTGGGAGATGATCCGAATCAGCGGGATTCTGGGCGATCACGACCCGGCGATCATCGGCATGAACCTGCCGGACGCAGCCAAGCGTACAGGCAAAAGTCCCTTCGATTTCTTCGCCGATCTGCTGGTGGAAACGCGGCTGGGTGTATCTGGTCTTGCCTTCTTCGGCATTGAAGAGCATGTGCAAACAATCATGCAGCACCCGGCGCATGTGGTCGGCAGCGATGGCATCCTCGTCGGTGGACAGCCGCATCCAAGAGGGTGGGGCGCGCATGCCCGATTCTTGTCGCACTATGTGCGTGATCTGGGATTGCTCAGCTGGGAGGAAGGCATCCGCAAGATCACATCGGCGCCGGCTCGGCGCATTGGCAGCCTCGATCGCGGCCTTATCCGTCCCGGTTTCAAGGCGGATGTCGCTGTCTTTGATCCCGATAGCCTGCGCGCCACCGCCACTTACGATAATCCCCGCAGCCAGGCCGAAGGCGTCAGCGATGTCATCGTTAACGGCGTTCAGGCATTGGCGGATGGGCAGGTCACCGGCGCTACGCCCGGTCGCGCGCTGCGTGATCCCTTTGGCCGCCGGCATGAACGCCACAAGAGTTTCTAGTCATTTCGGGAGAAGCACCGGATGCAGAGCGCAAGAATAGCTGATGTACGCGCCTATATCGTTGATTCGGGCGGAGCGGATTACCACGATCAAGCGCAAGGGCACTGGATCATTGATACACCGATCGCCAATCCCATGTCAGTGTACGAAGAGTATAAGGCGTCGCGCGTCAGCTGGGGCATAAACGCGCTGGGCAGTGTGGTTGTCGAAGTTGAATTGGATAACGGCATGACCGGTGTCGGCATCAGCACCGGGGGCGAACCGGCCTGTTTCATCATCGAGCGTCATCTCAAGCGCTTTCTGGTCGACCAATCCCCCTATAATGTCGAACTCATCTGGGATCAGATGTGGCGCGCAACCCTGCCCTATGGGCGCAAAGGGCTGGCGCTACAGGCGATAAGCGCAGTTGATCTGGCGCTCTGGGACGCCTTGGGCAAGCTGCGCGGCGAGCCTGTCTACGACATGCTGGGCGGCAAGACCAAAGACAAGCTGCCGATGTACGCCACGACGATACGGCCTGATCTGGCGCAAGGGATGGGTTTTCATGGCGCCAAGCTGCCGCTGATGTATGGACCGGCCGACGGTGTTGATGGCCTGAAGGAGAACGTAGCCCTGATGGAAAAATCGTGAGAAAGCGTCGGTCCAGATTACCGTCTTATGTTCGACTGTTATATGGCGCTGACCGTACCCTACGCTATTGAGTTGGCACACGCCCTGGAACCATATAATGTCTATTGGCTGGAAGAGTGTCTGCCGCCGGACGATTACGACGGTTGCGGCGAGTTAAGAGCGTCTGTTTCATCCTGCCTGTTTACGGGAGGCGAGCATGAGTACACGCGCTATGGCCACCGCGAACTGATTGCCCGCAAGTGCTTCGATATTCTGCAGCCGGACTTGACCTGGGTCGGCGGCATGACGGAAGCGCGGCGCATCGTCGCCATGGCATCAGCTTACGATATTCCCGTCATCCCGCATGGCTCCGGCATCTATGCTTATCACCTGCAGTTTGCATTCTCCAATTGCCCAATGGCGGAGTTTCTCATGATGAGCCCGGCTGCCGATAAGATCGTGCCGATTTTTGGAGACATCTTCGTCGAGGAGCCGCTGCCGCAAGACGGCTACCTTACACTGCCGGACAAACCGGGCTGGGGCGTCGAACTGAATCGCGATGGACTAACACTAAGCAGGCCCTGCGTCGAGAATTAGCCCAAAAACGCCCTAGCGCAATCCGTGAACCCGGCTCATCTCCTTCAGCACATCTTCTGCGATATTCAGCGTGCGGTCGATATCCGCATCCGTATGCGCCGCCGAGATGTGATTGCGCTTCATCGCCATCGGCAGCATGAAGATGCCCCGCTTGCTCATCTCGCCGCGGAACATGGTGTCCGCCTCGGTATTGTTGCGCAGCAGATCGGCGTAACGTGTGATTGCGCCGCTCATGAAGTAGGGCACGAAGACCGATCCGTAACCGGCAACGGTCATTTCGATATCTAGCCGGTCGGCAATCTCCTGCATGCCGCGCCGCGCTTTGTCGCCCAAGCGGAATATACGCTCGTGAACCGTTCCATCCTCCAGCTCCGCGACGGTGGCGAGCCCCGCCGCCGTAGCGACCGGGTGTCCATTGTAGGTGCCTGCCACAAAGACATCGCCGCCCGCGCTGGAAAAACGCATCATCAGGTCTTTTCGTCCCGCGAGAACGGCACAGGGATAACCGTTGGCGATGGCTTTAGCCATAGTCGTCAAATCGGGAAGTATGCCCAGCGTCTCCTGATAACCGCCGAGGCCATGCCGGAAGCCTGTGATCACCTCATCAAAGATCAAAACGATCCCGTGTCTATCGCACAGGCTGCGAAGTGTTAGGACGAATTCCGGCCGTGGCAAGACACAACCGATATTGTGCGGGATCGGTTCCAGGATGATCGCGGCGATGTCGTCACCCTGCGCCTTGGTCGCGCTCTCTAGCGCCACGCTATCGTTGAAAGGCAGAACGATGGTGTTCTCAATCGCTTCCGGCAACATCCCGGCGGAGGCCGGGTCCTTCTGGCCGATTTTATCCGGCGCGCTGATGATGTTCATCAGCAGATAGTCGTGCCAGCCATGAAAACAGCCCTGAAATTTGACCAGTTTCTTGCGCCCGGTGACCGCTCGCGCCAATCGTTGAGCGAGATAAGTCGCCTCGGTGCCGGAGCCAAAGATCAGTGCCATCTCCGCCGACGGCACATGCTCCACCACTTTTTCGGCCAGTCGAATTTCAAGTTCCGTCGTCCCGACGCCAGTGAGATCAACCTGTGTCATGGCACGCGCGACGGCGGCGTTCACCGCGGGATGATTGTGCCCAAGGATGATGGGACCGAAGGCGGCGTGGTAATCGAGATATCGCTTGCCGTCAGCATCGAACATGTATGCGCCTTCGGCACGCTCCCAGACGATCGGGTCTTTTAGCCCGCGCGTACCGGAATTGACACCGCCCGGTGTGACGGCTCTCGCTCTTTCGAAAAGAGAAGCGTTTGTCATGTCAATTTAACCCCATGAGTGCAAGTGAATCTCGGTAGATAATCGCTTCAAGTTTGTCTTCGGGGACTCTGGGAAAGTTCGTTCCCTCGACGATGTCGTTGACTTTGCCCAGAGATTCGTAGGTTTCCCTCGCGGTCGTTACCGGAAAATCGGAGGCGAAGAGCAGCTTGTCAAGAACATTCCACTCGGTCGCTTTGATCATGGCTTCATAATAGCCAAAGGCTCGGTAGAACAAACCGGATATATCGGCATAAACGTTGGGATGTTTGCGGATCACGACTGCGGTATCCACGGTCCAGGGATGCCCCATATGCGCCATGATGATTTTGAGATCGGGATAGCGTATGGCTACTTCGTCCATCAGCAATGGGTGGGCAAATCGAATCGGCGCGATACGCACCGGCGATGTGCCCTGATGAAAGAGTATCGGCAACCGGTAGCGTTGCGCCTGCTCATAGATCGCCAGGGCGCGCGCCTCGAGGGGGTGGAAAATCTGATAATTGGCGCCCAGCTTGATGCCGCGCAAGCCAAGATCGTCCCGACTGCGCTCCAATTCGTCCAGCGTATGCGGGTCATGAGGATGCAGAGACATATAGCCGATCAGTCGCTCTGGATAGGCTTGCACAAATGCGGCTGTCTTGTCATTGACATTGCCGGGCAGATCCGAGGAACCATCAATGCCGTTGAGACCGCCAGCGCTATCACCAGGGTTCCAGGCGACGCCAAAGACAATGCTTATGTCGGCGGGCGTCTGCGCCTGCATATATTCGTCCCAATTGTAGACGGAGCTCACTGCGCGATCCGGTCGCCAGGCGTGATTGATGATCCGCCGTTCGGGCGGTACAGCGCCGCAGTATTGCGGTGTGTGTGAATGCACATCAATAATCATAAGATTCCTTTATAGAGACTATTTGTGGCGATTGCATCTCAGACATTTTCCCGTAGCCGGCGATGACGATGCTCTCGATGGTTGCAAATGCGCTGCGGCCGTCTCTACTGGCTGCGGGGCGCCATGCGCACGTTGCCGACAAGTTATAGCGTACAATCAACATACGTGATATATCCATCCGTAATCACGACTTGTAGTGAGCTTTTGCGGTCGTCATAACGATTGAGACTTGCAACCATCATTGCAAGGAAATCCGCTTTTACGGACTAGGTTCTGTTGATATTTTGACATTAGCATTTTCATAAATGGGTAAAATAGTCTTATGGATACCATAAGACTAACTGACGAACAGTGGGCGAAGCTTCGAGATTTTCTGTCGCAAGAGCCAAAGGTTTATCTGGGCAATGAGGCGAAATGCCGCCAATTTGTTGAAGCAGTGATATGGGTAAGTCGCAGCGGCGCACAGTGGCGTTTGCTTCCAAGCGAATACGGCAAATGGAATTCAGTTTACAAACGCTTTGCTCGCTGGTGCGAAAATGATGTTTGGCAACGGATGATGGAAGCTCTTGCCGATGACGCGGATATGGAAAACGGGATAATCGACAGTACGATTGTTCGGGCACATCCCTGTGCCGCTGGCGCCGAAAAAAAGTGAAAAGCAAGCCGTGGGTCGCAGTCGCGGGGGTTTTAGTAGCAAGATTCATATCACGGTTGATGGTTTGGGCAATCCCTTGCGTTTCCGCTTGAGTCCTGGGCAGGCTCACGACATCAATCAGGCTGAGGAGTTGGTGGAAGGCTTTGCCTTTCAGCGGGTTATCGCGGATCGAGGCTATGCGTCCCAAGATTTTGTGGACAGCTTGCTTGAAAGAGGCATAGAAGCGGTAATTCCCCCGCATCCGAGCGCCAAAGAGCAGCGAGAATATGATAGATGGCTCTATCGCGAGCGGCATCTGGTGGAATGTTTCATCAATAAGATCAAACATTTCCGCCGCGTCTTTTCCCGATTTGAGAAACTCGATACATCTTATCTCGGATTTCTGCACCTTGTCGGTACGCTGATATGGTTACGATAGAATGTCAACAGAACCTAGTCTGGTTATTCTCCGCCCTTGACCAACCCATCCAGTAAGTTGTATTTAACAGATTGAAGCGGGGTTGATAATTTAGAATGACGGACCATGTCCTCCAAAGTCAGCCGCTCGCTCATATTGTCATGCGGAGTGGAAATCGTGTTGTGGATACTGTGGAAACGGCTGCTGCGGTGCGATGGGGAGAACGCACGTCTGTTGAAGACCAGGTGTCCCAGCAGATGACGCAATATTTGCGAGGCATATATCTTGCGCTGCAACACAAAACTGCCGAAGAGTTATCCAGGCAAGCGGCAAACAGAGTCTCCAATGGCGCTCATAAAACATCAGCGAATGATAGCGTAAAGACGCCTATACTCAGCTGATTGACATAGTAGTCGCCGGATGTTCCCATGAAATTAAACCAATGAATCGACCAGGGATCGTCATTCGCCGCCCCGCATACATGCTGCTTTTTCGCGGATCATTACGCGCCTGAATGGCAGCTACGCTGTGTCTGACACCGTCGATCTCGAACCAGCGACTGACAACATCGCTATTGCGCTTGCATGGCGACTACAGCACGTCTAAGCGCATTCTGGAATCGTCGAATGTTACTGCGTTTCATCACTATGGCGAGACGGGAATCGAAGAGATCATTCAGCGCTGTCAGTCTTGCGGACGTCCCGTGCTTTGTATCGAAAGGCTGCCGCGGCAGGTCGGCCACACGGTCGAGTTGGTCTTGCCGATATTCGCCCGCGAGCGAATCGGCTGGGCAATTGTGGCTTGGTCGCCGGGTGGACGCGGATCTATCTCGACTGGCGGCCGAGTTCAATACGCCCGAATACTTTATTTGGCAGCGTGATATTTTCCACGCCGACTGCGCGCCCAACGACGAAAAGGAGATCAAACTTATCCGCTCATTTGCGTTTGACTAATGGAGCGGGAATGGCGATGCTATCTCGCATAGTGTCAGCGGCGATTGACCCAAACGAAGGCGGCTTCCTTCTACTTCTGCCAATTCCACAGTGAATTAGTTGACAACGGCATTTTCGAAGTTAGTCCGCCCGGGGAGGGGATGCATTACCACTCCGGAAACGTGGCTCGCCATAACCATAAACTGCGCGTAAAAGTAGGGTAAGATGATAGGTCCCTCGTCGAGGAATATTCGCTGAATCTCTTTGTATGCGTCAGCGCGCGCCTCTTCGTCCAGGCAGGAACGGGCGAAATCGATCAATTCATCAAGTTGTTCATTGCTATAATGCGACTCATTCCAGGTCGCGCCGCTGCGATAGGCGAGATCGAGGTAAACCTGTGGCGCGGCTCTATCGCCCCAGAAGGTAATGCCCAAGTCGACGTCCAACCATTTTTGCACCCAGTAATTGTTCTCTTCTTCAAGTTGAATGTCGACGCGAATCCCCGCTTCCTCCCATTGCGCGGCGAGGGTCTGCGCCAGATCGGGCATGCTGCCGCTGTTGGGAACGTGCAGCGTCATGTCCAAACCATTGGGATAACCGGCCTCTGCCAACAATGCGG
This sequence comes from Phototrophicaceae bacterium, assembly GCA_965262005.1. Taxonomy (GTDB): domain Bacteria; phylum Chloroflexota; class Anaerolineae; order Aggregatilineales; family Phototrophicaceae; genus UBA6055. Next base: position 2,406,546 of record OZ253492.1, on the reverse strand, counting down.
CGGCGGCGGCCGGATCACGCAGCGGAACTTGCAGATCGTCAAGGTAATATTGAGCGAATGACGGACCGATGGGACAATCTTTGCCGACTGCTCCAAAGCCCAGTTGCACCCGCTCCCAGACGGCAGACCGGTCCGTCGCTAATTTGAAGGCTCTCCTCACGCGCACATCATCGCCGGGTGGACGGTCAGCTCGTATCCGCGCCAGATGATGCGCGTTGGTGGGAATGTCCAGCGTATTGAAGCGAAGATCTCCGGTGAAGTTTAGGTAGCTGAAGATGTCGAGTCGCAGGATGCCGTCAGCGGCGCCTCCCTGCACAGCGGCGATGGAGGCTTGCTGATCGTCGAAGAATACAAATTCAAGCTGGTCGATGCTTGGCGCGCCACGCCAGTAATTCTCGTTCGCCCTCATGACAGCGCGGTCACCGGGGATAAGTTCCTGCATGATAAATGGACCGGTGCCATTGAATTCAACGCCGGTATTCTCGGCTCCGGCTTTGAGCATGACGATCTTGTACTCCGTGAGGCGATAGAGAAAATCGGGGTCGGGCGCGTTGATTTCAAACACGACCGAATGATCGCCATCCGCAGCGACCGAGTCTATGCTCGCTAGCACGTCTGCAATTGTGCCACCGGCGTCAAGCTGCCATTGGATACTCCAAACGACATCATGCGCAGTCATGGGACTGCCATCATGGAAGAGCGTGTCCTCAACCAGGTGAAGCGTATAGCGCATGCCATCTTCGCTCCGCTCCCAGGATGAGGCCAGGCAGGGCAACAGATTTGAAGCGGCGTCAGTTTCAAACAAGTAGTCATAGAGCGCGTTAAGAATGGCCATTTCACTAATGCCGGACGCGGAGCGCGGGTCAAGCTGGGCGGGGGTCAGCCAGGCGATACGCAAGGTCCCGCCGTCGCTGGCCCGTGCCGCGTTGAGTATCGGCGCGCGATCAAGCGTGATCGATCCGACCGCGCCCGCGACGCCGGCGGCGAACAACTGAAAGACTTCGCGGCGACTGGGAGCATGCGTTGATTCGTCTATAATTCTGTTTGACATGTTTAGGCTCCCGGCAGCTTTGCAACGCAACGGCGGATACTTGAGTCTTCAATTTCCACTCTAGAAACTTTACTTCAGTTTAGCCGATTATGAGACACATGTAAAGCAACGGGAGTGGTGATTTCAAGGAGATAGAATGAAGACGACACTGGCTCAAACTCGCCGGAAAACTCCCTTCTCCAATGCTTTGGGGAAGGGTCGGGGATGGGGTTAGAAAAGGGTATATCAAATATTTCACCACTCCCTAAAGCAACTAGACCGAATAAAGCGCCACTGGCGGCAGCCGTTTGTAGACGCAGGTCTGTTTTGACTCACGATGCGCTTTTGGCTATCCTCAACCAAATCTGATGGCATTGACGCCGCGCCAAGCCGGAGGCATATCTGATGTCCGTACGCAAGCACAAGCTGGTGAACCGGCCGGAAGACCTGGTCGATGAGATGCTGGAGGGCTTCTGCGCCGCCTACAGCGATATCGCGCGCGGTGGCGCCAACCGGTTGGTTATGCGCGCCAAGCCGAAGGAGCAGGGGAAAGTTGGCTTGGTCATGGGCAGTGGCAGCGGCCATGAACCGGCCATGCTCGGTTGGGTCGGCGAGGGCTTGTTTGATGTGGTGGTCGCCGGAGAGATTTTCGCCGCGCCGGGACCAGACAACATGCTCGCCGGCATCCGCGCTGCCGACTGTGGAGGCGGTGTACTGGTTTGCGTCTCGCATCATGCGGGGGACTTGCTTAACGCCGAGCTGGCGCTGGAGTTTTGTGAAATCGAGGGGATCGCGAACGTAGACATGGCGGTGCTCTATGATGATATATCGAGCGCGCCGAAGGGTCGGGAAGCAGAGCGGCGCGGTACAGCCGGTCTGTTTTTCGTCTGGAAGATGCTGGGCGCATTTTGCGAGGGAGACGCCGACCTGGCAAGTGCCAAGGCGCTGGCGGAAAAGGTCCGTGATAATACGCGCAGCCTGTCGGTAGCGCTCAGTTCTTGTGCCAGCCCGGTGACGGGTGAGGCCGTGTTCGAGATGGGCGCGGATGAGATGGAGATCGGCATGGGTTTGCACGGCGAAATGGGCATGGGCCGACAGAAAGCGCTGAGCGCGGACCAGACTATCGATCTGATGCTGCCAATGCTGCTGGATGACCTTCCTTATCAAGCTGGCGACGAGGTGCTCGTCTTGCTCAACAATAGCGGCAGCCTGACATTGATGGAGCTATTCATTCTGTATCGGCGCGCCGCTGCCAAGCTGGCAGAAGCTGGCATTGACGTGTACCGGTCGTGGATCGGCCAATACGCCACCACGATGGAGACGGCGGGATTTGCGCTGGCGCTGTGCCGCGTGGATGAACAGCTGAAAGCATTGTGGGATACGCCGGCGAATGGCGCTTATATGAAGCAGCTATGAAAGCGATCCTTGCGCCCGAATTGCATGGGCTGATCGCGGCGATGGCGGAGCGGATTGCCACAGAGCGCGATCTGCTGAATCGGCTGGATGCGGCGCTGGGCGATGGCGACCACGGAACCAGCATCAGCGCCGCCTTCGAGGTGGCGGTTGAGGATATCGCTGCGCTTGATCACCCGAGCCTGAGCGCCATCTGGCTAACGACGGCGAAAGTACTGATGAACCGCATGGGCGGCGCATCGGGCGCTATCTTCGGCGCCTTCTTTCTGCGCGGCGTACCGCTGTTGCGCGAGAGCGAAAGCCTGGGCAAAGCTGAGATGGAGGCGCTGCTGCGAGTGGGTCTGGAGGGCGTCAAAGCGCGGGGCAAAGCCAAGGTCGGCGACAAGACCATGGTCGACGCGCTGGAACCGGCGGTACGTGCATTTGCGGCAGCGGAGGACTACCAGGAAGGGTGGCGCGCCGCGGCTGAATTGGCTCGGGCTGGCGCTGAATCAACCAAGAAGTTCGTGGCGCTGCAGGGACGGGCAAAGTACCTCGGCGAACGCGCCGTCGGCCACATCGACCCGGGCGCCATGACCGTTACGTTGATGTTTGAGGCAATTGATGAGCGCTGGCGACAAAAGCGCTTATGACCTTGCCGGTCCTAGGAATCTCAAAAGAGGGCGACGCCATTTCAGTGTCGCCCTCTTGCTAAACTGCCGCCGCAATGCGACAACATCCGGTGTCAGTCATATAGTGTGAGCGGGAGAGAAAGATCACCCCCTTGGACTCCGATGCCGGTATCGTGCGCAGGCGGGAGGCCATGCCAATGCATGTGCTGGTGATTCCAGTCGCTCAGGTCGTGATAGCCCTGGCCGGATTGTGATGCACTAGCCAATGCAATGCCGACGAACCTCCGCCGACCGGCACGATTAGAATGATCGCCGGCATGCCCCGGCTGTGCTTGCCGTCGCGTATGGCCGAATGCAGCGCATCCCGGTCCATGCCCGGCGCGCCAAGTTCAACGCTGGTCACCTCACTTTCGTCCACGCCATCGTGAGTATGCGAGTAGCCGATGTCATGGGCAAAGCTGATGCCCCGCTCGCCTACAGAATCAGAGACAAAGCGGCGAAGAATGCACCATGACGAAGCTTTTGCTGAGTCATTTGCTTTGCTCCCTAACTCAGTTTTATGCTACAGAATGACCGTAACCATCTCGTATAAGTCACAGATGAATGCCACATGAGCGAGATTGATATCACGAGGATCAGCAGGAGAAGAATCAGTATGGCGGCGCGGGTCCGGCGCGGGCTCTGTTGGCAAGGGCTTAGCCGCCGGATATAATTAGTTTAGGAGGCTCTCAATGACAATGTTGAAACCCGACACCACTGTCCGCACGACCTGCCCCTATTGCGGCGTCGGCTGTCAGATGAATCTGCACATCAAAGACGAACTGATTTACCGTGTCGAGGCGCCCTTTGACAGCGCGCCCAATTACGGCAATCTCTGCGTCAAGGGGCGCTTCGGCTTGGATTTCGCCACCCATCCGCGCCGCTTGAAGAAGCCGCTGATCCGCGATGGCGCGCGCGGCAATTTCCGCGAAGCAAGCTGGGATGAAGCGCTGGAATACGTAAGCGAACGGCTCTCAGCGATAGTGCGTGATCACGGCGGCGATAGCGTCGCGACTTACGCCTGCGCCAAGGCGACCAATGAGGACAACTACGTCTTTCAGAAGTGGGTGCGGGCGGTGATGAAGACAAACAATGTCGATCACTGCGCTCGGCTCTGCCACGCAGGCAGCGTGACGGGTTTGCAATTGGCGATCGGCTCAAGCGCCATGAGCAACAGTATCGGCGAGATGGAGCATCTCGACACCTTCATCGTCACCGGCAGCAACACTACCGAAACGCATCCGGTCATCAGTCTCTTCTTGAAGAAGGCTGTGCGCAAGAATGGCGCCAAGCTGATCGTCATCGATCCGCGCCAGATTGAGTTGACCGACTTCGCGACACTCTGGCTGCGGCAAAAACCGGGCACCGATGTCGCCGTTTTCCAGGCGATGGCGAATGTCATCGTTACTGAGAATCTCTTCAATCCGGAATTCATCGAGGCGCGCACCGAAGGCTTCGAGGACTATATCGAGTCGCTGGAATATTGCACGCCGGAATGGGCGGAGGAGAAAAGCGGTGTGCCGGCTGATGATATAAGGCAGGCGGCGCGCATGTATGCCACGGCCGAGCGCGCCGCCTTCTACTGGGGCATGGGCATCAGCCAGAGCACACATGGGACGGACAATGCGCTCTCGCTGACCAATCTGGCGCTGATGTGCGGGCACGCGGGCAAACCCGGCACGGGGCTGAATCCACTGCGCGGGCAGAACAATGTGCAAGGCTGCTCCGATAGTGGCGGATTGCCGAATGTCTATACCGCCTATCAGTCGGTGGCTGATCCCGCAATTAGAGAGAAGTTCGAAACGACCTGGAAGACCAGCCTCAATCCGGTGCCCGGCTTGACCGTCACCGAGATGGTAGATGGCGCCTTGACCGGGCAGATCAAGGCGATGATCGTGATGGGCGAAAATCCCATGATGAGCGAGCCGAACCTGTCCCATGCTCAACACGCGCTGGAAGAACTCGACATGCTGGTGTGCATCGATATCTTCATGAATGAGACGGGCGAAATGGCGGATGTCATCTTGCCATCGGCCAGCTTCGCCGAGAAAGACGGCACCTTCACCAATAGCGATCGACGCGTCCAGCGGGTGCGGCAAGCGCTTCCGGCGGTCGGCGAGTCGCTGCCGGATTGGCAGATCCTCTGTGCCTTGGCAAAGCGCATGGAAGAGCAGCTTGATGTAGTGGAGAGCGCCGGCTTTGATTATCAAGATGTCGAAGAAATCTGGGAAGAGATGCGCAGCGTCACCCCCGATTTTCAGGGGATTACTTACGCGAGGCTGGAGCAAGAGGGCGGTGTGCATTGGCCCTGCCCGGCGGCCGATCATCCAGGTACGCCATACCTGTTTGAAGAGGACTTCCCGCGCGGCAAAGGCAAATTCTGGGAGTTGGAATATGGCACCGACAGTGAGCTGCCCGACCAAGAATATCCCTACCATCTGACGACGGGGCGGGTGCTCTTCCATTGGCACGGTGGGACCATGACAAGGAGTTCGCGCTTGGAGGAGGCTTTTCCCGTGCCGATCGTCGAGATGCACCCGGCTGATGCCGGCGCGCTGCAAGTAGTCTCGGGCGATTGGCTGCGGATCACTTCGCGGCGCGGCTCGGTCGAGTGTCAGGTAATGGTGACAGGACGGTCGCCGATTGGTACGCTGTTTCTGCCATTTCACTTCGTCGAGGCGGCGGCGAATCTGCTGACGCTGGACAAGATTGATCCGCGGGCGAAGATACCGGATTTCAAAATGGCGGCGGTCAAACTGGAGAAGGTCGAGCGTGCAGCGACGGTTCTGGAGGAGCAGGGGGCGATCAAGGATCCCGTGCGGTATGTGCATTGAGCTATGAAAGCGATATATTTATCCGTATCAGTTTCGCTAATGTATGTCATTTATAATCGGGTGAAGTCATGATCGAGACCGTTGCAGTCGACTTGCCACTTGAAGCGATTCGCGAGTACTGTGAAAAACAGCCGATTCGTCGTTTGTCTGTGTATGGTTCAGCTGCGCGAAACGAATTGACACTTGAGAGCGACATTGATTTACTGGTGGAATACATGCCCGATGCGCGTATCGGTCTGTTTGACATGGGCGGACACTTGATGGATCTGAGCGAGATTATCGACCGTCGCTTGGACCTGTGTACGCCAAATGGGCTGAGTCCTTACATTCGTGATGACGTCTTGGAGAGCGCGAGGCTTATCTATGCAAAGGAATCGAGAGCGCGATCGTCGGCCACTTTTGGTATTACGGGGCCAGACGCGACAATTAGGTTTGGATCATGATAGACACACCGTCACTCTGGAATTGTCAGGACCGACGCCTCGATTCCTGCACAATTTGATATTGAGCAAATACGTGATATGATTGGGCTAGGAGGAGTAAACGCTATGAGCGAGATAGTTTGCGTAGATCTTCCACAACAGAAAATCCGCGATTACTGCGCCACGCAGCCGATACGACGCCTGTCTGTATTTGGGTCGGCTGTACGCAATGAAATGACGCCGGAAAGCGACATTGATTTGCTTGTAGAATACATGCCCGATGCGCGTGTCAGCTATTTTGATATGGGTCGACATGTAACAGACTTGATTGAGATTGTTGGCCGACAAGTCGACTTGTGTACACCGAACTCAATTAGCCGCTATTTTCGCCAAGACGTATTGGATAGCGCGCTGCCCATCTATGCAAAAGAGCCGTGAAAACGACCGGGCTCGCCTTCAGCATATGTTGGACAATGCGAAACTTGCATGTCAGTTCGCTGAAGGAAAGACTCGCGATGACATAGATACCGACGATCAACTGAGGCTCGCGTTGGATCGGGCTGTTGAGCTTATCGGTGAAGCTGCCCGAAACGTAACGGATGAATCGCGGACTGAGACTCCCGAAATACGGTGGAGTGACATTATCGGAACGCGACTTATTGTCGCACACCGTTACTATGAGCTTGACCGCGATATCCTTTGGGAAACTGTTATCGACGACCTTCTGATACTAGTACCGCAGTTAGAAGCCATCCTTAACGCTGACGGCCACTAGACTTGGATTCCATAAGCGAGACTAGTAAGAATTTGACCCTCGCCATCATCGCCGGTGGGCAGAGCCGGCGCATGGGACGCGACAAAGCCTTCGTCGACTTGGGCGGCAAAGCCCTTATCGAGCGCGTAATAGAGCGCAGCGCCGAATTGGGTCAAGCCGAGACGATCCTGATCACCAACAGACCTGCCGATTATCAACATCTCGGGTTGCCGATGGTCGCTGATATCATGCCGGACAAGGGCTCGCTCGGTGGAATATACACGGCGCTGCTGAAAACAAAGTCATAGTCAGAATGGGTGCTGGTATTGCAAATTCTTTTAATCGGTTCATGGTCGTGCTATTATGTAAAAGGAAGGAGTCGCCGTCATGAACAAGACAGACTTGACACATATTCCACAAGACAAAATTCGCGAATATTGTGCCACGCAGCCGATACGGCGATTGTCGCTATTTGGCTCTGCGGCTCGGAATGAAATGACGCCGGAAAGCGACATAGACTTGCTAGTCGAGTACATTCCTGATGCGCCTGTCGGGTATTTCACTATGGCGCGACATATGAGGGAGCTGAGTGAAATCGTGGGGCGGACCGTTGATTTGGCGACTCCTAATTCTCTTAGTCGCTATATCCGAAAAGACGTGCTAGCAGGCGCTAGGCTCATATATACGCAGGAGTCGTGAGAATGACCGACTGGGTCTGCAACACATGTTAGACGCAGCGCAACTTGCGGTACGCTTTGTCCAGGATACGGATCGTACGACTGTTGAGAATAGCCAGATTCTGCAGAATGGCTTAGCGAAGACGATCCAGGATATCGGCGAAGCAGCTAGTAACCTCACGCCCGGTTTTCGTGCACAACATCCAGATATTCCCTGGCGCGACGTTACGGACATGCGAAACTTTTTGGTTCATGTCTACTTTGAAATTGACTTCGAAATCATGTGGAAAACTGCTGTTGAAGACCTGCCGGCCCTGTTGGTCTGGCTCGAAGCGGTTCTTCATTCTGATATTTCCAAATCATGACATCAGTAGAGATGCCACGAGCCAACCTCTCCCTCGCCATCATCGCCGGCGGACAGAGCCGGCGCATGGGACGCGACAAAGCCTTCGTCGACTTGGGCGGCAAAGCCCTTATCGAGCGCGTAATAGAGCGCAGCGCCGAATTGGGTCAAGCCGAGACGATCCTGATCACCAACAGACCTGCCGATTATCAACATCTCGGGCTGCCGATGGTCGCTGATATCATGCCGGACAAGGGCTCGCTCGGTGGAATATTCACGGCGCTGATGAAAGCAAAGTCAGAGTGGGTGCTTGTCCTGGCCTGCGATATGCCCTTCATCAATAGCGATCTGCTGCGCTTCATGATCGCACAGATAGACGCTGACATTGATATCGTCGTACCACGTGTCGACGGCTACCCGCAGGGACTGCACGCGATTTACCGCAAGACCTGCATCGAGCCGATACGCGCGCAGCTTGAAGCGAATCAACTGAAGATCATCCGCTTCTACCATCAGATGCGTGTGCGCTATCTTGATGAAACGGACTATGCCGAATTTGATCCGGCAGGACGCTCGTTCGCGAATCTGAATACACCTGAAGAGCTTGAGCAGGCGCGAAGATTCCTGCAAGCGACGCAGGGCACTGCGCAGCAGGCTGTCATCGGCAACTCTTCATCGACTTGACATCAGCAGTAACGGTCTGGCGCACTATTTCGACAGCGCATGCAAGCCGGACGTGCGTCGGGCGGATTCTGCTGTCTTGGCGAGTGGTGAATTTCAAGGAGATAGAAGGAGATAGAATGAAGACGACACTGGCTCAAACTCGCCGGAAAACTCCCTTCTCCAATGCTTTGGGGAAGGGCCGGTGATGGGGTTAGAAAAGGGCATATCCAAGATTTTCACCACTCCCCGTATTGCATTGAGCGGGCAACTCCTGATCTTTTTGATACAATGTAGCTATGACAGCGACATTCGATTTTGATGCCACCTTAGACGCCTACCGCGGTCGTGGACGCGAGGCGCTGCTGCCCGTGCTGTGGGATGTACAGGGCGCTTGCGGCAGCATCAGCCCGGAGCAGGTGCATCTTATCTCTCATGCCCTGCGCGTACCTGAAGCCGACATCTATGGCGTGATCGGCTTTTACACGCTATTCCACGAAGACGCCACCGGCCGCCGCATCATCCGTGTCTGCTCCGATCCAACTTGCGCCTTGGCCGGCGCGGACGCGGTCTTGCATGGCGTCTGCGCCATGCTTGGGATCCACGAAGGCGAGACTACACCAGACGACGAATTCACGGTAGAGCATTCGCCATGCTTGGGCTTATGCGATAATGCGCCGGCAGCGCTGGTGAGCTCCCGCGGCCAAGCGGATCTGTCTCTGCCCCGTGTCAGCATTGAGTCGCTGCTGGGCGATTGGAACGAGACATACTTTGCGCCGGCGGGCGATGAAGATTCGGTCCTGCTGGATCCGTCGCTGACTGACGCGCCGCAGACTCTCTCGGCTTACGGCGATTACGTGGCGCTGCGAAAAGCGCTGACCAAGATGACGCCGGAGGAAGTGATCGCCCAGGTGGAGGCGTCCGGCTTGATCGGTCGTGGCGGGGCGGCTTTCCCGACCGGGTTGAAATGGAAATTTACGCGTGCCGCAGCCGGCGACGTAAAGTACGTCGTTTGCAATGCGGACGAAAGCGAACCGGGCACTTTCAAAGATCGTGTGCTGATGGAGCAACGTCCCCATCTTTTGCTCGAGGGCATTGCCTTGGCAGCTTATGCGGTGGACGCTCGCAAAGCCTATATTTTCATCCGCGGCGAATACCCCAAAGCGGCCGTGATACTGGCGGATGCAATCCACGAAGCTGAGGTGAATAGCCTCCTTGGCGAAGGCATCATGGGCAGCGACTTCTCACTGGACATCGAGATCCGCCGTGGCGCGGGCGCCTATATATGCGGCGAAGAGACGGCGCTCTTCGAAGCAATCGAGGGCAAGCGCGGTTTCCCACGCATGAAGCCGCCGTATCCAACCGACTTTGGCTTATTCGGCGAGCCAACCGCCGCCAACAATGTCGAAACCCTTTGCGTCGCGCCGCTAATCCTGACGCGGGGCGCGGAATGGTTCAAAGGCATCGGCACCGAAGGCAGCGCCGGCCCCAAGCTGGTCTCGGTCAGCGGACATGTTGGACGCCCCGGAGTCTACGAAATCGAACCGGGCATCACGCTGCGCCACTTTCTCGACGCGGTCTGCGGCGGTGTGATCGGTGAGCTGCAGACGGTACTCATGGGCGGCGCGGCGGGGACCTTCCTGCTGCCTGATGAAATCGATGTACCACTGACTTTCGAAGACCTGCGCGAGGCCGGCAGCACCTTCGGCTCGGGCGCGATCATGGTCTTCAATGAGACGGCCGACCTGCGCGATCTGCTTAGACGGCTCGGGCGTTTCTTCCAGCATGAGAGCTGCGGCAAATGCTTTCCCTGTCAACTTGGCACACAGCGACAGGTCGAGATACTTGAGCGGCTTGACGCGCCGGAATCGGGCGATCGCGAGCGCCTGCTTGATGTCGGCATGACCATGACCGAGGCCTCGCTTTGCGGTCTGGGGCATACAGCCGGCATTGCCGTGATGAGCGCGATGGAGAAGTTTCCCGGCCTATTTCAAGCGAATGGCAAACACCATGACTGACGAAACGATCCAACTCGAACTCGATGGCGACGAGATCAGCGTCCAAAGAGGCACGACCCTCCTTGACGCGGCGGAGCAAGCCGGCGTCGACATACCGGTCATCTGCTATCACGAAGCCACGTCGCCCAATGGACTCTGCCGCATTTGCGTCGTCGATGTCAATGGCGGACGTGTCCTGCAACCGGCTTGCGTCGTTGAATGTCAAGCCGATACCAAGGTCGAGACAGGCAACGAGCGCGTTCTGCGCAGCCGCCGCACCATCCTCGAAATGCTGAACGCCTCGGTGAACCTGGAGCAGGCGCCCGAGATTCAGCAGATGATGGCGAACTATGCCGCCGACCAAGCGCGTTTCCCCGGAGCTCATGTCCGCGCGGCGGAGGTCATCGATGACAATCCCTTCTACGTGCGCGATTATGAGAAGTGCGTATTGTGCTGGCGCTGTGTGCAGGTCTGCGCCGAAGACGCCCAATTCACTTTCGCGCTGACCTTGAAGAATCGCGGGCACGATACATCGGTGGCGACCGCTTTCGATATCTCAATGACCGAATCGCCCTGTGTTTTCTGCGGACAATGCGTCGGCGTCTGTCCCACTGGCGCCCTCAAGCCCAAGGCGGAATGGGGGATGGAGCAAGGCTGGGATGCGGATGAGCTGCGCCGCAATACCCGCCGGCAACGGAAGCGGCAAGGCGGGAGCGGTGATGGCGCCTGACGTTAAGGATGTGCTGACGGGGGCGCTGCCCTTCACCTATCAGCTGATCGAAGGTGAAGACGTTCGGCAGGTCGAAGGCGGCGTCATTGACGAAGGTCTGCTTTCGATCTATGTCAACGGCGAGTCCCTGGCGACCATGATGTGCAGTCCGCTGCAGTTGGAAGCGCTGACAGTCGGTTTCCTCTACAACGAAAGTGTCATAGACTCCGCCGCTGACATCGGTCTCCTACAGCTGAATTTGAACAAAAGCGTTGCCGATGTCATCCTGACGCGCGACGAAGTCAAGCTGCCGCGACGCATGATCCTGACCACGGGCTGTGGCGGCGGACTGACCGGCATGGATCTGTCGCAAAGTTACCCGGCGCTGGAATCCGACTACGTGACGACTCCGGCCCTCATCCAGCGTTTGATGCGTCAGTTGCAGGGCGCGGCGCGGCTCTATAACGCAGTGCGTGGCGTACATACGGCTGTCCTCGGCGATGAAGCGGGTCTGCTGGTCAACGCGGAAGACGTCGGCCGGCACAACGCGGTCGACAAGGTGGCCGGTCAAGCCCTGCTTGATGGCATTGACGCGCGCGACCGGATTCTGCTGACCAGCGGGCGCATCAGCTCCGAGATGTTAGGCAAGGCGCGGCGGATGCTTGTGCCGGTTGTGGCGAGCCGGACGGCCCCGACAAGCATCACCGTGGAGCTGGCGGAGGCCTGGAATATCTGCGTCATCGGCTACGTGCGGCAGGGCGGCATGCGCGTTTATACGCATGGCTGGCGGCTGGGGCTGGGCGACTAAAGATCGTGTCCATCATGTCGTGCCGCCGGACAACAACTGCTCAAAGAAGGAGTTTAAGCGCCGATGGGCGTCCCGATCAAAACAACCGGGATACATTTTATCCCCGATCTCATCCAATAATGCATGAGACTCGATGACAGGGTCAACGGAGACGCCGCCCCAAATCGAGTGGCATTGCTTATAAGCCTCCAGCAAGACAGGCAGTGTGTCTTCAATTATCGGTATGTTTATGCTGCCGTCAAAAGTTGGCTGTTGGTCGATGCGCTGCGAGAGCAGGAAAGCGCAATAGTTGCTGCGCGTGTAATGTGTCCAGCAATCTGTCGCGCTCATCTTTGAATTTGTAGACTGAAGCAAGCGGTAACAGCGCCTTGCAGCAGGTACAAGAATGCCGAGGGCTTCATCCGCGTTTAGGACGGCGCGTTTTTCTTCACTACTGAACACAATGCGGGGTTCATCATCATCGACCATGTAGCCCAAGGCTATTGACATTATCCTGCCCTTGCCCAATGTTGCGCCCGCCTTGGCTTGCCATCTCTTGATACTCAGGACGGGCGCGACAACTTCTCTAGCGCATTGTTTCAACGGTGATAGGCGCTAAGTGTTATCACCAGCGCGAACACCATGAGTGACGAGCTGATACAGGTCCATTGTAGCGTATTCCCCAAAGGTAAGGCGCCAAGCCCTCCCTTTTTAGCCACGCAATGAATCCACAGATCGAATCGGGAGTGGTGAATTTCAAAGACACAGGACATATTCCGGATTCCATAAGGGGGATTCACCACAGAGACACAGAGGGCACAGAGTAATATTGTTTGGTTGGCGAATTTATCGTGTAGTTGGAATTTACCACTCCCGACGCAGGAACTAGTTTGTCATATCAGACTGAGCTTGACTATACTCACTTGAATGAGCAGGTTGATTCATCACGACGTTTTGCAGTTCACTTATCTCAGATTCCGACAAACCTGCTTCTCGAAACGTTTGTAGCGTAGCAGGACTAATAAACTCACCGTTAGAAAGCGAAAATGGGATCATCTGCGACTGCTCTCTATCAGCGGGAGAATCGCTACCATCTTGCGCAAGAGCGGCGATTGGAAAAACACAGAACACGATGAGCGCTACAATGAAGATACGAAACGTGCGACTAAACATGATGCTTTCTCTTTGCGTTAATCCGGCCTGTGGTCCAACTGCAAACGTATTGTTGCGCTATAAACTGATTGATGACGCTATATTCTGTATAATATGCACTAATACGCGCTTTCTATTCTGACAGCTTCTGATTCTTGCAAGCCTATCCCCAACCAGCGCTATGGTAAAATTTTCCAGTACCAACCGCACTGACGCAAGGATAATATGCCTTCTCCCGAATTCTTCCAGGTCACGCCCGTCAGCGACGCGCTCGCTCTGCTGGAGGCGCATTGGCAGCCGGCGCTGCACACGGAAACCATAGCGACCGCTGATGCGCTTGACCGCGTCGTCGTCGTGGACATTCGCTCGCCCGAGGAAGTACCAGCTTTCCGCAAGAGCACGGTCGACGGCTACGCGCTAAGGGCGGCCGATACCTTCGGCGCCAGTCAGTCGCTGCCAGCTTTCCTGCGTGTCTGCGGCGAACTCAAAATGGGTGAAGTGCCTCAGTTGGATTTCGCCGCCGGGCAGTCACTGTTGATTCATACGGGCGGCATGTTGCCCGCCAGCGCCGACGCGGTTGTCATGCTGGAATATGCGCAGGCGGCCAGCATTGACGAGATTGAAGTGCTGCGCGCGGCCGCGCCGGGCGAAAATGTCATCCAGGCCGGCGAAGATGTGGCTGAGGGCGCGCTCGTCCTGCCGCGCTTGCATCGTCTGCGCCCACAGGATCTCGGCGGCTTGCTGGCGGTCGGCATCAGCGCGATCGATGTGTTGGGACGCCCGCGGGTCGGCATCCTCAGCTGTGGCGACGAATTGCTGCCGCCGGAAGCCGATCTGACGATGGGCAAGGTGCGCGATATCAACGCCTATATCTTGGGCGCGCTGGCGCAGAAGCATGGCGCGGCGCCTATTCGCTTCGGCATCGCCAGTGATTCTCTCAGCGATTATCAGCAGCGGGCGCTTACGGGATTCGCCGCTTGCGACATCCTCCTGCTCAGCGCCGGCAGTTCCGTCTCGGCGCGTGACTACACCCGCGATGTCATCAGCGGGCTGGGTCCGCCGGGCGTCTTGCAGCATGGCTTGGCGACAAAACCGGGCAAGCCGACCATCATCGCCGTTTGTGACAACAAGCCTGTTATCGGTCTGCCGGGCAATCCGGTCTCGGCTTTGCTGGTGGCGCGGCAGCTCCTGCCGCCTCTGATAGCGAGATACACGGGAGCGATTCTCGCAGCGCCTCGCCGGGTCCGCGCGCGCTTGCAGCAGCGGGTAGCCTCGGTCACAGGTCGCGAAGACTGGGTGGCCGTCCGTCTTGTTGAGGGCGCTGAGGGTGAGTGGTTGGCGCAGCCCATCTTTGGCAAGTCGAACTTGATCTTTACATTGATAAGCGCCGATGGTCTTCTGCGTATGCCGCTGAATACCGGCGGTTTCGATGCCGACAGCCTGGTTGATATTGATTTGTTCTAAGATTTGATGGCTGGTTGTGATTGGGCTGAAGTTGTCAAAGTTTTCTTTGCCACCGAGGACACCGAGAAAACGGAGGACACAGAGTTTTTGATGCAGGCTATACGCGTTACCCGCAATCGGGGGTTTTGAGTGTCGTCA
Source organism: Phototrophicaceae bacterium (assembly GCA_965262005.1). Taxonomy (GTDB): domain Bacteria; phylum Chloroflexota; class Anaerolineae; order Aggregatilineales; family Phototrophicaceae; genus UBA6055. Next base: position 2,391,516 of record OZ253492.1, on the reverse strand, counting down.
ATGACGAAGCGAAACATCTACCTTGAAGACATACCCCTGGACGAGGCGCGGGCGAAACTGCAAGCGACGCTGGCTCAGGCTGGACGGGCCGGCGCCTTGACGGGCGAGACCGTGCCGCTGGCGCAAGCCTTGGGGCGGGTGACAGCTGAGCCCATTCGCGCCAAGCGCTCGTCGCCGCATTTTCATTGCGCCGCCATGGACGGCTATGCCGTGGACGCCTCCGCCACCAAGTCAGCGCGGGAAACACAGGCGCTGCCATTGCGATTGGGCGAGGATGCATTCCCGGTCAATACGGGCGATCCCCTGCCGGATGGCACCAACGCCGTCATCATGATTGAAAATGTCAATCAAGCCGATGAGCAGACCTTGCTGATCTATGCCTCAGTCCCGCCCTGGCAGCATGTGCGGCTGATGGGCGAGGACATGGTGGCGACCGAAACAGTCCTGCAGGTCAACCATCTGTTGCGTCCGGTAGATCTGGGCGCCTTGGCTGGCTGCGGGCATGTCGACGTATTGGCGCGCCGCCGACCGCGGGTCGTGATCATCCCGACTGGGAGCGAGCTTGTTCCTCACGATCGCGAACCGGCGCGCGGCCAGCTTACCGAGTACAACAGCCTGATCCTCAGCGCGCAGATACGCGAGGCTGGCGGCGAAGCGCAAGTAGCCGATATCGTTGGCGATGACGTCGAATTGCTGCGCGAGGCATTAGGTCTTGCCCTTGCCGCAAAGCCGGATCTGGTTCTGCTGCTCTCCGGTTCATCGGCCGGCGCGCGCGATTACACGGTGGCAGCGATATCAGCCTTGGGCGACCTGCTGGTACATGGCATCGCCGTACGCCCGGGCCACCCGGTCATCATCGGCATGGCGCAAGGCATCCCGGTGATTGGTGTGCCCGGTTATCCCGTCAGCGCCGCGCTCACCGGCGAGCTCTTTGTGCTGCCGCTGATCCGCCAATGGCTGGGTTTGACGCCGACCGAAATCACGACCATAGAAACGATATCGACTCGCAAGATTGCCTCGCCGATTGGCGATGACGATTTTGTGCGGGTCGCGCTGGCGGAGATTGACGGGCGCATTCAAGCCACGCCGTTGCAGCGTGGAGCGGGTGTGATTACTTCGCTCGTGCGCGCCGATGGGCTGGCGCATATTCCGCGCTTCCACGAAGGCGTGGATCGCGGCGGGTCGCTCAGGGTGGCGCTATATCAGCCGCTTTCTTTCATTGAGCGGACGGTGATGATCATGGGCAGCCATGACCCGATGCTGGACTTGCTGGCCACCCATCTACGCCTGCGTTCGTCTGAGGCTCGCATAGTCTCTGTCAACGTTGGCTCGATCGGCGGCTTGATCGCCCTGCGCCGCGGGCAAGCGCATGTGGCGGGCTGTCATCTCTTCGAGCCGGAAAGCGCGACATATAACCTGGCTTACCTGGAGCGCTATCTTGCCGACGAACCGGTGGCGCTGGTGACATTTGCTCATCGCGAGCAAGGACTGATACTGCCTGCCGGTAATCCGCTGGGCATCGCGTCTATCGTAGATTTGCGCCGGGCGCGCTATATCAATCGGCAGCGGGGCGCCGGTACACGGGTGCTCTTCGACTACCTCCTGCGGCAACATGAAATATCATCCGAACAAGTCGATGGCTACGGACATGAGGAGTATACGCATCTGGCTGTGGCGGCGGCTGTGGCGGATGGGATCGGCGATTGCGGCATGGGTCTGCGCAGCGCGGCAGAGGCCATGGGCTTGGACTTCATCGGGCTGACCTGGGAGCGCTTTGATCTGGCGATACCGCGGCGGCGCCTGGAAACTGCGCGAGCGCGAGCCTTGCTGGAGGCGCTGCGAAGCGAGGACTTCAAGCGCGAGCTAGGCGCGCAGAGCGGCTATCGCAGCGATGAGACGGGAAGTGTGGTGAATTAGTGAATGCCTTCAGTTCATGTGTAGGGGCGACACTTGTGTCGCCCGCAATCTAGTGACCCCGAATCAATACTGCGATCAGCGCCAATCACTGAAATCGTGGCGGAAGTCGACCGACGGTGTGCGCAGTTGGGCGTCCATGCCGCCATCGACGAAGATGCGCGTGCCAGTTATGTAAGCGGCGTCGTCCGAAGTGAGAAAGGCGACCGCTGCGGCGATGTCTTCCGGGCTGCCTTGACGTATGAGCGGGATGACATCCGCCGGCGGGATCGGCGAATCGCCGACGAAGCTGCCATGATCAACGCGTGTGCTGCCCGGAACAACGGTGTTGACGCGGATATTGACAGGCGCAAGATCCAGCGCCATGACCCGCGTAGCCGCTTCAATGCCGCCTTTGCTGGTGTCGTAACCAAACATATGGCGATGCGCGCGCGAAGCGCCGCCGCTGCTGATGTTGATGATGACGCCGCCAGCGCCCCGTTTCGCCATCAGGCGAGCTGCCGTCTGGGAGCAGTAGAACATGCCGCTGAGGTTGACATCGAGTGTCCGCTGCCAGGAGTCCTCGCTGTAATCGAGAAAGTTTGCGATGACACCTGGTTTATGCACAAAGGCGGCATTGTTCACCAGGATATCGACCGCGCCGAATGCATGAAGCGTCGCCTCGAACATCGCCTCGACCGAAGCCCGCTGCGAAACATCGCTGCGGACGTATATCGCGGCAGCGCCTAAATCCTCGGCGAGCGCCTTGCCGGCCGCGTCGTCAATATCGGCGATGACGACATTAGCGCCTTCTTTCGCGAGGCGGCGAATACAACCTGCGCCGATTCCGTTGGCGCCGCCGGTGACGACCGCCGTTTTTCCGTCAAGTCGCATTTTGTGTCTCCTCACGGGTTGTATAGTGGGCGGCTCACAGAGTCGCCCCTACATCCCGGGTATTTGAATAAACTTAGCCAGCGGCGAGACGCGCCAGGTTGAAGGCTGAGATGTCGAATTCGCTGCCGCCGTCGAGGGCCAGCTGCGTCAGCGTCTCGCCCACGGCCGCCGAATGCTTGAAGCCATGACCGGAACAAGGCGAGGTGACGACCACACGCTCGGAAGCGGGATGAAAGTCGATAACGAATTGCTCGTCCAAAGTCAGAGTGTATAGGCAGACCTCGGCGTGCAGCTGTTTCTCACGAAGTCCCTTGAGCCGCGGCGCGGTCAGGCGATGGTACATATCGGCGGCTTCCTCGGGCGTGACGACACGGCTGACCTCATCAGGATTGGTGCTGGTGTGGTACTGCTCGGTGACGAGCTTGACGCCATCCATGCCATCGCTCGGCGCCGGAAATACCGACCAAAAGTCGTCCAAGTCATCGCCGATCCAGATGACGAAGGGAAAGCGATCGGGATGGAAGAGGCTGCGGTCTTCCGCCTCGAACCAGTGGATCAGCTGACGATTGACGCGGATGCCGGCGCGATGAGATTGAGGCAAGAAGTCAGCGATCCAGGCGCCTGTTGACAGAATCAGCTTGTGGGCGCTGTAACTTGCCTTTTCCGTGGTGACCGTCACGTATTTCGCGCTAGCTTCATAGCCGGTCACTTTTTCGCCAGTGTGGATTATTGCGCCTCGTTGTCGCGCTTGGCCCAGCTGGGCTTCGATGCAGCGTTCTGGTCGCAGGACGCCGGCGCCCGGCTCGTAGTAGGCGCGGTCGCTGTCACGCGGCGTGAGCAGGGGAAGGCGTTGGCGCAGTTCGTCGGCGCTGAAGATCTCGTAAGCGATGCCGAACGTATCAGCGATGCGGGCGGACGCCTCTACAAAATCGCCTTGATAATGAAAGGCGGCTGCGTTTTCTCCGCCGATGATGAGACCGCCGCTCTGATGAAACAGGGTCTTGCCGGTCGCCGCTTCCAGCTCGCGCCAGATTTCGTTGGAGCGTTTGACGAAGGGCATATACATTTCGCCTTCGCCGATGGCGTTGCGAGTGATGCGGGTATCGCCGTGGCTGGAGCCCATCGTATGGGGCGGTGTGTAGCGGTCAATGCCGAGGGCGGATGCGCCGCGCTTGCTGGCTTGATAGAGGGCGGCCGAGCCCATCGCGCCTAAGCCGACCACGATCAGATCGAAATGCTGTGCCGTCATCCTGCGCCACGTTCCTTTCTCAAGGCTGCCGTTGCTGCTTCGTCAACTGTCATGGTAGCGGCATTGATGAAAACAGCGTAGTCCTTTTCAGCCGAGTCAATAGAGATATATCCCTGCTGCACTTCCGCCAGCACTTTCTGCGGCGCACACTCAAGCGGGGAGCCGTAGCCGCCGCCGCCCGGCAGCGATAAGACGACGCGTTGGCCGGGCTGCAAGACGTAATGGCTTTTGGGATGCGGTCGCGATCCATCAGAGAGCCGGACTTCGCCGGGGGCGCCGGGACCTCCACCATGCAAACCCACAGCGGGATTGCCCGTCCGGTCATACATGCAGGAGTGATTGGCCGGGGCGCCGGTGATAATTTCCAGCTCCATCACTTGTCCCAGGCCGCCGCGATATCGACCTGGTCCGCCGGAATCTGGCCGCAGCTCGCGACGGTGCATCAGCAGGGGCGCGGCTGTTTCGATGGCTTCGACGGGTACGCCCATGATCCCGCTGGGAAAGGCGGTCGCCGATAAGCCATCGCGGTCGTGGGCGGCCCCCATCCCGCCGGCCGAGAAGAAGACATAGGCGAACTCGCGTCCGTCGGCGTCCATGCCATCCATCATGGTGTTCCATAAACCCGCAGATCCGTTGGCGATCACGCGTTGCGGCAGGACCTCAGCCAACGCGGTCAGCAGCGGCTGACTGACGAAATGGCCGATCAAGTGGCGAGCGCTGACCGGCGCGGGACGGCGACAGTTCAGGATCGAGCCGAGGGGCGCCTGCACATCAATGGGGCGGAATGCGCCCTCGTTATTCGGGATGTCCGGCGCCAACACCGCCATCAGCGTATAAGTGGTGTAGGCATGGGTGTAATTCAGCACGACATTTATGCCGCGATCGACTTGGGGTGAAGAGCCCGCATAGTCAACTCGCAATGAGTCGCCGGCGACCGCAATCTCGCAAGCAATAGTCAGTGGATGATCAAAGCCGTCGATGGATATGGTGTTGCGATAGACACCATCGGGCAGCGCGCTTATGGCATGCCGCACAGCCGCCTCAGTGCGCTCGAGAATCAGCGCCGAGACTTCCTCGATATCAGGGAGGTCGTATTCTTCGAGCAATTCGATCAGCTTGCGGGCGCCCACCTGATTGCCGACTTCCTGCGCGTAGATATCGCCGATGACCTGATCGGGCACGCGGACATTGGCGCGGATAATATCGAATAGTTCCTGATTAGGTTCGCCGGCCTTGAACAGCTTCATCAGCGGGATGGCCAGCCCCTCTTCGTATAGCGAGCGCGCATCGCCGCCCATGGTAGCGCCGCCGATATCGACAGCATGACAGGTGCTGGCAAACCAAGCCACGCCGCGCCCACGATAGAATACCGGCGAGACAATGGTCAGGTCGAATAAGTGGCCCGACGCTTCCCAAGGATCATTAGTGATTAGCGTGTCGCCCGGATTGAGACTGTCGATGGGATGGTTCGGCACGACATAGCGGCGTACGCAGTTCGCCATGGTATTGATATGGCCCGGCGTCCCGGTGACAGATTGCGCGATCATATTGCCCTCGCGATCAAAGACCCCTGCGGAGAGATCACCGGCTTCGCGCACGACTGTGGTGAATGAAGAATGAATCAGAGCCGCCGCTTGCTCATCGACGACGGAGATGAGGCGACTCCAGATGACTTCGAGGGTGATGGGGTCAATCATTGGCTGTCCTCACGCGTTAGCAGCAGGCAGCCACTGGCAGCGACTTGAGCCGACCAGCCGGGCCTGACTATGGTGGTGGATGCCGCCTCCTCGATAATAAGAGGACCTGCGGCGGACCAGGCCGGGCTGAGTTGCTCGCGCCGATAAACAGGCGTCTCCACTGGCGCGTGCTGGAGCGTGAAATGCGCGAGGCGGCAAGCGACTGGCGTGTCAATTGGCGTCGACGGTTCTGCAATAGCGGCGCTTCCAATCTGGGGCTGTGGACCGCTGATCAAGACGCGCCAATTGACTGCCTCAATCGGTACGCCCTGCGCCAGTTGGCCGTAAAATGCGCGGTATTCCGCTTCGAATTCGCGCTGCATTTCAGTGATGTGGCGGGCGCTCAATGGCTCCATGGCAAAAGGCACACGTACCTCATAACCCTGCCCGACGTATCGCATATCGATATTGAGGCGCACACTAATATCGGCCGGCGGCACACCAGCCGCTCCGACAATGCGCCGGCCCTCCCGCTCCAATTCAGCCAGGATGCCGTTGAGTTCGGCCAGATCCATTTCATCCATACGGGCGACGTAGCTGCGAGTGAAGTCGAAGGCGATCGGCGCGGTGAGGAAACCAAATGCGGAACCAACGCCAGCCAGCGGCGGGATGATGATGCGGCTGATTCCCAGCCCCTGCGCCACGCCGCAAGCATGCACCGGACCTGCGCCACCGGTCGCGACCATGCAGTAGCGCCGGATTTCAAGTCCGCGTTCGGCAGCATGTACGCGCGCTGCCGCCGCCATATTCTCGTTGACCAGTTGATGCACACCCCAGGCCGTGCGCTCAAGCGGCAAATTGAGCGCCGCAGACAATTCCAGCAAGGACTCACGCGCCGCGGCGATATCAAGCCTGATGTCTCCGCCAGCGAAGTAGTACGGATTGAGATAACCCAGCAGCAGGTCAGCATCGGTGACGGTGGGTTGCGCCCCGCCGCTGCCGTAAGACGCGGGACCGGGCGTGGACCCCGCGCTTTCGGGACCAACCGCGGGCAAGCCGAGCGCGTTCAGATGGGCGATGCTGCCGCCGCCAGCGCCGATCTCGATCATTTCGAGCATTGGCACCATAAGCGGCAAGCCGCTGCCGCGTTTGAAGCGATGCACATGCGCGACTTCGGATTGGTGGCTGATAACAAGTTCGCCGGAGCGGGTCAGCGCCGCTTTGGCTGTCGTTCCGCCCATATCAAATGCCAGCACATCGGATTCGCCAAGCAGACGTCCCCAATGGACTCCCGCCAGCGCGCCGCCGGCCGGACCGCTCTCCACCAGTCGTATGGGAAAGTCACGAGCGGCTGCCACCGTGGTCGTGCCGCCGCTGCTCAACATGATATTAAGCGGCGCCGATATGCCGCTCGTCTCAAGACCGGCTTCGATCCGCTCCAGGTAGCGGCCGATTATCGGCTGCACGTAGGCATTGGCGATGGTCGTGGAAGCGCGCGGATACTCGCGCATGCCGGGCGCTACTTGATGCGAGACGGAGAGGGCGATGTCGGGCAGGGCGTCGCGAAGGGCATCCAATACGGCTAGTTCATGCGCGGGATTGGTGTAGGCATGCAAGAAACAGATGGCCACCGCTTCGACCTTTTCGGCGCGTAATTCGTCAGTGATCGCGTTCAGACAGCTTGTGTCAAGCGGCCGCCAGACACGCCCATCGGCCAGCATACGCTCCGGCACATCAAAGCGCAGGCGTCGCTCCACCAGGGGCGCCGGTTTCTTCAGCGCCAGGTCGTACATATCGTAGCGGCCTTCATTGCCGATCTCGACCGCATCGCGGAAGCCCGCCGTCGCCAGCAGCGCGGTTACAGCGCCCTTGCGCTCGATGAGGGTGTTGGTAATCAGCGTAGTGCCATGCACGACGTAGCGGATCAACTCCGGCGGGATGTCGTTGTTTTCCAGCAAGCTGCTCAAGCCAGCCAGCACAGCGCGCGCGGGATCGGGAGTGGATGTCAGCAGCTTCTCGACGGCGATGCGTCCGCTGTCCAGGTCGAGGGCGACGATGTCGGTGAAGGTGCCGCCGATATCAACAGCCAGCAAGATTGGCGACGCTGTCATAAGCGGGGGATCCTCTCGGCGGTTGGCGGACGTAAACGCGCTCCATCATAGGAGTTCGGGCTGTTGCTGTCAAGCAGAGGGGCAAGCGTACAGGAGGTCCGCCAAGCTTCGAACGATAGCCCGGCCGCATCACGATATTGTCAACTCTAGAATACTGCCTCAGCATACCAGTGGTCGGGCAGGGCATCGCGCTCGGCAGCCAGCAGATCGCGCAGGATGGCATCGGCATCGGCGACCGAATTGGTCAGAGGGTCGGTCATCATGGCGCGGCGCAGCATGGCGTAATCCGCCTTGACGATGGCTTCCGCTGTCAGTTCGTGCGTATCGAGCACAACTTCGCTAAGCCCGCGCAAGCCGCGCGGCATTTCGCCGACCGGGCGCGGACGCGGTCCATCCATATCGACATCGCAGAGCAGTTCCAGGTAGGCATCATCCGCCATATTGCTGACAGCGCCGCGATTTGGCGTATTGATATAAAAAGGCCGTCCGAGATCGCCGACCATATTCTCGATGACGTCCGTGGCGTGGTCGGGACCGAAGGTCGTCATAAACTCGCTGATGGGCTGCGCGCCGCTGATGAAGTCATCGACCTGCTTCCACATCGCCTCATGGCGGTCGTAGCGCGGCTCCGTGTCCCAGATCGAAAGCGGCGGTATATCGCCCGGCAAACGACCAAGCCCCTGATAGAAGCGCAGATATTCCTTGGTATGGGAGACGCACGCGGGGACAAAGCCGAAGATATTGTAGAGTTGCCAGGCGATGGCATCGTTATGTATCGCTTTGGCGCCTTTGTCGCCGTCCATGCCCGCAGGAACGGCGCTGTCACGCAAGGACGCGGCAATCTGCCCGCTGACGTCCTCGCCGCGATAATCCGCTTTCAGCATCCAGGTGAAGTGATTGACACCGGCGATGCGTAGATCGAAGTCCGCGTCCAGGTCGTCGGTCCACTCGCCCGCATCGGCAATGAGACCGGCGTGGACAGCGTAACGGGCTTTCACATGTGGCATATGCAGCGAATCGCAGAGGGCGAAGCTCTTGACCTGCGGGGCGTAGCGGGCGATCGCCATGCCGTTGACCGTAGTTGGATTGATATAGTTGATCACCCAAGCATCAGGGCAGAGCCGCTCGATATCGGCAAGGCAGTCCATGATGAGCGGGAGTTCACGCATGGCGCGGAAGATGCCGCCGGGTCCGATGGTATCGCCGCTGCACATGCGTACGCCATATTGCTCGCTGATCTGGCAATCCAACCCACGATAGCGCACGGTGTCGGCGGCGAAGCTGAGCACGACGAAATCGGCGCCGCGCAAGGCGTCCTTCCAATCGGATGCGACTTCAATGCGCAAGGGCACGGCTGTTTCGGCGACTACTTTCTGCGCCAGCGCTCCCATCTTTTCCATGCGCGAAAGGTCTTTGTCAACCAGCGCCAGGGCGCCGCCGTTGAGATGGGGCGAGTGGACCATCTGCCAGATGGCCTGCCGGCCGAAAAAAAGGCTGCCTGAGCCGACCACCACCACCTTTGGCTGTTGAATGCCGGTCATATAATTCTCCTTGCGCTTGCATTCACAAGACAGCGCGCGACAACTGCGGCTGGAAGCCCAGCACACAACGCAGTCGAATTCATTTTAGTCCAGCAACGGAGTTTACGCGCCCTGAGCTTGACGGCTTGTCCGTGTGCGGCGTACGCGTCTCCGGCGGTTTCCGTTGCCCGAATCGCGGACAGGTACGGTCCGTTTCGGCGCTGTGACCGTTGACACATAGGGGTGATCGGCGACGACCGATATGGGTTTACGGATTAGCTTTTCGATATCGTAGAGGTACTTCCGTTCGTCGACATCGCAGAACGAATAGGCGATGCCCGATGCGCCCGCCCGTGCCGTCCGGCCGATGCGATGCACATAACTCTCGGGAATATTCGGCAGATCAAAGTTGATGACATGGGTCACTGAATCGATGTCCAAGCCGCGCGCGGCGATGTCTGTCGCCACCAGCACCGCGGTACGTCCGGACTTGAATTGCGCCAATGCGCGAGTCCGAGCAGTCTGCGACTTATTGCCGTGGATCGCTTCAGCCGGGATACGAGCGCGGTTTAACTGTTGAGCCAGGTTGTTGGCTCGGTGCTTTGTGCGGGTGAAAACCAATACGCGCTCGGAAGCGGGATCATGCAAGATGTGTTTGAGCAGCGCTCGTTTTTTGCCGCTTTCTACAAAGTAGATTGACTGCGTGATACTCTCGACCGTGGGAGCTTGCGGATTCGCCTCGGCCTTAACCGGGTCTGTCAAGATACTTCTGCTCAAGTCTTGGATAGTTTTCGGCATCGTCGCTGAAAACAACATGGTCTGGCGCCGCTTTGGCAGGGGCTTGATGATGCGCTTGACATCATGGATGAAGCCCATATCCAACATGCGATCGGCTTCATCCAGGACAAAGAACTCTATCTTGTCCAGCCGGATATATCCCTGGTTCATCAGGTCAAGCAGACGTCCCGGCGTCGCCACGACTATATCGACCCCGCGCCGCAGGGCATTCACCTGGGGCTGTTGGCCGACTCCGCCAAAGATCGCGACATGTTTATGACCGCTATCCCGGCTGAATTTGCCGAACTCTTCATCTATCTGCGCTGCCAATTCGCGGGTTGGCGCCAACACCAGCACACGGATATGCCTCTTGCCGCGGACCGGGTCCAGTAGTTGAACGATGGGCAGAACAAAGGCAGCTGTCTTGCCGCTGCCTGTTTGGGCGCAGCCTACAATATCACGGCCCTGCAGGATATGAGGTATGGTACGTACTTGAATAGGCGTCGGCTCGGTATAACCAGCCCGCTCGACGACGCGCAGCAAAGCGCTATTTAGTTGTAGCTCGTGAAATGACATTGATCTGAGTATTCGCAATCTTTCTTGGGGGGGGGTAGGGACGCAGTATGCACCCGTTCCGCCGAAAATACTAGGTCGACAATCTGTTGGATACACAAGCGCTTGCCGCAGGTGTATCATGCGGGCAAAAGCGAAAAGTGAGTTGAAGGCCAGGGAAGAAATGAGCAATCCGTACAATTTCGCCAAGACCAATCAAGCGCGATTCCTCGAGGAATATCAAGAATTGCTGCGCATTCGCACGATCAGCACACAGCCGCGGCACGCCGATGATGTGGCGCGCGCTGCCGAGTGGCTGAAGACGATGATGCTGCGCATCGGCATGCATCGGGCAGAGGTGATCCTCATGCCGGAGGGGCGCTGTCCGCTGGTCCTCGGCGAGTGGGCTGGCGCCGGCGACGATGCGCCCACGATCTTGATCTACTGCCACTACGATGTACAGCCTGCCGAAGTAGCCGACGGCTGGCACACTGAACCCTTCGAGCCGACCATCAAGGACGGCAGGCTTTACTGCCGCGGCGCTGTCGATAGCAAACTGCACGTCATGGCGAATCTGAAGGCGGTTGAATCCTGGCTGGCGCAAGACGAGAAGCCCGAGGTGAATATCAAGGTGGTGCTGGAAGGCGAAGAAGAATCCGGCTCGGAGAATATCAATGCCTTTATCGCCAAGCACCCGGAGCGCCTGGCGGCCGATATCGCGATGGTCTCCGATGGGGCGATCCTGGCGCCGGATCAGCCGAGTTTGACCTATGGACTGCGCGGGATTGCCGCCCTTGAATTGCATGTGGGCGCGCCGGTTAGCGACCTGCATAGCGGCCACTGGGGTGGCTCGGTGCATAACCCGATTCAGGCGCTGACTGAGATTATCGCGCAGTTGCATGACGAAAACGGAACCGTAACCGTGCCCGGCTTCTACGATGACGTCGCCCCGGTGACGGCGAAAGACCGCGCGCTGCTGGAACAGGTCGAGCCCTTCCTGCAAGCCGAATGGGACGATGTCGTTGGCGCGCCGGCGGTTTGGGGCGAGTCAGAATATATCTTGCCGGAGCGACTCGGCGCCCGCCCGACGCTGGAGATCAACGGCATCCACGGCGGTTACACTGGCGATGGCATGAAGACGGTGCTGCCCGCCCGCGCCTTCGCCAAGATCACTTGCCGTCTGGCGCCGCGGCAGATTCCGGCGAGAGTGTTGCAGCGCGTGATGGACCATATCCATAACATCTCGCCGGACACGGTGACGGTGGACGTCCGCCCCAGCGAACCAGGCGCGGAAGCAGTGCTGCTAGATGTGGACGGCTTGGCGATGCAGGCGGCGGCAGAGGCTTATACCTATGCCTGGGGCGTCGAGCCGATCTTCGAGCGCTCTGGCGGCAGCGTGCCGATCTGCGTCGAATGCGCCAAGGTAGCGGGCGAGGTCGTGATTATGAGCTACGGGCTGAAGAGCGGCCGCGCGCATGGTCCCAACGAGAATATATACTTGCAGAACTTCTACAACGGGATACAGTCGACGATCAAGTTCATTGATGTGGTGGGGGAGAATAGTCGTGACGGATGACTGTAATCTCGAGTTATTCGTTTCCTTGTTGGCTTATTCTGCGTATCACGGTAAGATGCTTCATGAAATCATGTGAATCTAGTGGAGAGTATGATGACAGAAACTGATCAGGCTATTGGCGGCGAACAATCATCTCCACCGTCGGGCAATCAACCTACCGCCAGCGACGGAATCGCTTCCGAACTGCCCCAAGCGGCTTTGCCAAAGCCGAAGCCGCAGCCTTCGTTTGAGACAACAGAGAGAAGCGCAGACTTAGGCTCGGCGCAAACAGAACGCAGACAAGAATAATGCCAAGAAGAGCCGTGTACCTTTCCACTAGCTGTCTCACAATGGGTAGCAGTCCCAAGAGCAGGTAGATAAGGACAGGAAGCATGCCAAGCGCTTCTACAAATATCGCGGCAATTACGACTCCAATTGCAGTATATGCCCACTTTACTCTGCGCCCTTTCAGCACAACAATTCTTTCGTTGTGCTTGTAGACAGCAACGTAAGATCGTATCAGAATATCCAAGTGGTGTTCGGGCTCGCAGCTTGACCAGTCTATCGCGTTTTGCACTGAGACTTCCATGGGAACGCTGGCCTGTCTGCGAATTGCCAATGCGTACAGGGAAAGGACGACCACGATCAAATAGCCTACAAATATGAGCAGAAGCAAGGGCCGTTCGCTGAATACCTGGTGGAGACTATCTGCTGCGCCTAAGTCAAGGTTGAGCGTCGCTACAATTGCTACTATAATATTTATGATAGTAAAGTTATTTAGTGCTTTGTTTTCGAGCGCCGCAATTGCATCCCTTTGCGATTGGACGTGCGACTTTAGAAGGTCAAGAACGCTAAGTTGTTGAAAGCTCGGGTTTTCTTCTGCACCAATCATGTGATCTCCAGGAGATACAAGTGTCTGAGAAAAGCAAGCAAGAAAATGGCAGTAGACCTACGACTCCGGCGGACAACCGAAATAACACTGGAAATGGAGCGCCTCCTAGCAAGCCTGTATCGTCAACGCCCAGACCACAGCCATCATACGGAATAATAGATGAGGGTGGTCGATTTACAAAGTTGAATCCTGTACAGGATCGGACGTGACGAGCAGGAATGTAAGCCGCCCAACAGATTCTCCCGGAGTTTGAACTTGACCTTCGTAATGGTGGGTAAATAAGATGCATCATTTTGGCGGACTCTTAGTGTGGATTCGAGTGATTTAGGACGTAAACGTAAAGAATTCTATGCAGTTGAGTTGTTGCGATGACAATCCTGCATTGTGCGGAGCTAGACATGAACGATACCGATCAAGCACCAAGCGGAAACGAGCCGCAGCCGCCACCTAGCAGCCAGTCTGATGTAGGTGAAGGAAGCAAGCCACCCGAAACTCCGAGACCACGCCCTGAACATTCTTATGAAGGGGTAGATTTAGGGCGCGACAAACCGCGTAAGCGCCGTCCTAAACGAGGCAAGCAAGCTTAAGGCTTTTGTGTTTCACGCAAGTAGGAAATGGGCTTGGGCACCTTGCCAAACACACCTTGAACTGTTCGGTTTTTTCCGAATAGTTGGAGTTTGTTCCGGATAAAGCAGTTTCCTGATCTCACCGCCGCCTCATATACGCAGCGCCAAGATAGCGCTGCCGCAATCAGATTATCCGTCGCCACCTCTTCCTCGATACCAGTTTGCCAAGCTTTACACTTAATTTGCATAGACGCAAAACTTTGGCAACGAGCCTCCTCGATAATGCCGATCAGTTGAAGGCGAAATCTCTCGCCCTCGCGTCAATACGCAAAGGAGAATTGCCGAAATGACACTCAAACGAATCACCCTGGTCTTCGCCCTGCTCGCGCTGCTGACGGCGGCTGTCAGCGCACACGACAAAGTCAAAGGCGAAGGCATCCCCGGATTCATGCTGCAACCTGGTTTTGGTTTGCCGCTTGACGTTGACACCCTGCTGGAAGCGACCGGCTTGGAGGCTGAAGCGATGCGCGAGGCGCTTGTGGAAGGCGCAACCATTGCCGAGCTAATCGAGGCCAATGAAGGCGATATCGACAGCGTGATCGCGGAGGTGGCGGCGCAAATGACCGAAGACATCAACGCGCAAGCCGTCTCATTCCTGGAAGGTCTTGATGAACGGGTCGCAGAGGAACTGAACGCCAGCCATTCGCGCCGCGGTCCTTGGGGACGGCGCTGGACTCGGCTGCCGCGCATGTTCGCTTATGCCGGCGTGGGCGATACGATCTTGGAAGCGACGGGACTGGACGCCGCTGGATTGCGCTCTGCGTTGGCGGACGATTCGACGATTGCCGAGCTTATCGAGGCGAACGACGGTGATGTGGCAAGCGTAGCAGCCGACTTCTTGGCGACCATAACTTACGAAGTCAATGCCGCCGCCGCTGAACGCGTGGCAAGTCTCGAAGAGAATATCACCGAGCTGTTCAATAGCGACTTGGCTGAGCGCTGGCGCCGTGGACGCCGAGGTCCTGCGAAACCACGCTTCTACTTTGGCTTCCGGGGTGTGGCGGGGACGCCGGCTGGCGAGACGCCCGCTGCATAGTTCAGAGTTACAACTTGTTCAATCAGCGTCTGATAGCGCGGGGGAAACCCGGCGCTTTCGTTTTTTTCGGAGGCGCTCAAACATCCCAACACCCCGCATCCAAAACCACCGCCTCGTCCTCGCCGGGCCAAGGCGGAGCTGTCGCGATTATGAACTCCAGTGGCAAATCACCCGTGTTGCGGAACTGGAAGTCTGTGCCAAGCGGAATCGTCAGGCTGATACCAGGCGCCACATCCAGCACCTCTTCGCGCTCGTCCTGCTTCCGCCAGACCTGGCCCTGCCCAGCCAAAAAGAACCAGACTTCTTCGACTATGCGGTGTCGCACCGGGATCGAAACAGCGCCGACAGGCAGTGTGCAATGCACGACGCTAGCGCCAGTGAGGCTATGCAGCAGGCGAATCTCCGAGCGGTCTGGCGCCAGTACGTCGTAATCCGCCGCGACCTGGCTGCTTTCAAATGGCGGCATCGCTTACTCCTGCAGGCTCGATTCCCAGCGCGCGTGAACCGCGTCCCATACTTCAGGGTTGAGCAGATGCGGCGGACGTTCACCGCCCAGGATCTGCAAGACCTGCTCCAGGGCATGGACAACCAGCCGTCGCCTGCCCACCACCGTCGCGCTGGCCACATGCGGCGTGATCACCACATTGTCCCGCCCAAGCAGTGGATTGCCAGCGAGTGGCGGTTCCGGATCAGTAACATCCAGGCCGGCGCCGAAGAGATGGCCCTTATCGAGCGCCGCGGTCAAGGCGGCTTCATCTACGTGCCCGCCGCGCGAAACATTGATGAAGACCGCGCCCGGCTTCATCTGTCCGAAACGCTCGGCATTCATCAGCTTGTAGGTCTCGTCATTGAGCGGCAGGTGCAGGGAGATGAAGTCCGAGCTGGCCAGCAGGTCTTCCAGCGAATTGGCTTTCGCCACGCCCAGCTTGCTGAAGCGCTCGTCGCTGATAAAGGGATCATAGGCGACCACCTTCATGCCGATGGCGCGCGCGATGCCGCTGACGTGCCCGCCGATCCGCCCCAAGCCCACCAGACCAAGCTGCTTGCTGTGCATCTCCAGCGCAACGTATTCGCCCCAGATATTCTTGCGCTCGCCGCTTTTCAGCATACGATCGAGTTCGTTTGTCACCCGCTTGATGCTGCGCGCCACCGTCATCATCAAGGTGACAGCTTGCTCGGCGGTGGAGACGGTCGGCGCATCGGGCGCGTTCACCACGGCGATATTGCGCGCGCTGGCGGCGGGAACATCGACTTTGTCATAGCCAACGCCGGTGCGGGCGATAAGCAGCAGTCGCTTTGCCCGATCCATGGCCGCGGCATCATAGGTCCTTCCGCCTGCCATGACCGCCTGTGCCTCTTCCAGGCGATAGTAGTGGTCAGTTTTGACCCGATCACCTGGGCTGATGCCCTCGGCCACCGCTTCAAACATGTGCCGGAATTCGTCTGGCACTGTATTTTCAAACCAAATCTTGTACATCCTGCGATCTTCCTCGTTTGATGATATTTAGAAGTGCACGTTTTCGTCGATGATCTGGCCGGCATCGTCTGTCTCTTGGCGGATCTGCTTGAACTCGGCCGTCAGCGCCCGATTGAACGCAGAGATATCGGAACTGTGCATGACCAGGTTGGCGCCCGCTTTCACCCATTCAATCTCGTGGCGGGCGAAGTTGTGGTGAATGCCGATGCCCACGCCGGCTTCGCGCGACTTGCTGATGATGGTGCGGATCGCCTTATCAAAGACCGGGTTGTCGTATTGTTCCGGGATGCCCAGACTGCACGACAGATCATGCGGACCAACCAGTACACAGTCGATGTAGGGCAGGCTGAGTATCTCATCAAGCGCATCCAGCGCCGGCACACTCTCAATATTGATGAAAAGCGCCTTGTTGACGTTGCGCCGCGACAGGTAATCCACCAGCTCCGGCTCAAGCTCGCTCTCGCCATCCAGCGCCGCGCGCAGTCGCTCGCCTTTGAGCGGGCCGAATTTCACCGCGCCACCCAAAGCCTTGACCTGCTCGGGCGATTCGATGTAAGGGGCGATGATGCCATGCGCGCCGCCGTCGAGAGTCATCTGCGCCAGATAGGGGTCGGGCTCCGGAATGCGCACCACCGGCGCCAAGTCCAGCGCGGAAAAGGTGTGGCACATCCAGGAAATCATATTGCGATCTTGGGGTGTGTGCTCAGTATCAATGAAGACCATATCGAGGTCGAGGTTTTTGACCACGCGGGGCCAAATGGGCGAGGGCGAATAAATCGCCGTGCCATAAACGCGCTGTCCACTGCGCAACGCTTGAATCAGTTCGTTTCCCAGCATTCTGTCTTCTCGTTTGTTAGTTGTGGCCAGTCAAGTTGGGATATTAGCCTTAGCTATACGATAAGTCAAAGCCGCGGATCAGATCTTCGCTCCTTCGTATTCGGGGCGGCGCGTTGAAACGTCGCCAATTCGGGGCGTACCGCCTGGCCTTGCAACAGTTGGCTACACAATACGTAATCAATTATGAACTTACAGAATGCGATAAGTCTGCTATTTTGGTGACCATGATGCCTTTCTTCAGTTCCAAACGGGAGCGCCGGCTTTGGTTTGCGCTAGCAATTGTCCTCTTGGGTATTTACGCCACGTTAGGACAAGCGCCGGCGATAGTGGCTGCGCTGGGCGAACGCATTGTCGCAAGCGCCGGTACCAGCCTCTTTTTCGTGATTCTCGCGCTGCTGGTGGTGATTCCGATTTTCTTCATCGACAAGCGACTTGCTCGTTCCGAAAGCGCGATTGGGATTGGAATCCTGACGGTATATCTGCTGGCTTGGCTGAGAATCGGGTCATGGGCCGAGCGCACGCACTTATTCGAGTACGCTTTGGTGGCTGCGCTGGTGCACGAAGCGCTTCTTGAGCGTAAAGACAACGGACGGCGTGTTCCTGCGACTGCTATTCTGGCGCTGATCCTTTCTGTGCTTTTGGGCTGTCTAGATGTGGGTATCCAATTCTTGCTGCCCAACCGCGTCTTTGACCCTGTCGATATTGCCTTCAACTCGCTTGCCGCTATTGTGATCATTGGGGCGAGATTCGTCTTGCGTTGGGTGTGGCGCTGGCTGGAAAGACGACGACGCCGAGAATGAGATTGGCTGTACTATCGTGGCAATTCGTGGTCCTGCATTACGAATGCTGATTTGTTGGGCGCTCGACTATTCATCTGTGTTGCGGTGGGAATCGCCTTTAGAATAACGGCTGTGTTTTCACAAAGTTGGTGACAGAATTCAGCGAATTGGCTGCTTGCCTGGCACGGCGCGGGCAGCCGAAAGTAGAGCCAAATATGCGACTTGGACTGAGTGTTGGCTATTCGGGCGCGCGCATTGACCTGCCCATGGACATGATTCTCGAAGCTGACCGGCTGGGATATTATGCCGTCTGGACTGCGGAAGCTTACGGCTCGGATTGCATCACGCCGCTGGCCTGGATCGGCGCCTTGACCAGCAACATCAATCTGGGTTCCGCCATCATGCAGATGCCGGCGCGCAGCCCCGCTATGACCGCAATGACTGCCATCACGCTGGATCAACTGTCGGGCGGCCGCTTTCTGCTGGGGCTGGGACTGTCCGGTCCGCAAGTTGTGGAAGGCTGGCACGGCCGTCCCTATGGCAAGCCGCTGGGCAAGACCCGCGAATACGTAAATATCGTGCGGCAGATCCTGGCGCGTGAAGCCCCGCTCGCGCACGAGGGCGAGCACTATCAGATTCCCTACCGCGGCGGCGATGCGACCGGATTGGGCAAACCGTTGAAGAGCATCGTGCACGGGCGCGCCGATATGCCAATTTATCTGGCGGCGATCGGGCCCAAGAATGTAGCTCTCAGCGCAGAGATCGCCGATGGCTGGCTGCCGATATTCTTCTCGCCGGCGCATTATGAAGCAGCCTATCAGGTGGCTGTGGAAGCTGGATTTTCTGCGGCTGGGGACGGCAAAAGTCTCGACAACTTCGACATCGCGCCCTCGGTCACCGTTGTAATCGATGAGGACCTGGAAGCGGTATACAACCAGATCAAACCGGCGCTGGCGCTGTACATCGGCGGCATGGGCGCGAAGGGCAAGAACTTCTATTACGACCTGGCTTGCCGTTTCGGTTTCACGTCCGCCGCCGACATGATTCAGAACTTTTATCTGCAGGGTCGCAAAGGCGAAGCGATGATGGCAGTGCCCGATGCCCTGGTGGACGCGGTCGCCCTGGTTGGCTCCAAGGCGCGCATCCGCGATCGCCTGCAGCTTTGGCGCGACTGCCCGATCACCACCCTGAATATCACCGCCTTCTCTATAGACACCTTGCGCTTCATGGCGGAGGAACTCCTTTGACCACTAGGAAGAAGGCAAAGCGATGTAGGGGCGACCTGACTGGTCGCGAGAATTTTGATGCCAGTTAAATACCTGCCCTCCCTCTGTGCCCTCTGTGTACTCTGTGGTAAAAACTTGTTTCATGCTTACTCCCTTGAAAACCACGTTCAAGCCCCTGCATATCGGGGATATCGTCATCGACTCGCCGTTGGCGCTGGCGCCGATGGCGGGGCATACCAATTTCGCCTTGCGCAGCCTTTGCCGTGAGCTTGGCGGTTGCGGCTTGGTCTGTACCGAGCTCATCAGCAGCAGCATCGTCAAGAACTCGCGCGAGCGTGCCTTGCAGCGTTTTGATTGGCGCGCGAGCGAACAACCGGTGGCCGTACAGCTTTTCGGCGTAGAGCCGCGCATCGTTGCCGAAGCGGCGCGAGTCGTGGTCGATCACGGCGCCGATATCGTCGATATCAATATGGGCTGCTGGGTGCCGAAGATCGCAAAAAAGGGCGGAGGCGCCGCCTTGCTGCGTGATGTCAAAGCGGCGACAGCAGTGGTCGAAGCAGTCGTCAACGCAGTCTCTGTTCCGGTGACGGTCAAGGTACGCAGCGGCTTCGAAGACGGCGTGGTCACTGCTGTTCCCTTCGCGGTCGCGGCGGAAAGTGTTGGCGCTCAGGCAGTCGCGGTACACGCGCGCTTTGCCGGGCAAGGTCATGGCGGCTCGGCCGATTGGGATGTGATCGCGGCCGTAAAAGACGCCGTCAATACAATGCCCATTATCGGCAACGGCGATGTGCATTCCGGCGAAGATGCCCGGCAGATGCTGGAAGATACCGGCTGCGATGCGGTCATGATCGGGCGGGCGGCGCTGGGGCGTCCCTGGATCTTTCGGCAAGTTTCGACCTATTTCGAAACCGGCATCAGCCTGCCCGAACTAACGCGCGCCGAGCGAGCTTTGATCGCGTTGCGACACGCGCAGCTCACGCTGGAAACGACGCATCTGCCTGAGCGCGTCGCCGTGCTCGAAATGCGCGGGCAAATCAGCAAGTACAAGCTGGATGCGCCCGGCTCGGTTCGAGCGCGCAACAGGCTGGTGCGGATTGTGTCTTATGTGGAACTCGAGTCGATCCTTCTGGAGGTAGCGGCTGGGGAATAATGTCTCGCAGGCTGTATAACTTGTCGGTTTTCAGCTAGGCTAGAAATGACTTGGACTGTCCAACTGGGCAAAACAGGATGCTCGTATGACCACCCTCGTCACCGGCGGCGCCGGATTCATTGGCAGTCATGTCGCTGAGAAATTGCTGGCTCGCGGCGAAGGCGTTGTGGTCATAGATAACTTCAACGACTTTTACGACCCCGACATCAAGCGCCACAACGCCGCGCGACTTTGCGACTATAGCAACTGTCTTGTGATCGAAGGCGATATCCGCGATGCGGCGCTGGTAAGCCGCGTCTTCGCCGAGCAAGGCATCACCCATGTTGCGCATTTGGCGGCTATGGCCGGCGTCCGCGCCAGTGTGAATCAGCCGGGCTTATACCTGGACGTCAATCTGATAGGTACGTTGAATCTGCTCGAGGCGGCGAAAGCAACTGACGTTGCGCAATTCGTCCTGGCATCGACCTCGTCTGTCTACGGCAACACGGACATTCTGCCATTCGTTGAATCCGATACCGCTGACCGTCCGCTAGCCGCCTATCCCGCCAGCAAACGCGCCGCCGAGTTACTCGCCCACACTTACCATAATCTGGTCAGCATGAATGTGACATGTTTGCGCTTCTTCAACGTCTACGGTCCTGCCGGACGACCGGATATGATGCCCTGGCGCTTGATGGAAGCGACCCAGACCGGCGAGCAAATCAAGCTCTTCAACAGCGGTGATATTCATCGCGACTGGACCTATATCGAAGATACTGTTGCCGGAGTGATAGCAGCGCTGGATAAGCCCCTGGGTTACGAGGTCATCAACTTGGGCTGTGGCGCGCCCATCTCGCTGTCGGACTTTGTCGAGCTCATCGAGGAATACGCCGGTAAAAGAATCAACACCATTTCTGTGCCGACACCATTGAGTGACCCGCCCATCACCTACTGTGACAACAGCAAGGCGCGCCAACTGCTGAGCTTCGCGCCCGCTGTCCCCGTCCACGAAGGCCTGCGCCGCAGTTGGGAGTGGTACGCGGCTTACCGCGGATTGTAGAGTGGTTTCTACTTACAACGATATCGGTTACAATTCAGGTGATAGAAACAGGTACGTTTCTCCAAAGGTGAATCAGGTAAAACCCGTGGAAGCAATCCACACGTTAGAGGACTTGCGCCGGCAACGCGACACCATCCTGACACTCGCAGGACAGTTTCGCGCTCGCCGGATTAGTGTTTTTGGATCAATACTGAGCGGTGAACTGCGGGATGAGAGTGATATTGATTTCCTTGTTGACTTTGAGCCAGATTACAAATTGCGCGGCCACATTCGGCTCACACAGGCCTTGCGCGGCTTGCTCGGGCGTCCCGTAGAAGTTGTAGACCGCGGTTCGTTACGTGAGGAGTTGCGCGTACGCATCATACAAGACGCACAAGCCTTGTGATGCGAGACCAGCGCATTCTAGGCTCTGACATTCTTGACCGGATCAGACGCATCGAATCGTACACGTCAAGCGGTCGTGATGTGTTTCTCGCTTAGGAATTGCATCAGGACGGCGTGATTCGCAGCTTCGAAGTCATCGGCGAAGTGGTGAAGCGGCTTGATCCAGAGCTAGTCGCTCGATTTCCACAGGTGCCTTGGAGCGACTTTGCCGGTTTCCGTGATGTCTTGATTCACCAATATCACGAGATCAGGCTAGATCTGGTGTGGGACTTCGCGCAAGAGGATTTACCAGCACTCAAGGCTGCGATAGAATCCATACTAGATGACCTTCCACCTGATAGAAGATAATTGTCTCGCTATTGCACAAGCATACTCAATACAAGTCCGGGCGTTCTATACCGGCCGCAGTTTCTGGCAAGCCCGTCTCAGTCGAGCGAATGCAGGCGTCGGCCACCACAAGCGACATATAACCATCCCAAGCCGAGGGGCCGGTCGGCGCGGCATTAAGCACGCTATTAATCCAAATCTGCGCCTCATTGATGTAAGCTTGGGAGAAGCGCTGAGGCCAATTCGGCGCAACCTCTTGCGCGACTGTCGTCCCGCGCCGCAGGATCGGGCTGCTGTGGCTCACGGTTTGCGCCGTGCCACGCTCGCCGACGATCTCCACCGTCACCTCGTAGCCGTAACCCGAGTCACCGCTCCACTCCATGGAGCCGATCGCGCCGCCAACAAAGCTCAGCTGCACAAGCGCGAAACGCGCGCTCCTCGGCTCGTCTGCAACCGAAGGCGCCCACTGCGCATAGACTTTGTCGATCTCCGCCCCCATCAGCCAGCGAGCCGTGTGAATGTCGTGAATCAACGAGTTGACGATTGCCTCTTCGATCGTTCTTTTTCCAGCCCGCGGATTCATATGCGCGCCGCGGAAGCGCAGCGCCCGGCCCAGTTCGCCTTGCTTAAGCAAGCTATAGACATCGATATGCGTCCGGTCGTAGACGCGCATGAAGCCGACTTGAACCAGCCGCCGCCCGGCAGCCAGCTCGGCACGAACGACACGCTCGGCATCCGCCACTGTGGTCGCCAGCGGCTTCTCGCAGAGGACCGGCTTTCCGGCGTCAATGCAGGCAATTGTAAGATCGGCATGTGTGGTATCCGGGCTGGCGATCAGCACGGCGTCGATGGCGGGATCGGCGATTAGCTCGGCGGCATCAGAGGTGGCGCGCGCGCCGCAATCTGCTGCAACCGTCTCCGCACGAGCGCGATCGATATCCATCACCGACGCCACTCTCGCTCCGAGCGTCCGTCGGGCCAGATTCTTCGCGTGTACGGCGCCGATCATGCCGCTGCCGATGACGCCCACTTGCACGATGCCATTCTTCATCGTCTTGATTCCTCGTGTTCGAATTGTCGCACAGTATACGCCGAGTGTATCCAATTCCCGAAATGCAGCAATCTTTACCTTCTCAAAGCTGAATGCTTGGTGATCGGCGCGTCCTGCGCTATATTACGAAGATGGCGCCGGCAAGTGGCACCACTGTCGCGCCTTTTGAGACCGGAGATTCCCAAGAGGAGAAATACCATGAAACGCATTATTGTCTTTTTTGCCTTGCTCGCGCTGGTGATACCGGGTGCCGCGCAAGACATGGGTAGCTGCATGATCGAACCGCCCGAGTCAGCCGCCCAAGTCAACATGATCGGCTGGACCTATCCCATCATTGATTTCTACGCTGATGAACTTTCAGCCTGTAACGCCGTCGACAATATCGATGTTAATACACAACTGCTAGATTCCGGCTCGGCGCATGACCAACTCCGCCTGGCATTGGGCGCTAGTGGCACATCCCCTTACGACATCATCATGGTGACAGAGGGCGATATTCAGTCCTATGTCGCGGAAGGTTGGATGATGCCGCTCAACGACCTGATCGACAAATACGAGGACGATTACCAAATCTCCGACATCCTGGGCATCGCCGACATGACAGTCGATGGCAACATTTACGGTTTGCCAATGGAGCAGAATACCCGTCACATGTTCTACCGCCCTGACCTGCTCGAAAAGCATGGCATCGACGTACCTGAAACCTGGGACGATGTCATCGCCGCTTGCGGAGTGCTGGAAGCTGAAGACAGCATAGTAATCCCCTTCACCACGCAGCTGCATGCCGGTTGGGCGTGGCGCGTTGAGTTCGGCGATATGCTGCTCGGCTTTGGCGGCAAGAAACTCAATGACGACAATACGCCCGCCTTCAACAGCGAAGAAGGAGTCAAGGCCTTGGAGAAGTTGGTCGAGATCGTCGATGCTTGCATGGGCGCAGAAGGCTTGACCTACAGCATAGATGACAGCCAAATCGGAATCGCCACCGGTGAGTTGGCGATGGCCTTCACCTGGGCCAGCCGCGCGGCCTCTATGGATGATTCGGACTTCTCCGATTACGTCGGCGGCATTAACTTCGCGCCCGCCCCAAGAGCGATTGAAGGCGCGCCCTACGCCGCAACCGGTGGTACCGGCGCCGGCCTAGGCATCCCGGCCAATATCGACGATGACCCCGACCTCGTATTCCAGATCATCCTGGAAGCGATGGACGAGGAAACCATGCTGCGCGGTTCCAACTACGGTGTGATTACACGCCGGGCCGTAGCGGCAATAGCTGACGCGCGCTACCTGCCGGCTGTCTTTGAAACCATCGCCGGCGGCGTTGAGAGTACGTCTGTGCCCGCCACTGGCGCCGTTTTGAACCCGATATTGGGTCAATGGCTGCCGCAGATTATGACCGGCGAAATGTCCGCTGCTGAATTGCTGGATGCGGCTGCTGACGCCTACACTGCCGAAGCCACTGCACAGGGCTTCATCGAGGAATAGTCTTTTCCGCGCCTGTCGCCTCACGCCTTCTCACATGGAGGCAAGGGTGGCAGGTGGACACATTCGGGCGAACCGTCGGTTCGCCCCTACATCTCTTGCGTTCTTTGTAGGGGTCAGCCGCCGGTTGCCCCCTTGTCAGCCGCCGACCTCAGGAGCGCAAGATTATGGCAAGCTCATGACCCAATTCTTTCCAGCCGCTACCCTCGATATGGGCGAGCCCATCGGCAGGATGTTCAATGTCTGCGGACGCTCTGTTCACATGGTCGAGATGGGCTCCGGGAGCCCAACCGTCTGGCTGGAGAACGGCTGGCTGGGTGTGACCCTGGGCTGGCAGCATTTTCAGCAGATGCTGGCGGAGCACACTCGCATCTGCGCCTATGACCGCGCCGGCAATGCCTGGAGCGACCCGAGCTGCTGTGCCCGTACCGCCCAGAACGAAGCGGATGAATTTGCCGCTCTTCTCGACGCGCTAGGCGAGACGGAGCCGATTATCTTGCTGGCATGGTCGGGCGGCGGACCAGTCGCGCAGATCTTCGCCGCGGACCATCCCAACCGCGTGGCCGGATTGATCCTGATGGACGCCATTCCGCCTGATTACGACCTTTGGGCGACGCAAGCCTATCCCGAGCGTTATCCGCGCGAGCAGCAAGAGCAACTTGAGATCGTGCGCGCATTCGCCGAAAAAGCAGCAACTGGCGAATTGCGCGAGTGTGATATCGCCGATTGGCTCACGCCCGAAATCCAGTGTCGCTTCGGCGAACGCTACTTGAAGTTGCTGCTGAATAATCCCAATTACTGGTGGACTTATTATTGGCAGAATCAATACATCATCGCCAGCGGCGCCCAGGCGCGCTCAAAAGCCTCGCTGGGTGATTTGCCTCTGGCCGTTATCGTGGCGGAAGAACCCAACGAGGACGCAGATCTGTATCAGCAGAGCCTGGGCCAGATGTGGCGCGCCCTGCAGGTTGCGCAAGCGCGGCTGTCCACACGGGGCAAAGTGGCGCCGGTCGCTGCCGGGCATGCCGTCTTCCGTGAGCGGCCGCAAGCGGTTATAGATGTCGTGCTCGATATGATCGCGGCGGTAAACTGTAGACCTCCTGAATTCGCTTCGCTTGTTGGCGCATAGATAAAGGGAGACCGTTTATGAAAAAGGGGACATTTGTTTTTTTTGTTGCTCCCAGCGTCTTAATCATGCTGGCGCTGATGACCCTGCCCTTGCTGGCATCGATATTGCTTGGGATGCATTTCATCACCTTCCGCAATCTTGACGAACCCATTTGGGTCGGCCTGCGAAATTATGAAGAAGTCCTGGGCGACGCTGAGTTTTGGGACTCGCTTGAATTCACGCTGCTCTTTATTGTGGCGGCAGTGCCCACACGAATCGTGCTTGGCTTGATTTTCGCCCTGCTGCTGGATCAGATAAGGCGCTTTCGTGGCGTCTTCATCGCTGCCGCCCTGGTGCCATTCGTGATGACTCCGGTTGTCGGCACGCTTATCTTCCGCGATATGTTTGACCGCGGCGGTCCCTACTGGTATTGGATGCAGCAGCTCTTTGACTATCGCTTGTTCATGAGTAGCACGACGGTGCCGCTGCTGATCATATTCCACAGCTTGTGGACGTCGACGCCTTTCGCCATGATCGTGCTCTTCGCCGGCTTGCAGACGCTGCCGCAAGAATCACTCGAAGCGGCGCGGGTCGATGGCGCGTCCTGGCGCCAACAGCTCTGGCATGTCGCCATCCCGCATCTGCGATCGCTTTTCATCTTCATCGGCTTGATAGCGATCATGGATAGCTATCGGGTCTTTGACAGCATCTTCGTGCTGACGCAGCAGAATCCCATATACGATGCCGAGACAATCATGTATTACAACTTTCAGGTCGCGCTCAGTTTCGGCCGCCTCGGCAAAGCCAACGCCATGAGTGTGCTCACCGTCATTGGTATCATCGTGGTACTCATCCCCTTCCTTGTCTTGACCTATCGAGAGCAGACGGAGGAAGCCTGATGATACGCACCAATAACCCAGTCGCTCGTCTGATTATCTATGTGGCTCTGGCGCTATTCACCGTTTATAACTTGCTGCCCTTCTGCTGGACTATCTTAAATTCTATCAAGTTGCCCAAAGACGCCAACGCCCGCGTACCCCGCTTTATCTTCAGCCCGACCGGTGAAAACTACGCCGACCTCTGGCTGAATATGTCGCCGGAGAATTTCGCGCCCTATGGTCTGCTGCTCCTGCTCATCATCTTTGCGCTGGTTGTCATTGGTCTATCCGCCAATCGCATCCCGCTTTCCAACACGCTAGTCTACTTCGGCATCATCGGCGCCGGCGTAATCGTCGCCCTGAGCTTGCCACGCTTCGTCAATACCGCCGAATTCTATGATTACTTGATCAACAGCGTCATCGTCACGATGGGGACACTCTGCATCTCCTTGACCATTGGCGCGCTGGCCGGCTATGGGCTGGCGCGTTATCGACACGTGGTTTCGGTCTATATCCTGGTGATCGCGCTGGCCTTCCGTTCGCTGCCTAGCCTGGCGCTGGTGCTGCCCTTTTATTACCTGGGCCAGCTTTCCGGCTTGTACGATACCCATATCCTGCTGATTCTCTGCCTGGTGGCGACCAATCAGCCTTTCACCATCTGGATGCTGCGCAGCTTCTTCATGGAGATTCCGCGTGAGATTGAAGAGGCGGCTATGATCGACGGAGCGAGCAGGCTGCGCTCCTTCATCTCGGTGATCGTGCCGATAATGTGGCCCGGCATCATCACCACCGGCTTGTTCACCTTGCTGCTGGCCTATAACGATTTCTTGCTGGCGCGAATCCTGACGCAGATCAACTGGACCTTGCCGGTCGGTATCGCGCAGTGGACAGGCGGCGAAGATCCCGGGCATGTGACCCTTGCCGCCGCCGCCTCCGTATCCACGACGCTCCCGATCCTGGTCGTAATCATCTTCTTCCAGAAGTATCTGATCCGCGGCTTGGCGTCCGGCGCCGTCAAGGGCTAGGGCGTCTTTGCCACGGAGGGCATACGACGCTATTGCCACCGAGTACACAGAGTAATGAAGAGTACACTGAGAGTTTTGGCCAAACAGCAGACGTGACTAGGTTCTGTTGATATTTTGACATTAGCATTTTCATAAATGGGTAAAATAGTCTTATGGATACCATAAGACTAACTGACGAACAGTGGGCGAAGCTTCGGGATTTTCTGTCGCAAGAGCCAAAGGTTTATCTGGGCAATGAGGCGAAATGCCGCCAATTTGTTGAAGCAGTGATATGGGTAAGTCGCAGCGGCGCACAGTGGCGTTTGCTTCCAAGCGAATACGGCAAATGGAATTCAGTTTACAAACGCTTTGCTCGCTGGTGCGAAAATGATGTTTGGCAACGGATGATGGAAGCTCTTGCCGATGACGCGGATATGGAAAACGGGATAATCGACAGTACGATTGTTCGGGCACATCCCTGTGCCGCTGGCGCCGAAAAAAAGTGAAAAGCAAGCCGTGGGTCGCAGTCGCGGGGGTTTTAGTAGCAAGATTCATATCACGGTTGATGGTTTGGGCAATCCCTTGCGTTTCCGCTTGAGTCCTGGGCAGGCTCACGACATCAATCAGGCTGAGGAGTTGGTGGAAGGCTTTGCCTTTCAGCGGGTTATCGCGGATCGAGGCTATGCGTCCCAAGATTTTGTGGACAGCTTGCTTGAAAGAGGCATAGAAGCGGTAATTCCCCCGCATCCGAGCGCCAAAGAGCAGCGAGAATATGATAGATGGCTCTATCGCGAGCGGCATCTGGTGGAATGTTTCATCAATAAGATCAAACATTTCCGCCGCGTCTTTTCCCGATTTGAGAAACTCGATACATCTTATCTCGGATTTCTGCACCTTGTCGGTACGCTGATATGGTTACGATAGAATGTCAACAGAACCTAGAGCAAGAAGATGATCCGTTGCACTGCTGTTTGCGATATTCAAACGCAAAGGCGTTTAGGGACGGCGAGTTGTTTGAATCAGTAATGATGACCACAGCAAGGTTTTCGAATCGCATTGCCTGGGATAGAAGTTTATTTCTCTGTGAACTCAATGTACTCGGTGTACTCGGTGGCAAAATTCCTACACATCGGCTGAGGAGAATTTCAACATGAATATCATCTGCGTCGTCACCGATACACTGCGCGCCGATTACTTGCCGACCTACGGCAATCAGCAAGTTATCGCGCCCTACTTGACCCAATTCGCCCAGGAAGCCATCGTCTTCGACGACTGCCACGCAGCGTCCTTCCCCACTGTGCCGGCTCGCGCCGATCTCGCTACTGGGCGTTTCACCTTCACTTATCTGACCTGGGGACCACTGCCACAAGACGAAATCACCCTGGCCGACCTGATGACGAAAGCCGGCTACACAACGATGGGCGTCGGCGATACGCCCTTCCTCATGCGCAACGGCTACGGCTACGATCGCGGCTTCGATGACTTCATCTGGATCCGGGGCCAGCGCGAAGCCTCGGGCCGCCCGGATGTCACCAGCTTGTGGAAAGAAGAGGACGACCGCTTCGCCCCGCAGACATTCAAGACGGCGATGGACTGGGTCGAGCGCCATTACGACGAGAAGTTCTTCCTCTACATTGATGCCTGGGATCCACACGAACCCTGGGATCCGCCGGCGCACTATGTCAAGCCCTACCTGCCGGATTATCAAGGCGAGCAGGTATACCCGGCGTATTGGGATTGGAAAGATGCCGGCTATACCGAGCGCGATATGGAGGTGGCGAGAGCAACCTACATGGGCGAAATCACCATGGTCGATCGCTGGTTCGGCTTGCTGCTTGACCGGCTGAAGTCCCTTGGCATTTACGACGACACCGCGATTCTATTCGTTTCCGACCATGGCTTCTACTTCGGCGAATTCGGCATCTTTGGCAAAGGGCGTTTCCGCTGGCCCGACAACACAATCCCGGTGATGGAAGCCATGGCGCGCTTCAAACTTGGCGCTATCTCATACCGCTGCCCCAAACACAATGAAATATCGCATGTGCCGCTCTTTGCCAAAATCCCCGGCTATGACCACCAGCGGGTTTCCGGCTTGGTAAGCATCCCCGATATGATGCCGACTGTGCTAGAGCTGGCGGGCATTGAAACACCGGCGCGCGTACAAGCCAAATCGCTGCTGCCCCTGGCGCGCGGCGAGGTCGACCGTCTGCATGACATCGTCGTGACCTCGCAGTCGCTAGCCGATATCGCCGGCAATACTACGCTCATCGTGGACGATAACGAGCGGGTCGTGGTCGAAGTGTCGCCGAGCACCATCCGTGACGGCGAATGGGATTTCATCTACAGTTTGGAAGGCGATGTCATAGAGCTTTATGACGCAGTCATCGACCCGGGTCATCAGCACAACCTGGCGGCTGAACGTCCCGAAATCTGCCAGATGATGCACGCCAAGTTCGTCCGCTGGATGGACGAGATGGGAACGCCCGAGGAATACGCCGCGCCGCGCCGGCGTTTGTAGTCGAGATGCCGCGTGGCAACTGGCGCTCAGTATGTAAAAAATGACGGGACGTCTGAAAATCCAATTATTGTCGGCTATACTAAAGTGCGACCGAATGCGGAAGGCAAGGCGAAGATGATCGTCCGAGACCGAGCTTACACCATTGATGATGTTTGGCAGCTTTCGCAGCAGCCGGAGAACGAAGACAAGTATTATTATCTCATTGACGGGGAATTGCTGTTTATGTCGCGACCGGGTGGTGTGCACGGCCTACTTGCCTCATTGATTGCTCATTTTCTATGGACTTATGTGTTGGAGCGAGATGCGGGGCAGATTACGACAGAGACCGGCTACCACCCGGCGGACGACCGGACGACGCTGCTTGGACCAGACGTCGGTTTTGTTTATCGCGAAAGGGCGCCGGAGCCATTCCCATTGCGCTTTGTGCCCCTAATGCCTGATTTGGCGGTGGAGGTCTTGTCGCCGAGCAACTCCTTGCCCGAACTGCGGCGCAAGGCCGAAGTCTATTTGCGGCACGGCACTGCGCTGGTGTGGCTGGTGAAACCGGACGACAGAACCGTCGAGGTTTGGCGCTTGAAAGATGAAGGTGAATCGACCAGCGAGATCGTTGGACCGACGGGAGTCTTGACCGGCGAGCCGGTTTTGCCTGGCTTCAACCTCGATCTCAACGCGCTATTCTCGCGCGCTTAAACGCTGAAAGCCGTAGATAGCGTCTATAGCCTGGAGTGATGAAGTGCGGAAGGCAAAGCGAAGATGATCGTCCGAGACCGAGTTTATACCGTTGACGATGTTTGGCAGCTTTCGCAGCAGCCCGAGAACGAAGCCGAACGATATTTTCTCATTGACGGGGAGCTATTCGTCACGATGTCACCGGGTGAATTGCACGGCATATTAGCCAGCGAGATCGCGCGCCTACTGGGTAACTTCGTTGCCGAGCTTGATCTAGGTCGGGTTACGGTCGAGACGGGCTATCATCCATCAGGCAATCGAAGGACTCTGCTGCTGCCGGATGTTGCTTTCCGTAGCAAGGCGCGGGCTACCGGACCAGTTAGCGCGGGCTTTGTGCCTGCCATGCCTGACTTGGCGGTGGAGATCTTCTCGCCTAGCAACTCACTGCCGGAGCTGCGGCGCAAAGCCGAAGTCTACTTGCGGCACGGCACGGCGCTTGTTTGGCTGGTGAAACCGGACGATAAAACCGTCGAAGATTGGCGCTTAACAGATGAGGGTGAATTGACCAGTGAGATCGTCGGACCGGCGGGCGCCTTGAGCGGCGCTACGGTATTGCCCGGTTTCCGGCTTGACCTGGAAGCCCTATTCTCACGGGATTAGGCGACAAACGTCGTTACAAATACTCTGCCAAGCCCAGCCGCTGATACTGCTCAGGCGGGTCGTCGTTCACGTGCGTCAGCGTGTCGAACATGACCACGATAGCCTTCATGCTAGGACTCCTTGATGGATCGCACCCATAAATCAATTTGACGCAGACGGTGCTCAGTTATAACGCGCAGGTATCTCTGCGCCTCAGTGTGCAAGAGGTGTAGCTTTTGGCGTCGTTCTAGCCCTTGACCGCGCCCACTGTCAGTCCCTTGATGATGTGGCGCTGCGCCAGCATGACCAGGATAAGCGCCGGGATCATGGCTACGAAGGATCCGGCTGCCATCTCGCCATAGCGGACATTGAATTCCTGCACAAAGTTGGCGATGCCCACCGGTATAGTTCGTCCAGCGCTGGTGGTCGTCAAAGTCAGCGAAAAGAGAAACTCCTTCCAACTGAAGACCCAGACCAGCACCGCCATCGCCGCCAGGCCCGGCCGCACGATCGGAATAATCACCAGGCGAAAGGCTTGCCACTGCGTACAGCCATCAATGACGGCTGCTTCTTCCAGCTCCTTGGGCACTTCGGCGAAGAAGTTCATCATCATGATGAAGGCCAGGGGCATCTGCAAGACGACGTGCGCCATGATGACGGCCCCGGGCGTATCGTAGACGCCGGCCGCGCGCGCCCAGAGATAATAGGGCGTCACAAACACAATCGGCGGCATCATATTGATCAGAAGCAGCCAGATCAGAATCCCGCCGCTCATCCAGCGCGACCAGTTCAGGCGGGTAACAGAATATGCGGCCAGCGAGCCGATGAAACCGCAAATGAGGGCGGTGCCGGATGCCACGATCAGGCTGTTTCGCGTGAGGTCAGCGAAATTGCTGCGGCTGCCGGTGAAAATCTCTTCGTAATTAGCCGTCTTGGCGGTGAAGAAAAAGTTGCCGCTGTAGATATCGGCCGTGCTTTTCAGCGAAGTCTGCACGATGTAAAAGACGGGAAAGAGGATGACCAAGACCACAACGAGCAAGGAAAGATTCAAGCTGATTTTCGAAAGCGTTATCCCTCTCATTCCAGGCGCCTCCGTACGACGCGGCTTGCCCACAAGTAGAATGCCACAAAGACCGTCATGAAGGCCGCCACCATCAGCGACAGAAATGCGGCATAACCCAGGCGAAATTGCTCGCTGAATACTTTATAGATATGCATGCTTATCACTTGGGTCGCTGTGCCCGGTCCGCCCGATGTCAGGACAAAAATCTGATCGAAGACTTTGAAGGCCAGAATAGTACGCAGAAGCATCGCCACCAGGATGGTCGGCGCCATCAAAGGCAAGATAACGTGGCGGATCATGCGGTATTCGTTGGCGCCGTCAACCCGCGCCGCTTCCAGCAGCGAAGGCGGAATCGATTCGATGCCCGCCAGCATGATCAGAAACATGAAACTCGTCCAATGCCAGACGTCAACGATGATGACTGATATGAGCGCCAGGTCCTTATCGGCTGTCCAAAGCGGCGGATTCTGCACGCCGAGCTCAATCAAGACAGTGGTGAAAAGACCGTAATTGAAATCGTACATCAGCGACCACATAGTGCCGATTGCCACCGGCGGGATCAAAAGCGGGATGATCACCACGCTGCGGTATATCGTGGACAGGCGCCGAGTGCGGCTTATGGCGAGCGCCAGCGTGAACCCGGTGAGAGTCTCGATAATCACTACGGCAACGACAAAGACCAGCGTATTCTTGATGGCGATGCCGACGATGGGATCCTTGGCCAGATTGTCCAATTGCCCCAAGCCAATGAATTCCGAAACCAGCTTGCCGTCGATGAATTCCAGCTTGGATACGCTCATTTGCAGCAGCTGCATGATCGGAAAGACCGTGAAGATAATCAAGACGATCAGCAGTGGCGCCACTGACCAATACTTGAAGCTGCCCGGTCCGAACAGTTTGCTGACGATATCGTTGTTCTTTTTCAGCGATAGTTCTGCCATTTCAAGGCCTGCCCGTGCCAGGGGTAAAAGTGGGAATCGTTGGACGACAGAGGAACCAACAACTCGCTAATGACCGTCGCGAGACATCAGTTCCTCTATCAGATTTCATGCCGCTGCTAGGATACGGTGTAGCCGGCATCTACCATGACGGTGCGGATCTCCGACGCCATCAATTCGACCGCTTCTTCAGCGCTAATCTCATCGACATAGGCTTGCGCCAGGCGCGTCGACACGCTGTCGCGGATCAATGGCGTTGCCGGCAGGCGAGTCTCCGGATGCAAGAAGGGCGTACTTTCGGCGAAGGCGCTCGTCCACCAGCCTACGACCTCGTCAGTCGCCAATTCCTCATAGGTATCCTGACGGACCGGGATGGCGCCGGCTTTGGCATAAGCCAACTGATTGTCCTTGGTCGTCAGCCATTTGACGAACTCGAGGCCAGCCGCGGCGCGCTCATCCGGCAAATTGTCCGGATGACACATGACCCACATGCCAGTCCGCGGCGAGCGAGCTTCGGCAGTGACACCCGGTACAACAGTGGCGCCCATCTTGCCACCAACAATCGATATTTCCGGGTTGTCATAATTCGGCGCCGCCGCGCCCACCATGTGGACTTGCGCCAGGCGGCCGCTAGCCATCAAGGCCAGCAAATCGCCCTGACCCAGATCCGGGTAATTCTGCGGCGACCAGGTCCGTCCCAGCTTTAGCCAACGCTGCACCGCTTCCAAACCTTCCGGCCGCTCGAAACCGACCGACCAACTGCCATCGTCTTCCAGCCGCACGTATTCCGCGTCGTAAGAATCGACATAAGCGCCGAACTCCCACCAGATCGGATTGGCGCGGTTGGCGTTGCCGAACATGCGTGGAGGATTGCCAAAGTGCTCGGCAATCGCTTCCATCTCGTCGAAGGTCTTGGGCGGCTCAATACCGGCCTCGTCGAAGAGATCGCGGCGGTAATAGTAGAGCTGGATATTGCCGTTGATCGGGACGCCGAGCATGGTGCCCTCGGGACCATTGACACCCAGATTCGAATCCCAGCGCGCCGCATCGCCATAGCTGATGATGTTGTCATCAAGCGCATAATCGGCGTCGATATCGAGGATCGGTTTCAAGGTGCCGGAATTGTAAAAGAAGGGGATATTCTGCTCAGTGATGGCAACGGCGTCATACTCGCTCTCGCCCGCCTGCACGGCATTGCGTGTCTTGTCCAGCATACCGGGGAAGGGCGTCACATCAAGGTTGACCTCGTTGCCGGTGGTTTCACTGTAGAGCTCCACCATCGCGGCGAAACCGGGGAACCAGGGCGAGTCATTGATGAGGATGGTGATGGACGGCTGGCTCATGACATCTTGCGCCATCGTCCTGATGCTGTTGGATAGCAGCGGATTCGCCGCCAATCCGGCGGAAAGCGCGCCCATTGCCTTAAGAAAGTCACGCCGTGAGAAATTGCCGATTTTCTTGTTCACTTTTCACTCCCTTATGTAGTTGAGAATTGATCTGAACGATGAGTCCATCTTTGCTGTCCGTATTCCGTCCCCCTATCTCTACGCGCTTGCAGAGATCTGCCAACTTGCTGCACTATAACCTACTACATTCTAACGGAATTGACAAAATGTCGGGAAACGCCTCAGGTTTGGAATCAGACTGCAGACATTGACAGGATGTTTTCAGAGCGTACATTTATTGCACAATTTTCTGCATAACATTCTCTTTCTCCGCTGTTGTATACTCACCCTCTGTTTGCCCAGCTAACCTGGAATCCGCCCTTGAATATCAAAGCGCTGCCATACGTCATCTTGCTCGGCCTCTTCTTCGGTTCTTCGCTGGTCGTCTCCCGCTTCAGCGTCGGACAATTCGATCCCACCACCTACATCGGCGTTCGCATGATTATCGCCAGCTTGATGTCCCTGCTGGTTTACTCGATCGCCACCGGTCGCCGGGTCCCGCGAGATAAGGAATTGTGGAAACGCGCCGGTCTGCTCGGCATCTTTGGCACCGCCGTGCCGATGACCTGTGTGGTTACATCACTGCAATATCAGTCGAGCGGCGTGGCATCCTTGCTGCTCTCCACCGGTCCGGCAATGACAATCGTCATGGCGCACTTCATTCTGCCGGACGAATTGCTCAATCGGCGCAAAGTCATAGGTGTGTCGCTGGCTTTGGGCGGCGCGCTGATGTTAGCCCTGAGCGGCGAAGACGGCTTGCCCAATGTCTCACGCGCTGACCCGACAGGCTATCTGCTCGTCACGGTCGGCATGATCTTCAGCTCAATCATGGTCATCTACGCGCGCAAATATCTCAGTGGCTACGACGCCTTTGATGTGGGCAGCGTACGCTTGTTTGCCACGGCCATAGTCATGATGCCATTCTCGCTCTTGACCGTCGGCTTTGATGTGAGCGCTGTGGACGCGGTGGGCATCGCTGGTTTGATCTACGCGGCAGTGATCGGCACCTTTGTCGGCTTTATGCTGTCCTTCTACAACATCAAGCGCTTTGGCGCAACGCCAACTGTCATGACCACATACGTCATCCCGATTGTGGCGGGGGTCGGCGGCGTCTTGCTTTTGGGCGAAGAGATCACCGGCGCCATGGTCATCGGCATGCTTGTTATCGTCGGCGGCATCGCCTTCCTGCAAGAATACCGGAAGCCGACCGGTTTGCTGCGCCGTTATCCGCATCGTGGCTCGTATTGAGTCGACGCATTCGCTATTGCACTCGGCAAACGTCGTAAGCCTGCCGCAGTGATGCCTTCCAATCGCCCGCCGGTACAAACTCCTGGCCGACATAGCCAGCGAAACCGGTCTCGGCAATCGCCCGGCATATCGCGGGATAATACAGTTCTTGCGTCTCGTCGATTTCATTTCGGCCCGGCACACCCGCCGTATGATAATGCGCGAACCACTGATGATTATCGCGGATGGTCTGAATGACATCGCCTTCCATGATCTGCATGTGATAAATGTCGTAGAGTAATCGAGCGTTGGGCGAATCCACCGCCGAGACAACTTGTACACCCCAGGCCGTCCGGTCGCATTGATAATCGGGATGATTCACCTTGGAGTTGAGCAACTCCAGAATCAGCATGACGCCGGCTGATTCAGCCGCGCGCGCCAATGAATCGAGGTGCTTGATGGCGTTTTCCGCCCCGCGTTCATCATCCAGGCCTTCGCGGTTGCCACTGAAGCAGATCATGTTGGGGATTTCCCAGTCGACAGCCAGCTTGAGGCTCGCTTCCGACTGACGCTTGATGTCATCCCAGTACTTGCTGTGGCTGATGCCTTGAGTCAGCGGCACGTGCAATTGATGCGCTGCAATTTTCATGCCTTGGTCGCGTATCCGCGCAAATTCTTCGACCGGCGCCAATTCAAAGCCCGTGTAGCCAATCGCCTTGCAAGTCTGAATCAAGTCGAGCGGGTCAACACCCAAGATACTGTAACACCACCAGGATACCGATTGTTCAAATGTCATCTTCTCATCCCGTAATTTCCTAGAATTCCATTGTGAGCCAATAGGCGCGGTAAGCGCGGCTTTCGCGCAGCAGCATATCGAGCCGCCGCCGCAACCTGTCAAGTGCGTCAGTCGGGGCTGCATCCGCCCGCTGCAACAGGCACTCGCCACTTTCCCTGACCTGATAGTCGAGTGTACCCAGCGCGCGCAGCAGCTGCAATCCGACTTGGGCGCTGCGTTCTGCTTGGCCCGTTGCCGCTGCCAGCGCCTCCAAGCCCACTGACCCGCCGCGGTGATTGATGCTGTACTTCACCAAGCCCGCCAACCGCTCCAGGAATGTAGCCATGTTCTCGCTTTCATTTCGTTCGCCGAAGAGGATAAGCCGTTCGGGACTTACAGTCGCCAAGGCCGCCGCCCAGATCTCAGCTGACGGCGGGACCGACCATACGATCAAAGTCTCGCTGGAGCGAAGTTGCAGACGATTGACCGCGCCGTCTATGCGGTCCACTTCCGCCCAGACCAGCGCTGTCGGATGCCACTCCCCCACACCCGCCAGATCGGTGTGCGGCTGCTCGCTTTGGCGATAATCGACCAACTCGTAGCCGGGCTCGTCGTCTTGGAGATCGACTAGCGCCCTTTTGCGCTGCCGATAATCCAGCCATTCCATCAGTGGCTCATGCACACCCTTGTAGGTACTCGTGCGCAGCGTGTAGGCCAGATCGAAGCGACCGCTCGGCAAGTCTTGCCCGGCGCCGCGCCACCAGATGACGCGCTGCTTGACGCCTGCTTCGTCCTCAACTTCGACTTGCAGGTGTTCACCGCGCCGCCCCAAGCCCTTGCGGCTGACCAGCTTGAGGTCGCGCGTCACCAGAGTCAGTGGCGGATTGCCATTGCCGAAGGGCGCCAGCCGCTCAATATCCCGCGTCAGCTCAAGCGAAATCTCGCCCAGCGTCAGCGCGCCATCGATGGTCAAAGGCAGCGCAATCCTTTCGTCGGCGCCCATGGCCCGGATCACCCGCGATAATGCGCGTCGGAAGGCGAAGACCTTATCCGCCGGCAGGCTCATCCCGGCTGCCATGCTGTGCCCGCCGTAGCGCTGCAGCATTCCAGAGACTTGCCCCAGCGCCGAAGTAATATCCACGCCCGCGATTGATCGCGCCGAGCCGCGTGCAGTATCGTCCGGCGTCGCCAGCAAGACGGTCGGCAGCCCAAACTCTTCGACCAGGCGGCTCGCAACAATGCCGATCACGCCGCTGTGCCAATCCTCATGGCTCA
Organism: Phototrophicaceae bacterium; assembly: GCA_965262005.1. Classification (GTDB taxonomy): domain Bacteria; phylum Chloroflexota; class Anaerolineae; order Aggregatilineales; family Phototrophicaceae; genus UBA6055. The sequence continues at coordinate 2,353,447 of OZ253492.1, read as the reverse complement.
GCACCAGGGCGGCATACTCCAGCAGCCAGGGCTCGGCTTCAATTTGCGCGATGGCCGACTGATAGACTCGGTTGGACAGGTACTTGCGGCGCGCATTAAAGCTTTCCAGTGCCTGCGCCAGAACTCGCGCCCGCCCCCAATCTTCAGTGGTTAGCAGTTCCACCGCCGGATTGGCGTCATCGAGCCGTCCCAAGGCATTCAAGCGCGGCGCAATCGCAAAGCCGATATGCCCCTCGTTCAAATCGCCTGCCGCGATCTCCGCCCGCTCAAGAATTGCGCGCAGGCCCGTTCGCTGATTTTCGCGCAGTCTAACCAGTCCGCGTTGCAGCAAATAACGCGCGTCGTCCACTTGCACCATGACATCAGCGACGATACCCAGCGCCACCAGATCCAGGAACGATTCAGTCTCTTCGCCGGCAAAAAACGCTTCGATGAGCTTGTAAGCGACGCCCACGCCGGGCAATTCGCGCAGGGCATGGCCAGCGGGCAGCCTCTGTGGATTGACGACCGCAAACGCCGCCGGCAAGGTATCCGGCAAGGCATGATGGTCGGTGATGACCACGTCCACGTCCCGGCTCGCTGCGTAATCAATTGCTTCAGGCGCGCTCACACCGGTATCGCAGGTCAGGACCAGATCGACGCCGCCATCGAGCTTGGTCTTCAGCGTCGGCAGGTGCATGCCGTGCCCCTCGCTGAAGCGGTTCGGCACATGGTATGAGACGCGCGCGCCCTTGCGCTTCAAAGCCGAATAGAGCAGGGCGGTCGCTGTCTGCCCATCGACATCGAAGTCGCCCCAGATCATGATCCGCTCTTTATCGCGGACGGCCTGCCTGAGCCGATCAACGGCGCGCTCAATATCGGGCAGGTCATTGGCGGACGCGGGTGTATAATGGTCAGCGGAAAGAAAGCGCTGTGCCGCAGCCGGTGTCACGATGCCTTTGCGCGAGAGATGTTCCGCCACCAGATGATGCCCGCCGACAGCGTCGCCGAGCGCAGCCGACACTTCTACAGGCGGGGGTTCCTGCCATTCGCGGCGCGGTCGTCCTCCAGACACGGTCACCCCGCCAGCACCCGCTCCTCGAGCAGGGTGAGCCCCTCATCCGCCATATCCATGCTCAAGCCGGGCGCGGTCGGCAGTTCGATATGCCCGTCCAGCGGAGTCAACTTGTGCTTGTAAAAGACGTTGGTCATGCGGCCGATTTGGAAGAGCCACTCCTGCAGCGGGCAGGTCGTCAGCGCTTGCGAGGCGATCAGATGAGTTGAGGGCCAGCCGCCGTGATGGGGGATGACCGGGATATCATAAGCCGATGCCAGGGCGCAGATCTTCGTCATCTCGCTCAAGCCGCCGGCCCAGGTCACATTGGCTTGCAAAATGTCGACTGCGCCGGCATCCAGCAGCGCTTTGATGCCCCAGCGGGTATATTCATGCTCGCCGCCGACAATGAAGACGCCGCTGACCGAGCGCCGCAACTCCGCGTATTGCGGGATGAGATCCGCCAGGACCGGCTCCTCAAACCAGTAGGGACGATACTCTCGTGAGAGCTCAACCATGCGCTGAGTATAGGGTACGCTCCAACTGCTCCAGGCATCGAACATCAAATCGACATCGGGACCGGCCGCTTCCCGCGCCGCGCGGATGACCGCCAGATTCTTGCGGATGCCGGGCTCGCCGTCTTTGGGCGCGTAAGGCAGAAACCACTTGAAGGCGGTGAATCCCTGCGCCAGGAAATGCCGCGTCCGCTCGATGACCTTGCTCGGCTCCACCGAATAACCCAGCATCGAGGCATAAGCCCGAATCCGCGAACGCGATGGCCCGCCCAGCAGTTGATAGACCGGCGCGCCCAGCAACTTGCCCTTGAGATCCCAAAGCGCCAGATCGACCTTGCTTAGCGCCATCATCGCGGTGCCTTTGCGCCCGTGAATCGCATGACGATACATCTTGTCCCAGATGCGTTCGATAGCCTGCGGATCCTCGCCGATGAGCAGGTCGGCGAAGTAGCGCTTGATGATGGCGATGTCTTCGTCGCCCACCGGTCCGCAAATGCCGGTCGCGCCTTCGTCCGTGTCGATGAGCAGAAAGCGCGCTTCGACCGGGTAGGGCGGTCCGCTCGATGTGTCGAGGGGCCACATCGGGTCAGCGGCCAGTTCCGGGTAGATGCTCTCCGGGCGGGAGAGATGGGCTTCGCCCAGGGGCTCGTGGTAGTCCCACTCGGCGGAGACGTGTAGCGCGCGTATTCGGTCGATTTTCATGGTTCGCTCCTATACCTTTAGTTAAGCTTATAGCGATTCTGACCCCGATCTAAGGAGGTCTATCCCCATATGCTTGGCGATCTTCTTCGTCACCAGGACGAGGTGACGTTCTCGATCACCCTCATTCATGTCAACCAACGTGTTCTCGATATCTCTCCATGCGGCTTGGAAATCGTCAATGGGAGTGGCGTCGACATTACAAGGCGAGACAGGCACCCAAATAACTGTCAATTGTTTCAACTGGGAGGCGTCGCGAATTTGAGCCCATTCTACAAAATGGATGAATCGAGATTTCAGGAATGGTCTAGAGACTAATAGTACGGCGACTTTAGCCCTTGCGAGAGCATTGTTGATTTCCTCCCGCCAGATATCACCGGTCTCTATGATTTTGTCGCTCCAGATCTTCGGTGCAGGATGATAGTCTTCAATGGGCTGCCAGTGCTCGAGAAGCAAATCTAACCAATTTTCATCATTCCTAGCGTAAGCAACGAACACTTGATTTCGCACAATCAATCCCTTCGAGATCTGTATTTGACGTAGACTCCTACCGAGGGTTTTGCTCAACTTTATAGTTAAATCCTTCTGTCTTGCGTTATTCAATCCCTCCAAATCAGCGCATTTTCCTCTGACTTCATCCACTAAATCTTTCAGATCCGTATCAATGTGGCTAGAATCGTTTGACAAGTGCTCGGTTAGGTTCTGTTGATATTTTGACATTAGCATTTTCATAAATGGGTAAAATAGTCTTATGGATACCATAAGACTAACTGACGAACAGTGGGCGAAGCTTCGAGACTTTCTGTCGCAAGAGCCAAAGGTTTATCTGGGCAATGAGGCGAAATGCCGCCAATTTGTTGAAGCAGTGATATGGGTAAGTCGCAGCGGCGCACAGTGGCGTTTGCTTCCAAGCGAATACGGCAAATGGAATTCAGTTTACAAACGCTTTGCTCGCTGGTGCGAAAATGATGTTTGGCAACGGATGATGGAAGCTCTTGCCGATGACGCGGATATGGAAAACGGGATAATCGACAGTACGATTGTTCGGGCACATCCCTGTGCCGCTGGCGCCGAAAAAAAGTGAAAAGCAAGCCGTGGGTCGCAGTCGCGGGGGTTTTAGTAGCAAGATTCATATCACGGTTGATGGTTTGGGCAATCCCTTGCGTTTCCGCTTGAGTCCTGGGCAGGCTCACGACATCAATCAGGCTGAGGAGTTGGTGGAAGGCTTTGCCTTTCAGCGGGTTATCGCGGATCGAGGCTATGCGTCCCAAGATTTTGTGGACAGCTTGCTTGAAAGAGGCATAGAAGCGGTAATTCCCCCGCATCCGAGCGCCAAAGAGCAGCGAGAATATGATAGATGGCTCTATCGCGAGCGGCATCTGGTGGAATGTTTCATCAATAAGATCAAACATTTCCGCCGCGTCTTTTCCCGATTTGAGAAACTCGATACATCTTATCTCGGATTTCTGCACCTTGTCGGTACGCTGATATGGTTACGATAGAATGTCAACAGAACCTAATACTGTCAGAAGTTTCATTGCACCAATAACAAAGATATCTATGCCTTGCTCCCGGTGCATGTATAGGTCGCGCAGTACTTGGTTTATCGTGGTGATATTCCCAAAGTAACCTTGAATCGGAAACTCCCGTGAAAGGCTAATGTTGAATAGAGACTCCATTGTGTTGTGGAAATAGTCCTTTTCTTCCAGCTTTTCTTCGTCCATCAGGCCTTCAAGATAACATTGAACGGCCGACGGATTAACTTCCGTTTGATATCGGTTCGCTAGATAAAGACCAAACTTTTTTACATGGTCTGAATTGTTCTTGAGAAGCCCGTCGACTACCTGATAACGCGCTATTGCGTCTTTTCGTTCAAAACTCAAGTATGCAGCGAAGGAACTCAAGAACGGGTTCTCACTCGTGATCGTCTTAGATAGGCACTCAAAATGGAGTAGCGAATTATTGTGTTGAACTATGTCTCTCATCACGAAGTACGCTAGAAACCAATTATCTTTACTAATCGTATCCAAGACATTCTTGATGTAATTGCTCGAAGTGTTTCCACTTTCTACAAGATTCAAGAACTTGAGTGCGTTTGCCTTTGTGTCCTGGGCTTCGTACTCCGCCTCAAATATGCTCACGAGCTTCAACTTAAATTCAGGATCACGACTGTACGCATGATAAAGATATGTCATTGCATGGTAAGCGTAATTGGGATGATGATCCAAGACATGATAGGCAATGTGTCTAACTGTTTCGTCTGCCCAGCGTAGTCGATATATTACAAAAGCAACTTTACTTATGCTCGCTATCTTTCCTCTCAATTCTAGCTTCTCAAAGCCCTCTCCAAACTCAGAGTGCAACAGCGAAAGCAAATCTCTTTGTCGTTCCGCTTTGGACTTCTCAGTTGACTTTTCGGTTGCGAGCTGCGACAAGGATTCTGTAAGCCTTTCCTGGAGTTCTTTCTCAGACAGGTTCTGCAAATTCAAGAACTCCGTCTTTAGTGTGTTTCTTTGCAGCGAAAGATCCTTTAGGATCGTATCAACGATGTGTATTGCCTGCTTTGCGCGTTCAAAGTTTTCAACGTATATGTAGATATCGTCCACATAGCGATGAACCTTGAAGCCCTCCAGCGCTTCGTCTAGCGGTATCAAGAAAACATTGCCAATGTGGTCAGAACTCTCGTATCCGATTGGAATACCTAATCCTTGTTGAGTGCCGTTATCTTGCTTCACCTCCCATTTCTTCAGACAATCCATCAAGACATCTCTAGTTCCTTCATCGGAAAGCCAATTCCTACAAGTGAGCAAGTCGCGTAGGCGGCTATGATCCAGAGATGGAAAATAGGATCTGACGTCCGTCCGGACCAGCCAAGGGGTCTCTTGCTGTACAAGGAATTCTCTCCTTGACCGTAAAACTTGACCTCTGAACTTTTCGTACTGTCCATGTGAGGTAGAAAATCGATTGCCAAACACGCGTTCGAACACATAGGGACTTCGGTCTTCGAGTGGAGTAGGTATGTTTGCATAAATCCTTCCGTCGGCGGCGAGCTTCATCAGTTCATCGTAGGAATTCGCAATGAGCACGTTACAGAGCGCTTGGTACACAAAGCGGTCATCCATTGTAAGAAACGAAAACGTGCGCAACGACCTATCTTGTTTAGTCTTATAAAATGGATATGAGATTGATGGCTCATATCCTGACAGTAGCGCTTGTTGAATAATCTGAATATGTGTGTCGATCTGTGGAGCGTACGCCTGCAGCCCTCGCCAGTCTTTCACCTCCCGGCGCATAGAGTGCGTCAAGCGTTTCCATGCAAGATGCATGTTTTCATCACTTATGAGTTCTTGGAAGTCGCTTCTAGCGTCATCCGTCATACTCAAAACTCAATTTCAGCTATCTGATCAAAATCCAACTCAATGCCCTCTTCTTCTTCGACATATTCATCTTCGACGAACTCCAGCAGATCCCCGGCCTCGCCGCGGCCACAGAAGGCGCGATACGTGCAGAAGCCGCAGCGCCGCTCATTCTCCGTCAGCGGGAACTCGTCCGCTTCGCCAATCGCGCGAATTATCTCCAGCAGCCGCGCTTCGTCCTCCGCCATCTGCGCCGATGAATAGTCGAAGCTCACTCGCTGCCCGCTCTGCGCCACATAGACATAATCCATGCGGATCCGCTCCGGCGGGATCGGCTCGCCATACAGATGCGCGCCCGCTTGCGCCAGCACATAGCGATAAACCACCGTCTGCATCCGTCCCCGCAGGTGCTGCTGTGAGGGAATGCGCTCGCCCGTCTTCCAATCCACGATGACGCCCGCGCCGCCCGCATCCAGCGCTAACAGGTCATATTTGGCCACCAGCCGCTGCCCGCCCAAAGCCGCCTGCAGCGTGATCTCAGCGTGTCGCTCCGGTGGCAGACCGGCCAATCCGCGCTCGAGATAATTTTCCCACCACTGCGCCAGGTCGGCATCGTCGGCCAGCGACGCCGCCAGCAGATCAGCCGGCACACCCAGCAGATGCTGCTGCACCAGCTTATGGAATCGGTTGCCTCGCCGCAGCCGCATTTCGTATTCCAGCGCTTGCCGCACTTCCAGCGCCGGATAACGCAGCCGATTGATGTAACGCAATTCGAATCGGCGCGCGCAGTCGGCGTAATCCTGCAAGCTGCCCTGCGTGAAAGCGAAGTCAGCGCCCAGCGGCATATTGCGATTCTTTCTCTCGCTCGGCTTCCCAAAAGCTGCGCAATGCCAGCAGCGGCGTGGCCTCGGTTGCAGTGCCGCGCCCGCTATTCCAGGTGATCGTCAATGCCTGGCGCGCCCGTGTGATACCCACGTAGAGCAGTCGCAGTCGTTCGGCGGCATAATCAATCCGCGCCGTCAAGCTGGCGAAACCTTCCTGATACGCCTTCCCGTCCCGCAGCGACGCCAGTTGCGCCAGCGCCTCGGCCGTCAAGTTGAGATCATCGCGGATGAACCACTTCTCACCGATGAAATCGTCGTTCGCTTCTGCCGAGGGGAAATCGTAGTTGTTGATCGATATCAGATAAACCCGGTCCCACTCCAAGCCTTTCGCCTTGTGCAGCGTCGTCACCGTCACCTTGCCCTTGTGCGCATCGGGGTCGAATTGCCCTTCATCATCGCCCAAGCCGCTGAAACGGCGTCTGTTGCTGGCGATGTCATATAGCTCGGCGGCGTATTCCGGCAGGCGCATGAGTGGATGCGCATCGCCCAGCCGCGCCAGATAGAGCGCCACCATGTGCGCCGTGGCGATATCGCTCACATCGCGAAAGAGCTCGCCCGTGATCGTCAACGCCAATTGATCGATCGGCATCTCGGCCGCCCGCAGCCAACTGCCCACAAGCTCGCGGAAGGCCACGATTTGTCGCCGCAGCGCAATATGTTCGTCGGAGGGAAGTTCCTCGTCCAGCCAGTCGGTCAGGCGCGGCGCCACCAGGTCCTCGACCTGTTTGATGCGCTTCAGTCCCTCAGCCACAGCTTTGATCTCAGCGGCTGCAGCCGGGTCATCGCGCTCGTCGCGCCGCCAAACGCGATAGACCTCCGCCAGCTTGGCCGGCTGCTTGGGGTCGGCCAGATAGCCGAGCGCCCGCGCCATAGTCCCCACTACCGCCCGTGTTGTCGAGCTGCTGTTGAGGTTCTCCACGTAGGGCACGCCCTTCTGCCGCAGGAACTTGACGATCTCCGAGCCCCGTCCATTGCGCGCCACCAATATGGCCGCTGTCTTGTCGCTATTCTCCTCCAGCCAGCGCTTGCAGGATTCCGTCACCAGCATTGCTTCTTTGGTCGCGCTGTAATTCTCGCCGTGCAGCACCACCGCCGCGGGATCGTCAAGCGGGTTCGGCTGCGGGTCGCCGGGAGGCGTGGGCAAGATAAATGGCGCCGTCAGCGGTGTCCGCTCGCGAATAGCCCCATGCGGATGCTCCAGCGACCACTCGATCAAGTGATTGGCCAGCTTCTGAATGCTTCGTGTGCTGCGCCCGGAATTGGGCAATTCACGTCCCACAACGCCGCTAGCGCTGATGAATTCTCGCAAATATTTGGGATTTGCCGTTGTGAAAGTTTCGAAGATCGCTTGATTCGGGTCGCCAACCCGCACCCAATTGCCGCTATCGCCGGCCAGCAGGCGCAATATGTCTTCTTGCAGCTTCGAGCTGTCCTGCGCCTCGTCTTCCAGTATCACGACCCACTTGCGCCGCAGCCCAGCCAGATAATCCGGCTCATTGCGCAGCACTTGCAGCGCCAGGCAGATCAGATCCTGGAAATCCACCGCCCCGCGATAAGCCAGCGCCTTGTCGTAATCCTGATAAATCTCGGCGCAGATCTCCGCCAGCAGCAAGTCGCCCTGGTAACGCCCCAACTTGTCAAACAGATCTTGCGGGCTGAGCAGATCGTCCTTGGCTTGCCGGATGATATTGCGCGCCGTGTCCGTCAGGATTTCGCTCCATTTCTGCGTGCGATAGTGCCCCTTCTCGATGAAATCCGGTCCCAGGTAGGCATCGGGCGCATCGGGATAACGCCGGACCCAGGCATCGACGGCGCCCGCCAGGATTTCATTGCTCGCGCGTTCATCAACGATGATAAATTGATCATCCAGCCCGGCGGCGGCCGGTTTCTGCCGCACGATGTCATTAGCCAAGCCATGCAGCGTACTTACGCGATAGCCGTAGCCCGGCAGCAAGCCATCATGCTTGACATATTCATTGACCTGCCGGGCGAAGTTGGACACCGCTGAATTAACCAGCGTGACGATCAGGATTTCCTGACCGTCGATCAGCTCAGTCTCGGTCAGCAGTTGCGCCGCCAGAAACGACAGAGTCGCCGTCTTGCCGCTGCCAGGCACGGCCGCCACGCCCATGTAGCCGCGCCGATAGGCCAGTACTTCCGCTTGCTTGGGACGAGGAATGAACATCAAATCTAATCGTCAGTCTGAAATTCGTAAGCTCAACTATACTTTGCTTGCCACAGAAAATGTAGATATTACGGCGATAGTCGTCACGATCCCGTTGGTCATTCTCGTGCTGATATTCAAAAATCGGATAGTCGCTGGTCTCACCGCCGGCGCAGTGAAAGGCTAGGTTCTGTTGATATTTTGACATTAGCATTTTCATAAATGGGTAAAATAGTCTTATGGATACCATAAGACTAACTGACGAACAGTGGGCGAAGCTTCGGGATTTTCTGTCGCAAGAGCCAAAGGTTTATCTGGGCAATGAGGCGAAATGCCGCCAATTTGTTGAAGCAGTGATATGGGTAAGTCGCAGCGGCGCACAGTGGCGTTTGCTTCCAAGCGAATACGGCAAATGGAATTCAGTTTACAAACGCTTTGCTCGCTGGTGCGAAAATGATGTTTGGCAACGGATGATGGAAGCTCTTGCCGATGACGCGGATATGGAAAACGGGATAATCGACAGTACGATTGTTCGGGCACATCCCTGTGCCGCTGGCGCCGAAAAAAAGTGAAAAGCAAGCCGTGGGTCGCAGTCGCGGGGGTTTTAGTAGCAAGATTCATATCACGGTTGATGGTTTGGGCAATCCCTTGCGTTTCCGCTTGAGTCCTGGGCAGGCTCACGACATCAATCAGGCTGAGGAGTTGGTGGAAGGCTTTGCCTTTCAGCGGGTTATCGCGGATCGAGGCTATGCGTCCCAAGATTTTGTGGACAGCTTGCTTGAAAGAGGCATAGAAGCGGTAATTCCCCCGCATCCGAGCGCCAAAGAGCAGCGAGAATATGATAGATGGCTCTATCGCGAGCGGCATCTGGTGGAATGTTTCATCAATAAGATCAAACATTTCCGCCGCGTCTTTTCCCGATTTGAGAAACTCGATACATCTTATCTCGGATTTCTGTACCTTGTCGGTACGCTGATATGGTTACGATAGAATGTCAACAGAACCTAGTCGCGCGGGTAAACTGTCTCCGCGCCACGGCTCGCGCGCGTGATGTAGAGTGCCGGTTCATTGCCAGTCGCCGCCCGGTAACAGGCATCCACACGCTTGGCAAAGGCCTCCGCCTCTGTTGCCTGCGCCAGCGCCACCGCGCAGCCGCCGAATCCCGCGCCCGTCATGCGCGCCCCGTAACAGCTGTCTTCGGCATTGGCGCAATTGACGATGGCATCAAGCGCCGCGCTTGATACCTCGAAGTCATCGCGCAAACTCACATGGCTCTCGATCATCAGTCGGCCAAGCATCGCCGCATCGCCGGCGTTCATGGCTTCACGCGCCCGCAGCGTCCGCTCGTTTTCGCTGATGACATGCCGCGCCCGCTGCCGTATCAACGGATCCAGCTCATGCGCCCGCCGTTCAAATGTCGCCAGGTCGATATCGCGCAGCGCCGCTAGACCAAAATGTCGCGCCGCCGCCTCGCATTGAGCCCGCCGCTCGTTGTACTTGGAATCCACCAAGCCTCGCCGCGTGCCCGTGTCGAGGATGACGACCGACGTACCTTCCGGTAATGGCGCCGCTGTGGATTGCAGGCTGCTGCAGTCAATCAGCAGCGCCCGGTCTTCGATGCCCGCCGCCGAGATCATCTGGTCCATGATGCCGCAATTGACGCCCAGCCACTCGTTCTCGGCCGCCTGACAAGCCGAAGCCATCTCCGCCGCGTCCCACTCAAACTCAGAGACGCAGAAGAACGCCCGCGCCGTGGCCAGCTCCAACGCCGCTGATGAGGACAAGCCCGAGCCGATCGGCACGTCCCCGCTGACCACGCCCTCCCAGCCACATAGCCGAAAGCCCCGCTCCTGCAGCGCCCAAGCCACGCCGATGAGATAGTCGATCCAGCGAGTTTTGCCAGGACGCGGCAAGTCATCCAGCGCGAACTCGCGCCGCTCCTTCATATCGATGGAGATGGCGACGACCGTTTTGTCAGCGCGTGGACGCAGCGCGATCCATGCGGCGCGGTCGATCGCCAGCGGAAAGACAAAGCCATCGTTGTAATCGGTGTGCTCACCGATCAGGTTGACCCGCCCCGGCGCGCGCACGATGAAAGCGGGAGCTTCGCCGAATTCCTGGAGAAATCGCTCTCTGACCGTTTCTACGAGTGTCATATATTGACCTGTTCGCCTTTTGGATTCCGAATCGTATTCTAGCGCATTCGTCTAACCGAAAGCAGCGCCGCAATAAATTCGACCCAAGTTCAAAAGCCGCAAACGCTAACCGTAGTATGTAGAACTATAGTATTCGCGTTATTACCATTTAGTTGAGTTAGAGGTGTTTATGACTGACAACATCAAGACCTTGTTCGGTAAACGGGTTCGACAAGAGCGCCTTCGGAAAGGGCTTTCTCAAGAGGAACTGGCAGTTCGCGCTGGTCTACATCGGACATATATTGGCATGATCGAAAGAGCAGAGAAGAACATCACAATTGTAAATATTGAACGAATAGCTACGGCACTTGAGATGGAGATCGGTGAGCTTTTCAAACGATACGACACGTAGGCGAGTACTGGATGCCGCTACAGCAGCAATTGAACATCTGGTTGGAGAAACTCTGGATATACTCGAGATAACTAAGCCGCCAGACGTTGTTTATGCAACTCATTTAGCAAAGGTCGTATCCAAGCTGTCTCCACTTGTCGGCAACATGATTGAGTATAATGTGACCAAAATTTTGAATTCACAATCTTGGGAAGTTTCTGGTTATTGGGTAAGGCAAGACCCCGGATTTCCAGACGTTTTGTTCAATAGTGATTTGATTCCGGCACCGGGTTTCGAGATCAAGACTTGGTTTCCACTTGCTACAGAGATTACGGCTCGTTTTCGAGATAGCGTCACACATTTTGCCGCAAACCAAACTGACGTCGTTATGATCGCCTGGATACCTGAATTCCTGATTTATGGCAAACCGAAGATAATCGGAATCTGGCGAGATACGGCAAAAAGCCTCGCGCAAGCAAGAGACCATCATTATCACAGACCACCACATTACTTGGTTTTTGAACCAGAAGATACCAGTGCGAGAACCGCGAATCTTCAACAAACGAACACAAACGGATATGTTTTTCAAGGAACAAACCAAGAATTACTTGAAGCCGAACGAGAAGTTCAAACTTGGGGAGATGACGGTTTGATATTTGATGCATCACCGCCATATCAACTTCGCTTGCATGAACTCAGAAACAGGTACACTTATCGACTCGACACAAACTTTGCCAAAATGGATAGGATTGAGCACAGTGGACTGGAAGAATTCAAGTCGCATACGCTTTCGACGGAGTTTTTCGGCTATACACTGGAAGAGTGGAGAAAACGCGGATTCTTTAAGACTGAGGAAGCGCTTCGAGCAATTCTAGATTAACTTCCGCTGCGAAAGTCTATGTACACCGCTGGAAAAGACTTCCGCATTTATTTCGGCGGCCACACATGACCGCTTGAGGTTACGAGAAGCCAGCGCACCAGTAAAAAGGCCACCAAAAGGTTCCCAAATGAGATCACCTTCATCTGATGACACTGATATGATTAGCTCCATCAGCTCCAACGGCTTCTGATTCAGATGCAGTGCTTTGCTACCGTTCTTTAGTCTTTCTTGTCCATGTACAGGGGGGACGGCCCAAACATTGGTGATTCCCAAGGGGCAAGTAAACTTAGCTCTCATCCTTTCCCATTGTTTTCTTGTCAACGGATTCTTGCCGTCAACGGAAAAGTAGGGCTTCCCGGAATTTCTACCATTTTGGTTAGCATATTGTGCCAACTTTTCAAATGCTTCAGCTGGCGGGAAGTACCACAAGTGGTCCTTCGTGAAGTATTTTCTTGTCGCGGCACTTTTTACACCACAAGCCTCGTTAGTCTTGGAGAAAGGAATACCGGTTCTCAGCCATTCATGTCTTAACCACTCCTTCATTGACATTTCTTTTTCGGCAACATTGAATGTAGGCTTCTTAACGTAGTGTACGCATACCTCAGTCACGACCGGAAACTTGCGAATGACCTTGGTATTTGAATTGCCTGCAACATGCGCCATTCCTTTGTTCCATATATTGCATTCGCGATATTCCCACCCATGTCGCTCAAGAATAGGGTGCACAGTAGCCCAGCCGACTTCCGTATTCCAAAACCAAAGCGTGGTCTCCGGAGTTGCCTTATCGCTCCAGGCAGCTATATGTGGTTCATACCAATCCGCCAAGTGAATATGACTATGAGGATCCCCCGGATAGCCGCCTACACCATACGGACCGTCGGAAATAATAACAACCGGAGAATCCCAATTTTCATAAAAGGAAAGCGCGTCGCCACAAAACAAAGTAATTTCTTGGGTTGGCGAATTGAGTAACGTCATAACAAGTCCAACGCTAACTATAGTATGTAATTGTAGCATCCCATTTTAGCTGCAACAATAGTATTTGAAAGTAAATCGCAACAAACTTGCAGCGGGATTTCCGCAGTATGAATGCTATCATAGCATGTAATATGGACAAACATGGAATGTAGAAGATGGCAGAGTTGCTACCCAAAGACGTTGAATTTGTCGTTTCTCACTATATGGGTGACGATGTTTTCAGTTACCTTGGAGAGTTGAGCAATCAACACAAGCTTAGAGAATTCTATCTGGTGGATTGCAAGTTAGATATACTGCCGACCTCACCCGATTCGCGAACCAAAATAGAAAGATTTGTTGAAGTTCTGGTCTCTCAACCCCCTCAGAATCAAGCAAAGATTCTACGTGCGGTTAGTGGAAGAATTCCACCTGGGGATATGTATACTTCCCAAGAGCGCAGGGTAAAAATGTTCACGATGATTACATCGATTATTGAACGACTTGAGTCCGACACGACGTTCGTAGACAGTGTTTCACCAAAGTCCCCATCGCAGGTGATTCAACAGGCCCTTGAGGATGCTGAACACCACATTAGCAGAGGTAGAGCGACAAGCGCAGTGGATAGAACTCATACTGCTATACACGGGTATCTCAAGCAAATGTGTGATGAAGAGTCCATTGCATACGGGAATAATCCCTCCTTGCCGAAGCTCTTCAAGCTACTGCAGAGCAGTCATTCTGCATTCCAAGGAAGTGGATCACACCAGGATAAGATCGACAACATCTGTAAAGGCTTTGCGACCGCCATTCACTCGTTGAATGAAATCCGAAATAGTGCAACCCCGGCACATCCGAATGACGAGCTCTTGGACATACCTGACGCCACTCTTGCCATCAATGCGATGAGAACGATATTTCATTACTTGGAGAAAAAGAGGTCACCGCGTGGAAAGAGTCTCATTCAAAGGATCTTTTCGCGTCAATAAATGATTCCTTCTTTATAACTGTCCTCTGTGTCCTCTGTGGTTAGAATAAATCGCAAGCATTTGAAAAATCCTGCAAAATCCGACATAATACGAGCTAACAGTCTCAGGTCGTGTCTCACGGCGCGTAGGTTAACCTACTCGAAAAGTGCCTCGCAGGCTGATGCGAAGATTGATAGGAGGCACTTACCATGATTCAGTTCAACCTCAACGGACGTTCCGTTCACTATGAAGGCGACCCCGATCGTCCCCTGATGAACTTCTTGCGTGACGATTTGGGCATCATCTCGCCCAAAGATGGTTGCGCCCCCCAAGCGGCTTGCGGCTGCTGCGTCGTGCAGGTCGATGACAAAGCCATGCTCTCCTGCGTCACCAAGTTGAGCAAGGTCGAGGGCGCATCCGTCACCACCACCGAGGGGCTGGGCGAATATCGCCAGAATGTCTTCGCCAACGCCTTCGTCAAAGAGGGCGGCGTACAGTGCGGCTTTTGCATCCCCGGCATCGTCATGCAAGCCAACAACCTGATCAACCATAATCCCGAACCTTCGCGCGCCGATATCGAGAAATGTCTCACACCCCACCTCTGCCGCTGCACCGGCTACAAGAAAATCGTCAACGCCATAGACACGGCCGCCGAAGCCATCCGCAACGAAGAAGAAGTCGATATGCCTGAAGTCGATGGCAGCATCGGCACACGCTTGCCCAAATATCACGCGCAAGATCTTGTGCTGGGCCAGCATCGTTATGTGGACGACATCCGCATGGAAGGCTTGAGAGTCGGCGCGCTCAAATTCAGCGACCATCCCCGCGCGGTCATCAAGTCGATGGATCTCAGCGCTGCGGAGGCGAATCCCGGCGTCCTGCGCATTTTCACCGCTGGCGATGTCCCCGGCGACCGGCGAATCGGCTTGATAAAGCAGGATTGGCCCCTGATGATCGCAGTTGGCGAAACCACGCGCTATGTTGGCGATGTTCTGGCAGTCGTGGTTGCTGAGACTGACGAAATCGCCCGTGAAGCCACCGCCTTGATCGACATCGACTACGAAGTCCTCGAGCCGGTCACCGATATGCACGCGGCGCTTTTGGCGGAGAGCCCCTCGATCCACGAAGGCGGCAATGTGCTTTCCCAGTCCATCACCAACCGCGGCGACCTCGAAAACGCCGTGGCGGACGCAACTTATACAACACAGGGCGTATACGAAACACAGATGATCGAGCATGGCTTCATGGAGCCGGAAGCCTGCGTCGCCTATCCCAAGGGCGCCGGTGTCGAAGTCCTGTCGCAAGGCCAAGGCATCTTTGAAGATCGCGTCCAAGTCGCCAAGCTGCTCGGCTTGCCGCAAGAGGATGTGCAGGTGGTGCTCGTGCCCAACGGCGGCGCATTCGGCGGCAAGGAAGACCTCTCCGTGCAGGGACATGCCGCGCTGGCCGCCTACTTGATGGGCGAGCCCGTCAAGGTCCGCCTGACCCGCGACGAATCTATCGTCATGCACCCCAAGCGCCATCCGATTTGGATGGAATACACCATCGGCTGTGATGAAAACGGCATGCTGACATTCTGCAAGGGGCGCTTCGTTGGCGATACCGGTGCTTACGCCTCGGTCGGCATGAAGGTGCTCGAGCGTTCGGCCGGCCACGCCACCGGCGCTTACAATTTCCCCGTCACTGATATCGTCAGCACGGCTGTCTATACCAACAACCTGCCCTGCGGCGCTATGCGCGGCTTCGGCGTCAATCAGACCGCCTTCGCCCTGGAAAGCTGCATCGACGATCTCTGCGAACAAGGCGGCTTCGACCGCTGGCAATTCCGCTACCAGAATGCGCTAGATGATGGCGATATGACCGCCACCGGCCAAGTCATCGAAGCGGGCGCCGGCGCCAAAGCCACGCTCGAAGCAGTCAAGGACGAGTTCAGCAAAGCCCAATTCGCCGGCATCGCCTGCGGCATCAAGAACACCGGCATCGGCAACGGCATGCCCGATTCCTCCAAGGTCACCATTTCGGTTGTTTCTACCCCTCCCCCGGCCCCTCCCCAAAGCATTGGAGAGGGGAGCAAGACTGCGGTTAAGTCTCCCTCCATTGCTATGGGGGGAGATTTAGAGGGGGGTGTCAAGGTCATCATCGATCACGGCTGGACCGAAATGGGGCAGGGTGTGCATACGATGGCGGTGCAAACGCTCGTCACAGAAACGGGTGTGCCGCCCTCCATGGTTGAAGTTCGCGTCGAGACCCGCTCGGAAATGCTCACCGGCATGACGACCGCCTCGCGCGCCACATCGCTCATCGGCAACGCCATCATTGATGCCTGCAAGCGCTTCAAAGCCGACCTGGAATATCACAAGCTGGAAGAACTCGTCGGCCGGCAATACGAAGGCGACTTCACGGTCGACTGGACTACCAAACCCGGCGCCATGGTCGAGAAAATCTACACCCACTACTCTTACAGTTATGCCACGCAGGTCGTCATCCTCGACGAAGACGGCCAAGTGGATAAGATCATCGCCGCGCACGATGCCGGCAAAATCTTCAACCCCACGCTCTTCGAGGGCCAGCTCGAAGGCTCGATCCACATGGGCTTGGGTTACGCCATCAGCGAAGACATGCCCATGGAAGGCGGTCATCCCAAGAGCACCATGCTGCGCAAATGCGGCATCTTGCGAGCCAAGGACATGCCGGAGATGGAAGTCATCGGCGTGGAAGTGCCCGATCCCTATGGACCATACGGCGCCAAGGGTGTCGGCGAAATCGGCCTCGTGCCGACTGCCGGCGCTGTCGCCAACGCGCTCTATCAATTCGATGGCGTCCGCCGCCACAAGCTGCCCATGCGTCTGCCGCGCAAACGTCCGGTGCGCCGCACACAATCAAATCGCGGCAATGGCGCCAAGCGTTCCAACGGCACGAACGGCAAGCGCTAGGCAACAATAGACATACTAGCGAAAATGTAGGGGCGACTCACTGAGTCGCCCGTTTTTGTCTCCGGCGCAATTCCAAAATGTGTGACCAAATAGTCGCCCAATGGCGTCTGATTTTTGTTACGTTGTCAAAGGCGCCGGCTGCTTTACAAGTTACATAGCGCAAACGCGAAGGTTTGGCTTCGTTTGCTGATGGCATTTCTCTTTCGTTATTACGCCACTTTGCTGTCATATAGATGTCACTTTGACTGTCATTTTCCGCCGACAAAAACCCCAAAATGTGGCTAAATTTCGGGAAATACAACTTTTGCCGATTAGCCGCACAATTTCTCGCGCATTGTCGCTGTCCGGATCATGCACCCGTCATAAAGCGAGGGTTGTCAACTCGGAAATATATCACCGACGCGAACTTCAAACCCCGGCAGGACATCACAACCGGAAAGCGTATCATCTTCGCGGAAAATAGTTGCGCCGTCTGTGGTGTGCGCCTCAACTGTACAGCTTTCGGGATGGATCAGCCAGATGAGTCGTGTGCCCGCATTCAGCAGCTGCAAGACCTTCATATGGATGTCGCCCGCCTTGTTGCTCGGCGAAATCACCTCGACCGCCAGATCGGGAGCCACCTCATACCAAGCGTTTTCCAGCGGACCCAACTCCTTTGACTTGCTGACAAATGCGATGTCCAATCCGCGAACGGTGTCGCGCCCGTAGGGGTTGCGTTGCAGAACAAAACCTGTTTCGGCGGCTGATACCTCACCAAGATCATGTTCGTCGACATGGTTGGCTATTTTGGCAGCCAGCCGCATCGTGATGACACCGTGCTGTCTGGTTGGCTTCGACATCTCGACGAGTGCTCCTTCCACGAGTTCGAGGACGCGGTCTTGGTATTCTGGCTCATCGACCAGGCTGAGAAAGCGCTCGGAGGAGATGATTTGCTCTTGGACTGCCATGTAATTTCGTAACCTTCCTGCGTCTATATTGATTCGGCAATTATACCGTATGCGCCGGCTGACTCAAAACTGCGGAAAGTGCGTCGGATCCGTGCTGCAAGCTAGCCACACAGATCCTCCCGCAGCTTCGCCTTCTGAATCTTGCCCAGCGCATTGGCCGGAAACGCATCAACACTCACTACGCGCCGCGGTACCTTGTAGCTCGCCAGATGTTCGCGGCAGAAGGCGCAAACCGCGTCCTCGTCGACCGTCGCGCCCTCACGCGGGATGATGACGGCGACGACTTGCTCGCCCCATTCTTCATCCGGGCAGCCGATGACCGCGCAAGCCGCTACCGCCGGATGCTCCATCAGCACCAGCTCGACTTCAGGCGGGTAGACATTCATGCCGCCGGTGATGACTAAGTCTTTGGCGCGGCCTTTGAGTGTGAAGTAGCCGTCCGGCTCGCGCAGGCCCATATCGCCGGTGCGCAGCCAACCATCGGGCGCGAAGGCCCCGGCTGTTTTTTCGGGCTGCCGCCAATAGCCCTTAAATACGTGCGCGCCTTTGATCTGCACTTCGCCGACCTCGCCATCGGGCAGGGGCGACTCAGTCTCGGGGTCGACGATGCGCGCCGACACGCCGGGCAGCGGCAGGCCCACCGAGCCAACGCGCCGCTCGCCGTGCAGGGGATTGGACAGGTTCATGCCGGTCTCGGTCATGCCATAGCGCTCGAGCAGGGTGATGTTGAAGGTGTCTTGATAGCCGAAGAATAGGTCGTCAGGCAAACGGTCGGAGCCGGAAGTCACCAAACGCATGTGGCTGAGGTCGATACGTTGACTCTGCGCCTGCTTATACAGGCGGCGGTGCATGGTCGGTACGCCCATGAAGACCGAGAAGCGCCCGGAACGCAGCTGCTTGAGGACTTGCGCGGCGTTAAATGACGGGCGCATGATAGCAGTGGCGCCGGCATGCAGCGCGCCATGCAGGGCGACCACCAGACCGTGCACATGAAATATGGGCAGGACGTGCAGCAGCACATCGTCCGCGCGCCAGCCCCAAGCCTGATGCAATGCGCTGATATTGGCGGTCAGATTGCCATGCGTGATCTCCGCGCCTTTGGGGCGGCTGGTCGTTCCGCTGGTGTAAAGCATCATGGCAGTCTGGTCGGGGTCTCTTGGCAAGGGATAGCTGCGGTTTGCCGACTTGTCCTCAAGCCAGTTTGCGCCGCTGTTTTGCGGTTGGTAGATGTAAGTCGTCTTCTGATGGTCGGGCAAGGGGTCAGTGATGGGATCAAGCTTGGATTGGTCTTTGGCATCGGCGATGAGCAGCCGCGCCGCGGAATCCGCCAGGAAGTAACGCAGCTCGGTCGTCGGATAGGCGGGATTAAGAGGCAGGAAGATCGCGCCGATTTGCATAGCTGCCAGATGAAAGTAGACAAATGGCAGGCGCTTGGGCAGTTGTACAGCGACGCGGTCGCCCCTTTCTATGCCCAGCGAGAGCAGGTAATCGGCAGTGCGATTGACCGCTAGCTGCAAGCCCCCGTAAGTGACGGGCGGGCCGCCAATGAATTGTAGGGCGAGTTTGTCGGGCTGATTGCGGCAGTGCTGCGCGAGCGTATCGAGAAACATCGTAGTCATTTGGTTACCACCGAGATCACCGAGGATACAGAGTACACCGAGGACGCAGAACTCTTGCGCGAAGGCTGGCTGTCTTGCGCCTTTCGCCAAGATCTATTTTCAGTCAGTTTACATCATTGGCGGGGTGGCGGGCGGCTGAATTAGCGGGCGAGCAGAATGACGACGGAGCGCTCGCCGATGTCCATCTCGTTCTGATCTTTCAGGACGATTTCCAGCCCGGGCGGATAGCAATCCTTTGGCGGCGAGGCGCTGGTATTAACGGCCGTGTACCAGGCGAGATTTCTGGGCAGCCTGGGCAATTCAAAGCAGGCGCTTTCCCAGTGCGCGTTCATGATCACGTAGATGAGTTCGCCGGGGGCATCGCCGTTGCGCGACGAGGCGCCGCAGAAGAGGACAGCCAGTTGACGACTTTCATGTGACCAATCTGGCGCCCAGGGCTGGCGACCGTGATAGGAGACGCTGTTGCAGGTCAGGCCGCCGTTGCCGGCCGGTTCCGCTTGATACTGCAGGTAATCTCGCCGGCGGAGTACGGTATGCGCCTGACGCAACTGAATGAGGTGGCGGACGAAATCGAAGAGCGTCTTCTCCGAACTCAGGCGGTCCCAATCGAAGTAGTTAATGCAGCTGTCGTGGCAGTAGCTGTTGTTGTTGCCGCCTTTGCTCTGCCCGGTTTCATCGCCCATCAGCAGCATGGGCACACCCTGGCTGACCAGCAAGAGGCTAAGGAAGTTTTTTATTTGTCGCTCGCGCAGGCTGTTGACAGCGGGATCATCCGTAGCGCCTTCGACGCCGCAGTTCCAGCTCAGGTTGTCGTCGCTGCCATCGCGGTTGTCCTCGCCATTGGCCAGGTTATGTTTTTCGTTGTAGGAGACCAGGTCGCGCAGGGTGAAGCCATCGTGGGCGGTGATGAAATTGACTGAGGCGTGGGGTCCGCGTTCGGCGTAAATATCGGGCGAGCCTTGTATTCGCGCCGCCATGGCGCCGACCAGGCCTGGATCGCCTTTGATGAAACGGCGCAGGTCATCGCGGTAGCGGCCGTTCCATTCCGCCCAGCGACCATAGGCCGGGAAGCTGCCCACCTGATACAAGCCACCGGCATCCCAGGCTTCAGCGATCAATTTGGTACGCGCCAGGATGGGATCATAAGCCAGCACTTCAAGCAGTGGCGGGTTGGAGAGGGGATTGCCCTCCGGGTCTCGTCCCATGCTCGAGGCGAGGTCGAAGCGAAAGCCGTCAATGTGAAACTCGCTGACCCAGTAGCGCAGGCAATCGAGCAGGACGACGCGTACGATAGGGTGATTGCAGTTGAAGGTGTTGCCGGTGCCGCAGAAGTTGTAATAACTGCCGTCCGGCTTTAGCAGATAGTAGATATTGTTATCGATGCCACGGTAAGAGATGGTAGGCCCGTTTTCATTGCCCTCGGCCGTGTGATTGAGTACGACATCCAGCCAGACTTCTATGCCGTGCTGATGACAGGCTTTGACCAGCTGTTTCAGCTCTTGGGCCGGCTCGTCACAAACGGCGTAGGCTGCCTTGGGCGCGAAGAAACCTATGGGATTATAGCCCCAGAAATTCTGCAGCGGCGCGCCAGTTTCGGGGTCTTCGTTATCGTTGTCCAGCTCATCAAATTCGAAGACGGGCATAAGCTCGATGCAGTTGACGCCGAGCTCAAGCAAGTAGGGAATCTTCTCGATGACGGCGGCATACGTGCCGGGCGCCTTGACGCTGGCTGAGGGATGAGCTGTGAAGCCGCGCGCGTGCATTTCATAAATGACCAAGTCTTGCAGGGGGATATTCAGTTGCTGGTCGCCATCCCATTCGAAGTCGTCGAGATGAGGGCGCGCGCGATAGGGATAGATGCCGTTTCTAGTGGCAGAACGGCCCCATTGCTCGAGCCCGCCGATGGCTTTGGCGTAAGGATCGAGCAGAATTTGCTGGGCGTCAAAACGATGACCGGCCGGCGGATCAAAGGGTCCATCGAGGCGGAAACCATATTCGATCCCGGCGGGGTCCAAGCCGAGGACGGTCATGGCATAGACATCGCCGGTGCGGAAGGATTCGAGAAAGGGAATCTCAATCAGCGGCAATTCCGCGCCCCTCTTGAAGAGGACGAGGCTGCAAGAAGTGACATTGCAAGAGGAGACGGAGAAATTGATGCCACCGGGCACCACGGTGGCGCCGAATGGGCGGGGTTTACCGGCGCGAAATTTATAGTCGCCCAGCGCATAGCTTGGGAATATTGTCATAGTGGTATTGAGAAACAATAAATGTCCATTATAAAGATTATAGCGAACAACGCGGTCGATTTGACCCGAGTGGTGAATACTGTTGATATAACAACTTCAACCTCGCCATCCAAAAACCTCTGTGCCCTCTGTGTCTCTGTGGTGAATCCCCCTTATAGAATCCGGAATATGTCCTGTGTCTTTGAAATTCACCACTCCCGATTTGACGATAATTTGTAGAATCGCTTGATTCACGGCATACTAGGTGCGTTGTATGACAGGCGGTGGGACAAAAATGTATTACATGGCTCAATTTGAATACATCGTCGGGATAACAATGCAGTGAACAGAATGTCGCAAAGCGCTTGGGCGGCGCGTCTCAATCGGCTGATTGATTTCTCGCCCGTTATCATTGCGTTGCTGCTGGCGCTGCTGGTCGCATCGGTCTTGCTGGTCGCGCTGAATGCCGACCCGCTTGCGGCGTATTCGGCCATGCTGGAGGGCGCGGTCGGCAGCGAGAACGCCACCGCGGAGACTCTGGTCAAAGCTACGCCGATTCTCTTTGTCGGCATCGGCATCACGATCGCCTTCCGTGGCGGTATGATCAATATCGGCGGCGAGGGGCAGATGATCGCCGGCGCGCTGGCTGGCACGACGGTGGCGCTGATATTGGGCGATATGCGTGTGCCGGCTGAATTTGCCAAGACGCCGGGCGCCTTTGACCTAATAATTATTACCGGCTCGCTGATAGGCGGCTTCTTGATGGGCGCGCTTTATGGCGGTTTGGCTGGTTTCCTCAAAGCTTACTTCGATGTCAACGAAATCCTGAGCACGATCATGTTGAATCAGATCGCCGTGCAGATGATGAATTTCCTTCTCAACGGCATTTTGCTGGATCCGGCGGAAGCGGGATTCAATAATATTCCCAAGACCGCGCGGTTAGTGTCGGCGGCGCAGTTGCCTCGTCTATGGCTGCCGGTAGGCGATCCATATCTCTTCGCCCGAACGCGCTTGCATTGGGGCTTGATCATCGCCATTGTGCTAGCGGTCATCATATATATCTTTCTCTGGCGCACATCGCTCGGTTACCGTATTCGGGCGGTGGGTGAGAATCAGCGCGCTTCGAGCTATGCCGGCATCAATGTCAAGCGGCAGATGATGTTTTCGATGTTCCTGGCGGGTGGCTTCGCCGGTTTGGCGGGCGTGGTGCAAGTGCTGGGCTTGCAGTATCGCTTGCAGACGGATGGCTCGCCCGCGGGCTTCACGGCTTCGGCCGGTTTCAACGGCATTGTGGCGGCGCTATTCGGTGGGCTCAACCCGATCGGGGCGATCCCGGCGGCGGCCTTTTTTGGCGGTCTGCTGGTGGGCGCGCAGAAGATGCAACGGGAGCTGGGTGTGCCGGCGTCGTTGATTACGGCGGTGAACGGCTTGGTCGTTGTATTCGTCGTCAGCAGTGAGATCTTCATACTGCAGCGCGGCAAACGGCGCGTCAGTGTTGCGGAAGAGAGCGAGGATAGCGGAGCAGCGGAGGATGAGGGCTGATGGGGCTGGATGATATTTTCACCGCCAGCGTCTTCGCTTCGGCCATACGCCTGGCGACACCCTATATTTTCGCGGCGCTGGGGGAGACCTTCGCCCAACGCAGCGGCGTGCTAAATCTGGGTGTGGACGGCATGATGCTGATGGGCGCTTTCACTGGATTCTACGCCGTATTCCTGGCGCAGCAAAACGAAGTCGTAAGCGAGCCGATGAGTCTCATTCTGGGCGTCATTGTCGCGCTAATCGTAGGCGGCTTAATGGGTCTGGCGATGGCAGTCGTCAGTGTCACACTGAAGGCGAAACAAGGCATAAGCGGCATCGGCGTCTATCTATTCGGGCTGGGTCTCAGCGAATTGTTATTCCAGCAATGGGTGGGTACGCCGAAATCGATAAGTGGCTTCCCGCGCATCACCTTTCCCATATTGACTGATATTCCGATCATCGGCCAGATTTTCTTCCATCACAATCTGCTGGTGTATGTGGCGTTTGCTTTGGTGCCGATCTCGGCCTATATCCTCAATCGCACGACATTCGGTCTCATGATCCGCGCTGTCGGGCAGAACCCGGAAGCGGCTGATGCGATGGGTGTCAATGTGGCTCGCGTTCGTTATGCTACGATCACCATAGGCGGGATGCTGGCGGGCTTGGCTGGGGCATCGCTTTCGATCGCGCTTATTAACCTGTTTCAGCAAAATCTCACGGCGGGTCAGGGTTTCATCGCGGTGGCGCTGGTATATTTTGGTGGTTGGCGCCCCTGGGTGGTGGCGGCCGGCGCGCTGCTCTTCAGCTTCGTCAATGCGCTACAGTTGCAGATCAAAGTCATCGGCGCTGATATTCCCTCTGAGTTTGCCGTGATGGCGCCTTATGTCATCACTATCATCGCGCTGGTGTTTGCATCCAAGCGGCAGGAGCAGCCGACGGCATTGACGAGACCCTATGAGCGCGGGGAGTAGGCGCTTGTGTCATGGTCAGAGGCATCTTTGGATAGGGTAAGGTTGGAAAATATCGCAGGAGTGGAAAGATTGGCATCATGAAAAGAATTTTGTTTCTAGTTGTTCTGTTGGGATTCATATGCAGCGCGGGCCTGTCGTTCGCGCAGGACGATGTATTTCGTGTGGCGGCGTTGATGCCTAGCGCCACCAACGATCTCGCCTTTAGCCAAAGCATGTACGATGCGCTTGTGGCCATTCGGGAGACGATGGGCGAAGAGGCCTTCCAGTTTGATGTGCAGGACAGCACGTACATCGTTGATGATGCCGCCGTGGCCATGCGCGATTGGGCGGCGTCAGGCGAGTATGATTTGGTGATCGGACATGGATCGCAATATGGTCCAATTGTTGAGCAGCTTGCCATTGAGTTTCCCGAGGTGTCCTTCGCTTGGGGTACGCAGCAAGACACATTTGGCTTGGACAATGTCTACAGCTATGCCGCCGCCTCAGATCAGGGAGGGTACTACAATGGCGTACTCGCCGCGCATCTGACCGAGTCCGGCGTGATTGGCCTGGTCGGACCTATCGAGGTGGGTGACGGGAAGCTCTACGCAGATGGATTCGTGAACGGCGTCGCCTCGGTTGATGCCGAGATCGAGGTTAATGTTGTGTTCATCGGCTCCTTCAGCGATGTGCCATTGGCGACTGAAGCGGCCGAGACGCATATTGCCAACGGCGCCGACATTCTCACAGGTACGGCGCAGATGGTGGTCGGTCCGATAGCGACTGCGCTGGCAAACGATGTGCTATGGTTCGGTTCGGATGCCAGCCAGGATGAGTTGTCGGGAGATATTGGCGTTGCCTTTCAGATCTACAAATGGGATGTAGTATTGTCGGACATGATCAGCAATATCGAGGAAGGCGTCCTGGGTGGCGAGTATTACGCGCTGACGTTGGAAAACGAAGGCTTGGTGATGGAATTCGACAAGGATTTCGAAGCCGGCGACGACTTGTTGGCGGCAGCTGAAGACACGATTGCCGGTATAGTCTCTGGCGAGATAATGCCGATACCTGAGATGATGAACGAGGGCGATGAAGAGGAGGAGGCAAGCAGCGAGTGATCTAGATTACGACGTGGGTTGCAAGTGAAATGGTTTGTTATCGGGTAATCCCACCCGACATTAGTGAAAGTATCGATTTAGAGGAGAGAATTACCATGAAGAAAGCTCTACTGCTTACGTTGATCTTTGCCCTGTTCATCGGGGTGATTCCAAGTTTGGCGCAAGACGATGTATTTCGTGTTGCGGCGGTTGCGCCGAGCGCGACCAACGACCTCGCTTTCAGCCAGAGCATGCATGACGGGCTGATGGCGATTCAAGCGGAAATGGGTGAAGACGCCTTCCAATTCGATTTCCAGGACGGCACATTCATAGTTGATGACGCTGCGGTGGCCTTGCGCGAATGGGCGGCTTCCGGCGACTACGATCTGGTGATTGCCCATGGCTCTCAATTCGGTTCCGTGGTGGAAGAACTGGCAGGGGAATTCCCCGAGGTTTCTTTCGCTTGGGGCACGGACGTGAACACCTTCGGTATGGGCAACGTATTTGCCTACACGGCCGCAGCCGAAGAAGGCGGATTCGTTAACGGCGTCGTGGCCGGATTGATGACCGAATCGGGCACCATCGGCGTTGTCGGTCCGATTGAAGTCGGCGATGCCAAGCTGTATGTCGATGGCTTCGTAGAAGGGGTGGCTGCATCCAACGCTGATGCCACTGTCAACGTGGTCTATATTCAGTCCTTCAGCGATGTCCCGCTGGCGACCGAAGCTGCCGAAACACATATCGCCAACGGCGCGGATATCCTGACCGGTACGGCGCAAATGGTTGTTGGTCCCATCGCAATCGCCATCGAGAACGGCGCGCGCTGGTTCGGCACCCAAGCCAGCCAGGCCGAGCTGGCCCAAGGCGCCGGCGTCGGCTTCCAAATCTACAAGTGGGACGTCATTTTGAGCCAAATTATCGGCAATATCGGCATGGGCGTACTCGGTGGCGAATCCTATACATTGACGCTGGCAAACGGTGGCTTGATCATGGAGTTTGGCGGCTAGGCCGGCTTGCCTTCGAGATTGAGTCTACAGGGGGTGATCCAACGGGGTCGCCCCGTGTCAAATTCGCTCGGCGGTGGCGAGAGTCGTTGCCGAGCGAATGAAACGTATCGAACAGTTTGTGTAGTTATACCATGACCGATAACCTGCTCCCCACTGGACACCGGCTCATAGATCAGCTTGAGATGATCGGGATCGTCAAGCGCTTCCCCGGCGTGTTGGCGGCTGACCGGATCGATTTCGATGTGAAATCGGGCGAGATCCACGCGCTGCTGGGCGAGAATGGCGCGGGCAAATCGACGCTGATGAAGATGCTTTATGGCTTGTACGACCCCGATGAGGGGCAGATCCTCATCAACGGCGCCGAGGCCCGCATAAAGAATCCGCAGGACGCCATCCAGCACGGCATTGGCATGATCCATCAGCATTTTATGTTGGTGCCCTCGCTGACGGTGGCGGAGAATATCGCGCTGGGCATGAAGTCATCGCGGGGCATGCGCCTCGATCTTGATGTGGTCAGCAAGCGCGTACTGGAATTATCTGAAATTTATAATCTTAAAGTTGACCCGGACTTGCCGATATGGCAGCTTGCCGTTGGCGAGCAGCAGCGGGTCGAGATACTGCGCGCGCTGTATAAAGGCGCGGCGTTGTTAATCCTCGATGAGCCGACTGCTGTGCTGACGCCGCAGGAAGTGGATGGCTTGTTCCGTATCCTCAATCAATTGGCGGATGATGGCCATGCCTTGGTCTTCATCTCGCACAAATTGCACGAGGTGCTGGAAATCAGCCATCGCGTCACCGTGCTGCGGGATGGAAGACGGGTCAATGCCATCCCCACCAGTGAAGCCACGCGGCCGAAACTGGCTGAGATGATGGTCGGGCGGCCGGTGCTGCTGGAGTATGACAAGAATGCCGCCGACCCGCGCGACGACCGTCTCATTCTCGATAGCATCAGCGCGATGAGCAATCGCGGCACGGTCGGATTGGACGCGGTGTCGCTGCGCTTGAAGGGCGGCGAAATCGTCGGCGTCGCCGGTGTCTCAGGCAATGGCCAGCAAGAGTTGGCGCAATGCATCGCCGGCTTGCGGACGATTTCGGCGGGAAGTGTGACGGTGGATGGCAACGATTTGACGAATGCGCGTCCATCAACCATCAATGCGATGGGCTTGTCTTACATACCGGAAGAGCGGATGCTGGATGGCGTTATCAAAGACTTCAGCGTCGCCGAGAATTATGTGCTGCAAGATCATGGGCATCCCAAATTCACCCAGGGCAAGATATTCATGCTATTCCGCAAGATCCGCGAGGCATGCCGGCAGGCGATCAAAGCTTACGAGATAAAGACGCCGAGCACCGAGACCTTGGTGAAGAGCCTTTCGGGCGGAAATATCCAGAAGTTGGTGCTGGCGCGAGAGCTTTCGCGGGATCCGGGTGTACTGATCGCGGCGCAGCCCACGCGTGGCGTCGATATCGGCGCGACCGAGTATATACATCAGCGGCTGCTGCAAGAGCGAGACAATGGCACGGCGATTCTGCTCATCAGCGAAGACCTCGATGAGATCCGCGCCCTGTCTGACCGGATCGCGGTTATGTACGAGGGGCAGATCGTAGGCGAGGTGGAGAATGTCGATGTGGATATCGAGCATCTCGGCATGCTGATGACGGGTGGAGGGTAGGTCTCAAGCGTTCAGCTTTATGATGATTCAACCCAACTGCCGTCTTCAGTTTTCTCCCAGCCGTCTGGCGGTTCGGGTTTGCAGCTTGGGGGAAACTCAGCCTCTTCCTGAGATTCCTTGAATAAGATGTCGACAGGTTTCTTCGTTATTGCGCTCACGAAATCGCCCATCCTGGATTCTGTTTCCCTTCTGGCCTCATCCAAAATACCTTCTTCTTTCATGTCCTCGGCAAATCGAACAAGGCTATCGTACTGCGCCAGCCGCCGAACCGAATCCCACGGCGCCTGAAATACGGTAACCGACCATCCGTACTGTTTGATGTCCTCAATTCGACAGCTGGTAATGATAGGGGATGGCAAAAGGACTGTGTAATATTCCCCCGAGGCATCATAGAGTATGCTATCTCTGTCGATTTCCGAGAAATCGATGCCTGCCTCAATGACGCCGGTGCTTCTGTGATGAGCGCTATAGTATTCAAGTCGGCCTTTGTTGACCTCTACATATATATCGACTTTGGAAGTTTCCACGGTCACCGTAACCAACTGCCCCAAGCCGGTAATGCTGTTGATAATGGTTTGACTCGATACTATCTCTGCGGTGGACGGTGGCGACACTCGGTTAAGCAGGCTCGAAATCGAGTCGCTGACGGGGGTTAGAAAGTGGATGATCAAGAGTACGATTGCCAACAGGATAGCGTATTTAATGTTTTCAAAGATCAACTTGATGATTTCCACGACCACACTCCATTTGTTGGATAAGATTCAATGTACAAGTACGTTAATATTGCGCCACAAGGTACAATTCTGCAACGATGAGCAGGCAATTGTGTGCGGCCTAAGCCCGTTGTGACCTTTGGATTATCGACTACTCCGCAGGCGCACTGTCTCAGGTGTTTTGAAGCGCAGTCAACCCTAGGCGTAGGACCTACTGTATCTTGATGAGCAGTTACTGGCGGTTGTTTCGGTCAATGTCAACATCGGTGGTCGAAGCTTTTTGCTTCAGCAATCCGCTCATCAACGCCGGTCTCCACCTGCTCTGCCTGCCATTCGTCCTCGAGCTGACGCGCCTCGGCATCAAGATGGAAGCCATGATCGAGCGCGATGGCGATTTGAAAGGCGCCAGCGAGTGGCTGCTGACGGTGGGCGCAGCGGGCGTTCACATTCAGGGCGCCGAGCATGTGCCATTAGACGGACCGCTGCTCTTGGTCGGCAATCACGCGGGACTTGGCGACGCGCACGCTCTGCTCACGACCTCGCCGCGGCGGGATACCAAGTTGATGGCGCATAACTTCGGCATCTTGGCCGGCTTGCGGCACTTTCGCCGTCACGTCATCGTGGTTGAGCCGGATCAGCCGCAGTCGTCGCTGCGAAGCTCACTGCGTCATTTGCGCGCCGGCGGGTCGCTGCTGCTGTATCCGCGCGGCGAAATCGAAGCCGACCCCGGTCTTTATCTTGAGAGGGCGCTGGAAACCCTGCCGGACTGGTCACGAAGCATTGAAGTCTATACGCGCCACGTGCCGGAGTTGACGATTGTGCCGGTGGCGGTAGGCGGCGTAATTTCCCGGCGGGCGTTGCGAAACCGGATCGTGCGGCTGTATCGCAACGATGACAAACGACATTTTCTCGCAGCGACATTTCAGATGATGTTTCCCATTTACCGCGACCCAGAGCTCAGTGTGATGGTCGGGCATCCACTGCGCGGCGGGCAGGCGACCTATGATAATGTGCTGCGGCAGATGGCTGAATTGCTGTCGGGCGTGAATGAGGCGCAGCAGTCGCTGAGATGCCGAGGGTCGTCTAGTGAGTGAGGCCGGCGCGATTTCAGGCTGTATAATTGTGCTTTAGGGGCGATAATGTTCGCGTGATTCACAGGCGAAGAAACGCCGGTTGCTATGAGCCAGTGGTCGAACAACAATCCGTCGCAGAACAAGGCTGAGCAGTGGCATGGCTACTGGAATCTGCTGATTTCGCTGGTCAGCAGAGATATACTGGCGCGTTATCGGCGGACCTTGTTGGGCCCGCTTTGGGCGATTATTCCGGCGATCTTGGCCACAGTGATCTACAGTTTTCTAAGCGGTTTGGTGAATGTCGATACTGAAGGCGCGCCACGCCTGGCTTTTACCTTCGCCGCCACCGTACCTTGGACTTTCTTCCAGAGCACGGCCATTCGGATCCCGCATGGTGTGTTGGCCAATGGCGTTCTGCTGCGCAAGATGCCGATGCCGCGTAAGATTGTTCCCTTCGTTGTTCTGCTGACGTCCTGCTTTGATTTCATCATGGCGGGGATTGTACTGCTGGTGACATTGCAGCTGTTTGGCATCGCGCCGTCATCGGCGTGGCTGTGGCTGCCTTTGCTGATCTTCCTGACGGGTCTATTGGGCTGGACGGTCGGCATTGGCATAGCGGCCTTCACGATATACCGGCGCGATATCTTGCACGGTATTCAGCATATCATGCAGGTCTGGCTGATATTGACGCCGGTCATTTATGGAGCGAAGGAATTGGAGAATGATTTGCAGCTGGTGCATACGCTCAACCCGGCTGTGGGTATAATTGACGGCTTCAGGCGTGTGCTGGTATTCGGGCAGGCGCCGGACGCCGCGATGCTGTTATCAAGTTTTGTATTGATATGCCTCGCGCTGGCAGTAGCTTATCCACTTTACGATGTCATGTCGCGCTATTTCGCCGATGTGATTTAACCCAAATGTGCTGCGGTGGCTGATAAGGTAATGAGCACGGAATACGCGATACGGGTGATGGATGTGTGGAAGCGCTATGGCTTGCCCTTGCGCCCAAATTTGCGTCGGAAGTTAGATCGTCTGCGCGGGCATGACGTAAATAACCGCGAAGCCTACGGTCCCTGGGCGCTGCGTGAAATCTCGTTTGATGTGAAGCAAGGCGAGTCCTTGGGCATCGTCGGCAAGAATGGCGCGGGCAAAAGCACCATGCTCAAGCTGATCGCTGGTGTCAGCCCGGCGACTTATGGCAGCCTGCAGGTCAACGGCAGACTCTTTCCCATGATTGAATTGGCCGCGGGCATACACCGCGATTTGACCGGAAGCGAGAATATCAAGCTGCTTGGCGCTATCATGGGATTCTCGTCCAAGCAGATGGACGAGAAGATGCCGGAGGTTGAAGCCTTTGCTGAATTGGGCGAATGGTTGGATAAGCCGGTATGGCAGTATTCAAGCGGCATGCAAGCGCGGCTGGGCTTCAGCGTAGCGGTCAATGTTGATGCCGATATCCTGCTGATTGACGAAGTGCTTTCGGTCGGGGATGTAAATTTTCAGAAGAAGTGCCTGAACCGCATGGACGAACTCTCAAATAGTGGCGTAACCGTTATTTTCGTAACTCACAGTCCCTATTCGATTGAACGACTTTGCGAGCGGGCGATTTATGTGCAGGACGGTCGGATGACGGCGCAAGGGTCGCCGAGCGATATCCTGAATGCTTATTTTGAGCGCTCGATGGACCGGTCGACGGTTATAGCCGGCAAGGGATCGCTAGCGGCGGACCTCCGCGACGGCACGGGCGCATTCCGCATCACTGAGATCACGATGCGCGATGCTATCAGCGGCGCGGAGATCACGGGCTTTGCCACTGGCGACACCGTCGATGTCCGCATAGCGCTTAGCGTCAAAGAGCCGACGTCGGCATATCGATTCTCGCTGCGAATTGTTGACCCTGCCGGCACTGTGGTCAGCTATGTGGATGTACCCAGCTCAATGCGGCGCTCCTTGCCCTTGCAGCATGACTGCGCCCTACAGTGCCGCATCGAGAATATCAACTTTTTGCCGGGCCAGTATTGGCTTGATGTGGTTGCGCGGGAAGTGGCGGGACCGGTTATCGATTCGGTGTCTTATGGCTATACCTTCAACATATATGGCAGTAGCGAGGTCCTTGAGCTGATGGAGCATCGCGGCATGGTTTATCTGCCGGCGACCTGGAAGATGCTAGATGATGAGCCGATCCATGCTTCCACATGAGCGGCAGTAGCCTCAGAGCAAGTCAAAGCCCCAGGCAATCCCTTAGAATGAGTATTTCCCCGCAAGCGGTCGACCGCGCTTTGCGGCGGATCAAGTCGCGCTGGACCTTGCAGGAGTGCCAGCCGCTAAGCCGTCGAGCGGCCTTGCTACATGTCAGATCTGGCGCGCAGTCCACAATGCAGCTTGTCTTGCTCAGCCACGGCGAAGCGGATCGCAAGCGGAATCCCGATATTGCCCGAGATGAGTATCGTCTGCTTACGACTTTGCGAGCAGCCGGTTTGCCGGTGGCGCGGGCGTTCTGCCATGAGCGAGAGCATGAGCCGCCTTTTGTCATCACGAGCTTTCTTCCGGGTGTTACGCGCTTCAAAGCGAGCGACCAGTGTGAGTTCTGCCGGAGCCTTGCGAGGACGCTAAGCGCCATCCACGCCATAGATCTGGACCAGCACGATCTTGCTTTCTTACCGCGCCTCAGCGACTTGAAGGCAGCCTATCTCGAGGACGAGACGACGGGGGATGAGCGGGTTCGCCGCGCTTTGCGATTTGCCCGGGACGACATTCGTATGAATGCTGCGGTCTTGTTGCACGGGGATTTCTGGCTCGGCAATCTGCTTTGGGAAGGCGATCAGCTGACTGGCATCATCGATTGGGAGGACGCCATGTTGGGCGATCCGCTGGCGGACCTGGGCAAGAGCCGCCTGGAAATGCTTTGGACGCTGGGCGAAGCGGCGATGGAAACTTATACCGCGCAATATCTGTCGCGGAACAGCGGGCTTGAGAAAAGCGCCTTGCCATTTTGGGACCTGTGGGGCGCGGCGCGTTTGTCGCATTTTGCCACGTTCGCCGCTGATGTTGGCAAAGTGGAGACGATGCATAAGCAGTATGATCATTTTGTCGATGCCGCCCTAGATGCCTTGCAGAAATGAGCGGACCGCCTGCGAAAAGGCCCTGGGGTTCTCCAGATGTGTGTTATGCCCGGCGGATGGAATGATGTCCAATGTGGCTGATGGAATCTGCGCGGCCATCGTCTCGTTGATTCGCCGAAACTTGCCGTCCAGCGCGCCGACTAGCAGAAGAGTCGGGAGTGTCAGCGTTGGCAGATCGTGCCAGAGGCTGGGCTGGGCGCCGCTGCCCATGCCTCGCAGGCTGTTGGCCAAGCCGCGGGGATCATTGCGCAAACGTTGATTGCGCTGTGCTTTCAAGACTGCCGGCGACAAGCGCGCCTGAGATGCCCAGATCGGCAGCCGCTCCCAATAATCAACGAAAGATTCAATGCCCCGCTGCTCGATTCTATCAGCCAGAGCGGCGTCGCTGCTGCGGCGTTGCAAGCGTTCACCCTCGTCAGCCAAGCCGGGCGATGCGCTTTCCAGCAGCAGTGACATGAAGCGCTCCGGATGATGCAGGGCGAGAATGAGCGCCAGCCGCCCGCCCATTGAGTAACCGAGCAGATGTGTCTGCGCAATATTCAGTTGCTTGAGCAAGTCGATGATATCAGCGGCGATAGCAGCCATCTGGCAGCTTGTCGCGTGAGACGGTTTGTCGCTCTTGCCGTGGCCAAGAATGTCGAAGCGGATCAGGCGAAAGTCGCCCGACAGATCGCGGATAAAAGCGCGCCAGCTTGTGATATCGCCCGTGAAACCATGCAAGAGAAGCAGCGGCGCGCCTGCGTTGGGACCGCTAATTTCAATGTTGTATTGATGTCCGCTAGGCGCTGCTTGATGGCGCATCGGGGAAGGCTTTCCGCGCTTCTCGGCGCTGAACTTTGCCGGAGGCAGTGCGCGGCAGCTTCGTGACGAAAGCGATATGGCGCGGGACTTTATAGCCCGCCAGCTGCTGCCGGGCGAAGGCAGTGATGTCGTTTATGGCCGGCGAGTGGTCTGCGCGAGTTTCGATGACGGCCGCCACGCGCTGCCCCCATTTCTCATCCGTCAAACCCAGCACCACCGCGTCCGCTACTGCTGGATGCCCCCGCAGGACCGCCTCCACCTCGGCCGGATAAACATTTTCGCCGCCGCTGATGATGAGATCTTCGCGCCGAAGCGAGATAAAAAGATCGCCCTCTTCGTCAAAGTAGCCGATATCGCCCGTGTGCAGCCAGTCGTCACGCAGCGCTTTTGTAGTGGCGGCGGTGTCGTTGTAGTAGCCGCGCATAACGGCGCCGCCTTTCACCAGCACTTCGCCGGGAGTGTTGGGCGCGGCATCGCTGCCCTGTTCGTCGATAACGCGGACTTGAGTTGTCATCAAGGGTGTGCCCACGCTGCGGGGCTTGTGGTAGACCAGTTCAGGCATGGCGGTTGCGACTTGTGATGCCGCTTCCGAAAGCCCATAACTGGTGGCGATGGGCAGATTGCCAGCGGCGCAGCGGGCCAGCAGGTCTTGCGACGGCGCTTCGCCACCGAGCAGGATCAGCCGCAGGTCGGGATTCCAGTGGCGCGTCTTGGCATCCAGCAGTCGCTGCAGCATGGTCGGTACCAGGGAGACCAGCGTGATAGGGTTTTTACTAAGTACTCGATTTGTCTCACCTACATCAAATGGCGCTGTCGGACCAAACTCGACGGCTGTGCCATAAATGAGCGATCGCAAAATGATGCTCAAGCCGCCGATGTGATACAGCGGCAAGACGCAGAGCCAACGTTCGTTTTGCCGGTGCTCCAGCCTCTCCGCCGATGCCAGGGCGCTGTGGTAAATGTTGCCGTTAGTCAGGACGGCAGCTTTGGGTCTGCCGCTTGTGCCCGATGTATGAATGATGGCGAAATCATCTTCCAAGTTCATCGCGCCGTAATCATCGAAGTTGGAGGCCGGATCACGCAGGCTTGCGTCCGGAAATTCAAAGACGTCGGCGTCCATTTCAACTGTTAGCGGCAACATCTCCGGCGCGCATATCACCAGTCGGCAGTCGGCGTTTTTCACCTGCCAGGCGAGCTCGCCTGCGGTAAGCCGGGTATTCAGTGGCACGGAAATCACTCGCATACGCATAAATGCCAGCAGCGTCAGGACAAAAGGCACGGGATGGGCCATCAGGATCGCCACCCTGTCGCCGGGCTCGAGCGCTGCGTGGCTCAAAATCAGCCCACAGGTCGCCGACGCCAAATGATTGATCTCGCCGAAGGTCAGCCCGGTATGCTCTACGGCAAAAAAGATCTTGTCGGGTTCTGGGTTCAACGGAACCTGCTGCTCGCTCAAAGTATGCTATTCTCCGCTGCGCTTTGCTCTCGCCGCGCTCAAGCCCGACGTGGGAACTTGCTGAAATCGGGCTTGCGGCCTTCGAGGAAGGCATTCTTGCCTTCGCTGCCTTCTTCGGTCATGTAAAAGAGCATGGTGGCATCGCCGGCCAGGACTTGCACACCGGTCTGGCCATCAAGCTCGGCGTTCAAGCCGGCTTTGATGAAGCGCAGGGCGATGGGGCTTTTGCTCAGGATCTCGCGCGACCATTGCAGCGCTTCTCTTTCCAACTCGGCGAGCGGCGCCACGGTGTTGACCATGCCCATGGTCTCGGCTTGTTCGGCGCTGTATTGGCGGCAGAGGAACCAGATTTCGCGGGCTTTCTTCTGCCCGATATGCGCCGCCAGGAAGGACGAGCCAAAACCGGCATCGAAGCTGCCTACGATGGGACCGGTCTGGCCGTAGATGGCGTTGTCGCTTGAGATCGTGAGGTCGCAGCAGACATGCAGGACATGGCCGCCGCCGATGGCATAGCCGGGCACAACCGCGATGACCGGCTTGGGAATGTTGCGGATATAGCGCTGCAATTGCAGGACGTTAAGGCGGGGCACGCCATCATCGCCGACGTAGCCAGAATGCCCGCGCACCTTTTGATCGCCGCCGGCGCAGAAGGACCAGATGCCGTCTTTTGCGCTGGGACCATTGGCGGTTATCCACAAGACGCCGACCTCGCCATCGTGCCAGGCATGCAGCACAGCTTCGGTCATTTCATCGATCGTTTTGGGGCGGAAAGCGTTGCGTATATTCGGCCGGTCGAAGGCGATGCGCGCGATCCCCTCGGCTCTGTGGTAGGTGATATCGTCATAGGCTTTCACTTCTTGCCAATCGGCAAGCCGCATGAGGTCTTCAGTTTTGATCTGCGCCTGCTGCTCCGCTGTGGTTATCATCGGCTGTCTCCTCCTACATTTGAATTAGGTCGTTATGAATACAAAGACTGAAGCGCTTCGTGCACGGCTGCCATGACTTCATCCCGCCGCGCAAGATCGGCGACGGCGTCCGTGCGGACTTCGATTAGGGTCGAGTTTGCTCCGCCGACTGAGCGGCTGAAGGCGCGCCGAAATGACTTGCGATCGTCGGCGCGAATGTAATCCAGACCGTAGAGCTTTGCCGCATGGGCGAAGTCCAAACCATGCGCTGTGATGAAATAATCGCTGAAATGCGGCTCAAAGTCACGTACAGGCAGGCGCTGGAAGATGCCGCCGCCATCGTTGTTGAGCAGCACGATCGTGACCGGCACTCCGCAGCGCTGCACTGCCAGCAAACCGTTGAGGTCATGATACAAGGTGATGTCGCCGAATACAGCGACAAGTGGCTGGCCGCGTCTGGCCGCGCCGATACCCAGGCCGGTCGATACATTGCCGTCGATGCCTGATGCGCCGCGGTTTGCCCAGGCGAAAATCGGCTTGTCGGTGGCGCTGCCGAATTGATCGAGATGGCGGACGGGCAGGCTGTTGCCGGCAAAGAGCGCGCTGCGATTGGGGAGAAGGTCGACGATGTCATAGAGCGCGGCGCCGTCGAAGTAGGGTCCGGTCTCGATTTGGTCGGCGATGGCTTGGCGGGCGGCTTGCTCGACGCGCATTAGACGGTCGCGCCAGGCGCCCGAATACGGAGGCGGTCCCTGAAAGTCGTCCCACTCCGAGGGCGAGACATCGGCGGGATGTACCGTCAGATGGTGAGTGGTGCTGTGGGTATCGTCCGCCCACTCGCCGGCGCGACTGCAATAGAAGTGATAAGCAAGTTGCGCCTTTGCCATGAAGTCTTGCATGTGCTTGCTCAGCGGCGGCGAGCCAAAGCGAATCAAGACCTCGACCTGAGAAAAGTCGACCGCTGGCGAGGTCATGAAGCTTTCGTAAGCGCTGATGCTTGACGCGCTGCGCATATTGGAGCTGAACTCAGCCAAGATGGGATAGCCCGTGACTTTCGAAAGACGTTTCGCCCAAGAGTGCAGTGCGCGCCGTTCCGCTTCACTGCGGCAGCTGCCATGGCCGAAATAGATGATGCCGCGCCGCCGCAAGACATCGCCGTCGAGCAGCGGCAGCAAGCCGCTTGAACTGACTCGACCGGATACGACATATCGGGTTGCTGCGCGCCGGTCGATTTTCATGTCGTCATCGGTGGCCGGCTCAAGAGGCTTGCGGAAGGGGAAGTTTATGTGCGCGACACCGTGCCTGTTCCTCGCTGTGGCGCCGGCGCGGGCGGCCAGGCTGCGCAGGTGGCGCAGGACGACCGGCGGCGGATCAGCCTCGGGCAGCGGGGCGTCGGCAAAGAACTCGATGGCATCGCCGAATATCTTGATTTGGTCAATCGTCTGATTGGCGCCGCTTTCGCGCAATTCATGCGGCCGGTCAGCGGTCAGGACGATCAATGGCAAGCGGGATAGATTCGCCTCGATGATGGCGGGGAAGAAATTGGCTGCCGCCGATCCCGATGTGCAGACCAGCGCAGCCGGCTCGCCACTGCCGACAGCCAGCCCCAGAGCGAAAAATGCGGCGCTTCGCTCGTCTAGGTGCGAACTGATGTCGATCTTGTCGCGATGCCGCGCCAAGGCGAGGACGAGTGGCGTGTGGCGCGAGCCGGGAGCAAGGCAGAAGCGCGTCACACCGGCGGCGACCAGGGCGTCGATGAATGTATTGGCGTAGATTGTGTTCGGGTTGGGCATTCGCTACTTTTTCTTCTTTATCACAAAGACACAAAGAAATAGTTATAGAAGAACCCGTTTGACGCCCTTTGATAATGTCGCCTCATTGAACTTCAGCAGCAGTCCAGCGCTGAGACCAGTCAGCTTCAGATACGTCAGTAACTGTGCAGTGTGAACATCTTCCAGCGTCTGCACGGATTTGACTTCAACAATTGCACGATTCTCTACGATCAGGTCCGCGATATAGTAGCCAATGTCCTGCCCCTTGTAGTTGATGCTGATTCGTCGCTGGCGCTCAAAGCTGATACCGCGCAGCCGAAACTCCGTGCTCAGCGCTGCCTCATATACTTTTTCGAGCAACCCAGGTCCCAGCTGCTTGTGCACCTCAATAGCCGCGCCAATGATTCGATATGATAAACGATCCTGACTATCGGCACTTATTGCGTTTACTGCATCCTTTCAATCAATGGAAAACCTTAGTGAACTTCGTGCCTTTGTGTCTTTGTGGTTAAACCGTTAGGCCTCCGGTCGCGTGCGCATCGAGCATGGGGCGGAATTTGAGGGCGGTTTCTTCCCATTCGCTTTCAGGCTGGCTTTCGGCGACGATGCCGGCGCCGGCGTAGATCCAGGCGCGGTTCTCCTGGGCCACGGCGGAGCGGATTGCGACAGCGAATTCGCCTTCCAGCCGCGCGTCGATCCAGCCTACGGGCCCGCCATACCAACCACGCGGGATCGGCTCCAGCTCACGGATGAGTTGCAGCGCGTCTTCGCGTGGATCGCCGCCCAAAGCCGGCGTGGGATGCAGCGCTTCGACCAGGGGCAGGATGCCCATGGCGCGTTTCAGTTTGCCTTGAATTGGCGTATGCAGATGCTGAATATTGCTCAGCTTGAGCAGTTCCAGTGGCGCCAGGTCCAGCGATTCAGTAATTTCTGCCAGGCGCTGGCGCATCTTCTCGACCACGATCTGGTGTTCATGCCGGTCCTTGGCGCTGCGAATCAGTGTCTGGCCCAGGTCGCGGTCTGCGTCTTGGGTTGCGCCGCGGCTGATGCTGCCGGCCAGCGCCATCGTCGAAAGTTGCTTGCCTTGCACCGCCGCCAGCAATTCGGGCGAAGCGCCGTAGAAGGCGTGGTAGGGACGAGGCTCGAACAGGAAGCGATAGCAATCAGCATAATGCGTCGCCAGAAAGCGCAGAATGGGCAAGGGGCGAATCCGCTCGTCAAAGCGCAACTCGGCTGCGCGCGCCAAGACTGCTTTGGTCAGTTCACCGGCGCGGATGCGTTCGGTCGCCGCGTTGATCATGCGCTGCCACATCTGGGTGCTCATCGGATACTCGATGCTTCGCAATTCGCTCTGTGGCGAGTTGGAGGCGCCGGACTGTTCTGCGCTTAGTTGCGCTGCTTTTTCGCGGAGCGCCGCCTGCAAGTCGGGAATTAGGGGCGCGGGATTTTCATCCAGCGGAATCTGCGTGTTGAGCGTCAGCCACATCTGTCCACTGCTGCCCACCAGCTGAAAGTGAGGCAGCGCAAACAGAGCGGGCGTATAGATCGACCAGGTATTGTCCGGCGTAAAATCGCTGCGGAAGGCGAAACCGCCGAAAAGTCGCGGCGATGTCAGCGGATTGTTTTCGTCTGCCAGGTGCGCGCCGTCGAAGAGCTCGCGAGCATAATTTGCGATTTTCTGGTAGCGGCCTTCGCCCCAGGCGATCAGCTCCACTGCCGTGCCAGCGCCGGCAAAGGCGACCGTGCCATGCTGGCTTTCCCAATAGAAACGCGCTTGGCCTTCAGCCGCCGCCAGGAAACCGGCGAAACTCAAACCGCTGCACGGGATGCTGCAGCTTAGCAGCCGGCCGTAGCGCTGGTTCAGCGGCGCATTTCGCAATGTGGTGGCATCCATGAGTCATTCCTGATAGCCGACGCTCTTGAGCAGAAGCGGCAGCAAGGCGTCCATGATGTCTTCCTTGCTCGGCTCAGCGGTGTAGACCCACTGAATGACCACGTTGTAGATGGCGCCCATCCAAGCATGCGAGACGATATGCGTATTCACTGGCGCTATCGAACCATCAGCCACCGCTTCGTCGAGATAGGTCTTGATGAGCAGGGCGAAGCGGTCGTTGACCTCCATGCGCTTGCGCTCGAAGACGGTGCCCAAGCCGACAGCTTGCACCAGCAGCAGCTTGGCCGGCCGGCGATATTTGCCAAAAGTCTCGAGCACAGCTTCCAGCGCGGCCTGCACGCGGCGGATGCCTGGCGCCTCGTCTTCGATAGCTTCTTTAGTCCGCCGTTCGATGAGGTCGGCAAATTGATCGACCAGGGCGATGAAGAGTTTCTCTTTATTGGGAAAATGGAAATAGATTGAGCCCTTGCTGATCCCCCCTTCCGAGACGATCTCGTCCAGCTTGGTATCGTGGAAGCCCTTGGCGCTGAAGATATTCATGGCAGCGTCAAGGATGCGCTCGCGAGTGGAGAGTGGGTCCGGGCTCTGTCCGTCCATGCTGTCTCACAGTACTGACTGGTCAGTACTGTCATTATAGCATAGACATTTATTTTGCCGCAATTACATTTTTCTTCGACCGAGCGTCGCTGCAGAAAGACTTCAGCCGCTAGTCGGAATCCATTCCGTGCAAATAAATGCCAACCAGCGCGCCGATGCCTACTGCAGTGGCGGCGGTGTTTTCGAAAAACAACTTGACGATTTGGATGACGATATTGTCATCTTCCATCGGCGTCACAGCCCCGGATCCATGAACGATAGCGATGATCAGCGACGCAACGATGCTTACCGCGATGGCTGCGATGATCTTCGCCGGAAGCGAATCCCCTTGGTCGCGCTCCACTAACTTGACCTGAATCCGCTTGCCCGCGTATAAGCCGGAACCGTATATAGTCGCCATCACCAAGCCAAACAGGACGTCGTTGCGCGCCACCAAGCCATAGGCGATGCAGACGACAAGACCAACGGCGGTGGCGATTCCCTGCTTGCTATTGCGAAAATCTTGAAATTGATTTCTTGCTTCTTCACTCATGATGGTGCTCCCTTAAGAAACAATAAAATTACTCGAACATTTCTAACCACAATTAAAGTATAGGCGGTTTCACGAACAATTACGAATGCTGGGGTACAATCGCAGCCATGCGGTATCCGGTTTTGGTTGCGCAAGCCGCTAGCGAAGCGGCCGCTGGATTAGGGAGCGCGAAGATGGACAAGTTCATGGCGATGGCGATTGAAGAAGCGAAAGCCACCAAAGCGGAAGGTGGCAGTCCCTTCGGCGCTGCGCTGATTCGCGGTGAAGAAGTCATCGGCATCGGACGCAATCTGATGATCCAGAACAACGACCCGCTCAGTCACGGCGAAATGGAAGCGATCAAAGCGGCCGGCTTGCAGGAGACTTATGCCGATACCGTGCTCTACACAACGGCCTTCCCCTGCTTGATGTGCGCCGGAGCGATCGTGCGCTATCAGATTCCCACGGTGATCATCGGCGCCAGCTGGGACCACAGCGCGCCCTCGCGCGAG
The DNA here is from genome assembly GCA_965262005.1 of Phototrophicaceae bacterium. GTDB lineage: Bacteria > Chloroflexota > Anaerolineae > Aggregatilineales > Phototrophicaceae > UBA6055. The sequence continues at coordinate 2,312,140 of OZ253492.1, read as the reverse complement.
TTTATGCAGTCGCACGGGATTGAGCTGATCGAGCAGAGGCTGCCCGAGTGTTATGCCTTGGTGGAGTAGAAGCTGAGCGCTTAGCCGCCCATGATCTCGGCATAGGCGTACCGAAAAGCCGTTTCAGTGTCCAATCCCAGCGCGTCGTTGAACTTGTTCCAGGCGGAGCAGAGCGCGAAACGCATTGTCATGTCGACGATTTGGCGGTCGTCAAAATGACGCCTCAAGTCAGCGAAGAAGGCGTCCGAAATCTTGTAAGGCGCGCGGGTCATCTGTTCAGCGTAAGAAATCACAAGCCACTCTCGCTCGCGCCATAGATCGCGGCTGTTAGTCCAGTTACCTTGCTGAATACAGCGCAGTTGCTCGGCGCTCAACCCGGCTGCTTGCGCCATCGGACTGTGATGCTGCAGGCAGTATTCGCAGGCGTTGACGCGTGAGCAAATTAAGACGCCCAGCTCGATAAGTTTGCGCTCGACCGTGGGCGAAGCGGCGAATGCTTCATAAACATCAATGAGGGCTTTCAGCAATTGGGGGTGATGCGCCAGCGCGCGAATTTGATTGCCAAAGAGTGTCGGTCCCGGCAGCTGACCGCCTTGCAGGGCAGTATCGGCGCGCTCGTAGATCGCCTGCAATTCCTGAGGCGCTTCTTGTTTTCGGATCGGGCGAACGCGCTTGTCGCTCATAACTTCAGCTTCTGTGTCGGATCTTCAATACCGACGCGCTTGAGCAGCCAGTCGATTTCCGCTTCAGTGCCGGCGTCGATTGGATTGAAGGGCGGGCGCGGTGTAGGATCGGCGATGGCGCCGCGGCGATGCAGAATGGCTTTGCGGATGGTGAGGTTGATCAGTGGCTGATTCTCGTAGCGGATTAGCGGCACGTATTTGTCGAAGATGGCTTCCGCTTCGTCCAGTCGCCCGGCCTTATACGCCTCGTAAACGGCGACAAGTATCTCGGTGAAGGCGAAACCGGTCATCGTGCCGGAGGCGCCGCGCCCCAGCTCTTCCAGCAGGAACATGCCACCCAGCCCGCCGAAGATTTCGAATTTGTCCGTGAGTTGGCGAATGGCATCGATTTTCTGCATCAGCGGCGGGTCTTCCAGCTTGAGATAGCGCGCGTTGGGTATGGCTTCGGCGATCTGCGCCATTACCGCCGGTGACATAATCACATCGTTGATCGGAGGGAAATCTTGCACGACGATTGAGCCGCTGATGGTCTCGGCGATTTTGCTGTAGAGCGCCAGGATGGCCGGGTCGGATTTGCCTTCCATCGGCGGCGGCGCGATCATCACGCCATCGGCGCCGGCTGCGAAGGCGGCCTCGCTGAGGGCGATGCAGGTGTCGAGTTCGCTGTGGCTTGTGCCGACGACGACGGGGATGTCGCCCGCGACCGTCTCGACGACCGTGTCCATGACGGCTCGGCGCTCGTCCACGCTGAGCTTGGCCGCTTCGCCCAGTACGCCGAGGATGGTCAAGCCCTGCGCGCCGATAGTCATCTGAAAGCTGACCAAGCGCCGCAGACTGTCATAATCGACATCATAGTCGGCGCTGAAAGGCGTGGCGAGGATATTAAAGATGCCGCTGATTCTGTTCATTTATCCAGCTCCTAACATACGCCTGCCGGCGATGAATACTTGCTCGACTTGCTCCAGCGCGCCCATATCTACCAGCGGGTCACCCGCGATCACAATGATATCAGCCTCTTTGCCGGCTTCCAGGCTGCCCAGCTTGGCGTCCAGTTTGCTGACGCCGGCAGCGACTATGGTGGCGCTGCGCAGGGCATCATAATTATCGCGCTTGATGCCCAGTTCGACCATGAATTGCAGCTCGGGCGCAACGACATCGTGCCCGACTACCGGGCTGCCGGCATCGGTGCCGAAGGCGATGATGACGCCCGCTTGCGCCGCCTTGACGAGGCCGTCGAAGCGCTCGCGGCTGGCGACCGCCTGCTGCCGCTCAGCGATTTTCCATTCGGGTATATTATACTGGCGCGCCAGCTCCGGCTGCGATTGCATGACCAGCGGGGCGAAAGTGGTGACAATGGGAATGTCTCTGTCGAGCAGCAGTTGAATCGTCTCGTCGCTCATGGAGCCGCCGTGCTCAATGACATCGACGCCGAACTCCGCCATGCGCCGGATGCAAGCGTCAAAGGTGGCGTGGGCTGTTATGGGCAAGCCGTTGCGGTGCGCTTCGTCTATGACGGCGCGCAGCTCCTCATCGGTGAATTCGAGCCGGTCGTGGCAGCCCATGATCTTGATTAGATCGGCGCCCCGCTTGACTTGGTCGCGGACGGCTCTGCGCATCTCGTCGGCGCCGCTGGCTTCACGGCAGCACCAGAAGGTGTGCCCGCCGGTCTGGATGATTGACTCGCCGGTGATAAGCAGACGCGGACCGGGGAAGATGCCTTGCTCGACCGCTTGCTTGGCGAAAATATTGCTCTGGTTCATGCCCAGGTCGCGCACCAGGGTGATGCCCGCTCGCAGGCTTTTGATCATATTGCCGGCGCTTTTGTAGGCGCTGATTTCCGGCGCATCGTCCAGCGATTGCCGCGCCAGATCGTGCACACCATCCCAAGCTAAATGAGCATGTGAGTTTATCATGCCGGGCATGATGGTCATTCCGCTGCAGTCGATACGCGCGGCTGTGCTGCTGCCGAGGTCGCTCGCTTGGCCGACCGCTTTGATCTTGCCGTCTTCAATTTCGACGAAACCGTTTTCGACAATCTCGTCTCCATTGCAGCTCAAGACGCGCCCGCCGGTCAGCAGGCGATGAGGCGCCGGAATATCAAACATCGGCTTGATGATCTTTTCGAAACGCCAGGCAGGTGCTTCGGGCATTGGTCAGTCCTTTCAGATGGGGAGGATTCTACGCTCCGGCGGATGATTGGCCAGGAAGCGGCTCGGCACACAAGCGGCGCCCTCAGTGACGATCATGGTGTCGATCAGGCGGTAGCCGTCACAGCCGGGGCGGTAAATGCCCGGTTCATTGGAGAAGACCATATTCGGCTGCAGCAGCGTGTGGTCACCCGGCGCCAGCCAAGGCGCTTCGTGGCCTTGAATGCCCATGCCGTGACCGATGCGATGACGGATGTATTGGCTCAAGCCGGCTTCGCGCAGCGCGTCAAGCGCCGCATCGTTGACGCTAGCGCAGGTCTCTCCCGGTCGCAGCGCAGCGATCGCCGCTTGATTGCAATCCTGCGCCGCCCGCAGACAATTAAATGTATCGTCATCAGCATCGCCGACGACGAAGGTAGCGCCGCTCTCGGCATGATAGCCGCCGACCGAGACACCAATGCCGGCGATCAGAGTCTCGCCTGCTTGTGGCGCGCGCGCCATCGGTTTGCCATGGGGCAGGGCAGCGCGCGGACCGCTGTGCACTGTGCCGACAACGGCAGACTTGCGCAAGTGAAATTGCTCGCCGATCTCGGCTTTCATCTTCGCATGCGTGGCGCCCAGGCACTGACGAAGAATGTCAAGTTCCGTGCCGCCTGCGCTGATGATGGCGCCGGCCTGCGCCAGCGCTTGCTCGAGGCAATAATCGGCGTAGCCAGCGGCCTGCACGATTAGCGAGAGTTCTTCCGGCTCTTTGACCCAGCGCAGCTTGTCCACCAGGTCGGTCGTGAACACGCGCCCGCCCAATCGGAGAAACTGCCGATGCGAAATGCTATCGACACCGATGCGCTCGCCGCCAGATTCTCTCAGCATCCAGGCGACAGGATCTTGCTCGCCGGGGTATTCGAAGTAGCAGCGAATATCGCCGATCCAGCAGTCGGCTGCGTTCTCCGCTTCCAGCAGCGGCACGAATAATATCGGCGCGCCCGCTGCCGGAATGTAGAAACCGATAGGTCGCTCCGATTCGATATGGATGAATCCGGCGGCGTACATCAGGTTGTAGGGGTCAAGCAGCAGAATGCCGTCTGTGTCTTCATCCGCCAGCGCCGCTTGAATCACAGCGACGCGCCGACGATAGAAATTCTCTCCAAGCGGCATCATACAAGTGTCACCGTACGTTGCTGACAGCCGGCTTTTTGCGCTGAAGCAGTGATGTGAACGCTAGTGCCAGACGGCGCGCGCAGCAGCCATTCGATCTTCGCCGATGTATCGCTCCACTGCCGCATCCAGGGCGACCAGGTCGCATTGCGTTCGTCGCGCCCGGCCAGGTGGCCGATGCCTTGCTGCGCTCTGCCCATGACGATTTCAGCGCCCGCTGCGTCAAGCTCAATCTCGACCGGACCAGCTGTACCATGCTCCAGCGCGCGCTGCGTCAGGTGAGTCGGCAAGAAGCCGTCGTTGGCGATGACTGCGCTAAGTTTGTATAGACCATAAGCCAGGCTTTCCGTCTGGACGTCGCGTATCCGCAGTTGCGGCGCGGTCATGGCGTGTTTGAGCGTGAAAAGGCAGTTACTGTGGATGGTATCAAATAGGAGTCGCTTGGCTTTGTCGGTCTGCGCCAGCGAGACGGGCGGCGGGTTACGGAAGGTGTACATATGGGTCCAGCCGCCGATTTCCACCGGCCCCAGCTGAGGATGATCGAAGTCTCGCCAATCGACGAAGCCGGCGCCGCCCAGATGTTCATCGCTGTATTGCAGCAGCTTGATCTCGTCTTCAGTTGAGCGGGCGCGTACCTGGTACTTGGCGGGAAACTCGATGCCGGCCGCCAGTTCCGGATTCCACAACTCAGTCGAAAAGGTGATGATGCCAAATTCGTCATAAGTCCATTGCATCAGCGAGCCGACACGGGGCTGGTCGGGATCGGTGGTGAATTCTTCATAGACCGAAATGACCGGGTAACCAGTGAGCGCAGTGCCCATGGCGCCGATGAGGTTGTAGACGGCCAGGTCGTAACGGGGCAGGCTGCTGTCAGGCGCGATCAATGACGGGCGCAGGTGCAAGCCGCCGTGTGTGTGATAGCACTGCATGCCGCTGATATTGGCATGCGTCAGGATAAAATCAGCGACCGCCTTGGCCTCGGGCTCGGACAGGGGTGTATCGCCTGCGCCATATTGCCGAAATTCGGGTCGCCAGCCAGCGGGAAAGTTGCGGTTGAGGTTGCCATCGCGCGGCTTTTCAATCTCAAAACTGACGCCGTCCCATTCGCCGCGGATTTCGCCTTCTTGGTAGAGCCGGTAATAAGGACCTTGGTCGACCTCGCCCGGTTCACGTTGAATCATCAGGCGCGAATCGTCTTGTGAGACGCGCCATTCGCCGGCCGGGTCCTTGATGCGCATCTGCACGATCAAGCCATCGCCGTCGACATCGTGCTGGCATAAGCCACGGGTTTGCTCTTCGCCCGGCTGGCGACGCCCGTTGCCGCACCAATGATGGGCAGTCTTCAGGCTGATTTCGGCGCCATCGGGATTGACGCGCGGGATGACATAGAAAGCCAGGTTGTCCAGCAGCCAGGTCACATCGGCGTCTTGGCCGTAGTTGGTCAATAGATACCAGATGGTATAGACGGCGGTCTGAGTGGTGGCGACTTCTTCGGCGTGGATGCCGCCATCAATGTAGAAGGCAGGTTTGCTGTCATGGGGACCAGTGGCGGGGTTGGTCAGCGTCAGGCAGAAGATGTCTCGTCCGCGCCAGCTGCTGCCAATACTTTGCAACGTGGCGAGATCGGAATACGCCTCCGCCAAACCGGACAAATGCGCTGCGAGCGTCTCGTAATCGAGGTATTCGCCGAAGTCGATTTCGTAAGCCATTTAGAATTCCTGACTTACACGCGCGGCATCCGGGCGGACGAATTGCCCGTCGCCTGCCTCACCGACGATTTGCCCATCGACGAAGACAGTCTTCCCGTTGACGATGGTGCGTTCGATCGCGCCTTTGAAGGTCATGCCGGCGTAGAGCTTGTCACAATCACGCGCTTTGCTGAAAAGGCGCTTGGGCCGGATCGTGGTCTCGGCATCGTGGTCATAAATCACCAGATCGGCGGCAGCGCCAATGCCGATATGCCCGCGCTCGGGATAGACGCCAAAGCGCTTGGCACCGTTGGTTGCCACCAGCTCGACCGCTTTGTTGATGCTGATGCGCCCATCCAGCGCTTCGTGCATAACACCTAGCAGCAGCTCTTCGACGCCGGGCGCGCCGGGCGGGGTCGCCCAGATATCCTCGCGGGCGCGTTCTTTTTCTTCGACCATGAAGGGTGAGTGATCAGTGGTGATCGCCATCAAGGAGCCGTCGATCAGTCCCCCCCAGAGCGCTGTTTGATCGGCGGCTTTGCGCAAGGGCGGATTGACTTTGGCGTAGGGTCCGTAGCGTTCGAGATCGTCTTCGGTGAAAAAGAGATAGTGCGGGCACGTTTCCGCAGTTGCCGTTGAGCCGGTCGCTTTGAAGCGGCGCAAGACAGCCAGCGCTTCGTTGCAGCTCAAATGCGCGATGTGCAGGTTCGCGCCGATGCTCTCGTTAAGCGCGAGCAAGGTGGCGATCGCCAGCGCTTCGACATGGGGCGGCCGAGATTCGCCGTGCGCCGGCACATCATTGCGTCCGGCGGCGATGAGCTGGGCGGTATGCCATTCCAGCAACTGATTGTTTTCGGCGTGTACCGCGCAGACCAGCCCGGTCTCCGCCACCAATTTCAGCGCCTGATACAGTTCCGTAATTTGTGGCAGGCAGAGCCCCTCGAATTCGTCGTCTCGGCCCTTTGGCGCGGCGGTCATGAAGATTTTGAAGGCGATCGCGCCTTCGTCGACCATGTCGGCGATCTCATCCCGATCGAGTAAGCCGGGCGCGCCATACAAGCCGAAGTTGACGTAGCTGTCCCGCTGTCCCAGGGCTTTTCGACTGCGGAAGATATCGCCGGTTGCGCAGCAGGGCTTGGAGATTGGCATCTCGAAGATGGTGGTGACGCCACCGGCAGCGGCTGCGCGGGTCTCGGTGGCGAAGTCGCCTCGCTGTGGATAAGCGGGCGCGCGGCAATGAAAATGAATATCGATAGCGCCGGGCAGCAGCAGTTTGCCGGCCGCGTCAATCGTTTCTGCTGCGCTGATGCCGGTGGTATCCGACGCCAGTACGACGACGCGCCCATCGCGGATGCCGACGTTGAGGCGATTGATGCCGCTTTCCAGCACGACTTGCGCCTGTGTTATTAGGGTATCGACCTGCACATTCGCCCCCTTTGAGAGAGTGTCTATCGTTGATTAAGTGATATAAAGCGCCCGCCGCACGAAGCTCTTGAGGATTGATGTGGTCGCTTCGTAATCCGCCAGGCGCACATGCTCATCGGCGGCGTGGGCGACTTCGTAGCTGCCGGGACCAAAGATGATCATATCGCCGCGCGCCAGCTCCATCAGATGTTTGGCATCACTGCCGGGCAGATAGCCGATGGGACCGGGCTCGTCATCCAGCGCCTCGCGGACACAATCCATGAAGCTGCGGGCGTATTCTGTGTTGAGCGCCGATTCGTACCAGCGCGAATAAACGATGTCGCCCAGGTTGACGGTCGCGCCGGACAAGTCGACTGACTCCAGCACGGCGCTCAATTCGGCGACAACAGTCTTGGATTCTTCACCGGGTATCATGCGCCGGTCGAGGCGGATGACGCAAGTATCGGGCACGGCATTGGCTGTGCTGCCGCCGGCGATCACACCGACATTGCAGGTTGGCACACCCACGACTGGATGGATTAGACGAGAAAGGTCCTGATGATAATAGTCGAGGGCGGCGATTATCTTGGACATGGCCACGATGGCGTTGATGCCACGGTCGGGGTTGGTGGCATGCACCGACTTGCCGGTCGTCTGTATCGTGGCGCGCAGGACGCCCTTATGCGCCGTGGCGACTTTGTTGCCGGTTTGCTCGCCGACGATGATGAAATCACAGACGGGCAAGTGTCCTTCATCCGCCAGCCATTTGCTGCCGAGCTGTCCGCCGGTTTCTTCTTCCGCCGCCGCCACCAGGATCAATGAACCTGTAAGCTGATCTTGCTGTGCCGCCTCCATCATGGTGAGCATCATCGATGCCAGGACGGCTTTGTCGTCGATGCTGCCTTTGCCGTAGAGTGCGCCATCGCGGACCTCACCGGCATAAGGATCGACGCTCCAGCTTTGCCTTTCGGCCTTGGCGATGGGCACCGTGTCTATGTGGGCATGCAGCATGATCCGCGGTTCGCCCGTGCCAAGAGTGGCGATTGTATTCAGCGCTTGCTTCTTCTTTGCTGGCGCCGGCTGCCTCACCTCACAGCCGATGGCTCGCATCTGCTCAGCGACAAAATTGGCCATGTCGCGAGTATCGCCCGGCGGATTGGGGGAGGGGATTTGAACCAGGCGCTGCAGAAGCTGAATAGCGTCCATCTAGATGCCTTTGACCGATTTGTATTTTTCCAGTTCTTCAGCAGTGTATACCTGCATCAGCTCAAGCTCGACGCCGCCGGCTTCTTGCTCAAGGAAAGCGACCCAGCCTTCGGGGTGTACGTGACTGCCTTTGACCTTGCATGCGGCGCATTCTTTGAGCGTCGCGCCTTTTGCCTGCGCCGCATCCAGCGCTTCGTCGATATTGGGCACGGCATAGCAGATGTGATGCAAGCCCTCGTAGCCGCGTTCATTGATCCAGGCATCGTAACGCCCGCCGACGTCCATCGATTGGCAGAGCTGATACTCGACATCGCCAACGTTGAAGATGGCGACCACATTACGCGACTTGCCGTATTCGTGGACTTCCGCGTCAAATGCGAGGCCCAGGAAGTCTTGATAATGTCGCAGCGCCCCCCGCGCGTCACTTACTGCGAATGCCATGTGCTTGATATAGCGTTCGTGCATTTTCTTTCTCCCTTTTTCCCGTTCGTTTTTGGGCGGCTTACATAGTCGCCCCTACGAATTTTTGCTGACGAAAACTCAATTGTCCGGAAAACGTTCCCAATGCGTCAAGTCGCGCCAAGTAATCTTCTTCCACGCTTTCATGCCGGTGCGCGCTGTATCCGCCTTGTGCCCGATGCAGATGAACATCTCCGGCGCATAGCTCTCGGGCAGGTTCAGGATGACCTTGACCGCTTCCTTGCTGTATGAGGTGACCGGACCTGACGCAAGGCCGAGGGCATGCGCCGCCAGCATCATGGTCTGCGCGGCTGTGCCGACATCTATGAGCAGGGCGCGGTCGTTGGCTGGCAGACTGTGCTCGATGAGGACATCGCCGTTGGTGCAGATCAGGATCAGCACCGGCGCCTGCTGGAACATGCCCGGCGAAACCAGGCGGATCAATCGGCGCGTCTCCGCGTCTTCGATAACGATGAACCGGTTGGGCCGCAGATTGCCGCCGCTCGGCGCCCAGCGGGCCGCTTCCAGGATGCTTTCAATCTGCTCCCGCTTGACCGGCTCGTCCGTCACTTCTCGCACCACCCGGCGTGTTCTAATGTTGTTGAGCACCTCTTCGCTCATGAGCCGTCCTCCTGCAGCGCGCTATGCCGCAGCAAACATTCGGCGACCTCGCGGCAGAGGGCGTCAAGGCTCGTAGTGTACGTCTCGACATCGGCCATCTCCATTCGCATTTCGGGGATGCGCTCGATACTGCCTTGCAGGAAATCGCGCGATTTATCCGAGGCCTGCTCCAGGATCATCGCGCTGAGGCGTTCGGTCGCGGTCAGCAGGCGCATGGGCGCATAGTGCGCCGGCTCTTCCATTTGGGTGCGCGCCGAGGTGATCAGCAGGGCAAGCAACTCAATGGCTTCCTCTTCTTTAAGGACCCAGTTTTCGCTCATCGTTTGCGCTATCCCTCCCAAGGTTCCACGCCAGATCTGTTGACCGCCATTCCTTGACAGTCTGTGCAGCATACGCTATCATCGCGCAGTTTCCTAGCGATTGTCTACAATATACAAGCGACAAGATTATAAGGAGCGCCGCTGGCGCTGTCAAGCCGAATACCACTGTCTACAAAGCCGAAACCCAGCGCTGATGAGCACGAATTTACCGCAGATTAGGAATATGTCCATCCGCGAGCAATCGCTCGATACCTTGCGCGAAGCCATACTGTCCGGCGAGCTCAAACCCGGCCAGGCGCTGACCGAGATGGAACTCTCGCGCCAACTAGGCGTCAGCCGCGCGCCAATCCGCGAGGCTTTGCGCATTCTCAATTCTGAAGGCTTGGTCGAGACGATTCCCTATCACGGCACGACTGTCCGCCGTCTGACCCGGGCCGATATCGAAGAGATCTATAGCATGCGGATTCTGCTTGAGACCTATGCCCTGGAGCGGGCCATAGAAGATCGCGATGCCGCCGAATTGCGCCGGTTGCGCGACATGGTGGGCGGCATGGTGACGGCGGGCGATAGTGGCGACTTGAATTCCGTGAACGCCCTCGACCGTGATTTCCACGATGCGCTGATTGAGATGAGCGAGCATCGTCTGCTTCAGTCGATGTGGCTGACCGTAGCCATGAAAGTGCGGCAGGTCATGGCGCTGGTCAACCGCCGCAACACCGATTTGACGCAGATAGCGCGCAATCATCTGCCGCTGCTGGACGCGATGGACGCGGGCGATGTGGCGCGGGCGAAAGCAATCTTGCGCGGTCATATCTCGTCGGCTGGTGATCTGATCGCGGAAGATTGGGTGGAACCATGATGCGGCGGATCATCGTCACCGGCGCTGATGGCTTCGTCGGCTGTCATATCGTATCAGCGTTCCTGGCAGCCGGTCACACAGTCTTTGCGGTCGATCGGCAATTTCAGAATCCGGCATACGCGCAACTTAAGGCCGAACGCCTGCACCTAGTCGAGTCCGACTGTCGTGAGATGCCGCCGATCTCTGCCGATGCGCTGATACACGCCGCCTTCATCACAGCCACGCCGGAAATGCGTGGCGAGACGCCTGAAGCGAATCTGCGGGCCAATATCGACCCTCTGCTGACGGTGACGGCCTATGCCCATAACCAGGAAATCGGTCGATCGATCTTCCTCAGTTCGGTTGCGGTGTATGACAATACTCCGGCGACGCTGTTGGACGAGGCGCGCCCGCCTCAGCCGCTGGAGGTTTATGGCGTGGCGAAGACATTTCTGGAGCAGACCGTGTCTTCGATACGCCATCGATACGGACGCGATATGATCTTCGCACGGCTCGGCGGCATCTACGGACCTTATGAGTTGCCGCGTGCTTCACGGCCAAAGCTGAGCCTGATCGGGCGCATGCTGCATGAGGCCCTGACGCGGGGAGCGATAACTGTTGAGCGACCGGCAGAGCGGGCTGAATGGACTTACGCGCCCGATATCGGCAGAGCGCTGATCGCCCTGATCCAAGCCGAATCACTCAACTACACTTTGTATCAGCTGGCGAGTGGCGAGCGCCTTTCAAGGCTGGACATTGCGCGTCTGATTCAGCAGCGCATTGATGACGTCGACTTGCGTGTCATCTCTGATACTGAAGCGACCGAAGCGCCGACCACCCGCCTTGGCTGGCTGGATACAAGCCGCTTGCAGCGCGACACTGGCTTCAACGATTGGACCAAGCTGAGCGCCGAGACTTTGGAAAGCGCGCTGCGCAGCCTTCGCCCGGCAACTGCCCATGCTTAAAGTCCTGCTGGCCGGTCTCGGTGTCCGCGGTCGTCACTGGGCGCAGGTGATTCAACGCTCGCATCGCGCCGAATTAGTTGCCTTTGCTGATCCCTGCCCGGAAGCGCTGGCGCGGGCTGCGGCAGATTTTGGCGCGCGCCCATGCTTTACAAGTCCCGAAGCCGCTATCGAGGCGCTGGACGAGGTCGATGCGCTGGTCTTGGCGAATCCTCCGCTGGGGCGAGAGCCCATCGTGGCGGCGGCCTGCGCCCGCAAGCTGCCGATGCTGATCGAGAAGCCGCTGGCGCTGGACCTGGACGAGGCGTCTAGGCTGGTACAAATGGCTGAGTCGGCTGGCGTTTCGCTGATGGTCGGTTTGAACTTCCGTTATCTGCATGTCACAAAAGCGACGATGCGTTTGTTGGCGGAAAACACGGTAGGCAAAGCCGAATTTGCGCGCTTCACTTATGAACGCTGGCGCGACGGGCAGCGTCCCGATCTCAACAAATATCCGCTGACCATGGCGCAGCCCATGCTTTGGGAGCAGTCGATTCATCACTTTGACTTGATGCGCTACGTCTACGGGCAGGAGCCGGTAAGCGTACAGTGTCAGACCTGGAATCCCTCTTGGAGCATGTACGCCGAAGATTGCAATGTGGCGGCTTTGATCGAGTTCGACGGTGGGCTGCGAGTGAATTATCAAGGAACCTGGCAGGGCAATTGGGCGGTGCCGGGTTTTGAATGGCGCAGCGATTGCACAAACGGTATCATCACGCAGCAGGAACAATTTGGCGCGTTATACTTTGCCCGCCGCGATGACGCTGCCTTGACGCCCGTGCCGCTGCCGCCCCATGAACGCTGGATCAGCGAGACGCGGGCGCTCTTTGATGCTTTCGTCGCGCATGTCGTCGATGGCGCCGCGCTTGAGTGCAGCGGTCGCGATCATCTGATGTCGTTGGCGATGCTGCAAGCTTGCATTCAGTCGAGCGCTACCGGCAGCGGCGTTTCTATATGTGATGTTTTGCCGAAAGGCTGAACGAGTATTCATTCATCACCTTGGGAGGTGTGTATCGAAGAACGCGTCGACTATCCGTTTCAATCTTCATTTACCGTCTAGTTTAGGAGAATCACCAATCATGAAATTGCTTTGATTGATCTTGCTGGTCGTGACCGTTTTGGCGATGACCCTTGCGGTTAGCGCGCAGGCGCCCGGTCCGGATGAAAACACGCTGGTCATCGCGCAGAGCGTCGATACCGATGGCTGGGAGCCCTCAGAAGTGAATTCCCGCGCCGAAGCCAATATCTTCACACATTATGTTTGCCACGCTCTACGAAATCACTGAGACCGGTGTGCTTTCACCATACCTGGCGAACAACGTAAGCTACGCCAACGATGGCAAGGAAGTTACTTTCACCTTGAATGAAGGCTTGACCTGCCACGATGGCGAGCCGCTCACGGCGGAAGATGTCGCGTATACATTCAACCGCGCTGGCGACGACGAAAATGGCTTCACTGGCAATACGGCCGGTTTCGTTTTCGATTCGGCCGGTTTCATCAGCGCCGAAGCCGTCAGCGAGCTTGACGTCACCATCCATGTGAATCGCTTCCAATCGGTGAACCACGGTCTGCTTTCCGAGGTCTTCATCCATTGCAAGGACTCCTATGAAATGATGAGCCTGGAAGAAGCGGCGCAGAATCCGATCGGCTCTGGTCCTTACAGCTTTGTCGAGGGGGTGCCGGACAGCCACATGATCATGGACAAGGTAGAAGGCTTCGACCTGCGCGATGCCGGTTACGACCGCATCGTCTGGCGCGTGATCCCCGAAGCTTCGACCCGTGTCGCTGAGCTTATCGCCGGCAATGTCGATGTCATTTCCAACGTTGTGCCCGACCAAGCCGACGCCGTCAACAATTCTGGCGAGGCAGAGGTGCAAGGCGTGGCGGGAACGCGCCGTATGTATGTCGGTCTCAACCAGCGCGCGCAATATGACGACACCGAAGGCGGCCGCGCCATCAAGCGCACCGATGTCCGCGTGGCGCTGCAATACGCCGTCGACGTGCCCACCATTTGTGTCACCCTGTTGGGCGCCGAATGCGAACGTATGTCGAGCATGGTCAATAAGCCGAATGACAACCCGAATCTGGATCCCTATCCCTACGATCCGATGAAGGCGGGCGAGCTGCTCGATGCCGCCGGTTACCCGGCCGATGACAATGGCGAGCGCTTCCACATCGTCTTCCAGGCCGGCTCCGGTCGTTACCTGAACGATGCCAACGTCGTGCAAGCTATCGCGCAATACCTGACCGATGTCGGTGTCATTGTCGACCTGCAAATGATGGACTGGAGCTCGGAATTTGTGCCGGCGCTGCGTCAGCACAATGTTGGTCCGCTCTATTTCGTCGGCACTGGCGGCGGCACCTGGAACGCGCAGTACGATATGGCGGATATCTCCACGCCGACCGGCGCGACCAATTATACCGAGTGGTCGAATCCGGAATGGTTCGCCTTGCGCGAGACACTGGCTGATCCCAGCTTGACCGCCGAAGAGGCCCAGAACATCGTCAACCAGATGCTTGAGGTCATGTACAACGATCCGCCCTGGCTCTTCCTGTACTTCCAGCCGGATTTCTATGGCGTCAGCAACCGCGTAGACTGGCAAGCGCGGCGTGACGAGCAGATCATCGTTTACAACGCCACTTTGGCGATGTAAAGGAGTCTAAGTTTCCCCATCCCCTTCCCAAGTCAATTGGCTAGGGCAGCCGATATACTGTGTTCGCACGGTATTAAGTGTCCCTCCCTCTTTATGGGGGAGGGATATAGCATGGGGGTAAACCGACAGACATCTTCATGGGCCAATACCTGATTCGCCGCTTGCTGCAGTCGATCTTCGTCATCATAGGCGTGACTTTGCTTTCCTTCATCACCCTGCATATCGCCGGCGACCCGACTTATCTCTTCGTCAGTGAACGGGCGAGCGACGAGGAAATCGCCGTGACGCGGGCCAAGCTCGGTTTTGACCGACCGCTGCCGGTTCAATATCTGAGCTTCCTGTCCGGCTTGAGCCGCGGCGATTTTGGCAATTCACTCAAATCGCGGACGCCCGCCTTCGGGATGGTGTTGGAGCGTCTGGCGGCGACGCTGGAGTTGACGATATTCGCTATGCTGGTGGCGACGGTTGTGGCGGTGCCAATCGGCATCATTTCGGCGATAAATCGCGGCACGGCGGTGGATGGCGGTGTGATGCTGCTGGCTATGCTGGGTCAGTCAGTGCCGAACTTCTGGCTCGGTCTGATGTTCATCCTTTTCGCCGGTTTGACCCTGCGCTGGCTGCCGATCTCCTGGCATGTGCCTTTGCTCAAGCCGCTTTTCGCCGGTGACTTTGAACTCTTCCTGGCTAACTTTCCCAACGGCATCCGTCATTTGATCATGCCTTCACTGACAGTTGGCGTCTTTTCACTGTCGCGCAATGCCCGTCTGGTACGCTCGGCCATGCTCGAAGTGCTGTCGCTGGACTACATCAAAACGGCGCGCTCCAAGGGATTGCGCGAACGCAATGTCATCGTTGGCCATGCCTTCTGCAACGCGCTGATTCCCGTGGTGACGATCCTGGGTTTGGAGTTCGGCTTTCTTCTAAGTGGTGTGGTCGTGGCGGAGACCGTGTTCTCATGGCCCGGTGTGGGTCGGCTGGTGTTCAACGCCATCAATCAGCGGGACATCCCGGTCGTGCAATCGGCAGTGGTGTTGTTTGCTTTCATGTTTGTAATTCTGAATCTTATTGTTGATCTGATGTACGCCGTGCTCGATCCGCGCGTGCGTCTGGAATGATACTGTGACGAAGCGCGTTGATTCGAAGGTGGCGCGGTCGGCGATTTTGTCGATTGGCGTCGAAGGGCTCAAGGAGGAGCAGGTCTCTTCCTTTGCAAGGGCCCGCGTGAGTCTCTTGCGCGCGCGCTGGCCCCTGGTGGCGATCGTGATCTTGCTGGTCGCCACGTTCATGGCGCTTTTTGGGCCACAGATCGCGCCGAAAGACCCCAACCGACAGACCCTCATTCTGCGCTTGCGGCCGCCGATGACACAGGAGGCTGACGGCAGCATTCCCTATCCGCTGGGCACGGACGCGCTCGGCCGCGATGTCCTCTCGCGTTTGATTTACGGGGCGCGGGTGTCTATTATGGTGGGGGTGACGAGCGTGACGCTTGGCGGAGTTATTGGCTTGCTGCTGGGTCTTATAGCCGGTTATCTTGGTGGGCGCGCCGAGGATATCATCATGCGGCTGGCCGATATTCAACTGGCTTTCCCTTTCATCCTGCTGGCTATTATGGTGCTGGTCGTGCTGGGGCAAGGTGTGCTGAACCTGGTGCTGGTGCTGGGCATTGGGCAATGGGTGACCTATGCGCGCATCGCCCGGGGCGAGACGATTTCGCAGCGCGAAAAAGAATATGTCGAGGCGGCGCGAGCGCTGGGCATGAGCAGCCTGCGTATCATGCTGCGCAGCATCCTGCCCAATATCCTGGCGCCGCTGATCGTGATCGCTTCATTCAACGTGGCGAGCGTCATCCTGGCTGAGGCGTCGCTGTCCTTCCTCGGCCTGGGTGTACCGCCGATCGTGCCGACCTGGGGCGGAATGCTGGCGGAGAGCCGTGATCAGCTGATCGGGGGCAAGTGGTGGCTGGCGGTTTATCCCGGCTTGGCCATCATGCTGACAGTGCTGTCGCTGAACATTCTGGGTGATTGGCTGCGCGACTTTCTCGATCCACGCCTCCGTGGCTCAGTGTAGTCTAACTTCGGAAACCACTGAGCGTATCGAGTACAGGCAGCTTGTTTGCGTCGGAACGAACCAGGGGAATTTAGTGTCAAGGAAATTCCAAACCTGACGGCTACTGTAGGGGCGACCTAGTAGGTCGCCCGCTTATCGCAGATAATCCCTGAAGCATGAGCCACTATCGCAGCTCTACACTGATCTCAGGTTGTTGCCATAAGGGAAGCGCATTCGCTATCATTCTTTGGGCCCGTCGCGAGCTGCTGCTGGCGCGGAAACTTTCGAGCTGAAATGAGAACAGGGGTATTATGAGCGAGACATTTGTAGGCATTCAGATTGGCGCGGTCAGCTTTGTTGATGAAGGCGTCGAGCAAGCGCTAGACATCTTGCAAGAAAAGGCCGGTGTCAACGCTCTGTTGATATCCGCCTTGAGCTGGAGCATCGGCAATGCCGGCCGCGCCGCCTTCGGCTTTCCCGATCATGGTGTGCAAGAGGCGGACAATCTGCGCGGTGGCGCCTTCTACCAGCCGGACCCGCGTTATTACAGCAAGACCTTCGTGAAGAATTTCCCCGCGCCGGATGAGCTATGCGTTGGCTTCGACACGCTGGCGGATGTGATTCCAGCGGCGCGCCGGCGCGGCATGAAGGTCTACACTTATTATTGCGAGACCTCGAGTTCAGCGATCCGCTCGATCTGGCAGCCGGGCTTTCAGCACTTCCTCGATCGCGATCATCTGGGGCGGATGGCGACCCGACCGTCGCTGTTAAATCCCGAGTACAAGACTTTCTGGCACTCGGTTTTTGCCGACTGGCTGAATAATCACGACCTGCGCGGCGTCTTATGGGGTGTCGAGCGGCAGAGCCCGTTGATGGACATCTTCCGCAGCGACAGCTCAACCGGCTTCGATGAATTCTACGTAGCTGAGGCGCGGGCGCGAAATATTGATGTTGAGCGGGCGTTGGCGGGATATGGCAAAATTGACGACCTGCTCAAACGGGTGCGCGGCGGCGAGCGATCGACTGAAGGCGTCTTCGTCCTGCTCTTGCGCCAGCTGCTGCATTATCCCGAAGTGCTGATGTGGGAGAAGATGTGGCTGGATTCACATCACGCTTTCTATCGCGAGCTGGCCGGTCTGGTCAAGTTCTACGACCCGGCCTATGAGTTTGGACTGGGTATTTGGCAGGTCATCAATACTTACAATCCCTACCTGCGGGCGCAGTATGATCAGTCCGAGTATGCGCCCTACGCTGACTGGTTCAAGCCCGTGCTGTATCATACGCCAGCGGGCGCGCGCTTCGCTGATTTCGCCGCGTCATGGCAAGCCGGTGTGCTGGCCGATGCGACGCCGGACGGCGCATACAACGCATTGGCGACCGTACTCGGCCTGGACGACTTCGCCGCGCCGCGCACAGAAGGACCGCTATCGGGCTTCAAGCCGTCATACATTGAGAAGTGGACCGCGCAGCTCATCGCCGAGACGGGCAAACCGGTCTACCCGGGCATCGGCGTCGGCGTAGGGCATCATGGCATTAGCAAAGAGATTACCCCGCAAGAGATCCGCGAAGGGGTGCATGCGGGCTTGGACGGCGGCGCGAGCGGCGTGATGATATCGCGCAATTATTCGGAAGCAGAGTTGCGCAACTTGCAGGCGGTCGGTGACGCCTTGCGCGAACGTAATCTGATATAGGAGAGTTGAGATGACGATACGTGTAGGCACGATTGGGGCGAGTTTTGCGCGGGCGGCGTACCTGCCGGCGCTGCGGACGATCGACGATGTGGAACTGGTCGCCATAGCGAGCGCCCGTTTGTCCAGCGCGCAAGCGGCCGCGGACGAATTTGGCATTCCGCACGTGTACGACGATTGGCAGCGCATGATCGGCGAGCACGATTTTGACCTCGTGTGCATCGCCACGCCGACTTTGCACCACGCGCCAATGACACTGGCCGCACTTCGGGCAGGCGCGCATGTGCTCTGCGAGAAGCCGATGGCCATGAACCAGGATGAGTCTGCCAAGATGCTGGAGACTGCGGAAAGCCTGAGCAAATTGCATATCATCGGTCACGAATTGCGCTTCAACCCGAACCGCCGCAAGATCAAGTCCCTGATTGAAGCGGGCTTCATCGGTGATGTGCGGCACACAAACATCAACAGCATCTCGGCATCCATGGGCGATCCGGCGTCTCGGCCCGCGGGCGACTGGTGGTCGCTCGAAGACATGGGCGGCGGACGATTGGGCGCAAACGGCTCGCATCAGCTTGACTTGCTGCGTTTCTGGTTCGGCGATATTGGCGCTATCAGCGGGCAGATCGCCACGATGGTACCCGAACGCAAAGACAAAGCAACCGGCGCGCCCTGGCAGGCGACGGCGGATGATCAGTTCAGCTTCACTGCCGAGATGCAGAGCGGCGCCCTATGCTCGGTCTTCGTCAGCAGCGCGGCGCGGCATGGCAGCGGCAATCGGAGCCAGGTCTTCGGCAGCGAGGGAACAATCATGCTGGCGGATGCCGATGAGAAACTGCTGGTGGCGCGCGCCGGTGAGGATTACATAGACATGAGCCTGCGCGATCCCAATGCCGAATTGCCCGGCGTGGGCAAGGGCATCTGGAACGTGTCTTTCGTCGCGCTCATGCAGGAGTTGACCGCTGCAATCCGCGAGGGACGTCAATTGTCCTGGGGCGCGACCTTCGCCGATGGGCATGAGTGCCAAAAAGCGATGGACGCAATCAGGCGCAGCACTGACGAGCGCCGCTGGATCGAGCTCTGAACTGGTTTGCCGCCCGAGTGCCCTTTGTTGATATAATCAGTTCAGATTGAGTTGCGTGAGGACAAACGATGGTCGTAGAACGCTTCCAGCTAATGAGCGTCGATGAATACCTTGCCTTTGTCGAAGACAGTGAGGAATGGTACGAGTATGTTGATGGCGAGGTACGTTCAATGACCGGCGCGAAATTCGATCACTTCGTGATCATCACAAACATTATCAGGCGATTGTCGATGCTGCTTGAAGGCAAGGACTGCCAGGTGATCAGCAGCGGCATGCTGGTAAAGGCTGGGGCAACACGCCTCTTGGCGCCGGACCTGTCAGTTGTTTGTGGCGAGCCCATAACCGAATCGAATACGCGTTTGCTGCTTAACCCCCTAATCCTTGTCGAAGTTACTTCTCCGACATCAATCAACTATGACCGCGGCGCAAAGCTTGAGTATTATTTGGATGTATCCTCCCTGCAAGCTTACCTCGTCGTCGATCAGCATCGTGTGTTGGTAGAGCTATATACTCGCAGCGATTCGGGCTGGCACATACAGTCCTACACCAACCTGGAAGATGCGGCGCCCTTGGAGGCGCTCGGATGCCGTCTGCCTTTGCGTGAGATTTATCAGAACATCAATTTTGAGACTGAGACTTCATCAAGCGAGGCTACGCCAGAATAAGAGAGAGGGCGACCTTCCGGACCGCCCTCGCTGCAAATTCATCATGTATCGGCGCCTCGAAAAAGCGTCGCGACGTCGGGCTATATCTCACTCCGCTTCGAGCAGCGTCACCTCGCCGAGCGTCTCCAGTTGCTCCTGAAACTCGCTAGCATCGCCGACTACAACGATAATGAATTCGTCGGGACGGATGTAGTTGTTGGCGATTTTGAGCACATCGTCTTTGCTGACATCGTTGATCAATCCCAGCCAAATCCGCAGGCGGTCGAGTTCGACCCCGCGCGTCTTGTATGAGGCGACCGTCTCGACGAAGTCCTGGTACGTTTCCAGCCCGAAGACAAAGCTACCCACAATGCCATCACGCGCGTCATTGATTTCTTCGTCGGTCAGAGGCTCTGTCTGTATCCGCTCAATCTCATTGAAGACCTCTTCCAGCGCTGGCGCAATTACATCGTTGCGTACCGCCGCAGTGACGACAAACCTGCCGCTATCGGCCGGATAGCTGAAACCGGAACCGATGCTGTAGGTGTAGCCTTTGTCTTCGCGGATGTTTTGCACCAGACGCGAAGAGAAGGCGCCGCCCAGGACACGATTCAGCACCCGCGCGGGGAAATAGTCCAGGCTGGCGCCGTTCATGCCGAGATTACCCAGAATGAAGCTGGCCTGTGTGCTGCCCGGGCGATCGACCAAGAAGATTCGTTGCCCCATGTGATCGGTCAGTGACGGGAATTCGACCGGCTCGGCGGTGCCTTCCCAGTCGGCGAAGCGCTGTTCAGCGTATGCAAGTCCCTCCTCGGTCGTGATGGCGCCGGCGATGATCAGCAGGGCGTTGTCAGGTTGGCGGCGGGACTCATAAAAGGCTGCGATATCGTCCCGCGTGATGGCTTCCAGCGATTCAAAAGTAGTCGCGTTGCCATAGGGATGGCTCTCATAGAGGAGCCTGCCAAAGGTGCGGCCGGCGACGAAACCCGGTTCTGCCAGGTTCGCTTCCAGGGCGCTAATTTGCTGCTGACGTTCGCGCTCAACCTCGTTTTCGGGGAAGTTGGCGTTGAAGGTCATGTCCGCCAGCAATTCAAAGGCGAGGTCCTTGTCTTCGATCAGGGCAAAGACGCCAGCGGACAGCCTGTCGCCGGAGCCTCCGCTGCCGAGGGCGCCGCCCACCTGCTCGATCGTACCGGCCAGGTCTTGGGCGCTGCGCGACTCTGTCCCGCGCGAGATCAATGAACCGGTCATACCGGCCAGACCAGGCAAGTCTTGCGGCGCGGCGGTGGAACCTCCGGCGAAGTAAACATCAAGCGAGATGATCGGCATATTGGGTTGCTCGATCACAACGACTTGCAAGCCGTTGTCCAGTACGTTTTCGCTGATGGTCGGCAGATTGAATTCGTTGGAGTCCAGCGGAGGCGGCGGTTCGCTTTGTTCAATGACGTAGCGATAATCCGGCTCTTGCTCGACGGCATCTTCTTCGGCGTAAGGCTCAACCTTGGGCGGCGCTTCCGCTTCAGACGTTACAACGCTTAAGACGTGGCGGTCTCTGTCTTCCAGGTACTGCGCCGCGACGCGCTGGATGTCCTCACTGGTAACCGCCTTATAGCGATCAATGCCAGTGAAAACCGCTTGTGGATCACCGAAATAGTAGTTTGCGTTCTGCACGCTGCCGGCCAATCCCAAAGCGGTTTCCAAGCCGAGGATTCCACTGCTGCGTATACCCGCGATGACTTTGTCCAGCTCTTCTTGCGGTACGCCCTCATCAACAATCGTTTGCAGTTCTTCGTAGGCTCCCGCCTCTAGATCTGCGAGATCAACCCCAACATTGGCAATGAGAATGATGGCGAAGAGTCCCGGACCACGGTTATCGAAGATCCAGGCGTCCGCTTGCAGCGCCATACCGGTATCGACCAGGCGTTTCGCCAGACGGCTCGAATCGCCAACGCTCAATACGCGCGAAAGCAGATCCAGCGCCGGATAGTCTTCGGAGACAAAGGGCGGGATTTCGTAAGCAATCAGCAGAGCCGGCAAGTTGATCAGCGGATCTTCTATCGTGATGAATTCGGCCTCTTCCTGATCCACCGGCACAAATTCGGGTAGAGCGGGCGGGTCATCACCACGCGGGATCTGCGCAAATAGTTCCTCGACTAAGGCGCGGGTCGATTCAAGTTCGATGTCGCCGGCGACAACCATCGTGGCATTATTTGGCACGTAGTATGTGCGGTGGAATGCCAGGAGATCTTCCAGCGTCGCCCTGTTTACATCTTCGATGCTGCCAGCAGTGTGCCGCTTATACGGTTCATAAGAATAGGGAACGGTGAGCAGCGAACGCACGGCCTCGCCATAAGGGCTGTTGTCGTAGCGTAGTTGAAGCTCTTCAATGACAATTGCGCGCTGATTGTCCAGATTCTTCTGTGTAACATCCAGACCGCCCATGCGATCCGCTTCAATCCAGAGCGCCAGCGGCAGTTGATGCGACGGCACAGTGTCGTAATAGCCTGTAAAGTCGGAGACGGCGAAGGCGTTAGAAGATCCGCCGATACGCTCCAGCAGCTTATCCATTTCGTTGCTGGGGATATGCGGCGAGCCTTCAAACATCATATGCTCAAAGAGATGAGCAAACCCGCTCATGCCCATCGGGTCATTGGCGCTGCCGACGCGATACCAGATATTCACCGCCACCGTTGGCGCCGAGCTGTCGCGAACCAGGATCACTTCCAGGCCGTTGCCCAGCCAATAATGCTCAAGATCAAGCGACTGTTCAGTTGCGGCAAAACTCATGCCACTGAACAAACACAGGACCATAACGAACAATAGGAAACGCTTCATAGCTAAGCATCTCCTTTCAATGTCTATCACCACTTTAGCATGAAAGGAGAAGGTCAAATAGTCGTTACAACCATGTAAATCGGCTGTAAACGCTAGAGCGGAATGCTCAGTGACTCGAGGTCGCGCGGATAATACGTCAGCATCTCGGCGCCGTCATCCGTGACCAGCACGGTATCCGAATGGCGGAACCCGCCGGGTTTGTCGAAGATTTCCAGGAGCCGCTCCTTACACTGCGCCTGTTCGTCGCCGCTTATTTTCAGTTGCATGGCGCTGAGGCGCCTGGTAATTCTCCGAGAACGTCGAGCGAGACCGCCATGAATCATTGCGGAGGCGCGAGGCGATAAGGTAATGAGGCTCGTCTGGACTGGGATGCGGGGAGTGGTGAATACTGTTGATATAACAACTTCGACCTCGCCATCCAAAAACCTCTGTGCCCTCTGTGTCTCTGTGGTGAATCCCCCTTATGGAATCCGGGATATGTCCTGTGTCTCTGAAATTCACCACTCTCGGGATGCGCTAGAGGCTGCGTGATCCCTGCGCCAAGGGTAAAATCAGAAATTGAACTGCGATCTGCAGAATCTATGAAAGTGGCAGTTTATCGCAATTTCTCTATCGTCAGCGTCCAAGCAGATGTAATTTTACTGATCTCGAGATAAGATATGCATTCGCTCGCTACCTTGACCAAGTTCTCCGCTCCGTGAATGGCTTGCGAGGCAGAGACATTGTAAATTGCGCCACCTAATTCCTTGCCGCAGCCATCAAGCGCGACGCCTTCGACTTTGGCCGATCCATCGGTAGTCATCGTAAAGATGTAATAACTCTCGGATAGCGAGAGCGGACCCAAGACCGGCTGCGCGCCCGGCAAGCCACTAAACGAATACTGATCGACCGAACACTCATGTAATCCGGTTATTGCCAGTTCAAGGATACCTAAAAGGGCGCCAACGGGCTCCTCATCAAGCAAATCCAGTTGCGTTTGAATGCCTTTCTTCAAGCTGATGGCGTCGCAGTCATTTTCAGCCAAAAGCGACACAGGCAGCGCCAGCATCATGCTGATCGCCATAAGCAAATAATATCGTTTCATGTTTTCTCCGGATCTGACAATGAGCCAGGTTCCAAAATGCGTTGCATTACCAAGCCCTACTAAACACAGTGATTATTAGAGCGTCCGCGAGTCGTCCGTTGCATTCAGGAGAAAAGCAAGGACAGCTCGAGAGTGAATCCAGGCAGTACGTCTTCGCCTG
Organism: Phototrophicaceae bacterium; assembly: GCA_965262005.1. Lineage (GTDB taxonomy): Bacteria > Chloroflexota > Anaerolineae > Aggregatilineales > Phototrophicaceae > UBA6055. The sequence continues at coordinate 2,288,425 of OZ253492.1, read as the reverse complement.
AGAGGCTGCCGTCCGCGGTGATGAACTCGGACTGCATGTCACTATTGGAGTCAAGCCGGCAGACTTCAGCACCCTGCTTGTCCAGAATGACGATCCAGACCAACTGCGTACCGTGACGCAGATAGATCGCAGCTTTGCGGCGCATTTGTGTCATAGTGTTGCGTGGAGAAACCACTTCGACCGCGATATCGGGCATCATAGGCACCCATTTTTTATGAAGGGACGCCGCCGCGAGATCGGTACGTCTGAATGCGACATCGGGCGAAAGAACGGTGCTTCGGTCATCTAGCGTGTAGTATCCGGTTCCCACAGTGGGGATGCCAAGTTTGCGTTGCGGGTCAAAGAGTCGGAAATAATGATATATCTCACCGGCTATAGTGCCATGCTCTCCGCCTGGTGGTGACATTTCAAAAATCTCTCCCTCAATGAGTTCATAATGATTGTCGTCTTCAGAATCGAAGACAAGCTGCCACAGGTCGTCAATGTCGTAGACGCGCTGCTGGACTGCCATTGCTGTCTCCAAGGCTCAGGCTCACGTTAGCATTATCATACCGCGTAGAGCGTCGATATCCCACATTCCGCGAACATTCCAAAAAGGGCGATCCACTGGACCGCCCCCGTATTGCAGAATTTACGAACGATGTCGAACTACAGCACCGGCGCGCCGGCCTTCCGCGGAATAAATTGACCCGAGCCATTGCGGCCCAGCCACTGATCGCCATCCACCAGCTTCCGGCCGCGCTGATACACCTGCACCGGCATACCCTTGACCGTCATGCCTTCGTAGCAGTTGTAATCGACGCGCATGTGATGCGTCGCCGCGCTGATCCTGTGTTCTTTCAGCGGGTCCCAAACCAGTATATCGGCGTCCGATCCGACAGCGATCGTGCCTTTGCGCGGATACATGCCGAAGATCTTGGCCGGATTGCTGCAGCATAATTCGACGAAGCGCGATGGCGATAGCTTTCCACTGTTCACGCCAGAATCCCACATGACCATCATGCGGTCTTCCAAGCCGGGCATGCCGTTGGGGATCTTGGCGAAGTTGCCCAAGCCCAATTCCTTGCCCGGCCGCCGATAAGAGGGGTCTTGCTTTTCGTAGCCGACCCAATCCCTGCCGCCGGTCCGCTCATTCCATTCCTGCCAGGGACCGTGCCCGCCATCGTACCAAAAGTCACAGTGGTCGGTGCTGACGATTTGCAGCGAGCCATCGCGCACCGCCTGCCACAATACGCCTTGATCGTGTGTGCTGCGGATGGGCGGCGAGCAGACATACTTGCTGCCTTCAAAGCCCGGCGCGCCCATATGCTCGTCCACCGTCAGGAAGAAATATTGTACGCAAGTCTCGCCCATGACCGGATAGCCGATAGCTCTGCCACGCCGAATGGCTTCAACAGCCGGCTCACAGGTGACGTGTACCACATAAAGCGGACAGCCGGTGATGCCCGACATGACCACGGCGCGGTTGGTCGCTTCGCCCTCGATCTCCGGCGGACGCGACGCGGCGTGATAAACCGGATCGGTCTTGCCGGCCGCCAGCAGGGTGGGGGTCAGCGCCGCCTCGACATCGCCATTCTCGGCATGCACCATGACGATCATGCCATTCTCGGCCGCCACCCGCATGGTATTGAACAAGGTGGCGTCATCGACCTGGAAGACATTCTTGTAAGCCATGAAGAGCTTCAAGCTGGTGATACCCTCGTCAAGCATGGTTGGGATTTCTTTCATCACCGCGTCATTCAGATCAGTCACCGCCATGTGGAAGGCGTAATCGATCTGAGCGATATCGCGCGATTTCGCCCACCAGGTCTCCAGCCCGTCATGCAGGCTGCCGCCGATAGGCTGGACGACGAAATCAATGTGAGTGGTCGTCCCGCCGAAAGCCGCCGCCATGTGCCCGACATCAAAGTCGTCGTTGCTGATGGTACCGCCGAAGGGCAAGTCAAGGTGGGTGTGTACATCAATGCCGCCGGGCATCAGATACTTGCCGGCGCAATCGACAACAACGTGATTGTCGCCGCTGAGATTCCGTCCGATAAGCGTGACGACTTCGCCTTCGACCAACACATCGGCGCTGACCGTATCGCTGGCTGTGATGACCGTGCCGTTCTTGAATAAGGTTCCCATTTCGTTTTCCTTCTTAACTTTGCAAATGCCTTTAGCGAAAGTGGCCGACATACACGTATCCTTCGTACGGACGATATATCTTATAGAATTCACCATGAGATATATTCCCTGAAGATTCAAGTACGCATCCTGTGCACCGATGTGATATCCGAATCTCGTCCGGCGCACTCAGAGTATGTTCAGTCTTAGTCAACACTCTCGTACGCTCGTCATACTGGTAGACTGACTGGGTAATTTTAGTCCACATTTGTTTGATACCACTGAAGTCGCGCTCGCAGTCTAGAGGTGTGGGTGTAGGACTTGGGCGCGGCGTCGAAGTTGCAAAGACACGGCTCAAACCTTCATATACAGGTTTCAGCACTTGTTGCCTCTGATATTCGCCGTATGCCAAATATGCACACGTCGCAATGACCACTATAACCAGAAATGCGTGTAAAGTACGTGAATTCACACGGTTGTTGCGTTTGTCCTTCATTTTATGCCCTACTTTACTCCGCTAGATTCCCCAGACGCCGGAATCACCTTCTCCGCATACTCCGCCACAATGCGCTTTTGCTGAATGCGTCAAATCTCGATGCCGGCGTAGATTTCCGCCAGTGGCAAATCGCAATCCAAGATCCTCAGCGGCACTACCGCCTCCAGGTCGCTGTATTCGCGCCGCCTCCAGCCATCGTTCTGGCGCTCATACAATTCCACAAATATACGATGCTGGTCAATCACGAGATAAACTTGCAGCGACTCGATACTCTGATAATAGCCCAGCTTGTCGCCCCGGTCATAATCCCTTGATGACGGCGAGGTGACTTCTCCAACCAATGTGGGATTCCATAGTGTGACCGCCCGTTCATCTGTTGCTACCCTGCCGCAAACGACGCAAAAGTCGGGGTAAACATATCGCGTCGGGTTGACGAGGTTGCGCATATCGCTGCTGATGACCCGGCAATCACTCCCTTTCAAGAGCTGTCGGAGCTCTCCGCTGGCGTTCGCCATGATAATGCCGTGGTAAATTGTCCCGCCCGTCATCGGATATACCTCGCCATCAATGTACTCATTTTTGTATTCGCTGGCTTCATCGAAAGCGAAATATTCCTCGACCGTCATTTGGCGAATGCTGTCGATTGCCATAGTCTGCCCCCCTGAGTCTGGCGCTTCTGAACGACTGTTTCAGTATAATCAATAATCTGACGAGAAAATGAAACCTGTTGACTGCGGGACGCGGGCGACTCACCGAGTCGCCCCTACAATGCTCAATGATGTTGGGAATCAACTGAAAACCGGAATAATCTTCTCGCCGTATTCTGCCACGATGCGCTCTTCCTCGCCGCACATCAGATAGATATTGAACTGCGTCACGCCCGCCGCTTCTAGCTCCTTCAGCTTGGCGATGTGATCATCAACACTGCCCAAGATGCCAAAAGCATCGACAATATCCTCGCTGATGAAATCGAGATGGTCGGCGTCTTTATCGGCGTGTTCCTTGTAGTCATAGCCTCTGCGCCCTTCGATATAGGCGGTCAGACTAGCGGGGATATCCGGGCTGTCCATGCCGTAGCGCTCGACGATATCGGCGACATGATTGCCCACCATGGCCGGGAACCAACGCGTCTGCTCCCGCGCGCTGTCCATATCGCCGACCCAAACCGGCGCCGCCGACATGATCTGATAATCGGACATGTCCTTGCCAGCTGCCTCGCCACCGGCGATCGCTTGCTCGGAGAACCACTTGACCAAGCCCGGATCCGCCAGTTGAATCACCAATCCATCGCCGCTGCGACCGGCGCCAGCCAGCGCCTTCGGTCCATAAGCCGCTATCCAAATCGGCAGCTCATAGCCGTTGGCCCAGGGGAGTTGCGCCGAGCTGTCATCGTATGCCACGTCATCGCCGCGCGCGAATCCACGCAGCGCATCGGCGAAGCGCTCCATATTGGCGACCGTCATCGGCTTCTTGCCCAACATGCGCCTTGAGCTGTCGCCGCGTCCGATACCGATTTCGATGCGATTGCCGCTCTGTACAGCCAGCGTGGCGTACATGCTGCCGGCGACAGACCATTCGCGCACGCCTGGATTGGTCACCAGCGGACCAAATTTCATGTCATCCGTATGCGCCATGCAGAGCGCCATCGTCAGGTAGCAGTCGCGCCAAAGCACATGCGAATCGAAAAACCAGCCGTATTTGAAGCCGGCGACTTCCGCCTGCTTGCATAGCGCCACCGTCCGCTTCGGTGAAATGTCACCTTTGAATGTTATGCCAAAATCCATGGCTCAACTCCCCAGAAGTACTCTCGCTTGTCCCGCGGGCGACTCATTGGGTCGCCCTACATCCTCATGCGTGATTCTGTGCCGGCTGCCTGTCGCTAACTTATTGCCACAGTATCCTGCACCAGCGGCCCATACTGATCGGGGCGGCGATTGAAATAGAAATGCCAAGTATCACGCACCTCTTGAATGACATCGAGGTCGAGGTCGCGCACGATCAACTCTTCGTCATAAGCGCTGCCCAAATCGCCGATGAACTGCCCTTTAGGATCGCAGAAATAGCTCTCGCCGTAGAAATCATCATCGCCATGTTCTTCGATGCCGACGCGATTACTAGTACCGACGTAGTAGGTATTGAAGATGGCGTGCGATGTCTGCTCGATGCGCCAGAGATGCTGGCTCAAACCGCGAGATGTCGCCGAGGGGATAAAGACCATCTCCGCGCCATTCAATCCCAAGGCGCGCGCGCCTTCCGGGAAGTGGCGGTCATGGCAGATATACACGCCGACCTTGCCCACGGCGGTGTCAAAGACGGGGTAACCGAGATTGCCCGGACGAAAATAGAATTTCTCCCAAAATCCGGGCAAGTGTGGAATATGCGTCTTGCGGTACTTGCCCAAATAGCTGCCATCGGCGTCGATTACAGCGGCCGTATTATAATAAACGCCGACGCCATCGCGCTCGTAAACCGGCACGACGAGGACCATGTTCAATTCCGCCGCCAACTGGCAGAAACGCTGCGTGGTGGGGCCGTCCGGGACTTCCTCGGTGAAGGCGAAGAACTGCGGGTCTTGCACCTGGCAGAAATAAGGACCGTAGAAGAGTTCCTGATAGCACATGACCTGCGCGCCCTGTTCGGCGGCCTTGTGGGTGTATTCGATGTGCTTTTCTATCATTGATTCTTTGTCTCCGGTCCAGGATGCTTGCAGCAATGCGGCGCGTACGGTTCGTCTGTCGGTCATGGGGGATGTCCTTTCTCTCGCCGGTTAGAGGCATCTGAGACTGTTCTTCATGCTATCTGGAGTTTCGTTGCGGTACAGTTCCAGTAGCGCATTGACGGCGTAGCCGATACCGAGATTGCTATTGGGAAAGTAAGCGATACCACTGTGCTCAACGTTGAAGAATGATGAATCGGTAAAGTCTGAATCTTCTGTACATATTACTCGATCGTCTGATGCCGCAAAACTTAACTGTTCCGGATCGCTGGACTTGAGCATAGTCACGTCTCGCGCTGCCAAGGCATCAATGCCGCGCTGACGAGGTTGATATGCTATTTCCGGGTCCATGTTCTCATCCGGGTAAAAGCGTAGTCTGCTCTGGGACAAGACCTTCCGCCTTCCAACGCTCATCAAATCGGCTTACGTACTCGATTTCGGCGTCTGTCTCAGTCGGGCGCTCATGATAATACGCCAGCGCGCCATACACTTGATCGAGCGAAAGATCGTATTTGTCGGCGATAAGTTTCGGCTCATTCACGCCGTAACGCCATTCGACGACAACATCAGCAACGCGAATAGCTGTGCCATCAACGCAAGGACTGCCATAGTGTCGGTTGGTGTCACGGCTTATAAGAGCTAGGCTCTCGATGCTTGCCTCCTCAGGCTCATCAATTAGCGTACGCGATGCTACCGCTACTTCGGAGCCTTCAGACTTCAACAGCTCATCAAAGCGGAAATCCTCGGAGATATCGGCATCTATCTCCGCCTGATGTTGGTAATAGTATGCTAGAGCCGCATACACTTGTGCCACGGTAGCGCCATAACGCTCGGCGAGTTCCCCAGGCGACGCGCTTCCGTCCTCATAACAATAATCAATGACGATGCGCTTCACCTTGAGACCCCGTCCGATTACCGTCGGTCGTCCTCTACGGCAGCCGGGCCTGCGCCAAATCAAATTGATGCTTTCTACTACCCTCGCCATTTCATCCTCTGCTTTCTTCGGCAGTCAATGATGACGCTACCGAAACTCGACAAGGTTCCTCATCTCTGTCGAAGTCCTTTGATCGGCAATATTCCGCAAGCTTCTCACAATGTAGCCGATATTGCGTTGACCCTTCTCGAAAAAAACAATTCCGGCATGTTGCGCGCCCGCTCGCGCCATTCTCACGTAATCGGCATCACGTGTACAAATAACACGGTTTGGGAGTGGTGAATACTGTTGATATAACTACTTCGACCTTGCCATCCAAAAACCTCTGTGCCCTCTGTGTCTCTGTGGTGAATCCCCCTTATGGAATCCGGAATATGTCCTGTGTCTTTGAAATTCACCACTCCCCACGGTTTTCTTCGGTTGCTAAATTCAGCAAGTTTGGGTCACCCTCACTGAATATCTCTAGTTCATGTACCGACGAGACATCAATGCCACTCGCTTTCAATTGTTGGGCTACGCTAGGCGGCATGTTTTCGTCCATGAAATACCTAACTTCGTTGGTGTCCAAGTGTCTCCACTTTCACACGCCTAATGTAGTCGTCGTCTTCCTGTATGTCCTTGTCGATTTCTTCCTTGTGCTCGTAATAGTACGCCATTGCGGCATACACTCCGCCAACCGGGATGTCATATATTGCGCCGATCTTTTCCGGGTCTCTCTCGCCGTATTGGTGCTCTATTACGATGTCCATTACGCGCAAGCCAGTGCCAACAATGCAAGGACGTCCGCCACGCACCTGGGAATCGCGGTAGATTTAAGTTGATGCTTTCTACTGTTCTCATAATTGCCTCCCGGCGTGGTCAACCTGTCGGGGCGCCCAAGTCATAGCGCTCGCGCTAGCCGGTATGCTCCTTGCCGCAGCGCTCCAGCGCCCTCTGCGCCGCCCGCACATTGATCTTGGGCGCCACATCAGCGTAGAACCGCGCCGCCACCTGCGCCACCGCCGCCTGACCCGCGGCCGAGCCATCACTCAAATCGCAAAGGTAATTGCTCGCATCCAAGCCCTCGATCGGTTCGAGAGTGATTTCAACTATATTCTCTCGGCGCGCCCGTTCCAGTTTCTTGCGGCGCTTTTCCGCTGCTTCTGCCTTAGTTGCCTCGCCGATGCCGCTGTACCAAGCGCTGAGCCGCGCCTCCATTTCAATCGCGTGACTTAGGACCGCGCCAAATGTATTGAGCGATGCCATCGCGCTAGACCCACCGCTCGATTACGATTTTGCGCTCGGTGTAAAACTCGATCGAATCCATTCCCTGCCCGTGCAAATCACCGAAGAAGGAATCCTTCTGGCCACCGAAGGGGAAGGACGCTGATGGCGCAGCCACGCCGATATTGACACCTATATTGCCTGCGTTGACGCTGTACTTGAATTCGCGCGCATGCTTGCCGTTGTTGGTGAAAATGCTGGCCGCATTGCCATAACGACTCTCGTTGATAATATCGACGGCTTCCTCAAAGCTGTCAGCTTTCATCAATGCCAGTACGGGTCCAAAGACTTCCTCGTTCGCCATCGTGGTGTTCCGCTCTACGTCAGCGATGAGGGTGGGACCGACCCAGGAGCCGCGTTCGTAGCCATCGACGCTGAAACTCCGACCATCGACCACCACTTCGGCGCCTTCGCCCTCGCTCTGCCCAATCATCGATTCGATGCGCTCTTTGGCACCATCGCTGATCACTGTGCCCATCTGGGTCGTCTCGTCCAAACCATAGCCGACCTTGAGGTTCGCGACCTGTTTCGCCAGCTCGTCCTTGAGCGCATCGTAAGCATCGCCGACGCCCACCGCCACCGCCGCCGCCAGGCAACGCTGCCCCGCGCAGCCATAAGCCGCGCCCAAGATATTCTTGACGCTGGCCTCGATATCGGCATCGGGCAAGACGGCAATGTAATTCTTGGCGCCGCCCTGCGCTTGCACCCGCTTGCCGTTGCGTGTGCATGTCTCGTAGATGATCTTCGCCACTGCGCTCGACCCCACGAAGGACACGCCAGTCACCTCAGGATGCTCCATCAAGGCGGTCGCCGAGGACACACCGCCGTTGACCAGATTGACAACGCCTTCCGGCAAGTCCAACTCGTCGAGCATCTCAAAAAGGAATTCGGTGCTGAGCGGGGTCTGTGGCGACGGCTTCAAAATGAAGGTATTGCCACAGGTGATCGCCGTAGGCAGGAACCAGAGTGGCACCATGAAGGGGAAGTTGAAGGGTGTGATAGCAGCGAAGACACCGGCCGGCTGCCGCAGGGTCGTCTCGTCTATGCCCGAGCTGATATCCTCCAGGCCATCGCTGCGCATGAGCACGGGCACACTCATCGCGAAATCGATGCTTTCGACGCCCCGGCGCACTTCGCCGCGCGCTTCGTCCATGGTCTTGCCGTGCTCGCGCACGACGATCCGCGAGATCTCTTCGAAATTGTCCTCGACCATTACTTTGAAATGATGCATGTACTGCGCCCGCACCATAACAGGTGTACTGCGCCATTCATTGAAAGCTTCTCTTGCCGCGCGGGCAGCTGCGTTAACATCCTCGCGGGTCGAATCCGGGCAATTGGCCAGCAGCTTACAAGTTGCCGGGTCGCGCACTGGAATGAGGTTATCCGCCGCCGCCTCAACCCATTCGCCATCTACATAATTCTTTATCGTCCTACTCATTTGATGCTCCTTGCAGTTTAGAGGCAATCGCTACCATTATCATACTGTATATCACCCGAGATTTGGATAGAGCCTGCAAGCATTGTAAAATTGGGCGGGGAAATACGGTTGTCCACTGGACGGAAAGAGCAAGAGCATGGGTCGAATAGGCGCGGCACTGAGTTGGAGCGTGATGGGTCTGATCGCAGGCGCCATCATCAGGCGCGGCGGCCGGCTTCATAATGGGCATCGTTCGCATCGAGAATGTGGCGCAAGCGGCGATGAGCGGCGCTTTGCCCGCCGGCCTTGTGGGCGCGCTAGGCGCATTTGCTGGAAGCCTGCTGGCAAAATCTACAGAAGAGAGCGACAACCTCACCGGGCTTACTATCTTTATGGGCGCGCTGTTAGGCGCATTGACAGGCGCGACTATTGGCAAGGCGCTTGGCGCGGATACTTGGCTGCTTGAAAGCCTCGCCCAAGTAGAAAACGAAGGCATTATGCTATTTTTGCACTATCACATCGATCTATTTGGGGGACCTCACGTTATGGTCGGCGCGATGCTTGGGATATTGACTTTTGGCGCTCTCGATGTTTTTTGGGGCAGCGATTCCTCTTTCACTGGGCTATTCATTGCCGCGCTGCTTACGCCGGTGGTCGCAGTCATTGCGGCTCTCATCGGACAAATTGACTGGGGCACGGCCAATGTAATTGTAGTTGCAATGGTTGCCACATTGTACATACTTATGAAATCCGGTGGAGGCACACCGCTTGCGACTGACGGCGGCGGTGGCGCGTCCACAGGGAAGGGCAAGACCAAAGCTTGAACTGGCTTGAATGAATCAGGAGCATAAAATGACAAACACTGCAGCCATCATGGAGCGCTATCGCCAGGTGATGTTCCCGGCGGCAGCGCCTTATCATGGAGATAGTCCGCTCGTTGCGGACCACGCCAAAGATCAATACATCTGGGATATTGACGGGGTGCGCTACCTGGACTTCTTCGGCGGCATCCTTACTGTCTCCGTCGGCCACTGCAATGACGAGATCACCGAGCGGACGCTGGCGCAGCTGCAGAAGCTCCAGCATACCTCAACTATTTATGTCAACGAGATCATGGTGCGCCTGGCGGAAAAAGTTGCTGAGCTAACGCCCGATCGCCTGCGGAAATGCTTCTTCACCAATAGCGGCACCGAAGCCAACGAAACGGCGGTGCTGGCCGCGCGGATGTACACCGGCAACCCGACCGTTATCACGTTGCGCCATGCTTATTCCGGGCGCTCGCTGCTTGCGATGAGCTTGACCGCGCACGGCGCCTGGCGCTTGGGCGGCGTGGTCGATCCCTTCGTCAAGCATGTGCGCAATCCTTATACTTTCCGCGCTCCCGCCGGGTTGACGCCGCAGCAAGTGGTCGATCTATGCGTAAACGACCTCGAAGAGACAATCGCCACCACCACGCAGGGTCGCATCGCTGCCTTCATGGCCGAGCCCATTCAAGGTGTTGGCGGATTCATTGTGCCACCCGAAGACTACTTCCGCCGCATCATGCCCATCGTCAAAGCAGCCGGCGGCGTCTTTATTTCGGACGAAGTCCAGACCGGCTGGGGGCGTACCGGCGGCAAGTGGTTCGGTATCGAGCATTGGGGCGTCGAGCCGGATATCATGACCTTCGCCAAAGGCATGGGCAACGGCAGTCCCATCGGCTGCACCATCGCCACTCCGGAAATCGCCGATGCTGTTCAGGGGCTGACCTTTTCCACCTTTGGCGGCAATCCAGTCACAATGGCGACCACGCTGGCGACCATCGAATACATGGAAGCGCATGACACACCGACCAACTGCGCCGTGCAGGGTCAGCGAATGGGCGAAAAACTGGCGGAGTTCGCAGCGGAGTTTCCCATCATCGGCGAGGCGCGCGGCATGGGCTTGATGCAGGCCATCGAAATTGTGCGGCCCGGCAGCACCGAACCAGACGCGCCGCGAACCGCTGCCTTCGTCGACACCTGCAAGGAAAAAGGCTTGCTGCTGGGCAAGGGCGGTCTGTACGGCAATGTCGTGCGCATCGCGCCGCATCTCAATGTCTCCAGCGAAGATATCGACAGCGCCATGCATATTGTCGCGACAGTTTTGGCGGAGGTGTCTTAACTCTCGACTAAAAGTGACGCCCGCAGAAACACGCCATGGTCATTTGCTTCGTTCCGCAACAATAAGGCATTATGGTTTATGACAGACATCGCTGTAGAGGTATCCCTCCCCAATACACGTTCTCAGCGCTGGCAGAAACCGCTTCTGCTCGCCTTGACGCTGGCAGCGCTGGCATTGGTCCTCAGCTTGTGGGGCAGCTTTGGCGGTATGGCGCTGGATGATGCCGCCATGGTCGAATCGACCTTGGGCCGGCTGGCCACCTGGATGGCGGGCCAGACAGAGAACGACCCCGATGAAATCCTCTCGCCGCTGGCGCAATACGCCGACAATTGGGCGAACGCACTGGGCATGGAAGAATTGGATCCGGAAATCCTCTATGCCAGCATGCGCAATATGCGCATCGCCTACTACGGACTGATAGTCGTCCTGCTTGTTTACACAATGATGGCGATAGTCATCCGTCCCAAGCGCGTAAAGGCGCTCTACTTCGCCGTACTTTTGTTGCTGGATCTGCTGCTCTTCTTGATACCGTCGCTTGAGGGCCATAATGCGCTGCCGCTGCTTGTCTACGCCATACTGGTCGTTCTGGCGGCGCTTGTCCTTGCGCCCGGCGCCATCGGCCGCGTGGTCGGTTTCTTCCTGGCTCTGTCTTTTCTTCTAGTCGGCTGGGAAGCGAGCAAAGCCTTCGCCGATGCCGTCAATTACAAGATCCTGCTGCCACAGCAAGGCTGGACTTATGAAACGCTGCCCACGATGGAAGAAGCGCTCTACGCTTTGGAAAGCGGCGAGGTCGATTATGTGATTGCCGATCGCAAAGACCTCGATGACCTGATGCCGCCGCATCCACCTGACGACGATGAATCAGCCGAAGATTTTGCCTATCAAGACCTGCGCTACCTGGCAAGATTGAATCGCAGCGAAGGCGTCGCCATCCTGCCCATGACGCCGGCCTTCCCCGGCAGGCTCAGCATCGCTCTGCGCGCCGACCGGGCTGAAACCGTGAGTTCAGTGCGACATGTGTTTGATGCACAGATCGCGACAGTCGCCGGTGAATTCGCCGAGGAAAGGATCCTTAGCGTACCGCGAAGCTTGGTTCTGCTCGACCTAAAAATCTTTAATGACCTGAACCTGCCGCATTTGCAGATGATCGCGGAAGCTTTCCTGCAGCCGGCGCGCCGCAATGGCGAATTGCTGCTATTGACCATCCTGGCCGATGCCGGCATGTACACCCTGAGTGAGGCGCTATTCGGCTTCGCCTTTGGCGCGGCGCTGGGTTTTCTGCTCGGCGCCATCTTCGCCCATTCCCGCCTGCTGGAGCGCGGTTTGCTGCCCTATGTCGTGGCATCGCAGACGGTGCCCATCCTGGCGATCGCGCCCATGGTTGTGATCTGGCTTGGCGCCGGGCAGTTCTCGGTCGCGGTCATCGCCGCCTATTTGACATTCTTCCCGGTCACGATTAACACCTTGCGCGGCTTGCAGTCGCCCGCTGCCGAACAGATCGAATTGATGCGTTCCTACGCCGCCTCCCGCTGGACGATCATGTGGAAGCTGCGTCTGCCGGCTGCGCTGCCTTATATCTTCACCGCGCTGAAGGTCTCAGCGACTGCTAGCGTGGTCGGCGCCATAATCGGCGAGCTGCCCTCGGGTATCGGCGACGGGCTGGGGCGGGCTATCCTTGATTTCAGCTCGGACTACAGTATGGTCTCGACGCCGAAGCTTTGGGCTTCCATAGTCATGGCGGCGACCGTCGGCATTCTATTTTTTGTGACCGTCACTCTGGCGGAACGTATCGCCCTGCGCGGCTACATCCGTGAACAAGCATAGTCGGGCACTTAAGCAACGAGAGGAGATACTACCTTGATGAAGAAGACGTCTTTGCAATATTGACACTTTTGCAGAGAAGTCACCCCTCTCGAATGCGTTGGGGAGGGGACGGGGGAGGGGTAAGAATCTACATGGCAGCGGAAAGCAGAGACATCGCCATCTCGGCGGCAGACATCAACAAGGTCTTCAATCCCGGCTCGGATGAAGAGGTCGTCGCTTTGCAAGATATTAGTCTTGAAATCGCAGCGGGCGAATTCATATCGCTGATCGGTCCCTCGGGTTGCGGCAAGTCAACGCTGATGCGCCTGATTGGCGATCTGCTGCAGCCCACCTCCGGCGACCTGCTGGTCAATGGCAAGCAGCCGCATCAAGCGCGGCTTGATCGCGACTACGGCATGGTCTTCCAGGCGGCGACCCTCTATGACTGGCGCAGCGTGATCAAGAATGTCCAGCTCCCGCTGGAGGTCATGGGTTATGCCGGCGCCGACCGGCAGAAGCTCGCCGCAGCCATGCTGGACATGGTCGAGCTGGGCGCATTCGCCAATCACTATCCCTGGCAGCTATCGGGCGGGATGCAGCAGCGAGTGTCCATCGCGCGGGCGCTTGTATTTGACCCGTCAGTGCTGCTGATGGACGAGCCCTTCGGCGCGCTGGACGAATTCACCCGTGAGCGCATGAACCTCGAGCTGCTCAAAATCTGGCGGCAAACGGGCAAGACTATCATATTTGTCACTCATAGTATTGCCGAGGCGGTCTTCCTGTCCAATCGGATAGTCGTGATGTCGCCTCGCCCCGGACGCATCACCGAGATCGTCAGCAATTCCCTGGACTACCCGCGCGACTTCAGCACCCGCAGTGATCCCGCTTATGTCAAGCTTGTAGCGCATGTGCGTGAATTGCTGCGCGACGCCCATGAGGTGGTCTAATGACCCTGGCTGAATCCGACAATGGTTCTTCGATCGGTCGGCGGCTGGCCTGGTACATGCCGACAATCGCAATCGCGGTCGGCGTAGTTTTGCTCTGGGAAATCGTCGTCATAATTTTCGAGATACAGCAATTCCTTCTGCCCAAGCCATCAGCCATCTTCGGCGAGTTCATGCATCAAGTAAACTTATGGCTGGCGCCAGACGAACGCTCCATCCTCTTTGAATCCAGCGGCGCTACTTTTTGGGAGGCCTTCGGCGGCTTCATCATCGGCTGCGGCAGCGGCATCCTGGTGGCGCTCATCACATCCCGCTGGACCATCGTAAGCGAGGCGACCATGCCCTTCGCCATAGCAGCCAACTCGGTGCCGATCATCGCCTTCGCGCCGATCATGAACAACTGGTTCGGCATCACCAACCCAGCCTCTAAAATGGCGATCGTCGCCATCATCGTTTTCTTCCCCACCATGATCAATACCGTGCGCGGCTTGACCCTGGTCGACGCCAACCAATTGGAATTGATGCGCTCATACGCCGCCAAGCCGGCCGATATCTTGTTCAAACTGAGGATACCTAACGCCCTTCCCTTTATATTCAGCGCCTTGCGCGTGGCGAGCGCGCTGAGCTTGATCGGCGCTGTCGTAGCGGAATTCTTCGGCGGGCCGCGGGCAACGCTCGGAGTCTATATCACGCAGGAAGCATCGGCTTTCGATTTCGCCAAAGCCTGGACCGCCATCATGATGGCTTCAATCATCGGCATTTCATTTTATCTGTTCGTGCTCTATCTGGAGCGGCGTCTAATGCCCTGGCATGTCTCCTTCCGTGAGGCCGCCTAGCGCTATATTTCGTTGGTCAGTCCGTGCGTGGGCTATAATCTGGCCCATCACGATTGCGCAATTAGTCAGAGTTGATGGAGGAAAACATCATGCGTAGAGTACTTGCTTTACTTGTTGTTCTTGTTCTGCTGCTGGGTGTTACGGTCGCCACGGCGGACGAGCATGGGATGCCGATCAAGCTGCAATTGCAGTGGGTGGCGCAGTCGCAATTCGCCGGCTATTTCGCCGCTGTCGACCTCGGCTTCTACGAGGAGGCGGGGCTGGATGTCACCATTCTTGAGGGCGCGGTCGAGATCGTGCCGCAGCAAGTCGTGGCTTCGGGCGGGGCCGAATTCGGCTTGGCTTGGGTGCCAAAGGTGCTGGAATCGAATGAGCAGGGTGTCAACCTAGTGAATATCGCGCAGGTTTTCCAGCGCAGCGGTACGCTCGAAGTGTCCTTCGTCGATACCGGCATCGAATCAGTCGAGGACTTCCGCGGTATGCGCATCGGCACCTGGGGCTTCGGCAATGAGCACGAGCTCTTCGCCGCCATGCGCGCTGTTGATATCGACCCGGAAAATGCCGATGACGTCACCGTCATTCAGCAGCCCTTTGATATGTCATTGCTGCTCAGTGGCGAGCTTGATGCCGCCGAAGCCATGACCTACAACGAATACGCCCAGGTGCTGGAAGCGGTCAATCCCGATACCGGCGAGCTGTATCAGCCGGAAGACCTGAACGTCATCAACTTCAATGAGGTCGGCACCGCTATGCTGCAAGATCATGTCTTCGTCAATGCCGATTGGCTGGCGGAAGAAGGCAATGAAGACATCGCCGTCGCCTTCCTCAAAGCCAGCTTCCGCGGCTGGATCCACTGCCGTGACAATCCCGATGAATGCGTCGGCATTGTGCTGGATAACGGCTCGACCCTCGGCGAAAGCCACCAGACCTGGCAGCTCAACGAAATCAGCAAGCTGATCTGGCCCTCGCCGGCCGGCATTGGCATCATGGACGAAGTCCTCTGGGCACAGACCGTAGCCGTTGCCATAGAGGGACAAGTCATCAGCGAAGAACCGGGCATGGACGCCTACCGCACCGATCTGGCGCAAGCCGCGCTGGATTCGCTGGCGATGGTCGATGTTGACGTCACCGGCGATATGTGGGAACCGGTTGAAGTTGAGCTGCGTCCCGGCGGCGAATAGTCACGAGATCCATTTCCCGCAAGGTACACGTAGGGGCGACCCTTGGGTCGCCCAATTGTACAACTGTCATGTCGCTGACGACCCTTGGGTCGCGCCTACGTATTACGCTTACTTGCGCGCTTTACCTCAGCCGCTGTGCATCGCCCGCATCCTGGCCAGCATTTTCTCGCGCGCTTCAGGTGAACCATCGCAGTTCGTTCCAAATATATGGTCAAGCGGCACAGCCGGCTCGCCGTAATTGCACTCGAAGAACCGATGATGCAGCGAATGCCAATAGTTGCCATATGACGAGATCTTCACATCGTCATTGATGACAATTTCTTCGAATCCGCCATGACCCACTATGGAGCCGAAGGTCACGAATTGACCCTGGAACATCATGTGCAATGGATGCGCGCCAATGACCCCATGGATCAGCATACTTGCGTACATGAAGACGTGTTCAATCGGATGCTGCGACACACCGGACCAGGGACCGACATCTTTATTCTTGTGATGCACATAATGCGCGACCTTGTAAAGAAACTTCGTGTGCAATAGGCGGTGCGCCCAATAGAAGAAGAAGTTGTACCAAAGCGGAGAAAGGAAGAGAATCAGAACGAAGGTGACCGGATGCTCGCGCGGATCAAAATAGGGGATGTGGCCGTTGGCATAGAACCAGAACATCACAACCTCGAAGCCCGTCCAGATCGTGCCGGCGCTGGCGACGCTCCAAAAGATATTGTCGCGCGCCTGGTCGTTCCACAAAAACTTCTTGCTTTTGCCCATCCAATTCAGCGACCACTTGTACTTGTACCCCTGCGCCTTCTGCGTCCACATGCGAACATGCAACACTGACGCCAATGCAATCAGCATGACTTGGTTGCGGACGAAGATCTCAAGAATCCAGCCGGCGCTGAACTCCCTCATCCGCGCACTCTCCGGCGTCAGGAACATCCAGGTCGAGGTCGCTACGATCATGTAGATCAGGTTGACCGGCCATATATAGTCTTTCACCCACTTCGCAACTGCCTTCGGTTTCGGCGGCCAGGAGAGGACAGGGTTCGGTATGCCGATTTCCCTTTCCGGTCTCCAGTAGCCACGCTCGTCACGCGGCATGCCGTCAACATGTCCGTCGCGTTCCGCAACTATATTTGCCATCGTAAGTCGTCCTCTTTATGTTCAAGAAAGGCATTATCCCCTTTAATATACTGTATGGCGGTGTCGCGTCAAAATTAGCGACGCGCGGCTTGTAGCGCATGCGAATGAACTTATCGAACTTATGGTCAGACTCTTGGGAACCGTTCGAAGTCGAGTGGCGCCCCGGCGGCGAGTAATGACCCTCGGCGCGATCAATTTAGGGGCGACTCTGTGAGTCGCCCAAGTCTCAACTTATCCCCTGAAGAAGAGGGGAAACGGGTGTTGGTTGGCGCCTAACTCCCATGCATCGCCCGCTTGCGCGCCAGCATCTTCTCCCGCGCTTCGGACGAACCATCGTGGCTGGTGCCGAACCAATAATCAAATGGCATGCCCATTTCACCGTAGTTGCATTCGAAATAGCGGTGATGCAGCGAATGGAAATAGGAACCGCCCGAGGGGAATTGCACACCGTCTATTACAACCAATTCTTCAAAGCCGCCGTGGCCCAATATAGCGGTGAAGGTCGCATGCTGCCCGTTCATGATCATATGGATGGGATGCGAGGCCACCACCCAATGAATCAGCATGCAGGTGTAATAAAGCAGGTGCTCAATCGGGTGCATCGACAAGCCCGACCAAGGACCGATGTTGATATTTTTATGATGCACATAATGCGCGATTCTGTAGAGAAACTTGACATGCAATAAGCGGTGGGACCAATAGAAGTGGAATTCCCTCCATAAGCCGACGAGGAGCAGGATCAATAAGAAGGTGACCGGCTGCTCGCGCGGATCAAGGTAGGGGATTATGCCGTTGGCGTAGGCCCAAAGCATTATCACTTCGAATCCCGTCCAAATCGTGCCGGCGCTGACGACGCTCCAGAATACGTTGTCGCGAACCTGATCGCTCCAGAGGAACTTTCGACTCTTGCCCATCCAATCCGATGACCACTTGTATTGCAATCCCTGCGCCTTCTGCGTCCACAGCCGAACGTGAAGAACCGTAGCCAAGCCGATCAGCATGATCTGATTGCGCGCGAAGACTTCCACGATCCAGTCGGCGCGGAACTCGGTCATGCGCGCCATCTGCGGCGTCAGAAAAACCCAAGTCAAAAGCGCCCCAATCATGATGCTGCCATTGACTGGCCACAAGTAGTCTTTGAACCAGATCGCCACCGCCCTGGGATTGGGCGGCCAGGCGAATATCGGGTTGGGAGCGCCGATTTCTTTATCCGGTGTCCAAAATCCGCGCTCGTCACGCGGCATCCCATCAACTAATCCATCTATTTCCGGGCTAATATTTGCCATCGTATATCATCCTCATTATGTTCAAGAAATGCTTTATCCTATAAGTATAGACAGTCGCGGCGCCGCTGACCACGAGTCGAGGCCTTGTTGCGCGCATTCTGAATTGAGAACGGAGAAGTCTTATGTTGCGCGTTTACGTTTTCGTCGCTTTGCTGCTTGTACTGATGGGGGGATTAGTCACCAGCGCCGATGACGATCTCACGCCGATACGCATTCAGCTGCAATGGGTGCCCCAGGCGCAATTCGCCGGTTACTTCATCGCGCAGGAATTGGGCTATTACCAAGACGAAGGATTGGAAGTCAAGATACTTGAAAGCGAAGGCAATATCCAGCCGGCAGTCGCTGTGGCGGAAGGCGATGCCGAATTCGGCGTGACCTGGGTGCCCAAGGTTGTACAAGCCAACGAAGACGGTGCCGACCTGGTTAATATCGCGCAGCTATTCCAGCGAAGCGGCGCCGTCCTGGTGTCATTCGCCGAAACGGGCATTGAAGAGGCGAGCGATATCGTCCTCAAGCGCATCGGCTACTGGCCCAACGGTTATGAGTTTGAGGTCTACGCCCTGACCTTTCACATCGGCTCGGATCCGATCAGCGGCGAGCATCTGTTGCTGGTTGAACAGCCATTCAATCTCGAACCCCTGCTTGCCGGTGAGCTGGACGCGGCGCAGGCGCTGACCTACAACTGGTATGGGCGACTTCTGGGCGAGGTCAATCCAGCTACCGGCAAACTCTACCAAGAAGACGAGTTGAACATAGTCGACTTCAACGAACTCGGCCTGGCTATGCTGCAAGATCATATTATCGCGCGCGCCGATTGGCTGGCGGAGGACGGGAATGAAGCCATCGCGCTTTCCCTGATCAAGGCGACCCTTCGCGGCTGGATTTACTGCCGCGATCACGCCGACGATTGTGTCCGCATTTTGCTTGACATAGATCCGTCATTGGGCGAGAGCCATCAGCAATGGCAGATGAACGAGGTTAACAAGCTGATTTGGCCCTCGCCCGACGGCATTGGCGTGATGGATAAGGCGCTGTGGCATCAGACAGTCGACTGGATGTTGACTATCGGCGCGCTCGAAGAAGAGCCGGCAGACGGGGCGTACCGGACTGATTTGGTCGACCAAGCGCTGGAGTCGCTGAAAATGGAAGGCTTGAATGTGACCGGCGGTGACTGGCAGCCGGGTGGGGTTTCCGTGCGGGCAGGCGGGGAGTAGCGAGCAAGATTACATGACAAAGATCTTCATCGTCGGCAGCTACGTCCAGGGGCTCACTATCCGTGTGCCACGTATGCCGGTTTTGGGCGAAAGCCTGGTCGGCGACTCCTTCGACATGGGTCCCGGCGGCAAGGGCACGAATCAAGCCATCGCCGCGGCCCGTCTCGGCGCGGATGTCCGTCTGCTCGCTTGTGTCGGCGACGACATTTTCGGCGAGCTGGCTCTGCAGCTCTACGCCGATGAAGACATCGCCACAGACCAAATCCATCGCATGTTGGACACACACAGCGGCGTCGGCTTCGTCAATG
Source organism: Phototrophicaceae bacterium (assembly GCA_965262005.1). Lineage (GTDB taxonomy): Bacteria > Chloroflexota > Anaerolineae > Aggregatilineales > Phototrophicaceae > UBA6055. The sequence continues at coordinate 2,268,639 of OZ253492.1, read as the reverse complement.
TCTTGCCGGACGGCGAAAACTGGATCACGGTCGATATGGGCGCCAATATGCTGATGACGCCGGCTCATGTGGCGGATTGCGCGGCGCTGATAGCCGATTGCGACATTCTCATGACCCAGTTTGAAGTGCCGCCGGAGACGGTTGCCGCGGCTCTGTCGCTTGCTAAAGAGCAGGGTACGCTGACCATCTTGAATCCGGCGCCAGGTCGCCCGGTCAATCCAGACCTTCTGGCCTCTGTCGATGTCTTGACGCCAAACGCTATTGAAGCGCGAGTCTTGCTGGGCCTGCCGCCTGCCGCGGATGTCGCGGAACTTGACCTGGGGCGACAGCTTCTCGACTACGGCGTGGGCAGCGTCGTCATCACGCAGGGTGAGCGGGGCGCGCTCATCGTCAATTCCAGTGGCGCGGCGCAAATCCCTGCGCTGCCGATCCAGGCGGTGGATGTCACAGGCGCCGGCGACAGCTTCAACGCGGCGCTGGCAGTCTGTCTGGGCGAAGGCATGGATTTAGACCTTGCGGCGCGTGTAGCCGTCCGCGCGGGCGCTTATGCCGCGAAGCGCCTGGGCGTCATCGCCGGCTTGCCCACCCGCGCCCAGCTTGATTCTTTCACCTGAGGCAGTCTAGTTTAGATCGCTGCCTGCAATGGCGCGATATGCAGGTCAATACCAACATCAAGGATGTCTTGCCTCATTGAGTCAGAGATACCCTCGTCAGTCACCATCGTCTGAATCTCCGCTGCGGCCAGCACCTGAACCATAGCGATCGTACCGAGCTTGCTTGAGTCAAGGACAACGACGCTGCTATCCGCCGAGCGAATCATCGCCTTCTTGACCGCCGTATCCAGCAGCTGTGAATCAGCCAGTCCCGTCTGAATGGAAAAGCTGACACTGGAAATAAATGCCCTGCGCGCAAAGACGTCGTCAAAAAATCTCTCGGCGAGCGGTCCTACAAATGACTGCGCTAATGAGCCTAGCAGCCCGCCGGTGCCCAGTATGGCGCTGCCGGGCAGATGGCGGTAGAGCGCCTCGATCGTCCTTGGGCTATTGCTGGCTGTCGTCAAGTTGGCCTTGTCTTTGAGAAAGGGGATCATGGCGCGTACTGTAGTGCCCGAATCGAGAAAGAGCACATCGTCATCATCGACGAAGTGTGTCGCCGCATAGCGTCCGATAGCGCGCTTCTCTGCTGCGCGCATGGTCGCTCTTTCGATATGATGCGTCTCATTCTGCTGGAAGGCATCGCCATCATAGACGGCGCCGCCGTGCGTCATCGTGATATAGCCGTCGCGCTGCAACACCCGCAAATCCCGGCGGACGGTCATCGTTGAGACGTGATAGCGTTTGCTCAGGTCAATTATTGTGTCGCTGCCTACCTGCGCCAGGTGGCTGAGGATGGCGCGGCGCCTTGCTTCAGGCAATCTATTCAACTCTTCCCTCTCTGGAGACTCATAAAGCTGTCTCCCTTCTCTTCAATGTCTTCCGCGACTAATTTAGCGCTATTATTGTTGACATGACTGACAATCACGATATGATTGAGTCAAGCTATTTCGAGCGTAAAGCCACGCAAAATGCCGCTGCTCCGATAGATGAAAAGGGCAAGCCTATTGTCCGCGCCGAAGACCGATTTCTCCAACTGAGTTTCCTCCTGTTCCTTTGTTAGTATACGGTACGTTACGGTAGTTTACGTTTAATGTGCTGATTTGGCAAGGTTTAGTCTGCTGATTTCCGCGCAAGTTGCGAATATCGCAATGTAAACGGCGCTGGATGCAACTCGACGCGAAAGCTTCCGCCACTTTCCTGCGCCAATTTAGAAAGGCCAGCTATGTCCAAATACATCACCAAGCCTGTTCCCGCCGCTCGCCCGGATGCGCTTCAAGTCATCCGCCCCTGGGGCAGCTTTCTGCAATACGCCAACAACGAAGACGTGACCGTAAGCTTGATGACAGTCGCGCCAGGTCAGCGTCTCAGCTTGCAATCACGTAACGCCCGCGCCGAACTGTGGATTGTCCTCGACGATGGCGCATTGATCCAAGTCGATGACGAGATCATTGAGGCCGATGCCGGCGCTGAAGTCTGGATTCCGGCTGGCGCCAAACACCACCTCAGCAGCCGCGGACCAGCAGCGCGCATGCTCGAGGGCGCCTTCGGCAACTGGCAGCAGGCGGATATCACGCGCTACGAAGATGACTACAAGCGCGGCGAGCGTGATTAGGCGGCGCGATAATGGTCAACTGTCGACTCGTTCAAGGTGATGCCCAGTCCCGGCCCGTCATTTGGCAGCAGCGCGCCATGCGCGAAGTGGATCGTCTCGCGCATGACCGTGTGCCGCAGAGGATTGAATAGCTGATTGTATTCGTAAATCAGGAAGTTGGGTATGACGGCGCAGGCAGCGATGGCAGCCACGATGCCCACGCCGGCGCCGACCCCGTGGGGCGCGACCGTCACATTCTCCAGCATCGCCAGATCAGCGATTTTCATCATGCCGGTGATGCCGCCGCAGCGCGTGATATTCGGCATGATGACATCGATCGCTTCCACCTTGAGCAAATCGCGGAACTGTACCCAGCTGCCCAGCCACTCGCCCGAAACTACCGGCAAGTCAACCCGCCGCCGAATCCGCGCCAGATCCTCGGGATACTCCGGATGCACGGGTTCCTCCAGCCAGTAAACCCCCAGCCGGACCAGCTCATTCGCCAGCGCAATCGACTCGCTGACGGTATAAGCGCCGTTGGCATCCACCAGCAGCTTGATGTCGCCGCCGATCGCATCCCGCACGGCTTCAACGTTGGCGATATCTGTGCTGATGCCACGCCCGATCTTGAGCTTCACTGCGCGGAAACCTTGCTGCAAAAACTCGCGCGCCTTATCCGCCGATACTTCAGGCGTCGCCAAATAGGGAATCGGGCTGGCGTAGCAATCGACCGTCTCTCGCATTGCGCCGCCGAGCAGATTAGTCAGGCTGTCGCCATAGATCTTGCCGCGCAGGTCCCAGAGCGCCATGTCAACGCCGCTGATGCCCATGGGCGCGAACCGCATTTGCTCGTTCATGGCAGTCCACAGCGCCTGATGATGCCGCGGGTCAGCGCCGAGCAGCATAGGCGCCAGCACTTCATTGATATGCGCCGCCGTTCCGCGCGGACCGGGTCTGCCCATCGCCTCGCCGATGCCGACCAGTCCCTCGTCCGTCTCGATGCGGACGATGACCGCGCCCTGCCCCAGCAGCGGATTGTTGCGCATGCTGAAGGCGGGCAGGGACAGCTCGGGCGGGACGTTGCCGTCGAAGGCGTCAGCGAATGAGGCGAAGAGCGGGATGGCTTGGACCTTGGTGATTTTCATTTCTCAGTTCCAATCGAGCGCATTTTCTAGTTTCTTTCCAATGCGTACATTCCATTCTTCTTCATTTGTTTGTCCGATTCACCATGTTGCCTGTCAGCGAAGCAACCCAACTGCCCGGCAGCGATGGCAAAGCATTGGTTTCAACGGGTATCTTCTAGCCCAAGACCGGATTCAGCGGCGACGCCGCCAGCTCACCCGGCTCAGTACCCGGCAGCCAACGGTCGCGGTCGCCGACGCGATTCTTGTTGTCCAGCGCGCTCACCAGCGTACCATCGGCGTAGTAAATGACCGTCATCGCCGGCCGCATCCGCTCGGAGAAATTCGGCGGCGCCGAGTGCAGCGTCCATCCGCTGTGGAAGGTGGCTGAACCGGCATACATCACATCGGCTTGCTGCAGCCTGAAGCCCTTATTTTCGACGAATGCGCGCAGTTGCGCTTCGGATTCATCCGAGATGGGGATATCGCCGAGATAGCCATCGACATGCGAGCCGGAGGCGAAACGCAGCGTACCCATATCAGCATCGATATCCGCCAGCGTCATCCACATAGTGATGGTCTTGTCGGTGGCAAGCGGCCAATAATGCTGATCCTGATGCCAGGGCGTGATGCCGCCGCCCGCTTCCTTGAACAGCGCCTGATCATGATAGAGGCGTACGCGCTGAACGCCCATCAGCCGCGCCGCAATGCCGGCGAAGCGCTGCGCCATTACGTATTCCTTGACCTTGGCGCTGTATTCCCACAAGTTGGTCGTTTGCAAGAATGCCATGCCATAGGTATCGCGGTCTTTCAGCGCCCGTCTTTCCGTATTGCGCTCGGCTACTGTATTTACGATGGCATCGTGATAGGGCGGGATGTATTCGGCGGGCAGGACGTCATCAAGCAGGATATACCCGTCCCGCTGATATTGAGCGGCTTGCTTGTCGGTGATTTTATACCTGGTATTCAGAATCATGTTCCGGCTCTCTTCAAACATGTTTTGATATTGTCCTCAGTCTTGCCGAGGAGTTATGTTGCAGCAGGCTTTACATATCGATCTCGCTTCGGGCGACTCCTTTTGATAATTATCATAAAAAGGAGGCAAGTTAAGCTGTCGCAGCATCGTCGTGCAGCGGCGGCGCCGCGCTGAAACCGAGCAATGGCGGGGAGTAGAGGCGGCGTGGACGCTGGGGCGCGGATTATTGATAATTGACTATCGATAAGAGGCGAACTTTTTTCTCTCATAAGATGATAATTTCTTGATGGTTTTGGGCGGTGGCGCGGCCGGACATTGGTCGAAAATCGGCCAGCGGCAAACTTTTTTCGGCCATCTGGCCATTTGGCGCGCGGCGCGCGGAATTGGATAGAGCAGATCATGCGCTGAGGCTATCAGATTATGGCGTGGAATGGGCGACCATAGGGTCGCGTATGAGCTGGATATCAGTGACCGTGGTCGACGTCCTCATGCGGCACCAGCACCATGAAGCCATTGTCATCGCCATCATTGACTTTACTCGGTCGTCGTCTAAGCGCTCGCCGTAGACCTCGGGCGCATTAGCCGCGCAAGGCGTACCGAACTTGGGCTGCGCGTAGGGCAGGTGGGTTGAGCCACGCGCCAAAATATGCTCGTGATTCGCCGCGGCGCCCTCTTCTTCGCCGGCGTAGGGCATGCCGTGATTCCAGGGCACGCGCGAACGGGCGTTGCAATAGTGGCTGACGAAGGCGCGCCTCGACCGCTGCGAGTCATTTTGATGCGAGCGGTGGAACACATGCCCGCCGAAGAAGATCACATCGCCCGGCTCAGCCTCGACCTTGACCTCGTGGCCATACTCCAGCGCAATCCGCGCCAATGTGTTGACGTCAATATCGGGGTGGCTCGCCGCTTGAATCGAAGCGATGTCGCGGAGAATGGTATCGCCCTGCCGCGTCACGCCATCACAATCGGGGTAAATCGGCTCGTGTTGGGAGCCCGGCGTCATCCACAGGCAGCCGTTGTCTTCTTCGGCCGGGTCGATGGCCAGCCAAGCGCCGATAAGCGAATCGGGCTGGGTCGGAATATAATAGGAATCTTGATGAAATCCCTGTCCCGCTTGGCCCGGCTGCTTGAAAAAAAGCATGGTTTGAAGCGCGAGCACCTCGGGCCCGATCAAGGCTTCGAGCACATCGACGATGCGCGGATGCAGCAAGAAGCGCTCCGCTAATTCCAGCGAGCGATGCGGCATGTGAATCCGCTCATAAAATACGCGCCGCTCTGCTTCGCTCAAGTCCGCAGCTGGCATCGGTATGCCCGGTATGCTGCGCTTGCCCGCCATCATGTCATCGGTGAATCGCGCCAATTCCGCCACTTCTTCCGGCGCGACCAATCCCTTGACGCGCAAGAAGCCGTCGCGACGGAAGGCTCTATAATCTTCGACGCGCACCTGATGCTGCTCTTGTGACCGTTCGAATGTCTCTGCAAAGACCATCTCAATACCCTCAGCAAACATTTGTATTAAGGCTAGCACCTTTTCAGCAGAATTCAATAATTTGCGCCTTTTCCAGTCCAGCAATATAGGCGGAGTCGTCGGCAACGATACGTTTGCAATATGATGTCATTGCAAGACAGTCTGGCTATAATATCCGCTATGCGCTTCTTGCTCAAGAAAGGAGTTCTGCGATGGAACAGCGAACATTCGGCAACACAGACTTGACTTGCTCGGCAATTGGCTTCGGCACTTGGGAAATGGGCACAACGCAATACGGTGAAATCGACATTGAAGACGCCGTGCGCGCCGTGCAGATGGCAATCGACAACGGCATCACCCTATACGATACCGCCGAGGTCTACGGACCTTTCACTTCCGAAGAACTGCTGGCGCGCGGTTTGGGCAATCGCCGCAATGATGTCGTTGTGGTCACCAAAGTGGGTTTCGTTTTCCATGACGACCCCTCCGTCCGCGGCAATGACGCCATCGTCGGACGAGATGCCTCCGCGGCCCATATCAGCGCCCACACCGAGAGCTGCCTCAAACGGATGAATACCGATTACATCGACCTGCTGTTAATCCACTGGCCCGATCTCAAGACACCGCACGATGAAACCATGTCCGCTCTCGAAGCAATGAAAACCGCTGGGAAAATACGGCATTACGGTGTCTCGAATTACGATGTGCCCATGATGCAAGCGTGCCAGAAGCACGGCCACTTGACCGCCAATCAGGTCGGCTACAATCTCTTTGACCGACGGATGGAAGCGGCGGTCTTGCCGTACTGCCTGCAAGCGGGCATCGGCTTCATGGCTTACGGCAGCCTCGGTTTTGGCTTGCTGACCGGCGCGCTGACGCCCGACACAGAATTCGTCGAATGGGATTGGCGCAGTGAAGGATACGCGTTTGGTCTCCCCCTCTTCGAGCGCGAGAATTTCCTCAAAGAGTTGCGCGTGGTCGAGCGGCTCAAGGCGCTGGCAGCCCGCTACGACAAGTCGGTCGCGCAGTTGGCGCTGGCTTGGGTCGTTGGTAATCCTGCTGTGACGGTAGCCCTGGTGGGCATGCGCAACGAGCGCGAATTGCGAGAAAATGTCGCCGCGGCCGATTGGCGTTTAAGCGAAGAAGACCGCCTGGAAATCGATCGCATCTTTGCCGATGAGGACGTACCGACACACGCTAGCTCGCCGCAAAGAACGGACGTCGAAAATCTGCGCGTCGACTTGGACGAAGAGGCTTGAGCCCTTAGAGCGGCTTAGCTTCAGCCTTGCCGCAAGCCGGCCGGCGCCAGCTCGCCTATGGAGCGCTCTAACTCGCTGTCCCCGTGAGACGATTCACCGGCTTCCCCGACTGGCTCCGGATTCGCCGACGGCGGCAATGGTGTATCGTACTGGTAATCCGGTTCGCTCTTCTGACGCTGCCAAACCATCCGCATCTCGCGCCAAGCGCCAACTAGCGACCGTGGCGCCGGCATATCGTCCTTGATCTCTTCTTGCAGCGTACTCAGGTTGTAGCAGGGTACGCCGGCGTACATGTGGTGCTCGATATGCCAATTCATCCGCCAGTACAGAAACGAAAACAGCGGATTCAGCCTCACCGAGCGCGTATTCTTGCGGAAGTCCAGGCTGTGCTCGCGCAGGCCGCAGTGCTGAGTCAGGCCGACAAAATAGGAAAGCCAATTGGCCATAAACACCGCCAGCGAGAATATCAGCGGCAGCACCCACAATCCGCTGATGAGGCCGACGACAAGCATTGAGCCGTGGAATAAGAGCAGCAGGCGCGACCACATGATGGACTTTTGATGCTGTTCGGGTTGATCGCTATGCAGAGCCTTGAGCCATTCGTTGATCGGCGCCCGCTCATCCGAGGGGACCAAGCCAACTGCGCCAAATGCTGTAATGATGAAGGTTGAAATCAAGCCGCCTTTGCCGAAGGCGCGTCCGCGAGTCGTCAGTAGATTCACTGTGAACATCTGCAGCATAAAGGTGGAAGCCAGCGATGGTTCCAGCGGCAGCAGGTTCTCACGATCGCCTTCCGGGTGCAATGTGTAGCGATGGTGATAGGTATGGCTGCTGGCATAATCGAAGGGGTCCCACCAGCCGATCAAACTGAAGAGATAGAGGAAGACCTTGTTGAGCCACTTGGTCTTGAAGACCGTGCCATGGCCCAGTTCATGCGGCGCCGTGCCCGTAAAAAAACTGGCGACCGTACCGTGAAAAAATAGCGCGATTAGAAAAGCCAGCCACAATTCATTCCACCAAAAGCCGAATACCAGCGCGCCGGTGAGGATAAATAGCCCGAAGTGCCCGCCGGCTTGCAACCAGCCCTGCGCGTCGCTGCGGCGGGAAAGCTCACGCAATTTGCCCGGCTTCATCTGGCAGCGATACCAATCGACCCGCAGCGTCTTGCGTACTTCCGAAAGCTCCTGATACGTCATCGCCATGACCGCCCTTCCGCGCGCCGGCTGGAACAAACCCTTAATGCTCGACTTCTACTCCCAGTTGCTCCAGGACGGCGACTGCTTCATTCAGATCGACCCTGTTTCGTGAATTCTTTACCGCTCGCTTAAGCATGTATATGGCATCTTGATTGCCGGAACGCGCCAGATTCAGCGCCTCGGCGAATCCCTTCTGGCCATAGCTCATGTCGCGCTCGACGACTGGGTTGTCGTAGTTCTTCCAATAGAATTTGAGATCGTCGTGTTGCCAATGCCGGTAGATTTCGTCCCATGTAAGCTTGCTGGGACCATGCGGCTCCAGCATATGCTCGGCGATCTCCTCGCCCACCTTTACGTAACGGTTGTCCAGCGAAAGCCGCAGCCGGTCTTCGGTATAATTCGGCAGCGCCTTGTGGATGGTCAGGGCCGGGAAGAAGAGCGCGTCGCCCATTTCGTAATTCGTCGAATGCCAGACCGGGTCGACATCTTCATGTTCGGTCTCATCCACGATTAAGCCGCCGGCGCCCAACGCGAAATGATGCTCAAGGATGCGCTCCACCCGCTGCGATTTCGGAATAACAGCCAGGCCGCCCAGCTCAATCGGACAATCGCCCACCGGCGCCCAGCAGGTCAGCGTATTCCAACTGCCTTGAAAATGCACATAATCCTGATGCGTCGGCGTGGTATGCTCGGTGTACTTCGGGAACCAGATGCGCGCCACTTTCTGCGGATGCGGCATGACTGGTCCGCCCAGGATCTTCGCCACCATGTCGGTGACCTCGGGCCAATGCGCCGAGCGGTGGAAGCTCTCCAGCTTGTAAACATCGGCGTAACCGGCGGTGTATTCGTTATCGCCTTCGGTGTAACGCATATTGACATCGGCAATGCTATGCAGCGGGTCAGTGCCGGCGATCAACCAGCCCGCGTCCTGAATCGCGCTCATCATCTCATAGCGCAGACGGCGCAGCTTGTCGGCGTTCATCAACCCTTTGAAGAAAAGATACCCCTCGTCGGCGATGCGCCGCTGCAGTTCCACCGCGTCGTCCATAACATCATTTGATACGCGCAGTTTCTTGATCTCGTCAGCCATTTTTTTCTCCTGTATACCTCGCGTCCGCCCTTATGCGAACACAGCCTTAGCAATTCGCGTTTTCTGTCAGCATCACGTATTTGTTTGAGATTTTGCTATTATGGCCAACAAAGTGCTAGAATGCTAACGAAGGCATACTATAAATTGAAGGGAAAAAAGAAAATGTACTCCAAATTCCGTCTTCTATTGGTGTTTCTGCTCCTGTTTGTCATAGCAGGCGCAGGTCTCGCGCAAGATGCCGTCAGTATAACCGCCCGCTGTATAGCTAGCCCACCGGAAGAAGATTGGCGCTGCAACAATTTCGCCGAAGTCGAAGTCGAAGTCGAAGCCGCCCTGGGTATTGAAATTGAGCTGAATCTGATTCAGAACAATGCCAGCTGGGGCGATTACAAGAATGAGTTTGTCCTGGCATCGGAAGCCGGTGAAGCGCCGGATATTATCCTCTCTGGTCACGAAGATATTGGCGCTTGGGCACCTGCCGGATTCATCCTTCCGCTCGACGATGCGATTCCGGGGCACGGCGAATTTGAGGATATCGTGCCCGCCCTCTGGGACTCGCAGCGATATGCCGGCGTCACCTACGGCATTCCGCAAGACGCCGAGGCTCGCCCGATATTCTATAGCAAGCTGCTCCTGCGTGATCTGGGCTGGAGCGAGGAAGATATCGAGTCCTTGCCCGACCGAGTCGTTGCTGGCGAATTTACCTTTGCCGATATGCTTGCGACCGCTGAAGCTGCCATAGATGAAGGCGTGGTCGATAGCGGCAACGGCTTCTGGCATCGCCCCAGCAACGGTCCTGACTTCCTCTACTACTACTACGGTCATGGCGGCGAAGTCCTGGATACGGAAGGCAACCTGGTAGTCGATCGCGATGCTGTCGTAGCCGCTTATGAGCTGCTCGGTGGCGCTGTGGCGTCTGGCGCGATGCGCGCCGATCTCATCGGCATCGACTGGAACGAAGTCTGGCATCCAAGCGTGGGTTCGGCGGATGTCGTGCTCTTCGCAGCTGGCGGCACCTGGAACTGGCCCAACTGGGCGATTAACTATGTTGCTGACCAAGGCGGCGATGAGTATCTCTTTGAGAATGTCGGGCTGTCCTTGATCCCGGCGATGGCAACCGGCAAAGCCATCACCTTGACCCATCCACTCTCCTATATGGTCAGCAGCGGTAGCGAGAACCCGGAAGTCGCGATGGCGCTTATCGCCGCGATAACCACGCCCGAACACAACAACAAGCACGCCATTGACAGCTTCCACCTGGGCATCCTCAACGCCCAACTGGAATCCGAAGCGTATCAGGGCAACGCCTTGCTCAGTGGCGCGCACTACATGCTCGATCACACGACCTCGCTGCCCAACCATCCAGGTTGGAATGCCTGGTCGAATGCCTACTTCCTCGGCATACAAGCCGTCGAAACGGGCGAAGCTGATGCAGCCGGCGCAGCCGATATCGCTATTGCGCAGATGCAAAATGAATTGGGAGATGGCATAACCGTTCGCTAGGCGACGGGGACGCCGTTTCTATAAGAACATAGCTTGGGGAAGGGGAGCACAATCGCTCCCCTTCGTCCATAATTACTAGAAGTTCCGTGCGTCGGCCTTGATCCCGATGCGCCGCCAGCGACAGAAGATTTTGCAATAGGCGAAAATATTTCTAATGTCCATGCCCCAGAATATCGCCAACGAAAGGGCTCAGCTTGACCGCAGCCGCAGCAATGCCCTGCGCTCCTACTTGAGCGCCTACGGCTTTATGGCGCCCGCCGGCGTGCTGGTGATCGTCTTCTTCTTGATCCCGGTCGCCATCATCCTATATTTGAGTGTCACAAACCTGGCCAGCTCGAACTTCACCTCCAACCTGGCCGAGATGGAATTCATCGGCTTAAAAAATTACCAGACTCTGCTCAATGATCAATTTGCCAGAAAGATCCTCTTCAACACCTTCTTTTACGTGCTTGTCACGCTTTCAATCTTTAATGTCTCGCTCGCGCTGATCGTCTCGCTGCTGACCACTCATATCGACCGAGGCGCCGGCTTTGTATTCCGCGCCTTATGGATTTTGCCGCGCATCACCTCGCCCGTCGTCTACATCTTGATCTGGAAGCGGATGATGGCGGAAGCGCCCTTTGGCATCATCAATCAGTTCAACGGATGGCTGGGGCAGCCTACATACAATTACATTGCGACAAACCCCTGGGTATTCGTCATTATTGTCAATGGCTTCATTGGATTGTCCTTCGGCATGATCATTTTCACCTCCGCCATCGAATCGATTCCCAAGGACCTGCTCAATGCCTCGCTGGTTGATGGCTCGTCAAAAATGCAGCGCATCCGCTACGTGATCTTGCCCTTGATCCGCTGGCCCCTGCTCTTCGTATTCACGTATCAGACTTTGTCACTTTTGACCTCGTTCGTAGAAATCCAGCTTTTGACCGATGGCGGACCCGGGCTTTATCGCACTGAGGTCTGGTCCTTGACTGCTTATCATCGCGCCTTGTCCAATTATTTTGGCAATGCCCAATGGGGTTACGGTTCGGCTTTTGCCGTTCTGCTGGTCATGATCGGCGTTGTGCTTGCCGTCATTTACATGCGTGTTTTCCGCTTTGATGAGTTGGTCGCTGAACCACGGGTGGAGACGCTATGACAGCGCGCGAAGAGCTATTTGATCTCGGCAAGCTCAAAATAGACGAGACCCCGTCTACACTTCAGCAAGATCTGATAGAAGCTTTGCGGCTCGCTGTGATTAGCATTCTTGTTTTGCTGCTGGCTGGTTTCTTTTTTACCGGCATCATCGGACCGCTATTTGCGCTCGGCAGCGTTGAAGAAACGGTGATGGACGTCTTGACCCGACTAGCTCTGTTGGCGCTGCCTTACGTCGCCTATATTTCCGCCGCCAGCGTCGCCCGACGCTATACATCAATTGATACGCCCAAGGCACTGGGGCTGGCTCTGACCAGCACCGTATTGATATTTATCATCATTTCCGCCGCTCACTATGCCTTGGATTATGGCGTGTTCGCGCCGCGTCAGTCGATGCAGATGACCCTCAGCCAGAGCGAGGCAGGCATCCGAGTGGACGCCCTTGTCGCCGGTGGCGTCGCCGATAGCGCCGGCATGCAAGTCGGCGATCTGATTACAGCGATTCGCCGCGATGCGGTGGATTTGACGGACTTCAACAGAAGGGTCAGCCAATCCCTGGAAGGCGATCCACTGCGCCTGCGTTTCAGCCGCGGCGAGGAAGAATTTCAGGAGACCGTCCGCGTCGCCCTTGTTTCCGACAAGCAGCTGAGCGCTCTCTTGCCCGGCTTGGTCTTCGCGCTGGTTTTCACCGCCATTATTGTATTTCTGCCCGGCAACTGGGCGCCCTATATTGCGCTGGTCGGTTTGCTGTCGCCGTTGCTGGTCGGTTATTTCTGGGTCATCATCGCCACTTTTTCATTCCGCACCGAAGGGCTTGTGCCCCTCGACGGCAACGATAACTTCGGCGGCTTTACGCTCAAGAACTGGGAATCGATTTTTGTCGGCAATATCGCTGGTATGGAGTTTGATATCTGGCCGATATTGTTGACGTCCCTGGCCATCGCCGTCATCATGACCTTGGTCGTCTTATTGGTATCGTCCATGGCTGGCTACGCCCTGGCTCGCATGAACTTTCCCGGACGGCGCTTTTTCCTTTCATTCACCTTGATCCTCCACGGCTTCCCGGCTATCACGCTGCTCATCCCTATATTCTTTGTCTTGCTTCGACTGAAAGGCTTGCCCATCATCGGCCCTTTGATTGGCTTCAATACCGCCGGCGGTATTGCCATGGTTATGGTCGCTTTTCAGCTCCCGCTAGGTGTTTGGCTCATGAAAGGTTTCTTCGACAACATCCCCTGGGATATGGAACGCTCCGCCATGATTGACGGCGCTTCTCGCTTTCGCACCTATTGGGAGATTCTCCTGCCGCAGATTCGGCCGGGATTGTTGGCTTTGGGTATTTTCGCTTTCATCGGCGGTTGGAACGCTTACATCATTCCCGCGACCTACTCCATAGGCTCGGGGGTCAGCAATCTACCGGTATTCCTGGAAGACTTGATTGACGCGACCGCGCCGGTGGATTGGAATCAGGTGGCGGCGGTCGGCATGTTCCAATTGATTCCCATTTTCATCTTCTTCATCTTCGCCCAGGAATATCTGCTGAATATCTACGCCGGCGGCACAAAGGGCAGTTCATAAGCAGGAAAGTAGCATGACATGAAAGTCACAATTGATAATCTGAGCAAGATATTTGGCGATGTGGTCGGCGTAGAGAATCTGACGCTGCACATCGACGATGGCGAGTTTGTAGCATTCCTGGGCCCCTCCGGCTGCGGCAAGACAACCACCTTGCTGACTTTGGCCGGCATATACAAACCAACCGAGGGCATAATCAAATTCGACGAGCGCGTCGTCAATCAAGTTCAGCCGAAAGACCGCAATATCGGCATGGTCTTTCAGAGCTATGCGCTCTACCCGCATATGACTGTCTTTCAGAATATCTCTTATCCGCTCAAGTTAAAGAAAGTGGCGAAGAACGACCAGCATGATCGAGTGCGCCAAGTCGCCAATGTGATGGGCATCGGCAATTTGCTGGATCGCAGGCCCGGGCAGTTATCCGGCGGGCAGCAGCAGCGGGTCGCCTTGGGGCGGGCTTTGGTCAAGGAACCGGATGTGCTGCTCTTTGACGAGCCCTTGTCCAACCTTGACGCGCGGCTTCGTCTGACTATGCGCGGAGAAATCAAGCATCTGCAGAAAAACCTCGGCATCACCTCGATCTATGTGACACACGACCAGGTAGAAGCCATGACCATGGCGGACCGTATCGCTGTTATGAACGCCGGTCATCTGCAGGCTTTTGACTCACCCGATGAGTTGTACAGTCGCCCAAAGACGCAATTTGTCGCCGGCTTTGTCGGCAACCCGCCAATGAATTTCGTGTCCGTCGAAGTCTCGCGTTCCAATGGGCGCTATGTCGCCGAAGCTGATTCGCTGAGTCTGGAAGTCGGGCAAAGCCGTGGCGAGCCGTCCGCCAGCTACGATGGCGCTGTTACGCTAGGCATCCGTCCGGAAGATATTCAAATCAGCGACGATGGCGATGTCGCCGGCGAGATTTTCATTGTCGAGCCGCTGGGGCGCGAAGACTTGATCGATGCGCGCGTCGGGCCACACAGCTTCCTCTTGCTGGCAAGTACCGAAACACAACATCAAGCCGGCGAACGGGTCAAACTCAAATTCGATATGGAAAAGCTGCAATTCTTCGATCCGCAAACGGAAAAATCTCTGCTTTGGCAGCAATAGCAATTCCGAGCGCCGCCCTATGGTCGATGAGCAATTCCAGAAACTGGACCGCAGTCACGAATCGAAGATCGATCACGCGCTCGCCTTGCGCCATGCTCCACTAATCCAGTTCGACCTCAAGGAACCCTTTCTTCCATCCGTAGTCGGCTACACCGTTTTCCGCGACTCCGTACCATCCTTGTCCTTTCCGCGCGATATTCAACTCTGCGACAGCGCGGCAGCGGTCGTCGAATATGCGATTTGGTGGGATTGGGACATACAGCACCTGTACGAGCTCGAACATATTTGGGTGCATGTCGCTGCCGGCGGCGATGTCCTCAATGTCGAAGCCAGTTGGCATGGCGGATTCAATCAGATGCTGGACGAAGACGGCCAACTGCCGCTGCGAGACGGTCGTCCGGTTGTTTACTCCGAACCGGGTAAACATGCCTTCGCGCCTTCGCTCCAATGGCTGATTGAAAGAAGAGCCAAGACGCTGGCGAGTTGCGGCGTTCACGCCGGCAAAATGGGGGTGCATGTCACTCCTCTTTTTGACGGCGTCATCAATCAGCGCAAGCCACTGCAGAATCGCCTCGTCCACACCTGGCTTGAGCGCCAACAATTCGAGCCTGGTTTCGACTTTTCAAAGCAATACGATCTCCGGCAAGCTGAATTCGTCCCCTGGCCGAATCTGCGTGAATGGATACCGGCGCGCGTAAAGTGGTGGACTGAGCAACTCCGCGCGGCAATCCCGCCGCATCAGAAGCGCGTCTTGCGCATCGCTCATCGTGGCGCATCAGCCTATGCGCAGGAGAACTCGCCTGAATCCTTGAGCAAAGCGGCAGAGCTTGGCGCCGACATGGTCGAGATCGATATCCGCGTCAGCGCCGATGATATCCCCATTGTCACCCACGATAGCAGCATGAAGCGCCTTTACGGCCTGGACGGAAATGTCGAGGACTTTGATCTTGCTGAACTGCACCGTATGACCAGCGGGCAAGGCAAAATCATCAGCTTTGAAGAAGCGCTAGGCTTGTGCAAGCAGAAGGGCTTGGGTCTGTATTTGGACATCAAGCAACTAAATATGCCGGCAGCCCGCTCCATATTTGAGTCGCTTGACACGCAGCACTATGTAAAGAATGTGATTTTTGGCTCGTTTCGGCCCGATCACCTGGCGGATATCAAAGCGGCGCGTCCCGATGCCCAGACCTCGATATTTTTCAACGCTGTCGCAGTTGACCCGGTCAAGCTGGCGCAGTCGATTCGCGCGGATTACGTGCATCCCTGCTGGGAGAAACGGGCCGAGCAGCCTCATCGCCTGCTCTCAGCTGAATGGATCGCCGCCGTTCACGAAGCTGATCTGGGCATCGTCTGCTGGCACGAAGAGCGACCGTCAGAAATCGCGGCGCTTAAAGCCTTGGGCGTCGACGCGATTTGTTCGGACATGCCCGAACTGCTGTAAGAGCCTTGCGCTGAACTGAGATAAATATGACAGCCGACAGCCTCTTCCCCACCAGCGTAATTGGCAGTTTGCCGCGCCCCAAATGGGTGCTTGACCTGCTGCTCAAACATCAAGCTGGCGCGCTCAGTGACAAGGCGCTGGATCACGCCATGGACAAGGCCATCATTTATGCCATCGGTCTGCAAGAAACGGCCGGTCTCGACATCATATCGGATGGCGAATGGCGCCGAATCGGCTACTTTGAAGTGTTTGCCCAGATGATTGATGGCTTTCAGCAAGCCGAATATCAGACGCAAGCTCTTGCGCCCGAGATATTGCCCGACACAGGTTTATCCGCTCCACAGCAGTGGACACTGAAGCAGTTTCAACAAGCGCTGGTCGTAGCCCCAATCGCCTATTCACGGCCGATCGCGGCTGCAGGCGCCGGATTTCTTCGCCGGAATACGCAGAAAAAGACGAAAGTCGCGTTGCCGTCGCCCCACATGGTCGGCGGGCGGCTTTGGCATCCTGAGCATTCAAGCGCGGCTTATGCCACTCGCCGTGAATTCATTGAAGCTGTTATCCCAATATTGCGCCAGGAGGCTCTTGCTTTGCGCGATGCCGGGGTCGATATCGTGCAGTTTGATGATCCCTGGCTCTGCTTCTTCGTCGACCCGGAGCACCGGTCGCGCTTCGACGACCCGGACGCGGAAGTAGCGCAAGCCATAGAAGACCTTAATCGGGTCGTAGCCGGCATTGACGGCGTCAAAACCGCGCTGCATGTCTGCCGCGGCAATCGCGCGCGTACTGTCTATGCCAACGGCGACTATGAACCCATCATGCCCTATTTGCTGCAGGCGAATGTTGACCAACTGGCAATGGAGTTCGCTGTATCACAAGCCGGCGACATCAAAATCTTCGGAGAGTTTCCAACCGAGAAAGAAATTGGACTCGGCGTGGTCGATGTGCGCGGAGAAGTCGTCGATACACCGGCGGTCATCGTTGAACGGGTCGAGAAAGCGCTGAACTACCTGAAGCCTGAACAGATAACGCTCAACCCGGACTGCGGATTCGCCCCGACCAGCACCAATCCCATCTCACTCGAAGAAGCCTACCGGAAACTAGGCGCAATGTCGCATGCCGCCGCGATATTGCGTGAACGCTACGCCTGATCCAGCTTGGTCAGGTCCACCGCCATCAACTCCGCTCGCAGCGCCAACTCCGATGCCAGGAAACAGCGCGCCTGTGGAATCGCCGTATCCGTTCTGTTGAGAATATCGGCGATCAGCTGCTTGCCGTAGGTGATCTCGGTGTCGCTGCAATCGACATAACGCGCTCCTTCACTGTTGACGAGGAAGAGGTGGCTCTCACCCGGGCGACCCGCCACATCAATATTCTTGCGCAGCTCAATATACCCTTCCGTCCCGACCAAAAATAGACGCACATCACCCCAGACGGGCAAGCCGGACGGCGTCAGCCAATCAACGCGGACGTGCCCGACGGCGTGCGGGCTGCGCAGGGTAAGGTCGCCCATGTCGTGCATCAGCGGATAGTCCTTGAAGCGGAAATTTCCGACGGTCGCCGCCACCGCTTCGGCGCTGTCGCTGTCGGTGAAAAATAGAAACTGCTCAATTTGATGGCTCGCCAGGTCGTTGATGATCCCGCCGAAATAACGCCGGTCGAATGTCCAGGCCGGGCGCTGATAAAAGCCGAGTAGTCGATGCGGACCGAAGCCGCTCGTCTGCGCCACTTGGCCGATGGCGCCAGCCTGAACCAGTTCGCCCGCTCTCACGGTAGACTTTTGCGTGACATGCTCGCTGAAACAGACGGAGTAAATGCGCCCAGTCTCTGCTTGTACCCGCCGCGCGTCCTTCAACTGCGCCAAGTCGGTAAAGGCCGGCTTGTCAGACATGTAGTCCTTGCCATGCTGCATAGCGCGTATGCCAAGCGCCGCCCGTTCATTCGGTACGGCAGCGCTGATGACCAGGTCAATACTCTCATCTCCCAGGATCTGCTCGATAGTCTCAGCTTGCTCGCCCTGCGGAAATGTCGACTGAAAGCGGGCGACCCGCTCCGGATTGACATCATGGAAGCTGACCAACTCCGCGCCGGCATCCAGCATCACCTGGACTTGCCCGTAGATATGCCCGTGCTCAAAGCCGATGGCGGCGAATCGTATCGTCATGTGAACTTGTGCTCCATGTCCTTTTGCTTGCTGTTAAATGTTGCGCTAGCCTGTACAAACAATTTGTCCGTCGCTCTTATACTAATGTGGCGCTGCTGACAGGGCGAAAACTTTCTGGCTGGACTTGCAGAGAAAGTTGGAATAGTCTTACATCTTGCCTTGCGCAAACTCTGTCCAATTCTAACAGGTGGGTAATCAGCATGAAACGAACCAAATTGATGCTCGTTCTTCTTTCTATTGTCGTGCTCGTTCTGCCGTCGCTCGCTGTAGCGGCCCAAGATCAAACCGAGGTGCGCATCTCCTGGTGGGGTTCGCAGAACCGCCATGACCGCACCATCGCCACGATTGAGCTTTACGAAGAGCTCAATCCAGATATCGACATCGTCTACGAATTCCAGGGCTGGGGCGATCACTGGACCAAGCTCTCGACCCAGGCTGCCGGCGGTGAATTGCCGGATATCATGCAGCACGATTATGCCCGTATCGAAGAATGGGTCGCCAATGGCTTGCTGATGGCGCTTGACGGCTATATCGAAGATGGCGCCATCGACACGATGAGCATCGCTGACTCGTCACTAGCCGGCGGCATGGTTGACGGCCAGATGTACGGCATCAACTTGGGCAACAACTCCGAGGTCTTCACCCTTGATACCGACGCCTTCGCAGCCGCGGGCTTGGAGTTGCCGCCTCTCGACTGGACCTGGACCCAATTTGAAGAGATCGCCAATACCATTAACGGCGAACTTGGCATCCACGGCATTGGCGTTTTGACCAGCGACCAGCTTTGGAAATCACATTACATGGGCTGCTGCGATCAGTGGGCTTATGCCACTGATGGCATGTCCCTCGGTTACGAAGATGATCAACCGCTGATCGACTGGTACAATCTGCTGCTGCGCATGCAAGAAAGCGGCGCCATGCAGAGCTACGAAGACTCAGTCGCGCGTGGTGATCAAGGCGTAGAAGCGCAGTTGATCGTCAGCCAGGAAGCGGCGATGGCTTACCACTGGAGCAACCAGATCGTAGCGGTCTGGAATGCCGCCGGCGCCGATCGCAATTTCGTGATGTATCCCGTTCCGCGGCCCGAAGGCGGGCAGTCGCAAAATTACATCAAGCCTTCGATGTTCTTCTCCGTCACCTCCCAGGCGGAACAACCGGACGAAGCAGCGGCTTTCATCGACTGGTTTGTAAATTCGGTCGAAGCCAACGAAATCCTGGCGGCCGAGCGCGGTGTGCCCATTTCGTCGGTTGTGCGTGACGCGCTGCTGCCGAATCTTGGTCCGGCGCAGGCTGAAATGTTCAATTACCTGGGCATCATCGAGATGGACAACAGCCCGATCCGTCCGGCTGATCCCGCGGCGCACTCCGATGTGGTCAACAATGTCTTCGGTCCTGAATTCGTCGAGCCCGTCATGTACGGCATGATCAGCCCCGAAGATGCGGCGCCCTACCTGCGCGAAGAAGCCAATCGCCTTTTGGCAGCGCAATAATAGTCGCGCAAAACAATCTTTTTGGTAGATGCGGGTTGCCTCTGCGGCTCCCGCATCTGCCTTTGCCAACATCCAACGTGAGCAGCCAATGGCAGCCGCCACTCTGACAAAAACCAAACGAGGCAAGAAGTCCAGCTTCGGGCAGAATAATCTGGTCGGCTACCTCTTCATTGGTCCGTGGCTGGTGGCATTCTTGCTATTCACCTTCATACCCATCGCCGTATCACTGGTGCTATCCTTCACCGATTACAACGTCTTGGCGAACCACGGCGACTTCATCGGCCTGGATAATTTCCAGCGCATGTTCTTCGAAGACCGACGCTACTGGCGCTCGGTCAACGCCACACTGAAATACGTCATCTTCTCGGTGCCGCTGCGCCTCGTTTTTGCCCTCGGCGTCGCCATGCTGCTCAATACCTACCGGCGCGGCGTGGGCGTGTATCGTGCCGCCTTCTACGCCCCTTCGATCATCGGAGGCAGCATTGCTGTAGCGGTGATGTGGCGCGAGATCTTCGGCAACGACGGTTTGGTTAATTTCACGCTGAATATTCTTGGCATTGAAGGTCCCAACTGGCTCGGACGTCCCGAAACCGCCATCTGGACGCTGATCATCCTGGCCGCCTGGCAATTCGGCTCGCCCATGCTGATCTTCCTGGCTGGCTTGAAAAACATCCCCAAACATCTCTACGAATCGGCCCAGATCGACGGCGCCAATGCTGTGCAGCGCTTCCTTCGCATCACCCTGCCTATGCTGACGCCTATCATCTTCTTCAACCTGATCATGCAATTGATCTCCGGCTTCATGGTCTTCACTCAAGCTTTTATCGTCACGCAAGGCAGGCCGCTGGATACCACGCTCTTCTATGCGCTCTATGTCTATCGGCGCGCCTTCGAAGATAACGAAATGGGCTATGCCTCGGCGATGGCCTGGATCATGTTGGTTGTCATCGCCGTGCTTACCGCGCTGGTTTTCCGCTCTTCGAGCTACTGGGTGCACTACGAATCCGAAGAGGGAGCCTGATTTATGGCGCGCATCGAAGCGAATATGCCCGCCGCCGGGGTCAGCCAACCGCTTGTGACGCGCCCCGACGCCCGCTGGTATCAGCATAAGGCAGCGCGCGCGATCTTCTATCATGGCTTGGTCGGCATCGCCGCGCTTATCATGCTCTATCCGATCTTGTGGCTGGTCGGCAGTTCATTCAAACCGCCTGATGAGATCTGGACGAATCAAACAGCCATCATCCCCAACGAATTTTATCCGCAGAATTATCCCAACGGCTGGGCCGGCTTCGGCGGCATCAGCTTCACCACCTTCTATCGCAACTCGCTTTTCTATGCCACCTTGGGCACCATCCTCAACGTCAGCGCCTCAGCGGTGGTGGCTTATGGATTCGCGCGTGTGCGCTTCGCCGGCCGGGGCATCTGGTTCGCCGTGATGCTGGTCACCTTGATGCTGCCGACGCAAGTGCAGATCATTCCCCAGTACATTGTCTTCAAACAATTGGGCTGGCTTAACACTTTTTATCCGCTGCTGCTGCCAAGAATTGGCGGTCAGGCCTTTTTTATATTCATGATCATCCAATTCATCCGCAGTATCCCGGCTGACCTGGACGAAGCCGCCATGATTGACGGCGCCAGCAAGGTTGGCATCTTCCTTCGCGTCATCCTGCCGCAGCTCACGCCCGCCATCATTACTGCCGCCATCTTTTCTTTCTATTGGACTTGGGATGAATTCCTCGTCCCGCTGATTTATCTGAACAGCCCCGATCTCTACCTGGTTTCGCTGGCGCTGCGCACATTCTCTGATCCTTCCGGCCAGACCGATTGGGGCGCCATATTCGCCATGTCGTCTCTGTCGCTGCTGCCGGTCTTTGTCATCTTCATCTCATTCCAGCGCTATCTGGTCGAGGGCATTTCCACCACCGGCTTGAAGGGCTAGAGGCGTCAACGCCCCGGGCAGGTCTCCGCCTCCGCCTCGCTAACTCGTTACCTTCAGTCATGTCGAAATTGTAGGGGCGAGCTATCAGGTCGCCCGAAGTTGTGTGCCAAGATTCGCTTTTCGTGGGTTCTTTCATTTGTGGATGTCAAGACGCCATGTGAAAACGGCTGTGGTTAAAATACATTTGAAGTGTGTTCCCGGAACCAAGGCATCATAATGGCTCAATGGCAAGACAGCAGCTTCTACGCCGGCGCCGAGCGCATTGGCGTATTCCTCTTGGCGAACTTGATCACCGTCTTTTTGCTGATGACGGTCGTCGGCGCGCCCTTTGGGCTGCTCGGTCTCTTCGCCGTCATGAACGAATGGGTGCAAGGGCGGCAGCCGGAATTATTCCGCGTTTACCTCGGCGCTATAAAGCGGCATTGGCGGGTCGCCATCGCCCTCGGCCTCATCGATGTGGCCGCCTTCGCTCTGATCGCGTTTAACCTCAGCCTCTTCCCCATTATGCAAATGCAGAATTTCCTGGCGGTTCTGTCACTGACGATGACACTCAGCATCGGCGCGTTGCTCTTGATGGCTAATCTCTATGCCTGGTCAGTCGTGTCGCTGCTGGATTTACCCTTGCGCGGCACGATCAAACTTAGCCTCCTGCTCACGCTCGGCCGCCCCTTGCACAGCCTGCTGATTGCAGCCGCCTTCCTCCTGCCGCTCCTCTTTAGCCTCACTCTGCCCATCGCCTTTCTGCTCATCGTTACGCTATCCGTTTCCGCCTACATCGCGGCGCGTGGCGTCTGGTGGGCGCTGCGCCGGCAATTCTCACGCCAGCAGTTGGCTGAGCTGATGCCCGACACGCAGAATTGACGAGATCTAGACGTCCCACCAGACAACATCAATAGGCTCACTGACCTAAGCGGAAGTGGTGAATACTGTTGATATAACAACTTCGACCTTGCCATCCAAAAACCTCTGTGCCCTCTGTGTCTCTGTGGTGAATCCCACTTATTGAATCCGGAATATGTCCTGTGTCTTTGAAATTCACCACTCCACCTAAGCCTGAAATTCGACAGCCGTTGCCGCTTGTGTTAGATTTGCCGCATGACACAAAGGCAACGCTCCAAACGCTTTGACCTGCTGGCAAAGCGCGATATCAACAAGGAAACCTACGTTGAGCCTTGGCCCGAAGCCGGCTTGATGGTCGCCGATAGCCCCTACGATCCGCAGCCTGGCATAAAGCTCCTGGAGGGCCAAGTCGTCGAAATGGACGGCAGCAAGCACACCGACTTCGATACCATCGACCGCTTCATTGTTTTACACACTCTCGATCTCACGATTACCGAAACCGCCATGGCGATTCCATCGCAAGACTACGCCCGTATGCTTGCCGACATCAATGTGCCGCGCGTAGAAATCTCCCGCCTCATCGCCGGCTGCACACCAGCCAAGCTGACCGATATCATCCGCCATCTGAATGTGCTGGAAATGATGATGGGGCTTTCCAAGATGCGCATTCGCCGCAAGCCGGCCAATCAAGCCCACGTCACCAATTGGCGCGAGCATCCCGCTTTGCTGGCGGCCGACGCGGCCGAAGCGGCATTGCGGGGTTTCGCGGAGGTCGAGACGACCGTGCGGGTGGCGCGCTTCGCCCCCTTCAACGCGCTGGCGATCCTGGTCGGTACGCAGACCGGGCGCGGCGGCGTCTTGACGCAATGCTCGGTCGAAGAGGCGCTGGGCTTGCGGCTGGCGATGAAAGGCCTGACGAGTTACGCCGAAACGCTCTCGGTCTACGGCACCGAGATGACTTTCGTCGACGGCGATGACACGCCTTGGTCCAAAGCCTTCCTGGCCTCCGCCTATGCCTCGCGCGGCGTGAAAATCCGCTTCACTTCGGGCACAGGCTCCGAAGCGCTGATGGGCCGCGCCGAGCAAAAATCGATGCTCTACCTGGAAGCGCGTTGCCTGCTGGTGGTCAAAGGCGCCGGCAGCCAGGGTGTGCAGAACGGCTCAATCTCATGCATAGCCCTGCCGGAAGCTCTGCCCGGCGGTGTGCGCGCAGTCCTGGCGGAGAACTTGCTGGCCTCCATGCTCGGCTTGGAAGTAGCAGCCGGCAACGATGCGCTCGCCTCACATTCGAACATCCGCAAGACCGCCAAGCTCATGCTGCAATTCATCCCCGGCGCAGACTTTATCTTCAGCGGCTACAGCGCCATACCCAAGCGCGATAACCTCTTCGGCGGTGGCAACTTCGATGCCGAAGACTTCGATGATTACAACGTGTTACAGCGTGATATGCAAATCGACGGCGGCGTCCAACCCATCAGCGAAGACCAGGCGCTGACCATACGGCGCAAGGCTTCCCGCGCTATCCAGGCCGTTTATCGCGAACTTGACCTGCCGCCGATCTTCGACCAAGAAGTCGATGCCGCGACCGTGGCCCACAGCAGTGATGACATGCCTGAGCGCGACATCTTGCCCGACATTGAGGCAGCCGATGCGTTCATGGCGAGCGATCGAGACTTCGTCGCCGTCATCCGCGCCCTGCAGAATAGTGGCTTCGCCGATGTCGCCGATAATATCCTCGAGATGGGTCGGCAGCGCATCGCGGCCGATTATTTGCAGCCCTCGGCCATTTTCGACGCAGACTTCAAAGTAGAAAGCGCGATCAACGACCCCAATGACTATGCGGGTCCGGGCAGCGGTTATCGCCCGTCTGGCCAACGCTGGGCGGACATGCAAGCCATCCCGCAAGCCAAGTCGCCCGAAGGTTTCATCGAGCCACATACCGGCCCGGCGCTCTCTCGACTGGTTGAGATTGGTCCAGCCGCGAAAGGCAGCCAAAGCGAGGTACTGCTCGCTGTCGGTCCCGCCTTCGGGCGCGCCCTGACCACCACCATTGGCGGCCTGCATCACGAAGATGTGCTCAAGGCGATTCTGACCGGCATCGCCTCCGAAGGCCTGATTGCGCGCATTCTGCGTGTCTATCATTCATCCGATTGCGCCGCCATCGGTTACGTCGGCGCGCGTCTCAGCGGCAGCGGCATTGGCATCGGTTTGCAATCGCGCGGCACCGCCGTCATCCACCAAAAAGACCTGGCGCCCCTCAACAACCTCGAGCTCTTTCCGCAATCGCCCAGCTTGACGCTGGATACTTACCAAGCCATCGGCCGCAACGCCGCCCGGTACGCGCTCGGCTCCGCGACTGTGCCCGTGGCAGTCAAAATCGACAATGGCGCCCGTCTGCGCTTGATCGTGAAGACCGCGCTCCTGCATCGCCGCGAAACCGACGAAGTCGACGCCGACAAAGCGCCGCAGGAACTGCGCTTCGATTGGGAGCCGGACTGATGCCAAATACGAAGAGCAAGTATCCCCTGCGCGACAACTCCGCCGAAACCTTGCTGACCCATAGCGGGCGCCGGCTGAGCGACGTCACCGCGGAAGCCATTGCGGCGGGCGAGCTAGGCGGAGATGATCTGCGCGCCCATGCCGACACGCTGCGGCAGCAAGCCACTATCGCCCGTGACGGCGGTTACCCGCAGTTGGCGGCGAATCTGCTGCGAGCCGCTGAATTGACCGATGTGCCCAACGAAGAACTGCTGCGTGTCTATGAACTGCTGCGCCCGGAACGCGCTTCGTATGACGAGTTGATTCGCCTGGCGGATTACCTTGAAGGGACTTTCGGCGCAAGGGAGAACGCCGCCTTCATCCGCGAAGCCGCCGCCGTCTATCGTGAGCGCAATCTCTTGCGGCGCTGACACCACGTCGCACGACGTTGCGGGCAATGGCTCGCCCCTACATATCTAATTTTGGTCGCTGCTTGTGGCGGCTGAGGTGAACAGTTTATTGAGCAGGAAATCAAGGTTTGCCAAGATGACCGAAACAGAACTCGAATCCAACATCAACACCCACTCCCGCCCCACTGACCTGCGCATCACCGACCTGCGCATCGTCAATCTGCGGGCGCTGCCCTTTGATGTCAGCCTGCTGCGCATCGACACCAATCAGGGCGTCAGCGGCTACGGCGAGGTCCGCGATGGCGCCAGCCCGACCTACGCCCTGCTGCTCAAATCACGGCTTCTCGGCGAAAACCCCTGCAACATCGACAAGATCTTCCGGGTAATCAAGCAGTTCGGCTTTCACGGACGGCAAGGCGGCGGCGTCTGCGGCATCGAAATGGCGCTCTTCGACCTCGCTGGCAAGGCCTATGGTGTGCCCGCCTATCAACTCGCCGGCGGCAAGTTCCGCGACAGAGTGCTGATCTATTGCGACACGGACTCCGTCCCCGATGGCGCGCTCATGGGTCAGCGCCTGAAACAGCGCATGGAAGCCGGCTTCAAGTTCCTCAAAATGGACCTCGGCATCGGCTTGCTCAAAGGCATCGAAGGCGCCATCTCCGCGCCCCCTCAAGTGAATGCGCCTCGAAAAATCATGCACCCGTTCAGAGGCATCCAGATCACCGAGCTCGGCATCGACATCCTCGTCGACTACGTCCGCCAGGTCCGCGACATCATCGGTTACGAAATCCCATTGGCGGCTGATCACTTCGGCGCCATCAATGTTGAGTCCTGCATCCGTCTGGGTCAAGCGCTCGACCCCTTCAGCCTGGCCTGGTACGAAGACATGATCCCCTGGCAGCTGACCGATCAGTGGCTGCGGCTCAAGCAATCTGTGCTGACCCCCGTCTGCACGGGAGAGGACATCTACCTCAAAGAAGGCTTCATGCCCCTGCTGGAAGCGGACGCCGTCTCGGTGATACATCCCGACCTGGCTACCTCCGGCGGCATCATGGAGACCAAGAAGATCGGCGACCTGGCTCAGGATTACGGCATACCGATGGCGATGCACATGGCTGGCTCGCCTGTGTCGTTCCTGGCCAATATCCATTGCGCCGCCGCCACCGAAAACTTCTATGTGCTCGAGAATCATTCGGTCGATCTGCCCTGGTGGGACGACCTGATCGATGGCATAGCCAAGCCGCTTATCGTCGATGGCTACGCCCAAGTGCCGGAAGCGCCCGGTCTCGGTTTCGGCGAGCTCAACGAAGCAGCCATCCGCGAACACATGGACAGGCGCAAAGGCCGCGACGCCGGCTATTTCGAGCCGACCGACGCCTGGGATGGCGAGTGGTCGCTGGACCATCTGTGGAGCTAACCATGCAAATCCACGACATCCATATCACACCCGTCGCCGTCGCCGACCCGCCCCTGCTCAATGCCGCCGGCCTCCACGCGCCTTACGCCCTGCGCATCATCATCGAAATTGTCAGCGCCGACGGCATCTCGGGTTGGGGCGAGATCCCCGGCAGCGATGCGACCCGAGCCGCCCTCGAACTCGCGGCGGAGCGCATCATCGGCATGGATCCCTGGGCGCTTAACGCGATCTCCGCCAAACTCGAATCGCTGGCGAATCCTGACGACCGCGGCGCAACCCCCTGGGATCAGCGCACTTGGGTCCACGTGCGCAGCGCTATCGAAGTCGCCTGCTGCGACCTGATGGGCAAGTCGGTCGGGCGGCCCGTCGTCGACCTGCTCGGCGGCCCGGCGCGTGACCGAGTGCCCTTTGCCGCCTATCTCTTTTTTAAGCGCAAAGGCGCGGGCGGCGAATATGGCTTCGGCCGAGATGAGTCCGCCGTCGGCTGGGCAGCAGCGAGACAAGAAGCAGCGCTCGATCCGGCCGGCATCGTGGCGCAGGCGCAAGCCATGGTCGCGCAATACGGCTTCAAGTCGATCAAGCTCAAGGGCGGCGCTTTCGAACCGCAGATCGAAGTCGACTCTATCCTGGCGCTGCGTGAGGCTTTCGGGCCGGATGTCCCACTGCGCCTGGATCCCAACGCCATCTGGAAAGTCGAAACCGCCATCAGAGCCGGCAATCAGTTGCAGGGCGTATTGGAGTACTACGAAGACCCGGTCCGGGGACAGCCAAATATGGCGGCGGTCGCGCGGGCAGTCGATATCCCGCTGGCGACCAATATGTGCACCACCTCCTTCGCTGACCTGCCCGGCAGCATCGCCCATCAATCCGAGGCGATAATCCTCTCCGATCATCACTTCTGGGGCGGCTTCCGCGCCTCGCTGGACCTGGCGCGATTCTGCGCTGTATTCGACCGGGGCATGTCCATGCACTCGAACAGCCATCTGGGCATCTCGCTGGCTGCCATGGCGCATCTGGCCGTCGCCGTGCCCAACCTGACCTACGACTGCGATACGCATTATCCCTGGCAGGACGGCCATGACCTGATCGTCGAACCTCTGCCATTCGAAGACGGCGCAGTTTCCCTGCCGCAAGCGCCCGGCTTGGGCATCGAAGTGGACCGCGACAAGCTGGCGCAACTGCACGGGCAGTATCTGGCTTGCGGCTTGACCGAGCGCAACGACGAAATTGAAATGCAGAAAATCCAGCCCGGCTGGACCTTTCAATCCTCGCGCTGGTAACTGACGTCAGGGAGGATTGTAGGGGTGACCCACTGGGGCGCCCGCCCGTGACAAACAGCTTCAAATAACATAGAACGAAGGGACGAGCAATATGTCCGTCATTGTATCTGAAATCGATTTATTGAGAGAACCACTTGAGCGTGTCACCCCTCTCCGATGCTTCGGGGAGGGGATGGGGGAGGGGTAGAAACCGCCATGACATTCGAAACGCCGCATTTACTCGATGCCCTCAACACCGTTATCAGCATCCCGCTGATCCCCTTCGACGGGTCGCAGATTGACTTCGCCGGGCATGCCAAAAACATCGACTACCTGATGCGCAACAACAACTTGAGTGGCGGACGGTCCCGCGTCATCTCCATCGCCGGCACCAGCCTGGTACACCATGTCTCTTACAAGGACCAGGTCAAGCTGCTCGATATCGCCGGGGAGCGCATGGCAGGGCAGGGCGTGTTGATGGCTGCGCTAGTGCCCAATCCACTGCCTGCCGCCGCCGACCTCATCGCGCAGATGGCCGCCTTGTCGCGCCCCCCCGATGTTTATTTGATCATGCCACTAAGCGGTACTTACTCGCCTGCCGGTCTTTACCAAACCCTGATTGACTTCGCCGAGGAACAGGCAAGTCAACATGGCGCGCGCTTCCTCTACTACTATCGCCGTCCGCGCGACAGCGAGCAGGTCATTCGCCTGATACAAAACTCGCCCCACTTCATCGGCGTGAAGATCGGCACGGATGAAAGCGACGTGCTGCCCTTTGTCGAGGCGCTCGACGAAGAGAGCAAGATCGTCATCTGGGGCATCGGTGATCGCTCGACCAAGGCGGCTGAGTTGGGGGCGAAAGGCCATACCTCCGGCATCAACATCGTTGTGGCCCGCGCATCTGACGAAATCAACAACGCCCAGCGCCGCCGCGACTACGCAGCCGCCCACCAAATCGAAGATGATATCTCGCCGCTGGAAGACATCCGCTTCATGCAGGAGCGCGCCTGGAATTATTCAGCCGTCATGCACGCCATCAATTGCGCCGGTTTTGACGATATCGTCGGCGGCAGCGGTGGTCCCTTCAACCCGCCTGTCCCGCCACAGATTGCCAGCGAAATTGAAGGTATCATGGCGTCTATCGAGCGTTATCACTATTAATGTCAGGAACTTTGTAGGGGCGAGCTATCAGGTCGCCCGAAAATGTGCGCTATTGTTGCTGTGGGCGACCCGCCATGTCGCCCCTACACTTCTCAATATGGCAAGAATACATGTGAGGATTCCCAAATGAAAATCACAGATGTACAAGCCTGCGTTATCGGCCGGCAAGTGCCCGATAGCGGCGGCAGCGTCTGGACTTTTGTCCGCGTCTACACTGATGAAGGCATCACCGGCAGCGGTGAATGCAACTCCGGCGGCCCCGGCTTCTCCGGCTTCGCCACCAAGGCTGCCATCCTGGCGCTGCGCGATTTGCTCATTGGCGAAGACCCCTTCAACATCAACATGATCTACGAGAAGCTGCGCCGTGCCGGTCGCTATGGCGGCGCGGGCAATGCGCCCCTGATCTTCGCGCTGACTGGCATCGACAACGCCCTGCACGACATCGTCGGCAAAGCCCTCGGTGTACCCGTCTACAAACTGCTCGGCGGCAAATTCCGTGACAAGATCCGCCTTTATGCCGATTGCCACTTCGGCGAGAACGACAGCCCGGCCGCATTTGGCGATAAGGCGCTTGAGGCGATCGCGGAGGGCTACGGCGCGGTCAAATTCGATGTCGATTACACTGGCCACGGTAAGCTTGATGCTTACAACTGGACCGTGGGCGCCAAGGAAATGACCCACGTCATAAGCCTCGTCGAAGGTGTTCGCGAGGCCATCGGCTTCGAGATCGACCTGGCCGTCGACTGCCATGGACACTTCGATCTGCCTTCGGCGATTACTCTGGCGCGCGCGCTTGAGCCGCTGCGTCTGCTCTGGCTGGAAGAGCCGGTGCCCGCCGAGAATATCGATGCGCTGGCGCAAGTCCGCGCCTCGACCTCCACCGTCATCTGCACCGGCGAGAATCAGTACACCCGCTTTGAATTCCTGGAGCTCTTCGCCAAACAAGCCTGTGATGTAATCATGCCCGACCTGGCGAAAGCCGGCGGCATCGCCGAAGGGGTACGCATTGCCGACCTGGCCGACGCGCACTACATCCCCATCGCGCCGCACAACGTCTCTTCGCCGCTGGGCATGATGGCGGCTTGTCATGTGCTGGCCGCTGTGCCGAACTTCCTCTTTCTGGAGTTCCACGCCCGCTCAATTCCCTGGTGGAGCGATCTCTGCGATGGTGAAAAACCCTTCGTGCAAGACGGCTTCATGACCGTCTCCGAGTTGCCAGGCATCGGCGTCGAACTGAATGACGAGGTCGCCAAATCACTGCTATGGAATGGGGATACTTATTTCGATTAGGGCAAAGATGAGGCGAAGCGCCAACTAGTCCAGGCGCGCCGGCAGGCCGCTGTCACAAGCGCGCGCCACGCCAAATACCAACTCCATCGTCTTGATATTGTCTTGCGCCGTCGTGCCGGTTGGCCCGCCTTTTGCCACCGCGTCATAGAATTCCTGCAGCAGATAATCCTGCGCTATTCGTTCCATCGGGGCAAGCGGTACCTCGCGCCCTTCGTCATGCACGTTGACTAGCGCGCCCGGGCCGTCCCCAACGCGCAGCAGTTTTTGTACTGTCACGACATCGTCTTGGACCAGCAGTACGCCGTGTTCGCATTCGAAGCGCCAGTTGGCATTCCAGCTCGTCTCCAGCGCTTGCGAACACCATGAGCCCGCGTAACTCGCCTGCACCCCGTTGGCGAATCCGATCTGGGCTGAGGCGCTGGCGTCGCCGGCGTACCAGCTCCAGGCTGGGTTCCAGCTGCGCGCGCTGATCACAGCAGCGTCACTGCCCAGGAAGTAGCGCATGGCATCAAAGTGATGGATCGCCATATCGACAATCAAGGGATGCGCCATTTCTTCGCGGAAACCGCCGAAATGCGGTCCCTTGTAGAAGGCAACGCTGAGCGCCGCCACTGCGCCCAGCTCGCCGCTGTCGAGGACGCCCTTAATCGTCTGCGAAAGGGGGAGATAGCGGTAATTCTGCGCCACACCGCAAAGCACACCGGTCGCTTCCGCCGCCGCTGCAATCGCCCGCGCCTCTTCCAGGTTGCCCGCCAACGGCTTCTCTTGCAATACAGGCAAGCCGGCTTCCAAAGCGCAGACCGTCACCTCGCGATGAAACTGCGGTGGTGTCACATTGATCACCGCCTCCGCCTCGACCGCTTCCAGCGCTGCCGGCAATGAGGCATAAATCCGCGATTCATCCAGACCGTAAACTTCGGCTTGCCGGCGCGCGATATTGCCGTTGATCTCGACGAAGCCGGCGAATTCGACTACGTCCGACCTTCGCACAGCATTCAGCCAGGCATTTCCCATCCCGCCGATACCCACTTGAATAACTCTCATGCTGCTGCCTTCCCGCGCACGTCGACGGCGGCGCAATGTCTCCTTGGTTGCGCGGCCCAGTTTCGCTCGCTGAATTCGCGCAGTCTAGCAAATTCCGCAGCGGCTGCCAATGTTCGCTATTGATATGGCAGTTTGACCCGCACATACGCTACAATTGCGAAATCTGTACGCGCCAACTACAATGCTGCATCAGTTTTTTGTAATGTGATCGACTCTGCAAGTTATTCTGCACGGAGGAAAACATGTTCAAACGTTTGCTGTTCATCTGCCTTGTGGCGAGCCTCGCGCTCCTCACATCATCCATCGTCATGGCGCAAGACGATATCTTGCTCTACGGCGGCAATCAAGACATCGACAATATCGACCCCGCCACCGGCGAAAACTATTCCATCAATGCCGCCTTGCGCAGTCTCTATGACGCCCTCTTCATCTACCGCGGCAGCGACACCATACCGCATCTGGTGGAAAGCTGGGAGGTCAACGATGACGCCACCGTCTGGACCTTCACGCTTCGTGACAACGCCGTCTTCCATGATGGCAGCCCGGTAACCGCCGAAGCCGTTGTCTACAGCTTCAACCGCATGATGGCGATTTCCGGTCCGCCAACCTGGCGCTGGGAGACGATCACCGATGAGAATTCGGCGCAGCCGCTCGACGACCACACCGTTCAATTCACGTTGACCCAGCCATACGCCCCCTTCATCGGCACACTTCCGCAGCTATTTGTCGTCAACCCCGCCATCGTCGAAGCCAACCTGGGCGACGACATGGGCCAAAGCTATCTCAAAGAGAACGATGCTGGCTCCGGTCCCTTCAGTCAAGGACGCTGGGAAATCGGCAATTTGTATGAGTTCATCGCTGTTGAGGACTACTGGGCTGGCTGGACCGGCGATGACCACATCGATGGTTTCATCTGGATCATCCAGCGCGAAAGTAACACAAAACTGAATTCGCTATTGGCTGGAGAGATTCATGTCGCTGATGCCCTGGGTGGCACCGAAAAAGAGGACGTCATCGCGTCGGAAAACCATGCTTGGGAAGAAAATGGCGGCTTCTTCATCAATACGCTGAAGATGAACACCAAGGGCGAATACACTAGCGACATAAACTTGCGTAAAGCGGTCGCCCATGCCATGGACTATGAATCGATGGTCGAAGCGCAAGATGTGTCAGTCACCCTAATGCACGGTCCGACGCCGGCCAATTTCGCAGGCTATACCGAAGGCTTGGACACCGCGACATATAACTTGGAAAAGGCGCGTGAGTATCTGGCACAGACACCTTGGCCCAATGGTGGTATCACGCTGGACTATGTCTACGTCACCGGATTGACACATGAAGAGATTCCAGGACTGATCTTGTTGGAAGGCTTGGCGGAACTCAACATCGAGCTCAACATGATACCGAGTCTGTGGCCAGATATGGTCGCCAGTTGCGCTTCGCCGGAGACAGCTCCGCACTTGATCAACATTTACACGCTGCCATCCTTCATTGATCCTGACGCCCATCTTTACAATCAGTATCATTCCGACCAGTGGGGTAGTTTCAATTCCTGCAGTTACTACGAAGACGAACGTGTAGATGAATTGCTCGATACAGCCCGTGTGATAGGAGACGACGCTGAGCGCCAAGCCATGTACACTGAAGCTCAGCAGCATATCAATGACGCACAGACAGCAGTGTGGATGTACACGCTGGACAACACGATGGCCTACCACAACTGTGTAATGGGATTTCGCTATTCGGCAATGTATCCGATAACGGTTCTCTTCCAGGATCTATGGATGGTCGGCTGCTAGGCTAAGTTTGCCAGCCTCCCTCGGCTGCTTGGGGGAGGCTGCCTCTATTACGGGGCAAGCGCGCAATATCCAGGAGAGTGTTCGCCCGGTTAATGAGGGAATAGGGCAAATTAGAAGATCAAGAAATGCGAGTGCGCCTGCTTGGGTCTTGGCATTTGAGTTCAGCCGACCAGTCATTTATATGGTGCAGCTATGAAACACAAAGCTCGTGAAGTGAAGCGATTGCACAGAAAAGCCATGGAATATGCTGACGAGGCAGATATTTTGCGGTTAGAAGGAGACCGCGACCAATTCCTCCACTTCACACGCCTTGCCCTCGAAAACGAAACCGCCGCCGCCCTAATGGAAGACGAAAAGGACATTGAACCTACTCGTTCCGTGCTATACCGAAGCGCTGCAACACTTGCATACCGCTGTGAAATGTATGTGGAAGCGAAGCGACTTATCCATACTGCGCTTGGTGGCTATCCACCGCTTGAAATTGAATTTGAACTTAATGATTTGCTTAGCAAGATAAAGTTTGCGCTGGCAGGCATTGAACTTAACGAACACACGATCCAGCTTGGGCTAGAAGGGAAGGAAGTCGGCTATGGTACGGCATCGACGAAGGAGTTTGCGTCTCGAATAACGGCATTTGAAGAGTTGATCAAGGAAACAGTGAAGGTACGAAATCGACAGGAGAGATACAGCCCTAAGATTGTGGAAAAGGCTGAAGGGTATCGAATCTATCAGGGAGAAACGAAGGCAGCTAGTTTCATTGTACATTTGACGTTGGGCAGGCCTAGAGAATCATTGCTACCTGGATTAGTAGATTTCGAACAAGTTTTTACATTATTAGTACGTAATCTGAGCCTTATCCAAGACGGAGACTATGGCGCACTTGAAACGCTGTTCGGCAGTCCAGCAGACTACGGTAAATTCGTGAAAGCTGCAACTTCGTTCGCTCCAGACGGTGACAAGATCTCGTCGGTCAATTTGCAGGCGAAGATTGAAAATCAAGTCGCGCGGCTATTCTTCAAGCGATCCAAAGCTGAGTTACGCGACGTACCAATGCCGGATATTCCTGAAGAGGCGGAGGAGATTCAAGTTGCGCTTGGGAACATCATCAGAAAGGGTGTATTGAAGGTCGCTGATGATGATCTTGAGTCGCCAATTTGCGTACTTGTCACGGAGAATCGAGAGAAATGGAATATCGAGGGGCCAGAAGAAATCATTGAATCGATTGGGCGGTCATTTTGGCGTTCGGTAGTGGAAGTCAAGGGAAAGAACACGAGTAAATCATCGACTCTCAAAGTCATTGAAGTTGACGACGTTGCGAACATTAGAGAAGTTCCGTCAGGTCGCAACCAAGCTTCTTTCGCGTTTCTATGAACATTCGCTTCTACATCCTGCGACGCATCCTGCTTATCGTCCCGACACTGCTCGGGCTGAGCATTTTGACCTTTTCCATCTCCCGCATCGTTCCGGGCGATCCGGTGGGCCTGGCTGCTGGACCGCAAGCCACCGAAGAGATCAAGGAAGCCTTGCGACGAGAATTGGGCTTGGACCAGCCCCTGCCCATTCAATACGTCAATTACATGACCGGCCTATTTCGCGGCGATTGGGGGCAGTCACTTTACACCCGCCGCGAAGTCATCGGCGACCTACGCACATTCTGGCCCGCCACACTCGAGCTGACTACCGCCGCGGTCATCATCGCCACCCTCCTGGGCGTACCCGCCGGTGTCATCTCCGCCATGTATCGCAACCGCTTGCCCGATCACGTCGCCCGTATCCTGTCGTTGTTTTTCGTCAGCTTTCCGTCTTTCTGGCTTGCCATGATCTTTCAGACCTGGTTCGGGCGCGACCTGGGGCTCTTCCCCATCGGCAAGCGTCTGCCAGTTTTGATATCGCCGCCGGCATCTACTACCGGTCTGTTCCTTGTCGACAGCCTCATCCAACTTGATCTTGAAACCTTTCTTGTTTCGCTCCGCCACCTGTTCATTCCTGCGCTCGTGCTCTCATTTGGCGCATTCGCCAGCATCACCCGCATCACCCGCGCCAGCATGGTCGAAGCGCTTGAAAAAGACTTCGTGCGCATGGAGCGCGCCATCGGCATTCCCTACCGCATCATCATTTTCAAGTACGTCCTGCGCAACGCCCTCATCGCCACCATCACCGTCATATCCTTGAATTTCGGCTGGCTCATGGCGGGCGCCATTCTCATCGAAACCATCTTCGATTGGCCCGGTCTGGGTCTGTACGCTGTAGAAGCCTCGCTCAGTCTCGACTTCCAGCCGATCATGGGCATCGCCATCCTTTACGGCGTCGTCTTCAGCATCATTAATATCTTAACCGATGTCGTCTACGGCATCTTGGATCCGAGGATTCGCTATGGCTGAGCTGCCCGGCGTACAACCGGATAAGCGCAAAACCGCGCGCTCGGCTCGCTGGGAAAATATCTCGCGCGGCCTTTACCGCTTTCGCTCTAACAAGCTGTCGATGCTTGGATTGATTATTCTGCTATTCATCGTTTTTGTGACGATCTTTGCGCCAATCATCGCGCCCTATCCGGAAGATGCCGCTGGCAAGACGCGCGTCGCCTCCCGCTTGCAGCCACCCAGCGCCGAGTTTGCTTTCGGAACCGACAAGATCGGACGTGATATCTTCAGCCGCGTCGTCATGGGCACCGGCCTGGCATTGCAAGTCGGCACGGTCATCATCCTGCTGGCCACAACTATCGGCGTCACTGTCGGCGCCATCTCGGGTTACACCGGCGGCTGGCTTGACGATCTGCTCATGCGCATCACCGATATTTTCCTCACCGTTCCGGCGATCGTTCTGGCGATAGCCATCTCCGCCGCCCTTGGCAAAGGCATCATCAACACCATGATCGGCATATCGCTGGTCTGGTGGCCCGGCTTTGCCCGCTTGACGCGCAGCCTGGTTCTTTCCTTGCGTGAAGAGCCCTTTGTGGAAGCCGCTTATGGCATTGGCGCTGGCCACATGCGCATAATATTCCGCCACATCCTGCCCAACGCCGTCTCGCCCATCATTATCAAAATGACCACCGACTTCGGCTTCGCTGTCCTCACCGCCGCCGCCCTCGGTTTCATCGGCTTGGGCGCGCAGCCGCCGACACCGGAATGGGGCGCCATGATCAATGACGGCCGGCGTTACTTCCCCGATGAATGGTGGATCGCCACCTTTCCCGGCTTGGCGATCTGGCTGATGGTCTTCAGCTGGAACCTCATCGGCGACGGCTTGCGCGATGTCTTAGACCCGCGAGCGCGGCGGTAAGGGAACGAAAAAGCTTGTAGGGGCGACTTATCAAGTCACCCGAAACCGATGTTAGCCTCGTAAGTTCGGGGCGGGCGACCAGGTTGATCGCCCCTACATATATGCGACTTGGTTTGAGATTTTGAACAGATATGACTGAACTGCTCAACATAGAAAACCTGCACCTTGAGTTCGATACCTATGATGGTCTGGTCAAGGTACTGGCAGGCGTCGACTTGACGATGCGGCGCGGCGATGTGCTCGGCTTGGTCGGCGAGACCGGCTGCGGCAAGTCCATGACAGCCCTCTCCGTCGCCCGCCTGATTCCCATGCCGCCGGGCCGAATCACCGCCGGGCGCGTCGCCTTCGATGGCGAGGACATCCTGGGCAAAAGCGAAAGCGAGATGGAAGCCTTCCGCGCCAGACGGCTCGGCATGATCTTTCAAGACCCGGTCACCAACCTGAACCCGCTTTTCACCATCCGCGAACAACTCGTCGACGCCGTGCTTTACCAACGCGCCCAAGGGCAAAAAGTGCCCGGGCGCTGGCGTGGTTTCCAGCCTTCGGTGCGCCAAATGCGCAAAGACGCCCACGAACGCGCCGTCGAGTTGATGCGCCTGACCGGCATCCCGGACGGCGACAAACGCATCTTCGAATATCCGCATCAATTCAGCGGCGGCATGCGCCAGCGTGTGCTCATCGCCATGGCGCTGGCCGGTGATCCCGACCTGCTCATCGCCGACGAGCCGACCACCGCCCTCGATGTCACCATTCAAGCCCAGATCCTGCGCTTGATTCGTTCGCTGGTTAAGCAGCTTGGCTTGACCGTGCTGCTGATCACCCACAACCTTGGTGTGGTCGCCCGCAGCTGCGAACGCGTCGCCGTCATGTACGCCGGCCGTGTCATTGAAGAAGCGCCCGTGCGCGAGCTATTCAAGAATCCGAAACATCCCTACACGCGCGGCTTAATCGCTGCGGTCCCGCAGAAAGATGTCAGCCGCGGCGGCTTGATAGGTATCCCGGGCATGATTCCCAACTTGATCGATCCACCCGCCGGCTGCCGCTTTCACCCGCGCTGCGAACACGTCATGGATGCCTGCCGCGCGTCCGTTCCGCCCGCCGTCAACGTCGGCGCCGATCACACAGCCTCCTGCTTCCTGTATCCGGAGGACGCATGAGCCTGCTTCTGGAAATCAGAAACCTCAAGAAATTCTACCCGGTCCGCGGCGGCTTACTGAACCAGGTGATATCCGATTTTCGCGCCGTCGATGACGTCAGCTTCGCCTTGCAAGAAGGCAAAACTCTCGGCCTGGTCGGCGAATCCGGCTCGGGCAAAACCACCATAGGCAAGTGCATCTTGCGCTTGCTGAAGCCAACCGCCGGCCAAATCCTCTACGACGGGCAAGACATCACCCATCTCAAAGCGCGCGATTTGCGCCGCCTGCGCAGCGAAATCCAGATGATATATCAAGCGCCGGCCGCCTCGCTCAACGGCCGCATGACCGTCGGCCAAATCATCGGCGAACCGCTCTGGATCCACGAGCGCCTCAAAGGCGACGCCGCGCGCGAACGTGTGCTGGAATTGATGCGCGTGGTCGGCCTGAAAGAAGAACACTATTATCGCTACCCGCACGAATTCAGTGGCGGCCAGCAGCAGCGTATCGGCATCGCCCGCGCCCTCGCCGTGCAGCCACGCCTGATCGTACTCGACGAACCGACCTCGGCGCTTGATGTCTCGGTGCAGGCGCAGATCCTCAACCTCCTGCAAGACCTGCAAGACCAATTCGACCTGACTTATCTCTTCATCTCGCATGACCTCGGCGTCGTGCGCTATATGTGCGACGAAGTGGCTCTGCTCTATCTCGGCAAAATCGTCGAAGTCGCCGACACTGAAGTCATTTTCGAAGCGCCTAAGCACCCTTATACCCAAGCGCTCATCTCCGCCATCCCCGAGCCCGATCCCGATACCCAGCGCGAGGAAATCATTATCCGCGGCGATCTATCCCACAGCTTCCCGCAGAACGGCTGCCCCTTCGCGCCACGCTGCCACGCAGACAAAGTGACGGCATGCGAGACAGTTCCGCCGCCCCTGGTCGATGTCGAGCGGCAGCATCAAGTCGCCTGCCATCTGCATCCAGACATCGCCATCTCGGAGATCAATTAATGCTGCAGCAAGTCACTTTGGATGACATCCGACCCATCGCCATCGGCGCCGGTATCCTCGGCACGGGCGGCGGCGGCAATCCCTACCTCGGCGGCTTGCACCTCGCTTCGATCATCCGCGAGAACGGTCCCCAAGCTATTATCAACCCCTTCGACCTGGCGGATGACGCTTTGTGCTGCGTCGTCGGCAGCATCGGCGCGCCAACCGTCAGCATCGAGAAACTGCCCGAAGGCACCGAGATGCTGCGCGCGCTGCGCCTGCTCGAAGAACACATCGGCCGACGTTTCGACGCCATCGCCATCGCTGAAATCGGCGGCGCCAATTCGATGCAGCCACTGATCGGCGGTTTGCAGGCCGGCATCCCTACTGTGGACAGTGACAGTATGGGACGCGCCTTCCCCGAGATTCAAATGTCGTCCTTCCTCTTCGGAACCAGCGCCACTGCCGCGCCTCTGGCCATGGTCGACACTGCCGATAACGCCGCCATCGTGCCATACGCCATCAACGATGTCTGGGCGGAGAAAATCGCCCGCAATATCGCCGTCAGCATGGGCGCGCGCGCTGGCTTGGCCGGCACCATTATGACCGGCGCCCAAGTCAAATCCGCCGGCGTTCACTACACGCTCAGCCTGGCGCATCATCTCGGCGCGCAAGTCATCGAGGCGCAAGCGCAGAAATCCGATGTGCCGCCCGTCGTTGCTGATACGCTGGATGGCAATGTCGTCTTCCGCGGCAAAATTGCCGATGTCGAACGCCGCACTACCAAAGGCTTCGCCCGCGGCGGCATACGCATCGACAGCTTCAACAACCAGGATCGCCTGGAGATAGAATTCCAAAACGAATTCCTGATCGCCTTCATCAATGGCGAAGTCGCGGCGACCACACCCGACCTGATCTGTATCGTCACCGAAGAAGAAGGCGAGCCGGTCACCACCGAAGTCCTGCGCTATGGTACGCGCGTCGCCGTCATCACAGTGCCC
The DNA here is from genome assembly GCA_965262005.1 of Phototrophicaceae bacterium. Taxonomy (GTDB): domain Bacteria; phylum Chloroflexota; class Anaerolineae; order Aggregatilineales; family Phototrophicaceae; genus UBA6055. The sequence goes on along the minus strand of OZ253492.1, from coordinate 2,228,892 downwards.
GCCCCGCCGCAGCTCAAGAGCGATGTGGCGCTTAAGGTGGTCGGTCCGGGCGCATTCGGCTACGATGTGCCTTTCCGTCCCTTGCCCGGCGGTGTCATAGGTTTGCATCCAAATGGAGACTCGGTGTAGGGGCGACTCACAGAGTCGCCCGCAACTTCGGACAATTGGATGCGAACAGTGTAATTGACCGAGGAGAATTCAGATGGATCCACGTTGTACCATTTCCGGTTGCGTTCTTGAAAAACGTGATAATACTCGGGACGGGAACGAACAAGAAATTATTCACGCGCTTTGGGAAATGGGCGCAACCTGGCGTCGGATTGATGCCACACTTGGTGGAGAAATGGCGGGAGTTCCTGACCTGCTTGTTGGCTTGGACGGAAAGAACTACCTTTTGGAAGTGAAGACCGCTCGCGGCAGCCTGAATGCATATCAAAAGGATTTCCACAACAGATGGCTTGGAGAGGCTCACGTAGTGAGATCGGCAGACGATGTGCAGCGTATCTTAAATCCCGCTTCGCTGGAGGATACGCAACCCTCTTTGTCGACGCTGCGCATTAAATTTACCCGTAAACCAAAATGGCTGCAGGAGCTAAACCAATGACTGAAGTTACGCTGCCAAGAATATCAGACATGATAAATCCAAAGTTGCATGCGCTGCGTAATTTGGGTGGTTCCGCAAAAAACGATGCTATCCGTCAGGAAGTGGCCAAAATCATGGAATTGAATCGAGAACAGCTTCAAGCGACATTCACTCGAAATGGGATGGAGGTTCGAAGAATCGACAATCGTCTTGACTGGGTCAAAGTATATCTTGGGACCACCGGCTTCATTGAAAGACGTGAGGACAGTTGTTGGACACTGACTACAACGGGAAAACAGAATCATGTCGTTGACGCACAAGACATCATGTCGCGAGCCCGAGCGATTCATCAGCGTTGATTCGAGTTGAGGATATTGCTTGCTGGAAAGTCACTTGTCTAATTTTGCAATGCCAAATTAAGGAGACAAACAAATGAGAATCGGAGTAGACGTAGGCGGCACCAACACCGACGCAGTCCTGATGGACGGCACAACTGTCGTCAGCTCGACCAAAACCCCCACCACCCCCAATGTATCAGAGGGCATCGCCAAAGCCCTGCGCACCGTCATCGCCGATTCCGGCATCGACACCGCGCGCATCGACGGCGTCATGATCGGCACCACGCACTTCACCAACGCTGTCGTCGAACGTAAACACCTGACCCCCACCGCTTGCATCCGCCTCGGCTTGCCCGCCACCGTCTGCTTGCCGCCCATGGTCGATTGGCCCGATGATCTGCGCGAATTAGTGGGCGGCAATGCCCATCTGGCGCACGGAGGCCACGAATTCGACGGCCGCGAAATCTCCGCCTATCAACCCGATGAAGTGCGCGAAATCGCCATCAAGATCCGCGATGCCGGCTTGAACGCCATCGCCATCTCCTCCGTCTTTTCGCCGGTCAATTCCACCTTCGAAGAACAAAGCGCCGACATCGTCCGCGACGTAATCCCCGATGCCAATATCACCCTCTCCAGCGAGATCGGGCGCATCGGTTTGCTTGAGCGCGAGAACGCCGCCATCATGAACTCCTGCCTGCGCCAGTTGGCCGCCCGCACCGTCGACGGCTTCAAAGCTGCGCTCGATGAACTGCAGATCAAGGCGCCATTCTACATCAGCCAAAACGACGGCACCTTGATGAACGCCGATTTCGCCAAAGAATATCCCGTCCTCACCTTCGCCTCCGGTCCCACCAATAGCATGCGCGGCGCAGCTTTTCTTAGTGGCTTGCGTGACGCCATCGTGGTCGATGTTGGCGGCACTACCACTGACATCGGCGTCCTCCAGCATGGCTTCCCGCGCGTGGCTGCCCTGGCGGTAGATATCGGCGGCGTCCGCACCAACTTTCGTATGCCCGATACCTATTCGATCGGCTTGGGCGGCGGCAGCTTGATAAGCCCCCACCCTAAATCCCTCCCCCATAAAGAGGGAGGGACTTCATCAAAGCAGGACACCCCTTCCCTCCTTGTGGGAAACATCTCCCGTGAGGCGGGGGACCGAGGGGGCGCAGGGATCGGGGGATGGGGGGAAGTTAGAGTCGGTCCGCGCAGCGTCGGCTACGAATTGACCGAGAAGGCGCTTGTCTTCGGCGGTGATATCCTGACCGCCACTGACATAATTGTCGCCGGCGGCTCCGAAGACATTGGCGACAAGAGCGCTGTAGCGGACCTCGATCCGGCCCTCGTCAAGGCCGTCCAGGCGCGCATCATGGAGATGATCACCATCGCTGTCGACCGCATGAAAACCAGCGCCACCCCCGTGCCGGTCATCGTGGTCGGTGGCGGCAGCATCCTGGTCTCCGGCGAAGTCGAAGGCGCTTCCGAAATCATCAAACCCGATCACTTCCCCGTCGCCAACGCCATCGGCGCAGCCATCGCCCAGGTCGGCGGAGAATGCGACCGCATCTTCTCCCTCGCCGAGCTCAGCCGCGACGAAGCGCTCGATCAAGCCAAGGGTGAAGCCAGCGACCGCGCCATCAACGCCGGCGCCAACGCCGACAGCATCGAAATCGTCGATGTGGAAGAAGTGCCGCTGGCCTACCTGCCCGGCAATGCCACCCGCATTATGGTCAAAGCTATCGGCGACTTGGTGGAGGCATAATCATGCTTGTCATCAACATCAGAATCTTTGGCTGTAGGGGCACTTGCCAAGTCGCCCGCGACTGGTGGGGGCATAATCATGCTTGTCATCAACATCAGAATCCTTATCTGTAGGGGCGATTTACCAAGCCGCCCGCGACCCGACGGAGGCGCGCCATGCGCATAATCGACGAAGCTGTCCTCGAAGATCTAGCGCTCGGCGCGGCTGTACTCGGCACCGGCGGTGGCGGCGACCCCTACATCGGCAAGCTCATGGCGCGCGAAGCCATCCGCAATTATGGACCGGTCGAGCTTTACACCCTCGACGAACTTGATGATGACGACCTCATCGTGCCCACCGCCATGATGGGCGCGCCGACCGTCATGGTCGAGAAGATGCCCAACGGCGACGACATCGTCAACGCCTTCCAAAGTGTCGGCAAATACATCGGCAAACCGGTCAGAGCCACCATGAGCATCGAAGCCGGCGGTCTCAACTCCGTCGTGCCAATCTATTGCGCCGCTCGTCTTGGTGTGCCCATGGTCGATTGTGATGGCATGGGCAGAGCCTTCCCCGAGCTGCAAATGGTCACGCACACCATTCACGGCATCTCGTCGACGCCCTTCGCCATGTCCGACGAACGCGGCAACACTGTCATCATGGAGACCATCAGCAACCTCTGGACCGAGACCTTCGCCCGCAGCGTCACCGTCAACATGGGCGCTATGGCCATGATCGCCCTCTACGCCGCCACCGCCGCCGAGCTCCGCCAAGCCGCCATCCCGGGCACCATCACCCTCGCCGAAGAAATCGGCAAAGTCGTTCGCCGCGCCCGCCTTGAAGAAGACGAGCCGGTCGAAACTATCCGCGAAGCTGTCGGCGGCTATCTGATCTTCAAAGGCAAAGTTGGCGATGTCGAGCGCCGCACCGAAGCCGGTTTCGCCAAAGGCGATGCCTTCATTGAGGGCATCGACGACTACGCCGGGCAGAAGCTACAGCTCAGCTTCCAGAACGAACACCTGGCTGCCCGCATCGACGGCGAATTCAAAGTGACCGTGCCCGATCTGCTGGCTGTCCTCGATGTCGATACCGGCGAACCCATCACCACCGAAGGCTTGCGCTACGGCTTCCGCGTCGCCATCATCGCCATCCCTTGCGCTGACAAATGGCGCACGCCCAAAGGGTTGGAAATCGTCGGTCCAGCCTACTTCGGCTACGAGGCAGAATACGTCCCGGTAGAGCAAACCTACGGAGTCGGCTGAACTCTGCCAGTGCAAGATTATTGGAAGTTTTAGGGGCGACCCATTGGATCGCCCGCAATAATCCGTTGAGGAACCGCGACGCGCTAACTAGAGGAGACTTTCCATGCGTCTTCTACACGAACAGAATATCGAAGACATCGCCCTTGGCGCTGCTGTCCTGGGCACCGGCGGCGGTGGCGATCCCTACGTCGGCAAGCTGATGGCGCGTGAAGCCATCCGCCAATATGGCCCCGTCGAACTCTACACCCTCGACGAACTCGATGACGATGACCTGATCGTGCCGGCCGCCGGCATGGGCGCGCCCATCGTCATTGTCGAGAAACTGCCCGCCGGCGACGACATGATCCGCGCCTTCAAAGCGCTGGGCAAATACACTGGCCGCGAGCCACGCGGCACTATGAGCATCGAAGCCGGTGGCCTCAACTCGGTTATGCCGATCTACGTGGCCGCCCGCCTGCGCATCCCCATGGTCGATTGCGATGGCATGGGCCGCGCCTTCCCCGAAATCCAGATGACCATCTTCACCGCCCACGGCATCACCGCCAGCCCCTTCGCCATGTCCGATGAACGCGGCAACGTCCTGATCATGGATACCGTCAGCAACAAATGGGTCGAGACCTTCGCCCGTTCCTGCGTCGTGCACATGGGGGCCGAAGGCATGATCGCCCTTTATTCCGCCACTGTCGCGCAGCTCAAGGAAGCCGCCATCCACGGCACCATCACTTTCGCCGAAGAAATCGGGGTGACCGTCCGCAACGCCCGCCGCGCCGAAGCCAATCCGGTTGACGCCGTGCGCCAAGCTGTCGGCGGCTTCCTCATCTTTCGCGGTAAAATCACCGATGTCGACCGGCGCATCGAAGGCGGCTGGAACCGCGGCGATGCCACCATGCAAGGTACGGGCGACTTCGCCGAGCAGCAGCTCAACCTCGACTTTCAGAACGAACATCTCGCCGTCCGCGTCGATGGCGAGTTCGCCGCCACCGTGCCCGATCTCATCGCCGTGCTCGATAGCGAAACCGGCGAGCCCATTACCACCGAAGCCCTGCGCTACGGCATGCGCGTCGCCGTCATCGCTTTTCCCTGCGCCCCGCAATGGCGGGAGACGGCCGCGCTCGAATTGGCTCACCCGCGCTACTTCGGCTACGACACCGAATACATCCCAGTAGAACAGCGATCCGGAGTCTGATTTTACTCCCCTTGCCACTTTATGGGGGAAGGGGCCCGGGGATGGGGGTCGAATAACGAATGCGGCTGCTCCATGAAACGAACATCGAAGATATTGCCGTCGGCGCGGCGGTACTAGGCTCCGGCGGCGGCAGCGACCCCTACATCGGTAAGCTGATGGCGCGCGAAGCCATCCGCCAATACGGTCCCGTCGAACTGCTAACCCTCGATGAACTTGATGACGACGACCTAATCATGCCGGTGGCCGGTATGGGCGCGCCGACTGTGCTTACGGAGAAGCTGCCCGCCGGTGATGACATCATCCGCGCCTTCCATGCCCTGGCAAAATATGCTGGCCGCCAACCCCGCGCCACCATGAGCATCGAAGCCGGCGGTATGAACTCCATCCGCCCCATTTACATCGCCGCCCGCTTGGGCCTTCCCGTTGTCGATTGCGACGGCATGGGGCGCGCCTTCCCCGAAATCCAGATGACCGTCCTGACCGCGCACAATATTAGCGCCAGCCCCTTTGTTATGTCCGATGAACGCGGCAATATGCTGCTGATCAATGCCGTCAGCAACCTTTGGGTGGAGACCTTTTCTCGCTCCTGCGTCATGCACATGGGCGCGACCTGCGCCATAGCCCTCTACTCGGCAACAGTCAAGCAGCTCAAACAAGCCGCCATCCACGGAACCATCACCCTCGCCGAGGAAATCGGCAAGACCTTGCGCAACGCACGGATGCACGAAGAGAATCCCGTTGCCGCCCTCTGCCGCTTCGTCGGTGGCTTCCTCCTCTTCCGCGGCAAAATCACCGATGTCGATCGACAGATCGTCGCCGGCTTCGCGCGGGGCGATTCCACCATGGCTGGAACCGGCGACTTTGAAGGTCAAGTCCTTCAACTCGAATTCCAGAATGAACACCTGGTCGTGCGCATTGACGGCGATTACGTCGCGACCACGCCCGACCTCATCGCCGTCCTCGAGAATGAAACCGCCAAGCCCATCACCACCGAAGCCCTGCGTTACGGTATGCGAGTCGCCGTCATCGCTATTCCTTGCGCTCCACAGTGGCGCCAGCCGGCCACCCTCGCACTCGTACATCCGCGCTACTTCGGCTACGATGTCGACTACTTGCCCGTCGAAGAGCGCTTTGGTGGGAAATGAATAGGATAAGTTGATGAAACGAAGAACTCGCGCATGGAGCGAATTGCGAGAAAAAATACTATCGAGGGATGACCACGCTTGTCAGTTCTGTTTCGCAACAGATACGCGATTGGATATTCACCATATCACGCCCTCAAGCAAGGGCGGCGATGATACTCCTGACAATCTGATCACGTTATGCTCCTATTGCCATGGTCGTATTTCTCGACCCAACTAATACGGTTTGCCAATCGCCGAGTTAGTGAATTATCTCGCTGGTATAGCCTCCGTGTGGGGCGAAGAGGCATTGCCAGCGATTTATGAAGTTGCCGTCGGCATACGCAAAGATAACCTATACTGAACAAGTCAGAAGCGCTTTGTGTTACTGGCGATGGAATACTTGAGCCACAAGCAGAACTCTTGCGTCAAATCGCAAAATGGCTCAACGAAGATCAGACGACTGCAAGGGGAGCGGAGAAAACATGCTACGATCCGTCACACTAGACGACACCCAAGCCATCGCCATCGGCGCCGGCGTCCTCGGCACAGGCGGCGGCGGCAGCACCTATCTCAATCGCCTCCGATTGGAAAACGAATTACGCCAGCAGGGCCGGGCAGTCCCTATCATCCAAGCCGACACCGTGCCTGATGACGCGCTGGTCTGTGCCGTCGGCGGCATGGGCGCGCCAACCGTCAGCAATGAAAAACTGCAAGCGGGCCACGAAATCGCGACCGCCGTCCGCGCCCTGGAAGACCACCTGCGCCAAAAGATCCACGCCATCGTAATCGGCGAGATCGGCGGCGGCAACGCCCTGGGACCGATGGTCGCCGCCCTCCAGCTTGGCTTGCCCATCGTCGACGGCGATGGCATGGGGCGCGCCTTCCCCGAGCTGCAAATGGATACTTTCATGATCTACGGCGTCGCGCCCGCCCCCTTCGTCCTCGCCGACGCCCACGGCAACGTCACCATCTTCACCCGCATCAGCTCAGCTAAACAAGCCGAAGATTTCGCCCGCAGCCTGACCATCGAGATGGGTGGCTCGGCCGCCCTTGTCATGCCCGTCATGACCGGCGCCGAACTCAAAGCCACCATCATCCGCGATACGGTGAGCCTGGCAAAACAGATAGGCGAAACGGTACTCGATTGCCGCGCCCGCAGTATCGAGCCGGCCGAGACCATAGTTCAGCTCTGCAATGGGAAAGTCCTCTTCACCGGCAAAATCATTGATGTCGAACGCCGCACCGTGCAAGGCTTCGCCCGTGGTAAACTTGTAATCAGCGCCTTTGACGACTTTGATCAGCAATTGGAAATCGAATTCCAAAACGAAAACCTGATCGCCCGCAGCAACGGCGATGTCCTCTGCACCGTGCCCGACTTGATCACCCTTGTCACTCTCGAAGACGGCGAACCCATCGGTACCGAAGCCCTCCGCTACGGTCTGCGCGTCGCCGTGCTCGCCATGCCCGCGCCCAAGGAACTCAAAACGCCGGAATCGCTCGCTGTCGTCGGTCCCCGCGCCTTCGGTTATGATGTGGACTTCAGTCCGCTGCCCGGGGATTTGTTGTAAATACTGGAAATCTTTAGCGTCTCTCTTATTCTTAATAAGCTTGACACGGGGTCGTACGTGCAATATTATCCGTACATGCTGAACTTTCAGATGCGGTAGGTGTTTTTATGAAAAAGTCGCATCCATTTGACGAGTATTTTAAGAAACTTCACCAAGAAATCGCTTCGCAGAACCGTAAGTGGATAGAAGGCCTTATGGAGGAAGTCGCTGCACAGAATCAAATCGACGTATCACAACTCTCCGAATCAGCATTGTTGAATGCTCCCGATGTTAAAAATATCGCAAATGACCTTTTCGCTAAGAATACCGCGACCTCCATTATTGATGACGCGGTGACGGTTGCCGTCGCAGTCCCCACTCTTGCAGATATAATGGATGATAGTCTTCTAAGAACTATAGCCGATACAGATTTCGTCGAAGCCCTTCTGGGGAACTTCACAGAAGCTGTCGCCGCTAACCGCGTAGCAACTTTGTGTTCCGAGAAACTAGCGGCGTTGGCTGTACAGACAGATGTCTCTAGTTTTGTTGAAGAGCGCATAAGAATGCTAGCTGAACAAATTGACGTTACTGAAGACTTTGGCGAATACGTGGCCGAGTTGGCTGGAATAAATGATTTTGATGCTGAACTTGACAGATGTATGAAGGAGTTAGTTGCAGATACGGAATTTACATCATTATTGGGCGAGCGAATAGGCGAATTGGCAAAGACCTCGGAAGCTTTTGAGTCGCTTGACCATATCATGAAAGACATCGCTTCGCAATCAGACTTAAATTGTATCAATGCCGAAGTTCGGATTGAGCTAAATCGTTCCTACGAAAGAGCAATTTCCAGACTTGTTCGAGATGTTGAGATACAGAGCTACCGCCATCTGCCATGGGATAGATTTATTGATCTTACCTACGGCAGTTTGGCAGATGACCCTGTTGTACGACCGGAGACGGTGGAGCCCGATGCAACGGACAATTCTTGATGAGGTTTCTGTTAGATAGCTGCATTTGCATTTACTACATTAACGGAAAGAAGCCCAAAGTCCGACAGAACCTTCACCAGCATGCGGAACAAGACATGTTTGTAAGCGCCATCACCAAGGGCGAGATGTTTGCTGGATCGCTAGGGAGCAGGACTCCACAGCGATCCCGTCAGAAGCAAGAACGCTTCTTTTCGCGATTCCGCAGTCTACCGTTTGATGACCGACGCGGCGGAGCAGTACGCAAACATATACGCTCATTTGAAGAAGAGCGGCTTACTTATTAAGGTCAGCGACATGCAGATAGCTGCAATCGCGATGGCACGTGGCTTAACCGTCATAACAAACGATACTGACGATTTTGGTCGTATTCCGGGAATAAAGATGGAAGATTGGACCCTACCCGTAACTGATTGAACCATCCACAAGGACTCCCCGATGCCCAAACATCCTCACATCATCATCTTCAACCCCGATCAATGGCGCGGCGATGTCATGCGCCATCTCGGCAACCCCGCCGCCATCACACCAAACCTCGACCAAATCATCGAAGCGGACGCCGTCTCCTTCCGCCACGCCTTTTGCCAGAATCCCGTCTGCACACCCAGCCGCTGCTCTTTCATGACCGGCTGGTATCCGCACATCCGCGGCCACCGCACCATGTTTCACATGCTCCAGCCCGATGAACCCGTCCTGCTCAAGCAGCTCAAAGACGCCGGATATTTCGTCTTCTGGGGCGGCAAGAATGACCTAGTCCCGCGCCAAGATGGCTTCGACGATTATTGTGATGTCAAATATGTGGCGCAGCGCCCGCTCCGCTCCAACTTGCACAGCGCCGATGATTGGCGCGGCGACCCTGATGGCGATAATTACTATTCCTTCTTCGCCGGCAAGCTCGACTCCGCCGATGAAGAGGTCTATTACGATAACGACTGGGCTATGGTCGACGGCGCCATCGACCAGATCCGCAACGCCCCGCCCGATCAGCCGCTCTGCATCTACCTGCCGCTGAGCTACCCGCATCCGCCCTACGGCGTCGAAGAACCCTGGCACAGCCAAATCGACCGTGACCTCATCCCGACTCGCTATCCAACGCCCGATTGGTCGCAGAAACCAAGTCTCACCGCTGGCATCTATGAGCGTCAAGGCCTGCAAAACTGGAGCGAGGAACGCTTCAACGAGTTACGCGCCGTCTACTACGGCATGTGCGCCCGCGTAGACGCCCAGTTCGGCATGGTCGTCAACGCCCTGAAAGAAAGCGGCATCTATGACGACAGCGCCATTTTCTTCTTCTCCGACCACGGCGATTTCACCGGCGACTACGGTCTGGTCGAAAAGACGCAAAATACGTTCGAAGACTGCTTGACCCGTGTGCCGCTCATCGTCAAGCCGCCGGCCGACGTACCGGTAGAGCCCGGCATCCGCGATCAATTGGTCGAGCTCATTGACTTCACCGCCACCGCCTACGAATGGGCCGGCATTGATCCCGGCTACGACCACTTCGGCCGCTCGCTGTCACCCCTTGTCGCCGGCGCGACAGACGATCATCGCGATGCTGTCTTCTGTGAAGGTGGACGCCGCTTCGGTGAGGAACAGGCGAAGGAAAAGGAGAGCGCGGCCTACGACGACCCCAGTGTACTTTACTGGCCCCGCGCCCAAATGCAGCGCAGTGAGTCGGGCTCCCATAGCAAAGCGTCCATGTGCCGCACCCGCGACTATAAGTACGTCCGCCGACTTTACGAAACAGATGAACTCTACGACTTGAAGAACGATCCAGGCGAACTACACAACCGCATCGACGATCCCGCCTGCGCCGACATCCTCGCCCAGCTCCGCGAGCGCCTGCTCACCTGGTATCAGACCACTTGTGATGTCGTGCCCTACAAAACCGATGTGCGCTGAGCTTTTCTCTGTGATCTCTGTACCTCTGCGGTGAAACCTTACCCGCACCCCGCCGTCACACCATACACCAACCGCAAACGCTGATTGGCAGGTACCGCCTCGAAGCTGCATTCTACGCCATTGCTCCAGACGAGGCGCAAGTCCGCCGCCGCCGCATTACCCAGTCCAAAATGCAGCGCCAGTTGATTGTTGCCGCCCAGCCCGGCGCCGATGCTGACGGTCTGCAACTGCTCGACGCCGTCGCCGCTCGCCACGTAGACCCGCGTCCCCACCGCATCACGATTCACTGTAAAAGTCCCTCCCTGATGCTTCGGGGAGGGATATAGGGAGGGGTTTCCCCCGCGCAAATCCAGCGACAGCCAGCGATTCCCATTGCCCTGATTCTGATACAACCGGTAGCCGCTATTCCAGTTTCCCGTCACCAAATCCAGGTCGCCATCGCTATCGTAATCGGCATAGGCCACACCCAAAGTCGCCAAGTTCTCGTCAATGCCGCTGCGACCGCTGACATCTTGAAAGCCACGATGCCTGTCGTTGCGAAAGAGCGCATCGGCCCGCGGATTCATAAAGCTGACCTCGAGCTCCGGGAAGGTCTGATGATAATTGGTAGCCGCCACATACAGGTCTTGCCAGCCGTCATTGTCAAAGTCGAAGAAGGTAGCGCCCCAGCCGACGCCGTTATCGGGACCCATATTAATCGCGCTGCCGCTTGAACGCGCCCGATTCCGGAATCCGCCCGAGCCGTCGTTCATCAGTAGATGCATCTGGTAGACCATGTCAGTGATGTAAATATCCAGGTCGCCATCGTTGTCATAATCGCTCGCGTCCACGCCCATGCCGTTGATCAGCAAGTCCGTGCCGCTCCCGCTCGAGGCATTTGTCCAACACCAATGCCCGCAGCCGGCGCCATCATTCCGCCAAAGCACATTGCCGATTTCGTTCTGCAATTTGTCATTGACGACATAAATATCGCTATCGCCATCGCCATCATAATCGATGAACATCGGCGCGAAGCCCGCCCCCAGCGTCAGCGCATATTCCAGGCTCGCTGTCACATCGGTGAAGCTGCCATCGCCGTTGTTGTGATAGAGTCGGTCCTGCTGCGCCGTAAAGTCCACCGGATCACATTCGGGGAAGCAAGACCAGTTGGTCACATACAAGTCCAGCCAGCCATCACTGTCATAATCGCCCCAAGCCGCCGATGTGCCCTTGCCCGTATCACCGACGCCGGCCTCCAGCGTCGCATCGCGGAATCCGTCGCCGTCTTGGTTTCGGAACAAGCGATTCGCGCCATAATTCACCACGTAGAGGTCTAGCCAGCCATCGTCGTCATAATCCGCCCAGACCGCGCCACCGCTCGGCACACCAGGCAGACTGAGTTGCTCGCTATGCGCGGACACCGAGAATGTGCCATCGCCCTTGTTGCGGTAGAGTACGTTAGGGTCGAGGTTGCCCGTTACAAACAGATCAATCCAGCCATCCCGGTCGTAATCGCCCCAGGCTTGCCCAATCGCCAAATAACCTTCGGCCGACCCAAATGGATCCCAAACACCACGATGCGTCGCCGTGATGCCCGCCTCAGCGCTGACATCGCGAAAAATCGGCTCCTCATCCGCCGCTTGTCCCTGCGCCTTCATGGTACATAGGAGACAGACTGCGCACAGAAAGCAGAGCAGGAACTGCCTGACGCTCTCAGTATCTGCGATTCTTTGGCCGCCGCATGTCGTCATAACAACCACAGCAATACCGATCTTCTCCTCTTTGCGTTACGGCGTCGCCGCCCGCAGCGCAGCCTGAACAGGACTGAGTTCCACTATTGCACCGAATCGCCCGCCTGCGCGACTATATCGTCCCCTCTGCCCAACGCAACTGTGATACGCTCGACATTATGACGGGCTCCACAAAAATATTTTCTCCGCGGAAGCAGACTCTTACAGAACTGAAATCAGTCCACATTCGGCAAAAAACAGCGCTATATCTATACTGTATAGATATTCACTTGCCGTTTTCTGCCATATTGCCGCCAACTGCATGTCGACTAGCCGCCATCTGCTGTCATTTTGCCGCCGTTTCTTGCCGTTTGCCGCACGAGTCTGCGTCGGCCATCCATCATGCCATTTGGCACGTGCCGGAGCTATCGCGCTGTCCGCCGCGCATACGGCGGCCACTCCAGCGGCACACCCATCTCCGTCGCCAACAGACCTTGAAAATCGCGCAGATGCTCTTCGGTATTCCTCACTTGCCGCGGCGTCAAGCCTTTATCCAGGCAATAGGCCGCCAGCGCGCCGGCCGCCTCGCCAATGTTCCATTCCACCGGATGCAGCCGATAACAGCCGTTAGTAATGTGCGTCACACCCAGATTCTTGCACGCGGGCAGCAGATTCTCGACGCGCTGCGGAATCAGCGAACCCAGCGGAATCTGGAAGGGATAGCAACTGATGTCGATGTAGTTGCGCAAGCCGGTGCTCGGATGCAAGTCGATCCGGTAACTGCCGATGCCGACGCTGTCATCAAATTGCTCGGCGGTTTCGAAGCCCTCGCGCTGCTGAACGCCGACGTGCTCTTCCAGGACGGTGCGCTCGGAGAGGATGCGCCGCGCTTCGCGAACGTAGACATACTTCGCCATGCCGTCGGCGGTGCCTACGACATCGGGGCGCAGCCGCAAACCAGGATAGCCGTAGCCCTTGCCGTCAGCGCGGGGCGCTTCGGTCTGCATCCAATAAAGCAGAGAGAAGCTCAATTGCTTGCATTCGCGCAGGCCCGCCTGCTTCACGTCTTCGCTGACGCCCAGCAGCGGCTTGAGCCAATAGTCGATCTGCGGCCAATTCACCAGCGAAATATCGCTGGGGAAGGCGCCGTCGGGATAATGCCCTTTGTACAGGATGCGGCGGAAATGCCACAGGTCGCCCGGCCCGCCCGTATAACGGTGGCGAAAGTCGGCGTGGAAGATTTGGCGATGAACCGGCTCCAGCGTTTGCGGACTGGAATAATACCAGCTCAATTGTTTGTCCGGCCAGAAGTCCGCCTTGTACTCGCGCCAGAAGTCATAATCTTCCGGCTTGTCGATCGTATGGTCTTCGCCTTCCAGATGGTCAACGGCGAAGCACCAGGAGATCGACTGCTGATCAAGCGGCAGTGGATCGCCTTCGACCGCGTGCATCTCGCCCGTCTGCGCTTGACTCTCAGCGCCGATGATCGATTCGACATCCGCCATTTCCAGCAAATCGCCCAGCTCAGTCGCGTCCAAAATGTAGGGCGCGGAGATCACAACCTGTTCGCCCGTGCGTGTATCTTCCAGCGTGGCAGACAGCACGCGGTCGCCATCCGTCTCCGCCGCGACCGGGATGTGATAGAGCAGGATGTCCAGCAGCATACTCGAACGGTAGGGCGCCAGCATTTCTTCGATGACCGCCAGCCCAATCCGCGGCTCGTGGCAAAGGCGGCTGACGTTGCCCTGCCCGGGATTCCAATTCATCGTGTAGCGCGCTTTGTCAGTCAGCGGGTAGTTGCGGCGATAATAATCCCGCACGCCATCCGACCAGCGCATATAGGTCGCGGTCGCGCCGCATTGATCGATCCAGGGGTTCTCATCCGGCGGGACGGCTTGCGCGGTCAGTTGCCCGCCGATCCAGTCGGTCTCCTCGCTCATGATGACCGACTTTCCCATGCGCAAAGCCGCGAGCGCCGCGCCGATCGCGCCCGTGCCGCCACCGACGATCAGGATGTCACAACTCCGTTCCTTCATCTGTCCCTCCTCGATACGCAATCACATGCCGGGCTTGCTTGGCTCGCCAGCGGCGATAACATGTCCTGTGCCCTGCTTCGCCGAATAATGATAGCCATTCTCGACGCACCAATCATCTATCGGGTTTGCGCCGCCGGTAAAATCAAAATTCGGATTGTCATCTACTGGTTCACCGACCAGATAGCGCTCGACTGGAGACAGTTTCTCCACAAATTCGGGCGCCTGCTGTCGATAATCGGTTGGGATGACCCAATCATAGGAATAGCCGATCATGACGGCTTTGCGGGTGCGCTCGGAAAGATTAGCCGCGCCGGCGTGCCAAGTGCGATTCTCGAAGAAGACGGCGTCGCCCGGGTTCAGCAGCGGCTCAACTTTGGTGGCGGGATCGACTTCACCCTCTGGTATAGCGATGGGTTGCTTGAGCTGATTGCTGCCGGCCGCCATCATGGTCACGCCGGTCTTGGGTTCGCTCAAGTCGGTAAGGTAGTAGGCGACTTTTAGCGAATGACGTGGGATATGTTGGTCGCCCAGGTCGCGCATGGACATATAGTGGTCGCGGTGCCAACCGGGTATACGATCGTTGCCGGAGGAACCCGGCGGATCGGGGGCGCGGTAGATGAGATGGCTGGTCAAGAGCGACAGATAGGGGCTAAGCAGTTGCGCCACAATCGAAAAAACCTTTGGGTTGGTGATAAGCGGCAAGAAGGCGTCGTCCATCGATACGCAGTTGCGAAAGCCGTCGTACAAGCCGCCGGGTCTGCGCTGACGATTGAGCTCGCGGTCGGAGGCGATCAAGCGATCGCCTGCTTCAGTAAGCGACGACACTGTCTCGCTGTCGATCGCGCCGCGCAAGATCAAATAACCTTCATCATCAAATTGCTGTTTCTGCTCCGGCATGATTTTGACGAATTCCATTGCCTATCCCTCCACATCCGCGTAAAGCGCGGCGTTATCCGCATCCGTTCGTTTGATGACTTCAGTATAGATTCTATCCAAGAGTTGACCGCGTGTCCCGCTAAAGTCAGCCAGTCCGGGCGTATTTGCCCAACGCGTCCAGTCGGCGCGATCCTCATCCGACACAATTTCATCCAAGCTGGCCTCATACTCCGCGCCCAGGAAGCCCCGCAGCGCGAAGAACTGCAGCGCCTCATAGTGGGCATCGCCCGGCGCCGCGTCCTTGTAATACGTCAGCACCGCGCCAGCCGCCAGCAGACGCCGCTGCAACTCGATCACATTGACAGCCCTCACAGTCCCGCCTTCATCCAGGCTCACGTTGATCGCTTCGCCTGCTGCCTCGCCCAGCGCCATCCAGCAGGGCTCCATGCGCAAGGTGCTGAAGCCGATATGCGTCGAAGACGCCGGCGCCGGAATCAGCAGATTCTCCACCCCCAGCGGCACGAGCACACCATAGGGTACGCTGTAAGGCGTGGTGCGGTGAGAGAAAAAGCCGTCCAAATGCGGTCTGCCTTCTTCCCGTTTGAGGCAAGCGTGCGAGTCAAGCGCATAGTGGCTCGCGGTGATGCTTGTCATATGCTCGCGCGAATGCCGTTTCGACAAGGCGTCATGCGCTGTGAACAAGTATTCGCCGCGGATCCGCCGCCCCTCGCGCACATAAATCTGTCGCGGGAAATTGTCATTATCGGCGAATTCGTCCAGCGACAAGCCCCAGCGATTGCAGCGCTCGCGGAAGTCGGCCGGCAGCGCCTCGTCATTTTGCGCGAAGTAGAAGAGACCCAGAATGTAATCACGCAAACGCTCGGCGAAGCGGTCGCGCCAATCCCAACTGGCGGTGGGGTAGGGCCAATTCTCCTCGGGCAAGTCTGTCGAAATGAAAGCGGCGTGTTGATTGTTGCCGTCTACTTTGTCGTTGGGCAAGCGCGCCATATTGGTAATCGCGCCGATGCCATCGAAATCCAGCGGCGTCGGCGGACCGGCAAAGCGATTGAGTCGCACATCCTCCGCCAGCGAAAGGTACTCGTCACGGTTGTAGGTCGCCGGCTTTTCGATGCGCCGCATATTGCTGGCATCGGTCGTGAGCGGCAAGCGATAGTTGTACGACTGAATGGCGTTGTCGCCTTGGCCGGTGGAGTAATATTCATCGACCGGCGCGCTCCAGCGCTGATAAAACTTGCCGGCGCAAGGCTCGCCGTATTCATCCGCGCCTTCCCGCCCCAGCATATAAGGCGCGCCCGCCGCCGCCGCCAAATCGCCCTCGTAAGTCGCATCGACGAAGACAGACGCGCTGTAGAATTCTTCTTCGCCGGTCCCGCGGTCGATGATCTTGATTTGGCGCAGGGCGGGGCCGTCTTTGATGGCGTTCTGCGGCTCGTAGTCAAATTGCCGCATGGTGCGGACTTCGAGTTTGTCGCCACACGCAGCGATCATGCCCAGCAAGATCATCTCGGCGACATGCGGCTCGAAACGATAGCCATCGCTGCAGAGTGTCACCTGCTCAGAATCGACGCCGTAAGTATCGCTGTAGAGCTGCTTGACACGCCGCGTGAATTCCAGGAAGAGTCCGCCGGTCGCGCCGCGGGTGGCGATATCGGTCGCGCCCAGTCCATTGGCGGGCAAGCCACCGACATGCGCCGTCCGCTCCAAGATGACCGCGCGCCGTCCAGCGCGAGCGACGGCGATGCCCGCCATGATGCCGGCCGGCGTCCCGCCGACGATGACGGCGTCATAACTGTGCGTTGCAGAATCTGTCATAAAAGAAGTCCTTATAGAATTAATCTATTACAAGTCGGGCGACCTGATAGGTCGCCCCTACGCCTCGTCGCTTTTGACGAAACGCCTGTCATTCCATAAGCGTCAGAGATACGAGAACTGTGATGGACGATGACTCCGCTACATTTCCGCGCAGGCGCAAATAGCCGCCGAAGTGAGTAACTTTGCAAAATGTTACCTCATCTTTCTTTCTCGGCAGTTCGAAACAAGTGCCTTCGTCGACCCAATGGATGCCGTCCGCTGAGATCTGGACGCGGGCGCTTGCATAGGAATAGCCATCGGAAATATCCAAAGCCCGTACAAAAAAGATCGCCTCGCTCGCCCAAGCCGCCTCGTAGGGTTCAGTTGCGAAATCGCCTTGCCAAAGGACGTTGCGTTCAACAATCGCGGTGTAACTTCGCCTGAGCGCCATGATCAGAACTCCCCGCTGAGAAGCACAGAATCGAGGTAGAGGAAGGCGCGTTTGTCCCGATTGGTTTCCACCCAGAAGGCGGTATTCAGCATGCAATTCAAGTTGGGCATGGCCGGAATTGAGATATATTTCAGCGCTTCGCCCTCATAAATCAGATCATTGCACTGAAAACCGAGGAAGCGCCGCTCGGCCAGATCGACGTTGAGGCGCAAATAGTGCCAATTCATCTTGGTGGCGATCTCGTTGTAAGCCAGGGTCTGCGCCGGCAGGTCGATATTTTCCCAGTTCTCGGGCCCCAAGTGAAAATGCGACACCGTCTCGCCCGAATCGCCAATCGCGCTAAATTTGCGAGTCTCCCCTTTCATCTGCCAGCGGTTGACCATGTCATAACCCTGGGCGTTGAGATAACGCAGATGCGGCATCCAGCGATATTGCGGGTTCATGCCATCTTGCAGGTCGAAGAGCACTCCGAAGGCGCGCACATCATCCAGAGAAAGTCGCAGCTCGCTCGCTTCGGGCTTAAACGTGAAGTAGCACTCCAATTGAATCTGCCCGCGACGGCGGAAGGTCAAGCGCTTGATGCTGGTCGCAAGCGAGCCCGTCCGTGCCCGGCTCGCCAATTTGAGCGAATAGGTGCCTTCCATCGAGCCGGCTGTGCCCGTGTCCCACATGGATTGGTTGCTGAGCATGGGCGGGCGCATATCGCTGTATTCCGGCAGCATCGAATCGAGCGTATGCTCGTAATTGCCGATCAACTCTGACCAGCCGTGAATGCCTTCGTCGAAGTCGTCGTAGAAGATAACCCGCTCAAGGGGATCGAATCGACTTAGACGTGGATCAGCGTAAATCGCGGTCATTCAGCACACCCTTCGTCTCCTGATCATGCTTCCCAACGGGCCGGCGCATTTTTTGACAGCGCGCTGGAATCGCGTTAAACTTGATTCTGATTGCGGCAACAGTAGCGTAACTGTCCAAAGTATAACCAGCGCGCGGCAATCCGCAAATTAGCTTGCCCTTGCTACAAAATAGTGTACGAATGGCGATTTAGCCATCATTTAATGATATAGACCTTGTATAGGAGATACACCATGAAGTTTTCACTTTTTGTACGCCTAGCCATTGCCATGGTCATGCTGCTGTCGCTTGGTTTGGCGCCGGCGCTTGCGCAGGAATGCGAAGGCGAAGTAGTTGAACTCGAGTTCATGAATTGGTGGGGCGCCGCCCGTGAAGCCTATATGGATGAACTCATCGGGCACTTCCAGGAAGAGAACCCGTGCATCAGCGTCATCAACCAGGTCCAGCCTTGGGATAATCGCGCCGAATTGCTCGCCACCGCCGCCGCCAGCAACAATCCGCCGGGCATCATTATGTCCACCCGTCCCGAGACATACCAATTCGCCATCAACGGCTTGATCATCCCGATCGATCAATTCGTTGAGGCGCATGGAACCGATCTCAGCGTCTTCTATGATGGCGAGATTGGCCTGCAATACTGGAACGGCGAACTTTACGGCTTGCCGATGCCGACAGCAGGCGGGTTGACCGGTTTGTTGATTTACAACAAGAACTTGCTGCGCGATCACGGCTTTGATCCGGAAGATCCGCCGGAAACCTGGCAAGAGCTTGAAGAGATGGCGGCCGCCATCACGGTTGCTGATCCCATGGGCATAGATGTCTTGGGCGCGGCGGCTTTCGGCACTGACTCGGAATTCGTCGCCTGGCTCTACACTAACGGTGGCAAATACGTCTCGGACGATGGCCGCGCCTTGCTCTTTAACAGCCCCGAAGGCTTGGAAACGCTGGAATGGATGATCAACTTGACCAACAACATCAACCAGGGCACGGAGAACATAACCGACTTCTTCCAGGATACGAATTTCTCCCAAGGCGATCATCCCTGGTATGACAACCAGCAAGCCTTCCTGCACATCAACACCTCTTTCTTCGGTCACTTCAACGTCGCCGATCCGGAGGGTTATGCCGACGCCGACAGCTGGGGCACCATGCTGAGACCCTACAATGGCGACAATCCCGATGCCCATTCGGCTGGCACCACCGGCTACAATTACAGCGGCGCCTGGGCCTACACGATTCCGGCCGTGCATCCGCCGGAGAAGCAGGAAGCGGCCTTCAAGTTCGCTGAGTTCATAGGCGTTCATGAGTTGGGCGGCTGCGCTTTCTTGTTCCGCCAGAGCCGTCCCTCGCCGGTGAAGGCTTGCAACGAGAACCCGGCATACTACGATGTCAATCCGTATTGGAGCGTCGTACTTGAAGGTCTGGCGCTCGATACACCGGTGCAAATCACACCGGTTCAGGGGCAGTTGGCGGAGATCCTTTCCAACAACATTGAAGAAGCCTACTTCGGCGTGAAGTCGGCCGCGGATGCGCTGACCGATGCGCATGCCGAGATGCAAGAATTGCTCGACGAGTTCTGGGCAGAATTCGACGCCGACAATATGTAGGGCATACCCCCACCCCCAATTCCTCCCTCCTTCAAGGGGAAGAGGAGCACGCGGGGTATATGGGCGACGGGTCAGCCACTGGCTGACCCCTACGAAGCTCTCCAGGCGGAGAAAATGTAGGGGCGACCCCATCGCGGGTCGCCCGCCCGCCATCAACTGAGGCGCGACATCGTGCAAGCATCAATGAAAACGCAGCAAACCGACGCGGAAAACACCTTGAAACTTCGATTTCAGGAGTGGTGGTTCCGCAATCGCGCTTTGATCGGCTTCGCCTTCATCTTCCCCTGGTTCGCCGGCTTCATCATCTTTGACGGGCTGCCCTTTATTTATAATCTGTACCTGAGCTTCACGGATTATCAGATTGGCACAGTGGGCGCGCCGCCCTGGATCGGCTTGGAAAACTACATCGAAATCTTCACCAAGGACAAATTCTTCGGCAAGAGCATGTACAACACAGTCTATTACCTGGGCTTCAGTGTGCCATTGCGCCTGATTTTCGCTTTCTTGATCGCGTTAATCTTGAATTTGCGCGTGCGCGGGATGGAACTCTATCGTACGCTGTTCTATGTGCCGTCAGTGGTGCCCTTGGTCGCGGCCACAGTGATATTCGCCGGTTTGCTCAACACACGCTATGGTTTTATTAATCAGTTCCTCGTCTTGATTGGCGTCACGCCGGTGCGCTGGCTGTCTTCGCCGGACGCGATAAAGCCGTCGCTGATCTTGCTCAGTCTTTGGGGTTTCGGCGGGCAGATGATCATCTTCCTGGCCGGTTTGCAGAGCATCCCGGAAGATCTCTACGAAGCGGCGGCGATAGACGGTGGTACCAGTTGGCATCGCCTTTTATATATAACCGTCCCGCTGATGACGCCGACGATCTTTTTCAATTTGCTCTTGGGTTTGATCGGTGGTTTTCAGGTCTTCGAGCAAGTATTTATTCTCATTGGGACCAATGGAGGGCCCTTACAAGCGGGACTTGTATACATGCTGCATGTTTACAATAAGGCCTTTCGAGATTTTGAGTTCGGTTATTCGGCAGCGTTGTCGGTGATTCTGTTCCTCATCATCTTTGTGTTGACTCTATTGCTCGTCTTCACCTCGAATCGCTGGGTATTCTACGGGGATGCGCAAGACAATGAGAATTAGGCTTGGGACGTAGGATACAGGCATGATTGAAGATCCCAGAACCAAAATGGTTCGCCACATCATCATCTATCTGGTCTTGACCGCCGGCGCGGTTGTGATGATGGTGCCGCTGCTCTGGACGGTCTCGACTTCACTGAAGACGCGCGACAAAATCACCATTCGGCAGCTGGAACTGATCCCGGATCCGATCGCCTGGGAGAATTATCCCAAGCTCTTTGAAGCGCGCCCGATCCTTCAATACACGCGCAATACCATGGTCATCGTGGTGGCGTCTCTGTTTGGCGCCTGGGTGCCCTGTACGCTGGCTGGATACGCCTTCGCTCGTATTGCCTTCCCCGGGCGGAACATATTCTTTGGAATCTTGCTGGCGACGATGATGCTGCCCTATGTGGTGCGATTAATTCCCTTATACCTGTTTTTCGACGAGATCGGCTGGACGCGCACTTTCGGACCCCTGATCCTGCCGCGCCTGCTCGGGCACAATGCCTTCTATATCTTCTTGTACCGCCAGTTCTTCCGCGGCATACCGGAAGACATTTACGACTCGGCGAGGATTGACGGCTGTTCCGAGTTCGGCGTTTGGTGGCGGATTTTTATGCCGATGTCGCGGCCGGTGCTGGCGGCCGTGTCGATCTTCGCCTTTTCCTTCGCCTGGAACGACTTCCTGAACCCGCTGATTTACCTGGGTCCCAACAAGGAACTCTGGACCTTGGCGCTGGGCTTGAACGCCTTGCAGGGCTTTGAAGGCGAGGACAACAGCCTCAACCTGATCATGGTCTTCTCGATGCTGATGATCATTCCGATGCTGGTTGTATTCTACTTTGGGCAGAAGCACCTGATCAGCGGCGTGACAGCGCAGGGCAGCCTCAAGGGATAATGTCTACCCTCCCCGAAGCATCAGGGAGGGGAGAAATCCATACGCGAGTGTCGCAGACCTTCTAGCAGTCTTGTATTGGTGACTTCAAGGAAGTTAGCGCATTGTCACGGGAATCCGCCGAAAAACCCAACATCGTCTACATCGTCCTTGATCAGTGGCGCGGCGATTGCCTCGGCATCGCCGATAGCGCCCATCCGGTCATGACACCGCACTTCGATCAGATCGCCTATGAAGGCGCCTGGTATCAGCGGGCTTACGCCGATTGTCCCATCTGCATGCCGCAGCGCGCCACCATGCTCACCGGCTTCACGGCCAGCCAGCACGGTATGCCCTACAACAATATGAGCGGTCCGCGCACTCCCATTCCGGCCGACCGCAGCCTGCCCTATCGTCTGACGCGCGAAGCCGGTTATCAGACCAAGGCGGTCGGAAAGATGCACTTCTATCCGGAGCGCGCCCGCTTCGGCTTTGAAGACATCAGCCTGCATCCCGACGACTACGTAAACTTCCTGGAAGAGCGGGGCTACGGCGGCTTCTATCGCGGGCATGGCTTGGGCGGCAACGAGGTCTATCCGGCGGTCAGCGCCGTGCCGGAGCGCCTGACGCATACGCATTGGATCGTCGATGAGGGCATCCGCTTTCTGCAGCGGCGCGATCCCGAATGCCCCTTCATGCTTTGGCTGGTATTCGAAGCGCCCCATAGCCCCTTCGACCCACCCGAGCCCTTCGACCGCTTCTATGATGACTTCGATATTCCGCCAGCGGTAGTCGGCGATTGGGTCGGCCGCGACGACGAGCCGCATTCGCTCATCGCCCAACGCATCGTCAGCAAAGCCGATCGTATTTCGCCGCAAGTCCTGGCGCGCCTGCGCCGGCACTACTACGCGCAAGTAACGCATATCGACTATCAGCTCGGCCGTCTCTTCGGAGAGCTGAAGAGCAAAGGACTATACGACAACACTGTGATCGTCATCACCTCCGACCATGGCGAGCATTTGGGCGATCATCAGCTTTACGGCAAATATACCTACCTGGAATCTTCCGCCCGTGTGCCCATCATTATGCGGCTGCCCCAGCATCACGGCGTTTACAATCGGCGTGTCGATACACCGGCGTTGACTGCCGATATCCCGCCGACCCTGCTGGAATTGGCGGGTTTGCAGCCCGATCCGGCCATGGACGGTGTCTCGCTGCTGGACTTGCCCGCTGACCGTGTCATCTACGGTGAAACGCGGCACTCGGTTTTCGCCACGGATGGCAAGCTAAAGTTCATCTATTATTTCGCCGGCGGAGTAGAGCAACTCTTTGACATTAGCAACGATCCGGATGACTTTCACAATCTCGCGGTTCAACCACAATATTTTGCGGCAAAGGCGAGACTGAGAAGCGACTTGCTGGCTTACCTTGCGTCAAATGAACACCCGGCTGTAGTCGATGGCGACTTGCTGGTCACGGAGGCGACGCTGGATTTCGACGCTTTGCGAGCGCGCAACACAGCGGCTTGGCGCGGCCCACTCCGCTATGGGCAAGGTTACGGCTGATATGCGGGATTCTTAGCTGTCCTGCAGCTCGAGATAGTCGCCTGTGATCGTAGTGAACTCGATGATATTGCCGAAGGGATCACGGCAGAAAAAACGCGGTCGGCCCGGGATGCGCTGCACATCGTAAGGCGCGTAACCCGCTTCTGTGAGTTTGGCGCGCAGACCCTTCACATCATCGACGACGAGACAGAAATGCCTGATCGACGGGTCGTCAAGCGCATCCTCGAGGAAGACATGCAATTCGGCGCCTTCACCCGCTTTGAACCAGATGACCTCATCGGCTTGCAGGCTTTTGGGCGGCGGAATCTCCTCCAAACCCAGCAGGTCGCCGAAGAAGGCGCGGACGGAGGCATCGCTGCCGGGCGGACGGGGGATGCTGACATGTTGTAAACGCGCGCTCATGGCGGACTCTCGCTCCTGTAGATTCACAATAAGCGTACTTTACCGCAACGCCGCTGAATGCGCATAGATGAAGACTCTGTTGTCGCCACTCCTTCCCTGCGCTAGAATATGCGCTGCTCAACGAACGATAACACAATCAGAATACGGAGAAACTCATGCGCAAAATAGTCCTGCTACTTCTTGTATTGCTTTTAGGCGTGACCGGCATCGGCATGGCGCAGGACGCCACGACCGTCGCGGTCATGACGCCATTCCTGGCACAGCCGGGTACGCAGATCATGGTGGAGAACTTTGAAGCATCCGCCATGGCAAAAGGCTGGAATGTCAATGTGATTGATACCAACGAGGACATAGCCGCGCTCGTCAGCCGCATGGAAGATGTCTCGCTGCAAGGCGTGGACGCCATCGTCATCAATGTCGATCCGACGCAGATTGAAGCGGGTTTGTACGCCGCCGTCGATGCCGGTATCCCCGTCTTCGGCTTGGACTCGGGGGCGCATCCGCTGTTGGTGACGAATGTGACCAGCAATGGCTACACCATGGCGGCGGAAACTGCCACCTATGTCGTTGACCGCCTGAACGCAGCCGGCGATGTCATCATGTTCATCTTCGAGCCCTACCCGCCGGTGCAGAAACGCGGCGCCATCGCCCGCGCCATCTTCGAAAATACGGCCGATATCAACATCGCTGACGCCATCACACCGAGCTTTGACAACGGTCCGCTGGAGGGCGCGCGCAACGCCATGGAAGCCGTCCTGCTGGCGAATCCGGATGCGGGCAGCATTTCCGCGGTTTGGTCCGCTTGGGATGATCCGGCGCTGGGCGCCTTGCAAGCGATAGAAGATGCCGGGCGCGCTGACGAAGGCATCGTCATCGTAGGCATTGACGCGACCGAGCAAGCGCGCGACGCCATCGCCCGCGGCAGCAACTTTGAAGCCACTGTGGCGCAAGACTTCGCCGGCATGGCGCAGAAAGTCGCTGACCTGGTCGAGTCCCATCTTGGCGGCGCCGAGATAACGCAGGTCAATCACTATGTCCCGGCCAAGCTGGTTACGCAAGCCGACCTGAGCGAATAAGTCGACAATGAAAATGCGGGAGTCGAAAGTGGCTCCCGCAGTGTTCATGTCTGTACCCCCGCTTTTGCTTGAGGCGCGCCACGCCAACAAATCGTATGGCGGCGTCCGCGCTTTGATCGACGCGCATCTGGATTTGGTCGGCGGCGAGGCGCATGGGCTGATCGGCGAAAACGGCGCCGGCAAGTCGACGCTGATAAAGTTGTTGGCTGGCCTGGAAGCGCCGGACCGGATGACGGTACGGCTCAACGGCCAGGAAATCGCACTGCCTGATTCGGCGGCCGCCTATCGCCGCGGTTTCCGCTTCATTCATCAGGAGTTGAATATTGTGCCCGCCTTGAGCGTGGCCGAAAACCTGTTCATCAACAATCCGCTGCCGCGTCTGGCTGGCATCTTCGTCGACTGGCAGGCACTGCATCGGCGGGCGCGCGCAGTGCTGGGGCGGCTGGGCATCAACCATATTGAACCGCGACGGCGGGCTTCGAGCTTGAGCGCCGGCGACGCCATGCTGGTGAAGATCGCCAGCGCCTTCATCGGCGAGGCGGAAGGCGACGAGCCCCTGATTATGATTATGGACGAGCCGACGGCCGCGCTTAACAGCGCCGAAGTCACGCTGCTCTTCGATGTAATCGGCCGTCTGCGAGCGCGTGGATACGCTCTGCTATACGTCACACATCGCCTTGATGAACTCTTTCGCATCGCCCAGCGCGTCACCGTCATGCGCGACGGTCGTGTCATCAACACACATGCCATCGCCGATACCAGCACGACAGAATTGATACGGGAGATGACGGGCCGCGAGTCGTCGCTGACTGGCAAAACCGCCGACGGTGACAGCGGACCACAGATGGGGATGCCTCGCCTCAAGGTCAGCGGGCTGCGCACAGACGCCATCTCCCATGCCGCTTTTGCCGTTGACCAGGGCGAGATTTTGGGCATCGCCGGCTTGGTCGGCTCGGGACGGTCGGAGCTGCTCTACGCCTTATTTGGCATCGACCCGCTGCAGGGCGGTAAGATCGAACTGGATGGGCAGACTCTGCCCGACTTGTCACCGGCCGCAGCCTGGGGGTCCGGCATAGCTTATGTGCCGGAAGAGCGCCGCTCGCAGGGTCTCTTTCAGGGCGATCGTGTCAGCCAAAATATTACTGTGCCTCACTTGGACCAACTGAGTCTGCTCAAGACTTTCCTGCGCGAAGCAAAAGCCAAGGCGCTCAGCCGGCAATTGGGCGAATCAGTGCGCCTGAAAGTCACCAGCGTTGGTCAGCGCGTCCGTCAGCTAAGCGGCGGCAATCAGCAGAAGATCCTATTCGCCCGCGCAATTGTGGCCAAGCCGCGCCTCATCCTGCTTGATGAACCGACTCGTGGTGTTGATGTCGGCGCCAAGGTTGATATCTTTCAGCTCATCAGAGACCTTGCGGCGGGTGGCGCCAGTATCGTCATGGTCTCGTCGGAGCTCGACGAGTTGATCGCCCTTTGTGACCGCATCCTGATCATGCGCAATGGACGGACGGCTGAAGACTTGCTCGCGTCGGATCTAAGTGAGAGTCAATTGCTGGAGCGCTGCTATGATTTCGGCTGATGCAAGCGCATGAACGACCATAGTACAAGCGCCCGGGCGCGTTCCCGTTTTTCCCTGGCGGCCTTCTTGCGGCGCTATGGCACCTTGGTCGGTTTCATCTTGATCGTCGTCTTCTTCTGGGCGCAGCGACCGCAAACCTTCATGACCATCCCCAATTGGGTAAACATCACGCGGCAGATGAGCATCCTCGGTGTGGTCGCCTTCACCATGACCATCGTGATGGTGACGGGTGATTTCGATCTCAGCGTCGGCGCAATGGCCAGCCTGGTCGGCATCGTGGCGGGCACGACCTTTCAAAACGAAGGCTCGGTGGCCGCGGCGGTAGCGCTTAGCCTGCTGGTCGGCATAGCCGGCGGCTTGCTCAATGGCGTACTCGTTGCCTACATCGGCATCTCGGCTTTCGTCGCCACTCTGGGCACACTGACGGTCTTTCGTGGCTTGGCGCTGTATACAAGCGGCGGCGCTTCGATATATGGGCGGGCGATACCGGCGAACTTTTCGAGCTTCGGGCGCGGCGCCATCGCGCTGGGCAAGGTCGGCGAGACGGATCTGGCGCTGCCTAACCTGACGATTCTGGCGATCATCACCTTGATTCTGGTATTCATCATTCTCAATTACACCATCGTCGGGCGGCGTCTTTATGCCATCGGCGGCAACAGGGAAGCGGCGCGTTTCGGCGGCATCCGCATCAATCGGCTGCGGCTGCTCAGCTTTGTCATCAGCGGGATAGGCGCGGCCGTTGCCGGGTTGATGCTATTCAGCCGCCTGTCCACCGCCCACCCGACCCAAGGCGAAGGCTTGATGCTGCAAGCGATCGCAGCCGTCTTCCTGGGCATGACCCTGTCCGAAGAGAGCCAGCCCAACGTCATCGGCACAATGATCGGCGTGTTGATTTTGGGTGTCCTGGCCAATGGGCTGACGCAGATGCAGATAGACACCTACATCCAGCAAATCTCAACCGGTGTCATCATCATCTTGGCTGTGACGCTCAGCAGCTTGTCGAAGACGCGCTTCCGCTTCGGGCGCTGGCTGCGCCGCCTGTTCAAGCAGCGGCAAGAGGAGTCCTCCTGATGCCCTCGCCCTGGCTGGTCATGGATATCGGCAGCGGCAGCGCCAAAGCCGCTCTGATGGTCGATGGCAAGATTCGCCGGTCGGCTTCAGCCGCTTACCGCACCCACTTTGGCGCCGGCGGTGTGGCGGAGCAGGATGCAAAGGATTGGTGGTCGGCTGTTGTCAGCGTCTGTCGGGAACTGGCGGCGCCGGCTGATCTCGCTGGCATCGCACTCACCGGGCAGATGCAAGATGTCGTACTCTTGGATGAAAAGGCTTCGCCAATTCTCCCGGTCATTCTCTACAGCGATACCCGCGCCAAAGCTCAGATCGAGCGCATCCATCAGTTGGTCAATCCCGCCGAGTTGGTCGCCATCACCGGTATGGAGCAAACGGCCGGCAGCTTGCTGGCCAAATTGCGCTGGCTGCATGAGAATGAGCCATGCAGCCTAAGACAGGCTGCTCATCTGCTGATGGGCGGGTCGGATTTCGTGGCCGCGCGCATGACCGGCAACTTTGTCTCGGACGCCACGACCGCTTCCACTACCGGGCTTTGGGATTTGGCCGCTCACACTCTGCTGGATACCGCGCTGCTGGAAGGCCTGGAGCTTGGCTGGCTGCCACCCTTGCTGCCGACGGTTCTCCGAGGCGGGGCGCAGGCCGGCAACTTGAGCGAGATTGCGGCCGAGGCGCTGATGCTGCAGCCGGGCACGCCCGTCTATCTGGCCTCCGGCGACGCTGGCTCGGCGACGATCGGCGCGGGCTGTGGCGAAGCGGGCCCAGCTTATGCCCACATCGGCACTAGCGGTTGGGTCGGCTTCAGCGCGCAGGAAATCGGCGATGCCGCAGCTGGTGTACTCACTCTGGCGCATCCCAAGTCAGATCATTTCATACAGGTCGTGCCGATGATGACCAGCGCCGGCAACCTCGACTGGCTGCAAGGCATCTTCGACAGTTTCAGTCATGACGATATCATCGGGAGCGCGCTGGAACGTGAGCCCGGCGATTTGGTTTTTCTGCCCTACCTCTATGGCGAGCGCGCCCCCTTCAATGATCCTTTCGCCCGCGGCGCCTTCATCGGCATTTCCGCCAATACAGAAAGAGCCGATCTTTGGCGCGCGCTGCTGGAGGGCATCGTCTTCGCCTACCGCCATACGCTCAGTGCGCTTATGCCGGAACTGCCGGACAAACTCACGCTTATTGGCGGCGGCGCCCGCAATGCCGACTTCAATCAGCTCTTCGCCGATATTATTGATGTGCCCGCGCACCTGCCGCCGGAAGCGGAAAACGCCGGCCTTCACGGCGCTCTGCGGGCGGTGGAAGTGGCTTTGGGCACACAAGAGAGCTACGCCATTTCGCCTTCACCGGAGACAGTCATCCTCCAGCCAAACGCCCGCTTCCGCGAGCTCTACGACCGCAAGCACCGGCACTTTCTCGCCGCCTACCAAGCGCTCAAACCGCTGTTCCAACAGCTCGCCGGCTGACTTGCGGGCAAATCCTCCATTCAAGGGAGTGGTGAATTTCAAAGACACAGGACATATTCCGGATTCCATAGGGGGGATTCACCACAGAGACACAGAGGGCACAGAGGTTTTTGAATGGCAAGGTCGAAGTTGTTATATCAACAGTATTCACCACTCCCCCATTCAAGCTCGACTTGACAGCTGCCCGGCAACTCGCTACCATCTGTGTAATTGTACTAGAACTGTGCAATTGCACGAAGTGATCAAGAGTAGCAACTGATGGCCGAAGCGATCATCCTGCCAAAACTGGGAAACACCGTCGAGAGCGCCGTTGTTCTGGCTTGGCACATCGCGGTTGGCGACAAGGTCGAGCCCGGCGATCTGCTTTGTGAGATCGAAACGGACAAGGCAACGCTCGAAATCGAGAGCACTGCCGCCGGCGTACTGTTGGCGCAGCTCTGTCAAGCGGGCGATGAAGTTCCGGTGATGAGCAATATCGCCGTGGTGGGCGCGCCGGGCGAATCTGTCGCCGAGTTCCTGCCTGCGGCCCCCATCCCCCAGGCCCTTTCCCGCCATCTCTATGGCGGGCATTCCACAAGAGGGAAGGGGGGCAATAGCGATACGCTAAGGAAGTCCGCAGCAGGCATCGCCATTTCCCCGCGAGCGCTGAATCTGGCGCGGCGCAAGGGCATCGGCTACGAATCACTGAGCGGAAGCGGACCGGACGGACGCATCATCGAGCGCGATATCGAGGCGGCAATCCGAGAGCGCGTCGAGGTGACGCCGGTGGCGCAGGCAATGCTGAGCAGTGGCGAATTCAAATTGGCGGATGAGCCGCAAGCGGG
This sequence comes from Phototrophicaceae bacterium, assembly GCA_965262005.1. Lineage (GTDB taxonomy): Bacteria > Chloroflexota > Anaerolineae > Aggregatilineales > Phototrophicaceae > UBA6055. The sequence goes on along the minus strand of OZ253492.1, from coordinate 2,198,904 downwards.
TAACCGTGTGTCGAAGGCCGACCTTATGCCGGCCGGCGATGAGCCAGCCGTCAAAGCGATCCCGCTCAAAGGCGCGCGCAAGATCATCGCCAAACGTATGCTCGAATCGCTGCAGACGACCGCCCAGCTGACACTGAACGCCTCTGCCGATGCCCGCGCGCTGCAGGCATTGCGCCGCCGCCTGAAAGAAAGTGACCCGTCCCTCGGCTTAAATGCTGTAAATATCAACGACCTGTTGCTCTTCGCTATCGCGCGGACTTTGCCGGCTTTCCCCGAGCTCAACGCGCTTTTCGAAGACGAAATTATCTACCTGCACAAAGCGTTTCATCTCGCTATGGCCGTCGACACCGAACGCGGCTTGCTCGTGCCGGTGATCCGAAATGCCGACCGACTTACGCTGAAGCAAATTTCGGCCGAGGCGAAGCGCGTGGCAGAAGCTTGCCGCAGCGGGCGTATCCAGCCCGATGAACTGAGCGGCGGCACATTCACCGTCAGTAACCTGGGCGCGCTCGGCATCGAGAGCTTTACGCCAGTGCTGAATCCGCCGCAAGTCGCCATCTTGGGCATCGGCAGCATCAACTTGAAACCTGTGCAGGTGTGCGATGATGTGGATTTTGTCCCTCATATCAGCTTGTCGCTGACCATTAACCATCAAGTTGTCGATGGCGCGCCGGCCGCCCGTTTCTTGCAGCGGCTGGCTGCCAATCTGGCGCAGATCGACTTGCTAATTGCGCTGTGAGACGCCAATGAGACAATCGCATGTTTTCGCCACCGAGTATACCGAGTAGGGAAAGTGTCGCTGAGGAAGATGCAACCGTTATTGATTTACAGGCCTGCTCGAGCACCCATTGACAACTCTGTGAACTCTGGATTCTCGGTGTACTCGGTGGCAAAGGCCATACAAGGAGCTCCATTTTGCCCAAATCACTGACCATTGACCCGGCGGAAGCGCGAAAACGCTCGGTCATCCACGCGCCGGAAATACCCGTCAACGCCTACGAGTCGGACGCAGCCGCCGAAGCAGCGATTTATTCGCGCGCCGAGCTGGTCGACATCTATCACGACATGCTGCTCATCCGCGAATTTGAGACCGCCCTGGACAACTTCAAGAAGCAGGGTGTTTACCGCGGCATTCAGTATAATCATGCTGGCCCCGCCCACCTGTCCATCGGGCAGGAAGCGGCTGCTGTCGGGCAGTGCCTGGCGCTCGACCCGCAAGACTTCATCCTCGGCTCGCATCGCAGCCACGGCGAGATCCTGGCGAAGGGGCTGGCGGCTATTCGCAAGCTGGATGAAGACGCGCTGCTCGATATCATGGGGGGCTATATGGGCGGCGTCGCGCTACGCGTCGTCGAGACGATAGAGGACTTCAGCGATACTCGCGCGCTGGCGCGGTCTTGGCTGATCTATGGCACATATGCCGAGATATTCGCCCGCGAAACCGGCTTCAATAAAGGCATGGGCGGCTCCATGCACACATTCTTCCCGCCCTTCGGCATCATGCCCAATAATGCCATCGTCGGCGGCTCGGCTGATATCGCCCTTGGTATGGCGCTATTCAAGCGTATCAACCGCAAAGGGGGCATCGTCATCGCCAATGTCGGCGATTCTTCGATAGCCAGCGGTCCGGTCTGGGAGGCGATGAACTTCGCCGCCATGGACCAATATCACACACTCTGGGACGCCGATCTGGGCGGGGCGCCGCCGATCCTCTTCAATTTCATGAACAACTTTTATGGCATGGGCGGGCAGCCGCAGGGCGAGACACTCGGCTTTGGCATGCTGGCGCGCGCTGGCCTGGGCGTTAATGCCGCCGCCATGCACAGCGAACGGGTCGATGGCTATGATCCGCTGGCGGTCGCTGATGCCACCCGCCGCAAGAAAGCGCTGCTGCTCGCCGGCGAAGGACCGGCCATGCTCGATGTCGTCACCTATCGCTACAGCGGTCACTCGCCTAGCGACGCCTCGTCATATCGTGGGCGCGATGAGATCGAGATGTGGCGCGAGCATGATTCCATCCGCGGCTTCGGCGACTATCTCTGCCGGCACGGTCACGCCGATGCCAACACCCTGGCGAACATGCAGGAGGCCATTATCGAGCAGTTGGTCAAAGTGGTCGAAGCTGCTGTGGATTTGGAGCGCTCACCACGGCTGGATGCCTCGGGCGATGCCATCGGCGAACTGATGTTTTCCAACGAAACTGTCGATGCGCTTGACGAACGCGAGCCGGAAGTCTTGCAGTCAATGAGTGATACGCGCTTCGCCGTGACCTCGGGCAAGAATCGCTTCGCCTTTGATGAGCGGGGCGAGCCGCGGCCGAAGCTCAAGACTTTGACTTACGCCGAAGCCATCTCCGAAGCAATGCTGCACCGCTTCTATGCCGACCCGACCATGATCGCCTTCGGCGAGGAGAACCGCGATTGGGGCGGCGCTTTTGGCGCATACCGCGGCTTGACCGAAGCGATTCCTTATCATCGCCTCTTCAACACGCCCATATCCGAAGCGGCCATCGTCGGCACAGCGGTCGGTTATGCGCTGGCGGGCGGCCGCGCTGTGCCAGAGCTGATGTACTGCGATTTTATGGGGCGGGCCGGCGATGAGATTTTCAATCAGATGGCGAAGTGGCAGGCGATGTCGGCGCAAGTGCTGCGTATGCCGCTGGTGCTGCGAGTCTCGGTCGGTATGAAATACGGCGCTCAGCATTCGCAAGATTGGAGCTCGATCGTCGCCCATATCCCCGGCTTGAAAGTCTACTTCCCCGCCACGCCCTACGATGCCAAAGGCATGCTCAACCGGGCGCTGCGCGGAACTGACCCGGTCGTCTTCTTCGAGAGCCAGCGTCTTTACGGTCAGCCGGAGACGCTCTTCGCTGGCGGCGTCCCGCTCGAGTATTACGAGGTTGAAGAGGGCGAGCCCTTTGTACATCGCGAGGGCAGCGAGATCACCATTATTACCATCGGCGCGACACTCTATCGCGCGCTTGAGGCGGCTGACCGGCTGCAAGCTGAGCACGGTCTCAGCGCCGAAGTCATCGATGCCCGCTTCCTCAATCCGCTCAACTACGCGCCCTTGATCGCATCGGTCCGTAAGACGGGCAAGCTGCTGCTCGCCTCTGATGCCAGCGAGCGCGGCTCCTTCCTGCATACGATGGCATCCAATATCAGCCAGCTCGCCTTTGATTATCTCGATGGCCCGGTGGCTGTCCTCGGCGCGCGCAATTGGATCACGCCGCCGGCTGAACTGGACGACAGCTTCTTCCCGAGCTCCGATTGGATGATCGACATTATCCATCAGCGCTTGCTGCCGCTGCCTTGTTATCGGCCGCGCAGCGAGCAGGGCAAGGGCGAGATCATTCGCCGCAACCGCGCCGGAGTCTGAGCATGATCGACAGCGCTCAGCACGAGCTTTTGGCCAAGGTCGCCTCGATGTATTACGAACAGGAGATGACGCAGAACCAAATCGCCGCCTCGCTGAATCTCTCGCGCGTCAAGATCTACCGCCTGCTGAAAGCGGCTCGCGAAACGCAGATCGTGCGCATCCTGATAGACTGGCCCGTCAAGCGCTCGCTTGATCTGGAAGCGCGGCTCGCCGATAACTTCGGCCTGGATCGAGCGCTGGTGCTGCAAACGGGCGCGACTGACTCCGCTCTGCTTCTGCGGCGAATCGCCCAACTGGCAGCGCGTTATCTCGAAGCTGTGCTGGCTGACCAGAGCACTGTGTGCATCTGCTTCGGCAGCACCACCTACGAAGTCATCAGCGCTATCCGCATGGACTTTCAGGCGGATGTCAAAGTGGTGCAAGCCACCGGCAGCCTGTCCCACGCGCTCAAGGAATTCGACAGTTCCGCGCTGACTCGTCAACTGGCGCAGAAGCTGGGCGGGGAGGCGCACTATTTGTCATCGCCCCTGCTGGCGGACGATGCGCGGGCGGCCGCGGTTATCCGCGAACAGGCGGTCGTGGGCCGGACGCTGGAGCAAGTGCGCGGCGCAGATATCGCCCTGGTAGGCATCGGCGATCTCGATCCCTTGACATCCGGCTTTGTACGCGCGGGCGTTGCGGAATCGCAGCTGCTGCGGACCTATCGGGAGGCGGGCGCGATCGGCGATATGGCTTGGCAGATATTCGACGGCGCCGGACGGCTCTTCCCTTGCGAGCTAAACCAACGCATCATCGGCGTGACGCTGGAAGAATTGCGCGCTGTGCCGCAGACAATCGCGGTCGCGGTCGGCATCAACAAAGCGGCAGCCATCAGAGGCGCGCTACAATCCGGCGCTATTGACGTGCTCTGTACCGATGAAGATACCGCCGAGCAAATTTTGTACAAGACCTTGTAGGGGCTACCCGGTGGGACGCCCACTGATGAAAGGACAATCTCAATGCCCATCGGACAAGTCACACAGCAAGTCAAAATCGCCGCCGGTTTATTCTGGGCTGATTACGCCGCGCTCGGCGCCCAAGTCCGCGAGCTTGAAGCTGCCGGCGTCGATTGGCTGCATATTGAAGTGCGCGACGGCAAGTATATGGATTTCGCCATGCCCCGCGGCGGCTACGATATCATTGAAGCCACCTGCAAGAGCGCCAGCCTCGAGGTCGAAGCCCAATTGCAGATGGTGAGGCCGAACTTCAGCGTTTTCGATCAACTGGCGGATCTCGGCGTCAGCCTCATAAGCCTGCCCCTCGAAACCACAAACGAGATGATTTTTCAGAACATCACCTATATCAAGGAGAAGCTTGGGCTTAAAGTTGGCGTTTGGGCTTGGCAAGGTGTACCGGCGGTCGCCTTCGAGCAATTCATTCATCCTCATATCGATATCATCGAATACGAAAGCCGCGCGCCCTTCTGGAAGGCGACCACCGGAAGCAAAAGCCCGCATACCATCGACCCGATAGTGGTCGCTACAATACGAAAATTACACGACATGATCGTTGAGGCGGGCATGGAAGACCAAATCGAACTCATGGAAGACGGCGGATTAAACGTGGGCAACGTGGCGCAATTTGTCGCGGCAGGCATGACCGTCGGCGAGTTTTCGTCGCCGCTGCTTAAGGGTCCTGAAGGCAGGCTGCAACCGGGCACAGGCGAAATCGCCGCCGCTGTGCAAAAGTTGCGAGCCGTCATGCTACGTGCGAGCGACAAGTATCGGGATGCAGGCGGGCTGAAGGAATAGTGTGCCCGATCGGGTGCGATTCCCCTGCTCCCTTGATGGGGGAAGGGGCTAAGGGATGGGGGTGGCAATGCCAAAAATCAAAATCGGACTAATCGGTTACGGCGGCATCGGACGGGTGCACGCAGCGGCTTACCGCGCCATCCCCTTCCACTACGGCTTGCCGGCCGACAGCATCGAAATCGCTGGCGTCGCTACCACCCGCCGCGAAACGGCAGAACGGGCCGCAAGTGAAATCGGCTGTGACTTCTACACGGATGATTATCGGGCGCTGCTCGCGCGTGATGACATTGACGCGGTCGATATATGCACACCCAATAATTCACATCATGAGATTGTTCTGGCCGCCGCGGCCGCCGGCAAACATATCTACTGCGAGAAGCCGCTGGCGATGAGTGTGGCGGAAGCGGAGAACATGGCGACAGCAGTTGAAGCCGCCGCAGTCAAAGCGCAGATGACCTTTAACTTCCGTTTCTTCCCCGCCATCGCACGCGCCAAACAGCTGCTCGACGCCGGCTTTGTCGGACGTATTTTCTCATTCCGCGGACGTTATCATCGCTCGAGCTATATCAGCCGCGACAAACCGATGTCCTGGCGCCTCACGCGCGAGATTACGGGCGGCGGCGCGCTCTTCGACCTCGGCTCACATATCCTTGATTTGCTCTACAGCCTGCTGGGAGATTTCGCCGCGGTCAACGCCACGCTGGATACCCTGATCGAGCATCGTCCGGTTGCGGCCGGCGCCGCCTTAACAGCTCCGGTTGATGTCGATGATATCGCTTTCCTGCACGCCAGGCTGAAAGACGGGACCTTGGGCACGGTCGAGATTTCACGCATGGGCACGGGCGCCACCAACGACTTGCGCTTCGAGATCTTCGGCGACAAAGGCGCGATCCGCTTTGACCTGAGCGAGCCCGCCTGGCTGCATGTTTACGATACGCGGGATGCGGATACGCCGCTGGGTGGCGCGCGCGGCTTCCGCAAGATCGAAGCGGGCGGCCGCTATGAGGGGCAGCGCGCCCCCGATTGGACGATGGCGCCGGATTTCATGCGCGTACACGCCGAGTGCCAGTATCAGTTCATTCGCTCGATCTGGGAGGACAAGCCGGCATCGCCTTCATTCGCAGATGGCTTGCATATCCAGCGCATCATGGACGCGGCCGAACGATCATCCGAACACGGTACTTGGGTGGAGTTGCCTACGACTTACTAGTCCGATTGCGTGATTTCTCCCCCTCCCTGATGCTTTGGGGAGGGGGCCGGGGGCGGGGTAGAATGGCGCAATACGACATCATCATCATTGGCACCGGCATGGGCGGCGGGACGCTGGCCTACGCCTTGCGCAACAGTGGCGCGCGCATCCTGCTGATCGAGCGCGGCGACTTCTTGCCGCAGGAAGCTCAGAACTGGCAGGTCGCTGCTGTCTTCGGTGAGAATCGCTACAAGCCGGCCGAGACCTGGATTGACGCCGGCGACGGCAGCCGCTTCAAGCCGGGTGTGCATTACTATGTCGGTGGCAATACCAAAGTTTACGGCGCCGCCTTGCCACGCTTTCGCCGCCAAGACTTCGAAGCGCTTGAGCACGAGGGCGGTACCTCGCCCGCCTGGCCCATCAGTTACGAAGACCTTGAACCCTATTACAACCTGGCCGAGCAGCTTTTCTTCGTGCACGGGAAAGCCGGCGATGATCCCAGCGAGCCGCCACGCAGCCGCCCTTATCCCTTCCCGCAAGTGCCGCACGAGCCGGCTATCGCCTCGCTCATCGACAAGCTGCGCGCTCAGGGCCTTCACCCCTACTGCCTGCCGATGGCGATCGACCTGCGCGAAGGCGGGCGTTGTATCCGCTGCAAGACCTGCGATGGCTTCCCCTGCAAAGCGCATGCCAAAGGCGATGCCGATATCTGCTGTGTGCGCCCCGCGCTTGACTCGGGCAACATTGAGCTTTGGACGAATACCCAGGCGCGCCGCATCCACACTGACAGCAGCGGCAAAGTCGCCACCGCTGTCGAAGTGGAGCGCCAAGGCGAGACGCAGACTGTTTCTGCGGACAAGATCACCGTCGCTTGCGGCGCGGTCAACTCCGCGATTCTGCTGCTGCGTTCAGCCAACAGCGCGCATCCCGACGGCTTGGCCAATTCATCGGGTCTGCTCGGACGCAATTACATGATGCACAACAATACCGCCTTAACCGCGGTCAACCCGCTGCGGACAAATCCGACCGTCTTCCAAAAGACCACAGCGGTCAACGACTACTACTTCGGCGACGACGACTTCCCTTGGCCCATGGGCAATATCCAGGCCCTGGGCAAATTGCAGGCGGGCATGCTCTCGGTCGCCAAGCCCTATCTGCCCAAAGCGCTGCTGAGGGCGATGGCCAGGCGCAGCGTCGATTGGTGGGTGATGTCGGAAGACTTGCCCGACCCGGAAAACCGCGTGATGCTCGGCTCAGATGGGGGTGTGCGCGTCCAGTGGAAACCCGGCAATCGCGTTGCCCATCAAGAGCTGATACGACGCGCCAGCCGCATGATGCGCTCCGCCGGCTACCCGGTCGTCTTCACGGAAACGCTCGGCATCGAGACCAATTCCCACCAATGCGGCACCGCTCGCTTCGGGGACGACCCGGCGACTTCCCTGCTTGATCCCCTCTGCAAAACACACGATATCGACAACCTCTACCTGGTCGATTCGTCCTTCTTCCCCTCATCAACGGCGATGAACCCGGCGCTGACCATTTGCGCCCAGGCCCTGCGCGTGGCCGATCACTTGCAGGGTGTGCCGCTTCTGCCTTCGGAGTTGCAGGCATGACTTACACCATCGGCATTGACCTCGGCGGCAGCAAAATCGCCCTGGGCTTGGTCAGTCCGCGGGACGAAATCCTGGCGCGCCGCCGCATCGACACCAACGCTGATGCCGGCCTGGATGATGTCTTGGAGCGCATCGCGCGCGAAGTTGATTCGCTGAATGCAGAGCTGCCGGCTGGCGCTTCAGTAGCCGCGGTGGGAGTCGGCGCGCCCGGACCGGTCGATCATCTGAGCGGCGACTTGCTTACGCTGGTCAACCTGCCCGGCATCTCCAATACGCCTTTCCGCCGCGCCTTGAGCCGGCGTCTGTCACTGCCAGTGGTGCTGGATCATGATGCCAAAGTCGCCGCGATTGGCGAATTTCACCTGGGCGCCGGGCGTGACCGGGGCAGCATGATCTATATCGTCATCGGCACCGGCGTCGGCGCCGCGATCATCTATGAGGGCGCGCTGCTCTACGGCGAAAGCAACACAGCCGGGGAATCGGGCCACATGACGGTCGACCCCAAGGGGCATCAATGCCACTGTGGCTCGTGTGGCTGTTTGGAAACCTATGCCAGCGGACCGGCGCTGTCCAAACACTATGCCGCCGCGGCTGGCGAGTCTTTTGCCGGCGATGAAATCGCGTGTCGCGCTCAAGCCGGCGATCAGACCGCCCTGCAGGTTTTCCATGAGGCGGGCACGGCCCTGGGCATCGCCATCGCCTCACTCGCGATGACACTTAATATCGAGACATTTGTCATTGGCGGCAGCGTCGCTCAAGCCGGTGATCTGCTATTGGAGCCAGCGCGCGAGTCACTCAAGGGCTATTCTTTCAGGGCGGTGTCGGCAAGAGTTGGGGTGATCGCCTCGCAATTGGGCGAGGACGCGCCGCTGCTTGGCGCCGCCCACATGGCGCGGCAACTGCTGCTGACCTGACTTCATGTAGGAGACCGCGATGTACCTCCACGCTGGCCACTTGCCTGCCAACACCATCTTGAGCGACTTCGACATCTGCATTGTCGGCGCAGGCGCAGCTGGCATCGCTATGGCGCAGCGTCTGGCGCATAGTTCGCTGAAGGTCATCTTGCTCGTCAGTGGTAATCCCGCCGATCGCGGCGCCCCTGACGAGAATCGGCAAGCGCTCTACCGCGGCACAGTCGGCGACTTTCTGGCCAAGGTCGATCCCGATTTTCCGCATCGCTCACGGCTGAATATGTATGGCGGCACGACCAATCACTTCGGCTTTTGGGCGCGCCCGCTCGACCCGGCCGACACCATGCCGCGCCCCGGCTATCGCGATGCCGGCTGGCTTTTCGATGATGGCGAACTGGCGCAATACTACATCGACGCCCATCACTTCGGGCAATTCGGCCCCTTTAATTATGACGACATGAACTTCTGGGAACGTGTGCTCTACGCTCGCTGCTTTGGTCGGCTGACCGGCGACAAGCTGACCGGCGCCATCATGCGCGCCCAATACGAAGAGAATCTGCACGACTTTCAAGTGCAGTTCCGCGAGCAGCTCAAGAGCGCGCAGAATATCACCGTGCTCTTCAACGCGCACTTGCTCACCATCTCGACCGATGAGAATCGCTGTCACGCCCTGGAGCTGAATTGCGCGACCATCGACAGCTCGCCCGCTGGTATCAGAGCCGGCCAGACATTCAAGGTGCGGGCGCGGGAGTACGTGCTCGCTTGCGGCGGCATCGAGAATGTACGCCTGCTGCAACTCTCCGGCGACCTGGGCAATAACAAGCGCGACCAGCTCGGACGCGGCTTTATGCTGCATCCGCTGTTGACGAACGCCGGCCGCGTCGACTTTGACCAGCCCGTCGCCAGCGAAATTCGCAACTTCTTCCGCGAACAGCAGATCCGCCTCAAGCCACCCGAGATCGCCGGCGGTGAGTATCAGCATATGGTCGCGCCACTGGTGAACCCGGAATTGGTCTTTGATTACCTGATGTTCAACGCCTGGGGTGTGCTCGCGCCGACGCATCAGACCTTGCTCGACGAGCGGATCGGCAATTTCCGCATCATTCTTTATTTCGGTTCGGACGCGGCTTCCGCCGTGGTCAACTTGAACTGGGAGCAAACGCCGGACGAAAGCAGCCGCATCACGCTCAATCCAGAGCAAGTCGATCCCATCTTCGGGCAGCCGGTCGCTCACATCGACTGGCGTCTCAACGAGACCGACAAACGCAGCGCTGTCCGCGCCCTGGAAATCTCAATGGAATTTTTGCGCGCACGTGGCGCAAGCCGTCAGCAGATGATCACCGATGTCAGCGGCGGCGCGGAAGAATGGACCTTCCTGCCGGATGAAGGCGCTCTCGAAACCGGCGATCATCACATGGGCGCGCTGCGGATGTCGGCAGCAGCCGAAGACGGCATCGTCGACATCAACTCGCGCTTGCATAAGGTCGACAACCTCTACATCGCCGGCTCGGCAGTCTTCCCCACTGGCGGCTATGCCAACCCCACGCTCACCCTTGTCGCGCTCGCTTTGCGCCTGGCGGATCATTTGAAGACGGTTAGCTTGAGGGACTAAGTCTCTATCAACAAGCCGCGTGGCGTCAGCACTAGTTCCAACCGCCCCAGCACATAATCCGTCAGTATCGCCAATAGCGCCGCCGGGATCGCTCCCAGAAGAATGAAGGCGTCCACCGTCATCGACAAACCGCTGGCGATCGGTGTGCCCAAACCGCCCGAGCCGACGAAGGCGCCTAGGGTAGCGGTGCCGATATTAATCACCATACTCGTTCTGATGCCGGCCATGATGATGCGGCTGGCGATTGGCAGTTCGGTGCGCATGAGGATCTGACGCGAAGTCATGCCCATGCCGCGCGCCGAATCCACGATCGACAGGCTGACTGATTCGATGCCGGCAATGGTATTGCGCACCACCGGCAGCAAGCCGTAGGCGATAAGGGCTACTACCGCGGGCAAGAAACCCAAGCCGATGATCGGCGCCATGACCGCGACTATCGCCAGCGTCGGCACCGTCTGCCCGCTGTTCACCAGATTATTCACCAGGGGCAAGAATTCACGGAAATTCTCCCGCGTGACCATAATGCCCAGGAACAAGCCCGCCGAAATAATATAGATTGACGACGTGAAGACCAGCGCCAGATGCTGCGCTGTGAAGTCGATGACCGTGCCTTGTGGATGCACCAGTTGAGCGCTGGTCGGGAATATGCCGTGCAAGATCGCGTCCCAAAGCGGCTCGTGCCCGAAGATGGACCAAAAGAGCAGAAACACGGAAACAACATGGACAAGGTGGATAAGCAGATTCTTTTTCTCCTGGTCGCGCGCGAGGAAGAAAATGCCGCCTTCCACCGCCACCATAAGCAGCGTGAAAAGAAAGAGCGGAATCCCTGTATGCAATGGCTCAACATCAATCGCTAGAAAGGGCGGGACTATTTCCGGCGCGGCTGTCAGCAGCCACAGATTTGGCGATAAGGACGCGCGCGGATGGAAATCATTCAGGATCTCGCGCAGATTGCGCGCTAGCGGATTGACCGCCGAGCCCTCAGCGTAGCCGACCACAATGCGCGTCGGCTCCAGGCGCAATTTTTGCACCGGACGTGATTCGCTGACGATGAAGCGCGCCAGGTCGGAGCCGGCTTCCGCAGCGCCGCGACTGTCATAGTCTTCGACGGTTTCAACCAGCGCCGGCTGATATTTGGCGTAGCGGTAATGCTCATCTGTCGTGCTGAAAAGGATGGTCTTCTCGGCATTTGGCGCCACTACCGCTGTGATGGCGCTGCGGTTATTGGCAACGGCGTTATTCACCGGACGCCGCAAGCGGCTGCGAATCTTCTCCGCTTCAACGTCATCGTCGTAAACGACTGTGATGGTCTGCGGCTCAATGGTGATTTCCGTGATGCTGGCCAGCGAATCAAAGAGCTCCATGGCGACCAAGGGCGCCGAGCGGTCGGCGCGCTTGTATATTCCCGTCTCCACCGGCAAGATCACCTCGGGCGTCACACCATAAAGATAGGTGCCCGACGTCAGATTGAGGATGAGACTGTTCTCGTTCGCGACAGCTTCAACCGCAAAGTCAAAATCGCCGATAAATTTCTCTTGGTCGTGCAGCGTCACGGTCTGCTGGCCGACGAGGAGGATCACCAACGTAATAACCAGCCACATCAGCGCCGCATAGGGCAGGCGCCGCTCCGCAGTTTCGGAGCCATTCGCCGGCTTTTGCATCATCGGCCGCGCCCCCGTTTGTCAGAAGCGTGGATACCCGGGACCTCGACCAGATCCTGCAAGCGCTGTATGCTGACACCGCCGGTCAATACGCCGTCCGCATCGACAACCGGCGTGACTTCAAACGAATACGATAGCAGCACACTCAGGGCTTCACGCGCGGTGGCGTCTTCCGGCACGGCGATATTCTTCGCCGGCGCAAAATGCATCGCTTCGCTAAGAGATGCCGTCCCGGTTAATGCCGCCCGATCAACCCAGCCGATTAATTTGCCGCTGTCGGCTTCGACGATAAATGCGCTGTCGGTATGATGTCGTTCCAGGCAAGCATTCACTTCTTCCAACGAGGCGTCGTCATCGCAGCAGGGCACGTTGTTCACCATCGAATCCCTGACCGAAATCAAGTGCAGCCGCTTCAGAGATCGGTCGGCGCCGACAAATTCTCGCACAAAATCATCGCGCGGTCCCGCCAGCAGATCATCGGGAGTGTCGTACTGAACCAGGTGACCCGCGCGCAGCAAGGCGATGCGATCGCCCATATAGATGGCTTCGTCAATATCGTGCGTGACGAAGATTATGGTCTTGCCCACCTCTTGCTGAATTTGCAGGAATTCTTCCTGGAGGATCGCCCGCGTAATCGGGTCGACCGCGCCAAAAGGCTCGTCCATCAGCATAATAGGCGGATCCGCCCCGAGCGCCCGCGCCACGCCGACGCGCTGCTGCTGCCCGCCTGATAGCTGTCGCGGATATTTATCGCCGTGAATCGCGGGGTCGATACCGACCATATCCAGCAGCAAATCCACCCGCTGCCGAATCCGGTCCTCGTCCCAGTCAAGCAGGCGCGGCACGATCGCCACATTATCACGAATTGTCATGTGCGGCAGCAAGCCAATCTGCTGAATCGCGTAGCCGATTTGCCGCCGCAAGATTTCTGGCTCAAATTCGTCATTCGGCTGACCGTCAATCAGGACCTCGCCCCGCGTGATATCGATCAGGCGATTGACCATGCGCAGCGCGGTGGTCTTGCCGCAGCCGGAGGGACCAATCAAGACACAGATTTCGCCGTCGTGCACCGTCAAGTTCAAGTCGTCAACCGCTCGGAAGCCGTTGGCGTATTCTTTGTGGACACTCCTGAATTCGATCACGCGCTCTATGCCTTTCGCTCTTCGCTCGCCGCCGGGTCAGGTCTGCCGGATTCCAGGCGATGTCAATATGCTTTCCAGGACTTTCAAAGCCGCATCCAGGACAACAGCCAGCAGCACCGCCGGAATCGCGCCCAGCAATATCTGGTCAATTGAGGTGGAATTCACGCCGAGCAAGATGAAATCGCCCAATGCGCCGGCGCCAATGATGGATGCCACCGCGGCAATGCCCACCAATGAAATTGCGGCATTGCGCACACCCGCCATAATCACCGGGAATGCCAGTGGCAATTCAATCTGAAAGAAGGATTGCGCCGCCGTAAAACCCATGCCTTTGCCCGAATCAATGATTGCCGGGTCGATATTCTTCAGTCCGGCATAGGTATTGCGCACCAGCGGTAACAAGGAATATAAGGTCAAGGCGATTATGGCGGGCGCCGTCCCAATGCCGGAAACTCCAAAATCGCGCACGGTCAACTCTTCGATTTGAGAGCCGCCGATTAACGCCAGCGCGCCCTGCGCCAACAATATCAAGCAGCCTGCCAACGCCAGCAGCAAGGGCAAGAGCCGCGCAATATTGTAATGAGGCAATCTACGCTCGAGGTCGAAGCGTTTGCCTGCCGAGATCAGCAGCGGGAATATCAAGATTGCCACGCCGGTAAAGTTGCGCAGCTGCGCAAAATCCGTCATGGTCAAGACCGTCAATACAACCTCAAAACCAAATGCAATTATTAGAACCGCCAATAGGGACAGCGGGATCAGTATGAGAACAATCACCGCGACCAAGGCGAATTGCCGCAAGCTCTCACGCAAGTGTGAATGAATTCGTCGCAGAAGCAGCGCCGCCCCAGTTGCCAGCGCCGCCAAAATGAACCAATTGCCAGCCATCGTGAGGAATTGAACATCGCCCAGCCGCGCCAGCGGCACCAACAAAATGCCAAATAGCGCCAGGCTTGGGATCGTCTGAATGATGCCCACCGTATACAGAATCGCTTCCTCCGCCTTGGCATCGCGGCTCGCCCATAAGCCGAGCGCTATGCCCACGATCAAGCCGGCCACCAGCGCCACCAGCACAAAAACGATATGTTCCAAAAAGCGGAAAGCCAGCGTCTCGCCCCGCGAGTGATACTCGACCATGATAGAAAATACATCCAGCGAACCACTGAAGAGCATGGCAATGACAACCGCCACGCTGGCCGCGCCCGCCAGACTGCGACTCATCCGGGATACGCCGCTGCGCTCCAGGTCAAGCAATCCGGCGAAGAGCACGATGTAACCGCCGGCAAGACCAGTCGCTATCGCCGCCGATGTCAAGATCCGCGGATTAGCAATCCGCGTTCCCTCGTCGAAGAGGGCTTCCGCGCCAATCAAGTATTGGCTGCCCGCAATCGCCGGCAGATATAAAGTCAGAATCACCAGCAGATTGCCAACCGCCGCCAGCGACCAGCCGCGCCGATGAATATCGCCGAGGAATGCCAGCAGGAGTGGCGTCAATGCCAGCAGAAAAAGGAGTAAGTAACGTGTATCGCCCGGGATTTCCAACAAGCTAACAGGCAAGCCCGACGCGAGACGATTGGGTTTCAATTCTATGACAGGCAGGAAGAAAAAACCAAAGCTGGCGAGGCATGCTCCCAGCAAAGCTATCAAGTTGGTCTTTTGAATCGTGATCCTCCCTCAGGCATCATCAGACGCATCAAGTCCAGGTGATGGCTCCGGGAGAACCAAGGCAAAATTTCCCCCGGAAGCCAACAGATGCAACAGTCGACAATTTTAGTTGCCGATGAATCCACTTGCCTGCAGCCAACTGCGTACCGCTTCAGCCGGGTTCAAGCCTTCAACTTCCACTTCCGCATTCAAGGTCTGCAAGGTTACGTTATCGAGCGCGCGGAAGATCGGATTCAAGATGCCGGCGATTTGCGGATTAGCGCGGATGACTTCACCGCGGATGACCGGCGTCGGCGCGTAAATCGGCTGCGCGCCGAAGGGATCATCAAGCACGACGAAGTTGTACGCCATCAAGGCGCCATCGGTCGCGTAAGCCATAGCGAAATTGACATCGTTCGCGCCTTCGTTCAGCGCTTGCTCGGTCTGCGCCGGGGTTGCGTTAGAGATAATCAGCAATTGGTCGTCCGTCAGGTCAAAGTCGTAGGTCTTCTCGAAAGAAGCGATGCCATCGGGACGCTGGGCAAATTCATCGCCCGTCGCCAGGTAGACAAAGCCGCCGTCATTGACATAATCCGCCATATCGATAACCGAGTAAACGCCGTTCTCTTCGGCGAATGCGGACGTCACCGCAAAGGCGTAGGTGTTGTTTGCCGGCGTCGGCGCCAGCCAAACCAGGTCATTTATCGCCGCATCCAGCGAGCTAACCAGAGAATAACCCAAGACACGATGGCCGTAAGCTTCGTGCGGGATGTCATACCACTCCACATCGTTGAAATAGTTGTAGAGCGCTGTGCCGGTGTATTCCGCGTAAATGTCGATCTCGCCATTGACCAGCGCATCGCGGTTCACCTGCGTGCCGCCGAGATTTGTGCGGTCAACCACATCCAGTCCCGCGTCGTCAAGCGCGGCGACGATGATCTGCCCCAAAACGATCTGCTCAGTAAACTGCTTCGATCCCACGCGGATTGCGCTATCTTGCGCGCTGACCACCGCCAGTGAACTGACCAACAAGCCAGCAATCATGAGCCAAAGTCCAAACTTCTTCATTATGTGCCTCCTTCAGGCATAATTAACAATACAAGCGACAATACTGCCTTGGCGCATTCGCTGTCCAAATTCACTGTGAAAGAAAACAGATTGTGGGGTCTGCCGACTGCTCAACCAACTGGGCGCTATTTTGCTGGTTCGAACGGTGAATGTCGACTTCACGTCGACTCTTAGCAACGAATGCTCTCTTAACCTACCATATTTGCCTGAATGATTCAAGCCACGCTTGTCGTGGGAGTGGTAACATCGCGGATATGCCCTTTTCTAACCCCATCCCCGGCCCTTCCCCAAAGCATTGGAGAAGGGAGTTTTCCGGCGAGTTTGGGCCAGTGTCGTCTTCATTCTATCTCTTTCTATCTCCTTGAAATTCACCACTCCATTGTCGTTCTTACCTCGATTTTAGTTTAAGCTTGGTAGTCGCACTTCACTCTTCATACAGCTTTTCAACATCCGCGCGGTAGGGCGTACTACGCGCTGTGCCTGGCTTCGTCACGCAGAGCGCCGCCGTCGCATTGGCGAAGCGCACCGCATCCAGCAGCGCATTGCTTTCCGCCAGAGCCACGGCCAAGCCCGCGTTGAAGGCGTCGCCGGCGCCGGTAGTATCAACCACATCGACCGCGTAGGTCGGTACGGCAATACTCGCTTCTCCCGTCACGATTTGCGCCCCTTGCGCTCCCAGCGTCACCACCGCTGTCTGATCCGCCCTGGTCAAGATTCCCCGCGCCGCGGCTTCTACACTTGCGTCCATGCCGCTCAAGGCCTCCAACTCGGTCTCATTCGGCGTCAAGTAATCGGCCAGCTGAATCGTCTCCGCTGCCACGGTTGCGGCGGGCGCCGGATTCAGGATGGTGGTCACGCCCAGTTCTTTGGCGGTCCGTAGCGCGTATGCCACCATATCCAGATTAATCTCCAACTGCGCGATGAGCACATCCGCCGCCGCAATCCGTTCGCGCGCCGCGTCAATATCCGCCGCCCGCATTCTTGAATTGGCGCCCAGCACCACCACGATCATATTCTCGCCGCTGCTATCGACCAGGATCGGCGCCACGCCGGTCGCATGGTCGTCGTCCTGGCTTACGAAGTCGCGGTTGACGCCTTCGGCATCCCAGATTTCGTAGGCCAGATTGGCGAAGACATCATTGCCCACCCGCCCGATGAAGGTGACATCCGCGCCCAGCCGCGCCGCCGCCACCGCTTGATTTGATCCTTTGCCGCCCGCGCCGGTCACAAAGCGATCGCCATGCACTGTCTCGCCGGGCTTCGGCATCCGTTTCATGTACGATGTCAGGTCGGCATTGAAGCTGCCCACCACCACGATTTTCGCCGTCATGCTTTTGCCTTTCGCTGGGATTCACTATACTCTATTCTGGTCGATTTCAGTCTGAAAGACTAGCGAATGACACAACTGCAGATAGCGCTCGATGGCGAACTCTCCGTCGCGCTTGATATCCTGGCGCAGGCGCATCCCTTCATTGACATTGCCGAAGTCGGCACGCCGCTAGTGTTCCGCGAAGGCATGAGCGCCCTGCGCGCTTTTCGCGCTGCCTATACTCGACTCACAATTGTCGCCGACCTCAAGATTATGGACGCGGGGGAAGCGGAAGCCGATATCGCTTTCGATGCCGACGCCGATGTCGTCACCGTCATGGCGCTGGCGAGCGATGCCACTATTGAAGGCGCTTTGCGCAGCGCGCGCAGGCATCAGAAACAAGTCATGGTCGATTTGATGCAAGTACCGGATTTGCTGGAGCGGGCGCGGCAGTTGCTCGCCCTTGGCTGCCAGCTTCTTTGCCTACACACCGCCCACGACTTGCAGTCAGCGCAGGCATCGCCCTATGCGCAGCTCGCCCAATTGCGTGAGGCTCTGCCAGCGGCCGGGCTGGCGATCGCCGGCGGTGTCAAGCTCCCGGCACTTGAACACATTCTGCCGCTATCGCCCCAGATCATCATCGTCGGCTCGGCAATCACAGCCACGTCAGACCCGCGTTACGCCGCGCAGCAGTTCCGCGAGAGGATAAACAAATATGGATCATCGTGAACTCGTCGACATAATCATCGACGATATTGGACGTACGCTGCGGCAAGTGGATCCGGCGCAGGTCGAAGCTCTGCAAGCGGCTTTGCTCTCGGCGGAGCGCGTCTTCATCGCCGGCAAGGGGCGCACCGGCCTGCAAATGCGCGCCTTCGCCATGCGCTTGATGCACCTCGGGCTGAGAATACACGTCGTCGATGATGTCACCACACCGGCCATCGGCGCCGCCGACCTGCTGCTCATCGGTTCTTCGTCCGGGCGTACCAGCTCGCTGCTGCGTTATGTCGGCACGGTGAGCGCAGCCGGCGCAAATCTGGCAGCGCTGACCGGCAATCTCGAGTCACCCATCGCCGCCGCCGCTGACACCGTCGTGCACATCCCCGCCTCCAATTTCAAAGCGGGCGGCCCCAGCGGCGAGCAATCTATCCTGGTCATGGGATCGCTTTTCGAGCATTGCCTTGGCTTGCTCTGTGACCTGCTCATCATCCGTTTGAAGGCGCAACTGAAGGTCGCGGAAGCCGAGATGAACGCCCGCCACGCTAATTTGGAGTGATCGCGCCGGAAAATTCTGAGGAAAAGCGCATGCCCAAGACATACGATCAGATTCTCGCAGAAGCCAACCGAGCTGTCGCGGAGGCCGCCGCCAAAGTCGGTACCGATCCGCAGCGTCCGGCTTATCATCTCATGACCGCCGCCAATTGGATCAACGACCCCAACGGTCCGGTCTACTACAATGGCTACTGGCACATGTTTTTCCAGCACAATCCCTACCTCGCCGATTTCGGTCCCATGAGCTGGGGGCATGCCCGCAGCCCTGATCTGGTGAATTGGGAACATTGCCCGATCGCGATTATGCCATCGCCGGGCAGCAATGATGGCGCCGGCTGTTGGTCGGGCAGCGTGGTGATTCATGATGACATCCCGACGATGCTGTATTCCGCCGTCGTCGACATGTCGCTGTGGAATGCCAATGATGACCTGCCACCATCGGGCAGGCAACGCATCCCGCAAGGCTACTACGACGAGTTCCTGCTCGAGATCGACCAGGAGACGCAGTGTATCGCCACCAGCAGCGACAACTTGGAGACATGGGACAAGCATACCGCTAATCCGGTGATTCCCGATGGTCTCGATCTGATCGGCTTCCGCGATCCCTTCGTGTGGAAAGAAAATGATGGTCACTGGTCTATGTTGCTTGGCTCCGGCATCAAGGGGCAGGGTGGCCTGGCGCTGCTGTATCGCTCGCCCGATCTGATCAATTGGGAATACCTCAACCCGCTCTATGCCGGCGACCCGGCCGAGAGCGGCATCAATTGGGAATGCCCGAACTTCCTCAATTTGGACGAAAAACACCTGCTGGCCGTCTCGCCGCATGGACGGCCGATCTATTGGTTGGGCGACTATGCAGACCATCGCTTTCAGCCGGATGGACCAGCCAAACGTCTTGATTGGGGCGATGTATTCTACGCGCCGAACAGCCTGCGCGACCCGTCTGGTCGCTGGCTGATGTGGGGCTGGGTGCGCGAAGCTCGCCCCCGCGATCAATATGCGGCAGCTGGTTGGGCGTCCTGCTTGACCTTGCCGCGCGAAATCGCCCTTGATGCGGCCGGTGAGCTAATCGTGAAGCCCGCCGCTGAAATGCGGCGCCTGCGACAAGCTACGCTCTTTCATGGCGAGGTATCCGTGGCCGATGGCCGCCCGCATTCCCTCGACGATGTACAGGGGGATCGACTCGAGATCGCTTGTGAGGTGAAGGCAATCCAATGCGAAGCGATGGGTATTCAATTTAGGCGCAGCCCCGATGGCGCGCAGTATACCGAACTGGTCTACGATTACACGCGCGGGACCTTGCGTCTCTGCCGTGAGTACTCGACTGACACAGACGAAGTCACGGTCAATCCCTGCGAATGCCAATTTGCGCTCGCGCCGGGCGAAGCGCTGAATCTGACGATTTACCTGGACAATTCGGTCATTGAAATTTACGCCAACGATCGAATTACAATGACCAGCCGCATCTATCCGACGCGAGAAGACGCCCAAGGATTGCAGCTTAACTGCGTGGGCGGCGTCAAAGCGCAGCTGTCCGTCTGGCAAATGGGCAGCATTTGGCGCAGCTAAACGAGAAATGTACGAAAACTTTGGGCTTAGAAATACACATAGCAACCAGGACTTCCTATGAATGCAAAAACGCGACTCGATAAATTGTATGCCATCATGCGTCAGGCCGGGCTAGACCTGCTGGCGCTTATTCCCGGGCCGAATCATCGTTATCTCACAGGCGCTGCGCACTACGTCCTCGAGCGTCCCATCGTCACCTTTTATTCGCTCGAACAAATGCCGATCGCGGTCATACCCGAGCTGGAAGTCCCGCTATTTCAGCGGCATCCGCAGCCGGCGCGGATCGTCTCCTACACTGATGCGGAGGGCTACCAAGCCGCCTTTCGAGCCGCGCTGTCCCGCCTTGGCTCAAGCGGAAAAGTCATCGGTGCCGAGGGCCTGCACATGCGCTTCTTCGAAGGTGAGATCATCCGTCAAGCCGCGCCGCAAGCCGAAGTCGTGGATGCAACCGAGCCATTGGCTGAGCTTCGCTTGCACAAAGATAGCGACGAGATCGCCTCGCTGCGCCGCGCCATCGACATCTCCGAAAAGGCGCTGCACGCCACATTCGCGCAAGTCAAAATCGGCATGAGCGAGATTGATGCGGCCGCGCTATTGGAGAACCACATGCGCGCGCTCGGCGGCGACGGCCTGTCCTTCGGCACCATACTTCATGCGGGCGGCAATAGCACCTTGCCACATTCGGGTCCGCTACCCTACCGCATCCAGCATGGCGATCCGCTCATTGTAGATTTCGGCGCGACTTACAATGGCTACTGCGCCGATATCACCCGCACCTGCTTCGTCGGCGAAGTCAGCGATGATCAGCGGGACTTTTATGCCGTCGTGCTAGCGGCGAATGAAGCCGGCCGACGAGCGGCCCGCCCGGGCGTCACGGCTGAATCGGTCGATGTGGCCGCGCGGCAGGTCATCATCGACGCCGGCTATGAAGACTTGCTGCGCCATCGCACAGGCCACGGCATCGGTTTGGAAGCGCATGAAGCGCCCTACATAGTGATCGGCAATCAGCGCATCCTGGAGCCGGGCATGGTCTTTACTATAGAGCCGGGCATCTACCGACAGGGCGAAATCGGTGTGCGCATCGAAGACAATGTGTTGATCACCGAAGATGGCTCCGAGAGTCTAACGGCATTTCCGCGCGAACTTCTTGTCGTCTAGGCGAGCCATTCGCCGACTGGAATTCCAGGAGAGATAACGATGGCAGATCAGATTTCAAGAGACGACTTTCGTTCCAAAGTTCCGCAATATCATTTCGCCGAGACATTGGCGGAGCAAGAGGAGCAGTTGCGGACCAATCCCATGCTGCAGCGCTTCGCTGAATCGCGCCGCCAGCTTTCAAGCGACCCCCATCGTCCCCTCTATCACTTCGTCAGCCCGGAAAGCACCCTCAACGATCCCAACGGCATCAGCTTTTGGGGCGGACGCTGGCATATGTTTTATCAGGGCTATCCGCCGGAAGACTCCCGGCAGCATTGGGGTCATGCCGTTAGCGATGACCTGATCCACTGGCGCGACCTGCCTTATGCCATCTATCCGCATCCGGAAGAATGCTGTTATTCCGGCACGGCGCTGGTGGAGGACGACCGTGTCATCGCCATTTATCACGGGACGCAAATCGGCAATATGGTCGCCCTATCATCCGATCCGCTCCTGCTGAATTGGAAAAAAGTCGGTGACGGCGCGGTGATTCCCATGCAAAAGGCCGGCGAGCCGCTCTTGCCCTATACCGTATTTGATCCCTGCATCTGGAAAAAAGACGGCATGTATTACGCGCTCTCCGGCGGCTGGCTGCCCAATGGCCCCGCCAATAAGCAGATTCGCGCCAATTTCCTCTTCCGCTCAAGCGATCTGGAGAATTGGGAATACCTGCATCCCTTTGTCGAGAACGATCAATACACGGTCGTCGGCGATGATGGCGCCTGTCCCTATTTCTGGCCCATCGGCGACAAACACATCCTGCTGATGTACAGCCACATGACCGGCGGCCAATATCTGCTGGGCGATTACGATACAGCGCGCGACAAGTTTGTCGTTACCGACGGCGGCTTGTTCAACTTCGGTCCCTCCACACCGTCCGGCGTCCACGCGCCCTCGGCCGCGCCCGATGGCAAAGGCGGCGTTATCGTCATTTTCAACATGAATCAAGGCAAACCGACCCAGGTCTGGAATCAGATCATGAGCCTGCCGCGTACGCTCACATTGGACGCGGACGACCGCTTGCTGCAAGATCCGGCCGGCGATATCGAATCGCTGCGTTATGACCAGCGGAGCGTGGGCGGAACGGTTTTGCCCGCCAACGAAGAAATCGTGCTCGACGCTATACAAGGCAATGCCATGGAGCTCTCGCTGGAGCTTGACCCGGGCGAAGCGCGCTTGGTCGAGTTGAACGTGCTGCGCTCGCCGGAGCGCGAAGAATTTACGCGCATCGCCTTTTATCAGAAGCGCGGCAATCGTTACCGGCAGCGCCTTTCCAAGACACAAGCCATGAATGCCAGCACGGCCGCCATGCAGCGGTTGCCGCAGCGCTACGAAAGCATCATCTCGATAGACACATCCTACAGCTCGGTTCTGCCCGAGGCGCTCTCCCGCGCGCCGGAAAACGCGCCTGTTTTCCTGGCTGACGACGAGCCGCTGAAATTGCGCGTCTTCATCGACCGCTCCGTGGTAGAAGTCTTCGTGAACGGCAAGCAGTGCGTGGCGGTCCGCGTCTATCCCGGCCGGGCGGACAGCCTGGGTGTATCGCTGCGGGCGCAGGGCAGCGCGGCGACGCTCAAGCGGCTCGATGCCTGGCAGATGCAAAGCGTCTGGGACTGAATCTGTCCAACAGCTCTTTGCCAAACGATGTAGGGGCGATACTTGTATCGCCCGCGCAGAACTCGTGCTCGCGCCTGCG
Organism: Phototrophicaceae bacterium; assembly: GCA_965262005.1. GTDB lineage: Bacteria > Chloroflexota > Anaerolineae > Aggregatilineales > Phototrophicaceae > UBA6055. The sequence goes on along the minus strand of OZ253492.1, from coordinate 2,175,856 downwards.
CTCAGCCTTTAACCGCGCCCGCCGTCAAACCGCGGGTGATGAAGCGCTCCAGCAGCAAGCCCATGATGATGACCGGCACCACTGCCATTAGCGTCAGCGCGCTGATGAACCACCATTCGATGCCGCGCGTATTATTCTGCCCGGCGATTAAAACCGGCATGGTGATGGCGCGGAAATTGGTCAGCATCAGGGCGAAGAGGTATTCGTTCCAGGCGAATATGAAGGAGAAAATCGCTACCGCCACCAAGCCGGGCGCGCTCAAAGGCAGCACGATGCGAAAGAATGCCTGCCAGCGAGTGGCGCCATCGACGCGGGCGCTCTCTTCCAGGTCAATAGGCAAGCCGTTGAAGAAATCGCGCATGATCCAGACGGCGAAGGGGATGTTGAACATGGTATAGGCGATGATGAGACCGCCGTAAGTATCGATCAGACCGAAGAAATTATAGAGCAGCACAAAAGGCACGATGAATATCGCCGGCGGCAGGAAGCGCTGCGAGATGATCCAGAAGGCGATATTGTCGTTGTCCCAGCCCAAGCGCCCCCAATAATACTTGAAGCGCGACAAGCCATAACCCGCCATCGCGCCGATGACCACCGACAGGATAGTACTGCCGATTGCCGAGATGAGACTGTTGCGGAAGTGGCGCTCGGTGGAATCGCGCTGTTTGCCAAACATCTCCTCCCAATGATCGGGGATCGGCTGGAAGTCGACAAATGGGATGTAATTCGGTCCGCGGCTGACATCTATCGGGCGCTTTACCGAAGTAGTCGCCAGCCAGTAGAAGGGGAAGAGCACGATAAAGCACCAGAAGATGACAATGCCGTAAAGAATGGCGGATTGCCAAAGAGGGCGCCTGCTTGAGCGGCGCAGAAATCCCGTGCGTTTCTTCATCGCTGTCACTCGCCTTGGCCGTCTGAGCCGCGGATCCAGCGCCGCCCCAGCGCCAGAAATATCGTGGCAAAAATTATGACCAGTATCAGCAATACATAAGCGATCGCGCTGGCATAGCCATAATTGCCGTTGCTCAGCGCCTGCTCGAATATGTAGAGCGTCAAGGACTCGGTGGCGGAACCGGGTCCGCCGCCTGTCGTCACCACAACCACGTCGATAATCTTGAAGATCTCCAGACCGCGAATCAGTATCACCGTCATCGAGATCGGCAGCAGAATCGGCAAGGTGATGCGCCAGAATATTTGCAGCGCGTTGGCGCCGTCGACGCGCGCCGCCTCATAGATGTCATCGGGGATCGCCTGCATGGCCGCCAGCAGTATCAGCGTCATAAAGGGGATCCACTGCCAGGCGTCGATGATCAGTATCGCTATCGGCGCCCAGTTAGTGTCGGTGAACCAAGGCACGGTGATATTCTGCTCAAGCCGCAGCGCTTTTGAGAACTCACGCAGGAAATGCGCCAGTGGCGACCGCAGCGCGTTGGAATCGAAGAACATTCGCCCGGTGTAAGCCGCCGCGACCGGCGTCACCATCATCGGCATCAAGAAGATCACCCGAACGAGATTGCGACCGCGGAAAGGTTGATTCAAGACCGTCGCCAAGCCCAAGCCGATCACATATTGGATCGTCACGCCGGCGAAGACGTAGATCATGGTATTGCGGACGGTGCTGTGCAGGCGGCCATCGACCGTCAGACGCTGATAATTGCGGCCCGTCAGCTCGAAGCCCAGGCCGAGGAAGCCGACGCCCTCTGTGATGCCTTCGGAAGCCGCTTGCCGCGCAATCGTCGAGCCACCCCGCTGCATATCGGTGAAGCTGATGCCGAGCGACCAGAGCAGCGGGAATATCGACAGGGCGAGCAGAATAATCACAGCGGGACTGAGAAAGACCCGCTTCATGATTCTGTCTTCGCGCACTGTGCTCATGCTGCCACCGGCCGCGGTCATGGGGTTCCTCAATTATCTCCTGTCGAGGTCGTCGAGGTGTAAACCAAGTTTACCGAAGAAATAGAGAAAACGGGTCAGCCACTGGCTGACCCCTACAAAAGCGCGTGATATGTAGGGGCGACCCATTGGGTCGCCCTCTTACTGCTCAATCTGGCGTTTCTGCCAGCTACATATCGCCCATATAGCCGACAGCCGCCTTGTACTGCTCCAGTTGCGCGTCACGCCCCAGACGGTCGGTGATGTCATTCCACAGCCCGGCGACGTTATTCAGCGCCTCTTGCGCGCTGATCTCGCCAGCCAGCGCCCGCGCGATCTCGGCATCCAGCGTCGACAGATATTCCGCCGAACCGGTGATGCGAATATCGAGCACGGCGTTAGGATGGTTGATGGTGTTTTGTATCGCGTCCAGATAGTCGGCAGCGCTTTCTTCATCGAAGCCGGCTGCTACCCAGGGCGCGGTATCCGCCAATTGGCTGAAGCGGCTGGGATTGATGCCGGTGCCGCCGGTAACCGCCAATTCGTTCACCACATCCTTGCTCGCCAGGAAGGAAGCGAAGTCGAGCGCCGCCTCGGTCACATCGCTATCAGTCGCGATCGAGATGATCCAGCCACCGAAGGCGATAAAGGGCGCTGTATTCTCTTCCATCACCCATTCACCCGCTTCGTAATCCCAGTAGGAATCACCGCCGGGCAACACGCCAAAACCGACAGCGCCCTTGACCAGCGATACGTTCTCGTCGACCGAGATCGTGCCGACATCGCCCCAGTCGAGGTTCAGCACGGCAGTGCCAGTCGCCATCAGCGTGCGCGTATCAGCCACATCGTAATTGATCATTTCCGGATCGCCGACGTTGCGAATATCAATGTATTCCTCAAGCGCGCGGACCCATCCCGGGTTGTTGACCTGAGGCGTCATATCGTCACAGCTGAAGAAGAAGCAGGGATTGCCCGGCGCCTTGCCATAGCCCGAAGCGCGTGACAGGTAAACCCAGTAAGACTGCGCGTTGCGGCGCTGCGCTTCCAGAGCGCCATAGATCGGCGCCATGGAACCGGCGGTATCGACTTCCATGCCGTTGAAGAACTCAGCGATATCGCGATACTGCGTCCAGGTGGTCGGCTCGCCCAAGGCATAACCGTATTCCGCCTCGAAGTCCGCGGCGTACATTTCGTTGTCGACCAGGTCCTTGCGGTAGTACAGCATGTGGGCATCACCATCGTAGGGCAGGGCATAAGGCACGCCGGCCCAGGTCGTGATGCGGTCGGCATAAAGCGGGATAACATCATCGGATTCGATAGCGTCCAGCGTCTCCTGCGGGATCGCCATCACATAGCCCGGCGCCATGATATCGCCCGCCCAGTCGGCGGCGTAAATCAAGACGTCATAATCGCCCGAGCCTGTCGAAAGCGCGGTGACGATTTTCTCGAACAATTCACCGAAGGCGAAGGTCTGCAATTCGATATTGCCGCCGGTCGCCTCTTCCCAGATGGGACCCTTTTCAAGCACAGGACCTCCAATGGCGGAACCCGTCTGTGTGACCACCACGACGGTCTGCCCGGAGAAATCCTGGGCGCTGACCGGCGCGGCTATCGCGATTGTCAACACTACTAGCAAAACAAAGAGAGAAAGTTTACGCATTGTTACACTCCATTGATATTGGATACGGAATTACGCCAATGCGTTCAGGCGAGTACGATCGCTGAATCTCGCGAAGGCGTTCACGCATTTTAACGTGAATTCACGCAATCTAATAGATTGCTTGTAAACATCTTATGTATTCTGTATGCTTGCTCAACTTGCGATGCAATGCGGGACCAGCATCTGATGGCTAAATACGTAATCGCGCACGACCTCGGCACCACCGGCAACAAAGCCACGCTCTACGACCGCGAGGGCGCGCTCGTCGGCGCCGCCTTCCACGCTTACGGCACCGAATATGCCCATACTGGCTGGGCCGAGCAGAATCCGAACGATTGGTGGCAAGCGGTCTGTCACTCGACCCGCCGCCTGATCAGCGAGACCGGCGTCCTCAAAGACGATATCGCCTGCATCACCTTCAGCGGCCAGATGATGGGAGCGGTGCCGCTCGACCGTGACGCCCGCCCTTTGCGCAATGCCATCATCTGGGCCGATCAGCGCGCCCTCGATCAAGAGCGCTGGATCAGCGAGCGCCTCGCCTTCGAAGACGTTTACCAAATCACCGGGCACCGTCTAAGCGCATCGTATTCGCTGGCGAAGATCCTTTGGTTCCGCGATAATCAGCCCGAAATCTACCGCGATACCTACAAGTTCGTTCATGCCAAGGATTGCATCGTCGCCCGCTTGACCGGCGCCTTCGTCACCGACCCCTCCGATGCCTCCAGCATGAACCTCTATGACTTGGATTCCGGCGACTGGTCCGGCGCGATACTCGATGCGGTTGACCTGCCGGCGGAGAAATTGCCGCATCTGCGCCTCTCTACCGATGTGGTCGGCGAAGTTCAAGCAGCTGTCGCTGAGGAAGTCGGCGTCGCTGCGGGCACACCTGTCGTCATCGGCGGCGGTGATGGCGCTTGTGCCGCGGCCGGCGCTGGCGTGATCGAAGCCGGCTCAGCCTACAATTATGTCGGCTCATCGTCTTGGATCGCCCTGTCCACACCCGAACCTATCTACGATCCGGCCTACCGCACTTTCACCTTCGGCCACGTCATCCCCGATATGTTCATGCCCACCGGCACCATGCAGGCGGCCGGCGCTTCCTATCAGTGGACCCGCGATCAGCTTTCGCTTTTCGAGAAAGAAACTGCTGAACGCCTCGGCATCAGCCCCTACGAACTCATCAATCTGGAAATCGCCCAAGTAGCGGCGGGCGCAGACGGTCTCTTCTTCCTGCCTTACCTGCTGGGCGAGCGCAGCCCACGCTGGAATCCCCACGCCCGTGGCGCCTTCATCGGCTTGACCATCCGCCACAGCCGCGCCCACATGTACCGCGCCGTGCTCGAAGGCGTGACGATGAATCTGCGCGTCATCCTCGATGCCTTCCGCGCGCAAGGCACTGAAATCGACGCCATGCGGCTCATTGGCGGCGGCGCCGGCGGACGCGTCTGGAATCAGATCATGGCGGACATTTATGGCATGCCCGTCCAGCGGCTGGCCATCCTCGAAGAAGCGACCTCGATGGGCGCGGCGCTCGTCGGCGGCGTCGGCGTGGGACTATATCCCGGCTTCGACATGAGCCACCAGATGAACGCGGTCGCCACTACCGTCCTGCCCGACCCATCGGCGCAGGCCATGTACGAGCGAATGATGCCCGTTTTCAACCGCCTCTATGACGCGCTAGAGCCGGTCTATGACGACATCGCGGCGCTCTGAATCTGCTCTGATGGCGAACCCGCCGCTTTCCAAGATGGTCTTCATCGGCGTCTCCACCGGCGGCTCGTCCATCATGAAGATCTTCCCAAAATGGTCGGACATACTCGGCATCAACTGCGATATCGTCGGTGTTGACCTGCCTCTGCGAGCGCCGGCGCAGTCGTATCGCCGCGTCCTGCGGAGCATCATAGACGATCCCACTGTGAAGGGCGCGCTGATAACGGCGCACAAGATTGACTTTCTGCATGCTTGTCGCGACATGCTTGACGAACTCGATTATTACGCCACCATCTGCGATGAAGTCTCCTGTATCGTCAAGCGGCGGGGCAAGCTGCTTGGCTTCGCCAAAGACCCGCTATCATCTGCCCTCGCGCTATATCACTTTGTACCGCCCGATCACTGGATCACGGCTGAGCGCGATCTGCTCTGCCTGGGCGCGGGCGGCGCTGCCGTCGCCATCAGCGTTTGTATGGCGCAAGCGGCGGCCGATAAAGGTTTCCCGCGCTGCTTGCTGCTGGCGGATGTCTTGCCCGAGCGCCTGGACTCGATCCGACGGATTAACCAGCGACTGGATTCGCCTATCCAGTTCGATTACCATCTCAGCGGCAGCGCTAGCGACAACGATGGCCTGCTGCGCGACTTGCCGCCCGGCTCGCTGGTCATCAACGCCACCGGCTTGGGCAAGGACAAGCCCGGCTCACCCCTGACGTCCGCAGCTCGTTTTCCGCAAGCTGGCTTGGTCTGGGAGTTGAACTACCGCGGCCAGCGCGACTTCATGCGGCAAGCGCAGGCGCAGTCGGAAGAGCGCAACTTGAGGGTCGAAGATGGCTGGATGTATTTCTTGCACGGCTGGACGAATGTCATCGCCGAAATTTTCCAGCTTGAACTTGACGAATCCACCTTCAACAAACTGAGCGCCGCCGCCGCTGCGTTCCGTATCAGCAGCTAATCTCTGTGTCCTCTATGTCCTCTGTGGTTAGAAAAAAGTCCAAAGCATCTCGGGAGAAAAACTACATGAATCTAATTCAACCATTTGTCACCGAAGTAGATTTCCAGTCCGGCGTCTTCACACCGCGCCGCAGCATCGATCAGCGCCGACTGAGCGACATGGCGGGGATGTACGCCGACCTCGATGAAGCAGCCCGCATCCTTGAGCACGAAGGCGACCGCCTCATCTACGACTTGCACACGGTCGAATTGCCCATTGAAGAGGGCCAGATCCCGCATGGCACGACGCGCATCCTGCCCGGAACTATCGGCGGCGAGTTCCACATGACCAAGGGCCACTACCACGCTCGGCTCGAACAAGGCGAGGTCTACTTCGGTCTGTCCGGGCGGGGTATGCTGCTCTTGCAGACTGCCGACGGCGCCACCAACGAACTCGAGATGATCGCCGGCAGCGCCGCTTACGTGCCGCCATTCTGGGCGCACCGCACCGTCAACATCGGCTCGGATGACTTTGTCTTCTTTAGCGTGTGGGAAGCGCTCGCGGGTCACGATTACGGCACGATCGAGCGCGACGGCTTCCGCAAGTTGGTCGTGCTGCGCGATGGCGAGCCGGCTGTGGTGGACAATCCGAAGTATGGCTGACGATCAGGACTAGCGCGGGCCAAGAAAGACGGCCTCCCCCCATGTCACATCCACAATTGAGCTATCGAGATGTTCTTCGAGAGTTATCGGATCGTAGTCACCGCGAAGCCGGTCAATATCGCTGCGTGTACATTAAGTCACCTATCCGAAGCCCGTCTCCGCTACAGTCTTTCCAGCGACAGTTCTGAAGTCACTCATGCTCTCACACTTCGCCTGCCGCCACAGTGAGAGCTGCCATTATCACATTTCGCGCCCTTTGTGCCTTTGTGTCTTTGTGGTTAAATCCCTCTGTGTACTCCCTTGACTCGCTGTACTCGGTGGCTTATCCCTACGCCCAGGAGCCGCGCCATGACCCAGCCCAATATCATCCTCATCATCACCGACCAGCAGCGCTACGACACCATCAACGCGCTCGGCTTCCCCTACATGGACACACCCAACCTCGACCGGCTGGTCAACGAAGGCGTCAGCTTCGACAACTGCCACATCACCGCGCCATCCTGCGCCCCCGCCCGCGCCAGCCTCTTCACCGGCTACTACCCGCACGTCACCGGCATCATGCGCAACGCCGACCGCTGGCGTCATTCCTGGGTCGAGGACCTGGCGGCTTCCGGCTACCACTGCGTCAACATCGGCAAGATGCACACGCAGCCCTTTGAGACGCCGATGGGCTTCCACGAGCGCTACGTTGTGGAGAATAAAGACCGCTTCCTCGAAGGGCGGGATTACATGGACCAATGGGACAAGGCCCTGGCTGCCCGCGGCTTGGTCAAGCAGCAGCGTGTGCTCTACCGTCAGCGGGAAGACTACCAAGAGCGGATGGGCGTTTTCAGCTGGGACCTGCCGCCCGAGACGCATTCCGACAACTTTGTCGGAGGCTTGGCGTGTAGCTGGCTGCGCAACCGCCCACAACAGCAGCCGCTCTTCTTGCAAATCGGCTTCCCCGGTCCGCATCCGCCCTATGATCCCACACCCGATGCCGCCGCCGAATACATCGATAGCGAGCTGCCCCTGCCCGAGGTTACGCAAGCCGACCTCGACGGCCAGCCGCCCGCATTTCAGCAGTTGCGCCAGCACAACACCGAGGTCGATCACGACTCCGTCGTGCATCTGCACGAGCCGTCACGCCTGCAGTTGCAGCGTCTACGCGCTTACTACGCCGCCAATGTCAGCATGATCGACAAGCAGGTCGGCGGCATCATGGACGCGCTGGAAGAGCGGGGCGCCCTGGAAAACAGCATCGTCATCTTCACCAGCGACCACGGCGACTGCCTGGGCGACCACGGCCATATCCAGAAGTGGACCATGTACGACATCATCACCCGCGTGCCGACCGTCTTCTGGGCGCCCGGGCGCTTCCCTGCCGGGCAACGCTTCGGCGAGCTATGCCAGTGGATGGATATCGGCCGCACGATACTCGAACTGGCGGGCGTCGAGCCGGCTGAGAGCATGCAAGCGCAGTCGCTGCTGCCGGCGCTGCATGGCGAGCCTTGGAGCGGGCGCGATCTGGTCTTCGCCGAGCATCCGACTGACGGCGTTTATGAAGGTCCCTATATGACCATGGTCCGGGGCGAGCGCTATAAGCTGGTCCACTTTTTCGGCGAGGATTACGGCCAGCTCTTCGACTTGGGGGCGGATCCGGGCGAGGAAGTCAACCTGTGGGACGCGCCTGAGCTGGACGAGGTCAAGCGGGAGCTCTTGGATGCGCTGCTGAACTGGCGCATCGAAAGCACCATTCAGACGCGCAACCTGTTTCAAGATCATCGCTGAGACTGCATGAAGCGCTCGACTTCGGCGCGAGACCTGGCTCCGGCCATGGGACCCTTGGCGGTAACAGCCAGCGCGCCACAGGCATTCGCCAGTTGAGCCGCTTCGACAGCGGACTTGCCCGAGAGCAATTCGCTGAGGAAACCGGCGTCAAAGCAGTCGCCGGCGCCGGTCGGGTCGACCTCGTCTACGGCGTAGCCCGGCACATCTGCTTGTTCGTCCGCGCTGAAGACCGTGCAGCCATCCGCGCCGCGCGTAACGACTATGATCCGCTCAGGTCGCTCTTCGAGCAGCATGGCAACCGCTTGGTCGACGCTTTCGGCGGCAGTAAGTTGCAGCAATTCGGCGGCAGTTGGCAGCAGAATGGCAGCGAACTTCATGAATTCGGCGAAACTTTGTTGTGCTTCTTCTGGTGGCAGCAGCTCGGGCCGCAAATTCGGATCGAAGCTGATCAGCGCGCCGGCGGCAACCGCCATCCGCAGCGCCTCGCGGCAGACACTAAGCGCCTCATCGCTCATGGAGAGCGTCGAACCCATGACATGGAAGCAGCGCAAACCGTCGAAAAGCTCAGGCAGCAGCATGTCGAACGTGAGTTGGCCGCCGGCGCCCAAGCTGAACACGAAACTACGCGAGCCATCGCCTAGATACGAAACAAAGGCGACGCCGGTCGTCTGGTTGGGCAGTCGGCGGACGCCACTTGTCACTACGCCATCCACCTTCAGTTGGTTCAGCAGGCAATCGCCGAAGGCGTCTTCACCGACTGATCCGATGGCGCCGGTCTTCATGCCGAGGCGGGCAGCTTGCACAGCGAAGATGAAGGGCGCGCCGCTGGGGTAGGGTCCGCTGAAGGGACCGGGCTGGTTGAGTGGCTGGTCGATATCGGTTCGCATGACTTCGACCAGCGCTTCGCCGATGGTGAGGATGTCGAGTGGCATAAGCGGGTCTCCTGCCGAAGGTTGCGCAGTCGCTTCATTTTACCACCGACCGCGGCAAGTTTACTGAGTGCAACGAGGACAGAGAGTGGCGCGGTGGTGAATCATTCTAGCGCTTTATCAGACAAAATGTTTTTTGTTGGAGTTTTTCCGTAAAGGGAAATATTTTTTGTCCGAAAAGATCCGGAATCGCCGGTGTGCTATGCGGTTGTTAAGCTGCGCGTAGCTGTGAGGGTGTCATGGCTCAGCGTCAGGTTGCCGTCTTGACTGAAGATGCCTCCGCCTTGCATGGCGCTGTTACCGACGGCTTGATCCGAGTTGGCCGCGCTGATGGCATCGGCGAGAGTACATTCTGAAGTGGCGTTTACTGTGTAGTCGGTGGCGAACACCGTGCCTGCCGCCGAGAAACCGAGCGCCAGGACCAGGGTCAATAGTAGTGACAGGGACTTTTCCGCGTTCATGTCTTCCTCGTATTATCTCATTTTTCTATAACTTCATCCTATGACAGAAAAGCATAATTAAACGAGAAAGCTCAGCAGATTCTCAGCGCTTGCTTAACGTTGCTTAATCTTTCTCATCCGAGCGGTTGATCAGCTGAGGAGGGACTTGCGCATGCTACAGCGAAGACGGCCGATATTGCTGGTTGCGGTTACGCCTGCAAGCCTCGTTGAAACAGCGCGGTGGCATAGAATTCATAACTGGCTGCTTGGTCGGGCACATCGACTACGTGCACAGTGAAGCGGGCCGGAACACCATTATTTGGGCAGTTCTGCTTGAAGAAGTTGCGATAGGCTTTGGCTTAGGCGCTGCGAAGCCGTTCGCATTCGGCCTGATAACCGGCCGGATCAAGCTGGGGATTAGGCGATTTGGGCTGGGTAGCGAAGGCATGTATCTCGATGAAGTCGATATCGGCGATGGAATCGCAGATGTCGGCATCTTGCAGCCATTTTTCCCAGCATTGGAAGACGAGCGGGATTTCGATTTCGGGTTCCATGAAAGCGACCGAGTCAAGCTGGAGGACGCTTGTCGCCGAGTAGCCGCCGGTCAAGCCGGAGAGGCAGATGCGCAGGTCGCCATCGGGCAGGGTTTCGACCACCATGTTGGACAGGACGGGGTCATCGCCTTCGTAGTAGTAGGTCAGTTTGCCGCGTTTCTTGATCTTGAATGGCATGGTTGCGCCTCGCTCTGATATGGCGATTTTCGAGTTTCATTTAACCACAGCCGCTCGCAAGTCACCACTTGGCTCACACAAAACAGCGAACTCCAAATGGTGAGAATATGTAGGGGCGACCAACCTGGTCGCCCGTCATAGTGACAGGATGCGTTTTAGGGCGACTTGATAAGTCGCCCCTTCAAATCTCGACGTGATTGTAGACGCAAATTAGCAAATTCATTAAGAAAGAGAACTCAGAGGGCACAGAGTCAGCCCTTCAGCGAGCCGGAGAGCAGACCGCTGATGATAAAGCGCTGGAAGATGAGGGCGAAGCAGATGGGCGGGATGACCGAGACGACGCCGGCCGTGATGATGCTGACGAAGCTGACATCGACATCAGTGGCGAAGAGAGAGACGACCACGGTGCTGGTATACGAAGCGGGCGATTCTGAGAGTAGCAGCGCGAAGAGAAACTCGCCCCAGGTCAGCAGGAATGCCAGGATGCCGGCCGAGGTCAATCCGGGCAGGGAAAGCGGCAAGATGATCTTGTGCACGACCTGCAGGCGGCTGCAGCCATCAATGCGCCCGGCGTCTTCCAGCTCCACGGGTATGCTCTTGAAATAAGATTGCAACAGCCAGATGACATAGGGCAAGATGAATGACAGATTGATAAATACGAGTGAGATGATCTTGTCGCTCATGCCGATCTCTTTGGCGACCAGGACAATGGGGATGGCGAGGGACAGCGCCGGTATCAGTCGGCTGGCCAGGATGCCGAAGAGCAGGACGCTGCGTCCGCGGAATTGCAGGCGCGCCAATGGATAAGCGGCATAAGCGCCGACAAGTACAGCGATCGCGGCCACGCTGCCGGCGACGAAGAAGCTATTGGCGAAGGAGCGCAGGAAGATCCGTGATTGGTAGGGTACGCCCGATGCTTCGCCCAGGACGGCGCCCTCGAATATTTCGCGGTAACTATCAAGCACGATGGGGTTGGGCAGCCACTGCGGCGGTATGTTCAGCAGTTGACGTTCGTATTGGAAGCTGGAGCTGACCAGCCAGAGGAAGGGACCGACCGTGCCAACCAGCAGAATAGCCGCGGCGACATAGATGATAATTAGGCGGATGCGCGCGCGCCACATCATGACTGTTCCGCTCCCTTGTCAAGGAAGACGTAGAACAATATGGCAAGCGCCAGGGTGATCCCACCCAGCAGCATGGCGATCGAACTGCCCGCGCCGAAATCGAGCTTGCGGAAGGTCTCGGTGTAAATCTGCCAGCCGAGCACATTGGTGGCGTTGGCGGGTCCGCCGGCTGTGAGCACAAAGATAATATCGAAGACTTTCAACGCGAAGATCATCTCAAAGATGATGACGATGGACATCATGGGGCGCAGCATGGGCAGGGTGATGAAGAGAAAGCGCTGCCAGATGCTGGCGCCGTCGACGATAGCGGATTCGTAGATATCGTCCGGGATGGTCTGCAAACCGGAAAGCAGCAGCAATGTGGCGAGTGGAATGTGGATCCAGGAATAGGCGATGACGAGCCAGATCATGACGCTGGGCATTTCACTCAGCCAGGCTTGATAGACTGTGATCAAGCCCGTTTCAATCAAAACGGCGTTGATCAGACCGTAGCTTGGATCAAGCAGCCACTTCCAAAGCAGGGCGTTGACCACCGAGGGAATCGCCCAAGGCACGAGCAGCAGGGCCCGCAAGACGCCGCGCCCTTTGAACTTCTCGTTGAGCAGCAGGGAGATTAGCAGGGCGATGACGACAATTACGACGACCGCCAATATGGCGAAGGTGAAGGTGGTGCGCAGCGGCTCCCAGAAATCGCTGTCCGTGAGCCAATCGATGTAATTTTCCAGGCCGATGAAGCGCTCGCGCCCCGGCCGCTTCAGATTCCAACTATGCAAGCTAAGGAATACGGCCATGAGGAAGGGCACCAGGATGGTGGCGGCAATGATCAGCACAGCGGGCGCGCTGAAGAGCAGCGCCATCATGCCTTGTGACATTTCTTTGCGCGTGTTGGCGGGTCGGGACTGCACGGCGGTGTCCTTGTTGAAGGCGGGTCAGCCGGTGGCTGACCCCTACATATTCACCTTTTTGGACTGGGTTGTTGGGGCGACCGACCGGGCCGCCCCCAGATATAGTTGTTGCAGCAAGTCCGGACGTGTGACTAGTAGTCCCACTCTTCTTTCAGGTCGTTCCATTCTTCAGCCAGCTCGTTGAGGACATCGCCGACATCGGCATCGCCGAGAATGGCCGCTTGCAACGGACCCCAACTGTCGATCTCCCAATCGGAGAAGAACGGCACGAAGCGGTAGGGCCGTGAAATGGCGTATTCGGCTTGCTCGTTGAGCAGATCAGGATCGATCCAGCCGGAAATGGAGTTGCGAACCTCATCATCTTCGTAGAGCGGCGCCTGCGAGAAGCCCAAGCCGAATTCCAGCGCCCAGCGTTTGGGCACAAAGTATTCGCCGGTAGCGTCCTTGCCGCCGAGGAATTGCACAAGTTGCCAGGCGGCGTCCTTGTCTTCAGCGTTGTTGGTTATCGAATACAAGCGGACGTAGCCCCAGGTGCCGCTCGTGACTTCGTTGGCGCCGGGCACAAGGGCGTTCATGATGTCGCCGGCGACGTTGGATTGTTCGGGATCATTCATGGCCTTCAACGTATAGTCTGTGGTGGTCATGAATGACGTGGCGCCGGCCGCCATCAGCAGGGTTCCGTCATCGTCGGTGATCGAAGCCGGATCAATCAAACCGGCGTCGAGCCCGTCTCTCAGCCATTCCAAAGCCTGGCTCGCCGGGCTGCCATCTTCCTGGAAGACCGGGTTGAGATTGTCATCAAAGAGCCGGCCGCCGCGAGAGGCGGTAAGCGTCTCCCACTGGCGCAGCAGGTAGTTCTCGCCGCTGCGCAACTGCATCAAGATGGGATAGTCGACAATGCCTGCGTCTTTGATCGCCTGCGCTTGTTCCAGCATTTCGTCCCAGGTAGCCGGCGGATCCATCAAACCAGCGGCCTCCAAATGCGCTGCGTTGTAGGCCATGGTTTCCAAGCCCGAGTAGTAGGGCAAGCCATAGACCTCGCCATTGTAGGACATCTGCTCGATGATGCCGGCAGGCAGATCAGCCAGCAGTTCTTCGGAGTTGGGCAAACCGGTTATCGGCAGGATCCAGCCGGCCGAAGCCCATTCCGCCAGATAGCTGTCGCGGACGTACGCGACATCGAATTCGGTGCCGGCGACGAAGCTGGCGACCATCTTGTCGTGATATTCGTTGCTGGGGAAAGGCAGGAAGACTGCGCCATGGCCGGATTGATCGGTGAAACGGCCCAGGTTTTCGGTGACGACATCAACTTCGTAGGGCCAGCCGGTCAATTTCAAACCTTCATCCTGCGCGCTTACGACGGCGCCCAGAAGCAGGACCAAAATGACAAGAAGCGCGATTAATTTGTGTGAGCGGAGCATTTTTCACCTCGATTCATAACAAGAGAGCGAACGAACTTGTGAAACTTCATCGTGTCAATCGGCGCCTCCCTCCTCCAATGATAATAGCGCAAGGTGGATAGAGTGCGTGGATCGCGATTGGATGTCGTCGCAGAACTGCCGCGACGGTCGCTTGTTGAAAATGCGTGTTAAGCTTTGATATAGTCTTTTCCACCTGTTTAAACTCTAGCCCGGCGGGACTGGCGTTTAACTGCCAAGTTTCTGCCATCGCAGTCAATGGCGCGCTGATGACGACCTATAGCGGCGAATTCGAAGAACATATCCGCGACCTGCTGAGCAACCTCTACGATTACTTGAAGTTGGTCGAGAATCCGGTGGCGCAGCGACTGGCGCAAGGGCATAGCGGCAAAGAGCGCATGCATGTCGTTCACGGCGTCATGCGGAACGCTATCGACGGACTGCAGCGTGAGTCCAAGGCGAGCCCAACTTCGCGGCACAACCGGCTCTACAACATTCTTCTGCTGCGCTATGTCGAGGAGCAGGGCACCAATGACGTCTTGAACCTGCTTGCCTTGAGCGAGAGGCAATATTATCGCGAGCATCAACGGGCGATACAAACCGTCAGCCAAGTCATCTGGGATGAGCACTTTGCCGGTACGGGCGAGGCAGCGACGCTCTCGCTGGCTGATGAGCTGGATTATCTGAGCATCGACAAGAGCCATGCGAGCTTTGATGCGGGAACCGAAGTAGCAGCGGCGATTCGCTCCATGCGGGTGATCGCGGAACGGCGCGGCATCGAAGTCTTTCTCGATGAGGCCGATGAGATGATTCGCTTGAGCGTTACTCAGCCCGTTTTCCGGCAACTTGTGATACTGCTTTTGACTGCGCTGATGGGCGACATGCGCTCTGGCGGCCGTATCAGGATTGGGTTGAGTGATAACGAGGGCGAGACGACGATCGGCTTCTTCGGCGTGGATGACATGGCGGCAAGTTGCGAGCGGCTGCAAAACGATGAAACTGCTCAAGCTCTGCTGAAGAGTTTGAACGCGCGGCTGGACTGCGTCACGGCGCCGGTCCAGCTGACTCTGACGTTCAGACAGCTAGCCCACACGATTTTGATCGTGGACGACAATCCGGATACCGTCGGCTTGTTCAAACGCTACCTGGCGAACTTGCCATTTGAGCTGCTTTCGGCGCAAGAAGAAGGCGAGGCGCTGCGGATCGCGCAAGGGACGCCGCTGCTCTGCATCATTCTGGACGTGATGCTGCCGGGCAAAGACGGCTGGCAGATACTCCAGAGTTGCAAGAATCATCCGGCGACGGCGGATATTCCCGTACTGATTTGCTCGGTGCTGGAGATGCAGGAGCTGGCGCTGTCGCTGGGCGCGGATGGATACCTGAAAAAGCCGCCGACGCGCGATGAGTTTCTGGCTGTGCTGAGTGCGTGGGTGACGTGACTTTTAAGGGATAGTGTCTAAAAGTGCCATGACTTGGACGGGATTACTGGTCTTCGCCAACCGGTAGCTGATCTTGTGTCTTCTCCGGTTTACCTAGTTGGTTGTCATGAATGGGTGGTTCAGCTATAGTCTCAGGGACCAATCTCATTCTAAACTTGAAGCCCTTCAGATCAAAACCGATATCCACCTTTCGATTTGGCACGGTGGCGGCAATAACAATTGCGGCCCCACAGAAAAACAGCAATATGTCGCTGCCTGCGATTCCAGTATATAAGGATATTGTGCCGCCAGTGACTGCGATAAAAGTGATGACTTGATGGAAGGTAAACTGCATTTACCGCCGATGTACCGAGTACATCACTACAAATACAAATGTGAAATATGCGAGGATGTCTTGTGCCGAATGCCCTTTTTGAGCACACAAGACGGCGAAAAATATGGCACCCAATGTTATGAATGCAACGTATCTGGCACTAATGCTCATAACGTTACCTCCCCCACTGTATGCTTTGGTCGTCCGTAACGAATTCATTCTGCTAAGACAGCACCCCCGAATTGCAAATTGACCTACCAACAATATACCACATTTTTGAGACATTAAGCACGTAGATTGCCGAAGTGATAAACTCACAATTATCCCTTTCCAATCAACCCTCGGCCCCTGCACGATGCTTCGTGGAGGGGGACTCACTGAAAGAGGTTGGCGCTCAAGAATCGTATACCGCGCAGGCGTTCACGATTCGGGATATAGGAGATAGTTGGCACGCCACTGGTCGAATTCCTGCAAGTCCGCCTGCCTGCTTGACATGACTTCCTCAACCGGGCGGTCCGCGTCCAGATGCCGCCGCAGGCTGTCGCTGCCCCAGAGCAAGTCGATCGGTCGATGCTTGCCAGGGATCCAGGGCGAGCGCCAGGCAAAATGGTCGCTATAAGACCTTTTCAGCGTTTGCAGAACATGCAGCATGGTTCTGACCGGCTGAAACAGGTCGCGGTCGGTAACGTAGACATGCGCGCCGGCGCAAAGTTTGCCTTGATGCTTGCTGAAGGTGGGGATGAAATAGACCGGGCGGAAGCGTACGCCTTCGAGGTCAAGCGCATTAAGAGCCTCGGTCAGCGCTTCGGCGTTTATCCAGGGCGCGCCCAGGTATTCGAAAGGACGGGTGGTGCCTCGTCCTTCAGACACATTCGTGCCTTCGACCAGGCAGGCGCCCGGGTATAGGGCTACGCTATCGAGGGTCGGCAGGTTCGGTGAGGACGGAATGAAGGGCAGGCCCGTTTGGTCATACCAGCGCTCGCGAGACCAACCCTCCAACGGAATCACTGTATGGTCGCAGCCAGCATCTTGATTGAGCAGGCGCGACAACTCGCCGATGGTCATGCCGTAGCGGATGGGCAGGGGCGAGGGGCCGACGAAGGACGCAAAGGCCGGGTCCAGCATTGGACCTTCAATGCGCGTTCCATTGATGGGCGCCGGGCGGTCAAGAATGATGACTTTGATGCTGGCTTCGCGCGCCGCTTGCATGACATAAAACATGGTAGCGACGAAGGTGTAGAAGCGGACGCCGGCGTCTTGCAGGTCGATCATAATGATATCGATGTCAGCCAGCATGTCGGCCGTGGGCTTATGCGTCTTGCCGTAGAGGCTGTAGACGGGCAGCTTGGTCAGCGGGTCGATGGCGCTGGAGACTTTCGCGCCGGCTTGGACGTCGCCGCGGATGCCGTGCTCGGGACCGAAGAGGGCGGCCAGATTGACGGCGGGGTGTTGATGCAGAAGGTCGATGCTGCTGCGCAGGTTGCGGTCGATGCTGCTGGGGCAGGCGAGCAGAGCCACACGCTTGCCGGCGACAAGATTGACATGAGATTCAAGGAAGTTTTCCAAGCCGAGTTTGGTAGTCATTGGCGCTCCTGATTACTGTTCTGCTGCTAATGGTGTGGGGAGGCTGCGGCGCGCTATTGCCAAATTTAGATCGGCGGGCGGGCGGATGCAATCGACCAGCGCCTGGACACAGGTCACCAGTTCAAGTGGCGAATAGCCGTCCCGGCGCTCCAGTGAAACAGCGCCATGTATAGCCGGTGTAATTGGTTCGCTGGCGCCTTTGGCGGAAATGAGGACGATAGGGATGTCGGCGAGCGCGCTTTCGGCCTGCATCGCCTCGATCACCTCGAAGCCATCCATCTCCGGCATGAGCACATCAAGCATTAGCAGGTCCGGCGGATCGTCTCGCATCCTGGCGATGCCGTCCTTGCCGTTGTACGCGAAGCGGATCAGGTAGTCTGGATTGATGCTGCGCAGGCTCTGACTGAACAATCGGACGATATCGCGGTTGTCGTCAATGATCATGACAGATTGCAGGGTCGGTCCGAATTGCGCTAGCGCTTTTTTGAGCATCTCGAGCGAGACCGGCTTGACCAGATAATCATAAACGCCGCGCTGGCGGATGGCGGCGCGTCCGCTGGGCATGGGCAAGGTGATCAGATTTAGCCGATCATGTTGCTTCAGCTTTTCCAGCAGGCGCGGATAATCGTGATTCCGCGCCAGCAAGACAATATCCGGCTCGGCTTGGCTGAGGACGCGCAAAGCCTGCGCCTCATCGTTGCAGCTGGTGACATCGCGCGACTTGAGATAACGGGAGAAGAAGGCAGTCACCGCTTCGTCGGGGTCGACAATGAGGATACGTTTTTCCGCAGTGGCTTGATTGGGCAACTGATTGCGCGTCGGCATCCGGGCGACGAGCTGCCGGGTCGTTGGCAATGAAAAGGAGAAGCGGCTGCCGAGACCCGCTACACCGGCGCTGCTGACGGTCAATACGCCCCCGTGGAGGCGGATCAGCTCACGGCTCAGCGTCAAGCCCAGTCCCGAACCTCGTTCGCCGTGCGCATCAACCTCACCGACTTGAAAGAACTCGTCAAACACCTGCGGGATATCTTCTTCCGTCAAGCCGATGCCGGTGTCGCTGACGCTGGTGATCACCTCATCATCATCGACGGCGATGGATACGGTGATGCCGCCCTGCCTGGTAAAGCGCACGGCGTTTACCAGCAGGTTGAGCAGAATCTGGCGGATGCGAACGGGGTCGAACCAGAGCGCGGGCAGGACCGGCGGGACAACAAGCTGGAAGCTCAAACCCTTCTTGGCGATGAGATCGGCTACCATATTGGCCGTCTCCTGAATGCAGTCGCGCAGGTCGGCTTTCTCTTTGACGATGGCAAGGTGACGCGCTTCGAGCTGCGAAATATCGAGGACATCGTTGATGAGATTTTGCAGGTGCGAAGCGTTGCGGTAGACGGCTTGGATATCAGCGCGGTAACTAGCGGGCAATGGCTCTTCATAAACTTCGGGCGCCAGGATCATCACTTCGCTGAAGCCGATGATCAGGTTGATGGGCGTGCGCAGCTCGTGGCTGACGTTGGCGGCGAAACGCGCCTTCGCCTGCCGAGACTCTTCCGCTTGCTCGAATGCGATCTCCAGCTTCTTGTTGATCTCGCGCAGCCGTTCCTGGTATTCCTGCAGCTGCTTGGACATCAAGACCAGCTCGGCGCGGCTTTCACGCGCTTCGTTCATTTGTTCGGCGGCGTAATCCTGGAAACTATGGCTGATCTTGAGTTGGTTGACGAAGTAGCGGCGCAGCAAGCCGACTATGGTCAGGTGGCTGGCGGACAGAGCGAACATCAGCGGCAAGTCGGCCGGCGCAGCGAAGGCAAGCAGCAGGAGGCAATCGATCAGCAGGGCAAGCAGCATCCAGTGGATTGGCAGGAGGATGACAGCAATGATCAGGCTGCCCGGAATGAGAAAGAGTACGGACGCGCTTTCACTGACGATGGCGATTTGCGTTGCCAGCAAAGCGATGCAGAAGAGCAGGAAGAAGCAGGCGAAATTGAAACTGCGGGATTTAATGTACGTGGTGAGTCCGCAGACGGCGATCATGATGACCGCGTCGAACATGAGGATGTTGGGCAGGCTGCCGGGCAGGATGTCGCCGGCGAGGATCAGGCACCACATGCCGACGCAGAGCAAGACCAGAGTTATATTCATGAATTCGTCGCGGATTGTGCTTTCGCGGCTGCCGGATGGGCTGTTCATCTTCGGTCCTCCACGATAGTTTGGCGGGGTATGATGCTGATATTGTCACACGAGTGGCGCCGTTTTGACAAAGATTGGAAAGCGGGCGATACTCGGAGGTGCGCGTCGCTGTTCGCAGCCTACGGTCTCTTGAAACGGGAGAGATCGTGAAAGTTATTAAAGTCTGGCGCGATGCTCACAAATGTATGCGCTTTATTAGTAATGGATCTGAAGGGAGCGGACAGCATCATGAGTGAAAAACGACTTTCAAGGCGAGATTTTTTGCGGGCGAGTTTGGCCGCGGGCACGGCAGCGGGTCTTTCCGCTATGCCGGCTGGCTTGACCTACGCGCAGGAGCAGGCATTCCTCAATTATTGGACGGGCTGGAGCGGCTTCGAGTTTGATGTGCTGCAGGGATTGGTCGACCAATTCAACGAGGAACATTCGGATAGTTTCGTCAATATGACGACGGTATTCGGTCAGTATGAGAAGGTCTTGACAGCGATCGCAGGCGGCAACCCGCCGGATGTAGTCTCGGCAGTGTGGCTTGATCAGCTGGTTCAGGTTGCCTCGCAGGGCGCCTTAACCCCCTTGACGGCATACGCGGAAGCGGCCGGCATTGACGGTTCTGAGTACTTCCCGCAGCTCTGGGACAACTGGTGGTACAACGGCGAGCTTTGGGGCTTGATGTGTACCTCGAATGCGCGCGTGCTGGCTTTCTCCCCGCCTGCTATGAACGAGTTGGGCTTCAGCGAGCCACCGACAAGCATTGACGAGCTTGATGAAGTTGCGCAGGCTTTCGAGATCGTCGACGACAATGGCAATATTGATCGTGTGGGCTTGCTGCCGGCCAATTTGCGTTGGTGGGGCATCGTCTTCGGTGGCAGCTTCTATGATGAGGACAGCCAGACGATCACGGCGAATGACCCGGCGGTTGTGGCGGCGCTTGAATGGATGTCCGGCTATTGGTCGCGGCTGGGCCCGGAGCGGGTGGCAGCCTTTACCAGCGGCTTCGGCGATTATATCAGTACGCAGAATCCCTTCTTCGTCGGCAAGGAAGGCTTCAAACAGGTCGGCGAGTGGTTCATCCAGTTCCAGAAGAAGTTTGCGCCAGACCTCGAAATGGATATGATCGCGGCGCCTTATCCCGATGGCGGGCGGCCGAACGCCACGACCTTCGGTGGCAGCGTTTTCACCATTCCGACAGGCGTGAGGAATCCGGACGCGGCCTGGGAGTTCATTCGCTGGCTGAGCGAACCCGACCACATGGGTGAATTCTGCTTCAATATTCAGAATATTCCGCCGAAAGTGGCGGCGGCCACGGAAGAGCGCTTCGTCAGCGATCATCGCTTCCAACTGGCGCTGGACTTGTTGAATGGTCCCAACGCCTTCGGCCCGCCCAAGATACCGGTCAACGACTTCTACAATTCGCGTCTTGGCGAGGCGGAGACAGCCGTGAAAGCCGGGCAGCTCTCGGCGCAGGAAGCGCTGGACCGCGTGACCGAAGAAGTTCAGCGCGAACTCGATATGGCGATGATGTAGCGCAGGTTGCAGCGTAACGCATCAATCTGTAGGGGCGGCCCTTGGGTCGCCCACCTTCAAACGTATGTCGTTCCGAGCGACCTGATAGGTCGCCTCTACCTGGCATATTCGGGCTACTCGTGATTTTCGCTTGAGATGCGAATGACCATCTCGTTGAGACGCTTCAAACTCACCAAACGGCAGAGGCGATCGCTGATTGTCGGCTTGCTCTTCATCTCGCCGGCCATCATCGGCTTCTTCGTGTTCAACATCGGTCCCATCCTACAGTCGCTGCAATATAGCTTCACCCGCTACAACATCTTGCAGCCGCCGCGTTATATCGGCTTGAACAACTACCGGTTCCTGCTCGAAGACCGCGTCTTCAAAATCGGCATCCAGAATACGCTCTATATGGTGCTGATCGGTCTGCCGATTCACCTGGTCTTCAACATGCTGATGGCGCTGCTGCTGAATACCAAGATCAAGGGTTTGTCGATATACCGCAGCATCTTTTATGTGCCTTCTATCACGCCGGTGGTGGCCTCCACCATCGTCTGGCTCTGGATTTTCAACGGGCAATTCGGCATCTTGAACGAATTCCTCAGATTCATCGGCCTGCAGCCTGTTGGCTGGCTGACCGACCCGAAGTGGGTCAAGCCCTCGCTGATATTCATGGGCGCCTGGTTCGGCGGCAATACCATACTGATCTATCTCGCCGGCTTGCAAGATGTCCCCTTTGACCTGCTGGAATCCGCTGAATTGGACGGCGCCAATGCGCTGCAGAAGACCTTCAAGATAACGCTGCCGATGATCAGCCCGGTGATCTTCTATACCATCATCGTCAACGTCATCGGCTATTTCCAGTATTTCACCGAGGCCTGGGTGATGACGGCGACGCGTGATGGGGCGGCCGGCGGCGTGGCCAATTCGGCCATGTTCTATTCGATGTATCTTTATCAGACCGCGTTTCAGCAATTCAAAATGGGCTATGCCAGCGCGCAAGCCTGGATCCTGTTCATGATCGTGCTCATCGCTACGGCGATTTTGTTCAAGACAGCCGGCTGGGTTTATTATCACGCGGAGAATTAGGTGACGACCGCGATTCATTGGCGACAAAACCGCCTTATTCAGGACCGTATCAAAAGGACAATCGCCTATACGATCGTCTTCATCATGGCGGTCGCCTACATCTTCCCACTCTACTGGCTGCTTGTGACGGCGCTGAAGACCGATCTGGAGATATTCGCGCAGCCGCCGCCCATCTTCCCGCCCAATCCGCAATGGCGCAATTTCGCCGAATCCACCACCTACATCCCGTTCTGGCGTTATATGTGGAATACCATTGCCATCTCCGGATTGACCGTGCTGGGCACAGTGCTTTCCTGCACCTTCATCGCCTATGGATTCGCGCGCATTCAGTGGCCCGGCCGCAATATCATTTTTCTCATCTACTTGAGCACGATTATGCTGCCGTCACAGGTGACGCTGATTCCGCTCTACTTGATCTTCCGCGACCTCGGCTGGGTGGGCACATTCTTGCCGCTGGTCGTGCCGCATTTCTTCGGCAGCGCGCTCTACGTATTTCTCCTGAGGCAATTCTTGCTGACCATCCCGCAGGAGCTCAGCGACGCGGCGCGGATTGATGGCGCGAGCGAATTGGGCATTTTGTGGCATGTCATGATCCCGCTGATGCGCCCGGCGCTGGCGGTAGTGGCGCTTTTCACCTTCGTGCAGACTTACCGCGACTTCCTCGGCCCCTTGATTTATCTGCAGAATCAGCAGGACTGGACCATTTCGCTGGGCTTGAAATTATTTCAGAATATGTACGGTGCGCAATGGCAGTTGATGATGGCGGCCTCGACATTGGCGATGCTGCCGACGATCGTGCTATTCTTCTTTACTCAGAAGACCTTTGTGCGCGGTATCGCGCTGACCGGTCTCAAGGGCTAGATATATGAACAGAATCAGGGTCGCGGTCATCGGCGGGGGCGGGATAGCCGGCGCGCATCTGCGAGCGTACACCGCCCATGCCGAGCGCTGCGAAATCGTCGGCATCGCCGATGTTGTGGAAGAGGTGGCGCGGGCCAGAGTCGCGGAATTTGGCGGCCAAGCCTTTAGCGACGGCGCGGCCATGCTGGACGCATTGCAGCCGGATGCCGTCAGCATCTGCACGCCGCCCAAGGTTCATCTGCCCGCTGTAGAAGCGGCGAGCGCGCGTGGCATCGCCGTCTTATGCGAGAAGCCGCCGGCGCGCAACCTGGCCGAGACAGAAGCGATCGTCGCCACGATGCGGGGCAAGCTGCTGCAATTCGCCTTCTGCCACCGCTTTCATGCGCCTCTAAGAGCGGCGCAAGCGCTGATCCATAGCGGCAAGCTTGGCCAACTGGCGCAAATCGAGAATCGCTTCGGTTTCCGCTTTGCGCGGGCGGGCAAGTCCTGGTTCACTGAGGCTGATATGGCCGGCGGCGGAATCTTGATTGACACGCTGGTGCACAGCATTGATATCTTCCGCGCCTTAACCGGCGAGGAAATCGAGAGCGCGCGCGCAGAGCTGTCGTCCGCGCTGCCGATCGAAGTGGAGGACAGCGCGTCCCTGCTCTTGCGGAGTCGCGGCGGCGTATTGGGTACGCTGAACTGCAGCTGGGTGACGCCGGTTTCAGAAGCTGTCGTGCGCATCTATGGCACGGAAGGGCAGGCTGTGCTCGACTACGATGCGGCGGCGGGCTTGCGCTACAAGTTGGCGGACGACGATGACTGGACGGAACAGCGTTTTGACGAGCCGGATCGCTTCGTGGCGCAGGCGGATCATTTTCTGAGATGCATCGAGAACGGTGAGCCGCCTCTGGTTGATGGCGAAGACGGCCTGGCGGTGATGCGAGTAATTGAAGCGGCTTATAAATCTGCGGGAGTAATGCGATGAAGCTGAGCGTGAGTATGTATAGCTGTGTTCTAGCGGTGAGTGCCGGCAAGCTCGATTTGATGGGATTCGTCGACTTCGCCGCGACACAGGATGTGGCCGGCGTGGAACTGCTCGATATCTTCTGGACGGACGCCGAACGCGAGATTCCGCAGGTCAAGGCGCGGATTGCCGCTGCTGGGCTGGAAGTCGCGGTGTATTCCATCAGCAATAATTTCACCGAGCCGGAAGCGAGCGCCCGCCGGCAAGAACTGGCGGACCTAAAGCGCGGGGTCGATATCGCTGTCGAGTTGGATGTGGATCTGATGCGCGTATTCAGCGGCAATGCTCGGGAAGGCCTTTCGCTGGAGCAAGGCATGGAGTGGATCCTGGAAGGCTTGTCGGCCGGCGCGGCTTATGCCGAATCGCGTGGCGTGACACTCGCGCTGGAGAATCACGGGCGTTTCGCCGGGCGCAGCGACCAGGTGCGGGACATTATCGAGCATGTCGGCTCGCCGGCGCTGCGGGTGAATTTCGACACGGGCAACTTCTTGCCGGTTGGGCAGGATCCAGTGGCTGCGGCGCGGGAGCTGGCGGACTTGACCGTGCTGGTGCATCTGAAAGACATACGCCACGCAAGTGACAACGAGCCGAGCCACGTCTTCGCCGATCCCACGGGCCAATTGCTGACCGGTTCGGTGATTGGCGACGGGCTGGTGGACATTTCGGCGGTTATTTCTGTGCTGCGCGAGGCCGGCTATGATGGCTGGCTGTCGTTGGAATTCGAGGGCTCGGAGGATCCCGTCTCGGTGGGTGTGCCGCGGAGCTTGGCGGCGGCGAGAGAGCTGTTGGGATGAAAAAGGAATTCGTCTGTTTTTGGAAATATGGCTAAGAGATATTGTCATATATGTTCTAGCAATCGTGTAGCGGCGGATGTATAATAATTGAGAGGAGTGTTGCTATGGAAACACGCGTACGTCCCTCTCCATTGTCCCAGTCTCCTTTAGACTCTTGGTTGGGAAAGATTCATCAAGGTGACTGTATAAAGCTGATGGCACAAATGCCATCGGAGTCAGTTGATCTTGTGGTCACCAGTCCGCCATATAACATTAAGAATAGCACCGGCAACGGTCTCAAGAACGGAAGCGGCGGCAAATGGCCTCAAGCAGAATTAATAAAGGGTTATGCAAGTCATGACGATGCGATGCCTCATGACGAATACGTAGCATGGCAACGCGACTGTTTGCGTTCAATGCTGCGCGTTTTGAGCGAAGACGGAGCGATCTTTTATAATCACAAGTGGCGCGTGCAAGGCGGCCTATTGTAGAATCGCGCTGACATTGTCGATGGATTCCCGGTTCGACAGATTTTTGTTTGGCAGCGCAACGGAGGCATCAACGTCAATCCTGGTTATTTCTTGCCGATTTACGAAGTCATTTACTTGATCACTAAGCCACAATTCAAATTGGCGCCTAAAGCCAATGCGCAAGGCGATGTTTGGCGAATTCAGCAGGAGATGAATAATCCTCACCCTGCGCCGTTTCCCTTGGCTCTTGCCCAGAAATGTATCGAGTCAACCAACGCCAAAGTTATACTCGATCCCTTCATCGGTTCAGGTACATCAGCCATCGCAGCTGAACTGGCTGGACGAAATTGGATCGGAATGGACGTCAGTTCCGAATACTGTGATCTTGCTTGGCAACGTATAAGGGACATGACCAACACGCTCCTATGATAGGGATGCCGAGCGAGCCTCCTCGCAACAGAGACCAACTATTTCGCCTAATACGCGCTCTCATTGATCATGGTGAATTGAGCTTGCCTGAAGGGTCGCGCTATCAAGGTTCTGGCGCTGCCGGCATGTTTCTCGAGGATATGCTCGGCTTGAATGCTGGCTCAATGGATATACCTGACGGCCCGGGCTGGGAGTTGAAATGGTTCAGCAATCAAACGCGCTTGATCACGCTTTTCCACAAGGAGGCCAAGGGTCCGGAATATGTCATGCGGAATATGGTCAAACACTATGGATGGCTGGACGGCAAAGGACGCCTCAGCTTCCGTCACACTATAGAAGGCGAGTCTGACCGTTTCAGAGTTGTCGCCGACGAGAAATTGCGGCGATTAGTTGTGCGTCCGCGCAAGGGACGTGGTCCCGCGCCTTACTGGTCGTATGACGACTTAATTGCTGCAGCTGGCGCCAAGTTGCGTCGACTTCTGCTGGTAAAAGGCGAAGTTGAGAGACGCAAGGGAGGTTTCTTTACGCCGAGGCCTACGAGACCTTCCATCTGGCCGACTTCATACAAGAAGTACTACGAGGTTCAATTGCGATCGATTTCGATTGCCGCGAAAGCAAGCCTGGCAGTGTAGGATTGCGAAATCACGGGACTAAGTTTCGTATCTCTCCTCATGCGATTTGCCGGCTCTATCTGAAAAAAGAACGTCTATAGCGCGCGAGAGTGTGATTCAGTTTCACTCAAGCCCCTTGATAGCGCCGCGCCATGACCAGGATGCGGATCGTGAAATGCGATACAATAGATGCACAGGTTGATGAGGCAATTGGTCGATGCAACAGTCGACGGTAGAACTCCAGATAGCAGGCGACATACAAAACCTAGCGCGCAAGATAGCGCAAGGAGAAAACTGCAGCGTGGAGTCCGTCTTGGAGGACGGCTTGGCAATGCTGTTTAGCAGTTCATCGGATGGCGAACAGTTTTTAGACAGGCTCGATTATTTCGCGGACGAGCAGTTGTGGAATCTCGTCCATCTGCGCTTGACGTTTGCGCAAGATAGACGCATTAGAAGCTTGATGGAACGTGGACAAGAGGAAGAGTTGAGTCTCGCTGAAGAAGCTGAGTTAGATTCCCTGTTAGAATTGATCGACCGGCATACGGTGCTTCGTTCTCACGCATTGGTTCTGTTGCAGGAACGTGGTCACGACACACTTCAATATGTAAATGTTGAGCTTGCCTCAGAATAGATGGTACATATACCACTCAGAGTCAGGGATGCTGTCCGCCAACGCGCGAACGGACAGTGTGAATACTGTCAGGCTCAGGAACTTATCGGAGTATTGCTGGTTGTAGACCATATACTGCCCTTGTCTCTAGGCGGTGAGACCGAAGCAGAAAACCTGTGCCTCGCCTGCTTTCACTGCAACAGCTACAAATCTAGTTTCAGGACCGGCTTGGATTTGGAAACCCAGCTAGAAGCGTCCCTGCTTAATCCAAGATTGGACAGCTGGACTGACCATTTGCTCTGGATTGCCGAGGGACTGGAAGTAGTCGGTTTGACACCAATCGGACGAGCGACAATTGTTCGCTTGCGCATGAACCGCCCGGCAATTGTCAGGGCGAGGCGAGCATGGATATGGGCAGGTATGCATCCGCCCATTCTTGACACTTGATTTATGCAGCCATTATTCTGCCGCGGATGATCCGACTGATTCACGCCTCCTGATACCGCGGCACCATGACCAGGTTGCGAATTGTGACATGCCGCGGACGCGACAGCATAAAGGCGGCTGCCTCGGCAACATCTTCCACGCTCAGATACATCTGCTCTTCAACCGTCAACCGCCGTATCTCCGCCGGGTCGGTAAAGCCCCATAACTCGTTCGCCACTTTGCCCGGCGCGAGCGACATCACGCGAATGCCATCCCCCGCCAGCTGCCGCCGCAAAGTATTGACGAAAGTCTCGATTGCATGTTTGCTGGCGCCATAAGCTGGTCCGCGGTGCAGCTCAGCATGACCGGCGATGGAACTGGTGACAAAAATATCGCCGCTGCCTTGCGCCTTCATTATGGGGATAACGGTGTGAGCGCAGCGCAGCACGCCGTCGATATTGACTTTCAGCATCTTGCTGACGGCATCCATATCGTAGTCGGCGAAGTCGCCTTGGATAAATGTGCCGGCGTTGGCGAACATGACGTCAATACGCCCGAAGCGTTCGATTGCGCGCTCGAACATCTGTCTGATATCGTCAGCTGAGGTCATGTCAGCGCCGACGACCAGTGTGTTGGTCGCCAGTTCAGCGGCCAGCGCTTGCATCTTGTCGACCGACCGAGCAGCCAGGGTCAGCTTGCAGCCATATTGAGCGAGCAGACGGGCGGCAGCCGCGCCGATGCCGGAGCTGGCGCCGGTGATGATGACGACTTTGCCGGCAAGTGGCGAATTCATACCCTGCGCCGCCTCAGATATTGACTTGATTCTGCGGCAAGATGACTAGATCGCGGATGGTGACGTGACGCGGCATCGTCAGCATGAAGCGTAGAGCTTCGGCGCACCACTATAATGAAGTGGTCTCCCGGAGCATTTCTTGCGCTCTACGCAAATCAGTCTTAACTTCTGGTTGTTATCGAACCGTTCAGGCATTTCAATACGGACTCCTCATTAGGGCTTGTGGATCATGTACGTCTTCTTTTCGCCCCTTTTCGGTTAGCCAGTAACGTCCATCATCTCCGTCAATAAACCGCCATATTCTTAGACGTGCTTTGGCAAAAGCAAGGAGATTCCTGACCTTGCTTCTCCTTCCATTCATATCTTTCACAGCGAGTTGATCTTCAGTCAATTGCATTTGCTGGACGACACGATCAAATATCTCATCATTTGTTCCTGAACCCTCCAGATCGCGGAGAGCGGCTAGCAGCGGAATTACGAATTCAACTTGTTTGGGTAAAGCTGCATCTTCATTGCTCGTTTCGTCGGATGCGATTCCGGCGCTGCGGCTAGTCTTGAGCTTCATCTTTGGAACCGTATCTTGATCGTGCCTTGGCCTTGGGTCTGAAGAGGTTGGTCTTGAATCCAGAGTTTCATCAATTACTCGCTCGGAGACTAATAGGCCTTTGATATCTCCGCGACTTGAGATTCGGATCACGTTTTCAGGAAATTCAGTTATCATTCCGTCCATTTGGTTTTCCAGCCGGTGAACGAGATCTCTATCGTCGGGCTCATCAAGGTCCAACTCCAAAAGGAGGCTTGCTTCAACATTCGTACAAAGGCCGGCAATAGTAAGGTTCGAACTTCCTACGACGAGACGAGCCTCATTCGAATTGCGCGACATATAGATTTTCGGATGAAAAAGGAGCTGGCGCGATCCTGTGTCAACAACATACGTTGAACAACCAAGTTCCAAACTTGCTTCAATACCTTGGCCTGTCGTGATACCATTTCGTATTCCTATTAGAAATGTACACAGATTGGCAACAGGCTTGAGCGCTTCGCGAAGCAGTGATATACCCCCTTTATTCACGAAGGCCACGCTTACGATTGCACGTTCAAGACTATCGAGTTCCAGAATATGTTTCACGGCAGACAAATTGCTCTCATGCGTGATTCCTTGTAATATCGCGCGTTTCATAACGATTAGCCTGAATACCTAGGAACGATAAGACAGAATGGCAGAGCGACCCGGGTAATAGCGCGCACTGCTGCGCCGATGCCGGAGCTGGCGCCGGTGATGATGACGATTTTGCCGGCAAGTGGCGAATTCATACCCTGCGCCGCCTCAGATATTGACTTGATTCTGCGGCAAGATGACTAGATCGCGGATGGTTACGTGACGCGGCATCGTCAGCATGAAGCGTAGAGCTTCGGCGCAGTCTTCCGAGGTCAAGTGGGTGCGCTCGCCGGATGATACGCGCTCGATATCTTCAGCCTCGTGGAAGCCCCAAAGCGCATTCGCCACCTGCCCCGGCGCCAGGGACATGACGCGGATGCCATCGTTGGCAAGCTGCCGCCGCACGGTATGCACGAATGTTTGCACGGCATTCTTGCTGCAGCTGTAAATCGGCTCCCAGTGCACATCGATGAAGCCGGAGATGGAGCTGGTGACGACGATATCGCCCGCGCCCTGAGCCTTCATCGCGGGGATCACGGCGTGGGCGCAGCGCATAACGGCATCGATATTGATGCGGAGCATGCGCGTGAGTTCGTCGATATTGCCATCGGCGAATTCGCCCGGGACGTAGATGCCGGCGTTGGCGAACATTATGTCGATTCGCCCGAATCGTTTCAGTGTGATTGCGACCATCTGGCTGATATCGTCAGCCGAGGTCATGTCGGCGCGGACGACCAGACTCTCAGTCGGCAGCTCGGCTGCTATCGCCTGCATTTTGTCGACGGAGCGCGCCGCCAGGGTAAGTTTGCAGCCCTGTTCAGACAGCATACGCGCGCAGGCTTCGCCGATGCCGGAGCTGGCGCCGGTCACGATGGCAACTTTGCCCGAAAGTGACTGTGTCATGTAAGTATTCCTTCATATTGCGGGCGACCCACTGGGGCGCGTAGACACTGCCCGTCAGTCGCCCCTACGTCGTTTGACAGATGGATCCTTCTCAGGCGAACTAGACGCGATCTATTTGCGGCAAAATCACAATATCGCGTATGGTGACGTGCCGCGGCCGCGACAGCATGAACAGGATCGTTTCGGCGCAGTCTTCAGATGCCAGGTGCGAGCCCTTTACCTCAACCGCGCGCCTGATCTCATCGGCTTCGTAGAGTTTCTGCATCGGATTGGCCACCGGACCCGGCGCCATTGACATCACGCGGATGCCATCGCCGGCCAGTTGACGCCGCACGGTATGCACGAAAGTCTGCACCGCGTTTTTGCTGGCGCTATAGACCGGCTCCCCAACAATGTCCATGTGACCGGCGATCGAACTGGTGACGATGATATCGCCGGAAGCTTGCGCCTTCATTGTCGGGATCACGGCGTGAGCGCAGCGCATAACGGCATCGACATTTAGTGTCAGCATCCGCGTCAAATCGTCGATATCGCCATCGGCAAACTGACCCGGCAGGTATGCGCCGGCGTTAGCGAGCATGATGTCAATGCGCCCGAAGCGCTCCAGCGTATTCTCGACCATCGCTCTGATGTCGGCCGGCTTGGTCATGTCCGCGCGGACGACCAGGGTCTCGCCCCCTAATTCAGTAGCCAGCGCCTCCAGCTTGTCGGCCGATCGCGCCGCCAGGGTCAGCTTGCAGCTCTCTCGCGCCAGCAAGCGGGCGCAAGCCGCGCCGATGCCGGAGCTGGCGCCCGTTATGATTGCGACTTTGCCTGCGAGTGATTCTATCATCTTGGCATGCCTTTTTCAGGTGTTCCTGCCAGTGGGACGCACCCGCGCGCCATGTTCGACACGCGACTGCGAGCGACGATAATTGTACCGCATTTCTCGGCTGCGCCCTCGGCGTAATCCGGTGGCTCGCTGACCCGCATAGCCGGCGCATGACGCCGGTTCTTGGCCGACGGAAAACTTTTTTTGGCCATCTGGCCATTTAACTGCTCGATGCGATTTCGGCGGCAATCGGCGGCAAAACGGCAGCGGTTGGCGGGAGAGTGGCAGGAAACGGCGGATCAGTATTGATACAGTATACATATAGCAGTGATTTCTCGCTGTTTGAGTTGGAATCGGCGTTGGGGGTGGCGGATTGATGGGTTAAATATCGATCTTGTGATGTGGCGCTCATAGTGACAAGGTAGCAGAAA
Organism: Phototrophicaceae bacterium; assembly: GCA_965262005.1. Lineage (GTDB taxonomy): Bacteria > Chloroflexota > Anaerolineae > Aggregatilineales > Phototrophicaceae > UBA6055. The sequence continues at coordinate 2,144,309 of OZ253492.1, read as the reverse complement.
GCGGCCAGACACGGGGGACAAAATGGTCGCGTTTGCTTGTTTCACCAGAGCGAGACAGAGGGAACTGAGTGGGAGACCCAAGCGACGAGTAGACATTGCCCGCGAGTGACCGTGTCATGTAGGTTTTCCTTGTATTTGCGGGCGACTTACAGAGTCGCCCCTACGGATTCTTATAGCGGACGCGCTAGGGCGTTAGCGTCACCTTCACCGACTCCGTGCCAGCCGCCACCATGTCCATGCCGGTCTGAAACTCGCTCAGTGGCAACTGATGGGTCATTATGCGATCCATCGGCAGCAAGCCTTTGCTCAACATGTCAATCGCGATTGGATAGGTGTAGGGGCTCAGGTGCGAGCCGTGGATGTTGAGCTCCTTGGTATCACCGATGATGGTCCAGTCGGCGGTAACCGGCTCGCGCATGACGCTGAACTCAACGAAGGTGCCCAACTTGCGGATCATATTTAATCCTTGCAAGACCGCGGCGGGATAACCGGTCGCTTCGATATAGACATCGCAGCCGTAGCCTTCGGTCAGCTTCAGCACTTCGTCAATCACATCGATTTTGCGCGGATTCATGCTCATTTCAGCGCCACAGAGTTCGGCGATTTCCAGCCGCTCATCGTTGAGGTCAATGGCGATCAGCAAGCGTGGATTCTTGAGGCGGGCAGCCGCCACCATGCCCAGACCGAGCGGACCGCAACCCGCGATCACAACCACATCATCGAGTTTGATCTCGCCGCGCTGCACAGCGTGGATGGAGCAGCCCAGCGGCTCAATGAAGGCGGCATGATGCGCCGGCAGGTCATCCGGCACCTTGTAATTCAAAGCGCCGACCGGAAAGAGCATATACTCCGCCATCGCGCCGATAGTGGCTTGGCGAAAGCCGTAGACATCGTGCTTGTCCTGGCACATCCAGTATTGGCCGCGTTTACAGAAGCGGCACTTCCAACAGGGCACGATCTGCTCGGAAACAGCCATATCGCCCAGCGCCAGACCATATTGCTCGCCGGCGCCTTCACCCAGCGCCACCACTTCGCCGACAAATTCGTGCCCGGGAATGACGGGTGGCTGGCAGTAGCCATCGCGCGTGTCATCGCCCCAGAAGAGCGGCGCGCCCTGATAGCACTTGAGATCGCTGGCGCAGATGCCCACCGATTGCACGCGGATGACGACTTCGCCCGCGGCCGGCTGCGGAACGCGCCATTCCTCCAGCCGGTAGTCTTCAGGTCCGTGACAGACGATGGCGGGCATAGTTTTGGGCAGGGATTCGTTGGACTGGTAGGTCATCAATGTCTCCTTTTCGAATCGCCTCGTGACTCCTAAAATATGTCGAAAAACTCCCTTAATCTTCGAAGCGGAGATAGCCGCCTATGTAGCCTTTTTTCGTCCCCCGGTGCATTATCTGATTTATTCATGCTGATATATTTCATGTCCGACCCGAATTCTCGTCTGAGTTCGCCAAGGCGGCGGCCAGGATTGTTGGTCCGTCCTATTTTCACTTGCCCAGGATAGGAACTTGAGGAAGCGTGATAGGTATTGCCTGCCGGGTGTTTTAGCCTTGGCATTCTTGCAACAGCTCTGTCGCTATAGTTTCCCCAGGTCATGCCAAACGCGGCATCGCGCAACACAACCAAGAAGGCAAGAGTTTGTCCAAAGATGATATGTCCGTAGAAGCCCGACCCAATGTGAAGCTGAATAATCGCTTCGCCGTAAACCAGTGGCAAGATGATGTTCCATCCGACTATCCACCAGAATAGCCCATAGAACAAACCACCCACGACGATGTTCACAAGTGGGTTGCCTAGATCAACGTATTGCATGAACACACCGGTGTAAAGCGCGCCGAAAAGCACACTGACTGTAACGTGCCCCCCAAAGGGCGGTGCCATGCCCTGTACGTCCTGACCCGCGTACGCGAAGAAAAGATATCCAGCAATCAGGCCGGGAACTATACCTCGTCGCATGTCGTCGCTATTCAATGTCGTTACTTCCTTATCTCGCTTTTGCCTTGCAATTGTAATCCTGAATGGCTGCAATCGCACCCTCTGGCAAATGATAGCAGCAATTCGGACATTGTCACCGCAGAAGTGAAAGCCGCTGGCGACGAGAAACTGGCAAGTTGAGGCAGTTCGCGTTCATAATCTATTGACGTCTGTGCCTTCAAAATGGGGGAATTGTGCGCCCAACTCTGACGAAGCATCCCACTCTAATGGTTGGCGCCTTGTGCGCTACCTACGGTTCGCTCTATTTGGGGCGCGTCAACGTCAGCGTCGTCCTGCCAATGCTGGCGGCAGACCTGGGCGTCGGTCTGGCCGAAGTAGGCGCATTGGGCACGGTCTTTTTCTGGTTCTACGGCATCTTTCAATTTGTCAGCGGCGAAGTCGGCAGTCACGTCAGTCCTTTTCGCATCGTCGCTCTCGGTCTGCTGGCGACCGCCATCATCAACGTAGTCTTCTCCTTTCAAACATCCTTGATTGCGATGCTCGTACTGTGGGGGATGAACGGCATCGCCCAATCTGGTGGTTGGTCACCAATGGTGCGCATCCTGGCGGAGCGTCTCGATCGCCGCCAAATCAAGCGCGCGTCGACCCTTATGCCCTTCGGTTATGTCATTGGCACGGCAGTGACCTGGACCTTGATTGGAGCAGTGGTAGCTGGCGGAGACTGGCGTATCGGCTTCTGGCTGCCCGGGATGCTTCTACTCGTTGTCCTGGCGCTCTGGCGCACGGCCGGAATCGACGCGCCCAAGACAAAGTCAAGCGGAGTCCGCCCGTCGCTTATCCTTGCCGAAGCGCGAGGCATTGGTTTTGTTCTATTGGTGGCGGCGCTGGCCGGGTTCGTCCGCAACGGTTCGCTCATCTGGATTCCCACCTATATTCTCGATACCGGAGTGATCGCCGACAACATGATCGGCGCCGTCGCTGCGCTGATGCAGATCATTGTGATTCCGGGTCTGCTTCTGGCGCATTATCGCGTGGTCAGCAGCAATCAAGTGTTTGTCACTGCCGTCTTGATGTTTGCCGCAGGCGGTCTTGCTTTCCTGCTGGCGACTGTGACCGCCGGACCAGTTGCGATCCTGGTCGTTGGTTTCGCCTTGATGATGTTGAATGGCGCGTTCAATCTGGCGATTGCCTCTATGCCATTGCTGATGGCGCCGCCGGGACGCGCATCGTCGACAGCTGGAACAGTGAATATGATGGCGACATTTTTCGGCGGAACAGCCAGTTTCGCCATCGGCGTACTGCTGGAGATCAGCGATTGGAGCGTTGTATTTGGCTTGTGGGGGGCGGTCCTGCTGGTGGCGGCGCTGGTGGTTTGGTGGAAGCGGGCGGAGGAAAACAGATGGTCGAGCGCGCGTCAAAGAAGCGCCTAGCCTTCTAGACATTTCGACCGCGCAGAGTGCGCTCCAGGCTTGCACGATCGTGGCCTGCTGTTGACTGTTCGCCGAGTCCATACGGCTCGTATTCCGGAGGCGACCCTTGCGATCATCCCTGACGAAGCAGCAAAACATGATGGTTGGCGCCATCTGGATCACCTATGCCTGCTTCTATTTAGGGCGGGTGAATGTCAGCGTGGTCTTGCCGCTGCTCGCTGTTGATCTCAATCTCAGCCGCGCTGAGGTCGGCGCTCTGGGCACGGTCTTCTTCTGGGTTTATGGCATATTTCATTTCGTCAGCGGCGAGCTGGGAACGCGCGTCAGCCCGTATCGCATGGTCAGCCTCGCTCTGCTGGGCATCGCGCTGGTGAATATCGCCTTCGCCTTTCAAACTTCGCTGGCCGTCATGCTCATGCTATGGGGCATCAACGGCGTGGCGCAGTCAGGTGGCTGGTCGCCCATGTTCCGCATCCTGGCGGAACGCCTTGAGCGCAGTCAAATCAAGAAGATATCGACCGTGATGCCCTTTAGCTATGTCTTCGGCACGGTGATAACCTGGACGTTGATCGGCTTGGTCGCCGGCGGTGGAGACTGGCGGATCGCCTTCTGGTTGCCCGGATTGCTGCTCCTGCTCGTGCTGGCATTCTGGCGCCGAGCCGGTATCGACGCGCCCAAGGCCGGGTCGAGCGGAGTGCGGATCTCCGTCATCATACAAGAGTCGCGGGGTATCGCCTTTGCGCTGCTGGCAGCGGCGCTCTGCGGTTTCGTCTTCAATGGCGCCATCATTTGGCTGCCGACTTATATTCTCGATTCCGGCTTGATTGCGGAGAATCTGGTGGGGCAAGCTGCCGCGCTGATGCAGGTGATCGCTATCGGTGGAATCGCGCTGGCGCGTATCCAGGTGCGGCGCAGCAACCAGGTGTTTGTGACCGCGGCGCTGATGCTGACCGGCGCTGGATTCGCATTGTTGCTGCTGACGGTTTCCCAGGGCTGGTTTGCGCTGCTCGTCATGCCCGCTGCTCTGTTCATGCTGAATGGCGCCTTTGGTTTGACAGTGAGCTCTCTGCCACTTCTGCTGGCGCAACCCGGCCGCACATCGTCCGTGACGGGCAGCATCAACATGATGTCAAACTTTTTCGGCGGGATGGCCGGCTTTAGCGTCGGCGCATTGGTGGAGCTCAGTGGTTGGTCGGTGGTTTTCGGCTTTTGGGGCGCGCTGTTGCTGCTCGCCGCGCTGGTAATCTGGCGCCGGCGCTTTGAAGAAAACCGCTGGTTGGAGGCGGCATGATCGACTGGATTGCGGGAAAGTCAGTGTATAATGTGCAAGATGCGATTGACCGGAGCTGTTGACATGAAGACCTACAGTATTGAAGAGGCGCAAAAATGCTTGCAGGAGCTGCTGGCGGCGGCGCATTTGGGCGAAGTCATTGTGATAGAAGGAGAAGCAAACCGCGCCGTAAAATTGCTGCCGACAAAGGGCGGTCTAGACAAGCCGCTAAAGGCCGGCAGCGCAAAGGGCTTGATCAAGATGGCGGAAGACTTTGACGCGCCACTAATCGAATTTGATGAATCCCGCCCGTGAATTATCGTTTGGATAAACATGCTTTCCTTGGTTTCTTAATGAAGATAATGCCTTAAGCGCCTCCGCGACTGCCGCCATTGAAGATCCCTTGCATACTACCCGGTTTCACGCTTCTGGTAAGGCGCAGTGTTCTGATGCGTCCACCGCTATTATGACTTGTCGCCGAAAGATGAAAGTACAAGCGCTTCGAATAGTGGGCGACACTAAAGATGATGTCTAGCAACGCGCCTCTAAGCGGCATCAAATTGGTCGACCAAACGCAGGCGCTCGCCGGACCCTACTGCACCATGATCCTGGGTGACCTCGGCGCCGATGTCATCAAGATCGAGAAGCCCGGCATTGGTGATAATTCGCGACAGTGGGCGCCCCCTTATATCGGCGATCAGAGTTGCTATTACCTGGCTATCAACCGCAACAAACGCGGCATCGCGCTGGATATCCGCGCCGAAGGCGGACGCGACTTCATGTACAAGTTGGTGGCCGATGCCGATGTCTTCCTGACTAATCTGATGACCAGCGCATCGCTGCAGCGCTACGGCCTCGATTACGAGTCGCTGCGCGCAATCAATCCGCGGCTGATCTACGCCTCGATCAGCGGTTACGGGCGGCGCGGACCGCGGGCCGGGCAGCCGGGTTATGACCTGGTCTCGCAGGCCGAATCCGGCACCATGGCGCTGACGGGCGAGGTCAATGGCGCGCCCATGCGCTTCCCCACACCCATTGCTGATATGACCTGCGGCTTGTTCACCGTGATAGGCATCCTGGCTGCCCTCAATGCCCGGCACACAAGTGGCGTCGGCCAGTTCATCGATATGTCGTTGCAAGAGGGCCAGATGACCTGGCTGGCGAATGTCGCTGCCGAGCACTTCGCCGAGGGCAACGATCCGCCCCGGCGCGGCAATCGGCATCCGCAAGTCGTGCCTTATGAGGCGGTGCAAGCCAGCGATGGCGACTGGTTCATCCTGGGCGTGGCATCGGATAATGTATGGCGGGCATTCTGCCGGCAGGTTGGGCGCGAGGAGCTAGCGGCTGATCCGCGTTTCGCGGTCAACGCCGACCGCATCGCCAATTATCAAGCGCTTCTAACCATTGTGCGGGCCATCATACGCGCCAAGACCTGCGATGAATGGCTGAGAGAACTGCGCGCGGCCGGCGTACCCTGCGGCAGAATTAACACCACGGCTGAGGCGCTGGGCGACCCTCACGTGATCGAGCGCGGCATGATCATCGAGCTGGAGCATCCCGCCCTGGGCATCGTCAAATCGCTGGCGACGCCGGTGCATCTGGCTGAAACGCCGCTGATTTATCGCCGGCATCCGCCTCGGCTGGGCGAGCACAGTGATGAAGTCGCTCTGGAATTGGGTTACAGTGCGGCTGAGGTGGCGGCACTGCGGACCGGTGGCGTACTGGCGTAAGAAGCAACCCCTCCCCCAAAGCATTGGAGAGGGGGCTAAGAAAATAGAGCAACACGCGGTGTTGACAACTTAGCAGCTGAATCTGAGGGACTTTGTATGGAACATTTGGAGAGCTTTCCCAAGTTGAGCGAAGCGCAGTATCGGCGGATGCTGCGATTGCCGCGCGGACGCCCGCGCTGCATCATCGACACGGACACGCGCAACGAGATTGATGATCAGTTTGCCTTGGCTTGGGCGCTGCTGTCGCAAGATGAGCTGAATATCGAAGCGATTTATGCCGCGCCTTATTCCTTTCGCAAGCGTTGGGACGAACTGCGGGCTGCCGCCGGCGCTAAAGCGAATCCGGAAGCGGCATCGGCGGGGGACCTGGCGCTGCTGGCCAAGTATGGCGGACAGCTTCAACGGCTGGAGCAGGCCGGCACAGATATCCATGACCGCGACCAGATTGACCCGCAAGGCGTGTCGATGGTGGAGCCGGGGCGGGGCATGGAGATGAGTTATCAGGAGATTTTGCTGGTCTGCAAGAAGATGGGCATTGATTTCGCCGACAAGGTATTTCGCGGATCGGACCGTTATTTGCACGACTACAGCTCAGCTGTTGAGAGCGAGGCGGCGGCGCATCTGATCGAGACGGCTCTGACCGCTTCGCCGGAGTCTCCGCTTTATGTGTTGGCGATTGGCGCAGTGACGAATGTGGCATCGGCGCTGCTGCTGGCGCCCGAGATCATCGAGCGCGTCGTGGTGGTGTGGACGGCGGGATATCCAACGACTGTGACGGATGTCGAGCAGGCTTCGTTCAATATGGAGCAAGATATGCTGGCATCGCAACTGCTATTCGACAGTGGCGTGCCTTTGGTGTATCTACCCGGTTTCCATGTGGGCGCGCAGCTGAGTTTGTCGCTGCCGGAGATCGAGGCTTGGGTCAAAGGCAAAGGCGCGGTCGGAGATTACTTGCATTGGCTGTATACCAATAATCCGCATTTCCCCTTTCAGGGCTTGACGGGATACTTCGGGCGGACCTGGATTATCTGGGATCTGATCAACTTTGCCTGGCTGATGGAGCCGGGCTGGATGCCTACTTACCTGACCGACGCGCCCTATTTGAGCGCCGATTGCCGCTGGTATCGGCAGGCGTCGCGCCGACATACAATCCGCGAGGGACTCGATATCAATCGCGATGCCATCTACCGCGATTTCTTCATTAAGCTGGAGCGAGCCGCGAGGTAGCGCTCAGGCTGGTTCCACTGAATCGGCCTTCTGCCCCACCCTGAATCCCTCCCCCATAATGAGGGAGGGACTGAACTTGCCCCGATTTTGTAGACAGCGCTGTTGTCCAATAGAATCAGGTAAGGAAGGCAGGTAGGAGTGTGATGGTGAAGTATCCAGACGAGTTGAAGCGTGAGGCGCTGAATTTAGCGGCGAAGCCCGGTAGGACGGTGGCCCAGGTGGAGCGCGACTTGGGCATTACGCCGGGACTGATCTACAAGTGGCGGCAGCGGTATCGGGTCGATGAGAATAGCGATGAGCTTAAGCCAAGCGCCGAACGAGAATCCGAGACCGAGATTCGACGCTTGCAAGGCGAGTTGGCGATCGCACGGGAGGAGCGCGACATTTTAAAAAAAGCTATCCAAGTGTTCTCGCAGGAAAGCAAATGGTGAAGTACCAATTCATTCTGGAGCATCGGCAGGAGTTCAGCGTGTCGAGGATGTGCCGCGTGTTGGATGTGAGCAAGAGTGGCTTCTTCGCCTGGTTGAAGCGCGGGAAGAGCCGGCGCGAGCGGGAGGATGCGAGGCTGCTAGCGCGCATCCGGGAAATCTTCGTGGGTAGCGCCCGGACTTATGGCAGTCCGCGTGTCTGGGCGGAATTGTTGGCGAGAGGCTGGCGGGTAAGCCGTAAGCGGGTAGCGCATTTGATGCGGCTTGCCGGCATGTACGCGATTCGCAAACAAGGCTATCGAGGCCGGAAGAAATCGGCAGCGTCGACATCGGCGGCGCCCAATATCCTGCAGCAAGATTTCTCGGCCACGGACATCAACCAGAAGTGGCTGGCGGACATCGCCTACATTGCCACCAAAGAAGGCTGGCTCCATCTCGCTGTGGTCATGGACGCCTTCTCGCGCCGGATTGTCGGCTGGTCTATGAACCGGAGAGCCAACAGCCAGCTGGCGCAAAATGCACTGCTCATGGCAGTGCAGCAGCGTGAATTGCGCGGTCTGCTAATCCATCATAGCGACCGTGGCAGTCAGTACACAGACCAGCGTTACCAGCAGTTGCTGACTGACCGTGGCATACAGCCAAGCATGAGCGACACCGGCAGTTGCTACGACAACGCCATGGCGGAAAGTTTCTTCGCTACTCTGAAGACCGAGTGCGCGAATCACGTCTTTGACACCATCAACGACGCACGGCGCACTATCGCATACTACATAGAGGCATGGTACAACCGCCGCAGACTGCATTCATCGCTGGGCTTTGCCAGCCCTATGCAATTCGAAGAGGCAGAGCATTAGACAAATTCAGCGTCCACCAAAACGGGTCAAGACCACCCTTCTTTCCTGGCATTCTCAAAGCATTCTTCCCTTCCCTCTTTATGGGGGCTGGGAGCTTTCGTCAGCCATAAGACTCATACCAAGCTTCGGACGACGACGGCGCACTGTAGAAATCAGTCCAGGGGCGGGCGTCGGCCTCGGCGATGGCCAGCAGCTGCTGCAGCCGATCTCGCGCCACATCGCGCAGAAAGGCGGCGCGGTCATTCGTGGACATGGCGGCGGCTTCTTTCCAGATGGCTCGGCCGGCCAGGAAGCCGCTGGCGCCCGCCCCACATGCCACCTGCGCTTGCGGCTTGAATTGCTCGAAGTCGACGCCGGCGCTGAGCAGCACCCAGGGCACAGCCGAGGCCTCGCTGAGTTTTGCGCAGGCCCTTTCCCATGCCGAGCGATCTTGGTTGAATTGGATATCCAGCGGAAATTCCATCTTCAGTACATCGGCGCCAGTGCGGGAAAGACGCCGCGCTGTTTCTATGACGACTTCCGCGCGCTGCTCGGCGAATGCGGCGCTTTCTTTGGGCACGGCGGGATCAAGACTGTATGACATCGGCTCGAGGAAAACGGGCAAGTCACAGTCGTGGCAGTCGCGGACGACGCGGCGGATCAAAGCCTCAAGTTCGTCAGCCAGTTCGCCACTGCCTGGATGGTAATACACCATGAACTTCACTGCGCTGGCGCCGGTTTTGCGGATTTTCTCCGGCGTCCAATTTGCCAGCAGCTCGGTCTTACGGTAGCTCGAATCACCGCTGTAGCCACTCTTTTCCAAGGCGAGCAATAGTCCCGACTTCGGGCTCATTTGCATTGCCGGCCGCAAGCCATAAATCGGGTCGGTGAGGATGGCGCTGGCGTCGATGGACAGGGCGCCGATGATCTCGGTTTTCACCTCTACGAGCTGGTTGTAGCTGGCGCCGGGCGGCAGCATCTTGCGGTAGCTGGCGCGCTGGTCGAAGGCGATGATGCCAAACACATCCGCGTTGGCGAGGCTGGTTGTCTTCAATCCCCGGTAGCGTCCGGGTGTGATTCTGCTGAGCATAGCTGTCCTTTCCGTTGGCAGAGCGTCATTCGCTCAAGGTTGGCGCTTACGATTTTCGTTCATTGTAATCACGACTTAGGTCTTGCAGAAACTTTGACGAGATTTCTTCACCCACACACACTAATCTTGCTCTGGACCGTCATCACGGACCGTCTCTTTTATCTGTTCGATTCTCCGCCGCAACTCAAGTGGGCTGACATCGTTCTGTTCGGTCTTGGAGTCGATTGTAACGAGCACGATCGCATCAGCGCGAGAGACTGAATAAATGACGCGGAAACCGCCGCTCTTTCCTCGTCTTGCGGATGGATTTGGCAGACGCGCCTTGTAAGTTTGTAGAACCGATTTGGGAACCCTGACGCCGGGGAGATCGCCCTCCATCAATTGCAATACCATCTGGCGTACTTGGGAAGAGACAGCCGGATACTTGCGCTTGAGTTATTAGGCTTCCTTTTCAAATTCGGCTGCAGTGTGTACAACTCGCGACGACATTGCTCAATCGCGGTCAAGTTCATCAAGGAATTCAAGCGCCGGGCGGGTTTTTCCATCTAGCATGTCCCGAATACCACGGTCGAAGCTTTCCAGAACCTCGTTTTTGCTCAACGCATCGCCGCTGTCGCCGGTAGATTCGTCGCCGTTTGGAGCTTCACCGCCTCTGATATTGCTGTTCTTTGTTTTCGACACGAGCATGAGGCCAGTCTCGTTTCCCACTTGATCTTCGCTCATCAGTATAACAGCATTGCCCATACTATTGCAGGGGCGGTGACACTGCCAGGCAGATAGCGGCGACATCAGAAGGCCCGCTGCTGTTTCCGAAATTCAAGGGTGTCTGCCCGCCTTCAGCGTATAAGATGAACTGTAGGCAATTGGGACAAGCGCTCAAATCGTCACCGCATTCTCGCCATTTTCGGCGCTGCCGACAATATGGCGGACGATGATTTCTTCAGTAGCTTCGGCGCGCATAATATTCGCCGCCACTCGACCGCGGCGCATGACCACCATGCGATCAGCCACTGCCATGACATCGTGCATGGTATGGCTGATGAGGATGACGGGGATTTTCTGCTCGCGCAGAGAACGAATCAGCGCCAGCACCTTGCGCTGCTCGGGTACGCCGAGGGCGGCTGTCGGTTCGTCCATGATGACAAGCTGAGCGTTCCAGTACATGGCGCGGGTGATGGCGACCGCCTGTCGCTGCCCGCCGGACAAATTGACCAGCTTTTGCTTGAGCGAGGGGATGTGTATATCCAACTCGTCCAGCGCGCTGGAGGCTTCCTGACGCATGTAGTTGTCATCAGTGACCGGAATAAAACCAAATAGGCGGCGGGTCTTCTCTTTGCCCAGGAAGACGTTGGCGCCCACATCAAGATTTTCCGCCAGGGCCAGATCCTGGTAAATCGTTTCGATGCCGCGGCTGCGGATATCAGCCGGCGGCTGATTTGTGATGTCAGCGCCATTGAATTCCACGCGCCCTTGCTCCGGCCGGTAGACGCCGGAAATGCACTTGATGAGCGTCGACTTGCCCGCGCCGTTATCGCCGAGCAGAGCGACTACCTCGCCGGCGTAGACATCGAAGTCGACCTCATCAACAGCCGTCAAGCCACCGAAGTGCTTGCTGACGCCCCGCGCCGTAAGTACGGGTTGCGTCTCTTTAGACATTGGTTTGCAGCCTTTCCAACGGGATCAACTCACCTCTAAATCTCCCGCCATCGCAATGTGGGGAAAGTCTATCGAGACCTCGCTGCCTAAATGCGTGAATCAGATGTCCGCCGGTTCGCGGATGCTCACAAACCATTGCAGTTGCAGGAAATGCGCTCCCCCTCTCCAAAGCGTTGGGGAGGGGGTCGGGGGGAGGGGTTGACCTAGACATTGGTTTGCAGCCTTTCCAGCGCCGCCTGAAGTTGATTGACCAGCACGGCAATGATGATGACCACACCGACCACGATAAACTGCCAGATGGAATCAATGTTCAAGATGACCAAGCCGGTTTGCAGGACAGCGATAATCAGCGAGCCGACCACCGCGCCCATGATATCGCCCTCGCCACCGAAGAGGTTGGTGCCGCCGATGACGACAGCGGCGACCGATGAAAGCAGGGCCGCCTCTCCCGCTTGAGGCGCGCCGGCGGTGAAACGGAAGAGATGCAGAACACCGGCGATGCCAGCGGTAAAACCGCAGATGAGATAGATAATGATCAGGTGACGGTCAACATTGATGCCGGAGCGCCGCGCCGCTTCTTCACTGCCGCCGATGACGTAGGTGTGGCGGCCAAATTTCGTGCGCGCCAGGATAAAGGCGAAAATGATGACAACCAGCGCCGTAATAATGACGGGGTAGGGCAAAAGCTGTGAGACGACGCGCAGCTGCTGTGGTTCTATATCCGGCGGCAGCCTCAACCAGTGAAAGCCGTCATCGGGTATGTAGTAGAGCAGGCTGCCGTTGCCGATGCCACGCAGGGCTTCGCGCAATTCGGAGGATAAGCCTCGCACCACTTGCTGGCCATCGGTAAGCAAGAAGGCGGCGCCACGGACGATGCCGAACATACCCAGCGTTGCGATAAAAGGCGGCACTTTGACGCGGGCGACCAGCACACCGTTGACGAAACCCGGTATCAGCGCGACGAGCAAGCCGGCGAAGATGCCCATTAACATGGCGAAAGCAATGTCATTACCGCTTTCAGCCAGGTCTCGCATGACTCGTGCCGTGGTTACGGAAGACAGCCCCACCGTCCAGCCGATCGACAGATCAATGCCGGCCGTGATGACGACGTAAGTCTGGCCGATGGACATCAGCATGATTAGCGTACTGGTGGTTAATATAGAAGAGAAGTTGCGGACGGAGAAAAAGCCGGTCCCGGTCAGCGAGAAATAGACGACCAAGCCCAGCAAAAAAAGATAGGACCAACTCTTGGTCAGTATCTCGATTGAGCGTGAGCTGATTAGCGGAAATCGCTGCGCCTTTGCCAGCGGATTATTTGCTCCCATTACGAATTCCTAGCCATCTGCCGCGAAGGATGTAGGGGCGACCCAGTGGGTCGCCCCTTTGTTTTGACGCTTGGCATTAGCCCTGCCGTCTCTAACCTGCCGTATAGATGAACCGCGCCACATCAGGGTCATCAACGTTGTCGATGGTGATGACGGCGTAGCCCGTGCCAACGCGCGCCGGCATGCTGGTCACGCGGCGATCATTGGCCAACTGCGCAATAACGCCGAGGTAGCCCATATCGGCCGGCTTCTGGGCGATAACGAGCGAAACGATGCCGTCGCGCAAGTAGCCGATATTCTCTTCACTGGCGTCAAACAGCGCCACTTCGACCGCGCCTTCCAAGCCAGCATTCTGGATTGCAGCGCCAGCGCCCAGCGCGCCGAAAGTATTGGTGGCGAACATGCCGACGATATCGGGATTCGCCTGCAAGACCGCCGCCGTCTGCTGCTGCGCCATATCGGCGCTATTCTCGTTGTAATCGACACGCGCGACAACCAGTCCGCCAGCCTCAGCCGCCGCCAGGCAGCCTTCTTCGCGCTGATCGGTTGTGCTGATGCCCGGACGCGTGTTGGTGACGTAGATCTTGGCGCCGTCACCCAGCTTGTCGGCCAAGGCCGAGCAGGCGATATAACCGCCGTGCACGTTGTCCGAGCCGATATAGGTCAGCGGGAAGGTGACCTCGCCATCGGCGTAGTTGCCATCGCCGATGAAGGTATCGACCGTCAGGACCGGGATGCCGGCGTCGTGCGCGTCTTGCAGCACCGGTATCGACTGCTCTTTGTCGTTGGGCGCGGTCACCAGGGCGGCGATATCGCCGCGGGCGATCAAGGCGCGGATGATCGGCTCCGAAACCGCTACATCAAAACGTTCCGGATCCTGCTGGATGACGGTGATGCCTGCCCGTTCCGCTGCTTTGTTGACGCCGCGCGACATAGTGATGTAGAAGGGATCGGGGTTGACGCCGGGCACGAAGGCCAGGTTGTAACTTACGCCCAAGGACCCCGTCGGCTCCGATGTGTTGCTGGTATAGATGAAGCGCGCTACATCCCAGTCATCAACATTGTCAGCGGTTATAACGGCGTAACCGGTAGGGATGCGCGCCGGGATGCTGTCGACGCCATCGAGATAGGCGGTAGCCATAGCAACGCCGAGGTAACCCATATCAGCCGGCTTCTGCGCGATGACCAGCGACACGATGCCATCCTTGAGGAAGCCGATATTCTCTTCACTGGCGTCAAACAGCGCCACTTCAACAGCGCCCTGCAAACCAGCGTTCTGGATGGCGGTGCCGGCGCCAAGCGCGCCAAAGGTGTTGGTGGCGAACATGCCGACGATATCGGGATTCGCTTGCAAGACGGCTGCCGTCTGCGCCTGGGCGGTATCGGCGCTGTTCTCGTTGTAATCGACGCGGGCTACGATCAAACCACGATCATCAGCGGCGGCCAGACAGCCTTGCTCGCGCTGATCGGTGGTGCTGATGCCCGGGCGGGTGTTGGAGACGTAGATCTTGGCGCCTTCGCCAAGCGAGTCGGCCAGCGCCGAGCAGGCGATGTATCCGCCCTGGGTGTTATCCGAGCCGATGTAAGAGATAGGAAATGTGACCTCGCCGTCAGCGTAGTTGCCATCGCCGATGAAGGTGTCGACGGTGAGTACGACGATGCCGGCTTCGTGCGCGTCTTGCAGCACCGGTATCGACTGCTCTTTGTCATTCGGCGCGGTGACCAGCGCGTCAATATCGCCGCGCGCGATCAAAGCCCGAATAATCGGCTCCGAGACAGCCACATCAAAGCGCTCTGGATCCTGTTGGATAATATTCAAGCCCAGGTCCTCGGCCGCCTGGTTTACTCCGGTGCTCATGGTGATATAGAAGGGATCCGGGTTGACGCCCGGAACGAAGGCAATGGTGTAGCCATCGTTTTGTGCCATCACCCCGGGGACGAGGCTCAACACGAACAATAAGATTGTCACTAGAACAAGTAATCGCTTCACTGGAAGTCTCCTTCTACTAGACCGAAATTTTCCCGCCAAGGCCAAATGCCCGGCAAGATTAGCCACACGCCACATAAAATAGCTCAATCGCAGGTGAGATGCAACCGGCGATAGGCTTCGCACATAGCGTCTGAGCAAGCTGGGACAGCGGACTTAGGCTGAATGCGCAATTTCAGGTATCATCAGCCAGCCGAGAATTGTAGATGCTAGGAGAGTGCGGCGAATGAAAACGGCAATCGTCGTAAGTGGCGGGGACGCGCCCGGCATCAACGCGGCAATCGAGAATGCCTTGCGCCTGGCTGATGCCGCCGGCGATCAGGTCCTTGGCGCGCAGGATGGCTTCGCCGGCTTGTTGGCGGGGCGCTTGAACGCCTTCGATCCCGCGCTGCTGTCACTGCTGGCGGGGCGAGGCGGATCAGTCTTGCGCTCCAGCCGCGAACCGGTCCTCGGCGAGCCTGATGCGCAGGTCCGTCTGCGCGCCGTGATGAACGATCACGCAATCGATAACCTCTTGATCTTCGGCGGCGACGGCACGATGCGGCATGTCTTACCAATCTTGGAAACTTGGGCTGTGCCCTTTATCGCCTTGCCCACAACAATCGATAACGATGTCGCCGGAACAGACTACACACTTGGTCACGATTCCGCCTGCAATCATGCCATTCATGCCATTGAAGGTATTCGCGCCACCGCCACTGCGCTGCCCGGGCGCATCTTCATGTTGGAGACGCTTGGCGCTCCCAGCGGCTATCTGGCTCTGGCGATTGCTTATGCCAGCGGCGCGTATGCCGTTTTGCTGCCGGAATACGCCTATGATATGGCTTGGCTGGCGAAGCGTTTGCAGGCGGTGGTCGCGCGTGATGGATATGCGCTCGTCGTGTTGTCGGAAGCCGTACCCTCAATCAAAGAATTAGTGGAGGAAATTCCTAATCTCACCGATATCCGCCTGCGATACACAGCCTTGGGTCATGCCCAGCGCGGCGCAGATGCATCCCATCGTGATCGCACTGTCGCACGTGACTTGACCTGGCTGGCTATGCAGGAGCTCAAATCCGGCATCAGGCATGGTACGCTCGTAATGCGCTATGGTGGACTCGTCCTGCATGACGGCTATCTGCCGCTCATCAAGAAGCCCCCGCCCGATTACAGCCTGTACCGTCGAATTAACGGATTATGAATCCAGATGTGCCTTGCCCACGTTCTTTCGCGAGCGTAGTGCGAACTCTACCCCTTAATCGTACTCAACTCGCAAGAAAAAACTCGGTGCCCTCGGTGTACTCGGTGGTTAAGATTGTCCCAATTTCACCTGCTTCAATACCTGCCGCACAGGCGAATAAATGAAAACCTACCTGGCAATTGATTTCGGTGGCACACGCAGCCGCGCCGCGCTCTATAACGACGATCTTCGCTTGCTGCGTCGGGCGGAGATGCCCAGCCGCGTCGCCGATGGACCGGAAATCGTGCTGCAGAGCCTGGCTGAACTGGGCCGGTCAATTCTGGAGCCGGGCGCAAAATTGCAGTCGATTGGCATTGCCGCGCCGGGACCGCTGGATACCGTGGCGGGCGTCATCATCAAGGCTGAGACCCTGCCCGGCTGGTCACAGGCGCCGATTGCGCGGACTATGACTGACGCTTTTGGCGCTGTACCGGCTTTTGTCGAAAATGACGGCAACCTCGGCGCGCTGGCGGAGTATCACCTCGGCGCCGGGCGCGGGGCAGATCCGATGATCTATCTGACCATCAGCACCGGCATCGGCGGTGGCGCGATCATCAACGGCGAGCTATTCACAGGCGCGAATAATCTGGCGATAGAGCCGGGCCACATGCGGCTTACCTTGCCCGATGGCAGTATCCGCCGCCTGGAGGAATTGGCCTCAGGCACGGCGCTCGGCGATTGGGCGCGTCGCGCGTTGCGCTCATACGAGACACCTTCGACCCTGCGTGATATGAAGCTGATAGATGGGCAGGCGGTGGGGCGAGCGGCGCTGGCGGGTGACGCCTTGGCGCTGCAGGTCGTGCGGCAAGCCGGAGAGTGGCTTGGCTTGGGCCTGGTCAATCTGCTTCACCTCTTCAATCCCGCGGCGATCGTGCTCGGCGGCAGCGTGATGCAGCTTGGCGACCTGCTGCTGGCGCCGGCGCGCGCCGTCCTGCAAGATAATGCCCTGCACGACGGCTTCCTGCGCGAGCATCTGCTGAGGTCCGCGGGCTGCGGCGATGATGTCTGCTTGCTCGGCGCGGCTTTGCACAGCCGCCGTCATTCGGCCTGAATCGTCTCGCATTTCGAGTGGCGGGTCGCCCCGATCTGAATGAAAGTCTTATACCAGCGCTGGATGGCGCGCTGACGCCAAGCTTGAAGCCACGTCCGCTTACAGATACACTACGCCAATGAAATCCCTCTGGCGCATCTTCAAATTCATGAAGCCCTACGGCTGGTATCTCTTCTTCGGCTTCTGGACGACAGTCCTGCCTGTCGCCATGGAATTGAGTGTGCCGCGCCTGCTGCAATTCATGATCGACCAAGGCATCTACCCGCGCGACCTTGACATGATTCTGCTGGGCGCATTCTGGATGTTCATCGCCGCCATGATCGGCGCGCTAAGCACCGTGGGGCAGGGCTGGTGCCGCGCGATCGTTTCGCAGGGTCTGGCATTCGATATCCGTCACGCCTTGTTCCGGCATATACAGTCGCTGTCCTTCGCCAATCTCGATCAAATGCAGACCGGCGGCTTGATGACGCGCGTCTCCAGCGATGTCGATGTCGTACGCATGTTTTCCATCGCGGGTATATCGCTGCTGCTGCGCGTCCTGCTCATGATCATCGGCAGTATCGCCATGCTGCTGCTGACCGATTGGCAACTCTCGCTGATCATGTTTGCCGTGACGGCCATCTCGTCCCTCTTCATCCGCTACCTGATGGTGCAAGCCACGCGCCTATTCACTGTGGTGCAGCAGAAACTCGCCGAGCTGAATACCCTGGTGCAAGAGAACCTGGCGGGCATTCAAGTGGTCAAAGCTTTTGTCCGCGGCCGCTTTGAGATCGACCAATTCGCCGAGAGCAATGCCGATTATCGCGAGCGGAACATTGAAGTCGGCGTGCTCATGGCTGTAGCGATGCCGGTCTTGCAGGTGCTGACCAATGTCGGAACCGTGGCCGTGTTATGGTTCGGCGGCATGTCAGTCATTGGCGACCGTCTCAGCATCGGCGAGTTGATCGCCTTCAACAATTACCTGATGATCGGCATGGGACCCTTGCTATTCCTCGGCAACCTGCTGATGATGGCGGCCCGCGCCGAAGCCTCCGCCGAGCGTGTGCTCGAAGTTCTTGACACGACCCCGACCCTGAAAACCGCCGAGCAGCCCCATCGCGCTGAGCGCATCACCGGCCGGGTCGTCTTTGATAATGTCTCTTTCCATTACAGTCGCCGTGACCTGA
This sequence comes from Phototrophicaceae bacterium, assembly GCA_965262005.1. Lineage (GTDB taxonomy): Bacteria > Chloroflexota > Anaerolineae > Aggregatilineales > Phototrophicaceae > UBA6055. The sequence goes on along the minus strand of OZ253492.1, from coordinate 2,125,956 downwards.
CCAAGTCCAACGGCGCCGACGGCGTCAGCGGTGAAGACGTCCTGCACGAAATCAGCTTCAGCGCCGAACCCGGGCAGCAGATAGCTCTACTCGGCGCGACCGGCTCCGGCAAGAGCAGCTTGGTGAATCTGATCCCGCGTTTCTATGATGTGCATGGTGGCGCCGTGACGGTTGATGGCGTGAATATCCGCCAATGGGAGCCGACCGCTTTGCGCTCGCAAATCGGCATGGTGCTGCAAGAGTCGACCCTGTTCAGCGGCAGTGTGCGTGACAATATCGCCTACGGCGCGCCCGACGCCACGCTGGATGAAGTGATCGGGGCGGCGCAAGCGGCGCAAGCCCACAAGTTTATCCTGGGCATGCCCAAGGGTTACGACAGTGTCATCGAGGCTGGCGGCGCAAATCTCTCCGGCGGGCAGAAGCAGCGCATCGCCATCGCCCGCGCCCTGCTGATTCAGCCGGGTATCCTCGTCTTCGATGACAGCACCAGCGCGGTCGATATGGAAACGGAATACAATATTCAGGCGGCGCTGGAAGGCCTGGCCGCGCAACGAACCACCTTCATCATCGCCCAGCGCATAACCAGCGTTTTGCGCGCCGATAAAATCCTGGTGCTGGATCAAGGGCGGATTGCCGAGCGCGGCACACATCATGAACTGCTCGAAAACGGTCGGATTTATCGCGAAATCTGCCAATCGCAACTGGGCGAGGCTGCCCGGAGTTGGCAAAACGTTACCACCGAGTACACCGAGTAAGATGAGTACACCGAGTAAAGAATTGACTTAGTGATATAGCTTGAGTGAAGACGATTGCATCTAATGCGCAGGAAGTGGAAGACTTACGATGACAGTACTGCTAGACCATTCAGGAGCTATATAAATTGAGTCATGTAGGGACATCAGATCGGGTCTACGAACGTGATGATTTGACATACCGCATTATCAGCGCGGCGATGGCGGTGCATACCGCCTTGGGACCCGGGCTGTTTGAGGGCGTTTATGAAACCTCGCTTTGCCTTGAACTGGACAAGCGAGCTATCCAATATCAGCGGCAGAAGCGTTTCCGAGTCAGATATGACGGCGTGGATGTGGGAGAATTGTTAGCCGAGGTGGTTGTGGAAGATCAAGTTATAGTCGAATTGAAGGCGATAAATGCGCTATTGCCGGTCCATGAGGCGCAGATAATTGCCTATCTCAGAGCATCTGGAATGAAGCGAGGTCTGTTGATCAACTTTAATGTCAAGTCACTCAAGTCCGGAATCAGGCGAATAAGTGTATGAGTTTAACTCGGTTTACTCAAATTACTCGGTTTACTCGGTGGTAAGAATGTGTAAACTCCGGATCGCGACCAATGTCTAACCAAAGCAGTTCAGCCCCGCGTCCCCGCTTCATCGGCGGCTCGGGTGGATCACGCCCCACCGGCGAAAAAGCCAAGGATCGGCGCGGTACTCTGCGGCGCCTCTCTGACTATCTCAAGCCCTATCACGCGCGGCTGGCAATTGTAGCCGTACTCGTGGTTGTATCCACGCTCTTCGGACTGATAGGTCCCGTGCTGCTGGGCCGAGCGATAGACCAATATGTCGTGCACGACGACCTCGAAGGCTTGCTCGCGCTTGCGCTGGTGATGCTCGGCGTCTATCTGGCGCAAGGTGTCTTCACGGTCATCCACGGCGTCATCATGATACGTGTGGGCCAGCATTTTGTGGCTGATATCCGCGCCGCCCTCTTCCGGCATTTTCAGGCGCTTTCCATGGATTATCACGATAGCCATCGCGTCGGCGATTTGATGAGCCGCATATCCAATGACAGCGAGACCATCAATCAGATTCTCTCCAACGGCCTGATCCAATTCACCACCAATATCTTGTCGCTGGGCGGCATCATGGTCGCGATGCTGCTGCTGAATCTGCACCTGGCCATCGGCGCCTTGATCATCTTGCCCATCATGCTTTTCATCACCGGGCAAATCACCGAGCGCACACGCAAAGCCTTCCGCGGCATGCAGAAGAACCTCGGCTGGCTCAACGCCGTCATGGAAGAAAATATCACCGGCATTCGCGCCGTGCAGGCCTACGCGCAGGAAAACGCCGCCATCGCTCAGTTCCAGGTGGCCAGCCAAGCCTATCGCAAAGTCGGCATCCGCGCCGATTTCATCACCGCGGCCCTCGGTCCCATGTTCACCACCATGATGATTCTGACAGTGGCGGCGACATCTCTGCTCGGTGGATGGCTGGCGCTGCGAGACCTGGTGTCTGTCGGCGTGATCGCTACTTTCGTGGTCTACATCATGAATTTCTTCCGGCCCATGCGCGGCATTGCCATGGTCTACAATCAGCTGCAATCGGCGCTGGCCGGGTCGGAACGTATCTTCGCCGTCCTTGATGCCACGCCCACCGTCACGGATGCGCCCCATGCCTTGCCCCTGCGTGATATTCGCGGCGCTGTCCGCTTCGAAAATGTCGACTTCAATTATGAGCCGGGCAAACCGGTGCTGGAAGGCATCGACCTGCAAGTCGAGCCCGGGCAGACTATCGCGCTGGTTGGCCCCACCGGCGCCGGCAAAACCACCATCATCAGCCTGCTCAGCCGCTTCTACGATGTCAGCGAAGGCAGTATCAGCATCGACGGTCAAGACATCCGCAATGTAACTCAGGATTCCATCCGCCAGCAGCTCGGCATCGTCCTGCAAGATACCTTTCTCTTCAGCGGCACGGTGATAGAGAATATCCGCTACGGACGCCTGGACGCCAGCGACGACGAGGTCATCGAGGCGGCCAAACTGGCGAATGCCGATGGCTTTATCCACCTCTTGCCGCGCGGCTATCAGACGCATGTCTCGGAAAAAGGCCACAACTTCAGCCAGGGTCAACGCCAACTGCTGGCGATTGCCCGGGCCATCCTGGCTGATCCGCGCATCCTCATCCTTGATGAAGCCACCAGCAGCGTCGATACCCGCACCGAGATCCACATTCAGCAGGCGCTACTGCGTTTGCTGGAAGGGCGCACCGCCTTCGTCATCGCCCACCGCCTCAGCACCATCCGCAACGCCGACCAAGTGCTGGTGGTCAACGACCAGCGTATCATCGAGCGCGGCACACACGACCAACTTCTCGCTCTCGGCGGCTTTTACCACGACCTCTACATGAGCCAGTACCACCGCCTCGAAGAACTCATTCCCGTCAAGTAATTGTCACAGCACGCACCCTAATTACTAATCCAATCAGTGTAGGGGCGATCCACTGGGTCGCCCGCAAACTCTCGGCGCCCTCGGTGGTTAAAAAAACGGTCAATCGCTCGGCAGAGAGTTTCATGCCTCACCACCTCGCCTCGCGCCAGCCCGTCCCAAATCGCTCCTCAATATACTTCTGCTGCCGCTGACTAGCCCGCGCCTCCACATCCAGCACCGCCGCATCCCAGTCCGACAGCAAGTCCGCCCTCATCGTCTCGACCAATTCCGCGTAGGCCGCGTCATTCGCCAAATCATTGAATTCGCCCGGATCCGCCACAACATCATACAGCTCGACCGGGTCGCCCACGCTGAAGTTCAGCTTGTAAGGTCCCCGCCGCAGCATCGCCAGCGGCCGGTCATTGCCGTGCGCCAGATACTCGCAGAACGCTTCGTCCTTCCATTCGGCATCGTCTCCGGTCATCAGCGGCAGCAAGCTGTCGCCATCCAGCGGCAAGTCGCAGTCGTCGCCGGCAATATCACAGATGGTCGCCGTCACATCCACCAGCGACGCGACCTCGCTGAGACGCCTTCCGCCCTCGATCCGCCCCGCCCATACCACCTGCAGCGGCACACGCGCGGACGCCTCGTAGAAATTCGACTTGCGCCACATGCCGTGCTCGCCGTTCATCTCGCCGTGATCGCTGAGATGAATGATGACCGTATTTTCGTATTGCCCGGTCGCGTCTAGCGTATCGAGCAATTCGCCGATCTTCTCGTCGAAGTAGGAGATCAGAGCGTAATAACCGGCGCGCGCCCGCCGCACGACCTCATCGGGAAATTGCGGAAAACCGAACATCGTGCGAATCCGCTGCGCCCGGGGGTTCAGCCCCTCCAGGTGCCCCTCGGGAATGGCAGGCAAGTCCATCTCCTCCGGCGGATACATATCCCAGAAACGCTGCGGCACGACCAGCGGGAAATGCGGCGCGATGAACGAGATATTCAGCGCCCAGGGCTCATCCCGCCGCGCCGGGTCACGCAAGAATTCCAGGGCCCGCTCCTGCGCCAACTCGTCCACGGTCAGTTCTTCCGTCCAGCCCGGTCCGGCCGCGTAGACTTCTTGCCAGGGCTGCTGCGCCGGTACGATGCCCTCGTCCCAGGTGTGAATCGCATGATAGCGCTCGGCATGCAAATCGCGCGCCAGCTGCTGCTCAAATCCATGCAGTTGATCCGCCCCGCCGAAATGCTGCTTGCCCGATAGCGCGACCTCATAGCCCTGCGCCCGCAAACGATGCGCCCAGGTCACTTGATCGGAACGAAGCGGCGTAACGGTGTCCCAGGCGCCAATGTGGTGCACGAATCTTCCCGTCATGAAGGACATGCGCGAGGGCATGCACAGCGGCGAATTGCAGTAGGCGGCATCAAAGGTGACGCCGGCCCGCGCCAGCCGCTCCATGTTCGGCGTCTTGACTATCGGATGGCCATAGACGCTACTAAACATCGGCGCATGTTCATCTGACATGATGATCAGAATATTCGGCTTTTCCATGAGCAACTCTATTCTCTATCTGCCGCGTCGATTTTAGCGCTTCCGCGACAATTTCGCCGACGCCAAGCCCCGGCCGCCACCTAATCTTCGCGCGAGAAATCGTAGGGATGACTCCTGCAGCCACCTATTCTTCACACGGACAATCGTAGGGACGACTCATCGAGTCGACCGTTCCCATGCCTCGCTCTAATCCTGATCCTGCGATTGAGGTAACGCATAAACATGGCGGATCGCCGCAACGCGCGTCCATTTGGTCCCCTCTTCCGCTAATCTCTTTGCTACGCTCGTCTCATGCGCCGATCTTTCCCCTTCCCCATCCCTGCAAAACCACACTGGAAAACTACTGTCAATACGTCTAAATCGCCGAAAATACGGCTGTATCTATACTGTATTGATATAGCCTGGCCGATTTCTGCCTTACATACGCCCTTGCCTGTCCTTGTGCCGCCACTTGTTGCCAATATGCTGCCATTTGTTGCCGATTGCCGCACTGGCAATATCGGCTTGCATGCACACCGAATTCCAGTGTCTATCCCGGCTGCTGTCACCGCCGACCAGCGCTGCTCAACCTCGTGGTATGATTGACGCGATCGCAAGGTGGCAAAGGCAGCAATTCATGACCGAATACGTAGACGTGCTGATCGTCGGCGCCGGACTTTCCGGCATTGCGGCGGCCTACTATCTGGGTACGCGCTGCCCGAACAAGAGCTTCGCCATCGTCGAGGGTCGCGCCACCATCGGTGGCACCTGGGATCTCTTTCGATATCCCGGCGTCCGTTCGGACTCAGATATGTATACGCTCGGATATCGCTTTCGCCCCTGGACCGGCGACCAAGCCATCGCTGACGGTCCGGCGATTCTGCAATACCTCAAAGACACCGCGCGCGAATTCGGCATTGACAGGCGCATTCGCTTCAATCAGCGCGTTTGTCAGGTAGCCTGGTCGTCGGCAGAGGCGCAATGGACGGTCGATATTGAGCGTGGTGACGAAGACACGGTCAGCCAAATGCGCTGCAGTTTCCTCTTCATGTGCACCGGCTACTATCGCTACGATCGTGGCTATACGCCGCAGTGGACCGGTATGGATCGCTTCGCCGGCGAGATCGTGCATCCGCAAGCCTGGCGCACTGACTTGGATTATGATGGCAAGCGCATCGTCGTCATCGGCAGTGGCGCGACGGCGGTCACGCTTGTGCCGGCTTTGGCCGAGCAGGCGGCGCAAGTCACCATGCTGCAGCGCTCGCCCAGCTACGTTGTCAGCGCGCCCGCGAGGGATTCGGCGGCTCTAAAGCTTCATCAGCGTCTGCCCTTCGGGCTGGCGGCCTGGCTGACGCGCTGGCGGCTCATCCTGCGCCAAACCTACTTCTATCATGTCGCCCGCAGCAAACCCGACGTGACTCGCGCCAACATTCTGCTCGGCATACGTCAGGCGCTGGGACCCGACTTCGATGTCGAGCAGCACTTTGGCCCGTGCTACAACCCTTGGGATCAGCGGCTCTGCCTGGCGCCTGACGGTGATTTGTTCAAGTCGATCGAGGCGGGCAAAGTCTCCATCGTCACCGACGCCATCAAGCGCTTCACCGAGAGCGGTATCCGGCTGGAATCGGGCGACGAACTGCCGGCCGATATCATCGTGACGGCGACCGGTCTGCAAATGAAGATCATGAACGGCGTGGCGATTCTGGTTGACGACGAGCCGGTTGAGCTGGGCGATACGCTGAGCTACAAAGGCATGATGTACAGCGGCATTCCCAATCTGGCATCGTCATTCGGCTATGCCAATGCCAGCTGGACGCTAAAAGCCGAGCTGATCTGCGAATATGTCTGCCGCCTGCTGAATCAAATGGAACGCCGCCGTTATACGCAATGCACACCCCGTCTGGATGAATCGGTCGAGACGGAAGCCTTCATCGATTTCACATCGGGCTACGTCCAGCGGGCAACGGATTCATTGCCGAAGCAGGGGAGGCGCCGCCCGTGGAAAGTGTATCAGAATTACTTGAAAGACCTGCTCATGATGCGTTTCGGCGCTCTGGAGGACGGCGTGATGGAATTCAAATGATGTCACAATCGCAACTCAAAACCTGTTTCGGCCACCGCCGCGCGGAACACGTCTTCTTCCAGCTTCAGCCCGAAACCGGGCAGATTCGGAATCACGACCTGGCCCTCCTCGACGCGATAAGCCGAAGCGTCGATGCCTGGTGTTGTCGTCTCGTCCCACTCCACAAACGTGAAGCCTTCCACAGCAGTCGCCAGGTGCCCGGTGACATAGTTGCCCAAGTGACGACCGTAGTGGTGCGGCGCGGTGCGTATATTCCATTTATCGAGCTGCGCGCCGGTCCGCAACCAGTTGCTGAAGCCGTGGCTGAGGATATCGTACTGGACAACTTCCACCAGTCCTTGACGCGCCCAGTCCATCAGCGCCGTCGCCGCCCAGCCTTCGCCATCAGCGATCAGCGCCGCTATCCCTTCAGCATCCATCCACTTTCGCAGCGCGCCATAAAGCTCGGGGTCTTCTTGAAAGGCTTCTTCCAGCCAGAAGAGGTTGCAGTCAGCCGTCTCCGCCAGGACGCGCCGCGCCATATTGAAGTTGTAGCCGTTGTTGGCGTCGATCATGATGGCCGCCTTGGAACCGACCGCCTCACGCACCGCCTTGACGACCGCGATATCGCGTTTGATGCCGGCCTCGAGCGGCATGTGAAGAGCGCCACGCCCGACCTTGATCTTGAAGGAACGGTGGCCTTGCTCGTAACCGTCACGCGCTTGTCCAGCGATCAGCGCCGCGCCCGCTTCGTCGGAGTCGAGGCGCAGGTCGTTCATATACAGCCCGGTGTCGTAACAGGGCACACGCAGTGGCTCGTCGATCGGCTCGTCCGTTCGCGCTACCAGTTGGTAGACCGGCTTGCCCATTCGTCTGCCCAGCAAGTCCCAGAGGGGAAAGTCGAAGCGGCGGGCATGATCCGCCAGGCCGCCTTCTTCCGGCATCAGATCGGAAAGCTCGGCGCCCAAAATCGAACGAGCCGAGTCCGCATCGGTGATACAGAAACCAAAGCCGGATGCGCCGTCATCGGTGGTCACACGAAGCAGCGGTACGCGAACGTCTATGCCGTGGCTGCCGAGGCGCGCATTGTTGCCGGCGGCGCGCGGACGCTGACCGATCAAGGTGGCGGCTTCGATTCTGACGATACGGGCCTTATCCATAGACTTGCTCCTCGTTTTGTCGCTCAGGCATCGCCATATCGGATGCCCGTGGGGATGACATCGGTGGCTGCGCCGCGGCGGATAGCTTCGGCGGTATTCAAGATACTGTCCAAATCGTGCTGCGGCTGGAAGCCCAGCAAGGTCTTGATTATGCTCAGGTCAAGCTCAAAGTGATTGGCATAGGGCAGGCGAGCTTCGACGACCGGCAGACCGTAGCGCTCAGCCAGGCGAGGTACATCTACCTCCCAATCAAACAGGGCGGCGCCGGCAAGATTGAAGACCTGCCCGACCGCTTCGTCGCGTTCGATGCTCAGCGCCAGCCCCTGCGCGATATCACGGACATCGCTGAAATGCTGCCGATAAGCTGTGCCGTCCGGATTGCGGCTGAGCAGGAGTTTCTCTTCGCCCGTCCAGCCTGTAAGCAGCGCATCAACCATAGCAAGATCGTCCGGATCGCCGCGATCCAGGATGCTCTGGAGTTCGCTGCTGCTCGCATTACTCCAACGCTCGTAGGCCGTGCTGTAGAGAAAGAGACCGGGCAAGCCGTCTTCGTTGAGGAATTCGCTCGGCTCAATAACGGTCGAGAAACGGAGCGCGGTGGTCGGCACACCATACTGATAGTGGTAGGCCGAGACCAATTCCTCGCCCAGCCATTTGGTCATAAGGTAGGGCATGTGCGGATGGCGGATCCGCGTGTCTTCCCGTATCGGCTCCTTGAAATAGCGCCCGTTATCGGTCAAGCACCAGTAGACGCCTTCGGTGCTGGCATAGACGAGGCGATGCAGGTTGGGGCAAAGCTCGCGGATGCTTTCGAGGATGTTCAGGGTGCCCATCGCATTGATGTGGAGGTAGTCGCGATTATCGAAGGGCCCACCGAAGGCGGCGGCCAGATGATAGATGGCGTCTACGCCCTTGATTGCGTCCCGTACATCATCGTAGTTGCGCAAGTCGCCGTAGACCGTTTCCACGTCGGCATAGCGGTCCAGCTTGCTTGCGCGGCTGGCGTCGCCAGGGTAGACGAAGCTGCGGAGAGAGTGCCCGGCGGCCAGCAGCCGCACAACCAGATTGGCGCCGATTCGTCCGGTCGCGCCGGTGACCAGGATTTTCATTTGTGATACCTCGATCGGCAAAAACAGCGCCGCTTAGAACATTCCAAAGGCGGAGTTTAACCGCCTGGGCCGAACATTGCCAAAACCTGCGAAACGGGGAGTGGTGATTTCAAGGAGATAGAATGAAGACGACACTGGCTCAAACTCGCCGGAAAACTCCCTTCTCCAATGCTTTGGGGAAGGGCCGGGGATGGGGTTAGAAAAGGGCATATCAAAGATTTCACCACTCCCCGAAACGAGACCGCGGAGCTTGGCTTAGTTGTAATCGATTTGCAGGATGATATCCTGGGCGTGATTACCGAAGCCACGTCCAAAGATATTCAACCCGCCTTTGTTCTCCGCGTCGTCGTCAACGCCGATACGCACAGCGATAAAGGGCCGGGCGGGCAAGTTCAGATCCTGAATGGTCACATCGGAGATAGCGCGGCCGTCGATCGATGCGCCGCTGTCATCGACGCGCCAGACTTTGAGCTGCCCGTATTGGCTGTTCCAGTCCGCCCACCAGGCGGGCGTCAAGCTGCCGCGGATTTCGCCGAAGTCCGCCGGCGATGTCCACTCGCCGATGCGCACCTCGTTGATATCTAGAAAGATATCGGAGGGCCAGTCTTCCGCCGAGGGCGCCGCCTCGGAACAGATCTCCATGCTGATTTGCAGCGAGCTGGGTTTTTCGCGGCGATGCGCGTGGTTGGGGAGACGGTATTCCAGCCAGCCATGTGAAAGCCAGACCAATTGCGCGTGAAAGCGATCCGGCTCATAGAAAGATACCGGGTCATCAAACAATCCTACGAGAGACTCGGCGCCCGCAAGCCCACAGGGTGGCAGCGCCTCATGGGCGGCAAAAGCGCCGACGGGCATATTTATGCGAAAGTGATTTTCGTGGCTGAGCTGCTGCGCCGCCGGCAAATAGAAAACAACCGTGTCGCGGATTTTGGTGTAGATGCGCTGTTGACCGCGTCTGCCCGGCGCTGTCTGCGATGTGAGGATGCCGGCCCGCTCCAGACTGGCAAGGTGCATTGCAGCCGTCGACACCGGCATGTCCAGATCGCGGGCGATTTCCGTGAGGCTGGCAACTTTCGGAATCAGATACTCCAGAATGCGCGCGCGAGGCTTGGAAGCCAGCGCTTTCGCAACGCTGATGCTCTCGTCCAGGTCGGTGTGCTCGCTGCCGACCACCAGCGTACGCCCGACGGTGTTTGTTCTCTCGTCTTTCGGCGGCATTGCTCGCTCCCGTTTCTACATATTTATGGATTGGTCTCGTCTATTATTTCATGATTTTATAAAGCATTAAGTGGATCCGTCACGAAGTTTTGTAAATTCCTTGACAACAAAAGTACGCTACATATAATCATTTCACAAATAGACAAAATAAAGTTGATGCTTGGTCATTTGATTATGATGAATCGGGAACACGCTACGATAATGCGCCGCGGCGAGCGATTGGCAGGCAGTTCTCCGCGTCCGGGCTTCAGTGAGAATCGCGCGTGAACGGACTGAATATCGGTGGCGCCGTTGAGAGCGTCCTTAGCCTTCTGGATGTATTCGACCCCATCGTCGAGCCCTATCGGCGTTTTCACGAAAACCTGCCGCGCAAAGCCCAGCACACGATCACCGCTTTTTTGTTCATCCTGCCATTCGGCATCCTCTACGCCATCTTCACGATCTTGCCCATCTTCCAGACCTTCTACATTTCCCTGCACAAGTGGGAGATCATGGGCACGAACATTCGTTATATCGGGCTGAAGAACTTCGAGCGCTACTGACGCGGGACACGCAGTTCCACCAAGCCTTTGAGCAGACGATCCTCTTTGTTGCGCTAACTATTCCGATCATCTTCGTCGGTCTCTTCTTCGCGCTGATGCTTAACCGCCCGGTCAAAGGCATCGGCATCTTCCGCACGATTTTCTACCTGCCAAATATTATCGCGGTGACGGTAATTGGTTTGATCTGGGCGCGCGTCTTCGCCTCGTCCCGCCGCGGCTTGATCAATGCTGTTCTCGAGAATATGGGCATGGATATCATCCCCTTTCTCGATCAAGGGGATTTGGCGACGATTGTTGTTGCGTTCACCACGCTCTGGTGGACTGTCGGCTTTAGCATGCTCATATTCCTGGCGGGCTTGCAGGATATCTCGCAGGCGCTCTATGACGCGGCCAAAGTGGATGGCGCCAATCGCTTTGAGCAATTCCGGCATATCACTGTGCCTGGCTTGCGGCGTCCCTTTGCCTTCCTGTGCATCTTGCAGGTGATCGCTTCTTTCCAGATTTTCGGCCAGGTAGACGTGATGACGGGCGGCGGACCGGCCGGCAACACACGCACTATTGTCTACAATATTTTCGAAACGACATTCTTGTACTTTCAAGTGGGTTACGGAACGGCGATGGCGGTTATTATGTTCGCGGTCCTGCTGGTCATTTCACTTATCCAACTTGCTCTTTTTCGCGATCAAGGAGTAGGGAACTAGCGTGACGGCTGTAGGCGCTGAACTGCAACGTAAACGTCAGAGGGCACAGCGCCGGCGGGGCAGCTTATATGTCCTGGCGGTAGGACTATTCGCCTTGATCTGGATGTTGCCGGTCGTTTGGACTTTAGTCACATCTTTCAGGCCCGAGCCGGCGCTGCAGCGCAATCTGGCGAGCTTGATCCCATATCCCTTCACCATCGAGAATTGGACTTTCATTCTCAAGAGCAGCCAACTGTGGAAATGGCTGGGCAACAGCGTCTTTGTCTCCACCACGCATACGCTGGCGCAATTGACAGTTTGTTCGCTGGCGGCATACGCCTTTGCCCGTCTGGACTTCTATTTCAAGCGTCCGCTATATATTCTGGTACTGATCGGCTTGATGGTGCCTTTTGAGGCAACATTCCTGCCTGTCTATCTGTTGTTCTCCAATTTGAAGCTGCACAATACCTTGATCGCGTTAATTCTGCCGGGGATCGCTTCGTCTTTTGCCGTCTTTTTGATGACACAGTTTTTCCGCGGCATTCCGCTGGAATTGGAAGAAGCCGCCATGATGGATGGGGCAGGGCGCTTTCGCATCTTCCTCACCATCATTATTCCGCTATCGACGCCGGTGATCACCGCTTTGGCGATATTCACCTTCCTCGGCAATTGGAACAGCTATTTATGGCCCATCATCTCCGCCACCAGCAGCGATGTCTACACCATCGTAATTGGCTTGCGTAAACTGAATCAAGCATGGGGCGATGTCCAGTTTTACGGGCGCGACATGGCGGCAGCTATCTTTACGGCTTTGCCCATCATCATCTTTTTCTTCGTTTTCCAACGCCGAATCATCAGCGGCATCGCTATCAACAGCGGCATCAAGTAGAGAGGAACGGCCTATTGAAGTGTGCGTATCCTGACTTTCGTTAACGTTTCAAATAGCAATCCTGAAAGGACATAAATCATGTACAGAACGAGAGCACTTCTAGTTGTAGCGATGCTTCTTATGCTGATCGCCATGCCGGTCGCCGCTCAAGACGCCGTCGAGGTCACGTTTATGCGCTTCTTCGGCGAATGCGCCGATGAATTTGGTGAAGTCACCGACCTGTCCGAGGCGTACGGCGAATGCGGCATCATTTCGGTGCTGGCAAATTCCTTCAACGCGACGCAAGACGAAATCGCCGTCAACACCGTTGTGGTTGACTGGCCTGGCGTCACCGAATTGAACGCCAACCTGGCTGCCGGCACGCCGCCGGACATCATGGTCCTTCACGGCCGCCGTATTCCAAATTACGCCTCGCGCGGTCTGCTGACGCCCTTGGGCGACGTATTGGCCGGCGCCGGCGTCGACGCTGACGACTTGACCGACAGCGCCCGCGGCTTCGTCGAATACAATGGCGAATTGTATGGTATCCCCTTGGATCTGCATGGCCACCTCTGGCACATCAATGTCGGTCTCTGGGCGGAAGCCGGCCTGGTGAATGAAGACGGCAGTCCCGATATCCCCTATGGCATGGACGAATTCATGTCGTACGCCGAGACCTTCAAGGAAGCCACCGGCCTTCCCTTCCTGGGCATGTGGACCAATGGGCTGAGCCGCAACTGGATGGCGCTGGTCTATCAGCAAGAAGGCGGCACCGTTGAAGCCGACGACGGTCTGCCCGACATCAACACGGAAGCGGGCTTGAACGCGCTGAACTTCCTGATTATGCTGCGCGACGAAGGGCACATCACCGACAATGTCGATTACGGCGCAGCGCAAGAGATCTTCCTGAATGGCGAGAATGGCGGCCACATCAACGGCACCTGGGTGGTCAATTTCTACGATAACCAGGTTGCCGATCCGGAAAGCGCGCTGAAGAATTACTACGTGCATAACTTCCCCACGGTGTACGACCAGCCGGCTGCCTGGGCCGGCAGTCACGCCTGGATCATTCCGCAAGGCGTCGACCCAGACCCCGCGAAGCTTGAAGCGACATTGACTTTCCTCGATTACCTCAATGACAACAACATCGAATGGGCGCGCACGGGTCACTCTGCGGTCAACAAGTCAGTCGTCAACAGCGATGTATACAACGAGTATCCGCACCGTCAGGAATACGCCGAATTTGTCCCGAGCGCCGTCATTCCGCCGCGCGAGAATTGGAGCACCGCTTTTGAATCCGTGATGGACGAGGAATTGTCGGCTGCTATGATCGGCGAGAAGACGCCCGAGCAAGCGCTGGCCGATGCCCAGACTCGCCTGGAAGATTTCGCGCTATTTGAGTAGGTGATAGGGACGTGCCTGGACCTAACAGTCAAGGCGAGTCACAAGCAATATGCAACGGGGCGGGCTTTCGGGCTCGCCCTCTTCATATAGCGCTTATAGTTTTGATCTCGCAATTCTCGCTTGTTAATCATATCGCTTCACAACTGAAATCAACTTGTGTGTAGCTTAAGAATTTGGAGACCAAGATGGCCGATATACCCCGCAACGAATATCCTCGTCCGCAATTCGTCCGTGATGACTGGCTCTGCCTGAACGGCGAATGGCAATTCGAGATCGACCAGGGCGACAGCGGCATCCACCGCGGACTGCTCGACCGCGAATTGACGGACAGAATCAGTGTGCCTTTCTGCCCGGAATCGCAACTGTCGGGCATCGAGAATCCCGACTTCATGAGCGCGGTCTGGTATCGCCGGACGGTTGCCATCCCGGCGGCTTGGGCGGGGCGGCGCGTCCTCTTGCGTTTTCAGGCGGTCGATTACGACAGCACCGTCTGGGTCAACGGCCAGGAAGTCGGGCGGCACCGGGGCGGATTCTCGCCATTCTGCTGCGACCTGCATGGCATAGCCGAAGCGGGTAATACGATCACTATTGTCCTGCGCGCCCGCGATGACGGGCAGAAGCCGCAGCCGCGCGGCAAGCAGGCGACTGAATACGGACCCAGCGGGGCGATCTACGTGCGTACGACCGGCATCTGGCAGAGCGTCTGGCTGGAGCCTGTGCCTGATATCGCGCTGCGGCGTCCGCGGATAACGCCGGATCTGGCCAACGAGACATTCCGCTTGGAGCAGCCCATCAGCGGCAACGCCAAAGGACTACGCTTGCGGGCGACCTTGGCAGATGCGGCCGGTGAAATCATCACGGCTGAATGCTCGGCTGAATATGACCTGGCGCCACGGCTCGACCTGCCCATCCCGGCTGACCGTCTGAAGCTGTGGGATGTTGGCACGCCACATCTTTATGACCTCGATATCGCACTTATCGACGCGGCTGGCGAGATTGTCGACAGCGCCAAGAGTTACGCTGGTATGCGGGCTGTCAGCATTGAGGGCAAGGCGATCAAGATTAATGGACGGACGGTCTTTCAGCGCCTGGTGCTCGACCAGGGGTATTACCCCGATGGAATCATGACGGCGCCGAGCGACGCAGCGCTGGTCGAGGATATCGAGCTGAGCATTGCCGCCGGCTTCAACGGCGCGCGCCTGCATCAGAAGGTCTTTGAAGAGCGTTTTCTCTATCATGCCGACCGTCTCGGCTATCTGGTCTGGGGCGAATTTGGCGATTGGGGCTGCCGCGGCTTCGGGCCGATCAATGGCGAACATCAAAAGCCTGGATCGGATTACATCACGCAGTGGCTGGAATGCCTCGAGCGGGATTATTCGCATCCCAGCATCGTCGGCTGGTGCCCGCTCAACGAAACCTGGCAAACGCTTACGGACAGCATCACGGCGCTCGATGATGTGACGCGGGGCATGTATCTGGCGACCAAGGCGATGGACAGCACCCGCCCGGTGCTTGATACCTCCGGTTATTCGCATCGCGTGCCGGAAGCCGATGTTTACGATAGCCACGATTACACGCAGGATCCTGAGACTTTCAGGGCGCGGCATACTGGCTTGGCGGAGGGCAAACCTTACCTCAACGACGCCACCGGCTGGGGCTTGTCGGCGCGGCACGTGGGCAATATCGTCTGGTCGATTCCATATCGTGGGCAGCCATATTTTGTCAGCGAGTTCGGCGGCATCTGGTGGAATCCGGATGTCAAGGAAGGCGAGGATTCCTGGGGTTATGGCGAGCGTCCGCGCGACCTGGTGGAATTTTACGACCGCTTCGAGAAACTCTGCGCCATCCTGCTTGATGACGTGAATATGTTCGGCTATTGCTATACTCAGCTGACGGATATCTATCAGGAGCAGAACGGCATCTACGGCTTCGACCGCGGCATGAAATTTGACATTGAGCGCATCCGTGCCGCACAGCAGAAAGCGGCCGCCATCGAATTGGCGGACAGCTAGAATCGAACAAGTATTGTATGGTGGACCAGGGGGCGCCCAAGGTAACCAAGTTGCACACCGACGGGCGACCTGATAGCTCGCCCCTACATTTTCGGTTTATGGTGGATTATTCATTATCCGCGAGCCAGCTTACACAGCCACTTGAGTACATTCTCAGGTGGTACTATATTTGTCGTGCGTAAGGCTGGGAATGCGAAGGGACGGCAGTGGCGGAATCACTTTTCGCCGAGTTCGATGCGGCGACACATGAAGATTGGCTGGAAGCGGCGCGCGCCTCGCTGCGTGGACGCTCGCTTGAGACGCTGGTAAGCCGCAGCTACGAAGGTATCGAAATTCATCCGCTGATCGGCGAGGATGTCCTCAGCGGTATCCCACAGCTTGATAGTCTGCCCGGTCAGTATCCTTTTCTGCGCGGAACCAGGGCCGCCGGTTATCGAGCCCGTCCCTGGCTTATCGCGCAGGAGATTGATATCGCTGAACCTGATAAGTTCAACGCGGCGCTGCGCGATGCGCTAGCCAACGGGCAGACGGCCATTACGCTAAGCGACCAATTGAAGCTGAACGAAAGCGGCGATCTACTGCGAGCTTTGGCGGGAATTGACCTGCGGTCTTATCCGCTGTTTGCGCGCTGTGACAGGCGCACGCCGGAGATTCACCAACTGATGCGCGCTGCCTTCAATAACGACGAATTGCGACAACTGCGTGGCTGTGTTGGTCACGATCCTCTGGCGGATTTGGCGCGTACCGGGCGGATGTCGGCTAATGCCTTCGAGCGGATGCAAAGGCACGTGCTGGCGGCAGCTGACATGTCTCCGCATCTTGGCAGCTTATCGATTGGCAGCGCCGTCTATCATGATGCCGGCGCGAATGCCGTGCAAGAACTGGCGATTGTCCTGGCGACCGCTGTCGAATATTTGCGGGCGCTGGGCGAACGTGGACTCGACTTGAATCTGGTGGCGAGCAAGCTGCAGGTTGTCTTGGGCATTGGCGAGAATTTCTTTATGGAAGTGGCCAAGTTCCGCGCCGTCAAGCTGCTTTGGGCGCAGGTGCTACGGGCCTTTGGCGTCGGTGAGGATGGGCAGCGAATACGCTTGCATGCGCGCAGTGGCGGACGCAAATTGACGCGCCGCGAGCCATATGTCAATCTGCTGCGCTTGACGACGGAAGCGCTCTCGGCGGCCATCGGCGGCATCGACAGTTTGACCATTGCGCCTTTTGATCAGTCTCTCGGCAAGTCGGATGAATTCTCCCGGCGGCTCGCGCGCAACCTGCAGCTGATCTTGCAAGAGGAATTGCAGCTGACCGAGTTGATCGATCCGGCCGGAGGCTCCTGGGCTGTTGAGACGCTGACGGACGAATTGTCGCGGCGGGCATGGGAGCAGTTTCAGGCGATAGAAGCGGCGGGTGGCATGGTCGCGGCGCTGGAAGCTGGCACGATACAAGTGGAGATTGAAGCTGTGGCCGAGCAACGGCGACGTGATTTGGCTGCGGGCGTGGCGATTCTAGTCGGCTGCAACAAGTATGTCGATGCCGACGAGGTCTTGCCTGAGTTTCAGCCACAGGCGCAAGCCGGAATTCGACGAGACGCCGCTGCGGGGGACGTCAAGGTAAAGCCGTTGAAGCCGCTGCGATTGGCAGAGCCCTTTGAAGCGCCGCCTGAAAACGGGAATGGCGCATGATGAAGTCGCCCGATTTCAGCAAGATCGATTACGAGCCGCAAGCGCAGCCGGCGGATATGGTTCAATGGCGCGCCGAGATCGAAGCGCAGACTGGCAACTCGGCTGGCGAGCAGGTCTGGCGCACACATGAGCAGCTTGATATCAAGGCGCTGCATAGCGCGGCTGACTTGACAGATGTCGAGCATCTGGGATTCGTCGCCGGCATCGCGCCATATTTGCGCGGACCCTATCCGGCCATGTATGCCGTCCGCCCCTGGACGATTCGGCAATACGCCGGTTATTCGACCGCTGAGGAGAGCAACTCCTTTTACCGCCGCAATCTGGCCGCTGGGCAGAAGGGCTTGTCGGTGGCATTTGATCTGGCGACGCACCGCGGCTACGACTCAGATCATCCGCGAGTGGTCGGCGATGTGGGCATGGCCGGCGTGGCGGTCGATAGCGTACTAGACATGAAGGTCCTCTTCGACGGCATCCCGCTTGATGAGATGTCGGTGTCGATGACGATGAACGGCGCGGTGCTGCCTGTGCTGGCATTTTTTATTGTCGCCGCCGAGGAGCAGGGCTTCTCCCCCGAGCAGCTGACCGGCACGATTCAGAACGACATCCTCAAAGAGTATATGGTGCGCAACACTTATATATATCCGCCGGCGCAGTCGATGAAGATCATCGCCGACATTTTCGCCTTCACTGCCGCTGAGATGCCGAAGTTTAACAGCATCAGCGTCAGCGGCTATCACATTCAGGAAGCCGGCGGCGGCGCTGATATCGAGCTGGCCTACACACTGGCGAACGGGTTGGAATACCTGCGCGCGGGCTTGGCGGCCGGTTTGGCAATTGACGCTTTTGCGCCGCGCCTGTCATTCTTTTGGGGCATCGGCATGAATTATTTCATGGAGATCGCCAAGATGCGGGCGGGCCGTTTGCTATGGGCCAAGCTGGTCCGGCAGTTTGAACCACGCAATCCCAAGTCACTTGTCTTGCGGGCGCATTGTCAGACTTCAGGCTGGAGCTTACAAGAAGGCGACCCCTTTAATAACGTCGTACGCACCTGCCTTGAAGCGATGGCGGCGGTGCTGGGTGGGACGCAGTCGCTGCATACCAATGCGCTGGACGAGGCGATTGCGCTGCCGACAGATTTCAGCGCGCGCATCGCCCGCAATACGCAGCTCTTCCTGCAGCATGAATGCGGCATCACCGATGTGGTAGATCCCTGGGGCGGCTCCTACCTGGTCGAGCGGCTGACACAGGACCTGGCTCGCCGGGCTTGGGCGCATATTGCGGAGATCGAAGCGCTCGGCGGTATGACCAAGGCGCTGGAGACCGGCCTGCCAAAGATGCGCATCGAAGAAGCGGCGGCGCGCCGACAAGCGCAAATCGATAGCGGCGCCGAGACGATCATCGGGGTCAACAAATATCGCCCGACGCAAGAGACATCCATCGCTTATCGCGAAGTTGACAATACAGCAGTGCGTGGGGCGCAGATCGCCCGGCTGCGGCAATTACGGGCGGCGCGAGACGAAAGAGCCGCGCAGGCTGCGCTTGGCGTCTTGACGGGCTGCGCGCGCAGTGGCGAGGGCAATCTGCTGGCGCTGGCGGTTGAGGCGGCGCGGGCGCGGGCGACAAACGGCGAGATCTCGCTGGCGCTGGAACAGGTCTGGGGGCGGCATAAAGCGGTAGTTCGCTCGGTGACGGGCGTGTATAGCACAGCATTTAACGACGCGCGGGAAGTGGTGGCGGTGCGGCAGATGACGGATGATTTTGCGCGGGCAGAAGGACGCCGACCGCGGCTAATGGTGGCGAAGATCGGGCAGGACGGGCACGATCGTGGCGCCAAAGTTATCGCCACTGCTTTCGCCGATATGGGCTTTGATGTAGATATCGCGCCGCTGTTTCAGACGCCGGACGAGGTGGCGAAGCAGGCGGTGGAGAATGACGCGCACGTGGTCGGCATCAGCTCGCTGGCGGCCGGTCACAAGACCCTGCTGCCTCAGTTAATCGAGGAGCTGAGTAGGCTGGGGCGCGCCGATATGATGGTGGTCATCGGCGGCGTGATACCGGCGCAGGATTACGAGACGCTTTATGAGATGGGCGCGGCGGCGATATTTGGTCCGGGCACGGTGATCCCGACCGCGGCCATGCGAGTGCTTGTAGAGCTAAAGCGGCGCCTGGCGTGATCGCGCCTCAGCTCAGGTTGTGGAAAGAGGCGGCGCGAAGAATCGCCTGACTGGCCTCGTCTGCGCTGAGCAAAACGGTCGTCTTGCCTTGCGAGTAGTAGCCCATTGCCGTCATCGCCAGAACAAAAGCCGCCATGCTTTCGTTGCTGGGCATCTCGACCAGGACGATAAAGTCGTTTTCGCCAAAGGCGACCCAGCTTTGCAGGACGCTGCCGCCAAATTCGTCGGCGCCCCGATGCCCTTCTCCGAACAGTGGTGAAGCATTCTGCGACATCAGGTCTTTCCACGCGGAAGAGGTCAGCGAAGTCTGCCACAAGAATTGCGCCATCGTATTCTCCTTCTTGAAATATGAATGCTAACTGCGGCGAGTTTAACGCAGTCAGCGCCTATCGACTACAAGTCGTGACTGATATGCCGATGTTACGGTATGATCTGCGAAAGCAAGCGACCGGCGAATTCAAATTGGTGACGAGAGCGGCAAAGTCATGAGCGATATGCCCAATTTGGCGACGCGAGTGCTGGCGGGTGATCGTGCTGCGCTGGCCCGCGCCATCACACTGATCGAGAGCGCCGCCCCACAGCATCATGAGGCGGCGCAGACTTTGTTAGCAGAATTGCTGCCTCATGCTGGCAAGTCAATTCGCATCGGCATCACGGGTGTGCCCGGCGCCGGCAAGAGCACCTTCATCGATGCATTCGGCTGCACCCTGACGGAGCAGGGACGGCGAGTTGCCGTGCTGGCCATCGACCCGAGCAGCAGCTTGAGCGGCGGCAGCATCCTGGGCGACAAGACACGCATGGAGCGTCTCTCGCGCGACGATAAGGCTTTCATCCGACCGACGCCGACCAGTGGCATCCTGGGTGGGGTGGCGGGCAAAACACGTGAAGCCATGCTGCTCTGCGAGGCGGCCGGTTATGATGTGGTCATGGTCGAGACGGTGGGCGCCGGGCAGAGCGAGGCGACGCTGCGCTCGCTGGTGGATTTCTTCATGCTTATG
Source organism: Phototrophicaceae bacterium (assembly GCA_965262005.1). Classification (GTDB taxonomy): domain Bacteria; phylum Chloroflexota; class Anaerolineae; order Aggregatilineales; family Phototrophicaceae; genus UBA6055. Next base: position 2,105,357 of record OZ253492.1, on the reverse strand, counting down.
CTAATCACAGGCGCCGGCGACGACTTGCAGGGCATCAAGAAGGGCGTGATTGAGCTGGCGGACGCGCTTGTCATTAGCAAGGCGGATGGAGACAATATCGCCGCGGCGAAGGCAGCGCGGGCTCAATTCAGTCGCAGCCTGCATTTTGTGGCGCCGGCGACGGCTGGCTGGCAGACGCGCGCCATGACCGCTTCCGGGCTTACCGGCGAGGGTATCGCTGAGATATGGCGGATGATCGGCGAATTCGAGGCCGAAACGAAGGCGAGCGGCGCTTTTGAAGAGCGGCGATCGGCACAGCGGCGCGAATGGCTGCACAGCGCTCTGGAAGCGCGTCTGCGGGAAGCAGTCTACGGGAATGCGGTCGTGCAAGAGGCGCTGCCGAATATCGAAGCGGCGGTGGTCAAGGGGGAGATGCCGGCTGCTGCAGGGGCTGAGAAGCTGCTCAAGCTGGTTCTGCCGGATGTCTAAAGCTCCACGCGATGCTTGACGCTTAGCAGGTCGACGGCGCGCTGGACTTCTTCGGCTTTGCGCTCCTCGCTCCAATTGAGTGAACCGGAGCAAATATCCGCCAATTCGTCGATCAAATCGCGCGTGACTTCGCCCAACATGGCGATGAGTGTGCGGCGCAGCAGCAAGTCGTCGAGGCGCTCCACTTTTTCATTTTCGAGAATGAATTCGATTTCGCGCCGGCTGAATCGAGGATGGTGCGTCAGAGCGCGGTCGTTTTCGAGAGAGATGTAGCTGGCGATTTCGTCCGCGCGCGTGCCGTAGCGCTCAAATAGATCGGCGAGACGCTGCTGTGGAAGCTCAGTGCGAAGATGAAGGTTGCGCAGCCAGTCTTCGCGGTCGGCATCGTTGCGGGGATAGGCGCGTCCGCCGCCGATGCTGAGATCCTTTGTACTGGTCATGCGCGGTCGCCCGAGGTCGCTCAAGACGCGGTCTGCCGTTTGCTCGGAAAAGGCGCGGAAGGTCGTCCATTTGCCGCCGATCAGCGAGTGGATGGGGTAGGCCTGCGCGGCGCTCGCCGCTAGCGTACTGATACTGTGATCACGGCTGATCTGGCCCGCGTTGCCGCCTTGACTGTAGGGCAAGGGACGAACGGCGGAGAAGCTGAACACGATCTGCGACGGCTTCACGTCTATGCTGGGGAAGACCTTGCCAACCATGGACAAGAGATAGTCGATTTCCTGGTCGCTGATGACGGCTTCATCGGGGTTGTCGATGCGGATATCGGTGGTGCCGATCATGACGCGGTTGAGGAATGGCAGAATCAGCACGATGCGACCGTCCTCATTTTCGAAGAAGATTTCGCTGTCCTGCGCCGCCTCGAGCAGGGCTGGATTATCCAGGATAAGGTGTGAGCCTTTGGCGCCGCCGATAAAGCGCTGGCCGCCTTGCCCCAGTCCGTCGTTGACAAAGTCGATCCAGGGGCCGGCCGCATTGACCACAACTTGCGGCTTGACGACGTACTCCGCGCCGCAGAGTTCGTCGCGCAGCGTGACAGTGTCCCGATCACCGGCGATGGCGCTGATGTAATTCAGTGCGCGACAGTTCTTATCGCCGGCTTCAGCATCCAGCGCCATCTCTAGGCAGATGCGCTCGGGCGAGGGCATCCAGGCATCGTAGTAGCTGGCGGCGCAGACAATATCGGGATTCAACTGTGGATACTCGCGCAGGGCGGCGGAGCGCAGACGAAATTCGTGACTTGGCATGATGCGTCCGCTGCGTACGAGAAAGTCATACAGCGTAAGACCGATCTTGATGACAAGAGCGCCGCGCTCGCCCGGTCGGTCAAGCAGACTCAAGAACTTCAGGGGCGCGTTAAGCAGGCCGGAAAACCAGCGGAAAATCGGGATGGTGGTGCGCAGCGGTTTGGCATAGTGAGGGGCGTTTTGCAGCATGCGGTCGCGCTCGTGCAGCGCTTCGTTGACTAGACGGAACTCGCCGTTTTCCAGGTAGCGGATGCCGCCGTGCAGCATGTGGGAGGAGCCGGCGCTGGCGCCGCAGCCGAAGTCGCCGCGTTCGACTAGCAGGGCGTCGACGCCGTTGAGGGCCAAATCGCGGAATGTGCCGATGCCGTTGACGCCGCCGCCGATGATCAAGACGGAGACTTCGGGATTATCTCGGATGGCTTGCAGCGTCTCTTGTCGATTCATTGTCGTTCTTTGTCACAAGTCTACCGAGATACAAAGCGGACTTCTTGCGCGACTGCTTTAGTACAAAGGATTCAGACAACAGAGTATTCTTACTTTTCGCCGACAATATTGATAAGATACGGCATAGCACAGATGATAAGGATGAAATTGTGAAAATTAAATACTTTGTACTCCTGTTGACTGTACTGGCGTTTTCGCTGTCTGCTTTGGCGCAAGATGTCACCTTGGCAGTGACCAGCGAAGACCTTGAAGTGGAGAGTGACGGGCAGGCATATCAGTCTTATCTTGCGTATCCCGAAAGTGAAGGGGTTTATCCGGGAATAATACTGATTCATTCGTTCAACGGCTTGCAACAAGGCTACCGCGATATGACGGATGCCTTTGCCGCTGAAGGCTTTGTGGTCTTGGCAATCGGCTGGCAAACGTTCGGACGCAGCCCTTCGGACGCGCTCGTTGAGCAACTCATCTATGATAGCGTCGCTTATCTTAGCGCTCGCGACGATGTGGATGCGATGCGGATAGGTTTGACGGGCTTCTGCGCAGGCGGACGTTATACGATGCTCTTCCTGCCTCAAATCGAGGCTTTTGCCGCAGGCGTGGCCTGGTATGGTTTCCCCAATAGCGCCAATCCAACCGCCCCTGTTGATTTGATTGACGAACTGGATGCGCCCATGCTCATTATTCATGGTACTCAAGATCGTCCCAGCCCGATCGCGAGTATCTATGCCTATGCAAGGGCGCTGGGCGAGGCGGGCAAAGATTTCGAGCTCAAGGTATACGGCAACGAGCCGCATGGATTCATGCTTGAAGGGGGCGAATTGAGCCAAGATGATGTCGCTACCGACGCGTTCAATGAGATGGTTACATATTTCAGGCGCAAACTTGGGTAGCCACGTCCAGTCGAAGTTGCCTGCCAGCCAGAATCCGGCACATAAGAAAAGAGCAACTCTCGATGGCGAGAATCTCGGGGCGTCGTGCAGACGATCTGGAAGACAGAAACGCTGATGCTGTGAGGCGGGACCTTAGGTGAGTCGAGGCGACACCCGCGCCGCACGAATCAAACTGCGGCCGGTCATCTCCGGCGGCTGTGAAACACTCAGCAAGTCCAGCACCGTCGGCGCAACATCCGCCAGCCGACCCCAACTGTGCAGGTCATAGCTGTTCTTCGCGTCAATCACAAAGAGCGAGACCGGTCCCACGGTGTGATAGGTATGCGGCTCGCCGGTAATTGTGTCGACCATGCGCTCGCAATTGCCGTGATCGGCCGTGACAATGGCGACTCCCTTCTTGCTCAAGACGGCATCCACTAACTTGGCGGCGCAGGCATCGACGGTGGCGACCGCTTTGATGGCGGCGGGCAGGCTGCCGCTATGCCCGACCATGTCCGGATTGGCGAAGTTGACCAGAACGAAGTCGTCATCGTGGCTCGTCAGGCGTTTGAGCGTCTCATCGGTGAGCTTGATGGCGCTCATCTCTGGCTGCAAGTCATAGGTGGCGACCTTCGGCGATGGGACGATCAGGCGCGTCTCGCCGGCGTAGGGCGTTTCGTTGCGGCCGTTGAAGAAGAAGGTGACGTGGGGATATTTCTCAGTTTCCGCTGTATGATACTGCGTCTTGCCCGCCTTGCTCAGCGTCTCCGCCAAGGTATTGTTCAGCAACTCGATCGGGAAGAGCACTGATTCCGTCAGTCCCCGCATGTACTCGGTAATGGTGATCAGGCGGAGATCGGCGATAGGCTGGAATTGGTCCGCGCCAGCGAAATCGCGCATGACGAAGGCTTGGGTCAACTGTCGCAGTCGGTCGGCGCGGAAATTGAAGCAGAGCAGCAGATCGCCGGGGTCGATGCCCAGCATGTCATCCTGCCCGATTACAGTCGGCGTGATGAATTCGTCAGTGACGCCTTTGTCGTAGGATTGCTGAATCGCCGTCAGCGCATCAGGCGCGCGTTCATCGCTTCTGCGGAAAGCCATGGCGTCGTAGGCGCGTTTGCTACGCTCCCAACGCTTGTCGCGGTCCATGGCATAATATCGTCCGCTGACGGTCGCCACACATCCGCAGGCCTTAGACTCAATCCTGGAGAGCAGCTCGGCGCAGAACCTGGCTCCGTTTTGCGTTGGCGTGTCACGGCCATCGGTAATCAGATGCAGGATAGGATTGATGCCAGCGGCGCGGGCGATGTCCATCATCGCGTAAAGATGGTCGGAGTGGCTGTGTACGCCGCCGTCGCCGAGCAAGCCTATCAGGTGTAGCTTCTTGCCTTGCGCCTTGAGGTAGCTCATGGAATCTCGCAGAACCGGATTATCGGCAAGTGTGTCGGAAGCAATGGCGTTGGCGATGCGCGAAATGTCTTGATAGACGATGCGGCCGGCGCCGAGGTTGAGATGCCCGACTTCGGAATTGCCCATTTGTCCCGGCGTCAGACCAACATGTTCGCCCGAGGTGTGGACGATGGCTCGCTCATAGGTCTGCAGCCATTGATCGAAGTTGGGCGTGTCCGCCAGGGCGACCGCGTTGCCCGTAAGCGTTTCTCGGATTCCCCAGCCATCGAGGATGATCAGCAGTACCGGACCAGCGGGCATTGTTTTCACTTTCCATCAGCCAGAAAAACTGTGGTCTTCGTTATATCACAGAACCGCGTAGGGCAGAATAAGCCGTTGGCGCCGGTTAGTCTCGCAGCGCGGCGCCGAGCATGGTGCTTGCGCGCGGCGGCAGTGGGGCGTCGGGATCGTATAGCGAGGTCGCGTCATACGCTATGTCGGTGTCCAGACCAAAATAACCGGCGGGGTCATCAAGCAATTCGACAGACAGATCTTCATTCAGCTTGATTACAAGCGTCCGCTTGAGCAGGTCTTGCGTCAATTCGACTGAGAATAGCGTTTCTTCGCCACCTGCGATGCTGCATATGCCCGCTGACAAACAGAAATAAGACGTCACCGGCACTCCATCCCCATACAAGATGTAGAGAATACTATTGTCCAAACTGTAACTGTATTGGAATTCGTAGAAGTCAGTAGCATCGAGTTCTTCACGAGTCATGTCGGCGGTGAGCAAGACCGTCGTGTCTTTGTTGATCCGCGGCGCCAACTGCATAAGATTACCGAGCAGGATCGCTTCGTTATTCGCGCTAATCACGGTCCGTTCATGCTGTGCAAACAGACGAACAAAAGCGGGCAGTGTCACTATGAGACAGAGAATTATCAGGGCGGCATTGCGGTATGGCAGGCGCTTTATCGGCGCAGCTAACAAGCCTAGCAAACTGAATGCCGCTATCGCTGCGCCAAAGGGAAGATAAATTGAAGAGAAAGTACACAGCAAGTATTAGAGTGAATACCAGACCTGCGAATCCGAGTGGAAAAAATATCCGTGCCGCCAAATCCGATGACTGCTGAAATGTAAGGGCGAACAAAAGTAAGGTGGCCGCCACTAGGCCGACGCACAATTTGGCCAGTTTGGCCGCCGGCAGATTGCCTCGCCAATTCACGCGATGACTTCCGATCGCTTGCGGCTGACCGCGATATTCGCCATCGCGGGAAAGGATTTCATCAGCGCGCACTTCCCATTCTGCATTGTTTAGAGGTCTTCATTATAGCACAGAAGCGGAAAACTCAGAATGAACGGGTCGCAATAATCTATCCCTTGAGCGCCGCGCCTAGCATGGTCGTCGCCCGGGATGGCAGCGGCGCGTAAGGGTCATACAGCTGGGTCGCGTCATAGGGGATTCCGGAGTCAAAGCCCAGATACGCCGCCGGATCAGCCAGCAATTCGACGGACAGATCTTCGTTCAGCTTGAAAACCAGTGTGCGCTGCAGAAGCTCGTCCGGATTGGATGACGAGAAGAGTGTTTCGTCGCCGCCAAAGTCGCCGCATTGATTGATTGAAGCACAGAAATAGGCTGAGTCCGGTGCTCCATTTTGGTAAAGCACGTGAAGGGCGCTGTTGACCATGTCATTGTTCAGTAATTCGAAGAGTCCCTTTTCTCTTAGGGTCTCATGGCTCATACCAGTAAGAACGGCGAACTGTATATGTTGATCCGGGCCTGGCGCAAGCTCAATGATTTGGCTCAGGACTCGGGCTTTTGAGTGGGCGCTGAAAACGTAGTAGTCCATCTGCACAAGAAGCCGCGACACAGCCGGAATGAGCGCGAGCGCGCAGAGCGCAATTAATGCGAAATACCGGTATCTCTTTACAGCAATCGACGCCGTGACAAGCAGGATCAGACTAGTGACAGTCAAAGCCGCGCCTGCCGGAACAAAGAGATAGATCCGCCAAACATCGTCTCGATAGAGTGGGAACCACATAAGTATCCCAATTGCCGGGATAATGAACAGCAAGCCGCCAACTAGCCAAACGCCAACAGCGCGCGCAGCCGGCAACTCTTCATGTTTCCTTTCACGAGCAAGATACAAGGCAATCGCGCCAACGCCCGCGATCATGAGCGCAGTTACGATCCACCAGCTATTTTGCGCAACAGTTGCCAGCGCTTCCCGCCAGCCCTCAACAAAGGTCTGATGATACACACGGCTCATCACTTGGAACGCTGTACCGAGAACGGTATCAGAAGATGCCTGGTTTCCTGTATCGCTTTCAAAGAGCCCGCGCTGATAGAAGTCCCGATTGGCGAGCAGGAGCAAGATGATGTATGCGAGTTTGAAGGCCGGCGCCAGATACCAAATGACGGTCAGATTTAGATTCTTCCAGTTCAGACGTCTTTGGCGCAGCCGCCACAACAGCGGTACAGCCAAAATGACCGCGAATCCGGTTTCATTCGTGAATACGCTAAGCATCAGGCCGAGCCATGCGCCAATAAGTGTTAATCGCTTTGGTCTTTTGCTGTAGTCCAGTATCAGGTAGATGGCGGCAAACAACGCTAGCACACTGAAATTGAGAGGAAACTGGCGCAGAGACATCAATGTAGAATTTACCGGATAGGCGATGTACAGAATTGATGTAAGAAAGGCGTATAGCGGCGACATTCCTAAGTGGCGCAAGATGCCATAGAGCAGGATCATACTGCCGCTGTACATAAGTAAATTAACGAGATGATGTCCGACGAATGATTCTGGACTCAACAGATGGGCAATGGCGTGAGGGATCATCACAAAGAATCGTGAAACCGCCTCCGCACGGAAAAACCTAAGCGCGCCACCCTCGAAATAGCCGCGGATGACCCACTCTTCCCAGTGCCCCGCGCTGTCAAAGCCAAAGGGCAGATAGAGCATAAGGACGAAGAGCAGGCAGCCGGCGGCGGCAAGCAAATCTGTTTTCAAGCCTCGGCCCCAACTAGACCGAATCGCTTGAACAATCCAGGGAAGGTAGACCATGAGGCCGAGCAGAATTGCAACTAGAGACCACCAGAAATACAGCGGTGGTGTCTGCGAACTCGAGAAGAGAGAAGGGATAGGCAATTCATAACTGCGCCAACTCCCGTCATTGGCAAGCATTTCAAGAGTCGCGCGGTCGCCGTTTTCAGCGCAATGATTGCCGGATCCAACATAGTCTTCTGCAGTAACGGCGGTCCCATTGAATTTCAACTCTGCATCACCAACAACGGACCACCATACTTGGACACACTCGTGCGGGAACAATAGGCGGTCGTTCTCCGCCCAGAATCGGACTGCTACATCTCCGGTGTCTTTGTCCAGCATCGGTAAATGAGTCGGTCTCAAGTGGATCCAGCCGCCAATGACTGACAAGATGACCCCGCCAAGCCGACAAAGCCGCAAAGATAAAGAAGCAGATCCGGCAAGTGATGAATCTCAAGATCGACCCTGCGGTAGATGCTATTCTGCGCCGTAACTTCAATGAGCGGGCTGGTCGCGTTGATGCCGGGACAGAATGCCATCTCACCCTGTCCGATTTTGCCCTCGCCTTCGATGTAGAGCGACTTTATGCCCTCAAGCTCCCAGCTGATATTGACGCAGTCGCCGGGGAACAGCGTCCAGGCGCGGTCTGCTGCCATCTTGATTGTCGTGTCGCCATAGGCAAGATCGATAGCTGGCGCTGCTGCGTTCAGAGACGTCAGCAATAGCAGCGCGGTGGTCAAAAGCAGTAGTACGACCAGGGCAATGCGTTGACAGGCGCGATCTTGCAGCAGCTTGACAAGCGTCACTCGATGACTTCCGATCGCTTGCGGCTGGCATCCCAGCGGATGTCAGGGATGAGCGCATCGGCATGAGCTTCGATGCGGTCGCGGTTATCGAGCAGGTCCAGCATCATTTGTTTCATGACCGACTTGATGTCGTGCGTCGGCTGGTAACCGAGATCAAGCAGGTGCTGTCGATCCGGCTGATAGTAATGCTCTTCCATCTCTGTGCGCGGATTGTCATAGCGGCGGATTTCAACGTCCAAGCCAATCTCCGCCGCCACTTCTTGCACCATGCAGGCTAGTTCGGTGATAGAGTAAGCATTCTCGAATTGATTAAAGACGCGGTATTGCCCGGGCTCCGGCGGATTCTCCACCGCCAGACGCAGGCAGGCCATCGAGTCTGTAAGAGGCAGGAAGCCGCGTTTCTGCGTGCCCAGCCCAAATAGCGTAAGCGGATGTCCGATCACGGCTTGGCAGCAAAAGCGATTGACGGCCGTGCCAAAACACTGGTCGAAATCGAGGCGACTTCGCAGGCGCAGGTCATCGCCCATCTCGGCGATCTGGGTGCCAAAAACAACGCCTTGCATGATATCTGTCGCGCGGATGCCCCAAATCCTCGAGGCGAATTGGGTGTTATGCGAGTCATGCACCTTGCTCTGGTGGTACCAACTGCCGGCTTGGCGCGGGAAGGGCAGGCGATCTTTCCGCCCGCGGAATTCAACTTCGAAGAACCCTTCGGGAATATCGACATTGGGCGTACCGTATTCGCCCATTGTGCCGAGCTTGACCAGGTGGGCATCAGGCGCGACTTCCTTTATCGCCCAGAGCAGGTTGAGATTGTTTATGACGTTGTTCTGCTGTGTCCAAACGCAGTGCGCTTGATCGATCATTGAGTAGGGCGCGGAGGGCATCTGGCCGAGATGAACAACCGCCTCGGGTTGGAACTCCGCAAAAATAGTCTTCACCAAGTCATAATCTGTCAGGTCAGCGATGCGGAAGTCGAGCTCTGTGCCGAAGGTTTCCTTGAAGGCGCGCAGTCGTTCTTCGCGGTTGGCGATGGGCTGGGCGCTTACACCACCGACTTCCGCCACCCATTCCCGCCGCAGCAGCAAATCGGCGCCGGCCACATCATGGCCGTGGGCGCGCAGATATATCGCTAGCGGCCAACCGAGGTAGCCGTCGATTCCCGCTATGAAAACCCGCATATATCGCTCCTGCTTGAGTTCAGGTATGAAGTTGGCTGTGCACCACAATCTAACTGAATTCGGCAAGGATTTGAATACTTGTGTCGCCAGCGCGCGGCGCCGTTTTGTAAAGTCAATCGACAGGTGTATCTAACTTGATGACCGTATATAATGTCGAGTTGGCGCAGCCCGTAGTGTGAGCTTCTGTTTGTGACATCAACTGGACCAGACTGCCCAATATATCTATAGAGAGCATAACTTGACCAAGCCCGAGTTACGAAGCACCGGCTACTGGCAGCTGATACGGGGAAACAAGGCTTTTCGCTATTTGTGGACCGGCCAAATTATCAGCCTTACGGGCGATTGGTTCAACCTGATTGCCTCTGCCGCTCTTATTGCCGCGCTGACGCAATCGGGCACTGCTGTCGGCGGTCTATTCGTGGTGCGGATGCTGGCGCCATTCCTCGTCAGCCCCTTCGCCGGTGTTGTGGCGGATCGCTACAACCGCAAGTCGATCGTGATTACCTCAGATGTGCTGCGCTGTTTCGTCGTGCTTGGATTCCTGCTGGTGAGAAGGCCGGAGCATGTCTGGCTTATCTACCTGTTGACCGCCATTCAGAGCGGTTCGCAGGGATTCTATTTCCCAGCCTGGAATTCAATCTTGCCGGATATCACCAACCGGGAGGAACTTGGCATCGCCAACGCCCTGGCTGCAGCGACATGGTCGGTGATGCTGGCTTTTGGCGCGGCGCTTGGCGGACTGGTCTCCGGCATTGTTGGTTATTACCCGGCCTTTGTGATTGACGCCATCACATTTTTGTTCAGCGCGTTGATTATCTTCCGCATGCCTTATGAATCACAACTGAAGGCGGGTGCCGATCAATCGATAGTGGAGGGCATTCGGCAGTATCTATACGGACTGGCATACCTTCGCCGGCATATCGACACCTTTTCTATCGCGATCCAAAAGGGAGTGCTTGGTCTGCTTGTCATCGGTTTTTTTCAGGTCATCCAGGTGACGATCGCCGAGACGTACTTCCCCATCGGCGAGGGTGGCAGCATCAGCCTGGGCTTGATCTACGTCATGTCGGGCATTGGCTCCGGCCTTGGTCCAATTCTGGGGCGCAACTGGGCGCGGGATCGTGATAGGCAGCTGCGTCTCATGATCGCGCTGGGGTACGTTTGCTCGTTGGCGGGCTTTGTAATTTCAGCGACGCTGATATCCTTCCCGGTAATCCTATTCGGCGCGCTGCTTCGTGGCATCGGCGGTGGGATGATATGGGTCTTGGGTACGCAGCTGCTATTGCAGATTGTGCCCAACCAGGTGCGCGGGCGCGTTTTTTCGACGGAATTCGCTTTGTATACGCTGTTCGCCGCTGTTTCATCCGGCACGACAGGCTTGCTGATCGATACATCGATGGGAGTCAGCGGGGTCTTGATATTGGGCAGCATATTGCTCGTCATTCCGATCGTGTCATGGATGTTTTGGATCCAATACGGCAAACGCGACCTTGTTGCGGCGAGCGCCTCCGCCGCGTAAGTCTCATGGCGGGCAGTGTATATTATGAGTGGTCGGGACATCGTCAGACTTGCAGGATCAAAGATGATTCCATTCAATCAACTCAAGCCGCTGCATGATCAACTGGCAGCGGAAATACATGTTGCACTGCGCCGCGTGGCCGATAGCGGCTGGTACATTCTGGGTCCGGAAGTGCGGGCCTTTGAACGCGAGTTCGCCGACTATCATGGCGCGAAGCAGGCGGTCGGCGTGGCCAGCGGTACCGATGCGATCGAGCTGGCGTTGTTGGCGGGTGGTATCGGTGCGGGCGACGAGGTGATCACGGTAGCGCATACGGCTATGGCGACAGTGACCGCGATAGAAAGCACAGGCGCCACGCCTGTCCTGGCGGATATCGATCTGGATAGCTATACGCTGGATCCGCGGGCGGCGCAGATGGCCATAAGCGAACGTACGCGCGCCATTGTGGCGGTCCATCTCTACGGACAGCCGGCCGATATGGACGCCTTGCATGCCCTGGCGGACGAGCACGATCTGCTATTGATCGAAGATTGCGCTCAAGCGCACGGCGCGGAATACAAAGGGCGAAAGGTCGGCGCGATTGGCGATATGGGCGCATTCAGTTTTTATCCGACGAAGAATATGGGCGCCTATGGCGATGGCGGCGCGGTCATCAGCAGCAACGGTGACTATGCGGAGCGATTGGAGAAACTGCGCAATTACGGCCAAACGAGCCGCTACACTCATCAGTCTCGGGGCACAAACAGCCGTCTCGATGAATTGCAGGCGGCCGTCCTGCGCGTCAAATTGGCGCACCTCGACAGACACAATACGCGTCGGCGAGAGATTGCCAAGCTCTATGATGCGAATTTGCGCTCGGTAGTGACGCCATTCGTCGCCGCGGACAGGCGGCACGCCTTCCATCTCTACGTCATCCGCGACCGCAACCGCGATGAATTGTCGGCGGCGCTGCAAGAACGAGCCATCGGCACCTTGATTCATTATCCGGTGCCCGTTCATCTTCAAGAATCGCACCGTGACCTGGGCTTGCCACAAGGCAGTTTGCCCCAAACGGAGAAAGCCGCCCGCGAAATCTTGTCGCTGCCGCTGTATATCGGCCTCAGTGATCAAGAAGTCTTGAGCGTCTGCGCTGAGATCGAAGGATTAAGAGGTTAGTTGCATGGACCTTGGGGGAGCCTTGCGAGGCGCGCGCGCGTTGGTGACCGGCGGCATGGGCTTCACCGGCAGCAATCTGGCTATCGGCTTGGTCAATGCCGGCGCTGACGTCACTATCGTTGATGCTATGATACCCGGTTATGCCGGCAATCTCTTCAATATCGAACCGATACGCTCGCGGGTAACAGTCAATTTCAGCGATGTACGCGATGTCAACGCGATGAATCATCTCGTGCGCGGGCAAGACTACGTCTTTCACCTGGCCGGGCAGGTGGATCATATCTTGAGCTTGTCCGACCCCTTCCCCGATATTGACATCAATATCAAAGGCACTGCTGTTGTGATGGAGGCTTTGCGGCGGCACAACCCCGGGGCGAAGCTGATCTACACCGGAACACGGGGACAATATGGCGCTGCCGTTTCGCTGCCGGTCAACGAAGAAGCGCCGACGCGCCCCAAAGGCATTTACGAAATTTCCAACTTGACCGCTGAAAAGATTATTCAAGTGTATAACGATGTTCATGGGATAGACTCGGTGCTGCTGCGGCTGACCAACATATATGGTCCGCGGGCGCAGATGAAGCATCCCCGTTACGGAGTGGTCAACTGGTTTGTGCGCCTGGCAATTGATGACGAGACGATCAAGGTCTTCGGCGACGGCAAAATCCTGCGCGACTTCCTCTACATGGATGACGCTGTTGAGGCGATCATAATGAGCGCGCTGTCGCAGGAAGCGGTGGGCGAGGTGCTGAATGTCGGCATCGACAAGCCGAGCAATTTCATCGAGCTGGCGGATACGTTAATCGATGTCGCCGGCAGCGGTCGATGGGAATATGCGCCCTTCTCGCCGGAGCGCAAGGCGCAGGAGCCTGGTGACTTCTATTCCGATATCAGCAAGATACGCCGGCTGGTCGGCTGGGAGCCACGCACGACGCTGCGCGCCGGCTTGCGCCATACAGTGGATTTCTACCGCGCGCACAAGCAGCATTACTGGGGCGACGATGACGACAGTTGACATCCATCCCACAGCAAAATGCGCTGACGGTGTGAATATCCTGGGCAAGCTGACCTTGAAGGGTGGGGTTGAAGTCGGCGCTAATGTCACATTTTATTCTGACGTTATTGTAGGTGAGAACACGCGCATTATGCCGGGGGCGGTCATTGGACGACCACCGATCCGCAGCGGCACGACCAATCGACCCATCGACAGCGGGGACGGCGCTTTGCGCATTGGCGAAAATTGTGTCATCGGCGCGAATTGCGTACTTTACAGCGATCTCGAAATTGGCGACCGCGCGCTCATTGGCGACTTGGCTTCGATACGAGAGGGCTGCCGCCTGGATGATGACTCGGTGGTCGGTCGCGGTGTGATGATGATGTACGATTCCCATCTGGGCGCGCGCAGCCGCATCATCGACGGGGCAATTATCACCGGCAATATGCGGATCGAATCTGATGTCTTTATCGGTCCCGCTGTCGCCACTGTCAATGATGACGATGTCTATCTCAAGCGTTTCGGTTTGCTGCCTTTTTCAGCTGTCGGCCCGATAGTGAGGCGTTTCGCTTTGATCGGCACAGCCGCGACAATCGGCGCTGATATCGAGATCGGCATGGGCGCAGTGGTGGCGCCGGGCGCAATGGTGACTAGAGACGTGCCGCCCTGGACCATCGTCGGCGGCATTCCCGCGCGCGAAATGGGCAAGGTTTCTACGGAAGCGCGCCTGCAAGTGCTGCGACATTTCGGCCTGGACCTTGGCGAGGCGGAATGAGCCTTTTCTCGATTGTCGTACCGGTTTTTCATAATGCCCACAGTCTGGCGGACCTGCTGGAAGAGTTCCGCGCTGTGGCGGCGCTTAATGTCGATGATGGGTTTGAGTTCATTTTTGTCGATGACGGCTCGAGAGACAATTCATTTGCAGAGCTGCGTCGGCTGGCGGCAAGCGAGCCGCGCATGAAGGTGGCCAAGCTTTCGCGCAACTTCGGCTCGAACCCGGCGATTATGGCTGGCTTGAGCCTGGCGCAGGGTGATGCCGTGGCTGCTATCGCGGCTGATTTGCAGGATCCGCCGACGCTGCTGCACGACATGCTGGCCCTCTGGCGGGAAGACCACAAGGTCGTCATCGCTGCCCGGCGCGGCCGTGGCGACCCTTTTCCTACATCGCTGCTTTCCGATACCTTCTACCGGCTGTTCCGCCGCCTAGCTATAAGAAGCATGCCCGAGCGCGGCTTCGACTTCTTCTTGATCGACAAACAGGTCTGCGCTCTGATAAACGGGATACAGGAAAACAATGCCTATTTGATGGGTCTGATTCTCTGGCTCGGTTTCGAACCGCATGTCATTCACTACGATCGTGAAGCGCGGCAGGAGAAGTACGGCCAGTCCATGTGGACGCTGGGGCGGAAGGTCAAATACTTCGTCGATTCCTTCGTTGCCTTTTCCCACTTTCCCATCCGCATTTCGTCGGCCTTGGGGGTTGTCTTCAGCCTGCTCGGCTTACTCTATGCCCTTTGGGTCATCTATGCGCGGCTGGCCCTGGGCATATCGGCTGACGGCTGGGCCTCGCTTATCGTGGTCGTTCTCATCGCCGCCGGTGTCCAGATGCTTATTCTCGGCATCATTGGCGAGTATATGTGGCGAAACCTCGATGAGACGCGGCGCCGACCCCGCTTCATTATCGAGAAGATCATCGAGCAGGAGTCAACGCAGGCCGAAAGCGGCGATGACAAACAGGATTCGGCGGAACCATAGACAAATCTATAAGACATCAGATCGAGGACAAAATGAGAATTGAAGGTATCGTGCCGCCGATGGCGACGCCATTCGCGGAAGACGAAACAATTGATGAAGCGGCCTTGCGCGCGGAGGTGGAGTTCCTGATTAGCTCTGCCGGAGTGCAGGGCGTGGCGGTAGGCGGCAGCACGGGCGAGGGCCACACGCTGAGCACGGACGAACTCCGCTGCGTGGTCGGCGCTGCGGTCGAGGTGGCCGCTGGTCGTGTTCCAGTCATCGCCGGTATCATCGTCGATAGCACTCGGCAGGCGCTGGAAAAGGCGAGGGCGCTGGCGGATCTCGAGCTTGCCGCGCTGCAAGTGACGCCGGTGCACTACCTTTTTAAGCCCAACGATGAAACCATGTTCCGCCACTTTGCGCTGTTGGCGGAGCAGGCCGCTCAGCCGGTCATGGTCTACAACGTTGTGCCTTGGTCTTACTGTTCGCCAGCGCTGCTGGACCGGATGATGCGCCAGATTGATGGCTTGATCGGAGTCAAACAGAGCGCGGGCGATCTCAAGCTGATGGCCGATTTGCTGCAGAATTCGGCGGATGCCGGTGTCATCATGTCGGCCGTGGACGCGCTGCTGTATCCGTCATTTGCCTTGGGGGCGCATGGAGCCATCGCCGCGATACTCACGGCTGCGCCGGAACTCTGCGTCAGGTTATGGGATCAAGTGGCGGCGGGCGATCACGCCGGCGCGCTGGATACGCATCTCAAACTGCTGCCGATTTGGAACGCGATCATGGATGATAATTTGCCCGCCAATGTCAAGACGGCGCTGGCTTTGCAGGGTCGCCCGGCCGGTGTGCCGCGTATGCCAATGCCGACCAGTTCAGTCGATCAGCGCGCGGCGATACAGGCGGCGCTTGAAGCGGCAGGCGTGGAAGTGGTCGCCTGAGCTACTAATCCACCAAATATCGCGCCAAAGCATCACGATTTATTTCGATGCCCAGACCGGGCTTCTGTGGCAGCGGGATAACGCCGTCGACCATTTCCAGCTCATCGGCCACAAGTTCGTCGCGCAGCACCGACTCCGACAAATGCGCCGGTAGCCATTCGATGAAGGGGCAGCAGGCGGTGGCGAATGCCAAGTGCGCGCTCGCCGCGATGCCGATGCCGGTCTTCCAGCAGTGCGGGACGATAAGCCGTCCGTAATCCGCCGCCAACTGTGTGACCTTGCGCGCTTCGGTGAAACCGCCCACTCGCCCGACATCCGGCTGCAAAACATCCAGCTTGCCGCGGTGAGCCAGATCGAGAAACTCAAAATGCGTATTCTGCCATTCGCCGGCGGCGATGCGGATTGGCGAATGGTCGGCGATGAAAGCGTAACCCTCCAGGTCGTCGATATTTATCGGCGTCTCCAGGAAAAAGAGATCGAATGGTTCGAGCTGTTTGATCACCCGCAGAGCCGTCCGCGCATCGTCCCAGGCGTAGGCGACATCGACCATCAGGGTCATCTCGTTGCCGACAGCATCGCGGCATTCGGCGACGATAGCGGCAACATGATCGTCATGCTCCTGCAAGGCGTTATGCGTATAGGGACCGTTGATGCAGATTTCCAGCTTGGCCGCCTTGAAGCCGAATTCGCGCGCCTGCAGCAGCTTGGCCTTGAGCGAGTCGCGGTATTCTTTCAAGGTATCGCCGGTGGGCAGAAGCGAGGCGTAAGGCGTAATCGAATCTTTGACGGCGCCGCCCAGCAGCTGGTAGACCGGCAAACCTAGCGCCTTGCCTTTGATGTCCCAGAGCGCCACGTCAATCGCGCCCATCGCGCAGATCAATGCGCCCCTGCGTCCGTTCATCTTCGAGCCGCTGTAGAGCTTCTGCCAGATGGCTTCCGGCTGCATAGGGTCTTCACCGATGAGCATCTCTTCCAAACCCAAACCCATAATATGGGTGCCCATCGCTTTGATGCAGGCGCGCGCGATCCAGGGATTAACATCAGTCTCGCCGATACCGACGATGCCATCGTCGGTGTGGACTTCGACCACCAGATTGTCTTGCGCCGATGAGCATGCTTCGGTGTGGAATTCGGGCACTAACAGAACGTGGCAATCAATGCGGGTGATTTTCATGATTCATCCTGTTTCTTTTTTCATTCACCACAGAGACACAGAGGGCACAGAGAATACCGTTTTGGTTTTTCATGTTGAAAGCAGCAGGCACGCCAGATTTGTACCAGGGACGCGTATGGATATCTCGGCGTCGGATTGCCCAATCAGGCAATCGCCTAATAAATCAGAGGCTTCGCCAAAGCCGTTGATTGGAACAACTTCTGTCACGGGCTGCGCGGTCGGATTGGTGAAGAACCAGGCTTCCCTATCGTGCCATACACGTCGCCGCCTGAGCAGTGACCCACAGCGGTCGGCTGTGACGCCGGCGGTGTTCAGCAGCGCCTCGAGAAATTTGTCGCCATCGGCATCGTGGGCGCGATAAGCCAGCGCGCTGAAGCCGAGGAAGCTGCCAATCAAGATGCTCCGCCCGGCGCCGACCTGATTTGAAACGCCGACGACAGCATCACCATTGTGCAAGATAGCCTTACCGGTGGTCGGCTGCAAGCTTTGAAGCCAGTAGTTCGCCCGCAGGGACATGTCGGCGAACTGCCCGCAGCCTGCCAGCGCTGTCGGCGGATCGAATTCTCCGTAGTGGCGTTCGTAGGGCATCCAACGCGAGGCTTCGCCAGGCTCCCCAACCATGACAAGCTCTTGATGTTTCGCGCCGAAAAAGGCTTCGCCGCCATCGATCAGTTGCGTCAATGCGCACCAGCCATATTTGTCCCAGCGGCCCGGGCAGGCTTCCGTGATCAGCGCGCCGCCGGCTTGCACAAAGGCGGTCAAATGCGAGAAATACTCGGCGTCAAGACTGAGCGGCATGGTCAGGATCGCCGCCTTGTAGTGCGCCAGCTCACCAGCGGCGACTTCGCGCGCATCGAGGAAATCAATCGAAATGCCCAGCCGCCACAACCGCGCGTAGTGCCCACGCATATTGTAGCGATAGTGGTGGATGACATCGCCGTTGCTGGCCTGGAAGAAATGGTACAGGTCTTCGTTGACCAGCAGGGCCACTTGAGCCCGTGGCGGCTGCGACTGCGCGAAGAATTCGCCATGACGCTGAATCGCGTTTCCAATGCTGCTGACCGCGTCCATTCGCTCAGAGCTGTCGCCGGTGGGATCGAGCAAGCCGAAACCGTTGGCTTCTTTCCAAAAGCGCTCGACCCGATGATTCCAGAAGCTTATGCCGGTCATGCCGCTTGCCAGCCCGGCCAGCATCCAGACGCGAAGGTCCTTCGGCGATGGCGTCCGTCCGAAATGCAAAGATGTCGAAATGGGACCGCCTTGGAATTCCGCGCCCCAAAGCGCGCGATCACGCCCGTTGTTGCAGCGCGCCAGATCGGTGCAGAGCATCATCTCTTCCCAGATTTCGTTGAGCAGGGCGGCGTCTTCATTCTCGACAGGGTCGTCCCAGGGATGACCGTTGTTCCATTTGGGATAGTTGCTCGTGCCGAAGAAATCGCCTGTCCGCGCCCAAGCCCATTCCGCTCCCGAACCAATGCGAGGTGTATCGGCATGGCTGAATACCGGACGCTTGTAAGGGTCATGCTCGCGCAGCGCTTCCGTCTTGAACGCGAGTTGGCGCACCATGTAGACATCATCCATGAAGTAGCGCCAGTCGATGAAAGGCGCCAGCGGCTCCTCGCGGCGGGGTGGCTCCACCTCGCCCCAATCGGCATAATTGATCTGCCAGGTCGCGTTCAGCTTCGCCAGCGTACCGTACTTCTCGCGCAGCCATTCGCGGAAGCGAGCCAGCGTATGCGGGCAATAGCAGAAGCCCAGCTTGCCCGCGGTATTGGGCCAGAAGCCGATCTCCTGAAACGTATTCCAAGCCCAGATATTTTTGTATTGACCCAGCGTACTTGCCAAGGCGGCGATGAAACGGGTCGCGGCCTCCCGCACACCGGGATGATCCCAGCAGGGTCCGGGTTTGCCATCCATCGGGATGGTGTATTGCGTCGGCTGATTGTGCCGGCGTCCGTCGGCATAGACTAAGTGGCAATCGGGGTAATTGCGCCAGACCCAGGCCGGCGCCTGCTCCATGGTCAAGCCGAGGTAGACGCCGAGATCCAGTTCTTCAGCGCTCCTGACCAACTGCTCGACGCGCGAGAAGTCGTAATGGCCTTCGCGGCTTTCGTCCGCCGACCAATGTTCCTGGATCTTGATCATATTGAAGCCGTACGATTTCAGCAGCGGCAGGTCACTTAAGACCGAGTTCAAGTCAAGGCAGGGCTCGCGATAGACATGCGCGCCGAAGGGGAAAACGCCATCGCCAAAGACCGGTTGGACGCTCACAAGGCTAACCCCTCCCCCCGACCCCCCCAAAGCATTGGAGAGGGGGAGCAAGCACAGAAGACGTTTTCATTCAGAGTATCACTCCTTCACCGCGCCCAGCTTGATGCCGGCGATAAAGTAGCGCTGCAGGAAGGGATAGACGACAAGGATAGGCACAGTCGCCACCACAATTTGCGCGCCACGGATCGCGCGGTCGGACAATCGCTGTAGATCTTGCGGATTTATGCCAACCTTCGTCAAATCCAGCTCAACCACAACCGTGCGCAAGAAAGTCTGCATCGGATAGTTTGCTGAATCGGTCATATAGATCAGCCCGTCAAACCAGGCGTTCCAGTGGTTGACCGCCGAGAATAGCGTCAAGGTGGCGATGGCAGGCAAAGACATCGGTATATAGATATACCAAAGCACTTTCCAGTGCGACGCGCCATCAATCAGCGCCGACTCCTCCATTTCCTTTGGTACATCGCGGAAGAAGTTCATCATCAATATCACACTGAAAATCGGCACGGCGTTGGGCAAGATCAGCGCGCCCAGTGTATTCAGCAAGCCGAAGCTGCGCACCACCAGGAAAGATGGAATCAAGCCGCCATCAAAGAGCATGGCGAAGACGAAGAACCAAATGAAGACCGTACGTCCTTTGAATACGCGCGGCGATTTAGACAGTGGATAAGCTGTCAGGATAACCAGAGCCATATTCAGGCTGGTGCCGCTGAGTACGCGCGCCACTGAAATCAAGAAGGAACGCGCGAACGTGCGCGACCCCATCACTTCTTCGTAGTTTTCCAAGGTAAAGTCAACCGGCCAGAAAGAGACGAAACCGCCGGTTGCCGGAGCCCGCCCGCTGAGCGAGACGGCGAAAATATGTATCAGCGGCACCAGGCAGAGCACCGCAAAAGCGGTCAAGAATAAATAATTGAAGCCATCAAATAAACGACTGAACCAGTTCTTGTCGTGGATCATTTGCAGGACTCGCGCTTATAGAATCCGATAACCGGCGAAGCGATCCGCCAGCCAATACGACAGCACAATCAGGATAAAGCCGATGGCCGACTTGAACAAACCGACTGCCCCCGCCAAGCTGTATTGCGCCGAGACTAGGCCGACACGGTAGACGAATGTGTCGATGATGTCGCCCGTCCGATAAACCGACGGACTATAGAGGGTCAGAATCTGCTCAAAGCCGGCTTGCAGCACATCGCCCAGGCTTAGCGCCGCCAGCAGCACTATCGTCGGGCGGATGCCGGGCAGCGTAATATACCAGATGCGGCGGAAGCGTCCCGCGCCATCAATGGCAGCCGCTTCGTGCAAGGTCGGGTTGATCGCGGTCAGCGCCGCCAAATAAACAATGGTCGAGAAGCCGACGTTTTTCCAGAATCCCGAAGTGATAATGGTGCCGCGAAACCATTGGTTGCTGCCCAGAAAGAGCTGCGGCTCCAAACCGATATTCTTGATCGCCTGATTCAGGATGCCGCCGGCCGAAAGTACGTCCAGCAGGATGCCGCCGAGCACGATCCAGGACAAGAAGTGAGGCAGGTAAATCATGGTCTGAATCGTACGACGAAAGAAGATGCGGCGCGTTTCGTTCAGCAGCAGCGCCAGAATCACGGCGCCCACTTGATCAGCGACGATTTTTGCCACGGCGATGACCACAGTGTTGCCGAAGATCTTGCCGAATTCCGGTAACGAAAACAAAAACTCGAAATTCTCCCAGCCTACCCAAGGCGAGGTGGTCTTGACCCGTTTTGGTGGACGCTGAATTTGTCTAATGCTCTGCCTCTTCGAATTGCATAGGGCTGGCAAAGCCCAGCGATGAATGCAGTCTGCGGCGGTTGTACCATGCCTCTATGTAGTATGCGATAGTGCGCCGTGCGTCGTTGATGGTGTCAAAGACGTGATTCGCGCACTCGGTCTTCAGAGTAGCGAAGAAACTTTCCGCCATGGCGTTGTCGTAGCAACTGCCGGTGTCGCTCATGCTTGGCTGTATGCCACGGTCAGTCAGCAACTGCTGGTAACGCTGGTCTGTGTACTGACTGCCACGGTCGCTATGATGGATTAGCAGACCGCGCAATTCACGCTGCTGCACTGCCATGAGCAGTGCATTTTGCGCCAGCTGGCTGTTGGCTCTCCGGTTCATAGACCAGCCGACAATCCGGCGCGAGAAGGCGTCCATGACCACAGCGAGATGGAGCCAGCCTTCTTTGGTGGCAATGTAGGCGATGTCCGCCAGCCACTTCTGGTTGATGTCCGTGGCCGAGAAATCTTGCTGCAGGATATTGGGCGCCGCCGATGTCGACGCTGCCGATTTCTTCCGGCCTCGATAGCCTTGTTTGCGAATCGCGTACATGCCGGCAAGCCGCATCAAATGCGCTACCCGCTTACGGCTTACCCGCCAGCCTCTCGCCAACAATTCCGCCCAGACACGCGGACTGCCATAAGTCCGGGCGCTACCCACGAAGATTTCCCGGATGCGCGCTAGCAGCCTCGCATCCTCCCGCTCGCGCCGGCTCTTCCCGCGCTTCAACCAGGCGAAGAAGCCACTCTTGCTCACATCCAACACGCGGCACATCCTCGACACGCTGAACTCCTGCCGATGCTCCAGAATGAATTGGTACTTCACCATTTGCTTTCCTGCGAGAACACTTGGATAGCTTTTTTTAAAATGTCGCGCTCCTCCCGTGCGATCGCCAACTCGCCTTGCAAGCGTCGAATCTCGGTCTCGGATTCTCGTTCGGCGCTTGGCTTAAGCTCATCGCTATTCTCATCGACCCGATACCGCTGCCGCCACTTGTAGATCAGTCCCGGCGTAATGCCCAAGTCGCGCTCCACCTGGGCCACCGTCCTACCGGGCTTCGCCGCTAAATTCAGCGCCTCACGCTTCAACTCGTCTGGATACTTCACCATCACACTCCTACCTGCCTTCCTTACCTGATTCTATTGGACAACAGCGCTGTCTACAAAATCGGGGCAAGTTCAAGGCTGCGAAGCCTCTTGCCGGACTGAAATCCTGAAAGGCGATGACGACGCCGTACATGGGGTAATAGCGAAACAAAAGTACGAAGATAATCCCAGGCAAAAGCATGGCGTACAGGGGCCAACTGCGTCTCATGTATTGTTTAAGGGTCATGAACACCCTAACCGCGCCGTTTCTGCCTGTAGGGGCGACCCGGCGGGCCGCCCACTAATGTTCAATCTTCAACTGACGGGCGATCCGGTGGATCGCCCCTACAACGTATTGTCTCCTTCTGACCACGAAGGGCGGGGGTGATTACGAGCTACATCTGCCCGTGCCACCATTCGTTGACTTCATCGGTGATGCGGTCGCCGCCACCCGAACGCCATTCCTCGACAAAGGAATCAAAGCGATCCAGCGGCTCCTGCCCATTGATGATATTGATGAAGGTTTCGGCTTCCAAACCATCCAGCGAAGTGCCTGCGCGTTCCATCGTCCGCGTCGGCAGCGTCGTGAAGTAGTTCTTGATGCCGTCTTCTTCCCAATGGTCGACGGCGAATACATTCGCCTCGTCCCACAAAACCGACAGCGGATCACCACCGGAGAAAGCCTCCATAATGGCGTCTCGCTCGTTCTCAGGCGTATTCGCCCAGACATCGCGGCGATACTTTATCCAATTCGCCTCGAAGAATGGATCGGTACGGCTGCCGCCATTAGTGCCCGGCGGACCCCAGATATGCTTCGAGCTGTCAAAGCCGTTGAGATCCAGCGAAGCGCCCATTGGATCCAGGTCGCCATCATCGTTGCGCCAGAAGTAATCCGTGCCTTCGAAGCCGTGGTAGCGATTGGACGGGTTTTGCATCAATTCCGCCCACCAGGCGATCTGCTGCAAGACCAGGTCAACATGCTCAAAGCCCTTGCGGAAGCAATAGACCGTCTCGGGCACCGGATTGCTCCAGGCCTTTTTCTTGATGCCGGTCGGTCCCATGGGGATGTCGCCGAAGGTCCAGCGCGCATCGGGATCATTGGCGATGCTGTCCGGCAAGCCATAGACAGCGCCAAAGGCTGGCGCAAATATGATGCCGCCCAGATTGCCGCCGATATGCGTACCAGCCGTTTGCCAAGGGGCGAAGGTGAAGAAGTCTTGCGCCAGCAAGCCGTCGGCATACCATTGCCGCAAGGTCGCCAGCACTTCCTTGATCTCAGGTCGGACGCTGTCGTAGCCCAAATCGCCGTTGTCATCCGGCGTCCAGTGCGTCGGCATCACGCCCCAGGCGCCAAAGATCGGATCAAGCGAGGCATACCAGGTGTTGAGCTGGCCGCAGGCAACCACACCGAGCGTCGTGCCTGCGCCGCCCTGGCCCATGTCGGCTTCCACAAAGGCGGCAGCGACAGCTTGCAATTCCTCTATCGTCGTTGGTACGCTCATGCCGACTGCGTCCAACCAATCTTGCCGGATCCACAAGAGCTTGTCGTTCTGCGCCGCCTGCTCGATATAGGGCAAGCCCATCTTGCGCCCGTTGACTTCCGCCAAGCGCCAGGCGATGCCATCACTGAAGCTCATGGCCTCTTTCAGCCAGACGGGATGCGCGACTTCCTCGTAGACATCGGTGATATCTTCCAGCAGGTCGTTCTCCAGCAGCTCGGAATAGATTTGCAGCGGGACAGTTTCCATGAAATCTGGCAGCTCATTGCTGGCGATAGCGAGGTTGTATTTTTGCAGGACTTCTCCCTCGTTGTCCGTCCAGTTGAATGCGAGCTTCCAGTTGATGCCTGTTACGGCGGCATTGAGCCTGGTAAAGGGCGAGTTCTCGATATCGTCGCCATCGGCGAATTCCCAAGGTCCGCGCCGGCTGCCGGTGATGGTCACCGGCGGATCGACCGGCAAGCCGTCGGGGATTGGCGGGAGGGTCGTTGTCCAACCGCGTGAATTATTGGGGCTGCCCGGGTGCAGCTCTGCCGGGATGTCTCCCATCATCTGCGCGAATGCCGGCGGCATTCCATAGCGCGCCAGCATAGCGGCGGCCATGCCTGCGCCGCTCATCCGCAAGAAGTCCCTGCGCGAGGGCTTCAGGTCCGATGTGTTAAAGGGAAATTTCTTGTTCATGTTTACTCCTCAACAAAACTCCTAGCCAATCTGTATGCGAGAGGTTGTCGAGCAATAGTCACCTCCTTCAATCGTCGCTCGGCGCCTTGGCGGCCGATTCACTTTCGGTCTCGGCAGTCAAGGAAATTACGGTTTGCCAGACTTCAGTGCTGAATTGAATATGATCGCGCATAAGATCACCGGCGGCATCGGCATCGCCGCGCGCGATTGCCTCAAATATCGCCTGATGTGTGCCGCCGCCTTCGGCTTGCGCCGGCAGGCTGTCGGAGTGCGTCTCTTTCAGCACCTCTTCCAACATGTCGATCAGATTGCTGACAACTTGACCGATGATGGCATTTTGGCTGGCCTCGCCAATGCAGCGGTGGAAATTCATATCCGCCTTGAGATAATCGCGCACACGGTCCATGTTGGCATGCATGGCGTCAAGCTCCGCTTTGATCTGCGCGACTTGCCCATGGCTCGCCCGTTCCGCTGCCGCCCGCGCCGCTTCTACCTCGATCATCTTGCGCGCGTCGAGCAGTTCGATAATCGTCCCGCCCCAAGTGGCCAGGCTCAGGCCAAGGATCCGCCCGAAGCTCGCGCCCGTATTGGTGGTGAGGAATGTGCCTTCGCCAACGCGCGACTCCACCAGCCCTACCGCTTCCAGCACTTTCAGCGCCTCGCGCACACTGTAGCGGCCGACGCCGAGCGCATCCGCCAGGGCGCGTTCCGAGGGCAAGCGCTCGCCCAGGGGCACAGCGCCGGACAATATGTAATTCTTCAACTGCTCGAGGGTCTGGTCTTTGACCGAGGCTTTTTCTATTGCCTTCAAACCGGAGATGCTCGGTGTGCGGTATTTCAAAATTGCCCTTGTGATAAATTGCACAAATTGGTCAGTGGTGTTACCAATTTTAGGCGAAAAGAAGATTCTTGTCAAATTCCGGCCGGGCATTCATTGTTCAGATGTGACGAATAAGCGAATGAGAGAGGAATTCACACCTTGTGGACCAGGACCTTGTGACAGACTTTACCACATAAAAGAGCGTCCGAATTACACCCCGTATCCGGACGCTCCACTTTGCATCGGCTGCCACGCCAATGAGGAATTGTCGAACCGCCAAATCGACCTTGTATCGCGTCTGACCGGTCCAATTTCCGCCAGTATATCGCAGAAGCTTAAATTATGGCAAGGCATGTACGGGATAAATCAAGGGAAAATCAAGCGACGCGCCCGGCGCGCTAGAGGGTTCTGCGGAAAAAGTCGAGGGTGGCTTCGACCATGCCCGGCAGATAAGCATGCGCTACGCCCTCATAGAGCACGAGTTCGAGCTTGTCCCCTGCGTCCGCCTGACGGTAGACCTCACCCGCGTAGTCCATGACCTTGTGAATCCCGCTGATGGGCGAAAGCGGGTCCAGGTCGCCGGTCAAAATTAGCTGATGGCGTGGCGCTGTCAGAGCGACGAGATGTTCCATGTCGTAAGGCGAGGCCAACATGCCGGGCACATAAAAGTAGATGGCATGCCCGCGATAATAGCCGCTATCAGCGAAGTCGCGGTAGCGGGTCATCTGGGAGATTGGCACGACTGCTTTGACTGACTCATCGAGGGCGGCGACCCAAGTCGAGCGTGAGCCACCGAGGCTCATGCCAGCCACGCCGATGCGCCCGGCGTCGACTTCTTGACGGCTGCGCAGATAGGCCAGGGCGGTCAGATCATCATGCACCATCATGCCCCATAGCGTCCGCCCCTGCCAAAGAAAGTGCTTGAAGAGGGAGTGCTCGGTCGAAGCGCCGCTCTCGCTTTCGCCTCCGGGTCCCAGACGCTCGCGCTCGCAGAAGCCGTAGGCGTCTATCGCCAAGACGACAAAGCCGGCCTCCGCCAACGCAATGCCAGGCGCGTAGCCATTCTCGCGGACCTTGAGCGCGGCGTCCTTGCCCATCGCATACTTGCCGCCGTGCTCGTGATGATAGAGCACCGCCGGCGCCGGCAAGTCGACGCCCTTAGGCAGCAGCAGATAGCCATAGACGCTGTCGCCGATGCCGTTTTGGTAGGAGAAGTGTTCCAATGTATAGGTCGGCTGGTCGCGCTTGGATATGAGACTGACCTGCGGCAGGAACGGCGGCGGGATATCGCCCAACATTCGCCATATTTTCTGCCGCGTCTCAGCTGGATCCGGTATCATGTCCATTTGATTAGCATCCCCATAGCTTCTTTATCCCAGTTCTTTAGATGCGTGTATGCCTTGGAAAAGTCTCGCCAGTTGTAGCGATGCGTGATTAGCGATGCCACATCAACACGTTGCCGCGCGAGTAATTCGATGCAGACCTTGTGCTCTCTGATTTTCGTCCAGTAGCCCGGGCTGTCTTCGTAAAGCGGCCGCGTAATCTCATGAGCGCCAATGACGTGCAGACCTTTGCGATGCACATCGCGGTAGAAATTTACGCCATCGGTATCGCCACGTGTGCTGCCGACCAGCACGACTCTGCCCTTGACCGCCGCCAGCTGAAAAGCCGTCGCCACCAGCGGCGGCGCGCCCGTCGCTTCGATCACGACATTCGCGCCATCGGCATTGAGTGTTTCGCGCAGTTTGCCGACAATTTGATCGCTGCTGAGGATGACCTCGTCGACGCCGATGCGCTTTTCCAGGTCCAGGCGTTTTTCATCCAGATCGATGCCTATCACCGGCAAGCCGCCTGATAGCTGCGCCAGCCGCATCGCCAGCATACCGATAACACCCGCGCCCAGGACCGCCACTGACTCGCCCAGCTCGATACGCGCCTTGCGCACACCCTGCATGGCGATCGCCAGCAGATTGAAGAATGCCGCCTCTTCATCCGACAGGTCAGCGGGCGCCGGCAGGCAGACGCAGGCGTCTACGACAGCGAGCGACGCATGAGCCGCCGGGCAGACGACGCGGTCACCGACTTGCAGCGCATCGACCCCGTCGCCGCATGCCATGACCTCGCCGACGAAACTGTAGCCGGGATACAGCGGGTAGCTTGGATTGGTGTTGTCGAGATTGAGGAAGAAAGCGCGTTCGGTGCCGGGGCTGATGAGCGTGATCAGGGCGCGCAGCAAAACCTGGCCGTTGGCCGGCGCCGGCGGCGTGAATTGCTCCAGTTCGACCTGCCCGGCCGTAGAAACGACGACCCGTTGTCCGCGCATTACTTCATCCCGGTAGTGGCGATGCCAGTCGTTATAAAGCGCTGCAAGAAGGCGAAGACCAGCGTAATCGGCAAGAGCGTCACCACCGTCATCGCCAGCACATAGTGCCACTGTATCTGCAATTCGCCCTGAAAGGCGTTGAGACCGACTTGCAGGGTGAAATAATCGTTCTGGCTGAGCACGATGAGCGGCCACAGAAAGTCATTCCAGCGCCACATGACCGAGAAGATCGCCAGTACCGCCAAAGCCGGCCGCGCCAAGGGCAGAATAATACGCCAGTAAATATGCCATTCGCTCGCGCCATCTATCCGCGCTGCATCAAGCAGTTCGTCGGGGATCGTCAGCATATATTGCCGCAGCAGGAAGATGCCGGTAGGGGTGGCCGCGCCGGGGATGATCACGCCCCAGAGGTTGTTCTTCCAGCCGATGCTCGTAATCACCAGAAAGACCGGCACCAGAATTACCGTTATCGGAATCATCAATGTGGAGATGAAGAGCACAAAGATTGCATTGCGCCCCTTGAACTTGTATTTGCTCAGCGCGAAGGCCGCCATGCTGTTGATGACCAGCGTGATAACGGTCGCTATCGTAGTTACAAGTACACTGTTCTTGAGATAGGTGATGAAGTCAAAATTGTCGAGTTCCACCAGCGGATCGAGGTAATTCTCCCAAGCCAGCTTGACCTCCTCAACC
Source organism: Phototrophicaceae bacterium (assembly GCA_965262005.1). Classification (GTDB taxonomy): domain Bacteria; phylum Chloroflexota; class Anaerolineae; order Aggregatilineales; family Phototrophicaceae; genus UBA6055. The sequence continues at coordinate 2,077,227 of OZ253492.1, read as the reverse complement.
GGCTCGCGCTGCCTGATGTTGACGCGGATTTCTTCGGCTGCGGGATTCTGCGGATCGATCATGCGCGCCTCAATGCCGACGCGCCGTATCTGCGCCATCTCGCGCGCGCTGCCATCGTCCAGAGTCACCGTAAAGAGCGGCAGCGCTTCATCAAAACCCTCGACCTCGACCTGTACCTGCTGATAGGGCAGCAGGGGAGGCGGATATTTGACCAAGCCCGCCTGTGTCTTGAACGAAGAAGCGACCAGCCAGAGCACCGGACCAAACATGAGGATGGTGCCGACAGTGAGGTAGAGGTAGGTCAGCGCGTCCGTCGTATTGTAGCGTTTGCCACCGCTGCGCAGCGATAAAAATTGTGAAATGCTGATTCTGTCCGTCTGCATCATCTTCGACTTAGGCCAGGCTCGATTGATTGCCCAGCCGCAATTGCAGCAGGGTCAAAATCAAGAGCGATATGCCAAGCACCATAGATGCCGCCGCCGACAAACCAAAAAGCTGAATCTGATTAGAGAAGCCGGTGGTGTAAATATACTGCACCATCAGTTGTGTGCGCGTACCCGGTCCGCCGCCAGTGAGCACGTAAATCTGATCGAACATCTGCACAGCTCTGATCAACGCAAGCACCAGCACGACAAACATGGTCGGCATCAGCAGAGGCATGGTGACAAAGCGGAAATCCTGCCAATTGTTCGCCCCGTCTATCGAGCTTGCCTCATACAGCTCGGGCGGGATCGACTGCAAGCCCGCCAAGAGGATCAAAGTATAGAAACCCATCAGCGCCCAGACGCTGACGAAGACCACCCAGAACATCACCCAGTTGGTATCCAGCAGCCAGCGTTTGCTTTCGCCGCCGAAGAGCTCGACGATGGCGTTGAGTACACCCTCGTACTGCAGGATCCACTTCCAGATCAAGGCGACGACCACCGGTGAAAGCAGCACCGGATAGAAGAAAACGCTGCGGAAGAACCCACGCGCGATGATATTGCGGTTCAGCGCCAGCGCCGTGATCAAGGAAAAGACGACGATGCCGCTGACTTGGAAGATGACGTATTGAATGGTGTTGAAGATGCCGCGCCAGAATAAGTCCTCCTGGCAGCTGTTCGGGGAGAGAAAATCGCCGCAGTCAAAGAGTGTGGCGAAATTGCCCAAGCCTACAAATGGCCGATCCGCGGGGAAGAGTTTGGTGCCGCCGGTCATCGCGTAATAGAAGTTGAGCAGCATCGGGAATAAGACAAAAATGCCGAATATCAATAAATTGGGCAGGACAAAGAAATAGCCCATCCTGTCGATGCCGACCCGTCGTTGTATCGGCGTAAAGATGCGATCGATGGTCGTCACAAGCAGCAGCAAAAATGGACGCGTCACGGGGTCGAGCAGGCTCAACACGCGCATTGATGTGGGATCAGGTTTTGGGGACGCGGAAGTATTCATGCTGCCCAATAGGTATGGAACGAAGCCTCTTCAAGAAAGTGAAGCAGACAACCAGCCAGTTGACGACTGATTGTCTGCTTCATGGGAATCAATTTGGTGGACGCCGACTTAGCCGGATTGCTCGGCTAGGGAGGTGTCCACATCATCCTGAATGCGATCGATGGCTTCATCCAGCGTCAGCTCGCCGACCATCGCCTGCGTCAGGCGGTCGCGCGTCGCATCAAAGAGCGCGCGGTTGAAGGCGTAGGCTTGCAAGTCAAACGCGGTCTGCTCCAGCGTTCCCACTTGCCCGACAAATACACCTAGAGAATCCTTCGCCAGCTGCAGGTCGGTGTCGAAGTCGACGCCTGCTGCCGACAAACCGGCATGCGCGGGAATGAAGAGCGTACGCGCGGCAAACTCACCGAGGACTTCCTGGCTCGCCAGATACTCCATCACGCGGGCAACTTCTTCGGGATGCTCGGTCGTGCCAATGCCAACCAGGGCCGCGCCACCAGGCATGCCAGTGCAGCCGCCGGGACCGCAAGGATTGGGGATTGTCTGCCAGTCGAAGGCATCGCCGATCTGCTCGCTGAATTGCCCAACCTGCCAACTGCCGGACATATAGAAGACCAGCTCGGCGTTGGCGAATTCTTCATTGGCGCCGGCGTAACCTTCGCTCAGCGGCCACATTTCCGGATGCATGGTGCCATCCAGGTGCCAATTGACGAAGCGCTCGGCCATGTCACGGAATCCCTCGTCCATGACGGTCGGGTGGCCCATATCATCAAAGTACATGGCGCCCGAACTAATCGCGGGACCGGCGAAGCGGTGGCCACTGCGGTCCATCGCCATGGGGTAGGGGATTTCCAGCGCTTCCGCGACCGCTGCCGATGCCGCTGCCCATTCGTCCCACGTAACCTCGTCGGACATGTCGCTTGGTACCTCAACACCCGCCTGTTCAAAGAGTGTGCGGTTGATGAAGGGTCCGGTGATGGTCAACTGCGTCATGAAACCGGGGATGCTCGACTCGTCGCCGGACAAGCGCTTCCAGTTGAGGAAGGGACCGAAGTTCTCTTCCCAATAAGCCGGATCGCTCAGGTAAGGCGTCATGTCCAGATAGTGTTCCGCCAAGCCGCCAAGGTCGGTGACGCGGGCCATATCCGGGCCTTCGCCAGCAGCGAGGTCAAGCGGCAGATTCTCAAGAATGGCGCTGTAGGGAACGGTGTCGATCTCGACGCTGATGTCAGAATTGTCCGCTTGGAAACGATCGAGCAAGTCACGCAGGACTTCGCCTTCATTGCCGTCGTTGTACCAGCGAATACGTAACTCGACCATGTCCTGCGAGAATGCCGGTACGACCGACACAAGCAGGGTTAGGATGACAAGCAAAGCTATAACTTTACGCATGGCGCATACTCCTAAAACTAGTGAACCAATGTTGTGAATGCATTCCGCCATGCCAAATTGATAAAGCCGCATAGCGGTCAGGATGCGTAATCCGGACAACCTGGAAAAAACGACAAATCCAAGCGCATCAGGCGGAACAGTGCGCGTAATCATAGATGAAGGTATGCTTTCTGTCAAGCGAAACGCTAGTCGGTGATTACCTCTCTCGGTTTTCACGGCTATCGTCTTGGGCGCGAAATCTACTCGATCGAGGAGGGCAATATGCCAGTCGGAAATAAGAACCAAGCTGTCGCCGGGCTCGGCACCCATCATATCGCCGTGCAGACCGTGGACTACGAAGCTTCAGTCTCATTCTACACCGAGGTGATGGGGATGCGGAAAGCGGTCGAATGGAGCGGCGGAGGACGGCGGATCGCACTGCTCGATATCGGAGACGGCAGCCACCTTGAGCTTTTCGAGCCTGAGCCCGGCACAGTCCCCAGCGGCGATGCGACCAATAATGTCGTCTTTCACTTCGCGCTGGCCACCAGCGATATCGAAGCGGGGCTCGAGCGTGTGCGCGCGGCGGGCATGGAAATCACGGTGGAGTTGAAAACGGTCGACTTGGGACCGCTGAATGTCACGATCGCCTTCTTCAAGGGTCCCGGTGGGGAAGTCGTGGAGTTCTTCCAGGTCAACGACTAGGTTCTGTTGACATTCTATCGTAACCATATCAGCGTACCGACAAGGTGCAGAAATCCGAGATAAGATGTATCGAGTTTCTCAAATCGGGAAAAGACGCGGCGGAAATGTTTGATCTTATTGATGAAACATTCCACCAGATGCCGCTCGCGATAGAGCCATCTATCATATTCTCGCTGCTCTTTGGCGCTCGGATGCGGGGGAATTACCGCTTCTATGCCTCTTTCAAGCAAGCTGTCCACAAAATCTTGGGACGCATAGCCTCGATCCGCGATAACCCGCTGAAAGGCAAAGCCTTCCACCAACTCCTCAGCCTGATTGATGTCGTGAGCCTGCCCAGGACTCAAGCGGAAACGCAAGGGATTGCCCAAACCATCAACCGTGATATGAATCTTGCTACTAAAACCCCCGCGACTGCGACCCACGGCTTGCTTTTCACTTTTTTTCGGCGCCAGCGGCACAGGGATGTGCCCGAACAATCGTACTGTCGATTATCCCGTTTTCCATATCCGCGTCATCGGCAAGAGCTTCCATCATCCGTTGCCAAACATCATTTTCGCACCAGCGAGCAAAGCGTTTGTAAACTGAATTCCATTTGCCGTATTCGCTTGGAAGCAAACGCCACTGTGCGCCGCTGCGACTTACCCATATCACTGCTTCAACAAATTGGCGGCATTTGGCCTCATTGCCCAGATAAACCTTTGGCTCTTGCGACAGAAAATCCCGAAGCTTCGCCCACTGTTCGTCAGTTAGTCTTATGGATACCATAAGACTATTTTACCCATTTATGAAAATGCTAATGTCAAAATATCAACAGAACCTAGGCGCTAGACTTCGACGTAAATCGCCTCTTCCCGGATGATGACAGGGAAGCGCCTGAGCTTGCTGCGGTCTGTCAGGCATTGACCCGTGTGCAGGTCGAATTCCCAGCCATGCCAGGGGCAGCGCAGGATTTCATTGTCCCGCCCCCAGATAAATTCTCCCGGCTTGCTCGGCAGGGTCGTCCCGCTCAACTTGCCGCGGCAGACCGGCGCGAATTCATGCGGGCAGAGGTTGAGCACGGCCACGATTTGCGAGCCGGTATTAAACACGCCGATAGACTTGCCTGCGGCGTCAATGATGAGGCTCTCGCCGACGGCGAGTTCATCCAGCGCGCTGACATAAACCTGCGTCTTAGACGGCATTCTGCCCGACCTCCAGACCAAAGACTTCCGCCGCGTTGCGATACATTACCGCATCGCGCAGCTTCGGATCAATTTGCCGCAGGGCGAAGTCCGGCGTATCCCCGTCCCAGTGCGGATAATCGCTGGAAAACATCAGCATCTTTTCGGCGTTGAACATCTCCAGAACCTGCCGGAAATGGCGCTTGTCTTCCGGCTCTTCAATCGGCTGGGTTGTCAAGACGATGTGCTCTTCGATGATCTCGCTCGGTCGGCGCGTCAGCCAGGGCGTGGTCGAGCGCAGTGACTTCCAGTTCTTGTCCAAACGCCACATCATGGCCGGCAGCCAGGCGACCCCGCCTTCGACGAAGACGAACTTCAATGTGGGGAACTTCTGAAAGACGCCTTCCACTACCAGGCTGACGAGCTGCGTCATATAGGATGTCGCCAGCAAGGTATGCCATTCGAGATAATTGGCGACCAAGCCGGCCGTGCCGCCCGACCCGGCGATGCCAACCCCTTCCAAGCCCGGGTGGATCGCCAGGGGCAGATTATGCGCCGCGGCCGCTTCGTACAACGGATGGAAATAACTATGCCCGAGCGGGAAGGGCGAACCGCTCGCCATCAGCACTTGCGCGACGCGCGGATGATCACCCAGGCGATGAATCTCCTGCACGGCCAGCTCGATATTGCTGAAAGCGATGGTGATAGAAGCCAGGTAGCGCTCATCAACCGGCAGCCACTGCTCGACGAAATAGGTGTTGATCGCCGATAGCGCCGCCGCTGAATAGTGGGCGTCGGGCGAGACGCAATGCTCCATCGACTCCATGGGATTCAGCACGGCGTAGTCGATACCGTAGACATCGAGGAAATGCGTCGCCATGGTCTCGGGATACTTTTCGATGCGGCGTCCGTCTTCAGTGACGCTGTCCGAGCGCATGACGCCATTGGGATTATATAGATTGGGATGCCCGGCGCCATGATCGCCCCGCAAATAACGCGAGCGCCAGGGTTCGTCCAGATACTCCGCCACGCGTTCGTGGATTGGCACCGGATGCAAGTCAGTATCGACTATCATTCTGGGTTTCGCCATATGGCACTCACCTGCTAGCTTTGCTATCTAGAATATAACACAAGGTCTGCCGATACCCATTCGCTCTTCTTTACAATGATGTACGCAGCCCCAAGCCACCGGCAACGTCGACGATTACCAGACCACGCGAAAGCGGCGCGGCTGCCGAGCCCGGCTCAAAGCAATATTTGCAAAAGCCCCCCCGCCGACTATACTAAAAGCAACGTAAAAAGATATGCGATGCCGCGATACTTCAAAAAGGAGACATTATGACTCGCAAATACAGTCTTTTTCTGATCGCTTGCTTGGGGCTGCTGTTGCTTGCCGGGGGTATGCTTAGCTTCGCGCAGGGCGAACCGGTGACGATTACTGCCTGGGGGCACGCCCATATGCCGCGCGTCGCCGTCGATGAAGAGTTGATCGCCGCGTTTATGGAAGAGAATCCGCACATCACGGTTGAGTACGAGGTCTTGCCGTCGGACTTCTACGCCACGCTGAATACTGCGCTGGCATCCGGCGCCGGACCCGACCTCTTCAACCAGTTCACGCCATTCAGCGCCCAGTTCTTTCTCCAAGGCATCCTTGCTCCGGTAGATCCGGCCGGCTGGGGTCTGGAGTCGATTGATGATGTGAAGGCGCTTTACGGCAGCAGTGACATGGCCGAGGGCATGCTCGCCGGCGCCACCTACGAAGGTACCCTCTACGGTATACCCACTGAAATGAGCGCCTACGCCTGTTATGTCAACAATGATTCGTGGGCCGAGGCGGGCCTTGATCCGGCGGAGGACTTCCCCTACACCTATGAAGGCATGCGCGACGTCGCCGAGAAGCTGACCATCCGCGACGAAAACGGCACCGTCATTCGGCGCGGCTACGACTTCAATTGGTCGGCGGCCATTTACATGATGCTGCACTTCAACCCTATGGTGCAGCAGCTCGGCGGCGACATGATTGACGAGGTCAACTATGTCGCCAATATCAACACGCCTGAAGTAAAGCGTACGCTTGAATACTGGAATAACTGGGCCAACGAATGGAATCTGGGCGGACCAGAATATGTCGTGTCGCGCACTGGTTTCAATTCCGAGGAGAGGATGGCGACCGAATGCACCATGGGCAATTGGGCGGTGCCGGGGCTGGAAGCCGAAGACAGCTTTGCACCCAACTACAGCATTTTCCCGCAGTTGCGATGGGAAGACGCGGTTAACCCTAACGGCTTCGCCAATTATGGCTTCTACTGGATGACCAACGCCAATTCTTCCGAGGCCCAGCAGGCTGCCGCCTGGAAGCTGATCGCCTGGCTGTCGAGCCGGCCCGATCGCTACCTCAACGAGGCGGGCTTGTTCCAGCCGAAAGCCGACTACCTGGAGAGCGAGGAATTCAAGAACAACGAGATCATGCCGATCTTCCTCAACGAGATAGCGGCCAGCTACTTCCATCCGCGTTTCGCCGGTTTCAACGAGGTCATTGACGCCATATTGCGCATGCGCGATCGCGTCGTCATCGCCGGTGAAGACATCGATACCGTGCTAGCGGAATCCGAGGAAGAAATCAACCAAATCCTGCAGCGGGCCAAGACCGAATTCTAGGTCTCCGTATACTGCCGAAGCCTGCCCGCGCCCCACGGGCACTCGCTTGGAACGATTGTCCAACGAGCCAAAGGGCAGGACTTCGTCAATGAATCGTCTGTCCCCTGTCTCAGCAGAAAGCTGTCGGGACGGGGGCGCAGCGCGAAGCGGTTAAGAGGAGAAAATGGGTATCGCTCGGCTTATCACCGCGTGGCGGACGATGGGGCTGGTGCAGCGGCGTCAATATTACGGGCTGCTTTTTGTTTTGCCCGCTGTTGTTTTCTTCCTGATCTTCTTTCTCTATCCCATCGCCATCGGCTTCGGCCTCAGCCTGACGGATTTTACGCTACTGAAACCACCGGTCTGGGTCGGTTTAAAGAATTATCAGGACCTGCTGAGCGACCGCCTCTTTCTCAAATCGCTGAATGTGACGATCGGCTTTGTGCTGGGCAGCACGGTGCCAGTCTGGGTCATCTCGCTGGGTATGGCACTACTGTTCTTCCAGCGTTTCCCCGGGCGGGAATTGATGAAAGTGCTCTTCTTCACTCCGTTGCTGCCTTCAGTCGTGGTCGTATCGGTGATATGGAAATTGCTGCTGCATCCTTCTGGAATCTTGTCCACCGTGATAGGTCCTATAGTGGGGCAGACGCCGATAAAATGGCTATTCGATCTGCAACTGTCGCCGGTCATGTCCGTAGTCGTTCATGACTGGCACATCGCGCCCTTTTATATGATCATCTGGCTCTCCGGGCTGACAGCCATCCCGCCCGAATTGCGCGACGCGGCGCGGGTGGACGGCGCAAACGCGCTGCAATCCTTCCTTCGCGTCGAGTTGCCCTTGCTGAAGCCCACCGCTGTCTTTGTGGCCGCCATCTCCACCATCCGCGCCTTTCAGGGCTTTTCCATCCAGTTCGTGCTCTCACCGTCGCAGGGGGGGCCGCTCGATGTCAACACGACACTGGGCATCGTCATCTGGAAATATGGTTTCCAGTACTTCCGCATGGGCGACGCAGCCGCCATATCCGTCGTGCTCTTCGCCTTTATTCTTATCTTCACCCTGGTCCAATTGCGCCTGGGACGCAGCGATGATTTCTCTCTCAATTGATCTGGCTGGTCCCGCCACCCGCCGGGGACGGCAGCATGACCTCTGCTAAACCATACGAAAGCGAATGGGCTTTTGAGGCGCGCCTGCGTCGGCGCATCCGCTACCTGATCCTCTTTTCGGTCGGCCTGTTGATTTCGCTGCTCTTCTTCTTCCCCGTCTACTTGATGGTCAGTTCCAGTTTCAAGGCCGAGGGCGAGATCTTCGCGATTCCCATGCATTGGCTGCCGCACGAATTCCAGGGCTTGCGCCAGTATGAGCGCGCCTTCGAGGAAACGCGGCTTGAGCGCTGGTACGTCAACAGCATATTCATCGCGGCTGTGCAGACTGCCGCGACGGTTTTATTTGGCGCGCTGGCGGGATACGGCTTCGCCAAGTTTCGCTTTCCCGGGCGCAACCTACTGTTCCTGTTTATCTTGAGCATTATGACGGTGCCTTTCCAGATCTTGGTGATACCCATGTTCGTGCTGGTCCGTCAATTGGGCTGGCACAATACCTACGAGGGGATCATCATGCCCGGTCTCATCAGCGCCTTCGGTGTCTTCATGATGCGCCAGTTTGCCTACAGCATCCCCGATGAATTGCTGGATGCGGCCCGAATTGACGGCGCGAGTGAGTTCTCCATCTTCCGTCGCATCGCTTTCCCTATGCTGAAGCCCGCCGCAGCCAGCCTGGCGATCATTACTTTTCTCTTCAGCTGGAACAATTTCCTTTGGCCACTGGTGATCGCGCAAAATCGTGACCTAGTCACCTTGCCGGTAGGACTCACCTACTTCTCCCAGTCACTCGACCGGGAGCCGTTGTGGGCGGTGGCCATGGCAGTTTCTACCATGGCGACTATCCCCGTCATTCTGCTTTTCGTCTTTTTCCAGCGCTACTTTATCGAAGGCATGATGGTCTCCGGGATCAAGGGATGAGGCGGACGCGCCTGCTTGAATTGCGCGAAATCTATCGCCGGGAATGCTGCGACAGCGTCATTCCCTTCTGGCTCAACTACTCGCTCGATCAGCAAAACGGCGGTCAGTTCAATTCGCTCGACCGTGATGGTTCGGTCTTCGACAGCGACAAGGCGATGTGGCTGCAAGGGCGCGCGCTCTGGATGTTCGCCAAACTCTATAATGAAGTAGAGCGCCGCGACGAGTGGCTGGACGCCGCCCGCCACATCTACGACTTCATCATGCGCTGCGGATTCGACAGGGACGGCCGCATGTTCTTCGCCGTCGCCGCCGACGGCCGTCCCCTGCGCAAAAGGCGCTACCTCTTCACCGAGACTTTCGCCATTATCGGCCTGGCCGAGTACGCCCGCGCCACCGGTGATGCGGCAGCCTTGCAGCGCGCCGTCGATACCTATGCGCTTGTCGTCGATCACCTGCGTAATCCCGGCAAGCTGGAGCCGAAAGTCTATCCGTCAACCCGTCTGGCAAAGTCGCATAATGTCTCGATGATCATGCTGGCGACGACGCAGGAATTGCGCCTCGCAGCTCCGCCCGACCGGCTTTATACGTCGGTCGTGGATGACGCGCTTGATGAGATAGTTAATCACTTTCTCGACGAAAAAGCGCAAGCTGTCTTCGAGGTGCTCGCCGCCGACAACAGCAAACTTGATACTGACGATGGCCGGCGCATCACACCGGGCCACGCTATGGAATCAGCCGCCTTCATCATGCACGAAGCGATCGCTCGCGGCGATGACAGCTTGATTCCGCCGGCATTGAAGATGATTGACTATTCGATGGCGCGCGGCTGGGACGAGCAGTATGGCGGGCTGCTCTACTTTGTGGACGCGGAAGACAAACCGCCCACTCGTCTCGAATGGGAAATGAAGCTGTGGTGGCCCCATGCCGAAGCGCTGTATGCTTTGTTACTGGCCTATCATCTCAGCCGAGATGACAAGTACGCGCGCTGGTTCGAGCGGATGCACGAATGGACCTTCGCTCATTTTCCCGATCCGGAGTATGGCGGCTGGTATGGTTATCTGCGTCGCGATGGCAGTTTATCCACGCCGCTGAAGGGCGGGATGTGGAAGGGCTTCTTCCATACGCCGCGCGCGCTATGGCTATGCTGGAAGCTGCTCGGTCAGATGCTTGCCCAAGACCAAGGCGCTACTGCTTGACCCGCAGGCGGGAACCGAAGCGCATATAACGGATTTCGCCGGCGGCATCGCGGATGATATCAGCGCGGCTGTTTTTGTAGTCGCCATCAAGCACGAGCAGAACATCGGCTCCGCAGAGCGCCGCCGCCATGGGAGCCGGCTGCGGACGCGGCGCATCGCTTGGCAAGCCGCCTTTCGCTTCAACTGTGGCGACCAATTTTTCGTCGACCATCCGCAATTCGATGTCCGCCATCGTGCCTCTGTATTTGCCGACATACTGCGCCAGCGCCTCGGCCGACGACTCCAAGGCTTGCGGCTCGGGGATTACAATGCCGCAGAATTCTCGCAAGACCCGCTTGTTGAACTTGTCATTGATCGCCCCGCCCTTGTCGCCGTTGGTCATCATGCCCAGCGCTAATCCGTGCGCGGGCACCAGGGTGAGAATCGAATTCTGACCGTTGGTCCCGCCGTTGTGCCAGAGCAGTCGAACGCCGTCGATATCGTTGATAATCCATGACAAGCCGATCGATCCCAGATAGTCGCTGATGCTGACCTGCGGACTATGCATCTGGCGCAGCGATTGAGGCTGCAGCAGCGGCGAGCCCTCGCCCAGATGATAGACTCCATAGCGCAGCAAATCCTGAATGTGACAAGCGATGCCGCCACCGGCATTCATGGCGCGTGGTATCGCCCAGGGGCTGAGCGCTTTGGGCTCATCGTCCGCCACCCGGTGCCCAACAGCAAAGCGCCTCAGCATCACCTCATACGGAAAGAAGAAGCTGCCCGCCATGCCCAGCGGCTCGAAGATCAATTCGCGCGCGGCGTCTTCGTAGGTCATACCGGCGATTACTTCGATGACTCGACCGGCGACGGCGAAGGCGGCATTGTTATAGGAGAATGTGAGATTCAGCGGCGCCAACTGCTCAAAGTCCGCCATCTGCGCCACGTATTCCTGCATGGCGTCGTCATTGTCGCCCGTGTCTGTGAAGACGTCGCCCGTCCAACCTGCCGTATGGGTCAGCAAGTGCCTGACCGTGACCCGCTGTGATACGTCTTCGTCGCGCACACGAAATTGCGGCAGGTAATGCTTTACGCGCTCGTCCAGATCAAGCTTGCCCTGTTCGACCAGGCGCAGCGTCATCGTCGCTGTCACCGTCTTCGTGATAGAGCCAATTTGAAAGATAGTTTCGTTGGTGACCGGCAGCGGATTGTCAACGTGGGTCACGCCGCTGCCGCCGCTGTAATTCTCGCCGCCGATGCGCAAGCCAAAAGTGGCGCCCGGCACACCCAGTTCACCCCGCCAGACCTCGACCTGCTCGGCTAGCTCTTCAAACTTCGCCTTGTGATTCGTCATCCCGTTTTCATTCCCCTGCGTTAGACCGCTGCAAAGCGGTGACATGAATGCTGAGGCCATTCAAGACCACAAAAACCGCCACAATAAGCATAATACCGCGAGTGCCGACTGCCACTTGCAGCCAGCCAAAACTCAGCGTCGAGACGAACCAGCCGATATTCCACAATGCCAGACTCACACTGCTGGCGATATTGTGATATTCGCTCTTGAGCGAGTCCATCAAGAGCGGCTGAAAAAGCGGCTGCATCGTATTGCGCAGGCCTATCGCCATGACGTAAAACAGCACAGCAATCAGCAGCGCCTGCGACAAACTGAAACCGACAAAGGCGACAGCGCTCGCGATCATCAGCGCGGTCAATGCCCCCGCCCGTCCCAGCCGCGCTTCCCAGGCAGGATTCAGCAGCGGCATCAAGCCCATGACCAGCCAGCCCATGCCGATGACGCTGCCGATGGCGCTGTCGCTGATACCGAAGAGGTCGCGGAAAATCAAATTGAAAAAGGGAAAGGTCAAGCCGCCGGAAAGTCCAAAGACGAAGAGAGGGAAGGCCAAGCGCAGCACCCGCCGCCAGGGCACAGAACGGTCCCAGCTAAGACGCTTCCGCGAATCTCCCAAGCCCGCGGATTGATTCTTGAGCAGCAGCATCGGCAGGGCGCTCAGCAGCAGCACGACTGCCGCGCTGATGATCGAAGCGCGATATGCCAGCGGCATCATCTCCGGCTGAATGCCAGCCGTCCCAGCGATAGAAAGGCCCTGACTCATGACTATGGGCAAGATGCCCCCCAGCGCGCTCCCCAGCGCCACCGCGAACATGCTGACCATGTTATGCCAGGAAAACTGCGCCGTGTGCTCGCTGCGGTCGGTCAATGTGACCATGTAGGGCGGCTTGACCACTTGATTGGCGCCGAAACACGCGCCCCAAAAGAAGCGGCTGACGGCGATGAAGAGCAGGCTCTGTGTCAAGGCGGTCGCCGCCACGCATAGCGCGATCCCCAGTGTCGAGAGCACGATCACCCGGCGATTGCCGACGCGGTTGGCAACCAAGCCAACGGGCAAGCCGATGAGAAATCCGCTCAAGCGTGGCAAGGATTGCAGCAGGCTGATTGTCGCCGTGTCGTAACCAATGCTTACCAGGTAGAAATTGAGCAGGATATCGGCGATGCCCAGCAATCCAATGTGGAATAGCAAACTGTGGCAGAGGAATAGCAGCACCTGCCCATTTAGCCCGGGCAAGCGCCGGAACCGATGTATGAGCTGATCGGTCATTGAAGGTGACAATCCCGTAGCCAAGGCATGGCAGTTGGCGGGGTAATTCGCAACACATCACCCGTCAGGTTAGAGCTCGCCTGCACTATCGCCCCTCCGTCGCCGTTTCCCTCGTGACGAATTGCTTGACACGCCATTTTGCCGCAGATATAATCCCGCCTATTCGCGCGAAGATTGTCGACATTGTTCAATATTATAGTCATGCGAAAGCAAAATTACATTTTGACACGGTAGGTTGGTGTAATCACACTGCGTTAGTCACTCCGCCCACTCCCTAGCCCAACCACGGCATTTCTCGCGGTTTTCGCCTAAAAATCTAATCGTATTTTCCGCTCATTGCTATTATGGTGAGCGGCGTACAACAGTGTTTCCGAAAGGAGCAACCACTTGGCATCACAATCGAAGACGGAAATCCTGAATCAGCATCGCGCTAACGCAGACTTGAACACAGCGCTACCGGCTCATGTCATGCGCGGCCAGCATGACCTCAGCGCCGATGGCATCATCCGTCCGCTGGACGAGCGAATAATCGCCGCTACTGTCGAAGCATTGGAAGCGGGCAATACGCATTACGTAGATGTGCCTGGCATTGCGCCCTTGCGCGACGCCGCAGCCAGCTTTCTCGGCAGTTTCTACGGCGCGTCCTACGAGCAAGGCAACATCATCATCACCGCCGGTATGCAGGAAGCGCGCTTTCTCACCATTCAAAAGATCGGCGAACTCTATGACAGCATCGCCGTCCCGCAGGTTGTACATCCTGGCGTCCGCAAGGCGATAGGTGTACGTGAGCGCAAAGTTGTAGCTTTGCCGGTCGATTTTGCCGAGGGCTGCCTGCCATCTGTCGAAACGATCGCCGAAGCCGTCGCCGGCGGCTGTCGTCTGCTTTATCTGGAATCGCCTTCCCGGCTGAGCGGCGCTGTCTTCACGGCGGATCAAGTCGCCGCAATCAGCCATATTGTGAGGGAGAACGATGCCGCCGTCATCTGGGATCAGGGTCTGGCCGTTTGGGTCGATGCTGACTACGCCTCGCTGGCGTCCCACGATAGCGAAGCCATGCGCATTGCGACAATTGGCGAAGCTTGGCCCGGCATGGGCCTGGCTAGTTGGTTCATAGCTTTCATCGCCGCGCCCCTGGCATGGGTGCCAGCGATACAATCCCAAAAGCAGATCATGTCTATCTGCACCAGTACGGCATCGCAATACGGTGCGCTCGAGGCGAGCCAACTTTATGCGGCGGAACGTAAGCAGCAGCTTGCGACATTGCCGGCTACCCGCAGCGGCTTGTCACAGCTGGCTGGCGAGATGGGACTCGATGTCCTTCGCGGCTCTGCGTCAAACGTTCTGGCCTTGAGGACGCCTGCCGGCGCTGAAGCGGCCCTCGCGAAACTGAGCGCAGCCGGTTATGAAGCGGCCGATGGCGCTCTTTTCGGCGCGCCCGGCGTGATCCGCTTGACCGTCGCCCATTCAACCGCCGACGCGCTAAAGGCGCTTGCCTGAGCCAGGCAGAGGGAAGCCAGATGAGCAATAAGAAGAAACAGGGCACCAACCTGCTCTATAGCTTGATCAGCGAGGCCAATTCCTATGATGATGTCATCGTCATGGGGCGGGGCGATCCCGATTTTGATACGCCGCCGCATATCGTGGCCGCCGCCAAAGACGCAATGGTCAATCACCATGCCGACTATACGCCGCCCGAGGGCTTGCCCGCGCTGCGAGAGGCAATCGCCGAACGCGTCAAACGCGTCAACAACATTGATGTCGATCCGGCCAGCGAAGTTGTCGTCACCAACGGTGGGCAAGAGGCGCTCTACCTGATGGTGCTGGCGGTGAACGGACCCGGCGATGAGATGATTGTGCCCGAACCGAACTACAACACCTACGCCGATTCGCTCGCCTTTGCCGGCGGCGTGAAAGTGGAAGTTCAGGCTTATGCGGAAAATGATTTCCGCGCCGACCCGGCCGACGTGCGCGCCGTCATCACGGACAAGTCGCGCTCCTTGCTACTCGTATCGCCCAATAATCCGGCCGCCAATGTCATCTCGCCGGCCGACATGCGTGAGATGCTGAACATCGCCATCGAGCACGATCTGATGATTCTTGCCGATGACATATACGACCTCTTCGTCTATGACAATTTCGAGCACACCAGTCCGGCGTCCTTGCCCGGTGGCAAAGAACGCAGCTTAACGCTTAATGCCCTGTCGAAATCCTATTCCATGACCGGCTGGCGGCTCGGCTGGATTGTTGGCCCGGCCGACTTGATGGCGCGTGTGAGAGAACTCAAGGCGGCTATCAGCGGCGGCGCCTCCGTCATTGCGCAGTACGCCGGCATCGCCGCGCTGACCGGACCGCAAGATGCGGTGGAGATGATGGCGGAAGAATATCGCCGCCGCCGTCGGCTGGTGCTCGATGCTCTCGATGAGATGGGCATGACCTACGGCGTACCGCAAGGCGGGCAATTCGTCTTTGCCGATATCAGCTTCACCGGGCTGGATAGCGCCGAAGTCGCGCAGCGCATTTTGACCGAACAGCATGTGCTCGCTTATCCTGGCTCAGCCTTTTCCAAAGACCGCAAACATTATCTGCGTATGACCTTCTTGCAGCCGGAGGACAAACTCAAAGAGGGTTTGCAGCGCATGAAGATCGCCATGGGTAACATCATTGCGGAACGACAATCATAAATTTGTAGGGGCGACCCACTGGGTCGCCCGTTTCTTGGGTGTCAAGCGAATGGATTCAAATCTAACAGATAAAGTAGCAGTTGTCAGTGGCGCCAGCCATGGCTTGGGCCAAGCGGTCGCGGACGAATTGGCGGCTCGTGGCGCCCATATTGTCTTGATCGCTCGAGGACAGGAGCGCTTGCAAAGTGCCGTCGAGACAATTCGCGCAAGTGGTGGCGCCGCAACCATCGTGCCCTGCGATGTCTCCGACGCGGCGCAAGTTCAGGCAGCAGCCACCCAGATTCAGCAAGCCTTTGGCGCGGTCGATATTCTTGTCAACAACGCCGGTATCCCCGCGCCACGCAGCTTTATCGAAACGGAAGTCAGCGACTGGGACAACGTGATCGGCGTCAATCTGTCCGGAGTCTTTTATTTGACGCGCGCGTTCTGGGATTGTCTGCTACGCGCCGATGCCGCCTACGTCATCAACATCAGCGGCGCCGCCGGATTGCGCGGTGGCGGCAGCCCGGCTTATGGCAGCGCCAAGTTCGGTTTGACCGGCCTCAACCATGCCATCGCCCTGGCCGGCAAGGACCACAATATCCGCTCGACCATACTCTACCCCGGCGGCATGGATACCGGCTGGCGCGGCGCCCCCATCGGCGACAAACCTCGCAACGAGTCGATGGACCCGGCAGAAGTCGCCAAATTCATCGCCAACATGGTTTCCAGCCCGCCGGAATTTGTCGTCAACGAAGCGGTACTGAACCCGCTCGATTACCCGTATTTGTAAGGCGTCGCCCATGGCATACGAGGTACTGGATTCATCGCTCGTCCATCACTACTCGCTGGAGACCTTACGCTCCTTTGCCACTGCCTTCATGCAAGCGCTCGGCGCGACCAGTGAAGAAGCGGACATAATCAGCGACGGCTTGATGACAGCGTCTCAATGGTGGCACCCCGGCCAAGGTCAAGGCTTGGAGAAGCTGTTCCGCTATCAGCGCCGCGTCAAGAACGGCGGTATCGTGCCGGACGCGCCCATGCGCTGGCTCACCGACGGACCCTCGTATGCGCTGCTCGATGCGGCCAAAGGCTTCGGTTATGTCGCCGCTCACCGGGCGATGAGCCGCGCCGTCGAAAAGGCAAGATCAACCGGCATAGCCTTGGTCGGCGTACGCCACAGCAATCACTTCGGCATCGCCGGCTTTCATGCCATGACAGCCGCCAAGCAAGGATTGATCGGCTGGTCCTTCACCAACGCCGCGGCGGAAATGGCGCCTTGGGGCTCGGCGAAGCCGGTCCTGGGCACCAACCCCTGGGGCATCGCCATCCCGCGTGACGATGACCACGCCATCGTGCTCGATATGGCGCTGACCATGTCCGGCAAAGGCATGATGCGCTGGTACGAACGCGAGAATCGGCAGATGCCTGATAATTGGGCTCTTACCCCCGCAGGCCAGGTTACGATCGATCCGTCGGCCGCCATGGACGGTCCCATGCTGCCAATCGGCGAATATAAAGGCTACGGCTTGAGCCTGGTGACCGACGTGCTCGCTGGCGTGATGACGGGCGCCCTTTTTGGGCTGGATGTCTTTCAGGATGACCAGAACTACGATGTCGGCCACATGATGATCGCCATCAATCCGGCGGCCTTGCTGCCGGCCGATGAATACAATCGACGGCTGGCGGAACTTGTCCGACAAGTCAAAGGCGCGCCGCCCATCGACCCGGCGCGTCCGGTACTCTTGCCTGGTGAAGTTGAGTTTCGCCGCATGAATGAACGGCGCCAGGCCGGTATTCCGGTGTCGCGCGAGACCGTCGAAGGCTTGCGCGAATTGGCGCAGGAGGTTGGCGTAACTTTTACGCTTTAGAATTCATACTGAACAGCAGGGAGAAAGAATGTCAGAAGCAATAACCATCGACCCCGTCGTGCGTGTGCGCCCTTCAGTCAATGAGGGCCACGGGCGCTGTTTCTTTGGCGTGGTGGAAGAATCCATGACGAACTTGATGGCGCGTTATAAGTATTGCGACTGAAAGACGATGACTATGAACGATACTTCAAGAACACCGATTGAACGGCGGCGCGGTCTGATTCCTGAGGACTTGCTTAATTTTCGCTGGCTTGACGAGATCGCGATTTCGCCAACAGGCGGGCAAATCGCCTACTCCATTCGCCGCCCCAACGTCCCGTCTAATGGCTACGTCTCTCATCTTTACCTACATGATCTGCGCGCGGATACCGCCAGGCGCCTGACCGATGGCGACCCGCAGGTCTCCTCGCTGGCCTGGAGCCGCGATAGCAGCCAGATCGCCTACAGCCACAGCGACGGCGACGGACATTCCGTGCGCGTCCTCAATGTCGATGACGACTTTGAAGTCATCTATCCGCTGGACGGCGCGGCCATGACCGAGCTCGATTGGTCCGCCGCCGGTGGCAAACTGGTCGGCGCGCGCTGGACGCTGATGCGCTCCCCTGATGATCGTGGTCCTGTCGCCGGCATCCCCGCGCCTGCGGTGAAGGTCGTGCGGCGCTTGCGCTACAAACAAGATGGCGTCGGCTGGGTGCACGACAAATTCAAGCAGATCTGGACTCTCGACCTGGATACAGCCGATTTCAGCCAGATCACCCACAGCGAATGCGATTATTCCTCGCCCAAATGGAGCAATAGCGGCGCGCGTATCGCCTTCGTTGGCATGGCGCGCGAGCAGAATACGGCGCTTGGCTACGGCCAAATCCTGACCTGCGACTTGCCCGCTGGCGAACCAAAATTGCTGCTGCCCGACTGGCAAGGGACTGCCTTCAGCCCGGTCTGGGGCGCGGACGACCGCTTCATCGCCTTCGCCGGTCATAATCTGGCGCCACCGGTCAACCGGCGCAACTTCTGGCAGCCGCACCTCGCCGATGTCGAAGCCGGCACTGCGATCAAGCTGGGCGCAGACATTGACGAAGAAGTCGGCAATTACGGCGTCGCCGATCAACGCGCCAGCCTGACCAACGTCACCATGAAATGGGCGCCCGGCGATGACTGGATCTACTTCCTCCTGACCGAGCAAGGCGCGGCCAATCTATTCCGAATCGACACCGCCGGCAACTATGAACGGCTGATCAGCGGCGATTGCATGACCTTTGAATACAGCCCCGCCAGTGGCAGTACCGTCGCTTATGGGCAATCTGATCCATCCAATCCCGGCGAGCTTTACATCTGGCAAAACGGCTCGTCACGCCAGTTGACCAACCTCAATCCCTGGCTCCGCGATCATCAGCTTTCGCCGCCCGAGAGCTATTGGTATGACGGCGTCGATGGCGACAAAGTCCACGCCTGGCTGATCAAGCCGCTGGGCTTTGAAGAGGGCAAGAAGTTCCCGCTGGCGCTCTATGTGCATTGCTCCATGTTCTCCTGGGACTTCAACCATGAGTTTCAAGTTTACGCCAATGCCGGCTACGCGGTCGCCTATTTCAATCAGCGCGGCACCACCGCCGGTTACGGTCAAGCCTGGACCAAAGCCAGCGAGGGCGATCAAGGCGGAAAAGACTATGAGGAGATCATGCTCGGCGTCGATGAACTGGTCTCGCGGCCTTACATCGACGGCGAAAGGATGGGCGTCACCGGCGGAAGTTGCGGCGGCTTTATGACCAACTGGATCGTCGGTCATACCGATCGCTTTGCGGCAGCTGTGGCCCAACGCTCCATCGTAAATCAAATCAGCTTCTTCGGTACTTCCGATATCGGACCAGAATGCACCGGCGGCGAAACGCGAACCGACCCCTGGCGTGACCTGGAGAGCAGTTGGGCGCAATCTCCCGTCGCCTACATCGACAATATCAATACGCCCCTGCTGATTATCCACGCCGATGAAGACCATCGCTGCGCCCTGGAGCAAGCCGAGCAGATGTTCGCCGCCCTGCGCTGGCGCGGCAATCCGGTTGAGCTGGTCATCTTCGAAGGCGAGAACCACGGTCTTTCGCGCGGCGGACGCCCCGGCAACCGCATCGAACGACTGCACCGTATCTTCGGCTGGTTCAAGAAATATCTCGGTACACATGCAGTCGAATTGGATTCTGTGTAGGGGCGACTTATCATGTCGACCGCATTGGGAAAATGAATGATGTAGGGGCGATTCTGTGAATCGCCCGACAACAGAATGGATAAGTGCAAAGGACAAATTGTATGTTGAAAGTCGGAAATCTATCAGCGAAACCCGGAGAGAAAACCTTCGGCTACCTCGAAACAGCGAAATCGCGCTCAGGCATGCGGCTGGACATTCCGGTCCATCTCATCGCCGGCGCCGAGCCCGGACCCACGCTCATGCTGCAAGGCGCCATACACGGCGCCGAGATTATCGGCTCCCTCGCCATACTCGACTTCGTCGCCAAAGCCGATCCTGCAGCGATACGCGGCAACATCATTGCCGTGCCTGTCGTCAATCGCGCCGGCTTTGAAATGGGCACACGCGGCTCCAATGTAGATGATAAGGATATCAGCCGCCTCATGCCAGGAAATAAGAACGGCAGCGTCTCCGATCAGATCGCCTATGTCTACTTCAACGAAGCCATCGCGCAAGCCGATGTGCTAATCGACTTCCATGCCGGCGCCCGCACCGCCTACGAGCGCTACGTCTTGTTCTCGGCGGAATACGATAAGCACAATCTGACTTTGATGCAGCAGCGGCGGCGCAAACTTGTTGTTGCCTTTGGGCTTGATCAGGCGGCGTTTTTCCCGCCTGGCACCTTCGGATCCGGCGCGGCCAAAGCCGCTATCGAAGAGGCAAACACTCTGCAGGTCACCCTCGAATTCGGCGGCGGCACCGGCTGGTTCAAGAACGGTGAAGACAATGTTCGTGATGCCGAGCGCGGTATCTGGAACATCATGAAAGCCATGAGCATGATTGACGGCGAATTCGAATCAGACGGTCCCCTTTGCACAGTTTATGAGGCGGGCGTCGTCATCTGGAAGCCGCCGGTGGATGGGCTTTTCATCCGCGATGCCAAGTTCAAAGACGAGTTGAAAACCGGCGATGTCTACGGTCGCCTGGTTGATCCCTATACCGGCGATCTGCTGGCGGAAATGCGAACGCCAAAAGACGGCATCGTCATCCCCAGCGGCCAGGAGTGGCCCACCGTCGGCGCAACTTCCATCGGCATCCTCGGCAGCATCGAGCGCGTTGAAGACCGCCGTACGATGGACTTATCCGTTAGCTTTGATTAAGCAGCCATGTGGCGGTCGCCCGCAATCAAGGAGAAATGGCAAACATGAAAATTGGAACGATAGAGGCAAAACCCGGCGAGAAGAGCTACGGCCTCTTCGAGATCGGCGAGACGCACGGGCGCTTCTCCGCCCACATCCCTTTACATATCGTCAACGGCGCAAGTGATGGACCAACATTAGTTGTCCAAGCCGGCGCCAGCGGTCTCGAAATCGAGCCCTCGCTAATCTTGCCGCATGTCGTGAAGGAGCTTGATCCGGCGCAGATCAAGGGCACATTGATTCTGGTCCCCTTGATGAATACCTCCGGTTTTGAGTTCACCCAGATCAAGAGCGTCTTTGATGACAAGCACCTCAACCATCTCGGCCGCGGCAGCGCGGATGGCACCATCAGCGAGCAGTTGGTGTACGCATATTACCAAAGCGCGATCGCGAATGCGGACGCCTTGATCGATATTCGCACCGGATCGCAGTGGAGCTACCATCACTTTGCCGGTGTCTATGGGCAAGGAGCCGTAGACGAGTCCAAAGCGTTGGCTATCGCCATAGGCTTGCCACATGTGATGCTAAACCGCAGTAACGACGGCTCTATGGCGAACGAATCGGCGAACGATGGCATACGGACCGTCACAGCCTATATCGGCGGCGGGCCCGGCTTGCGCGATTATCGCGACCAGGACCTCGGCCGCATGCGCAATGCCGTGCTAAACGCGATGCGGCATCTCGGCATGCTTGAAGGCGCAATCGAATCCGATGTCGACAAAGTGACCGTCATCGCCCGACACACGGCGATCACGCAGACGGGCGAGCGTGGTTTCGTCCTCATGAACAAGCATCTGCGCGGCAAACATGTCGAAGCCGGTGACCTGCTTGGCATCGTGCGGCATCCGTTCACTGGAGAGACCGCGCAGGAGATTCGCGCGCCACGCGCTGGCATAGTGGTACACGCCGGCGCATCCTGGCCTGTCCCGCTCGAGGAGTCCGTCCTGGCCATTCTCGGCGATCTGGTTGAGGAGATCGACATTGGCTAATGGCAAGACGTGAAAATTGTAGGGGCGACCCACTGGCTCGCCCGCAGAACAAAGGACAAAGTATATGTTGAAAGTAGGAAATCTTTTCGCAGAAGCTGGAGAAAAGACCTTCGGTTATCTCAAGACCACGACCACTCGTTCCGGACTGAATCTGGACATACCGGCGCATCTGATCGCCGGCACGGAGCCGGGTCCGACATTGTTGATGCAGGGCGCTGTGCACGGCGGCGAAATCATCGGCTCCATCGCTCTGCTGAACTTCGTCGAAAACGCCGATCCGTCCGTCATCCGCGGCAACGTCATCGCCGTGCCGGTGGTCAACCGCGCCGGCTTCGAACTCGGCGAACGCATGTCGCGCGTCGATGCCAAAGACATCAGCCGCCTGTTCCCGGGCGACAAGAACGGCAGCGCCTCCGACCAGATGGCTTACGTCTATTTCCAGGAAGCATTCATTCAGTCCGATGTATTCATTGACTTTCATGCCGGCGGCCGCACCGCCTACGAACGCTATGTGCTTTTCGACGCCGAAGATGACACCGATAACCTCACCGTGCATGAAGAGCGACGGCGAAAGCTCATTGTGGCATACGGTCTCGATCAAGCCGCCTATTTTCCCACTGGCACATTCTCGCCTGGGGCAGCCAAACAGGCGCTCGAAGACGTCGGCACGACGCAGATCACTCTCGAGTTCGGTGGCGGCACCGGCTGGTTCAAGAACGGCGAAGACAATGTGCGCGATGCCGAGCGCGGCATTTGGAACACCTTGAGGTGCATGCGGATGATCGACGGCGAATTCGAATCGGACGGTCCGCTATGCACTGTCTACAACGCCGGCGTCGTTATTTGGAAGCCGCCGGTTGACGGCCTCTTCATCCGCGACCGAAAATTCCGCGATGCCCTGAAACAGGGCGATGTCTATGGCAGGCTCGTCGATCCATATACCGGCGCCGTCCTGGCCGAGATGCCGACGCCTGCCGATGGAATCGTCATTCCCAGCGGGCAAGAGTGGCCCACAGTCGGCGCCACCTCCATCGGCATTCTCGGCTCAATCGACCGCGTCGAAGACCGCCGCACGATGGACATGTACATCGACTTTGACTAGGATTATTGGAGACTTGACTTATGAAAATCGGCAACATTCAGGCGAGTCCTGGCGAACGCGCCTTTGGTTTCTTCAGCATTGGCGTAACCCACGGGCGCTTTCCTATTCATATACCCCTGCACCTCATCGTCGGCGCGCAAAGCGGTCCCACGCTTGTCGTGCAAGCCGGCGCCAGCGGCCTGGAAATTGAGCCGGCCCTCATCCTGCCGCAGGTCGCCAACGAACTCGATCCCGCCCAGATGAAGGGCAGTTTGATCCTCGCCCCACTTATGAACACTTCCGCCTTCGAGTTTGAGCAGGTTCACAGCGCCTGGGATGGCAAACACTACAACGAAGTAGGACGCGGTCGGTCGGACGGCAGTGTCAGCGAGCAGCTGGTGCAAAGTTATTACGATGCCGCTATCGCCAACGCCGATGCCCTTGTTGATATCCGCACCGGCGCGCTCTCAAGCTACCACGAATTCGTCGGCGTCAACGACGAGGGCGATGTCGAGGGGTCGAAGGCGCTGGCGATCGCGCTGGGACTGCCACAGGTTGTGCTGGGTAAAGACGAGGAGAACTCGATGGCGCAGGAAGCGGCGCGCGCTGGCATAGCAGTGACGGTGGCCTTTATCGGCGGTGGACCCGGCTTGCGTGATTACCGTGATCAGAATCTCGGCAGGATGCGCAACGCCGTGCTCAACGCCATGCGTCACCTGGGCATGCTGGACGGCGAACTCGTTTCCGATGTCGATACCGTGAGCGTCATTCAGGAGCACACTGTCATCAAAACCACCAGCGAACGCGGCTTCACGTTCATGGACAAGAATAAGCGCGGCAGCGAGGTGGCTGCGGGTGAAAAGATTGGCTACGTGCGCCATCCGTTTTCTGGGAAACATCTGGAAGACATTCTGGCGCCGCGCGCAGGCGTAATGGTGCATTGCGGCGCGGCCTGGCCCGTGCCGGAGGAAGACACCATCTTGGCGATTCTTGGTGATTTGGTCGAGGAGATCGCTATTGCGTAACCTCTTGCTGAAGCCCTCCCCTTGTGTTGGGAGACGGGGCTATTGGATAGGAGCTGCATGATTCTCAGCTTGGTCAACCGCAGCAGCTTTCGTGTGCAGGCCTACCGCTGGTACTGGCTTGGCAATGTGCTCGTGCATATCGCCTTCCTGCTGCAAGCGGTGGCTCTCGGCTGGACCATGCTGGTTGTCACTGATTCGGCCGTCATGGTCGGCATGGTCGCTTTTGCTTATGGCCTGCCGCTGCTTCTGGTGTCGCCGTTTTCGGGCTTGGTTGCTGACCGCCTCAAGCGTCAATTGATTGTCCAGGTCTCCTTGACGGTCGCTGTCGCGATCTCGGCGCTGTTGGCGCTGCTGGCTGCCGTCGATCTCGCGCGCCCGGAGTTTATCCTCCTCACGTCAATGATCTTGGGCTCGACATTTGCTGTCTACGCCCCCGCGCGTATGGCAATACTGCCGAATCTGGTGCCGGACGATATGATCTTTAACGCCAGCACATTGAGTTACTCCGGCACCCGCTTGATGGGATTCTTTGGTCCCGTGCTGGCCGGTTTCTTGCTGGACCTGACCGATATCGCTTTCACGCTGACCGTTCAAGCGGCGATATTCGCTGTTGGCGCGCTCCTATACCACAAGGCGGCGCATTTCTTGCCCGCGCCAAAGCAGAAACGGCAAGACGCCTACAACATCCTGCGCGGCATGTGGCAGGTCATTGCCTACCTGCGCGAAGACCGCGCGTTATTCGCGCTTGTGCTGCTGGCGCTTGTTTTCGTGCCGATAGGTATGCCCTACCAGAAGCTGATGCCGATATTCGTCGACCGCGTGCTCGATGAAGGTCCGGCGCTGCTCGGCCTGTTGGTAGGCAGCGCGAGCTTGGGGTCAGCCCTTTCCGGCTTCGCTGTTGCATTGGTCGGCGATGTCTATTCCAAGGGCTGGGCGATACTCATATTCTCAGCGCTCTTCGGCCTGGGCATGATGGTCTTCGCCTTCATGAGCGAGTCAGTTATTGCGCTTGGCTTGATCTTTGTCATCGGCATATTCTCCGGCATTTTCTTGACTCTGATCAATGCGCTTCTGCTAATACAGATTAAAGATGAACTTCGCGGCCGCATGATGAGCGTTTGGGGCATGGTTTGGGGTCTGATTCCGATTTCAGCTTTGATCGGCGGAACAGTCGCCGAGTATTTCGGCATATCGATCGTGATGGCGGCGTCCGGCGCTTGTGTCGCCTTCACCTGTTTTTACTTGATCGCGACGCGCTCGCCATTGCTTGATCTCTAACCGGCGTAAGTAAGGTAATAAGCATGGTATTGCTATTGCACAATCACGAGATTCGCGGACTGATGGACTTGCCCGAATATCTCGATTCGGTCGAAGCCGGCTACCGTGAGTATGGCAACGGCGCCGGCGCGGCACACCCGCGGACGAATCTCTGGATCAAGGGCGAACAACAGAGCGAAGAATACACAGGCGGCCATCTGCCCGAAGGCAGCAAAGCCTCCTTCAAGTTCAAAGCGGGGCTGCTGCCAGGCTTGAGCGGGGCTGGCGTAAACGCCTACACCGCCGGCTTGCCTGGCGGGTTGGAAACCTTCATGTTCCTCTTTGATACCGATACCGGCGCGCTGGCCGCCATCATGGAAGTGATGTATCTCAGCTGGCTCAAAACTGCTGCTGTTTCCGCATTGGCAACGCGCTATCTTGCGCCGTCAGGCAGTTCCGTACTGGCGCTATTCAGCACCGGGCGTCATGCTCGCTCACAGCTGTACGGCCTGACACAGGTCGTCGCCATTCAACGTGTGCAAGCCTACAGCCGTAACGTCGAAAAGCGTCGCGCCTTCTGCGCCAAGATGAGCGCGGAACTTGGCATCGAGGTCATTCCAGCCGACTCTCCGGCGGAAGCGCTGCGCGATGCCGACATCGTCACTGCCGTCACGACCTCGCCAACTCCCGTCTTTGACGGGGTGGATCTGCCGGACAAGCCGCTGCATATCAACGGTTTGGGCGCCCACTATCCCTTTGTTCGCGAAATCGACTCCCATGCTGTGGTCAACAGCCGCGTCTTCGTCGATGTTCTACGCCAAGGTGTCAGCGAGAACGGCGAGATTGTCATTCCCATTCAAGAAGGACTGATCGGCGAATCTCACGTCGTCGGCGATCTTGGCTCGCTTGTCGCGGGTGTTGTTCCCGGCCGCCTTCCCGATACGAAATGGACGCTCTTTCTCTCCGGCGGCACAGGCGTCGATGATATCTCGGTGGCGACCCGCTTGTACAAAAGCGCGCTTGAACGTGGCATCGGTACCGAATTCCATTTCAATCAGCCGTATGAGTTTGAGTTGTAGGACATCATGGTTCTCTTTTTGCGCAATCACGAAATACGCGGATTGATGGATGTGACCGAATATATCGACGCGGTCGAGGCCGGCTATCGTGAATACGGTAACGGCGCTGGCGCTGCATTCCCCCGCGAAAGCCTCTACATCGAAGGTGAACGGAATGAGTCCCACCGCGCCGGGCATCTGCCATCAGGCTCTAAAGCATCGTTCCAATTCAAAGGCGCGCTATTGCCGGGCTTGGGCGGCGCCGGCTTGAACGCCTACACCACCGGCTTGCCGCAAGGCTTGGAAACCCATATGTTCCTCTTCGATACGAATACGGGTGCGCTGGCCGCTGTCATGGAAGTGCTCTATTGGGACTGGCTCAAGACGGCCGCGCTCTCGGCAGTCGCAATTCGTCATCTGGCGCCGCCTGGCAGTTCGCAACTGGCATTATTCGGCACGGGCCGCCACGCCCGCTCACAACTCTACGCCGCCACCAAAGTCTGCCCGATTGAATCGGTCAAAGCCTACAGCCGCCGGAAGCAACAGCGCCATGAATTCTGCCAGAGAATGAGCGCTGAGTTGGGCATTGAGGTCGCCCCCGCTAGCTCACCAGCGGAAGCGCTGCATGACGCCGACATCGTAATTACCATTACCACTTCGCCAACATCCGTCTTCGAGGGCGCGGACCTGCCGGATAAGCCCCTTCACATCAATGCCTTGGGCGCCCACTATCCCTGGGTGCGCGAAGTCGATGAACACGCCGTAGTCAACAGCCGCGTTTTCGTCGATGAATGGCAGCAAGGCTTAGCGGAAAACGGCGAGATCATCATCCCGCTTGAAGCGGGTATCATAGACGAATCGCACATTCTCGGTGATCTAGGCGATCTGGTCGCTGGTAAAGTAGAGGGACGCAAGGAAGACAGCCGCTGGACGCTCTTTCTATCCGGCGGGACGGGAATAGAAGACGTCGCCGTTTGCGCTCGTATCTATGAGAAAGCCGTCGAATGTGGAATCGGTACTGAGTTTCAATTCAATCAACCATACGAATATGAACTATGAGGAGCGGAGCTAAATGCTTACACATGATGCATTAAAACGGGATACCGCGCGGCGCGTGACGACATTGCAGGCGATGATGAAGGAGCAGGAACTCGACGCGCTGATTATCACAGGGCAGGCCATGCCCGGCGGGATAGGCGCAATCCGCTACATCACGCACGCTCACTTGTGGGGCGGCGTCGCTTACGCCATACTCGGCGCGGACGACCCCCATCCTTGGCTGCACGTCTGGAGCTCATACCAAGCCGTCTGGAGCCGCAATGAGACCACCACCTTGCCCGAGCGCGTCTTTACCCCGGCCGGGGATATCGTCGCTGCCACCGCCGATAAGGCTAAAGGCTACGCCACCGGCAGCAAACGCATCGGCATGGTTAATATGAGCAAGCTAATGGGACTCGCCACCTATCAAGCCTTTGTCAAGCAGCTCGAAGGCTACGAGATGGTCGAGGTCACGGACGACTTCAACACCATCCGCCAGATTAAGTCGCCCTTCGAGCTGGAGGCGATTCTGCAGAATGGCGCCATCCTCGATTCGGCCATGGACGTCTTCAAGGATATGGCTGGCGTCGGCGCGCGCTACTGGGATGTCTGCGCCGCCGTCGAAGGCTACATCAAATCCTTCGGCGCCTTCTGGGGCAGAACCAAGTTGTCACTGGATATAACGCCCTACACCGTGCCGACGCCAAAAGATCTGCGCATGGCCCGCGAGGACATCATCAACTTTGAAATCGTCTACGAATCGCCCTGGGGCTACTGGCTGGAGATGACAGCGGTCATGTCATTTGATCCACTGCCGGATGCCGAGCGGGCGCTTCTGGAAGGCTACCTGGCGGCGGTGGAAGCCTCGTCGGCGGCGGCAAAAGCGGGCAATACTTTCCGTGACATTTCCGAAGCCAATGACAAGGCGCTGCGCGATCTGGGCTTCCCAGTCGATGGCAAGCACACGCCCGATTGCCACAGCACCGGACTCGACGGCAGCGATGGACCGAGTTCACCGGCCGCGCCAGATTTCGTGCTCAAGCCCAACATGGTGCTGTCCTTCCATCCCGGCACCGTGCTCGAGAATGATCGCGGTTTCCTGGTCTCGGATAACTTCCTGGTCACGCCGGGCGGCGCCGTGCGCTTGTCGCCGCATCACGCCGACAGATACTACATCCAGTTGGACGCATGAAATTATTGATATCGGGGCTGCGTGATTGGCGGGGCTCTCCCGCACCGTAACAAGGGAATCGAATATGGGGACTTCCGGATATTTTATGCGAATCCACGTAACAAGCCGCCGTGTAGGGGCGACCTATTAGGTCGCCCGCTAACCGCGCGTAGAGTGGATTGTCAGTTTCTACTACGCTTATTGAACGACTCGGAATGTCAGCAAATAGATTTAAGGAGCAGCGACATGAACGGAAGAACCGCGGCGCAGGTCATCGGCGAATACGCCGCTTCGCGATGCTATGACGAACTAAGCGAGCTCACGCTTGTACGAGCCCGGCAGGTCATGCTCGATCATATTGGCGTGACGCTCGGCGGCCTTCAGACGAATCTGGGCCGGCTGGCTGCCGACTACGCTGTGTGGATGCACCCGGGCGACGACGCGACAGTGATGGGCGATGGACGCCGCAGTACCTTGGAAGGCGCGGCCTGGGCGAATGCTGTCACCGGCAAAGCCATGGGCATGGACGACAGTCACCGCGGGGCTGGCCATGTCGCCTCGGAATTGGTTCCGGTTGTGTTGGCGCTGGGTGAAATGTACCGGCTCAGCGGCGAGCAGATTATCACAGCGCTGGCGGCTGGCTATGACGTGATGGAAATGATTCAGGTGGCGGTGGATGCCTGGCAGCGCGAACGTGGACATGACCACAAAGGGCAAGCCGGTACCATAGCTAGCGCCGTGACAGCCGCTGTCGCCATGGGATTGCCCGCCGACAAAATAACCCACGCCCTGTCGCTGGCAATGGACATGGCTTGCGGGACAGAGCAGTATGTCTACGATGCCGGCGCCTGCGATACCAAGGACCTGCTGGCAGCCTATGCCGCGCAAAACGGGATCTCCAGCGCAAAAATGGCGGAATTCGGCTTCCGCGGTCCACCAGGCGCGCTTGATGGCGAGTACGGCTATTTCCATGCTTTCGGACCCGGCTACGATCCAGCATATCTTGACAGGCTCGACGGTCAAGCTTTGGCCCGCACTGGCTTCAAACCGCATGCCGGCTGCCGCCACGTCCATTCCTGCGTTGACGCCACGCAAACGCTGCTGGCATCCGGCCAGCCGGATCTTGACGCCATCACCGGCATTGAGATCGACGCTTATCACGAAGCGATCACGCCCTCCTTCCGTGTCAACTTCGAGCCGCAAACATTGGGGCAAGCCTCCTTCAGTTTGCCAGTGACAGTCTCCGTCATCCTGACGCGTGGGCGCTGGTTCAGTGACGACATCTCCACCTATGACGAACCGGAACAGCGGCGGCTGCGTCAGTTGGTAAAAGTCGGCTTGGACGAAGCGATTCAAGCCGAACATCCGCTGAAGAACGGCTGCGAAGTGCGCATCCATACCGATGACGGCCAGTTGTATCGCGGCCGCGTCGAACATGCCAAAGGCGAGCCGGAGAATATGCTCTCCGATGCCGAGTTTGAAGCGAAGTTTCGTCACATGACGGGCGATATGCTGCCGGAAGCGCAGATCGCTGACTTGCTGGATAATTTAGCCCGGCTGGAACAACTTGATGATGTCGGCGAACTTGTGCGCCTGACCCTGCCGCAACCGGTAGCTGTGTAGAAGCCAATAGCCAATGAAGATCGCAAACATCACCTCTACGATAGTCAATATCACGCGCAGCCGTCATCTGGCGACAGCCTACGGCGTCTCGACATCGACCAATACCGTAGTCGTCCAAATGCGCACCGATTCAGGCATCACCGGCATCGGCCAGACGGTCGCGCCCGCGCCCTGGGGCGGGGACGCAGTAGAGGTCGTCAAGCACCACATAGACCGATATTTGACTCCAGCTCTGCTCGGCGAAGACCCCTTTAATATCGAGCGTCTTCATCAACTCATGTTTGAAGCGCTGCGCACGGCGGTGAACGCGCGAACTGCCCTCGACTTTGCCCTCTGGGATATCAAAGGAAAAGCGCTGAATGTGCCGGTCTATCAATTGCTGGGCGGGGCCTGCATGCCGGGCGCGCTTTGCCACGGCTTCGTCGAGCGCGAGGAACCGCCGGCGATGGCTGCGCGAATTGAGGAACTGGCGGCCGAAGGCTGGACCTGGTTCAAGACCAAAATCGGTTTCGGTGTCGCCGAGGATGTGCTGTGGTATAGTCAACTCCGCGATTTAGTCGCTGATTCAATAGTATTTCAGCTTGACGGAAATACTGGGTATACTCTTGGCGAAGCGGTTTAGTCGCTGACGCAGTTGGAAGCCATGGGCGGCGTCGCGCTATTCGAGCAGCCGGTGAGGTATCTCGATGAGATGGCGCGCTTGGCGGCTCGTCTGACAACGCCGTTGCAGGCGGATGAAGCGACATCGGGTCCGCGCAGCGTATTTGAGATCGCAAGGGAGCGCGCGGCGCATGTCTTGCACTTCAAGATTCACCGATACGGCGGACTTCTGCCCTCAACGCGCATGGCGGCCATCGCCGAAGCCGCCGGCTTGGAAATCTCGGTCGCGCCCTACTTCGATATCATCGCCGCCGCTGCCGCTCACTTCGCCGCCGCAACACCAATCGCCAAATGGCCCGCCGGCTTCTCAGATATGACCGATAGCATCCTGGCCGAGCCCTACCAACCGGATGGCATCGTTCTGAAGCCGCCATCGGGACCGGGCTTGGGTGTAGAAATTGACGAAGACAAGCTGGCGCATTATGCGGCCTCTGCCTAGCTTACGCCGGGCATGAGACGATAAGAGAACCGAAAGCTTATGTGGGAGGTGAATAGGGCAAAAGAAACACTCAACGTTCGTTACTGATCAAGTTTTTTCACGTAAGGAGATTTCCATGTTTGCAAAACGAGTACTGATCCTGTTGAGCCTGATCGTGCTTATGGGCGCTTTGGCTATCGTGCCGGCGACCGCGCAAGACGATATGTCAGAATTCGTCTTCGCCCATTCCGGACCCATCCGTTCCATGGATGCGCACTCCCACTGGTTCATCTCGAGCCACTGGCTGACTAACTTGCTCTACGACTGTCTGATCTGGCGCGCCCCGGAAGGCGGTGGCTATGTGCCGCAAGCCGCCCAAAGCTGGGAGCTGGTCGACGATACCACCTGGCGTTTCCACCTGCGTCCCGGCGCCACATTCCATAATGGCGAGCCGCTCGATGCGGCAGCCGTCAAATGGAATATCGACCGCGTTCGCGTGGAAATCGACCCGCAGATTCCGCTTTGGCTGCAATGGCGCTTTGTCAAAGACACTATCGTTGTTGATGACGTGACCATCGATATCACCACTGAGGAGCCCCACGCCTACTTCGAGAACGATGTCAGCTTCAATGGTTGTGAGCTGCTGCCGCCGCAGTACTTCCAGGAAGTCGGCCAGGAAGAGTTCATCCGCAACCCAGTCGGTTCCGGACCCTACACGCTGGCTGAATTCAGCGAAAACGACCGCTATGTCTTTGAAGCCTGGGACGACTACTGGGGTGGGCGCCCCGAAGTTGACCGCGTCATCTATCAGGTGATCCCGGAACCTTCGGCGCAGGTGGCCGCCTTGTTGGCTGGTCAAGTCGATTTGATCCCATCCGTACCCTTGCCAGACCGCGAAAGGCTCGAGACCACGGAAGGCATCAGCTTGCTCACTGAGACAGCCAACCGCATGCACCATCTCCGCGTCCGCACTCAGAGCGAAACCGGCGCTATGTCGGAAACTTACCCGGGCTATGAGCCAGCTACGATGGACGTCAACGTGCGCCGGGCGATCACCCATGCGCTGGACCGTCACCTGTTGGCGGAAGTGCAAGGCTCTGCCGAAGGCCGTTTGGCGCGCATCTGCAGCTACCATCCGGAAGGCTTCGCTGAACAATACGCCGATCCAGACGTGATTTCGGAATGGTACAACCCGGACTTGGCGCGCGAGTATCTTGCAGCAGCCGGCTATGCCGAAGGCGAAGGACCCACAGTCTACTTCGACACCATGAACGTCAGAGACGGCGGTGAAAAAGAAGTCGCCGAAGTCGCTGCCGCGATGCTGGAAGATGTCGGCTTCACCGTGGACTTGACCGTCCGTGACTCCGCCGCCCATTTCAGCGAGATTTCCACCCCCGGCAACAATCGCGACATAATGATGACTTCGCTCGGCTGCTCGGTTGGCTTGCTGCCACTCTTCTATCAATGCTCCTGGGAGGCGCCCCGCTACAGAGCCTGTGATGCGGACTGGGACGAGGTCGCCCAAGCCATCTTGACCACTCACGATTTTGACGAGCGCCTGGCGCTCTGGGGGCAGTGGTGGGAACACTACATTGAGTATCAAGGGACCGTCACCCTCTACGAGATGACTAGAGTTGCGGCGATGAACACGGCTGAGTTCGATTTCACGCTGCGTAAAGACGGCTGGATGACCTTCCGCGGTCTCACACTCGCGGACGATATGTAATCCAGCTCTCGGAAGACTATACCGATTGGGCGGCCCACCGGGTCGCCCTTTCAGAAACAGTTTGATGCACAAGCGGGCGACTCGCCGAGTCGCCCCTACATGGACTCTAAGCTTAGGGTAAAGCATGCGCGATTTCATCATCACACGTTTTTTTCAATTGGTCGTGACTATGTTCATCGTCTCGCTCCTGGTCTTTTTTATGGTGCGCCTGCGTGGCGATCCGATCTCGATCATGGCGCCGCCTATCTTCAATGAAGAACAGATCCAAGCTCTGCGGGCCGCTTGGGGCTTTGATCGACCAATACTGGAACAGTACGTCACCTTCTTGCGCAAAGCTGTCACCGGCGACTTCGGCACCTCGTTCTTCGCCCGCCGCCCGGCGATGGAAGTCGTCATCGAGCGCCTCGGCAATTCCTGGCTGCTTGCGGCGGTTGCATCCATGATCGGAATTACGATCGCAATTCCACTGGGCATCCTCTCCGCCTTGAAACGCAACAGCCTGCTCGATTTCGCCAGCACCGCCCTGGCATCTTTGGGCACAGCCATGCCCAGCTTTTGGCTCGGTCTCATGCTGATTATTATATTCTCGGTCTACCTGCGCATGTTGCCGGCCTTCGGCGCGTTGGAACCGAAAGCGATCATTATGCCCTCGGTCACGCTCGGCGTCGGCATGGCAGCGCGCTTGTCCCGCCTCACCCGTTCAGCCATGCTGGAAGTGCTGAATCAAGATTACGTCCGAACCGCCTACAGCAAAGGCCTGCAATCAAAAACGGTCGTGCTGCGGCATGCCTTGCGCAACGCCCTGATACCTGTTGTGACCGTGTTCGGCTTGCAGCTCGGCTGGATTTTGGGCGGCTCCGTGGTCGTAGAAAGTGTCTTCTCCTGGCCCGGGCTGGGAAGACTGATGGTTGAATCCATCAACGTACGTGATATCACAGTGGTTCAGGCCGGTTTATTTTGGTTCTCTCTCTCTTTCATACTGATCAATTACGCCCTCGACGCTTTATATATGCTTATCGACCCACGGATCCGAATCAGCTAGAGCACAGGCATGGAACCTTTGGACGTTGGCAAAATCTCGACTGACTACATTTCGACCTTGCCGCCGCAGCGCAGCTTGTTTAAACGCGTCACTTCAGCGCTGCTGCGCAGCCCGGTCGGTGTAGCTGGCACACTGATTGTTGGCTTGGTCGTTCTGCTCGCCGTAATCGGTCCGCAGATTTCGCCCCATGAGGCGGTTGCTCACAATCTGCGCTCCCGCTTCAAACCACCTGAATATAGCGACAGTGCAGGCACTTATACGCTGGGCACCGATCAACTCGGGCGCGACATCCTCAGCCGCATCATCGCCGGCAGCCGCGTGTCTGTGCTGGTCGGCGTCGTCTCCGTGCTCATCGCCGGCACCATCGGCGTCACTTACGGTCTGGTGAGCGGTTTTGTCGGTGGACTTGTCGATACGGCTATGATGCGCGTCGTCGATGCCCTCCTTAGTATTCCATTCATAGTCTTGGTCGTGGCCATCTCCGGCGTAGTGGGCGCTGGATTGGGCACACTCATTCTCATCCTCGGCTGCACCGGCTGGGTGACTTATGCGCGCGTCATCCGCGGCGAAGTGCTAAAAGTGCGCGAAATGGAATATGTCGTCGCCGCCTATGCCGTCGGCCAAAGTCGGCCCATGGTTATGCTGCGCCACGTTCTGCCCAATGTAATCTCCTCCGCCGTCGTCTTGGCAGCTGTTCAAGTCGCGGTCACGATTCTCGCCGAATCGTCGCTGAGTTTCCTCGGCTTGGGCGTCAAGACACCGACAGTCACCTGGGGCTTGATGCTGGCTGACGGGAAGTCCTATATCAACAGCGCCTGGTGGATGACCTTCTACCCCGGCATTGCCATCACAATCACGGTACTTGGCGTCGTCTTCCTGGGCGATTGGCTGCGCGATTTTCTCGATCCCAATATCCGCGCGAGGGCATAGCGCTTATGAAATACAAAACATGTGGGACATCAGGTCACAAATCAATAGCCCAACCAGGATTCAGGGAGCGCGGCAATAATTCCCTCCCTCTTTATGGGGTAGGGATTTAGGGTGGGGGTATTCCGCATCCCGCGATCAGCTTCCAGCGAGACGCGCCAAGCGCTCCGCGATGAACTCATAGCGGCGATTGAGCCGCTCGTGACCATCGGTTACAGCCATTCGCAACAGGCGCGCACGCAGCTCGAAGCTGCCTTCGCGACGGAGGTGGACGCGAAATACGCCGTCGCCGTCGGCTCTGGCACCATCGGCTTGTTCCTTGCCTTGCGCGCCTGTCGCATCAGCGCCGGCGATGAAGTCATCACAATAGCCAATTCCGATATATCCACCACCGCCGCCATCAGCAACTGTGGCGCTCGCCCGGTGGTAGTCGATGTCCTCGCTTCGGACTACACCATCAATACCGACCAGGTCGAAGCGCTCATCACGCCCAGCACGCGCGCCATCTTGCCCGTCGACCTGCATGGCCACCCG
This sequence comes from Phototrophicaceae bacterium, assembly GCA_965262005.1. Lineage (GTDB taxonomy): Bacteria > Chloroflexota > Anaerolineae > Aggregatilineales > Phototrophicaceae > UBA6055. The sequence goes on along the minus strand of OZ253492.1, from coordinate 2,041,659 downwards.
GCCAATGTCAAGGCGCTGCGCCCGCTCGCCGACAGTTATGGCTTGATGATCGTGGAAGATGCCGCCCTGGCGACCGGCGCCTGCGATTATGGTCGTCCCGTTGGCGCCTTTGCCGATACGGCTGTCTTCAGCCTGGCGCCGTCCAAGCCCTTCGGCAGCGTCGGCAACGGCGGCATGGTCGTCACTAACGACGAAGAGATCTATCAGCAGCTGTGCCTATTGTCCGACTATGGGCACGCGCCGCGCGCTCCCAATCAGCCGGCTGCTTACCAAAACTACATCGCCGAGGGTTACAACGTCCCGCTAGACGGATTGCAGGCCGCTATGTTGCTTGTCAAACTGCCTTATCTCAAGTCATGGACTGAAAAGCGCCGCGCCATCGGCGAAGCGCTTGAAGCTGGACTGGCCGGCACATCGGCGCGTACACCCAAGCTCCGCCCTGAATCCGCGGCCACCTTCCGCTCCTACACCATCTGCGTCGACCGCCAGCTTGAAATTCATCAAAGCCTGCGTGAAGCCGGCATCGAAGCTATGATTCACTACGCCCCGCCGATCACGCACTACACTGTCTACGATGGTCTATTCCCCAACAGAGACCAGTTGCCAGTGACCGAATGTCTGGCGCGCAAAATCATCAATCTGCCGGTATCGCCTGAAGTTACCGACGAAGACATCGACTATATGATTGATACAACAAGAAACCTTTTGTAACGTTATGAATAGATTGTAGGGGACCACTTTTGCGTCGCCCGCCCTGAAATTGCGGTGGCGAAATGGTGGATTGTCCATCCACCAATGAACATGTAGGGGCGACCCGCCGGGTCGCCCGAAAATACACAAGGAGCAGAAAAATGAACTTACTTGAACAAATTACTGATTACGCCATCAATCTGCAGATAGACGACATCCCCGCCGAGGCGCTTGACCTGGCGAAAACCATCGTCTACGATTCCATCGGAACGGGCTTGGGCGGTTATCAGCGCGAATTGGGGCGGAAAGCCCTGCGCTACGCCGCCGATATGATGCGCGGCGACGAAGCGACCCTGCTCGGCACAGGAGAGCGAAGCTCCCTGGAGGGCGCCGCCTTTGCCAACGCTGTCATGGTCAAGATCCTCGGCATGGACGACTCGCATCGTCAAGCCGGGCACATCGCCTCTCAAGTTGTGCCGGCTGTACTGGCCGTCGGCGAAGTTTACGGAACCAGCGGGGAAGACATCCTCGTCGCCATCGTCGCCTCTTATGATTTCTCTGTTCGTGTCGCCCGCCAAGTACGCCCCACCCATCGCGCTCGCGGCTTTGATATGAAGGGTACAGTCGGCGCGATTTCGGCCGCCCTGGCTGTCGCCCGTTGCGCCGGCTTGGACAGGGAGCGCACACTAAATACCATCGCCCTCGCCGCCGATTTGGCATCCGGCACCGAGCAGTATGTTTACGATGGCGGACTCTGCGATACCAAAGACCTGATTTCCGGTTTCGCCGCCCGCAACGCCGTCTTTGCCATGCGCCTCGCCGAATCAGACTTTTATGGTCCGCGCAGCGCGCTCGACGGCAGCTATGGTTTCTTCAGCGCCTTCGGTGACGGCTTCACAATCGATACCTTCGCTGACCTCGGCGAAAATTTCGCCATTCTCGGCGCCGCCTTCAAGCCCCACGGTGGTTGCCGCCATACACATCAAGCCATCGACGCCGTTCAGGCCATCCTTAGCGACGGCGAGCTGGATACCTCCGACATTGAGCGTATCGATCTCGGCACCTATGGCTACGCCACCCGCCCGATCTTCCGCGTCGATCCCAACCCGCCATCGCGCGAAGTCGCCGGTTTGAGCATCCGAACATCCACCGCCGTCGCTCTTACTCATGGAACCGCTTGGCCCAACGATTTCACGGACTGGGATGAGCCGGAAGTCCGCCGATTGCGCAATCTGATTGATGTGCAAGTCGACCCCGAGATCGAAGCGCGTTACCCCGACTCGAATGGCTGCCGCCTGAGCATCACATTGGCCAATGGCGAAGTGCGCGAGACATTCCTGCCCAACATGAAGGGCGAACCCGAGTTCCGCATGACCGATGCCGAGCTGCGCCAGAAATTCCATATCCTCACGCGCGATCTATTCCCGGCCGAGCGCGCCGAACAGATTTATGAAATGTGCAACAATCTGGAATCGCTCGATCGCGTCGGCGATCTGACCCAGCTTTGCGCCGCCGCCGAACCGGTAAGCGCTTAGTCGTTTCGACTGACGATGTACCAGGCTTTGTCGCCCTGACGGTGAAACCCGCTGACGACATAATCCACCGCAAGCAGCTCGGTCATCGCTTTGCGCACATAGAGCTGCCATTGCCGCGCCCGCTTGATGTCATGCTGCTTTAACGCCGCGATATCGACTGGAATCTCAATGCCAAAGCATGTTTCGCCGCTCTTCGTGGGCTGACGATATTGCAGCGCGCCTCGTTTTTCCACGACCACCATACTTAGCGCGTCTGGCAAATCGTCCTCGCCGCGTTGGTAGTTGCCCTCCGCCATCGCAACCACCTTAGGCGCATCGAGCTGCCACTGCGCTTCCAGCCGATCGCTCGCCAAGCCGGCATTGATGCCATCCTGCATATCGCCATAGTGATCGACCGAATAGATCCGCGCCGTAACGCCCAACCGATTGAAGTTGAAATTGGCGTTGCCGCTCTGCATGGGGTCGAAGGTCCAGGCCATCTGCCGGTAGCCATGCGCCAGGGCCCAATCCCGTTGCGCCAGCTTCAGCCGAAAGCCGATGCCCCGCCCCTGATATTCCGGGCGCACCCCCGCCATATGCGACCACAGCCAAAGCTCGCCCCAGCGCCAAGCCGCCATGCCAAAGCAGAAGCCCACCAGCTGCCCGCCGTCGTCGGCCGCCATAACGCAGCCACCGGCATGAACAATCGCGCGCAAAGTATGCGGCGAGGACACTTCGACATCGTGCATGCCCCAAACTGCCTTCTGCAAATCAACCGTCGCCGAAAGCTCAGACATGCTCTTCAATTCGCCTATGCTGATCTTCTCCGACATGCCCTGCCTTCCATCCCGCCGCTGAACGCCTGCAATGATAGCAAGCGCCTCCCCAAATGGCAAAGTCGGGGAGTGGTGAATTTCAAAGACACAGGACATATTCCGAATTCCATAAGGGGGATTCACCACAGAGACACAGAGGGCACAGAGGTTTTTGGATGGCAAGGTCGAAGTTGTTATATCAACAGTATTCAGCACTCCCCAAAGTCGCCGTCCTTTGCCAATCGACTGTATACAACTTATAATTACGGTGCTGCGCCATAGGTCCAGTCCGAACGTTTTTCTGTTCCTCTATGGTGAGACTGCTTCAAGGCCGCTTCACGCGCGACTTGCGGTATGCCAGCCGAGGAATTGAGATTTGCCGCCTTCCGACAGCCTGTCCGCTTCTGTACTTGACCTCATCGGCAACACGCCGCTGGTCGAGTTGTCGCGCATCACAGCCGGGCTGGACGGACGTATCTTCGCCAAAGTCGAATACCTCAACCCCGGCTACTCCAAAAAAGACCGCATCTCCCTGCAAATGATCGAAGAGGCGGAAGCCTGCGGCGCGCTCCAGCCGGGCGCTACCGTAGTAGAACTGACCAGCGGCAACACCGGTACCGGCTTGGCCATCGTCTGCGCTGCCAAGGGCTACCAATTCGTGGCGGTCATGTCCCTCGGCAATTCGCCGGAGCGCGCGCGCATGATGACGGCGCTGGGCGCAGAAGTTGTACTGGTCGATCAATGCCCGGGGTCAATGCCCGGTCAAGTCTCCGGCGCCGACCTGGCGCTGGTCGAAGATCTTGCGCGGCAGATCGTCCGCGAACGTAACGCTTTCCGCGCTGACCAATTCCAGTTGGCGGGCAACGTCAACGCGCACTACCACAACACCGCCCCCGAAATCATGCGCCAGTCAGGCGGCATTGATGCCTTCTGTGATTTCATCGGCAGCGGCGGCTCATTTGCCGGTTGCGCCAAATACTTCAAAGAGGTGGATCCCGCGGTGCAATGCTACGCCGTCGAACCGGAAGGCGCGGCCGCCTTCGCCGGTGAGACCGTCCACCGCCCAAACCACAAGATCCAGGGCGGCGGCTATTCTATGACCGATCTGCCCCTGCTCGACCGTGAGCTGGTGGATGGCTGCCTGCAAGTCAGCGATGAAGAAGCGATGACCATGACGCGCCGCCTCGCCCGCGAAGAGGGACTATTCGCCGGTTTTTCCTCCGGCGCCAATCTCGCTGCCGCTTTGCAGCTGTTAAGCTCAGCGCATCGCGGCGGGCGTATTGCCATCCTGCTCTGCGACTCCGGCTTGAAATACCTGAGCACTGATCTGTGGTGAGGCGACCATGAGCGAAGACCGCCCGCAAGACGACATCATCCGCTGGGTCCGCCGCCAGCACGATTCCCTCTCGCCCAGCCAGCGACAGGTCGCCCAGTTCCTGCTCGAAGGCGGCATTGATGTCATCCATTTCACCATCACCGAAATCTCTGAGGCTGTCGGCGTCAACTCATCCACGGTCGTCCGTACCGCGCAAGCGCTCGGCTTCGACGGCTTCCCAGAGCTCCAGTCGGTCTTGCGCAGCCAATTCCTAAACCAGGCCAAGATCGCCCAGCGCATGCAAATCGGCTCGCAAAAGCTGATGGATTATCTCTCGGCCGATACAGAAGCCGATGCCCACCTCTTCACCACCGTGCTACGCGATGAAGTACAGACCTTGCTCGACCTGCCGCAGCATGTGCCCACGCCCATCTTCGATCGGGCGGTCAATATGCTCGACGCCGCCAGACAAGTCTACATTATTGGCTTGGGCTCGTCCTTCCCGCTCGCGCTAAACTTCGGCATCGTCCTGCGTTATATCCGGCCATATACGACTGTACTAACACCCGGCATTGATCCCATCGCGGCGCAGTTGATCGCGCTCAAAAAAGACGACTTGATCTTCTCGCTCTGCTTCGCCCGCTATACGCGAGAGACCTTGACCGTTATGGATGTTTGCAAGGAGCGCGGCGCCACCGTGCTGACAGTGACGGACAGCCACGTTTCGCCGGCCGCCATCCGCGCCGATCTCGCGATGGTCGTGCCCTTTCGGCTGCGGCTTTACAGCAATACGGTCGCGCTATTCGCCCTCCTTGACGCCCTGCTCGGCGCTCTCTCGCTGCGCTATCCTGAGAAAACGCGCGAACGTCTCGATAGTCTCGAGGAGCTTTACCAACAATTCCACTTGTTGGGCAGCGACGACGAATAGGCATCGCGGTCAATCGCGCATCAACTGAAAGGGTCATCCAGCCAGGGATACTTCCGCAGGTCAACCCGCTGATAGGGGATCTCGGTGAAGCGTGGCGGAATGGCGCCCGGCCCCGCCATGTAAATAATCTCGGCTGCAATCGTGGCGAAGCCGGCGTAGAAATGCTGTGTCGATTTCACCACCAGCAATCGCTTGGCTGCCGGATCAATGCCGAAATTGGAGAACACCGTCGGGCTGAGCACCTGTGTACGATCTCTGTTGACGATGATATCGATGCCTTGGCAATGCAGCGCGACGCTGTCACCACAGCCGATCGCCAACTCGCCGTCGTCCTGCGGCCAATACTGATGCATTTCCGGTATGATGCCGGTCACTGTCACGCGTAGGTCGAGCGGGTCGCCGGACATCTGTCCCATCTTGCCGCCCAGCCGCAGGTCGAGCATCGCGCCTTCTCCGGCCGACATCGCCACCTTGACCGCTATCGGATCCCAGATCATGCCGATGGCAGCGTCCCTAACACCCCGTTCGAGCAGAGCCCGCAGCACAAAGGTAGAGTCGCTCGGCGCGCCACCGCCCGCATTATCCGCTTGATCCGCGACTACGACGGGACCGCTCTCAGCTGCCAAGGCCTTGTCCAGCGCGTCATCGAGAGACAGCGATTTCGGGTCGAGCGCGTGACGAAGCGAGAAGAAACGCTCGCCGAAGTCCTTCGCCAATTGCTCCGCCAAGGCCTGATCGCCATCGGTGACAGTCAGCATCTGAGCGCCACAAGTCGGTACATCGGCCCAGGGAAAACAATGCGCCAGCGACAGCGACAGCACGCCCGGCGCGTCTTCTCCCGCGATCATCGCATCGACGAAGCTCCGCATCGGCTCAACAGGCGTCAAGAACAGTCCGATCATGCGACAATCGTAGAGCGCCATCGTCGGCTTTACCTCGCCATCGGCGGCCGCGGCTATGATGCTGAAGAGTTCCTCGGCGCGCTCATTGATATCGGTATGGGGGTATTCCTTGTAGATGACGACGGCATCAGCCTTGTCTATCAGCTCCTGCGTGACATCGCAGTGCAGGTCCAGCTCCACGCCGATCTTGACATCCGCTCCGACTATCTCGCGCGCGCGGCTGACGATATCGGTTTCGCAGTCGTCGTAGCCCTGCGCCACCATCGCGCCGTGCAAAGGCAGCATGACAATATCGACCGGCAGCGCCGCTTCCAGCTCCGCCAGCAGCTCATCCCGCAGGCTTTCGTAAACTGCGCGCACTGTGGTGCCGGCTGGCTGCGCGTAAGCATTGAGACTGAAAATATACTCCCAGCCCCGCTCCTGACTGCGTTGACGAAAGACATTGAACGGTCCGCCAAAACCAGCCATCTCCCCATTTTCATCGAGGTCGGCGGCGCGGATGACCTCGAAATCGGCTAGTCCAGTTGGCATCGGTGAGAAGGTATTGGTTTCAGTCACGATCCCGCCAGCGAAGACTCTCATTTGCGCATCTCCCTATCTCATGCAGTGCGCAGAATATAGACCTTTCGCGGCTACCGCGCAAGAAAATCTGCGGATTTCTTTGCGGCGGCAATCTGCGTTGCTATAATAGGCGATGCATTATCTGTGTCCGCCCGGCAAGACATCGGATATATTGATAAGGACTGCCTCTTGAAAGCGATGACGATTCGATCCATTGAATTGCATACCGTGCTCTTGCCCTACCTCGCGCCCTTCGAAACCAGCTTCGGCGCCGAAACGGACAAAGTGGCTGTGCTCGTCGAACTAACGACTGCGTCGGGCGTGGTCGGCTGGGGCGAATGCTCAGTCGAGTTCTGGCCCGGCTATGGCCACGAGACCGCGGTGACAGCGCAGCACATCCTGTCGGAATTCATGCTGCCGGCAGTCATCGGCGAGACCATCGCCGACCCGCGTGACTTTCCCGCGCTGATCAAGCGCTTCCGCGGCAGCCATCACGCGCGCGCCGGTTTGGAAGCGGCCGTCTGGGATGCCTTCGCCAAGACCAACGACATGCGCCTCACAGATTGCTTCGCGCGCTATGCCCCGGCCGAGCATGACTCCGAAGGGCGCGCCACTGTCGGCGTCAGCATCGGCATACAGCCCTCGCTCGAAGCGACTGTGGCGGCGGTCAGCCAGCGGCTCAACCAGGGCTACGGCCGCGTAAAGCTAAAGATCAAGCGTGGCTGGGATGTCGAAGTCGCCCGGGCCGTCCGCGCCGCTCATCCCGATATCCTGCTCATGCTCGATGCCAACAGCGACTATCGACCCGAGGACACCGATCACCTGTCGCAGCTCGACCAATTCAATCTGCTGATGATCGAACAGCCGCTGTCACATGACGACATCTTTAATCACGGCCAACTGCAGAAGCGCTTGCGGACGCGCGTCTGCCTCGATGAGAGCGTCAAATCGGCCAGCGACCTGCAAATCGCGCTGCAAATCGGCGCCATCGGCATCCTCAATCTGAAACCGGCGCGCGTCGGCGGCTTCAGCGAAAGCCTTGATATCTACAACATCTGCCTCGAAAATGACCTGCCCCTTTGGATCGGCGGGATGCTGGAAATCGGGGTGGGGCGGGCGGCCAATGTCTCTTTCGCCGCGCTGCCGGCTGTCAACCTGCCCTCCGATATCTCCGCCACCGACCGCTACTTCGCCGCTGACCTGACCGAGCCGCCTTTTGTGCTCGGCGCCGACAGCACACTGGCGGTCCCCGATGGCTATGGCATCGGCGTCGAAGTGCAGCGCGACCGTCTGCAAGAGGCCAGTCAGCGTTGGCTGGCGAAGAATCCCTACGGAGGCGCATGATGCCCCTGGTCGACAAGATACGCGACATCATCAGCCGAGCCGATATTCAGGCCGGCGTCGCCATCTGGCATATTGAGTCCGGCGCCAAGTGTGATGTCAACGGCGCTGAGCCCTTCCCCATGGCCAGCGCGTTCAAAATCCCCATCCTGGCGGCAGCCTGCCAGCAGTTGACAGAGGGCGGCATCCTGCTCAATTTCGAAAGTGGCTTGCAGTCGACCGTCCGTGACCTGCTCACGCTGATGATCATCATCAGCGACAATACCGCCACCGATATCATGGTCGATTTCCTGGGTGGCGCCGCTGTCATCGAAGGCTACATGCGCGAGCTAGGCTTGCCGGAAATCAGCTTCAAGCTCAACTGCAAGGACTTGCTTCGCTGTCTTTTCCCGCCGGAAGTCGCCGACTTGCCCCGCAAGGAACTGCATAAATGGACGATTGAGAACGATGTCCTGCGCGAAGGCTTGGCTTTCAGCCGCGGAGTCGAAAACAATGTCAGCACCGCCAACGCCATGAATGCGCTGCTGCATATGATGCACGGCGATCTCTTCCCCGAAGAAATCCGCGCCGTCGCCTTCGATATCTTGCACAAGCAGCAATTCAACATCCGCATCTCGCGCTTCCTGCCGCTCGGCGTGAAAGTCGCCCACAAGACCGGCACGATTGGCGGTATCCGCAACGACTGCGGTATCATCACCATTGACGATTCAAACCATGTGATCTTGACGCTTTTCACCGAATGGGACGAAGCCAGGATCTGGAACCAACCGGCGGCGCATCATCAGCGTGTCTTCGAAGTCGAAACCGCCATGGGTGAGATCGGACGCGCCGCTTATGATGAATTTGCAGTTGCCAATTAGCCGAACTTAGGAGGATGTATCGAAAGTAACGCTAGACCTTTATCTGTAATGACTTGTCAATTGGGAGGACACTAACGTGTTGACGAAAAGATTGTTTGTAGTGCTCATGGTTCTGCTAGTCGTAGCCGGCGGCGTCGCTGTCGCGCAAGACGACATGATGGAAGGCAAGGGTGGTCGGCTGGTGGTGGCGGATGCCAACTCCAACACCTCGCTCGATCCCTTCATCTCGTCCTGGCATAGCTGGCCCCATTACGCCATCTATCCGACCCTGTTCGCGCGCGCCCTCGATATGTCCTATATCGGCTTCCTCGCTGATACCTGGTCAGTATCTGATGATTCGAAAGCGCTGACGATCAACTTGATTGAAAACGCCAGCTTCACCGATGGCACGACAATCGACGCCGCCGCCATCAAGTGGAATCTTGACAAATACCGGGACCCGGAAACGGGCGCTTCACAAGGCGCTGACCTCATCGGCTTGCTGGAAGATGTCGAGATTAACAGCGATTACAGCTTCACCATGCATCTCGCCTCGCCCTATGCGCCGCTCTTCTTCGTGCTCTCCGGCTTGGAGATAGTTTCACCGACGGCTTATGAAGCACTTGGTCCCGACAACTTCGGCACCAGCCCGGTCGGTGGCGGTCCCTTCATCTTCAAGGAACTGGTCACCGATAATTACGTCCTCTTCGAGCGCAATCCCGATTTCAACTGGGCGCCGCCCGAGCTCTACGAACACGCCGGTCCCGTCTTCCTCGATGAGCTGCAAATTCTCTTCATCGGCGAAGAACAGACCGTGTTGGCAGCCTTGGAAACCGGCGAAGTCTCGCTGGCTGGCATCCCGACGCAAAACCTGGCCGATGCGCAAGCCAACCCCGATATCGATGTCGACATCGCCCAGCTGAATCAGATCCGCTACGTCGGCTTCAACACGTCGAAGGATCCCTGGACCGATCCGCAACTCCGCCGCGCCTTCGCCTACGCCACCGATCGCCAGGAATTTGTCACACTGGCTTGGGAGGATTTGGCGCAGCCGCTCTATCAACCGCTGCCGCCCACCATCTGGGGGCACAATCCCGAGCTAGACGCCATCGCGCCCAGCTACGATCCCGACAAAGCCATGGCGATGCTCGACGAGCTGGGTTATGTCGAGGGAATTACCTACTTGACGATCCAAAGCCGCCATTGCTAGCGTACCGCGAAACATCCCCTTGGCTCATAACTGCTATGAGGTTGCTTTTGCCAGCCTGTTTTTCCAGCCATGCCCTAGCACCGGCAGAATAGCCGCCGCCATCCAATACAATGATTGTTGGGTATGCAGTTGTCGCGATGTTTAGAACCTCATACGGATATTTTTCTTCTACGCTACCACGCGATGCTTGCCATTTGCACTGGATCACAAGACATTCAGGATGCTTTTGAGGATGATACAGCATGACATCAACGCGGCGATTCTTTCGGTAAATATCAGCGCCAGTGGTGAACTGGCGTGTATAGATTGGCTGTTCAAGCTCTCGCATAGGCATAAATCGCAATGGTTCAATGTAGAGGTAGCCACGTTCTTCGAGAATATCGCATACAAAGTCTTCAACACGCTGTCCTGCCCGGTTAGCACGTTGACCACTGCTCATAATGCCGTACCGACAATCAAAAGCTCGGTGACCTTGCTACGTCCGTTAGCATTGCTGTTGATATTGCGATTTGCAGAAACCTTATCAATCTTGTATCCGCGCCACGCTTTGTGAATAAACTCGGTGTCACTGTTGGAGACGATGACATGAGCACCGGCTTGACGCCATCCATCGCAAGTCTTTCGCAATAAGGTCTGTGCATCAGTATCGAAGCCCTTGTCTGTATACGCCGTAAAGGTTTCATCATACGGCGGATCGCAGTAAACGACATCTCCATTACTTGGTTGAATTTGCTCAAATGATTTTGCCAACAGATTCGTAGATTGCAGAACTTCTGACACCGACAGCAAATTATCCGTGTCGCAAATCCTAGGGTTTTTGTAACTTCCCATAGGAACATTGAACTTCCCCTTTTTATTGACACGATAAAGCCCGTTGTAGCATGTGCGATTCAAATATACTAATCGAGCCGCTAAACACACCGCATCCTGTTCAAAATGCCCTTCGTCACGAACCTTGTTGTAATAGTCTTTGCAATGTGATAACTGATGATGCTTGAGTTTCTCGATAACTGCTTGCGGGTCCTTTTGCAGCATCTTGTAAGTCAGTATTAGCTCTGTGTTCAAATCACTCAATACAGCCTTGCGATTGATGCGGCTGTCCAAGCTAAAAAACACAGCACCACCACCTAGGAATGGCTCGTAATAGTCATTGAAAGAATCTGGCAGACGCTTTGCAATTTCAGGCACCAATGCCCGTTTACCGCCCGCCCACTTTAGGAACGGATATGCCCTTGCTCTGCCAAGGTAAGGCTTGTGGACAATTGCCAATACTTCGTCAACCTTAGTCATCTCAATGTCGGTTTCCGCATTCATCGAATCAACTCCCTGTAAGTTAATCTTGCATTCATGGCACGACTGAGCAATTTGTCTACAACAGCATCTTTCTCCAACGTACTGTTATTTTGTCGAAAACAAATCGCATTCAAATACAGTTGCACGTGTTTCTTACTCCACCAGTGATGTATTCCGATGTAGCACCTCTTAACGATTGCCCACATACTTTCGATGCTGTTTGTATGGGTATCACCATCGACATATTGACCACGTGAGTGATTGATTCGTTGCATCCTGTACATCCAACCAAGTGCGTTGTACGAACGATTCTCATCTGCGCTTACCCGACTACCGAGTGCGACATTATCAATCATAAGTGGTTCAATGTGCCGCGCACTAGCAGTTTGTACATGGAATGCGCGTGTTTCGCCTTGCCGTTCTTTGATTCCGAAGGCAACCATCTTTGTCTTTGTGCTACGTCCTTGCGTGTTGGGGACACGTTTGCTTTGATGCTTGTTCTTTTCCTTTCCCCCGATGTAAGTTTCGTCAATCTCAACATCGCCGCCGAGCATGATATTGGATTCGCTCTTATCAGTCGCGTTTCGCACCCGTTGCAACATAAACCATGCCGTTTGTTGGGTTACTCCGATATGCTCTGCCAGCCGGACGCTTGATATTCCCTTGCTGTGCGTGGTTTCCAAGTATATCGCCATGAACCACTTAGGCAACAATTTGATAGGGCTGTCTCCAAAAATCGTGCCAACTATAATACGAAAGACACGACCACAATCCGCGCACTTGTGTCGTTTAGCATCACTGTAATGGTAAATCTTTCGAGCGCTACCGCAGTGAGGGCAGTAAGGTGTATCACCCCAACGAACTCTTTCAAGGTGATGCAAGCAGGCTTCTACTGTGGCAAATTTGAGGGTAAAGTCTATCAAATTCATGGCGTATCCTTTTGCTTGACCTTATACCTACATTGTATCACGCAATTCAGGGATCGTCAAGTAGGTAATTCCCTATGTCGATGCTGATGGCGATGGCTTGCGCGAAGACCCGGACGGCAACGCCTGGTCGGTGCCGCTGGCGACCGCCTCGCCCGATGAATGGCGCCGTCAAGCTGAAGTTCTGGAGGCGCAATGGCGCGCAGTCGGCATCCCGCTGGTCATCGATGTGCTGGAATTCTCAGCCCTGGTCGACCTGACCACCACCGGCGAGCACGACCTCTTCCTGCTGCTCTACGGCTACAGCGATCCCAGCATCCTGACCTACTTCTTTGATCCCGGTCGCAAAGGCGGCAGCAACCGCGCCTGGTTCTCCACCGATGAACTCACCGACCTGCTCACGGCGGCCGATACGCAGCTCGATCCCGACCTTCGCTTTGAGGCGGTGACGGCGGTCAGCACGTACATCATCGAGGCATCGCCCTGGGTCTACCTGGCCGTGCCGCCTGCTCTCACCGGCGTCCGTTCCGAGCTGATGAACTGGCAGATCCATCCCGACCTGAGCTTCCTCTACTGGAATGCTTACTTCGAGACGGAGTAGCATCCAAATCGCGCGTTTTACAGCGGGTCAGCCACTGGCTGACCCCTACGGATATCACTTGTTTCGGGTATTGTAGGGGCGCCCATTGGGTCGCCCGACTCATCATTACTGGCCACGGATGGTATCGGCGTGAGCAAGTACATCCTGCAGCGCATCTTCATCGCTTTTCCCTTGATCCTCGCCGTCACCACCGTCGTCTTCATCATGCTGCGCGTCGCCCTGCCCGGCGACCCGGCCAAACTGATGGCGGGCGACCGCGCCACGCCTGAACTCATCGAGCAGATCCGCAAGAACCTCGGCCTGGATCGCCCCGTGATCGAGCAATACTTGATCTTCCTGCGCAACTTCGCCCAGGGCGACCTGGGCCGCTCGGTGAAATTCCGCGAACCCGTCCTCGGCGTCATCGCCAAAGCCTTTCCTTTCACCGCCAAGATCACCCTCTTAAGCGTCGCCGTCGGCACAACCATTGGCTTGGCTATCGGCATCCTCACGGCGGTCTATCAGCGCACCTGGGTTGACAACCTGGGCATTGTGGTATCTGTGTTTTTCTTTTCGATCCCGACATTTTGGCTCGGCTTGATGCTGATTCTGATATTCGCGGTGGGCTTGCGGATTCTGCCTGTGCAAGGCGCAAGCACTTGGCGCCACTTCGTCTTGCCAGTGGCGACGCTGGCGGTGGGGCAGAGCGCCTTGATCGCGCGTCTGACGCGCTCGAGCATGATCGAGGTGCTGAGCACGGATTACGTGCGGACAGCGCGCGCCAAGGGGCTGGCGCATCGCCGCGTATTGATCGGCCACGCCCTGCAAAACACGCTGATTCCCGTCATCACCGTGGTCGGCTTGTCAGTCGGTGGCTTGCTCGGCGGCGCAGTCATCACCGAGAGCATATTCGGCTTGCCCGGCGTCGGACGCCTCGCCATCGATTCCATCAGCAATCGCGATTATCCCATGATCCAGGGTACCGTCATCTTGGTCGCCGCTTCTTTCGTATTCGTAAATCTCATCGTCGATATCATTTACGCCTTTGTCGATCCGCGGATTCGTTATGAATAGCGAGCATCAACTTAACGGGGGCGAACGCCCGACTGGCTTGTATACCCTGGTTGTCATGAAATTTGCGAACAACCGCGTGGCGCTGGCCGGTTTGGCTTGCCTTCTGCTGATCCTGCTCGCCATCCTTTTCGCGCCGCAGGTCACGCCCTATGATCCCATCCAAAAAGACACACCCGCGCGCAATCAGGCGCCATCACTGCTGCACCCCTTCGGCACCGACAAGCTGGGACGCGATATCTTGAGCCGCGTACTCTACGGCGGACGCGTCTCACTGCAAGTTGGCTTTATGTCAATCGGGCTGGCGGTCATCGTCAGCGGGCCGCTGGGATTGCTGGCCGGCTATTTTGGCGGCATGCTCGATAATGTCATCATGCGCGTCATGGACCTGATCCTGGCTTTTCCCGGCTTGATTCTGGCGATCTGGCTGGTCAGCTTGCTGGGCTCGAACATCGGAAATGTGATTATCGCCATCGCATTTTTCAGCCTGCCTACTTACGCGCGGCTGATCCGTGGCATCACCTTGTCGATTCGCGAGATGGAATATGTCATGGCGGCGCACAGCATGGGCGCGGGCTCGGGGCGCATTATGTTCTTTCACATCCTGCCCGGCGTCCTCGGCCCCATGATCGTGTTGACCACTCTGGGCGTATCCGGCGCGATTGTCGCCGGCGCCAGCTTGAGCTTCCTCGGCTTGGGTGTGCGGCCGCCAACGCCGGAATGGGGCGCTATGCTGGCTGATGGGCGCAACTACCTGCGCACACAGTGGTGGATGGCTGTCTTCCCCGGCATGACCATCACCCTGGTCGTGCTGATCCTGAACATCATCGGCGATGCCCTGCGCGACGCCCTCGATCCCAACGTCCGCGCTTGATATCGCGTCAAAACCTTTGCCTCGTTGATCGCCGTAGGGGCGACACTTGTGTCGCCCGAAACGCGCCGGAATGCGATGCCGACGGCTTACCCGTCGGGTCGCCCGCCCCTGACCGCCAGCGCGACCATTCAGTCGCCTTTACTTTCGACCTACTTGCTACACTGAATCCGCCTGTGTCTTACCAACTGAATACCCCGCCCAAGACGACCGCCCTCCCGTCTTTCTCTTTCAAGTTTTATGAGAGAAAAAGTTTCCACGCTATCGATAAAACTCTCACAAAACTGCGGTATGTCCGCAATTCGCGCCATACACGCGCCGCGCCTGTTTGCGGCATACATTACATCGTACGGCATTCGCCGCCGTTTTTTGCCCAGTCAGCTGCGAAAGACTGTGGCGTATCGCGAAGACATGCCAATATCGCCTGGAAGATAGAAACCTCGGGTCCTCTTTAACCTCGGTGCACTCGGTGCGCTCGGTGGCAATTAGCGGCAGTTACAACAAGTCCACCGCCTCCAATCCCAGCGCCCGCACCGCCGCGTTGAAGTCCGCGGCAGTCTCGCCCAGGTCGTTGCGGACGAACGCCAGTTGCCCATCAAGTTGCCCGCTTAACATCACGAATACCTCCCGCGCTTGCTGCGGCGGCGCATAATCGGCGCTATCCACCGAATCAAACAGCGCGTTGAACTTCTCGTGCAGGCCGCTCGCGTACAACTGCGATTCTGTGAAACCCACGTTGATCAACTCAGGCAGCAAGCGATCGACTTCTTCGGCGATTGCAGCCGCGCTCGCCTGCAGAGCCTCGTCATCACTGCGCCCGGCCCAGGATTCCACTTGCACCTGCAGCACAACCAGCCGGTTAATCAACTTATTATTCTGCGTTAGCCGATCGCGAATCGCCAGCAGCATTTCCAGTTGTGCTTGATAATCGTCGGCCGCCGCCTCAACTCGCGGATCAGCCCGCAATTCAAAGCGCTGCTCACTGCGCGCGCCATCGACGACCAATGTCGCCAAATACTCGCCGGGCACGATCATCGGACCATCGAGACGCTCCCAAGCGCCGTCCACGCCCTCGACCAATGCCGCGCCCTCATAGCGCAGATTCCAATGGAAGCGATTGACGCCCGCCGCCGCCGACAGATCCGCCTGCTCGTCGCTGCTGATGCGCCGAATCAACTCGCCGTCGACTGTGAGAATCTGCAGCTCGATTGGCGCTTGCGCCGCCTCGACCAGGTGATACCAGAAGACGATTCCCGCCGGTGGATTGTGGCATGCGTTGAGGAACTGCGGCCGGTCCGTATGGGCGTCGCCGGTGAAAGCCGCCACACTCGTGCCCGTCCCCCCGTAATTGACCATGTCCGCGCCATGATTCTCATCCCAGCCGCCGAAGCCGGGATAAACCCGCAGCCGCGTTTTTGGCGCCGGCGCAAACAACTGTGCCTTCGCCTCGCCTGTCTCAGCTTGTGCCTGATGCAGCGCCGAGAGGTCGTCCAGAATCCAGAAGGAGCGGCCGTGCGTCGCCACCACCAGGTCGCAGTCCTTGATGACCAGATCATGAATCGGGCAGACCGGCAGATTGCCCTTCATCGGCTGCCAATTCGCGCCGTCGTCAAAGGAGATATAGATGCCCGTTTCCGTGCCGGCATACAGCAATCCGCGCCGATTGGGGTCCTCGCGGATGACGCGTGTGAACTCATGCGCCGGGATGCCATTGGTGATGGAGGTCCAATTCTCGCCGTAGTCGCTCGTCTTGAAGAGGTAGGGGCGGGTGTCATCGAGTTTGTAACGCGTCGCCGCCAGATAGGCCGCGCCCGCTTGATGTACAGAGACGTCGATGATGCTGATCAGCGCCCATTCCGGCAAATCCGGCGGGGTGATCTCGCGCCATTCGCGCCCGCTGTCACGCGAGATATGCGCGAGGCCGTCATCCGTGCCCGCCCACAGTACGCCTGCCTCATGCGGGCATTCGGCCAAGGCGAAGATATTGCAATAGACCTCGGCGCCGGTGTTGTCCCGCGTGATTGGTCCGCCGGAGGGCTTGAGCTTGTCCGGGTCGTTGCGGGTCAGGTCGGGGCTGATCACCTCGAAGCTGGCGCCGAGATTGGTCGAGCGGTGCAGGTGCTGGCTGCAAACGTAAAGCACATCCGGATCATGCTGCGAGAACATGATGGGGAAGGTCCATTGAAAACGGTATTTCATCGCTTCTGCGCCGGCGCCCCAGCCGTAGAGTTCGGGCCAGGCCGTGATGATCCACTTCTGCCCCGTCCGATGATTGTAGAGCGTCATCAAGTCGTTGTAAGCGCGTTGCCCAATCGGTCCCGATGCCACCACGATATCCGGGTCATCCGGCTTGATGGCGATATAGCCGCTCTCGCCGCCGCCCGGCGCATACCAGTCGCGCTCGTGTATCGCGCCATCCACCGTCGCGCTCGGCACCGTGATGGCCGTGTTGTCCTGCTGCGAGCCATAAACGCGGTAGGGAAAGCGGTCGTCGGTGCAGACGTGGTAGAGCTGCGCCGTCGGCTGATTGTAAATCGACGACCAGCTGCGGCCGCCGTTGAAAGACACGCAAGCGCCGCCATCATCGCCCTTGACCATGCGCTGATTGTCCTGCGGGTCGATCCAAAGCGCGTGCTCATCGCCGTGCTGCGACGGCATCGATTCGAAGCTCGCGCCGCCATCGATCGACTTCCACAAGGCGTAATTCTGAACGTATACGGTATCGGGATCGACCGTGTCAGCTGTGACGTGCATGTAATACCAAGGTCTCGTCCGCAGCAGCGACTGCTCGCTGAGACGAATCCAGCTAGCGCCGTAGTCGTCGGAGCGGAAGACCGCGCCATCCTCCGCCTCGATCACTGCCCATACACGTCCCGCTTGAGCCGGCGAAACCGTCACGCCAATCTTGCCCAGCATTCCTGTCGGCAAGCCGGGATTTCGCGTGATATCCTGCCAGCTATCGCCGCCATCCATGCTCCTCCACAAACCGCATTCCGGCCCGCCGTTTTCCAGCTTGTGCGGATAGCGCTGCGCCTGCCAGACCGCCGCGAATAGAATCCGCGGATTATTGAGGTCCAGCGCCACATCGTGCGAACCGGCGCGATCACTTTTGTACAGCGCCTTCTGCCAGCTGCCGCCGCCATCAGTCGAGCGAAAGACGCCGCGCTCTTCATTTGGGCCGAAGGCATGGCCCAGCGCCGCCACATAGACGGTATCGGGGTCGCGCGGATGAATCACTATCTTGCCGATATGCCGCGAATCGTTAAGCCCGATATGCCGCCAGCTCATCCCGGCGTCGACCGACTTGTACACGCCATCGCCATGCGAGACGTTGCCGCGTATCGTGCTCTCGCCCGTGCCGGCATAGATGACATTGGGATCCGACGCCGATACCGCCAACGCGCCAATCGCGGACGTATTGAAGTAGCCATCCGATATATTCCGCCAGTACAGGCCGCCATCGGTCGTCTTCCATACGCCACCGGCGCAAGCGCCCATATAAAAGGTCATCTTCTGCGCGACATCGCCCGCCACCGCGACCACTCGTCCACCGCGATGCGGACCAATGCAGCGCCATTCGAGGCTGTCCAACATCTGTCGCTGAATTTCCGCTCTCATTCCTGAATGCTTTTCGCTCATGGGCGTATCACTTTCCTGAACCTAACTTTGTATGACGCCCATACTATGCCCCGTTTCAGCGAAGTTCCGCAAGATTTGCCGCCATCGCTCCCAAAGTGCAAACGCAAATGCCTGCCGGCGCGCCGCGAACAATCACTCGCAAGCATCCGAAACGAGTAAAAATGTGCTGTATAGCGAATAATGCGATAGAATCCCAGCTTACCAACAAGACTTCGCTGTTGCTTGCCCAGATACCGGCAACCTGAGTGAGCCTTGGGTGGTGCAGTCTGCAGCGACAAGATTGCCTTTAGATCGTATAAGATAAAAAGTTGAAAGGAAGCAACAAATGAAAAAGCTACTGACTGTCTTGGTTCTCTGGCTCCTGGTGATGCCAAACCTGGCGCAAGACGCTATGGATCCCTGTGACATCGATCCGCCCGAATCGGCGGCAGAAGTCAACTTCATAGGTGTGGCATTTCCGCTCATTGAGTTCATGGCCGATGAGTTGGAAAAATGCAACGATGTTGATAACTTGGCTGTCAACGCGCAGCTGCTAGATTCGGGCAGTTCAACGGAACAGGTGAACCTGGCTCTAGCCGGCGGTGGCGACTCGCCTTGGGCGCTACTCCACACGGACTTGTCGCGCATCGCGGAGTTGAACGAGTTTGACGCCCTACAACCGCTCAACGGCTTGGTCGAGAAGTACTGGGACGAGTACGATCTTGGCGATATTCCTCAGACGGCTTGGGATGGAGTTACGCTCGACGGCAACATCTATGGTGTGCCGTTCATGCAGAACACCTTCCATATCTTTTACCGGTCCGACCTCTTTGAGAAGTACGATCTAGATCCACCGGTTACCTACGACGACGTGATCGATGCCTGCGACGTGCTCAAGCAAGAGCCGAGCATCGACTTGCCCTTCACCATGAATCTGCACGCTGGCTGGGCTTGGGAGATCGAGTTCATGCATTTCTTAAGGGCTTTTGGCGGCGTCCACATAAATGACGACAACACGCCAGCCTTTAATAGCGAGGCGGGCGTGGCCGCTTTGAACAAGATGCAGGAAGTTGTCGATGGCTGCATGGGCGCCGAAGGCTTGACCTACAGTATTGACGACAGTGAGATCGGCATGGAAACAGGCAGACTTGCCTTCGTCAATATCTGGGCCAGCCGCGCGGCAAACATGGACAATCCAGAAAAGTCCGACTACGTTGGCGGCATCGGCTTCTCGCCTGCGCCTATCCCCGATCCAGACAGCGGCATTCTGGGGGGGTCCGCCTGGATTGACGCCTTGTCCCTTACCAAGCGCTCGGGCGTGGATCACGATGTGGTCTTCCGCGTCGTCATGGAGACCGTCGACAAGGCGAGCCAGACTGAAGGCGCGCTGCACGGGCCGATCCTTCGCTCGTCCGTGATAGAAGAAGGCGGCGGCGGACGCTACTTTTTGGCGATGGGTACCTCCGTAGCCAATGGTGTAGGTTCCTATTCAATGCGTCCAGCTGCGTCACTCTTCCGTACCGCCCTCAGCAACTGGCTGCCCTTGGTTGGTTCCGGTCAACTCACGCCAGAAGAAGCGCTGCAAGCCGCCGCCGACGAATACACTGCCGAAGCGACGACTCAAGGATTCATCGACGGCTAAAGCATCGGCAAATATCAGTTTGCCCTGAGTGTGAGGGTCGGCAATTGGGCTCGACCCTCACCGCTCTATCCATATATTTGAGGTGCAGTCCCTGCATTTCCAATGTTTCCGGCTTGTCAAAGGTTGCGCATTGATCGTTCTGCGCTGCCGAGACCATTAGAGCGCGCCCATGAATAGACGAACTTTCTACATGTTCATGTCCCCCAGCCTCTTCGTTATGCTTATGCTGATGGTGTTTCCGCTCGTCACCTCAGTCTGGCTAAGCATGCACTTCATCACTTTTCGCAATATCAACACACCAGTATTTGTCGGCTTGACCAATTACGTTGAGGTGTTCGGCGATCTGAAATTCTGGTCTGCGTTCACTTTCACACTTACCTTCATCGTCATCGCCGTGCCAATGCAGATCTTCACCGGCTTTCTAATCGCCGTACTGCTGGATCAGGTCTCCAAGCGCACCCGCGGCATCTTCATTGCAGCATTTCTGATGCCGTTCATCGTCGTGCCCGTAGTTGGTACGCTGATGGTAAAGCAACTCTTCGAGTCCGGCGGTCTCGTGGCTTGGGCTTTTCGCGAAATAGTCGGCGCGCGTTTTATTCTTACTGAGCAGTCCGTTAAATCGCTGATTCTTGTTCACGCGCTTTGGGCAGCAACTCCCTTCCCGCTCATTGTATTCTTCGCCGGCTTGCAAACCCTGCCCCAGGAATTAGTTGAGGCCTCCATGATTGACGGCGCCACGCGCCTGCGCCAAGTTCGGCATATCATGATTCCCCATTTGCGATCGCTTTTCATATTCATAGGCTTGATTTCTATCATGGATGCCTATCGAGTTTTCGATAGCGTCTTCGTGCTCACTGAACAGAACCCCGTCTACAAAGCCGAAGTCATGATGCTCTATACCTTCCGCACCGCCATGAGCGTCCAGCGGCTCGGCAAAGCCAATGCCATGTCCGTCATCACTGTCATTCTGATCCTGGTGGTCCTCTTGCCTTTCCTTTATCGCACCTATAAAGAGCAGATCGAGGAGCGATAAAGTGAAACGGATCGAGAATCGCTATGTTCGGGCGGTGATATACGTCATCTTGACGTTATACGCCTGCTTCAGTGTGCTGCCGTTCTTTTGGACCACGCTGCAGTCCTTCAAGACACCGCGGCAAGCCAATTCACGCGTGCCCCTATTCATATATGAGCCGACCGCCGACAATTACACGGATCTGTGGCTCAAGTCGATTCCCGACGATCCGCTGCTGGTCACGCTGGTCCTGGTGGCCATTTTCGGCTTGCTAACATTTATCGCAATCAATGCACGTCGCTTTCCGATATCAAGTGGCTATGTCTACCTTGCCGTCCTGGCGATCGGATTCTTCGTGCTGCTTCAGATTCCAGCATTCATCAAGACCGAGCGATTTTATCGCTATTTTCTCAACACCATTATTGTGACCGCCGGCACGATCTGTATATCCATCTCGATTGGCTGCCTGGCCGGCTATGCGCTGTCTCGTTACGCCGGGCTAGCGGGTGTCATCATACTCGTGGCAGCGCTTGGCTTTCGCTCATTGCCCGGCCTGTCCTACATCCTGCCCTATTGGTGGTTCGGTCAGCGCTCGGGGTTGTACGACACGCATATACTGCTGATTATCACGCTGGTCGCCATCAATCAGCCCTTCACCATCTGGATGCTGCGCAGCTTTTTCATGAACATTCCCAAAGAGATCGAGGAATCGGCGATGGTCGACGGGGCAAATCGTCTGACCGCCTTCACCAGCGTCATCATTCCCATCATGTGGCCCGGCATCATCTCGACCGCGCTCTTCACGCTTCTGCTGGCGTACAGCGATTTTCTGCTGGTGCGTATCCTCACGCAATCCAACTGGACGCTCACGGTGGCTATCTCGAAATACGCGGGCGGCGAAGATCCCGGCCATATCACGCTCGCGGCGGCGGCGGCGGTTTCGGCCGCCATCCCCATCATCATCGTCGTCTTCATCTTCCAGGGGCAGCTGGTCAAAGGCTTGACCTCCGGCGCGGTGAAGGGCTAGTCGTGGCGGTCACATTCAGCGAAATCACTGCCGCGGAAGCACGGGTCCATCCGCGTTACCGCTTTCTGATTGGCGCGCTCATCCTCGCCGCTCACTTATCAATCGGACTTAATTTCTTTAGCGTAACCCCCTTGCTGCCCTTGGTAATCGATGACTACGGAATCTCACGCGCGGGCGCCAGCCTACTGATCGCCCTGCCTACCGTCGTCAAAGCGTTAACCGGACTCCCCGGTAGCCTGATTATCAACCGTTTCGGACTAAATCGCAGCTTTACCATAAGCTGGTTTATGCTCGGCTCGCTGGCTTTCTCCCCCTTGGCCTCCGACTTCTCGGCGATGATTTTGCTGCGCCTGCTCTACGGCTTAGGCGCCGGCATTATGATGACCGCCACCGCGTCGCTCATCATGCAGTGGTTCCGCCCGCGAGAAGTTCCCGTTATCAATACTCTCCTGCTGGTCGTCATCAGTCTCGGCGTCGCCCTGTCGATCTCAACAGCCGTCCCCCTGTCACACATGTTGACTTGGGAAGGCGTATTGGGAGTCTTCGGTACTCTTGGCCTACTCGGCGCCTTCGCCTGGAGCGTCTTCGGCAAAGCGAGTTCCACCACACAGGAAGCCAGCAAGATATTCACTCTGCGCGAGGTCTGGCAGGTTTTTCGCAACAGGACCATTTTTTTGCTGGTCGTCGGCGATGCCCTGGTATTCGTTAACTACGCCGCCATCACAAGCTGGCTGCCGACATTTCTCCACGAATTTCGCGGCATGACCCTTGAACAGGCGGGTTATATTACCGGTCTGCTCCCGTCAATTGGCGTGGTATCCGTACTCATCGGCGGCTATCTTACGCTGAAAGTCGAGGCGCGCCGGCCCTTATTCATCATCCCCGGCATACTGGTCGGCTTTGGTGGCTTCGGCGCCTTTCTTCTGCAAGATACCTACGCCATTTTCATCGCAGTTCTGATGTTGGGCATAGGGACCTGGGTATACCAGCCTATCTTGCTCACTTTGCCGATGCAGCTGCCCTGGATGACGCCACGGAAGATCACGGTAGTTTGGGGCGCGTCATTGACCATCGCCGGATTCGGTATGTTCGTTTCGCCCATTGTCGTCGGCGCCTCGCGTGATCTCTTCGATACTTTCATTCCCGGCTTCAGCATCTGGGCGCTGCTCGCTTGGTCGCTTGTCCTCACTGGTGTCTTTCTGCCACGCAAGTCACGCTCAGAAGCGACGGCTTAGCCCGTAGCATTTGCCTCCAATATCACGAAAGGACGTGAACAAATGTCGAACGAATTGAATCAACGTAACAAAGAAATCGTATGGGATTATTGGCAAAAGTTGAATCACGTCGGCGTGGACAACGTACCCGCCGCCGTCCGCGCCGCTGTGCACGCCGATGTCGACTGGAATGGTTCCGCGCCGATCGACCAGCTCCTTGGCGTGGAAAACCTCATCTCCGGCTTTTGGCTGCCCTTGCTGCATTCCTTCCCCGATATCAAGATTCGGCCCTACGTCTTTATGGGCGGCATCGAAAGCGGCGTTTCGGAATGGGGAGGTGAAGCGGGTACCGAATGGGTTTCGGCTTGTGGCTACCTCACTGGCACCTTCGCCAACGATTGGCTGGGCATACCCGCCACTGGCATCAAGACCAACATCTGGTTCGGGCAGTTTTATCGGATGCACGAGGGCAAAATCGCCGAGAGCTACGTCCAATATGACGTCCTCGCTGTTATGCGACAAGCCGGCTACCAAGTTCTGCCGCCTTCACCCGGTTTTGACGGCGGCAAGATCCCTGGTCCCGTCACAAAAGACGGCATCCTGCATACTGAGCAAGACCCGCTGGAATCCCGCAAAACCATGCAAATGGTGGAGGCGATGGGTAAGGGCTTGATGCGCTACGATCGCAGCCGCGATGGCGACGACATGAGCCGCATGGAGCAAGACAAATACTGGTCCCTCGATATGAAGTGGTATGGACCTAGCGGCATCGGCGGCTGCTTCACCCTGGAGGAATTCGAAGACTTTCACCAGCGCAATTGGCTGCATGGTTTTGGCGATCGCCAACTCGAGGTCGAGCGCGGTGGCGTCGGCGTGGGCTTCTTTAGCGAGGGCATGTACGCCTGCGGCGGCATTTGGGATATGGCTTTCTCCTACAATCACGGCGACTACGCTAACATCCCCGCCACAGGCAAGCTCATTACCTTGCGCGACTTCGATTGGTATAGGCGCGAGGGCGATTACCTGATTGAGAATTGGGTGCCGATCGATATTATCGATCTCTGCCGCCAGCTGGACGTCGATCTCATGGAGCGCTTGCGCCTTCAGATCGAACTGCGGAAACAGTCACCGGCGGCGTATTGGTAAATCCAGGTTCACTAGACAGATCGCTGCCCCGGCTAGCTCGACCCCTTGGACGCCCGCACCGCTACAAAGGTGAAGACGATCAGCATGGCGAAATATATCAATACACCCACCCACGTCAGTGTCCCGCCGCTGCCGGCGTACATCAGGAAGGCTGCGATCACCGTCAATGCGCCGATGAACAAGATCACCGGTTGGCTAATCTGGGACTTCAACTTGCCGTCCGCCGGTTCTTCACCATTCACGATATAGCCCTGTTCCTCCAGCCGCTCACGCGACTCCGGATCGACCGAGGCATAACCGCCGCTGACATAATTTACCGCCTGCCGCAAGCCGAATTCAACCCCGCTCGTCTCCGGATGCAGCAGCATGACCGGCGTGTCAGTCCGATCGGCGATGACCATCGACGTATTGCCGAATAGCCGCTGCTTCACCCGTGTATCGCGCGTCTCGCCGATGGCTACAAAGTCATAATCGCTCGCCGCCTCCACAATAGCATCAACGCGGTGCGCGCTAATCTGCGTGTGCAATGTGACCTGCTTGTCCTCGACCTTTACCGCATCGATCTGACGCTGTAAGGCACGGGTCATGCGCTCACGCTCTCCTGCGGACGTTTCGGCTGAGAAGACATGCAGCAAGTCCAACTGCATATCTGCTTCCGAGAATAATTGGATCATCTGCAAGGCATAGCCTACCTGCCGCGGCTCGGCGATCGGCATCAAGATGCGCTGCGCCGCCGCCGTTTCGCCCGGCTGCAGCATCATGACATCGCAATTGACCTCGCTCAGAACCTGGTCGATACTCGAGCCGACTACTGTGCGGCCTTCGCTCGTCTTGACTCCCTGCCAGCCGATGACCAGCAGGTCAGCTTGCTGCTCTCGCGCCGTGTCGATGATGGCAGGCGCCACCCGTCGCGCCAATCGCACGATATAGTCCAACGCGATCTCGTCATCATCCACCATGGATATGGCCTTCTCGCGCAGAGCTTCACTGCCGGCCAGATAGCGATGGCCCGATGACAAAGGCGTCGGCGAGGGCACGGTGACCACGTGCAAGAGTGTTACTTTGCCACCATTTATCTTGGCAGCGTGCACAGCGGGCGGCAGCAAGGTCGCTAGCGAATCCGGATTGGCAACCGGTACCAAGACGCGATAGGGCGCCTGCTGCGTCGGTGTCATCAGCTCGGTCTGCTGCACGACCGGTGTGCGATGCGCCTGCACTTGTCTCGGCCGGGCATAGAAGAAGTAAAGCAGGAAGCCGCCGCCAATCCATATCGCCGCGTATATCCAGGCGATGATCGAGACCTCAAACAGCGTAAGCACCAGCAGAAATTGCATGCCGATGGCGACTATTGGCAGGATCGGGAAGAGTGGCAGCAGGAAGCCATACTTCAAGTTCTTGCCGTATTTGCTGCGAATCGTAATTACTGCCAGGTTAACTTGCAGGAATAAGAGGATGAACATGATATCGGCGGAAGCCGCGACATCTTCAATGGGCAAGGTCAGCGCAACGAATATGATCAATACGCCAGACCAGCCCAGAGCGATATGCGGCGTACGCGTCTTGGCGCTGACGCTTGAGAATCCATCCGGCAGCGCGCGGTCTCGCCCCATGGCGAATGACACGCGGGTCGAGGAGAAGGTCGTCGCGTTCAGCGCGCTCATCGTCGACAGGATGGCGCCCACCATGATCAGAAAGGTGCCAAAGGGCATGAATTGGTCGGCGGCCCGGGCGATACCGATCTCGCCAAGCTCGCCAAGCCATTCGTAGATGATTCGCCCCTCCGGCGGATCCACCGCGCCGATGATGACAAATGCCACCAGCATATATATAGGTATCACGATCGCCAATGACAGGAAGACCGCCCGCGGAATATTCCTGCGCGGATCGCGCACTTCTTCGCCTGCCTGCACGATGATCTCGTAGCCCTCAAAGGCGATAAATGTCAAACCCATGGCGCTGACAATGCCGATGAGTCCCTCCGGCGCGAAGTTGCTGAACTTGTCGAAGTGAGACAGATCGCCGAAGATGACGAACAAACCACTAATGATGAAAACCAAGATGATAATGACTTTGAGCACCGTGACGATATTGCCGACCGCCCCGGTCTCCGATGTGCCGCGATAATTGATATACAGGAATAGCAGAATGATCAGCACGGCGAAAATCTTCCGTACCAACTCGGCTTCGGTCATCTCAATGTCGAAGGGCAGGTGCAGTGGTCCGGAAAAGAATATGCCCACGCGCGCATCATGCAGCGTCTCCGGGTTGCCTAACAAGATGCGCAGCAACTCATAGATGAAGCTGCCGAAGCCAACGCCATAAAGGCTGCCCGCCACCGCATGCGCGAACCAGCTCATCCAGCCCGCCAGGAAGCCGTTTGGTCCCGGCAAGCCTTCCTTCACCCACAAGTAACCGCCGCCCGCTTCCGGTATTGCCGAGCCCAACTCCGCGTAAACCATCGCCGTTAAGATGGTGATCACACCGTTCAAAGCAAATGCCAGGATGAGCGCCGGCCCAGCAGTGCCGGCCGCGATGCCAGTCAAAACAAAGATGCCGGCGCCTATCATCGCGCCGACACCGATCATAGTGATATCAAACAAGCCCAAATTGCGAACGAGCCTAACCTGATGTGAAGAGTCCGTCGCAGATGCCATTGTCAGCTTCCTTTATATGATTTCGATGGTCCGATGCTAGGATAGCCGTTCATCGCTTGTTAATACGTCCGCCGCTCTCCAATAAAACGAGCGGCATTCTTTCTGCCCGGCCGACGAAATTCAGCCAAGAATAATAGCAAACGCTACTTCACACTTTAACCAGATGAGAGGCATTTGACAAGTACCTGAGATTTGCGGGAGTGGTAAATTCCAACTACACGATAAATTCGCCAACCAAACAATATAACTCTGTGCCCTCTGTGTCCTCTGTGGCGAAAAAATCTGTGCCGTGTTTGCTAAGTGGACTAAATCCGCGATGTTAACCACTCCCAGATTTGCATCGTCCTAACCCGTAAATTGTAGGGGCGACCTATCAGGTCGCCCAAGCATTGCATCAAATGTGGCACTCATAAGCCGAAAGCGCGGTAAATTCGCGAATATGCCGCGTCAACTGCTCAGCTTGTACGCCACGTCGTTCCAGCGCAATTCGTTCTTGAAACCGCGCAGCTCGGTCGATTCGTCGATCTGCACATACTCCACGCCCGCCATCTCGCTGAAGTCATAGATGTGCTCGGCGCTGAGCGCTTGACTGAAGACCGTGTGATGCGCGCCGCCGGCGTAAATCCAGGCCGCCGCGCCTATCTGTAGATTGGGATGTGGACGCCACAAAGCCCGCGCCACCGGCAGCTTCGGCAGGGGCGCTTCCGGCTCAATCACATCGACAGTGTTTACGATCATGCGGAAGCGGTCGCCCATATCCACCAGCGAGGCATTCAAGGCTGACCCCGCGGGTGTATCGAATACCAGACGGGCCGGGTCCGCTTTGCCGCCAATGCCCAGCGGATGCGCTTCCAGGCTCGGCTGACCGGCTGCGATGCTCGGGCAGACCTCCAGCATGTGCGCCCCTAAAACCGCCATGTTGTCCGGATGGAAGTGATAAGTGTAATCCTCCATGAAGGAGGCGCCGCCATTCAGTCCCTCCGCCATGACCTTGAGTGATCGCAGCAAGGCCGCCGTTTTCCAGTCGCCTTCCGCGCCGAAGCCATAGCCGGCCGCCATCAATCGCTGCACAGATAAGCCCGGCAGCTGCGTCAAACCGTGCAAATCCTCGAATGTTGTCGTAAATGCGGCAAAGTCGCCATCGTTCAGAAATTGCGCCAAGCCGATCTCTATCCGAGCCGCCTCGCGTATCGAGCCATGTCGTTCGCCGCCGGCGCGCAAATCGGCGCTCATGCGATAGGTCCCTTCGTATTCCGCGGCAAGCGCATCAATTTCTGCATCCGATACCTGGTCCACGACCGCTACCAAGTCACCCAGGCCGTAGCCGTTGACCTGATAGCCGAATTGCGCCTGTGCCGCCACTTTATCGCCTTCGGTCACCGCTACGTTGCGCATATTGTCGCCGAAGCGAGCCACTTTCATGCCCTGCGTCTCGCGCCAGGCGGCGGCAGCCCGCGCCCAAGCTGCGATTTGCCCCTGCACGGATTCATCCTGCCAATGCCCAACGACCACTTTGCGCCGCATACGAAGGCGGCTCATCATGAACCCGAACTCGCGATCACCGTGTGCAGCTTGGTTGAGATTCATGAAATCCATGTCAATCTCGGACCAGGGAATATCGCGGTTGTACTGCGTGTGCAGGTGCAGCAGCGGCTTCTGCAGCGCCGATAATCCGGCGATCCAATTCTTCGCCGGCGAGAAGGTATGCATCCAGGTGACAACACCCACGCATTTCGCGCTGGTATTCGCCTCGCTGCAAATGCCGTAAATCTCTTCTGGCGTGGTGAGCACCGGCTTGTATACAACCTGCAGCGGAATCTCGGCCAGGTCGTTGAGGTAGGCTGCGATCTCCCGCGAATGCTGGCCCACCTGCTCGATGGCTTCCGGCCCGTATAGATGCTGGCTGCCGGTCAAGAACCAGATTTGGTATTCGCTAAGTGGCATGTTTCTTTTCCTCGCGGTCCGTATCTACAGTAGGGGCGACCCTTGGGTCGCCCGCATTATAATTGATATTCCGCGTGGGCGACTCAGCGAGTCGCCCCTACAACTCGTCCGCCTAGCGCTGCCCGTACACATTCTGATAACGGTCGTGCAGGCTGTCGATCTCATCCTGCGGAATCGGAATCACCTCGCCCAATTGCCGCGCCGTCCACACAATCGCCGCGTTGTCCTCGGTCATCACCGCCGCTTGGACCGCCGCCTGAGCATTCGCGCCGATAGTAAACACACCATGATTCTGCAGCAGCGCCGCCGGACTGCGGTGACCGGTCAGCTTGTCGACGACCAGCTTGCCGATGTCCTCACCGCCGATCAAGCAGAAGCCGCAGCAGGGGATCTCCCCGCCGAATTCGTCCGCCATCGCCGTGGTCAGGCATGGTATCGGCTCGCCGATAACGGCGAAGGCAGTCGCATAACGCGAATGCGTATGCACAACTCCATTGACCGCCGGCATGTGACGATAGATGTAGCAGTGTGAGGCCGTGTCTGAAGACGGCGCCAGGTCGCCTTCGACAACGCGCCCCTGCAAATCTGTGATGACCATGCTGGCTGGCGTCAAGTCTTCAAAGCGAACGCCGCTCGGCTTGATCACCACCAGGTCGGTCGCCGGATCGCGCGCGCTGATATTGCCGCTTGTCCAGGCCACCAGCCCGTTTTTCGGCAATTCCGCATGCAGCCGGCAAACTTCTTCGCGCAATCGCTGCAGGCGCATGTCAGTTAAGCGTGATGCTTCGTTGCGCTTGCCCGATCGAGCCAGCGCAAGACAATCCGATTCGCGATGGGAATCGTCCGCTCTTCGCCGCGCATAGCCTGCACGATTCCGATTATCCAATTCACCAGCACAAACAGCGCCAGCGCGATGACCAGCGTGAACAGCGATATCGAGAGGATCGGACCAATCGCCGGTATCAAGGCGATGACATAAGCGCCGACTGCCCAAGCGAGAAAGCCCAGCGCCAGCGCGATGACTGAGGCGATACTTTGCATGGCGTGATTGCGTGTTAGAGGATTGCGGCCGTCCGCCGCCAGACCAATAAAGCCGCCGACCACCGGCAGAAGGTAAGCCAACACGGCAAAAACTCGCCCATTTTCATCATTATTCGTCGACATACACCACCCCCTGCAATTCCAATTCGTCGGCGAAGTGGCAGCGCGCGACATGATCAGGCGCGACATTGACCAAGGGCGGCTCTTCGTCCCGGCAGATATCCTGCGCGTAGCGGCAGCGCGGATGGAATACGCAGCCCGCGGGCGGATTCGCCGGGCTCGGTACATCGCCTTCCAGGATGATTCGTTCCATCTTGATCAGCGGATCCGCCGGCGGCACCGCCGAGATTAGCGCTTCGGAGTAAGGATGTTTAGGATTGCGCAGCAGCTCGGCAGTCGGCGCAAGTTCGACCAGCTTGCCCACGTACATCACCGCGATTTTGTCGCAAATATGCTCCACCACAGAAAGGTCATGCGAAATGAAAATAAATGTCAGCCTTAGCTCGTCCTTCAGCGCTTGCAGCAAATTCAACACCTGCGCCTGCACGGACACATCCAACGCCGAGACCGGCTCATCGGCCACGATCAGACGCGGATTAAGCGCCAGCGTACGCGCCACCCCGATTCGCTGCCGCTGCCCGCCGGAGAACTCATGCGGATAGCGCCCCATGTATGCCGGCTTCAAGCCAACAGCTTCCATCAGCTCAGCCACGCGCGCCGTTATTTCATCGCCCGTCGCTGTACCGTGGATGACGATCGGTTCCGCGATCAAATCCTTGACGGTAAGACGCGGGTTCAGTGAGCTAAAGGGGTCCTGAAAGATCATGCGTATTTCCTTGCGCAGGTCCTTCATCTCTTTCCGGCTGATTTTCGCCACATCAACCCATTCGCCATCGGAACGGTGAAACAGCACTTCGCCGCCTGTCGGGTCGTAGAGGCGCAGCAAGGCGCGTCCCACGGTCGTCTTGCCGCAGCCGCTTTCCCCAACCAGACCCATCACTTCTTGCTCGCGCAATTCAAAGCTGACGCCGTCCACCGCCTTGATCGTGCCGACGCGCCGCTGCAGTATTCCCTGACGAAAGGGAAAGTGCATCTTCAGATCATTAACCTTGAGGATGATGTCGCGCTTGCCGTTTTTGGCGGCTGAGTCTGCCATGCAGGAGCCTCTCCGTTTACAGATTTGAATAGGGGTCGGCCGCGTCGCGCAAGCCATCCCCCAGGAAGTTGAGACCGAGCACCGCCACCACTATGAAGATCACCGGCGTCAGAATCCAGGTATTTTGCCCCAACGTCTCCAGGCTTTGCGCGCTCTTCATCAAGAAGCCCCAGCTCGTTAAGGGCTCTTGAATGCCGATGCCCAGGAAGCTGAGGAAGGCCTCCGCCAGAATGATATCAGGGATCATCAGCGTCAGAATCACAATCACATGACTGAGAACATTGGGATAGAGATGCCGGAAGATAATGCGGAAGTCGCCGGCGCCCTGCTCCTTCGCCGCCAGAATGAAGTCGGTTTCCCGCAGCGACAGCACTTTGCCGCGCACTTCCCGCGCCAAAATCGCCCAACGCAGGAACGGAAAGATGAAAGCCATCACTAGAAAAATCTGCCCCGACGACCATGTTTTAGGTACCACCGCCGCTAATGCCATCCACAGCGGCAACTCCGGGAAGGACATGACCACTTCGACAAGTCGTTGCAGCACGTTGTCAATTGCGCCGCCATAATATCCGGATATCACGCCCACCGATGAACCGATCACAATCGCAATCAGCGCCGCCAAAATGCTCAGCGAAAGCGACACGCGTCCAGCAAGGCAGATGCGCCCCCAAAGGTCGCGACCGAAGCGGTCCGTGCCTAGCAGATGCACACGCACTTCATCGTTGTCCAATCCGAATAAGTGCATATCCGTCTCGATTATGCCAAAAAGCTTGTATTCCCAGCTACGCACGAAAAATCGTACATAATGCGGATTCTCAGTATCCATGTCTTGCTTCGACTGATAGGTGACGGGGTCGATGACCAATTCTGACTTGTAGACGAAGGGGCGGAACCGGAAGGTCCCATCAATATCGAATAAACGAATATCTGCGGGCGGTATATAAGTATCGCCCGTTGAAATGTTTTTCCTTCCTTTTGCAATGTATCTATTAGGGCTGACATTTACGCTGCCCCGTTGTCCAGGTAGCCCAAAGCTCAAAGTCGGGTCCTGGGACCCGGAACGTAGACTCATTACTATAGAATATGCCTAGGTTTGTATGACTACTGCTGTCACAATCGGGTACTGTTTGATTTGTCGCCAGGCGCGCGGCAACGAGAGAATCGTAGGCGGTAGGTCCATCTCCATATCGCGCTTGGCCGAATCTCCAATATGGATCTGGCACACTCGTATTCGTCGGATCAGGTGGACGGGTATTGGCGGGTCGTGGCGTATTCGTCTTCGTCGGTCTCGGCCGCCGAGTATTCGTTGCTATGGGCGTTGAAGTTGCCGTCGGTGTGTCGGTCGACGTCGACGTAGCTGTAGGCGTAGGCGTATCGGTCGGTATGTCTGTCGCTGTCGGCATGTCCGTTGGCGTATTGGTCGCTGTCGGCGTGTCCGTTGCAGTCTCGGTGGGCGTACTGCTCGCTGTTTGCGTTGCAGTTGGTGTAATCGACGGCGTAAAAGTCGCCGTGTTGGTCAGCGTAGCTGTAGGCGTAGGCGTATCGGTCGGTATGTCTGTTGCCGTCGGCATGTCCGTTGGCGTATTGGTCGCTGTCGGCGTGTCCGTTGCAGTCTCGGTGGGCGTACTGCTCGCTGTTTGCGTTGCAGTTGGTGTATTCGACGGCGTAAAAGTCGCCGTGTTGGTCGGCGTAGCTGTAGGCGTAGGCGTATCGGTCGGTATGTCTGTCGCTGTCGGCATGTCCGTTGGCGTATCGGTCGCTGTGGCTGTTGCTGTGGGCGTGTTCGTTTGTGTGGCTGTTGTTACAGTAGGCGTATCGGTCGGCGTCTCCGTCGCGGTCTCGCAAACCCATATATCTTCGCTATAATCATGGTCAGGTCCTGGTATCGCCATTTGTGGTTCGTATGGATTGCCGGCATCGCATTTCTCAGTTGCCTCATCTTGCCCATCTTCGGCATAGGCGATGCTGTGTTCCAAGCCCCCGCGACCAGCATTATCTTGACAAATTGCGTCTTCATATAACTGAATCCAACTAAAAATATGTAAATATCGGCTTAACGGGAAAAGCAGGTAGAGTCCATTCTTGTAGGACACGCACTGCCCGTCAAGCGCCGGCACACACTGCCATACGTTGCTATCGGAGAAATGTTCTGTACGCTCCGCGCTGTAGGTCGTCCCGTTGTCGTTCTCCAGAGTACACAGATGTGAAGCATGCGTAAATCCGCGGATGGTATATACCAACCCATCATCAAACGAGAATCTATACCGATGAAAACCGACTTCGCACTGGTCATCCAAGTATGCGTCAGGATAGCCCGAAACAAAGCCGCTGGCCGGAAACTTAACATAATCTTGTAATATCGACTGAACGCAGTCGAATTCAGTGTGTCTTAAATTAATGCTGCTGCTCCATCTACTATCTCGGGATCTATCTGAAGAATCAGCCGCACGCACACTGAATTCGTATTGCGTACCTTCTCCAGATCGTCATAGCTGAATTCGGTATTCGAACCTCTTACTGACGTAATATACACCCGAAAATCATGTATCCGTCGCGGGAAATACAAGTCTGCGCCTTCGACAGCGTCCCAATTGAGCGTGTTGCCATGAAACCAGAGATTCGCTGGAGCTCGCAGCTGCGCTTGCTCTTGCGCGTGGACAAGCGAGAAAGTAGAAAATAAAAGCAGCACTACAAGCGGAACTATGGTTTTTCTAAGCGTGTCGGACATCTAGCTTCCTTCCGGGAGATGAGGTCGACAAACTATTAATGATAATGATTCGAGTATGATTGCATGATCGAGCTTGCCGTCACGCTCTTGCCGCAGCCGCTCTCACCAACGATGCCCAGAGTCTGGCCATTGGCAAGCGAAAAGCTTACGCCCTTCACCGCCTGCACCACACCGCGTTCCGTGAAAAAATGGGTTTGCAAATCTCGCACTTCCAATATTAACTCGGCGCTACGTTTTACACTCATAAATGCTCTTTCTAACACCCAACTTCACCCCCACACTTGTGGGGGAATAAAACTCACACCCTTGACCGCCTGCACTACGCCGGGTCCACCCCCCATTTAATGTAGGGGGAAAATCATCCCTTATCAGAGGTTCTGGCCGTCTCCTGCGCCAGCTTGTCCTGCGCCAATTCGTCAACACCGCGCGTATGCATTCGCGCCGCGCCTGCCGTCTCACTCAGGGCCACCCGCGTACCCAGCCGCTCATGCCCCGCCAGGCGTTCACGCGCCGCTTCAACTTGCTCTGTGGCATAATTCGGCAGCCATTCCGCCTGCGCTACCAAGAGCTCATCCGTCATCTGCCAGACCTCTTCCGGGTTGCATACGGCGCCGACCAGCGGGTCATGCAGCATCGCCTGCTTCAGCAGGGTGACATCGCCATGCACAGCCGCTTCCATCGCCATCTCCTGCACCCGCACACTCGCCGAGCAAGTGGCGGCGCAAGCCAGCGGCAAATCGCCAACCACCGGCATATTGATGCCGTTCTTGTCCACGTAACCAGGAATCTCGACCACGCAGCCATCGGGCAAATTCGTGATATAGCCGCTATTCGGCACATTGAAGTGCCCGCGATACACGCGACCCGTCTCCAGCCCTTCTATGATATAAGAGCCGTGCTCGAGGCTGCGGCTCTCAGCGCTGATCAGTGGCGGCTCATCTTCCAGCCAATTGGGAAAGTCGGTCTCGAACCAGTGCCGTCCTTCGGTGCAAACGCGCAGATAGCCACCCGTTTCACCGTTTATCCAGCGGTTCAAGCTGATCCAATTGTTGATTTCTTCAGGCCGCTTGCGATACCAAGGCAGGTATTCGCTGAGATGCCCGTTGGATTCAGTCGAGAAATAACCGAAGCGCCGCAGTACATCAATCCGCACTTTCTCTTCTTCGCGGAATTCCGGATGCGCCTCGAACAATTCCAGCAAGCGCGGCGTCATATCCATACCGCGCCATTGCGCCTTCACATACCAGGTCTGATGATTGATGCCGGCGCAGATGATATCCACATCTTCGCGCGTCACCCGCTCGTCGCTGCCGATCATGCCTTCGCGCCGCGCCCAAAGCTCAATGCACTCGGCGATCTGTTCATGGCCGTGCTGGATGCCATGGCACAAACCAATGGTATTTACGCCGCCATATTTATTGCAGGCCCAGGTATTCATCGCCATCGGATTGGAGTAGTTGAGGAAGAGCGCGCCGGGCTTTGCCACTTCGCGAATGTCGCGGCAGATATCAAGCAGCGCCGGAATCGTACGCTGACCATACATGATGCCGCCGGCGCATATCGTATCGCCGACGCATTGATCCACTCCATATTTCAGGGGGATATCAATGTCGAGCTGGAAGGCGTCCAATCCGCCTTGACGGATCATGCAGATGACGTAATCGGCATCGGCGATCGCTTCCCGCCGATCAAGCGTGGAACTGACGGTCGCCGGCAATCCATTCGCCTGGATGTCCCGCTCACAGAGCTGCGCCACCATGCTCAGGTTGCGCGCCGAGATATCCATCAGCGCAAAATGAGTATCGGCAAATTCCGGTACGCTCAGCAGATCGGTCATCAGCCGACGCGTGAAGCCGACCGAACCTGCCCCAATCATGGCGATCTTTAGCGGCATCTTTGCCTCCGCAGATTTTCCAACCGCAAATCGCAACACTGCTGAGACGCCATACGTGGTAAATTGCTTATGCTAGATGGCGATTGACTCGCTGAAGGTCGCGTAAGCATTAACGTCCTGAGAGCGTAAATGGCAGATGCCAAAGCGCCATGAGCGAAGATGAAAACTTCTGCTGAGACGTGCTACGATTGCGCATATGGGGCGCAATTATCAACTAAGTTTGGGCGAAGCGCAACCGCCGAAATTCGTTGACGCGTCGCGCGAAGATTCCAGAGCAGCGCGCGGCGATGGCTCAGCCCAAACCCGCGATCCGCCACAGCTCGTTCATGCTCCCCGCCGTCACCGTCGCGGCCTCCAGCGGATCTTCTATCGCATTCACCCGCGCGCTGAATGGCTCCGGCGTCACCGGTCCGTCATAACCCAGCGCCGCCAACTTGCCCATGAAGCCTGCCAGGTCGATCACGCCCGTCTCGCATGGCAGCCGCCGATCATGATCGTTGTACTCCGCCATAGTCAGCCCGGCTGGCGCATCGTTGACGTGCACATTGACGATGTACGCATTGCTGATCTTGTCCAGGTCGTCCAGCGCTCCGCCCGAGGTATATAGATGCCAGGCATCCAGCAGCAAGCCGACATTACCGCTGCCAATCGCCGCCGCCAAGTCAAGCATGCCTTCCATCGTATAGATGAAGCTGTGCTTGTCCGCCGGGCGCAAGCTCTGTGGCCCAATGAACTCGATGCCCAAGCGTATGCCGTGCGCGTTCAAAACTTCGGCGATGGCTCGAAAGCGCTCCAAATGCCAGGCGAAATTTTCATCGAATGCCCGCACAGCCGATGAGGGCGGGCACCAGGTCGATACACGATTCGCGCCCATCTCCGCGGCGAGGGCGGCATAACGCGGCAGCTCCGCCAAATCGTCGCGCCATTCTTCGCTCTGCCAGCGAACCGGCAAGCCCCAGGCGCCATACTTGACGCCGGCTGCTTCAAACAGCGCTTGCGCCGCGCCAGCGCCAAGTTCCGCCGCTCCCTGTATGCTGAAATCCAGACCGGCGAAACCCGATTCCTTCGCCAAATCGATGCTCTCGCTCAATGACAGTCCCCGAATGCCAATCGCTCCCGGGCTCAAAGTCTTGTACATCTCCACTCCTTTTTCACGACATAATCGGTCTATTTCGATTCAACTCGCAGACTATACCCTATTCCATAGTCCATATCACCACAATGTCTTTCTCGGGAGTGGTAAATTCCAACTACACGATAAATTCGCCAACCAAACAATATAACTCTGTGCCCTCCGTGTCTCTGTGGTGAAAAAACAACCGTTCCGTCGTACAATGCCGCGCATGAACATCCAAACCCTGAAACAGCAAGCAGCAGAGTTCGCCGCCGAATTTGTCGACTCCGGCATGATCATCGGGCTGGGCACCGGCAGTACCGCCATCTTCGCCACTCGCCGCATCGCCCAAAGTCTACAGGCGGGCGACCTGCGCGACATCCTCGCCATCCCCACATCGCTCGCCACCGAACAAGCCGCCATTGAGCTCGGCATCCCGCTGACGACCCTCGTCGATCACCCCCGCATCGACATCACCATCGACGGCGCCGACGAAGTCGATCCAAACTTCAATCTCATCAAAGGCGGCGGCGGCGCGCTGCTGCGTGAGAAAATCGTCGCCCAAGCCACAGCCCGTCAAGTCATCGTCGTTGACGACTCCAAGCTTGTCGAGCAGCTCGGCACGACCTGGGCCGTCCCGGTCGAGGTCATACCCTTCGGCTGGCAGTCACAAGCGGCGTACCTGGGTTCCCTCGGCGCGGCGCCAGTCCAGCGCAT
The DNA here is from genome assembly GCA_965262005.1 of Phototrophicaceae bacterium. Classification (GTDB taxonomy): domain Bacteria; phylum Chloroflexota; class Anaerolineae; order Aggregatilineales; family Phototrophicaceae; genus UBA6055. Next base: position 2,003,896 of record OZ253492.1, on the reverse strand, counting down.
GGACGGCGACCAACCCTACCAAACCGACCAAGGCAATATCATCCTCGACTGCGACTTCGGTCCGATTGAGGATGCTGCGGCGTTGGCGCGCGCGATGGAGTCGCGGGCGGGGATCGTCGAGCACGGGCTGTTTATTGGGATGGCGCGGGATGTGGTGGTTGCCGGTGTGGGGGGTGTGCGGCATTTGCGGGGCAATTAGAGGCTCAAGAAGCTAACACTGCTAATCACCGATCACTTTTCGAGCAATTTTGTCTATCGCATTGATTTCATCGGCAAGGATTTCGTGCGCTCTGCCCCTCGCCCGCCCCGGACCGCCGTTGAGCAAGCGGTTTTCTTCCATGCCCTTCATCTCTTCAATTTTCTCGTGCGCTGCCATGCTTAAGCGAGCGAGTTCGCGATGTTCGGGATTCCCGGCGTCGAAAATGGGAATGGCGCAGGCTTCGAATGGCGTACGGTGGATATCCCGCTCACCCCACAAACCCTGTGACTGATGCTTCTTTATAGACTCGTTTACATACGGAGAGTTAAGTAGTGCACAGAGATAATGCGCCTCTTCCAGCGTGTCGGGCGAATAAGAATATGTCTTCGTGTCAACCACAAATCCGCTGACTCGTCGTCTGTATATCCTTAAGTCCTCAAAGTCGAGATCCAACACGCAGCAAGAGATGTTGGTGCCGCTTCCGCCGTAAAGCACTCGGAAACGGTCGGTTACATTCTGCCTTGTCAGCAATTTGTGATAATCATATCTTTCCGACAAAGTTATGTCGGTCTTTTTGCGTTCTTCCCAGAGATTGTTCATTTTGTCGAACCAGGTGTTGAAGTCGCGGATATGACCAGTTGCGGCAAATTGCAACACGTCTTCCAGCATTTCGAGCTTGCCCGCTTCATTTTGTCTGGCTGGCAATGCCACCATATTGAGTTTTTGGTAGCCGAAGGGCAATAGATGTTTACTCAGTAAAGTAGCGTAGATATAGGGGGCGCTGGCTTGCCCTTCCAGCCTCATATCGCTCTGGCGCAAGTTTTCCATTCTCCAAGGCGCTTTAGCGTCTTTGTCCAACTCCGGATCCGTCTCTACTATCGGCATATTCGGCAAACCGGCCGGGCGCACGAAACAGAGGTTGCGCGGCACAAGCGACGCGCCTTGAGCAAATAGCTCATAATAGTAGATGCTGCGAATTTTCGGGACGACGAAACTCGTCACGGTTTCGCCCACTGTCAGAAGAGGCGCGGCATCGACCAGCGGCAACTCGTGTTTATCGAAAGTCGCCTGGTAGGTTTTGGTGGGGATGTCCGCTTTATTGATGTTTCCATCCGACAGGATAAGCACGGCGGCGGGCACGTTGAACAAGGGGCTGACATCCCCGACATCGAGAATGCGCGTCATGCCTTGTCGCTGAAAGGGGCGGTGCTGTTTGGCGACGGTGAGCACACTGCGCGGCATGACAAAAGCCAGCGTACCATTTTCTTTCAGGTAGCGGTCTTTGGCGTGGGCGAAGAATAAGGTGCTCAAGTCCATCTGCGTAAAGAGCTTCACATCGCCCGAATCAATAAGCTGATAATAGATATACAGGTCTTTCACTTCGTCCTGCCAGGTCAGGCTATTGATATAGCGATACGAAAGCCAAGGCGGATTGCCGACGACCACGTCAAAGCCCTTTTCCGCGAGCACCAGGGGGCGCGAGAGATTCTTCAAGATGAATGCCCAGATGCTGTCGCGCCCGTCGCGGATTAGCTCGACGAGCAGTTGGAAGTTGCTCGCCCAGAGATTGCGGAAAGTCTGGTTGGTGAGACCGTTATAGATCTGCTGTAAATGCATTATGAATAAACTTACCGTTTGCTGCGGATCACCGGCGATTTTCGCTGCCTCGTTCATGTAATCAATCGTATTCGTCAATTTGTCGGCATCCACTGCCGACTCCAAAGGAATGCGGGAAACTTCGTCTCTGTCCCAGTCCACTGCGAAAGTAACAGAATCCGGACTGCGATTTTCCAGTGGTCGAATCAGCGCGTCAGCCATGAAGACCGGCAAGGGCGGCACATCGCCCGAGCCATTGCTCGTCTCAAGATGTTCGCTCAATGCCAGCAAATAATTGACCCGCGCAATCGTCACCGCCAGAGGATGAACATCCGTGCCAACGATATTGTTCAAAGCGAAGTCGACCAATTCTCGCCCGGTCAAGCCATTATCGGCCAGCCGCCGTATGGCGTTAAACAAGAAAGTGCCGGAGCCGCAAGCGGGATCAAGCAAACTCTGCGGCGCGTCATAGTCGATCTCCTGGAGCGTCAGTTGCGCCAGCCAATCGGGCGTATAGTATTCGCCCAGGTCATGCCGCGTTTCCGGATCAACCAGATTTTGATAAAGCTGTTTGAGCAAGTCTTGGCGGATGGCGCTAAGGTCGTAAACCTGCAACTCGGCGGACAGCGCGTAAAGGAGGTTGATAGATTCAACCCGGATATCGCTCATCATCAGCCAGGAGAAGAAGTCGTTTTCGCCGATATTGCTGACGCCATGTTTATGAAAGGCTTCGCCATTGACGATGCTGGTGAGATCGGTGTTGTCCGGGCGGCCTTCAAGGGCGGCAAATACAAGCAGTTTGGCGAATTGCGACAGATACGTGTGCTTTATGAACAGGTTGTCGTCGGCGATGTCCGAACCGTAAACCTTACTCAGCAATGACTTCCATTGTCCGCGCCAAACATCCAGTTCCGTTTTATCTTCGATTTTGCTGAGCAATCGTGTCAGCGTCTGTTGCACGAGTTGGAATGTCGGGCTTTTGACGCCAAAGCGCTGCACAATGTCGTCCGCTGTCGGCTCGATATTGGTGCGGCTGAATAGATAAGAATCCAGCCACAAGTAAACGACATCAGCGTCGGCGCTTGTGATATTGAATAGATCTACCTCTTTTGCTTCTTCGGCCTCATCCAGAACATAAGTACGAAACTCGATGCCGTCCGTCAGCATACCGACATAACGATGAAGCTCTGGCATATCGCGCATATAATCGGTAAGTTGGTCGATATTGTCGCCGAGGTCGGTCTTGATGTTGCGCTTGAATTCAATCAGCAGATCGCCGAGCAGGGCGTCGACATAGCCGTGTTTCTGCACTTTCGTCATCGTTACGTGCTGCTCTAGCTCAATATCTTCATAGTTCACGCCAAAAGCATCGCCAATAAAACCCAGGAACAGGTGGCTGATTTGCCGCTCGGGCTGCTGGCTCGTTTGGGCGTCTGTTATGTTGCCGATATATGTTTCCAGCTTAGCAACAAAGTCAGTGGTCATTCTATCTTTCCAAGAGAGTGGCTCGAAATTATTCTACCACCCTTACTCGCGTCTCGCTGGATTCATTTCTCTCGGCGTTCGAAAACAATATCGCTAGAACCGCTACCCTCGGTGGTAAAATCCTTGTACTAACTCTTATGACCTACGGAGCCACACATGACCCACGAATCCAACTGGCGCGAAAACGGCGTCCGCATCGTCCGCGGCAACGAGCTCGATAGCAACACGCCCCAAACCCCCGGCATGACCCGCGCCGCCGCCATCAACCACGCCAAAGCCGGCGCGGACAAGCTCTGGGCCGGCACGGTCAACATCCAGCCCGATGCCAAAACCGGCGCTCACCACCACGGCGAGCTCGAATCCGTCATCTACGTCCTCAGTGGACGCGCCCGCATGCGCTGGGGCGATAATCTGGAATACGTCGCCGAAGCCGATGCCGCCGACTTCATCTATGTGCCGCCCTTCGTGCCACACCAAGAGATCAACGCCGACCCGGTGGAGCCCCTCGTCTGCATCCTCGTTCGCAGCGACCAGAAAGCCATCGTCGTCAATCTCGATATCGAACCGGTCGAAACTTCTGAGGCAATCTGGATCGGCCCCAACCACCCGGCGCCGTGATCCATTCAGCTATCGGCATACGCTGAACAATGTAGGGGCGATCCACTGGGTCGTCAGAATGGGTATCGCAAACAGCTTTGTCCTCTTCTAATCAACGCGCGATTTTGTAGGGGCGGCCCACTGGGTCGCGCGAATTAGCATCTCCTCGCGGAGGCGCTTGGGGGGATGAGGGGTGAATCACCAACTCACACGCAGCACAATCGGACCGCGGAAGGAGATGTTACGTGTATATTCGATGTCTTGCCCCGGCTCAAGCCGCAGCCCGGGCAACTCGCGCGTCAGCGTCTCCAACAGGGTGGCCATCTCCAACCGGGCCAGCGGCGCGCCCACGCAATAGTGAATGCCGTAGCCGAAAGCCAACTGGTCCTTGAGATTGCCGCGCTCGAAGACGATCTCATCCGGCTCGGGGAAAACATCGTTATCCCGATTGGCCGAATTGAGCATCAGCAGCAGATTCGCGCCCGCCGGTATCTCAACGCCGCTGATCACGCTCGCCTTGACCGCCAACCGCCGCCAAGTGCAGACCGAGGGATCGTAGCGCATCATCTCTTCCAGAGCCTGCGGGACGCGCTCCGGCGCGGCAATCAGCGCCTGCCAATGCTCGCGCCGCGTCAAGAGGTGCAGCAAGAAATTGTTGATCTGCGCCGTGGTCGTCTCGTGGCCCGCCACCAGCAGCGTAATCATGCAGCTGGCGATTTCGTTCAAGGTCAGCACCGTGTCATCGCCGGCGCGCAGGCGGATCAAGTCGCTGGTCAAATCGTCCTGCGGCGATCGCGCTTTCTCCGCCACCAAGTCGACCACATAACGCCAAAAAGGCACCAGATTGCGCGTCATCGCGATCTGCTCGTCAGCGCTCGGGCGCCCGTAATACAGCTTGATGCGATTGCCCGCCCAAGCCTTGACCTGCGGCACATCGGCATCGGGTACACCCAAGACATGAAACAGGACGTAAGCGGGATACTCATACGTCAATGCCGCCACGATATCCACCGGCGCCATTTCGCTGATGCGGCCTACTCCCCGCTCAGCGATGGCGCGGATTGCCGGCGCGAAGTTCTTCATCCGCCGCGGCGTAAAGAGGCGATTGACCAAGGCGCGGATTCGCGTATGGCTCGGCGGCACATTATTCGACAGCACCGGCTCAGGGCTGTAATCGCCGTCCTCCAGCATCTGCTTGACCGCAGCGGAGAAGGGCACAATCGGTGTGATGGTGTTGGCGGCGGTGTAGGTCTCGTGATCGCGGAAGATGGCTTTGATATCGTCGTAGCGCGTCACGACCCAGTAGTCGATCGCCGGACTGTAGAAGACCGGCTGCTCGCGCCGCGCTCGGGCAAGCAAGGGAAAGGGGTCGCGCAGATCGAGCGGGTCGAAGTCGGCGAATGGGCAAGTTGGCATAGCGCACACTTTCATCATATTGAGCGGTTAGAAAGCAACGCCTTCCCAACTGCGTTATTATACTCTGCAAGTCTGATTTGTCTCTTGAAGGTACATCAATGTTTACGGCACTGGAAAACTTCGACTTCAATATGCTGCAAGACAGCGAATTCAAAGAAGATTCGGTAAGGGAAGAAATCATCCACCCTATCCTTAAGGAACTGGGTTACAGCGCCGGAGGCCTGAATCGCATAGTGCGTAGCCGCTCTCTAAGCCATCCTTTTGTCAAGACTGGCTCTGGTGACCGTGAGATTCGCATTATCCCCGATTATTTGCTTCTGGCTGCCAACAAGCCTGCTTGGGTGCTGGATGCGAAGTCTCCTACCCAAAACATTACAAGCGGCGGGAACGTTGAGCAAACCTATTTCTATGCCATTCACCCAGATATTCGCAGTCGATATTTCGCCCTCTGCAACGGGCGAGAATTTGCGCTTTTTGAGCGTGAAGGCGAAGAGATGGCGCTATATTTTCAGATCTCGGAGATCGAGGGGTATTGGCAAAACCTTTACCAATTGCTCGGACCTCATGGATTCTTGCCGGGCAAGAGAATGATCTCTGCCAGCGTAGAACATACGGTCGGGGGGGGGGGGGCGGACTTCTATGCCAATGTCAAGCCTCTTCCTCAGGTTACCGACCTGCGGCGGCGGTCGCTAAAGCGGTATTTTGGCGTCCATCCTTATTTCACGCGGCAGGTGTGGAACGTCGTTCAAGAATACATCAAGAATTTTTCTCAGCCAGACGATCTGATTTTAGACCCTTTTGGAGGCTCGGGCGTAACAGCAATTGAAGCCATTGTATTGGGGCGAAAAGGTATTCATATCGACATTAATCCACTATCAAATTTCATAGTTAAGTCGCTTGTCCAACCAGTTGACTTGAACGAGCTTGGCGCAGCGTATGAATTGGTTGTGGAAGAATACGAGCGTTTGGTACCAAAATCTGATAGCGAAATCCGATCTGCTCTGGAAAAATACTGTTACCCTCGTGGCATTATTCTGCCGGGAGACAGCGACGTCGACACGATAGAAAAGCTGTTCAGCGATAGGCAACTTGCAGAATTGGCTCTGCTTAAACATCTAATTTTCACTATGGGCGAAGGAGATATCCGTGCCCAACTACTATTAATGTTCTCGGGATTACTGAACCGGATTAATCTTACATATCACACGAACACTTATGGCGGAGGCGATAGCGGGATCATGCGTTATTATCGTTATCGAATTGCTCCGAACCCTACAATATCGGACACTTTACACTATTTTGGCGTTCGATACAAATCAATTATCAGCGCAAAAAAAGAACTCGCGCCACTGATAAATGAAAGCAACCATGATGCCTTCCAAGCCTATCAAGGCACAGCCACTGACTTGAACCGCATCCATGACGAAACCGTCGATTACATCTATACTGACCCGCCCTACGGCGCGAAGATCCAATACCTCGACCTTTCGACCATGTGGCTGGCTTGGCTGGATCTGCCCGTGAGCGGCTTCGACCGCCAACAGGAAATCATTGAAGGTGGCCGGCTGGAAAAGACCAAAGAGGAATACAGCGACTTGATGGCGCAGTCCATTCATGAACTTTATCGAGTCATGAAGTATGACCGCTGGATGAGCTTCGTCTTCGCCGATAAGAACCCCGCCTACTGGCATACCATTGTCGAAACCGCCGAACAAGCTGGTTTTGAGTATATGGGTGCTGTGCCGCAATCCAACAGCACACGTTCATTCAAAAAAGTGCAGCACCCTTCGACCGTCTTGAGCGGCCAACTCATCATTAACTTTCGCAAGGTGCGTAGCCCTCGTGCAATTATGAAGCTGGATTTGGGCGATGATGCTACCGATCTAATACTCGAAACTGCGGAAGGTGTAATCGCTGAAAATGACGGAGCGACCATAGAAGAAATAAACAGCGAGTTGATCATAAAGGGTATTGAATTAGGCTTTCTAGATCTGCTGAGCAGGAAATACGACGATCTGTCTCCTTTGCTTGACGCATACTTCGACTTGGATGATGAAACGCAGAAGTATCATCTGCCGCAGAACAAGAAGTTCAAAAGCGCTATTCCAGTGGATTTGAGGCTTCGTTATTTTCTGCTTTCCTATCTAAAGCGCCAGCAACAGCAAGGCATAGATCCTGAATTCAGTGACATAGTGCAATCTATCATGCCACTCCTTAAGAATGGCATTACGCCTGAAAATCAAACTTTTCTGAATGTTTTACGCGTCTGGGCGCGGGAACTGCCGTCGGGTCGCTGGAGTCTGCGCGACGCGGGCCAGCAACGCTTCGATGGCTTTTAATGCCTGACTTCGTTAGCCTCGCTCACCAATTGTCGAATCTCCGCGATGCTGATGTCGGTGTCATCGGTTTTCGAGTAGATAGTGAGCAAGCTGACGCGGTCGCTGAGCTGGGCGTAGTAGATCACGCGGAAGCCGCCGCTCTTGCCGCGCCGCGCCGCCCGATTGGGCAGGCGGACTTTGTAGACAGTGTAGCCGACACCGGAGATTCGCTGGCCAGGGCGTTCGCCCTGCGCCAGGCTAGCGATTAGGTTCTCAACCTCATTTATAGTCTTTGGATATTTGCGTTCGATCCGACCAAGCCGCTTCTTGAAACTCGGCAAATCCCTAACGAGAGTCGGCATCACCGTATATTTCCCGACGTAGCTCTTCAAGAGACTCCAGCGCTGGCATCCCTTCATCGCCGGCAATCGCCTGGCGCAAGCCAATGCGGATGTCTTCGAGCAATTCTTCCTTGGTCGGCTCGAGGTATTCGTCGTCGAGTGCGGTCTCGTCGACCGGCTCTTTCGTTTGGACTGGCTTCAGCTTAGAGGGTTCCATATCATTGTCTCCGTGTGACTCTATCCGCACTATAACACAGTCGAAAGCGGCTGAGCAAGTAATGGCGTTGCGCGGGAGTGGTGATTTCAAGGAGATAGAATGAAGACGACACTGGCTCAAACTCGCCGGAAAACTCCCTTCTCCAATGCTTTGGGGAAGGGCCGGGGATGGGGTTAGAAAAGGGCATATCAAAGATTTCACCACTCCCCGTTGCGCCGCGCCCAACTTTACGGCGTACTCATTTAGAGCGGAATTGGTTATCATTGCCGTCTATTCGGATTTCAGCAGGCAGAGGGGCGGGCATGTCGATCAAACTAGGCATCATCGGCGCGGGGCGCATCGGTCGCGTCCACGCCAACACACTGACGACTCGTGTACCCGGCGCGGATCTTGTCGCCATCGCCGACATCTTCGAAGCCTCCGCCAAGTCCGCCGCCGCTGACTTCGGCATCCCCGATTACAGCGCCGACCCTGCCCAAATCATCAACAGCCCTGATATCGACGCGGTCGTCATCTGCTCCTCGACCGACACCCACTGTCGCTTCATCACCGATGCCGCCGAGGCCGGCAAGCAGATCTTCTGCGAAAAGCCGATCGCCTTTGACCTGGCGGAGATCGACGCCGCGCTGGCTGCTGTTGACGAGGCGGGCGTACAGCTGCAGATCGGCTTCAATCGCCGCTTCGACAGCAATCACGCGCGCATCAAACGCGCCATCGACAGCGGCGAAATCGGCAGGCCGCATACGCTGACCATCATCAGCCGTGATCCCTCGCCGCCGCCGATCGACTATATCAAGGTCTCCGGCGGCTTGATGATGGATATGATGATCCACGACTTTGATATGTGCCGCTTCCTGCTCGGCGAAGTCGAAGAAATGTTCGCGCTGGCCGATGTCATGGTCGATCCCGCCATCGGCGAAGCGGGCGATATCGACACGGCCAAGGTGATGCTGCGCTTCAAGAATGGCGTGATCGGCACGATCGAGAACAGCCGTCAAGCGGTTTACGGCTACGACCAGCGCGTCGAGGTCTTCGGCAGCGGTGGCGCTGCCAGCAGCGGCAATTGGCATCCCAACGCCGTCACCATCAGCGATGCCACTAGCGTACGCAGCGATCTGCCGCTGAACTTCTTCGTGGAACGCTATATCGAAAGTTACGCCGCCGAGATGATCGCCTTTGTCGATGCCATATCGACTGGCAAGCCTGTTCCGGTGGTCGGCAATGACGGTCGTGTGCCAGTGCTGATGGCTATGGCGGGCATGCGCTCGATCGCCGAGAATCGCCCGGTCAAGTTAAGCGAGTTTGCTCAGGAGGGCGGATGAGCAAGACCCAAGATTCTTCAAAGACGTGGGGGTGTTCCGACCTACGACTCCCTGCACATGGGGCGCAGTTCCGTTTTCCCCACAGACGTGGGGGTGTTCCGACCTACGACTCCCTGCACATGGGGCGCAGCTCCATCGACCTCTACTCCAACGACATCGGCGCGCCCTTCGTCGAGATCGACAGCTTCGCCGCTTACGTCGGTGGCTCGCCCACCAATATCAGCGTCGGCGGCAAGCGGCTGGGACTGAAGACGGCGCTGCTGACCGCCATCGGCGACGACCCGGTCGGTGATTTCATTTTGCATTTCCTCAACAACGAAGGCGTCGAGACCCGCTTCATCCCGCGCAAACCCGAGCATCGCACATCGGCCGCCGTCCTTGGCATTGAACCGCCCGACAAATTCCCGCTGGTCTTTTATCGCGATAACTGCGCTGACATCAACTTGAATATCGATGATGTTCTGGCGGCGCCGATAAGCGATTGCCGTGTCTTTCAATTCGCCGGCACCAACCTGAGCCTGGAGCCGAGCCGCAGCGCGACCATGATCGCGGCTGAGATGGCGCGAGCGGCCGGCGCGAGAGTCGTCTTTGATGTCGATTTCCGCCCCGATCAATGGCATGATGCGCGCGCCTTTGGCGTCGTGGCGCGGAGCGCGCTGCGGCTGGTCGATGTCGTCATCGGCACCGAAGATGAGATCAACGCTGCCATGCTCAGCGATGTCTCGCAGATGAGCCTGACGCATTCGCAAGTCTCCGATACCAAAGTCGAGGGCGATACACGCGGCGCCATCGAATTCATGCTGGGCATGGGACCGGAAGCGGTGGTGGAAAAGATTGGAGCGGAAGGCGCGCGGATTCACCTGCGCGAAGGCGAAATCATCGAGGCGCCCGGCTTCCCGGTCGAAGTGACCAATATCCTGGGCGCGGGCGATGCCTTCGGCGGCGGCTTCATCTACGGGCTGGTCAAGGGCTGGGGCTGGTATAAGGCAGCGCGGCTGGGCAATGCATGCGGCGCCATCGTCGTCACTGAGCACGGCTGCGCCAACTTCATGCCGACCATGCCGGAGGTCGAAGCATTCGTCGCGCCCTACGGCGGTCTGGATTAACAGAGGTAGATGGTGGTTACTGAGACGAACGAAGACGGCTGGATAACTTATATGAGCGGCGATGACCTGCTCGACCGCGCCTGGCAGGAACGCGAGGCGGTGGCAGCGCTTTGGAGCGGCTTGAGCGCCGACGAGATGACGCGCCGCCCGGGACCGCATCCGGAGTGGTCGGTTAAGGACATCATCGCCCATATCACCTGGTGGGAGCAATCGATGACCAATTGGGTGTCGCGCGCTTTGACCGGCGAAATGCTGGCGCGCACCGAAACACCCGATGAGATCAACGCGCGCGTCTTCCAGGACAACCGCGATCTGCCGCTGGATGCCGTCCTCGAAATGTTCGCAGGCAGCTTCCCGCGACTGGAATCGCTGCTGCAGCGGCTCACCGACGAAGAGATCAACGACGCCGAAATCTGCGATATCCGCGGGATGCCGCTGCTCTACTTTCTGGTGGGCAATACCTTCGCCCACTACGCCGATCATGTTGACGACCTGCGAGCCTACGTCGAAAGCCTTAATCGAAATCCGTAGGGCGACAATGTGAGCCGCCCACAAAATCCAAATAACCGCGAGGTAAACCCATGCAATACACCTCAGAATCCATGCTGATCAAATCGAAAGACAGCGGCAACACCGGCATCTTCGCCGAGATCAGCGCCGGGCAAGCCGGTTGGGATTATCTCAATATGGCCGCCATGCGCCTGCGCCGCGGCGAGAGCTTCAGCGTCGAGACGCGCGAGCATGAAAACGCCACCGTCATCCTCGGCGGGACTTGCGATATCGTCACCTCCGATGGCGAGTTCAAGAATGTCGGCCGCCGCCCCGATGTCTTCAGCGGCATGCCCTACGCTCTCTATATCTCACGCCGCAAACAATTCGAAATCACCGCGACCAGCGATACGCTGGAATTCGCTTCATGCTGGGTTCCCACCGATCAAGACTTCCCGATGCAACTGGTCAGGCCCGACATGAGCGAGATCGAGCTGCGCGGCGGCGGCAATGCCTCGCGGCAAATCAACGGCATCCTGCCACCCGGCTTCAATTGCCACCGCATCGTCGCCGTCGAGGTCTACACGCCCTCGGGCAACTGGTCCAGCTATCCGCCGCATAAGCACGATGTGCACACCGAGGACGCCGAGGGGGTGCTGCTGGAAGCCGACCTTGAGGAGATTTACTTCTACAAGATCGATCATCCGGGCGGCTATGCCTATCAGCGCGTCTACAATGACGACCGCAGCATCGACGGCGTCATGATGGCGCAGAACCACGATGCCGTGCTGGTGCCGGAGGGCTACCATCCGGTGGTCAGCGCGCATGGCTATGCGACCTACTATTTGAATTTTCTGGCGGGCAGCGCGCAGTCGCTGGCGAACAGTGATGATCCGGCGTATGAGTGGGTCAAGGGGACCTGGACATTTGTGGATCCCCGGTTGCCGATTGTGCATCATGGGATGGAGGGGAAGTAGAAAAACGATATGTCAAGTAATACTTACGAAGGCACACTGAATCACTGGTTGGCTGAAGCTTTGTCTGGAAAAGGGCTTGAAGCAACACCTGAGAGCAAGCAAGGTGGCGGGAAACGCCTTGATGTCGAGGTGAATCTCGATGGGATTAGGATCGCTCTGGAAGCGGAACAAGGCTTCGGCAAGAACAAGCAGAAGCAAGCAATAAAGGAAGCGGATGGTCGCTTGCGAGATGACCTCGCTGATTGCGCCGTCGCCATCTGTTATCCCGATGGTCTTAGATCTGCCGACGAACTCGCTCGCTGCGAAGTGATTCATACGTTGCGCACGCCGAAAGAGCGACCGCCCACGACCAAGACAAATTGGACACAAAGTACGCTTGATCAATTGGCAAGCGTTATTAGGCGGATTCCGCAACAACTCGGCGAGCCTGATGAGGTCGCCAGCTTCTTATCGGGCCAGCTGGATCGATCAGTCAGACGTCTAAGTGAAGGCCAAAAAAGAGATCTCGCGAATGCGGTAGATTTGAGGATTGAATTCGGCAAAGACCTTAACAAACGCCTAGATCAGGCAGCAAAACGTGCCATGCTTGTCATCGCAACCGCAGTAATGTTCCACGCACAGTTGGACAAGTACCGCGATCAAATCCCTGCCCTTGTAGACAATCGTGTATCGCCACCGAGACTTTACGCCGGCGACTGGCCACCGCCACTGGCGACTGATTGTGCCGAGAGCGAGGATCCTGTGGGCGACTATTTCAATACTTGGGACTTGTGGCTCGTGGTCGATTACAGGCCGATATTCGCCACCGCACGCAAAGCGTTGAGTGGTTGCGCACAAGACTTGGCTTTTACAGTGGCAGTGCGTCTAGTCGCCCGCGCGGCAATCCGTGTTGCTCGCAATGCCGTAGGGCTGCGTCATGACTTGCTTGGGCGTATATTCCATAAGGTGTTGGAATCTGCACGCCACGATGGTTCTTATTATACCACTACTGCGGCGGCCACTTTTTTGGCCAATCTAGCAATACGGCAGGAAGATTGCGACTGGTCGGATGCCGACGCTATGGCCCGAATTCGCATCACCGACCCGGCTTGCGGGACTGGTACGCTGTTAATGGCCGCTGGCGAACGCATCCGTGATTTGTCCGTTGCTGCACGCGAAGACCGCGTCTCCCGTGCGCTAATTGAAAGAGTATTGACGGGTTACGATGTGAACATGACCGCGACGCATCTGGCGGCAACGACGCTCGGACTTCTCTCGCCGACCACTGCGTTTCGCGACATGAAGATCGGGCGGGCACTTCTCGGCGTCTTCGAGGGCAAAGCATATATTGGTTCTCTGGAGTTTCTGAGTCAAGAAGGTCTTTCGCAAATTCAGCCGTGGCCCACCGGAGTCGAACAGCTCGAAACCGCGGAAGAGATCACCGAAGCAGAACCTGCCGATCTCGTAATCATGAATCCGCCGTTTACAAGAGACAGTTTGCGATATGACCAGTTTCCGCCGGATGAAGAGGAAATGCTTAAAAACCGAGAGAAGGAGATCTTTCAGTCGCTTGAAAGTGGTATTCATCGGTCACACAGTGGAGGCGGTTTCTTACATCTGGCAGAATACATTGCAAAGCCCGACTCGGCGACCGTCGCTGTTGTCTTGCCGGTCTCAGGTGCGACGAATTATTCAACGCGACTCGTACGTATGTACCTTGCAAGGAAGTTTCATATCGAAGTCATGGTGACTTCGCACGATCCGAAAAGGGTTTACTTTTCCGAGAATACCGATATTGGCGAAATGCTTGTTGTATTTCGTCGGTGGTCGGGACAGGGTGAAAAACCACCAACACGTGTCATCAACCTTTATGAAAATCCTGCGACACCGGCCGAGGCCATTAGTGTCTCGCAAGACATAATTAACAACAACCCTATCAAGGGCACCCTGCAAGAGTGGCCACGGCAGCGCATTGCAGAAGGCAATTGGGGCGCGGTGCAGTTTCTATCACCATACCTTTGTGAAAGTTTCCATAAGCTGCGAAATGGTGAAATGTTTGAAACGAGGGGATTGGGAGCATTTGCGAAAATTGGACCGGCCGGACAGGGCATCAGAGGAGCTTTTGACCGCGTTGAAGTGCCCGACAAAGAGGCAATGAGAGCCCTCTGGTTTCACAAAACCAACGTCACGCAGAAAATGCTGGCAGAGACCGATTCCTACATCAGACCGAAACCGGGCAAGAAAAAGCAGGCGAGCAATTTGTGGGTACAGCGTGGCAAACTTATGTTAGTTACGCATGCACGATTGAACACGGTGAGATGCTTTAGCGTACGTCTCAATGAGGCAGCGTTGGGGTCGCTGTGGGTTCCGTGCAAGTTTACCGCTGATATCAGAGACGTTGATTTGAAGAGGATTCATGAAGAGATGTTGGAGAAAGCAACCTGCGTGTATCTCAATTCGACAATAGGAGTGTTGGCGATTCTGGGAGACCGAAGGAATAAGATTCCGTCATATCCGCATTTCTCAATGGCCGATCTTAAGATGATTCCAGTTCCCGATTTTGACGTACTTGATGAGCAACAATTGCGTCACCTAGTAGCTGCATTTGATGCCATGCAAGATTCCCAACTTCTACCGTTGCAGCAGTCAATAGACTGCAGCACACGTAGAGCTTTAGACGAAGCCGTAATATCAGCCCTGAACGTTCGTCCTGACATTGTTACAACTATTCGCCGCGAATTATGCCGTGAGCCGTCGGTCACCAATAAGCCTTACGAAAAAGAATGGGATTCCTCCGAGAACAACTCTCCGCAGCTATCCTTGTGGTCTTAAAGGAGCACAGCATTATGACAAAAAATACACTTCGTCTCACCATGGCGCAGGCGCTGGTCAAATACCTCGCCAACCAATACGTCGCCCGCGACGGCCACGAAAACCGCTTCTTCGCCGGCATGTGGGGCATCTTCGGCCACGGCAACGTCGCCGGCGTCGGCCAAGCCCTGCATCAATACGCGACGGATTTCCGCTACTATCAGAGCCAAAACGAACAGGCGCAGGTGCTCGCCTCGGTCGCCTACGCCAAGCACCGCAATCGCCTGGCCGCCTTCGCCTGCGCCTCCTCTATCGGACCGGGCGCCACCAATATGGTCACCGGCGCCGCCGTCGCCACCGTCAATCGTATACCCGTGCTCATCTTGCCTGGCGACATCTTCGCCGAGCGCATTCAAGCGCCTGTCCTGCAGCAGTTGGAAAGCGAGCATTCGCAGGACATCAGCGTCAACGATTGCTTCAAGCCGGTCTCGCGCTATTGGGACCGCATCAACCGTCCCGAGCAAATCATCACCGCCCTGCCCGAAGCCATGCGAGTGCTCACTTCACCGGCTGATACCGGCGCTGTCACCCTCAGCTTGCCGCAGGATATCCAAGCCTACGCCCATGATTATCCCGCTGATATGTTCGAGAAGCGCGTCTGGCAGATCCCGCGCAATCGTCCCGACCGTGACGCAGTGGCGCGCGCCGCTGACTGGATCCGCGCCAGCCGGCAGCCCATCATCATCGCCGGCGGTGGCGTCCACTACAGCGATGCCTGCGATGCGCTGGCGGCTTTCATCGCGCGGACCGGCATCCCCGTCACGGAAACGCAAGCCGGCAAGGGCGCGCTGAATTATGACAATCCGCTCAATCTGGGCGCGGCTGGCGTGACCGGCACAGAAGGCGCCATCGCGCTGATGAGCGAAGCCGACCTCGTCATCGGCATCGGCACACGCTTCAGCGATTTCACCAGCGCCTCCAAAACTGCCTTCGCCAACGATGGCGTTCGCTTCATCAATATCAATGTCGCGGAATTCGACGCCTACAAGCACAATGCGCTGCCGCTGACTGGTGATGCCCGCGTTACACTGGCGGAGCTCGGCGCTGCGCTCAGCGGCTATCAGGCGGCTGATGACTACCGCGCCCGTGTCCATGCTTATAGCGAGTCCTGGGACGCCGAAGTCCACCGCATCTACAATCTCGAGCACGAGCCCATGCTCAGCCAAGGCGAGGTCATCGGCATGGTCAACACCCTGTCCGGCGCGGACGACACCGTGCTCTGCGCTGCCGGCAGCATGCCCGGCGATCTGCACAAACTCTGGCGTACCCGCAATCGCAAGGGCTATCACATGGAATACGGCTACTCGACCATGGGTTACGAGATCGCCGGCGGCATGGGCGTCAAAATGGCCGACCCCGATCGCGAAGTCTGGGTGATGGTCGGCGATGGCTCCTTCCTGATGATGCACACGGAAATCGTCACCATGGTGCAAGAGGGCATCAAGGTTAATATCGTCGTGCTGGATAATCACGGCCATGCCAGCATCGGCGCCCTGTCGAAGAGCGTCGGCAGCGATGGCTTCGGCACCAAGTTCCGCTATCGCAGCGACTCGGGCCACCTCGATGGCGACACCCTCCCGATTGACTTCGCCAAGAATTGTGAAAGCCTCGGCGCCCATGTCATCCGCGCGCGCGACCGCGAGGAATTCTCCCGCGCTATCGAAACAGCCAAGACGATTGAGGGCGGACCCGTCTGCATCGTCACCGAGGTTGATCGGCGCCAGCGTGTGCCCGGTTATGGCTCCTGGTGGGATGTGCCGGTGGCGGAAGTCTCGGAGATGGAAGCCGTGCAAGCCGCCCGCGCCGATTACGAGGCCAACAAAGGGCGCGAGAATTACTACTAGAAATTGCTTGCGCTGCACAATTCGCGCTTGATTGCCGGGGCGACTTACTCGGTCTTCCGCGGCTCGCCGCATTGACAGCCCGCGTCCGCCGCGCGCCGGATTGTTGCTTCGCATATCCCCGTCTTGATACTCCGTAAGCGGACGCGATGTCACGACTCGTCTGAGGGAGTGGTGAATACTGTTGATATAACAACTTCGACCTCGCCATCCAAAAACCTCTGTGCCCACTGTGTCTCTGTGGTGAATCCCCCTTATGGAATCCGGGATATGTCCTGTGTCTCTGAAATTCACCACTCCCCTCGTCTGATACCTGTGCGGACTGCGGCTCTTTTCGGCTACAATTGCAGAATTGAACTTACATCAACTACATTTTGGGAGTAATACCTATGAATGTTTTGACTCAGGACGACTTGGCATTTTGGAACGAGAACGGATACGTCATCGTGCGCAATGTCGTGCCGCAGGAAAACGTGGACGCTGTCATCGACGCGATTTGGCAATTTATGGACATGGATCGGGACGACCCCGATACCTGGTACCGTCCACCACAAAACGAGAACGGGACGCTGGCGTTGAACCAGGCGGGCATGGTCGAGCTTTATCAGCATCAGTCGCTTTGGGACAACCGCCAGAATCCGCGTGTCTATGGCGCTTTCGTCGATATATGGGATACCGAAAAACTCTGGGTGACCATCGATCGCGTGAATCTGAACGCGCCAGCGCGGGCCGACGCGGATTTCCCTGGCTTCGTCCATTGGGACGTCGATACGTCCTTGCGACCGCTGCCGGTAAATGTGCAAGGCGTTCTGGCGCTGGTTGATGTAAAAGCGGGCGAAGGCGGCTTGCAAGTCGTGCCTGGCTTTCACCGGATCTTGGAGGACTGGATCAAGACACAGCCGGCTGACCGCGACCCTCGGAAGCCTGACATCAGCGTCTATGACCTCATCGGGGTGGAAATGAACGCGGGCGATCTGGTGATTTGGAACAGCCTGCTGCCGCACGGCACATCGCGAAACAGCTCAGACAAACCGCGGCTCGCCCAATACATATCGATGTTCCCGGCGCGTCCCGACGATGATGCATTGCGCCAGGAACGCATATCATCATGGCGGGAGCGCAGGCCGCGTGTAGCTCATGCCTTCCCAGGCGATCCGCGCCGACTCGAAATCGAGCATGGCACAACCGCCAAATTGTCACCCCTGGGCGAGAAACTTCTGGGTCTAAAAGAGTGGTGATCGTCTCAGCCATTCTCTGAGAGGAGCAAGATGAGCACAACACTCAAAGCCGGTCTCATCGGCTGCGGCAACGTCGTCAACTATGGTCATCGACCGGCGCTGAATACGCTGCCCGATGTCGAATTGATCGCCCTCGCCGATATCACGCCCGCTCGCCGCGCCATCGGCAAAGACTGGTTCAACTTGCAGGACGAGCAGCTCTACGCAGATTATCGCGACTTGCTCGCCATCGACGAGCTTGAGGCGGTGGTCATCGCAGTGCCGCAGAAGTTCCGCCCGCAGATCGTGCTGGATGCTTTTGCGGCGGGGCTGCACGTGCTGAGCGAGAAACCCATAAGCAACATCCCGGCGGTCGCTGCCGAGTTGACGAGGGCGGCTGATGCAGCCGGCGTGAAGATGGCGCTGGTGCATAATTACCATTTTCTGCCGGAGTACCGCCAGATCAAGCAGCTGCTGACGGGCGGCCTGATCGGCGATATCCGCGTCGCCATGCTGCACTTTCTGGGCGTCATCGATTTCCCCGGCGCGGCTGAATTTCAGGCTGATTGGCGCCATACCACGGCGGCCGGCGGCGGCGTCTTGATGGACATGATCCACGCTGTCTACCTGGCCGAATGGCTGGTCGGTGAACGGGCGCTGCAGGTCATGGCTTTCGTCGACGCGCCGGAATACGCCCATCGCGCTCCGGTAATCGAGGACCTGGCTCTGTTGCAAATCGCCTTCCCCAGCGCCTACGCCGCCATCCACATGGGCTGGGGCGAGGGCGTAGGCGGCCTCGATTTCAGCGGCAGCGAGGGGCAGATCCGTATGCGTTACAAGCAGTATCAATCGGGCGGCTTCAATCAGGCGGTCGAGTTGTACAGTGTCGACAGCGACTGGAATCGCAGCGACCACGCCATCGCCAACCTTGAGGAACACATGGGCAATGTCGCCCGCTCCTTCACGGAGCTCTGGCAGGATTTCCACGCCGCCATCCGCGACGACCGCCAGCCAATCGCCCCCGCCGCCGCCGGCGCTCGCGCCTTGGAAATTGTTCTCGGCGCTTACGCCTCAGCGGTCACCGGGCGTGTCGTCAGCCTGCCGCTTGATCCGGCAAGCCCGGTCTACCTTAAGGGCATAAACGGCTTGGCCGAGCTTGATGTTTGGACGGAAAGCAAGACCAAAGCGGCCGGCCTCTTCGGCTTGAGCAAGTGAGGATGAAGTGATGAGTCAAGCGCGCGGCATTTTATCCCTGGCTGAGCTGGCAACCCGCGTCGACGCCGGCGACATCGACACCGTCATCATCGCCTTCAGTGACCACTATGGACGCCTGCTGGGTAAACGCCTCGATGCCGAATTCTTTTTGGCGGAGGCGGCGCGGAACGGCACTCACGCTTGCAACTACCTGCTCACCACCGACATGGAAATGGAGCCGGCGCCCGGCTACGACTTTGCCAACTGGGAGTTGGGCTACGGTGACTTCCATCTCGCGCCCGATCTGGACACGCTGCGTCAGGCAAGCTGGCTGAGCAAGACGGCAATTGCGCTCTGCGATGTGGAAGACGAAAAACTGCATCAACCGGTCTCGGTCGCGCCACGCTCCATTCTGCGCCGACAGCTTCAAGCCGCGGCTGAGCTGGGCTATACCGTTTACGCCGCCTCCGAGTTGGAATATTACATCTATCGCGATTCTTACCGCGATGCGCAGAAAAAGGGCTACGCCGACCTGGAGCCGCTGGGCTGGTATCTGGAAGATTACCATATATTACAAGGCACACGCGAAGAAGGCTTCACCGCCGCCGCCCGCCACCACCTCAAGCACTCCGGCATCCCGGTCGAGAGCAGCAAGGGCGAATGGGGCTTGGGCCAGCACGAGGTCAATATACGCTATGCCGACCTGCTGACCATGGCCGACCGCCACTCGCTGATGAAACACTGCCTCAAGGAGATCGCCGATGCCCAAGGCTGCAGCGTAACGTTTATGGCAAAACCCCACAGCGGGCAAGCCGGCTCGAGCTGCCATATTCACCTCAGCCTCTTCAGCGGCGCCGAAAATGCCTTCGCTGGCGACAGGGCGCTGGGACCCGTCTCGTGCTCCGATGTGTTTCGTCATTTTCTCGGTGGCTGGATGGCGCATCTGCAAGACATGATGGTCCTCTATGCGCCCACCATCAACGCTTACAAACGTTACGAAGACGGCTCCTGGGCGCCGACGCGCATCGCCTGGAGTTACGACAATCGCACCGCCGGCTTCCGTGTCGTTGGAGCGGGCAACAGCTTGCGTATTGAATGCCGCGTACCGGGCGCCGATTGCAATCCCTATTTGGCCTATGCCGCTGCCATCGCTTCCGGCCTGGATGGAATACGAAACAGAATCGAGCCGCCCGATATTTTCCAAGGCGATATCTACGCCGCGCGCCATTTGCCGCGTGTGCCTTATACGCTGGAGCAGGCGGCTGACAATTTCGAAAACAGCGACTTCGCGCGTGAAGCATTCGGCGACGATGTTGTGAGGCACTACACGCACTTCTTCCGCAATGAGATCGAAAGTTATCGCAGCGCCGTCACCGATTGGGAGCGGGTGCGCTATTTCGAGCGAATTTGATCACAAAATCTCCACGAATTGAAAATGTAGGGGCGACCCTTGGGTCGCCCGCAACTGTTAGTCCAGTTCTTGGGAGTAGTAAATTCCAACTACACGATAAATTCGCCAACCAAACAATATAACTCTGTGCCCTCTGTGCCGTGTTTTCTAAGTGGACTATATCCGCGATGTTAACCACTCCCCAGTTCTTCTTCTCTGCTGGAACTGTGCGACTTAGGCGCTATAATCTGTTTACCGTTTACTAGCGACACATTGCTATGGCTGTGAAGGAAGACTTTTTTCAGGCGGCTATACAGGGGACAGACATGAAGACGATTACCGTACGCATCACCAAGGACGGCGATTGTTACGTCTCGCAATGCCTGGATTACGATATTGCAAGTCAGGGACTGACCCGCGAAGAGGCGAAAGCGAATATAAGGGAGGCCGTGTCTCTCTTTCTGGAAGTCGCATCACCAGACGAAATCCAGCGTCGTCGCGATAAGCTTGGAAGTATCGAATAAGCAAATGCCGAAAGTGCCTAAGAGATAAGTCCTGTCCGGCCGCCAAGCCTTCGAATGGTCGCCGCGACTTTGTCGGACAGTATCGCCCAGCGAATGCTTCACCGGTACAACATGTTTCTATCGCGCAATTCTTTCGTAGCGCCTGCGCAAATTGTAGGGGCGACCCTTGGGTCGCCCGTCTGATAAAAGGACTCCCCAATGCGACTCAAAGACAAAGTAGCCCTTATCACCGGCGCCGGCAGCGGCATCGGCTTCAAGACTGCGCAGCTCTTCGCGCTAGAAGGCGCATCCATCGTCGCCGTCGACATCAACGACGACGGCGGCATGGTCTGCGCGGCGGAAATCAACAGTGGCGGCGGCTCGGCAGTTTATGTGCGCTCGGATGTGTCACGCGCTGTCGATTGCTACAATATGATCGCTACTGCTGAAGCGACCTACGGCAAGTTGGACATCCTCTTCAACAACGCCGGCATCAGCCACGCCGACGACGATGACGCTATCAGTACCAGCGAAGCCGTCTGGGACCTGACCATGTCGGTCAACGTCAAAGGCGTCTTCCTCGGCTGCAAATACGGCATCCCGGCTTTGCAGCGCGCCGGCGGCGGCAGCATCATCAACACGGCTTCGTTCGTCGCTGTCCTCGGCGCGGCCACGCCACAACTGGCATACACTGCGAGCAAAGGCGCTGTGCTGGCCATGTCGCGCGAACTGGCCGTCGTCCACGCGCGGGAAAACATCCGCGTCAACGCCCTCTGCCCCGGTCCCTTGCGCACCGAATTGTTGATGAAATACCTGAACACCGATGAAAAAAAGCAGCGCCGTCTGGTGCATATCCCTATGGGGCGCTTCGGCGAGGCGGAAGAAATCGCCAAAGCCGCCCTCTACCTGGCATCGGATGAGTCCTCATTCGTGACCGGCAGCGCCTTCATGGTGGACGGGGGCATCACCGCCGCCTACGTCACACTGGAATAGCGCATCTCCCGCTTCCTATTTGCTGACAAGCGCTTGGTCATCTCGTATAATGTGGCGCAGGCAATTCCGGCGAGGAGGGCAAATGCTAAACGGTCTGATGATGGATTATCCCCTGACGCTTGACACCATCGTCGAACATGCCAAGCGCATGACGCCGCGGAAGACGATCAAGACCAAATTGCCCGATGGCGGCTGGCATGAATACACCTATGCGGATTTCTACCGCCGCGTCAAAAAGCTGGGCAATGTACTTGAGACGCTCGGCGTTCAAAGCGGCGACCGCGTGGCCACCTTCGCCTGGAACAACTATCAGCACCTAGAACTCTATTTCGGCATCCCCGGCGCCGGCGCTGTCGTCCATACACTCAACATCCGCCTCTCGCCCGAGCAGCTTGCCTATATTATCGACCACGCTGAAGACAAGGTCATATTTGTGGACGGTACGCTGCTCCCGCTCATCGAGCCGATCGCGGCGCAGTTAAAATCGGTCGAGCATTTCGTGCTCTTCAATCACGACAAGAGCCAGCCGGTCAACTTGCCGAGGGTCTCACATTACGAGGACCTGATAACGGCGGCCAGCGACGACTTTGACTGGCGCTGCGCTGACGAGAATATGGCGATGGGACTCTGCTACACCAGCGGCACAACCGGCATGCCCAAAGGCGTCCTGTACAGCCATCGCTCCATGATGCTGCATACCCTGGGCGTATTGCAGGCGGCGGCGCTGGGGCCCACCGAAGCTGATGTCGTCCTGCCGGTCGTGCCACAATTCCACGCCATGGCCTGGGGCTTGCCTTATGCTTGCGCCTGGGTCGGCTCCACCATCATCATGCCGGGACCGCACCTCAGGCCGGAGCCGCTGGCGCAGATGATCGAAAGCGAGCGCGTCAGCATCGCCGCCGGTGTGCCCACCATTTGGAACGGTTTGTATCACGAGCTGCGGCATAACCCGCGCGATATCTCCTCTATCACCCAACTCGTCGTCGGCGGCTCGGCCATGCCGCGCGGCTTGATCAAGGCTTACGAACGCGACTTCAACGTCAATGTCGTGCACGCCTGGGGCATGACCGAGATGTCGCCAATCGGCAGCGTGTCCAAATTGCAGACGCAGCACGCCGACCTCGATGCCGAGCGCCGCTGGGATATCAAAGCCAAACAAGGCTACTTCGTCCCCGGCGTTGACGCGCGCATTGTCGACAATGAGGGCAAGGAACTCCCCTGGGACGGCCAGACCATGGGCGAGCTGCAAGTGCGCGGTTATTGGGTCGTCGGCCAATACTACAAGATCGAACACGACCACGAACACTTCAGCGCCGACGGCTGGTTCCGCACCGGCGATGTCGTCACCATCGACCCGCACGGCTGCATGACCATCACCGACCGCACCAAGGACCTGGTCAAGAGCGGCGGCGAATGGATCTCCTCGGTCGACCTGGAGAATATGCTGATCTCGCATCCCGATGTGCTGGAGGCCGCCGTCATCGCCGTGCCCGATGACACCTGGGGCGAGCGTCCGCTGGCTGTGCTGGTCCCGTTGGATAAGGCCTGTGATCGGCAGACGCTCGACAATTGGCTGCTGGAGCGCTTTCCCAAGTTCTGGCTGCCCGACCGCTACCTGGTAGTCGACGAAATCCCAAAAACCGGCGTCGGCAAGATGGACAAAAAAGTGCTGCGCCGCATGTTCGCAGATGGTGAATTGCAGTAGTTTGGCTTTTAATGGACTTATGTCTCCGAAGCATTGTTCCCCTTCCCTCATTTTGGGGAGGGGATGGGGGAAAACATGAAAATCACCCGTATCCGCTCAACACTTTTTGAACATCAGATGGCGCGCCCCATCGGCGATGCCAATAACCCGCGCGGCCGCGACCTATACGCCGGTTTGGCCGTCTTCCTCGATACCGACGACGGGCTCACGGGCGTCGCCCTGGGCAACCCATCGCTGCAAGGCGATATCCATGCCATGGCACAGAATCTGCTCTTCGGGCGCGACCCGCGCGGCGTCGTCGGCTTGTGGCAACGCATGGCAAGTTTCGCCTTCAAAGGCGGCAACCGCGGCGCCATCACCGATGTCATCGCCGCCCTTGATGTCGCCCTCTGGGACCTCAAAGCCAAAGCCAATGACGAACCGCTCTGGAAAACGCTCGGCGCTTCCAGCCGCGCAGTCAAAGCCTACGCCAGCGGCATCGATCTCTGCCTGGACGATGATGAGATTCGCGCCTTCTATGAGCGGCAAGCGGCTCGCGGAATCGCCATCGGCAAGCTCAAAGTCGGCTTGGACCGCGAAGGCGATTTGCGCCGCATCGGCATCATGAAAGAAGCGTTGGCGACATCCGGGCGCGAGCCCATCCTGCTGATTGATTCCAATGAGTACTGGTCGCCCAAGCAAGCGATTCAGCATATCCGCACCTTCGAGCGGCATCACGACATCTTCTGGGCGGAGGAGCCGGCCCGCCGCTGGGATTACAGCGGCCTGCGCCAGGTCTCGCAGTCTGTGAACGCAGCCGTCGCCAGCGGCGAGAACCTCGATGACGCGGCCGACTTCCGCGCGCTGATCGCCCATCAAGCGGCGGACGTGCTGCAGATCGGCGTCGGCACGGGCGGCATCACCGGCGCCATGCGTGTGGCGCAGATGGCGGACGGCTTCGACCTGCCCGTCTCGGTGATGAATTGCCCGGGCAATTTCATGGCGGAATTCGCCGCCGTCCTGCCCAATCACATCTGGATGGAAGTTGTCGACGCCGGCCAGGATCTCGTCTTCAATCACGACAGCCGCGTCGAAGACGGTTACATCATCCTGGGCGATTCAGCGGGCAACGGCATTGAGTTTGATATGGATAAGCTGGAGCAGTGCCGCGTGACAGCGCGCTCGGCGAGCG
The DNA here is from genome assembly GCA_965262005.1 of Phototrophicaceae bacterium. GTDB lineage: Bacteria > Chloroflexota > Anaerolineae > Aggregatilineales > Phototrophicaceae > UBA6055. Next base: position 1,978,969 of record OZ253492.1, on the reverse strand, counting down.
CAGCGCCTAGTCCCTGGGGTCGGCGGCGTGGCGGGGGTTTGCACATTGTCGCTGATGGCGAGGCGGACGAGGTGGGGCAGGAGTAGGGAACTATTCTATCACTCGCCAGTGGGCGGAGCACTCTCGGTAAAGCCCATGCGGCCGCGTATCCAACTCAGGCTCTCTCTCAAGGCGGCGTAGTTGTCGTTTAACTTGTCAAATTTTGAGTCAAGATTGTCCATCCGCGCATTAAGCTGGTTGATGTCATGCCGCAGCCAAAGGAACACGCCGATGACCGTGCCAACCGTTATGATGAACTGCACATTTTGATCCACAAATCCGCTCCCGCTTGATACGAATTAGTCCATTACACTATTCTATATGAATCCCAGCGCAAAATCAACATTTGAAACAAACCCGGGAGTGGTGAATTTCATTGATATACGAATTGAATCAGATGAGCCGCATAATTGGGATACTGCTGTTTATACAGTTGCCGCCGATTCCAGGCATAAACAAAGAGTTTCACATTCCGCCGAAGCGCGTCCGCACAGCGAGAAAAGCAGCGGGAACGCCGATGCAAACGGGCTAGATAGTGCCGAAGTTCCGCATTCACGCCTTCTACCCGATAGGTCTCACTTTTGTTTGGCATCGGAGTATGCCGGCCAAGATAATAGAGCAATTTCTTATACGAAGCCATCAGATCGCTATAGTACCAACGCGCTCTTGGACTCTGGTCCACTAGCCTTTGCAATGTCGTTTCATCCCGCTGCTGACTCAGAAAAAGCCGACTATGCAACTAGTAGAGCGCTCCACAAAAGTGCTTATGTACCACCTGTTTTTTTGTGGCCGACAAAAGTGTGCAACTCTTCCATCTCAAGGATATGCAAGGGCTTTTCTGCCGGGGTCGGAGCGGCGGGCAATTGATTGGCGTGGGCCTTCACCCAATTCATCACCGTGACATGATGAACACCCAAGTGGCGAGCTATTCGACGGAAACTCAAGCCATCAGTATAGAATTTAACGGCTAACAGTCGCATCTCATGGCTATACATCTGTCGCGCCTGCGGAGTATACCGGCGATTGCAGGGCTTGCACTTATACATTTGGCTTCCTGAACCAGCGCGGCCTGCCTTTACTTGTTCTTCAGTATCTTGACAGTGAGGACATTTATTCATATGTTCAGTATATCATATCTTGAAATTAACCACTCCCAAAATCGTTGCCGGTTTCATCCGCAAATACGTCAAAGAGAAAACTGCAGCGCCCACGCCACACAGACTCGCCCAGTCTGCCTCCACTATAAACAAAGCGCGCGCTTCGATCCCGACCCTGTTCCACGGCGAATAATCATCGAATCCCGCAACCACCAGATTCTCGCTACCTTCCCTCAACGAGCTGTCTGACGCTCACGCTTGCACACTACCAGTTTCGAGAGTACAAAATGCCAATCTCTCGACCTCACACTACTCGCAATTCGCCTGCTACACTAGCCCCCTATCCTAACGGCAAGAAAAGGCGCAAGATATGCAACTTCGACAACTCGGCAACTCAAAGCTCATGGTCTCGCCAATCGCTCTTGGCTTCTGGGGCATCGTCGGCGGCGACTATTGGGGACCGCAAGACGAAACCGACACCATCAACACCGTTAGCGCGGCATTGGACGCCGGCATCAACTTCTTCGATACCGCCGAAGGCTACGGCAACGGCTACTCAGAGGAAATGCTCGGCCGCGCCCTGGGTGGTCGCCGTGACGAAGCCATCATCGCCAGCAAAGTCAGCCAGGCCAATCTAGCGCCCACCGACATCCGCGCCGCCTGCGAACGCAGCCTGAAGCGCCTCAACACCGACACAATCGACCTATACCAAGTCCATTGGCCCAGCCGCGCCATTCCCTTTGAAGACTCGATGTCGACGCTGCTCGATTTACAGCGAGAAGGCAAAATCCGCGTCATCGGCGTCAGCAACTTCGGGGTACTCGATATGCCCGATATGCTGCAATTCGGACGCTACGATGCCAATCAACTGCCCTATAGCCTGCTCTGGCGCGCTATCGAATTTGACATTCAGCCCCAATGCGCCGAAAACAACATCAGCATCCTGCCCTACAGCCCGCTGAATCAAGCGCTGCTCACCGGCCGCTACAGCAACGCCGACGAGATGCCCTTCTCGCGCACTCGCACAAGGCACTTCCGCCCAGACCGGCGTGATTCCCGCCACTACACAGACGGCTTTGAAGACGAGACCTTCGCCGCGCTTGACGACATCCGCCAAATCTGCGCCGATATCGGGCAATCGATGGTGCATGTCGCGCTCGCCTGGCTGCTGCACAAACCCGCCATAGACTCGGTCCTCGCCGGCGCCCGCAATCCGCAGCAGGTCGAGAGCAATGTCATCGCCGGTAATCTCGCGCTTTCCGCCGAGACGATGCAGCGCCTCGATGACGCCACCGCTGACCTCAAGGCAAAGCTCGGCCCCGATCCCGATATGTGGGGCGTCGGCGCCGATTCTCGTTATCGTTAGATGCTCAACTCAGCTAACCTCGTAGGGGCGACCTACTAGGTCGCCCGCCGGTCTGCTTACCCGAATGCAATTGCGAAGGTCATGATGTTGGTTGACGGAAGACAGTTATGCTATGCACAGTTGAATGGTGACTAGACGGTGCGATCACACTCGCAACTATACTGCTCCGCTAGCTTCTGAAGCCGCCACGGCGCAATATAGTCTTCTTCCTTGCGCGGTACGACACGTTGCAGCAGTACAGTTGTGCATGTGAATTTGTAAGTGACGCGGAAGCCACCACTAGGACCTTTGTTCGATGACTTGTCACTCATTCTCACTGACTTGAAAGACAGGCTGTTTGCGCCTTTCAGGGTTTTCCTGGCAAGGCGTTATTGTCGAACTTCTTGAGTAGTTTCTTATAGTCTGTCCCGATATGTTTCCGCCTTTTTCCCAGCTTCTTGATTTCCAGCATGAAATCATCACTTAATCGGACTTCCCTATTCATTCTCCCTCGCTGCCATGCGCAACTCATCAATAATGTCTGAGGCCAAAGTAGTTTGCCCTTCTTGCAGCTGTTTCAAGCTCCGTTCAAAGCTTTCGTGGATTGCCTGTTCCTTATCGAATGGAAATATGCTCCGTTCTAGGTACTCGGGAAAACGCAGATAGATTGCACGGACAAGCTTGCTAAACGACATGTCCGCCACCCAAGATACGGTTTCCTTGATGAAATGTTTAATGTCTTCGGCCAACTTGAGTTCATCAAGATCAATCTGCCCAGAGATGAAATAGCTTTCATGATTCCGCTCAACGCCGGGCTTCCTCTGAATGAACTCCCAATACTGGAGCATGTCCGTATCGTTGTAGATATCAATGCAGAAAGGCCCATACTTGTTTCTATCGAACGTGTAAAAGTCCACGGGCAGCCTGCCCTTGAACTCCTCCGACACCAAGAAGGCCACTTTCTGCACGTGTCCACGACTGAGTCCCTCACCATTAGCAGCCGCTTATGATGGCTAGCAGTATGTCGCTTCTGCTAACCTCCGTCTTGTTCATGCTGACCTCCCTTATAGTTATTGCCGACATTCATTTCAACTATACCTTAGGCTACATAATAACCGCATTGACGTTTTAGCACACATGTGCTAGTCTTAGGCACAGTCTGCCCATTTTCCTCTCAACCAAGTCTCGGCAGCTTGCATAGCAATTCAATTTTCTCCCTCTCGTTGCTACGAGTGAATCGACGGACCGCCCATCACCCCGCCAATTCAAACAACTCCGCCACGTCAACCAGCTCGCCCGTTTCAATCGACATATTCGCCGCGATGCCCACCAAAATCGAAGCCGCCCCATCGATAAGCGATGCCGACTGCCGAAGCGGATCCGGCGCCGGACTAGGCGAGAAAATCTGCTCCAGCATCAGCGGGTCAGCGCCACCGTGCCCGCCCTCTCCCCGCGGGACCTCCACCTTTCGCGGCTCGCCAAACATGGGAAAGGCGCGAATCTCCGTCCGCTTGAACGCGCCCTTGCTGGCCGCCGCCGACGCGCTGTCCGTCTTCAAGTGCGTCACATTCTCAGTGATATCCATCTCGACGCGCCCCCGTGTCCCGGTCACGGCCACGCGCAGGCCCTCCCATGGCGAATAGGCAACCAGGCAATACGATAGCAGCGCGCCATTGGCATAACGCGCCGTTACCGCCAGCGTGTCTTCTGCCGTTATCGGCGCGCCGAATACATTGCGGTCGCGGATATAACCGGTCTCTGATTCCGCCTCCAGATACAGCCCCTTGAACGCTTCCTTCTCATCGAGAAACAGCGCAAAGGGATCGTACTTGGCCGCGTCCTCGCCCGTATATCGCGCATAGTCGTAGCGCTCTCCGCGCGCCGCCGCATTCTCCGCCCCATAAAACATCAAATCGCCCAGAGCGAAGACCTGCCGCGGGAACGAGTCAATCCACCAATTCACCAGATCAAAGTGGTGCGTCGCCTTATGCACCAGCAAGCCGCCGCTATTCTCCTTCTCGCGGTGCCAGCGCCGGAAGTAATCGGCTCCGTGGCTGGTATCCAGCAGCCAGGAAAAGTCTACCGCCAGCGGACGCCCGACAGCGCCATCGGCGATCAGTTGCCGAAAGCGCGCGTATGCCGGCGCAAAGCGGTAGTTGAAGGTCACTCGCAGAGACTTGCCGCTTCGCTTGACCGCGGCGTCAATCTTATGCAGCCGGTCGATGGTGGTCGTCAGCGGCTTTTCGCTGATGACATCGCAGCCCCAGTCCAGCGCCCGCACAATATAATGATGATGCCAGGCGTCAATCGTAGTGACGATGACCGTGTCCGGCTTGCGCTCAGCGATCATGCGGTCGAAATCGTCGGCGTGGAACGTGGGCACGGGCGGCAAACCTCGCGCCTCCAGTTGCCCGTTATGCCAATCCATGCGCGTCTGGCTCAGGTCACAGAGGCCGACCAGCTCGGCATAGTCTGAGTAAGTCAGTGAAACCGCATCGACGAACATGCCGGCCCGCGACCCGGTCCCGACGATGGCGTAGCGCTTCTTCTGGCTCATTTTGCCTTCCCGGCGATCTGTACGCGGCGATAAACGATAGTCTAGCCGATTCTGTACGTGTATACGCGAACAATTAGCCACCCATCAGCGCGCCGTTCATGTTACAGTCACAAATAGATATCGGTTGTAGGGGCGACTCAGTGAGTCGCCCGAAACCACAGAACGGACGATATGGCGGCGCGGCGCTTGCACCGCTTTCTAAGCTTAACCTCGTTTCCACGGTGTACTCGGTGTTAAAAAAAGAAGCAAGGAGCATAAAATGGCGCATCAACGTATTCTCACCAAATCCAGCAAAGACGGCAATATCTTCCCCGATATCGACTATCGCACCTGCAAGGCGGTACGCGCTGGCAACATGGTCTTCGTCGAAGGCCAGACCGGCTTGACCATGGACAACACCGGCTTCGTCGGCGAAGGCGATCCCGCCGCCCAGGCCGACAACGCCATGAAAAACGTCAAGATCATCCTGGAAGCGGCCGGCGCGCACATGGAAGACATCTGCAAGGTAACGGTCTATGTCACGGAAGCGGCATACCGCGATCTGGTCTATCCCGTGCTGGCGCGGCACATGCCCGATGTCTACCCCTGCTCGACCGGCGTCGTGGTCAAGGCGCTGGGCAAGCCCTATGCCGATTTCGAGATCGATGTCTTCGCCGTGATACCCGACGAGCGCGCCTGACTTCGGCGGGCAATGCTTACATATCGTACCAGGCTCGATCCGTGTCTGTCGCCAACTTCGCTCCCAGCTGCGCCAGGATTTCGGCTGCTTCTACAGGCGTTGCGCGAAGGTTAGAAAGCCCGTCCAAGCCCTCATAGACCGATGCGGCATTGGGCAGCAAACGGCAAATGTTGACGGTCAAATGGCGGCGATGTGACAGAAGATGGCCATAAACCGACGTATAAATGGCAGGCGAATAAGGGATGTTTTCCGCCGATTCAACCAGCCCAAGCCGAAATGCAACCTCATTCAAATCGCCCCAGAGCGCCCGCAGCAGATCCGGCGGCGCATCATGAGCTTCGTTCTCGTGCCGCGGCGCCGCGATAGTCTGTTCGCGCTTCGCCTCAATAGCCGCGCGCGCCTCCCGCGTTGGCGCCGGCAGCACAAATCGCGTACGCTCGTTGCGCAGCAGCAATTCCGCCGCATCGTCCGCGGGCCTGACGATCTCGATGAAACGCCCGCCGATCAACGGGACTTCGCCGATGAGCATGTCGCCATCGACACCGGCAGCCGCATGCCATTGTACGATCGCGCCGCGCGACCAAGCGCCGACCGCCTTGATCACAAGCGGATGCGTCGCGCCGTCTTGCAGGGGATAGCGCGGACTCTCGAAGGGCTGGCGGGCGACATCCCATTGCAGCAGGTGGACGCGGCGACCGGCCTCGCCTGCCATCAGCGCCAATTGCTGCAGCAGCAGGCTCTTGCCGACACCGGGCAAGCCAGCGAAGAAGACCAGGTCTGCGCTTTGAACAAGCTCGGCAAACGTGGTGTATAGCGCGGACTCGCGCGGGAGGATGACTGCCGACATTGTGCCTTACTTGGGCTGCGGCGGGCGGACGCGCCCCTGATCATAGATGCTGTCGAAGCTGGGTGTGTCGCCCATTGGCACATCGATGATGGTGGGCAAATCGCTCTTGAAGCCGTAGCGCATCGCCTCGCGCAGCTGCTGTTCCGTCTCGGCGCGGAAGGCATTGGCGCCAAAGGCTTCGCCCAGCTTTACGAAGTCGGGATTGACCAGGTCGCTGGCGATGACCCTTTCGTCGTAATCGCGGATTTGCATTTTGCGCACATTGCCGTAGGCATCGTTGTTGAAGATGATGGCGACCAAGGGAATGCCATGCTGCACAGCGGCAGCCAGCTCACCGGCGCAATACATGAATCCGCCATCGCCGCAGATCGAAATCACAGGCGCATCCGGCCGGGCAACTTTGACGCCCAAGCCCGTTGGAAAGGCGAAACCGAGTGTGCCCTGGTAGCCGCTGCTGATGCTGGTGCGCGGCTTGTATACCGGGAAGTTCACGCGCGCGGCGTAGGCCACTTGAGTCATACCCATAACGGCGATGCCGTCTTCGCCAAGCTCCTCGCGCAAGATCCGCGAGTAGGTATTCTGCGGCTCGAGGAAGGCCATTTTCCTAGCCGCGTCGGCTCGCAGTTCGAGCATCTGTTCCGTGCGTGATTCGCGCTTGCGGTTGTAGCGTTCTACCGCGTCAATCAGCGGCGGCAAGGCATCTTCGGCGCGGGCGACGATGGCCAGATCGGGCTCTTGAATGCGGTGCATGGCATCGCTATCGACATCAATGCGAATCACCGTCATGTTCTCGTCCGTGCCCCAGCGCTGCAGTGGCAGGCGCATATAACTGCCGATGGCGATTACAAGATCGGTCGTCCGATAGTAGACATGCGCTTCCGGCGATTTCAGACTTAGCGGATTCCGGCTGTCAAGTACGCCGTTGCCCGTGCGATAGGCGAAAACCGGCGCTTGCAGCATTTCAGCCAACTGCGTCACTTCTGCGCTGACGCCCTGGGCGCCGCTGCCGACACAGATCATCGGGCGCTCCGCCACCCCCAGGAGCTCGCCGGCGGTCTCGATGGCGCCGGCATCCAGCGGTGGCGCATAGGGCTCCAGCGGCAACGGAGTGACCGGAACTTCAGCGCGCAGCTTCAAGACATCGGGCGGGATCTCCAGCGCAACCGGGCGCGGCCGTCCCGAGCGCATCTCCTGGAATGCCTGCGCCACCTTGCGGCCGGCGTCGGAAGGATGCAGCACCAGATCGCTCCATTTGGTCAGCCCGCGCAGGACCTCGGACTGGTGCGGAATTTCATGCAGATCGCCCATGGCTTTTCCCATGCGCGAACTATGGATTTGGCCGGCGATGCAGAAGACCGGGGCATTAACGGCGTAGGCGCTGGCCATGGCGGCGCCGGCGTTGAGCAAGCCTGGACCGGGCACAACACTGAATACGGCTGGCTGCCCGGTCGCCGCGGCAGCGCCAAATGCCATATATGCCGCGCCCTCTTCATGGCGGGTGTGGATGACGCGGATTTGGTCGCGGTTATCGAAGAGGGCGTTGTAGAGCCAGTCGTTCTGGACGCCGGGCAAGCCGAAGAGGGTGTCGATGTCGTGGGCGATGAGGGATTCGACGATGGCTTCGCCGCCGGTTTTGATGGGCATAGGATTAACTGAGCCCTTCCATCAGCGCGGTTGTCTCGAAGTTGAGCAGGAATTCGGCGTAGTTGTTGTCTCACAGGTCTTTCAGGTAGTCGGTTAATTCAATGCCGTCTACTTGTTCGTCACCATTAGCTTGGGAAACAGAGTAATTCTTACCTCTATTTATCGCGTACAAAAACAAGGTGTGGTAGTACACTCGTGAAATGTATCGCCGGTCGACAAGGTTGCTTTCTTCCTCGAAAATATTGCGCGACTTCGCCTTATAGTTCTGCAATATAGAACTATTCATGTTGATATAGATGGCTTCCAGTTTGCCAGCTTCAACGTCGGGGTGCATGACCACACCGTGATTCATCGTGATGCCGCTTTCCTCAATGTCGTCCCATGTTTTGACATTGTCTCCATCCATTGCCTGCTTAAATACCTTAACAGGCTGAGGCAAGCCGAGATTGTTATCTGTCTCGGGCTTTGGTGGTTTCGGAGATTTCTTAGATTGCGGCTCGGCAATTATAATCCAAACCAATGTAGACAGCGCACCATCGGGCTCAGCGGAACTCGTTAAGTCCACGTGTATTTCTATTTCATCTCCCACTTCCAAATCTTCCGTTGGCTCGAAAATCACTCTTATTTTGCCATCTTGTGGACTTCGGCGCGTGACTGAAAAGATTTCACTAATATCGTTGACCGTTCCTTTTTGATTACCACCGCTTGCTTCATTAGGAGTATAGGTCATCACCGCCAGGTCCAGAGTGCCAGGATAATCAGCGCGATCGAAGTACTGGTTTTCGACATCGCTGTCAAACTGTACTGTCTTGGAGTCACCGCGCGGTATCTGGATTACCGCTGAATCTCCATGCTTCTTAGTGTCAATACTAAAGAAAGAAGGATAGCGCTTTCCTTCAAACGGTTCACGCGGCGGTCTGGGCTGGGGCGGTCTCGGATTCTTCTTTTTGCCATTTTGAGCAGCAATTCATGTTCGAGCGTCTTCAGCTTTCTTTGAGCAATTCTTCGCGTTGAGGGAAAGGCGATTTCTGCGCTGTTTGTTTATCTCTTTGAGTCGTCCGCTCTTAAGACTTTCGCCCAATTTCTTGCGTAGGTCCGCCGCCTCTTTGCTCTGATTCATCCGTTCACGGTCTGCCTTGAACAGATTGCGGCGAAAAGTATGCTTCATTTCTGTACAATCGACATGAACAAGTACATAGTCTTTCAAAACGGGAAACTGCAATGTGCGCGAAATAAACTCAGATGTATAGTGTCCATGAACTTGGCCCGCCACAGAGAATACGACTTGCATTCGGTTTTTGAAGTATCTGTTGCGAATTGTCTCCTTTGTTGCAGCTACCGTTTTCCCCTCAATTCTCGCTTTGAAGACGTATACAGAAACCTTTAAGGTTCCAAAACGTCTATCAGAGATTTCTTCAGAAAACGGATCTTCCTCGAGATATTCTTTGTTATTCAGCCTGCGTCTCAGCCCAAAGTTCGAAAGCGCGTACCCTTCGTGTGTCCTCTCGTAGCGTTCTCTGCTTTCTTTTACGATATAGGGAAGCGCTGGATTAAACAGGAATTGGTCAAGAGTAGGTGCTAACTGCCGAATAAAGTTGCGATTGCCATGTACATCATAGGAATACAGTTTGATGATCGTACCGGTGCGGAAGGAACGCCTATGTAATCCAAGATCGAGTTCTTCAATGTCGAACGCAGGAATATTGTCATTCACACGAAAATACTGATATTCACTGCCTTCGTCATATTCTTCAGTATCTTGCGGACGTTCACGAATTAGGGTAAATCCGAATCTACCCGTGCCATCAAATCTCTTTGACGCGATGAGCTGGTATCGTCTTCTGCCGCAAAAAATGATAGCACGGTGCCTCCCATGTTGTACTTACCTTGGACAAAGTGTATTCTCCGTTTGTTGCCTCGTAGAAGCGATAGAAAGGTGTCGTGGAATCGTTCAGGGTGCTGCCCTTCGCCATCGTCATAGACAACTATAGAAGTATTTCGTCGAGAACCATCGGCCAGGATTTGAATTGACCTTGCTTGCTCGTTGCGCGGGTCCCGCAAGTCCCAGTTATTATGTTCGGGAAAAAACTTGAGAACCGCTTCCTCTATTGAGCGCGGGGCCACTGCTGACTTAGGATCAATGCTCTCTTCATAGCACCTACGCATCAAAACAGCATCTATCGAGTTAGTAAGTTTCTCTACCAACGCAGCAACCGGATTAGACTGTTGATTTTCAACAACGCCAAAGTAATCAGAATTGCCGCCCAGAGGATGCCAGTTCGACTGATGAAATGTCTCAGGTTCGCGGCGAACAAGATCGTCAACGTCCTTTTCATTCTTGCATTTGTACAGTTGCCAAAACAACTCTTCGTGTTTACCTATGAACATAATCAAATCCTCTCGTACAACCCAAGTAATACCTATAAATAGTACGCGATTATTCCATGCCTAGCAAGCCTCTACTCCTCACTCACCTCCAGCGCCTCGCCATCAGCCACAATATGCAAACCCCCGCCGCGCCGCCTGCCCCAGGGACTGGGCGCTGCGCTAGCCGAGCGCGCAGTGCTATAACCCGAGAGGATAATGACGATGCCCCCAATAATCATTACCAGCGCAAGAATAAAGTAGAGCCCCATGCCGAGCTTTTCACGATTGATAAACTCAGCAAACATAGTCCGCTCCATTTCCATGCGGCGCTCCTGGTGTTTTTCAGACAGGCTGAGAATGCGTTCGGCGCTGCCGGGCATAATGCGTTCCCATCTGCCCACAATGCTTGGATGGGGGATAATGCCTGAATAATGCTCAACCTGGAGGATAATTTCACGGATGAACTCTCCCCGCTTCTCTTCGGGGATGTGCTGAATTAAATCCGCGGAAATCAGGCTTTCCGCATAGTTGTCATCGGCTGATGAACGCTCAGGTGGCGGATTCTGGTTCAAGTAAGCCTTTTCCGGCAGTTTCTTTGTCGTACGCTTTGATTGACCGGCCAAGGGAGTCCCCCACCGCTTCCCAATCGGCGCGCATCGAGTCCGCGTCCGAGCGCTCCAGGATTTGAGCAAACATTTGGCGGTTCAGCAAGCCGCCGAAATCCATCATCCGCGCAATCCCATGTAGAAATGGATGCTTGGGCAAATAGTAGGAATTGGCGATTTTGCGACTGTCGTATGCCATTATCGCTCTCCTTGCTCTGCCAGAATCTTACAGCTTCGCCCTCCCTCTGTCAATACAGCCGCAAGCCGGGCTGTGTTATACTCATCGCATGAAAAATCGACTTTACTACGGTGACAACCTCGACATCCTGCGCAATCTGGAGCACTTCCCCGATGAATGCGTCGACCTGATTTACCTCGACCCGCCTTTCAACAGCAACCGCAATTATAACGTGCTCTTCCGGTCGGAGAGCGGCGCGGACAGCCAGGCGCAGATCACGGCTTTCGAGGACACCTGGCATTGGGGCGAGATAGCCGAAGACACCTACCGCGACTTGATTACGGACGCGCCGGACAAGGTCAGCACGGCAATTGAGGCGCTGCTGGACCTGATCGACCGCAATCAGATGATGGCTTATCTGGTGATGATGACGGCGCGTTTGGTCGAGCTGCGGCGGGTCTTGAAGCCAACGGGCAGTTTGTATCTGCATTGCGACCCGACCGCGAGTCATTATTTGAAGATTGTGCTGGATGCGATTTTTGGCTTTCAGAACTATCGCAATGAGATTGCTTGGAAACGGACGTCGGCACACAACGATGCCAAGCGGTTCGGCAAGATCCACGATGTGATTTTCTATTATTCAAAGGATCCGAGGAGCGTTAATTTCGAACCGGTTTACGTGGAATATTCAGACGAATATCTCAAGTCAGAATTCAAGCAAGATGAGAATGGGAAATGGTACAAACTCGAAGACTTAACTGCTCCGTATCGAGGCGGCGATGGCGGCAGATTCGAATTCCATGGACGAACGCCAGGACCGTCGCGTATGTGGAGCAAAAACGCAATAGCAATGGAACAACTTTGGGACGATGGTCGAATCCAAACAGGTAAGGACGGAAAGCCACTCCTACGGGGTTTCAAGGTGTACCTGGATGAAAAGAAAGGAATGCCGGTACAAGACTGGTGGGATGACATATTGAGGGTAGGCAATACCGCCAAAGAACGCCTCGGATACCCCACGCAAAAACCTGTAGCGCTCCTAGAACGCATCATCCGATCCAGCAGCAAAGAAGGCGATGTCGTGCTGGATCCTTTCTGCGGCTGCGGCACTGCCATCGCGGCGGCGCATAAGCTGGGGCGCAAGTGGATCGGCATCGACATCACGCACTTGAGCATCGCGCTGCAGAAGTACCGTTTGCAGGATATGTTCGAGCTGGTCTCGGGCGTGGATTACGAGGTCATCGGCGAGCCGACGACTGAATCAGGAGCGCGTGAATTGGCGACTGATTCGGCCAATGAAGGGCGTTATCAATTCGAGTGGTGGGCGCTGTCGCTGGTGGGCGCCAAGCCGGTCGGCGGGCAAGCGGGATCGCGCAAGGGCAAGAAGGGCGCGGACCAGGGCATCGACGGCGTCATCAATTTCTTCGAGCAAGGCGACAAAGGCAAGGCGAAAGCGCGCAAGGTCGTGGTGCAGGTCAAGTCGGGCGGGGTGAAGGCGGGCGATATCCGCGACTTGAAGGGGGTGCTGGAGCGGGAGAAAGCGGCTATCGGCGTCTTTATAACTTTGGAGCTGCCGACTCAGCCGATGATTCGGGAGGCTCTTGAAGCGGGCCACTACGAATCCGAGTTTTGGGACAGGCGGTATCGCAAGGTTCAACTGCTTTCGATTCGTGATTTGCTTGGCGGCGATGGCGTTGATATGCCGCCGCAGCATGGGACTTTCAAGCAGGCGGAGCGGCAAAAATCGACCGACGGCAAGGCTCAGAAGAGGTTGGGGAGTGGTGAATTTGGAGATATGATATACTGAATATATGAATAAATGTCCTCACTGTCAAGATACTTGAAGAACAAGTAAAGGCAGGCCGCGCTGGTTCAGGAAACCAAATGTACAAGTGCAAGCCCTGCAATCGCCGTTATGTTCCGCAATCTCGTCGCTATCGCAAGGAAATGCGACAATTAGCCGTTGACTACTATGCGGATGGCTTGAGTTACCGAAAGATCGCTCGTCATTTTAAGGTTCATCATGTCACGGTGATGAATTGGGTGAAGGCCCACGCCAATCAGTTGCCCGCCGCTCCGACCCCGGCAGAAAAGGCCTTGCATATCCTTGAGATGGACGAATTGCATACTTTTGTCGGCCACAAAAAAACAGGTGGTACATAAGCACTTTTGTGGAGCGCTCTACTAGGTTCTGTTGACATTCTATCGTAACCATATCAGCGTACCGACAAGGTGCAGAAATCCGAGATAAGATGTATCGAGTTTCTCAAATCGGGAAAAGACGCGGCGGAAATGTTTGATCTTATTGATGAAACATTCCACCAGATGCCGCTCGCGATAGAGCCATCTATCATATTCTCGCTGCTCTTTGGCGCTCGGATGCGGGGGAATTACCGCTTCTATGCCTCTTTCAAGCAAGCTGTCCACAAAATCTTGGGACGCATAGCCTCGATCCGCGATAACCCGCTGAAAGGCAAAGCCTTCCACCAACTCCTCAGCCTGATTGATGTCGTGAGCCTGCCCAGGACTCAAGCGGAAACGCAAGGGATTGCCCAAACCATCAACCGTGATATGAATCTTGCTACTAAAACCCCCGCGACTGCGACCCACGGCTTGCTTTTCACTTTTTTTCGGCGCCAGCGGCACAGGGATGTGCCCGAACAATCGTACTGTCGATTATCCCGTTTTCCATATCCGCGTCATCGGCAAGAGCTTCCATCATCCGTTGCCAAACATCATTTTCGCACCAGCGAGCAAAGCGTTTGTAAACTGAATTCCATTTGCCGTATTCGCTTGGAAGCAAACGGCACTGTGCGCCGCTGCGACTTACCCATATCACTGCTTCAACAAATTGGCGGCATTTCGCCTCATTGCCCAGATAAACCTTTGGCTCTTGCGACAGAAAATCCCGAAGCTTCGCCCACTGTTCGTCAGTTAGTCTTATGGTATCCATAAGACTATTTTACCCATTTATGAAAATGCTAATGTCAAAATATCAACAGAACCTAGTTGCATAGTCGGCTTTTTGCTGAGTCAGCAGCTGGATGAAAGAACATTGCAAAGGCTGGTGGACCAGAGTCCAAGAGCCTGTTGATACTACAGCGACCTGATGGCATCGTACAAGAAATTGCTCTATTATCCTGGCCGGCATACTCCAATGCCGAACAAAAGCGAGACCTATCGGGTAGAAGGCGTGAATGCGGAACTTCGGCACTATCTAGCGCGTTTGCATCGGCGTTCCCGCTGCTTTTCTCGCTGTGCGGACGCGCTTAGGCGGAATGTGAAACTCTTTGTTTATGCCTGGAATCGGCGGCAACTGTATAAACAGCAGTATCCCAATTATGCGGCTCATCTGATTCAATTCGTATATCAATAAAATTCACCACTCCCCAATTTCGGTTCGCTTGAATAAGGCGACAAGTTGCGCTACTCTTAATGTAGAATCATAGTTGTACCTTCGTTAGGAACGACATGATTCGCAAATCTAATTCCAATATACGAGGAGAATTGCAATGAGAAGGGTTGTTTCAGGCAGGTTTTTGATATTGCTGGCGCTTGTCAGCTTGCTCTTTGGAATGCTTGCGCCGGTCAGCATGGCGCAGTTGGACGAGGTTCCTCGTGACAGGACGCTCGTCATCGAGAACATCAGCGTACGCAATACCACGCCGGAGAACTTCAACCCGTTGTCAAGAGGTACGCTACGGCATGCGGGCTTGCAGCAGGTCGGTTACGAGTCCTTGTTCTATTACAACTATGAGACTGGCGAACTGGTGCCCTGGTTGGCGGAGAGCGCTGAATACAACGACGACTTCACCGAATTGACCATCAACCTGCGCGATGGCGTGACATGGAGCGACGGCGAGGCATTTGATGCCGATGATGTGCTCTATACGCTGGACTTGCTCATATCGACATCGCCGGAGCTGAATTACTCCAATGACCATGAAGCCTTCGTAGAGAGTGTGGAGAAGGTGGACGATTTGACGGTCAAGATCACGCTGACAGGACCGAGCCCCCGTTACCTCTTGAATGTGTGGGGCGTACGCATCTACGGCGCCACCTACATCGTTCCGGAGCACATTTTCTCCATGGTCGAAGATCCGGCGACATTCAACAACTTTGACCTGGAAATGGGTTACCCGGTTGGGACTGGTCCGTATCGGCTGGTGGCTTCCAACGAGACCGAGACGGTATGGGATCGCCGCGATGACTGGTGGGGCGCCGAGAGTGGCTTTATAGAATTGCCAGCGCCCGAGCGCGTCATTTTCCTGGCTGCCGGCAACGAAGAACGCCGCGCTGCGATGGCGATCAACAACGAGCTTGACACCATGTGGTTGATGGGACGCAGCACCTTCGAAACGGTTGTTGCGCAAAATCCGGCGGTAACCGGATGGTATGCCGAGCCGCCTTACGCTTATCTCGATCCTTGCCCGCGTTATCTGGTTGTGAACAACGCGGTAGCGCCCTTCGACAACGCCGATGTGCGCTGGGCGATCAGCAACAGCATCAACCGCGATGCGCTGGTCGATATCGCCTGGGAAGGCTTGACGGCCATCAACGAGTGGCTGATGCCTGGTTATGCGCCGCTGCGCGTTTATATGGACGCCAACGCCGACTTGTTCGAGACTTATGACACACTGGAACAAGACCAGGACAAGGTTGACGGATTGATGACAGGCGCTGGCTTCAGCAAGAATGGCGACGGCCTGTGGCTGGATGCCGACGGCAACACGGTGCAGATGGATCTGGTCATCCGTCAGGGTGAGGTCTTCCAGGTCAAGATGGCGCCGGTTATCGCGGAATTGCTGCAGCGCGCCGGTTTCGACGCGACCTTCAAGCTCCAAGATACAGCCGCGTTTAATGAGACGCTGCGCATTGGCAACGCCAGCGCCTGGATTGATGTGTCCTGCGGCAGTGTTCGCGATCCTTACGGTACGCTGGATATCTTCCACGGACGTCACGCCAAGCCAATCGGCGAGATCGCAACCGGGTCGCGCACACGTTACGCCAATCCCGATTTCGACGCGATTGTCGATCAAATGGCTGTTACCGGACCAGATGATCCGGCGATGCAAGATCTCTTCCGCTCTGCGATGGAGATCTGGCTGGCTGACTTGCCGGCGATGCCGCTGACGGAGGCGTCGTTGCTGACGCCGTTCAATAATCACTATTGGACGAATTGGCCGACGGCGGACAACAACTACGTACACCCCGGTTTCTGGTGGATGACAGCGCTGCTGATGATCACCGAGATCGAGCCCGCGCAGTAAGTTGACTACTTTGAATGTGCCCGTTGCCTTGCGCTGCGGGCACTTTCTGTTTTCTTAGGGCAGTCATTCCCATAGACGGGGTATCAAATAAATAAGTTCAGGCCACTTATAGCATTCGGTCTTGGCAAGGCAGAGTTTCTGACAGTGAAGTACGGTTATCTGGTGCGACGGTTGGCCATGTTTGTTGTAGTGATCGTCTCGGCGGCGACGCTCAACTTCATCATTCCGCGTCTGGCGCCGGGAGATCCGACCGCGTCGGTGCTGGAAGAATTGCGGGCGCGCGGCGCGAGCACCACGGGCGAGGACAAGATTGTCGCGGCATATCGCGAGAAATTTGGTCTCGATCTGCCCATGCACGAGCAGTACCTGCGTTACTTGTTCAATACGTTGCAGTTTGATTTGGGTCATTCTATTACTTATTACCCGCAGAAAGTTGAGACGGCGCTGATTCGCGCGATGCCGTGGACTGTCGGATTGTTGGCATTATCCACCATGATTTCATTCGCCTTCGGCTCGTTTTTCGGCGCGTTGCTGGCTTGGCCACGGGCGCCGGCCGCGGTCAATCGTTTCGTCCCGTTTTTAATGGTCCTATCGGCTGTACCGTATTATTTGCTTGGGCTGATCCTGGTATATATATTTGCCTTTGTCTTGCGCGCGCTGCCGCTGGGCGGCGCCTTCGGTTCCGGCACTGTGCCCTCCATGAACCTGGATTTTGTACTTGATGTGCTGCGCCATGGTATCTTGCCGTCGCTGTCGATTGTGTTGACGAGCGTCGGCTTTTGGGCATTGGGTATGCGCGGCACGATGGTGACTGTGCTGGGTGAAGACTATCTGACGCTGGCTGAAGCGAAGGGTCTGTCGGACAGGCGTATCTTCTTCGCTTATGCGATGCGCAATGCGCTTCTGCCGCAAGTGACGTCTTTGGCAATCGCGCTGGGCACGGTGGCGTCAGGGTCGGTGCTGGTTGAGGTCGTCTTCAATTATCCGGGCGTTGGTTGGCTGCTTTACAACGCGCTGCGCAGTTCCGATTATTACATGATTCAGGGCGTGGCCTTCGTAATTATATTGACTGTGGCTGTGTCTGTGCTGGTGGTGGACCTGATTTATCCGCTACTCGACCCTCGCATAGACCAATGAGGTTAGAGAGCCAACTATGCTTAGATCTGTGATTCATTCGGCGCGCGCGATGCTCTTGTACATCTTGCGGACGCCGAAGCTGTTGCTTGGGCTGGCTCTGCTTCTGTTTTTGCTGCTGATTGGTGTGGCGGGACCGCTGCTGATTGATGTTGAGAAAGCTCGACCGATTTCTGTGCCGACCAACCAACCGCCGTCGGCTGAATACCCGATGGGAACGGATGGCGGTGGGCGCGATGTCCTGGCGGTCCTGGTAGTCGGCACGCCGCAGACATTGAAGATGGGAGTGCTGGCGGGAATCGTTGGCGTGGCGTTGGGCACGAGCCTGGGCATGATCGCCGGATACTTTGGCGGCAAGATTGATATGGTCATCAGCACGGCGACAGATACGATGCTGACGATTCCGCCCCTGGCGATATTGTTGGTGGTAGCGGCGTCGGTCCGAACCATGAGCGTCGAGAATATGGCGCTGATCATCGCCTTGCTGTCCTGGATGTTCCCGGCGCGGACGATACGGGCGCAGGTGCTGTCCTTGCGCGAGCAGCCTTATGTGCATATGGCGCGTTTGGCGGGGCTGAATGATATTCGCATCATCTTTGAAGAGATCATGCCGAATATCTTGCCCTTGGCGGCGGCAAGCTTCGTCGGCGCGACTGCCGGCGCGATTCTGGCGGGCATTGGGCTGGAAGTATTGGGCATGGGACCGCAGCGGACGCCGACGCTGGGCATGACAATTTACTGGGCACAACTGTATTCGGCGATGATTAACGGTTTGTGGTGGTGGTGGCTGCCGCCGATTATTGTTCTGATTATATTGTTCAATGGACTCTTCCTCACGAGCGCGGCGCTGGATGAATTTGTTAATCCGCGCTTGAGGAAAACAGGATGAGCCAAGACATCGCACTGCAGGTCAACAACCTGCGAGTTTCCTACAAGACCAGAACGCAGCATGTGATAGCGGTTGACGACGTCAGTTTTTCGCTCTATGCCGGCGAGCGTTTGGGCATCGTCGGCGAATCCGGCTCGGGCAAGACGACGCTGGCGTTGGCATTGATGAGGCTGCACAAGGAACCGGCCTCGATAGACGCTGGCGAGGCCTTGTTGGACGGAACGGATTTGCTGTCGCTGGAGCGCGAGGAGATGCGGAGTCTGCGCTGGAGCAAGCTTTCGCTGATTCCGCAAGGTTCGATGAATTCGCTTAATCCGGTGATGAAGATCAAACATCAATTGGCGGACGCCATCGAAGCGCATGAACGCGGCTGGACGAAGAGTGACTTATCGAAGCATATCGGGCACTTGCTGGGACGGGTTGGCTTGCCCGAGAGCGTGGCGGAGATGTATCCGCATGAATTGAGCGGAGGCATGAAGCAGCGTGTTTGCATTGCGCTGGCGATTATTCTGGAGCCAAGCGTGATTATCGCAGATGAGCCGACGAGCGCGCTCGATGTGGTGGTGCAGCGCGTGGTGATGCAGACCCTCAACGATGTTCAGGCGCAGCTGAACGCAGCCATGATCATCATTGGGCATGATATGGGGCTGATGGCGCAATCGGCAGATCGGCTGGCGGTGATGTATGCCGGCAAGTTAGTGGAAGTGTCGCCGATATCATCGTTCTTCAAGGATCCGCAGCATCCCTATAGCAAGCTGCTGATTAGTTCGTTGCCGTCGCCGGAGGAGACACGCGAGTTGACCGGCATACCCGGCAGCCAACCGTCATTGCTTGATCTGCCTTCGGGCTGCGCTTTCCATCCGCGTTGCCCGGTGGCGGTTGATCACTGCAAGCAGGTCATACCCGAGCTGCGAAATTTCAGCGGCGGCCGGCGCGCGGCTTGTCATCTGGTGGAAGAGCAGGCCTCATGACGACAAAAAACCTGCTCGAATTTGATAATGTCACGATGGCATTCGGCGGCAACAAGCGCAATCCCGATGACGTTGTCGCGCTGGAAGATCTCAGCTTGGTTATCGAGGCGGACAAGCCGTCGATCATAGCCATCGCCGGCGAAAGCGGCAGCGGCAAGACCACGCTGGCGCGGCTCGGTTTAGGCATGATCAAACCGACTGGCGGGCGCGTCATCTACAAGGGGCAAGATTTGTGGGCGCTTTCCAATCGTGAGCGGCGCGACTATCGACGGGAAGTGCAGGCCATCTTTCAAGATCCCTTCGCCGTCTACAATCCCTTTTATACGATAGACCGGCTCTTGCTGACGCCGATACGTACCTTCAAGCTGGCGGATAACCGGGCTCAGGCGCGCGAGTTGATGGTTGACGCGCTGACCAAAGTCGGTCTGCGGGCTGACGAGGTGCTGGGGCGCTATCCGCATCAGCTCAGTGGCGGGCAGCGGCAGCGCATCGTTGTGGCGCGCAGTCTGCTCTTGCAGCCCAAAATAATCGTGGCCGATGAACCGGTCTCGATGATCGATGCTTCCTTGAGGGCGAATATCCTGACCAAGCTGAAGCAGCTGCGCGACGAATTCGGCATCTCGCTGCTGTATATCACACATGATCTTGCGACCGCCCACCAAATAAGCGACAAGATATTTGTGCTTTATCGCGGACGGGTGGTAGAGGTCGGCGACGCTTCCACGGTTATTCAACATCCGCAGCATCCCTACACGCAGTTGCTGGTCAGTTCGATACCGCGACCCGACCCGGAGAAGACCTGGGAGGGCCGGGTTGAGATTCCGCTTGAGGAATTGACGCCGGGCGCGGGCCGCCAGGGCTGCCTCTTCCGCCATCGCTGCCCGCACGTGATGCCGGAGTGTGAGACGAGGCCGGGGCACTATCGCGGCGGCTACGGGCAGTCTGTGGCCTGTTACCTCTACAGTGAAAACGGGCAGCCGGCTGAAACAGTCTAGCGTTGCAGGCTGGGGCATCGGCGTAATCCTCATTTGAACTCATTCGGGCGACTCACTGAGTCGCCCCTACATTTTCTGGTATTGCGAAGGCGGAGTGGTACAATAGCGCCGTTTATTCGGCAGCCGGCGCGAGAATCACCTATGCGGAATCGTTACTTCTCCACTGACCCGGCGCAGAGGGGCGCAGCGGAACAACTCTACGCCAGCGTAAAGAATCTGCCTTTGATTTGTCCACATGGTCATGTCGATCCGTGGCTCTTTGCCGATCCCGATTATGAGTTCGGCAGCCCGGTCGACTTGTTGATCATTCCCGACCATTATGTTTTCCGCATGTTGTATTCGCAGGGGATCTCTCTGGACGAGCTTGGGATTCCGTCGCTACCATCGTCTGAATCTCCCCCCATGAAGAGGGGAGACTTGCATGTTGGGGTCGAGCAAGATCATCGTGAGATTTGGCAGCGGGTCTGCGACAACTGGCATCTCTTCCGGGCGACGCCGACCGGCATTTGGATCCGCGATGAGCTGGCTGATGTCTTCGGCATCACGCTGAAGCTCAACAGCGCCAACGCCGGCGCCATTTATGGCGCGATCGAGGAGAAGCTGAGAAGCGAAGCCTTTCGTCCGCGCGCGCTTTTTGAGCGCTTCAACATTGAAGTTCTGGCGACGACGGATGCCGCGACTGACACATTGGAGCAGCATCAGGCGATACGGGATTCAGGCTGGGGCGGGCGGATCATCCCGACCTTTCGACCGGATGGCGTGGTGAATATCGAGGCTGATGGCTGGCGCGACAATATCGACAGACTGAGCGATGTCGCGGGCAAGACCGTCAGTGGCTACGGCAGCTATATTCGGGCGCTGGAAGGGCGGCGCGAGTTTTTCAAGTTGATGGGCGCGACGGCGACCGACCACGCGGCGCTGACCGCTTATACCGAGTCAATGAGCGCTGTCGAAGCCGAAGCGATATTTCAGCGGGCGCTGAAAGGCGAGGCGTCGGCCAAGGAGGCGGCGCGTTTCAGCGGGCATATGCTGGTTGAGATGGCGCGAATGAGCAGCGAAGACGGTCTGGTGATGCAGCTGCATGTCGGTTCCTGGCGCAATCACAACCCGCAGATTTACGCGCGCTACGGGCGTGATATGGGGGCGGACATCCCGCTTCGCAGCGAATTCACCAAGAATCTCAAAGCGCTGCTAGACAGGTTCGGCAATCAGCCGGATATGACGCTGGTGCTTTTCAACCTGGATGAGACGACATACAGCCGTGAGCTGGCGCCGCTGTCGGGTCATTATCCGATATTGCGTTTGGGACCGCCCTGGTGGTTCTATGACAGCTGGCTGGGCATGACGCGCTTCCTGGACGCGGTGGTGGAGACGGCGGGAATCTATAACCTGGCCGGCTTCAATGACGATACGCGAGCTTATCCATCGATCCCGACGCGGCACGATGTTTGGCGGCGAGTCTGCGCCGACTGGCTGGCGGGTCAGCTTGCGCGCGGTTTCATCGATGAAGAAGACGCCTTCGAGATGATTCGCGCGCTGGCTTATGATTTGGCGAAGCAGACCTACCGATTGGATGGATCATCATGTTAGAGCAGCTATCCCGCCATCATTATCCGGATCGAAAACGCTACCCGGACCGCATTGTGCAATTTGGCGGCGGCAACTTCTTGCGCGGCTTTGCCGATTGGGTTGTTGATGTGCTCAATGAAGAGACCGACTTTGACAGCGGCGTTGTTCTGGTGAAGGCGACGGCGGGCCGCTATGATTCGCTGGACGAGCAGGATTGCTTGTTCACGACCTATTTGCTCGGCGTCGAAGATGGGCAGTTTGTGGAGCGTCCGCGGCTGATCGGCGCTGTTAATCGCACGGTTTATCCTTATGAGGACTTCGCTGAATATATGGATCTGGCGCGGCAACCGGAGATCCGCTTTGTCTTCTCCAACACGACCGAGTCCGGCATTGTATTTTCAGCCGATGATCGTCTGTTGGATGAGCCGCCGCAGACTTTTCCCGCCAAACTGACACGCTTTCTATATGAACGCTATCTGCATTTCGCGGGCGCTCCCGAAAGAGGGTGCATCATCATCCCTACCGAGCTGATCGTCGACAATGCGACGCGCCTGCGCGAGATCATCCTGGAATACGCGGCGCTGTGGAGACTGGAGCCGGGGTTCGCTGACTGGATCGAAGCGCATAATGTCTTCTGTAACACCTTGGTTGACCGCATTGTTTCGGGTTATCCGCAGGCGGAGGCCGAGACGATATTCGCGCAGCTGGGTTATGAGGATCGCCTGCTGACGACGGGCGAGCTATACCACAGCTGGATCATCGAGGCGCCGGCGAGCTTGCTGGATGAATTCCCGGTGGACAAGACGAGCACGCCACTGAATGTAAACGTCGTAGCGGATGCCGCGCCTTATCGCACGATCAAGGTGCGCGTGTTGAATGGCGCGCATACATCGATGGTGCCGCTGGGCATTTTGCTGGGAATCGAATCGGTGCGCGAGGCCGTCGAGCACGACATCCTGGGCGCTTTTATACGAGACATGATATTCCAGGAGGTGATTCCCTCGGTGACCGAGGCGCCGCTGGCGGAATTGGAGAGCTTTGCGCGGGATGCCTTCGAGCGCTTTCTTAATCCGCATATCCATCACAAATTGGAGACGATTTCACTAAACAGTTCGACCAAAGCGAAGGAGCGCATCGTGCCGTCGCTGCTGGGCTACCTGGCGCAGTATGGTAAGTTGCCGCCGCGGTTGGTGATTGCGCTGGCCGGCTTCATTCGTCTGTATCGTGGCGATCTCATTACGCTGAATGACGACAGGGAGGTCGTAGCCTGGTTTGCGCGGACCTGGGCGGCGGCGGATTCAAACGAGGCGCTGGCGCGGACGGTCTTGAGCAACAGCAATTTATGGGAGCGAGACTTGACGGAGGCGCCGCATCTGGTCGCACGAGTTGGCGCAGCACTTGATGCAATTGAGGCGGGCGACTTGTTGGACCTGCTGGGGCGGGCCGGGCGATGAAGTATGATCTGATTACGGTCGGGCGGGTATCGATGGATTTGTTCGCCCGCGATATCGGCGCTGAGTTTCACGACATAAAGGCTTTCGAGACGGGTGTCGGCGGCAGCCCGGTCAATATCGCCATCGGGACCAGCCGACTGGGACTAAGTTCTATTGCGTTCACGGCCGTTGGCGATGATGAGGTGGGACGCTTCGTCCGCCACTATCTGGGCAATGAGGGTGTTGACACAGAGTATGTCGCCACGAAGGCGGGCAGAAGGACGGGCATGGCGGTGGTTGGCGTGCAGCCGCCCGATCGCTTTCCGCTGCTCTTCTATCGGGAGAATCCGGCCGACATTCACCTGACGATAGAAGAGGCGCAGAATCTGCCATTGGCGGAGACGAGGGCGCTTTCGCTATCGGGCACGGCCTTGAGCCGGGGCGCTACGCGAGATGTCAGTTTGTACCTGGCGGAGCAGGCGCGAGCATGGGGTCTGACGGTCTTCATTGACCTGGATCTGCGGCCGGATCAATGGTCGCATCCGCTGGCCTATGGCTTGAACATGCGGCGAATTCTGCCGCTTTGCGATGTGGTCATTGGCACGGAAGAGGAGTTCGCCGCGGCGCTTTCGCCTGAGCCCGGGGCGGCTATGGCGGGCGAGAAGCAAGCGGACGACGGTGACTTGCAGCGGCGCTTGATGGCATACTGCGCAGGGCGCGATTTGGCGCTGGTGGTGAAACGCGGTGAGCGCGGCGTGTCGATTATGCGGCGGGGCGGGCAGGTGGATGTGCCGGGGTATCCGGTCGAGATAGTTAATACTGTCGGCGCCGGCGATGGCTTCGCTAGCGGTTTGATCGCTGGTTGGGCGCGGGGCTGGGATTGGGAGCGGGCGGCGCGATTCGCCAATGCTTGCGGCGCGCTGGTGGTGACGCGGCATGGCTGCGCGCGGGCGCTGCCGACCTGGAATGAGGTCGAGCAATTTATCGAGGAGCGGGAGCGGAACGGGACATGAGCAATCATTTGAAGTCAAACTATGACGACATGATCGTGCTGGATGTGACGCCGGAGTCGGCGAACTGGGCTTATCTGTCTTTTCGTGTGATTCGGCTGAGCGGCGAGCAGCTTTACCTGCATCAGACGGGCGACACGGAATTGGCGCTGGTTCCGCTTGAAGGCAGCGGCCTTGCGCAGACGCAGGCGGGCGGCTTCGCGCTGAAACGCGCCGGCGTATTTCAGGAGAAGCCGTCCGTTTTATATGTCCCGCCGGGGCATGAATTCGCTGTGCGGGCCGAGGGCAGCTTCGAGTTTGCCATTGGCGCGGCGCCGGCGGAGGGCAAGTATCCGCTGCGCTTGTTCAGGCCGGACGAAATCAAGTCGGAAGTGCGCGGTGGTGGCGCGGCGCGGCGTCAGGTGCATCATACTTTGGCGCATCCGCTGCCGGCTGAACGGCTGATTTTGTACGAAGTCTATGTGCCGGGCGGCGCCTGGTCGGGTTATCCGCCGCATTGCCACGATGGCTACGGCGGTTCGCCGCATTTGGATGAAACGTACTACTTCCGGACGGACCCGGCTGAGGGTGTGGCGCTGCATCGCAATTATCGGCGCGATAGGGACTTTGAAGAGATCTTTGCCGCGCGAAATACTGATTTGGCGCTGGTTACGCAGGGCTTCCACTCGACATCGGCCGCGCCGGGGTCCAACCTGTATTTCTTGAATTACCTGGCGGGCGAGCTGGTGGATGAGGCGCGGGCAACGCCGCCTTATGACGACCCGGACTACGCTTGGCTGAAGGACAATTATACGAGCAACCTGATGCAGCTTCCACTCATGCGCTGAAAGAGTGAGATGAAGAAAACATTAGCGTTTGCTAACTATCGCTTAAAGTGTCGGCGGAATTGTTGCTGAAGGTGATAAACTATACGCAAACATTAGTCGACTGTAGTTCAGAACGCGATGCGCGCACGAATTATCTGTTTGTCGATCGTCTTGGGGCTGTTTTGTTTCGGCGGATGGGCGCAGACCGACCCCACGATAAGGATTGTCGCCGAAGGGCTCTATTATCCGGCTGGTCTGGCGCTGCTGCCAGATGGCGGCGTATTGATCGCTGAAGCCGGGGGGCATGGCGAGCACAGCGCCGGCATCAGCCTGCTGCGGCCGGATGGCAGCTTGGGTCGATTGATTTCGGGGCTTCCAAGTAGTTTCTCGTCTCAGAATTTGATAAGCGCGCCAGCGGTGGCTGTGTCGCCCGAGGGCGGCGCGATTATTGTGGCGATCGCCGGCTCACAACTCTACAGCTTGCCGATCGAGCGAGCGCGGATTCTGCCGGATGGGCCGTTCAGCCCGGCAGATCTGGAGCGGCGGCAGGCCGATCGCGGCAATATCTTCTTTCTGCATCCCTTTGATATCGCCTTTGACCTTGGGGGCGCGCCGGTGGTCACGGATGCGGCGGGCAACGGCCTGGTCATTGAGGGCGACGATGGTCTGATCAGCTATGCGCATCGTTTCGCCGCGCTGGATAATCCGCAGCAGGATGGCGGCCGCTTGGAGGCGCTGCCGACCGGTTTGGCGCGCTTCGATGATTCGTATTATGTGACGCTCTTCAGTGGTTGCCCGCATGTGGCGAATGGCGGCGAGCTGGTGGCGGTAGGTGATAGCGGGCAGCAGCGGACGATAGCCGATGGCTTGAACATGCCGATTGATGTGGCGGTTGGCGTAAACGGCGAGCTGTGGCTACTGGAACATGGCGCGCTGGCGTCACGCGGCGATTGCTTCAACGAGCTGGATGAAGAAGAGGCGAACGGGCGTCTCAGCCGTATCAACGAGCGAGGCATGCTGGAATCGGTCATTGAGGATCTGCATTTTCCGGTTTCGGTCTTGCCGCTGCCGGATGGCAGTTTATATGTGACGGAAGGATATGCCGGCCGGCTGCTGCATATAGAATTTGGCGGGGCGCCCAGCCAGCCGCGGCGCTACCCGCCACATGATAAACCGACGGCAATCACAATCGAGGCGCGCGATCTGGATCAAGCTTTGCGCGCGGTCATTGAGGCTGAGGCATTGAAGCCCTATCCCGGGCGGGAGCTTATCGAGTCGGAGAGCGAATTGACCCGCCTGGGCCGGGATCTGTTTTTTGATCCGATCTTGTCCGGCGATCAGAATATCTCGTGCGCATCATGTCATCATCCGGAATTCGCCATGACGGACGGGCGCGTCTTGCCGATCGGCGCCGGTGGTCACGGCTTGGGCGAGAGCCGCGCATTCCGAAAATTGATCAACATGAGAAGTGATGATGGCCGTGACCACGTGGGCACGATCATCAACCCCTTCGTTGACGTCTTTATACCGCGAAACAGCCCAACGATTATCAACAGCGCCTTGCTAAGCGAGCAATTCTGGGACGGACGGGTCGAGGTAAACGCGGAAGAAAGCGCGGTCATTACTCCGGAAGACGCGATTAACGACCTGGATATGACCGATGCGCTGATGGCGCAGGTTCTCTTCCCGATAACGTCCCAACACGAGATGGCGGGCGTCAGCTTCGGCAATTACCCGCCGATGGTCATCCGCATGGAACTGCTTGACCGCTTGCGCAACAACGCAGACTATGCCGCCCGTTTCGCCGAGGTCTTCGGCACAGCGCACATCAGCTTGCGGCAAATGGCGGAGGCAGTGGCAGCTTTCGAACGGCAGTTGATATTCACGGCGGCGCCCTGGGATGATTACCTGGCCGGCGATACGGGAGCGCTCAGCGGGGAACAGAAGCGAGGCAGCTTGCTGTTTTTTGGCGCGCTTAATCAGGCGGTCAACTGCGCGACCTGCCACAGCGGCGATATATTCACTGATCAGGGCTTCCATAATTTGCTGGCGCCGCAGTTGGGCCCGGGCAAAGACAATGGCGATAGTGGCCTGGATGATTTCGGCCGGGCGAATGTAAGTTTCGATTATCGCGATCAATACCGCTTCAAGACGCCGAGCTTGCGCAATGTTGAATTGACGCCGCCCTATTTTCATAGTGGCGCGTATATGACGCTGGAGGATGTCATCCGGCACCATGCCAATCCCTGGCGGGCGAATATCGTTTATGAAGCGGCCGAGCATTTGCCGACCGAGTTTCAGGACCAGGCGCTGCCCTATGATTTTGAGCGGCAGGCGCATTCGGTGGCTTTTCCCATGCGGGCCGGTATGCCGATTGATGAGGCGGAAGTGGCGGATTTGGTAGCCTTTCTGCGTGCCTTGACCGATCCAGCGGCGCGTGACCTGGGGCATATCACGCCGTCTGAAGTACCGAGCGGCTTGCCCCTCGATCCCCTGCTTCGTTAGATACAACAGCTTCAACTCCGCACAGCAATACGCCCGAGATTTGCTAGACTAGGGAAAACCTACGAAAGATAGCGAGGTGAGGCTATGACTGCGTCCGCCTACGGCAAATTGCCGTTGCCACATATGACGCCTGAGTTATTGAGCTTGGTGAAGACCGGCGAGGTCTTTAGTCTGGGTGTTGATTTTCATGAGGGCATGTTGACGCCGGGCGCGGCGATGAAGTCGTATTCGATCGTGCCGCACTTGCGCCATAGTGATCCGGCGGCGATTTATCCGGGTACAGCGGCGGCAGAAGTTATCCGCATGTCAATACACGTCGGTACGCATATTGACGCCCTCTGCCATATCTCGGAAAAGCAGAATGCCGCTGGCGAGCCTGACTCGGACGGGGAGCCGCGCTTGTACGCCGGCGAGGGTGAGACGGTGGCGGCAAGCGATTGCGTCACATCGGCCGGGCAGAATCACCTCGGCGCCGAGCAGATGCCGCCGATTGTGATGCGCGGTGTGATGGTGGATGTGGCGGCGTACAAGGGCGTAGAAACGCTGCCGCCGGCTTATGGCATCGGCGCTGACGATATTCGCGGCGCGCTTGAGATGCAGGGCAGCGCTATAGGCGAGAATACGGCGGTGCTGCTGCGCACGGGCTCGTATCGCCTGTTGCGTGATGGCGATCCGGTTTATCGCGACGCGCAGACGGGTTTGAACCTGGAGGGGGCGCAGTATCTTGTCTCGCAGGGCATGACGCTTGTCGGGGCGGACAATATGGCGGTGGAGGTGATGCCGCCGATGGATCACTCGGTGCATCGCTTCTTGCTGGTGAATAGCGGCATCACGCATGTGGAGAATCTGAATCTGGATGAGCTGGCGGCGGCGGGCTGCTATGAGTTCCTGCTGATCATCGCGCCATTGAAGCTGACGGGCGCGACCGGATCCTGGGTGAATCCGCTGGCTATTGGTTGACGCTCATACGCAGCTAAATTTGTTTAAGCGTCCACTGCCCGCTATTGGAAAAGCGGCTCCATCGCCTCGGCCCATGACAGCAGGCCTTCATCATCGCCGAAACGAGCGACCAACTGCAAACCGATAGGCAAGCCCGACATTCCGCGCCCGG
The DNA here is from genome assembly GCA_965262005.1 of Phototrophicaceae bacterium. Classification (GTDB taxonomy): domain Bacteria; phylum Chloroflexota; class Anaerolineae; order Aggregatilineales; family Phototrophicaceae; genus UBA6055. The sequence continues at coordinate 1,949,918 of OZ253492.1, read as the reverse complement.
CCGGCAGCGAGAGGGCGGGCAGGCCGGCATGCGTCCAGGGCATATTCATCTTGGGGTGGCCGGTGGCGTCGAGGCCGCATGGCGCGACATCCGGCGCAGCGGGGCAAAGCCATAGGTGGACGCCGGCTGCGTCCATGACCTGATGCAGACGGCGGCGCAGGAGGATGCGGTTGGCGCGCGCTTCTTGCAGGCGTTGCGAATCCACCGATTGGCCGTGGCGAATCAAGGCGGCGGTGCGGGGACGGTAGAGCTGTTCATGCTGCTCAAACCATGCGCTGTGCTGCTGCGCGAGTTCCGCGGCGATAAGGTCTTGATGACAGCTGTCGATGTCTTCGATGTCGTCGAATATGTTGATGCGCTGGATACAATAGCCGGCGTTTTCGAGGACGTACAACTGCGCCTCGAAGACATCAAGCGCGGTCGATTGCTGCAGATATTTGCCGGCGGGCACGGCGAGCAGCGGACGGTCGCTGTATGTGATACCTGGCTGCCAATTGTCAATGACGGCAGACGCCGCCAAGCGCATCGCAGCGATATCCTGGGTGAAGAACCCGACGTGGTCGGCGGAGGGCGAGAAAGTCACCAAGCCGTCAGCCGGGACGCGCCCGAATGAGGGCTTGTAGCCGACGATGCCACAGTAAGCGGCCGGGCGGATGACGGAGCCGACGGTCTGGGTGCCTATGGTGATGTGCGCCAAGCCGCTGGCGATGGCAGCCGCTGAACCGCTGCTGCTGCCGCCGGGGGTGTGTGCGAGATTGTGCGGATTGCGGGTGGGACCGGGTTCGAAATAGGAGAACTCGGTGGTGACTGTCTTGCCGAGGATCAACGCACCGGCCGTTTTCAGTCGCGTGACTGCTTCCGCTTCCGCGCCGGCGAAGAGCTCTGGTGGCACTGAGGCGCCGGCCTGAGTGACAAAGCCATCAACATGAAAAATATCTTTGATGCCGACCAGGGCGCCGAACAAGGCTGGGCGCGCGGCTGGGTCAGGATATTGCGCTTGCAGTGAGGCGGCACCGCGGCGCAGCCGATTGAAGCGATTTGGCTCGGGCAGGAAGGCTTGTATGGCTTGATCAGTCGTCTCGAAACGCGCCTCGATATTGTCGATCAGCGCCTGCAGTGTGAGGTCGCCGCGTCTTAGGGCGTTAAGATCCGATTGAAGCGAGATGGCCTGAACATACGGATTTGCGGTCATCGACTTTGAACGTTCCCTTGTTGTCCAACTCGTAGGCGAGTTGACTGAAAAAACTGAATGTGCAGCCAGACCTGTTCATTCTACGTTCAAGGTTGTGAATCGGCGCGGCAAAGGAGCGGGAAGATTGCTCTGCGCTTTGCCTACGGCGGAGTTCTGCCCCGACTTGAGGCTGATTAGGAGAGTGATATACGCTTGATTTCGATTGCTGGTTGACCTGCGTGTCGCTTTGCGCGATGTCAGCGGCAACGATACAATCCTTGAATCCAGAGTCAGGCAAATGAAAGGTGCCGACCTTGCTCACCTTCCTCCACATTAGCGATACGCATATCAATGATGAATCCAGGGATCTGCCGGCGCGGGACTTGAAGGGTGTGCCGCACCCGAACCGTGGTGCAGAGAAACTCATCGAGGCGATTGGGCAGCTGCCCTTCGAGATTGATTTCGTCTTGCACACGGGCGATGTCTGCGCCGACCCGTTTGCGGAGAATTACCAGCGCGCGCGCGACTTGTTGCGGCAGATTGAGCAGCCCTTGTATCTCCTGCCGGGCAATCACGATTCCGCCGAACTGATGGCCGACATCCTGCATGATGGCGAGGCAATGATTGTCTTGCGCGATGCGCTCGTAAAAGTGGGGGATCATAATCTCTTGACACTGGATACGAATGGATACGGCGACCCCGTCGCGCCGTTCTTGCGCGAAGAGCAGATCGAATGGTTTGGCGAGCGGCTGAAATCGATGGATGACAAACGGGTGATTGTGGCAATGCACCACCCGCTGACAAAGACCGGTATTCGCTGGCTTGATGAGAAGATGAGGGTGCAGAACGGTGAAGCTATTCAGAGCATATTGCAGGCGTACAGCGAAAAGACCGCCGGCGTATTTTTTGGACATATTCATCAACAGACAAACACCCAATGCGAGGGTGTGCTCTACGTCTGCTGCCCTTCAACCTGGTACAACTTTGCGGCATACCCTGGCATAGTCGATGCCGAGTATGATTTGGCTACGCCGGGCGGCTTCAATCTGGTTGTGGTGAGCGAGAAGCGGACCTTCGTCAGGCGCTACAATCTGCCACAGAAATAGCGCTGATTGAGACATCACACCGAAAAGTATAATCATGGACGTGCAAGAAGCCGAATTCATCATTCGCGATTTCGCGTTTAATAGTGGCGAATCCCTGCCGGAGTTGCGCTTGCACTATCGTACTTTGGGACAGCCCGCGCGGGATGAATCGGGGACGCTGCGCAATGCGGTATTGATCCTTCACGGCACGACCGGCAGCGGCGCTAATTTCTTGCGGGACAGTTTCGCCGGCGAGTTGTTCGGGCCCGGTCAGCTATTGGATGCCGAACGACATTTAATCGTCTTGCCGGACGGCATCGGCCATGGCAAGTCGAGCAAACCGAGCGACGGCTTGCGGATGCGCTTTCCGCGCTATGGCTACCTCGATATGATTCGGGCGCAGCATCTGCTGCTCACTGTGGGCTTGGGCATTGATCACCTGAGGCTGGCGCTGGGCACATCAATGGGCGGGATGCAGACTTGGCTCTGGGGCATTCATTATCCCGACTTTGTGGATTACCTGGCGCCGCTGGCGTCGCTGCCGGTAGAAATTGCCGGGCGCAACCGCATGATCCGCAAGATGATGCAGGACGCGATTCGGTCAGATCCGAACTGGCTGGACGGAGAATATGAGCGGCAGCCGGCCGGGCTGATAAACGCGATTCATTTGCTGATAGTGATGGGGAGCTGTCCCTTGCAGTGGCAGAAAGACGCGCCGACGCGCGAAGCGGCCGATGCCTTCCTGGCCGAGCGAATTCGCAACTATGCGCTCGCATTGGATGCCAACGACATGCTCTATCAAGTGGCGGCATCCGAAGATTACAAGCCCTCGCCGGATCTGGAACGAATCAAGGCGCCGTTGCTGGCGATCAACTCGGCCGATGATCAGGTGAATCCGCCGGAGTTGGGCATCATGGAAGCGGCTATGGAAAGGCTGAAGCGAGGACGTTATCTGCTGCTGCCCATTGATGAGCATACGCGCGGGCACGGGACGCATACCTTGGCGGCGCTATGGAAGGAGCAGCTGGCTTTATTTATGGAGTGCAATTGACAGGGGCGCGCTTGCCTGCGCTGCGTGAGGAAATTGTAGCGAAGCGCGAGCAAGCAAGTTACAATTTTAGACATTTCACGTCGTATGCTCGGGTAAACTACCAGCGGAGTGACTGAAGTCGTTGACGTGTATTGCAGTGCTTGTAGAAAGGTAGAGATTGAATGAAGCCATTTTCTGGGCTACTGCTTGCTGTAGCTATAGCCCTTGCAGGGTTGGTTCTAGTGGCAGAGGACAACTGCATCGTTAATGTGCCATTGCCTTATTGGCTGCGCCTCCTTCCTGACGAAAATCAGCTTGCCATACTAGCGGTGTTGCAGGATTACGGGGTGTGCCAGTCGGATGACCTCTTGGTATTCGCAAGTGAAGAATTTGGGTACAAACCACTTATTGGTCCTCTTACCCTAGACCCAGGAATTTACATCTTTTCAGTAACGGGCGAAAAGCCGCGCACCGTAGGCTATGACCTTACATTGGACGCGGAGTGGCTGTCGTCAGGCTGTGAGCGCGGCAGTATGGACAATTGGTTTGATATAGGCGAAAGCAAAATAATGAGAGTGAAGAACAGTTGTCAGTTGTACATTGATATAACAGCTTTTGCATCATGGCAGCTTTCGATAGAGCAGGTGGCAGATGGTGAATGAGGGTAGCTTTATGCTCCCCAAATAGTGATAAGGAAGGGCTATGTTTGAAGACCTAAGGAAAGAGTTCAAGGAGTTGCACATCCCCCAGCCTGCAAATTCGATAGCTATGCGCAAGTTAGAGTTAACCCAAGGCAGACTGTCTTTTGATTAGGCAAGTTACAATTTCGCGTCAGGCAAGTTATAATGGCGCAAGCTTTAGTGACAGCGTGAAGATATTGGTGAAGAAACGGAGGGATATATGCAAGTATCAATGACTGTAAACGGGGTCGTACAAGAAGCTGATGTCGACCCCCGCACTTTGTTGGTTCATTTTTTGCGCGAGTCCTTGGATCTGACCGGAACGAAGATCGGTTGCGATACAAGCCAATGCGGCGCTTGCACGGTGCACTTGAATGGCAAGGTGCTGAAGTCGTGCACATTGCTGGCGGTGCAAGCGGAAGGCTGCGAAGTCGCCACTATTGAGGGCTTGGCGGAGGGTGGCGAACACCATCCGATGCAGACGGCTTTCTGGGAGAACCACGGTTTGCAATGCGGTTACTGTACGCCCGGCATGATCATGGCTAGCGCGGCATTCGTGCGGGACAACCCCGGCGCCTCGGAAGACGAGATCCGCCATTATCTCGAAGGAAACATCTGCCGCTGCACGGGCTATCACAATATCGTCAAGGCGGTCAAACAGGTGGCGGATGCCGCCGCCGGCGCCTAGGAGGTGAGCCATGACAACTCGAATATTTGGTTCGGGTATCAAGCGGCGGGAAGATCCGCGGCTGATCACCGGTGAAGCGCTTTACACCGATGACATTAAACTAGCGGGTGTTTTGCATATGGCGGTGGTGCGCAGCCCGTATGCGCACGCCAATATCGTAAGCATCGACAGTTCCGCGGCTGAGGCGATGGCCGGTGTGGTCGCGGTTTTCACCGGCGCGGATGTTGACCTGGCAGGGATTCCGACTGCCTGGCACATCCCCGATAGTGACCTGAAAATGCCGGAGCATCCCGCGCTGGCGAAAACTAAAGTGCGATACGTCGGCGATGGCGTGGCGATAGTGCTGGCGGACGACCGCTATCGGGCGCAAGACGCGGCTGATGCTGTCGTAGTGGAATATGAAGAGCTAGCCGCAGTCGTCGACCCGGAAGAGGCCGCTCAAGAGGGCGCTCCGCTGGTTCATGACGATGTGGAGGGCAATATCGCCTTTCGCTGGGCGCCATTCGATAAAGAGGCGAGCGATGCTGTTTTTGAAGCGGCGGATGTTGTCGTCTCGGAACGGATTGTGCAGCAGCGGCTCTTGCCGACAGCGATGGAACCGCGGGCAGCGATGGCGCAGTACAACACGGCCACGCAAGAATTGACGCTATGGTGCACATCGCAGAACCCGCATATTCACCGTTTCATCATCAGCGCGGTGACGGGATTGAACGAGAACAAGGTGCGAGTGATCGCGCCGGAAGTCGGCGGCGGCTTCGGCAGCAAGATACCTTGCTACCCGGACGAGGCGCTGGTCAGCTGGGCGGCGAAAAAGCTGGGTGTGCCGGTCAAATGGACCGAGACGCGCTCGGAGAATTACCTGGTCACGATCCACGGGCGCGACCACGTGCAGCATGTTGAGATGGCCGCCAGCAATGATGGCAAGCTGCTGGGTGTACGGGCGACCGTTTACGCCGGCATGGGCGGTTATCTGTCGACGGCTGCGCCTGGCATCCCCACGATATTGCACGGCTTGCTCTATGTTGGTCCTTACACCATGGACAGCATCTATTGCGAGTCGATTGGCGTGATGACAAATGGCACGCCGACCGATGCTTATCGCGGCGCGGGTCGCCCGGAAGCGACCTTCTTGCTTGAGCGGATGGTCGATAATGTGGCGCGCAAGATCGGCATGGATCCGGCGGAAATACGGCGCAAGAATCTCATCCCGGCTTTTGACGACGGCTACGATGTGGCGGCTGGCCTCACTTACGACAGCGGCGACTATCCGACGGCGTTTGAAAAGGCGCTGGGCATGGCGGGCTACGATGACTTCCGTCAGGCGCAGGCTGATGCGCTGGCAAACGGTCGCTACCTCGGCATTGGCGTGACAGCTTACACCGAGATGTGCGGTCTGGGTCCTAGTCAAGTCGCGGGGGCGGTGGGCTTCCAGGGCGGTCTGTGGGAGAGCGCAACGATACGAGTGACACCGACCGGCAAGGTGCAAGCGCTTATCGGCGCTTCGCCGCACGGGCAGGGCTCGGAGACGACGCTGGCGCAGATCATTTCTGAGGAGCTCGGCTTCCCGGTCGACGACATCGAAGTGGTACATGGCGACACTACCGAGACACCGATGGGCTGGGGCACTTATGGCAGCCGGACGACGCCTGTCACCGGCGCGGCGCTGGCGTTAGCCTCACGCAAGCTGAAGGAGAAGGCGCGCGTCTTGGCGGCGCATCTCATGGAAGCGAATGTCGATGACATTGAATACGCCGATGGCAACTTCTCGGTCAAGGGCTCGCCGGATCAAGCGCAGAGCATTCAGGATGTGGCGCTGATGGCGCACTTGGCCTGGAATATGCCGGAAGGAATGGATCCCGGCTTTGAGGAATCACAATTCTACGATCCGCCCAATTTTGTCTACCCCTTCGGTACGCATATCGCGATTGTGGAAGTAGAAGCGGAAACCGGCGTGATTGAATTGCAGCGCTATATCGCGGTGGACGACTGCGGACCGCAGATCAACCCCGAGATTGTTGCCGGGCAGATTCACGGTGGTGTGGTGCAAGGTGTGGCGCAGGCGCTCTGCGAGGGTGTGATTTACGACGAAAATGGGCAACTGCTGACGGGTACGATGCAAGATTATTGCATGCCCAAGGCGGATATGTTCCCCAATTTCGAGCTGGGCGAAACGGTGACGCCGTCGCCGCATCATCCGGTGGGCGTCAAGGGTGTTGGAGAGACCGGCACGATCGCCAGTACGCCAACGGTGTACAACGCGGTGTTGGATGCGCTGGCGCCGCTGGGCGTCGAGCAGCTCGACATGCCCTTGACATCGGCGAAAGTGTGGGGCGCGATTCAAGCAGCCAACGGCAAGCCGAAGCCCAAGCGGTCTGACAATGGTAAGCCCAAGCGACTTGGCGACTTGCTCAGTGAATGAGAAAACGAATGGATCCGGCGATGTTGTGATTCGCCCACTGAAAAACAATCTTGCAGGGGCGATTCTGTGAGTCGCCCGTCTCTAGGCAAAATTACAGGAGGAGGCAATAAATGTGGCCCAATAAATTTGATTACGCGCGGGCGGGCTCGGTAGACGAAGCGCTGGGCATGATCGGCGATGAGGGCAAGTTCCTGGCGGGTGGGCACAGCCTGCTGCCAGTGATGAAGCTGCGCCTGGACTCGCCGGAGCAACTCGTAGACATCGGCGGGATTGACAGCTTGAGAGGCGTGTCCGCCAACGGTGGACTCACCATCGGCGCGACGACTACCCACGCCGAGATTTCGGATTCAGCCGATGTGCAGGCGATGTGCAACGCCTTGGCGAGCGCCTGCGGGCAAGTCGGCGATCAGGCGGTGCGGAACTTTGGTACGCTGGGCGGCAATATCGCCCATGCCGACCCGGCTTCCGACCCGCCGACAGTGCTGGTTGCGCTCGGCGCTTCGGTCAACATTCAGGGCGCGGAAGGATCGCGCTCGGTTGGCGCTGAGGAATTCTTCATCGATCTGTTTGAGACGGCGCTGGACGAAGGCGAATTGATCACCAGCGTCAGCTTGCAGGATCTGAGCGACCATCAAATGGCTTATGTCAAGTTCCCGCATCCGGCCTCGCGTTATGCCATTGTTGGCGTGTGCGTCGCTTTGAAGATGGACGGCGGCACTTGCCAGCACGCCCATGTGGCGGTCGGCGGCGCGACGGTGAAGGCGGTCAAATGCACGGGCGCGGAAGCAGCGTTGGCGGGTTCGACGCTGGATGAGGCGTCAGTGAGCGCGGCGGCCGAGGCTGTCAAAGCGGATATTGGCGACTGGCTGGCCGGGGATATCGTTTATCCGGATACCTATCGGCAGCAGATGGCGGGTGTCTTTTTCAGGCGCGCGCTGGCGGCGGCGACCGGCTAGCGACCGGATTCCAAATCAGTAGGATTACATGTAGGGGCGACTCATTGAGTCGCCCGTTTGTTGTATACAGTATTGTGGGCGACCTTCCTACATTTCTGCTTCTGATGCTGCACGGTCATTCGGGAGCGCGCCCGAACAGAGACCGCCATATCAAGCCACTTTAGAAGACGATGACGCCGCGGGCGAGCTTGCCGCTGACCAGATCGGCATAGGCTTCATTGATCTGATCGAGGCGATATCGGCGTGTCACCAGCTCTTTCAGCTTGAGCTTGCCGGCAGCGTAGAGATTCAGCAGCAGCGAAATATCACGCTGAGGGCTGACCGAGCCATAGAAGCTGCCGCGGATGGTCATTTCCGCGCGGGTGATGTGCGCGCCGGGGAGATTAGTTCGACTGTCGTCGGGCGCTGTGCCGACGAGGGTCAACTGTCCGCCGGGCCGCGAGGCGCTGAGCGCGATTTCCTGCAAGGCGGGGATGCCGGCCGCTTCAAAGACGTGATCGGCGCCGCGACCGCCGGTAAGCGCGTGGATCTGGGATACCGTCTCGTCGTCCGAAAGCAGGGTATGCGTCGCGCCAAAGTTACGGGCGAGCGCCATTTTCATAGGGTTCGCGTCGACAGCTATGATGGGGTCTGCTCCAGCAAGGACGGCGCCTTGAATGATATTGAGTCCGACGCCGCCCGCGCCGAAGACGGCGATGCTCTGACCGGGCTGGACAGCGGCGGTGTAGATGGCGGCGCCGACGCCCGTGGCGACCGCACAGCCGGCAAGCGCTGCCAGCTCAAGGGGAATGTCATGGGGGATGGGCAGGCAGCTTTCCTCGCGCACGACGGCATATTCGGCGAATGTACCAAGTCCGGCGAGGATATAGACCGGCTCATCGCGCCAGCGGATGCGTGATCGGCCATCGGCTTGCAGGCCGGTTGCCAGAAGTGGCGTGAAGGTCTCGCAGAGGTTAGGTTTGCCATGATGGCAGTAGAAACAATCGCCGCAATCGGGCGCCCAGGTGACGGTCACATGATCGCCAGGGCGGACTCGCTCGACGCCGCTTCCGACCGCTTCCACGACGCCAGCGCCCTCGTGGCCGGTAATGATGGGCATGGGTTTGGGGGCTGTGCCGATGGCCACGCGCCAGTCGCTGCGGCAGACGCCGCTGGCGGCTATTTTGATGAGGACTTCGCCGGCTTGCGGCGGGTCTAGCGTTACGGTTTCGATGTGAAAATGGCCGTTGGGCGCGCTGAGGATGGCGGCTTGTATTTGCATGGCAGGGCGCAGGACGCTATTGCTTGATCGCGCCGACGGTGAGGCCGGCGAGAAACTGCTTCTGCAAAGCGAGGAAGAGCAGCAAAATGGGCATGGTAGATAGCAGCGAGGCCGCCATCACGACGCCGTATTCCATCCGATACAGATTCACCATGCCGGCCATGACAACGGGCAGCGTCTGCAATTCCTGGCTGCGCAGCACGACAAGCGGCCAGACAAAATCGTTCCAGGAGCTCATGAAAGCGAGCACCGCCAGTACCGCCAGCGCCGGGCGCACCAAGGGAAGCGCGATTTGCCAGTAGATGCGGAATTCAGAGGCGCCGTCAATGCGGGCGGAATCGAGCAGCTCGCCGGGCACCGATTCCATACTCTGCTTCATAAAGAAGATGCCGAATGCGCCCGCGACCCCGGGGAGGATAACGCCGGCATAGCTGTTGACCAGGCCGAGACGGATAACCAGCACGAAGAGCGGGATGAAGATGGTATAGAGCGGCACCATCATCGAGCCCAACAATACCAGAAACAGGAAATTCTTCAGCGGGAAGGTGTATTTGGCGAAGGCGAAACCGGCCAGCGATGCCAGGAATAAATGCGAGGCTGTGTGCACAACAGCGATGAAGGCGCTGTTGAGGAAGTGGCGAGCGAAGTCGAAATCGACAAACAAGCTGACATAATTGCGCAAATGAGGCTCTTCCGGGATTAGTGTCGGCCGCAGCTGGAATATCTCCGACTGCTCCTTGAAGGTGTTGGAGATCATCCAGACGAAGGGCGTCGCCATTGAGATCAGGATGAAGAAGAGGAAGCCGTAGGCAAGCGTACGTTGGGCGCGGCGAGTGAGTGTATTGTCCATCGCCTCAGTCTTCCTTCCTGAACGCGCCGAAGAGATAGAGCTGAAAGAAGGACAAGCCGAAGATGATCAGCGCCAGCACCCAGCCGATGGCTGAGCCGTAACCGAGCTTGGCGTTGGTGAAGCCCATGCGGTACAAGTAGTTGGCGATGGTCAGGCTGGCGTCGTTGGGTCCGCCGCCGGTTAGCAGCAGCGGCTCGGCGAAGAGCTGGAAAGAGCCGATCATGGTGACCACACCGACGAATAGCGCTATCGGACGAAGCTGCGGGATTGTGATATAGCGGAATCGCGCCCAGGTTCCGGCGCCGTCCACCTGCGCCGCCTCATATAATTCGGGCGGGATGCTCTGCAAGCCGGTGAGAAAGTACAAGACGTTGATGCCGGTATAGCGCCAGGTAGAGACCAGCAGCACCGACACCTTCGCCAACTCCTCATCAAGCCACTTGACCGCCGGCAGATCAAGCAGCGCCAGTCCCTGGTTGATCAAGCCGAACTGGTTGTTGAGGATCATTAGGAACATGATGGTTGCGGCGACCGTGCTGGTCAGAATCGGCAGGAAGTAACCGATACGAAAGAGGCTCTTCCAGCGGATCAGCGTTGAGTTGATCAGCAGCGCCAGCAGCAGCGCCAGCGGCAAGATGAAAAAGAAGGCGCCGATTGCGTAGTATACAGTGTTCCACAGGGACTTGAGGAAGACCGGGTCGCCGGCCAGGTAGGTATAGTTTCCCAAGCCTACATGCCGCATGGGACCGCTGCCGGGCCAGCGATGCAGACTAAGATAGAGTGCGTAGACCAGCGGGCCGACGGAGAAGACGATGAAGAGGATGTAGAAGGGCGAGATGAAGACGTAGGGCACAACCTTGCGCTCGGAACGGCTCCACCAGGCGCGCACACGGTCTGCAACGATTGAGGCGTTGCTCATGAATTAGCCCCATCCCCTGGTCCCCTTCCCCCATAAAGAGAGAAGGGGAATCTGCTGATAGGGAAAGCCGGCTCTAACCGAAGCCGATCTGACGGCGCAGTTCTTCGGCGGCGCCTTTCAAAGCTTGCTCGGCGGATTTCTTGCCGTCGGCGGCTTCGAATACGGCGTTGGCGACCAGGGTGCTGGCTTCGTTGAACCAGGGACCGCGCGCTTGGAACGGGACTTCCGGCGCCAGTTCCAGAAAGAGCTCGCCCAGCGACTGATTGTCGAAGAAGGCATCGGGCTGCAGCAGCGCTTCATTACTCAAATGCGACAGCACCGGCGGAATCAGATTGTTCACTTCCCACTCGAAGATCTTGTTGTCTTCATTGAATAGGGCGAACTCAATGAACTTCCAGGCTTCTTCCGGATGCTCGCTCTGATTGGTTATGGTATAGGCAGTGCCGCCGTGTGTGCTGGTGCGCGCGCCACCTTCCTCAAAGGCCGGAATTGGCGCCGCGCGCCACAAACCTGCGGTGTCCGCCACATTGTTCTTGATAAAGCCGCCATACCAGTCAGCGCCTATGGCAGCGGCTATTTTACCCTCCGCCATCAGGCCGTAAGTGGTTTGCGAATTCTCGGTGGCAACGGCCACGCCGCTTTCAAGCAAGCCGAGATACCATTCGAGCACGGCGATATTTTCGGGCGAATCCACGATGACATTGCCATCGGCGTCAAAGAATCCCTGCCTGCCCGATTGCAGCAGCAGCATGTAATAATCGCCCCAGCTGCGGTCGGATAGTACGAGCGGCGCGATGCCCTGATCTGTCAGCGCGGCGGACGCCTCGACAAATTCGCCCCAAGTGGCGACGGGCATATCGATGCCGGCCTCAGCGAAGATATCGTGGCGATAGTAGAGAACCACCGGGCAGAGGCAGTGGTCGATGCCGTAGATGGCGCCCTGATGAGCGTACAAGCCGGTCTTCGCCATGATGTAGTCGTCTTCATAGGGCGCGATCAGGTCGTTCAGCGCTACCAGGCCGGGCACACCCTTGAGGAAGCGGCTGATAGCGCCTTGCTCGATATCGGCGATATCGGGCGCGCCGACGCCGGCGACAAAGGCGCCCTGCAAGTTATCCCAGAGTTGGCCGCCTTGAATCTCTTCCACCACGATTTCGACATGGGGCGCGATTTCCTTGTAGTCCGGCTTGATGCCCTCGTAGAAATCGGTGAAGAAGGAACCGAAGGTCCAGATGGTCAGCGTGACGTCCTCTTGCGCCGAGGCCGTCCCCGCGCCGAAAATCATGCTAACAAGCAACAACAAAATGTAAAAGCGTCGCGTAACTTTCATGAGATTTCCTATCTTAGTCTAATCGAATATTTTGACGATTGATTCCAGGTCGATCACCAATCCGAAGCTGTGACGCCTGTCAATACGAGGTATAAGGCTCTCCTTCCCACTGTTTTTCCCAGCTTTCCCAGGTCGCGACCGAACTCGGATCGGCTTCGTTGCGGGCGATGAAGCCTTTGTCGCGTCCGCCGATTTCAACATTATATTCATCAACCATGGCGTCGGCTATCGACTGATAGCGCAGGTCAATCGACCAGCGCACGGCGTCGGATCTGTTGGGCAGCGCGGCGTGCGGCGTCAATTGCGAGAAGCAGAGCGCATCGCCGGCTTCCATCTCGATGGGAATCCCGGGGAGCGCCGCTCGCTCTTCTTTGGAGATGCCCAGGAAGCCGGTCTCCTCGTCTTCGGTGATGGCGTACATATCGCCGCGGTGATAACCCTCAGCCACTTGCAGGCAACTGTTTTCGGTCGTCACCCGCTGCAGCGGCATCCAGATTGAGAGCGTATGCACATGGGAGACGGAGGGATAATACTGCGAATCCTGATGCCAGGGTGTGCGCGTCCATCGTTGATCGGGCAGCTTGGGCCGCAGATTGAAGACGCCGTGCATGAAGATTTCCGGAGTGCCCAGCATATCTTCGGCGATATCGATCACATTGGGTTCTGTCATGAATTGGAAGAGTTCCGGGCAGACGATTTGGCGGCGCGGGCTACGCTGGTAGACCGGTTTGCCCGCTTGATTCCAGGCGTCCGTCAGGCGACGCCCCAGGTCGAGATCTTCGAGTCCACCATTGAGCAAGCCTTCGTCGACCCAGCCTTGAACCGTACGGTCGACCCAGTCGGCGCAGATCTTGCGCCCCAGCTCGATCGAGCGCTGAGGGACAACGTTTTCAACTTTGACGTAACCTTTTTCGTGGTAAAAGCTGATCTGTTCGTCAGACAATATTTTGAGCATAAGTCTATCCAAAAAGTGGCTTAAGTAGTCAGGTAGCACCGAGTGTAACACGTATCTATTTTTTTCAACAAAATCTGACCTAGGCGGACGTCCTGCTATTAGAACCCCCGCCGATTAAAGCGTTCATTCTTGAAGGGGTCGCCTTCATTGTGATAGGCGCCTGCTTCCCAGAAGCCTGGCTTATCAACCGGGCTGAACTCGAGGGCGCGCAGGAATTTGGCGCTCTTCCAGAAATATCGCTTGGGCACGACGCTGCGCAAGGGACCGCCATGCTCGATGAGTTCTGGGTCGTGCAGCCAGCGGCCTTCGTATTTGGTGGCGAGCATGACATTGTCATCGGTCATGGCTTCGAGCGTCAGGTTGGTGGTATAGCCGTAGTCGCAATGGGCGATTACGAAGCGGGCGTCTTCGGCGAGCTCGATTTCGCGCAGGAAGTCACGGAACATGACGCCTTCCCAGGTGGTGTCGAATTTGCTCCAGCGGGTGACGCAGTGGATATCTACCGTCATATGCTGCGTGGGAAGCTGCAGGAATTGTTGCCAGGTCCAGCGCTTCTCCGCCTTGACTGCGCCGAAGACGCGCAGGTCCCAGGTGGCGGGATTGAATTTGGGGGTCGGCCCGTAGGTGAGCACGGGGAATTTCTCGGTCAGTGATTGGCCATCGGGCAGACGGCCGGAGGCGCGCATCTGTTTTTCTTTTTCGCGGCGGGAGAGCTGGGACATGGAATTTACCTGTACTTGATTTATGTCAGCGGGCGACTCACAGAGTCGCCCCTACGGTTGCTGTGGGAGGGGTGGCATATGGTTATACCTGGTCCTATTATGATGCTGTGGGCGACACAAATGTCTCGCCTGCATTCATCCGCGGCGAGCAGTGCCTGACGGACTAGACGGTCAACTGCAAGATCGTCCGCAGCAGCACATTGGCGCCGATCTCCACATGCCGCCATTCGGTGAACTCGCTGGGATTATGACTTATCCCGTTAACTGATGGCAAGAAAATCATGCCGGCGGGCACCATCTGATTCATGATTTGCGCATTGTGGCCGCTGTAGCTAGCGATGGGCATGCACTGGATATTTTCAGCGCGGCAGGCGCTTTCGATCTGGCGGACGAGATAACCCGACATGCGTTCGGCGGCGCGATGAAGGACGCGTTCCGTGGCGACCCGGAGGCGATAGGCATCGGCGCAATCCTGCGCCAATTCGATCATGCGCGCTTCCATGTCACTGAGCGTCGCCGTATCGGGATGGCGAAACTCAACGCGCAATGAGGCTTCCGCCGGCACGACATTGAAGCTTTCTGGCGTCACACTAACGTGGCCGCAATTGACAACACCCTCAGGGAATTCTTCAGTAAGACGTTTGTGAGCGGCAATGATAAAGGCGGCTGCCCCTTGCAGCGCATCGTGGCGTTCATCGGCGGTGGTGGTGCCGGCATGCGCGGCTTCGCCATAGTAGACGACCTTGTAAGTCGTGCGCCCGACGATGCGGTCGACGATGCCCAGGTCGAGTTGCTGCTCGTGCAATATTCGGCCCTGTTCGATATGCAGTTCCAGGAAGCCGAGGATGGAGGCCGGATCGCGCTGGGCATTGTGGAGCTCCGGGAGCAGGATGCCGGCACGGTATAGCGCGGCGCGAAACGCCATGTTGTCCTGCAGCGCGTCGCTGATATCGTCGGCGGAGATTCGGCCGATTATGCCGTTGCTGCCGAAGAGCGACTGCCAGGCGCCCTCTTCATCGGTGAAGTTTATCGCTTCGAGATGATAGCGCAGTTTGATGCCGGCCTCTTTTATTCGGCGCAGGCATTCCAGCGCCGCCAATACGCCGATGGCGCCATCGTAACGACCGCCGTTGGGGACGGTATCCAGGTGTGAGCCGATCATCAGGGTCTTGGCAGCCGGGTCATCAGTGAGAAGCAAACCGCTCAAGTTGCCGACTTCGTCATCTTTGACCTGAAGGCCGGCTTCTTCGATGCGGTCGGCAAACCATGAGCGCGCTTCCAAATCCTCATTGGATAGCGCCAGGCGAGAGACGCCACCGCCGACTGTCGCGCCGATCTCGGAAAGGGCATCAAAGTCGGCGAGCAGGCGCTCGCTGTTCACACGCAGATTGCAGTGGTCGGTCTCCAATCCTGCCTCCGTTTATCACGCTGCCAATTGAGACTAGATTATAGTTAGAAAACGTAATCTCACAACGTTGGCAGGCGGCGAATGATTGGCGAGGCGGGCAGGCTCAATCTTGACGGACGGCGCTCAAGCAAATGTCACACAGGCAAGACCAGTCGTTGAGGACTTGTCTTGGTCGGTCCGGTGGCGTGAGCCTTCATCTTGTTATCACCTTGCTTTGCGCTACCATACTTACGATAGATTCTAGGGAAGGTCGGTTGAATGCGCTGGTTGCGGCCCCCGCTTGACCCAAGCGAACGTCAGAATTCGCCTTATCGTTGGGTAATCCTGGCGATGGTGACGCTTTCCGGCTTCATCATGATGGGCTTCCCGACGACGGGATTGTCGGCGATGTTCAGCGAGATTGCGGAATCGCTAGGTCTGGACCTGATTGAGATCGGATTGATCTGGGGCGTTGGCTCGGCGATGGGCATTTTCACATCTTTGCTGGGCGGCGCCTTCATCGATATGTTCGGAACGCGCCGAACCTTGGTAGCGCTATGCCTTGCGACGGGTATCACAGGCGCCATGCGCGGCTTCGCTTTTGACTTCTGGTCGCTTTTTCTATTCTCGTTCCTCTTTGGCATGGTGCAGCCGATCCTGCCGATGAACTTTGTCAAGTTGAACCGCGAATGGTTCGCTTCGCGTCAGCTTGGTCTGGCGGCTGGGGTGATGTCCGCGGGCTTCGCGACGGGCCTGATGTTGGGATCACGCTTGAGCGCGACGTTGCTATCGCCGATGCTGGGTGGCTGGCGCGCGGTTCTCATTTTCCTCGGCGCAGGCGCCATCATCATGGCTGTACTGTGGGCGATCGTGCATCCGCCAAATGAGCGCCCGACCGGTAAGCGCATGGACCTCCGGCAAGTGGTGGGCAACTTGCGATTTGTGGCGCGATTTCGAGAACTGTGGGTGATTGCGCTGGCGGTATTTGGCGTTCTCGGTTTGATGCGTGGCTTGGTCGGTTATGTGCCGACCTATTTGCGAGAGATCGGCTGGAGCGCAGTCGAGGCGGACAGCGCGCTTTCTGTGTTTTTCTTGTGCAGTCTGATCGGCGTTGTGCCGATATCGCATCTTTCGGATCGCTTGGGCAATCGGCGGCTGGTGATGGCTTTTGGCACGACGATGATGACGATCGGGACTGCATTGATGTTTTTCGTCGGCGGCCACTTCTGGGGAGTGATGCTGGCGATGGCGCTGGCGGGATGCTGTTTCGACAGTTTCATGGCGCTGAAGGGCGCTTCGATCACTGAAGTGGACGGACTGGAAATCGCCCTGGTTGGCAGCGCGCTGGGTTTTGGCGGCGTCTTGCAGAACCTGGGCTCGACGATTACGCCGCCGCTGGGCAATGCGCTGTCGACGGTCGCTTTGAATGTGCCATTTCTCCTTTGGGCAGCCTCGGGCATTTTCGCTACTTTGGCGCTGCTGAGTTACCGCAAGCGCAAGAAACATCCGCCGCAGTGAGCGATAGCGCAATGCCCTTGTATTGCAGTCTTGCCGCGAAAAACATGCGGCGATTTCGCTTGCGGATATCAGGCTGACGCCTGCCGATGCGTCCGCCGGCAGACTTGCGCGACCGCCAGCATTCACCTTATCGCTGGGTGATCCTGGCGATGGTGACCTTGTCGGGTTTCATCACAATGGGATTCCCCATCGCCGGTTTGTCGGCGCTGTTCAGCGAGATCGCCGCGGCGCTTGACCTCGACCTGATTCAGATTGGCGTGATATGGGGCGTCGGCATGGTGATGGGCATTTTCACGTCCATTCTCGGCGGCTCGTTGATCGACTATTTTGGTACGCGGCGCGCCCTGGTGTTTATGTGCCTGGCGGCTGGCGTCAGCGGCGCGCTGCGCGGGTTGGCTGTCGACTTCTGGTCGCTGTTTTTCTTCTCGTTTGTGTACGGCACGGTGCAGCCGATTTTGCCGATGAATTTCGTCAAGCTTAATCGCGAATGGTTTTCTTCGCGGCAGCTTGGTTTCGCCGCGGGTGTCATGTCGATGGGTTTCGCGATGGGCGCGATGCTGGGCTCGCGATTCAGCGCGACCTGGCTGTCGCCGCTGTTAGGCGGCTGGAGGGCGGTGCTGGTAGCCCTCGGTTTGAGCTCGGTGGTTTTGGCATTGTTGTGGGCGGTGTTGCATCCGCCTGTCGAACAAGATCGCAGCCGGGGGCTGGATTTCCGGCAGCTGCTGTCCAACGCGCGCCGCGTCGCGGGCTTTCGCGAACTGCGGATGGTCGCGCTGGCGGTCTTCGGCGCGGTCGGGCTGGCGCAAGGACTGGTGGGCTACGTGCCGACCTATCTGCGCGAGATTGGCTGGGCGGTTGTCGATGCGGACAGCGCCATCCCTGTGTTCTTCCTGGCCAGTTTGATTGGCGTCTTGCCGATATCGCATTTGTCAGATCGTTTGGGGAACCGGCGGCTGGTTATGATTTTCGGCACGGTAATGATGACCCTGGGAACACTGTTGATGTACTTTGCCGGCGACAACTTTTGGCTTGTCATGCTGGCAATGGCGATGATGGGCGCCTCGATCACCGAGGTGAAGGGCCTGGAGATTGCATTGGTGGGCAGCGCGCTGGGTTTCGGCGGCATGTTGCAGAATCTTGGTGGCTCCATGCTGCCGCCGTTGGGTAATACCTTGAGCGCGATCAGCTTGCAGGCGCCTTTTTTGCTTTGGGCGGCGGCCGGGCTCTTCGCTACGGTGGCGCTGATCAGTTATCGCAGGCGCGGGGAGAAGTGAGGGCGGCGAAGACGGATGGGTGTCCACACCGGTCGCCCGACATGACGACAAAAAATGGGCGACTCACAGAGTCGCCCCTACATCTGATTCTGGTGGATTCGGTGGATATTAACCCAGCGCCGCGTAGAATCTCCGGCTGTCGGCTGCTGGATTAGTCGCGACCGCCGAAGAGGCGCAGCATGAAGATGAAGAGGTTGATGAAGTCGAGGTAGAGCGTCAGCGCCGCCATGATGCTGAACTTCAGCGTATCGTCTGAGTCGACTTTCATCTTGCGCGTGGCCGCCATTGCCGCGATGCGCTGCGTATCCCAGGCGGTCAAGCCGGTGAAGATCAAAACGCCGGCGATGCTGATGATAAAATCAACCATCGAGCTGCCGAGGAAGATGTTGACGATGCTGGCGATGATAAGCCCGAAGAGCCCCATCATGAAGTAGCTGCTGTACTTGGTCAAGTCAGTCTTGGTTGTCAGCCCGTAGATGGTCATGGCGCCGAAGACGCCGGCGGTGCTTAAGAATGCCGCCGCGATTGAACCGAGCGAGAACACCAGGAAGAAAATGGAAAAGGTGAAGCCGGTTACTGCGGCGTAGATGAAGAAGAGCATGCCGGCCGTGGTCGCCGAGATGCGGTTGATCGCCCAACTCAGGCCGATGACGATGCCCAACTGCGCGAAGATGGCCAGCATAAAAATGCTTTGAGGGAGTTCTGCGAGGTTGATGCTATTGCTGACTGCCAGGGCCATGGCAGCGGTGACCAGCAGACCCATGGTCATCCAGCCGTAGACGTTGCGCATAACGGCATTCAGTTGTAAGCCCTCAAGTGGCTTGCCCGGCACGTCGACGATGAAACCGTCATTTCTCATGTTCATATCACTACCTCCTGCAAGCGCCATAGCGCCAGCATCGGATTTTCTTGCTTGTCTACACATATTATAACGAATTCCGGGCGGATTGGATGTGCTGGCTTTGGTGTTTTTACAAGGTTCTTACTTTGGGCTGCCTGCCTGTGGCGTTTAGGGGCAGGGCAATTGCATCAAACTATCTTGCCACCGAGGACGCCGAGAGAATAGAGAACACAGAGAAGAGCTTTTTAGACAGATAGGCAGCCGCGAAAGTTTCCACCCTCTGACGGGGCAGATGTTGAGAATAGGTCGAAAAACTAGAAATACCTCTGTGTACTCAATTTGACTCTGTGGTCTCGGTGGCTGATTTTCAGCTTGATTCTTCGTCATCCCATGTGTCATCATTTTTATACGACTGCCCTTCGTTTAAGGGGTGAAGGATCCGCCTCCGCCGCCACCGCTACCGATGCTACCGCCGCCACCACCGATGCTACCGCCGCCGCCACCGATGCTACCGCCGCCGCCACCGATGCTACCGCCGCCGAAGCCGCTGTAATGGCTCTGATGATGATGGCGCATTTGGCCATAATGGCGGCCGCCCCAAGAACGCCTCGTGAGGATGGAGGACAGCGCTAGCACGAACATTATGCCTAGACTCAGGTAGAGCTGTAAAGCCGCCAAGATGCTGAATCGCAGGCTGTCCGCCGGCTTGATTCGCAAGTCGGGGGCGGCGGCCATAGCGTCAAAGGGATCCCGATGACTAGCGGCCAGCGTACTGAAGAGCAGGACGGAGAAGAAGCTGAAGATATAATCGAAGGGAGCGCCATTCAGCAGTTTATTGGCCAGGAAGGCAATGAGCAGCCCAAGAAACAACATCAAGACGTAGCTGCGCGCGCGGCTGAAATCGATCCGAGTCCGCCAGCCGATCAAAGTCATCAGGCCGAAGAGGCAAGCGGTGCTGAAACAGGCGGTGACCAGGGCGCCGCTGACTGTGGGATAAAACAGGGCGGAGAAAAAGGTGGACAAGGTGAAGCCTGTCAGCGCCGCGTAGAAGATGAAAAACGCGCCAGCTTGGGTCGGCGAAAAACGGCGCAGCATTCGATTCAGCGTGAAGGCTATAGTGAGATGCGCGATGATGATAATGATTACGCTCGTGAAACTCGGGTAGATCGGGCTGGCGGGCACGGCACTGGCTACGGTCGCCGTGATGCCCAGCCCCACCAACATCCAAGCGAAGACATGGCGCATCACCACATTCAGCTGCGCGTCATCCAGCGGCTTCGGCGGTGGCGCGTTCTTCGCCAGCTCAGCATTTCGCTTACTTTTTCGGAATTTGCGCATGCGCATCCTCTTTGTACCTCAAGGCAATTATAGTGTATATTAGCCAGAATTTTCCATAGTTTCGCTGCAAGCACTAATCGCTGGCTCATAGAAAGGGAAGCAGCATCCATGCGTCTGATACTCGCTTCGTCATCGCCACGCCGCCGCGAACTGCTGTCGCAGCTCGGCGTGAAATTTGAGATTATCAAGCCGGATATCGACGAGTCAAGGCAGGCAGGCGAAGAGCTGGTCAGCTATGTCAGGCGGCTGAGCCGGGAGAAGGCGGAGACGGTGGCCGGGGCAATAGGTGATTCACCGGCGCTAATCTTGTCGGCGGATACGATAGTGGCGCTCGCGGCGGATAGCGTCAGTGTTGACGAAGATGGCGGCCTACTGGGAAAGCCGACTGACGCAGCTGATGCCCGCCGCATGTTGAAAAGGCTGCGTGGACGCGCGCACGAAGTAATCACGGCCTTCACGCTACATCGCCACGACGAGCGACCGCAGGTCATCACTCGGCATGAGAGGACGATTGTGTATATGCGGGATTTCTCGGATGCTGAGATTGATGCTTACGTTGAGACGGGCGATCCGCTCGATAAGGCGGGCGCTTATGCCATTCAGAATGAGGCTTTTCACCCGTTCGCGCGGATTGAAGGCAGCTACAGCAATGTGGTTGGCTTGCCGCTTGAATTGCTAAAGGCAGCCATGGGTGAGATCGGCTGCGCGCCGACGCAAGTATTATGATTGTGTGAAGACGCCCGCTTGGTCTTGCATGGCGCCGAGGCTGCTGACAGAATTAGCAGTGAATTGATCGGAAAGAGAGAGACAGGATCGCATGACCAGTATGAGCAGGAATGAGATTGCCAAGCAGTTGGTTTCGCCCGGCAAGGGCATCATGGCGGCCGACCGACCGTCGCCGGCTTTCAGGCAGTTGCTTGAGTCGGAGGGCATTACTGACAGCGAGCACAGTTATCGCAATTGGTCGGAATTGCTCTTTACCGCGCCGAAGCTGAATGAATACGTCAGCGGCATCATCATGACCGACGAGCAGGCGCGCATGAGTGACAGCCACGGTGAAGCGCTGCTGCCGCAAGTGATAGAACGGGGCATGATACCGGGTATTTCGCCCTTCAAAGGCATGGTCGTCCTGGCGGGCACGGATGGCGAGACGGTGGGCAGTGGTTTGGACGGCTTGCGCGAGCGGCTGGCTGAATACGCCGCGATGGGCGTGGGCTTTACCAAATGGCGCGCCGCCTTGCGCATCGGACCTGGAACGCCAAGCGACTACGCGGTCGAAGCGAATGCCTATGTGATGGCGCAGGTGGCCGCGCTCTCGCAGGAAGCAGGCATCGTGCCGATCGTCGAGCCGGAGGTCGAGCTATGGGGCGATCATACGATTGAAAAGTGTTTCGAGATAACCGATTGGGCGCTCAGCCGCACATTCGAGGCGCTGAGGATTCAACGGGTCGATTTGGAGGGTACGCTGGTCAAAGCCAGCATGGTGCTTTCCGGCAATGAGTGTCCGGCGCAGGCCGATGTCGATACGGTAGCGGAGCAGACGGTCAAGGTATTTCGGCGGCAGATTCCGTCGGCGATACCGGGAATCGTCTTTCTCTCCGGCGGGCAGAGCGATTATCACGCGACGGCGCATATGAATGCGATGAATGCGCAATACGAGCTGCCTTGGGCTTTGAGCTTTTCTTATGCGCGCGGGCTGCAGCGGGCGCCGATGGCAGTCTGGCAAAATCGGCCCGAGAATGCGCCGGCGGCTCAAGCAGCGCTTTATCACCGCGCCAAGATGAATGGCCTGGCGACGCTGGGCTTGTGGACGGAGGAGCTTGAAGGCGAAGCGGTCGTAGCCTAGTCACGACACAGACGAACGAATTACAAGGGCGGTCCGACGGATCGCCTCTTTTTTTGCTTTTCTCCGGTTGTGTTTAGTCTTGCGGCAGGCGGGCCAGAAGATCGGCGAAGGAGCGGCGCCACTCCGGCGAGAGCGCCTCAATTTGTGTGGCGCGCTGCGCGGCTGTTCGGTCGCTTCTGTCGATATACAGGGCGCGATTAACTTCGGCGACAGTCATGCCAGCCGGATCCTGTTCCAATGGCGCAATGGGGTCGCCCGCTTCCACTATGCCTTCTTCGAGCACGCGAGCATAGAAGCCGGGACGATTCGCTTGCAGGAAAGTCTTCTCGAAGCCGGCGACACCCAGCTTATCCGCCAGCTTGTAACAGGGGACGCGCGGCTGCGACACCTCTATGACTGCGCCACCGATGCGGAAGACATCGCCGATGCAGACGCTGGATTCGAGCAAGCCCAGAAGGGTCAGGTTTTCGCCGAATTGCCCGTAGTGGAAGTCGTCGCGCTTCAGCTCGGATGCCCAATAACCATAGTGTTCGTGCGGATAGCAATAGACGGCGCGGTTGGGGCCGCCGTGATTATTGAGGTCAGCTTGTCCGTCGCCATCCAGACCGAGGCGACCCAGGAAGACGCGCCCCATGCGGTGTTTTTTGTAGATGCCGGTTTGATAGCTTCTGCCATTGGTGGCGACGGTTCTGGGCTGAGCGATGTTGATCGACAGCAATTTCACAATTCGTCATCTCCTTGCAGGCGGCGCTGGCGGGATTTGAGCTGCTCGAGGATTTCTTCGGCCGGGGTTGCCTTGTCGATAAACTCATTGCGCGCTTGTTCGATCGCGCTAAGGCGTTGACGCGCTTCCGCTTCATCCTCGTCGATATCCGCGATAAGGTCCAAGCTCTCGGCGTCGTCAACGATGGCGTCGGTAGTATTGGCGCTTTCGGCGATTTCGTCTTCCATCGTCTCCGATTTATCTCTGCCTTGGAGCACGATTTTGTAGAAGGCGAAGCTGCCGGCGATGACAAGCGCGAGCGGCACTATCAACTGGAATACGGTCGAGACCAAGCTGAGCAAACCCAGGGCGAGAATGACGAGCAAGACCGCGATCACCAATTGCCGAATGCGTTTGTCGTTGAGCATAGATCTCATGATGCCAGCCCTTTCTCGCTAGGGCTATTATAGCAGAATGGACTTGAAGCTGGATGATGGTTGAATCGGATAGGGCATTCGATGGCCGCTCTTAGCATGCTCAGCTTCTGGGCACTTTCGGGAAGCTTGCCAGAAATATCGCGAATGGGGATAATCTGGCGGCGGCTTGACTAGCGCCGGGAGACCACGAGTACTTTATAC
The DNA here is from genome assembly GCA_965262005.1 of Phototrophicaceae bacterium. Lineage (GTDB taxonomy): Bacteria > Chloroflexota > Anaerolineae > Aggregatilineales > Phototrophicaceae > UBA6055. Next base: position 1,926,307 of record OZ253492.1, on the reverse strand, counting down.
TGGAAGGCAGAAGACATGGAATTTCATCCGGAGATTCGCGACTATGACGCCACGGCAAGCGCTTTGGCTTTTCCATTGGGCGGCATCGGAACGGGCAATGTTTCGCTGGGCGCGCGCGGCGAATTGCGCGATTGGGAAATCTTCAACCTGCCGGCCAAGGGTTCGGCGCTGCCGCTAACTTTTTTCGCCCTGCGCTGCCGGCAAGATGGGCAGGAGCCGTCGATCCGTGTGCTGGAAGGACCGCTGCAGCCGCCATTTACGCTCTCCCATGGTCACCATCCGATGAGCGCAGCCGGGCTGCCACGCTTCAAGAGCACGACCTTCCGCGGCCAATACCCCTTCGCCGCTATCGAATTCGAAGACGAGAGCTTGCCGGTTGAGGCGCAGTTGGAAGCGTATACGCCTTTGCTGCCGCTAAATCCGGAGGATTCCGGCATCCCCTGCGCCATCTTGACATACACCCTTACCAACCGGTCGGACGATGTCGTTGATGTCACGCTAGTGGGGTCGCTGACCAACCCGGTCGGCAACAATGGCTATGACAGCTTCGGGAATTGGGTGCGGACAGACCTGGGACGTTCGGTGAACAGCTTCCGCGACGAGGAAGGAAGCCGCGGTCTGTATTTGACTGACGGTCAGATAGAGGCGAGCGATCATCGCTTTGGCAGTGTTTCGCTGGTCACCGACCATGAAAATGTGACTTTCAAGCGTACCTGGATGCGCGGCGAATGGTGGGATTATCTGCACGAGTTCTGGGATGATTTGCTGGCCGATGGTCGTTTGAATGATGCCGATGATGACGCGGCAGGTGAACGACTGGCGACTGGATCACTGGGATTGGTGGATCGGCTGGCGCCGGGAGAAAGCCGACAGTTTCGTTTCGTCTTGACCTGGAATTTCCCCAACCGGCCGAAAACCTGGGACTTGCGACAGGCGCATATGCTCGGTGTTGACGAGCAGGCGGTCGGCAGCATACGCAACCACTATGCCACCCGCTTCGACGATGCCTGGGATGTGGCGGCATACGTTTGCCGGGATTTGGAGCGGCTTGAGAACGAGACGCGCCGCTTCCACGATGCCTTGTTCAGCAGCACATTGCCGGCAGCCGTGCTGGATGCCATCTCCGCCAATATCGTGCCATTGCGCAGCACGACTTGTTTCTGGCTGGAAGATGGACGCTTTTATGGCTGGGAAGGCTGTTTTGACGACGCCGGCTGTTGCCCCGGCAGCTGTACCCATGTCTGGAGTTATGCCTTTACCATGGCCTATCTCTTCCCCTCGCTCGAACGCGAGATGCGGCGCATCGAATTCAATGTAGAGACGGGCGACGATGGTTTCATGCGCTTTCGTTCGTTCGGCACCTTCCATGACGATTTCGTCTGGGCTGGCAGGACAGACGCGGCGGTCGATGGGCAGATGGGCTCGATCTTGCGCGCCTATCGCGAGTGGCAGCTCAGCGGCGACCGGGAGTTTCTGGCGGAGATCTGGGATGGCGTCAAGCGGGCGATCGGCTTCGCCAGCGCCTATTGGGACAAAGACGGCGATCATGTGCTCGATGGCGTTCAGCATAATACATACGACATCGAATTCCATGGGCCCAATCCGCTATGCGGGATTTATTATCTGGCGGCTTTGCGCGCGGTTGAGGAGATGGCGCTGATCATGGACGAGGCGGACTTGAGCCGCCGCTGCCGCCAGGCTTATCAGGCTGGCAGCGCCAACCTGGACGCCATGCTCTGGAACGGCGAATATTATGTGCAGAGGCTAGCTGATGTGAACGCCCACAAATATCAGCATGGCGTCGGCTGCCTGTCCGACCAGTTGCTGGGCGAGCTGCATGCGCGTATTCTGGGCTTGGGCAACTTGCTGCCGGCCGATCACATCAGTCAAACGCTCAAGTCGATCTTCGATCACAACTTCAAGCAAGATTTTAGCGAGCACGCCAATCCCCAGCGGGTCTACGCCCTCAATGATGAGGCCGGTCTGCTGCTATGCACCTGGCCCGATGGCGGGCGGCCGAGTCTTCCATTTCCTTATGCCGATGAAGTTTGGACCGGCATAGAGTATCAGGTGGCGGCGCATCTCATTTTTGAAGGCTGGGTCGATGAAGGGCTGAAGCTGGTAGGCGCTGTTCGCGAGCGCCACGATGGCATAAGGCGCAACCCCTGGAATGAGGTGGAATGCGGCAACCACTATGCGCGCAGCATGTCGAGCTGGGCGCTGCTGTTGGCGCTTAGTGGCGCGCATGTGGATCCGGTCAAGGGCGAAATCAGTTTTGCGCCGGTAGCGACGCTCTTGTCAAAGGACGAGTCATTCAAGACGTTCTGGTCTAATGGACGGGCATGGGGTGTTTATACGCAGGCATGGGATGCTGATGCCGACGCGTGGCGTGGTGTGGTCGAGGTGCTCGGCGGCGATGCCGACACTGTTTCACATTCGATTGAAGGCTAATGCGGCGCTTGGCGAGGATTTCCGATTGCGCTGCGACAGTAAAGGCTCAAGCAGGAAGGCAAGATAGATGCCGCTCAGATACTACAGGCATGGTCGGCGCGATCAAATGAAGGTGGCGCTGACCTTTGACGATGGTCCGAATCCGCCTCGAACTGACCAGATCATTGAGATTCTAAACAGCCGGGGCGCACGCGGGACATTTTTTGTGATGGGCAAGTGGGTGGAGCGCTTTCCGCAGGCCTTCGAGCGGATTGTCGCAAGCGGGCATGCGGTGGGCAATCACAGCCACCTGCATCAGACGCATTTGGGCGACTTCGACCGGGCGGAAGCGGTGATCGGAAACTTGCTCGGTCGTCCCACCCGCTTTCTGCGCGCGCACTATTTCAACTTTTTCACCTGCCTCTTTTCACCGGTGGCGCTGTCGGCGGAGATGAAGATCGTTGACGCCGATGTCAATCCGGCCGACTACAATAAGTCGGATCCCCAATCAATCGTAGACGCGACGCTCAATCATCCGTCTTTGGCTGGCGGCTCAATCATTGACTTGCACGATGGATCGGAATCTGACGATGACGCCTTGCGCCTGGCGCGGCCGTTGCCCATGATCCAGGCGCTGCCAGCCATAATTGATGGTCTGCAGGCGAGAGGATTTGAACTGGTCACGCTCGACGAGATGGAGTTGGTCGATCCCATCGAGTGGCGATACGATGGTCGTGGCACATTTGGGTCAGCAGAAGCGCGCGCGGCGGTCGTTGGTCTCGGCGGCTCAGAGCAGAGACTTCCAACGAAGTAGAGTCGTCTCACCCGGCTTGCCGGCTTTCACTCTCGCTCGCCAGACGACAAGGTTGTCGCGTAGACTCCAGCCGACGACTGTGGCGAAAGAAAGCGCGTAAATCAGAAGGTAGGGGAAAAGTTCCGGTTGCATGTCCCAAGCCAGCCGAGCTGCCCACAGCGCGTAGAGCATCAAGGCGAATTCGAGCCAGACGGTCACATCGGCGGTGAGCGCGTAGTTGCTGCGCGTCCAGCCTTGTCTGAATTTCGGTGTTCGCCGGAAGCTGGTCTTGACACCCAGCAGAGCCGTCAAAACGGCCAGGCTGTTGCCGAGCGACATGCCGGTGCCGATGAAGAGCAGGGCGGGGAAGGCGGTAAGCCGGGGCAGCCAGTTGCGATGCAAGCGCATTTGACTGGCGATATACATAAGAGGTGGCGCCAAGCCGAGCAATCCGAGCGGCGCCAGCGGCAGACCGGTCAGCGCGCTTGAATAGAGCAGGGGCGGCGTCAGCAAGAGCATCAGCAGCATCAATGGCTGGGGCAAATATTGGCAGAGATGCTGAATGGCCATGATCTTCTGAGTGGCGCTAAGTTTGGCGGCGATGATTTGCGGCGCCAGCTTGAGCAGACATTGTGTATTGCCAGTCGCCCAGCGCGCTTGCTGCTGCTTATAGGCGGCCAACTGCGGCGGGATCTCGCCGGGCACCTCTACTTCGGGCAGAAAGAGCGAACGCCAGCCCGTCATTTGCGCGCGATAGCTCAGGTCGAGGTCTTCAGTTAGCGTGTCGGCGGACCAGCCACCGGCCGCTTCAATGCAGCTGCGCCGCCAGACACCGCCAGTACCATTGAAGGGAATCAGCCATCCGCTGCGATTCCGCGCCGCTTGCTCGATGACAAAGTGCGTATCAATCGAGAGCATTTGGGCGCTGGTTAGGCTGTTTTCGCCGGCGTTGAGATGTCCCCAGCGGCTTTGAACGATGCCTATATCGGGCTGCGCCATAAGGTGGGGCAGGGTCCGGCCCAGGAAATCGGGCGGCGGGACGAAGTCGGCATCAAAGATCGCGATGACTTCGCTATCGCATTTCGCCGTGCCAGCTGCCAGGGCGCCGGCCTTGAACCCGTCGCGCTGAGCCCGGCGGATGTGCTGGACTTCAAAGCCACAGCTTTCCAACTGCGCGAGCTTGCGGGCAACCAATGGAACGGTCGCGTCAGTAGAATCATCGAGCACCTGGATAAGAAGTTTGTCGCGAGGGTAATCAAGGGCTGCCACCGCATCGAGCAGTCGGCCGGCGACATTAGCCTCGTTATAGAGCGGGAGCTGCACCGCGACCGTCGGCAGTTCGGTCAGAGGCGGGGCTACGGGCGCTGCATGGCGCGTACGCCAATACTGCCAAAGCAGAATGGCCTGTCCTGCCGTATACAAGCCGAGCAAAAGCGCGCAGAGAGCGTAGAGCGATAGCAGTAGCGTCGTCATCAAAGCGATTCTAGTGCGCCATCATGGGACTGACAAGATGCACCTGTTCGGCAGCCGATGATGCGCGTAGTGAAGGCGTAGGATTGGCGTCGGCACGGCGTACAGGTAGATCGTCACGTGATTAGTAACATATGAGACGTGCTTACCAAGAGAAAGGACGGGGCTGCCAATGCAGATCTACTATGTCCGATTCATGCTCTTGCTGTGCGTTTGTGCAATTGTCTGGTATACGTTTTCTACTTGAGGAACACCATCAAAGCTGACGAATACGAATCATATCGGTTATCGATTTAGTACAGACAACCCTTAAATGTGCCGGGGATCAAATCTCCGGCACTTCCTTTCCTGCCAATGTCGCAGTATTGACGAAGTAGCTATAATTGAAGTCGTTGACTGTGAGGCTTACCCGGCGCGGCGCGCGCGCAGGTCCTGGCTGTTGCGGTCACTTGAAAGCATTGGAAGGCGGTCGAACGATGTCCGATCAGCGCGTGGTTGTATTTGAGATAAAGAACTACATGGTCATCTGGCGGCAGCTGGAGGAACGAGATTTCGGCGGCGTAGCGGCGCGAATCCGCGGTCTCGTACGTTGCACTGGAGTGAGACAGGACGAAAAGGACAGCTATCGACTTGATGTCTATTTCTTGTCGCCGGATAGTGAGGTGCCCGATCCACAGGTGGACATCGCCAACCGCCGCGGCGCGATTTTCATGATGATCAGCGACATTCATGCGTTCGTGGATATATTGCGCAATGAGCGGCCGATCTTCGGGCATTTGCGGGGCGACTATCCGCAATGGACGAGTGTGACCACTACGAATGAGCCGGTCGGAAGCGGCGATGAAGATCACCGCGCCGGCGAGTGAAGGCTCCGCGAACGAAGCCATGAGCCGGCCGATCCGCGTCCTGCACTTTGCTGATGTACATATCGGCATGGCGAATTACGGGAAAGCTGACCCCGCGACCGGCGTCAGCAGCCGCGTCGCTGATTTCCTGGAGCGGATGGATGAAATGATCGCTTTCGCCCGCGACGGCGATGTCGATCTGGTGATCTTCGCTGGCGATGCCTTCCGCAGCCGCAGTCCCAATCAGACCTTTCAGCGCGAATTCGCCCGGCGTATTCAGCAACTGTCACAGCTGGCGCCGACGGTTTTGCTGGTGGGCAATCATGACCTGCCGGCCAATGCCGCCAAAGCCACCACTATCGAGATTTACGAAACGCTCGACGTTCCAAATGTATGGGTGGCGCAAGATTATGACCTGCGGCGAATCGCCACCAAGCGGGGCGATGTTCTCCTCGCCACGGCGCCCTATCCCGCGCGCGCGCGCCTGCTGGCGGATGGCGCGGCGCGTGGCATGACCATTGCCGATCAAGACGCTGAGCTGCGGCGCATCGCGCATGAGCGGCTAGAGGAACTCGGAGAGCGAGCTGGTGCGCTTGCGAAGGCTGATACGCCGCGCTTGCTCTGCGGGCATTTCAGCGTGAGCGGCGCTATATGGGGCAGTGAAAGGAGCGTAATGCTGGGGCGGGATGTTGTGCTCGAGCTGGATGTGTTGGCGGACGGAGGCTGGGATTATGTCGCTCTCGGGCATATCCACCGGCATCAGGATTTAACCGAGGGGCAGGTGGATATGCCGCCGGTCGTCTATAGCGGCAGCCTGGAGCGCGTCGACTTCGGCGAGGAGCACGATGTCAAGGGGTTCTGCTGGGTGGAGTTGGCGCGAGGGGCGACGAGCTGGCGCTTTGTCGAGCTGGCGGCGCGCAAGCTGCTTACGCTTGCGGTCGATTGCCGCGCGATCGAGAATCCGACCGGCGAGGCGCTGGCGGCGCTGAAAAGCCACGAATTGCAGGGCGCGGTGGTTCGGCTGGTGATTAAGCTGACGCCGGAGAGCGAGACGCTGCTCAATGACAAGCTCATTGTCGACGAGCTTAGGCGAGCGGGCGTCTTCCATATCGCCGGGCTGCGCAAGGATGTAGATCGGCGAGCGAGGACGCGTCTGGGCGCGAATCCTGAGGGCATGACGCCCTTGGAGATGCTGGAGCGCTATTTTGCGAGCCGGGATGTGGATGAGGGCCGGCGGGAGGAGCTGTTGAAGTTGGCGCGTGGGATTGTTGAGGGGGAGTAGGCCAACCTTATCTCCACTTGATTGTTCGACTTACACCGACTCCCGCGCCACCAGCGGGCAAGGCAGCGCCATCTGCACAGGCGCCATCGTACGTCCCTGATTCTCGATCAGATACTGCACCGCCCACTTGCCCATCTCCTAATGCGGCAGTTGCATGGTAGTCAGCGTGCGCAAGCGCTTCTGAAGCATCGCTTTGGACATCTGCGGCTCGGGCATCAGCTTAGCTTTGGCAGATCGATCAGGCGGACCATTTTCGTCTTTTCATTCTCGCCCGGTACCGGTGTATAAAGCTCATCCGGGTCGATGAGGCGGTCAAGGAACAAGACGCCGTCCAGGTGATCTATCTCATGATGCAATACGCGGGCATCCATGCCATGAACGCGCCGGACGATTTGCGCGCCGTCTTCGCCCAATGCGCGGAAGCGAATCCAGCTCGGTCGGGGTGTATCCCAGGTGTAGATGTAGGGAATGCTCAAGCAGCCGTCATAGCCAGATTGCGGCTCGCCGGCTTCGATGATCACGGGGTTGACCAAGGTCAGCATTGGCTCTTCTTCAGCGTCGTCGTTTTGGCCGAACTTCACAACGGTAGCGCGTTTCAGTTCGCCGATTTGCGGTGCAGCGATGGCGGCGCCGGGCAGCGATTCGAGGGTGTCCTTGAGGTCTTGAATCAGGCGCTTGAGTCGCTTGTTCTTCAAGTTCGCCACGGGCTTGCTGATCTGCCGCAGCAGGGCCTCGTCCTGGGGGTAATACATCAATCGCTTGACGGTCATGGCGCCCGTTTGAGTACTCGCTGTTCGACGACTTGTGGGTCAACTCTAGCATAAATCCGCGCTGAATTGCAGTTCCCGCGCCTATGCCTAACGCGTGGTCGAGCCATCGTCGAAGACGCCGGTTGGGTGGCAGCCCAGTCCGTCCGCCGTTGCCTCGGCTTCCAGTTGGACAAATTCGTCATAGTGGGCATCGTTTGGCGGATAGAGCACAACTTCAGCGAAGCCTTGCTCGACCAGGACTCGGTTGACCAGGACATCATCGACATAGATGAAGCGCAGCAGGCGATCGTATATGTCGACCAGCTCCTTGTCGGCTACCAGCCGAACTGTCTTGCCTTCGACCAGCTTCCTGTTCGCCTCGTTCGCCTGGCTGTAACAGGGCTCGTCACGCTCAGGCGTATTCATTTGCAGGTAACGAATCCTTGTGTTCTTGCCGTCGAGCAGGACATCAATGGTGTCGCCGTCAACAATCCGCGTCACAGGTCCAACTTCTTCAGCGCCGGGAGGCGATGTTAGCATGACGCCGGCGAAACTTGCGGCGATCGCGGGGACATCAGTGCCTCGGCAGAGTGATTCGCAAGGAACGCCGTTGTTGTCGGCATCACGCTGGCTGTGCTCACAAACATAGAGCTTGTATACCGCTTCTTCGCAAGATGCCATATTGCCGCAGGTTTTGGGCTGGCAATCGTATTCAGCATCCGCCGCTTCAGTAGGAAGTTTAGATGGCGTTATCGGCGTTGCTGAAACGTCGGCTAATGCGGTCGCTAGTTGCACAGCGACTTCGGTGCTGACTTGCGGCGTCATTTCGGTGCCCAGCTGTACCATCACATCAGTGCTGATCTGCGGCGCCATGTCGCGGCTCATTTCAGCGGCAATTGCGCTGCAGCCGGCGAGACACACTGTCGCTATTGACACAAAGATAAGTCGGAATCTCATCGTCGGCTCCGTTAGGTTGGCATGTCATAAGAAAGTTACTATAAATAACGAGTTTAGCACAAATGTGCGAAGGCGTCTAGAGCGACTTCTCATATCGACTGCTGCTATAATCGGCGGGTGAAAATGGCGTCAAGCCGAGGAGCGAACTATTGAGGACGCGCGCTTTCAAGTTTCTATCGTTTTACCGCCCCTACATCGGCACGCTGGCGCTTGACCTTGCCTGCGCCTTTGTCGTCTCGGCAATCACTTTGATATTGCCGCTATGCGTCCGCCACATCACGCAGAATCTCTTGGACCCCGGCACTGCGAACCAGATGCGCGATATTGGCGTGATGGCGTTGATCATGCTGGCGCTGGTGGCGGCGCACACACTCTGCAACTTGTTTGTCGATTATCAGGGCCACATGATGGGCGCAAAGATGGAACGAGATATGCGGCGGGAGCTCTTCGCGCATTTTCAAAAGCTATCATTCAGCTTCTATGACGATCAGAAGACCGGCAGCTTGATGTCACGCGTCACCAACGACCTCTTTGCGATCTCGGAGCTAGCGCATCATGGGCCGGAAGACCTGTTCCTGGGCATCGCAAAATTTGTCGGCGTATTCCTGATCACGCTCAGCATCAATCCGGCGCTTAGCCTGATCGTCTGCGCCTTCCTGCCGCTAATGTTCATCTATTCGCTGCATTTCAATCGCAAGATGAATCGCGCGCTGCGCCTGAGCAAAGAGCGCGTGGCTGATGTCAATGCGCAGATTGAAGATTCGCTGGCGGGCATACGCGTGGTGCAGTCCTTCGCCAATGAGCCGCTGGAGCAAGCGAAATTCGATGTGGCGAATCAGCGCTTCGTCGATAGCCGGCGCCTCGAATACAGAAGCGAAGGGTTCTTCTATGGCGGCATGGAAGCCTTTACGCAATTGATGACCCTCGTAGTCGTCGTCTTCGGCGCCATCGCCATCGTCAACGTCTCATTGGACCTGCCGGATCTGATCACTTTTGTGCTTTATGTCGGCATCCTGATCGAGCCGATTCGACGTCTGGTGAATTTCGCCCGCTGGTATCAGGAGGGCATCACCGGCTTTCATCGCTTCATGGACATGATCGAGTTGCCGCCTGCGATACAGGAGCAGCGTTCAGCTTTGGCGCCGGCGCAAGTACAGGGCGAATTGGAATTGCGGAATGTCACCTTCGCTTACAAAAGCGAATTCGGCACAGTCTTTCGTGATCTGTCACTGCGTATCGCTATCGGCGAATATGTGGCGTTGGTCGGCGCGTCAGGCGTGGGCAAGACGACCTTGGGCGCTTTGATTCCACGCTTCTACGATGTAAACGGCGGGCAGATCTGTCTCGATGGCGTCGATATCCGGGAGTTCGACCTGGCCGCCTTGCGCCGCAGCATCGGCACAGTCGATCAGGATGTTTATCTCTTTGGCGCGACCGTGGCCGAGAATATTTGCTATGGCAAGCCGAATGCGAGTCGGGCGGAGGTCGTCACGGCGGCCAGGAAGGCCAATGCGCACGAGTTTATCATTGCGCTGCCGCAGGGCTACGACACTGAAATCGGCCAGCGCGGCATCAAGCTGTCGGCCGGTCAGCGGCAACGCCTCAGTATCGCCCGTCTCTTCCTCAAGGACCCGCCGCTGATCATCCTCGATGAAGCGACTAGCGCGCTCGACAATGAGAGCGAACGGGTGGTGCAGCAGTCGTTGGAGCGCCTGATAGAGAATCGCACGACGCTGGTTATCGCCCATCGTCTGTCGACGATCCGCAAGGCCGATCGCATTCTGGTGCTTACAAATAGCGGGATCTGTGAGCAGGGCACACATGAGGAACTGCTGGAAATTGATGGCGTGTACGCCAATTTGCACAATCTGCAATTGGCGCGCTAAAACGCCAGGAACTAGCTCACTGTCTTATAGAGTCTCGCTTGCTGGCAGTTCACCATTTCTGCGCGACGTATCTTCGAAAAGTCTAGCTAGCGTCTCGTGAAGTCTAGGCGCGTACTGTCGGCTAACTTGACTTGGCATTCAAGTCTTCGCCTTTGTCAAATATATCCTGTAGCGTTAATTCAACCTTGCCGCTCTTGATCTTTCGATTGAGTTTCGGATTGTCTTTCTTGGATACATACAAATTGTAGTTTTTGGGATTCTTATACAGTTCTTCAGTATTGTGGAACACTTTCTTGCGATTCAGGTCCTTGTTGGCTTTGATGGTCATTTTGTCTTTCCCTTCCGGATAGACTTGAATTTTCTTATTATCCGCTTGAAGACGTCCTTTTCCGAATAATGCCAGTCATCAGGGCAATTCCCAGTATAGATGTCGATCAATAAAACCAAATCATACTCGCTAGAATAATACGATATTATGCAGAATCCCAAAACCTCATGTTGACGTGCTTCACCAGCGCCCCAGATAGTTTTTCCTATCTTCGGCCTACTGCTATAGTATTCCAAAATCTCATAATACTCAAACTTTGGTACGCCGATGTGTGCTGTTACCGTGCCAAAAAGAGGCGCTTGGACGACGTATGCCAACGGTCATTCCGCCATTGCGATTATGCTTTGGATTCGAGGCTGCGATTATATCATGTGGCGTTATAGCTGCAACCGATAACGAATCTGTCCATCCAAGGAATGAAGTAACACAGGAGGATAAATCGCTAACGCTTATACAGCGCTGCCGCCAGGTTGACTAGTGTTTAGGCGTTGGGATCAAGTAGCGGGAGAGGGGTTCGAACCCTCACGCCCTTGCGGGCAGGTGCTTTTAAGGCACCCGTGTCTGCCATTCCACCATCCCGCCACAGGCATGAGTATAAGCCCGGCGGGTCGATTGTCAATACGGCTGCGTGACCTAAACGTGATGGATTTCGTCGTCGTTCTTGCGCTTGCCGCTGACCTTGGGGCGGTACTTGCCGCCGAAGAGCATGAACAAGCCGATGCCGATCAGGACTAGCGGGAATACTTGCCAGAAGGCGCCGGCGATATCGCCGATCAAACCCGGAATGCTGAAGAACAAACCAATGCCTATCAGCCAGAATGCGCCGGTCGCTGTTTGCCAAGGTTGGTCCTCCGCCATCGTCCGCGCGAGGATAGATGCCGCGGTGACGAACATGATGCCGGGCCACCACCAGCCCGTGATGAATAAGAAACCCAAGCCAACGAAGAATACGCCGGTCCCTACCTGCGATGCTTTTTCTTGCACGTCCATGACTGTTTGCCTGGCGCCTTTCCCACGTATATTTGCTGATTCTTATACGCGAAGAGCCGGGCGGGGTTGCGTCGCGCTTGAGCTGCCTTTCGCTGATGAAGCGCAGGGAAACATTGATATTGCGAGACGATGCAATCTCTTAGCGCTCGACGAATGTCACGCGATATGACTTGAGCGAGCGACGATTCTCGCTATAGCAGGCGCCCGTGCTCAGACTCGTACCCAGCGCATCGGCAGCGCCGTCCATATCAATAGCGTAGTCAATATCCTCTTGCATCTGGAAATCGGCGTAGGCATCGCCGCGCTCGGTTTTGAGACCGCTGAGGAAGATGTCCTCCTGATCGCCAGCGCGCACTCTGATGCGCTGGCCGGGTATCCCGCGGCCCAGGTAATCGACCACATAAACTTCGATCAAGGCGGGACTAGCCAGGTCGCAGAAGGAACGCAGGGAGAGCAGTTCAAAGTTGCGCTGCGCCGGCCGCCTTGAAACATTGCGCGGGGTCGGCGTCGCCAGCGTGACGTCTTGAAGCGGTCGTTTGGTCGGCAGCGCTGTGGGTCGAAGTTCGGCTGCTGACTGCGCAACTTTTATTGCGGGCGCGTTTTGAGTTTCTTCCGGCGGCAGCAGCTGTTTGGCGCAACCGTCCCGCCCTTGCGCGGAGTAAAGCCTAAGGGCGCTGCGTATCGCCTGGATGCCGCTATCGCTGCCCAGATAGCCGCGGCTGCCAAGCGCGCAGGCGGCTTCTGCCAGGGCTTGCAGCGGGTCGGCATACGGACGCAAGGCAATCAGTTTGTTTAGCGCCATTGACGTATCGCCATTGTGCTCATATTCCAGCGCGATCGCCATCATGTAGTGGTTGCGATCATCCGCGCGCAGCTGCCAGGGCTCGGTGTTGCCGCCCTGCCATGGACCGCGAATCCTGGTGAAAGCGATGCCGAGCGAGAGCCCAACGATAAGGCCGAGCGCAAAGACCCCATAGGACAGGTAGCCGGGGTCATGTTTGGACGCCGCCGCATCCGGCTGTGGTCGCAGGTCCTGCTGTCTCATGCCCGCTCCCCGTTGACATCAAGGAAGGGCTGTATGGTCATGGTCAGCTGTCCGAGTCCATCCGCCAGACGAGCCAGCAGCCCAATGTCTTCGAGATCGCGCGACGAGGTGTTGATGATTCGCTCGGTTGTTTCGCGAAAATATGTCGGCGCGTCTTCGATGCCGAGGCGGCTGAGGCGTTCGACAGCGCCCGCCACGTCAGCGTCGGCGGCGTAACCGGCGGCAACCATGACGCTGTATTCGTCGCGGTAGCGCCGCGCCAGGTCGCTCAGGCTGCTGCTGCGCGCATCGCCGGGGAACTGAATCCAGCCGAAGTAAAGCCCGACCAGTGCGCCGATCAGCAATCCCAGTATCAGTGAGCGGATGAAGCGCAGCATGAGGCACTATTTTTCATACTGTGTCCATCCTTGTTTCATCCTCATTCTATCTTCGTCCACCTTCGTTCCACCCTGCGCTATCAATTGGCCGTCTTAATTCAGCGCCTGCCATCTATCTTATAATGGAACGGAAGTTTCGCCACAACAGGGCAGCCGCGTAGGCTTGCGGGAATGTTGTGTCTCGGCGCGGCTTCCGCGATTGTGTAAGCCTAATACGGCGCAAGCACTTCATCGCTGTCGCCGATCAGGCTGTCATCGACGATGACGAAGCGCGTGGAATCGGCCGGTTCCAGTGTCCATGTCACCTCATGATTTCGCCCGCCGGCGCTAACATGATGCTCCTCGCCGATGATGAAGTAGTCGCGCGCTTGATGCCCGGTCTGTGTCTCGCTGATGCGGATGCGGTCGAAGAGGCTTGCGCTCAGTGCGGCTGCCGGGTGTTCGCGCGCATTGACTCGCAGCGAGTTGACCGTTCCGCGCGGATGTTTGCGCCGCGCTACTTCATAGGCGGCGAAAGCCTGCGCTGTCGCAATGTCGGAAAGGGCAGGCAATTCCATTGACTGCTGCTTAAGCCCGTAGCGGTAAATGCCCTCGCCATCTTCTTCGACGATTTCCAGCGGATCGCGGCGGTAAAGCGGTTGGCCGTGGAGCCGAAGCAGCGTCAGATATACGGGACTACGCCGATGATTTCTGATGTAAACCACTGCCGATGTCGCGCCGGCTTGCGCGATTTGGGCTGAGACGTCGGTCGTTATCATATCAGCGCCGGCATCTGGCGTCTCCTGAAAGTGGCTGACCAGCCTATCGACAGCCAGCAAGCCAATGGGCTCGCCCCGTTCATCGACCAGCCGCAATGTCATTTCGAACTCGGAGCGCGGCTCGATGCGCATGGTCCCCTGCAATTGCCAGAGCAGAGTATCGCGCGCGCCGATTTCGCGCGGCCGCATCAGCAGTGAGAGCCGGTTCAACCGTTGATCGCCGTAGCTGTAGGCCATGCCGCTCATATTGTCGTCGAATTGCGCCGACAGGGCGTCCTGCACTAGCGTGTAGTGCCGATTGAGGAAGGCCAGCTCGCCGTCGCGATTGACGTAGAAGCGGCCGCGTTCGCTGGCCACTATGTCGCCGATTGCCGCGCGAATTGAGGTGGAGTCCCGCCACCAGTCGCCGACATAGGCGAAACGGGTCTTGCCGCTTTCGAGGGTCTGCGGTGGCCGCTGCGGTGGGAAGATGCGCGCGCTGTCGACCAGGTTGAATCCGGCGACATCAATCAGGCAGAAGCCGGCGATGACGGCAGGGCGTATGGTCGCCTGCGCCAGCAAGGCTCGTATCACTTGATCGGCGGTGACATCGACTTGCGGCGGCAAACGCGCCGGGCTGCTCTCGAGCCAGGCCTGAATATCTTGCAAGTGTATGACCGCTGACTTGCGGCTCCATGCGCCTGTGTCAGGCTCAACGCGGCTGATGGCGCCGGTGAAATGCGTCCGCTTTTGCCCGCCGTCTGTGCTTTGAATGCGTACGCTGGTCCCGGCTGTTAGGGGATTACGCTCGGGCGACAGCGCGCCGCCAGGGTTGCGCAGGGTGATGCGCGCCCAGCTCTTCTCCGCCATGCTGTCGTACGCCTTCTGCATGCCCAGCCGCCAACGCATCTCAAGGACCTGGCCGCTGATTTCGTCGGCGAAATTGCCGTCTTGGTTGCGATCTATGGCGATGCTGTATTGAATTGACATGGGAGCGCCTCCTAGGTTTCCAGCAGCCAGATATGGCGAAAGGCGCAACCGTAAAACTCACCGTCGCCGTAGGGGAAAATCCCCGGCTCGACGCTTACGCGGGCCGGTACCAGCAGGGCATCGCCCAAGGTGACATCGGCGGCGAAAGCAGCGGCAGGTGGCTGCGGATACCGAGCCCGGCTTCTGTCGGCGCGCTCAAGAGCAGGTGGGTCAGGGTGTAGGTGATTGTCTTGGCGCTGCCGCTGAAGACAGCAGTTTGCAGGCTGTCCTCGCTTTGGCGGAACAGCTGATTCCGTTCATGTTCAATGGGCATGACCAGCAGCGCCGGCAGTTGCGCCCGCTGCAGCGCATTGGGTAATTCGTCGAGATCGTAGTTGTTACGCACACCGGTCACGTTGATGATGGACAATTGGGTAAGAGCCGCGCGAAATGTCGCCATCGGCTTCTCCTTTCTCTGGGTTTAGGTTGATGCTATTTCAGGAAATGCACACGTCAGAATTGAGGTAGGCGAAACCAGCCAGCGGATCCCACCAAGGGATCATCAGGCTGCGGACGCGCCGTAAGCGAGAGCTGATTGCGGGATTGCAGGATTCGTATTGAATGCGGTTGATGCTGATGGCGGAAAGACGTCAGAGCGACAGGTTATTGCGGCGCTGCAGCATCTCTTCGTCTTCCGCCAGCATGCGCTCCAGTTCGGCCGTCTCCAGCTCATCGATATAGGCTTCGATAACTTGCTCAAGGTAGGCGGGCAGATTTTGATGGATATTTTGGAAGTTGGCGATGAAATCCGGGCTGGAATTGTAGAGTTGTCCCAAGCCACGCAGGCGGTCCAGGCTCGGTTCGTAGAAATAGCGCAGGTGCGCCTGCCAGCGATCGAGGATAGCTGTCACTGCGGTGTCGCCGGCTTTTTTGCCCGCTTCCATCGCATCGGCCAGGTCCCGGTAAATCTGGTCGCCCTGGGCGATGATGGCGTCTTGCTGCTCTTTGCTGTAGTCGTTCCAGCGCTGAATAGTGGCGTTGACTTCTGAGGGACCGTACTGCAGGCGCGCCTCGCGTTCGTACTGTTTCTGTTGTTCGGCGCTATGTGGCTTCAAGCCGCGCTTCTTCTTCGCCATGTCTTCATCTCCGTAGGCTAGGCGGCGCGTATGCGCTTTAGGTCATCGGCGTTGTTGTAACGTCTAATGGACGGATAGCGCCAGGCCACCCAGGCCGTCAGCAGCACGGTCGCCAACCCGCCGCTGAATATGGCGAAGGGCGCGCCGAAAATCGATGCGACCAAACCGGCTTCCAATTCGCCCAATTGCGGCCCGCCCATGAAGAACATCATGTTGACCGAGACCATCCGACCGCGCAGTTCATCCGGCGTCATCAGTTGGCGCAGTGTGCCGCGAATCACCATCGAAACGGTGTCGCCGGCGCCGGTCAAGGCGAACATGAAATAGGACAGCGCGAAGCTGGTTGAAATACCGAAGATGGCGGTCGCCAAGCCGTAAACGGCAACCGAGACCAGCAGTATGATGCCCTGTCGCGTCATTTGGGAGCGAAGTGACAGAATCAGCCCGACCAGCAAGGCGCCGATCGGTTGCGCTGTCGCCAGTATCCCATAGCCGACTGCGCCGACACCCAGGACATCGCCCGCCACTATCGGCAGCATCGTGCGCGCGGAAGAGAAAAGCGTGGCGAAGAAATCCAGCAGCATCGTGCCCATGATAATGCGTGTGCCAAAGGTAAAGCGGAAGCCGTCGATCAGCGCGCGCCAGCCGATGCCCGCGCCGTAGGTAATCTTGCCCCGATGACGGATCAGCCAAATGGCGCCTATGGCGACGAAGAAGGTCGCGGTATTGATGCCATACACCAGACCGATATCAAATTTCGCCACCAGCAAGCCGGCCACCGCCGGACCGCAAATCGTGGCGATCTGAAAGATTAGTGTGTTCAGGCTGATGGCATTAGTCAGATGGCGCGGTTTGACCAGGTTCGCCACGATGGACTGACGCGCCGGGCTATCCAGAGCGGTGGCTGCTGCGCCCATCGCTGTGAGGAGGTAGATGGACTTGACATCGATTTGGTCGGTCAGGGTCAAGTACGTCAGAACAGCCGCGATCAAAGCCGAGACCACACGTGTCCAGAGCATCACGCGCCGGCGATCCATGGCGTCCGCCAGGATTCCGCCAATCAGGGCGAACATGACGATGGGGATCACGCGCACCAAACCGAGCATGCCCAAGCCAAAGGCCTCGGAGCCCATTTCGACCAGGTTGCCAAGGATGTTGACTGTAAAGGTCTGCCCGCGCAGCAGTTCGAAAACATGCCAGTTGATGGCGAAAAGCTGCATCTGCGAGCCGGTGGTAGATACCATTTCGCCAAACCAGAGGAAGCGGAAATCGCGATAGCGCAAGGCGACCATTCGTGTGAGTTGGCGTACCATGGCGGACCTCGGCCGGGTGTACAGTACGAGCGGCAACCTTATCTCATAGCCGCGCGCCTAGCCAGATTCAATCGGCTCAGGCTGTCAAGCGGCGCATCCGTTCCAGCAGGGGCGACGCCGTGTCGTTGAGCAAGCCGCTAGTCTTGAGCATCAGTTCGGCGTAACGAAGAGTCAGATCGCGAATCGCCAGAGCCGGTGTGTAGGTCTCAATTTTGGCGCCGCTCCGATGCGCTGTCGCCGCCGTGCCTTGAACGCCGCGCATCACCGTCAAGCGATGGTTCGCGCGATCGATTGCCGTCAGGCGCAGAACTTCGTCCTCGATGCGCAGAAGATGTCCGACTTGGAAACGCGTGCTGAAACCAGCCTCGTCGTTGCCGGCGCTGTCATGCACGCTGAGAGTCGTCTCGGCCTCGTCCAGCTGGCCCGCGCTGAGCGTGTCGCCGCTATCACGCCAGGCTTGTGTCCAGCGGTCATGCCAGCCCCAGACGCCATCAATCGTGACTTCGAGCGCCGCGCCAGTGTCGAGTTGAAAAGACGCGCCGTTCAGTAACTGCAGAATGCTCGCTGGCTCATCCCTGTCAGTTGGCAGTAGCTGTACGTTCTTCAGGTCAAGCGGACCGCCGGCATCGCTGATCATCCGCAATTCGAGCAGATCTGCCGGCAGAATCAACTGGCGCGGATCGACCTGGTCCACGAGAATCGCGCGCGTCTGCAGTGAGAGACAGTAGCGGCGCTGCGTCAGGGACTCGATGAGGTGGCTTGCATGCTGCAGGCTGTGCAGCAAGTTTAGATCGTCATCGGTATCTGTCGCCGACAAACCCAGATGACGCCGCAGGTCGTCCAAGGTGGCAATGGTGTACATGGTAATCCTTTCTCATGAGTGGTTGATATGGAGCCGAAATCGTCAAGCGCGCATCAATGCCGCGAAGATGCTGTTGACTTAGGGACTGATGTGTTAGGTTAGTTGGACGGGAGTGAGAGACGAAACTTGTGGATATTCTTGCCATTCGACCTTCAGAATTTGACTCGCAGCTGCACAGCCTGCCGGTCGCCGGCGAGTTGTTGCTGCCGGGTATGCACGTCATTGTCCAGGCGGATGGCGTCGCCTTTGCGTTAGAGCAGGCGCTCTTGCCGAGCGGCGCTTACGGGACGGTGGTGGAGTTATGCCGTCAGGGCGAGGGCGTGGAGGTTGCGCTGGATGCGGCGCAGCAGGAGGATGGCGGTTTTTTCTTTGAGGCGCTGTGGGTGTTGGTGGGGTGAGGGCTAGCTATGCAACGTACACGCGCCGTTCGTTTTGGCTCGCGGTAGCGCCTCGAATGCTGTAACCTCGGCCAATGGATAAACTTTTATATGCCAATGTTGTTTTCTTTACACTTTCGTCTTGGATATCTGTCATGTCTATGGTGGTAAAACGGTCAAAGTTTCTTGGCTCCGGAATAGCCAGTCCATCTTCAAGCAAGAAGTATATGAAGTCGATCATCGCCGACCTAACATTCGCCTTGGCTTCTTGCTCGGTATCCCCGTCGGAAACGCAGCCAGACAATTCCGGAACTCTTCCGAAAAAATATGTTTGGCCGTCCGGAGTTTTATGCGCCTGCAATTCTATTTGGTATGGTCTTGACGCGAGTTCTTCCGCTCGTTTAAACCGGTCCTCATTCATTTAGGCCACTCCATTGCGTTCGAATCGTCGGTCACGCTGTTTCCTTGAGTATCTTTCGACTACTTCTTATTGTCAATCATCTTTATCGCCTCACTAACATATGGTGTAGAGTCCTTCAGCCTGCGAGGCAAAGTCGCTCGGAGAGATGGATAAGCGGAATGGGTAATCACGTCATGACGACTCCCATTCCTAATGTCAAATCCGAAACCCCGATACAGGCGAAGTAAGTCTTGGCTCGTCCAACCAGATTTCGACTTCCTCATACGCTCGAGCAGTTTCTCTGCTTTGCGCCCGGCCATTTATGCCTCTTGCGCTAGCATTTGTATCGCGGTTGATTCACTCGCCGTACCTTCATCCACATCAACACTAAAGGTATATTTTCCTACCTGTTTAAACTCCAACTGATTGAACTCCAAGACGAAATCGCATTCGGGGTCAACGCCAGGTGTTCCAGCCGGCATGTTAAAATTGCCCGACATCTCAAGCAACGTCGTATCTGATGGATCCGTTATCATTATGGTAAGCTTGTGAGCAGAGGAGCTATCCGCTTGGATTCCTCTGACCCGCGTAACCAAGTACACGCGTTTTGGCGACTCAGCAGTAGAATCCGGTTTGAAGCGATTATACACACCGAGAATATTTAATTTGCCTGAGCCTGATTCGACTGTGGCATATTCAGCGGTCAACAGCATCACGATTTTCACAATGTCCCTCGACTCTGACTATTTCGTCAAGACGGGCTGATTCTACCACACTCTAAAATGGGGCAGGGGCGCCACAGCCCCCGCCCAGGCTCACTTACACCGTAATGTTATACAGGCAGCTTGCGACTTCGTTGTCGAAGCGCACGAAGGCCAGCCGCACGGTCGCCGTCAGCTGATAGCTGTCGTAATACGACAGGTAATCGACGCTGACCGCGATCTTGCGCCGATAGCCCACGAACCAGCCGGGCCGATAGACGCAGACCGCTTGGCCGCGATTGTTCGAACTGTTGCCGACCATGCCGTCGGCTTTGGTCAGCGGCATCTCAGCCGAGACGAAAACCGGAATGCCGTCGACAAAGCCGATCTGACCGGTCTGCGCTGTCGCCAGCGGACCCGCTTTGTCCACCGTCAGAAACTCGCTCAGGCCGAGCAGCGCCGAGTAGGCGCCGCTGTCTACCAGCCAGGCCAGGTCTGAGGGGCGGGCGGCGTACTTGCCCGGCATCTTGGCCGTAGCCGGCGGCGCCGCCTGGTTGCTGTTGATATTGCCGGTCGCTGCCGTGGTGGCGTCTCCGTTTAGAAGCACATTGTCGATGGCATCGGCGATGGCGCGTACCGACTGCTCTCGGTAGATATTCAGCACCGGAATCACGGCGTCTTCCACCAGTTCGCTGCTGAAGCCGACCCGCAGCGCCAGTTTCTTGGCATTCAGCGTTACCTTGCCCGAGCCGACCTTGCTATCCGGAATCGGATTGCCGGCGGCGAGTGTCAGATGCGCTTCGTCTTGGGATTCCGGCACGAAGTACACGGTCGGGTCCGCCCCTTCGATCGGCAGCTCGAAGGGATTGCTGGGCATTTCGATGCTCTGGAAAAGCGGCAGAATCGTATTGTCTTGCCGCGCCCTATGCCAGATTTGCTGGCTCCACAGATCCGGCACCCATTCATCACCGAAGCCGGTTTGCGTACTGTATGACAGCTCATCGGCTTTGGTCGCTTTGAGTTTGGCCCGATTGACCTTGTCCGCCAGCGCATTTGAAAAACGCTCGCTGACGCCGTGAAAGCTCTTCGCCGAGCGCAGCAGCATGTAGCCATGCAGCATATCCATCGCGTCCAGCTCGTCAAATTCGCTGCCGACGGCGATTCGGCTCAACTTGAGGGCATCGCGCTCGTCCGCCAAAGGCAGCCGTTTTAGTGTACGTCCTGTTTCTTCAGTCATTGGCATTTCTTTCTCCTTGCTTGATTCTCCATTTGCGGCAGGCTCCGCGCCCAGCCCCAGCCGCGACATGTCAAGACCCAGCGACTTGTAGGCGCTCTTGAGAGTCTTGACATCCGTAAGCCGTGGCTCTGCCGGGGTAGGCGTGAGGCTGCCTTCAACGATGGGCCAGCGCTTGATCTGACCCTCACTGCTGACCTCGACCAGATGCGGCAAACTGCCCGAGGACCAGCTCAGGACTCCTTGATCCACCAGCCGCTGCACCGCTCTCACATAGCGCTTGTGCAGGTCCAGCTGCGCCTCCGCCCAGAGTCCCGTTTCGTCCGGTCGCAGCGAATCGATGACGCCGATCACCGCCGCTTTTAGTGCGCCATCCAAGCCGTGATGGTAGAGCACCGGACGCTGCTCGTACCAATCCAGACCGACATCGGTCTGCGGAGTAAAGTACTCGCCCTGCAAATCCCGCCGCTGATGCTTTCCCCAAGTAATGAGATACCCGCCGATGCGGCCCGCCGGCGCGTCAATCGTCTTTACTGTCATGTGTTGCATCGTTCCTCCCGCCGAGTCTCGCCCGACCTCACTGTCTTTGCTGCTGCCTCAGTCCGTCCACACGCGGCGATAGAATGGCGCAGGGGTGGGCAGCCATGCGGCGCGACATACGGCACTGCCACCACCCGAAAGTGAAACCGCAATGACGAATCCCGCGCCTTGTTAAGCGTTCGAGAGCAAGCGCCCTCAAACCATCTCAGTTGAAATCTAGCACTGATGTTCTATTATGACGTGAGTATTTGGTCGCGCGTTGAGTTTTTCTAATCGTCTGTCACAATCGGGCTTTTGAGACTTATACACTTGTACTGCATTACGCCATAGCGTTATCGGCGAGACACCATAAAATAGTAAGATAAGCCAAACTATGGGACGGGATATGCCTGAAGAGATCGCCGGCGCTATCGAGCGGGTCACTTATTACAACGAGGAGAACGGCTATAGCGTCATCAAGATCATGCCGGATAAGCGCGTTCCGCGCGCCCAGGCACGGGATGGCACCGTCACGGTCGTGGGCGCGATGCCTTTGCTCAGCGAAGGTGAAACGGCGCAGTTCGTCGGCGAGTGGGTAAACGACTCGCGCTATGGCATGCAATTTCGCGCTGAGCGAGCGATACCCGTCGCGCCGGAAACCGCCAAGGGCATCGTCAGCTATCTGAGCAGTGGCATCGTCAAGGGCATCGGACCTCGCACCGCGGAAAAGATCGTCGATCATCTCGGTGAGAAAACCATCACCATCCTCGATTCCGAACCGGAGCGCATCCATGATGTCCCCGGTTTGAAACCTCTGCTGGCCAAGAATCTCATCGAGGTTTGGGCGAATAATAGAGTGATGCGCAACACCCTCATTTACCTGCAGGGATTGGGTATCAGCGCCAAGTTCGCCCGGCGCGTATGGAACGAATACCGCGAAAATACGCAGCGCATCATCGAGAACAATCCTTATCAACTGGCGCAGGATGTCTTCTTGATCGGCTTCCGCAAGGCTGATCAGATTGCCAGAAGCATGGGCTTGCTTCCGGATGACGTACACAGACTGCGCGCCGGCTTGCATTACGCGCTGGAAGAATTGTCGCGCGAGGGACATACGTTTGCGCCGCGCGAGGCGCTGCTGGAAAAAGCCGAAGATCTGCTAGGTATCGACGACCAGTCGACGCTGGGTATCGCCCTCAATGGGCAAATCTCAGCTCAGAAGCTGAGGCTGGATACGCTGCACGATCTCAGCCCGCTCGAAGCCATGGAGGCGATTTATCTGCCGCGCTATTACCGCGCCGAAACGGAATCGGCAACGATGCTGCGCAATATCGCCGCCAGCGCCAGCTTGATCATACGCGAACACCGCGACACCAATTGGTCGAGCTTCCTGGCTGACTTGAGCGCGCGTAATAATGTGTCTCTGTCTCCCTTGCAGCAAAGCGCCGTTTGCGCCGCCTTGACCAGCAAGCTCAGCGTCTTGACCGGCGGACCGGGCACCGGCAAGACGACCACCCTGCAGATGCTGATCAATGCGCTGGGCGAGGGCGATTGTCAATTCAGGCTCGCCTCGCCGACGGGCCGCGCGGCAAAGCGCCTCGCCGAAGCCACAGGCGTGGAAGCCAGCACGATTCACCGCCTGCTCGGTGTTTCAGGCGACGGCGGCTTCGAGCATGACGAGAGCAATCCCTTGCCGGCCGATATGGTAGTAGTTGACGAAGCCTCCATGCTCGACTTGCGGCTGTTCCACAGCCTGCTAAAGGCGCTGCAGCCGACCGCCCATCTGCTGCTGGTCGGCGATGTAGACCAGTTGCCTTCGGTTGGCGCCGGCAATGTCCTGCGCGATGTCATCGGCAGCGGCATCGCCTCGGTCACGCGCCTTGACCAGATATTTCGCCAGGACGATGCCAGTCATATCGTCAGCAACGCCCACCGCATCAATCAGGGCAAGCAGCCTGTCAGCGACAACGTCAGCAGCGATTTCTTCTTCTTTAATGTAAGCGAGCCGGAAGAAGTCGCTGATATGCTGGTCGATATCGTCAAGCGGCGCATACCCGAGCGCTGGGATTTTAATCCCGTGCAAGATATACAAGTGATCGCGCCGATGTATCGCGGCGCTGCCGGCGTCAACAATCTTAACGAACGACTGCAAGCTGAACTCAACGGCGATTCCCGCCAAGCGCAGGTCAAGCAGGGGAATCGACTATTCCGCGTTGGCGACAAGGTGATGCAAACCCGCAACAACTACGACAAAGAGGTATTCAACGGTGATATCGGCTTCATCGACAGCATTGACGATAGCGATAATTCGCTCGAAATCGAGATGGACGGCGGCTATGTCGGCTACGAATTCAGCGAGATGGATGACCTCATGCTGGCCTACTGCATCAGTACGCACCGGTCGCAAGGGTCGGAGTATCCGGTCGTTGTGATGCCGATTCTGACGCAGCACTACATGATGCTGCAGCGCAACTTGCTTTATACGGCTATCACACGAGCCAAGCAATTGGTGGTTCTGGTCGGCACCCGCAAGGCGCTGCATATCGCTGTGAACAATAACAAGGTCGCCGAGCGGCATAGTGGACTCTTGCACCGGCTGCGGGTTTAGCCGTTATTCACCACAGTGGCACAGAGAGCACAGAGGGACGGCAAGGAAGGGCGATTGCTTTAGACGAGTGAAATCCGTACGCCCACTGTCTCATCCGGACTAAACCGCCTTGCCTCATTCGTGGTCTTGAAGCTGACAGCATAGGGCGCCGCTCGATGAGCCGCTAGATGCGAGCCGACCGGACTGTCCACGGCGCTCGGGGCGAGGTACTCCAGTCTGTGCCCGCCCACGTCCAGGCGGACGCCGACAGCGCCATTCGTATCGTCCTCGATCGCCTGTTCTTCCGTGTCCAGCACCGCGGCCATGACACCGGTGTAGCGCGCCAGGTCTGCTGTCGCCAGGCTGATCGCGTGGATGCCGGTCACGCCATTTTCATGTTCGCGCATTTGCGGCAGGCGCTCTTGGCGCGGCGTCACATCTTCGATGATGAAGGGGATCAAGCCCTGCCAGCTGCTGTCGACCTTGTTATTCATCCAGCGTACTTGATAGCCGTCCGGGCGCGCGCGACCGCCTTCAGTAAGTTCGCCGCAATCTACGCCCTACGCCTGCAAGGCCGCCAGGTCGCTGTGAATGTCGTCGGTCTCCATGCAGAAGTCGATCAAGCCGCCGCCGCGCTCGTGCAGCAGCGCCCACCAGGGATGCGCCGGGCTCTCTTCGTAGAAGCTCAGCATTTCGATATAACTGCCATCGGCGAAACCGATAAGCGCATTGTAGGAGCCGTATGGATGCCGGCCGCCCTCGACCACGGTGAAGCCGATCCCGCGATAAACCTCAATCGCCCGCTCTAGAGAATGAACAGCGATTACGATGTGATCTATGCCCGTGATCATTTTGCGCTCCTTTCAAGCCGGCGCCCGTCAAACATAGCCGCCATCGACTTCTGTGACTAGAATCGGGTCGTCGCCATTGATGATGACTGTATGCTCGTATTGCGCCGACAGGCTGCCATCGACGGTGCGCAGCGTCCAGCCGTCGTCGGCGGTTTTGATGCGTCCGCGTCCGGCATTGAGGAAGGGTTCGAGCGTCAAGACCATGCCATCAACCAGCACGTCTCTATTGCGCCTATTGAAGTAATTCGGGATAGACGGCTTTTCGTGAATGTGGCGGCCGACGCCGTGCCCGCCCAGTTCGCGCAAGGTTCGGTAGCCGTGTCGCTTGGCGTATTTCTCTACCGCACGTCCGATGGCGTTGGCGCGCTGGCCCGGCCGCGCCATGCTGATGGCCAGGTCCAAGCTAGTCCGCGTCGCCCGGCACAGTTTCGTCAAGGCGGGCTGCGCCGGCGGCACGATGATCGTCGCCCCGGTATCGCCCCAATAATCTTCCAGTATGGCTGAGACATCGACATTGAGCAGATCGCCCGCCCGAATGAAGCGATCCTTGCGCGGTATGCCGTGGGCGGCTTCATCGTTCAGGCTGATGCAAGTGTAGCCGGGGAAACCATAAGCGCGGATCGGGGCCGACACAGCGCCCATTTTGGTCATAAAATCGCGGCCGATATCGTCCAGGTCGCGTGTGCTCATGCCTGGTTCAGCGCTGTCCAGCATCAGCTTCAGGGTCAGTCCGCAGATCTCGCCGATGCGCTTGATGCCGCGCAGGTCTCTGGTACTTTCGATTTGCATTCTACTAGTCTACCTCTGCCTCATGAGAAGCGGATATCTCACGAGAGAATCGAGGATAGTGGAGCTTGTCGTGAATTTCAACAGGTCGCCGGCACGGACATAATTCCTCAGTCCTTAGTTATGTGCCTTCGCGTGTGTTACACTAATTTCTAGTTAGAGATTAGAGCGAACGGTGATTGCCATGAACCCCCAAGACAGGAGAAAAGATGTCCCCGCCGCCCCTGCGTTGGATCCAGAGGCATCGCCGAAAACAGAACGGTCGTCGTCAGACGAGCTTAAGGACGACATTCTTGTAAGCTTGAAGCAAGTTCGTGCTGGCCAGGTGATAGACGCCGATCAAAGTTTGCGAGACATACGCCGCGAACTTGGCGTTGATGCCAACTAAAGTTGTACATACGCAGCGCTTCAGTTCGCGCCTGAAACGTCTCGCGCGCAGATTTCCCTCCGTGTTGGATGAAGTTGAGGCGCTCACAGAAGAACTGCGACGTGGCGAGCGGCCCGGCCAAATGTATCGTGGTATGGGGCAAACTGTATATCGTATGCGGATTGCGAACCGATCAGCAAGAAGTGGCAAAAGCGGTGGATTCCGCATCACCTATTATGTTCATGTCGAGGACACGGTCGCAATGCTTGCCATCTCGCAGAGAAAAGACGCTTCGTATCTGAGCAAGCGCGAGATTGCTCAACTCTTGAGAGAGGCGGGATTCTAAAAGCGTCAAGTCGCTTGCTCGCCCAAACGCCGTTCTGTCCCGGCCAGCAGCCGCTGCACATTGCTTCGATGTCGCAGCAGGAGCATCACAGTCAGCGCCACGGCGTAGAGCAGCAGAATCGGCTTTTGGAATTCGGCGCCGACCAGCAGGATCAGCCAGGCATTGGCCACGGCAAAGCCGATCAAGACACCGAGCGAGACGTATCGTGTGCGCAAGACGATGGCGATGGCAATGGCGGCCGCCACCAGTATTTGGAAGGGCTGAATCATCAGCATGGCGCCGAAGGCTGTTGCCGCGCCCTTGCCGCCGCGGATGATCAGCTTGAGCTTGCCTTCTCTGATCGACGCGGTAAGCACCGTGGCGAAGAGCGACCAATTATGCCCGACCACCACGCAAGTCGCCGACAGCGAGGTCGCCACGCCAATTTGATCCGGCAGGATCACATCGCGCGCCAGCCAGACGGCAAATATGCCCTTTGCGACATCGACCAATCCGGTGAAGATCGCCCAGCTTTTGCCCACGGCGCGGGCGACATTCGTCCCGCCCATGTTGCCGCTGCCGACCTCGAAGATATTGACATTCCGTACCTTGCCGACGAAGTAGGCGGTGGGGAAGGATCCAATCAGATAGCTGCAGATGATTATGAATAGTATTTGCGCGGCGTTGTCTGTGGTAAACATTTAGTAGTTCGATTACTCACCCCAAGTACGGCTATTATACCCTGAATTGCCGCGCATCCAAAGATGTTCACTCGGGGGAGTGGTGAATACTGTTGATATAACATCTTCGACCTTGCCATCCAAAAACCTCTGTGCCCTCTGTGTCTCTGTGGTGAATCCCCCTTATGGAATCCGGAATATGTCCTGTGTCTTTGAAATTCACCACTCCCCCGTTTTGCCGAATTTGCCTAATCGGCATATTTATCGTTATAATCTGCCTTGCTGTACATTCGCAGTAAAACTATCTAATTCAGTGAGGACAGTATGAAGACAAAGATAACCCTTTTCTTGATCGTGGTTATGGTGTGTGCGTCCTTCGGCGGATTCTCCATAGCACAGAGCGAAGATACGGTGAATATCCTGTTCTGGCAGGCCGCATCTCACCTCAACCCTTACCTCGGCAACGGAACAAAGGAATTCGAAGCAGCGGCGCTCGTGCTTGAACCGCTGGCGCGCTACGACCCGGATGGCATCATGGTGCCTTGGCTCGTGGACGAGATTCCGACCGTCGCCAACGGCGGCATTTCCGAGGACTTGACCTCCATCACCTGGACAATCAGTGATGGTGTTCTCTGGTCTGATGGCACACCGCTAACGGCGCATGATGTCAAATTCAGCGGTGATTTCTGCATGGACCCGGACACCGGCTGCACGGTCCTCGACAATTTCGCCAATGTGGAATCCATCGAAGTCGTCGATGACAGCACCGTTCGCGTCAACTTTGATGTGGCCAAGCCCTTCCCCTATGGTCCCTTTGTCGGCTACCTGACGCCCATTATCCAGAAGGCGCAGTTTGAATCCTGCATGGGCGCCGCGGCACTGGGTTGCAACGAGCAAAACTTTGCTCCTATCGGCACTGGCGCCTACGTCGTGGAGGACTTCCGCACCAATGACGTGGTCACCTATACCGCCAACCCCAACTACCGTGTCGAAGGACAGCCGGCATTCTCCCGCGCCGTATTCAAGGGCGGTGGTGATGCTGAATCGGCCGCGCGCGCAGTTTTGGAAACCGGTGAAGCCGACTATGCCTGGAACTTGCAGATTTCGCCGGCGGTCCTCTCCGCCATGGAATCCGCTGGTCAAGGCACCGTCATCGTAGGTTTCAGCACCAACGTTGAACGCCTCTTGCTGAATCATACGAATCCCGATCCGGCGCTGGGCGAGAATCGCTCGGTCTGGATGGCAGATGGCTCCAACGGGCATCCTTTCTTGCAAGTAGACGCAGTCTGGATGGCCATGTCGATGGCGATTGATCGCGATCTGATTGCCAGCCAGCTATACGGCGCTGGCGGTGTTGGCACTTGCAACATCTTGCCTGGTCCGCCAATTTACTCGTCGCCCAACAACACCTGCGCTCAGGATATCGCCGCCGCCAACGCCCTGCTTGATGAGGCAGGTGTCCTCGATGACGACGGCGATGGCATCCGCGAGTACGAAGGTGTTCCGCTCAGGGTTTCCTACCAGACCTCGACCAATGCCGTGC
Organism: Phototrophicaceae bacterium; assembly: GCA_965262005.1. Taxonomy (GTDB): domain Bacteria; phylum Chloroflexota; class Anaerolineae; order Aggregatilineales; family Phototrophicaceae; genus UBA6055. The sequence goes on along the minus strand of OZ253492.1, from coordinate 1,897,768 downwards.
GCCAGAATACGCAGGCGCTAATCAAGCAATGGTGGTCCGATATCGGTATCGAGACCGAACTGCGCAATATCGATGCTGCCGTTTTCTTCGGTGGCGATATTTCCAGCCCGGATACCTACTCGAAGTTCTTTACGGACATCGAGATGTATACCAATGGCGCAAGCGGCACCGACCCCGAGACTTACATGAGTGGCTGGCGCAGTAACCAGATCACGCATCCGGACAACAGTTGGAATGGCAACAATGTTGTGCGCTGGTACAACGAAGACTACGACGCTCTGCTCGACCAGATGTCGCAAACAGCGGTACTGGAAGACCGCGCCTCCCTCGCGATCCAGATGAACGACTTGCTGGTCCAATCGGGTGCCGTGATTCCCTTGGTCTATCGTGGCAGCGTTTCTGCGAATCACAACAGCCTCAGCGGCGTCGATATGAACGCCTGGGATTCCGAACTTTGGAATATCGCCGAGTGGACACGTAACTAGCGTATTGCACTCTCCACCCCCGCCCTCAGCTTGAGGGTGGGGGATCATCAATTTCGATGCTGTAGGGGCGTTTCGCTGAAACGCCCGCAAATACAATGCAAATGCGCCGGTCCTTGCGTTTAAGTGGGTACGATTACAGACAGAACGGACTCTACTTTGTGACCATCTGCGCATTCCGCCGCGAAAACCTATTTGGATCAATCGTTGGCGCCGCGTTTGTGCCCAACGCCATTGGAAAGATATTCGCCGAGGAATGGCTCAGGAACGCGGAACTACGGGATTATGTCGGATAGGATGCCTTCGTTGTTATGCCAAATCATCTGCATGGAATCATAACAATTCTTGACGAAGAAGACTTGCAAAACGACCGCCAGGAGCCGGCCGGAACTGTCCAGCGCGGGCGGGGGAAATTGGCGGCGGGGTCGCTGGACACAATCGTTGGTCGATCCAAGGGCAGCGCAACTATCATGACCATATCATACGAAACGAGAAGTCACTTCGAGCAATACGTAGAGTACATTGTGATGAATCCGTCGCGCTGGGCGGACGATTCGTACTTCAACGAGAATGGATCGAATCTCTTTCGTAGTTGAATTCAGCCAGGGGCGTTTCAACGAAACACCCCTACAATGACTTGGTGTGTGGTTAAGCAGGAGGAGGGACAGTTCCATGGGAAAATATATCGTACGCAGGCTCCTGACCGCAATACCAACGATACTCGTCATCAGTTTCATTATTTTTGCTATTGTAGATTTATCTCCTAGTGACCCAACCGGCAACCTCCCTTTGACTATCCCGCCCGAGGTGCGCGCCAAGATCCGCGAGGCTTTGGGCGCCGATGATCCCTTTGCCGTCAAGTATGTCAAGTGGCTGAACCAATTCTTCATTGCTGAGCCTTTGAACTTCATCGAGAAAGTCTCCGGCGTCACCTTCCCCGGCTCGGAAGACAGGACCCGTGTCATTTCCTGGGCGACGCGCGGCCCCGTCATCGATATCATCGCCGAACGCTTGCCCCAAACGCTTTGGGTGGTAGGCTCGTCTTATATCCTCGGGGTGCTTATCGCCGTGCCGGTCGGCGTATTTTCGGCTTACAAGCAATATTCTATTTTTGACCAGGTCGGCACCTTCATGATGATGGTAGGCTTTTCTGTGCCGACTTTCTTCACTGGTCTGATGTTCATCATCGTATTCAGCGTCAATCTGAAGTGGTTTCCATCGGTGTATGACACGACCCTTGTGGTCAAGGACATAGAAACGCTGCAGCTGCAACTGCGCCAGATGTTCATGCCGGTCACGGTGCTGACGCTATATACAACAGCCCAGATGAGCCGCTATACACGCGCTGCGACGCTGGATAATCTGCAGCAGGATTACATCCGCACGGCGCGCTCCAAAGGCCTGACTGAACGCGTCGTGGTGACAACGCATGCCGTGCGCAACAGTCTGATTCCCGTAGTCACGCTAATCGCTCTCGGCATCCCGGGTATCTTCGGCGGCGCGCTGATCACGGAGCAGATTTTCCGCGTCAACGGTATCGGCCAGTACCTTATCATCGCCATTCAAGGCGGTGACCTGCCTACGGTGCAAACGGTGACATTCATCTTCGCTGTCTTGGTCGTATTCTTCAATATTGTCGCTGATGTCCTTTACGGCGTTCTCGATCCCCGCGTGACCTACACCTAAATGATGTGATGGGCTGAGACAATGACTTCAATAGAGAACACCAAACCAAAGAACCTGGACCCGGCCGAGCAATTGCAAGCGCACACATTCGCCGGCGATGCCTGGCTGCAATTCCGCCAACATCGGCTGGCGCTGGTTGCCATCGGCGTGCTGACTGTTATCGTCCTCGGCGTGGTTTTAGGTCCCTTGTTCTGGACGGTTAACCCGACCTATATAGACATTGCCGCGGCTTACCAAATCTCGTCGCCTGAGCATCCTTGGGGCACGGACAGCCTGGGGCGCGATACGCTGGCGCGCGCGATGCAGGGTGGGCGCGTTTCGCTGATGATCGGCGTTTCCGCCATGCTGGTATCGGTTTCCCTTGGCACCATAGTCGGTTTGTTGTCGGGATACTTCCGCCGCCTCGATAACCCGCTAATGCGCCTCACCGATATCTTTATCGCCCTGCCGCAGCTCCCGCTGCTTCTGGTGCTGATGATGCTTTTCCGCGAACCGCTCAAAGCCTCCTTCGGCGTCGAGGGCGGTGTCTTTCTCTTGATGGTGTCGGTAATCGGCGGTTTGCAGTGGATGCCGACGGCGCGCCTGGTGCGTGGCGAAGTCCTGACCGTGAAATCGCGCGAATTCATCACGGCGGCCAATGCTCTTGGTTCACTTGATAGACGGATTCTGCGTTCGCATATCCTGCCGAATGTCATGAGCCCGATCATCGTGGCGGCGACTTTCAGCATCGCCAGCGCCATCATCACAGAATCAGCGCTGTCCTTCCTCGGTTTGGGTTTCCCGCCCGACTTCCCGACTTGGGGGCGCCTGCTCTTTGATGGCAAGGACTATCTGACGATCATCTGGACGCTGGTTTTCTGGCCCGGCATGTTGATCTCCATGACCGTGCTCTGTGTCAACTTCATCGGCGACGGCTTGCGCGATGCGCTTGATCCGCGCCTGCGGAAGTAGGTTTCATGTGCATATCAGAATATTGGCGCGCGTCGTATAGGTGTGCGCTGTTTGTTTATATTGTCGCGTCAGGGTTTGCCAGTTTAGTTCGCATCATCTCTACGCGAGTGGAGTTAGTGGAAGAGCATGCAGCAACCCGTTCCACCGTATGATCGGCTATATTATTCTTACTACACCCCTTATCGTCCCCTCGATTCTTCTCTTTTCGACCGTTTGGACCGGAAACAGGCAGGATTTTTTCGTCGTTGGAAGAATGCTTTGAAGCGCAGGGAAGGAATCGACATAGCGGGACAGATCGGTTATATCCGTAAATACGTGTGCGAGTCGGTCCGGGAAATGCCGCCCGAACGTGCTATTGGCGAGATTGCTCTCATTCGCGAACTTTACGGAGACCCGACGGACACTGCTTTAGCACTGGAAATCGCAGAAGTCTACGTTTCGCATGGCTGTCACGAGTCTGCGCTTGAATTACGTGAGGTTGGAGATTCTGACAACGAATACGTTACTCGCCTCGTTGCAGACTCTTACATATCGCATGGTTTCTACCAGTCTGCCCTTGAACTGCTAGAGGCTGGCAATCGCGAAAACTACTACATAAACCGGCGGATTGCCGATTGCTGTATTTTGCTCAACCGTTTCGGTGACGCACAAGCGGCGTTTGATAATTCATATGAGTTAGGTGGTCGGCGGCAGGTGGTGATTGATACGATTTGTAGTCTGAAGCTCATTTCTGGCCACAAAATCAACGGCAAGGAGATGCTGACCCTGCTAGGTCCACAGCTTACGGATTTTGGCAAAGAAAACATAGATAGGGTCAAGGAAGCCCTTGATCTTTTGATTGAAACGTATGAACGAGAAAAGAACGTCCGACTTATTGAAGTCTGGGCAATTGATGCTCACAGCTACTTGAAAAAGGTTGAGACCGGAAACGATTCGACAGAAGTATCCATTAAGGAATACAGTTTTGGGCGCTGTGAAACTGTGATTCATTTCGTCAAACAGATTACACGTTTGGCTGAAAACATTGTCCGCGAAGAGATCGGTTTGCCTCGTGTCGGGGAGGGCTGGCCAAGCGAAACGCAACTTTATCTCCAGATACGAAACGCTCTGCCTGACTATGATGTTCAACAACATTATTCGCCATATTGGCTAGATCGCCAGCATCTCGACATATACATCCATGAGCTTGACGTCGCACTAGAATATCAAGGCAAACAGCATGATGAGCCGGTCGAATTTTTTGGCGGGCAGCAAGCCTACGAGCAAAACAAGGAACGTGATGCTCGGAAGAAACGACTCTGTAAAATGTATGGTGTGCATATCGTCTACGTTCGAACCGGCTACCGTCTAACTAGTGTATTGGATGAAATCAAAGCTCATGCCGCCTTTGAGGTCGAGTTTGAAAGCCGAGAGTTCGCGACTGCATCCGTCAACAACATTTCTGATTATAAGAAAGAACTGTTGCAGATTGACGGAAAGAACAAAGTGACGCCGGTAAAGCAAGAGTACAAAGTTGATCCCGAATTCCAAGTTGAGCCTATACAATTTGACTTAAATCACAAGGTCTCTCGGTACAAAGTTAGAAGATATCAAGCGTTGTCTAATGAAATCCGAGCTGTCTACAAACTGCGGAATGAGGATCCCAGTGCAATCGAAAAGGTAATCCAACTGTGCAAAAAACACATTGCGCTATCGTTTGACATGGCACAATATAAATACCAAGATCTTGTGTCGCGGAGAGACCATTGTTTACAACGAGCCGAAGAATACAGGCATGATGCGGACCGAAGGCAATATGAATTGCAAGCGGCGGAGAGAATAATGAGCTTCGGGTACGATCAAGTCGGATACCAATATATCGTGAAGATATACGAAAGGGAGCACGAATATGGGGAAGCGCTCGAGTACGCTCTAAGAGCCAAATCGGAGTGTTGGTACGAGACACCTCATTGGGACAAGAAAATTTATCAATTGTCAAATCGTGTTGTTCGCCAAGGGGCCTAGTTCAGCCGCCCGAACTCTTCTAGCGAGGTAGCGCCATGCCCTATATCAAGCAGATCACCATCGACCAAGCCACCGGCTTGCTCAAGCGCGAACTGGAAAAAGCTGTCGCCCGCTCCGGCCGAGTCTGGAATATCGTGCAGATTATGTCGCTCAATGGACGCACGATGAAGTCGGCCATGGAAATGTACGGCGCCACTATGTTCGCCGAGTCGCCCTTATCGCGGCGGCAGCGCGAGATGCTAGCTGTTGTCGTCAGCAAAGTAAACCATTGCGATTACTGAATACAGTCACACGCGCATGACCTCCGTGCCGAGGTCACTGGATTTGCCGATGATGCCGAAGCGGACGCCTTCGTCCATGCTATTGCGAGCGACTGGCGCAGCGCCCCGCTGAATCAGATTGATCAAGCGCTCTGCGCCTACGCCGAGAAGCTCACCCGGCAGCCCGCGTCTATGGATGAAGCGGATATCCTGAACTTGCGCTCAGTCGGCTTGGACGATGTCGCGATACATGATGCGACCCAAGTAGTTGGTTTCTTCAACTATATCAATCGGGTCGCCGATGCCCTGGGTGTCGCGCGAGAGGAATTCATCCAGCGCTGGGGTGAAGGCTGACGCTTCGCAGCGCAAGCGCGTGATATCGGAAGCCTATAGCGCATGCACCGCGATGCTTGCTTCCGGTCCTGCTGATTCTTCACTTTGCTCTTAATCTCCGCTGATTGGCTATTTATCCTGATTCGCTAGAATTCAGTGTGAATATCGGCTGCCGCATTCATACGCAGGGCGACCGGCCAAATTTGACTTTACTTTGTGAAAAGACTATATTGCATATAATCACTGTTTATACACATAATGTTAAGTAGCGTACTGGTTAGGACGCAATTGACCTTAACTGCAAGTGTGACAGCAGAGTAAAACGATGCCCATAACCGCGGAATGGAATGATAAATCAAAAGCCTTTGTTAAATGCCGCTTACGGGACCCGTGGTCCATTGAGCAACTCATAGAGGCGCGTAAGTCTTGGCATCGCATGATAAAGACCGTTGATGATCTTGTTCCGATTCTGCTGGACCTGCGGGATACTTACGAAGTGCCCGCCGGCGCCTTGCGCCATCTGACGGCGATACAGCGCACACCCCATCCTCGGCAAGGTCATCTCTTTGTATTGGGGCTGAACCCGGCCTATGAGATACTTTCACCCTTTGTCTTCTGCCGCGAAGAAAAGGGCGAGAGACAAGTTTGCCTGGTCGATTCAATCGATTCAATCCTCGATCCTGATTTACTAGCTGGCGCGAGCTGATCGCGCCGGCAGTTCCACCCTGGCGCCGCGATTGTTCCCGCCTGATGACCCGCGGTCCGTGTACGCGCATAAGTCAAGCTCATCAGCACAAGAATCAGAGTGTCTCGCTTGCGACTTTAGTTTATGATTTGGCTGTCACCATCGGCCAAGGGAGGACAGTCGCATGAACAAGAGCAGCGGGACCGAACGCGCCGACCTGATCGCCGAAATATGCGCATATCTGCAAGTGATTCATCCCTGCGCCGCAAGCTTGCAAGACTTGAGCCGGCGATTTCACATCAGCCCCTTCCATCTCCAGCGCAGCTTCAAAGCCGTCACCGGGATTACGCCGCGCCAATTCTCCGACAAGCTGCGGATTGAGGACTTCAAGGCGCAGGTCCGCAAGGGCGAGCGCATCACTGACGCGATTCTCGCGGTTGGCTATGGCTCTTCCAGCCGCCTGTACGAGCGCAGCGATGAACAGCTCGGCATGACGCCCACGACATACAAGCGGCGCGGCGCCGGCATGACGATGTTCTACAGCGTCGTCGATTGCCCGCTGGGCTGCCTGCTGGTCGCGGCGACCGAACGCGGCATCTGCAAGCTCAGTCTGGGCGATGACGCCGATACGCTGATCGCCAATCTGGAGGCGGAATTCGCTGATGCCGAGCGCCTGCGCGATGATGAAGGCGTAGGCTTTTGGACGGAGCATATCATCGCCTTTCTGGAAGGCTGGCAGCCCGACCTGGATTTGCCCCTGGACTTGCGCGCCACCGCCTTCCAGATCAAAGTCTGGCAGCAGCTGCAGAAGATCCCCGTCGGCGAAACGCGCAACTACAGCGAAATCGCCGCCGCCATGGGGCAGCCTACCGCCGTCCGCGCGGTCGCCAATGCCTGCGCCAACAATCCGGTTGCGCTGGTCATCCCGTGCCACCGCATCATCCGTAAGGATCGCAGCCTGGGCGGCTACCGCTGGGGCATCGAGCGCAAGCAGGCACTACTTGAGCGCGAAAAGCGCTACCTAAACGAGGCTCTCGATACGCCGCAAGCCTGAGAGCAGAGCATGCCGCCGGGACCATGGCACAGGCGACATCTCGGCGGCCAACCTGTTGCAATATCCCCAACGGAACATTAGACACAGGAATGCGGTACTCGCTTGAATGAGCAGGCGAAATACAGCCTTTGGTAATAATATGTAATTAGATGAGATTTTTGGAGGAATCCATGTCCATTCGAAATCTACATATTCTGACCCTGGTTGGCGTCGCCTATGTCGCGGCTCAGATGGTCGCCGACATAACGAATCTGCGCAATCTGACCATCTTAGGTATCGGTGTCACCGCCTTCTCCCTAGCGTACCCGCTGACTTTCACCTTGCGTGATATGGCGCACAAACTTGCCGGGCCCTACGTGACGCGTACGCTCATCATCGCAGCTGCCGTCATCTATTTGGTCGTGCAAGCCTTCTTCACCATCATTTCCAACCTGCCACCGGAGATGACGTCGGAAGAAAGCATCGCGCTCGGCAAATTACTGACACCAGATTGGCGAATCCTCTTTGCGGCAGTTGTCGCTACCGTCATCTCGCAGCTGGTAGACACTGAAATCTACACGCGCTGGGTGGAGCGCTTCGGCGCTGAGAAGCAGTGGGGCCGGGTCCTGGTCAGCAACGCCATCAGCATTCCGCTGGATCGCATCCTCTTCCTGCTGCTGGCATTCGCCGGCGCCGCGTCAACAGATCGTCTGCTGGAATTCTTTGTGGGCACGACCGTCATCCGGCTGATATTCGGCATCATATCGATTCCCGGCATCTATCTGGTCGAGGAACATTCCGAAGACTGGATCCATATAGCGGAGATTCGCCATAACGATCCGCCTTCGTTCTCGCGGGCGAAAGGCGAGTAAGGCCGTCAAGGCGTTCTGACGAGACTTCACTGTCAAATGACCGAGGGAAAATGTTCTTCGGCCATTTGGCCATTTGGGCGAATTGACCGGAAAAGGGACAAAGTTCTGGCATGGTTCGCGTTTCATATTCAGTCGGGTCTGGAAGCAGCATAGCAGCGGTCGGGGTGCGTAAGGCGACTGTATGGTCGCGCCATTTGCTGCCATCCTGACACGATACAGTGAAAGATATGATGAGAACTATCGCCTTTTATGGATTTAGCCTGTGGAGGATCTCGCTTCGAACTGAATGAATGTTTAGCAGGTCTTTCAGAAACTGGTGGTAGTTGGCTTCCCTATCGGCTGCCCTAAGCGCCAAAATATCGTCATAGTCAATACCGACCAGAACACAGAATTCCCTACCAGTCATTGCTTCGTCAATGCTGATTTTGCCTTTGAAGCCGATTTGGATTTCCTCTCTCGTGACGGCATTGAATCCGCAGACTTTCGCTACACAATTGTAGTAATGTAAAGTCGTGGCATTTATGCTTAGAAAGTCAATTAGATTTTGCTGTTCTTTCGCTGAGGACTTGGTATCGAATTCATGCCCGTCCTTTAGCTCTACAATGTAACAATGCTGTGACTGCGGTTTACGATCAAAAACTATAAAGTCAGGTTCAATGCCGTCGCCTTGCAATGACGAACATTTCTTTACCGCTTTCTTTGTTGCTACTCTTACGCCTATGCCCATGATCTGCGCATTGAGAAACCCGTCGACGTCATCAATCAATTGTGTCTCTACGAACTCAGTCACGAGCTTTTCTAGTTCATATCCGTTTGTGATAATGAGGCTCTGAACTCGACTCAGCAAGTGGCTCAACTCGGCATCTCCGAAACAACGCGCGTACGCACCCTTGCGAACCTGTTCAAGAGTCTTGCCCTTGATATCACTTAATCGCGCCATCATGCGCCTCAATGTCGCATCCAAGGAAGTTCCGCCCTTGCTCGCGGCAAGCATGCAGCACCGAGAACGAACCTGCCGCAGGATCTATAACCAGGTCACCGGGGGATGTTGTGGCCGCGATAAGCTCACCCTGAAGTTTTATTGGCTTGTTGTGAGGATGTGTCTTCTTTATCTTTTCTCTCCAAACATCTGGGATATTACGGATTGTCCAGACCCCTTTTGCCCTGCGAGGCTTTTTCTGCAGAATCACGCAGAATTCGGTTTGATGACGTGTCCGGTAGCCTAGTCCCATTCTTCCCTTGTCCCACGTCACCATGTCAACGACGCTAAGAGGCGTACCTTCAATCCAATTGCGGAAATCCGTGCAAAGGTGAAATTTGTCCATCCACAGAAAGAGGTGGCCGGATGGAATCAAGACACGTCCAATCTCTTTCGTAAACTGCATGATGACTTCCTCAGACATTTGCGGAAGTTTCACTCGGACATGATTGCGGCTTGTGTCTTCGTTACCGTACTTCATCTTGTCGTATACCCCGCGAAACTGCGGGTCGAAAAATGCAACTGCTGCGGAGTTGTCGTCAAGCATACCCAAAAGTTCCAGTCCGTCCATTCGTATGCGTTCGTTGAGGGGCAAGCTGGAAGGCAATGCGAGAGGGGGGCACTCTAGAGTACGCACATTGGAGAATACACCGTTTGTCTCTTGACCTAATCTTAGTGTTGTTTCTGCTGTCATGGTGTTCGCCTTAGTCAACTTCAACACACAACAGAAATATACCGCATAACCAGTTTTTTGAAAACAAGGGGGAGTAGACTAGCTGAGAAATGAGTATAATATTATGTTAGTTGAGCGATCACATGCAACATGAAACGAAGGGTCGAATATGCCGTTGTCACCTGCTTTGGATCAACAGATTCGCAATAGCGCTGAAGAGCTAATCAATGAAGGGAACGAGTTGATCTTAAAGATGGAACCCCTTGCTAAGGCATGGGGACCACCTAGACGACGTGCTCCCGTGTGTATTAAAGTCACGGATTTACATAGGTACGTTGTTCGGTGACTCGAGAGATGGGGAAACATACAAAGATAGCATCGACAAACTGTTACCATGTATGGAGTCAACCCAGGAAATCGTTGGCATTCTAGTGGGTTTGAAAGAAGCTTACGAGAATGAATTTCTTTTCAGATTGCACGAATGGATAGTCGCAGATATTTCCGCCGATTATGTGGCGCAAGCCGAATTGCTTTTGGTTGATCAAAACGTGGGATCAGACGGATACGGGCGTCATGTGCCCGCAGCCGTTATCTGCAGCGCTGTGTTGGAAGATTCTCTGCGCTGTCTTTGCGCTCGCCAGTCGCCGCCTATTGACGCAACGAAAGCAAACGGTCACCCCATGCGACTAAATTCCCTAATAGACGAACTCCAGAATGCGGGACTGTATAATCCAATGAAAGGTGATCATCTACGATCTTGGGCGAAAACCCGCAATCATGCCGCTCATGGCGAATACACTGAGTTCAGCAGGCAAGATGTTGACTCAATGCTCCGAGATGTGAAGGTCTTCCTCCACGACTACTTATAGCGTGTTCCTATTCCACCCCGCCACCATACAAACGAATCTGCATCGTCCTCGCCCAGATCCATCACCGTCACCACGCCCGTATCCACATCAACCCGCATAATCCGCGACAAGCCGTCCACCGAGCGCGCGAAAGTCACCGCTCGTCCATCGGGCGTCCATTTGGGCAGGCTGTCATAGCGCGATGCCACCACCAGCGGCTCAACCGCCAGCGTCTCCAGCTCAAGCAGATATATCGACGAGGCGCCATCGCGCTGGGAGGCGAAGACAATCCGCCGGCCATCCGGCGACCAATCGGGAGCGGTATCCGGCGACGGTTGCCGCGTGAGCTGGCGCGCATTGCCTGTGGCCAAGTCTATGGCGTAGAGATTCCAGCCGTCGGCTCGATTAGAGCTGAAGGCGATTGTCCCGCTATCGGGCGACCAGGCTGGCCGCCGATCTCCGGCATTGTGCCGGGTGATGCGCCGCCGGTCTGTGCCATCGGGGCGGATGATATAGATATTGTTGTCGCCTTCGCGATTGCTGGCGTAGGCGATCCACTCGCCGTCAGGGGACCAGGCCGGCGACTCGGCGATGGCGTTGGAAGCGGTGAGTGTGAGCGTTGCGCCGCCGGCAATGTCGATAGTGATGATATCGCTGCCGACGCGCAGATATTGCGACAGCGCCAGCTTCGTCCCGTCCGGCGAAAATGACGGGTCCGTCAGGTAGAGATTATCGAGGCGCTGTTTCAGGTTGTGATCCAGGTCCTGCACGATGACGACCGGCAGCCCGTCTTCGAGAGTCATATAGGCGACCATCGTCGAAGGGAAGGCGGCGGACCACAAAAAGCGCAGCAAAATCATGGCGATGAAGACGCCAAAGAGGATCGCGCCCAGTAGAAGGGTGCTGCGGCGCATGGCGGGTCAAGCCGCCACAGCTATAAGGCGCCGCTGCGCGAGGTACTGCGTGATTTGCTCGGCCGCGATGCGCGCCTCAACGGTCATATTGTAGAAGGCGCCGCGCCCCTTGTAGAAGACGCCTACAAGATACAGCCCATCGTGCCCCAGAACTTGCCGACCATTGGGATGCTCACTGACATCGCGCAAGGGCCAGCCGCGGATGCCGTTCGGCCCGATATCCCAGTCGCAGCCGGCTTCCGGATAATACATGTCGTTGCTGTATTGCATGTCGATATCAAGATATTTGTGCAGAACGGGCAGGAAACCGGTCGCCATTATCACCGCATCTAGCTCGATAACCTGTCCATCCGCCAGTGTAGCGCCCTTGGCGTCAAAGCTTACTGGATGCCGCAGCGGTACGACACTGCCTTGTCGCAGGGCGTTGAGCAACTCCGGACCACGATAGCCGACGCCGCTGCCGGTATTCGGCGGCGCCTGCCAAACGCCAAAGTCGCCCATATTATATTTCACGGCGCCAGTCTGCTGCTGCAGCCAGACACAGTAGCGCTCGGGCAGCAGCTCGCCCAGCATCATCCAGGCGTGACGCGGCAAGCCGTAGGGATAGCGCGGTCGCAGATCAACGCCGCTGCGGATGGACAGCCAGGCGAATCCACCGTCCGCGACTTGACCGGCCGCTACCGCGATATCTGTGCCGCTGGGACCATTGCCGACCACCATAGCGCGTTTGCCGCGTATCTGATCGGGATGGCGAAAATCGCGCGAGTGCATGATATCGCCGCCGAAGCGATCCATGCCTTCTATCTCGGGCAGCTGCGGATTATCGAAGACGCCGGTGGCCGGGATGACCGCGCGGTAGGTCTCGATGCCTTGGCTCGTCTCCACCTGCCAAGCGCAATCGTCGCGAGGCGCGACCCGATAAACTTCGATGCCGTGTTCGATGGGCAACTGCTGGTCCCGTACCCAATCGACCAGATAGCGGTGGTACTGCCTGGCTGTGGGATGGATGCCCCAATGCAGGGGGAAGCGGCGCCCCGGCAGTTCGCTAAAGAAGCGCGATGTGTTCAGACGCAGGGAGGGATACAGGCTGTTCCAGGTGGGCGCGAGCTGCTGCGTCCGCTCGATGATGCGGTATTCGATGCCGGCCCGCTCCAGCGCATAAGCGGCATTGATGCCGGCTGGTCCGGCGCCGATGACGAGTACATCTGCCGTCGGCATTAGTCCTCCTGCGGCCTGGCCAGGGCAGTCGCCGTGCCGCGGACGTAATAATACAGTCGGGTGGGCGCTGCTTCAAACGTGGCGGCGAAATTCTGCGCGTCTGCTGTGGTACGCGGCTGCGCGTATTCCAGGGTCTCGCGGATCAAGCCGTCGATCCACTGAGCTTGAAAGGTGGCTTCTTCGTTGTATTCGGCCACGGGAAAGGCCACCAAACCGCCAATCATGGCGACGATGGCCAAGCCGAACATCAGCGCCACGATGCCACCGATAACCAGCAGCGCCCGCCGGTTGGCCCGGCGCATCTGAGCCCCGCTCTTCGATACCTGCGACAAATGCGTCAGCAGGCGCTTGTGATTGTAGCCGGCGCTGAAATCCAGCGGAGGGAAAGCTGCCAGATCGGCCGGTAATTCTACATCATCCACCAGAATCGGCAGGATCTGCACACGCCGCTCCAGCGCCGTCCTAATCTCGGATTGGACAAGCGAATCGACCGTGGATTGCCGAGAAACCAGGACGATCAGCAGCGGGTGAATCGCGTCATAGCCGGCGGCCAGGTCGTCGCCTATGGCTTGGGCGAGATCAGTCTGTTCAGATGAGTATGTGATGCGGATCATTGACGTTGGCGTCTCATCACTTGTGAAAAAATGTACAACCTAGTATGGCATAGTAGGGGCGGGCAGGCTAGGTCTTGATAGTCGACGCAATGACGCCGAATCATTGAGGAAATGTCGTGGCAAGAGTTGTCTTGGCGTCTCAGTTTATCCAACGGGCGATGTCGATGTTTTGCGCCGCCCGCAGCGCGGCCGGGTCACCGATGGGCAGCCAGAACGGGGAATCGACGATGGCGACCTGATGCGATTCGGCGACAGCTGTAACATAGTCGGTGATCTCAAGTTCGCCGCGCGCGCTGGATTGCAGCGTGTATTCGAAGACTTCGCGCCTGAACTTGTAGGCGCCGATGCTGCAGGGGGCGGGCGCCGGATACGCGCCGGGCGTCGGCTTCTCGTCGATGGCTTGGAAACCGCCCGCCTCGTCCCGGATGATCACGCCGTAGCGATGATAATCCGTCCGCTGCGCCGAGAGGATGCCATAGGGCTGTTGGCTCAGATCGCGCAAGGCGTCTTTGCCGAAGAGATCGTCGCCATTGACGACGAGGAATTCGTCGTTGTTCAGGCGCTGGCGGCAGCATTGCAAGGCGTGGCCTGTGCCCAGCGACCTCGGCAACTGTTCGACCAAGGCGTAGTCGGTGAAGAGTGTCTGCTGCGCCATGAAGTCGGCGATCTGTGATTTCAGATAGTGTACGACGATGAGGACGCGCTCGACGATGCCGCGCAAACTCAGAAGCGACCATGCCAATATAGGCCGGTTTTGCAGCGACAAAAGTGGCTTGGGCCTAGTCAGAGTCAGGGGACGCATACGCATGCCGACGCCCCCGGCCAGGATTATGCCATCCATGGCCGCGACGGGTCAGCGCATGTCATCATAATAGGCGGTATCGGCTTCGTCCTCTTCGGCGAATTCGCCTTCGCGGAAGGACGGGATGATGGCGTCGTCATCGCCGTAGAGGTCGCGGTAACTGCCCAATTCATCATCGTCCAGGTCGTAGCCTTCGTCATCGAGTTCTTCATCTTCCAGATCAATGTCGACAAAGTCCTCGATGAGGCTCTCAACGTCATCGAGCAAATCGTCGACCTCTTCATTATCATCATCAAGCGCAGCCACGGGTTCGGCATCGTCCAGGCCTTCCAACGAGACCAGCTCCGGCTCTTCCAGTTTCGCGAGCAGCGCCAGCGCCGGATTCAGGTCCAGCGGCGCCTTTGGCGAATCCTCAACCTCGTCCAAGATTTCAGCATCGTCGAAGTCTTCGAGCTCATCGAGAGCAGCCAGCGACGGTTCTTCGATTTGGTCGAGGTTGCTGCGCGCCTGCCGCATCAGCAAATCGAGCAGTGAAGCGGCTTCCGGTCCCTCTTCCTCAGCGGGAGGACCTGCGTCGTTTCCGTTTGGCGAATCGCCTGACAACATCATTCCACTCCCTTCGCCAGGCTCAAGCCAGTCTCATTCACTATAGCGCAAAAAAGCGAATGTAGCCGCAAATCGTATGTTAATTCAGGGTGAAAGGCGGTCGCCAGCAAGCGTCCTTGACGCGCAGCCACGATGCGCCCATCGTCCAGCCGCGCCAGTACCTCGACGCCATCTGAAACAGATGTGACGATCGGCGCGCGGATGAATACGGCGTGGAAAGGTTCGTCTGTCAAACCGGCGATCGCCAGATCAGTTTCGAAGCTGTCAATCTGCCGGCCGAAGGCGTTGCGATCGACGGCGATGTCCATTGAGCCGAGGATGGGCTGTTCGTCGATGCCGATGGTCTTCGCCAGGAAGATCATGCCGGCGCAGGTGCCCCAGGTGGGTTTGCAGCAGGTGAAGCGCCGCAATGGCTCCATCAGGCCATACTCAGTCGCCAGCTTGCCGATGGTGGTGCTTTCTCCGCCAGGGATGATCAAGCCGTCCAAATCGTCCAACTGAGCGGGCAGGCGCACTTCGACGGCCGTAACGTCAAGCTGCCGCAGCATCTTGACATGTTCAATAAAAGCGCCTTGCAGGGCGAGTACGCCGATTTTCATCTTGACCGCCTCTGCTAACTTCAATCGTTGCTCAATTACGGGTGTGAATGCCTTCGGGCTCAAGCCTGCGCCTGATTCAAACCCATATACTCAGGGGGCTCAGCCGGCGGCGCATTTGAGTGAAGCACGGGGTGGAATTGTAGGCGAAACGGCGCGCAAAGCCAGTAGCAATCGGCGCAAGGCTCAAGATATCACTACGGCGCGGATCAAGTGGGCGAGGCTTTGCCCAATGATGCGAAACTCCCGCCCCAGCTTGAGCTGCATCGGTCCCTCAAATGGGGCCACGTGGATGACTTCGCAGGTCTGGCCGGGCACCAATCCCAGCGCTTCGACGTATTGCAGGCGGTCGACTTCTCGCGTGATCACCCGCGTGATTCGTACACTGGATCCCGCCACGGCCTGTGACAGAAAGATGTCGTCTATCGGCGGCAGCGCCCCGCTCTCGTTAGGGATCGGCTCGCCATGCGGGCAGGCGCTCGGCTGATCGGTCATGTCAAACATTCGCTGCACAACCGCCTCGCTCAAGCCGTCGCTCAAGCGCTGCGCTTCTTCATGCACTTGCAGCCAGTCCAGCCCCATGATTTGCACGAGGAAGACCTCGGCGATTCGCTGATTGCGTATATGCTGCAAGGCTTGGACGCGCCCGGCTTCGGTGATGGCGATGCCTTGATAGGGCTGATGATCCAGCAATCCCAACTTGCTTAGACGGTTGACCATGCGGTTGACGGCCGGCGGGCTGACGACGAGCAATTCCGCCAACTGCGACGAGCTGACATAATCGGCGCGCTGGGGCTGGCGGTCAATGAAACGATAGATTTCCGCCAGGTTGGCGCGCATTTTGTTGCTGAGTTCGCTGGGCATGCTATTCTCGAAAGCTGGGTTGGATTTGTCTTGGCGCGCGACTTACAAGCCGTGCTCGAGGCGCGTGATCAAGCGTTCGGGCAGGTTGCAATCGAGCATGCGACGCTGCACCGCCCGGATATCATAAGGGATGCGCCGATGTTCGAAGACTCCGCTGGTCATATCCAGGATGCCATAAGCGGCATTGGGATTCTGGTCGCGCGGCTGCCCGATGCTGCCCGGATTGATTATCTGCCGCTGACCGTTGAGTTGATGCGCCTGATTGTATTTTGGCAAGCTGGATTTTGCGCTGGCGGAATCGTCAGCCAAGGTGTAGATAACCGGCTGATGAGTATGACCCACGAAGCAGTAAGGCGTCTCAAAATGCGGGAAGTTCAAGGTGGCGACGGCCGGCTCCAGGATGTATTCCCAAATCGGCTCGCGTGGGCTGGCATGCACGAGCGTGTAATCGCCGATGACAAAGGTTACTGGCAGATGCTCGAGAAAGCGCGTGTTTTCCGCAGTCAAGGTATCCTGCGTCCATTCAGCCGCGCGCCGGGCATCCGGATTAAATGTCTTGACGTCCAGCCGGCTAAGCGCAGCCCAGTCATGATTGCCCGCCAGGCAGAGCTGAGGGAGTGTCTTGAGAAGCTCGACGCATTCGTTGGGGTCCGGTCCATAACCGACCACATCGCCCAGGCACCAGACAAAATCCCACTCGCCTTCGCTGTGCTCCAGTACGGCTTCAAAGGCGGTGTAATTGGCATGAATATCTGAGATGATCAGGATGCGCATTTGGCTGTTTTCGCAAGTAAATTGACAACTGCATCTTACCATGCTTTATATGCGGCGGCGATATACGGACGCCTGACGCGAAGGCGCCGCTTGCCATACGCGCCGCGATCTTCCCGGAGGAAAGAAGACGTCAACTTTCGCCTCAAGCGAATGCCTCATTATTTCAAATCGTCCCCATTGTCGGGTAAAGTATTGTGATGTGAACTGATGATGTCATTCAGCCGAGCGAAGGAGCAAAAGGATGTTCTTTGAGTTGCGCATCTATCCCATAAAACCCGGCAAAGCTCAGCAATGGGTCAAGCTGATGGATGAAGTTGTCATACCATTTCAGCAGTCCAAGGGCATGGCTGTGCTGGCATCGTTTGTCAACGAAGCTAAAGACACTTATGTTTGGATTCGTCGTTTCGCCAGTGAGACCGAGCGAGACGCTCTTTACGATGCGGTATATAACAACGACTATTGGCAAAATGAACTTAGCCCGATAGTCGGCGAACTGATCGATCGAGACGGGATCGAAGTCAGCATTCTCGAGGCGACGCCGCGTTCGCTGATGCAATAGCCGCCCGGCCGACTGATGCGAGAAAATGTGGCGATGTCACAGACTGAGCTGGCGCGGAGGCTGAGCCACTCGGTCGCAACTGCCATGCAAAAGGAGATTAGACATGCGCGAGCACTTTCTTGATGACAGCGTGATACAACCATTTTGGGACAATTCGGTCGAGCCGCGCCTGGTGATCGACAGCGGCGATACCGTCGTCTTCGATTGCCAGGAAGCCAACGGGCAGATCCAGCCCGATTGGACTGTGGCTGACTACGACCAGCTCGACCGCAGCAAGATCCACGCGCTCAACGGCTCGGTCTGGATCAATGACGCCGAGCCCGGCGATGCGCTGGAGATCGACATCCTGGATATGCGGCACAAATGCTGGGGCTGGACTGGGCATCGGGCCGGCGCGGGCTTGCTGCAAGGCGACTTCGATTTCACTTACCTGCATCACTGGCGCATCGACGGCGACACCTGCTATTCGACCCAGCTGGAGCACATCCAGCTTCCATTTGAGCCGCATCCCGGCGTGGTGGGCGTAGCGCCGCGGGAGGCAGGCCGCTTCAGCACCTTTCCGCCGCGAGCCAACGGCGGCAACCTTGATGTGCGCGACATGACCATCGGCTCGACCATTTGGCTGCCCGTCCTGGTCGATGGCGCGCTCTTCGCCACCGGCGACTGTCACGCGGCGCAAGGGCAGGGCGAGGTCTGCGTCACCGGTATCGAAGCGCCGATGATTGTGACGATGCGCTTCAAGCTGCTCAAGGGCGTCAACTTGCCCGAGGTACAGTTGCGCCGTCCCAGCCCGATGAGCAAGCTTGATACACAAGGCTATCACATCACCACGGCCCACGGACCCGACCTGATGGAAAACGCCAAGAAGGCCGTCCGTTACATGATCGACTGGCTGGAGCGGAATCAGCGTATGAATCGCAGCCAAGCCTACATTCTATGCAGTGTGGCCGGTGATCTGAAGATCAGCGAGATTGTCGACGCGCCCAATTGGGTGGTGTCTTTTCACATGCCGCTGGCTGTTTTCGTCGGCTAGGGCTGTTGGCTTGGGAACACAAACCACACATGCTGTCAGCTATGTAGGGGCGCCCTACCAGGTCGCCCGCTCTCCATGAATTCAGGCTTTTGCCCATGACATTCCGCAACTCTTCTCTTTCTTGATAGACAAAGAGCCGGTTGACGTTGCCACGCAAACTTCGAAGCGGGACAAAGCTTCGGCAGGCAAGTTGCCTGGCGGTTCGCTTGCTGTCATCATTGGTCAGTTCAAACGGGCTGTCAAGATAAGAAGCAAGTTACTAGCGCCCCCGCCTGAACATCCCATCTGGCAGCGAAATTATTACGAGCACATTATCCGCAATGATAGGTCCCTCAATGACATACGCAAGTACATCATTGAGAATCCGGCAGCCTGGCTCGATGATTCGCTTTATGTATGATAGAAAGATGCCCTAATGTCTGGTGGCGGGCGACCTATCAGGTCGCCCCTACAAGCGTCCTTGGCAGGAACAGGTTTAGGGAGGGGCTAGCGATTTTTCAGCCACATCAACCAATAGACCGGCCGGCTCAGAAGCCAAAGCAGCAGCATTCGCGGCAAGCCGTGCTGCTTGCGGCAATAGACCAGCATATCGCGGAAGAAGATGCGTGTGGCGAAGAAGCTGCGGGTTGATGACTTTTCGTGATGGGTGATGCGCGCCGCCGCCAGGAAGCGACATTTTCGTTCCTGCGTTTGCGCCAATGTGTCCTCGGGGAAATACAGCAGCAGGTCGTCATCCAGCCAGATCTCCTCGCGCCGCATCATGGCGCAGGAACCGGGGATGACCTCCACATCGCGGTCGCTTTGCCGGTCCCAATCGCCATAGAATTGCTTGTCGCGCGCATCCCGCTTCCAGGCCGGCAGCAGATAACCCAGCACACTGTGACTGAGCAGAAGGTGTATGTAGTCCGTCCGCCGCGAGCAGGCGCGCTGGATAGATCCATCAGGAAAGCGCAGTTGCGCAGTGACGCCGCCGCAGTCTGGGTTCTCGTTCAAGAAGCGGCGCATCAGGGCCAGGGCGTCAGGCGCAACTTCGGTATCCGGATTGAGCAGCAGCGCGACATCGCTTGTGGCTGCTCGGATGCCGATGTTGTTGCCGCCGCAATACCAGGTATTCAGCGATTGCGCCAGCAGCAGCGCCTCGGGGAATTCAGCGCGAACCATGTCGGCGCTGCCATCGCTTGAGGCGTTGTCCACCACGATGATTTCAAGCGTCAGGCCCGTGCTGTTTCGCAGCGATTGCAGGCAGCTCCGCAGCATGTCGCGGGTGTTATAGCTGACGATGACAACTGATAGATCGGGCACTCAAGGTCCTGACTGGCAAAACTCGCCATATTCCGCACATTGTAATTTTACCCCACTCGCCTGCGACTCCCGCAGATGTGGGGTTTGGGGAGTGGTGAATTTGAAGGAGATAGAAGGAGATAGAATGAAGACGACCCTTGGGCCGCCCGCCGAAAATAATCGTGCCGTAGGGGCGAGCCTTGGCTCGCCCGCTATTCTATTGGGATGATGCCATTGTGGTCGCTCCCCCTACGACAGATCTGCGGTTTGGCATGGTGTGCTGGGAGTGGTGCATCCCCCTTATGGAATCCTGGATATGTCCTGTGTCTTTGAAATTCACCACTCCCGGGTTTGTGTCGACTGTTTGTAGGGGCGACTCTGTGAGTCGCCCGCTTCAAGGCTTGTCCGGACCTAATCTGCCAAAAGGAATCGCGCCTCATGCTTTCCACAATCGCGCCTTTCTATCCGGCAAATGGCACAATTTCGCCTCGTCGAATTCAGCTGGTTTTGTCCCCGCACATTCAGCTGGTGTCTGGCAAATCGACCGGAATTCGGCTAGCATTCCAGGATAAGATAGCTGTCGAAGGGAAATCAATTATGAAATTCGGCGTAGTATTTCCGCAAACACAAATAGGCGCGGACCCCGGCGCGCTGCGCGATTTCGTGCAAGCGGTCGAGGGCATGGGTTATCACCATCTGCTGGCGTATGACCATGTGCTGGGCGCCAATCCGGATCGCGAGGGCTGGGAAGCGGGCCGCCCCTACAATTGCAAAGACATGTTCCACGAGCCCTTCACGCTCTTCTCCTGGATGGCGGGCTTGACCGAAAGCATCGGTTTCATGACCGGCGTATTGATCTTGCCGCAGCGGCAGACGGCGCTGGTGGCGAAGCAGGCGGCGCAGCTCGATTTGCTTTCCGGCGGACGCTTCCGCATGGGCATAGGCGTCGGCTGGAACGAGGTGGAGTACAATTCGCTCGGCTACGATTTCAAGACCCGCGGCGCTCGCGTCGAGGAGCAGATCATCATCCTGCGCGAATTATGGACGCGCGAGCTGGTAGATATCGAAGGCCGATTCGATGTCATTGATGATGCCGGCATCAATCCCTTGCCGCCGGCGCCGATTCCGATTTGGATGGGCGGCTACGCCGATGTCGTTTTGCAGCGGGCGGCCCGCCTGGGCGACGGCTATGTGGCGCAAGAGGGCGCGCCGGAGCTGGCCAAGCCACTTTGCGATGCCTTCTGGGCTTACGCTGAAGAAGCGGGCCGGGTGGAGCACCTGGGGCTGCATACGCGGCTGGCCACCGAGAATACGCCGGAGAGCGAATGGGAAGGCCATATCACCGGCTGGAAAGCGAACGGCGCGACTGAACTCGCGGTCTATCCCCATGGCGAAAAGCTGGATGACTACCTGGAGCGGCTTAGGCGCTTTAAGCGGATGTTTGGCATCTAGCGGCGCATCCATTGGTCATCGCGCTCTGCTCAAGACAGACGGCCAAGAAGCTCAGGGCTGACACAGGCGTAATGGACGACTGAGTTGAACTCCTCCCCGATTATCGTACGGCTCGCCCTGCGCTATATCAGTCGGCGCCTATTCCAGAGCGCTATGTTCGTGCTGGGCGTCGCGCTTGGCGTGGCTGTGGTTATCGCTATCGACATCGCCAACGAATCGGCCGGGCGCGCCTTCAGCCTAAGCAGCGAGAGCCTGGTGGGCAGCGCCACACATCAGATTGTTGGCGGACCCAATGGCTTGCCGACTGAGTTGTATACTCGCCTTCGCCTGGAGCAGGGCCTAAAGCTGAGCGCGCCGGTGGTGACGGAATCCGTGCGACTGGACGGCAGCGATCAAGTGTTGCGCTTGCTGGGTGTCGATCCGCTGGCTGAGGCGCCGTTCAGATCCTATCTGGCGGCCGAAAACGATGAAGTGGACATCGCCTCGCTAAACCGCATAATCGCCGAGCCGGGCGCAGTGGTTATCAGCGAAGCGCTGGCGCAGCAACTCGCGCTCGAAGTTGAAGACGAGCTCCGGATAAGCGCCGGCGGCCGCTTCAGCAGCGCGCGCCTGGTCGGCATCTTGCGACCGGATAATAGCGCCAGCCGTCAAGCGCTTGATGATCTCATCATTAGCGATATCGCCACGGCGCAAGAGCTGGTCGGCATGAGCGGGCGCCTCAGCCGCATCGACCTCATCCTGGAAGACGATCAGATCGCCGCGCTCAGCGCCACTCTGCCGCCGGGCATCAGACTGAATGATGTCAAGGAAGAGAATTCGCTCGATCAGATGATCGCCGCTTTTGAGCTGAATTTGCAGGCGATGAGCTTGCTTGCGCTGGTGGTCGGGCTATTTCTCATCTACAACACGGTCAACTTCAGCGTGGCGCAGCGCCGCAACACCATCGGCATTATGCGCGCGCTGGGCACGACGCGTGACCAAGTCTTTTGTTTCATACTGCTGGAAGCCTTCATCCTGGGCCTGGTCGGCACGGCGCTGGGCTTGGCGCTCGGCATCATATTCGGGCGCGGCACGGTCGCCCTGGTGTCGCAGACCATCAGTGATTTGTATTTCAGCGTCACGGTGCAGCGCATGAGCATCCCGCCGGGGACGCTGCTGAAAGGCGGGCTGATAGGCATCGCGGCGAGTTTGCTGGCGGCGGCGCTGCCCTCCTGGGAGGCCACCCGCACAGCGCCAGCCGGCGTGATGAAACGCTCGAACGAAGAAGAAGCCACGCGGCGTCTGCTGCCAGTCATGACAGCTGGGGCGGTCGGCTTGAATCTGTTGGGCTTTGTTCTGCTGAGCGCGCGCGACAGCCTGGCGTTGGGCTTCGCTGCCCTGCTCTGCATAATAGTGGGCGGCGCGCTCTTCACGCCCGCGTCGCTGGTATTGGCGATGCGCTTGCTGTTGCGTCCGACAGAGGCGTTATTCGGCGTCTTGGGGCGCTTGGCGGCACGGGCCGTCATCCGCTCGCTGAGCCGCACGGGTGTGGCGGTCGCCGCCTTGACCGTTGCCGTGAGCGTCATAGTCGGCGTCAGCGTCATGATCGGCAGTTTCCGCTTGACTGTGGCTGATTGGCTGCAGGCGTCGTTGGGCGCGCAGATTTACGTTTCGCCGCCGCTTTTCGCTTCGAACAATCCCAGCGTCGATGTGGACATTGCCGTGAAAGCCATCTCGCTTGAGGTACTCGGGGTACGGGCTGTTTCGTCAGCGCGGCATGTCAGTGTCAGCGCGCCGGATTATCCCGATCTGCCGCCGGTCAATCTGCTGGCCAGCGACTTCGATATCGCCGGAGACAATCGCCGCTTCAAATGGAGTCAGGCGCCGGTGGAAGCCCATCAGGCAGCGCTGGACGCCGGTCAGGTTATGGTCAGCGAGAGCTTCGCTTTCCGCCGCGGCATTGATACGGAGCGCAACATCATCACGCTGGACACTGAAGGCGGCCCCATCACTTTCGAGGTCTTCGGCGTCTACTACGATTACAGCGCCGATCAAGGCACGGTCTACATGGCGCGCTCGGTCTATGACCGCTACTTCGCCGACCCCTTCATCAGCTCGCTGGGCATCTTCACTGACGAGGGCGCCGATATCGCTGAGGTGATTTCAGAGCTGCGCGCAGGATTTGCCGACTTCGACCTGCTGGTACAGGACAATGCCAGCTTGAGAGCGGGCGCGCTGGAGGTATTCGACCGCGCCTTCGCCATCACTATCGCCTTGCGGATGCTGACCACCCTGGTCGCATTTATCGGCATTCTGTCGGCTTTGATGGCGCTGCAACTGGAGCAGGCTCGCGAATACGGCGTGATGCGCGCCAACGGCATGACAGCCGGTCAGCTGAGGAAGTATGCGCTGATTCAAACCGGGCTGATGGGACTGGTCGCCGGTGTGCTGGCTCTGCCCATCGGCTTGCTGACATCGCTGATTTTGACGCGCGTTATCAATCTGCGTTCCTTCGGCTGGACGATGGAGTTTGCGCCACAGCCGTCGCAGTTAGTCGAGGCTTTGCTGATCGCAGTTGTGGCGGCGCTGCTGGCGGGCTTATATCCGGCCTGGCTGCTTGGGCGTCTCAATCCGGCGGAGGCGCTGCGGCGGGAGTGAGCGAATTGCCGAACAGGCATGTCTTTTGCCTTGCCAGCGCGATCTGCGCTACAATCTGCTCAGGAATTGGTGGGCAGGCGCAGATCGAAAAATGAAAATCAAGGAGCTATTTCCATGAACCGAGTGCCGCTTGAATGGATGATCGACGGTCTGCAGCTATCACCTCGGATTCTGGCTTTGACGCTGGAGGGTGTTACCCAAGAACAGGCGCAGACAATTCGGGATGGCGGCGGCTGGAATCTCGTGGAGATGATGTGCCATTTGCGTGATTATCAAGAAATCTTCTTTGGGCGTATGAAGCAAGTTATTGAAGAAGACAGCCCGACATTTGAGCTTTATGACGATGCAGCGCGCGCGGCGCTGGTCATCGACCACGATTATGCCAATCAAGAATTTCGCAGTGTATACGATCAATTTATCGCGACGCGTGATGAACTAATCGGCTTCCTGTCGTCCTTGGATGTGGCTCAATGGCAGCGGCTGGGTCATTTCCCCTCGATCGGCGAAGTTGATCTCTCATTCTTGATTTACCATACGATCTTTCATGATGCGGAGCACATCGAACAATTCACAAGGGTCCTGCGTCAATAGCTCAGTCCGCTGCGGCGGAACTATCTTTTCACCACAGAGGGCACAGAGATTCTTTCTCGATATTTCTGATTTCCCTTTTATCGCCTGTGACATCAGCCTGCGTTAAGATTTGGCGCGTTAGAATACAGCGATTCAGAAGGTGCTGATGATGTTCAGTAGAAGCGAAATCGAACAATTCCAGACCGAAGGCTGGCTGGCCAAAGAACAATTCTGGTCCGAACGCGAAGTTGAGGCGATGCGGCAGGAGCTTGAGCGCTTGAAGGCCGTCGGCTTGCTGCGCAATGTCGCCACCGCCGGCGATGGCGTCACACCGGCTGCGGACAAGATCAACTTGCAGCTCTGTCCCATGTTCCCGCATAGCGATTTCTTCCGCGCCATGCCCTTCGCCGACAAAGCCATCGAGGCCGTGCGCCAGTTGATCGGCGACCCGGTGCTGCTGCATCTCGATCAAGTCTTCCTCAAGCCAGGCAAACAAGGCGCGGGCACGAGCTGGCACCAGGACAACGCCTACTTCCAAATCTCGAACCCGCTAAAGGGCACGGCGATGTGGACGGCGGTGCATGAGGCCACGGTCGCCAACGGCACGATTCACGTCATCCCGGGCAGCTACCGAGTGGCTTATGAACACAAACGCGATCCCTACAGCAATCATCATATCCGCTGCTATCCGCCCGAGGACGACGCGGTCGCGATTGAACTGCCGGCCGGAGGCGTCGCCTTCTTCGCTTATGGCGTGGCCCACTGCACATTGGCGAACACGACTGAAACTGAGCGCGCCGGTGTGGCGCTGCATTTCATCAATGGAGCGATGGATGGCGTGGCGCGTGGTGGCTTCGAGCCCGGCAAGCGTCCCTGGCTGACTGGAGCCCAAGCCAGCGGCGGACTGAATGAACATGGCGTAGTGGTCGGCCGGACCTGGGAGCGCGAGGTGGAGGCGGTGCTGTCTCTGGGAGAATAGTCGCAGCGTTGTAAAGGCGGGCGACTCAAGAGTCGCCCCTACAAACCTTGTGTTTTCGCTAGCGCCCTAGTTCGCGCTCGCCGTGCATGATCTGGCTCAGACGGAACATATCCGTGCGCGAGGTCAGATCCAGGCTGATCGGCGTCACCGAAATAACCTTGTCCGTCAACAAGGCATAGACATCGCTATCGGGCTCGGCAGCGGCTGGATCGCTATTGTATTGATAACCCAGTTTGCCGGCATCATGCAGCGCCAGTCGTTCGGGGCGGGTGGGCCAATAGACCCGCCGCCGTGACAGCCGCGTCAGACGCCAGTCGGTCTCACTGATTGCGCCCCAGGGCACATCGATTTTTAACACATCCACATCGTCCGGCAGGGTCGAGTGATCCATCAGCCAACTGCCCATCTGCCGCGTGAAATCCGCCGAGACGCTGAAGTCGACCTCGTTGGAGTAGCTCAAGTGCAGCCCCGGGGGCGTCTGCAGACTGACTGCAAGGGCGGGGATGCCGAGGCTGGCAGCTTCCAGCGCCGCGCCGACCGTGCCGGAAATCGTGACGCCGTTGCCTGTGTTCTCCCCATAATTGATGCCCGAGACCAGCAGCGCGGGCTGCTCCTCCGCTAATTCAAGCACGGCATGCTGCACCGCTTGCGCCGGTGTGCCATCAACGGCGTAGGCCAGGCAATCATCGCAATCGATCGGCGGGTCGTAAGGGAAGATGCGGCCTTCGCTGTAGTGGGGCAAACTGCGCCCCATGCCCGATTGCTGCTCGCGCGGGGCAGCAACGAGCAAACGCCCGATGCCGCGAAAAGCTTCGACGGCAGCCCATAAGCCGGGCGAGCGAATGCCATCGTCATTGGTGAACAAAATCGTCGGTTTGGCAGAATCTGCCATAAGGTTTTTCCTGTCTGATAAGCAGGCGGACACTATAACGTTATAGACTATGCCATGAGCATTAAGTGGGCAAGCCCGTATGTTACGCTTGCGCTAAGAGGCGATTTGCTCTTTATGACAGGCCGAGCTTCTTGCGATAGTCGCGCAGGTTGTACTGTGTAATCAGGGAAAGCGGCTGCGGCAAGGCATCGATGGAGAAATATCCGATGGCGCTGCATTTGTGCCTTTCGAGGATGCGAGGCGCCGCGCCGATGGAACGGGCGATAAAGGTCGGCGAGACCCAATGCTGCCCTTCGGCGGGCAGGATATGATCGTCAACGCTGAGCAGCTCAAGTATCTCAATGGTCATGCCGTATTCTTCGCTGAATTCGCGCTTGAGGGCATCGCGCAGAGTTTCGCCGAAATCGACCTTGCCGCCGGGGAATTCCCAGGCGCCGCGTTCGTTGCTGGCGGCTGCGCCTCGCTGCGAGAGGAATAGCCTGCCGCGGTCATCAACGACTATGGCGCCGACGCCCACACCGATGAAGTCGATCCCTGGCACTGGTCTGGCCATTTATTGCCTCGAATTACATAGCTTTGGCAGGTTCGAGCATTGTACCGGGATAGCTACTGCTGTGGCAAAGTGGATTATCAGCAACGAAGCGATAATCTGAGGAGACTTGCCTCATTATTCGATTACAATGCATTTGTGCAATGCGGGGAAAACTGGACTTGCGAGCGGTAGTAAACGACAGAATCTATGGCTGATACCTATCTTGACCTTATCAAGCGCCGCCTGCCCGATCTGCCGCTGCGCCATGCTCGAATCCTGCCTGCAAGCGGCCAATTCAACACGGTGGTCTGCATCGACCAGCGCTGGATCTTCCGCTTTCCCAAGAGCGAGCATGTCGCCGCGGACCTGGCGCGCGAGCTGGAAATCCTGCCGCGCCTGCAAGGCAAGCTGCCGTTGCCGATTCCCGATCCTGTTTTCAGCGCGCGCGACAGCGAATCGGGGCAGGTGCTTTTCATGGGCTATGCCATGCTGCCCGGTGAAGCGCTGCTGCGTGAGCGCTTCTCTTTGCTGCGGCAAGACGCCGGCATTGTCGCGCGGATCGCTCAAGACCTGGCTGATTTTTTTGGCGGCGCTTCACCTGATTTCGCCGGCCGATATCGGTCTGGCAAGCCGGGCAGACGATGCGCGAGAGTCGTGGATACGTTATTACGCCGAGGTGCGCGACAAGCTCTTTCCGTACATGCGGGCCGAGGCGCGGCTTGAAGTAAGCCGTGACTTCGAGACGGGGTTGAACGGCTCGAGTCTGTGGCGCATTGACAGCTGCGTTGTACATGGCGACTTCGGCGCGGGCAATATCCTCTACCATTTCCATGAGGAGCGCATCAGCGGCATTATCGACTTCAGCTTCTGCGAAATAGGCGACCCGGCGCAAGACCTCGGCGCGCTGCTGGCCAGTTACGGCGAGGAATTTGTTGAACAGGTCCTGTTGCGCTATCCCGCTCTGCGCTCGCACCTGCCGCGAGCGCGCTTCTATTGCAGCAAATACGCGCTGCTGCAAGCGCTCTTCGCCTTGCGTGATAATGACCCGGCCGAGTTCGAAGACGGCATCGCCGACTACCACTAGTGGCGGCTGGTTGCTCAAATACGGACGGTCGCTGGCCATTACGCCCGGCGTATCTATGCTATAATTTCTGGTGATTTGCTTGGCGAACACATTAAGCGGGGCCAACATGGCGGAAATCAGCCTGAGGGCTTACCAAGATAAGATATCGAATCTGTCTGCGGAAAACAGATTCGACGAAGTCATCGCGCACACTCGGCATATTCTCAAAGCCTGGCCGAAGAATCTGCGAGCTTATGAGCAGTTGGGCGGCGCGCTCTTTGCCAAAGGACGCTGGGCGGAAGCGGCCGATGTTCTGCGGCGAACGCTTGGCGCGAGACCGCAAGACTTCGAGACGCATTTGCGCCTGGCGCAGTCGTATCAGCAGCTTGAGCAGGTTGACCGCGCCATTTGGCATGCCGAGCGCGCGCTCGACCAGATGCCCAATGACGAGCGAACCATTAGCTTGATTCGTACGCTGTACCGCCGACATCGCAACGAAGAAATCGAACGCCTGCAACTGACGGCCGGCGCCCTCGCGCAACAGCATATCCGCGGCAATTTGCTGGCCGAAGCCCTGGCTACATTGAATACGGCGCTGGAACGCCAGCCGGAGCGGCTTGATTTGCAGCTGCTGCTCGCGCGAACGCTTTGGCTTGATGGACGGCGCATGGATGCCGCCGAATCCGCCGCCGAGATTCTGGAGCGATTGCCCTACGCCATTGACGCCAATCGCATCATGACCGAGTTATGGCTGGCCGAGCAGCGCCCGTCCGATGCGCAGAACTACTTGAAGCGCATCGAAGAACTCGATCCCTATTTGGCGCATCAATTGGCGGCTGGCGAGCCCGCGCCCGACGACCTGCTGCGGACGGACGAACTCGACTACAGCAGCATATCGACCCGCGAGCATGCGATCGTCGATCGTGAATGGCTGAGCGAGCGAGGCGGCGAGGACAGCGGCTTGGGCGCTCTCTTTGGGATTGAAGATGGCGAGGCGGCACCGGCTGACGAGACTATCACAGCCGACCTCGATGACTTGCTATCCGATGACCAGATCGAGGCGCTCTTCAGCGAATTGGTGACGGGCGAAGCGGTGGCGGAAGTCAGCGAAGCGCAGCCGGACGACGAGCTTGAGCAAGTGCTGGACGCTTTGGATGAACCGGGCTTCCTCGCCAGCGCGCCGCAAGACCGTGCCGCCCAAGACGATGACGATGACGATGAAGATGACGAGGACGAGGACCTGGACACTATCCTGGCGCGGATGCAAATGCCGGAGCAAGAATCGCCTGATGCCGAAAGCGATGTCTTCAACGATGCGCTCGATAAGGAATTGGCCAGCTTGCTTGAGCAACTGGATGAGGACAGCGAAGATAGTGCAGACGGCGATTGGATGGCTGAGATTCAGCACGGCGGCCTCGCGCCGGGCGCTGAGGATGAGCCGCAGGACTACGTCGAAGACTTTGAGCGAGAATGGGTCAAGGACAGCGAGGACGAGGATTCAAGTGGCGCGCCCTGGCTTTCCGCCGCCATGCGTGAAGCCTTGGACAAAGACCAGGCTGGTGATTTCGACCTCTTTGGCGATGACGAAAACCTGCAAACCTTGCTCAATCGTACCTCGGACACCGAGCCGATTCACTTGAGCGATATTGAAGATTGGCTGAATGTCGAAACGGAGCAAGAGTCTAAGCAAGAGTCTATGGAAGAAGATGAGCGCTATGTCGATCTCGAAGACGACTTGCTGCATTCGCCGCCGGCGCGTTCCTGGCTCGAAGACGCGCCCGGCGCGACCGAAGACGATCCAAACCGCGTCAACGCCGACTTGATCGATAGCTGGCAATCCGAACTAGGTGAGGATAAAGAGGACTACGAAGACGACGATCCTTATGTCGATTGGCTGCGCGATGATCCGAATGAATTGGCGGATTACGATCTTGACATGTTCGCGGAGAAAGCCGATGAAGACGCTGGCTGGGCTCCCTTGATCGCGCCAGAGACAAGCGACGCGGCGGACCAAGCGCGCGCCTGGGGTTTGGACGACCCGGGTCAATTGGCGGACTTTGTCGAGCAAGACGCGCAGGCTGCCGCGGGCTCGCCCGATTGGCTGAACGCCGTCGTGCCGGGTTTGGACCGCGAAAATGATACCTCGACCGACGATGTCAATGAGTACGCCCGACCGATGGCGGCGCCGGGCAAAGAATTCGCCTGGGTCAGCGATATCGTCGAAGAAGAAACCGGCGAGCTCAAAGCCATTGACCCGGCGGATATCAGCGAGACGGTCTATTTCCGCTTCAGCAAGCCCCCCGCCTGGCTGGTGAGCATGCAGGCGGATGCGGCGGCGGGCACATTGGAAGGCGTCGCCGCCCTTAGCATCGACGCCGACCTCGAATCGCTCGAGCTTGATGATCTGACCTTCGACGATTTCTTCAGCTTCAATACGCCCACTGACAAGATGGATGTGATCAACCTCGACGAAGATACTGAGCAGCTCAGTTTTGTCGGGCTGGACTGGGACGATTATTTCGATCTGGAATCGCCGACGGAAAAGACCATCGCCATCAACCTGGACGAAAGCGCGGCCAATATAGACTTTGACGAGCTCGGCCTGGACGATGACGATTTTGACTTCGAGAAAGCCGCCGACGAGCCGGCGCTTGATGCCGACAGCGAGCTTTTCAGCGATATCGGCCTGGACGATGAGCCGGAGGCCAATGACAGCCCCATCTGGCTCGAATATGACAATCCGGGCGACGATCTCGATTCGGAAGATACTGATCGCCGCAGCGGACGATCGACGCTATAATCTGAATCCCTTGACACAGGCTCATCATTATTTCGCGACAGCATAAGAGACATGCCTATGTTTGAAGACTCTGAATTGCCCGATTTCGATTCAATGACCCAGGAAGAACTCATCGAATGGCTGGAGCAATTGGCGAAGAGCCACAGCGCAGCCACTTCCGAATTCATTGACGATCATGAGGGCGAGCATGCAGCGACCGACGCGGACAACGATACTGAGGAAGATGATTGGTCTGACTGGCTGGATGACACTGTGCCCGGCGTGGCCGCCTCCGCCGGAACAAACTTCGTCGCGGACGGCGGCGCGGGGCAGGACCCGCCGGTAGACCTGAGTCTCTTTGATGAGGAGGATACCGCGGCGACCGCCTCGCTGGATTGGCTGGACGAAATCACCGCCGCCCAAAACGCCGCTGTAGTGCCCGACTTCAATGACTTCCAATCTGAGCCGCCACCGGCGGAGAATCTGCACGACTTGCCCGGCGGCGACGCCGGCGATGACCCGCTGGATTGGCTAAACCATCTGGACTCCAATGGCGTTTCCGCGGCATCGTCCGAACATGACGCCAGCGAGTTGGAAGTCCCTGACGACTTTGACGAAACCTGGGAAGACGACGAAGAGCTCGATGACCTGGAAGACGAAAGTCTGTATTCGCCCAGCCTCGACGCGCCGACCTCATTCCTCGAGTCTTTGCTGGGCCTGGAAGACCGCGAGGCGGAAAAACACAGTACGCAGTCAATGGCGCCGGTGCCGGATTCTCAAGCGGCTGACAAGTCTGAAGGTACAAAGAAGGCGCCTCTTGTACCAGCCGGGCGCGCCGACAGCTTGACTAGAGCATTCCTGATTCAGGAGCGCGAAGCCGATCTGGAAGCCTGGTACGCCGACCGGCTCCGCGAGATAACAGCCCCCGCCAAGGTTGTTGCCAAGCCGCCTGTGAAAAAGCCTGAAGCAAAACCAGCGAAACCGCCGCCGCCCGGTTTGGCCGCCGCGATTAATTCAGCGCGCGGCAAAGTCAAGCGGGATGATTTGATGGATGCTTTGCTCGACTATGAGACATTGCTGGGGACAACAGCCGGTCTGCAGTGGGTTGTGCATGATATGCGCGCTTTGGTCGTGCAGAATAAATACCGTAGTCACCCTTCGGTGTATCGCGTACTGGGCGATGCCTTGATGCGGCAAGGGCATCTCAACGCCGCCCTAAGTGTTTATCGCCACGCTCTCTCCTTGCTATAGAAAGATGCGTCCGCCATTCATCGAGCCGCTGCTCCGCTGGTATCGCAGTTGCCGCGCGGATCTGCCTTGGCGGTCGGACCCCAAGCCCTACCATGTCTGGCTCTCCGAAGTGATGTTGCAGCAGACGCAAGTGGAAACCGTCATCCCCTACTATCGGCGCTTTCTCGCTGCCTTTCCCACCATAGCGGAGCTGGCGGCGGCGCCACTCGATGATGTGCTTAAGCTCTGGGAAGGCTTGGGCTATTACAGCCGCGCGCGCAATCTGCATCGTGCGGCCGCTATCGTAGTCGCCGAGCATGACGGCGAATTGCCGGCGGAAGTCAGCGAATTGCGGACGCTGCCCGGTGTCGGTCGCTATACGGCCGGCGCCATCGCCAGCATCGCCTTCGGTCGTCCAGCGCCTGTGCTTGACGGCAACGTGATGCGCCTGATTTCGCGCCTGCTCGATCTTGATGACGACATCACGCTCAGCGCAACTCAAAACAAACTCTGGGGCATCGCCGCCGATTGGCTGCCTGGTAACGGCGCAGGCGAATACAATCAAGCGCTGATGGAGCTGGGGCAGAAAATCTGCAAGCCGAAGAATCCGCTCTGCGCCACCTGCCTGCTTCAGCCTCACTGCCGCGCCTTTGCCCAAGGCACACAGCTCGAGCGGCCGGTACGGTCCAAGCGCGCGCCGAGGCCGCATTTTGACGTCACGGCCGGCTTGATCCGCGATGATCATGGTCGTTTGCTCATTGCCCAGCGCCCGCTCGATGGCTTGCTCGGCGGCTTGTGGGAATTCCCCGGCGGCAAGGTCGAAGGCCAGGAGAGCTTCACTGAGTGCCTGCGGCGCGAGTTGCGCGAGGAGCTGGCCATCGAGGTGGATGTCGGCCGGCTATTCGCCGTAGTCGACCATGCCTTCACGCACTTCAAAATCACGCTGCATGCTTTCGAGTGTCGCTATCTTGGCGCGCTGCCACCTTATGAAGAGCCGCAGGCCATCGAGGTACTTAACTGGGCATGGGCGAGCGAGGAGCAGCTGGGGCAATATAGCTTTGGCAAGGCGGATCGGCAGGTGATCGCAGAGTTGGGGCGGCGGCGAGCGATGCTGCTTTAGCTGCTCATCAGTCCCTTGGGAGTGGTGAATTTGAAGGAGATAGAATGAAGACGACCCTTGGGTCGCCCGCCGAAAATAATCGTGCCGTAGGGGCGAGCCTTGGCTCGCCCGCTATTCTATTGGAATGATGCCATTGTGGTCGCTCCCCCTACGACAGATCTGCGGTTTGGCATGGTGTGCTGGGAGTGGTGAATACTGTTGATATGACAACTTAGACCTTGCCATCCAAAAACCTCTGTGCCCTCTGTGTCTCTGTGGTGAATCCCCCTTATGGAATCCGGGATATGTCCTGTGTCTTTGAAATTCACCACTCCCGTCCCTTTATCAATAATGATTCTCGAGCTGGCTTGGCATATAATCAGCTACGCAGTTGCCAGCTGATAGGACGCAGGAATATGGTCTTTGAAGAGCTTGCGGAACATGTCAAACGCTTAGCTGATGAGGACAAGCGGCGTCTGTTTTGGATGCTGCGCAATGATCCTGCGCTAGCAGAGATTGCTCCTGAAGTCACGGGCCTGCGGTACAACTATGAGGCGGCGAGGATATTGCTGAGTTTGTTGGAAGATAATCCAGTCGAATGCCAAGTAGAGGCCAAATAGTGGCGCGATTTCCCTATACGCTTGTTGACAAAGAACTACAAATCTATATGCCGTATCTGCCGATGAAACTCAGTTACAATGGCCGATCGGAAGACATCTGTGGACTGGTCGATTCGGGCGCAGAAATCAGTATATTGCCGTACAAGTATGCACTTGACTTAGGAGCAGAATGGGAAAAGTTGCCGACCTGTTCCGCTGTCGTCGGACCGACAGGCCTACATCAAGCCCGTGTCTTGACCTTACAGGTGACGATTCCAGGCGTCGTAAATGATGACGATCCGTTGAACTTCTATTTGCCTGGTCGAAGGACGACTCGGACATGATTATTCTTGGTAATTGCAACTTTTTCCGGCTGTTTGATGTTTGTTTCTACCGGTCGGTTGGTGTGTTTGACGTGCTGCAAAGCCGGTTGATTCCGCCGGATGAATGCTAACGATCTTGTGACGACCAGACTCGGTTTGAGATTTCGCGGCGACAATAGTAATGAGGAATGAGCAGAATCATGTTGAACACACTTAAAAGCCTGCGCAATCTCCTCCGCGACCTCTTCGGCGACAATGTGCCGGTGACGACCGCCTGGGATCGCATTCCGCCCGAACTCATGACCCCGCGCGAGCGCTTGGTTCGGCGCAGCTCGCTCATCATGTTTTGGGGCTCGCTGATCAATGCGCTGGCCGGCATCCTGGTAATTGTGGCTGCGGTACACGCCGGCAACGTCGATACGCAAATCTTTGGCCAGCTGCAAACCGCCTTGCTCAGCAAATACATCATAAGCGCCGATGCCGCCGCCCTGCTTATCATCGCCGGTACCCTGGCGAATATGGCGATCCTGCTCGTGCTTTCAGTGGTGATACTGGCGCAGGAACTCTGGACGGTCTTCACCGCCTGGATTTTGACGGCGGTCAATTTGGCGGCTTTGCTGGTCTTCGGCTTCACACCGGCGCTTCTGGCTATCGCGCCCTTGCTGACCGTCGGTCTCATGACCATGGGCGACTTTGGCGCTTTCCGCCTCAATCCCGTCATGGTGAGGGAGCTGCGCGGTCGAATGCGTGGCATTCGCGGCTTCGCCATCATCACGATTTTCCTCACACTGATGAGCTTCTTCACGTTGCTGCTCTATCTGCTGCAAGTGCCACGAGGCGGCGTTGTCGTCACTGGCGAATTGGGACGGCAATTATTCGTTGGCGTACTCTTCATCGAGCTGATGCTGATCATCTTCATCGTGCCGGCGCTGACGGCCGGCGCTATCACGACAGAGCGCGAACGCAAGACTTACGACTTGCTGCAGACCACGCTGATTACCAAGTCGACTTTCGTCGTTGGCAAGATGCAGTCGGCGCTGGGATATATCGTGCTGCTGCTGCTTTCCGCCATTCCCTTGCAGAGCATCGCCTTCCTCTTCGGCGGCGTCAGCGAGCAGGAGCTGATTTTGGCGCTGCTGGTGCTGCTGGTATCCGCCGTCACGCTGGGCGCTTTTGGCATGTTCTTCTCCTCCATCACCGAGCGCACACTGGCGGCGACCATCCGCTCCTACACCGTAGCGATTGTTATTACAGTCGGTCTGCCGCTGGTGGCGGGCGTCCTTTTTCAGAATGCTTACGGCAATGTCGTCAACAGCAGCACGACCCGCTTCACAGACTTCCCTAATGTGGAAGCGGCCACCATCTACGCCGACATGATCGCCACCAGTCTGAATCCCATCATGGCTACCCTGCGCTCGCAGCAGATGCTGATCGATCATCAGCAGTTGGTCACCATGCGCGTCACTCTCGCCAGCAACGGCGCCTCGATTCCCATCCTGTCGCCCTGGGTGCTGCTGACGCTGAGCTATCTGACAGTTTCGGCGCTGCTGGTGCTGATTGCGATCCGCCGCATGGAGCGGCAAGGCGGTTAGCACATCGGTCGGTAGCGGTGGATTTCCCACTGAATCGCGGAGAATGTATCGACCTTCAAATGGCTAACAAGACCGATGGCAGACAGATGATAACAGTGGGAGACAATCCGTATCTGGACTCATGGCAAACTAGCATACAACGAGAACACGGATAAGCTGCCACTCAGAGCAGCTAACTAACCGCAATCAAGGGAGCATCATGTGGTTTTGCACAGACTATACTGAGTGTGCATACATGAAGGTCTGAAGGGGTTTGTTCCGCGACGCGAACTGCTCAATGAGAGACTTGTTTGCATAGATAAAGCAACCCTCCCATAGCCATTGAACGGCATAATCAGATTCATAACGGCACGGCTTGACCTCAGGCTCTGGAACTTCAACGTCTCGGGCTAACAAAGAGAGGATATAATCAGTCAGCACCGAACGAATCTCGTTGCGAGCTTCCTGTTCCGTAAAACCTTGTGCCACACAGTATGGCATCTCCTTAATGCTGGCGGTATATCTAGGGATGTCTGGCGAAAGTTCGCCGGGTTCGCATTCAACTTCAATCTGATACGGTCTCTCCGCTAGACGCAGCGCCTCAGAATGTAAAACGTCACTCATCGTCAGTCCCCTAATATATCAATCAACTCAATAATAACAGCTTTGTCGAAACTCCTCAACATGTTTAATTGCCTTCCGTACGACTCCTGGTGATAGCATCTTGGTCTTGACCCGTTTTGGTGGACGCTGAATTTGTCTAATGCTCTGCCTCTTCGAATTGCATAGGGCTGGCAAAGCCCAGCGATGAATGCAGTCTGCGGCGGTTGTACCATGCCTCTATGTAGTATGCGATAGTGCGCCGTGCGTCGTTGATGGTGTCAAAGACGTGATTCGCGCACTCGGTCTTCAGAGTAGCGAAGAAACTTTCCGCCATGGCGTTGTCGTAGCAACTGCCGGTGTCGCTCATGCTTGGCTGTATGCCACGGTCAGTCAGCAACTGCTGGTAACGCTGGTCTGTGTACTGACTGCCACGGTCGCTATGATGGATTAGCAGACCGCGCAATTCACGCTGCTGCACTGCCATGAGCAGTGCATTTTGCGCCAGCTGGCTGTTGGCTCTCCGGTTCATAGACCAGCCGACAATCCGGCGCGAGAAGGCGTCCATGACCACAGCGAGATGGAGCCAGCCTTCTTTGGTGGCAATGTAGGCGATGTCCGCCAGCCACTTCTGGTTGATGTCCGTGGCCGAGAAATCTTGCTGCAGGATATTGGGCGCCGCCGATGTCGACGCTGCCGATTTCTTCCGGCCTCGATAGCCTTGTTTGCGAATCGCGTACATGCCGGCAAGCCGCATCAAATGCGCTACCCGCTTACGGCTTACCCGCCAGCCTCTCGCCAACAATTCCGCCCAGACACGCGGACTGCCATAAGTCCGGGCGCTACCCACGAAGATTTCCCGGATGCGCGCTAGCAGCCTCGCATCCTCCCGCTCGCGCCGGCTCTTCCCGCGCTTCAACCAGGCGAAGAAGCCACTCTTGCTCACATCCAACACGCGGCACATCCTCGACACGCTGAACTCCTGCCGATGCTCCAGAATGAATTGGTACTTCACCATTTGCTTTCCTGCGAGAACACTTGGATAGCTTTTTTTAAAATGTCGCGCTCCTCCCGTGCGATCGCCAACTCGCCTTGCAAGCGTCGAATCTCGGTCTCGGATTCTCGTTCGGCGCTTGGCTTAAGCTCATCGCTATTCTCATCGACCCGATACCGCTGCCGCCACTTGTAGATCAGTCCCGGCGTAATGCCCAAGTCGCGCTCCACCTGGGCCACCGCCCTACCGGGCTTCGCCGCTAAATTCAGCGCCTCACGCTTCAACTCGTCTGGATACTTCACCATCACACTCCTACCTGCCTTCCTTACCTGATTCTATTGGACAACAGCGCTGTCTACAAAATCGGGGCAAGTTCATCTTGTGCCTTGGGATGGGAAAGATATGGGGATAAGTACTGTGTTCTGCCATATCATGCGTCTTGCGATTGAAAATCTCGTAATTATGCAATTGAAACAAGTCCACTACTTCTTTGCGGGCACAATCACGAACCGAAGCTTTAACCTTATTGAGTTGCCTAGTTGCTTTTCGTTTTCTACTCTTTCGAGTCATTAGTGACGTTCTGTCGAGGCAATACTAATGATATCAGCGCTATATTCGCTATCGCCGAGTCGTGCAATTATTGAGTACCTTCCATGACTCGTGAATTCGAAATCCCGGATTTCCGCGATCAAAGTGCCTACGACATGACCAGCATTTGGAGGGATATCTACCGACACATCACTGTTGTGGAGTTCAACCAACTCATCCGATGGCATGCGCAAGGTCAACTTGTACGGCAAAGTCACAATTTCGTTTGCATCAACTTCCGCACGACATATGATATAAAATTTGGGTCAAGACCACCTGTAATCTACCATAGCGGGGACAAAAGTGGAAAGAAGACTCACTCTAGTCTTATGGAAGCGAATTTGACAGAAAAAGAGAACGTCATACTTCCACAGTACTGAAGGGCAACAGATTCAACTTTATACCGAAATGTCCACTGACTTTGTATCTCTGCCGTACGAAGGAATTTCTGCTAGAATGGCAGCATAATCGCAGGCTAAGACAAATGCGGAAGGCGGCAGCTTGATGAGCAATCCTCTCTTGGAAATCCAGAAACTCGGCCAGAGCGCCTGGCTCGATTACATCCATCGCGATGACTTGGCAAACGGCGACTTGCAGCGCCGAATCGACGAAGAAGGCGTCCTCGGCGTCACCTCTAACCCGTCGATCTTCCAGAAAGCCATCGGCGATTCTGATACCTACGACGACGACATCCTGACCATGCTTGATCTCGAAGCGCAGGATATCTATGAAGCGCTGGCGATAGAAGACATTCAGAACGCCACCGACTTGTTCCGCCCCATTTACGAGCGCAGCGATGGCGGCGATGGCTACGTCAGCCTGGAAGTTTCGCCGCTGCTAGCCCGCGATACCGCCGGCACCATCGAAGAAGCCAAGCGCCTCTTCGCAACGGTTGACCGTCCCAATCTGATGATCAAAATCCCGGCCACGCCGGAGGGCATCCCGGCCATCGAAGCTGCTATCGCAACCGGCATCAACGTCAACGTGACGCTGATCTTCGCCATCAACAATTATGAGCAAGTGGCGGAAGCCTTTATCCGCGGCCTGGAAAAGCGGCGCGCCGCCGGCCAGGATGTGAGTCGCGTGGCATCGGTGGCGAGCTTCTTCCTCAGCCGCATTGATGTCATGGTAGATCAGATCCTTGAGAACAATATCCGCGCGGCGCAGGTGCAGCAGGATACCGTCCGCATCGCCGCCAATAGCAAACTGTTGGGCCAGACCGCCATTGCCAACGCCAAGCTGGCTTACCGCTCCTTTCAGCGCATCTTTGAAGGCGAGCGCTTTGAGGACCTGCGGTCGGTCGGCGCGCAAGCGCAGCGTCCGCTTTGGGCTTCCACCGGCACGAAGAATCCGGCTTATCCCGATACGCTCTACGTCGATAGCTTGATCGGCAGACATACGGTTAATACTCTGCCGCCAAAGACGCTGGCCGCCTTCAAGGATCATGGCGCTGTCGCCGAGACGCTCACGCAAGATGGCGGCGGCTTCTTGCCTGCGGACGAAGTGCTTGACCGTTTGGCAGAAGTAGGTATCGACCTGGGGCAAGTCACCGCCCGCTTGCAAGACGACGGCGTCGATGCCTTCATCGATGCCTTTGAGACCTTGATCTCACAAGTGGCGGCCAAACGTACGCTCTTGCGCAGTGGCATCATGGAGCGCACCAAACTGGCGCTGGGGATTTACCACGGCGCGGTCGATAGAGCCGTCGCCCAATTGGACGCCGATTTCGCCAATCCGCGCTTGTGGAACAAAGATGGCAGCTTGTGGAAAAACCACGGCCCGACCATGGAGAAGATCGTCAATCGCCTGGGCTGGCTCGATTTCGACCGCACCATCGACCGCGAACGCCTGCAAAAAATTCAAGACGTTGCGCGTGACAGTCGCTTCAAGCATGTGGTTCTGCTTGGCATGGGCGGTAGTTCGCTGGCGCCCGAAGTGCTGGCCGAGACTTTCGGACCGCAAGATGGCTTCCCCAGGTTGATCGTGCTGGACAGCACAGACCCGGCCCGTATCCGCCAGGTCGA
This sequence comes from Phototrophicaceae bacterium, assembly GCA_965262005.1. Taxonomy (GTDB): domain Bacteria; phylum Chloroflexota; class Anaerolineae; order Aggregatilineales; family Phototrophicaceae; genus UBA6055. Next base: position 1,857,769 of record OZ253492.1, on the reverse strand, counting down.
GAACGCCATTGCGCTTGAAGATACGCTTTTCATCGTGGCCAGCAAATCCGGCGGCACCATCGAGACCATGTCGCTGTATCGTTACTTTCAGCAGAAGATCGGCGGCGCGGGCCACCAATTCATCGCCATTACCGACGCCGGCTCGCAATTGGAGCGCATCGCGGCGGAAGTTGGTTTCCGCGATTGCTTCATCAATCCTGCCGACATCGGCGGACGATACAGCGCGCTGAGTTACTTCGGCATGGTACCGGCCGCGCTTATCGGCCTGGACCTCGACCGCCTCTGGTCAAGCGCGGATACCATGCTGGCGACCAACCGTGAAAGCATCCCGGCGCATTATCATCCGGGCCTGCTGCTTGGCTCGGTCATCGCTGCCCTGGCGAAAGAGGGCAGGGACAAGGTCACTATCTACACGTCCCAGTCGCTGATGAGCTTCGGCAATTGGGCCGAGCAGCTGCTGGCGGAGAGCCTGGGCAAAGAGGGCAAAGGTGCTCTGCCAGTAGTAGGCGCCACCGTCGGTCTGCCGCATGACTATGTGACCGATCGCCTCTTCATTTATCTGCGGGTTGATAACGATGCTGATGTGGTGGAGAAAGACGCGGCGGTTCGGGCATTGCGGGAGGCCGGGCATCCTCGCGTGACTATCCGTTTGGCGGATCGTTTCGCTATCGCCGGTGAATTCTTCCGCTGGGAATACGCGACCGCCATTGCCGGCGCGCTGCTCAAGCTGAATCCCTTTGACGAGCCCAACGTCACCGAAGCGAAAGACGCGACCAAAGCCCTGTTGCAAATCGTCGAAGCAAAAGGCAGCCTGCCCGCTGAGCCGCCGGTGATGACCCGCGATAGGCTCGAGCTCTACGCCGACGAAGTCACGCTGAAACCCCTGCGCGAACTTTGCCACCATCACGGCTTTGACCGTAATGACGCCGTGCAAGTGATCGCCGCGCAGATAGCCGGCGCCAAAGCCGGTGATTATTTCGCCTTCCTCATCTACTTCACGCCGAGCAGCGACGAAGAGCGCTTGATTCAACAAATTCAGCGGCGCCTGCGGCACGTCGCCAAGCGCGCTGTCACCATCGGCTATGGACCGCGCTACCTGCATAGCACCGGCCAATATCACAAAGGTGGCGGCAATAACGGCGTCTTCTGGCAGCTGACTGCCGATGCCGCGCCTGACTTGACCATACCCGAGGCGGAATATAGCTTCGCGACGTTATTCGCCGCGCAAGCCGCCGGCGATCTGCGCGCGCTGCACGATCATGAACGGCGCGCCATCCGCTTGCATCTCACGGGAGACCGCGAGCTTGGCTTAAATAAGCTGTTGACGGCGATTGAATTTGTGGAGTCGCGGCGGAAATAGGGCCGCGCTGAAGGTAACTGTCTAAATCAAAAACCCGCCACAATTGTGACGGGTCTGTGTGTTACATCGGAAAGCGCTTTATTCGATTACGGTAATAGCGCTGGCTTGCATACCCTTGCGGCCTTCGGTGGGGGTGAATTCGACCCGCGCGCCTTCATCAAGACTACGATAGCCGTTTCCTTGGATTTCTGAGTAATGGGCAAACAGATCTTCGCCGTTTTCCTGCGAGATGAAGCCATAACCCTTTTCAGAGTTGAACCATTTGACAGTACCTTGCAAACGTTGTTCGGACATTGCGTTCCTACTCCTTAATAGCGATACGTATAATTGGGTTTTGCCATAGTCTTGTGCTTGAACGCATTCGTCCGACATGCCGACCGATGCGCGCGCCGCGATAAGAGACGCTAGCAAACAACAACAACTCCGCATCGTAATGCAGGTTGCCGGCCGCTTACTTTGCTCATTCTGGGACTGATGGGTGCATACCCACTGCACCAACGTGGAGAAAACTGATCATGTGTTCCTGTTTACCACCTTGCGGAAGATAGTTTAACAGCGGGTCTTGCACAATACTAGGCTGAATAGGGATTTAATTGCACTTTATCCTGATCATCTCAACCATCGGCTGATTCCCGTCGACTTTAAGGGCGTGGCAGGCTGGATCAGCGCGCATTACGTGACGAGTGTCGGGGGCTGTCGCTATACCGCCTGAACGCGACGGCATCTGGCGGAAAAAACAAAAACCCGCCTCGAAAGAGACGGGTTCCGCTAATTGGATTGGCTGTTAGACTTGCTCTACTACGGTCACAGCGCTGGCTTGCATGCCACGCCGGCCCTCAACTGCTACGAACTCCACCTTTGCGCCTTCATCGAGACTGCGGTAGCCAGAGCCCTGGATTTCCGAGTAATGTACGAACAGATCATCGCCGTTTTCCTGGGAGATGAAGCCGTAGCCCTTTTCGGCGTTGAACCATTTGACAGTACCTTGCTGACGTTCTTCGGACATCTTGTTCCTACTCCTGATAGTGATACGTTTTTCTGGGCTTTGCCATCGTCTTGCCATTGTACGCCTTGGGCCGAAAAATCGACTGAGGCGCGGGCCGCGAACCGAGACGTCAGTAAACGCTTACCAGCCTGCGCGATTGCGCAAACTGTCAGCTGCCTACATCGCTCTTTTGGGGACTGATGGGTGCATACCCACTGCACCAATGTGGAAGAAACTTATCATCTGTTCCTGCTTACCACGTTGCGCCGCTTAGTATATCAAAACATTCTCCGCAATGCTAGGGTGAGTTGGACATTTCTTGCAAGCCGTCATGATCGCCGCGGCGAGACCGCGAGATATGTTTCACAATTTGCGCCAGCAGCCAGCCAACCAGCAGTGATCCGAGGGGCGTAACCATAGCGAAATAGCGTGGTTCCGCTATGGCGGCGGTGGCGATAACGGCCAGGCACCCCAACAGAAGCATTGCCGTTGTAACCAGAAGCCAATCGCGCTTCCAGAAAGCCGCAATCACGGCTATCGGTGTAAGCAGCTTGATCAGATTGAGCAGCGGGAAAAGCTGACTGTAGACGATTATCCCGGGCTTCCAAACGCGGTGACCGTTGTATAAGTCGCTTTCCGCGCGATATAAGCCAAACGCGCCGTCGCCTGTGAAGCTGAGGTCATGCGGCTGGTCCAGATATTGCGGGGGAAAGGCCAGCTCCGTCGGATGCAGAATCAACATATTAAAGACGGCTTAGAATGTCTCAAGCACAAATTTGCCAGGATGAAGCGCTATCGCTTCGAGGGCAACATCGATCAAAAGCGTATCAAGCGGGCAAGGCCCCAAATACGAAAAGAGCTCTGCTGGAAATTTGATGACTATCTCTTCGCGCGCCTCGCCGATAGGCTGAGCAAAGTAGGACTTTCGCGCTTCCTCGCTCACCCAGGGACCCGGTATCCGCCATAAGTGATACCTGCCGGGCTTGATGCTGACGCCCGGCTCATTCTTCAAGGTGAGCAAATCAGCATAAAGCGAAGACTGCGGCCCGTTGGAGGCGCGTACCGGGATGCCTTTCACCGCCATGGCTGATATTAACGTTGTGCCCGAAGTACAGCTGAGCTTGCTGCCGCCGGTTGAGGGGATCTGAATTAACAGAATGTATCCGCCCAAAATGCCCGCGCCAATCATGCCAACCAGCAAGAAAAATGTCATTCGATGCCGCAGCGGGACATGACGCCAGAAGAAGAAACTGCAGCCGAAGATCGCCACCAGCGGCGCGAAGTTCAGACGCGCGAATGTCATCACGCCCAGGCTGATAGCCGCCAGCGCCACCAGGATCAGACGCCGGCGGGCTTTTGCTGACCATGCCAACTGCGCCAGCCAGAGCGCCCAGATGATCGTCAGGGCGATGAGCCACTCAGGCAGGCGAAATGCGCCCACTGCAAGCCAAAGGGATCCGCCAATACAACAAGCGCCGTGATGAAAGCGCTGCGCCCGTCAAAGCGGCGCCTCATCATGTCGTAGACCAGGAATGGGATGGCGCTATAAGCCAGCATTTGCGCCAGCAGAAAGGCGCGGTCGCCCAAGCGCCCCAGCGCTCGCGTAAAGCTGTAGACTGGCGCCATGACAAAAGCGTAACCCGTGTTGTAGCGGACGTTGCCGATCAACAAGTTGCCGCTTGCCAGCTCAGTCAGCAGATACGCTTGGGCGGCCTGATTGTCATCGTAGTTTGTGGCGGAGAGCGGATAGCTCAGATACATCGCGCCCTGGATGAAGACAGTCAGGACCAGCAGAATCGACAGATGACGGCGGATCGCTCTGTTGGTAGGGGGCAGGGTACCAAGCCGGAATCTCACTTACCTGCCTCTAAGTAATCCCAAGTTAGTCATGCGAAACTCCAAAACATGACATTTCGTAGGGGCGACCCTGGGTCACCCGATGTCCGGTCCATGTTAGCGTTCACCATATTATCATTACTTGCTTCAAACTACTTGGAAAACGAATTCAAGCAAACATATCAGACTTTCGCCTGTGAATCAAAGCGAAGGGCAGTCGTCGAGGATTTACGCTTGGCGAGTCAGTTGGAATAAGCGCGGCGCCTGCTCGGCGATCACTGCTTCTTCACTGCGCCACTCGAATTTTTCGCCGATGCCGCCATACTCGAACGCCAGTGTATCCGGCCTTTGCCAGCGGCCCAGGCGTATCTGGTCGACAGCCCATTCAGCAATCTCCCAGTCAGCCTCCGTCATAGGAAGATGATCCTGGCGAATGCCGAGGTCGTCCGCGTCCGGCGTGATGCCGACGATATGCAGTTCGCGCAGGGCATCTACCGGCATCGCGTTCATATAGGCGCGGACGTCAGCGCGGCCCGTCCCCTCGCAAGCGCGGATGGCGTGCGCCACATCCAACAGCAGGCCGCAGCCCGTGCGCCGCGCGATTTCCGAAATGACCGCTGGATCAACAACCTCCGTCAGCTTATCGTCATACCAGACGCGCCTGGGGTAGGGCACGTTCTCGATAACAACCCGCTCGACCCCGATGCGATCTCCCAGCCGCTGAACTGATTGCACCGCGCGTTCAATGACCGCCTCCGCTGTGACCGCGACATCAGTTGGAAAATCGGATCGTAACATGGCGAAGTGCGTGTTGATGACCAGGGTCTCAGTCGCTTCCAGCCAGTGGCATAAACTGTCGAAGTCGACTGCCTTGTCCAGTTCGCGCCCGGCGTACAAGCTGCAGTGCACGTATGTACGGTGAATCTGGCTGACCTGCGCTACCAGATCCGGCCAGTCCGGGCACTTGAAAAGATCAACTTGTATCTTGCCCTCGCGCCAGAGCTTTACAGCTTGCGGCGAATAATTTATGGCGAATCTCATCGGCGCTTCCTCATGTCTAAGCCAATCTCGTTATCATACACCGTGGCGCGGCGCTTGCCTTAGAGGAGTGGTGAATAATGTTGATATATCAACTTCGACCTTGCCATCCAAAAACCTCTGTGCCCTCTGTGTCTCTGTGGTGAATCCCCCTTATGGAATCCGGAATATGTCCTGTGTCTTTGAAATTCACCACTCCCGCCTTAGCTCGACTATGCGGCAGGCTTGCGCTTATGTTATCATCCAGCATCATCCACAGTTGCCTTTGGCAAGGCCTTATGACGACTATTCTGCTCATCCGCCATGCGACCAACGATTCGGTAAAGACCGGCAAACTCGCCGGCCGAACCAAGGGTGTACACCTCAACGAAGAAGGCCGGGCGCAAGCTATCGCGCTGGGGGAGCGGCTGGCCCAATTGCCGCTGGCGCATCTCTACGCCAGCCCGCTTGAGCGTACGATGGAAACTGCCCAGGCGATCGTTCGGCACCATCCCAAGTTGAAGATCACAACCAACGGGGAAATCGGCGAAGTGCACTACGGCGATTGGCAAGGCAAAGCCATCAGCGACTTGCAGCGGCGCAAAATGTGGAGCGTCGTGCAAGAGTATCCGTCGCGCGCCCGTTTTCCCAACGGCGAGACGATGCGCGCCGTGCAGGTACGGATCGTCAATGCGATAGAAGCCCTGGTCAGCAAGCATCCCAATGACATGATTGCGCTGGTCTTCCATGCCGATCTGATCAAGATGGCGCTGGCGCATTATCTGGGCATGCATCTCGATGTCTTCCAGCGAATCGTGATTTCGCCCGCCTCAATCAGCACATTGCATCTGGGGCACAGCCGCCCGTTCATTATCTGCATGAACGACATTGCGCATGTGCAGGCGCTGATGCGAAATAGGAAAGACACTGAAAAAAACGGCGCCGCCGATAAAAGACAAATAGCGGCGGCGGACTGAATCTTGTCACTCATTCTACAAGTTTGGCTTACAATGCTTGTAGATGGAGGTAACGATGAGCAATGTGATTGAACTCAACCCGGTCGATTTCGTGACGATCGGCACAATTGGACCAAAGGGCAAACGCACCTTCCACCTGCAGGCGGGCCAAGACAACCGCATTGTCTCTTTCACCATTGAAAAGGAGCAGGCGTACGCCTTGTCCTCAGCTATCGCGGAATTGCTGGATGATATCGACTCGCATGAAAACGACAAAACCGAAGCGGACTTCAGCAATCTGGATATGGACCTGCGTGAACCGATTGAGCCGCTCTTCCGCATCGCCCAAATGGGCCTGGCTTACGAAGCCAACGACAACAAGATAATCCTAGTCGCGCAGGAATTTGTGCCACAAGCCGATGACGACCTTGAAGACGACGATGAGATTGACGACCTGGCAGAATTGGACGACCTGCAAGAGCTTGACGGCATGGGCGATATCGACGAGCTGGACGAAGACGAGGCGCAGGAAGCCTTCAACCTCTTTGAGAACAATGAAGGCGAGCCGCAAGTCGTGCGCATGTGGTGCACCCGTGAGCAAATGCGCGCCCTCAGCCTCCATGCCATGGATACCGTAAGATCGGGCAGACCGGATGCGAAACAGAACGGACGCATCGTTTTCTATTGGACCTGAGCTTGACGCCTGGCTTGGGACAAGCAATGGATTAGCGAGGACGAATAATGGCCATCCAGACACGCCAAATGACTGTTGATGAATACCTGGTTTTTGATGAGGCAGGCGAGATCAGGAACGAATACATTGATGGAGATATCTACCCTATGTCTGGTGGGACAAGAAAACACAATGCAGTTGTGGCGTTGACGATTGGCACTCTCATTGCCCTCTTGGAGTCACGCGATTGCGAGATTTACGCCAGTCAAATGCGCGTCAGAATCGGCGACACAAAGTACGTCTATCCCGATGTCAGCGTCGTCTGCGACGAACCCCAGTTCGAAGACGACAAAGAGGTCACCTTGCTCAATCCCATAGTCGTTGTGGAAGTCACATCGCCGTCTTCCATGGTCAATGATCACATCAGCAAAGTGGAATTCTACGGCGCCGTGCCCAGCATTCAAGGCTACCTGATCCTTGACCAGGAGCGCGTCTTCGCCGAATGGTATACACGCGCGGAAAGCGGCTGGCATCTGCGGCAGTTCTCGGAGCTAGCCGATGTAATCCCGCTTGAACCGCTGGACAGCGACTTGCCCCTGTCCCAAGTATACAGCCGGGTTCGCTTGGATGGCTGATTCGGCGGTCTATAACGCCAGCAGGCTATGACGGTCCGATATGCGCCGAAGAAAACTAACGAGGACGGACAATGGCTGAATACATACGCCAAATGACAGTCGAAGAGTATTTGCTTTTCGATGAGAAAAGCGAGGTCCGCAACGAATACATTGATGGCGATATCTACCCAATGACCGGTGGAACCGGAAATCACAGCGCGATCGTGGCGTATACGATCGGGGCGCTCGTAAACCTGCTAGCTGATACTGATTGCTCCGTTCACTCAAGCGACTTGCGTGTAAGAATCGACGACGCAAAGTACGTCTATCCCGACGTCAGCGTGATTTGCGGTAGACCCGAGTTCGAAGACGAAAACGAAGTCACATTGCTCAATCCTACAGTCGTTGTGGAAGTCACATCGCCGTCTTCCATGGTCAATGATCACATCAGCAAAGTGGAGTTCTACGGCTCCGTGCCCAGCATTCAAGGCTACCTCATCCTCGACCAGGAACGCGTTTTCGCCGTATGGTATACACGCGCGGAAAGCGGCTGGCATCTGCGGCAATTCAACGATGCCTCCGCCGAGATTACGCTTGAACCGCTGGGCTGCAGCCTGCGACTTTCGCAAGTCTACCGCGGCCTTACCCTGCAAGCCTGAACCCGCGCCACTCGCCTTGCGCTTGCAACACCCCGCAAGCTACAATAAATCTGTCTAACCCACGACCACAGGTCAGCCGCCGATGAGCGTCACCCGCGTCCACACCGCCCGCGCACTCGATGAGCCCGTTTGCATCCCCTTGGACGAAGCGGTCGATATCATCGAAAACGGCGACATGGACGATGAAGTTGGCTTGATGCGCTGGGGCTCGAATTACACCTTCCTGGTCAACATCGTCCGCGCCGACATCAGTCTCATGGCCATCTACAAGCCGCGCCGTGGCGAACGCCCACTCTGGGACTTCCCCGATGGCACTCTCTGCAATCGGGAAACAGCCGCCTACCTGACCTCTAAAGCGCTGGGCTGGGGCATCGTGCCGCCGACCTTGCTGCGTCAAGGCACACGCGGCATCGGCTCCGTGCAGCTCTTCATTGATCATGACCCGGAAGAGCATTATTACACCTTCGACAAGCCGCGCTTTTCCGGCCAACTGGAGCGTATGGCCATCTTCGACGCCATCGCCAACAACGCCGATCGCAAAGGCGGGCACTGCATTGTCGATGACGACCAGCACCTCTGGGGCATCGATCATGGCTTGACTTTCAACGCCAGCGAGAAGCTGCGCACCGTCATCTGGGATTATGCCGGCCTGCCCATTTCTGCCGCGATCTTGGCTGAACTGGATCACTTCTGCGCGCGCCTGGCCGATGACCGAGACGACTACACGCGCGACATGCGCGAACTGCTCTCCGGCATCGAACTGCGGATGCTGCGCCTGCGCGTCGAGGATCTGCTCGATAGCGGGATCTTCCCGCTGCCGGGTCCGGGTACGAATCGGCCTTGGCCGGCGGTGTAGCAGCGCGCCTCGCGAAAATTGATGGCGACCGCGGCGACAAGCTAAACTAACTCAAGTTGTTTGAGAACTCTTGTGATCTGAGCCGGATCAACTTCATCGCACTTTGGTTTCCGACATACGGCAAGCAAGGTGATATACTCAGAACCAATGTGATAGGCAACTCGGAAGCCTCCGCGTTTCCCGCTTTGTCCAGCGTAATTGCCTAGCCGAACCTTGTAAACTGCAGCGCCGACGCGCTGGAGTAGGTCACCGGGGTATTCACCCCGGGAAAGCTGGCTATGCAATTTTCGCAATTCTTGTTTTAGTGAGGGATGTTTACGGGCAAGCTTGTTGGCTTTCCTGATGAATCTATTGGGGAAGATAACCTTCGAGCTCATCATCGTCCAAGCCTAGTTCAAGCAATTCTAGCGCCTCTTCGGCTGGCAGCGCATTGCCATCCTTCATATCTTGGAAACTGAGGCGAATGTCTTCCAAGAATTCAGCTTGTGCGTTTGCAACGGATGGCGTCGTAATCCGAGTAGTCCTCTTTGGTTCAGAAGCTGGGGACTGAGGCGGCTTCTGCGCCTTCTTTGCATAGCCGCTATGTGACCCGCGTGGCGGATTCTTACGTTCTTTTTTCATAGACGAACTCATCCAATGCGCTCCACATTTTGATATGCGTACTCTTAACCACCGAAGCGAACATAACATTTATTCTAATGCTTTGCAAATCAATTGTACTGGCTACACTAGGCATTTGCTTAAGATATACTTTGTCGTTTCTACGATCGTACTATCGCAGTTCTGAATGGTCAATATCACTGATTCAGTGCGCTGGCCAAGTTTTGTGCAGACACCGAAACGCCCATGGCGCCGGTATCCTCATCAGAGTGAAGCCACTGTATCCGTGGCGACTGGCGCTTGGGCGGTCGCGTCAGTCTCAGTCGCCTATGCTATAATCATCCTCGATCCACCCACCAACAGGAACACACCCATGCCCATCACCGCCAAAGGCCGCTGGTTCATCGACGAAACAGGCCGCGTGCGCATCCTCCACGGCGTCAACCTTAGCGGCGGCAGCAAAGTCCCGTCTGACCCGCCCGGCTTCACACACTTGCCCGACAGCCTCGACGAAACTCGCGACATCAGCTTCATCGGCCGCCCCTTCCCCCTGGAAGAAGCCGACCAACACTTCGGCCGCCTCAAGCATTGGGGGCTGGACTTCCTGCGCTTCATCGTTACATGGGAAGCTGTCGAGCACACTGGACCGGGCAGCTACGACGAGGACTATCTCGATTATCTCGAAGCCCTGCTCGAGAAGGCGCATGAGCACGACATCAACCTCTTCATCGATCCTCATCAAGACGTCTGGAGTCGCTTTTCCGGCGGTGATGGCGCGCCCGCCTGGACCCTTGAAGCCGCCGGCATGGATGTCAGCAAGCTCCACCAAACCGGCGCCGCGCTGCTGCGCCAGAAGTACGGCGACGACTTCCCCCAGTTAATGTGGGCCAACAATTATTACCGCTTCGCGGCATTCACCATGTTCACGCTTTTCTTCGGCGGCGAGACCTTCGCGCCAAACATGATGGTCGACGGGCGCAACATCCAGTCCTACCTGCAAGAACACTATGTCAACGCCTTTGCCCATCTGGCGCGGCGCATTGGTCATCTGCCCAATGTCGTCGGATTCGGCGCCATGAACGAGCCGCATTTCGGCTTGATAGGCGTGCCCGATCTGCGCAGTCACGATCATCTGCTCTTTCAGCGCGGTGTCATGCCGACGCCGGCGCAAGCCATCTTCCTGGCTAACGGTTTCGCGCAAGATTGCCCGGATTTTGGCTCGCCTTTGCCCAGCTTCCCGCCCAAGCAAGTGACCAAAGTGCCGCTTGACCCGCAAGGCGCGACCGTCTGGCAGGACGGTTGTGACGATATCTGGCGCGCGCAAGGCGTCTGGGATGTCGACGCCAATGGCAATGCCCGCCTCCTGCGCCCGGCCCATTTCGCCCGCGGTGATTTCACGCAAGACTTCCTCAAGCCCTTCACCGAGCGCTTCGCCGCCGCCATCCACGCTGTCCTGCCGCAGGCGCACATCTTCGTCGAAGCCGAGCCCTTCCAGCCGCCGCCGCGCTATGACGAGACTGACAAGCTTGTCTACGCGCCGCATTTCTACGATGGCATCACCCTCTTCACCCGCCGCTTCCATCCCCAACTCAATTTCGACTTCAGCACCATGCGCCCCCTCATCGGCGAAAAGATGATTCGCGACTACCTCAGCCGACAATTCGGGTGCTTCCGCGGCTTCGCCGACGAGGCAATGGGCGCTGTGCCCATAGTCATCGGTGAATTCGGCATTCCCTTCGATATGAATGGCGCTGTCGCTTATCGAACTGGCGATTTCAGCCGGCAGACTCAGGCTCTCGACTACAATCTGCGCGCCCTCGATGACAACCTGCTGAGTTACACACTCTGGAATTACTCACCCGATAACAGCAACGCCCACGGCGACCTTTGGAACAACGAAGACCTCTCGATCTTCAGCCGCGATCAACAGAGCGACCCCGCCGACATCAATTCCGGCGGCCGAGCGCTATCGGCGGTCGCGCGCCCCTACGCCCGGAAAATCGCCGGTGAGCCGCTGAGCATGCGCTTTGATATGGCGAGCGGTGCCTTCACCTTCAGCTTCCGCCATGACAGCGATCTGACCGAGCCGACAGAACTCTTCGTGCCCAATTCGCAATACCCCGAAGGCTATCGGGTCGAGGTCAGCGATGGCGAGTTCGAGGTCCTGGCTGATGAGCAGCGCGTCATCTATCGGCACAGCGACCAAGACATGCCGCACACCATCCGCATCGTATCGAATTCGACTCTACCCTCGTCAGCGGAGCTTTCGCCGCAAGACAAGTGGGCGATATTTGGGTTGGTGATGCTGCTGGTGCTGTATCTGCTGGGTCGTGGGCGGAGGAAGGCGAAAAGATGATGAATCTCGAGACTCAGGAAGTCAAACAATATATTGCGGCGAATATTCATAGCTTGCAACAGGCGCGGCTAGATACACTGAAAAACGCGACGCTAGAGGATTTGTTCAGGGGCAGGAATCCTTATTATCTGCGGGCGCAAGGGCAAGCAGCCCATCAGCTGATGCGCGGGTCTTTGGATCATTATCTGGAGTCGACTGACGAGACACATTTTGCGAATTTCTCGCGAGACCTGGCGCAGTTTTCTTCACGGGAGAATCAGCACCCAATGGAGCCTTCCGACATCATTGAACACTTTGCTCATGGCAGACTGCCTATGCGGATTGAACTGCTTGAAGCATATGATCGAAGCCTGCATCGGCTGTTGCGGCTATTCTATCTGCAATTCTGTGACGATGACGCAAATGTTCATTGGGAGTGCTTGACTCGATTCATATCTGAAAATGACGCGCAGAATAACCTTCGCGATTTTGTCGGCAATGTAGAATAGCAACTGGTCTTCGGTATCGGTCTATTTTGGTACTTTGGGACGTGGCCAAATCTCTACAACCCTCTTGGCTAGTTCCTTTGCTCGTTCTACGATTTCTTTTTCCGTCCACTGGTCTTGTTCGAGAATGTATTTGTTGAGTTCCAAATGACTGCCGTGTTTGGAGTATTCCGTTTGCTTGTCCGCGAATGATTTTGCACCTAGATCCTGATTGTAGCCGGTCAATGTGAGATTGCCGAGCGTGTCGCGATATTTTTCGTGGATTCCATAAGCATCTTCTCCGAGCATTTCCTTCCATTCGGGAGATAGCTCTTTTTTCTGTGGTAATATGTGTTCGATTTGAATCTTGTCGGTGTCTCCAAGATCAACCTGTTCTTTGTGGCCAAATGATATTTCTAGCTGCTCCAAGATTAGACGCGCCTTCTTTCGCTCTCGCAAGTAAAGAGGAAACTCAACTAATGCTTCTTCGATTACATCGTCCGTTGGCCAGTCCTTTTCATCGAAATGCTCCCAGAGTTGCTGTAAGGTACCAGACTTGTCAACTGCTTGTGCAAAATCCAAGCCATAGCCTCTAGTTCTAAGTCGCATGACAGATCGTCGAATGATGAAACTTTCCATTGCGTTCATCATCTGTAGAAAAGTGGCTTTGCTGATGCGGCTTGGGTGCGTATCATCATCATATCTAGCATACAAAGACATTACGAACGGCGTCGCAGTCATGGCATCCAGAAAACTGAAGCGGAAGAAGGTGTGCCGCAAATCCAGATCGTTTTCAAGCTGGGGATGGACAATTCGACGGTAGTATGAGGCAAAGACTGATTGATCTGCGACTAGCAGTTTCAGCGAAGACTGCTTCTTTTCCTTTGGTTCGCCATTCTTAACGTAGTCCTTCAAATGTTCTTTGTACTTTGAGTAAACCAATCGCTTAGCAAAATAGGCTTTTTTTGCAACCAAGAATCTATAATGAAAGTCTTCAAGCATCGGTGTGTCGACTTGGTGACTCACGTCATTCGCGAATATCGTCTCAAACGGTTCCCATTGCTTTTTGAAGAAATCGTCTTGAGTGTCACCATTTGAAAGATGCATCAACACGTAATTCCTAATGAGATCCGCGACCAACAGATCCTTCCCTTTGGAGTTCATACTTTCGTAAATCCGAGTCGGGTCATCAGATTTCTCAAGAGTGATCGATACGAATTTCAATCTTGCAACAACAATTTCAAAGAGTTCGTTCAGATAATCAGACACTGCAATGCCATTAGAAAGTATCGCCTCCCGAATTACCTTCAGGAAGAACCGATAAGCCTTTACTATTTGTAGCTTGCCATCCCCGGTTTCAAAGTTGTTCCCGACAACTTTCCGAAACGCCACTCTATCAGCAGACCTTGGCACCAATCGGCTGTATTCTTCGCCTCTGGGTGTTTTGAATGACAGATACGGCAGGACTGATGATGCAAAATCCTGGTCTTCATGTTTCTCAGCTATTTCGCGGAGAGCACACAAAATCACGGAGAGAGTAACTAGCCGTTGTTGACCATCTATCACAAGGTACTTTTCTGGGACATACGCACCTGTATCGCCTTTGTCGATAATTATCGGACCTAAGAAGTGCTCCAAACTCTCGTTACCCTTCTCAAGCAGCAACTCAATATCAGACCATAATTCTTTCCAGTTTCTTGGAGACCACGAATACGGTCGTTGAAATACTGGTATAATATGTTGCCGGTGAGCAGATAGAATCTCACTGAGGGTCTTTTCATCCGTATGCATTATCAGTCTTTCTTCCGAGAGCATCTTTTTTTCAAAGCAAGCATATTGTATCTGCTGAATTTCAGTTGTCAAAACCTGGGTAACATGGGGGAGTGGTGAATACTGTTGATATAACAACTTCGACCTTGCCATCCAAAAACCTCTGTGCCCTCTGTGTCTCTGTGGTGAATCCTCCCTTATGGAATCCGGAATATGTCCTGTGTCTTTGCAATTCACCACTCCCTTGCCGGCAATCTCTTGTGAAAAGCAATGAGCCATGTTACGCTATTTCTAACACCTAGGCGAGAACATTTGGTTCGAGTTGCAAGGTTGATCTAAATGCCAACACCGCTCAAGAAGCTGCCGGATCCACCAAGTCGGCGGACGTCGACAAGGTCAATGCGCGCCAATACTCCACCGGTGACTTCAAGTCGGAAGTTTGGCTCGCCACTTCCTGCTGAGACTATGCAGACAAATCCAGCGCAAGCTGAATTCCTGGATGCCCTTGAAGAGAGCGTCAAGCAAGCCAATGACGGACATCTGACACCCATCGAACCACTCTTGGATGAACTGTGGACGAAATATGGCGACGGAAAAGATACGGGTAACTAGTACGCCACGGTTCAACGCCGACCTTGAGGACTTGGCAAAGAAATATCCAAGAGTATCAATCGAACTCAAGAAATTAGTAGGTAAGCTGCAAGACGGGAATCGTCTCGGCGATCGAATGACGGGTCTTGCCGGTGTCTTGGTATTCGAAGAGCGGATGCCCAACCCCGATGCAAGACGTGGCAAACGCGGCGGTTTCCGCGTCGTGTACCATATCGGCAAGCGTGAGATTCAATTGCTCGTCATCTGCGCCAAGCCCAAATGCTCTGACGCGCAACCGGTACGGATTGCCCGTATACTCATAAGACTCCAACTGGACTAATTGAAGCCATCTACTCGCTCTGTTTCGTGGCGCTCATGCTCATCTGCTTTTCGGAAATCGTGATGACCAGGCGAAACTCAATATCAAGTTGAGCTTGTCCCTTTGCGCCAGGGCGTTGACCTTGCACAACTTGGCGCTATATTACGCATCAACTTCGACCAAGGAGCGCCACATGCATATTCCAAGGCCACTTATCTTGCTCACCCTTCTTGTTCTCACCATCACCACCACCGCCCAAGACCTCCCAGCCCAACAAACCATCACCCGCCACGCCGACGACAACACATCCCTCGTCGCCGACTTCTACCCCGCCTCAGACGAAGCGCCCGTCGTCCTGCTCCTGCTCCTGCACATGCTCAACAGCAGCCGCAGCGCCTACCAGCCGCTCATCCCCGACCTGCGCGATGCCGGCTACACCCTGCTCAACATCGATATGCGAGGCCACGGCGACTCCGGCGGAGCGCGCCACTGGGATGCGACCAGCGCCGATATTCAAGACTGGGCCGACTGGCTACATGCCGAAGGCCACATCAACGAGGGCGGTATGGTCATAATCGGCGGCAGCATCGGCGCTAACGTGGCGCTGATCAGCTGTGCCGAGACGGTCCTCTGCCGCGGCGCGGTCGCTCTCTCGCCCGGTTTGGATTACCGCGGTGTTCAGCCGGAATCAGCGCTGGTCGATGGCTTGTCGCAGCGGACGGCTCTGCTGGTCGCCTCCCACGCCGACAGCTACAGCGCCCAAAGCATCAGGATGATGTTCCTCAATGCCAAAGGCGATGTCACCGCCCGCCTCTATCCGGGTCGAGCCCACGGCACACGCCTCTTCGACTCAGATTACGAAAGCGTCAGCGCCTTGATTCTAGGCTGGCTCGATGAGACCTTTGCCTCGGTCACTGATTGACGCGCGTGTCACAAGTAATTCACGTCTCGGTCAACCTGAGCAAAAACTCTGTGCCCTCGGTGTACTCGTACGTAAATGCCGCTCGGCGGCGACCGAGTTGACAACATTGATTGCTTCCAACTTTGCGCAGGATTCATTTAGAATCCTCATCTCAAAGACGAGTCATCCTTCCCCAATGCTTTGGGGAAGGGTCGGGGATGGGGTAGACTAACGGCGCAAATTGCGACGAAAGGAATGAACATGCAATACGATCTGGCTTCAGTCGATTACATTTTGGAGACGACTCGCAGCGTCCGCAAGCGCCTTGACATGACGCGCCCGGTTGACCGCGATGCCGTCATGCGCTGCCTGGAAATCGCCATCCAGGCGCCAACCGGCAGCAACAGCCAAGGCTGGAAGTGGCTGATCCTCACCGATGCGGACAAGAAGGCGCGGATCGGCGAATATTACAAGCGCTCCTGGTATGACTATGCCGGTGTCGCCACACGCGCGGAAGTGGGCAGCGAACCCTCGGCGCAGATGCAGCGCGTCATCAGCTCGGCGCGTTATCTGGCGGATCACATGCGCGAGGCGCCGATGATGATCTTCCCCTGCGTTCACGGGCGCGCCTCTGATGCCAGTCCCGCGGCGAATGCGGGACTCTACGGCTCGATCATCCCGGCTGCTTGGTCGCTGATGCTGGCTCTGCGGGCGCGCGGCATCGGCGCGGCATGGACGACCCTGCATCTCAGCTACGAAAAGGAATGCAACGAGATCCTCGGCATTCCCGCCGATGTCTCAACTGCGGCGCTTCTGCCCATCGCCTATTTCACCGGCGAGACTTTTCAGAAGGCTGACCGCGTTCCGGCGAGCGATCTGACGTACTGGGAGTCCTGGGGCGAGTAGACAATTCCCGGCGGGCGTCTGTTAGCCTGTGTCCGTCGAGAGGCGTCTTGCTTGCGTTACAGCAAATCGGTTGTATAGTAAGATTAGCGATACAGAGCAGTTCTACGAACTGGCTGGATGAGCCATGTTTGCTGGCGAGCAAGATGACCCCATACGTCGATACTACGCTACCGACCGAAATCTGCGTATTCTGGAAGAGACATACGCCAGATACTGTGAGCCGCGGACCGACTTCGCCAGTTGGACCCTCGACACCATCGATTGGGCCGGCGACGAAGTCATCCTCGATATTGGCGCCGGCACAGGCAGCCACTACGCCCGCCTGATCAAAGCTCAGCCGGATATCAGCTATTACGCTGTCGACCTGTCGCCTAATCTCCTATACCTGCACCCCTGCAATGCCGATCGCCTGGCTTTTGGCGATGCCCTGAAATTGCCCTTCGCCGATGACTGCTTTGACGTAGTGATGGCCAACCACGTGCTCTACCATCTGCCGGATATCGATAGCTGCCTTACGGAAATCAAGCGCGTGCTCAAGCCGGACGGCCGTGTATTGGCGAGCACCGACAGCCTGCACACCACGCCTGAACTGCAAGTGCTGCTGAGGCGCGCCGTCATCTTGCTCAGCGACAACGGCGCCCAGGTCCAACCGCTCGCCATGCCCTGTGATTCCTTCGCGCTGGAAAACGGCACGCGGATTCTCTCTCGCCACTTCTACGCCGTCGTCCGCCACGACTTGCCGCGGCAGTTGGTCTTCGATGAGGTTGATCCGGCCCTGGATTACCTCGAGAGCATGCGCGACCTGCGCCAGCACGAGCTGCCGTCAGATGTCAGTTGGGATGATATGATGCTCATCATGCACCAGCAGATGACCCAACTGCTGCAATTGTTGGGCAAATTGGAGATTAACATCGCCCGTGGCGCTCTGATCGCCAGTGATCGCGGCGGCTTCATCAACGAGTTTGTCAAGCGCGAGAAAAACCGCTAAACTCGCCTTGATTCTAAGGAGAAGCGCTATGGCGGTCATCACGAAGTCTCGGAAGTTTAGGCAGCTTGCACTGAACATTGGTACGGCTGAAGACCATCGTGAACAGTTTCTCAATCAATTGCGGAGTAATGGAAAACTAGCGTATAAGCGCTATCTAGGCTCTCCACTTCGGTATGCGGGAGGAAAGAGCCTAGCGGTTGGATTCGTGCTTGAGTTACTGCCCGCTCCGCTGCCTGAAGTGCTGATCTCGCCCTTTATGGGCGGCGGATCAGTGGAAATAGCTCTAGCTCGAGAGTTGAACGTAAAGGTAATTGCCTACGATATTTTCGACGTATTGGTGAATTATTGGGATGCGCAGATCAACTCCACCGAAGAATTATACCGTCGACTCACAGAATTCAGCCCCGATCGAGAGACATTCGCAGCAGTGAAAAGAAAGCTAAAGGCGCATTGGGATGGCGAGTCCGAGCTAAATCATTACGATCTTGCTTCGTACTATTACTTCAATTCAAATACGTCCTATGGACCGCATTTCCTAGGCTGGCCATCCGATGTTTATTTGAACCAAAAGCGATACAACAAGACACTAGAGAAAGTAAGAAAATTCGCAGCGCCAACTTTATCCGCGCATTGCGCCAGCTTTGAAGATTCAATTCCAGCGCACCCTAACGACTTCCTATATTGCGATCCACCCTATTATCTTGAACAAGGCAAAACCTTTGTCGGTATGTACCCTCACCGTAACTTCCCCATCCATCATAAAGGTTTTCGGCATGATTTGCTAAGAGATTTACTTCTGTCGCGCAAGGGAGGCTTTATATTGTCCTATAACGACTGTGATGTAATTCGTGATTGGTACTCTGATTGCCATATTTCGACCCCCGAGTGGCAGTACACTTTCGGCCAAGGCGATACGCGCATTGGTGTCAATCGGCGCGAAAGCAATGGCGGCAGCCACATCAAAAAATCGCATGAATTGCTGATTTGGAAATACGCGGATGAGTAGAACACGAGCCTCTACATCCGATCAAGCTCGAAAGTACAGACAAGAAGGACACGACAATGCGACAACTTTTGCGCTTCTGATTGGAATGGATACCGATTACCAGAATGATAAGAAAGCGAAAAAAGATGTAATTGATCCCTCAGGAGATGCCCATTCCGTAAAGAGTGGCCAGAAAAAATGGCAAATTTTCCTTTATAGTCGCAACAGATTTATTGAAGACGATGGGTTTCAGGCACTGAACGGAGTTGGTACGCTCCTCATACATTGCATAGATGCTTTCCCGCCATCGTATGATGAATATAAGAAGAACCCCGAAATTTTTAAGGAACGGCTAAAAACGCCTATGAGAGAATTAAAAGACCGTTTCCATCGGAAAGCGCTGTTACGTGCTTTCTTGGGTAAGTCTATTTTTAACGCTGGTGAAGTTGACTATCTTACGGTGCTGGATGGAGACAAATATCATGTGTTCTACAATAAAGACGTTGTCAAACATCTGGGAAACAATTTTGAGGTTGTAAACTCGACAAAACAGGCTGAAGGACAATTCTCTGATCAAAAGGTTCTATTCAAGTATGAAGGTCTCAATGTTGGTGAACTGGAGATGCGGAATGACAGTAGTAAACATTATCAAGAGGTCAGATTTAATGTCAATAAGCCGAAGGTCATGGAAATGCTGTGCAAATTTGTGCCTGACAGCGAAGAATTCAACTCGGAAATTCTGGTGTATGGTGATGCCATCGGCAAGTTTGGAAACTGTAAGAAGGACGATTGAGCTAATTTGAGACCAGAGATTGGTTTCCCATCACCAGTCCTGAGCGTATTGACGTTATGTCGGTTCTGTCATTCGGAGAACTTCTGATCGACTTTGTCGCGCTGGAGATGGGCCTAACCGTCGGCGATGCCTCAGGCTTCGTCAAAGCGCCGGGTGGCGCCCCGGCCAATGTCGCCGCCGCGGTAGCGCGCCTGGGTCACGAAAGCGCCTTCATGGGTCAAGTCGGCGATGATCCCTTTGGCCGGCATCTGGCTGGCGTCCTGGCATCCGAAAATGTCAACATTGATGGCCTGATCTTCTCGAATGAAGCGCGCACAGCCCTGGCCTTCGTCTCCAACACCGCCGATGGCGACCGCAGCTTCATGTTCTACCGCCATCCCTCAGCCGATATGCTGATGAAACCTGAGAATGTTGAAGCTGCCGTGGTTGATGCCTGCTCCGCCTTGCACTATGGCAGCATCTCGTTGGCTCACGAGCCGGTGGCCTCCGCCTTGTTGAAGGCGCTCGATCTGGCATTGTCCGGGCAGAAGTTCATTTCCTACGATCCGAATCTGCGCCTGCCCCTGTGGCCGAGCGCGGCTGCGGCAAAAGCCGGCATGCTCAGCGGCCTCGAATACGCCAACTTGCTCAAGATCAGCCATGAAGAACTGGAATTTCTGACCGACGGTGACGATGTCGCAGCCCTTTGGCGCGACCGCATGGAGCTTATCTGCGTCACTTACGGCGCGGACGGAGCGGTAGTGCACTTGCGCGATGGCAGCCGCATCGAACGTGGAGGTTATGCAGTAAAGGCGATGGATACGACCGGCGCAGGCGATGCCTTCGTGGCCGCCATGCTGATAGGCATCCTGGAAAGCCGCCACAACTACCAGAGCAAACTGCCCGAGATCCTCGATTTCGCCAACGCCGTCGGCGCCATGACCTGCCTGCGGAAAGGCGCCATTCCCTCCCTGCCGACCATGGCTGAGGCGCTGGCCTTTCAGGCGGAACGCAAAACATCGGAATTATTGTAGGCGCGACCCTTGGTTCGCCCGCCACCACACACCCAGCCGTCGTAGGGGCGAACCTTGGTTCGCCCACCACCACTCGGGCCCTGATATACCCAGCCGCCGTAGGCGCGACCCTGTGAATCGCCCGCCACCACACACCCAGCCGCCGTAGGCGCGAACCTTGGTTCGCCCACCACCACACAGCCAGCCGATGTAGGGGCGAACCTTGGTTCGCCCACCACCACACAGCCAGCCGATGTAGGCGCGAACCTTGGTTCGCCCGCCACCACTCGGGCCCTGATATACCCAGCCGCCGTAGGCGCGACTCACTGAATTGCCCGCCACGCGACTATAAAATCGCCTCTCTCCGCCCCAAATGTGCTAAGCTTGTCCCCATGAGCAGAATACGAACCCAGCAACTCCAAACCATAAGACAACGCCAATATGACGCTGACAAAACCAATTCACCCGAAAATAGCTACTATACCCATACAGTATCGATACAGCCCGCCAATCCTTGCCAATCTCCCACCCGCTACCCGTCCTTTACTACCACTTTATTGTCACTTTGCTGCCCTTTGCTGCCCTTTGCCGCCAGGGCGCGCCTGGCAACTTGTCCGTGGCACAACACAAGTTCTGCTAGCATCTTAGGAAGCCAATCGCATTTCTCTGTGCCTCTGTGGTAAATAATCAAGAGAGGAATTCCCATGACCCAACCAAACATCATCCTGATACTGGCCGACGATATGGGCTACTCCGATATCGGCTGCTACGGCTCGGAAATCGCCACGCCCAACCTCGACCGCCTGGCCGCCTCGGGTGCCCGCTTCTCGCAGATGTACAGCTTCGCCCGCTGCTGTCCCTCTCGCGCGGCGCTCTTGACCGGCCTGCATCCGCAGCAAGCCGGAGTCGGCCACATGGTGCAGAATCGCGGTACGCGCGCTTATCAAGGCTACCTGCGCGACGACGCTGTGACCATCGCCGAGCTGCTCAAAGGCGCCGGCTACCAGACGCTTATGAGCGGAAAATGGCATGTCGGCGGCATGCTGGCGGCGCGCGAACCTGATACCTGGCGACCGGGCAGCCAAGGCTTTCCCACACCACAGCAACGTGGTTTCGATCGTTTCTTTGGCACACTCGTTGGCGCCGGCAGCTTCTTCTATCCCCATGCACTGACCGAAGACGGCGAACTCATCACGGACTATCCCGACGACTTCTATTACACCGACGCCATCAGCGACAAAGCCGCTGACATGATTAGCGACGCGCATGACGAAGGCTCGCCATTTTTCTTGCATGTCGCCTACACCGCGCCGCATTGGCCCCTGCATGCCACACCGGAAGACATCGCCAAATACGAAGGCAAGTACCGCGGCGGCTGGGACCAGCTGAGGCAGCAGCGCCACGAAGAACTCAACAGCCTGGGCTTGCTCGATCCCGTCTGGAATATCTCCCCGCGCGATGAAGACTCTCACCCCTGGGAAGAGGACAAGCATCGCCACTGGCAAGACCTGCGCATGGCCACTTACGCCGCCATGATTGACCGCATGGACCAAGGCATCGGGCGTATCCTGGCGCGCCTGCAATCGCTGGGCATCGTCGATGACACCATGATCATTTTTCTCTCCGATAATGGCGGCTGCGCTGAATTCCTGGCTGAGGACGGTCCAATCAATTCTCTCGTGCCCAACCTGCCGGACGGCAGCAGGGTTGATGTCGGCAATATCGTCGACAAGCGCCCGGGGCCGGCCGATACCTACATGAGTTACGATCTGCCCTGGGCCAACGCCTCCAACTCGCCTTTCCGCCTCTACAAGCATTGGGTGCACGAAGGCGGCATCTCCTCGCCCTGCATCGTGCGCTATCCCGCCATGATCGACGAGCCGACCGTCATCCACAGCCCGATACAGTTCATCGATGTGCTACCCACCTTCGCTGAGCTGGCGGCGGCGCAATACCCGCGCGAGCTCAACGGCAGCAGCATTCAGCCGGCCGAGGGCGAGAGCTTCTTGCCCGCCTTGACGGACGCAAGCTGGTGCCGCGAAAACCCGCTCTATTGGGAGCACGAAGGCAACCGCGCTGTCCGCCTCGATGACTGGAAGCTGGTTAGCAAGCATCCCGGCGCTTGGGAGCTTTATAATATGATCGACGACCGAACCGAGCTGAACGACCTCAGCAGCGGCGAAAACGACCGCGTCCAGACTATGAGCCGGCTCTATGATGTCTGGGCGGAGCGCTGCGAAGTCCGCCCCTGGCCTCTTGACTGACACGGCATTATCAATCCAACCGCACAGCCTGTAGCTGTAGGCGCGTCCCTTGGGTCGTCCGCCTCGATGCGCAAGGAAGTAGGGGCGACCCTTGGGTCGCCCGCCCCGCCAAGTAAGGATGTAGGGACGGCTCGCGGGGTCGCCCGTCCCGCCACGCAAGGATGTAGGGACGGCTCTGTAAGTCGCCCGTCCCGCCACGCAAGGATGTAGGGACGGCTCGCGGGGTCGCCCGTCCCGCCACGCAAGGATGTAGGGACGGCTCGCGGGGTCGCCCGTCCCGCCACGCAAGGGTGTAGGCGCGACCTACCAGGTCGCCCGATCGCGCAACTATAAATCCGGCGTTAAGCCTATACGCAAATCCAGTTAGGACTCTCCTGGAATGCCCGAATATTCTTGCCTGGCTGTAATATTGTGTTAATATCTCCGTAAATATTCGCGCCTTGAGGAAAGGGTATTGTCATGTACTCAGCGCCCTTGACCATCGGCATAGAAGAAGAGTATCAGCTGATTGATCCTGCTACCGGCGAATTGGCGGCGGTGGTCCAGCAATTGCTGCATGATGAGCGCATCCGCCAAATCGGCGACCAGGTCAAACCGGAATTCTTGCAATCGCAAATCGAGATCGGCAGCAAGATCTGCCACAACGTCCAGGAAGCGCGCTCGGAATTAGTGCGCTTGCGCCGCGAGGTGGATACCGTGGCTGAGCAATATGGCTACGGCATCCTCGCTGCCAGCACTCACCCCTTCGCTCGCTGGGAAGAGCAGGAAGCCAACGTAGGCGAGCGTTATCAGCACCTCAAGGATTATATGCAGGAGGTAGCGCGGCAGATGCTGATTTTCGGCATGCACGTGCACGTCGGCTTTGGCACATCGCCGGAGCAACTCGACCTGCTGATCGATATTCAGAACCAACTGCGCTATTTCCTGCCGCACCTGCTGGCATTTTCGACCAGCTCGCCCTTCTGGCACGGACACCCCACCGGGCTGAAAAGCTACCGCAGCATCATCTTTGAGAATCTGCCGCGGACCGGCACCGCGCCCGTCTTTTCCTCCTTCACCGAATACACCAACCTCATCGAAACCTTCGGCCAGGTCGGCGCTCTGGGCAAGGGCCGGCAAGATGGCAAAGCGGATTACACCAAGATCTGGTGGGACAGCCGACCGCATGAAGACTTTGGCACACTGGAAATCCGCATTTGCGATATCTGCACAACGGTGGATGAGGCGGTGGCCATTGCTGCCCTGGTGCAAGCCATCGTCGCCAAGCTGATCAAGCTGCGTAATCAAAACCTGAGCTGGCGCATCTATCCCAACGAGTTGATCGCCGAGAACAAATGGCGGGCGGTGCGCTACGGTCTGGATGGCCAGCTGATCGACTACGGCAAGAGCGAAGCTGTGCCGATGCGGCTCCTGGCTAACGAATTACTCGAACTTATCGATGACGTGGTGGACGAGTTAGGCTCGCGCGATGAGATGAAGACGATACGCCGAATTCTGGAGCATGGCGCCAGCTCGGACCGGCAGTTGGGAGTCTACAACAAGTGCAAGGCCGACGGCGCCACTGACGACGAAGCGCTGCGGGCAGTAGTGGCTCACTTGCGCGCTGAGACCATGCGCGGCGTGCGGGATTAGGGTAGCGACGATTGTCCCTCAAAGTCTCTTGTCGATAATCCGAACAAACGTTATAATGCTCGCAATGGACAAGGATGAAATCATGTCAGATAAACCGATTGTCTTTGAAAAAATTGCTTTGATGCATACTGATCTATCGGTGGAAAAAAAAATCAGAATCCGGGCTACCGCCAACGAATGGATATCCATAAACTTCCCAACACACAGAAAATATCTCCTGCACACTATTCCGGAATACAGTAGTTCCGATGGGGCATGGAGAACCTCTATTTCAACGAGAAACTTGAACGGTCATTCATTCGTTGTGGGCAGCTTACTTATTGACGACAACGAACGCGTTGTTCAAGCTACAGAATTAGCCCTCGTATATGAACATTTACAGAATATATTAGCGCATGTGGCGGACCCGTCAGCTGTAGTGGAAAGGCAGATCGGGAATAACTATGAATTCCGATTTGGAGATGGAATTGATGGAGCGCATTCACTGCCTGACAAGTCTATTGACCTGCTTTTGACCGATCCCCCTTACGGAATCAGCAAAGGTTATACTTGCGAAGGCCAAGTACCGAGAAGACTCCGCAAAGATGGAACTGACTTCATTATGCCTAAAGGTAATTTTGGAGATTGGGACAAGCCGGTATCGCCCAATGCATGGACACAAAGTATCTTGCCAAAAGTGAGGGGGTGGTTTGTTACCTTCTGCGCCCAAGCGCAAATTGGCGAATATTGCCAAATCCTCAAAGAACACAAGTTTGTAGCAGTTGGAACGCTTGTTTGGCAGAAAACCAATCCCGTCCCCTTCAATCATAAATACAAACCAATAAATGCATGGGAAGCTCTTGTTATTGGCAAACGGCCAAGTACCAAGTTTAACGGGAGTGTCGTACACAATGTCTTTCTTTACAAATCTCCATCCCCGCAACAGCGCATTCATACGACACAGAAGCCATTGGCTCTAGTAGAGAGGTTTGTAGAATTGTTTAGTGATGAAGGCGACTTTGTTTTCGATCCGTTTGCTGGCAGCGCTACTACAGTCGCTGCTGCCAGCACAATGGGAAGGAAGGTCTTGGCATACGAGAACGATCGCGATATTTTTCTATCAGCTTGCAATCGGCTAACAAGTATGAAGGGCTAATTTACATTTGAATACCTCACTGGATGATTTTGAACAAGCCTTTAAACCTGAGTCAAAAATCCATCAGGTTTACCTGATGTTGAAAGACCAGCAGTGGCATTGCAGGGAATGCGAATATCAGCACACGGGGATTACGCAGATCGCGGGTGGGTCAGGCATACAAGGACTGCAACGCGGGACAAAGTCACGTCTCGGCATGATCATTGAAAGCGACAACCACTTTTGCGTCAACTGCGACAGAACGACCCGGCATGATCGGTGGCAAGGAGCTTTTCAATCCGCCATTCAAGGCAGGTCGATGCCGCGGTCCTTCGTCAGAAAAGTCCTAAACGTGTTTGACAGTCGCGATGTTGTGGAGAATACGGAGAGAGTCGCGAATCAATTGACCATTGATCATAAGCTGCCTATGATTCGCTGGAATGAAGAATCCAGCGCGAGCCTGACTTCCTACACCGAGATGGACGAGGATGATATAAAGGCGCATTTTCAGTTATTGAAGAAATCAAATGGAAGTGTAAGCCATAACTTGCTGAAAAGCAGAGCCTGTGAACGGTGTTACAAAACCGGCCGACGCGGGCAACCCTTCGGTATAGAGTTCTACTACAGCGGCAATGTTAAGTGGCAGCCTTCGGATAAGAAAGATCCGTCCGGCTGCAACGGCTGCGGATGGTATGATTTTACCTTATGGCGGGAACACCTTAACACACTGTTAAAACGGTGTAAATGAGAGGCTAGGTCTTTTCCCCCGCCTTGGCTCGATTGGTGGCATAACGCCGGCTCAATTCCGGCTCCGCCAGCTGCAAGCGCCGCGGCGGCAAGTCTTGTATGACCGCCTCCAAATCATCCACCACCATCTCGCCCAACTCGACCATGCCTTGCGCGACCGACCCAGCCCGGTGCGCCGATAGCAATGCGCCTTCAGCCCCGCGAATTGGATGATCCGGCTGCAGTGGCTCCTGCGGGAAGACATCAGTCGCCAGCTTGAAACGGCCAGCGAGCACAAGCTCGGTCAGCGCCTCAAAATCGACCACATGCGCGCGGCTGGCCAGCACCAGGACCGCGTTGTCCTGAATGCGCTCCAGCAGCTCCCGCGTGAGCATGGCCTGGTTTTCGCTGGACGGGACTGCCAGCACGAAGATGAATCTCGAACTCGATAGCAGCTGCTCCAGCGAAAGCGGCGTCATGCCCTGTCGCCGCAGATAGCCTTCTCCCAGCCAGGGATCGTAGACTGAGATGTTCACGTTGAATGGCCGCAAGAGCCGATGCAGCTCGCGGCCGATGCTGCCGTAGCCGATGATGCCCACCGGCTGATCGTAGAGCATGAAGGTATTGGTGTTGCCGGCCCAGAGATAAAGTTCTTCGCCGCGCCGCATCAAGCGATCATGGGTGGCAATCTCTCTTGACGAAGCGATCGCCAGGCCCAGCGAGAACTCTGCCACTTGACGGGCGAAACCGGGCGCCGCGCTCAAGACGCGGATGTGGCGCTGATAGCAAGCTTCATAATCAAGATGCAGAGGGAAGCCGCCCGAAACCGTCATGATGGCTTTGAGCCGGGGCGCTTGCTCCAGCACATCGCCATAACGCCAATTTGCGCAGACGACAGCCTCCGCCATGGGCAGCGCGCTCAGGAACTCGTCCAGCGGCATGGGCTCGTCCTTGCCCCAGACGACCTCAACCAACTGATTCAGACGCCGCTGATCCGCCGCTGAGAAGATTTCATCCATCCGCCGAAAACTGGGATCGACAATGACCTTGCTCTTCATTCTGTCCCCTTCTGCGCTAGCGAATTAGTCATGCAAAGAGGTCTTAAGATGTTCTGGAGATGTCTGTACTTCTCCATTTTTCTCATTGCGTTCAGGGACGCGCTTCAATTATGGCACGGACTAACGCAGCCGCCGGTCATACCAGACGGGCAGCTCGCCCAGGCTGAGCGCGATATGCGCCGCCGACGCTTGCAAGGCCGTCGTGACCTCAGCCGGCTCCAGCACAATGACGCCGTCCGCTCGGTTCTTCTCGGCTTGCGGATCAACACCCGGCAGCAAGCCGTCGATGATCTTGTCCTTATCGACCAGCACCGGCATGAAGCTGCCATCGAGCAAGTGCAGGTTAAGTTCGCTGTGAAATACTGTATGGCGGCGACCGCGCTTCTTGACGACTTCGCTGGCGTATACTGACTGCACGTTGCCCGCCTTCACTCTCCAAAGCTGTTGAGCGCCGCGCCAGGCGCTGATCGTCTTCTCCCAGGGATTGATAATCATGGCGTCTGGCTCGCGCAGGATAATCCAGACGAGACGCAGAATCGCGATCACCAGGAGAGCCGCCACTGCGATACCCAGGTAGGGCAGCCAGGCCGGATTCGGTATCAAAGTACCGGCCAACGGCAAACCCAAGTCGTTGGTCAAGGTGGCGATCGAAACCCAGAGATAGATGGCCGTCCAAAGCCCGTACCAGGCTATCTGCCGCAGCTTGCCCCGCAGCCAGCGTTTGTCACGCAGCAATTGGAGCTCGCCCTCGCCGCCGCCTTTTGAGCTGACTGGCTGCAAGCGCCACATTCCCAGCTCCAGCGGCAAATCCACTAATGGGATCGGTTCCGGTTCCGGCTCTTCTTCAATACTCTCTTCAGTAGATATGAAGGGCAAATCCAAAGCTTGCGCCAATGCCTTGCCCAGTTGAGTCGCCGTCTCTTCATAGCTGCCGGGGTCGGCGTCGGTGAAGCGCAGCACTTCAAACCAGCGGCTCGATCGCGCCAGCGATATCTCCGGCGATAGCGTGATGCCCAGTTGCCAGGATGTCGATTCCGTCGACCAGCCCAGCACAACTTGTCCCAGATCCGCTTTCAGGATTTCGCCTGTTTCCGGCAAGTCCCGGCTGACGGCGAAATAGCCATTGAAGCGAAGGGGGGCGCCGGCTTTCGCTTCCAGCAGGAGCTTAGGCTCGGCGGCGTCATCTACTTGAATCAGACGCCAGCGGTCAAGGCTGTAATCTACCATTGAGTTGGAGGAAATGGCGATGCGGGCCATGGCTCTCTTTTTTGCTGAACCGACTTGCGCGGTTGCTCTACAGGTTCAATATGGTGTACGCGCGGTGGCCGCTTTAGTAACCTCGCGGCCCTCAGATGAATTGCGCATAGACGTCAATTATGGCAGACATTCAAAATAATGTGCAGGCGAGATTTACCTGCGGCGATCAAGTATCGTCAGTTGTCCCGGCGCGCCAGCGTAGATATGCCAGCAGGCAGAATATCCCGCCCAGCGCAATCATGAAAAGCCCGCCAACCGCAAGCGCTGCGTCCGCCTCCGTTTGACTGATGATGACCGCCACCAGGCCGAAGACGATGGAAAACAGGTAGAGCAGGGCGAGTGTTTGACGCTGCGTCGCGCCGAGGTTCAGGATGCGGTGAGAGACGTGATCCTTCGCGGCCAGCATCAAAGGACGGCGCTCCAGCAACCGCGTGAAAATCGCCAGATTGATGTCAAGAATCGGCAGCGCCAATACGAAGACCGGCACCATCCAGCTAACGTTCAGGGGCTGCGCGGCGAATTCCAGCTTGATCGCCAGGATGGCCAGCACGAAGCCCAGCGTATAGGCGCCCATATCGCCCATGAAGGTGCTTGAAGGATTGAAATTGTAAATGAGAAAACCAACAGCGCTGCCAAAAATCGCCGCCGCCAGCATACTCACCAGGATCTGCCCTTGCGTCAGCGCCAGCATCAGAAAGAAGCCGGCGGTGATCGCGGCTGTGCCGGCCGCCAGCCCGTCCATATTGTCGATCCAGTTCACCGCGTTGATCAGCGCGACGATCCAGAACAAGCTGAGCGGGATATCGACCAGCGGAATGCTGAAGAGCCGTATCTGCACACCGGAAAAAGTCGCCAGCAGCGCCGCCAATGTCATCACCGACAAGCGTATTCGCGGGCTGAGATGCCGCCGATCATCCAGATAGCCGATCCACGCCAGTAGCGTGGCGCCGGCCACAATGGCGGCCAATTCCCGCAGATGGTCGGGTGGGCTGAAGAGCAGCACGGACAAAACGAAGGCGAAGTAGATGGCGGCGCCACCCATAAGCGGCACGTGGCGTTTGTGGATATTGCGCGAGTTCGGCTCGGCCGTGACGCCAAGCCGCATGGCGATTTGTCGCGTCAACGGCGTCAAACACAGCGCCGTGCCAAAGCCGACGATCATTATCGGAATAAATTGCAGGCTCGCGTCCATGCCTTCAGTATACGACGGGCTAGGACAAGTGGACAGTACAGCAAGGTATCAGGATGATGCCGGAATATCAAAACAGGTTGTTAGCGTTTTGGGAGATCTAGATCGACCGGGCTGCCACGTTCATGCCCTGAGGATGATTAGCGCGATCACATTGATAACCGCCACCACGGCAACAGTAATGCCGACCGACATCTTGATGCTTTCCTTCAGACCAGTCAAGTCGGTCTGAAGACGGTCCACATCCGATCTCAATTCATTGATGCTCTTTTCGATTTCGAGGCGAAGATTGGCAAGATCCGCTTTTGTCGCCAAATGCTGATAGCCGGCTTCCAGTGCCGATATTCTGCCTTCGTGCCCCAGCGTTTGCTCAGCAACCATGTCGAAATCCGATCTGTACTTTTTTCATTTATCGGCTTGCTGATATTATTCTATATAGGCTCAGTAAATCCGTCAAGGTTTGCGCCACTCGAATTCAACGCTGACCGGCAGATGGTCCGAACCAATCGCCTCGCCGATGGTCGCCGCCGTCGCCCGCAGTCCGGCGCTGTGCCAAACATAGTCGATCCGCAAGAAGGGCAGGATGACTCGGGGCAAGCCGATGGCTTCGGCCACGGGCCAGGTCCGCCCGGCGCCATTGCCAGCCGCGCGCCAGGCATCACCCATCCGCGCCGCGATCTCACTATAGATCAGCGAGGCATCGCTCATATTGAAGTCCCCGGCCACAACATAAGGGGAAGCCTCGTCCTCGAGCAATTGCAGCAAGCTGCGGATCTGCGCATTTCGACGGCGCTCATCATAGCGCAGCAGGATCCACGGACCGAAATCGGAATCGGGATCTGTTTCTGCGCGAGGACGCAGCGGCAAGGTCAGATGCGCGGCATACACTGCCAACTGCCTGCCATCGACATTCAGCAGCAAGCGCAGGGCTGCCCGCCCGGGCCTGTCTTCGATGATCAAGACCTCACGCGCCAGAATTGGAAAGCGCGAGAAAATGCGCGCGCTGCCTTCGATATGATCTTCGTGCGCGTAGACCTCATAGAGTGGCGCCAGCCGCTCATCATAGCCCTCGGCAGTTTCCTGCAGCACAATCAGGTCAGGCGCGGCTTGCAGCAACCAGTCGGTCGCCCGTCTTAGCTCGGCATTGCTGCCTTGCACATTGAACGAAACGATCTTGAAAGTGGCGCCGGTCGGCGGCTCGACCGGGCGATACATCGAAGGCAGGGCGAACCAATACAGACCAATCCCTATCAAGCAGATTTGCAGCAGCGCGCTCCAGCGCGGCGGATAGTCGCCATAGTTCTCGCCTTGGGATTTCCGCGGCTTCGCCAGCCGGTTTCGCGCCGCGTCCTCATTAAAGACATTCTGTCTTGTGACGATAATCGATAGAGGAAAGGTGACCACCAGCGGCATGTACAAATAAGGCGCGAAGGCGTTCGCCAGGTCAAGCAGGGCGATGCCGTCAATACGCAGCAAACGCAACAAGGTGAAACACGCGACCAGCAGCGCGTAAATCGAAATCAGCAGGCGAATCGGAGTGGAGATGCGGCGCAGGGCGTCTTGCAGGGTGGACCAAGACATGAAGAAGTCTCGATGCTTTACAGCAGAGCTAGAGCAGGATCAGGGAGAAGAACACCAAGGCGATGAATAAGACGGCCGCCAGGATGCCCATATTGCGCAAGTCCTTGATGACAAAGCCGTAATCGGCGCGCAGGTCGTCTTCGGTGACCACTTTGGTCGGGTTTGCCAATCGCTCGGCGACGTACTCGCCATCAAGATTGCCGGCGTCCTTTCGCCGTTCCAACTGCGCCGATTGCAAGGCGCGCCGGCGTCGAGGCGGTGTTGCGCGCGCGGCGGGCGCGGCGGGCGATTGTTCAGGCGGCGTGTCCACGGCGGCCGAATCAGGCCCGCCTTGACGCGCTTGCTCCAACACTGCTTCCGAAATATTAGGTTTCTTGCGCCTGCGCTTAGCCATGAGCGGCGCTCCTCGCCAGTCGGGTCAATTTCGAGTCATTATCCCAGAGGAACCTTACGCTGACAAGCGCTCACCGATCGGCTAGGCGCAGGCGCCTTGCGTCGATACGTAGTCCGCGTTGATCCAGCCGGCAGCGTCGCCGAAGCTGACCCTGAACCAACTCGCCGTTCGGGCGCTCGCCGACGAAGTGGAAACCGGCGCCAGCACCATCATGGTCTCGCCGCCCGGCGCGCGCCGGAAGTTGACATATTCCGTGGTCGTCACTTGGCAGCCTTGCAGCGGGCGCTCTTCCGTATCGGCTGGCGCGGACGCGGGAGCATGACCGAAGTCTGAGAGGTAGGGCAGGCCGGGCGCTTCGCCGTAGGTGGTATTGACGCCAATGATACTTCCATCCAGCCCGCCTTCAAAAGTGATATGAATAATCTTGTTCTCATGATCAGGTCCCACTTTGATGGTAACATTCCGGTCAGCCCACATGACAACCAGGGCGCGGCCGTCCGCCGAGACGCCGATGACGCTTTCGCCGACGGCGGCATTGAGCTGCGACTGATACACCGTAAGCAGGTGGTAGCCCACGGATTGGTCGTTGACGCCGTATATGGCTAGCTCTGTCTCCTCGCCAATACGCTCGCGGTAAATGCAGGCGGTCGTTCCCAAGGGTATTGCCTCGATACCGTCGCGACCGCTACACATGCCTGGCGCTATCAAGAGCGAAGACCGTCGCCTTGACGATGACGAAGGCGGCGGAGTCACGCGGTTTGTCACGCGTTTTGTGAGAATATTGTCAACAAATGAAGCTGGGCAGGGACCGGTTCTGTTGTCCGTCACAGATCCACCAAGGGTATCATTGATATTTACCGGAGAGTTTCCTTCCCAAGTCTGGCAGCCCAGCAGAGTAAGGCTGGGAGCCAAATGAAAACTGTTCTTCGCGCCGATATAAACCGCGCCCGTTCCTCCAGTGTTATTCCTGAATACAGAATCTGTTATCGTCACCCGGCTCTGGCGCGCGATCAGTATGGCGCTGACGGCGCTGGCGCTAGCGCTTGTAGTCATATTGGAATCGAAGACCACGCGATTGAGCGCCACGATTGGGTCAGCCAGCAGCAATCCAAAATAGTTGTGGCGAATTATCACATCTTCCAATAGCAGAGTACCCTGCGAGAGCAATCCGCGCAGAAAAGCGGCATCCGTGCCTGTAAGAACCGCGTTGCGAATGGTCAGATCCCCGGCAGTGCGAATGGCGTAGCCAGCCGGTGGCGCGTGAATGGTAAATCCGTTGCCATTGATGGTTATCGTTGACTCTAATGGCTTAAAGAGCGTACCAGTTTGAAAGCAATCAGCGGTGAGATTGTAAACCGCCGAGACGCTCAAATACTCCGCATTCTCGCCGCTGGAGGGGAGGCCGCAAGCAGCCGGTTGCGGCGGCGGGTAGTTTGTCGCAGCCGGATCGCCATTGCCAATCGTACCGCTGCAGGGACCTGTGCTATTGTCGACAATCGTACCTTGATTTTCCTCAATGTGCGCATGGCCGAAAATCTGCGGACTTATGCGCTCGTGGCTGAAACAGCCCTTGATCGTGATGCTCCCGCCCAACCAGGCGTTGAGGGCGGAGTTGCCACCGAAGTGATTGCGAATGACCAGATTGGTGAACGTCACTCTGGAATTGTTGATTATCTCGACGGCGGAACCAAGAGACTCATAATGGAAGTAGGTTCCAATGGCGTTTTCAAAAAGTATCCCGGTAAGCGTATGAACCGCGCTCGCGTCGCAGGAATTAGCGATGAAGCCAACAGCGGAGTAGTCGCGAAATGTGACGTTGGTCATCGTCGAGCTGCCTTGCGCGGATATCACCGGAACGTTAAGGTTGCCGCCCCCGACTAGCGTCATATTGGAAATGTTTAAGCTATGTTGGCAGCCTACCGTAATTATGAACGGCTCCGAAATCGGCAGGGCTGAGTTGTCAATGGTGAAGCCGCCTCCGTTTATCGTAAAGCTGTGATTCCCGAACAAAAATAGTTGTCCCGTCTGCTTACAGTTGCCTGTGAGTGTGTAGCTAACGCTTGAACGGATATCTCCCTCTGTCGGCAAGCCACAGGCGGCGGGTACAGGAAGGGTTTGAGCGAAAGTCGCCCCCCCCCCCCCTGGCAAAATCTTAAGCATCAGCGCGCAAATCACTAAGAATCGTTTCATAGCAGAATCTATAACTAGATTATCAGGAGACTAATTCAGTCGCATCCGCCGCAGACCCAGATATGCCGGATTGCCTTGGATCTCTTTCCAGCGGGCGTCGCCGCCGTCGGTATGCCATTCGACCACGAACATGCCTTCGGTGTCCTGGTATGTGAAAGTCGGCTTGAGACCGAGCAGGACTTGCCTGATCGTGGCAATGACGTCTTTGCGCTCCTCGCCCATGCGCAGGGTGAAGTATTGCCCAGCGACAAACTCAAAATACATCGGCATACCCTCGAGGTTGCCTTCCATCTGGATCGGCGCTTCCGCCTGCGCGCAACTCATGAAGACATTCTGCAACCTGTTGTTCCATAAGCTGTGGTTGACGCGCTCTTCAATGTAATAGGGGCGCGCTTCCGGGGTTGAGTAAAACCATTGCCGGGCGGTATTTGCCATCGTGCTTGTCTCCGCGGATTGAGCTTTACGCTACATCGGAAGTTTATACCAAGATCGCGTCTTGTCAAATAAAAAAAGTGATGATTCTTAGAACATACGTCCTAATTCTATGCTACAATAGGCTAATTCAATTGCTTACATGAATCAGAAAGGCCCGACAGCATGGGACATCGCGATGATCGCAGCAAAGCCATATTCGACTTCATCTGCCGCTATGCCGCTGAATACGGCTTTCCGCCGACGCTCGGCGAAATCGCCAGGGACCAGGGTTACAAATCAAATTCCGGTGTGATCCGCCATCTGGATAAACTTGAAAAATGGGGCTGGATTGAGCGCTACCATGGCAATGCGCGCAGTATCCGCATCCTGCGCCGTCCGCAGACAGCCCTCAGCGATAGAGCGAATTCTTCTCGCCGATACATTCGGCAGCGATGATCACGCGGGATTGCGGCAGGATATAAAACTGATATAGCTCGCCCGTAGTGAATTCCCGCGCCAACGAGACATCAAGCGCCTTGTAACTCTGCAATTCAATACGCAGCGTGTGATAGAGAATATGCGGTCGCAGCGTGCCGCGGCTCGTCCTGCCTTTGACGATGCGCACCGCCTCCGCCTCTTGATCAAGCGTGAGCTGCCGCGCGAAGCGGTTGCAGTCAGTTGTCATGTACAGCAAGACGCCCACCACCACGACCTCAATGGCCAGCGCCGTCGGCAGAAATATCACCCGCGCGAAGGACAGCAAGACAACCGCAACTGTAATAAGCGTCGCCATCGCCACGCCGCGCCGAATCACCTGCGCCATGCGCGGCTCAAACAGCTCGATCTGGCTGCGCAGCGTCTCTAGTTGTTCCTGGCTCATCAAGCCGAGACGATTGTTCTTGAGGTCAGCGGGTGTCGCGGCAATCACTTGCCGAGTTGTCCGGCGCATGTGTTTCACCCTGCGAAATATCAGTGCCCAGAGTTTACCAGCAATCGGCGCTAGGCTCAATCAAGCCGATGCTGGGGAGTGGTGATTTCAAGGAGATAGAATGAGATAGAATGAAGACGACACTGGCTCAAACTCGCCGGAAAACTCCCTTCTCCAATGCTTTGGGGAAGGGCCGGGGATGGGGTTAGAAAAGGGCATATCCGCGATGTTCACCACTTCCCGATGCTGCGACTGTTACGCGGCTATGCTGTTGCCAAGGCCGGCATGAACTCCGTGAGATAGACAGCCAACTGGTCGCGCGTGAAAGCATAGACCTGCCGCTCGACTTCGGCCAGCAGCGCCTTGGGAATGTGCCGCCACAGATAATGGTCGAGGCGGGCGCCGTCATCCAAGGCCTTGCGAATCTCCGCGGGATCACAGCGCAGCCGCGTGGCAAATATAGGAAGCGTTTGGCTCGCGCCAGCGGGCATGATCTGCCGCGCGACAAGATCTCGCCAGCCGCGCAAGACGTCATCGGACATAAAGGGCAGCCAGCCGCTGGGCTCGCAGCTCGCCAGACTATCGGCTTGCCAATCCTCCAGCAAGCCCTCGTCGCGCTCGTCCATCACGGTCAAGATCAAATGCAGGGCGAAGAACTTGTCCCAGCGGTCGACATCCGGCCAGTTCCGCCGCCAAAACTGCGGCCGCGCCATCTTCAGCGCCCAGGTTTCGTCAGTCGCCAAATGCGCCACATAACCGGCCAGGAAAGCGAGATGCGCTTCGTTCCGCGCCTCGGTTAGCGTCGAGTTCTGCCGCAGCATCTGCCGCCAGGGTCGCTCGCTGATGGGCGCGCCGTAGGCATAGAAGTGCGTGACTTCGCGCCCGACGCCGCTGGCGACGCGCGCGTCCGCCACGATACTGCCCAGTTGAAAAGCCGGCAGTTGACGCCGCAGGAGCGCGCGGTATGAAGGCGAAAGGCGCTTATCGGCAAGTAGAGTTTGGGCGATTCGCAGGTGCGTGAAGGGTGTAGGCATAGCGCTGATTGTATAGAGAGTTCAGCATCAAGGCGAGAGACAAGTGTCTCGGGAGTGGTGAATACTGTTGATATAACAACTTCGACCTTGCCATCCAAAAACCTCTGCGCCCTCTGTGTCTCTGTGGTGAATCCCCCTTATGGAATCCGGAATATGTCCTGTGTCTTTGAAATTCACCACTCCCCGGAATTACGAACACTTGCTCAATTTTAGAATAAATGTTCTAATATAATTGTACGATACGTAAATCAGTCGAGCGTATGGCAAAGATACGGAAAATCTTACATCTCGACCTAGACGCCTTTTTTTGTTCGGTGGCTGAGCAGCTCAATCCGGCGATAAAAGGTAAAGCTGTCGCGGTGGGGGCAAAGCCGAGCGAGCGTGGCGCGGTGGCTTCGGCATCTTACCCGGCTCGAAGCTACGGCATACGATCAGCTATGCCAATGAGCCAGGCGCTTCGACTCTGCCCGGAATTGATTATCGCGCGCCCCGATATGCGCGTTTGCGTGGAACGTTCCAAGGCGGTGATGAGCATTTTGCTGGATGTGGCGCCTTATGTTGAGCCGGCGTCGATAGATGAAGCCTTTGTCGATGTGACTGTACTGCGTGAACCTATCGACAAAGTCGCTCGTGATATACAGCGGCGTGTCAACATCGAAGTTGAGTTACCCTGCTCGTTTGGTGGAGGGACGAGTAGACTCCTGGCAAAAATCGCTAACTCTGTCGGCAAAGCCCGGCAGCCAAGGGACAAACCACCAAATACAGTTACGATTGTCCCGCCTGGCGAGGAAAAACAATTTCTCGAAAATCTGCCAGTCGGGCAGTTGTGGGGGATTGGCTCAAGCACTGAGCAGGCGCTGAAAGAACGAGGCGTGACAACCATAGGTCAACTTGCCGCCAGTTCAAAAGATATGCTCAACGCCCAATTCGGCAAGCCGGGGCGTGATATGTGGTATCATGCCAACGCCATCGACCCAAGCCCCGTGCGCCCTCTCCCGATTCAGAAATCGGCGGGCCGGCAGATGACGTTTCAGCGCGATACCAATGACGAAACGGAGCTTAAGCTCACCCTGCGGCGCTTGTCCGCGGAAGTTGGGCGGCAAGTGCGCAGGGCGGGCTTGTGTGGGCGCGCCGTAACGCTCACTTTGCGCTGGGCGGATTACTCCACATTCAGCCGACAAATGACAATTTACAATCCCATTGACCGGGACGATCAGATCTATAACGCCGCTGTCAATCTGTTTGATCGGTTTTGGCTCCCAGGAAAATTTGTGAGATTAATCGGAGTTGGCTTGAGCCAGTTTGGCGCGCGCTACTGGCAATGGGGAATATGGGAAGATCCTAAAGCGCAAAAAAAGCTGCTGATTTGCAAGCCACCCTCGACTCGCTGCGCGATAAATATGGCGATCAATCTATCCGCCCAGCCAGCGATTTGAATTACCAACCCGCCTATTATTTATACGAGCACCTGCGTGGCGACGACTATGGCTAGGCGGCGGCATTCACCCAGCTAAAGAGATGACTTCGACGTGGATGAGTCGGGTCGGGCTGCCCCGTCGAACCAGCTCGTCTTCATACGGCAGCGCTGCTTTTAAGATCACGATTTCAAGTCGATCAGATAGATCTCGCCGCTGATACGAGTGATGCCGTCCATGCCCCAGATTCGGCGATTGGGTGTGCCCTGTCCCGTGGAGACATAGAGCCGACCGTCGTGATAAGTCAGGTTGGTGGGCTGATCGAGATCATCCGCTAGGATAATCCGCTCAGAGCCATCGGCCGGGTAGAGCGATACCCGCCCGCTATAGCGAGGATAACCGCCGGGATCGGGCGGACCATCACGATCGAAAAGATCAAACTCCTGATTGACCAGGTTGGTTGGCCAATGGGTGGTCATCTCGGCGACATAGATATTGCCCAGTTCATCCACCGCCACATCGACCGCCGTTGTCAATCCAGTGATCTCATCGCGGACTTCGCCGGCGCCGGGA
Organism: Phototrophicaceae bacterium; assembly: GCA_965262005.1. Taxonomy (GTDB): domain Bacteria; phylum Chloroflexota; class Anaerolineae; order Aggregatilineales; family Phototrophicaceae; genus UBA6055. Next base: position 1,819,379 of record OZ253492.1, on the reverse strand, counting down.
TCGACCCGCAGGACTTTAGCATCCCCCGGCATATAAGACAGCGCGCCGCCGTAGTAGACCCACAGTTGCCCGGAGAACAACGCCACAATCAAGTCGCCGCTGGTCGGATCAATGGCGATGCCGGCCGGTACCGCCTGTTGATCATGCGCCAGCATATCGAAACGGGCGACTTCACGGTATACACCAGCCAAGGAGACGGCGCCGATGGCGTTATTCGTGCTCTCGGCGAAATAAACCGTGTCGCTCTCGCTATCGTGGGCGATGCTGTTCATGGAGCCGTCGCCGCGGTAGAAGTTGCCGACCCGGTCGAAGTTCGGCTCAAGCTCGACAATGGCCAGCAGCTTGAAGTTGTTGTCCAGCGTATAAAATATCCGTCCATTCTCCAGGACGATCACATCGCCGATGCCGATTACTTCATCTCGCCCAGGATTGGATTGATACAGAATGTTATAGCTGGGCAAGTTCTCTTGTACGTCAATGACTTCGGCGGCATCATCGTAATCGCCATCCTTGTTCCAATCGCTGAGCAGGCTGAGGCGACCGGTGTAGCCGAGCGACTGGCTGGAAGAATAGCCCGTGCCGGCCTGCGCCACCAGCAAGCGGCCATCCGGCAAGACGGCGATGCCGCGCGGATTCTCTAGTCCTGTGGCGATGCGCGTGATGGTAGGGGATTGGGCGGCGCTGATAAAGTTGGCGAAGAACAGGACGACCAAGAGGCAGAACGATTTTGTCACGTATGGTTCCCGAGATGACATGATGCCATGACTATAGCGTATGTCCTGGAGTCATGGCAGCGTGGGACCGCTACGTGACAGTGCTCTAAACATTTTCTTGATTTGCGTTACACTCAAGGATGAATTGATCGCCGATGTGAGGATCATCGATCATGTACAATCCCAAAGACCATCTCAAACGCCTCGTCGAGACCCATGCGCCCAGCGGTTACGAAGCGCCGGTGGCCGACCTGCTGCGCGAGGAATGGGCCGACCTGGTCGATGAATTCGACAGCGACCGCCTCGGCAGCCTGATTGGAATCAAACGGGGTATCAAACGGGGCATCAAGCGTGGGACGCAGCAAACTGAGCAGCCGCGCAAGATCATGCTGGCCGCGCACATGGACGAGATCGCCCTGATGGCGCGCGAGATTGAAGACGGCTTCATCTACACCCATCGCGTCAGCGGCATCGACCCCCGCGTCATGCTGGCCCAAACCGTGCTTGTTCATGGCGCGCGCGTCTTGCCCGGTGTTGTCGCCACCATGCCGCCGCACATGCTCAGCGCCGCCGACCGCAAGCAGTACCTGCCCGTCGATGCCCTGGTTGTCGATGTAGGGCTGCCGGCCGATGAAGTCGAAGACCTGGTCCGCATCGGCGACCTGATAACCATCGATAGCCCGATGATTGACCTCAAAGGGCGCAGAGTCGCCGCCAAAGCCATGGACGACCGCGCCTGCATCGCCTGCATCACCACCTGCCTGCAGATGCTGCGCGCCATGCATCACAGCTGGGATGTCTATGCCGCCGCCACCGTGCAAGAGGAGGTCGGCTTGCGCGGCGCCACCACAGCAGCCAATTATATTCAGCCCGATTGCGCCATCGCCCTCGATGTCGGTTTCGCCGAACAACCCGGCGTGAGCACAGGCGCGGGCAAACTGGGCGAAGGACCTCAACTCGGTATCGGCGCCAACTTCCATCCGCGCATGGTACAGCGCCTGCAAGACATCGCCGCCTACTATGACATCAAGTGGCAGAGCGATATCATGCCGGCTCGCACCGGCACCGATGCCTGGGCCATCCAAGTCTCGCGCAGCGGCGTCCCCACCGCGCTGCTCAGCATTCCCCTGCGCAATATGCACTCGCCGGTCGAGACCCTTGATCTCAAAGACATCGAGCGCACGGGGCGTCTGCTGGCGCACTTCATTTGCGCGCTGGATGACGATTTTGTCGATTACTTATCGCTGATGCCGGCGGACGAGGACAGCAACCTGAGTTAACTCGACAATCTCCCGGAGACAAACGATGGATCCCTTCATGCGAGCGGCGCTAGACGAAGCGAGACAAAGCCTGGCCGAAGGCGGCATTCCCATCGGCTCAGTCCTCGCGCTCGAAGGCGAGATCGTCGGTCGCGGGCATAACCGCCGTGTACAAAGCGCCAGCCCAGTCCTGCATGCCGAGATGGATTGCCTGGAAAACGCCGGCCGCCTCAGCGCGCGCGATTATCAGCGGGCGACCATTTACACCACGCTGTCGCCCTGCGATATGTGCAGCGGCGCCATCCTGCTCTACAAGATCTCGAAAGTCGTCATCGGCGAGAATCGCAGCTTTGCCGGACCAGAGCCATATCTCGAATCACGCGGCGTCGACCTTGTGATCCTGGACGATCAAGAATGCTTCCAGTTGATGCAGGACTTCATCCGCGCCAATCCCCCGCTCTGGAACGAGGACATCGGCGAATAGCGTTCTCGACCTGTCCGCTTGTTGAGGGAATTTGTAGGGGCGAGCCGATGGCTCGCCCCTACACTAATGCTGTTTTGGGAGTAGGGGGCCAAAGCGCGCCGGACTGTTACCGATACAGCCCCTTGGCTTCGTCGAACAGACGCTTTAGTTCAGCCAGCACCCGCCGCCGGTCGCCGCCATTCATCAAATACTCGCGAATGGGCGCGCCGGCGTGATCCTGAAAGTGCAGATAACCCGGGAATCTCGGGCGCAGATAGGCGCGGTCCAGAGCGGGCAAGGTATTGCGGAAATAGCCAGCCGACCGCCGGTTGACTTCCGCGTCCAGCCAGGCGCTGCGATGCCCGGGCTGTCCGCCATTCTCAAAGAAAAGAGTACGCTGTATCGCCGGGCTGGCTGTGAACATGGCATAATCCCGCGCCGCCTCAAGCGCTTTACAGCCGGTGGAAATTGCCAGGCCGGTGCCGCCCAGCGTGGTCTGGCAGCGTCCCCGCCCGTCGATATCGACCATGTCGTCGAAAACCAGAACTGCGTCAGAATAGCCGGTCCGCGAATAATTCGAGTAGCCATAAGCGAAGGGACAGTAGACATAGTCATCGCGCCGCGACAGCGTCTCATAGACGGCAATGGGATTCCAATTGAAAATGTCGCGCGGGCACAGGCCGGCCAACTCGCGCAGCTGCTCCAGCGCTTGCAAGCTCATCTCGTCCGACACCGCCCATTCATCATCGACGAATGGCGCTTCTCCCTGGGTGGCGCAGAGCATATAGAAGTTCATCAAGGTGTCTATCGGGATGCCGGGCATGATGACCCGTCCCCGCCGCGCCAACTCCAGCAGATCGCTCCAGGTCTGCGGCTGCTCCAGTCCATAGCGCTCCAGCAAGTCGGGCCGATATGAGGCGACCGGCGTGGCGGCGTCGATCGCCAGCGCGCATTGCCCCCCATCGAAGATATAGCTGGGATGCGAATGCCCGACCGAATTCTGCGCTTGGTCCTGCATGTACTCGGCCGGCATGATCTCTTGCAGCGGCACAAGCACCTGACTGTAAGCGGCATAACCGGCCCAGGGGTGGTCGATCACCAACAGGTCATAATCTTCCGCCAAGCCTTGAATCGGGGCATCGGCGAATTCTTGCAGCGAGCGCTTGCGCCAGATGATGTCGACATCCGGGCGCATCTCGCAGAAGCGCTGCGCCGTCGCCACCACCGAGACAAATCCGCGCGAATGATTCCAAGTGATGCCTCTCAATATAGTCCTCGCTGTCATTCATTTCTCCTTGATGAGCTACTGGACAGCCGGGCGGAAAGCGCTCGCTCCCATAGGAGCGGCACGTTGCTCATCGCTTGATGGCCACAACCAAGATTAGTAGGCCAAGCGCAAATACAATTTGATGGAATATCACGAGTAGCGCTTCTTGGCTGCCCATAAAACTAGGAATCGAGATGAGCAACAACAGGCCAAGTACCGCTACGATCAGAGCGATAATCCAGCGCACTTCAAGGCTTTCGGTGGTCCGGTCCCGGAACACTTCCACCGCGAGAACGTCCGGCCAGTCAACAGCAACCGGCGTAGGCTCCTCGGGCGGGCTTTTGTCTATCACTTGGCCGGTGCGCGTCGCTTTCGTTGGGCGGAACTTACTCCAGTCGCGTTTAGTGCCGGGTTTATTTTTCTTTGTCCGATTGTAATTCCATTCATTTATTGCGCTCTCTCTTTATGGCTTGTATACATTTCCTAAGCCGCTGGAATGCGCCACACAATATCTGTCGGCGTATAGCTTATTCACGATATGCTGAATCGAGCCATACGACAGGTGTTGAAACATAATCGGCGTCCCGTCGGCGCTTCCACAAGGCACTGAGTCGGCGCGGACAATCGTGATACCGTCGTAGGTTTCTCTCTGAATATGAGTTTTGATAGTCGTCCGAGTTCCACGCCTACACAATGCTAAATGAAAGTTACGCCCCTTAGCTATGGTCTAATCTTAGCATCGCGCCTCGCCTTACATTTTGCTTGCAAAATATACTTTTATCTGCAAAATATAGTGAGTGACCGCGACCTTGTCAACTCAGCCGCCAGAGAGGCTTTGGTATTTCTTCGGGATGTTGCGCTAAACATAATAATTGTGCTTTCTCTGTGCCCTCTGTGGTGACTAGAGCTGTATCGAGCTCGCCGATAAAGCAGCGTCTGCGGTATTCACCCAGCCCGTCCACCAAATCACGCGCCTATAGCATCAGGATAAATCAATGATCAAGACGACATATTTTGAAGATTATGAAATTGGCTCCAGCCGGGAAACCTTCGGCCGGACCATCACCGAAGCCGATATCGTGCTGCATGCCGGCCAGACCGGCGACTTCTTCCCCCACCACATGGACGCCGAGTGGGTCAAGACGCAGGAGTTCAAGGAGCGAATCGCCCACGGTACGCTGATCTTGAGCATCGGCATCGGCATGACCGCCAACGAGATCAATCCGGTGGCCTTCTCTTATGGCTACGACCGTATACGCTTCATCCGCCCGGTTTATATCGGCGATACTATCACCGTCAAAGCCACCATCAGCGAAAAGCGCGATTATCCCAAGCGCGCCGACCACGGTTATGTCATTGAGCAGGTCGAGGTCAATAACCAGCACGGCAAGATTGTGCTGGCCTGCCAGCATCTTTATCTGGCGCAGCGAAAGGAACTATCGCCTGCTGATTAGCGCCCCAGCCGGATATGATCCGAATGACACGCTGACCTGATGTGAGACTCAGCATGGAAGACAACAAATCCGCGCCCAACTACAGCGTGCCGGCTCTGGAAAAAGGTCTGGCTGTGCTTGAGCTTCTGGCGCAGGCTTCCGAACCGCTCTCCCTCTCGCAAGTCTCTGAAATGACCGACAACAGCGCCAGCCAGCTCTTCCGCACCATGAACTGCCTGGTGGCAGGCGGCTATGTCATCAAAGACGAAAGCTCGGGCAAATATGTCTTGACGCTCAAGCTCTTTGAATTGGCGAATCGACATTCGCCGCTCAAGCACCTGCTGCGCGTCGCCAACCTGCCCATGCAAGAACTGGCCTGGACCATACGCGAATCCTGCCATATCAGCATCATTCAACATCGACAGCTCATCGTGGTCGGCCAGGCGGAAAGCCCGGAGAAGGTGCAAATAACAGTTTCTGTCGGCGCCTCCTTCCCGCTCGTCTCCACGGTGTCCGGGCGTTTGCTGCTGGCGGCGCTGGACGAGGGCAGCCTGAAGGCCATCCTGGACGAAGACAGCGATTATCGGCGCATGCCTAGCGCTGAGCGCGATCTGTTTAGGGAGCGCATTAACGAGATTAGGCGAACGGGCGTATCAGTCGCCCTGTATGAATCTTTCATCGGCTTGCACGATACGGCAGTGCTCATCGGCAATCCGGCCGCCGGCGTCACTGCGGCGCTCGCCATCACCCAGCTCACCGCCAGCCGGGATAGTGGCGAATCTCAACAGGTTATTGACGCCCTGCTGAACTGCGCCCGCCAGATCAATGAGCGCGCCGGATTGACCGATTACGCCGGGCAGCCCGCCATCGCATCGTACTAAACTGTTCCGGGCCAGCTAGTAGGGGCGACCTAGTAGGTCGCCCGATACATGACATCAAAATTAATTGGGCGACTCAAGAGTCGCCCCTACATCAATGTTTTTTTGGCGGGATAGGGAATGGCAACGCGTTCATGTTTTGTGTGAGCCAATCTCGCCGCCGCCGAGCGACTATGGCGCAGCAAGCTGCGCTAAGCGCGAAAAATTTGTATTTGACGACCAAGAATAAGGACGAAACATGATGCCAAATTTCGACTATCGTCAATCCGCGATTCTGCCAGCTGATCCACTGCCCATCGTCAGCATCGGCTTGGGCGGGATCGTCCATGACGCCCACTATCCCGCCTACCGTATCGCCGGTTTTGATGTGGTCGGCGGCTTCGATATAAATGCCGAGCGCGCCGCAATGATGCAGGCGAAATTCGGCATTCCGCGACTCTATGACTCGCTGTCGAGCGCAATCGAACAGTCGCCGAGCAAGGCGGTTTTTGATGTCGCCGTGCCCGGCAACGCAATCGCCGATATCTTACGCGAGATTCCCGCCGGCCGCGCTGTGCTCATCCAAAAGCCTATGGGCGAAGACCTGGCGGAAGCGCGCCAAATCCTGAAGATCTGCCGCCAACGGGAGCTGATCGCCGCCATCAACTTCCAGCTGAGATTCGCGCCCTTCATCATCGCCGCCCGCGACATGATCGCGAAGGGTCTTTTGGGCGAGCTCTACGATATGGAGTTCCGCGTCCAGTGCAACACGCCCTGGCATCTCTGGGGCTTCCTCTTCCCCTTGCCCCGCGTCGAAATCCTCTACCACAGCATCCACTATGTCGATCTGGTGCGCTCTTTCTGTGGCACGCCGCAAAGCGTCTACGCCAAGAGTATGGGCCACCCAACGGCGCCCGACCTGCGCGGCGGCACACGCTCACTGATCATCATGGATTACGGCGACAATCCGCGCGTCAACGTCATGACCAACCATAATCACGCTTACGGTGGCGAAAAGCAGCAATCATACGTCAAGTTTGAAGGCAGCAAGGGCGCCATTCAGATCCGCGCCGGCTTGAATATGAATTATCCCGACGGCGTCCCCGACCGATTCGAATACATCCTGCTGGAGGACGGAGATGAGCCGCAATGGCAATCGCTCGATATCACGGGCTCGTGGTTCCCCTAAGGCTTCATCGGCACGATGGCCAGCCTGATGCGTTACACCAACGGCGAAAGCGATAGCTTGCACACGTCTGTTGAAGACGCCATACATACGATGACGACGGTGGAAGCGGCTTACGAATCCAGCGCGGCGGGTGGGACGCCTTTGCCGCAAGTATAGTATCGATCATTACTGGCTGATCAAACAGTGCAAAATTCCTAGAGACAGGTCCATGACACATGGATATGACAATTTCGCTAGACACAATCTTTTTTGCCTTGGCGATCCTTATCTATTTCTTCGTGGATGGCAAGACCAGCGGCGTCAAATCAGATCTTGCGAGTGACATCAGGTAGGCGAGGTCGGATGCCCGCGAAGCGCAGACTAGAGCGAACGACGCTATCCGACGCTTGGAAAGACTCGAAGGCAAGCTTGGCAGCAAAGTCTGAACGTCAAGAGATTGTCAATTGTACGCAAGAGAACTGAAATAAGGCGACGAGATGGGAAAGCCTTAGTAGTTGTAGGCGCGACTCACCGAGTCGCTCGCCTTCGCCAAGCGCTACAACCCCAACTGATAAAACGCATTCCCCGTCCCGCCCAGTACGGCGTCCTTTTCGTCCTGTGACAAGTCCGCCAGGCACTTGTTGGTCTCATGCCAGACCTTGGCGTAATCTCCTGCCAACACGGCCACAGGCCAGTCACTGCCGAACATCAGGCGCTCGACGCCAAATTGCTCGATAGCAAAATCAACCAGCGGCTTGATATCTTCATAAGTCCAGTTCTCGAAGTCGGGCGTCACAGTGTTCAAGCCGGAGACCTTGGCGTAGACATTGGGGCATTCAGCGGCCGCGGCCAACTGCTCGCGCCAAACCGCCCGGTCGTCGTCGCCCAGTGGCGGCTTGGCCAGATGGTCGATCACCATCTTCAAGTTCGGAACTTTCTCCGCCAAAGTAGGCACATGCGCTAGGTGATTGGGGAAGACCGCCACCACATCAAAAGTCAGCCCGCGGTCTGCCAGGATTCGCAAGCCATCGATCACCTGCTTCTGCACCACCCAATCGGGATTCGTCTCTTCGTGAATCAGATGCCTCATGCCCTTGAAATAGGGATTCTGCCCGTACTCGTCCAGCTTCTTGCCCGTCTCGTCCGGGTCATGAATCGGAACCCAGCCTACTACGCCGGCGACCCAATCATAGGCCTCGGCAATGGCCAGCATGGAATCCGTATCGGCGTAGGAATCCATCGCCTGTACTATGACCGTCTTGTCCACATCGGAGGCCGCCAGCTGCGGCGCCAGCTCATCGGCGGTATAGGTGCGGTATATAGGTCCGTATGCCGGGACCAGCCAAGGATAAGCCACTTCATCCAGATTCCAAAAATGTTGATGCGTATCAACTTTTAACATGGTTGCCTCCAATGTTTTCAGCTCGTCATTTGGCTCGTGTAGGGGCGAGCTATCAGGTCGCCCGAAACTTTCCACAGCGGCGCCGACGCGCGAGCTACTAGCTCGCCCCTACATCTATTCTTAAGCAGATGAGCGCTTACCACGCTCTGAAGAATCTCATTAGCGCGATAGAGTCGCTGCCGCGCCGATTTGACAGATTCCACATTGCTGTCTATATTTTACGGATAAAAAGTGTTTTTGCAAGCAAAACAGAAACGCGGGGCAGGTCAACGAAGCGCTCGCGAAACAGGGGGCAGCCCTTGAGGAGACTTGAGACAAGGTGAAACCATTGGAAGGTTTACTGGTACTGGACTTCAGCATCTTTTTGTCGGGTCCATCGGCCGCCTTGCGCCTGGCTGATTTGGGTGCGCGCGTCATCAAGGTAGAGCGCCCGGATGGTGGCGATCTCTGCCGTCAGCTTTACATATCCGAACTTGAACTTGACGGCGAAAGTACGCTCTTCCACTCCATCAATCGCAACAAAGAGAGCTTCGCCGCCAACCTGAAAGACCCGATCGACCTTGACCGCGCCAAGGAGCTTATCAAGCAGGCTGACGTCATCGTGCAGAACTTCCGCCCCGGCGTCATGACGCGCCTGGGCTTGGACTACGAGACTGTGCGCGCCATCAATCCGCGCATCGTCTACGGCGAAATCACCGGCTATGGCAACGAAGGTCCCTGGGTCTACAAGCCCGGCCAAGACCTGCTGCTGCAATCGATCTCCGGCCTGGTCTGGCTCAATGGCGATGCCGACCGTCCGCCGACGCCCTTTGGATTGGCGGTCGTCGACCTCTTCACCGGCGCGCATCTTGTGCAAGGCATTCTCGCTTGCCTGGTGCGCCGCGGCATCACCGGCGAGGGCGGCCTGGTGCAGGTCAGCCTGCTGGAATCTATCCTCGACTTCCAGTTTGAAGTGCTGACCACCCATCTCAACGACGGCAGGAAACTGCCTCAGCGCAGCACCATCAACAACGCCCACGCCTATCTATCCGCGCCTTATGGCATCTACCAGACGGCTGACGGCTACCTGGCTTTGGCCATGGGTTCGATACCTGTGCTGGGTGAGCTGCTGGATTGTCCGCCGCTGCTGCAATACAGCGACTCCGCCACCTGGTTCACCCAGCGCGACGACATCAAGTCGCTCCTGGTTGATCATCTCAAGACGCATTCGACCAGACATTGGCTCGGCATCCTCGAGCCGCAAGACATCTGGTGCGCCGATGTGCTGACCTGGGATCGGCTCATGCAGCACGAGGGCTTCCAAGTCATCGATATGGTCCAGGAGGTCGCGCGCGATGAAAACGTCAAGCTGGATACTTTGCGCTGCCCCATACGCATCGATGGCGAAATCTTGAAAAACCGCAAAGGCGCCCCGCGCATCGGCGAAGATACGCAGCGCATCATGTCAGAATTTGCGATTGTGAACTGAGGAGACCCCAATGCCGGAAAACACACCCGTAGAAATGCACGACAAACTGCCGCTCTTCAACACCGAAACCTGGATGTACGAAGACTTCGAACTGGGCTTCAAGATCAAATCTATCCGCCGCACCCTCTCCGAAGGCGAGTGCATGATCTTCAACGCCATCGTGCTGGATATGCACCCCTACGTCGCCGATGAGATCTTCGTCCGCGACGAAGGCATCTTCGATAAGCGGCTGGTGGCCGGCTCGATGGTCTTCAGCATCGGCCTGGGTTTGATGGCGCACAACAACGTACATACCTTCAGCTACGGCTACGACCGGCTGCGCTTCATCAAACCGGTCTTCATCGGCGATACGATTTACACCGTGCGCACCCATCTGAGCAAAGAACCGAAGTACGCTGAAATGGGACTGGTGAAAGTCAGCTACGAAGTCTATAAGAATGAAGGCGTGCTGGCGCTATACTGCGAACATCTGCAGACGGTCAAATATCGCCAGCCGGGAAACTTCAAGACTGGAACAGATTAGGAGCGAAGAAATGCAACGATTTGGACAAGTCATTGGCCTGCGGCCGGAAGACGCCGCCGAATACATCCGCCTGCATTCGGACGTCTGGCCCCGCGTCCTGAAAAAGATCGAAGAATGCAATATCCGCAATTATTCCATCTTCCGCTACGGCGATCTGCTCTTCGCCTACATGGAATACCACGGCGACGATATCGACGCCGATATGGCGGCTATGGCGGCCGATGAAACCACGCAGGAGTGGTGGGACCTCTGCAAGCCGATGCAGAAACCGGTCGAAGGCCGCGCCGACGGCGAATGGTGGCATAACATCGAAGAAGTCTTCCACGTGGATTAATGGCGCGTTGGACTTAAACCGGCCGATCTGCGCCCCGATTGGTCGGCTTGCTTTCGCATTCAGCCTCATTCAATTGGAAGGTCACGTAAGACTTGGCGAATCCATGTTGGATTCACGCCGTCGTTGTCTCGCCGCAGTCCAATATGCAACAGCTAGGTTCTGTTGACATTCTATCGTAACCATATCAGCGTACCGACAAGGTGCAGAAATCCGAGATAAGATGTATCGAGTTTCTCAAATCGGGAAAAGACGCGGCGGAAATGTTTGATCTTATTGATGAAACATTCCACCAGATGCCGCTCGCGATAGAGCCATCTATCATATTCTCGCTGCTCTTTGGCGCTCGGATGCGGGGGAATTACCGCTTCTATGCCTCTTTCAAGCAAGCTGTCCACAAAATCTTGGGACGCATAGCCTCGATCCGCGATAACCCGCTGAAAGGCAAAGCCTTCCACCAACTCCTCAGCCTGATTGATGTCGTGAGCCTGCCCAGGACTCAAGCGGAAACGCAAGGGATTGCCCAAACCATCAACCGTGATATGAATCTTGCTACTAAAACCCCCGCGACTGCGACCCACGGCTTGCTTTTCACTTTTTTTCGGCGCCAGCGGCACAGGGATGTGCCCGAACAATCGTACTGTCGATTATCCCGTTTTCCATATCCGCGTCATCGGCAAGAGCTTCCATCATCCGTTGCCAAACATCATTTTCGCACCAGCGAGCAAAGCGTTTGTAAACTGAATTCCATTTGCCGTATTCGCTTGGAAGCAAACGCCACTGTGCGCCGCTGCGACTTACCCATATCACTGCTTCAACAAATTGGCGGCATTTCGCCTCATTGCCCAGATAAACCTTTGGCTCTTGCGACAGAAAGTCTCGAAGCTTCGCCCACTGTTCGTCAGTTAGTCTTATGGTATCCATAAGACTATTTTACCCATTTATGAAAATGCTAATGTCAAAATATCAACAGAACCTAGATCACTTGATCGTCAATGAAATAGGTAATCCGAAAGACGCCGTGCGCGCCGCTCTTGGCTGAGCTGTTTGTTATTCTCGCCCGATATACCTCGGCGTTGGCCATACCCTTGAGCAAGGTGTCCGATTTTCGTTCCCCATGTTGCAGTTGTCCGGCGAAATTTGCGATGTCTTCGCCAACTCTTCGATGGTCTTTGCGGAGGTTTTTGACGAGACGGCCAAATTGCCGTCGTCCTGATGGGTTTTGTCATTTCCCATCGGCTCCACGCCCAGTTCATCGAGCAACTCGCTCAGCGGGCGGCCATCGCCGTCTTTCATTTGCTGCACGCTAATTCGCATGCTATCCAGGTACTCGCTTTGGGCTGCGCTAAGGTCCTTCAACTCCTGTCGGGAAGGCTTTCGTAATCCAGTAACTGGCGTCGAACTGCTTTGCTGTCTAGGTTCTGTTGACATTCTATCGTAACCATATCAGCGTACCGACAAGGTGCAGAAATCCGAGATAAGATGTATCGAGTTTCTCAAATCGGGAAAAGACGCGGCGGAAATGTTTGATCTTATTGATGAAACATTCCACCAGATGCCGCTCGCGATAGAGCCATCTATCATATTCTCGCTGCTCTTTGGCGCTCGGATGCGGGGGAATTACCGCTTCTATGCCTCTTTCAAGCAAGCTGTCCACAAAATCTTGGGACGCATAGCCTCGATCCGCGATAACCCGCTGAAAGGCAAAGCCTTCCACCAACTCCTCAGCCTGATTGATGTCGTGAGCCTGCCCAGGACTCAAGCGGAAACGCAAGGGATTGCCCAAACCATCAACCGTGATATGAATCTTGCTACTAAAACCCCCGCGACTGCGACCCACGGCTTGCTTTTCACTTTTTTTCGGCGCCAGCGGCACAGGGATGTGCCCGAACAATCGTACTGTCGATTATCCCGTTTTCCATATCCGCGTCATCGGCAAGAGCTTCCATCATCCGTTGCCAAACATCATTTTCGCACCAGCGAGCAAAGCGTTTGTAAACTGAATTCCATTTGCCGTATTCGCTTGGAAGCAAACGCCACTGTGCGCCGCTGCGACTTACCCATATCACTGCTTCAACAAATTGGCGGCATTTGGCCTCATTGCCCAGATAAACCTTTGGCTCTTGCGACAGAAAATCCCGAAGCTTCGCCCACTGTTCGTCAGTTAGTCTTATGGATACCATAAGACTATTTTACCCATTTATGAAAATGCTAATGTCAAAATATCAACAGAACCTAGCCTTTGAGGCGCTCTCGACACGTGTCTTTGCTTGCTTGCCAGTTGCTTTGCCCATTCCTGTACCTCCGCAGAGCATGGTCTCAATGTTGGTGAGACATCCATGATTGCACAACCTTATTATGTCATAACTCTAAACCATTTTCCAATAATTCCGGCTCTCATCTCTGTACAAATCGCAGTGGGCGCGGTGCGAACGTAGATCTGGCATATCGCGCCAGGGGTCAGCCTTACTCTGAATCCGTAGGGGCGACCCTTGGGTCGCCCACTCTGTGCCCTCAATAGTGCCAAGTTAGTCGTGCAAAAAAACAACCTCGCTAGGAAAACTCCCCTCCCCGATGCTTCGGGGAGGGGCCGGGGGAGGGGTTGGAAAAGCGACATTTCGAATTCTCATTAGTTACTTGCGCTTACTCTGTGTCTCTGTGGGGAATTTTTTTTTGCAGCTCACATCACCGCCACAGTCGCGTTATCGATAAAATCCCAATCCCACTCGATGCCCGTGCCCGCGCCCTGCGGCGGATGGGCATAACCCTCCGCGTCAATCTGAATCGGATTCTTTATCCCCAGCTTCATCAGCGAGCCCGGATACAGCGCCTCAAAGAACTCGCAGTTCGAAATGGCGCAGCAGCAGTGCAGGTTGACGATCTCAAGCGCCGGATAAATCGCCGTATGCACCTCGCAGCGCATGCCAAAAGCCTCCGCCAAATTCGCCGTCTTCATCACCGCCGTCACGCCGCCCTTCCAGGAGACATCGCTGCGCACGATATCGACCACGCCGCTGGCGATGCACTCGGCGGTCGAATAATGCGAGCCGACCAGCACCTCAGTCCCGCAAATCGGAATATCCAGGTCGCGCGTCAGCTTGCGCAAGCCATTGAAATCGACATCGTAGAGCGGCTCTTCAAACCAGTAATAATTCAGTTTCTCCAGCTCACGGCCCATGCGCAGCGCCTCTTCGTAATAAGTATGCGCCGTCACAGGATCCGCCATCAGCTTGAAATGCGGGTCATCGCCGATCGCTTCGCGGCACAGCCGATACGCCGCCAGCGCCTCATGATAATCGCTGGGCGGATGCAGCTTGTAGCCGTGGAAGCCTTGTCGCTTGAATTCCGCCGCTTGATCAGCATAATCCTCCGGTGACTCCAGAAACATGGAGCTGACATAGGTCGGAACCTTCTCGCGATACTGCCCCAGCAGCCTATAGAGCGGCAGCCCGGCCAACTTGCCCGCTATATCCCAAAGCGCGATATCAAAGGGCCCATAGGCGTATATCGGCGTCAAATGCCAAACGCGGTCGTAACGCCGGAAATCATGCCAATGCTTCTCCCGCGCCATCGGATCCTTGCCCAGAAAGAAGGGCTTGATCGATTGCGCCGCGATCGTGCCCGCCATTTCCGCGCCCATACCGGCGAAGCCCATGCTTACGCCATCCACGCCCGCGTCGGTCTTCATGGTGATGATCAGAAAATGCAAGTCGGACTTCTGCGTATCGCGCAGCTCGGTCGCGGACATCACCTCTTCCTGATGCTTGCACAGCCTGATTTCAATATCGGTGATTTTCATAGTCGCCTTCCCTTTGCGCTGAACACCGCTAAATTATAGTGAATTGTACGTGATCCGTCCGATTTGCCTATGTCCGGTGGCATGCGCGAATCAGGAGACTATACTATCCTTGGCTAAAGTCTCTAAGTTTGGAGACCGTATGCGATTCAAAACTCTTGCCATCATCTTTATGCTTTTGCTCCAGATGTTGTCCGCGCAAGCGCAAAGCAACGACTTTCCCACGCTGGATGCCCTGGAAGACTTGCGCCTTCCCGGCTTCGACTACGCCGATATGGTCGGGCGCTTGTCGCCGATGAATCCAGAACATATCCCGCCCGAAAGCCCGCCGGTTTACTCCATCGGCGGCCGCGAAACAATGAGAATAGCTTTCCGCAAAGGCGGCGAGGCCATACTGAGGTGGAATTGCGCGGGCAATCACAACGCGTCCTGATTTGGATACAGACCACCCTGGACTACCCGACTTGGCGCGCCAATGCGCTGGCGCAAAGCATCGAACGCAATGCGCTGGATCCGATGCAAAGGCTCTTTCAGTTCTCCGAGCCACCCGGCGTAGACGGCGACTCACGCTTGATTGTCGCCTTCGTGAGTACGCCGGAAGGCAGCTCTCAAGGCTATTTCACCCGCGCCTATGCCCGTCCGCCCCGCCTGGATGCTTACAGCAACGGGCGCGAGATGGTGGTCGTCAGCCTTACGCGCGACGACGAATACGACTTTTTGACAAGATTCTCCTCGGCATAATCGCTCACGAATATCTGCGCGTGATGCAGTTCCATAGCGACTATGGGGAAGAATCCTGGCTCAATGAAGCCCTCGCAAGCTTTGCCGGTTTCCAGGCATCGAAACCCTTCCTGAGCCGCTCCACCGGGCACGGGATCGCCGACATCTTCCTGGAATCGCCAGGCGTTGGCTTGACGCAGTGGCGCGCCGTCGAAGACAAAGGACCCAAATACGGCGCCGGCTTCCTCTTCATGATGTATCTTGCCCAGCGCTTCGGCGACGATATCGCGGCGCGCTTGCTCGCCGAACCGGCCAATGGCTGGCGCGCAATCGCCAATGCGCTGCGAGAATACACTGACATATCGGCGGAGGAGGTCTTCGCTGATTGGGTGCTGACGAATTACTTCCTGGACGCCAGACGCGGCTACGGCTATCGAGAGCTGGATGCCGACTTGACGCCGCGGCAGCCTATCGCCGGGCTGAACAGCTTCCCCGCGACCTACGAAAGTGAATTGACGCAGTACGCCACCGATTACATCGCCGTCGATGTCCGTGGCGCCGACAGACTCTTTGTTCGTCTGTGGCAAGAGCCCGAGGCGAGGCTGTTTGTAGCCTTTACCGGCGAAGATGCGTCCTTCGTCTACGCCATCTCATCCGATTTCACCCATGCCAGATTGACCCGCGCCTTCAATCTCGACACATCACGGCAAGTCTGGCTGGAATATCGCTTCTGGTATGATCTTGCAGAGGAAAACGAGTATCTCTTCGTCACAGCCAGCACAGACAACGGCGAGTCCTGGCAGACCCTTCGCGGCAAGTACACCGATTGGTCCGAGAGATATGACGAATACTATAACTATGGCTATACCGGAACCGCCAGGTTCTGGCTTCATGAGCGGATTGACCTAAGCCGCTGCGCGCCCAGCGAATTGCTCATCAGTTTCGAACTTATGTCCGACTTTGGCGCCGCCTATCGAGGCGCTGCTCTGGACAGTGTTCGCATTGGCGCAATTGGTTACCAGGAGACCTTCGTCTCACTTGCTGATGGCTGGTCCGCCGAAGGCTGGATCCTCACCGACAATCGCCTGCCAAACAATACCTGGCTGCAAGTCGTGCAAGACACCGGCAGCGGCCTGCGAGTCAGCCGAGAGCTCGTCACCGGCAACGGCGATCTGACCGGCGATCTCCTGCCCGGTGTGAGCCAGGCGCTGGTAGCTGTTTCGCCGGTTGTCCCGCAGACGACATTAGAGGCAGAATTCGTGCTTGAAATCAATCTACTCGACACCGACGGCAATGTGATCGTTGTCGAACGCGACTGCCGAGTGACCACCACCGCCCCTCTAAACTTCCGCGATGCCCCAACGGCAACAAGATCGAGCTGCTGCCGCAAGGCGCCTCAGCTTGGGCGCTTGCTAGCCGTGAGGGCTGGTTCAACATCGAATACGCGGGCCAATCCGGCTGGATCAGCGGCGACTACGTGACGACCGAGGGCAATTGCGAATGACCGCCTGATAACCGCCTAGGGCAAACCAACCGCAAATACCTAGCTGTCGCCCGTCAGCATTTCCGCCTTAAACGCGCTACGCGGAATCCCCGGCGGCTCAACTTTTTGCGCCATATCGTCTTGTCGCTTACAATCGGAGACAGAATTCGCTGAAAGGGGAATACAGTAATGAAGCTGCACAAACGCATATTTACCATCGTTTTGCTCATCTTTCTGCTCAGCCTCGGCTTCGCCGCCCAGGCGCAAGACAATACCATTTCCTTCCTGGCGCCGCCCTGGGGCGTCCCGCCAAGTGAGGATGCCCTCAACGCCTTCATGGCCGAGAGCGGCATCACCGTCGAGATTCAATCTGTCCAGATGGCCGATCTCTTCAGCCGTGTGCAAGTATCCGCAGCAGCCGGCGAAGCGCCCGCCGACGTGATCTTCATCACCGAAGAAGGTCCGTCCAACGTAGTCGCCACCGGCAATATGCTGCCGCTTAACGAGCTGCTGGAGATGGGCGACCTGGATGCCGACGACTTCGAGAAGCTCGATTTCTGGACAGTCGATGGCGATGTCTTTGCCGTGCCGACTTATCTGCAGCTGGTGATGATGGACTATAACA
This sequence comes from Phototrophicaceae bacterium, assembly GCA_965262005.1. Classification (GTDB taxonomy): domain Bacteria; phylum Chloroflexota; class Anaerolineae; order Aggregatilineales; family Phototrophicaceae; genus UBA6055. Next base: position 1,801,871 of record OZ253492.1, on the reverse strand, counting down.
GCGCCAGCCTGGCGGAAGCCGGCTACGACTCGCCGCCTACGACTTGGGCTGAGCTGGACGAGATGGCCAAAGCCATTCGCGACGCCGGCATCGATGACCACCCCATCGCTATGGGCTCGATCAACTGGTCCTGGTGGCTGATTGCGCTGAGCATGGGCGACCCCATGTTCGATGAAGACTTGAATCCGGTCTTCGCCGACGAAGGCTCACAGGGGCGCGCGGCTATGGCGCTGCTTTTCGACTGGTTCGCCGATGAGCTGATCAGCCCCGAAATCTTGGCCGGCGGCAGCCAGCACAGCCTGTTCTGGGCCGGTACCGGCGTCTTCCACCAAGGGTGGCAAGGCTCGGTCGTGCGCGGCAATGCCGAGTCATCGCTGCAAGCGCCCAATGTCGAATACATGGTCCTGCCCGAAGTCGGCAATACCTGGAGCTTCCCCGCCGGCATCGGCATCTCGGTCGATTCCGAGAATAAGGAAGCCGCCTGGGAGTTCATCAAGTGGTATGTCGGCGACCAAAACATGACCGATATCTGGAATGCCTTCGGTCTCTATCCCTCGCGTATTTCCATCAGCAGCGGGCTGAATGAAGCCGGCGAAATCCAGGGCTACGACGCCATTGTCGAGCAGAGCATGCACACCAATGAGCTGCCGCGCTTTACGCTCTGGTGGGGTCCTTGGTCCGCTTCCGTGACCGAGACCATCCGCGAAGGCTTGAACTCCGACATGACCTCGGACGATGTCATCGACGCCCTCGCCGAAGAATGGAATGAGCTCAAGGAAGAATACGAGTAGAGATTTAACCCCGCCAAGATAGATGTAGGGGCGAGCCTTGGCTCGCCCACCGAAAGCAACAATCCGTAGGGGCGAGCCTTGGCTCGCCCGCCACTCCATAACCGGGATCATGCGCGTCACCACGCCGCGCATGTGAAAACGCACAAGGCACTGCCACATTGCACAGACCCAAGCAACCATATTGCCATCGCCGATCAATCCGATTGCGCGGCTACGATTATCGGCAAAGCGGCGTCTACTTTGTCACAATCTGCTCGTACCAGAAGACGAATCTGTTTGGCGCAATTGTCGATGGTGATATGGCACTCAGTCCCTTGGGCGAGATCGCGCGCGACGAATGGCGGCATATCGCCCGCGCGCGCAGTAACGTCGAGCGCACGGTAGCTGACGAAATCGATCGTCAGCGTCATATCGCCCGCGCGCGCAGTAACGTCGAACTAGACCACTATGTCATTATGCCCAATCATCTGCACGGTCTATTCATCATTACAGATAGTCTTGAGCGCGATTTCGGTCTAAGCGCGAAAACTCCTCACTCGAAACAATCACGCAGATTGCCTGCGGGCTCGCTGGGCGCAATCATCAGCCAATACAAGGCAGCGGTCAGCAGGCGGGCATGGTCCGGGTTGATGGGTCGTAGTCAACGTATCTGGCAGCGAAATTACTACGATCACATTGTGCGCGACGAACAGTCGTTGAGCGCGATTCGAAAATACATCGTCGAAAATCCCGCTCGGTGGCATGATGATAGTTTGTACGTCGCGTAGATAGACTCGGTTGGATAGTTTCGAGGCAAGCGCGTACCGTAGGGGCGAGCCTTGGCTCGCCCGCTATTCAATTGGGATGATGCCATTGTGGTCGCTCCCCCTACGACAGATCTGTGGTTTGGCATGGTGTGCTGGCCAGGTTGGGCTATGGCGGGTTTGCGGGTATGATTAGGCTGTCTGTGCACTATCGCTGGATCCCTCATTTGAACGTGGATTTATGATAGCTAAACGCATTCTCTCATCAGACTCACGCTACCTCATCGTCGTGCTCGCGCCCATTATCATTTTGCTCGCGCTCTTCATCTATTACCCCGCAGCTAATACCTTCCAAACCAGCCTCACCAACCGCAACCTGCGCATCCGCAACCAGACGCCTAAAGCTGTCGGCGTCAATAATTACGTCAAATTGCTGGAAGACGAGGAGTTTTGGGAAGTCACCGCGCGCAGCTTCCGGGTCGTCGCGCTGACCCTGCCGCTGGAAATGGCGGTCGCTTTCGGCATCGCCATGCTGCTCAACCAGCGCTTCCCCGGCCGCGGCGTCATGCGCACCCTGACTATCCTGCCCTGGATGCTGCCCGGCGTCGTCAACGGCTTCTTATGGGGCTGGCTGCTCAATGGCGAATACGGCGCGCTCAACGGCTTCCTGTACCAGTTGGGCTTGATCAGCGAGTATCAAACCTGGTTGCGCGAGCCGGACCATCAAATCTTCTGGGTCACGGTCGTCCAGACCTGGACCCGCTATGCCTTCCCGACCATCATCCTGCTGGCCGGCTTGCAGAGCATCCCCGATGACCTCTATGACGCCGCCAAAGTCGATGGCGCCAACGCCATCCACCGCGTCCGCTTCATCACTTTCCCGCTGCTGCTGCCATCATTCGGCATCGCCCTGGTCGTCGAATTCATCGCCGCATTCCAAATCTTCGATGTCGTCTGGACTCTGACCGCAGGCAGCTCAGCCGGCGGCGCCATGAATCCCTTCACCAAAACCCTCATGCTCTATAACTACGAACTTGTCTTCCGCGACTTGCGGGTGGGCTTGGGCGCGGCCCTGTCATACATCATCCTGGTTATGTCCCTCTTCGTCGGCCTGATCTTCGTGCTGCGCGTCTACAACCAGGGGGTGCAGGAAGCATGAAACTGGGACTCCGCGGTCAAGAGCGCATTCGCCTGGCCGTCATCTATGTGCTCTGCGCTATCGTGCTGATCTGGGCGCTCGCCCCCATCTACTGGGTGGTCGTCAGCAGCATCTCAACCCGCCGCGAGCTCTACGCCCGCCCCTACAAAATCTGGTTCCCCAGCGAGCCGACGCTGGAGTCTTATCGCACTATTTTCACCCAAGGCGCCAAATTCCGCGACGGCAGCTTCTCGCCCACCGCCCACCTCATGAGCGCCGGCTTGCGCAACAGCCTCATCATCAGCATCGCCTCCGCCGGCATCGTCACCCTGCTGGCCACCGGCGCCGGTTACGCCTTCGCCCGCATGGAATTCCGCGGCAAAAATACACTCTTTCTGCTCATCATGCTGATGCTGCCCCTGCCTATCTGGGTCTCCTTAATTGCCCTCTTCTTCATCATGTCCCGGCTCGAGCTGGTCGATACTTTGCTCGGCCTGGTGCTCATATTCGTCACCCTGCTATTGCCGCTCTCCGTCTGGATGATGACCACCTTCGTCCGCGATATCCCCGGCGAGATTCAAGACGCCGCCCGCGTCGATGGCGCAGACCGCTGGCGTACGCTCTGGAGCATTATTCTGCCCCTGGCCCGCCCGGGCATGGTGGCCGTCTTCCTGGTCGGTATGCTATCCACCTGGAATAACTTCCTCATCCCGCTAATCTTCTCCCGCACCGACGATTCCCAACCCCTGACTATCGTCCTGACCCTATTCATCGGCCAGTACGAAGTTGCCTGGGAAGATATGTCCGCCGCCGCCGTCGTCACCATGCTGCCGCCCTTCCTGATGGCGCTCTTCTTCCAGCGCTACCTGGTGCGCGGTCTAACGATGGGCGCGGTGAAGTAGTGCATTCTGCGCCCACAATCACTCCATCTACAACAAGCGTGAAATCTGTAGGGGCGACCTATCAGGTCGCCCGCAACAACCCAACCACGCCACACCTCATAACCTTACGGAGATCCTGTGAGTCGCCCGCAACAATGCCACAATCCGCTCAGTCAGGGAACATGCGCCTCAGCGATAACGCGAAACCGGGTAGAACCGCGCCGCCGTCCAACGCATCTTTTGAGTCAAGTGTCTCGCTTTGCGGCTCGCCTTCGTTTCCAGCGATCCATACTTCTGCGCTTTTCTCCGCCGGATGGACGAGCCAAACGATCGTCGTGCCATGGCGCAGGTAGACCTTCGCTTTGCGGCGCGCCTGCTCCGCAGATTGCGACGGCGAAATGATCTCCACAGCCAGGTCAGGCATAACGGGCGCATAACGCTCTAAATCCGACTCAGGCGTCCGCTCTTTTCTTATGAAAGCAACATCAGGCAGCAGGAGCGTACTGCGATCGCGTGGCGGGTAATGCCCGCTCTCGACTGTCACATCGCCCAAGTCGCGCTCAACAACGAAGTTTCCCATAAGACGCGCAATCTCACTCGCGATCCTTCCATGCAAATAGCCAGGTGACATGGATACGATAAGCTCCCCATCTATCAAGGTGTAACGATTCAATTCGTTTTCCGCTGCGCATTCCAGCCGCCAGACATCATCTACTGAATATACGCGCTCTCGGGTAGCCATCGGGGCATCGCCTTCACTCGCTCTTAACGGCAATAAGTATATCATGGGCGAGACCAGACTCGCTGCCTTTCTGGCCAGGTACGATCCGCGCCTGCTGTTTATATTGCGCCTAGTTCGGGAACAGCCGTCTTAAGGGCAGGCTAAATCCGGCAGAACTGCGCCGCCGCTCAATTCGTCGTCTAATCCAATCGTCTCGCTTTGCGGTTCGCCTTCGTTTCCAGCGATCCATACTTCTGCGCTTTGCTCTGCCGGATGGACGAGCCAGACGATCGTCGTGCCATGGCGCAGGTAGACCTTCGCTTTGCGCCGCGCCTGCTCCACAGATTGCGACGGCGAAATGATCTCCACGGCCAAGTCTGGCATAAACGGCGCATAACCAGCCGTGGCTGGCCTAGAAGCCTGCGCAGAGCCTTCAAAAGCAACATCAGGAATCAGCAAGGTCTGCCGCTCGTCGGGCGGATGGTATCCGACTTCAACGGTCGCTTCGCCCAAATTGTACTCGTCCGCATAATCAGCGATATAGCGACCGATGCGTAGCGCAAGACGACCGTGTAAGCGAACCGGTGACATGGTGACAAGCATCTCCCCGTCTATCAGGCAAATCTTTCTCGCGTGGTATTCCGGTAAACATGCCAGCCGCCAGACATCATCTACTGAATATACGCGCTCTCGGGTAGCCATCGGGGCATCGCCTTCACTCGCTCTTAACGGCAATAAGTATATCATGGGCGAGACCAGACTCGCTGCCTTTCTGGCCAGGTACGATCCGCGCCTGCTGTTTATATTGCGCCTAGTTCGGGAACAGCCGTCTTAAGGGCAGGCTAAATCCGGGCAGAACTGCGCCGCCGCTCAATTCGTCGTCCAAGTCAAGCGTCTCGCTTTGCGGTTCGCCTTCGTTCCCTGCGGTCCAAACCTCAGCGCTTTGCTCTGCCGGATGGACGAGCCATACCATTGCCGTGCCATGCCGCAGGTATACTCGGGCTTTGCGCCGCGCCTGCTCTACAGATTGCGACGGCGAAATGATCTCCACGGCCAAGTCTGGCATAAACGGCGTATATCCGGCGCCGATCGCTTGCTCCGCCTGCGCTTTTCTTTCGAAGGCGACATCGGGAATTAGCAAGGTTTTTCTATCGTTTGGCGGGTGGTAGCCCACCTTGACCGCGGCTTCGCCGAGATTGTGTTTCTCCGCGTAATCCGCAATGTACCGCCCGATGCGTAGCGCGAGGCGACCGTGTAAGCGAACCGGTGACATGGTGACAAGCATCTCCCCGTCTATCAGGCAAATCTTTCTCGCGTGGTATTCCGGTGAGCGAGCCAGCCGCCAAACATCGTCTACTGTATATATCCGCTCTCGGGTAGCCATCGGGGCATCGCCTTCAATCTCTATACGACAACAGTATAACATAGGCGTTGAGGGTTGGGCTCTCTTCGGCCCCTCGGGGAGTGGTGATTTCAAGGAGATAGAATGAAGACGACACTGGCTCAAACTCGCCGGAAAACTCCCTTCTCCAATGCTTTGGGGAAGGGTCGGGGATGGGGTTAGAAAAGGGTATATCAAAGATTTCACCACACCCCCCCCTCGTGGGATACGCGCCTGATGCCGAGTGGTGAATACTGTTGATATAACAACTTCAACCTCGCCATCCAAAAACCTCTGTGCCCTCTGTGTCTCTGTGGAGAATCCCCCTTATAGAATCCGGAATATGTCCTGTGTCTTTGAAATTAACCACTCCCATTTGCCAACGTGTTTGCATAACGCAGGGGAAGTATGTTAAATTGCCGACCTGTTTCATAGCGTAGGGGCGACCCATTGGGTCGCCCGCAAAACTTAGGAACACATCCCGTGCCAGAAACCACTCCCAAATTGCCGCGCCGCAAATCCCTGCGACTTGCAGGTTATGACTATCGGCAAGTCGGAGCTTACTATGTGACGATTTGCACTTTCAAACATACGCAATTATTTGGACAAATTAGAAACGGACATATGTTCCCCAACGAACTGGGGACGATTGTCCACGATACCTGGCAGTCGAGCGCGGACAAGCGTCCGCGCGTGAGCTTGGATGCCTTTGTCGTGATGCCCAATCATTTGCATGGCATCATCCTCATCGGTGAAAGTTGTGCTTCAAACGCGAATCTGACATAGGCAAGCGGACCGTCGTCTACGTGGCCAAGACTATCAGCCGGTTCTCTCGGCGCAATCATTGGTCAATTCAAGGGAGTCGTCACGAAACGAGCCAAACGGCTGGCTATTCCATCGAATACTTCCATCTGGCAACGAAACTACCACGAGCGCATCATACGTAACGAGAAATCTCTGGCTGAAATCAGGGTGTACATTAGCGAGAATCCGGCGCGATGGACTGAGGATAAGCTTTATGTCGAATGGCGATAATCCCGGCTTGTGAAATGGCGAGACAATCTGTGGCTCGTTCAATTGCTATAACTTATTGCGCGGGTGACCCAATGGGTCGCCCCTACGTGGTCCTGCGCTGTTGAAGTTTAAGGGCAGGCTGGGGAATGGGCGAAGACAGACTGCGCTGACCAGAAGCCGACGGGCTGAACACGGTGCGAAGACCCAGGAGCAGAAAAGATGCGCGCCATGAATATCAATAACGCAATCGCCTCAACAAGCGCCGAAGGAAATGTCGGCTGAATGGTTACGTATACCTTTCCTCTACAGCGCCACCGATTTGACAAATTTTCGCGCGTAGGATATACATGACGGCAATAATTGAGATACGTATATGTACGACAGCACCGTACTTTCCCACCGTCTAACCAGCAACGGCTACACCCTGTCCGCCGCGCCACGCCCGGCAACCGTAGGGGCGCCCTATCAGGTCGCCCGCCACCTTTCAACCGCGCCACGCCCGACAACCGTAGGTGCGCCCTATCAGGTCGCCCGCCACCTTTCAACCGCGCCACGCCCGGCAACCGTAGGTGCGCCCTATCAGGTCGCCCGCCACCTTTCAACTGCGCCACGCCCTACATCCCATCCGCGCCAGTGACAAGCAGTGTTTGCCAATCAATTTCTGACTAGGAGAATTATCATGTCTGAAAACAAGAAAGCAAGATTATCACGCCGCGATATGTTGAAGGCCATGGCGGGCAGCGCCGTCGCGCTCGGTGCACTCCCGCTCCAAAACGTCTTCGCCCAGGATGATCCCGTCACCATCACCTATTGGCACGGCTGGACCGAACAGTGGGAAAACTACGTTCAGGATATTGTCGATCAGTTCCATGAACACCAGGACGCCATTCGTGTCGAACCCCTGGTCGTGCCCTACAGCGATTTCCTGGTGCGCTTGACCGCCGCGATTGCTTCCGGCGAACCGCCTGACGTCGCGACCTTTTTCGGCTCCAACGAGCTGCCCGGTTTGGCCGCGCTCGGTGGCATCACTCCTTATGCCGATTTGGGACCGCCGGAAGATGAGGCTGCCTATGAAGATTTCCTCACGCCCGCCGCATTTAATGGCGGCGTCGTAGATGGTGTGCTCTATGGCACGCCCAGCGGCTTCGGCGTATACGACCTGGCTTGGAACAAGTCGCACTTTGAACAAGTCGGCTTGGACCCCGAGGTCGGCCCCCGCACCATTGCCGAGCTGGATGAAATGGCTGATTTGCTGACGGTCACAGACGCCGACGGCAACTATGAGCGAATGGGCCTGCTCCACCTGGGCCAGGGCGGCGGCATCCCCAGATCCTGGTTCGGCAATTTTGGCGGCCAGCTCTATGATGCCGATACGGACACCATCACCGCCAACCATCCCGGCAACGTGCGCGGCCTTAAGTGGATGATGACCTACAGCGAGCGTTATGGCGTCGACCGCCTGCAGCGCTTCCAGTCCGGCTTGTCCGGCGAACGCGGCGGCACCCAAGACCCCTTCGTCTCCGAGCGCCTCTCGATGCAGCTCATCGGTCCCTGGAAACTGGGCGACTTCCAGCGCTTCGCCGCCGATGGTTTCCGCTGGGGCGTGACGCACCTGCCGCCAGTTGAAGGCGAGGAAGACTCAACCGGTTGGGGCACCTGGATCTGGGGCAACTATCAGATCATTCCCTCCGGCGCGCCCAACCCGGCTGCCGGCTACGAGTTCGCCAAGTTCTGGTCCGGCATCACCGATCCCGATGTCATGGCGACCGACGCCGCCTGGAAAGATACGCCATCGACCACAACCGGCTCGCTGCAAGCGCTTGAGGTCGAGAGGATCTCCGCCTTGTTCGACGAGTATCCCGACTACCGTACCTTCTTTGACAGTATGTCGAGCCCGCGCGGCTTGACTACGCCGATGATCCCGGTCGCGAATTTCTACATGGACCGGCTCCAGGCGGAGATTGATCAAGCGCTGCGTTTGGAAAAGACGGCGCAAGAAGCGCTCGATGCCGTGCAAAGCGCCGTCGAGAACGAATACCGCCAATTCTAGGCGCGTCCAAGACATTTTTGTAGGGGCGACCCTTGGGTCGCCCACCCGCCAATCGAATGCAAGCCATGTAGGGGCGACCCTTGGGTCGCCCACCCGCCAATCGAATGCAAGCCATGTAGGGGCGCACCTTGGATCGCCCACCCGCCAATCGAACGCAAACCTTGTAGGGGCAACCCTTGGATCGCCCACCCGCCAATCGAACGCAAACCTTGTAGGGGCAACCCTTGGATCGCCCACCCGCCAATCGAACGCAAACCTTGTAGGGGCAACCCTAGGGTCGCCCACCCGCCAATCGAACGCAAACCTTGTAGGGGCGCACCTTGGATCGCCCACCCGCCAATCGAACGCAAACCTTGTAGGGGGGCACCTTGGATCGCCCACCCGCCAATCGAACGCAAACCTTGTAGGGGGGCACCTTGGATCGCCCACCCGCCAATCGAATGCGAGCCTTGTAGGGGCGACCCTTGGATCGCCCACCCGCCAATCGAACGCAAACCTTGTAGGGGGGCACCTTGGATCGCCCACCCGCCAATCGAATGCGAGCCTTGTAGGGGCGACCCTTGGATCGCCCACCCGCCAATCGAATGCGAGCCTTGTAGGGGCGACCCACTGGGCCGCCCGAAATTCAACGCTTCACATACATCAATATACCGATACCGAAAAATGATCGCTAACCTCGGCATCAAAAGAAGCTCAATAAACAAAATAGTGTCCTTCGTCCTGCTGGTGGTCTTGTCGGCCTCCTTCATACTGCCGCTCTTCTGGATGATCTCGACATCGCTGAAGCCCATCGACCAACTGCTGCTGGATCCGCCGCTTTGGATTCCCAACCCGCTCGAGTTCGATAATTATCCCAATGCCTTGGAAGAGCAGCCATTCCTGCAATACCTCGGCAACTCGCTGCAAATTGCCGCCGCGACAGTCATAGGCGCCATCGTCTCCAATACCTTGATCGCCTACGGATTCTCGCGCGTGGACTGGAAAGGTCGCGACCTCGTCTTTGTCCTCGTCTTGTCCACCCTTATGCTGCCCTATCACGTGGTCATGATTCCCCTCTTCGTTACCTTCAGCAAATTGGGCTGGGTCAACAGCTGGCTGCCGCTCATCGTGCCCGCTTATTTCGGCCATCCCTTCTTCATCTTCATGCTGCGGCAGTTCATGTTGGGCATTCCCAAAGAACTGTCCGAAGCCACCCGCATCGATGGCGGCTCCGAATGGGTATTGCTGACGCGCATCATCCTGCCCCTCTGCAAACCAGCCCTGGCGACGGTGGCGCTGTTTCAGTTCATCTGGTCCTGGAATGATTTCCTCGGCCCGCTGATTTACCTCAACGACCGCTCGCTATATCCGATGTCGCTGGGACTGGCGCTCTACCATAACTCACAGGGCTTAACCGACTTCAGCGTCTTGATGGCGGCATCCACCATGGCCGTGGTGCCAATCATCATCATCTTCTTCTTTATGCAGGGCGTCTTCATCCAGGGCATCTCGCTCACGGGCTTGAAAGGGTAAATGGTGAGCAAAGGCAAACATGTCAGCGCGCAGGCTGATACGGCAAACAGGTCTCTCGGCCCGGGCTTCTTGACCGGCGTGAAGCGCCGTGAGCTGCGCAAAATCGGCATCGGCCTGCTCTTTATCTCGCCCTGGATTTTCGGCTTCCTGGCTTTCAGCCTCATTCCGATCGGCCAATCTTTTTATTACAGTTTGACCCGCTACTCGCCGATCTCTTCGCCCCGCTTCATCGGCTTGTTCAATTATGAAAAGCTGCTCTTTTTTGATCCCCTCTTCATGATATCGCTCAAGAACACCCTGTATTTTGTGGTCTTCGCTGTGCCCTTGGGCAATGCGCTAGCCCTGGCCCTGGCCATTCTGCTCAATCAAAAGGTGCGCGGCTTGGCTCTCTTCCGGACGATTTTCTACCTGCCCAGCATCTTGCCCCTGGTCGCCACCAGCATCGTCTGGACCTGGCTGCTCCATCCGCAGTACGGCATCGTCAGCGTAATCATGTCCGGGCTCGGCTTGCCCATAATCAGTTGGTTCGCCGATCCCGCCTGGGCCAAACCGGCGCTGATCATGATGAGCATGTGGGGCGCTGGCTGGATGATGCTGATCTATCTGGCGGCGCTGCAAGACGTTCCTGAGGAGTTGTACGACGTGGCGTCGCTGGATGGCGCGAGCCTGTGGGCAAAGTTCCGCAATGTGACCATTCCCATGATTAGCCCCATCATCCTCTTCAACACCATCGTCGGCTTGATCGGCGCCTTCCAGTATTTCACCGAAGCCTACGTCATCACCCAGGGCGGGCCCGGCGATTCCACCCTCTTCTATTCGCTCTACCTCTTCAACAACGCCTTCGCCTACTTCAAGATGGGTTATGCCTCGGCCATGGCCTGGCTGCTCTTCCTGGTTATTCTGATTCTGGCATTTCTTATATTCCGCAGCTCCGCCAAGCGCGTCTACTATCACGGCGATTGACCCCGCCCGCCGCGAGATTCTGCCTGTAATCCCCTCTAACGCCACGATCCGTAGGGGTGACACTTGCGTCGCCCAAATCCACATGAATGCCAAAATCCTCTGTGTCCTCTGTGCCCTCTGTGGTTAAATATCCATTGGAACATTCACGCCAGGGGGGAGCACCATGAACATCCAATCCACAATCGCCACGCCCGCCACCTCCCATCCGCGCCACGCCCGGCAACCGTAGGGGCGATACTTGTGTCGCCCAAATCCACACAAATGCCAAAATCCTCTGTGTCCTCTGTGTCCTCTGTGGTTAAATATCCATTGGAACATTCACGCCAGGGGGATACACCATGAACATCCAATCCACAATCGCCACGCCCGCCACCTCCCATCCGCGCCACGCCCGGCAACCGTAGGGGCGATACTTGTGTCGCCCAAATCCACACAAATGCCAAAATCCTCTGTGTCCTCTGTGTTCTCTGTGGTTAAATATCATTTGGAACATTCACGCCAGGGGGGATACACCATGAACATCCAATCCACAATCGCCACCATGACCACCGCAGAAAAAGTCGGCCAGATGTTCATGCTCGCCTTCGCCAGCGACCAGCTCCACGAAGCCCGCATCCTCATGGCCGATCACCTGGTCGGCGGCGCCTACATCAGCGACGAAAATGTGCCAACCGCCGCTGCTGCCGTGAATCTCTGCAACACCCTGCAATCATTCGCCCGTGGCACGCGCCTCGGCATCCCCCTCCTGCTCGGCGCTGACCAGGAAGGAACCTGGTCCGTTATGACCGCCGAAAGCGCCATGGGGCCCGGCAATATGGCCATCGGCGCCACCGCCGACCCCGAACAAGCCTACAAGATGTATAGCGTCATCGGCCGCGAGACCAGCGCCGTCGGCCTAAACGTCGTGCTCGGTCCCGCCGCCGATTGCAATTCCAACCCGCGCAACTCCATCATCGGCATGCGCTCCTTCGGCGAGAAACCGGAGTTGGTCGCCGCCATGACCGCCGCCGCCGTCCGTGGCCTGCAAGACAGCGGCAGCATCGGGGCGCTCAAGCACTTCCCCGGCCACGGCGATACGACTATGGACAGCCACCGCGGCTTGCCCACGGTCAATCGCAGCCGCGCCGACCTGATGCGCATCGACCTGCACCCCTTCGCTGTCGGCATCGAAGCCGGCGCCAAAATCGTCATGACCTCGCATATCATCTTCAGCGCCCTCGATCCCGCCCGTCCCGCCACCCTCTCGCCTATCATCCTGGGCGACCTGCTGCGCGGCGAGCTCGGCTTTGACGGACTGGTCGTCTCCGACAGCATGAATATGCACTCGATGAAACGCAATTACGATCCGGCCGATGCCGCCATTCAGGGCTTCATAGCCGGCGTCGATCTGATGATGCTGGCCGAGGAACACTACGATCACGATGCCGGGCAATATCTAGCGAACCAACGCGCCCTCACCCGCGCCGTCATTCAGGCGGTCGATGACGGCAGCATCAGCGCCGAGCGGGTCAATGACGCCGTCTCGCGCATCCTGCGCCTCAAAAGCGAAGCCGGCTGGAGCACCGATCCGCTGCCCGCGGATGTCAGCAGCATCGGCAGCGCTGAACACCGCGCCATCGAGCTAAGTGTCGCCCGCCGCGCCATCAGCATCATCCGCGATGAAAACTCGCTCCTGCCGATCAATCCCGCCGCGCCAATCACCCTGATCAACAGCACCGAGCGCAGCGCCTACGAGGTGCTGACCAAAACCCGCGGCATCGGACCCAACCAAGCCACCGCCGCCTTCGATGTCTTCGCTGCTGCCATGCGCGCCGAATGCCAGCAACTAAGCGTCATCGCCGCCGAAGATTTCAACGCCGACCAACTGCCGGCCGATGGCGTGATTATCGCAGTCACCGAGAATTACACCTTGCCCGGCATGGACTTCGACCAGGCGCGCCAAGCCGATATCGTCCGCGCCCTGCATCAAGCTGCCGGCGGCCGCCTCATCGTGCTCGCCCTGCGCGAGCCTTATCAACTAGCGGACTTCCCCGAAATCGGCAGCTACGTCTGCGCCTTCAGCTTCCGCCCCTGCGCCGCTCAAGCCGCCGCCGATGTTCTGCTGGGCAAGGTCGCAGCGATAGGCAAGACCCCCGTCAGTGTGCACGGCACAAATCCGTAGGGGCGACCCTTGGGTCGCCCGCGCCCGTCACATTACGGTGTAGGGACGCCCCTTGGGTCGCCCGCGCCTGTCACATTACCGTGTAGGGGCGCCCCCTGTGAATCGCCCGCGACCATCACATTACCGTGTAGGGTTGACCCTTGGGTCGCCCGCGCCCATCACATTACCGTGTAGGGACGCCCCTTGGGTCGCCCGCGCCCATCACATTACCGTGTAGGGTTGACCCTTGGGTCGCCCGCGCCCATCACATTACCGTGTAGGGGCGCCCCCTGTGAATCGCCCGCGCCCATCACATTACCGTGTAGGGGCAACACTGGGGTCGCCCGCGCCCGTCACATTACCGTGTAGGGACGCCCCTTGGGTCGCCCGCGCCCGTCATAATACCGTGTAGGGACGCCCCTTGGGTCGCCCGCGCCTGTCACATTACCGTGTAGGGACGCCCCTTGGGTCGCCCGCGCCCATCACATTACCGTGTAGGGGCAACCTATCAGGTCGCCCGCGCCTGCTTCATACCGACTTTTATGCTTTCAAGGATTTGGTCATCCGTCAATTCAGTGAAATAATCAGTCAGAATATCACCGAACACCGTGTCAAGTGAGACCTGTCGGTTCTTGGCTTCTGCTTTCAGGTACTCGACGATCTCGTCTGATACCTCAAGTCTTAGGTCGAGAGTTGTCATCAGGAATCGTCCTTCGTCGATCGCAAGCATAGTTGACCACAGGTAGTCGGTCGTAAACGCCATCTCTGTGCCTCAGTAGATCCAATGAAATAATGCGAAACAACTTCATCTGTAGCGAGAGTTCTGGATCTAATCCTGACCACGCCAAAAGCGCTCCCCTTCCCTGATGCTTCGGGAAACTGAACATGAACTTGCCCCGATTTTGTAGACAGCGCTGTTGTCCAATAGAATCAGGTAAGGAAGGCAGGTAGGAGTGTGATGGTGAAGTATCCAGACGAGTTGAAGCGTGAGGCGCTGAATTTAGCGGCGAAGCCCGGTAGGACGGTGGCCCAGGTGGAGCGCGACTTGGGCATTACGCCGGGACTGATCTACAAGTGGCGGCAGCGGTATCGGGTCGATGAGAATAGCGATGAGCTTAAGCCAAGCGCCGAACGAGAATCCGAGACCGAGATTCGACGCTTGCAAGGCGAGTTGGCGATCGCACGGGAGGAGCGCGACATTTTAAAAAAAGCTATCCAAGTGTTCTCGCAGGAAAGCAAATGGTGAAGTACCAATTCATTCTGGAGCATCGGCAGGAGTTCAGCGTGTCGAGGATGTGCCGCGTGTTGGATGTGAGCAAGAGTGGCTTCTTCGCCTGGTTGAAGCGCGGGAAGAGCCGGCGCGAGCGGGAGGATGCGAGGCTGCTAGCGCGCATCCGGGAAATCTTCGTGGGTAGCGCCCGGACTTATGGCAGTCCGCGTGTCTGGGCGGAATTGTTGGCGAGAGGCTGGCGGGTAAGCCGTAAGCGGGTAGCGCATTTGATGCGGCTTGCCGGCATGTACGCGATTCGCAAACAAGGCTATCGAGGCCGGAAGAAATCGGCAGCGTCGACATCGGCGGCGCCCAATATCCTGCAGCAAGATTTCTCGGCCACGGACATCAACCAGAAGTGGCTGGCGGACATCGCCTACATTGCCACCAAAGAAGGCTGGCTCCATCTCGCTGTGGTCATGGACGCCTTCTCGCGCCGGATTGTCGGCTGGTCTATGAACCGGAGAGCCAACAGCCAGCTGGCGCAAAATGCACTGCTCATGGCAGTGCAGCAGCGTGAATTGCGCGGTCTGCTAATCCATCATAGCGACCGTGGCAGTCAGTACACAGACCAGCGTTACCAGCAGTTGCTGACTGACCGTGGCATACAGCCAAGCATGAGCGACACCGGCAGTTGCTACGACAACGCCATGGCGGAAAGTTTCTTCGCTACTCTGAAGACCGAGTGCGCGAATCACGTCTTTGACACCATCAACGACGCACGGCGCACTATCGCATACTACATAGAGGCATGGTACAACCGCCGCAGACTGCATTCATCGCTGGGCTTTGCCAGCCCTATGCAATTCGAAGAGGCAGAGCATTAGACAAATTCAGCGTCCACCAAAACGGGTCAAGACCAACATCCCCCGTGAGGCGGGGGACCGAGGGGGCACAGGTCGGGGGATGGGGTAGAATCGAATGGATCGATTTTTCGCATGACTAACTTGGAATTACTTCTGTGCCTCTGTGGTGAATTATCCAAGCTTCTGAACTACAATTGCGCCGCCCACTTAGAGGACAACCCATGCCCGAAGCCGACTCCAAGCCCTCCACCTTCACCCGCTTCCGCGCCCTGCTCGTCCTTGCCCTCGTTCTCCTGATCGGCGTAGTCGTCATCATCGCCATCACATGGTGGGTCATCGGCTCTGCCCCACGCAGCCAAGCAGTCGCCGCGCTTGATGGCGTCGCCGTCAGCCAATTCGCCACCCTTCCCGATGACGACGCCTATCCCGCCGCCCTGGCCATCGCCGCCGACGGCACGGTCTACACCGGCAGCTACCAAAGCGGCGCCCTTTGGCGAATCAGCCCCCAGGGAGAAGTCCGCGAAATCGCCGGCGCGCGCGACCTCATCGGCTCAGTCACCGGCCTGGACATCGCCCCCGATGGCGCGCTCTACATCCTCGACCGCATCTCGCCGCTTGAATCCAAAGGCGCGGTAGTCTGGCGCTACAGCCAGGGCGAGTTGCGCTTAGTCTCGCGATTTCCAACTGACGCATTTGGTTTGCCGGATGACATTGCCGTCGACCGCGATAGCATCATCTATATCAGCGACCGCGACCCCGCCCTCGTCTTGAGCTTCCGCGCCGAGCGGCTCAGTCTGAATACTGTCTGGCAGCCCTACGGCGAAGAGGTTAGTCCTACAGGCTTGGCCTATGATGCCGCGCGGCACTCCCTCCTCATCACCGACAGCGCGGGCGATACGGTCTATCGCGTTGCAATCGCGCGCGTATCCGCCGCTGCGCAGGAAATCGACGGAGAAATCGTCCGCACGGAGACGCTCTTCAAGAACGGCTCGCAAAATGGCTACGGCTTTGACGGCATCGCGCTGGCCCCCAACGGCGACATTTACATCGCTCTGCTCAATCGGAATCGGGTGGCCCGCCTCGAAGACGGCGCGCTCGTCATACTGGCCAAGGACTTCCGCGGCGCCAGCGATCTGGTCTATGACGCCGCGCGCGACCGCCTCATCGTCAGCAACTGGAATCAGTTCAGCCTGGGCTTCGGCACCCGCCCGCAGCTGCCCTTCGCCCTCGATGTCATTGAGCTGGGCGGTACACGCCAGCAATCTGACGCCTGATCTCAGCGCCGTCGTTTGTACCCCTTTCTATGTCACCGACTACCCGACTTCAGCTTGATGTAGGGGCGACCCTTGGGTCGCCCACCGTACGAATTGAATGCCAGTCGGGCGACCTGCTAGGTCGCCCCTACATGGCCATCTCTCTGTGTCCTCTGTGCCTCTCTGGCGAAAACCGGTTCGCAGTGATTCACCCGACGCCTGATCTCAGCGCCGTCGCTCGTACCCCTCTCTATATCACCGACTACCCGACTTCAGTTTGATGTAGGGGCGACCCTTGGGTCGCCCACCGTACGAATTGAATGCCAGTCGGGCGACCTGCTAGGTCGCCCCTACATGGCCATCTCTCTGTGACCTCTGTGCCTCTCTGGCGAATCAGCCGACGCTCGGCCTGCGCTGCTTGACCCGCCCGGCAAAGTCAGCTAGGCTAGGGTTGAAGCTCTTGCCATGATGCTGAGATTCCATGAGCAGATTCCCCTCCTATCACAACAGCAAACCGACCCGTCTGTCGCCTCATGCGACCAGCGATGTTCTGCCAAAATGGCGCCGATTTATGTCATGGTTCTGCCTGATTGCAGCCATTTGCCTGTCATTTGCCGCCGCGATTCTGGTGGTCACAGCCCCGCCTGTTTCGCAGGCCAGTGAGATCGCCGCTACTCAGGCTCGCGCGACAGCGACCCCGCCCCGCCCGCCCGTCACACAAATCGTCGAAGCGCCCGAGCAAGAAGCGGCCGCCGCAGCGCCCACCATCAGCCCGGCGCGGATATTGACGCTGCTGTCCACGCCGCTGCAAGTGGACAAGACTGAACTTGAGGCCGCCAGCTCGAGCTACGATCCATTCACCATCATTCCCAACCGCGTCCGCAGCAAGATGACGACCTATATCGCCAAACGCGGCGATACCATCGACGGCATCGCCAATCGCAATGGGCTGAAGCGCGAATCGATCGCCTGGTGCAATTCGCATGAGCTGGCGCAGATCGTCCGGCCCGGCGATGTCGTCAACATCCCGCCGGAGGACGGCGCCTGCCACACGGTGTTGCGGGCCCAGGGCAAGGACATAAGCGATATCGCCGAGCAGTACAGCGTGGATGACCCCTGGGTCGTCATCGAGGCGCCGGCCAATAATCTGCCGGGTGTGACGCCGGATACGCTGCTGCCCAGCAATACCTTCCTCTTCATCCCGGGCGGCGAGGGCGGCTTCATCACCTGGAACGCGCCGGTGCAGCAGGATGCCTCCGGTTTCGTGGTGGCCTTCGATCCGGCCAGCCCCTACAGTTGTGGCAGCCGCAGCGGCGGCGGTACCTGGTGGACCAACCCGCTGCCCAACGGCACCTACGTTCGCGGTTTCTACGCCGGGCACAGCGGCATCGATATCGCCGCCTCCAGCGGTACGCCAATCTATGCGGCCAATGGCGGACCGATCCTCTACGCCGGCTGGAACAACTGGGGTTATGGCAATACCGTCGTCATCGCTCATGGCGCGTTTTCGACGCTCTACGGTCATATGAGCAGCATCGCTGTCCGCTGCGGCCAATCGGTCGATGCCGGCCAGATCATCGGCTATGTCGGCAGCACGGGCAATTCCTCCGGTCCACATCTGCACTTCGAGATTCGCTACCTGAACCAGCCGCGCAATCCATCGGGAACGGCCGGCATCGGCTGGTAATTCACCACCTAGCCCGAATCATGTAGGGGCGAGCCTTGGCTCGTCCGCCTACCACCATCCAGCCAAATATGCGTAGGGGCGAGCCATTGGGTCGCCCGCCGGATCTATGTTGCGTTTCGGGCGACCGCCTACACGTGGAATACCGATGTCCGCCCTGACCTGTCTTATACCCATCGGCAGCGCCATCTGTTAGAATATTCGCGGATTCCGCGCGCTGAGCTTTTGCGCGCCTGTGACGATAGGACTGCCGATGACATCCTTTTCCACCGCCGAAGAAGCCTGGCTTGAACTCAACCATGGTGATGACGAGCATCGACGTGCCGCAGCCATCGCGCATTTGGGCGAGCAGCGTTATGCGCCATCGGTGCCGCGCCTGACCGAGCTGGTGCGCGAGGCCGACCCCGGCACACGTTATCTGGCGGCCAAAGCGCTGGGGCAAATCGGCGATGAGGCGGAATCGGCCGTGCCGACCTTGCTGGAAGCCTTGCGCGCCAACGACATATTCTTGAGAGCGGGCGTCACCGGCGCCTTGATCAAGATCGGCTATCCGGCCGTGCCGGGCTTGACGCAGGCGCTCTTCGACCCCAGCAATGCGGTCAAGCGGGCGGCTTGCAAGGCCCTGGGCAAAATCGGCAGCGAGCGGGCGGTGCAGGCGCTGATTTATTCGCTCAACGATGGCAATGCCGGCGTACGCAAGTTCGCTCGCGAGGCGCTTGAACGCATCGACAGCCCGGCCGCGCGCGCCGCGCTGAATAGCAAATAACGCTTGTATATTCTTGCCACCGAGAAAATCACACGTAGGGTCGAGCCCTTGGGTCGCCCGCCTTTCCCCATCCAGACAAATAGACGTAGGGGCGAGCCTTGGGTCGCCCGCCTTCCACCATCCAGCTAGATAGACGTAGGGGCGAGCCTTGGCTCGCCCGCCATTGGGTCGCCCAAATCGCATTGATGTCATCGTGCGGACGGCAGTCGTATGCCATCGCTGCCGAACTCGCTATCCAGACCTCCGTGCCCAAGCCGCAAGCTGCGGTCGAATCTGGCGGACTGGGGCGAACCCGCCTTGGGGGCGGTTCGCTCCGTTACTATTACACTGGTCTGTCTATCCCGCAGTATTTGGTCGGCACAATTATCTCACGCGATAGAACAAATGTCCATAGTGAATCATGTTGAAAACATTTGTGCTACTTCGCCAGCTTGTAATGGATTTCGGGATTCAACGACGCTTTGGGGTGCTTGACTTCGATGACCCAGCCTTTTTCGACGAACTTCCGCAGCGCCGCATCAATCCGGTCTATGCCGTCGTCGGCGAGATCAAGCGCGAATTGGATATAGGTCGGCGAAACTGGAGGCAAGCCTTCTTGCTCGCACTGGCGCAGGACTAGGCCAACACCCTTTTCCACAATGTGGTCGGGATATTCTTTCGGCATTTGTTCTATCAATTTCGCTGCAACACGTTGGGATCGGGCTTCGCGCTCGCGTTTGAGCAGGCAGCGCTGGAGCTGGTTCCTGGCTGCCTGGCATTTGAAGCAGGCGCATAGCCAGGCGTTTTCGGGGAAGTGGCTCAATTGGATTCCTGTAATCAAGTGGGCGACCCAAGGGTCGCCCCTACGGTCAGACGGGATGCGAGCGGGCGGGATGATGGGTCGGCCCTACAATGGACGGCGCGGCTGGCGTTTTCGGGGAAGTGGCTCAATTGGATTCCTGTAATCAAGTGGGCGACCCAAGGGTCGCCCCTACAATCAGACGGGATGCGAGCGGGCGGGATGATGGGTCGGCCCTACAATGGATGGCGCGGCTGGCGTTTTCGGGGAAGTGGCTCAATTGGATTCCTGTAATCAAGTGGGCGACATGATGGGTCGCCCCTACGGTCAGACGGGATGCGAGCGGGCGGGATGATGGGACGGCCCTACAATGGACGGCGCGGCTGGCGTTTTCGGGGAAGTGGCTCAATTGGATTCCTGTAATCAAGTGGGCGACATGATGGGTCGCCCCTACGGTCAGACGGGATGCGAGCGGGCGGGATGATGGGACGGCCCTACAATGGACGGCGCGGCTGGCGTTTTCGGGGAAGTGGCTCAATTGGATTCCTGTAATCAAGTGGGCGACCCAAGGGTCGCCCCTACGGTCAGACGGGATGCGAGCGGGCGGGATGATGGGACGGCCCTACAATGGACGGCGCGGCTGGCGTTTTCGGGGAAGTGGCTCAATTGGATTCCTGTAATCAAGTGGGCGACCCAAGGGTCGCCCCTACAATCAGACGGGATGCGAGCGGGCGGGATGATGGGTCGGCCCTACAATGGACGGCGCGGCTGGCGTTTTCGGGGAAGTGGCTCAATTGGATTCCTGTAATCAAGTGGGCGACCCAAGGGTCGCCCCTACGGTCAGACGGGATGCGAGCGGGCGACATGATGGGTCGGCCCTACATTGAAACGGGACGCATTCGGGCGACATGATGGGTCGCCCCTACGGTCAAGCGGGATGCGAGCGGGCGGGATGATGGGTCGGCCCTATAATGGACGGCGCGGCTGGCGTTTTCGGGGAAGTGGCTCAATTGGATTCCTGTAATCAAGTGGGCGACCCAAGGGTCGCCCCTACATTAAAATGGGATGCGAGCGGGCGGGATGATGGGTTGCCCCTGCGGTCAGACGGTACGCGTGTAGTTGACATGATGGGTCGGCCCTGCGGTCGGATATGGCGGTGGAGAGGGCGCGGCATATCAGACAAATTCGATGTAGGGCCCGCTGTTTTCCACGCCGTGCCAGGCCAGTGCCGCCGCGATCACGGTGTCATCGTGATAGCCGGCTGGCGCGCAGTAGCGATAGCCGCCGCCGGGCAGGCGCTCCAGCGAATAGCTCGCTAGTTCGCCCAGCAGCGCTGGGTCATCGAGCAGGCCGAGGTAGCCGCGTTCGATGGCCAGCGCCAGCGATTCGATGAGCGGCGACTTGCTGCGCGAGGTGGTTTGGAAGCTGCGCATGGGCAAGCCTTCTTGCTGCAGCGCCTCGATATTTGGTTCGCCGACGCTGTTGGCTTCGGCCCAGATGACACGAGGCTGCCAGTATTCGGCCAGCGAATGCAGACGCCCGCGCTGCAAGCTCCAGCCGACTTGATTGAAGCGGTCGAGGGCTACAATTTGTCGCAGCGTGGCATCGATGATGATGATGGCGGTGTAATCGTGGCTGCGGCCCCAATCGACGCCGGCGATGTAACGATGTCCCGGTTGC
This sequence comes from Phototrophicaceae bacterium, assembly GCA_965262005.1. Lineage (GTDB taxonomy): Bacteria > Chloroflexota > Anaerolineae > Aggregatilineales > Phototrophicaceae > UBA6055. The sequence continues at coordinate 1,780,300 of OZ253492.1, read as the reverse complement.
GGCGCTGTGTAAGGCACGGGCTTGACGGCGGCGCTGATGCCGCGGAAGACTTGCCCGCTGTCATCGCTGAACTGCGCCAGGTATTCGCTCTTCCAGACATGCTCGGAGGTCTGGCGTTGGATGCTGTCCAATTCGGCGCGCTCTATCTCGGGATTGTCGCCGGTCGAGTACCGGAAGGAGTCCCACTCCCACTCTTCCGGGTCCAGGCCGATGCGAAATAGGTCCCAGAACCAGTTGCGGCCGAAGGGTGTGCTGAGGAATATCGCCTGGCCGCGGGTGGTGGCCAGCATGGGGCGGACGATCTCCTGCCAGATGCGCGGCTCCATGAAGGCGGCTTCGTCGAGGATGGCCAGGTTGAGCCCTTCGCCACGCAGGTGATCGGGCTGATGGCTGCTGCGGACGGCCATCATGCCACCGCCGTACAGGTCAATGCGGCGCTCGCTCTCGCTGATCTTCGCCAGCGGAATGCGCGCTGCGATCGCCTTCAGGTCCCGCCAGACCTGGCTCGCCATCATATAGGTCGGCGCCAGCCACCAGGTCCGATGATTCCCCCACAAGGCGTGCTCCAGCAGCACCGTTTTGCCCAGCGTGGTCTTGCCCCAGCGCCTCCCGCAGGCTACCACCCTGAAGCGAGCGCGACACTTCCTCACTGTCTTCTGCCCATGGTGGAGCTTCGTGGATTCCACCGTCATAGGCGTATTCGAATCGGACGACGTGCTCTTTTTCTTCATGGATCTCCTCAATCACATCTGCCAATTTGAGAGCATGACTAATCAGGCTGCCGAGCGCGGTTGCCAGTTGATTCAGGGGCGCATTCCGCAGTGTGTCGTCATTCATCAGCGCAAGGACGGTTTTGCCGCGTTCGAGCATTTTCAGCTGGAGGTCGATGAATAGTCGGTCGCGCTGGCGTTGGCGGCGTTTGTCGTATGCTTGGCGTAATTGGGCTTCTTCTTGTCTCCAGGCGCGCAGAGTCCGCAGGTTGATCGCAAGTTCACTGCTGACGAAGGCGATATCGCCATCCAGGCTGTCGATCTTATTGAGCGCCTCTATTTTCTTATCCAGGGCATAGCGTTGTCCCATCCGTTTCCATCCTTTTCTAATCTGCCGTCCGCGGTCAGGATATTGGCGTGACAGCGCGGTGATAATGGGCGCTCCACCCTGGATCTTTGCGCCCGGGTCCATTGAGCGGGGCGATCAAAGCCGGGGGAGCGCCATAGATGGCGAAAGAGATGTCCATGACTCGCCATCCGGCTGTTGGCAGTAACGGCGCAGGCAGCCGTCCGCGTATGGGCATCTCTTTCGGTCCGGCTTCATACTAGTACAAATGTTCTAAGACTAAGGTGAGTTTATGGTCGCGGGTTGGTGGATTCAAACGCGGTTATTTCACCAAAGAGAAAGTTTTGTAGCGGCGAGCTACTGGCTCGCCCGTCGATGCCATAGCGTATATATTCGGGCGGCCTGATAGGTCGCCCCTACAAAATGCGCGTGGTGGCGAGTGTGGCCAATTCACAGAATCGCCGCTACGGGTTTCGCGTTGGACGAGGTTGGAAGAAAAGCGGACCGGCGCGTTGGTGCTATAATCTGGGCGATGTAAGGGTGTGGGGATAGTGAATTGAGCCGGGCGTTTGCGGGCAAAAGAATCATCGGCTTGACCGGCAATATCGCCGTGGGCAAGAGCCTGGTGATGGCGCTGCTGGCGGAGTTGGGCGCGGCGGCGATTGACGCGGACAAGGCGGCGCATCGGGTTTTGCTCAAGGGCGGGGCGGCTTATGCGCCGGTTGTGGCGGCTTTTGGCGCGGGTATCCTGGGCGCGGACGGCGAGATTGAGCGGGCGGCGCTAGGCAAGATCGTCTTCGCGGACGAGGCGCAGTTGCGGCGGCTGGAGGCGATAACGTATCCGGCGATCCGGCAGGAGATTGCGCGCTTGATCGGCGCGGCTGAGCAGGACGTGATTGTCATCGAAGCGATCAAGCTGTTGGAAGGCGAGTTGAAAGACAAGGTGGATGCGGTCTGGGTGGTGCGCGCCAGCGAGGCGCGGCAGTTGGAGCGCTTGATGGCGCGGCGCGGCATGTCGCGGGAGGAAGCGGCGCGGCGGATGGCAGTGCAGAACAGTCAGGCGGACAAGCTGCGGCAGGCGGATGTGGTCATTGACAACGAGGGGGACATCGAGGCTTTGCGGGCGCTGGTGGCGCGGGAATGGGCCATGTTCAATGCGGAGATGTAGGGTTAATTTTTCATTCACCGCAGAGGCAGAGAGGGCACAGAGAGTTTTTTCTTTGCCACCGAGTACACCGAGTGAAATTAGGGCAGAGAGAAAGTTTTGTAGGGGCGAGCCAGTGGCTCGCCCGTCGATGCCATAGCGTATATATTCGGGCGGCCTAATAGGTCGCCCCTACATGGCCATGAGGGCTTGTGCTAATCTGTTGCGCCTTGTAAGGCTGCAGGTGGACTGAATGACGGAATTGACGCAACTGACCATAGGGCAGGCGCTGACGGCGATGCGGGCGGGCGACATCAGCGCGCTGGAATTGACCGAGGCGCACCTGACGCGAATCGCAGCGCAGGACGAAGCCATCGGCGCATATCTGAACGTGACGGCCGATTTGGCGCGGCAGCAGGCGAAAGCGGCTGACCGGGCGCGGGCGGCTGGTGAGGAGGCTCCCTTGCTGGGCATCCCCATCGCGCTCAAGGATGTGCTTTCGACCAAGGGCATCGAAACGACTTGCGGCTCGAAGATACTCAAGGGCTACAAGCCGGTCTTTGACGCGACCGCCGTGACGCGCTTGTATGAGGCGGGTGCGGTACTGCTGGGCAAGCTGAATATGGACGAGTTTGCCATGGGCTCGACGACAGAGAGCAGCGGTTTCTTCCCGACGCGCAATCCCTGGAATCTGGAGGTTGTGCCCGGCGGCAGCAGCGGTGGCAGCGCGGCGGCGGTGGCGGCTGATATGGCGCTGGCGACTTTGGGCAGCGATACAGGCGGCAGCATAAGGCAGCCGGCGTCGTTCTGCGGCGTCAGCGCGATCAAGCCGAGTTACGGGCGGGTCTCGCGTTATGGCTTGATCGCTTATGGTTCGTCATTCGACCAGACGGGACCTTTCGCGCGCACGGTGGAAGATGTGGCGCGCGTCCTGGCGGTGATCGCCGGGCACGATCCGCTGGATTCGACCAGTATGAAGACAGCCGTGCCGGATTATCTGGCGGGGCTGCGGGGCGATATCCGCGGTCTGAAGATCGGCTTGCCGGTCGAGTATTTCACCGAGGGATTGCAGCCGGATGTGGAGGCGGCGCTACGGGCGGCGGCGGCGCAGCTTGAGAGCATGGGCGCTGAATTGCGGGAGCTAAGCTTCAGGCATGCCGACTACTGCCTGCCGGCTTATTACATCATCGCCATGGCGGAAGCGAGCGCAAACCTGGCGCGCTACGATGGCGTTCGTTTTGGCGCGCGGGTGGAGGGCGTTGACCTGATCGATACGTACAAGAAAACGCGCGGCGCGGGCTTCGGCGAGGCGGTCAAGCGGCGCATCATGCTGGGCACGTACGCCTTGTCGGCCGGCTACTACGATGCTTATTACGGCAAGGCGCAGGCGGCGCGCACGATGATCCGGCAGGAGTTTGACGAGATGTTTGGGCAGGTGGATGTCTTGCTGGCGCCGGTCGCGCCGACCACAGCTTTCAAATTTGGCGAGGTGATGGACGATCCGCTGCAAATGATCTTGGCTGACGAATTGACGATTTCGGCGAATCTGGCGGGCATCTGCGGCTTGAGCCTGCCCTGTGGTTTTGACGGGCAGGGCTTGCCGATTGGCATGCAGATTCTGGGCGCGGCTTTCACCGAAGAGCGGGTCTTGCGGCTGGGGCAGGCGTATCAGGCGGCGACGGATTGGCATTTGCGCTCGCCGGAGATGGCGGGGTAGTTTTCAGTTTAATTCACCACAGAGGCACAGAAGTAGATCCAATGAAATAATGCGAAAAAACTTCATCTGTAGCGAGAGTTCTGGATCTAATCCTAACCACGCCAAAAGCGCTCCCCTTCCCTGATGCTTCGGGGAAGGGGTCGGGGGATGGGGTAGAATCGCATGGATCGATTTGTCGCATTACATTATTGGAATTACTGAGGGCGCAGAGGTTTTTAACTTTGCCACAGAGGCACAGAGCGCACAGAGAAAAGCTGTTTGCCACCGAGTACAGCGAGTCAATTGAGGGCACAGAGAGAAAGATTGTAGGGGCGAGCCGGTGGCACTCCCGTTGATGCCATAGTGTATATATTCGGGCGACCTGATAGGTCGCCCCTACGGATATGGCTATTTATGGAAGAGGGCGGCGCCTGATGTGCGGCATTTGCGGCGTGATACATTTTGATGAGGAGACGGCCACCGAGCAGTTGCTGCGCGGGATGAACGACAGGCTGCGGCATCGCGGGCCGGATGGCGACGGCTATTTCATTGACGGCTCGGTCGGCTTGGCGATGCGGCGGCTCAATATCATCGACATCGAAGGCAGCGATCAGCCGCTGTATAACGAGGACGGCTCGGTCGCGCTGGTATTCAACGGCGAGATTTACAACTATCGTGATTTGCGGCATGAGCTTGGCGCTCGCGGGCATCGCTTGCAAACCGATGGCGATGGCGAGACGATTGTCCATTTATATGAGGACTACGGGGTCGCGGCGGTCGAGCATCTGCGCGGCATGTTTGCCATTGCGCTTTGGGACAAGCGACAGGGCAGGCTGCTTTTGGCGCGGGATCGCTTCGGGCAGAAGCCGCTCTACTATTACAAAGACAGCAAGGTCTTCGTCTTTGCCAGCGAGATCAAGGCGCTGCTGGCGCATCCGGCTGTGCCCAGGGTATCGCGCTTCACGGCGGACGATGCGGGCGCGCTGGCGGTTTATCTGAGCTTTGGCTACCTGCCGGCGCCTGAGACAGCTTTCCGCGGCATAAAGATGTTGCTGCCGGCATCGCTGCTGGAGATTGATCTGGCCGGCGCGGTCAATGAGCGGCGCTACTGGCAATTGCCTGAGCTGGCGCCGCTTGATCCGGCCGCTAGCGCCGAGAGCTGGCTGGGCGAATTGGGTGACAAGCTGGAGGAGGCGGTCAAGCTGCGTCTGATGAGCGATGTGCCGCTGGGCGCTTTCTTGAGTGGCGGCCTGGACAGCAGCTTGATTGTCGCCCTGATGCGGAAGCACAGCAACTCCGCCATATCGACTTTCAGCATCGGCTTTGAGGGCGATGACAGCTTCGATGAAACGCCCTATGCCGAGCAAGTGGCGCGGCATTTGGGCACGGAGCATGTGAGCTTTCGCGCCCAGCCGGCGGCGCTGAGTTTGCTTTCGGAGCTGGTCTGGCATCACGACCAGCCTTTCGCCGACAGCAGCGCCATTCCGACTTATTTGGTGAGCAAGCTGACGCGCGAGCATGCCACGGTGGCTTTGACCGGCGATGGCGGCGATGAACTATTCGTCGGCTATGAGCGCTTCTACGCGGCGCAGCTGTTTCAGCGATTGGCGAAAGTCCCGTCGCCCGTTTTTCGCGGGGCGGCTGGATTGCTGCGCCTCTTGCCCGAGGGCACGACGTATTACAATCCGCTCAAGCGGGCGCGGCGCTTCACGCGGGCGGCGGGCCAAAGGCTTGAGGACGCCTATTTCGATTTGGTTCGCGTCTTTGATGATGAGCTGCTGGCGCAGATATATCGAGTTGCGGACGTCAGCCTGACCTCTTACCTGAGCGAGCGGCAAAGGCATCCGGTGGCGGCGCTGGTCGAGGCGAATATGCGCTCGTATCTGCCCGATGACCTGCTGATCAAAGCCGACCGCTGCAGCATGGCGGCCTCGCTGGAGGCGCGGGCGCCTTTCCTCGATCATGAGTTGGCGGAATATGTCGCGGGCATTCCCTTTAATCTCAAGTTGAAGGGCGGGCGCACGAAACATATCTTGAAGGCGGCGGCGCGCGGTCTGCTGCCGGATGAGATTATCGAGCGCAAGAAGCACGGCTTCGGCATCCCGCTGGGCGCATGGCTGCGGCGGGATATCGCTCCGGCGCGGGAGTTGCTGCTGAGCCGGCGGGCGCGTGAACGGGGCTTGCTGAACATGGCGGTTGTGGAGCGCTTGATAGACGAGCATGGCGCCGGCAAGCGAGATCACAATCGGCAGTTGTGGGCGCTGCTGACGCTGGAGGAGTGGCATCGTCAGTTTGTGGATGTGTGATTTACCAAAGAATAATTCACCACAGAGGCACAGAAGTAATTCCAAGTTAGTCATGCGAAAAATCGATCCATGCGATTCTACCCCATCCCCCGACCCCATCCCCGAAGCATCAGGGAAGGGGAGCGCTTTTGGCGTGGTTAGGATTAGATCCAGAACTCTCGCTACAGATGAAGTTATTTCGCATTATTTCATTGGATCTACTGAGAGGGTGACCAGATGAGTCGCCCTTACATTTTCGCCGGTTGGCGTGTCGATTACGCATACTGTTAAAGATCGTGTTGCGTCCAAGAAAACCACGTGGCGAGGGGAGTGGTGAAAATCTTGGATATGCCCTTTTCTAACCCCATCCCCGGCCCTTCCCCAAAGCATTGGAGAAGGGAGTTTTCCGGCGAGTTTGAGCCAGTGTCGTCTTCATTCTATCTCTTTCTATCTCCTTGAAATTCACCACTCCCATGAACTGCGTACCGCTCGCGGAGAACTCTATGATCAACTGCGTCGTGAACTCTCCGCTGAATTGCGAGCGGATAAATGCAAAGCGTCTTTTGGCGAAATCATAAAGAATGGTTGCCTTTGCTTGTCATGGAAGCGCGGACAGCCGGGACAAAAGATAACCAATTGTGAATGTCGCAATCCCAAGTACGATAATCAGTGTCCACCGCCAGTTGTCTAACTTGCCTTCAATGCGCATCAAGAGGACTTTGATGTCTCCCATGTCATGCGCGTAATCTTCTTTCGATACTTTGTGATTGAGCTCTGATTTGATAACTTCCATGTCAGATGCCGTCATGTCGTTTCTATCTAACTCGCTAACACTTTGCGTAAAGATAATATAACTGCTTGCTTGCAGATAGACAACTTTAGGTGGCTAAGACTCGCCAACTGAACATATCACAGTTAGCCCACCTTATCGGGCGCAACGAAATAATGTTCTGATCGATGGATATTGGGAAGTGTATCGACGATAGCAATGTGAAGCGGCTCTTTGATACGCAGTGAGCTAGTTGGTCTGTGAATCAACTTCATTTCCTTTTATCGCTTGAATCTTCAAAGCGTTGCCGTCCGCAGACCACGCTGCGCTTCGTCCAGGCGGCGCTGCCACTCGGCGTCGAGATTGTCCGGGATGCGCGCGCAGCCGACATATTCGAGGGTGAAGGAGGCCGCTGCCGCGCCGAAGCAGCCGGCCGCGATGACATCGCCGCTGCGGACGTAGCCGACGAGGAACCCGCCGCAGTAGGTATTGCCCGCGCCGGTTTGATCGACTAGATCCGGGACTTGCACCGCCGGGATGAAATGCGCCTCGTCAGCGCCTTGTTTCGCTACCAGCGAGCCGCGCTCGCCCATACGCAGCGCAGCCACTTTGACGCCATCGGCCAGCATTCGGCGCATAATCTCGAGCTCGTCGTCAAGGCCGTACATGGTTTGCGCCTCGTGCAGATTGGGCGAGACGATATCGACATCGCGAATGCCGCTGACGAATCGCTCGTGCTCGGCGCTGAGCATGAAGACGCGGATCGGCTCCCAGAGCAGTGTCGCCGCGGGGAAGCGTTGACGCCAGCCGGCGACGAATTCCGGTTCGCGCAGGAGCGTCAAGCCGCGGACGCTGGTGTAGGGAATATCAGCGCTATCGGCGAAGGGGTGGTCCATGAAGGGCTCGATGACCTCGACGCGGAAGATTTCGTTTCGCACACCGTTCCACTCGAATATTTGCCAGCCGCGCAGTTGCGGGTGAGGCGACCAGGCCAAGCCGCTTATGTCGAAGTCATTGGACAGGCGTTCGCGGATATCGGCGGGCAGATCGTCGCCGACCAAGCCGACCAGCCCGCCCCGTTCGCCTGCCAAGGCAATGCCATAGGCGGCGTGTGTACCGCCACCGCCAAGGACGCCCATGCTGGTACGGCCATCGGGATAGACGATGTCGTCGATGATGATGCTGCCGATGGCGATGAAGGCGGGAGGAGACATGGATTTATTTCACCACAGAGGCACAGAGGGCACAGCGGGATTTTACCACCGAGTACACCGATGGGTTTAACCACAGAGGGCACAGAGGGTTTTTTGCGTTGGAGGCGGGTGATGCGGTGATTTTGTCTATTCGCAAACTATGCCGTCCCCATCTCTATCGTCCATGTATGGATATGCTGGATGTCCTCTGTGTACAGGCGCAATCCCCGCCGCTCGCGCTTCGGCACAGGTGATTCTGCCGTTTCCATTAGTATCCCATTGCCGCCAATCTTGATTTGCGGGCTGGGCATTCTGATTGGACACTGGTTGAGCGGGTTGGGGCGCTGGCTGCGCTGCTTGACTTACCGTACCTGAGAAAACCATGCTAACAGAGGTACAGCCAAGCAACATTCTTTCAAGCGCTGCTTTTTCACGACTGTCTACAGTTAATCTGTACTTGAACTTGACTTCAATTATCGTGTTTGCAAACCAGCACTTATTAAGCGCGGGAGTCCATTCCGCAAAGTCCTTGCCACTTTTCTGATGACGATTCACACTCGGGGATGCAAGTGTCAGATTCAGGAGGTCGTTGGAGAAAGTTCTGCGCGCTGCCGAACCTACCGCACATAGACCGCTGTCATGCGCTTCAGACTTTGCCACGATATGTTCGATGTCCGTTTCACGGGTGCTGCTGAATGTTGTCCCCGTGTACGGACCGTAAATGCGCCCGCCCATTCTCGCCACAATTTGTGACTCTACAGACTGCGAATATGGATAACTGTCTGAGTCGTATGGTGAACAGCGATTCTCAGGCGCAACAACAAGAGAACTCAAGGTAATCATAGCCTGGCTCACTCCACCTCCTGCTGTACTCGGAATGCGTGGTTGCGGCTTTGTTGCGCTAACGTATGCCGTCTGAGCCATCCAGCCCGGCTGAATTCTTAGCCAACAGTAATTCTCGCCCTGTCGGGACTCCCGTACATCAAAGCCCTCACCCGGCTCTGCAACGTACACCTTCTTCCCAGATATAGAAGGAGTCTCGCGAACATTCATAGAATCAATCACCCAAACTTCACTGTGCGGATAACAGCGGGTTATGGCGACGGTTGGACGAGGAGACGACGTGGGCGGCAGATCGGTTGCCGTTGGCAGAGGCGTTGCCGTTGGTGGAATCGGCGTATCTGACGGTACAGGTGTTTGCGTAGCTGGAATCGTAGTATCAGTCGGCGCCGGCGTTTGTGTAGGCGGGATCATAGGGGGTATTGTTGGACGCGCGCTAACTCCTACCCCCCCCCCCCTTGAGATTCAACAACTATCAACTGCGGCGACAATGATAAATTCATTGATGCGGGCAATGAGGCTATGGCTGTTAAAATGACTGCTCTGCCAGGCGCCAGGATTCCCGCGCCAATTCCTAAAGCGAAACCAAAAGCAATACTGCCAACTATGCTAATTGCCAGAAGCAGAAATAGGATAAGATGCCTGATCTTTGTGCGACCGGATTGTATTGCGCGTACAGGCTGCGTATCGACATTGAGTTGAGTCATGCTTTACCCCCTTAGGCACATTGACTAGCGCTTGAGTTCGGTGATCATGTGGCTGGAGTAAATCTGGCTGGCGCCGTCAGCCCAGTCGACCGTGCGGCCGCCCTCGAAGTTGCAGAAGTAAGCCGAGCCGATGGATTGGGCGCGGGCGGCGGCGATCAGCTCGCCGGGGATGCTGTAGACGATGCTGGCGTAGCGCTCGGGCACATGGCGCGGGATGGGCAGGAGCGCGTCGACATACTGGCGGATCTCGCTTGCGTCTTCGGTGGAGACCAGGGCGAGCGGGCGCTTGATGCTCTGGGCGGCGCGGGCGACTTCCGCCATGCGGTCGGCGTCAAAGCCATTGGCCGAGTGCAGGATAACCGGGATCGCGCTGTCGGCGATGAAGAATTGCAGGTGCGACCATTCTTCCGTGTCTTGCCCCAGGGCGGGTTCTCCGCTGGCTTCCAGCACTTTGGCGGCGCAGAACATGGCCACGCCGTAAAGCGGGCCGGCGCCGACAAATTCGAAGCCGGCGGCGGCTTTCCAGCGCTCCACCAGGTCATCGGCCACGGGCTCGCAGACTTGAATCGTCTCTTCAATGATATCGGCTAATTCGGCCAGCTGGGCGCGTTCGGCATCGGCAGCGGGTGTGGTTATGCTGCCGCGGACTTCGGCGATGCGGATGGCGGCGAGAATGAGCGCGATTTGGGAGGCGAGGTAGGAGCGGATGCCGGGCACGGTCATGCCGGCCAGCTCATCGGGCAGGGGCGGCACGGCGGTTTCGAAGACGGTCTGGGCGACCTGGCCGAAGGGACCGCCCGGATTGCCGGTCAGCGCGACAGTGGAGGCGCCGGCTTGATTGGCCATGGCCAGCGCTTCGATGGTGCGGCTGACCTTGCCGGATACGGAGACGGCGATGACGAGATTGGTCTTTGGGCCGGTGGCGGGCAGGTAGCCGGCGGTGTAGCGGCTGAATGGCAGGGAGCTGAGCGCCTGAGTCGGGACGCCGGTCAACTGGTTAAAAGCCAGCTCAGCGCCGACCGGGGCGTGGTGGCTGTCGCCGCAGCCGACCAGATAGATGCGCTTGACGGCGGCGCAGGTTTCGAAGTCGAAGGCGCGGCGGGCTGAGGCGTCGAAGGGTTTGACGATGGCGCGGATGAGGTCGGGCAGGGTGTCGATTTGCTGGTGCATGGGTGAGCGGTCGGGCATGTGGGCGTTCCTTTTTGTGAGGGTTGTGGAGTGGGAGATTTTTACCACAAAGGGCGCAAAGACACAAAGGGCACCAAGATTCTTTACCACCGAGGACGCCGAGTTTGAACTTGCCCCGATTTTGTAGACAGCGCTGTTGTCCAATAGAATCAGGTAAGGAAGGCAGGTAGGAGTGTGATGGTGAAGTATCCAGACGAGTTGAAGCGTGAGGCGCTGAATTTAGCGGCGAAGCCCGGTAGGACGGTGGCCCAGGTGGAGCGCGACTTGGGCATTACGCCGGGACTGATCTACAAGTGGCGGCAGCGGTATCGGGTCGATGAGAATAGCGATGAGCTTAAGCCAAGCGCCGAACGAGAATCCGAGACCGAGATTCGACGCTTGCAAGGCGAGTTGGCGATCGCACGGGAGGAGCGCGACATTTTAAAAAAAGCTATCCAAGTGTTCTCGCAGGAAAGCAAATGGTGAAGTACCAATTCATTCTGGAGCATCGGCAGGAGTTCAGCGTGTCGAGGATGTGCCGCGTGTTGGATGTGAGCAAGAGTGGCTTCTTCGCCTGGTTGAAGCGCGGGAAGAGCCGGCGCGAGCGGGAGGATGCGAGGCTGCTAGCGCGCATCCGGGAAATCTTCGTGGGTAGCGCCCGGACTTATGGCAGTCCGCGTGTCTGGGCGGAATTGTTGGCGAGAGGCTGGCGGGTAAGCCGTAAGCGGGTAGCGCATTTGATGCGGCTTGCCGGCATGTACGCGATTCGCAAACAAGGCTATCGAGGCCGGAAGAAATCGGCAGCGTCGACATCGGCGGCGCCCAATATCCTGCAGCAAGATTTCTCGGCCACGGACATCAACCAGAAGTGGCTGGCGGACATCGCCTACATTGCCACCAAAGAAGGCTGGCTCCATCTCGCTGTGGTCATGGACGCCTTCTCGCGCCGGATTGTCGGCTGGTCTATGAACCGGAGAGCCAACAGCCAGCTGGCGCAAAATGCACTGCTCATGGCAGTGCAGCAGCGTGAATTGCGCGGTCTGCTAATCCATCATAGCGACCGTGGCAGTCAGTACACAGACCAGCGTTACCAGCAGTTGCTGACTGACCGTGGCATACAGCCAAGCATGAGCGACACCGGCAGTTGCTACGACAACGCCATGGCGGAAAGTTTCTTCGCTACTCTGAAGACCGAGTGCGCGAATCACGTCTTTGACACCATCAACGACGCACGGCGCACTATCGCATACTACATAGAGGCATGGTACAACCGCCGCAGACTGCATTCATCGCTGGGCTTTGCCAGCCCTATGCAATTCGAAGAGGCAGAGCATTAGACAAATTCAGCGTCCACCAAAACGGGTCAAGACCAGTTTGTGTGAGGGCACAGAGGGATTTGACCACCGAGGCACAGAGTGGGCGACCCAAGGAGTGGGCGACCCAAGGGTCGCCCCTACGTCTAAGGATGATCAGGGTTTTGCGTTGGTTGTTGCATTACAAGGATTGGCTGGCGCGCCATTCGGACATGGTTTTGCTGCCTTTGCTGCGATTGCAATGCGAGCAAAGCAGTTGCAGATTATCGAAGTGATCCGTGCCGCCGCGAGACTGGGGCAGGATGTGGTCGACTTCCATGATCTTGAAGGGAAAGTGGGTATCGCAGCCGAGGCAGACGCCTTCCTGCTCGCCGTAGAGACGATGGCGGTGGGTGCGGTAGTTGGGCAGTGTGCCGAGGTCGGTGCGTTTTGGCAGGGACTCGACGACATTAGCGCCGCCCCATAATGCGCCGCGATCTTCAGTGATGCGCTCGTTGACCAGCTTGACGGCCAGCGGCGACAGGTCGATGCCAGCCCATTCTCGTTCCAGGCGGTCGGCGGCGACCATAGTTGTGGCGCAACCGCAGAAGGGGTCTAGCACCATGTCGCCTTCGTTGCTTGAGGCTTCGATGATGCGTTCAATCAGGGCGATGGGTTTCTGTGTTGGGTAAAGTTGTTTCACAGGCGCCACGCGGCGTATAGCCCACACGTCATCCTGCCTTACGCCCCGTGACTTTCTGCCCGCAACCTTTGATGGAAGTCGCTTTCCCGATTCATCGTGACCTGACACAATTTCCTTATCACCGAACCGCTTTAGAGTCGATGCAGCCCGGGGCATGTACAGTTGATTAAACACTCTTTCTTTCGATTTTGAGAGTGCGTAAAACAGGATAATGTCGTGATTCCTTTGAAAGGCGTATTTCCCAGTGGGCCATTTTCGATAATGCCAAATTATCTCGTTTCTGAAATTGTCTTTTCCAAACACCGCATCCATGAGCAGCTTGAGGTAATGGCTGGCGGTAGGGTCACAGTGCAGGTAGATGCTGCCGGTGGGTTTGAGTATGCGCTCCATCTCAACCAGACGAACCGCCATCATAATCAGATAGCTCATCGTGCTTTTGCCTGAGGCGTTGCGCGCCGCTTCGATGACGCTGTAGGCGGCTGGATGGCGGTCGGCCAATTCGCCGTGTTCGTGCACGTCTATGTCCGACAGCGTCCAGGTGTCCTTGAAAGCCGCGCCCGCCGCGATTGAGCCGATGGGGGCGGCGTAGTCTTGATTGGAGTTGAAGGGCGGGTCGAGGTAGATGAGGTCGATGCAATCGGAGTTTATTCCGCGCATGACGTGGAGATTGTCGCCGACCCAGACGGTGCGATTGGTGAAGTTGGGATTTGCCATAGCGAAACTGTAATGGCTGTGGGCGGGAGTGTAAAGGGAGATTCACCACAGGGGAATTTAACCACAGAGGGCGCAAAGACACAAAGGGCACAAAGATTTTTTGCCACCGAGGACGCCGAGTTTGTGTGAGGGCACAGAGGGATTTGACCACCGAGGCACAGAGTGGGCGACCCAAGGGTCGCCCCTACGTCTAAGGATGATCAGGGTTTTGCGTAGGTTGTTGCATTACAAGGATTGGCTGGCGCGCCATTCCGACATGGTTTTGCTGCCTTTGCTGCGATTGCAATGCGAGCAAAGCAGTTGCAGATTATCGAAGTGATCCGTGCCGCCGCGAGACTGGGGCAGGATGTGGTCGACTTCCATGATCTTGAAGGGAAAGTGGGTATCGCAGCCGAGGCAGACGCCTTCCTGCTCGCCGTAGAGACGATGGCGGTGGGTGCGGTAGTTGGGCAGTGTGCCGAGGTCGGTGCGTTTTGGCAGGGACTCGACGACATTAGCGCCGCCCCATAATGCGCCGCGATCTTCAGTGATGCGCTCGTTGACCAGCTTGACGGCCAGCGGCGACAGGTCGATGCCAGCCCATTCTCGTTCCAGGCGGTCGGCGGCGACCATAGTTGTGGCGCAACCGCAGAAGGGGTCTAGCACCATGTCGCCTTCGTTGCTTGAGGCTTCGATGATGCGTTCAATCAGGGCGATGGGTTTCTGTGTTGGGTAAAGTTGTTTCACAGGCGCCACGCGGCGTATAGCCCACACGTCATCCTGCCTTACGCCCCGTGACTTTCTGCCCGCAACCTTTGATGGAAGTCGCTTTCCCGATTCATCGTGACCTGACACAATTTCCTTATCACCGAACCGCTTTAGAGTCGATGCAGCCCGGGGCATGTACAGTTGATTAAACACTCTTTCTTTCGATTTTGAGAGTGCGTAAAACAGGATAATGTCGTGATTCCTTTGAAAGGCGTATTTCCCAGTGGGCCATTTTCGATAATGCCAAATTATCTCGTTTCTGAAATTGTCTTTTCCAAACACCGCATCCATGAGCAGCTTGAGGTAATGGCTGGCGGTAGGGTCACAGTGCAGGTAGATGCTGCCGGTGGGTTTGAGTATGCGCTCCATCTCAACCAGACGAACCGCCATCATAATCAGATAGCTCATCGTGCTTTTGCCGGAGGCGTTTCGCGCCGCTTCGATGACGCTGTAGGCGGCTGGATGGCGGTCGGCCAATTCGCCGTGTTCGTGCACGTCTATGTCCGACAGCGTCCAGGTGTCCTTGAAAGCCGCGCCGGCCGCGATTGAGCCGATGGGGGCGGCGTAGTCTTGATTGGAGTTGAAGGGCGGGTCGAGGTAGATGAGGTCGATGCAATCGGAGTTTATTCCGCGCATGACGTGGAGATTGTCGCCTACCCAGACGGTGCGATTGGTGAAGTTGGGATTTGCCATAGCGAAACTGTAATGGCTGTGGGCGGGAGTGTAAAGGGAGATTCACCGCAGAGGCACAGAGGCACAGAGAGAACCCGATATACGGGCGATCCACAGGGTCACCCCTACATGAGAATCCGCGAAATATACGCCGGAATCCAATGGGCCGCCGAGACGATGTCGCTGAGGGCGGCGGCCTCCTCGGTGGTGTGGGCGTTGGCGACGATGACCCCGCTCAAGCCGAGGCAGCGCGCAAAGGTGTTGAGCAGCATGTCGTCGCCGCGGGAGACGTAGCTATAGTTGAGGCGGACTGTGCCCGGTCGCGTTTGATTCACTTCGTCCGCCAGTGATTGCGCCAGCGCCTGGTAATCGAGCGGCACGACTGAGCCGCGTCCGCTGCCGGAGACGAGAGCCTGCGACGCGCCGACGCCCGGGACGTGCCCGTTGCTTTCGTCCACGTTGTGCCCGTCGATGTTGATGAAACCGAGACGCGGCGGCGGCAGGGCATGCGCCAGCCGGGCAGCGCCTTGCCCGAAGAGGCCGATCGGCGGTCCCTCTTCCTGGTCGGTGAAGACGAAGATGATCTTGCGTCCCGCCATTGCTTCAGTGGCGTATTGGCGCAGCGCATGGGCGGACAAGAGCGCCAGCATCACGCCGACGGCATTGTCCAAGCCGGCGCCGATGACCAGACCGTCGCTGAGTGTCGCTTTTGTGTGCGTCGCGACAGTGTCGCCCCATCTCAGGTCGCCCGATTCCGCGCGGAAGCTGATGCGGTAGTCGCCGCCTTCTTCAACGAAGCGCAGCTTGCCGCGGGCGCTGATGACGACGCGGTCGTCCAGATAGCGCAGGCCGATGCCCTCGCACTGATAGTTGTTATGCGGCACACGGATGGCGCAGAGTGGATAGAGGGTGGCTTCGTCCAGGTTCAAGACGCGGTAGCAGGGGCGATCCATGTGGGCGGTGGCCAGCAGGTCGAGCGGCGCGGCCGGGTCGCCGATTTCGATGGCTAGATTGCCGGTCGAGCCCAAGGGCGCGCAGGGCAGGTCGAGTTCGGCGGCGATGGCGCGTATGACCTGGCCGACCGTGCCGGGCAGCTGGCAGCTGTTGGCGGGGGCGGGCGCTGCGAGCAGGCGGGACAGATTGTCGAAGATGGCGTCCGGCTTGCAGGCGGGGTCGGCGGCGATGCGGGTGAGCAGTTGGCTGATGCGTTCGTGGTTTGGCATAGGGGGATTTTACCACAATGGGCACGAAGATTTCTTGCCACCGAGTACACCGAGTTGGGGAGAGGGTATAGAGGGGACGAGCCACCGGCTCGCCCGTACAATTGGATGGGCCAATTACGGGCGCCCTGATAGGTCGCCCCTACGTGTTTGTTTAAGATGACAGGGCGTCGACGAACATGTTGTAGACGCCGTCGGTGTCGAGACTTTGGATGATGTTGACGTTGGGTTGATTGCCGTTGATGCCGTTGTAATCGATGACGGTCTGGCCGCGTGTGCTCCGGCCGTTGAGCTCGACCGTGACGTAGAATTTACCGCTCTGCTGGATCAGGTCGGGCTGCAGCGTTATGGCCATCGCCAGCGGGTCGGGCAGCAGGTAGGCGGGTCTGCTGTAAGTGTCTTGCAGGCGCTGGGCGGTCTCATGCGAGATGGCTTGGAAGAAGCGCCCGTTGACCGTGTCGATGGCGCAGAGCGCGTTGAACTTGTCCCAGGGGAAGCCGTGCGCCAGGGTGGATTCCCAGCTGAGCATGGTGGAATCGGGGAAGGCGTCTAGCGTGATGTAAGCCGCTTCGGGGTCGGTATAGATATTGTATTCGGCGGTGACGATGGGGGTATTGCCGCGCGCGGCGATGGTGCCGCCCATGAAGACGAATTGTTTGATGCGGGCGGGAAAGTCAGGATCGAGGCGGACGGCGGCGGCGATATTGGTCAGCGGGCCCAGCGCGATCAGGGTCAGCTCGCCTTCATGCTCGCGCGAGAGGCGCAGCAGGGCCGGCACGGCGCGCTCGTCTTCGATGCGGCGAGTGAGGGCCGGGCGGTCCTGGAAGTTGCCCAAGCCATCGCCCCCGTGAAATTCGGCGGCATCTTCCCACTCTTGGATCAGCGGACGATCAATGCCGGCGTAGACAGGCACATCGCGGTTCATAACTTCGAGGATAGTCAGGACATTGGGATTGACCATGCGGATGTGCACATTGCCGGTCAAGGTGGTGATGGCGAGCACGTCGACGGCTGGGTCGCAGAGGGCGAGCATGATGGCTTGCGCATCATCGACGCCGGCGTCCGTATCAATAATCATTTTCATATTATTTGTACTCTTTCTCCAAGATTGTTACGACGTAAAGAAAATTCAAAGATAGTATAACACTTGCCTATCAGGCGTGGCGAAAGCGGTATCACCAGGGAGTGGTGAAAATCTTGGATATGCCCTTTTCTAAACCCATCCCCGGCCCTTCCCCAAAGCATTGGAGAAGGGAGTTTTCCGGCGAGTTTGAGCCAGTGTCATCTTCATTCTATCTCCTTCTATCTCCTAGAAATTCACCACACCCATCACCACAGCCTCTCGCAAGTCACGTCTTGGCTCACAGAAAATAACGAACCCGATCCAATTCGCAAGTTGTAGTGGCGGGTCGCCGAGCCGCCCACGATGTCATCTGTCGAAAACAAGAGGGAACAGAAGCCGAGCCACGAGCATTGTGAAAAGTGGCTAAATTCACAAGTTAATTTATTGTGTAAAATATACAAAGTTTGCTTGACACTTCGGGATACGCTGCTCTAAGATGAAGTTGATGACAGTTGTCATCTAGCAAGGAGGATAGCGACATGTTGACACGACTTTGTCGGATAGTGTTCGCTATTGGGCTGTTTGTTGCGCTGACGGGGCAATCGCTAGGGCAAACAGCTGCAACAAGAGAAGAATGGGATGCGGAATTGCGTCGCAGAGGGTTTGTACCGGTTGCCGCATCATCCGTTCCGTCTACAGTGCAGCCGATAGTAATTGACACCTGGGGGCAGTTGGGGATGGCGCTGGCGGTCCCGATGCTTGCTCGTTTTGTTGCGGACAATTCCGAGATGTCGGCGGCAGGAGCCTCGAATGACCCTACGACGGCTATAATGACTTGCAGCAAGGACATGGGCGGTCAAAATGGCACGTTTACCGGGCATGCCAGAGTGAAGAGGAAATCGCCGCCTGAGAGATTTAGAGTGACCAGCAAGTGGCATTCTCATACGGGGAGCATAATCAACGCCTCGGTTCGCGATGTCACCCTTGATTACACCAAGGTCAACAGCAATCACGCGCTGGAGATGGCGAATCACTGGACACTCGTTGAGCACATTTCGGTGACCGTCGACGGGATTCGAATCGAATACGAGAGGGCGACAGATTACTCAATAACCTGCACCCGGTATCCACTGTGGGTAGGATAGCATGGGCGGCGCCCATTGTCGTCGCATAGCATTCTGGTCAGGGGGAGTGGTTAACATCGCGGATATAGTCCATTTAGCAAACACGGCACAGATTTTTTCGCCCCTGAGGACACAGAGTTATATTGTTTGGTTGGCGAATTTATCGTGTAGTTGGAATTTACCACTCCCTGTGTATGGGAGTGGTGAAAATCTTGGATATGCCCTTTTCTAACCCCATCCCCGGCCCTTCCCCAAAGCATTGGAGAAGGGAGTTTTCCGGCGAGTTTGAGCCAGTGTCGTCTTCGTTCAATCTCGTTCTATATCCTTGAAATTCACCACTCCCTGTGTATAGTAAAGTTGCAGCAAGGTTGCCAAATTGGTTAAACTGCTTTACAAGCAAAAACATGTCTACAATGTGGTGGTTTATCCAAACGATCATGAGCCGGCTCATGTTCATGTTACAAAAGACAATATGCACGTTAGAATCTTCTTGGATCCACTTGAATTTGGGGATAACTCCGGATTCACGAAGGCAGATTTAAGACGGCTAAAGAATCTGGTGAATACGCACAAGAAAAAGCTTTTTGAAAAGTGGGTCGAATATCACGGTATCCCGGGCAGCGAGGGATATTAGAAGGGGAGGGAAGAGGATGGATTTGATGCCACTGGTAAATCCAGTGCGATGTGCAGCTAAGAAGGTCAAGTTCACAAAAAAACATGCTCAGATTTTCCTGGCAGACGGTCGAGTGATCAGTATTCCCTTGAAATTCTATCCTCGCCTTAAGAATGCGACTGATTCTCAGAGGAAGAAATACGAGTTGTTTGGGCTAAACATCTACTGGGATGAATTGGATGAAGGCATTGACTTGACTGCCATGCTTACTGGAATGTATAGACGGCGAGAGAATCTGGAGCAGGTTAGCTGACATTCAATTGCCGCAATTGATTAGTGAGAAGTCCCAATCATCATATTGAAGTGTTGGCCATAGCAACGAATAGCTGCCTCGTTATGGTGATCTGCGCGCAAAGACGCCGATGCAACCTTCAATTCCTGAATGTCTGAAACGGGTAGTCTCCAATCGCATTGTAGCGCAGCATCCGCCTTCCCCTATGGTTTTGTTGCCAGCGATTTTCTTCCTCATCGGCCTGGTCTATTTGTACGCCGCGCCCAACTTCGAGGCGTCGGACACTGTGCAGCACGTTGGCATGGTGAAGTGGATCGCCGAGCGCGGGGAGCTGCCGCTGCAATCAGCCGACCACGATAAGCTCTACGGCCAGGAAGGCAGCCAGCCGCCGCTCTATTATCTGCTGATGGCGGTGGTCTGGAACGCCTTCGACAACTCGGATTTCGAGGCGCGCTATCTGCCCAGCCCTTTCACCGTGATTGGGGATCCGCTGCGGCTGGGCAATCGCAATCTGGTCATCTACAAGCAAGTCTATCCGCCGGATTTGAGCGGCTCGTCCTTGACGCTGTACGTGATTCGCCTGCTGGGACTGGGCATGGGCGCGGTGACTGTCGGCGCGGTGTATCAGTCGGCGCGGACGCTGCTGCCGGGGCGGGCCGGCTTCGCGCTGATGGCGGCGTCGCTGACCGCCTTCAATCCACAATTCCTCTTCATCAGCGCATCGGTGAGCAATGACGACCTCATCAATATGCTGGCGGCGCTGATCACCTGGCAACTGCTGCTGATGCTGCGCGATGGCTTCCAAAGGCGGCGCAGCCTCGCGCTGGCGCTGCTCATCGCGCTGGCGGCATTGACCAAATTGAGCGGCTTGGTTGTGGGCGCTGTTGTGGGTCTGGCGGGAATCTGGCTGCTTTGGCGGCGGTGCGATCGGCGCGGGTTCATGCTGCTCTTCGGCGCGACACTGGCTGCTTTCGCGATCATCGCCCTGTGGTGGTATCTGCGCAACCTTCAGCTCTACGGCGAGCTTTTCGGCACGGCGACCATGCTGGATTATTTCGGGCGGCGGTCGATCACACCCTGGCAACTCTTCCTGGAAGAATTCGAGGGTTTGCGCGTCAGTTACTGGGCGGTCTTCGGCGCCTTCAATATTGTCGTGTCCAATGTCTTCTATCGCTTGATGGACGGGCTAAGTCTGGTTGCCGCCGCCGGTTTGCTGGTATTTGTGGCGAAGACCATACGGGGGGATTCACCACAGAGACACAGAGGGATTTTGACCAGGTTAGGCAAGGGTGTCATAGCCTCGACGCCAGGCGACGTGCATTCGAGCGCCCTGATGCCTGCTATCGGTTTTCTCTTTATTATGCTGGCGCTGGGCGCGGCTATGCTGATGTGGTGGAGTACGCAGACTTGGGCCAGCACGGGCCGGCTGCTCTTCCCCTATATCACCTCGGCCAGCCTGCTGATTGCGCTGGGCTTGAACGCGCTGCGGATTCCGCCGCTGCTCTTGACGCTGCCGCTTATGGCATTCAGTTTGGTCGCGCCCTTCGTCACTATCATGCCCAATTACGATCATCCGCCTGTCGTGGCGCAGCTGCCGGATTCGGCGACGGTCGCCGATGCGCAATGGGAGGATATTCGGCTGACCGGTTATGAGTTGCCAGCAAAACGCAACTGGAGCGCTGGCGAGCAAATCCCGGTCACGTTCTACTGGCGCTCGTGCGATCATTCGCCGCTGGCGTATGCGCTGGCGCTGAGCTTGCTGGATGGGCAGGGCGAAGTGATCACAAGTTTCGAGACTTGGCCCGGCTGGGGCACCATGCCGCATCCCTGGATGGAGCTGGATGTGGATTATCGCGACGACTATATCATGCAGATTCCGACCGATGCGGCGGGCGTGGCCGAGCTGCAGCTTGAGATTCGCTGGTACGTCTTCCCGGATGGGCCGGAGTTGGATGCGGTGTTGGAGACGGGGGTGGCGCTGGAGGCGCTGCGGCTGCCGTTGGGGGGCGTAGGCGGGGGTTGAGCGCAAAGGGCATTTGCCCCCACCCGTTCAGACGATCTGGATGGCGGGCTGGTTGAGTTTCCGCTTCATGCTATCGAAGCGAGGCTGCGAGCTAATGAAGGCCACGCGGTCCAGCGCCAGCGCGAGGATAATCAGGGCGGATAGGTTGTATTGATGCCACAGAGGCGCAGCGATAAGCGCGGCAAGCAACCAGAGCCGCCTGGCTTGCGGGAGGCGCGGCAAGGCGAAATACTGGAAGAAAGCCACCAGCCCAAAACGGAGAAAGTAGCGAATGGCGTGATACACATTTTCCGCAAAGAGATGCTCAGGCGCAGGAGGCGGGCTGATGCGCGCGTACCACCAGAATTCGGACGGGGCAGGTACAACAGCGATGAATACCTGGTAGCAGATTGCGCTGCCAATCACGCCAAGAACAGTCCAACGCAGCCAATGCCGCAACTTAAGACTAAGGTAGCGCGACGCAAGGCGCTGCTGCGCCGCGGCGAATACGAATACTGTGATGCCATACATCAATACGCGGTTGAAACCGGGCGCCAGATAGATGCCAATGGTGAAGTCGAATGCCAGCCAAATCAACAAGCCAGATAGAGGCAGAAGTACGCAGTTTGCGCTGAAGACCAAGAGTCGATTCGCAATGGAGACGGGTTTGCGTTTCATCGTTGTCTTTCTAATTCCAAATGCTGGGCAATTGCGCAAAGGGGCGGCCTGCCTCTAACACAAGCCGCCTCCTTGTTGATTCAGTGACTATCAATTCCACGAGAGCTTCACGTGCCAGCCATTGATATTTTCTGACGCGCGCACGCTGATGTTGTATAGACCTCCAGCGCAGACGTACCCTCCATCAAGCCCATTACTATAGTACCTAATATAAGCGTCGGATGCCGCATTCCAAGATCCGACCCTAAGATCGTTGCTCCACAGCTCATTTTCTGGGATGAAGTTGAAGTAGACCCAAGTATCGTCTCCGCCACCACACTGCTGAGTGGCAATTGCGCTTGGATTGCGAGAGTGAGAATGGTGACCCCAAGGGTAGCGCCAGCTTCCAGTCTCAACTGACAGAGACACATTCCCATCAACTACGGACAATGTTGCGTCGAGTCCCGATGTCCCTGATGAGACTCTAACCAGCGCGTCATTTGTATAGTACAGATTTGGATCGTACTTGGGCGGGTGAGATTGGGCGAAAATTGCGAGTGGCGCAATCCCCAATAACAACGTTAGTAAACAGGACTAGCAGTTTGCTGACTATTCTGTTGAACATCTTTACCATCCTACAATCTCCTTCTATCTCCTTGAAATTCACCACTCCCATATTTGTGCATGTTTTCATGGGCGACCCAAGGGTTGAACTTGCCCCGATTTTGTAGACAGCGCTGTTGTCCAATAGAATCAGGTAAGGAAGGCAGGTAGGAGTGTGATGGTGAAGTATCCAGACGAGTTGAAGCGTGAGGCGCTGAATTTAGCGGCGAAGCCCGGTAGGACGGTGGCCCAGGTGGAGCGCGACTTGGGCATTACGCCGGGACTGATCTACAAGTGGCGGCAGCGGTATCGGGTCGATGAGAATAGCGATGAGCTTAAGCCAAGCGCCGAACGAGAATCCGAGACCGAGATTCGACGCTTGCAAGGCGAGTTGGCGATCGCACGGGAGGAGCGCGACATTTTAAAAAAAGCTATCCAAGTGTTCTCGCAGGAAAGCAAATGGTGAAGTACCAATTCATTCTGGAGCATCGGCAGGAGTTCAGCGTGTCGAGGATGTGCCGCGTGTTGGATGTGAGCAAGAGTGGCTTCTTCGCCTGGTTGAAGCGCGGGAAGAGCCGGCGCGAGCGGGAGGATGCGAGGCTGCTAGCGCGCATCCGGGAAATCTTCGTGGGTAGCGCCCGGACTTATGGCAGTCCGCGTGTCTGGGCGGAATTGTTGGCGAGAGGCTGGCGGGTAAGCCGTAAGCGGGTAGCGCATTTGATGCGGCTTGCCGGCATGTACGCGATTCGCAAACAAGGCTATCGAGGCCGGAAGAAATCGGCAGCGTCGACATCGGCGGCGCCCAATATCCTGCAGCAAGATTTCTCGGCCACGGACATCAACCAGAAGTGGCTGGCGGACATCGCCTACATTGCCACCAAAGAAGGCTGGCTCCATCTCGCTGTGGTCATGGACGCCTTCTCGCGCCGGATTGTCGGCTGGTCTATGAACCGGAGAGCCAACAGCCAGCTGGCGCAAAATGCACTGCTCATGGCAGTGCAGCAGCGTGAATTGCGCGGTCTGCTAATCCATCATAGCGACCGTGGCAGTCAGTACACAGACCAGCGTTACCAGCAGTTGCTGACTGACCGTGGCATACAGCCAAGCATGAGCGACACCGGCAGTTGCTACGACAACGCCATGGCGGAAAGTTTCTTCGCTACTCTGAAGACCGAGTGCGCGAATCACGTCTTTGACACCATCAACGACGCACGGCGCACTATCGCATACTACATAGAGGCATGGTACAACCGCCGCAGACTGCATTCATCGCTGGGCTTTGCCAGCCCTATGCAATTCGAAGAGGCAGAGCATTAGACAAATTCAGCGTCCACCAAAACGGGTCAAGACCAGGTCGCCCCTACGATCGGCGCGTGTGAATCCGCAGGAATCAGCTAGATCTTGCTTAGCGAATCCAACTCTGGAAACTGTCTCTGTGTCTTCAATGTCTTCGGTGGTTAATCTCGTTATGCTGAATCGCATTGAGGCGGGT
Organism: Phototrophicaceae bacterium; assembly: GCA_965262005.1. Taxonomy (GTDB): domain Bacteria; phylum Chloroflexota; class Anaerolineae; order Aggregatilineales; family Phototrophicaceae; genus UBA6055. The sequence continues at coordinate 1,756,249 of OZ253492.1, read as the reverse complement.
ATAATAGCGTTAATCAAAATTGACTCTGATTCAACACATAATTAAGCCGAAGACTCAAATGAAGAAGCTAGGTTTTGTGCTTACAGTGATGCTCGTGATTTTGCTGGCGTTCACGGCTGTTGCATTGGACGAACCGGGTGAAGACTTTGCCGAAATAGACACATATTTGCGAGCCAATGGTTTTGAGTCCGCTGGCTCGAATGTTTCAGTAGACGAAGTACTCAAGATAGAAAGCCTGGAAGAAGCTCAAGCTGTTGTAAATCGATTGGCTCTTGCATCAACGGCGGCGGTTTCGATGTCGCGTCGCAACTCCGACTACGGTTGGTTGACGCGGGGTTCGACGGTCCTGACCACTTACGAATGCCAAAAGAACGGCGCGCTAACTACTGTTACTTCGAAGGCGCGTGTAGAAATAAAGGTGTCGGGCGGGGCCTTTACATTTGACCGCTTCATTGCGCAATGGTACGAACTAATCGGAGCGCCGTATGGTCATGATGTGCGTGACATACAGACAAACAATGTCTTTCAGATTCGGGTAAGACGTTGCGGATGCAGTTGAATTTCAATCTTGTTGTTCAGGTTCAGCCGATCCTTTACGTCAGGCCAATTCAGCAAGTTTGCCATCATCAGGTATAGAGAGGATCCTTGATGTTTTATGACATGGAACCGTTGCTGGTAGTGATGCTCTGCTTGCACCCAATTCTTGTGGGAGGCGCCTGGATCTACCTGTATGCCAAGGGAAGACCGACGCGAGACATGCTTTTTTGGGGGGTTATAGTGCTCGCCGTTCCCTATCTGGGACCTATCATTATGGTGATTTTTTTTCGCCAGCGGGAAGAGAAGCGAGCAAGGTTGAACTCCAGCTGTGGCTAATCAGCAAGAAATGGCAGGGCAATCGTGTTTCGCAAAGAATGAGATACCTTCTATGCTTCTGCTGAGAAGCATAGGTTCGATTTTTGCCGAAACGCATTGAGGTGGGTATAATACGTCAATCAGAATTGACTCTGATTCAACCCAACATTTTATGGAGGCTTTACATGAAGAAGCTAGGTTTACTACTTGCAGTGATGCTTGTGTTTTTGATGGCATTCACTGCCGTCGCCCAGGACGAGCCGCTCAAGATCGTATCGGTGGTCAACGGTACGCTCGGCGACAAGTCATTCTTTGATAGCGCCCAACGCGGTATGGACGCGGTCGCCGATGAATACGATATCGAAATCGACACGGTCGAGCTCGGCATCGACCCGGCCAATTGGGAGCCGGGCTTGCTTGATGTCATGGCCGACACCGATTCTTACGATATCCTGATCGCGGGCACCTGGCAGATGGTCGGCTTCGTGGCGGCGAACGCGCACAAATACCCGGACAAGTACTACATGTTCTATGACGCGCCGATGCCCTATGACGACATGGAAGTCTGCGTCGATGGCTGCGCCAACGTCTATTCGATGACGTATGCTCAGAATCAGGGTTCCTTCCTGGCCGGCGTTTATGCCGCCGCCATCACCACCAGCATGATGGAAGGCACCAATGACGACCCGATCATCGGCGCCGTCGGCGGGCAGCAGATCCCGGTCATCGACGACTTCATCGTCGGTTATGAGCAGGGCGCTTGCCTGGTCAATCCGGAGTCGCAGAGCATCGTTCAGTACGCCGGCAGCTGGAATGATCCGGCGCGCGGCAAGGAAATCACCCTGGCGATGTACGAGCAGGGCGCGGATATCGTCTTCCAGATCGCTGGCGGCACGGGCGTCGGCGTCTTTGAAGCGGCTCAAGAGCAAGAACGCTTCGCAATCGGCGTTGACTCGGACCAGGCGACCATCGTCGCCGAGACCGATCCCGACCAAGCCGAGCGCATCTTGACCAGCATGCTGAAGAATGTCGACAACTCGATCTTCCGCGCGGTCACCCTGCATCTCGACGGCGAACTGCCCTACGGCTCATCCGAGAGCCTGGGTATCCCCGAGGGCGGCGTCGGGCTGGCCAAGAACGACTTCTATGACATGGCAACGTCAGACGACATCAAGGCGATGGTGGAAGCGGCGGAAGCGGCTGTGGTCAACGGCGATGTGCACGTCCAGACCGTCTTCACCAGCGAGGACATGATGGCGGCAGTCGGCACGGCTTGCGCTGATATGCCGAGCGCCGGCATGAGCATGGACGACTTGATGATGGACGATATGTAAACTGCTGGTATTGAGGTTGCGGGCGACTTGATAAGTCGCCCCTACATCGCAATGTCGCGTGTAGTTTTGGCTAGCGGACGCGGGCGATCTTCTGGGTCGCCCGACGGCGAATAACGCATTATGTGCGGGTCAGCCGCTGGCTGCCCCCTACAAACCGCATTGAGATGAATTGTAGGGGTGACTCTGTGGGTCGCCCGACGGCGAATAACGCATTATGTGCGGGTCAGCCGCTGTCTGACCCCTACAAACCACATTGAGATGGATTGTAGGGGTGACTCTGTGAGTCGCCCGACGGCGAATAACGCAAGATTCGCGGGTCAGCCGCTGGCTGCCCCCTACAAACCACATTGAGATGAATTGTAGGGGTGCTCTGATGTCGAAGCCGTTGGAGAGAGAATACGAATACGGCATGGTGCTTATGCAGGAAATAGGCAAGGGCCCTGGTACGACTGCCATTTACATACACACTCCGGGAATAGCTGTAGCCAAATGACTCCTGGACGGCATAGCTTTACGATAAAGTCAAATGCCATACAGAATCGTCTCGTAACTTCATGCTGGGTCTATGCATCGTGGACACCGGAAAGTGGGACGCCACAACCGCCTCGAAAACATTTCAACGCACTTTGGGACACAGGCGCCACTGAAAGCATGATCACCAGGCGAGTTGTCGAAGATCTCGGTCTACAGGCTGAGGGGTTTACTAACCTCTATCATGTCCAAGGCGAGGCGGAAAACGTCCAAATTTACTATGTGAATCTTTTGCCGTTGTCTGATGTTCATTTTGCGGACGCAAGGGTCGCAGAGGGCAAGCTCTTGGGAAATGATGTGTTAATCGGCATGGACATCATCAATAAGAGCGATTTCGCGGTATCGAACAGAGACGGGGCGACTACGTTTTCTTTTCGTATTCCTTCAATGGAGAGCTTCGATTTCGTCAAAGAAGATGGGGAATTCAGTCGCTAGCTGTGCAAGTCCGCTAACGCGGAATGTAATGGAGGTGGGCGAGCCAAGGCTAGCCCCTACAGGCTCCCGTGGTGAATCAATATGGCCATAATCGAAACGCTAAGCATTCACAAAATTTATCCCAACGGTGTGCACGCCAATGACGACATTGACTTCTCGGTGGAGCAGGGCGAGATACACGCGCTGGTCGGTGAGAATGGCGCCGGCAAATCCACTTTGATGAAGATCCTCTACGGCTTGGAGCAGCCCTCTTCCGGGCGCATCTCCATCCGCGGCCAGGAAGTCGAGCTTGGCAGCCCGCAAGACGCCATCGAGCTGGGCATCGGCATGGTGCATCAGAACTTCATGCTGGTGGATTCTTTCACGGTGGCGCAGAACATCATCCTCAACCGCGAGACGAAGCAAGGCGTCCGCATCGACTTTCCCCAGGCTGTCGCCGATACCGCGGCGCTTTCGGCGGAATACGGCTTGGCGGTCAATCCCAATTCCAGGATCGCGGATATTCCGGTGGGCATGCGCCAGCGGGTGGAGATTCTCAAGGCGCTGTATCGCGGCGCTGAGATTCTCATTCTCGATGAGCCGACGGCTGTGCTGACGCCGAGCGAGACGCAGGACCTGTTTGCGGCGATTCGCAGCCTGGTGGATGGCGGCAAGACGGTTGTGTTTATCACCCACAAGCTGAAAGAAGTGATTGAGATATCCGACCGCGTAACCGTGATGCGGGACGCGCGCAAGATCGGCACGGTCAAAACGGCTGAAACTGACGAGCGGGAATTGGCGCGTATGATGGTCGGGCGCGAAGTCTTCATGCAGGTCGACCGGCCGGCAGTGAAGCGCGGCGGTTCTGTGCTGTCCGTGTATGACCTGACTTATGCCGATGACAGCGGGCATCAACTATTGAAGCGAGTGAGTTTCAACGTCTATGAACATGAGATCCTCGGCATCGCCGGCGTCGAGGGCAATGGGCAGACCGAGCTGGCGGAGGTCTTGACCGGCTTGCGGCCGCCCACAGCTGGCGAAGCCTACATCAGCAAGGAACAGATCCTGGGCCGCGGCCCTCGCTCGGTGCGCGAGCATAATGTGGCGCATATCCCGGAAGACCGCTTGACCAATGGCGTCGCTCTGACTTCATCCATCGACGACAACCTCATCATCGATCGCTATTATCGCGAGCCTTTTACTCGCCGCGGCTTGCTGGATATCAACGCCATCGTGGACAACGGGCAAAGCCTGATACGCGAATTCAACATCATCGCGCCCAACGGGACCATCCCGGTCAACGCGCTCTCCGGCGGCAATATGCAGAAGGTGGTGGTGGCGCGCGAGCTGTCGTCTTCGCCCAAGCTGTTGATCGCGGCGCAGCCGACCCGCGGCGTCGATATCGGCGCAATAGAATTCATCCATCAGGAGCTGGTCGATCAGCGTACGCAGGGTCTGGCGATTTTGCTGATCTCGGCGGATCTACAAGAAGTCATGAAATTGTCGGACCGCATCATGGTGATGTACGAAGGCGAGATCGTAGGCATCTTCCCCAATGACGAAAGCCTGACCGAAGAGCGAATCGGTTATTTTATGCTGGGGGCGGAGCGGCAGGCCACGGAAGAAATGGAGCAATTCGTATGAACTTCCTGAAACGTCATCCGCTGCTTCTGATTGGACTGGCCGCCGGCGCCGTCGTCACGCTCTTCGTCACCAACACCTTGTTTAATGGCTCGATGGAGAAGATGACGAGCACGGCAAGCTGGGAGAATATCCTGCTAGTCAATGCGCTGGTGGGCGGCTGCATCTTGCTCTTTGTGGTGGAGTTGCGGCGGCAGGCCGTTCGCGTCTTGCTGACGGTGATTGTGGCGCTGCTGCTGGGCTTTTTGGTGACATTCATCTTCAATCTGGATTCCGCCGATCGCTTCTCGCAAGGTGAATTCCGCGCGCAGGTGGTATCGGAGGCCGAGCCGGTTGAGAACGATGATGTCGACCTGGATTACAATCTCGTACGCGGCGGTGAATTCAACAAACCCAATGTCGTTGCGCCGGTGAGCGAGGTCGCCTGGACTTTCGCCGGCAACGAGGGAGATGCGGTTTCGCTGTTGGCTCATGCCAGGAATCGCCGCTCGGAAGTCGACCTGATGGTGGAGCTGCGCGATGACTCGGGCGCGCTGCTGGCGGAATCGACATCGGCGACGGAACTGCAAGTCGATGAAACATTTGACGATCTGGTCAGCACACTTGACGCGGTCATCGAAGGTTATGTCCTGCCTGCCGATGGCGTCTATACGCTCTACGCCCGGCCCGAAACTGTCGAAACGGGCACGGTACTATCGGAGGCGATGAGTCAATCGCAGCGGGCATTTCATGCGCTGCTGCTCGGTCCCATTGAGCGCGTCAATCGCTGGGGCGTCTGGATTCAGGACTCGATCACACTGATCCTGCTCGGTCTGTCCTTCGCCATTGTTTTCCGGGCGAAGCAATTCAGCTTGGGCGCGGAAGGGCAGCTTTACTTCGGCGCGTTGGTCTCCGGCATTATCGCGCTGAATTCGCCGCATATACCCGGCGTCATTCTTATTCCCTTCATCATTCTAGCCTCAGCCACGGCCGGATTCGTCTATGGCTTGATACCCGGCGCGCTGAAAGCCTACCTGGGCGCGAACGAGCTGGTCTCGACGCTGATGCTCAACGTCATCGCCACGCGCTTCTTCGAGATGGTGCTGAACTTCCAGCTCAAGCCGGCCAATGCCGGATATGTCGCCTCCAGCAAATTTACCGACAACGCCATCCTGCCGGTCATCGTCGAGAGTACGCAGGTGACCATCGCCGTCTTCATTCTGGCGATCGTCATCTTTATTTCCTGGCTGCTAATTCGCCGGACGCCGCTGGGTTATGAGATTCGCATCATCGGCTCGAACTTGCGATTCGCGGATTACGGCGGCGTTAATTCCAAGCGGACTATCATGCTGGTGATGGCGATCGGCGGCATCGTAGCCGGCTTGGCGGGCATGCACCTGGCGAATGGCATCCACCGGCAATTGATACTGAATATCTCTTTTGCGCTGGCATTTGAAGGGGTGGTGGTCGCCTTGCTGGCGCGCTTGAATGTGCTGGTCGTGCCATTCGCCGGCTTGCTCTACGCCTACTTGCGGGCGGGCGCGCAATTCATGGAGCGCGATGCCAACGTCAGCTTTGAAGTGGTGCGCATGATTCAGGCCATTATTATTTTGCTGATTACTGCGGAGGCGCTGGTGACTTTCTTCCAAGCGCGGCAGAAGCGGGCGGACATTGATGAGAGCGGACACGCCGTAGCCGCATTGGAGGGCGCCGATGAAACGACTTAGCCAACCCCTCCCCCCGGCCCCTTCCCGCCATCTCTATGGCGGGCATCCGAAGCATCAGGGAGGGGGTGACTTCAGCAGCGTTATCGGTCAATGGCTAAGTCTAACCGAGTTGTCGAGCAGTCGCATAGAAACTGCAGCGAGGGGTAGCCATGTTTGATAAAGTCATCGAAGGGATTTTCAGCGCGGCTTTCCTCTTCGCCATCCTGCGTGTGACGACGCCGATCTTGCTGCCCTCGCTGGGCGCGTTGATCTCGGAGAAAGCGGGAGTGCTCAACATCGGTCTGGAAGGCATGATGCTTTCGTCCGCTTTCACCGGCGTAGTCGTCAGCGCCTACGCGCAAGACTGGTTTGGATACGAGACGGGCGTAGTGGTCGGTCCCTGGCTGGGCTTGCTTTTGGGTGTAAGCGTATCGCTGCTGCTCTCGTTTGTGCTGGCATTCTTCCATCTCGATTTGAAAGGCGATCTTTTCCTCTCCGGCATCGCGCTGAACATCCTCGGCTCGTCGGCGACGGTGGCGATCATGTTTGAACTGACCGGCGACCGCGGCAATACCAGTACGCTGGCCAGCTTGCAAATGCCCTTCATACAATTGCCGGAGTTCATCAACCAGATTCCGATCATTGGTCCAAGTTTCTTTGAGGTATTTGACAATCAGAGTGTCATGACCTGGCTGGCTTTCATCGGTGTTATTGTGGTGTCATTTTTCCTCTATCGGATGCCCATCGGCATGCACCTGCGGGCAGTGGGGGAAAACCCGGAAGCGGCGGCCTCGGTCGGCATCAATGTCAAGAAGATCCGTTATATGGCGCTGCTTCTCAGCGGCTTCTTCGCCGGGCTGGGCGGCATCCACATGGGCATGGGCTATTTGCAGCTTTTCCAGCGCGATATGACCAACGGACGCGGCTTTATCGCCTTGGTCACGCCATCGCTGGGCGGTGGCACACCCGCTGGCACCATGGTCGCCTCGCTGGTCTTCGGCTTCTTCGACGCGCTCGGCATTCGTATCGGCTCGCTGGAGATCCCGGCGCAGCTGCCGCAGTCGATTCCCTATTTTGCGACCGTGCTGGCGCTGGTGATTTATGCGCTGCAGCGGCGGATATCGCAGCGGGTCAGCGAGATGCGGACGGCCTCGGGCGCGGCTTTCGACGCGGCCTTCTGGCAGTCGATCCAGCGAATCAGCATTTTGCACATGCTCCTGATGATGTTCGCGGTCATCGGCGTGGTGACGGGCGCGGCGATTCTGTCAGCGCCAAATGGCTTTGGCGGCGCGGAAAAGGCCGTGCCGGTCGGTGTGCTAATCGGCATTGTGTCGATCGCGCTCTTCCTCTTCGGCTTGCCCTTTGTCACCGATATCTTCCGCATTCAGAAACGCTGGCAGGCGAGCGCCGCCGTGACTATTGTGTCGCTGGGCATCTACCTGACGCTGTTGCTGGCGCTGTTCTTCGAGCCGCTGCTGGCGCTGGCGCTCGGTTTGGCGGTCAGCGCGCTGGTCTGGACAATGATCGGCGGGCGGGTGCTGATGCGGGGGAATTAGTCACAGAGGACACAGAGGGGACACAGAGCAGGTGTGCTGCTTGCCGATTGGTTTGGCATGAATTCTGGCAGAGCTGGTCGTTCCTGACGAAAAAGGCTACTTTTATTCTCGTTGCGATATATAGCGTTCGCTTGGATTTACAAGCTTCTGTGAGAAAACAAAAACAGCGTCCAAGATCAAGACTGCCGAGCCAACCGCATCTTTATCGAGAGCCACAAGTATGAGCCCGCCGACCAGGGCGACGATGGCGATGCCTCCGCCGATAAATTGACCTCGTCTTGTGATTTCAGACGTATCAGACATGAGTTGGAGACTGACTTTGGTGTTGTCGGCTTGTTCTTGCGTTTCCAGAGCCATTTTATGACGCTGGTGTTCTTCGTAGATGGGAAGAAGCCGCTCATCAAATTGTACGGCGGAAATCTCCGCGTGAACTTGAGGAAGTTCTTTGGCGTCAGGAGCATCATTGACCGTAGCTTTTCCAGACTGCATTAGTTCTCGCGCTCCGCGAGCAGTTTCAGGAACTCTCCATTAACAGCGGCAATGCTTTCCCTTATTGATTCATCAGCGCTGGGCGAAGGCTGTGAAACCACAGTCGACCATTCGGTATGAATTCTCTCATAGACCTTTTGCCCGTACGTTCCATACATGTCAAATGCGGTAGCCATGCCAGTGAGGAAAGGTCGAGTGGGCAAGATGCGTTTAAGGTCTAACCTTCTCATATTCCTGCCTCCGAAATGCCTAAACGAATGACGTTACCATGTATCATACAGTGTCATTATATGTAGAGTATCATATTACTCTATACCTCCTCACTATCGCAACGTTTACTAACGAGTCGGAAACCAAGCGTCAAATTAGAGATTGGGTTCTGTTGAAACATGTACCTTTTGATGCGTGGAAGGTTGGCACTATTCGGCTGGCATGGCGCAAGCAAGACTTATTTGCTATATATCCTGGAGAGGACCGGTAAATGCAGGAGATGCGAAGACCAATGAGAGACAAAATCCTCGGCGGACTTTACGGCCAGGCCCTCGGCGATGCTTTTGCCATGCCGGGGCAAGTGCACCCGGACGATACCGAGCGCTGCTTCGGCTGGCTCGATAGCTGGCAGGACGCGCCCGACGACCATATCGTGCACGCCGGGCTGCCGGCCGGCCGCATCACGGACGACTCCGAGCAAGCCTTCTCCATCGCCCAGGCAGTGATCGAAGCAGGCGCGGTCACGCTGGAAGCAGCCGTCTGCGGACTGGTAACCTGGTACGACCGGGTCGATGGCGACAATTCGCCCTATGTCGGGCCGAGTACACGCCGGGGCGTCAACGCGCTCAAGGCGGGCGAGGACCCAGCGACAACGGGCTTATGGGGCGATACCAATGGCGCGCCCATGCGCATCTCGCCGATTGGCTTGCTGCATCCAGGTGATATTGCCGGGGCCGTGGCGGATACGGCGACGGTCTGCATGCCGACCCATTTCACTCAGCCGGCGGTATCGGGCGCGGCGGCGGTGGCGGCGGCGGTTGCCATGGCGATGGTCGATGGCGTCCCGCTCGACGAGGTTATCACGGCGGGTTTGCAAGGCGCTGAAATGGGACGGGCGCACGGCCGCCCCTGGTTCGGCTGCTCGGTCGTTTTCAAGATTGAGCAGGCGCTGGCCATCGCGCGGAGCCATGGCGATCGGCGGACGCGCTTGCGGCGCATCTACGACGAAGTTGGCGCGACGCTGAATGTGCCGGAGACGGTCGGCGCGGCTTTTGGCATCTTGGCGATGGCGCAGGGCGACCCCAAACAGACGGCGATTCTGGCGGCCAATCTCTCCGGAGATGCCGATACCATCGGCGCGATTGCCTGTGCAATGGCGGGAACGTATGCCGGCTATGACGCGATTCCTGCCGAGGACATCGGCGTACTGGAAGCTGACAGTGTCTTCCGCGAATACCAAGTGCGCGACATCGCAGCGGGGCTGGAAAAACTAATTGCCGCCGATAGCTAAGCGCCTGGTCACGGTCGGCGACCTGGTGGTTGACCTGCTTCTTAAGGCGCAACTGCCGGTCGAGGCGGACGCGCATCAGACCTCGCCGAGCCTGCTGATAGAGCCGGGCGGCGCTTGCACGACCTTGTTCGCGGCGTTGAATCTGGGCATGGAAGCGGTTGCGCTGGGCACGGTCGGCGACGACTTTCAAGGGCGGATGTTGGCAGCAATGATGGCGGAGGCTGGTATAGACATCTCCGCGCTGACCATCCCGGCCGGCAGCACAACCACAACCGTCATTTCGCTCAGCGACCAGCGTCAACCGGCGCATGTCTTTCTCGGGCATTACGGGAACAGCCCGCCTATCTCGCTGACAGCGCGCGCGAGGCAGCAACTCGAGCGGGCGGACGCCGTCTTCATCCCTGGTTATACTCTGATCGAGGAACGGCTGAATCCGCTGGTGGATAGCGCGCTGCAAGCTATCGCGCCGCTTTACATTGATGTCGGACCTTTCCTGGGTCAGTTGGATCAAGCGGGCGTTGCGCGAGTGCTCGAAGCCGCTGATGCGCTGATCCTCACTGATGATGAGATTCGATTCGTCACGGCGGGCGAAAGCGATATTGACGCTTGCCGCCGATTGCTGGAGCGCTATAGGCATTTGCGCATTGTGCTGAAGCGGGGCGCGGCCGGCTGCCACTTGCTTGGGCGAGGCTTGGATATGGCCTGTCCGGGCTTTGACGCGCCGGTGGTCGATACGATTGGGGCGGGCGACGCCTTCGCCGCAGCTTATATCTGGGCGGATTTGCAGGGGTATTCCGCGGCGGATTGTGGCAGAATCGGCAACGCGATGGGCGCGGCTAGTGTGATGAAAGCCGGCGCCGGTCGCAATGCGCCAGGGCGCGCTGAAGTAGCGCAAGTCCTCGAGGACAACAGAACAGGAATTAGACTGATATGATGAAACTGATCGAATTTGAAACGCCCGCCGGCGACGCGCTGGTGGATATCACCGCTCAAGTGCGGGCTGCCGTCGCCGATAGCGCTGTGGGAGCGGGCATCTGTGTTGTGATCGTGCCGCATACCACCGCCGGCATCACGCTTAATTCGGGTTTGGATCCGGCCACGCCGGCTGATTTGCTGGCGGAATTCAAGCGGCTGGTGCCGAAGCGCGTGGACTTCGCCCATCAATACGATACGCCGGCCGATGCCGCCGGTCATATCAAGTCGGCGCTGATCGGGCAGAGCGTCACATTGGTGATTGAGGACGGCAAGCTGCTGCTGGGCTGGTCGCAGAGTATTATGTTCTACGAATTTGATGGCCCGCGCAGCCGCGCGGTGCAGGTAAAAATAATTGCCGGTTAATAGGGAAATTCGCGCAGGATAATTTACTGCGCCTGTTGAACGCAGCGACATACAGGGTTACTTTTTTGGAGTTGAAAATGATGAAACAGAAGGTTGATCAGATGGCCATGCCCGCGGCGGAGTTGTCTGCGAGCATCGGCAAGTTGCGCTCGGAGTTGACCGTTTTGCAGGTGATTGGCCACGTAGTGATCTGGCTGCTCGTCACGATAGCTGCCTTTGGGATTGGCGCGCTATTTTGGCCCTATGCGGCGATAAAACTGATCATCGATTCGATGGTCATCAGAGACGACTATGCGAATTCCACGGCGCGGTGGGAGTGGTGAATTTCTTGGCTATGCCCTTTTCTACCCCCATCCCCAGCCCTTCCCTGGTCTTGACCCGTTTTGGTGGACGCTGAATTTGTCTAATGCTCTGCCTCTTCGAATTGCATAGGGCTGGCAAAGCCCAGCGATGAATGCAGTCTGCGGCGGTTGTACCATGCCTCTATGTAGTATGCGATAGTGCGCCGTGCGTCGTTGATGGTGTCAAAGACGTGATTCGCGCACTCGGTCTTCAGAGTAGCGAAGAAACTTTCCGCCATGGCGTTGTCGTAGCAACTGCCGGTGTCGCTCATGCTTGGCTGTATGCCACGGTCAGTCAGCAACTGCTGGTAACGCTGGTCTGTGTACTGACTGCCACGGTCGCTATGATGGATTAGCAGACCGCGCAATTCACGCTGCTGCACTGCCATGAGCAGTGCATTTTGCGCCAGCTGGCTGTTGGCTCTCCGGTTCATAGACCAGCCGACAATCCGGCGCGAGAAGGCGTCCATGACCACAGCGAGATGGAGCCAGCCTTCTTTGGTGGCAATGTAGGCGATGTCCGCCAGCCACTTCTGGTTGATGTCCGTGGCCGAGAAATCTTGCTGCAGGATATTGGGCGCCGCCGATGTCGACGCTGCCGATTTCTTCCGGCCTCGATAGCCTTGTTTGCGAATCGCGTACATGCCGGCAAGCCGCATCAAATGCGCTACCCGCTTACGGCTTACCCGCCAGCCTCTCGCCAACAATTCCGCCCAGACACGCGGACTGCCATAAGTCCGGGCGCTACCCACGAAGATTTCCCGGATGCGCGCTAGCAGCCTCGCATCCTCCCGCTCGCGCCGGCTCTTCCCGCGCTTCAACCAGGCGAAGAAGCCACTCTTGCTCACATCCAACACGCGGCACATCCTCGACACGCTGAACTCCTGCCGATGCTCCAGAATGAATTGGTACTTCACCATTTGCTTTCCTGCGAGAACACTTGGATAGCTTTTTTTAAAATGTCGCGCTCCTCCCGTGCGATCGCCAACTCGCCTTGCAAGCGTCGAATCTCGGTCTCGGATTCTCGTTCGGCGCTTGGCTTAAGCTCATCGCTATTCTCATCGACCCGATACCGCTGCCGCCACTTGTAGATCAGTCCCGGCGTAATGCCCAAGTCGCGCTCCACCTGGGCCACCGTCCTACCGGGCTTCGCCGCTAAATTCAGCGCCTCACGCTTCAACTCGTCTGGATACTTCACCATCACACTCCTACCTGCCTTCCTTACCTGATTCTATTGGACAACAGCGCTGTCTACAAAATCGGGGCAAGTTCACCCCAATGCATTGGCGAAGGGAGTTTTCCGGCGAGTTTGAGCCAGTGTCGTCTTCATTCTATCTCATTCTATCTCCTTGAAATTCATCACACCCATCACCACAGCCTCTCGCAAGTCACGTCTTGGCTCACAGAAAATAACGAACCCGATCCAATTCGCAAGTTGTAGTGGCGGGTCGCCGAGCCGCCCACGATGTCATCTGTCGAAAACAAGAGAGAACAGAAGCCGAGCCACGAGCATTGTGATAAGTGGCTAAATTCATAAGTTAATTTATTGTGTAAAATATACAAAGTTTGCTTGACACTTCGGGATACGCTGCTCTAAGATGAAGTTGATGACAGTTGTCATCTAGCAAGGAGGGTAGCGACATGATGAAGCGACTTTGTCGGTTTGTGTTTCTTGTCGGGTTGTTCGCTCTTCTCGTGGGCAACATTTTTGCTCAAGACCTAGGGACTGTAACCAGAGCAATGGTGAGTTCAAAAACGCACTCGGCTGGGTCATCGTAACGTCTTACTCGACCGCGCGTACAACGATTGATTATGATGACGACGGTTTCCGCTATGTGAAGAGCATTGATGACAAAGATTGGTGGTGGGGGGGGAGTCACACTTAATCAGATCAGCGCGCATCAGGATTTCTATACGACACATGAAAAGCGCATACTTGAGATGAGAAACCGTGTGACGTTCCTGTTGGGTGTGCGGATTGGTGATTGGGAAATCGGAGTTTCGAAGACATTCCACGTCAATTGTACGAAACGAGTAGGGTGAATAGGAGGTGGCTTGTGGTAACTTACGACATCACGGATCTGTTCCTACTGGAGATCGCATTGGTTGTTCCGACGATAATCGCGTACATCTATATTCTGTACAAGTCGAAATCGGTAGCGGAGGCCTTTCTGTGGGGGATCTTTGTGACAATAGTTCCCATCATAGGTCCGATTGTCACGTTTGTCATTTTCCCCAGGCGCGAGAAGATCAAGAAAACGGGGGATGATCCGTTAGTTGTGTAAAGCGTCCATATCGCCAGCCCGTCCATTGTGGCGGGCTTTACATTTGTGGGTAGGATAGCATGGACGGTGCCCATTGTCGTCGCATAGCATTCTGGTCAGGGGGAGTGGTGAATTTCAAAGACACAGGACATATTGCGGATTCCATAAGGTGGATTCACCACTCCCGCGCGGTTGCGCTGCAGCTACAAGTCCGGCCAGCAACTTGGTCATGTCATATTCTGGCTAATACTAATATTTCTGACTGGTGGAATCGCCGCGCTCCTCTATCCCTTCAGCGCGGCGTATATCGCGATCAACAGAACGGAACTGATTTCGACTTAGTGAGACTTAATTTGACCTAGCAAGGAGCGCAAGCATGCCCAGAAAAATCATCATCGATACCGACCCCGGCGTAGACGACGCCATGGCCATTTTCTTCGCCCTGTGCTCGCCCGAACTGGACGTGGTCGGGTTGACCACCATCTTCGGCAATGTGCATACTGAACTGGCGACCAAGAATGCTTTGCGCCTTCTGGAGATCGCCGGGCGGGCTGAAATCCCGGTGGCGCTGGGCGCTGTTGACGCTTTGACGCAGCCTTATGAAGGTCCTGTGCCATATGTGCATGGCGCTGACGGGCAGGGCGAAATCAACTTGCCCGACCCGGCCGGCAGCGCGCTTGATATCAGCGCGGCGCAATTCATCGTTGAGCAGCTGCGGGCGCATCCGGGCGAGATTACGCTGGCGCCCGTCGGTCCCTTGACCAATATCGCCCTGGCTCTGCGGCTGGAGCCGCGCATCACCGAGTGGGTGGACGAGGTCGTGCTGATGGGCGGCAATGCGTTGGCGCCCGGCAATGCCAGCCCGGCCGGCGAGGCTAATATCCGCAATGACCCGGAAGCGGCTGATCTGGTCTTCGGCGCTGATTGGCAGGTGACTATGGTGGGCTTGGATGTCACGCTGCGTGTGCACATGACGCCGGAGGATATCGCCGAATACGAGACGCACGGCAACCCGATGTCGGATCATATCACGCGCATCCTGCCGCATTATCGCAGCTATTTCGAAGCCAACTACGAGGCGAAAGGCATCTTCGTGCACGATTCCAGCGCGATCGCCTACGTGCTCGATCCGTCGCTATTCAAAGTGCGGCGCTGGCCCATCCGCGTGGGTACGCAGGGATTGGGTCGCGGCAAGACCTGGCCGGCCACCGGCGGACACATTCTGCCGCCTTGGGCCAATCGACCATTGGTGAATGTCTGCGTCGATGTGGACGGCAGGGGCGTTGTCGAGCTGGAGGCGGAGTGCCTGCGGGGTGCCTAGAAAGATTTTTCACCACAGAGGCGCATAGGGCACCGAGAGCGGGCGACCCAAGGGTCGCCCCTACATTTTGCGCTTCGACGACCGCCCTGGTAGTTTTCGTCGCTGGAACCCGCCGCGATGACCAGCGAGGGATCGTAGCTTATGCCGCAATGCGGAAGTCTTCCTGTAAGGCCGAGGCTGCGACAGGCTCAGAGATTAGGGCCGCGGATGACTGATCGCCAGCATGCCTTCGATATCCAGCGGGTCGACGCCGAAGTGCTGCTTGAGTTCGCTGCGCAGCGTCGCCTCGGATTCGAGCTCGCCTTCCAGCGGCAGGGTCAGACGCCGGCCCTCACCCAGCGCCGATTCACGCGTCGCCACTTCCATCATCATCGCCATCAGCGCGTCTTCATCGCTGTATTCCGATGCGCGCAGGCCACGGATGGTCTTGGCGAAATCGACAATATGGCTGATGACGGCAGCGCTGTAATAATTGCGCCGGTGATAGGCGTTTGCGCCCAGCCGGTAGGGATTGACGTATTCGATGCGCCCGCCGGGCAGATCGACATGAGACGAGAGCCAATCACGGCCGTCGCCGAGGTGGATGATGGGGAAGGTCAGATCGTGGCGTCCGCCGCCATTTTTGAGCGCTTCATCGGTGCAATAGCGCACTTCGCCGATGCCGGACCAGCCTTCGCCGGCTTGCTGCGCGATAGCGCCGCGCGCGCCCGCCAGCTCGGTATAACCGGGGCGCGGATAACGACCGAGCATGCTCTTGATATTGCCGGCGTGGTCGATAACCAACTCATCATCGGGGAACCAGAAGAAATGCGCGCGATAACGCTCCGACTCATGATAGCGATGCGGCAACTGATAATGCCCATCAGCCGGCATGGTATGAGATATGGCCTGCGCGGCAGTCGGATGCGCCTCGAAGAAACGGATCCAGCGCGAATTGTTGTGATAGCCGGTATGGTCATGCCAGCAGGTCAAGCGCTTGATATCGCCGATGAGGCCGTCTTCCGCGATCAGCTTCATCATCCGGTCGAAGGGGAAGCGGAAAAAGTTTTCGGCGATGCGCAATATGGCGCTGCCGGCGCGCGCCGCCAGTACCATCTCCTGCCCTTGAAGCAGCAGGTTGCACATGCTCGTTTCCACATTGACGTGGATGCCCTGCGAAAGCAGCGCGCAGCAGATGGAATGATGCGACGGGATGGGGCTGACGACGAAGGCCGCTTCCATCGGGCGCGAGGCGATCATTGCCTTGAGATCGTAAAAAGCCGGCACACCGATCGACTCGGCAAATGCGTCCGCCGACTCTTTGACCGGGTCACAGACGGCGACGATGTTGACCCAGGGTTTGAGAAACTCGAATAGGGGGCGGTATGTCGTTTGCGAACGATTGCCCGTGCCGATCAAGGCGACCTTCAAGGGTTCAGTTAGACCCATTTTGCAGCCTTTCTAGTAGGTGATCCGGTATTTCCACTTCGTAGACTTGCGCATGACCGCTGCGGTCGCTGGTGAAAACGACTCTGCGGCTGTCGGGCGAGAAAGACGGGTGGGGGTGAGTGTGCTGCGGCGCGTTCACTTTGATGGGACCGTCTTCATAGGGGAAGGGACCATCCCAATGCGCGCCTTGGTTGCTCGCATTGGGATGGCAGAGCGTAAGCGGCTCGCCAATGCCGTCGCGCGGATTGAAAAGCTGAATACCGATATCGGGAAAGTTGGTATCGGCCACCATCATGCTGCCGTCCCGATTGCAGATGGCGTGCCAGGCGTTGAAAGAGGCAACCCGCCGTTCGGCGCCGCTGTCTACATTGATAGCGCGAATGCCCCTGGGCCAATCGACGAATGCCAGCTCGCGCCTGTCGGGCAGCCATACCTCATGCGTGATCCATTCGCCGGGCTCGCGCTGGTAGAGCCGCCGATTGCCGCTGCCATCGCGATTGATGACCCAGACGCGATCTTTCAAGGGACCGGCGTAGTAGAGCAAGTTATTGTCATCGGGGCAGAACATTAAATGCGCGATGGTATCCCGCTGCAAAATGACTTCGCATTGGCCGCTTGCGGTGTCGATGACGGCGAGATTGGCGCAGCCGCCCATGCCGAAGCGCAGCGCCCAAAAGCGGTCATCGAAGCTCAGCGCGGTTGTGCCCATGGCATCGGCCACCATGCCCGCTTCGCGCAGATGAATTTCACCGAGGTCGCCCAGATCGACCAGTTGTTCTTCCCGCTGCGTCTCGGTGTGCACACGGAAGCCAGCCTTGCCGGCCGCGAAGTAAACATAGCGCCCGTCATGCGAGGGATAAATCGAATACTCGGCGATGCCCGCGCGCTCTGTGAGCTGCGCGAGTCTGCCGCTTGCGCGATCCTCGGCGAAGATCTCCGGGCGTCCGCTGCGATGGGAGACGAAGATAAGCCGCGTCATCGAATCGTCATAAGCCGGCACAAAGAAAAAAGGCTGATGATGTATCGACGCGTGATCGGTCACTTGGCGGATGCGCGCGCCAGTAACCTCATCCGAGAAGGTCCGCGCTTCGGGGGGATAGACTCTGCCGCGCGCCATTTATGAGGACCCCATGGTATCGGTTAGGTAATCAGCGCAGGAGGCGCGCATCATTAGGCTCCACATGAGCGATTCACAGAATCGCCCCTACAGTATTCAGATTAGGCTGGTGTCCGGTCCATGACTGGGAAACCGGCTGCGGTCAACTCAGCGGCGATGCGCTCTACTTCGGCGGGCGGCAGCGGACGGATGGGACGGCGCATGCGCATTGACGGGAATTTGCCCAGCAAGGTCATGGCGCACTTCATCCGCTGATGCGCATCGCTCGAGGGCTCGCCAAAACGATAGACGATTTGCGAGAGTGGCCGCACCATGCTTTGAATTCGGTTCGCTTCCTGCAGGTCTCCGCTCAAGGCCGCCTTGACCAGCGCCGTGATCAGCTCCGGCACGAAGCCAGCGAAGCCAACCAGAGCGCCATCCGCGCCATCGAGCAGGGTCACCAGCAGATATTCATCCAGGCAGCTGATGATGCTGACATCGGGCGCCACCGCTTTGAGATTGCGGTAATCATAAGCCCAGCGGGACATTTCGCGCGTGCCCATCTTGATGCTGACGACGCGATCGATTTTGACCATCTCCAGCATCTCCGCCAGGCTGTAACCGGCTTTGGTCCAGGCCGGGTATTGGTGCACGATGATATCGATATCGGCGCCCTCGGCTACATCCTGGAAGAAGCCGACAGCTGTCTCGCTGGTACGGCCGAAGCGCAGCCAGTGATGCGGCGGCATCAACAGAATACCATCCGCGCCGACATCTTTCGCCGCCCGCGCCTGCGCGATTGCCTCATCGCTGCCTTCGGCGCAAACGCCGGAGACCACCTTGACCTTGTGGCCGACTTCGTCCGCGATGATCTCGGTGACGCGAGCGCGTTCGTGGTTGCGCAAGGACATGACCTCGCCAGTATGCCCATTGCAGACCAGACCGGTGATGCCGTCGACCGACGCCAGATAGCGCGCATAGCCGCGCAAGCCAATCTCGTCGATGGAGTCGTCGTCATTGAAGGGGCATAGCGTCGCCGGTAGCACACCCGTCCATGGTTTATCAAACATAGTGGTTCCTTTCTAATAGCATTTTACTTTGGGAGAGTATATACGAAAGCGCCGTTTACAACTCCCCTCACACGTTGACAAGTTCGCTATGAGCTAACATAATAAGAGCAGGATGAACCTGAACAATATTGAGCAAACTCTTGGATCAGAATGCGCAGTTTTTCATCACAGTTGGGACAGTTATCGCGGTCTTTCTGTGGCTGCGCAACGACCTGAACCGGCTTGACGCCAATATTGACCGAGTAATTGACGCGCTTAAATTTGACATCAATTCCCTTCGTATCGAGGTTACCTCGATTCGAGAAAGTCTTGGTTGGATGCGAGGTCGTATGGGCTATTCCGAGCCGGTCCCAACTGAGACAGAAGTGTAGGTTCAATCATCACCGTACCAATCCTGGAGAAAACAGTACACAGCTAGATCAAAAGCGCCCTTCACGTCGCTCTTGTATGGCATCCCCCTTTTCTCAATTGACACTATATCGTTCCAGAAAGTCGTAATTTGGCGTGACGCCCAAGCCCGGCCGATCAGGCGCGTTCAGCCAGCCGTCTTCGTCCAAGGTCATCGTCTCTTCAAAGATATGCGCCCGATTCATGTCAACGGTCTCGCGATAGAACTCGACGATCAGCCCGTTCGGTATGGCAGCGACCAGCTGCAGATGCACCTCTTGATCGCCATGCGGCGCGATATGCAAATTATGCGCGGCCGCCAGCGCGGCGATATTCATAAACTCGGTGATGCCGCCAAGTATCTGCGCATCGGCATTGTAAATCGCGGCGGCGTCATGGTCGATGAGATCGCGGAAGCCGTAGCGGGTGTATTCGTTTTCGCCCGTCGCAATCGGGATGGACGTGGAGCGCGAGAGGATGCCGTGCCCGCGATAATCGTCCGGCGCCAGCGGCTCCTCGAACCAGAAGACATCGTAAGGTTCCATTTTGCCGGCGATTTGGATGGCTTCGCGCAGGCTGTAGGCGCAATTGGCGTCCACCATCAGCTTGACCTCATCGCCAACAGTCTCGCGAGCGACGCGGACGCGCTCGACATCTTCCTTGATTGACGCGCCGCCGATCTTCATCTTGACTGCTTTGGCGCCCAGCGCCAGATTCGCTTCCATCTCAGCCGCCAAGCCAGCCAGCCCCTTGCCCTCTTCGTAGTAGCCGCCGGCGATGTATGCGGGCACGCGATCGCGGAAGCCGCCCAGCAGCTTGTGCACTGATTTACCGGTCGCCACGCCCATGAGGTCCCAGAGGGCGATGTCGATGGCGCTGATATGACGAGTGGCGAGGCCGCGCCGTCCCACCAGTTTGGGTACCCAGAGCGTTTCCCAGATGCGCCGATAATTGAAGGGGTCTTCGCCGATCAGCAGCGGTTTGAAATACTCGTGAAGGCCCTGCGCAACCTTCTCCATGCCGCTCGCCGGCGGATTATGCGCCCAGCCTATGCCGCTGACGCCCTCGTCGGTATGCAGGCGGACCAGATTCATGCCGCTGTGGGTGTAGGTGTGCTTGCCGTTGCGTATCGGCGCGCCGCGCTCCCAGCGATATTGACTTAATGTAACGTCTGTTATTTTCATTGTACTCTTTTCTCAAGGTCGGAATATTGTCGCCGCGATATGCCGTACGCCGCCGCGCAGTTGAATCTCATCATCGGCTCGGTTGATGTAATACGCCGTCATGACTTTGCCATCGCCCAGCAGCGCCGTCCGCGGGTAGCCGAGGTCCCAGGAGCCGGCGTCATCCCGCAGGATCAGCTCCGCGCCCCAACTGCGGCCATCATCTTCTGAGACGCGCGCGCGAATGCCATAAGGCACGAGTCGGTAGCCATAGACCGCCAGCAAGCGCCCGTCTTCGAGCAAGGTCAGTTCAGTGGGCCCGCCCCAATCGCTCGGCCGCGAAACGAAGGCCCAGGTCCGCCCGCCATCGCAAGACTCGAATACTTCGGGCCAGGCATTGCGCGCGTCAATCTGGCAGCGCAGCGCGACCTGGATCCGTCCGTCCGCCAGCAAAACCGGGCTGGCATAATAGCGATTGACGAAGCGAGCGTCGGGCGAGGTCGCCATGATCGGCACCAGGTAATTCCAGGTCATCCCGCCATCGGGCGAGGCGTAGACGGCGACGAAGCGCTGGCCGCGTCTTCCGCTTTCTAAGCCAACGGTCACGAAGAGCAGCGCCACGCCATCGGGACGCAAGATATAATCCGGCTTCACTTGCACCCAGGCAAAGCCGAAGGCAGGCATGCGGAAAGGACCTTCCCAGCTTTGGCCGCGGTCGCGCGAATACTGGATATATCCAATGCTCTGATCGCGCTCGGGCGGAATGCCGAAGCCGGCCGTCATGAAGAAATCGGGCGAACCCCAGTCGTAAGGCTCAGCCGGCGCGTCGTTTGGGTTGAGATGGAGCGGGCGTTCGATATCTTGCCGCGAGCCGAGCGACTGCATTTCGTCAAGCGGCCAGCTTCGCCCGCCATCGCGGGAGCGCATCATCACGTATTCGCCGCCGCGGGCATCGACGACATTGTGCGCCAAATCAAATGGTGTGGCGTAATTGCAGGGTCCGCGCGAAAAGCCAATTATCAGCTCAGACGGCGAGAAGGCTTTGAAACCGTGATTAAAGGGCCAAGCGGCGAAATGACCCGAGTCGTAGTAGATGGTGATGTGCTCGCGGTCAGTTGCGGTTTGCGCCGGCGCATAATTGACTGCGGTCATGAATCTCTCCGGTGATTAGCTGTTTCGGCGCGGATCGAGGGCGTCGTTCAAACCATCGCCCAGGAAGACAAATGCGACTTGCACGATGCCAATCGTCACCGCCGGAATGAGCATCAAATGCGGGAAAATCTGCCAGTAGCGCCGGCCCTCTTCCAGCATTGAACCCCAACTGGCGTTCGGCGGCTGGATGCCGATGCCGAGGAAGCTCAGGCTGGCTTCCAGCAGGACCGCGCCGCCCATCCCCGCCGTGACAGCGACGACCAAGGGACCCAAGGCGTTGGGAATGACATGACGCAGCATGATATGCAGCTCGCTTGCGCCCAGCGCGCGCGCCGCCAGCACATAGTCCTCTTCGCTAAGGCTTAGCACCTGCCCGCGTATCAGGCGAGCCAGACCGGGCCATCCGATCAAGGCGAGGGCGCTGAAGACCAGCACATAATCCAGCCAAAGCGTATTCAAATAAAAGGGATTTCTCGTCTGCTCATAGAGCGTATCGAACCAGTTGACGATCGGGCGGCGCAGCGTAGTATTAATCAATATGACCAGCAGCAAGCCGGGCATGGCTTGAATCAAATCGCTGATCCACATCAGGAATTGATCGGTGCGTCCGCCCCGGATGCCCGACCAGCCGCCGACCAATACGCCAATGATCAAACTGATGATCGTGGTGAAAAAGGCGACCAGCGCCGCTGTCCGCGCGCCGTGTAACATGCGGCTGAAGACATCGCGTCCCAGGTCGTCCGTGCCCAGCCAGTGCTCGGAGGAAAATCCCTGATAGGCCTCCACGATATTTTGGTCGAGGAAGTCGTAGGGCGCGATGTGGGGACCGATAATCGCGAGGACGAGAAATAGCATGACCAGGAAGAAGCCGGCGACCGCCAGCCAATTCCTGCGGAAGCGCCGAGCCGCGTCCTGCCACAGATTGCGCTGCTCGCCGACGAATATGCTGCGGTCTTCGACGACTCGCGCGACCTTCGCCCCGGATTCCGACTCACTCATTGCACCCTCACGCGCGGATCGAGGATTGGATAGATCATGTCTACCAGGAAGTTGCTGACAAAGATAATCAAAGCGCCGACGACGGCGACCGCCATGATGATCGGGTAATCGACCGTGCGAATACCTTCGATGGTTAGCAGGCCGAAGCCGGGAATAGAGTAGATAATTTCAACAAATAAAGAGCCATTGATGAGGGCGATCATGATCAGACCAAGAGTGGTGATCACCGGCGTCAATACCGGGCGCAGCATGTGACGCAAGATAATTCGCGATTCCGACACACCTTTTGCGCGGGCTGTCATCACGTATTGCTGGCTCTTCACTTCCAACATGGCTGAGCGTGTTTGCCGCACGATCCCCGGTAACGGACCGATGGAGATGACAGCGACCGGCAAAGCCGCGTCCACGTGAAAGAGTCCGTTCCAGCCATAGGGCACATCAATCCATTTCAAAATGAGCACCAACAACAAAAGAAGCATGGGACCAATGACGAAGATCGGTATCGAGGTGACGAATAGCACCGTGCTGATGATGAGACGGTCCAGCCAGCGGTTGTGATAGAGCGCGGCCAACACGCCCAAACCAAGGCCAAGCACTGCTGCGATGAGCGTCGCCGCGAAGCCAAGCTGCATCGAAATTGGTAATCGGAATTTTACGATCTCCAAGACCGGGCGGTCGACTTCCAGACGAATCGAGCGACCCCAATCGCCTTGGACCAGTTTGTTGAGATAATTGCCGAATTGAACCAGGAAGGGTTGATCCAGGCCATATTTCGCTCGCAGCGCCCGCATGACCACTTCGTCTTCGGTATCGAAGTCTTCGCCCTGGATGAACATCATGCGGATCGGGTCGCCGGCGCCATAATACATCATGGCGTAGGTGACAAAGAGGATGAGCAGCAGCCCAACCGACCAGCGCAACAGACGTATCATCAAGAATGATGCCATGGAGAATCCTTCTCCCCATACCCCTGGCTGCGTAATTTCCCTAGGGGCGATCCGGTGGATCGCCCACATTGGAAAACTCGTAGATGAGCGGGCGACTCGGTGAGTCGCCCCTACAAGTTTTTGAGCGAAATAGGGTTAATCCCCTACATCCTCTCGATGGTAATCTTCCACGGTTCGATCACGCTGACGTCAGGACCACTGTAGTATTCCTTGACGTAGTCGCGGGCGTTGGCGGTGCGCAAGGGCTTGCCGAAGTGCATGATCACGTAATCGCCCTCGTATTGCGCCTGCGCCTCGAGCGCCAACTCACAGCGCCGCGGATCATCCGGATCCAGTGTCAGCGCCTCGTCGATGGCTGCCTCAAGCGCCTCGTTGTAGTAGCCGGCCAACATGGAGCTGCCCGGAACGGGACCCGCCGAGTGGCCCGCCGCCCAAATATAGGTAGCGGCATCCGGGAAACGAATGACCACATCGTCGCGGCTCAGATTGAGCTTGTCGAAATCATCGCCGAAGCTGTTGGGATCCTGCTGGAATTCGACGTTCTCGATGCCCAGGTTCTGGCGCCAGAATTCGATGACTGCCTGCAGCGCTCGGTTGTTGAACTCGTTGCTGCCGCGCGGGGTGACGCGCAGTTTCGGCATATTCTCGGCGCTGCCATAGCTGGATGCGGCGAGGGCGGCTTGCGCGCCTTCTATATCGAAGGGATAGCCGGTCGCGTCAGGATCCTGGCATGTCACGATATCGTCCAGGGTCTGCGTGGTCATAACGCCGCTGCCTTCGATGGGGAAGGCGGCTTGGAAGACGGCGTTCCAATCGACCGACTTGATCAGGGCTTCGCGGACTTTCGGGTCGCTGGTTGGCTCGACAGTCGGCTGCATCCAGAAGGTGTTGAAGCCGATGGCGTCGAACTGGCGGAAGTAATCCGGCATTTGCGCGCGCAGAACTGAAGGAGCCGCGGCCAGACTGGCGTCAATCTGGTCGTTCAGCGCCATCGCGCCGACGTTTTGTTGATCGGTCACGAATATGAAGCTGACCTTGTCGAGCAAGGGACCGTCTTTCCACCATTCCGGATTCGGCGTCAATTCAGCCGTCTTCAAGTCGGCATCAAAGCTGGTGAGGATGAAGGGACCGTTGACGACGGGATTGTTCTCCGGCTTCCAGAATTCGTTGAAGCCATGCTCCAGCACGTCTTCGGCGCGGGCGATTGACATGTGCGCCGTGGCGATGCGCCAGAAGAAGATCGGATCGGGCAAGACCAACTCAACCTGAACGGTCGCGTCATCAAGCGCCGACAAACCGCTGACATCGACCGTCATGGCGTCGTCAGCCGCCATCTCGCGCGCGTCGGCGAAACCAACCACGTTGCCTAGATAGGTGCGGATGCGCCCGACGCTGTTGAGCGGCGCGGCTTGCACCTGCCAGGAAGCGACGACCTGTTGCGCTGTGATGGACGTGCCATCGGACCAGCGCGCCTCGGGATCAACCGTGAAGGTCCAGGTCTTGCTGTCTTCACTCTGGGACCAATCGTTGAAATAGCCCGTGTTCAGGTTGAAGTCGACATCAAAATAGAGCGGCGGAACCGACTGGAAGGTGATCCAGTTCTGCTGGTCGCCGCCGGCGGACAGAATTTGGAAGCTGAAGTTGGCCACGCCGGATGAACCGGTGGCTATCCGCAGCACCTGATCTTGCGCCATGACGCCTGTCGCGCTAAGCAGCAGAAGCAGGGCAACAATGAATAAAGTAAGCAATTTCCTGGACATCATTTCCTCCTCGAGTGAATGAATTGTTCAACCACGAGCTATCGGTCGCGCGGAAAGCGCACCTCTAACTGTAGCCGAAGCTGATGCGGTTTGACAAGATTTCCCTTTCGCTTACTCCTTTCTCTCTGATATGCGCCGCGCAAGAACCTCGCTTCAATTCTATCCCCGCTCAATCCCCGCGGACGTAACTGGACGATTGGCGAACGACAAGCTTCGTCGGCAGTTTGATGATGCGCTCGGTTCTGCCTTTCTTATCCTCAATGCCCCGCAAAAGCAGGCGCGCGGCCGTTTTTCCCAGCAGGCTCAAGTCGCGGCTGACGGCACTGATTGACGGACGATAAAGTTGTGTGAGGGGCATATCGTCGCAGGCAACCAAAGCCATATCACGCCCAACGATTAGACCACGGTCTTGCAGAGCCCTAAGTGTACCGATCAGAATAATATTTCCTGCAACGATCAAAGCAGTAGGTAGCGGCTTATGTCTTAATAGGACGAGCGCCTCGGCAAAGGCATCTGTTTCAGTAAAAGAGGTAAAACGAACGATTTCCTGTCTTAAGGGAATGCCGGCTTCATCCAGCGCTTTTCCGTAACCGAGAAAACGCTGTTGAGTCGGGTAAAAGTTTTCCGGCCCGCCGATGAAGGCAATTTGGCGATGTCCCTGATTGATCAAATGGTGAACACCGTTTCTTGCGCCACTAAAATGATCCGACTGCACCGCGTAAATTTTCTCGCCAAAGGGTATCGAGCGATCCAGCATCACCGCCGGAATACCTAAATTATTGATGAGCGCGCTGGAACGATCTTGCGATTCCGCCGCCGACGACACAATCAATCCATTGATCTGACGATTGGCGAGCAGGCGCAAATAGGCGATGTCCAAGTCGGCTTTGTTTCGCGACGACACCAGCATGATGGCATAGCCGTTGTCACCCAAAGCCTCAGCCGCCGCTTCAAAAATGGTGGCTATCACCGGGTTTGCAATAGTCCCAACCAAGAAACCGATTGAGTTGGACTCGCCACGACGCAAGCTGTCTGCCAATGAAGCCGGCTGATAACCGAGCTCCTCCGCGGCAACTATGACCCGATTCTTGAGCTCTTCGGATATATGCGGATAACTGTTCAACGCACGTGTCACCGAAGCCACCGAAACCCCGGCATGTCGGGCGACATCGTGGATGGTTACCTTTTGCGTCAATACAATCCCTAAAACATTTTCCGAAAACTTATCGCATTTGATTGCCTTTGTCAATCGCCTGATTCGCCCTAGCATTGCGGCATACGCTGGCCGCATTTTGACAAGGCTTAGGCGTAAGCTATACTCTGGCGCTGAAAACGATTTCGAGTCAACTGGAGACTGATAATGAGCAATCTTGAGATTCGCGATGGCGCCTGGCCCATTCTGCTGACCGCCTTTGATGAGCATGACCAATTGGACCTGGAGGCCGTCGGCGCGCTGCTGGACTTCTATCGTGAGCTGGGCATTCCCGGTGTGCTGGCGCTGGGGCAGGCGAGCGAGATGCTGCTGCTCAACAACGAAGAGCGCTATAGCGTCGCCGAATATGTAGCCCAGCATTGGCGCGGCAACCTGGCGGCTGCGACTGTCGGCAACTTCGGCGAATCGCTCAAAGATCAGGCGCGCAGCCTCCAGCGGATCTACGACATGGGCACGGATGTTGTCGTGGTCGCCTTATCCTTGCTGCCCTCCGCCGATAACCTGGGCGAGCAGCTTCTCGAATTGACAGACCTCGTCGCCGATGATGTACGCCTGGGCATCTATGAGCTGCCTGAGCCGGAACACCGCCTGCTCAGCCCGGCGGAAGTAGGACAGGTCGCGCAAAGTGGTCGCTTCTACTTTATGAAAGACACCTGCCGCGAGATCGAGCCTTTCAGCGCCAAAGTAAAGGCAGCCTCCGGCAGCAACCTGAAAATCTTTCAAGCCAATCTTCAAGCGCTGCCGCCGTCAATGGACGCGGGCGGGCGCGGCTTCTGCGGCTGGCTGCCGATAGTCTCGCCCGAGCTTTGCGCCCAAGTCTGCGATTTATCGCTGCCGGCTGACCTGCGTCGGCTCGCCCATGACAAATTGCTGGCCTTCAACGATGTCATGGTCGCGCACGGCTTCCCGTCATCGGCGAAGCACATCTTGTCAAAACGCGGACTGACGATTGAGACCTGGAGCCGCCAACCCGCCGCAGCCAAATTCTTCGGCATGAGCACGGCGCCGCTGGACGACTACCTGGCGCAGAACGACCCCTTCGCGGCAATCGCCCTGGCGGAGCAGCCCTAGGCAGATCATGGCGCCGAATATTGTCGTCTTCTTCAGCGATGACCACGCGCAGTGGGCGCTGCCCTGTTATGGCAACTCCGAGATCATCGTGCCCAACTTGAACCACCTGGCGGAAACCGGCGCCGTGATGCAGAACGCCTTCACGCCTTGCCCGGTATGTTCTCCCGCGCGCGCCTCATTTTGGACCGGCCTCTATCCCTCGCAGCATGGCATCCACGATCACCTGGCTGAAGACGATGAGGCCGTGCTGCGCAGCGACTGGCTGGCGAACATTCCCACACTCGCCGACCACCTTCATGAGAGCGGCTACTCCAGCGCCATGTCCGGCAAGTGGCACTGTGGCGCCGGCGAAGTCCCCAAGCCCGGCTTCGATTATTGGTACAGCGCCTGGCGCAAGACGCCCAAATACGACAGCCTGACGAACAAGTACAGCGATCAAGGCAAAGTGGTCGAGCGGTCGGGTTACGACACGCGGATTATCACCGATGCCGCTATCGACTTCCTGCGGACGCGCCGACGCGACCAGCCCTTCTTCCTCTTCGTCGGCTATGCCACCACCCACAACCCCTGGATCAACCGACCTGAGCGTTTGGTCTCGCATTATCGCAAGGCCGGCTTCGACGACATTCCCGCCGACAGCCAATATCCCTTCGGCGAGATTGGCACACATCCGGTCGCGCCCGATGATCCTCAGGAAGCGCTGGCGCAATATTACGCCTCGGCGACTATGATAGACGAAGGGGTGGGGCGGGTGCTTGACGAATTGGATGCCCAATCAGAGCGCGAAAACACGCTGATTGTCTACACATCCGATCACGGCTTGAATATGGGACATCATGGCATTTGGGGCAAGGGCAATGGCAGCGAGCCGCTGAATATGCTGGACGAGTCGATACGGGTACCGCTGATTCTCAATTACCCGGACGGGATTCACGAAGGCTGTCGGCGTGATGAATTTGTAAATCACAGCGACCTCTTCATGACCCTGCTGGACTTCGCCGAGGCTGTCCCTGCTGATCACTGCCGGAGCCCCGGAAGAAGTTATAAGTCGATACTGCTTGGCGCGAATGATGACAACTGGCGGAATATCTATCATGGCGAATACGGCAGGACGCGCGCTATCAGAAACGAGCGCTACAAACTCGTCCTGCATTATGGCGGCGGCGTCAACCTCTTGCATGATTTGCTCGACGACCCGCGCGAAACTGTTAATCTTTATGGCGACAGCAAAACCTGCTCTACAGTCGAATCCATGAGGGCGGAACTGGAACGCTTCTTCGCCAAATACACGGTCCCTGAATACAGTGGCTTGCTCGGGGACGCTCTGCCCGTTCACAATCGTCGGGAGGCTTGGCGCAGCAAGCAAGTATCGCAGAGCGCGTCTTAACTCTGTGTCCTTTGTGTCCTCGGTGGTAAAAACAGGAGCCAAAAGCCTCGGCAGAGAAGCGTCAAAAATGAAAATCACCGCCATCCGCGACTTGGTCGTGCCCATCAAATCATCCATCCGCAACGCCTTCATCGACTTCTCGCAGATGACCGTCTCAATCGTCGGCATACAAAGCGATGTACTGCGCGACGGAAAGCCTCTCATTGGCTACGGCTTCAACTCCAACGGCCGTTATTCGCAGAGCGGCATCCTGCGCGATCGCTTCATCCCGCGCCTGCTCAATGCCGAGCCGGAGGCTCTGCTGGCGGTCGATGGCAATAACCTCGACCCCGTCAAAGCCTGGGACATCATGATGGCCAACGAGAAGCCCGGCGGTCACGGCGAGCGCTCAGTCGCGGTCGGTGTGCTGGATATGGCGCTCTGGGACCTGGTCGCCAAGATTGAAGGGCTGCCGCTCTATCAACTGCTGGGCCAGCGTTTTCGCGGCGGCGCTGTTGACGAGCAGGTCTTCGTCTATGCCGCAGGCGGCTATTATTATCCCGGCAAAGACCTCAGCGCCCTGCAAGACGAGATGCGTACCTACCTGGCTATGGGCTATGCCAACGTCAAGATGAAGATCGGCGGCGGCTCGCTGGCTGATGACCGGCGGCGGATTGAGGCGGCGCTGGCTGTGGTTGGCGATGGGCAAGCGCTGGCGGTGGATGCCAATGGCCGCTTCGACCTCAAGCAAGCCCTGCGATATGCCGAGGCGCTCGAGCCCTACGATCTCTTCTGGTACGAAGAAGCCGGCGACCCGCTGGATTATCTGCTGAACGCCGCGCTGGCAACTTCGACAAGCCTGCCACTAGCGACCGGCGAAAACCTCTTCTCCACCATCGATGCCACCAATCTCATCCGCTACGGCGGGATGCGCCCAGAGGTAGACTTCCTGCAATTCGACCCCGCCTTGAGTTATGGACTGGTCGAATATCTGCGTACGCTGGACATGCTCTCGGAATACGGCTGGTCACATCGCCGCTGCATCCCCCACGGCGGTCATCAATTCGCCTTGCATATCGCAGCCGGCTTGGGGCTATTCGGCAACGAATCGTATCCGCAGGTCTTTCAGCCCTTCGGTGGCTTCGGCGATGATATTCCTGTTGTGGACGGGCGGATTCAACCGCCGCAAATAGCGGGCATCGGCTTCGAGCTCAAAGCCGACCTGATGCGCGAATTGGAGCGGCTCTTCAATTAGTAAGGGATCACTGTGAATATTTCTTGCCACCGAGTACAGCGAGGAAGAGGAGTTCACCGAGATTTTTTCGAGATATCGCTTGGGCGAAATGTACATTTTGAATGACTGCAAAGTATGAATTGCTTGCCTTGGATGATTTATCGAATTTGTCGACCAGACCATGTTTTGTGGAGAAGATTGATGCAGTTTTCTCACACGCCGCGAAGGCAAAACTCTGTGCCCTCAAATAACTCGGTGTACTCGGTGGCAAAAAAGAATGAAGAGTAACGCTCATGTCTACTGAAGTATCGTCATCAATCACGCCCATCAACTTCGTCACCTTCTACATGGCGGTCACCGACCAGACGATGGCGGATATCCATCAGACCACATCGACCATCACCGTCAGCGAGCCGCAGCAATACATTCAGACCATGTTCGCCTCGGCGCGGCACTTTCATCCCGCCTGCCGCAAAATCATCCTCAGCGACCAAGTGACAGCCTTCCCGCCGCAGCCCGATATCGAGATCATCCGCTGCCATCTCGATCCGCAGCAGCCCATGCTCTCGCGCTCAATCGCTTGGCTGAGTTACCTGCGCGGCGCCGAAGGTCATACCATCTTTCTCGACAGCGACATCCTAATCAATGGCGACCTGTCGCATGTCTTCGCCGAAGAGTTCGCGGTCGGGCTGACTTATCGCGACGAGTTCAAGTGGCCCCTCAACGCCGGCATCAACTTCGCCCACGGGCAGCAACTGGCCTCGGCTGCGGAATTCCACGAGATCTGGCTGAGGGAGTTCCGCGCTGCCCACGGCGAGATGAGCGTTTGGGGCGGCGATCAAGACACCCTGCGCGAGCTTTTTGTCGATATCGATTTCGCCCGCGACGACTCTTTCACTGCCCCCTACCAGGACATGGACATCCGCTTCCTGCCCTGCGCGCGCTACAATTTCTCGACATCGTATCAATCAGAAATGGACGGCCATTACCCGGAGGCGAAGGTGCTGCATTTCAAAGGCAGGCGCAAACCGCACATGTTTCCCTACTGGCGAAAACACATTCGCCAATCCGCCACCGACAGGCGCTGACGCTTAGAAGAAAGAAAGCTCTGTGACCTCTGTGTCCTCAGTGGTTAAAATCCTTGCAGCAAATTCTGTGCCAATATAGTTAGTGTTTAGGAACCGAATAATTATGGAACTCCTCCCCCACATCGACATAACTGAGCCGGCGCGCATTAATGCGCTGCTGAACGACAAAGGCAACTTCAGTTGGCGCGCGGTCGATAGCGAGACCCTCGATAGCTGGACGCCCGACCTAGGCTTGACCGGTTATCCGCAGCCTAGCGTCTATCGCGCCGGGGCGGTCGCTAGCTCGGGCATTTCGTCGACCTTGCGCCAGCGCTTCTGGCAGACGGTCGAAAGCCAAGCCGATCACACCGGGCAGCGATACATCGGCATCGTGATCTACCTGGCGGCCGGAGAGACCGCGCCGATGGAATTGCGCCTGGCCAGCCACGAGATCGGCCGCATTGAGCCGCAGCATCGCGACAATCGACTGCATCTCATTGTGGTTGACAAGCCGGTCGAGTTCATCGGCGAGATGGAGATCTTCCAGTTGACCGCGCCCGGGCCGGGCACGTATCGCATCGAGAATTTTGTGCTGCTGCATGAGCGGCCCGAGCCCAGCCTCTCCTTGCCGGCGATCGGCAATGTCAGTCTGCGCCTGCAAGCCGACGAAGACGACAGATTTACCGCGCATCTTCACTTCGTCACCTCGCGCGTGGCAAGCGTTCAAGCCCGGGTCAGAGACTTTGCGAGCGGCGGCGAAATCCTGCAGAAGGGCGATGCCACCCGCTTGCATCATCTGGTCTTCACCGGTTTGCCGGCAGACCGCGACCTTGAAGCGGCCATCAGCGCCACCGATACGGGCGGCGGACATGCCGAAGAGACCCTGCGATTTGCCACTGCCGCGCCGCGATCGCCCAGCTTGCCCGAGATTTCCGTACCGCTGGAACTGATGAACCCGCAGTCCGCAAACGTATCCGGCTTGCCACTCAGATTTGGCTTGCCGCTGTCAAAGGGCGCCCTGCCGCGCATCGCCTCATGTGAATTGCGGGCGGGAGGAGAGACATTCCCCGCATCAGCAAGACCGCTGAGCCGATGGCAAGACGGCTCGATACGTTGGGCCCTGATCGAAAGCCGGGCGCCGCTAGCTCTTGCGGAAGCCAACTCAGTGACGGCTAATCTTCAGATCAACTCCGAGCCTTCGCGGACGTGTCGAGACGACGGCTCTCCTGACAGCGCAGCGCGCCTGTCCCTTTCAGACCTGCGCTTCGAGGCCATGCTTGCCAATGACGTTTCACTCAAATCTAGCGAAATCCGAAGCAAAGCGAGTCATGCGTCCGACGGGCTTTCTCTCACGGTCGAGCACCGGGACGCCGACGGCGTCGCCCATCTGCGCAGCAATATGCGACTGCAATTCTATAGCGACCAATCTTTCTTCAAGCTCCACCACCGCTTGGAAGTCATCAGCCCGGCGCTGTCTCCCGCAGCCGCCGGCGGTGATATTCCGCCCGACTGCTCCGCCGACATGCGTGAGAACATCGTCGGCGATAGCGGCGAAGAAAGTACGCTGCTCAAGCTGCGCTCCTTCTCGCTGCGCCTGCCCTTTGAGGGCGCGCGCGTCGTGCAGCACTGCGGCGAAAATTGGCAGCTGGATGACGACGGCTGGCAACTGCGCCACGATCACGACCTGGCGCACGAGATCAACGGCGAAGTCCGTGAGGGTCGCGCGCCCGGACACATCCGCGTCGACGGCGTCTCTGGCACACTCGGCATCGGCCTGCGAAATTTCTGGCGGACCTATCCCAAGGCTCTCTCCGTCGATAAGTCGGGTGCGTCCATTGAACTCTTTCCTGACCGCCGCGGCGTCGAATTGCCCGGCGATGACGAGGCTTGGCATCGGCTCTACTTCTGGCTCGATGAGGACGGCTACAAACTCAAAGCGGGCATGGCGCTGAGCAGCGAAATCCTCATCGACTTCGGCGGCGACAACCCGGCTGTCTTCGACTGGCTGGAGAATCCCGTGCTCGTCCGCCCAGATATCGACTATCTCAACAGCACCGGCGCGCTCAATCCCATCGGCGCGCGGCGAGATTCGCCCCTGCCCGATTACGAAGCCTTGACCGACCGCGCCATCGAGTCATTCCATCAAGATCGCGAGCGCTTCCGCGTTTATGGGCAGGTGAACTTCGGCGACTGGTACGGCGAAAGCGCTTGGTCTTGGGGCAACAACGAATATGACCCCAGTTATTGCGCCTATACTGAGTTCCTGCGTGGCGGTGATCCGCGCTGGGCGACCTGGGCGGCGGAAGCGGCGCGGCATCTGGCCGATGTCGACACTGTCAACTTCTCGTCTGATACGGCTGAAATCGGCGGGCAGTCGATGCACATGCCGGGGCACCTCGGCGGCTACCTGCCACCCTATTTCCGCAGCAAGATGGCGGGCACCAAGTCCATCCCCTCGCATACTTGGGTTGAGGGTCCGCTGCTGCACTATCTGCTGACTGGCGACGAAGCGGTTTACGACTCCCTGCTGAAGACGAAAGACTGGCTGCTTCAGAGCGACTTCTTCGATTATTACGACTTCAAAAATGCCCGCGAAGCCGGCTGGCACCTGATTCATCTTTGCATGCTGGCGTCCGCGCTGGCTGATCCCGACTGCCTCAACGCGGCCGGCATCATCGTCGAGCGCGTCCTGGAACGGCAGGAGCCCGAAGGCGGCTGGGCGCGCAATCTGGGCGAACCGCATTGTGGCTGCGGTTATCCCCGCTGCCGCGGCGAAGCCGGCTTCATGGTCGGCGTTTTGCTCTCCGGCTTGAGGCGCTATCATCAACTGACCGGCGCGGACGCAGTCGCCGAAGCGATCATCGGCGGCGCCCGCTGGCTGATCCGGCATACCTACGACGAGGCGAGCGGCCACTTCCGCTACACTTCCTGCCCCAACCGCACCCTCGGCGGTACCTTTCAGTGTACGCAGTGGGTGACGGAATCGCTGGCGGCTGCCTGGGAAATCTCCGGCGATGCGGAAATCGGCAAGTACTTGCGCGCCGGCTTGCATACGATCGGCATGTTCCCTGCCGGCTTGGACCATCTGGGCATGGGCAAGGCGCTTTCGCAGCAGATGCGCTACGTGCCGTCTATCATCGCCGCGCTCAAAAAACGACCATTGGAGGTAGACCATGACTGACTGGACCAGCAGACTTGCGATCATCAGCGACGAAGCCGATGACTCCTTCGCCGAGGCGGTAGCCTTATGCCTGCCGCTCGGCATCCGCGCCTATGAGCTGCGCAAACTTGAGGGCGGGCGCTTCCCCCAAGTGACAGACCGCGCCATACAAGAAGTGCTGGACAACGTCGCCGCCCATGACTTGGATCTCATCGGCGTCAGTCCCGGCTTCTTCAAGGGACCGCTGGACGCCGCTGTCATTGAGCGCGCCTTTGACGACGACCTGCCGAAAGCCTTCCGCTTGATGGAGCGGCTCGGCATCCGCCGCATGACCCTCTTCACCTTCCGCCGCAGCGGTCCCGATGATCCCATCCCCGCCGAAATCTACGATCATCTCGGCCGGGCGATCGAGCTCTGCGCCCGCGAAGGCATCGAAGTTGTGCTTGAGAATGCCGCCAGCATCTACAGCAACACCGGCGCCAACCTGGCGACGATAGCCCGCGCGCTCGGTGTCAGCGTCGTCTGGGATCCCGCTAATGGCGCTGCTTCGGGCGAGCAATCCTGGCGCGACGGCTACGAACACGTCAGCGCTCGGCTCGTCCACGTCCATTTCAAGAATTGGACGCCAGGCGATGGCTTCGTCGCTATAAACGACGGCCTGGTCGACATGGCCGGGCAGATAGAGGCGCTCAAAGCCGATGACTACCCCGGCTACTATTGCCTCGAGCCGCATCAATGGAATGACCGCAAGAACGCCGTGCGACAGAATTGCGAACAACTGCTGACGCTGCTCGAAACACATGGGGCGCTGCGGTGAACAGAGCGAACAACCAAGACTGGCAAATGGATGGCAACTTGTCTCATGTTACGAACGCGGCTGCTGTGTTTGTTATACTATACGCGGGGAGGTGTCAACGATGGATCCAAACTTGCAAGTAATTATTTTTCGTGGGCAGCGTGATTGGCGTGTTTTTGTGCTTGCGCCAGGATGTCAAACGCGTCGAAGAAAAAGCGGATAATGCCAACCGGCAGAATCTCGAGATTCAAGGCGACATTAAGGTTCTGACTTTGGCAGTAGAACGCATAGAAGGCTGGTTCAACCCTCCGACGCTGAAGTCCGGTGGACGAGAGTCAAGAACAGATGAATGAACATATTCGATTGCACGACGTCTGGGCTGACGGCGATGGAACGCTTCATCGTCAAGTAGAGGGCTATTTCGACATGAGCGAAGCGCCGGACTCAGACAATCTTAGGCGACTGGCTGTAATCCAAGCCACCAGAGAGCTGGAGCATATCGAGGCTCGTTGGTCAGGATCGGTAAACTGGGCGACCAAGACGGAGAAAAGTTTTTTCCCGCCACAGTATTTCGGCGACAGAATCATCATCGATTGGTGGCGCCCCTTTTCCGAACCAGAAGACATCGCGGCCGTGGAAGGAGAATCCTTGAAGGCGCTCGAAGCTGCGGTTGATGCGATCTTGGCAGCAGGCTACGAGATTCTGCCGGATCCCATAAGACGCGCGAGGCAGGTGAAGTAGCGGATTATCCTCTCCTGAACGGCCGCCACATTCCATTCAAGATTTCAGAATTGCTATCGGGTTCAATTGCCGTTCTTGAGTCCTGTGTCGCGTTTATTTTTGAGAAAAGGAATACTCTATGCTTTTGCGGTAAGAAATAAGTTGCATACCCGCTCTGCTCAACAAACCCACAATACCTTTAACTCCCGATTAGGAGGACGAAGTGCCCGAAAAGACTCGCTCTATTATCGTTGGCATGGGTGGCATCAGCCGCTCTATGCTGCGCCTGCTGGCTGAAAAGCACTGGCACGAACTTGTCGCCGTGGTCGATGTCAACGAAGATGCGCTGGCGGCGGCGTCCGTGCCAGAAGCTGCCCGTTTCACCGACCTGGAGCGCGCCCTGCGCGAAACGGAAGCGGATGTCGCGCTGATCAATACGCCCTCGGAATGGCACTATCAGCAGACCGATGCCGCCCTGCGAGCCGGTGTGTCGCCATTGGTCGCCAAGCCGCTCACCAATAATTTCACCCACTCGCAAGCCTTGGTGGCACTGGCAGCTGAGCGCGATATCAAGCTCGCTGTCGGCCAGCAGATGCGCTACTTCCGCCACTATCTGACTGCCGCCGAATTTGTCGCTTCCGGCGCGCTGGGGGATATCGAACAAATCTATTTCTTTAACGCCAAGCCACGTCATCAAGCGCGCAACCTGGCCGGCTTTGAGCAGCCCGTACTCTGGGAAATGACCTGCCACCACCTGGACTGCCTCTTCGCTGTCCTGCCCGAGCTCGTGCCCTCTGCCGTGATCTGCGATGGCTTCTTGCCCAGTTGGTCAGTTTACGACAGCGCCTGCATGATCAATGGCCTCTTCCGTTTCACCGGCGGCCAACACATGGTTTATCATGCCGGTTACTCGACCCAATCCGATTGCTATGAGCTGCGGCTGGAAGGGTCCAATGGCGCGCTGCGCTGCCGCGGTCTGCACATGTCCAAGAATGAAATGACTTACGAATTTGCCCAGCGCGGCGCCGCCTTTGAAGTGATTGACCTCGACCGCGGACGTCCGCCGACGCAGCCCTGGTCAGTGTTCTTTGACCGCTGGCATGACTGGTTAAGCGGCGGGTCCGAGCCTCACTTCAGCGGACGCGAGAATCTCAAAGTGCTGGCCACCATTGACGCCGCCATCGAATCGCTGACCATCGGCGCCTTCGTGCCCATCGCCGGGGGCGAACGCTATCAGTCTGTCTTCGGGAGCGCGTAATGACTTTCATTGTCGACTGCCAAAGCCACATCTTCCCGCGCGCCTATGCCGAACTGCTGACGCGAAACACAAATTCGCTGTGTACGACAGGCGGCGACGGCGTCTATTTTATCGACTACAACGGTGTGCAGCGCTTTCGTCTGGACCTTGACGACTACAGTCCTGCGCGCAAGCTGGCCGATATGGACCGGGCCGGCGTCGATATGAGCGTCATCAGCGTCAATATCCCTACACCGGATATGTTGGTTCCGGAGCTTGCGGTCGAAGGCGCGCGCATCTGCAACGATGCCATCGCCGCCCTCTGCCAAGAGCATCGCGATCGCTTCATCGGCATCGCCTCGCTGCCGCTCAATGATGTGTCCGCCGCCATCGCCGAGCTGGAACGCGCCGTGCTCGACTTGAACTTGCGCGGTGTCTTCCTGCCCTCGCATATCAACGGAGTACAGGTCGATGACCAACGCTTCGAGTCCTTTTACGCGCGGGTCGCGGCGCTTGGCATTCCGCTGGTCTTGCATCCGACCGTGCCGATCTGGGGCGATGCCATCAGCGACCACAGCATGATTCCCATGCTGGGCTTCATGGTCGATACCTCAATCGCCATGCTGCGCCTGATACTCGGCGGCGTGATGGAACGGCATCCCGCGCTCAAGGTGGCGCATCCGCACGTCGGCGGCGTCCTGCCTTATGTCATGGGGCGCGTGGTCGAACAAACCGAAGTCAAGCGCCGCGGCCGCGATCACATCAAGCAATCCCCGCGCGAGACTTACCGGCGGGTTTACTTCGACCTGGTCTCGCCCGATCAGCTGGCGATAGATTATGCTTATCGCTTCGCCGGCGCGGATCGGCTCTTGTTCGGCAGCGACCACCCCTGGGTGACGATCGACGCCATCATGCAATACGTCCGCGCCCTTGATTGCAGCGCTGAAGACATGCGCAAGATCCTGGGCGAAAACGCGCGGGAACTCTTCCGCATCAACTAGCGGCTTCCGCAAAAACGCGAAAATGTAGCGGCGTCTTTGTGAGTCGCCCGAAGCCCGCGCCCAACCCGTCTGAAGCGGGAGTGGTAAATTCCAAGGATATAGAATAAAGACGACACTGGCTCAAACTCGCCGGAAAACTCCCTTCTCCAATGCTTTGGGGAAGGGCCGGGGATGGGGTTAGAAAAGGCCATATCCGCGATGTTAACCTCTACCCTGAAGCCAATTCATAGCGCCTGCCCGCCCATTCAATTACAATCCATGAAGTTTTCAA
The DNA here is from genome assembly GCA_965262005.1 of Phototrophicaceae bacterium. Taxonomy (GTDB): domain Bacteria; phylum Chloroflexota; class Anaerolineae; order Aggregatilineales; family Phototrophicaceae; genus UBA6055. The sequence continues at coordinate 1,717,844 of OZ253492.1, read as the reverse complement.
ATATAGTTGAAATGAAAAAGCAAATCCGGAGCCCATGATGAAATTATTCAGCTACCCCGACTCTCTGCCCGATTGGGATCAGACCATCAACCGTTACGCCATGATGAAAACCGAATACGGCGCGCAAGGCGTCGCCGAGAAAGTAGCCGAGATCGAAGCGACGCTCCAGCAAAAACTCGCCGAGTTGATCGCCCTGCCCGATGACGCGGCCCTGATGCAAGCCGAACCCGATGATCTCAGCGCGATTCAGGCATTGCGCCCGGCCGGCGAACGTCGTCTCTGGTCGGCAATCCCGGCAGATTTCAGGGAGCGGCTCGAAGGCGCGCTGATCGGGCGTTGCGCCGGCTGTACACTCGGCTCGATCGTCGAAGGCTGGGATGTTGGGCGGATGGAACGCTGGGCGGCGTATCTAGGTGATGAATACCCGCTGGTGGATTATTGGAGTGAAGCGGAGCAGCCGCACGATCGCAAGTATCAGACCAGCCTGCGCGAAGATTTCACAGCCGCCAAGATGGACGGCGTACCCACTGACGACGACATCTGCTACACCCAACTCGGCTTGGTGATCCTGGAAGAGTACGGTCCTGACTTCACCACCGACGATGTCGGCGCGGCTTGGGTCAAGTACCTGCCTTTCGCCTTCACCGCCGAAGGCATCGCGCTGGAAAACCTGCGTCAGGGTGTCCCGGCTATGCAAGCGGCTAATGTCGATAATCCCTGCGTACAGTATATCGGCGCCGATATCCGCTCCGACCCTTGGGGTTACGCCGCCCCCGGCTACCCCGAAAAAGCGGCCGAATTCGCCCATCGCGACGCCTATGTCAGCCACCGGCGCAACGGCATCTACGGCGCCATGTATTTCTCCGCCGTCATCTCCGCCGCTTTCGCCGTTGACGATCCGATCGAAGCGCTGCGCATCGGTCTGGAAGAAATCCCAGCCGATTGCACTCTGGCGCGCGAAGTAGAGTGGGCGCTGGCTGAAGCGCCGGCCATTAAGAATTATCGCGAGGCCCGCGCAGCCGTCGATGAGCGTTATCCGGGCATGCACAAAGTCCATGCCATCAACAATACGGTCTTGACGATTTGGGGGCTGACCATCGGCGGCGATGACTATACCAAAGTCATCGGCGAGACGGTCGCCATGGGCTTGGACAACGACTGCACCGCCGCCACCGCCGGCAGCATCTGGGGCGCCGTCTACGGCAAAGCCGCCATCCCCAAGCACTGGCACAAGAATTTCAACAACACGGTGCATACCTTCTTGTATCACCAGTCACCATTCGCCATTGACGACGTGATCGATCGCTTTGCCGCGCAGGCGCAAGCGATTGTCGCCGGTTGACCTACTGCCTCCCAACGGCAGCCCACCGAACATCTCCCTCGTCTTTCAGCGAGCGCTTGATATGATATTCTAACCGGGATTGATTATCGGTTCGCAAAAGAGCGACTCTCATGAAGAAAGCAATGCTGTTACTGTTGATGCTGGCGCTGTGTCAGCCGCTGGCTTCCGCCCAGCCCGATGCCGTGAGCAGTGTAAGTTGCGCGCTAGCGATTCCTATTGTGGCGCTTGAATTCGCCACTTACGATCTGAATTGGCTTCGCTACAAGAATGGTTACGGCGAAGGCCGGCTCAACATAGCGGGCGTCGCCAATTTCCCCACCGAGCGTGTGGACAATGGCGACGAGCCGATCCACATGTCCGATCTTGAAACGGGGTGCTTTATCGAAGAATTGATAGCCAGCCACGACATTGCCTATGACGAGGAGCGGATCAGCGGCAGTTGTGATACCGCCCGTCTGAAGGGCATAAGCTCCGATGTGTTATGCGTACCGGGCTCTAAGGGAATGCCGAACGGGAACGTATTCCTGGCGCTATACCATCCGGAGACTTTCGAGATTGTGGCTGTCACCACGAGCATTGATAATTCTTTCGGTGGCGCAGTGGCGCTAAGTAACCTTCCCGCGCCATCAGCGGAAGCGCGGCAGACCGCGCCATCTAATGACGATGGCTGCGGACCTTACGGGAACGGGCAATGGATCAAGCGCCAAGCCTACCAGGACTCGGGCTTGAGCCTGCCGGTAGCCGATGAAGGCGTCGGATCCGCAGTGACAGACTATCAGTGCATTGTGCCCGAAAACGGCGCGCCTTACCTGCAAGCCTATTATATCGATGCCAACTGGCGCAAGGCCCACGCCTCTGACAGCAATGACGACGGCGGTGGCGGCGGTGGCGACGGCGGTGGCGGCGGTGGCGCGGCAAGAACGGGCGGTTCAAACTTCAGGGAAGTGTGCGAGAATCAGGGCGGAACCTATTCATCGGGAACTAACTGGGAGGGATGTGATTTTGATCACTGAGTCATAACGACTCGTAAATCCACTTGAGTGGGCGGAAGCGGTGAAAACCGCGGACATGCCCCTCGTTTCCCCCCATCCCAAGCCTCTCCCCTGTTAAGCGGGAGGGGCTTTTTCGTCATCATTTTGCGGTCTGAGATGCCCGCTGCCGGTTATCATGCCAAGGCGCTTCAGACATCCCATCGCCGCTACTTGCGCTCCCCTTCCCTCCTTGTGAGGATGCTCCTGAAGTTGAACTTGCCCCGTTTTGGCGGGCAGTGATTCTGTCTAAGGGGCAGCGCGCTATAATTGTGCCGGGCTAAGGAAGCCCAAGGCAGAATGACGGAACTGTCGCCGAGCGGCTGTGGTGAAATGCTTTTATCTTCGTAGAATTTGCCTTTCCCAAATCAAAGCCGGCGCATTGGAGTCCGTCGCTGCTAGAGACCGCGACGAAGGGCGTCGAACATCTCGTCGCCTGCCACTTGCAAAATTTGTTGGATTTGGCGCTTGCTCAACCACTTTAGCGGAAGCGGTCTCTGATGAGCTGCTCCAGCGGCTCCAGCGCATGCGGCAAGCTGCGCCGTCCCAAGCCCAGACGAAAATAGTTGCCTTCGAAGAGCATGACGCTGGCGGGCAAGACCATGACCCCTTGTTCTTGCACCGCGGCCTCGGCGAATTTGTCCACTGCCATATCCGCCCGCAGCTCCACCAACGTGATCGTGCCAGCCTGCGGATATCTCGCCCAAAACAGCCCGTCAAAGCGCCCGAAAAACTCGCGGCAATGGACGATATTCTGGCTCACAATGTCAACAGTGCGCTGGGTCAAGGCGCGCCAGTTCTCCAAGCTGATTAGCGCCAGAATCTCGCTTGGTCCGCTGGCGCATATCGTCGTGTAACTCTTCAATTCCTGCAACTCGCGCGACAGCTCAGCATCCCGCGTGATCAGCCAACCCACTCTTAATCCGGGCAAGCCGAAACATTTCGAGAGGCCGCCAAGCACGACAGCTCGCTCATAAAGCTCACAAGCCGAGGGCAAGCGCAGGGCCGGGTCGTGCTCGCTGAAGCGGTAGATCTCATCGGAGAAGAGGATGACATTGCGCGCCCGCGCCAGCTCGATCATCCGCTCAAAGTCAGCCCGGCAGGGCAGGGCGCCGCTGGGATTATGCGGGAAATTGACGATGAGCATTTTTGTATCGGGGCGGATTAGCGCTTCGAGCTCGTCGATATCAAAATGCCAGCCGCTCTCGCTCTGGCGCTGCTGCCAAAAGCTGAGCTCACAACCCTTGGCCCGCGCGATTTCCCACAGCGACTGGAAACTAGGCTGAATCGCGACCACATGATCGCCCGCCTCCAACAGCGCGTTGAGTGTTATGAAGATGCCCTCTTCCGGCACGACTTCGATAACATCGTCCGCTGCGATGCCCACGTGCATTTTGGCGATGGCGGCGCGCAACTCCGGATGGCCCTGATTCTCAGTATAACCGAGCCAGAGCTTCTCGAATTGCTCGCGGCGCGCGGGGCTGGCATAGCCCATAAGCTCATCCAGCGTCAGCGGCTCACAATCGGAGGAACTGATGCCATAAGGCGCGCTGAATTCGTGCTGGCGGAAGAAGTGTTCGATTTCAAATGGGGCGTATTTCATTTTGTCTTTTCCTCATGTCAGCAGAGAAGGGTATGAGAAGTCAAGCGAGACATCTATACAGACGCCGTTGTGGTCGCTGAGAACAGTGCCGTCGTCCTGTATTCGGCTGAAGAATACTGGCGGATCGTGAATGATATCGTACGATAGAGCGATGTGGTCTATGAAGCGCTTGTCCAACTTCGGGTAGGCAACTTCGCCTGCCGTCGATAGTTGAAAGTCGCTAAAAGTCGCTCGGCGCTTTTGATCAACCTCGCTATCAGGACAAGGGTAGTTTTTCGGTGGAATCTGCAAATTGAAATCGCCCAGCAGGACAATCCGTTCGCGATTACCGAAGGGCGACAAGACATCCTCGCGCAAGGCGTCCAGATAGCGGCAGGCGCCTTCCCAAAGTTTCAGCCGCTTTTCGCCCCAGCTTTCTTTGCTGCGATAGGCATGGTAGGGAATGCACATGCCGATAATCGTCCAAGTCTGTCCGGCAACTTCCGTTTCCGCGCCTACGAATCGTCCCTCGGGAAGTCTTGACGATCCCAGCGTGTCCACATTGCGCCAGCCAAAGCGACTCCACAGAACGACTTTTCGGGCGCCGCGGTTTTCTATCGCGCCAGCGCCGGAGTGCTCGCTCTTGATCGTTTGCCCGCCGCTGGGCATGGTCTCGCGCCTGGCTTCGGTCAAACAGATGACATCCGCCTCGCAGCTCGCGATTAATTCGGTCGCTTTCTTGAATCGTCCCTTTTGGCTGCGAGGTCCCAGCCACTGCGTATTCCAATTCAATATCCGCATCGCTCACCACTCCAACGGCTGCTCGTCACTGAAAATCCGCCCGTCGCAGCCACGTCGCCACCATTATCGCATTTCCGCCGACATGTCTGCTAGCGAGGCCGCAAGGCGTAGCGGATGACTCGTTTGACCGCGCTTTCGACGGGGTTGCGGCGGGCGATATCCAACAGAAGTTCGTATTCTTGGCGAGCGACCGCGGGCAACGAATATGCATCCAGTGCGAATTTGCGGGCATTGACGCCCATTTTTTCGATCAGCCGAGGCTGCGATAGTACCGTCTCGATGGCGTGGGCGATGCTGTCCGCATCAGTTTCGCAGAGGTAGCCGGTTTCACCGTGGCGTATTAAGCTCTTCGGTCCGCCAAGATTACTGCCGATAACGGGTATGCCGCAAGCCATCGCCTCCATAATTACGCGTCCGAATCCTTCGCTAAGAGAACAGAGGATCAGCGCTTTTGCCTGATTGATATAGGCGGGCAGGTCTTCGTTAGGCATTATGCCCAGCCAGTGAATACGATCGTTGCCGCCGAAACGCGCTTTCAGCCGCGCTTCAACTTCCGGTTCGATCGGGTCGCCATTCACATCCATTCTAACGCCACCGATGATGGCTATAGACGCGCCGGTCCGCTCGACGGCTTCCAGCGTGGCCTCGAGATTCTTAATGTGGATCAGATAACCGACGTAAATCAGATCGTAGCGCTTTTCGCTGCCCAAAGGCTGGAAAAGCTCGCAATCGACGTAGTTGGGAATTATGGTGGTCTTGCCCGCAGCGGATGGAGCGCGACGCAAGACTTCTTGCGCCATCAATTTGGTGCCTGCAGAAATATGCGTGGTCTCTGAGAAGATTTGCCGCTCAAAATCGTATGCTTCCCGCACCTGGGATGGCAGAGTCTCAGGATACGTCTCTAGGCCGGCTGACCAAAGGTAATTGCAGCGGCAAACGACTGGTGTGCCCCAAGCCCAGTGAGAGCGGAGCGCGGGCCGCATCCCATGTATATTCATTGTGCGGATGACATGAGAGCGAAGAATGGGAATGGTGTGCACCTGGTGTAAGCGACGCATGTAGGAACGGTAGGGCAATCCCATACTATTGCATAGCAATTGAATGTATGGCGAGCGAGGCGCGATATCCTTTTCACTCCGCCCAGCATAGCTTACTAGGTTGATCCGCATGCCTAGGTGGCAGAGGGCTTGCAGATACTTGGTCTCATTCCCCAGCTGGCCAAGCGCGTCCAACTGCCGCAGGCTGATTCCGAGTTTCATAAAGATCGTGACTGTTAGAGGCTTGCCATCGATCGTTTCCGTCATCAGTTGTCCTTTCTTATCTTCGCGGTTTCAAGCCGAAAGAAAATCTAAAGCTTTTCGCGCAGCATCGCCGCCATGATCGCCGACCGCTCCGGCAGCGACGAAATCTCGCCGTATTCCGTAATCGCATGACCGCCATCTCCGACGATGCCCATGCCGTCAAAGGTCGGCACACCCAGCGCAGCAGTCTTATTGCCATCGGAGCCGCCGCCTGTGCTGCCCTCTTTGATGGCGAGGCCCATTTCCGCCGCCAAACCTTGAGCCCGCTTGAATAGCGCCGCAATCTCAGGCGTCCGTTCCATCGGCGGTACACCGGTCCCGGCTTCGACGATCAGCTCGGCTTCAGGATGGCGGGCTTTCAAGCCCATGATCTGGTCATGGATGGCCTGCGCGTTGGCGCGGGTGGTCGCCCGTACATTGACCTCGATTCGCGCCTCAGCCGGCACCACGTTGGGGCGCGTCCCGCCGCTGATGACGCCGACATTGGCCGTTGTGCCGATGTCGTAATTGGTCATCGCCTGCACCGCCAATACCTGATGCGCCATCTCTTCAATCGCGTTGATGCCCCGCGCGTGATCGGCGCCAGAATGCGCCGCCCGCCCCTTGGCCGTGATGACATAATGACTGACGCCCTTGCGCTGCGTCTTGTAAGCGCCATCCTGCGGCGGCTCGGTGACAAAAACCACGTTATGCGCCAGCGCCTCCGCCTCGATCTCAGCGCTAGAGTGACGGCTGCCGGTCTCTTCGTCCGAGTTCAGCAGATAGGTGATCGGCTGCTGCGGAAATAAATCCAGCGCGCGCAAAGCTCGCAGCGCCCACAGCGCAATCACGATGCCGCCCTTCATATCCATCGAGCCCACGCCATAGATGCGGTCGCCATCGATGCGCGTCGGCCTGCCCTCCACCGTGCCCACATCCCAAACCGTATCCATGTGGCTGAGGATGACCACGCCGCCCGCTCCCGGATTCCAGCGCGCCCGAACGACATCGCCGACCTCCGCCTTCGGGATCACCTCCACCGCGCCGCCCAACTCCGCCAGCTCTTCCGCCAGCTCACGTCCCAGCAGATCTACGGCCGGTTTGTACGATGTCGGCGATTCAAGCTCAATCAGTCGTCGTAAATCAGCGACCATATCATCGGTATGCTCGCGCAAATAATCCAGAATGCGTTGGTTGTCTGCTGCGGTCATGATCGTCTCTTTCTAGCCTCGATAATTCATCGAAGGAGTATACCACCTGAGCGCGGATATCGAAGTCAGGTCGTTGGAGGGGAGTGGTAAATTCCAACTACACGATAAATTCGCCAACCAAACAATATAACTCTGTGTCCTCTGTGTCCTCTGTGGCGAAAAAATCTGTGGCGTGTTTGCTAAGTGGACTATATCCGCTATGTTAACCACTCCCGCTGGAGAGAGCGCTGGATTAGCGACGCTGATTTCCACGCAACTAAGTTGAAGCCGCTTCTGTGTCTTTGCGGCAAATCATGTTGCGCGGCATTCGCCTGGCGCGCAATTATTGCGGATTCCCAGTCAAACGTAGCAATAGCGCCATTTCCGAGGTTTTATGCGTTATGATAGATGTGTGGCGGGACAAAGGATTAACAGATGAATAATCTGCCGCAGGTCAAGCGGGACTTGATCGCTGGCTTGGACGCGCGGCGTTCGCAGGCGCGGGCATTCGTCGAGAAACTGCCGCCCGACCTGCCCGTCCACGCCGACTCCGATTGGACCATTCGCGATCTGATCATCCACTTGACCGCTATTGAAGCTGACATGATAAAGGCGCTGCATTGCGCTATCGACGGAACAGACTTCCAGGTCGACTTGCTCGGGCAGCCTTCAGTTCCGGATCTCTATGAACTGCGGCGGACTGACCGCGCCGGCGTAAGCTGGCATGACTTGCTGACGGAATGGGACCACGTCCGTGATCAGTTGCGCGGCGTGATTTTGGCCTTCCCCCTGGCGCTAATCGAAAAGCAATTCAGCAACCCCTTCTTTCAAGATTACAATCTCATCGAAGCGCGACATCTGGCGGAGATGCGTTCCGCTGCAGAACGAGACAGGTGATTCGTGAACCACACGGGCCAGATTGACTGACAGGCGCAGAGTTTGGCGAGCGCGCAAGGAGAAACAATGTAGGAGCGACCTATTAGGTCGCCCGTATTTTGTTGCGCTGACGTCCCTGACGCCTCGCTCACCCTTACGTCCGATGCTAAAATACTTGCAGCGTGATCCAGCCTTTTGGACCCCAATCTCAAGCGAGTATGCCGCCTGCCGATGTCCCGATTCCGCTATCTCTTCATCTTTCTTATCATTCTGCTGACGCTGACTCTCTCAGCGCAAAGCGAGCTCCCGCCTACCTTCCAGCCGGCGCCGCGCCCGATGCCGTCAAGTCTCCAACTTAGATCAGGCATCCGCCTCGAATACTACTTTACATCCTTGACGCAAGGCGGCAGCGGTCTCCTGCGCTTGACCGGCGCCGGCATCAAAGGCGCGCAGCTTGAAATCCTCGGCGCGCGGCAGCCCTTCTTCACGTTCGACGACCGCGACTGGTACGCGCTGCTCGCTGTGGACATGGAGTCACGCCCCGGCGCCTATGACCTGAATGTCATTGCCCAGCGCGAAAGCGATACCGTGACATTCACGCGCAGTTTGCCGGTCGAACAGGCCAATTTCATCCTGCAAGAGTTCGATCTCCCGGCCGACCGCGCCTATCTGGTTGACCCTGCCGTCGAGCAAGCCGAATTTGAAGCGTTGGCGCAGCTCACTGCCGGCTATTCCAGCGAACCGCTCTGGGACGCGGCCGGCTTCGAGCTGCCCATGGATACCCCGCTGACATCGCCCTTCGGCAGCTTTCGCGTCTTGAATGGCGCGCGGCAAACCCGCCATACCGGCTGGGATCAGAACGCCCCGCCGGGTACTCCGGTACACGCGTTGGCCGCTGGTGTGCTGGTTTTCGCCGGGCCGCTGGAGATCCGCGGCAATTACGCGCTGATCGATCACGGCATCGGCATTTACTCCGGCTACGCGCACTTCTCCGATCTATTCGTGCAAGCGGGGCAGCCGGTCGCCGCCGGGCAGATCATCGGCAGCAGCGGTGACAGCGGGCGCAGCAGCGGGCCGCATCTGCACTGGGAAATCGTGGCGCAGGGAAAATGGCTGGACGGTTTGACCCTGCTCGACTTGTGGCTGCCCTCATAGCTGCGCTTTACCGCCGTCCGATACCCGCGTTCTTGAATTATCGCAAAACGCGGTATAATGCCATATTACGTTTGTCCAGCGAGTCGTTGCGAATAATTGCGCTGTTCGACGCCTCGAGGCAGACATCCCGGCAAATGCCTTGACGCCAGGCGAGACTTCACAAGCTCGCTGACCGAGGAGGGAATGATGCAGCAAAACGACAACTTTCGCCTGGTGGTGCGCCGCGGTCCGCAGCCCAATCAGGCTTTCGAAATCAGCAAGGAAATCACTACGCTGGGCCGCGATATCACCAACGATATCGTTCTCAACGACCGCGAGACCAGCCGTCATCACCTGCGCCTGATGCGCTCCGGCGATACCATGACTATCGAAGACCTCGGCTCGACCAACGGCACCTTCGTCAATGGCAAGCGCCTCTCCGGCGTCACGCCCCTGCAAAATGGCGACATGATCGGCCTGGGCGAAACCGTAACGCTAGCCCTAGAGTTCTACCACGCAGCGCCCGAAGCCGCCCCGCCCGCTCCGCCCCCGCCAACGCCCGCGCCGATGCCCCCGGTCGACGTGCCCGCGCCCCAGCAGTCTTACACGCCGCCGCCGAGCGATTACCGCCTCCAGGGCTCGCCGCCGCCGCCAGCTGACCCATACGCTCCGCCCGTCGCCGATCCATATCCGCAGCAGCAGCCGGCCTACCCCGCCTATGCTGAGCAGCCGCCCGCGCCACAGCAGCAGCCACCCGGCTACTATCCGCAAGCGCCGCCCCCACAGCAACACCCAGGCTATGATTACGATCCCTACGCCGCGCGCGAAGAAAGCGGCGGCACATCGCCCTGGCTTATTCTGGGCTGCTTTGTCTTCTTCGTGCTGGTCTTCGTCTGCTTCATCGGCATCGCCTTGACCGTCATTGATGTGCTCAACCTCTGGTGCGAAGTGCCTGTCGTCGTCGATGTCGTCCAGGCGCTGAATCTCGGCTGCTGAGCCACTTCCGCCGCCCGGTTCGCAAGCGCCAATTCGGATGGATATCCCCCGAAACGTAAACAAATAGTCGCCCTTTGACCGCCGCGCCGTGCTAGTGTGCGCCTAAAGCGAATCAAAGGAGCAGCCTATGTTCAACTGGCTCAGCAACTTCTTCAGCAGCCGCCGCCATCAACTGCGCAATCGCGCGCCCCATATCGAATCTGTCGCCACCCACAACCGCTATCAGCTCGGCCCGCCCATCGACTTCAACTCAGCAAGCGTCTACGAGCAATCGCCCTGGGTCTACATCGCCATCAATCGCATCGCCGAAGCCGGCGCCCTCGTTCCCCTGCGCGTCTTCCGCCTCGATGACGAAAAACGCATCGGCATCGCCAACCATCCGCTGGAGCAACTGCTCAGCAATCCCAACCCGCTCAACAGCGGCTTCGAGCTCTTTGAGCAGACAATAGGATCGCTCGAGCTGCAGGGCAACGCCTACTGGTTCCTGGTCGGCGACCAGAGCGGACAACCCGGCGAAATCTGGGTCCTGCGCCCCGACCGCGTCACTATCGTGCCGGATGCCAAGCGCGTAGTCGCCGGCTACCTCTACGAGATTGACGGCCAGTACATCCCCCTCGATGCCATCGAAGTCCTGCACTTCCGCCGCTGGCACCCAAGCAATGACTTCTACGGCCTCTCGCCCATATCAGCCGCCCGTTGCGCCGTGCTCAGCGACCGCCACATGGCCGACTGGAATCGCAACACCTTCGGCCAGGACAATGGCGTGCCGGCCGGCATCGTCAGCATCCGCGACTTCATCAGCGATACCGACTTCGAGCGGGTCAAACGCGAATGGCGCAAGAATTACGGCAGCGCCCAACGCCGGACCGCCTTCCTGCGCGGCGGCAATATCGAATGGCAGCACATCGGCTTGAGCCACACCGACCTCGATTTCCTGCAAGGACGCAAAGCCCAGCGCGATGAAATCCTCAATATCTTCGGCATACCCGTCGGCTTGATCAGCGAAAACGCCACCGAAGCCAACGCCAAAGTCGCCGAGCGCCAATTCATCGAGCGCGCGCTATATCCCAAGCTCGTCCGCCTGGCGCAGAAGATCAGCGCTGAACTGCTGCCTTTCTATGGCGATAACCTCATCGCCGAATTTGACGACATCCGCCCCACCGATAGCGAAGCTCGCCTGGCCGAAATCCGCGCCGCTTATCCGCTGCTGAGCATCAACGAAATGCGCGCCGAGTACTTCCAGTTGCCGCCCGTGGCATGGGGTGAGGTTCCGGTGGGCGCGGACCTGACGCCACCCACTGAGACCGAGCCGACCGCCAAGTCAGCCATGGAAGCCGAGCTGGCGCAGTGGGAGCGCTTCGCCCTGAATCGCTTGAATCGTGACGTGAAGCCCGAGCAGACGCGCCCCTTCGAGGTGACCTCAGTGCCGGACGAGCTGGCCTTCGAGGTCTCGGCGGGCTTGCTCTTCGCGCGCGATCGCGAGGGTGTGAAGTCCGTGTTTGCTGGCGCGCGGGCGATAAACTCTTAGTTCGTAGGGGCGACTCGGCGAGTCGCCCGTTTTTTCACCACACAGGAATGTAGGGGCGACCTATCAGGTCGCCCGTCATGTTAATTCGCCAAATCACATCCTTGTCGTCGAGAGAATCTACTTAAGCCATCCCGCCAAAGAATTGCATCGCCGCGATCATCGCGACAAATAGCCCAATTCCGGTGCCGACGATCCACTTGATCAGCGTGGCTTGCATGGCCTGCAAGTCAGCTTTTGATGCCAGGTGAGGATAAGCGCCTTCCAAACGAGCAACCCTTTCACTCAAGTTTGCTGGCTGCTGAATTGTATAATTACCATCTCGGTTGCCATTGCGTGATTATCCCAAATGTTTGACACAATGATATGCAAAAGTATAGCGCAAATTCTAACCCAAATCAAATTGCCTTGCGGCTTTCAAGGTTCGCTGGGGATCGGGAGGCGGTGAAGTCGGTTTTTGCTGTGGCGCGGGAGGGGTTGGATTAACTAAACCAGGTTAAGCTCATTCATCAACTGACGTATTCGCACAGACTGAACATCGGCGCATCGGGGCTTTTGGCAAATCACGAGCAAGGTGATCGCCATCTCGCCAACATGATACACAACCCGAAAACCATCGCGTTTGCTTAAACGGGCGGAAGTATTCCGTAATCTCACTTTGTAGACTTCCGCCCCGCCCACACCCTGGACTCTGTCTCCTGGTTTCCGTCCATCTTCCAGGTCGTCAACGAGGTCTTCGACATCATCTGCGATCAGACCGTATTTGCGCCCCAACTTCTTGACCAGAGAATTGAATCTATCCGTCAGGACGATTTCCATCTTGTTCCGCTTCAAGCTCAAGACGGATTTGATGCAGGGCTTCGCGCGCGGGCATCACATCGCCATTCTTCATTTGCAGCAGGCTGGCGCGCAAGTCTTCCAGGAATTCAATTTGCGCTTCGGTAAGATTATCGGAATCGGTTTCGTCGCGTTGCTGTGGCGCGGGCGCGGTGGGTGATGGCTTGGGGCTGGGCATGAGGGGCGCTCCTGTCGCGCTTCAAGTCTCAGACTTCCGCTGAGTCAGGATGAGCATACCATAGGGTAGAGGGATAGGCAAAAGGTCTGTTCGCGGGGGATCGGGCGAGAGTGAAGTCGGTGTTTGCGGGGGGCGGGTGGAGCTTTAGGTTTTGTCACCACAGAGGCACAGAGGGCACAGAGGAATATTGTAAGGCTTGTCCGGTACTGGGTCACTATTTGTCAATAGAGATTGAAAGAAGGTGCTAATTTAGAGTAAGTGCCAAACTCTCACATAAGGAACTTACTCATGGATTTAGACACCTTCTTAACAACATTATACGTGGTGATAGACGATTGGTACAAAAGGGAAATGTGCGTCAGGATGAAGCGGCACACTGGTCCCGCCCTGCAAATGAGTGATAGCGAAGTTCTGACCGTTGCGATTGCTGCGCAATGGCGTGATGGTGTGCCCTGGCGATCCGAGCGCGGTATAGTGCGTTATATGCTAAAGCATGGTCAGTCATGGTTTCCGAGGATGCTCAAGCGCAGTCAGTTTAATCAGCGGGTGCGGAATCTGTGGGCTGCTTTTGTCTGCTTGCAACAAGAGCTGGGGCAAATACTCAGTAGCGATGCTGTATACGAAGTTGTGGATTGCCCCCGCGTCCCGCACTGTAGTCTGGGGCAAGCCATCAGCCATGATCGCCATTGGCTCAGCGGAAAGAAGGGACGCGGGGGCAATCATGGCGGCTGGTATTACGGCGAGCAACTGTTGCTGTGCGCCAGCGATAGTGGAGTCATCACCGGCTGGATGACCGGTCTGGCAAACATTGATGACCGCTGGATGATGGAAGCGCTGTTGAGTAGCCGAAACGGAGATATGCGGCTGATCGAACCGCCATTGCCCAAGCACAGAACCTACAAACATCGCCAAATCCCCGCGCCTGAAACCTTCAGTCCGGCGATAACCGCCGGGCATGACCGCGGCTTGCCCTTTCTCGCCGATGGCGGATTCAGTGGCAAAAGACGGATCATTCATTGGCGTCTGGAATATGGCGTCAAAGTCATTGCGCCGCGAGCTAGCAAAGTCAAAGGAGACAAGCCTGGCAAGACCATGCGCTGGGTGCGCAACCACCGGCAAATCATCGAGACGGTAATCGCCAGGCTTGTTGAAACTTTCGGGCTACACCGCGTAAACGCGCATAGCGAACTAGTAACACTCGCTCGCATAGCAGCAAAGACGGCGGCATACAACATGGGCATATTCATAAATCGCAGTAGAGGCCGAGCCGATGGCACACTGGCTACTCTCTTATGTTAGTACCGGACAAGCCTTGTAGGGGCGACCTATAAGGACACCCGCCACCCTCACGGTATTCTGTCAAGAAATTCCAGCGCGGCAATCATCGCGATGCCTGTGCCGACGATCCACTTAATCAGTGTGGCTTGCATTGCCTGCAAGTCCGCTTTAGTCGCCAGATGGGGATATGCGCCTTCCAAACGAGCTACCCTTTCACTCTAGTATGCTGGCTGTTGCAATGTCTCATTCGCTATCTCAGTTACCATTGCAGTATCTTCCTGAATGTCAGCGCAACCATTTCCTGATTATAGTGGATTTTGCAACTCAAATCAAATCGTGTTGGGCTTGGGAGTGGTGATTTCAAGGAGATAGAATGAAGACGACACTGGCTCAAACTCGCCGGAAAACTCCCTTCTCCAATGCTTTGGGGAAGGGCCGGGGATGGGGTTAGAAAAGGGCATATCAAAGATTTCACCACTCCCCGAATAGACCGCTTTCCACATCCCCGCTGTCTATTTAGGTATATAATCCCCTTTGAATACAGCGGTTTACCTAGTGAAATAGAGAATAGGGGTGATATGCGAGCGACGGTCGAACGAAAAGAAGCGCTGCGTCTGCTGAGGGTCGAGCACGAGGCGGTTGCGGCGCTGATTGATAAGCTGACGGACGAAGAGATGAGGCGCCGCGATACTATTCGGCACGGCTTGTATAATGATCAGGAATGTTCCTTCAAGGACTTGCTGGCGCACCTGATTTGTTATGAGCAGTACACGCTAGAGGCGATTCGTGACTGGGTGGTCGGGCGAGAACATTTCATGATTGCGGCGGTCAAGAATCCGCGCAAGAGCCGCGAGATCCACTACGGCGGCATTGAAGAGCGGGCGCAGTTCAGCTTGGCGGAACAGCTTGACGAATATCGGCGGGCGAGTGATCAGCTTGAACGGGCGATCGCCGGCTTGACTGACGCGGCGTGGAAGGCCGACGCGCACTTTGAAATGCGTGAAGGCTGCGACCTGGGCGGCATGATCGAGAGCATTATGGTGACGCCGCCGCGACCGATGTATCGGCATCTGCCGGTGCATGTGCCGGATGCGGCTGCCTACATTCGCAGCTTGCGTTAGATTCCAAGCGCGCGGCTGTAAGCTCATCTCTATAAGCAATGTTTCGCTGTGCTATAATTCGCGACTGTTTAGCCTGGACTGCAGTTGGGAGAGCGGCAAGTCATGCGCAAATCGGGCTGTCTGGCAGTGATATTCAGTTTGGGCGCGCTAGCCGTTCTGACGAGTTTGTGCTCGTTCACGACATTCAGCTTGTCGCAGCAGACCGTGATCGACTTAAACGCATCTGGCTTCCGCGTGGACGACCCTCTTGTGACGGTGCGCTGCGCCCTCACGGGCCAATGCGAGGGCGAAGAACTTGGCGCCGAGCCGCTGAATGCGCCGGTGCTGGTGTTGACGCCGCTGGCCACATACGTCGCCGCGAAACCAGTGGTCGCTGCAACACCGACCGTCGTAGCGACAGCGCAGGCTACGCCGATGGCGACCGTGGCGCCACTTGTTGAGGCGACAGCAGCGCCAACGGATCTGCCGCCCACAGCAGTTGCAACGCCTGATTTGCCGCGAATTACCGATCCGAGGGCGGTGAATATTCTGCTGCTGGGCATTGATCAGCGCAGCGCGGCCGCGGAACAGGGTCCCTTCCGCACCGACACCATGATGCTGCTGAATATTAATCCGGCGCGCGAAACGGTCGGCGTTTTATCGCTGCCGCGGGACTTGCTGGTGGAGATTCCCAGTTATGGGCCGGGGCGGATCAATACGGCGAATTTCCTGGGCGACAGCGATGCCTACCCGGGCGGTGGCGGTCCGGCTTTGGCGATGGAGACAATCGCTCAGAATTTCGGCATCAGAGTGGAAAAGTATCTGCTGGTCAATTTTGACGTCTTCACATCGGTTGTGGATTTGCTGGCGCCGGATGGCGTGATGGTGCACGTTCAAGACTTCATCGACGACCCGGATTATCCGGACGCCTTTTATGGTACGCTCCATGTCAGTTTTCAGCCGGGCATGCAGCGGATGGATGCGGAGACTTTGCTGCAGTATGCCCGGACGCGCGCCACGCAAGGCGGCGACTTCGACCGTGCCAGGCGGCAGCAGCAAGTGCTGGATGCCGTGCGGGCAGAGGTGTTGAGCGCCGGCGGCATCGTAAACTTCGTCACGCAGGCTGTTCCGCTCTGGCAAGAATTGCAGGGCAACTATCGCACAAATCTGGAGTTGAACGAGATCATCGCGCTGGCACGGCTAATGGGCAATATCAAGCGCGAGAATATCCACTACAGCGTGATCGACAATTTTTACGCCGCCTTGGGGCAGGGACCACAGGGCGCGGATGTGCTCATCCCCGATTTCATAGCGATACGCGACTTGATCATGCGGACTTTTTATCCGGAGGCGCAGCTATCGCCGGCGGAGATGAAGGCGCGCGTCGATAACGAAAGGGCGCCGATTTTCGTTTATAACGGCACGAGCGTCGCGGGCTTGGCCGGGGATACGCGCGAGTGGCTGCTGGCGCGGGATGTGCCGGTCACCGGCATCAACAATGATGTGACGAGCGGCCGCTGGCTGACAGAGATTCGTCAGTACGGCCGCTACACCTGGACGGCGCAATACCTGGCGGAGTTGATGGGTTTGCCGCCGGAGCGAGTACGGCGCTCGGGCGATGGATTGATCGCGGAGGGTGTGCTGGTGGCGCTGGGCGTGGATGCACAAGCGATCATTGAGGCTTGAGTGCCGGGTCGCTTGTTTTTCACCACAGAGGCGCAGAAGGCGCAGACTCTGCTCTAGTTTGTCATCTGTTATAATGGGGAAACAGGGTTGAGGGAGATTCTGCCATGCTCCGCAGGATTGCATTGGAAAACTTCAAGAGTTGGCGTGCGCTGGATATTGAACTGGCGCCGATAACGCTACTCTTTGGCGCGAATAGCTCGGGCAAGACGGCGATTTTGCAGTCGTTGCTGATGTTGAAACAGACCGTCGCGAGCCGTGACCCGAACACTCATCTGAACTTTGGAGGCGGGCCGCGGGATTATGTCGATCTTGGCAGTTATCGAGATATGGTTTTCGGGCATGACGAAGACCAACCGATAGGAATGAATATTAGATGGGATACCACGGTCCAATCGGTCTTCCAGCTCCTGCGAGCGTATGAACGTCCCCGCCCCGGTCCCGCTATGACATTGGAGCATTCAGTTTCCTGGCTGTGGGAGAATGATGTAATTGTAGATCATCTGAGCTACAGCGCGTCTGGAAACGTGAAATTCGACTGCTTAATTCGGCTGGACCGTCGCGGGGCTGACAGTTACGGCGTCGTCCACTCCGATTCGCTTCAAACCATGTACGCCTTCATAGACGCAGACGGAGAATCTATCACGGAAATAGACAATCCGGACACGGTTCCCGACTCTCCCAGCAACTGTTACCTGCTCCCGCTGAACATCCGACTTGGCGATATCAATGCTGGCAATCGAGTTTACGAGCCTCGGTTTGCACACGCTTTCGATATCCTGATGGGCAAGATTCGCTATCTCGGTCCTTTGCGACAATATCCCAAGCGGTATTACGCGTGGACTGGCGAGAGAAAAGGGGAAGTTGTCGAACCAGATGGATCCGATACATTCGCGGTACTTGTGTCCTCGGAACGTGATGACAGATCCCTAATGGAACAAGTCGCAAAATGGCTTAAGGATCTAGACCTGATTCAGGACCTACAGATTAGACCGACAGGGCCTCAAAGCAGATTCTATGAAGTCATGGTTATTGTCGCTGAGGCAGAAAGTAGTCTCCTAGACGTCGGGTTTGGCGTGTCGCAAGTTTTGCCCGTGCTTACGATGCTTTTTTCCGCTCCAATTGGGTCAATCGTATTGCTAGAACAACCCGAATTGCACCTGCATCCAAACGCGCAAGCAGCGCTAGCGGACTTGCTGCTTTATGCTGCGGAGACGCGCAACTTGCAGCTAATCGTCGAGAGTCACAGCGAGCATATATTGCGGCGCTTGCAACGGCGCCTTGCGGAGTCCGAGTCAGAATTTGCCAAGCCCGAGAACATAAAGATGTATTTCTGTCAGCCTGGCAATGGCGGCTCCACGATATCAGAGGTCGAAGTCGACAGATTCGGTCAAATCTCCAATTGGCCTGAAAACTTCTTGGGAGACATAAGCGGGGACTTGCACACGATGGCGAAAGCTGCCATTGGACGTCGCCGCGAGGAGCTCCTGAGTGAATAACATCGTGGTCGACACAAATGTCTGGATTACCGCCGGAAAACTCGCCTCCGAAGTTGAAACAATTGAAGAAGCAGAATGTATCGAAGCATGTATAGACTGGACAAAGGAGTTCTTGTCTGGAGAAGTAAGAGTGCTGGTGGATACGGATGGAAAAGTATTCGACGAGTACTGGACATATGTCTCAATGGGGCATTTTCCTGGTTCGAGTCTTTTTGAGTTGTACAACAATCTATGGGAGCGTTTTGAGCCAGTAAAAATAGAGTTTGATGAGTCTGGCTACGCAGTATTGCCAGATCCAGTTTCCTTTTGTGATCGCAATGATCGAAAGTTCATCGCGCTGGCTCTGGCATGTATTCCTTACGCACCGATTTATAACGCCGAAGATACAGATTGGGCGAAAGAACGCGGACAACTTGAGCAGAACGGTCTCACTATAAACGAACTTTGCCCGGCGTATATTGAAGAACGGTTGCGCGAGCGACAAGCGCGCAACTGACCGAATTGCAGCCCACATAAGCGAGGATATGTTACAATATAAGTAAGTCAGTTGTTTAGCAGGACAGCCGAGATGGACGAGCAACAGCGGACACCATTAGCCAAGCTAGTCTGGTTCGACCCCTACACAAGCAAAACCCGAGAACACCCCGTATGCGAAGGTGACAAATTGTCCATCGGACGTGCGGCGCAGAATGATATTCAGATCGCGGAGGGGCATATTTCGCGGCAGCATGCGGTCCTTGCATGCGACGCCGGCGCCTTCAAGATTGATGATGTGGGCAGCGCCAATGGCACCTTTGTCAACGGTGTGCAAGTCTATGGCGAGAATACTCTGGCGATCGGCGATGAGGTCCACCTGTTCGTCTCGGTGCTCAAGCTGCTTTCGGCCACGGACGTCGCGACGCCTGACGCCGTGGAGAAAGTATCGGCAGTCGCTGGCGACCGAGCCAGCCTGCGCATCACGCGGGGTCCGCAGCAGGGGCAGGTCTTCGCGCTGCTGAAAGAAGAGATGTACATTGGGCGCTCGACGCCCAGCTCCAATTGGGAAATCGCCTTGCAGGACCCGACTGTCTCTCGTCCGCACGCCTTCCTGGTGAAGGAAAAGCACGAGTGGAAGATCTATGATCTGGGCAGCATTAATGGCACTGCGGTCAATAATCAACCGGTGACGGGCGGGAAGGCCAAGATGCTGCGGGACGGCGATCGCATCATGTTCGGCGGGACTATGACCGTATTCCATTTGGGTTTCCCCGCGCAAATCAGCACTGGAGAAAAAGTCCAGAACGGCCAGACATGAGCAAGCCAAATATCATCTTGATTATCGCCGATGACATGGGTTACGGCGATTTTGGCATATTCAACGACCAAGTTTCTTGTACGCCACAGTTGGACGCGCTGGTGGACGAGGGCATCTGCTTGACGCAGCATTATTCGGCGGCGCCGGTGTGTACTCCGGCACGGGCTGCGCTGATGACCGGGCGCTATGCCCTTCGTACCGGCAGCATAGATACCTTGGAAGCGCGCGGCTTGGACCGCTTGCGCCTCGACGAAACGACGATGGCGGATGTATTGGGCGGGGCAGGATACGCCACCGGCCTGATCGGCAAGTGGCATAATGGCGCCTTGTACCGGCGCTATCATCCGCGGGCGCGGGGCTTCCAGGAATTTGTCGGCTTTCAGGGCGGTTGGAACCCCTACTATCGTTATCGGCTGGACCGCAACGGCAGCATCGAATACGGCGATAAGAACAGCTACTTAACGGATGTCTTCAGCGAGGCGGCGATTGATTTCATAGGGCGTCATCAGCGTGAGCCCTTCTTTCTGCAGCTGGCTTATAATGCGCCGCATTTTCCCTTGGAGGCGCCGGACGAGATCGCGCGGAAGTACGTCGAGCGGGGCTTCAGCCTGGGGGTCAGCTTGATCTACGCGATGATCGAAGTGATGGACGCCGGCATCGGGCGCATCGTCGAGACGCTGGATGAGCTGGGCATTGCCGACAACACGATTCTGATCTTCACCAGCGACAATGGTCCGGCTTTTGGCAGTTGGAACGGATTTTCGCAGGACCGTTACAACTACGGATTCAATGGCAGCAAAGGCAATACCTACGAGGGCGGCATCCGCGTACCGCTAATCATGCGCTGGCCCGATGGCTTGCCCGGCGGCGTTCGCAGCAGCGAGATGGCGCACTTCACTGATTGGTTCCCGACTTTGCTGGGCATGGTCGGCGTGGATGTGCCGGCTGACCTCGCGCTTGATGGCGTCGATAATGCGGCTATGCTGCGGGGTGAAGGCGTTGGCGTCTATCCGCCGCGCTTCTGGCAGTGGAATCGCTATACGCCGGTCGGGACCTGCAACGCGGCGATGCGAGACGGCGACTGGAAGCTGGCGCGCCCGCAGATACGCGAGGCGATGCAGGTCAGCCCGATCGATACGGCGCTGGACCACGCCATCAAGTATTATCCCGAGCATTTTGACGGCATCTACGACGCACCCTATCCGGCGCGCGCCGTGCCTGAGCCACCGCCGGCGCTGTTGTTCAATATCGCTGATGATCCCTTTGAGCGGCATGACCTGGCGGCGCAGCAGCCGCAGCGGGCAGCAGCGATGGAAGCGGCGCTTGAGCGCTGGTTTGTGGATGTGACAGGGATTTAGCCGAGCGGCGTTGACGACGGTATTTTCACCACAGAGGCACAGAGTGCGCGGAGATTGATGTAGGGGCGGCCCAGTGGGTCGCCCAACGAGAACGGATTTGGTAAAGCGGGCGGCCTGATAGGTCGCCCCTACATTTACATATACACTGATAGACGCAAACGCGGCGATGCGTTAGAGTATGCGCTTTGCTGTCCATGAGACGACGAGGCGGCAATAGCATGACACATCCCCTGTTGCGGGAAAACGCAGACTTGGCGACGGCAGTCGGCCTGCTGGATGACTGGGCAGCCAATCGCTTGCGGCAGCGGCATCAGCCGGGTTTGGCGATAGGCATCGTCTATGAGGGCGAATTGCTCTGGGGCAAGGGTTACGGACTAGCCGACCTGGAAGCGGGGACGCCGGTCACGCTGGACACGCGCTTCCGCATCGCAAGCATCACCAAGACCTTCACGGCGACCGCCATTTTGCAGCTGCGCGATGCCGGCAAATTGGGGCTGGATGATCCGGTCTCGCAGCATCTCGATTGGTTCGATTTGCGTTATCAGGACGCGCCGCAAATCACGATACGCAACTTGCTGACTCATACTGCCGGGCTGCCGCGCGATTCGAATAATCCCATGTGGACGGAGTGTGAAGCGCCTACCCGGCAGGACTTCATCGCCGACACCAAGTCACGCGCGCTGACTCGCCCGCCCTACGAGAAATTCGCCTACAGCAATCTGGGTTATTCATTGCTAGGTGGCATCATCGCGGCAGTATCGGGACAGCCCTGGGCTACTTACCTGCAAGAGAAAGTGCTGGATCCGCTGGGCATGAGCGAGACGCGGCCCTTGCCGAGCGCCGATGATCCTATGCTGGCGACAGGCTATACGCGCGAGAAGGCCGGCTACCGGCGCGACGCCTTGCCCTTCTGGCTGATGAACGGCTTCGAGGCATCAGCCAACTTCGCCTCGACGGTGAACGACCTGGTGAAGTACGCCGGCTTCCATCTCGGCTTGGCTGATGGCGCTGCGCTATCGCCTTATTCGCTGATTGATATGCATCGGGTACATTGGCTGGACGAGGGCTGGAAGGGCGGCTACGGCTTGGGCATGGGCTTGCATCGCATAAATGACTGGGTCATCAGCGGGCATGGCGGCGGTTATCCCGGTTATCTGACGGCCTTCACCATCTGCCGTGAGCACAAAGCCGGCGTGATCGCTCTGACGAATGCGCTGGGCGGCGATCCCCATGTCTATGTTGAGCAGGCCTACAAGCTGGCGCTGCCGGAGATCATCAAGGCGACTGCGGAAGACCAACCGGCGGCGCAAGCTGATTGGGCGCGTTACGTCGGCGTTTATGAGAGCGAGTGGGATCGGCGGAAGGTGGTGATACGCGCGGGTCAGTTGCAGCTTGTGAGTCTGGATTGGATCGATGGCGAGCCGACGATTCTGGAGCCGACGGACGAAATGGGTGTTTTCACATTGAAGCAGGCCGGGCAGTCGAATGAGACGGCTCGTTTTGAGCTGGATGGCGATGGCAAGGTCCTGCGCATGTGGGAGCGGAACGAGTATAGTTTGCGGGTGGATTAGTAGGTGGTGAAAAAGATTGAACCACAGAGGACACAGAGGGCACAGAGTTTGGCTTTGGACGCCGTGCATGCCCGCGGGCTAGCGCCAAAATAACGTATATGTAGGGGCGAGCCATTGGCTCGTCCACCGAAACCATGACGCGCAAATTCGGACGACCTGATAGGTCGCCCCTACATATCGCGACAAGACTGTAAAAATCTTCTGAAGAATTCATGGATTCAAAAATGCGAATACAGAGGAATGAAATATGCCGACTATTCAAGCAAGTAAATTGACCAAGATTACAGCGCAAATCCTGGCGGCGGCTGACGCGCGGGCAGACTACGCCCAGATTGTAGCCGATCACCTGGTCAACGCCAATCTGGCCGGACACGATTCGCACGGCGTGATACGAACGCCGCACTACGTCCGCTCGATTGAGAAAGGCGATCTGCGACCGACCGCCGAGCCGGAGATCGTCGAGGAGACCGCGTCGATGGCGCAGATCTGCGGCAATTGGACCTTTGGGCAGGTCATCGCCAAGCAGGCCACCGAGCTCGCCATCGACAAAGCGCGCGAACAAGGCGTGGGCTTGGTCTCGATGTATCACGAGGGGCATACCGGGCGCATCGGAACTTACGCCGAGATGGGCGCGGCGGCTGGCATGGCTTCGATGATATGGGATGGCTGCCTCGGCGGACCGCGCTCGGTGGTGGTGCCGTTGAATGGCACGGGGCGCAAGATCGGCGCCAATCCGATCGCCATGGGCTTCCCTAGCGCGGCGCATGGCGCGGTCATTCTCGATTTCGCCACCTCGATTTCAGCGGCGGGCAAGGTCATGGTGGCGGTGGACAAAGGCGAGCAATTGCCCGGCGACTGGATTGTCGATTCCGATTGGCAGCCCACCAGCGATCCGACCAAACTGCGCGAGGGCGGCGCGCTGCGTCCGATGGGATTGCCCTACGTCGGCCACAAGGGCTACGCGCTGGCGATGATGGTGGGTTTGTTCAGCTTGATGGCATCGCTGCGCTCGGAGAATCAGCCGCCGCTGGAAGACCGCTGGGGCACGGTGATACTGATGATAGATATCTCGCGCTTCGGTTCGGTGGAGCTCTTTCAAGCGCAGGCGGATACGCTGATTGAGTACGTGAAGGCGGATCCGCTGGAAGGCGAAGTCTTGTATCCGGGCGAGATTGAGGCGCGGCGGCGGACGGAGCGGCTGGCCAATGGCATCGATTTGCCCGAGGCGACCTGGAGCGAGATCAGCGCTTGCGCCGAGCGATTGGGATTGGCGGTTGATGTGTAGTGGAGCTGCAACAGGATTCTCTAACCACAGAGTACACAAAGAGCACAGAGATGTTTTTGCTATACCACCGAGTACACCAAGGGTGACGTCTTCACTGAGATTCTCGAATTTATTCAAAGAGACAGGTGGACTCCGAACCCGCAATCAGCGAGATCTGTAGGGGCGAGCCGGTGGTTCGCCCGCCGATTATCTACCATATTCATCGGGCGACACGACTGTCGCCCCTAAACTTGATTCTCCGAGCAGGGCCATATGCCGACTCAAGCTGAGTTATATGGAGATTTGCGCGCTGTTTCGGTCCCCAACAAACGGCGCGACCTGGCTTTGGGATTGCTGGCGCAGACGCACAGCCGGCTATACCTCGACGAATGCCTGCGCGCGCTGAAGTCTGATGCGGTGCGAGCGACGCTGGACGAGAGCCATCGACCGGTCTTGCGCGAGAAGTGCCTGCGCTTCCACGAAGACGGCAAGCGCGACAAAGCCGGATTGCTGCGCGAGAGCATCACGCGGCTGCTGGTTTATATCGAGCATCCGGAAGATGCCGATATTTACCAGCTCGGGGTCGAGACCTATTATTTGCAGCCGGTGGACGATGTGGCGCAGAAATTGCGGGCGGCCGCGCTGGCGGGCTTGGCGCCGATAGATCCGCCGCTGGCTTGCTTGTATGCCACGCGCTTCCTGGGCGAGCCCTTTACATCGGTCTTCAATTGCGAGCCGGCCATGACCGCGATTGATGTGCTTACGGCATCGAATCAACGGTTGCCGATTTTTCAGTTTCTGCTGCGTGACGGCGTGGCGATGGCGCGTTCGGGACGCGGCGAACTGACGGGCAAGGCGCTGGAGTCCCTGGGCGATGACTTTCCTCTTCATTTGTATGACGGGCTGATCGACCTTTATCAAGAGCTGGACCAGCCGACGGCGTCGATGGGCATCATCAACTTCGTCATCGAAGGGCGCGCCGAGGCGCTCTATGATCGGCTGGAGACGCTAATCCACGAAACGCTGGACGAGGACTTGCGGCGCTACGGCTTGGTGATGATGGCGGCGGCTCGTGATGACGAGCTGAGTGAACGCTTGCTGCGGCTGGCGCGATTGGCGCGGCGGGACGTTGCGCCGCTCTTCATCGAAGCGCTGAGGATTTGCCAGCATCCGGAACGCGACGGGACGCTGGCGAGTTTGCGGAAGCGCCTTCGCTAGTCGCGAATCTCGGGCCGATATATCTCGGCGAAGCCCTGCTCTATCTGCCGTGACAGGTCAGCCAGCACCGTTTGAGCCGAGACACCCGCCTGCTCCAGTAGGCGCTTGCCGAGCAAGACATCGATATTCACGACGAAGCGTCCTATGGGGTAAACCGCCATCGCCCGCAAGCCATCCTCACCGGCACAGGTTGAAGCGTCTTTGGTGTAGGTGTTGACATCGAGAGTGAAGCCCTGGCTCTCCAGCAAGCGCTGCGTAAGTGGGTCACGCAAGGCGTCCACCGCTGATAGACTGCTGTCAAAGACATCCACTTGGTAGCCTAGCGACGAGAAATAGATGTTTGAGTCACAGCCGGCGTTTTTGATTTCGACGCGATAGCGATACTGATGCCCGTAACTTGCTGCGTATTCCGCGTAGGCCTCGCGCAAGTCAGCCGAGACTGTTTCGGCGACCTGCTCCGTGCTGAATAGCCCGGAACTTTCCTCGTTGAATGGCAGTGACGGCGGCATGCCACTGGCAAAGGCTTCTATTGCGCCGACCACCTGCTCCGGCGTCGCCGGTTCAAGCGCGACGACATCGCTGTTATCGACCAAGGAATGATTGGTGATGATGAGCACGGTATGAAGGGTCTCGCCCGGGCTGGACGATGTAGCCGGGTCGCGCTCGTCGATCGCCTCGACAAGCGCCTGCCCGACGAGTACATCGCCGAAAATCGTATGCTTGTGATTGAGATGCGGCGTGGGCACGGTGGTAATGAAGAATTGGCTGCCGTTGGTGCCGGGCCCGGCATTGGCCATCGCCAGCAGACCGGGACGATCGAAGGTGAGGAAGCCGACCGGCTCGTCCTGGAATTGATAGCCGGGTCCGCCGCTGCCGCTGCCGGTGGGGTCGCCGGCTTGCGCCATGAAATCGGGAATGACGCGATGGAATGTGGTGCTGTCGTAATAGCCTTGCCCCGCCAGGAAGACGAAGTTGTTGACCGTATGTGGCGTCAAGCTTTCGTAGAGGTCAACGTAGATGGCGCCGGCGCTGGCGCAAAGGATGGCGCGATAATCTGCCTCCGGCTGCAGCACATCTTCCGCTGCCGCGAATTGCATCATGGTCTGCTCGGCCGGCGCAGCGGCATCACAGAGTTCTTGCGGGCTTTGGGCATCCTGGGCGGCCAAAGTCGACGCGTAGATGGCGATAAGCGCGAGGGCTAGAATTGGTCGAATCCAGTTCATGAAGTGTCCTTGAGTTGGGTTGCTACGCGGTGGCATTGTGCCTGAGCGCGGTAGGCTTGTATAGGCAGAATCAAGGGGAGGGGTTAACATCGCGGATATAGTCCACTTAGCAAACACGGCACAGATTTTTCGCCACAGAGGACACAGAGTTATATCGTTTGGTTGGCGAATTTATCGTGTAGTTGGAATTTACCTCTCCCGGATGTCGCTCGCGTTGACAGCGGGACAGCCTCTGTTAGAATCGGCGGATGTTTCGATGGGTGACGGCGCGAGGTACAAGATACGGGCCACCTGATAGGTCGCCAATACACCGATTCGCGTACAAATAGTTTGCCATACAAACGCCGAGTAATTTCCAAGAAATGTGGACGTGAATACGAGCGAATTTCCTGGCTTCCCGGCTGAGACACAAGCCTTCCTGCGCGAATTGCGGGAGAATAATACGCGAGAGTTTTTCACCGCCAACAAGGCGCGTTTCGATGAAGTTATCAAGGCGCCGGCGCTGGAATGGGTGGCGGCCCTGGGCGCGCGGCTACTGACACTGGACCCGGACATTGTGGTCGACACCCGCACGAATGGCAGCGGCTCGCTGATGCGCTGGAACCGCGATACGCGCTTCAGCAAAGACAAGTCGCCTTACAAGGTGAACATCGCCATGATGTGGTGGCATGGCAGCGGCAAGAAGATGCGGCATCCGGGTTTTGGCATGCAGATCACGCCGGATGAGGCCGGCATTATGGCGGGCATGTTTCGATTCTCCAAGCCGATGCTGGAAGCTTATCGTCAGGCGGTGGTCGATGATGAGCTAGGCGAGGCGCTTGTCGACACTGTGCGAAAAGTAGAGGCGACGGGCTACAGCGTCAGAGGCTTGCATTACAAGACGACGCCGCGCGGTTACGCCAAAGACCATCCGCGGGCTGAATGGCTGAAATACAATAACTTGCACGCCGGCACGCGCGATATCCCGCCGAGTACGATTGAGTCTGCACAGTTGATCGATGAGTGCTTCGAGCGCTTTGCCAAGCTGGCGCCGATTTATCACTGGCTGGTCGCCGCGCAGGCGCGATACGGCGGCGTCTAGCGGCGACGATAATGAGCCGCGGGCGAGCCAGAGACAGCGAGAACGGCACTTAACTTTAGCTCTGTCATTTCCGCTCTTATTTGCCTATAATTCGCACGTTTTCCGCTGGCAAGAGAAAAGCCTGTTATTTTTGCTTGGAGTCCGCCACGGGCGCAACCGTCACTACCTAGCAATTTGGGAGCCTGAGTTGAACCGACGCCTACTTCGAGCGATTATAGCGCTCCTCTTATTTCTTCCGTTAAGTTTGGTTATTACACAAGATAGCGACATCAGCCTCGACATCATCGGCGTAAGCTCGACCGATTTGTCGCAGGTGGCCATCCATGCCAGCGTCTTGGATTCCAGCGGGCAATTGCTTTCCGGCCTGGATGTGGAGAACTTCTCGATCGGCGGCGACCTGGCCGGCTTGGCGGAAGTCAGCGGTGTGGAGAATGTGACAGATGATGATTTGGATTTCGCCAGCGTCCTGGTGATCGATACCAGCAGCAGCATGGCTGATCGGCCATTGACCCAGGCGCAGGCGGCAGCGCGCAGCTATCTGGAAGCGCTGGGCCCGGGCGACCCCGTCGCCATCGTCACTTTCAGCAACGATGTGCGGCTGGTCGTCGACTACACGACCGACCGCGCGCGGCTGACCAGCGCTATCGACAGCCTGGCATATGGCGGCAAGACGGCGCTGTATGACGCCACCTTGCTAGGCATCGAGAAAGCCAATGAGGCGCCGCTGCCGCGCAAGGCAGTCGTCATCCTCAGTGATGGCGGAGAATACGGCGATGTCAGCGAGCACAGCCGCGACGAGAGCATCCGCGCCGCCACGATTCACGGTGTGCCGGTCTATTCGATCGGCTTGGGCTGGTCCATTGACCGGCGCTTCCTGGAAGCGATTTCGGCGGAATCCAACGCGGAATTCTACAACTCGCCCGAGCCGGAAGAATTGGGCGATATCTATCGCAATTTGGCCTTCCTCTTCCGCAGCCAGTACATCGTCAGCCTGCGCGTAGATGTCCCGGCTGATGGCGCAAGATATGATTTTACGCTGGATGTTACGACTGCCGACGGCAGAACGACCTCGGGCAGCGCCACATTGCGCGCGCCGATTCCCATTCCGCTGCTCTTCTTGCCCGATGAAATCTTCGACGAAGCACTTAGCGAAGACACACAGATTACGGTGGAGATTCGGGCTGATCAGGATATCGATAGTATCGAAATCGCGGTTGATGGCGAAGTTGTTTCTACCGAAGAAACGTACACGATCGAGCCCGAGTCGCGCCAGCCGGGAGAATATCAGCTGGATATCATTGTTGAGGATGTCGAAGGCGATGTAGGACAGCTCAGCACCGACTTTGAAATTGCCGCTTTGCCGCCAAGCGTTTCTGATGACTTTGAAAAGGCGGCGCAAGAAGAAATCGTAGATGCCGAGATCATTTCAGTAGATGCCGGCGGGCAGACCGAAATCACACAGGTCGAGTTCATCGTCAATGGTGAATTGGTCAAGACCGACAGTCAAGCGCCTTACGACTTTGATTTGGATCCCTTTACGCTGACGCCTGAGCAGCATACGCTAACCATCCGCGCGACCAATGCCGGCGGTCAAACGACAACGGTCGACAGGGCCTTTGAAGTAGAGCGAATCCCGCCGCGGCTTGAGATTGAAGGATTGACGGGAGAGACTGTCGTCAGCGACACCGTCAGCGGCATCATCACCGCGCTGGGACAATCGCCAATCGCCAGCCTGAGCATCGAGCCGGATGTCGGCGCGATTGTCTCGGGCAACCAGGTGGAGTTCACGCTGGACGCGGCGGACCTGCCACCGGGCCGGAATACCATTGCCGTGCGGGCGGTGGATGAAGCCGGAGCCGAGACGGTGCAGACGATCGATTTTGAGGTCGCCGCGCTTCCGCCGACGGTGGCGCTGAGCGGGGTGGCGGTAGAAGCTGTGATCAGTGGTCCGCAGGAGGTCTCAGTGCAGACCGGCGGGCAGACCGACATTAGCCGCGTTGAAGTGTCGTACGATGGCGGGCCGGCCGAGCGTATACAGGATGAGACATTTACCATCCCGGCGGAAGAATTAGGCGACGGCGAGCATGAAGCGCTGGTTTCGGTGACCAATGAAGGGGGCGAGACAAGCACGGTTCGCCTGCCCTTCTCCATCGAGCTGCCGCCAACGCCGACCTTTACGCCTTTGCCAACCGATACAGCAACTGCGACGGATACGGCAACGCCGACTGATACGCCCACCGAAACACAAACGCCAACGCCAACGTTCACGGCAACGCATACGCCCAGCCACACAGTGACGCCCGACCTGAACGTGACTGAGACGGCAGAAGCGGTCGAGGCAATGACGGCGACAGCGGCTGCGCCAACCGCGACGCCTGTGCCGACGGACACAGACGTTCCGACCGACACGCAAGTTCCGACCAACACGCCAACGGACACGCCGGTTCCGACTGTTAGACCGACGGATACTGCGGCGCCGACGGACACGGTTATTCCGACCAACACGCAAGTTCCGACTGACACGCCGGCGCCAACTGATACACCGACGGACACAGCGATTCCGACTGATACGCAAGTTCCGACTGATACACCGAGCAATACGCCGATTCCGACCGATACGCAAGTTCCGACAGATACGCCAACTGACACGCCTGTCCCAACCGACACGCCGATA
This sequence comes from Phototrophicaceae bacterium, assembly GCA_965262005.1. Taxonomy (GTDB): domain Bacteria; phylum Chloroflexota; class Anaerolineae; order Aggregatilineales; family Phototrophicaceae; genus UBA6055. Next base: position 1,687,832 of record OZ253492.1, on the reverse strand, counting down.
CCGACAGATGCGCCAACTGACACGCCGATACCGACCGACACGCCGACCGATACGCCTGTCCCAACCGATACACCAACACCTACCGACACGCCGACGGATACGCCTGTCCCAACCGATACGCCGATCCCGACAGATACACCAACGGTGACGCCTGTACCAACCGATACGCCGATTCCGACAGATACGCCAACTGAAACGCCTGTCCCAACCGATACACCGATCCCGACCGATACGCCAACTGACACGCCGACCGATACGCCGATACCGACTGACACGCCGACCGATACGCCGATCCCGACAGATACGCCGACCGATACGTCTGTCCCAACGGACACGCCGATTCCAACTGATACGCCAACGGACACGCCTGTCCCAACCGACACGCCGACATCTACTAATACGCCAACGGATACGCCAATACCAACCGACACGCCGACATCTACTGATACGCCGACCGATACGCCTGTCCCAACCGACACGCCAACGGACACGCCTGTTCCGACAGATACGCCAACGGACACGCCTACGCCTGTCCCAACCGATACGCCGATTCCGACTGACACGCCGACCGATACGCCGACATCTACTGATACGCCGACCGACACGCCCGTCCCGACAGATACGCCGACCGACACGCCTGTCCCGACAGATACGCCAACGGACACACCGGTTCCGACAGATACGCCAACGGACACTCCTGTCCCAACCGACACGCCCGTCCCGACAGATACGCCAACGGACACGCCTGTCCCGACAGATACGCCAACGGACATACCGGTTCCGACAGATACGCCAACGGACACACCTGTCCCAACCGATACGCCAACCGATACGCCGACATCTACTGATACGCCGACCGACACACCTGTCCCGACAGATACGCCAACGGACACACCGGTTCCGACAGATACGCCAACGGACACGCCTGTCCCGACAGATACGCCAACGGACACACCGGTTCCGACAGATACGCCAACGGACACACCGGTTCCGACTGACACGCCAACGGACACACCGGTTCCGACTGACACACCGGTTCCGACTGACACGCCAACGGACACGCCTGTCCCGACAGATACGCCAACGGACACGCCAGTTCCGACTGACACAACAACGCCGACAAATACACCGACTGACACGCCTGTCCCGACTGACACGCCAACGCCAACCGATACGCCTACACCGACAGCGACGCAGGACGTTACCGAAACGGCTGAAGCGGAATCGAGCTTGACGGCTGTGGTAGAAAGTACACTCGATGCCGAGGCCACCGCGGAAGCCGAGGCTGCGGCTGATGAAACCGAGCTGCCGACTGAGCAGCCGACCGAGTTGGCGCCCGCCGAAACCGATGCGCCGACTCAAGAAGCGGTGGTTGAGCCAACGGCGCAACCGACATTGACGCCGGTGACAATCACCGAAATCGAAGCGTCCAGCGCGGACGAGCCGGAAACCCGCGACGATGCCTTGGCGATCGGCGCTGTGGTCATCGGATTGCTGCTGCTGCTGATCGTCTTCTTGGTATCGCGGCGGCGGCGTTAGCGCAACCTGAAGGCGCTGGCTGGCGTAACAGTGAGTGAGGGCCGGCACTGATGAAAGGTCTAGGCGGACATGCGCGCGTTTCTGATTCGAATCCTCATCAACGCGGTGGCCATCGCGGTAGCCGCCATGTTGATACCGAATATCCAAATCGCCAATAACGATGTAGTCACCTTGCTCACTATCGGCTTGATATTTGGTGTGGTGAATTCCCTGCTCAAGCCGCTGCTCATCCTGCTGACTTGCCCGGCGGTAGTTCTATCACTGGGCTTGTTTGTATTCGTCATCAATGGCGTCATGCTGCTGATCACCGACTCACTGGCGGGCGACCGGCTCGTCATAGAGGGCGGCATACTCACGGCCATTTTGGGCGGCATGGTGATGGCTGGCGTTTCAATCGCGCTGGAGACGGTCTTGAGACTGGACGAGACGCCCGCCGCCAAAACGCAGGCGCAGGTCATCACGAGCGATGGGCGCGCGCGCAAATAAGCCGCGCCCTTTTGAATCTCCCGAAGACTGGTATATTCGTGCTCACGGGTCGGCAGTGAAATCGAGAGCGCCACTTGAGTCAAAGCAAGAATACCGTCTGCTGGGTCAGCAGCGCGCGCTACAGCGAGCCGCTGGATGCAGTAAACGCGCGCAAGTGGCAGTTGATGGCGGAGCTGCGCGACTACGAAATAAGGGTCATCGGTTTTTCCACTTCGCTGCGCCCGCGGCGTTTTCATGAGCAGGCGCGCTTTTACCTTCTGCCGCAGCCGGCGATGGCGCCACTGCGTTACCTGGTATTCTTCACGCTGGCGCCACTGCTACTGTCGTTTCTCTTGCTGCGCTACCGTGGCGAAATCATTGTGGCGCAAAGTCCATTCGAAGGCGCGATCGGCGCGGCGGTCAAGCGCTTGGTCCATATCTTCGGGGCGCGGCCGCGGCTCATAGTTGAGAATCACAACAACTTCGAAGAAGACCTCTTTTTGCAGCGCAAGGTTCCGCTCGACGGTTTGTATCGCCGGCTGATGCTAGCGGCTGCGCGTTACGCTTTTCGCTGGGCCGATGCTTTGCGGGTCATTTCGTCTTCGACGGCGGAGCGCGCGCGGCATTATGCGCCCGGCCTGCCGCAAGCGCGCTTCATGACCTTCAGCGATACTGAGGTCTTTCGGCGGGCGGAGCGACGCATCCCGGTCGAAAAAGCCGGCGATATCGTCTACGCCGGTGTGCTGATCCCGCGCAAGGGTGTGCATCACTTGCTGAACGCCTTCGCAGAATTGGATGAGCCCGGCGCGCAGCTGCATTTGGTCGGCAAAGCGGAAAATAGTGATTACAGCGCCGCGCTGCAGAAGCAGGCGAAGGAACTTGGCATCGGCGAACGGGTGCATTTCTGTGGCGCGGTCTCGCAAAGCGAGCTGGCGCAGTATTTCGCCGCCGCCCGAGTCATGGTCCTGCCGTCGCTCTCTGAAGGGCTCGGGCGCGTGGTGGTGGAAGCGATGCTGCTGGGCACGCCGGTCATCGGCAGTCGCGTTGGCGGCATCCCGGACATGATTCAACATGGCGAAAATGGCTTGCTGGTAGAAGCCGGCGACGAAGCCGACCTGACGGCGGCGCTGCGGCAGATTTATCGCCTTGACGTAAAAACCATGGGCGAGAATGCGCGCGCATTCGCCACCGAGTTCTTTTCACCGCGCAAGTATGTGGAGGGCTACCGTCAGCTTTTCGAGCTGCTGAGAGACGACTCTCCCGAGCAAGGCGCAAATTAGTCGCCCTACACTCACCCGTGAGCGAAGTCAATCCACTCACAAGCGCTGGCATTCCCGGGCAGATACGGCGGATCGGTATCCCGGTCGGCATTGGCGTACTCTTCAACAATCTGTTTCAGGTCGTGGATACCTTCTACGCCGGTGAGATATCCAAAGAGGCATTGGCGGCTCTGGCGTTCTCGTTCCCGATATATTTTATCATCATCGGTTTGGGCAATGGCCTGGGCATAGGCGCATCAGCTTTGATCGGCAATGCGCTGGGCGCCGGGGACCGCGAAGAGGCGGCTCGCCTGGCCGCGCAAGGTTTGATCGTTACGGCGCTGCTCAGCCTGGCGACGGCAACTGTCGGCCTTGCGGTCTCGCCCCGTCTCTTCGAGATACTGGGGGTAGTTGGCGAGGGTGTCGACTTCAATATGAGTTACATCACACCGATCTTCCAGGCGACCACTTGCTTCAATCTCGTCTTCATGTTCCACGCCGCTCTCTCGGCACAAGGCGAGACGCGGCCCTTCCGCAACTTCCTCATGCTGGGTTTCGCGCTGAACATCTTTCTTGATCCCTGGTTCATCCACGGCGGCTTTGGTCTGCCGGCTATGGGGATCGCCGGAGTTGGCGTTGCGACTGCGCTGGTTCAACTTGTCGGCAGCGTCTATCTCGGCTGGCGCGCGACCCGCTCGCCACTTTTCGCCGCTTTCAGGTTGAGCATGCTGCGACCGGATTTGGGACGCGCCCTGGACATTATGCGGCAAGGCGCTCCGCCCGCCCTCGACATGAGCACGATATCCATCGGCGGCTTCGTCGTGACCTATTTCATCAGCCGCTTCGGGACCGAGGTGGTGGCGGCTTACGCCATTGCCAGCCGGCTTGACGGGTTGATCTGGATTCCGCTGGTCGGCCTGGACGTGGCGACGCTGGTTCTAGTGGCGCAGAACAACGGCGCGCGGCGATTTGACCGAATTTGGCAGACCTTCAATACGTCGCTGCGCTATGGGCTGATCTTGATGGCGGCAAGCGGGATTGTCGTCTTCGTTTTCGCCTACGAGCTGATCGGTATTTTCACCAGCGAGCCAGACATTATCGAGACGGGAGTGGTCTACATACGTATTAGCGCTCTCGGGCTCTGGTCGAAACCGCTGGGATTTATCAGCTTCGCCGCGCTGCGCGGCATCAAGCGCCCGCGGCTGCCGATGGTCATCAGCATAACGCGCATGATTGTCTTGCCGGCGATCTTGCTCTACGTGCTTGTCACGCTGCTGGACGCCGGCTTGCTGAGCATCTGGTGGACGATCATGTTGATAACTGTCGGCACTGGCTTGGTGGCTTGGTACGCTGTGCGCCGGCTGATGCCACGCGCCTAAGCTAACGCCGCACTACCAGCGTGGTGAGATATTCGTATCGCCGTCCAGTTGGTTCGCCAGAATTGGTATAGACCGGCAGGGACGTCAGAGTTTCGTTTTCGCGGGGCACTTCGTACATGCCCAGAAGGAGAGGATACTCTCCCTCCGCCAGGTCACAGGGGACAGTCAGGCTGCGCTCATCAAAGTAGAGCTCGCCCGGCTGCCAGATGGTGGTCAGGTAGAGGCCGCCGGGCACATTGTCGGCGTTGGCGACGCCCTGGCCGTCGGCGCCGGCGATGACCAGCGTCGAGCTGTAGAGTTTGTCCAAGGCGCCCTTGGTTGACCACCAGGTATCGACCGAGATCTGCGCGCAGGGCTGAACACTGTGATCGCCGTTGAGCTGCCAGCGGAGCAGATTAATTTCCTCGCCGAAGCGCCACAGTGGCTCGAGGTCGCCCGGCTGACGGCGGTATTCCAGCACTTCCAAGTCGCGATAATAGGTTTCGCCGGGGAAATCTACCGCGCTGTAGAGCGTATATTCTTCGTCGACAGCGTTGAGCATCGCTTGTCCGCCGCTGGAGGGATTGCCTTTTATCAACCAGAGTCGGTCACTGTCGCCGAGGTAAGCGCTCAATCGCTCCCAATCGTCAGGGCCGTAGCCGGTGACAAAAAGCTCTTCGTCGAAGCTGGGCGGCGCTACTGGATCGTCCGCCGGGTTGGTCGCACTCACATAGAAAATATCATGTGGCGTTAGCCCGAGGTCAGTGCGTTCTTGCAGATAATAATTTATGGGGATGCTCTCCCAGTGTTGCGCCGTTACAACGACAATCCGATCGCGGCTCCTTTCAGCCCGCTCGTTGAGGTAGGCGGAAAGTTCCCAATAACCGGCGTTGCCATTAAAAGAGCGAAACTGCGTGACGAAAGGTATAAAGAAGAAGAACACAATCAGCAACTGGATATGTTGAGGCATTTGGCGCAGCGCGATCACTGCAATCAGCACCAGAGCCGGGGCAAGTATGAGCAGATTGCGCGGGGTCAAGCTGGGTGAATAGTTATTGACCAGCAACGGCAAAACGAGCGTCGCCAGGGCAGATATGACCAGCCAGCCTTCACGCCAGTAAGCGCGATGACGCATCCTCGAATCAAGTCCTGAATATGCACTGGGGGCAGGGCTCTTGGTCCAGATCTTCATTAGGCAGGCCAAGACGCCGCCCGCCAGCAAGAGCAGGCCAAGGGCCTCGGGATTGAAGCGAAAATAATCATAGAGAGCGCGCAAACCTTCCCAGCTCGAGTCCACGTTGTAATGGATAACACCTTGGCGAGCAACGTAGTTTATATATGCGCGATAACCGACAATCAGCGCGAGCGACCCGAAGAGTACGACTCCACGCCGATACAAGTCGCGATTCCAGCGCGCGAAGACCAATACGCAGATCAGTTGCGCGGCAATTACAAAACTGACGAAGGGATGAACAAAGGCGGTTACGACAGCGATAAGCAAGGTCGCTAGTCCGCGCCGCAGGTTAGGCAGGCGAATGAAACGCAATAGCGCCAGCTGAAAGCCGACTGAGCCAAACGCCAGCATAGCGTAGGGACGCGCCTCATGACTGTAGTAAGAAAAGATGCCGTAAGTGCCTAGCAGAACCAGCGCGAACCAGCCGGTCCGTCGATCGAAAAGATCACTCGCCAAACGATACATTACGCCAAGGGCAAATACGGAGATCAGCGTTGAATAGAATCGAACGATCCTTTCATGATGGCCGAAGGCAAGTACCCAGGCATCCTGGAAGAAATTTTCCGGATACAAGGAATGGAGCGGAGCCAAAAAATGCGCGACAGCACCGTTCTGTTCGACGTTGCTCATGGCGTAATGGACGACCCAGGCTTCATCCTGACGGTAGGGACGGTCATGGAAATGATGCGCCTGCACAACGATCAAGATGACGATCGTCAATGCGGTCAGGAGTAAGGCGATCAGGCGCGAGCCCTGGTTCGATGTGTCCATAGCAATGGAGACATAATATCATAAACGTTAGAATGCCAGAATATCGCAGGTAAAGCCCTGCTCGGCGTAGCAAGTCAGAGGAAGCAGCGCAACCTTTTAATCGGGCTAGAAGAAGCATTGAGAAGGTCATAGAGGACTCCAAACATGTGTCGATCCAGGCGGATTATCCGCTGCGCCTCCTGCGATGGCTTCGGCTGGTTCGAGGATGACTTCAGCGGCGAAAGCGTAGACTGCGATTGGTGCGCCGGCGCCGGTTATGTCTATCATGAGGCGGGGCGCGATACTACTATCCCCAAAGTAGACTACGCTTCTGTCGCAGAAACCCTGGAGCAGCTGGAGTTGGAGCGGCTGCGCGAGCTGGGTTATCAGGGCGTCGCCAGGAAACCCTGGCAACAGCAGATCCGCAAAGACACCCAGCTCGGCCGCAACCCCTACGATAAGGTTGACGACGACTGAACTTCCTAGACGTCCGACTGCTCGGCTTCCGGTGTACGCAGCTCGTTGAGCAGCCGCGCGATTTCCACCAGCAGATCGTCCAGCCGACTCTCGGTGCGCTGGCTGACTTCTCCCAGGCGCTCGATTAGCTTGGCGGTCTCGCCGGGCGGGAAGCTCCGATATGACCACCAATAGACCAGCGCCACCACCGCGAGCACCAATACTTGAAATACTTGCTCGAAATCCATCACTCCTCCTTCTTCTCTTATCCCTTCGAATACACACGGCGATTAAGCAGTATCGACCTCTATACGCGCGGCGCCGCTGGCGAAGTTGCCGGTCAGCCGATACAGAAAGACATCGTGAATGCCGGCCCGCAAATCGCTCAGGCTCAAGGCGATTCCACCGTCAATCACTTCGACCTGGCCACGCTCGATGACCGCATCATCGCGCATTAGTAGATAGGCGAGCGCGCTGTCCCCCGCGATCATATCAGCGCGACTGCTGACAACCGGGTCGGTATCACCTGCGGTCAGGCGGCTCGGCGTGGCCGATAAGGGCAATGCGCCAAAGTGGTTGAGCACATCGCTGGCGCGCTGCTGTTCCGGCATGTTGTAATACAGTAAGTGTATGCGCGACTGATGTCCGCCAACCGAGACGCCGCAGGTTGCCGCGCCAAGTGCCGCCCGCGCGACCGCGTCCAGCATCGTGACATTCAGGCTTGCCTGGCTGATGATATCCATGGCCTAAATCTCCTTCGCCCAGAATTGCGGATGCAAGCTGACGACATCTATTTTGGAGCTGTTGTTATGCGATGTCTTCCAGCGGAGTTTGAAGGTGTGACTGCCGGCGCTCAGCCCGGAGACCAGCATCACGAATGAAATCGGACCGTGTCGGTTGCCGCCGCTGGAGCTGGCCGCGGTATCGCGCAGAATGCCGTCATCGGCCACATAATTCACATCGTCGACCGCCACGTTAAAATACGTGGCGCCGTTGGAATGCTGGCTTTGAACCGTGCCAGTAAATCCGACCAGGACATCGCCGCCATGCGTCGCCAAAGTCAGCGACAGCTTGTCAGCGTCCACGTCAACAAACTCGTTCGCAGTGGTAGTGAGGAATTTGGCGCCATTGACGATATTTCCCGCGCTATTATCCAGGCGGTCCTTCAGATGATTCTGATTGTCGCGTACGTATGTATTGAGGTCTAGCGATGTCAGCGGTTCGCTCGACCAGGTTTTTGGTGTTGTCCATGTCACGTTCATGCCTTTCTTATCGTTTTTCGCTTGTCAAATACTAGAACGTCAGTTCGATACAGTGGCGACTATTTGGTCGCGCCGGGCGATAATTCGTCGGCAAGTGAGGAGATCGAGCGGCCATGCCGATGATTCGGCCGGCGTCGGTTGCAGATACCGCCCCTTTGGCAGCGGGGAGTGGTTAACATCGCGGATATAGTCTACTTAGCAAACACGGCACAGATTTTTTCGCCACAGAGGACACAGAGGGCACAGAGTTATATTGTTTGGTTGGCGAATTTATCGTGTAGTTGGAATTTACCACTCCCTGGCAGCGCATTTCTTGGCGCTGGTGGATAAATGCGCTTATAATTTAAGTGGGCAACCTCCAAAAAGATAAATGAGAAATAGCTTTCGCAATGCGGATTGAACTGTTGCTCTTTCTTTCTTTTCTGGCACTGATCATCGTTTTGATCGCCTGCAGCGTACCGCGCCGGCCAACACTTATCTTGTCGCCCACGCTTTTCCCGCAGCTAACATTGACCACCTATGATCCGCAATTGGCCACACGCGTCAGCATGGAAGCCAAGCTCGCCGCGACCGTGCTGCCGGCCAAACCGCGGCTGCCCGAAATCGACATATCACCGCCACGCTGCTACCGGACGATTTCGCCGCAGCTAACCTGCTTCGGTTATCTGTACAATCGAGCCAAAGTGGCCATCAGCGACATCAGCTTGAGAGTCAACTTCACCGGCGCCGACGGCTTGCATAGTGGCGCAAAAGTGTTCAGATTGGAGCAGCGGCGGATTTCGGCGGACGGCAGCGCGCCCTATCGCCTGCTCGTGCCGGATTCGCGCTTGGAGCAAGCTGCGCTGGCTATCTCGCTGGAGAATGCCCGACTGGCGCCTTCACCCCACGTTGAACTGGCGCTTGAAAATGTACATGGCGACTGGCAATTTTCGGAGAATAGTTTCCGCCTGCAGGGTTGGCTGCGCAACGCGAGCGATGTGCCCGTCAGAGATATTCGCCTGGTCGTCACGTTGGTGAATGGAGCCGGCGCCATTATCGGTTTCCGCGCCGTCGACTTGCCCGAGGCATTGCCTGTCGGCGCGGCGCTGCCTGTGGATGTCTCCGTCACAGCGCTGGAGCAGGCGTCCGCAGTAAGCCATCATGTGGCTGTACATGGCCTGTCGGTTGACTATAGCAGCCCATTCCCCCCAAAACAGGATTTCGAGAATATGGCGCGCGTTGACGCGAATCAGCCAAGCGACGCCAGGTATTTGTCCAAGCGGGCAAAGGTAGAACTGACGCCGGCTTCCACGCCCATCTCGATTACCTTGTCACGCGCTTCTTCGGAGGCATAACATGTCAGGTTGGTCAAAATCGTCTCGCCATTGACTTCGGCGAAGTCAAAGCTGGTCCGGGATTCCGGCAGCTCCTCGTTTGGATTGCCGTGTTCATCGGTAAACAGGTCGGTAGCGGTGAAACGGCGCGGCTCGTCAATTTCGCCATAGATCATCTTGCCGCAATAGCGGTTGCCGTCAGCGTCCTGAAAGCAGTAAAATCAGGCGCCGCCCGGGCGGAAGTCCACTTCGCAGACGGGCGTGGCAAAACCTTCCGGACCCCAGCAATGCTTGAGATGCCGCGCCTGCGCCCATACCTCCCAGACACGCTGCAGGCCGCCCGAGAAGCTGCGCGCGACGCTGATCTCGGTAGCGAAAGGAGTACTGAATTCGCTGATCTTTGTCATCTCTTTGCTCCGATTCGTGATTCTGCGCAGCCGATTTCTGCCAACTCAATTATCGGGCGGGCGGATCTGCCCGTTCTCCACCCGAAACAACTGCGCCGACTCCAAAAAGTCCTTGTCAAAAATATCAAGTTCAGTCGTCGTCAGCAAGGTTTGCGCCGCGCCGTTGAGTCGGTCCAGCAGAAAACGGCGGCGTTTGCTATCCAGCTCGGCAACCACCTCGTCCAGCAAGAAGAGAGGGTACTTGCCCTGTTGGTCATGCATCCATTCCAGCTCGGCGAATTTCAGCGCCATGACAGCTGTGCGCGCCTGCCCCCGGCTGCCGTACAGGCCGCAGTCGCGATCATTGATGAAGAGGCGCAGTTCGTCACGGTGGGGGCCGGCGATTGTGACACCGCGCCGGATCGCCTCTTTGCGCCGCGCCAGCAGATTCTCCTGGAACTGCGGCTTGATCTCGTCCGGCGATAATTGCCGATTGAGATCCAAGCCCAGCAAGTCGAAGGAAAGTTGCCCGCCGTCGGCATCGGCTCGCGGCAAGATGCTCGGCAAATACTTCAAGCTAAGCTGCTCCTTGCCGGCGGTGAGGGCATGGTGCGTATCGCGCGCTTTCATCTCAAGCTCGCGCAGGAATTGCTGCCGGCCGGCGATGATGACGGCGCCGCTGCTGGCGAGCTGTTCGTCCCAGTATTCCAATTCGACGGCGCCGGCGCGCTTTTCGGCGATGCGCTTGAGCAGGGCGTTGCGCTGCGGCAGGATCTTCTCGTATTCGTTCAGCGCCAGGAAATATTCCAGATTCACCTGGCGCAAGGTGGCGTTCATAAAGCGGCGCCGATCCGCAGGCGCCCCCTCGACCAGCGACAAATCCTGCGGCAAGAAGAGCACGACATTGAGCAAGCCAACCACATCCATGACGCGTTTTTCGATGCTGTTGTGTTTGACCGACTTCTTGAAACGGGGCGCGCCACTGCTCGTCTCCAGCATCAGTGTGACATCCAGCTTGTCATAGACGTCGGGCTTGCCGCCCAACTCAGCCGACAAGCGGGCGAAGGGTATCGGATCGTCTTCGGTGCGCCAGTGGATCAACTGCCGGTCGCTAGTTGTATAAGGCGAGCTTGAAGTCGCCAGATAGTAGATGGCTTCCAGAGCGCTGGTCTTGCCCTGGGCGTTATCACCATAGAGAACGATAGGACGGTCGGCCGGCAAGCTGAGTTCCAGCCGGGCATAATTACGGAAATTGGTCAGCGAGAGGTGATCTATCTGCATGTGTGATCGGGTTTCGGCTGGCGTCGGCTGCCATTGTAAACCCGTCACGGCAAGCGACACAGGCTGGTTCGGCGCTAAGCCCCTACCCACTGCGGCAGATAGGCGTCCTCGATAATCTTGCGGCTCTCGTTACTTGAGAAATCATGAATCCAAACTTCGGGCCGGGCCGGTTCGCCGCTTGACGCATCGGCATAGAGAGGGAAGCGCTGCAGCGCCAGGCGTTCGCCGGACGCATCCCAGCGGAAATACGAGCTGTTGTAATCGGGATCATACACGACCGACCTCATGTCTTCCGAGTCACCTGACAGGTCGCGCACATAGATTTGATGCCCGGGCGTCCAGCGCGCATCGGTATAGCGGCGGGCGATGGCGACGGTGGCTCCATCCGGGCTGAACTGCGCGGCGACATCATCCGTCGGTCCATCGGGATCGGTAAAGGCGGCAAACTCCTTGTTCGCCAGGTTGGCGATTTGCAGGTGACTGTAAAACTGTCCATCGCGGCGGACGAGGTCGGGAAAGACAACCTGCTGGCCATTTGGCGCCAATGTGCCCATCGCGCCGTAGGACGACGGGATAAATCGCAACTGAATGTCATCGTCGCCGCGCGGCACAAGGTCGTAAATCAAGATGCCCGGCTGAGCCGAGTCTGCGCTATAGAAGGCAACCGTATTACTATCGCTCGACCAGAGCGGACTATGACCCACAATCTGCGTGTCGCCAATCAATGGGAAGGTGTCATAGCCGGCAGTAGTCATATTGACCAGCCAAATGCGTGACACTCCATAGCTAGCTCCCAAGGCTTCAGCGCGCTGATAGGCCAGCATTTCGCCGTTAGGACTGAACACCGGCGCAGTGCAGTGCGCATTGAGCGCGGCGCAATCGACCAGATCGCTCAGTTTCCCGCTGGGGATATCCGACAGGCGCAGCGTTACGCTGCCGCTCAAAGACCGTTCGGCGAATGCCAGCCGGCGGCCGTCGGGGCTGAAGTCGAAGTCAAAGACGCCGCCTTCGCTGAAGGTTAATTGCTGATGGTCGCCGGGCTTGTCAATATCAGCCCACCAGACGTTCTGCGCTGACGCTAGCGCCGGATAAAGATAGGCGACGCGCGCCGGCCGCCTAGACGGGTCGCTCAAATACGCGGCGGCGGCTACAGCCGCAAGGCAGACCACCACAATTGTGATTACCGCGAAATCGAGTTTGTCCAGTTTCATGGCGTCGCCTACGGATTAGGGATAGAGATAGGGTTGCCGCGGTTCATCAACAGTCTCCAGGCTGGAGGCGTAGAGCACAGGCAAGAACTCGCCGCCGAAATCCGCCGCTTTCATTTCGCCGATTACGCGCGCCCAGGCGCCCGCCTCATACTCGCCCGCAGCTGGAGAACTCACCGGCATGCCAATAGGAAAGGCATCGGCGACGCAGCAGCTCATCGTAAAGCGCGAGAGCATGAAGCTGTCGTCGGCGAAATCTGGCTCGCGATAGACAAAACCAATGACATCGGCCGCCGTCCCGTTGAATTCCGCCGGCGACGCCGCCCGGTCGAATTCGCGCAGCCAGTCCAGTACGTTGCGATCGAGTGAGCTGCGCTGAAAGGCCGAGGCGCCGGCGATGCCGACCGGATTCAAGCTGATGCCGCCGTTCACCGCTTCAATACCGAGGGCGCGCGGGGGGATCATTAGCGCCAGCAGCAATGGCAAGGCGACAATCAGCAGCATGTCCCAGCCGATCTGATAGTGCTGGTGATCGTGTTCGCCGGCCGGTTTCAGTCTGCCGTAGAGATTGACAAGAGCCAACAGCACAAAAATCACCGCCCCGACCACAGCCAGCCAGGCGAAGCGCAGATTGATATAGATGCTAAGCTTGCCGGTCAGTATCAGCACGATGAAGTAGACGCCCATGCCCAGCAGGATGACCGTTTTCGCCCAGGCGATGCGGTCAGCACGCGGGGAGGCATCGTTCTTGTGGTCGCAAATCGCTGTCATCGTTGGTTACCCGCGGAGCGCTTAATCATGGCGCGAACTTCCCCATCAATAACCCAGCGCGACATTGAGCAAGACGCCGGCCAGCAGATTCATCACGAAAGGCAGAAGAATCAGATAGAGCACGATGCGGCGGCGAAAGACACCGGTGAACATCAGTGTGCTCTTGATGTCGACCATTGGACCAAAGCTCAGGAAACTGACGATGGCGCCGGTGGTGAAGGTATTGACGAAAGCCAGCGCCAGGAAGCTGTCCACGGTGGAGCAGACACTGAGAATGTAGGCAAGGACTTGCATGAAGAGCACGGAAAGCACCGAACCCGTGCCGAGCGCCAGCAGACTATCTTGCGGCACGAGCGTTTGCATCAGGGCGGCCAAAGCCGAGCCAAGGACGAGAAAGCGCCCCATCTCGAAGAACTCGTCGCCGGCGATCTGCAGTGCCTGCATCAGTTTGCCGCGACCTGTGGGCGGCGCGTGATGGTCATGAGAATGATCGCGCTCCTGCGCCAGTGGCTTGAGCACAGCGTTTGGCTTGGCTAAGCCGCCGATGACCAAGCCGACGGTAACAGCGACCACAATCGTGACGACGATGCGACCGATGAAGACCGGACCGAAGCCGAATGCGATATAGGTGCTGGCGAATACGATCGGATTCATAAATGGCGCCCCCAGCAGAAAGGCGACCCCGAGCGACACCGGCAGACCTTTGTTGAAAAGACGGCGCGTCACGGGCACGACGCCGCATTCGCAGACGGGAAAGGCCAAGCCGAGAAAAGCGCCGGCGATAGTCGCCGCCAGCCTGTTGCGCGGAATGAAGCGCCAGATGTCGTCCGCGTTGACGAAGGTTTCTATCAAGCCGGAGGTGATTGAGCCCAGCAGCAGGAAGGGCGCCGCCTCGACAAATATGCCCAGAAAGCGCGTGGCGAAGACACTAAGGATCAGGTCATAGCCGACGCCGGAACTGAGCGACTGGTAGCCCGTGGCAGCCAGAAAGAATGCCAGCGCCAAAGCGATGACGAGGGGCTTAAGCAGGCCTGTTCCCGCGCTCTGTTTGGCTTCAATTCGCATGGTCGATATTGTCAGATTCCCAGTGAATTCTCAGGTGTCGCATGACGATTTTTCGTCGGCAACCATTGAAAACATTGTAGCAGAATTTCAGGGGGTGGTCACTTCATGCCTCTGCGGTCGAAGGCAAAGCGTCGGCATGCTGACATGGATTGGAGCAGATTATTGCTCTTCGCCGGATTTACTCAGGACAGCGCCGATGAGCACACCGAGCATCACGCCGAGGGGCGTACCATAGACTACATTGCCCATGCTTATACCGAGTACGACGCCCAGCGTCAAGCCGACAATCACGCCGACGGCAAAGAGTGGGTTGGGTTGTGGAGTCTTCACTGTGAATCCCCATGATTGAAGCAGGCGCCAGCCACCTAGGTCGGCGAGCGATTGGCGCCGTTGCTGGCCAATTTCAACGCGCCTAACCGATAAATAGTATGGTAGTCTTCGTAGCCGTCTTGCGTCTTGCGGACTGGTATCGGTTCAGCTTCAAAATGCTCCTTGACTAATTGCCAGGTCGCGGGGCTGATGATGATCTCGCCGGGCTCGGCATTCTCTTGCAGGAACTTGCCCACATCCGGCGCTTCACCCAAGGCGGCGAATTCGATGCGGTTGGCGCCGCCCACCATGCCCAGGACAGAGTGCCCGGTGTGGATGCCGATACCGAAGCGCAGTTGAAGATCGACTGCCAGCACCTGGTGTAAGGCATGTACTTCCTGCACAATGGCCTGTGCCGCCCGCACCGCCCGCAGGGCATGTTCTTCCTGATGATTGAGCTGCGTATTCCATAAGGCCGTGATGGCATCGCCCAGGTACTGATCGACAATGCCGTCGTGTACGGTGACGGCGTCACTCGCCGCGCCGAGATAACGGTTGACAACGCGCATAAGGTCTTCCGGCTGCAGACTCTCACTGAAGGCGGTGAAGCCGCGAATATCGGCAAACATTGCCGTGATGGTGTGCTCGGCCGGCCTGGTATCCAAGTCAGCGATCGAGCCGATATTCTGCAGCAGCGCCTCGGGAATGAAGGTGCCGAGCAGACGCCGCTGTTCCTCTTGTTCCTTGCGCTCGGTCAGGTCATCGATTACCAGGGCGACGCCGTGGTTGATCACATCATCGCCGCGCAGGGGGCTGGCGACCACTTGCCAATAAGTCTGCCGACCATGATGCTCGAAGCGTTCCGCCCAAATATGCTGGGTCTGCTCACGCCGCACCAATTCGATGTAGTCGAAGAAGCCTTCCGTCACATGGGGCAGCACCTCTCGCAAGTAAATACCAACGGCATTCTCGTTGCTGGTGCCGGTAATTTCCTCGGCCGCCTCATTACATACGATGACGCAGTTTTCGTTGTTGATGGTGATGACGCCGGAGCCGATTGAGGCGAATATATTCGATAGCCGCACCTGCATCTCTTCAATCAATGCCATTTGCTCGCGGATGTCTTCAAAGAGGCGGGCGTTCTCGATGGCGACCGCCGCTTGCTGCCCGAAGCTGGTCAGCAAGCCGAGTTCGTTTTCCTTGAAGAGCCCCGCCATGATGCGGTTATCACAGTACGCGACTCCGATGACTTCATCGCGCGCTTTGAGAGGCACCGCCAGGATACTCAATAGGGAAAAACCCGCAATACTCTCGCTGTGGCTCAACTGATCATCGGCGCCGGCATTCACCGTCAGCAGCGGTTCGCCGCTTTCCACCACCAGATTGATGACGGACCAACTGACGATGCGCCCGCCGGCCGCTGTTTCTTCGGCGCTCAAGCCACGCGCCACGCGGAATTCCAATTCGCCGGTTTCACGGTTCTTCAGGACGATGTAGCCGCGCTCAGCCTGCGTCAGCTGGATCACAGTTTCCATCACCTGGTTGAGGACCTCGTCCGTTTCCTGCGGCGAGTTGATGAGGGCGGTTATCTCCGCCAGGCGCCGCAATTGCTGCAGCTGCATATGCGTATCAACCAGGCCGACCGATAGCTTGTCAATGCCGGAGCGCAGCGTCCAGAGACGGTCGATGGCATTGGCAGGCAGGTTGATGCCACGCCGGCGCAGCAGTGTCTGCTGCTGCTCGAGCAAGGTCTTGACTTCATCGGCGCGCTGCTTCAATCCGCGAACATCGGCTTGGATCGCGCTGAAACCTCTTGCTTGAACCGACTGACTCATTAGCTTCTAAATACCTCGTAGGCAGGCCTGGCTAGCGAAAGTCCCTTGCCAACGATGGGATCGCGCGAGCGGACATCGTAGGCGCGCGAGCCACTATGGTTGTGCTTGATATGATCCAGCGTCTCTTGCAGGATGGTGATGCTGCCGCGGCTGGAATTCTCTTGCACACGTTTTGCCGTGTTGATGCTATGGCCGAGCGCAGTGAATTCCCGCCGCCGGAAGCTGCCGACATTGCCAAGCGTCGCCACGCCGGTGAACATCCCGATTATGTAATAGTGCGGCTGCGGATCGATCCCCATTTCCTGATAATGATCGACGAAACGATCGCGCATCAGCAGGGCGCATTCCAGCGCTTGCTGAGCGTGATGCTGTTCCGGATTGAGCTGGGTATTAAAGAGCGCCATCACTTCATTGCCCATGTATTTGTCAATGATGCCGCCGCATTCGTGGATGCAGGCTGTGGCAACGGCTTGGTATTGGTTGAGGATTGTCAGCTTTTCACTGGCGGTGACATCGGGCAGGGTGGCCCAGGGGCGAACGTCGGCAAAGACGCAAGTCACTTCGCGCCTCAAGCCGCCCATCTCGATATTGGCGATTTCGTTTATCTGATCGACCATGCCCTCGGGCAAGATGCGTTTCATCGCGCTGATGGTCAATTCATGTTCGTAAAGGTGGGTGACATCATCCATCACCAGCGTGACGCCTTGAGTCATGTCATTGCTGTCTTTCAGCGGTGAAAGCGATAGCGTCAGCGCAACCTGTCCGCGACCTGGCAAGTCCGCGCTCACCTCCAGCGAATAGTCTACGTCTTTCTCTTTGACCAGCGCCAAATGATCCGACAGCTGCAGAGCTGCATTATTCATCAAGCGATTGACCTCATAGCCGACCGCCAATTCCGGCATTACATCGAGGATTTCGCCGGCGGCGCGATTGAAGGTATGGATGCGGTCATCGGCGTCGATGGAGATGATGCCGCTGCCGACCGAAGAAAAGATATTATCCATTAATTCCTTGACCCGCGTGATTTCCGCCAGGATTTCTTCGGCGCGGGTGTACATGCTCGCATTGGCGATGGCGACGGCGGCAGTATTGGCAAAGGCCAGCATGAGGTTCAGTTCGCGCTGGGTGAAGATGCCCGAAACCAGACGATTGTCAACGTAGACGACGCCGGTGCGTTGCCCCTTATATTTCAGCGGCACACAAAGCACAGAGCGCAATACAAAATTGATAATGCTCTGATTATTCGCCAGCCGTTCATCCTGGTAGGCATTATCCGCCAACAGGGGTTCGCCCGTTTCGATCACCTGATTGACCACCGACATGCTGATCTGCGGTTTGTCGCCGCCGGACATGCCCCGCCCCATCAGTCCGCCCTCGCTGCTGATGCGGAATTCCAATTCGCCGGTTTCTTCGTTTTTGAGGATGATGTAACCGCGCTCGGCTTGCGTAAGCACGATGACGAGTTCCATAGTTTCCTGCAAGACCGTATCGACATCCAGCGAGTTGGTGATGCGGGTGGACATTTCTGACAGGGCGCGCAGTTGTCGCAGTTCAGTCTGCTCCGCCAGGACGTTTTCTTCTACTCGCTTGAAGTCTTGTTTCAGTTTCTCAAGGTTGTCGATGATAGTAGGCGGCATCGCCAGCCGACGCCTGCGCAGCAACTCCCGCTGCGCTTCCAAGGTGGAATTCACTTCGTCGATCAAGCTCTCAAGTCGCCGCAATTCGGCGATGAGATTGCTGGTCTTGGTCTGCGCTTCTGCCATGCGCTAAGTTGGCCTCTTATCATCATTTGGGCGGCGCAAGCTGCGGCAGCCAAGGCGTGGGTCCGTCCACCGCCATTAGCTAATAATACAATATCTCAATTGGAGTCTGCAGCACCATCGGCCGTGCTCCGCCTGCGAAATTGCTCGGTATATCGGCGCCCACAAGCTACGACGCAGCTACGCGGACGCGATCTATTACGCTCAGTATACTGCATATCCGTGCCAGTCGCACATTGCCCGCCTCAGCCGCGCCTCCCGAATGACGCTGATTGTCAAGCGCCCGCCGTCTCAATCACTCAGCGCCAGACGCGCCGCCCGCCTGCCGATCTCGACAGCGTAATTCGTGCCCCGGTCCCAGGGATAGACCTGCGACATGCTCGCCCAGTAAAGGCCGGGAAGCGGCGTCTTTAAGGCCGGAATCTTACGACTGTGGTTCAACTCCGGCACCGGCTGCGCATATGGCGCGCGCCAGACCCAGGCTTTGCGAATCCAATCGCGCTGAAAGGCGGGATTCACTTTTGAGAGCGCCGGCAAGAATCGCTCAAGCAACGCGTCCTCGCTGAGTTGAAAGTACTCATGATCGGGCGGCGCGTAATCGCCGCAATAGATGATGTGATCACCGCCATAGTGCTCGCGCGAAATGTAATTCGTATGCTCAACCAGCGCCAGGAAGGGAAAGGCCGACCTCGACTTGTCGGCGGTGGTCGCGGGCAGATTCAGCCAATAGGTGTCATCCGGCATGAGCGGCTGCTTCAGCGCCAAGACTACGCAGAGCCCGCCGATGCTGCGCAGCGCCGCCACTTGCTTGCCGTAGGGTGTTTCGTCCAGGCCGGCTGCCATGCGCAAGAGCAAACTCGGCGATGTCGTGCTCAAGACTCGATCATAACTATGCCTGTCGCCGCCGCTAAGCGTAGCCGGCTTGCCTTCGCGGATGTCAATGCGCTCGACTCGCGCGCCCAACTTGATCGTCACACCCCGCCCACACAGCTGCCCGGCAAGTTCATCGAGAAAGGCTTGAAAGCCGCCGGTGTAGGTGCCGAGCTTGAGTGTGCGTTTGACGATCCGCGCCCACATAAAGGACATCGGCACCTGGTCGTATTGTTCGGCGAACTTGCCGATTAGCAGGGGCTTGAAGAACTTCTCATAGGCTTCCGCGCCCATCCAGCGACGCATCCAGGCGTCGGCTGTGACACGCTCGAAATGCCCCCAACTCGGCGCAAACTTGATCGCCATGCCAGCCAGCGCCATGCGCAATGTGGAGGTGAAAGGCAGCGGCAGGAAAAGCGCAGATGGCGAGATCTCGCTGCGCACGGCTTTGCCATCCAGCCAATAACTCGTTTTCGGGCGAGGGAAGATGATCTTGTCGCGGACGCCCATCTCCTCCGCCAGCGTCAGAATTTCGTGGTCGGTGGCGAACCAGTGATGATAGAACTTCTCCAGCGTCCAATCCCAATTATCGTCTTTGAAGCCGGCCGCCAATCCGCCGACGCGGTCCGCCGCTTCGTAGATGGTCACCTTATGCCCGGCGCGAGAGAACTCCCAGGCGGCTGCCAGTCCGGCCGCCCCTGCGCCGATGATGCCGATTTGCAGTTGTGTCATTCGACAATGATCCGTAGGTGCCTGTCACCTAGAGTATCTTACATCCAACTAGCGATCGTTACCTGAGCGAGATCATCTGTTGCAGCAAAACCAGCGCTTTTCACTCAGTATCGTAGTGGAATGAGCGCGATTATCTCTGTTACAATCAGATACTAATGTGCTTTGAATGGCTAGAGGGTCAAATTACTAGTGACGGAATCCCGGCTCCAGTGAAGAATATACTATGGGCGATGTCTGGAAATCAATGTGCTTTCCCTGATTGCCCAGAAGTTCTTGTACAGGACGGCAATAGAATGGATGGACGGGTGACGTTAGGCGAAATCGCGCACATTTATGGTCGCAGCAAAAGAGGCCCTCGACCTGCGCCTGAAGGATACTCGCGCAAACGCATTCAGAGCTACGAGAATCTAATGTTGCTGTGCCCTAAGCATCACAGGGTGATCGATGGGCAACCTGCAACTTATTCAGTTGGCGTGCTTTTGGACATGCAGTCTTCACAAGTAAAGTGGGTCACAGAGAATCGACAACGGTCAGCATTTGGTTCCTCTGAGCTAGGAACGATAATTACATGGCTACGGCGTGTTGACGATTATTGTCTTGTTGGAGCGAGTTTTGGGTATTGTCGTCTGTCGCAGAATCTGGTTGCGATCTTGAGGCTGTCATGCTATGTTACCCTTGTATCTCTAGCAGAAAACGGCATGGGTGTCGAGCACTGCTAATAAACAACCGTCTGGCTGGGCGGTTGTTTGCATATAGTGGTACAAGGGATCGTAGGTTACCCCGTTCGGTGTAGACCGGGGTGACCAGAGGCTCCTCATTTAGCACAGATGCTGAGTAGCTGTTCCGGAACGGGTACGGGAAAAATATCCGGATGAACCACAGTGCTGAATAGAATGCTTCTTGTGGGTAATTCTTATTGTACGGGCATTCCCTGATTTTGCAGCTTCTGCGCCACAGGCGCAGCGATGTGCGGGCCGGTCGGCGTTGGTAGGCTGGCCGGCGCGGGTCTGTATTGAAGCGGCCAAATGACTGCCGAGGAGGGCCCCAAGCAAGGTTTACGTGATGGCGCAGACACTTTTGTGAGGCGCTAAGTCGGGCGAATTTGTAAAGGAATTGCCTGGTTTTGGTGAAAGAATCTTCGGATTTCGGATTTTTCTCTGATTTGAACTTGGACGCGACAAAGTTGCGCGGCCAGTTATGTGCGTAGGAATGTCGCCTTTTCAGGCAATTAGCTTGCCGCCAGCTCGCCAAGCTTTCGTTTGCGCCTCTACGAGTTCTTTTAGTAATCTCCTCACCTCCACAAAATCGCAGATTCGTACGTTTATGGCGTGAGAGCGCGTCACAGAGATTTGATTGCGGCGCTCGGGTCTTCTGTACCGGGATGCATCGCCACGGTGGCAAACGAAGCTTTCCTTGTCTTGGCTGATCGTGCCAGTGAAACTGGCTGCCCAGATCGCTTCAGAATTGGTAGAAGCCGACAGTTTTATAGTTTCACAGTGTGGCACTGTAAGATTGCTGCAATTGGAAATTGTCTGATTGTCAGAATGATGCTAGATTTTATGCTGTTATACCGTTGGGAGTGGGTGCGTATGACCATTGGTATTGCAGTCTTTAACCAAAAAGGTGGTGCAGGCAAGACGACCGTAACGGTGAACTTAGCGGCGGCGCTTGCTTCGCAGGGCGTCTCGGTGCTGGTCTGTGACCTCGACGGCCAGGCATCGCTCTCGGCAGCCGTGGGGCTGGATGAAGCGGTCTATACCGGCCCGGACGAGAGCAAATATACCTTGCTGATCACGAAGAAGGGCGACCAGAACCGTATGATTTTGAAGGCCCCAATGATGACTTTGATTTGCTACCGGGCGATACGCGGACGTACATGGCGGATATCGAGTTATTGCCCGTATGGAACCGCGAACTGCGGCTGACACGTCTCTTTAAGAAGATCAGCAAGCGCTACGACTACATTCTGGTGGATTGCCCGCCACACCTCGGCGTGATCTCGGATAACGCGCTGATGGCGTGTCGGCGCCTGCTGGTGCCAGCGCGGATGCAGCATACCTATATGCGCCGCTTTGACAAGCTGATGGAGCAAATCGACGATCTAGAAGACGAATACGATGCCCGAATAGGGCTGATCGGCGTGGTGCTGGTCGCATATTTAGGCTATCCGGACGAAAAGGCGTATCTCGAGGCACTGAAAGCGGAGATGCCGGGTGGTGTTGCCCCGGAACTCCGCTGGCGCGATACCGCCATTGAAGAAGCCCGGACCCAGGGCTATTCCGTCTTCAGCTACAAACCATCGAAAAAGCACCGCGAGGAGTCCCTGCGGAAATGCCGGGCTGAGTATCTCTTGGTGGCGAAATACGTGCAGGAACGCACAAGAGAGGAGATAACATGACCACACAGAAGCCGAGAGTGCCTAAGGGCACATCCAAGAGATTGAAGGCCCAGCCCACAACACCGGTCAAATCAGATGACAACCGCCACGCCGTCACCTTCTATATCGATAGGGACCTGTCGGTAGAGCTGGATAAGGCCTATTACTTGCGGAAAGCGGAGCGGCCCAGCTTTACGCGTACCGAGTTTCGCGAAGCCTTGCTGCGCGATGCGCTGGTACGGGAAGGGGATATCTTCGCCAATTACGATTGGACACCGGAACAGGAAGCGGAATGACTGACGTTAACGACATCATGATCACCGGATTTCGTGGACTTTGTAACCCAGCCTTCGGTCGGATTAGGCGGTTAACGATAGCCTGCTAATCAAGTAGCCTCATGTGTCAAGATTGCTGCGAGTAAACAGAGGCAAGCACATGACTAAACTTGAACAGCTAAAACGCAAGATGCGAGTCAACGGCATCGTACCGAATCAAACCGTCGAGTTGATTGCTGTAGAGCAAAGCGGCCCGACTTCGGTATCCGTGGCCTACCGCCGCGCAGACGGCGGGCTTGGCGAAAGGGTGCTTTATCGGGCGGATGAAGCGGCTCTCTCCACGCCACCCGAGGAAAGATTGTGGCCTTTTGACGCGGATGGGCGATTGTTGAGCCTGGTGTCCGAGGCGTATCGCATTCACTTAGGACATCTCTTCGACCCACTGTTGGCGGTACATACCTCGCTTATCGAACCGCTGCCGCACCAGATCACAGCAGTCTATGACGAAATGCTGACACGCCAGCCTTTACGATTTCTGCTTGCGGATGATCCTGGGGCAGGAAAGACTATCATGGCCGGCCTGCTTATCCGCGAGTTGATCGTGCGTGGTGATGTACGGCGTTGCTTGATTTGCGCGCCGGGCAATTTGACCGAGCAATGGCAGGATGAACTCAGTAGCAAATTCCAGCTCGACTTCAGGATTGTCAAACGCGACATGATCGAAGAATCACGCAGCGGCAACCCATTCTCGGAAAATGATCACTTGATCGTGCGCTTGGATCAAATTAGCCGAAATGAGGAGGTTCAGAGCCGATTGGCACAAACCGACTGGGACCTGGTCGTCTGTGACGAAGCGCACAAGATGTCCGCGACCTACTTCGGCAACAAGCTGGAGGAGACCAAGCGCTATAAACTCGGCAAGCTGCTGGGCCAGTTGACGCGGCATCTGCTACTAATGACCGCCACGCCGCACAATGGCAAGGATGACGACTTTGACCTGTTCATGAAGCTGTTGGATCCGGATCGCTTTGAAGGACGCGCCCCGGCAGGGAGACGTCACAGCGATGTTGCAGACTTGATGCGACGCATGATAAAGGAGCGGCTCCTAAAGTTTGATGGTACGCCTCTCTTCCCCGAGCGCAGAGCGACATCGGTCAACTATGACCTATCGCCAGATGAACTAGACCTCTACGAGAGTGTCACCGAGTATGTACGCACCGAGTTCAATCGAATCGATAAACTGGAGCACGGTGGACGCAAGAGCGCGATAGGCTTCGCCCTGACGATCTTGCAACGCCGCTTGGCTTCATCGCCGGCCGCTATCTATCACTCGCTTCGCCGTCGGCTTGAGAAGCTGGAAACGCGCTTGAAGGAAGAAATGGAAGGCCCGGAAGGTGTCTTGCGGCCATCGGTACTGAATTACGACATCAATCTCGATGAAGACCTGGATGACGCGCCGGATGATGAAGTAGAAGCGATTGAGGCTGAACTGGTTGACCATGCAACCGCCGCCAAAACAGTGGCTCAGTTGGCTGACGAGATCGCCATCTTGCGGGAGCTCGAGCAGCAGGCGCAGCGCGTCCTGCGCAGTGGCAAGGACAGCAAGTGGCTGCAATTGCTGAACCTGTTGCAAGATACGCGGGAAATGAAGAATGCGGACGGCACAGGTCGCAAGCTGGTCATCTTTACTGAACATCGCGATACGCTCAACTATCTGATTGTCAAGCTGAACACGGTGATCGGGCGTCCCGAAGGAGTCGTGACCATCCATGGCGGCGTCCATCGCGATCAGCGCCGCAAAATCGAAGAGGATTTTCGCCACAATGCCGATGTACAGATCCTGGTTGCTACTGACGCTGCCGGGGAAGGCATTAACCTGCAGAGCGCCCACCTGATGGTCAATTACGACTTGCCTTGGAATCCTAACCGGCTGGAGCAGCGCTTCGGGCGCATTCACCGCATCGGGCAGAAAGAAGTATGTCATCTATGGAACCTGGTCGCGGGCGAAACGCGCGAAGGCGCCGTCTATCAGCGTTTGCTGGAGAAGTTAGCAAGAGAAAAGGATAGGCTGAACGGGCAGGTCTTCGATGTGATAGGCGAGCTCTTCCGGCAGACGCCGCTGCGAAAATTGCTGGTCGAAGCCGTGCGTTACGGCGACAAGCAAGAAGTGCGCGACAAGCTCAAGATTGCAATCGACAATGCTACGGACCAAGAGCGCGTGAAGGAGATCGTTCGTGATGACCTGCTTGTCAGCGGAATTATGGACACGAGTAAGGTTGAGCAAGTGCGCGCTGAAATGGAGCGCGCCAACGCTCGCAAGCTGCAGCCGCACTTCATTGCAGCCTTTTTCAAAGCTGCTTTTCAAGAGCTAGGCGGCACCCTGCATGAACGCGAGAGCGGGCGTTATGCCATCAACAACCTGCCTTACACCATACGTAATCACGCTGAAGAACGTGGGATCGGACCGATCTCGCGCAAGTATACGCGCATTTGCTTCGACAAAAGCCTAATCCACCAGGAGAAGAAACCGGAAGCTGCCTTCGTCTGCCCGGGGCATCCGCTGCTCGATGCGACTATCAGCCTGATGTTAAAGCGGGAGCGCGAAACCTTGAAACGCGGCGCTATGCTGGTGGATCCGAACGATCCGGGTAATGAGTTACGTGTCTTGTTCTACCTGGAGGGCGCTATCCAGGATGCCGTGCCCAGCCGTACAGCCGATCACAGCATCATATCGCGCGAGGTGCACTTCGTCGAGATTGATAGCGCCGATGTCATTCACGAAGCTGGTACAGCGCCCTATCTGGATTATCGCCCGGCGAGCGCGGATGAAAGAGCAATGATCGCGCCGCTGCTGGTACAGGACTGGCTCAAAGGCGAGCAGCTGGAGAAGCGCGCCGTAAACCATGCCATCGAACACCTGATCCCGCGCCATCTGCAGCGTATCAGGGAACCGCGGGACGAACGGCTGGACAAGACCGAACGGGCGGTTCAGGAGCGCCTCACCCGGGAGATCAATCACTGGGATGGGCGGGCGGCACAGTTGCGCGTACAAGAAGAAGCGGGCAAGGCGCCGCGCGGGCTCAATAGTCAGCAGGCGCAGCGACGTGCCGATGAGCTGGAAGAGCGGCGGCGGCAGCGACTGGCGCAGATCGCGCAGGAGCGGCAGATCAGCGCCACACGTCCGATTGTGGCTGGCGGCGCCTTGATTATTCCCATCGGCTTGCTCCAGGGCGGACAGATCGACCCGGATGCGATCAATACGCGCAAGAGCGAGCTGATCGCCATGAGCGCCGTCATGGCTGCGGAGCGGACGCTGGGAAACACACCAGTAGACGTCAGCAGCCAGAGAGGCATTGGCTACGATATTGAGAGCGCCTCCGGCCAGGATGGAAAACTGCGCTTTATCGAGGTCAAGGGACGGCGGAAAGGCGCTCACGATGTGACTCTGACCAAGAACGAACTGTTCACTGCTTTCAACAGCCGCGACCAGTTCATATTGGCGCTGGTCGAGGTTGATGGCGATAAAGCCAGCGAGCCGCGTTATGCGCGGAGCTTCGCTTTTCAGGAGCCGGCGCATTACGAAGAAGCGGTCAAGGTGAATCTGCAAACGCTGCTGGACGCGAGTACAGCGCCATGCTGATTAAAGCGACTGGTCAGGGGAAGATTTTGCGCAAGGGCAGGCGGAAGCCGGGCAAAATATCACCGCCACTTAATTCGCCGTCCCAATCAATGACTTCGCGCTGCTCCGTTTCCCGCTGCCAGACCTCGGCGGTTTTCGCCTCCGGGTCTATCAGCCACACAAACGTTGTCCCATGACGCAAGAAAGTTTCGGCTTTGCGGCGGACTTGCGCCAGCGACTGCGAGGGCGAGACGACCTCCACCGCTAAATCAGGCATGTAGGGCGCATATGTCGAACGAGAGGGCTGGGCAGCGCGTGGCAATCCCTCAAATGCCACATCCGGCAGCAGCACCGTACCGCGATCGCCTGGCGGATGATAGCCCACTTCGATCGTTACCCGGCCTATTCCGCGCTCCAGCACAAAGCCTGTCAGGTAGTGCGCAATCAGGTTTGCGGTCTCGCCATGCCGCTGATTCGGTGACATCTTTGTGCCCAACTCCCCATCAATGAGATAGTATTTCTCCAGCGGACTCTCGTTCGCCACCTCAAGCCGCCAGACATCGTCCACTGTGTATACGCGTTCTTGAGTCGCCATCGGGCATCGCTTTCGCTAAGGCTCGCCAACAAGATTATAACATAGGGAATGCGCGCTTTCGCGAAACCCTAGAAATTAGGGCTGACAAAGACTGCGTCCCGTCTTTACACTGTATGC
Organism: Phototrophicaceae bacterium; assembly: GCA_965262005.1. GTDB lineage: Bacteria > Chloroflexota > Anaerolineae > Aggregatilineales > Phototrophicaceae > UBA6055. The sequence goes on along the minus strand of OZ253492.1, from coordinate 1,660,996 downwards.
ATAGTTAGCGAAGTTCACATTTAACAAACGGATATTGATATGCCCGCCGCCAAGAAACTGATCGAAGTCGCCCTGCCGCTGGACGCCATCAACAAAGCCAGCGCCCGCGAGAAATCCATCCGCCACGGCCACCCCTCGACGCTGCATCTGTGGTGGGCGCGCCGTCCACTGGCTACCACACGAGCCGTCATCTTCACCTCGCTAGTGGATGATCCCGATGACCCGAACGCCAATCCCGCATTTGTCGCCGCCTGCAAGAAGCTGAATTATGGCGCCACAAACGAAGAAATCGCAGCGCTAAAGGAACACACAGAGAAGAATCGAGAACGCCGCTTAAGAGGGCAAAGTGCCATCCCCTTCAAACGGAATATCCCCCAGAATGCGCGCGATGGCAACGACAGCCCACGCATGCGCCTCTTCGATTTCATCGAGCGTTTGGTCCAGTGGAAGTCAACCACCGACGAGGCGATCATGGGGCAGGCGCGTGAACTGATCCGCATCGCCACAAACGGCAACCCGCCACCCTTGCTCGATCCTTTTGCCGGCGGCGGCAGCATACCGCTGGAGGCGCAGCGCCTGGGTTTGGAAGCCCACGCCAGTGACCTCAACCCGGTAGCGGTCATGATCAACAAGGCGATGATCGAGATTCCGCCGCGCTTCGCCAATATGCCGCCTGTGAATCCGCGCGACCGAGAGACAGGCACGGCCGGAGACGCGAAATGGAAAGGTGCGGCGGGGTTGGCGGCGGATGTGCGCTACTACGGCGAGTGGATGCGCGAGCGGGCCTTTGAGAAGATCGGGCATCTCTATCCCAAGCACAATGGCGAAACCGTGATCGCCTGGCTCTGGGCGCGCACGGTCACTTGCCCGAACCCAGCCTGCCGGTCGACGATGCCACTGATGACGACCTTTGAGCTTAGCAAGAAGACAGGCAAACGCGCATGGCTAGTGCCCCATCCCGATCCACAGGCGAAGCAAGTTCGATTTGAAGTGCGAAAAGGTGAAGGCAAAGTGCCAAAACCGCCAAAAGTAGGGCGCGGCGCAAAGTTCAAATGTCTTGTTTGTGGCGAGACCGCGCCAGACCAATACATCAAAGACGAAAGCATCGCCGGACGAATGAGCACACAGTTAACTGCGATTGTCACCGAAGGCAAAGGCGGACGCAACTACCACAGCCCAACACCTGAACAGGCGCAAATCGCGGAATCCGCAGTGCCGGAATGGAAACCCGTTCAAGAAATGAACCGCGATACCACCGACCTGGTCAGTGGACGCGGCTACGGCTTCTATTGTTGGTCAGACCTCTTCACCCCACGCCAACTGACCGCGCTGACCACATTCAGCGACCTCGTCCACGAAGCGCGCGAGCTGGCGACGCAGGATGCGCTTGGCGCCGGTTTGGCGGATGATGGCGTACCACTGCGCGACGCTGGCACTGGAGCGCGTGCCTATGGCGAGGCGGTCAGTGTTTATTTGGCTTTTGCTGTGGATAAGGGGGCAGACTTTTGGTCCATCATATGCAGCTGGGCGTCGAATCGAGACACTATTCGAAACACCTTCGCAAGACAGGCTATTCCAATGGTGTGGGACTTTGCGGAAGGAAATCCATTGTCCGACTCCGCTGGAAACCTGATGTCACACATAAAGTGGATTACCGGTGTAATTGATGCTCTGCCAAAGTCACCAAGCGGTTATGGACTCCAATCAAATGCGACGGCGTTGATGGTAACGCATGCATACTTTCGACCGATCCACCTTATTACGACAACATCGGATACGCTGACCTTTCAGACTTTCTTTACGTATGGCAGCGCAAGAACCTCCGAGACGTCTATCCCGACATTTTCAGTACTTTGCTGGTACCCAAATCGCAAGAACTGATCGCTTCAGCATACCGACACGGAAGTAATCAAGCAGCAAAGGAATTCTTCGAATCAGGCATGCTACAAGCCTTCCAAGCTCTTAGGACGTCTGTTGTACATGACTTTCCGACGACCATTTATTATGCGTTCAAGCAACAGGACGCTAGATTTCTTCAAGACGACTCCAACATCGAAACTGCAAGCACTGGTTGGGAGACGATGCTAATTAGCCTAATAGCGTCCGGTTTTAGTATTGTCGGTACATGGCCCATGCGAACTGAAAGAGGAGCTCGCATGAATGCCATCCAGACGAACGCACTGGCATCATCCATCGTGCTCGTCTGCCGACCTCGCCTGGAAGACGCCTCATCCACATCACGCCGGCGTTTCCTCGATGCCCTGCGCGCTGAATTGCCCAGCGCCATCGCCGAGATGAAGACGGGCAGCATCGCGCCGGTCGATTTGGCGCAGGCCACCATCGGGCCGGGCATGGCGATTTACTCGCGTTACAGCGCCGTGCTCGAAGCCGATGGCACACCGCTGACCGTGCGCACTGCCCTCGGTCTCATCAACGCGGCGTTGGACGAAGTGCTGGCCGAGCAGGACGCCCACCTCGACCCCGAAACGCGCTTCGCTGTCGGCTGGTTCGAGGAGCGCGGTTTCCAAGCGGGCGACTTTGGGCGGGCGAATGTGCTGGCGCAAGCGAAGAACACGGCGGTCGAGAGTGTGGCGCTGGCCGATGTGGTCAAGTCGGGTGGCGGTAAAGTGCGGCTGATTAATTGGCGCGAGTATGATCCGGGCGCCTATGATCCGGGGCAGGACAAACGCCCGACCGTCTGGGAAGCGACGCATCATCTCATCGAGCGTTTGAATCATCACGGCGAAACGGGCGCGGCCGGGCTTTATAACAAGCTGCCGTCCGAGATACCCGATGCGGCGCGCGATTTGGCGTATCGACTGTATCATATTTGCGAGCGCAAGGGCTGGGCGGAGGATGCGCTGGACTACAACACGCTGGTCAGCTCTTGGTCGGAGATCAGTCGGCTGGCGGCGAGTGAGCGCAGCCGGCCCACCCCAACGGATATGTTTGGCGAATAACTGCGATCGACTGTTATTCCCCTTCCCTCATTTTGGGGGAAGGTGGTCTTGACCCGTTTTGGTGGACGCTGAATTTGTCTAATGCTCTGCCTCTTCGAATTGCATAGGGCTGGCAAAGCCCAGCGATGAATGCAGTCTGCGGCGGTTGTACCATGCCTCTATGTAGTATGCGATAGTGCGCCGTGCGTCGTTGATGGTGTCAAAGACGTGATTCGCGCACTCGGTCTTCAGAGTAGCGAAGAAACTTTCCGCCATGGCGTTGTCGTAGCAACTGCCGGTGTCGCTCATGCTTGGCTGTATGCCACGGTCAGTCAGCAACTGCTGGTAACGCTGGTCTGTGTACTGACTGCCACGGTCGCTATGATGGATTAGCAGACCGCGCAATTCACGCTGCTGCACTGCCATGAGCAGTGCATTTTGCGCCAGCTGGCTGTTGGCTCTCCGGTTCATAGACCAGCCGACAATCCGGCGCGAGAAGGCGTCCATGACCACAGCGAGATGGAGCCAGCCTTCTTTGGTGGCAATGTAGGCGATGTCCGCCAGCCACTTCTGGTTGATGTCCGTGGCCGAGAAATCTTGCTGCAGGATATTGGGCGCCGCCGATGTCGACGCTGCCGATTTCTTCCGGCCTCGATAGCCTTGTTTGCGAATCGCGTACATGCCGGCAAGCCGCATCAAATGCGCTACCCGCTTACGGCTTACCCGCCAGCCTCTCGCCAACAATTCCGCCCAGACACGCGGACTGCCATAAGTCCGGGCGCTACCCACGAAGATTTCCCGGATGCGCGCTAGCAGCCTCGCATCCTCCCGCTCGCGCCGGCTCTTCCCGCGCTTCAACCAGGCGAAGAAGCCACTCTTGCTCACATCCAACACGCGGCACATCCTCGACACGCTGAACTCCTGCCGATGCTCCAGAATGAATTGGTACTTCACCATTTGCTTTCCTGCGAGAACACTTGGATAGCTTTTTTTAAAATGTCGCGCTCCTCCCGTGCGATCGCCAACTCGCCTTGCAAGCGTCGAATCTCGGTCTCGGATTCTCGTTCGGCGCTTGGCTTAAGCTCATCGCTATTCTCATCGACCCGATACCGCTGCCGCCACTTGTAGATCAGTCCCGGCGTAATGCCCAAGTCGCGCTCCACCTGGGCCACCGTCCTACCGGGCTTCGCCGCTAAATTCAGCGCCTCACGCTTCAACTCGTCTGGATACTTCACCATCACACTCCTACCTGCCTTCCTTACCTGATTCTATTGGACAACAGCGCTGTCTACAAAATCGGGGCAAGTTCAAGGGGCTAGGGGATGGGGGAAAACAGCATGGCGAAATCGAATCGTGACCGCGTTGGCGAGATCATGGATCTGCTGAAAAACGGCTTGGGTTCGTATGTTTCCAGGCGATATAAAGCGACCTATGGCGACGATTACCTGAAGGAGATGGAACGAAAACTGCTCAGTGAGTCTTTCAGCATATACCTGCCAGATGAGGCTACGGCGCTAGAAGAGATTGATACGCAGGGCTGGCTTAATTTGATGATTCGTAGTTGGAACGAGGCCTTTGCCTCTCATCTAGGCGCAGAAGATCGGCGCTATACATATGAAATGCGGGAAGCGCGCAACAAATTGGCGCACCAGAAACCTTTCACAAACGAACAGACGCAACGTATTGCCGATACTGCAAAGTTGTTGCTAGAGGCAGTCAACGCAACCGATGAATCCAAGGCAGCTGGCGGTCAGAGTAACGAATTGCTGCGGATCCGCTTTGAACGCGACGCGCGGAATGTAACCAGGCAGGCTCCAAGAGCCATTGATTCGCCGCGCACGACCGATGCGACATTGAAGCCCTGGCGGCAGGTCATCGAGCCGCATCCCGATGTGCGCAGCGGGCGTTTTACGCAAGCGGAATTCGCCGCGGATCTGGCGGCGGTGATGAGCGGCGAAGCGGCGCCCGAATACGGTGAGGCCGGCCCCTTCTTCAGCCGCACCTATATGACCGAAGGCTTGCGCGATCTGGTAGCCAACGGCATCAAACGCTTGACTGGTGGCGGCGGCGACCCGGTGGTGCAGCTGCAGACGAATTTCGGCGGCGGCAAGACGCATAGCATGCTGGCGCTCTATCACGCCTTTAGCGACGACTTCAAGCTCAGCAACTTGCCCGACTATGACGAGATTCGGAAGCTGGTTAGCGACATCGATGACGACCTCAAGGCGCATCGCGCGGTGATCGTCGGCACGAGCTTCAATGTCTCGCAGCCGCGGCAGCACGCCGATTGCACCACTCGCACAATCTGGGGCGAGATCGCCTATCAGCTGGGCGGCGCGGCAGGTTACGATCTGGTGGAGCAGAATGACCTGCAAGGCACCAATCCCGGCTCAGATACGCTAGTGAAGCTGCTGGAAGACCACGGGCCGGCGCTGATCATCCTCGATGAGTTGGTGCGGCTGGCTCAGAACGTATACAAGGTTGAGCCAGCGCCGGCAGCCGGCAGCTTTGAAGCGATACTTGCCTTCATGCAATCACTGACGGAGGCAGTCAAGCGCTCGAGCGATTCGCTGCTGCTAGTGTCCATTCCGGCCAGCGACATCGAGATTGGAGGCGGGGGTGGTCACACCACTTTGGAGCAATTGCGGCAGACGCTGGGTCGGCTGGAATCGGTCTGGAAGCCGGTCAGCGCCGAAGAGAGTTACGAGATTGTGCGGCGGCGGCTCTTCACCGAAGTCACCGATTTTCCAGCGCGCGATGCCGTGGTGAACGCGTTTAGCAGGATGTACGGCGACAGCCGAACGGATTACCCGCGCGACGCGGCCGAAGGTGATTATCGGCGCAAAATGCAGCAAGCCTATCCGATTCACCCGGAGCTGTTCGCGCGGCTGTATGAGGACTGGTCGACGTTGGAGCGCTTCCAGCGGACGCGCGGCGTATTACGTATGATGGCATCGGTGATTCACCGCTTGTGGATCGATGGCGATCAATCACTGTTGATCATGCCTGGATCGATCCCGCTTTGGAACAAGACTGTCCAAACCGAGATGGTCCGCTATCTGCCACAGAACTTCGCGCCTGTCGTCGATGTGGATATCGACGGCACCGGCTCGAAGCCGTATCAGATCGATCAAGAGGTCAAGCAGCTGGGGAAATTCACCGCCAGCCGCCGTGTGGCGCGGGCGATCTTCCTGGGCAGCGCGCCGACCGTCGCCGCGCAGCGTGTACGTGGCGTGGAGGAGGTGCGCATTAACCTGGCGACGGTGCAGCCGGGCGAAAGGGCTAGCGTATTTAGCGATGCCTTGCGCCGCATGAGCAACCAACTGACCTACCTGTATAACGATGGAACGCGCTATTGGTATGACACGCGCGCCACGGTCACGCGCACGGCTGAGGACCGCGCGCAAAGCATGGATGACTATAAAGTGATGGACGAAGCCGGGAAGCGTCTGCGGGCTCAGCCATGGGACAAGCGCGCCCTCGGCAGCGTACACTTCCTGCCGGAAAGCAGCGCCGAAATCCCCGATGAGCAGAGCGCGCGGGTGGTCGTGCTCAGTCCCGAGTATACGCATCGGAACAATAGGAACGACTCCGAGGCGATGCAATATATCAACGAGATCATGCATAGCCGCGGCAACTCACCGCGCCATCATCGCAATATGCTGGTCTTCATCGCGCCGGACGAAGCCCGCAACGCCGAATGGGCGGACAGCAAGCGCAAATACCTGGCTTGGGAATCGATAAAGGCGGACCGAGAAACACTCAACCTCGACGTGCAGCAGAGCAAGCAGGTGGAAGAAGCCTTAAAGCGCGAAAGTGAGACGGTGGACAAGCGCCTGCAAGAGACCTACAGCTGGCTGATCGTCCCGCTGCAACCTGTCAAGTGCAAACCGGTCACGCTGAGCCAGGAGCGGATGTCGGGCGACCATCCCTTCCTGGAGCGGGCCGCGCGCAAGCTCAAGAGCAACGAGTGGCTGATTCAAAAGATGTCGCCGGACAGCTTGCTGATGGAGCTGGAGCCGCTCGGCTGGCGCGATATGCAGCGCCTGAGCATCAAAAAGCTTTGGGAGTGGCTGACGAACTACTGTTATCTGCCGCGCTTCTTTGACCAGAAAGTGCTGGAAGCCAGCATCATGGATGGCGTTAGCAGACTCATGCCGGCCTTCGCTTATGCCACCGGCGTGGACGAAGACGGCAAATACACCGGTCTCACCATGGGCAAGTCTTTCACGTTGTACTTCGACGACAAGGCTTTGATCGTGCAGCCTGAGATTGCGCAGAAGCAGTTGGCCGAGATTAATCCACCACCCGCACCCGCCCCGCCTGGGCCAGACAATCGAGGCGACGACGATCTTGTAATACCGCCGCCCGCCGCGCTGCCCAAACCCAAGAAGCGCTATTACGGCTCGGTGCAAGTTGATCCGCAGCGCGCCATGCGCGACCTCATCCAGATCGCCGATGAGATCATCGTGCGGCTGGCGTCTCTGCCCGGCGCCGATGTCAAAATTACAGTCGAGATCGAGGGCTTGCACGGCGAAGGCTTCGACGACGCCACCCTACGCGCCATCAGCGAGAACAGCCGCACACTGAATTTCAAGGATTACGGCTTTGACGACTAACCCCTAAAGGACCAGATATGCCCGCCGCCAAAAAACTGATCGAAGTCGCCCTGCCGCTGGACGCCATCAACAAAGCCAGCGCCCGCGAGAAATCCATCCGCCACGGCCACCCCTCGACGCTGCATCTCAGGTGGTCACGCAAACCACTGGCTACCACACGAGCCGTCATCTTCACCTCGCTAGTGGACGATCCCGATGACCCGAACGCCAATCCCGCATTTGTCGCCGCCTGCAAGAAGCTGAATTATGGCGCCACAAACGAAGAAATCGCAGCGCTAAAGGAACACACAGAGAAGAATCGAGAACGCCGCTTAAGAGGGCAAAGTGCCATCCCCTTCAAACGGAATATCCCCCAGAATGCGCGCGATGGCAACGACAGCCCACGCATGCGCCTCTTCGATTTCATCGAGCGTTTGGTCCAGTGGAAGTCAACCACCGACGAGGCGATCATGGGGCAGGCGCGTGAACTGATCCGCATCGCCACAAACGGCAACCCGCCACCCTTGCTCGATCCTTTTGCCGGCGGCGGCAGCATACCGCTGGAGGCGCAGCGCCTGGGTTTGGAAGCCCACGCCAGCGACCTCAACCCGGTAGCGGTGATGATCAACAAGGCGATGATCGAGATTCCACCGCGTTTCGCCAATATGCCGCCTGTGAATCCGCGCGATCGCAAGGATGTGTTTGCGGGCGGATCAACCCCACCCGAAGCTTCAGGGAGGGGGAGCAAAGGTGGTTCGACCACCTGGAAAGGTGCGGCGGGATTGGCGGCGGATGTGCGTTATTACGGCGAGTGGATGCGCGAGAGCGCCTTTGAGAAGATCGGGCATTTGTATCCCAAGCACAATGGCGAGACGGTAATCGCCTGGCTTTGGGCACGGACGGTGATTAGTCCCAACTCGGCGGTGAATGCGCCGGTGCCGCTGGCAAGCTCATTCGCGCTGAGCAAGAAGGCGGGGCGCGAAAGATGGGCGAAGCCAGTGATCGAGGGCACGAGTGTTCGCTTTGAGGTGACTCAGGGAAAGCCGCCGCAAGATGCCGATGGCACGATCGGGAAGCGGAAGTTTGGCGGGGGAAGGTGCATTGTAAGCGGCGAGCCAATGTCTTTCGAATACGTTCGTAGTGAAGGCAAAGCGGGGCGCATGGGAACGATGCCGATGGCAATCGTCACGCAAGGAAAGAAAGGACGCAGTTATTACAACTTTGATCACATTCAGGAAACATGCGCAGCCGAAGCGGAAAACATGGACAATTGGAAGCCAGCTGGAAAAATGCCACTCAATGACCCTCATTTCCCGACTGGATACGGCATTTACGAATTCGCCGACCTCTTCACACCACGCCAACTGGTCGCGCTGACCACATTCAGCGATCTGGTGCAGGAAGCGCGCGAGCTGGCCACGCAGGACGCGCTGCAAGCCGGTCTGGCGGATGACGATGTGCCGCTGCGCGACGCTGGCACTGGAGCGCGTGCTTATGGCGAGGCAATTCACACGTATCTTTCCATTGCTCTGAATCGGGTAGTTATGGGATGTAATTCTCTTTCTCGATGGAATAGCACCGGTCAGAAGGTACAACATTGCTTTGGTCGCCAGGCTCTTCCCATGATTTGGGACTTCGCTGATCCAAATCCATTTACCGAGTCAACTGGAAGTTGGGTATCTGGTTACAAATATGTGTCCGACCCGCTGGATATGGGTGGCATAACACCGGTAGGTTTAGGGTTCGGTTCACAAGTCGACGCAATGGACATAGAGTATCGTGACAGAGTGATACTAAGCACGGACCCACCTTACTATGACAATATCGGCTATGCTGACTTAAGCGACTTCTTTTACGTGTGGATGCGAAAATCTCTGCGTAGCACCTACCCCGATATCTTTGCAACAATTTTGGTACCTAAGACTCGTGAACTGATAGCTTCTGCGTATCGTCACTCAAGCAAAGGAGCGGCAAAAGAATTCTTTGAAAGCGGGATGCTAAAGACATTTCGCAAGATTCGTGATTTCGTGATAGATGAATATCCCATCACAGTGTACTACGCGTTCAAACAACAGGATGCTGGCCATGCCTCAAGTGGACAAACTTCAGGGACGTCTAGCACAGGATGGGAAACTATGCTTGAAAGTCTAATTCAATCGGGTTTCAGTATTTCAGGGACATGGCCCATACGAACGGAAATGCGTACGAGACTCGTGGGCCGTGATACAAACGCGCTCGCCTCTTCGATTGTTCTCGTCTGCCGCCCACGCCCCGACGACGCCCCATCCACATCACGCCGGCGTTTCCTTGATGCCCTGCGCGCGGAGATTCCAGCCGCCATCGCCGAGATGCGGACGGGCAAGATTTTGCCGGTGGATTTGGCGCAAGCCAGCATCGGGCCGGGCATGGCGATCTATTCGCGTTACAGCGCCGTGCTCGAAGCCGATGGCGATCCCGTCAGTGTGCGCGCCGCGCTCAGCCTCATCAATACCGTGCTGGCAGAGACGCTCTACGAATTCGTCGGCGATGTCGATGAATACACCCGTTTCGCCTTCGACTGGTTTCAGCAGCATCAATTCGAGGCGGGCAATGCGGGTACAGCCGAGACGCTGGCGATGGCGAAGAATACCTCGCTGCCCGGTTTGCAGCGCGCCGGTCTGATTGAGCTGGGCGGCGGAAAAGTTCGCTTGCTGCATTGGCAGGATTACGATCCGGGCGCTTATGATCCGCAGCAGGACGACCGCGCAACCGTCTGGGAAGGGGCGCATCATTTGATCGAGCGCCTGAATAGCCACGGCGAAACGGGCGCCGCCATGCTGCTCACCAAGATGTCGCCGGAGCTGGCTGGCGCGGCGCAGGACCTGGCTTTCAGCCTCTATGACATTTGCGAGCGCAACGGCTGGGCGCGGCACGCTCGCGATTACAACGGTCTGATCGCCAGTTGGCAGGGCAGCGATGGCATCGCCAGTGAAGCGGCGCGCTTGAGGAGTGAGCCGGAGCAGCCGGAATTGCAGCTGGACTTGGATTAGGCGCCGAAGCAGAGATAAGTGGCTCGGCACTTCACTTTCAAACACTGCTCAACCAGAGCCGAACACTGCTTCCTCGCGGATACGATGGTACTGGTCATACGAGTCAGTGCGCATTGATGATTCTCTGTCCGAATTTGCCCAGCCGTGTGGTTTCCCTAAAATAGTAAGTAGAGATCCCTTTGGACAGCATCGCCCCTGAAGCCCTCAAGCTGAATTTGCCATTTTCTGGGTCAGAAAAGGCGCCTAATTTGCGCGGTTATGGTATCGTCTGTAAATGGATGCATAGGATCGTGCCAATCTGTCTCTATAAACATATAATCCTGCATCATTTCAACAACGTCTGTTCATGCCCGGCCAACACTATTTGAGTCGGATGTCAGCTTGAACGTCGGTACGGGTCTGGCAGTTTCGTAGTGGTCAGGATGAATGCCTCTGAGATTTATTGCTCTACTGTATGCTAGCCGTAGTCATAACTTCGTCAATTCTAGCACCTGACGAGCCGCACGGTCGTCTGTGACCAAGGAATCAATGTAGCCTCCATTTAGAGCGCCGAGGATAGCGCTAGCTTTGTCGATCGTCCCGGCGACGGCGATCACATTGTCAATGCGCCGAAACGCTTCCAAGCCAATACTGATCGATCGATGGTTGATGCCGATATCGAGTACCTTTCCCTGGACGTCAAAGAATTGTGCGCACATGTGTCCGACGACGCCAATGTTGTGCAGCCAGTCACGTTCCTTGCGATTGATGTAACCAGTCCAAATGATGCCGGAGGATTGCGCTTGTAAAGACCCGATACCGATCAGGACAATATTTGCATCTGCCGCGATCTGCAAGACGTCGTTAACCGTCGGCTCTTGCAGAAAGAGATCCCGCGTGCGTCTATCTTCAACAAGAAGAGGCGCGTGCAAATAACGGTACCTGGCGCCGAGTTTGGTGGCTAGTTGTCTTGTCAGATCAATTCCCTCGATTAGCGGATCGTCTGAACCCAAGGCTCCGATTACTGGAACCACCGTAAGGCCGTCTCTAAGTCTCGGTCGAACCTGTTCTACTGTCTTGGCTATTGAGCGGCCGTAGGAGACTCCCAGGGTGCTGGTATCCTGCAAGGACTCTTCCAGCAAGTTGGCTCCGAGTTTTCCTATTCCATTCCGGATCCAGTCAAATGATCGCCCGTGGCTGCTTAACACCCTCGCCTCACGAAGTGCAAACGCAGACTTCATCGCTTCTTCTACAGCATGATCACGCATGACATCGTAGTTGACGGTTATGGTAACGATGCCGGCATCGCGGGCTCGCTGCAACATGCGTGAAACCGTCGAGCGCGAGAGACTTAGCTTGCGCCCGATCTCGGTTTGGGTCAGGCCCTGTTCGTAATAAAGGCGAGAAACTTCGATAAGTGTCTGACGATGATTGTCTCCAGCTGGAAAAACCATATCTACAACTCCGACTGCACGATTTTGCAATAGTAGAAAATATTCCTACACGAGCGACATTTATCATAAGACTATATTCCCATTTACAGACATGGTGTGCACGTTTTCTCACATTTGCAAGAATCTGACCAAAAATTGTATCATATAGGTAATTCGTCTCCGGTGCATTAGGCGCGGACGTTATTTCATTCGAAAAAGAACCTGAAACAAGGGTGTGAATGCAAATCGATAAGATCAATAGAGAATCTTGGATCTTGAGCAGCTTCCCAGAATGGGGAACCTGGCTCAATGAAGAGATTGAAGAGGAAGCCGTAGCGCCGGGTTCTTTCGCGATGTGGTGGCTCGGCTGTTGCGGAATCTGGCTGAAGTCGGCCGGCAACACTAATCTGTGTATCGATTTGTGGGTTCAATCCGGTAAACGGACAAAAGCAACTAAATGGATGCGTGATAATCATCAACATCAGCGCGCTAGTGGTGTACGGATGGTGCAGCCAAACCTGAGAAACGCGGTAGTGCCTCTAGACCCCTTTGCCATCCGCGAAGTAGATGCAGTTCTAGCGACACACGATCATAGCGATCACATCGACGTCAATGTGGCCGCCGCGATCGTCCAGAATTGCAGCCCGTCCATTCCATTTATTGGACCCCAGACCTGCGTAGATAAATGGGTTAATTGGGGTGTGCCGCTAGAGCGCTGCACGGTGGTGAAACCCGGTGACGTGCTGCGGATTGGCGACATCGATATAGTTGTGCTCGATTCCTTTGATCGAACCGAACTGGTCACTGCGCCGCCGGATGAAACACTGAAGGGCAAAATGCCGCAAGAGATGGACGAAAGAGCTGTTAACTACCTCTTCAAGACGAGCGGCGGCAATCTCTACCACGCGTCTGATTCGCACTACTCAAATTGGTTCGCCAAACACGGCAATGATCACGAGATTCACGTTGCGCTTGGCAACTTCGGTGATAATCCGCGCGGCATCACTGACAAGATGGGCTCGCTGGATTTGCTGCGTATGGCGGAATGCCTCAAGTGCGAGATTGTCATTCCCGTGCATCACGACATTTGGACGAATTTCCAGGCGGATCCGAACGAGATCCTTGCCTTGTGGCAAATGAGAAAGGATCGATTGCAATACAAGTTTCGGCCCTTTATCTGGCAGGTTGGCGGCAAATATGTTTACCCAAGGGACAAGGACAAGGTCGTTTATAACCATCGGCGCGGGTTCGAAGACGTATTTGCTGTTGAGCCCGACCTGCCCTTCAAATCTATGCTGTGAAATCCGTGGCAGATCGAATAGCAAGAATCTTGCTGCTCGTTTCAACACTTCCGAATGAAGAGAGAGGAGAAAGCCCGTATTGAAATATCTCAAACGTGAATCGTTTGATCGTCCGCAAGAACTTACATAACAGGAGAAAGAACATGAACAGACGGATTAGCACGCTTGTTTTAGTGGTGTTGCTGTTTTCTGCGCTGATTGGCAATGCGACCATGGCGCAGGACGCTTTCGATCCCTACGCGCCCTATCGCGGCGATACTATTGTTGTGAGCTGGCCTTCGCTCTACCACTTCCAGCAAGCCGCCACTTTAATACCGCAATTTGAGGAAGAGACTGGCATCAATGTCGAGGTTGACTTCCTGCAATATCAGGCGATGAAACCGGCGCAGGAAGTCGAATTGCAGAATCCGCGCACGGGTGAATATGATGTGGTGGCTTGGGTAGTCTTTACCAAGTCGGAATACGTCATCAATGGTTACATTGAGCCGCTGGCCAATTTCTTCGTGAACCCCGCTTTGGCGGATCCCAGCTACAACCCTGATGACCTCGTTGCGGCATACACGGAGACCGGCGGTGTTGTGGGTGGCACGAGTGCATATTTGCCGGGCCCAACTCAAGCCCTTTATGGACTGCCTTTCGGCGCCGAAACCAGCATCTTGGCCTATCGCACGGATATTTTCGAAGAGCACGGTTTGGACGTGCCCACGACCTACGATGAAATGTTATCGACTGCCGCGTACATCACAAAAAACGTAGACGGTGTGTATGGCATGACGAGCCGTGGCGCTGCCGGCCACCAGATTGTTCATGGCTGGCTGCTGCACCTCAGCCCCTACGGCGGAACGATATTTGACGGAAGCTGGAATCCCACGGTGACCGAGCCTGAAGCGATAGCTTCCCTCAACGCCTTGAAAACCATCATTGACAACTCACCCCCTGGCGTGGAAGCCTATGGTTTCGGTGAACAGGCCAATGCCTTCTTGCAGGGCGATGCCGCGATGTATGTCGATACCCACAAAATCGCTGCAATGACTCGCGACCCCAATTCGTCTTTGGTGGATGGAAAGGTCGGTTACGCTTTGCATCCAAAGGTCGGCGATGCGGAATGTGGCTTGTCGGAGACGGGTGGATTTGCCATGGGAATTCCGTCCAATTCCGCAAACAAAGAAGCGGCATTCCTGTTCATGCAATGGATGACCAGCCCACGCATCGACCGGGAATTGGCGCTGATTGGCGCCGACCCGGCTCGGATGTCTACCCTGAATGATCCTGAATTGCAGGAACTGTTCCCTGAGTACACAGTGCTCCTGGAGCAACTCGAATGCGCGAACCCCAATTGGCGCCCGCTTATCCCCGAATGGGGCGCGCTGAATGCACCGATTCTCGGTGTCTATGTATCGGAGTTCGTGACGGGCAGTATGAGTGCGGAAGATGCCATGGCTCAAGCCGCTTCGGAGATTCGCGCCGAAATGGAACGCGCTGGTTATTACGGCTGGGCAAGCCTAGACGGATAGATCCACAAGGACCCTAGCCGACCATGCGACATTTAGCGTCGTAAGCGCGAGGGTGAGGAGAGTGAAACGTTCTCCTCACCCTCACTTAGGATTAGGACCATTCTATGCAATCCTCTTTTAAACTACGACAAATGCGCATCGCATACTTATTTCTGCTGCCGGCGATAATAATTTTTGTCCTCGGTCTCATCGTGCCCTTGGCGAATACGCTTGAGCTTAGCTTCAATCGATTGTCGATGGGTTCACGCTGGTCAGATCGAGATTTTGTTAATCTGGACAATTATGAGCGCATGGTCGTCGACGACCACGTGCGATCGTCTGTCGGCGTAACCTTACGTTTCGCCGCGGTAGTGCTGGTGGCGGAATTGGTAATTGGCATGGGGCTCGCCCTCCTGCTGGAGAAACCGATTAAGGGCGCGGTTGTATTCAGGACGATTTTTATCTTGCCGCTGATGGTGTCACCGGTCGCCGTTGGCTTGATCTGGCGTTACCTGCTGGACGGGCGTATCGGCCTCATCAACCATTACCTGGGAAAGATCGGCATTGAAAGTCAAACCTGGCTCGGCGATCCGAATTTGGCGTTTTTCTCAATAGTCATCACCGATATCTGGCAATGGACGCCGTTCATCTTCATCATTTTGTTGGCGGGACTGCAGGCGCTGCCATCGGAAGTGCTGGAAGCCTGCCGGATTGACGGCGCCAATTGGTGGCAAATGACTTTTTTGATCAAAGTGCCGATGCTGAGCTCGATCTTGCTAGTAACTGTTTTGATGCGTCTGATTGACGTATTCCGCGCTCTGGAAGTCATCTTTATCATGACATTTGGAGGACCTGGCAGGAGTACACAGGTTCTTTCCCTTCATATCTACAAAACGGCGTTCACTTCACAAACACTGGGATATGCCTCGACGATTGCCGTATTACTGATGTTTATCATGCTGATTCTGAGCTTAGCTCTGATGATGTTGTCCAATCCGTTCAAAGATAAGTCGGATTTCTGATATGAACATTACCGCGCTTCACTCACCGATGAACCAATTGCGAATGAACAGGTCCACGTTTCTGCAATACCTGGCACTGATCATCCTCGCATTTCTTTCTCTGGTGCCGATAATCGTTATGGTCGTTACCTCGTTCAAGACGCAGGTTGATATCATGTCGAGCGATTCAATGTGGATATTCCAGCCCACAATGGACAATTACGCGCACGTGTTTGAGAACAAGTTCGGCTTGTTCTTACAGAACTCGATAATCGTCGCCTTGTCTTCTACCGTGCTGTCGCTGCTCGTGGCCGGAATGGCTGCCTACGCCTTGGCTCGTCTGGAGTTCCCGGGAAGAACCCCGGTTGCATACTTCACCTTGATCATTCGCATGGTGCCGCCGGCCGTTCTGGCAATCCCCATTTTCATTTTGTGGTTGAACTGGGAACTATTCCTCTTCGATCTTATTGATGCCACGCCTATTCTGGCGGGCATGGAGAACCCCGATCCCTATCTCTTTGCCGAAGGCTTGATTGACGGCCGCATCGGATTGATACTCTTTTACACTGCCTTGAATCTACCATTCGCAATCTGGCTCTTGATCGGATTCTTGCGCCAGATTCCGGGCGAAATCGAAGAAGCCGCCATTGTCGATGGCTGTTCACAATGGCAGGTGTTCACGCGAATCATTTTCCCCTTGATGCGGCCGGGTCTGGCGGTGGCCGCCATCTTCACCTTCCGCATTTCCTGGAATGAATTTCTGCTGGCGCTCGTATTGACCGACCGCAACTCCCGCACGCTGCCAGTTGGCATCACGCTCTTTTTGACAGAACAGGGTGTGCAATGGGGGCGTATCATGGCGATGGGAACCCTGATTGTCATACCGCCGTTGCTGTTGACCTTCGTGGCAGCGCGGCAGATTATAGCTGGCATGACCGCCGGCGCTGTTAAGGGGTAACTTAATGCAGATACCGCTGTTGCAACTCGCTCTTGATACGCATGATTTGCCTTCCGCTCTCGCTCCCCTACAGCAGGCGGCACCCAATATAGATATCATTGAGGTAGGCACGATCCTGTGTTTATCGGAGGGGATGAACGCGGTTCGGATCATACGCAGCTTGTTTCCTGATAAGACAATCCTGGCAGACGTCCGCATTGCCGAAGCGGGTGGCATTATTGCCAAAATGGCTTTTGAGGCAGGAGCTGATTGGGTTAGCGTAGTAAGCGGCGCGGCGCCGTCGACTGCAGAAGTGGTCTATGATGTCGCGCAGCAGTACGGTGGCGATGTGCAGATTGAGCTAAGTGATGGTTGGACCTGGGATTTAGCTGAGCACTGGCGTGAGATTGGAATTGACCAGGCGATAATCCATCGCAGCCGAGATGCTGAGGCACAGGGTAAGCTCACTTGGTGCACCGCAGATCTCGACAACATCCGGCGACTCGCAATAATGGGATACCGAGTGACAGTGGCAGGAAGCGTGGGAGTCGACGATATCCCTATGTTTGCCGGGATTCCCGTATACATTTTCATTGCAGGGCGAGCTATTCGTAACGCTTCTGATCCAGCACATGTCGCGGCCGCGTTTCAGGAAGCTATTTCCCGCACCTACTCTGCTCAGCGGCGTGAAACGTAATCCATCCATGCCGACGCCGCTTCCACTTGGCATCTATGAAAAAGCCTTGCCACTCGATATCGATTGGTATGAAAGACTTGATCTGGCACGTGAAGTTGGCTTCGACTTCGTCGAACTCTCCTGCGACGAAAGCCCAGAACGACAAGCGCGCATGGAGTGGACGACGGTGGACCGTCGCGGCTTGCGAGATGCGATATACAAAAGCGGTGTACCTCTGTTAACGATGTGCTTGAGCGCGCATCGGGCGCTTGCATTGGGCAGTTCGGATTCGCAGACGAGGCGTGGAGGTCTGGATCTGCTGCAAAATGCGATCGATTTCTGCGTCGATCTAGGCATCCGAATTATCCAGATTGCCGGATACTACGATTACTATGGGATCATCGACGACTGCACGGAACTTCGCTACAAGGAGGGATTGGCGCATGGAATCGACTGGGCCAGCCAAGCCGGTGTGATGCTCGGTGTGGAGACGATGGAGGGCGAGCATGTTGTCGATTCGATCAGCCGCGCGATGCAGCTTGTCGAATATCTGAATTCGCCATGGTTCCAGATTTATCCAGATATCGGCAATATTGCGGCGCACGGATACGATCTGCGAGAAGAGCTGAGCCGCGGATATGGTCATATAGTCGGTATACACGTGAAAGATTCGCGGCCTGGCGAGCCTCGCCGAGTATCTTTTGGAGACGGGGTCGTGCCATTTGTCGATGCCTTTCAAAAATTGGCAGAGCTGGACTTCAATGGCCCGGTGATGATCGAGATGTGGAATGATAATCGGCCGGACTCAATGCAACTAATCGCCGAAGCCCGGCAGTGGATTCTGGACAGGATGGAAGAAGGTGGATTGGTTGACAACGCCACGCTTTGATGTGACGACTATCGGCGAAGGACAATTGCGCTACAGTGTGCCCGTAGGCATGCATCTTGAACGGGCGCCGCAGTTGGATGTACACGTCACCGGCACCGAGGCCAACGTCTCGAGTCTGCTATCCCGTCTCGGTTGGCGTTGCGGCTGGGTGAGCGCGTTACCAAATTCGCCTCTGGGTCGGCGCGTCGCCAATGAGTATGCTCAGTCCGGTCTCGATCTCTCAGCCGTAGCCTGGTCTGATGAAGGTCGCTTGGCGACCTACTATGTTGAATTTGGAGTGCCACCTAAGGGCACCCAGGTGTATTACGACCGAAAGGATACATGCTTCGTCAAACTGAGCCGCGAGCAAATCAATTGGGACTACTTGCTAGATACCAGACTGCTGCATCTTTCTGGACTCAGCGTACCACTTTCGCCGTCCATACGCGGGATTCTGCTGGAATCTATCGAAAGGGCAAAAGCTGAGGATATTCCTATCAGCTTTGATATGAATTACCGCAGTCGTATCTGGACAACAGACGAGGCGGCGGAAGCGATCGCACCATTCCTCAAAGCAGTCGACATTCTGTTTTTTGCGCGCGGCGATGCGCAAAGAATGTACGGTTTTGAAGGGTCGCCGGAAAATATTGTAAGACAGCTCGGCGATCTGACGTCGGCCAACATCGTCGTTACATCCCTATCGAGCGATGGGATAATTTGTTGGGATCGCGAGCAGTTCCACCTCGAGCCCGCACGGAAAATCGAGGTGATTGATCGTATCGGGGCCGGCGATGCCATGGTGGCGGGAGTTTTGCACGGCTGGTTGCAGGGTGATATCTTCAAAGGATTGCGATACGGTGTGCTGACGGCCGCTTTGAATCTGACTCACTACGGCGACGCTGTGTACATCACTCGCGGGGAATTGCAAGACCTTCTGGACCGTCCAGACACGGACATCGTACGCTGACCTTCACATGCATCGGACTTCGCGGTCAGCTTTGCACACAAAGCATCTTGATCATCCCAATGCAGCCGGCGGTAGGCGTCCGCTAAACCGTAGAGGCCATCGCCTCACAAGCGAAAAGAGGCGGGTTTTCGCTCGGATTTGCCGAATTGTAAAGAACTTACGACAATAGTAAGTAAATATATCTTTACTGTCTCAGGGTGCACTTGGCGATCTCCGTCAATTCTGTGTGCTAGCGTGAAGCGCGTCCAAACGTAGCAGTAGAGCCTGCGTACACCGCTTTGTGCCGACTGGCTGAGCAATTGGACGCATTCCGCGCCTACGGCTTTATCAAGGCGATGGTGGTGATTGAGGCGTGGCGTTTTTTCGCAGACCACGCCGTCGCCGTCTCCGCCGCGCATGCACAAATGGGCTGGATGTCCCAGTGTACTGGTGCGATCCCCGCCGCTCGCGCTTCGGCGCAGGTAATACGACCGTTTCGCCGGTGCTACTGAAGGTAGTGCCGGTGCAGGGACCATAATTGTGCCCGCCCATTCTCTCCACGATTTGCCGTTCCACCGACTGCGAATAAGGATAGCTGTCCGAGTCATAGGGCAAACAGCGATTCTCGGGCGCTACCGCCAGGGCATTCACGATGGCTGGCGCCGCCGCTCGCTGCGCTGGGCGCGGGCTGTTGCGGTTTGCTGGCGCTCACGAGTAGCGGTTACGGCCATCAAGCCCCTGCGGATCATGAGCCCTCAGTACCCTCGCCCTGCCGTAACTCCAATACATCACAGTGGTCTCCTGCTCGCGCTGGATCGACTTTCTTTGCCTTGATGCTCGGCTTTTCACGGACGTTCATGTCGCCCGTCAACCATGCCTGTAGATGGCAATAGCAAGAGGGCGCAGTGGGTGTTGTAGGCAATAATCGTGTCGCTGTGGGTAGAGGCGTCCGCGCGGGCGGTGGCTCAGTGGCAGTTGGAATTGGCGTGACCGTCAGTTTGTTCATGGGCTACATTGCCCACGATGAGGTCATTACGCCAGAGTACATTAACGCCGGCACTTATGAAAGGGAATTCACCCATGGGCTTAGTGCAACCAGGTGTATCAGCGGATGTGCAAAGTAAAATCTACCTTATACGCTCGGCGGCGCGCGCCATGCGGATCAGCTGGGGCTGACCATCGGCAGCCTGATCCAACTGCAAGAGACGCAGACCGATCACGACGGGACCTACATCATCATCGGCGAGGCGCATGAGCTGGCGGGCGGTGGCAAGCATTGGACGACCTCCTGGTATCTGGAGCCGCAGGTGGAGACCCTGCCCTGGAAGCTGGGGCATGCCACTCGCAGTCAACTGGCGCGGAGCACGCGCCTGGCGTATTAGGGATCGAATCGGTGGGATGAGACGGCATGTGACAGGGCACGTGTCATCTCACTGCTTCAGCAATCTCCACGACAAGCAGCAAACAGAATCTTTCCGGCGCTTGCGATCTTGGCAGGCAAGCGCTTTGACGACCCTTGGAGATCGTAGAGGACGCCTGTGGATTTCAATGAATTACCGGATGAGGTCAAGCTCCCGATCACGGCGGCGCGCCCCAGTTTGCGCCTGCCACAAGGCAAGCAAAGCCCGCGTTTCCCATCACTTCACCCCGCGCTCGACATCCCGATACGCCGCCAGCGCCGCTGCCTTGACCGGCTCCGCCACCAGCGGGAAGGTACTCAGCACATAGGCGAACTCGTCTTCGGTCAGGCCGTAGATATGCGCGATGATACCATCCAGCTCGGCGCGCAGCTTCGCCCGCCCAGCCGGATCGGTGACGCCATTGTGATGCCCGCCCAGCCCGACCGCCGCCGCCAGGTCGTCGAATTCCGGCGCCGTGCAGATGAGCTGCGCGGCGCGGCGGACGACGGAGTCAGAGAAGCGGTCGCCTGGTTGGAGACGAGGAATTGGTAGTTGGTAGAGGTAGAACATATTGAGCGTGGTGACAACCTTCTGTCTAATCACCCAATCAGCCACAAAGGAGTTCACTTGAGATATGCAAGTCAGAAGATGACGAGAAACTAGACTTTCAGATATATTGAATGAATCACTCGCGAACACGTTGCGCGGAAGAACAGTAGCGATCATAGTACGCTTGTCTGAACCTCTTGCAATGCGTCTGATTGCAAATCTAAAGGTCTGGTAGCCAAGGATCTGACCGACATCTAATCCCGTCCGCCCCAGGGCACGTTCGCGTCCTTCAGCCTCATCAATCCAATACCGGGGCGGGGCGTAACCATGCTGAAATTGCCAAATCATGCGCCCCTGATAGAGGGGCAACCTACTCGCCCCGGGCTCGTCGCGGAAGAGATCACTGTCATTAGACATGTCAAACTCACGGAAGAGTTTGACATTCCAAGTGTCGGGCAATTCCTCGCCAAGCAACGGGAACTTCAACAACTTTTCGACAATCCGCACGTCGAGCGAGTTCTTGAACTCGGTCACCGACAGCGACGTCGGCGATGACCGTTTGACTAAGTCAATGTCGATCATCACGCCGTCATCATGACGAAAATGCTCCAGCTCCGCGACATCGTGGCGCATGAAAGCGGCCGGGAATTGCTCGGTTCGCCCGCATTTCTCGAATGTTAGCACCACAAACTTGAATCGACTGTGGACGCCTTCAAAGATCGCCTTCCGGTTCTCAAAACCGAAGAGACCGCTAACCTGTGTCTTTTCAAATAGCATCTTGCGCAGCTGCTTGGTGCCCAGATCGCTGTAGATGCCGGATGGAATCACAATGCCGCATGTGCCGCCGTCTCGAAGCAGGTTGAAGCACTGTTCGGTGAAAAGCTTATAGAGATTAATGTCAGAGCCTTGCTTGCGGCCGTTGACCCGCGAAATTTGATTCTTGTACTGCGGTGTGCTGCGATAAAAGGCGCTGACATGACGGTAATCGCTCAGGTACTTGAGATAATTCTCTCGAATCTCTCCGTTTGTTAGTAGCTCCGTCTTGAGCCTTTTGAAGTCGGTGATACGCATTTTGTTGGTCGTCACCCGTTCGTCGAATTGGACGAAGAACTCTTTTTCGTAGGGCTTGAACGTTTCCCACGGTGGATTCGTAATGATCACATCGAAGCCGCCACGCGCCTCGATGATCTCGTCAAACTCATAGCCCCAGTGAAAGGGTGTCAGCGCTTCGATATCGTCGATCGCCAGCGATCGTTTCACCGCCTTGCCCTTGAGCTGCGCCTGCTCGTACTGGATTTTGAGCGCGCGGAAGTCGTCCAGCAGGATGTCGTTCAGCGCGCTATGCGCTTCATTTCGTTGCTCGTTGATCTCTTGCCGCAAAGATTGCAGGTGGTCCGAATACGCGCTGTCCGTATCACGATAGAGCGCGATCAGCCGGTTCTTCTCCGCCAGCGCGTGCCGGAACTGCTGCGCATTGACGCGCTGCATCATGTCCTGCTGCGCCGGCGCGTCGCCATCCGAGAAGCGCTTGTTATCAACCTTGAGCAAGCCGATCAGCGAGTTGCCCGCCATGATATTGAAGTCGATATTGGGCAGCGGCTCCAGGTCATCGCGTGACTGCGCCGCCCCATCAGCGCCAGGAAGAGGCGCAGTTTGGCGATCTCGGTCGCCTCGTCCATGATGTCGACGCCGTAGAGGTTGTCCACGATGATCCGCTTGCGGATGTAGTAGCTGATGGACGGGTGTCCCAGTCTAATGTCGGCGAGGTGTTTGCTCAGGTTGGTGTCGTTCAGCACATCGATCACCCCGTAGACCACGCCATAGATATTCAGCAGGTTCTTCATCGCCGCCACCAAGAAAGCGCCCGAGCCGCAAGCCGGGTCAAGGATCGACAGCTTGGGCAAGACGGTGAACAGAAGCGTGCGGCAGAGCTCGGCATCCAGCCGCATCAACACATCGCTCAAGTCCGTAAATTGGCGAGTGCTGTCCCGGTTGACGCGCTGCAGAATCACGCTGTGGATGCTGCGCTCGCAGAGGTATTCGGTGATCTCGCTGCGGGTGTAATAAGCGCCGAAGGCTTTCTGGTTGATGTACTTCTCGAAGATATAACCCAGCACATCGGGGTTGATCTCGTTGTCGCGGGCGCCCGGTGTGTCGTCCAAATGCCAGGAATAGCGGCCGAAAAGGCGCAGGACATTCTCGAAGGCCGCGTCGGGAATGTGGATCGCGCCGTAATCCAACTCCAGCTTGTGGCGGATGAATAAGCCGCCGTTCAGGTAGGGAATGGGACCCAGCAAGTCACGCGCCGCCTGACAACGCTCATGCGCTGGTTTGGCAAAGCCCTCAAAAAAGAGCGCGTCCAGGAATTCGCTGTAGTAGCGTTCGGCTCCGCGGCCTCGGCTTTCGTCCAGCTTGTCATCGAGGTAATTGCTGTTGCCTTGGATGAAGCCGCGCTTCTGCAAGAAGTAGATGAACATCAGCCGGTTAAGCAGCACCGAGGCGTACCATTCGCGATCTGATTGCTTTTCAATACCCTCGATTAGCTCGATGAATTCAACCCGCAGGTCTCTAAATCTCTCGTAGAATCGCTTCGTGACGCGCTCGATATCCAGCGCGGCGGCGAGGCGGCTGGTCACGGCGCTAATGGGCAAGGCGCCGTCCTCGCGCAGCTCGTCCATTTCGATGACCATGCCATCGATCTTGCTCATGAAGAGATCGCCCGGCTGTCCCTTGAAGTAGTGATGCCGGCGCGGGCGCCGCTTGCCATCCTCGCGCTTGACCCAGTACATCAGGCTTTTGGCGCGCTTGCGGTCGTCATCAAGGAAGATGATGACGTTCTCGTGCGACAGCTTCTCGATCTGTGTGTGGATCTTCTCGCTGGCGCCTTTCTCGGGCAGCGCGCCATCGGGGACGCTGCGGAAGACTTCAAGCACGGCCACGCCGGACATCTCGGCGATGAGGCGGCGCATATAGCCCGTGTCACCGATTGGGATCGCTCGCCCATCTGGTACACTATTCCAGCCCATCTCCTGGACGAACAGCGACCCGAAGTCGAAGTCGCTTAACAGTTGCCTTGCTCTGGCGCGATTCAGCGGCATTTTGCTTTACTCCCCGGTTGCGTCAAATAAGCCCAGTGAACAGAGGATGCGTGGTTCCCGCTCCTCATCTCCTTCTTGTTTTCTACTCAGTCGCTCGTCTTGCCACAAGCCGATCACCAGCTCAGCCAGGTCCTCATCGGATATTTCGGCGCGCAACTGACGGTTCAGCCGGTCGCGCGTTGAGTCTAACAGAGGATGGCGATAGATATCGTCAATGGCAGCTTCCAGTCCGTCCGGTGCGCCAAAGATCGGCATATCCGCCTTTAGCGCTTCGACATAGTGTTTCAGACGCTCGTAGGTTTTGCGGCGCGTACTGTTGGGACGTCCCAACTGCCCGCCGGTGGCGGCGATATAATCCGCTTCCTGCGTCTTCCGCACTCCCGCGAGAACCAGATCGTGGTGCCGCGGATGTCGCGCCTGCGCCGGTGTGTCCGGCTCGCATTTGGCCGCGCGCAGGATCGCCAGTTGAGACTCGGTGACGATTTCCGCTTCTTTGTCCAGCCAGACCAGCGCATCTGTGTCATCGCTGGATTTCACATAGGTGATCACGCCTTGAGGGCGGTCGACCGAGCCTTGATAATACCGCGAGGAATAGACCACATCGGGCAAATCCTCGATCTTCTTCTTCAGTCGCGGATTCTCTTTTGTGGCATTTGCCCACTCTTGCCAGGCGTAGGACGACAGGTCGACTTCGCTATCGGCTTCCAGATCTAGGATGCCGGATTTCTCGGTGTATAAGTCGCGCAGCTGCTGGGCGTGTTTGTCGTCTTCAAAGAATTGTTCGTCCGAACCAACGACTTCGCCGTTCTCTTCCAGCCGTTGCCGCACCCTTGAGCGCAGACGGATGATCTCTTCCACTCCCTGCGCCGGCATGAAGGAATAACAGCGGATTTCCTCGGCTTGCTGCCCGATGCGGTCGACACGGCCCGCTCGTTGCGACAGTCGGATGATCGCCCAAGGCAAGTCATAATTGATGACGATAGCGCTGTCCTGCAGGTTCTGCCCCTCGCTGAGGACATCGGTCGATAACAGGACCCGGATTTCGTTGGCTGGTTTTCGCTTCAGTTCGTTGCTAACAGGGCTGAAGCGCTGCGCCAATGCAGTGGGGTTATCGTGTTGCCCGGTGGCTGCCTCCAGTTCTGTGGCGCCCCGGCGGGTAAGTTCATCCTTCAGGTAGCGTATGGTGTCGGCGAACTGGGAAAAGACCAGCGCCTTTTCGCCGGCATGAGCGCCACTGATGAGTCCGTGTAAAGCGGTCAGCTTGGTATCTTCGACGACATTCCAATCACCACAGAGTTCAATCACCGTCGTCAATCGATCGACGTCCTCTTGCAGTTCCTTTCGCAGAGCATCGGCGAATAAGGACGCGCGCAGCCATTTGAAACGTCGTCTATAGCGGCCGCTGAACAAGTCATAAGCTGCGCGGGCGCGCTGGGCATAATTTTCGTCAAGATCGTCTGCGTCCACGGCGGTGGAATCTGTGTCATTTTCCAAGTGCAGGGCGACAAAATCAGAATCGCTATCTTCGTCTTGGGTATCGGGATCGAGAATATGGGCATCCAGTGAGCCGATAGGCAGCTCCAGGTCGTTCTCTATCGCGTGGAGAAAGACGTAATTGCGCACGATGTGGCGGTCCACCGATTGCAAAAAGGACACCCCGCTGCTTTCCAGACGCTTAAACAGGTTTGTGCGGCAGAAGCCCATCAGGCGCTTGCCGGCGCGGGACAGGTTCTCAATTTGCTGCTCTTCGCCCGCCGTCGCTGTCTCAGTTGCCTCGCCGTCCACATATTGGCCCAAGCCATAGCGAGGCAGGCTCAGGTCGTTAACCAGATCAACCACTTGGTCCGAATACAGCCGTTGGTACTGAGGGCTCGCTTGCAGTGGGACTGTTTTGGGGACGCGACGGGGAAAATAGAATCGCTCGCCATTACTCAGTTCCATGAATCGGCGCCCGGTAACGGAGTCGGTTTCGGCGTAATTGTTCTCGATGAAGCTGCGGGTACGGCGCACCAGATACAGGCGCATCAGATCTCGCCAGTCGTCAGTGTATTCGCTTTTCTCAAAGGCGACGATTGAGCGCGGATGAGCTTGGAACTGCTGCTGGAATTGTGCCTCGCCGATTGTTTTCAGGTATTGCTCCGGCCGAATGCGCAGCACATCCTCTTCGCCGATGAACAAACGCAGTTGCGCGGACAGGTCCAGGTAACTCTTATTGTAAGGCGTCGCCGATAGCAAGATGCAGCGGCTTTCGTTTGTGTTGATGTAATCATGCACCGCCCGATAACGCTGCGTCTCTCGATTACGCAGGTTGTGGCTTTCATCAATGATGACGATGCGGTAACGGCGCAGGTCAGGCAATTCTCTGGTCACCATGCCAAGGGAGACGACTTTGGCTGTAAGGCGATAATCTTCAACATATTTCTGCCACATCTGTTGAAGATTTGGCGGGCAGATAATCAGGGTGTCCCATGAGTGATCGTCCTGGAAGATTCTTGCCAGGGCGGTGGCCATCAAGGTTTTGCCCAACCCGACCACATCCCCGAGCAAAACGCCGTCTCGAGTATTGAGGTGACGGGCCGCAATGCGGACAGCGGCCGCCTGATAATCCAGCAGCTTGTTGAATTCCGGCGGCAGCTTGAATTGATTAAGCCCGGCGCGCGCCTCTTGCGCCAGGTGATAGGCGATCTTGAGATATAGCTCGTAGGGCGTGAGCATATCTTTTCTCGCCCAGCTGTTATTGATGACCTCAATCAAGTCTTCGGTAATATCGAGGCACCAGCGATCGTCCCAGCGCTCTTCGAACCACTCCTTGAGCTTCTGACAGGCATCGTAATCGCTGATCTCGGTATTCAGTTCGCCTTGCTTGGATAGGCCGGCCAGTGTGAGGTTGCTGCTGCCGAGGAAGGCTGCGGTGGGTACGGTGTAGTCATCTCTATGGATTAGATAGAGTTTGGCGTGGAGCGAAACGCGCAAAAATAACTTCACCGTCACTTTGCCCGAGCGCAGTTGCCCGACGAGATCACGAAGCCCTTGCTCATCATCGTTGTTAGGCGCGCCAAGTGCCAGCTGGCGCCGGAAGTCCTCGACGATCTGTCGTTTGCGTCGCATCACCTGCTGCTGATCGACCTGTTTGCGGGCTCTCAGGCTGAGGTATTCACGGAGCTCCTTGCGGGGCGTGGGGTTCATACCGATGAGAATGCGGCAGGAACCCTCTTCACCGCCTGACAGCTGGTCTATGTCCGCGCGTAACAGTCGCCAGCCACGCAGATTGAAATAGCCTACGCAAAAATCCGCCCGGGCAGCGGATTGCATAGTGCTCTGCAGTGCAGTGAGCAGCATTTCCGATATGTTGTCAAAGATTCTTGGCATGGAGTCTCAATATCACTGTTCGAGATGCAATTCGACGATGGCCTGCAATTCGATTATGTGTCTTTGAGTAAAGTGTATCTGTGAGGGATAGCAACATAATTCCAAGTGAAGGCTGTGAGAGTCATCTCCATTATAAGACATGATTTGCTCCTGGATGTCTTTCGCTTCGACAGTCCCATATAGAAACTGGGCGGCGTGATTTGCGCAGAGACAAAGTACGTTTCCCGGTCTATCTACCCACCTCGCCTCAGTATGCGACACTACATATACGTCCTCAAAGTAATGCTCACCAACGACCCAAGATTCAAATGTAAAGCGACATACCTGGCATTTGCCATCATATTCCGCTCGAAGAAAGTCTCTCGTCGCTGTGTTCTTGTCTTCCCACTTTACCGACAGCTGAAAGTTAATACGATTGTCTTTCCTAGGTTCATCACGAATAGCAGCCTCTAACTCCTCCTTACTTTTATCGAGTTGCCTGCCAGGATTCCGCAACGAAACGTACCGATTGCGGTCGGCCCCGCCCTCAGTCCTTTTGGCTTCGCGGTTGAAACTGGCGTCAAGACTTTCGAGATAGTCGAAATCGGGTTCATCATCGTAATGAGCGCTGGGCGCTGCAAAGCGCAGGGTTTTCGATGGAATCTCAACGTCATCCAATAGACTGGGGTCTGCATAAAAGGCCTGTAGCTTCTCAGACTGTCCTTCCGTCAGTTCTCTGCCGTGCCGGTCAACAAAATGAGTAGTAATGTCTGCAAATGACTTGTGCATCCTGAGTTTCAAGGCAAGTTGCTCATCTTTGGTGAAGTCATTGGGAAGGTCATCCAAGCTGAGGTCAGAGGGCTGGACAAACTCTCCTGAAGAATTAGGCAACCACGGTGTGTGGCACACCAATTGACCCATTGTTGAGTGGATTTCGTCAACGCGATTCACAGAAGAATAATCCTGCCGGGTGCTATACTCGACGATGCCGCGTATCTGATAATGCAGCGGACACAGCACCTTTTTCCCAAATGTACTTGCTTCGTTCAATGCTAGGATGGCTCAGAGCACGTGATAAGCTCGCAACAGTGCAGTTTGGATCAAATCGGTTAAGGCCTCGCTTGTGATTACCGTGCCATTTCCTCAGGATCACGTAATCTTCCGAATTGGACGCTTGGAAGGTCGCTCGGACGTGCTCGGCAACGCCCAGCCATGAGAATGCGTCCATCGCCATGGCCTGGTAGATGTCGGCAAGAAACCAAGCATCTGGAATCGACTCAAAATATATGGTCAATTCTTTTGACTTGAAGTAAATGTCCGTAGGCTGTCGATACTCAATGACGCCGTCACAATTTTCTGCAAGCAGGAACGGAGTATTTTGAAGTACGTTTAGCAACTCTGTCTTTCGCCGATCAGTTGTCCAGTTGCCTTCTGATTCAAGAAGCCATACCTGCAGTACGAGGGAAACGTCGCTCAAATGATCATCAACATCGTCAGGCTCGATAGGGTTCCTGTATTTGGGCACAACATACCGCCTCACTTCGTCGATGATGTCAGGCAGAGAAAGCTCAAGGTCTTCACGCAAGAAGTTTCGCACAGTTCCGCTTTCACCGTGGGAAACCGACTGTCGCGCCCGGTCGGAAGAAATACTTGCGGTTTGCCATGCTGATCGTAAGGGGAAGCCATTCTTCCGTCATCAAGGCGTATTATTGGCTTCCGTCTGAGCTCGTACGTGGCGTTCCAGCCAAAGTCTGAAGCCGCTTCGAAAAGTGCGCATAGCTAACTATCAGTCTGTTCGCTTAAGAATACCTCGCTTAAGTGCTCGACAAACGAGTCAGCACCCACAAACTGGCTCAAATACCGCCACAAGTTTCGGGTAGCGGATTCTGTTATCTCACGAGACACCCATTGAACAGAGTCGTCAGAATCAAACAACTGCGGCAACTGTGATTTGCCGAGCAGGTCACGAAGTGCGTCTCTGCCTGCCAACAGCGCGCTGTAGCCTGCAACATGGCCGCCCTCATGTGCTGGTATAAGTTTCTCAGTCTGTATTGCTGTCAGCACAAGATCATATATCGGCTCAAACAACGAATCCTCATAAGGATTGTGCTCTATCAAGTATGAAGAGTACAGTCTGCGTTCTTTGTATGCCAATGGCATCGTCTCCAGGAAGTCAATGGTCAGCCAATTGCGATCGCGCAACCAGCGTAATGTATCAACTACAAGCTCACCTGTTTCGACTGCTAGAGCGGAATTAAAGTCGCAGTCGGGTACATCGTCACGGGTTGATGTGGTTCTGTATGGACCCTGTACTAGAAATCCCAGATGTGTCTCTAGTTCGGTGGGGAAAAAGACGATCAGATCCGATTCGAGTAGCGGCTCTACGATTGGAATTTCATCGGATGTGGAGTCCCTCCATAGAAAGCCAATTTCAACGAAAAGGTCTAGATTGTAGTTCTCAACCAGATGGGTCACGTTTCTCTTGAAAACCAGCCAGCGTTCTTGCTGATCGTCAGATAATTCGTGTTGACCAATAAGCTCGATGGATTCCGCGAAGTCAGGTTGGAATACGTTTGTAGTTTGCCGACGGAAAGCTCCGCTCTCCGTATCCCCAATCGCGTATTCAATCAGCTCGATGTTTTTCAGAAATAGCAGCGTTCGGATTCCTAGATCTTTGAGCCGTCCCTCAATCTCGGAACGTGACGCATCATCACTTTTTTCGTTGTGATCGAATGGAAATCGAAACAATGTGCCGAGTTAAGCTTCTTAAGGGGTTATCTCGCGCGGCTGGACATACTTGTCGATACAAAAATGTTCGTCGAATGAATGTATTTCAGGTGAACGAGTGTAGGCATAGACCGATTTGAACCCAAAGCCGAACTGGCCGATTTGGTTCAGATTGTCTTCTTTCTCCGTTCCCGCCAATCCACAGATTGCTCGTACATCCTGTTCGGTGAAGGGTCGCCCGTTGTGTTCAAGCGCAAGATGATCATCATGCAGATGGAAACGCACCTTTGTCGCTCCCACATCTTCTGCATTCTGAAGCAATTCGTATATGAAGTGAGTGTGATCACTGTACAATTTGTCGAGAATTTTGCGGGCCCAACGATCGAGTTCTTCTCCATACTTCCTAATGTTTTCTCGCCTAATTTGATTGTAATCCGAAGGCATAGATATTCCTTTCATCTCAGACTGCTCTGCTCAATCTAAAGACGAAACTCAGATGGTCCGTGTAAAGCGTACAGCCAATATAGACCGGCGGCTCTTCGATGTCCGGCGCTAGCTGAATGATGGGCGTGGTGATCGTTCGGGGCTTCACTGGGCTATTCAGCCAAATCGAAGACGCGCCGAAGTATACCGTATTGTCGACTGATAATGTAGAGGAGTAATTCTACAGCATGGTCTAGGCTGAATGGTTGGGCAGCCTGCCAGGATACCGAAACAGTCCCAAGTCTGCCGATCGAAGTTACACTGTAAAAGCTAAACTCGCTCCTTGCCCCATTAATGAATCCGCATCCGTGCCGCCCTCATGGCCGATCGGTACGCGGGCACCCTACGTCAGCCTGCTACGCACAAGCCGCAGCCAAGTGCAGATTCATGAAAACACCTTGCTGATCGGCGTGTTTGTTGGAGACTAGTACACCAGATGCTATATTCCGATATGAGCGTGATTATTGGCTTCGAGAATATAAGTGGAGGGTGAGATGGAAAACGGTGTTGTCCTCGGCCTCGCTGCAATAGGTGGAATATCTGCATTTTATTCACTTGCCGTTGTTGCCCCGTTGATCTTGGGAGCTATCGGTGGCGCATTCAGCTGTGGAATTCTGGGGGTCGTAATTGGCCTTGTATTCGTGTCGGAGTCTGTAGCACTTGTAACACTAGGCTGTGCAGTGCTCGGACTATTTGGAGGCCCCGTAGCTGCTCTCGAAAAATCGCTCACCGTACCTGATAG
This sequence comes from Phototrophicaceae bacterium, assembly GCA_965262005.1. Taxonomy (GTDB): domain Bacteria; phylum Chloroflexota; class Anaerolineae; order Aggregatilineales; family Phototrophicaceae; genus UBA6055. The sequence continues at coordinate 1,629,449 of OZ253492.1, read as the reverse complement.
CGAATTCGTTGACGACTTTGCACACGCTCAATGGGCGCAGCTTTCAAGGATGTGCAGCGGCATTACGTTGCTTGTTGCCGGACTAATTGGAGCATATCTGAGTGGCACGAATGTTGCAGCTGATTCTTTGGATGTCATAGCAGGCTACGGTGCGGGTTCGATTGTTGGGAGTATTGGCTGGTATTTTTCTGGAAGCACACTCGTTTATCAGTTGCTTCATACTTTGGTACATGCACAAGCTCGATAATGGCAAGAAAAAGCTTGAGGCAGAAAAGCAAAAGAGCCGATAACCAAGTGATCGCAATAGCTCAGGTGCATCAGCCCACCAGTAGATATCCAAACGTTACTTTCGACGCCGTATTAGCCAGCGGCTGGCCGACGGGTCTTCCCCTCAGGCGTGGGGGTGAACCAGAGTCGCGTGTGATGGGCGGGATCGAGATCACGCAGGAAGGCGGCGATGTTGCTTATGCTCAGGCGAGGTAACCGAGATGGCAAATATCAGATAGGTCGCACCAGGCGTCGTAGGTATGCCGTTACATCCGCTGCGAGCTGGGCTGCAGGGTCTGGGCGATCAGTTCGGTGATCCCGTGACAGGGTTGCTCCGGGCGACGCGAAATCGCTCCCTGGACCCATAGTTGCTGATTCACGGAAGGCCACCCCTAATTCTCCGGCGACAAACAAAATGAAGTATACGTTCACGTTCCCATCGAAACACGGCCAGACAGAATGGCAAGAATCCTATTTAGCCAGACTACAGTAAACAAAGCAGCCCTCGAGTACGTAATCCAAAACGTTCCGCCTAAATGGGAGGATGCCGCCGGCTGACGCGCAAGTGCTGGAGTGGGGGCAACTGAACGCGCCGTTCGTGACAAGATCATGCTCACGGAGCGGGAGGACCGCAACGTGCCCTCGAGCGCCGGCTCTTCACGACTGTCTACTGTGAGGCTCTACGTGGCTTGACCCTAATGATGGTGAAAGAGTCTGATCACCAGCCCCTCAGTTTTGTGTCATCTATTCCAATAAGGATCGTCAGCAGCCGCAGATTCTGATGCGACGGTGCCGCGGCACTGAAGAACACCGATATCATTCGTCTGGCGCCCATAGCCGTAACTCTTTGAGCATCCGTAGTAACAAGTCTGTGGGCCAATCATCTAGCTCGCGGCGGCGATCAATAAACAACAGTACATACCGTTCTGCACCTTCAAAAAATGGGAATTATATACTTATGAACATATGTTCTTGACAGCCTGTGCAAGAAAGTGTACACTAGGTACATAAATAAAAGAGGTGGATTATTGCAGACACCGCACCAGGGCAACACTACCGCAAGGGCATATCCCTGATAGGGGCAGTCAAGAAATTCGGCGATGAAGCCTCGGCAGAAGCCTGGTTTGTCGAACGGCGCTGGCCTGATGGTATCCAATGCGTACAGTGCGATTCAAAGCGCATTGCCACTCGCAAGCCCGATGCTCGGCGCAAGACAACTGTATACCATTGTAACGACTGCAAAAAGGATTTTACAGTAAAAACAGGAACGATCATGCACGACTCCCGCTTGCCACTAAGCAAATGGGCAATGGCGTTCTATCTGTTTAGCACGAACTTGAAAGGCGTATCAAGCATGAAGCTGCACCGCGATTTGGATATTACGCAGAAGTCTGCTTGGTACTTGGCGCATAGAATCAGAGAAACTTGGAATGACGCGACTGATAAGTTTGTTGGCGAAGTCGAAGTGGATGAAACCTACATCGGCGGCAAGGAAAGCAATAAACACGCGAATAAGAAGCTCCACGCCGCCCGCTAGATACGCGACATCAAATGGCAGCGTTAGTGCGTAACGGGGCCGGAAAGCGGCTACAGTATAAGGATTTGATCGCATGATAGAAAACAGGACGCTGTACGCAGATGATTGCTTGAATGTACTGAATGACCCTGAGCGATTGCCAGATGAATCCGTTGATTTGATTTATCTCGATCCCCCGTTTAACTCTAAGAGCAATTACAATATGCCATTTCGCAGCAAAGATAAAAGCCTAAAGCCCGTAGAGGCTTTCTCAGATACTTGGGCTTGGAAGCCGGATGATAATGCGCGGCTGGCGGATTTAGAGCGGAATCCGAGTACACGTCATCTGGCGGCTGTTGTCAAAACCACACAAGGCATAGAACAAATCTTCGGGGGAGGGGGGTAAGGCAAGTTTATCCGCGTACCTGCTGAATATGGCGCTGCGTCTACTAGCTATGCGGCGGGTGATGAAGCCGACAGGAAGTATTTATCTGCACTGTGACCCGACTGCGAGTCATTATCTCAAATTGTTGATGGATGGGATTTGGGGACGGAAGAACTTTAGGGATGAGATTATTTGGTCGTATGAATGACATCATCTTGTTTTATAGCAACAACCCATCTATGAATACCTTCAACCTATTGACTGTCCCATCAAGAGATTCCACACGCTACAAGCGTGGCTATCATACTGTAAACGACGGATCTGAACGAAGGTTGTTAGTGTATGATATGGAAAAAGCATTGGCCGAAAAGATAGATTTTTCTAGGTACGATAGAGTTGTAGAAACAAATGCACGGGATTCTTATATGGGACAAGTATGGAATGACATATCCATTGTTAATCCACAAGCCAAAGAACGTCTCGGCTACCCGACACAGAAGCCGCTTGCGTTGCTCGACCGCATCATCAAAGCCAGTAGCAACCTTGGTGATGTCGTGCTCGACCCATTTTGTGGCTGCGGAACAACGGCACACGCAGCCGAGTCCCTAGGCCGCCGCTGGATCGGTATCGACATATCGCCCTTCTCCACCGAGCTAGTCCGCGAGCGCATCGTTGGAAACTTCCGCCATCTGAACAAGATGATGCGCGCGTTATCGGCGTACCAGAGACACTTCGCTCCGCGAAAGCCTTAGCTGACCGCGATAAGTTCGAGTTCGAGAAATGGGTCTGTGGCGCAATCGGCGCACACGGGATGTATCATAATCCTGGCGATAGAGGCGCGGATGGCGGCGTAGATGGCGTCATGGAAATTGATGTAGTTCGTAACGCCAAAGTTCAACGCGAATATGCAATCGTGCAGGTAAAAGGTGGCAACGTAACACCTGATTCGGTAAAGGCTCTCAGCGAGACCGTTCGCCGACTGGAAGCTGTCGCAGGCATTATGGTATGCTTCGAGCATCAAATGGTTACAGTGAGCAATCAACGCAGTCAAGAAATTTGGTCGGATGATTATGAGGACTATCCTGTGATACAAGGATACAGCGTCGAAGCATTATTAGATGACCGTCCGTTGCAACTGCCACGAAGGTATGGCAATCGGCGTGGCGGGAAAATGTCGAGCAACATACTCATATAAAGGATAGATTGATGGAAAGCGAAGAGAAGCCGAAGCTCGACAAGAGGCGTCCGCGAGGGCGTCCGATAGAGAGGCCGTACCCTGATCGTATCGAAGCCAGCCCGGAAGAGATCGCCGAGATGGTATTAAAGATGCCGAACAAAAAGCGCGATGAATGGCGCTATCTCAAAGAATGAGCCGCAAGGCTAGTGTGCATAAGTTTATAATTCCCTATAAGAAGGTGTCGTTGTGGGATGGCGCAGTCTATGACAATTCCGGAGACGAGGCTCTAATAAAGCCAAACTCATACCTGCGAGAAGGCGTCGACTTTCTTATCGCCAGTGACGCTTCTGCACCGATAAAAGAACCGAAATATTGGCTTGGTTATCCATCTGCACGCCGTATGTATGACATTACGGCATCCCGAGCCCAAACCTTAAATACGCGTAGCACAATGGACTTCGTGGTTAATCAACCAACCAAAGGTCGTTATTTCAAATTGGGTAACCACGCTAGTTACATCTTGAAACAAGCACACAAGACTTCTGACATAGCAATTTTGTGCCCGCAAACCTTGCCAAAAGACAAAGTTGCTGAGGTCCGGAGTATCGAGACGGAAGATACGAGTATGACGATCGAAAAGTTTGACCTCATCTTTCGTCACGGGTTCGAAGTTGCTGATCTGACGCTATATGCTCATGGATCTGCATAGGATGGATATGAGTTCAAAGGGTACGCATCACTCTATCAGCGAATGCAAAGACAAGTAACCAAAATTGAAAGAGGAACAGAATGAACTCGGCAATACCACCATGGGCTCGAAGTGTCGCAAAGGCCCTGCTTGCCGTCCTCATCATAGGATACGTCGCGGCGAATGGAGGTCAACTGGGCTGGGTCAGCGCCGATTGGGTGCGGACGCATGGCGACTGCGGGGCTAAGCGTTGGGGCGAGATAGCCACCGCATCCAGCGCCTGCGCGGCAGCGATTGCCCTGACTTTGTCGATGACGCTTTGGTAGAATAACCCTTATGCCCTACAAGCATTTGCGCGACTAGCGCGCCTATGACCGGCGCTATCGTCGTGAAAATATCATGTCGCGGCATCGCGATCGGGCCCACCTTGCCAATAAGCGCTATGGCAGTCCAAAACTGATAGCCGCCGACGTAGCCGCCATCTTCGCCAACTGCTACTATTGCGGCGCGCCGGTTGACGGCAGGTCTGGAACACTGGAGCATATCGACGCGGCGCTTGCCAACAGCCCGAGCAATCTGACAGTCGCTTGCCCGCCTTGCAACAACGGCAAGCATGACAGGCCTAAGAGCATTTGGCTGAAACGGCTTGCGACGCGCGGCATACCGCACGAGGACTTGCCCTAGAGCATTCCAGTGCAGCGCAGAATGCTCTAGGGTCTGATGCCGCAATCTTTGCCGCCCGGCGAAAACCAAAGCGATTCGACCAGATTGAACCCGACCAGCTTCTCAAGATTTTGCCGCTCCGTTGAAACCGCGACATCCGAACCAGCCGCTTTCGACTTTGACGCCCATCAGGCGCGCACCCGCTTGTGCGCCTCGGCATAGGCCCAGCGCATCACTGCAATAGTCATTTTGACATCGGTCGCCGCATCGTGGGCCTCCGGAAACGCCACACCCATCGCCTGCGCCATCTCCTCAAGCTTCGCCTTGCGGTAGGCGCTGCGACCCGCGTCCCACTTCCCCGCCAACGGCGACAGCAGCTACCACACGCTTGCGCGGGATCAGCGGCAGACCGTGACGAAGGCACAGGCTGTCCAGCAGCCCAACACCAAAGTCGGCGTTCCAGCACACCCAGTTCTTCTGCCACATGATCCCCCACAGCGCCCCGTGCACGATCTGAAAGGGCGGCTGACCCGCCAGATCGTCCGGGTGGATGCCGTGAATGTCGTAGGCGCACTCCCCCTTCGCATTCCGCTCAAGCAGCTTTCCCGGAAAGCGCGGCGCGATCAGGGTGTGATACTTGACCGGCGCGCCGGACGGCGACGCGTAGCTTTGCGCCGCGATAGAAACCGCCTCATCCAGATGTTTTTCTGTCCCGGTGGTCTCGGCATTGAAGACGATCGTGTCCTCGGCGCCGAGCGAGCGCAGCGCGCTCCACCAGCGCGGGCCGTACACTTCCCACATATCTTCCAGTTCCGGCGTTCTATCCGGCCTGGCGCCCAGCGCCGGCACCTGCAAAGAAATTATGGTCAGGTATTTGCCCTTCTCGGTGGCGCCGGCCAGAATCGGGAAGCTCCTCCAGCGATCCGCCTGCCCGCTCTCCATCGCCTCGAACCAGGCGCGATATTTTGATTTGTCCCAGGGCGGCCTCTCCAGCATGTTGTCGAAAACGTAAATGTTGTCTCCACCAGCTGTGTGGAGAATCCACATGGGGTTGCCATACCGGTTTTCCAACCGTGTGACCTTGACCGCCTTCACATCGGTTGCCATCTGCCTTCTCCTCGCTGGGCTTTCGCGCTGGACGCCTAAAACAGAGGTTTATCTGTGTGAAGTTGGGTAAGAAAGTCTCTGATCACCCTGAAGTTCTTATGTTGCCATAGCTCAGCGCTCCACCATCGCATGGCGACAGCTTCTCGCAGGAACTTCCGGCGCGAATCCCTATTGCTTGCGTAATCAGCGTCAACTGCCGCCCCCGATATAAAGACGCTGAGCTTGTTCTTGGAGAGTCGTTCTTTGGATATGCTTATTCCGTTCTTGGTCAAACAGTCAAAATACTCGTTGACGCAAGACATAACAGCTTCGGTCTTAAGCGCATCGACGATCAGGTCTTCCAGCGCGCCTTCGTTGTCCGGCGGCACTGACAGGATCGATACATAGGGCGCTTTTTCTGATCGCGCCAGCTTTCTCTGCGGTATAGAAACTCGTTGCTTGCGCCTTGGTGTCTGTTGGCGTGCTCAAGCGCGGAAACAGCAGAGGCGAACGTGTCTGTATCGTAATCGGCATCTCGAACGATGCCGATGTGCTTCCGATTCGTTGCGTAATTCGCGTCGTTCAGGATCGCGAGAAGGTAACGCTTGAGATTGTCCTTGCCCTCGTAGCTAACGAGCTCAATATCGTCACCGATGCCCATATGTTCAACAAGTTTGAGAAAGAAGACCTCATCATCGGGACCCTCGACCAACAGCAGGCGATCAGCGTTCTTATCAATCTTGATATTCTTCACCCGCGGACCTCATAGCTGACTCTGGTAACCGCATCCATGCCAAACTCATTGTATGTCACTGCTTCGATGTTGCCAGTTTGCAGGTTTCGCTCCAAGCGGTGGAAACGGAATTCGTAAGAATCATCGTCCTTGAAGGCTTCGTGGGCTGCCTCGATCATTTCCCAGCTGTGTGTCGTGGCGAAGACTTGCACGTTGTGCTCGCGCGCGGCTTCGCCGATATCATTCCATACATTCTGTTGAACTGAGTAGTGGATGCCATTCTCTATTTCATCGATGAAAAGGTACTCCGGTTTATCACCTCGCATCACCATCAGGATGCTGGCGAAGCGAATTGAACCTTCGCCAAGCAGATGCAAAGGCATCAGGACGCCGTCGACCTCTACCCAGATCCTCCGCCGACCGTCAGGTGACAAGACTTCCACATCTGTTAGACTCGGTTCAAGCTTCTTCAACGCATCGTCTATGGCGATGTGTTGGCCTTCAACTTTAAGCATGCTGTACTTGTCAGTCAGTTCCTCACTGTCTGGTGTGCCCCGTACCGGGGAAAACTGGGATTGCTCTTTTCTGCCTTTGAAGCCAACGACCGGAAGCTTCGGGTTAGAGGGCAAAAACGCAGAGCCATGCGATGTCGCTTCGTCTCGCTCTACAAAATGAAGGATTTCCTCTAATTCACTTGCCGTCCTGGCCGCATCAATTTGAGACATGCCCAATGATTGCAGATTCTTGGCATAGAGTTGGAATTCCGCCTCATTAGCTTTCGTATTCGCCAACTCCTCTATGCGAAGGGTCGGGCGCGACCTCGGGAGCAAGTGGTGTCCCCCAATTTCAATTGTCTTGTCAGAATCCATTCTGTGAAAGAACTGTCTCCAGCTGCGCATTCTGTTGTCATCGCTGAAATCGATACCGCGCACCTGCTGTAGATTCGACAGCTCTCCAGGTGAGAAGGGTCTCGTATACAAATACACATTTTCGGACTTGATAGTGTGCTCCGGATATGACGCAAACGATTATCCCTCGCACCGATCATGATCTAGCCCAGCAGTCGATCTTCGACAAGGCCGTGGCAATCGTGCTGGATACACTGTCGCCTACCAGTCGCCGCGTCTACCTCCGGACCTACCGCGCTTGGACAAAGTTCGCCAATGACCACAGCTTTGATGCCATGGCGCTCACGCTCGACAATATCAGAGCCTTTATCCATGAAGCCGATGTCGCCAAGACCGCGCGGCAGAATCGCTTGTCGCACATGCGCAAGCTGCTGGAGTTGCTGGCCATCGGGGATGGGCATTACCGGCAGCACTACAGCGCAGTGAAGTTATTTCTTAGGGTTCAAGCCAACGACAGCGACAAGAGCCGTGCAGAACGTGTGAATCGCGCGCTGAATCCGCACGAAGCAACTGCTTTTCTCGGAGTCCTGGCGAAACGATACCAGGGCTGTCGGCATTCGCAACGATGTCATGATCCGCCTGCTGGTCTACACCGGTCTGCGCCGCTCGGAGCTAATCGCCTTGCGCTGGAGCGATATCAATGTTGAGAATCTGACCATCACGGTGCGCCACGGTAAGGGAGACAAAGAGCGGTGGTGGCAATCGTCGATCCGAGTGAGGGAACTGTCGGGGCATTGCAGTCTCTGCAGAATGCGCAAGGCAACAGTTACACTTACGTCTTTCCCTCGATGACTCGTGGCCGTACAGCGACCTGGGCTGACACGCCGACAGTGGATCAGACAGTGATGCGGGTTGTCTCACAGACGGCAAAACGAGCCGTTCTCGGGAACCTGGCGCCGCATGACCTGCGACGAATGCATATCACAGAGGGGCTAAACACAGGCGCCACCGTGGCGGGCATGCAAGCGCAAGCGAGTCACGTCAATGTGGCAACTACACTGCGTTATGCTCAAGCTACCGACGCGGTGCAGAGGCGTCATCGGATTAACTTTCGCTTTGCGTGAACAGCCGTTGCTGTTAATGCGCTTTTGCATACTATCCTCGGTCTGCGACAACAATGTGGCAACATTGGGTCGAACGCCGTGAAAACTTGCTTCCGCTCTCTATCTTGCCGCTGAATGCTATCCACTGCGGGCTCATGGCGCGTCGGCGCTCTCCAAATTCGCCTGCATTGCCGTCACGACCTCTTTGAGAACCGACAAATCCTCTTGTGCGGCATCCCAGACCAGGTCCACTTGCGCCTCTTGGTACCGGTGAATCAGGACATCGCGGAAGCCGGCGTAGTCGCTTCAGATAATTTGCGGATAGCGCTTTGTAAGCGCCGGGTCCAGGCGCTTGGCGACTTCGCCAATCACCTCAAAGCTGCGGATAACCCCGTCCTGCAGCAATTCCGACTCCATGAAGGCCTCTCGTCCGGCGGCGGTATAGTCTTCGATACGCCGGACGCGATCCAGAATCTCGCTACAGTAGGGACGCTGATCTTTTGTCACAGGCTTTGAGCTTCCTTGAGAATGGTCGCCCGATATTCTTCGCGCAAGTAACGACGATCTACCACGTCCACGCGCCGATCCAACAAGCGCTGCAAGCCTTGGGTCAGCCGAACGTGGTCGCGTAGCTTGTATCCCGCTTCAAACTCGACCAAAAAGTCGATATCGCTATCCGCGCCAAGTTCCCCACGCACCAGCGACCCGAACACGGCGACTTGACGGGCGCGGTGTTGCCGCGCGAGCGCCATAATCTGGTCTCGCTGCTGTCGTATATCGTCCAGGGTGTGTATTGTTTGGGTTGCCATTTATTTCCAGTCGGGCTTGATCTGTAGCACCGTATGGGTTGATCACATTGTAATTCATAATCTGGTGATCCACAGCGCTGCCCAATGTAGGCGCGACATCGCCAAGGTGACAATAGCGGCCGATCTCGCTGAGTTTGACCCACTTGACGCGCGGGAAACCACGAATATGGCGGATCAGCCGCTCCATAGCACTCAAGCCGATGGCATACACTCGCGGATAGCGAGTCATTCGCAGATCACGCCGACACGGTCGATCGGATTATCCGGCCAGACGACGATAAACACGCACACTTGCTGCGCGCCAACTTCACCGGCGATGAAGAAGCAACCGACTACCTACTCGTAGCCAGCGACCGAGTGACTCCAGACGGCTACACCATCATGCACATCGTTCCGCCGCCGGGTGTGTGTTACTAGGCCGGAAAAGAACTGAAGGTAGAGCTCTTTGAGGCGCACCAAGCTCGTCCGAGCCTGTCATGTGCCACTATCAAGGGAAGACTCTCGCAGACGACGCGCATCGCTCTCACTGTGCGAGAGCAGCTAAACACGTACTACGACGTCAACAGGCTTGTGCTGATGATGCGTCACACGCGCTACGCCTATTGATGCTGCAGATGTCACAAGAAGAATTCGCACCCAGGAAGAAATAACGAGAGGCCGTAGATCAAGGTGCTTACAGGCGTTTTTTCATCTCCTTGATGGCAGATTGCGCGGAGCGAGCGCCCAACTGCTCACCGAGTTCACCCGCTTCGCGAATCGCCTCATCGATTGCGGCTTCGTTGTCACAGTAGAAGACCAGCGCGCCGTACACAGTTGCCAGCGGTATGCGATAGTGCTCGGCGGCTGCCTGCGGACCATCGTTCAATGCTAGGTTTGCTACCAGATAGGCTTTGTAATGGGTCCCCGCGACTGTCGCATCCAGAGGGTCATCCCCTCGTAATTTAATGTGTTCTCGAATTTCTAGTACCATGGTGTTGCCTCAAATATAATTGACCTGTTATCTACATCATCCTGCACGGTCCCGGCGCCAGCGGCGATCAACGCATGGTATTCCAGGATAGATGTCACGATTGTGCCGATCCCATGCTCTCCTTGCAGATGCTTACCAGCGATAAACACGCTAGCGTGTCCTCTGCCTACTCTGTGCCGTGCGACGATATGACGGGTGATCTTCTGGTCGTGTGTCAGCAATGCATATCCGTTTTCGTGAGCATACTCAAGTAGCTCCGGGTCCAGTGTGCCAGCGCCCGGATGGCCTTGCGCTGCCGCCGGACCTCGTCGATGCTTCTCACCCCGGTCATGGCCGCCGTCATCTCCGCCAGCTCATCTTGGCTCAAACCATTGGTCATAGCATCGAAGACGGCCTTGAGTCGCTTCGTTTTTTGTTCCGCCGTCAGGCCTTGTTCTGATCGCTTATGGATGGCACTGCCTCGGTTGTGCTCGTAAGTAAACACCACTTTCCTTACGGCAGTTGGTTGCTGCGTCAGCTCTACTGTTTTCGGCTGCGAGTTGATCGACAACATGTTGTCTGCGCTGAATGATCTCATTGCGCAAGCTCCTGCCGATTCTTTTCCAAAGGTCTATGCAAATACTTACCGCCAATGGGGTGAGACTACGAAGTGGAACGTAATCTTCAGATTTGATCGCAACTTCGAAAATATATATGCCTTACTAAGATATGGCCACGTTGCGTAAGCCATCGCCCGATGCTGGCAGATCCAGGTGCTACAACCGGTGGATGGGCTGACAGAATCGGATCAGTATATACGCCCCTAGCGACGAGGAGCGCGCAGACTGCCGTTTCTAAAGCTGCATACGTGGCACAAGAAATCGTTCGGGCGTATCAATGTCGCTGAGCCACTGCGCATACTGACCGTGCAATTGCGCCACCACATCGGGATGCGCCTCGCTCAAGTCGCGCTGGTGGCCGATGTCCTCTTTGGAACGATAGAGTTCCAGCTTCTGCCCTTCAACGCTGTACAGAAGATCCCAGTCGCCGTCCGTGATCGAACTCGGCGAAACCTCGACGACAACGCGATTCTGCCCGTCCACCGTCTTTGAAAGCTCCCCGACCTCTTCAAAGGGCGCGCTCGTGACTACCAGGTCGTGGATCTTTTCGCCCTTCACCAGCGGCAATACTGACTTCGCTTGAACCCTGTCCGGGATGGGCAAGTCCAGCAGATCCAGCATCGTCGGCATCAGATCGGGCAAGGAAAGCAAGCCGGAGACGCGGCGGCTCGATACGCCCGGCAAATACGCGAGCAGGGGTACTTGAATCACCTCGTTGTGCAGCGGCGACCGGTGCACTTGCCGCTGATGCACAGTCATGCCTTTGGCAAATCCTTCGTCAAAACTGCTGCCGTCTGGCCAGCGAAAACGCCGTTTGCCAAAGAGACCGTGCTCGCCGAAATAAAAACCGTGGTCGGACAAGAAGAATATCGCCGTATCATCTAGCAGGTTCATTACGCGCGCGCGTTCCAGCAAGTAACCGAACCAGTGATCGACCATGGCGATCTCGCCTTTGTAACAAGCGCGGGCGATCTCCAGTTCGCGCTCGCTGACGCCATCCGCCGCGTAATCGTAGTAGGTTGGCGCGATGACTTCGCCTGCGTAATCCGGCATATGCGGCTTTACGTAGTAGGCGGGCGGGTCCCAGGGCTCATGCGGATCCCAAGTATCAACATAGAGAAAGAAAGGCTTCTCATGATGACGTTCCAGCCAATCGGCCGCTTCCTTGAAGGTCTTTGGCGCGCAATAGCCGTCGATTTCGGATACATGCCGCTGCTGCTGACGATACTCCCGTTCCGTCCCGTGCAGCTGCCCGCGAACATAGATGAACTCCTTGAAGCCGCGTTCCTGCCCGTAACCGCGCCGCGCCAGGAAAGGCGTATCGGCAATCGCCGCCGTATTGTAGCCCGCCGCGCTGACCAGATCCGCCAGCGTCACTTCAGTCTGTGGCAGCGGCGACCAGGGCAAGTAGGCGAAGGTATAGCGCCCGGTCATCAGATCCGCCCGCGCCGGCACGGTGGGGAAAGACGCCGCGTAACAATCCTCGAAGATCAGCGCCGATTCAGCGAATCGGTCCAGATTTGGCGTGATGACCTCAGTATTGCCGTAGCAAGGCAGGTGATCACGGCGAAATGTATCCGACACAACAACGATGATATTCATAGGGTCTGCCTGTCTATTTCAGTCCGGAACGTACGAAGCCCTGCACATAAAAGCGCTGCAAGAATATAAAGATGCCTACAACGGGGACCGTCGCCACAAATGAACCGGCGAATACCAATTCCCAGCGAATCATTTCATCGCTGAACATCTTCGCCAGGGCGACGGTGATAACGGTCTTCGATTCGTCCGTAATGACGATGGAGGGCCAAATGAACGAATCCCAGGAAAAGATGAACTTGATGAAACCAGCGCTGACCAAAGCCGGCACGATATTGGGCAGCATGACATTCCAGTACATGCGGAAATACGGGCAGCCGTCAATGATGGCGGCGTCGAATAAATCCTGCGGCAATTCCGCGAAATGCTGCCGCAGGAGAAAGATGATGAAGGCGTCGGTGATCCAGGGCAGAAAGATAGACGGCAGCGTATTGTCAATATGCAATTGCTGCATCGTGAGAAACAGCGGAATCAGCTTGGCTTCGAAGGCGATGGTCAAAGTCGCCAGGATCACGACAAAAAGGACGCGCCTGCCGGGGAATTTTAGCCAGGCCAGCACGAAGGCGATCATGCTATTGATCGTCACCGCAAAGAAGACCGACATGGCCGCCACCACGACGCTGTTGAGAACAGCCTGGGCGAAGTTCGTCTCCGTGAATAGCGTCCTCAGATTTTCCAGCGTTGGGTTGCTGGGCACAAAAGTCTTCAGCGAGACCGGATACAGGTCGTCAAACAAGTCCTGACGCGTCTTAAACGTTGAGCCGACAATCCACAGATATGGCGTGGCAAAGACCACAACGATGACCATGTACAACACAACACGCCCGAGCGAGCCCATCGACAAGCCGCGGGCAGGCAGCGCCATCGCCGAGCTTCGCATGTTACTCATCGTCTTCGTCCCGCGTGATACGTAATTGAAAGATGCTGATGGCGATCAGCATAATCGCCAGAATGACAGAAAGCGCCGTGGCATAACTGAAGCGATTGAAGCGAAAGGCGAGATGAAATATGTAGTGGACAATCACACGCGTCGCATTCGAGGGTCCGCCATCGGTCAAGACCTCCACCGGCACGAATATCTTGAACGCGGCGATAGTGCTGGTGACGAGCACAAAGGCGTGGGTGCGGTTGAGCAGTGGCAGGGTGATATAGCGGAATAACTCCCAACGCCCGGCGCCGTCAATCCGCGCCGCTTCGTAATATGTCGTCGGGATCGCCAATAAGCCGGCCAGATAGAAGATCATGCTCAAGCCGACATCTTTCCAAATCGTGATAGACGCCAGAACCGGCAGCGCCTGATATCGGTCGCGCAAGAAGCCCTGGGTCGGCAGCCCCAGGGCTTCCAGCACACCATTGACGATGCCGATATCGGAATGGAACATCATGCCCCAGACAATAGATGCCACCACCATTGATGTGACAGCCGGGAAGAGCACTAATGTCCGCAGCAGGGTCGAGTCGCGCCCGGGCTTGGCGACAAGCAATGCCAGGCAAAGTCCCAATACCATTTGCAGCGGCACCTTGATCAAAAAGAAGAGCGCGGTGTTTTTCAATGAAAGCAAGAGCAGCGGATCGTTGAGGGCGATTTCGTAATTCTTGAGACCGGTAAAGGTGAATTCGCCGGTGAAGACCTTGTAATCCGTGAAGCTCAGACGCACGGTATCGGCGATGGGCCAGTAGTGAAACAGAAACAAGCCGATCAATGCCGGCAGCGACAGCAGAAATGCCGCTCGGTAACGCTGCGCGTTGAGGCTGTTGGAGAATAATGTTGTCATTTTAGTAGAGCCTCCTTTCCCGCCCGTAGTCAAAACAAGCGGGAAAGGAAGAGTTATGGCTGATGCGCTCTACCTGAATTGCATGAGCTGCGCATCGGCTTCCAGGATCGCGTTGGCCACTTCTTCTTCGATATCGCCGCCCAAGGCGATGTTGACCATCATGTCGCTGGCGATGATGCGATTAAATATGGTATGCGCCGGGCCACCAGGCCGCGCCACGCCCCATTCCACCATCTCTTCAAAGAGCAGCGCCAGGAATCCTTCCTGGAAGTCGGGCAACTGCGCTTGCATTGACTTGCGACCAGGCACGACCTTGGTGACATTGTGATAGATGCCATAGCCGTCCGGGCTGGTGAAGAACTTTACGAAGGCCTTCGCCTCCTCGGGATTATCGCTCTTGGCGGCCACACCGGGCGCGAATGAACCGGTATGGGTCAAAGGCGTCTTGATATAGGGCATAGGCATGACATCCCAGTTCAAATCGGGGAAATTGTTCGCCAAGACAGTGCCCGTAGGTGGAATCGCGAAGAACGTCGCGGTCAAGCCATTGGGGAAGGCATCGGGGATATTATCGGTGGGAATAAAACCATCCGTATAAAGCCCCTGGTAGAACGCATAAGCTTCCATGGCTTCGTCTGTATCGACGTATCCGGCGAAGGTCGAGAAATCCGGCGCAATGGAATCCCAGAGCGGTTCGCCCGGGCTGCTGGCGCTGCGGATGATCGTCCAGGTGAAGAACGCGCCTTGCAAGGGATTATTGAAGCCCATCATGCCCCAAACTTCGTTGCCTTGCTCAGCTTGATGCGCCCGCACCGTGTTGACATTCTCGACAAACTCGGGCCAGGTCCAGCCTTCGTCCAGCGTCGCCGGCGCTTCAACACCAGCCGCTTCAAACATATCGGCGTTGTAATACATGGCATCGGCGGCATTCGCCCAGGGCGCGCCAAACATATGGCCGTCCAAACTCACCATTTCGATCAGGTCGGTCATGAAGTCGTCCAGGTCTTCTTCGCTGAACATATCTTCAATCGGTAAGAGCGCGCCGTTGTACGCCAGATTCTGTACGCCGACGCCATCGATCAAGGCGGCATCCGGCGGATTGTTGCCGGCGAACGCGACTTGCAGCGAATCAAAGAATTCATTGAAAGGGATCGCCGTGAGTTCGACATTGATGTTCGGGTTCAGCGCTTCAAAGGCTTCGATGACGGCGGCTGTGCCTTGATCCCGTCCACGCCCGCCAGGTATCCAGAAATCTATCGTGACTTCGTCCTGTGCCACAATCGGCGCGGGCAACAGCGAGGCGAGCAAGAGCAGAAGCAGACTACATAATCCAAATTTTCGTGACATCGCCACATCTCCTTAGAAGCTTTTCCGTTCAGAATTGCTCAGTACAAACTTAACCCATGTCAACGGCATTATCAAATTTTGCGGAATGGTCGCGGACGTGCAAGAATCATTGTGAAGAAAGGAATTCCGATACTGCCGTCAGTACCCTTGGGAGAACTATGAACGACCGCCCCAATATCGTCCTCATTGTAAACGACCATCAAGCCCACTACAGGCACGGTTGGGACGATGGACCGCAACCGCAAACCCCCAACTTCGACCGCTTGGCGGCCGACGGGATTCGCTTCGTTCGTTCCTATTGCGCTGTTCCCCTCTGCGGTCCCTCGCGCCGCGCACTGCTCACCGGGTTGTACCCGCATAATCACCGCAACTACTTCAATTATTCCAACTCGCCTTACGACCATGAAGTTTATCTGAGCAATCTTGCCAATGCCGGCTATCGCTGTTTCTACTACGGCAAATGGCATGCCGGCGCCGGTACCGCGCTCGACTTTGACTGCCAGGGCTTCTCGGCTGAAGACTATGGCAATCCATACATCACACCCGAATATCACGACTATCTCAAGAAACGGAGCCTGCCGCCGGCGCAGCATCAAATCGAATTCGTCTTCGACAGCTTTGTGATGAACCGCGAGTTTCCCGATCTGAAAGTCGGCGCGCCCTACAGCAGCAATCGCTATTGGTGCGGCGAGCATGCCATCGGCATCACCACCACGCCGAAGGAAACGCACGAGGCCTTCTTCCTGGCGGATATGGCTTGCGAGCAGTTGGAGGCGCTGGCCACCTCGTCGGATGACGAACCGTTTCATCTTCGTGTCGACTTCTGGGGACCGCATCAACCCTATTTCCCCACCAGAGAATTCGCCGACTTATATGACCCGGAAGACATCCCCGAGTACGGCAATTTCGCCGATGCGCTGGCTGGCAAACCGGACCTCTTCTGGCGCGATCCTCATAGCCAACTGACCGATGAAGACGGGCGCTTTGTCACACCGAGCCAGCTCGCTTGGGGCGAATGGCAGCGGATCATCGCCCGAGCCTACGCCCATATCACTATGGTTGACGCCGCCGCCGGCACGCTGCTGGACAAACTTGATGCGCTGGGGCTGGCGCAAAATACTGTCGTTATCTGGACGGCCGATCATGGCGACGGCGTCGCCAGCCATGGCGGACGATTCGACAAAGGCTCTTACCTCACGGAAGAGGTCTTGCGAGTCCCGCTGTCAATGCGCCATCCCGGTCTTATACCGGCCGGCCAAATCTCAGATGCCCTCACATGCGGCACCGACATCGCGCCGACCATCCTGGACGCGGCCGGCCTGCAATTCGAGCGTAAGGTCGACGGCCAGAGTCTGCTGCCCTTGGCGGCAGGCGACAACCTAAGCGGAAGAGAGTCCCTGTTGGTGGAAACTTACGGGCATGGCTTCGGCACGGTTGAATTGGGCCGAGCCATCATCAAGGGACGATACAAGCTCGTCGCCTGGCAAAATCACGCTGGGGAATTGTATGATCTTGAGGCGGATCCCTACGAACTGACTAATCTTTATCACCAGCCCGCTCACCAAAGTACATGTGCCGACCTGGAAAGCGAGCTGCGGCGCTGGCTGCGCGATACGGGCGATAAAGACTTCGAACAGCCCATTTCAGACGATTTTCGCGCCGCGGACAACGAGAGATTCCAGGAATTGCTCAAGCGCAGAGCGAGGGTTAATCATGCCGGCGACTGACCAGAAAAACATCATCCTGATTGTCAATGACGACCTGGCCCAATGGGCGCTCGGCTCTTACGGCAATCGCGAAGTGCGCGCGCCGACGTTGGATTACCTGGCTTCCACCGGTGTACAGATGCAGAACGCCTTCACGCCCACGCCCGTCTGCTCGCCCGCGCGGGCTTGCCTGTTGACCGGTCGTCTCGCGTCCCAGCACGGCATTCACGACTATCTTTCGTCGACCATCCCCGCCATTCATCGGCGCCCCTGGCTCCAGGATGAGCTTACTCTGGCGCAGTTGCTGTCCGGCGCAGGCTACCAGACTGCCCATTGCGGCAAATGGCACCTGGGCATTGCCGATCAGCCGCAAGCCGGCTTTGAATATTGGTTCAGCGGTGTCGGCGATTATCCGGCCGAACATGGTGGAGATCACCGTTACAGCCTGAACGGGACTATCGAGACGATCGCGGGCCAACGCGCGCAGGTCATCACGGACCAGGCCATCGACTTCTTGCGCCACCGTGATGCCAATTCGCCCTTCTTCCTTCATATCGGCCACTTCGGCACACATAATCCCTGGCGCGGCCAACCTGAACGGCTGGTATCGGCGTATCGAGAATGCGCCTTTGAGCATCTGCGCGACCAGCGCGCCTATCCCTTCGGCAAACAAGCGCTTGAATCCACCATGCCCACTCGCTTGAATCCGCGGGAAGCGCTGGCGCAATATTACGCCTCCATATCGCATATCGACGAAGCGGTCGGTCGTTTGCTGGACGAGCTGGAGGCGCTGAATCTGCGCGAGCAAGCGCTGCTCGTTTTCACATCGGATCATGGGCTGTGCTGCGGGCATCACGGCTTGTGGGGCAAAGGCAATGCCACGCTGCCCTTGAACATGCTGGAGGAATCCATCCGCGTACCGCTGATATTCAATCAGCCGTGCGATCTCTTCGCCCGCCAACACCGGACGGAGTTCGTCGATCATCTGGATCTATTCCAGACTATCGTCGATTATGCCGGTGTCTCAGACCAGCTCGCTGACGAACGAAATTATCCCGGACGCAGCTTCCTGCCCTTATTGGACAATTCCAAGGCCCTGCCGGATTGGCGCGCTCGGCAATTCGGCGAGTACGGCGACTTGAGGATGGTGCGGACGCCACAGTACAAGCTTGTGCGCCGCTACTATGACGACGCCCCCTGCGAGCTCTTCGACCTGATTGACGACCCCACCGAGTCCCACAATCTCTTTGGCGATGAGGTGCATCAGCCCGTCGTCGACCGGCTGAGCCGCGAGATAGACGGCTACTTCGAACGCTACCAAGATCCGATCAAGAGCGGGCTGCGCGCAAAGGACTTGCCCCGGCACAATATGACCGAAGCTTGGAGGCAAGAAGAAGTGCCAGCCGGATAGTCGAACGGGTTGCTCACTCTGGCCGCACCATGTCAAGCCAAGAGTTGTTGCTCTAATGTTCAGGTGTTCATGTTGTTCCGATCAATGGAGCTGAGCACCTGTCCTCCCAACGGAATTTCGGTCAAAGCGTGAGCCCTTCCTTCAGAATACTCTGATTGAATGGTTGGGCTCTAGTCATCTGGCTACCTTTCCTTAAGCAAACAGACAAGGATAATGGTGGCGCAATCTACCAAGGACGAGTTGACGCAACGGAATCGCGCCCGTCGGCTTTATCCGGTCCTGATATCAATGATATCGAGCTGCGGCTGCTCCGGTAGCGTTGCTTAACGGCTCAGTGGATGCCGGATTTCGTCCTACTTCACTACGGACGTCTCAACCAAGGCATGCGCGAGCTGTTCGATGATCATCCAAACCTGATCGACTGCAAAGACTTGACCCTGTCGGCAATTCACACGTGCCTCAAGCACGAGAAGTGAATATCGGAGAACTAAGGCTGCCCTGCTGCACACTTCACTCTGTTAACTCTCAATTTTTGGTATCACGATGGCACGATAGATTCGCTCGGTGCTGAAGGGGCAAGCACTTGGAGAACGTCCATTTACACGCGATACCATATTCACGCAAATTGCGAGATTCGATTTGGGAGTTATTTAGAGTTGTGGCCGTCTTCTAGATCCGCCAGCAGGCCCGTCACCGCCGCCTTGAGCGCCGGCAGATCTTCCTGGGCGAATTCCCAGACCAGGTCAAGCCGCACATGCTGGTACTGATGAATCAGGACATCGCGGAAACCGGCGAAGTCGCTCCACGTCACCGCCGGGTATTGTGCGGTCTGCGTCCGGTCCAACTGCTTGACCACTTCGCCTATCAATTCGAAGCTGCGGATGACCCCGTCCTGCAGCAATTCCGACTCGAGAAAGGCAGCCCGTCCGCCGACGATGTAGTTCTCGATGCGCCGAATGCGATCTAAAATTTCGCGGTAATAGGGGCGCTGATCCTTGGTCACAAGCTTTGGGCTTCTGCGAGGATGGTCGCCCGTAATTCTTCGCGTAAGCTGCCGCGATCTACCACTTCGACGCGACGGCCCAACAAATCTTGCAAGCCCTGAGTCAGGCGAATATGGTCGCGCAGCTTGCAGCCAGCTTCGAACTCAACCAGGAAGTCGATATCGCTGTCGGCACCGAGTTCCCCGCGCACGAGCGACCCGAACACCGTAATTTCATGGGCGCGATGTTGCCGCGCAAGGGCGATGATCTGGTGGCGTTGTTGCTTTACATCGTCCAGGGTACGTACCGTCTGGATGGCCATTGCTCTCCGGTCCGGGTTGATCTTGCCGGATGGTATGGATTGTGCACATTGTAATGCAAAACCGGGGAATCTACAGCGTTGCGCGAGGGGGTGGGCGCTGTAGCGACGCAGTTTGCGCACCGTGTGCAAGCATCTACAAGTCAATTTGCTTACTAATCTACGCGACAACGATTATACGGCAGATTGGGCCTGGCTATCCTCCTTCCGAGTATTATTTGTATAATTGGTCACGATCAGAAACGCGAATCTGACTTGTTGGAACAAATAGGCAGACTGGCACATGGCGCCTAAGGACCCCCCAACGCCTTTTCGCACGGGCTCAGAATAAGAAGTACGATTCGCCGTCGCAAAATTCTTCTCAGATCTAGGCTTCACCGAACAAGAACTGTCCTTAGAAGACCACTTCCACATCCGTCTCGGACACACCGCGGTTAGAATCGACGGCAAGGATCATAAGGGTAGGCTTATTGGCCGAAGTGACATACTGATATGTCGACACGGCAAGAATCTCGCCATTGTTGAAACCAAAGGACCTGACCACAAGTTAACAATGCAAGATGCAGAACAGGCCGTTTCATATGCACGGCTTCTTAGGCAAATAGCTCCTTATGCAATTGTCACGAATGGAATACAAACAAAAGTCTATAATGTAATCTAATTCGTTGAGATTCATACACCTACGGAATGTATTTGGGATCAGAACGGGCAACAATACTCTGTTAACGGGCAGCAAGCGAGAGACGATGCTGCAAAACATCTCTTTCAGTTCAGCCCAGAAGTTGCAAACCAGAAAGCTCCCCTTGGGTTGACAGGCTATCTCTCGGCGTTATCCAAGGAGCCGCCTACCAAGCGGACATTCATTGATCGCAATCTTGTTGGGCGTGACGAAGCCATGGACTGGTTGCGAAATACGCCAGGGGATAAGCTCCTAGTTGGTCAACCGGGCGCAGGAAAGACTTCATTGCTATATCAGCTTTCCAAAGACGAAGAGCAAGGGGCGTGGTTTGTACGTACGAAGAATGAACTGGAAATAGCAGTCGCCATTAGAGAGATTAGCCCAAAGATACTGATGCTTGACGACGCGTTCAACGACCACGAATTTGTCGAGCAAATGATTGATTGGGAGTGGTGAATCATTGATATACGAATTCAAATAGGTGAGCATCGTAATTGGGATACTGTTGACGATACAACTGCCTCCGATTCCAAGCTTAAGTAAAGAGTTTCACTGCCCACTGAAACGCATCGGCACAGCGGGAAAAGCAGCGTGAACGCCGTTGCAAACGAGATAAATAATGACGAAGTTCCGCATTCATGCCTTCTACTCGAAAAGTCTCACTTTTGTTTGGCATCGGAGTATGTCTGCCAGGATAATAGATCAATTTCTTGTACGAAGCCATCAAATCGCTATAGTACCAACTCGCTCTTGGACTCTGGTCCACTAGCCTTTGCAATGTGGTTTCATCCCGCCGCTGGCTCAGCAAAAAGCCGACTATGCAACTAGTAGAGCGCTCCACAAAAGTGCTTATGTACCATCTGTTTTTTTGCGCCCGACAAAAGTATGCAATTCGTCCATCTCAAGGATATGCAAGGGCTTTTCTGCCGGGGTCGGAGCGGCGGGCAACTATCGGCGAAAGCTTTCACCCAATTCATTATGGTCACATGATGAACCTTAAAATGACGAGCGATCTTTCGGTAACTCAAGCCATCCGCATAGTATTCAACGGCTAATTGTCGCATTTCCTTGCTATAGCGACGAGATTGCGGAACATAACGGCGATTGCAGGGCTTGCACTTGTACATTTGGCTTCCTGAACCAGCGCGGCCTGCCTTTACTTGTTCTTCAGTATCTTGACAGTGGGGACATGTTTTCATATATTCAGTTTATCATATCTCCAAATTCACCACTCCCTCATGACGGAATGATTCGGAGACTTCATTCATGATTCTGCGAGTGAACGCTCACGGATAAGAGTCATGGACGGTTGAGTTCAAACCGGGATTTAACGTAGTGTTAGCCGAGCGAAAGCCGGAGTCTACAAATAAAGATACACGTAACGGGCTGGGCAAGACTACACTATTGAACATAATTCACTACTGCTTAGGATCGAAAGAAAATCCAAGGAAAGGTCTGCGTGTAAAGGAGCTTGCCGGCTGGGAATTCCAGCTTGATTTTCGCATGCTGGGAAAGCCGATATCTGTTTGGCGTTCAGTGGACAAGCCAGGTCAAGTTAAAGTTGCAGACGAAACGGATTTTGTAGACTGGACGATCCAACCGGTCATCAACCACCGAGTAGAGGAATTCCGGTACAAAACTGCTGCGTGGAATAAAATACTTGGCTGGGGTCTCTATGGTCTTGAATTGGAAAAGGAAAAATACGCGCCTTCTTTCCGTAGCTTGGTGGGTTATGACATTCGCCGGAATCAATTCACCGATCCATTTCTTAACAATCCTCGTCAATATACGTGGGATGCTCAAGTGCACAATGTGTACGCGCTTGACTTAAACTGGAAACACGCAGCACGTTGGCAGGTACTCCGCGACCGAACCAAGAGTGTAGCTACTGTAAAGAAAGCGCTCAAAAACGGTGATAATCTGATTGCGAATATGGTAGGCACAGTTGGAGAGTTGGAATACGAACGAGACCGACTCATACGGCAAATTCAGAAATCTGACGCCGACCTTATGCAATTCCGAGTACATCCCAAGTATGAGCAGATTGAGATTTAAGCCAATAGCCTGACCGCGGAACTCCATGATCTAGCGAATCATATTCTGCAGCTGAAAAGGCTGTTCGAGTTTCATCGGCGAAGTGCCGACGAAACGCAGCCTGCTGAGATGATCAAAGTTGTAGAATTATACAAACAAGCAGGGACAGCGTTGCCAGGTCTGGTCACGAGTCAACTCGACGAAGTTAGGAAATTTCATCTCGAAGTAACGAAGAATAGACGGCGGTATCTAGAAAACGAAGCAACACGTCTTCAAGACGAACTTGAAAAAGCTACAGGCAAACAGAAGGAGCTTTCATTGAAGAAAGCGCGAATGTTGAGATTTCTTGATACACATGGTGCGCTTGAGGACTACAACGAGCTTCAAAAACTCAGTTTGGACCAACGCTCCGCATTAGAGGCCCTTGAGACGCAGGTTGAATAAAGAAGGAAAATCGACAACGAACAGTCAGAAATCAAGATAGAAGAGGGTCGTCTTGACTTGGACGCACGTCGCGACTTTGATGAGCGACATTCCAGAAGGCGAGCTGCAGACATATTTAACGCAAACTCGGAGTAATTATATGACACTCCTGGTGCATTCATTGTGGATATTGATCCCAAGTCAGGATTCAAGTTTCAAGTTGATATTGAGCGTGAGCAGAGCAATGCTGTAAGCAAAATGAAAGTATTCTGCTATGATTTGATGAGCGCAGAATTGTGGTCACAGCTAGCAGTGCGACCGGGCTTCCTCATGCACGACAGCAACATCTTTGACGGTGTAGATGAACGGCAAATTGCGCGTGCTCTAGAATTGGGAGAGCGAAAGTCACGAGAGTGCGGCTTTCAATATATCGTCTGTCTCAATTCTGATGTAGTTCCCAGAAACGAATTCAAGACCGACTGTGATATCGACAAGTTTGTACGTCTACGACTCACCGACAATGAGCCTGCGGGCAGGCTATTGGGAATCGAATACTAGACAGCGATTGTAACCGCCACCGGCATACACATCCGCGCTCAAGCGCCAGCTCGCCTGCGCCTCAAAATCCAGCGAACTGCGAAAGCCCTCCCGAAAGCGAAAACAGGCCGCTGCGCCGATCATTGCGGCGTTGTCCGTGCACAGGGCTAGCGGCGGAGTCCAGACCGGCAGTTTGAGCGCCTCGCTCAGCTTCTGCCGCAGCAGGCTGTTGGCGCTGACCCCGCCCGCCAGCAAGACGGCGCGCGCGTCAAAGTCGGCGGCAGCGCGAACAGTCGTATTCACGAGCGCCTCAGTCAAGGCGTCCTGAAACGAGGCCGCGACATCGCTGATATTCACATCATCGCGCAGCGACGCCCCGCGCCCTGCGCCTCTCTCTCGACTGCCTCTAGACGAAGTAGGCTGCACCGTCACCGCCCGCATGACCGCAGTTTTCAAGCCGCTGAAGCTGAAATCATAGGCGCCGTCAGTCTTGGCGATGGGAAAACTATAGGCGCGGTGATCGCCATTCTGCGCGGCGCGTTCGATGGCTGGGCCGCCGGGAAAGGGCAAGCCGAGCAGACGCCCGACTTTGTCGAAAGCTTCGCCGGCCGCATCGTCTATGGTGCCGCCGATGCGCTGATAAACGCCATGATCTGTCATCAGCGCGAGTTCGCTGTGGCCGCCCGAGGCAATCAGCGCGAGCAGCGGAAACGGCGGCTCGATAAAGCCCGGCGTCAGCCAGAGCGAGTAGATATGCCCTTCCAGGTGGTTGATGCCGAGCAGAGGCAAGTCAGTCGCCAGCGCCAGCCCCTTGGCGAAATTGATGCCCACCAGCAGCGAGCCGACCAAGCCCGGTCCTTGCGTCACCGCGATGGCGTCCAGCTTCGGGTAGTCGATACCTGCTTCGGTCATCGCTTGCCCGACCACGGCGCTGATGGCTTCGACGTGGGCGCGCGAGGCTACTTCGGGGAAGACCCCGCCGTATTGCGCGTGCAGGTCAATCTGCGAGGCGACGATGTTGGAATCGATGACGCGACCATCACTGATGACGGCAGCGGCGGTTTCATCGCAGGAGGTTTCGATGGCGAGGATGGTGGTCATGGCGGCATTGTAGCACTGGAATTGCGCGGCGCGGATGTATAATGGTGGCGGGTGCAATGCCTAATTAAAGAAGGTGCGCGATGTACAAGTCGTTTCGAGTGAAGAATTTCCGTTGCTTCAAGGACTTGCAGATCAACGATCTTGGTCGGGTAAATTTGATTGCGGGGAAGAATAATACGGGAAAGACGGCTCTGATGGAAGCGATGTATATTTTCACTCGTCCTAAATCGCCTAAGGTGATTATTGATTTACAAAGTGTTCGTGGACTTTCTGAGCCTAAAGTCAATCGACGCGGCTATTGGAAACAACTCTTTTATGACATGGATTCTACCCAGTCAATCGGCATCGATATGGCTGATTCCGGCTCCGAGATCATATCTGGATTGATCATAAGCGAATTGCCGGTTGAAAGAACCTCGTCGCGCATGTTCCACGCCTATGGCAGATTTATCCAGCAGGAACTAAGTATTGGGCCTGATGAATCGCACAAATACAAAGAGCGAATCGACGCCATTCTTGAATTCAGCGTCTCTGCCCCCGGGCATACGCTAAGTCCAGCATTTCTGCCTTCAAATCCTGAGCTACCTACAAGGTCCTTTAGGGAAGCTGACGAGAATTCTGAGTTCGTCCCGGTTCAAGGTCGAGAGGATAGAGCAACGGCACTCAAAAAGTTTAGCCAACTCGACAAGGAAGGCGAGGCTACGCAACTCATCCATTTACTTCAGCGGCTGGACCCCCGTTTGAGCGATCTTCGACTGTCTATGCCTGACGGAGATATGGACTTGTGGGCCAGGGTTAACGGTGCTTTGCTTCCTATCAAAGTGATGGGGGAAGGAGTCAACAGAATCTGCCATATTCTGTTAACGATGCTGTCAGGCGTGGACTATCTTTTCATCGACGAAATCGAAAACGGCATCCACCACTCAGTACATAAGGATATTTGGCAAGCCATCGGCCAAGCCGCCCGCGAGCTGGACGTCCAAGTCTTCGCCACGACGCACAGTCTCGAAATGATTGAAGCCGCGCACGAAGCATTCAAAAACGACGACCCATACGAGTTTCGCTATCACCGGCTGGATAGGAAGTCCGACGGCGACATTGAAGCTGTTACTTACAACAAATTCGGCATGGACGCGGTGGCGGCCTTTGACTTCGAGCACGAGGTGCGTGGATGACCGATCTCATTCCCGATGGCGTATCGCGACTTCTGTTAGTTGAAGGTCCAGATGACAAGCAGTTCTTTAAGCGGCTGCTCAAGCATATGCAAGGCAAGCGCGACATACCATTCGATCTGTCTTGCTTCAAGATTCGCAAGTACCGTAGCAAGAATAAGCTCGGCGCATACCTGTTTGAGCTATTGCAGCACCCGAATTTCAGCTCGCTGCAACGAATCTGGATTGTGCGGGATGTGGACTACAATCAGACGGAGACGGAACGCCAAGAAGGCGCACCCGTCCGAACCCTGCAAAGCGTAAACACCGCGATAAGAAATTCGTTTTCACAGACTTCCAGGGTCATAGATCCGCCCGAATTGCAGGGCTTTATGACTCCTTCTGCAAGTACGCCAAGTCTGTCCCTGCTCGTGTTACCGAATTCCGAGCACGCTACGGAAGGCGCACTAGAAACATTGCTTCTAGAAGCGCTCGCAGACGATCCAGTGATGTATTGTGTTGACAATTTCTTTGAGTGTGTAAAGGAAAAGCACCCTGATTCCGAAGTTGCGGCGAATCGCGAAGACAAGAATCGACTTGGCGTATTTCTCTCGGGCAAGCTGATACTAAGGGACATGGCAAGAAGCGAAGACTCAACGCGCGAATTGCCTCGCTACATGTACAACATGAAATGGTGGAACGACAGCGTATTTACTGATCCAGTATTTCACGACGCCAAAGCCTTCCTCAAGCAACTCCTCGCCGAATAGCCACAACAAACCCGGCAACAAATCACGCAGATTTTGTGCTATATTGAAATAGACCGCTGCGAAAAACGACAGCGCGCATTTCCTGGAGTCCGGCGCATGGCCTCTCTTCTCACAACTCGACAGAATCGCCTCGGCTGGATCATCGCCGCTGCGGTCGGCGTCCTGCTCTTCGCCGCTTTCGCCGCTTGGGGCGGCATCCCGACCGACGATCGCGCCGGCGTCTTCTGGGTACAGATCGGCGTCCTCCTGGCCGTGACCTGTGCTTTCGTCTTGCTCTTCTGGCGCCTGATGCTGCGGCCTTTGGCGCCCAACCTGCGCCAGCCGAAAATCGACGCGCTGTCGGTCAGATTGCGCCAAGGCATCTCCTTTTTACAAACAGGCGGCGCGCTGGCCATTATCGTGGGTGGCGTTTGGGATGAGATTTGGCATCGCCAATACGGGATTCCCTTTGGCGATGACTTCTTCTGGCCGCCGCACCTTTTGATGTACTTCGGCTTCCTCACAATTATCGGCGTCGGCTTCTGGGCACTGAGCTATCTCAATCGCCGGCTAGAAGGCAACTTCCAGCAGCGTTTCCGCTCGAATACGATCATCGGCGTATACATTCTTAGCGCCGGCTTCTTGCTCTACGCGCTTGCCGCCGACCCTTTCTGGCATTGGACTTTCGGCGCGGACCTCACACCCTGGAGTGTGCCGCACTTGATTATGCTGCTTGGCTTCATCGTGTCGCTCAGCATTATCACTTTTGTCTACATGTCTACCATCCCTCTGAACAAATGGCGCGCAATTTTCAGTCTCAGGTACGCTGATGCCCTGCCCTTGCTCGTGTTTGCCTGCTGCCTGCTGATCTGGCTGCAGCTGATGCTCATCGACTGGGATGCGACGCTCGCAGGCATTCGGCTGGAATCGCTCGGGCTGTATCGACCCGAGTGGCTGCTCGCGGCGAATTTGCTTGCCTGCGTGACCTTCACCGGCGTCATTGCTACGCGCCTTCTGCGTTGCGCCGGGGCAGCGACCGCCGCGGGTCTGCTGGCGCTCTTTATCCGTTACGGTTTGATACAGCTTTTCGCCACCGACCTGCTGCATTATGTCGCCGCGATAGTGGCGCTCCTGCCCCTGCTCGCCATCGACCTGTGGTCATATTATTGCAGCGCGGTCCGCAAGACGGAGCCGGAATGGCGAGGGACGGCCATGGCGGTCATCGTGGCTATGCTGCCGAATGTGGTTGTCATGCGCGAGCTCTACAACCTGCAAACAAGTGACAACCTGGCATTGGCGCTAGCCATCGTGGCGACGGGTATCGGTATGAGTTGGTTCAGCCATCAAATTGCCGATGCGATGTTATCCAGGCGGCAAGCAATCCGCGCCGCCGAAAGCGAAGACGCGATGATCCGGCCGCGAATCGCATTCGGTGTGCTTGGCGGATTCGCCGTCTTCATGTTCTTCTTCATCGTGACGGCGGCGCCACCTGTTTAGGCCGCGAATCTCCCGCAAACCGGCTACCTTTACGAAACCACAAACTAACCAATGTCGCTGCAATTCACCTCAATGAAGCGAGGCGGCGCAATATCTCTCCTGCGATTCTTAGACTGAAGAATTGCTGCGATGTGGTCGCTGCGCGTTTGCCTCGCCGTCACTATTTCAAGGTCGGCAAACGGGGTATGATCTTGCGAGGGAGATGAAAGGCAAGCGATGCTCGTCCGCCTCATATTGTTGCTTCTCATGCTAGCATTGACCGCTTGCAGCGCCATCGAATTGCGCCAGCAGATGGCGCGGGACACGACTGCGGCTGGCGTCGACCTGAACGCCAGCATCGAAGCGCTAGCGGCGCGGGCCACTGTGGCGGCGACTCTGGCTGCGCTGGAGACTAATGTTTCCGCCGTCGCCTCGACGCCTACCCCAGCCGATGCCACCACAGCGCCATCGATATCGTCCGCGGAGACGGTCGTCTACGGCAGTGTGCCGATCGACAGCGACCAGCTGAATACGATCGCGGCGCTGGCTTTTGACCATAAGGGTCAGCTGCTGGTCAGTACACGCGCAGGCGAGATCTACCGCTTGAGCGACGAAGACGATGACGGCTTGGCGGACGAAACGCAGCTCATCTTCGCCGATGATGCCGAGTCGCTGCAGCAGGTCGCGGGCATGGTCACGCGCGGCGAAAGCATCATCCTGCTCAATGGCGGACGGCTGAGCCAACTGCGAGACAGCGATGGCGATGGCAGCTACGACACTGTGACGCACTTGACGGAGCAACTGCCGGCCGGGCAGACGCCCCTGCTGGCGAGCAACGGCATCGTCGAAGCGCCGGACGGCCGCTTGTTCAGCGCCGACCTCAATACGGGCGTAATCCTTCAAATCGTCCTGGTCGAATAGGGGATAGACTTCAGACAAGCTTAGCGGAGCTCACCGGAACATGGACTTTAGGAATAGCGGGAGTGGTGAATTTCAAAGACACAGGACATATTCCGGATTCCATTAAGGGGATTCACCACAGAGACACAGAGGGCACAGAGGTTTTTGGATGGCAAGGTCGAAGTTGTTATATCAACAGTATTCACCACTCCCGGAATAGCGCCCGTTAGCGCACATGATGTTGGACTGCTACAATTTGAGTGCAAGCTAGAAAACACTGAGAAAGGTGCTATATGGACAACGGCGATGCGTTCGATCACGAATGGAAGCGTGAGGTACATAACTACATTGACGAACAGATCGAAAAGCACAACACCGCTAATCAGCTAGGTTTTCAGGCCTTGCGTGATGGTCAACGGATACTTGAAGCCGACATCAAGAAAGTCCTTGAGGCATCAGCTAATGCGCACAAGGAGATAATTACTCGACTGGAGCGGCTGGAAAGCAAGTTGGGGTAACTATCTCGGAACATAGGCACAACACCAATGCCCCGTTATTCGCGGGGCATTCTAATTCTGAACGAAATTGAACGACACCACAATTGTATGTAATTCCCATTGGATTCATTTACTCTTTGGAGCCGACGTCATCTTGGTATCTGCTATTCGTTGTTAGTTACGTTCTGCGTATCGTGACGTCAGAAAACTAGAGTGCTTACGTCACGAGTTTCTAAGGCGTCATTGATCTTATTGCACTTCTCCCGATCTTAATTGACGAGGCAACCACTCTGCGAATTCTGCGGCTGCTGCGTGTGCTGCGCATCGTGCGCCTGTTGAAGTTGAAACGCTACGACGAGGCATTGGACCACTACCGGCGGGCGCTGCGGCTCATCGCGGCGGAGGCGGCGCTCTTCACCGGCGTGGCTTTCATTTTCATCGTCGGCTTTGCCTTTATGATTTATGAATTCGAGCATGCGGCGCAACCGGATGTCTATCGCAATATCTCCGATGCTGTTTGGTGGGCGGTAATATCCTTGACCTCGGTCGGTTATGGCGATGTCTTCCCGATAACGATAGCCGGGCGTATGCTGACGCTGGCGATGGTGCTGACGGGCATGGGCATCGTGGCCGTGCCGACGGCGCTGCTGGCCTCCGCCTTGAGCCGGACGCACAACACCGAAGCGGAGGATAGCTGATGGAGTAGTCGTTCGCCCGCCGACTGTCAACCCGCTGACCTACGCTGAGGCGCAGCGCTTGCCGCCGCGAGCGCAATTGCGCTATGCTTGGCACAAGCAATCCTTTTATTGACGAGGCGGAGAAATGGCCGAGATAGTCGCGCAGGCGGAAGCGCTGGTAAGACCGAAAACGAAGCCGGCGCCGAAACCGCGGCGCTATGACTACGACATCGTCATCATCGGCTCAGGACCGGCCGGGCACCGCGCCGCCATCCAATCGGCGAAGCTGGGCAAGCGGGTCGCCGTGATTGAGAAGAAGACGCTGATCGGCGGCGTGTCGGTAAATACGGGCACGATCCCTTCCAAGACGCTGCGGGAAGCGGTGCTGCATTTGTCCGGTTTTCGCCAGCGCAGCATCTACGGCGCCTCGTATACGGTCAAAGAAAATATCACCATGAGCGACCTGCTGCTGCGGGCCGATCATGTGATACGGCATGAAATCGAGGTCAGCAGACATCAATTGCAGCGCAACGGCGTCGAGCTTTTCGCCGGCATCGCCACGCTGGTCAATGAGCATACGGTGCATCTGCACTTCGTGGGCAAAAAGGGCGAGGACGAGCTGACGGCGCGGCATATCATGATCGCGGTTGGCACATCGGTGGTCAAGCCGCCGGATATCCCTTTTGACGGCGAGACCATTTTCACCAGCGATGGCTTGCTCAAGCTGGACAAGCTGCCGCGAACCTTGACAGTAGTGGGGGGCGGCGTGATCGGCTGCGAATACGCTTGTATGTTCGCCACGCTGGGCACACGCGTGACGCTGGTGGAGGCGACCGAGCGCTTGCTGGAATTCGTCGATCACGAGATAGTCGATGCGCTGGTTTATCATATGCGGCAGCAGCGGGTGACCCTGCGCATGGGCGAGAGAGTGCGCAGCATCGAGCATTGTGATACGCGTCATGGCAAGGGCGTCAAGACTTGCCTGGAAAGCGGCAAGGAAATTGTCACCGACAAGGCGCTCTATGCTATCGGCCGGCAAGGGGCGACGGGCGCGCTGGGCTTGGGCAATGTCGGCATCGTGCCGGACAAGCGCGGGCGCATCAAGGTCAATGAGCATTATCAGACGGCGATCCCGACTATCTACGCGGTTGGCGATGTGGTTGGATTCCCCAGCCTGGCATCGACATCTATGGAGCAAGGGCGGATGGCGGCTTGCCACGCCTTTGACATCGAGCATCAGAGTATCCCCGAGTTGTTCCCCTATGGCATATACGCCATCCCGGAGATTTCCACTGTGGGCGCCAACGAAGAAGACTTGACGCATGCGGGTGTGCCCTACGAGATCGGCAAGGCCTATTACAAAGAGATCGCGCGCGGGCAGATCCTGGGCGATACCATCGGCATGTTGAAGCTGGTCTTTCATCGGGAGAATCACAAGCTGCTGGGTGTGCATATCATCGGCGAGGGCGCGAGCGAGTTGATACACATCGGGCAGACGGTGATGGCTTTCGGCGGCACGGTGGATTATTTCATCAACACAGTCTTCAATTATCCCACGCTGGCGGAGTGTTATAAGACGGCGGCTTTTGATGGGATTAACCGGATAATGTAGGTGGGGCGTTTCGCTGTGGTATAATGATTTCAGGCACCGACTGAGGACTTTGCATGGCTGAGGAACGAGAAACTCAACCAAGCGTCACATTGGACGCGCCATTTGAGCATCTGGCGACTAAAGAAGATGTCGCCAATGTGCGGACAGAAATCGAAGGCATACGCACGGATATCGCCGAACTGCGCGGCGATACGAACACCCAGATTGCAAGCGTACGCACGGAAATCGCAAATGCACGTACAGAGTTGGGGTCCGAAATCGGAGGCGTGCGCACATACATTGAACAGGTGCGGGCCGACCTGATTGATAGAATCGCGGCGGTCGACAAGAATGTCGAAGCCATCCGCGCCGAAATGCGAACCATGAAGTGGATGATGGGCATTGTGGTTGCGGCTGTGCTGGTGCAGCTGCTGGAGCGCTTCTTCGCCTGAGTTTTCCTCGCTTGAATCCCCAGTTGAGAGACCGGATCGTCCGCGCCAGCGCGGTTTTCAATTATCCCACGCTGGCGGCGTTTGATGGGATTTATCGGGTAATGTAGCGCTTCACCACAGAGGGCACAGAACAAAAAAGCAGTGGAATCAGTGGCCTTGGCAATCGCCGCGGAAAATTTTTCGGCCATCTGGCCATTTGCTGCGCGCGTTGGCGCGATATGCGCCATGATTGCGTTAGAGTGTGCCAAGGGCGAATCCGTGTAGTGGCAAGGGATTGCGGCGAGATTACGCGCGTATCGGCATTGGCGCGGCCGATGTGATTCTTGTGCCAATGCGCCGGTCGGCGCGGCTGAGTTGTTAAGGCGCATGTGGTATCAGGGTAGCGGAGATTAGGGCGGGTGAGGTGAGTATATGGTCGCAGGCGACGACTCGAAGAGGAAGAGCGCGGAGGCAACATTGACGGCCGCGTTTACTGACGTGAATCCGATTATGTAGGCGGGTTGTCACGTCCTTGAGACGATGTGGGGTCTATCTTGGATTCTGCTTGAGATTCTTGCTCTCGACGCTGGTGGTGATCTCTAATCAAGAATGCGCCGACAACAAGCGATACAGTACCTCCGATTCCCAGTAATCCTTCCGCGCTCTGTCCTTGCTGGATGATGTCGATGCTGCCAACAATGATAATGAGCGCCAGAATAAAGGCAGCGAGCAACGCGAGAATATCCCTGATGGAAAAGAAAATCTGGCTACGGGATTGTGACATTGTCCGGTGTCGCCGATTCGCGACGAATTCAGCAACAATCGTTTTGCGAGTATAAGAATCGTAGAGATTCAGAACATTCGGCGGCGGCAGAGGACCGGAGAAACTTCAGTAAACTTCTATTTGGCTGACAAGCTGTATAAGCTTGGCGCGCTTCTCGACCGGAATGTCGTTTAGCAGATCAGCAGGCAATGCCTAGTTTGCGGAAGGATCCTCCTCACTGGGAGCGTCTGACGAGGTGTCCGGCGTGTCGCTCACGCCTTGTTACCGTCTTTTGC
Organism: Phototrophicaceae bacterium; assembly: GCA_965262005.1. Classification (GTDB taxonomy): domain Bacteria; phylum Chloroflexota; class Anaerolineae; order Aggregatilineales; family Phototrophicaceae; genus UBA6055. The sequence goes on along the minus strand of OZ253492.1, from coordinate 1,596,160 downwards.
GCGTTCTTCATATTGCCCTAGCGCCAGCCACAAGTCCGCTCCCACGGCCTCCCAATCCGCGCGCATATCGTCTTCAATAGAACGAGACAGGACTTCGTCAGAGAATGCGCGGCTTTCAGAACTGGTGAAGTCCATTAGGCTTGCAAGCGCTCTCAAGATGGAATTCTTGGGCAAATGAAATGAATTCGCGATCTTGCGTTTGTCGTATGCCATGTTTTCTCACCTGCTAAGTCGTAACAGAAATCATATCGTCTACTAGGATAACGTCACTATCGAAGCTATGTCAACCGACTTGAGTAAGTACGGCCGTGCTATACTGAACGCGCCAATCCACTCGCGAGGCAGCCCATGAAAAAAACAACTTTATTACGGCGACAACCTGGAAATACTGCGGAATCACTTCACCCATGAATGCGTCGACATGATTTACCTCGCCCCCCCTTCAACAGCAATCGCAATTACAACGTGCTATTCAAATCCGAAAGCGGCGCCGACAGCGAAGCGCAGATAACCGCCTTCGAGGGAGTGCTGAATACTGTTGATATAACAACTTCGACCTTGCCATCCAAAAACCTCTGTGCCCTCTGTGTCTCTGTGGTGAATCCCCCTTATGGAATTCGGAATATGTCCTGTGTCTTTGAAATTCACCTGGTCTTGACCCGTTTTGGTGGACGCTGAATTTGTCTAATGCTCTGCCTCTTCGAATTGCATAGGGCTGGCAAAGCCCAGCGATGAATGCAGTCTGCGGCGGTTGTACCATGCCTCTATGTAGTATGCGATAGTGCGCCGTGCGTCGTTGATGGTGTCAAAGACGTGATTCGCGCACTCGGTCTTCAGAGTAGCGAAGAAACTTTCCGCCATGGCGTTGTCGTAGCAACTGCCGGTGTCGCTCATGCTTGGCTGTATGCCACGGTCAGTCAGCAACTGCTGGTAACGCTGGTCTGTGTACTGACTGCCACGGTCGCTATGATGGATTAGCAGACCGCGCAATTCACGCTGCTGCACTGCCATGAGCAGTGCATTTTGCGCCAGCTGGCTGTTAGCTCTCCGGTTCATAGACCAGCCGACAATCCGGCGCGAGAAGGCGTCCATGACCACAGCGAGATGGAGCCAGCCTTCTTTGGTGGCAATGTAGGCGATGTCCGCCAGCCACTTCTGGTTGATGTCCGTGGCCGAGAAATCTTGCTGCAGGATATTGGGCGCCGCCGATGTCGACGCTGCCGATTTCTTCCGGCCTCGATAGCCTTGTTTGCGAATCGCGTACATGCCGGCAAGCCGCATCAAATGCGCTACCCGCTTACGGCTTACCCGCCAGCCTCTCGCCAACAATTCCGCCCAGACACGCGGACTGCCATAAGTCCGGGCGCTACCCACGAAGATTTCCCGGATGCGCGCTAGCAGCCTCGCATCCTCCCGCTCGCGCCGGCTCTTCCCGCGCTTCAACCAGGCGAAGAAGCCACTCTTGCTCACATCCAACACGCGGCACATCCTCGACACGCTGAACTCCTGCCGATGCTCCAGAATGAATTGGTACTTCACCATTTGCTTTCCTGCGAGAACACTTGGATAGCTTTTTTTAAAATGTCGCGCTCCTCCCGTGCGATCGCCAACTCGCCTTGCAAGCGTCGAATCTCGGTCTCGGATTCTCGTTCGGCGCTTGGCTTAAGCTCATCGCTATTCTCATCGACCCGATACCGCTGCCGCCACTTGTAGATCAGTCCCGGCGTAATGCCCAAGTCGCGCTCCACCTGGGCCACCGTCCTACCGGGCTTCGCCGCTAAATTCAGCGCCTCACGCTTCAACTCGTCTGGATACTTCACCATCACACTCCTACCTGCCTTCCTTACCTGATTCTATTGGACAACAGCGCTGTCTACAAAATCGGGGCAAGTTCAACCACTCCCGATTCTCTTTGCAACCGGGCTGAGTCTACCGCTACTCCCAGTCGCTTTCGCCCGCCCGCCAGCGCATTCCACACGTGATTCTGCAGGAGCTGCCCGATGGGTCGCCCGAAAAGCCCACCGCGTCGTCGTTCAATCCATTGCGGCGCGCAACCCTGTAAACTCCGCCTCTTCAACGCTACACTTTAAGTCTACTGCCCCAACTCCAAAGCGAGAGGTCAACATGTCAAACTCCACCCTCAGCCCGGAAGACGTCCGCGCCATCGCTGACCTGGCGCGCCTGCAATTGAGCGAGGAAGATGTCGTCCTCTACCAACGGCAGCTGTCCGAAATCCTCGATTACTTCCAGAAATTGCAAGAACTTGATACCTCCCATATCGACCCTGCCTCCTCCGTCCTGCCCTTGACCAACGTCATGCGCCGCGATCGCGCTATTGCCCCGCTGTCAGTCGACGACGTGGTCGCCAACGCCCCCGATAGCGACGGCGAACAATTTCGCGTCAGCGCCGTGCTCGACGGCGGCGAGTAGCGGGAGGGCCGCCCGCCATGACCATCCGCGTCGCCGCGATCCAGGCGCGACCGGCTTACTACGACCTCGACAATTGCGTCGCCAAAGCCCTGTCCCTCATCGCCGAAGCCGCCCGCAATGGCGCCCAGCTTGCCGCCTTTGGCGAGACTTTCTTCCCCGGTTATCCCGCCTGGCTCGATGTCGCCATCGACTACGCCCGCTGGGATCATCCGCCGACCAAGAAACTCTACGCCCGGCTGGGCGCCAACAGCCTCGCGCTTGACAGCCCGCAAATGCGTCAGCTGTGTGACTGCGCCTCGGAACACGAAATCGTCCTCGTCCTCGGCATCAACGAAAAAGTCACGCGCGGCCGCGGCAATCGCAGCCTCTACAACAGCATAGTCACAATCAATGCCGATGGCGAAATCGTCAATCACCACCGCAAGCTCCGCCCCACCTTCACCGAACAGCTCGTCTGGGCGCAAGGCGATGGCGCCGGCTTGAGCGCGGTTGATACGGACATCGGGCGCGTCGGCGGCTTGATTTGCTGGGAACATTGGATGCCGCATGCCCGCCAAGCATTGCACATCAGCGGCGAATCACTTCATGTCGCGCTCTGGCCCGCCGTCAAAGACAGCCACCAAATCGCCAGCCGTCACTACGCCTTTGAAGGGCGGACCTTCTTGTTGGCGGTTGGCAATATCATGCCGGTCGCCGATTTCCCGCCCGAACTCGACTTGCCAGCGCCACAGCGCGCCGAGCCGAACTCGCTTCTGCTCAACGGCGGCAGCGCCATCATCGCGCCCGATGGCGAGTATGTCGTTGAGCCGGTCTACGGCGAAGAGACGATACTCTACGCCGATCTCGATTTGAGCCGCATCGCCGAAGAGCAGATGACGCTCGATGTCACGGGCCACTACGCCCGCGACGACATCTTCACTTTCGTCGTCAACCGCCAACGTTTCGACTAGGTTCTGTCATTTGCGTGGCCAGATAGAGTCCGCTTTCCTACCGAAGTAGACCATGGTAAACTGACGACAAGACGCAGGAGGAAATCACTATGAGTCGCAGTTTCCCCTATACCGATTCGGACGTTAGACAACACATTGACGCGTACGCGCGGCGAGTATTCCCGGTGAAGGGAACAACGTGGACTTACGAGTGGTACTACAACAATGGCGATCCTACAGTAAGTATCAGCCTCACGGTTAACGGCGGAAAGCAAAGCCACCAAGTTCCAGTCACATCAATTCTTGGAATAGACTAGGGTCAAGAAAGTATCGGCGCAGCCACCGACTGACCACTACAAGAATCGTAGCAAGTTGGAATTGTAGGGGAGACCCTTGGGTCGCCCGCAATCTAAATGCGCGGCACGGATGGCCGACTTTCCCATAACCAGCATTCTCTGTGTCCTCCGCGCCTCTGTGGCGAAAAAAATAACGTGACATCTTCGACCAAGCTACGACTGACAACAAAGAATATGCCCACAACAATTAGATAAAACTCTGTATCCTCCGCGCCTCTGTGGTGAAATAGAAATCGTATAACCATGCCCTGACTGCGACGACTTACCCCCTTCTTGCGTATAGAAGCCTAGAGCAGATACAATATGATTGCATTCCCGTTTCGCATGATAAAGGGACCAGCCATGAATACTTGTCTCCGACTCACAACGCTCGGCCTCAGCCTGCTTCTGGTCTTGGCATTCACACTGCCGGCCGGCGCCAGCGAATTCCCGCCCACCGATAATGTCCTCCGCGGCCTTAGCCCCAGCGGCGAGCCGGATAGTACGCGCATCGTACCCATCTTCGATGCGCTGCCCACCGGCAATTGGGTCATCCATTATGATCCCAATACGCCCCTCAGCGAAAAATGGGAGTATGTCAACCGCATCGGCGCAACCATCGTCGAGCGTATTGACGAACTGGAAATCTGGGTGGTGGATCTGCCCGAGCATTTCGGCATGAACTTCACCTTCGATAGCGATGTCGAGTTGGTCGAGCAAGACTTCGTCGTCAGCGTCCAATTCGATAACCCGCCAAATGACCCCGATTACGACCGCCAATGGGCTCTCCCCCATATTCAGGCGGAGAACGCCTGGAACGAGCTGGATGAGCTCGGCGCGATAACGGTCGCCGTCATCGACACCGGCGTCTGCATGAGCCACGAAGACCTGGTCGGCCGCGTACTGGATAATGGCTATGACTTCGTCGACAACGATGACGACCCCGAAGATATCTTCGGGCATGGCTGCTCCGTCGCCGGCATCATCGCCGCCAACATTGACAACGGCATCGGCATCGCTGGCTTCGCGCCCAATTCGTCGATTCTGCCCGTGCGAGTGCTCGGTCCATCCGGCAGCGGCTCGATGGCTGATGTCGCCGCCGGCATCGTTTACTCCGCCGATAATGGCGCCGATATCGTCAACCTGTCTCTAGGCAGCGCGGTCGGCTCCCAAGTCACGCAAGACGCCGTGAATTACGCCATTGAAAAGGGCGTCACGGTCATCGCCTCAGCCGGCAATAGCGGCGGCGCGCTGCCCGGTTACCCGGCGCGTTACGAGGGTGTTGTCGCTGTCGGCGCCATCGACCCCGGCGGCTCGCGCAGCAGCTTCAGCAACAAGGGCGGCGATATCTGGGCCCCCGGCCGTGATGTCCATACCACCGATCTCGACAACGGCTACAAGGCGCTGAACGGCACCAGCTTCTCCGCTCCCTACGTCTCGGCGATGGCTGCCATCCTGGAGGGCATGGGCACGGAACTGCACCTCGACGGCGGCGATATGACCTGGACCTGCATGCGGCAAGGCGCCTGCGAAGGTGTGCCGGGCAGCTAAACTTTGACATTCATCCAGCGTAAAAAAATGTAGGGGCGGCCCATTGGGTCGCCCTTATTTGTATTTGTATTACGCGCTTGTCGAAAGGAAGCGACTATCGCTCGTTGCGTTCCACGCGCCGCCGATTGCGCCGACTGATATACACCGGCTGAAACTGTTGCTTCGGCTCCTGATATATCGCCCGATCAAAGCTCTCGTTGAAACCAATGATCAATCCGCGCAGATGCTCCCGCGCATATTGCAGACGCTTCTTGACCGTCGCCAGCGGGATATTCCGCCGCTCCGATATCTCCCGCTGAGAATCGCCCATAAGATAATAGTCTTGCGTCAGATCGCGCTCGCCCTCGGGCAATGCCGCCACCGCCAGCCGCACACGTTGCCGCAATTCCGCCTTTTCCAGTTGCGCTTCCGGTGTCGCTTCCGTCGCCGCCCAATGCTCCCGCTCCTCAATGGAATCATGCGGCGGTCCCTGCCGGCGCCATACACGGTCGGCTTTGCTCAATGCGATTCGTTTGAGCCAAGCGGGGAAGGCGCCCGCATCCTTGAGCTGGGCGATGCCCTTGAATGCCGTCAAGAACGCTTCCTGCGCCGCGTCCTCAGCCAACTGCTGGTCGCTCAAGCGGCTGTAAGCCACGCCATATACCATGCCCTGGAAATCCCGCGCTAGATGGTTGAAGGCGTCATTCCGCGCGGCAGCATCGGTCGACTGCGCCTGCAACACCCATTCGCTGTAGGTCTTCAACGGTCCGCTGCCCATTGGCGCCTCATAACTACGAGTAGCAATTCGCCCTCAATTATCGTGTAGCCCGCAGTTCTTGTCAATTTGCAGCGATACGTGGGAGTGGTGAATTTCAAAGACACAGGACATATCCCGGATTCCATAAGGGAGGATTCACCACAGAGACACAGAGGGCACAGAGGTTTTTGGATGGCAAGGTCGAAGTTGTTATATCAACAGTATTCACCACTCCCCGCTTGAAGTGAGGCAGAGCGGGGACGACGATGCTGACGACAATTAGCGCGATCGCCTCAGCAATGCGAGCGCCGCGCCGCCTATGACACCCAACTGCGCCAGAATAGCAGCCCCGAGAAGCAGCAACTGCGCGTAGGACCGGGAGACGTCCCCTCGCTGGACGTCGACAGCCGGCGCCGGCGTGGCTGACGTGATGGCTGCTCCCTCGATGCGTAGCGCGCGTACGGCTGCTTTTGTTGGCGTTGGCGTAGCGCGGCTGACTGTCGGGGTATCAGCCACATCTGTGGACACGGCTGTGTGTGTCGCTGTGGCTGTGTCCGCCTCTACTGGAACGACGCTGGTCGGCGTGAAAGTGCCAGCTTTCGGCGGCACCAAAAATTCAGCGCCGGGCTGCAAATAGCGGATGTCATCCGCGCTCATGCCATTGAGCTCCAGCATCGCCGGAATGTCATCCCAGGTGTAACCGTAGATCAAGGCGATGTCGCCCATGGTATGCCCCGGCTGAACCTCGTGCCGGATATTGCCGACCTCGTCCAACCCGAGTATGTAAGCCGGTTGCCCAGCGCTCGCGGCCGCCGCGCCACTTGCTGCGCTGCCGCCCGTTTGAGATAGGCCGCGCGCCGCGTTGTGCCCAAAGACCAGTACATAGGCGGTCCTCCCGCCAATGCTCGATCTGCCAATGCCTATTTCCGACAGCAGCGAACTCGTCATGTTGTTGTAATGTGGCGCCGAACCAAGCCAGAAGCGCCACGCCGCCTCAATGCTTGAGTCCGAACCCATGAAATAATTCTCGCGCGCCCGCTCGCCAGGATAACCAAAGCGCCTCGCCCGATCAGCCGCCAGCGAGCCATCTGATTGTCGATGGCTGCCGATGCCCGTTTGCGCCAGCCACTGCGCGTGATTGGCCGCCGCCTGCGCCAACTGCGCATTCCAAACGTAGGGCGCTAAACCGAGATTGCCGCGCAGATTGCTTATCCTGAGCAGCAAGTCGTATTCCGCGCCCTGGCCCATAACGGTCAGCGTCAGACTCAACACCAAGCCGACAACCAGCAGCATAATTCGTTTCATGCTCTCATTCTAGCAACGAAGAGACCCTCTGTAATCTGACGATTGCCCATTGCCCCATTGTCATCGTGTACTCGCCGCTATACATCCAGGGCAATCGCCTATAAATATTTTTCACCACAGAGACGCCGAGGACACAGAGTATAAGTTCTTTTGAACACGTGCCACCGATTTCACAGCCTGAACTGTGGGAGCCTCCGCAACCTTGTCGATAAACTTCCTTTGCCGCTAAAAAATCATGCCACAAAGCGAAAAGAATTTCCGCCTAAACGCTTTTCTCAGTGCTCTCTGTGTCCTCTGTGGCGAAAAAATCTGTGCCCTGTTTGCTAAGTGGACTATATCCGCGATGTTCACCACTCCCACACATCGGGGAGTGGTGAATTTCAAGGAGATAGAAGGAGATAGAATGAAGACGACACTGGCTCAAACTCGCCGGAAAACCCCCTTCTCCAATGCTTTGGGGAAGGGCCAGGGATGGGGTTAGAAAAGGGCATATCCGCGATGTTCACCACTCCCACACATCGGGGAGTGGTGAATTTCAAGGAGATAGAATGAAGACGACACTGGCTCAAACTCGCCGGAAAACTCCCTTCTCCAATGCTTTGGGGAAGGGCCGGGGATGGGGTTAGAAAAGGGCATGTCCGCGATGTTCACCACTCCCACACATCGCAATCCGATGACAAACGCTTGCGCTCAAGCTATAATCTCGGCAGCACAATCGACGAGTCAAGCTGTGCAATCATGAGCATCTTTTACATTGACGGCGAATACGTTGACGCGACCAGCGCGTCGTTGCCAGCAACCGATCTGTCCATCCTCCGCGGCTTCGGCGTCTTCGACTATCTACGTACCTACGGCGGTCTGCCTTTTCAACTTGGCGCCCACTTGCGCCGTCTGCAGCGCTCTGCGGCTCTGATCGAGCTGGCTTGCCCCTGGGATATAGAACAGCTCGCCGATATCGTCCTCGAAACGCAAAGACGCAATGCCTTAGAAGAAGCCGGCATCCGCATCGTCGTGACCGGCGGCGACAGCCCCAACGGCTTCATGCCCAGCGGAAAATCGCGTTTGCTTGTCATGGCGACGCCCTTGCGCTTTCTGCCCGCCTCGGCTTATGAACAGGGCGCTGCCATCGCCACGGTAGGGCAGGCGCGCGACTTGCCCCAAGCCAAAACGATCAACTACATCCCCGGCATCACCGCCCAAATCAAAGCCCAGCAGCGTGTGCCTGGCGCTATCGAAGCCCTCTACATCGTCGATGGCAAGGTCATCGAGGGCACGCGCAGCAACACCTTCATCTACAAAGACGGTCGCTGGATCACGCCCGCCGCCGGCTTGCTCCTGGGCGTCACCCGCGCTGAGGTCATCAGACTCTTGGAAAAAAACGGCCAACTCGAATTGCGCGATATCACGCTGGAGGAATACTACGCCGCTGACGAAGTGATTCTCACCTCCAGCACCAAGGAAGTCGTCCCTATTGTCACGGTCGATGATGTGACTATCGGCGAGGGCGTCCCCGGCGATAACAGCAAGCGACTCATGCGGCGCTGGCGCGAAATGACAGACGCCTATGCCGCCGCCGGCATCGTCATGTAGGGGCGAGCTATCAAGTCGCCCGGAATCTCGCCCCGGTCCTCGCCCGCAGCTCGTCAAGCCCGACGCCCGGCATCAACTCAACCAGCCGAATCTCACCCGCCTCAAAGGCGAATACCGCCAGTTCAGTAATCAGCAAATTGACAGCCGCGGCAGCAGTCAGCGGCAGCGTACATCGCGGCACAATCTTGGCTCCGCCGTCCCGACTGCAGTGGGTCATCGTGATGATCAGCTTTTGCGCTCCGCTGGCCAAATCCATCGCGCCGCCCACGCCCAGCAGCGTCTTGCCCGGCGCAGCCCAATTCGCCAGATTGCCCAGCTGATCCACCTGCAAGCCGCCCATCACCGCCACATCAATATGGCCGCCGCGGATCATGGCGAAAGAGTCAGCGCTGTCGAAATAGCTGCTTCCCGGCAGAGCCGTCACCGGTGTCTTGCCCGCGTTCACCGGGTAATCCAGCGCGCCACCGGCCTCCGGCGCAGGACCCACCCCCAGCATGCCGTTCTCCGTGTGCAAGATGATGCCGTGCTCCGGCCTGATGAGATCGGCGATCAGCGTGGGGATGCCGACGCCCAGGTTGACCACATCGCCCGCTTTCAGTTCGGCCAGCGCCCGCCGAGCAATCTTCAATCGCAGGGGATCGAGCGCTCTGCCACTCGCGCCAATATCCGCCGACGAGCCCAATTCCGCCAGCGTCGTCTTCGCCTCGACCATGACATCGACATAATTGCCGCTCGTGTGAATCTGATCCGCGTCCAGCGCGCCCAGCGGCACGATCTCTTCCACCTCGGTGATCACCAGGTCGGCCGCGGTCGCCATCGCCTTATTGAAGTTCTGCTCTGTCATGCGATAGATGAGATTGCCCGCTTCGTCAGCCCGCCGCGCCCGTATCAACGCGACATCGGCGCGCAACCCAGGCACAAACACCTGCGCCACGCCATTGATCACCTTGGTCTCGGCGCCATCAGCGAAGACGGTGCCGGCCGCGGTCGGCGTGTAAAAGCCGCCGATGCCAGCCCCGCCCGCCCGGATCGCCTCAGCCATCGAGCCCTGCGGCAGCAATTCAAAATCGATCGCCCCGCTCTGCGCCGCCGCCACCGCTTCCGGATTGCTGGTGAAAAAGGAGCCGATGGCTTTCTTGATCTGCCCATTGCGCAGCAGCCGTCCGCCGCCTAGCCCCACTTCGCCGATGTTGTTGGCGATATAGGTCAGGTCGCGCGCATCAGTCTCCGCCAGCGCATGCAGCAGATGCGCCGGCGTGCCAGTCATGCCGAAGCCGCCGACCATCAGCGCAGCGCCCGACTTTACCAGCAGCGCCGCCTCTTCCGCGCTCATCTGCGGGACGCGCTTCATGCCCGCCTCGGCAGCAATTCGATCAAAGTCGCCTCACCTTGTCCCACGCCCACGCAGAGCGTCGCCAGCCCATAGCGCATCCGCTCGCCCGCAGTCCGCCGCCGCGCCATCTCATGCAGCAACGTCGTCAAAATGCGCGCGCCCGAACAGCCCAGCGGATGCCCCAGCGCGATCGCCCCGCCGTTGACGTTTGTGATGTCCTCGCCCAGTCCAAGTTCACGCAGCACAGCAATCGCCTGCACGGCAAAGGCCTCATTCAACTCCACCAGATCGATGTCTTTGATTTGTACGCCCTGCCGCTCCAGCAGCTTCCGCGTCGCTGGCGCCGGTCCCAAGCCCATCACTCGCGGATCAATCCCCGCCGCCGCGCTGCCCAGCCAACGCGCCATCGGCTCGATGTCCAGTTCTCGCGCCTTATCCGCCGTCATCAAGACCAACGTGCAAGCGCCATCGTTCATGCCGCTCGAATTCCCCGCCGTGACTGTGCCGTTCTCCCTGAATGCCGGTCGCAAAGCCGCCAGCTTCTCAAGGCTGGTCGCCACTTCAAAGCCCGCGCCCGCCCGCCGATAAAAGGGATGCTCATCCGTATCGACCACGATGTCCGCGCCTTTGCGCTGCGGAATGCTAACCGGCACAATTTCACCCTCGAATCTGCCGCTGTTGATGGCGTCTATCGCCCGCTCCTGGCTCCGCAATGCAAAGCGATCTTGCGCCTCCCGCGTGATCTCGCCGCCTTCTATCTGCCCGGCGCAGCTCAACTCGTAGATATTCTCCGCCGTCTCGCCCATGGCCTCCAGCGGATACAGCGCCGCCAGCCTGGGATTGGGATAGCGCCAGCCCAGCGTCGTGTCCCAGCCGATCACATTGCCCGCCGGCCCGAAGCCGATGGGATTCTTCGGCAGCGAATAGGGCGCCCGACTCATGCTCTCGACGCCGCCGGCCACAAAGACCTCGCCCTCGCCCGCTATGATCGCCCGCGCCGCTTGATTGACCGCGTTCAGTCCGCTGGCGCAAAGCCGGTTGATCGTCACCCCCGCTGCAGTCTCCGGCAAACCCGCCAGAAGCAGCGCCATCCGCGCCACATTGCGATTGTCTTCGCCCGCTTGATTGGCGCAGCCGAGATAGACTTCTTCTACTTGCTCGCCACTGACGCCGGCCCGCTCAAGCGCCGCGCTTATCACCAGCGCCGCCAGATCATCGGGACGGACAGCCGCCAAAGCCCCGCGGATCTTGCCGATCGGTGTGCGCGCCGCGCTGACAATGACGACCTCGCTCACCGCTGACTCTCCTCAACCCCAAGGCCGCGGCATGCGGCGCAGACGCCATAAAACTCCAGCAGATGCCCACTAATCTGAATGCCCAGCGTAGCCTGCAAGTTGCTCGTCAGCGCTTCCAAGCCGCAGTCGTCGAACTCAAAGAAGCGCTTGCATTCTGTGCAGATGACGTGATGATGATGACCGCCATGCATCATTACATAAGTCGGCGTGGCACTGCTGCTAATATAGGTCGGCCGGATGATGCCCAGCTGCGTGAACAGCTCCAGCGTCCGAAACACGCTCGCTCGCCCAATCGCCGGATTCAGTTGCTCCACCTTCTCCAGCACATCGGCCGACGTGATATGCCCGTGCTCTGTTTCCAGCACTTGCAGCACTGTCAGCCGCGCCTGCGTCAAGCGATAACCAGCCTGTTTCAGGCTTAGAATGTGTAAGTTTTCTTCGCTCATTGACGCTCGACCTCTGTTCCGCAGACAGCGCTTATTATAGCGACAATCCAGCGCATTCGCAGACTCGCGCTCACATGGGAGTGGTAAATACTGTTGATATAACAACTTCGACCTTGCCATTCAAAAACCTCTGTGTCCTCTCTGGCGAAAAAATCTGTGCCGTGTTTGCTAAGTGGACTATATCCGCGATGTTAACCACTCCCCTCACATTCTAGACCACTCGCCATTTCTTTAATCCACAATTCATCTGTGCCTTTGTGGCCAAGACCCGCTGCCAATCCCGCCAAAGCGACAACCTGCGCCTGCCCCGCCACCTATCGCCCTCATTGAACTCCCCAAAACTCGGTGCCCTCGGTGGCAAAAGATCGCTGTGACATCTCCGCCCAACTTCCGCTATCATTCCGGACATCCTGCAATAAGGATATTGCACATGCGCGACGTAGTCGTCATCGGCGGCGGACTCACCGGCTTGTCCGCCTGCTGCCAACTGGAAAAACTCGGCGTTGACTACACCGTCATCGAGCTCAAGCGGCGCTTCGGCGGCGCCATCCACAGCGAGGCGGAAGGCGGCTTCACCATGGACATCGGCGCCTTCGCCTCGGCCTGCGAGACGCTCGCCGACGAACCCTGGCTGCCGGAGCTAGGCTTGACCGACCAACTCCTGCCCCTCAGCGACCAAGCCTGCATTTTCCGCGCCGGAACCGAATCCCTCACTAGCGCCCTCGCCGCCGATTTGCAGGGCGGGCGGCTGATGCGCATGGCCGTCAGTTCAATCGGGCGCTACCGCAGTCGCTTTACCATCTGCCTCGAAAACGGCATGATGTACGATGCCGGCGCGCTCATCCTGGCTCTGCCCGCTCGCTACGCCTCCCGCGCGCTCTACAATCTCGCGCCCACAGCAGCGGAGCGCTTGAACGCCTGCCGCTATCAAAGCAACTGGCATCTAGCCCTGGGTCTCCACAAACGAGACCTGCCGCCGACTCTGCCGACAGCGGACCGCCTCGGCTTCTCGAGCCTCTTCTCGACCGACCATCCGGGCCGTGTGCCCGACCGCGACCATCAGCTGATACAGATCACCTTGCCCGCCGCCGCTGAAACCCCCGAGGACATCATCCGCGAAGCCGCAAATCGCTTGGGCTTGGCCGCCTCTCCCATCGTCTCTCTCGCGCTAGCAATCGACGAGGCTGTCTCAATCTATGACGAGGATCATGCCTCCAATATGCGCCAGATTCGCGCCTTGCTCCCCGCCGGCATCAGTCTGGTCGGCAGCGATTACTTGCCCCAACCACCGCGGCAGCCCGGTCTGGCCCAACTCGCCGAGCGCATGCAAGCCGGACGGCAGGCGGCTGACGAAGCGCATGACTTCGTGAAAGCGCGTAAGCCATGATGATCCGCTTCCTGCGCGCGCTTGTCCAAGCCCTGCGGCTGACCCTTCGCGGCCAAAGCCTGACGCCAGCGCACTTTCTTCCCCTGGAAGCCTGGATCGCCCAAGGCCTTGGCTTGCTCAACGCGGTATACGACCGGGCAGCCGCCGAGCCTGTTGACCTTGACGCCCTGCAGCTCAAACTGGACGGCCGTCCGACCAGCCTCGAGCAATCGCTGCAAATGGTCCGCCACAATCTCATCAACGAATACCCGCGCCTCATCCGCCTCGATGATCCCTTTTCCATGACCGTTGTGCAATCCAGCAACTTCAACGATCAATATCGCGTCTCGCAGTTTCTCGCCGCCGACATCCTCTTCTCCGCCGAATTGCAGGCTGCCCTGGCCGATCTCAACACCCACCTCCTCAACCTGCCCCAAATAGACCGTCCCGCTTGACCGCATATCCGGACAATCGCTTCTGTACTCAGCGTCTGTGATTCGCGCTGCTTAGCAGCCTGTTTCGGTTTCTTCACCTGATTCTCGTAGGGGCGACCTATCAGGTCGCCCGAAACTGCGCCCTTCGCCACCCCTCTCCACCCCTCGCTGTACCCGATGGCTAATCACCTTGGCGCCTGTTTCTCCCAGGTCCGGCATTCTCTATCTGGCACAACGTTCAGTCCGTTAGCGATTCGTAGGGGCGACCAATCAGGTCGCCCGAAACTGCGCCCTTCGCCACCCCTCTCCACTCCTCGTTGCCCTCGGCGGTAAAAGCCCTCTGTGTCCTCTGTGGCGAAAATTACCGTGCCAACCTCGTCCGCCGCGCGCGACCATTCAGTCCCCACCGCCACACCCAATTCTGCTACCTTGATTCGTATGCGCGCTCAATCCGATCGACTATTGCCAACCTTGTCCCAATGTAAAAATTACTATATCACAATGATTTTCGGCGAAAACACTAGTGTATCAATACTGTTTCGATATACCCTCGCATTATCATGTCACCTTTGTGTCTCTTCTATGTCCGTTTGCTGCCATTTGCTGTCATTTTGCCGCCATTTGCCGCCCGTTCCCGCCAGCGCCAAACAACTTCCGCCAGATATTGGGATATCTGTGCTCCGAGCAAAAGATCTGTCCCCGGAAATTATATTCGGGTCTCTGTGCCTCTGTGCCTCTGTGGCCAGAATAACCCCCGTGTTATACTTCGCCTGACATTGCCTGTCAGCCGAGGGTCATCCATGTCCTTTCTTGTGCCGGCCGCCATTGCCGCGCTCGCTATCGCCATACCTATCCTGCTGCTCTACATGCTGCGGCTGCGCCGGCGCGAAGTGCTCATTTCCAGCACCTTTCTCTGGCGCCAGGTGGTGCAAGACTACGAAGCCAACACTCCCTGGCAGCGGCTGCGGCGTAACCTGCTGCTCTTCCTGCAGCTCCTGATACTGCTGCTGCTCGTTCTCGCCTTGATGCGCCCCTTCATCACCGTGCCCACCGTCAGCGCCGGCAAGATCGCCCTGCTTCTGGATGCCTCAGCCAGCATGACCGCGACCGATATCGCCGGCCAAACGCGCTTCGCCGTTGCCATTTCGCAAGCGCGTCAAATCGTCAATAACATGAACCCGCAAGACACCATCTCGCTGATCCGCGTGGCTGAGCTCGCCGAGCCGCTCACCGCCTACACTGCCGACAAAAACGAGCTGCGCCGAGCTCTCGATAGCATGAACGTCAGCCAGGGTCCCGGCGATTGGGACACAGCCCTGACGCTGGCTGCGGCTGGCGCGGCCGGCGCTGAAAACTTCAGCATCGTGATGATTTCGGATGGCGGTGTGGCCGGGGCGACCAGCCTGCCCAGCAATATCCCCCAGCCGATCTATGTGCCGGTCGGAAACTCCTCGGCGAATGTCGCCATCACCGCGCTCGCGACCCGCGCCCTGGCCGGCGAGGCGCCGCAGCTATTCGCGCAGGTGACGAATTACGGCGATGAGCCAGCCGATATCTCGCTGGTGATCCGCCTCGATGATGTTCTGCGCCTGTCCCGCAGCGGCACGATCCCGCCCCGCAGTCAATTGCCCATTCCCTTCGCCGAACCGATCGCCGAGCCTTTCGAAACGCTCTCAGCCACGCTGACCTTCGACAACGATGTCGACGACTTTCTCAGCTTGGACAACCGCGCCTGGACCGTGCAAAACGAGGTCAAGACGCGCCGCGTCTATTACGTTTCGCAAGCGGGCAATCTCTTTCTTGAGCAAGCCCTGCGCAGTCTGCCCGGTGTGCTGACCTTCCGTGGCAATCCGCAGAACAAAGGCTTGCCGGCCGACGCCTTTGATCTTTACGTCTTTGATGGCTGGCTGCCGAATGAGCTGCCCGCCGCCGATATGCTGCTGATTAATCCGCCGAACACGACACCGCTCTTTGCTGTCGGCGACGCCCAGGCAGCCACTAACGACATTGATGTTTCCCCGGAAGAATCGCCGATCACCGCTTTCGTTGACCTCGATGAGATGAGCCTGCTGCAGTATCGCGCTGTCAGCGCCGCTTGGGCGCAGCCGCTGATAAATACGCCGGGCGGGCCGGTCTTGCTGGCCGGCGAAATCGACGCGCAGCAGATCGCCATTCTGCCCTTCGACCTGCGCGATTCCAATCTGCCCCTCCTAATCGCCTACCCCGTGCTGATGGCCAACCTGCTCGACTGGTTCTCGCCGGCGAATATCATTCCGCTGCCCGATGGCTTGAGCGTCGGCGAAGTCCTGCCTATTGCGCCGCCGCTGCTGGCCGAGAGCCTTCGCATAACGCTGCCCGATGGCGTGGTTCGCGAGCTGTCGGTCGAGGGCGAATCGCTGGCCTTCACCGAAACCGAGCAGCTTGGCTTGTATCGTCTCGAGGTGCTGCATGGCGGCGAGGTGATGCAGGCGCAATCCTTTGCTGTGAACCTTTTTGGCAGCGGCGAAAGCGATATCGCGCCCTTGCCGGAAGCCGACTTGCAGTTGAGATTAGGCGGCGGCATGATTGCTGCGGCGGCCGACGAGCAATTGGGCTTGCGCGAATTCTGGATGTGGCTGGCGGCGGCGGCTCTGCTGCTGCTCACTATCGAATGGATCGTCTATCATCGGCGCTTGCAGGTACCGACTCTGCTGCGCCAATCGCCCAGCCGGCTTAGATTTCCCTGGCGACGGCTTCGAAATTCTTCAGTTTGATGACCGATTCCAGTGACTTACCCGCCTCCGCATAGCAGATGTTCTGCAGATAGACATGCTCGATATCGCTCAGCGTGGCGAAGTGCAGGTCATGGTCGCGGGCGCCCAGTGTACCGGCCACAATAGCGGGTTTGACGACCGTCTGGTTGATCCCGGGCAAGACCGAAAGCTCTTCTTTGATCGAATAATCCTGGTCAATATGAATTGATTCCGGCAACGCATCGAGGTCCGGCTCGGCGCTATCGCTCTGCGGGTATTCGATATCCGCCAGCCAATCGCTGTCTATATCGTCCGCGCTGATCTGTTCGAGGAGATTGTGGAATTCGCTGGAATAGGGGATTCTGCCCGGCATCAGATATTGCTCCGGCGGCGCCGAACGAATCACGAGTGTGCCGTAGACGTGGCAGCGCTTGCCCAGGTAGCGCGCGATATTAGATTGGATTTCGGGCAGTGAGGCGATCATCGTGCGGGCCGGCAGAGCCTGGTCGAGGCGGACGCCTTTCTCACCAACGTATAGCGTGAACTCGTGGCGATAGACGGCTGCGGTCAAGATCTCGACAAGCGGCTCCGCATCGCCGCTGGTCCTTTCGAGGACGCGAACACAAGCGCGCACGGCATCGTGAATGCGGTGACTCTGATAGCCGGGCAAGAGACGCGGGTTGAGGCGGGACAAGCCATGCCAAAGCGTCGAGGCGCTGCTTACCGGCCGGGCGCGGATGGCGCGATCGTGAGGCTGCTGCCGTTTGACCAGCCACACTTCGTCGAATTGCGCGCTGCCTCGGTTGTAGTCGGTGATAAAAAGGATGCCGTCAATATTTACCATCTGACCGGCAAAAGCCCGCGCATTTTCCATTATGTCCGCAATGCTGGCTTGCATCTCCAACCCAAGGCTACCCTGCGCTTAACATGATTATACTGTCAATCGAAAATCGGAAATACTTATGAAGGTTTGGTACGCGCTCACATAGGAGATGGTTGAGCTGAATGCGCTTGGCGGGTCTGCCGGATTTGGAATGATGCTTTCGCGGGTCGGCCTCCAACTTGCCCATAGCGGAGAGGCAGCCAGAATTGATGTTTGTGTTTGTTAATAGTTGCCAGTGTCGCTGGCGGACAACTTGCTCAGCCGAAGACTTTGCGCAAACGCCGCTCGAGCGGGGCGCGATTGCATTGGCGCAACTCGAAGCTGTCGCAGCCATGGAAAGCCATGAATTCTTCTATGGCGCCGATGAGTCCGCGATACAAGGCCCCGTTGAGCTTGACGCCGCGCTCCAGGTGGAGGTTGTGGAAGATGAGGCGCTTCTGCTTGCGGTCGACTTTGGGGTCGATACGCCCGACCAGCTCACAGCCGTGCAAAATGGGCATGACGTAATAGCCGTAGATGCGCTTGGCTTTGGGCGTGTAGACCTCGATGCGATAGAAGAAGTCCCAGAGCATCTCGTCGCGGTCGCGATCCCAGAAGAGATTGTCAAAGGGCGTGAGGAAGACGGTCATGCTCGGCTCGCGCGCGCCGGCCTGGATTTGCTCCAGCAGCGGCAGGTCGTCGCGGTGGATGTAAGCTGGGTCTTTCCAGCCATCGACCGCAACGGGCAGCGCCTCGCCTGACTTCAACATGCCGCCAAGGTTGTCGGCGGCGTCACGCTTGTGCTGACGATAATAATCGGCGACCTGGTTCGACGTGGCGATGCCGATATGGCGCAGACCGCTTTCGATGGTCCAGCGCTTGAAATCGTCAAGCGTCTTGTCCAGCGTGAAATTGTGGCGGGCGAGCACACGCTCGGGCAGGTCGTAATAACGCTGGAAGTTGACACGGTGGCTGACCATCAGTTCGCCGCGGTCAAAGAAGAGGTACTCCAGCGCCACCTTGGTCGGTTTCCAATTCCACCAGCCGCCCGGTCCGCGGCGCTCGCTTTCAAAGTCCTTCGATGACATGGGTCCGCGCTGGCGGATGGTCTCCAGGACGCGCCCGACAATGGCATCAGTTTCGTCGCCCAGCCGCTCGACTTGCCAGCCAACGACTTCGCGCCGCTTCTGCTGGATGAAGGCGTGGTAGTAGGGGAAGTGGGCGATGGGGAGCTGGCAGGCGGCGTGCGCCCAGGTTTCGAAGAGGAAGCCGCTATCGAGCAGGTTGTCGAGGTCGGCGGGCTTGTAGAGGCCGGCGCGGGCCAGCATGACGAGATAATGGCTGCGGGCGACCACGCTGATGGAGTCGAGCTGCAGCAAGCCGATGCGCTGAATGATGCGTTTGAGGTCGGCTTGGGTGGAGGTGGCGGGGCGCTGGTGCAAGCCTTGTTTGTAGACGGCGAGGCGCTTGACGTGGTCGCGGGTGGCGGGGATTGGTGTGGTCATGGGCTGGAATTTAGAGAATTGACGATGGGCAATCAAAGACGGCCCAAGAGCTTAAGCACATCATTACAGTAATCTCGTGTTTCTGTCTCAGAAGGTTTAGGTTGGGCGGTTAGATTATCGTGATGACTGGGATTTAAGAAGTTAATTGTCTCCTTCACCTTCTGGTTGAAGCTGCTAAGTTCCGGTGAATTGATCCTCTTTTGAACTACGCATTCCATAAAATTTCCAAGTGTGTTGGCATTCTGACAGATGTCGAGATAGAGCATTCTGCACCGTCGCTCTAGTAGTATGCGCGCGCATCGTGATACGTCTTCCAAATCTGATTCGGTAGATCTTCCTTCGGCAAAATCTAGTATCCTTCTGTAGTTTTTGGCTTCGCGATCACGTACCGCTGCTTCAATATCCCATTTATCCACAAGTCTGCTGGGCTTATTTTCTCCGGGCGCTGCACAAATCTGGATGTTGCTCACACTGAAATTGGGCCCCCGTCTTTCACTATATCTACCCCAAAATTCGTGCAAAAAGAATGCGTCGTGCGACATAATAATGACTTGCTTCGCCACATCACACATTCTACGAATGGCATTAATTGTTTTGGCTCGTCGGTTCGTGTCCAGGCTCGTCATCGGATCGTCAAAAACAACTATTGTGTCGTCCAAGTCTGGTAGCGCTCTTAACTGTGCCAGAAAGTAAGCAAAGGCTAGCGATCGTCTGTCACCCGCGCTCATCGTGTTCTTAAATGAAGCTTCATCGACAGGAGTCTGTGGATTGCCTACGTCGACATGTTCGCCAGAAATAACAAGACCATAATTTCGGAGTCGGACACTTGTTTTGTCACGTGTTCGGGCGAATTCCCCAATTGTGAATTCTGCGCCTAAGGATTCGAGAAATTCGTTTACTTTATCCTTATAGGTTACGAAGAGATCATCTATCGCTTTGTCGATGTCTTCTCGCGTCTCGCTTATCTGTTGTTCATATTCCTGCGACTTGAGCTTTGCCTGTTTATAGCGCTCACATAAGTCTGCAACATCGGGCGAATATCGACGCTTAGTGTGACGCAGCCTAATCAGCCTGCGTTTTTCCGCCCCCAAATCAGCGCCTTCTAAGCTTTCCCGCCTATTTGCGATGTGTTTGTTGACTGAGTTAACTTTTCCGTTATAGTTTTCTACTTTTTTCGCAACGTTGCTCCAATGATTCAGTGCTGGTGCAGCGGTTCCATTAAGTTGCAAACGTTCTAGCGGCCTATTCTTCTTGATTTTCACCAATTCTCTCAATTGCCTCGCCACGTCATCTAGAGCGTCTTTGATCTCTTCGTGGCTCAGATCCTCGACATCTAATTCAAGATTCTGTTTCCGCCAGAATTGAAACGTAGCAGTGTTCTCCAATAATTGTCGATGCATCTGGCTGATCACCGTTTCAAATTCTAGATGCTCTGCCGCGAAATCTGATATTTCTTTTTTGAGGTTCATATACTCTTGATTGAAATACGACTGATAGTGCTGAATGAGTTGCGAGCCGCTCAACCTCTGGTCACAAAACGGACAAAACTCGCTCCGTTCAACAAGAAGGTGAGTGCCGCGTTCTATCCAATCTTCTACGCTATAGTCGCTGTAACGGGAAAAATGTTCTCTAACTTTTTGCTCTGCCTTCCCCTCAACTTGCTCTAGCGATAGCCCAAGTAAATCTCTAAGTTCTGAGAGCGGCAATGTGGGCAGTGTCACTGCACCTAACTGCCTTACGTTTAGTATCTCTTCGTGTTTCTCTACTTGACTAACCCGACCGTCCTGTTTTTCGACGGCTTCGTCGATCTCAGTTACTTTCGCTATGTCGACATATTCATCAACTGTCAACTTTCCAACAGCCGTAGGCTCTAGGCTGTATATGTGTTCCCGAATCTGCCCCTGAAGAACTTCTATTCTGTCCTTAATCTTGTCTCTATCCGCTTTCAGTCGATCTTCGTTTGCTTGTGCGCGTACAGCTGCGTCGCCAATAATGACCTGTGCAAGATTGCGGTTTTGGTTGGACCCCACCATGTTGCCTGTGCAGACGTTTTCGCAAATGAAAACATCGTCAAACACTTTTACGTTCGGAGATTGGCCATGCCACTTGTTGTTGGCAAATATCAATTTGTCTTCGTTCTCAAGCTCTAAATTGACAAGTTGATCATGATCACTTTTGAGCGTCTTCCTTCCAACCAAGCGGTTGGCATCGCCAAGTGTCAACGAGCGGAAGATGTCAGCTAAAGTGGACTTGCCGAGTCCATTGTCTGAGTAAATCAATGTCAGGTTACCCAATTCCAAGGGCTCGCAAGGGGAAAAATCGTTGAATTTGCCGACTGCTCGAATGTTATGAATTTTGGCTATCATGTTGCCCACAGTCTCTCCTATTATCGTGTCCATGCTATCACGAGGGTCTATGTTTTTTTAGCCTCCTACTCCAACACCAACTGATGCGCCGGCGTGAAGAACTGCCGGTAGGTCAGCCAGGCCGCGATCAACCCGGTAAAGGTCGCCGCGCCGACCAGCATATACATCACGATGATTTGCAGCTGAA
Source organism: Phototrophicaceae bacterium (assembly GCA_965262005.1). GTDB lineage: Bacteria > Chloroflexota > Anaerolineae > Aggregatilineales > Phototrophicaceae > UBA6055. Next base: position 1,574,758 of record OZ253492.1, on the reverse strand, counting down.
CCGCCTCCAGCGGGCTCGCGCCGGCCAGGATCATGCCGGTCATGGCGCCGGGCAGCTTGATGAGACCGACCGTCTTGGTGGTATCAATGATGGGTGTCATAGCGCCGGTGATCGTGCGCTGGAATTGCGACAGCGAGGCTTGGCGGCTGGTGGCGCCGAGGGCCAGCTTGCTCTCTATCAGCCCGCGCTGGTCATAGAAGTCGCTGCTGAGGCGAGTGATGACCAGGGTGGCGGTGGTCATCGAGGTGCCGACGATCATGCCGCCGATGGGGATGATGTCCTTGGGCACGAAATCGAAGACACCCAGGACGACCAGCAGGGCGATGGTCAGCCCGGAGCCGATGCCGATGGCCAGGAGAGCCACCATGACGCCATTGGGGGTTTGCTTGGCGCGCTTGCCGCTGGTGCGCCCGGCGATCGTAATCATCACCAGCAGGATGGCGATGGTGAATATCGGATAGTTCACCTCGAAGACCAGTTCGAGCAGGTAGCCAATGGCGATGAGCTGGATGAAGCTGCGCACGGTGGCGATGGCCAGGTCTTTCTCCAGGTCGGAGCTTTGCCAGCGGGAGACGGCGGCGGCGATAAAGACGAAGGCGATGGACATCAGCACACGTTCGATGCCTTGCAGGCCAATGAAAAAATCGGGCATGACGCTTTCCTTCCAGATTCGGGAGCGAGCAGGTCAAGTCATATTCTAGCCAATGTTGGCGAGGAAGGCGGGTCGGCGGCGCTTACCAGGTCAGCGCGGGATTTTTGAAAGGGACGAGCGCCATGATGACGGCGTGGATGTAATAGGCTTCGCGGTCGATGACATCGTCGGTCAGGATGCCGATGGCGCCATTGGCCTGCTTGGAATTATCACGTTTGAAGACTTGATCATCAGCGTGCCCCAGCTCCATGCCGGCGCGCACCAGCTCGGCGACTTCGCGCGGCAGGTAGAATACGGCGGTCTGGCCCAAGCCAATAGTACCGGCGCGGCTGAGGATGTGGACGCGGGCGAAGCAGCTCATGCCGAGCGGCGTGTCGTCGATGCCGCCTTCGATGCCGACCCAGTAATCCGATTCGGGCTGGGCGGCGCGGGCGTTGTTAGCGCGGTTGCGGGCGCCACCCATGGTTTCGGCGACGGAGGTCGGCTGGTCGGGCACATCTGATGGCACAGCGATGCCTGCCACGCTGAATGCCTGCTGCGGGAAGATGAGCTCGAAGGCGGTCTGAGCGGCGCGGAGTTTGACTGGATTCTGGGATGCGACTGTGATTTGGGGCATGGTTTTGGTCTCATTCTTGGTGAATCTTGTAGGAGTGTTCCGGTGGATCGCCCGTATGTCAGTAGAATACTGATGTGGGCGACTTACAAAGTCGCCCCTACGCCGTCTCATTTCTTGGGTTCGTCATTTTGTGCGAGCTTAATACCGACTTGCGCGGGACTGAGCTTAGTAATCCGGTATGTTGCTCGCCTAGAGCAGCTATTACTAAATTGCCTCACTTCGCTAATGTAGCAGAAGAACCGCCGCTTCTACAGACTGTTGCCAACATTCGGCGACCTGCTACACTATAATGAGATTACTAATGCTGGGAGATGGCTGTTGGAAGACACCAAGACCAAGGTTCGCGTGGTCAAAGCTTGCGCTGATGATCTGGTCGACTTGTCCGATTTTATCAAGCCCTTTGTGGACAGCGGCGACCTGCTGCCGCGCACCTTTGATGAGTTGGAAGACCTGCTGGATACCTCGTTCATCGCCCGCCTTGACGGCGCGATCGTGGGCTGCGCCGCGCTGGAAATCTATAGCAAGAAGCTTTGCGAGATCCGCAGCCTGGCTGTTGACCCCGGCGCGCAGGGTTTGGGCATCGGCAAGCAGTTGGTCTCGGCTTGCGTTGAGCTGGCGCTGCGGGAAGGCATCTACGAGATCATGGCGATCAGCGTGGCGGAAGATTTCTTCAAGTCCTGCGGCTTCGATTTTACGCTCCCCAACTTGAAAAAAGCCTTCTTTCTACAGACTCGCGACTCGCTTTAGCCGCGCCCCTGTGTCTGCGCCATGAAAATCGAGGTCTTGACCCTCTTTCCGGAAATGTTCCGCGCTGTCATGTCGGAAAGCATGATGTGGAAGGCGCGCGATCACGGCTTGCTGGACTTCAGCGTACACGACATCCGCGACTACAGCGAAAACAAGCATCGCAAAGTTGACGACAGTCCCTATGGCGGGGGCGGCGGCATGATCCTCAAAGCCGATGTGCTCTTGCGGGCGATAGAAGCCCTGCGCTCCGAAGCCGAGCCGCCGGCGATATTGCTGTCGCCGCAAGGACGCCCCCTGACGCATGAGGTCGCCGTCGAGCTATCTCAGCAGCCGCACCTGATTCTGGTTTGCGGGCACTATGAAGGCGTGGACGAACGTGTGCGCAAGCTGGCGATAAGCGATGAGATCAGCATCGGCGATTATGTGCTGACCGGCGGCGAGCTGCCGGCGCTGGTTTTGATAGACGCGGTGGTGCGGCTGATTCCGGGTGTGCTGGGCGCGGCAGGCGCGCAGCATCGCGATAGTCACGCCGATGGTTTGCTGGAAGGTCCGCATTATACGCGACCGCCGGAAGTCCGTGGCTTGCTGGCGCCGGAGGTGCTGACGAGCGGGCATCACGCTGAGGTAGCGCGTTGGCGGCGGCGGCAGGCATTAAAGCGCACTTGGCAGCGGCGGCCGGACTTGCTGAAACGGGCGGAACTGAGTGAGGAAGACCGCGAGTATCTGGCGCAGCTTGAAGCAGGCGAGACCGAAGACTAGACGCTGCCCTCTTGCATACCGGCTTGATCGCCCTCGGCGAAGGCCAGCGCGCGTTTATCGCCCGTGAGCGGATCAAGCATGGCGGCGACCGTGTCTTCGCGGATGACGCGCCCGCCATCAAGCAGAAGTACGCGGCTGCCGATTCGGCGCGCCTGCTCAATCGAATGTGACACCAAAATCATGGTCAAGACGCTCTGCTGGCGCAGTTGCATCAGCGACTCTTCGACGCGGCTGGTGGCGATGGGATCAAGCGACGAGGTCGGTTCGTCAAGCAGCAGCAGCGAGGGATTCAGCGCCAGCGCGCGGGCGATGGCGAGGCGCTGCTCTTGCCCGCCGGACAGATCCGAAGCCGGCTTGTCAGCCAGTTCGGCTTCCAGCGAGACCTGCCGCATCAGCCCCAGAATCTCATCACGACTGCGCGACTGTCCCTGCAAGCGCGCGCCGAAGCTGATGTTGTCGGCGACGCTGCCTTCAAAGGCGGCGGTCTTCTGGAACATCATGCCGACTTTGCAGCGCAGCTCGGTCACGGGCAGGTCGTAAATCGATTGACCATCAAGTTCTATCGCGCCGGAGTCAATGTCGTTGAGGCGGTTGACGCAGCGCAGCAGCGAGCTTTTGCCGCCGCCGCTGGGTCCGATGACGACCAGCAGCTCGCCGGCGCGTACATCGACCGAGATATCGCGCAGGACAGTTGCGCCGCCGCGCGACAGGGTCAAGTTGCGGATGGAGAGTTTGGACATGCGTGGTTTCTCAGATAGGGAATCGATGCTTATGGCTGTAAGCGACCCAGAGACACAAAAAAGCCCACTTGGCGCGGGCTCTTTTCGACAATTCGCGAGACTTGGCTATTGACGAAGTTGCGTTGTCTCACTGCCTTCGAATATGCGCATTTTGCTTACTTTGTCGATGTGAGCCCTTATCGGCGTTGGAACAGAACCACCCGATGCGATTACGACCGTGCCCTTTTCACGAGGTGTGCTCGACAGCGGCGAGAGCTTCGTCGATTCTTCGCTACGGACTATCGTACATTGCAGCGGCGGCCTGTTTATCTTGTCCATCATCTTGTCTCCTCCTCAGAATAAACCCCACAGAAGCAATAAACGCTGACGACAAATGGACTGGTATACCATATCTCGCACTGCTTATAGCTATACGATAACATCCATCTCCACGATAGATTATATTGGCAAGTCGCAAATAAGTAAACCATTCAAACTGTTCCGGAGAGAAAGTAACCGGAAAGTAGATTTCCTTTTTGCCACTAACTTCTACTTTGAGTAGCTCAGTGCTATGATCTGGAGAAGTCAGCGACGCGGCATAATATACATCACCAAATGTTGTGGCATCCAATCTGCCCCACTTGCACAATAGCGCCATTGGTTTCTGGAGCGAAATGGTCTCGCCATTACGTGCTGGCATCCCCCCATATTCCAGGACTTGCACGGGCAATCCATAGGTACCCCGCACTATTCCTAAAGTTCTTGTGTAGTATACGAATTAGATGCAGCACGTTATCACAGGGGCATGAAAAAGTCAATTTTCGTAACCTATGTTCTCAGAATGACGCTTGGACTCATTTTTCGCTCCGGTTTGTAACTGTCCCACTTCTTGCCCGCATGTCCAACTGTCGGCAGTCATGGTAGACTTGAGCGAAATACCAGGTAAGAAAAAGAGAGGCTTATCCATGGAAATGACCATGACTTGCGCCGAGGAATCGCGCGCGGCGGAAGAGACGCTGGCGGGCACTTTCAAGCCGGCCGATACGTTTTTCTTGATCGAGAGCAGCTTGTCGGACTACGGCGGCTGGGGTGGCGAAGCAGTTAAATCCGCGGCGAAAGCGGGATCATTTGCGACTTATCTGGCGCATTTGCAGCGCGCGCCGCGAGCCAAAGTCCTTTTCATCCGCCAGCCGCAATCTCTAGCGAAGAACTTCTACATTGCTTTGACCAACCAGGACAGGCCGCGCATCTATCAGACGGCGCTCGCTGACTACGATGAACTCTTGCAGCTGGATATCAACAGCCTTGCAGCAGACGGGACACCGCGTATCGACGGGCGCGAGATGGCAGAAATTGACGAGCTGTACACCGTCTGCACCAACGGCCGGCACGATCCCTGCTGCGCCGCTTTTGGCACACCGGTCTATCACGAGTTGGTGGCTAACGCCGGCGAGGAGCGCGTTTGGCAGACGACGCATATCGGCGGGCATCGCATGGCGGCGACCATGATTTCCTTCCCGCAAGGCATCGTCTACGGGCATATCGATCCGCTCGATGCCGAGGCGATCGTGACCAATCAGCGGGCTGGCTTCATGCTGACGCATAAGTATCGCGGGCGCGGCGCTTATGCCGGCCATCAACTGGACGAGGCGGCGCATAAGGCGGCTTGCGCGGCGGAAGCGGTTATTCGCGAGCGCATCGGACAATATCGCATCGACGATCTGCGTTTGGACGCGGCCAAAGCTAAGGGCGGCGATGTCTGGCAGGTCCGCTTCCTTGATGCTGCTGGTCGCGCGCATTCGGCCGAGGTGCGGACGCAGCTTTCAGCGCCGCGGCAGACCTCCTGTGGCGATGCGCCAAAGCCGATGCCGCAGCATGATGTGGCTCTGGAATCCGCGAGTTGGCTCGGAACCTCTTTCGCACTTTGACCGCGAGCGAGTTGATGTCGCATCCGCAAGTGGAGTATCCACCACCGTTGCCTAGAACGCCGATTCTGATTCGGCTACTACGTTTGGCGATCTTGAGCTTTGTGGGCTTGACGATGCTGGCGTTGGCGCTGGCGGTTGGGCTGATCGCTTTGCAGATGTCATTGCAGGAGCGCATCGTACCGGGTGTCAGCATCGGCGAAACCGATATCGGCGGGATGACACCTGACGAGGCGGCGGCGGCGCTGTCGAGCCAATACGCGGCGGTAGAAGAAGTCGTTTACACTTTTCGCGATGGTGACCGCAGTTGGTCGGCGACGGCGGCTGAGCTGGGGCTGAAGGTGCCGGCGGAAGCCCTGGTTGAGCGCGCCTTCTCGATAGGGCATAGCGAGGACGGCCGGCGCAGCTTGCGCGAACAGGCGAGCGCCTGGTTCAAGGGCGCTGCCTTGCCGTTGAGGCTGGAATTTGACGAGGCCTCCGCGCGCGGTTTTTTGCAGCGACTAGCCCTTGAAATCAACCGCGAGCGACAAGACGCCGAGCTTCACATTGACGGCTTCAACGTGGTGGTCAGCCCGGGTGTTACTGGGCGCAAACTTGATACTGAGACAAGCTTGACGGCCATTTCCGCTCTTGTGCTGGCGCAGGACGATGGCCGAGACATCGCGCTTGTCGTTGACGAGAGTCCACCGCGCGAATGGAATGTGATGGAAGTGGCGGCGCTGGTCGAGACGGCTTTGTCATCGCCGCTGCAGTTGGCGGGCAGTTTGCCGAATGGTGATTTGCTGGCGCCCTGGGTCTTGACGCGGGAGCAGATCCTGGCGGGGCTGAGCGTCACCCTGCAAGGCGAGGGCGAAGAACGGCGCTACGAAGTAAGCGTCGACCTCGGCGCCTACGCGCGCTATTTGACGACGCTCTCGCCGAACTTGTCGAAGCACTCCGCCGAGGGCCGCTTCGATTTCGATCCCGCCAGCGGGCAGCTTACGCCGATATGGCCGGCGACAGAGGGGCGCCAGCTGGATGTCGACGAGACGATCAGGCGGCTGGAAGCGGCGGTTTTTGACCCGGTCAATCGCCGAGTGACGATGTATTTTGAGACCTTGACGCCGCGCTATCCCGCCGGGATTACGGCGGCCGAGTTGGGCATCAGGGAGTTGGTTTCGGAGGGGACGACCTATTACTGGGGTTCCTGGCAGAATCGGCGGTCGAATATCGCGCTCGGCGCAGGCAAGCTGCACGGCATCATCATCGCGCCCGGCGAGGAGTTTTCCTTCAATCAGCACTTGGGTGATATCACGCCGGAAGCCGGCTATTTGGAGGGCAGCGTGATCTTGGGCGGCGCCACCGTTACGGGCATCGGCGGCGGCATCTGCCAGGTGAGCACGACCATGTTTCGGGCGGCCTTCTCCGGCGGCTACGCCATCTCCGAGCGCAACAGCCATGGTTATCGCGTGGGATATTATGAATACGCCGGCGCCGGTCCGGGCTTGGACGCGGCCATCTGGCAGCCGGAAGTCGACCTGCGCTTTCAGAATAATACGCCTTATCACTTGTTAATCGAAAGCGATTTTCTCGGCGCGAAGGACGCGATTCAGTTTCGCATCTATAGTACGCGGCATTGGCGTACGGTGGTCGAGAGTCCCACCATCCGCGAAATCGTGAGCGCGCCGCCGGATAAGTTTATCGAAGCGGCAGATCTGGCGCTTGGGCAGATCCGCCAGATCGACTATTCAGCCGATGGCGCCGATGTTGTGGTGTATCGTAATATTTACGATACGGCCGGCAATCTAGTCAAGCGGGATCAAGCCTTCACGCATTATTTGCCCTGGCAGGCGGTATTTGAAGTGGCGCCGGGCGATGCGCGCTTGCGTGATGATGAGGACGAGGAGTCGGACTTTACGCCGGTCGGCGAGACAGGCTGAGCGCGCAGGCGGAAGGCGGATGAAGTCTTGCAGTGCCGGGTTGGCGGGTGCTGCCGCTCAAGTTTCGATCAGGCGACCGGCTGCGCGCGCACGGGCTCAACGAAGCCCTTGAGGATTTTCTCCAGCGCCATGGAATGGCTGCAGACGCCGCGCTGCGCGAAAAACGAAGCGGTGCTGGTCCAAGCGCCATGGTCGTATGTCACTTGATGATTCTTGTTGTATCCCTCGAAGTGGCAATCGAAGCTGTGTATGCGGATGCGGTCGGTCTCCTGCGAATAGCGATTCGCCTTTTCCACATCGCTGACGATATTCTGCCCGGGCGCGTAGGGAACAGGGCGGCGCTTGAGCAGAGGTTTGAAAATGATTTCCAAAGCCATGATATGCGGGCAGATTTCATAATTGCGGAAGCCGGGGCAACTGCAGGTCCAGCCATCTCGTTCGAGGCTGACGCTATGGTTGCTGTTGGCGCCGTGAAAACCAACAGTGAGGTTATTGAAAGTGGCGCGTTCCGGCTGACTGGCGTATTCGCTGGCTTTCTGAATTTTGTTGATCATGCTTGCGTCCATCTCGATCCTTTCCGCTACTAGACTTGCCCATAGATGCAAAAAACGCGCGATGTGACTTTATCTGTCACACCTCGCGTTTCGGGGTCAATCCGAATGAAAATTGGTCGTGATGCATCGTTATCGTCCGCTTTGATGTTGACTCCAGTTTAGGTGATAGTTAAGCAAAAGTCAAAGGGAGAATCGACTTTTTCCGTCCGAGTCTGTAGATGTTGCACAAGCCGCTGACGCAAGAATTTCACTGGCGGAATGTGGCTCAGGGAATGGGCGCGGCTGGCGTATTCATTGGGATCAGACCCAGGGTTAGCGACTCTATATAGATACAGCGTCGCCAGGGTATCGATACGTCTGCCGCGGTGAGCGGAGCGTCTGTCAGGTCGAGTTTTGCGCCGCGGATGATGGCGAAGGGGGTCGCCTCGTCGCGCTCGCCCATAACGATCTGAGCGCATGCGGCGAGCGAATCCGCCAAGCCGATTTGTGTCACCGCCATTGGATTGCCGAAGAGGTCTTTTTTGCCGCGCTCATCGCGGATTGGCTGGAAGCCGGCCATGGCGATGGCGATACCGGTCGTGCCATAACGACCGGGCATAAGCCAACTGTCTGTCAAGATGACAGCGATGCGGCAGCGCAGCTTGGTTTGCAGCGCCTGACGGATAGCCTCGGCTGTTTGAAAGGGGGCGCGCGGCAACAGGACGACCTTCCCACTGGGGATATTGGAGCGGTCCAAACCGGCGTTGGGCGAAATCACGCCGCCCTTCGCCGTCAAGAGAAAGCCCAGCTCAATGCCGCCGAAGATATGATCGGCTTCGTCGATGACCAACTGGGCGACCGCGGCGTCCATAGAATAGCGCTCGGCCAACTGCCTGGCGCGCTCTGACGGCTGGATATCATCGAGGCGGAAGATTCGTCCGGCGGCGATGGCGGCGTATTTGCTCGATACGGCCAGGACATCGCCGTCTTGCAGCGTCATGTCGGCGGCGGAAATGCTGTCGAGAATGGCGCCGATCAGGTCAAATGGCTGGTCGCGGACGGGCGAGCTTAGTGGCGTAGCAGTCAGAGATTGTGGCATCAACGAGGCTTTCTGTTCGAGCGAGAGTCACCGCGAATCATCGTAGCATATTTGCCACGGGCTGTCAGCAGAATGCTAGCGATTCGGTCACTGCTGCGCGCTGACGCCCAGTACGCGGATACGGTCGCTATCTGATTCGGTGACGGCGAGCAAGCGCCCGTACGGACTGAAAGCGATGGCGCTCGCTGCGATGTCCATACTTGTCTTGAGCGAATGAGGATTTAGCGCGTTGGCGAGTTGAAGTTGCCTCTGTCCGCTTCGTGTCTCTGTGGTGAGCGCCATCAACAGCTCGGCGCCGGCGATGACTTGTGGGCGGAAGGCGATGCCGGTCGTCACTGCGCTGGCTTGATAATAGAAGCGACGGTCGTCGCCGCTTCCAAGGTCTAGCTGGTAGAGACTGTCGCCGCTGTTGTAGACGAAGTCGGCCAGGTCGTCGGCCGGGGAGGCGGCTACGAAACCATGTCCGCGCATCGGGACCAGGGCTTTGCTGAAGACGAGTTCTCCGGTTTCGAGATGGTAGACCCAGAGCGCGGCTCGCCTGCTCCCGGTCGATTCGCCGCTGACCGCCAGCCAGCGGTCGTCCCGGCTGAAGGCTACCGCCGTCAGTGGATAGGGATAACGATGGCGCAAGACGACTTCACTTGACGAGGGCGCGGAAGGGTCGAATTGCCAAACTTTGAGTGTGCCGGCCTGGCGGACGAGCTTAAGATGCTCGGCGCCGCTGACAGCAGCCAGCTTGTCGTCCGCGGTGGTCCAGGCAAGCGCGCTGACCGCTCCCGCCTGCTGGCCAAGCGAGACGATTGCAGCGGGCTGAGAGTCTGCGCTTAGCCCAATGAGTGTGACTACACCCTGTCTGTCGCCAACTGCCAGCCAAGACTCATCGGGGCTGAAGGCGATGGCTGTGGGCGGGGCAGAGCTCTGCGGATCAAGCGCGATCGGCCGATAGTCGTCTGTGGCGAAGAGCGCAAGTTCGCCGCTGCCGGTGATCGCAGCCAGCCAGGATTGCCTCGGCGACCAGACGATAGCTTGTGGCGAGTTGAGGTTCAGTAGCGACACGGTATCGAGTTGGCCGATATTCGCGCTGTGAATCAGCCGGTTTGACGCTGGCTTCGCGGTCTCTGACGGCAAGCTGTCAGCGCTAGAGTTTGTCGGTTGAACCGGCTCAAGATAATAGTGGTAAGCGTTGAAGTCGCTCTCAACCGTCCAGCCGACCTGCCCGTCGACTTCGACTTGCCACCAGACAAAGGGCGCTTGGCAAGCGGGACCGTCAAGAATGGCGTCGATGAGACTTTGCGGCGGGATCTCGCCGATTTTCTCGGCGCGATAATCGGGCTCGGCGCGCAAACGATTGGCGAGGCTTGTCGATGCGACGCGCGCGTTTGCTTCGCCGATGTCGATGCGCGGCGGCAGGAAACCGGTATATTCTGGCGGACAGAATTGTATGACGCCGCTGGCGACTTGCGCCGGATTCAGGCTGGGCAGTCCTTCACAATTGCCGGCCAGTTCCACAACCGCGCGATTCACCCAGCCGGCCCGGTAGAAAAGCCAGTCGCCGGCGAAATTCGCTCCCAGAACCGCCTGCTGCTCATGGGCGCGGAGGCGGGTCAATTGAGCGCCAGCGGGCGCCACGCGCACATTGACAATATCGCCGCTTGGCCGCATGAAACAGCCGGTGGCGCCACCCGGCGCAGGATTAACCAGCGAGATATTGTAGCAGGCGCCTGCCAGCTGGACCTGTTCTGACCGGACCCAGCCCTCTGTAACCTGATACCAGTCCTGCGCCGCTGTTCTTCCGATCACGGTGGCGAATGGCAGATTGTCGATGACCGCGGAGTCGTCCGTCCGTCCGGCAAAAACAGGCATGTCAGCGCCGATAGCAAGGCAGATTTCGTCGGAGGCGCGGCGTTGGTTGGATGCCCCGCTGCCATCCGCCGGGCAGCCGATGGCGAAATCAGAGCGATAGACACCGAAATCGGCGGGGCAGATGTCGATATGATCGGGAACGCCATCTCCGTCTTCGTCGGTCAAGATGGCGCAGCCGTCGAGTGCCCAGGCGCCGGCCTGATCGGGGCAGAGGTCAAGGTGATCTTCGCTGCCATCGCCATCGCGGTCGGCGGACGACGCTTGCGGGCAGCCCGGGTTCTCAGCCCCAGCGAGTCCGGCGATTTGCGGGCATTGGTCTGCGCTATCGGCCAATCCATCGCCATCGCTTTCGACGCCGATGCGCTCGACGGGCATCGCTCCCGCGCCGAGATTGGGATAGCGCTCATCGCAGACTTGCGTCATGCTGCCATCGGCGGAGACATGAACGGCGTAGGCGGCGCCGTCCACAAGGAATTCCAGGCGGTGGACTTCGACCGGATCGGGCAGAGGCAAGCCCGCCAACAGCTTACAGCCGAGCGAAGATGTATCCGCCTCCAAAAGCAAAGTGGAGGATAATTCAGTAAGCGCGTGGGGATAGGCGGCGCGGCGGGCAGCCTCAAGCTGCTCCGGTATTTGACTTTCCGCCATCGACGCAGCGCATAGTATCAGCGTGAAAGCGAGTAGACTCTTGAGACTGCGCAAGCCGTGACCTTTGCTGCTGATTGGCATTTCATCGTCATTTTAACCGATGCTGGCCGATAGCGGCGGCAATGGAGCGCGAGGTCAATAAACCCTGTATGATTCTGGCGAAAACTGGTACATTCGCTGTTTATGCCAGCCCATAGCTGCGACCCGCCGGAAACGACATGCCGCAACTCTCGGAACTGTATCAACTGGACAATTTCATCGATACCTTCGCGCTTGGGCATTATGCGCGAGTGCTGGATGCGGTGGACTTGCGCAACGGCAACATTGTCGCTTTCAAAGTGATGCGGCCGGAGCATCTCGACAAGAGCGGCGATATGCGCTGGGAGTACCGCGCGTTTGGCAACGAAGCGGATATTCTGGCGCGGCTGCGGCATAGCCCGAATATCGTCAAGCTCTATGACTGCGGCTTCATCTCCGATGGCGAGGAAGCGCCCCGCAACGGTGAAATCACGTCGTTTCAAGGTAATGTGCGCGCATTCATTGACGCGATGTCGCGCTTTTGCGAGGCCGGCTGGCGCCCCTACTTGACGATGGAAAACCTGCCGCGCCATCACAGCCTCTTTTATTTGATGAAACCGAATAGCGCGAACAGCCGCTGGCGCTTGCCGAGCGAGGAGGGACTGGCGCTGGCGTTGCAATTCAGCGCTTTGTTGGGCTTGGCGCACAGCAATCAGATTGTCTATCTCGATCACAAGCTGGAGCACGTCTACTGGGATGGCATCCATCTCAAAGTGATCGACTTCAACAGCTCGCGCACACTGGAAAACGACCGGACTCAGTCGCCGCAACAATACACAAAAGATGTGCACAATATGTGCGTCGGCGTCTTGTATCCGATTTTCACCGGCATGTCACCGCAGAAGACATCTTTGCGGCCGCAACCGAGCAGCCGCGATGCGGTCGAAGCGCGCTATACCGATATCGACAGTCTGGACTTCAGTATGGAGCCCAGCTTGAGCGAGGGCATCGCCGAGTTATTGCAGCGGGGCGCCGCCGAGAGTATGGGCACGGTGCAGGAGTTTGTCAACGGCTTGCAGCGGGTGGCGACTCAGCACGGCTGGCAATTCTCAGATTATTACACCAGCGCGGCCAGCGGTCAGGCGCGCGAGCAGATGCGGGCGGGATTAAATCGGCTGCGTCAGGGCCAGGAACATGTCCGTGAAGCGCGCGACCTGTTTCGCGAGGCGATGATTCAGGACGGGGTCAGCAAGGATCTCGAGGATGAGCTGCGGCGGCTGGTCGTGGTTTTGAATGAGATGTTGAATCACCGGGTTGTGCCTTAGGGCGGCGAGGGCAGGCAAATTGAACGTGAATCGCTGTCTATTGCCCCCCTTCCACACTCCCCCCATCTCTATAGGGGGAAACATCCGCGAGGCGCTGATCGAAGACGGCCTCAGCCGCGATATGGAAGACGAACTGCGGCGGCTGGTGGTCGTGCTCAACGAGATGCTGAATCACCGCGTGGCGCCTTAGGTTGCCGACCCTATGACACCGCAAGAATTTGTCAATAAATGGGCCAACTCTCCTCTTGGCGAGAAGCAGATTGCGCAAGCCCATTTTCTCGATGTCTGCCGCCTCGTCGGCGTCGAGATGCCCGGCGGAGACGGCAAAACCCAAATTGGCGATACCTTCGTCTTTGAACAATCGCTAACGACAGCCGGCGGGCACGGATTCGCTGATGTCTATTATGAAAACCACTTCGCTGTCGAATATAAATCACCGGACAAATATAAAGACCTGAATGCCGCCTACGAGCAATTGCAGAGATACCGCGAAAACCTGAAGAATCCGCCGCTACTGGTCGTCACCGATATCAACCACTGGGAAATCCATACCAACTTCCCAAATACCGAAAAGCGCGTCTACCGTTTCAGCCACAATGAAATCGCCAGCAGTTCAGATAAATGGGCCTGGCTGCGCGCCATGTTCCATGCGCCGGAACTCCTGCACCCCGGCCGCAACACCGAGCAAGTCACCAAAGAGGCGGCCGACGCCTTTCAGTTGATCGCCGACAATATGCGCGACTGGAACGCCGCTCCGACGCGCATCGCCTATTTTCTGACCAAACTCGTATTCTGCCTCTTCGCTGAAGATGTCGGCTTGCTGCCAACCATGGTCGGCGAGCCCCAGGGCATCTTCAGCTACATTATTGAGCACTCGCGCGGCAAACCGAGCGTCTTCAAACAGTATGTTCAGAATCTCTTTGTCGCTATGAACGAAGGCGGAAACTTGTTCATGCGCGATATTCCCTACTTCAATGGCACGCTCTTCAATGTGGTGACCGTCGAAGAGCTTAAACAGGAAGCCCTGGATGAATTGGCGACAGCGGCGAAGTTGAATTGGGAAGCGATTGAACCGTCGATTTTCGGCACCCTCTTTGAACGCAGCCTCGACCCTGATAAACGCGCCCAACTCGGCGCCCACTACACCTCGCGCGACGACATCCTGCTCATCGTCGAACCCGTCCTCATGCAGCCCCTGCGCCGCGAATGGGAGTCTGTCCAGACAGAAGCCGCCCCTATCCGTGAGCGATTCGACGCAGCGCAAACTGGACGCGCCAAGAGCAATGCCCGCAACCAACTGCTCGACTTGCGCGAAAGCATCTTGAAAAGCATCCGCGAGACAACCGTGCTCGATCCCGCCTGCGGCAGCGGCAACTTCCTCTACGTCTCACTGCAAATGCTGATGGACATGGAGAAAGAAGTCATCCAGCATCCGCTCTGGACCGGCCTGCAAATGCCAACGCCCGAAGTCCATCCGCGCCAGATGTACGGCATCGAAATCGACCCCATCGCCCACGCCCTCGCCAGCATCGTCGTCTGGATCGGCTACATCCAGTGGCGCCAAAATAACGGCTACAGCCAAGCTTTCAGCGAGCCGATACTCGAAGAACTGGAAGACAACATCGTCTGCAAAGACGCGATTCTTGCATTCGACGAGGATGGCAATCCCGCCGAGCCGGAGTGGCCCGCCGTCGATGTCATCGTCGGCAATCCGCCGTTCTTGGGAGACAAGATGATGCGCGGCGAATTGGGTGACGAATATGTTGATAGATTGCGCAACTACTACCGCGGTCGTGTGCCCGGTGGCGCGGACCTTGTCACGTACTGGTTCGAAAAGTCGCGACAGGAGATCGAAACCGGACAAGCAAATCGTGTAGGCTTACTTGCAACAAATTCCATACGGATAGGTACAAATCGAGCTGTGCTGAAGCGAATCAAGAACACCGGTGACGTCTTTATGGCGTGGTCAGACCGTGATTGGATATTAGAAGGCGCATCTGTTCGCGTAGCTATGATAGGATTTGACAATGGTAGCGAGAACCAGAAAGTATTAGACGGTTGCGTTGTCTCATCCATAAACTCTGACCTTACAGATTCCGTAGACATTGTCGACGCTGCAAAGTTGATAGAAAATCAGAATCTAGCATTCCTTGGTGTCCTAAAGACAGGGCCCTTCGACATTCTCGCACTCCATGCACAGCGAATGATCAGCGCTGACCAAAGAAATACAGACGTAGTTAAGCCACGTCTCAATGGTCGAGATGTTGCCAACAGACCAAGTGATTCGTGGATAATTGACTTCGTAGATCGAAGCCTTCAAGCTGCAATGTCCTATGAAAAACCATTCCAGCATGTCGAGCAAGTCGTAAAACCCGTGCGAGAAACGAATAGAGTGAAGTCTCTACGTGAACGGTGGTGGATACATGCCCGTCCACGCTACGCAATGAGAAAAGCAACAAATCCACTTGAAAGATATATAGTTACTCCTGAAGTCACCAAATACCGCATCTACGTTTGGATCGATAAGAGCACTGTTCCAGACCACACGCTGCACACTATTGCCCGTGAAGATGACTATTTCTTTGGAGTCTTGCATTCATTCTTTCATGAGATTTGGGCACTTCGAATGGGTTCAACGCTTGGACCTACACCTAGATACAATTCAAGCCGTACCTTCGAGACCTTCCCCTTCCCCAGGTCGCCCGGCCACGAAGACACTGCACATCCCGCCCACGCCGCCATCAGCGCCGCCGCTGCGCAACTGCACGAAGAGCGACACGCCTGGCTGAACCCCCATCCCCCGGCCCCTTCCCCCAAAATGAGGGAAGGGGTGGTCTTGACCCGTTTTGGTGGACGCTGAATTTGTCTAATGCTCTGCCTCTTCGAATTGCATAGGGCTGGCAAAGCCCAGCGATGAATGCAGTCTGCGGCGGTTGTACCATGCCTCTATGTAGTATGCGATAGTGCGCCGTGCGTCGTTGATGGTGTCAAAGACGTGATTCGCGCACTCGGTCTTCAGAGTAGCGAAGAAACTTTCCGCCATGGCGTTGTCGTAGCAACTGCCGGTGTCGCTCATGCTTGGCTGTATGCCACGGTCAGTCAGCAACTGCTGGTAACGCTGGTCTGTGTACTGACTGCCACGGTCGCTATGATGGATTAGCAGACCGCGCAATTCACGCTGCTGCACTGCCATGAGCAGTGCATTTTGCGCCAGCTGGCTGTTGGCTCTCCGGTTCATAGACCAGCCGACAATCCGGCGCGAGAAGGCGTCCATGACCACAGCGAGATGGAGCCAGCCTTCTTTGGTGGCAATGTAGGCGATGTCCGCCAGCCACTTCTGGTTGATGTCCGTGGCCGAGAAATCTTGCTGCAGGATATTGGG
Source organism: Phototrophicaceae bacterium (assembly GCA_965262005.1). Lineage (GTDB taxonomy): Bacteria > Chloroflexota > Anaerolineae > Aggregatilineales > Phototrophicaceae > UBA6055. Next base: position 1,558,553 of record OZ253492.1, on the reverse strand, counting down.
CGCCGCCGATGTCGACGCTGCCGATTTCTTCCGGCCTCGATAGCCTTGTTTGCGAATCGCGTACATGCCGGCAAGCCGCATCAAATGCGCTACCCGCTTACGGCTTACCCGCCAGCCTCTCGCCAACAATTCCGCCCAGACACGCGGACTGCCATAAGTCCGGGCGCTACCCACGAAGATTTCCCGGATGCGCGCTAGCAGCCTCGCATCCTCCCGCTCGCGCCGGCTCTTCCCGCGCTTCAACCAGGCGAAGAAGCCACTCTTGCTCACATCCAACACGCGGCACATCCTCGACACGCTGAACTCCTGCCGATGCTCCAGAATGAATTGGTACTTCACCATTTGCTTTCCTGCGAGAACACTTGGATAGCTTTTTTTAAAATGTCGCGCTCCTCCCGTGCGATCGCCAACTCGCCTTGCAAGCGTCGAATCTCGGTCTCGGATTCTCGTTCGGCGCTTGGCTTAAGCTCATCGCTATTCTCATCGACCCGATACCGCTGCCGCCACTTGTAGATCAGTCCCGGCGTAATGCCCAAGTCGCGCTCCACCTGGGCCACCGTCCTACCGGGCTTCGCCGCTAAATTCAGCGCCTCACGCTTCAACTCGTCTGGATACTTCACCATCACACTCCTACCTGCCTTCCTTACCTGATTCTATTGGACAACAGCGCTGTCTACAAAATCGGGGCAAGTTCAGGGAGCAAGACCACGAGAAATGGGATGTAGCGCCGGAAATGGAACGTCGAATGCAATTCGTGGCGCGTGATTTGCGCCGAAACCCTACGGAAGCAGAAGACAAGCTTTGGCAGGCGATCCGCAAGAAGCAGCTTGACGGACGCAAGTTTCGGCGCCAGGTCGCCATCGGCGCTTTTGTCGTAGACTTTTACTGTTCATCCGAGCGCTTGGCGGTTGAAGTCGATGGACCGATTCATGCAGAACAACGAGAAGCCGATCGAATTCGTCAAGAACTTATCGAATCGCTCGGCATCCACTTTGTTCGGCTGAGTAATGATAAAGTGGAATACGGTTTGGCCTCCGCGCTCAAAAAGATCCGTCAAGCCTTTAGTATTCATGAGTCGGCCAAAAGCGACGAAAGCCCCTCCCTCCTTGTGGGGGAGGGGTTTGGGGTGGGGGCAAAAGAACTCAAAGACCGCACCCTCACCAACCTATACAACGCCCTGAAAGTCTGGCGCAAGCAGGACAAAATGAAGACCAAACCCGCCGCCGCTGATTTCGCCCCCCGCCTTGACGAACTCCATCAAGCGCTAGACCACGCCGTCTGCGCCGCCTACGGCTGGCCGCACGATATCCTCAACGACGAAGAAGAAATCCTGCGCCGCCTGCTCGCCCTCAACCTGGAGCGGGCGGCTCAGTCGGGTTGAGGGCTCTTGGGCGGTACCTCGTAAGTGAGATCCAGGTGATCGGCAATGGCGAGCAGGATGGCACGATTTTCCGCGCTGATCTACTCAAGCTGAACCAACCGGGTATCGACCATTTCCATGCGGAGTTCGATTCGGTTCAAGCGGGATTGATTGTCAAGGGCGATATCGCGCGTTTCTTCCAACGTTTCGGTGAAACTGTCGATTCGATCCATGAGCGCGCTCTGCGTACTGCACAGCGTCTCAATATCGTTTTCCGCGCGTTTCTGGCGTATCTCAGCCATGGCCATCCGCTCAACCGATGCATATTTTGTATGTGTAAATTATACCGCTATCTTATTCGACTCATGCTTTTCTGTCAAATAGCCGCGCTTCCGCCTCAACAAAGTCGACCGCTCCGGCGATGCTCGGGTTGGGCGGTGTATCCGGCGGCATGTCATGCACAGTCGCCGATGCAATCCGCGGACCGCCCCGCAAGCCGACCATTGCTTCCCCAACTTGCCCGGCGCTGACAGCCTGCAAGCGCAAGACACTGCCATCGATTCGCGTATTCTCGGCTGGTTTCATCATGATCTGCAAATGGGTGGCACTAGCCAGCGGTCGCAACGTCGCGACGATGCTGGGGTCGCGAACCGACGGCAGATGATAGCGCCAGTCATGTCTCTCATCCACTAGGGCGAGCGTAACTTGTGCCGCGAGCTTGTCGCGATTCTCGGCATCAAGTGTGCCCTCCACGTTGGCGGTGTGGTAGCCCATACCGTCGAGCACGATCAGGGTCGAGCGGCCCGCAGTGGCGCGGCAATGCCAGACCGTCTCGGCGCAAGAGCCGCCCAGGTCCAGCAGCAGAGTAGGCTGTGAATCTGCCGGTTTCAGGCGCTGCAGGAAAGTATGCAGGCGCGGCAAAAGCGCCAGGTCGCCGCCGATGTCAGCGGTGTAGAGCAGGGTGAGGCTTAACGATTCTTCCATTCCGCCCGCCGCTTTTCGATGAAGGCGCGCATGCCTTCGACCTTGTCTTCCGAGCCAAAGGCGATCAGGAAGTTGCTCCGTTCCAGCGCCAGACCTTCTTCCAGCGAAGTTTCATAGGCTTTGTTGATCGCTTCTTTGGTCAGGCGGATAGCGACTTGGGAGCGGCGCGCCGCCTTCTGCGCGATGGCGATGGCGACATCCATGTAATCATCAAGCGGCGCCACGCGATTGACCAAGCCGTAACGCAGGGCTTCTTGCGCATTTAGCTTGCGGTCGGTCAGCATGATTTCCATGGCGAGCGCTTTGCCGACAGCGCGTGTCAGGCGTTGCGTGCCGCCGGCGCCGGGGATGATGCCCAGGTTGATCTCCGGCTGGCCGAAGACCGCTGTCTCCGAAGCGACTATCATGTCGCAGCTCATGGCGACCTCGCAGCCGCCGCCCAAGGCATAACCCGAGACAGCCGCGATGATGGGTTTACTCAGCTTGTGGATATCGAAGCGATCGACCAGCGAAGTCGACATCAGCATGTCGATCTGTGTCTTGCCGTCCATCTCCTTGATGTCAGCGCCGGCCGCGAAGGCTTTTTCGTCTCCGGTGAGTATCATCGCGCCAATGCTCGCGTCGCTGTTGAAGGCGGACATAGCTTGCATGACCTCGTCCATCAGCGGCGAGTTCAGCGCATTGAACGCTTTGGGCCGGTTAAGCCGCACACGGCCGACGCCCTCAGCCGGCTGATCAACGAGGATGTATTTATAGCTCATCGTTAGCGTTCCTTTGTCTTATCGCAACTGGAATCCTCTCAATAGTAGCATAGACGCTTGAGCAAAGTGAAGCGAATTGATGCGCGCGCGGGCGCTGTCAATCGTTGAGAAAGTCAAGGATCTGCGCCACCGCCACCGCCACGTGGACGCCTATATCTTGCCAGTCAAGCCGTTTCGGTTGCGCCCCGGCCACGCCTCGAGCGCCGACTTTGGACGGTATCCAGACGACCATCGAGTCCGGCGCGTCGGGCGCATAACGCCGTGGGTCGGTCGGTCCCATAAGCATGACTGTCTTGGCGCCGCTGGCCGCCGCCAGATGCGTCAAGCCGGTATCGTTGCCGATGTAAAGCAGCGCTTCCGCCGCCAGCGCGCCGATCTCCGCGAATGAGAGCCGGTTCACCCAGTTGAAAGAGGGGACCTCTAGATGCCGCGCGACCTCGGTGGCCAGCTCCGCGTCGCCCGGTCCGCCCAGCAAAATGACGCCGGCGCCTTTGGCGTCCGCTATGCGATTGAGAATCTCAGCGAAGCGCCGGGGCGGAAAGCGCTTGCTTTCAAAGCGCATACCCGGGTTGAGGCCGCCGCCGGGATGGCCGACGATGAACGGCGACTCGACCGCCGCTGTCTCAAGCTCGGCCAGGATTGTGGCGCGCGCTGCCTCCGTCACGGGAACATTGGCAAAGGCATGCATGTCACGGCCAGCGATCGCGCTGACGACCTTGAGATAGATTTTGCCTTCATATTCGGGCGCTTCCGGGTCGATGCTGACCGGCAGATTGTAGCCGAAACCGCGCCCGCCGCTGTCCAGTCCCGCGCGATAGGGTATGCCTGCCAGAAAGATGGTGAGGCTCATTAGGGGCGAACGAACCAGCGAGATCGCCAGATCGTAGTTGTCCGCTCGCAATTGCCGAACGAAACGCGAGAACGTGATCGGCGAGTTTAGCGGCATGTCGGCATTGGTTATCAAGATTTTGTCGATCGCGGGGTGATGGGCGATGGCCGGCGCCGACCAGGGACCGACGGCCCAAGTGATATGCGCCCGGGGATAGGCCTCGCGCAGAGCTGTCAATGCCGCCGTCGCCATCACGACATCGCCGATGCAACAGGGACGTATGAAGACGATGCGCTGCGGCGCGCTGGGAGGCGATGTGAGGGGAAACAATTGCCGCAGAAGCTGATAGACCATGTCTTCAAGCTCGTGAATGCGGGAAGTACCGGCAAAATGTAATGCAGACACGCCCTGAGGTATAGTGCAATTTGCCGGCCGAGATACACGGGCGCTTGGTCCCCCGCGCGTGAAATCGCGGCAAATCGGAAAGAACAGGCGTTTGACGATAGAATCTAATATGTTAAGATTACTTTAATCCATAACAATTCACATAATAATGCCATGAACAACTTAAAGGCTTTCACCTACAGTTTCAAAGATCGGCACTTCATGAGAAAGCTGGGTGAGACTGCCGTCTTCGTCCTGCTTGTTCCAGTGCCGGTGATGGGTTTGATCTGTCTTTGCGCTCTGCTGGGGTATCTGGCCGAGATCATCCACAATGTCGCGAACGACTATGCGCGTCCGTTGCCCGAGTGGGATCATATCGGCGAGGATATCAGCAAGGGCTTCCCGGTCTTGGTCGCGCTCGTGGTCTATCACTTGCCGCTGGCGCTGGCGCTGGCATTCTTATACGCCTTCCGCAGCGTCATCGCGGTGAGCCTCTTCGGCGGGATAACCTATGTCGGTATCTTGACCAGCCTGCTGCCGCTGCTGCTGCTGTATTCGGCTTTCGCCTGGTCGCTGTTTGCCATAGCCTTTACGACCTATGCCGAGACCTGGGAGTCGGAATACTTTTACCAATTCAATCGGCTGTTGCGGACCTTGCAGATGAATGGCGCGCTTGCCATTCAATGGCTGATCGCGTCGCTGGCAGCAAATATCGTGTTGCTGGCCCTGGCGCCGGTCCTGCTGTTGGGCGCGATCTTGTTCATTCCGGTTCACGGTTATTTGCTGGGCAGGTATGGTCGGCATTTGCGAATCGCGCGCGTCGCACAGCGCCGTGCCCATTCGGCTGCCGAAAGCGGGCAACAGGCGAGCGGGCTGCTGTATCCTTAACCGGCCAGCCCCATACCTTCTCTCACGAAAATGAGAAGCAACTCGAGCTATTGCGGTCGCGGCTAATGATCGTATAAGTTGCGTCGGCTGTTGCGAATCTCCTTACCATTGTGGCTGAGAATTGACCTGGGTCCTCAGCAATTGCCGCCGGAATCCTTTGTAGGCACTAGCTTCAGTGGATATAATCATAAATAGACAGGCGATGGTCTCCCGCCAATTGTATTGCTTTCTATACAAATCGTGGCGGCGGACGCGCGGGCAACTGTCTTTTAAGGTGTAATTTATAGAAATTTTGTTGTTTATCCTCATCTACACTCAGGCGCTTCGTCAATCAAACGTCGATATGAAAGGGATACAGATCAGGCTAAGCAAGGGAGACTAGGAGTCTATGAACTCAATGCTTATTTGCCGTTTAATTGGTCTGATTGTATTTTCCCTCATTGGCGCCCGTTTGGGCGCGTCAGTGGCTCATCTCACTGAATTAGGCGTCGACGAAGTGTCCTTGATATTTCTCGCGCTTGGCGCCCTGTTCGGTTTGATCGCGACGCCCTGGATCAGTGTTTTGCCATTTCGCCGTTGGCGGCGCGTGGCGAGCGAGATGACTGTGCCAAGACTTATGCTGGCGATTCTTGGCGGTTTCGTCGGCTTGACAGTGGCCTTGATGCTGGCCTTCCCGCTGTCGCTGCTGGGTGATCCCTTGGGGCGCGTATTACCGGCGATTGCATCGCTGGTATGCGGCTACCTCGGCATGAACCTGTTCAACACACGTTCGAGCGAAATTGTCGATTTCGTCAGCGAAAAAATCCTGGGGCGGCAGCGTCGCTTTCAGCCCTTCACAGCGCGTCAATTACTTCTGGATACCAGTGTCTTGATCGATGGTCGCATAGTCGAAATTGCCGAGACCGGTTTCATTGGCGGGACCTTGGTCATCCCGCGTTTTGTCTTGGGCGAACTGCATCGCGTGGCCGATTCATCGGATCCGCTGCGGCGCAACCGAGGGCGGCGCGGCCTGGCCAAGCTCAACGAGCTTCAGCGCAATAATGACCTGCCGGTCAAGATTGTCGATGACGATCCGGAAGATTTTGGCGAAGTGGATGCCAAGCTGGTGGCGCTTTCGATACAGCTCAATGCCTCGCTGGTGACCAACGACTTCAATCTTAATCAGGTGGCTGACGCGCAAGGCGTGGATGTGCTGAATATCAACGAGCTGGCTAATGCCGTGCGCTCGGTCTACATCCCGGGCGAGACCTTCGCCATTCGCATCATTCAAGCAGGTCGCGATCCCAATCAGGGCATCGGCTATCTGGATGACGGCACGATGGTGGTGGTGGAATCGGGCCAGAAATACATGGATCGCAACGTCGGCGTGGAAGTCACTAAACTGATCAATCGCCCGACCGGGCGCATGATATTCGCTGTGCCACAGGCGAAGGCCGGGCGCTAAGACGGGCGCCGACATCCGGTATCCATCCTGTTCGCACAGCAATGGAACCTGGATGAATCTGCTGACACGACTATGTGGGATTGAAGCGGATTAATCCTGGCTAAAGCCCATTGGTGGCTTGTCTTCATACGGTACGTCAAGGTGGTCAATGATCGCCCGTAGCATATCTGTATTGACCTGAATTGCCTCGCGGTTGTCCTGGATGGCTTGGCGATTAGTGTCTATAGAGCTAGCCATTGCCGGCAATACCTCCTCAAGACCGTCCATGATCAAATTCTGAGTATTTCTCAAAGCTTCGTATTCCTTCGCAATGCGTTTGAATCTCGCGTCATTCATGAACATTGCGCCCTCCTGTCTCTCGCTCAATGGGGACTATCATCAAGCATACCGTGACATTTTCATAAGTTTGTTTGTCCGCGGATAGTGTACCACAGAAGTGGCGTATCGCGTTAAGGAAAGACCGGCGCAGGGTATCTTTCGCTAATTTGCCCCACCCTAATCCCACCATTTCTGCTAGGATTACCGACCAATCGAAACCACAATTGAGCGAATGAGATAGCCATGAGCCAAGCCGTACAAGAACGCCTCACCGGCGCAGAAGACGTCATCTGGGATCTGTCCGTGTTTTACCAGGACCTCGAAGATCCGCAGGTGGACGCCGATATCAAGAAACTGAAAAAACTGGTTGATGAGTTTCAGCAGCGCTGGCGCGGCAAGATCGCGCAGATGAGCGCCGCCGATTTCGTCGACGCCTATCAGGCGCTGGAAGCCATCTACGATCTGCGCGGACGACTGGGCAGCTTCGCTTTCCTCAACTTTTCCACCGATACAGGCAAAACAGCCTACCAGGCGGCGGTGGCGCGGATTGAAGAACTTGAATCGAGCTTGAGCCAGAAGCTGGTCTTCTTCGATCTGGAATGGAATGCGATGGATGATGAAGCGGCGGCTGCCGTCCTGGCTGATCCGGCTATCGCCGAATTTCGCTACTACATGGAGGCGGAGCGGCGCTATCGACCTTACAATCTCAGCGAAGCCGAAGAGCAAATCATCATCGAGAAGCAAGTGACGGGCAGCGGCGCCTGGACGCGGTTCTTCACGCAGTTGACCAGCGCCTTCCGCTTCGACTGGATGGGCGAGGAGGTCAATATGACCTCGGTGCTCAACAAGCTCCACGACGGCGACCGCGATGCGCGTGAGATGGCTTGGCGCAAGCTGACCGACAAGCTGGGCGAAAAGTCGATGGAGTTGACCTTCATCTTCAACACGCTGGCGCTGGACAAGGCGAATAGCGATCGGCGGCGCGGTTACGCCAGTTGGGTTTCGTCGCGCAACCTCAGCAATAAAGCCAACGATGAAGTTGTCGCGGCGCTGATTTCGACCGTCACGAGCAATTACGCTTTGGTCGCGCGGCATTATGAGCTGAAGCGCGTATTGCTCGGCTATGATGAACTCTACGACTACGACCGCTATGCGCCCTTGAATCTCAAAGAGAGCGAGGCGTTTTATGTTTGGGAGCAAGCGCGCGAGATCGTGTTGGACGCTTTCGACAACTTCAGCCCGAAGATGAAGACGGTGGCGCAGCATTTCTTCGACAAAGACTGGATTCACGCGCCGGTCCTGCCGAATAAACGCGGCGGCGCATTCGCGGCATCGACAGTTGCCTCTGCCAATCCTTACGTTTTCCTTAACTATCTGGGTGATACGCGCGGCGTCACCACGCTGGCGCATGAGCTGGGTCACGGCATCCACATGTATCTCTCGGGCAAGGAGAAGGGACTCTTCGCGCTTTATACACCGCTGACCACCGCCGAGATGGCATCGACATTCGCCGAAATGCTGGTCTTCCAGGATTTGATGGCGTCGGAGGACGATCAGGAAGTCAAGCTCTCGATGCTGACCGAGAAGATCGAAGATACATTCGCCACGGTCTTCCGGCAGATATCCATGAACCGCTTCGAAGATAAGATGCACAATGCCCGCCGCAGCGAAGGCGAATTGACGGCTGAGCGATTCAACGAGCTCTGGCTGGAGACACAGCGCGATATGTTTGGCGACAGCGTCACCATCACCGAGGAATACGGCCGCTGGTGGAGCTACGTGCCTCATTTCCTGCATACGCCCGGCTACGTCTACGCCTATTCTTTTGGCGAGCTGCTGGTGCTGGCGCTGTATCGCATCTATCAGGAAGAGGGGGAATCGTTCGTGCCCAAGTATACTGATTTGCTGGCGGCGGGAGACTCGGATTATCCCGATCGGCTGCTGGCGCAGGTTGGCGTGGATATCAACGATCCGGGCTTTTGGCAGAAGGGCATTGATGTGATCGAAGAATGGGTGGCGCAAGCGGAAGCGCTGGCGAGCGACCTTTATCCGAAGAAGTTCGCTTAGGCGGAGATGATGACAGCGGGATATTCAGGCGCGCCACTGGTCAAGAAGCTGGGCATCAAGCGCGGTGACCGGCTGGCAATGTTGAATGCGCCTGGCGGCTATCTCGACTTGCTGGGCGAGCTGCCGGACGATGTGGCTGTCGATTATGAGCTTTCAGGTCTTGACTACAACTTTGCGCAGGCATTCTTCATCTGGCGCGCCGATTACGAAGCCGCCTTCGACGATCTGAAATGCGCTATCAAAAAGGACGGCATGGTCTGGATATCCTGGTATAAAAAAGCGGCGAAGATGCCGACCGATATCACCGAGGATGTCGTACGCGATGTGGCGCTGGCGGGCGGCTTGGTCGATGTGAAAGTGGCTGCTATCGACGCGCAGTGGTCTGGGCTGAAGCTGGTGTATCGCAAGAAAGATCGTTGAGAATGCGCTGATGGGCGAGCTGCTGAAGATTACAGAAGCGCGTGAGCTGCGCGAGTCTCTGCGACTCGAGGGCAAGACGCTGATTTTCACCAACGGCCATTTTGACCTGCTGCATGTTGGCCATCTGGATTATCTGGAGAAGGCGCGCGCGCTGGGCGATGCGCTTTTCGTCGGTTTGAACGGCGATGACTCAACTCGGCGGCTCAAGGGACAGGGCAGACCACTGGTGCCGGCTGCCGAGAGGGCGCGATTGCTAGCGGCGCTGCTGCCGGTGACCGCGGTGATCATCTTCGAGGACGATACGGCTGATGAATTGCTGCGGGCGCTGCAACCGGATATCTACGTCAAAGGCGGCGATTATGAAGACAAGCCGCTGCCAGAGCGCGCCACCGTCGAAGCCTACGGCGGGCGCATTGAGCTGATCGAATACGTGCCGCAGCGTAGCACCACGCAACTGATCAATAGAACTCGCAGGTTAAGGGAGGACTAGTCCGAGGTCAATCCGTCTTCAGCGGCTCGCCCCTGATGACGCACTCAACTTTTTCTTCAACTCTGGTCAACCGCTCAATGATTTCCAAGTGATTCTTGTTTGACGCTTCTGTTAGCTTTTCAACCTTTTCATCCACTCGTTGAATGTCGCCCTTTAGTTCCTTGCGAAGTCCTTCAACACTGGCAGATACGCTTTTTACATTGTCATCCACTCGTTGAATGTCGCCCTTTAGTTCCTTGCGAAGTCCTTCAACACTGGCAGATACGCTTTTTACATTGTCATCTACTCGCTGGATGTCGCCGTTTAGTTCCTTGCGAAGTCCATCGATCTTGGAATCCAGCCGCAACCAAAGAGCGAGAGCCGCGGCGACGGTAACTGCAATTTGTAATACAGTGTCTGTCGATATACTATCCATCGTAGTGTATCCCTGTCATCATTTGCAAAGATGACGCAACGGAACTTCAATCCGTACTATTACTACAATTATTGCAATGATTATATGCTATGTCCAGATTTGCAGCAAAAAAGGAACGCATCTCTGCGTCCCTCGTCAATAGCGTGGATTTGGTCTTTGCTTAGGTCAAGCGGTTGTAAAACTCGACTACCATCTGGATGTCAACGGGCGTTTGAACTTCGCCTTCTTCCGGCAGCCGGTCAAAGGTGACGCGGAAGTTGTCCTTGTCGACCGTGATGTAGGGCGGGAAATACGCCGACTGCTGGATCCATTCCTGGATGTGTACATTCTTTTTCATCTTGTCAGAAACTTCGATGACATCTTGGGGACGCGCCTGATAGGACGGCAAGTTGACGCGCTGGCCGTTGATCATGATGTGGCCATGCCCGACGATTTGACGCGCTGACCAGATGGTCGCTGCCAAGCCGGAACGGTAAACGACATTATCCAGCCGTCGTTCAAGCAGACTCAGCAGATTTACGCCGGTCGGTCCCGCCATCAAGGCCGCTTTCTTGTAATAGTTGCGCAGTTGACGTTCGCGGATATTGTAGATGAAAGACAGCTTCTGCTTCTCATCCAACTGCAGTCCATAGTTGCTGCGGCGCCCGGAACGGAAAGATTTTTCGCGCCCATGATCGCCCGGCGGGTAGGCGCGGTCTTCAAGGATACGCGAATATTTCGGGCGCGGAACGAGCAGCTCGCCGAAGCGGCGCTGAGGTTTAGCTTTTGGTCCGTGGTATGAAGCCATATTTGGACATTTCCTTTTTCACGCGGGGCGAAAAGCCCTCGTTTGTCTTCAGAAATCGGCAAGATACTATAGATGATTCTGGCGGGAATGGTAGGGTGAGTTTGCTGCTGCCCATCGGCAATTGACATTTATGATTGACTCAGAGTAGGGGCGGCGCTTGTGTCGCCCGAAATACGCAGCGCGACTCAAATGAGCGACTCACAGAGTCGCCCCTACAATTAAATGTCATGATAAGGGCTTAAGCCGGCATATTCTCCAGCCGCGACAGCCAATAATTGACATCGAAGGCGTCGTCGCCGGTCAGGAAGCGCCAGAGCTTGATGCGATTGACGATTTCCAGGCGTCCGGTCGCCGCTTCAAACCAGGGCTCGCGGCGGCTGAGAATATCCTGCACACTGCCATCGCGATCTTTGCCCGCGTGGATCTCGCGCTGGGCGCTGTAGCTGCCTTCAAGGTCATCGGTGTTCCAGAGGCGCAGCTGCCGCACAGCCGGATTCAGGCGCAGCTTAAACATGTAGCGCCGGCGGTCCGTTTGGTTTTGCCGTCCGCAGTGCCAGATGCCATGATGCAGGGCGAGGATTGAACCGGCTTTGCAGACCATTGGGATTTGCCCGCGCATATTCTGGTAGGCGGCGACATCCATCTCGTTGACGCGGCGGAAGTGGCTGCCCGGCAAGAGCAGCGTCCCGCCCATTTCCAATGGCACATCGTGCGGGAAATACATAAGCTGGATATCGAAGTGGGTTCGCAGGTCGATAATCGAATCGGCGTGTAAGCCCTGCGCGCTGCCCTCGTTGGGCTCGCGCACATGAATGGCGTCATGATCGAATAGCGGATCGTCGCCGACCAGGCTGTGGATCAAGCCCTGTATCCGCGGCAGTTCCAGAAGACGGCGGATGGCGGTGCCTTGGTAGCATTGAGAGAGCGGAGTGCCGGCGGGGGCGCCCCTTATCGCCTGGCGGTCGATATCGCGCATCACTGCCTGGTTGATATCATCGGGTACCAATTCATCGAAACGAAGAAATCCGCGGGCGACGAATTCCGCCATTTGATTCGAGCTGAGCAGATTCTGCTGGTCGATCATGCCAAATATTCCTTCAGCCAAACGAGCATTTCAGTCTATTGTAGCGCGTCATAAAAGCAGCGTAATTCTATGAAGGTAATAAATCCTCCAGTTTTTCAAAGACAAAACCGTATTTCATAAACGAGGTGCTGTATTCTTCACCGGGGTAGGGCGGGATCAAGATCGGATGTTGAATCAGCCGCCAGCCATCTTTGAGCGCGTCCAGGCCGGTTTCATAGGGCGCTTCAACATTGTCGCCGGTGGTGAATGCTTCTTTTCCCGTGCCGTCATATATGGCCCAGCCCAGCACACGGCTGTCCAGCGCCGATGTGGATAAGTAGAGCGTCAAAACTTTCTGTCGCAGTGTCGATGCCATAGCAGACCCTTCGCCATTCAATGCAGCACACAGGTTAGCCTACCGCAATAGAAGCGAAGGGACAAATGATTTGTTGTCTTCATCTTTTCGCCATCATTCGTCGCTTTGCACATCAATGATCAGCTTGGTATCCGGCAACTCCGAGCGTTCGTGGAAATAGCGAATGACGGCATCACCGATCACCTTTGCTTTGGCTGCCATCGCCGCGCTTTTGACCGCCCAGCCCACCAGAGGAATCATTCCGACCACTTCGGCGATGACGCCACCCGCTATAGCGCTGCCAACGGCGCCCGATAGTGTCGACAGCAGGTGATTCATATCAAAGGCGTTGATGCCGTACGCATTGGCGACCTGATGGATCATGGCGGTATCGGCCGCCGTCAGGAAGAAGGCGCTGCCGGGGATCCAGCCGGTCAAAGCGGCGCCCGTCGTCCAATTGGATACCAACTTCCGCGCGTTTCGTTCCGCATCGTGTAAGGATTTTGACATGGCCTTGTCCCCATTCCGTTATAATTCGAAATTATGCTCTTAGCAGCTTGAATGCGCCGGTCGAAATTACGCTGGCTGGCAGTTTACCATTTTAGCCTGGCTACTGACGAAAGCCACTTCTACTGATAATACGCTGAACGGCGTCTGGCGTTGCGCAATGATGCCCGCGCGGAAGCGGCAATTTCGCCGGCCTAATTAGCTGTTTGAAGAAAGCGGCAAGGCAAACATAAGTGAGCAATATGGCTGCAAATCTTTTGATAGTGATCAACGCCAAAGATGAACAGAGGCTCTTGCAGGATTATCTGGAAGACGAATATACGCTGACGCTCGTGGACAAGGGCAACGCGGCCTTACGGCGCCTGAATGACTCGACCGAGATAGATTTGGTGATCTTATCCGGTCCGCTGGCAGATACAAGCGACGTGGCGCTGGTGAGCGAGATACGTGGCCGGCATTCCGCCGGGACGCTGCCGCTGATCATGTTGGAGGATCGCGGCGGGCCGGAAGCAGTCGCGCAGGCATTTCTACACGGCGCCGATAATTGCCTGACCCGTCCCTTCACCGAAGCGGCGCTGAAGGCCAGAATAGAGGCGCTGCTGGGCGTCAAGCGCAGTTTTGACCGCGCCCGGGCCGAGCGTGCTGAACTTGAAGAAACGGACCTGCAGCGCTTGTATGTCAGCCGCATGGCCTCGCACGATCTGCAATCGCCGCTCAGCAACATTCGCTTGGCGGTGAGGGAATTGGAGCGCGCCGCCGAAGATGACGGCGCCGAGGTGAACCGTTCGCTCGAGATGATACGACAGATGGTGGAGAGCATTGAAGACATCATGTCCAGCTATCTGGAAGTGATGGAGCTGCATTCGGGCAAGCTGGTCTATGAGCGCAAGCGGCTCAATCTGCGTGATATAATCGTAAATGTGGTCAGCCACTTTGAGTTCGCCGCCCGCAAAAAGCAAATTGAATTGCAGATTGTGTCGGACAAGGGCTGGGTGATTGCTGACGCGGCTCGCACACTTCAAGTTCTTGGCAACCTGGTCAGCAACGCAATAAAATATAGTCCGCCGGGCAGCCGAGTAAGTATTGAGACCACGGTCCAGCCGCCCTACACTTGGGTGTGGGTCACGGACCAGGGACCGGGCATTGAACCGGATGAGAGAATACGGCTTTTTCGGGAATTCGCCAAGCTGAGCACCTATCCGACTGGCGGTGAAACGAGAACAGGTTTGGGCTTGTGGATTGTCAAGCAGCTTGTCGAAGCGCAAGAAGGTAAAGTCAGTGCCGAGTTTCCCGAAACCGGCGGTTCCAGCTTCCGCATTGGCTTGCCGACGGCGCCTGAGCATTCCGTTGGCAATCCATAGGCGGCGCCCTCAGCCTGGACCAGTTGATTCACTATTAAGCAGAATTGAAGCGGAGGGATGAAGATCCTGCTGCTCAATGATCGAATTCCGCCGGAAGGCAAGGGCGGGGCGGAAGCGGTGGTCTGGCGCCTGGCAAAAGGCTTGGCGGCGGACGGGCAAGAGGCGCGCGTGGTCGCAGCCACGACAAGCGCGTCATTCGAAGAGCGGCGTGAAGGCATAGCGACGACGCATTTGCATGCCAAATATCCGGAACGATTTCGCGCCTGGCTTTCACTCTGGAATCCGCAAACGGCCGGCGCTTTTCGTGAAGTGTTGGCGCGCGTTCAGCCGGATGTCGTAAACGCGCATAACATTCACTCTTTCCTTTCTTATCACACTCTGAAACTTGCGCGCGATGCCGGCTGTGGCGTGGTTTTCAGCGCGCATGACGCCATGCCCTTCGCCTATGGCAAGTTGACTCATTTCGCGCCGCGTGATGATGGCGATATGCGCTTGCCCGCCGAATATCGTCTGCCCGCGCTGCGAAATTTGCGCGAGAATCGCTTCCGCTACAATCCCTTCCGCAACCGATTGATCCGGCGAAATCTGAGCAATCATGTCAATTATCGAACGGCGCCGAGCCAGGCCTTGGCCGATGCCTTTGCTGACAACGACATGCCTCCCGTCGAAGTAGTACACAACGGCATCGACCTGCGCGACTGGCAACCGGTCGATGACGCGATCGTTGCCGACCTGCGGCAGCGACTTGATCTCGTGGACAAGCCCGTCATCTTGATCGCCGGGCGCTTGACTGCTGAAAAGGGCATGCGGCAAATACTTCAGGCCCTGGATCGCCTGCGCGAAAGCTTGCCGAATCTGCGGCTGCTTGTCTTGACCGCGCGCGATATCGATTCGCAGATTTCGGCTGACTTCGCCCATTTACGCCCCTTCATTCGTCTTGGCGGTTGGCTGCAGGGCGATGAGTTGCGCGCCGCCTATCAAATTGCCGACGTAGTGACGGCGCCGTCGATCTACCTCGATCCCTTCCCGACGGTCAATTTGGAGGCGATGGCGCTAGGCAGACCGGTAGTGGCGACTTGCTTCGGCGGTTCGGCCGAATTGGTCGTCGATGGCGAGACCGGCTTCATCGTTAATCCACTGGATACGGCGACTTATGCCGAACGCTTGGGGCGCCTGTTGCGCGACGAGAGTCTACGCCGGGAGATGGGTTGGCGCGGCAAGGAGCGTATACGGCGCAAGTTTTCGCTCGAGCATCAAGTCCGGCAGATGCTTGAGTTATATCAGCGGGCGCTGCAATCGCGCTGACCCCGTTCCTGGCGGCCTGACAAGACGAAATGGCAGGGCAATGCAACATCATCACTATCAACAAGCAGACGACCTGTACCGTGCGCAAGCGGCTCTGATGCAGTGGGTGCGGGCGGAGGGCCACTGCAGTTACTTACACACGGGCGACATCGGCCACCGGCTCTTCAACGGCTCCTACGGTTATGATCCAGCGGAATTGTTTCGCTACTGGGTCGATCAAGCGGGCGAGATCTGCGCCTTCGCGATTCTGTATCCACCTTGGGAATCCTTTGACTTGCAGGTTGCGCCGCGCCTGTATTGCGGCGATGAGCATGGCGACATTTTCGAATTCTGCGAGCGCGAGACCTTGCGCCTGGCAGTGAAGTATGAGGTGATCTTTGAAGACATGAACGTTGAAGCGTTTGAATGCGACCGCGCCTATATCCGCTTCGTCGAGTCCCGTGGTTTTGTCCGGCGCAAAATGACCACCGTGATGACGCGGCATGACCTCGTCGATCTGCCGGACGCGGACTTACCCGCCGGCTTCCACTTCCACGACGCGACGCTTGCTGATGCGGAGCGGCTGGCGGATGTGCATAATCACAGCTTCACCAACAAATGGAATGCCGAATCATACCGGGACGTTTTCCAATCGCCGCACATGGAGCATGAATGGGTTGTGATCGCGCCGGATGGGCGCTTCGCCTCGTTTGTCAATTTGTGGATCGACGAGGTGAATCGCTCGCTGCTCTTCGAGCCGGTCGGCGTCCATTCAGACTTTCGCCGGCGAGGAATCGGCAAGGCGCTGTTGACCTATGCGCTGCGGCGTATGCAAGTGGAAAAGTCCTTGGCGTGTGCCTACGTCTGCCATGAGCCGGCGGACAAGAATCCGGCCTCGGGCGCGCTCTACGCTTCTGTCGGCTTCAAGCCGCTATACGACATTTATGATTACAAGAAGCCGGTTCAGCTAGCGGGCCAGAAGCTTATAGCTTAGCCGCAAGCCCCCTGCGGACTCACATAATCGGCGCTGATCCACCCTTGTACTCCGTAATAATCCACCTTGAACCAGTCGCTCGTCCGCGCTAGCGCCGTCAGCGTCACATTCTCCGGCAGCCAACTCCTAGGAATCCAGTCGGCAATGATGAGAACCCCGCCCGGCGATTCGCGGAAGTACAAGATGTCAGTGGTCGTCACCATGCAATTCCGCAAACCGCGCGCGTCCTGCCCCTGCGGCATTGCGCCGTTCATGCTGGCGCAAGTGGCCTGAATGGCGTGAATGGGCGTGACCGTAGCTGCCGGGGCTTCATTTTGCCGGAAACTCTTCCGGAATCTTTGCAGCGGATCCACGTCGCGCTCCAGCACCAGGGCAGCGCTTTGCATTACGCAGGTCTTCGTGCTCTTAATCTCTACCTGGTAATCTTTGTTTAGCCCGTCGAAACTGCTAATATCATATTGGCGCGCAGCTGTGGCGGTGAACGACTCTTCCTGCTGCCATGTGCTGGGCCAAATGGTGGAATCCGCATTGCGGGAGCGATGGCGCGCTATGAAACCGTCAGCTTCGCTGACAGAATCCCAGGTAACGCGACCGGGATTTGCCCCGGTTGCCGCGATATTCCCACTCGCCGGCGGACCTATTCCATCCGGCCTATTCCATCCAAGGTGGCAACTACTTCGTCCGTTACAATGTTTTGGCCTTGTTGGGCACGGACGTCTGCCCACCAATCCTTGCCAGTATCGAAATTCGGAATCTGATAGAGGTTTGTACCGGCGTTCACGGTCCGACTTCCCAGAGTGGTCCAGTCATTACTATCCCAGTCGCTCGACCATAAACTCACCTGGTGATCTGAATTATTCGCTGCTGTCCAGGTGATTTCCCCGGAACAAGAGATGACCACGTTGGTAGGGGGAAGCAGTTGATAAGCCCAAACTGGAGCGGCAGTGGCAAAGAATAACGGGATTATTACGAAAAATGATGGGAGGAATAGGTTCATCAGGGAAGAGCCAGTCAACCGCTTTCGCAATGAAAATGCCGTGCCGTGTCCACACATAAATATCTCCTCATCCATTGCACAACAGCAATACAGAAATTCACAGGAGCTTCTGCAAGCTATGCAAAATATTACCTGTGATCCCTCGGAGGAAGTACGAGACACTATAATAATATAGCAAATAATCATGAAATTGCAAGTCATTTTCGGTAGTGAGCAGGGCAGTCGCTTCAAAATTGACATCCACTGCTAAGATAAAAAATCGAACTGGTATTTAACCACCGAGTACACCGAAAGCGTCGAGAAAAGCGTCTGGTCAGCAATAATGCAGCATTTTGCGGCGCTGTTTTTGAGCGCAAAGGCATTTTATCGACAAGCTGGCGGTTTGCTTTTCCTATTCAAGCGGCAGACTTGGTGAAAAGTCCTCAATAGCGCCTAAACTCTGTGTCCTCTTTTCTAACAAACCTCCTTGTACGCGCAAGGAGGAGAGTTGTTATTTCGTGTAAGCGCGGATGACCCTTCTCGCTGCCGCTGAGCGGCTGTGTCCTCGCTGGTAAAGATAAAATTAGAGGCGATTGCCTTGCCCCGAGCTCGCCAGACCATTTCGCTGATGCGCGGCGGCTGTTACAATACGGCGCATTAGCGGCAGCTTAAGAGGGACAGCGAAAGCGATGACTATGCAGGTTTTTAATGTAATGGGACGCCAAAAACAGGCATTCGCGCCCATCCACGAGGGGCGCGTCGGCATGTACGTCTGTGGTCCCACGGTCTACGAGCATTCGCACCTGGGCCATGCCAAGACTTACGTGTCCTTTGATGTGGTGGCGCGTTACCTGCGCTTCCGCGGCTTCGACCTGCTTTATGTGCAGAATATCACCGATGTCGGGCACCTGCGCGCCAATGAAGAAGACCGCGTGCTGGTCCGCGCCGCGCAGCTCAATGCCCGACCGATGCAAATCGTCGAGACGTATTCACGCAGCTATTTCGAAGATATGGACGCGCTCGGCGTGGCGCGCCCCGATATTTCCCCGCGCGCCAGCGGTCACGTGCCGGAACAGATCGAGATGATCGAAACGCTGATCGCCGATGGGTACGCTTACGCCGTTGACGGCAATGTCTACTTTGATGTGCTTAGCGATGAGGACTATGGCAAGCTGTCTAACCGGCGCGTGGAAGAGCAGCAGGTCGAATCGCGCGATTTGGTCGGCAGCGGCAAACGGCATCCTGCCGATTTCGCGCTATGGAAGAAAGCCGAGCCTGAGCATATCTTGCGCTGGAACAGCCCTTGGGGCGTCGGATTCCCCGGCTGGCATATCGAGTGCTCGGCCATGGCAAAGAAATACCTGGGCGCCAACTTCGATATTCACGGCGGCGGGATCGACAATATCTACCCGCACAACGAAAACGAAATCGCGCAGAGTGAATGCGCCAACCATGCAGCCTTCGCCAATTACTGGATGTTGACGGGCAGCTTGAATGTGCTGGACCTGGATGAAGGCATCGCGGTCAAGATGAGCAAATCGCTGGGCAATTACATCACCATCAAAGATGCGCTGAACGACTACCGCCCGCAGGAATTGCGCTATTTCATCCTGACGTCTCACTACAGCAATCCGGTCGTATACAGTGAGGATGCGCTGACATCGGCGAAATCCGGCTGGGAGCGGCTGATGAATGCCGTGCGACTGGTGCGGCAGCAGATGAACAGCGCGTCAGAAGGCGATGGCGGCGCTGGATTCCGCTCGCGGCTGGACCAGGCGCATGACGAATTTCGCAGCGTGATGGATGATGACTTCAATTCGCCGCGTGGCATTGCTGTCCTGCAAGACCTGACGCGCGATGTGAATACCCTGTTGAACAGCGAGACGGAAGTGAGCGTCTCGACCTTGGCGGCCATCAACGACACCTACATCTCGCTCGGTGGTGATGTTTTGGGTTTGGTGCCGGCGGCGGATCATGCCGAAGGCAGCGATGGTCAGCGCGAGGCGGCGCTGATCGAAATGCTGATAACCATGCGGGCGCAGGCGCGCGCCGACCGTGATTATGCCCGCAGCGATGAAATCCGGGATGAGCTGGCGGCGCTGGGCATCGTGCTGGAAGACCGCGCCGATGGCACCATCTGGAAGTTGAGTTGAAGGCGCGCGGTTGTCATACTTAGCCACGGGTCTTTGAAGTCTTGTAGGGGCGCCCCTTGGTTCGCCCGATTTAGTGCAGATTACGACACGGGCGACTCACAGAGTCGCCCCTACATATTCTCATTGACGTTCCATCGTCGTGTTCTATGCCAAAAGATGTAGGGAGTGTAGGACTATGGTAAAATTCTCGCGGAAATGAAAGTGAAACGAAATGCCGGAATTCTTGTACGGACACTGGGCGGTCATTGAAGCGATGCGCGCAGGGCGGCGCAAGCCCGAGGCGCTGATGATCCATGAGCGCGCTGAAAGACGCGGCACGGTCGGCGATGTTATCGCCATGGCCGAAGAATTCAATCTGCCGATACAGCGGGTGCAGCGGCGCATCCTCGATGACTTGGCCAATAATGGCAATCATCAGGGCTTGGTTCTGCGGGTTGGTCCTTTTCCCTACTGTGACATGGAGGACATCCTCAGCTTGGCGGCGAGCAAAAGTGAGAAGCCCTTCATCCTGCTGCTGGATTTGCTGAAGGATCCGCAGAATGTCGGCTCGTTGATCCGCGTCAGCGATGCCGTCGGCATACATGGCATCGTGATACAAGAACGCCGCAGCGTGGCAGTGACGCCGGCGGTGGTCAATGCGTCATCCGGCGCGGTCGAGCATATCAACGTGGCGCAAGTCTCCAACCTGGTCAACGCCATGAAGTGGCTGAAGGAAAACGATGTCTGGCTGGTTGGTTTGGATGTGGGACCGAATATCCCGCCGTTGGACAAGACCGATCTCAACATGTCTTTGGCTCTGGTAGTGGGCAGCGAGGGCGAGGGATTGCGGCGGCTGGTGCGCGACACCTGTGATCTGCTGCTGACCCTGCCGATGCGCGGCGAGGTGGGCAGCCTGAATGTGGCGACGGCCGGCGCCATCGCGCTATATCGAGCTTGGAGCGCGCGTGACTGGGAAGGCTGGGCGCACGCTTAGGTTTCCGATGAATACATTTGCATACGTGGTGGAGAGTGGTGAATGCTGTTGATATAACAACTTCGACCTTGCCAGCCAAAAACCTCTGTGCCCTCTGTGTCTCTGTGGTGAATTCCCCTTATGGAATCCGGAATATGTCCTGTGTCTTTGAAATTCACCACTCCCCGTGGTGGAATCGGTTTGAATTTATTTCGCGAAAATGATAACATTAGGTTTGCAGAACGGCTTAGGCGTCACGGGTTAGCGAGTTCGATTCTGTTGGACTGACTTAGCGCACGGCGCAGTGGCGCGAAGACGCCAGTCTCAATGATATTTTTTGGGATCGCGCGACGAGAATTGGAAGAGGAGATCTAGATGGATTCCACTGTGGACGTTAGGACGCTGCAAGACCGCGGCGAGCGAATCGCTTCACTGGAAAACATTCAACAGCATTTGGCGACCAAAGCGGACTTGGCGAATCTGCAAGCTACTTTGACATGGCGACTGATCCTCGCGGTGAGCATGGCCACAACGGCATCCACAGCAATCCTTGGCATACTCATTCAGTCGCCGTAGTTCCGATGTCTTAATATGCCTGGTTCTCGGCCTCTATCTCATCCATTCAATACCAGCCTCGTGTAGGCGACTCGGAAAGTCGTCCGTGACGTGTCCAATGCTTTTTCGGGCGACTCACAGAGACGCCCCTACGAATCTTGTGTAGACTGCGCCTCGGGTCGCCGCAGCGCGACAAAACTCCACAAACACAATGCTGCCATCAAGACGCCACCCAACAGAAAAGGCGCTGTCACGCCGTTGCGCTGGAAGATCAAGCCGGCGATCAAGGGAGCGGCTGCATTGGCGGCGCTGACCAGGGCGGCGCTTGCGCCCAGAGCCCGCCCATACTCATGAGCGGCAACCCCTTGCGTTATCAGGCTGTTCAAAGCGGGACGGATCAAGCCGGCGCCGATTGAGATCGGGATGATAGCGAGCAACATCCAGACGACGCCCGACAAGCTATTGCCGCCGTTCGCTGGCAACTCGATATTTAGGTCGCCTATAAGCGTTTCAGTACTTGAGGCGCGTTCACCTAGTAGATCGCGCTCGACCAATTCGCGGACGTAAAAGGGATGGGGCGATTCGGGCGTCAAGCCGGTCATGACAAGCCCGAGCGCCAACAGGGCCAGGGCCAGAATCACCAGGCCGCGGTCGCCGATTTTCGCGCTCCAGCGCCCGATGAAGCGCAGCTGCACCACTACCAGAATGACGCCGATCACGAGAAAGAGCGTGGCGTTGCCGCGCCCGAGGAATCCCAGGCGCGTCAGAGTGAACAAACCGAGCAGACTCTCGTAACCGAAGAAGATCAGTTGTTGCGCAAACATCAAGAGCAGCAGGATGCCCAGCGCCGGCCGCAGCAGGTAGCGCAGAATCAAGACGGGACCGCGCCATGAAGTTTCAGCGCTGCCTCGCTTTGCTGGCGGGTGTGTTTCCTTGAAGAGAAAGGTAGTGACAAGGATCGAGGCGAATGAATAGACGGCGGCGGTGAAGGCCGGCACAGCCAGCGAGTTCGACAGTTCGAGTGCGATCAGGGAGATAAGAGGACCGAAGATGAAGCCCAAGCCGAAAGCCGCGCCGATGATGCCCAAGCCACGGGTGCGATTCGAGTCATCGGTGATATCGCTGAGAGCGGCTTGCGCAGTGGCGATGTTGGCGCCGAAGAGACCATCGACGACCCGCGAGAGAATGACCAACTCCAGCGAGCTCGCCAGGCCAAGCATGACGAAGCTGAGGCAGGTGGTCGCCTGGCTGATGAGCAGCAGCGGCTTGCGTCCGAAACGATCGGAAAGCGCGCCCATAACCGGTACGCCGACCAATTGCGCCAAGGGAAAGGCCGCCATCGCCAAGCCAACTTGCAGCGGCGTCGCGCCGAATGTGGCGGCATAGATATGCAGCAGCGGCAGGAGGACGGTCAGGCCCAGCACATCGACGAAGACCAGCAGAAAGATTGGCAGCACTCGCCGTGTATCCAGCGGGGTGGCGGGTTGCGCTGTCACTTTCGTCGTCATCGTCCGGCCGCGGCTCGTGAAACTTTCTATGCATAATGTAGCAGAGTTCTTGCCGTCCGCTAGCTGTCAAATGCCGGAGCGGAGACCGCAGCAAGGTGTACAGGCGCGAAACATCGGCGCAAGTTGAATTGCCCGCATCTGCGCTTTGTGCTAGCTTTAATCAAGCAATCTTCGGGCGACAGTTTGGATAGCCAGATGCCAACCTCACGGGAGTATGCGCGGTTGCGCAACCGCATGGTTGATGAACAGTTGGTAAAGCGTGACATCAACGATCGCCGTGTGCTGGATGCAATGCGCGTCATGCCCCGCCATCAGTTTGTGCCCGAAGAATTCAAGCCACAAGCCTACGAAGATCGTCCGGTACCCATCGGCGAAGGCCAGACGATTTCGCAGCCCTTCATGGTCGCCTTCATGACCGAGCGCCTGCGCCTCAAGCCGCATCATACTGTGCTGGAAATCGGCACGGGCTCGGGCTATCAGACGGCGATACTTTGCCATCTGACGCATTATGTCTTCAGCGTCGAGCGTGTCAGCCGGCTGGCGGATCAAGCGGGCGAGCGCATCGGCGACCTGGGCTATAACAATCTCGATATTCACGTTGGCGATGGCAGCCAGGGCTTGCCGGATCAAGCCAGCTTCGACCGCATCATGGTGACGGCGGCGGTGCCTCGGCTGCCTAATGTGCTTTGCGGCCAACTGGGAAAGCATGGCGGGCAAATGATTCTGCCCATCGGCGATGAGCATTTGCAGGAGTTGAAGCTGATCACGCGGCGCGGCGAACGCTTTACGTCGCGGATGCTGCTGCGCTGCCGCTTCGTGCCCTTGATCGGGCGCTACGGCTTCGACAGCGATGTCAACAGCCAGCCGACGACTTTCTAGGCATAGTGAAGCATGGCCAAAGACGAGCGGTCGCCGGACCTCAATCTCGACTTGATTCAGATGGTGCAGCGGGCGCGGATGCTGCACGACGAGAGCGCGACGCCTTCGGCTATGGCGGCGGTCTACTGGATCGAAGCCAAGCGGCGCGATGGCGACTATCCGGCGGCGACTGCCAACGCCGGCGAGTGGCGGGTCAAGTTGCGCGTCGACACAGTGGATGAGGTCTGGGAGCGGGTCAAGGCGCTGACCGTGGCGGGCGAGCTGGGCTACAAGTCGAAGGTGTCGACGCGGCCGGCGGCGGGACAGGCTGGCACGGACGAGCGGCTGCTCTGCGCGCGGACTTACGATGCGGCTGATGCCGACGATGTGGCGCGGGTGGGAGAAGCGCTGCGGGCGCTGGGGCTGCATGAACTGGACTACATCGCCGACAAGCCGTCATAACGGTTTTCACCACAGAAACACAGAGAGCACAGAGAAAGATGTAGGGGCTAGTCTGTGGGTCGCCCTTGTACAAACCCACGCGCAATTAGGGCGACCCAAGGGTCGCCCCTACAAAGATTAGTCGAACAGTGAAGGAAAATGCCGCAGCGGATCGCCCGGTTCGCGCAGGAGAATCTGCTGGCGCGGCGTCAGCTCGACCGAAGTCGGCGCTTCGACCCGCTTTGAAGTCCAGGCCAGATGCGAAACACAATACTTGTAGAGCAGGACGCGGCGTTCATGCTCGGCATGCCAACTGGCCGTGCCGTGGGTCAGCGCCTCGGAAAAGAGAATGACTGAGCCGGCGGGCATACTGGGGATGATGACATGCGGCGATTCTTCAAAGTTGTCACTGATATCGCGCGGCAGCTTGAAATTGCTCTTGTGGCTGCCCGGAATGCAGCAGAAGCCGCCTTGCTCCGGTCCGGCGTCAGACAGCGCCCAGGCGACCACGATGAAGCCCTCGTAAATCTGATTGGTGCGGAAGCCGTAATACTCGCCTGGCTGCACATCGGACTGAGGGGCGGAGGCGCCGTAATCGGCATGCAAGCCGAAATAGGACATGCCTTTGCGCATGTACATACCGTAGAGGCGGTCCAGCCGAAAGGCATCGCCCAGCCTCAGTCGCAGCAGCGGCATGATGGCGGGATGATCGAGCAGGTTGCAGAAAGGCTCTCCCCAGTCGAGAAAGCCCGACCCGACCGGCGCGGCGCGATCACGGCCCATTCTGCTCTCCGGCACATCTTCGACTTTGATCAGCGACGAGCCCAGCGTGGGCGCGCTGCCGAAACGCGGCGATTCATCCGGCGGCGGCAGGTTCTGCGCGTCGATGAGCTGGTTGAGGGTTGCGACTTCTTCTGGACTTAGCGCGTCTTCGATGACCAGGTAGCCGTTGAGGTCGAAGAGGTATTGCTGCATTTCGTGGTCGTTCATATTGTTACTCGTGTTTTCTTGTTTCCTGATGCTGCATGACGATAGCATTCTGCGGGCGGAAATGCGAATTAGCGGGCTGTTTTTCGCCACAGAGGCACAGAGGCAAAGAGCATTTTGTCCGTTTTATGTCCGACGCAAAAACTTTTTTCGGCCATTTGGCCATTTGGGATTTGGTGAATTGGGTTGTTAAGGCGCGATGGGATTAGGCTAGCATGGGTTGGGTGGGGTGGGGCGACTTTTTGGTCGCGTGTGGGGGGATTTCACCACAGAGGTATAAAGGGTTTACAATCGATTCATGTCCGCGAAGAAGACTTATTAGGTATTGTAATGGTTAAGGATCGCAAAGGACGACAAATTACAGACGCGCAGCAGAAGCGGCGAAATGAGGAAATCGCCAATCCAACCGCAACTCCTACAATTGAGTAGAAAAGATGACTGGATTTGCTACGGCAAACAGGATATGCTTTCGCTGTTATTTATAGATATTAACCTAAAGGCAAGGTGGCTGTGGCAACTGAACGCATAGAGGTTTCGCTGAAATACAAAGGGGCTGACGTCAAGAATGGCAGCATGGCCATAAGCGACGTGATCCCCGTTTTTCAGGGCTTTTCAGGTGCCTTTGGTCGTATAGCAAACTTGGAAAATACTGACGTTGAGCATCGGATAACGCTTATGGCAGTCCGGTCAGGGTCAGTGGAATTCGAATTGATTGTTGATGCTGTATCGCAAGTTGCTGAAAATCCAGAACTTCTTGCCGCCCTGATGGAAGTCCCCAGACTTCCAGCAGCCTATCGCGTTGTCGAAATAATAGTTGGCATCATAAGACTTAAGCAGCGTAAAGACGATGGAACGACGCCACAATTTGTCCATGGGGGAAATGTTGATCTCAAGGATTCACACAACAATACCGTAAATTATAAGGTCAACGTTTACAATTATTTCAATCGCGGTGCAATCGATAATCACTTAGATGATCTTACGAAGCCACTGGAGAATGACGGAATAGACGCAGCAGAATTACAGGCGCGGGATTCCGAGGGCACGGTTATTAGCCAGCGAATCCCTTCAGAAGACCGTCCATATTTTGTGGCTAAAACTGACGAAACCAAGTCTTACGAGGAACGAGATCTTATCGTAACACTCGACTCGTATACCAAGCGTAGCAATAAAGGATTCTTGTATCTGCAAAACGGGAAGCGGGTACCCTATGAGTATGTTGGTGATGACGCAACTGAGTTGTGCGCCATGTTTGGCACGTACTACGGACAAGTTAGAATCTGGTGCAGAGCAACCAAGCAAGGCCAGAGAGGCATTGTGCACGTGGAAATATACGACTACAGGCGTGTGCAAACGCTTTTGATGGATGCCGAGTAAACCGCCGATCATAAAGCAGATGAGCATCTGCAGAGAATTGAGAACTCACCCACTCTCCACAATCATTGTCTCTTCCTCACTCAACCCATACAACCCGTACACCACCTCATCAACCTCACGGTACATCCGCTCAACCTGCGCGTTGGCGATTCTACGCGCCTTCGTCCTGAATGCGTTTCGCCACGTATATGTTGCGCGGACCTGAGCTGAGATTCCTTTTGCAGATTTTCTCTCGGTGTACTCAACCTACTCGGTGTCCTCGGTGGTAAAGCATTTCTCTGTGCCTCTGTGGCCAAAAATCACTCCATATCAATCACAATCTTGACCGCTCCTTCGTCTTGAATCCGGTGCAACTCGTAAGCCTCGAAGACTTCCTCAAACTTGAAGGTATGCGTGATCATGCGCCCGACATCGACCGCGCCTGAGTTGATGTAGTCCAGCGCCTGACGCGTGCTGGCATGACCGGGATCGTTGATGGTGCCGACCATCGAGCGCATGGTCAGCGTCTTCCAGAAGGCTTCGAAGATGGGGAACTCCATCCGTTCCAGGCGGGGTACGCCGAAGAAGAGTACGAAACCGCCGAATCGGGCGCTCTCGACCGCCAGGTTGATCGACTCCGGTTCACCGGCCGCCTCGACCACGACATCGGGCAATTCGCCGCCGCAGATTTGGCGCAGCGCCTCGACAGGTGAGCCGTCGCCGTTGTGGATGGTGTGGGTGGCGCCGAAGCGCTGGCTGTAATTCAGGCGGTAGGCTTTGAGATCGAGGGCGATGATTCTGGCGGCGCCGCGCTGCTGCAGGGCGAAGTTGAACCAGAGACCGGCCGAGCCTTGCCCGATGACGGCGACGGTCTTGCCACGCAGGTCGGGCAGGGTGCGGGCGGCGTAGAGCACGGTGCCGAACTGCTGGGCTTGCACCGAGTATTCCAGCGGTATCGCCGGGTCGAGCGGCAGCAGGCGGTCGACGGGCGCGACGTAATATTCCGCCATAGCGCGGTGATCGGGCGCGAGGCAGAGCACACGGTCGCCCGGCTTGATCGTGCCGCCGTTTAACGCCGGGTCGATGGCATCGACCACGCCGACCATTTCGTGGCCGGTTTCGCCGATTGGCGAGGGATAACGGTCGTCGGGCAAGTAATGAAGGTGGCGGACATCGCTGCCGCAGAGGGAAAGGCGCAGCGTCTTCACGCGGGCGGCGCCGGGCTGCAATTCGGGCTTGGGCGCGTCGACGAATACAGGCTGGCCGCGGGCGGCTATCTGGACGGCTTTCATCGGCTGATTTCTCCCGTTGGCTTTGGCACAATGGCGCAGAGTATAGCAGTTACGTCACCTGCTGTTGACCACAGAATTGGGTTAGAATGACAGAATGAGTTCGTTAGTCACATATTTGCTGGGCTGCTGCCTCATTCTGGCTCTGGCGGCCTGTTCAAGCGCGCCGGAGCTCGAGCCGACTGCAACGGCGGTTGCGCGCTTGACCGCGGAGCAGCCACCGACAGCGCCGCCGCTGGCCACAGCCGCGTCTCATCCTACATTGACGCCGCATGTTTTCTGCGAGGGTGTGCAGGAATCGTATCTGATCGTTGGCGAGCGGGGTCGGGTGACGCTGACCGATGACCGAAGGTGGCTCAACTTGCGCGCGGGACCGGGCACTGAAAACGACGTGATCAGGCAGTTGGCGCCGCTGGAAGGCTTCCTGGTTCTGGATGGCGTAAGCTGTGGCGGACCTTATGTCTGGTATCAAGTGGATTATGGCGGCACGGTCGGCTGGATCGCCGAGGGCTTTGACGGGCAGTATTACGCTGAACCCTGGTTGACGGGGTAAGAGATGGCTACGACTTTCTTGGAGACTTGAACAATTCGCGTCATGCCATATTCCGGCAACTTATGTCAAGATATATGCTATTTCAGACGACGACTGCGGAGGGCCGGCCCAAGTGCATTCAGACCGAGACAAAGATTATCTCAGAATCATATTTGACAGGCTTGAAGTTTGCAGGCGCTATAAGCCAAAGTTTGGGAGGGGACGTGAGGGACTTGACTATAAGTCGTTTCGAGAAATATACAGTAGTGATGTGTTCTACGTGTGGTTTGGCCTCGATAACCCCCTTATCTATTCGGCTCACAAAGCCGCTGGTGGAATTACGTCAATATATCGGCAGATTGGATTAGGCAGCGAGGAACTCATCCGTAAGATAATTCAGGATGAACTCGGATTAACTGATGATCAGGCAAATTGGTCATATCAGATCGAAACTGGAGAAGGTCGTACACGTACACTTAAGCTTGATGGACGCATCTCGCCAGACAACATTTCGAACCAATTTAGGCGAGAACAGGTGCTACAATGGATGCAGGTTGCAAGTGTGCGTCTTGTGATCAATCCTCGAATTGCTGCAGCAATGCAGGGTATCGTTCTTGAAGTCAGGCAAGGCTACAAGAGCAAAGATTCCAAGCGTCAAAATGCAGACATGGCAAATGCTACAGAAGCTTACACACAGGGATATCTTCCAGTTCTTACAGTGATGTCGGGGCAGATAGACAACGATATCATGGAAAGATATGAACGCGGAAAATGGCTTGTGTTGCGTGGAATCTTGGAAGATGAGCCTTTGGTTTCAACTTTCGCATTCATGAAACAGATTATCGGCTATGACTTGGCCTCGTTCTTTGAACGCAACTCCTCAATTATTCGTGATTTCACATATGACGTGTTGGAGAGCTTACTGAAGGCAGATGATAATGGTTAAACAGCGTACGGATCTAACCTTCAAAGAAAACATAAAGAAGGGTCGGCATGGATGGGTGCGTCTCACACCAGCATATTCTGTCAAAATTGTGTATGACATTTTGGAAAGCAACGCCAATGTTCGAAATGTGCTTGATCCGTTTTCTGGTACAGGCACCACAGGCCTAGCTTGTGCGCAGCTTGGCACAAACGCAACTCTAGTGGACATCAACCCTTTCTTAATTTGGTTGGCAAAAGTCAAAACGGCACGATACAGCTACGCTGACCTCGTTGAAGCAAAACGATACGCTAACGTCATAACGGATTCTGTGAATTCTGAAAAACGATCTGGGACGTCTTGGACGCCGCCGATTCACAATATCTATCGCTGGTGGTCCCCCGAGCGGCTCAGCATCCTTGCTGAAATCCACCACCGCATAAGTACCGTAGAGACGATAGATTCTGTGCGCAATCTGCTTTTGATTGCGTTCTGCAGGTTATTGATTGAATGGTCTAATGCCGCTTTCAATCATCAGTCAATGTCATTCAAGCAATCAAACCAGACATTGTTTGATGAAACCGAGATGATGAATTCAGCTTTCGTAGAAAACGTTTCTCGTGTTATAAGGGCAGCTTCGGAGCAAATTGCAGGGAAAGTTCGAATCATCGAATCCGATTCTCGATCTCTTGCTGTGCCTGTCACTGCACTATACGACTGCGTAATAACTTCACCACCCTACTCAAATCGAATGAGCTATATTCGAGAGCTGCGTCCTTATATGTATTGGCTTGGTTATTTGCGTGAATCTCGCGAAGCAGGAGAATTGGATTGGAAAGCAATTGGCGGAACTTGGGGTATTGCCACCAGCAGACTCTCTACTTGGAAATCGGAGAGAGTTTTCCAGTCGGCTTCATTGGATAGACTTGTAAATGCTGTAGCGGCTGAAAGCCGAGTTCTGGCAAATTACATACACAAATATATGGATGATATGTGTATGCACTTCCGCAACTTAGAGTCACATTTAGCAGACAATGCGACACTTCATTACATAGTGGGAAACTCCAAGTTTTATGAGACGGTCATTCCTGTAGAAGAGCTGTATGCTGAAATGATGTCGAATGTCGGGTTACATGACGTACGAATTGAGATAATTCGCAAGCGAAACTCCAAGAAGGAGCTCTACGAGTACCTTGTTTCAGCAAGAAAATGAACTCGCCATAGTTAGCTCGCTTCATTAAGCTGTGATACAACAGGGACAAAATTTTGACGGGCGCGCTGGCTGCAGCGGCGCATTCTATGATGCAAGGACGGACAATGAGCGAACAACACACGTTTCAAGCGGAAACCCAGCAACTGCTGAATATCCTGATTCATTCGCTGTATACCGAGAAAGAGATCTTCCTGCGCGAGTTGATTTCGAACGCGTCGGATGCTTTGAACCGGCTGCAATTCGAGATGTTGACCAACGATGATGTTGTCGATGGCGAGGTCGAGCTGGCCATCCGCATCACGCTGGATGAAGAGGCGAATACGCTGACCATCAGCGATAGCGGCATCGGCATGAACCGCGACGAGATCATCACCGGTTTGGGCACGATCGCCAAGTCGGGCGCGAAGGCATTCATCGAAGCGATGCAGGAAAAGCCGGAAAGCGCGGCGGATATCATCGGTCAGTTTGGCGTCGGCTTTTATTCAGTGTTTATGGTGGCGAAGCAGGTGGATGTGGTTTCGCGCTCCTTCCGGCCGGATGACGAGGCGGTGATTTGGTCGGCGACCGGCGGCGCCAGCTACAATCTCGAAGCCGCCGAGAAAGAAAGCCGCGGCACCGAG
This sequence comes from Phototrophicaceae bacterium, assembly GCA_965262005.1. Taxonomy (GTDB): domain Bacteria; phylum Chloroflexota; class Anaerolineae; order Aggregatilineales; family Phototrophicaceae; genus UBA6055. The sequence continues at coordinate 1,527,480 of OZ253492.1, read as the reverse complement.
CTGGTCATCCACTTGAAGGACGACGAGAAGGAATTCACGCGCGGATTCCGCATCAAGGACATCATCCGGCGGCATTCTGATTATGTCTCGTTTCCCATTTATGTCGACGATGATGAAGAGGCGACGAATAAGCAGCAGGCGATCTGGCGGCGCAGTCCTTCTGAAGTGGAGGCCGAAGAATACGACAGTTTCTACAAGATGCTGACGATGGATTTCGCCGGCGCGAGCCATCATATTCACATGCGCGCTGATGTGCCGATGCAATTTTATGCTCTGCTGTTCCTGCCGGGCAGCGGGCAGCAGAATATGTTCAGTCCGCGCAAGGAGCCGGGGCTGAAGCTCTATGCGCGCAAAGTCTTGATCGAGGAATACAATCGCGAATTGCTGCCGGAGTATTTGAGCTTCGTGCAAGGCGTAGTCGATAGCGAAGATCTGCCGCTCAGCGTCAGCCGCGAGAGCATTCAGGCGACGCGCGTGATGGCGGGCTTGAAGAAGACGGTCACGCGGCGGGTGCTCAGCGAGCTCAAGCGCATGGCGAAGAACGACCGAGACAAGTACTTGGCGGTCTTTCTGGAATTTGGCGCCTATTTGAAGCAGGGGCTGGTCATCGACAGCGAAGACCGCAGCGACCTGGAACCGCTGATCTTCTTCCAGACGACGTACGATGACGACCCGAGCAAGTACTACTCGCTGGACGAAGTTGTCGAGCGGATGCCGGAGAATCAAGACGATATCTATTATGTAGTCGCTGATGATTACAGCAGCGGCGCGCGCAGTCCGCATCTGGATGCTTTCCGGCAACGCGGGATCGAAGTGCTGTATTTCACCAATCCGGTCGATGCCATGCTGCCGATGGGCATGGCCGATTTCAAAGGGCATAAGTTGGTCAGCGTCGATTCGGCCGAGCTCGACCTGGAGGATGTCGGCGAAGTGAGCGATGACGCGGAGACGTCCGAAGCGGCGATAGAAGCCGACTCCTTTGCCGCATTGCAAGCTCGCGTCAAGGCGACTCTGGGCGAGCGGGTCAGCGATGTGCGCGAGAGCAAGACGCTGGTCGGCAGTCCCGCGCGGCTGGTCAGCGAAGACGACAGCGCGAATCGCTATATGTTCCGCATCAACCGAATGATGGACAAAGATTATGATCTGCCGGTCAAAGCGCTGGAGTTGAATCCGCGCCATCCCCTGATGCACAATCTGAGCGGATTGGTCGCTAACGGCGGCGATACGGCGTTGGTGGACGCGGTGGTCGAGCAGGTCTTTGAGACGGCGCTGCTGCAAGATGGCATCCATCCCGATCCCTCGAGCATGGCGGCGCGCTTGACCTTGCTGATGCAAGCGGCGACGGGGTCAAGCAGCGCGGAGCTGCCCTTTGCCGATGTGAAGACCGTGATCAGCGAGCCGGCTGCGGTCGAGGCGGACGAGTTCGATGACATAGTGCTTGACCCGGTAGAAGAAGAGGCGGCAGAGAAGGCTGAGGAGTAAGACATGGCGGAGAACAAGACGCAGCGCAATGACGGCGATGTGATGGCCTATCTTGAGTCGGTGCAAAACAAGCGTCGGCGCGAGGACTCGCTGGTGGTGCTCAAGCTGATGGAAGAGGTCACAGGCGAGCCGGCCGAGATGTGGGGCACGAGCATCGTCGGTTTCGGCAGTTATCATTACAAGTACGAAAGCGGGCGTGAAGGTGACTTCATGCTCAGCGGATTCGCCCCGCGCAAGCAAGCGCTGACACTCTACATCATGGGTGGGCACGAGCGGTACGAAAAGCTTTTTGCCAAGCTCGGCAAGCACCGCACGGGCAGCAGCTGTCTCTACATCAACAAGCTGGCCGATGTGGACCTGGACATCCTGCGCGAGATTGTCAGCGAGTCGGTGGCGCACATGCGGCGCGAGCATCCGACTTCTTGAGCTGAAGCCGGCAGAAATGCTTCACCTGTCCCACAGCCCGCGCCCCGCAACGGACAACCATGGCCTGCGTATAGATAGATAGCGCATCGGAATCCGATTCTCGTCGGTGTATAATAGGGCTATCATTCTCATGCGGACTTACGGTTCTGATGCGATGGATGGATTGAAATTACTCGGTCAAATCGGCAAAGGCATTGTCAAGACGGTGGAACTCGTCGGCAAGGGCCTCGGCTTGACCGGACAAGCGATTAATGACGGCTCAGTTGCAGTGAGGACAGCCATGCCAGTGACGGAAGTGACTTCGGTTTTCAACACAACTGATGAAACGATCAAATTCATCAATCAGGAATCCCCGCGCGATACCAAAGAGATCCTGCCGCAGAGCGCGGTGTCGATGAAGACGCCGAAGACCGATGGCGCCTGGGTGCCCTGGTTCCATCCGCCGCGTTTCTCGCCATTCAGCCGCCGGCGCATGGAGGTCGTGGTCGAGGATGTGGCCGTGATTTATATCTGGCAGCGCGATGACCACGTCTATTGGTGCAATCGTCTCGACAGCCAGGGCAATCCGGCCAAAGCCTACGAAGTGCCGGGCATATCGCACGTTGGCGGCAAGCGCATGCTGGTTGTGCGCAATGATCCGGAAAACGGCTACAGCGCTTTTCTGAGCGAGAGCGTCGAGAATAAGTAGGGCGGTTGCAGAATCAGGAGCTATTGCCATGATCACCACAATCGCAACCGTGACGGTCTATGTCGAAGACCAGGACCGCGCCAAAGCCTTCTATACCGAGAAGCTCGGCTGCGAGTTGATCAACGACTCGGAGATGTTCCCCGGCTCGGGCATGCGCTGGATAACCGTGGCGCCGGCAGGCTGCCCGACCGAACTCACGCTCTTCCCTATGAGCGCGCAGTGGGAGCGCTACCGCGAGGCGATGGGCAAGCCGCAGTGTTTTCGCGCCACTGCGACGACATCACGGAGACCTATCGCGACTTGACGGCCAAGGGCGTACAATTCCTCGGCGAGCCGCAAGCGCAAGATTGGGGCAGCTTCGCCATGCTGGTCGATTCAGAAGGCAACCAGATCGTGCTCGGCCAGCGCGCCTGAAGCATCCGCTTGACAAACTCCCATTGTTGTTTATCAGCCGACAATCAGTACAGCTGAGGTGGTCACCCGTTGTAGAACGCGCCGCCGGCTGTATACTCGTTTGGGTTTAGTAGCGAAGGAGAGAAGCGGTGATCAAGCGGGTAGGCACGGTATCTATATTTGTCGAAGATCAAGACCGGGCGAAGGCATTCTATACCGAAACGCTCGGTATGGAACTTATCTCTGATGACGAGCTGTGGCCCGGGGCGGATTCGCGCTGGCTGTCAGTGGCGCCTGCGGGCGCGGAAACCTTGATTACGCTCTACAAGTTCGACGAGAACTGGGAGCACTATCGCTCCACGTTTAAGCAATCGCAATCGCTGACTTTGCAGTGCGACGATATCGACGAGACCTACCGCGTCTACAAAGAGAGCGGCGTCGAATTCCTGGGCGAGCCGGAAACGCAATTCTGGGGCCGCTTCGTGATGATGAAGGACTCTGAGGGCAATTCGCTGATTCTGGTCCAGGTCTGATGTCGCAGGACTTGCTGGCGCTTTCGCAGCGGGTTGGCGCGGCGCTGATTCAACAGGGCGCCACCGTCTGCGCTGCCGAATCGTGCACCGGCGGGCTGGTCCTCAGTACCTTGACCGACATCGCCGGCAGCTCGGCCTATGTGCAAGGCGGGCTGGTGACTTATTCCAACGACGCCAAGATGAATATGCTAAAGGTGCGGGAAGCGACCTTGATTGCGCGCGGCGCCGTCAGCGAAGCGACCGCCGGCGAGATGGCGCGGGGCGCGCTGGCGCTCTTTGACACGGACTACGCCTTGAGCGTGACAGGCATCGCCGGGCCCGGTGGCGGCACAGCCGAGAAACCGGTCGGCTTGACTTTCATCGGCTTGGCCGGTCGCGGTGGTCTGCTGCAGGTCGAGCGGCATGTTTGGGCTGGCGATCGGGTGGAGAACAAGCTGGCAAGTGTCGAGGCGGCGTTGAAGATGCTTTTGCGAGCGATTGACGATTAGTTGTCGCTGAATACGACGCCGCGGTATATCTTCGCCAGTGGCAGTTTGCAGTCGACTATCTCAAGCGGTATGACATCGTCGATGCTTTCGAAATCCTGCATCAGCCAACCGACATCAGCGCCTGTGTATAGCTCGGCGAGTACGCGGTGCTGGTCAATGATGAGATAGGCTTGGACGGAAGGCATCTGCTGATAGAATTCACGTTTCAGGCCGCGGTCGTAGGTCATGGTTGTGGGCGAGGTGACTTCTACGACAAGAATGGGGTTGAGCAACGCTAGTCTGCTATCGTCTTCGTATAAAGGCTGCCCGCAAGTCACGCTCACATCCGGATAGACATAGCGTCGGTCGCTGACCTTTAACATCATGTCACTTGTGTTCACCATGCATGACGAGTTGTCAAGTTGCCTACCAACGCTGATGATGACGTTTGCCGCGATCCGACTGCGCTCGCCGGCGCCGCCGCTCATATCATACACTTCGCCGTCGACGAGCTCATGCTTAAATTCGCTTGAAGCTTCAAATGCGAGGAACTCTCCCGCCGTCCAGTAGTGCCTGGGATTTGCTGCCATCGTCGCCAACCTGCACTTATTTATCACCTGATTACAGCTGTTTTTCTCGCGAATATACCTTGCTTTGATTGCCTCACCACAAATCCATCGTCCCGCGAAGGCTGCCGAATTCGCCAATGTGATACGAATTATGAGCGGCGACGACCATGATCTCACGCATGATGCTGTGCCCGGGCTTTCCATGCGGGATCTGGGCGCGGAGGTCGCGCGAGGGGTCGCGGACGATTGCAACCAACGCGGCCAGGTCGGCTTGGAAACTGTCGATTGTCCCCTTCCAGGTCATGTCATCGGCCGCCAAATCAGCCGCGGGCCAGTAATCGTCGGGAAACTTCAGATAGCGATAATCGGGATTCTCGATGTAGTCGAGGATATCGCCTTGGGCGATGCGCAAATGCTCCAGCAGATGCCAAAACGTATAGGGTGTATTCGGCGGGCGCGTGTTGTAGTGAGCCGACGGAAAATCCGCGATTACCGCATCAAATGTGAGATGCGCTTGCCGCTTGGACAAGGCATTGATCAGCTGCTGACGTAGATCTTGGTCGATCACAATCTGCTTCCTTATCTAGCTATCCGGAGACCACAGGCTGGAATATGCTTGGCTCAAGAGGCCGCGCACTCGACATTTTAGCATGCGGACCTTGCTGATCGCGCCGGACACATCCCGCTTTTCGCGACCAGATTGTGCCAGATGGGGCGTGGTAAATTCCAACTACACGATAAATTCGCCAACCAAACAATATAACTCTGTGCCCTCTGTGCCCTCTGTGGCGAAAAAATCTGTGCCGTGTTTGCTAAGTGGACTATATCCGCGATGTTAACCACTCCCCCAGATGCGGAATATTTGGCATTTGACGCGCCGCAAGATATAATGCCTGCCAATTACGCTTGGTATTTGTTGTCGAAGATCTTAATGAAATCTCAAGGTTTGAGTGATAAAGTGACAACAGTAGTGGCGTAGAATGGGCGCGCAATGAACGTCGGAGAATCGTAGAAAAGAATTTGCCGGTAGGGCAAGAACTTGCGTTATAATGGGTGAATAAGTCAATTGAGGAAACCATGTACGACAAATACCCGGTCTACGATGTTCCGCAGAGCAATTTTATACAGCGCTTCTTCGCCCAGCGTTGGAGCGCAATCGTCATTGAAATTGCATTGACGATCGTCATAACTGTGGCGGCCGGGCGCGCTTTTGACTTCTTCGATCCCTTTGAAAAAGAATCAGCCAAGGTTGCGCCGGCAGCGACTGAATCGCAGGCAGATCCCGCCAGCGTAGCCTTGGAGCCCTTCACGCTGCGAGGCAGGGCTTACGTTCAGAGCCGAGAATTTGCGGCGGCTGAGGCGATGTACGACTTCGCCATCGCGGTTGCGCCGGAAGACGCCGACAATTATGTCTGGCGCGGTTATGTCAATATGCAGGCGGGCGATTACTCTGAAGCGCAGACTGACTTCCGCCATATCCTGGAATCCGAGCCGGCGGACTACGATGCGCATACTGTCCTCTGCTGGGCCTATGGCGAAACGGGCGAGTTTGTCGCGGCCATGCAGCACTGCAACAGTGCCGTAAATTCGGCGCAGTCACTTCCGGAATACGCCATCGCCCGTGAAAACCGCTGCTGGGTCCAGGTCGAGATGGGGGACTTCAGCGCCGCGGCCGGCGATTGCCTGGCTGTCCTCGAGATCTTCCCAGCTTGCCAGCAGGAAGTATGCGCGTTGGCGCATTACAATCTCGGGCGCATCATGATGGCGCAGGGCAAAGAGCCGCTGGCATTGCGCCAGTTCAACCTGGCAATTCGTATCGGCGCGACCTATTCGGACATGTATTTGGAGATTGCGAAAGTTTACGATACACTTGGTTATCATGCGGCTGCGCAGGCGAGTTACGAGAGCTATCGTATGCTTACAGGTGGTGGAGCGTAGCGCAGGAAGCTGTTAGACTGACTGAACAGCTTGACGGTTGGGAAGTCGGATGTGTTATACTCAGTGTCAAGTAGTTTATATCGGCATCGAAAGGTGAAAGAGCGAGGGATAATTTTATGACGAAACAATACGCGGAATATGATGTTCCCAAACGTTCCATCAAAGATCGCGTCTTTAGCCAGCGCCCCAGCGCTCTCATTATTGAGGGCTTGTTGGTGTTGGTGGCCGTGGTCGTCACCATCGGATTCCTGTCTCCGGCAGCACCGGTCGTAGATAATAGCGATGCTGTGATTGCCGAGCTGGAAGCGATAATTGCGGCACAGGAAGCAGCCTTGGCTGAAGCAGCCGAGGTAATGGCGCAGGCTGCCGAATCGGCCGCTGTCCCCATTGGCTTTTTGAACGCAACCGCCGCCAAGAATATGGCTTGGTCAAGCCTGACGAACGAAGAGTATCGTTCCGCTATTGCGCTCTACGATGTGTTGATCGCAGTGGGCGAAGCTGAGCTCGATACCTACTTCGCGCGTGGTTATGCCTACAGCATGATCGATGAGCATGGCTTGGCTGTTCAGGATTACTCAATTGTCTTGCAGCAGCTGCCCGATGATCTGGGCGCATTGAACAACCGCTGCTGGGGTTTGAGTGAGATGGACGCCTACGACGCCGCCCTGGCCGACTGCGACAAGCTCATGTCGCTCGTACCGGATGCGGATTATCCCTATCTCAACCGTGGCATCGTCTACGAAAAGATGGGCGATATGGATGCCGCCCTGGACGACTATGTCGAGTGGATGAAGCGCAAGAAGAACCGCGTCATTCGCAACGATAACCTGGCATGGGAAGGCACGCTTGAAGTGCCGATGGCTGAGGGCCTGGTTTATGTGATGCCCTTCACCGCCAGCGCCGGGCAAGATGTCGTAGTCAGCGTCATCAGCAGCCAGCGCGACGTAGATGCCGATCCCCTGGTCTTGATTCTGGATCCGCAGGGCGAACCGCTCATCGGCAACGATGATACCGGCGAATGGTGGGACAGCTACGTGCGCTTCCGCGCGCCGGTCAGTGGCGAATACGCCGTTGTGCTCATGCACGCCGGTGGCAGCGCCGAGGGCAAAGTTGAAGTCTCCTTTGAGCTCTCCGGTCTGTTCACGCAAGGCAATGATAGCGCTCGCTTCAAGAGCGATGCCTACCGCGCCTTGATGTCCGGCAACTATGAGACAGCGCTGGAGAACTTCCGCCGCGCCTTGAATATCAACCGCAACGATGCCGAAGCGATGAACTGGCTGGGTGTCGCGTACCGCTATATGGGTGAGTACGAAGCCTCGATCATTCACATCGGCATGGCGATGCGCCTTGACGAAAGCTACACCTTGCCCTACCTGTCTCGTGGAATCACCTTTGAGCAGATGGGCAAGAGCGAAGCCAGCGCCGCCGACTACTATCGTTACGCGATGCTGAATCGCAGCCGTACGCTCTTCCATGCGGAACTCGAAGGTGACAGCACTTTTGAATTGCCGATGCGCGAGGGCTGGGTATACAGCATTCCATTTGACGCCAAGCGCGGACAGGTACTGGATATCGATGTATCGACTGTGGCGCCCGGATTCGTTGACCCGCTGATCATCCTGATCGGCCCTGAGGGCCAAGCCTTGGCCGGCGATGACGATATCTCCCGCAGCGAATACGATTCGACCATCAGCGACTTCAAGCTGCCGGCGACTGGGCAATACACCTTGGTTGTCAGCCATGCGGAAGGTGGCGCGAACGGTACCATCAACGTTGACGTCGATGTCGCCAATCCTGCGCCGATGTCGATCTCGGACTACGGTATGGGTTGCTCGGGCGGCGGCCACTAGAGCCAAGTCTTAGAGTTAAGTTCCTGAAGGGGCAAGTCAGACGACTTGCCCCTTTTTTAGTTTTTCTGCGCGTTACTGCCCGGTCACCGAGCTTACCTTGCGAAATATCCGCTTCAAGCGCTCGATATGTTCCGGCGGCAGCGGCGGACGGTCGAAGGATTCCAGATTTGCTTGCAGGTGGCGCGGGTTGCTGGTGCCGGACAGAATCACGTGGGCGCCTGCTTCCGCGCGGCAGAACCGGTAGGCGGCATCCGGGATGCTGACCGCCGAGCCGTCAGCGAGTAGAAAACCAAGCGGATTCTCAATGTCGATGTCGCTGGAATCGATCTCGCCGCTTTCTATGAGCGTGAGTAAAGTCGCTTTCAGCTTCTCGGGCTGGCTCAAAGCCCGGCGCACAGCGAACATGACCAGGACGCCGATATCCTTTTTGATGGCGGCCGGCAGCGCTTTGTCACGGGCCTTCTGATTGAGCAGATTGAAGCCGAGCATGATGACGTCAAATATGTCGTCTTCAAGGGCGCGCTGCAGCATCGAGTGATGCAGGTCGCCATTCCAATGCTCAGTCACGCCGATGAAGCGGATAAGCCCGGCTTGGCGCAAGTCTTGCAGCTGCGGCACGATCTCCTGACAATAGTAGTCATATTGCTCAAGCCGCAAACCATGCAAATGGTAGATGTCGATGTAGTCAGTGCGCAGACGGCGCAAACTGTCGTGTAGCCCGTTAAGCAGCTTCTCTGGCGAGATGTTTTCATTGCCCAGCCGCTTCTTGGTCGAGATGATGATCCGGCCGCGGTCACGCTGAGCGACGGCCGCGCCTACTATTGCTTCGGTCTGGTAGGCTTCCGCGGTGTCGATGAAGTTGATGCCGGCATCAAGCCCTTGCAACACGAGATCGACTGACTCGGCCTCGCTTCGGATATTGTCGCGCTGGCCCAGGCGGCTGGGTCCGCCGGCGCCGATGCCCATAACCGAGGCGCTAAGTCCCGTTCGTCCCAATCGTCGATATTCCATAGGATCTCCTGGTTGCAGGCTTTGATGGCGCGAGAATATTCTGCCCGATGAAGCAGGTGATTGCGAGTGCAGGCTCCGACGCCAACACGGTTTGTTGCGCTTGATGGTTGTACGGGCCATGCAGTTGTCAGTTTTGCGCCGATACTATATCGCTGTTGCCCAGCCCTTGTTATAATCTCAATCTCAATTAGATCGACAGGGCAGTCATGGCAATCAATACCTTCTCGATTGTCGCTCATTGCAGCCGCGAAGAAGCATGGGGCGTGGCGGTATCGAGCAAGTTCCCCGCAGTCGGCGCGGTGGTGCCTTGGGCGGAGGCTGGCGTTGGCGCCGTCGCAACGCAGTCATACGCCAAGGTGGGCTTTGGCCCCGACGGATTGGCGCTGATGCGGGGCGAGCATTCGGCGGACGAGGCTTTGAGCCAGTTGCTTGAAGCAGACGATCAGCGCGAAACGCGGCAAGTGGCGCTTGTTGACGCTCGCGGTGGCGTTGCGGCGCGCACCGGCCGCGACTGCCATGAATGGGCCGGGCACAAGACGGGCAAAGGTTATTCCGTGCAGGGAAATCTGCTGGCTGGCGAGGCCGTGATCGACGCTATGGCGACGAGCTTCATGCAGGCCGATGGCGAGCTGGCTGACCGTCTGATGGCGGCGCTGCGGGCGGGCGAACATGCCGGCGGCGATCGGCGAGGCAAGCAGTCGGCCGCGGTATTGGTCGTTCGTCCGGCGGGCGGCTACGGCGGCGACAACGACCGCTATTTGGACTTGCGCGTGGACGATGCCAAGGAGCCGGTGCAGCGGCTGATCGAATTGGTCAAGATGCATCACCTCTACTTCCAGCCCTCCAAGCCTGAAGATATCCTGTGGATCGACAATGAAATCGCCGGCGAATTGCAGTCCATGATGATCAAGCAGGGGTATATGACCGGCGAAATCAACGGCGACTGGGACGAGGTCTGTCAGCAGGTCTTCTATATGATGATCGGCAACGAGAATCTGGAGATGCGCTGGAACTTGCAGCAGAATCGCAACTCGATCGATCGTGTGATTCTCGATTATCTGCGGGAGCGCTTTGGCTGAGCGGCGGCAGCTACGGCGCCTGGCGCTTGGCGCGTCGATCATCCTGCTGGCGAGCCTGCTGCAATTTCACCAACTAACGCGGGACCTGCGCTTCCATCCTGACGAAGCATTTTTCATGACCTTTGCGCTCGGCGCGGCCGTAAATGGCGATTGGCTGTTGCCGGGCGCTCTCGACAAACCTCCGCTTTCGATCTATCTCAGCGCGCAAAGTATGGTGGCTTTTGGCAATACCGCCGATGCCAACGGAGTGCTGCAGCTTGATCCGTTCGTCGGCGAGTTCGCCGGCCGGCTGCCAAATGTGATGCTGGCGCTGCTGCTGACTGCCCTCACGATGCGCCTGGCGTCGCGCCTTTATGCCGACGTATCTGCCGCTGTCCTGGCAGGTCTGCTGGTGGCGACTTCCCCTTTCATGCTAGCCTATGGCGCAAGCGCATTCACCGATATGAGTCTGCTGTATTTTTCGTTGGCAGCTCTCACATTCTCTCTGGGCGGTCGTTGGGCTTTTGCCGGCGCGGCGCTGGGATTGGCGTTCTGGAGCAAGCAGCAGGCGGTTTTCGTCGCCACGTTTCTGCTGGCTTTGCACATAGTTCAAGGCGCAAGACGGCGGGACTGGCTGCGCTTTCTGCTGCCCTTTGGCGCCATTTCTGGCCTGCTGCTACTTTGGGATGCCTCCCGGCCGGAGGCCAGTATCTTCCTGCAAGCGGCGTCAAATAACGCGCCGACTCAACTCATTGCGGAGCCTGCCGCTTGGCTTGAGCGCCTTACGAATTGGCTTGAATCAGGCGCCTGGCTACTTGGTCCGCCGCTAGTGACTGTGGCGCTTATTGCGCTGCTTGTGTTTGCCTGCATGAGCGGGCTTGGTCTACGGCAGCGTTTTCCAAGCTGCAAGCGTCTGTTTATGGCAGCTCTCGCCCTGTACTCCTTGTCCCATGTCGTATTCAACTTCAACCTCTATGACCGCTATCTCCTGCTCGCGCTGCCACTTCTGATCTTGCTGGTCGCCGGCAGCATCGCGGCGCTTGGTAAGGTCTACAGCCGCGTCCGCCTGCGTGAAACAATCGTTGTCCTACTGCTGCTCAGCTCAATCTCGACATTGACCACTGACTCGCCGATTGGCGGCGACCGCGCTGCGTACGCCGGCATCGACAAGCTGGCAGAGCATCTCAACAGCAAGCCGGTGGCGACAGTGATTTACGATCCCTGGCTGGGCTGGGAGTTGGGCTATTATCTGGGGCAATGGCATGACAAACGGCGGGCGCATTATCCGACGGCGGATGCGCTGCTTAGAGGCGCGCTTGCCTTGGACGAGGTCGGTGATCGCTATCTGGTGACGCCGGTCGATGAGCCTTATGAAGCGTGGCTAGCCCAACTGCGTGACGCCGGCTTCGGAATCGCGGAAGATTACCGGCGCGATCGCTTCGTCGTATATCGTTTGTCGCCGCCAAAACAGCGATCCCCCAAAGATTGAGGGTTTATTCACCTATTTATCACATATACTGAGAGATAGAGCGGAAAACGGAGGAGGCGATGGGTTGTCTGGTATTATTGATTCTGGCGTTCGTCTTCCGCGGGGCGATTCTTGGCTTGCTGGCTTTGCTCGTCGGCCTGCTGTCCCTGTTGCTGAGTTTGGGCATCTGGGGATTCATCATCATCATATTGCTATGCGCTGTCGTGGCGGCGCTGGGGTAAGGGCGGTCTTATGGATTTTCTACTAGATCCGAATGTCGTATATCTGCTGCTGATGGCGGGCTTGTGGATCAGCGCGATAGGCGCCTACATCCCGGGCACAGGCGTGGCCGAGATCGCCGGCGCCGGCTTGATAATCGGCACCGTCTACTTGATGAGCCTGTTGGCGACCAATTGGCTCGCCGTAATCGCCTTGGTGGCGGGGGCATCGCTGTTCTTCTTGCTGCCGCTGCTCAAATCGGAATGGGAGAATTACGCCATCGGCGGCTTGGCGCTGCAAGTGGCGGCCAGCTTCGTCCTCTTTGCCGGGGCCAGCGTATCACCAGTTTTGATTGCGGTCGGCGGGCTGCTGGCCTGGGGCTACCATCGGACCATCCTGCGCTCCATCATCAAGCTGCAACGTGAACTCTCCTCGACGCAGAAGGACGAATTCCTGGTCGGGGCGCGCGGCCGTGTCATGGCGAGTATCGAAGACCGCGGCACGGTGCAAGTCAAAGGCGAGCTTTGGACCGCCCGCAGCAAGTCGCGGCTGGAGAGCGGAACCGAGATCGTCGTCACCGAGCAACGCGGTTTGGAATTACAGGTTGAAAAGGCAAAGCGGGAAGACGAACTGCGATAGCGTTTTCCTGCGCCGGAAAATAACGTAAACCCATTGGGATAGAGGAGATTGAAATGGATAACTTAGCCGAAGTCTTGAGCACTGGCGGACAAGGCATTGTGATTGTCATAGTCATTTTGGCGCTGGTTTCACTGTTGCGCACGACCATCCGCGCGGTCAAGGAATATGATCGTCTGGTCATCTTCTTCATCGGGCGCTACCGGGCGGTTCGCGGTCCCGGCTTGACCTTCGTGATTCCCTTCGTCGAATCGGCGACCAAGGTCGATATGCGCGAGAATATCATCGATATTCCATCGCAGACCGCTATCACCAAAGACAACGCCTCCATCGGCATCGACTTTCTGGTCTACTATCGCATCACCAATCCAGAGCATTCGGTGACCAAGGTCGAGGACGTCGTCGAGGCGACTGGCAAGATTGCGACCACGACCCTGCGCGCCGTCATCGGTGATATCGTGCTGGACGATGTGCTTTCCAAGCGCGACACGATCAACGACGTCCTGCGCGTCAAGCTGGATGAGACGACCGAGCGTTGGGGTATGAAAATTACCACGGTCGAGATCCGCGAGATTGAGCCGCCGCGGGCGATTTTGGATGCGATGAACCGGCAGATGAGCGCCGAGCGCGAGCGCCGCGCCGAGGTTACCATGGCGGAAGGTGAACGTGAAGCCGCCATTGCCCGCGCCGAAGGCAACAAACAATCGGCCATTTTGCAAGCCGAGGGGCAGATGCAGGCGCAGGTATTGTTCGCCGAAGGCGAGCGGCAAGCGCAGTTGCTGACGGCCGAAGGTTATGCCCAAGCGCTGAAGGCGATCCACGAACAAGCGCGCGATATCGATAGCAAAACCATGGCGCTGCAATATATGGAGATGCTCGAGAAGATCGGCAGCAGCCCCTCGACCAAATTCGTCTTGCCGATGGAGCTGACCAGCATGGTGCAGAATTTCGTCAGCACCATGGGCGCGGGCGCGGCGCTGTCACAAAGCCAAAATGGAAACGAGGGCGCCGACGTACGCGAGAACAAGCCGATTCCCGAAGCCGTCGCCGAGTAACGTTTACGAAATCTGTAGGGGCGCCCCTTGGGTCGTCCGCCAGCGCAAATGAACCGCTCGCAGCTGACAGTTGCGAGTGGTTATGTATTTCTGTGACGCCCGGCGGAATCAAGCAGGCTTCAAATACAGCTTCACGACCGGCGCCTCTGTCGGTGGCTGTACGACCGGCAAATCCAGCCGCGCCGTGTTTTGCTCATCCACGCTGAAATGAATCTCGCTGCCATCGTGCAAGAATTCGGCATATTCGATGCGGTCGCCGATGCCATCTACATGCAGATGCTTGAAGGGGTAGGCGAAGATATGCGCGTAGAGCAGATCGCCATTTTGCGTCAGGCGGCAATCTTGCGGCGCGGTCAACGCGCTCATGGTGCAGCCGTAAATCGCCTCGCTGTGCTGCGCCATCCAGTCTTGATAGACCGCCAGAGCCGTTTCCGCCCGCGCATCTAATTCGCCCATCGCTGTCGGACCCACATTCATGAGCAAGTTGCCGCCGGTTGCGACAGTATTGACCAGCATGCGAATCAACTGACTGGCGCTTTTCCAGGTTAATTCATCGCGGTGATAACCCCAGGAACCGCTGAAGGTCTGGCAGGTTTCCCAGACGACCGGCTCGCCATCGACATGCACCCAGCCGCGCGGCTGAAACTGCTCCGGCGTGTAGATGTCGGCCGACGAAGGCAGGTCAAGCCGATTGTTGATGATGATACCGGGCTGCAGCGAGCGGCTCAACGCCTCCAAGCCCGCGCTGTCCCAATCGTCCCGCCCCTTGCCGTCATCGCCGGGATAAGAAAAGTCGTACCAAATGACATCGATCTTGCCGTAATTCGTCAGCAACTCGCGCACTTGATTCTTCATATATTCGCGGTAACGGCTCATCTCCCGTCCTTGATTCAGGCTCGCGCGGTCGGGATGGTTTCGCAGGGCGTGAATCCGGTCGATAGTAAAATCGGGGTGATGCCAATCGATTAGCGAATAATAGAAGCCGACTTTCAGGCCGCGGCCGCGAAAGGCGCGCGCGACTTCTTTGAGCAGATCAGCGCCCCAGGGCGTATTGGTCGCTTTGTAATCGGTGAATTGCGAATCCCAGAGGCAGAAGCCGTCATGGTGCTTGGAAGTAATGACCATGTACTTCATGCCGGCCGCCGCCGCCAGATCTGCCCAGCGGTCGGGATCGAAACGGGCCGGATTGAAGTACTTGAAGTAGGGCGAGTATTGTTCGTCGGTCATCTCCTCACGTTGCTTGACCCACTCGTGGCGCCCAGGCAAGGCGTATAAGCCCCAGTGGATGAACATGCCAAATCGGTCGCGCGCAAACCAGTCGGTTTTGCCTTTGGTCGGCTTTGGCTGATACATTGATCATTCTCCCTTCTTGATGCTCCGACAGTGGTTGACTGTGTTCTAATTTATGCTCCGGCTGGTCCGGTTGATGACGGCAGACTAATGGCGTATTCGCCCGCCAGCGCGCATAGATCCGCCCAAATGGCATCAGGCAGGGGAATGCCCGCTTCCATCCGCTCGGCATAGGACCGCGCTTCCGGCTCGCCGGGCAGCAGCACTTCGGCAAACCCCGCGGCCGGCTGCACTGTCTTGACGCGCTGCCGCAAGTCCTCGACCTGCTGGACGAATTCGCCGCTTTCATCAAAAGCTTCAGGCGCGAGTGCAATCAGCAGAGTGGGATTGCCATAGCGGAATTCCGGCGACGAAATTGGCCGGTGCCCCGCGAGCAGGGTGGGGATAATTTCCATCATCATCGCCAAGCCGGAGCCTTTATGCAATCCCATCGCCAGCAGGACTGCGCCATCGTCCAGAATGCCGGCGTCGCTGCTTGGGCGGCCATGTTTGTCCAGCATCATGCCCTGCGGCAGGGGCGCGCCTTTCGCCCGCGCCAGCACTACCTTGCCGTGGGCGATGCCGGCGGTTGCGAAATCGAGCAGCAGGCTGCCGCCATCGGCGCAGGGCACGGCGAAGGACATCGGATTGGTGCCGAAGGTGCGCTCGCGCCCGCCATAGGGCGTCACCCAGCCACGATACATTGTGCCGCTGGTGAAGCCGATGCCGATCAATCCCGCCGCCGCGATCATCGCCGTGTATTCGCCGAGCCGACCGATATGCGTGGTCTGCCCGAGCGAGACCGCGGCGATGCCATGTTCAGCGCCCATTTCTGCCGCCAGTTCAGCGGAGAATCGCGCGCCTACCTGGCCGAAACCGTAGCCGCCCGTCACCATGGCGGTCGCGCCGAAACGCTTGCGTATGCGCGGACGCTCCTCCGGCTGTATCATGCCGTCCGTAATCATCAAGACATATTGCTTGACGCGCAGGACGCCGTGCGAATCGTGGCCCATGAGATTGGTCAGCACGAGCGACTCGGCGACCACAGCGGCGATATCAGCGGGCGCGCCGGCGGCGATGAAGATGTCGCGGACGAGGCCTTCAAGCTGGTCAGCGCGGATGGTGTGTGTCATGCAAATTGGTCGCTAGAGCTAGACATTGCGCCAAGTATATCGGCAACGTCACTGATTGCCAGTTTCGCCAGCGGCGGAAACTCGGACAGGTTTACCACCGAGTACGCCGAGAAAAGCCCTTCTGCCGGAATAAAGCCGGCAATGTCATTTTGCGTTCATCAGCCCTCTGTGTACTCATTTTACTCTTTGTACTCGGTGGCAAAGAAAAACTGTCAGTCGCGCGTAACATGCGCTTGCCCAAAGAAACAGCTATGCGTTAAGATTCTCGGATGGAACCAACCAATCTGCTCTTCATCATTTCCGATCAGCATCAGGCCAGCGCGATGGGCTGCGCCGGTCACCCGCTTGTTCAGACGCCCAATCTCGATCGACTTGCGGCAGGTGGGACGCGCTTCACTAATGCCTATACCAATTGCGCCATCTGTGTGCCGGCGCGCGCTTCCTTGGCCACCGGTCGCTATGTGCATCAGATAGCGTATTGGGATAACGGCTTTCCCTACGAGGGCAATGTGCCGAGTTGGGGGCATCAGCTGAAGGCGGAAGGCTTTCGCGTCGACTCCATCGGCAAGCTGCATTTCCGCAGCGCTGAGGACGACAACGGCTTCACTGAAGAGATCGAGCCGCTGCATGTCGTGGCCGGCATCGGTGATCCGGCCAGTGGCATCCGCGATGGCTCGCTCAGGCGCAACTCGCGCATTGGCATCGACGAAGCGGGAGCGGCCGATTCCACCTATCAGCAGTATGATATTCGCAATAGAGACAACGCCATTCGCTGGCTGAATGACCACGCAAACGATGAAAAGCCCTGGGTGCTATTTTTGTCCTTCGTGACGCCACATCCGCCCTTTCTGTCGCCGCCCGAAACTTACGATCTCTATCCGCATGAGGACATCACGCTGCCGCCTCAGTGGGAAGAATCGTCCTGGTCCCTGCACCCGGCTTATGAATACATGCGAAGATACCTTGGCTTCGACCAGCCATTTGACGAGGCGACCATTCGCCGACTTCACGCCGCCTATTATGGCATTTGCGCCTTCCTCGACGATCAGATCGGGCAGGTGCTGGCGGCTCTTGATGAGCTGAAACTGCGGCAGAATACTCGCATAGTCTATACATCTGATCATGGCGAGCACCTGGGCGCGCGCGGCGTGTATGGCAAATTCACCATGTACGAAGAGGCATCGGCCATACCGTTCATCGTTTCCGGCCCGGATGTGCCGGCGGGCAACGTCGTGGATACACCGATTTCTCTAGTCGACTGCCATCCGACTATCCTGGATGCCGTCGGCTGCCCGCCAAGTGAATTGAGCGATGAATTGCCCGGCGAATCGCTCTGGGAGATCGCAGCCGCGCCCGACCGTGACCGTACGGTTTTCGCCGAGTACCACGCCATTGCGTCTCGAAACGCCTACTACATGCTGCGCGACATACGATACAAGGTCATCTATCATGTTGACGCGCCGACGCAGCTCTTTGACCTGGATGCTGATCCGGACGAATTGGACGATTTAGCGCTTAAGCCAGACGCATCGACGCAGGCCTTGCTGGCCGAATATGAAGCGAAATTGCGCGACATTCTTGACCCCGAAGCGATTGACAGGCAGGCCAAGGCCGATCAGCAGCGGCTGATTGAATCGCTCGGCGGACGCGAGGCCGTTATCACGCGGGGCGCATTCATCAATTCGCCGGTGCCCGGTGAAACGCCGCGCTTCAGAGAGCTGGAATCGGTAGACTAGCCCGCGGATGAGCCTACAAAAGAAGCTGGAAGCGCCTCAGCGATGCTCGGTTTTTCGCTCCGCGATCAAGCCTCCTGGACTATTTGCAACTTCTCATGGAAAGTCAGACGCTTGCGGCGTTGCAGTTGCACGTGGTCTTGATAGCAGCCTGGGTCGTGGTCAAGGCCGGTTTCGCGATCGAGAAAGAGCGGGAATTCGCTCGCCGGCGGCTTGGCGTAATGATAGGCCTGCTCGTAGCTGCGCATGATGATACGCTGTTCGCGACTAATCGTAGACAGCCAGTCGGGGTCGGACTTGAGGCGATCGGCTGCTGTCAGCCAGGACGGGCAATAGGCGATGAAGAAATTCTTGCGCGTGACCCGGCTGTAATTCGGCTCGACGCGATGCCAAATGCTGCTGTGCATAACCGTCATCGTGCCGCGCTTCGGCCTGAGGATCAGTTCTCCCGGCATAGAGCGGTGCGTGGCGTAGCCCTCCATATACTGCTGGCGATGGCTGCCGGGCAGCACGACCAAGTTGCCCATCTCGGTTTCCGGCAAATCGGTTAGCCAATAACCGATTTTGATCTGCAACGGAATATCAGGCGAGAAGACGCCATAGGGCAGGGCGCGCGCGCCGTCCAGATGCCATTTATTGTTGTGTGTCTCTTGCGGAGTGCGGATGAACAACTGCGCCTGATGCAGCTTGAGCAGCTCGCCGTAGATGTCGTAAGCGAATCCAACATGCCGCTCACTGTCTATCAGTCCCGTGAGCACAGGGTCAAGCTCGACAACATTCTCGCGATAGAAATATTCGCCCGCTGCAAAGTCTGTGGCGGCGGCCGTGACGCGATCGATGGCGGCGAGGTATATATCGATCTCGTCTTGCGAAAGCGCGACTTCAATAAAGATGATGCCGTCGTTCAGGAATTTCTCCCACTGCGCTTGAGTGAAACCTTCCGGTGCAATGCGATAGCTATTCTCAGTCATTCTTCTCACACCTTTGTACGTCAAGTTGGTGTCCTGTCATCACAAATATAGCGACTTATGGCAGATTCATCGACATTGCCAGGGGCGATTTAGACAGAATTTGCAATAGGCGGCGCACTACCATACAATGCACTGATTGAATTCAATTCCATCGGATGATTCGCGCGGACGATGAGTTCTGTCGCAAGCACGAAGCGCAACCGTTCACCTTTCCGCCTGTCCAAGATCGAGCGACAGGAGGCCATGGTAGGCGTCCTGTTCATCACCCCCTTCATAATCTTGTACCTTATCTTCAACTTTCTGCCCATTTTGCAGGGCTTCTGGATTTCGCTTGAGCAGTTTATTCTTCGTCCTGCTCGCCGGCTCGCATAACTGGCTGGTGCCCTTGGGCCAAAACGCCGACCCAGCCCGGGTGCAGGCGGCTGTTGAGTTCATCAAGTGGCTGAGCGACAACTCGGTCGTCTGGGCGCGCGTCGGCCATGGCATGACGCGCAGCTCGGTGATCGCCAGCGAGGAATTCCAGAATCTGCCGCACCGCTCGGAATACGCCTCGATGTCGTCCAACGTACGCTCGGTGCCGCGCGAAGTCTGGGGCAACGCTTTCTGGGCCATCGTGCATGAAGAGGTCGAAGGAGCGATCCTGGGCATCAAGACGCCGGAAGTCGCGCTGGCCGATGCGCAAGCGCGCCTGGAAGACTTCATCCTCTTCCAAAGTTAGCGTGTAGGGGCGATCCTTGGATCGCCCACACTTGAAAACCAGCATATCGCAAATTATGTAGGGGCGATCCTTGGATCGCCCGCACTTGAAAACCAGCATATCGCAAATTATGTAGGGGCGACCTACCAGGTCGCCCGCAACGTGACATCTATGAGACCTTGTGCACCATGACCCAGCCCAACCTGATCTACGTCTTCGCCGACCAATTGCGCTATCAATCGCTGGGATACGCCGGCGATGACAAGGCGCGTACACCCAATATCGACCGGCTCGCCGCCGAATCGATGAGCTTCGTCAATTGCGTCTCCGGCAGTCCCATGTGCGCGCCTTACCGCGCCTCGCTCTTCACCGGCAAATATAGCAGCAGCACCGGCATGGTCATCAACGAGCTGCGCATAAATCCAAAGCAACGTTGCTTTGGTCACGTGCTGCACGACGCCAGCTACGACACCTATTACATCGGCAAATGGCACCTATGGGCGAATCAACTGAGCAAGCATGACGACCCCGGTAATTCCTACACGCCGCGCGGTCCGCATCGCCTCGGCTTCGACGGCTACTGGGCCTCTTACGGCTTTCATCACACCTATTGGGATCAGTATTATCACGAGGAAAGTCCCGAGCGTATCACCATCGAAGGCTACGAACCCGATGGCCAGACTGACCTGGCGATAGCCAAGCTCGCTGAATCCGCCGAGAAAGACCAGCCCTTCGCCCTGTTTCTCTCGCTCGGTACACCGCACGATCCCTGGGACAAGGACAACGTTCCGGACGAGTACCTCTCGCTGTTTGAGGACATCGAATTCACGCTGCCGCCGAATTATGCTCCGGACAACGATCCGCATGCCGATGCCTGGGCGCGGCTGACCGACGAAGAACACGGCCAACTGACTGAGTGGATGCGGGTATATTATGCCATGACCGCCAATCTGGACTGGAATGTCGGCCGGCTGGTGGCGGAGTGCGAGCGCCTGGGTCTATTCACCAATACTGTTTTTGTATTCACGTCAGATCACGGTGAGATGTTCGGCGCGCAGGGCCGGCGAGCCAAAAATATCTTCTATGACGAAGCGGCGCGAGTGCCTTTTCTTGTTCGCTGGGACGGGACGACTGCGCCAGGGTCCACCTCGGACGCCTGCTTGAATACGCCCGACATCATGCCGACCTTGCTTTCCGCCCTGGGGTTGCCCGCCTCCTCAGAAGCGGAAGGCTTTGACTTCAGCCCTGTGCTGAGCGGCGAGAAAATCGACGAGCCTAACGCCGCTTTCATGCAGGGGATGGGCGCCACCGCCATCTTTGAAGACGGGCACGAATGGCGGGCGC
This sequence comes from Phototrophicaceae bacterium, assembly GCA_965262005.1. Lineage (GTDB taxonomy): Bacteria > Chloroflexota > Anaerolineae > Aggregatilineales > Phototrophicaceae > UBA6055. The sequence continues at coordinate 1,506,480 of OZ253492.1, read as the reverse complement.
TGCGCGGCAAGCAATACACCTACGCTGTTTACAAGGCGGATGGCGGCGAGCTGCTTTTCGACAACCTGAACGACCCGTATCAGGAGCGAAATCTAGTTGAAGATAGTGAACATGCCGAGTTGTTGAAGTCGCTGCGCGAGGAACTCGCCGAACGGATGAACTCGCTGAATGACAGCTTCGAGACTTGCAGCTGGTACGAGCGCCACTGGACCCGCGACCGAATCATCCTGCGCGCGGCGACAATGAGCTGACCAAAACGAAAACCAGCCAAGCGGCTGGTTTATGTGGCGTGCCTGGAGAGATTCGAACTCCCGACCCCTGGTTCCGTAGACCAGTGCTCTATCCGCTGAGCTACAGGCACTAGCGTGTGCATAATGTTAGTCTCCTCGCCCTGAAAAATCAAGAGGCAAAGTCGCTCTGCCAGGGGCAAGCGCCGTCCCTCCCTTTTGCGCGCACAAGCGCGCGACTCTATAATTGACGGCAGTATCAGATGCGGTTTTGATCGATATCGGAGACTGATCGGCTTGTTTTTCTTCTACGGTCAAACAAATGACTTGCGTATAGTTCGCGCCATGCGTACTTTGATCACGTCGCTCTTGTTGTGCATGCTTCTGTCCGCCTGCAATTTTGACGCGTTGAGCGCGCCCACCGCCACACTCGCGCCCAGCGACACGCCGATCCCGCCGACAGCGACGGACACTGCCACTGCGACAAATACCGCCACCGCGTCCGCTACGCCCTCTGCGACTTCTACACCGACCGCCACCGCCACCGCGACAAATACGCTGACGCCCACCGCCACAGCAACTGTATTCGGCATCGTCCGCTCGCAGCGCCGCGCCAATGTCCGGCGTGGCCCGGGCACCAACTTCGCCGTCTTCAATTCGTTGGCGCCGGGCAGCGGTGTACAAATCATCGCTGCCGCTGACGCCGGAGACTGGTATCAGGTGCGTTTGGAAAGTGGCGGCGAGGGTTGGATCAGCGCGAGTCTGCTTCAAGTCGAGCAAGCGACGCCGGCCGCCGCAACTACCGAAAGCGATGCCATCACCATCAGCGGCGAAACCCGCGTGGTGGTAGAGGCGGCTGAGGTGGAAGCTGACCAGACCCAGTCGGCCGAGGCTGGCCTGCTCGTCTTCAATGTGCAGATAGCTGACATCGAGTCGATGAATATGACGGCGACGGCTTTCATCGAGGCGACAGCTGCGGCAGCCTCGCCCACGCCGACAGCAGAAGTGGTCGAAACGGTATCGCCAACGCCGGAAAGCGCAAGCGCGCCGCCACGCTTCGATGTCAATGTCTTTGCCTTCTGCGATGACTCCTCCTTTGGTATCCGCGCGCCGACGGATCTCACGCCCGGCTCGACAATCAAAATCTATTGGGCTTGGTTCGCCAGCACCGCGGCGCACTTGCGCGACCACATGTCAAACGCGACGCATGAATTGCGCGTTAATGGCCAGGCCATCCCCAATGTAAACCAGTATCGCGGCAATCCGACAACCAGCGGCTCGCAGCATGTTGTCTACTGGTACCTGCCCTACGGACCATTGGCGGCGGGCGACCACAGCATTAACTATCGCGTCACCTGGCGCAATGCCATCAGTGATGGAATAGCAAATTATGGTCCGGGAACTGCCATCGAATTCGAAGAAGAAAGCTGTAACATTGTCGTGAGGTGAGGCGCGCTGGATCCGCTTGAATTGTGGCATGTCACCGAGCTGGGCACCGGCAACGTTGGTCTCGACGACCAAGGCTTCAGCCTCACACTGCCACACGGAGATGGCAGGACCTATCACGATGCGCAGATCAGCGACTATGAAAGGCGCGCCGACTTTGCCAATGCGCCGCCGCTGCGCTTGAGTTTACGCGCCCGCGCCGAAGGCAAAATCCGCGGAACGGCCGGCTTCGGTTTCTGGAATCATGCTTTTGTGCCGGGGCAGCGCTTCTTCCGCCTGCCGCAAGCGATCTGGTTCTTCTTCGCCAGCCAGCCCAGCGAACTCGCCCTGGCAAAAGGCATCGCCAGTCATGGCTGGAAAGCCGCCGCCTTCAACGCGCGTGATTGGCGCTTCTTCGCGCTGCTGCCCTTTGCGCCCTTGGGCTTTCTCCTCATGCGCAATGCGACGCTCTACAATGCGCTCTGGCCAATCGGTCAGCGCGCCATCGGCGTCCATGAGGCGCAGCTTGATGCCAGCTTGCTGGACGAATTCCATACTTACAGCATCGAGTGGCGGCCTGACGGCGCGATCTTCGCTGTCGATGGCGAAATCGCGCTCAGCGCTCCCCATGTGACCTGTGGTCCGCTGGGCTTCATCGCCTGGATCGACAATCAATATGCCATTGTCACGCCGCAGGGCAAGTTCGGCTGGGGCCTGCTGGATGTAACGCAGGCGCAGTCGCTGCATCTGCGCGACCTGGAGATTACAAGCCTGAGCTGATCAGGCTGCTCATTGGGCGTCTCCGCCCCTAATGCTACAATGGACTTATGTCTGGTTATTGGAACTAAGACGCCTTATGTCAGCAAGCCGTGGCGAGGGTGATTTCTCCGATCTGCTGCGCGCCGTTGAGCGCCGCAAGACGATGCTGCTCGAATACCTTCTGCAAGAGCGCTTCGTCCAGCGTTTCCAACCGGCTCATATCCGCGATGCCGTCTACTGCTATGTCAAAGGCGGCGGCAAATCCCTGCGGCCCGCGGTTGCGATGCTGGCATGTGGCGCCTTGGGCGGCGATGAAGCCCAGGCCTTGCCAGTCGCGGCGGCGATAGAAATCTATCACACCTGGACCTTGGTCCATGATGACGTCATCGACCGCGATGATACTCGCCGTGGCCTGCCGACAGTGCACCGCGAATTCGCTCAGCGCGCCAGTAAAGAATTCGGCTGGACAGACTACGACGCCGAGCACTATGGCAGGTCGATTGCCATGTTGGTGGGCGATGTCCAGCAAGCCTGGTCCTGGTCGCTGCTTTTCGAAGCGCATCTCGAATATGGCGTATCGGCCGAAATCGTCATCCGGCTGGCGCAGGATCTGGCGAGCCAGGTCACACCGCTGCTGGTCGAGGGGGAGACGCTTGATGTGCAGTATTCTGGCGCCGCCCTGCAGCTCAGCGAGGACGCCATTATCGACATGCTCTGGAAAAAGACGGGCGTGCTGTATGAGTTTGCCGGGCGTGCCGGCGCTGCCATCGCCTTAAATGACGCCGATGCGGAGCTTCCGTCGGCGCGAGCGCTGGCAAAATTCTGCAGCCTCTGCGGCACGGCATTTCAGATTCAGGACGATATTCTGGGTATCGTTGGCGATGCGCAGCAATTGGGCAAGCCGGTCGGTTCCGACATTCGCGAGGGTAAGACCACACTGTTGACGCTCAAAGCGCTCTCGCAGGCGGACGAAGGGCAGCGGAATATCATTCTTGGGACGCTGGGCGACGATTCAGCGAACGCCGCCGATATACAATTAGTGTCCGATTTGCTGCGCGATCTGGGCGCGATCAGTTATGCGCAAGTCATCGCGCGCCAATACGTCAAAGAGGCGCTGGCACAGCTTGACGCCTTACCCGACAACAGCTACCGCGCTTTGCTGGCGCAATGGGCGCGCTACTTGATTCAGCGCGAATTCTAGTCTTCGTTATCGCCACAATGAGGATGCGCCAGTGCTAACCTGGTTTCGTCGGCGAAATCATCTCGGCAAGCTCTTGTCAGCTTTGCTGCTCCTTCTGGCGCTGATTGGCGGCGCTGTCACGGCTTGGGTCCTGGTCGATCTGCCGTCCTTGGACCATTTGGATGCCGGCCTGGCGCTTCCCTCGACGCGCATCATGGATCGGCATGGTCGCCTGCTCTATGAGATTCTGCCGGCGCAGCAGGGACGTAATCGTCAGCTCAAGCTATCTGAGATGCCGCAGCACTGCCTGAATGCCATCATCGCCACTGAGGACGCCAATTATTATCGCCATCCCGGCGTCGATCCGCTTGGCATTTTGCGCGCGCTCTGGATCAATCTGCGCGGGGGCGAGATCGTCGCCGGCGGCAGCACCATAACGCAGCAGACGGCCCGCCTCCTTCTGCTGGACCCGCAAAGCCAAGCCCAACGCAGCCTGCGCCGCAAATTGCGCGAGATGGTCCTGGCTCTGCAATTGCAGGCGCGCTACAGCAAAGATGAGGTCCTCGCTCTCTATCTCAATCAGGTTTATTTCGGCAATCTGGCCTACGGGCTGGAAGCGGCCGCGCAATCATACTTCCAAAAGCCGGCGCGGGATCTTTCGCTGGCGGAATGCGCGCTGCTGGCCGGTATCGTGCAGAACGCCATCACTAATGATCCGCTGACGCAGATTGATCGCGCCAAATCCCGCCAGGCGGTCGCATTGCGGCTGATGGCGCAGAATCGATTCATCCCCGAGGCAGAGGCGCGCGCGGCGCAGCGGGACGCATTGCAGTTCGCCGCCTCAGCCTTTCCCATTGAAGCGCCACATTTTGTCATGGCGGTCTGGCGCATCCTCGAACGAGACTTCGCCGCCGCCTTGCGCGCCGGTGGCTTGCGAGTAATCACAACCGTCGACCTCGATTGGACACGCCACGCCCGGCAAATCGTCCGCCGGCAGCTGGAAGCGCTCAATGAGCCTGTCGCCGGCGCGCGCCCGGCCAATGCCAATAACGCCGCGCTGGTCGCTTTGGATCCGCGGACCGGTGAAGTGCTGACGCTGCTCGGCAGCCCAGATTACTTCGACGAAAGCATCAATGGCGCGGTCAATGCGGCCCTCGCCTACCGCCAGCCGGGCAGCGCGCTGAAACCCTTCACCTACGCCGAAGCCATGAACCCAGCCTATAGTGATCCTTACACTGCCGCCACCATGCTGCTTGATGTGCGCGCGCCCTTCATCACCAACAAGCTAGAGAGTTATGTGCCGGCCAATTACGGTCACGTAGAACACGGTCCCGTCCTCCTGCGGGAAGCGCTGGCTTCCTCATACAATATCCCGGCCGTGGTTGCGCTGGAGCATATTGGCATCGAGCGCTTCGTGAATTTCGTCAGCGATCTCGGCCTGGAAAACTTGCGCGAAAACGCCGGCGTTGATCTGTCGATCACTCTTGGAGGTGGTGAAGTACGCCTGCTTGACCTGGCGGAAGCGTACGCCGCTTTTGCCAATGGCGGCTACGACATCGAGCCGCAGCTCATCTTGAGTATCACGGACGCCAGCGGTGAGGAGATCTTCCGCCACGAGCCGCCTTCGCTGGATCGCCGCCTCATCGACCAGCGCGTCGCCTACATCATCAGCGATATCCTGTCCGACAACGCCGCGCGAATACCTTCCTTTGGCGAGAACAGCCCATTGAACCTCGGCTTTCCCGCCGCTGCCAAGACCGGCACCACCACGGACTTCCGCGATAATTGGGTCGTCGGATACACACCTGATCTGGTGGTCGGCGTTTGGGTTGGCAATGCCGATAACGCGCCCATGCTCGATGTCAGCGGTGTCAGCGGCGCCGGGCCAATCTACAACCTTTTTATGCGCGCGGTAACGCGGGGCGCTGACCCTGCCCGATTTGTCGAGCCAGCCGGCCTGATTCGGCTTGAAGTCTGTCGGCTGAGCGGGCTGCTACCCACTGAGTACTGCCGCCGGCGCATCAGCGAGATTTTCATCCCGGGCACAGAGCCGCGCGACTATGACGACTTTCATCATCCCTTCCTCATTGACCGAGCGACCGGATTGCTGGCCGACGATGATACGCCAATGCCCAATCGGCTGGAGCAGGTCTTCCTCGTGCTGCCGCCGCAAGCGCGCGCGTGGGCGCTGAGCCAGGGAATAACGCCGCCTCCCCCTGTTTCGGGCGGGCTGGAGCAATCGGATGCGGCTGCCTTGCGCTTTCTGTCTCCCGATCCCTACACAGTTTTTCAGCGTAATGAGCAGATTCCAGCCGTGTCTCAGCGACTGCGCTTCGCGGTGGCGGCTCCTGCGACTTCGCGGGCAGTTGAATTCCGGCTGAATGGCAAGTTGATCGGCAGCGTCGAGCGCGCGCCCTGGGAGCTGTGGTGGACCTTGAAACCGGGCGAATACCAGCTTGCCGCCCGAGCAATAGCGGCGGACGGTGCTGCAGGACAGAGCCGGTCGCTGTCGTTTTCGGTCCTTGAACAGGGCGCGCGCGCATCATACGAGCGGAGCAGCTGAGCCGATCGCCGCCTGCAACGATTGTCGGCAGGCCGCGTAGTGGATGATAATGAAATGTAGCGAGACGCCAACCGAGGGTCACACATTGCGAACAAGGCTCAGCCTGTTTTTCACCCTGATATTGCTTGTCAACTGCTTCGGCTTGGCCCTAGCGCAAGACACGGACGAAATTGAAGCGCAGACGCTGCTTGATATCGCCGTCGATCAGCTGCAAGCGGCTGATAGTTTCAAATTATCCATAACGCAGACCGGCCAGCCATATCCCCTCGCGCTGACTTTTGATGGCGTCAACATGCTGCCCGCCACCTTGCAGAGCGCAGAGGCGCAATACCTCAGCCCCAACGAACTGCATATTAGCGCCTTGGCGCAATTATTCATTCCGCTATCGTTGGACATCTTCTCGCGCGACGACCATCAGTGGCTGAGCTTCCCGAGTGGCGCGCCCTGGCTGCAACTGCCAGCCTTCGAGGACTTCGATGTCAATCGCCTGTTGGCGCCGGATGACGGCATCGAATTCGTCGTGGCGAACCTGCAAGACCTGCACGTCATCGACGCCGAGGCGCTCGTTGGCGAAGAATTAGCCTGGCATTTGCGCGGGCGGGCGGGCGGCGCCGGCGTATCCGGCTTGCTCTTCGGCTTCATAGAACCGCAAGACGATGTGCGGATCGATGCTTATGTCACAACCGCGGACGGGCAATTTTCCCTGCTGGAAATCACCATGCTGGAATCTCTGGGCGACGCTGAGAGCGATCCGTCGGTCTGGCATATCCAGTTTCACGACTTCGATGCGCCGCCGGACTTCGACCCGCCGGATTAGACGCGCTCAAGCTCAACCGGCTTTTCTGCCGGCTCAGCGCGCCGCCGCTCTCGGACGTAATATATCGGCTTGTGCTGGGATTCGTGATAGGTACGCATGATCATATCGGCGACGATGCCGGTGCTGACGAATTGTACGCCGAGCACAATCAGCAGCGCCGCCAATTGCAGCAGCGGACGATCGCCGATCTTGTTTTCGGTGAGCAGCTTGAAGACGGTCAAATAGGCGCCGAGCAAGCTGCCGATGCCGCCGACCAGGAAACCAGCCGCCCCAAACACATATAGCGGTCGATTGAAATAACTCAAAATGAAGACCACCACAATCAGGTCGAGCACGACCTTGAATGTACGGCTGAAGCCATATTTGCTGCTGCCCCAGTTGCGCGCTCTGTCTTTCACGGGCGCCTCGGCCACGCGGACGCCCATCTGGCTGGCGAGCGCTGGGATGAAGCGGTGCAATTCGCCGTAGAGCTGAACACCCTTTGCCACATCAAAATGGTAGGCTTTCAGCGTACAGCCATAATCATGCAGTTTGATGCCTGTGCTGCGCGAGATGAGCTGGTTCGCCAGTATCGATGGCAGACGCCGCGCCAAGAACGACTCCTTGCGATCTTGCCGCCAGCCACTGACGATGTCGTAGCCCTCTGCGAATTTGTCGAGCAGCAATTGGATATCGCGCGGATCGTTTTGCAAGTCGGCGTCGATCGTAATCACAATCTCGCCGCGCGCCGCATCGAAGCCGGCTGCCATCGCCGCAGTCTGGCCGAAGTTGCGGCGGAAGTGGATAATATGCCAACGCGGATCCCGAGCTTGCACGGCGTTGAGCAGTTGGAAGCTGCGATCCTGGCTGCCGTCATTGATGGCGATGACCTCATATTCGCGCCCGATCTCAACCAACGCTTCGGTCAATTCGCGATGCAGCGTTTCGATATTGCCTTCTTCGTTGTAAATGGGGATAACGACTGACAGCGCAAGATCCGGGGCTTCTATCGCAACCGGGCTCTTATCCATAAACTTTCTCCGTGGGTTTCAAGCGCCGATTCTATCATTCTAACAGGCGTATATCCAGATCATGCCAGTTAGCCCCGTCCACCCTATGGGGAGTGGTGAATTTCAAGGAGATAGAACGAGATAGAATGAAGACGACACTGGTTCAAACTCGCCGGAAAACTCCCTTCTCCAATGCTTTGGGGAAGGGCCGGGGATGGGGTTAGAAAAGGGCATATCCAAGATTTTCACCTCTCCTCCCTATGTGCCGGTTTGCGCCATTCTGCTTCCGGCATCTATGCCATCGGTCTTGCGCCGTAGGTCAGTCGTGGGCGAGGCGTCCAGCGCGTACGACGAGCATGGCGTATTCTGTTAAAATACAGGCGGAAGCAATGCAGGAGAGGCGATGACGCCCGACGACAAATCCAGCGCCCTGGATTCTGAAGACTTTGATACGACCAAAAAAGTCGATCCCCAGCCCGCGGCCGATGACGAAACGATGACCACTGAGCTGGTCAAGGTCGATCCGGGTACCAGCGTACCTTTCTCACTGCCTCACGTTTCCGAGCTGGATGACGCAACGCCGCGCGATGCCCGCAAGCTGGTCACATTGCCCGCCTACAGCCAGATTGTCTCGCCGCGGGAGTCCGCCAATACTGAGATGAAGCCGACCATCCCCTCTGCCATCGGTGGCGGATCCAGGCCATATCCTGCGCCTGCTCGCTCGCCTTCTGACCCGACGCTTCCGCTGTTTCCGGACTCTCGTGAGCCGGCGGCGCCGCCTCGCAGTGGTCAGCCTGTGCGGGAAGCGGCCAGGCTGCAGCGAAAACGCCGACGCAAGCGCCGTGTCTTTGGCCTGCCTTTGGGCTGCATTTGGGTCTTGGCCGGTCTCTTCCTGACCTTCTGCGGCGGCTTGACCCTGCTGACTATTGGCGCGGCCATGATCTTCCTGCCGCAGGTGGAAGCCGAGTTGACGGCGCGCATCGCGACCGTGGACAATTACCGCGGCTTTGAAAGCACCTTTATTTACGACCGCGACGGCAATGAATTGTACGAAGCCTTTGGCGAAGGGCGGCGCGTACACGTCAGTTTTGATCATATCCCGCCCGAGCTCATCCTGGCGACTATCGCCATCGAAGACGACAGCTTCTATAAGAACATCGGCATTGATGTCGCCGCCACCGCCATCGCCGCCCTCAGCTATGTCGGCGCTGCTGCCGGGGAGAATACACCGGGTGGCAGCACCATCACGCAGCAACTGGTGCGCAATGTCTTTTTCGACTTCGAAAAGCGCGCCCAGCGCAGTATCGCGCGCAAAGCTGAGGAGATCCTGCTGGCGATTGTCTTGACGCAATCGAGGAGCAAAGAAGAAATCCTCGAGCTGTATTTCAACGAGATCTATTACGGCAATCTGGCTTATGGTGTGCAGACCGCCGCGCAGACATTCTTCGGCAAAGACGTGGACCAACTGAGCCTCGGCGAAGCTGCCATGCTGGCGGGCTTGCCGCAAGCGCCGGCCAACCTCGATCCGCTCAACCCCGACCCGGCCGTGCAAGCTGCCGTCGATGAACGCTGGCGGCAGGTCTTGGGTGAGATGGTCGAAGAGGGTTTCATCACGCAGGATCAGGTACGCGCCGCCTTAATAGACGGTCTGTCCTTCGCGCCGCCCAAAGTCTCATTGACCGCGCCTCACTTCACAGTCTATGCGCAGGGCGAGCTGGAACGTCTCATGCTCAGCCTGGGTTATGGCCCGGACGAAATCACCGGCGGCGGCTTGCGCGTCTACACCACGCTCGATCAAAACGTCAACCGTCTGGCGCAGCGGGCCGCTGCCAATCAAGTCGCGCAGCTGCGAGCCAAGAATGTCAGCAATGCCGCCGTGGTCGTCACCAAGCCCGCAAGCGGCGAGATCATCGCCATGATCGGCAGCATCGACTACGACAACGTAGAAATCGACGGCAGTGTCAATGTCACCACCGCCTTCCGCCAGCCGGGCAGCACCATGAAGCCCTTCACGTATTCAGCGGCGATGGAGCGTGGCATGTCCACCATTGATGTACTTTGGGATACACGCACTCAGATTGCGCTGCCGGGTTTGCCCGTTTACACACCGCGCAATTTCGACAATGAATTCCACGGTCCCATGACGATGCGAACAGCATTGGCGAACAGCTACAACATTCCGGCCGTGCAAACGCTGCGCAGTGTCGGCGTCGACTATATGCTGAGCCTGCTGCGGCGCTTCGGCATAACCACGCTCAACGAAGACGCCTCGAATTATGGCTTGTCCTTAACGCTCGGCGGTGGCGAGGTCAGCCTGATAGAGTTGACTAACGCCTTCGCCGTCTTCGCCAATCAAGGAACCTACGTGCCGGTTACCTCCATTCTCTGCGTCATCAACAACGATAATCAGATCATCTATCAATACGAGAATGGCTGCCCGGAAGGGCAACTCAGCGGGCAGACGGTCATCAATCTGCCGCGGCAAAGTCGTGTTCTGGATCCGCGCCTGTCTTTCCTCATGACTGACATGCTGGCGGATAATCAGGCGCGATCGACAGCCATGGGCGCTTACAGCCCATTGCGCGCGGAGAATATCTTCGCCTCGGTTAAGACCGGCACCACCGATGATGTCAAGGACAATTGGACCATCGGCTATACCCGCAATGTCGCCGTCGGCGTCTGGGTGGGCAATAACAATGGCGACCCCATGATCAACTCCTCCGGACTGACCGGCGCCGCGCCGATCTGGAATTCGGTGCTGACCGGCATCTACGGCAATATGGAGTTGCTGGGCGCATTCGCCTCGGAAGGGCAGTTGCTGAACGATCAGCCGGTCCCGCCATCGCGGATGACCCTGCGCCAGGTCTGCGATGCGCGCCGCCTGACGGAGCTGTCGACGCGCTGCCCTGCCACCATCAACGAGTGGACAATCGATGGCCCGGCGGGCATCCCTGATGCCGACGGCCACTTGATCTATCCGCAAGCTGCGCAGCAATATCCCACGCCAGTGCCGGTGCAAGGCTCGGTCGTGCAAGAGATATCGCCCGGTGTCTACCAAACACTGGCCTATCCTCTGGCGCCGGAAATCGCCGCCGGCATTCAATTCCGCGTGGGTCCCGGCGATCAGCAGCCGATCCCGCCCAATTACTGCCGTGTGCCGGTCGAACATGCGCAGGAAGCCCTCGCCGCCGGGGCACAGAATCTGGTCTTCATCGGCGGGCCCAACACCTCGCAAGGCGACGCCATAGAAGCCGAGCGCTACGCTCGCGAAAACAGCTTGGCCTATTTGCCCACTGTCGACTGCTGGCCCGGCGTCTACAGCCAGCAATCGCTTGGCAGCGTTGGCGCGATCTTGCAGATTCAGCAGCCGGTGAACGGCCAGTCCGTCAGAGGACCCATGCCAATTATGGGCACGGCGCATTTCGACAGCAGCCAGGGCGAGAATTATCATTTCTATATCCGCGGCGGACAATTCACGGACTGGACGCCACTCGGCAGCCCACATCACAATACAGTCATCACTGGCCAGCTCGAAACGCTGCACGCCGATGCCCTGCGCCCCGGCAATTACGTACTGCGGCTGGCGCTCGTCCGCGGCGGCAGCATCGTGCAAGCCGACGACATCGTCTTCAACGTGCCATGAGCCCACCCGATCTTCGAATCAGCCTTGTGTAGGGGCGGCCTATCAGGTCGTCCGCGAATCCCGCGCGAAAACTGTACGGGCGGCGCGGTGCGTCATGCTCGCTTCTCTGCGTGTACAATAGACTTGACGGCACTGGATATGGTATCGATATGACTGATCCGACAGCGCAACCTGTCGACATCCCCGAGGCGCTGCTTTCGCCGGAAGCCTTGCGCCAGGCGCGCGATATGCCCTGGAAGGCGGGCAACGAGTTTCGCCGGCTGCTGATACTGCCGCTGGTCTACCTGGCGCTGCGCGGGATTGACATAGGCGGGGGCTGGCGCTGCTATGGCCTTCCGATCATTCAGCGTCATCGCCGCAGCAGTATCCGCATCGGGCGACGCCTGAACCTTCGCTCGACGGCGCGCAGCAATCCACTGGGACCCAACCACGCCGTCATCATCAGCACACGTCGGCCGGGCGCCATCTTGACCATCGGCGATGATTTCGGCATGACCGGCGGCTCGCTGGTCTGCGATGAGCGCGTCACGATCGGCGATCGAGTCTGGATCGGCGCCAACACCATCATTGCTGATACTGACTTTCATCCTCTCGATCCCCAGCGCCGCAGCGAGAATCCACTGGCGGCCAGCACTGCGCCGATTACCATCGCGGACGATGTCTTCATCGGCATGAACGCGCTGATTCTGAAAGGCGTGACCATTGGGGCGCGGGCTGTTGTCGGGGCGGGCAGTGTGGTGACGAGTGATGTGTCGCCTGAAGCAATCGTGGCCGGCAACCCGGCGCGGGTCATCGGCGAGCTTTCGCCCTAGTCGGGATACACCAGGTCATAAGTCAGCACAATGGAATCCCCCAGCGCGATGAAATCACCATCGTTGAGGCTGGTAGGGCCGCCGATCTGTACGCCATTAACGCGCGTGCCGTTGCTGCTGCCCAGGTCCTCCAGCAGATAATCTTGTTCTCGCAGCATCAGCCGCAAGTGATAACGGCTGACCTGCGCATCGCGGATAACGATGTCGTTGGCGAGGTCACGCCCCAGATTGACGATCTCGCGCTCCAGCCGGAACACTTGATTCTGCAGCGGACCGCGCCGCATCACCAGCCAGTAGCCCGCTTCGGTCGGCATGACGCTTTTGTCGATATCGGCGGCGTCTTCTATTGGCCGCGCGTCCGACTTCCGTTCGGCGTCCAGGCGGTCAAGTTGCCTATTGAAGTCTTCCACAAAATGATCCCAAAAGTGATTCTCATCGCCGAATGCGCGCTTGTCATAACGCTGCGCCAGCTGCAAACGCGGATGCGCCTGTCCTTCGTCGTAAATGATAGCGGAAACCGGCACGCCCGCTCCCAGCGCGAATGACCAAGAGTAGGTCACGGTGATGGAGGCGGCAGCGGCGGCGCTCAGCAAGACGACCAGGGCATCCGCCGATTGTATGGCCGCTTCCATGCCGACATGCCATTCCGCCTCGCCGGTGGGCTGCGGGTCGATCCAGGGCCGATGCCCTTGCGCCAGCAAGATGCGCCGGACTTCTTCGGCGCTTGCTTCGTCTTGAGCCGCATAGGCGAGATAGACGTTCTTCATCGCCTAGGTCGCCAGCCAACTTGGTGAGGACCTTGTGTCAGATCTTGAGCACATCGGTCATTCACTCGAGGCTGCCCGGGCCGTCGATCGCTTTCAGCTCTTCCAGCCCTGCGCGAAGTTCATCGTTGCGGCTGACCCGCAGCCCCCAGGCGCCGCAGCTGCGCGCGAACTCGGCGAAATTCGGGTTGACCAACGCTGTCGCGCAGACCGGAACGTTGACGCCGCGCTGCTCTTTGCCGATCTCACTATTATTCAGCAGCGCCAGCTTGATGGGCAGTTGGTATTGCACGGCGGTTGTCACTTCCATGGCGTATTGGCCGAAGCCGCCATCGCCAGCCACCGCCCAAATCGGTCGCGCAGGCGCGGCAAGGGCAGCGCCGATGGCCGCGGGGAAGCCGAAACCGATGCTGCCCAGATAGCCGGACATCAGACATTCTTGCCCGAGTTTCGCTTCGAAATAACGACCGAAGCTGTAGGTGTTGTTGCCGACATCGACGGCGAGGACCGCGTCCTCCGGCACAGCCGCGCTCATCTCAGCGAAGAGCCGCGCCCAATTGATGCCCTTCTCATCGCTCTCACGCGCCCTCTGCGCTTTTTCCGCCCGCCGCAGCTGCCAGCGCCGCGCTATCTCCCGCCGGACGTAGTGGCGCTTCTCGCCGCAATCCGTGCCCGCCAGCGCCTCAGTCAACGCCGTGCAGGTCGCGCCTATATCGCCCCATAGCGGGATATCCATCGGGTGAAACTTGCCCAGAGCCATGCGGTCAAAGTCGACTTGAATGATCTTCTTTGTTTTGGAGATGCCGGTATGGTTGCTGAAGGAAGCGCCGAAGACCAGCAAGACGTCAGCGCGTTCCATCATGGTGCTGCCCACGATGGCGCCCGAGCCGCCCAGCACGCCACATGCCAGCGGATGATCATCGGCGATGAAACCTTTGGCTTTGAAAGTCGCGATGAATGGCGCCTCGATAGTTTCCGCCAGCGCCAGATTGGGATGCCCGACCATGCCGAAGCAGGCGTCGATGCCCCAATCTGCCGCCACTTCCAACATCTGTTTTGAGACGGTGTCGGCGGCTGCCAGCGGCTCAACCGCGACATAGATGCCGTCCTCGCGCTGCTCGAGCGGGATGGTCTCCACGCGGTCGTCATATCCGCCCGGCGGCGCGCCATCCTGCGGCGAGTATTCGTAGCCGTGCCAGCGGCGGCGCGCGAAGCCATTCTCGATCAGCCCTTCGCCCAATGGACCGCCCTGATGCGGGCAGTGGTTGTCCAGCGCGAAATACTGACCTTCGAATTTCGCCAGGCATAAGGCCTTCACACCGGCGGCGACGCTCGTCGCGCTGTTGTCTTCGAGCTGACCTGCCTCAGCCACTCGGTGCCATTCTGTCTTCTGCGTCATGGAATGCCCCATCCTGCTGGACACGTCAAAAGCCGTGGGTGACCAGCTTACCCGTCGATTATGATAGCGAGCGCGACATCTGGCAAGTTAAGCATAAGTCGGGAGTGGTAAATTCCAACTACACGATAAATTCGCCAACCAAACAATATAACTCTGTGCCCTCTGTGCCCTCTGTGTCGAAAAAATCTGTGCCGTGTTTGCTAAGTGGACTATATCCGCGATGTTAACCACTCCCCGAGGCCGCCGGGCAATACATCTTCGAAATGGCATCGGGCTATTTCGGCTGGTCCGAAGAAAACATCGTCAAATTCGCCGCCAGCCGCATCGAGGCTGACGTAGCCGCCGCTGTGCAGCTGGATATCGACTGGATCACGCTGGATGGTCGAGCGGGTGGCACGGGCGCGGCCGGCAAGCATGTCAAAGACAATATCTGCGCGCCGACTGTCTTCGCCATCCCGCGCGCGCCGCTGGCTTGACGACAACGGCCACGGCGATATCAGTCTTATCGTGACCGGCGGATTCCGCACCGGCGCTGACGCGGTCGCGCTGGCGACTGCGGCGATGATTGCGATCGGCTGCCAGCAGTATCGCGCTTGCAGCAGCAACAACTGCCCGGTGGGCATCGCCACGCAGCGCAGGGATTTGAGAGAACGATTTGATGTCGAGTCGTCAGCGCAGCGTCTGGTGAATTTCTTCGAGGCGGTGCGCGAGCAAATGAGCGAGTTCGCCCGCATGTGCGGCAAGCGCCGTCTGCGCGACCTGGGTTACGACGACCTGGCGAGCACAAATTACGAAATCAGCCACCATACGCCCGTGCCACACGTCTAGGCCTTTTGCAGCTTTTCATAGACGGCGATAGTCCCGTCCAGCATGCGCTCTACGCTGAAGCGCTCCTCAAGCCGCGCGGCGCCCAGCAATCCCATGTACTTGCGCAGCGCCCGGTCCATGAGCAAGCGCCTGAGCGCCTGAACCAGCCCATCAACATCGCGAGGCTCGATCAGAATGCCGGTCTCGCCGTCCAGAACGACTTCGGGAATCGCGCTGACGCGGCTGGCTATCACGGGTACGCGGCGCGCCATGGCTTCCAGCAGGACCAAGCCAAAGCCTTCCCAGAGGCTCGGAACCAACAGCACATCGAAGGCCGCCATCAGCTCAGCCGCGTCCACGCGCCAGCCCAGCCAATGCACACGATCGGCGATGCCCAGCGCCGATGCCAGACGCCGCGACTCAGCAGCTTTTTCGCCGTCGCCGGCAATCACGAGATGGGCTAGCGGGAAGTCGGCACGGATCCGCCGCAATGACTCCAAGGCGTAGGGAATGCCTTTCTGCTCGGTCAGGCGGCAGACCATGCCCAGCACTTGGGCATCCGCTTCCAGGCCCAGCTCAGCGCGCAGCTCCAGGCGGACGCTTTCGATTTCGCCATCGCTGAGCCAGGGGTATTCCAGGCCGTAGTGGATGACGCTGACTATGTTGGCGGGAGCGCCTTCAATATCGATTGTGAACTGCTTGATCGCGTGAGAAATGGCGATGCCGGCGTCAATCTTGCCCCAGAGCCAGCGGTTGATGCGACGCCAACGCGGCCGATAGCGGAATTGATCGTCATTATGTCGGCTGCTGACGACGCGTCGCACACCTGCTGATTTCGCTGCCAAAAAGCCGTAGACATCCGCGTGAATGAGGTGCGTATGCACGATGTCGGGCTGCATGGCGCGTAAGGCGCCTCTGAGACGGAAGAGCAGCGGCAAGTCATAGTCTCGGCCGATGATCAGCCGCGCCACGGGAATATCGCGCTTCTCCGCCTCGACTGCCATGTCATCCATCGGCTTGTTTCGTTCGACCAGGATAATCAAGCGGGCGTCGATGCCACGCTGGCGCAGGCCCGCCAGCAGAACCAGCAGATGGCCTTCTGCGCCGCTAATGCGGGTGACCTTGATGATGTGGGCGACGCGCATAACACCTTCTTCGGCTTGGGTCACAGGATTCCGCTTCAAGTCGGGCCGATCCTAGCGCGGAATGATCTCTCGGGATAAGGGACCGATCACGCCGCGCTCGTCTTTGGCGGCGATAGCGATGCCGGCATAATCGGTGAAGCCATCCCAAGCCAGCTTGGTCTCTTCAAAGGCGAACTGCTGATAGATAAGCGAATTGCGCGGGCGCAGCGCGATAATATAGCTGGCGGCGCCCGCCACTGGCTCCCAGACCAATTCGCGTTTGCTGTCATTGCGATTCCGCAGGACGATATTAGCAGGCGGTCGCGGTCCATCGGCCAGGGAATGTAAGATTGCCAGGATTGCCTGGGATGCCTGGCGCAGGTATTCCGGCTCTATGAACTCAATGGTATCGGTCGGGTCGGCGTTGCGTTTCTCTTCGTAGGCATTGATGAGGCGGATCGCGGGATAGCCCAATTCGCTGAATGAGAAATGGTCGCCATAGCGGTTTTCCCGGTCGATCTCGTCCTGTACGCGCAAGTCCAGATTGAGACTGTAATTGTAAGCCAGGAAATTGGCTTCGCGCGCCATCTTACGCGAAACGGATGTGTCGTTGGGGCCGGCGGAAAATACTCGGATTTGCCGATCGTTTCGATTGCCGTTCTGGTCGTGCACATTTCCGATTGTGTCTACGTTGATCATGCCCAGCACATCGATATTCTTTTCGCGTACCCAGACAGCGAAGTTGATGCTGCCCTGTCGATTGAATTCCTCAGCCGAGAAGAAGACAAACATTACAGTGGCTCGGTACTGCGCGATACTCATGATGCGCGCCAGTTCCAGCAGAGCCGCCACACCCGAGCCATTGTCGTTGGCGCCCGGTGCATATACCCCGCCATCTTGTATGGGTGAGCCGACGCTGTCGTAATGCGCGCCTATGATGATGGTGCCGGCATTGACCTCTGTGCCGCTGATGGCGCCGACGATGTTGTATTGCGTCGACTTGTCGTCCGGCGTGACGAAGGCTTCAAAGCCTTGTTCAAAAGTGTATAGATTGCCGCTGGAAGCCGCGCTGAAGATTTCCAGTTGGTCCTTGATATACTTCCGCGCCGCGCTGATGCCTTCTCTCGGTGACACTGCCGACGAACCGATATGCCTTGTGCGGAAGCCTTGCAGGCTGCGGATATGGGACATCAGCCGGTCGGATTCGATCTGGTCCAGCAGGGCCGGCAAGATGTTTTCGCTCGGCGGCGCGGCTGTCACATCGAATTCCGAGATCACGACCGGTCGCGAGGCCGCGTATCCCAGTGTTGCGCGCGGCGTGAATGTCGGCAGGGGCGCCAGGGTCGGCGGGGCATTGTCGCTGGCGCCGAGGTTGCAGGCCAGCAATAGCAGCACGAAGCCCGACAAGATGGCGACGGTTCTCAAGTGGATGTTCTTCCAGTCCATAGTGGCGATTTTAGCATAGAAAACAAAGCGGACACGCTGCCTGGGCTGAAGGGAGTGGTGAATACTGTTGATATAACAACTTCGACCTTGCCATCCAAAGACCTCTGTGCCCTCTGTGTCTCTGTGGTGAATCCCCTTTATGGAATCCGGAATATGTCCTGTGTCTTTGAAATTCACCACTCCCGGCTGTAGGGTATGATAGTCGCATGGCAATCGGCGTCATCGTTGAGAGTGCGCTTTTCGGCGCGTGCGCAACGATAGCTGGAAGCAAATAGCAAACGATAGAGGCTCGCAGCAGAGACATGAACCTACTCATTATCGGCGGGACGAATTTTGTGGGACCGGCGCTGGTCGCTGAAGCGCTGGCGAAGGGACATCGCGTCGCGCTATTCAACCGCGGACGGAGCCAGCCGGATTTCAGAGTCGATGCCGAGACGATCATCGGCGATCGCGAGACCGATCTGCATCTGCTATCCGGGCGATCCTGGGATGCGGTTATCGACACCTGCGGTTATCTGCCGCGTCTGGTCCAGCTCTCGGCGCAAGCGCTGCGCGACTCGGTCGAGCAATACTGCTTTATCTCGACCTTGTCCGTCTACCCAATGCTTGGCGCCGCCGACCGTGACGAATCTGCCGTAGTCATGTCGCTGGCGGATGAGTCGGCCGAAGACATGACGAATGAAACCTATGGACCATTGAAAGCCCGCTGCGAGGCGGCCGTGCAGGCGGCATTTCCGCGCCGCAACCTGATGATCCGCTCGGGCCTGATCGTTGGCCCGCGCGACCCGACCAACCGCTTCACCTACTGGGTGACTCGCGCTGCCAAAGGTGGACATGCCATTGCGCCACCGGCCAGGCAGCCGGTCCAATTCATTGATGTGCGTGACTTAGCTGCTTTCACGTTGCGGCAGGTGGAGGCGCGCGCTTGCGAAACCTACAACGTCTGCGGCCCAGCCCGGCGCATCACCTTCGGCGAACTGCTTTCGCTGGCGAAAGATACCTTGGGCAGCGATGTCCATTTCCACCACGTCAGCGACGCCGTCCTGCAAAACAACGATGTGGGCGAATTCATGGAATTGCCGCTCTGGGTCAACCGAAAGCTGGCGGAAAGTTTCATGACTTTCAATAACGACAAGGCGCTGCGTGATGGCTTGAGCTTCCGTCCGCCGGAGCAGACGATACGCGACACCTGGGAATGGGCGCGAACATTGCCGGCGGATACGCCCAAGCCGGCTGACCTGCCGCCCGAAAAGGAGCTCGAGCTGCTTGCCGCCATCAGAAGTTAAACGATTCCGGCGTCCTCAATCACTTTGCTGATGCGAAAGTCCGGCAAATCCAGCGCCATCAAGGACGGCATTTTGAGCCTCTGCCAAAGATGATAACTATCAATGCTATTGTATTGCGCGGCGTATAATACCATCACGGTCCCGTGGCTGATGACCACGATGTTTTCTGCGCTGTTCGCGGTTTCCAGTATAGTCTCGATGCCGCGCTGAAATCGATGTCTGGCTTGTTTTGCCGTTTCGTCGCCGAAGGCCAGTTCATTCGGGGCGGCGAACAATCGCTGCATCCGCGCATTAAATTCTGCGGGCGATCCGTAGGGCGCGTTGGATTGTCGGCTGTGTTCGGCAAGTAAGCGGCATTCGCTGATAGGTAAATCGCCTAGTTCCAGCGCAACACTCTCTGCCGTTTGCAGCGCTTTGGGCATGGAACTGCTATACAAGCGCTTGGCTTGATAAGGCGCAATATGATGCGCCAAAGGCTGACAGCGGCGCACACCTTCCGCCGTAA
Source organism: Phototrophicaceae bacterium (assembly GCA_965262005.1). Classification (GTDB taxonomy): domain Bacteria; phylum Chloroflexota; class Anaerolineae; order Aggregatilineales; family Phototrophicaceae; genus UBA6055. The sequence goes on along the minus strand of OZ253492.1, from coordinate 1,486,734 downwards.
GCGGCCAATCCGCGGCCGCCTGGAAAGGATTGTGATCGCTGTTGCTGTGCTTTATCAGGACAAGCTGAGGCATATCTACCGGCTCGACTCGCCCTATACAGCTATGGAGCGTAACGTGGGTAAGCGAGAATGCTCACGGAATTGCTGATAGTGCAAAGCAATTCTGGAGAACGTTACTTTGTGTCATTCGTGTCTCTGTGAAGAAAGAGTTTCGATTTCCACAGAATTCACCACGTCGACTTAGTCTTGACTAATCGAGATAATCGCGCAATTTACGACTGCGGCGCGGATGACGCAAGCGACGCAGCGCTCGCCCTTCGATTTGGCGAATTCGTTCGCGCGTCAAGCCAAATTTCTGCCCGACCTCTTCCAAGGTATAGCAGTGACCATTTTGCAGGCCAAAGCGCAGGCGCAAGATACGCGCTTCTCGCGGCGTCAAGGTGCTCAGCAGTTCTTCGATTTGCTCTTTGAGCATTTTGCTGAAGGCGCTATCGGAAGGGTTCGGCTCAAGCTCACTCTCGATGAAGTTGCCAAGCTCGCTGTCGTCGTCTTTGCCGACCGGGTGCTCAAGGCTCAAAGGGCGCCAGGACACCTTCAGCATCCACTGCACCTTGCGCGGCTCGCACTCCATAACCTCGGCGATTTCTTCTATCGAAGGCTTGCAGCCCGTCTCTTGCTCCAGGTCGCGCGCCACCCGGTAGAGCTGCCGAATCCGGTCCGTCATGTGGACAGGTACGCGGATGGTGCGGCCCTGGTCGGCGATTGCCCGCGTGATCGTCTGGCGGATCCACCAGGTCGCGTAGGTGCTAAACCGATAGCCGCGGTGATAATCGAATTTTTCCACCGCCTTCATCAAGCCCAGGTTGCCTTCCTGAATCAGATCGAGGAAAGGTACGCCGCGTGACATGTATTTCTTCGCAATGGAAACTACCAGCCGCGTATTCGCCTTGATCAGGTGATCGCGCGCGTTCAGCCCGTCCTGCATCAGAAACTGCCACTCGGCCCGGCGCTCATGGTCAGGGGCTTGCGACAATTGCGACGAAGCGAGTTCTCCCGCCTCCTGGCGCATCGCCAGCTGCACTTCTTCCTCTGTGGTCAACAGAGGGACGCGCGCCATCTCTTTGAGATATAGACCGACCGTATCGCTCGATGCTATCTCGCCGAGGTCGTGGTCATCTTCTTCATCTTCCAGCCCGACATCATCCTCAAAGTTTTCATCCAACAAGTCCAATTCGCCCTCATCGAGTAAGAATTCAAAACTGGGCTTGTCGCTCTTGTCATCTTCAAGATATGTCATCAGGTCGATATCTGTCTCGTACCTGTTATCAAACTCGTTCACTGCAACACCCCTAATGTGCAGGACGCGCCAACACCCCATGTTTTACGCGCGTCCGATGAATCCTGGCTACTGCAACAATTGCTTCAACACTGCCATTCTCGGGTCAACTTCTGTCCCGACGCGTGATTCATGCTTGCTATTTTCTTGCGACTCTGGGCGCGAACATAGCTTGTCGCCGGTCTCGGCGTGTAATCCGCAACAGTCGTCGCGGCAGACTGCTCGATAGCTTTCTTCAATGATTATCTCCTCCCGGAGCAGCGGGGCAAGATCAATCTCGCCATTGCTATCTACAAAAAACGCGCTTTTGTTAACATCTGGCGGCGAGGCAAACAGCTCCGCCATATCCAAACCAAACTTATGATCAAATGTGTCCAAACAGCGGTCACATTCCCGTTCGTGAGAGACGCTTAACGTACCCTGTACCAGGATACCCTCTTTTGTACGGGTCAGGAGTAGATTTCCGGTAAGAGATGATAAGTATAGATCGTCGTCAACCTGCACCCGTTGCAGAAACTGTATCGGGATTTCTCTTGCATTGCCGGGGCCTTCCGACAATAGAAACCCCACATTTATTCGGAGGAGTCGCTTATTGAGATAGCTGCTGTGCGTAGCGCTCACGCTACTCCTTCATACTGGTGGATTGTTAGCCAAGAAATCATGATGTACCGATAATCTATCTATGTTGCATTATATAGGCGTAGCAAGCGGACTGTCAAGTAATTCGCAGGCTGAACTAATAGAACATTCAAGCAATCTTGAATCGAACGAAGCGTAATGATTGTTTCGACATGATTTGTGGCATATGTAATAACGCAACATTGCCGTATCATATAAGATTAGCACAAATAATTTGCGATCGTTGCGATGCGACCAGCCGCTGTTGTCTTTGTAAGCCCAAACCAGAGTTTCGCACAGTATCGTCGCCTGCTCCACGGATACGATACCATAAAGTTAAACTCGACGCAACAATTCTTCACAACTTTGGTCGATAATCGGGCAGCGTTGCTCTTTATCGATGCCTCGCACAGGGATTGGCGGGCGCTGATTCTTAGGTGCAAGAACAGCGCTGCCACTCGTCGCATCCCCATCTGCCTCGTAAGTGATGAGGCTCAGATTTGTGCTGAATCCATTCTGAATGGCGCCGACCTCGCTTTGAGCTGGGCCGAACTTTATGCTCAAGTCAGTACGCTAGTCAAAGAGCTGGCGCGTGTGCCTGACGAGGCCACCTCGGCCCAGCTCGACTGCGAATGCGAAGAGGCGCTGCCGCCAATGGCTGTCGAAGGGGCAAGGCTTTTCAATCAGGGCGAATTCTACCGGCAGCATGACATGTTTGAAGCGCAGTGGATGGAGACGGCCGGGCCGGTGCGGGACTTGTACCGCGCCATCCTGCAGGTGGGCGTCGCCTATTATCAGATCGAACGCGGCAACTACCGCGGCGCGCTCAAAATGCTGCAGCGCAGTGTGCAGTGGCTTTATCCGCTGCCTGATACTTGTCAGGGTATAGACGTGGCGCGACTCCGCCGAGACTCCTATGCCGTTCGCAGCGAACTGCAGCGCCTAGGTCCGGAGCGCCTCGCCGAGCTTGATCGCCAACTGCTGACCAAACTGCGCTGGCAAGCGACTCAGTCTCCCAGCGCGTAACGGGCGAACCAGTCCAGCATGGCGTCGTTATGCGCGCGCCGCAATGCGACCGCCCCGTTTATCGAAGCGCCGTGCGAGCCTCCCGGCTGGCGCAGCATCTCAACAACGCAGCCGTTCGCCTTGAGCACTGTGTAGAACTGTTCGGACTGCTCAGCCGGGCAGCGCCAGTCCAGCTCGCTCTGCACCATCAAGGTAGGTGTCGTGCAGCGATGCGCGTAAGTGATCGGCGAGCACTTCTCGTATACCTGCGGAATCTCGTGTGGATGGCCGCCCATCTGCTCGACGCCGAAGAAGATGCCTATATCGCTCGTGCCATAGAAGCTGCGCCAATTCGTGACCGGATTCTGCGGGATGGCTGCTTTGAAGTGCTCCGTCTGCCCGATGATCCAGCAAGAGAGATTGCCGCCGCCGGAGGTCCCGCAGACGCCCAGCCGATCGCCATCGGCCAAGCCCATTGCAATTGCCTGGTCGACGCCGGTCATCAAATCCTGATAATCCAGATTGCCCCAATCCCCCTTGATCGCGGTGGAGAAGCTGTCGCCATAGCCTGTCGACGCGCGGTGATTGAGGAAGAGCACACCGTAGCCGGCGCCGGCCAGCATCTGAAAATCGAAATGAAAACCATAGCCGTAAGCGGCATGCGGCCCGCCATGGATATAAAGAATGGTGGGGTAGGGCGCCCGCCCGAGCGCCGGCTTCATGAACCAACCTTCGACCTCGACGCCGTCGATGCTCAGCCAGGTCATGTGCTCTGTCTGTGGCAGGTCTATGCCGCTCAGAAACTCGGCATTCAGCTGCGTTAGTTGACGTTCGTCGCTGCCCTCGAGATCGGACAGGAAGAGGTCGGGCGGCGCATTCAAGCTGGTGCGAGCAAATAGCAATTGTTCGCCGCGCCGATCCAGCGGATAGACCGCGCAATCTCCTCTGGTGACCGCCTCGAACTGCTCCGGGCCCCGCAGGCTAATGCGGTGGATGTGGTCGGTGCCGCCTCGCTGCGCGGTAGAAAAGGCGCAGCTGCCATCGTCGCTCACCATCACATTTTGGGCGCTCAAGCCGGCGACCGGCATATCCATCGACAGCCGACCGCCAACCCCAACGTCCAGTCCGCTGCTGCGGCATTGAATGTCGCCGCTTGCCAGGTCCAAAACATATAGATCTGATTTTGTGCCGATCGGCTTGCCGTCGTCCGGCCGGCCGACGAAGACGATCCGCATACCGTCAGGCGTGTAATTGGCATCAGCGATACTGGACCAGCCGGTCAAATGCTCCGTCTGAATCCCGGCCAGATCAACCGACATCAGATCCGGCGTCATCGCGCGGACTGCGTCGGCCCGCATACTGGCGTCGTAGAGAATGCGATGCCCGGCGGGAGACCAACGCGGATTGCTGTTGTTCCTGCGATCGTCGGTCAGCCGGGTTGCTTCTCCGCGCTCGAGATCGAAGACGTAAACATCTTGGACCGCATCATCGAGATAACCGATGGCGTCAAAGCGGTAGACGGTACGGTCGACGCGGTAGGGCTCAGCCGAGAGGTCAGGCGCTTCAGTATCCGGCTTGGCGCTGAAGGCAATCTTGCTGCCATCAGGCGACCAAGCCAGACTGCCGCCGATGCCGCGCTCGAAGCTGGTCAGTTGACGCGCTTCCCCGCCATCGACAGGCAGCAGGTAGAGCTGCGTCTTGCCATCGCGGTCGGAAAGGAAGGCTATCATCTTGCCGTCGGGCGACCAGCAAGCGTTGGAGTCTTTCGCCCGGCCGCTAGTCATTTGGCGTGTTTCCCGCGAGCCGAGATCCAGCAAGTATATGGCGCTGAATTCCTTATCCTCATCGGCGTCCATCTTGTTGACGGTGTAAACCGCTTGGCAGCCGTCGGGAGATAAAGCGGCGCCGTTCAGAAAGCGCAGGTTAAGCAAGTCTTCTTTTTGCATCAGTCGTGTATTGGGCATCGGGACCTCGGCTGGCTCGTCTCGGTCAATCATAAGATGCTGGCTATTCTAGCACCTCTGGCTTGACTGTTCAGCCGTTTCCGCGCCCGTCACGCCAGTCACCTGTTCGGATGGACAACTATCGCATTCCGAGCACATTATGTCTCCCCGCAATCAAAAGGGGATACCCTGCCGCGCTCTTCAGTGTCGAGGTTGCTGCTGCTCGCCCAGCGCGGCCCAAAGTAAATTCCAGCCGTATGTAAAAGGGGAGTGGTGAATACTGTTGATATAACAACTTCGACCTTGCCATCCAAAAACCTCTGTGCCCTCTGTGTCTCTGTGGTGAATCCCCCTTATGGAATCCGGAATATGTCCTGTGTCTTTGAAATTCACCACTCCCTGTAGAAGATAAAGTCGACTTTTAGAACCGTCTCCCGCAAGCAGATTCCCGTGAGTTCTCCAAATCGCTTGATGGCAATGCAAATGCTGCCGCGCCATTCTAGCCAAAGTGTCCTCCGCCAGACACGCAGAGCCGGCAATGATCTGGGCAAACGCGACCGCTTGGTCTCCACTTCCGCATCGAAATCCGCCATACTGAGGCTTATGCGCATCCAGCTCGTCTCATACTCTCCGGCCGAAAATCAGCCCAACAGACACCATAATTGCTCAATTCGAGCGAAAAACATTACTATATCCATACAGTACCGATACAGTGCCGTATTTTCATGTCATTTTCATGTCATTTTCCCGCCGTTTGCTGCCGTTTGCTGCCATTTGCTGCCGTTTCCTGCATGCGCTGGACCTCGCGGCAGCCCACCGGCGCTGTCGGCGGGAGTGGTAAATTCCAACTACACGATAAATTCGCCAACCAAACAATATAACTCTGTGTCCTCTGTGTCCTCTGTGGCGAAAAAATATGTGCCGTGTTTGCTAAGTGGACTATATCCGCGGTGTTAACCACTCCCTGTCGGCTCTCAGGCTATCCTGCCAGGCAGCGTCGGGTAAGATAAGTTGCGCGAAATGTCGTATTTAGGTTGAGGTCGCTTTATGCCCAATCAAGTGGATTCCAAGTCGCTTTCACGAGCGCGCTACACGCGATTCGCCGACGGCTACGTCACCAGCGAAACACACGCCAAAGGCTCCGACCTCGACCGGCTGCTGGCGATCGCCCAGCCACAGCCCCATTGGCAGGCGCTCGATATTGCCACCGGCGGCGGCCACACCGCGCTAAAGTTCGCGCCCCACGTCGCTCATGTGGTGGCCAGCGATCTCACGCCCCGCATGTTGCAAAAGGCGAGGCAATTCATCGTTGTACAGCAAGGCGTCGCCAATGTGAGCTTCAAGGGCGCAGACGCGGAAAACCTGCCCTTTGACGATGAGCAGTTTGATCTGCTTACCTGTCGCATTGCGCCGCATCATTTCCCCGATGCGCAGCGCTTCTTGCGCGAATGCGCTCGAGTATTGAAGCAGGGCGGCATGTTGATCTTGCAAGATCAGGTACTGCCGGACGATGCCGAGGCGGCGCGATATGTCGATGCCTTCGAGCGCCTGCGTGATCCCAGCCACAACCGCGCCTTCAACGCTGACGAATGGCAGGCTATGTGCGCGCGGGCGGGCATCGCTGTCGAATACAGCGAGCAGTATGTCAAGCGTCATGATTTCCTGCCCTGGGTACAGCGTCAGGGCAATGATGATTCGACCATCGCCGCTTTGATTCAGTTGATGCGCGAGGCGCCGCTGATCGCCCGCGAGTGGCTGGATCCGCAAGATTGGGGCAGCGATTCGGCTACCTTCGTCAACCGCCATATTCTCATCCGCGGCCGGCGCATCTAGCGGGAGACTCATGTGCCGAAGCTATTTGTGGCTAGCGGAATCTTTCATCCTGAGTCCGGCGGGCCGGCCACTTATCTGCGAGCGATTCTGCCCGCGCTGCAAGATATGGGCTGGCAGCTGCGCGTTGTGACCTACGGCGATCCTCAGCCAGCGGATTATCCCTATACGGTGACAGGCATCGCTCGCCAGGTATACCCGCTGCGTCTAACCAGGTATGGACTTGCCGCCCGCCAGGAGCTGGCATGGGCCGATTTGGTCTACGCCCAGACGATCGACCTGCCGCTTTGGAGCGGGCGTGAAATGCCGCGCGTCATCAAGATCGTCGGCGATCAAGCTTGGGAGCGCTGCATCCGCAAACGTTGGATTCCGCCCGACATGAGCATAGACGCTTTTCAGCAGCTGCGCGGCGATGCGCGTACGCGCTGGCAGAAGCAATCGCGGTCGCGGCAAGTGGCGAGCATGGACGCGGTGATTGTACCGAGCCAGTACCTGCGGCGGATGGTGATGTCCTGGGGCATTGACGCCGCGAAAATCCATGTCATTCCCAATGCGCTGCCGCTTCCGCCGCCGCCCCAAGCGACTCGCGCGGAACTCCGCGCCGAACTGAACTGGCGCGATCAACCAACGTTGATAACGGTTGCGCGCCTCCAGCCCTGGAAAGGCATCGATCACTTGATCAAGGCCATGGCGGACATGCCGGATTTGCTTTTGGTCATCGTTGGTGATGGTCCTGATAGAAGGCGGCTTGAAAGCCTGGCGCTGCCTCTGGGCAGTCGCATCCGATTCACCGGCTGGTTGGAGCCGGAAAAGGCGCATCGCCTTATGGTCGCCGCTGACGGACTGGCGCTCTACAGCGGCTACGAAGGGCTTTCGCATACCCTGCTGGAGAGTTTGCATTTGGGCACGCCTGTCCTCGCCAGCGACATAGGCGGCAACGGGGAGGTCGTGCAGCACGGGGTCAACGGCATATTGGCGCCACACGTCGATATCGCGGCGCTGCGTCAGGGCATCAGCCAGCTGATTGAGCGGCGCGACGAACTATCCGCCAACAGCAGAGCGGGTTTGGCGAGATTCAATTTTGAATCGATGGCGAACGATACCGATATTCTGCTGCGGTCTCTGCTGCGTTGAGCCGAATCATCGTTTGACGAAACGATAGCCGACCCCGCGCGATGTGAGAATATATTCCGGTTGCTGCGGATTGACTTCGAGCTTTTGCCGCAGGTAGTGGATATACAGTTTGAGGCTGTCAATGGCATCACTATATTCTTCGCCCCAGGCTTCGGTCACAAGTTCCGTCCGGGTGACAACCCGCCCGGCATTGCGCACCAAGACTGCCAGCAAGTTGAATTCCTTCGGCGTCAAATGCTTGAGGCTCTTTCTAATCCAAACTTCGCGATTCATAAAGTTGATGCGGAAGTCACCATGATTGAAAACCAGTTCTTCACTCAAACTTGTACGTGGCGAGCGCCGCAGCCGCGCGTGAATCCGCGCTACCAATTCATCATCGTCAAAAGGCTTGGTGACGTAATCGTCGGCCCCCATGTCCAAACCTCTGATAATATCGCTTTTGTCTTTTCGCGCGCTTAAGAAAATGATCGGCATGTCCGACATTTCGCGCAGCTGCCGGCACATTTCCCAACCGTCCTTGTCCGGCAAGATGACATCCAGCAAGACCAAATCCGGTTGGTTGCTATATGCCTGGCGCAAGCCGCCTTGAGCGCAATACGCTTCGAATACCTCGAAGCCGCGCCTCTTCAATAGTGAAGAAATCAACTCTACTGTTGGTTTTTCATCGTCTATTATTAGAATCTTATCCGCCATTTTTTCCCGCTCCTACGCCTCATTTCAGTGTTGCTTGCTCAAAAAAAGCGCCCGCTTAGAAAATTAAGATATGTGACAATTATGACGAATTTACTGATGCGGCTTGTTCTCAGCACACTTTAATAACAAGACTTACTAATTATGCAACAACCAAGAACAAGTTTCCTCCGAATATAAGTGGCGATCACATCCTGTTTGCAGACCAATGCCCGGATGAAACGCGCGCATACTTGCGTATAAGCCAGGCTGCCTCAATTTGGCCGGATTCTGTTTGCGCCAGGTCAAACTTCCAAATGCGCTCGCAAAGACACAAATTAAGTTGGAATGGCAAATGACTGTGCCGAAGCTTAGCATGAATGTTATACTTTGCAAGCTTCAATCTAACCTTGTAATTATTAGCTGCACTTTGTAATTATCAATTGTATTTTCTGGAATATATGGAAGTTTACTGTTGGATTTTGGCAGGATCTCGCCTTTCACATCGCTCGTTCGCGTCAACGACGGCTTATGGCCTTCACGAATTCTGAGGCTTATTTTCGGATTGAATTCACGAGTTGCTCAACTTGTGAGGCGAAGGCGGCGTCGGTTTCGTCGGCCGGTTCGACAATTACTTGAAGATAGTTTCCCTCAGCCAATGGTATGACGCGATCGACAGCGGCGCCGGCCGTGTCAATGTCAAGCAAGGATACCTTTCCGCCATCCGGCGAAATCAGATCCAGCTGCAGGAAAGCGGCATCAGCAGCGGACTGTTTGACCAATTTCCAGGAGGCGGGATAGTCCAATCGGTAACGGCCGGTATTGACATGACCATTTGTGATAACGATGTAAGCGCCTGGCGTCTGCCGCAATTGTGGCGGCGCGGTGGCAGGCGCCAGCGATGAGCAGGCTGTCAACACGCCGGCGAGCAGGAGCAAGAAAGAGACGCAAAGGTCGATTCGCTGTGAAGCGCTCAAGTGGCTACATCTCGGCAATTGAACGGGTGTCGCTTTTGCCGACGCCATCCACGCTGCGGTTGTCGCGTATGGTATTCATCAATTGTGAGATGTCTTCCGCTTGGGCGAAGGTGATACAGTCATCGGGTCCGACGACCAGATCGGCTCGCCGGACACCAGCTATGGCGCGGATATCTCGCAGCGTATCGGCAAAATCGACCGACATATTCAGTTGAATTAACACGTAGGCTGCTGGCATAGGTCCTCCCCAAGCGTCGCAATTCTCTATAAGTCAATTAAGAGGCGCGCCTGTTCTCGAGCGAGATCATTGACTCATTCCCACTCGATGGTACCGGGCGGTTTGCTGGTTATATCATACGCGACGCGGTTGATGCCAGCGACTTCGTTGACGATGCGCGCGCTGACCCTCGCCAACAGATCGTAAGGCAAGCGCGCCCAGTCGGCCGTCATGAAATCATCAGTGGTCACAGCGCGCAAGACCAGGACTTCCTCATAACTTCGCTTGTCGCCCATGACGCCGACGCTCTTCACCGGCAGCAATACGGCGAAACTCTGGGCCGTGCCTTTGCGCAGCATGCCAGCGGCATCCAACTCATCCGTGAATACGGCATCGGCCGCCCGCAGCTTTTCCAGCCGCTCCCAGCTCAATTCTCCCAGGCAGCGAATCGCCAAGCCGGGACCAGGGAAGGGCTGTCGCCATACGATATCGTCCGGCAGTCCAAGCGCCGCGCCGATCTTGCGTACTTCATCCTTGAAGCAGTCGCGCAGCGGTTCAACCAGTTCAAAATGCAGATCGTCCGGCAAACCACCAACATTGTGATGCGATTTGATGGTCTTCGCAGTCTTGCTATCGGCGGCGCTTTCGATGACATCCGGATAAATCGTGCCTTGCGCCAAAAAGCGGACGCCAAGCAGGCGACGCGCCTCTTCGCTGAAGACATCTACGAACAATTTGCCGATGACTTTTCGCTTGGCTTCCGGCTCAGTCACGCCCTGCAGAGCGCTCAGAAATGTCTCGACTGCATTAACCGCGATGACATTCATGCCCTGTTCATGTTGGAAGACTTGCACGACTTGCGCCGCTTCATTTTTTCGCAGCAAGCCATGGTCAACGAAGATACAGGCAAGCTGATCACCTATGGCGCGGTGGAGCAGGGCGCCCGCCACCGCCGAATCTACACCGCCGCTTAAGGCTAGCAAAACCTGCTCGTCCTTGACTTGGGCGCGAATCCGATAGACTGCGTCATCTATAAAGGCTTCCGCGGTCCACTTGCTTTCGCAGTGACAAATGCCAAAGAGAAAGTTGCTCAATATCGTCTGTCCCTGCGGACTGTGCTGCACCTCGGGGTGGAATTGAACGCCGTAACAGTTGCGCGTCAGGTCGCCGATGGCGGCATAAGGCGAATTGTCCGATTCCGCCAGCGCGCGGAAACCCGAAGGCAGGGTCTCAATGCGATCGCCGTGAGACATCCAGACTTGCAACTCGGATGCCAGCCCGTCGAACAGCGGACTATGCGCTCTGTGCGTGATTGTCGCTGGTCCGTATTCGCGCGAATTGGCCGGGGCGACCGTGCCGCCGCAAGCCGCTGTCAAGAGTTGCATTCCATAGCAGATGCCTAATACCGGCTTCTGACTTTCGATGACAAATGTCGGCTGCCGAGGCGCATCGCTGTCATAGACGCTGGCCGGTCCGCCCGACAGGATGTAGCCGGCCGGATTATGCAGATTGACATGGCTTTGGCTGCCGTCGTGAGAAAACACTTGGGAATAAACGCCGAGCTCGCGGATGCGGCGCGCGATCAATTGTGTGTATTGCGAGCCGAAATCGATGACTGCGATGCCACCCTGTTTCAGATCGTCCATGATCGCCTCTCCGCGGCAGAAGTTTACAACAGCGCCACCGCCTGCTTAGTCCCCATAGTTGCGACTACAAGACCTGCTCGTCCGGGCGCTTTACCCGCCGGCATCAATCTTATCGACGCGGAGTCTGTTTATGTGATTCTGTGATGATATCAAAATTACGCCGGCAATGTGGCCGTTTGAGGTGCTTCGCCAATGAATTCATATGCAGCCTGCGCAGCCCGAAACGGTCGCTTACTCGAGGAAATCCGCCGTCTCAGCCCAACTGCCGTTGAATACCATCTCGCTCAAGTTCTGCCGCTCCCGTTGAGCGGATTCTCGCCCCCGGTGCATATCGCTGAGATGATCGAGATCGGACGTACGATAACCCATGGCGATGGCGGTGTAGGGTTCAAACTCGCCCGGGATCTGATAGAGCTCGCGCGCCTTGTCTGGGGAGAATCCGCCCATCTGATGCGTATAGATGTCCTGATCCAAGGCCTGCAGCGCCATCTGAGCAATCGCTTGTCCGAGATCATGCCCGGCGTGGCGATTGATAACATCCGGCCCGCGAAACTTGTGGGCGACCGCGATCATCAAGACAGCCGCATGTTGTGCCCAGGTCTGATTGCCCACTGCCAAAGTCGATAGTAGTTTCTGGAATTCAGGCTGATTCTCTTTTGGCGCGACGATAAAGCGCCAAGGCTGCAAATTGCTGGACGAAGCCGCCCAGCGCCCCGCCTCCAATATGCTGAGCAGTTTCGCGCCTTCGATGCATCGGTCCCGGTCGAAGCCGACAGGACTCCAGCGATTTCGGATTAAATCGTGCAAAGGCGCGACAGTCTGTGGCAGTTTCCGCGGCGGAGTCTCCGTGGGCACTGCATTCGTTAGCGCCGGCGCGTGGGATTTGCTCAAGGCGTCAAACACCTTTGGCGCGATCAGCCATAGGAGCTCGCCGTGACGGGCGTTGCTGCCCAGGACATCGACCCGCGCCATGCCGCCCTTCTTCATAGACAGATCGACGCCCGTCAGTTCGTGAACTACCTCGCTCATATCGGGATTGTGGCCAACGAACATCAGCTCGTCATCGAAGTGCATGTCGCGGGTCAAGCGCTCAATGCCGCTTAGGTCGAAACCGAAGTCGAGCGTTTCAACAATACTGACAGGAATGTCAAGCGCAGCGCCGATAAGCTCTGCTGTTTGGCGCGCCCGTAGGCGCGGGCTGCTGAAAATCCGCGCCGGTTGCAAGTTCAGGCGCTTCATTACTTGGGCAGATCTGGCTACGCGCCGCCTGCCACGCGAGGTCAATTCGCGGTCGAAGTCGCTGGCCGCCATGTCTTCGGCGATGCCATGCCGTACAAAATAGTATCTCATGCTTGGTTTCCCGGTTGCAGATAGGCGCGTGGCGGTCCGCTATTTTGGCGCAGACGCCGCTTCACGCTTTTCACTTTTGCTCTCTGTTTTGGTTTCGGTCTTGGCGTCGGTCTTTTCTGTCGCCGCGGCCGGTTTGCCGTTTTCGCTGCTGGCGGCCGGCTTGGCTGGATTATTCACCTTGTTGTTGTCGTTTACGTAGAAGCCGCTGCCTTTGAAGATGATGCCGGCGGGCTGGATGACACGATTGACCACCTGTCCTGTCGCCGGGCATTGCTCGAGCGGACTGTCAAGGAATTTCTGGCGATAATCGAAAGTTGTGCCGTCCTCACGGCGATATGTATAAACTGGCATAGACGCACACCCTCAATCACTTGCATCAAATTCAGTATGTTAGCCGAAGACAGGCGAAATTTGCACGGGTAATTCCGGCCGCGGGGCATTTCCGCCCTTTGGTTGTGGCGCGGACACTTCGGGAGTGGTGACTTTCAAAGACACAGGACATATCCCGGATTCCATAAGGGGGGATTCACCACAGAGACACAGAGGGCACAGAGGTTTTTGGATGGCAAGGTCGAAGTTTTCATGTCAACAGTATTCACCACTCCCCCAGCGCGCGGCTATGGCTTTTTCGCCTCGAAGACCATCGTTTCGTAGCGCATCGCAAGTTCGTTGCCGACGTAGTTCCCGTGCTGCTCAATTCCGCGAAGACTGTCGTCGTCGCTGATGCCCGGCTCAAGGCGCTGAATATCGCGGAAGCCGGCGGCGGCCAACGCTTGTCTCAAGGTTGGCTCGTCGTAGATAAACTTGTGACGCCAGCCGTGAAATGATTGATTGATGGTGTGCGCCGGGCTGAATTCGCCGATCTGCGGGCGAAATGTATCCATAATCCAGTTGATATACTGCTGTTGCGCTTCCCCCTCCGGCTGAGAGTAAAGCGAGACTATTTGCGCCAGGTCAGGCGTCGCCAGCCTGATGCGTCCGCCGGCTTTGAGCCTACGAAAGCACTCGCGCAGCATTGACGCCGCCTCTTCAAATTCGAGATGCTCGATGACGTGTTCGCTGAAAATATATTGCAAGGCGTCAGTAGGAATGGGAAACGGGCGGCAGGCATCCAGAAATACTGCGCCCGGCTCGAATGGATAGAGCGTTGTATTCAGCCAGCCGCTCAGAAGATTGTGCCCGCTGCCGATCTGCAACTTCGGCGCCGGCGCGTTCGAGAGGTAGCGCTTGATTTGGCTCGGCGCGACCAACTTCCAATAGGTCTGCCTCAAACGAAAACTTAGGCTGGCCATTTGCTGCCCTGTATTTCCTGCTTGAAAGTAAATTCGTGATTGAAACAGCTTAAGCCGGGCTCGATATTCAATTGCGCAATATCAAGAGCGCCAGGGTTGAAGCCTTAGGCCGCCAGCCGTAATTCGATCGTCTCGAAAATCTTGCTCAGCAAGACGGATTCCTGCTGCAACTCGCCTTCCGGCGCGACAATGATCGCCATGACATAATTGCCCGACAGGCCCAGCGCCAATAGCAGGCTGTCGCTGCCGTCGATGCTGCCGTAAGATTGCTCGCTATTTCTGCCATTGATCGTGACAGTCTCCGCCGTTTCGTAATTGGGTCCCAGCGCGTCATCAGACGAAGCGCCGACGAAGGCATCGAGTATGCTGGCGGCATTGCGCGCGCCGATCATCTGGACGTCCACGGCCGATAGTATCGAGAGATTGGCGATGACAGAACCGCTTGGCATTTGGGCGCTGTCACTTTCCAGCTGCAACAGGCGCGGATAGTTAAAAATGATGATGCCGGTTTCGCCACCCTCATAGCGCCAATCGGCCGGGATATTCATGGCAAAGCCCGGTTTCAGCCTGTCAGGGAAAAACGTCACGCGCTGCCACTGCACGGCGTCGGCTCAGGCACAGTCGGCTCAGAACTATGGCAGGCGCTGGCTATGATCGCAATGATGAAAACAAAGAGCAACAATCTCAAACGAGTGGTCATCAATGCCTCGGTTCGCATGATAGAATCGACGAATCCATTTTGGCAGACATCGTCGAAACGCGCTAGCGGAACACGGTGGGCTTGCTTGGGCTAGACGCCTGGCCGAAAAACGGCGTTAGGTCACCCAGCAAGATTATCGGATACGGTCGTGTCGAGGATCATTGCGTCAACCCTTGCCAAGACTAATCCGCCGCCTTGCTCTAAGGCTCTATTGGCATGAACCGCGCTATGTCTTATTTCAAGGTTCGTATCAACGGCCAATATGCCGCCCGCGTCTTCTCTGGCAAAGCTTCGCTCGACTTGGCTGTCCACGATTGTTGTAGCAGTTCGCCAGACATAGATCGCGCCGCCTTTGTCGATGGCTACGCTCCTGCCTATGCTGCTATTGCTCAGCTTCAGCTCATCGCTGTGGATCTGTATTGCGCCGCCGTGCTCGGCGCTGAAACCGTCGACAATGGTCAGGTCGCTGATCGTCAGATCAGAATTGTAGACAGTGAACACCTGATGCAGCTTGTCTCCGCTGATTTTGTGTCCGAAGCCTTCTATCGTTAAGTCAGCCGTGATTTCGGGAAGCGGCTCGGACAGCGTAATATCTCGCTGCAACTTTATGGTGGCATTGCCCCAGGTAGGCATATGGCAGCCGCCGGTAGAAGCTTCTGTGATCAACGTGATGATGGCCTCATGCAGACTGCATTCGTCATCGACGCGGATATCTCTGGCCAGCGCTGCGGACGGCGCCAGAAGCATGAAGTGCAGAAATAGACAGAGCGATAATTGAAGAGAAATTGTCTTGATGCGCATGACCAACTCCAAGCCGCGTCATTGACTTTCTCGAACGATAGCATAATTTCGCCCTACGCTGGGCGGCGCGCTCGTCTGGCGCTGGTACGGGCTGCGCTGCTATTGAATCGCCGTCTGGTCAGGGGTAGTATCGCTGGATGAGTATGTCGCGTAAGCGCGACAAGATGGAGGCGGCTTCTGATACGCTGCGGTGTTGATATGATCGAATGCGAGCGCATCGCCGCCGGCATCGACCGCTTGGGCGAGCGCTTCCTCAAGCGCTTTTTCACCGCCGGCGAACGCGCCGATTGCGCCGATAATCCGCAGCGTCTTGCGGCGCGTTTTGCCGCCAAAGAAGCCGTGGCCAAGGCGCTCGGCACCGGCATAGGCGATATCCGCTGGGTCGAGGTTGAGATTCGCACAGACGATGAGCGGCGCCGCCCACGGCTCATTTTGTACGGCAAGGCCAGGGCGCTGGCCGAAGAGCTGGACTTGACGGAGTGGGATATCAGCCTGTCGCATACCAAGTCACAGGCGATAGCCGTCGCCGTCGCCAAGTCAGGGATTTAGTCCAGATAGTCAAACAGGCGCATCAGTTTCAGGGCGATCTGCAAGTTGAGGCGGGTGGCGGGCGCCGAAAGATCGACGCCGCAAATTTCTTTGATGCGCGCCAGCCGATAATTCAGTGTGCTGCGGTGGATTTGCAGCGCTTCGGCGGTTTGTACGCTATTTCCCCCCGCGTCCAGGTATGTCTCGAGGGTGTTGAAGAGATCCGCCTGACGCTCGTCCAGCAGCCGGCGCAAGAGCGGCACATGGGCATTCTGTGACAGGCCGGCAGGTCCAGCATGAAACAGGGTGTGGATGTATCCCAGATCGTCAAAGCGGTGCACGGGATCTTGGCTATTGATGCGTTGCCCAATCGTCAGCGCTTCGTTGCACTGCTGATGCGCTTTGCCGACCTGGTCCATGCCGACGAATTCACTGCTGACCGCGATCGTCACACCGCCTTGGCCCTTGTTCAGTTGCTCGATCAGCGCAGGCGCCATGGCCTCGATCGACTCGTCGGCCTGCGCCAGGATGACAACTTGGCCGGCGAATTGGGCTGCCACCGCCTGTCGCTGACTCCGGCTCAAAAGCTGGTTAATCTGGCGATAAGCTCGTGTGGAAGTGGGCGGCTGCCCGTTGCTGATATTGACCAGTAGCATGCGCCAGGGCAGACGCAGGTCAATGCCGTAGCGCAATGATTGATCGCGCATGATCGTCTCGCCGCCGCCCGTGCCTTCAATGAGCTGCGCCATCAAGCTGCCCTTTAGGGTCGCCTCGGCGGTTTGCAGCGACTCCTGATAGAGCATGAGCAAAGCGGCGACGGTCGCTCCGATTTCGATGGCCATCATGTCGATGGGCGTTAGCGCGTGGACATCGGCGATGATCCACATATAGCCGTAGATTTCGCCATGAACAACGATCGGCGCCAGCAAGCGCTCCATCTCCAGACCGAGTCCGGGCATCACTGGCAGTTGCACCGGCCGCAGAGTCTCGCGGATCTTGGGCAGGTACTCGACCTCCAGCGCGTCAATCAACTTTGGATTTGTGCGTCCGTGACGAATCGTGTAGCGCCGCGCCGAATCCACCGCCGCGATATTTCGGTTGGCGATCGCCTCAAAGCGATCATTTTCGATGCTGATGGAATGGCTGACTTGAGCAGCGAGCATATACGCCAGCTCAGGGAAGCCGCCGCCTTCCAGCACCAGGCGTGATAGCCGATGTTGAATAGAAAGCGCGCGGCTGATGGTGTCCAGATTCTCTTCGGCGATCCGCTCGTTGATGACCTTGGCGATATCCACGAAGCGGGTCTGATAGGGCAGCTCAATCAGAGGCAAGCCGAGCTCATCGCCGATAGCGCGCATGTAATCCGGAATCTCATCCACCAGCATACCGATTGTGATCACCAGGCCAACAATGCCGCGATCCGCCAACTGACGTATGAATTCGCATTGGGCGGCTTGGCCCTCAGGCATGTTGTAGACCGTCGTCAGCACCAATTCTCCGCCGTGCAGCCAATCGGCCGCATTCGACACGGCTACGTTGTGCACCCAGCGTATCCGACGTTCAAGCGCAGCGCCGGCGGCGACGACGCGCGAGTTCTCCAGTATGGGGAGTTGCAGGGCTTCTTTCAGCGTCAACATCTGCGGCCGCTTTCTTAGCCAGCGCCGGTTAGTGCTGAAAAGTATAGATTTCTAAGGCCGATTGCGCAACGAGCGGGGCAGATTTGAGGCAGGGGGCACCTGTTGATGCCCCCCTATATTCAGGCGGCAACTAGCCGCAGTCGCCCTCCTTATCGACATAATGAGCGGAGATCCAGCCTTCAGTGTCGTCGTGCTCGACCTTGAACCAGTTATCCGTGCGGGCGGTGGCGTTCAAGGTCGTGTGATAATCGACGCTTCCGAGTATCTGGCCCGCTGGTTCGGCGCGGAAATTGAGGGTGACTCGCGTGGACACCTCACAGTTTTGCAAAGCGACCATGCTGTCCATACTGTCCTTCAGCATCGCGTAGTTCATGGTGTCCATTTTGTCCATGTCGTCTTGCATCATGTCGTCCATGGAGACCATCTTGTCCATCTTGTCCATCATCATGTCGTCCATGGAATCCATGCTGTCCATGGAATCCATGCTGTCCATCATCATGGACATCATGACGACCGTGCCGGGGCTCATGATATTGGCGCAAGTCATGCCGTGTTTCATGGTGTACTCGACGGCCATTTGCCGGCGCGGGGAGTACATCGCGTCAAGGAATGTCAGCGAGCCTTCGCCCATGAAGCAGACTTCCGCCTGAATATCCATAGAGCCCCAGACATCCAAACCTTTGTACATTGCCAATGAAGGCATGCCGATGTTCTGGCCAGTGACCATCTGGCATTGAACCCCGAGCGAATCGCTCGTGACCATGTAGCTTGACGGCAATTCCTTACAAGTTTCGTCGGGCGGCATGTATTTCATCATCATGTCGTCCATCTTGTCCATCATCATGTCCTGCGCGCTGGCCATTCCGAACACGACTAGCGCGCAAAGACAAGCGATCATTCCGAATGATATACGCGATCTTACTGACATTATTTACTCCTTTTCGTATTATAAGCGAATAGTAGAGCTAACTTCACCTGCCGAACACTCAAATGCTTCGTATGACTCACCTCCATCAATTCCACCTGGACCATAAAATATTAGGATAACAATTGTTAGCGATTCGTCAAGCGATTCGCCGAAACGGGAGTGGTTAACATCGCGGATATGCCCTTTTCTAACCCCATCCCCGGCCCTTCCCCAAAGCATTGGAGAAGGGAGTTTTCCGGCGAGTTTGAGCCAGTGTCGTCTTCATTCTATCTCCTTCTATCTCCTTGAAATTCACCACTCCCCCGAAACCACGTTCTAGTGTTATGGCTGTTTTTGAGCCTATCGTTGCGGAACTTGCAATGAAGTCTTGCGAGAAGCCATGCTGCTGGATGTATTATGCCAATGGCATATGATGGCTGGCGGCGTAGCGGCCGGTAACGTGATGCGAGAGCTGCCGTTCGATATCGGTCAGCAATCCCGAAGCGCCGAAGCGGAAGAGCCGATTGTTGAGCCATTCGTCGCCCAACTCGTCTTTGATCATGATGAGCCAATTCAGAGCGTCTTTGGCGCTGCGGATGCCACCGGCCGGCTTGAAGCCCACTTGGTAGCCCGTCATCGATTCATAGGCGCGGATCTCCCGCATCATGGTCAAGCCCACTTCAAGGGTGGCGTTGACCGGCTCTTTGCCCGTGCTTGTCTTTATGAAGTCGGCGCCCGCCATCATGCAAACCTTGCTCGCTTGCGCCACATGCCAGAGCGGTCCCAATTCGCCGGTGGCGAGGATGGTCTTGATATGGGCGTCGCCGCAGGCGCGCCGCATCTCGCGCACCTCATCGTAGAGCGTCTGCCAGTCGCCGCGTAAGACGTGCTCGCGCGAGATAACGATGTCGATTTCCTTCGCGCCGGCTTCGACAGATTGATGAATCTCTTCGATGCGTTGGGCGAAAGGGCTGAGCCCGGCCGGGAAGCCGGTCGATACCGCCGCCACCGGAATACCGCTGCCGCGCAAAGCCGCCAGCGCGCCCTTGACACGCTGATGATAAACACAGACCGCGCCGACTGTGAGATTGAGCGCGCCCGCATCAAGCGCATCGATAATGTCCTGGCGCAATGGCTGCCGCGCCTTGGCACAGAGCCGCGTGACCTTGCCCGGCGTATCATCGCCGGCCAGCGTGGTAAGGTCGATCATGTTGATAGCCCGCAGAAGCCAGGCCGCCTGCCACTCCTTCTTGATGCTGCGGCGAGTTATCAGCGTTTGCGCCCGGCGCTGCGTCGCGCTCAAATTGACCGTGGTATCGCGCACCCAGCCCATATCCAGCGGCATGCCTGGATTGCGCTTATGATTTGAAGTCGCCATTGTGTCGCCGTCCATGTCTAGCTAGCAGACCGCTCGATAAAGGCTATCACTTCCGCCGCGATTTCCGCGCCTTTTTCTTCCTGCAGGAAATGACCTGCGCCGCGAATCGTAATCTCAGGTTGATCGGCGGCTGTCGGGAAGAGCCGCCGGATAAACTTCGCCGCGCCTCCCAGGATGGGGTCGCCATCGCTGAACATGACCTGCACCGGTTTGCTCCAGGTCGAGAGGATTTTGCGCGCCGCTTTCATTTCCGCGGCTCCGGGCATCTCCGGTGAAATCGGCACGAGCGAAGGGAAAACTGCTGCGCCCGCCTTGAAGCTGTCGTCGGGGTAGGGCGCGTCATAGGCGGCGATGATCTCCGCCGGCAGTTCGTAATGAGTGATGGTCTGCGCGATCAGGCGGCCCACTTGCATGCGCCTGCCCGCCTTTTGGCTGAAGGCGCGCCACTGCAGAAAGGCATCGCTGATTTTCTCTTCGCCCGTCGGCAAGAATGTATTCAGCGCCACCAAGCGCGCGAACCTCTTCCCTTCATTGGCCGCCAATGTCAAGCCGAGCAATCCGCCCCAATCTTGGCAGACCAGCGTGATATTCTGCAGATCAAGCGCTTCGATCAAGCCAAGCAGCTTGCCGTAGTGCATCTGAAAGCTGTATTCGTCTTCCGCCGCATATTTGTCCGACTTGCCAAATCCTACCATATCCGGCGCCACCACGCGGTAGCGCGCCGCCAGCGGAGGAATCATATGCCGGTATAGATAGGACCAGGTCGGCTCGCCATGCAGGCACAGAACCGTCTCAGCGCCCGCGCCCTCATCGACATAGTGCATGCGCGTATCGCCGATTTGCATATAATGCGGCGCGAAGTTGTAATCGGGCAGATTGTCAAAACGCTCGTCAGGTGTACGTAGGATATTCATCGAATTCACCTAATTGACAGCGCTTGCAGCTGTCGCGCGGCAGACTTCCAAGCTGACTTACGCCTGTGCAGCGCGCATTCCGCCTGTATAATATGCGCTATGTATACCAAAGCTAATTGCCACAACCACATGCGGCTAGACGAATTCTAGCAAGCCTGCTTCCAATTGCACAGCTTTTGTCCGTCCCTGCTGATTTACGCGGCGCCCGCCACCCTCACCAATCGAAACAACTGACAAACGAACTGAGAACGTCCTATGCTGGAAAAACTAGCGGAAGTCGATAGCCGTTATCGTGAACTTGAAGCCTTGCTGGGCGATCCGTCCATTGCCGGCGATTACGCGAAAGTGGCGGATTTGGCGAAGGAACGATCAAGTCTGCAATCTGTCGTCGATGCTTATCGGCAGTATCTGAAGCAAGCGGAAGAGCTCGTTGGCGCTCGCGAGCTGCTGCAAATCGCCGATGACGCCGAAATGCGCGACATGGCGCAGGATGAAGTCACCGAGCTCGAAACGAGCAATGCTGACCTGCTGGAAACGCTGCGCCTGATGCTGCTGCCTAAAGACCCGCGCGATAGCAAAAATGTGATCGTGGAAATCCGCGCCGGCGCCGGTGGCGATGAAGCCGGCATCTTCGCGGGCGGTCTAATGCGCCTCTACACCCGCTATGCCGAAGCCAAACGCTGGAAAGTTGAATTGCTTGATGTCCATGAGCAAGGCAACGGCGTCTTCAAGAACATCACCTTTGAGATCAAAGGCGATGGCGCATTCAGTCGCTTGAAATACGAGAGCGGCGTACACCGCGTCCAGCGCGTCCCCAGCACTGAGAGTCAGGGACGCATCCACACCAGCACTGCCACCGTCGCTGTCCTGGCGGAAATGGACGAGGTTGATGTGAAGCTGAACATGAACGATGTCGACACCCAGGTGTTTCGCGCGCGCGGCGCAGGCGGCCAATCGGTCAATACCACCGACTCCGCGGTGAGGTTGATACATAAGCCGACCGGATTGGTCGTTGAAATGCAGGACGAGCGCAGTCAATTGCAGAACAAAATGCGCGCCAAGCAGGTGCTGATCGCCCGGATTTACGAAGCCGAGGTCGAGCGGCAGCGCTCCGAGCGCGAAGCCGAACGGCGTGGTCAAGTCGGCAGCGGCGACCGCAGCGAGAAGATCCGCACCTACAATTATCCGCAGGGCCGGGTGACCGATCACCGCATCGGCTACAGCAATTTCAATCTGCCAGCAGTCATGGATGGCGACCTCGATGTCTTCATCGATCAGTTGGCGACACAAGAGCAGGCGGAGCAGCTTGCCGCCGGTGTCGGCGCATAATGACTGCAACACAGTCTGTCTTGGCTGCGGATGCGACCTCGATTCACTCCGCTCTGCTATTGGCTAGAGTCCGGCTAGAAGCCTCCGACAGCCCGGATCTCGATGCGCAAGCGCTGCTGGCGCATGTGCTAAATGCTGATCGGAGTTTCCTCTTCGCACACGGCGATCACGTGCTCGATGCCGCCCAGCAGCGCGCCTTCCATTCCATGATTGAGCGCCGCGCGGCCGGTGAACCCGTCGCCTACATTATCGGCCGGTGTGGCTTCTATGACCTCGACCTGATTGTCACGCCGGCGGTTCTCATCCCACGCCCGGAGACCGAGCTCTTGCTTGAAGAGGCGCTGCGTCTGACCCAGTCGATGAATGAAGCGACAGTAGCCGATATCGGCAGCGGGAGCGGCGCCCTCGCTGTCACACTGTCAAGACACCGCCCATTGTGCAGTGTCTACGCCAGCGACATCTCGGCCGATGCCCTCGAGATAGCGCGACAGAATGCGTCCAGCTACGCCGTCGATGTCACATTCTTCCGCGGGAACCTGGCGCAGCCCCTCATTGAGCGCCGAATCAAAGTGGATTTACTGATGGCGAATCTGCCCTATATCGACAGCGACGAGCTCAAGTCACTGCCTTTCAGCCGTTGGGAACCGAAGCAGGCGCTTGATGGCGGCGCAGATGGCTTGCATTTTATCCGCGAGCTGCTGGGTCAACTGCCTCAGGTCTGTGCGGCGGGCGCGCAGGTCTTGCTTGAGATCGGCGCCGACCAAGGTCAAGCTGTCTCGCAACTCATTCACGACCGGCTCAATGCAGAATCGACAGTCTTGCAAGACTATGCCGGCCTGGACCGCATCGTCAGCTTTACCCTGGACTGAACGAGGCAACTATTTTCCCTCTGCGCGCTCGTTTTTGCCGAGGCAAATCCTGGTAACGGACGGCGAATCCGCGCTACAGTTCTGCGCATTGCCCAGCCAAGTCAGAACGCCGCTTCACCATGCCGACACGCGCCGATTTCCTCATCCGCGATGACATCATCTTCTTCAATCACGGTTCTTTTGGCGCTTGCCCGCGGCCGGTATTCGAGCGGTATCAAGCCTGGCAGCTTGAATTGGAGCGGCAGCCAGTCGATTTTCTCTTGCGCCGCCGGGCTCAGCTTATGGCTGAGGCGCGCGCTTGCGTCGCCCGCTATTTCAATGTTCCAGCTGACGACATCGTCTTCGTCACTAACGCCACCTCCGGTCTGAACATAGCAGTTCGCTCGCTGCGCCTGCAGCCGGGCGATGAAATCCTTAGCACCACGCACGAATACGGCGCGGTCGATCGGCTGCTGGAATTCGTCTCCGCCAAGACCGGCGCGAGAGTCGTCCGGCATCAGGTGGCCCTGCCATACACTTCTGACGAGGCCTTCGCCGCTGACTTCTTCGCCGCCGCCAGCGCCAAAACCAGAGCCATCGTTATCAGCCATATTACGTCGCCAAGCTCGCTGATTTTCCCCATCGAGCTTATCTGCCGGCGGGCGCGCGAAATGGGCATCATGACGATTGTAGACGGCGCCCATGCACCGGGTCAGCTTCCCCTCGACCTGGCAAACATCGGCGCAGATGTCTACAGCGGCAACTTTCACAAGTGGATGTGCGCGCCAAAGGGCTCAGCTTTTCTGCACATCCGCCCGGAGCATCAGGCGCTGATCGAACCCTTGGTGATATCTCACGGCTGGCATGCTGGCAGCAGCTTTGTCGAACGCAATGAGTGGGGCGGCACACGCGATATCGCGCCCTACTTGACCGTGCCGGCCGCCATCGAATATCTGAACCAGCACGATTGGGACGAAGTCCGCGTCCGATGTCATCGTTTGGCGGCTCAGGCGCAAGCGCGACTCTGCGACCGCTATCAGCTAGAGCCGTTCTCGCAGGATCAGTTCGCCCAGATGGTGACGATTCCCTTGCCCGAATGTGATGTCGCGGCGATCAAGCAAAGGCTCTACGAAGACTATCGCATAGAGGTACCCGTCGGCAGATTCATCGATCAATGCGGCATACGCGTTTCTGTGCAGGCTTACAATACAGTGGCGGACATTGAGCAGCTCATCAAAGCGCTGACGGAACTCATCGGCTAAGGCTCGAATCTCGCTACGGCAGTGCTGTAGTAGGTATGCGGCGCCAGGTCGATCGGTTGTATCACGCGCAAATGAAAACCCGCCGACATCAAGTTTCGGCTGTCGCGCGCCATCGATGTCGGGTCCCCGCTGACATAAACCAGTCGCCCGATCTCTAACTTCGCCAGCCCCTCAATCGTCGCCTTGCTCAAGCCGGCGCTTGGCGGATCCACCAGCGCCACATCATAGCGCGCGCCTTCCGCAACCATATCGGCCAGCACCATCTCAACTTGTCCTTCGATCACATCGACAGTCTCGAAGTCGCTGAGGTTGACATCGGCATCGCTAACGGCCGGCGGATAACTCTCCACCAGCGTTACCAGCGCCGCGTCGCCAGCCATGAAAGCGCTGAAGATGCCGACGCCGGCATACAAGTCCAGCGCGCGCTTCTCGCCATTCAGGCTCAGCGCCCGCATCACTTCCGCGACCAATTGCGCAGACCCGTCGAGATTGGGCCGAATAAAAGAGCCGGCCGTGACGCGGAATTGTCGCCCGTTAATCTCGAAGTGGCTATGCGCGTCGCCAATGACATTGATCGGCTCGCGATCCGGCAGAATCAGATTGACACTCAGCGGCAGGTCAGTATGCAGGTTCGGCGCCTCTTCGACATCAATATGGAATATCAACATCACACGCCCATCGGAGCCGCGCCGCAGTGTCATTCGCTGAGCCGGCGCAAAATCCAGTTCCAGTTGATCCAGCAATTCCAATAGCTCGGGCCGCGTCACGTGGCATTCGGCGATCGCCTCAACCCCGCCGCCATCACGCCGCAAGCCCCATTTGCCATCGTCATCGCGGAAAAGGCTAATGCTGTGGTTGTATTGCCATAGCGCAGTCGCCGGCAGCACAGGCTGCAGCGCCGATTCGATCAATGAATCCGGCAGTTTGCCCACACGCGATAGCTGGTCTGCCAGCACATCCTGCTTCAGCAGCAATTGCGCCGGGTAATCGATATGTTGCCATTGGCAGCCCCAACAGCGTCCGGGACCAAAATGGGGGCAACTCGGCGCGACACGGTCGCCTGAAGCCGCCTTGAGCCGCAGACCGCGCGCCACCAGCGCATTGCCGCGCTCAGCTGTGACCTCCGCTGTGATCGACTCGCCCGGCAGCGCATAGGGCACGAAGACCGGCCTGTCGTGATACCAGCCCAAGCCTCGACCGCCTTGCGCCATTTCGCTGATATCAAGCTCGATTCGTCGACCACGGACCGCGCTAGGACGCTCGCCCAGGCGCCGCTTCTGCTGTTTTCCGCGCTTCGCCATCGTTGATCGACCGCTCTGTCTGACCAAGTCAGTATAGCTGAGTTCCTGCCCACAAAAACAAAGTCCCGCGGCTTGGCGGGACCTTGTCAGTTTGATTGTGTCCTGAATCTATCCGCTTGCGCCCATGCGATAGACGACGCCCGCTTTGTCGAGTTCGCGCTGTGTCATCCGCTCAAAGATGCTGTAGGGCTGAGCGCCGCTCAGGATTTGGCCGTTGATGAAGAAGCCGGGCGTCCCGCGCACGCCTTCCAACTGTCCATCGAGTCCGTCAAGTTCTACTTCACTGATGTAGCGGCCCTCATCCAGGCAGTCTGTGTACTGCTCCATATCAAGCTCATGCTTCTCCGCCGTTTCGAGATAGAAGTCCCGCCCCAGCGTACCCTGATTATTGAAGAAATCGGCGCGGAATTCCCAGAACTTTTCCTGTTCAAAGGCGCATTGCGCGGCTGCTGCCGCCGGCGCGGATTCCTCCGTTAGCCGGGCGAAATCGCGGTATACGTAGCGGATATACTCGCCGTAATTCTCCAGCAGCGGCGCAAAAGTCTGGTCGAAATGCCGCTTGCAATAGCTGCAGAAGAAATCACTGAATTCAACGATGACCACTGGCGCGTCTTCCGCGCCAAGGTAAGGATCGTCATCCACCAGCGCGAAACGGTCGGAGCCTTCGTCCGCTGCCGACTCAGAGGCCCGTTCTTCCAGTACACTCGCCACGACCGCGCGCAACTGCGCCTCATCGAAACTGACGGGCTCGGCCTCTGCCGCCGGCGCCGCTCTGCCGATAAACAGCCCGATGACAAAACAAGCCGCCGCGATCACCACGTAGTGCAATATAACCCGCGAGTCGTCGCTTCTCTCGCTCGGGGTTTCTTTGCCGGCGCCACTCGTTTCACTGTCCACCATGTTCCCTCAGTCGCTGTCTATTCGAGTCATTGATTGAGTGTACTCGACTTCTTATCGCTTGACTATTGATATCTCATTTGCGGCCGTCCATGCCGACAATAGTTCGTGTTGGCCACATCTCTCGCTATAATTGGCGCAGACGAGCTTGATGGGAGAACAACACTTGCCCGAACGCCACAAGGGTCTGATCGTCAAAGAGCAGAGCGGCTTTTATTGGGTCGAACTGGAAAACCACAGCACTTATATGTGCGAGCTGCGCGGCCGCCTTAAAGAGGAGGCGAAGTCTTCCGATATCGCCGCCATCGGCGATCGCGCCATCATCAGCTTGCGCCGGGAAGAAGGCGCCGATGTCCTCATGGGTGTGATCGAGTCGCTGGCTCCGCGCAAGAGTGTGCTTTCGCGCGCCCTCCGCACAACCGGGCAAAGGGGCGCCGGCAAAGCCGAACGCGAGCAAGTGGTCATCGCCAATGCCGACCGGGCGCTTTTCGTGTTTTCCGCGGCGCAACCCGCGCCCAACTTGAAGATGCTGGATCGGCTTCTGGTGGCCGGCGAAAAGTCCGGCATCGCCGAATTAATGATCGTGCTCAACAAAGTTGATTTGGCTTACCCGCAAGAAATCGAAGAGACTTTTAATGCCTACGAGCCTATGGGCTACCCGGTCATCCGCAGCAGCGCCATGCGCGGCGATGGCATTGAGACCTTACGGGAGGTCCTGCAGGACGGCATCTCCGTCTTTACCGGTCCCTCGGGCGTTGGCAAAACCAGCCTGCTTAATTGCATTCAGCCCGGCTTGGGACGCCAGGTCAAAGAGGTCGGGCGGCAATCCGAAGAAGGCGTCCATACCACCCGCGATAGCGCCCTCGTGCGCCTGGAAAGCGGCGCTTATCTTGCCGATACCCCCGGCATCCGCTCGATTACGGTCTGGGACATTGAGCCGGATGAACTGGATGCCTACTATGTGGATATCGAACCCTACGTCCTGGACTGCAAGTTCAGCAATTGCACTCACACCGACGAGCCTGATTGCGCCGTGCGGCGGGCGGTAGATCGCGGAGACGTCTTGTCGCGCCGCTATAAGAACTATCTCGATCTGCGCGAAGAGCTGCGCGATACCTATGTCGTCTACAATCGGTAGGACGAGTCGGCGAGTCGCCCGCCTTAAGCTTCAAACAGGTTCTCGCCATGCGACAGGCGCCGCGCGATGGAAAAAGTCTGCAGCTGCGAACGCATGGTAGGCGAGTGAGCCGCCAAATAACGCGCCGCCGCGACAAGCACGTGGTTGGCCCGCTCTTCTGACTCGGCACGGATAATGCTGTACTGATTGAAAGCCGCCTCGATACACTGTATCGTGTGGAAATTGCGATCCTCGCGCAAAAGCAAATGTCCCATCTTCGCCATCAATTTCTCGGGCGAGCCGCCGCTGACCAAATACTGCGCCGCCAGATTGCCGGCCGGATTGACCTGCTGCTGCAAATTTAGCAGCGTTTCGAATTCGTCGAGCAGCGCGGCGGGATCCGCCACCGGCTTCGGCTGTGGCAGCCTGACTGAGGGCAAGTTCAGAAAGCGGTCGAGGTAGATGCTCATCGCCGCGTCGAAGATGCCGCGCATCAAGCCGAGTGACTCGACTCGCTGCAAGCCTTGATGCACTGCGTTGGCGAAAGTGAAGGTATGCAGCGACGTATCCCAATCGCCGAATTCATTGCTGGTATGGAAGTGGGCGATGCGCCGCGCCGCCGCGTAAGCTACGATGCCGGCCAGATCGACCGGTGGCGCACCATCCTGCAAACACCCCAAGAGCAAGTCAACTATCGCTTGCGGCTCATCGCCCAGCAAGGTCGGCATCAGCCCTTCTACGTCAATTACAGGCTGGCGGCCCGCCCCGGTTTCCAGCGCCTCTTCCCGCTCAGTGAAAGCGGCTTCCAGGATGGGGATGAGGTCGATCGGCTTGCGCCAGGCGTTGGATTCCTCCATACGTCGGGCTTCGGTCAAGTTGGGCACGACGCTGGTAAAGGCCATTTCGGCATGTTCCCAGCCCGCCAGATCGACCGATTCCAGCGCCTTATTGATGAAGTCCAGGCTATGCCCAGCATCCAAATAGCGATGATCGGTGGCTGCGGTGAATAGGATATCGGCGATTTGCTTGTCATCGGCCCCGGCTCGCAGCGCCGAGACTATCGCCCGTTCGCCGGCCTGGGCATCGCGCACTTCAACGAATTGCCTGAACCAGCCTTTGAGCGTAGGGATGTCCGTTTCATCATTCGGCAAGGGACGAGGATTGAAGCGCGGCGACATGCCGGCGGTGTCACTCGCCACATCCGCCAGGCCATGAAACAGCGCAAGCGGACGATCCGCGTCATCAAGATAGGGGATGAGGTTCATCGTGCAGCCGTGCGTGGTCAGGCCGCGACCCCAATCCATGCCGCGATACTTTGTGCCAAAGTCCAGCCCTATGCGGAAGGGCTCGGCCGGCGCCACTCCTTGAGTCAGCAGATTGATTACGGCTTTGGCCACCACCAGGCTGAGATTGTGCTGCAGGCCGTCGCGCAGACGATTGCTCTGATGCTCGCTGCTATTGCCCTGCGGCCGCGTGTCTACGAAGATTTCGCCGTCACGCAGCTCAACCGGATAGCTCTCGATGTCATCCGCCCAAAGGTCGAAGGCGCCGCCACTCGCCAAGTCGAAGCGGGCGTGATGCCAGTGACAGCTCAGTATGCCGTCTTCGACCGAGCCCTTGTCAAGCGGGAAGCCCATATGCGGGCAGCGATTGTCAAGCGCGTATACCCGTTCGCCATAAAGGAAGAGCACGAGCGTTTTGCCCTTGGGATGCACGGTGATGCTGCCGCTGCGCTGCAAGTCCTCAATGCGCGCGACTGAAACATAAGTATCCATTGCCAAGACCATAATCTACTCCCGCGCTATTTGCTCTCTTTGTGTCTTGAACGCCGCCGCCGAAACGACAACGACGCTTGCCAACTTGATGACGTTCCTGAGACTGCTCTTACATTATTGTACTGCCTGCCGCCGAGTTCAGCCGCTTGATTGCCTCGACAGCAAGTGCTAGACTCTCGACAAGAATCCGGAGGAAAACGATTGCCCGAGCAAGCCCTCTATCTCAAGTGGCGTCCGCTCTCCTATGATGACGTCGTCGGTCAGCCTCATATCACCCGCACCCTGCGCAACTCTTTGATTCGCGGACGTATCCGCCATGCATACCTCTTCAGCGGACCGCGTGGCACGGGCAAGACCACCACCGCCCGTTTATTGGCGAAAGCGGTCAATTGCATCGGCGAAGACGTTGCTGCCCGTCCCTGCAATGCCTGCGCCAATTGCATCGCGATTAACGAAGGCCGATATCTTGATCTCATCGAAATAGACGCCGCCTCGCACACAGGCGTCGACGATGTCCGTGAGCTGCGCGACAAGATTGCCTTTGCGCCCGGCGAAGGCGCCTACAAAGTATACATCATAGACGAAGTGCATCGCTTCAGTGGCAACGCCTTTGACGCCTTGCTGAAGACTTTGGAAGAACCGCCGGAACATGCGCTCTTCGTCTTGGCAACCACCGAAATCGACAAGGTGCCGGCGACAATCAAGAGCCGCTGCCTGCAATTTGAGTTTCGCCGCGTATCACTGCAAGAATTGACCGACCGCTTGGCATATATCGCCGAAAACGAATCGCTTACGATTGAACCGGCCGCGCTCGAATTGATCGCCCGCCAAGGCACCGGCAGCGTCCGTGACAGCATCAGCCTGCTTGATCAAATCGTCGCCGACCCTGCGGAGACGATCACACTGGAAATGGCGCAGAATCTGCTCGGCACGACAAACTCTCTGCATGTCCGCGACTTGGTTGAGGCGCTTGCCGAAGAAGATGTCGCGCGTGGTATACACCTCATCAACATGGCGGTTGACGGCGGCAGCGATCCGCGTCAATTCGGCCAGCAGATTGTAAGTTTCCTGCGCAACATTATGCTGGCGCAGACAGCCAGCGCTGATCTGGTCGAAGCCACGTTGGAAGAGCAGGCAAAGTATGCCGAATTGGCGCAGCTCATCCAGCGTACTCGCCTGCTGAAAGCGATCCGAGCCTTCAACGCGGCGGTAAACAACTACACCGGTGGCTGGCAGCCGCAGCTCTCACTCGAGCTCGCGCTCATTGAGATATTGCAGGAAGAGACATCGCCGATAGCGCAGCCGCTCCCGCCGGAACCAGCCGCTGCGCCGCGACCTCGTCCACGCGCGGAGCAGGCTAGGTCGGAGGTAAAGTCCGATGTCGCGCAAGCTGAATTCGAACGGGCTCCGGCTAGCACCCCCGGCGAAGCCCCAGCCTATTCGGTGACGAAGATCCATCAGGGCTGGTCGCAGATTCTTTCGAAGGCATACAACTACGATCCCAATATTCCGCCGTTGCTGGAACACGCGCACGTCAGGTTGATCAATGGCAATCGGTTGGTCTTGGGCGTAAAGACCGCGTTTTTCCAGCAAAAGATTATGGAGCCGAAACGGGCCAAAGTCATCGAACAAGCCATTTACGATTTGCACGAAGTCAAATTGCGTGTAGAGGTACGTGTCGTAGACAGCGTTGTTTCGCCGGAGGAAGCCTCTCAATCCGAAGCGCCCGCCCTGGATGATCCCCTGATTGCGGCTGGCAAGGAGCTGGGCGGTGTTATTGATGAGTAGGCGCAGAATGGCCAATTAATTCATTGATAGCATTTCCAAACCGCAAGTATAATGTGTCCACAAACGCATCAGACTATCAGGAGACAAAACATGAGCAAACGACGCAGCGGCAAGCGCGCTTCCACCGGCGGACTCCCCGGCGGCGCCAACCCTATGGCGATGCTGCAGAAGATGCAGCAGGATATGGCGGAGGCGCAGGAAACCCTCGAACATGAGACGACCGAAGTATCCGTCGGCGGCGGCGCGATCAAGATCGTCATCACCGGTCATCAGCGAGTCCAGTCAGTGGAAATCAATCCTGAGGTCATTGATATGGACGATGAAGAATGGCTGAACGACCTGCAAGACCTGCTTGTCGCTGCCGTCAATCAAGCCATTGAGCAGAGCCAGGCCATGGCCGCCGAACGCATGGAATCGATCACCGGCGGTTTGGGTGATATCCCGGGTCTGGGCGGCTTGCTCGGCTAGTATGCTCCTGCATTCAGTCATGCTCGCCCAGCTGGGATTCCCCGTGATTGATCTTGGATTTCACCAATGAGCGGCGCAATCCCCGAACCGGTGACTAAGCTTGTTGAGGCGTTTTCACGCTTGCCGGGCGTCGGACCTAAAACTGCATCCCGCTTGACCTATTACCTGCTGCGCGCGCCTGACGAATATTCTCTCGGCCTGGCGCAAGCCTTGAACAACCTCAAAGCCCAGACCCGTTTTTGCAGCGTCTGCTTTAATATCACCGTAGAGGATCCTTGCCTCATTTGCAGCTCACGAGACCGCGAATCGGACACCTTGGCGGTAGTAGAAGAACCTTTGGACTTGATGGCGATCGAGCGAACCGGCATATACAAGGGGCGTTATCATGTGCTTCATGGCGCGATCTCCCCGGTGGACGGCATCGGTCCGGACGAGCTCAAAATTCGCGAATTGGTCGAACGCGTCGAGCAAGGCCAGACTCGTGAGGTGATCATTGCGACTAATCCGGGCATGGAAGGCGATGCCACGGCGATGTATTTGCAGCGTGAACTGACGCCGGCTCAGGTAAAGGTGACGCGGCTCGCGCGTGGACTGCCCACTGGCGGCGATCTTGAATATGTCGATTCGGTAACGTTAATGCGCGCCCTGGAAGGACGCAGCGAACTGTGATTCCAGCACTCCCGAAATCATTCAACCGCATGATTCAGTTGCCTCGTTTGTATTTATACGTAAGCGGGTTGATCTTGCTGGCGGGCATGGCGCTTTCGCTGACCGAGGCTGCTTTCATCTCCGTCTGGCTGCGTGTCATAGTAGGTCTGCTGGTCTTCATTTTGCCCGGCGGCTATTTGTTTGCGCTAATTCCGGCGCGCGATTCCTGGGACATCATCGACTTTATTGGCTACGGTTTCGCCTTCTCGATCGTTCTGATTACTGTTCTGGGCCTGGTAACCCGAACCTTCTACCTGCACATCGACGCGGTCGAGTTTATCTGGTACGCGTTGGCGCTGCTTGGCTTTGTGGCGGTCTGGTATCGATCGCGCGCGATGCCGAGACTCAACTTGCGGGTTCGCGCTCCTTTTCTGGCTTTGCTCACGATAGTCCTGCTCCAATGCGCGCTGTTTGCCCGTGTCGGCTTCATTTCCGCTTCAAGGACAGATGATCGAGACCGCCATCATGCGGAAACCAATAGTTTCCTTCGCGATGATCCGTTGGGCTGGGCTGAGCCGTACTACGAAACCGGCAATTTTATCGCCGACCGAATGTACCTGACGTATTGGGTGCTGGCGCAGGCGCTGGTGGTTGAAATCAGTGGCGCGCCTATCTTGTTGACACGCTACCTTATTCAGCCTTTCGTCATCGTATTGGCATCTGCGGTGATGTATATCTTCGCGCGCAATTTGGGCCACTGCCGCAAAGCTGCTTTACTTGCCGCGATTCTCGGTCTTTTTGCTTACAGCATGGTGCTTGACAATAATGCTCAAGCCGGATCGCAATTCCTTATCGAAGCTTTTTTTGACAAATCCTTAGTCGGCTTCGTGTTGGCGCCGCTGGCGATCAGCACAGCCTATCGCTGCTACCGCATCCGGCGGTGGCGCGTCTATTTTGCTTTTGCCATGTCGCTGGCGGCCGCTACCTGCGTCCATGCCCTTGTAGCGGGCTTCATGGTATTAATCATTGGGATTTGGTGCTTAATCCAATTGGCGACCGATGCGCCAAACCGGCGACATGCTCTTTCGCTGGGCTTGCTTACTTTGCTTATCTTCTCTCCGGCTATCATGTCGCGGCTAGCGACGGGCGCCAACACCATATACAACTTTGGATCTGAGGCGATTGACAGACGTAACACGGAAGTAATGGCACTGGATTGGACCAACCCGTTGGATGGCGGAAATAATGCCTACATGATTCACCCCGCCGCGGCTGGTCACTTGACGTATATTTTGCTTTTGCTATTGTTGCTGGCTTTGCTTGCGAGGCGCTTTGGCTCTCGCGAAAAGCTTCTGCTGGCATACATAATTGTGATGGGTTTGGGACTGTTGCCCTACACGGCATCACTTTACGGCCGCTTGGTTTCCGTCTACCACATCATGCGAGTTCTCTGGCTGATGCCATATGGCTACATGCTCTTCTTTGTGTTGGATGCGGGCGTTGCGGTTATAAACCGCCGCAAGCCTCGCGTAAGTAGCGCCTTATCTACCTTGGATGCAGACCGTGTGCTGGTTGGCTGCTGTATTATCGCGCTTCTGCTCACAGCCCAATTCCTTCAGAGACGTGACATTGCCAACTTCTCCCACGTTATTGCCCCTTCCGCCGACGATTTGGACTTGCTGGCAATGGCCGAATACATTGAAACACATCATGATGATCGAGTATGGATAGCGGCAAGCCCGGGGAATCGCGAAAGGCCCATATCTTTGAGTTGGAAAGCGATTTCGCTGTCCCGCTATTCTACAGACAGAATGGTCCATTATTCTCGACTCCCTTTTGAGCAAGCGACAATGCAAGAAAGCGACAATTATCTTCTGTTCAGCGGGGCGGTGCCTGTTGCGGAAAAGTTGGAGATCATCGAACGATACGGCATAGATTATCTTCTGTATCATGAGAAATACGCTTGGGTGGTAGACGGCATATATCAGCACGCAGAGTCGCGTCTGGAATTAGTCCATTCGGGGGAAACACTGCGCCTGGTCAGAGTTCATTGAGCGCTAGCCAATACGTTTAGCATCCTTGGCGCATTCATTGAGGTTACGGATCTTTGCACCGAATTCGGATTGCACTCACGATTTTGATACATCCACGGCTCGTATGCGATTCTCTTGCAGGTATTGACTTGAATTGCGCTGGCTTAGTCATGTTCGAGCGAACTCTTGGAGGAAGAACCGCATAGTGAAGTCTATCGGACTCCAGGCATCAGCGGTTTCACCAGCGAACCCGCGAATTTATCTGTATTTTAGCGCGTTCATTTTGTTCGCCGGCATCGCCATTTCGCTTACTGGCGCGGGTCAAGTCTCGCCTTGGCTGCGCGTCATCGTCGGCTTGCTAGTCTTCATCTTGCCCGGCGGCTACCTGTTTGCGCTTGTACCTGTTAGAGATTCCTGGGACATCATCGACTTCATGGGCTACGGTTTCGCCTTCTCGATCGCTCTGATTACCATTCTGGGCCTGGTAAAGCGAACGTTGTCGCTGTCAATTGACGCGGTCGAGCTCATCTGGTATGTGCTGGCGATACTCGGTTTTGCTGCTGTCTTCTACAAATCGCGTACCTTGCCGAGACTCAATCGACAGGTCAGCGGTCCAATAGTAGCGTTACTCATGATCATCCTGATCCAGTTGGCGCTGTATGCCCATTCAAGCATCTTGGCAGCGCCGATGACCGATGATCAGAATCGCCATCACGCTGTCGTCAACGGCTTTTTACGTGATGAACCGCTGGGTTGGTCGGAGCCATATTATGAAACCGGCAATCGCATCGCCGACCGTATGTACCTGACTTATTGGGTTCTGGCGCAAGCGCTGGTGGTTGAAATCAGCGACGTTCCAATTCTGCTGGCGCGCTACCTCATCAACCCTTTCGTTATGATAATGGCGGTCTCGGGGATGTACGTATTTTCGCGAAATCTCGGTCACAATCGGCAGGCGTCCCTGACATACATCATTCTTGGCTTGCTGGCGTATAGCCTAGTGATGCAATTCGGTCCCCAGCCAGGGTCACAATTCTTCGTCCGCTCATTGCTGGACAAGGTTGTCGCTGCTTTTGCGCTGGCGCCGATCGCTATCTCCAGCGCCTACCTCTGCGCAAAGCCGGGCAATGGGCGCGCCTTCTTTGCTTTCGCGCTCTCATTCGCGGCTGCGAGCTCGGTACATTCTATCGCCGGCGGGTTCGCCGCCTGCATCATCGGAATCTGGTGCATGGTCCGTTGGATCACCGAACGAGGCGGTCGGAAAAACACTCTTCAGATAGGACTGCTTACGTTGCTGCTGTTTTCGCCAGCGGTTTTGGTGCGTTTGACCACGACTGAGACGACAATTTACAATTTTGGCGATGCGACGGATGCAACCGGCGCGAAAGTCTTGATTTTCGACGCCATAAATCCGCTTGATAATGGCAACAGATTTTATGCTATCCATCCGATGTTGGCAGGATACCTCACCTATGCTCTTGTTGCGCTGACCTTGGTGGGGGCGTTGGCGCGGCGGCAGGATTCACGGGCCAAGTTGATGCTTGCATATGCGCTTGCCATTGGCGTCGGACTGCTGCCCTATACAGCCTGGATTTACGGACGGCTTGTGTCAGTTGAACATGTGGTGCGCGTCTTGTGGCTCATGCCCTATGGCTACATGCTGGGCTTTGCGATTGAAACTATTTGGGCACACGTTTCTCGCTACTTGCCACGTGGCCTTCGTTTGATAGACGCGCTAGGTCAGGATCGGCTGCTCACGGCACTGCTAATCATGGCGCTGCCGATTACTACGCATTTTCTCGGGTCAAATCACAGAGTTGACTTCAGCAGAGACATTGGCGAACCAATGCTTGGAGATGTTGAATTGCTGGATATCGCCGAATACATCGATGCCCAGCATGACGAGCGCGTCTGGGTCGCTGCCAGCCCGGAATCGCGTAACCGCGCAATCACTTTGACTTGGCATGTCATCGGTCTTTCACGCTATTCAGCAGAACGCATGTCATATTATTCAAATATGTCCCTTGAACAGGCGGAGATGCAGCGTGAAGCCAATTTTCGCTTGTACAAAGCCGATGTGCCGGTCGAGGACAAGCTGGCGATCGTCGATCGCTATGGCATAGACTATCTGCTTTTCCCCAAAGGCTATGCTTGGATGGTTGATGCCTTGTATCAGATTGACAAACAGCGATTTGAATTGGTTTATTCCGGGGAAACTCTGCGATTGGTCAGGGTGCATTGAGTGTGCGCAAGCCTCGATTCTGAGTAAGGTTGAAATCGCAGAGTCCGGTTCTCATTTTGCGCGGGCAGCGTGACGCAATTCTGGTAATGTGGACAATTTGTCCTTGACAAAGCGTTGCCATGTTGCTAGTCTAGTCGGATTAAAGGTGAGGGGGCGATCTCTCGCTTTTTTATGCCCAAGATTGTAAGGGCATGAGTGCAGATTAACAGCAGAATAGCAGGTTAAGACAGAGCGAATCAAACCCTGTGAATACGGAGAGTTTGATCCTGGCTCAGGATGAACGTTGGCGGCGTGCCTAATACATGCAAGTCGAACGGTAAGCGTCCTTCGGGACGTGTAGAGTGGCGCACGGGTGAGTAACACGTAACTGATCTGCCCTGTAGACTGGGATAACCTTTGGAAACAGAGGCTAATACCGGATAATATCTTGGTAGTTAGAGAGCCGGGATAAAAGGTTCAGGCGCTATAGGATGAGGTTGCGGGCCATCAGCTAGTTGGTGAGGTAAAGGCTTACCAAGGCGATGACGGATAGGGGACCTGAGAGGGTGGCCCCCCACACTGGGACTGAGACACGGCCCAGACTCCTACGGGAGGCAGCAGTAAGGGATATTGCACAATGGACGGAAGTCTGATGCAGCGACGCCGCGTGGGTGAAGAAGGTTTTCGGATCGTAAAGCCCTTTTCTATGTGACGAGATAGGACGGTAGCATAGGAATAAGTGTCGGCTAACTACGTGCCAGCAGCCGCGGTAAAACGTAGGACGCGAACGTTATCCGGAGTTACTGGGCGTAAAGCGCGCGTAGGCGGTAGGTTAAGTTACCTATGAAAGGTACTGGCTAAACTGGTATTGGTTAGGTGAAACTGGCTTACTAGAGAGAAGTAGAGGGAAGTAGAATTCCGGGTGTAGTGGTGAAATGCGTAGATATCCGGAGGAATACCAGTGGCGAAGGCGGCTTCCTGGACTTCTACTGACGCTGAGGCGCGAAAGCGTGGGTAGCGAACGGGATTAGAAACCCCGGTAGTCCACGCCGTAAACGATGTACATTAGGCGTTCGGTTACGCAAGTAATTGAGTGTCGCAGCAAACGCGATAAATGTACCGCCTGGGGAGTACGGTCGCAAGGCTAAAACTCAAAGGAATTGACGGGGGCCCGCACAAGCAGCGGAGCGTGTGGTTTAATTCGAGGCTACGCGAAGAACCTTACCTGGGAATGACATGGTGGTAGTACGGAAGCGAAAGCGGAAGGACCCTTCGGGGAGCCATCACAGGTGCTGCATGGTTGTCGTCAGCTCGTGCCGTGAGGTGTTCGGTTAAGTCCGCAAACGAGCGCAACCCTCGGTGCTAGTTATACGTGTCTAGCATGACTGCCCGTGACAAACGGGAGGAAGGTGGGGATGACGTCAAATCAGCATGGCCTTAATATCCAGGGCGACACACACGCTACAATGGTCGGTACAATGGGTAGCGAAGGAGCGATCTGGAGCGAATCCTCCAAAGCCGATCTCAGTTCGGATTGCAGGCTGCAACTCGCCTGCATGAAGTCGGAGTTGCTAGTAACCGCAAATCAGCACGTTGCGGTGAATACGTTCCCGGGCCTTGTACACACCGCCCGTCACGTCATGGGAGTTGGTCGAGCCTAAAGTCGGGAAGCCAACCTACGGGGGGCTACTGCCTAGGGCAGGGTCGATGACTGGGACGAAGTCGTAACAAGGTAGCTGTAGCGGAAGCTGCGGCTGGATCACCTCCTTTCTAAGGGAGCGCCAGAGATGGCGCAAGAAAACTGAGTTACAAAGAGTGTGGAAACAAGGGGTGGGGATTGGTGAAGTTTTAGCCTGCTAGTGTGCTGTTAATCTTTATTATAAGAGCGATGCGGACAGAATTGGGGCTGTAGCTCAGTTGGTTAGAGCGCGCGCCTGATAAGCGCGAGGTCGCAAGTTCAAGTCTTGCCAGCCCCACATGAGATGGGGACATAGCTCAGTTGGGAGAGCGCGTCAATCGCACTGACGAGGTCAAGGGTTCGAGTCCCTTTATCTCCACTTATACATCACCTCTCAAAACGCCGTATTTTCTGCCAGATGATCCACATATTTATAGAATCCCACTATCGGAAAGCATGCAACCGCTCCGTGCCCCCCTTAACGTAACTTACGGTTGCGGTGAGGACTATTCGCTGTGCGCTGTGGATAGAGCGCAAGCCCGCAATTTGCACTCTTGCGCCAAGGTGAATTAGCCACTGTAGCGCAATAGTGTAACGTGAGTTAAATTTGATTTGTTACTGATGGAAGGACGATGTTATACTATGCGCGATTCTCAACATAAGCTGCCGGTAACCTCGCTTCCAAAGGCTGATTCGACCGTAAAGGAGTACCCTCATGCTCACCCGAATAAGGTCGTTCATTACGTTTCTTCTTTTTAATACGCTTTCGCTGTCGCTGCTATTTGCCATAGTATTTTACAGATCGGACTTCATCTCTGCTCAAGGCAATACCGAAGACACAAACGCGGCTGCCATGGTTCCCCGCAGTACGCAGATTGCCGACGATGACGACGACGATGGCGATGACGGCGATGATCCGCCAACTGACAACGATGGCACCGACAGCGATGGCTATGACACGCCGCTGCCGACTACGGACAACGACGGCGTTGACACTCCGCTGCCGGAAACAGATCGTGATGGCACAGACAGTGACGGTTACGACACGCCTGTTCCGATAGATAGTCGCGCCAACAGCGGCATTCAGACGCAATCCTGGATCGTCAGAGCGGGCGATACGCTGTCGCATATTGCCGCCTATCTCGGTATTCCGCTTGAGGATCTGAAAATGCAGGTGTCCAATCCCTCGATGATATACCCGGGTAAGGAACTCTACTATCTCAGCGAGCAACGTGCGCATACGCCGCCGCCTTTCACCGACAACGATGGTACGGATAGCGACGGCTACGATACGCCGTCACCGGGTAACAACGGGCAGCGGCAGGTTCAGCAGCAACAAGCGCAGCAGCAGGTTCAGCAGCGGCAAGTGCCGTACACTGACAACGATGGCACGGATAGTGACGGGATAGCTACTTCGCAACTGACTGACAACGATGGCACCGATAGCGACGGGATTGCTACTTCGCAGCTGACCGACGGCATTGACACGCCACAGCCATCGCCGAACACGCCGCCCGACAGCAACGACGATAGCGATGACGACTATAGCAGCTGAAAACTATGACATTGTCGACCGCTGTACAGCCGTTATTTGAGCGGGTTGAATTCCCTGACGATCCGTCTTTGCCGGCGCTTGCCGATCTCTTTGATCCGGGCTGGGTTTGGCAAATGATGCAAGGTCGTTTGGGCGAGCAGCATCGGGATCCTCGCCGAATCCGAATACGCCATTTCAATCACAGCATTGGAAACAGCGCGACTGTCAGTTACGAGGTGGAGTGGCCGCAAGACGAGTATCTGCCTGCTGAATATTTCGTGGTCACGATTGCTCGAGGCGGACCGCTCCAGGTTGATCGATATCCTGAAGATCACAGGCTTCCCGGTCTGGTCGACGCCGCTCAACCCGATAACGCTATCCGTCTCGTCAACGAGCATGTTCTCAAGATGCCCGCCCGCCGCGCGCGTGTCCAGTTGATACGTTATCGACCGGCGTATCGGGCGGTGCTTCGGCACAGCTTTGGCAAGGCCAAGCTCTATGCCCGAGTGGTGCGTCCCGCCGACTTGGAGTCCTTTCTAGCGGCTTATGAACTTTCGGCGCAGTCCGGTTTCGTCGTCCCGGGACTGGCAGGATACTGGGGGGAAGGCGGTGTCGCTTGGTTCACGGAGGTAAGCGGACGGAACCTGCGCCCGCGTATCAGAAAGGGAAAATCGCCGGATCCTGATCGCCTTCTGGACGGGCTGGAAGTATTGTGGCGCATACCTCTCGACACGAGTGAAGTTCGTCCATTCGACCTCAAGAGAGCGTACCGCAGAGCATTGCGCAGCTTTAGGCACAACCTGCGCGACAATGATGAAGCCTCGTACAGGCTTAGCAACGTTAACAACGCATTGAGATCGTTTGTTCAGTCTTGGGGTCCGTCGCGCATGGCGCATAACGACTTTTATGACGACCAAATGCTGGCGCTGCCTGACCGGCGAATAGCGCTTGTCGACTTTGAGGATATCGCGCCGGGCGATCCAATGATTGATGTAGGCAACTTCCTGGCGCACCTACTCTGGTCGGCGCGCTTCGCGCGCGAGCGTCAGGCCGACCACTGCCGTGACTATCACAGTGCCCTAAGATACGCTGCGATTTCGCGATTCCGTTGGAATGATCGTAGCCTGGCGATGCGCGAGGCTGTCTGTCTGTTTCGCATCTGTACCAACGCCATTCGGCATCCGAAAGCGGACTGGACGGACAAATTGGAGGCCGGCCTTGGACTGGTGAACGACTTACTGGAGTAGCCGTCCGTTCTAACGGAAAGTTGGAAAGACAAATCGTGAATGTCAACAAGGGGAATTCGCTTCAAACTCGCGAAATCTATACTTGACGAAAACTATGCGCCGTGGCAGAATTCGTAGTCTTGCGGCTGGCGATTTGTCAGCTGGTGCGTCTTAACAGTTAAATAATCAACGCGAAGGTAATACCTAATAGCGCGTGCCAAGAGAGCCGGAGACTCCGTACGATGTGTACGGAAAGCGAATAAGGGTACACAGTGGATGCCTAGGCATTTTGTGCCGAAGAAGGACGTGTTATACTGCGAAAAGCTTCGATGAGGTGTATAAGACCGTGATAGTCGAAGATATCCGAATGGGGAAACCCGGCGGGGTTCAAACTCCGTCATCTTCTTAATAGGGAGAGGGGAACCGTCCGAACTGAAACATCTAAGTAGGACGAGGAAAAGAGAGGATTCCGCGAGTAGTGGCGAGCGAAAGCGGATTAGCCCAAACCAGTTGCTACGGCAGTTGGGGTTGTAGGACTTGCGAAAGCTGCGGAAACTGGAAGCCGAATGATCTGGGAAGGTCAGCCGTAGGGGGTGAGAGTCCCGTAGGCGTAAGAGAACGCAGCAGCGAGTATCCTGAGTAGCACGATACACGCTAACATTGTGTGAAACAGGGGGGTCCACCCTCCAAGGCTAAATACACGAGATGACCGATAGCGCACTAGTACCGTGAGGGAAAGGTGAAAAGAACCCCGGCGAGGGGAGTGAAATAGAATCTGAAACTGTGTACTTACAACCGGTCGGAGGTATGAGCGATCATACTGACGGCGTGCCTTTAGGAGAATGAGCCAGCGAGTTAATGTGTGTGGCGAGCTTAAGACAGTGATAGTCGAAGGCGCAGGGAAACCGAGTCTGAATAGGGCGTTGAAGTGGCACATATTAGACACGAAACCAGGCGAGCTAACCATGGCCAGGGTGAAGTTACGGTAACACGTAATGGAAGTCCGTACCCACCGATGTTACAAAATCGGGGGATGAGTTGTGGTTAGAGGTGAAATGCCAAACGAGCTTGGAGATAGCTTGTTCTCCCCGAAATAGCTTTAGGGCTAGCGTTGTGTGATGGGTGTCGGAGGTAGAGCACTGTATGGGCTAGGGGGCGTCAAGCTTACTGAACCCAAACAAACTCCGAATGCCGGCATGCCAAGCACAGCAGTTGGACTACTTGAGATGAGTTAAGTAGTCAAGAGGGAAAGAACCCAGACCCTCGTCTAAGGTCCCGGAATGTATGCTAAGTGTAAAACGAGGTGATTGTGTTGAGACAGCTAGTAGGTTGGCTTAGAAGCAGCCATCCTTTAAAGAGTGCGTAACAGCTCCCTAGTCAAACGCAGTTGCGCGGATAATGTAACGGGTCTAAAGCATACTACCGAAGACAGGGATAACGAGAGTTATGGTAGGGGAGCGTTCTACGCGCGGAGAAGGCGATCTGTGAGGGTTGCTGGAGGGCGTAGGAGTGCGAATGCTGGCATGAGTAGCGAGAAATAGGTGAGAACCCTATTCGCCGAAAGTCTAAGGTTTCCGACGGAAGGTCAGTCCGCGTCGGGTTAGTCGGGCCTAAGCCGAGGCTGAGAAGCGTAGGCGATGGACAACGGGTTAATATTCCCGTACCGGTAAGAGGAGCGTCAGCAGAAGCTTGTGGAAGAGTCAGCCTCTGAGTGGATTGAGGTGGCAAGCGGGGCGAGCCCGTGAAGCCGTGCCCGTAGGGCAAGAAGTGACTGTAGCCATGGGACGAGAAAAGCTGTTGAGGCGATGAGACTTGCCGCCCGTACCGCAAACCGACACAGGTAGACGAGTAGAGAATACGAAGGCGAACGGGAGAACCTCTGCTAAGGAATTAGGCAAAATGGATCCGTAACTTCGGGAGAAGGATCGCCTGGTAGTGATATCAGGTTGCAGTGAAAAGGCTCTGCCGACTGTTTACCAAAAACACAGGTCTCTGCAAAAGCGCAAGCTGACGTATAGGGGCTGACGCCTGCCCAGTGCCGGAAGGTTAAGTGGAGTGGTGAGAGCTGCGAAATGAAGCCCCGGTGAACGGCGGCCGTAACTATAACGGTCCTAAGGTAGCGAAATTCCTTGTCGGGTAAGTTCCGACCCGCACGAAAGGCGTAACGAGTGGAGCACTGTCTCAGCAGGGGACCCGGCGAAATTGAAGTATGCGTAAAAATGCGTATTACCCGCAGCAGGACAAAAAGACCCCGTGGAGCTTTACTGTAGCTTGCCATTGCGTTAGGGCGTTACTTGTGCAGGATAGCTGGGAGACGAGGAAGTGTGCGCGTCAGCGTGTGTGGAGTCAATGTTGAGATACCAGCCTGGTGGTGCTTTGGCCCTAACCTGGATGTAACCGCATCAGGGACAGTGGCAGGTGGGCAGTTTGACTGGGGCGGTCGCCTCCGAAAGAGTAACGGAGGCGCCCAAAGGTTGGCTCAGATGGAATGGAAACCCATCGTAGAGTGTAAAGGCAGAAGCCAGCTTGACTGCGAGACAGACAAGTCGAGCAGAGACGAAAGTCGGGCTTAGTGATCCTACGGCACAGAGTGGAATGGCCGTAGCTTACCGGATAAAAGCTACCCCGGGGATAACAGGCTAGTCTTGCCCAAGAGTTCAAATCGACGGCAAGGCTCGGCACCTCGATGTCGGCTCATCGCATCCTGGGGCAGAATCGTGTCCCAAGGGTTGGGCTGTTCGCCCATTAAAGCGGTACGTGAGCTGGGTTCAGACCGTCGTGAGACAGGTCGGTCTCTATCCGCTGTGGGCGTTGGGAATTTGCGAGGAGTTGCCCCTAGTACGAGAGGACCGGGGTGGACGAAGCGCTCGTGAGTCAGTTGTCGCGCCGGCGGCATAGCTGAGTAGCGACCTTCGGGACGGATAACCGCTGAAAGCATCTAAGTGGGAAGCCAGCCTCAAGACGAGATTCCCCATTGGTACAAACCAAGTAAGACCGCTGGGAGACTACCAGTTAGATAGGCGGGAGGTGCAAGCGCAGCAATGTGTGAAGCTGACCCGTACTAATGGTCGAGGGCTTTCCGTACATATTGTGCGGGGTGTCTGGCATTTTTGGCAAGCGCGAGACGGTAAAGCCAACGTGTTGATTATGAGCTGACATGAGTCGCTCGCGCGCAGGAAGAGGGTGTGAGCAGGCGGGTGAAGTGTTGGTGGCTAGAGCCGCGGGGGTACACCCGGATCCATCCCGAACCCGGCAGTTAAGCCCGCGAGCGCAGATGGTACTGCATTGGAGACGATGTGGGAGAGTATGCCGTCGCCAACACTTCACTCCTCTGCCGCATCCTCTTTTCTGTATGATAAAGTGAGTTGCAATCCTCCACAAACAATCGCCGCCGAAGCAAGAGACCCGGAAGACATGCGCCAACAGAAAGTCATAGTTCTCGTATGTATGCTGATTTTCTACGCGATCAGTGTCACAAATTTGAATAGTAGGCCT
Organism: Phototrophicaceae bacterium; assembly: GCA_965262005.1. Classification (GTDB taxonomy): domain Bacteria; phylum Chloroflexota; class Anaerolineae; order Aggregatilineales; family Phototrophicaceae; genus UBA6055. Next base: position 1,442,232 of record OZ253492.1, on the reverse strand, counting down.
GTTTCCGTAGACGACCTCGATTCCATCAAACACATATTCGATAGCTCACTTAATCATCCTTACAGTTTTTCTCAGACTATCCAAAGCGTATCGACACTCAGTCCGCAACATAGCCCCGGCTACTTTGTCGCACTGAATGCCTGGCGGGCGCTTGTAGGCGACGACCTGTTTTTGACACGCCTCCTGTCTGTATATTTCGGCATGGCTACGGTCGCATTTGTGTATCGCCTGGCGCTCCTTACGCGGAATCGGCAAGTTGCTCTTTCTGCCCCCATCGCAGTTTCTCTACTGGCATACTTCGTGTTTTATTCACAGATCGCAAGAATGTACTCGCTATTGCCGCTTCTTTGCAGCTGGATTCTCTGGTCCTACTGGAAAGTGGTAAGCGCTCCCGCGACAGTAGGCCGCTGGAAGTGGCTGTCCCTCTTTCTGGCAGCGGCGACCTTTCTCTATGTTCACTATTTCGGGGCGGTTGTACTGGCGGCGATAGGTTTATACCATCTGCTGTTCGTACCGAAAAACCGGCGCTGGACCTATGTTACTCTTGTCCTCGCAGTGGCAGGCCTGTCATTTACGCTTTGGCTTCCAGTAGTCTTTCGAGGCTATTTGAGGAGCCACGATGTATTGGAGAAAACTGTTCTCTTGTTTCCGGAAGCCCTGGCAACCGCGCTGCGGATTTATTCCAATGGCCTCTGGTTCCTGCCAATTGTGGCAGTTGCTTTCGTAATGCTCCATTGGAGAGGTATAAGCAAGGTCGAATTCTATATGCTGTTTGTGGCCGGGACCGGAATCTTTCTGTTCCTGGTCGCAAATGAAATCACACCGATTCTTGTTGCAAGGCGTATGCGCTACACCATGGTGCTGATGGCGCCATTTTGTTGCGCCATGTGTATAGGTTTGACGCGCATACCCGGCTGGAGCTTGCTTCGCTTTCCGCTGCTTGTCGTCTGGATTGGCTCGTATATTTTATTTTCAAATTCGCATGACCTTGTAGTCTATACCAATCGAGAGAGATCCGAAGCAGACCTAGTCCCTCACTACCAAGACTTCGTTTACGAGTCCGACGCCTTGCCCGGCCACAATGAGCTTATCTTGAGCTTCTATCCCCATACGATTCAGGCGACAGAGTGGGCGCTTTGGTACTATCAACGAACGCTTAGCGAATGGGCGCACGTGGCACATGTATCCTACGACGATCAAGGACCATTGGTCGTAGAAAGTTCAGTTTCGACCTATTCGTCTCTCGAGGCAATCTCCAATAACAGTAAAGGCATCTGGGTGATTCATAACCCGCTGCTGACCGACTTGACAGATATGCCGGTGTATACCGAATGGTTTACACAGCAATTCCAATTCTGCAAACGCTACGTTGAAAAGAGCAGAAGTGTCATCGATTATTACCTGAAATCATCAATACCATGTGACTTGGTCACCGATGAGCAGCCCTTGAACATTCGCTATAGCAATGGCACTGAGCTTGGCAATATCGTGTTTGGGCTGGGCGCCGATACCCTCACAGTCTATCTATGGTGGCTGCAGACGATAGACAAGGTCTATTCTTTCTCTCTGCAAATCTTCAGCGATGAAGGGAACAAAGTGCGGCAAGATGATCTGGTCATCAGCGGGGCGCCAATCGACATCATGACCTTTGATACGGCCGATCTCTCCGCGGGAGACTATACGGTCAAGCTCATCGTTTACGACTTCGAAACGAAAGACAGCCAGCCTGGTGTTGTAACCAAGGATCAGAGGCTATTTGAACGCGACGTTGAAGTCTTTCGTTTTTCCCGCCCCTCGTGATGCGCCTCCGCAAAAGCCAGAAGACCGCGATCGCGCTTAAGTTTCCCGATTTCCCAATCCCATTAGGCGAAGCCGCCAGCCTAGACGGCACTGCCTTGGATTCCATGCGGATAACAGTGCCGTCGCCAACACTTCACTCTTTAGCTGCACCTGCTTTTTGAGTATCATACAGCCATTGATATAGCCGCCTTCCTGCTGAGTGCCACTGGATGAGACACATCGCAAAGCTGAATCTCACGCTCCTCTTCGCCGTCGCATGCCTTCTCATGTTCTTCGCGCTAGGCGTCGCCAATCTCAAGAAATTTCCCATCGGCAACGATGACTACAATTCCCTTAGCCACATCCAGCATCCGGAAAAAGGCACGGTCTACGATCTCGCAGGGACCATCCAAAGCGTCATCGAACGCAGCGAACAGCACAGCCCCTTGTACTTTCTTCTTCTGAATGTTTGGCGTACGCTGGCAGGCGCTGATCTCTTTGTGCTCCGCCTGCTATCACTGTACTTTGGGCTGCTTACCTGCGCATTTGTCTACTATCTCGCCGCCTCATTGCGTGACCGTCAGCTAGGCGTGGCGGCGTTCCTAATCTCCATCTTTCTCGCTTATCATCTCTTCTACAGTCACACCGCGCGGATGTATACGCTCCTGCCACTGTTCGCTGGCTGGGTCATTTGGTCCTATTGGAAAGTGGTCACTACAGCCAATGCCGTACCGACCAGGCTTTGGATTTCGCTGCTGGCGTCCACCTCGCTGATACTCTATTTGCATTATTTCGGCATCATAGTCCTGACTGCTATTGGGCTATACCATCTGCTCTTTGTCGGGAAGCGCCAGCGCTGGTGGCAAATATCGCTGGTTATGGCGCTGGCAGGATTGTTGTTTCTGCCTTGGCTTCCTGTCGCCATCGATGGCTTTTCCAGTCGCTTAAGCCTTGATGACGCGCGCTTGCCGCTGCTCGATTCGCTACTCACCATCTTCCAGGTTTTCTCCAATGGCCTGTTTTTCATCCCGCTGGCTGCCGCCGCCGTTGCCGCGCTCAACTACAGACGCCTCAGCAAGGCAGAGCAATTCATTCTGCTCATAACTGCCTTCATTCTCCTAGCCAGCGCCCTCGCCAACGAAATAACGCCTATCCTTGTTGAACGGCGCATGCGTTACTTGACCATCATCATTGTGCCCTTTTGCTGCAGCTACGCGATTGGCTTGCGCCTGATGCCGCGCTGGAACATACTGCGATTTGCCATGCTCATCGTATTGATCGCCTCCTTTGTCGCCTTTTCCCGCTCCGAGGATTTGCTCCTCCATGCCAACAAGCGTGTGCAAAACCTTGACAAAATGCCGCGCTATCAGGACTTCATTTACGAATCAGAGAACCTGCCCGGCCATAACGAATTAATCCTTAGCTTCCATCCGGACACACCAATCACCGTCCGCAAAACACTGCTGTATTACCGGGCGAGGCTGTCCAACTTTTCCCACCTGGCGCACATGTCCTACGATGAAGCGGGCGCTCTTGTCATCCAAAGCGGACTATCAACTTACGCCACAACGGACGCAATAGCGGAAAACTCTATCGGCATCTGGGTCATCTACAATCCACAACAAACTGACCTGCCGTCGCTAGATGTCTATTCCATCTGGCTCAGCCAGCATTACCGCGTTTGCCGGCGCTATGTCGACAAACCAGACAACGTCATCGACTACTACCTTCGGTCTGATGTACCTTGTGAACTGGTCACAGCAGAGAGTCCTTTCGCCCTCAGCTATGACAACGGGACGGAGCTTGGCAACCTTATTGTGGAGAAAGAATCGGACCAACTCAAAGTCTATTTGCGCTGGCTGAATACGCTCGACGAAATGTATTCATTTACGGCGCAGGTCTTTGATACGCAAGCGAACAAAGTCCAGCAGGCTGACCGTGTCATCAGCGGCGAACCGGTCGACATCGTAAATCTCGACATCTCCGCGCTGCCTGTTGGAGAATACTCGGTCAAGCTCATCGTTTACGATTTCGAATCCAAAGCAAGCCAGCCCGGCATGCTAGTCGACGGGGCGGAGCGCTTCGAGCGCGAAGTTGAAATCGCCCGTCTGACTGTAAGTGCCTGAAGTAATCTCGCGTTCCTGTCTTGCCCGGCGGCGTATCAGATCTTTATACTGGCAATTTCCAGCTCGCGCTCAAATCGCCGTTGTGTGCTCTTCGCCGTACCGCCTTCGCTCTTTCTCGTCTCAAAGTCATAGACGATCAAGACGACAGTATATTCACCGGCGACCAACGATGATACCAACCGGGTGCGCGGATACTAGCTGGCGTTCCACAATATTGTCATACTGCAGAACTCTTTCGTCTTGCGCATTGATAATCTGGATCGAGAAACTAAACGAGTCATCCAATCCTGTCGTCCATGCCAAATAGAAAGTTGCTTGCTCAGTATCGATATCAAAAGCGAAGTTATCCAATCGGATGCCGTTGTCATACTCTACTGCGAAATCGCTATTGACTTCCGCCGCGTCACAGGGAATCCCGTGCCTGACATAAAGATCAATCGTCCCGTCATCCCGCTCAAGGTATCGCCGGCAAAATCTGTATTGCTTGCTGAACCAGTTGACATAGATGTCTAGCTGCGTCAAGTCGGTTTGCAGTGGATTGTTGATCAGCCATATTGCGTTCCTGACTGCGCCTAAAGCATCCAATTCTCGAAACAATTCTTTTGAACTCGCAACAGAGACTTCTTCGTTTTCGCCGGTTGAAATGCTGACCAGGCTCTTCTCATCGAACATCGCCTGGGACAGGTACCGCAGATGCGTCTCACCGACAGGCAAGTCTCCCTGAAACCCCACAATCGTTCCGTTCCGCTCGTGAATCACCGAAGGCAGAAGCAGCGTTCCGGCAGCATACGATTCCGTCAAGTGCTTTGGAATGAAATACTCAGGACATTGGTCGCGAAGATCGTTTATCCGATAGATGCTTACATACTCATCGCGGTATGCCGGTTCGACACCGAGGAAACTTCTCGTCACGAAATGTGCGTCACGCTGCTGACGATGATACACAACATGAGTGAAGTCGTCGGCGATCAATTCATCCAGAGCCGACAAGTATTCGTCCTGGTTGTTGAAACCACATAGCGCCGGACGATCATTGCGCCATGCGCCTAGAATCGGGCTGGCATAGATGTAGTCAAATGCCGCTGATGGCGTACGGCTAATAGCGCCTTCCGCGCTTGGGTAACCACTAAGCGCCTGGTACAAGTTGTATCGCTTGGCATCATGCCGTCCCATTGGCACATTGATCAAGCGAATGTCTACATCCCCTTCAGCCTTCAGCCAGTCGAGAAAGGCGAACTGCTCGTTTTCGATCAGATTCTCCTCAACCGGGACATGATACTCGATAGCCACAACCCCAATAAGCAGCAGCACAAATAGGGGACGTTTCGCAGCTGGTCTCATCTCTTGCAAGGCTCTCAGGCCGTAAGTAGCCAAGACGGCGAGCGGCAATATCATTCCCATAATGAAGCGGTCGTTACCAGTAATCGGCTGAAACACCGTTGGTAGAATCTTGAGCGCGAAATGCTTAGGCAGCGGGAAATCCGGGTAACTTATGCCGTTAACAACTAAAGTCGAACCCAGGCTTAAGCCAACGAACAGCAACAGCAGCATGAACCAGGGTAGCATCCTTCGCCGTGTCCCATTGCGGAAGAACCCAAAAAGAACTAACGCCATCGGTACGTAACCCAAGTAAACACCACTACTAACGAGCGTACGTTGCGGGGGAGTAATGATGGACTCAAACAGCGGACCAGTGACACTATTGCGGTAGTGGACGAAGTAGGAAATGAAATCATGGTTTCGCTCTCTTCCGCTAGACCACTCTAAAACTTCGCCCAGCGCATCCGGTTCGCTGATAAGCGGATATAAGCGCCAGATACTCGATACGCCGATTACTAGAATCAACATCGCCACCAGACGCCAAAACATCCCCACACGCCATCTCGTCAGCGCCAATGCGATCGTGCTTAAGCCTACTGTCATGAGGATAAAAACATACAAATACAGATTTATCTCGGTAGTGACGCCCACCAATAGGCCCGCGACGACTATCAGCGTCCACCGATTCTCCTGGAACCCTCGATGAACAAAATATAAGCTCAGCGGCAGCGTTCCCAAAATCATAAACTCAGGCTGGTTAGTGTGGCTGAGTACATAAGAATTGAAGCCAAACATGATTGCCCCAAAGAGCGCCAGCCACTTCTCTTTGAACAGGTACAGAGCATATAAATATGCGCATAGCGCATCTATGACAATGATCAGCATTAGCGTAAGGATGTACGCGTTCGAAAGCGGTAAAAGGACCATGAGGGGATTGGCAATTAACGTCACCGGAAATACAAACGGATGCGAGGCAAGCGATAGGCCTTCTGGATAGAAAATAAGATCAGTGAAATATCGGTCGGCTTGCCCCGAAAATATGAGTTCTCCATACCAGATGTCCCACAGCTTGATAAAGACATCCAGACTATCGCCCGTGGGCAGCCAAAATACATCCGTCCTAAAGACATATAGAATCGTCGGGTACGTGACTATCAGCGTCAGGACCGAAACGACCAGGACGACCTGCCAATGCTCAATAAATATCCGGCGCAACTGCTTCACTTGCACATTCCCATAGCAATCGATTGCTGAGCTAACTCTAGCAGATTCTTACCGGCTGGCAACTTGGAGAGGCCCCATAGCTACTTGCCCAAGCCCCTTTCCTCACCTATCCTAGAATATGAAACGATGTGACGGATTCCTTTGCCTCTGCCACGTTCCACAAAACCGGAGATTACCGCATGCCCAGCGACCGCCTACTGCGCTACTTCGTCCCATGCCTGCTGCTGCTTTCCGCCTTGACCGCGCTCGCCATCGGCGAAAAAGAAGAGGACGATGCTCCGGTGATAGCTGTCGCTGCCTTACCCGGGGCCGCTCAGATCAGCAATGATGAAGGCGGCCCCGTAATCATCACGGGCGAGCTGAACTACACCAACGCCCTATTCACTAGCGGCGTCGCCGAGCCGCTGGTCATCTTGGAAGACCAGGCCGGCTTCATCGACCGCAACGAATACTTCATCCTGCCGCTGGAATCCCAGGTCATCGGGAAGATTACGTCCGACTTCTTCACTTCACCCTTTTCCTACAGTCTCGCTCTGCCGCTCGAACCCGCTGGCAGCCTGCGCGATGTCGACAATGACGGCGAAGATGACATTGGTGTGATGGTCTTTTCCATCGCGCACTGGACCAATAAATTCGGTGACACGCTGCTGGAAGAGCGCGATCTCTACGGCGGCGGCTGGTCCACGGCCTACGCCTCCACCCGCGCCAGCAACGACCCGGCAACCCGCCTCGAAATCATCGGCGGCAGATTCATCATCTACGCCCCCGAATCGGGGCAGGGCTTCCCCGCCGGCTTCGGCGAAGACGGGCTACTCTTTACCGCTGACGACCCTATCGTCACGGCGCCTCAGGGCTACTCGGTAGTCGATATGGATACCCAGCCATTTATCTTCGACCGTACGGCGCGCCCCACAGTCGACCTGTTTGAACCCGAAAATGCCGCCATTAACGACTTCTCCGATCTCAGCTATAGCCAGGCCTTCACTGCGATGGTCGATCTTTTCCGCCGAGAATACGCCTATACCGAACTCTACGAACTCGATTGGGATGACCTCGAGGAAATCTACTCGCCGCGCTTCGCCGATGCGGAAGAGGCGGAAGACGCCAACGCCTACGCCCTCGCGATGCGTGACTTCATTTGGGAGATTCCCGACGGCCACGTTGGCATGCCCCTCTCGCACCTAAGCGAGCTCTTCCGCGAAGAGACCGACGGTGGATTGGGCATTTCACTTTCCCAGCTGGAGGACGGGCGAATTGTCGTCAGCTATCTTCTTGACGGCAGCCCAGCCGCCAATGCCGGTATGCTGCTCGGCGCTGAGATTTCGGCATGGGATGGCGGCGCCGTCCAGGACGCGATGGACCGCGAATTTGTTTGGGCGCACCAGGCGCTCAGCACGGAGCATACCCTGCGCCTGCAACAGCTGCGCTATATCACCCGCTTCCCCCTCGGCTCCGATGTCGAAATCACCTTCCGCAATCCAGAGGACGAAGAAGAACAGTCGGTCACACTTACAGCTATCGGCGAGCGCTCCAGCTTTAACAATTCATCTTTCTTCGCCGGCGTTGATGGCCTTGAGCTGCCGGTCGAATTTGAAGTCCTGCCCAGTGGTTACGGTTATGTCGCCATCTACTCCTTCAGCGACAATGAACGGCTGACCGTCGAGCTTTGGGAGCGCATGATCGAGACCTTCATCAGCGAGGACGTCCCCGGCATCATCATCGATATGCGCAATAACGGCGGCGGCAGCGGCTGGCTGGCCGATCAAATGGGCGCCTATTTCTTCCAAGAAGAACATATCCTCGGTTACTCCAGCTCTTACAACGAAACCACCGGCGAGTTTTACCTCGATCCGCGCTCGGTGGACCGCTTCATCCTGCCGGAGGAAGACCTGCGCTATGACGGTGAAGTCGCCGTGATAATCGCGCCCGGCTGCTTCAGCGCCTGCGAATTCTTCTCGTATAATCTGACCATCGCCGATCGTGCCGCCACCGTCGGGCACTATCCGACCGGCGGCTTGGGCGGCGCTGTCGACGACTTCCTCATGCCGGAGGATATGACCATCCGCTTCACCGTCACCCGCGCTGTCGATGCCGATGAAAATATCCATATTGAAGCCCAAGGCGTCCCCCCAACTGTGCGTGTGCCGGTCACCATGGAAACGCTGACCAGCGATGGCGATCCGCTGCTGGAAGCGGCCGAGAATCACCTGACCGATGTCATACTGGGTGAACTCATCGACGGCGGCGAACTGTCCCTGGGTGTAGGCAGCACCGAAGTCCAGGCCAACGGCATGGTCGGCCCCGATCAGCGAGTCCGCTATCGCGTTACCCTGCCCGCCAAGCGCACGGTCAGCGTCTTCCTCAGCGGCGCTGATGACTCGATTGATACCGTGCTTGGCATCTATGATCGTGAGGGTTCACAGCTGCTGGGTGAGAACGATGACGCCGATGACGACACGCGCAGCTCCGCCTGGACTGACCTGGCAATTGGCGAACAACCTGGAGTCTTCGTCTTTGAAGCGCGCGTCAAAAACACCAACGAAACGCAAAACTTCACGCTGAAAGTCGTCGGCGTCGAACCTGATGACGAAGACTCAGAAGAGGAGTCCGATGCAGCAGAAGCTACAGAAGACGCCGACAAATCAGAAGGCGATGACGACGCCGAAGAAGAGGGTGACTCCGAAGACCGATAACACCGTTTGCAACTGAATGTAGGGGCGGCCTATCAGGTCGCCCGCTCAATGAATCGGCCTACAATCTATTCCCACTCGCGCTGATCAACGATCTTGCGCCCGCCGGGATCAATGCTGCCGGCCGCCACGAAGTTCACCGCGTCAATCCGCAAGCGGACAGCCTGCTGCGCCAATGCGCTCAGCTTCTCGCCCAGGCCTTCATCGGACGCGCCTTCTTGCAACTCCACATTCACCGTCACCACATCGCGACTGTCCGGTCGCGTGATGACCACCTGAATGTCCTTGATCTCGGGAAACTGCATCACCGCATACTGCAGCTGATTGGGATGCAGAAACATACCTCGCACCTTGATCGCATCGCCGCTGCGTCCGAATAGGCCCAATAGCTGCTGCCCCTCGCACTGCGGCTGCGGCGCCAGCGCGCCCAGGTCGCCCGTCCCAAAGCGGATCAGTGGATACGCCGAGTTCATCGTAGTCGCGACGATTTCACCGGTCTCGCCCGCCGGCAAAGTTACACCGGTCTCCGGGTCGCAGATCTGCAGATACACGTTCGGCATGATGCAAAATCCTGGCACTCCGTCTCGCGTATAGCCAATGAAGCCGAGGTCTGCTGTGCCATAGGCTGATGTCGTCTTCAGACCGTATTCGCCCTCGAAGCGCTCACGTTGACTCGGCGTATAAGGCTCCGCTGAAAAGAGGGCTTTCTTCAACGGCACAGCGCCGGCGCCCATGCCCATCTCCGCCGCCTTGTCCAGCAGGGTCATCAAATAACTCGGCTGTCCGACGAAGCCAGTCGCGCCCAGCGCCATCATCATCATGATCTGCAAATCGGTATTGCCCGGGCCGGTCGGGATAACCGTAGCGCCGCAAGCGCGGATCGCCTCGTCCAGTAGTATCCCTGCCGGGGTCAAATGATACATAAAGGTATTCAGGACGCGGTCGCCCCGCCCGATGCCGAGGTAGCGAAAGGGCGCCAACTGCGCTTCCGGGTCTTGCGGCGGCGGCTGCGGATCATAAATCGGACCAGGCGAAATATAGATCCGCGGCAAATCATCAGGATCAATCGTCAAGAAGCCGCCAAAGGGCGGATTCTCTCGATGAATATCCACCAGCGCGTCTTTACTCAGCACCGGAATCTTGGCCAAATCGTCCGCGCCCTGGATCTCCGCCGGAGTAACACCCGCCGCATCCATTAAATCACGAATCGCCGGCGCATGGGTATAAGCGCGCTGCGCCAATTCTTGAATCCGCCTGTCGATATCAGTCATACATTTTCTCCAGTTAGCTCTTTACTCTCGGTCGTGCGAAGAAAGCAACAGAATTGAGGTGAACTCATCTATTGTCGGTGTCCATCGACGCTCCAAGCTTCGTCTTGATTCTCTGATTCGCATACCCCGCTTATCGTCGCGGAGGACGGCGCGAGTTTCGGCTGCATGCGAATTCCTTGCAGTCTTTCCTATCATATAACCGCTTCTTTTTTTCGTAAAAAACACTAGCGCGCCGAGTCGCGAAGGCTGAAACGCAAGGTTGGCGCGGTATAAGGCGCGTAAGGACCCAAGGATGAAAAATCGATAGATGATAATTGATAGACGGCAACTTTTTTCTAGCATAAAAACGTAGATTAACGATAGTGCCTTGGCGAGGCGGATGTGGCGCATCCAGGCGACCGGCCAGGCGTCGGTCCAGTGGCCGGCGGAAAAAGTTTTTTGGCCATCTGGCCATTTGGCGACCATCGACATTGGGACGATGTTCCGGGTCCGGGCGAGGTTAGAAGCGGTCATAGGATCAGGCTAACACGGTTTGGAATTGAAGTGGCGACTATGTGGTCGCGCTTAGCAGTGAGAAAATCCGATAGAATTTTCAGCACTTGCCATGCGCGCAGCGAATGAAAGTGTCAGCGCCTAACCCAACCATCTTTTGCGCCGCTTATAATGTTTCACGTCGCGATAATTCTTGCGCCCGCCGGCTTGATTCAGCCCCAGATAAAACTCCTTGATGTCTTCATTCTCGCGCATCTGCTCGGCCGGTCCATCCAGCACGATCCGCCCGTTCTCCATCACATAGGCATAATTAGCCAGCTCAAGCGCGGCGCGCGCATTCTGCTCGACGATCAATACGGACATACCCTCCTGCCGATTGATCTCGCCGATGATCTCGAATATCTGCCTTACCAGCAGCGGCGCCAAGCCCAATGACGGCTCGTCCAGCATCAAAATCTGCGGATGCGCCATCATCGCCCGTCCGATGACCAGCATCTGTCCCTCGCCGCCTGACAAGTATCCGCTGACCCGCTTCGACAGTTTACTCAAGGCCGGAAAATAGTGATACACGCGCTCAAGGTCTTGCCGGATATAGCGGCCGCCTTGATAGACCATGCCGCCAACGCGCAAGTTCTCTTCAACGGTCAAATGGCGGAACAGCAGCCGACCCTCGATCACCTGCACCAGACCCATGCGCACAACATCTTCAGCGCTCAAACCATCCAGCCGCTCCTCGCCCCACAAGATCTGCCCCCGCGTGACTTCGCCCAACTCCGTATTCAGCAAGCCGCTGATGGCCTTCAGCGTGGTGGATTTGCCCGCGCCGTTGGGCCCCAAGAGCGATACAACTTTGCCTGGCGCCACCTCCAGCGTGATGCCGCGCAGCACTAAAATGACGCTGTTATACACCACCTCGACGTTGTTAACCGCCAGCGTCCGCGTGGTGGTCAATTCGTTTGTGTGGGCAAGGACATCGACGGACGTCATCTATGGCGCCACTCGCTGCCAGGCATAGAGCGGGAAAGGTAAGCCCCCCTCTCCATTGCAATGGGGAGGGGGTTTGGGGGGAGGGGTGAGGCGGACAAACTATTGCCCCCGCAACTGCGGCGCCGGCAGGAAGTCCGTCAGCGCATGAACGACCGGGACGAAAAGCTTACCGCCAGCGCCATCATCGATCAGCAGCGCATCGTCTGGACCGGTTGCAAAACCTGACATGTCAGTATTCGCATACTTCATCACCGCGATGCGATTCGTGGTCGCGTCCCGCATGCCTTCTTCGAAGCGGTGATGCAGCAATCCGCCCAATACCGAGTAATCCATGTCTTCGACCGTCGTGCGAATATCGGCGCCATTGACCGCATCGAGACTGCCCACGGCGTTCACCGTGCGTATGTAAGTCTCAATGATGGCATCAACCGAGCCCCAGGTCAGCAGATAAGCAATATTCTGCTCCGCTGGACCACGCTGGTTGGCGGCCCACTGCTGATACACGAATTGAATGCCGGGGTTGCTCAACTCAGACCACCATAAGAAGGGCATCGAACCGAACATGCCGTCCACAGCTGGCAATCCGTTTGGCTTCAACACCCGCTGGCCCAGGATGCCGACGCTGGTATCCATCACCCAATTGACGCCAGCCAGCTTAACATCATCTTCCATGCCCAGGTCAACCAGCGTACCGGCGATCAAGGCCGGCCCGGTCGCCAGCGTATTGGTGTAAATGATATTCGCGCCGTCATCAATGGCATTCTGTACCTGCGTCAGAATATCTGTATCGGTCGGCAGGAATATCTGTGGATTGTCAAGTACCTCGACGCCAAGTCCTTCGCAATACTCAGACGCGGCCGGCTCCGTGCCAGCCAAACCAAAGGCGCCCGGCCAGGTCACAAAGCCAATCGCCGGGTCAGGGAAGGTCTCCGGGCTGGCAGCGACAAACTCGCAGAAGGAGCCAAACTGATTGATGTAAAGCGGATTGCTGGCGTAGAGCCAACCGGGCGTCTGGCCGTCTTCGCCGTAAAGGCTCTCGATTGAACCGGCCGAAATGAATGACACGATTTCATCAGCCGCCAACTGCTCGCGCAGCAGCTCGCCATCATTCGAACTATAGAGAATTAGCAGGTCAAGCTCGTCTGCGTATTCGCTCGTGAAGCGATCATAGACGCTTTGGGTCGCTTCCAGATTGCCGCCGGTGTCCTCGTATACCTGCGCCAAATCCGCGCCGCAGACGCCGCCATGACTGTTCCAGTAATTCACCGCGTCAGTCAAGGCGGAGACGACCGGCTGCGTGATAAAGGCGTATGGACCGCTCAGATCGCCGAAGTGAAAAATGTTGATGGTCTCGCCAGTCAAATCAACTTCACATTCGGTCAGATCCGAGGGATAGTCCATCATCTCCTGCGCCTGGCTCTGCAAGGCAACGCCGATGAGCATCACCAAGATGATCAAAACTGACAGCTTCTTCATGATATTCCGCTCCTTTATCCAATGACCAGTTTCGTTTTTATAGCCGATTCAATGCTTACATCACCTAGCTTATTCTATTGCTCAAATAATATCAACTAATAAGCATAAGGGCGCAGCTTCCAGGCCACCTTGAACACTTCCCAGCGATGCGCGATGCCCCGCGGCTCCAGCACCAGGAAAATGATCAGAGCGCCGCCAAACAGAATCGGATTGATGGCGCTTGTGATATTTACCGCATCGACAAATGGCAATAGCTGCGGCAACACGTCCGATAACCAGGGCCGCAAGAAGGGAATAAGGGCTTCCTGCAACAGACGAATGAATGTCACGCCGAACATCGCCCCCAGCGGAAAACCGGCGCCGCCGATGATCAGCATCGCCAACATCTCTATCGAGACATCAAGTTGAAAAGCATCCAGGGACAAGCTGTTGCGCTCATACGCGAGCAAGCAGCCCGCGATTCCAGCATACACCGCGCTCAAAAAGAATGCGCGCAGCTTGTAACCAAAGACGTTTATGCCCAGCAGCTCGGCCGCAAGGTCGTTATCGCGCACCGAAATAAAAGCGCGCCCAGTGCGGGTGCGGATGATATTCCGCGCCAGAAACATCAGCAGCACCGCCAGCGGCACGATGATGTAATACATGGCAATATCCGTGGCGAAGCTCAGAGCTTTGCTGCGCCGCGCAAGCGCCTTAACTTCCCCGCCATCCTCAGCGCGGACGATTACCTGATACTCGCCCGCCTTGCTGGCGATATATGACAAGCCGGTTACTTCGTCGGCGGCGTCTCGGTAGACGGTCATCGATACATCGCCATAAGGCACGACATTGCCGGCCGGGTTGACCAGTTCAATTGTCGGCGCAGCGCCGTCCACCGCCTGCAGTTGCACCGATATCACATCGACAAAATAGAGATCGCCCGCTTCGAAAATGAGCGGCTCGCCATCACTCAAGCTATCATCGGCATAGGACCCGAAGGGACCGATCATCGGCGCCGGCACGGTCAATGGTCGTGTGCCACCTGTCAAGTCCTCCAGCGGATAACGCAGCACCCAGGGGATGATAAACTGCGCCGCCAAGGTCGCCATGGCCAGATAAAAACCTTTCACCCGCAGCGAAGGCAAGCCAAAGAGCAAGCCGACCAATCCCGTCAGCAGCGCGCTCGCCGGCAGCGCCGTCCAAAAGCTGAAGCCCAGCTCCCGCGCCAATATCGCCGAACCGTACGCGCCGATCGCCATGAACGCCGCGTGCCCCAGCGAAATCTGCCCGGTATAGCCAACCAGAAGATTAAGTCCCTGCACCGCAATGACAAAGATCGATATCCGCGCGATCAATCCGACATACTGATCGCTGACCCAGCCCAGGCCGAGCGGGCCCGATACCGACAGCAGCGGCAGCAGCAATAGCGCCATAAAAGCCAGATTCTTCCACAGCTTGTCGCGCGTCGTGCGGTCGATCGACATATCCTCTTCGTATGTCGTATCGAATACGCCGGCCGGATTGATATTCGCCATATCCGCTTTCCTTGCTCAGAAGTCGCGCTAGATCCGTTCGATGCGCTTCTCGCCGAATAAGCCATCGGGGCGCACCACCAGCACCAGCATCAAGACCACGTAAGGCGCCAGATTCGTCCCCACTTGCTCGGACGAATTGATCAGTGTGCCGAATTGCTCCACGATGCCGATGATGATGCCGCCGATCAAGGCGCCGCTTATTGACTCCAAACCGCCAAGCAGCACCGCCGGAAACACCCGCAGCGCCACAAAGCTGATATTCAGCGACAAACCCACCGCGCCGCCTTGCAAGACGCCGGCGATGCTGGCCAAAAACGCCGCCACCGCCCAGGTGATAGCCAAGATCACGCGGACGCGCAAGCCGACCGATTGCGCCAATTGCTGATCTTCCGATGTCGCCCGCATCGCCAAGCCCACGCTGGTATAACGGAAGAACAGAAGAAAACCAACGAAGGCCACGATCGCCAGCACAAAGGCGATGACCAGCTCCACCCGCACGATCGCCACGCCATCAAGTGTTTCTTGCAAAGCGTCCAGACGAATAGGCTTGAAGCGACTATTCGTCCGCGGATCCACAAACACCGGCAGATTCAACTCCACCGTGCCCCAGGCGATCTGCGTCACGCCATGCAGCACTTCGGCCACCGCCAGCGTCATCAGCACCGCCGTAAAGAGCGGCTGACCAATCAGCGGTCGTATGGCGAAGCGCTCCACCGCCAGGCCTGTCAATATCGCCCCGGCGAATGTCCCGGTCAGCGCATGCAGCCAACGCCATTCACCCCCGCCGACCGTCATCGACACCGTCAATAGCGCGATGCCACCCAAGGCAATCAGCGGGTTGCGCCCCTCGCGCAGATTCCGCCAACTCACTGTCGACATGATCATCAGCATGGTCGCTGTCGACAGAAGCAGCGCGCCAATGACAGATATTTCGCTGACCGTGAAGAAGCTCCAGAAGATCATGCCGCCGACAACCATCATCCAGCCGTGGGCGAAGTTGAATACGCCCGAGGCCTTGTTGATGACAACGATGCCCAGGGCAACCAGGCCGTAAACACCGCCGATCAGCACACCCGAAATCAAGGTCTGCACGATGCGCGCCGCCTTCTTGCCCGCCAACTGATCGGCCAGCAGAAGCAGGACCGCCACAGCCGCAATCACATACAGCGCCCAGGTCAACTGCTTTCTATATTTGTTGCTGAATTCGGTCACTGGCAGCGTCCTTTCGCGGTCAGCTTAGTGTTTGCGGGCGACCTAATAGGTCGCCCCTACATTATCATGACAGGTCGCCCCTAAATTGTCATGACAGGTCGCCCCTACAATACTCGCTGGTTAATCTATACATCCGCCACGCGCAGCTCCGTCTCCACCGTCCCAGTCCGCCCATCGCGATAGCGCACCTCGGCGCTGACATGCACTTGCCGCCGTCCGCCATATATCGCCTCCAGCAAGTCATGATACTTCTCTTGCAAAGCCCCCCGCCGCAGCTTGCGCGTACGTGTCAACTCGGCTTCATCGGCGTCAAATTCCTTATGCAAAATCACAAAGCGCTTGACCTGTGAATAGGCCGGCAGCGACTCATTCACCGCCCGCAGCTCCCGCTGGATAATCTCGTAAATCTCCTCACGCTGTGACAAATCAACATAAGTCGTGAAGGCGATGCCACTCTTCTCCGCCCAGCGCGAGACATTCTGAAAGTCGATCACGATGATGGCCGAGACGAAGGCCATCTCCGCCCCGCCAATAGTCATCATATCCTGCACATAGGGGCTGAACTTAACCCGTCCTTCAATATACTGAGGGCTGAATCTCTCGCCGGTCGCTAACTCGATCAGGTCATTGACGCGCTCCAGATAAATCAGATGGCCCGTCTTTTCGTCTATGTGCCCGGCATCGCCGGTGTAATACCAGCCGTCGGCATCCAGCGCCTCACCGGTCTTCTCCGGCTGCTTGTAATAGCCTTTGAAGCGCGCTTCAGTGCGAATCAGTATCTCCTGATTCTCAGCGATCTTGATCTCGACGCCGGGCACGATCACGCCGACCGTCTCGAAGCGTACATCGCCGCGCAGATGCACCGTGCCAAAGGTCTCCGTCGAGCCATAAAACTGACGCAGCTCGATGCCGATAGCGCGAAAAAATCGGATGATATCGGAGCTCAGCATCGCTCCCGCCGTCAGTACATTGCGCGCCCGCGTCAGACCCATCTTGTCGCGCAGCGGCTCGAAAATGGCATACTCGCCCAGCCAGCGCGCAAATCGCAGCGGCGGCGGAATCGCGCGCTGATCGTCTTCCAGGTCGATCGCCCGGTAGGCAATCGGCATAAAAACGCGATAAAGTATGCGGTTCATCCAACTGCTGTCGTTGATGCGAAACTGCACCACGCGCGCCAGGTTCTCCCAAACCCGGCTCGGGAACAGCAAGCCCGCCGGCGCAATCTCGCGCATATCTATCGGAACCGTCTCAGGCCCCTCGGGGAAGTTCACTTGCACGCCATTGAGCAAATGCGTGGCAAAGCCAAAAGCCTGCTCCGCCAGCCAGGCCATCGGACTGAACGACAGCCAATTGTCCGCCTGCCGAGTATCAATGTAGCGGTCGTTCAGAGCATGTCCGTAGACCAACTGATAATGCGTGACTTCCGCGAACTTAGGCAGGCTCGTCGTTCCTGATGTCATGCTCAATATGATCGTATCCGTCGTCTGTGTGCTGCGCGCCATCTGGTCGAACTTGTCCGGGAATAGCTTCCGATGCGCCTCGCCTGTTTTCAGCACATCGCCGAAGCTCAGCAGCCACTCATCATCGTAGCCCCACATGCCGCGCTCGTCCCAATATATGACGGCTAGAATCTGCGCGTTCGCCGCTTTGATCTCGAGCATCTTGTCCACCTGCTCTTGATCCTGCGCGCAGACGAATGTCGCGTCCGTCGAGTTGATCACATAGTGGAGATCTTGCGGGCTGGCGTCGCTAAAAACACAGCAGGTCTTGCAATGCAGGGCTTGCGCCGCTATCTGCGCCCAATACATTTCCGGGTCGTTCTCGCCGATGATGACCAGCGTATCGCTCGCGCATAGACCCAGCTTGTCCAAGCCCATGCCGAAATTGACGACCTGTTCATAAACCTCGTTCCAGGTGTATTCCTGCCAGATGCCAAAGCGCTTCTTCCGCTGCGCCACCGTATCGCCCAACTCCGCCACGCGCCGCAGAAATCCCTTTGACAAGGTGTCTTCCGCCGCCGGCACAGGCTTGACCGCGCGCTGCAGCCGCGATGTGAAGACTCGCCCAGCCGTCGCCGACCGATAAGGGATGGCCGTCTGCTCAGCCAGCGTCATCTCAGTGCTCCCCTTCACCCAGGTAAGCAGCGATGACAGCTTCATCCCGGCTGATTTCTTCGGGCCTGCCTTCACCGATTTTGACTCCAAAGTCAATCACAGCGATGCGATGCGAGATATCCATCACCAGTCCGATATCATGCTCAATCAGCATAATGGTCGTACCTTGCAGCTCATGAATATCGAGAATGAAACGCGCCATGTCCTCCTTCTCTTCGACATTCATACCCGCCATCGGCTCATCCAAAAGCAGCAGCGTCGGTTCAAGCGCCAATGCCCGCCCCAGCTCGACGCGCTTGCGCAGGCCATAACTCAGCGTACCCACGATCGTTTTGCGAATATGCTCCATCTCCAAAAAGTCGATAATCTCCTCGACCCGCCGCCGATGCGCAATCTCTTCCCGCTGCGCCGGCCCCCGAAACAGCGCGCCGCTCAGCATGCCTGTCCTCATGTGGATATGCCGCGCCGCCATCAAATTGTCGAGCACTGTCGCGTTGGTATACAGCGCGATATTCTGAAATGTGCGCGAAATACCCAGCGACGCTCGCTTGTACGGCGGCAAATGGGATATATCCTTGTCTTGGAAAATGATTCGGCCTTCTTGCGGGGTGTAGAAGCCGTTGATGCTGTTGATAAGGCTGGTCTTGCCGGCGCCATTCGGCCCGATGACCGCGTATATCTCACGTTCATGGACTGCAAAATCGACCTGGTTCAGCGCCTTGATACCGCCAAAACTCAGCGAGATATTGTCTACATGCAATTTGACCGGCATGCTCATGCTCACGTTTTGGCTCTATTCGCGGGTCATTCGCTTCCGCTTCGGCGAAGCCAAGAGTCTGTCCACCCGTTCATGTGGCTGCCTATCAATCAACATTAAAGATAACAGAACGAGTCCGTCTGGGCAAATGAGACCTCAGACGGGAGTGGTGATTTCAAGGAGATAGAATGAAGACGACACTGGCTCAAACTCGCCGGAAAACTCCCTTCTCCAATGCTTTGGGGAAGGGTCGGGGATGGGGTTAGAAAAGGGTATATCAAAGATTTCACCACACCCCTCAGACCCGCGCCAGCAGCCAGTCTCTCACGGTCCTGATGATCTCATCGCGTTCGGTTTCGTTGACCAGTTCGTGCCGCAAGCCCTCGTAGATCTTGAGCGAGACATCGGCAGAACCGACACTCTCCGCCAGGTAACGCGAGCCGGACGCCGGCGTCAGATGGTCGTCACTGCCGTGCAGCAGCAGCAATGGCAGCCTGATGTCCTCAGCCCGCCGACAGATATCCCGCCCAAGCTGCACCAGGGCCGCCGATGTGCCGATGCGCCACATCCCTTTGTCCACCAGCGGATCAGCCAGCCATGCCTTGAGCGCCTCTGCGTCGCCTGTCAACACCGTCGGCGGTCCCGGCGGCGAGAGCCGGACCTTGGGTATATGCTGCGCCGCCCATAAGCATGCCGATACCAGCCAGCCCGGTTTGGCGTACTCGCCATGGACCGGCAAGCCAGTCAAGACCATGCCTTTCAGCCGACCCGGAAAACTCAACTGAAAGCCAAGCCCGATAAGCGAGCCCATGCTGTGACCGCAGAGCAGGGCGGGCAGGTCAGGAAATTCCGCGCGAGCAATATGGTAGAGCCGATCCAAATCGCATACCGGCAGTTGACCATCGGGCACATAGGCGCGCAATCCGCCGCTCAAACCGTGTCCCAGGTGATCTATGCCATAACAGACGAAACCCACCTCTGTCAGCGCCGCCGCCACATGACGATAGCGCCCGCTGTGCTCCCCCAAACCGTGCGAGATTAAGACGATACCGCGCCGCTCTTCCTTTTCCGGCAGCCAAACGCGATAGGCGATCGAGATGCCGCCCGCGTTTTGAAACGAATGCTCTTGCTCTATCAATTCCGTCGCGCTTTCTCAACATGTTCTATGTTTTCGATTGGTAGGGGCGACCTACCAAGTCGCCCGAAACCTGCCGTACTTACTGTACAAATGCCGCCCAATCCATTGTATCCGCATCGCGCGCCAGCCGCTATAATGCGCCACTTACGGACATTTCGCAGCGTGAGGAATCATGGGTCGCTCAGATTCGACAGCGCGCGCCCTGGCTCTCGTCGGCATGCCAGGCGCCGGCAAAACGCTATGCGCCGAACATCTCGCCGAGCGCGGCTACTTCACACTGCGCTTTGGCGCGGTCGTCGTCGATGAAGTCCATCGGCGCGGCTGGGAGCTCAACCCCGCTAACGAACGCATCGTCCGCGAAGAACTGCGGGGGCAGCATGGCATGGCGGCCATGGCGGCTCTCTCTTTGCCCAAGCTGCAAGACGCTCTTGCCACGCGCCATCACATCATCATCGACGGCCTCTACAGCTTCAGCGAATACAAGCTGCTAACGGCGGAGCTCGGCGCGCCGCTGCTGCTGCTGGCCATCGTCGCCTCTCGCGGCTTGCGCTATCAACGCCTGGCTGTACGCCCCGTCCGCCCATTGACGCCGGCCGAATCCCTGGAGCGCGACTTCCGCGAAGTCGAAAAGCTGGAGAAAGGCGGTCCCATCGCCCTCGCTGATTTCACCCTGCTTAATGAGAGCTCGCCCACCGAGTTGCTGCGCCAGCTCGACGCCCTGCTTGCCGATCTTGGCTTCTTGCCATAGCTCCCGCATGATTTCCGACTGTCCCTTGGCAAACGCCTATTCAATACACATCTCTACTTATGACCGCGCCGAGGACGCCAAGATAAACCATTGTACGGATACTCTGCGACCTCGTTATCCTCTGTGCGCTCGGTGGCAATGAACTGGTTTGAAGCGGTATCCGGCCCGCCTTGACGCTTGCGCGCCGCCGCAATCCTCGCGTATAGTAGTGGGCGATGCCGTTGCGGTGGACTGAGGAGGATATGACCGCGACCGATTCGATGCAAGAATACCTGGCGGAGGCGTACCGCATCGCCTACTACCAGCCAGAACACCCCTTTGTCTCGACCTCGTCATTGGCAGAAGAGATGCGCGTTTCGGCGCCCGCCGTCACCCGTATGGTGCAGCGTCTCAAACACGCCGGCTACCTCGAGCACGAACCTTATCGCGGCATCCGCCTGACCCAGGCCGGTGAACGCGAAGCCCTGGCCAACATCCGCCGTCATCGCCTGGTGGAGCGTTTCCTGGTGGATGTGATGGGCTTCGGCTGGCACGAAGTCCATGACGATGCCGATGATCTGGGCTTGGTCGTCAGCGATCTTCTGGTCGACAAAATGGACGAAATGAGCGGTTATCCCAAACGCTGCCCCCACGGCGAACCCATCCCCAGCGCCGACGGCGAGTTGCCCCGCGTCATCGACTATCCACTATCGGAGGTCGAGGTCGCCCGCGATTATGTCATCAGCCGCGTCCACACCCATGATGGGCACAGACTCCGCTACTTCAGCGAGCTCCGCCTCGAACCCGGCAATCGCTTCCGTCTCGTCATGCGCGCGCCCTTCAAGGGTCCCTTACAACTCCAGGTCGACGGACAAACCCATTTCCTCGGCCATGAACTGGCCGGCACCCTGCGCGTCTGCAGCGAAGCCGAATACCAACTCGTCTAGCGCCCCTGCATGACATCTCAACCCCTGCACCCAAACGCCCTGATTCTGCAAATCCTACGACGAGATATCCGCAATATCGTCATGCCAAGGTGTGCAGTCCGCGCAGTTGCAGCGCTCTAGAATACTCTTTGCGTCCTCTGTGGCAGCATAAACCTGACTCAACTTCTCTACACTTCCAACTGGCAATCAAGCGCGCTATCCATTACCGTCACGCGGTGTCCCCAGCGCTAGCGTCGGAGCAAAAGCATGACTACCGACTGGCACCGCGTCCGCGACAATTTCGATCATCAGACTGTCCCCGCGATCGTCCGCGAGCTCTACCGCGGCGACCCGGCCTCGCCCCGTTTGATCAGCAAGGATTACAATATCGTCTATCGTTATGAGGCAACGGGCGCCGGATACTATCTGCGCATCTGCCATACTGTTCTGCATCCGTTGCCCGAAGCGCGCCAGGTCATGCGCTTCCTGCGCTTCCTGGCCGACGAGACTGTCCCCGTTGGCGCGCCCATTCCATCGGTCAGCGACCAATACATTGAGCTGCTGCCCGGCGGCTACTTCGTCTCCGCCCAGACCGAAGCGCCCGGCAAAGAAATGACCCAGCACATGCTCGATGTCAGCGTCTACCAAGCCTGGGGTCAGTCGCTGGGCAAGCTGCACGCCGCTTCCCGCCGCTACCAGCCCGACCCAGCCATCGACTACGAATTCCCGTCCGTCCAGAAATTCTGGCGCAATATCGAGTCCACCGTCCGCGCCGCCTCGCCCGATTTGCAGCGCGTCTACGCCGAGCTAAGCGACTGGATGCACAGCCTGCCGACGCGCGACTACGGCCTCATCCACGGCGACTATAGACCCGGCAATGTCATCTGGGACGGGACGACCGCCCGCACCATCGACTTCGACGAACCCAATTACCACTGGTACATCGCCGATGTCTCACGCGCTCTGCTCGAGCTCTTCGACAGGCCCCTAAGCGAACGCCGCCGGTTCCGCGACGCTTTTCTGCGCGGCTACCTGTCAGAGCACCACATCGACGACTTCTGGCTGTCGCAGTTGCCCTACTTCGCCCAGCACCGCGCAATGCTGATGCACGCCTGGGATCTGCAGGAGGGTGGCAGCTGTAGCGAGATCGTGAAGTGGGTGGTGGATAGGGTTGGGTGGTAGATAATTGTTCAATAACCCTCGTTGAATTCCCGCGAAATCAAGTTACAATGACTTAGCTTGAATCCTGCGCATTTGAGATGGAGTGCCCGATGCTACTTGAAGAAGCTCAAGCGGTTACGCTCGAATACAATGAAGATGTCAATATAGATCAGGACAATGCTGAGGAGACCGTTGGTATCAAGGAAAACAACGTTTCCAGCTATGGAATTGACTATGATATTAGGGGTTATGTAGGACGGTTACAGGACGGCGACATAAAGATACCCGAATACCAGCGCAAATATGTATGGGATCAGAAGCGTGCCTCGCGGTTTATCGAATCACTGCTTATGGACTTACCAGTGCCAGGAATCTATCTGTATCGTGACTCAGATAGCGAAGAACAGTTAGTCGTTGATGGTAATCAGAGACTTCAATCGTTGAGAGGTTTCTATGAAGGAAAATTTGTAGGTACAGATAGACCGTTTAAGCTCACAGGTCTCGAAAGCAGATACAATGGTTTGCTTTACAAAGATTTGGATGTTGCAGACCGAAGAAGACTTGACAACTCGTTCATACGTGCAACTGTCATTCGTCAAGTGAAATCAGATTCAGACGCAACTAGCCAGTACTTCATTTTTGAGCGACTAAATACGGGTGGCGTAGCGCTAGCATCCCAAGAGATTCGAGCGGCAATTTACGGTGGTTCATTTAACCGGCTTCTACGTAAACTGAACAAGGTGGATGAATGGCGAACGCTGTTTGGCAAGAAATCCGAAGACAAAAGAATGCGCGATGAAGAGCTTATACTTCGATTTACTGCTTTATACTTTAGTCGCGATGCGTACCGCTCCCCTATGCAGAGCTTTCTGAACAGATTCATGAAAGCCAATCGAGAGCTAGAACAGTATTCCGAAGAGCAGATAAGCCGAGTATTTGAGAGTACGGTGCATTTTATTTTGAAGAAAATCGGTGGCGACGCCTTTAGGCCAACGAAAACGCTGAACGCCGCAATGTTTGATTCAATAATGATCGGAATCGCAAGCCGGATCAAGTCTGCACCAATCTATTCCGATATAAGAGATGAGTTCGAGGCTTTGCGTGAAAATGATGAATACATAGGGCTGATATCTGACACAACTTCGGCCACTGAAAGGGTACGTCGGCGTGTAGAATTGGCTGTCTCTGCCTTCGCAGACGTCGAGTAAACCATGCATCAAGAAATAATTGATCACCAGGCAAAGCTTCAAAGTCTGTTTGATGAGGTAGAAAGTCTGCACAACTCCGGGTCGATTAATACAGATCTTTTCGTGCAGCTTACGTGGTATCTTTGTGTCAGGACTTCCGGTTTTCTGGAAAACTCAATGCAGATCATATTACTGGAATACGTTCAGTCAAAAACATCGGACATACCAACACAGAGTTACGTTGAGCAAAACTTGAAGTTTGTCAGCGCACAGTACGATGATATTCTCAAAACTGTTAGGCGTTTCAACGAGGATTGGAGAATTTTGTTACGAAAAAACAACGTTCAGCAATACAAGTCAGTGCTCAATAACTTGGTGGAAAACAGAAATCACATAGCGCACGGTAGAGACTCACAGATCACGATTCAGGAATTGCAGGATTATTTTAGCCAAATACAGGACCTGGTCGAGCTATTGCACAATACCTGTAGTACTCAGAATGGTGGCGCATCTTAGTCTACCACTTCCAGGTAATACTCACCCCCGTCCATACATCCGCCCGCCAAACTCCGCCGCCAGCGCATCATCCAGCTCATCCGCATACTGCCCCAAGCGCCGAATGATCGCATCCGCCTCCGCCGCGTCCAAACCCGCCAGCAATCGCTCGTGATACACGTACACCACATCCTCGTGCACACCCAGCGCCGCATTCGTCAACTGCAAGTTCAACTCCAGCAAGCGCCGATACAACGCCAGCAGATTGCTTCGGGGCAAGTGCATGATCGGCGACAAGACCTGCAAGTATCCTTGCTCCTCCGGCGTCAAATACACTTCGATCAATGCCGAGCCACGCTGGAAATTCCAGCCAAAGCCCCGCTCGACCTCCATGCGGGCCGCCGCCGGCTCGACGCCGATGGCCGCGAGAATTGCCTCCACCGCGCGCAGCGACAGCTCCCATTGCCCATCGATCTCATCCGGTTTCGCATCGCCCCGCCCAAAGAAGCGCCCCATCAACCCGCTCCCTTATCCGTCCGCCGCCGCGAAACCGCAGCGCAAACAGCGCCCGGCATACTCGCCGACTCGCGCGCCACAATCGCGGCACGGCGCCGCCACATTCTCGCCGTACAGCTGCATCAATTGTTCGCTCGGCGCAGCCTGCCCACCGCCACTTGAAAGAAGCGCGCCGCAAGTCTCACAAGTAGCGCCGCCAAATTGCAGCGCTCTCGCCAAAGCGCCGCAAGTCCTGCAATAGCCTGCCGCCGGCATCAACTGTCGATCGCGTCGAAACTGCTCCGCCAAGGCCACGATCCGCGCCATCTTCAAGGCGCAGGCGTAACCCGCCGGACCAACATTCCGCGTCAATATCCCCAACACGTGCCCATTCTCATCAATCATCGGATTGCCGCCGGCATCCGGCATCTGTACTGGCGGGATATTCGTGCCAAGCCAGTGACTCGCTTTGGCGCGCCCGTCAGGGACTACCACCCCTCGCAGCCGAGCGCCGGCGTAACCGTGCGCGACAAAATTGGCATTCTGCGCGATCATGGCCGGAGGCGCCGCAGACGGTTTCCGCGCCAAATCCAGCGGCGTCATGATCAAAGCCAGATCGACTTGCGGATAACGCCGGGCCACTCTTCCCGCCAGTTTGCGCTCGCCGTCAAGATAGACTGTGGCCTGTTCCGCGCCACCCAGCGCATAACTCGTAGTCGCCAACAAGCCGTCCTGCCCGACAAAAACGCCGCTGGCCAAGCCGTTGAGGCCGCCATCAACACCAACCACAATCGGCGCTTCTTCCAGTTCAAATGACTTCTCCGCCGCGGGGCGCATCGGCGGCAAATGCTCTGGCTGCGCAGGCTGCTCCAGCAGTTGATTCAGCCCTTGCCGAATCTGCACATTGTCCGGCTCACTGGCCAGCGCACGCTCCAAACACTGTCGCTTGAACGCGCGATCGTCGCGCGCTTCCGCCAGCCACACATAAGCCGCCGCCCGCCCTTTGGCATCCAGCGCCGAGCCTTCCACCAGACGCTTGAGTATGCCGGCGGCAACTTCCGCCTCGCCATCCTGCATGAGCTGAATCGCTTGTTGCAGCTCGTCCTGCGCCATCTATGCCCCGCTCCTAAACCACTATCATTATTTTATCTCGATTGCGCCTCGCCCGTGCGCTCACTCAGCCGCTTTGGCGCGCAGCCAGTTGCCTGCCCGGCTTCTGTCTGCAAGTCCCAAGTTTATGAAAACCTTGGCTGAGACACTTGCGACGACCGCTTTCTAACGATTCTCTGTGCCCTTTGTGTCCTCTGTGGTTAGAATCCTGGGACCAATTCAGAAGCCCGAAAGGACCCGACATGGAAATCGAAGGCAAACTAAACGATATGGGCTTGACACTGCCGCCGCCAATCAAAGTTCCCTCGGGCGTCGTCTTGCCCTTCTCATTCGTCCGCATCCACGCCGGCATCGCCTACGTCTCCGGCCATGGACCGCAGCAGGCCGACGGCTCAGTAGCCGGTCCCTTTGGCAAAGTCGGCATCGATGTCACGGTCGAGCAGGGTTACGACCTGGCCAAAGCGGTCGCGCTCTCGATGCTCGGCAGCCTCCAGCGTGAACTCGGCGATCTTGACCGCGTCGCCGCTTGGCTGCGTCTGCATGGCATGGTCAATTGCGCGCCGGACTTCGCCCAGCAGCCCGCAGTGATTAACGGCTGCTCCGATCTCATCCTCGCGCTTTACGGCCCGGAACGCGGCGCCCACGCCCGCTCCGCCGTCGGCATGGCATCGCTGCCATTTAATATGGCTGTCGAGATCGAAGCCATGGTCGCTATCGACTAGCGAATTCCGAGTCCGCGCCTCTGCGCCCGGCATGGGTGCTCCAACGGCGTTGCGCTCCATAAGCGCGGTCGAAGGAAACCACAATCAGATAACATGAAAACTCTCTTTACTCAATAAAACTCGGTGTACTCGGTGGTAAATCTGGCACATGCGCCCTCTGTCGAATGCGCCACTCTCGGCTCTCACGCTCGCTCCAGCAGCAGGTTCATAAAGCCGTCCACCTGCCC
This sequence comes from Phototrophicaceae bacterium, assembly GCA_965262005.1. Lineage (GTDB taxonomy): Bacteria > Chloroflexota > Anaerolineae > Aggregatilineales > Phototrophicaceae > UBA6055. Next base: position 1,415,082 of record OZ253492.1, on the reverse strand, counting down.
GCGCCAGCCGGGCGGCACATAAGTCGTGCTGTCCATTTGAAATACCAGCGCCTCGCCGCTGAGCATCGCGCCCGCGCCCAGATTATCACGCTGATACAATGCGATTGCGCCGCCATTTGGAGCAGCCTTCTCGCCAAATGCGACCGCCTCATGCGGCGCCACTTCAGCGGCGTCTATGCTCGGCTTGTCGATGCTGCCAATGCCATGGACGCGGATATTGATGATTTCAACATTTCGCCCGCGCATGGCATGGCCATAGCTGCGCTCATGCGAATCGTGGAATGCCTCGGCGGCCTTTTGGCTGAAGGGGATATTCAGCTCGTAAGCCTGCCCCTCGTAACGCATATCCAGGCTAGCTCCAAAGCGCATCTCATCGTCAGCCAGTCCTTCCTGCTGCAATTCGCGCCGCGCCAGCGCCAGCAGCGAGTTCCGCTCCGTTTCCAGCCCGGCAATCGCCGCCGCATCCGCCCTGCGCATCACCGAGTGGCTGTATTCGACCGCCACGTCCGCCAGCAGCAAGCCCATCGCGCATAGCACACCCGGCGTCGCCGGCACAAGTACGCGCGGTATCTCCAGTCTCGCCGCCGCCGCGCAGGCATGCAACGGTCCCGCGCCGCCAAAGGCCACCAAGGTAAAGTCACGCGGATCGTGCCCCCGCGCTATCGACACATGTCGTATCGCACGGTCGATATTGACGGCAGCGATATCCACAACGCCTTGCGCCGCCTCTGTTACGCTCAGTCCGATCTCACGCGCCAGCTGCCCCAGCGCGCGCTCGCCAGCAGGCAAATCCAGCGCCATCTTGCCGCCCAAGAAGCGTTCGGCGTCCAGCCGTCCCAATACCGCGTTGGCATCGCTGAGTGTCACCTGCCGGCCACCCAAGCCGTAGACCACCGGCCCCGGATTGGCGCCCGCCGATTCCGGCCCGACGCGCAGCGCGCCGCCGGCATCCACCCGCGCGATAGAGCCACCGCCCGCGCCAATCGTCTCGATATCCAGCATCCGCAAACGCAGCGGCAAGCCGTCAATGGAAGACTCCGCGCGCGGCTGAGGTTCACCCGCGACCAGCGCCACATCTGTCGAGGTTCCGCCCATATCCAGCGTAATGATCGATTCATAGCCGGCCATCTTCGCCAGGTGAAAAGCCCCCATCACACCGGCCGCCGGTCCACTGAGCGCTGTGTGGATCGCTTGCTGCCGTATCCGTCTCGCTCGCATCACCCCGCCGTCAGACTTCATAATTCGCAACGATGTCTCCGCCGGCAGCGCCTCTTCCAGCTTGCCAATATAGCGCGACATCACCGGCCGCACATAAGCTTCCAGCGCGATGGTGCTCGCCCGCTCATACTCGCGGAATTCCGGCAGGACCTCCGACGACAGCACCACCTGCCAGTCCTCGCTGACGATGCCGCGCTCCAGGATGCGCGACTTGATGGCCTGCTCATGCGCCGCGTTGACATAACTGAAAAGCAAGCAGACCGCTATCGAATCAGCGCCGTCCTGCGCCACCAGGTCAAGCGCCTCATCCAACTTCGCCATATCCAGGGACACTAATACGTCGCCCTTGAAATCCAGCCGCTCCTGAACTTCATAGCAGCGCTCTCGCGGAATCAGCGGCGGCGGAATCCGTGGATGAATGTCATATAACACAGGCCGGTCCTGCCGACCAATGAAGAGCAAGTCGCGGAAACCGGCCGTGGTAATCAGCGCCGCTCTGGCGCCCTTGCGCTCCAGAATCGCATTGGTAGCCACGGTCGATCCGTGCGCCACCTGCTCCAGCGCGGCCAGACCGCCTGGCGTGATCGCCTCAAGACCAGCCAGCATCGAGCGCTCCGGCTGCCGCGGATCACTCAGCAGCTTGTGAATCTTAAGCCGCCCGCCGTCGCTGAGCACCAGGTCGGTAAAGGTTCCGCCAATATCCACACCTGCTCGCATCAATCCGCCTGTCTCATCCGCTACTGTCCATATCGCTCACTATCTTATCACCTGCTTCCGTCCAGCAAAACGCCCGCCGTACCTCACTTACCTCTCTTGAACTCTGTGTCCTCGGTGGCAAAAGAGGTTCCCAACTTCTGCGCCAACACATCACTAACAGTCCTCATTGATTCTTCTTACACCCCGCTTCCGTTTCTCCTACACAGTCGGCGTATCCTGTAAATGTATCGAGACAATACGCAAAGGAGAAACAGAAATGATGATACGTACCCGCAATCCCTACTTCCGTCTGGTGGATGACTTGCTCAATGACAGCCGTCCCCGGCTGAGCAGCGAAACCCGCGATCACGGCCTCGCCCTCGATGTCGAAGAAAACCCGCAGGCCTACACCGTCCGCGCCAATTTGCCCGGCATCCAGTTGGACGACGTCAGCGTCAACATCCACGAAGACGTCCTGACCATCGCCGGCGAAACCGCTGTCGAAGACCGCGCCGAAGACAGCAAGCTGCTCATTCGCGAGCGCCGCCTTGGCAAGTTCAGCCGCAGCCTGCGCTTCCCCACCATTGTCAATGGCGATGCGGTCGAAGCCAACTTCGAGAATGGTGTTCTGAGCATCACGCTGCCCAAAGCCGACCACGTCAAGCCGCGGCAGATCCCGGTCAAAGTCGTCAGCAACGGCAGCTAAGCCAGCCGGCTTAGCCAATCCGAAGGGGCGCCTGTCAGGTCGCCCGAATATGTACATCACAGAAGCGGCGGGCCAGCCAATGGCTCGCCCCGACATACCTGCCGAAGCTGCGCAAGCGATCATCTCGACACGCGTCTATACAGTCCCCATCTCTCCGCCCAAACTTGCTATCCTCGTGCCATGACCGGTAGGCGCCCTCGTACAAGCGATAACCTTATGCAAGTGATAGCACAACGAAAAACCAACGCCAGTTGAGGAAAAGCACTACTATATGCATACAGTGTCGATACAGCGCTACCAGGAAATGCCCTTTTTGCCGCCGTCTTCTGCCGATTTGCTGCCGTCTTCTGCCGGTTTGCCGCACTCTATTGCAAAGGCATTTTTCGGCGTCCCATCCTCTCAATCAGCCTCAGGCGCCTTGCCCCAGCCACCGCCGCCCGGCGTCTCAATCAAGACGCGATCGCCGGCTTTGAGATGCGCGCTGTGCTTCCCGCTGACGACTTCGGCCTCGTCGCCCCGCAGCACCGTATTGACGCCGCAGGCGCCCGGCTCGCCGCCATTGACGCCATAGGGGGCGCGCAGCCGCCGCTCCGAATTCAGTGTCACCGTCGCCGGAACCAGCAATTCGTACTCGCGCACAATGCCATCGCCGCCCCGATGCCTGCCCGCGCCGCCACTGCCATCGCGCAGCTGATAGCGCAACACCCGCAGCGGCAGACTGTATTCCAGCGCTTCCACCGGTGTATTGAGCGTATTAGTCATGTGGCAATGTCGCCCGGACAAACCATCGCCTCGGCTCGATGCCCCATGCCCGCCTCCCAGCGTCTCGTAGTAGACAAACTGTCCATCGCCGAGCATGCCGCCGACAGTGAAATTATTCATCGTGCCTTGCGACGCCGCCGGCAAATCAGCGGGCATGGCTTGCGCCAATGCGCCCAAAACCGTGTCCACAATGCGCTGGCTCGTCTCCGTATTCCCGACGACTACAGCCGCCGGAAAGCGCGGATTCAAGACGCTGCCCTCCGGCGAAATCACCTCAACCGGCTGAAAACAGCCGTGGTTCACCGGGATGTCTTCATCGGCCAGCAGGCGTACGCAATACCAGGTGGCGGAGCGCACGATGGCGGGCACCGCGTTCACATTGCCCAGCACTTGGGGTGCGCTGCCGGCGAAATCCACATGCATCGCCTCGCCACTGACTTCAATCCGCGCCTGTATCGGAATCTCGAACTCCGCTTGCCCGTCGCCTTCCATGGCGTCACGGTAGTGATAGACGCCGTCCGGTATGCGGGCGATGACCGCTTCCGTCATCTGCCGCGAGTAGGCGAGCAGCGCCGCGGCATGTATTGCTGTCGCCTCGACGCCATGCTCGATCATCATATCTGTCAGCCGGCTCTCGCCGATGCGATGCGCCGCCAGCTGGGCTTCCAAATCGCCGATGCGCTCTTCCGGATTGCGACTATTGGCCACGATCAGGGCCAGCGCCCCCTCGTTCATCCAACCGCTAAGCCGCAGCTTGAGCGGCGGAATGATGATGCCCTCCTGATACAGCTCGGTGCTCAGCGGCGCCGACCCCGGCGTCATACCGCCAACATCGGCGTGATGCGCCCGGCTGGCGACAAAATAGCTCAATTCGCCGCCGGCGAATACCGGCGAGATCATGGTAATATCCGGCAGATGCGTCCCGCCGTGATAGGGGTCGTTGAGCACCACCACATCGCCGGGGAAAAATTCCTCGAACTCGGCGACAGCGGCCGCCACCGAGGCCGGCATGCTGCCAAGATGCACCGGGATATGCGCCGCCTGCGCGATCATTCGCGCCTCAGCGTCAAAGACCGCGCAGCTGAAATCCAGCCGCTCGCGAATATTCGGGCTGAAGCTAGCCCGCCGCAAGGCCGCGCCCATCTCCTCGGCTACCGCCGCGAACAGATTCTTGAAGACTTCCAGGCTGATCGCATCAACCGCCATATCGTCCACCTTCCCACGACTGCCATCATGGTCAAGCTAGCACAGTTTGCCCGCGCTGCAAAGCCGCCGACCTCCTTCTCTTACTGAGCTGCCAATTACCATCCGCAGTCATGTCGAGACTTGTAGGGACGTCCACCCTAGAATGTAAAGAACAGAATTGGCGGGCGAGCCAATGGCTCTCCCTTACAGGGCTTGATTGGAATTGGCTGTTTGGCGCCCAAATGCTCCTGTCAAGCCCTACATGCCTGCCATATTGGGACGGTCATACGCGATGAGTTCATTGTTTGCGCTAACCAAGTCTTCAATTGCTAGGGACTGTGATTCGGCTTTGAGCGCTTTCGCGCCGGTGGTAAGATGCAGCTCGCGCAATCCCGCAGCTATGTCTCAGTAGGGGAACTCGTCCGTGAAGGTACTACTTTTCGCCAACGGCATCATCCATCAGGGCAATATGCTCCAGCGCCTGCTTGATAACGCGGACGCGCATCGCGTCATCTGCGCTGACGGCGGCGCTCTGCATGCTCTCGCGCACGGGCTAAGACCTGAAGCCATCATCGGCGATCTCGACTCGCTGACGCCGGCGCAAGTCGCTGAATTCGAGATGGCCGGCAGCGAAATTCGTCGATTCCCGACCGAAAAGGACGAGAGCGATCTTGAGCTGGCGCTGCTGCACTGCCGTGACATAGGCGCCAGCGCTGTGAGCATCCTGGGCGGCTTGGGCGGCCGCTTCGACCAGACCATCGCCAATCTATTCCTGATCACGCTGCCTGCGCTGCGCGGCATGGCTGTCAAGCTGGTAGACGGCGAACAAGAAATTTGTGTCCTGCGGCCCGGCAAGCACCCGATAGCAGGGGAAATCGGCGACACCATCTCGTTGATCCCGCTCAGCGACAGCGCGGATGGCATCTCGACGCGGAATCTGAAATACGCCTTGTGTGATGAGTCGTTGACAAAAGGACCGGCGCGCGGCATCAGCAATGTCATGCTGGGCGACAGGGCGGAGGTCGCCTTCAAGCGCGGGACGCTGCTGCTGGTTCATACGATCGGGCGCGCCTGATGCGCGCCTACACGGTCAGCAAGCGCGACGCCTTTGGCCTTGAGCAATTCTCGTATCAAGGCGTTCTGGTCGCGCAAAGCGACAATTGCGTCTGCATTGATGCCGTCTTCGCTTTGCCCGACCGCGACTTGGGCTATATCCAGCTTCGCCGCGGCGACCGCTTCCGCGAATGGTTCTATGCCGACCGCTGGTACAACATTTTCCGTGTAAACGACGCCGAGACTCTCGCCCTTAAAGGTTGGTACTGCAATATCACCCGTCCCGCGCACCTCGGGGCAGGGCAAGTGGCAGCCGATGATCTCGCCCTCGATGTCTTCGTGTTTCCCGATGGACGGACGCTCCTGCTGGATGAGGACGAGTTTCTCGCGCTGGATTTACTGGCTCACGAGGCGCGAGAAGCGTGGCAGGCGGTGGAGTCAATCAAAAGCAAGGTAGCGAGGCGCCTGCCACCATTTGATGAAATACCGCACGGCGCAGTGAGATCGCCGTGAGCGGTTGCGCTTTTGGGGCCCGCGTCACTCCAAGTCAGGGCGAATCACCAGGACCGGCTTGTTGACATCGTGCATGACCTTGTTGGCGACGCTGCCGAAGACCAGCCGCGACAGGCCGGAATGACCGTGCGTGGTCATCACAACCAGGTCACACTCCTCTTTTTCGACATATTCAATAACATGCTGCGCCACGCCCACCGCATCTATGATATGCAAGCGGCATGCCACATTCTGCTCCCGGACTTCGTTGCGCAAGCCAAGCAAATGCTGCTTGATTTCTTCACGAATCCGGTTGGCCAATTCATATTCCCCGGCGATCGCCAGCGAATCTACAAATTCGTGCATCGGCGGCGTAAAGATATGCAGGAGAATCATTTCGCCTTCGCTGATACGGGCGAAATCAACCGCGTAAGGTATCGCCCGCTCGCTCCAGGCGGAACCGTCAGTCGGCACTACAATCTTCTTGAACGGCCGGTGTTTGAACATAGGGTACTCGCTTTCAAAGTCAACCAATCAGGATTTCAGTATATCATAAGTTCTCATCGCTCATTCATGAAGTATATTGACTGCCTGACGATAACCTGTATAATCTCGCTGTGAAATCTATAAAATTCTCCACAAACATACAAGCCAGTCAAAGCGATAGCTCGGAATTATCCCTCCGACGCAATCTGAAACTGGCCATGTTCCATCTGGGTTCGGGCATGGCCGATGTGCTGGCGACGGGCGTATGGAACCGGATCATGGTCGCCGATCTCGGCTTCAGCGCCACTTTCGTCGGTTTGCTGACGGGCTTGCGCTATTTCCTGGCGCCCTTGGGCGTGATAGCCGGTCGTTATTCTGATACCCACACGATCGGCGGAATGCGCCGGCTGTTTTGGATTTGGCTGGGCAGAGCCATGATGGCGATCAGCACAGTCACGCTTGGATTCTCGACCGCGGAACTCGTCAGGCGGGCGCAAGCCGGTCTGGTTGATCCGACGCCGCTGGTACTTTGGCTGGCTTTGATCTTGTCCTTCCTGCTCTTCAGCCTGGGCAGCGCGCTTTCCGGCAGTACATTCCTGGCGCTAATTTATGATAGAGCGGCTGAACGCCAGCGAGGGCGCGCGGTAGGTCTGGTCTGGACCTTTCTATTGATCGGCTTTGCGGCAGGTGGCGTATTCTTCAGCGTACTGCTGCCACGGGACGACGGCGCCGGCGAGATCGGCTTCTCGGCGCAGTCAGCGCTAACGTTATTTCTAGTCACGGCAGGTGTCTTGACACTGCTTTGGTTCTTCTCGCTCTTGGGCGAAGAGAAGCGCAACGCCCACGTTCCGAAGGTAAAAACAGACAGTCGCATCAGCCTGCGCGCTGACTTGTCGCTAGTTTGGCGCAGCCGCCGGATGACTTTCTTTCTGCTCTACCTTACGCTGTCGATGCTCTTCGTTTTTCTGCAAGATACCGTTTTGGAGCCCTTCGCCGGGCAGGTCTTTGGCATGGAAGCCCACGTAACCAATCGTTTCGCGGCATACTGGGGCGGCGCGGCGATCGTCGGTTCCTTCGCCGTGCTGTATTTCTCGGGCCGGCGCCCGCTTTTCACCAATGGCAATCTGTCGCGCTGGGGCGTCCTTATTCTCTTGCTTGCCTACGCTGTCTTCGCTGTTTCCGCGCTGGGCGCGCTGCGTCAACTGGTGACACCCGGATTGCTGCTGCTCGGCGCCGGCATGGGCATTTGGAATATCGGCACATTGGGCTTGATGATGGAGATGAGCCCGGCGGGCAGGGCAGGCACATTCCTCGGCTTCTGGACCCTCTGCGTCACGTTTTCGCGCGGCGCGGGTGTAGCCGGCGGCGGCATCGCGCGCGACCTTATGCTGAGCCTGTCAGGCGAGTTTTCCGTTGCCTACGGCGCGGTGTTCTGCTGCGGTTTCATCGGCTTGGTTTTCGCCTTGCTGGCATTGCGGCGGGTCAATCTGATAGAGCAGTCGGCCGGTCCGCGGTCTGATGCCAAATTGGCGGCCGCGCTCGCCCATTCACTGGACTAAGCGCGTCTTTCGCATTCGCCGAGGTCAGACTTTAGTCCCCATCGCTCATCAGCGCTTCGACATCGGTATAACCCATGATGCTGTGCCCGGCATCAACATAGATGACCTCGCCCGTGATGCGCCGCGAGAGATCCGACGCCAGGAAGAGGGCCAGATCGCCGACATCATCTTGGCTGACCAGTTCTTTCATGGGCGAGGTGGCCTCGGCGTATCTCAGCAAGTCGCGGAAGCCGGCGATACCCCCGGCGGAGAGCGTCTTGATGGCGCCGGCGCTGATGGCGTTGACACGAATCTTGCTGCCGCCCAAGTCCGCCGCCAGATACATCGTGATGGCTTCCAAGGCCGCTTTGGCGATCGCCATGGCGTTGTAGTTTGGTACGACCGTGCGAGACGCGTTGAAGGTCAAGCTCATTATGCTGCCGCCGCCGTGCATGAGCGGCTCTGCCCGGCGCGCCATTTCGATAAGGCTGGCCGCGCTGATATCAATCGCAGTCAACAGAGCCTCCCGCCGCATATCGACAAAACGCCCGGACAAGGCGTCCCGCTCGGCGAAGGCCACCGAGTGCACCAGCGTGTCCAGCTTGCCGTACTTGTCTGCGACGGCGGCAAAGACCGCTTCCATCTCGGCAGCGTTGGAGACATCGGCTTGCAGCATCAACTCACAGCCGATTGACTCGCCAAGGGGGCGGACACGTTTTTCCAGCCGATCCATTGCATAACTCAAGACGATGGCGGCGCCTTCCCGCTGCAAGGCGCGGGCGATGCCCCAGCCGATGGAATTCTTGTTGGCGACGCCGAATATCAGCGCGATTTTACCGTCCAGTAAGCCCATGTTTTCCTGCTCTCCTAACCCTGTCTTCGCCTATTCGCTGTACCAGGCTGAGGCGCATCATAACGTATCGTCAAGGCGCTTGTCCAGCGGTGACCACTGCTCGCGCCCCTTAGCAGGAGACCACATCCGCATTGACCGCGCAGGCGCAAACTGCTAGTCTTCAAAATATAGAACGCCGAATTGTTGGCTAAGTTGCGTCTAGTTGGAGCCGCCAATGGCTGAGACCGAACGCGTCGTTGTCACCCTTGCTATGGACTTCTCCGATGAGATCCTGGCCGAGCTTAGGGAAATCTCGCCGCGCCTGCAAGTCGAGCGACACTTTCCCACTGTGTCTGCCGATGCCATCGTCAGGAGCGAAGTGCTTTATACCACCGGCTACTTTCCCCAGCCGGAGCAGGCGCCAAAGCTGCGCTGGATTCAGTTGAATTCGGCCGGCGTCAATCATGCGCTGCACCAGCCTATCGTGCAGGCGGAAGACATCATCGTCACTACCACCAGCGGCATCCACGCCAGCAATATGGCGCAATACTGCCTGATGACGATGCTGATGTTTAACTACCAGATGCGTCAAGCTTTTGAATTGCAGAGCCGGGCGGAATGGCCCGAGAAACCGCATAGCGTGTTTTCGCCAGTGGATATGGATTTGCAGACGGTCGGCATCGTCGGCTACGGCAGTATCGGACGGGAATTGGCGCGGCTCTGTTCGGTGATAGGTATGACCGTGCTGGCATCAAAACGAGATATCAGCAGTACCGGCGAAGCGAATGCCTACGTCATGGAGGGCTTGGGCGATCCCAGCGGCGATATTCCGGACCGCATCTACCCGGCGGCGACCATCGGCTCGATGGCGAAGGACTCGGATTATCTCGTGGTCACTGTCCCGCTAACCGACTCCACGAGACATTTGATCAGCGACGAAGTGTTGGGCGCGATGAAAGAGACCGCCGCGCTAATCAATGTTTCGCGCGGGGCGGTAGTCGATGAGAAGGCGCTGATCACCGCATTGTCTTCGGGGCAGATCGCCGGCGCCGCCCTGGATGTTTTCGAAGAAGAGCCGCTGCCGAATACCAGCCCGCTATGGAACCTCGACAATGTCATTATCACGCCGCACCTTTCGGGCTTCACGCGTGATTATCATGATAAGGCGGCGCGTGTCTTCAAGGAGAATCTGCGCCGCTATGTTGAAAACCGCCCTTTGCTCAATCAATTGGATCGCGCCAAGGGCTATTGACAACCGCCGCTGGAGTTAAGATCGCAATTCCGCGTTGAGGCGATGACGCGCCGCGCCGATGATCTTCTTGCGAATCCTGGCGGCGTTTTTATCGGTCAGCGTCTTGTTTTGGTCCCGGTAAGTCAGCGCATAAGCCAGGCTTTTCTTGCCCGGCGGGATCTGATCGCCGGTATAGACATCGAAGAGCCGGACCTCCTCCAGCAGATTTCCGCCCGCTTGCCTGATCACCGCTTCAACCTCGCCGGCTGCCAGGTCGGCGTTTACAACCAAGGCGATATCTTCAAGCACGGCGGGAGTCGTTGGCAATGGCGTAATCAAGTGGAGACGCTGATGATATTGTATTAATGGCGCCACCTCGATCTCGCCGTAGATTACCTTGGCGTCGGTCAGCTTGAAACGCGCGGCGACTTCAGGGTGAATCTCGCCGAAGCAGCCGATGCGCTGGCGGCCGACGATTAGATCAGCCGAGCGCCCGGGATGGAAGCTGCTGTGGCTGCCGCGCTGATAGCTATAATCGTCAATGTGCAAGCCGGCGAGCAAGCTCTCGATGACACCCTTCAGGTCGTAGAAATCCATATCGCCACTGCTGGCATCCGCTTGCCAAGAAGGATCAATTCGAGCGCCGGTGAGCAAGATGCCAAGATGCAGCGGTTCATCCGGCAGCAGTTCCCCGCGCCCAAGATAAACCTTGCCGACCTCGAAAAGCTGCTGCGATTCTTGGTAGCGCGCATTGTTGACGGCGCTTTCCAGCATGTTGATCATCAGCGTCTGGCGCAAGACGTCCCGTTCGCTGGCGGCTGGATTGGCGATTTCAATATAGTCGGCATCGGGAATGGAGGACGCCGCGCCGGCCGGCATCAGCATGGCTTCACTTTCGCGACTGGTGAAGCGATAGCTGATGACTTCGTAGAGACCTTGCCTGACCAGAATATCGCGGATCCTCTCCTCGATGATGACGGTTGTGTTCTCCCACTGCGGCGGCATTTCGTCTGCCATGATGGTATTGGGGATGCGATCATAACCAATGATGCGGGCGATTTCTTCCAGCAGGTCGGCTTGCCCGATGACATTGTCGCTGCTGATATCCAGTCGATGATCAGGCGCCGTCGCTGTGATGACATCGTCCTTGGCTGTTACATGGAACTCCAGGCGACGCAGCACATCGGCAGCTTGGTCCAGGCTGACCTCCATGCCAAGCAGACGATTCACTCGTTCTATCGGCAGGCCGACTGTGACGCTCTCGGGGGACAGGGGATACTCGTCCAATACACCTTGCGCGATTGTGCCGCCGCCGAGCCGCCGCATCAGCTCGATCCCGCGGGCGCAGCCCAGTATCGCCTGCGAGGGATGTACGCCCCGGCTGAAACGGGTTGAGGCTTCGGTATGGACGCGCTGCTGCGTGAGGGTCTTGCGAATGCTGATATTGTTCCAGGCGGCCGCTTCCAACAGCACATTACGTGTTGACTCGCTGATTTCGGTTTCGCCGCCGCCGATGACGCCGCCGAGGCTCAATGCGCCCGCTGTATCAGCGACCAGAATTGTCTCCGCGCCCAAATCTCGTGTGATGTCATCCAGCGTCTCCAGCCTTTCGCCGGCATCTGGCAGGCGCGTGATGATGGTGGGTGTGCCGCCTGCTCTCTCGACCAACTTGTCATAGTCGAAGGCGTGCAAGGGTTGACCCAGCTCAAAAGTGATGTAATTCGTCACATCGACAATATTGTTTCGCGGCCGCTGACCGATCAGCTTGAGGCGATGCTGCATCCAGAAGGGCGATGGCTTGACTTCGGTATCGCGCAGCAGTGTTAGGGTAAAGCGCGGATTCAAGCCCGGCTCGCGGATGTCTATGCCAACTTGCCCCTCGATGGATTCGCCTTCAGCCAAGAAATCGAAGGATGGATAGCGCAGCTCCACGTCCAGCAGCGCAGCCACTTCCCGCGCCACGCCGATCATACTGAAGCAGCGCGCCAGATTTGGCGTGAATTCGATATCCAAGACGACATCGCCGAGCACATCTGCCAAGGGAGTGCCCGCCACATAAGTTTCGTCGTGATCCATGAGGATGACGCCTTCATGCTCATCGGCGATGCCCAACTCTTTTTCCGAACAGACCATGCTCTTGTTGTAGATGCCGCGCAGCTCCCGGCCCCTGAGCGTCATTTGTTTCGGCTTCTCGCTGTGGCCGTCCCAAACTGTCGCCCCTTCCATCGCGAAGGCGCTCCAGATAGGCGGGTCGATCTCGCCCTGGTCTTTGTATTCGAAAAGATTAGTTGCGCCGGTGACGCACTGTTCCAGCTCGCTGCCGCCATAGTCGACCAAGGCCAGCACCAGCCGGTCGGCTTGTGGGTGCGCCTTGACTTCGACGATGGTGCCCAGCAGCAGCTTGTCGCGATCCCAAACCAGATGGTCCGAGCGCGGCATTTGCACACCGGGGACATCTTGCTGGGGCAAGCCGATGTACTTGATATGGGCGACTTCCAAGCCCGCCACCGTTAGGCGCTCGGCGAGCAGTTCGACCGGGACGTCGATGTCTACGTAGTCTTTAAGCCAAGATATGGGTACAAGCATTTGTCACTAGTTCCTTTCACAAGAATGCTTCACGCTTTTGGTCTCTATTCCGGTATGACGACTTCGGCTAATTCCATCATGCCTGGGACGTAGCCAGGGTTGTCGATCCAGTCGACACGCTCGCCGGTTCGTCTATCGTAGAGTATCGCCATCAAGCGATAAGTGCCGGCCGGCATATTAATGATATCGATAGAGAATTGTCGCAAATCGCTCTCGTGAACAAGTGGCAGGTCCACTTGGGCCTCATTGCTCCAGGTATCCGAGATCAATTGGAGTGACATAACATATCTGTCAAGGTCAAATTCAACGCGGGCAGTCCATTTGTCGACAAACAACACCTTACCTTCTTCCACGTCCAGCCTCGCTCCGAAAAATTCATAATCTGTGAGATTGGATATTTGCTTTGTGACCAAAGTTGGTGGCTGGCAGTTGAGCGTTTTCCAACTGTATCGGGTTAGGATGCTATCGACGCCGTTCTCGCTGACTTCGCAAGCCTCATAGCTCAAGGAATTCAGCAGCGCCTCGGTTTCGTCTACCGCCGCCGCATCAACCTTGGAAGTCTGATAGAGCAGCCAAAAGCTGCGTTCTGCAATGGTGTGGGACCGGACATATTCCTCCAACTGCAGTAGATCCCGTATGATTTTCACGACGGTGTCATGATGTGAGAAGAAATATTGGCGTTGTGTAACGCCTATCGGGCCGTGGTAGTCGAAGAGATTCGGCTCGACACGGTAGGCGATGAGTGGACCCGTATCAGCGGATTGCCGCAAATCGCGGCTAAGCGCTTGCCAGGGTGGCAAGTCAAAGGAATAGATGCGCCCGGCTACGTAGTCGCCCCAATTGGCGGTGGCCTGAAAGTGAGTGGCCGCCGGCAGCCATAGCAGGACCAGCAGCGCCAGCCATTTCCGGCGGCGATACAGCGCGAAATGGCACCATGCCGCCAGCAGAACAAAGGGCACGAAGCCTGTTAGCGCATAGCGCATTCCATTGTAGAGAATAAGACCGCTGATCTGAGCGACAGCAAAAAGCACAAGTAGAAATAAGAGCGGAAGAAATATCAGCGCTTTGGTCACGGGATTCTGAGTCCACCGGGCGAATTCAATGCCGAGAAGGCCGACCAGCAGCAAGTATGGACTATTATTGCTGGCTGCAGCGAGCCAGGTACTAGTGGCGCCGGCGCCATCTGTAACGGACGAAGCCCAAAAGGATGAAACATTTTCTCTTGAGGAGAGCAGTATGGGCGCCCAGGGCAGAAAAAGCAGCAGCGCCGTTGCAATGACTGTCGCAGTCATCAGCCAGCGTCGATCTTTCCGCACAGCCAAAAGATGATAGAGACCGAGCATGAGGAAAAAGAGCAGGCTCCAGGCATGACTATTGGCCAGAACGTAACAAGCCAGGCCAAGCGAAAGGTAGTCAAAGCATCTTACCGTCCCCAATTTGTGGACAATACGCAAATACAGCCAAAGAGTGAGCGCCGAACTCAGAAGCAAAAGTGGATACATGCGTAAGTGCGGAATATAAAAGTTGTAAAAGGCATTGCTTGCCAGAATGATGACAGCAAACAGACCGGAAAGCGGCGCAACGAAATCCCTGGCTAGGCGGTAAACCAGAGCCAGTGCAAGCAAACTGACAAAAATTGACAGGACGCGCCCCGACGCTACGTCGTTACCGGTGAAATGCCCCCAAAGATTCAGCAGCACAAAGTAGCCAGGCGTTTGATTCGGGCTGAATTCTGCTAGAGATGTCAAAACATCGACCGAAGTAAAAGGACCATTGCCTAGCCAGCCAACATTGAACAATGAAAAGAACTCATCGGCGGTCGGCGGATAGAGATTGATCTGGCGAATGCTCAGCGCTGCGACGGCTAGCAAGATCGGCAGCGTGAAGACCCAGTGTGCCCGGAATCCACGCTGTCGTTTAGTTGATCTTTCGCTTTGCGCCATCATTCCCCTCCGTGCTAGTTAGAATTGCTGCAAGAAGCGCAGATCATTACTCCAGAAGTAGCGAATATCCTGGATGCCGTGCTTGAGCATGGTGATGCGCTCCGGACCCATGCCAAAAGCGAAGCCGCTCCATTCGCTCGGGTCGTAGCCGCCGTTGCGCAAAACCGTCGGATGCACCATGCCGCTGCCGGCGATCTCCAGCCAGCCGGTGTATTTGCAGACGCGGCAGCCATCGCCGCTACAGAGGAAGCACTCGACATCGACTTCCATGCTCGGCTCGGTGAAGGGGAAATACGAAGCGCGGAAGCGCACCTTGGCCTTGGGGTTGTACATGCGCTTGGCGAATTCGGCGATTGTGCCCTTGAGGTCGCTCATGCGGATGTTGCGCCCGATGGCCAAGCCCTCGACTTGGGTGAACTGGATTTCGCTGCGGGCGGTGACTTGCTCTTGCCGGTAACACATGCCGGGCAGGATGACTCGAATCGGCTTGCTGCCGCCCTCGCCCAAATCGCGCATCGCCCGGATTTGCCCGGGCGAGGTATGCGTGCGCAGAAGCACTCTGTTGTCCTTCGTGTAAAAGGTGTCTTGCATATCGCGGGCGGGATGATGCGGCGGCAGATTGAGCAGCGTGAAATTGAACTCATCTTCTTCGACATCGCGGCTTTGATACACGTGAAAGCCCATGTCGGCCCAGATGGCCTGGAATTCGCGGTGTGTTCGTGTTGAAGGGTGCAAGCCTCCGCGCCGGCGCGGATAAGGCGGCAAAGTGATGTCGATGTCGCCTTCTTCCAGGTCACGCGCCATTGCGTGGCTTTGCACCAGCGAATCTCGCTCGTCGAAGGCATCGCCAAGCGCGGTCTGCAGGGCATTTACTTGCTGACCGAAGGCGGCGCGTTCTTCTTGCGCTAGAGCGCCGATCTGGCCGAAGAGCTTGCCGACAGAGCCACGCCTGCCCAAGTATTGGCTGCGCCAGGCGGCCAATGCTTCGCCATCTCTGACTTTGCTCAAAGCAGCCAACGCCTCGGCTCGAATCTCCTCAATTGGATTTGACATCCTAACCCCTTTCTTGGCGTCTATGGCGTCAGTCAACTGCCGTCGCCAAACAAAAAAGCCCTCGTTCCTTATAGGGACGAGAGCGAATATGTTCCCGCGGTACCACCCCGTTTCGGCGCCAAGAATAGACGCCGCACTCATTTTGCCCTGTTACGCCGGACCGGCGGAGCAGACTACTCTGGCGTCGACACGCCATTTCACCCCTCGGCTCGGAAGTGAATTCCGCAACTGTCTCCGCGGCCGCTTCCAGTCACTGGCAGCCGCTCCCTGCTCCGACAGGCATCAATTGACGCGCTTGCAGACTGTCTTCGTCATCGCCCTAGCAGAGATTATGCGACGGGCTATTCGCCGCTGTCAAGGTGGCGCGGGCGCTCAGCGGATCGAGACTTCACGCAAGAGGAGCATGGATGGCGGGCTGGAGGAATCCATCTGCCAGTCAAGCGCAACACCCGTTTGGCGGTCATAAACGATCGCTATCAGCCGATACGTCCCCGGCGGGACTTCGCTGACGTCTATCGAGAATTGTCGCCTTTCTCCTTCATTCACAAGCGGCAGATCCAGCTGGGCGACATTGTCCCAATCCTCGGAGATGAGTTGATGCGAAATCTGCAGGCGGTCGAGGGGTCCATCGCCCAGCGCAGTCCAGTTGTCGGCGAAGAATAATCTGGATCCATTCGGGTCCAGCTCGGCGCCGTAGAATTGATATTCAAGGGAGTCTATCCGATTGCTGGCAGCGAGCTGAGCTGGCTGGCAGTCAAATGAAATCCAACTGTATTTCACCATTTCTGTTTTGATCGGCAAGCTTTCGCGCCCACAGGCTCGATAGCCAAACAGTTCCAGCTCCGCTTCTACCATTGCCAGTTCGGCCGTGCCAGTCCTAGAGCTTTGGTATGCCAGCCAGGTTGACAAGCCGGGAGCCGCTTCCCATCTCAACACCTTGTCAATCTGCTCTAAGGAACTTGCCGTAAGGTACTCAATTTCCTGCCGAGTAAACCAACTTTCACGCAAGTATTCAGCACTCCAATTAATCCCCATCAACTTGAATGGGAGTTGGTATCCGATGACCTGCGCAGTTTCATCGGATTGATGCGCGACTCGGCTTATCAGATGCCGTGGCGGAAACTGGTAGCTGAGAATGCGGCCCTGGAGGTAGAGATTCCAATCTGCAGAGGCGAAGAATGACAGCCCGGCGATCGCCCACAAGCCAAGCAGAGCGCCAAGTAGTCTTCTTTCGCAATACAAGGCGTAAAGGCCGGCGGCTTGGAATAGCACGGCGATCGGCATTCCTGCGAATAAGTGTCGCATCAATCCAACGCTAACGATGCCTGTCAAGGAGCTTATTAGTGCGATTCCTAGCAATACGAACACGAACAGAAGCGCGCTGCGCTGCACTGCAGTGGACTTTCTGCGCCAGCCTATCGCTATACCCACCGCCGATAAGAGGAACAAAGGCAGGCTACCATTGGCATTCACATTGAACCAAGCTACGAAAATCTCCCCAAGGTCATCGGCATTTGCTCTGTGCCACAATTCCGCATATTCCAAGCCTTGCGTCAACATTATGAAAAGGATGGGACCTGCCAACGCAAGCGCTGCGCCGGCAGCCGCGACCACAGCCAGCCAACGTCTGTTTTTGCGTACAATTATCAAGTGGTAAAGAGCACAGACGGCGTATAGCAAGACGCCATAGGCATGTGTGCTGACCAACGCGGCGCAAGCGCAAATTAGAGCAAGATAATCGAGGCGATTTGGCGCCTGCTCCATGTCTACAATACGCAGGTATAGCCAAATCACAATCGTCGATAATAGAACGATCAAGGGATAGTATCGCACATGAGCGAAGTAGAAAGTATAAAAGGCATTGCTAGCCATGATTATCACAGCGAAAGCGCCAGCCATAGGAGAGACTGTATCAGCCGCTAGTCTGTACATCATTGCCAGTGACAGCAGGGCAAAGAATATAGTCAACACTCGCGCTAGGGCGATTTCGTGCCCAACCAGGTAGCCCCATAGATTGAGCAGCAAGAAGTACAGCGGACCTTGATCCGGCGAATTAGCGAAAAGAGCAGCCAGGGTATCAAGCGGCGAAAATGTCGTATCGGCAGCCCAGCCCGCATTGACAATCGAGAAAGATGCATCGTAGCCCAGCATGTACTTGTCAATTTGAGGAATGGTCAATGCAGCGACGACGAGGATAACTGCCATCGCCAAAGCCCAGTGCTCGAGAATCTTTGGCTTGGGGGGGGATAATGGTCAACCTCAGTCACGCGAAGTGTAGTCGCCTTTGATGATCCACTTGTAGGTTGTCAGCTCCTCCAGCGCCATCGGGCCGCGCGCGTGCAGTTTCTGAGTGCTGATCGCCACCTCGGCGCCCATGCCCATCGCGCTGCCATCGGTGAAGCGGGTACTCGCATTCCAATAGACGGCCGCGGAATCCACTTCGTTTAGGAAGCGTTCGGCGTTGGCCGCTGATTCAGTCAGGATGCTGTCCGAATGCTGTGTGCCATGCCGCGCGATGTGCGCTATTGCTTCGTCGACGCCGTCCACGACTTTCAAGTTGAGTGTCAAATTGTACCACTCAGTGTCGAAGTCTTCGTCTGCCGCCGGCGTCACGCGCTCGCTGCCGCCGACAACGGAATAGGCACGCGGCTCGGCGTGGAATACAACGCCCGCATTGCCCAACACATCAACCACCTGGGGCAGCAATTTTTCCGCCACCGATTCATGCGCCAGCAAGGTCTCCATGGAATTGCAGACTGCCGGACGCTGTGTCTTGGCATTGTCTAGAACGGGCAGCGCCTTCTGCAGTTGCGCGCTCTCATCCACGTAGATATGGCAAACGCCGATGCCGCCGGTGATGACGGGGATGCTGCTATTCTCGCGGCAGAAGGTATGCAGCCCATTGCCGCCGCGCGGGATGATCATGTCGATATACTCGTAAAGGCGAAGCATCTCGCTGACGTAGCGGCGATCTGTGCTGTTGATGTATTGGATGGCGTCAGCCGGAAAGTTGTGCCGGGCGAGGACCTCTTGAAGCACTTCGGTGAGCTTCATATTGCTATTCAGCACGTCCGAGCCGCCACGCAAAATAACGGCGTTGCTCGTCTTCAGCGCAAGGGTGGAGATGTCCACGGTGACATTGGGGCGCGATTCGTAGATTGTACCCAATACGCCGAGCGGGGTCCGCCGCTTTAGGAGCTGCAAGCCGTTATCCAGTGTGGAATCCAGCAGCGCCTCGCCGACCGGATCGGGCAGTTCCGCCACCTTGCGCACATCAGCGATGATACCCGCCATGCGCCGATCGAGGTCGATGCGATCGCGAATCCAGATGGGGTCAATGCCGTTTTCGGCCGCCAGATCAAGGTCGCGCTGATTGGCGGCCAGGATAGCGTCGGTATTCGCGTCGAGCGCATCGGCAATTGCGACAATCACGGTATTCTTTTCGGCGGTTGATTTCCGCGCGAGAATGGCGGCGGCGGCGCGCGCCTGCCTGCCCATATGCCGCAAGTCAATTGCTTCAGCTACAAATTCCATCGCCTTGCTTTCCTCTATCTTGCTGCCGCTCCATAAAGAAGTACTATACTAGCGCCCAAAATGCAACGGCTTGAGGGGCAAACGCCCTTGCCATTTCGCGGGATCTCATGAAAGGGAGTGGTTAACATCGCGGATATAGTCCACTTAGCAAACACGGCACAGATTTTTTCGCCACAGAGGGCACAGAGGGCACAGAGTTATATTGTTTGGTTGGCGAATTTATCGTGTAGTTGGAATTTACCACTCCCCATGAAATATGAGCGGGCAGTCTGCTAGAATCGGTGTTACAAGCCCAGGGTCCTTTCTGTGGAGCGAACATACATGCCGCTAACCCGCGTTGACGCCAAGCATGTCGTGAATTGGAGTATCGTCTTTTCCGTATTGCTCTGCCTGGCCATCGTGGCGATGGGTGGCGCGCTTAGCCAATTCGAGATCATTCCACATCCAGACGATCCGCTGGTATACGAGTGGCAATTGGCGCAGCAAACATCTTGGGGGCAACTGACCGCCTGGTTGGGCTTTGCCCTGCATCAGCTGTTGATTTGGGGAACCATCGCCTACGCCCAAAACCGCTATAGCAAGCGTGATTATCAGAATACGCTGCGGCCGGTAAACCAGTGGGCAATTGGCATCAACTTGGTATTCATCGTCTTGCACTACTTGCAGACGATGTTCTTCTACGACGGGATTGCGCAGGACCTTCCCAGTTGGACGGCGCAATTCGTCGTTGCGCTGATGCTCATCGTGATTTTGGGCATGGAGAATCAGCGGCGCGGATTGTTCTTCGGGAAGAAGGTCGGTTTTCGCAGAGCCTTCACCGACGGGCTGCGCAAGTATCATGGCTATTTCTTCAGCTTCGCCGTCATTTATACTTTCTGGTTTCATCCCATGGCGCCGACCTGGGGTCACTTGATCGGCTTCATTCATGTGGTATTGGTGATGGCGCAGGGTTCCTTGATGTTCATGCGCGTTCACTTGAACAAGCGCTGGATGATCCTGCTGGAAATCCTGGTCTTGCCGCATGCTTTTCAGGTCGCGTTGAACCAGAGCAGCGATATCTGGCCCATGTTCTTCTTTGGTTTTGCGGCAATCTTTTTGGTTACGCAGATGCATGGACTGAGGCTTAAGCCTTGGGTCAGGCAAGTATTCTACGGATCGTTTCTGCTGCTCGTGCTCTACGTCTATTTCGTGATGCGCGAGCCTTACCAAGTCAACGAAGTCATACGTATTCCGCTGATCGAGTATCTGGCGCTGTTTGTGATGTACTGGATATATCTTGGAGGCGCTTGGCTCGGCAGTCGCTTCCGTCCACTGCGACTGGCTGGTAGTGGCGAGGGCGGGGACTAGATCGCCGCGATGTGGGGCGGAAGCAGTTCGCTTACTTGCAGCTCGAAGCCGGGCAGAACGTCTTCGCCGGACAAGACGCTGTCGACGCCCACGATTTCATGTTCGATTTCGCCGCTTCCGATCGCGCGGAATACTTTTACTTGACGGTTCATGGGATTGACGATCCATACCAGGCTAACGCCATTATCAAGGTAAATGGTAGTTTTACGGCGCAGTTCGGCGCGTACATTGCTCGGCGACACGATTTCTGTCGCCATATCCGGCATGAAATCAAAGAAGGGCAGGGGAAATGGTATCGGCATCCGCTCTCGATGCACAAAGGCCATATCAGGCACAAGCAAGGCGCTGGCGTCGTTTTCAGGCGAGAATGCGCCTTCGCAAAATACGAATCCTGAATTGCGAGGCTTAGCGAATTCACGAATATACGCGGCTAGTTCTGTGGCAAGCCATGTGTGCACTGAGTTAGCCGGCGGCATCTCGATAAGTTCTCCACTGATCAGTTCGTAGTCATTCTTGGCGCCGCCAGGCTGGCACTGCATCTCCCAGACATCGTCCACGGTGTAAAGACGCTTCTTCACTTTCATAGCGTAATCATCCCTTTCACGTATGCCATGAGTCTAGCGCAATTTGCTTGAAATTTGTATTGGTTGAAGGCGAAGCGAATCTACAGCAGAACCATATTATTGCGGTGCAGTACGGCATCGCCAAAGCTGTAGCCGAGGATGTCGACGATCTCGCGCGACTTGAGGCCGCAGATCTTTTGCAGATCGCCGCTATTGTAGTTGCTGAGGCCGCGGGCGATTTCGCTGCCATCGGGCGAGTGCACCAATAGCATGGCTCCGCGTTCAAAGTTGCCGCGCACCTCGCGGATGCCAACTGGCAGCAGGCTTGCGCCACTTTTCAGCAGCATCCGCGCAGCGCCTTTGTCAACAACCAGCGTGCCTTGTGTGCGATCGGTCAGCAGCCAGCGCTTGCGACTGTCAGATCGGTTGCGCTCAGCTTCGATGTGTGTGCCGATATTCTCGCCGGTGACGATTCGGCTGATCACTTGAGCCTCACTGCCGCTGGCGATAATCGTTTTGATGCCGCTGCGGCTGGCGATCTGCGCTGCCTGCACTTTGGTCACCATGCCACCGGTGCCGATGTTGCTGCCGGCGCCGCCCGCCAATTTGAACAAGTCATCGGAGATCTGTGTAACACTCTGGATCAGGGCCGCGCCTGGATTTTTGCGCGGATCGTCAGTGAAGATGCCGGGCTGATCGGTAAGGATGATCAGCAAGTCCGCATCGACTACGCTGGCGACCAAGGCGGATAGATTGTCATTATCGCCGACGCGGATTTCTTCGGTGGCGATTGTGTCGTTTTCGTTGACGATGGGGATGATCTTCTGTTCGATCAGCGTATCCAGCGTGTCGCGGGCATTGAGGTAGCGCACGCGGTGGCTTAGGTCTTCGCGCGTCAGCAGGATCTGCGCGACATTGATCGAGAAGATATCGAAGAGGTCTTGATATACATGCATCAGGTGGCTCTGGCCTACCGCGCTGAGCATTTGCTTTGCCGGCACGGACTTGCCCAAATCTGGGAAATCCAGGCGCTCCCGACCAGCAGTCTGCGCGCCCGATGACACCAGAATCAGCTCGTGATCATCGACGTGCAAGGCAGCGACCTGCTGCACCAACTCGAGCATTCGCTGGCGATTTAGCTGCGCTGTGCCTTTGGTGAGCACACTGGTGCCGAGTTTGAGAACTATCCGTTGCATTCGCCACCCCTTTCAAGGGGCATTCTATGGCAGCTATCGGCCAGATGAAAGGCGAAAGTCTGCATTTTTGCGGGGCGAGCTTAGAGTCTCAGTACATAACCCAGGCGCAGGGCAGCCTGCCGCAGCAGAGCTTGGGCATCATCCAGGGCTGCTTGCAGAGACATGGGTTTGTCGACGATAGAGAAGGCGGCATTGACGCCAGCTTCGTGCAGCAAGGCATCGTCGATATTGAGTCCGCCGACCAGGGCAATGGTCGGAACGCCTTGCGCTGCCGCCAGTTTCGCTACGCCCAGCGGTCCCTTGCCGTCCAGGGTCTGCGCATCGATCTGACCCTCGCCGGTGATCACCAGCGTGGCGCCCGCCAGCTTTTCACGGAAACGATTCTGCGCCAGCACCAAGTCAATGCCGGATACAATCTCACAAGATAGAAAGGCCATCAAACCGGCGGCGAAAGCGCCAGCCGCGCCACCGCCCTTGACATGCCGAACATCGACTCCGCACTGCTCAAATACGGTCGTGAAGCAGTGCTTGAGGTTGCGCTCGAGCTGCTCGACCATTGCGGCATCGGCGCCCTTCTGCGGTCCAAATACACGCGCCGCGCCTTTTTCACCCAAGGTGGGATTCTCGACATCGGAGGCGATGACGATTTCCACATTGTGCCAGCGCGCGTCCAGAGCAGTGTCGTCAATTGTGGCGATCTTCGCCAGTCCAGCGCCACCGCCTGAAATCGCATTGCCGCTCGCATCCAGCAGCTTGACCCCCAGCGCCTGCATACAGCCCATGCCGCCATCCACGGTCGCGCTGCCGCCCAAGCCGATGATGATCCGCTCAACGCCACACTCCAGCGCATCGGCCATGAGTTGGCCGACGCCATAAGTGCTCGCGCGCAGCGGATCCAATTCGCTCGGCGTCAGAAGCTCCAAACCGGAGGCCAATGCCATCTCGATGACGGCGGTTCGGCCCGCGTCAATCAGTCCGTAATCGGCCTGTATCAGCCGCCCCAGCGGGTCAAGCACCGGCAGCGTGATTCTTTCGCCACCGGCGGCAAGAAAGGCGTCCAACGTGCCGTTGCCGCCATCAGCGATCGGCAGCCGCTCGAGCTCGGCGTCAAGCCCAGACTGCCGCAATCCTTCTTCGATGGCGGCGCAGACTTCAGCAGCGGTCAAGCTCTGTTTGAAGGCGCCGGCGGCAATCAAAATCTTCAAGCTGCCGCCTCCCTCGGAAAAACGCACAGTCGGCTCGGGTTGCCGGGTTCCGTATGGCAACAGGAATCGACAGCGCCTTCAACCGCAGCCGTAGAGCTATCGTTCATTGGCAAATGCCACGCCGGCAACTATCATAAACATCAACTCGGCAGGCGCGCTCGCAAGTATGACATGATGCCCCTGCACCGAGGCATTATACCGTAGATTCCAAGGCTAAGGCGGACCAGGCGCCGATACGGTCGCATGATTTCGAAGGGAATGACCGATGGATAGTGAAAACGCCTTGAAGGCCATTGTTGACGGCGGCATCGTAGCCGGGATGCGTGGCGCTTTCCCGCCGGATGTCGCGCTGTGGGTCAGTGAGGCGCTGATGAATGAAGGCATCAATGTCTTTGAGATGATGCTGAACTCGGAAGCGCCGATTGAAGCGATGCAGGCGGTCAAAGCCGAATATGGCGAAGATGCCTGCGTCGGCATGGGCACGGTCCTCGATGTTGAGTCAGCCAAGGCGGTAATTGACGCCGGCGCCGACTTCGTGGTGTCGCCCGCTTTTCAGCCCGATGTTGTACGAACCGTCATGGAGCGCGGCGTCCTGATGGGACCGGGCGTCGCCACGCCGTCTGAGGCGGTCGCCGCCTGGGATATGGGTGTCAAGCTGCTGAAACTATTTCCCATCGGCGCGCTGGGCATGGACTACTTTGACGCGATGTTTGGTCCGCTTAAACATATGACTTTCATGTGCAACGGCGCCATGAATGACCAGAATGCGCGCGAGTTCTTGCAGGCGGGGGCGGTCGCATGCGGCATGGGCGGCTGGCTGGTTGGCGATGGGGGCTGGTCGAAGTCGCGGTTGCGCAGTCGGGCGCGGATTCTGGTGAATGCTGTGCGCAGCGCGAGGGATTAGATTATGATAGGAATGAGTTCGTTGCGGCATAAGGAGAATCGAAAATGGATGAGAATCTGTCTCCAATGGAGTTCATGGAGAAACACACTGACGGAGTCTATGAATTTCGTTATCAGATGTTGAAGGATGCAGTGTTTGATTTATATCTTTGGGGTTTGAGAACCGATAATATGGACGCCATAAATTTCTATGGAGAAATGCTCAAGCTTTTCAGGAAGTACGATGCCAATTTTATGAGAGCGACGAACGATGACGATAAGTATGTCAACTGAGAATAAACAGCTCTGCCTGGCTTTGCTCAATGCCGAATCCGAACAAGAGGTCATCAATATACTCAATGATGCAGGGTATTGGCATGATGACAACGTTTGGCGTCTCTTTGGAGACAGTGAGAACAACTGGTCGCAAATCGGCAATCAGCAGGGGCATCCCGTTGCCGCGATGGTCGAAAAGCTGGTCAATTCCATCGACGCGGTACTGATGCGTGAATGTCAGGAGCGCGGTATTTCGCTTGAAAGCTCGGAAGCTCCCACACCTCAGTCTATACCAGAGGCGTTGGAAAAATTCTTCAATATCAATAACGGCAATCTAGCAAATATCGATGCAACGAATCGTTCTGAACTCGCGCAAAATATCGGTTTTATTGCCACAGGCGCGGTTGGAAGAAGTAAAGCCAACCCAAACTATACTGTATTTGACCGTGGCGAAGGGCAAACGCCGCGCGATATGCCAAAGACATTACTTTCCTTGTCCAAGTCCAACAAACTTCGCATCCCCTTTGTTCAAGGCAAGTTCAATATGGGCGGCACAGGTGTATTAAGGCATGGCGGCAATCATCGGCTCCAACTCGTCATATCGCGCCGCTGTCCGCAAATCGCCGACTCAAGCGACCCCACTTCGTCGTATTGGGGCTTTACAATAGTGCGGCGGCAACAGCCACCACAAGGGTCTCGCAGTTCAGTATTCTCTTACCTCGCGCCAGACGATGCAATTCTGACCTTTGAAAGCGACGAAATCTCAATGCCACACGGCACACAAGCGGCTTCCCGCGCGCCTGCAATAGAGTGGGGCACGGCCATCAAATTGTACGAATACAACATGAAGGGCTATCGAACCAATATCAAATTCGATTTGTATTACGCCTTGTCAATCAAGTTGCCGAAACCGGGCTTACCTATACGATTGTACGAGTTCCGCAAGTATAACCAGCAAAGCCCAATGGAAACGCTGGCAGGTCTCTTGGTGCGCCTAGAAGATGATCGAGGCAACAATCTGGAAGAAGGCTTCCCTATACCGCATACAATACAGGTGGACGGCGAACCGTTAAAAGTCGCCATCTATGCTTTTAAGAAAGACACAGACGATTCGAAATATCGTAAGTCAGATGGCATAGTCTTCACTATTAACGGGCAGTCTCACGGCGCATTGACGAAACGATTCTTTAGTCGGCAAAAAGTGAGAATGGATTATCTCAAGGATTCACTACTTGTCATTGTGGATGCGACGGGAATATCTGCCCTAGCTCGAGAAGATCTCTTCATGAACAGCCGAGACCGCCTGAGCGAAGGCGATTTTCGAGATGCGATTGAGGACAGTTTAGAAAGAATCGTTCGTGATGATCAGAAGTTGAAAGTGTTACTTGGAAAAAGACGACGCGAAGCACTTGACGAGAAACAATTAGATTCCAAGCCCTTAAAAGACATCTTGGATCAAATCTTAAAGAAGTCAAAAGCCCTTGAAGCGATATTTGTTACAGGTAAAGACCTCAGCAATCCCTTTAAGTCTGTCGCCGCTAGCATTGCGCAAACATCATTTGAAGGCGAATTTTACCCTTCTTTCTTTGAACTTATGAAACGGTATCAGAATATAAATGAACGACCGATAAACCGACGCCGAATCCGTGTGCAGTTCGAAACGGACGTCGAAAATGAGTACTTTGATCGAGAAAATAGCCCGGGCTCGCTTGAATTGAGTTGTAACGATGAAAAAGTGCGAGACTATGAAGCAAACTTGCTCAATGGGGTAGCGACACTCAACATAAGTCTACCAGAAACTGTACAGGTCGGTGACCACTTGTATTACAGGTTGATTGTTACCGATGAGACACAACATGAGCCATTCGATAACGTATTTGAAGTTATGGTGCTTGATCCTGTTAAAGATTCAGGTGGAGGTGGTGGCAGAAGATTGCCGAAAGTGGAGCCAGGAGACGGAGATCGTACTCAACCTGATGGATTAAATTTGCCCAAAGTTAAGGAAGTTTTTGAAACTGGCTGGGCAGCGCATGGGTACGACAAGTATTCTGCATTGAGCGTATTGAGCACGGGTGATAAAGGTTACGATTACTTCATCAATATGGACAATCTTTATCTAAATCATGAGATAAAAGCGCTAAAAGCTAATGAAGATCCGAAGCTGCTGCAGAGCAAGTTTAAGATTGCAATGGTGTTGCTTGGCATGATGATGCTGAAGGATATGACAAAGCCTGACTCCGAGTTAAAACAAGACTCGGACGACATTATCGCCATGTCCCCGTCGGAGACTGTGGCGAAATACACTTCAATGGTCGCACCCGTCATATTGCCGATGATTGAACATCTTGGCGACTTGGATATCGACAAGGAATGACCACCAACCCCCAACTCCCCCAACCCCCACAACGCCGACCCACTGGCTGCTGGCATATCGCCATCGCCTCGATTCTCATCGCCGCGCTTTTGACGCTCGTCAGCCTCTTTCTGCCACCCTTCAGCCTGGCCGACCGGCTGCTGACCCTGTCTTACACAACGCTCGACGCCGAATCGCCCGCTCTTGAATTCGGATCCGAACTGAGCGTCAGCCTGCCCGCTGAGCACACCGGCGGCGACTTCGCCCTCAAGATCGCAAGTCTGACGCGAGAAGAATTTCAAGATGAAAACATCGAAAAACCCGATTGGCTCCCGCAAGCGCTGAACCAAATGCCGGCGGATCTGTCGCTGCAAACGCCGCTCTACGTTTTCGACAGGCGCGGCGATGCGGCGGAAGGGCTGCAAATCGAAATCAAGGTACCGGCGAAGGTGGCTAACTCTAATCGTATCTCGCTTTTCGGCTGGGATGGGGACGCTTGGCTGTTCTTGCCCGCTTCCCGCAGGGACAGCCGGCTGACTGCTGTCGCGCAATTCTTGCCCAAAGCTGTCGCCTTGTTTGAGCGGAGTCCAGCCGCGCCGATCGTGCTCATTTCGCAGGAAGTCTCGCAGGACCTGGACGCTGAGATCGCCGATTTGGTCACCATTCTCAGTCCGGCCGGTTTGCGCCCGACGGTGCAGGGCGGTTTGCTCGGCAGCCTGGCGCCCGGTGGCAGCAGCGACGCTGACTATCTCTTCATGCCGTTGATTCGCAATTTCAGCGACCCGCGCGCCATCGATACGGCCACCGTCGAGGGGATTGTTAGCAATCCCGCGCTGCGCAGGGAGCACATAAAACAGCTCACCAATTTGACTAGCTTCAACAACTTCGCCGGCGTCTTCATCGACTATCGCGGCTTCTCGGCCGCTTATCGCGCCGATTTCACCCGTTTCATTACTGACCTTGCCACAAGCCTTTCGCAGCAGAGTTTGCGCTTGGGTCTCGTCGTGCCGGTGGAACGAGGCGTGGACAGCGGCTGGCAGAGCCCGGCTTACGATTGGGCGAGACTCGGCGCCGCTGTGGACTATTTTCAGCTGCGCGCGCCTCTCCACCCGCTGGATTTTGCGCCGGACGCCCCCAGCTCAATTGAGCAACTGCTGCAGTTGGTGACAAGCGCGGTCGACCGGCGCAGGGTCTTGCTCACATTGAGTGTCCGTTCCTTGCGCGAGGTCAATGGCGTAGCCGCGCCGATCGGCTGGCACGAGGCGTTTGCCGCGCTGGGCGATGTCTTGCTGGATGCGGACCACATCAGCGAAACCGGTACCATCGAGCCCGGCGCAGTCGTCCACGCCTCGCTCAGCGGATATGGCGCCCGCGTTGGCATCGACAGCGAATTGCAGCTATTGTATCTGGATTATCTGGACGAGTCGGGCATGGCCATTTCGCGTGTCTGGCTGACTGATGCCGCGGCGCTGCGTATTCGACTGGAACGACTGTTGCCCTATGCCATCGCCGGCGTCGCCTTTGACGATCTTCTCGCCAGCGATCATATCGCTAATGCGCCTCCGGTCATTCGCGCGTACAAAGCGCAGCAGCCCGCCAGCCCGCCGCCCAACCAACTGCAGGCGCGCTGGTCGATAGACGCCTCGGACGGTCCGCTAGATCAAGTCGATGCCAATCTGGATGATGAGCTCGTCCTGACTCTTAAGGCGCCCGATGGCAATTACGCAGTCAACTGGTCCGTCATCGCCGCGGGAGGCGTAAGGAGTGAGCGCCAGGGCGCGGTCTTGCCGCTATTCGAACCGACAGCCACACCGACTCCGACGCCCACGCCCACGCCCACGCCAGTGCCTCGCCCGGTCTTCGCCCCAGCGGGAAATACGTCCGTCAGCAGATACGGCAATGCCCCGCCACCGTCGGGCAGCATCAATATCGAGATAGGTGGTCACGTCTTGAGCACGGGCAGCGCGCGCGCTATCGGAGCGATGCGCAGCGCCGGCATGACTTGGATGAAAAAGCAGGAGCGCTTCAACTGGCAGGGTCCGTCGGATATTGGCCACGTCATCACCACGGCCCACAACAATGGCTTCAAGGTGTTAATCGGCACGGTCGGGCATCCCAATGAGCTGGCGCAGGGCGGTCAAGCCTATATCAATTCCTACACGGACTGGCTGCAGCGGATCGCCGGTCAAGGCGCCGATGCCATCGAAGTCTGGAATGAGCCGAACCTTGACCGCGAATGGCCTCGCGGGCAGATCAGCGGCATCACTTACGCCAAGATGCTCGCCTCAGCCTATCAGAAGATCAAGCAGGTAAACCCTAACACAATGGTCATTAGCGCCGCGCCCGCGCCCACCGGCGTTTCCGACAACCCGGACCAGGTGATGCCGGACAATCGCTGGCTGCGGCAGATGGTGGAAGGCGGTGGCTTGAACTATCTGGATTGTGTAGGGGCGCATTACAATGAAGGCATCGTCCCGCCCGGCCAAACCAGCGGTGACCCGCGCGGCGACAATTATTACACGCGATATTTTTACGGCATGCTGAATGGTTATATCAGCATCACCCGCAAGCCAATCTGTTTTACTGAATTGGGTTATCTCACGTCGGAGGGCCTGCCCAATCTGCCGCCATATTTTAGTTGGGCGCAAAATGTCACCTTGCAGCAGCAAGCGACCTGGCTCGCCCAAGCCGCCGCTTTGGCTTCGCGAAGCGGGCAGGTTCGCCTGTTAATCGTCTGGAATATCGACTTTACACATTATGCCGCCGACCCGCAAGCGGGCTTTGCGATTGTTCGCCCAGACGGATCTTGCCCGGCATGCAGCGCACTGGCGGCCGCGCGTTAGCCCCCGGCTGAGACTCCCGCTTAGCGGGAAAATGATGTACCCTCGTCTTCGGGAGAATGTCCTCCGGCGGGCGCCGACGTGGTAACCAAGACGATATTCAAGCAGATACGCGGCTTTGTCATCATCTGGCTCATCATCACCGCTCTGGTGTGCATGATGACCTTTCTAGCGGTCTATTTCACCTACAATCCTGACGAGCTAAATCAGGACGAAGGCAATCCGATTCAATTCGCTTCACCCTCTGTCGAGAGCGAGCTGGAAGAGGTCCTGCTCGTTCTGCCAAGCGCGTCGCCTGAGCCGTCCTTCACGCCCACATCTCCGCCGCCCCGCCCGACCGTTCCAGTGTTCGAGGAAGAAGTTACCGAGCCGCCGTCGACAGCCGTGCCCTCCGCCACTCCGCTGCCGACCGCTTTTCCGGTTGATAGCATGGCCTACGAAGTGGGCATATAAGTTGAACAATCGCCCTATTTCAATACGGTAAATCAAGACAACTATTACAGATCCGTCTCCCAGGACCTGGACTTGCGCTGGGTAAAACAGCAGGTGCGCTGGGAACAGGTTGAGGCTGTGCAGGGCGAAATCGACTGGAGCATTCTGGATTTCGTCATGCCGAGCGCGCGTCGATTTGATATCAAGATGCTGCTTTCCGTCGTGACAGCGCCGGATTGGGCGCGCGAAACGGGGGTATTTCTCGAGCGGCATGGCCCGCCGGCTGATCCGCTCGCCTTCGCTGGTTTTGTCGCGGAAATTGTCAAGCGCTATCCCGGCAGCGTACATGCCATAGAAGTTTGGAACGAGCAGAATATCGACCGTGAATGGACTTCTGTCCAGGGCTTGCGCGCGGAAGACTATGTTGCGCTCCTGCGCGCAACCTATGAGACTATCAAAGCTATTGATCCCGGCATTATCATCATAAGCGGCGCGCTTTCGCCGACCGGGGTAGATGATGGTATTGGCGCCATTGACGATTTCAGGTATATGGATTTGCAAATTGAAGCCGGCCTGCTGGATTGGGCGGACTGCGTTGGCGCGCATCATAATGGCTATAATGTGAGCCCCGATTACCGCTATAACGAAATCCCGAGTGATAACGGCGCTGTATTTCGCGGTCCCTTCGATAACCCGCACCACAGTTGGAGCTTCCGCAGTACATTGGAAGGCTATGCCAACCGCATCCGAACGGCAGGCTATGACACCAAGCTTTGTGTCACAGAATTTGGCTGGCCCTCCGCGGAAGACTTGCCGGGCGCGCGCGCCGGCTTTGAATTCGCCCTCGACAATACGCTGGCGGAACAAGCGGAATGGATCCCCAGAGCGATGAGCAATATGGAGGAGTGGGGCTTCGTCTGGCTCGCCTTCATCTGGAATTTCAACTACGGTCCGCAAGCGGGATACGCTATTTCCAACGATAATGTCCCCTATTCGCTGATTGGACCGGGTTACAATTTCCGCCCGGCTTTCGGCGCCATCAGGGAGTGGCAACAGGATCGTCTGGCGCGCACAGGACCATAAACATGCGAGATAATTCTCGCCGCAGCATCGTCGTAGCAATTCTCGCATTGGCATTGGTCGCCGCTCTCGGTGTGACATTCCAACGGTATGTTGCTACACGGTTCGACCCCTTCAAGGCGAGCGCCATCACAAAACCGCCTTTCCCATCTTTAACCTACGGCATACACGCCTTTCTCTGGTGGGATAACGGCGATGTTGGCACGCACCTGGATTGGGTTCGCCTGCTCTCATTCAGCCACGTCAAACAGACCTTCGCCTGGAGCAACCTCGAAGCGAAGCCCGGCAACTGGGATTGGACGCAAGCTGACCGCATACAGCGTGAAGTCGCGCGGCGCGGTCTTGGCCTGATAGTCAGGCTCGGGCAGGTACCGCATTGGGCGCGTGAGGCAGAACAGCGCCTGGCGCATGACGCTCCGCCAACCGATCTCAATCTTTGGCGTGACTATTGCGGGTCAGTGGCTGAACGCTTCGTGGGCAAAGTTTCCGCTTATCAAATCTGGAACGAGCCGAATCTCAGTCGCGAGTGGGGCGGGCAGAAGCCTGACGCGGCCAAGTTTGTCGAGCTATTGGCGGTGTGCAGCGAGTCGATACGCGCAGTCGATCCGGGTGTCGTCCTCATCTCAGCGGGCCTGGCGCCGACCGGCAATAATGATGATAACGCCCAGCCCGACGATGTCTTTTTGGATCACATGTATCGCAACGGATTCCAACAATACATAGATGTCGTTGGTGTGCATGCGCCTGGATACGCCGCGCCGGAAATCGGACCTGATGATGATGAAGCGCAGCATCGCTGGTTCACCTTCCGCCGCATTGAAGACTTGCGAAAGATTATGCTAAACTATCGTGATGAAGCGCGGCAGATGGCGATAATGGAATTTGGCTATACCACCGAAGCCATCAATCCGGACTACAAATGGTTCAGCGTCACCGAAGCGGAACAAGCCATATTTATCGAACGCGCTTACGAATATGCCATTGCCAACTGGCGTCCCTGGATCGGCTTGATCGTGCTGATTTATTTGCCCGACCCAGCCTGGGAGCCGGTTGATGAAGAGTTCTGGTGGTCTATCGTCGAGCCCGATTCTGGCTTGCCGCGCCCGGCGTTCTTCACCGTTGCCAACATGCGAAAAGTCTGTGACGACTTCGAAATTCCGCAGCGAGAATCTGATAGTCCGGTCGCCTTGGGCAAGGCGGAGGCGCCGATTTGTCCTTATTAGGTTTCTGCGCTTACAACTTGTGTAATAGAATATCTTTATGAGCTGGCTACGCTTAGACCCTATGTGACAACCGACGAAATGGTCCATGTTGCGCCTGAAATAATGTATACTCGCTGACACCATGACGACGCCATCTACATTGATCAATCTGGTCAGGGGTCACGCCCTGATGACATGTCGGATGAGTTATTTCTTTGTCATCCTTCTGCTCTTGCTCGGCGCCGTCTTGCGCTTTGCCGACCTCGCTACCTTGCCTCAAGGATTCAGCGACGAAGAGATTATCAACATACGTCTGGTCGATAACGTCCGGCAAGGCGATATTTTTGTCTTTTACCCCGGCGAGGATGGCGGAAGGGAAGGCCTGTACCACTTATTCGTCGCCTTTGTTACCACTTTCGTCGGCGAAGGTACTATTGGCTACCGCATCTTGTCCGTCTGGCTGAGCATACTGTCCATCGCGATTATCTATACGCTTGGGCACCATCTCTTTAACCCGATGGTGGGTGTGTTGGCTGCTGGGTTAGTAACCGTCAATATGAGCGCGATACTGCTCGCGCGGGCGGTCTCCAGCGATGCTACCGTGCTCTTTCTGGTATCCGCTACACTACTGTCGTTGGCGCGATCCCTGCCGGTTTATCGGCGGACGCGGGTTGTCACGTCGAATATCGTCTCATTCGCCGCGCTTGGCGCCTTGCTGGGCATCGGTTTCTATCTGCACCCGTCCAGCCTGTTTATCGCGCTTGGCGCAATGTTCTACATCGCCCATTTGGTCTTCGCGCGCGATGTCATGATTCGCCAGCGCCGCAGTTACACTGGCTTCGCCATCCTGCTCATGCTAATCATCAGCATGCCCTATGTCATTTCGAGTATCAATCTGCCGCAGTATTCCGCCGGGCAGCGCATCCTGTCGCACTATACGGATGGACTGCTACGCTCAATCGTCGATGGATTGCTGGCGATCGTTCAAACGGGCGATCTCAACCCGCTGCACAATCTGCCGGGGCGCCCTCTGGTTGATACCTTCAGCGGTATCTTCATGGTCATTGGCATGGTTGTCTGTTTCCAGCGCCGGCATCGGCCCCGTTTCATGCTTTTGCTGATCATGTTTTTCCTGGCTCTGCCGGCCGCCTTGATCGTGGAAGACAGCCCAAATTTCGCACGGATGACAGTGATCATGCCGCAATTGGCTATCTTCTGCGGCATGGGTATTTATTCGCTTATCCGCTCGCGTATCTTCGTAGATGTGATTTTCCGACGTCTGGCAGTCGCCGCTATTCTCGGGCTGCTGACGCTCAACCTGGTCTGGACCTGGCAGGACCTTTTTGTCGACTGGCGCGACAACGAAGCTGTAGTCCCCGCTGTCAACGGGC
Organism: Phototrophicaceae bacterium; assembly: GCA_965262005.1. Lineage (GTDB taxonomy): Bacteria > Chloroflexota > Anaerolineae > Aggregatilineales > Phototrophicaceae > UBA6055. The sequence goes on along the minus strand of OZ253492.1, from coordinate 1,381,000 downwards.
ACTTGGGGCAGATCGCGCATTATCTTGATGTCGTCGGCGATGACCCGCCAGTTGTCCTGTGCAATTCTCATTGGGAATCTACGCAGCCGGCGCGCGCGCTTAGCCTCACCGACAAGACATTGCTTATGATGAACCGATCCAACTTCGTGTATCGCGAAGCGGATTGCGCCCGCGGATTGCTGCTGACCAACGGCGGCGCGCTGCAGCGCATCGTCTTCTTCAACGAGCAGACGCGTGATGCCGCGCATCCTTACTTACAGGAGTGGCTGTCGTACGGCAAGGCGGCGAGTGGAAAGCTGCCGCGCGGCAGTGTCATCGAGCTGGAAACTGCAGAATTACTTGCTGACCGCGCCGGCACGTTCACAACCATGGCGCCGGTCTCATACGCGCCCGAAGTGAGTGAACCGGAACCAATCCCGCCGCCGATCCGTTTCGGCGGAGACTTGACTTTCCTGGGCCACGAGCCGGATGTCCGGCGCGAGTTCAATCCCGGCGAAAACGTTGAGGTTATCACGTATTGGCGAGCGGAAGGCGCGCTCCTGCCTGACTTGACGCTTCTGGCGCACGTCTTGTCCAACCCGGTAACCCCAATTGCAATCCGCGACACTATCGTCGTCAACCCGGCTTTGATGCACGGCAGGGACGTATTCATCCAGATCACCGAAGTACAGCTGGCGCCCGGCGCGCTGCCCGGCGAACGCTTCATTTCCGTAGGCGCCTATCGGAAGGGGGATCTGAATCGCTTGCCAGTCCTGGAGGGCGATGAGGCGCGCGGCGACCGGATATTTCTCTATACCGTTGATGTCATGCCTGGACCAAGCAGTCAGCAGAGCGGCGGCTAATGTTCGAATTGGTATTCTTGGGCACATCAGCCTCGGCGCCCTCGGTTTACCGTGGGATGCCGGCGCTGGCGGTACTGGCCGGCGAGCAGCGATTTCTGGTTGACTGTGGCGAGGGGACGCAAAGGCAGATCCTGCGCAGCGGCATCGGCTTCAAACGCCTCAATCATATATTCCTGACTCATGCGCACCTTGACCATATTCTAGGCTTGGGTGGCTTGCTTTCGACTTACGGCCGCTGGGAAGCGCTGGATGAAATCCATATTTGGGGCGGCGCCCCCGCAATCGAGCGTGTGCAGAACCTGGTGTATCAGGTCATCTTCCGCCGTGAGACGCCGCCCGTCCCCATCTATTTCTATCGTACCTTGCCGGAAGAGACGCTATTCGACGGGCGCAGGTTTAGCGTACGCGCCTTTCCTGTCTCTCACCGCGGGCGGGAATGTTACGGCTATGTCTTCGAAGAAGACTCGCGGCGCCCCTTCCTGTCCGAGCGCGCTGAGGCGCTGGGTGTGCCGTCCGGTCCCGAGCGCAGCCAACTCGTTGCCGGCGAGACGATCGTTCTCGGCGATGGACGGGTTGTTCATCCCGACGAAGTGCTGGGCGAAACGTTGCGCGGAACAAAAGTGGTCGTCACCGGCGATCTCGCCCGTACGGACAATATTCACGAGGCCGTGAAAGACGCTGATGCCCTGGTCATTGAAGCCACGTTTCTCGATCGGGACGCCGATATCGCGAAGCAAGTCGGGCATATTACGGCACGGCAGGCGGCTGAATTGGCGCAAGCTTGTAACGTGAAGTATCTTTTTTTGACGCACGTATCACGCCGCTATCGAGAATATGAAGTTATCAACGAAGTCCGCAAGTATTTTCCGAATTCGTATGTCGCGCGCGACCTCGACCACTTCGCTATTTTCCGCGACAAATTGCCGCAGAAGATCCAGCGAGATTTCTCAGGCGCAGCCGATGATGATTTGCCCGAAAATGGAGAGTGAAGATGAGTGATGAACTGTCGCAGCGCCTCAATCAATATGTTAACGACCTGTTCGTGCGCGAAGACGAAGTTCTGCGATTCGTCCGCCAGCAGACAGCAGCGCATGGATTGCCGCTTATCAACTTGCAGCCGCATGAAGGCAAAATGATTCAACTACTGGTGATGTTGGTCGGTGCGGAGCGCGCCGTCGAGGTGGGAACGCTCGCCGGTTACAGCGGCATCTGGATCGCCCGTGGACTGCCCGCGCATGGCAAACTGTTGACGATTGAGCACAGCAGCAAACATGCCAAGCTGGCGCAGTCGCACTTCGAGCGCGCCGGTTTATCGGACAAGGTGACGGTTCATCAAGGCGATGGCAGGCAAATTCTTCGCAAGCTGCAAGCTGACGCGCCTTTTGACCTCATGTTCATCGATGCCGACAAGGTCAATTATCCCCACTATCTGGATTGGGCGGTGGACAACCTGCGCATCGGTGGCGTGGTGCTGGCGCATAATGCCTTCTGGGGTGGCAATATCTTCGCGCCGGATACAGCCGATGGACGCGGCGTCGTCCAGTTCAATCAGACGCTGGCGGATCATCCGCGCTTTGATAGCAGCATCATCGAAGTCGGTGATGGGCTGGCGCTGGGTGTGAAAAGGCGCTGACGGGCGTTGGGGCAATTCATTCCACGCCGGCGATGTCGATCATGCCCTGGCTATAGACACGCCCGGCTTCGATCACAACTGGCTCGTCAACATCAACCGTCGCGAGTAGATCGTAGGTAGTGGCGCCAGTCACGCGCACAGGCACAATCTCGCCTATCGGCAGTTCACCTTCTACCAAGACGTAGCCATCGATCTCCGGCGCATCGCGATAGCTGCGCCCCAAGCTGATCACATCGCCCGTGTCTTCGCCGCTTTCGTCCTCACCTGCGCCATGCCCTTCGACGAGAATATCGACGGTCTTGCCAACCAGCGCCTGATTCTTCTTCAAGCTGATGTCGCTTTGCGATTCCATCAACCGCTCGTAACGCTCTTGCTTGATGGCATCATCGACATGGTTGGGCAGCGCCGCGCTAGGCGTACCCAGCTCATAGCTGTATTGAAAGGCGCCAACGCGGTCGAATTCCAGGTCGCGCGCCATTTTCAGCAGACCGGCGAATTCTTCTTCGGTCTCGCCGGGATAGCCGACGATAAAAGTGGTGCGCACTGCTAATTCGGGCATCAGCTCTCGCAGTTTGCCGATGGTGTCGTAGACCCACTCTACCTTCGCGGGCCGTTTCATTCGTTTGAGCGTCTCGCGGTGGCCGTGCTGCAGGGGGATATCAAGGTAGGGCAGCACCTGCTCATGCCGCGCCATCGTCGCCATCAGCCGCGGCGTCACGTAGCCCGGGTAGGCGTACATGATGCGCAGCCAAGGAATCGCCGGCGCCGCCTCGACAATGGCATCCAGCAGATGCGCCAAGCCGTCTTTGAGTCCCAGGTCATAACCATAGTCGGTGCTGTCCTGCGCGATCAGCATGACCTCGCGGACACCCATATCTTGCAGGCGCGCGGCTTCCGCAGCGATTGCTTCCAGCGGACGGCTCACGGCGGTGCCTTTGATGCGCGGGATGGCGCAGAAGGCGCAAGGACGCCGACAGCCATCGGCGATTTTCAAATAGGCCGAAGCGCCCTGCACACTGGCGCGCAGGACTCCGCGCTCGTCCAAGCCGACAACTTTGGCTTCATCCGGCAGGTGATAGAGTGGGGCAGGGTGCTTGCGATCGCGCAGCCGTGTGATGAGATCGAAGATATCCATCCAACGGCGTGTGCCGATGACGCCGTCCAAGCCGGGCACCTCCTGCACCAGGGTATCGCCATAACGCTGCGACAGGCAGCCGGCCGCGATCACCATCTGGTCGGCGCGCTTGATTTCGACCAGTTCACGGAGCGCGTCAATCGACTCCTGCTTGGCTGAGTTGATGAAGCCGCAGGTGTTGACGATCAACACTTCGGCCGCTTCCGGATCGCCGACGCCGCGCATGCCGCTCGTGTTGAGGATCTGCGCCATGCTCTCGCTGTCGACCGTGTTCTTAGCGCAGCCCAGGCTGAGCAGGTAGTACTTGTCATTGTGTTTGGACACGCTTTCTCCTCTTCGTCAATCGCAATACTGTCTTCCTAGACGAGTATCAAATGCAGTCTTCAATAGCCTTGAATTATCTTGATTGCTGTCTGGGTAATGTCATAATCTTTAAGAAATCGCCTGTATACGCTGTCTTGATATAGCCGGCGCGCGATTTCGGGATCCGCTTCGCTATCGCCGTGCCTGACGAGCAAAGTCACATGGTCTCTTTGATTGTTGAGCTCGAATACTTTATCTTTGTCAAGACGTTTCATTACACGCTCGCAGACGACCAATATCCGTTCATGGAGCGGCCCAACGTATTCCCAGGTCGCGTCAAAATCCTCGTTGAGCCTTTCGAGCCAATAATCCAGCAATTCATCTGTCTCTTGCACAAACTTGCTCAATAATTTGTCTGCTTTCTCAAGGAATGCATCATAAGCGCTCATGTCATGTCCATGAGCAAAGAACCCGAAATCGCCAAACTCATGCCGGAAATATGCCTTGGTCTCGTCGTAGCTTGCCTTGGCATATTTTGGGTATTTCTCTCGGTATTGTCGGGCAGTAGCGTCGAGGCTGTCTTCGGTGTTTGCGGCAATCGCTACATATTCCATGCCCGCCGAGACAAGGAGCGTGAAGTTGTAAAAGCGCTTGTCGGGATAATCGAGTTGCAAGCTCGTGAATGCTTTCGCCAAACCGCTGTACAATTCTGCTTCCAGCGCCTCAAAGTCAAAGTCAATCGTGTTCTTCGCGCCCATCACGCTCTCTCCTTGGTTGGCGGCAGACCCGTCTGCGTCACTCGCGGCGGCAGAATCGCCGTTGGCGCTGGCGGATCCGTTGGCGGCGGCGGGTAAGTCGGTCGCGGTGTATCCGTCGGCAGCGGCGTCAGCGTAGGCAGAGCGGTCGGCGCTTGCGTCGGTACGCTCGTCTCGACAGGCAGCGGACTTGGATTAACCGCCTCTATCTGCGTCGCTTCCGGCTCCGTCTCGATCGCAACCTCTTCCACGACCTCTGTCGGCGGTAACGCGGTCGGCTCCCCGCCCGGACCCAACGTGATAACTGCGCTCTCCATTGTAAAACGCATATCGACCCGCTGTCCACGCTCGCCGATCACACCTTGACGCTGACCATTCCAGATCACATCCAGCGCCAGGGCGTTGGCCGCGCTCAACGTCACGTCCGTCTCGGCGCTGTATTCGAGCAGGGTATCGGCGTCAGCGATGCCCTCGTAGACTTGAGCGCCATCGCTTTGGATGCTGATCCAACTGCGCTGCGTCACCAATACGCTGACTAGGATGCCCGTGCCGGTGTATTGCGACCGTCCCGACTCAACTGTCGGATTGCTCCGCGGCGTATCGGTGGGAAGCGCGTCCGTCGTTTCCGTGGGCGGGGCAGCCGCAGAGTCGGGCGCCGGGCTCGGCTCGCCATTGAGTTCCGTGCCGACTAATTCGATTGTCACAAATACGATAATCGCGATGGCCGACGCAGAGAATAGCAGCAGCAGCAGCAATCGCAGTACGCCCCGGCAGCCGCTTGACCGCCTGTCTATCTGTTCGTATTCTTGCAGCGGCTGTGTGGAGCTGAAGGGCTCCTCTAGTGGTTCTGTCTGACCGCGCCGCCGGCGCCGCCCGCGTCTGCCCTTCTCTTGAGCAAAGCGCATCTGACCATATAGCACCAGGATATGCTCTTCGTCCAGCTCAAGGTACCGGGCGTATATCCGCAGCAGACCGCGAATCTGGATTTCCGGTACGCCACTGATTTCAAATTCGCCCGCCTCGAATCCCTCGAGAATCGGCTGGCGTATCCGCAGTCTGGCGACAACATCCGTGATTTCGAGTTCTTTGCTTTCGCGCGCTTCACGCAGGACCTGTCCGAGGGAGTAGGCATCCATGTGCTGTGACGACCTTGAATCAAATAACCCCGTCAGTACAGTATAACCTGTAAGCAACGGGGTTATGAAATCGTTTTAGTGTCAATGACCGCGGAATGATTGTCGCGAGGATTTACTTGGCTGCGCTTTCGGCTTCCATTTGAACTGGCGTTTCTTCCGGAACTTCTGCGTCGTCGGCTTCTTCGACAGTCGCTTCAACTTCATCAGCTTCCGATGTCTGGTAGCGGAATCCCTCTACCATGATGTCTTCCGCGCTGACCTTCTCGCCGCGTTTGCGCGCCGCCAGGAATTCCAGCAATTCGTCTTCCGGTACAATCGAAACCGTCAACGTGGGCGCGATCTCGTTGCCCAGCCGCACGGCCACTTTATGCGTCCCCACCTCGCGCAGAGACTGCTGGCTGATGCGGCGTCGATTAATGTCCACACCGGACACGCTGTCCAGCTCTTCAGCGATCTCCTGTGTAGTCACCGAGCCGAAGAGCTTCCCGGTCGAGGCAGCGCGCCGCCCAAAGATTAATTCGGCGCCGTCAATCTGACGCGCCAGGTCATTGAGCATATTGTTATACTGCGCTTTGCGCGCCTCAACATTTTTGCGTACCACTTCGGTTTGCCGCAGGGCGGAGTTTGTTGCTTGAACGGCCAGCTTGCGCGGGATCAGAAAATTGCGCGCGAATCCATCGGCTACCTTGACAACCTCGCCGGCAACCCCGTGCTTATACAAGTCCTGAAGTAAAATAACCTGCATCTCTCGTACCTCACATCATTCGCCGCAGTTGCTTCTTGCCTGGCGGATTCCATTGACTGAACCCGTATATTATAAAGATGTCGGCGGCGCTGCCAAGTGGCAATCCCAAACCGCCCCCGAGCAGGAGCATTCTTGCGCATGAGCGCAAACACGGCGCTGGACAATCGGCAGGTCATCGAGAAGGCGCTTATCGTGCTGGTTGGCTTCCTGGCGAGCGGCGCTCTCGGTCTGTTGCGCATCGCCGTCGTCGGCGCTCAATTTGGCACCGGCGCCGCCAACGACACCTTCGCCGCTGCCCAACAGCTGCCCGAGACCGTCTTCGTTCTGGTGGCCGGTGGCGCGCTAGGCTCGTCATTCATCCCGGTTTTCGCCCGCTTCCGTGAGCAGGACCCGCAACAAGCCTGGCGAATGGCCAGCGCTGTCATGACCATCTCCGCCGCTACTGCCGCGATCTTTGGACTGCTGGTCGCTGCATTTGCGCCTCACTTGGCGGAACACCTGATCTTTACTGATCGCCCGCCCGAGCAGCAGCAACTGATGGTGGAGATGGTGCGTCTGATGATGATCACGCCCTTCATCTTCAGCATCAGCGGTTTGGTCATGGGCATATTGCAGTCTTACGCCGCCTTCTGGCTGCCGGCGCTCGCCATTAGCATGAACAATATCGGTATCATCATCGGCGCTATGATCATTGCTCCCGCCCTCCCGCCGCATCCCAATGTCGGGCAAGTGGGCGACCTCAACATCATGGGTTTGGCTATAGGCGCTGTCTTGAGCGCTGTCCTGCATCTTCTGGCGCAGCTGCCCGGGCTGATCAAGATTCGCGCCCGTCTGCGCATCTTGCTGTCGCCTGGCATCCCTGGCGTAATGGATGTCCTGCGGCTGATGGGACCGCGCGTCCTCGGCCTGGCGGTGGTGCAGATAAACTTCTACGTTAATATCCGCTTCGCCAGCGGCATGGTCGATGGCAGCGTGGTGGCCATCCGTTACGCCTTTATGCTCTGCTTCTTCGTGCTCGGCATGATTGGGCAAAGCCAGGCATCGGCCGTCTTTCCTACGCTGGCTGCTCTGCGCGCGCAAGGCGACTTTGCTGGATTCCGCGATCGCCTGGCTTCTGCCATGCGCAACGTTCTCTTCCTGGCATTTCCGGCCTCGGCGATGCTGATCGTCTTGGGCCAGCCGCTTGTCAGCATCTTGCAGCGCGGCGCCTGGACGGGCGAAAGCACTCAAGCTGTCGCCTGGGCATTGAGCTTCTACGCGCTCGGCATAAGTGGCTTTGCCCTGCTGGAAGTATTATCGCGCGCCTTCTATGCGCTGGAAGACACCTGGACACCGGTAATAGCCGGCCTGGCCGCTATGCTGAGCAACATCGCGCTGAATTTCGTCTTTATCCAATTCATCGGCGATCCCGAAAGTCTGGCGCGCGGCGCATTTGCTGGCCTGGCGCTGGCGAACGCGCTGACGACTATCGTCGAAGCTCTGGTCCTTTGGTGGCTTCTGCGGCGGCGGCTGGCGAAAATCGATGCCACAGTCGATACGCGCGACCGCGAGATACTCTTCAGCGCCGGCGGCAGTCTTTTGCTATCTTTGATTATGGCAGCTATTATTTCGTTGCTCATGGTCGCCACGACTGCAAGCGGCTGGAAGGCTGCTGGGATAGGGCTTATCGCTGGCGCAGTCGTCTTCTTCGGGGGCGGCTATCTATTCGATTTGAGTGAGACGCGAAATCTGCTTGCGCCCCTAATCGGCCGCGCCAAGCGCTACTTGCAAATATAGGGGAGGGCATTTTATGGCTGGGCAACTGGAATCCAAAGTCGCCGTGATTACCGGCGCCGGTCGTGGCATCGGGCGGGGCCTCGCTATTGGCTTTGCCGAGCAAGGCGCTAAAGTCGTCTGCGCCGCGCGAACGCAAGCGCAGCTCGATCAGACCATCGGGGTGATAAGAGCCTCTGGCGGAGACGCCGTCGCCGTCCAATGCGATGTCACGGAAGCGGGCGACCTTCAGAATCTCTATGCTGAAACTCGCGCCAATTATGGTCCTGTCGATATCGTTGTAGCCAACGCGGGCGGCAACTTTGAGCGCCGATCGGTCGAAGACAGCGAAATCGCCGGTTGGGAATACACGGTCCGCGTCAATCTTCTGGGCGTCTACTACACCTGCAAATACGCCATCTCGGACCTCAAAGCCAAAGGCGGACATATCATCGTCATTGGGTCGGGCATGGGCCATCGCGATGGCAACGCCGGCTCAGCCTACAGCGCGTCCAAAGCCGGCGCCTGGATGCTCGCGCGCAACCTGGCGACGGAACTGCGCCCGCATGGCATCTGCGTCAACGAGCTGATTCCCGGCTTGGTCGATACCGACATTCTGACGGACGGCGAGCGCCCGGCCAATCCGGCGCTAAGCCTCGAGTGGTTCAAACAGCCGGCTGATGTCGTGCCACTGGCGCTATTCCTGGCGACGCAGCCGCGCACCGGTCCGACAGGTCAGAGCTTCAGCTTGATGCGCCGCGATGCGCAGTAGGCTTATGATTGCCGTACCCGCGCGAAAAGCGCCTTGAGGTATTCCGCTTCGGGGAAGCTGATCGGATGGTCCAGCGCATGCGATGCGCGGTCAATCTCTTCCAGTTTATATCCGCTGACCACCGCTGAGCGCGTCACCAGTTGGAAGAACATTTCCGCATTTATTCGGCTGGAGCAAGACGCCATCATCAATACGCCATCATTCGCCAGCAATCGCAGCCCCATCTCCACCAGACGCCGATAAGCCAGCACGGCATTCCTCATGCTGGCGCGACTATTGGCAAAGGCGGGCGGATCGATAATTACCATATTGAATTTCCGCTTGGAGACGATCAATTGGCGCATCCCGGCGAAGGCGTCAGACGCCATGATGTCGACCTTTTCCATGTCGAAGCCGTTGTGTTTCACATTGAGTTTCAAATTTTCCAGCGCCGGCTCGCTCACATCTATGGCTGTCACCGAGCGCGCGCCACCCGCCAGCGCATAGACGGAAAAGCCGCCGGTGTAGCAGAAGACATCGAGGACGCGCTGCCCCTTCGCCAATTCACGCACTTTTTGTCGATTGTCCCGCTGATCAAAAAAGAAGCCGGTCTTGTGCCCCTTCTGCACATCAGCTTCGAAGAGCAAGCCGTTCTCGACGAATTGCACTTGCCCCGACGGATTGTCGCCGATCAGCTGCTGCCCGTCGCGCAGGCCGTATAACTTGGCGACATTGAGCTGATCTGATTGCAGGGCGCGGCTCAAGCGCAGGACAAGCTCGTCAAAGATGATCGACTCCTGCAGCGCCGGTATCAGCGCGCGCAGATGCGGGATCCAGGCAGTGGTATAAAGTTTGAGCACAAGCGTATCGCCGTAACGGTCGAGCACCAGTGCGGGGAACCCATCGCTTTCGCCATAAACAAGTCGATAGCCGGTCGTCTCGGCATTGATCAGGGGCTGTCGCTTAGCCTGCGCCGCCCGCAGCTTGTCAGCGAAGAAACCTTGATTGATGCGGATGGGCTGCAGCGGCTGCAATACTTTGATGCGGATGGGCGAAAGCGGGTCGTACAAACCGACCGCCAGGAAATTGTTCTTTTCCCTATCGTAGATGACCGCCAGATCGCCGGTGTTGCCCAAATGGCTCTGCTTGACAATCGCGTCTTCAAAGACCCAGGGATGCCCTTGCCGCACAGCCCGTTCAGCCGCGCTTTTGACTCGCACCGAGATGTTCTTTTCTGCCCGTGTCGGGAGTTTGTCGAAGTCGATCATGATTTGTGCTCGTGAGGGACGCGCCGCTCAGTCAATCAACCCAGCTTCATCAACCAGCTTGATCTTGAGCTCGGCGTCTTCCAGCAGGGCTTGGCAGTGGGCGGACAGCCGCTGACCGCGTTCGTATAGCTTAACCGACTCTTCCAAGGGCAGCGCGCCACTTTCCATCTGCGCCACCAGCGATTCCAGTTGCTGATAGGCCGCTTCATAACTTAGCTCGTTAATTTCTTCCATCAATCCTCGACCCTGACTCCGATACGATCTGCTGCTAATTGTACGTTCAATCGCTGATCTCTGCTGACTTGCGTTGCCTCACGAATGACATTTCCCGCTTCATCGCTCACCAGGGCATAACCGCGCGCCAAGATATGAGCCGGACTGGCTGCATTCAAAGCCTTCGTCCGGTTTGAGAGTCGCTCGCGCTTCTGTTCCAATTGGCGGGTCGCTGCTCGCCGCAGCCGAATTCTGTGTTCCTCAACTTCCCGCCCGGACTGTTGCACAGTTTTCAGCGGAGTCACGTAACGCAAGGCATTCTGCAATCGCCCCAGGTCGCGCTCGCGCTCGGCCAAGGCGCTGCCGAAGACGGCTGTCAGCCCGTTGCGCAGCCGATCCAGATCCAACAGCAAATCGTCCCGATTGGGCGTGGCCAGCTCGGCCGCGGCTGAAGGTGTGGGCGCGCGCAAATCCGCCACGAAATCGACGATGGTAAAGTCGATCTCATGGCCGATGCCGCTGATCACCGGGATGCGGCTCGCTGTTATTGCTCGCGCTACACGCTCGTCGTTGAAACACCAAAGGTCCTCCAGCGAGCCGCCACCGCGCGCTACGATAATTAGGTCGGCATCAGTATGGCGATTCAGGCGTTCCAGGGCGCGGACAACCTGACTAGGCGCTTCCGCCCCTTGCACCAGCGTCGGGCTTAGGATGACCTCCACCAGCGGGAAACGCCGCCACAGCACATTATTTATGTCGTGCCAGGCCGCCGCCGTGGACGAGGTGACGACGCCAATTCGCCGTGGAAACGCCGGGATGGGGCGCTTCCGGCCCGGGTCAAACAGCCCTTCGGCAGCCAGCTTCGCTTTCAGCGCCTCGAATTGTCGGTGCAGGTCACCGACGCCGCCGACCGCCTCTATCTGATCAGCGTAGAGCTGATATTCGCCGCGGGCATCGTAGACGCTGACGCGCCCGTGCACCAGAATCTCATCGCCGGCTTTGACAGCGACGCGAACGCGCTGCGCCGCCCCGCGAAACATGACGCAGCGTAATTGCGCATCGGCGTCCTTAATCGTGAAATACCAATGCCCCGAACGCGCCTTGGTAAGATTAGAGACCTCGCCGCTGACCCAGATATCCGCCAGGATATTGTCGGCATCGAAGAGGTCATGGATGTATTGAGTAATCTCCTGCACGGAGAATGTTTGCATAGAGGATCCTGACTTAGAGTGTTGTTAGAAGTCGCCTCGACAGCTACAATTATCTCAGATTTAGCTGGTTGAGGCGAATGAGGATCTGACATGGCATATCTTGATGTTGCTCAGCGCAAAACCCTGCTTGATGAGATCAGCGATATGAAATACGGTCGCGCCAAGTTCAGGCTGCTGCGAATGGATCCCAAAGGCAGGCTGGCTTATTACCGTAATGTGCAGCAATCGGGCGAGTGGCATACCAAGTTCATCCTCGAAGGGCTGGGTACGGCGGTGACACTGGTCGAAGTCTGCCATACCGAGAACAATCAAGCGCGCAATAAGCAGAAGTTCGAATTCGTCAACGTCATCGTCGAGCCGACCGCGGACAATCGCAACTAGTCCGGACCCAAGAACGAATCTACGCAAAGTTGTAAATTGCAGGCGCAATTCTAATGCTCGCCGTGATCGTGCAACGGATTGTGTTCATGATAGACGCCCTGCCGGTGCATCATCTGATGCAGACGATTATGCGCCGATTCGATGGTCGCGCGAACTTTCTTGTACCGTTGCGCAGCCGGGCGCGGAGCCAAGGTATCCACATAAGCCAGCGCCCCTTCGATCTGTTCAAGCACCGCCATGGCGTCCTCCCGCTTGAAGGCGCGCCGACCATCAACCCGGACTTGTACACAGCTGCTATGCGCCGCGATCTCGCCGGCTCGCCCAGCATGGCTGCCGCGCACACGCAGAGCGATCCAAGTGGATTCACCGATCGTGATGTCGCTGCCGCCAGTAGCTGCCAATGCGCCATCGACCGACACTTCGTCGACCACGAAGCCACCGACTACAATCTCGACCTTGTCGATCGGCAGCGCCGCCGATTCCACTCGCCAGGCGACATTGACTTTTCCGCCGCCGGCCGGCAAGTCCAATTGATTGCCCGGCGCCAAGCCCTCCACCGCCATCTCCAGAAGCGGTCCCACGGTGACAAAAGTATTGCCCGCTTTGACCGCCGCCATCCAATTCTCGTAGTCGAATTCGCGCCCGCCCAAGTGGGCATAGGTGCGGATGCCGCCCAACAACGAATCGGCGCTCATCTTGTCTGAGCCGCCCACCACCGGCACCTGATATCCGAGGTTGAGATAGCGATACCAGTCCAGCAGTCCATAAGGCGTGATCTGCCAGTTGAAGGGGTTGAAGGTCATCATTTCGATGGCGTGCACCAAACCCAGCACGATATCGGCAGCGCGCTCGGCTTGTGGATTCGGCGCATGCGGCAAGACCACCAGGCCGTTTTGGTCGATGCAGCGTTGCGCCCAATCCGCCATGCTGACGTCCAGCGCATCGCCGATCGCTGATTCGGACGGTCCGCCGCTGCAGAGCGGATGGATCATCGCGCCGGCATAGCCCAGCAGCGAAATATGACCGAGCACTTGCATGCGATTTTCCGTGCCGACGCGCACCAGGAATTCGCCATTGCCGCCGAAGTCTTTCGCGCCAATGGTGGTGCGGCCATCGAAGTCGCTGACGTTGCTGAACATCTCGCCCCATTGGCTGGCCAGCAAATTGACTACGTTTACGCCTTCGGCTGCGCCTTCCAGCCAGGCTGTCTGCGGGCTGAGAAAATGCACATGCGTATCAGCCGATACCCAGCCGCGCTCGCCCCAATCAAGGACCGTGTTTAGCGTGAACGTCACTTCGTCTGTATCGAGCGTGACTTCAAAACTGCTGCGGATCGGCTTGATCTCATAGCCGCGCGTGATCTCGACGAAGACTTCGCCCAGCGGCGCTTCCAGCTCACACGCGCCATGAATATAGGCGTACTGATTCAGCGAATTGACGAATTCGCCGTAGTTGTCTTCGAACCAATTGCCATTCACTTTGCGGTGATTGCCACGCGGCGGCAGATATTCTCCTTGCGCGCCATGAAAATGAATCCGCACAGGGACCTCGCGCCCGCCCTCATCAACCACCCGGACACGAATCAATTGCCGCGACTCGGCCACTTCCAGCGCTGCGCCCTTCAAGCGGCTCAAGTCATAAGCCAACTGCCCGCCGGTCTCGCTCAGCAAGTAAAGCTTGGCTTGCGGATGGGCCGCATATTCAATGATGGCGACTCGTTCGGAGCGCCGCGGCTGCGCATTCGTCGCCTCGCCGAACCAGGCTTTCCGCTCGTATTCCAGTTTCGCTCGCGCCGAAATCACCATGCCGAGGTCGATATCGACGCCGTCCAACTCGCCGATGGCGTTGAATCGAACGCCGTCCGGCAGCGTCAACGCCAGCTTCCGCCGCGTCCACGCTCGCAGCGGATGCGCCTCAACTTGGGTGGTGCTGATGCCATAAACCAGCGAACGCTCATCTTTCGGCGCCAGACGGATCTCGCGAATGGCTTTGTCGGGCTGAGGATTAGGCAGGGCATAGAGCCAAATATTGTCCCGGCGACGATCACGACCGCTGCTGTGACGAGTCTCGCCGTTTCCATATCCTCTCTCAGGCATCCGGCCCAGAGCGCGTGACTCGGAGCTGCTCGCGGACACCGTGTCCTGCTGATGCGGTACTGCCGCAAAGGCGCTAGCGCCCCATTCGATACGCGCCTGCTGTATCGCGAATCGCCGGCGAACCGGAATCGCCGCCACCTCGCCATCGGCGTAATGCAGCTGATACTCGGCCACCAGATCGCCCAGGTCGTTGCCGGGCGTCGCGCCTTCACGGTGCTGCGGACCCTGAAAGCCCTTTAGGTCGGCCGGCAGTGTCAGCGCCCGATCTTCGACGATATGCGCCACGACGATGTAAGTCGCCTGCCGATTGCCGGCTGCGATGCTGACTCCAGCGTCATCCAGCAAGATGGCATTTGGCTGATCCGCCGCGCCCAGATCGAAGGGAATACCGCGAAATGTCTGCTGCCCAAAGGCGGCGTCGTCGTGCAGCCTCAGGCGCTCATCAAGCGTTTGGCGTTCACAATTGAAGACACTGTCCAGGGAAAGAGGCGTGAACAGATCGGACGGGGGCAGGCGCATTTGTTGTCTCTCCAGCTCATCATTTTGCCGGAGTGTAACGCTGCGGCTATTCCATCACAAGCTCAAAATCAGCTCCGCCGAGTATGCGGCCGTTGACCTGAATCTCGAGCCGTTGCCGGCCCGGATAATAGCGCCGCGTCGAGATCGGGCGAATCGCCATTCGTTTTTCGATAGTAGCGGACTCGCCCGCGTCTAGCCGCAGCCTCTTGAGTTTGAATACCTTTGGCGCGGTAGATCCGTTCGCCTTGACGAAATGCATCACGAAGTCGACCAACAGGTTCTGCGTCTTTTCATCTGTGCTGCGCAGCTGAAACGAAAATGTTAGTTCACTGCCAAATTGGAGTACAGCCGGCGCCAATTTCAGTGCATTCAATGTAACTTGCGCCTCGCCATAGCCCAGGATGGCCAATGCCCGCGCGTCGCCCTTCTTTACCAGCGACCGCAGCGCGTGATTGATCAGCCAGCGCCGTTCAGCCGATGCGCCAGATTTCCAAGCCGCCATCCGCTCCAGCATGAGCTCGGGGTGATCTTTGCTGATGTCGTTCAAGTGATTCGCCACTGAGCGGCGCACATAAAGCGAGGGGTCGTCTTTCAGCGATTCCAGCAGAGCCAGGGTGGGCGATGGATCGGCGATGATCTCCCGCAGTGGCGGCCACCAGGGCAAGCGCGGCCGGCTGCCTTCGCTGACCAAGCGGCGTACATGTTCGTTGCTGTCGAGCGCCCACTGATGCAGCCTTGTCATCGTCAGGCCAGTATGGTGGATGATGTATGGTCGTATGGCCCCTTCACACGAGGTATAGAGCGTGATGACAACCATCGCGTCCAGCGACGCCTCGGGGAATTCAAGCCCATGCCGATAGACAAAGGTCGGTATTGGCAGCAGCCGAAATCCCGCGTCTTCAATCGGCTCAAAGCGACCGCGCGCATCATCAAGAATACTTACCAATATCTCAAGCGCAGCCGGATAGTCATCCGGCAAAAAGTCACGCAGCTTGTCGGCGATCCAGGCGAAGCGCTGCTTCAGCTCAAGCGTTGCCAGTTGTTCCGCTGCTGCTGCGACAAACTCGTCGCGCGCGAAGGCAGGATGCTCGACACGGATGCGATCGGCAATTTGCTCAATCAGCGGTTGATTAATCATGTTCTTCAGAAGAGGATAATCTGTCATATCAATAGCCAAGGCCCAATGAAAATGTAGGGGCGACTCTGTGAGCCGCCCACCGATCTTGAACTAATTCATGGTGTAAATTGCCTATCACACTATCCTTGCCCGGGATCGGCGCTCTGCCAGAAGGCGACGCGATTGCCGGTCGGATCCAGGAACAAGCCCAAGGAACCGAAGCCCGGAATATCTTGCCGCGCCATCAAGACTTGACCGCCCAGCTCACCGACCCGCGCCATATCGGCATCCAAATCATCAGTTTCGAAATACACGATGACATCGCCGGGTTTGTTGTCGTCGCCGACTGGTGAGAGCCCCGCCCCCAGATTTTCTCCCAGGTTGAACATCACATAAGTAAAGTCCGGACCCATGGGAAATTCCATCGCTTCCCAGCCCAACAATGAACCGTAAAATGCCTTGGCTTCCGCATCGTCTGCGGACGGAATCTCAACATGAACTATTGGACGCATATTGTATTCTCCTCAATTGTTGGAAATCGGTCAGGCGCAAGTTTATCGGCTGGCAGGGACTTTGTCAAGCACTATATTCGCCCCTATCTACGCGCTTCTAACGCACCTTTCGGCCGCATCCTGCGTATACTGTTATGTGATTCGAAAACGTCTGATGCACAACATTATCCTATGTAGACCAGCAACTCGAGGTGACTAGATGCGCGTCATAGTTCATACGGGCAAGGGCGGAGTCGGCAAGACAAGTATCTCTGCTGCGACGGCATTGCGCTGTGCCGAAATGGGACTGAAAACCATCGTGGTCAGCACCGATACCGCGCACAGCCTGGGCGACGCCCTTGATGTCGAAGTCGGCCCTGAAGCCATGCAGATCGCCGAAAATCTCTGGGCTCAAGAGCTCGATACGCGCTATTCCATGCAGAAATACTGGGGCAAAATCCAGGAATACCTGGGCGCATTCTTCAATCGCGAAGGTATCGCCAAAGTGAACGCCGCCGAAGTTACTATCATCCCCGGCTTGGAAGAGGGCGCGCAGTTGCTATGGATCAGCGAGTATTTCCAGGCGGATGAATTTGACGTACTCATCGTCGACGCCGCGCCAACTGCCGAAACCATCCGACTGTTGAGTCTGCCTGACGTGACCCGCTGGTGGGTCGAGCGCTTGATGCGCATCGCCCGCGGATTGGACAGCGTCATCCGCCCGGTGCAGAAACTGCTCAACCGCGGCAAAAAAAACGACCTGGGCTTCGACATCGCCGAAAACGCCTGGGATCAAGTGCAGTTGCTCTTTGATACGCTGGATGGCGTGCGCGAATTGCTTACTGACCCGGAACACGCCAGCATCCGCCTGGTGGTCAATCCCGAGCGCATGGTCATCCGCGAGACTCAGCGCACCTACACCTATCTAAATCTCTACGATTACGCCACTGATGCCATCTTGGTGAATCGCATTTTCCCGGACGAAATCCAGGATCCTTTCTTCGATACCTGGAAGAAGCGCCAGGCGCGAAATATCGAATTCGTTCGCGAAGCCTTCGGCAGCTTGCCCATGCTCAAAGCGCCGCTCTTTGGCGAAGAGGTCGGCGGGCTCGATATGCTGCGCCGGCTCGCTGATGAACTCTACGGCGATCGCAACCCGGCCGAGCGCTTATTTGATGGCGTCGTGCACAAACTCGAACAACTCGATGGCGGCTCGCAATGGATGCTGCGTGTGCCGATCGGCTTCGCCAGCAAGGAGCAGCTCGACCTCTATCGCTCCCGCGAAGAGATCACGCTGAGCGTCGGACCCTATCGCCGCAACATCGTCCTGCCCGCTGAGCTGCAGGAGCTGGAAATCACCAGCGCCAAGTTCGAGGACAAATTCCTCAACATCCGCTTTGAAGAACAAGCCTCATAAGGCGCGCTGGCCATCGCCGATTTTTTTGATTTCGCTTTTCAGATGGGGAAGGGCAGGTCAACGACCACCCGCCTCTAGGTCACTCTCTTGGATTGGGCTAGTCGTCCAATTCAACCCGGATCTTGCCGCTTGAGGCGCCGCTTTCTTCTTCCTCGTCGGCCGCCAGATTAGCGCTCGCCTGTCGTTCATGTTCTGCCTCGCGCCGCGCATCCGGATCTTCCATCTCGCTGGCTTTCTTGATTTCATCAATCGCGGCATCGATCAGGACGCGGAAACCTGTGGCGAATTCATTGCCAGCAGCGTGTGTATGTTCCTTGAATCCCGGCGGCAACAGTGACTCCATTGCCTTGCCGAATTCCTCCAAGCCGCGCCGCTGATGAAAGATGAATTGCTCCAACGGGGTCTGCGCCGCGTCATCATCCTGATGCTCCGGCGGCGGATTCATCTCTTCTGCCATGGAAACGCTCCTAAGCTGCCTTCCGTTATTATTAGACTATACGCCCGACAGCCATAATGGTTGCGCCTGTATTTTCATCTATAACGGATTTGGCATGTTTCCGAACGTTGCGCGCCGCGAGCAATGGCTATTCCCCGCCGGATCGAGACTGCTCATCAGCGCGTGACAAGGCGTCAAGCAGCGCCAGATCCTTCTGGATGCTGCGTGTTCGCCAGACGAAGCTAAAGATCAGCGTACCCAGGATCACAAAGACGACCGCAAGACCCAGCGCCAAATAGCCTGAATTATCCGGTGTGATGAATAAGCCCAGCAGCGTCCTGTTCCAGGCATCCGCCAGCGCGGCCAAGTCGCCAAGTTCACCCTCTTGCAGCGCGATGTAACTGTCGTTGCCGAATACCATGCCCAAGGCGCTCAAGCCGATTCGCTTGTGACGCAGCCATTCGCCGCTTGGCAATTCGACGATTCCCGCTTCTTCCAGTTGACCTAGCTCGAAGCCGACTGTTTGCTCGAGCGCCCGCCCGATTTCCGGCGCGGCATTGTCCTGCTCTTCATCGGCTCGCGCTATCGTCAGCATGATCGTCCGCGTCTCCGGCGCGCTCTCGACGAAGCTGATCACGACGAATCGCCCTTCATGCCGCCGCGCCATGACCGAGGCCGAGGTGGCGGCGTCAACGTCATAGACCAAGACGTTCCAGGTCCCGTCAGCCAGATTGACCTTGTCGCTGTAAATCGGCTGTCCAATCTCGATAGTCAGCAGCTCAGCGAGTTCGGCTTCCACTGCCGCCAGTACCTCATCCGCCGCGACTATTGCCGTGCGAATCGTCGCCTGCGCCTCGGCAAAATAGAACTGCGCAATCTCGCCACTGCTCTGATTGTCCCATTCCGCGAGCCGAGGCACATTGAAGCCGCTCCCGCGAAAATACGGCGCCATTTCCTCGCTGTCTTGGGCGTTCGCGCTGCCGAGCATCAGAAAGGCGGCAAGCAGTAAAACAACGGAAGTGATTTTTCGAGCCATCATTTAGTCGCTCAATACTTGCAGTTTCAGGCGATTCAGGGCTTCCAGGCGTTCCTCCAGCCGATAGCGATGCCACATAAAAGTGAGAGGCATGACAGTCAGCCAGAGCAGCAGGCTCGGCAGCAGCGCGATCACCACGCCGCTCGTGGCCTCGAAGCTGCCCTGCGCGTTTTGTGGGCTGGCGCCCACGATAACCGGGTGAATCGTCTCCGGCACAACACGAATAATGAAAAGAGTAGTCAAGACGCTGACGAAGGCAAAGATGCCGTAGACAGACATGAAAGCGCGCTTGCGCTCCGAATCATCGATGCCGGCGCGCAGCATGAGGTAGGCTGCGTAGGTGAGGCACATTACCGCCGCTGAGGTCAAGCGCGGGTCCCAGGTCCACCAGGTATTCCAGATGGGACGCGCCCAAATTGCGCCGGTCAGCAGATTGATCAGCGCGAAGGCCAGGCCAACTTCCGCACCAGCCAGGGCAATCTTGTCCCATCGTTCGTCCGCGCGCGCCAGATAGATCAGCCCGCCCAGGACGGTCGCGCCGAAAGCGGTGAATGCGCCGAAGAACGCGGGCATGTGAACATAGAAAATGCGCTGAATATCGCCCTGCTGTATATCCGTGCCAGCCACGAACAAAGCCAGTACCAGCGTCGCCGCGAAAGCCAGCGCTGTCACCACCGTCAGCGCGCGCAATAGACGCGGCATGGGGCGCGATTCAAGCTCAGGTTGATTGCGCAATGATTGCGCCCTTTCTCCTAATTCGTCCCGGCAGTCCAAGAACTCTGAAGAATTCCAAGAACGTTATCTCGAAGATTATAGCTATGTTTGACAGTCCATTTCACCGTCATTCTTCGGCGACATATTGAAACAGCAGCAGGCACAGCGCCAAGTAAATCACTGTGATCCCGGCCAGCAGCTGTAGCCAAACTTGCCAGCTCGGCGAATCGCCCAAAATGCCATTTGTCGCGCGAACCGCCGTCAGCAAAAAGGGCAGCGCCACTGGCAGCAGCGCGATGGGCAGCAGCGCTTCCCGCGCCCTCGTCTGCACAGTCATGGTCGCCAGCAGCGTCCCGATGGCGCAGAAGCCGAAGATACCCACTGCCGTGGTCACAATCAAGCGCGCGTCCAGCATGTTCACGCTGTAAAGCACCGTCATCAGCGGCAGCAGCACAATTGCGACAATGGCCGTGAACAGGGCATTGCCCAGCAGCTTGCCCACGAATATCGCCGCGCGAGAAACCGGCGCCAGCAACAGCGCGTCCAGATTGCCCTGATCGTACTCCTGAGCCAGGCTGCGGTTCAGCCCCAACAAGCTGGCGAATATCAGCGTCACCCAGAGCACACCGCTGACCGACTCCGCCTGCGCCGCCCGGTCCAGCTCCAGCGCGAAGCTGAAGACCAAGACACTCAGCAAGGCAAAAAGCGTCATCACGCTAAGCAGCTGACGCGAGCGAAACTCGATGCGCAGATCTTTGCTCGCGATGGCAAGGACCGTTTCGCGAAATTCTGTCTTCATGCGCTTGCGTCGCGGTAGATGGCGGCCATGTCACCTTCGTTCATCGGGCCATCATAGCCGACGCGGCCCCGCGATAGAATCAGGGCGCGCTCGGCGGCATGAGGCAAACGCTCCAATTGATGCGTACTCAAGATGATTGTTCTGCCGTCCTGGCTCGCCGTCGCCAGCAGACCGTCCAGCAATTCTGCAGCCGCTTGGTCAAGTCCGCTATAGGGTTCGTCGAGCAGGAGCAGATCCGGCTGATGCACGAGGGCGCGCGCGATGCTCAAGCGCTGCTGCATCCCGCGTGAAAATGTCCGCACCAGGGTATCCGCCCGCCGCAACAAGCCCACCTGACGCAGCATTGCTTCGCCGCGCGCCTCTCGTTCAGCCCGGCCGATGCCGTAGAGTCGGCCATAGAATTCCAAATTCTCGCGCGCGGTCAAGTTCTCATAGAGCAGCGGACGATGCGCCACCAAGCCGATCTGACTCCTCACCGCCATCGCCTCTTGCGGCAGTAGCCAGCCGCCGATGCGAATCCGACCGGCGCTCGGTTTGCTCAATCCACTGAGCAGGCGCAGGAGCGTCGACTTGCCGCTGCCATTCGCGCCGAGCAGCAGAACAAACTCGCCCCGCGCCACGGTGAAATCAAGGCACTGCAGCGCCGGCAGCAAGCCAAAAACCTTGCTCAGATTCTCGACCTCGATGATTGCGCGCCCGTCGGTCATCGCTGCTTACTCATCCGTCGCCATCAGGTCAGCCAGCCGCGCCTTCAGTTCACGCCGCTGATGATACAAATCATGATTTATGAGCCCCTGATCGTGATCTTCATCGAGACGCGCCAACTCGATGACCAGGCGGTCAATTTCGCCAGCGGCCGATTCCCGCCGCCGCCTTAATATGCCGAAGCCAGCGAGCAAGCCAGCCGCTATGACTCCGACGCCGGCCAGCAAAGCAGGCAGGTTCTCTCGCGTGACCACCTCCTGATCATCGCTGCTCGTCGCGAACAGGTCGCCACTTATGCCTAAGCTCAGCCGCGGCTCGCTCTCTATTTGCAGCCGTCCAGAGTAAACGCTAAGATCTTCGGTCGTTGCGCTGTCGCCTTCGAGTTGCAGGTAGTCGCCATCCGCTTGCAGTCCCGGCCCCAGTGTCACGCTCACATCAGCATTGATTACATTGTTGAAAGCCTGCTCGATCTGCGCATCGCGCTCATAAGGCAGGAAATATTCCAGGATAACCTGATGCGAATCCCCCGGCGCTACCGGCAGCGTATCGATGACCGAATCGGGTATGTTCTCCATATTCTCAATGATGACGTAACGCCCGTTGTCATCGCCGCTCATTGGGCGCGCGCCCACCGGAAACTGAACCAGCAGCACCGCCTCTCTTCCATCATCAAATCGGCGACCGCTGGTGTAGATTCGGTCCGAATTATTCTGGTAGCCGATGACTTGCGTCACAAAAAGTCCCGCGCCCAAGTCTGCAAGTCTGATCGCTTCGACGAACAGATCGATTCGCGAGACCTTGACGACCATCGGATCAGTCGTCAGATCATACAGCTTGACTGTCGTATCGCTTGCGCTCCCGCTCGGCAGACGCCGGCTGAAGAGCCGCCCTTGATAGGCCGCGCTGACCACATAGCTGAATTCGCTCGTCAGCGGAACATCCGCAAAGCTGAAACTCGAATCCGCGTCAGTTTTCGTCTCGGCGAAGCTGAAACCCGATTCAGCATTGCCGTACTGCAATTGGACCACTGTATCGGCTGGAACCTCAGCGCCAGCCGTGCCATGCTCAATCCGGCCCGCGACGCTGACGAGAGGCGCTGCCTCGGGCTCGGACCCGCCCGCATTCAGCGATTCGACACGCAAATAGGCGACGACCGCCGCTATTTCGTCCGCATCAAGCGCGCCGGCAAAGCGCTCGCGATTCAACCGGGCGCCGTATTCCACATCGCTGAACACTGGAGCAATCACCGCTGGCATCTCGCAGCCGCCGCATTTCTCCCGCCATAAGGCAGCGCCCGCGCCCAAAAGCGCGTCATCATAACTCAAGGCGTAGCTGTAGAGCGCCACATCCCAGCGTTCGGCTTCGCTCAGCGCGTTTTCCCAAGGCGGCATCAAGTTTTCGATTCTGCCCCTTGTGATAATCTCGAACCATGCCAAGGGGGACTTTGCCGAAACCAGATCGCGCTTGGTCATGTCAAGCGGTTGACCGATGCTGCCGGCCAACACCAGCTCCCCCTGTCCATCGCCGGTCTCGCCGTGGCAGTCCGTGCAGCGCTCGGCAAAGATGCGTTCGCCATTTTCGAGATCCGGCTGCCAGTCGATACTCTTTGGCGCAATGGCCGATTCAGCTGTCGGCGCCGCGACTGTCGCGACGATCAGTGGCTCGCCACCCAGTCCAGTGCATGCGCTCAGCATCAGAGCGAAAAGCAGCGTGGCAATGGCGCAGCGCATGGCTAAGGCGTCTCCTCGCCGGTCAAGGTCTCATTCGCCAGTTTTCCGCCCTCGCGGTAACCGGCCACCGCCGCTTCGATAGCCGTGTCAATGCGCTCGGCGTCGTCTGTGGCTGCTACCTCAGTTCGCTCGTCGTCTGATTCGTCAAGGGCGCGCAGCAGTTGAATCCCTCGCCGCACCCACACTTCGCGCTCCTCCTGATGATCTTCAGCGCTGATTTTGCCAGTCGAATAGTCTTCGTCCAGGTCGCGGATATTCGTCACGACCCGCTCATAATAATGCCGCAATTTTTCATGCTGCAGTTGCCGGCTGTCCTCCTGCTGATCGCTTCCGCGGCGAGCGCTAAACAAGGGACGCGCCACTATAGCAATCACGATTGACGCCAGCAGCAACGAAAGCAATAGTCCGATAACGCTCATGGCGCTTCCGCCAGCAGCGCCTCGACCGCGCCGCTCACTCGTTCGTAATTGACACTGCCGATATAGAATTCCCGCACCATGCCCTGACGGTCAATCAGAAAACTCTCCGGCGGACCCTCGACCCGATACAGATTTGTCACGTATTGGCCCAGGTCTTCGCCGTTCGGATAACTGATGCCGAATTCCTCCAGAAAATCGAGCGCCTTCTGCGTCGAGCTCTCCAGCATATTTACACCCAGGAGCGTAAAGCCGGCCTCGTGATAATCAACGTAGAGCGCCTCCAGATCCGGCGCTTCATCGCGGCAGGGCGGGCACCAGCTCGCCCAGAAGTTGATCAGGACAACTTGGCCACGATGATCCGACAGCTTGAACTCGCCGCCATCGAAGAGCTTTAATTGGAAATCCGGCGCCGGGCCACTAAGCGGTCGGCCCTTGTTCTGCTCCGCCAGCTGCCAGCCCAATACCAAAGCGCAAATGATTACCGCCACGAGCACGAGCGGGCAGGCCAAGCCACGCGGTTCGGGCGATGGCCGGCTGTGCTTCGTGAAGGCAAACTTGTCGATACCGGTCATGTTCGCTGATGCGCGAGCGTCGACTCAACGCCGCGCCAATACATCGTCTTCCAGTCGCCGACGATAAACATCATCGGATGCTTCGCCCATGAATGCGATCTCGCGCGTCAGGCTCAATCTCTGCCGCTGTCCAAATCGGCGGAAGGTCTGTACACCGATGCCAATCGCCAGCGTAGTCGCCAGCAGCGGCAATATCACAGTCAGCGCCCGCAGCAGCGGATCTTGCGGCACACCAACAACATGATCGCCGAAGCGCGCCACGAAGCTTTCGATCACAGCCTGTTCAGAACGCCCGGCCGTCAACTGGTCACGAATCTCTTCTTTCCATTCCAGACAAGCGGTCGTTTGGCATTCGTCCAGCGGGATATTCTCGCAAACCGGACAGTACATCCGTTCCGCCACCCGAATCACATCGTTGTCGGTCGCGACCTCTTCCTGCGCCGACACGATAATTGGAAGCGCCAAAAACGCGACTACGGCGACAAGGAATGTTGCCGCTCGCCAACGCTTTTCAGGAGCGTCGAAGCGATGGCGGGCGTCAGAGAGACGCAGGATACGACGGGCACTCATGCGCTTTCTTCCTCGCGCTTCCGCTCTTGCCGCGCCGGCACAAGCTTGGGATAAGCTGCGATGACGGTGCCGATGATGAGCAGAATCCCGCCCCACCAGACCAGATTAACCAAGGGATTAATGTATATGCGGAAGGTCGCGCGCTCTCGATCGCCGCCGATCAGCAGCACATAGAAGTCATTTTCGAGGGTACTGTGCGCCCCGGCGATCGTCATGGGCATCTGCGCATAGTCGTCAATGCGTGGTCTGAGCTTCGCCAGCTCGGCGCCATCGCGCATCAAGGTCAAGGCGGTGATATTCATCATCCGCCCATCGACGGCTTGTGCCCGAATAAAATCATCGTAGCGCAACGAATAATCGCGAACCGCTATCATCTCCCCGCGCGCTACAGTATGCTGCACTTCGGTCTGGAATATTGTGCTGCCAATAACGCCGATGCCGATAACCGTGACGCCCAAATGCACGACATAACCGCCGTAGCGCCGCTGATTGCGCCGGAATAGCGCCATCAGAGCAGTTAACCAGCTTTCATCCAGCGAGCGCCGCCGCGCCTTCGCCCCGCGATAAATCTCGTACAATGCGACATAACCAGCGAATAACACAATGCCGTAGCCGATTGCCGCCACCAGCAAGCTCGTCCCGCTCAACCAAAGCAGGATGACGCTCAGCGCCGTCAGCAGCAGCGGCAAACGCAGCGCGCCGCGCAAACGCGCCAAGGACGTCGCCCCCCAAGCCGAGAGCGGCGCAACGCCCATCAATAGATACATGGCGATGAAGAGCGGCACGACGAAGAATTCAAATGTTTCCGCGCCTATCGTGACTTCTTTGCCCAGGAACAATTCCGAAATGATCGGCAAGCCGAAGCTGCCCCAAAATATGGCGATAAATAGCGCGATGAAGACCACATTGTTCAGCACAAACAGCGATTCGCGGCTGAGAATGTTGGCGAATTGATGCTCATCTTGCAATTCGCCCTGCCGCCAGCGCCTGAGTAAAGTCGCAAGCGCGATCAGAGTGATCAGCGCCCAGAAGGCCAGCATGGGAAAACCGACCTCGCTGCGGGCGAAACTGTGCACGCTTTCGATCACGCCACTGCGGGTGGCGAAGGTGCCAAACATCACCGCCGAAAATGTCGCGATGACCAGCAGCATATTCCACAGCTTGAGCATGCCGCGCTTTTCCTGAATCATGACGCTGTGGATGAAAGCGGTGCCCACCAGCCAGGGCAGGAATGCCGCGTTTTCCACTGGGTCCCAGCCCCAATACCCGCCCCAGCCCAAGACATCGTATGCCCAGCGGCCACCAAGGATCAGACCCAGGCTCAGGAAGATCCAGGCGATGAGCGACCAGCGCCGCGTCGCCTGGATCCAGCCGCTTGAGAGATCGCCGCTGGCCAGCGCCGCCATGGCGAAGGCGAATGGTATCGTGAAGCCGACGAAGCCCAGATAGAGCATCGGCGGATGGATCACCATGCCGAAATGCCGCAGCAGCGGGTTCAAGCCCTGAGCGCCCGCTCGCAGCGCGCTTTCAGTGGGCGCCACCGCTCCTGCTGGAATCAAGGCGCTGGATAATTCCTGCAGGCCGGGCGGCGCGTCCGGCAGCAGCCACCAGCGCTCAAAGGGATTTTCCAGAAAAAGTGATAAGCCGAGAAAGAACGCCAAGGTCGCCATCATATAGGCGATAGCGTAGGGCATCAAACGCCGCTCGCCGCGCCAATTGAGCGAGATCGCGACGAAGATGAAGACGCTCATCAGCAAGGACCAGAAAAGCAGCGAGCCCCGCTGCGAACCCCAGAGCGCTGTGAAACGGTAGAGCGCCGGCGTCTGCGGATCGGTGACTTGATAGACGTAGCTGAGTTGATACTGCTCGGTCATCAGCGCGATGACCAGCATGACTGCCGCCAGCAGCACCGCCGGGAATGTGAGCAGAGCGGCGTTGCGTCCGCTTAACTGCAAGCCGGGAGAGCGTCTGCGCGCGCCAAGAACCGAGGCCGGTATCGCGTATATCGCCAACGCAAAGGCGATCGCCAATGACGCTAGCCCGATCTCCGCCAGCATTATTGATGTTCCGGAATTTGACTCAAGCCCGCGGGACCGGTGCTCTCTTCAAAGCGGCTAGGGCACTTCAGCAGCAGCTCCGTGGCGTGGAAAACCCCGTCGCGGTTCAGCGCCCCCGTCAAGATCGCCTGCGCTTCGTGCTGCAGCAAGTCCGGCATGGCCGCATCCTGCACCATCACCTGCAAGCGCGGCGCTGACGGGTCAAGCAGCGCTTCATGCAACGCCGCCGCCAGGTCGTCGTATTGGTTCGGGATATTCACGATTTCAAATTGAATGATCGCATTCTCGCTGTCGTAGTCGATGGTCTCGCCATCAACCGCGCCCGAGATGCGCAAGGTCTGCCCCTTATAGGCATCGTCTTGCAGCAACTCTTGCACTGTGATGAAATAACGCGCGCCATGCAATGTGCCGGAAACCAACAGGTATAACATCGCCACCAAAATAACGATCCCGGCGGTCAAGAACTTGAACCGTTCCGGGCGCCGCAGGCCTTTTGGTTTTTCCGGGTTTTTGGGCTTTTCCCAGTTGTGGTCCGTCATGTGATATGCGGCCGCGCTTCCTAGTCTCTAGCACTCATTATAGCGCATTTGTGATTTTTGTCACGATTCACTAATTCGCCGCCAATGCAAGGCCGCTACCGACCATGCCCAAACCAGGCAGCAGCTGCACAAAGGAAACCCGTCATGGGCCGCGACTCTAGTTAGCTTCCGGAAAATTGTTGGCCCAATATAATCATAGTGCTTTTGGCTGTGACTGAAATGGATTTGTACGAACTGTACAAGCGCCGAGAACAACTAAACGAGCTTTCGAATCTATAGCTTGCTCAACCGGGCAGGGGAGATTCATAGTCGAAGGCGACTTGCATCCGCCGGATCCGGGGATTGCGCCTTTGTCGAGCTATTCTTCGTCTTCCCGCGTTGTCTGGCTCCAGCGAATCACCAGTACGCCTACCATGCCCGCGATGCCCAGAAACAGTACCAGCATCGCTAGCCCGGCCGGCAAAGACGACGTCCTGGCATCTTGCGCCAACACCGGGGCGATTTGACTAAGCACCGCCGCCAACAGCATCACGATTCGTCCAGCCCAACGCGACATCGTATGATTCATTTTTGCCACTCCCGATTCGTCGTCACCGTCGCTCAGATTTTAGCCGTTTGCGCGCTCAAGCGAAAGCGCTCAAGCCGCCAGCTTGGCGACATCGTAAATTGTAAAAGCCACCAGCAATATCAGCGCAGCCGCCGCCACAACCAGATAGCGCCAGCGGTGCGCGTAAAGTATCGTCCAGAAGCGTCGCAGACTAAAGAAAATCGACGCCATCGCCAATACATTGATCAAGAGCAAGATGGGCACGGTCGCGTCCGCGGCGATGCCCACCACCGGCAATAAGAAAGGCAGCAAGACATATTGCAGAATGCAGCGCGCGCCGGAAAACATCAGCGAAAAAGTCAGCGCGTTTTCGGCACGGCGCGTCGATTCGGCCTCGTCACCCGCATAAATTGGCAGCGGCTTTACCAGCAGAAGCCGTGTCATCATGCTGTCCGCCCGGCTGATTTGGGCACCCATCATCGACGCTCCCGCGAGCCATTTGGCTCGGTCATGTTCCCCGTCTGCATTCTATCACGCTCTTAACGACTTCCGTCGCGCCATATGTTCGTCGCGCTTCTCGGTGTCCCATTATCTCAATACTCGCAGGTCAAGGGCAAGGCGACGCGACCCACTCACTCGTCGTTCAAAAACTGATCCTGACTATCAAGAAAGGCCACCAGGTCGGCTAGTTGCTGCGTTGTCAGCTGACCGCCGTAGAACTCGGGCATCATACCGGCGTAATCCGGCGTAATGTATGCCATGGGCTGCACTATGCTCTCGATCAGAAACTGCCCATGACTGTAGTCGGCGAATAGCGGCAGCGTCAGCCTGATGTCGTCGACTCGCGTCCAGGTGCCCGCCGTTAAAGGCGCCACGGATTCGTTCTCGTGGCAGCCGGAGCAGCCCAAGGCTGTACCGCCCAAAGCCGGCTCCAGGCCGTTGTAGAGCAATTGCCCCTGCAAGGGATCGCCGTAGACTTCGTCCAGCTCCAGCAGTATGGCAGCGACATCTGTGCCGATCGATTGCGCTGCGATCAAATCATCGAGCGAGGCAAACATCAGCGCCTGGTCGAGCAGACGATCAACTTCCACTTCATTCGGACCGTAGCCGCATTGCAGCGCCATCGTCTGATACAGCGCGCCCAGCCGAAAGAGATTGGCCACCGCAGCATCAAGGTCGGCGGCGAAATCCAGGGTCAAGAATGACGCCAGCGTATTCTGCTGCTGCGCCAATTCGTCCGCCGTACAGCCAGCGACGCCGTCACCTTGCGCCGCGGCAGTCAGCGAAAGCAGGAAGATCAACAAGCTAAGAATTTGCAGTCTTCGCATCTTGTCCACTCCTTCAGAAATGAAAAAGCCCCCGAAGACGAGGGCTAGTCGGTTTCCACTCATTGTGACCCGTTACTGAGTCATCAAGAAGCTGACGATATCGGCCAACTGATGATCGGTCATGCGCACACCGAAATTGGTCGGCATCAACCCTGAGCTGTAGGTATCGACAACGTAATCACCCGGACGCGTGATGCTCTCCACTATATACTGCTCAACCGTGTAACCGGCGAATTGTGGTTCGGTCAGACGCTCATTCGATATCCGCTCGAAGGTGCCAACTGTATCCGGCGCCGAACTGCCGTTGCGGTGGCAATCCGTGCAGCCAAACTCGGCATCGTATAGCAGCTCGCCACTCGCCGGACTGCCCACGATTTCTTCGGACTGCCAGCGCGCCAAGATACCCGGCACATTATCGCCGGCGGGCGGCGGAGGCGGCTCGCTTGGTAAGGAGCCGTCAGCCAGCGGCTTGCCATATTGCTGCACGGCGATGAAATCTTCCGTCGTCCAATTGGCGCCTTTGTCATAATTGAGGATAAATGCCGCCAGGTCTTCGATCTCATCTTGGCGCAGGGGACCGCCAGCCGTTTGCGACCAAGCCGCCATTCCCGTGCTGTTGGGATAAACCCGCGCGCTGCCCGGGCGTCCATGAATCAAGGTCGTTACTACGTAGCCGTGCAGATCGCCGCCCCAGCCAACTTGCGCCAGCCGCGTACCGTTTTCGTTGAAGAAGACCTCGACCTCGTTATCGCCGGTGGTATCGATGTCGACTACGGTGTCCCAAAGCGGGAAAAGATCGTTATCGACTGCGGTATCAAGCGTCGCCAATATCTCCGCTCGCTCCGCAACTGCGATTTCTATTGCCGCCTGCTGTTCTTCAATCTGCGTTTCCAGTGTTTCAATCTCAGCGAGAATCTCGTTCTGCCGCTCTTCCGAGGGCGGATTTTCGGCATCAGTGAACTCAGCCAGCAAGTTATCAGTGTCCTTGTTCAAACGCACCAAGCGGCGATTCGCGCTGGTAATCGCGGCCGTCTGCAAACCGACCGGGTCAAAGCCAAAG
The DNA here is from genome assembly GCA_965262005.1 of Phototrophicaceae bacterium. Classification (GTDB taxonomy): domain Bacteria; phylum Chloroflexota; class Anaerolineae; order Aggregatilineales; family Phototrophicaceae; genus UBA6055. The sequence goes on along the minus strand of OZ253492.1, from coordinate 1,350,723 downwards.
AGATGCGGATTGTTCAATCCAGGCGCCCGATCACCAGCGCCATAGCCTTCTTCGCCGTGGCATTCTGAACAGAGCGAAGCGAAGAGCTCGGCGCCGCGCTCAATCGAGCGGCCGGTATGCTGCCGCACAAAGGCTTGCATCCGCGCTTCTTCGTTGATCGCAACCCAGCCCACCAGGATCATCATGCCAACGAACATCGTTATGCCAGCAAGAACCCTGGCCTCGATTGACTTTATGAAGAGTAGTCGCCCCATGTAACGTCCCTGTACCTGATTCGCTCAGTTCTTGGCCGCGATACAGCAAATCACCGCGGCGCGCCAGCTCTAGTCGAAATACGCCGATGCTTCGTGGATGAATAGATGATCGCTAAAAATGCGCCGCACCGGTATCGGATCGCCTTCTTCATCAAGCACAAGCGCCTCTTCCATCAGCGGCATGCCTTCCTCGTCGAGCATCGCGTTGCCATCGCTATCTGTGACCGGCGTCAGCTCAGTTTCATAAACCAGAATCGGCTCGCCGTCCTCGTCCTTCTGCACATCGCCGCCTTCAATCAAGACGCTGTCCCAGCTCACGATCCAATCCAGCCGCTTCAAACCGACCTGACTGTCCGTGATCACCAGCGCGCCCCAGACATTGGGCAATTCGTCCGGCGCCGTTTCCAGATGGTGGCTGAATTCTTCCATCACCCGCAACAACTTCGGCGCTTCATCGGCCGGTATGCTGCGGAAGCGCAGCGGCAGCTGATTCGCCCCAACATGCTGATCTTTCAGTTCTTGAATCATCTGCGCAAATTGACCGCTCGCCACCGTCTCCGCATTGATTTCGGCGACCATTTCATTAGTCGACATGTCGTCGTAGCCATGCATCTGCGCGGTCGTATAGGCGCCGACGATCATCTGATCGAAGGGGATCGTCCGACCAATGCCGACCTTGCTATGTGCCGGCTCGAATGTTAACTCATGCACAATTTCAGTTTCGGCCGATGTCTGCACGGCAAACTTGGCCAGACCCATATAACTCAGTATCGTCGATACGGAGATCAGCAGCATCGCGAGCGTCAACATGAAGCGCCGATGCGAGAATCGGCGGCTCGGTGTCACATCCAGATAGGGCAGCATCGCCAAACCACCGAGCGCTATCGACGGGAAGGCCACACCCCAGATGAACTTGTCACCCAGCTTAAGCGCGCCCTGAATCCACAAGAAATACCAGGGCGCAGTCGTGCCCAGCGGCGTCACCTGCGGATCGGCATGATTCTCCAGCGGCGCATGATAGAACCAGATGCACAGCACAGTGATAATGAAGGTTGTCGCGCCCAGCCAAAACATTTCGTAGGTCAGCATATCGGGGATGAAGTAGACGCGCTTATCCAGCGGTATACGCTTTGCTGAATCCTCGCCGATATTCTCCTTCTGCGGCGGCAAGCTGTGGCCGTGAATGATGACCTTGTAATAGTGTACGCCGAAGAAGACGAAAAGCAGCGCGGGCAGAGCCAGCACATGCAGCAGATAAAAACGCAGCAAACCATTCGCGCCCAGCTCCGGCGCGCCACGCAGCAGCAGGTTGACCTGATCGCCAACCACCGGCGTCGCCTCAGCCATTGATGCGCCGATCGTCACCGCCCACAGCGACAGTTGATCCCAGGGCAGCAGATAACCCGAAAAACTCAAGAAACCCGTGATGACCAGCAGCAGCAAACCGCTGAACCAGGTGAACTGACGCGGTTTCTTGTAACTGCCCGTGATCCACGTTCGCATCATATGCATCGCCACGACCGCCACCATGAACTCAGCGCCCAAGCGGTGCATATCGCGCATCAGTTGACCCAGCGGCACATTGCTCAAAATCGTCAGCATATCGCCATAAGCGATCTCCGGCGCCGGCGTATACCACAGCATCAGCAGGATGCCGGTAATCGTCTCGAAGAAAACAAAATATGAGGACAGCCAGCCCAGCCGAAATGACGGATACATGCCCGTCACATCGCGATTGAAATAAGACGGGCGCATATGCAGCCAGAAGCCGTCAGCATGCGGCGTCAAACGCGGATTCGGCCGCCTGCTCGCGCTTTCCCCGCGGAAGGCTTCGCGCAGATCCTGCACATTCAAGCCCGCTGTCAGGCGCTCGACAGAATCATCGATGCCCTCAAACACGGCTTTCTTGAAGCCTTTATCCTTGACGTCATCGAGGAAAGACGGGAAGGGGAGGATGCTCATGGATACTCCTCGTGTAGATTCATCCGCGCTAGGGGTGCAATTCGCCTACGATGCGCGCGCCTGTGTTTATCTGAATACTCGTGATCTCCTGCTCGAGATCCAGCGGGATCGCCCCGCCATCGGCCGGCGTCTCCACCGTCGTGCCATCGGCATAAGTCACCGTGGCGATGAATCGGTCCAGATCGCGCGGCGCCGGTCCCTCGATCCAGGTCCCGCTCAATTGAAACTTCGAGCCATGGCAGGGACATTCGAAGCGGTGATTGGTCGGCACCCACTTGGGCAAACAGCCCAGATGTGTGCAGACGCCATACAGCGCGCGCAAGCCCTCGCTGGTCAAGGTCACATGAAAGCGACCGGCGGGGACAGATGTCGGCTCCGCGCCAACACCCGGCATCTCCTCCGGGTTGAAGGCGAAGGTGCCGCCGAATTCACCCTCTTTGAAACGGGGGAAGGCGAACCAGATCAAACCGGCCGAGGCTTCACCCAGCAGCAGCGCCATTGACGCGCCCCAGATGTAGTAAAGAAACTCGCGCCGGCTCGGCGCCGCGACTTGCACGGAAGGTCTTGCCGCCCGCCGTGATACCGCAGCGCTCATCGCAGTTGGATTTGTGGATTCTGCTGTTGCCATATGCCTTCCATTCCAACGGGACTGGTTGTGTTACTCTGCCAGTATTTTCAGTCGAATTGCGCACATGCTTTTGCGATAGTTAAATATATCACAATCGAAACAGGGTATACAAGTAAAAAGTTTTCGGGATTCCGTTCGTATGCGCCGCCAGAGTCGGGATTTGTAGGGGCGACCAACCTGGCCGCCCGCAACATGCTACAATGTCCGCAATGATAGAACTTCGGCGAAAGCATACCCGATGGCGCGTATCACCATCAATCCCAACGACAGACTCCTGACAAAATATTATGCCACCCTCAAGGAATTGCGCGAGACCAAGCAGGATCTCTCCGAAGGCAACACCCGCCGCGCCTTTGGCGCCTTGCTCAGCGGGCTAGGCAAACGCCGCAAACTAACCCTCATTGAAGAACGCCAAATGCGCTCCAAGACGACCGGCGGCAGCATCAGAACTGACGGCTCGCTCGTCGATGCTTTTGAACGACCCTACGCTCATTGGGAAGCCAAAGACAGCGCGGTAAATCTCGATGCAGAAATCAGGAAGAAAATCGATGTCGGTTATCCCGATGACAACATTATCTTCGAAGACACCCATACCGCCGTACTCTATCAAGGCGGCCACGAAGCCCGCCGAACCCTCATTCGCGAAAAGAAAGATTTCGCCGCGCTTCTGTCCCAGTACCTGAACTACAAAGCGGAACAATTCGAGAACTTCAACCAAGCCGTCCAATCCTACGGCGAGCAAATCCGCGAAATCGCCACCCAACTCAAGGACAAAATCGAAGCCGCCCACAAGGACAACCCTGCATTCCAGCGGCAATTCGATGAATTCATCGAGCTCTGCCGCACATCGCTCAATCCCAACATCAGCACCGAAGCCGTCGACGAAATGCTCATCCAGCACCTCATGACCGAGCCCATCATCCGCCGCGTCTTCAACGTCCCGCACTTCGCCCAAACCAACGTCATCGCCGCCAAAATCGAAGAGGTTATACGCGCCCTGACCAGCGCCTTTTTCAATCGCCGCGACTTCTATGGCGGGCCGCTGGAAACATTCCACAAAGCCATCGAAGACGCCGCAGCGGACCTCGATTTCAGCGACAAGCAGACCTTCATCAACTCCGTCTACGAGAAGTTCTTCCAGGGCTACAGCGTTGATATCGCCGACACCCACGGCATCGTCTATACGCCGCAGGAAATCGTCGACTTCATGTGCGCCGCCGTCGAAGAAGTCCTCGAAACCGAATTCGGCAAAAAGCTCGGCGATGAAGGCGTCGTCATCATTGACCCCGCCACCGGCACCGGCAACTTCGTCGTCAACCTGCTGAGCCGCGCCCACAAGCGCAACCTGCGCAACTTCGAGGAGTTTTACCGCGAGCGCCTCTTCGCCAACGAAGTCATGCTCATGCCCTATTACATCGCCTCGCTAAATATCGAACGCGAATACTACCAACTCACCGGCCGCGCCCAACCCTTCGAGGGACTCTGCTTCGTCGATACCCTCGATCTCGCTCGCAATCGCCAGATGACCTTTTTCAACGAGAAGAATTCCGAGCGCGTCGAACGCCAGAAAAACGCCGATATCAACGTCATTATTGGCAACCCGCCTTACAATGTCGGCCAAGTCAACGAGAACGACAACAACAAGAATCGCAAATATGATGTCATCGACAAGCGCATCCGCGAGACCTATGTAAAGAACTCAAATGCGACCCTGCGAACACAGCTTTATGACGCATACGTTCGATTCTTTCGCTGGGCAATAGATCGCCTTGACGGTCGCCCCGGAATCGTATGTTATGTCAGCAATAACAGCTTTGTTGATGCTTATGCTTTTGATGGTTTCCGCAAACATATGATGGAAGACTTCGACCGAGTTTATCATCTAGATTTGGGAGGCGACCTCCGCAAGAAAGAGTCAGGCGACTCGATCAGCAACGTTTTTGATATTCGTGTCGGCGTTGGGATCTCCATAGCGGTACGCTCAGAAGAATTCTTTGGACATAAACTTCTCTACAATCGCGTCCGCGAATCTGCGCGCAAGGAGGAGAAACTGGAATTACTTCGTACCAACACACTCAGTTCAGTCGATTGGAAGCGACTTTCACCCAATCGTAAGTATACATGGTTAACTTCAGGCACAGAAGCGGAATTTGAAGCCTACTTACCCATCGGCAGCAAGGAGTCAAAACGCGCTCGGCTCGATCAGGCCGAATCGATCTTCAAAACCTATTGCAGTGGTGTAAAGACAAATCGCGACATGCACGTCTTTGACTATGTATTGGATCCACTGGCAGCACGAATGAAGAAATTTCTCGAGGACTACAACGGTCAGGTCGACAAGTACAGACGGCTAAACCCGAAACCTAACATCGACGAATTTGTTGACTACGAACTATTGAAATGGGACGGCACCCTTAAGAATGATCTACGCAAAGAGAACTATGGAACATTTGACATAGCGAAAGTTGGCTACTCCTTTTACCGACCATTCACAAAAAAGCATCTTTATTTTGATAGCTTGATAATAAACAGTGTCTACCTGCACCACTTCTTCTTCCCGGCCACGCAGCCGAAAGTAAATAATAGAGCAATTTGTATCAGTGGAGCAGGGCACGACGTTTTTAGAACCTTGGTATCCGATCGAATTTGTGAACTAAAATTCTCAAATTCAGAAAATGGTGGAACTCAATGCTTCCCCTTCTACACCTACGACCAAGACGGCTCCAACCGCACAGAAAACATCACCGACTGGGCCCTCGACCAATTCCGCAGCCACTACAACGACACCGCCATCACAAAGTGGGATATCTTCTATTACGTCTACGGCCTGCTCCACCATCCCGGCTACCGCGAACGTTACGCCCTCGATCTCAACGCAACCTGCCCCGAATCCCGTTTGCGCCCGAGTTTCGTCACTACGCTGACGCCGGACAACAACTCGCCGACATCCACCTCAACTACGAAACCGTCGACCGCTACCAACTCGATTGGCACGCCGAGCGCAAACCGCCCAGCTTCCGCGTCGAAAAGATGCTGCCCAAAGGCAAAGTCGATTCCGCCGAAGGCAACTTCAAGGTCTACAACACGCTGAAATACAACGACACGCTAACCCTGCATGGCATCCCCGAGCGCGCTTTCGCCTACCGCCTCGGCAACCGCTCCGCCCTAGATTGGATCGTCGACCAATACCGCGTCAAAACCGACAGACGCAGCGGCATCACTCACGATCCCAACGGCTACAGCGACGACCCGCAATACATCCTTCACCTCATCGAGCGCGTCATCACCGTCAGCCTGCGCACCGTCGACATCGTCGAAGACCTCGCCAAACTCCCCTTCCGCGACGAATCCGCCGACTAAGCATCGTCTCCCCGCCTCAGTAGCGAATGAAGCCCCCTCCCTGAAGCTTCGGGGAGGGGTTGGCTAGCGCGACCATATAGTCGCCCACTACACCCCAATCCCCGCTACCCTGATCCCAGCGCGCCCAAATGGCGGTCACAAAACGTTTTTCCTCTGTGCCCTCTGTGCCCTCTGTGGTTAAATCACCAACATGACGGCACGAATCATCACCCACGACAAGCTCACCTGGATCGACATCGTCCATCCCGGCGCCGAAGACGTCGAAGCGCTGCATAATCGCTTCCCCTTCATCCATCCGCTCAACCTGGAAGACATCCGCAGCCCAATCGAACGCCCCAAGCTCGATCAAGACGACGACTACCTCTTCCTCGTCCTGCACTTCCCGCTCTGGGACGCGCGCCACGAAATCTCCCGCGCCAGCGAAGTCAACATCTTTGTCATACGCGGCAGCCTCGTCACCGTGCACAACGGTACGCTCAAGCCCCTCGTTGCCGCCTTCGAGGCTTGCCAGGCCGATGAAAACGAGCGCAATGGTCTACTCGGTCGCGGCGTCAATCACGCCTTGTACACCCTCATCGACCGCCTCGTCGATTATATCTTTCCCATCCTCAACAAAGTCGACAAGCGAGTCCACGCCATCGAAGACGCGCTCTTCGAATCGGACGCCAAGCGCACCATCCAGGAGATCGCCCTGCTTCGCCGCGATATCATCTCCCTGCGCCGCATCATCCGGCAGCAAATCCCCATCGTGCAGCAGCTCGAAAATGTCGACCATCCCATCCTGCACGAGCACATGGAGGAATACTTCGGCGATATCGTCGACCACCTCTTGAAGCTGCGCGATATCGTCGAGGAGAACTTCGAGGTCATCAACAGCTTCGCCGATACTGCCGATACCCTCGCCAGCTACCGCATCAACGATGTCATGCGCATCCTCACCGTCATCTCGGTCATCATGCTGCCTCTGACGCTCATCTCCAGCATCTACGGCATGAATATCGTTCTGCCCTTTGCCGATGACCCGCAAGCCTTTACCATCACCGCCGGCATTATGGTCGTCATCGCTATCGTTATGCTGCTCTATTTCCGCCGCAGACACTGGTTGTAGCTTTGCCCATGCTCCCGCCCGCCGCTTACATAGACGACAGCCACGCCCTGGCAGCCGCGGTCGAGCGCCTGTGCGCGCAGCCCCGCGTCGCCTGCGACACCGAGTCGAACAGCCTACACGCCTACCGCGGCCGCACCTGCCTCATCCAGTTCTCGACGCCGGCCGAGGACCTGCTCATCGACCCGCTGGCCATCGCCGATATCAGCGCCCTTGCCCCTGTCTTCGCCGACCGGGCTATCGAGATCGTCTTCCACGCCGCCGAATACGATTTGATCTGCCTCAAGCGCGACTTTGATTTTGATGTCGCCGGCGTCTTCGATACCATGGCTGCCGCGCGCGTCTGCAGCTATAAGCGCATTGGCTTGGGCCACATGCTGGAGGACGTGCTCGGTGTCCGCCACGGCAAGAAGCACCAGACGGACGATTGGGCGCGCCGTCCCCTGCCGGCCAGCTATCGGCGCTACGCTCAGATGGACACGCACTGCCTGCTGGCTCTTCGCGATGCCCTCTACGCCGAACTCAGCGCCGCCGACCGCCTCGCAGAAGCTCAGGAGTACTTTGAAGATGTCACCCGCTTCGAGCTGAAATCGCAAGAATTCGATCCCGATGGCTTCTGGGATCTTGGCCGTCCCAACGAGCTCAACGGCAGGCAAGTCAAGGTCCTGCGCGAGCTTTACATCTTGCGTGACGAGTTGGCGAAGTCGGTCGACCATCCCTCGCACCGGCTCATCTCCAACAAGACGCTGCTGCAGCTGGCCAAATCGCAGCCGCGGACGCAGAAGCAGCTGCGCGAAACCCGCGGCTTGCCGGCCTGGCTCATCCGCCAAAGCGGAGACGAGTTCATTGAAGCGGTGGCTCATGGCTTGGCCAGCCAATTGGCGGAATCACCGCCGCGGCATGAGCCGATCCCGCAGCCGATCGTCGACCGCTATAGCGCTCTCCATAGCTGGCGCAGGCAGACCGCTCTCAAACGTGGCGTCGAGTCCGATGTCATCATCAGCAAGGACGCTCTCTGGGCGATTGCTCGGCGCAAGCCCGCCTCTATCGATGAGCTGGGCGGCATACCCGGCTTGGGTCCCTGGCGCCGCAAGACCTACGGCGAGGCGCTGGTCGAGCTGGTCAACGGTTCGGCAGGCTAGACTCCGCATGTCGCCGCAGCACGCTCGCCTTCCGCTCTGGCCGGACAAGTCGCCCGAAGAGAAGCTGGATACTCTGCGCGAGCTGGCGCTCGATCTCTACGCCACTCAATTCAGGCAATCGCGTCTGGATGTGTTGGCGATGCTGGATGCGCACCAGCCCGCTGACGAGAAGGAGTCGAGCGATATGCAGCGCATCAAGGAGCTTGTCGCGGCGCATCCCAACATCTTCAGCATGAATTGCGAAGTCGGGCATATTACCGCCTCCGCCGCCATCATGGAACCGACATCAGGTCAGGCGCTGCTGCACTATCACAAGCGCCTGCGACGTTGGCTGCAAGTAGGCGGGCACGCCGAATACGAGACCGACTTCGCGCAGGTGGCGCTGCGGGAAGCGCGCGAGGAGACCGGATTGCCGGACCTGGCCTTCTATCCGCCGGCAGTGACGGTTGCGCCCATCGATTATGATGTGCACACCATCCCGCAAAGTGGCGACAGGCCCGAGCACTTGCACCTCGACTTCCGTTACGCCCTGGTCACGCAACGACCGGAAGAGCTTGCGCCCGCGGCGGGCGAATCCTCGGAATTCCGTTGGCTCAGCTTCGCGGATGCGCTCGAAATGGGCGATGCTATTGATGACGCGCTGCGACGGTTGCTGGGCAAAGCCTTTGCCCTGTTCTCGCCCTCGACGACAGTTGGGCAGGCTTAGTCTGGCGGCCAGCTATATGCTAGACTTGGGCCAAACGAGCAGGAGAAAGGCGGGAGAGCATGTCGACTGACCGGACCGAGCAGCTGAGAGCCATCAAGGACGCGCTGGTCAACCTCAGGGAGTCGCCGCTTTACGAATACCGCCAGCGCAACGGCTATTACCCGGTGATCGGGCAGGGCAAACATAATGCAGATATCATGTTCATTGGCGAGGCGCCGGGCAAGAACGAAGCGGAGACAGGTCGCCCATTTTGCGGCGCGTCAGGTCGTGTTCTCGATGAGTTGCTCGAATCCATCGACCTCGATCGTCAAGATGTCTACGTTACCAATATCGTCAAAGATCGCCCGCCCGACAATCGTGATCCACTGAAGACGGAAATCGACTTGTACGCGCCTTTCCTCGAGCGGCAGATCGGCATCATTCAGCCGAAGGTCATCGCTACCTTAGGCAGGTTCTCAATGGAGTTCATCTTGCGGCGCTTCGGCGCATTCCAGGCGAATCAGAAGATAAGCCAATTGCACGGGCAGGTTATCAAGGTGCGCACTGCATACGGGCGGGCATCGGTTGTTCCGCTATTCCATCCTGCGGCGGCGCTCTACAACGCCAGCCAGCGCACGACGCTTGAGGAAGATTTCCAGGTTTTGAAGCAGTTCGTTTCGCAAGGGGAATCGGGTACAATGAAGTTGTTGTAAATCCTCGTCGAGAGAAGGACATACAGTTCATCATGGTAATGGAACGACAGTTCATCAGCGCAGATATGTTTCTGCATTATGTCGACCAGATAGAAGATGACATCGTCGAGTTGGTGGAAGGGGTGATCGTCGATATGTCAAGGCCCGGCTGGGAGCACGGCGAGATTCTGATGTCATTAGCTTCGCCGATATATGACCACGCGCGCCAGATGGACCTCGGTCGAGTCGCGGTCGGCGACACTGGATTCCTGCTTGAGCGACGAGAAGACGGTAAAGACACAGTGCGCGGCCTCGACCTGGCTTATGTTAGAAAAGATCGAGCCACCGAGAATTTGTCCGCTGGCTGGACCACGATCGCGCCTGACCTGGCGGTTGAAGTCATTTCGCCAGGAAACAAGGCAGCTGATATTCACCTAAAGATAAGCCAGTTGCTTGCCGCAGGCACAGCTTTGATCTGGATTGTGTATCCCAATCTTAAGATGGTTAACGTTCATACGCAGGAAGGCGCGCTAACCCTGAAAATCGGCGACACGTTGAGCGGCGGCGACGTATTGCCCGGCTTAGAAATCCTTGTCGGCGACGTCTTTCCCTCCTGAATGCGACGCGGCGCTTAAGGTCCAGCTTGCAGATTTCGCCCGACCGATCCGTAGTAACCACCCTCGTGCAGGTCATCTGGGACTACATGCTCGTCGGCCATCAGTTGCGACGGGCCGACTGCATCTTTGTGCTGGGCAGCTACGATATCCGAGTCGCCGAATACGCCATCGAGTTGTACGGCCAGGCATACGCGCCCTATCTGCTTTTCTCCGGCGGCGTAGTGCAGCGGAACGCGGCGCTCAATGTTTTCTGGGATGCAGCCGAAGCAGAGGTATTCGCGCGATTGGCTCTTGCGAAGGGTGTGCCAGAAGATCGCATCCTGATCGAGAAGCTGTCGACAAATAGCGGCGAAAACTTCCACTTCAGCCGACAACTTCTCAAATCAAGAGGTCTCGACTTCCGGTCATTCATCATGGTACAGAAGCCGTATATGGAGCGGCGGGTATTGGCGACTGCGCTCAGGCTGTGGCCTGATGTCGAATTTTCCGTAACTTCTCCAACGATCACCTGCAACGAATACCTCAAGGGAGAGATGCCGCGCGATGCCTTGATTCAGTACATCGTCGGCGACTTCCAGCGGGTCAAAGTCTACGGGGAAAACGGCTTTCAGGCGCCGCAAGAGATACCGGGCGCGGTTTGGTCGGCGTATGAGCAGTTGGTCGCGCTGGGATATGATGAGCGGCTGGTCAAGGCTTAGTCGACTTCTCGGGGAGCATGAGATCGAGCAGTATGGCGGCATGGTCACTGAGTTTGTTGTGTTCTTCTCTGCGTCCCCAAGCATAGTCACAGGATGTTACCTTTTCGCCCAGCTCCGAATTCACTAGCGCCTGATCAAGTCGATAACCATTGTTGGCAGGCGAGTACCACGTTGGCGCGTCCGCTTCTGGATGCAAGGCGCGGAAGGCATCATGCCAGCCCGCGGCTGCCATAGGTCGCATGACGGTTTCATGATATTCCTCAGAGTTTTCGGTCTCGTTGTCGCGACCGTCTATGCCCGTATTCATATCGCCAATGACTACGCCTGGACCGGCTCTCCAGTTTCTGGTGACATTTAGAAGCGCGTCATAGTATTCCAGTCGGCCCAAGTAGATGCTCCAAGGCGCATGGACGACGCCAAGGCGAAGAGACGGATTTGTCTCAACATCGGCGAGAAGCCAGTATAGGTCGGGTACTGGAGCGCCTTCAACGTGAAGGCGAGGCAATACAAATCGCATTCCGCTTAGGTTCGTCGGGATCAACTGTTTTCAGCTGATGTTCGTAGCCAGCATTGGACAAACTCTGCGCAATGGATTTGCTGGGCGCTGTGCCGCGAAACTCGGCCAAGGCGACGATGTCCGGATTCCATTCGTGGATCTGCCGGACAATCTTGTTGGCGCGGCTGCCACCGCCGTGCATGATGTTCCAGAACAGAATCCGAATTGCACTCTTATCGGACATGATCAGCGCAGCGGGTGCTTGTGCTGCGGTGGACCGACTTCGTCCGGTATGGGACAGACGTAAGGCGTCCGCTCGATAGCCGCTTTGAATTCGGCCTGCGCATTCTGCAGCAGTTCGGGCGAAAGCACCAGCTCCGCTGCCGACAGCGCCATCACTTTGGCGGCGTACATCATGCCCTTGTGCCCTATTGAGGTACGGCCAGTGGCGACCACGCCCCAGGAGTGCGCCGCCGCTCGGCTGGCCCAAGTGGAAGTCCACAGCATGCTGCAGGGCGCGTACCAGCTCATGTCGCCCATATCGGATGAACCGGGCGCGACATAGCCTTTGTCCATACTCGGCAAGACATCGCCGATCAGCGGCAGTTCGGCGCGCTCGGGCGAAACACCATAGCGATCAACCAGCGTTTTGATGTTGGCGTCGCTGAAATGCTTGTTGATTTCGGCGGCGTAGGCTTGTTCTTCTGCGGTGAAGTCGATTCCGCCGAGCCGGCGCATGACATCGTACTGCAGGTCGGCGAGCGTCTCGTTGGAAAGTACGCGCGACGAGCCGGACTTGTAGACGATTTCGACCTCGGTATCGGTCATCAGCGCCGCGCCATTGGCGACGCGTATGACCCGCTGGCTGACGTCTTCCAGGTTCTGCGGTTCGTTCGCGCGGACGTAATAGTAGCTCTCGGCGAAGTCGGGCACGACATTGGGCGCCAGCCCGCCGTTGAGGATGATATAGTGCAGACGAACATCATCGGTGACGTGCTCGCGCAGGTAGTTGACGCCGATGTTCATTAGCTCCAGCGCATCAAGCGCCGAGCGCCCGGAATGGGGATCGGCGGCGGCGTGGGCGGATCTGCCTTTGAAGCGGAAGTAGTAGCGATTGACGCTGAGCAAGCTGCCTTTCATGGCGGAGTTGGTATACCAGGGATGCCAGTTGAAGGTAGCGTCAAGGTCGTCGAAGGCGCCGTCTCGACCCATGAAGACTTTGCCACTTCCGCCTTCTTCGGCCGGGCAGCCGTAGTAGCGGACGGCGCCTTGGCGCCCGCTGCGCTCCAACCACTCTTTCATAGCGACAGCCGCCGCCAGACAGCCTGTGCCGAGCAAGTTGTGCCCGCAGCCGTGCCCCGCGTCGCCGGCGCTTATGGGATCGGGCATATTTTGGTCTTTCTGCGACAGGCCGGGCAGGGCGTCGTATTCACCGGCGAAGGCTATGACGGGCTTGCCCGCGCCCCATTCGGCGGCGAAGGCCGTGCTGATCCCGCCCAGGTCCCAGGTGATGCGAAAGCCTTCGGCCTCGAGGAAATCCGCCTGTAATTTCGACGCTTTGAATTCGACGAATTGCAGCTCGGGATTATCCCAGATTTCGTCCGCCATCCGCGTGAAGCGAGTCTCGTGTTCGTCAAGCCAGTCGGCAATGTCCATTTTTGATTGCATATTGTTATCCCCGATTGCGCCGCGATTGTGCAAGATGATAACGCGAAGCCGGGCGCGGGCATAGTCTTGACGAAGCGCGGGAGTGGTGAATTTCAAAGACACAGTACAAATCCCGGATTCCATAGGGGGGATTCACCACAGAGAAACAGAGGGCACAGAGGTTTTTGGATGGCGAGGTCGATATTGCCATATCAACAGTATTCACCACTCCACGAAGCGCCGCGATTGTGCAAGATGATAACGCGAAGCCGGGCGCGGCATAGTCTTGACGAAGCGCTATGAGGCAGCTACAGATGAATGATGACTTTGCGTGTCAGACGTTGACTGTGGCGATGACCTGCTGATTTGGGTCGGCGGCGGTATTGGCCGGCAAAAGCCTGGCGGCGAGTTCTGGCAGAGCGAGTGTTAGCGTGCGGTAGCCAAGTCTATGGCCCATATCGCGTATGGCGACGAGCAGCTGTGTGCTCAGATTGCGCGGCGACCAGCAGTAGACATCGGCGTTGCGTTCGTTGTATTGCTGCTGGTGGAAGCAGACGACAGCCTCGTGTCCTGAGGCGTTTACGTAATGCCGGTGTTTCTTACGCTCTATGATCTGCGGTACGCCACTCCAGTGTTCGATCCATTCGGTCTCCCAAAGGGCGCGTGGGCTGGAGATGCGTCCCGCGGCCAGCGCCCAGCCGTCTATCATGCCGGCGTCGACTTTGTCGAAGTCCTGGCTCTTGTAGAAGCTTTGGCCGACCTGGGCATGCAAGGCGTAGCGCGTCAGGCGAAAGGCCTCGACAATGCCGAAATACTTGCGATATAGAGTCGCCTGGTCTTCGTCATAGGCGGGAAAGTCGACCGAAAGCCGTCCGGGTCCGCGCGCGTCGCTAAGGATGGCATCAGCGAGCGCGAGATGCACCTCATCGCTGCCCGATTCGTCTTCTACGAGCCAGTTTGAGAGATGCAGGTGGGTCCCCATCGGCGTCAGTTCACGGTTGTAGAAGGCTTCGGCATAGGCGAGGATGCTGCCGCGGTCGTCCACGACGTAGGCCAAGCCGTTTCCGCTCAGCAGGTGGCTGAGCCAGATTGCGCCGGTTTCCAACGACATCCAGGCGCCGCCATGCAGCCAACGTTCGTATATCGTCAATTCGTCATAGCGGAGGTTTTCGACCTGTCCCAGCGCGCCGAGCCGTTGCCAAATCGGCACACGAGCCGTGAACAATCGCGCGATTTTTTGCGTGTCATCGATTGTCGCCTGGCGTACCTGCATGACTTGGGCCCTGCCACCTTGCTTGCGTCGTGACGGTTCAGAATCTACTATAGTATAACTTAGAGTGGACTGCCGCAGGAAAGACCGTCAGCAAATTGATGGGCTTGAGCGCGGCGCCTTTGGCTAGCTTGTCGTCCAGCTTTGTACGTTTATCACGGCTATAACGGAGTGGGTTATGTTGCTGGCAATTGACATCGGCAATACCAATATCCACCTTGGTTTATGGGACGGCGGCGCCTGGCGTTTGTCCTGGCGGGCGCGTACAGTCGCGGAGAAGATGACAGACGAATACGCCGTGCTGGCGCGCAACTTCTTGAACACAGCGTCGGTTGATTTTGGTTCGGTTTCGGCGGTGTGCATGAGCAGCGTGGCGCCAGCTTTGACTGCGACTTTCCAGGACCTGTCGCGGCGCTATCTGAAACTGGAACCCCTGAACGTCAGCAGCAGGACAGATTTAGGCATCAGCATCGCGATAGACATGCCGGAGCAAGCCGGCGCCGATCGCTTGTGCAATGCGGTAGCGCTCTCGCAACTCTTTGGCGCGCCGGCTGTCAGCGTAGACTTTGGCACCTCGACCAACTTCGATGTGCTTTCGCCGAACAAGGAATACATTGGCGGTGTTATCGCGCCGGGTATCAGGCTGGCGCACGATGCTCTGGTCAGCCGCGCGGCCCAGCTGCACAAGGTTGACTTGGTTCCGCCGCCGCAGCCCATCGGACGCAACACGATTCACGCGATGCAGTCGGGCATATTTTGGGGCTATGTTGGCATGATCGATTCGCTGCTGGAACGTATCCTGGCGCAGCTCGACTCGATGGCGACTCAAGTGATCGCCACCGGAGGATTGGCGCCAGTCTTCAAGGAGCACATCAGGCGCATCGACGATGTCGCGCCCGAACTGACGCTGGATGGTTTGCGTCTGATCTACGAGATGAATCGCTAGAGCAAAAATGCCCCTTGGCGGGGCATCTGGAAGGCTCCGTAGCTTGGACTTGAACCAAGAACCTAGCGGTTAACAGCCGCCCGCTCTGCCAATTGAGCTACTACGGAATGAAGTGCTGGTATACTATCAGCGCGGATGACCAGTGTCAAGATGTTCTTGGCGCTGTTGACGTGTTTTATACCTCTAGTTGAAGCGGGAGCAAGGGCTTGTTGGAAGTAAGGCCGCTAGTTAGCCGAAGCGATTTCACGGCCTTCTTTGAGTTTCCGTGGCGTCACTACGCTGACGATCCGAACTGGGTACCGAACCTCTTGTCGATGCGCCGGCAACTGCTGGACAAAACGAAACATCCCGCTTGGAAATATATGGATGGCGAGTATTTCGCAGCTTGGCGCGACGGCGAGATAGTCGGAACGGTGGCTGCTTTTGTCAATCACGAGCACAATCGTTATCAAGACGAAAACATCGGCTTCTTCGGTTTGTTTGAGACAGTCAATGAACAAGCGGTGGCTAACGGACTGCTTGATGCCGCCGCAGCGTGGCTGCGCGGGCAGGGCGTGGACGCGATACGAGGCCCGGCCAGCTTCACCACTAATGAAGAATGCGGCCTGCTGGTCGATAACTTCAGCCAGCCGGTGATCATGATGCCTTACAATCCGTCCTGGTATCAGGTTTTGGTGGAAGGCGCCGGCTTCGAGAAAGTCATGGATATTCATTGTATATATCAGGACCGCGCGACCATTGAAGCCAGCGATACATTGGAGCGGCTGGAGCGGCTGGTGGGGCGGGCGGCGCAGCGCAGCGGCATAAGGGTGCGCAGAATGATCTCGCGCGACAAAAAAGGCGAGTTCGAACGTTTTCGGGAAATCTACAACGCCGCCTGGGAGAAGAACTGGGGATTCATCCCGATGAATGACGAGGAGTTGCAGGCGCTAATTGAAGATTTGGGCATGTTTGTCGAGTCGGATTTAGCGTTCTTCGCCGAGATCGCCGATGAGCCCGTCGGCTTCGCATTGACGATACCGAATCTCAATGAACCATTGAGCCGCTCTTACCCGCGGCCGGGCGCGCCGGAGTTGTTTACCATGGCGCAGGTCGCTTGGCATTGGAAAGTCCGCAAGTCGATTCGTGGCGTGCGCATGCCGCTGATGGGCGTCAAGAAAGAACATCGCAATAAGGGCGTTGAGTTGGCTATGCTGCTCGAGGTGATGAAGGCGCTGCTGCCATCTCGTTATGATTACCTGGATTCCGGCTGGATCCTCGAGACTAATCCATTAATAAAGATCAGTCTTAGTCTGGGCGGCAAGGTCTACAAGACACACCGTTTCTATCAAAAGTCCTTGGATGCCTAGCGATCGGCAAGCTGACTGAGCGCTTCTTGGGTCGCTTCGTAGGCAGTGGCGTCACCTTGCAAGATATTAATTAGCGCTTCCTGCATCAAGCGTGGCGCAGCGCCGCCTTCGCCTTCCGGCAAGGGAAGAATAGATTCCTCCAGCAACTCGGCGAAGAACCGGTCGTCTGCAGCTGGCGGCAGGCTATCGGACAGAATAGCGGGCTGCGAGGGCAAGTAGTTTTGTGCCCGGGCGAAACTCGCGTGGAAAGCCGGCTCCATCATCCATTCGATGAAACGCGCCGCCAAAGCCTGGCGGTTGCGATCTGGCGTCACCATCACCCAGAGCCAGCCGTCAAGGATTGACGAGCCGTTGGCATCGGCCGTGGGAATCTGGGCGGCCAAAAGCGGGGCGTCCTGCTGATCGATAATGGCGAGGTAATCGCTGACGGTGGATATCGCCAATTGCTGGCGCTCCTCACTATTGATGAAGTCGAAAAGATAGGCCGTAGGCGATTGAAAGGTCAAGACATCCGGCGAGACCAAGCCTTTTGTTACAAGATCCTCGTAGAATTGCAGTACCTTTAGCAGCGCGTCTCCGTCTATTTCTGGCAGGCCATCGCTTGGAATGGTGCCGCCGGCCGCCAGGTATTGCAGATAGAAGGTCTGATTCAATCCATTGGCGCGCGCCGCCGGAAACAGGAAGGCGGCTTCGCTGGCCAATATATCGGCGAAACTGAGACGAGCGGCAGTTTTTTCCAAGGTCCGCGTATGGACGCCAATTAACATATCGAAGAAGTAAGGCAAGCCAAACAGCGCTTTGGCGCCTTCCAGCGGAATCTGACCGAAGCCGATACCGTCATCCAAATCGTTGAGCAGCGAGGTAGAAAAGAGCGTTTCCATCGACTGCAGGTATTCACTGGCCTGCGCTGGCGTAAAGTCCTGCCGGCGGATCAGCGCGAGGTCTGGCAAGGCAGCGGGGGCTACTTCTTTGCCAGCGCGGATGGTGGCCATGATTCCACCTGCGCTGCCGATATCCTTGATACGGAATTGTACGGCAATATTATTATTCGAGGAGAATGCATTGGTATGATCGCTGAGCAATTGAAAGACTGGTCCGGATTCATCCGAAATTAGTGGCGCTGGCAGCCAGACTTTCAGCGGCGCTGGGGCAGGCTCATCGGCGGAACCGGTACTATCCTGCGCGCTGGCGTAGAGGCAACAACAAAGGAGGGCGGCGGAAACAATGAGCTTTAGGCGGAGCGACACTAGTAGCGTCCTCAATCAATTGGGTTTTGATTCATTCTCATTGTACTAGATTCGCGACAACAACCTCGGCGAGATAGCCCTAGTTAGCGAAATACTGAAGCGCGTCTGCGGGCTTTTCGGCAAAGGCGAGCATGCCGTGGTAGCCATTACTCAGGAAGACGCTGTCCTGCAATTGACCGATGACATTCGCCCACAATTCTCCGTAGCAGAGGAATGGCCGTCGTGGAATGCCACCGACTCGCATCAATTCCCAGGTTTCGGCGATTTCGTGCAGGGTGCCGATCCCGCCGGGCATCGCCAGGTAGCCGTCCGCATTCTGAACCATGTAATAGAGCCTGTCGCGCAAGTCAGCAAAGTTGACAATTTCATCGAGATATGGGTTTGGGCTGACGTTGAATTGCAGACCGATTTGATCCGTGGTGACGCCGATGACATGGCCTCCGACTGATTTGGCGCCTTTGCTGACGGCTTCCATGACACCAAGATAGCCACCGCTCATCACGGCGTAACCGGCCCCCGCCAGCGCTTTGCCGACCTGTTCAGCCTCTTGATACACCGCGCTATCCGCCCGGACCTGTGAGCTGCCAAATACTGCGATCGTCTCCATCGTAAATCTTGTAACCTCTTCGACCGAATAGCGTACAGTATATCAGAAACAGGACGGCGCCAAAGTACACATTAGTTTGAATAGCGCCGCAGCGAAGATTTGCAACGGATCAAGAAAGCTGGCGCCCCCAATATCTGGGGGGGAACGGGCGCTATTTTCTACGTTATACTAGGCTGTGAACATTGTGATCAAAAGGAGAGACGATGTTTCCAATGAAGAGATTGCTGTTGGTGGCGCTGATCATCATGCTTCCGCTCGCTGGCGTACAGGCGGATTCTACGGATAGGGCAGATCTTTGCGGAGAATTGCCGGAGACAGATTGCCAGATTCTGGTGGACAATGAGAGCGTGATGAACAGCCTGAATTCCCTCGCATTTGTTGTGAGCTTGAGCTTACAAGCAGACGCTGACGAAGCGATGCAAGTCTCTGGGCAAGGCTATGGCGCTTTCGAGCTTGATGATGAAGCACTGCAAGCTGTGAACGAAATGAGCGATGATATTTCGGAAACGGACTTGAGCGCGCTGGCGGAGCTATTGCTCACATCGGCAAAGGCTGAGATATCGTTCGAGGCGAGCGGTACTTCCGGCGAAGAAGTCCTCGATTTTGCGCTGGACTTGCGGCTGAAAGACGGGATATTGCTCTTGGGCGCTGAAGCAGTGGAGTCGCTGACGGGGGAATCGATGACCGGCGTAGAAGCTTTAGGCGTCGATCTCAATGGCGCCATTGGCGAGATGCTCGAAGAAACCGGCGCATTGCCCACGACAGACGTCAGCGAGATGGAGGCGGCGGAAGCTGCTGCCATTAGCATAACGCGCTTGGCGGATGACGAGGTTGCCGATGTTGCCGTGGCGGTCTTTGAGACGACCATTGACTTGGACGCATTCTTTTCGCTTGTCAGCGCCGAAGACCTGGTCGCCGAAGCCAATGACATTTATGATCCGGAGGATGCGCGAAAGCTCATTGAGGCGATCGATGTCCGTGACTTCACGAGCCGGCAGTATGTCGGATTAGAAGATCACTACACCTATCGCATGGATATGTCACTGGACGTGACGATTGCGCACGAAGACTATGATATGGACGAAGACGCGTCTTTCATCATGGACATGGACATCATGTTGTCCGACTTCAACGAGCCGGTCGATGTCACGATTCCTGAAGACGCATTTGTCTTCCCGCTGGCGATGTTGATGCAGATGGGAAGCCAGTAAAGTTCAAGCATGTGAAGGGGGCAGGTGGGGGAGACCCGGCCTGCCCTAAGTGTGTGGATGAGCGGAGAGGGTGGGATTCGAACCCACGGTACCCCGGAGGGTACAACTGTTTTCGAGACAGTCCCGATCGTCCACTCTGGCACCTCTCCCAAAGCGGGTATCAGTATACACAGACGACGCAGGAATTAAACACTGTCTTGCCAATGGCAAGGCTATTTTGCGTCGTCTGATCGCAGGCGTTGAAAGAAGCCGCGGATCTGCTCAGCTGCTTCGTCGGCGAACAAGCCGTAGTCCACATGGACGTGATGATTGAGCCGGTGGTGGCGGGTGATATCGGTGATGCTGCCCGCGGCGCCGGCTTTGGGATCGGTCGCGGCGTAAACCAGCCGAGGCAAACGCGCCAGGACCATCGCGCCGGCGCACATGGCGCAAGGCTCAAGCGTACAATAGAGCGTAACATCGTCCAGCCGCCAGGTTCCGCGAGAGGCGGCAGCTTCGCGAATGGCGATGATTTCCGCGTGGGCAGTCGGGTCATTATCGGCTTCGCGCCGGTTGTGCCCGCGGCCTATAATCGCGCCATCGTACACGGCTATTGCGCCGATAGGCACATCATCGGAGGCAAGGGCACACTCGGCTTCCTGCAAGGCGAGGCGCATCCAGCGACGGTCTTCATCAGTGATCGGCATGTTCAGAAGAGACTTTTCTGCTGCGGGGCATCGGGGTCAATCTCGCTGTCATCGGCCTGGTCGTCTGATTCTGAAGGCGACTCGATAACGCTGTCATCATTTGGCTCGGATACGAGGGCAAGGCTGTCTTCGAAGGTGACTGGTTCGTTGTCCTGATCCAGATCCAGCTGGCTGGTATCTGCCGCCGGGTAGACGTGGCTGGCTTCGTCGGCCGGCTCTGGCGTGACGGGCTGGCCGTCAGCGTCATGGGCGCCGGCGTCGATATCGATACATTGCGGGCAGAGGCACTCGGCCGGGTGGGGATTCGCAGTCGCTGACGCGCCGGCAATGTTAAGATCGGGGACGAAATCGTCAGCTACATCATCGATGCGCATCGTCGCTTCGAGGCGAAGTTGGTTCAGCTCATCTTCGCCGAAGCCGACATTGTGCATGACGGTTGTCAAGGTTGGCAGTGTGACCTTGTCATTGCTGCGCACCACGTGTTTGTATTGTTCGCGCAGGCTGCGCAGCCACTCTTCAAAAAAGACGCTGCGTTGGTCCATAACTCTGTTCTCGCATAGCATTTTGTGTTGATCTCAGGCGCACACATTTTATCATGACTTGACCTGGAGAAAGAGCGCTTGTCCACGCGCAAGGCCCTCAAGGCGAAGAACACCCTGCGATACTTGGTAGCTGTCGCTGGTGAGCAAGTCGGTGAGCGATGCGCCATCGGGGATATTGGCCAGCTTGGCGTCAAGATCTGTTGCGGGCATGTCGTCCTGTCCGCGCCAGACAGCCACGATCATTTGCTCCTGCAATGACTGCCGCTGAAATGCGATCAAGTCGCCGGCTGCGTGCAGGACTTGAAAGCCGCCGTGCTGCAAGGCATGAGAACTGCGGCGGATAGCGATCAACCGTTGGTGATAGCGGCGCATGTCTATGTCCCAGAGCGTCTCATCCCAGGGCATGCAGCGGCGGTTATCCGGGTCGTGTCCGCCGTCCATGCCGATTTCGTCGGCGTAGTAAATGCAGGGTGTGCCAGGGAAAGCCAGCAGCAGCGATGTGCCGGCTTTGACCAGGGCGCGATCGCCCTCGGCAACTCGCAGTATGCGGTTGACATCATGGCTGCCGATTTGATTGAATTGCTGCAGGGCAATGGTGTAGGGAATGGCCGCCATGTACTGCCGCCAATGCAGCGCCAGCGCTTCCGTGGGCAGCGGGTTGGGATCGCCGAAGGGCTGATTCTCGGCGACGCCCAGGTCGCCCTTGCCCAGCCAGCGGCGGACGGGTGTATTGAAGCCTTGGTAGTTCATGGAAGCGTCAAGTTGATCGCCCTGGAGATGGGCGGAACTGTCCTGGAAAAATTCGCCCAGCATATAAGCGCGCGGGTTTTCGGCTTTGATAGCGGCGCGCATCTCGCGCCAGACCTCGCTGCCAAGTTGCGTCCGGCGGTAGTTGCCGGTCATATTGGCGACATCCAGGCGCCAGCCATCAATATTGTAGGGCGGCCGCAGCCATTTGCGTATCGGGCTGTCTTCAGCGCGGTATATGCGGTCGCGCAGCTTCTGACTGTTGTAGTTGAGCTTGACAAGCGTCGGTACACCCAGCCAATATTCGATATCGCCGGTATCCGGATGGCGGCAGAAGAATTCAGCGGTCTCGGCATTCGGATTCGTCCGAGCGTCCACATACCAGGGATGATGAAAGCCGATGTGGTTTGGCGTGATATCCAGGATAAGCTTCATCCCGCGTTGGTTCAGCTCGCGGCGCAACTCTGCCAGCGCCTGGTTGCCGCCGAGCGAGGCTGCGACTTGATCAAAGTCGTGTATGTCATAAAAGTGGTTGGTCTCGGCATCAAAAACAGGGCAGAGATAGAGCGCGGTCACTCCAAGGTCAGTCAAGTAATCCAGATGCTGCGTGATACCTTGCAGGTCGCTGCCGAAGAATTCGACAGTGCGTGAGTCGGGGTAAGGCTGGGGCAGCTCGCCCCAATTGCGCTTGAGCGCGGGCTTGCCCATCAGGGTTGGCTCGCCGGTCTGCCGATCGTTGCCAGGGTCGCCGTTGGCGAAGCGTTCCGGGAATATCTGATAGAAGACTTGCTCACGCACCCATATTGGCGGCTGGTAATCGCCGAGGACGGTGAAGTTGAACCAGTCCGGGCTATCGATGGGGCTCAAGCCTAGCTGATTCAAATAGAAGGATTGGCTGTCGGTAAGAAGATGAAAGCAGTAATTATTGTGATGCATGGTGATCGGCAAGTCGGCAGACCAGATGTCGTACCAGCCATGCCGCGAAGACATCGTCATTGGAATCCGCTTCCATTCGCCGTCGGGACGGCTGCGCAGGAAAACGGCGCGCGGATTCGCCTCACAAGGGATACGGATCGAAACGCCTATCAGGTCGCCGATACGCGGCGAAATTTCGCTGAGAAATAGTTCGGAGCTATCGTGATGGATGTATTTTGCCCAGGGCGGCAATTGTATCATCTCGACCCACTAATGAATGTCTATCGTCGAAATCGTCAATCTCCGAGCGCAGCGTCGCCGTAATAGACGGCCTGCTGATCGGGATGCCGTTGATAGAGGCGCGTGATATGCAGCAGGGCATCTTTGCCCGGATGCGCCAACGCCCTATCTGTAAAGCGCCAGGACCAGTTGCCGGTTTGCGCCCCTGGCGTGTTCATACGTGAGTTAGATCCCAGGCCAAGGACATCTTGCAGCGGCATGATGAAGACGCGGCCGGGCGAGCGCATGCCGACCCTGGCCAGGGTCCAGACGATATCGTGAACATCGTGACCGAGATAGTTTTTGACGAAGTCACGGGTGCGGGCGTCCACTTCGTTTTCCCACCAGCCGCGCGTTGTATTGTTGTCGTGTGTACCTGTGTAGACGATGCAGTTGAGCGAGTGGTTGTGAGGCAGGAAGGGATTGGCGGAATCGCTCCAGGCGAAATGCAATACTTTCATGCCGGGCAAGCCGAAATCGTCGCGCAGTTTCTCTACGCCAGGCGTGATCACCCCGAGGTCTTCGGCGATGATGGGCAGATCGCCCAGGGCGCGTCGAATCGCTTCAAAGAAGGACGCGCCCGGTCCTTCGACCCATTTTCCCTTGACTGCAGTGGGTTCTGACGCCGGAATCTCCCAATAAGCTTCGAAGCCGCGGAAGTGATCGATTCTGATGTAATCGACCAAGTTCAACAGGCTTCTGATGCGTTCAATCCACCAGCCGTATCCCTTGGCTTGCATACGGTCCCAGCGATAGAGCGGATTGCCCCAGCGCTGACCGGTCGGACTGAAATAATCGGGCGGGACGCCGGCGACTGCCGTAGGATTGCCCGTTTCGTCGAGATGATACTCGTGCTGATGCGCCCAGACATCGGCGCTGTCATGGGCGGCAAATATCGGCAGATCCCCGAAGAGGCGGATGCCCTTGGCATGGGCGTAAGTCTTCAGGGCAGTCCACTGCCGATGAAAGAGCCATTGCCGAAAGCGTTCAGTGTCGATTTGTTCAGCGAGGGCAACCGAGGCCTTTGCGATAGCGTTGGTGTCTCGCAAGCGCAGATCGCTTTCCCACTCGACCCAGGGACGGAGTTTGTGTTGGCGTTTGAGCGCGATAAAGAGGGCAAAGTCCTCCAGCCAGAAGCGATGCTCGCTGACAAATTGCTCGTATTCACGCTTCAACTGCGGCAAGGGGCTATCGTTGAAGTTGTGCCAGGCGATTGACAGCTTCTGATTGTGAAAGGGGATAATCCAGCCGTAGTCGACTTTGCCTTTGGGAAATGGAGGTACATCGGCGAGATCGCCGCGCTGCAGCAAGCCGTCTTCGACGAGCAAGTCAAGGCTTATCAAGTTGCTGTTGCCGGCGAAGGCCGACAGGGTCTGATAGGGCGAATCGCCGTAACTGGTCGGTCCCAAGGGCAGGACTTGCCAGATGGATTGACCATGCGCCTCGAGCCAGTCGACGAATTGATAAGCGCCTGCTCCCAGGTCGCCGATGCCGTAAGGACCGGGCAGCGAAGTGGGGTGGAGCAGGATGCCGCTGGAGCGCGGGAGGGAGATCATCCGACCGTTCTCGGCTCGGCAAGCAGCTTGCTAGCGGAATCAGCCGCTTCAGAGAGCGGAACAGTCGTTTCACTGCCATCGGCCATACGTCGCAGCTTGACGACGCCCGCCTCGACCTCATCGGGTCCGGCAATGACGACGAGAGGAATGCCCTTCTTGTCGGCATAGGCGAACTGCCGGCCCAGCTTGCGCGCTTCGAGGTAGAGCTCAGTATAAATGCCGGCTTCACGCAAGCTATCGGCGATGCGCATTGAGGCGATGCGTACCTCTTCGCTGAAGACGGTTACGAGCGCTTGCACAAGCGTACCGCCCAGATGAGCGGGATAGAGGTCAAGTTCGTCCATAAGGTCGATAATGCGCTCAATGCCGAAGGAGGTGCCGGTGGTCGGCAAGCTTTGGCGGCGAAACATGCCGATGAGATTGTCGTAGCGTCCGCCACCGGTGATGCTGCCCAGATTCGGCTGAGAGATGACGGTCTCGAAAATGGGACCTGTGTAATAGCCGAGGCCGCGCACCATGGTGAAATCAAAATCGTAGCGCTCCGGTGGGACGGCGGCATCGGCTAGGAGGTCGGCCAGCTCGCGCAAGTCTTGAAGGCCTTTGTCGTCTGCGCCAATGGCATCGGCGATGAGATCGAGACTGCTTGTTCCGGGCTCCTTGGACAGGATGAGGTCCATCATGCGGCTGACGGCCTCGGCGGCGATGCCTCGCTCGGTCAATTCTCGGCGAACGCCATCCGCGCCGATTTTGTCGAATTTGTCGACGCTGCGATATAGGTCCGGCAGTTGCGCTTTTGGCACTCCGGAGAAATCGCCGATAGCGACCAGCAGTTGCCGATGATTAATCTTGATCACGTACTGAGGAAAGCCCAGCCGACTGAGAATACGGTGCATCAAGATGACGATTTCGGCATCGGCGCTGATGCTGGCGACTCCCACGGTATCGGCGTCGCATTGCCAGAACTCACGGTAGCGGCCGCGTTGTGGGCGCTCGCCGCGGAATACAGGCGCGATATGGTAGCGCTTAAAGGGCAGGTTGAGTTGGCTTTCGTACTGCCCAACGACGCGCGCCAGCGGCACTGTCAGATCGTAACGCATCGCCAGTGGTTCGCTTGTGCTGCGTCCGTGCTGGGCGGTGAAGATGAGCTGTTCGGCGTCTTCGCCATATTTGCCAAAGAGCGTGTCATGCAACTCCAGAATGGGCGTATCGATGGGTTCAAAACCGAAGCGGTGAAACTCTTCGGTGATGCTGCCGATGACATAATTGCGGCGCAGCATAGTATCCGGCAGGAAGTCGCGAAAACCCTTCGGCGTATGCGCTGCGATGAACTTGCTCATCAAGCCTCCAGATGTGAGAGCGCCTAAGCGGTCGCGCGGGCTGCCAGCGCTTGGCGTTTGACTTCTGTGATTTGTTCGTAGTGGCCGACCTCGTGTGACAGGGCGAATAGAAAGGCGGCCGGCGCGTTCATCTCGCCGAAGCGGGCAGTGAAGCGTTCGGAAACATCGCGGACGACATTCAGCAATGGCGCATCGGGCCAGGTTTCCAGGTAGGCGTTGCGCATGCGGCGGCTCTCTTCAAGGCGCTGACGAACCTGGGCGACGGTGGTGACATCACGCCAGGGAGTTTCATAGCGCGGGCGCTCTGAAGCCGGGATGCCGCGCGCCAGCAGCGAGCTGAGGGCAGCGCCTTCTTCGGAGCTGGCGGTGACATGGGCGACCAAGTGGCCGAGATTCCAGCCGATTTCCTCCTCGCCTTCGACGGCGAAAGGGTCCTCAGCGTTAGGATCTTCCGGCTCAAAGACGATATCGGCATCGTTAAGGCCGTCAAGCAGGCTGAGCAGATGGTCAACGCTTTCGTCACTGAGCGCTCGCAAATCCGTTGGTCCGATGTTTTCCTGCGCGGCGTAATCCACGAAACTCAGGTCGCCATCGCTCATGGGTGAAAAGTCAATCATTTTGTCGCTCCTTTGGTCTATCGCGTAGTACGGGTCATTCTACAGAAGGCTGGCGCTTCTGCAAGCTTACATGCCGCAGCCGCGCGCGCAAAGCGCGAGTCACGGGCGCTTTCGTGATTGCCCCGCCCGATGGTAAACTGAAGCTGTCTCGCGGCGCCTGGCCGATTGCATGGAAAGCGAGCCTTCACTTATGCTGACTGACGTAGAAAAGATGCTGTTCGTGCTGCTAGCGCTGTTCTCTCTAGGCTCGAGTTACGCCGGCTTCAAAGAGATGTTCATGATCATCGGGCGCGGTCAGGGCGAGTTGCACTTTGATCGCATTTTGCGCAGGGTGTTGACAGCCATGGCCGTGTATATGACGCAGCGGACGACACTCAAGACGCGTCCATTGACCAGCATGATTCATTGGGCGGTGGTCGTTGGTTTCACTTGGTATTTCCTGGTGAACGCAATTGACGTGCTCGCTGGATTCCTGCCCGATTTTGAAGCGCGGCTGGTTGGCGGAGATTGGCTATATGATGGCTTTCGCTTGCTCAGCGATTTGCTGAGTGTTGTGGTATTGGTCGGGATCGCTTATTTTCTCTTGAGGCGGCTGGTGTTGCCGACCAAGGCGGCGCTGGGATTCCATGACAATATCTTGCTGCATCCGAAAGTGTCAGCCGGCGCCGTCCAGTTGGATTCGATGATTGTCGCGGTTTTTATTCTATTGCATGTTGGAGCTCGCTTTCTGGGCGAGTCGGTAGCGGTAGCACAGACGGGCGACGACGCCTTTATGCCCTTCGCGACATCGCTTGCAGCTGTTTGGTCCGGACTGAATGTTGATGCGCTGGAGGTATTGCGGCGCCTGTTCTGGTGGATTGCATTGGGTGGAATCCTGGTGTTCTTGCCCTATTTTCCACAGAGCAAACATGCCCATCTATTCATGGCGCCGCTGAATTTCTTAACTCGCCCACGGCGTAGGTCGATGGGTGAACTCGAGCCGCTGGATTTCGAAGACGATGCAATTGAGCAATTTGGCGCGGGCAGGCTTGAAGATCTGCAAATGACACAGATCCTGGACGGCTTCGCGTGTATTATGTGCAACCGCTGTCAGGATGTCTGCCCGGCCTATGTAACCGGTAAGGAGCTTTCGCCCGCAGCCTTGGAAGTAAACAAGAGATTTCTCATGAAAGATCACTGGGACGCGCTGGCGAGCGGAGCCGAGTCGGAGTGGTCATTGGCAGGGAATCTGCTGAGTGAGTCGGCGCTATGGGCCTGCACCTCCTGCGGCGCATGTATCGATATTTGCCCGGTTGGCAATGAGCCGATGTTTGACATCCTCGATATTCGGCGCGACGCGGTTCTGATGCAGAGCGAGTTTCCCATAGAGTTGCAAGGCGCGTTTAATGGCATGGAGCGGCAAGGGAATCCCTGGCAGATCGCTGAACCACGCGGCAGTTGGACGGCGGGGCTGGAAATCCCGGTACCGACGATCGCCGAAAATCCGAACTTTGATGTGCTTTATTGGACCGGCTGCGCAGTCAGTTACGATCCGCGGGCGCAGCAGACGGCGCGGGCACTTGTCAAGATCTTGCACACGGCGGGGGTCAACTTTGCGATATTGGGTGAAGAAGAGCGCTGTACAGGCGATGTGGCGCGGCGCGGCGGCAATGAATATTTGTATTTCGAGCTGGCCTCGGCAAATGTCGAATTGCTTAACAATGTCGAGCCCAAACGCATTGTCGTCACGTGCCCGCATTGTTTCCACAATATTGGCAAGGAGTATCATGCTTTCGGCGGCGACTACGAAGTCGTTCACCACAGCGAACTTATTGAGGAACTTATTGCTTCCGGCAGGCTGCCTCAAAATGCGAACCCGGCGAAGTGGAGCAATGTAACTTTCCATGATCCTTGTTATCTCGGCCGGCACAATGAAGTATTTGACGCGCCGCGCAATGTGCTTCGAGAAAGCGGCGCGCCCTTGGTAGAGATGCCGCGCAATCGCTCGAATTCGTTTTGCTGTGGAGCGGGTGGCGCGCAATTCTGGAAAGAAGAGGAGCACGGTGATCGCAAGGTCAATATCGAACGCTTTCGGGAAGCGGCGTCGACCGGCGCCGACGTCTTGGCGGTTGGCTGTCCCTTCTGTACGCGCATGTTTGAAGACGCGCGCAGCGAAATCGACGGTGGACCGCAAGTCGTGGATATTGCCGAGATTGTTGCTGACGGGCTGTAGCCTATCGCCCGGCCGATGCGGCGCGCGGATAGTAGACCATTTCGCGCGTCTTGGTCTCAACAAATGATAGACACAGATATGGAGAAACAGGTGGCGAAGTTCGACTTTGCGGAAACGCCAACGCTTGAAACCGACAGACTGGTATTGCGACGCATACTAGACGCGGATCGACGGGATTGGCTTGCCGTATTCCGTAGTCCGGACGCCCTCGACTATCTCATCGACTTTGATCAGCCGCCGCGCGAGGAGGACATGGACGAAATTGTCGGGTGGGCGGAGCGCATCTTCGTGGCGAAAACGGGCATCCGTTGGGCAATTACGCTGAAGCCTTCCGACCAGATGATTGGGTCTTGCGGTTTTCACGTGTACGACACGCGCAATCAGAAGCTGGAAATCGGCTACGAGCTGCATTCGGCGTATTGGCGGCGAGGCATAATGACTGAGGCCGTAGCGGCAGTGCTGCGGTTCTGCTTTGAGCGCCTGGAGGCGCATCGGGTCGAAGCGGATGTGACCGAGGGCAATGTGGCGTCCGCGGCGCTACTCAAAAAGTTGGGATTCACATTGGAAGGTGTCTGGCGCGAACGGATATATTGGCGCGGCAGCAATCAAAGCATGTGGCAATTCGGCTTGCTGGCGCCGGAATATCGATCGTGGCGCAGCATGGGAAACCTAGATTGATCACGCAAGGGCAATCTCTTTTTGGGATGGTGCTAGTCTTGCTCTTGGGCTTCGCGTTGGGGGCTGCTCAGCTCAATGCGGATATCCTGTGGGTGGACGAGATGCATTCTGTTTCCGCCTTTGGCGCCAAAGGAGCCCCCGTTGGTTTTCAGCATATTTTTCAGTCCATAGTGGATAAGACGTTAGTGCCACTTTATTACATAGTCGGTGTGGGATGGGCGCAATTGGTGGGATGGTTGCAGGCGCCGCTCCGTTATATGTCGCTTCTGTTTGGGGTCTTAAGCATTGCCTGGATTTATCGACTTGGCGCAGACGTTTTGAATCGACGCACAGCGCTTTTTGCTGCGTTCCTATTTGCGACAAATTCACTTGTCATCATTTATTTTCATGAATTGCGATTTTATACAATGTGGATTTGCTTAAGCCTTGCCCATACTTGGCACTACCTGCGGCTGGCGGACGGAGCAAAAGCCGGCCCAGCAAGTTGGGTCATCTTTGTAGTGAGTACGAGTGTTCTGCTCTATTCTCATCCTTTCGCTCCTTTTGTATTTCTTGGTATTGGTATTCAACATGTCCTGCTCGTAGAGAGAAATCGTCGATGGTTCAGTATCGTCATTGCTTGGGCAGCTGGTTTGTTGACGTTTCTGCCACACATTCCGCCGTTCGCCATCGTATTGGCGAATGCGACGAGAGGCGTCGGGTCAAAAGCGAATTCTACAATTGAAATAATTCCCATGTTAGCGAATGTATTCACCAACGGTATCGAATGGATATGGATTATTCTAATTGTGGCGGGCGGATGGACCCTGTGGCGGAAGCAGTCGCGGCAAGCCCTGCGGCTATTCGTGATTGTGGCCGGAATGGTGATTTCGCTCTTCGTTTTCCACGAATTCTTTCCATTTCTGTCAGTCACCAGGCTCCGTTATTTTCTAGTGGCATTGACATTCGCGCTGATCCTCTTTGCCCATTTTCTCGCGTCAAATCCACATAGGCGTATTCTGATCCCGGCGTTTGCAGTTATGTGGGCGGCTGGTGGTTACAATATCTACCAGCAGGCGGAAAAATGGGAATACGCTGCACATCGTTCGTTGCTCGTGCCGCATCCGCCTTTGCATCGCTTCGCTGACGCCCTCCAGTTCAAGACTCGCCCGCATGACGCCCTACTTGGATTTGTCCAGGCATCGTTCTTGAACAACGGCTTGCATTTTGGCTTCAGCACGGTCGAATACTATTCACAGGCTGTGCTTGGGATTCACGGCGCATTCATCTATACGGAATTGGAAGGCAGCGAACTTGAAGCAGAGTTTTTCCGTCGGGTGAACGACCACCCCTATTTGCTATTCACATACGAACCTGTAAATATGCCGGGCAACTTTGATGAAGTCGTAAGAATTCTTGAGCAGGATTATGCTCCATGTGACGTTGTCGTTGATACAGAAGCCATATTCGCGCGGCGTTATGTTGACAGGTCGCTCGCTTGCGACCGCGAATATCAGCCTATCCACTACGAAAACGGCATCAGGATCGTAGACAAGTTCGCTCATTATGATGCTGAGGCGAAGTCCCTTCGGGTCGTGACCGGTTGGGAAGTGGCCGAAGAAGAACAGCTTGAAGAGTACAACGTCTCCGTGCAAATCATCACACCGGATTGGGAGAAGGTGAGGCAGGCGCCAGATCGGCACCTCTACGATGACGTATTGAAGTGGTACGTGGTGGATCTCTCGACCGAAGATCTGCCCCCGGGCGACTACAGCGCCATGGTCATTCTTTACGATCGCGATACCATCAAGAAGGTAAAGGGCTTGGATTTGACCACTGGTCACACGAGCGACATCTTTTCTGTTTTGACGTTCACTGTAGACCAGTAGGAGCAAATGACCGCGAAGCGAAAAAGAAGCCGTAGCTTGCCAACTGGGGCGGCACACTGGAGCTTGATGCTACCACTGCTCCTGCTTGTGACGTATATGGCAGCGCGCGGATTAAATGGCGACCTGATCTGGTACGATGAATTAACAACGATCAGCCATGCCGGTGGCGTGAGCGGGCCGTTTTCTCCGTTTGATATCATCGATTCGGTACGCGAGCACAGCCCCAAACATACCCCCTTCTTCTTTGAGATCGTCGCTGCTTGGGCGGCTTTGGTTGGCTGGCATCAAGCGGTATTACGCTGCCTGCCGCTCTATTTTGGTATCATCGCGCTGGCTTGGACATTCCGTATCGGCGCCGACTTTGTTGATCGCTGGACCGGCATCTGGGCAGCTGCATTCCTGGGTTTGAATGTGTACTGGCTGGATTACCTGCACGAAATCCGCATGTATAGCTTGCAGTTCGCGCTGATCATGGCGCTGGCGTGGCATTACTTCTATCTCATTCGCGAGAAGCGCCCGGTACGCCGATATCATTGGGCCGGCCTGACTTTCAGCGCAGCGCTTTGCCTCTACACGCAGCCCTTTTCAATCTTCTTTCACGTCGGACTAGGCATATATCATCTCTTTTTTGTAAAGCGTTCCAAAGCGTGGTATCAGGTTGCCCTGGCCATGATTGCAGCGGGCCTGCTGTTTTTACCGTGGCTGCCGGTCACACTGACGGGGCTGACATCGAAATTCGACACAGCGTACGACGCCATCACGCTTGAGCAGGCGATCAGCACCTTTGTCCGTCTGCTTGGCAATGGCAACTGGCTTGTGTTATTCATCATGCTGTTGATGGCGCTGCTTCAGTTGCGGCAGCCGGGGATGCGGCGTCGCCTCCTGAGATTCTGGATATTGGCGCTGTCAATACTTACCCTGCTTCTGGTGGCTAATGAGGCGGTCGGTCTGATACCCTTGCGGCGCTCGCGATACTTCTTCGTTTCCTGGGGCATGTGGGCGTTGGTCATCGGAAGTGGCTTGACTTGGTTCAAGTGGCGATGGGTCGCGCCCCTTATCCTGGTTGTTTACTTGGTGTCGGGATTAAGTTTGCGGCGCGCGGACGATTATCTCTTGTATCAGGGTACGGTGGGCATCGTCCACGCCTATCCACCGCTGGCGGAGTATGTCGAGGCGCTGCGCGGAAATACAGAGCCGCAAGACTTCGTGGTTGGATTCAGTGATACCGGTTTTGTCAACGCGCGTGGCAAACGCGGCAAGACAACTGGCGATTATTATATGGAAACGCTGCTCGGCATTGATGGGACTTTTGTACCGAGTAATCTTCACGGCGATGAGTTGGCGGAAGCGCTGGCAACATTGCTGGACGACCACCCTCACTTGCTTTTCACATACGATCCATCCGCTCCGCCGCCGAACTTTGCCGAGGTCGATGGATTGCTGCGGCGAGATTATCGGCCTTGCGCCATCGTGCTGGATGAACCTGAACTCAAGGCACAACGTTTCGTTTATGGAACGCTCTCGTGTGAGCGCGCCTATCAGCCAATTCACTATGAAAACGGGATCAAGATTGTTGACAAGTTCGCCGACTATGACGAAGACGACAAGGTCATCCGGGTCGTTACTGGCTGGGAAGTCGACTCCGACGAACAGCTCGAAAACTACAATATCTCCTTTCAGATCATCACACGCGATTGGCGCAACGTGGGTCAAGCGCCTGATCGTCATCTTTACTACAATGTTTTGAAGTGGTTCGTGACGGAGTTATCGACGGCGCATTTGCCACCGGGCGATTATCGTGTTGTCGTCATCGTCTACGACAGGTATCGGAGTAGCGCCAAAGTGAACGGCACTGATCTGACCAGCGGCGAAGTCGGGTCGATACTGCCGGTATTCCATTTCTCGGTAGAAGAGTAACCACGGCAATGATTCAACTCAAGCGACTGTTTCGACCGATGTATGCGCCGCTTGTCAGACGATACCGGCGCGCGGGCATATTGCGCCGGGAGCAGATTCGAATACGCGCTGAGGTTCGGCTGGCATTGCAGGCGGGCAGAGCGGTCAAGATTATCATAGGGGCGGGGCAGACGCGCTACGATGGCTGGATCGCCACGGATGTGCCCGCCTTTGATGTGCTCAGGCGCGACCACTGGACAAAGCTGTTTCCGCCGAATTCGATCGACAGAATCTTGGCCGAGCACGTTTTCGAGCACTTGACGGCGGCCGACTTTGCCGAATTTCTGGCGTCCGCGCGGGATTATCTTTCGGCGAACGGTCGCATCCGAATTGCTGTGCCCGATGGCTATCATCCCGACAGCGATTACATCGAGCGCGTACGTCCGGGCGGCGCTGGCTTGGGCGCTGAAGACCACAAGGAACTCTACACCTGCGATCTCATCAGGGAGGCGCTATGCAGGCAAGGCTATCAGCTTGAGCTGCTGGAATACTTTGATAGCGCAGGGCGCTTTCATCAGCGGCCGTGGCGAGCAGAGGACGGCTTCGTGGGGCGTTCGGCCGATCACGACCTGCGCAACAAGGAAGGTCAGCTTAACTTCACGAGCTTGATCGTCGATTGCTGGCTTTGACTCCGGCCGACGATTGACATCAGTCTTGCGCTCAGGGCGCTTATATATTGAGGAAGTGGCCCTCCAGGCCGTGCGCAACTTCTTTCAAGGCTTCGCTTAATGTGGGATGCGCGTGAACATTGCGCGCAATATCTTCCGGCGTGAGTTCAGCGGAGCGCGCCAAAGTCAGTTCCGGCAGGAGTTCGGTGACATCGGGTCCGATCATGTGGGCGCCTAGAATCTCGCCGTATTTCTTTTCGCTGATGACTTTGACGAATCCGGTGGCGTCTCCCATACCTCTTGCTTTGCCATTGGCTTGGAAGGGGAATTTGGCGACGTTGATCTCGTAGCCGCGTTCTTTTGCTTGAGCTTCGGTATAGCCGAAACTGGCGACTTGCGGCTGACAGTATGTCGCGCGTGGCATCATATCAAAGTCGAGCGTCACGGTTGGCGCGCCGGCGATATTCTCCGCGGCAACTACTCCCATCGTCTCGGCCACATGCGCGAGCATCAGCTTGGCCGTGACATCACCGATGGCGTAAATGTGCGGGATGTTGGTTTGCATCTTATCGTTGATCTCGATGCCGCCGGCGGAGCTGAGCGCGATCCCGAGCTTTTCCAGCCCAAAACCCTCAACGCGGGGCTGGAATCCAATGGCTTGCAAAACACGCTCGGCCTGCAAGGTTTCCCGGGCGCCGTCCGTGTGCGTAACTGTTAGCTTGACTTGCTCTGCACTGTCATCAATCGAGTCGACGCTGGCACTGGTCAAGATCTTGACGCCAAGCTTTTTGAATTCCTTCGCCAACTCAGCGCTAACTTCCGGATCTTCCAAAGGCAGGATGCGATCGAGATATTCGACCAGCGTTACATCGACGCCATAATTGCACATGATATAGGCGAATTCGACACCGATGGCGCCGGCGCCGGCTATGATGATGCTGGCGGGCAGCTGATCCTCCATGATTTGTTCTTCGTAGGAGACGACGCGTTCGCTCAAGGCCGTGCCCGGGATCAAACGTGTGCTGGCGCCGGTCGCGATGATCAGATTCTTGAACCTTATCGTCTCGCTTTCTCCGCCATTGAGAGCAACGGTGAGATTGTTGGCGTCCTCGATGGTTGCCCAACCTTCAAACGATTCGATCTTGTTTTTGCGCATCAGGAATTGCACACCCTTGGTCAGCCCATTTGATACGCGGCGGCTGCGCTTGTAGGCTTTGGCGTAGTCCAATGTGAAGTCGCCGCTGATGCCAAATGTATCGGCTTGATGCTGGAGGATGTAAGCGAGTTCGGCGTTTCGCAGCAGCGCTTTTGACGGGATGCAGCCGACATTCAAGCAGATGCCGCCCCAATACTTCTTCTCGATGATTGCGGTCTTGAGTCCGAGTTGGCTGGCTCGGATGGCGCCGATGTAACCTCCGGGTCCGGCGCCGAGTACGGCGACATCAAAGTCTTTAACCATGAATCGCATTCTCCTGCATTCTGCCTTATTGCAAAGTCTCGCAAGTCTACCGCAGCGAGTCGCACAAGTGAAGTGGGGCTGGGGGTAGCCAGCTCAAATGGCGCTCACCTTGAGCCGCTGCCGCTGAGCTTCGAATAGAATTACGGCGGCGGCGCTGGCAACATTGAGCGACTCGTTGGCGGCGGTCATGGGTATCGAGATATTGTGCTGCGAAAGTTGCTGTGCTTCACGGCTGATTCCGCGCGCTTCGTTGCCGACGACCAGCGCCCAGCCGCTCGACCAGTCTACGGCTGAATACCAAAGGGAGGAATCTGCGCTGGCCGCGTAAATGCTCAGCTCTTTACAGTATATGGCGATTTCCGCCCAGGCTGCTTCGACTATCGGCAGACGAAAGTGCGCGCCCATTCCCGCCCGTACAACCTTGGAGTTATACGGATCTACGCAGCCCGCTGCCAAAATCGCAAGCTCAACACCCGCGGCAGCGGAGGTCCGCAAGATTGCGCCGAGATTGCCCGGCTCGCGGACTTCATCGAGAATCAGGACGCGGGTGGCCAGTGATGGTATCGCCGGCTTGGGCATAAGGAAAACGGCAAGAATGCCCGGTGGCTGCCGCGTATCGCTGACGAAGCGGAGAATGTCTTCGGTGACCGGCAGCAATTCGCAATTTCGATTTTGCAATTGGGCGATGACATCGTAGTCAGCGCGCTCATTCGAATAGAGGGCGAGATGGGGCTTGCCGCCGCTAGTCAGCGAATCGGCGATCAGTCGGTCGCCTTCGAGGATCAGTCTTCGTTCACTGCGCCGGAGCCGCGCCTTGGCCTGCAGAGCCTTCACGTAGCGAACGCGCTTGTTTTGCGTACTGCTGACGGCATCCATCCTGCGGCCCTCTGAAATGGAAAAAGGGTCAGCTACGGGACCCTTTGGATTAACTGGTTGATATGGAAGCGAGCCTAGAGGTTCTGTCTTGCCACGTCGACGATCTTGCCGAAGGTGTCGGCATCACGAATGGCGAGGCTGGCCAAGCTCTTGCGGTCCAGCTCTATGCCAGCGCGCTTCAAACCGTGCACCAGTTGACTGTACTTCAAACCGTTTATGCGGGCGGCGGCATTGATGCGCTGTATCCAGAGGCGGCGCAGTTGACGGCGGCGCTGACGGCGGTCGCGGTAGGCGTACCAGAGGCTGCGCATCATCGCCTCGTTAGCCCGCTTGAAGTTCTTGCTGCGCGTGCCCCACTGGCCTTTGGTGAGCTTCAAGACTTTTTTGTGACGGCGGCGTCTGACGAAGCCGGTTTTTGTTCTTGCCATGTTCTTTCTCCGTACATGAAATGCCCGGCATCACGCTGCGCCGGGCTGTATTTTAGGATAGCTGCCCCTGGCCTACGAGGGCGGGTTCGCCTTGTATCGGCCGAGATAAGGGGCGAGACGCCGAACGCGGCGGCGCATTGCCTTTTCGCCAACTTCCAGTTTCTTGTCCCATTGCCGTTTGACTCGCTTGGCCGAGCGCCGGCGCAGGTGGCTCTTGCCGCCCTTGGTCCGCACGATCTTGCCGGTCGAAGTCATACTGAAGCGCTTGGCGGTGGCTTTATGCGTCTTGAGTTTATACTTTGTCGTTTTCTTCTTGCGAGGCACTATTGATTCTCCACGCTATGTTTGATTTCTTTGGTTGGCGCCAAGATCATGAGCATGTCCCTGCCTTCCATATTGGGACGCTGCTCCACAACGCCAGCTTCTTTTAATGCTTCTTCAATCCTGCCCAGTCTATCCCGTCCGATGTGCTGGTGGGTGATTTCACGGCCGCGGAAGCGCACCCGAAACTTCACCTTCTTGCCTTCGAGCAACCATCTCTCCGCGCGCTTAATATCAAATAGCAAATGATATTCGTCCGTCTTGGGACGCAGCTGTATTTCTTTGACGGTCACCTTGATTTGGTTCTTCTTTGACTTGCGTTCCTTGCGGCGTTGTTCGTATTGGAATTTACCATAGTCCATGATCCGGCAAACAGGCGGCTTAGCATTTGGCGCAACCTCTACCAAATCCAAACCGACGTCGTCAGCCCGATCTTGCGCATTCCGTATGTCCACAACACCAATATTTGTATTGGTATCGTCAATCAACCGGACTTCACGCGCACCGCGAATATCTCCGTTGATCCTGTGTGGTGAATTGGCTATCGTTGCACTACCCTTCAAATACTTTGGAAGTCTAAACGCGCGCAGATTGTTTCCCTACGCGGGAATAAAGTCTAACACGCGCTCCCGAAACTTGTCAACTGTAAGTCAAAGGTGTCGTAACTTCAGCCGCCGAAGGCTAAGTCAAGCTTGCGGAACTTCGCGAGCGATGCCTCGTAGGCGCTTATCAGTTCTTCGTCGCTGCCCTTGAAGCGGCGCAGCGTCTGCTGGGCGCAGGCGGTGCACCCTCGCATCGCCCGGTAGCTATCTGTTTCGCATGTCAAACAGCCGTTAAGCTCGACCATTACCGACATCAGGGCAATAACTTCGACGCTGGTTTCGTCCTTTGCCGAAATGCGGTCAATGAACCGTTTCCATTCTGCGCCGCGAGTATTGCGAAGCGCGGGAATGGCGTAGTGCGGAAAGAGAATCTCGTTGTCAGTGTACAATGGAATTCACCCCTAGCTTTCATACCAATTGAGGATATGCCCGTTTGCAACGGCGCGCAAGTCGGCGTGTGGCCATTGTCAAGCTTGTCTCAAGGTACGAATCAATTTTAGCGTAGCTTTCATGGCCCGGTCACTGCCCTCAAGCGTGTCGTTCCAAAGGCTGAACAGGATGCCGACAGTATTTCCTTGCCCAAGCACGTGCTTCAGCGATTGGACGCACTCATCGAGAGTCGGCCCATTCGGTTCAGGATAGCTCATAGCCGGCATCTCCGCGCAGTCAACAACATCGGTGTCGAAGTGAATATAGAGCGGTCGATCGGGCAGGTCGGCAGCCTTCAGCGAATCCAGCGTCTCATGGATTGTGATGTCGCTGCCGCGCAGCATGACGCCTTCTTCTGGATCGAGATTACGCACATCCGTGATGATGACCTTGGTTTCGGCGATTGGCTGCAGATGCATGCCGCGCATTAAATGTTGATTGCCACGCCCCACCAGCGCCGCCAGGGGCATTCCGCCCAGGAATCCGCTGGGGCTGGTCTCAGTCGTATTGAAGTCGCCATGGGAATCGTACCAGAGGATGGCGGGCGCCTTTGATTCCAGGCCTTTGACCGTACCCAGACAGCTGGTGCAATCATTGGCGAAGACTATCGGCAGCTTGGCGGCGTACGCTTGTATGGCGGCCGCGAGGGCAAGATTGACCGCCACGACGGGGTCGTCCGCGGAGTCAAAATCAGGTTCAATCTCAACCCATTCGGCGTTGAGTTCTTCCGCGATGCCACTTTGGCGCAGCGCATCAACTTCACGGCGCTCCGGCATGGATTCGCCCAGATAATAAGGCACTCCGATGCATACTAACTCAGTCATTGGACGCTCCTAAAATTGACTAGGTCGGCATATTCTGTCTTCACGGGCGATTATAGTGCAATGGCGAGAGTTGCGCGCTGATAGGGATTAGATGCCACTGACGTGAGTCAACGGGATATGCAAGGCTTCCTTGAGCAGATGCCAGTGGAATGCGAGAAACTCGCGCAGAAGCGAGGGAGGGTAGGAGAGCGGGTTGCGGATGCGATCGGCGGGCACCGGGCTGCTGGCGGTGTCTATCCCCTGCAATTGAAAAAGCCAGCGCGCGCGCAACATGTGGTAGCTGTCGCTGACTAGAACCGCGTCGGCGGCGCCTATCTCGGCGAAAATGCGCCGGCTGTAGATGGCGTTTTCCTCAGTGCTGCGACTACGATCTTCCAGCAGGATGACAGCGGCCGGCACGCCACTGGCGAGCAGGATGTCGCGGCAGGCGGCTGCTTCCGAACGAGGATGAGACTCAGCTTGGCCGCCCGTGCACAAGACTAAGGGCGCGGTACCACGCTGCCAAAGTTCAGCGGCTTGGCGACTCCGGCGGGTCAGCGCCCAGCCGGGTCTGCCATCTCGTAGCAAGCCGGCGCCGAGCACGATGATGACATCGGAATCTTGCGTGGTATCGATCGTGCCGGTGTGGTGGATGGCGGCGATGAAAGCGAGGAAATAGAGTAGGAAGCCGCAGATAATCAACATAAAAAAGCGCTTTATGAGCGACGCGATTCGCCTGTGTTTTGCAATGCTAGAACGCGTCACGCCGGCGGGCGCTGTACTGGAAATCAGCACTCGCTGTAGCCACAGGTGAGGCACTTGCGGCAATTCTCGGCGCGGATCAAGGTGATTGTGCCACAGGAAGGGCACATATCGGCGCCGGATATCGACGAGTTGATGGTCGTGCCGCCTTCGGCGTCGGCTGCCGCGCTGGCCGATACACCGCTGCCTTGCATGGGCAAATCCAGCTGCTGAGGCTGTTCTTCGGGGAAGAACTCCAATTGCAGGACGCGCGCTACGGCATCGGGCAGCGACAATACCCGTTTCGGACCGAAACCGATGGGACGCGCGCCGCCGATGTCTTGTAATTGCTCAATGATCAGCTTCAGCATCTCGCGGCGGTTATGCGGCGCGGTCGTGCGCAGTTGCAAAGAAATCATCCGGCCCAAGCTTTCGGCATCGGCTTGGATGTCGCTGCCAGCTTTACCGATGGCGACAAATACTTCAAATGGATTGTCCTGCTCATCGCGATTGATGGTGATATAAGCCTTGCCAAACGGCGTTTGCGTCTTTACGGAAGTGCCTTGCAGGCGGTCCGGGCGCGGATAAACGCGGTGCGGGGTGGTGGCGGGCTCGGCGCTCTCGGCCGCGGCGGATTTCAAATCTTCCATTTCGCTTTCGGCGCGCTCATCGCCTTTGAGCATGAGCACCTGCTCATCGCGGCTGCCGTCTCGATAGATCGTGCCGCCCTTGCAACCGAGTTCATACATATACTTGAAGAGCTCGCTGACCTGCTCGACAGTGTAGTCATTAGGCACATTGCAGGTCTTGGAAATGGCGCTATCTATCCAGCGCTGGAACGCGCCTTGCACTTTGACATGCTCTTGCGGCGCCAAGTCCATCGCGGTGACAAAATAGTCGGGAAGCTCGTCCGTTTCGGGATGCGCCGCGCGCCACTCTTTGACGATCGGCACTTGTTCCTCGTGCAAGCCCAGGCGGCTCTTGCGATAGTAGACCCAGGAGAAGAAGGGCTCAACGCCGGTTGAGGTATTAACCATCGTGCCGGTTGTGCCTGTCGGCGCTTGCGTTAATAGCGTGACATTGCGAATGCCATCTCGGCGCACCTTCTCGCGCACCTCACCTGGCATGGCCTGCATGAAGCCGCTTTCAAGAAACTTCTCGGCATCAAACATGGGGAAGGCGCTCTTCTCCACAGCCAAGTCGCTTGAAGTCTCATAGGAGGCAACGGCGATGGTCTTGTAGATTTCGTCGATTAACTCCACTGATTCGTCACTGCCGTACCGTACACCGAGCTTGAGCATCAGTTCGGCGATGCCCATGGTGCCCAAGCCGACGCGCCGTTCCGACAGCTGCACGTCCTTATTCTCCTGAAAGAAGTAAGGTGTGGTGTCGATGACATTATCGAGGAAGCGTGTTGAATACCGTACCGTCTTGCGCAGGTCATCCCAGGCGACATCCTGCGCCGCCTCGTCATAAAAGCGCGACAGATTGATGGCGCCGAGGTTGCATACGGAGAAAGCGCCGAGAGGCTGTTCCCCGCAGGGATTCGTGCAGATCTGCGGATTGAAGTACCAGCTGTTTGCCATTTTGTTGCTGCGTTCGCGGAACCACACGCCGGGCTCAGCGCTCGACCAGGCGCTTTCGATCATGGCGTCCCAAAGTTCCCGCGCCTTGATAGTCTTGTAATTGACTATCTGTCTGCCCGCGGCGATCCAGGTTTCCAGATCGCCATCCCAAAGTTGGTCATAATCAGGGTCACGGGTATCGGGGAAGAGCAGCTCCCAGTCCTCGTCGGCGGCCACCGCGTCCATCAATTTGTCGGATACGCCGACGCTGATATTGGCATTGGTGATTTTTCCGGAGTGACGCTTGCTGTTGATGAAATTAATAACATCCGGGTGCCAGTCGTTGAGGATAAGCATCAGCGCGCCGCGCCGACTGCCTCCTTGTTCGATCAGCCCGGTGACGAAACTGTAAAGCCCGCCCCAGGAAACCGCCCCGCTTGATCGGCCATTGACACCCTTAACGTAGGCATGGCGCGGACGCAGGGTCGACAGGTTGATGCCTACTCCGCCGCCGCGGGACATGATTTCGGTCATCTGAGTGAGAGTGGTCATGATGCCTTCGCGCGAATCGTTGGGCGAAGGGATGACGTAGCAATTGTAGAATGTCAGGTCTTGATCCGTGCCGGCTGCGGTAAGGATGCGTCCCCCAGGCACGAACTTCCAGTCGTCGAGCAGCCAACGAAATTTCTCTGACCATTCTTCTTGTTTCGCCGGGTTGGCTTCGATCGCCGCCACACCGCGGGCGACGCGAGTCATCATTTGTTCCGGCTGCGTTTCGAT
Organism: Phototrophicaceae bacterium; assembly: GCA_965262005.1. GTDB lineage: Bacteria > Chloroflexota > Anaerolineae > Aggregatilineales > Phototrophicaceae > UBA6055. The sequence goes on along the minus strand of OZ253492.1, from coordinate 1,308,802 downwards.
GGGCTTGTCTACGTGTTCCAGGTCGCGGACGACGGCCTCGCCGGCCAGCAGCTTGACCGTGACTTGCGGCAGGTCCAGCGCGATGACCTTGCCGATTTCGCGCTGCCCTGTCTTTGCGTTGACAACCACAATGACTGTGTCACCGACCGCGAGACTGCTGCGCGTCATGTCTTTTTGCGCATAGCGGTCGAGAAATATCTTGTAGCCGAGGTCGTGCAATTTGCTTGTGGTTGTCTGAGGCTGAATCATGACAATGGTTTCCTAGGCTGTGTTGTGTGCAATGTCGATCGTTAGCGCATGCGGAGATGTTGGTCGAAGCCTGGCCAATTTATGACGCGGATATTAACAACTTGGACATGAAAGCATGAGTTATTGTCGCATGAAAGAAGCTGTCTTTTTTATAGCATTTTATCGGCTGCTTGACTACTCATATTTGAAAGAGTTGGGTTTGAATGTATTTGTATGATTGAGCCAATACCCTATCGATATAGTTTCGACCTGTTAAGAGCATTCGCCTGGAAACTTATGTCATTACTGGGTTTGTGAAACAGAAAGGGGCGAGCTTGGCCCGCCCCTCCTTGATACTGAATTGAAACTTTAGTCGCGTTTACTGCCGCCGATTGCGCTTGCGCAAGAATGCGGGCAATTCGGTGTTCTTGGGATCAACGTTGTCGTAGGTACGCGGATCTTCCTGCGGCGGTGAGGGCGGCGCCAAACGGCTGCGCTGGAAGGACGAAGAGCCGCTGCTGCCGGCGGACATACTTTCGCCGGACGCCGGTACTTCGACATCTTCGTATACCGGGCGTTGAATCGCTGTTGGCTGAGGCAAGGGCGTCGTCTGCCTGATAGGCAAAGTGCCGGCTTCTTGCATCGTCGTCTCCAGGCGGCTCCGTTCGAAGCCGGTGGCGATAACCGTGATATGCACCTCATCACCCATGCTTTCGTCAATATGGGCGCCGAATATCAAGTTACATTCAGGATGCGCGCTGTCTTTGATGATGGCCGCCGCTTCGTTGACCTCAAAGAGGGTCAAGTCCGAGCCGCCAGTGATCGAAAACAGGATGCCGCGGGCGCCGTCGATAGTGACATCAAGCAAGCCGCTGGTGATGGCCTGTTCGGCGGCCGAGCGCGCGCGGTCGTCGCCTGAGGCGCGACCGACTGCCATCAGTGCGGCGCCACCTTCCGACATGACCGTGCGTACATCAGCGAAGTCGAGATTGATGAGACCAGGTACGGTGATCAATTCGGAGATGCCCTGGATGCCTTGACGCAGCACATCATCGGCGAGGGAGAAGGCCTGCTGCAGAGTCGAGCGCTTGTCCGCCATTTGCAGCAAGCGATCGTTCGGAATCACAATAAGTGTGTCGACTTGGCTCTTGAGCGCCTCGATGCCGGTCTTTGCCAACTGCGCGCGCCGCGTACCCTCGAATGTAAAGGGGCGGGTTACTACGCCGATGGTCAATGCGCCGAGCTCTTTGGCAATCTGGGCTATGACAGGCGAAGCGCCGGTGCCCGTACCACCGCCCATACCACAGGCGACGAAGATCATATCGGAGCCGCGAAGGACCTCAAGCAGGTCTTCCGAGCTTTCTTCGGCTGCTTTTCGTCCGATCTCAGGATTGCCGCCGGCGCCGAGCCCGCGCGTCAGTTTGTCGCCAATGCGTACGCGTGTCTTTGCTTTGGAGAGCATGAGCGCCTGATTGTCGGTGTTGACCGCGATGAAATCAACGCCACCCAAGCCTTCGTTGATCATTCGGTTGACAGCGTTGCCGCCGCCACCACCAACACCAACGACTTTTATTTGGGCGAAGTTTTCCCCGGTTATCAGATCATTGACCATTATGATTACCCTCTTGAATCAGCACGGTGGCTCGGTGCGTACGGCAAGTTACTGTGCTCATTGTACGCAGATTTGAAACTACTGCAAATCAAATAAGAGGCAAAAATTTCCATTAATTTGTCTAAATGTTCGCTACTCATCTTGTGGCAAGAATCTCCGCAGGAAGTCATTCATTCGCCGTCCCCAATTTGTTACCGGCAATCCCATATTTGTCACTAACTCCGGTTCGGTCACGGAATCCATTTCCAGCCCGAGCCGCAGCAAGCCAACGCTTGTGCTGTAGGAGGGATTCTTCAATGTATCGGCGATGCCAGTGATCCGCTCAGGATGGGCCAGGCGCACGGGCAAATTCAGGATGCGGGAGGCTAGATCGCGGTAGCCGGGCAATTGTGAACTGCCGCCGGTGATGACGGCGCCGGCTCGCAAGAGACCGGCATAGCCCGAGCGTTTGATCTCTTTCTCCACCAATTCGAAGATCTCTTCAAAGCGGGCTTCAATAACCATGGCCAGGTCACGCCGAGAAACGGGCAGGATCTCGCCGCCAAAAGGCTCAACGGGAAAAACCTCGGATTCACTGACGGCGTTCATATCGGCATGGCCGCGCTGGATCTTGACTTGTTCCGCCAAGCCGAAGGGAACGCGCATCCAGTACGTGATGTCTTGGGTGACGTGGTTGCCGCCGACCGGAATAATCGCCGTATGCCAGACGGTGCCGTCAATGAAGATGGCGAGGTCAGTCGTACCGCCCCCGATATCGATGACGACGGCGCCCATCTCGCGTTCATGATCTGTCAGTACGGCATCACCCGCGGCCAGCGGATTAAGGATAAAGCGATCGACCAGAACACCGGCCGATTCGACGGCGTCTTCCAGATTTGCCAAACTGGTCGTCGAGGCGGTGATGATATGCGCATCGACTTCGAGGCGGAAGCAGTGCATACCGATGGGACTGCGGATGCCGTCCTGGCTGTCGAGCGTGTAGCTCCGTGGCACGACATGCAAAATCTCGCGATTATGAGGAATGGCGATGTTTCGCGCCACGCTCATAGCCTTTTCGAGGTCTTCAGCTTGTACGCTGCGCGAGCCGACGATGGTGGCGAGCCCGCGGCTGGTGAGTGACGAGATATGGCTGCCGGCAACGCTGACAAAGGCGCGGTTTATATCGTATCCGCTGGACTTCTCCGCTTTGCGAATGGACTTGGCAACGGCGGATGACAGCGCGCCGACGTCATTCACGACGCCTTTTTTCATGCCGTCGCTGGGTTCGATGCCCAAGCCGACCACATAAATATCCTCGGGCCGGACCTCGCCTACGACGGTGCAAATCTTGTGCGTACCAACATCCAGTCCAACTACCAGGTCGCCCATGCGGTTCTATAGCCCCCACAACAGTCGGTAGAACGGTGCATCGGGATTCGCTATATTCAGTTCGGCAACATCAATTGCGCGACTGTTCAAATTCTCCACCAGCACATCGTATATTTTGATTTTTTCGTCCATCACAGCCGCAGAGTCCGTCCCCATCCAGACTTGCCAGCCCTGTTCATTGGTCCAACCCAGCCCGTAAACGGGATGGAAATCCAGGTTATCGCCTTCGGGAAGAATCTCACGAAGGCGTAGCGCGCCGAGCACTATGTCGCCGGTAAAGTCCTCAGCGCTTGGCAGAGGCTGGTCACTGCCTTCTCTGATCAAGTTCACATGGAGGAGACTAGGCATCTCCGCCCGCGCAGGCATGACGCGCCCCTGGATATCAATCCAGGTTTCATCGCCGGCATCGGACCAAACAAGGGCAGGCTGGCGTCCCTGTACCTGCAAGGTAACCAAGTTGGGCGGCCAGTCGACTTCGACTGTTATGTCCGCCACTGACGAGGAGCGAAGCACATTCTGGCGAATCTCTGCGGGGTCGAGCCAGAACATGTGGTAATCCGCCAGCTCTGAGTAGGCGAAGACCTCTTCGCGAGTAATAAACGTGTTTCCGCGCACTTGAATCGCTCTCACATAAAAAACATCGCTGGTAAAGAATGCCAGCAGAGTCAAGCCGAAAAGCGCCAACAGAACTGCGCTGATAAGGCGCCAACGTGAAACGACCCGCCGCTCTCGTCGGGCAGTCGTGGCTCGCTTCGGGACGGTACCCGGCGGCGCCCGATGTAAGACACCTGGAGCACGATCGGTTTGTCGCCTATGCGCTTGGACATGACTTGCCACGTAGGGTCTTCCGCCGGTATTTGGATGAAGCCTCCAGCCAATATGCCATTCAGTGTACTATCGGTCAAAATACGGCGCAAACCGCATAGGGCTGAAATCCTCTACCATTCTCCCAGGGTTTGAATCTCCAACTCCAACACTGTACCAAACTGTTCTTTGACGCGTTCGCGCACGACTTGAATCAGAGCGAAGTAGTCGCTGGCGCTGGCGTCTGGACTGCGATTGACGAAGAAATTGGCGTGGACCGGCGAGACCTGTACCGCGCCAAAAGATAGCCCTTTCATGCCCGCTGCTTCTATGAGGCGGCCGGCATGATCGCCCGCTGGATTCTTGAAGATGCTGCCTAGGCTGGCGCCCGCTGGCTGAGTACGCCGGCGGTATTCGTTATTGTGGTCCGTACGCTGCTGGATCGCGGCGGGATTATCTCGCTGGAAGCTGAATTCGGCGCTGACAATGAAGAATCGACGGTCACAGCGATACTTAAGCCAGGAATGGCGATAGGCGTAGTCCAAAGATTCTGCTTCGAGCCAGCGCTGACCGCCGTCCGCTTCGTAAATCAGAGCGCGCCTCAGTGAGCCGGCGATATCGCTGCCATGCGCGCCGGCGTTATTGACCACTGCGCCGCCTACCGTTCCCGGCACGGCTATTGCCCATTCCATGCCGGTGAGACCCTGCTCCAGGCAATAGCGCGCCATACGAATCAGATTGGCGCCGCTGCTGGCGGTGACGACTAGGTCTTCGCCGTCGACAGTGTGGCTGATACGGGTGGCTCGATTGATGATAGTCAAGCCGCGGATTCCGGCATCGGAGATCAAGACATTTGCGCCGCCACCGATTACGGTCACCGGCATCTGGCGCTGCCAGGCTTGATCCAGGAGCGAGAACGTGTCGCGGTAGTCTGGATCCTTGGCTATGTAGAGGTAATCGGCTGGCCCTCCCAGGCGCGCGGCGGTGTAGCGAGCCAGCGATTGCTTGCGCGGCAAGTCGACGATAGAGGGGAGCCGCGACTGGTCCATATTGGTTAAGCCTCGTCGAGATACAGATCGGCGATCAGATTGGCATCGCCGGCGCTGAAAATGAGCACGACCGCGGGCGGCGTGACCGATCGGCGCAGGATCTCGACCGCCTGTTCAAACGTGTGCGCATACGCGGCTGCGGTACGCGTCTGCATTGCGGAAACGAGGGCTGCGCTTGACACGCCGTCCAAAGGCTTTTCCCGCGCTCCGTAGACAGGCGTTAGCAAAGCGTGGTCGGCTTGATCAAACGCGGCGATGAATTCGGACCAGAATTGCTGGACGCGAGAGTAGGTATGGGGCTGCCAGATCGCCCAGATTTGGTGTTGCGGATAGCGCAGACGCGCGGCGCGGATATTTACTTCGATTTCGGTGGGGTGGTGAGCGTAGTCATCTACCACGATGACGTCGTCTCGGATGCCTCGGATTTCAAAACGGCGGGCGGTAGCCTTGAAGCTATCGAGGGCAGCTGCGCTCTCTTCGACCGAGACTCCGCGTTCATGCGCTGCCGCTATGGCCGCCAACGCATTGAGTACGTTGTGCGTTCCGGGAACGCCGAGACTCGCCTTGCCTTGCGGGACACCGTGTCGCAGGACCGTGAAGGTCGTCCTATCAGTGGCGAAACACATTTTAGTTGCGCTCCAGTCAGCGCGGGGATTGTCGATGGCGTAGCTGCGAACTGCTGCGCCCGTCTTCCTACGAGCGTCTGCCAGGGCCAGAGCAGCCGAGTCATCGGCACAGGCGACGAGTAAACCGTCAGGGCTTATCGAATCGACAAATTGCTCGAAGGCCACGGTCAAGGCGGCGGGTGTCTTGAAGAAATCAGGATGGTCGTATTCAACCGTGGTGACGACAGCGAGATTGGGTGAAAGTCCGTGGAACATATTGCCGTATTCGTCGGCTTCAATGACAAAGGATGCGCCGCGTCCGACACCGGCGTTGCGTCCTGTGTTTCCCATCACGCCGCCCACGATGAAGCTCGGCTGCTTTCCGCCGCATTGCAGAATATGGGTGACCATAGCAGTGGTCGTTGTCTTGCCGTGGGCGCCGGCGATGGCGATGATGTCGTGTCCGCGCAAGACCGCCTGCATGAATTCCCGGCGGCGATATACCGGAATCTGCTGATGCTTGGCTGCTGCCGCCTCTACGTGATCATCGCTGACGGCGGAGGTCGCCAGGACGGCATCGGCGCCCGCTACAAAGCCGGCGTCGTGGCCCTGATAGATGCGCGCGCCATCAGCCGCCAAGGCCGCCGTGACCGGACTAGCCTGCGTATCTGAGCCGCTGACTGTTAAGCCGCGTTCCAGCAAGATGCGGGCAATAGCCGAAAGTCCGGCGCCGCCAATGCCGACTAAATGTACGTGCATGCCCGGCATAAGCTGCAGCATCCGCCTGGCTCTCCTTCCAATGAATCAATCCGAAAAGCAATCAGATGGTCACGATGACGACAGTCAGAATCGCCAGAACCGCTAGCGCGAGCAGAGCGCCGTTCCCGGCCAAGCCGCCGCCAAGCAAGACAATCGGCATAAGGCCCACACCTTGAAAGCTGGCCGAACCGTCGGCCGGCGCTGATATGAGTTGAGCGAAGGGATAGCGGTTGATGTCCAGGAAGTACCAGACCGAGCCGGCGATGACATAACCGTTAAAGAAGCCGACAATTGCGCCAATTATTGATGCTCTTATGTTGCGGGTCGCGTTATCGCGTTGAATTGACATCCGGCTCCGATATGCCAGTATCACAATGCCTAGATAGAGAGCGGTTTGCAGCAAGACTGTCAGTTCGTTTGTCAGCAGCGAATATAGGCTGCCGCGGAGCAGACTGTCAAATTGAAAGAGCGCAAAAAAACCGAGGACCACTCCAGTCGTCGCGACGATTTCGCGCTGCCAACCCCTTAGCGCGCCGGTCAGAGCGAAGAAGATCGCCGTCGTCCACATGAGAGATACAAGACTTATCATTTTCCAGACCCACCTGTCGGACTCATATCAGAATCAGGACGACAACGAACAAGATGACCACGAGCAAGGAAAGCAAGTCGCCCGAGGCGCCTGGACCATTCGCCAGCACAAAGAGCGGCAGGTTGGTCACCGTGCTCAAGCTTAGCGATGCTTCCGCCGGCGCTTCAATGTATGGCGACAAGGGATATTCGTTGATATGCATGAAGTACCAGATGGAGCCGCTGACCAGATAGCCGTTGCAGGCGCCGACAATGCCGCCGAGCGCTTTTGATTGCAGGGCGTCGCGGCCGTCCGGTTCAGATTCGGTGTTAATGTCACGGCTGATCAAGGCGCGTGTCTGATAGGCGAAAAAGGTGATGAGCAATAATATCCCGGTTTGAACCAGAAATTTGTTCTGAGCCGAGAATTGAACCAGCAGTTGCTCACGCAAGGCGCCGTCAAATTGATGCAGCGCGAAGAGCCCCAGGGTGATCCCGGCCATGGCAATGATCTCTTTTGACCAGCCTCGAGCCAAGCCGATGGCCGCGAAACCGGCCACAGAGAGCCAAACCAGCGTCACTAATTCCAGCATCTTATTTCCCGCCCATTTCGAGCAGCAAGGCAGCCAGGCGGTGGGCGCCATCCGGATTCGCAAGGTTTCGCGACTTGGCTCGCATCTCGCTCAAGCGTGTTTCGTCGTTAAATAGCGCGGAAACTGTCGAGTAGAGTTTGTCGGCCATCTCTTCATCGTTCAGCCTGATGGCGGCGCCGCGATCGGCGAGGTAGTCAGCATTGACTTTTTGATAGCGCCAGGCGTAAGGGTAGGGCACGAGGATGGCGGGCAAGCCGAAGAGCGGTAATTCAGCCAACGCGCTGGCGCCGGCGCGGCAAACGGCTAGATCGGCCGCGGCAAATGCCAGTCCCATCTCGTCATGCAAATAAGCGAATGGCTTATAGCGTGGGTGATCGCTCAATTCACCGACTTGCTGCAAGTTCCTTTCCCAATCGAGTTCTCCGGTGATATGGATGATCTGCAAGCCATCATCGAGCAAGTTCCGCAGCTTTTGGGCGAGCGCCCTATTGATGTTGCGCGCGCCGCGACTGCCGCCGAACACCAGCAGAGTCTGTCGATCAGCATCCAGTTGGAAGTGCTTCTGCGCTGTTTCCCGTTCAGCGCTGAGACGATTTTCCTGCATGGGATAGCCGGTTACGACCGATTTGCCGGCGGGAAAATAGCCGGCCGATGGTTCTACAGTGATCGCGACTTTCTTCGCCAATGGCTGTAGAGCTTTTATCGTTAAGCCGGGTTCGATATCTGGCAGATAAATAACCAGAGGGATACGAAAAAGCTGCGCGCCCAGCGCAACGGGCAAGTTCGCCCAGCCGCCAGTCAGGAGGATGATCTGCGGGCGGATACGAAACAATATAAGAAGCGACTGCAGAAAGCCGAAGGCCAGCTTCAAGAAGCTTATCGCAACGCGAAGTGGATTTACGCCGTGAATGGGACCGGCCAGAACCTCGTGATAACTCGCGAAGCCAATGCCGGATTGCGCCACCAAATGCAGTTCCATACCACCCACCGCGCCGATGAAATACAGTTGATGCGCCTCATGCTTCTCTTGGAGCAGCGCTTGTGCGGTGGCCAGCGCGGGATAGACGTGCCCGCCGGTTCCTCCAGCTCCGATCAAAATTCGCAATATCGCTTCTCCGTTCCGAGGCAGGTTTGCGGCCTGTGGCCATGCGGTGCACACTGAGCATCAGCCCCACTCCGATCATGACAACCAAGAGCGAGGACCCGCCAAAGCTGATGAATGGCAAGGGAACGCCGGTGGAGGGTATCACTCCTGTCATGACGGCGATATTCAGCAGGGCTTGAATGATCACCCAAGACGTAAAGCCGACGCAAAGCAGCGAGCCGAAATTGTCTTTCGAGAGGCGCGCTATCTGAAAGCCGCGAATGGCAAAGGCGATATATAGCGCGACAACAACCGCCGCTCCCATGACACCAAGTTCTTCGCCAATGACGGCGAAAATGCTATCGGTATGCGGCGCGGGCAGAGCGCCGAATTTCTGCTGAGATTGTCCCACGCCAACACCGAACCAGCCACCGCGCACGAAGGCGGTTATCGCTTGCAGCGTGTGATAATCGGTAAGCGTAATATCGCTCAAGCCGGCGAGGAAGTTGGCGATGCGGTCCTGGGCATATTGCCAGGATTGCACGACGATCAGACTGACTGTAAGCGAAATAGCGCCGACGGCTCCCATATGAATCAAGTTTGCGCCGGCAACAAAAAACATCACGCCGGCGGTAAGAACTACAATTGCCGCCGAACTCAAGTCCGGCTGTAACACGATGAGATAGGCGATCGCGCCGACAACCAGCGAAAAGGGAACCAGCCCGTAAAAGAAGCTGCGGACTCTGGCATTATGCGAGCCTAGCCAGGCCGCCATATAGAATACGACCGTAAACTCCGCTAATTCGCCCGGCTGCAAGCGTCCGCCAGTGAAGGACCGTCGCGCGCCAAATATGTCTTCGCCGAATAAGCGAACGGCGACAAGCGATATCAGCGTAAAGACCAGCAGCCAGACGGCAAAACGTTTCCAGAAGCGGTAATCCACAGTGGCAAAAACAACGAGCGCAAGGACAGAAATGACTACATTGCGCATATGTTCCTCGACGAAGAAGCCGGCTGCCGTTCCGTAAGTCTGGTTGCTCCAATCCCAAGTCGCGCTGAAAACCATCAAAGCGCCGATGATGAGCAGCAGCAGCACGATGGCCAGCATCGGTTTATCGAAGGAGGACAGAAAGTGTCTTTGCTGACGACTGACGGGACGAACACTGTCATCGTTGATGACCGTGAAGCCGGGGCGGCGACGCAGCTGGCGCCTTATTCGACGTTGTCTGGAGTCATTGATGGCTTGGTCGGTCATGCAAATCCTCGTCTGGCGACATCAGAACTCGGTTCATTATAGTTCAGATACCAATTGGCGAAAGTGCGCCCCGCGCTCGGCGAAGTCGACGTAGGCGTCATAGCTGGTTCCGCCTGGCGACAGCAACACCACATCGCCGGCGGACGCTACTTCTGCCGCCCGCGTCACTGCCTCTTCGAGCGAGGGTGCGCGCGAAAATTGATCATCGTCAACTCGCAGCATACCGAGCAGATGTGTTACTTTGCTGGCAACTTGCTTTTCGCCGTCTTTGCCAAAGACGATGATATGCTTCGCCTTTTGCAGCGCGAACTGGATTGCCGATTCCCACGGGAGATCCTTGTCCGCCCCGCCGACGAGAAGCACCAAGGGCTCGTCATAGCTGCTCAGCGCGGCGAGTAGACGTTCCGGCGCAGTGGCGATACTGTCGTTGACCCAGGTCACGCCACGGACTTCCCTCACGGTTTCCAGGCGGTGTTCAACAGGCTGAAAATCACAGATGGTCGCGCGCATGACTTCTGGCATGACGCCGGGTCGGTCTATGGCCAAGCCCATGCCGCCGGTGATGGCGCATGCCGCCAATATATTCAGCACATTGTGATCGCCACGCAGAGGAATGTCCTCGCGTTCGCAAACGACATGAGGGTTCATATCGAAGCTGGCCGAGCCGGCGACCAATATGCGACTGCCCAGCATGAAGGCGCCATCTGGCGCCATGTCATATAAGCTGAATGCCAGTAATTCGCCGGCGACGGCAGGCTCTAACGCTTTACTGCCAGGGCTGTCCCAGCCCAAGACCGCCACATCTGTAGCGCGTTGATAGCGCAGGATATTGGCTTTGGCGCTGGCGTAATTCTCGAATGTTCCGTGCCGGTCCAGGTGGTTCGGCGTTAGATTCAAAAGGGCGGCAACCTGCGGGCTCTTTGTCATCAGCTCAAGCTGAAAGCTGGAGAGTTCCATGACGACGATGTCGTCGGCCTTTATCTTGGGGAGATCTTCGATCAAGGAGTTGCCGATATTGCCGCCGACCCACACTTTGTAACCTGAGTTGGCGGCGATTTTCGCAACCAGGGCAGTCGTTGTGGTCTTGCCCGCGCTGCCGGTGATGCCTATGACCGGAGCGGGACAGCGTTCAAGGAAGAGTTGCGCATCGTTGGTGAATTGTATGCCACGCTCGCGCGCCAACGATAGCACCGGCAAATCAAGAGGGACACCGCCCGAGACGCAAATGCAGTGCGCGCCGATGAGGACGTCTTCAGGGTGACCGCCCAAATAGAAGCGGACACCGGGATAATCGCGGCGGCGTAGATTCAATTGTTTGGCGCTGCGGCTGTCTGTCACGACGACCTCTGCGCCCAACGCAGGCAGCCATCGAGCAAGCGAAACGCCTTGACGCCCGAAGCCGAAGACAATTACCCGCTTGCCGGCTAATGGATCGCGTCCCGTCATGGTTTTCCTGGCTCATGCAGTAATTTGCAGAACACTAGTATTATAGTGCATTGGCTCTATGCGGCTTAGACAAGCGGCTTGAATTGCGCCCCTGCCTTAAGGCAGCGCCATGTGACGAGCTTGTGCTTGTCTCATTTAGAGGAGTGCCAGGGCGACACCCACAAAGGCGCTCAGAATGCCAATCAGCCAGAAGCGCTGCACAATCTGTGTTTCGCTCCAGCCGCCTAGTTCAAAGTGATGATGAATAGGCGTACGGCGGAAGGGGCGAATATCAACGCCATAGAAGCGACGAGTGAGCTTGGCAGAGGCCACCTGTAATATCACGCTGAGTATTTCCATAACGGGCACAATAGCGATAATTGGCAGGAGCAGCCACTGACCCGTCATCACGGCGACAGTGCCCAAGGCGGCGCCTATCGCGAGTGACCCTGTATCGCCCATGAAAAGCTGAGCCGGGTGCGCGTTGTACCACAAGAACGCGAAGCAAGCGCCGACGATGATAAAGCAAAATTCCACCAGGAAAATCTGGTCTTGCAAGAAGGCGATGACACCGTATGCGCCGAATGCGCTCGCCGTAATGATGCCGGCCAGCCCGTCCAGGCCATCAGTGAAGTTGGTGGCATTTGACGCAGCGACGATTATGAAGGTACTGATGCCGACGAATAATACCGGATGCAAAGGAATCTCGATTTGCACCAAGGGCAGAATTAGCGCGTTGGCGTATGAGAATTCGAAATGGGAGATAATCGTTGAAGCGACCAGCGCCAGCAATATCTGAATGGCAAATTTGAAAGTGCCGGAGAGCCCCTCGCCTACATTCCCACGCGAGCTCTGTATCCCTTCCCAATCGTCGATCAAGCCAAGCAACGCGAAGCCGATCAGGACGAATATGGGCACAAGGATGCTGCGTCCTGAACCTTCTTCGACGATGCGCGAGATATTGAGCGCGAGCGTGATGGCCATGGTCGGCAAGATAATCATGATGCCGCCCATTGTTGGCGTACCGATCTTATGCGCGTGGTGGCTGTCCATCAGTTCGGCGCGTATCTGCTTGCCCAAATTCAGGCGAAGCAGAATCTCGACAAAGGGACGGCCCCAGATGACGCCGAGCAAGAAAGTAGCGCTGCCAACACTGAGCGCCAGAGGTAACTGACCATCCATAGAATCGAATTGCCTAGCTGCTGGTACCTTCTATGCCTGTTTCTGCGGCTGCCAGGCTGCTCCTGACACTATCATCCGGTATCTCAAGTAAAATAACAAGGCGGTCGGCAACGCGCCTGAATACCGGCGCCGCTACTTGGTAGCCATAATCGCCGTCTGGCCGATCCAGCTTTACCATGACCACTGCCTGAGGCTCATCGGCGGGCAAGAATCCGATAAATGAAAGGATTTTGGCATTCCTGCCTTCTTCAAATGCGACCGCGGTAGAAATCTTGGCGGTACCTTCTTTGCCGGCGACGGTATAGCCGGGAAGTTCCGCCGCGGGCGCGCCGTCTCGCACACTGCGTATCAACATGTCTTTTACGATGCCGGCGGTTTCGGCCGAAACGACGCGGCGAATCGTAGAGAGTCTGGCGTCTTCGACGACATCGTCGCTGATAACCTGGCGGACAATGCGCGGCTGCCGCATGATGCCGTCGTTGGCGATGGCAGCATAGGCGGTGATCATCTGCATTGGCGTCACTTGCAGGCTTTGCCCGTGACTATTCAGCCCCAGGAAACTCTCGTTCCAGTCGTTATCACCGGGGATTCTCAACTCACCGCGCTCTTCCGCGAACAGTCCGACGCCGGTTGGCTGCCCCAAGCCAAATGCGCGCATCATGCTATAGAAGTCCTCAGTGCCCATCTGCAGGGCGACTGTCGCCGAGCCGACATCAAGGGAGCTGACAAGTATTGTTGCGACATCGGTCGTGCCGTAAGACTGATAGGTGGAATTGAAGATGTCGCGGCCGCCTACCTCAATGTAGCCCGTATCGTTGTAGGTCCAGAATGGCGTAATGACGCCTTTTTCAAGCGCGCCGGCAATCGTCAGGACTTGCATCAGCGAGCCAGGTTCATAAGTTTCATTGATCGCTGGGTTGACGCGCAGATTGGGGTCGGCAATTTGCAGGAAGTTGTTAGGGTCGACAGAGGGATGATTGGCGAGCGCCAGCACATCGCCATTGCGCGGATCCATGACGATGATGGTGCCGCGAAAGGCGTTGTATTCCTCTACCGCGTTTTTGAGCTCGGTTTCCACCCAAAACTGCACATCGCGGTCTAGCGTTAGCACAATGTCCTGCCCGCGCTGTTCGGCCGGGCGATCTTCCGGCAGGCCGAAGGGCACATTACTTACTGACAGGTCCAACACTCGACCGGAAAGAGTATCGTTGAAAGCGCCTTCGACCCCCAGCGCGCCACGCAATCCGTCATCAACTACGATGCCGATGACGTGTGCAGCCAGCTCGCCTTGTGGATAGAAGCGTTTGGGAATCTCTTCCAAGCCCAGCGAGATGTCGTCGAGCGCCGCGATGGCTTGCCCCTGCTCCGCCGAAATCGGACCCGCGACGAATTCCCAGATATTTTCGCTGGTGGCTTTGCGCCATATCTCGGATTCTGCGACATTCAGGATTTCAGACACCTTGGCGCTCAGGCTGTCGGCGTTTGATACGAGCGCTGGGCTGATGCCCAGGCGGTATTGGACGACGTTAAACGCAAGCGGCTCGCCATCGCGATCGTAGATGCGGCCGCGTTCGGCGGGGATTCGAAGGGTCGTATTGGTGATGGAACTGCCGATCTTTTCCAGTTCCTGGCGTACCGAGCGCGGGAAGAACTGGAAGTTAGCCAAATTGATGATCAGGTAGGCGGCCAGCAAGATCAGGAATATCGCCACGAACGGGAGTCGCGCTTGAATAGTCGATTGTTGCGATGACATCCCTTGCATCGTAGACCTGTTCCGTCAACTGCCGAATGATTGAAACTGGTCGCGCAAGAGAGCGAATTGCTGCTCCAGCCAACTGCCGAAAGTCTCGTCATAAACCGGTACAGTTGGCTCAGTCCGATTGTTTTCGGTGGACACTACGGGCGCGCGGTCGCGATAGGGGTTATAGCCATCTATCAGTACATAGTCGATATCGGTATTGGTAGCCGGACGGAAACCAATAGCAACGGCGCGGGCGAATAGACGCGGCACCGTGCGGTAGCTGGCGATCTCGCCAATCAGCTGTTCGTTCTGCCGCTTGAGCTCGTCCCGGCGGCTAATCAAGTCTTCAATCTGGCGATTAGTAATCGCGAATGAAGCGACTTGCGACAGATACAGGCTGCCCAGGATCAATAGAATGGCGACGCCCAGGATCGCGAAGGCGGTCGCTTGATTTCGCGTCCGAAAGCGCTTGCGGCTGAATGTATGCTGAAACCAGGCTTGCGACATGCTGCGCTGTCGTTTGCTAATCAGAAAAAGACAAACTGCGGCAACTTCCTTTAAGCTGCCAAACAGTACATTATCCAATGTATCTGAAAAGGAATAACGCGCAACTCAACTTCAACTTGCTTATAGTTTCTCCACGACGCGGAGTTTGGCGCTGCGGCTGCGCGGATTGACGCTGACTTCTGCGTCGTCCGGTACAATCGGCTTTCGATTAACCAGCTTGATGCGCGCCCGCTTGGCTTGAATCGACGCCATGCCAGGTGGGGACAATATGTTTGTAGAAAGCTGCTTGAAAGCCTGTTTGACAAGCCGATCTTCGAGGCTATGAAATGTGATGACCGCCAGACGGCCGCCGGGACGCAAGAGATCTACGGCGACGGGAATCACCCTTTCAACGGCGTCCAGCTCTTGATTGACGGCGATGCGCAGCGCTTGGAAAACCCTGGTCGCCGGGTGAATTTTGCTGGTCCGTCTGGCGGGCTGAGGTTTGGCGCTGGCGACCAGTTCAGCCAGTTGGCCTGTGGTAGAGATGGGGCGCTTTTCTACGATTGCTCGAGCAATTCGGCGTGAATGGCGTTCTTCGCCAAAACGATAGAGTAGGTCAGCGAGGTCTTCCGCTGGCAATATATTGATGAGTTCATATGCCGTTTCGCCGCCGCTGTCCGCATCAAAGCGCATATCCAGCCTGGCATCAAATCGAAAGGAGAATCCGCGATCTGGATCGTCAAGTTGCAGAGATGACAATCCCAAGTCAAGCAGAATGGCATCGACACTCTCCCAGCCCAATTCCGCTGCCGCCAGCCGCATTTCCAGGTAACTGCCGTGATGCAAGATGACCCGACCGCCGAAAGTCGCGAGCCGTTGCCGCGCCAATTCAATGGCTTTCGCATCACGATCAAAGGCGAGGGCTTCGTTAATGCCAGCTTGAAGCAGGGCATAGCAGTGGCCGCCGCCGCCGACAGTGCCGTCGATCAGCCGCTTGACTGCCCGGTCCGCTGGACGCAATGCCTCGATGACAGCGGGCAAGAGGACGGGAATGTGTTGCTTCATCTGTAGAGGATTTACTCCTGGTGAATTCAGTAGAGCATAGTTGAAAGGGCCGCTGATCGGGAGCCCGAAGGCGAGCGAAGTTCAGTTCACCGTGTCGGCGGATCATGCTAAAATGGTCAGGAATCGGCAGGCAATTCTAGGTTCAAATTCCGCCTATGGCCTACGAGAAACCGCAGCACATCGAAACAATCTTGAAGAATCTGCCCGCGAAGCCTGGCGTTTATTTGCTTAGGAATCGCCGAGGCAAGATCATCTACGTCGGCAAAGCGAAACGCCTGCGCAATCGCGTACGCAGCTACTTCACGACGCAAGCGGACGGCAACAGCAAGACCCTGCGAATGCGAACGGAAGTCGCCGATATTGACTTCATCATCACAGAAAATGAAGTCAAGGCGCTGATCCTCGAAGAGACGCTGATCAAGAAGCACAAGCCGCGATTCAATATCGAGCTGAAAGACGACAAGCGCTATCCCTATATTCGCGTTGGCTGGGGCGATGCCTTCCCCAAAGTGGAAACGACGCGCCGCATTGTCACCGACGGCTCGCGCTATTTCGGTCCCTATTCGGCGATGTGGGTGGTGCAGAAGACGCTGAGCGACCTGCGCAGAGCCTTTCCATATTTGACCTGCGACCGGGACATCACGGGCGACGACGAACGCGCCTGCTTGTTTCACGATATCAAACTCTGCAACGCGCCCTGTATCGGGGCAGTTAGTCGCGACGAATACCGCTTCATGATCCAGGAACTGATGGACGTACTAAGCGGCCGGGCAAACGATGTGCAGAGGCGCTTGGTGAACGAGATGAATGTCGCCGCAGCAGAGCTTAATTTTGAAAAGGCAGCGGGCATTCGCGACCAACTGACGGCGATAGATTTCATCACGAATAAGCACAAGGCGGTCGGCAAGAATATGACCGACCACGATGTGATCGCGCTGGCGCGCGACGAGCGCGAGGCGACCGTGCAGATCATGTTCATCCGCAACGGCAAGCTCATAGGCAGTGATTCGCGCATGATGGACAATACCGAAGGCGAGAGCGATGCCACGGTATTAGAACAATTCATCAGCCAGTTTTACGCCAGTTCGTCAAATATCCCGCGTGAACTGATCTTGCCAAAAGAGGTGGAAGAGGCGCGCATACTCGAACGCTGGCTTAGCGACAAACGCGCCAGTTCACGGGTGACGATCCATGTGCCACAGCGGGGCGACAAGCGCAAGCTCGTTGGCCTGGCGCAGGAAAACGCGCTGGAGAGCTTGCAGATGATGCGGGCGCAATTCGAAGCTGATACCACCAAGCATGAGCGGGCCATGGCGGAATTGCACGAGTCGCTGGCCCTGCCGCGCATCCCCAACCGCATCGAATGCTTCGATATCAGCACGACGCAGGGGACAGCGATTGTAGCCAGCCGAGTGGTCTTCGTCCGCGGCGCGCCGCGAAAGAGCGAATACCGCCGGTTCAATATACGCAGCGTATCCCATGCCGGATCCGATGATTATCTGTCTATCAGCGAGGCTTTGACGCGGCGATTTCTTCGCTGGAAGACTGCTGTAGAGACTGAAAAGGACATCGCCCCGGATGGCAGGGACAAGGACGAAACCTGGCGCCTGCTGCCCGACCTTCTGCTGATCGACGGCGGCAAGGGCCAGTTGAACATCGCGATGTCGGTGCTGGAAGAATTTGGTATTGACGATCGCGTGCCGCTGGCGTCTTTGGCGAAACGGATCGAAGAGATTTTCCTGCCGGGAAAGGCGCAATCAGTGCTGCTGCCGCGGCGTAGCGAAGCGCTTTATCTGGTGCAACGGGTGCGGGATGAGGCGCATAGATTCGCCATCACCAGCCATCGCAAACAACGGCGCAAGCTGGGCATGGCCAGCCGACTCGAGACCATCCCCGGCGTCGGACCCAAACGGCGCAAGGTCTTGCTCAAGCACTTTGAAAACTCAATCGACGCCATCAAGAATGCCAGCGTCGCCGAGCTTTCGGCGGTGAATGGCATCAGCAAAGAGGTGGCCCTCAACATCAAGAGCCACCTCGATTGACTCCAGATTCGAGGATGCAGTTGTTTGCATGCCTTTCGTCCTGGAGAACTGGCGACAGAGGTATCGTAATTTCGACGTCTGGCGTCTCTTATTTGAAATGCAGATCCTGGTTTGCCTTCTAGGGAGATTCTGATGTCATCAAGACTGCTGACCCGGGGATTCGTCCCTCTCAAACTTGCTTAATAAAGCAACAGCGTGTTCAGCGTCTAAGCCTGGAAATATGCTGCACAAGTCTTCTAGTACGACATTGCGAAAAGGGGTACTCGGTGGCATATCTCTCCGAATGCGCTTGGCAGCCGCTTTACCAGATTATGCACGTACTCGTATTTAGAATGAGAATGTCTCACAAATCTGGAACCGGTAATACCGCATATACGTTGAACATAATAGGAAAATGCACAGGCTGCACCCTCTTCGAGATTGTTGGCATGGCGTCCCCTTTTGGGGTTAAGTAGGTGAACAACTTCATGTGCCATTTGATACAGCGCAAATGTCCACTTTTCGCGCGCCCCGCGGCCCAGCTTAACCATCACCAAATTCAATGATTCGGGATCTGGATAGAAAACATGTGGATTGCGATCGCCAAACATCGGCGGCAGCAAGTTCCAAGTCATGTCTCGCTCCCCAAACAACTCTTCCGCCCACGCTAGCAGATCTTGCTGCAGTTTCAGCAATGCTTCAGGGTCCTCTTCGGGTCTGGTATCTGGTAGCACTATTCTGTATCTCATTTTTACTCTCTCATGGCCTCGTGAATCTAGTCGCCTTTGATGTCATTAAGCGATATAGAGTTGATGCAGGTGGCGGATGAAGTCCTGCTGCTTGAGAATATCCATCAGGGATTCGGGCAGCGGCTCGTCAAAGTTGAGCACGGTCAAGGTATTGCCGCCGGGCTCAGTTCGGCCTGTATGCCAACTGGCAATATTGATGCCGTTTTCCGCCATAAAGCTGCCGACCTGGCCGATCACTCCGGGGCGATCGTAACTGCCCATGATCAACAGGTGTCCTCGTGGTTCAAAGTGAATTTGATAATCGTTGATCTGTAAGATGTAGGGCTTCTGTCGATCAAGCAGAGCGCCGGCGATGCTTAATTCTTCGCCATCTTCGAGCGTGGTCTGGCAGGTTATGATATTGCGGTATTCGCTGATTTTTATGCCCTTGGCTTGGGTTATATGCCAACCGCGCTCAGCCGCCAGCACCGGCGCATTGACGAAGCTGACCTTGTCACCGAGGATCGGGCTCAGCAAGCCCTTCAAAATGCCGACAGTCATCGGCTTGATCAATCCGTTCATGTCTTCGCCCATAATCTCGATGGCGATCCGGCGTATAGGGCTGCGCGTTAAAATATGCTGCAGCGCGCCGATACTTTCCGCCAGCTGCATGAAGGGGCGAATCTCGTCGTATGTGACACCGGGCAGCAGCGGCATATTCACGACATTGCGATAATCGCGGTCGCTGAGAGCGTCGATAACTTGCTTGACGATCTGCAATGAGAGGTCCTGTCGCGCTTCGGCGGTGTTGTCGCCGATATGTGGCGTGTGTATGACACGGTCCATGCCAATGAGCGGGCTGTTGAAGGGCGGCTCTTCATTCCAGACATCGACCGCCACGCCGCCTAGATGCCCTTCCTTGAGCGCGTCGGCCAGCAGCGATTCCTTGATGATGCCACCATGCGATGTGTTGATGAAGCAAGCGCCGGGCTTCATCAATCCAAGTGTCTCGTCATCAAAGAAGTCGATTGTTTCCTTGGTTGCGGGGACGTGCATGCTGACGTAATCGGAGGTCGATAGCAGCTCTTGCAGACCGACCAGGCTGATGCGCCTGTCGGCGACCTGCTCTTCGCGGATATAGGGGTCGTAAGCGAGGACGGTCATGCCGAGCGCCAGACAGAGCCGGGCGACGCGCTGACCAACGCGCCCCAAGCCGACGATGCCGATGGTCTTGCCATGCAGCTGCACACCGACTTGCCGCTGTCGGTCGTAGAGCCACCAGCCCTCGCGCAAACTCTCGTGTACCGCGGGCAGATTGCGGTTGAGCGCCAGCATCAGAGTCAGGGTATGTTCGGCGGCGGCGATTGCGCTGACTCCCGGTATATTCATGACCAGGATGCCGCGCTCAGTAGCGTAATCAATGTCGATGCCCGTCAATCCAGCCGACATTCGGGCGATCAATCGCAGTTTCGGCGCATGCTCCAGCAAGGGCGCATCCAGCTTGAAGTCAGAACGAGTGATAATCGCCGTGGCGTCTAACAGCATGGCGCGCACGTTTGATGTCTTCGGCGGTACAATGGCCACGCGGAAATCAGCGTTTTCCTCCAGCAGCGCAATGCTCTCCGGCGTTAGGTCAGTGGCGACCACGACATGGTGCCGGCTCACGCAAAAAGTCCCTTCGATTTGATTGTTTCCATCACCTGTAAGAGGCTGGCAAAGACCTTGTCGTTGACGTCGGCGAAATCGTCCAGGCTGGAATGGGAGACATCGGGCACGGTGAAGCAGGTCATGCCGGCCGCCTGCGCCGACAAGGTTCCGGCCCGGCTGTCTTCCAGAGCCAGGCAGCGTTCCGGCGCGATTCCCATTTGCTCGGCAGCATGCAGGTAGATATCGGGTTCCGGTTTACCCCGCGCTACAAACTCGGCGGAATAACGACGGGGAATGAGCTCTTGCCAGCCCATTAGTCTTACGAAATGTTCGATGACGACTTGCGATGAACTGGAGGCGATCGCCCGCGGAATATCCTGTTGGGCGGCGAAATGCACGATTTCGTCCGCGCCGGGCCGCGCGCGAATCCGCTCCGGCGGCAGCCTCAGCAAGCGTCCTATAATTGCCGCTTCGATGGCGGCCGGTGTATCGCCCAGTTTCGGATAATGCTGCTGCAAAATAGCCGCGAATTCGTCCACGCGCATACCAATGCCCAAGTCACGCACTTCAGCGGAATAAGTGTAACCGTGAGACTCGATCAACTCGATTTCAACCTCGTGCCAAACGGGCTCGGAATCTACCAGCAGACCGTCCATATCGAAGATAAGCGCGGAAAATGTCATAGTCAGATGATGTCCTCGAATTCGCGGATAAACTGTTCGCGCTCTGTCACGCTGCGAAAGATCGTGGCTTGCGAGTCCAGCGCCATTATGACGCCCCTGCGGAAGACAGATTCGTGCTCTGTACTGAGCGTGGCTTCCCAAAGCCGGTGACCGCAAACGAGCGGGAGTATCGCAGCCAGCGAAGCCGCACGCAGAAACACATCCGCTTCCGCTTCCACCGCCTGCCGCGCCACGACACCGCCGTAACCGACGAAGAGGTCAACTTGCTGCTTGGTCGCCAGGTCGGAATCGCCGTCGCCGATCATGACGCGCTTGCCGGGCAGGTCGCCCGCGAGCTGGCTGATGATTTTTGACTTGCCGCTCGAGATCGTCAGCGGACCATCGCTGTAATCGAGGTAGGTTTTAGCTTGCTGCGCCTGCGGCTCATGATAATCCCACCAGCGGCCGGACAGCTCATTGTACTCCAGCTCCACCGCGCGAATTCGCTGTGGCTCAACACCAAGCCGGCGACCAAAACCTTTGACCGCATCGATTAGTCCGCCGCTGATGATGAAGACCTGCTTGCCGAGAAATTGCAAGGCGGCAATGACCTCGGGCGCGTCTTCGACGACAGTTTCCCAATAACGTTCTTCAACCGTCTTGAGTTGAGCGAGTGTGGGTTTGATCGCTTTCAGGCGCTTGCCATAAACATCGGCAAGATCCAGCTCGCCATCCATCGCCTTATTGGTCAACAAGCCGACGCGGCCTTCCTTGCCCTTCAAGCGCGCCAACTCGTCAATGCCCTCGATGGCGGACAGCGTACTGTCGCAATCGAAGAATACGAGGTCATAAGTTTGCCAATTTGCCGGCTGCATAGCGACATCCTGCGATTCGTATAGAGCGCAACCATTATAGTCGCCTGAACTCAAAATTGTATTGCGGACTGAACAGCTTATGCGCGCGGAAACCAGCCGATTATCATGGATTGCCGCCGCTTGAATGCTATGCGACGCTCCTCTATAATCGAAGAACCGTTAAATTACTGGGCGTCAAGAAGGGCGTGTAGGAGCGCAGGATTGGCACGTAAACCAGCCGACCAATCGGTGGATCGCGAAGACATATTGTGGGCGGCGGCGGCGGTCATTCATCGCAACGGCTATGAATCCACAACGATGAAAGACATCGCGGCGCAGGTCAATTTGACCGCTGCCAGTTTGTATCATCATTTCAAGAACAAAGATTTTCTAGTGCTTAACGTTTTGGAAGTCGGGCTGGACATGACCATCGAGAAGCTGGAGTCGATTGACGCCTCGGAAAAGACCTGCGCGGAAAAGCTGGCAGAGATGATCCGTTCACATGTCGTGAGTGTGACGGGCAATGTGGCGGTTGGCGCGGCCATGGTCTTCGAGATTCGCGCGCTGCTCAGTGTGAATGTCAGCGCGAAGAATGGGGACGATTCCTTCCGCGAAGACTTTGTGAAGCGGCGGAATCGGTTCTTTGCCCGGCGCGATTATTTCGAGAGCCTGTTTCGCAGCACTGTGCGAGACGGCATCGACGCCGGCGAGTTTCGCGATGTGGATACGGCGATTGTGACGCGGGCGATACTGGGCGCGCACTACTGGATCGGGGTGTGGTTCCGCGAAGGCGGGCGCTTGTCCGGCGCGGAAGTGGCGGATGTGATGGTGGATACCTGGTTGGCGGCGTTGCGAGTGTAAAGCGGATGGTGGGATCTTGACTAAAAAATATCCGATCACGACATGGATGCCAACATATGAAGAAGCACGGCAAGTCCTTCGCGTTTTGGAAGGCAAGCGTTATTCAAGTTGGATTTCAATGAAAGATGCTATCTCTTTAGTGATCAGGGATCAGAATAATAAAGGGAAATTTGTCGACCCCGATATTTACATCCCAGATTTGTTACCCGCGGACGATCAGGACTTGGCTTTTCGCTTTTGGCGCGAGGCGCAAGTTAAGCCGCACATGGCTTGGGATTCGGTGAGTTTTGCGCAGCTTCATCAGCTGGCTATCTTTGCTGAGGAACGCATCTATTTGACTGAAGCTGGGAAGTTATTTTTACAAAATGACGACTCTACAGTAGCGAAGATCGATCGATACGAAGGTATTCTTTCTATCTTACGTGATGTGGCTCTGCGGGGACCGGGCAGGGAAAGCCTATTTCTGGAGGCGTTTAGAGAATTTACTCACCGGTATACGACCTTCTCTCCAAAGAATACCGGTTTCCAAGTTTGGCGCACGCGCTCGAAAAATCTATTGCATAGAGGTTTGATCGAAAGACGAGGCAAGAACTACCAAGTTACTGAAGCTGGCATCAATTATCTCGTCCAATGGCCGGCCGCTGATAAGTATGGCTCAAACACGGTTCAAGATTGCGACCATTATTCGCAGATTATCAAGCTCAACAGACGAAACGACGCGGATGCAAGGCACCATCTCGCGCAGCACCTTAGCAACATGGATCCATATCAATTTGAGCACCTAATTGAACACTTGCTCGAGGTAATGGGCTACGAAAACGTCGAGGTCACTGGCGGCAGCAACGACAAAGGCGTCGATGTCGTAGGCGAAATAGAGTTGGGCATCAGCCGTGTCCGCGAGGTCATTCAGGTCAAGCGTCAGCAGGCGAACGTGGGGAGACGTGTACTCGACGGCCTGAGAGGTTCGCTGCATCGCTTTGATGCTGTACGCGCAACCATTGTCACTACCAGTGGCTTTTCGGCAGGCGCGAAGGACGCGGCATTCGAAAAGGGCGCAGCGCCGATAACTTTAATTGATGGGGACAGACTGCTAGATCTGCTTGTAGAACATGACATAGGTATCAGAAGAAGAGAGTTAAGAATCCTTGAATACGACGAAGCGAGCTTGAGCCAGTTTGAATCCGAGAAAGCATTGGTCGCAGATTCATTGGAACATCTGGAAAGCGAGTAGAAGCAGATCATGCAAAACATCCTCATCACAGGCGCGAACCGCGGCATCGGCCTCGCTCTGACTAAGCAATTCCTGGCTAAGGGCGACTGCCACATATACGCGACTTGCCGGAATCCGGAGGGCGCGGCGGACTTGATGGCTCTGGCGGCGGCGAACTCCGAACAGCTTCGAGTTCTCCAATTAGATGTGGACGATGAGCCATCCATCAACAGCGCTGTCGAAGTCATAGGAGCGAAAGCCGGCGCTCTGGATCTTCTAATCAACAATGCAGGGATCAGCGGCGGCGACCACGCTCGAGTAGTGGGGCAGCTGACGTCAACTGAAGTTAGCCGTGTAATTCAGACCAACTCCGTGGCGCCATTAATTGTCACGCAGGCTTGCCGCGACCTGTTGAAGCGGGGCGACAATCCGCGCGTGGTGATGATTTCGTCCGGCATGGGCTCGCTGACGAATGCCGGCGGCAATGCCTACGCCTATCGCATGAGCAAGGCAGCCATGAATATGGCCGCGCGTGTCCTTGCCTTCGACGGAGCGATGAAGGGTGTTACGACAGTCACCATGGCGCCCGGCTGGGTGCGGACCGAGATGGGCGGGGCGGCCGCAAGTCTTTCGCCGGAAGAATCGGCGCGCGCTTTGCTCGTGGTCATAAGCAGTCTGAGCGCATCCGACAACGGCAAATTCTATCGCTACGATGGCACAGAGCTGGAGTGGTGAAATAAATCGTCGGCGATAGCCGGCATGGTGCATGTGAGAAAGGGTTTTGCCTAAATGGGCTATCAGATTAAGAAAGCGGCAGTGATTGGCTCCGGCACCATGGGCGGTGGCATCGCCTCGCTCTTGGCCGCTGTCGGCATAGAGACCTTGCTTCTTGATATTCCGCCGCCGGATAGCGCGCCGACCGACGGTCCGAAAGTCCGCAACGCGATCGTCGCTCGCAACCTCAAGGCCCTGCAAAAGATGCGCCCGCCGCAGCTCTTCAGCGCTGGTGAGCTGGCGAATATCAGCATTGGCAATACCGAAGACGACCTGGCGCTAGTAGCGGATGCAGATTGGGTCATTGAAGTCATCGTGGAGAATCTCGACATCAAACGCGGCTTGATGAAACGGCTGGTCGATGTCGTTCGCGCCGATGTAATTATCACCACCAATACATCAGGTATTCCTATCAAGAGCATCGCCGAGGGTTTGCCCCAGCAATTCACGCGCCGTTTCCTCGGCACTCATTTCTTCAATCCGCCGCGCTATCTCCGCTTGCTCGAGATAATCCCGCATGTGGACACCGACCGGGAAATAGTCGACTTCATGATGCGTTTCGGCGCCGAGACCTTGGGCAAAGGCACCGTGCTATGTAACGATACGCCCAATTTCATCGGCAATCGCTTCATGTCCATGTCGGGTATGCAAGCGACCAATTACGCGCTTGACCACGGCTACAGCGTCGAAGAAGTTGATGCCCTGACGGGCCCATTGATTGGTCGCCCGAAGACAGCGACTTTCAATCTGAACGACTTGGTCGGCTTTGATATTGCCGTCGGCGTCGCGCGCAATCTTTATCATGCGATTCCCGATGACCCGGCGCGTGAGCTGTTGATGCACAAAAAGAACACTGCGCTTTCCGATGAGTTGCTGGAGCGCGGCTGGCTGGGGCGCAAGACGGGCAGGGGCTTCTACCACATGCGGCGAGATGGCGGGAAGAAAGAACTTTGGGCGCTGAACCTGGAGACTATGGAATACGAGCAGCCGAGCAAGCCGCGCTTTGACAGTGTTGGGCAGTTCCGCAAGGTGGAACCGCTTGGCGAACGCATTCGGCTGCTCATCAACGCCGGTGACCGCGCTGGCCGCTATCTCTGGCATCTGCACGCTTTCTTGCTGGCTTACGCTTCCAACCGCGTGCCGGAAGTGACCGATACCATTGTCAATGTCGATAATGCCCAGAAATGGGGATTCGCCCACCAAATGGGACCCTTCGAAATCTGGGATGCTATCGGCGTGGCGGATACGATAGACCGCTTCGAGGCGGACGCATATCCGGTGGCGGACTGGGTCAAGGCGATGATCGCTGCAGGACATACGACCTTCTATCAGCGCGATGCCCGTGGCCGGGTCACGGGCTACTACAGTCCGCAAGAACGCGCCTACCTGTCCTTGGCGCGAGACCCGCGTGAAATCACCATCGCCGATTTGCAGGCTTCCGGCGCGGAAGTCTACAGCAATGGCGACGGGCTGATTTACGATATTGGCGATGGCGCCTTGCTTTGGGAATTCAGCACGAAACAGAACAGCATTACGCCCGGATTGATAGAGTCCGGCTGGCAGGCGCTTGAAATACTGGCAGCTGACGAATACAAAGCGCTGGTCATAGGGAACGATGGCGAGCGCTTTTCCATCGGCGCGAACCTGGATCCAGCGGCCTTGATGGCGGGGCTCGACGGCGTAGAACAGGTGCTGGTCAGCTTGCAGGACTTGACGCAGGCGCTGCGTTATGCGCCTAAACCGGTCGTGGTCGCGGCACATAATATGGCGCTGGGCGGCGGCGCGGAGCTGGTGATGTCGAGTGCGGCGGTCGTTGCCCACGCCGAGCTGTATATGGGCTTGGTCGAGGTCGGGGTCGGTCTGGTGCCGGCTGGCGGCGGCTGCAAGGAGTTAGTGCGCCGGTTGGTCAATCCACTGGCGCGCGGCGGCGCGGATGACGTGCTCGCCGGCCTGCAAAAGGCCTTCGAAACCATCGCCATGGCCAAGATCAGCGGCAGCGCCAAAGAAGCGAAGACGCTTGGCTTTCTGGCCGAGACGGACAAGATCGTGATGAACCGCGCCCATCTGCTGGGCGAGGCTAAGAAGCTGGCATTGGCGCTAAGTGAAACATACGCCCCGCGGAAGCCGGAGCCGGTCTTTGCCTCCGGACGCGATGCCTTTGCCGCGCTTCAAATTGGCTTGGCGGGTTTCAAAGAAGCCGGTTATGCCAGCGAGCACGATGCGCTGATCGCGCAGAGACTGGCCTATATATTGACTGGCGCCGCGCTGGCGGAGCCGCAGTGGGTTGCTCAGCAGTTCTTGCTGAACCTGGAGCGAGAAGCCTTCTTGAGCCTGATCATGGAGACGAAGACGCAGGAACGCATCATGCATATGTTGCAGATGAACAAGCCGCTGCGGAATTGACAGGTACGCGGCGGACATCGGTACGTGATACATCATCTCGCGCTGTCGTTTTCTTAGAGGCATACGCTACACGGAGGAATAGAACATGCGCCAAGCAGTTATCGTAGCGGCATCGCGCACGGCCGTGGGCAAGGCCGTCCGCGGCAACACCAAAAACGCCCGCTCGGACGACATGGCGGCGGCCGTCATCGCCGATCTGATGGCGAAGACCGCCGGGGCGCTTGACCCGCACGATATCGACGATGTCATATTGGGCTGCGCAATGCCGGAAGGCTCACAAGGCATGAACTTCGCCCGTGTGATCGCCCTGCGCGCCGGCTTGCCGGTGGATATTCCCGGTCAGACAGTGAACCGATTCTGCTCAAGCGGCTTGCAGACGATCGCGCTGGCGGCCAACAGCATTATCGCCGATCAAGCCGATATCGTAATTGCCGGCGGCGCAGAGTCGATGTCTTCCGTGCCCATGACCGGTCATCATCTCAGCCCCAACCCGCACATGGCGGCCAACGACCCCAATGTCTACATGAGCATGGGACTGACGGCGGAACGCGTAGTCTCCGAGTTTGGCATCAGCCGCGAAGATATGGATGAGTTTGCTTACCATAGCCATCGAAAAGCGGCCGAAGCCACCGATGCCGGCTACTTCGCCGACGAGATCGTTCCCTTTGAATGGGAAGAGACCGTGGTCGGCAAAGACGGGATGCCGACGACAATTAAGAAGGTGCTTGACTATGACGAACATCTGCGGCGCGAAACCACCTTGGACGCGCTCGCTGGTCTGAAACCAGTCTTCAAGCCCAGCGGCTCGGTGACCGCGGGCAATTCCAGCCCCTTGAGCGATGGCGCTGCCGCCGTCATAGTAATGGAGCGGGAGAAAGCGGAGCGTCTCGGTTTGCAGCCGTTGGCGCGATTTGTCGGCTTCGCGGTTGCCGGCGTCCGCCCGGAAATCATGGGCGTCGGTCCGATCAAGGCCGTGCCCAAAGCGCTGGAGCGCTGCGGCCTGTCGCTGGACGATATCGACCTCATCGAACTCAATGAAGCCTTCGCCTCGCAATCGCTGGCGGTGATGCGCGATTTGGAAATGAATCCCGAAATCGTGAATGTGAACGGCGGCGCCATCGCGCTTGGCCATCCCCTAGGCTGCACAGGCGCCAAACTCACCGTGCAAATCATCAACGAAATGAAACGACGCGACAGCAACTTCGGAATGGTTACGATGTGCATCGGCGGTGGCATGGGCGCAGCCGGCATTTTCCAGAATCTGAATTAGCGATTGCCCTGCGCAGGATTCGTTTCCGCTGGCAGCGGCAGCGTGACCTTCACGGTTGTTCCACAGCCAATACCTTCGCTGTGGACAGCAATGCGGCCGCCATGCGTTTCAATGATTGTGCGAGCGATATCCAGCCCCAGCCCTGAACCAGAACTGCGGGATTGGTCAACGCGATAAAAGCGATCGAAAACGTGCGGTATATCCGCGTGGGATATTCCCGCGCCGTCGTCCTTCACCGAAATCTGGACGTATTCGTCGTCTTCCATGGATGCCGTGAGGATCACTTGGCCATGCTCTGTGTGCTGCAGAGCGTTGTGTATGATATTGCCCATTGCCTGGCGCATTCGTACCGGGTCAAGCTGGAGCGCAGGCAATCGTGGAATCGGATGTGGCGACAGATTGATTTGACGCGCCTCGGCCTGGGCTTGCCAACGTTCAACTTCGCTCGTCAAAAGCTGGTCAATGGCGCATTGTTCCAGGTTGAGTTGTAACTCGCCGGAATCAGTCTCCGCTAGCCAGTTCAAATCATTTGTCAAATTGCGCAGCATATTCACTTCCCCGATGATGTGCCGCGCCGCTTGAGCTGAGGTTTGCAGCCCATCCAGCAACCCCTTGGCTTCAAGGTGAATGACAGTCAATGGTGTATTGAGTTCGTGCGAGATATCGTTTATCAGGCGTCTACGCACATGGCGCTGTCTTCTTAAGGAGCTTGTCATTTTATTGAATGCCACGCTCATCTGACCAAGTTCATCCGAAGAATCGACGGGCAGCAGAGACGCGTGATCATGTTGAGCGATGGCTTCGGCGGCTTGCGTCAAGGCAGTAATGGGCGCAGTGATTCTATTGGAAAGAGATACCGCCAGTAATGTCGCAATAGCAACAGTCAGCAACCCGCCAAGGATAGAACTGAGGAGTAATTCGTGCAGGAAACCAAGCGATTCAGTTTCCAGAAAGTTTTGATGAACATCCACATAAGCATAGCCTACTGTCTGACCAGTCTGTAGATTCCGTATTTCCCGTCGTTGCCCGGCCAAATCTGGACTAATTCGGCCTGTCACAGACTCGGAAAAATTATCACTGACAATCCTTCCCTCAACATCAACTATGACGACGCGAATGCGATCTACGTGGAATAGCTCAATCTTGTCTTCGCCGTATTTGCCTTCGTCTCCTTCTCTATGTTCAGATTCATCGTCATAGACGTAGCCGGATTCTGATAAAGCAGTATCAATTGTCTGCCAGCCAGTCGCTTCAGTGTAAGCTTGGCTCAGGCGCCCAGCCAGGCTGTTCGCTTCGCGACGGCTCAGTTCATCCACGAAGGCCGTGAATTGACGCTGCGCGGCATGATAACCCAGCGCCAGGCTCATGGATACCGTCAGAGCGACGATCAGAATCAAAACCAGCAGAATCCGCCAACGTATTGACATCATCCGTCCTCAGTTACAAGTTTGTAGCCGGCGCCGTACACCGTTTGAATCGGCTGATAACCGTCTGTGGCCAATTGCTTGCGCAAGCGCAGAATATGATTGTCTATGGCGCGGTCAAAGCCAGCAAAATCGTCATTGAAAGCCAGCGAAATCAGCTGGTCTCTAGTGAGAACCTGATTGGGATGCCGCATGAATGCAGCCAATAAGGCAAACTGGGTTTGGCTTAGGGTGACGGGCCGCTTGCCGATTGTCACCTGCTGAGTTCTGATATCGAGAACGATGCTGTGACAAGTCAGAACTTGTTGAACTTCGCTATGAACGCGGCGCAGCACCGCTTTGGCGCGGGCGACCACTTCTTCGGGGTCAAAGGGCTTGACCATGTAGTCATCAGCCCCGATTTCCAAGCCCTTGATACGATCAGCGGGCGCCTCTTTCGCTGTCAGCATGATGATCGGAACATCAGACTCACGACGCAATATATTGCAAATCTCCATGCCATCGCGGCGCGGGAGCATTAAGTCCAGCACAATCAAATCGGGCGCAAGGCTGTGGGCTGCTGCAAGCCCTGCCTCGCCACTAAAAGCGACGTCGGCGGCGAATCCCGCTCGTTCAAAATATACCTTTAGCCAGTTCGCAATTCGTCTGTCATCTTCAATGATTAAGATGGTTTGACTCATCTTTCATCCTCGAGTCCGCTATGTCTTAGACGGGTGCCGCTTTTCGACACCCGTCTAGATTATTGTCCTTGCGAATGTATCTACGATTTGCTTTGGTCGTGGTCAGTCGCCATCGCCTTCTTTGTTGCCATGCTCGCCACGCCCATCGCCTTCGCCCGTTTCGCAGCTTTCTTCCCCGTTCGCGCTGTCAGCCCCATGATTGGCCTCGCTCATTCCGACCTCGGCATGAGCGCTCCAGCTTTCGAAGACGCTAAGCATCACGCTCTTTATCTCGCCGGGCGCCAGATCAAGCGGGACTGTAGGACCCAGTTCGAGGCCGTTTGATAAATGGACTTCCACGCGAACCCTTTGCAAGATGGCATCTGTGGTATTTTCCACGGTGCCGATGAAACTATTGCTTGCAGCGTCATAGGCGAGGATGAGCCGAGCGCCGCCGCGTACTTCATCGTATTCTTCGCTTGGAGCGAGCGCTGCGTTAGTTTCTTCACCACCTGCATCGCTTCCGTTTTCGCCTGATTCATCCTCGCCGTCTTCGCCTGCGGACTGGTGTTCATCCCGTTCCCGCGACCTGTCATCCGCGTCCTGGCTTTGAACCGGTCCCATGATACTGGAAACGCCGATCATGACGAGTATTAGCGTCGTCACAATGCTGGTGATCCATAGCGTTATGTTCTTCATTTCTTCACCTCATCCATAACTTAGGTTGTTGGAATTCCTGAGGAAACTTCCTCATTGCCACGAACAATAGCTATGGAATGTCGCAGAAATATGTCAATTTGCGCTTGATCCACACTGCTTGCCGATTTCTGGGGAGAGGATGGTCAATCATTTTTCAATGGCTATACTGTTGGCACTGGTCATTTGCGGTGGGGCTAAGAATGTCGGCATTTTATTCCAGAGTGGCTCGCTTCTACGACGCCGAGAACAGCGACAAGACCGACGACCTTGCCTTGTACTGCCGTCTCGCGGCGAGCGCTGAGGGCGGTGTGCTGGACGTAGGCTGCGGCACAGGCCGCGTCTTGATTTACCTGGCGCAAGAGGGACATCAGGTACATGGCATCGACAATGACCGCGCCATGCTGGACCGGCTGGAGCAGAAGCTGAAATTGTTGCCACAGCTTCGCGAGCGAATCGCGTATGAGCATGGCGATGTACTGACCCACAAATGGGAGCGCGACTTCGGCTTGATTCTGCTGACGTATAACGCACTGATGCACTTCCATGAGCAGGAAGAGCAGATTGCGCTCTTGCAGACATTGCGCCCTTGCCTAGCGCCCGCAGGAATAATAGTGATCGACTTGCCGAATGCCGGCCCAATCTTTGCCTCGGAAGACACCGACGCGCTGACGCATGAACGCAGCTTTCTCGACCCCGAATCGGGGCATTTGGTCATGCTGCAGTCGCTGAGCTTTCTCGATAGGGCGACGCAGATGCTCCGAGTGGAATGGATATATGATGAGATTAGTGGCGAAGGTACGGTCACACGGCTGATTGCGCCTCATCGCTTGCGCTACTTCTTTTTGTCGGAATTGCGTCTCTTGTTGGAGCGCTGTGGCTTCGCCCTGAGCGCCGTTTATGGCGATACGGAAGGCGCGCCCTACGATGCCGAGAGCGAGCGGATGATTGTGCATGCGGTCGCCGTCTGAGTTCACGGTTTGGCGCCACCTTCTTGGAATGCGTCCGGGATCGGGACGAATCTCCGCCTGCGTATTGCTTACCGTGGCGCTGCTGGCCGGCTGCCAGCTGCCCGCCCTAAACCAACCCACCAGAGAACCAACAGTTGAGGTCGCCCGGCGACACAATCCGACGCCGACAATTCAAATTGTAAGCTCTGAGGAATTATATGGCGACGACGGCCGCGCCGTTGGCGAGACAAGCCGGGGCCTGGCATCGTTTCCCGCGGGTGCTGTGTTGCCGCCTGTAGCAACCGGCCTTTCCGAGCGGGGCGTCAAGATATTGCTGGACGCCACCTCGTCGATTTCAGGCGAACTATATCAGACTAACGGGCCGCGTCAGCCCGGCGTGCTGCTGCTGGGCGACGACATTAGCGCCTGGAGGACTTTACCAATTAGACTGTCTCAAAGTGGTTATGTCGCGCTGGTCCTGAAGACTGACGCCATGACACAATCGCGCCAGCTTGAGACCATGCTGCAGTCGCTGATCGCAATTCCGAATGTCGATGCCGGCGTAATCGCTGTGGTCGGCGAGGGCAGGGCGGCTGACTTGGCGGCTTTGGGCTGCGCCGTCAACTCCCTGTGTGATGCCTTGGCGCTGCTCAGCCCGCTCTCGCGCGACACATTGCTGAACATGCTGCCGTCATTTGGCAATCGACCGCTGTGGCTGGCCGCGGCCAATGACGATGCCGAGGCCCATAACACGGCGTCAGCTTTGGCGGAGGCAGCGCAGGGCGAAGCACAATTTGTAAGCGTGAACGAAGGACGCGGCGCGGCCATGCTGGATTTCCAGCCGACCTTGGAAGATGAATTGGTGGCCTGGCTGCAAAGTCATTTGGTCGTACGCTAAACTAGGGGCAGATTAGGCGCAGAGAGGCAGATGACCAATGTCGGAGCACTTGCGATATTTCCGAAGTAGAAAAGACGATATGCTCGACTTCCTGACCGCGATGGTGGAGCGCGAATCCTTCACGCGGGACAAGGCCAAGGTCGATTTGCTGGTCGATTTCATGGAGGCAAAGCTCAAGTCGCTCGGCACTGATGTGGTCGAACGCATCGCGCAAGCTGAAGTTGGCGACTTCTTGCGCGCGACCTGGAATGCGGCTGCGGCGGGCAAGCCCTATCTCTTCCTGGCCCATATCGATACGGTTCATCCCACAGGCACATTGGCGACGATGCCGATCAGATGCGCCGACGGCTGTTACTATGGTCCGGGCGCGCTGGATATGAAAGCGGGCTCAGTTATCGTGCTTGAGGCGATTCACGCGCTGCGCGAACGAGGCCAACTGCCGAAGCGGCCGATTCACCTGCTCATCACCACTGATGAAGAGATCGGCAGTCCCTACAGCGAAACGCTGATCAAGGATCAGGCTGCCGGCTGTGAGCTGGTGCTGGTGACGGAGCCGGCTACCCAGGAAGGCGCGATCAAGACCTGGCGCAAGGGTGGGGGAAAATACGAGCTCATCATCGAAGGTCGGGCCGCTCATGCCGGCATCGCCCCGCAGGAAGGTATCAACGCAATCATCGAATTCGCTCAGCAGGCGCTGGAAATCAATCGACTCAACGACCTCAAATATGGCACCTCAGTATCAATCACGACGGTCGAAGGCGGATCAGCGGGCAATGTGATTCCCGCGCAACTGCGGGCGCATATCGACACGCGCGTAATGACCATGGAAGCGATGCGTAGTTTGCATGCGGCTCTCTCTGACCTTTATCCCAAAATGCCCGGCGCCAAAGTGATATGCACCCGAAAACACCACCGCCCGCCTATGGAGCGGCGCATCGGTTTGTTTGAGAAGGCTGCCGCTATCGGCGAGCGCCATGGCGTGACGATTTACGAAGGCGGCACTGGCGGCGGCTCAGACGGCAATTTCACCGCGGCCATGGGGATACCGACGCTCGACGGCCTGGGCGCCCACGGCGATGGCGCTCACGCCCTGCACGAGCACGTCGTCATTGACAGTCTGCCGCGCCAAGCCGCGCTTATCGCCGCCATCTTGCTTGAATGGGACGCAGTTTAGTAGCTTGCGCAGCCGACCTGCCGCGATGGCTAGAGCGGCGTCGACTTGTTAATATCCCACAACTCAGGTCATTCTAATCTTGGCTACTTGTTCTCAACTTACCGCTTTCGTTACTTGTTACGATAAGTTGTAAATTTTGCAGGCTGGATGGATGGCAGATGGAAGTCTTGTTTTTCTCGGCCTTCGCCATGTCGCTCACGTTTGCGGTGCAACCGGGTGTCATCGGCTTTGAGTCCCTGCGGCGCGGCTTGTCGCACGGCTGGACCGCCGCGCTTCATGTGGAGTTGGGTTCGCTCTTAGGCGACGGCGTCTGGGCTATGGTTGCGCTCGCAGGCGCCTCGATTCTGTTTCAGAATCGGCTGGTCACTTTGATCCTGGGACTCTTCGGTTGTGTGCTATTGTTGCGTTTCGCCTGGGTTGCCTGGAGTGCATCTCGCGCTGACGTGGCTTTCGTCGGCGGCGGAGACGATCGCGCCAATCACCTGGCTGCCGGCGCCATGCTGTCCTTGTCTAATCCGCAAAACATCACATTCTGGTTGGGCATGAGCGGTACGATCATCGGCATTGGCTTTCTTGACCCGGAGCCGATTCATCTGCTGGTGTTTTTCGCCGGCTTTATGATAGCGCAAGTTTTCTGGTGTTTCTTTTTTGCCACCGTAGTTGAGATCGGCCGGCGCCGACTGATCAATCAGCGTCTCTTCCGCTGGATCAATCTGTCCTGCGCCGCGTTTCTGGCCTATATGGGCCTCTCGCTCCTATTGCAAACGGCACAGATGTCTATCGCGCAGTTGTAGTCGATTCAGGCGCCACCCAAGTCCGTGTTCTTACTATTGACAACCACCTGCCGGCAGATGTGCGCAGGTACCTCATATCGCCGGCCATCGGCATGCGATAAAACACTCAGCGAGCCGTTGCTGTAGACATACTCCACCGTATACACGCCGCGTTGAGCGTCCAGATAAGGCGTAATTAGTCGGACAGTTTGCCCGCGCGCTAGGTCGGCGCCATAGTGCATCCTGCTTCTCCGTTGATGCGGTTTTGATCAAGCTCGGTCTCGGCAAATCCGACGATGGAGACTGAGTGGGTTGAGCAGATGAACAATAGCACATTTGTGCTAAATCTGTCAATATGTTAGAGGGGATCTTGTGAAGCCAGCCGGTATATGTAGTTAAATCTCAACGTAGCGTTTCCAGACTTCCGGACCGGAGCCAAGGGCGATGACTAGATAGCTGGTCCGCGGTGTCTTGGGTTCCCACAAGAGGCGCATGCCGGCGACATTATGCAGCCGGTTTCCCTTACGGTGGTTGCATTTGGCGCAAGCGCAGGCGGTATTGGACCAGGTGTCTCTGCCACCCTTGCAGCGCGGGGTAATATGATCGATAGTAAAATCTCGCTTGCTCAGGATTTTGCCTCGAAGCTGCGAACCAAGTTGGACACCGCAATAGATGCAGGTGTAATCGTCACGTACGAGTACACCCTTGCGGCTCCAATGGGACTTGCGGCGGGGCACATTGACATACGACTTCAAGGCGATAACCGACGGGACCGCGAACTTGCTGCGTACCGTGCGAAGGTGCATGCCGGTCGTCTCGACTGCGATAGCTTTGCCACCTAGCATCAGGTTGATGGCGCGCTGAACCGTGATAACCGATAGCGGTTCCCAGGTGCTGCCGTTCAAAAGCAAGACGCGGTGCTGCAATGCGCTCACGCTCGACACTTTTTATTGCGCCTCTCAACTCGCTAGACAGATCTTGTGAATGATCTCGCACATATTATATACCACGAATTGTGGCGTTTGCCGAATGACTCGACTCATCCAAGCCGATATTAGCAATGTCTTTTTTTGCCGCGGCGCAAGTGGCTATCGTCATATTTTGCCAGCCGAGTATCATTGTCGTGGCCAAAGGTGGAACCTGATCGAACGGCGTGTATCGAACATCGACCTATAGAAGAAGCCCATGCTGGAAAAACCGAATCTGGCGGACGAAACACTTATTTGCCAACTTGAGTCGAATTACGAACTTAAGATCTTGGCGCTCGATTTCTTGCCTATAGGCAACGATCAGCATGCCTGGGCCTATCGCGTCTTCACCGAAACCGGCGACTATTTTCTCAAGCTGCGAAAGGGTGGCGCGCGGCAAGCTGCCTTGATCGTCCCGCATGAATTGCAGCGCATGGGCATCAATCAGGTTGTCTCGCCGCTGGAAAACGCCGCGGGCGAATTGCTTGTCGCCTTTGAAGACTATGTTCTGATTCTATATCCATTCGTCGATGGCAAATCCGAGTGGGGCATGACGCTTACTTCGGCTCAATGGCGTACTTGGGGTGAGACTCTTCGCCGAATTCATGGGACGTCGCTGGGACCGGAGCTGAAGAAAGCAGTCCCGCGAGAGATCTTCGGCGTCAAGTGGCTGCCAACGCTAAGAAAAGTCGAAGACGTCCTGGCGCGCTCCGAATACAGCGGTGAAGCCGCCACTGCCATGGCGCAAATATGGCGGGAGCGCGAACGTGAAATCGAGACTTGTCGGCGGCGCTACCTGGCCTTAGGCGCGCTGCTGGCGGCTCAGCCGCCTCAATTTATGCTTTGCCATGCCGATATTCATACCGCAAATATCATCATTGACCGCAAGGGTTTCATTCGGATCGTCGACTGGGACGAGACGGTAATCGCGCCGAAGGAACGCGATCTGATGTTCTTTGTCTTGGACGGGCATTCGAGCAAAGAAACGGCGGTCTTCTTCAAGGGCTACGGCGACGACCAGATCGATTGGCTCGCGCTGGCTTATTACAAATACGACTGGGTTATACAGGAATTTGGCGACTACGGTGAGCGCGTCTTCCTTTCGGCCGAGCTAGGTCAAAAAGACCTACAATCTTCACTGCGCGAGTTTGAGCGCTTGTTCGCTGCTGCTGATGTCATTGACCGCGCGCATCAAGCCTTTGCTAGGTTCGGCGAAGTGTTCCCTGAATTCCAGGCGAGCATAGGATAAGCGTTGGCTTTATCGCGTATTGGGCGCTGCATAACACACTATAATTAGGTTGAGACGTCCAAGATCAGGAGGCTGAGATCATGCGCCGACAGTTTGTTTTTGTCTTGTTGTTGCTCGCATTATTGCTCCCGCTTGGCATACCGCAATATGTCGCGCAGAGCAGTCGTGTGGCGCTCCTGCAGGTATTTGACGCGCAGCCCGCGCCTTCGAGTCCGCTTGCTTTAAGTCAGGCGATCACGCTTTTCTTCAATCGCCGCGTCGACTGTCTGGCGGCGGAGGCGGCGTTTAGTTGGTCGCCGGCTGTTGATGGTGAGCTGAGCTGCGACCAATTCAGCTTGACCTTCACTCCTTCTGAAGACTACCAGCGTGAGACTTCGTATACCTTCGATGTGAATCCTCCTTTGCAGGCTTTGGACGGCGCGCATCTGCTCGATTCCTATAGCGTGAGCTATTTGACCGTCGGTTACTTGCAGGTGTCAGAAGTCTTGCCTAGCCCGGAAGCGGGACCGGTAGCGACTGATTCCGCCATTACCATCGTTTTTGACCGCCCGATTGTCCCCTTGGCGCTTTCAACTGAAACTGACGTATTGCCGCAGCCGCTGGAATTGTCTCCGTCAGTTGCCGGCCAAGGCGAGTGGATCAATAGCGCAATCTATAAGTTTACACCGGCGTCGCCCTTAAAGAGCGACAGCGCCTATATCGCTTCCATCGACAGAGACTTGAAGGCCGTTGATGGCGCCATTCTGCGTAGCGAATTTTCCTGGTCATTTCAGACCTCAGCTCCTTCAGTGGTATCAATTGTTCCGCCGCCCGCTACGCCTGACCTTGTCCTCGACCCCAAAATACAGCTGCGATTCAATCAAGCATTGGACCAGAGCGTAGTCGAGAAGGCCTTCTACCTGCGAGCTCTGCCGGCAGCAGGCAACGCCGAAGTCCGCGGGAATTTCGCCTGGGCAGATGATGGTATGGGCTTTGTCTTTACGCCGGATAAACGATTGCAATTGGAATCCGCCTACGAGGCCGGCTTCTCGTCTGAACTACTGCCGGACCTCAGATTCAGCAATGTACCCGGCAGCGGCTCGTGGCGTTACGACACGGTATCCGCGCCTGCAATCAGCGCGACGGAGCCGGTTGATGGCGCGCAAAATGCAGTTCGCGGCGGGTTCTCGTTATTCTTTGCATCGACGATGAATATCGAGACCTTGCCCAATCGCATCAAGATTGAACCCGAGCCGGAGCTGCCGCCTCGTTTTTACTTCAGCGAATGGAGCAATCGCTATACAGTTTCCTTTGTCGCGCAGCCGTCTACGACCTATACCGTTCGTATTGCGCCGGGCATGGAAGATATTTTTGGCAATGCCATCGCCAAGCCACTTTTCTTTAGTTTCGAGACCGCGCCGCTCTCGCCAGAGCTAGGCTTGAATGTGCCTGGGCCGGTCGGTTTCTACAATGCCTATCGCCAGCCCACCCAGCAATATCTTTATCACCGTGGCCTGGAAACCATCGATCTCGCGCTCAGCCGCGTGCCGCTGAGTGACTTTGTCGCTAGCCTGACGCATACTCAGTATTACGATCCGGCCAATGATTTCAGCCCGGATGAAGATCATCTGCTCATGCGCTGGCGTATCGAGTCGAAATCGCCAGAGAATGTCACGCGCTACGAATTGCTGTCCCTGGGTGAAGACAGCACACCGGCTGCGGAGGCCTGTCCTGGCGCGCCGGAATCTCGACTGCGAGGCGGCGATGTCGCCCGTGTCGTGACCACTCCGGATCCTCTGCGTGCTCGCCAATCACCCCCTGACGGTGAAATCATGCAGCTTCTATATCACGGCTATGAGATGACAGTGGCCGAAGGTCCGCATTGCATAGATGGCGTCCGCTGGTGGCAGGCGACGCTGGACGATGGCAGGGCGGCCTGGGTGGCGGAGGGGCTGGGCGAGGAATACTTCATCGAACCCGCAGCTGAAGAGGATGCAGGCGCAGCGCAGCTCCCAGACGACGGCCTGCAACCAGGCGTCTACTTTCTCGAAGCGCAATCGCCCGAGCTAGACGACCGCATCGCCTGGCAGAGCAAACACTTTCTGAATGTCGCCACTGCCGTGCTGACGGTCAAGCAGGCGACCGATCGCTTGACCATCTGGGCGGTCGATGTGCGTTCAGGCGCGGCAATCGATGGCGAAAGCGTCGCAGTGTATGGTCCGGGAGGCGATCTCGCAGGCAGCGGAATCACCGACGAAAACGGCCTGGTACAAGTGGATATCCCCTATGACCGCGATCTCTACTCGCCCTATGTCGCGCTTCTGTCTACGCCCGGTCACTTCGGCATAGGCCATACCAGCTGGTCAAACGGGACAGAACCTTGGCAATTCGGCTACGACTTCAGTTGGTCGCCACGCGCATACCAAACTTATCTGTACACCGATCGTCCGGTCTACCGCAGCGGGCAGCCCATCTATTTCCGCGGTATCGTCCGCCGTAAGGATGATGTGGTTTACATGCCGGCGCCCCATGAAACGGCGCCAATTACCATCCGCGATGCGCAGGGCGAAATCGTCTATGAGCGCGACCTGGCATTGAGCGACTTTGGTACCTTCGATGACAGATTTGAGATCGCGCCGGATGCCTCGCTCGGCGTATACAGCTTGTCGCTTAGCCTACCGACTGAAGATGAATTCGTCCAGGAAGGCGGCGGCATAACATTCCTGGTCGCCGAATATCGACTGCCGGAATATCAGGTGTCCTTGTCGACCGAGCAGCCAGAAATCGCGCAGGGCGCGGCTGCCGCATTTGAATTGGAAGGGCGCTACTTTTTTGGCGGTCCCGTATCGAATGCCGCAGCGGAATATGTCGTGTATTCGACGCCCTATGCATTCGACTATATTGGCGAAGGCCGCTATGATTTTGTCGATTTCAGCATCTATGAGACAGGCGGCGAAGCCTTCGACTTGGGCCGCGTAATTAGCGAAGGCAGCTTGACGACCGACGAAGACGGCAATGCCGGCTTTGATCTTGTCGGCGATCTGACGGGCGAAGCGCGCAGCCAGCGGTGGCGTGTGGAGGCGTCAATTCGCGATGAAGCCGACCAGACGATTTACGGCAGCTCCAGTCTGGTTGTACATCAAGGTTTGATCTACGTAGGCGCGCGAGCGGAGAACGCAGTAAGCCGGGCCGGCGAAGATAACCGAATTAATCTCATCGCGGTCGACTGGGATAGCCGGCCGATAGCCGACCAGCATCTCGATGTAGAGGTGGTTGAACGGCGCTGGACGAGTGTACAGGAGCAAGACCCAACTACCGGCGCGACCGCCTGGACCTGGGATGTCGAAGAGATTCCGGTCACTAGCGGCAGCGTGACAACCGGCGCGAACGGCAAGGCCAGTTTCGTGTATGAGCCAACGAACGGGGGCATCTTCAAGATCGTTGTCTTCGCGCGCGATTCGGCGGGCAATCAAGTGCGCGCAGCTACTTATTCTTGGGTGTCCAGTCCCGATTATGTGAGCTGGCGGCAGGAAAACACTAACGCTCTGCAGCTTGTGCCGGACAAGCTGGCGCTCAACATCGGCGAGAGCGCGAAAATCTTGATCGCCTCGCCGTTTCAAGGTCCGTCTGAAGCGCTGATCAGCATCGAACGCGGTGATGTATTGAGCGCCGAGCGAATCACGCTGACCAGCAATTCGCATATCTACGAATTCGAAATTTTGCCGCGGCATGCGCCCAACATCTATGTCAACGTATTCCTCGTCAAGCCGGCCGTCGAGGAGAAGGCGACCGCTGCCTGGCGCCTGGGCATGACACAGCTATTGGTTGATATCGAGCAGAAAGCGCTGAGTATCGACATCAGCGCTGATAGAGATATCGCCGCGCCGCAAGAAGATGTCGAATATCGCCTGCGCGTGACCGACTTCCAAGGCGATCCCGTTGTGGCGGAACTCGGTATTGGCGTGACGGATTTGGCGGCTCTGTCCGTGGCGGAGCGCAATAGCGACGGACTGCTCGAGGCCTTCTACGGTCCGCAAGCGCTGAGCGTCCGCACATCTAGCTCGCTTGTCGTCAACGCTGATGCCGTCACTGCCAAACTGTCTGCTCAAAAGGGCGGAGGTGGCGGCCTGTTTGAGGCCGGGGTCCTTGACTTGCGTGGGGAATTCGTCGATACGGCTTACTGGAATGCGTCCGTGCTTACGGACATTGCCGGCCAAGCGACGGTAAATGTGCGGCTGCCGGATAATCTGACGACCTGGCGGCTGGATGCGCGCGCCTTGACCGAGGGACGAGACGGGCGACTTCTAGTAGGCGAAGAGACTTTCGATCTTCTTAGCACGCGCCCCTTGCTGATCCGGCCTGTTACTCCACGATTTTTCGTCGTAGGCGACAAGGCGCAGCTGTCGGCTGTCGTCAACAACAACACTGGAAACGATATCGCCGCGAGTGTCTCGATCGAGAACACCGCCGGCTTGGCTCTGGCCG
Source organism: Phototrophicaceae bacterium (assembly GCA_965262005.1). Classification (GTDB taxonomy): domain Bacteria; phylum Chloroflexota; class Anaerolineae; order Aggregatilineales; family Phototrophicaceae; genus UBA6055. Next base: position 1,267,291 of record OZ253492.1, on the reverse strand, counting down.
CTGGCTCAGATTTGGTCCACGAAGTGATGATACCTGCGGATGGGCGTCAGCGCGTCAGTTGGCAAGCGACGGTGGCGGACGTAGATTCGGTCGCGCCCTACTTCGTCGTGCGCAGCGCGGATGATGCCTTCTCCGACGCCAGCATTTCCCCCGTCAGCGCCGATAGCGACGGCGCGCTGCCGGTCTATCGCTACCAAGTACCGGAGACGGCTGGCACGGCCGGCATGCTCCGTGAGGCCGGCTCGCGGGTTGAAGCTGTCTTGCTGCCGCGGGACATAGATGTGAACGCCGGGAACCTCAGTATTCGCATCGACAAGTCTCTGGCCGGCGTGACTAACGAGAGCCTGAACTTTATGGAAGCGGAAACAACACGCTTCCGCGAATGCGCGTCCACAATTGTCAGTCGCTTCCTGCCCAATATCGTCGCCTACCGCGCCTTGAATGAGTTGAATCTGGCGCAAGCTGCGCTGAAGACCAAGCTGGACGAGTTGGTATCCGAAGGCTTGCAAACGCTATATGCGCGGCAACTCGCCAACGGCGGCTGGAGCTGGTGCTCTTATACAGAGGCGGATGAGCTGACGACTGCCTACGCATTGATCGGCTTGGCGGAGGCGCAACAGCAAGCGTACCCCGTCGACGAGAATGTCATACGGCGCGCCCAGCGTTTCCTCTCGCAGCGGCTCATCACACCATCGCTAAACATCGAGCCGTGGCGGCTGAATCGGCAAGCCTTCGTCCTATATGCGCTGGCCAGGTCTGGCGCGCCCGATGTCGCGCGCAGTGCTACACTGTTCGAAAGTCACGAACGCATGAATCTTGACGCGATCGCCTATTTGGCGCAGGCGGTGCATCTCATCAATCCGGATGATCGTCTGCGGCTGGATACGCTGACTCAAGTTATGGTCAATCGGGCCGTCACCCGCGCCAGTGGCATCTTCTTTGAAGAAACATATGAAGACCGGTTGAACTGGTCTTCCGATATCCGCTCAACGGCGCTGGTTTTGAATGCGCTGGTGAAACTGCGGCCGGAGAGCGACCTGCTGCCGAATATCGTCAGGCATCTGGTCAGCGCGCGCGAAGGGCGCGGTCATTGGCAATCACGACAGGAGAATACCTGGTCGCTGATCGCCTTGACCAACTGGATGCTCGTCAGCGGTGAACTTGAACCAGACTACATCTATAGCGTCGCCGTCAATGGCGTCGAAAAACTGAGAGACGTGGCGCTGCCCCAAAATGCGCAGTCAAGCGATGAACTGAGCGTCGATCTTACCGACCTGATGCAGCGCGATAGCAACATTGTCGAAATCGAGCGCGGGCAAGGCGACGGCGCGCTCTATTACACAGCGCATCTGAAACTTGATCTTCCAGTACACCAGGTCAAGTCATTGAGCCGCGGCATCGAAATTTCACGGTCGTACACACTGCTTGACGATGAGTCGCGTTCTGAAATAATCGGGGCGGCCGTGGGCGATGTCGTCCAGGTGCGATTGCGGATTACCGCGCCAAATACGCTGCGCTACGTCGTGATCGAAGATTTCTTCCCGGCCGGCGCAGAAGCGATTAATCCCGACTTGACGATAAGCCCGCAACTGGGCGCGCTGCCGGGCGGAGCGCTTGTTGACCCGCGGGAGCAGGGTTGGGGCTGGTGGTTCTTTGATCAAGTTGAATTCCGCGATGAGAAAGCGGTGATCTATGCCAATACCCTGCCGGCTGGCGTTTACGAGTACGTCTATACTATCCGTCCATCCATCGCAGGCGAATACAAAGTGATACCACCGGCGGCGCAAGAACTTTACTTCCCGGAGGTCAACGGACGTGGCAGTGGGTCGCTATTTACTGTTTCAGACTAGTTGACATCTACGCGGGATCGACCATCTCAACGGCCGAGACGTCGTCGTCTACGAATACGCCGCAGGGTCCGCCTTTTTCGCTCGCCGCCAGCTCAACCTCGTCGCCATCAAAGTTCAACAGCGGGTGATAAAACTCGGCAACCTTCTCCGCCTCGCCAACGACGTAATGTGCGATGAGCGCGCGGCGGAAGCTGGTCGCGCTGGTATTGGGCGTACTGCCGTGGATCACTTGGCCGTTGAAAAAGACTATGTCGCCGGGTTGCATAATTACTGACACGGGTTGGCTGCCGGGCGGAATTGGCACGGTGCTGGCGCTAAAACTCAGCGATGTATCGGCATCGACTGTGCACAAGCGCGGCAAGTCATGCGTCCGCGGCACGATCTGCAGACAGCCGTTCTCTTCGTCACAGTCGTCGACCGCCATCCAGGCTGCCAGGCACGTCCCCGGTTGCACCCTCAACGGCGTTTGATCCTGATGCAGCGCTTGCCCGCGCGCGCCCGGTGGCTTGAAGTAGAACATGGTCTGGGCAGCGTATGGCTCTCGCCCGAGCAAGTCGGTCGTCCATTCGCGCAATCGGTCGTCCAGCAGCCATTGCAAGGAATACTGGTCGAAACGATGCGGGTGTATGATGCGCGGATAGGCTTTCAATGGGTCATCATCGCCCATCAGCGAGGGATTGTCCCCGTCGTAGCCGTGTCCGGCCGCGTTCAGCGCCATAAAGTGACCTCGGATGAAGTCAATCTCCGCCGACGAAAACACCGCGGGAACCACGACGTATCCTTCTTGACTATAGTGTCTGATCAGCGAATTGGCATCCATCGATTGTCTCCTAGTGTCTCATCAGGCTCAGCAAGCGAGGCATGGCGCTGGCGTAAGTATGATATAGCCAGGGCTGCGGCGCAAAATCCCAAGCGCCGATGTGTCTCACGAGTTGCCCGCGAAAGCCGCGCTTGAATTGATAAACGCCCCATAGAACGTCACTTTCGTCAAAGTCGTCAGGCGCGCCCCACATATCGTAGACGGCATAGCCCTGCGCCTTTGCCCACTTGATCGCTGCCCATTGCAAGGCATAGTTTGGCATGCGCTCGCGTTCTTCGTTGGACGACGCGCCATAGAAATACCAACACTTGCGCCCGAAATGAAACAAGATGACGTGGGCGATGGCAGTACCGTCGTATTCAGCGATCAGCCCATGGGCCAGCCCGGCTGACATGAATTCCCGCCAGGCGCGTTGATAATAATCGAAGGGTCGAATCAAGAACTTGTCCCGCTCGCCGGTGACGCGATAAAGTCGATAGAGCAGGGGAAGATCCCCCATTGTTGCGGCGCGGACCTTGACACCCTTCTTCTCGGCGATGCGTACCTTGCGGCGCGTGTTGCCGCTTAGAGCAGCCAGCAACTCGTCTTCGCTGCGGCTTAAGTCTATCGTCAGCGTGTTGCGGAATTGCACCTGGGACGCTGAAAAGCGCCAGCCTCGCGTTTCGAGCAAAGCGCACGCGTTGCTGCCGCTCTCATTGCTACGGTCGTCGGCGCTATTGGGCAAGCCGGTTGCGGTGATGACGTCAGGGTCGATTTTGAGCCAGACGACGCCGAAGCGTTGCGCCCGCTGCTCCAGTTCCTCAAGAACCGCCCGCGCCAAGTCGATATCGCCGTAATCCAGCACCGGCCCTTTGCTGACGACCATGACCTTCAGCGGACCCATCGATCGGGTTGCCAGGCTTGTCATCGCCACGATCCGTCCGTCGTGCTCGAAAGCCAGTCGCTGCGGAGTCCAGCCGCCGGTTTCGCGCTTGAATTCGCCCCACTCCCAAGTCTGCAGGATATGGGCATAGGGCAGTTCCCTTAGACTGCCGTTCCAGTCATCACGCTGAACAATCTCGTGAATTCTAAGGATGGTCGGCATCCTTCCCACAGCTAGCGCCCAAGTTTCAAGGCGGCGCGATAGGCGGCATATAACACGGGATTCCAAACCAGGTCCCAGGCGCCCATGGAGCGTCGAATCTCGCCGCCCCAACCCCGCTTGAAACCATAGACTCCCCAGAGCCCGTCGTTTCTGTTTTTGAACTCGGCTTCCAGCGTCGCCTCGTCCTGGTCCGGCACACCCCAAAGATCATAATAACGGCAGCCGCGCGCCTTCGCCCATTGTATCGCCGCCCATTGAATGCCGTAGGTGGCGTAGAGATTGCCTTTCGCCCGCGACGACGCGCCATAAAGATACCAGGCGGTATCGCCCACGGCGAATACCATGATCGCCGCCAGAAGCTCGCTCTCGTGCATCGCCAGCAGCAGCGTCCCATTCTGCGGTATGAACAGATCGTAAACCGACTCAAAGTAGGCGGCGCTGTGCACACCAAAGGCATTGCGCTCGCCCGTCCGCTGCATGAGCCTGTTGAATTCAGGCAAGTCAGCGCGTTCGCCTTCCTTATACACAATACCGCTTGCCCGGCTCTTGCGGATCTTGCGTCTCGTGCCCTGATTCATCCGCCGTAACATCGCCTCATCGCCGCCGCCGATGTCAATGATAAGGGTCGTCGCCGGCTGAATCGTCTGCGGGCTCGGCTGAAATCCCATGCCGGCTAGATCCGGCTCCTCTCCGACGGGGAAGTGGCCCGGTTCGAGTTTCAGAAAGGCGGCGCCGGTTTCGCGGCGTATCGCTTGCCACAAGGGCGCATATTGCGTCGGATCAGTCGCGTAGCCACCCATCGGCACGTATGCCAGTTTGCCGGCGTTGAGTGGCAGACGCTTGAGCAAGACCAAGGCGCCGGCCCTAATCCCGGCGTCGTCGCTCAGTGCCACAATCTGCGCCTCCCAGCCGAAACGCGCTTTTAACGCGCCCCAGCCCGATAGCTGCAAAAGATGCGCGCGCGCATCTGCCCGGACGTATGAGTCCCACTCTGCGACGGGAATTCGGCTTGCCAGGTTTTCAGTAAGCGCCGATGATGCTGAATCAGTCATGAGGTCATTTTGGGATAGCTTGACAGCCATTCCTAGTGCCAGTTTCCACTGCCATTACGGTAAAGGCATTTGGCGCATCATCGGTGTATGAATGGCAAAACCGCTATGCTAGAATGCCTGCTTCAAAGCGAAAAGCGGAAGCCAAAAGTCCGTTGCATAACCAATACCCTGCTGATATACTTATTTCGTTTGTGATAAATGGCGCAAACACCATGATGTCGGCATGGCTTATGTACCAAGATCCCGATGAAGATGTCGGCTGAATCGCGAGAATTCGGGACGATTGACCTGCCGAGCATGGCTGTCGGATAGCAAATTCTAGGATGCAGCTCCGATGAACGTACTAAACGAATGGGCTTTTATCGGCTTGTTTGCTGTGATGGCGCCCGTGTTTCCGGCGCTGCCGATCGTCATTGCCTGGATCTTCCGCCCGCGGAAACCGAACGTGCTCAAGAGCTCCACTTATGAATGTGGCGTCGAAACCATTGGCGATACATGGGTGCAGTTTCGGGTGCAGTACTATATTTACGGTCTGATATTTCTGGTATTTGATGTCGAAATGGTATTTCTTTTCCCTTGGGCGGTCGCGTATAACGAGATGAGTTTATTCGGTTTCGTCGCCGGTTTTCTGTTCATCTTTCTGCTGACAGACGCGCTCTTTTACGCTTGGAAGAAGAACGCGCTGGATTGGAAATAGGCACGAGCTGACGCGAGCGGGAGACGACTATGGACCAATATTGTACGGGCTTATGCCAATTGTTGGCGGAGTCCGGCGCCGATGCCGGTCTGGCGCAGTTCTTGTCCTTGCTGGTCGGTGTCTTGCTGGTTAGCGGCGTCCCGCTTCTAACTGTTATTCTTCTAATCTGGATTGAGCGCAAGGTGGCCGCCCGCATTCAGGATCGCATTGGACCAAATCGAGTCGGTCCTATCGGTTTGATGCAAACCTTCGCGGATTTGCTCAAGCTGCTGGGCAAAGAAGACATCACGCCGACGGCCGCAGATCGAGTCTTGTACAATGCTGCGCCGCTGGTCTCATTTGCATCTGTCGTTTTACTTTGGGCGGTCGTGCCCTTCACACCCTTCCACTACGGCGTCGACCTGGAGATTGGCGCGCTGTTTTTTGTGGCGGTGGCTTCTTTCGGTACGCTCGCGATCATGGTGGCGGGCTGGGCCAGCAACAATAAATACGCTCTGCTCGGCGCCTTCCGTGTAGTGTCCTTGCTGGTCAGTTACGAAGTGCCGCTGGTATTTGCTCTGCTGGTGCCTGTGCTGTTGGCCGGCAGCATGAGCCTGCTGGATATCGTCAATGCGCAGACCGGCATGTGGTTCGTGGTGCTGTCGCCGCTGGCATTCGTGATATTCTACATCTCCTCGCAAGCCGAAACCGGGCGCGCGCCCTTCGACCTTATCGAAGCGGAATCCGAGCTGGTGGCCGGCTTCAATATTGAATACTCCGGCATGAAGTTCGGCATGTTTTTCGCCGCTGAATTCCTGCACGTTTTCACCAACGGCATCCTGATGGCGCTGCTATTTTTCGGCGGCTGGTTGGGGCCGCTTTATTACGAATCGCCGCTGATTGCTTTTGCCTGGCTTGGCGCGAAGGGCGGCTTGATTTATCTCACGACGCTCTGGCTGCGCAATACAGTTCCGCGCCTGCGCATCGATCAAATCATGGATTTCAACTGGAAGTTCCTGGTGCCGCTGTCGATAGCGAATCTCATCTTCATTTCGCTGGCGCTAAAGGTGATGCAAGAACTGGGCTTTTCTCCGCGCGATTTTGTCGGCGCTAGCTTCAGCGACCTGCTGCCAACAGTGATTGTTCTCCTCCTGATTAACGGCGCGATGATCATCTACCTGCTGGGCATTCTGCGCAAACGCGGGCAAGACGCTCGCCGTGAAACGATGGCGGCGCGGGCTGCGCGCGCATCCTTGGCGCAGGCGGCGGAATAGGGGGATTGGCGATATGGAACTCAACGCAGTCACAATTGGATTCGTCGTCTTCACAATCTTTACTTTGGGCGGCGGCGTCGGCGTCGTGACGACTCGCAACTTGTTTCGTGGCACGATCTGGCTGATGGTCAGCCTATTCGGTGTTGCCGGTTACTTTATCTTGTTGAGCGCGCCCTTTCTCGCGGCGGTGCAGATACTGGTATATATCGGCGCCATCGCGATTCTGATCACTTTCGCCGTCATGTTGACCCGCAGCGTGACGCGCATAAAAGGGCGCTATGTCCGTACCCTGCCGAGTTTCATAGGAGCGCTGCTGCTATTCTTGATTCTTCTTTTCGGCGTAACGGTACCGATTTTTGGCGGTCACTTGCCGGACTCAGCGCCGCAATATGTGGCGACAACGCGCGACCTGGGCGCTGCCTTGGTCGACGAAAACGGCTATGTGGTGCCCTTCATGCTGGCATCGGTCTTGCTTACAGCCGCGATGATCGGCGCGATCTTCATCGCCCGCGACGACAAGGCTAAGGGAGGATGATGAACATGGTACCTCTCTGGATGTATCTGGCGGTTGCCGCAGCCCTGTTCTCAATCGGCGTCTTCGGTGTCTTGGCGCGCCGTAACGCTGTCGCAATCCTGATGAGCGTTGAACTGATGCTCAACGCAGTCAATATCAATCTGGTCGCATTCTGGCGCTATGGCGAGACGAACACCGATCTGCTGCTCAACGGTTATGCCTTCACTGCGTTTGTCTTGATCGTAGCTGCGGCTGAGGCGGCGGTCGGCTTGGCAATTATCATAACGGTTTATCGCAATCGGCGTTCGGTGATTCCCGAAGAAGCCGTCGCGTTACAAGGATAAGGACCGCTATGGATTTCTTCAACGATCCGAATGCACTGCCATGGCTGATTCCGGCTGGACCGTTGCTGGCTTTTCTGATCATTACGCTGGTCACGAATAAGTCGAAGCTGGTTCCGGCCACCGACCATCACGAATACGGCGGACATCATCCGGATTACGACGGTATGCTGGTGCCGGTGGTGCGCCCCTACAGTCGCGTCATAAGCGTACTGGTCGGCCTGGCAGGCGTAATCGCCGCGCTCTTGATAAGCTGGCAGACCTTATATAACGCGTCTCAGTTGCACCATATCGGGCCGGAGGCGCTGGTCAACAGCATCGCCTGGATGAACACCGGCGACTCAGTCTTTCATATGGGGGTCTTGATTGACCCGGCAACGGTCATCATGCTCGTCATGGTGCCAATTGCCGTTCTCATGATCTTCATCTATTCCATCGGCTATATGGCGCACGACCCGCGGCAGGCGCGTTTCTTCGCACTGATTTCGCTCTTCGCCGGCGCCATGCTGACGCTGGTGGTGGCGGACAATGTGCTGCTGCTCTTCGTCGGCTGGGAAATCATGGGCGTCTGTTCATATATGCTCATTGGCTTCTGGTTCGAGAAAGAAAGCGCTTACAAGGCAGCCATCAAAGCCTTCACCACCACACGAATCGCCGATGTCATTATGCTGCTCGGCATCGCTTATCTTTACAGCATCACCGGTACGCTCAGCTTCCGCGAAATCATGTACAACCCCGAGACGCTCGACCTGCTTGCGACTACAGCGCCGATAATCCTGGGCGGCTGGACTGTGAGCGCGGCGAGTATCATCGGCATCTTCCTCATCATCGGCACCGTCGGCAAGTCGGCGCAATTCCCGCTGCACGTCTGGCTGCCGGATGCCATGGAAGGTCCGACGCCCGTCAGCGCCATGATTCACGCGGCGGCGATGGTCTCGGCCGGCATCTTTTCTCTCATTCGTCTTTATCCGCTTTTCGCCGCCGGTGGTGATCCGCATCACGGCATCTTGACCGAACCGCTGGCATTCATGGCGGTGGTCGGCGCATTCACGGCGCTGTTCGCCGCGACCATGGCGGTGGCGCAAAACGATGTCAAGGCGGTGCTGGCCTACTCGACCATTTCGCAGCTCGGCTTTATGATGGCGGCGCTGGGCATCGGCGCTTATGTCGCAGCCGCCTTCCATCTCATCACACATGGCTTTTTCAAGGCGCTGCTGTTCATGGCGGCTGGCTCGGTCATCCATGGCATGGAGCACGGTGAGCACCATGCGCGCGAGCACGGCGCCCATGGCCACGATGACCATGTTCATCATTTCGACCCGCAAGACATGATGAACATGGGCGGCTTGCGCAAGACCATGCCGGTCACATTCTGGACATTCCTGATCGGCGGGCTGTCACTCTCCGGCTTGCCCCTCATCACCGCTGGTTTCTGGTCGAAGGACGAGATCCTGGCGGATGCCTGGCTTGGCATCGAGCAGTACGGCAGCGGCGCCCACGCTCTGGTATTTATAATGCTGGCGCTGGCTGCTTTCATGACCGCTTTCTATACCATGCGGCAGATTTCGCTGACCTTCGCTGGTGAGCCACGCTCCGAAGCTGCTGGACACGCCAACCTGGGGCAGGGCATCGTCAGTTTCACGATGACGTTGCCGCTGTTGATTCTGGCGCTATTCGCAATCGTCGCCGGTTTCGTCGGTGTACCGACCGACTTTCCGGTCCTGGGTCCGATATTCTCGCCCGAGCACAATACCTTTCATCATCTTGTGATCGAAGCGCTGCCCCTGCCCGAGGCGACCGCGGCCTATGCTTCACTGCCGGACTATCATCCGCATGCGCCGCCCTTCAATATCGTGCCTGTCGCGACATCGTTCTTTGTCGCGCTGCTAGGATTGTGGCTGGGTTATATGGTGTATTGGCGCAAGCCGCTAAAGACCGGGCAGAAGGATCCACTCGTAGCAAGTCTCGGTCCGCTGCACACCCTGTTCAAGAATCGTTACTACCTCGATGACATCTATGCTCAAGTCTTCGTCAAGCCTTCACAGTGGCTCGGCGTACAAGTTATCACCTTCCTCGACCGCGGTATCATTGATGCATTATTGCATGTGATCGCGCGTGTATTCACTTGGCTGGGCGATCTTATCAAAGTCTTGAATCTCTGGCTGATTGATGGCGTTGGCGATGGCATTCCCATTGCGATATTCAATTTCGGCGGCTGGCTGCGGCGGATGCAGACCGGGCGCGTACAGCAGTATATGCTCCTGGTCTTGGCGGCGGCGGTGCTGATCGGCATCGTGCTGGTCTTGTCCTCGGGCGCGGCCTTGGCGCAATAGGGAGACGCATTCATGTTCGATGTTTTTGGGATAGACGCGCTCTCGGTTCTGGTCTTTGGTCCGGCGCTTAGCGCCTTTGTCGTCGCGTCGCTTGCCTCGCTGGGTCCCAGCAAACAGGTCGGACGCTGGGTCGCGCTGACCTTGTCGCTCCTGCTGGCGCTGGTATCTATCGCTGTGTTCCTGGAGTATCAAGGCGCGGGCAAGACAATCGGCGATGATCAATTCATAGTCACGCAAGACAGTCCCTGGTTTGAGGCGCTCGGCGCCCGCTGGACGCTCGGTATTGACGGCATCAGCGTGGTCATGGTCTTGCTCACCGGCATCTTGACTCCTCTGGCGATCCTGGCCAGCTGGAATATCGAAGACCGCTCAAATATGCATTTGGCGCTTCTGCTCCTCTTCGAGACCGGCAGCATGGGTGTCTTCGTGGCCATGGATCTGATGGTCTTCTTCCTCTTCTACGAGTTGACGCTTGTGCCCATGTACTTCCTCATCAATCAATGGGGCAGCATGCCCAAAGCCGGCGTCAAATTTAGCGGACGCTTCTACGCCTCCACCAAGTTCATGATTTACTCCTTCGGCGGTACGCTCGGTATGCTGCTGGCGACACAGCTTATCGGCTGGTCCAGCGGCACCTATAACATGGCGGAATTAACCGAGATATGGCCCCTCTTCCGGCAAGGCGAAGCGCTGCTAGGCGTTGACGTCAGCACGGTTAAGGCGCTGGCCTTCGCCGGCTTCTTCGTCGCCTTCAGCATCAAGGTGCCGATCTGGCCCTTCCACACCTGGCTGCCGGACGCCCACGGTGAAGCGCCGACCGCCGGCTCGATGCTGCTGGCCGGCATCATGCTGAAGCTGGGCGCTTATGGATTTATTCGTCTGGTCATTCCGCTTTTCCCCGATGTCTGGCTGACAGAAGTCGTCATCATCGGTGTCAACGTGGCTACACTATTCGCCATTCTATCCGTTGTCGGCATTGTGCTTGGCGCTTTCGCCGCTTTTGGCCAAACTGATATCAAGCGACTGGTCGCCTACAGCTCCGTCAATCACATGGGTTTCGTCGGCATCGGCATCGCCGTCATGGCGCAGACCTACGCCCAAATCTGGACGGGAACAAATCCGGCGGCTGATGTTCAAACTGCCATCCTCGCCACTAACGGCACCGTCCTGCAGATGTTTAATCACGGGCTTAGCTCGGCGGGAATGTTTTTGCTCGCTGGCGCTCTATATCACAAGACGCATACCCGCGAGCTTTCGGATTACGGCGGGCTTTGGGTCAAGGCGCCGGTCATGGGCGCGATCTTGCTCTTCACCAGTTTCGCCAGCCTGGGTCTGCCCGGCTTGAACGGCTTTGTCAGTGAGTTCCTTATTGTACGAGGTTCCTGGCCCGTCTTCACGGCGCTGACGGCCATCGCCATGATTGGCTTGCTTTTCACCGGCGGCTACATTCTCAAGGGCATACGCGCGGTCTTGCACGGTCCCTTTAATATGCGCTGGCGCGATTACAGCCTGGAACTGACGCCGGCCGAATTGCTCGGCATGGCGCCGCTTATTGTTCTCATGCTATTGACCGGCGTTTATCCCAACTGGATACTGCCGTTGATCAATACGACGGTTTCGTCCATATTCGCCGGCCTGGCGAGCTAGGATTGCTTGTATGGAAGCAACGGGATTCTCCATTCTCACTGCGATCATTTTCATCCCGATCATTGCGGGTGTGGTCATCCTCTTCCTCGATGGCAAGAATCGCGATCTGGTTCGCGGCGTAGGCGTCACTGCTGCTGCCGCAGTCTTGGCGCTCTCACTTGCCGTCTTCTTCGGCTACGACAACTTCGTCAAAACGGACGGCGGCCTGATTGAAACACAGAGGGCGATGCTTGACTCCGGCGCCGAGCTCAGCGGCGCGCAGATGTTTGCCGACGCGCTCGCCTTTGAACAGCGCATCGTATGGGTTGAGTCTCTCGGCATCGCCTATCACGTTGGCGTCGATGGCGTCTCCGCGCCGATGGTCTTGCTCACGGGTATGGTCGCGGTCGCCGGTGTGTTGATCTCCTGGAATATCCAGGATCGCATGCGCGAATTCATGGCATTCTTCATGTTTCTCGTTGCCGGTGTCTACGGGGTCTTCATCGCCGTCGATCTCTTTATGCTCTTTTTCTTTTATGAGTTGGCAATCTTCCCCATGTATTTGCTCATCGCTGGCTGGGGCTGGGTAAAGCTGCGCGAATACGCTGCCATGAAGCTGACCTTGTACATTCTGGTTGGCTCGGTTTTTGCGCTGGTTGCCGCCGTTGCCATGTACTTCGCTGCTGGCGCTTATTTCACCGGCAGTGGCGCTGATGTCTTTCAAGCCGCCCTGTCTAGTGGCCTGCTGCCTGCCGATAGCGGTCCCTATAGTTGGAGCATCTTACAGCTTACGCTGGCGGCGGAAAATGGCGCCTACGCTATCGAGGTTCTGGGCATAGAGGGCTTGAGCTTCGCGCGATTCTGGTTCCCCTTTATGTTCATGGGCTTTGGGGTCTTGGCAGGCGTCTTCCCCTTCCACAACTGGTCGCCCGACGGGCACGTTGCCGCGCCCACCGCCGTCTCGATGATTCACGCCGGCGTTTTGATGAAGGTCGGCGCGTTCGCCGCCTTGCGCGCGGGTGTGCAGCTGCTGCCTGACGGCGCTGATACTCATCTGCCCTGGATCGTTTTTCTGACGCTTATCAACGTGGTCTACGGCGCATTAATCGCCTTCCGCCAACGCGACTTCAAATACGTCATCGGTTTCTCCTCGGTCAGCCATATGGGCTTGGTAAGCATGGGTTGGGCGACTATGAATCTGACCGGTATGACCGGCGCCGGCATTCAAATGTTCAGTCACGGCGCGATGACGGCTCTCTTCTTCGGCGTCGTCGGCATGGTCTATGACCGCTCGCATACACGTGATATCCCGAGTCTGGGCGGCTTCATCAAGGTGATGCCCTGGGTCGGCGTCGCCTTTGTCGTTGGCGGTTTGGCCAGCATGGGCATGCCCGGCTTGAGCGGCTTCATCGCCGAATTTCCCATTTTCCAAGGCATGTGGTCGGCGTCGGAGCAAATCACACTTCAGATCGGCGCGTTTCAGCTCAGCAATTATTACAGCGTCATCGTTATCGTCGCGGCGCTGGGCATTGTCATAACCGCTGCCTACGTGCTGCGTGTGGCCGGGCAGGTCTTCTTTGGCGAGTTTGACGCCGAGCGCTACCCTGATGTCGGCAATATCGAGATGACCGACCGCATCGTTCTGATTATTCTTGGCGCGCCGCTAATTATCATCGGCTTGTATCCGCCGATCATGGCGCCGATGATCGAATCCGGCATTCGACCCCTTATCGCCTTGTTGGGAGGTGGCTAGATGGAATTTGATCTCTGGGCACAGCTGCCATCCGTCTTGCCGGAGATCGGCTTGACCACGCTGGCGATCATCGTGCTGTTCGCCGATATCTATGGTTCGCCTGTTGCGCGCCGCAATGTCGTTTTCATCTCCGCTGTTGGCATGGCTCTGCTGGCTTTAGTGCCCCTGATCTGGCTGCCCGATCCGGCTCTATTCGAAAGCGGTACGCTGCTCTGGGGCGGCATGGTCAATTACGACCCGCTTTCGCAGATCTTCAAAGTCATGCTGCTGCTCGCGGGAGCAGTTACCTGCTTGATGGCGACGGGAGACAAAGTCGTCGGCGATAAGGGCGAATTCTATCTGATCGTAATAATCGCCACGCTTGGTGGCGTCATGATGTCGAGCGCAAGCGACTTGATTCTGGTCTTTGTCGCGCTCGAGACCTTGTCGATTCCGCTTTATATGCTGGCGAGCTTCGGACGCGGTGACAAGCGTTCGGCGGAGAGCGGCATGAAGTATTTTCTATACGGCGCATTCGCTTCGGCGATAATGCTTTTCGGTTTCAGCTTGCTCTATGGATTCGCCGGCACGACCAACCTCAGTGGTATCGCCGCTGCCATGACTAACGGCATAGGTGATAGCGTCATCGCCGTTATGACCGCGCTGGTGATGGTGGTGGTTGGCTTCGGCTTCAAAATCAGCGCCGTGCCCTTCCATTTCTGGACGCCCGATGTCTACGAAGGCGCTCCCACGCCCGTTACGGCTTTCGTCAGCGTAACAAGCAAGGCGGCCAGTTTCGCTCTGCTGCTGCGCTTTTTTACCGCTGTCTTCCCGGTCGACCTGGTTGTTGGCGGCGTCATCATACAAGATTTCTGGGTCAACTTGCTGATCGTGATTTCAATCGTTAGTATGACGCTGGGCAATGTCGTAGCTTTGCGTCAGAGCAATATAAAGCGCCTGCTGGCTTATTCGTCTATCGCGCAGGCTGGATATACGCTCATCGGCGTGGTCGCCCTGCAAGGCGCGAACGACAGCCTGGCGGTGGCATCAGTCTCATTTTATATGTTCATGTACGTCTTCACGAACTTGCTGGTCTTCGGCGCTGTAATCTGGTTTATCTCAGCGACCGACACCGAAGAGATCAGTGACCTGGCCGGCTTAAACCGCCGCAGTCCCTGGCTGGCGCTTTTCATCACCATCGGCTTGCTCTCGCTGGGCGGGATTCCGCCAACGGCTGGTTTCTTCGGCAAGTTCTTCTTGTTCCAGGCGGCGGTCAATGCCAACCTGGTGGGCTTGGCGCTGATCGCCGTCACCAACGCCATCATCGCGCTCTATTATTACCTGGTGGTTATCAAAGTTATGTATGTCGATGTCGGTCCAGATGATGATGTGCCCATCGCCATTCCACGAGCATACGCGTGGTCGCTGGGCATAACCGCGCTGGTGGTTATCCTGCTGGGCACAATCGCGGTAACGCCGATTTATGAATGGGCGACATTAGGCGCCGGCGGCCTATAATTGCCGTAGCGATTCAAATTTGATTGTGATAAACTTCTCGAAGTCTATCCGCAGTGTGGGTGGGCAAGAAAATTGTAAATGATAAGACATGCAATAAATGGAACCGAATAACAATCCCCTGTCTACATACGGTCTGGTAGCAGGGGTGGTTGGACAAGTAGGCTGTTTGGTTCTGCTTGTCATCTTAGGAACACTATTGCTTGGCTTGGCTTTGGATGAAGCATTAGGGACGCGCCCAACATTCATCTTCTTGATGCTGCTGGCGAGTGTCCCGCTGAATCTCGCGCTTCTTTTTTGGTTTACGCGATACAAAGCCAGGCAGCTGCAAGGCGCCGCTAGACTGAAGGAGGAAGATATAAGTGAATAGTTTCTGGAACGGGAAACGCCGTTTCGTCGCTTTACTGATGTTCCTGGCAGGTGTGTTCGTCGCGCTTCGTGTGCCGCCCGTCATTCCTTTCATCCAGTTGCCCGGCGAAAATTTCCCTGCTGGCTACAATGTGCCGCTCACCGATATCCGCCTGACAAACACCTTTGTCGGTTCGGTCATCGTGTGGATTGTGCTCTTGTTGTTTGCGGTGTATGTCTCGCGGCGCCGGCCCAAGGATGGCAACGAAGTTCCTCCGGGTGGCTTCTACAACATGTTCGAGATGCTCTTCGAGGGGCTGATGGGCTTCGTCGGCGGTATCGCCGGCGGCAGGCACTTCCGCCTGATCTTCAATATGTTCATGACGATCTTCCTGATCGTGCTGCTCGCCAACTGGATGGAGCTCGTGCCCGGTGTCGACACCATCGGTTTCATCCATCCCCACGTCAAGGAAAAGTATGATCCTGTGGCGGACGAATACAAGGTGATCACCACTGACGGCTATGAGATTTACCAGGGTTTCCTCGGTATTTCGTACGTCAATGGACAGTGCGACTGGATCAGCCCGGCGGACGAGGCGGCGGCGGATGAAGCGGCTGTAGTCAACGCTGAAGCCGCGAAAATGACGGCTCTTCAGGAGTTGACTAAGAATGCTGCCTACGCGCGATACGAAGCGGAACACGGCGACGAAGCAGACTCGGAAGACGACCATGCCGACGAGGCTGGCGATGAACACGCAGAAGAAGAAACTGTAGAGTCGGACGAGGCAACAGCAGCGCGCGACGACGTGCTGGACGCCCGCGTTGCGGAGAAGCAGGCGCGCGCCGACCGCGGTTGTTACACCGGCGTCGGACCAGTGCCATGGGATGACGACGCCCACGGCGACGACGTAGAACATGCCGAGGGTGAAGATCATGGCATCCCGCTGCACCCGGACCCAAGCAGTGAAGAAGCCAAGCTTGTGCCTTGGGTCGTCTTGCCCTTTGTCCGCGTCCCATCGACTGACTTGAACATGACCGTTACCCTGGCGATCATCGCCTTCGTCATGATTCAGTACATCGGCTTCAAGGCGCTGGGCATCGGCTATCTGACCAAGTTCTTCAACTTCGGCACACTATTCAAATCGCCGCTCGGCGGTATTGATGTAGCTGTCGGCTTGCTTGAGCTTATTGGTGACTTCGCCAAGATTCTCTCGTTCAGCTTCCGGCTTCTGGGCAATATCTTTGCCGGGTCGATTCTGCTCTTTGTCATGAGCTTCCTGATACCGATCCTGCCATGGCCCTTCTTCATCCTGGAGTTTTTCGTCGGTGTCATTCAGGCGCTGGTATTTGCCCTGTTGACCGCGATCTTTATGAACCTGGCGACGGTCAGCCATCATCACGATGATGACCATGACCATGCCGAAGCACACTAGCATACCAAGAGCATAATTGGAGGAATTCTAAATGGATGCACAAGCAACGATTCTGTTGGGTAAAGCGATAGGCGCGGGCCTGGCGATGATTGGCGCTGCAGGTGGCGGCATCGGCATCGGCCTGGCCGTAGGCGGCGCAGTAATGGCGATGGGACGCAATCCCGACCACACTCCGACCATTCAGACGAACATGATCCTCGGCGTCGCCTTCGCGGAAGCCGTCGCAATTTACGCGCTGGTCGTTTCGCTGATTATTCTCTTCGTACTCAGCTAAACGGTGCGAGAGACAAACGGGAGGACCCTATGAGCGTACTTGATACTTTGGGCATTAACCCCGGTTTGATGCTGATTTGGCTGATAGCCTTCATCGTGCTTTACACCGTGATGACACGCTTTATCTATGATCCACTGGTGAATGTGCTGAGCCAGCGGCGCAATCGCATCGCCAAAGGATTGGAAGATGCGGCGGCTGCATCGCGGGCTCGCGAAAGCGCTGAGGCTGAGGCGGACAAGATCCTGGCGCAGGCGCGCAGCGAGGCGCAGAAGGTAATCGATGAGGCTCGCGGACGTGGTGAAGATGTCGCCGCGACCATTGAGCAGGACGCGCGTCAAGAAGCAGCCAAAATCCAATACGACGCGCAGACCGAGACTGTGGCCATGCGCAATCAGGAATTGGGCAACTTGCGCGATCAGGTGCTGAATATCTCGGTGGCGGTCGCCAGTCGCATCCTGGAAGACAGTATCAGCAAGACCAAGCAGAAGTCGCTGGTCAACAGCTTCATCGCTGATCTGCCGGAAGGCGCCAAGGGCTTGAGCGGCAGTGTCGCAATAGTCAGCGCCATGCCTTTGACGGAAGCCGAACAGAAGGAAGTCCAGGCGGAAGTTGGCGCCGACGAGGCTGAATTCACGGTAGACCCCTCGATTCTTGGTGGTCTGGTGGTGCGTTGGTCCGGCGGCCTGGTTGATGGCAGCGTCCGTTCGCAGCTCAACCAGTTGTCGCGCAGCTTGAACTAGCTCGAAACTTCATATCAGTTACATCTCAAGCGCGTCGGATCGCATCCGGCGCGTTTGCGTTTGTCATAGCCCCGCAAAGATGCTTGAATAAGATTGTGACCCTCTGTATCGAGGACGCCATGGCCGTCACTCTTGAGCATTTGCTTTCTGCGGTTCCTGCCGATCAAATCCAGTCGGCAAGCGGAGACCTCTCCACCGTTATCCGAGCCCCCGTCGTCGAATCAAGCGGCGAGCTACAACCGGGCGGGCTATTTGTAGCGCGCGCCGGCCTGTCAACTGACGGTCATCAATTCATTTCCCAAGCTATACAAGCGGGCGCTGCCGCCATCGTCGGCGAGCTTGATCAACCCGAATTGTCAGTCCCGTACATTCGCGTCAGAGACGCGCAGCAGGTCTTGGGCCATCTCGCCGCCGCTTGGCACAATTTCCCCTCTCGCAAATTGGTCGTCATTGGCGTAACCGGCACCGATGGCAAGACCACCACCTGCCACCTGCTTCACAGCATCTTGAAATGCGCGCCCGATATCCGAGCCGGCTACATAAGCACGATATCAGCCGACTTCGGCGACGATACGGCAAGCACTGGCCTGCACGTTACCACGCCGGGCGCGCCGAGCGTACAAGCCTACCTGGCGAAAATGGTCGATGCAGGAGTAACACACTGCATACTGGAAATGACTAGCCACGGCCTGGCGCAGGGCCGGCTGAACGGCGTAGATATCGATGTAGCTGTCCTGACCAACGTTATGCACGAGCATCTCGATTATCATGGCACTTGGGAAAATTACCGCGCCGCGAAAGCCGTCATGTTCGAGATGTTGAGCCGATCCATTCGCAAGTCGAAGGCGCAGAAGTTAGCGGTGATCAATGCCGACGACCCTTCGGCCAACTTCTTCGCCGCGATCTCGCCTGATCAGGTTGTCACGTACGGCATTGCAAATCCTGCTGACTTTCAAGCGGCCGCCATTGGGCGTCAACCGAACGCTACGTCCTTCAAAGTCGATGATCAGCAGATTACGATGCGGTTGGTGGGCGACTTTAATATCTCAAATTCCTTGGCTGCGGTCAGCGCCGCGCGCGGATTGGGTGTCGAATGGGAGGCAATCAGGCGGGGCGTCGCAGCCGTGGAATTGATAGCGGGGCGGATGGAGCCTATCGATGAGGGGCAGGACTTCACCGCACTGGTCGATTTTGCCCATACGCCAAATGCGCTAAAGCGCGCGCTGCAAGCGGGTCGACAAATGCTTTCCGCCGGCAAGCGTCTAATTGCTGTTTTTGGCAGCGCGGGATTGCGCGATGTGCAAAAACGCCGACTCATGGCGGAGACGGCTGCACAGCTGGCGGATGTGACTATTCTCACAGCCGAAGACCCGCGGACCGAGTCGTTGGACGACATCCTCGAGATGATGGCGCAAGGCTGCCTGGCGCAGGGCGGCGTCGAGGGGCAAAGTTTTATAAGAGTACCCGACCGCGGCGAGGCAATTTACCTTGCTTGCCAAATGGCGGAGCAAGGCGATCTGGTCATAGCTTGCGGCAAAGGGCATGAGCAGAGCATGTGCTTCGGTACAACTGAACATCCCTGGGACGATCGAGAAGCGATGCGCCATGCCCTGCGCGGCCAGCCACTGTCCACATTGCCCACTGCCAGGAGACGTCAGCATGCGCCGGATTGACTGGCTTGCGGTGACAGCTCTGCTGCTTTTCGCCGCTGGCTTGCGCATCATCGGTATAGGCTACGGTCGCCTTAATCCAGAATACTTTCCCTCATACGCGCCCTTTGGCATGGTGCACGAGCAGTTGCCGATCCAGCCGGATGAATTCTTCAACGTCGCCATTCCGGTGAATATGGCGCTGCGCAATCATCTCAATCCCGAGTTTTTTAACTATCCTTCGTTCATCATCAATACTAACTATGTCGTGTTTCGGTTGACGCGATCGCTCAATGGTCTATCCCTGGCAGATCGCGACGGATACTCGTTACGTGCCTACGCTGACTTTGCATTGTATGTCATCGCAAGGTCTTACTCAGTTCTTGGCAGTATGCTGATTGTTGCCTGCGGTTACGCGATAGCGCGGATTGTCGCTGGACGGTTTGCGGCATTATGTGCGGGATTAATAATCGCAACTTCATTTACCCTGGTGCAGTACGCTCATTACATTAAGCCCGCTTCACTGGCCACAGGTTGGATGATGCTGACGACATGGGCATGCATTGCCTCATTGCACAGTCGGCGGTGTAGGGAGCGCAGGCTACTATACATCCTGGCTGGCGTTATGACTGGTTTGGCGGCCACGACACGCTACAATGCTCTAGCCGTCGCGCCGATAACGCTTTCGACAGGACTGATTCTTCTGTATCGTCACCGCATAGCAGGTATGAGGACTGCCGTGGTCATCGCCTGGCTCTTGATCCCGCTTGTATTTTTCCTATGCAGCCCATATATCCTGCGCGATTTTGAACACTTCAGGCAAGATCTTTCCAGTATTGTCGGGCAGTACGTGTCGGGTATTGACGTCCCAGACTATTTTCAAGTTGATCATTGGACGGGGATGACTTATGTACTCGCATATATTCCCGTCTTTGCGCTGGGTATCACCGCCGTATTCTTTTCCGGGTTCTCGCTGGTCGCGGCCTGGAAGGCGCGGCCCCGCGGCAACTGGCTAAGCAACAACTCGATTGCCTTGTTCGTCGTGCTCTTTTTCGCCACGATTGCGCTTTATGCAGTGGTCGCCCTGCGCACCGTGCGACCGGGGCATACCGATCATCACCTCCTGCTGGTTCTGCCCTTCGTCGCCCTGTTATCCGCCATTGGCGCCGATTGGCTCGTCAGACGCCTGAGCCTTCCAACGCGAATTACGATGCCGATCGTGGCGCTGGCACTGGTGATTCAGCCGTTGGTCTTGTCCTTGCAAGTCGTCGAGATGTTCGCGCAGCCGGATACGCGCCATATCATGCTGCAATGGATTCATGATTATATCCCGCCGGGCTCGCGATTCTTTCTTAACGGTCCCTATAATGTGCCCCTCGACGAAGCGATCTATCCTAGCGAACAGCAATTTGTCTCATACGCTACAACCCTGCCTGATGCGGCCGACTACGAATTCATGGTTTATTCGGATGCCTTGGCCTTTGACATACTGCGGTCTAAAGCCATTGTGCCCGCTGACGTCGTAGTTGAGCAGCAAGATTACCTGCGGCTTCTCGACGAGACATATGACCGCATCGCCGAAATCAGGCGACCCAGCTGGACGGGTTCCGAGGCGATGATGAATATGGCGGCTTACTGGCACAACCCGACCTTGATTCTTTATTGCGTCAATCCCGCACGCTGCGAGGCAGGCCGGTAGGCGGTCTCTATAGTGCTGTAAAATGCCATCATCGCTTCTATGGTAAAATCGTAACGGTACAAGGCATACGAGGGGATTGTGCACGATCTCGGCATCGTTATCGTCAACTGGAATACTTGTGATTTCCTCCGTCGCTGCCTGGAAACGGTCTTGGCGAGCGATGGCGATATCAGTTTCCGCACGGTAGTGGTAGACAACGCCTCGGATGATGATAGCGTCGGGATGGTCGAGCGTGAATTCCCGCAGGTCAAGCTCATCGCAAACAGTGACAACCTGGGTTATCCGCGCGGGAACAATATCGGCTTGCGCCACCTTGGGTTCCGCGCCGCCGGCGATGTCGCGGCATCGGCGCCGCGCTACGCGCTCCTGCTCAATCCAGATACGGAATTGCCACCCGCCGCTCTATATGAAATGGTTCAATTCATGGATTCTCGGCAAGATATTGGCGTTGCCGGTCCCAAGCTGGTGTTAACCGATGGCAGTTTGGACAAGGCATGTCGCCGCGGCTTCCCCACGCCGATGGTCAGCTTCTATCATTACTCCGGTTTGGCCAAGCTCTTCCCGCGGAATCAGCGTTTCGGGCGCTACAATATGACATACGCCGATGAAGACGAAGAGCTTGAAGTCGATTCTGTTGTCGGTGCCTATATGCAGGTGCGCAAGTCCGTCGTTCAGCAGGTTGGACTGTTGGACGAATCATTCTTTATGTATGGCGAGGACCTGGATTGGTCCTTTCGCGCCAAGCAAGCGGGTTACAAAGTCTGGTATCATCCCGCAGTGACGGTACAGCACATTAAGCGCGCGGCCAGCCGAAAAAGTCCCAAAGCGCAATTCGAATTTTGGCGCGCCATGCTGATTTTCTACCGCAAACATTTCCGGCGAACGACCGTTATGCCCGTCCATCTCGTGATCCTGATGGCGCTATTATTCAAAGGAGGTCCTGGCTTATGGCAGGAGATCCGCAATCCGACGCCTACACAGTAACGCCTAGGTCTATTCGCCTGAGCCATGACCATCTCAAGGCGGTTTCTACCGCGACGCTACTGCTTGCCGACTTCATCATGCTTGTGGTCGCTTTTATCGTTAGCTACGAAGCGCGCGAGTTTTTGCCGTTTTTCCCCCGCCCGGAAGAGCAGCCCCCCTTGCTAAACTACGTGCCGACAATCGTCCTGCACAGCGCTACCGTGATAGTGATGTTTTATTTCTCCCAGCTCTATCACCTTAAACGCGCTTTCAGCCGCATAGATCAATTGCGGCGAGTCGTCGGCGTGGTCACACTGGGAACGCTCCTGGCCAGCGGCACTCAGGAGTTTCTCCTGCAAAATACGACCTTGGACACCTTATACCCGCGCAGTCTGCTCTTTTATGTCTGGTTCTTTAGCCTGACCTTCATGGTGATAGGGCGGGAACTTCATCGCCGGTTCTGGACCCTGATGCGTCGGCGCGCGGTTGTAAGGGATAATCTTCTGATCGTTGGCGAAGGTGATATTGCGCACAAAATCACTGACCATGTACGCAACAGCCCGGAACTGGGTTATCACATTGTCGGCATCGTCACGGCGGAAGAAAAGCAGGGCGAAATGCTCGGCATTCCTTATATCGGCGCCTACTACGACATTCCACGCCTCATTGATGACCAGCAAGTCGAGCAAGTCATCGTCGCCTTGTCCGATTATCGGCGCGGCGAACTTGTCGATTTGATCAACCTGTGCCAGCGTGGCAAGGTTGATATCAAGGTCTATCCCGATCTGTTTTCATACATGGCGGGCGATCTTAACGTCGACGACCTCGGCGGAACACCGTTGCTGACCGTGCGCGATATCGCTCTGCGTGGCTGGAAGCTCAGCCTAAAGCGCGCCCTTGACCTCTTTGGCTCCACCGTGGGCTTGATGTTGCTCTCGCCGTTCATGCTTGTCACGGCGTTGATGATTCGCATTGAATCGAGCGGCTCCGTCTTCTACTGGCAAACACGAATGGGATTAGATGGTCGACCTTTTCCCATGATCAAATTCAGGTCAATGCGCGCGGATGCTGAGTCAAGCGGTCGGACCTGGACCGTAGAGAATGACGAACGGGTGACTCGTTTGGGCCACTACATGCGCCGCAGCAACTGGGATGAGATTCCGCAGTTGATAAATGTGCTGCTCGGCCACATGAGCTTGGTAGGTCCTCGCCCCGAACGCCCCATGTATGTGCAACAATTCCGCCAGCAGATTCCGGATTATATGATGCGCCACCGCGAAAAGTCGGGCATGACCGGCTGGGCGCAGATCAATGGTTTGCGCGGCGACACATCAATCGCGCAACGAACCGAAGCCGATCGCTTCTACGTGGAAAATTGGTCGCTCTGGCTGGATATCGTCATCATTATCCGCACGATTTGGCAGTCGGTCACTCGCTCTAATCCCAACGCTTACTGATGCGGCGCAGCGCCATGGATATAGATACATTGACCACGGCTATGCACACCTTTGTAAACGACAAGGGCTGGTACGCCGAGGACTCGCCCAAAGCGCAGACACAGCGTAATCTTGCTATCTCGTTGGCGCTGGAAGCCTCTGAAGTCTTGGAGCATTTTCAGTGGTCGGAGCAAACAGTGTGCCCCGACGGCTTGGCAGATGAACTGGCAGATGTCATGCTCTATCTGCTGCAGTTGGCGAGCATCAGCGGAATAGACCTGGGGCAGGCGGTAATGGCCAAGCTGGACAAGAATTACGGCCGCGAATGGCGTGACCGTCCAGATTCCTCAGCATAGCAGTTGCTCGGACATTCGAATTGTCGGCACGATCTATGATAGCGACAAAGCCCCATACGGTCTTTCATTCTGACATCCCGACATTATAATACCTTGCGCTCTGTGGCCGGCGCGCTACTTGTGAATTGCGCTCGCAAGCGCAATTCTCGCTAAATACGCCTTGGCAGCTAACCAGAAATCGGGGAACCAACAAAATGTCAGAACAAGCTGTCACCGCCCAAAGCGAAGACTTCTCCAGTTGGTACAACGAGATCGTCTATCGCGCCGATCTTGCGGCGCCCAGCCCGGTGCGCGGCTGTATCATCATCAAGCCTTACGGCTATGAGATTTGGGAGGGCATCAAAGCTGGTCTCGACCGCCGCTTCAAAGCGACCGGCCATCAAAACGCATACTTCCCCCTCTTTATCCCCGAAAGCTATATTCGGCGGGAGGCGCAGCATGTCGAAGGCTTCAGTCCCGAGCTTGCTGTCGTTACTCACGCCGGTGGCAAAAAATTGGACGAGCCGCTGGTTGTTCGCCCGACTTCGGAAACGGTCATCGGCGAAGCCTTCAGCGATTGGATTCAGTCCTATCGCGATTTACCTCTGTTGATCAATCAGTGGGCAAATGCAGTGCGCTGGGAATTGCGGACTCGCCCATTCCTGCGCACCGCCGAATTTCTCTGGCAAGAAGGCCATACCGCCCACGCCACCCACGATGAAGCCGAAGAAGAAACTCTGCAGATGCTGGACATTTATGCCGATTTCGCCAGCACTGAAGCCGCCATCCCGGTGATCAGAGGCGAGAAAAGCCGCCTGGAACGTTTTGCCGGCGCCCTGCGAACCTATACGATCGAAGCCATGATGCGCGACCGCCGCGCGCTGCAATCCGGCACCAGCCACAACCTGGGTCAGAACTTCGCCAAGGCCTTTGATATCCGCTACCTGGCGGAAAGCAACAATCAAGAGTATTGCTGGACAACTTCCTGGGGCTTGAGCACGAGAATGGTCGGCGCGGTCGTTATGGCCCACGGCGATGACAAGGGCTTGCGACTGCCGCCGAAACTGGCGCCATATCAAGTCGTGATCGTCCCTATCTATAAACGTGATGATCAACGCGTCGCCGTCATGGATACCGTAGAGCGCTTGCGGCAGATGCTCGATTGCGCTGGTATTCGTGTGCATGTCGATCGACGCGATGGGCAGTCGCCCGGCTTCAAATTCAACGACTGGGAGATGCGCGGCGTCCCCGTTCGTATGGAAATCGGACCCAAAGACGTCGAAAACAACAACGCCGTGCTGGCGCGGCGTGATGTCCCGGGTCGCGCGGGAAAACAATTCATCTCGCAAGATGGGTCGCTTGAGGCCGTGCAGGCGCTATTGGCCGACATTCAATCCAGCCTGCTGGAAGACGCTCGCGCCTTTCGCGACGCCCATATTGTGGATGTATCCTCGCATGACGAATTGCGCGCTGTCATCACCGAAGGAGATTGGGCGCGAGCATTTTGGGCCGGCTCCGACGCCGATGAACTGGCCGTAAAAGACGAAACCGGCGCCACTATTCGTTGTTTTCCTTTTGAGCAGCGGATGGAACAGGGACAATGTGTCGTCACGGGACGGGCCGGCGCTAGGGTGGCGCTCTTCGCGAAAGCCTATTGATCCATCTGCTGCGGATGGCTGCCCGGGCGCCGTATCGCTGAGCCGCTTCGCCATGCTAGAATAGCCGCGAGAGAGACCCTTCGCAAATGCAGCAAATGAATTAAGTCGAAGTCTCGAATTGTGAAAATTGACACAATCGCTTTTATGCTGTAGAATAAGCCCTTGGGCATCATACTGTGTATAGAAGTGTTAAATACTGTCTGGATTCCTTGAAACAAACTTGCGTTTTTGTGATAACAATGTAAGAAAGTAGCGCGCTGCGAAAAAGATATTTCTCTACTTAGTAATTCTTGAAAGATGTTATGATATATTGCTCTAGCATGTTCCGTAAACTGATGTCCCATGCCAACACATGGAAATATCTAATTCACCGCCGCTACGAAGCTGCGGAATTCGTCGTTGAAACTTATTGGACAAAATAATGGCCGCATACTTGGTTGTTGACGTCGATGATTTGTTGCGATTCGCGTCTCTGAATGGGATAGACCTACACGAACTGGCGGTTGCTTTGCGCGGTAATGCGGCGCTGGCGGCCGGCTTGTTTGACACTAGCAATCTGCGGGCGATTGCCTTCGCCGACTGGCGCTCGCATCAAGTCGACGAGAATCAGATCGAGCCGAAGGCGTTATTCCGCAACGCCGGCTATGACATCGTTGAAGTTGAAGATCGCAGCGCACTGCCTGAACAACTTGTCGCTAGGTACTTCGGCATTCCGCCCGTCCGCAGCGATGAACTCATATTGACGACCACCCGGGCCGATATTCTGCCCTTGCTATGCAAAATCCAGGACATCAGCGACATGCGCTTGCGTGTATGGGGCTCGGACGGCAACATCCTGGTCGGCAGCGACTGTGAAGACGACATTATCTTTCAGCCCTTCGAGACCCTGTCAGGCATTCGCATAAAAAACGTCTGGGTTTACATCGATTTCGAAAACATTTCTATCAGCCTTAATGAACAGGGATTTGTTGTAAATCTCGATCATTTGATCGAGCGCATGGTGTCGCAAGCGCAAGCGCACGGCAAGCTGGTCAAGATGGCGGCTTACGCGCCCTGGGGTCAGCGCGGCGCTCTGCCACCGCTGGTGGATTCGTCCGGGCGAGAAGTTGCCGGAGACGCGCCCTCCCGCCTTATGATGGCGAACATTGATCCCGTATTCCACTTGCCCGGCAAACAAAGCGCCGATATTCGTATCGCGCGCGATGTGCTGACGGATGCCGGCCACCCGGAAGCGGGCGATGTCATTATCCTGGCGACCGGTGATCGCGACTTCAACGATGTCATTAACCCGCTGCTGCAGCGCAATAAGACCGTCATCGTCTGGGGTGTGCGCGGCAGTACCGGGCGCTTGCTGCAAAAACATCCTTCACTGCAACTGGAATATATAGACGACTTCACCGAGCTGCAGACGCATCTGTCTTTGAGCGCGGTCGAGTCCCAGCATGATACTGAGAGCTTCATCCCCTCTCAGTGGTCCAGCGTCATTATCCAGTTTTTCCACCTGGCTTCGGCGCACCCTTCGGCGGAAATCACTGAAGAAGATCTCATCCGCCTACTGATAGAAGCCGGCGATGTAATTTCATCGGAGCGCGGTGATGACTTGGTTTCGCAGGCGGTATCCTTGGGCATACTGAAACAGCAGAGCGGCGCCGGTATTATTGAAATGAATATGCAGCATCCCATTGTGGACAAGACCCTGCTCATCGTCAATCGCATGGTACGACGGGTCGCCAATACTTTGAACACACGCAGTTGGGAGTATGTCAACTACGGCTTTCTGCTCAAAGGCTTGGCGAAGGAGCGCGATCTTGACCGGCCGGGTATGAATGACAATGACCAATGGCGCTCCCATTGGATCGATTGCCTGGTGCGCGAGCGCGTGCTTCAGCGGGACCTGGTGCCGCATCGCCACAATCCCGAGGACCTGGTGCCGGTGATAAGCATTCCGGCGTCCGGCGAAGACCCGATTCTGCGTCAGGCTGAGCAAGAAAACATGAGTGTGGAAGTCGCCGCGCAGAGCTGGCAAGGCATTCCGCCACATAAGCTATTCGAAACAGAGCCCGAAGTCGCGCGTATGGTGACGCGGATTGTCGTGAGCGTACAGCAATTTACCAGCTTCCGGAATTTCGCCTGGTGCCCCTTGGGCAGTTTGCATCGGCGTCAGCGCGAGTTTGACAGCGGCGTGATCTTTCAACAAGCGGTGGAATACCTGCTGGTCAATGACATGGTCACCGTCAATGAGTACCCCAACCCGCGCAGCGACTACAATACCAAAGGCATTGAGCTTGACGAGAACCATCATTTTGCGGCTGTTGTGCTTGAGGAGCGAGACGAATTCGTTCGTGTCCTTTTGGAAATGTATCGCAATAACGTCACCATTGCCGAGCTTAGTCTGGAGCAGCGCCTGGCTGGTAAAAGGGATGTGCCACTGTGGATCTCGACAATGCGGATTGAAAACGTGCTGAACCCCTTGCCCGGCCGTACCGATCAATACAGCTTGTTTCGTACGCACCACTCGGTAAAACTGGTCGCGAATGACGATGTCGATGAAGTGGCGACGGCGACTGGTTAGCTCGCTATTGTCCGGTAGCTAATCGACTGATACAATCAGCCAGTTGTTTTGACCGACAGGCACCCGGTCCTGCCTGTCTGGTGGCTAGCGAAGGGACGGAACTCATGCCATTGGATAGAGCAACAAAAGACCAGATCATCAAAGACTATGCGCGTGTGGAAGGCGATACAGGCTCGCCGGAAGTACAAATCGCGCTGCTGACAGCGCGTATAGTTCAACTAACCGATCACTTGAAGATTCACCGGCATGACGAACACTCACGCCGCGGTCTGCTCAAGCTGGTTGGTCAACGCCGCCGCCACCTGAGATACATCTCGCGCAAGAAGCCGGAAGTATATCGTGATTTGCTGCAACGCCTTGGCTTGCGCCGTTAATTGCTGGCTCAGGGCTGGACGAACCCGGCTATGATTTTGGGTAGCCAGCCGACTCCGATCCGCAGTGAAATACCGCTTGCCTTCAATCAATCGAATCAAAACGCGTCAGCCAGACCGTGGCTTGCCCTCGTTGCTCACCAGCAATCGAGGAGCGTTTCAATATAATGGAGTACTCTATGACACTCAACATTCGTGAATATCGCTGCATGGTCGCTGGAAAAGAGATCATCATCGAGACAGGCCGCCTGGCTCAACAGGCAGGTGGCGCCGTAACCGTGCGCATGGGCGATACCATGCTGTTCTGCTCGACTACCATGGGCTCCCCGCGAGCTCACTTGGACTTCTTCCCGCTGAGCGTTGACTATGAAGAGAAGATGTACGCCGGTGGTCGTGTGCCCGGTGGCTTTTTCCGCCGCGAGGGCCGGCCGTCGGAAGGCGCGATACTTACTTCGCGCGTCATTGACCGCACATTGCGCCCCCTGTTCCCCAAAAATATGCGCAACGAAGTACAAGTGGTCTTGATTTCGCTATCTCATGACAAAGAGCATCATGTCGATATGCTGGGCATCATCGCCGCGAGCACCGCCTTGATGATTTCAGATATTCCCTGGAATGGTCCGGTCGCGGGCGCCCGCATAGGCCTGGATGACGGCGAACTCAGCGTTAACCCGACCTATAGCGATATGCAAACGAGCAAGCTTGATCTGCGCGTTTCCGGCACCGCCGAAGCCATCAACATGGTCGAATGCAATGCCGACCAAGTCGACGAAGACACCATGCTTGAGGCTCTCTTTATGGCGCACGACTCTATCCAGGATATCATCGCTCTGCAACACCGCATCCGCGAAGATATTGGCAAGGAGAAGCGGGAGCCTTCGGTCGATAATCTCGATGACAACTTGCTCGCCGAAGTAAGAAACAAAGTCGAGGCGCCCATCCGTGACGTGCTGACCACCTACGAGGATCGTGCCGCGCGCCGCGCGCCCCTGCAAGAGATCAAGGAAAGCCTGATCGCGGACTACACAAAGCGGAATGAGGCGAACGCCGGCGGCCAGGAGCCAGTCAATCTTAGCCACGTCCAACGCGCTTACGACCAGGTGATGAAGGATGTGGTGCGCGGGCGCATCATCCTTGATGGTATCCGCCCCGATGGCCGGGACTACGCTAGCATTCGCGCGCTGTCGGCGGAAGTTGGTCTCGTGCCGCGCGTACACGGCTCCGGCATATTCATGCGTGGCGAGACGCAAGTCCTGACGATAGCGACCCTTGGCACTCCGCGCGACTCGCAGTTTATGGACGGCCTGAGCCCGGAAGATGACAAGCGCTACATGCACCACTACAACTTCCCGCCCTACAGCACTGGCGAGACCTATCCGATGCGTGGGCCGCGGCGGCGAGAAATAGGTCATGGCGCCCTGGCGGAAAAAGCGCTGGTGGCGATGATTCCGTCCGAAGAGGACTTTCCCTACGTTCTGAGGCTCGTCAGCGAAGTGATGAGTTCAAACGGCAGCACATCGATGGCGAGCGTCTGCGCCAGCTCCCTGGCTCTTCTCGATGCCGGTGTGCCGATCAAGAACCCGGTTGGCGGCATCGCCATGGGCTTAATCAAAGAGGGGGACAAAGTCGCCGTCTTGACCGACATTCAAGGCGTAGAAGATCACCTGGGCGACATGGACTTCAAAGTGGCCGGAACCGTTGACGGCATCACCGCCTTGCAGATGGACATCAAGATCGCCGGCGTCACCCGCGCGGTCATGCAGCAAGCTATGGCTCAAGCGAAAGACGCGCGCCTGCAAATCCTGGACGTCATAACATCAGCCATGCCCGAAGCGCGCGAGACCCTTAGCGACTTCGCGCCGCGCATGGAGTCGATCAGGATATCAGTTGATAAGATCGGCGCAGTCATCGGGCCCGGTGGCAAAAACGTCCGCGCGCTGCAAGAAGAACACAGTGTCAAAGTCGATATTCAGGAAGATGGCTTGGTTTACGTCGCCGGCGAATCTGGTCCGGAAGTCATGAAGGCGCTCGAGAAGATCCGCGGCATGGTGGAAGACCCGGAAATCGGACAAATCTACACCGGCAAAGTCATGCGAACTGAGAACTACGGCGCTTTTGTAGAGATTCTGCCCGGCACTGAGGGCATGGTCCACGTATCGCAACTGGCCGATTATCACGTCAAAAGCGTGGAGGAAGAGGTCAGCGTCGGCGACGAGATCATGGTCATGGTCATCAATGTCGATGGCACAGGTCGCATCCGACTAAGTCGGCAAGCCGTGCTCGAAGGTTGGGATGTAGAAGAAGCTAAACGCCGTGACGCCGCTGGCAGCCGTCGTAGTGGCGGCGGCGGTGACCGGCGCGGGCCGCGACGTGACGGCAATCGTCGTGGTAGTGGCCGACCCAGTGGCGGCGATCGCGAACGCAGCAACTGAGTTGCTTGAGAAGCGCATGAATGAACGTGCTGTGTTATGAATTCGGCACGTTTTTGCTTCTACGGTCACTTGGATTGAGGAGGGCGGAAAATGACTGAACCAGACAACAACGCCATCGCCGAGACGGAGAATTACCTGATCTGGGAAGTGCGCGAGCCCGATGATGAGATCATCTACCACGTCGAACTGGGGGCGGTTACACTGCATTTCTTCCGCGAAGAATGGGACGAATTCCTGCAACTGATCAAGGTGGCGGCCAGCAACGTTTGATGGACGCAGGACAAGTCCAAAGGCATTTTGTCGCCGTCATGGCGAAACACCTGCCACCGAGCGCCTCGACGCTTCATCTGCTGGACCTTGATGGGACATCCGGCCAAATACTTTCGGAATGGCGCGCTGACTTACATATTCACCGCATCCCGCCGGCGGGAATCAATCTTTGCGGCGTCAGTTCGAACACACTAGACGCGGCTGTCGCTTACGATATTGAACTGACCTCCGACCTTCTGAAATTCGTTCTGGATGGATTGCGCCCGGGCGGCAGATTCATCGCCCTGCAGTCTCGCGGCTGCGTCAGCGAAAGCCATCCTCGTCTGTTGAGCGACCAAGGCTACGTCCGTATTCTGGTAGAGCCCGCCCTTGATGGACTGGGCGTCCTGCTGCGTGGCGAAAAGCCGCATGTCACCGCCGACACCTTGGATCGCATTCAATCCGTGGCGCAGGCTGACTCGGACTCCCTTGATCTCGACCACTATCGCGGACGCTACCTCCACCTGCTCATTCAGCAGCAGCCAAATAAACCAACCTGGAAAATGACGCCTGCTGATTCGATCGCTTGGCGCGCCATTGCCATAGAGCGCGAATCAGAGCCGGTTCTGCTCTCGTTTAGCAGCCTGCCAAAAGCTGTCGGCTTCATACAACCGGCCGTTGTCGCAGGCGCGATTCGGGATGTCAACAAGGTGGGCAAGTTCAGCCTGGCAACGGCAGCGGACTGGGCTTGGCAGGTGATCTTGAACCCGACGCTTGAATCAGTCCGGCACGAGACTATCACCATGGTCGGCATTGATCCGTTCACTGCAGAAGCGCCGGACGAATAGCAGTTTAGACGATGGCGCTTGGTACGGATGATGTAGCCTTCCTGCAAAGTGAGCGCGCGCGCCGCCTCCTGTCTGCCTACGCTGAGAGTGATCTGACGGCCGCTAACACCCTGCCTCTGCTGACGACATTGAGGCGGACCTTATCGGCGGCGGAAGCAAGCGCCATTGTGACAACTTTGCGCTTGCGTCAGAAGGCGACTGCGAAGTTCCCCCAGCATGCCGCTGACATGCTTTTCACCGAGGCCGGCTTGCAGCAGGCGAGTCATCCGTCAGTGCGGCGATACCGCGCTAGCTCGGTCCACTCGGCAAACGCGCTTGATCTTTGCTGCGGAATCGGCGCCGACAGCTTGGCATTTTCCGCTGCCGGCCACCAGGTCTTGGGCCTTGATATCGACCCGGTTCGCATCGCCATCGCGCGCCATAATGCCGGCGTATTTGGTCTGAGCGCTACATTCCAGGTTGCGGACATCCGCGCCTCCATCCCGAACGGCTATGACTGTATCTTCTATGATCCTGGGCGCCGCGACCAGCAGGGCAGGCGAATCCACCATGTTGAGCGCTATCAGCCGCCACTCTCGCTCGCTCGAGAATTCGTGGCTGGCGAAGTCATCGTCAAGTTATCGCCCGCCGTCGATTTGCGCCAGCTCGAAGCTTACGGCGGACAGGTCGAGTTCATTTCGGTGGACGGAAAACTGACGGAAGCCCTGCTCTGGCTGCATCGTCAGGACGCGCCGCCTATGGCGACCTTGCTGACTGATTCAAACCGACATCACTTGTCTCACCATCAGATAGAGCCCGTAGAAATCACTTCGCCACGAGGCTGGCTTTTCGAGCCCGATCCGGCGATCTTGCGCGCCGGCCTGGTCCAGCGCCTGGCGCGCAATCTGAACGCCACCATGATCGACGAGACTATCGCCTATTTGACAACTGACCAGCAGGCAATAACACCCTGGGGACGCTACTGGCGGATCCTGGATTGGATGCCCTTCCAACTCAAACGCTTGCGCCGCTATCTGGTGGAACGCGACATCGGGCGGGTCACCGTGAAGAAGCGCGGCTTTCCGCTGACACCCGAAGAATTGATTGACCGACTCCGACTCAAGAAAGGCGATGCGGCTCGCATCCTGGTGATGACCCGTCACATAGGCAAGCCCATCGTTATCATCTGTGAAGACACGGCATTTGGGTAAAGTGAACGAATCCTCTATAATGGGCGTATTATCTTGAATTGACTGCAAACAAAGGATTCGACTGATGCTGATGCGTCCGGATGAATCGCGTCAGCCTCGTCTGATCACTTGGGACGAGGTCGATAAACTGGTAGACGGGTTGGTCCCGCGGATACAGCACCTCGGGCCTTTCGGCGCGATGGTGATGATCACGCGTGGCGGCGTCATCCCGGGTGGCTTGCTGGCGGAAGCGCTGAGCATACAACACTTGTTGACGGCATCGGTGGACTTCGTGTCGACCCGGCAATCAGGTATGATGGCTTGGCCCACCTTTCTGCAATTCCCAGATCCAGACTTGCTGCGCGGGCGCCGGACCTTGATCGTTGATGATGTATGGGGCAGCGGCAGGACCAGCATCTCAGTGCGGGAACGCGTCAATTCAGCCGGTGGCATTCCTTTCAACTGCGTGCTTCACTACAATCCGTATCGGACCATGTTTTCCAACATTACGCCCGACCTTTACGGTGATGTAACCGACACATACGTTGTTTATCCCTGGGAGATAGATCGGGGCTTGCTGGGGCGATCCTTCGGCGATGCGCAGCCGGAGATTTAGCTTCCAATTGGCGAATCTTCACCTTGCTTGTGCCATTCTACAAAGTTTGGGTTATAATCATCCTTGCGTCGCCTTCCGTGTCTAATTGGCGCGTCGGAGAATCGCAGCGCGGAATCAAGGTTGGAACCTGAATTACGCTAGGTTCTCCAGTTTGGAATAAGCAAAGTATATTGTGAAAGTTCTTATTGAGGTCAGCACCGGATTGTAACATTGTAGTCGATAGTGTTCATAAGCCTGAGGCTTGGGGCACGATGATGACCTGCTTAAGCAGGAGGCAAACCTTTTCCTATGAGTGAAGCGCAAGAACAGAATCAGATTTCAGATGAGAATTTCGAGGAGATGCTCGCCTCGTCCTTCGACTTTTCCTATACGCCGCCGCGACGTGGAGAAATCCGCGAAGCGACTATCCTGCAAATTGACGAACGTGAAATTATTGTCGATCTTGGCGCGAAGCAAGATGGCATTGTGCCGTCGCAAGATCTGGACCGAATGGATGATGCATTTCGAGAGAGTCTGGCTACCGGCGCCAGCGTCCCGGTTTATGTCGTCAATCCACGCGATCAAAATGACAACCTCATCGTTTCCATCAACATGGGCTTGCAGCGCTACGATTGGGAAAAGGCTCGCGAATTGCTGGCATCGCAGGATACTGTCGACGTCAAAGTCAGCGGTTATAACAAGGGCGGCGCCCTTGTCCGTTGGAATCGCCTGGAAGGTTTTATCCCCAGTTCTCACCTCGTATCCACCAATCTGTCGGTTGATCGCAAAGAAGCGATGATCCAGCTTATCGGCAGCACCCTCGGCGTCAAGGTAATCGAAGTGGACCAGGATCGGCGGCGGCTGATATTCAGCGAACGGGAAGCGCAAAAAGAATGGCGCGCCCGCCGTAAGGCGAAGCTGCTAGCCGAACTCAACGTCGGCGATGTGGTCGGCGGCGTAGTAACCGGCTTGCGTGACTTCGGCGCCTTCGTCAACATCGGCGGCGCGGACGGCCTGATTCACGTCAGCGAGCTGGCTTGGCATCGGGTCGATCACCCGCGTGATATCCTGTCCATCGGCGAAGAAATCGAAGTCTACGTCCTCAACCTTGACCGGCAAACCAATCGTATCGCCCTCAGCCGAAAACGCCTGCTTAACGACCCCTGGGATGACGCGCAATATCGCTACCACGAAGGTCAGTTGGTGGAAGGCTACGTCACCAATGTCGTCGACTTTGGCGCTTTCGTCGCCCTGGGAGATGGCTTGGAAGGCTTGCTCCATCTCAGCGAAATGGGTGATGGCGCCTTGAAGGAGCCACACTCCTATGTGCAGAAGGGCGACCAGTTGTCCCTGCGCATCAGCCATCTCGAGCCGGAAAAGCGCCGCGTCGGATTCACCCAGCGTTGGGGCACGGAAGTTGGCGATGAAGCTTCCAGCGAGACCAGCAACTCCGAAAAAGCTGCCGAAGACGTCGCCGGCGAAAGTGACATCAAAGAAGTTCCGTCAAAGGCGGCCGTTCAAGACGAAGAAGAGCAGCCGGTCGACGAAACTGAAAAAGACTAGGCAATCGTAAACTCAGCTAGGTTCTGTTGATATTTTGACATTAGCATTTTCATAAATGGGTAAAATAGTCTTATGGATACTATAAGACTAACTGACGAACAGTGGGCGAAGCTTCGGGATTTTCTGTCGCAAGAGCCAAAGGTTTATCTGGGCAATGAGGCGAAATGCCGCCAATTTGTTGAAGCAGTGATATGGGTAAGTCGCAGCGGCGCACAGTGGCGTTTGCTTCCAAGCGAATACGGCAAATGGAATTCAGTTTACAAACGCTTTGCTCGCTGGTGCGAAAATGATGTTTGGCAACGGATGATGGAAGCTCTTGCCGATGACGCGGATATGGAAAACGGGATAATCGACAGTACGATTGTTCGGGCACATCCCTGTGCCGCTGGCGCCGAAAAAAAGTGAAAAGCAAGCCGTGGGTCGCAGTCGCGGGGGTTTTAGTAGCAAGATTCATATCACGGTTGATGGTTTGGGCAATCCCTTGCGTTTCCGCTTGAGTCCTGGGCAGGCTCACGACATCAATCAGGCTGAGGAGTTGGTGGAAGGCTTTGCCTTTCAGCGGGTTATCGCGGATCGAGGCTATGCGTCCCAAGATTTTGTGGACAGCTTGCTTGAAAGAGGCATAGAAGCGGTAATTCCCCCGCATCCGAGCGCCAAAGAGCAGCGAGAATATGATAGATGGCTCTATCGCGAGCGGCATCTGGTGGAATGTTTCATCAATAAGATCAAACATTTCCGCCGCGTCTTTTCCCGATTTGAGAAACTCGATACATCTTATCTCGGATTTCTGCACCTTGTCGGTACGCTGATATGGTTACGATAGAATGTCAACAGAACCTAACCAGGGCGCCCGCCAACAGAGTGGGCGCTTTGCTTTTTCTCCTAGGGCAATGTTGACAGTCTCGCTGCCGGTCGGTATAATGCGACCCGTATTTTGGCGAGGTCAATTCGTCCGTTCGAAGGCTGTAATCGTAGACGAGCTGGGAAGCCCAAGCCTGGATGTTCAGCTGAGACTGAACCCGGGTTTTATTTTGCCCCGAAGCTGATTGCATTGGCGCGGCATCCAAGCCTGGTTTCAGCACAATCCTCCGCTCCGTTGCGGGACTCGCGGACAGGCGCTCGCCAGAATGCGGACAAAATTCGTAAGGAGAGAGCAATTGCTTATGCAAACAGAAACTGTAGCACCTGATTCGGTCGAGGAGCTGGATTTCGCAGCGCTGCTGGAAGCGTCGCTCGCGGAGAGTCAACTCGAACGCGGCGATATCGTCAACGGTACGGTCTTGTCGATAGACAGCCAGGGACTGATCGTCGATATCGGCTGGAAACAAGATGGCATCGTCACTCGCGGCGATATCGAACGCATGGGCATGAGTACCAGGGATTTCCAGGTGGATGCGGAGATCGCCGTTGCCGTGGTAAACCTTAGCGACCACGACGGCAACTTGGTCCTTTCAGCCGCCCAGGCGCGCCAAAACGAAGACTGGAAAATTGCCGAAGATATCATGAATAACGAGACGCTCTGGACCGGAGAAATCACTGATACTAACAGGGGCGGCGTTATTGTGGCGTTTGGGCACCTGCGTGGTTTTGTGCCCGCCAGCCATGTGCTCGATTTGCCCCGCGGACTCAAAGAAGAAGAACGCAGCGCCTTCCTGCAGGACCTGGTCGGCAACGAAGTCACTGTCAAGGTAATTGAAGTCAACCGCAAGCGCCGTCGCCTGGTATTCAGCCAGTTGGAAGCCGAGCAAGAAAACCGCTCCGCGCGCAAAGACGCCTTGCTCAACGAACTCTCCGAAGGGTCATCGCGCAAAGGCGTCGTCAGCGGTCTATGCGATTTCGGCGCCTTTGTCGATCTCGGTGGCGCTGATGGCTTGATCCATATTTCCGAATTGGCTTGGCATCGCGTACGCCATCCCAACCAGGTCGTCGCCGTCGGCGACGAAGTTGAAGTTTTTATCCTTAATCTCGATGAACAGGGCAAGCGCATCGGTCTCAGCTTGAAGCGCCTCCAGCCCAACCCCTGGTCCCTTGTGGATGAAATGTACCACATCGGGCAATTGGTCGAGGGCGTCATCAGCCGCGTGGAATCCTTCGGGGCTTTTATCAGCCTCGATCCCGGCATTGAAGCCCTTCTGCACGTTAGCCAGATGTCTGCCAATCCCGATGAAAATCCGTTGCGTCATCACTACGAGGGCCAGAAACTGCTGATGCGCATCATCAGCATTGAATCGGATCGGCAGCGCCTGGGCTTGAGCTTGACCGAGGTGACCACTGGCGAAAAGGCGCAATGGGATGAGCGTCAACTCGAGCTGGTGGCGGATGCGTCCGAAGCCGCGCAATTGGAAGCCGAGCAAGCGGAAGTGGCTGCCGAAGAAGCAGCGGAATCCATCAACGAGACCGAGCCGGAGATTGACGAGTCGACCGACGGCGATAGTTAGCCTGTTTGTCACTCTTGTTTTGGTGTATAGTTTAGACTCTGCCCGCCAAGGCAGGCGGATTACAAATCATAGAAGGTGGTGAATACGGCATGGCTTCAGTCAAACTCAAGGCAGGCGAAAGTCAGGAACAACTGCTGCGGCGTTTTCGCAAGCGCGTGACCAATGCCGGTATCTTGAGCACGATTCGGCGCAAGCGCTGGCATATATCCAAAAGCGAACTGCGACGCATCGAGAAGAAAAAGGCGATCCGTCGTTCACGCCGGCGCCAGCGCAAAGTCTGATAGACACGTACCCTTGCGTTGAACCCGCGTCTACGCCATACGACCTTGAAAGTAAGGAAGTCCGCTGTATCATTGCTATGCAGCGGCTCTTTACGTTATACTGGGTGTCCGTTTATCGTTGAACAGGAGGCATATGGCTAAGAAAGAAGAAAAGATAGAAGTGGAAGGTACGGTTATCGAAGCGCTGCCCAATACGCAGTTCATGGTGGAGCTCGATAACGGACACCGGGTCCTCTCTTATTTATCGGGCAAGATGCGTAAATTCTACATTCGTATTTTGTTGGGAGATCGCGTAAAGGTGGAAATGAGTTCCTACGATATGAATCGTGGGCGCATCATTTATCGTCATAAGGACAATGTGCGCACCTAAACCTTACACCGCCTGGTCTGTCGACTTCGGTCCGCGCGGCGCAACATCGGGAGCATCAGCATGTTTCCGTCACAGCATTGAAGAACGGGTCATCAATTGGTGGCCCGTGTTGATTTCTCTGCCATATCGTTAGCGGCGCTTGACAGCCCAATGCACGGCCATCGTGCCAAACATGAGCGACTTGAACTGCACCGCGTCAAAGCCGGCGGCCTCGACCAGCTTCGCCAACTCCCGCGGCGTCTTGAAGGCGGCTGTCGATTCCGGCAGATAGCGGTAAGCGTCTCCGGCTGTCTTTCCGCCGATGAGGCGCCCGATCAGCGGAATTCCATATTTTAGGTGCAGCATAATTAGCGGCTTGAGCGCATTGTCCGGCGGTGGCGATGTATCCAGGATGACGATGCGTCCGCCGCGTTTCAATACCCGCCACTGCTCATTTAGCGCCCGCGGGATATCGGTCACATTCCGCATCAGATAACCCGATGCCACCGCGTCAAAGCT
This sequence comes from Phototrophicaceae bacterium, assembly GCA_965262005.1. Lineage (GTDB taxonomy): Bacteria > Chloroflexota > Anaerolineae > Aggregatilineales > Phototrophicaceae > UBA6055. The sequence continues at coordinate 1,228,553 of OZ253492.1, read as the reverse complement.
GCCATCTGCATAGGGCAAGCGCAGCGCGTCCGCTCCCGTCCAGGCGACCTTCTTCCCAAAGGGCATACGCCGCTTGCCGACCCGCATCATCTGCAGGGCGAAATCCGCCCCAAATACCTGTGACTGTGGCGCCAGTTTCATCGCTTCAAAGGCGATATCACCTGTGCCGGCCGCGATATCGAGCAAACTGCCGCCCGGCGGTAGCGCCGCCATTTCCACCACAATGCGCCGCCATTTGAGATCCTGCCCGCCGCTGATGAGCCGGTTGATCAGGTCATAGCGCCCGGCGATCCGATCAAACATCGCCTGCACATATTCGGACCGCTCGCTGCCATCGAGTTGCGCCATGCGCCGCCTTACGCTGTCGGCCGCCTGGTTTCGATCAGCATCCAATCGCCCTGCCGCTTTCTGTCATAGGGCTGCAGGCCAGTATTTCGCAACGCGGCTTCAACCTCGTCGGCTTGCGTATCGATGATGCCACTGAAGATAGCGACACCGCCCGGACACGCGATTTCGCCCAGGCGCTGCTCGGTCATTTCAACGATGATCCGCGCCAGGATATTGACAATGGCCAGGTCAAAGCGCCGCGCCGATGTCACAATAGATTCGATGCCGCCTTGCTCAGCCATGATCTTGTCGGCGACGCCATTTGCTCTTGCGTTCTCGCGCGTCGCTTCTACTGCAATCGGATCGATATCCAGCGCCAACACCTGTCTCGCGCCCAGCTTTGCCGCCGCAATCGACAAGATGCCACTGCCCGACCCCAAGTCCAGCACATCTTGCCCCGGTTGAATCAATCGCTCCAGCGCCTGCAGACAAAGCTGTGTTGTAGGATGAGTGCCGGTGCCGAAAGCCATGCCCGGGTCAAGCGCGATCTCGATATCGTCTTGCGCCAGCTCCACATCAATCCATAGCGGACGGACGACGAGCCGTTCGCCGATGCGCAAGGGCTTGTAGTGCGCTTTCCAGGCTTCCGCCCAGTCGTCCTCTTGCATACACCGATAGGTCGGCTGCGGCATCGGGTACATCAGCCGCATATGTCCGAGGGCCGTCTCTAGTTGAGTCTTCTTGTCGTCAAGCGTATCGTCCGCCGGGAAGTAGGCGCGCAGAATGAGTTCCTGCGCCGTCGGAACCTCGGTCTCGTCCCAGGTGTCAGGCGGTATTCCATCTTGCTCTATCGAGACGCCTTGATGACCGTAGCGCCCCAAAACCTCGGCGACCGCTTCCGCGCTCTCGCCATCGACGCGCATGCTGACTTCTATCCAGTCGGAATTATTTCGCATCGCCGGCGAAGAAGTCCATCACCTTGTCAAAGAAGCCCCGGTCGCTCGTCTGCGTCGTGATCTCCCGCCCGAAAGTGTCCGCCAGCTGTTCGAAAAGCTCGCGCTGCGTTTCTGTGAGATTGGTCGGCGTCCGCACTTCGATGTAAATAAGTTGATCGCCACGTCCGGAATTTGTGCCATCGGCGCGCAATAGCGGGAAGCCCTTGCCGCGCAATCTGAAATCTTTGCCGGTCTGTGTCCCGGGCGGGATCAAGAGCTCTTGCGGACCGTCGACCGAGTCCACGTTAATCTTGTCGCCCAAGGTGGCTTGCGAGATGTTAACGCTGATGTCAAGAATAATGTCATGCTCTCTGCGTTTGAAATAAGCGTGGTCCCTAACGTGTACATCGACAAAGAGATTGCCGGACGGCGCGCCCCGCTCACCCGCATCGCCATCGCCGCGCACCTGAATCTGCATGCCTTCGCTTACGCCGGCCGGTATCTTGACATTCAGCACCGCCCGTTTGCGCTTGCGTCCCGAGCCGTCGCAATCGCGGCAGGGGTTGGTTATCACCTGGCCTTTGCCTCCGCAATTGGGGCAGGCATGCGCTTGCACCATTGAGCCGAGCAAGGTCTGGCGCACGACCCGCTCTTCGCCGCTGCCCTTGCAACGCGGGCACGCTGTTGGGCGAGTGCCTTCTGCCGCGCCGTTGCCATCGCAGGTGTCGCAGCTTTCCAGCCGCTGAAACTCTATCTCTTTCTCGACGCCGTAGACCGACTCGACAAAGTCGATCGTTACATCGACGCGCCGGTCACGCCCTCGGCTTACGTTCCGCCGTCGCGATCCCTGGCTGCCGCCAAAAGCGCTGTTGAAGATGTCGAAAATATCACCGAAGTCCTGGAAGCCCATGCCACCCGCGCCGGGACCGCCGGCGCCATTAACGCCCGCATGACCAAAACGATCATAGCGCGCCCGCTTGTCGTCATCGGAGAGCACTTCGTAGGCTTCGTTGATCTCTTTGAATTTGTCTTCCGCGTTGACTTCACTGCTGACATCGGGGTGATATTGACGCGCCAAACGACGGAAGGCGCTTTTGACATCACTCGTTTCCGCGCCCTGCGATACACCGAGCACTTCATAATAATCTCTTGGCATGGAAGAAGTCCTCTAATTTCTGCCTCGGCGTATTGCGCTTTAGTTAGAATTATGCGAAACGGGGCATATGTCAATACGCCCCGCTTAATCGCTATCTGGATTTGCGTTTAGGTTTCGCTGAACTCGGCATCGATGACATCTTCATCTACCGGCTGAGCGGTCGGCTGTTCATCAGTTGCCGCATCCTCATACATCTGCGCGCCCAAGGTCTGCAGCTGCGCCATCAACGCTTCCGTCGCCGCCTTGATCTCGCTGACGTTTTCACTGTCCTTCAATTGACGAACCGCTTCGATTTTCTCTTCTGTCTGCGTCACGGCGTCCGCCGGCAGCTTGTCGCGATTTTCACTGATCAGCTTCTCGGCTTGGAAGATGGCGCTCTCCGCCAGATTGCTGACCTCCGCCTGCTCTTTGCGCTCAGCATCTTCGCTGGCGAACTTTTCCGCCTCGGCCACCATCGTGTCTACTTCCTCATCCGATAAGCCGCTGCTCGCCGTAATCGTAATCGCCTGTTCGCGCCCGGTCGCCTTGTCTTTGGCGCTGACGTTCAGGATGCCGTTGGCGTCAATATCGAAAGTGACTTCGATCTGCGGCACTCCCCGCGGCGCCGCCGGGATCCCATCAAGGATGAACTTGCCCAGAGACTTGTTATCGGCCGCCATCGGCCGCTCACCCTGAACGATGTGAATCTCGACCTGAACCTGACTGTCCGCCGCGGTCGAGTAGATCTGCGATTTCTTGCTCGGAATCGTCGTGTTGCGCTCGATCATCGGCGTCGCCACACGACCCAGCGTTTCCACACTTAGGGTCAGCGGTGTCACATCTAGCAGCAGAATGTCCTTGACATCGCCGCCCAATACACCAGCTTGAATCGCTGCGCCCAGCGCTACCACTTCGTCAGGATTGACGCCCTTTGTCGGTTCCTTCCCGAAGAATCCCTTGACCGATTCCTGAATCGCCGGCATGCGCGTCATACCGCCGACCAGCAGAATTGCGTCCACATCACTCGTCGAAAGGCCCGCGTCCTTGAGCGCCTGCCGACATGGCTCAATGGAATTCCGCACCAATTCATCCACCAGGCTTTCCAGCTTGGCGCGCGTCAAACTCATATTCAAGTGCTTGGGACCACTGGCGTCCGCCGTGATGAAGGGCAGGTTGATCTCGGCGCTGAGCGTGGTCGAAAGTTCGATCTTCGCCTTTTCCGCCGTCTCTTTCAATCTCTGCAGCGCTTGCCGGTCTTGCCGCAAGTCGATGCCATTCTCCTGCTTGAATTGATCGGCGATCCAGTTGATGATGCGATCGTCGAAGTTGTCGCCGCCCAAATAAGTATCGCCATTGGTTGATTTCACTTCAAAGACGCCGTCAGCCACTTCGAGTATGGAAATATCAAAGGTGCCGCCGCCCAGGTCATAAACAGCGATGATGCCCTCATTGCGGTCGCCCAAGCCATACGACAAGCTCGAAGCCGTCGGCTCATTGATGATGCGCAGCACTTCAAGCCCGGCGATCTTGCCGGCGTCTTTGGTGGCATTGCGTTGCGCGTCGTTGAAATAAGCTGGCGCCGTGATCACCGCCTGGTCGACCGTCTCGCCCAAATAAGCTTCCGCGTCCGCCTTGATCTTCTGCAAAATCATCGCCGATATCTCGGGCGCGCTGTAGTCGCGGTCGTTCAGTCGAATCCGCACATCGCCATTTGAAGCAGCCGAAACCTTGTAGGGCATGAGCTTGGCCGCATCGCGCACTTCCGCGTCTTTGAACTTGCGACCGATGAAGCGCTTGACCGAAAATACCGTGTTCTCCGGGTTGACCACCGCTTGATTGCGCGCCACCCGCCCGACCAGCCGCTCGCCGGTCTTGGTGTTGATCGCAACGACGGACGGAATCAGATTGCCGCCCTCGGACGATGGAATTACGGTTGGCTCGCCGCCTTCCATCACAGCGACGACCGAATTGGTTGTGCCCAAATCTATGCCGATTATTCTTCCCATCTCATCTTCTCCTTGATAGGTCCTTTGTCTTCATCATTGTCTGCGTGGCGCTTAACTGGCCACTTTAACCAGCGCCAAACGCAATACGCGGTCTCCAGCGCGATAGCCTTTTTGCAAGGTCGCGATCACGTGACCGCTTTCTACCTCGTCGCTGTCCTCGGCCCCGATCGCCTGGTGCAAATTGGGATCGAAAGGATCGCCGGTCGGGTCAATCGCTTCCACCTCGTATTGCTCCAGAAGCGTCATGAACTTCCGCTGAATCATCGTTACGCCGCCGATCCAGGGATCCTCATCTAAGCCTTCCGGCACACTCTCAAAGGCGCGGTCGAAGTCGTCGATGATCGGCAGCAGCGCCTTCAATGTGTCAAGCGCCGCCCGCTGAAACAGCTCGCCGCGTTCCCGCTCGTTCCGCTTTCTGTAATTGGCGAACTCGGCGTGGGCGCGCTGCCAGCCATCTTTGTTCGCTTGCGATTCCTTCTGCGCGTCAATCAGCGCCTGAATCAGATTCGTGCCTTCCGGCAACTCAAGCTCCACTTCCGTCGCCGCATCGATGTCTTCAGCCGGCTCGCCACCTTCGTCAGTTGCCGATTCGGCGTCAGCGGGCATTTCTTCATCGCGCTCCAACTCTTCAGCTGGACTGTTTACATCGCTCATGCGCTATCCTTTAATTGCTTTGGTCGCACATGCTCATATTATGGCAAGCATGTATTTGACCTTCATCAGAATCGGCAGAATTATATGCAGGAAAAGCGCTCTTTTCGAGGTAACCGAGGGAAGTCTTACGAAGTTTATATGATTCTTGGCGCGGCTCGCCGTCGCTTGGACAATTGGATACACGAATAACAATTGGATACACGAATATTTGTAGGGGCGACCCAAGGGTCGCCCACTTTCTCAAGCGAATTCAATCTTGGCAACTTGCAGGCTAGCCAGTTTGCATTCTTCTTGCGAGGATTCGCAAACTCTCGGTAGCGAGTTTTTCCGCAAATATCTTGAATATACAACGTTAGTGATACGGGCGTTCAATTCATTTTTTGCCTACCGCCCCCTGTTCCGCGCTGTCTTGATATAGCGTCGCCAGTACATTGGTCATCAGATTCGAGACATAACGCACCGTGCTAATGGCGCGCCCATAATTGATATGCGTCGGACCCAATACGCCGATTGCGCCGCTCATTTTCTCCGGATCGCCGTAGCGGCTGAGCACCATGCTCGTCCGGCTCATATTCTCATAGCGCCCGTCGCCCGCGATCACAACCTGAACATCGCTCCCAGCGCCCGCGGCCGAGGGCAGCCGCTCCAGCATTTCGCTTAGCAGCGCATTCAGCACCGTGTGTTCTTCCAGGATGCGAATCGCTTGCTGCGCGCCTTCTTCGTCAGCAAAGCTCTCCATCAGGCTGCTCAGCCCATCGCGGTAGATAAATCGCGCGCGATTGTTGTCAACATTTTCGATCAGTTCCGCCGTCAACTCCGCCGCTTCACGTTCCAGCATGGGCAGATTGATGCTGCGCAGTCGTACCTGCTGCGCGCCCAAATCGGCGCAGGTTTCATTGATGCGCTTGGCCGCTTCGCCCAATGTGATTTGGGACACCGGCTCCGCCAGCGTCAGCATCCGCTGATGAACACTGCCGCTATTCAAGACCAGGACCATTAGCGCGAGCCGGCCCTGGATGGCAATCAACTCAACGTGCTTGAATGAATTCGCCTGGGACACCGGCGGCGTTACGATCGACGCAGTCTGCACCGAGCGCGCCAGCAGAGCAGCCGTCCGCCGCATCCACTGTTCCATGCCGCTCTGCAACGTCCCGACGCGTTCCGAGATATGGCTCTGCTCGCCTCGTGTTAGATTGCGCGTTTGCAGCAAACGCCGGACAAAATATCGGAAACCGGCTGCCGTCGGCACGCGCCCGGCCGAGGTATGCGGCGCCACGATATAGCCCATGTTTTCCAGCTGCGCCATCTCATTGCGCACCGTCGCCGAACTTATATTCAGTTGAAAATTGTCCACCAGATAGCGCGAACCAACCGGCTCCGGCTTCTCCGAGTAAGCCTGTACTATGCAAGTAAGAATGTCTTCCTGGCGGCTGCTGAGACCAGACAATTGAGTATTTCCGTCAACCTGGCGTAGAATTGCCCTCGTTATGAATCAGTACGAACTGTCGGCCTGTGCCCAAATCTACGGCAAGCGATAGCCGCCGCCACCGCCCCAACAACAGGTATTAGCCAGGTCATAATCACCCAGAACATCAACTCACGGTTAGACTTTAGCTTCCGATATAGCCAGAGACTAACCCCCGCGCTTAGCGGCACATGCAATAGCAATACCAGCGAAAGGACTTGGATAAAGACATAACCGCTCGTCGACATATTGACGCCTTCCTTAACCTATAACGACTTGCTCTCACGACAAGAGTCGCCAAAACTTGTGTCTGCGACGCCTCCCGCGCTCATGGTAACGGTAAAAGTGGCTGATACGTTGGCTTTTTTCCCACCATTATTGATCCATGATCTGGGCTGCGCATGCGAATAGGAAATGAGGCCGCCAACAGTTGTGCCTTCTACCCAATAGATCGGATGATCGATTCTGTAAAACTCTCGTGGGGAGGAGGTGTACCAAGCGCTGGCCTCGAACTTAATAGTCTTGCTGCCAGCAGGAATGTAGTGCGTCTTGGAACAACGTACAAACAAAAACGCATTTGCTGCCATAGTCGCAACTTCCCGACTCTGGAAAGATACTTCTTCTGGTTCATCAGGTAACAGATTGGGGTCTGCTACAGCCGCATCCCGCATGATGGCGATTTGCTCAGCATCCGCCATGAATGCGGCAAGATCAAAGTCAGATGGCGCCTCCGCGATGACTGTGAGTCCGTACTGATCGGCTATATTACGAACTCCTTCATTGACCCATAATAGGATGCTGCGAATCTCTTGCATACGATGCTGTCGCTATTATTGATAGAGCAGTGATGAGAACGGTGAATCGCTTATACATATCGACTCCTAACAGCTAGCTCGGAAGTTGATAATTTAGAATACTGTCTCAGCGTAAATTTTGTCAATGCTTGCTATGCTGGACTTCTATCTATCGCGTTAAGCTGACGCAAATAAAGGATTGTTTACTCTCGTCTGAGACAGAGCATACTTGAACATCAGTATGATCATGTTATCCGCTTGTAAGCAATAATCACCCCAGCTAACCAGAACTTGCGGCAAATGACTTTGTACAAGCAATGCGGACAATCTCACTGCCGCCACGCCACCGCCAGCCTCAAACAGTATTCTGATGTAAGAAGTCCCTACGGCTTTTCGTCAAGGGGATAGATAATCGGAAGCGGCGGACGCGGAAACGAGCCCGTGCTGCCAAATAACAGAGGAGACAAGAAAATATGGGCGCCAAGACATTCGAGGTCAGCAAAGAAGAATTCCAGAGCCAGGTTCTCGACAGCAGCACACCGGTGCTGGTCGATTTTTGGGCGGAGTGGTGTGGTCCCTGCAAGATGATCGCGCCCATCGTCGATGAAATCGCGACTGAATACGAAGGCAAGCTGCGGGTCGCTAAAGTTGACGCTGACGAAAACCAGGAGATCTTGATGAACTACGGCATCATGAGCATCCCCACCTTGATCCTCTTCAAAGGCGGCGACGCGGTCGAACGCATCACCGGCTTCAAACCAAAAGGCAAAATCGTCAGCAAATTGGCATCTCATATCTAGGCGCCAACACACTCGCGCGAACGAACGCTCATCACTTCCAGGTGAGCGTTTTACATTTTGCCAGTTCTGTCCTCTAGCTCTGAGCTATAATGACGGCGGAAGGCTTGACGAATCGAATCCCGCAGGAGAGCCATGCCCATCCGCGTCTTGATTGCCAAACCCGGCTTGGACGGGCACGATCGCGGCGCCAAAGTCATCGCCCGCGGCCTGCGCGATGCCGGCATGGAAGTCATCTACACCGGACTGCGGCAATCCCCGGCCATGATCGCCGAAGCCGCGCTTCAAGAAGATGTCGATTTGGTCGGCGTCAGCATCTTGAGCGGCTCGCACATGACACTCGTCCCCGCCATCAGGGCGGCGCTGGACTAATCGGACTTGAGCGATCTGCCGCTGGTAGTCGGCGGCATCGTGCCCGAGGCTGATCAGCAGACCTTGCGCGCGCAAGGCATAAGCGCCATCTTCGGCCCCGGCGCCAGCCTTGACCAGATTGCCTCTGTCATCAGCTCGCTCGTAGCGGAAACGCCATCTTGATCGTAGAGCGGATACGGTCCGGCGACCGTCGCGCCTTGGCGAAATTCCTCACAGCGGTAGAAACTGACCGCGCTTCTGTAGCCGCCGAATTGTCCCAGCTTTACGCCTGCGCCGATGCCGCTTTGGTCGGCGTTACCGGCGCGCCGGGCGTCGGCAAAAGCGCTCTCGTTGCCGCGCTGACCAAGGTCTTCCGCCGCCGCGGCCTTAGTATCGCCATCGTAGCGATTGACCCCAGCAGCCCCTTTACCGGCGGCGCCATACTCGGCGACCGTATCCGCATGAAAGCGCTGAGCGGCGATCGTGAGGTCTTCATTCGTAGCATGGCGAGCCGCGGCAGCCTCGGCGGCTTGGCCTGGACGACGCAGGATGTCGTCCGCGTTCTGAGCGCAGCCGGCTTCGATTTGGTCATCGTCGAGACCGTTGGCGCCGGCCAGAGCGAAGTAGAAATCGCCCGCCTCGCGCAGACTACCATCGTCGTCGAAGCGCCAGGCGCTGGCGACAGCGTACAAGCGCTTAAGGCCGGAATCCTCGAGATCGGCGACATCCTGGTTGTCAACAAAAGCGATAATCCCGGCGCGCAGCAGACGGCTCGGACTTTGCGGTCCATGCTGGAATTGAGCCATCCCGCCAAGCCGCTAGCCAACGACGCGCCACCCTGGATCCCACCGGTGCTATGCGCTTCGGCGCGTGATGAGACCGGCATTGACGAACTCGCCGATGCCATTTCAGACCATCGCCGCTATCTCACGGAGTACGGTTTGCTGGCGGCTTTGCGGGAGTCACAGATCCGCGCCGAATTCGAAGCGCGACTGAAAGAAACCATCGCCCGCCGCCTCTTTGACTCTTTTGCGCCAATTGAACTTGCTGGTATTATCGAACGTATCGCCGCCCGCGAAATCGACCCGCAAGCCGCCGTCGACGAATTGCTCGCGGAGCGCAGCGTCAGCCGTCTTTAGCTGCTAACTGGAGTTACTGTGAAGCAGATGCAAATGACAAACTTGGTGAAAGTGCCTGGCGCGAAATTCCATCCCGACGCAACTGAACACCATGACCACGAAGAGCAGCAGCAATCGTCGACCATGCGCTTCGGGTCAATGAAAGTGTTCTGTGGCAGCGCATCTCAGGAATTAGGCGGCGAGATCGTCGATTACATTTGTAGCGTTTCCGAGTACAGCATAAGACCGGGCACTTATACCCGGGCCGTCTTTTCCAACGAAAATATCTTCATCAAGCTCGAAGAGAGCGTACGCGGCAAAGACGTCTATCTGGTGCAGACCATGGCGTCTCCCGTGCATGACAACTTCATGGAAATGCTCATCATGATTGATGCCCTCAAGCGAGATTCCGCCTGGCGGATCAACTTGGTCGTACCCTACATGAGCTACACGCGCTCCGACAAAAAAGACCAGCCGCGTGTGCCTATCTCCGCTCGCCTCGTCGCCAATATCATTGAAACCGCCGGCGTCGACCGCTATATGACGGTTGATCTGCACTCCGGTCAGATTCAAGGCTTCTTTAATATTCCGGGCGATGCGCTCACCGCCTTCCATCTCTTGAGCGACTACGTTCTACAGAAAATGCAAAGCGGAGAACTTGAGGACCTTGTGGTCGTCGCCACCGACCTCGGCTTTGCCAAACAAGGTCGCAACTGGGCCGAGGCGCTGGGTGTGCCGCTCGCTTTTGTGGAAAAGCGCCGCGTCGGCAATGCGGAGAGTCCCCGCGCCCTGTCGCTAATCGGCAGCGTCGAAGGCAAGAATGTCCTGCTGGTCGATGATGAGGTCAATACCGCCGGCAGTGTCGTTAATGCGGTCAACGTCGTTCGAGAGAACGGCGCGCGCGATGTAATTTTCGCCTTCACCCACCCCTTCTTCTCCGAATCCGCCTACGAGCGCTTTGCCTCGCTTGATCTGCGCGAGATCATCTTCACCAACACCCTGCCCGTCCCAAGCGACAAAATACTGCCCAATATGACGGTGCTTTCCATCGCTGACCTGCTGGGCGAGGTTATCCTGCGCGCCCACGAGGGCAGGAGCGTCGGCGCCCTCTTCAATGAATAATTCGGCAGAACCCGTTCCGACCAGCGAGGACGATGCCATCGCCCCCATTTCCACCAAGGCGCTCGTGGTTGGTGGCGCCGGCTTTCTCGGGCTATTGACCCTGCTCTACGGTTTCGTGAATACAATCGGCATTGATGAGTTGAAAGAGATGATTGCGGGCGCCGGCTTTTGGGGACCGCTGGTTTTCGTCGGCATCAAAGCGCTGACATTCACCATCGCGCCACTCTCCGCCGGTCCCATTCAATTCGCGTCCGGCGTCTTGTTCGACGTGATACCTGGCGTCTTGTATTCAGTATTGGGCGAAGTTATTGGCGGCACGATAAATGTCTTGATCGCGCGTCTCCTGGGCCGGCGCATCGTCAGCCGCTTCGTCGGCGCGGCCGCTCTGCAGCGCATCGACCGCTTCTACCAGCGCTACCTCGATGATTGGAAATCTCTCTTGGCCGCCCGTCTCCTGCTCTTCTCCGTCTACGATTTCATCAGCTACGCCGTCGGCTTCGGCAAGATCAGGCTCTCTGTCTATATAGCCATTTCCTTCTTCGGCGGCCTGATACCAACCTATGTATTTGTCTTGATCGGCACTGAGGCGGCGCAAAATCAGAATGTCTTGCTGCTTTTTTATGTCGCCGCTGCCATCTTCTTCTTTGTCTTTTTGCTGTTTCGCCGTCCGATTTCTCGGCTCGTTAAGTGGCTGCAAGGCCAACTCTGAGCTATCGTTTCAGTGGGCGCATTACTCGCAAGACGCCCTATGCTATAATCGCTGTAACCAAGGCAACGAAGCCGCGCGAGGATCTATGTTCCGCAACATCGTCAAGAAAGTATTCGGCGACCCCATGGAAAAGGCGCTGTCTGGCTATCAAGAAACGGTAGACCATATCAACGACCTTGAGCCAACGATGCAGAAGCTCAGCGATGTGCAGATGAAAGCTAAAACCGCCGACTTCAAAGCGCAGCTGCAAAATGGCGCCGGCATGGAAGATATCCTGGTCGAAGCCTTCGCCTTGGTTCGCGAGGCATCCGTCCGCACCATCGGCTTGCGCCACTACGATGTCCAGCTCATCGGCGGCGTCGTCCTGCATGAAGGTCGTATCGCCGAAATGAAAACCGGCGAGGGCAAGACCCTGGTCGCCACCCTGCCACTCTACCTTAACGCCTTGCGGGGCCAGGGCGCCCACCTGGTCACGCCCAACGATTATTTGAGCAAGCACGGTCTGCAAACCATGGGGCCGATTTATCATTTGCTAGGCTTGTCCGCCGCCGTAATCCAGAATACCGGCGGCCAGCCCGATAGTGGCTCTTTCATGTTTGATCCTGAATTCATCTCCGATGACGCGCGCTACCAAAATCTGCGCCCGATCAGCCGCCGCGATGCCTACCGCGCCGACATCCTCTACGGCACCAACAACGAGTTTGGCTTCGATTACCTGCGCGACAACATGGTGGTAACGCACGAGAGCCTGGTGCAGCGCGAACTGCCCTTTGCCATCGTCGATGAAGTAGACAACATCCTGATCGATGAAGCCCGTACGCCGCTGATCATCTCCGGTCCCTCTGATGAACCCTCCGACTTCTATCGCCGCTTCGCCTCCATCGTCAAGCGCCTCAAGAAAAGCAGTGATGACAGCGTCGAAGAAGAAACGCCCGATGGCGACTTCGTGCTTGATATCAAAGACCGCATCGTCTATCTGACGGAGCAGGGCGTCGAGAAGGTTGAAAATGCGCTCGGCGTCGCTCAACTCTATCATCCCGATAACGCCGAAATGTTGCCTTATCTTGATAACTGCCTGCGCGCCCAGACGCTGTTTCAGAACGATAAAGAATACATCGTGCAAAATGGAGAAGTTGTCATCGTCGATGACTTCACCGGCCGCCTCATGCCCGGGCGCCGCTTCTCAGAAGGCTTGCATCAAGCCATTGAAGCCAAGGAAGGTGTGCAGATCCGGCGCGAAAACATCACCATGGCGACCATCACTTTCCAGAATTTCTTCCGCATGTACGACAAACTTGCCGGCATGACCGGCACCGCCCTCACTGAAGCGGAAGAATTCGAGAAGACCTACGAGCTCGACGTCGTGCCTATACCTACTCATGCTCCCATCGTCCGCGATGACGCCAACGATCTCATATACGTCAACGAAACTGCAAAATGGAACGCCATAGTCCAGACCATCAAAGAGCGCAACGATCGACAGCAGCCCATTCTCGTCGGCACGGTCGCAGTCGAAACCTCGGAACGTCTCAGCCAATATCTCAATAAAGCCGGCATCAAACATGAAGTGCTGAACGCCAAGCAGCATGAGAAAGAAGCCGAGATCATCACGCAGGCTGGCCGACCCGGCGGCGTCACCATCGCCACCAACATGGCGGGCCGCGGCGTCGATATCTTGCTCGGCGGCAATCCCGAAGGCTTGGCGCGCGCCTCACTGCGACGGACTGGCATTGATCTCACCGCCGCTTCCGGCGCCCAATGGCAGAAATCGCTAGCCGACGCCGAGAATACGGTCGCGGATGGCCGCAATGTCGTGCTCGAAGCGGGCGGGCTCTTTATGCTCGGCACCGAACGTCACGAAGCGCGCCGCATAGACAATCAGCTTCGCGGGCGCTCCGGCCGTCAAGGCGACCCCGGCGAGTCGCGCTTCTATCTCAGCCTCGATGACGATCTGATGCGCCGCTTCGCCAACGATAACGTTAAGAAGCTGATGAAAACGGCCGGCTTCCCGGAAGACGAAGCCATCCAGCATGGCATGATCAGCAAGTCCATCGAGCAAGCTCAAGTCCGCGTCGAAGGCCACAATTTCGATATCCGCAAACGCGTGGTCGAATACGACGATGTTGTCAACCGCCAGCGCGAAATCATCTATGGGCAGCGTCTCGATTGGCTGAAGAAGGACGCCGACGAGCTGCACCGCGATTATCTGGCGATGATCCAAGATCAGATCGCCGGCTCGGTCAGTGATGTTTTCGCGGCCGATTCTCAAGGCGACCACCTTGACGCCGGCGCCATGTATCAACAGCTCGCCAGCACCGGTTTACCACTGCCTGCGGATATCACCTCAGAGAACATTGAAGACTGCGAGCAAGACGAATTGACCGAAGCCATAGGCGCGTATGCCGCTGACTTGTTCGAAGCGAAGCGCGCGCAGCTCGAAGAGGCGCGCGAAGGCCTGATGGAGATCGCCGAACGCCAGACGGTAATCCGGGCTCTCGATCACTTCTGGCAGCGCCATCTGACCGACCTCGACATCCTGCGTGAGGGAATCGGCCTGCAAGCCATCGCCCAGAAAGACCCGCTGGTTGAATATCAGCGGCAAGGTTTTCAGATGTTCCGCGTCGTCGAAGATACCTACCGCCAATTCGCCTCGCGTAATATCTTCCTCGTCCAGCCGGCCGTCGTGCAGACACCGCAGCGCAATCGCCAAATCCGCGAGCATCGTCCCGATCTGACCATGGGCAATACCGACCGCCCAATGCAGCAAACCGTGCGCAAGAGCAATCAGCGCCCCGGCAGAAACAAGCCCTGTTGGTGCGGCAGCGGCAAGAAATATAAGCATTGCCACATGCGCGAAGACTCTCTCTCCGGCAAGTTTCAGCAAGCCGGCTGACAGTTCACTGTCTGATGTTCCAAATTGGCGAAATAGAAGTCTATCTATTCAATGACGCCATTAGCTGGAATGATCCGGGTGGCCTGTTTGGCTTGGTGCCGCGAGTGCTTTGGTCGCGCTATTATGCCGCCGACGGGCGCAATCTGGTGCAATCCGCTTACCACAGTCTGCTCGTCCGCGCCGCTGGTCAGAACATCATCATCGACACGGGCTTCGGCAATTGCCTGAGCCAATCCCAACGCAAGCGCCGCAGCATCACACACTTTGACGGCGCTCAAGGCGGCTTGGCTGCGCTTGGCATTGCGCCTGGCGAAATCGACATCGTGCTCGACACTCACCTGCACGATGATCACTGCTCCGGCAACTTCCGTCTCAACGCGGACGGCATCCGTGAACCAGCCTTCCCGAACGCCGCCTACCTCGTTCAGCGCCGTGAATACCAGGACGCCATCCGGCCCAACGAACGTACGCGCGCCACCTACTTGCCCGACAACTACGTTCCGCTATTTGAATCCGGTCAGTTACAGCTCCTCGATGGCGACAGCCAGATCGCGCCTGGCCTGACCGCCATCGTCACCCCCGGGCACACACCGGCTCACATGAGCGTCCGCATCGAGAGCGCCGGCCAGCACGCCGCCTTCCTCTGCGACCTGGCGTCGCTGTCGGTACAATTTGAACGCCTCGCCTGGATGACCGCCTATGACGTCGAGCCGCTAATCACGCTGGAGACCAAACGCCGCTGGCAGGGTTGGGCGCTGGAAACCGGAGCGCTGCTGATATTCCCGCACGATGCTGTCACACCCGTCGGCCGCCTCGCCATAGACGAAAACAACCGTCCCAAGATCCAGCCGCTAGACTTCGCCTATGCCAACCCTGTCGACGCCTGAACTCAGGACACTTCAGTGAATCTCTATCTGACCTCTACCCCTCTATTGACAAGCCTTGTAGGGGCGGCCTATCAGGTCGCCCACTTTACTTAGGGTCTTGGTTCGGGCGACTCACAGAATCGCCCCTACATATTCTCTTTTCTGTGGATTCCTATTTTGCATGAGCCAAGTTGTGATGCGCTATCATCTGTGGTGAATTACACTAGTCCCGCGCCGGCTGACACTCCGGGCAGAAATGAGTTCCCCGCTGCGCCACGCGAATCTTGTTGATCGCCACGCCACAGTGCAGGCAAGGCAGACCGGTCCGCCCATAGACGAAGAAGTGATTCTGCGACTCGCCCTTCTGCCCATCTGCCTTGCGATACCAGTTTATGCTCGCGCCCTCATGGTCGATGCCGGCTTGCAGCGACTCGCGTATCGTTTGATGCAGCCGCTTCATTTCACTGTCCTTCAACAGATCAACAGCTGTGGACGGATGAATGCCGGCGCGGAATAGAGCCTCGTCCGCATAGATATTGCCGATGCCCGCCACAAACTCCTGCTCCAGCAGCAGCGCCTTGATTGCCCGTTTCCGCCCGCGCATCGCCTCGTACAAATACTCCGGCGTGAAGTCTCCGGTCAGTGGCTCCGGCCCCAGATGCGCCAGCAAGTTCTTGACATTCTCTGTCAGGGTCACCCGCCCAAACTTGCGCGCATCGGAAAACCTGAGCTGCTCGCCATTATCCAGCTCAAAGCGCGCATGCACCCACCTGTCCGCCTCGTTTTCCTCGCCCGCGGCAGCCACATAGAGCCGTCCTGACATCTTCAGGTGGATCACCAGAGTATCATGTTCCAGGCCGATCAAAATGTACTTGCCGCGCCGACTAATGCCTCTGATCGTCTGCCCGGCGATGCGCGCCGCAAATTCTTCCGGACTCGGCGAATGAATCGTTTTCGCCCAATCGTGCCACATCGCTTCGATCCGGCGTCCGACAAGCGGCGCCCGCAAACCTCTTACTACGGTCTCAACTTCTGGCAATTCGGGCATCGCATGTCACCGCTCCAACGCGCTAATGTTGCCGTAAATCATCTCGATTCGGGCGAACGATTTGGCTCGCCGAGTGCTATAATACGGCTATCCTTCACCGAATTAAACCCGTAGCGAACCGCACAGAATCGGACATCATGACCAGCGATTTCGTCCATCTCCACGTCCATAGCGAGTTCTCCTTGCTTGATGGCCAAAGTCGCATTAAAGATCTCGTAGCGCGCGCCAAAGAACTCGAAATGCCCGCCCTTGGCATCACTGATCACGGAGTCATGTTCGGTGTGCTGGATTTCTACCGCGCCTGCCAGGATGCCGGCATCACCCCTGTCATCGGCATGGAAGGCTACCTCGCTCGCCGCGGCATGACGGACCGCGACCCACACCTCGACCGCAGCTCCTATCACATGTTGCTGCTGGCTAAGAACATGACCGGCTACCAGAATCTGCTCAAGATGGCATCGGCGGCGCAACTCGAAGGCTACTATTATCGTCCCCGCATCGACAAGGATTTCATGGCGGAACATGCCGAAGGCATCATCGCGACCAGCGGTTGCCTCGCCGCGGAAATCCCGCGCATGGTTGAAAATGGCGATGATCAAGCCGCCCGTGATTTGGTCGGCTGGTATCACGATGTCTTTGGCGCGGACAACTTCTACCTCGAATTGCAGGGCCACGATATAGCGAAGCTCGAAAGTCTCAACCGCTGGCTTTGCGAATATCGCCGCAGCGGGCATAGTCCCGTGCAGTTGCTCGCTACCAACGATGTGCATTACGTCCACCGCGACGATGCCGAGGCGCACGACACCCTGCTCTGCATTCAAACCAGCGCCCTGAAATCCGAGCGCGACCGCATGCGCATGGAACCCTTCAACAGCTACTATCTCAAGTCCGCCGAGGAGATGCGCGCCAGTTTCGCTGGTATGCCCGCCGACCTGCTAGACGAAGCCTTCGCCAATTCGCGCAAAATCGCCGAGATGACCGATATTGATCTCTCGCCAAAAGGCTACCATTTGCCCGCTTTCCCCGTGCCCGCGGGCTACGATGAAAACAGCTATTTGCGACATCTGATTAACCTAGGCATGGAATGGCGATTTGGCGAAGATTGGCAGCGCGACGACATCTTCGTCGAGCGCATCGAACGTGAGCTGAACATCATCCACAGCATGGGTTTCGATACCTATTTCCTGATCGTTTGGGACCTCTGCGAATTCGCCCGCAACGCCGATATCTGGTGGAATGTGCGCGGCTCCGGCGCCGCCAGCCTGGTCGCCTACAGCCTCGGCATCACAAATATCGATCCCTTACAGAACGGCTTGCTCTTCGAGCGTTTCCTCAACCCGGGGCGCGTAAGCATGCCCGATATCGACCTTGACTATCCCGACGATCGCCGTGGTGAAATGATCGCCTATACCGCCATGAAATACGGCGAAGACAAAGTCGCCGCCATCATCACCTTCGGCACCTTGGGCGCAAAAGCGGCTGTCCGCGATGTCGGGCGCGCCATGGACGTCGATCTCGGCAAGATCAACCGCGCCGCCGCCCTCATACCGCAAGAAGCCCGCCAAAAGAAACTCCGCGAATATGTCGATGCCAACGCCGAGTTGCTGGACATCTATAATGGCGATGCCGAGCTGCAGCGAGTCATCGACACCGCCATAGAATTGCAGGGCATGACGCGCCACGCCTCCACCCATGCCGCCGGGGTCATCGTCGCCGACCGTCCTCTTGTCGACCTCGTGCCCCTGCATCGCATCACCGGCAAAGACCCGTCGGGCGGCGCGCTGAAAGCTGTCACACAATTTCCGATGGAAACCGCCGAATCCATCGGCTTGCTCAAAGTGGACTTCCTAGGCTTGTCCACGCTGACCATCATGCGCAAGGCTTGCGAGTTGATCGCGCGCCACCGCGGCATCAATTACAGCATTGACACCTTGCCCTATCGGCACGATTCAGCCAGCGACGAACAGCGCGCCATGCTTGATGATGCCTTCGCCATGATGGGGCGGGGCGAGACCATCGGTGTCTTCCAGGTCGAATCCGGCGGCATGAAACAGATGCTTCGCCAAATGCGTCCGCGCGTCTTCGAAAACATCGTTGCCGGCATTTCTCTCTTCCGCCCCGGCCCCATGGAATTCATCCCCCAATATTGCCGGCGCATGCACGGCGAAGAAGAAATCACCAACATCCATCCCAAGCTTGAGCCTATCCTAGCCGAAACTTATGGCATCTGCGTCTATCAAGAACAGATCATGGAGATTGCCGGCGCCCTCTTCGATTACGAACTTGGAGAAGCCGATCTGATGCGCCGCGCCGTCTCCAAGAAAAAGCCGGAAGACCTGAACAAGCACCGCGCGATCTTCCGCGAGCGCGGACCGAATAACGGCATTCCGCAAGAGACTGCCGAAGAAATCTTTGACATGATCGAGTTCTTCGCCAATTACGGCTTCAACAAACCCCACGCCGCCGATTACGCCGTCATCACTGTGCAAACGGCCTACCTTAAATGCCACTATCCCCAAGAATATATGAGCGCGCTCCTTAGCGTTCAGCGCGATGACTTGGGCAAAGTATCGACCTTCCTGGAAGAGTGTCGCCGCCTTGATATCACCATCCTGCCGCCCGATGTCAATTACAGCCAGCTTGACTTCGATATAGAAACCACGCCGGACAACTCGCGCGGCATTCGCTTCGGCTTGGCCGCTGTCAAGAACGCCGGCGCCCGCGCCCTCAGCGACCTCATCGAGCAGCGAGGCGCGGCCCCCTTCGCCAGCCTTGTCGACTTCTGCCAGCGGGTTGATATGCGCAAACTGGGCAAGCGCACGCTCGAAAGCCTGATCAAGGTCGGCGCTCTCGATAAATTTGGCACACGCGCCACGCTGTTGGTGGCCCTGGATGGCATCGTCAGCTACAGCAGCAACTATCACCGCGACCAGGAAATCGGTCAAAAGGTGATGTTTGGTGATGCTGCCGCCGGCGACGATGCCCTGCTCAAAGACCTTAAACAGGTCGAAGAATACAACGCGCGCGAGCTGCTGAAATGGGAAAAGGAATTGCTCGGGCTTTACCTGACCGGCCGCCCGGTCGATCGGTACCGGCAGCACTTCCTCCGCCAAAAATTGCGCTCGATAAGCGATCTCAAAAACCCGGCGCTGCCTAAGCCTGAGACTGTTCGCGTCGCCGGCGAGATCACTGCTCTTCGTAAGCTCACCACAAAGACAGGCGAGCCGATGGCGGTGCTGACTCTGGAAGACTGGCACGACAGCGCCGGCGCCATCGAAGTCGTCCTCTTCCCGCGCGCCTACGACAAAGTGATCGCTGCCATCGCCGATGCAAATTCAGTAGCCGAAAGCCGCCAGGTCTTGGCCGAAGGCGAGATCGTGCTGATCAAAGGGCGCTACGATGACAGCCGCGGCGAGCCGCAGATCATCGCCGAAGACCTAAGTTTCGATTTGCATTCCGCCTCCACTGCCGACGTCCTGCCGCAACCGCTAAACGAGGATGAGCCGACTTGGGCGCTGGCGGACGAAGGGCCCTTCAACGAACAGTCCGCGCCCTACGATGAGCCGCCTGACTTGCCGCCGCCCGACATGCAAGATGACGCATTCAGCGACTTACCCGCCGAACCTCCCGCGACCGCCGCGGCGGACGAGTCACAGGCGGATGGCGCGGACCAAGACGAGCCCGAATGGGTCAATGGCGATAGCCACCTGACCATGCCTGATGAAAAGACGCAGATTGTTCGGGCGCCACGCAGCATCGCTGTCGTCCTGGAGACCGGCGACGATCCCGAAAAAGACCGTCGCAAACTTGCGCGTATTCACAATGCCCTGACCAAGTATCCCGGCATCGACCATTTCAAGATCATCATTCGCCGCGGCGCGTCCACAACCCCGCTGACGTTTCCGGGCCAAACGACTGACATTTGCCCTGCGCTGCGCGACGACCTGCGCGACATCGTCGGCAGCGACGAAGTTCTCATCACTGAAGAAGATCTGTCTTGACGCCTGGACGCCGGCCTTCATTGACCCAGGGTATCCCTAAACCGCCTGATCTTGGGCGATGCGCGCCCGACATCCGGTTACAGATTCTTAAATCATTCACATTTGTAAGCCGCTACGAAAATGTTTAGAATACGCAGGTGACAGTTTATTAAGAACCTGCGAATACCCGCGGCCAATTGCGCGGCTCTGTCAACTGGAGACGGCCCCGATGAAACGTATCGCCTTAATGACGAGCGGTGGCGATGCCCCAGGCATGAATGCCGCCGTACGCGCTGTTGTGCGCGCCGGCCTGGACCGCAATGTCGAAGTCTATGGCATCCGGCAGGCTTATCAGGGTCTGCTAGCCGGCGACATGGCGCTCCTCAGCAGCCGCGAAGTGAGTGGCATCTTGCAGCGTGGCGGCACCGTCTTGCAGACAGCCCGCAACGAGGAATTCAAAACGCCGCAGGGTCAGCGCAAAGGCAAGCGCCGTCTCAACGAAAACGGCATCGAAGGTGTCATCGTCATCGGCGGCAGCCTGCGCGGCGCATTGGCATTGCACCGTATGGGTGTTCCTGTCATCGGCATCCCCGCCAGTATCGACAACGATATCTGGGGCACAGACACCAGCATCGGCGTCGATACCGCGCTGAATACCATCCTCGATGCGGTCGATCGCCTGCGCGACACCGCGACATCCCATAATCGCGCCTTTGTCGTAGAGGTCATGGGGCGCGACTGTGGCTACCTCGCCGTCATGGCCGGCATCCTTGGCGGCGCCGAAATCGTCGTCACGCCCGAAAATGGCGTCACCATGAACGAAATCGCAGTTGCGCTCGAAGACGCCTACATCCGCGGCAAATCCCATGCCATCGCTGTACTTGCCGAAGGCGCGCCCTACCAAGGACCCAAACTGGCGGATTTCCTCGAGCAGAAACATATCGGCTTTGATATTCGTCTGACCATCCTCGGCCACACGCAGCGCGGCGGCAGCCCAACAGCCTTCGATCGCCTGCTGGCCACCCGCATGGGTGTCTACGCCGTGGACTTGCTGCTGGCAGGCGAAACAGGCGTGATGGTCGCCCGCGTCGGCCGTGAGCAGACGCCGGTGCCCCTGGCCGATTCGACAGCTAAAACGCGCCAGATTACACCTGAATACTTCGAGCTCGCCAAGATTCTCTCGCGCTAAGCGTCCGCTCAATCCGCCTTCCTGTCCGCCACATCAATGACGCTGCAGCCCAGAAGTTCTATCAGCGCTGCGGTTTCCAGCCTTAGCTGTAGCCCGCGTTGACCGGCGCTAATGACGATCTGCGAAGTTTCGTCCGCCCTCTGATCCAGATAAACTTCCCACTGCTTCTGCATCAAAGCCAGCGCGCTGATGCCACCGACCTGCAAGCCGGTCAGTTTCTCGGCGCGAGCATGAGGCGCCAGCGCTACCTTCTTCTCGTCCAGCGCTTTCGCAAGCCGCTTCATGTTGAGCGTACAGTCGCAGGGCAACAGCACCAGAATTGGCTTCTTCTTGGAGGAAAACTCCACCACCAGAGTCTTATAAACTTCATCCGCCGGCAAGCCGACCGCGGCCGCCACCTGCTCGGCATCACGTATCTGCGGGTCATACTGATGCGCGGCATAGGCAATTGACTTGGCATCCAGCAGCCGCATCGAATTGAGCTTCTTTACCTTCGCCACCTTGCCTTCGCCCGTCCTTCGTTTGCAGTTAGCGCACGCATTATTCAGGCGTCCGCGGTTCGTACTGTCGCTTCGCCATTCGCGCCATCAGACCAGGCGCAAGGACGCCGCCCGCCAGAACCAGGCGATCGAAAAGACTCATAATGAGATGCCGCGGCCTGCGTTCAGCTGCCTTCACCATGGCCGCGGCCACATCATCCGCTGACGCAGGCGGCAAACCGCCACGACTGCCTGCGCTCGAGCCCAGCCGATTCTGATTGAATTCAGTGACCGTCCGGCCGACCAGCACATCGGTCACTTCGATCTTGTCTTCCTCCAATTCCAGCCGCAGCGACCCCGCCAAGCTCGACACAAAGGCTTTGCTCGCTGAATAGGTCGCGGTGTAAGGCGTGTGAACTCCCGACACGATTGACGAGACAAGCATTATCTGACCGCCGCCATTTTTACGCAGCGCCGGCACACAAGCGCGCGCGCTGTGCAGTACGCCGTCGATATTCGTCCGCAGTACCGCTTCGATATGCTCCCAGTCCGCCTCGGCTACAGTCCCGTGATGACCCAAGCCAGCGTTCGCGATCAAAACATCCAGCCGCCCGAAATGCGCCAAAGTCTGCTCAACCGCAGCCGACAAATCTTCCGCCCGCCGGACATCGCCGACGATCGGCAAGAATTCGCCGTGAGCAGCCGGCAGCGATTCGATCTCCGCTCGCAGCTCGTTGAGACGTTCAGTCCGCCGCGCAAATCCACAGACATCATAACCGGCCCGAGCAAAGGCCAGCGCAGTCGCCCAGCCGATCCCGCTCGACGCGCCCGTGATGAATACGACTCGATTAGTCACATTATTTCTTCGCGCTCAAGCACCCTACGAATGCCCCGAGATGCGGACAAGATATTGCCTTCTTCAAATCGTACCTGATCAAATCCTGCAATCTTGGAAGGGACTTCACAGCCTTCCTCCAACAAAGCTATGGCCCTTCCCATACCTAGCATTGACTGGCAGATTCCAAGCTCATGCACGACATTTAGACGTGGATGAACTCTTTCATTCCCGTCTTTGTCAATTACAGTGTCTTCGCCAGTCATTACCAAGAAGGCAATAGCAGCTTCACGGACACGAGACATTACGTGATCATAAACTTGTAAGCCCGATGCAGGTACTTCCTCGTATGCCGTTACTGGTAACTTCAGTTCTTTCTCAATGAATTTCTGCAACTCTAGCCACGACTTGTCGCGTCCATGTCCGATGAAAATCTTATTGCCGGTCAGATGCGGAATCGCCTTAGTAGGTTGAGTTCGCTCTATCTGTGCCAAGGTTCGGCGGATTACCTTACGCAACATGCGAACAGTACTTGCGGAACGCCTACTCCACTTAATATTCGCATCGTAACGAATATGGGGCGGAATTCGAATTGCCTGCTGTCTAGCAACTGGATATTCCGTTTCTAGCACAACTGGCACCATGCTCTCGACTGTCTCCTCAGGAGTCCGAATGTGGAGGCGCTCGACCATAGCGGCTAATGGGTCAAAGATAGAATTATGTCTCGCTTGCGCGATTTTTATGATGGCTACAACGTCCATTTTCTTTTCCTCAAAAATATCAGCCCATTGTAGCGTATGGTCAAACGCCTTCGTGATGTCACTGCGCTCGATTCCTTCTTCGATTGCGCTATCTACCTGTGAGTCAGTGTACCTGCACCAACCTGAGTCGTTCCGCGATTCTCCATTCGGCTTGGCCTCGCGCTCCATTTCGAGGAGTCTGTACGTATCTAGAGGAGGAGAGTCGAAATCGCGGTAGTAAACGTTAGCGAGATATCCAATCCAAGACCCGTACCATGCGTATTCTACTTCACTTATATTCGCGATAAGTGAGGCAATCGTTGACCGATAGGCAAGATCGCCTGTAAACCTCGTGGCATCTAGAAGCACTTCATCTATTGAGCGAAGTTCGAAAGCCAGATCTATCACTTCCCGCTTCCTTTACCTTGAGATACGTTCGCTAATGAATTATGTCAGACGTTTGTCCTTGCGAGGATACCGCGATGAGTACAAGCTCCACGCTTAAGACACGGCCTGCGCGTAACCAAGTAGACCTATGGCTAGGTCGCAACCAATCGAAAATGCGAACTGGGAAATCTACAAAATCAACGGCTCCTCATACTCCCCAAACACCTCGCGCATCACATCCACCGTCTCGCCCAGCGTCGCATCCGCCTCGGCGCACTCGATCAAATGCGGCATCACATTCACATCGCCCGCGCAAGCCTCACGCAGCGAAGCCAAAGCCCGCGTCGTTCGCTCATTGTCTCGCTCCAAGCGCAACTGCGCCAAGCGCGCCGCCTGCCGCTCATAGCCCTGCGGGTCCATCTTCAAGATCGGAATCCGCAATTCCTCGTCCTCCTCAACATGCACATTCACACCCACGATCCCGCGCTCGCCACTTTCTATTTCGCGCGTCTGCCGATAACTCGCGTCAGCGATTTCACTTTGAAAGAATCCCATTTCCAAAGCCGGCAGGACGCCGCCCAAAGCCTCCACCCGCTTGAAATAAGCGCATGCCTCCGCCTCGAGCTGATTGGTCAGCGCTTCGACGAAATAGCTGCCGCCTAGCGGATCCACCGTATTGGCCACGCCACTTTCTTCCAGGATGACCTGCTGCGTCCGCATCGCCAGCTTGACCGCATGTTCCGATGGCAAAGCCAGCGCTTCATCCATGCTGTTGGTATGCAGCGACTGCGCCCCGCCCAGCACCCCTGCCAGCGCCTGTATCGCCACCCGCAAGAGATTCACTTCCGGCTGCTGCGCCGTCAAGCTGACGCCCGCCGTTTGCGCATGAAAACGCATCAACCAACTGCGCGGATTCTTGGCGCCAAATTGCTCGCGCATCAAGCGCGCCCAAAGTCGCCGCGCCGCCCGATACTTGGCGATTTCTTCGAAAAAGTCATTATGCGCATTGAAAAAGAAGCTGATCCGAGGCGCGAACGCATCAATGTCCAGCCCGCGCGCAACCGCCCAGCGCAGATACTCCGTGCCTGCCAGCATGGTAAATGCCAGCTCTTGCCCGGCTGTGCTGCCCGCTTCACGAATGTGATAGCCGCTGACGCTGATGCTGTTCCAGTTGGGCAGGTGCCGCGCCGCATATTCGATTGTATCGGTCACCAGCCGCATGGCCGGTTTCGGCGGAAATATGTATTCCTTCTGCGCGATATACTCCTTGAGGATGTCATTCTGCAGGGTCCCGCGCAGCGCAGCCAAAGGCAGGCCCTGACGCTTGGCCGCCACCAGGTAATATGCCCAAATGACAGCGGCCGGTCCGTTGATCGTCATGCTGGTCGAGATCTTGTCTAGGGGAATACCCTGAAAGAGCCGCTCCATATCACGCAGGCAGCTGACCGCCACACCGCACTTGCCGAACTCGCCCAGAGCCTCCGGCGCATCGCTGTCATAACCCATCAGCGTCGGCAGATCGAAGGCGACCGACAAGCCCATATTGCCCGCCTCGAAAAGATACTTGTAGCGGGCATTGGTCTCTTCGGCGCTGCCAAATCCAGCGAAGATACGCGTCGTCCAGGGTTTGCCCCGATAACCGGTCGCATGAATCCCGCGCGTATAGGGATAATCGCCCGGGTTGGCCAGGTCGCGCTCATAATCCAACTCAGCGATGTCCAACGGCGTATACACCCGCTCGACCGCTAGCCCGGACAAGCTTCTAAACGCATCACGCCGCTCAGGTCGCTTTGCCAAGGCCGGCTCGAGAATCTCATCTTCCCAGCTTCTTACATAGTCCCGCAGGCTGTCTTTCGCTTCCTGATCGCTCATCGTCAAGTCTCCCACGCGGCAGTAGCCAAAGTATAGCACTATCTAGCCGCTGCCCTTTGAGGCGCGGTAGCCAGGCAACTCTCTCCGCTGGCCGGGGAGTGGTGAATACTGTTGATATGACAGCTTTGACCTTGTCATCCATAAACCTCTGTGCTCTCTGTGTCTCTGTGGTGAATCCCCTTATGGAATCCGGAATACGTCCTGTGTCTTTGAAATTCACCACTCCCCTGTCCGCGCCAATTTGACGAGCAAGCGCCGATTCGGTAACATACGGTAGCCAAATTCGCCGGCCAATGCCAAGGTTTGCGACGTCTCCTCCCTATTGGCTTTCGTACCGCTAGCACATTTCAGGACCGCTCATGGCAAGGGAAAATAGTTCGGCAGACAAATCTGCGATTCTCGCGAACGATGCCGTGGCCGAAGCTGGCCGCAAAGTCTTCGCCCAGCAAGTTCGTCGGATGAAACAGAACGAAGCCGGCAGTCGCAGCGGCCGGGACATCGAATCCGTGCACAGAATGCGGGTGGCCATCCGCCGCATGCGAAGCCTCATGAAACTTATCCCGGACTATTATCAAGCCGGCACGGTCGCCAAAATCGAAGGCGGCCTGCGCGACATCGCCCGTGCCCTCGGCACTGTCCGTGATCTTGATGTCCTCATCCTTGACCTGGAGAACTTCGCCGCCACCTTGCCGCCCGAGCGGCAAACAGATATGCGGGGAGTCATCGACCAGCTCGATCGCCGCCGCAGGGTTCGCCGTCTGCGTCTCAACGCGCTTTTTGATTCAAAAGGTTATGCCCGCTTCCTGCGTCAGGTCAGGCGTTTCAGCAAGACTCCGGGCAAGGGCGCCCGTCGCATCAAGCGTCGCAGCGCGCCCAATCTACTGCGGCACGTATTGCCCCTGCTGCTGCATCAGCGCATGGCTCAAGTCAAAGCCTACGATACCGTCCTGCCCGCGTCGGATATCAATGACTTGCACGAGCTGCGCGTCGAATTCAAGCAATTGCGCTATGCCATAGAATTCTTCCAGCCAGTTCTAGGCTCATCTTCGGACAGATTCCTGCAATCTGTCAAGGCCATGCAGGAAATCCTGGGTCGGATCAATGACATCTCCGTCTTCATGGAATCGCTCAGTCGTCTGAAAAAGCTGCCGCCTGAAAAGTCGGCCGTGCGTGAAAGTTACCTGGCCGCGCGCAAGACCGAACAAGACCAATTGCGCAAACAATTCGAAGAGATGTGGACGCGCTTCAATGGACGCGCGACGCAACGGTTATTTTCGGACTCGCTCCTGGTCCTGCGCTAGCTTAGCTGCGCAGCCGGTGCTCGCCTAACAGCTGATAGAATTCGCCGGCGGGCACGCCATCAAGGTCAAGGGGCAGGTAACGCTCCTCGAGGGGATCCCAAACGCCCAGCGCGAAGTCGTACATTACGCCACGCCGTCTAGACGTCTCTTCCTCCAAATACAAGATTTGCCGATCCTTGACGATTTCGCCTTCATCCCAAAAAGTTGGCGAATAATACCCATGCCGATGCGACGCCGGCGGTAACTTCCATTCCTGAACGACAATTCCGCTATTCGCCTCACGCAAATGCAAGACAAACTGATAATCTCGGTCCAGCTTCTCCAGAGGCTGCCAGGCAAGCTCCAAGGTGATCGGCGTATGCTTGTATATCATCTCCGGATATGCGCCGGTAGCATATACCTGCAATCGTTCCGCGAAGGTACTCCTGACAATACCGCCACTGTCCGTGTCGAACTTGCTCGGCAGAGCCCACCGACTAGCCAGATTGAACACCTCATATAGTTCATAGCTCAAGACGCCGTGGTAATGGGACCGTACTTTCTCAAACAGATCGTGCCGGCCCAAGGCTGCCACCAGCTGCGTCTTCTGCGGGTCGGTTCCCGCATCCTGATACGACTCGCGCGCCTTCGCGCCATAGACGAAATGCGTCGCCCCTAGTGCCTCAAGCTCGTCGAGCGTGGTCACTGCCGTATAGATGATCTGCATCCGCGGGAAGAAGAAGGGCAGGCGCTCTTCACCCGGCGCAAGTACGATCGCCTCACGCTCCGCTTCAAGCAAATAGTCTTCCAGTCCCAGCGCAACCTCCATCAGCGATGGATTGTAGACCTGGTATTTTTTGAAGTCGCTGTAAAGATCTTCGCGCAGCAGCCATACCGACGACCATCTCACATCGGTCATCACCGCCACCACTCCCGGCAGACACTGCAAAAAGAGCAAGCCGGCATAAGCAAGCCGCAGCGGCGCGCCCCATCGCTGCACTCGCTCCCTGTCAAGCATCTGCGCAAGGGCAATAGCAATCGGCAGACAAAGCAACGGCATAATCGCGAATCCCAGCCGATAGTGATAACTGTATGAAAAGAAGAAGGTGACAAAATATGGCAGCGCCAACAACTGCGACCAAGCACTCAAGCGCAGCCATCGCGCGGTCTGCGCATCATTCGCCGTGCCCCTTATCACGCTGCGCAAGCTGTAGCCGCCCAGCATGACACCGGCGATCATCATCAGCGCTTCTTCCAGCCGCACATAACTTGCCGGCGGATCGACGCGATCGGGGAACAAGGTAGGGTTGGACGCCAGCGCGCCAGCCATAAGCAGCGCCAGCCCGCAGCTACCAAGCGCCAGTTCGCGTCCGCTCAGCTTTCGCCGCAGCGCCACCGCCAGCCAGGCAGCCGCAATCGCAATGATCAAGGGCGCCAGATAATCGCCGTTGCGCAGCGCCCGCGTCTGCCAGACCGCTTTCGGCAGTGTTATCGCCTCATGGCCCAGCAACAGGTTCCGCAGATACCAGACCGCCCCTAGCGGCAGGCAGGCCAGCCCGGTGCAGAGCGCCACCTTGAAGCGCGGCAGCCAGCGAAGCGGGTCCAGTCTTGTCCGCCACAATTCCGCCGCAAACAGCAGCAGCACACCCCAGATGAAGGCGCCGGCAGTCGGTTTGGTGAATAGAGCAATGCCCAGAATCACGCCCGCCAGGATCGCATCCCGCCGTCGATCGGCGGCGTCATCGCGCTCCCGCCAGGCGCTCAAAAAGAACACCGCCGCCAAGGTGAAACTGAAGGCCAGCGGAATCTCCAGGTCTCCGCGATAAGACCATTGGCCGACGTAAGGGTGCAAGCTCCAAAGCGCCGCGGTGATCAGTCCAACGCGCCGGCTCAGTAGGCGCTGCCCGAGCAGGTACGCGGCCAGAATGCTGCCGATGCGCATCAAGGGCAGGACCATGCGCGCCGCGTGATCATTGATTGCGCCGATCAAAGCCTGAACATAGGCAAACTGCAGCGGCAAGAAGGGCGGATAATAGCCTATGGCATTGGGGATATTGCCTTCCAGAAAATACAGCCGCCCCTGATAGCCATATACCCAGAGCGCATCGTAGGCGGTAAAAGGAAAATAGGCGGTGTGAATCCAGCGCAGAACGACCGCGCCGATGATCAGCGCGATGATCAGCTTTTCATCAAAGGCCAGAGGGGCGGCCGGTGACCTGGCCGGATTCGATTCTTTACGCCTGCGCCAGGCGATTGCCAGACCCAGCAGGCCAATCAGCGCGCTGCCAGCGAGAATCCACTCCGCCGTCATGAGCCGCATATCCAGTTGCGCGCCGAAAAAGCCCAAGACCAGCATCCAGCCGGTTATCCAAGCCGGACCCAGCGCCAAAGCCAGCGCCCCGACCAAAGCGAACGAGCGCCAGTCCCGCCGAGAGAGCAGGGCAAAAGCCCAGGGCAATCCCACTGCGCCGACCATCCAAAGGGCAGGCAGCAGCCCCGGCAGCGATTCGTTAATCCAGTACAGCGAAGTCATCAGCTCTAGCGTAAGGGTCTCTTATTAGTGATTGCGCCAAACGAATCAGCGCGTACGACACAAGCAGAATCAGGGCGGGCAGCAGCGCCAAATAGTAGCGCGCCCAGGGCAGTGGCGTCAGCCAAAGCGTCGCCAGCGCCGAGCCAAAAATCCAGATCAAGACCAACCAGCGCGTGTCCCGCGATATGTCTCGATCGCGCGCCAAGGTAAATGCGCCGAAAACGCTGAGCAGTAGACAGACCACGCCGAGACGCCCCGATTCGCCGATGAATAGCAGCCCGGCAAGCCATGATTGCTCGTAAACAGATATCTGGCTTGTAATCACGTCATAGTTCGCCCAGCCTGCTACTTCAAAATACTGGCGCGCGCCCACAAACACAAATTCAAAGAAGCCGCTGACTTGCTCCGCGAAGGAGCCGTAGCCGCCAAATGCGTCCACTTGATTCTGCAGCAGTTGCTGACGCTGCACGACGACATGCTGGGCGATATCCAGCGGCTCGCGCCACCAGGCCGGGTTAAGAAGCAGAAATACAATGACGGTGATCAGGCCGGCCAAGACTACCCCCGCCAATTGCCTCAGCGATGGCAACCAGTCCTTTCCGAGGCTTCGCAGCAATTGCCAGGTCGGCTGCCGCGCCAGAGCCAGCAACACCAACGCGCAAATGACGGTGTTGGGATGTTTTGCGGCAATGGCGAATCCGGCGCAGACGCCAAGCAAGCCATAACGCCACCAGCGCCGCTCTTGCAGCAGCCAGGCAGCCGCGAGCAATACAAGCATGAGACCGAGAATGTGGCTGCCTTCCATCATTGCCCGCCGCCCGTTGATGAGCATATTCGGGTGCAGCGCAAACAGTGCGCTCGCCAGGTAGGCTGTCGGACGATTTGTCGTCATTCGTACAAATTGGAAAAAGAGCGCCGCCGCCAACGCAAGTTGCAGCGCAGAAGCCAGCCGCGCCTGCCGCAACAACTCACTTTCGGGAACCGCGCCGCGCGCTACATTGGCGTCGTAGCCAAGTTCCCAGGACCAGTTTCTATTCAGGTCCCGCGGACCTATGCCGTTCAGCGCCTGCAGCCAGCCATAAATGGTTTTCGAGACTGTGCCGTTCAGCAGTCGCAAGTGCTGCTCGTAGGGCGCGACCTGCCACGTCCGGTCAAAAAGTATTCTGTCCAGATCGCCATCGACAAAGATAGTGTGATAATCGAGCCCCATGAGCAGCAGCGTGGATTCATCGCCATGAAATGGCGCGCTGGCGGCGCCCGCCACGATGTAAAGCGCCAGGCAAGCCAGCCAAAGCGCATCAACCCAGCGGGGCAATTTATTCAGCGTCGGCATACATTGTCCGCCGTTCTTCAGCGACCGTCACAATACTCTAAGATTGTAGGATTATTTCACGTTTGAGAAAATCACTTGCGCCACTGATTGCCGATATGGGCTAACTCTCCTGCGTTGACGGCTTGATCTCTATCAGCAGATCGCTCTTGTCCACCGCTTGACCCGACTCGACATGAATCGCGCTCACTACGCCCTCAGCCGGCGATTTCAATTCGTTCTGCATCTTCATCGATTCAAGGATGATAAGCGTATCCCCCTGAGATACTGCAGATCCCTGCTCGATAGTTACCTCGACAATTAGACCGGGCATCGGCGCCAGTACTTCGCCGGAAGCGCTGACCTGCCCGCCGCGGCGCTGCATCATCAGCATGGCCCGTTCGTCAAGCACCTGCGTCTCAAACAGGCGGCCCGTCATCATCACCGCGATCTTGTCATTGTCATCATCTATAACCGCTTCGAAGGATCTATGCTCAGTAATCACAGAAAATAAGGATCCACCCAGATTCAAGAAGTCGACATCGCGCGCTTCGCCATTGACGAGTACGCCGCCATCATTATCGATCTCGATCTCATAACTCTGGTTGTTAATGATGGTGACGTATTTCATCGATGCATCCTCTCGAAGCGTCCCATCCATTTCCAGTTGCTCGCATCGCGTTTTGCTGGCGCCACCACTTGCGATGCCAATTGCCGTTTCCGATGCGCGTAAAGCGTCGCCGCTATCGCCACCGTCTCCAACTCACTCGCTGTAGGGTCTTGCTCATACGTGTTCATGTTGAAGCGCCGCTCGACGAAAGTGGTATCGAATTGCCCGGCGATGAAACTGATGCTGTTGAGCAAGTTGATGTGGAAGGGAATATTGTGCTTCAAGCCCATGATGCGATATTCCGCCAGCGCCCGCCGCATCCGCAGCATGGCCTCGGAGCGCGTCTCGCCCCAGGTGATCAACTTGGCGATCAAGCTGTCATAATAGGGCGTGATTTCCGAGCCGGAGTAAACCCCGCTGTCAACCCGGACGCCCGGACCCGTCGGCAAGATCATGGTCGAGATTTGCCCGGTAGATGGCATGAAGTTGGCATAAGGATCTTCGGCATTGATGCGACATTCTATCGCCCAGCCCTTGGGGTCCAGCAAGCTCTCGGTTGGTCCCATGCGCCGTCCGCGCGCGATGCGGATTTGCTCCTTGGCCAAGTCGACGCCCGTCACCAACTCGGTCACCGGATGCTCAACTTGCAGGCGCGTATTCATCTCCAGGAAGTAGAAATTCTTGTCTCGGTCGACCATGCATTCAATGGTGCCGGCATTGACATAACCGACCGCCTCCGCCGCCGCAATTGACATCGCGCCCATCCGCTGACGCAACTCCCGATCGACGAATACGCTCGGCGCCTCTTCCACCAGCTTTTGATGCCGCCGCTGTATCGAGCACTCGCGCTCGCCCAAGTGAACCGTATTGCCGTGGGCATCGGCCAGGATCTGAAATTCGATATGGCGGGCGCCTTCCAACAGCTTTTCCACGTAAACATCGCCGTTGCCGAAGGCGCTTTCTGCCTCGCGCCGCGCCGTCGCCAGGGACTCGGCGAAGTCCTCTTCGCGCTGTACCGGTCGCATCCCTTTGCCGCCACCGCCCGCTACGGCTTTGATCAGCACCGGAAAGCCGATAGCCCGCGCCGCGTGAACCAGCTCCCCATCAGGCATGCCGGCTTCTGTACCGGGTATCAGAGGCACTTGGTTGCGCCTGACCGCGGTGCGTGCCGCCTGCTTGTCGCCCATGGTGGCGATGGCGCTGGGCGAGGGACCGATCCAGACCAAACCCTCGTCCATCACTTGCTGGGCGAAGTCGGCGTTCTCCGCCAGGAAACCGTAGCCGGGATGAATGGCATCGGCGCCGGTCTTGCGCGCCACCTCGATGATCTTGTCCATGCGCAGGTAGCTCTCCGCCGGCCGCGGTCCGCCGATATGGACGGCTTCTTCGGCGTAGCGGACGTGCAGCGCGGTGCGGTCGACATCGGAGTAGACGGCTACCGTCGGAATGCCGAGGTCGCGCGCGGCGCGGATGATGCGCACGGCGATTTCGCCTCGGTTTGCGATCAGAATCTTGTTAAAGGGACCTGTCTGCAATGTGTGACCTCAATTCCTGGCGCAGTTTGCTATAGCGGAATGTTGCCATGTTTCTTGGGCGGGTTTTCATCGCGCTTGTTCTGGAAGACTTGCAGGGCGTTGATCAAGCGCGCCCGTGTATTGCGCGGCTCGATAATGTCATCAATGAAGCCGCGACTGGCAGCGATATATGGGTTGGCGAAGGTCTCGCGGTATTCGTCCGCCAGCTCTTTCTTGCGCGCCACAGGGTCTTCCGCCTCTTGCAGCTCCCGCCGATAGATGATCTCGACCGCGCCCTCGGGCCCCATCACGGCAATCTCGGCCGTGGGCCAGGCGATATTGAGGTCGGCGCGGATATGCTTGCTGTTCATGACGCAGTAAGCGCCGCCATAAGACTTGCGCGTGGTGACGGTCAGCTTGGGCACAGTCGCTTCGCAGTAAGCGTAAAGCAGCTTGGCCCCGCTCATAATGATGCCGCTATGTTCTTGATCAGTTCCGGGCAGATAGCCGGGCACATCGACAAAAGTAATCAGCGGCACATTAAAGGCATCACAAGTCCGCACGAAGCGCGCTGCCTTTTCGCTGGCTTTTATATCGAGTACGCCCGCCAAGACCATCGGCTGATTGGCCACAATGCCGACCGCATTGCCGCCAAGCCGCGCGTAACCCACCACGATATTGCCGGCATATTCTTCGTGCACTTCAAAGAAATGCCCATCGTCGACGATCAAACCGATGACCTGCTTGACATCATAAGGCTGATTCGGATTCTCCGGCACGATGCTGTCCAAGGCTGCTTCGCTGCGCAGCGGGTCGTCAGTCGTCGGGTGGGGAGGCGGGTCTTCCATATTGTTCTGCGGCAGATAACTAAGCAATTCGCGCGCCAGCGTGAGCGACTGCATCTCGTCATCGGCGACGAAATGACAGACGCCGCTCTTGCTGCCATGCACCGACGCGCCGCCCAAATCTTCAAAGCTGACGTCTTCATTGAGCACCTGCTTAACGACATCGGGACCCGTGATGAACATATAACTGCTGTCCTTGACCATGATGATATAGTCGGTCAGGGCCGGGCTGTAAACCGCGCCGCCGGCGCAGGGTCCCATAATCACGCTGATCTGCGGAATGACGCCGCTCGCCAGCGTATTCTGCAAAAAGATATCGGCATAACCGCCGAGGCTCTCAACACCTTCCTGAATGCGCGCGCCGCCGCTGTCATTGAGCCCGATGACCGGCGCGCCCACCTTGATCGCCATGTCCATGATCTTGAGGATCTTGGCCGCATGCGCTTCACTCAAGCTGCCGCCCATCACAGTGAAGTCCTGCGAATAAACATACACCAGCCGCCCGTCAATCGTGCCCCAGCCGGTCACAACGCTGTCGCTGAGCGGACGATTGTTCGTTAGTCCGAATTTAGTGTTGTGATGATGAACGAAGGCGTCAACTTCGCGGAAGGTGCCGGGATCAAGCAGGATATCCAGCCGTTCGCGCGCGGTCTTCTTGCCCTTGTCGTGCTGTCGCTGTACGCGGGCCAGGCCGCCGCCCTGTTGGCTCTCAGCGCGTTTGGCGCGCAGCTGCTCAATCTTTGGGCCGATGGTCATACAAGAACTCCCTCGGTGGCGTCGTCTGCCTTGATTGGCTCTCCGCACATTGTAACACCGACGCTGTGCCGAAGTTTGCATGATGGCGGCAAAACAGCGTCCGATTATAGGACGAGCAGAGCGGAAAATGTAGTGGTAGCCTCGTGCCATTAAACGGCGGCAAACGGCGGCAAAACGGCAACAGATGGCGGCAAAACGGCAACAGATGGCGGCAGTAAGGCAAGAAATGGCAACTGTATATCCATACTGTATCGATATAGGCGGGTTTTGGACGAAGAATGATATGGAGCGCTTTGCCTGAGAGTTGGATTGTGGTTAGTTTCGCGACGACCAAGTGTTGTTTCCATGTTGCTTAGCGTAGCACAGGTGGGGTGGGACGTGGGGACTATAGGGTCGCGCATACGTCTTGTGGTTACGGTCGATTCACCACAGAGGCACAGAGGGATTTACTTTAGTGGATGAGCTAGGGCGTCACGCCGAAGCGGCCCAGCTGCTCGACGATGGCTGTGTTGTAGCCGCTGGCGCTTTCGTCCGTGACGCGGATGGCGTTGGTTTGCTGAATGGCGTCCATGATATCGGCCGAGACTTCAGTCCATGTTTCGTCGGTGATGTCGAATCCACCGTGCCACACAGGGATGACCGTCTTCCCGTATTCCAGCGCCCACTGGATCTCTTTCGGAATCTTGCACCGCTCTTCCAGAAACTTCTCTAGCTCGCTCACAGTTGCCCTCATCTTAGATGATGTAGCACTTTTTCAGGAGCGCGGGCGACCCACTGGGTCGCCCCTACGGATTTCGACTTTGAGCGGCCGCTGGTGCTTGGATGAATTCGAATCACTCTCGGCGCCCTCATTTATCTCGGTGTACTCGGTGGCTAAAGAAAATTGTCCAAATCCACTTCCACACCAGCAAACGCCTCAAAGGTACAATCCCGCGCCCGAATACACAGCCGCTCGCGCAGGGTGAGAAAAATATCCGTATAACTCGCTCTCATCCGCCGGCACCCACTCAAGCCCAACCTCGCAACCACCCGCTCAATCGTCGCCGCATCGCCCTCGATCTCGGTGAAATTGCCGTAGGGCAGTTCATCCAGCACCACCTCCGCGCCAGCCAGCTCGTAGGTCGTGCGATACTTCTCATAGACCAGCGCCAGCTCATAACCAAGCCGCTGCAGTATCAGGTCCATCGTCTCGAAATCGCTGACCGTCACCTCGGCCTCGAAGCGGCTGACGATGCCGCGCTCCATGCTGGCATCGGCTTTGTAGGTCAGCTTGACCGCTTCATCCTGACGCAAGCGCAGCACAATCCCCTGCGCCATCAAGGCGCCGTCCGCTCTGTCATAGCGGACATTTCGCTCGAATACACTTGGCGTCGCCAGTGTTGCCCGGGCCTCCTCCAGCGCCTCGCGCACCCCGGCCAGATCCGGCGTGTACAGCTTGACCTCGACCTCTCGCAGTTTGCCTTCGTCCATTGTCAGTCCCTCAGCGGCACTTCGCGAATCGCTTCCGGCAGGTAGGCATCGATGGCGTTCACGATGGTCGAGTAGGGCGGTTCCGGCCGATCGGGCGCCACCATGATGCTGTGAAGATATGATCCCGACGCGCGCTGAAGCAACCAGAGACTGCGCTCGTTATACGACAGGTCGGCTTGGTCGCCCAGCTTGCCGAAGCGTACGTCCAGCAGCACGACATTGAGTTCTTCCATATGCTCCCGCTCAACTGTCAATCGCATAGGCTTAGCCAGCTTGACGCCCTCGTAGGCCAGCTGCATCTCGATTTCGCCCATCTGATACTCCAGGATTCGCGCGACCGAATGCCGAACCCGCCGCTCGGCATAATACGCCGTGATTTGCAGAACGCTCATGACGCCGGCGCTCGCCGCCACCCGCTCTAAATTCGGCAAGCCCAAGCTGCTCGCCAGCTGATAGACGTCCAAACCGTCAAATGGCATGAGCTTTCAGCGCATAGGACAACACAGTTTTTCGCACCTAAGCCGCTCGCAATTCTCAGTAAGGCTCACACAGAATAACGAACCCAAGACAAGGAGGATTTGTAGGGGGACTCTGTGAGTCGCCCAGGCCCGAAATCTTGTCGGACGAGCGCGCCTACACCTCCAGCACGATCTTCCCAAAGTGCGTATTCGACGCCAGCATTTCTTGCGCTCGCCGCGCGTCTTCCAGCGGCAAACGCGCCCCGATGACGGCTTTGATCCGCCCGGAGAATACTTGCTCCATAAAGGCCATGTAATCGCGGTGCGGTCCCATCGTGCTGCCGATAAGCGAGATATGCCGCGCGAAAAGCTGCGCCAGGTTCAGCCCGTATTCGTAGCCGCTGGTCCCGCCGACGACCAGGATACGCCCGCCGATGCGGCAAGCGCGCAAGCTCTGCCCCATAGTCGCAGCGCCCACATTATCGACTACGGCATCCACGCCGCGCCGATTCGTCAGCTTGTAGATCGCCCGCGACCATTGCGGTTCCTCTTCCCGATTGATCGTGACATCAGCGCCGATCGCCTCGGCTTGAGCGCACTTCTCGGCATTGCTGCCGACGACATATACCAGCGCGCCGGCCAGCTTGGCGATCTGAATGCTGATGCTGTTGACGCCGCCGCCCGCGCCGACGATCAAGACCGATTCGCCGGCAGTCAGGCCGCCGCGCGTGATAAGCGAATGCCAAGCCGTCACACCGGCCAAGCCCACCGCCGACTCAGCGAAGTCAAAGTCGGCCGGCATCTTGAGCAGATTGCGCTGCGGCAAGACGAGATACTCAGCCGCCGTCCCGCTGTGGTGCTCGCCGAGGATGGCGATGCGCGTCTGATTCTCCATGCCGGTATGCAAGGCCGGATCATTCGCCTGCACAATGGTCGGGTCGATGCAGACGTGATCGCCGACAGCGACCTGTGTCACTCCCTCGCCGATTGCGTCCACGATGCCGGCGCCGTCCGCGCAAATCACATGCGGGAAGGTCAAGTCCAAGCCTCTCCAGCCCGCTCGCACCCACAAATCCAGTCTATTCAGCGCCGCCGCCCGAATGCCGACCCGCACCTCGCCATATCCAGGAGACTGTTCCGGTATATCCTTGCGATAATCAACGACTTCCGCGCCGCCGTGTCCCGTCAATACTGCTGCTTTCATCGCAACCCCAATTCATTGCGAGCGATGACCATGCGCTGGATCTCGCTCGTGCCTTCGTAAATACGTGTGATGCGCGCATCGCGATAATAACGCTCCAGCGGCATCTCTTTGCTATAGCCCATGCCGCCGTGAATCTGCAGCGCCTCGTCCGTGACGAAGGCCGCCGTCTCGCTGCAAA
Organism: Phototrophicaceae bacterium; assembly: GCA_965262005.1. Classification (GTDB taxonomy): domain Bacteria; phylum Chloroflexota; class Anaerolineae; order Aggregatilineales; family Phototrophicaceae; genus UBA6055. Next base: position 1,190,694 of record OZ253492.1, on the reverse strand, counting down.
ACAGTTTGGCCATGCTAGCTTCGGTGGTGTAGCGTCCGCCCGTCGCCAGCGCGCTTTCCTTGGCGATTATCGCCTGATAAATCAGCGCCCGCCCGGCGGCGATTCGCGTCTTCATGTCGGCGATTTTCTGCTGGATCATCTGATAGCTGCCGATAGGCGCGCCAAAGGCTTCTCGCTCACGCGCATACACCAGCGCCGCTTCGTAAGCCGCCTCGGCGATGCCAAGGGCCTGCGCCGCGATTCCGATTCGACCGGCATCCAGCACCGTCATGGCAATCTTGAATCCCTGCCCGATGCCGCCCAACACATTCTCTAGCGTGCAGACGAAGTTGTCGAAGATGATCTCGCTGGTGGCGCTGGCGCGGATACCCAGCTTCGGCTCCGTCTTGCCCCGGCTGAATCCCGGCATACTCGTATCAATGAGAAAGGCCGTGATCTTGCCTTGCTTCTTGCCCCCATCGCTATGGGGGGACTGAGGGGGGTTATCCGCCGCTGTCATGGTGAATAGTACAAGCCGATCGGCGTGAGGCGCGCTGGTCACCCAGCTCTTGCGCCCGTTGATGATGTAATGCGTACCGGCCTGGTTCAGCACGGCGCGGCTCGCCATATTGCCGGCGTCGCTGCCCGACATCGGCTCGGTCAAGCTGTAGGCGCCTATCTCTTCGCCGCTCGCCACCGGCGTGATCCATTCCCGCTTCTGCGCTTCCGTGCCGAACCACAAGATGCCGTTACAATAAAGCGAGTTGTTCACGCTCAGGATGGCGCTGTGGCTGGCATCGGCTTTGGCGATCTCGATCATGGTCAAGACATGAGCCAGCGTATCCATGCCGGCGCCGCCATATTTCTCCGGCATCTCGATGCCCATCAGACCCATCTCGCCCATTTTGCGCACTGTCTCCAGCGGGAATTCGCCCGATTCGTCGTATTCGGCCGCTATCGGGGCGATCTCGCGCTGGGCGAAATCGCGCACCGCCGCCAGCAGCATCTCATGCTCGTCCGTCATCGCCAAACTTAGCGGACGACCCTGCTCGGTCACGATCATAACGTCCCTCCTATTCCTTGTAGCTCCAGGCAAAATTATCTTCAAGTCCTTGTGTAGGGGCGACTCATTGGGTCGCCCGCTCCCAGTCGGAGGAAATTCGCCGTAATCTCATTACTACCTTGACAACTATTTTAACCGCCGACTGAAATGGCTCACCTGATTCTTTACTACCGAATTCTATACTTCTTATATGGCGCTTGCCTGTCGATCATTGCCTTATCGCATTGCGCATTCTGCCTCTTATTATAACATTCAAGCAAGCGCGCCCCGGCAATTTGACTGTCCGCAAATATTGAGAGCCGGTCCCATGGCCGATATCCGGCTTAACCACTTGGCGCTGGTCGTCGACGATCTGGATGATGCGCTCAGATTTTGGCGCGACAGCTTTGGTTTGGTTGGCGGCGTTGTCGAATCCGTGCCCAACGAAGAAGTTGACATTGCTTTCCTCGAACTCGGCGATGCCCATATTGAGCTGATCAAACCGACCTCCGGCGATAGCGGCGTGGCCAAATACCTGGCCAAGCGCGGACCGGGCCTGCACCATCTCTGCCTCGAAGTCTCCGACCTCGACGCCAAGCTCAGCGAATTGCGCGAACGCGGCTACGAGCTCATCAACGAAGCGCCCCGTGAACGCGACGGCCAGCGCTACGCCTTCATCCATCCCAAGAGCACAGGCGGCGTCCTGCTTGAGTTGTACGAACGAAGCTAGACGCGCGCAAGGAGGATGGGTCATGAGACAGATTACAATCACCGCGCTCATCTTTATACTCGCCGCCTCCATTGCCGCACAGGAACCTTCGTGCCCGGCTATGCAAGACGAAGCGCTGGCAAATATCGCCGCCCGCTGCTCCGAACAGGAAGCGGGGTCGCTCTGCATCGGCTTTCCAACGGTCTCCGCGATTCAGCGACAGCCAGCAGTCGGGCAGCCTCGCTTGCAAGAGCCGGGCGACAGCATTCCGCTCGACGGCATCGACTGGTTCAGCCTCAGCACCGAAGATTATGGCTGGGGCGTGGCGCGCGCCGTATTTCCCGCCTATCCGCCCGACAGGCTCGAGCCGGAGTCCACGGCGCTACTGGCATTTGGCAATGTGGCGCTCTTCTTCCCGCCGCCGATATCGCCGCCGACTCCGTTGCTGGATGTCGCCGTAACTGCCACGCGCGGCGCTTACTTGCGCGCCGAGCCCACAACCGAGTCGAGCATCGTCAGGCCTGTGGCTGTCCGCAGCAAGCTGAAAGCCGTTGGGGCCAGCCTGAACCAGGGCTGGCTTTATGTCTACGCGGCGCCTGACCTGACTGGCTGGATGAGCGCCGAGGTCGTTTCGCAGCCCGCTCAGGCATTGCCCGTCCTGGAGACTGACCCTGCGTCTGCACCGCTATGGCTGCCCAGGCAGACATTCGATTTCCGCAGCGGCATGGACGATAAGCCCTGCGCGGAAAGCCTGGAGAGCGGCATCCTCTTGCAGACGCCGAAATTTATCGCGCCGCGCCGCTTTGTCATCAACGGCATACCCTTTCTGCTCAGTGGCAGCGCCTGGCTGCAAGCCAAAGCCAACAGCGGAACACATTTTCACTTGCTCGACGGCTTGGCCGGCATCAGCGCGGCGGGCGATGAGTACGAGGTCAAGGGCGGCTTCAAGACAGTCGTTCCGCTCGAGAAGACCGCCGATGGCAGAATCGTCCCCGCTGGCGCGCCCTCAGAGCCTGTCGCCTACGATTACCATGCCTTGCTCGGCTTGCCCATCACTCTGCTGATCTATCCCAGCCGCGTCCGCCTTGATGTCTACGCTGTAGCGGAGCCCGTACCCGCCGGCGGTGGCAGCCCGCTTGAAGGGCTAACCTCGGACGATGACTGCATCATTACCGCCGGCCTTGACGGCGCCAACATCCGCTCTGGTCCCGATCCGGAGGCGTCGATCATCGCCGTCATGGCCTACCGCGAAAGCGCCAAGCCAATCGCCCGCGCCATCGGCAGCGACAGCTTGCCCTGGTGGAAACTGACCGAGAGCGTCTGGATCCGCATTGATGCCACCAGCTTTGGCGGCAACTGCGACGCCGTTCCCCTCATCTTGCCCGGCGACTAATCGCCACAATCTGAGGGAGTGGTGAATTTCAAAGACACAGGACATATTCCGGATTCCATAAGGGGGATTCACCACAGAGACACAGAGGGCACAGAGGTTCTTGGATGGCAAGGTCGAAGTTGTTATATCAACAGTATTCACCACTCCCCAATCTGACGCTGTATTGACATCAGTCGGTTTATCGTGATATAGTATACCTATAGGGGTATAGGTATGCAGGTAAATTCAATGGCAACTGAAATGCTGCAGCGGGAACAGGCCGAACGCGATGACTTCAATCGCAAGACCGTCAACCGCATCCGCCGAATTCAGGGCCAGCTATCCGCCCTTGAGGACGTCATAGCCGCCGACCAAGGCAGCTGCGAGGAGCGTGTCCTGCGCGCCCGCACCATCGAAAAAGGCATGACCAGCCTGATCAATCACCTATTCGAGTGTTACGTTGAAAACACGCTCAAGGCGGAGATAAGCAGCAATCCGGCTCAAGCTGTAGACGATATGCAGAAGATACTCAAGCTGATCAACAATTAGGCAAGCGAGCCAATTATGACGACCAAGCAAATCACACTACCCGTCACCGGCATGACCTGCGCCATGTGCGTCAAGAATGTCGAACGGAGCCTGAAAAAAGCCGATGGCGTTGACGCGGTCGCGGTCAATCTGGCGACTGAAAAGGCGATCGTCGACTTCGATGCCGAGCGACTCAAGACTAACGATCTCGTAGCCAGACTCGAGAAGGCGGGCTACGGCGTGGCCGCCGCGACTATCGACCTGCCCATCACCGGCATGACCTGCGCCATGTGCCAGAAGAATGTGGCGCGCGCCCTGAGCAAAACCGACGGCGTCCTCAACGCCAGCGTCAATCTCGCCAGCGAGAAAGCGGCCGTGACCTATCTGCCCGGCGTCCTGCGCCGTCATGACCTGATCGCCGCAGTCGAGCGCGCCGGTTATGGCGTCATCGACACCGCCGCTGCTGACGCGCCCGAAGATGCCGAAGCGGCAGCCCGTCAAGCCGAGATCGACCGCCAGACGCGCCTGGTCAAAATCGGCGCCGCCTTCACCATCCCGCTCACCGCGCTCAGCATGACGCGCCACTTCATGCACCAACTGCCCGTCCTGATGGACAGCTTCGCCTGGCTCTTGCCCGATATCTGGCTCTTCATCTTCGCGGCGATGGCGACGCCGGTTGTCGTCTTGCTCGGACGGCAATTCATCAGCGGCGCCTGGAAATCCCTGCGCAACGGCAGCGCCAATATGGATGTGCTGGTGGCGATGGGCTCGCTGGCGGCTTATGTCTACGGCATCATCGTGCTGCTCGGCATCGTCTTTGACTTCTCGCATCTGGTCGGCAAATCCGACTACTTCGAATCCGCCGCTGTCATCCTTACGCTAATCACACTGGGCAAATTGCTGGAAGCGCGCGCCAAAGGCCGGACCAGCGCCGCCATCAAGAAACTGTTGAGCCTCGCGCCCAAGACCGCCATCCTGCTCGCGGACGGCAAAGAGAAAGCCATCCCCATCGACGAAGTCGCGCCGGGCGATCAGTTGCTGGTCAAGCCGGGCGAGCGCATCCCGGTGGACGCCATCGTCAACGACGGTCACTCGGCGGTCGACGAAGCCATGCTCACCGGCGAAAGTCTGCCGGTCGATAAAACCATCGGCGCGGAGGTCATCGCCGGCACGATCAATCAGCAGGGCCGGCTGATCATCGAGGCGCAGCGCGTCGGCCGTGATACCGTACTGGCCCAGATAATCCGCCTGGTGGAAAACGCCCAAGCCAGCAAGGCGCCAATCCAAGCGGTCGCCGATCGCGTGGCCGCCTACTTCGTGCCGACCGTCATCGTCCTGGCGCTTATCACCTTGCTCGGCTGGCTGACCATCGGCGGCGCAAGCTTCCCGCAAGCCATCCTGAATATGATCGCCGTGCTGGTCATCGCTTGCCCCTGCGCCCTTGGCCTGGCAACGCCAACGGCAATCATGGTCGGCACGGGCAGGGGGGCGGAAGCAGGCATCCTCTTCCGCGACAGCGAATCGCTGGAACGCGCCGCCGCGCTGACGACCGTTCTGCTCGATAAAACCGGCACCATCACGCAAGGTACGCCGACCGTCACCGACATAGTCACAGCGCCCGACACGGACGAGCGAACCCTGCTCCAATTCAGCGCCTCAGCCGAAAACCTCAGCGAACACCCGCTGGCTTCAGCAGTCGTGGCAGCCGCCAAAGCTCGCGGCATCAACTTGCTGCCGGTGGATAGCTTCGAGGCGCATCCGGGCAGAGGCATCAGCGCGACCATCGCCGAGCGAATCATGCTCGTCGGCAGCCCCAGCTTCATCAGCGGCTCGGACATTGACATCAGCCCGCTGGCGGACGATATCAACAGACTGCAATCACAAGGCCAGACGGTCGTCCTGCTCGCCCTGGATTCGACTCTTACCGGCGCCATCGCCATCGGCGACAGCGTCAAGCCCACGTCTCAGGCTGCCATTCAGGCACTGCGAGCGCGCGGACTCGCCGTCGCCCTCATCACCGGCGACAACCGGCAAACGGCGGACGCCATCGCTCGCGAAGTCGGCATCACCCGCGTCATGGCGGAAGTCCTGCCGGCCGACAAAGCGGGCGCGGTTGAGCTTCTGCAGAGCGAAGGCGCGCGGGTGGCTATGGTAGGTGATGGCATTAATGACGCGCCGGCGCTGGCGCAAGCGGATGTCGGCTTCGCCATCGGCGCCGGCAGCGATATCGCCATCGAAGCGGCTGACGTCACCCTGGTCCGCGGCGACTTGACCGCGGTCGCGAGCGCGATCTCCCTCAGCAAAGCTACCCTGCGCGCGATCCATCAGAATCTCTTCTGGGCTTTCGTCTACAATATCGTGCTGATTCCGGTGGCTATGCTGGGTGGTCTGCTGCCCATGTTCGCGGCGGCGGCGATGGCCTTTTCGAGTGTGTTTGTGGTGAGTAATTCGTTGAGGTTGCGGGGGAAGCGGCTGGTTGGCTAGAAATCATTCGCCATACCGTCAGCCAAACATATTGTACTCCGCTGAGATTGCTCAACAGCATCCACGTCGGATTGTAGGGGCGCCCCTTGGGTCGCCCGCTGTATTTTCTTGTCTGCTGCCCATGTTCGCGGCGGCGGCGATGGCGTTTTCGAGCATGTTTGTGGTGTCGAATTCGTTGAGGCTGCCCGGGAAGCGGCTGCCCGGGCACTGAGAATTCAGCAGGATTCTTGACAATATGCAACGCCAGGAATCAATTTGCTGAAGCATACGCTAGGGCTCGTGCGTGAGCTTCCCATCCTTGACTATCGTCAGGATGGCGGATCCGCTAGGATGATAAAGGCGCAATTGGAGACAAATTGCGCATGGACAAATAGTGCCAAGAAGGACGTCAACCAGATATGAACCAGATACAGCGAAGAATCGTGGTTGCTATGAAACGGTGCATTGAAAGCACCGTACGAGATCACGAGTCTCTATGGAGCGAACTTGCTATGTTGACTGGCGACGAAACGATTATTTCCGGGCATCCGAGACTATTTCGAAGTTTGTACAACAACGATGAGGATTATGAGTCCCATGTACCTGAGGTGCTCGCAGCTTTGATTAAGGCCGATCCGTCAAATCTTGAGATCATCATCGAGTATCTCAAGCTTCCAGATTGGCTCGAATCCGAAGATCCGACAGAATACGCGAAAGTGTTTGGACACACGCAACTACTGCTGGACGAACTAAACAACAAGACCATAGATACATCGTTTGAAGTGAATCAATACATACTGCGCATTCGAAACGTGATTGACAATGATCCGGAGTTAGCAATCGGAAGCATGAAAGAATTGCTGGAAAGCGTGGTCAAGACCGTGCTGGTCGAAAACGGAAAAACTGTGACCGGCAAAGAGAAATTCCCGCAATTACTTAAGCGTGCGCAGAAATCACTTAATCTCAATCCAAGCGATCTTGACGAAAATGTAAAGGGCAGAGATACGGTATTGAAGATCCTCAACAGCATAGGTCAAGTTGCTGACGGTATTAATGAGCTCAGAAACACTTATGGTTCTGGACATGGACGTACGCGGAAATCGGGTGTTACTTCTCGACATGCGAGGTTAGGTTCTGTTGATATTTTGACATTAGCATTTTCATAAATGGGTAAAATAGTCTTATGGATACCATAAGACTAACTGACGAACAGTGGGCGAAGCTTCGGGATTTTCTGTCGCAAGAGCCAAAGGTTTATCTGGGCAATGAGGCCAAATGCCACCAATTTGTTGAAGCAGTGATATGGGTAAGTCGCAGCGGCGCACAGTGGCGTTTGCTTCCAAGCGAATACGGCAAATGGAATTCAGTTTACAAACGCTTTGCTCGCTGGTGCGAAAATGATGTTTGGCAACGGATGATGGAAGCTCTTGCCGATGACGCGGATATGGAAAACGGGATAATCGACAGTACGATTGTTCGGGCACATCCCTGTGCCGCTGGCGCCGAAAAAAAGTGAAAAGCAAGCCGTGGGTCGCAGTCGCGGGGGTTTTAGTAGCAAGATTCATATCACGGTTGATGGTTTGGGCAATCCCTTGCGTTTCCGCTTGAGTCCTGGGCAGGCTCACGACATCAATCAGGCTGAGGAGTTGGTGGAAGGCTTTGCCTTTCAGCGGGTTATCGCGGATCGAGGCTATGGTCTTGACCCGTTTTGGTGGACGCTGAATTTGTCTAATGCTCTGCCTCTTCGAATTGCATAGGGCTGGCAAAGCCCAGCGATGAATGCAGTCTGCGGCGGTTGTACCATGCCTCTATGTAGTATGCGATAGTGCGCCGTGCGTCGTTGATGGTGTCAAAGACGTGATTCGCGCACTCGGTCTTCAGAGTAGCGAAGAAACTTTCCGCCATGGCGTTGTCGTAGCAACTGCCGGTGTCGCTCATGCTTGGCTGTATGCCACGGTCAGTCAGCAACTGCTGGTAACGCTGGTCTGTGTACTGACTGCCACGGTCGCTATGATGGATTAGCAGACCGCGCAATTCACGCTGCTGCACTGCCATGAGCAGTGCATTTTGCGCCAGCTGGCTGTTGGCTCTCCGGTTCATAGACCAGCCGACAATCCGGCGCGAGAAGGCGTCCATGACCACAGCGAGATGGAGCCAGCCTTCTTTGGTGGCAATGTAGGCGATGTCCGCCAGCCACTTCTGGTTGATGTCCGTGGCCGAGAAATCTTGCTGCAGGATATTGGGCGCCGCCGATGTCGACGCTGCCGATTTCTTCCGGCCTCGATAGCCTTGTTTGCGAATCGCGTACATGCCGGCAAGCCGCATCAAATGCGCTACCCGCTTACGGCTTACCCGCCAGCCTCTCGCCAACAATTCCGCCCAGACACGCGGACTGCCATAAGTCCGGGCGCTACCCACGAAGATTTCCCGGATGCGCGCTAGCAGCCTCGCATCCTCCCGCTCGCGCCGGCTCTTCCCGCGCTTCAACCAGGCGAAGAAGCCACTCTTGCTCACATCCAACACGCGGCACATCCTCGACACGCTGAACTCCTGCCGATGCTCCAGAATGAATTGGTACTTCACCATTTGCTTTCCTGCGAGAACACTTGGATAGCTTTTTTTAAAATGTCGCGCTCCTCCCGTGCGATCGCCAACTCGCCTTGCAAGCGTCGAATCTCGGTCTCGGATTCTCGTTCGGCGCTTGGCTTAAGCTCATCGCTATTCTCATCGACCCGATACCGCTGCCGCCACTTGTAGATCAGTCCCGGCGTAATGCCCAAGTCGCGCTCCACCTGGGCCACCGCCCTACCGGGCTTCGCCGCTAAATTCAGCGCCTCACGCTTCAACTCGTCTGGATACTTCACCATCACACTCCTACCTGCCTTCCTTACCTGATTCTATTGGACAACAGCGCTGTCTACAAAATCGGGGCAAGTTCACTATGCGTCCCAAGATTTTGTGGACAGCTTGCTTGAAAGAGGCATAGAAGCGGTAATTCCCCCGCATCCGAGCGCCAAAGAGCAGCGAGAATATGATAGATGGCTCTATCGCGAGCGGCATCTGGTGGAATGTTTCATCAATAAGATCAAACATTTCCGCCGCGTCTTTTCCCGATTTGAGAAACTCGATACATCTTATCTCGGATTTCTGCACCTTGTCGGTACGCTGATATGGTTACGATAGAATGTCAACAGAACCTAGTTGTAAATGCTGGAGCGGCGCTCGCAGTCTTCCTCGTTGAAACGTTCGATCATCATCAGGCGAATAGCACCTAACTTGCATCAAGCGTGAGATTCACGCCACCATCCGATCATCCCACAACTCCCTGCCCAAGCCACCCATCCTTCGTGCATCTTGTGTCTCTGTGGTCGAATCCCTAAACGCTCTCTGTGTCCTTAAAACCCTCATCGCCCTCGAAAAAACTCGGTGTACTCGGTGGCAAAGAAAAAATCCTCAGTGCCCTCTGTGTCTCTGTGGTGAAAAAAGCATGTGCTAAACTCGCCACAAAAAAGGACACCACCATGACCCTTACCCCCGACCACATCGCCGCTGCCCAAACCTTGCTAAATCTCGACTTCACGCCCGAGCAACACGCCCAGATGCTCAAGGCGCTCAATGACCGCCTGGCGCAATACGCCGCCATCCGCGCCCACGCCCTCGACAACAGCCTGCCTATGGCGCTGCACTTCCAGGTCAAGGCTGCCGACTCCGCGCCGGCGCCCGTCCCGCGCAGATACCCGATGAGCGCTCAGCCGCCCGTCAGCCGCCCCGCCGAGCTGGAAGATGCCGCCTTCTACACCGTCACGCAGTTGGCCGAGCTCATCCGCAGCCGTCAGGTCACATCGCTCGAGCTGACCGAGATGTATCTGGCGCGGCTCAAGCGTTACGATCCCCTGCTCCAATGCGTGGCCGCCTACACCGACGAGCTCGCCATCGCGCAAGCGGTACGCGCCGACAGCGAAATCGCCCGCGGCTTGTATCGCGGTCCGCTGCATGGCATCCCCTGGGGCGCCAAAGACCTGCTGGCCACGCGCGGCTATCCGACACAGTGGGGCGCTGCGCCCTACGAGGGACAGCAGCTTGATGTGGACGCCACGGTCGTGCAGCGTCTGGAGGCGGCCGGCGCCGTGCTCATTGCCAAGCTGACGCTGGGCGCGCTGGCCAATGGCGATGTCTGGTACGGCGGCACAACCAAGAATCCCTGGGATACCAGCGAGGGCAGCAGCGGCTCATCGGCTGGCCCCGGCGCGGCGACGGCTGCCGGCTTGGTCGGCTTCTCCATCGGCACCGAGACCATGGGCAGCATCGTCTCGCCATCGACCCGCTGCGGCGTCACCGGTTTGCGCCCCACCTTCGGCCGCGTCAGCCGTCATGGCGCTATGGCGCTCAGTTGGAGCATGGACAAGATCGGTCCCATGTGCCGCTCGGTCGAGGATTGTGCCCTCGTTTTCAGCGCTATCTACGGTCCCGATGGCCAGGATATGTCGCTGACGCCCGAGCCTTTCGCCTGGGATCCCGCGCTCGATCCGCGGGGGCTGCGTGTGGGCTATGTCGCCGGGGCATTTGAAGCGGCTGATGCCGGCCAGACGGGCGAACATCATCGTCCCGCCGGTCAAGCGCTGGAGCGCGCCAACCAGGTCAATAGCGCCGCCGTGCTCGATGTCATGCGCGAAGCCGGTTTCGAGCTGACGCCGATCCAACTGCCGTCCACCGACATGAGCGGGCTCTGGCTGATCCTGGCCGCCGAAGCCGCCGCCGCCTTCGACCAGATCACGCGCGACGGCCGTGTCGATACTATGGCGCGGCAAGACGACGATGCCTGGCCCAATGTCTTCCGCGCCGCCCGCTTCATCCCGGCGGTAGAATACATCAACGCCAACCGCATCCGCAGCCAACTGATGCAGGACATGGCAAAGGTGATGCAAGAGGTAGATGTCTTCATCGTGCCCAGCTTCGGCGGCAACGCCCTGCAAATTACCAACTTCACCGGGCATCCGGCTGTGGTCCTGCCCAATGGCTTCACCGACAAGCGCACGCCGACCAGCATCACCTTCATCGGCGGGCTGTATCAAGAAGCGGAGACGCTGGCCGTCGCCAAAGCCTATCAAGACGCAACCGACTGGCATCGGCAGTATCCCGACCTCAAATTCGATTGATTCATGTAGGGGCGAGCCATTGGGTCGCCCGCATACAGATGCTTCTGCGATTTGTGTCCGATACAAGCCGTAATTATCTTACGGGAAAGGGTGGCGAAAGTACGGCAAACGGTGAAGTTGGTAGGGACAGCGGCTAGGATATGACCATGAAACTGAAGGTACTCTCAGCGGGATTCCGCGTCCGCTCGCCTATGCCAGCAGCGCCTCGACTTCTTCACGCACCCGCTCGTCGTCCTCGCGCTGGTAGAGATCAGTCAGGAGTTTGCTGCTATCCAGCTCCATCGTCTGCCAGAGCGCCCAGGCGGCATGACCCCGAACCAGCGGGCTTTCATCGTAGAGCAGCTGAATCAAATGGGGGATGGCGCGCTGATCCCGCCAGTTGCCGGCGGCGATGCAGGCGTTGCGGACGATGCGCTCGCGGCCGACTCGCTCGACCGGCGTACGGCGGAACATGGCGCGGAAAGACTGCTCGTTGTACATCAGGATATCGGTGAGCCGCGGCGCGACGCGGTCGAGATCGAAGGGCAGGAAGGCGACTTCGTCTGTTTCTTCTGCGAAGCGCTGAAAGGGGCAGACGTCTTGGCAGATATCGCAGCCGAAGATCCAATTGCCGAAGTCGGCGCGCAGCTCGCGGTCGATCCAGCCTTTGTTCTCGATGGTGTGGTAGCTGATGCAGCGGCGGGCATCCAGGACGTAGGGCTTGGGGAAGGCATCGGTGGGGCAGGCGTTCAGGCAGCGGGCGCAGGCGCCGCACATGGTCTCGCGGTGGGCTTGGTCATAGTCGTCGAATTCGAGCGAGGTGATGATCTCGCCGATGAAGAAACTGCCGCCGCGCCGGGGATGAATCAGCATGGTGTTCTTGCCGATGAAGCCGAGGCCGGCTTGCTGGGCGTGGCTGCGCTCGAGCAGGGCGCCGGTATCGACATAGACCTTTTGATCCGGCGCCGCGCCGCAGGCTTCCGCCAGCCAGTCAGCGAAAGCCTCGAGCCGCAAGGCAAGGACATTGTGGTAGTCCAAGCCCCAGGCGTAGGCGGCGATGCGTCCGCGCGCTGGATCGTTCAACGTCGCCTCATCGGCGAAGCGCGAGAAGTAGTCCAGGCCAACCAGGATCAGCGACTTTGCGCTGGGCATGATTTCGCGCAGGTCCTGCCGCCGCCGCACACGATCTGTCCGCGCCATATAGCGCATTTCGCCGTGCATGCCGCGTTGGATCCAGCGCAGGTAAGCGGCGAGTGTGGGCGATGGCTTGGCCGGCGCGACGCCACAGAGGTTGAAGCCGAGCGCCTTCGCTTTGCGTTTTATGGAAGCGGCTGTGACGGGCATGGGCGCTACCTTGGCTGTCCGGTCATAGTTTGGCGATCATGTCACCTTACTTTACCACCGAGGACAAGGAATTCTATGAAGACACTGAGGCGCGGAAGCAACATCAAGAGAGATCTGGGTATTTGGCGAATAAGGTATTTGCAGTATTCGGGCGACCCACAGGCTCGCCCCTACAAGGCTTGGTTTTGGGCTGCCGGCAGGAAAGTTGTAGGCTGAGGTCGTGAGTGGTGACATCAATTGTGTGGTTGAAGCGGGCGTGAATGCCGAGCGCCATCCAAAGTGGTTTTTGCCGATGAGGGCAAAGACGCGGTGAGGGATATTCAGCGGTTCTGTGGGAAGGTCCGCTACGGCAATGCCGGTGCGCTACTTGATGCAGCTCGTGGCATCAGACCTGAGTCAATATTTGCTTGGCGTCGGCGATATCAGCCGGTTCAACAGTTTGGACGAGGACAGCCGATTAGCTCACTGCGAAGCCGGTGGATAGTCGATCTCTTGGAGCGACTTGACGATGCTTTCCCAGTTGGCCGGCGCATCGAACTCGATTTGGATGGTTTTGCTGGGCACATCGCCGCTGACCGACAGGACGCCGGTGAGATCGCCGAGTTCGTTTTTGATCGCCTGGACGCAGCCGGCGCAGCCGATGTTGGGTACTTCGAATGTTTTGTTTGTCATGGTGCTTTCCTTATCGCGCTTGAATTTATATTACTGGTTTTTTGCCACCGAGTACAGCGAGTAAAAGGGAGGGCACAGAGTTTTCGTGTCTGTGGGAGAAGGGATATTGAGGGGCTAGCCACCGGTTCGCCCGTACAGCATTCGATGGTATGGGGAATGATAGCGCCGGAAGAGGATTTTGAGGGTAATTCGGGCGACCCAAGGGTCGCCCCTACGACTGGTAAGCGCAGATCCAGGATGGATGGTCACTCGTCCTAATGTTGGCGTATATTTGCCGCCGAGTACAGCGAGGGCAGAGAGTTTTTCGTATCTGTGGGAGAAGGGATATTGAGGGGCGAGCCACCGGCTCGCCCGTACAGCATTCGATGGTATGGGGAATGATAGCGCCGGAAGAGGATTTTGAGGGTAATTCGGGCGACCCAAGGGTCGCCCCTACGACTGGTAAGCGCAGATCCAGGATGGATGGTCACTCGTCCTAATGTTGGCGTATATTTGCCGCCGAGTACAGCGAGGGCAGAGAGTTTTTCGTGTCTGTGGGAGAAGGGATATTGAGGGGCGAGCCACCGGCTCGCCCGTACAGGACATGATGGGACGTAGCGACGGCCTGTGCCGGCTTGTAATGGGTGGCGGATTCGGGCGACCCAAGGGTCGCCCCTACGACTGGTAAGCGCAGATCCAGGATGGATGGGCACTCGTCCTAATGTTGGCGTATATTTGCCGCCGAGTACAGCGAGGGCAGAGAGTTTTTCGTTTGAATGGCAGTAGCGAGATCGTGGGGCTAGCCACCGGTTCGCCCGTACAGGACTTGATGGGACGTAGCGACGGCCTGTGCCGGCTTGTAATGGGTGGCGGATTCGGGCGGCCCAAGGGTCGCCCCTACAAAAACTGACCTGGGGTGAGCCGGCGAGACCGAGTGGTGCGCGCACTAGGCCGGGAATGCGCCTTGCCCTACATGAAAGCCTGGATGCCGGTTTGGGCGCGGCCCAGGATGAGGGCATGGATATCGCTGGTGCCTTCGTAGGTGTTGACGGCTTCCAGGTTCATCACGTGACGGATAACGTGAAATTCGTCGGAGATGCCGTTGCCGCCGTGCATATCGCGGGAGGTACGGGCGATATCCAGGGCTACGCCACAGGAGTTGCGTTTGACAAGCGAGATCATTTCGGGCGCGACGGCGTCTTGATCAAATAGCCGCCCGACACGCAACGCGCCCTGCAGACCGAAGCTGATATCTGTCATCATGTTGGCGAGTTTGAATTGAATGAGTTGATTGGCCGCGAGCGGACGCCCGAATTGATGACGGTCGAGAGTGTATTGGCGGGCGGCATGCCAGCAGAATTCGGCCGCGCCAAGGGCGCCCCAGGCGATGCCGTAGCGGGCTCGGTTGAGGCAGCCGAAGGGACCGCGCAAGCCGCGCGCGCCGGGCAAGAGATTGTCGGCGGGCACGAAGACATCATCCATGACGATTTCGCCGGTGCTGCTGGCGCGCAGGCTGAATTTGCCTTCGATCACAGGGGCGGACAAGCCGGCCATGCCGCGGTCGAGGATGAAGCCGCGGATCGCGCCGTCGTTTTCGTCTCCGTCGTAGGCTTTGGCCCAGACGATGAAGACATCGGCAATTGGCGAGTTGGTGATCCAGGTTTTGCTGCCGTGCAGTCGCCAGCCGCCGTCGACTTTGGTAGCGCGCGTTTCCATGGCGCCGGGATCGCTGCCGTGGTTGGGCTCGGTCAAGCCGAAGCAGCCGACCCATTCGCCGCTCACGAGCTTGGGCAGGTATTTGCCTCGCTGCTCGTCCGTGCCGTAAGCGAAGATGGGGTACATGACGAGGGCGCTTTGCACGCTCATGGCGCTGCGATAACCGCTGTCGACGCGTTCAACTTCGCGGGCGATCAAGCCGTAGCAGACGTAGTTCAAGCCGGCGCCGCCCTGGTCTTCGGGGAGGGTCGTGCCGAGCATGCCGAGCTCGGCCATTTCGTAGTAGATATCACGATCGAAGGTCTCGTGGCGGTTGGCCTGGAGCACACGCGGCATCAGCTTGCCCTGGCAGTATTCGCGGGCGACATCGCGCACCATGCGTTCTTCGTCGGTCAATTGACCGTTAAGGAGGAAGGGGTCGTCCCATTGGAATTGGTTGGTCATTTTTCACCACAGAGGCAAAGAGGACACAGAGAAAGAACAGGGAGACGGGAAAGAGATTTGCAGGCGAGAGGATTCGGGCGACCTGATAAGTCGCCCCTACATGACGACTTGATTTCCATATTCGCGTAGCCAACGTGGCGTTGCTGAGGCAGGGAAGCAAGTCCAAGAAAGATCTGGAAAGCAGGTGCAAACGCTGTGGGAAGCGGTTTGGGGGCGAGCCGCCGACTCGCCCGTACAGAGTTTCGCGATACTTGGTTTCGCATGACCGGGCTGGAAGTCGCTAAGAACGGAAACAGCAATGAAATGACAGGCATATGCGTTGGCGTCAGGTCCGAATTAGTTTCACCCTATCATACCGCGTACAGCCGTGAATTGTACGTGGAATCGGAAGTGGCTGCGAGAGCGCCGAGGCGAATTGTCTGTTCTCTGGCAGGGCGCATAAGGTTATAATGCGTGGCGGCTTTGAGCCTGCAGGAATGCGGGCGAATTACATGAGCAATATGCAACCTAGAAGCTGACGATTACGGGGAAAGATGCAAGACAAGATCATTGTGCGCGGGGCGCGCGAGCACAATCTCAAGAATATCGATGTCGAGATTCCGCGCAATCGGCTCGTGGTCATCACGGGGCTATCGGGGTCGGGCAAGTCGTCGCTGGCCTTTGATACGATCTTCGCTGAGGGTCAGCGGCGTTATGTCGAGAGCTTGAGCAGTTATGCGCGGCAGTTCCTGGGACTGATGGAAAAGCCGGATGTCGATCAGATTGAAGGATTGAGTCCGGCGGTCTCGATTGATCAGAAGAGCGTGAGCCACAATCCGCGCTCGACGGTGGGCACGGTGACGGAAATCTACGACTATTTGCGTCTTCTTTATGCGCGGGTCGGCATACCCCATTGCCCGAAATGCGGAGTCGAGGTATCGGCGCAGAGCGCGCAGCAGATCGTGGATCAAGTGCAGAATATGGCGGCTGACAGCCGCATTCAGGTGCTGGCGCCGGTGATCCACCGCAAGAAGGGCAACCACACGAAAGTATTGGAAGACATAGGCAAGCAAGGATTTGCGCGCGTGCGTGTCGATGGCGATGCGCGCGACCTGGACGAGGAGATCGAACTCGATCGTTACGTCATTCACGACATAGAAATCGTGGTTGATCGATTGATCATCCGGGATTACGAAAGCGAGCAACATGAAGAAGCTACAGCTTTCGAGACGCGCTTGACCGATGCGGTTGAGACGGCGCTGGAATTGGGCGACGGGCGAATCATCATTCAGGACGTGACCAATCGCGATAGCTCGGTTGACCATCTGTTCAGCGAGGATTTGGCTTGCCCGAATGGACATGGCAGTGTGCCGGAGCCGGAGCCGCGGCTCTTCAGCTTCAACACGCCGAGCGGCGCATGCACGACTTGTCAGGGCTTGGGATACAGCCAGGAGATTGATCCGGATTTGATCGTGCCGGACGAGGACAAGTCGATAGAGGATGGGGCGATCAACGCTAATGGATTTGGGCTGGACGACAAGAAGGGCTGGAATTGGAATGTCTTCCAGAGTTTGGCGCGTAGATTTGGGTTTCGGCTGGACGCGCCTTGGAAAAGGCTGGGTAAGAAGCATCAGGAACTGGTGCTGTATGGCTCGGGGGACAAGCGCTTTGACGTGACTTATTATCACTCGAGCGGGCAGGAGCGGATGTGGTCGACGCGGCACGAGGGGGTCATTCCGAACCTGAGGCGACGATACGGCCAGACTGAGTCCGAGTTCATTCGAAGCAAGATTCAGGAGTATATGCGGGAGATACCTTGCCGGGCTTGCGCCGGGATGAGGTTACGGCCGGAAGCGCTGGCGGTGACCATCAGCGGGCAGACGATTCACGATATCACTCATCTGCCGATTGATGATTTGAGCCAGTGGGTGGAATCGCTGCGGGGCGAAGGGGCGATACTGTCGCGGCGCGAACAGCAGATTGCGCATCAGATAATGCGCGAGCTGAATTCGCGAGTGGGATTCTTGAGCAATGTGGGACTGAATTATCTGTCGCTTTCGAGGAGCGCGGCGACTTTGAGCGGTGGAGAATCTCAGCGTATCCGGCTGGCGACGCAGGTGGGCAGTCAGCTTACGGGAGTGCTGTATGTGCTCGATGAACCCTCAATCGGCTTGCATCAGCGGGACAATAAGCGCTTGATACGAACCTTGACGGGCTTGCGCGATATAGGGAATACGGTGCTGGTGGTCGAGCATGATGAAGACACGATGCGCTCGTCGGATTGGCTGATCGACCTGGGACCGGGCGCGGGCGAGAACGGCGGTCATGTGGTTGCGGCCGGTACGCCTGATTTGGTCGCGCAGCATGATGAGAGTTGTACGGGCGCGTTTTTGTCGGGGCGCTTCGAGATTCCCTTGCCGGAACGCAGGCGGGAAGGCTCGGGAGAGTATCTGACGATCAAGGGCGCGCGGGCCAACAACCTGAAAAGCATTGATGTGGATTTCCCGCTGCGCAAGCTGATTTGCGTGACGGGCGTCAGTGGAAGCGGCAAGTCGTCGCTGGTGGTGGAGACTCTTTATCGACGGCTGGCGCAGCTGATTAATCGCAGCCGTGAACGCGCCGGCCCGCACGATGAGATTATCGGCGTGGAGAAGATCGACAAGATTATCAATATTGATCAGAGCCCGATTGGACGCACACCGCGCAGCAATCCCGGCACTTACACAAAGATGTTCGATGAGATCCGCAGTCTATTTTCCGAGCTGACGGAAAGCAAAATCCGTGGCTATAAGGCGGGGCGTTTCAGCTTCAATGTAAGGGGCGGGCGCTGCGAGAATTGCGAGGGGCAGGGGCTGATCAAGATTGAGATGCAGTTTTTGCCCGATGTTTATGTGCAGTGCGAGGTTTGCCGGGGGACGCGCTACAACCGCGAGACGCTGCAGGTGCATTACAAAGGCAAGTCCATTTCGGACGTGTTGAGTATGACTGTCAGCGAGGGATTGGGATTCTTTGAGAATTTGCCGCGCATCCGGCGAAAATTGGCGACGCTGGACGCGGTGGGTTTGGGCTATATTCGCATCGGGCAGCCGGCGACGACTCTTAGCGGCGGGGAGGCGCAGCGCATCAAACTCAGCCGAGAGCTCTCGAAGCGGGCGACCGGTCAGACGCTGTATATCCTTGATGAACCGTCAACGGGCTTGCATGCCTTTGACGTGGAGAAGTTGATCACTGTCGTGCAGAAGCTGGCGGATGCCGGCAACACGATTGTGGTGATTGAGCATAATCTGGACATTATCAAAGTGGCGGACCATATCATCGACCTGGGGCCGGAAGGTGGCGGAGGCGGTGGCGAAATCATCGCGCAAGGGACGCCGGAAGAAGTGGCGGCGAACGCCATGAGCTATACTGGTCAGTATCTGGCGCCATATCTGAAATTGCCTGAGCCGGCCTAGCCGGAGCTGGACATCAAATTGTGGCCACATTCTGGTTTGTATCCGCGCCGCTTTACAGCCACACCGATTGGGGCGGTTTCCTCAAGACGGCGCAGGCATTGGACACGCGCGGGCACGATGTGCTGTGGCTGAGCGAGCCGCCGCTTGAGGGCGCGATCAGGCAGACCGGCTTAGATTTCCGCACAATCCGCGAGACCGGCTGGCTCTGGCCGCCACCGCCACCACCCGACTTAAGCAGCATCCCGCCGCAAGAGGCGGTGACACTGCGTTATACGCGTGCGCTGAATACGTGGTTGAGTGAAGACCTGGTGGCTGAAGCGGTCGAAGCCTTGCTGGACCTGGAAGACGAAATCGGCGCGCCGGACGCGATTGTGTCTGATCCGTTTCTCAGCGCGTCGGCAATCGCCGCCGATATTTTTGATGTGCCTCTGATCATCTGTGGCTGGCCGGCGCAGGCGACGCTGGACGAGCAGCAACTGTTTCCAGTACAGCGCGATCTCAGCAGCGACAGTCAGTGGCGGATACAGCGACTTTGTGATCGCTTTGGTGTAAGCGGGCGGAACTTCTCGCGCGGGTCGACGCCGTCCATCGTCAGCGAGGCATTGCATATAAGCTATTTCACGCCGGGTTGGTATGGGGCGGAGCTGGCGTCGATCTTGCCGCAGACGCAATTTGTTGGCGGCTGCCCCACATTGCCGGGCAGTTCGCCACCTGAGTGGCTGCGCGACATTCCGCGGGAAAAACGACTGGGGCTGGTCACGCTGGGCACGGTCTTCACCGGGGATTTGGGTTTCTACAGTTGGGCGGCGCAGGCGGTTGCCGGCGCTGGTCTGATCCCGGTTGTGACGCTGGGCTGGAATCCGATCGCGCCGGAGGATAAGGCGGCATTGAAACGGGCGCTGCCGGCGGGTACGCGTCTGCTGAATTGGGCGCCTTATGAGCATGTGCTGCCGCGCTGCGATGTCATCATTCATCATGGCGGTATGGGCACGACGCATCGAGCGGTGGTCGGCGGCGTTCGGCAGATTGTGGCGCCTCACGCGGCCGATCAGCGGATTCAGGCGCGGCGTACCGCAGAGGCGAAGGTGGGCTTGCACTTGACGGCGCACGATGTGAGGCAGGGTCAGCTGCGCGAGGGGGTTCAGGCGCTGCTTGAGGCGGAGTGGGTGGAAGAGACGGCGCGCGGATTGGCGCTGGAGATGGAGGCGCTGGGTGGGGTTGAGCGGGCGGCGGAGTTAGTGGAGGGGGTTGTTGGTTAGCGGCCTCAATTAACCGGCCGAATGTTAGGAGCTAGATGTCGTGCAGACTTTCGCAGACCCAGATTGGATGCGTCGACTTGAGTACAATGCCGCGCAATTCCACATATACCAGGCTACCTTTCAAGACAGCCGCGTACTCTAGCGCGGATTCCCTCACGAAGAAGGTAAAACTGCAATGCTCCGACTTATCGGCGGCCAGCGCGCCGGTGTGAATCGTTAGTTGCGCCAGTTTGTCTCGTGCCCAGCGCCCGAGCGCGGACGCGCCAAGCGACTCTTCGGCAATTCCTGCTTTCTTGTGAATGTCAGCGTTACAGATCAGCTCGCGCACAATACCGCGCTCAGATGTCCGACAATCGTGATAGGAGTCCTGACGGATTGTGTATTGTGAGTGCTTGGGATCGCGTTCTATGCGCTTTGCCGCGCTTTGTACGTCGTTGGCGTAGACGCGACTAATGCCTGCATCAATCTGCTTCGACAGTTTATGCCAGTCATCATCAGAAAGCGCGCTGGCGATTGTGCCCGGCATTATCTCTCGCACATCGCGCGACGTTGGAATGAACTTAGTGAAGCCATCTGTGGACATGTCGAGACATCGATGTACAGGCCAAGGATTTCCTAGCTCGTCAAACAATACACTGCAGCCGCAGTCGCAGCTAAAGTGAAAGATGCCGACGCCGCAGTACTTGCAGGTCAAGGGATACGTTCGTGAGCCACACCACCATCCATGTTTCTTCGCCATCGAGCAACTTTCCGATCTGTAGGCTGGCCACATCAGGTACTACGCAAGGAAGCGCTGCCGGTTACAGGTCTGTTGGTTTGGACAAGGGTTGCCAAGCGAATACATTGCTTACGCGCTACAATAGCCGCTTATTTGCATCCACCAACTAAGAAAGTTCAGGCACCATGAATCTTCCTCTCGATAATATCGGACATTGGCGTTGCATCGGACCGTTTCGCGGCGGGCGGGTGGTCACGGTGGCCGGGCATCCGACTGAGCTTGGCACCTTCTACTTTGGCGCTTGCGCGGGTGGCGTCTGGAAGACGGAGGACGCCGGGCAGTACTGGGAGAACATCTCGGACGGCTACTTCAAGACGGCGTCGGTGGGGGCGCTGGCGGTATCGGAAGTGGATCCCAATGTCATTTATGCCGGGATGGGCGAGGCTACTATCCGCATTGATGTTTCGCATGGCGATGGGGTTTACAAGTCGACTGATGGCGGGCGCAGCTGGCGGCATATTGGCTTGGATGACACGCGGCATATCGGCAAGATTCGGATACATCCTGAGGATCCGGATACAGTGTTTGTGGCCGCATTGGGGCATGCCTTCGGGCGGAATCAGCAGCGCGGTGTTTTTCGCTCGACTGACGGCGGTGAGAATTGGGAGCGGGTGCTCTTCGTCAGTGACAAAGCCGGGGCGGTGGACCTCAGCATTGATGTGAATAATCCGCGCATCATTTACGCCAGCATTTGGGAAGGTTATCGCAACTTTCATATGATGAGCAGTGGCGGCGAGGACAGCGGCATTTGTCGTTCGCTGGACGGCGGCGACAACTGGGAGAATATCTCGGCGAACAAGGGATTGCCGACCGGTATCTTGGGCAAGGTTGGCATCGCGTCATCGCCGGCGCAAGCGGGCCGCGTTTACGCTTTGGTTGAGCATGCGGAAGGCGGCATGTACCGCTCGGATGATTATGGCGATAGCTGGGAATTCGTTGGGCGCAACAACGACATTATTTCGCGCGCTTGGTATTACATGCACGTGACGCCTGATCCGCAGGACGCGGACACGGTTTACGTCAATAATCTGCGCTTCTGGAAATCGATAGACGGGGGCCGCACGTACCAGATGATTGGTACG
Source organism: Phototrophicaceae bacterium (assembly GCA_965262005.1). GTDB lineage: Bacteria > Chloroflexota > Anaerolineae > Aggregatilineales > Phototrophicaceae > UBA6055. The sequence goes on along the minus strand of OZ253492.1, from coordinate 1,168,761 downwards.
CCACACGGTGACAATCATGATTTATGGATCGATGCGAAGAATCCAAAGCGGATGGCGCAGGGCAATGACGGCGGCGCTTGCGTCTCGTTGAATGGGGGCGCAAGCTGGTCGAGTATCTTTAATCAGCCGACAGCGCAGTTTTATCATGTGGCGGCGGACAATCGCGATCCGTACTTTGTTTACGGGACGCAGCAGGACAACAGCAGCGTGGCGGTGCCGAGCCGCAACGAGAAGTCGTCGCTGATGTGGATGGATGGATTCATCGCGGCCTCAGGCGAAAGCGGCTATATCGCCGTGAAACCGGACGACGACAATATCATCTTCGTGGGCGCGATTGGCAGCTCGCCGGGCGGGGGCAATTGCTTGCAGCGCTACGACCATCAGAGCAAGCAGTTGCGTTTGGTCACGACTTGGCCCGAGGTGACATCGGGCGAGGCGGCGGCTGACCTCAAGTATCGTTTCGCCTGGACTTATCCGATTGTCTTCTCGCCGCATGATGCCGATACGCTGTACATTGGCGGGAACATAGTGTTCAAATCTAACAACGAGGGACACAGTTGGGCGCCGATCAGCCCGGATTTAACGCGCGCCGATCCGGCGACGCTGCAGGTCACCGGCGGGCCGGTCAATCGAGAGGGGGCAAGCGCGGAGATTTATGCCACGGTATTCGCGCTGGCGGAGTCGGCGCATCAAGCGGGCGTAATTTGGGCGGGTTCTGATGACGGCCTGGCGCATATCACAAAGGACAATGGCGAGACTTGGGTCGATATCACGCCGAGCGAGCTGCCCGAGTGGTCGATGGTGAGTATGCTGGAGCTGTCGCCGCACGATCCGGCGACTTGTTATATGGCGGCGATTCGTTACAAGCATGATGATTATTCGCCCTATCTGTACAAGACTAACGACTATGGACAGAGCTGGACGCGGATTGACGAGGGCATCCCGGCTGATGAGTTCACTCGTGTCATACGCTGTGATCCGGCGCGCGCTGGCTTGCTGTATGCTGGTACGGAGACGGGCGTATATGTTTCGTTCGATGATGGGGCGAGTTGGCTGCGTTTTCAGCTGGACTTGCCGGTGACACCGATTCACGACTTGCTGGTCAAAGGCAGCGACCTGATCGCGGCGACGCATGGTCGCTCGTTTTGGATTCTGGATGATTTGACACGATTGCGTCAGTTAGGTGATGACGTGCAGGAGCGGGAGGCGCTGCTGCTGAAGCCGCGGGACACGCAGCGGATACTGGAAAGTATAGATGGGCGCCGCCTGGTTGATCAGCCGGGCAAGACTTATATGAGTTCGACCGGTGTCTCGGCGGCTTATACGCACTCGGTCACGCCGGAGAATGTGGTGGAGCGGCACTTCCTTGATTCGGGGGAGAATCTGCCGCGCGGCGTATTGGTGGCGTATTACTTGGGAGACGAGCCGGCCGGCAAAGTCAAGCTGCGCATTGCGGATTCTGAAGGCAATTTGCTGCGCGAATTCAGCAGCATGGACGAGGCGGATCGTCAGCAGCAGAAGGAAAAGCCGGACCGGTCGATCATCTATCTGACGGCGAAAGCGGGCTGGAATCGATTTGTATGGGATATGCGCCTGCCGAAGTCAGCGGCGCTGAATGGCAAGGATCCGCAGTTTGAGCGGATGGATGGACCGACCGTCGTGCCAGGCAGCTATCAGCTTTCGCTTGAGGTCGGCGAATTGTCTCAGACACAGGCTTTCGAGCTGGTCAAAGATGCGACATCGTCGGCATCTGATTTGGACCTACAGGCGCAATTTGACTTGCTGATGCAGATTTACGGTTGTTATTCTGAGGCGACCGAGACTCTTAACACCATGCGCCGTTATCGGGCGCAGCTGGCAGGTCTGGCGGAGCGACTGTCCATGGGCGCTGATGATTCTGACTTGGCGGCGCGGGCGAAAGCGCTTAAGGAGCAGGTATTGCAGATTGAAAAGGGCATCTTCATACCGGACTTGCGCGAGGGCTGGCCCGGACGGGTGAATCAGGGGACGGACCCGCTGCGCCGCATGAGCGGGCTGCCATCTGTTGTGGGCTTGGGCGAGTTTCCGCCGACGGTGCAGTCGTATGAGGTATTCGAGAAGTTATCCGGCCAGATAGAGTCGCAGATTAAGATGTTTGAGGATTTGCAGGGCGGCGAGATTGACGAGTTTAATAAGCTGCTGGCGACGCGCGGAATAAGCCTGCTCGGTTAGATTCCTGTGAAGGCAGAGTCCGCGGAGTCAGGGCAGGGACATTGTAGTAGTTTGGTTGTCTCTTTTGCGGGCGCGCAGTCGAATCAGGCCTAGAAAGCCTAATGCGCCGACGAATGCCATCGCGCTGGCGCCAACCCACATCGCGGCCGGCGAAACCAGGTCGTTGAGGGCGCCGCCGATGACGGGTCCGACGCCAGCTGAGAGCGGCCAAGCCAAGCCCAGCAACCCCATGTAGCGTACGCGCATGTCAGCCGGCGCGATGGCGGCAGTTAAGGTCAGCGCGGTCGGCATCAGCATCAGTTCGCCGAGTGTGACGATCACCATGCTCAGCGAGAAGGTGGGCAAGTTGTAGCCGAGCAAGACACTGCCCAAGCCGATGGCGTAGAGCAAGGCGGCCCATGCCATCACCCTCAGTGGCGGGAAGCGGTCAGTGAGACGGGTGATGGGATACTGGCAGAGCACGACCATGGCCGCGTTGATCGATAGCAGCAAGCCATATTCGCGCTCCACCATGCCGAAGACTTCTTTGGCGTAAACGGGCAGCAACACGAAGATCTGTGTGTTGCCCAGCATGACCAGCAGGTACATGCCAAACATGCCCAGAAATACGCTATCGCGCAGGATAAAGCGGTAGCCGAGGCGACGCTTGTCTACAGGCTGCGCGAGCTCAGGCGCGACTTGCGGAAGGGACTCGCTCAAGGAAAAGATCACAAAAACCGTTAGCAGCGCGTGCGTAAGGGCGATGGTGAAATAGACGGCTTCAAAAGAAAGCAGGCTGATCAAGATGCCGCCAATGACGGGACCGATGGCTACGCCGGCATTGCCGACCATGCGGGTGAGGGCATAAGCAGAGGAGCGGCCCTCCAGGGGCACAATTTCGGCGACCATGGTGTTGACCGCGATATTGAAGACGGGCTGGAAGACGCCGGAGATCGCCATCAAGAGCGCCCACATTTCGAAGGAATCGGCAGCGGCAAAGGCGAAGAAGGCAGCGGCGGTGCCGAGCAATCCGATGATAGTTGGGAGTTTTCTGCCTAGGCGGTCCATGATGCTGCTGACGACCAGCGTCGACAGCAGGCTGGTAAGCGATTGGATTGTGATGAGCAGGGCAGCGGCGGTGAGGGCGATGTCCAGCCGTTCGCGGATAACCACCGTGACAAAGGGCCAGATCATGCTCATGCTAATCCGCGTGACAAGCGCGCCGATAACAAGGAACCAGAATTGACCTGGGTAGGCTTTGAGAAAGCCCATTACGCTGCGGGTCAGACGCAAGGCTGATCGCTCCACTTAGAGAGGCGGACAAGCGCTGGATTTTTGCAGACGGCGCTTGCAGCTGTCGCGCCTGATTTCTGGCGTCGAGAGAAGCGGCGGGCGTTAGGCTTACCCCGCGAGCGCATCAATTAGGGCCTGGCCGATGGTTACAAGTCGGGGCAGATCATTGGTATCTTCCAGCAGAATGACAAAAGCGACCGCGTGTCCGTCCTGGTGTGTGAGGTAGCCATTAAGCCACAATTGAGTTTCGTCGCCGGAGCGGGACATGGCGATGTATGCGCCGAGCTCGACCGGCGGACGTGGCAGCCCAACAAAGAGAAGATCCCACGAATCTCGCACCAGGGCTTGGAATTCTTGCGCGGTCGCGCTGTCAAGTATACGACGCGATTCCGCATTGGGCGCCTGCATGCGCCAATCGTCTGTGCCGGGTTGGCGCTGGGCGGCATGAATCTTGGGCTGTCTGGCGACACCATCATTTGCCATGGCAGCCATGATGGCGGCAAGATGCAGAGGTGAGGTGGTTAGTTGTCCTTGTCCCAGCGTGTTGCGCAGGGCGAGCGCTTCCGCTTCAAGCTCGGCATCGGCGGCGGCTGGGCTAATTTCTTCGGGCTGGGGAAAGCCCGCGAGCGCAAATGGTTCGGCGAAGAGATAAGACGATATCAAGTCATCGTAGGCGTTTGCGGACGGCGTTTGTTGGTAGCTCTTGAAGGGGGCGGGACAGCCGAAGAGCAGCGCTTCGGTCAAGGTGAGTTCATCGGATTCGGGCGGAATGACGCAGTGTATCACGGCGCCGTCGTCTAATTCGACCGGATCGGCCGCGCCGGTGAAACGCCAGGACAATTCGAAGTCGGCTTCGATAGCCTGCGCCAGCCAGAGGGCGTAGATATTGCCGCCGAGCGGATAATTGCCTTGCAGGGCGCGATTGAAGAAGGGATCGCCCTCGGCTTCTATCAAGGCGCTCCAGTCTTCATCCAGGCGATTCGGGTCATAGCTGGGCAGGCTGACCAGGGCGAGGAGAGCGCCGGTCTGCGCGTCTAAGACGACGGCCGCGCCGGTATCGCCCCCTATAGCCTGGACAAGAGCGTCGTGGATTCCCGCGTCGATGGTCAACATGATATCGCCGCCGACTTGCGGCAGATGCAAGACTTTGCTATTGAAGTAGTCGGCCAAGGTTTCATCAGCGCGCGATCCTGACAATACCTCGTCGAAAGCGGCTTCCGCGCCGCCGACGCCATAGCGAAGACTGTAATAGCCGGTGAGGCTGTAAGTGGAAGGGTTGAGATAGCGGCGAGCAAGACCCGCGTCGGATATGACTGTCTCGGCGAGTAGTTGGCTGTGGCGATCATAGAGGCCGCCGCGTTGAATGCGCGCCTGGGCTTCGATGAGGCGAGGATTGTCTTCGCGCCGCAGCAGCGAATCATCGCCAGCGACCGCCCAGTAGGTTGCGGACAATCCCACTAGCGTCAAGCAAGCCAGCACGGCGAAGAGGATGTGGCGGACTTCTCGTGAGAATTGCACCTAACGCGCCCCCGAAGACAAGCGCAGCAGAAGACCGACCATGACGTGGCAGGCCAGCAGAGAGCTGCCGCCATAGCTGATGAAAGGAAGCGTGACGCCAGTGAGGGGCAGCAGCTTCAAAACACCGGCCATGATCATGATTGCCTGGACCAGCAGGGTCATGGTGAGGGCGACTGCCAGCAGTCTATGGAAGGCAGCGCCTGGGTGGGTCAAGGCGATGGCCAGGCCGCGCCAAGCCAACACGCCCAGACAGCTCAATACGCCGGTGATGCCGAGCAAGCCCCATTCTTCGGCGATGGCGGCGAAAACAAAGTCGGAATGGACGACGGGGATATAGCCCGGCGAGCCGAGGCCGACGCCCGTTCCGAATACGCCACCGGCGCCAAATGCCATCAAGCTTTGCACGATTTGATAGGCGCGACCGTCGGATTCGGGCCAGGGGTTGAGCCAGATATCAACACGCAGCTGGACCACATCGAAAAGCTGGTAGGCGGCCAAACCGGCGGCCAGAATGAGAATGCCGCCGCCGAGGAGGATGCGCCGGTCTCCACTGGTCAAGTAAAGCAGGAGAAGGAAGACGATAAAGAAGAGCATGGCTGTTCCGAGGTCGCGCTGCCAGACCAGGATCACCATAGAGAGCAGCCACATCAGCAGCATGGGCCCGAGCATGCGGGGCGATAGAGCCGTGCTCTGGCGATTAGCGTTGTTGCGCGCGCGAAAAGTAGCGCTCTGTTCAGCGAGGTAGCTGGCCATGAAGGCGACCAGAATGAGCTTCATCAGCTCGGATGGCTGGAAGTAGATTGAGCCGAAGCTCAGCCAGAGGCGTGGCGCGAATTCAAAGCCGGAGGGATTGCGCCCGAGAACGATGGTCGCCAGCAGAAGCAGCAGCGCGGCGGCTAACAGGCTGTAGCGGTAACTGCGCAGCCAGCGAAGAAGTTGCGGAAAACAGGCCGCTGACAGCATGGCTAGCACACTTATTACAAGCCAGAGCGCCTGTCGTTCGGCGAAGGATGGCGCGAGTCGTTCTATCGCCACCAAGCCCCAGCCGCTTAGAAATATGGGCAAGGCGAAGAGCAGCGGATCGTGATCAGGCAGGCGCAGCTTCAAAACCAGGGCGGCGCCAAAGGCGCAGAAGAGCCAGATTGCGAAACCCGACCAGAAGGCGGGCTGCGTTGGTCGTGTCAGGGCGATGGCAGCCAGGCCGGCAAAGACAAAAATGCCGGCGAGCAGTAGCAGGAGCCAGGTATTGCCCCGTCCGGCTGAGCCGATAAAGACGCGGACAACCGGCAGTGGCTTATCGACCTGGGTGCTAGACAAGGTTCAGGACTCGCGCGAGGATCGGCTTCAGTTTGGCGATGGTGGCGGCGTCCATGGCCTCTCGTGATGTGGCGAGCGCTGTATCGAGAGTGTTGTGCGCCGGCACGATCTTGTCTTCATCAATCTTCGCGATTGCTTCAGCCAGGCCCGGCTGAACCGTCTGGATATTTTTGGACAGAGTTTCGATAACCATGTCAGAGGTGACGGCCTCTTCTTCAGAATGCCAGCTATCGTAGTCGGTAACATGGGCGAGCGAGGCATAGTCGATCTCGGCTTCGCGGGCGAGAAAGGCTTCGGGCGCGGCGGTCATGCCGATCAAATCGCAGCCCCAGGCGCGGAACATGTGGCTTTCGGCGCGGGTGGCGAAGCGCGGACCGTCTTCGACGAGGAAGTTGCCTCGGCGATGAACCGTGCCGCCGACGGATTCAACGGCGTCGCCGATAATCTGGCGCAGGTAGTCACTCATAGGATCGGCCACCGAGGTGTGCGCCACGACGCCATCTTCGAAGAAGGAGCGCGCGCGGGTATGGATGGTGTAGTCGATGATCTGATCGGGTGTGATGATATGCCCCGGCGCATAATCTTCGCGCAGGGAGCCGACAGCGTTCACGGCGATGATGAAACGGACGCCCAAGGTTTTGAGGGCGTAGATGTTGGCGCGGTATGGCAGAGTCGAGGGAGAGAGCGTATGCCCCTCGCCGTGGCGCGGCAGGAAGGCGACGCGCTTTCCCTTCAAGCTGCCGATGCGTATGGCGCCGCTCGGCTTGCCAAAAGGCGTATCGATGTCCAAGGTATCGACAGCGGTAATCGCCGGCATATTGTAAAGACCTGAACCGCCGATTACGGCAATTTTGATCGTTTCCATCAGCTGCCTCCGTAAGATGTTCTTTCTTGACGATGATTCAGAATGGCCGCCCTTGCGCGGACTAAGGATTTAGGTGAATTCGGAAGCGATAATGTCCGATGCCGATGAAGTCGCCGTCAGCGAGGATCGTGCGCCGCCTGATAATGTCGTCGTTCAGTTTGGTGCCGTTGCGGCTCTGTCGATCTTCGAGCCACCATTTATCCTGTTCGAGCATGATTCGCGCATGTTCCGCGCTGGCGAAGTCGTCATTGACGACAATGGCGTTGCTGCCCGCGCGTCCCAAGGTAAGGATGGGACTGAGAGCCCAACGCACGCCATCGCCGGATTGAGGCTGCTCGCAGACGAGATAGCCGTGCTTCGAGGGCGCAGGCGAAACTGCTCGTTGGATTTGATTGAGATTTCGCCAGATGACGATGAAGAGCGTCAGGAGAAAGCCTGCCAGGCTTAAGCCGGCCAGCAGCCGCAAGATAAAGACGCTTTGTTCGAGGCTCAAGATGCCGACCTAATCCGACCGCAGGATTTGTGTCGTCCCGTTGATCGCGCTGGTGCTGTTTTCGTCCGAGTAGACCAAGGTAGTGTGCCCGATGGTGATCACATCGCCGTTGCACAAGCGGCGCTCGGCAATGGCGCTGTCGTTGCCGCGCGTGCCGCCGCGGCTGTTGACATCGAAGAGCGTGAAGGCGCCGTATCGCTTGCGCAGTTGCAGGTGGCGCCGCGAGATGTAGGAGTCAGGGATGACGATGTCGTTGCCGGCTTCGCGGCCGATATTGATGACTGACTTGCGCAGCGGCTCAACACGGACGCCATTGATATGAAGCATGGCTCGCAGTGTTTCCGTTGGCTGGGGCTCGGCAATGTCAATCGGCGGCATCATGGCCGTTTCGCCATCGACCTGGGTACTGTGCTCGGCTGTTATTTTGGCTTGAAGCGTGGTCAGCGAACTATTGGGCAGCAGGTCGACTTTGGGATCCGCCAGGAGTTGAAAGCCGGATTCTTCGCTAAGGTCGATGATGAGCCGTGCCAGGCTCGAGGGAAAGACAGGATATTCATGCTGGAAGCCAGCGATATTAGCCGGATGCAGATGAATGTGGTAGAGGTCAGGCGCGATGGGCTTTGCGAGGGTAGCGGTGGCAGCGGCGCCGTCTTCGATGGCGCGAAGCAGCAAAACGGCGATATCGCGGGCATTTATCGTCCGGCGAAACAGGCGGGTAAAAGCGCCTTCAATTAGTGATTCCAGCTGGCATTCCAGCCGGTCGATGGGATTAACACTCATGCCTGCATTATAGACGAGTCAAGACGCAGGGCAAAGTGAAAAGCGGGGGCAGCAGAGCTCAGTCTACTGCCAGTCGCTCCGCCGCCGGGTATTTAGTCAAGTCGTCTGACTTCAACTACGAGGAATGTGATCGAGCCAGTTATCGAAGATCTCGAAGCTGTCGCTTTGGTCTTCGCGCAGGGTCTCTTTCAGCAACTGCAATTCCTGCTGCTTGGCAAGTTCCCGCTGCGATTCTACATCAGCGCCGCTGCGGAGTTCTTTGCTGCGGACCTGGAGCACATGAAAGCCGAATTCGCTTTCGACCGGCCCTACTATAGCGCCGATTTCCGCTTCTTCGATGGCGCGGCGGAATTCAAGCACGTAGTTGCCGACATAGGCTTCACCGAGCTCACCACCGCGAGAGGCGCTGCCCGGGTCGGTCGAAACGGCGCGGGCCAAGGCGGCGAAAGACTCACCTTCGCGCAGAGCGTTGACTGCTGCAAGGGCAGTGTCTTCATCGTCTACCAGGATATGGCGGGCATCGGCGTAGAGCAGACCGGCGTCTTCGGGAATGAGGACATCGGCGAGAAGCGTCTCAAGGGCATTGCGCTCGAAGAGGCCGTCCAGAGTTTCCGGCGCGACGCCGGCGGTATCAAAGTAGGCGCGGTAATCACGCTCGCTTTCTACGAAGTTATCACGCGCTTCTTCGGCGCTGAGGGTCGGTTCGACGACCGTCGGCTGTGGAGTAATGGCCGGCTCCTGGTCTTCGGCTTCCGCCTCGGTTTCGGCGTCGGGTTCGGGCGTGTTGGTTGGCTGCGGCGTGGGCGATGGCATGGGCGAAACATAGGGAGTCGGCGTGATGGTCGGCTCAGGCGTGGCGGTAGGTTCGACGCCGATCAGCGCGACTTCGGTGGGGTCAAAGCCGAAGTAGCTTTCAACCGCTTGACGTTCAGCAGCGTCATCGACGCTGACGTTGCGGGAAGCCGCTTCCTGGGCTAGCAGGCGATCGTCAACCATGTCGTTTAACACCCGCAGCCCTAATTGATCGGGTACATTAATTTCGTTGACCCAGGTGGCGTAGGGTTCCTGCTGCGCCAGTTGCTGGAAATCGAAACCAGCGTTTTGAAGCTGATTCAGCTGCAGCAAGAGTCGGTTTCGCTCGAGCAGGAATTCCTGGCGGAATTCGCGAACCGTGACGCCTTCGCCGTGGACTGTGGCGATGACCTGGTTGGGAATAATGAGTTGTTCAAAGGCGAAGGCGATCGCGACCAGGAGCACAAGTACGCCGACGACTCCAGCGATGCCGCGAACCACCCATTTTTGCAGTTGTTCTTCTCTCTCGGCGCGGCTTTTGTATGACGCTTCGGCTTGGGCCTGGGTGATGTTTTCGGCGCCCTCTGCCGCCGCCTGCGCCCGGCGTCTCCGGCGTCTAGGCGCGCCGGTCGTTTGAGACCTTTTCGACATGAATCCGCAAACTCCTCAATAGATTTGCCATGAGCGCTGCCCGCGCGATAATCCGCGCTGAGCGGGAATCTTGCTAGTCAGCCACGACGTAGGGCAGCAGAGCGAGATGGCGGGCACGCTTGATTTCGCGGGCCAGCTCACGCTGACAGCGAGAGCAGTTGCCGGTTTGGCGACGCGGTTTGATTTTGCCGCTTTCGTTGACGTAGCGGAACAGGATGTCGATGTCTTTGTAATCGAAGCAGCGGCCTTTGGGGCAGTACGTTGTCCGCCCGCGGCGTCCGCGTCCGCGCCTGCGCCAGTTGCCACCACCGCCACCTGCGCGCCTTCCACCGCCACCACGGCTGCCGCCACTACCAGCGCGGCTGCCACCACTACCACCACGGCTGCGGTCTTGCGCGGGCCTTGAGGTGGATCCTGGATTCGTTTTTTCTCGATTTTCGCTCACGACTTTAGTTCTCCATCTAACAGTTGCATACTTTGATTTGGCGTGTCAACCGGCTGCGAAATGAGGGCGACGCGCAATCGAATAGGATTAGTTGCCTCAGGCAGTAGCCTTGACTTCGACTTCTTCTCGCACCAGCAAATAGCGCAGGACGGCGTCGAAGAGCTTCAACTCGGTTTCCAACTCGTCGATGTGCTCTGGCTGGATGGAGGCTTTGATGAAAACGTAATGCCCCTCGCGCTGCCCGTCGATTTGGTAAGCCAGGCGGCGGCGGCCGAAGAGCTTGCGGTCGACGCTTTTGACGACGCCGTTATCGCCAAGTTCAATATAGCTGATGACTTGGTCGATAGCTTGATTTACTTCTTCGTCTGAAGGCAAAATGCGGATAATGAACGTCAGTTCATAATCTCTCATGGGTGTTCCTTCCCTCGGTTGGCAGCCCCGTCTTTTGAGAGTCGGCGGAGCGGAAAGCTGTTATTTAGTTGTAGGGCGTGTATGGTAATGCAGGGCGGCGACTATTGCAACGGCGGTTTTAGCTGGCAGGGGACCTAGCCAAGGCCAGCCGAGAACTCGCCAGGCAAAGCGCGACGATCAGCCAGAACCAGGTGATCGAGGCTTGGAAATCGAGGCGGAAAAAGTAGAGATCGGCCACGGCGTTGACCAATCCGGTCAGAAGCGCGGCATGAAAACCGAGGTGTATCGCTGCGAAGTCCGGATGAGCCTTGGCGGCCTTCCAGGCGCGCGCGCCGTAGAGAAAGACGCCGGCCATGGTCAGCAGGAAGATGAGGACGCCCGTCAAGCCGATTTGGTTCGCCATAATCAGATACATGTTGGCGACATCGGTGTAGATGTCGATTTCGGGCGCGCCGGTAAAGCCGACGCCGAAGAAGGGGTAGCGGGAGATCAGGCTGAGCGAGTCGGTCCATTCGCCGATGCGCATCTGAGTCGCCAGATCTGCGCCCTGGAAAGCTTGCATCAGCCGATCGAGATAGCCTTGAGTCTGAGGCAGGGCAAAGAGGAGAATCGCCGCCAGGATTAGCGGGGGGAAGAGCCGACGGTAGCGCAGCAGGGCTATCATCAGCAGCCCGGTCGTGAAGGCCAGGAAAGAGGCGCGCGACGCGGTCAAGAAGAGGGCCAGGGCGACCAGCAGGAAGATCAGGATGGTCAGCCAGCGTCGGCGAATGACTGGTTTTGTCGCGGCGATCTGCGGCGCGATGATGATCGCTGCCGTGGCCAGTATGCCGCCCAGCGCATTGGGGTCGACCCAGGTGCCGATAGCCCGTTCGCCCAGCGCCGGGTTGTCCTCGATGTAACGGATTACGCCGCCGTTGGGATAGCCGATTCGAGACAGTCTTTCCAGCATGGATTCGGCAAGCGCATCCGGCGCCAAGAAGAGCGAAACGGCTAGAAAGGCCTGCGCGCCGATGGCGAGAAAGATCACCAGCACCAGGCGGCGCAACATGGCCGGCTGACGCAGGAGATCGCAGAGTATGAATACCAGGCTGATACTGAGGAGTGTCTCGGCGAATTGGCGGATGGTTGACGAGGAAGGGCCGGCGTGGCGCAGCCCCAAGGCAAAGGCGAAGATCAGCCACATGAGGTAGACCGCGACCAAGGTGTGCACCGGCGTCAGATGGAATCCGCCGCGGCGTCCCGTCATCCACTGGAAGACATAAACCAGCAGGAATCCAGCCAGCGCCAAGTCGAGCAGAGTCGGTGTGACGGCGATCTTGACGGGAAAGATGGCGAAGGGCAGCAAGACGACGGTGGCGATAATCGAATATAGGGCGATGTTGACATCGGTGATGACGTATAGTCCTGCCAGGAGGCCAAATATCGCGGCGAGCGCCAAGAGAGGGCCGACGCCGGCAATCAGCAGTCCGATGGCTGCGCCGATAATGCCGATGGATAGGCCCACGAGGACGGCGTAGCTGCGTCGGTCAAGCTGGCTGAACCACAGGGTCAGGGTATTGACAGCGGGCATGTCTCAACTCCTTCGCAGCAGATTCAGTATGGCAGCTAGCGCCAGCCCAAGCCAGGTGAGCGCGCTGATTATTGCGCCGATGGCATAGGACTCTGGAGCGAATGTAAGTGTGAGTTTATGTTGACCGGCCGGGATTTCGACCGCGCTCAAGCCGGCATAGGCGCGCAGGACTTCTGTGGGCTGGCTGTTCAGTTGCGCTTTCCAGCCGGGGTAATGCGGCAGTGAAAGCGACAGGATGGCGTTTTGCGGCGTATCGATTTCAAGCATGAGCATTTCCGGCGCGAAGGAGACAACTTCGGCCGTGCCTTCGGCGTCATAGCCGGCCAGAGTCAACTTGGGCGGCTGGCGCACGACAATTTTGTCGCGCTCGTCATAGCGAATGTCACTCATTAATTCCAAAGCCCATTTGTCGCTGTCGACTACGTCGGCTTCATAATACAGGCGCGCGAAAGGACGCGGATCGTCCAGGCGATGGAGAAACACCGCGCCATGACTGTCGCTGCCGGCGCCGATAACTTGCGTAGGCACAGACAGACGTTCCTGCCCGCTGAAGACATATTTCACCGCGAAGAGCTCCCAAGCCAAGGGGTTGTTCACGTAGTCGGCGTAAACAAGAATCTCCGGGCCCTTGAGCCAAAGCGGGCTGATGCCGCGCATATCCATCAACCCGTAGAGGCTGCCGTAGTTGTCTTCAAGGCCGCGAAAGCCGTCGACGCGGAAGGGCTGCGCGCTGCTGTCATCGAGTGCTTGCTGCGCCAGCGGGGGCGGCGCCATACTGAGTTGGTCTTTGTAAGGCAGGGAGTCATAGACGCCAGGATGGTCCAGATTCACAGAGAAAAGCTCGAAGGCGATAAGCACGACCAAGGCGAGCTGAACGACAATTCGGCGCGGTTCCGCGACAAAGCGCTGCATGACGAAGAAGGCGAGCGCAGCCACAAAGGCGCTGCGTGAGGCGATGCTAAACATATCTCCCCAGGCGGCGGGATCGTATGTCCAGGCGAAGAGAAATGCGATTGCGATTGCCATGACGAAGAGCGTGAATGCGCCCCAATAGCGCATTGCTCGCTTGCGGTAAAGATGATTGGACCAGGAGGCGGCTGCGACAATGCCCAGGCCGGTTAGAATCGCCAAGCTGTTGGCGACGACAAGGGCGGCGCGTTCCTGGCCGCGGAAGAAGCGCAAGCCCGGCACAAAGTTGTAGGTCACGGTATAGAAGGCGCTGTTGTCGCCGAGACTGTGCAATAAGCCGATGAAGGCGACCAGCAGCCAGAATCGGCCCTCGCGCAGATTGCGGTTTGCGGAAAGGGCGACGAAGAAGAGCGCGGGAATGCCGACAAACAGGGGAGACCACAGACTGACTGAACCCGGGAAGACAAATTGGGCGAGGTCCCTGAAGGGAAAGCCGTTGCCTTTCGCCGCGAAGCCCAATGCCTCGCGCGAGGTTAGAAGCAGGTACTCGATACCGGGCAGCAGGCTGACAGCAGATACGCCGACGGCCACCGCCGTTAAGAGGGCGAAACTGCCGATGAGAGATCGCCAGCGGTTTTGCAGGCGCAGACAGCGAAAGATCAAGTAGGCAGCGGCGACATAAGTCAAGAACCAGCTCGTCTGTGGATGGCCGGCCAACCAGGACAAGCCAAGGCCGAAGCCGGCCAGGGCGATGCCCCGCGGCGCCAACTGACGCCCACGGGTTGCCTCAAGGATGCCGAGCGCGGTCAATGGCAGCCAGACAGCCGCTTCCAGCACGGCGAGCTGTAAAGGGGGATAGCCGGTTGTATAGCCGCCATAACCGATGATGAGGGCTGAGCAGAAGGCAGCCAGCGGACTGCGCGCGTCAGGCAGTGTAAGCCGACGAACAAATAGATACATGAGCAGGGTATAGAGCAGAACATGGAAGGTCATTTCCACTTGCAGCGAGTTGTAAGACCAGCCGCCGGTCAGGTTGCTCAAGCCGATGGTGAGCCAGCGCGGCGGATAGAAGACGGCAGCCTGGGTATCGGCGATGAAGGGCAAACCGCCATTATTGTAAGGATTCCAAAGTGGAATCTCGCCTTGGGACATGCGATTGTACTGATAGCCGGCGAAAGCGACAAACTGTCCCGAGAAATCGCCTTTCCTGAGCGATGCCTGATCCTCGGCGATGGGTGTGAAGAGGCGCCAGAAGAATAGCAGCCAAAGCAGTACCAGCCCGGCAATGGCGCGGAAGTCAGTGTCCTGAACGAGTATTCTCAGTTGCCTCATTGACTCAATCCGTCACAGGCAGGCTTGGCAAAAGGCGACAGTTTCTTGCGCAATCAGGTCCCAGTCGAAGTGATTGCTTAGGTCCACAGCTCCGACGCGCAATGCGCTTAATTGTTCTCGATTTGCCATCAAATGCGCAAGCGCCAATTGGATGCCCTCGGCGGAGCAAGGCGGTACGAGCCAAAGATTGCGTTCGCGCGCAAAGGCTTCAATCTCGAGGGCCGGGTCGGTGGTGAGTATGGCACAGCCTTGATGGATGGCTGCGATAAGGCTGCTGCGTCGATACGAGGCGCCATCTTCGAAGGGCAAGACCATCAAATCGACGGCTTGGAAGCAGGCGGCGACTTGGGAGTCCGGCAGGTAACCGGTCCAGCTTACGGCCTCTGCAAGGTTTAGGCGGCGAATGCGCTCGTCAAGGTCTTGCAAGTAGCGCTTGTCTTTGCTGCTGTCGACGGTGTTGCTGCGCCCGCCAATGAACACCAGGCGTAGGTCTACGTCATCGCCGCGGATTCTCGCCAAGGCGTCGATGAGGTGATGCGCGCCTTTGATGGCTTTGACAAAGCCGAAATGCCCCAGCAGGAACGTATCAGCGGTCGCGCCAAGGTTCTGACGGCAAGCGAGACGGTCATTGTGACTGATAGCGCGCCTCGAAATGCTGCTGCCTATGGGAATCAGGCGGCGTTTCGGCAGAGAGTTCAGGCGCAGATCGTCTTCCTGATTGGTCGTTATCACGCCGGCGGATGAGCGGGCGAGCTGCATCACGATCCATTGACGCAGGGGACCGGCTTTGGGGAATAGATACGGGACGCGCAGATCGTGAAAGGTGGTGACAACGGGCACCGGCAGCGCTTTGGGCAGAAAGTGTATGACGGGTGACATATCAAAGGCGGCGGTCTGAAATTGGAGGTTGACGATGTCTGGCTTGACGCGCTGAGTCCAGGCGCGAATCTGCCGCAGGCTGCTCAGCCCCCAGCCGTCAACGGTGCTGACCGGCAGGGTCTCGCTGGCTGTTCCGGCGCGGCTGAGGATGGAGACCTCGTGCCCGAGCCCTTGCAAGCGCCCCGCCAGGATTCTGGTGAAGTCACCAACGCCGCCGGGCATGGGTGGATACTCGCCTGTGAAAAAGGCGATCTTCATAGATTGGCCTTCAAGCCGCTGCGCAAGACTTGCCAGTAAGTACGGATGCGTTCGGCTCGCAGTTTGCGCTTGTGGCCCAGCGCGGCCTTGAGTGATTCCAGCGCCATTTGCCAGCCGAATTGCAGCAGCAGAAGGGAACGCAAGCAGACGTAAGCGCCAAATCCGTGATGCTTGCGGAAATAGCGCAGCTTGCTGGTATGGAAATGAATCTGTTTGAAGGCGCTGGCTTGTTCGCTGCTTTTGCCACCATGATGGGTGATCTTGGCGAGGCCGTGATAGCGGACTAGCCAGCCGGCTGTCTTGGCGCGCCGGCAGAAATCCAGTTCCTCGAAGTACATGGTATAGGCCTCGTCCAAGCCACCAATGTCTTGGAAAACCTCGCGCCGCAGCATAAGCGCCGAGCCTTGCACCCAGTCGACTTCGATGATGTCGTCATCGTCTGTGTCTTGCATGCGGTAATCGCGCTCGACAGCGGCGGGCGCCCAGCGAGACAGCCAAGTACTTTCGAAGATGCCGGTCATGAGAGTGGGGAAACGGCGGCGGGTTGATTGATGGCTGCCGTCGGTGTTATGTGTGTGAGGACCGATAATGCCGACTTTGGGATTCCCTTGCATATAGTCGAGCAATCTGTCCAAGGCAGTGGCGCTCACTTCGGTATCGGGATTGAGAAGCAGTAAGAAGCGGCCGGAGGCGCGCGCCAGGCCGAGATTATTGCCGCGCGTGAAGCCGATGTTTTCGTTTTGCGGCAAGAGGTCAACGGAGGAATAACGTTCGCGCAGCATATCCGCGCTGCCATCGTTGCTAGCTGAGTCAACTACGATGATCTCGTAGTTTGCCGCGTCAAGATCGGAGGCGTAAATGCTGGCGAGGCAGGCATCGAGAAGATCGCGCACATTCCAATTTACAATGATTATCGAGAGGTACACGTGGAGATTGCCCGTCGAGTTTAAGGACTAAATGGAGTTTAACAGTCTTTGGTCATTTGCGAGAGCGCTCTCACGGCAGGGCGAACAAGCGGGCGGCGTTTTGCGTTGTCTGCCGGGCCATTTCATCGGCGGGGATGCCATGGAGTTCAGCCAGCTTGTCGTTGACAAATCGTACAAAAGCCGGCTCGTTGCGTTTGCCTCGATTCTGCTGTGGCGCGAGGAAGGGTCCGTCAGTTTCGATGAGCAGGCGTTCGCGGGGGATGCCGGCGGCGATGGCGCGCAGGTCATCGGACTTCTTGTAGGTGATCGGTCCGGTGAAGCCGAGGCTGAATCCCAGCTTGAGCGCGCGCTGCGCCACCTCATTCGAGGCGGAAAAGGAATGCAGTACGCCGAGTCGATTGCGCAGGCTGGGAGGAGTCGTCGGCGCCCAAGCCTCCAGAATTGCCATCAGATCATCGGCTGCTTCCCGGTTGTGGAGTATGACCGGCAATTCCAGCCGGGCCGCCAGCTCAAGCTGCGCCTCGAGCGCGCGATGTTGGGCTGATTTCGGGCATTTGTCCCAATGGTAGTCAAGCCCGATTTCGCCGATGGCAATGACGCGCCGGCGCCTTGCCAAGGTCTGCAATTCCTCCAAATTGGCGGAGTCAAAGTCGCCGCAGCTATTGGGATGGACGCCGACGGCCAGGTAGATCTCGTCGTGCTCCGCGGTCAATGTGAGCGCCTGCTTGCAGCTAGGCAAATCAATGGCCGGGATGATGATGCGCTTAACACCGGCGCTGTGGGCGCGGCTCAAGACATCGACTCGGTCGTGGTCATAGCTCTCGAAATTGAGGTGACAGTGTGTGTCTATCAGCTCGGGGGCGGACACTAGATGACCTGATCAGGATAATCATGCAGCTTCTTCAAGTCTGACTCAACCATCATGCCGATAAGCTCCTCAAAGCCGACCTCCGGCTCCCAGCCAAGGGTCTCGCGCGCTTTTGTCGGATCGCCGACCAGCAGATCGACTTCGGCGGGCCGCATGAAGCGAGGATCTTGCACCGCGTAATCGCGCCAGTTGAGCCCGACGTGTTTGAAGGCAACCTCAAGCAGGCGCTCGACAGAATGCGTTTTGCCGGTGGCGATAACAAAATCGTCCGGCTCATCCTGCTGCACCATCAGCCACATGGCGCGAACATAATCACCGGCGAAACCCCAATCCCGCATGGAATCAACATTGCCGATGCGTATTTCGTCCCCCAGCTCCAGCTTGATCTTGGCGGCGTGGTAAGTCACTTTGCGGGTGACAAACTCCATGCCACGGCGCGGCGATTCGTGATTGAAGAGGATGCCGCTGCAGGTGAAGAGGTCATAGCTCTCGCGATAGTTGACCGTGATCCAGTGGCCGTAGACTTTGGCAACGCCGTAAGGGCTGCGGGGATAAAAGGGCGTGGTTTCTTTTTGCGGCACCTCGCGGACCTCGCCGAACATTTCGCTGCTAGAAGCCTGGTAGAAGCGGATGGCGGGATTGACCGTGCGGACGGCTTCCAGGAGTCGCGTGACACCCAGGCCGGTGATATCGCCGGTGAAGACCGGCTGATTCCATGAGGTGGGAACGAAACTCTGCGCGGCCAGGTTATACACTTCGTCCGGCTCAACCGTGCTGATGGCGGTGATGAGGCTGCTTAGATCGCCCATGTCGCCTTGAACCAAGCACAGCCGATGCTGAATGGCCTGGATGCGTTCGTAGCGCACTGTGCTGGTACGCCGGACCATGCCATAGACGTCATAGCCTCTGCTCAACAGAAATTCGGCGAGGTAGGAGCCATCTTGCCCGGTGATGCCGGTGATCAGCGCTTTCTTCGTCATTTACGTCTTTCCCTCAAACTTGCCTTATACGCCCACGGCAATCCGCCAGCACATCTTGCAGCGTCTGCTCGAAGTTGAGCGAGGGCCGCCAGCCGGTATCGCGACGTAATTTGCCGGCGTCGCCACGGATTTCCGGCACGTCAACCGGGCGCAGGCGAGCGTCGTCGACGTGAACTTCGATGTCAATGTCGCTGAGCCTGAGCAAGGTATCCAGGAGCTCCTGAATGCTATGGGTGGTGCCCGAAGCCACGTTGTAGGCTTCGCCCGGCTTACCGTTTTCTACGATCATGTTATAGGCGCGAACGATATCGCGGACATCGGTGAAGTCTCGTTTCGCCGCCAGATTGCCAACATATATAACCGCTTCCCGCTGGCCTTCCTCAATGCTGGCGATCTGCATGGCGAAGGCAGGCGCGACGAAGCGGCTATTTTGTCCGGGACCGATGTGGTTAAATGGACGCGCGCGCATAATCGGCAGATTGTGGCTGAGAAAGTATTGCAGGCCGAGCATGTCCTGCGCCACTTTGCTGACGCTGTAGGGATTGGTCGGGCGTATCTCGGTATCTTCGTCCATGGGCAATTGCGCAGTTGAAACTTCGCCATAGATTTCGGCGGAACTGACGATCAGTATGCGCGGCCGCAGCTCCAAGTCCAGGCAGGCTCGAATAATATTCAGCTGCGCGCGGATATTGTTTTCCAGCGTCTCCCAAGGCGCTTCAAAGGAGCGAGGAACAAAAGCTTGCGCCGCCAGATGGTAGATGGCGTCGGGACGGCAAGCGGCAAGCAGGTCCCGAACTTGGGTTTCGTCTTTTAGATCAATCAAGTGGTTTTCGCGGACAGCGGCGTACACCTGCTCAGTTGGAAAGAGCGTGGTGCCGGTCAGATGCGCGGTGGATTGAGCGCGGCTTAGGTGGGCGGCCAGATGATTGCCGACGAATCCGCCGGCGCCGGTGATCAAAACGCGCAAGGCTGTATCCTCTTCGCTGCGACTGTAGCGGCGGTGGCTTGATTAATTATTCGACCTGACCAAAGAAGCTGAGCAACAGCGACATTATAGACCATCGCGTCCAGGCTGCCAGCCTGAAGGCAAGGGCCGGCATCGCTGCTGTGCGCTGTGGAACTTTGTAGGACTGATGACTGCGCGGGAAGACGAATGGAGCCGCAGGTTAATAGCCAAAGTCATTGAAGCGCGGCAATTGACCTTCCAGGAATGCTCGGGCGTACTTTCTTCCGTCCATAGACAGCACGACATAAGGAGAGGCAACCCAGCCGTCTTCGCCCTGCCAGGTGACTTTGTACCAACCGCCATTGTCGGTGACGCCGCCCAGGTGCAATAGAGTGTCGGGCGGTATCATGGCAAGCGACTCGGAGGTGGCATCGGGATAACGCCTCAGGTGCAGCGCGGAGTCGAAATTGACGTTGACCTCGCCGACTATGCCGTCCATTGGCGGGGCGGGCTCGACTGAACCGGCCGGCTGGACGCCGCCGAACACCGTGCCGCTGATAAGCGGTACGGTCGATGGATCCAGCGCGCGCAGGGCAGCGGCTTTTACCGGCGCGTCGTTTAGCAGCAACTGAGTAAAATCCATGCTGACCCAGCCTCTAAGGGCGTTGCCGGTCCCGCTTTGGTATTCTACGAATGCCCAGGCTTCAGCCTCGTCCAAGCCGATCAAGCGCATAGTCGCGTCAATCGGGAGCTGGGCCAGGACTTCTGAATTGGTGTCATTGCCGCGGCGCAAGTTGAGCAAGGCTCGGGCATTGAGGCCGAAGACGCGGGCGGCGACGCGATCGGCAAGCTCGGGCGGCTGGGTGTCCGTGTTGTAAGCGCTGCCGGGCTGATTCTGACGGATGAGCGGAAGATTCGCCAGTCGCTGTTGCCCCCCGCTTAGGTCAAATACTTCCAGATAGAGCGCATTGACCCAGCCGTACAGCGCCCCATTGTCGGGCGTCCGGTACATGGCATATAGCCAGGTATCAGCAGCCGGCAAATCCTGATAGGGCAGTAAGGCAGGGGCCTGGTCTACAAAGCCGCTCAAGTCTACGGGCAGCGCGATTGGCGCGTCGCCGTCGACTTCAGCGGGACCGCGGCGGCCGAGAATCATCAGATCACTTTCGGCGGGCAGCAGCCCGAGTGACATCGCCTGGCTGGTGGGATATTGACGCAGGTGCAGGGCAGCGTTCGGGTTCACGTTGACGATGGCATAGGGGGTAAGCGCCCGCTCACCTGGCGCGTTCGTCGCCGCTTCTGCATCGGGCTGAGTTGATTCTTCGCTGACCGTTTCCTGTACAGGGTCTTCGCTTGCATCGTTCGTTTCAGCTGGCGTTTTAGTGTCCGGCGTGTCCGCTTGCGCAACTGGTTCGGAGACAGGCTGGTCCGCGGGGGACTCTTCTGTGTCAGGCTCGGGCGGCGCAGTCTGTACGCTAGCGTCATTCGGCATGGTCGCATGAAGTTGGCGCTGCAGGCTGGTCTCGGCGATCAACAGGCGGGGCGCGGAAAAGACGCCGCCGTCCAATGCGATCAAATTGTAGTAGGCGCCGCCGAAGAAATAGTGCGGCGGAACCGTAACCTGACCACGGTCTCCGTTGATATCCAGATGAAGGGTCATTGACTGTCGACCGGGCACGATTTTGGCGGCATCGCCCGCTTGTGTGAAGGGGACGTTGAGCGCGATGATAGCGCCGCTTTCCATTTGAAGGTGGCTGATTACGCTATCCGGAATGGCGTTGATCAAGCTGACAACAGCGGAGTCCTGGTCTACTTCACTGGTGGCATCGGCAAAGTGGAACATTCTCAAGTTGGCGTTGTCGCGCATGAGCACCACTGTGCCTAAGTCTCCAGCGCGAATCTGAATTTGCTCGCCAATGATAGCGACCGGACCGATGCTTACGGCCATTTCATGCGTACCGCTGGGCAGCGCGATGTGCGGAGTTGGCTCGGCGAAACCCAGGGCGGGTACAAGCAGTTGGTCATTCAGTTGCAGGCCGAAGGGCGCGGCGCCCGAAATGGCATGGACAAAGCGCAGCCTTCCACTGTCATTAGTGGCGCCAACTGCGGCTTCCGCATTGAAAATCTGAGGGTCGTCGGGAGTCCCGTGAATGATGAGAAGATTTGCGGCGCCGGCGGAAAGCGGTTGAAGTACGGACTGCAACACCATGTTGCCATCGTCCGCGCCAAGCGCAATTTCGTAAGCGCCCGCGTCCAATTCTACAGGACCTGCGCTCTCGTATGGGGCGATGCTGAAACTCGGAACGATGCCGTCGCTCGCAGCGCTGACCGCGACCTGAGCTTCGTGATTCAGCGCATTAAACAGCGAGATTCGCGCTTGGCCGAAAGCGACCGGCACGAGATCTTCGGCTACATTGAAGATTTGCTGCATGCCGGGAACCAGCACAAGCGCCGCCGGGCCCGAAGCAAGAGTGGAAATTTCCGTGTGGACCGGGACCGATGTCGCGGCGAAATAGGTGGCTATTTCGGCTGCTCCGGCCGGTACGCTAACGTGGGTGGACGCGCCGCCAAAGCGCAAATCAGCCGCCGCCAGCTGGCCATTGACGTTGACATCAAGTGGCATGGCATCCGCATCGATGTGAACAAAGCGTATTAACGCGCTATCTTGTCCGTGAGCGACGCCCGCCAGAATCGCGGCCACAATCACGACGGTCAGGAGCGAAATCAAGTTGCGAATTCGGGTCATGTTATCCAATCCCGTTTCTTCGCCTAGACCGACGCGTCACATCGTGTTGGCGCAGGGGATCGGAGTTATTCGCGGCGCGCGCCCAAGGCAGAAAGCCGAACTAGGTTCCCTCCTGCCATTGATTTAGGTAAGTTTCCTGTTGGTCGGTCAGCTTGTCTATGCCGACGCCCATGGCTGACAGCTTAAGCCGAGCGATTTCCATGTCTACGTCAGCAGGTATAGTATAAACCTGCGGCCCAAGTTTTTCCACATTTCGTATCATGTACTCCGCGCCAAGCGCTTGATTTGCGAAGCTCATATCCATCACGGAGGCCGGGTGACCTTCGGCAGCGGCGAGATTGATCAGCCGGCCTTCGCCGAGAACGTAGATCGAGCGCCCGCCCAGACTGTATTCGTCAACATATGGACGCACGCGAATGGGTTCAGCGGCAGCCATGGTCTGGAGCGCTTCGAGATTGATTTCGACATTGAAGTGCCCGCTGTTGCAAATTATCGCGCCATCTTTCATTACGGAAAAGTGCGGCTCGTCCAAGACGCTGATATCGCCGGTGGCTGTGACAAAAATATCGCCGATGGACGCTGCTTCCAGCATGGGCATGACGCGATAGCCGTCCATGACCGCCTCTAGCGCGCGCAGCGGATTCACTTCTGTGACGATGACGTTCGCGCCCAAGCCGGCAGCGCGCATGGCGATCCCACGGCTGCACCAGCCATAGCCGGCCACCACGACCACGCGGCCCGCCAGCAGAACGTTGGTGGCGCGAATGATGCCGTCCAAGGTGCTTTGACCAGTCCCGTAGCGATTGTCGAAGAGGTGCTTGGTAGAGCTGTCATTGACGGCGATGACGGGAAAACACAGGGCGCCGTCTTTCGCCATCGCTCGCAGGCGGATGACGCCGGTGGTGGTCTCTTCCGTGCCGCCGACGATGTCTTTCAGCAGCTCGCGCCGGTCTTTGTGGATCGTGCCGACAAGGTCCGCGCCATCGTCCATGGTGATATGCGGCTTGTGATCGAGCGCGGCGTGAATGTGCTGATAATAAGTTTCGTTGTCCTCGCCTTTGATGGCATACACGGGGATTTCGTCATTGGTGACCAGCGAGGCGGCTACATCGTCCTGGGTCGAGAGCGGGTTGGAGGCGGTCAAGACAACATCAGCGCCGCCGGCCTGCAGAGTTTGCATGAGATTGGCCGTCTCCGTTGTCACATGCAGACAAGCGGAAATGCGCAGACCCGAGAGCGGTTTTTCGGCGGCAAAGCGTTCACGAATCTGCTGCAGCACGGGCATCTCCCGCCCGGCCCAATCGATGCGGTAGCGTCCGCCGGTAGCCAACTCGAGGTCTTTGATGTCGTGTGCGATAGTCATATGGTCTCCTGGATTACAGCCCTCGCGGGGAAGCGTCAACTAAACGCCGGCATTCTAGCATTCTAAATAGCGCCTGTCGTCAAGCAAGTGTTGAAGTGCCGGGCTTAGAGCAGGCAGTTGAGCACACTGCCGTCGTCAGCCAGGCTGCGGAAGCGATTTACGAATTCCGCAGTGGTGAAGTTATGATTCTGGGTACCGATGACTTCAAGCGCATAGGTGGCGCTCAAGGCGCCGACTTGCGCCGACAGCTTCAAGGGAAAGCCTTTGCTCATGCCCAGAATTAGTCCGGCGCGATATGCGTCGCCTGCGCCCGTGGGGTCGGCGATCGTCTTCGGCGGGAAGGCCGGGACTTCTATGACTTCGTTGTCCTGGTAAAGCTTGGAGCCTTTTTCGCTTTCTGTGATGACGACGATGTCTACCTGTTCGCGCAGGTCGTCCAGCGTGAGCCCGGTCTTTTCGTAAACGACGCTAGCCTCGTAGATATTGACCACCACCATGCAGGCGCCGCGCATACCTTGTTGCAGCTGGTCGCCATTCAGGCGCGATACTTGTTGACCCGGGTCGTAAATGAAGCGAATGTCCTGTTCGCGGCATTCGTCGCAGAGCTTAATCATGGCGATTGGGTCGTTCGGGGAAATGACGACCAGGTCGGGCTTGGCACTGGTCACATCAGCGATGCTGTAGTTGCGCGCCAGGTTCATCGCGCCGCCGTAGAAGAAAGCCAACTGATTGTTGTCATAGTCGGTGTTGGCGAAGAAGGAAGCGGTAAAGACCTCGTCGATTTGAATGACAGTGCTGCAATCGACGCCGTTGCTCTCCAGCCAGCGGCGATAGTCGCCGAAGTCACGGCCGACGGTGCCCATGAGTTTTGGCCGTAAGCCGAACTTTGCCATTGAGAAAGCGATATTGGCGGCCACGCCTCCCCAATGCTTGGTCATGTCATCGACCAGAAAGCTGAGACTGAGGTTATGCAGTTCGTCGGGAATGAAGTGCTGTTGGAAGCGGCCGGGAAAGCGCATCAGATAATCGTAGGCGATTGAGCCGGTGATCAGAGTTTCCATCGTTGAGTTCCGTTGCAATTCAGTCAATAAAGCAGAGCGGCTGCGGCTATGCCTGCTCGCCTGCGACAACGCGCTTCAGGCTGTCGACGAAGGGCGGACGGGCGATGCCATTCTCGGTCACGATTCCGCTGAGATAGCGATGCGGCGTGACATCAAAGGCTGGGTTGCGCGCCTTGAAATGCGCCGGCACGATGGGATTGCCATAAGGCGTTGTCACCTCGGCGGGATCACGAAGCTCGATAGGGATCTCAGCGCCGCTGCTCAAACTCAGGTCAATCGTAGAGGTGGGCGCCACCGTAAAGAAGGGAATGTCGTGCGCCGCCGCCATAATCGCCAACTGATAGGTACCGATTTTGTTGGCGAAATCGCCGTTGGCAGCCACACGATCAGCGCCGACCAAGATGACATTGACCTCGCCATTTTGCATGTAGTAGCCGGCCGCCGTATCCGGGATGATGTCATAGCTGACGCCAAGCTGTTCCAATTCCCAGGCGCTAAGGCGCGAACCTTGCAGCCGCGGCCGCGTTTCGTCGAGCAAGACATGGAAGTCTCTGCCCGCCTCAAAAGCGGCGCGAACAACGCCGAGCGCGGTTCCATAGTCAACGGTGGCCAGCGCGCCCGTATTACAATGATGCAGCACAGTGGCGCCATCCTGGATCAAGGCGGATCCCCAAGCCCCGATGCGCCGGTTGATGGCGACATCGTCATCGGCGATTTGCTGCGCTGCCATCAGAAGGACTTCGCGCAGGTCGTCAACACTTTGGAATTCTCCACTTTCGGCGATTTCGAGGAGCCGGTTCACCGCCCAGGCGAGATTGACCGCCGTGGGACGGGCGGCATTAAGCAGTTCGCCGTCTCGCCGCAGGTCTTCAATAAGTTCGCTGATAGATGTTGCCTGGCTCTGTTGCGCGGCGAGCGCCAGACCGAAGGCAGCCGACGCGCCGATAGCGGGGGCGCCACGAACGGTCATGTTCTTGATGCTGTCGGCGACAGCTTCGACGGTGTGCAAGCGCACGAATTCAAGCTTCCAAGGCAAAGCGCGCTGGTCGACCATTTTGACCGCGCCGTCATCCCATTCAATGCTGCGCATCAGTATCTTCCTGTTGTAAGTCCGGATATGCCAGGCGAATGCGCCTAGCCGGCCTCCGCCACGAGCAGGCCAAGCTGCTCAACCGTTGGTTGCTGCCCAAAGGGTGTGCGCTGCAAGGGGCCGTCGCCGTAGCGTACAAAGACTGTCGGTGTTCCCGTTACGCTGTATTGGTCGGCGAGACGAATATCTTTGTCCACTTGCGAGGCGTCGGCCGTGCATTCGAGCAGATCGGAATAAGACAGGTCCATTGTTTCGGCGAAGGTGCGGGACGAATTATCGCTGTAGCTACGGGCGCTGGCGATCTGGAACATGGCATCGTGCGCGTCCCAGAATGAGCCGGGGCGCAAGGTATCAGCGCATTCGGCAAGCTGCGCGGACAGGCGCGAATAACCAGGATGAACGACCGGCAGCATGCGGTATTCAAAGCGGGCCATACCTGTCGCCACATAAGTCTCGATGAACTTCCCGGTGGTTGCCTGGTAGCGCTGGCAGTGTCCACAGAGGAAGTCTTCGAAGGCAACGACCGTGATAGGCGCTGCTGCGTCACCGAGGACGAAGCCGCCATCGTCCTGGCGCGCCTGCGGAATCGCAGAATAGTCGTTTGTCAATTCGCTTATGGCGCTCTGGTTGGAGAGGACGACGAATATCAGCGCAATGACGACAGCAACTACGAAGATAGCGCCGAGCATCAGGCGTGTGCGTTGAGGCGGATTCTTGGTTTTCTCTGTCACGTTAATTACCCTCTTTTACGTCTCGTGTTTTGGCGGACGATGATTCCAGCGGGTGCTTTGCCAGCGAATCGTACAAATCAATTCTGGTCGCGTCAATTCTCGAACAGCCGCCGCTGACGTAGGCTAGCTTCTATGTTAGATATATTATAGTGGAGAAGTTGTCTTCCACGAGAAGGAGCATTTGCAGATGAGCATGATAGAACTCATCGAAAAGAAACGCGATGGCGGCGCGCTGAGCAAAAGCGACATCCGCTATTTCATTCGAGCGTATACGGCCGGCGACATCCCCGATTATCAGGTATCGGCGCTGCTAATGGCGATCTTCTTTCAAGGCATGGATCGCGCCGAAACGGTGAATCTGACTACGGCTATGGCGGAATCCGGCGATATGCTCGACTTGAGCGATATCACAGATTACGCGATCGACAAGCATTCGTCCGGCGGTGTTGGCGACAAGACAACGCTAATCGTCTTGCCGCTGGTAGCCTCGTTCGGTGTACCGATCGCCAAGATGAGCGGGCGCGGTTTGGGTTTCGGCGGCGGCACTCTGGATAAGCTGGAGTCGATAAGAGGTTACAACGTGAACTTGTCCGAAGACGAGTTTCGCCGGATCGCTCGTGAGACTGGCATTGTCCTCTCAGGACAGAGCAAGTCACTGGCGCCGGCCGATGGCAAACTCTATGTGCTGCGCGATGTCACCGGGACTGTCGCCAGCCTGCCGCTAATTGCCAGCAGCATCATGAGCAAGAAGCTGGCGGCTGGTACGCAGGGCATCGTTTTGGATGTGAAAACAGGCTGCGGCGCCTTTATGAAGACGCTGGATGAAGCGCGGGCGCTGGCGACTGCCATGGTG
This sequence comes from Phototrophicaceae bacterium, assembly GCA_965262005.1. Taxonomy (GTDB): domain Bacteria; phylum Chloroflexota; class Anaerolineae; order Aggregatilineales; family Phototrophicaceae; genus UBA6055. The sequence continues at coordinate 1,141,494 of OZ253492.1, read as the reverse complement.
CAAATCGGCGTGGATGCCGGCCGGGACATGGTGGCGCTGCTGTCCGATATGAATCAGCCGCTGGGCGTGGCGGTGGGCAATGCCCTGGAAGTCGCTGAGGCGGTAGAAGCTCTGCGCGGCGAGGGGCCGGCTGATATCCATGATCACTGCGTCGAAGTGGCGGCGCATATGTTGCGGCTGGCGGGTCAAGGAGAGCGCTGGAGCGACCTGGCTGAGACGCGCGCCGAAGTCGACCGGGCACTGAAGAGTGGCGCTGCTTACGACTCGTTCCTGCGAATGATTGCTGCGCACGGCGGGGACGTCCGCCAAATCGAGGATTTGAACTTGCTGCCGCAAGCCAGACTGCGTCATGAGGTGCTAGCGAGGGAGTCAGGACATATCGCGTCCATTTACGCCGATACAGTCGGCTGGGCGACGCTCGCTCTCGGCATAGGGAGAGCGACAAAAGACGACGCCATCGACCATGCTGTAGGCATTGAGGTGTTCGCGAATGTCGGCGATGCGGTGGCAGCGGGTGATCGCTTGATGACGCTGCACGCCAATGACGAGAGCAGCCTGCAAGCTGCCCTCGACTTACTTGCAGATGTGATTGAGTACAGCGAAGAGCCGGTTGCCAGGCTGCCGCTGTTTTATGGCTTTATCGACGGCAGCGACAGCTAGTTGGTCAACTGAACGAGCTGTCCCTCTTCGTAGATGAAGCGGTTGCGGGGCGCGTTAAGCCAGTAGCCGTCTTGGAATTGGATGGTACCGCTGAGACCGTCGTATGTCGCGTCGGCGATGTCGGCGCCAGCCATAGCGGCGGACATGATGGCGCGCATGATGTCATAACTTAGCATCGCCAGGATGTTTGGTTCGGGCGCATATTCGGCGCTGTTGCGGTAGCGTACTTTGAAGTCGGCGCTGGCTATTGAGCCGCTGCTGACAAATTCTATTGCATCAAGGTCAGCGCGCAAGTTGCGGGCCTGCTCAAGCATCAGCAGGTCACCGGCCCCCTGCGATACCGCCAGCTGTTTGTTGGCTGCGTATACGCTATGAGGGCTGGCGCGATCGTGCCCCCAGTTGCCAATCAAGACCATAGGCCGGTCAGTTGCCCGCTGCACATCGGCATGGGTGGCTGCGGGCCCCAGCGCAATAATGACGATGACCGCTGGATCGAGGTTAAGCGCCCGTACGCGGTCTATCGCCGACGTGGCAGTCCCGCCATCGTCGACAGTGAGCAGCTGCAAGCTGGTCGAGGCGACATCGTCATACGCCATACGAAGGGCATAGAGCGCGTTGTAGCCGATCTCGCGATATTGTCCCTCAAATGGCGCCAGCAGCGCGATTTTGGCAATGTCTTCGCCGCTGGTACTTCGGCATGCGTTCAGGCATAGCGCCAAGGCGAGGAATAGGAAGAGCCGCATATTGAGATGCAGGGAGCGGTCAGTGTCAACAGCCATTTTGCAGATGCTCGTCGAAGGTGACGGCGAAGTTGTGGTAATGGGAGCCATCACAGGCGGCGCGAAAATAGAAGTAGTCGGTGGATTCGGGAAAGACGGCGGCGTGGATGGCGGAGAGGCCCGGGCTGGCGATGGGACCGGGGGGCAGGCCTTGGTGGAGGTAAGTATTGTAGGGCGAGATAACATTGCGATAGTCGGCGCGGGTAATCTGGGGCCACCAGCTTTCGCGCGCGCCTTGGATGCCGTATTGGACGGTCGGGTCGGCTTCCAGGGCCATGTCTATATTCAGGCGATTGCGATAGACGCTGGCGATACGCGCGTGTTCATCACGCCAGACTGCTTCTCTTTCGATGATCGAAGCCAGTGTCACCGCTTGGTACAAAGTTAGGTCTTGCGCCAAAGCGGCCTCATGCAGTGTATCCCCGACGCGCTCGCGGAAGGTCCGCAGCAGGGTATCGCGCAAGGCAGTCGGCGAAATATCTGGCGGCAACTGGTAGGTATCGGGAAACATAAAGCCTTCCAGACTGGCGCCATCTGGAATGCCGGTCCAGACGGTGAAGTCCTGCGGATGGCTCGAGCCCGCGGCGACAAGCTCCAGGAATTCCGCGCCAGTAAAGCCGAACAGGCCGTTCTGGTCGATGAGGTCAACCAGCTCTTCGATGCGGCTGCCTTCAAGTGTGCGAAAGGGGATGAAGCTCTTGCTGGAGTCCGTCAGGATTTCCGCGATTTGCCTGATCGATTGCGTCTGATTGAGGAAGTATACGCCAGCCTCGAAGCGTCTGTCGTAGCCTTCGACGCGCGCGAAATCGATGAAGAGCTGCGGATCACGGATGAGCGCCGCATCGTTTAGCGCCGTGGCGATGGCGAAGGCGCTTGAGCCGGGCGCAATGTAGAAGCGAATCGGGTTGGCCTGTCCGCTATAAGTGGCGTCCAACTCCGACTGTCGGCTCACGAGTTGCATGCGAAGTACGAGGGTTTGCGCCTGGTTGACGATTTGGCCGTCAGTGGCCAGATACAAGCCGGCGAAGAGCAAGCCGCAGAGAACAAGAAATATCACCAGGCCGAAGAAGAAACCGTCAATCAGGCGTCGCAACGCTTATGCCCCTGCAGCCCGGAAGGGACTCGTGAAATCATGGTTGGCAAAGACGATTCGAGATTCAAGGTTCGCTCAGGATTGTGGGAAGCTGGCGTCCCCGGACATTTCCACCAGTTCCGCGCTGATTTGGGCGGAGGAGAGCGCGCGCATCACCGTGACCCATGTTCGGCCCGGCTTAAGCAGAATCAGATCTCCATCGGGGAAAATCAGCCGCAGCGCCTCGCCACGATTCTGATTGCGGCGCCACCACAGCCCTTGGTAAAGTTTGCCTTCGCGCAGGACGTAGGCTGGCCCCTGCCCCCAAAGCGCCACTTCATAGGACTCGTCGATGGAGCCTAGCGTGAAGAGATCGGGGCGGCGGTTGTGAGCGACTTGCAGCAGCACAAGGTTGTCCGCCCAAAGCTGTACGCCGTCCGATTCGTCGATGTGCGCGATGCCGTCTGCGAATCTCAGGTATTGCCCGGCCGCTTCGTCATATTGCCAACGGACATCGGTGCGGTTGTACCAGTTAACGTAGATGTCCCGCGCCGGCGCGCCGTATTCGTTGGCCTGCAAGCTAAAGGCGAATCCGTTGGCGCGGTAGCCATGATTCTGATTGCGCTTGGCGGCGATCTGCCACATCTTGCCGGTATCGCCGTAAAGGGTATGTTCGTAACCCAAGTCGCTCTTGGAATCATCGCGGCAGAAACCGCCCGGATTGCAATTATCGCCCAGGGAAGGCGATATGAGCACGGGACGAAAACTGGAGTTCAAATAGATTTCGTGGATGGGCGCGCTGGTGCCGGAATAGGCGAGCAGAGCGGCGTACATGGTCAACAGTTCGATATCAAGCAGGCGCGCGCTGCGTATCGAGCCGACCTGTTGGGGCGCGTTATTGCGATAGATGGCGGCGAAGCGGGTTACACCGCCTTCCGCCTCGTATTCGATGACCAGATCTGCCAGGTTGATGCCGCGCTGCGGCCTTACCTTCGGCGGCCAGTTGGAGATCTTTACGATGAGATTGCGCCGCTTAAGCGCTTCCTCGCTCGGGTAGGGCAAGCCGGTCAGGGGATTGATGCCGTAGGGATAATCCCAGGGTCCGATCTCAATATTGGGCGCGGGCGAATATGACCCTGCGATGGCTTCAGCGACGATCGCGGGGGTCTGCAAATGGGCGGCGACGCCGGCATATTGATTGTCTCGGCTTCCGCCGGAGTCGTCTTGGCCAAGCGTTGGGTTAGCCCAGAGCGTCAGGCTCATGATTGCGATGAGGAGGCAGAATAGGGATTTCCGCGTAGCTTGGGGCATGGTTGACCACTTTCGCGCTGCAAGTTTCATGCACACATCAGTATAGGGAAGCGGCACTGCCTTCGGCAAGCCGCAGTCAGTATAATGGGCGTAGCGTAGCCTAAGCATCAGATTGAAGTGGAGAAACGATGGAGCGCCAACGCCTCCTGATTAGTTATGCCCATCCAGACGATGAATCATTTGGATTGGGAGCGGCAGTACCGAAATGGATAGACGACGGCGTCGAAGTGTTCTTGATTTGCGCCACCAACGGCGAAGTCGGCACGGTCCCGGAGGAATTGCGCGGCAAATACGCCACAGTCGCCGAGCTAAGGTTGAGCGAACTGCAGTGCGCCTTGGAGTATCTGAAGTTCCAGGAAGTCTTCATGCTCGGTTATCGCGATAGCGGCATGCCCGAAAGCGAAACATCGCGGCATCCGGAGTCGCTGGCTTACCAGTGGCAGCATCAGCCGGAGCGAGTATGCGGCGATGTCATGGACATCATGCGGGAAGTGAAGCCTCAGGTGGTCGTCACCTTCAACCGCTACGGCGGCTATGGACACCCCGATCATATCGCGATACAGCAGGCGACGGTCCGCGCCTTTGAATGCCTGCGGGATGAAAGTAATGGGTATCGGCCGCAGAAGCTTTATTACGCCAGCTTTCCCAAACTGACCTCGAGGCTCCGGATCCTTGACGCTCGGTTGAGAGGCAAGGATCCGAGGCGCATGGGCAGGAACGGGGATGTAGATATCGTCAAGGTCCTCGATCACATAGAACCGGTGCATGCTCGCATACCGATCGCCGACTACTTTGACATTTGGGAGAAGGCGAGCAGTTGTCACGCCAGCCAGGGTGGCGGACGGATCACGAGGACGGCGCGATGGCTGCGCCGGCTGCTGTACAGCAAGCAAGGGTTTACGCGCGCCTATCCGCGGCCAGCGCATGATCGAGTCGACGAAGACGATCTCTTTGCTGATGTCTTGCTTTAGTTTCGTAACAAGTGGCTAGGGCAAGGTGGTAAAGGACTCGGCAACAATAGATTGCCCGGCGCCGCTCTGAACCCAGCCAAAGAAATTGAGCAAGGCGGGCGGTGGCGGTTCTCGTCCGATAACATAGATGGTCGAACGAAGCGGATAGCGCCGGTCGTTCATACTGCTTGCGTCGGGGCTGGCGCCATCGATCGCCAGCGCATTGACGCGGCTGTCAAGCCGGCTCAGCGGCAGGAAGCCGATGCCGCCGGCTTCTTTCGAAATCTGCTGGAGCGCCGCTTCTATCCCGGGCATGAGCCTGGCGTTGCCGGTGATACCAGTCATTCCCATGACCATACGCTGAAACTCGAGATGGATATCGCTGCCGGCATGATAGCTCAGAGACGTGATTTCAGACGGCTCTCTGCCAAATGCGCGCCAATCGCGTTGGCGCCCGCTGAAAATTTCTCGCAGATCATTGATCGTCAGCGCCGAAACGCTGTTGGCCGGATTCACAACAATGGCGAGGCCGTCAACGGCGAGCGGCGCCGCCCAGATATCGTCGCGGACGGGCACATGACTGCTTACAAGATATTCGATATTGCCCGCTTCAAGTTGCGCCATCAATGTGTCGTAAGATCGATGCTGGAACTTGATGAGGCTTTGGCTGTATTCGGCGGTGAAACGCTGGGCGAGGTCATGCATTAGCTCATAGGTCGCTTCTGTCGTGTGCAGCTGAAGCAGCGACTGCTCGACTGTTGGCGTAGATGCAGGAGATTTGACGGCGCAACCGACCAAAGCGGCAAAAGTTACGATCGCGAATGTCGTCCGAGCGTAAGACATCCCTTGCAACACCTATTCAATGGACAGATTGCGCCGCAAATAGCGTGGCATAAACTGTGCGGCGTATTCGTGCAATGTGCCAGCGATGATGGCTTGACGCATATTGCTCACATGGCGGACGAGAAAGTCGATATTGTGCAAGCTAATCAGATGGTACGCAAGCAGCTCTTTGGCCACCAGCAGATGACGAAGATAGGCGCGGGAGAAGCGGCTCGCGTAATTGTCCAGCTCGCTGTCAATCGGTGATTCATCCGCGCGGTACTGCGCATTGCGCAAATTGATGCGTCCATCGTGAGTAAAGGCAGCGCCATGCCGCGCCAGACGGGTCGGAATCACGCAGTCAAAGATGTCAACGCCGCGCGTGATGCCCTCAAGCAAATCATCGGGCTCGCCAACGCCCATCAGATAGCGAGGCTTGTCGGCAGGCAGGCAGGGCAGCGTCTGATCCAAGGTTTCGTACATCTCCTGTTTGCTTTCGCCCACGGCCAAGCCCCCAATGCCATAACCCTTGAGGTCCATGTCCGTGACGAAGCGAGCCGACGCTTCTCTCAAGTCGGGGAAGATACCGCCCTGCGCAATGCCGAAGAGCGCCTGTCGCCCGTCATCCGGATGCGCTTGACGGCAACGCTGCAGCCAGCGGCGCGTTCGTGTTATCGCCGCCTCGACTTCAGCGCGATCTTTGGGAGGCGGGCATTGATCGAAGGCCATGATGATGTCTGCGCCAAGGTTCTGCTGAATTTGCATGGAGCGCTCGGGCGTTAGCCGTTTTTGACTGCCGTCTATATGGCTGCGGAATGTCACGCCGTCTTCATCGATATTGTTTATCTCGGCGAGGCTGAATACCTGAAAGCCGCCGGAGTCCGTGAGGATAGGCCGATCCCAGTTCATAAATCGATGCAGACCGCCGAGGTCACGCACCAGTTCGTCGCCGGGACGTAGAAAGAGGTGATAGGTATTAGCCAGGATGAGTTGGGTATCAAGTTCTTCCAGGTCACGCGGGGGTACCGCTTTTACGCTGCCTGCTGTGCCAACGGGCGCGAATATCGGGGTGGCGATATCACCGTGCGGGGTATGCAAAACTCCGGCGCGCGCCTTGCCGTCGGCGGCGACAACCTCAAAGTCAAAAGACATAACGAAACCCGAATAGACGAGTTTGTGGTCTGATAATGGTTGGACCAGTGATCCTGTCTTTTCGCAAGGCGACCCTACCGGCTCGTGCCAGGAGGTTGATTAGACTTAGGGAATTATAACACAACATTCTTTCGGCTTATATTGAGAGCGCCTTGCCGGTCGCGCCGCGATGACCGCTGGGGAGTGGTTAACATCGCGGATATAGTCCACTTAGCAAACACGGCACAGATTTTTTCGCCACAGAGGACACAGAGGACACAAAGTTATAATGTTTGGTTGGCGAATTTATCGTGTAGTTGGAATTTTGCACTCCCGACCGCTGCTGCCATTGGCGGGCAACTCAAGCCGCCACTATACTTCGTTGTCAGTGATGCAAGACAGCCGGAGCGGCAGATACACTAATTCTCGCCCGGATTGGCAGCGGCCATGTTCAAGGAAAACTTGTCACGCAGTTTGTCTACCGCGTTTCCCAGCCGCGTGACAGTCGATGGCGGCGCTTTGGCGGCCAATGTTCGCTGGATCAAGAGATTGATCGGCGCCGACGTTAAGTTGATGGCGGTGGTTAAGGCGAATGCCTATGGGCATGGCGCTGTGGTTGTGGCGCGCATCGCTATACAGAATGGCGCCGAAATGCTGGCGGTTGCCAATCTCAACGAAGCAATCGAATTGCGCGATGCCGGCATCGGCGCGCCGATTCTGGTTCTGAGCTATGTAGCGGCGGAATCGATCCCGTGCGCAATCGAGGGAAATTTAAGCCTTACCGTTTATGATCTTTCGCAAGCCTGTCAATTTCAGTTGGCCGCCGGCAGCGAGCGCGGCAGATTGACGGTGCATGTCAAAGTGGATAGCGGTATGGGGCGGCTCGGTGTGTTAATCGATGATGCGCGCGCTCTCTGCGCACAGGTGCGGGAATTGCCTGCGATACGCCTTGAGGGAATTTTTACGCATTTCTCGGCTGCCGATAGCGACAGCAAGCACACGGAAGTGCAGCTTTCGCGATTCAAAAGTGTGCTTGAGCAGACGCAGCGGGCGGACTTTCGCTTCAAGTATGTTCACGCTGCTAATTCCGCCGCCCTGCTTACTTGCCCTGGGAGCCGCTTCAATCTTGTCCGTCCCGGACTGATAATTTATGGTTTGTCACCGTTAGGGGACGTGAAGGCCCCGGATGAACTGCAGCCGGCATTGTCCTGGACGACAAACGTAGCGCAGGTCAAATCGCTGCCGGCAGGTTCTCCGGTTGGTTACGGCAACAGCTATCGGACGCAAGGCAATGAAACAATCGCGGTCTTGCCGGTCGGTTATGCGGATGGCTTGCGCCGTTCGCCGCGGACTTGGCGCGAAGTACTCGTGCGCGGTGTTCGCGCGCCACTAGTGGGCCGCGTAAGCATGGAGAAGGCGACGATCAACGTCAGTCATATTCCCGGTGTTCAGATCGGCGACGAGGTGGCGCTGCTGGGAAAGCAGGGCGGCGACGAGATTAGCGCGGACGAAATAGCCGACTGGATCGGCAGCATCAATTACGAAGTCGTGACGTCAATTGCGCCACGTGTTCCTCGTACAATTGTGGATTTGTAGCTGAGTCGCCTAATTATTCGAGCAGTGTTATCAGGTCGGACGCTATCCTGCCGGGTGGGACGCCGAACTGATAGCGCCTGATCCAGCGACCCTGCCGGTCCAGCAAGAAAGAACCTGCCGTGTGATTGACCTGGTAACCGCCAGTGGCGTTCCGGTCGCTGATTTCGAATGCCAAGCCAAATGGCGCTCCTAAGGCGCGGACATGCTCTTCGTCGCCGGTCAGGGCGATGATGTCGTTCAACTGCCGAAAATCGAAGTACTCGCGAAGCGTCTCCGGCGTATCCCTCTTGCCATCGACGCTGATGAAGACGGAGCGCAAAATGTCCGCCTTGGCGCCGAGCTGCGAACGAATGCGCTGAAAGTCGTTCAGCGTCAGCGGGCAAATATCCGGGCAGTGAGTGAAGCCGAAGGTGAGCAAGACAAATTGGCCGCGAAAATCACTGAGGCTGGACGGCGTATTTTCACTGTTGGTCAGCGTAAACTGCGGTATATCAAGCGGCGGATCAATGTCGATTACACCGTCGTAGTCTTCCACGGCCGTGTCTTGGAAGCTCCCGCTGAAACCGCTATCGGGTATTCGCAATTGATCGATAAGAAGATAGAGCGCGAGAGCCGATATCCCGATGAGCAAACCGGCAACCAGGCTGTAAAGCAGCAGGTGGAGGAAGGGCGGCCGGAACCTGGATTTTGAAGGGTGCTCTGTCATTCCCGTAGGCCATCCTGAGTGACTGTGCCGGCATGATGATATCAAGTTCGCGCTTGGGCATACAGACGCAAAGCGAGACTGTACTGCGCAAGATCGAGGGGGATTGCATTGCGGACGATTATTAAAGCCGCTACAATAATTCTGCCACAGGGAGAGAGATTTCGCCGTTAAGCGAAACGCCGAAGGGGCAAGCGACAAGTGAGCCAACTTGCGTGAAACTCTCAGGCAAAAGGATCCTTGAGGCACGATTCTCTGAAGGTGAAACCAACCGACAGGGCGCATTCTCGGCGAGAGTTGCGCCCTGTCTGTTTAACATACTTGCAAGGAGCCAAACATGGGCGAATGGAATGCGCCAGCAGAATTGAAGTACGCCGAATCGGACGAGTGGTTCGCGGTCGATGGCGACATCGTCACCATTGGCATCAGCGATTATGCGCAGGACCAGCTCAACGATATTGTCTACGTCGAGTTCCGCGACCCTGGCGATGCCATCGAGGCCGGCGGATCTTTCGGCGAAGTCGAATCGGTCAAGGCGGCATCCGAGCTATATACCGCCGTGGCCGGAGAAATTATCGCGGTCAACGCCGACCTGGAAGATGCGCCGGAGACGGTCAACGCCGATCCCTACGGCGCAGGCTGGATGGTCAAGATCCGCAGCGTCGACCTGGCCGGGCTGAAGGGCTTGATGGAGGCGGCCGCCTACGACGCCTACTGCGACAGCCGCTAATCGACGGACCGCTATTCCCTTACGCAATCCCGGGCGAGAGGCATCAACAGACGTGAGCTATATACCGCATACCTTAGCCGAGACGGAAGCCATGCTTTCCGAGATCGGTGTGCAATCAATAGAAGAGCTGTTTGAAGTTGTGCCGGCGACACACCGTTTTCCCGCGCTGGACTTGCCGCCGCCAATGAGCGAGATGGAGGTAGCCGCCGAGATGCTCGCCATCAGCGAGGCCAACGATCACGGCCAGGACTTCGCCATCTTTCGCGGCGCCGGCGCTTATCATCATTTCATTCCTTCGGTGGTCAATCATATCCTGCTGCGCGGCGAATTCTACACGGCTTATACGCCGTACCAGCCGGAAGTATCCCAGGGCACTCTGCAGGCGACATACGAATATCAGAGCATGATGTGCGCCCTGACCGGTATGGACGCCGCCAACGCCAGCCACTACGACGGCGCCACCAGCCTGGCGGAAGCCATCACAGTGGCGCTGGAGGTCACCCGTCACAAGCGCAAGAAAGTCATCCTCAGCCACGCGATTCACCCGCAATACCGCGAGGTGGCGCGCACCTACCATCAAGGCCGCGACATCCGCATCATCGGCGACCGCGGCCGCGGGGAAATCGTCGATTTGATGGAAATGCTGGACGACAACACCGCCATGCTCGCTGTGCAGTATCCTAACTTCTTCGGCCAGATCGATGAGCTGGCGGCGCTGGCGGATTCTGTGCATGAGAAAGGCGCGCTGCTGGTTATGGTGGCGAACCCGATGGCATTATCGCTATTCAAGAGCCCGGGCGAGCTTGGCGCGGATATCGTAGTGGGCGAGGCGCAGCCTATGGGTGTGCCGCTGGGCTATGGCGGACCCTACCTGGGCTACTTCGCCATCCGCCAGAAGCATGTGCGCAAGATCGCCGGCCGCATCATCGGCGAGACGCAGGACGCGGATGGCAAACGCGCCTTCGTCATGACGCTGCGCCCGCGCGAGCAGGATATCAAGCGGGAGCGCGCCACCAGCAATATCTGCACCAATCAGGGCTTGATGGCGTTGGCGGCCTCCATCTACATGGCGCTGATGGGCAAAAACGGCTTGCGCAAAGTCGGCGAGCTCAATTATCACAAGGCGCATTACGCCGCCGAGCAGGTCAACCGGCTGGAGGGTTTCAGCGTCGATATGAGCAAGCCCTTCTTCAATGAGTTTGTTGTGGCTTGCCCGCGCGCGGTTGGCGAAATCAACGAAGCGCTGCTGGCGGAAGGCATCATCGGCGGTTATGACCTGGGACAGCACTATTTTCACCTGAATGATCACATGCTGCTCTGCGTGACGGAGACCAATGGCAAAGACGAAATCGATCGGCTGGTCGAGGTCTTGGGAGGGCTGAGCTGATGGACGGGTCAGTAACTAAGCAAGCGCTGCAACCACTCATCTACGACATTAGCGCGCCGGGACGCATGGGAGTCAACCTGCCCGACTGCGATGTGCCAGAGGCGCCGCTGCCGACTGAGTTGATGCGCGCTGACCTGGCGCTGCCGGAAGTGGGCGAGGTGCAAGTTGTGCGGCACTTTGTCAAGCTGAGCCAGCTCAATTATTCCATCGACCAAGGGCTGTATCCGCTGGGCTCCTGCACTATGAAATACAATCCTAAGGTCAACGAAGACGCGGCCCGCCTGGCCGGCTTCGCGCAACTGCATCCGCTGACGGACGAGAGCGGCAGCCAGGGCGCGCTATTCTTGATGCACGAGCTGCAAAACTGGCTGGGCGAGATCAGCGGTTTTGACTCTGTCAGCCTGACGCCGGCGGCCGGCGCCCAGGGCGAATTCGCCGGCATCTTGATGATCCGCCAGTATCACATCGACCGGGGCGAGGGTCAGCGCGATATCATTCTCGTGCCCAACAGCGCCCACGGCACCAACCCGGCCACCGTGACAATGGCGGGACTACAAGTACGCGAGCTGCCTGCTGACGCGCAGGGCAATGTCGATACGCAGGCGCTGCACACGGCTTGCGATGGCGAATTGCGCGACCGCATCGCCGGCATGATGATCACTGTGCCGAGTACGCTGGGCCTGTTTGAATCAACCATCCTGGAAGTCATCGCCGCGGTGCACGACGCCGGCGGCTTGATGTACATGGACGGCGCTAATATGAACGCGCTGATGGCGGTGGTCAAGCCGGGCGAGCTGGGCTTCGATGTCATGCACTACAACCTGCACAAGACCTTCTCCACGCCCCACGGCGGCGGCGGACCTGGCAGCGGAGCGGTCGGCGTCAACGAGAAGCTGGCGCCATATCTGCCGGGACCGATTGTGGATATAGTCGAGCCCGGGGAAAGCGAAGGACGCGGGCGATCCAATGGATCGCCCCTACATGATTCTGAACCCGTAGGGGCGACCGACCCGGTCGCCCTAAACCCGCCTCTCTACGGCTTCGTCATGCCGGCGAAGAGCATCGGCCGCCTGAAAGCCTTCCACGGCAACTTCGGCATGCACCTGCGAGCTTATGCCTACATCCGCGTCTATGGCGCCAGCGGCATCCGCGATGTGACGCGCTACGCCGTGCTCAACGCCAATTACCTGCGCGCCAGGCTGATGCGCAGCTACCGCGTGCCTTACCCGCGCTATTGCGGGCACGAATTTGTGCTGGAGGGGCATGTCGAGGGCGTGGACGAAGTGCATGCGCTGGATATATCGAAGCGGCTGATGGACTACGGCTTCCACCCGCCGACCAATTATTTCCCGCTGATTGTGCCGGAGGCGCTGCTGATCGAGCCGACCGAGACTGAGGTCAAAGAAGACCTTGACGCCTTCGTCGATGCCATGGAGCGGATCGCCGAAGAAGCAAGAAGCGAGCCGGAGACACTGCTGAATGCGCCGCACAGCGCGCCGGTCCGCCGCCTGGATGAGGTGCGGGCGGCCAAGGCATTGGTGCTTTGCTGCGCGCCGGCTTTGGCGTCCCGCTGATTCCGTGACAAGCTGCCGGTCCATCTATCCCGCAGGTTTTGGTCGGCACAATAATCACACGCGATAGAATAAGCGGTCATTGTGCAAAGTGTTAAAAGCATATTTGCAATATTCATGATTTCGAAGGATGGCGGGAATCTGCAAGGCTGTGGGCGATACAAGTATCGCCCCTAAACCACGCAGGGGCGGAAGGCCTTGCGGGCGGGCCGCTGGGTCGCCCCTGCATTGGGGCGCGGCTGAAGGCATTGCTTGTACGCCAATGGTTCGCCCCTACAAGTTTCGTCCGCGCCGGTTTATCATCCGCTCTGTTTTGAACATTCCAAAGCGCAGAGCCACCTCTTGATCGAACTGCTGCACATCTTCCTCGACAACATGGTACCGGTGCTTGCGATTGCCGGCGTCGGCTTGTATCTGCGCCGTCGATTCGCCATCGATCCGGCGAAGATCTCGAGCATGATGTTCCATGTCTTTTCGCCTGCGCTGGCCTTCAACGCGCTTTATACGCGCGATATAAGCGGGGGCGACTTTCTGCGCATGTATGGCGGCACGCTGGCGCTGCTTTGGACGATCGCCGCTATTGCCTTTCTGGTCTTGCGCTTGCAAAAGGTCAAGAGCACGGAACGAGCCGCCGCTCTCGTTGCGACCTTCGTCTTCAATGGCGGTAATTTCGGTATCTCCATCGTCAGTTTCGCCTTTGGCGCCGAGGCGCTGAGCTACGCCGTCATTGCTTACGTGGCCGGCTCGTCCACTGCGTACACGCTTGGCGTCTACGCCTCATCGAATGGCAAGGCGTCTATGCTGCAGTCTCTGGGCAGCATTGCGCGCGCGCCATCGGTTTACGCGCTGATCGCGGCATTCGGCTTGAAGGCGGCCGGCATTATGGAGCTGCCGCCGGCGCTGGGCCGAACATCACAGCTATTGGCGGACGCGTCGATTCCGCTCATGCTGATCTTGCTGGGCTTGCAACTGGGTGGCTTGGGCAAGCCTAGCCGCTGGCGCCTGGTATTCACAAGCAGCGCCATCCGTTTGTTGCTGGCGCCGGTATTGGCGGTAGGTTTCGCTGGGCTGTTCGGTCTGGAAGGGGCGGCGCGATTCGCTTTCATCTTGCAAGCGGGTATGCCCACTGCTGTCATGACCATCGTGCTGGCTTACGAATTCGACACCGACCATGACCTGACGCTGAATCTGATCATGATCACGACTCTCATTAGCCCTGTTACTTTGTCAGTGATCATCTACTTGCTGCAGAACGGGATCATCTGATTGAGTCGCGCCGGCAATCGGCCGAGTTTCTAAGATTTCACTTCTATAACTTGCTACTACCCACTATGATCGTCAGGTCCTAATGTGTTTGGAGGCTCTGTGTCCAGCTACAAACTGGTCGAAGCAGTTGCGCCGCGAAAGGCGCCGCGGCAACTTCGCATTCTTCGCATCGGTTGGCACGATACACGCGCGCTGATTCGGGAGTTCCGGCAGCCGCTTCTTATCGCTCTTCTGGCCGTCTTCGTCGGCGGTTATGTCTACATGGTTTTGAACAATTCGTATTCGGATAACGAAGCGCTGAATTATGTCGACATGCCCTATATCATGTTGGCGCTGATGGTCCTGGAAACATCGATCGAAGTACCGAATGAGCCCTACCTGATCATTTTCTGGTATCTTCAGCCCTTGCTGGCGGTTTACATCGCGGGGCGGGGCGCGGCGGATTTCCTGCGGCTCTTTATCAATCGCGAGCAAAGGCGCAGCGCCTGGGAGGTGGCGGTGGCATCAACATATAAGAAGCATATCATAGTGGTCGGCATCGGCCATACCGGCAGGCGTATCGTGCGCGAACTCAGGCAGATGGGCTTTGAAGTGGTCGCCGTCGATATTGGCGCGGGCGAAGAAGCGCTATCAAGCCTGCACGATGTGGATGTGCCGTTGATCGCCGGCGATGGCCGTCTGGTTGATGTACTGGAAACCGCCGGGCTTAACCGAGCGAGGGCGGCCGTCGTCGCTACATCCGATGACCACGTAAACCTGGAAGTTACGATGCGCGTACGCGATATGAATCCCAATATTCGTTTGGTGACACGCATGTGGGATCGCCGCCTGGCGCAGCAGATTGAGCGCTTCTTCAATGTCGAAGTCTTGAGCGCATCGGACTTGGCGGCGCCGGCAATTGCGGGCGCGGCGGTTGGCGCGGAGATCACGCAGAACCTGCATATCGCCGGCCTGGAATACAGCATGATTCGGCTGGTCGTTCGCCGAGGCTCGTTCCTTGATGGTCAGAGCGTGGCTGCTATCCAAGAAAGCGAAGGCGTGGATATCGTGCTGCTGCATCGCGAAGACGGTGGCGTTCCGGATGTGCATCCACATGGCAAAGTCCGGGTGCAGAATGGCGATACGCTGGTGCTATTCGCTCATCACGACCGCATCACCGAAATCATCGGGCGCAACGAAAGCGGCGGCTCACTTGCGCCGAGGAAATCGCGTTAGCAGCGTGACCGGCTCCGGCACTTTTATGCGCTGGCTGAGTGACAGCCGGCCCAGGTCAGTCACTTTGGCGCGGGCTGCCCCGGCATAGAGCGCAAGTTGTGTACCCGGCTTGCGGAAGTCCTTCTCCATCAGCGCTTGCCCAACCTGGTAGCCGTCCGAGTCGATATTGCAGCTGGTGACTTTGCCCACGACGCGGCCGCGCGGGCTGACGATCGGGTCACCGAGGTGAGCCGGGCGGCCGCCGCGGTTATCCAGGCGGAAGCGGCTGATTTGATGCTTGCGCTGCCCTTCGTGGGCGATGAAGGCGGCTTTGCCGATGAAGAAGGGCTTGTAGAGCTTGACATAAGCGCCGAAGCCCGCATCAGCCGGATTCAGGTTCAGCTCTCCCGCCAGCTCCAAACCGTAGAGCGGCAGGCCGGCTTCGGTCCGCAAGCTGTCACGCGCAGCCAAGCCACAGGGTGTTGCGCCCTGGTCGACTAAGGCGTTGAACAGGGCCGCCGCCGCGTCCGGATGCACGAACAGCTCATAAGCCACGCGCTCGCCGGTATAGCCGGTGCGCGATACGATCAGGTCGAAGCCGCCCAGTGTCACGCGAGCGACATCGGCCCAGCGCAGACGATTGACGGCCGCTTTGTCCGTTTCGCTGCCATCGAGAGCCAGCAGCGCATCGCGGCTCTTTGGCCCCTGCAGGGCGATATCGACGCGTTGTTCAGCGGCGGATTGCGGCAGGCGCAGATCGCGGAGTTGGAAGCGGTCGGTCCCGGCGATGCGGCGGGCCGGGTCACGCGGGTCGATCATGACGTCGCCGGCGATGAGAGCATTGAGCCACTGCCAGACCTTGTCATTGTTGGAGGCATTGACCACGACCAGGAAGTGGTCGTTCGCCAGGCGGTAGATCATCAGGTCATCGTGCGGGATGCCATCGGTATCGAGTAAATAGGTATAGTGCGAGCTGCCGACTTTCAGGCGCTTGACATCGTTGGTGGCGACGACGTCGAGGAAGTCCTCCGCGCCGCTGCCGCGCAGGTCAAAGACGCCCATATGGGCCACATCGAAGATGCCCGCGCCGCTGCGCGCGGCCTGATGCTCCTCGCTGACGGAGCGGTACCATAGCGGCATATCATAGCCGGCGAAATTCGCCATCTTCGCGCCCAGCTCGCGGTGCAAGTTGTGCAGCGGCGTCTCGCGCGGCTTGGCAGCTGCTTGTAGGGGCGAGCCATTGGGTCGCCCGCTTTCAGACGCGGGACTTTGGGCGACCGGGTCGGTCGTCCCTACACCTTCAGGCGCGGGGGATGGGAGAAAGGAAGCGCCGTTCATGCCGATGTGATAAGTCTTGCGGTCGTAGCCTGCTGTGCCCGCCAGCATTTGGGGCTCACCTTCGCCCAAGACGCTTACGGCAACCGGTCCCGGCGCCTTGGCGTAGACATCGCGCTCATCGAAGAGGGCGAAGCCATCGCTCAAGCTGCGCAGCCAGGCGACAGCTCGTTGCGCTTGTCCGGCCATATTCAAGCGGTAGTCACTCGCCGAAATGCGCTCGACGCTGCCGCTGGCCATGGCCGAGCCGTCTTTCTCGAGGATATGTGTTGGCTGGCTGTCACCGTTGGCAAGCGCGGCCACATCGCTGGTCAAGGCGACCTGCAGGAAGTCGCCAGCTGCGGCGCCACTGACGTTGATATCAAGGCAGCTTTCGCTTTCGCCGTCGTGCAAATGATAGAAGTGCGGGTAGTCATCGGCGGCCGCATCAGTGTCGATGCCCAACCGCGCCGCCAACTCTCGGACTCGCCGCTCGGCCGATTGCAGCGCATCAAAGTCAATCTTGGCTCGGGCCAATGGACGCACACGCCCGGTAAGACTGAATGGGACGCAGGCCTCCAGCAAATCGACAATGATATCGGCGAGCTGGTCAATGTCCTTTGCGGTGATGCCGCGCTGGGTGAGCCAGGTCGCGCCAAGGCGGACGCCGCTGGGACGCAAGGCGGAAGTATCGCCGGGGATGGTCTGGCGGTTGACGACGATGCCGGCCAGATCGAGGATGCGCGCCGCCATGTCGCCGCTGAGTGCGCTGCCGTCCGCGCCCTTGATGACCTTACAATCGAGCAGGAGCAGGTGGGTATCGGTGCCGCCATAGGGCAGGCGGAAGCCGCGCGCTGTTAGCTGGTCCGCCAGGCGTTTGGCGTTGGCGAGAGTGTTGGATTGCAGCTGACGGAACTGCTCGGTAGTGGCGAGGCGCAGCGCGACAGCGAGGCCGGCCATGGCGTTGATGTGCGGTCCGCCCTGTTCGCCGGGGAAGACCGCGCGGTCGAGTTTGGTGGCGAGGTCGCGCCGATGGGTGATAAGGACGGCGCCACGCGGGCCGTTGAGTGTTTTGTGTGTGGTGAAGCTGACGACATCGGCAATGCCGACTGGGTTGGGATAGACATCGGCGGCGATCAAGCCAGCGACGTGCGCGACATCAGCTAACAGATAGGCGCCGACCGCATCGGCAATCTTGCGGTATTCGTTCCAATCGGCGGCGAAGGGATAACTGCTGAACCCACCTATGATCAAGCGCGGTTTATGCTCGAGCGCGAGTTCCAGCATGCGATCGTAGTCGATCTTTCCCGTCTGCGGATTGATGCCATAGCTGACGATGTTGTAGTACTTGCCACTGCGATTGACCGGGCTGCCATGAGTGAGATGACCACCCATGATCAAGTCCATGCCCATCACGGTGTCGCCGACATCGAGCAGGGCGGTATAGACGGCGCTGTTGGCCGGGGCTCCGGAAAGCGGCTGTACATTCACGAACAGGTCGTCGGCGCTGTATCCGTTGCCCGCGAAGACTTCCGCCGCGCGCCGCCGCGTCAAGGATTCGAGAATATTGGCGTACTCCGTACCCTTGTAATAGCGCTGGTCGGCATTGCGGCGAAACTCCGGCAGGCGTTGCTCATAATCGAGGATCTGCGATTGGGACATGCGGCGCGAGTTATCCAGCGGGTAGCCCTCGGCATAGATATTATGGAAAGCTGAACTTAGGGCGTTGCGGACAGCAAAGGGAACGGTGCTTTCTGAGGGAATCATGATGAGCTTCTGTTGCTGCCGCGCCGTTTCATGACGGATCAATTCGGCGATAACGGGGTCAAGTTCGTCTATGCTGCCACGGAAGAGAAAATCGTTGTTGGTCATTGAGATGTTCCGTCGCTCATGATTGAATTTGCGACCATATATTTTAGCACGGTGTTTTTACCGAATCTATGCCGCGTGCGCGACAAGGAACTGCGATTGAGGAAAAGTTTCACCAACCTATTGCTGCGTACGTGTGATGTCTTGAAATCGCACCGACCCTTACGTTCCGTCCTCGATTGGAGCGAGCAAATGCGCGGCGACAGCGTCCGCTATCCTCAGGTTAAGTTCAGGACCGTAATGCCCGAGCGGCTGATAATAGGAGTCGCCAGTGTATTCTGCTCCCAAGAAATCTTCAGCGTTAACAAAATTATATTCCTCTTGAAAATGGTCAAGCAGAAATCTATATGGCGGACGCGTACCCTCATGAAACTCTTTCAAGCGCTCCTTTCGAGGCAAATGGAGGACAACAAATGTCGCTCCACTTTCGGCAACATCGGTCGCGAAAGCATCAACGATCGCCTGGCCCAGTTGGCCCCTCTCGCTGGCAGGTCCGTAGGTTTGCTGGGAAGACATGGCCGGGTCAAGCTGATTGAGAGCTGCGTATACCAGCCCTGCGAATCTACTCACATTCCATAGCGGCGACGCATCGCGACCTCTGTAATATGCCTCATAAGCGGCTAACGGGTGACTGTCGAATGATTCGAACACGTTCATGATCTCTTCCGGGGGCAGCGCAGGTGAGTTTACCAGCCCCAATCTACCTCCTTCGAGAATGAAACGCGGTTTGGAATACACTATGCCACTCTGCAAGTACAGCAGTCGGAACACGTTGACATTGCGGTCGAGGTTCTCCGGCTGAAATACGAAAATCACGAAATCAGGCGAATAGTTTTTGCCTTGCGTTTGCCAACGCAGGTACGCTTGCCCCATCCCATAGCCACCAACGCCAAAGTTAAGGACTTCAGCAATCGTGCCAGCTTCATTTAGCAGACGCTCCAGATGATAGCCCCAGACTTCATCGCCATTGACTTCATCTCCAACAGCGAATGAATCTCCAAACACTGCGATACGCAATGAATCTTTGGCTGGCTGCAGGGCATACTTTCGGTGTGATCGCATGCTCGCACCGTTTATCTTGAACAGTCCGTCGTAAAATGTCGCGTTGGGTCTGTACATCCAACCTGTTTCCGGGTCGGGAACAAATATGGTCCGATTTTGATTGTCAAGGTATCCCTCTATCTGTGGTCGCAGCTGGTTGAGGGGCAAGGCATAGGGCGGCAACGTATAGCTGAGGAACGAAAACTGCCCATCAGCATCGGTTTCTCCTCCCAAACGCACGGCGATTTCAAGAATGAAAATTGTCAGCAGAAATGCGCCACTAACAAGCAAGATACGTTGCAATCTATCGCGCGTCAAAATATGCGCTCCGATATATGAGAATGGCAAAAGCTTGGCTGCAATTATAGAGCATTTCTGAAAGCTGCAAGCAAACTACTGTGCTGAACCTGAAGACTGCGTCGGCATCTTGCAAGCCCATTGTTCCGTGGCAGCCTAACCACTCCAGCAGTTCGCTTTTCAGATCTGGTTACCGGTAGGCAAGTACAATACCGCTTCGAAATGGTAGGTCTAAGAACCGTCTGAGCTGCGGGAAACCGCGGCCAACTGCGGTGAATGTACCAGGCCAGCGCGGCAGAAAATGAACACGTCTTCCGAACGTTTCAGGAGGTTTGCGTCAAGCGGGTACCGCCTCGTGACAGATGTGTTTGACGATATCGGGGTCAAGTTCGTCTATGCTGCCACGGAAGAGACAACGTTGTTGGTCATTGGCGAATCCGATATCTTGATCGTGGACTATCTAGCAAGATTCCAGCATGAGGGCTCGTGCGGGACTATGCAGAATCGAGCGCGAGAGCCGCTACGGATCAGCTTCCGCCGGATGAGTCCGGCGCGAGGAAATCGGCGGGACTTTCAAAGCGCGGCGTGAGACAAGCGCTCGCGCTGAGACAATCGAGCAATTCTTGCGCGACCAATTCTGCAACCAGAGCATGAATGGCTGGCCCGTAGTGATTCGTCGCGGTCCAGTATTTGTCGTCCAAGAATGTCGCGCCGATTTTAGCTTCCGTTGGAATGCAGAAATAGTTCTCGTAGCAGTGATCTAGCAAGAATTGGAAAGGCGGCTGTCTTGGTGGCGACGCCTTGTAGTAGTGCAGCAAATGCCACTGCAATGGCAGATGCACTGCGACAAAGGTGGCGTTTTGCCTCGCGACGTCCTCCGCAAAGGCATCGATGATCGCTTGCCCCAATTGTCCGCCTTCGGTGTCTTGCTCGTATACGCTCGCATCATCGACCTCGCGCTTCAGCGCTGCGTACAGCAGGCTGGCGAGGCGACTCGACGCCCACCAATTGGTGACCACAAAGCGGCTGACATAGTGGTGCTCGTAGGGCGCCAAGGGATGATTGCTGAAGTCCTCAAACGCGGAGATAAGCTGCTCGGGCGGAAGGGTGGGCGAATTTATCAACTGCAATTCCTGGCTGTTGACGATAAAACGCGGTTTGGAGAACGGGGGCCCGCTACCATGCAAGAGTTGTCGGAATACATTGACGTTGCGGGCCAGATTCTCCGGTTGCAGACCGAAGATCACAATGTCAGGCGCGAAGCTCTTGCCTTGCTCTATCCATCTCAAGAAAGCCTGGTCCATCCCGTACGCCCCGGCGCCGAAGTTCAGCACTTCCGCTCGCAGGCCGGCTTCGTTGAGCAATACCTCCAGTTGGCGACCCCATACCTGGTCGTCGTCGACATCATCACCAGCGGTAAACGAATCGCCGAATAGGGCTATGCGTAAGGTGTCGGCTGGCGGAGCTGGAGTGTAGTCGCGCGCGGAGCGCAAGCCACTGCCGTTGACCGTGAATGTTCCAGCTTGCCTGATAGAGCCGGGACGATAGGTCCAGCCGAGCTTCTCGTCGTAAATGACAGCGGCGATATCCTTGTTGGCGATGTAACCTTCTACGCCGGCTCGCAGCTGATTCACCGGCAGCGCGTAGGGCTCCAAGGCAAATCCCATGAAAGAGAATTGCCCATCGGCATCGGTCTCACCGCCAATGCGAATGACCACCTCCAGCAGCAGCAGCGCTACCACAACACTGATGCATACGGTCAAAGCCTTAGCTGTTATTCGGCGCAGCAGACGCGCCTCCTGGAATGATTTGGACAAGCTTGCTTGCGGAACCGGCGAGAATAATGCGATTGTAGCATGATCGAGAGCTTTGTGTTGAACCGAAGATTGAGATCGGCGCTAGGTTATCGCAGGGATCTGACCAATATGGGAGTGGTTAACATCGCGGATATGCCCTTTTCTAACCCATCCCCGGCCCTTCCCCAGAGCATTGGAGAAGGGAGTTTTCCGGCGAGTTTGAGCCAGTGTCGTCTTCATTCTATCTCCTTCTATCTCCTTGAAATCACCACTCCCACCAATATGCGTCTTTGACAATCTCTTGACACGCCTTTAGAATCCAGACTTATCGCGGCTCGGTTCGGGTCGCTGTCCGTCAATGTACCAAAACCCAGTTGCGCGACTTTGGAGGCGACCATCGAATGAAGGAATATCAGACCGAGAATATTAGAAACATCGCTCTAGTTGGGCATCAAAGTTGTGGCAAAACCTCACTGGTTGAAGCGCTGTTGTACAGCACCGGCGCCACCACCCGCATGGGTCATATTTCTGAGAGTAATATGATTTCGGACTGGGATGATGAGGAAAGGGAGCGGGGCTTGTCGCTCTCCACATCTTTGGCGCCCGTAGAATTCAGCGATGTCAAGATCAACGTGCTCGACACACCTGGTTTTACCGATTTTCAGGGCGAGCTCAAAAACGCTATTTTGGCTGCGGACTTGGTGGTGGTGGTGGTTGACGCCGTCTCAGGCGTGGAGGTTGGTACGGAGCTGGCTTGGGAATATGCCCGCGCCTGTGAGCAGCCGATCATCGTGGTCATCAACAAAATGGATCGTGAGAATGCCAACTTCGAGCAAGTCCTTGAGCAACTGCGCAGCCAATTTGAAGACTACAAATTCATACCAGTGATGCTGCCATTGGTCCAGCAAGCGAACTTCACGGGTGTGGGCAACGCGTTGACGCAAAAGGCATATCTCGGTGATGGTTCAGCGCCTTCGGACTTGCCCGACGAATTTGCCGATGTGCTTGAAGAAGCGAATATGGAGCTAATGGAAGCGGCAGCCGAGGCCGATGATGCGCTGCTTGAGAAGTATTTTGAAGAAGAGACGCTGTCCTTTGACGAGGTCCGTGAAGGCATGCGCAAGGCGTCGCGTTCGCCGGAGTTGAATACGGTGCCGGTCTTTGCGGTATCGGCGACGGAAAACATCGGCACTATCCCGCTGTTGGAAGCGCTGGTTGCCTATACAGCTTCGCCCGCCGAACGCCGAGTCAATATTCTCCGAGGAGACGAGACCGATGTCTTGCAGCCGCCGCACGAAGATGGCGATCCGCTGGCTGCTTACGTCTTCAAGACTTTGAACGACCGTTTCGTGGGTACGCTGAATTATTTCCGCATATTCTCCGGCAATATCTCAAGCGATGGCCGCAACTTGAACGCAAACAGTGGCAGCGACGAACGCTTCAATTCGCTCTTTGTCATGCGTGGCAAGGAGCAGTTCCCGGTCAAGGAATTGCACACCGGTGATATCGGTGTCGTCGCCAAGTTGACCAATACAAAAACGGGCGATACCTTTGTCGATTCGGATACCAGCATTAGGGTTGCCGCGCCTGGTTTTCCGGCGCCGCTCTATATGCTGGCGGTTACGCCGCGAACGCAAGCGGACAGCGCCAAAATGGGACCGACGCTTGGTAATCTCTGCGACTCTGACCCCACCTTGCGTTGGCGCCAGGACGGCGATACGCGGCAGACTGTACTTGAAGGCATGGGGCAGATTCACCTCCAGGTTACGCTGAAACGGGCGGAGGCGCTCGGTGTGAGTATCGACACTGATATGCCAAGAGTGCCTTATCGCGAAACGATCACAACCAACGCTGAATCCAGCTACACGCACAAGAAGCAAACCGGGGGCGCCGGCCAATATGGTCGCGTTGATTTGAAAGTGGAGCCGACGCCGGAGGGATTCGAATTTGAATCGAAGGTATTCGGCGGGGCGATCTCTCAGCAATTTGTGTCATCCACGGAAAAGGGGATTCGCGCCGTGCTGCCCGATGGCGTCATTGCTGGATTCCCGGTCGAGCATATCAAGGTCATTGTCTTTGATGGCAAGGAGCATCCAGTAGATTCAAAGGACATCGCGTTTCAGATTGCCGGGCGCGAGGCGTTCCGCGCTGCTTTCCGCAAGGCGAGTCCCGTGCTGCTCGAACCGATCATGGATGTTAAGATCACCGTCCCTGAATCAATGATGGGCGACATCATGAGCGATCTGAATACCCGTCGGGGTCGTGTTCAAGGCATGGACACCATCGGATTCAAGAGTGTGGTTACGGCGGAAGTTCCGCTGGCGGAAATGCTGCGTTATGGCAATGACTTGCGTTCAATGAGTGGCGGGCGCGGCATATACACGATGGATTTCAATCGTTACGATCGCGTACCGACTTACATTCAGGACGAGATTATCACCGAGGCCGAGGCGGCAGCCGCACAATAGTCGTAGAAACATCAAAGGCGAGGTTATTCGCCTCGCCCCTTTGTTTTCAAACTCCCGAACGCTGTTTTCGCCGACGAGTTAACTACTCTTCCAGGTCTACCGGTTCAATGACTTCAGTGTCCGAGCCGTTTTGCTCGGCGGATTGTGGCTCGCGCAGGTGCTTCGCGACTGACGCGGGCATGAACTCTTCGATGTCGTCTTCCAGGCCCAGGATGCGCAAGATTTCTTCGCGCTCGACGGTTTCCTTGGAAAGCAGCGTTTCGGCCAAGGCGTCGAGTTGGTCGCGATGGTCTTCCAGCAGTTCACGTGTTTCCTGGTACGCTACGTCTATGATGCGTTTGATCTCGGCATCAAGCTTGGCGGCCGTGTCATCGCTATAGTCGCGTCCGCTGGCGATGGAGTAGCCCAGGAAGGGTTGCTCGCCGTCATCGCCGTAATTGACCATGCCAACTGAGTCGCTCATGCCAAACAATTTGACCATCTGGCGGGCGATCTGCGTGACCTGCTGAATGTCGTTGGCTGCGCCGGTGGTGACATCGTCGAAGACGATTTCTTCGGCAATGCGTCCAGCCAGCCCCACACGAATAAAGGCTTGCAACTGCTTGCGCGATTGATGCAGCGAATCATCCTTCGGCATATAGAAGGCCACGCCCAGGGCGCGCCCGCGCGGAATGATCGTCGTCTTCAACAAGGCCATGGCGTCTTTGATAAGGAAGGAGACCAAGGCATGGCCCGCTTCATGATACGCGGTAATGCGGCGATCCTTATCATTGGAAAGCGGCGGGCGCTTGGTGCCGAGGCGGATGCGCTCGTATGCGGTGGTGAAATCCGACATGGTGATCAGGCGCCGGTCGTAACGGGCGGCGTGCATGGCGGCTTCATTGGCGAGGTTAGCGATGTCCGCGCCGGAGAAGCCAATGGTAGCCCGCGCCAGCGATTGCAGTTCGACGTTATTGCCCAAGGGCTTGTTCTTGGTATGGATCTTGAGAATCTCGTACCGTCCTTTGACGTCAGGCAAGTCTACTGTGATTTGCCGGTCGAAACGTCCCGGACGAAGCAGCGCGGGGTCCAGCACATCAGGACGATTGGTGGCGGCGATCATGACGATATTGGTGTCGTTGTCAAAGCCGTCCATTTCCGATAGAAGCTGATTCAGGGTTTGCTCGCGTTCATCGTGCCCGCCGCCCAACCCGGTGCCGCGCCGCCGACCAACGGCATCAATTTCATCGACGAAAATTATCGCAGGGGCGTTCTCTTTCGCGCGTTTGAACAGATCGCGCACACGTGAAGCGCCTACGCCGACGAACATCTCAACGAATTCTGAGGCGGCGATACTAAAGAAGGCTACGTTGGCTTCGCCTGCCACGGCGCGCGCCATCATGGTCTTGCCGGTGCCGGGCGGTCCTATGAGAAGGACGCCTCGCGGAACTTTCGCGCCAACCTTAACGTATTTTTCGGGCTGTTTGAGGAAGTCGACGACTTCTCCAAGTTCCAGTTTGGCTGCGTCTTGGCCGGCGACATCTTCGAATCTAATGGCGGGCATTTCAGGGGTTTTTTCGCGCGCCTGCGATTGACCGAATGAGAATATGCCATTCATTTGCCCCTGCGCCCGCCGGCCCATCCATACGAAGAAGCCGATGATGAGCACGAGCGGCAGGAAGTTCAAGATGATCGAGATCCAAGGCGAGGTGCTACTATACTCCTGCGAGACTGGTTTAATGCCGTTGGCAATGCGCAGCCTTTCGATTTCAGGTCCGGCGAAGACCGGGATCTGTGTCGTAAAGCGTCTGACGCTTTGTGTCCTGCCAGCTGGCGAGAGCACTACGATGCTGTCACGGAATTCGCCAGCGACGGCAGTCGTGTCCTTATAGTCATAGGACATAACGTTGTTGAGTTGCATCTGCTCGTAGAAAACGGAGTAGGCGACTTCCGGCGTGGATGATATGCCGCCGAGAAGCCCGGGTGAGGAGATAAGCGCAAGCAGCATCACCAGCACTAGCAAACCCGGCGACACCCAGCGACGCCAATTCTGTGGCGGCCGTGGCGGACGGTTGCTGCCGCCCTCTTTGTCCTCGTTGCTGTTGTTATCCCAGAATTGCATGAATTGATAGTACCTGCTAAATGCGATTTGTATAGACTTATTATACCTTATCGGGGCGCCCGCCTGTGCAAGTATTGTCTTAGAAAGGACGTGCTTGGGCATCGGCGATGGATGTCTATGAAGTGGAATACGGCCGATTGCTGCTGCGGGTTTCGGGCGCCAAGCTGGGCGGGAGGCAAAACGGCCTCGCCAAATGGAGGCGATTGGAATGACAATATCGCATCCATACAATGTCCGTTATGCTTCTGAACCGGGTGCGACTGTACGCCCGACAACGTAATTTGCCGCGCGGAAAATGGCCGCCGTTGATCGAAAACGAGGTGCGCAATGAATCGACTGACAAATGAGACCAGCCCATATCTGCTGCAACATGCGGACAACCCGGTCGATTGGCATCCCTGGGGCGATGACGCCTTTCGCATCGCCCGAGCGGAGGACAAGCCGGTGTTGCTCAGTGTGGGATACAGCGCCTGTCATTGGTGCCACGTGATGGCGCATGAAAGTTTTGAAGACGAAGCGACCGCCGAGATGATGAATGCGCTCTTCGTCAATATCAAAGTGGATCGCGAAGAGCGGCCTGATGTAGATGATATTTATATGCAAGCGGTGCAAGCGATAGCCGGCCAGGGCGGCTGGCCCATGACCGTCTTTTTGCTGCCCGATGCGCGCCCCTTCCATGGCGGTACATATTATCCCAAGGAAAGCCGACACGGCATGCCATCATTCAGGCAATTGATGGGCGCGGTGCACGATGCCTACCGCAACAAGCGGGATCAGCTGGAGGAGCAGGCAGATAACCTGCATCAAGCGCTGAATCGCGATGTCCTGGCGATCGGGCGCGCTGACAATAGCGGGCTGACGACTGACCTGCTGGATGAGGCGGCGCAGAAGATGCTCGGCAATATTGACCAGGTCAACGGCGGATTCGGGACGCAGCCGAAGTTTCCAAATTCGATCAGTTTGGAATATCTGCTGCGGCATTACGATCGTACAGGCGATGCCTCGGCGCTGCAACTGGTCAGCCTGACGCTGCGAAAAATGGCGGAGGGCGGCATCTACGATCAGGTCGGCGGTGGCTTCGCCCGCTACAGTGTTGATGCGCATTGGCTTGTGCCGCACTTTGAAAAGATGCTCTATGACAACGCGCAATTGAGCCGGCTCTATCTTCACGCCTGGCAGATCACCGGCGATAATATCTACCGTGCGATCGCGGAGGAAGTTTATGATTATGCGCTGCGGGAGATGACCGCGGCCGATGGCGGCTTTTACAGCGCGACTGACGCCGATTCCGAAGGCGTCGAGGGCAAGTTCTTTGTCTGGACCATCGACGAAGCGCGAGAAGCGCTCGAACCGATAAGCGACGAGTTGCCGCGCGCCCTCGAGATCGCCATCGAGCATTACGGCATGACGGCGAATGGCAACTTCGAAGGTTCAAATATCTTGTTTCTGCCTCGGACCGCGGCCGAAACCGCAGAGATTCTCGGTTTGTCTCTTGAGCAGCTGACAGAAGCTGTGGCGAAGATCAAGGACCGACTGTATGCCGCGCGGACACAGCGTATACCGCCGCAATTGGACGACAAGATTCTGACATCATGGAATGGCTTGATGCTGGCGAGCCTGGCGGAAGCGGCGCGTGTGTTGAAGCGCAGCGACTACCTCGATGCGGCGCGCCGAGCCGGGGACTTCCTGCTCGAGCGGATGATGGGCGATGAGGCACGGCTCTATCGCACGCATAAAGATGGGCGCAGCAAGCTCAATGCCTATCTGGAAGATTATGCCAACCTAATCGACGCCATGCTGGAGCTGTACCAATCGACCTTCGAAGAACGATGGTTTGTCGCGGCAAGGCGGCTGGCGGACTTCGCGCTGGAGCATTTCAAGGCGGACGATGGCGGCTTCTATGATACGAGCGACGACCATGAAGCACTGATCGTGCGTCCGCGCAATCTGCAGGACAACGTGACGCCCTCCG
Source organism: Phototrophicaceae bacterium (assembly GCA_965262005.1). Taxonomy (GTDB): domain Bacteria; phylum Chloroflexota; class Anaerolineae; order Aggregatilineales; family Phototrophicaceae; genus UBA6055. Next base: position 1,113,464 of record OZ253492.1, on the reverse strand, counting down.
GCAACGGCATGATGGCGCGGCAGCTATTGCGCCTGACGGCGTATACCGGCGATGCTCGGTACGAAGCAGCGGCCCACGACATCCTGCGCAAACTCTGCGATGCGATGCGGCAATATCCGCAAGCTTTCGCCGAATCACTAAACGCCGCTGATATGCTGATCCGCGGCATCAAGGAGGTGGCGGTCATCGGAGAATTAGGCAGCGAACACGGGGCGGAAATCGTCGATGCGCTGCGTAAGCCTTTCAGGCCGAATGTAGTCACGGCTTGGGCAGGCAGCGATGTGGACGAGCATGAGAGCATAGCTCTGCTCAGTAATCGGGTCATGCGGGATGGCAGTACGACTGTCTATGTCTGCCGAAATTTCGCCTGTCTTATGCCGGTGACAAGGGCGGATGAGACAGCGGCCGCCTTGAACGCGCGTTGATACCTTATCAGTTGCAGCCTATTTCTACTCGGCAAGACATCTTTTGCGTCAGGCGATACAGGTTGTTATGCAAGAACGTCAAGCAGGGCAACACTATTTCAGCGCTTTGCTGCGTACGGTCGTCGGACAGGCCTTCGCCGCAGCGGGCTACCATTTTGAGGCGGAGTCGCTGCAATCGGCCGGAGGGCGTTATCGCTTCGTCAAGACCTTCGACGATGGCGGCTTGGGCTGGATCGACTTTCAGGTGCTGGTGACCAGCGATACGATGTGGTCGGCGGGTGCTCCATCGAGATTTCGCGTACAGTTGACTCGGTCTCCGGCAAGGTCTGGCACAGCGTCCGCAACTGGACGATTATCGCGCAGTTTGAGCCAGCTTGTCGTTTCTGGCTTTGGCGTCAAGATTTTGCCCGTGGCCGATCATTGGTGGAGCTATCGCGATACCGAGTCGCTGGGCAAAGCCGTGGCGGAAGCCGGCCATCTGGTGGTTGGCTATGGCATCCCTTGGCTGGCTGGCGAGCTAAGCCCGCCGCTCGATGAGAATGGCGACGACCTTGCTTGACATGCGCATGGCAGCTTCGTACCATGGCTGAAGTTCTCCCACATAATGGACGATACGCGATGACCTGGTTTCGCATTTTTCTGCTATCTCTGAGCATATTCGCGACCGCTTGCAACGTCCGCAATGCGAACGGAACACTGCCCACGCCTGACGAAAACAACATCATTTATATCACGGCGACGCCGCTGCCGACCGTCGCTCAAGCTGCGCCGACGGAACCAGCCACCGACTTGCCAACGATCCCGCCGCCGACGCCCACCATTGAACCGCAGCAGCATATGCAAGCTGGTGACCGCAGTGTGCTCAATGGATACCTCGAGGATGCGGCAGAAAGTTATCGTACGCTACTGAATTATGGAGACTCCGCAACGCCGGCGGACCGGGCGCAATCTGCATTTCGTTTGGGGCAGGCTACCTTGCGCGCCGGCTACTTTCAGCAGGCGCTTGACGCCTTCTCCCTGCTCATCAGCGAATTCCCCGGCCATCCGCAGATCGCGCAAGCATATTTCTTGCGAGGCGACGCGCGGCTCGGCTTATCGCAATGGGCGGCGGCAATCGCTGATTTGCAGCAGTATCTCGTCTTGCGCCCGGGACTGATCGACAGCTATGTCTACGAGCGTATCGCAGACGGGCAAATCGCCTTGGGGCAGACGGATGCCGCCCTGCGGAATTACGAGCTGGCTATCAATGCCAAGCGTACTTTGGTGCCGCTGCTGGTCCTGCGTGAAAAGCTGGCACAGATTTACATCAATCTCGGCAGGCATGGAGACGCCGTTGCGCAATATGACGCTATCTTGACGATAGCGCGCAACACTCCATACCGCGCGAGTATCTCGTTCACGGCGGCGCAGGCGGCGCTTGACGGTGGCGCGCTGGCTTCCGGCGTGGAGCGCATGCGGGCAGTCTTTGAGAATTACGGCACGACTGCCGTGGCATGGAAAGCGCTTGAAGTCCTCGGCCAGCACGGCGCAGCCTACGATGGTCTGCAGCGCGGACGAGCTGCGTTTATCGCCGGAGATTATCAGGCGGCCATTGATGCCTTTAACAATTTCACCACTTCTCACGAATTGGCTGCCATCCCCGCCGACCTCTTCCTGACGCTCGGGCGCGCTTACAGGCAGATCGGCAACTCCAACGCGGCGACCATCGCCTTCCAGACAGTGATCGACCAGTATCCAGCAAACCCGCTCTTTGGCGAGGCGCTGCTGGAGCGGGGGCGGACTCGGTTTCTGGCCGGCGACAACCCCGCCGCGATCCAGGTTTATTTGGCGGTTGCCGATACCTATCCGCTGTTTGAGCAAGCGGCCGGAGAGGCGCTTTGGCGGGCCGGCTATCTATACGGCACCAATGGCGAGACAGGGCTATCACGGCAGGTGTTCATGCGGCTGGCCGATACTTATCCGAATCATGAATTGACCTCGAGTGGCTTGTTCATCGCGGCATCGGCTGCCGTACGTGATGAGGAATGGACGGTCGCTGAGAACCTGTATGCGAGTATCGCGAGCCTGGCAGGTGGCGCGGATCAAGCAGCCGCCTATTTGTGGATGGGCCGAATTGGTCTGCGTCGCAGCGACGAAAAGCTGGCCAGCGAAGCCTTTGACCTGGCGATAAATGCGGCGCCGGACAGCTACTTCGCGGCGCGCGCGGCCGACTTTCGGCTTGGCATAAATCCCTTCCAGCCGCCAGCGGCTTGGAAATATGAATTTGATGAAGTCGCCGAGCGGGATGCGGCGGAGCGCTGGCTGCGCGAGAGCTTCGCGATTGAAGTGGAAGGCGAGCTTTGGCGTTTATCCGCTGAACTGAACAGCGACCCGCGCATGATCCGTGGGCGCGAACTATACGCCGTCAGCGCCTTTGACGAAGCGGCCACAGAATTTGAAGATCTTGTCGATGACGCCAGGGACAACGGTGATGTGCTGAGCAGCTATCGTTTGGCCGTTGCATTGCGCGATTTGGGCTTCTACCGCGAGAGTATAATCGCAGCGGCGGATGTTATTATTGCCGCGAGAATGGGCACATTGCAGGCGCCGCCCTATCTGGCTCGCATGCGATTCCCAGCGTATTTCATCGATGTCATTCAGCCGACGGCGGCAGCGCGCGGTGTAGACCCTTCGTTGATGCTCGCTCTAATCCGGCAGGAGAGCCTCTTCAACACATTCGCCACCGCGGCGGCGGGCGAAAAAGGCTTGATGCAAGTGATTCCATCAACCGCGCAGTACATTGCCGAGAAGCTGAATTGGCAGGACTATCAGCACAGCGACCTCTTCCGTCCCTACGCCGGCATCGCCTTTGGCGCCTTTTATATTGATGAACAGCTGGAATTATTCAATCAGAATGCGATCGCGGCGCTGGCGGCGTACAATGCCGGACCGGGCAGAGCCTATGATTGGAACGCTCTTTCCGGCGGCGACCCCGATCTGTTTATGACGACCATAACCATCGATTCGACGCGCCATTACGTTCAGTTTATTTATCGCAATTATAATGTCTACCGAGCGCTTTACGGTATCAGCGCCTCATAGCGGCGGGATTCAACGCGGAACTCGCGGTCGCGTTTCTCGTATCTGAAGATAGATCAGCATAAAGCAAGACAATTCAACGCTTCAAGTGATATCAAATGTAAGCCGATTTGTTCATATGTTTTGGCAGGTTGTGATAAACTGTTTTCAACGTTCGGATTCGCGAAATAGGTGGTCATGCAGGCGCAGCGCTTAATCGGCAATCTTCAGGCTCAACAGCAGAAGAAACTCGATGATTTCTTCGGCAGCCCGCGCTTGCGTGACGACAGGCATTCCGTAGAGCCCTTTGCTTCGGTAAAGAAGGTCGCTGTATTGACCGAATCCTTCTTGCCCAAAGTGGACGGCGTGGCCAAGACCTCTTATCTTACGATACGATACTTGCAAGAAACGGGGCGTGAGGTATTGGTATTCGCGCCTGATATCGCCGTCGATCGGGTCGGCGACTCGCAGGTCATACCGTTGCCGTCGATCGGACTGCCGCAAGCGCCGGAAACGCGTATGGCGCTGCCGAACCCGATTGTCGCGCGCCATATCGAGGACTTTCAACCGGATCTGATCCATCTCTTCAGCCCGGCCGCAATGTCAGTAAATGGCATGGCGATGGGCCGTCATCTCAATCTGGCCGTGATCGCGAATTACCAGACGGATCTCCCGGGATATACCGAGCACTATGGTTTCCCGATGCTTTCGGGACCGGTAAATCGCTGGTTGCGCTACATTCATAATGGCTGTCACTTGACGCTTGCGCCAACGAATACAATCATCGGTCAGCTGCGCGACGTGGGCTACCGCCGCGTCCGTCATTGGGGCAGGGGTGTCAATACCGAGCGATTTAATCCTTGTCACGCCAGCCCGTCGATGCGGCATCGCTTGTTGAATGGTCGGGATCCGGAATCGCTGCTATGCATTTTTGTCGGGCGTCTTGCCAACGAGAAGCGGATTGATTTGCTACTGGATGTGGCGCGGTCGCCCGGTATCGCCCTTTCGATAATCGGTGATGGCGCCTTACGTGAAGAACTTGAGCATCAATTCGCCGGCACTGACACATTCTTTACCGGCTACCTATTCGGCGACGAATTGGCGCAAGCCTATGCCAGCGCCGATGTCTTCGTCTTCCCCGGAGAGTACGAGACCTTTGGCCAGGTGATTCTGGAAGCGATGGCGTCAGGTTTGCCGTCGGTCGTGGTGAACGCCGGTGGAGCGCCCGATGTCATCAAGGACGGCGTCAGCGGTATTGCCGTTGAGCCGACGCAAGGGGCATTTGCCGATGCGATTCAATTCTTGCGCGATCATCCCGATATCCGTTTCCAATTGAGCCACGGCGCGCGCCATCAGGCCGAGCGGCGTCCCTGGTGCGCCCTGATGGCGGAGCTTGAGGGTTACTACGAAGAGGCGTACACAATGAATCAGCGCTTCAAGAGTTTGTTCGGCTTCACCAACTATCACCGCCCGCTTTCGATTCCGGCGCGTCTGGTACGCCGTCCGCGAAGTTCCTCTCTTTTTCATTGGCCATTGCCGCTTGGCTGACTTGGTTACGCCCATTTGTCGCGTGAGTGAGACTCTTCGTTCGCTGCGCGAAGACCGATGCGGGCAGCTCAACCGTTGCAAACAATTGGCCTGATTCGTCGGCCTGAAAAGGATTGACTGACCGATGCCAAAGAAACCTGCCAGACGTGCATTGGCACTAATCTCACATGATGGGAAAAAGGCCGATATGGTAGCCTTTGTCAAAGATCATCACGAACGCCTCAGCAACTTCGACCTGGTGGCGACCGATACGACGGGCAAGCTAGTCGAATAAAAGGCGGGACTGACGGTAAAGTGCATGCTTTCAGGCTCCTACGGGGGCGACGCGCAGATTGCCGCGATGGTGGCGGAAGGGCGGATCAGCGCGGTGTTTTTCTTTGTGGACCCGTTTGGCAAGCATCCTCATGATCCGGATATTCAGGGTCTGCAGCGCATCTGCAATGTGCACAATGTGCCGTTGGCGACCAATAGCGCAACCGCCGTGCTTTTGATTAACGCTTGAGGTCTCGGCTTTCTTACGTGATTCTTCCTTTTGCGCTCGTCCATCACAGCCCATAATTGAGGAAGGCGCGTCTGAAATGTTTCGGAGCCGGAGCCGAAATGTCGTCTGCGTTTGCTCTCGTTGAAAGAGGAAGCATTGTGGCGGAAGAAGATCGCATCATAGTTGACTGGGTAATGCAAGCAAGAACGGGCGATCAAGACGCTTTCGCCGAGATCGTCTACTTGTTTCAAGATCCGGTCTTCAACTTCTGCTATCGCATGTTGGGCGAAAGCGTCGAGGCGGAAGATGCATCCCAGGAGACTTTTCTGCGCGTACACAAGAATCTGCATCGATACGATACCGCGCGCTCGTTCAAGACCTGGCTGCTCTCGATCGCCTCGAATCACTGCATTGATCGCTTGCGCAAACGTCGTATGCAGTATGTCTCTCTTGATGACGAACCGACAGCGGCAGCTTTGGCATTGCGCAGCAGCGATCCTTTGCCTGAGCAAGTGGCGCTTCAACTGGAAATGAGCGATGCCGTTCAAGAACTTCTGCTGCAGCTTGACGAGCACTATCGCCTGGCGGTGATCTACCGCTACTGGTACGAATATTCTTATGCCGATATCGCGCGGGAGATGGGCACAACGGAAAGCGCGATCAAGAGCCGATTGCATCGCGCGCGCAAACGGCTTGCAGAATTGCTCGAGAGGGCCGATCACAACAGTGAGAGCCGTTTGGCAGACACGCTACGGAAAGGGAATTGAGATGTCCGACGAGCAAAACTTGCCAAAGCAGGACATGATGCAAGAGGCAATTGATGGACAGCTCTCCGAAGAGATGGCGAGAAAACTGGTCGAAGTAATCGGGAGCGACCAAGCTGCCGCCCTTGAGTTTGGACGATTGCAGCGCGTGGACGCCCTGCTGAAACGCGCGCCACAGCAGCGCGCGCCGGCAAGACTGGCCGCCACCATCATGGCGCGTGTGGCGGAGCGAATGCAGGCGGAAACCGAATTGTCGGACATGTCGCCCGAAATGCAGCGCGTGATGATGCTCAGCCTTTCAGCCGCCATGATGGCGATGATGCCCATGATGGAAGCGGCATCCTGGCTGGTGCTGAATGCCCGGCGCAATCCCGAAGTGTTAAGCAACGTCATGCTTGAGACGATCGGCTGGATGTCGATGGTCACGAACGCCTTGATACAACTGTTGGAAGATGCCGAGAATCTGGCGCGCAGCGAACCTCAAGTGGCGGCCGCCACACTGGCGCTGACGCCATACATGCTTTCGACGATTCTAGATTATTTGGGCGATCTTCCCGTGACAGATTGAGGTCTGCTAGCCGGTAACCGACTGGGGCCCTGCGCTGATCGTCCGGCCAATCAAAAAGGGGTTCCGCCGCGCGATACCCCTTGATGTTTCGCAACGCCAGCGGACCTCAGGACTCTTCGTCCGGGATCATTTCGATCTTGCGAACTTTGAAGGTGACCATGCCGTCGGGCACTTCCACTTTGACGCGAGCACCGACTTTTTTGCCGAGCAGCGCTTTGCCGACAGGCGAATCGAGTGAAACGCCTCGGCGTCCGAGTGTGATTTCTTCGCTGTCGAGCAGGTCCAGCATGAATTCCTCTTTTTCCGCCGAGTCATAGACTGTCACGCGGTTGCCAGGTGTGATCGTATTCGGATCTTCATCGGCATCGATGATTTCGGCGCGGGCGAGTACATTCTGCAGGTGCGAAACACGATCATCAAGCCGCTCTTTGGAGACCATTGCATCAAAGAAAACCGCTTCTTCCCCTTGGTCGTCTTCGCGCGCTTCGGCGAGCATCTCAGCAACTTTGGAATTCTCCACACTAGTGAGTATGTTGAGCTCGCGCTGCAACTGCTGAAAGCCCTTACGTGTCAACTGAATGCGTCGTTCTGCCATGATCTGGTCCTTTCGTGTTGCAATCACCTTTATATACGCCGACTCTAGAAAAAGGTTTTTTCAGCCTTGTCTATATGCAAAGCAGCATATTAGACGAAACGCCCTGCCCACAGGGCAGGACGCGTAAATGCATCAACTTGTATGCTTATGCGGGCATTATAGTATACTATCGCGAATAAATCAAATCTTTCGATATTACGGGAGTGGTGAATTTCAAAGACACAGGACATATTCCGGATTCCATAAGGGGGATTCACCACAGAGACGCAGAGGGCATAGAGGTTATTGGATGGCAAGGTCGAAGTTGTTATATCAACAGTATTCACCACTCCCGATATTACCTGGCGCGTAAGTTGCAATGAGCGGTGAAGGTCCTAGATGCGTCACCGCAGCGCATGGCGTGGCAAGCGCGCATACATACTTATCATGATTTGACGAACAGAGGCTGTCAGGTGTCGCAGCGCCTAGTCGACGGCATTGCGACGCGCATAGGCCTCGGGATTGACACAAGTGGGCAAGGCAAGGCTCTGTAGTCCGGCAATTATGTTGTCCGCTGCCATCTCGGCCATTTTCGTGCGCGTGGCGACACTTGCGCTGGCAATATGCGGCACAATCAGGCAGTTGGAAAGCGTCAGCAGTGGATCGTCCGGCGAGATTGGTTCTGGCTCGGTGACATCCAGGCCCGCCGCCAGAATCTCACCATCGCGAAGCGCGTCGTAAAGCGCCGTGGGATCGACCACGCCGCCGCGCGCGGTGTTGATTAGGACGGCAGAGCGCTTCATCGCCGCCAATTCAGGCTTGCCAATATAGTGATACGTATCGTCGGTCAATGGGATATGCAAGCTGACGTAATCAGCCTCGCGGAGCAACGTTTGCAAGCTGACCTTTTCCGCGCCGATAGCTTTGATCTCAGCGTCGTGCGCGCGAGAAGTGACCAGAACGCGCATGTTAAATCCGGCTGCTCGACGCGCCATCGCCTGGCCTATCCGCCCGAAACCGACAATGCCCAGGGTCGCGCCAAAGATGTCATGGCCGGATAAGACGGTGGGGTGCCAGGTGCGCCACTCGCCGTCATGGATATACTGCTTCGCTTCGGGAATGCGGCGGGCCACCGCCATCAGCAGGGCGAAGGCGAAGTCGGCAGTGGTCTCCGTGAGGACGCCCGGTGTATTGCCGACCGGGATTCCTCGTTCGCTGGCGGCGGCGATATCAATGTTGTCGTAGCCCACCGCCATATTGCTGATCACTTTCAGGCCCGGGGCCGCATCCATCATTTGCGCGTCGATTCGGTCGGTGAGCAAACACAGCAAGCCAGAACCTCCGCTGACCTTTTGACGGATGACCTCGTACTCGGGCGGCAGGAACCCCTCCCAGACCTCCAGGTCACAGCATTCCGCCAGGCGCGCGAGGGTCGCCGGCGGCAACTCACGCGTGACAAATACCTTGTCATTGCTCATGGTTGTACTCCAGACCGATAGTTTCGGCGCGAATTATAGCGCAGAAGCATCGTTGCAGGAACGCAAGTCAGTTCAGTTTATGGCTATGGCACGGGGAAAAAGTAACCGGCTTGAGTGGCACGGTCTTGGTCTAAGGCAGAGTGGGGATTGAGATTCGGACAAGCGTACCACGATGTCTTTCGCTGTTCATCTTGATGCTGCCGCCACTGCCTTCGACATGGCGCCGAGCGAGATAAAGGCCAAGGCCCAGTCCTGGGTCCGCCGCATCCGCCTGCCAAAAAGGCTGAAATGGCGAGTCGCCCTCGATTTGGAATCCCCGGCCTTTGTCGTAGATGGTGATATCGGCGCGATAGCCGTATTCTTTCAAGTGGACACTCGCTTGCTCAACAGCAGCATGACGCCGAATGTTGTGGGCGATCTCTCCGAATGCGTAGCTGAGGTGAGCTTCATCGCCGATTACACAGAATTTCGATTGGGGTATGGTCAGCTTGATGCCTTCTAGCTCTGACTGCATTTTGTTGAGCAATACGGAGCCGGCAAATTCGTCGTCGGCATAAGTGAGCAAGTTGTGCCTGATCAGGGAATAGTGCCAGATATTCGTCATCATGTGTTCAATTGCATGTACCGCCTCGAGCGCGAATCCGATGACGCTGTGCTGTTCCTCGTTTAAGGGACCATCGAAACCGGCAGACAGGTTGTCCAGGGCTGCCAGAGTGGGATGTTTCAAGGCGTTGAATCGATCTAGAACTGCTGGGCGTGTCGCTGCATTCTCGATGCCGAGCGCGGTGATGACATCCATGACCAAGGTATGCAAGCCCCAGCTATAGGCATGTATTCGTTTGAAGCACTCGCGTTGATCGCCGGTAGTTTCGCCAATGGCGCCACCCATGAGGGATTCCATCATCGAAATGATGTCACTGACCGGATCGAGAATCTTGCTATACGATATGTTTGCCACTTGAAGGAACTCAATCTCTACACTTGTCAACATTATAACGGCAATTTCCTCAATAGCGTATGAATCCAAGCGTAGAGCCAACTAATGTTGGTATCCGACTCAAAATCAATGGCGACAGTAACAAAAAACAGCAGGTCGAAAACCTGCTGCTGATTGGTCAAGATGTTTGCGCTTTGGGATCAGGAAACACCCAAATGCCGCCGGTCTATCGTGGTCGCTATTTTACCTCGACGACAGCGCCGGCTTCTTCGAGTTTGGTTTTGCCGTCGTCGGCCAGGTCTTTGCTGACTTCCTCCAGCACGGTGGCTGGCGCCGACTCGACCAATTCCTTGGCTTCTTTCAAGCCAAGCGGAGTGATGCTGCGGATCGCCTTGATTACGTTGATCTTCTTCGGTCCGATTTCCTTGAGGATGACATCAAATTCGGTCTGTTCTTCTTCCGGTTCGGCATCGGCGCCTGCGCCCGCGGCGCCCGCCGCCATCATCATCATGCCACCGCCAACGGCCGCTTCAACGCCCCAGGCGTCTTCCAGCTTTGTCTTCAAGTCAGCGGCTTCCAAGATTGTCAAGGCGCTGAGTTCTTCTACCAACTTATCCAGATCTGCCATTGTGCTCCCTCTTTCAGGTCTCTTTCGTTTGTTAGTTACTTCGGAAAACAATTGCACCTCGCCGGATGGACCGGACTAAGGTCGCTATGCGCTGACGCCAACACCTTCTTCATGCTTGTCGAGATAAGCTTGCAGGACGTTGACGACCCCGGCTGTCGCTTGATTCAGCACGTTGACCATGCCTTGCGCGGGTGATACAACAATGCCTGCCAATTGGGCGCGAAGTTCCTCGAGAGTGGGCAGCTTCGAAACAGCATCGACTTGCCGCGCGTCAAGGACATCGCCGCTCATCATGCCGCCGGTCACCGTCATCTTCTCGCCGAATTCTGCGTCCTCGATGTGCTTGAGCAGAGCCTTGGATACGCCGGGCATATCGTCGCCGCCGAAGACGATCGCCACCGGACCGACTAGCAGATGCTCCGGTACGATCCAATTGGATTCTTCGAGCGCTATACGCATCAGCCTGTTCTTGGCGACGAGATACTGGCCATTCTGCTGCCGCAGGGCATTGCGCAAGCCTTGAATCTGCGAGACGTTAAGCCCTTGCGTCTGCACAACAATGAAGCCGTCGCTAACATTGAGAATATCAACGTAGCTTGCGACAAGCTCTTCCTTACGTGTTCGGGATACCGGCAAGTGTCGCTCCTTTCTTTGTCAGGGTTCCGCGCCATTTCCAGCGCAGCCTGACCAGATAGAAACAGAAAAGCGACCCACAGTCTCAGGTCGCAACAAAGTCCAATCATGCTTGGCGGAATGAAGGCTTTTTGCGCGTCCCTCGGCAGGTGATTAAGGGCGGCTGCCCTCCTGCTGTCTGTGGTAAGCGTCTCTGTTTGGTACTTAGCCAGAGCAGCATTATAGTGCTACTGGCGTACAGGTCAATACTCACTTTCGCACATTGACGCCGCCTCGCCGCTGCGATACAAATTGGTAGGACAGATTCTAGCCGAGGACATCGATAATGGAACTGGATCGCGACGCGTTGCAGAAGAAAGTGCATGAGCTCTACGCCCGGGAACACGCGGAATTGGGAGAGGCAGGTACCTTGGAACATCTGGAACGCGGACAGCAGTGGAAGCTGGCTGATACCTTGACTGCGGGAGGCGTCCTGGTTTTTCCACATGCTGGCGTACATGACTGCGGCTATCAGATTGCAGCTTGTGTGCACGCGGCGCTTGACAGTGGCGCCGACAGGGTAGTCGTGCTGAGTGTGCTGCATGCATTCACGCCGGCGATGGAAGCGGCTCGTGTGGCAGTGGCCGCCGGTGAAGATCCGGCGAATTTCGAGCTTTGGGGTATACAAGGACCGGGCATAAAGGGACGGCGCGAATGGACCGGCGATCACGCGTTGATCAGCTGGCGGCATTTCTGGCAGGCGGAACTAGAGTGTCGTGGTGTACCTGACCAGAAGGCGCCGCAAGTGTTCGAGCGTTATCCATATCTCGCGGGCGGCAAACCACAGAATCTGCCCGGCATTGACGAGTTGGCGCGCTTGATGGAGGACGCGGTCCTGGTCAGTACGGCTGATCCTTTCCATCATGGCATCGGCTATGGAGACAGCCCGGAGGACACCTACGATCATGATGATGCGGGCTTGGCGCATGCTAGGTCAATGATCGAGTCGGGCATCGCCATTCTTGAGCGCGGCGACTATTGGGCGTACAACCAGCATTGCCTTGAGTCCAAAAGCGATGCCCGTGATACCGGACAAGTGTATCGCTACCTGCGCGGCCCGATGACGGGCGAGGTGCTTGATATCAGCTTCACTGATTCATCGGAACTGTACGACCAGCCTAAGCCGACCTGGGTGGCCGGCGCCTTAATAGAGTGGAAGCTTTCGGGCTGAATTCGAATTGGGCGGGGACTGCTGTCTAAAGCGCGCGGCTTCAATTGCCGCCTTCAATATTAAGTTGCTGTTCCAGTTTCTGCAGCGCGTCCTGTAACTTTTGTTGGCGCAGGCTTTGGGTCAAATCACCGCGGGTCCGCTCCAGCACACCCCGTACGACATCCGTTTGTCGCCGCAAGCCGTGGGTCAAGGCATCAGGAAAATCGAAGGTGACGAGTTGATCGTAAATATCATCCATGGCGCGCAGCAGGCGCTCCGCTTCGTCGCTGTGGGCGTCTTCACGCCGCATTATATCCAGTATGAATCGGCGTAATTCGGTGGCGGCTTCGTCCAGGCCTTTCAGGTATGTTGAGCTCTCTACACCCAATTCGGACGATGAAGGCAGCGGCTCCCCGCGAATGATGGCGCGGGTGATGAATGCTTCGGCGACTTCTTTCAATGCGTCTTGCGTGTAACCGGTGTGGTACAGATCGGGAAAACCGATGACGATGGTTTTCAGCTCTTCTGCGCCGGTTCGGACCTGCGTCAGCTTGGTATCGGCGCTGTCCCAATCGCGCCGATGGATCGCGCGTATACTCTCGGAACAGAGGCGAATGAGCTGTCAGGAGCGGGCGATGGCGGTGTCGCGCGCGGCATTGCGCTCTTCCAGGTCGGCGCGTAATTCGTCGGAAATGATTCCCAGGTTACTCATCGTCTTCATCCGCCGATTTTACTGTGCCAAAGAGTTGATCAGCCAGCGTTTGACGAGGCGGCGTACTTAGGGCGCCGTGGCTCGCTTCATATTTGGTGATATTTTCCTGCAATGCGTTCAGAAATAGCTTGCTATGGGTGGGCGTCTTGATGACCCGCTTTTGCAAGCGCGCACGGTCGTCATTTGGCATCACCTGGATGAAATCGAATATGACTTCATTGGCGTTATTCGTAATCATGACCATGTTGGAATAGATCGCGCTGGGATCTCGCGGAAGCTCCAACTTGACCTGACGTTTCTTGGCGCTAGCTTCTGCCATGGCGCATCGTCCCTGTCGAAATGTTGAGACAATTATAGCGAAAGAAGCGAGCGCTTCATACGGGACATGCCGCCCCGAGTGGACGCTGTACTGACATTATTACGCTCCATTATGCGTCATTAGCTGGCATGGTTGACACTCTGTGCCTCTTGCGTTTTGAGCTACGATCGTCCTCAAGTCCGGGACTGGAAAGATGAGGTGAGATGGATGCCGACCTACATTTATCGCATACAGCCGGTGCGCCCGGAGATGCTGTCCGAGGGACCGACAGAGGACGAGGAACGCATCACTGGCGAGCATTTTGTCTATCTCAAAAAGCTGATGGACGATGGCCTCTTGATACTGGCCGGCCGTACGCTAAGCAGCGATTACTCGTCCTTTGGCATCGCCATATTTAACGCGCGTGACGAAGCGCATATGCGCCGGATTACCTCGGGCGATCCGGGCGTGGCGCAGAAGCTGTTCCGCGCTGAGTGGTACCCCTTTCGCATTGCGCTGCATGAGCCGCAGAATGTGCAGCCGGAATAGGCTAGGCTATCGGCGACTTTCGAGCAAGTTGAGGCTAGAGCAAGGGATCTCTGGTTGGTATGCCGGCATTCCGCGGATAGCGCCGCGGCGTCGATTCGATTTTGTCGATGACGACCAGATAGCGAGGATTAGTAAGGGTCGGCAGCATGATCTCTTCGATCGTGAAGAGCTCGCCACCGAGCACATCTATCGCCCGCGCTGCTGCGTTTGTTTCGTCGAAGGCGTCCGTTCCGCGCATGGCGATCACTTGACCGTCGGGTTTCGCTAGTGGCAGCGTGTATTCCATGAGCGCCGGCATCGGAGCAACGGCGCGCGCTGTGACAATATCGTAAGCCTCGCGATGAGATGATTTGTGCCGTCCCGCGTCTTCCGCCCGCGCATGCAGCGTATGTATGTTGCTGAGACCGAGGGCATCGCCAACATGCTCGATGAATCGCAGCTTTTTCCCGGTTGAGTCCATCAATGTGACCTGCAATCGGGGAAATACGATGGCGAGGACCAGCCCGGGAAAACCCGCGCCGGTACCCACATCTATGAGACGCATTCCGTCAAATCGGGAGACAACCCTAAGCAGGCTAAGCGAATCCAGGTAGTGTTTGACGGCAATCTCGGCCGGGTCGGTGATGCCGGTCAGGTTCATCCGATGGTTCCAATCCAGCAGCAAGCCTGTCAAACCTTCCAAGCGCTCAAGCTGTTCGGTCGATAATTCGATATCAAACAGCGACTTGGCATAAGCGCTGAGCGTGGTCAATTGAGTTTCGCCTGTTTGTGGCTGCGGGTTCACTTTGCAGGCGTCCCGCAGCTCCGTGCGTGTGGTTAAGGCCAGGGGTAGGTCTTGAGCGGCATCGCCGGTTGCTCGTGCAATACTTCTATACCGTATGGATTCTGCTCGATGCCGAATTGGCAACTGCCACCGATTCGCTCGTTTTCCGTGCCCGGTCCAAAGTCTTCATAGCCATCGGTGATGGCCTGGGACCAACCGAGTGCGAAGTTGATGTCGTAGACGCCCGGCTGCCATTTGTCGCCAAAGTTTACCGTGTAGAATACCCACCAATTGAGGCTGCCTGGAATCTGCTTAATCTCGCTTACATGAACGTTGGGAATAGTCAGCCCACGCAGCGTTATGGCGTACTCCACGTTGTCCAGGTGCGCCTGGACCTGGTCCGCCGTCTTGGCAAACCAGGACCAGAACAGCCTGATCACATCCGTATCGTATAGAATGCCCGGGGCAGCGCCATCCACGCCGGCGCACTCGGCGAAGATAAGTCCGGGATCGTCAGTTCGGCCGGGTACGATCGTAACACTTGGGCGAGCGCCAATTTGCACGATCGGTTCAACGGGGCGCGAGTAGACCGGGTTCAAGAATCCGCCGTCGGGTGTGAAAACACCGGAAGAGGAAACGATCTGGCTGGCTGCGGAGAGATCCGAACCTTCGACAAGCGTACTGGCGGGCGCCGCGCATTCGCCAAGCGTGTCATCCGATGGCGTCAGGAAGATCGTGCTTTCCGGATCACTTTCGCTTCCGATGCGTATGACGACGCTCACCGGTGTGTCCAGGGTACGCGTCGCGCCTTCAAGCCAATAAATGACCTGGCTGACGGCATAATCGCCATCGACGATAACGCGCCGCAAACCGGTGATCGCTTCGCCCAAGCCCCCATAAGCGTCAAAGGCTTGGAAATACAAGTCATAACCGCTCTCCATCGTACCGGACAGGTCAATCACCATGCGGTCCTCGCAGGCGGAATAGAACCAGGTTACCGTCGAGGTAAACTCTGTCTCGTCTTGTGCCTGCGCGCTAAACAGCAGGGCGAACGGTATCAGTAGAAGAATCAAGTTCTTGGACAAACGCATAAGATTGCAATCCTGTCTACATTGACTCGGACAGTTATCAATCCTTATTCTACCGCATCTGGGCAAATATCTCAGCCCGATTGTTGAGCAGGCGCAGGTATCGCAACTGTACTCAGTCAGGCCGCGTTCAAGTACAATATGCTGTGACTGCGGAGGACAATAACGGGAAGGCAAGCCGACTTTGAGCAAACAGACCGTCTGTATCTTGAAGGGCGATGAAACGGGCCAGGAGTTGCTTGACGAGGCATTGCGTGTGCTTGACCCCAGCGTGATCCGGCTTAACAAGCTTGAATTCGAAACTTTCGACCTGTCGCTAGAGAATCGGCGGCGCACTGACAACGATGTGGTAAGAGAGGCGGCGGCGCGCATCCTCGAAACTGGCTTGGGCATCAAGGCGGCTACGATCACACCGGGCGATCCCGATGATGTCGGCAGCCCCAATGCGCTCTTGCGCGAGCTGGTTCATGGCAGCGTGATTTTGCGGACGGGGCGGCGCATACCCTCGGTGCGGCCTTTAGCCGGTGTTCATTCGCCGATCGCGGTCGTGCGCATGGCGGTTGAAGGCGCGTACGCCGCCGAAGAATGGCGCGAGGGCGATGGCTTGGACGAAATCGCCTACAACACGCGCTATATCAGCCGGCGGACTTGCCGCGCCGTGGCTGAATTCACTTTTCAGTACGCCGAACAACACAGCGCCACTGTCTTTGGCGGACCCAAGTACACGGTCAGCCCAATTTATGAAGGGATGTTCAAAGAAGAACTCGACCGTGCGGCGAGCCTCCACCCACGCGTCCGCTACAACCCGCAGCTCATTGACGCGACCTACGCGCTCTTGCTGGAGACATCCGGCGAACCGCTGGTTATCCCCGCGCTCAATCGAGACGGTGATAATTTGAGCGATCTAGTCATCAAGATGTTTGGCACCATCGCCGGCGCCGAGAGCGTCATTATCGCCTTCGACGACGATTTCAACGTCAGAGTCGCGGTAACGGAAGCGCCACATGGCACCGCGCCGAGTCTGATGGGCAAGAATATCGCCAATCCAATGGCGATGATACTGGCTTGCGGGGCAATGTTGCGATATGTCGAAGGCCGGGATGCGGCGCTGGCGAGTCGCGCCATATACGAGTCGGCCTTGGAAGCAGTCTACAATGGCATAAAGACGCCCGACCTGGGTGGCCAGGCAAGCACAACTGAATTCGTCGATGAGGTGATACGCGAGGCGCGTGGTAAACTTGAAGTCTGGGACGCCCTGGGCGATTGAGGGCAGGGGCAAAGGCAAACGGCGGTGGACGAATACCTGAATCGCGATGTCGCGGAATTATGGTCGGTTCTCTTTGATATCGTTACCGATGGTGAAAAACGTCTAGCGAGCCACTTCGAGGCGCATCAGCTAACGCCGCCCCAGTTTTACGTACTCAAGACACTATCCGAGAATGCCGGCGAGTGCCGCATCGGCGATATCGCGCGGGATCATCATTTGACCAGCGCCACCATGACCGGATTAGTCAAGCGGCTGGAAGCGATGGATCCGCCCTTGGTGCGGCGGCGGCGCAATGAGAGCGACGGCCGCTCCGTTGACGTCATCCTTACTGAAGTGGGCCGGGCGCGTTTTATGGCGGTGCAGCGCGACTTGATGGACCAGCTGCGGACCGTCTTCAGCTTGCTGCCGGAATCACAGCGGCGCGACATCATCAGCCAGGTTCGTCTTTATTTCACAGTTTTTTCGCAGCGTTTTCCTGTCGGCAATGTCTCTTAACGCGCTTGCGTGTAGCGGTCGAACCAAGTCACCATCTCGTTCAAGCGGCTGACGCGATGGCCAGGCTCGCCACTGCGCGATAGTTCATGCCCATCGCGAGGATAGCGCAGCATATGCACCGGCGTATCGGTGGCGCGCCGGACCCAGGCGAAGAGTTGTTCCGCCTGCTCGATTGGTACACGATAGTCGTTCTCAGAGTGGATTAGCAGCAGCGGCGTCTTGATATTCGCCGCATACTTCAGTGGCGAATTATCCCAATAGACGTCGTGGTCGTCCCAGGGTTCGGCGTCAAATTCGTTAGACATCAGCAGCGGCACATCCGAGGTGCCGTAGAAGCTGGAAATGTTGTAGACGCCACGCTGTGATACAGCCGATTTGAAGCGGTCGGTATGGGCGATGATCCATGCCGTCATGTAGCCGCCGTAGGAGCCGCCCGTAATCGCCATGCGCTGCTCGTCAATCTGACCAACCGCCAGAAGCGCGTCGACGCCAGCCATGATGTCATCCATAGCGACAGGACCCCAGGCGGCGTGCAGCTTGCGCATGAATGCTTCGCCATAGCCGCCACTGCCATGAGGATTGCAGTAGAAGACGGCATACCCGCGCGCTGCATGAAATTGCCACTCGTGCCACATCGTCTTGGTGGAGAAGCCCCAGGCGGCGTGCGGCCCACCATGAATATTGAGCGCGAGCGGCGCCTTCACGCCACTTTCATTTTCGACTGGCAGGATGTACCAGCCTTGCACTTCGCCATGAGGTGAATCAAAGCGCAGTTCGTGTACCGGCTGTACTATGACTTGTTCCAGCAAGTCCTGATTGAAGCTGGTGACCTGTTTCAGGTCGCCCTTCGCCAGCAGGTAAAGCTCCTGCGGATTCTCCGGTGTGGAGACCGACATCGCCATTGCGCCACCGGCGCCTATGTCGAGTTCTTCGATCTCGTACCTGCCAACGTGGGTTTGGCTGAGGCTATCGGCCAGAGGGTCGTAGAGCCAAGGCAGTGTATTGCCCTCGCTTTCCAAAGACAGCGCCAGAAGGTTTTCGGGCGACCAAGCCCAATCGATAATTTCACGGTCGAGCGACTCATTGATAACGCGCGATTCGGTACCGTCGACAGCCAGAAGGACCAGTCGAGTTGGCAAATCGGTGACGCCAATGTGGCTGCGTTCACAGGCAATCCACTTGCCGTCTGGCGAAGGTTTGGGCGCGTAGTGGCTGAATTCGCCATCAGATAGCGCTTCTTCGGCGCCTGTTTCCACATCAAGCCGAAAGACATTCATGGCGCGCCAGGGCTCGTCGCCGTCTGGAATCGAGGTGCGCGATGTATAGATCGAAGCAGATTCGGCGGACCACTGCGGCGCCGAGTAATGAGCATTGAGCCCGGTCAGCCGCCGCGGTTTGGTATCGGGCGTATCAGCCGCGTCAATGACATAAACCTGGTCGTAGCGCTCATCGACGTAGGTCGTGCCTTGACGATAGGGGATGCGCCACATAGGACGCGGGTCCCAGAGTTTGGTTTCGTCTTCAGCTTGGCGTTCCTTGCGGTGCTTGCTTTCCAGTTTGTCTTCTGCTTCGGGCGTCGCCAGGTCACCGGAGTCCTCTAGCTCCCGCTCGTCGCCGCTTAGCGGAGCGAGAAAAGCGATACGCTTGCCGTCTCGAGACCATTGAGGGCTGTGGCAGCCATTCTCCAGCGCAGTCAGGGGGCGCGCTTCACCACCCGGCGAAGCAGTCCGCATCAAATAGATCTGCGCTTGGTCGCCGCGAGCCGAGACAAATGCCATTTCCGTTCCGTCGGGCGACCAGCGTGGATGGCTGTCTTTGTCGCCGCGCGTCAGTTGGAGCAGGTCGTCTTCGTCGCGCCGGTACAGCCAGATATTCCGCTTGTATGACTTTTCAAGCGGGTCAGGCGTTACTTTGACGAAGGCGACAAGTTTTCCGTCGGTGCTGAATTGCGGATCTTGCACGTAGACTATGCGGTTGACATCTTCCGCGGTGATCGGGCGTTTGTCTTGGGACATGAAATAACCTCGTTGGTCAGCTTCGGATATAAGGCAGGCCAGTTGCCAGCATGTCGGCGAAAATTTCGTCATTCGCCAGGGCGCCAATGGCTCGCGGCGGCTGCGGTGATTTCGGCATGGGACGCAGCTCAAGCTGCCACCAGCCGGTATCGTGCCAGTTGCCCGCCTTAAAACCTACATTTTTGAAAACGCCAATCTTGCGAAAGCCGACTGCCTCGTGAGCGCGGATGCTGCCCGCATTGGGTAGGGCGATGACGCCGACTGCATTAAAATAGCCTTGTTCGCGCAGGATGGCGATAAGGGAGTGGTAAAGCGCGCGTGACAGACCTCGTTTCTGAAAGCCTGGATGCACATATACGGTAGTCTCGGCCGTCCACTGGTAGGCTGTGCGACTGCGAAAGGCGCTGGCATAGGCATAGGCATAGCCGGCGATTTGCCCATCGATCTCACAGACGAGCCAGGGATGCTGGGCCAGTGTTTTACAGATGCGCGCCGCTATTTCAGCGACATCGGGGGCAGTCAGTTCAAACGATATGTGGGTATCGCGGACGATCGGACTGTAGATTTGCTGGATTGCGGCGGCGTCTGATCGCTTGGCGAGGCGGATAATTGTGCTCATCACCCGTCGTTCGTCTCGCCGGCAACGACTTCTTCATCGTCCGGGCGCCAGACCTTGGTCGCGATATCTATGTATAGAATGCCGTCGAGGTGATCAATTTCGTGCTGGAAAACCCGCGCCAGCCAGCCGCTTGCCGCGTATCGCACCGGTGTGCCCTGTCGGTCTTGACCGGTGACTTCAATGCTCTCGTGTCGTTCGATGTCCCCCAGTAATCCAGGCAAGGATAAACAGCCTTCAACGCCGGTCGCCTTTTCATCGCTTCGCCCGGTTATTGTCGGGTTGGCAACGACATAAAGCTTGCCGGCATCATCACCGTATTTGTCCAGGTCCTCTTCAGCGTCGGGCAGACGCGCCAATACGACACGCAGGCTTTGCGCGACTTGAGGCCCCGCCAGACCAACGCCACTTGCGCCTGTCATAGTATCGACCATGTCGTCGACCAGGGTCTGAAACTCGGCGCCAAAATCGGTGACACGGAGAGCGAGTCTCCGTAATAGGGGATTATCCGGTTGAATAATCTGCAGCACAGTCATCGAGCTGATCTCGTATTGCTCTTGTATTCGACCGACATTTTAACCGAAGTCGATGAGCAAATATATAGAACAATCTGGTTTCACTTACGTATTCTAGGTTGAGAACGGCAAGCGCCAGGTCTGGCAAGAGGTCGGCGGCGTTTACAAACTATTTACATTGTGATTACGCTGCTTTGACATTTGAGCGCCATATTATTGTAAGGTGGATTAGACTTGACAGCTGGCGAGCCATGGCTTTGCCGGCTGCGTCGCCAATGTCCTACAGTAGTGATTGCGAGCCACACGGAAAGAAGAATGACAGACACCATACTTGTTGTCGATGATGAACGGCGCATCATAGATCTTGCTCGAATGTACCTGGAGCAGGACGGCTTCCTCGTCGCCAGCGCTACTAATGGCAACGCGGCCAAGGACATGATCCTGCGTGATAAGCCGAGTTTGGTCGTCCTGGATCTCATGCTGCCCGGCATGGATGGATTGGAAGTATGCCGGCGCGTCCGCGAAGAGTCCGATGTGCCGATCATTATGCTGACCGCGCGTAGTGAAGATATTGACAAAATCGTTGGCTTGGAGCTCGGCGCCGATGACTACCTGACCAAGCCCTTTAATCCGCGGGAGTTGCTCGCTCGGATCCGCGCCATCCTGCGGCGAACGGATCGCGCAAGTTTGCAGGAGAATGCGCCGGCGCCGATTACAATCGGCAATCTGCACATAGATGCGCAGCGCCGCCGCGTCGAAGTCAAGGGCAAAACAGTCGACTTGCGCATGAAAGAGTTTGATCTCCTGCAAGTCCTGGCGGAGCATAAGGGCGTGGTATTCAGCCGAGACAAGCTGCTGAATGTGGCTTGGGGCTATGACTTCGCTGGCCAGACGCGCACGGTTGATGTGCACGTCGCCCATCTCAGGCATAAACTGGACGGCATGGACCCCACGATAGAAACGGTCTGGGGAGTAGGGTACAGACTTGAAGACCGCTAATCGACCGCGGCTCGCATTTAACTTGCGTCTGCGCTTGTTGACATCGTATCTGGTTCTTTTGGTGGTGACGCTGGGCGTAATCGCTATGACGCTTTTCGTCTTCATCGGCAACCGCGCCGCGCCGCCCGAACCAACCTACGAACGACTTGCCGCCCTGACGCAGGGGCTGAACTATATTGACTTTATTGCCGACATGCCTTTTGACTCCAATTCCCGCTTCTTGCAGGAACAAATCGAGGAATTGCTGGACGTCTTCGCGCGGACGCGCAACGTCCGCACCTTGCAAATTCGCGTGTCCGCCGACGGAACTCGTGTCGTCTACGATAGTTCAGGCAGCTACCAAGCCGGCGATCGAATCATTCTGCGTCGCTCTCGCTACCAGAATCATCAATTGGAGAAAGTGCTTTCCCGTGAGAGCGAGCAATTCTTCGGCGGCTTTGCTGATTCCGGCGGCGGCGAATGGCTTTACGGCGGTGTCATGTACGGGCAGAAGCGCCTCCTTGATCGTCAGCGTGATAATGACTTATGGCTGTTGGCCGAGCCTCTCCCAACCGTCAGTCTGCAAGATACGCTAGCGGTGTTTGGCAGCGCCTTGGCGCCACCGCTTTTCAAAGCCGGCGTGGCTGGAATCGTCATAGCCATCATACTGGCTGCTTTGATCAGCCGGACGATCGCGCAACCGCTGCAGCGCTTGGCCAGGGCGGCCACTGATGTGGCGCGCGGCGATTATGCGGTGCATGTGCCGGTTAGTGGACCTGCCGAGGTGCGTTCTCTGGCCGAGTCCTTCAATCAGATGACGGCGGAAGTGCTGGCGGCCAATACCGCTCAGCGCGATTTTCTCGGCAATGTCTCGCACGATCTCAAGACGCCTCTGACATCAATTCAAGGCTACGCGCAGGCCATCATTGATGGCGCCGCCGACGATACAGAATCAGCGGCGCAGACCATTTTCGAAGAGTCAAGCCGGCTCAACCGCATGGTTGTTGAGTTGACCGATCTTGAACGGCTGCAAGCGGGCAAGCTGTCAATGAAAAGTGAACCCATTGATATGGGGCGCTTGAGCGAAGCGGTCGCGCAGAACCTGGCAGTTGTCGCGGAACAGAAGTACATAAATCTGGAATCGGATATCGCGCGCGCGCCAATGGTGATCGGCGACGGCGACCGCCTGGCGCAAGTTCTGATGAATCTCATCAGCAACGCGCTAAATTTCACGCCCGCCGGTGGGACGGTACGTGTAGTCGCTGCGCAGGCTCCTGGCGGTGTCAGTGTATCGATTCACGATAGCGGCATTGGCATCCCCGCTGAGGAGTTGCCCCGCGTATTTGAGCGCTTTTATCAGGTGGACAAAGCGCGCGGTCCGCAGCGTGGAACGGGTTTGGGCTTGGCCATCGCGAAAGAAATTGTTGAGGCGCACGGCGGGATGATTACTGTCGATAGCCGCGGTCGAGATTGTGGCGCGGTGTTTAGTGTCTGGCTGCCGGGCGCGTGAATACTGGCCATTCTTCTGGCTTGCCGCAAGCCGCGCACATTACGTTCTGCGCACACTTTACCATAACCCCTGCAAGCATCAGCTTGCCCTGTCATACGCCAGCGCCGGCAGCGCCAACGAAACCCGCACCTCGTTGCCTCGGCTAAAGTAGCGGTCGACTCCCGTCCGCGCGATCAATTGGGCGCCGTCTGCCAGCGCCAAACCGAGCCGCTGATAATGGCCATAGAATTCCCGCCAGCGAACTGTCGCCGGCGTGCCAGCTTCGCCAAAGCCAACCGCCAGCGCCTCGGGTCTGATCATCAGTTGGACGGGACCCGTCTTCGGCAGGAAGAGCTTGACCTCGCCCAGCCGACTTTCCGCCGTCATGCCGTGCGCTTCGGCCGGCAGGAAATTCGCCTCGCCGATGAATTGCGCCACACGCATATTGATGGGACGATTGTAGATCACGTGAGGCGTGGCGACTTGCACGAGCCGGCCTTCAAAGATGACGGCTATCTCGTCGGACAGGCTCAAGGCTTCCTGCTGGTCATGCGTGACAAATATGGCCGTAGTATCGGTCTCGAGCAAGATATTGCGCACATCGGCGCGGACTTGTGACCGCAAGCCGGTGTCGAGATTCGAGAACGGTTCATCCAGCAGCAGAATATCAGGATTCGGCGCCAGTGCCCGCGCCAGGGCGACACGCTGCTGCTGTCCGCCGCTCAGCTCATGCGGCATCCGTGCCCCAAATGCGGACAGGCCGACCAGCGCGAGAAGCTCCTTCACTCGCATGTCTCGTTCGTGCCTTGCGCTGCGCAAACCAAAGGCGATATTTGCTGCCACATCGACGTGAGGGAAGAGCGCATAGTCTTGGAAAACCATGCCTACTTTGCGTTGTTCCGGCGGTATAAAACGCGTGTCGTCAGCGACGATACGATTGCCAATCTGTATGCGCCCGCTCGTTGGCTTCTCAAAACCCGCCAACAGGCGCAGCATGGTAGTCTTGCCGCCGCCGCTGGGCCCCAAGAGCGTCATATACTCGCCCGGCTTTACATTTATTGAGATATCCCGCACGGCAGGTGTATCCGCTTCGTAGCTTTTGGTGAGCTTGTCTGTGCGAAGCGCAAATTCCATTTGACGATCAACCCGTGTAGGCTACTGTCCGACGGATTAGCATAGGGCAAATTTGTTGCCGCGAATAGCTATTTCCACCGGTTTTGCGCTGGGCAATAAAGCGGACAGATACGCGTCAATCCGCTAGACCACAATGTCTTCCTGGCGCAGTATGACGAACAAGACCAGCGACGAAACAAAAATCAGCATAAGGCCCGGCAGCGCAATCGATGACAGAAAGGCTTCGTCGTAGGCGCTCCAGATTCTGGTGGCGAAAGTTCGGAAACCGATGGGCCGCAAGATCAGTGTTGTCGGCAGCTCTTTCATCACATGAGAAACACCAGCGCCAGTCCAGCCAGGATACCGCCGCGAGCCAGTGGTACGGTGATCCTTAGCAGGGCAGCGCGCGATGTCAGACCGAGGCTGCGCGCCGCTTCTTCAAAGCGTGGATTGATTTGGGCGAAGGCGCTTTCGGTTGCGCCGATGCTATAGGGCAGATAGCGGATGGCATAGCCCATAATGAGCAAGGGCAAAGTCTGATACAAGCTCAGCATGTGCTGAGAGGCGAAAAACACCAGCGCCAGGGCAATGACGACTCCCGGCAAAACATTGCCCGCGTAGGCGAGCCTGACCAGCCAGAGATCAAAGCGCGAGGACCTGCGCGCCGCGAGCAGCGCCAGAGGAAATGCCGCCAGGGAAACTAACAGCGCGCAAACGGCGCTGACGCCAACAGTGTTGCGTGCCAGCTCCGTGAGCGGCACTTGAATCGGATCGGTCAGCGTATGGCCGATCAGCCACTTAAACAGTACCAAAACAGGAACAACTACACCCATAAAAATGACCGCGCCGCAGAAGATCATGGCCGGAATCTTCAGTCTGCCCAGCTGCGCGATTTCGAGTTCTCGCGTTGCGCCTGTGCCAATGCGATAGTGTCGTCCATTGTGCTGCAAGCGCGACTGCATCAAGAGCAGTAAGAGTGTCATGAGTATTAGAAGCAATCCCAGCACCGAGGCTTTGTCCATACGAAACGATTCGGTCTGAATGAAGATTGCCCGTGTAAAAGCGTTGAAGTGCATAACGGCGACCGCTCCGAAATCACTCAAGCTGTAAAGCGCCGTCATCAGCATGCCGGTCGAAAGCGCCGGCCGCAATTGCGGCAGCGTGATCTGGCGAAAGACTTGCCAGCGGCTCAAGCCCAGGCTTTGCCCTGCTTCTTCCAGCGCTCGGTCGCATTTTAGCAGCGCAGCCCGTACCGGCAGCACGATATAGGGAAAGGTGACGAACGTAAGAGTCAAGGTCGCGCCGGCGAAGCCCTTAATGCTCGGCAGTCTATCTACGCCGAATGGCTCAAGCAAGGTCTGTAGAATGCCCTTCGGTCCGAACACTTCACTATATGTTACGGCGGTCAAATACGAAGGGATGACCATTGCCGCCAGACCCAGCACCAGCCACACGCGCCTATACGGTAGGTCGCAGCGGCCAGTCAGCCAGGCGAACGGAATCGCAATGACGGTCGCAAAAATTGTAGTTGCCAGCATAAGCCCAATGCTGTTTCCGACGATCAGTATCGTGCGCGTCCGCAGCAGGTAGTCGAGGCCGTCCTGGCCGGCGCTCATGGCGCCGATGATCAAATAGGCAACAGGTATCATCACGACTGCCACAATCGCCAGACTAAGGCTCTGCGCTAGCTGGCGATTGCCGAGCTGCCAGCGCGCCGACATTTTCTGTAGCCGACCCTTGGGCTGAAAGCTGGGCGGGATGATGTTCGAGAACTGCATTATTTACCTTGCGAACAGGGACGGAGCGAGAAACTTTCTCGCCCCGCTTGCTATTTCTGTTCGATCTAATCCAGCGCGCCGCTTTCTTCGATCATCTCGAGTGTGCCTTGAAGATCAGCAAGATCCGACAGATCGATAGCCGGCGCTTCGATATCCGCCAAAGGCGGCAACTCTACCGTAGGCACGACCGATTCGACCAAGGGATACTCATACGTTGTCTCGGCGAAATAGGTCTGCGCCGCGTCGCTGAGCAAGTAGTCGATCAGCGTTTCCGCCGCCTCGGTTTGGTCGCTGCTATTTAATATCGCCGCGCCCGCCACGTTGATCATAGAGCCAACATCGCCTCCGGTGAAGAAATGCAGCGTCGCCGTGATATCAGGATCTTCCGCCAGGAAGCGGAACAGATAATAGTGATTGACCAGACCGGCGGCAATTTCGCCATTAATGACTGCTTGCACGATTGGTGTATTCTTGGCGTAGGCCTGCACATCATTCGCGAGCATGCCCGCCAGCCAATCTTCCGTGTCATCATCACCCAGTAAGACGCGCATAGCCGTTATGTTGGCGACGAATGAGGCATTGGTCGGCGCCCAGCCCACCATTCCACGCCATTTGCCATCGGTCAATTCCAGGATCGATTCGGGCAATTTCAGCCCCCCCTCGTTCAGCATTTCCGGGTTGTAAACCAGGACACGCGCCCGCCCGCTCAAGCCCGCCCAGACTCCTTCTGGAGAGATAAAGGCGTCGTCTGAGACGCGCTCCAATGTCGTGTCAGGCAGTTTATGAAGCATCTCGGCCGCGGCCAATGCACCCAATGCGCCGCCATCCTGCGCTATGAAGATATCGGCTCGGCTGTTCTCGCCCTCGGTAAGAATCTGATTGGCGACCGCGCTCGTGCCGCCATAAAGAACTTCGACCGCGATGCCCGAGTCCACGGTAAATTGTGCCAGAATTGGCCCGATCAAGCTTTCGCTTCTGCCGGAGTAGACGGTGAGAACATCGTCTTCATCCGCCGCGGCAGGCAGCGCAATCAAGCACAAGAGGACTACCGCCATGCTTAGCCGTGCAAAACGTTGAGTGGTCATACTTTGGCTCCTTGCTGTCGATGGCAACCCACGTTAGGATTCACCTAGATAGACGAAGGTCAACCGGGTCGGCGAACAGGCGGCAAAACCTTACCAGCCCGGTTGACCTCTTCGTTTTAGCAGAGACCTGTCCCATCTGTCCACGCCATCGGTAAACATCTCTTTATCGCCTTTGCGGGCAGTGTGTTTATACGCCGTAGGTCAAGAAATTAATCGCGGCAGCAGCAAGAGTTGCGCTCGGTTAAACCTCAAAGATAGTTGTCACGTGGCGAGACTCCGCATTGTTCGCCACGCTAGATACGCGTGATTAATGCAGAGGGCTGAACCTAGACAACACCTGACTTAAACAATAAAGTTGGATGGGTTTGATTACCTTATCCGTTTTCGGAGTTCACTCTATGTCAAATTGGTGGGGCTCGCGCAAGAATGTCTCCTCCCGGCTCGTTTGGGAAGTTGAGGCGATGAAAGCCACCTTTGGCGATACATTCAAGTTGGTTGTTCCCCCTTTCGGCGGCTTGCTCTATTGGCAAGGCATGGCCGAGATAAACATGAGCATTCTCGATTCGCCAAATCACAGCCTCAAGCTGGTCTATCCCAAGGAATATCCCAATCGGCCTGCCGAAGCTTATTGCATCAAACCTCGCATCTACAGCGAAAAACACCAGTACGAAGACGGCCAGCTCTGCCTGTTCAACCCCAAGGATGGGGAACAGTATGGCTGGAATCCCTCAAAGTCTACTGCCGTGACAGTCGGCGGCTGGGCGATCCAATGGCTTTACGCTTATTACACCTGGCGCTCCACTGGAAACTGGCCCGGCATAGAAGAACGCATAAAAGCGAACACGCCTCTGCCCCGCCGTCGGAGGCGCTAATAATGCGGACAGGGGATGAGCCGGAAATCCTCAGACTCGTACACATCGAGTTTGAACATATAAGGAAGCGCTTGCGAGGCATGGCGATGATTTCACGCGGTATCGTACCCAACCTGGTTTTGTCGCAGCGGATTGTTGAACGCATGCTCTCGGCTGCGGGCCAATACATGGCCGACGAGACCGGCGAAGCCATGGTCGGCTTCAGTGTCGAAGATGATACGCCCGAAGGTTTGCCGACGATTTACGTGCTTGATACTATCTCGCCGGATGAAACCGCTGTGCGGCGCTCCCACACTTTTCAGCAAGGCGATGCCCTGCAAGACGAGATCATCTGGTGGCTGCAGGAGAATTGGCATTTTCATCGCGAGCGACACCGCGGCAGCGATGCGCTACCGGACCGCTTTGACGTCCCACTGCGCTATTTGGGCGACTGGCACAAGCAGCCGGGTTCCATGATCCAGCCGAGCCACGGCGACTTGATGACGGCGCTTTCTTGGCTGGACGATGAAGGCTTGGGCATGGATTCTCTGCTCGTGCCCATCGTTACTGTCGGCCACGCGTCCATCATCGGCGAGACGGATTTGGCGGTCAATTACATCACAGTGCCTATGGACAATGGCACGGATATGCGGGTTGACTGGTGGTATATCCATCGTGATGTGCGCGTATTTCAGCCGGTGCATCCCAGAATCGTAGCCGCCGAAGAGCTGCCGCAGATGATGAAATACGGCTGGCACGTGGTTTTGGCGGAACGCTTGGCCAGCGAAACTCTGGCGATGGTTGATGACGGCTTGCTCGTCCGCACACTCTTCTACGAATGCGATGGCGAGGTGCCGCTTGAGTTCTGTTTCATCACCATCCGGCAAGGCGCCAACTCCTTCCTGCTCTTTGTCACCGAGCACGATTACCCGCATTCCGCGCCGATGGCCTATCATGCGCCTTTCGTCGCCGGCCTGGACTTGATGGATCCGGTCGCAACATTCCAAAAGCTATGGGAGGTTGCCACGCCCATCGCCGATCCGCCGGATTGGCAGTGGGCCAGCGACAATTACCTCGTCGATTATGTTATCGCAATTGAGATCAATATGGGTTTGCGTCAACCGCGGACGGTCTCCATTCCTGTTTTTGTTGATGACGTTGCGATTGGCGAGGATTTGAGCGACGCCGCGGATGACCAAGCCGAATCGGACTTCGCGCCAGGCGACGGCAAAGCTGACAGCGAAGCGATCGCCGATGACGAGCAGACGGATAAAGAGGCGCAATAACATGGCGGAAATCTGGGAACGGGTTGAAAGGCTTATCGGCTCAGATAACCTGGGTAGGCTGGCTGAAAAGAAGGTGGCGGTTGTCGGCTTGGGGTCTGGCGGCGGTTTTGTAGCCTTAAGCCTGGCGATGAGCGGTGTCACCAACTTTGTCCTGGTGGACAACGATGAGCTTGAGCGCGTCAATGTAACCCGCCATGTCGCTGACCTGCGTTATATTGGGCAGAACAAAGCCAGCGCGGTCGCCGATTTGATTCTCAACCGCAATCCCGCCGCGAATGTCGATGCGCGCGACGGCTTGATAGAAGACCATTGGGATTGCCTCGACGATGTCGATATCCTGGTCGTGGCGGTTGATCACGAACAAGTAAAGTATTCCATCAATGAAAAATGCCTGGAAAAACGACTTAGCGCGTCATATGCCGGTGTCTATGAGCGAGGGGAAGGCGGAGACCACATCATCATCAAACCCTTCGACGGACCGTGCTACGCCTGCTGGTCGGAAGCTACCCGTGACGGCGCTATGATTTCGATGAATCCGGTCGGTGATCTCGACTATGGCATGATCGGCGAAGCCGGTACCCTGGAGGCGGAGCCCGGTCTCTGGGTCAACGTGACCAAAGTTGCCGGCATCCAGGCCGACCTCGTCATCAACGAGCTGCTGAGAGGCACAAGCGCCCACCAGCCCATGCCCGCCAACACGCTCATCGTCACGAACAACACCATGGAGATTATCGAGGGGCAGGAGAACGACCCCCACACCGGCATTTGGATTGAGATCGGGCGCGACCCCGACTGCCTCGTCTGTGGCGAAAGACTGAAGCAGGGCGTCAGCAGGCTGGTCAAAGAAGACGAAGGCAGCATATCCCTCGCGGACCTGGCGGCGTCCGGCCTGACGACTGATATCGAATTCGAAGACGACGACTAGGTTCTGTTGACATTCTATTGTAACCATATCAGCGTACCGACAAGGTGCAGAAATCCGAGATAAGATGTATCGAGTTTCTCAAATCGGGAAAAGACGCGGCGGAAATGTTTGATCTTATTGATGAAACATTCCACCAGATGCCGCTCGCGATAGAGCCATCTATCATATTCTCGCTGCTCTTTGGCGCTCGGATGCGGGGGAATTACCGCTTCTATGCCTCTTTCAAGCAAGCTGTCCACAAAATCTTGGGACGCATAGCCTCGATCCGCGATAACCCGCTGAAAGGCAAAGCCTTCCACCAACTCCTCAGCCTGATTGATGTCGTGAGCCTGCCCAGGACTCAAGCGGAAACGCAAGGGATTGCCCAAACCATCAACCGTGATATGAATCTTGCTACTAAAACCCCCGCGACTGCGACCCACGGCTTGCTTTTCACTTTTTTTCGGCGCCAGCGGCACAGGGATGTGCCCGAACAATCGTACTGTCGATTATCCCGTTTTCCATATCCGCGTCATCGGCAAGAGCTTCCATCATCCGTTGCCAAACATCATTTTCGCACCAGCGAGCAAAGCGTTTGTAAACTGAATTCCATTTGCCGTATTCGCTTGGAAGCAAACGGCACTGTGCGCCGCTGCGACTTACCCATATCACTGCTTCAACAAATTGGCGGCATTTCGCCTCATTGCCCAGATAAACCTTTGGCTCTTGCGACAGAAAATCCCGAAGCTTCGCCCACTGTTCGTCAGTTAGTCTTATAGTATCCATAAGACTATTTTACCCATTTATGAAAATGCTAATGTCAAAATATCAACAGAACCTAGTCCGCCTCCAGCTCGCTTCGCCACTGCCTCACGTAACCGCGCAGCGATTGGCGAAACTGCAGACGCTCTCCATCGCTATAACCTCCGCGGAAGAGCAAGCTGCTGCCGTCGTCAGGCGGGCCACCTCTATCGTCGTAATAAAGCCGGAAGTTGTTCCGAATGGCTACGCGATAAACTCCGGCATCATAGATCGCAGCGCTGTAGGGCAGGTGGCGCGATCCGATACTGAGCAGGATCTCGTCGGCGGCGTAGTGCGCCCATACGCCGAGCAGAGTCAGCGTCTGATAGCCGTGATACCCCTTGCGATGCGCCCAGACGACTACTCCAGACCAAGCCGACCCCCGTGTGGGCGTCGGTCCATAGCAGAGCCAGTGTTGGTAGTCGCCCCGCGGCAGGTCAGCCAGGCAATCATATGCGTTGATACGGTCGAGTACGCGCTCGTGGGGCGTCCGCGGCAGGATTTCGCGCCGCTTGCCGCCAAAGAGTGGACGCTCTGCGATCTTCTTGAGGATGTCCTCGTAGCGGTTATCGTTGTCCATCGCGGCTGCCATCTGCAGATGCCCAGTCGGTCGCTAGAATTATTCAGACTTTCGTGAAGAAATCTGCCACTCGTGCCCCAAACAACTCCGGATGCTCCATATTCGGCAGATGCGCCGCATTTGGAATGACCACCTTCTGTGCATTCGGCAAGCGCTCAACCATGTAATCGGCTGCAAGCCGCAGAAACGGCAAGTCATTCTCGCCGACAATCACCAGCGCCGGCATAGTCAACTCATGCAGGCGGTCCACAGCGGGCTTGCCATTTGGCTTCTGCACATGCTTGCCAATGCCCGAATATTCGTGTTTGGCAACCAGGCGCGCCATCTCAAAAGCCTTTTGGCGGGCGAGGGCATCGACGTCTTCCCTCCTGCGACCCATACCTTCAAACCAGATCTGCATATCCAGTTCGGCCACGCGATCCAAATCTTCCGCCCGAAACGCTTCTTCAGATTGGGCAAAGAGCGCATCAGGCTATTCCGCATCAAGCTCAAGTCCCGGCGGCCCGCTGCCAACCAGAATCAGCGCTGACACCTTTTCTCTGTGTGCGAGGGCGTAGTCAATTGCCAACCCGCCGCTCATCGAACATCCCATCAGAATCGCCGGCGCAGGGAAATCCAGCGCCTCTAGCAATGCCGTCAGATCATCCTGAATATTGAACTCACCTTCGACCGGCAAGCTCTTTCCGTAGCCTCGCATGTCAAAGCGCAGAACGCGATGGCCGCTGGCGAAAGCCTCAAACTCATTATCCCACATGCGGCAGTCGGCAATGCCGGCATGGATCATGACAATAGCCGGACCGCTCCCCGCCAATTCGTAGTAGAGCCGGGCGCCGTAAACCTCGGCATAGTCTGTCTTGACCTTAATCATAAACCCCTCACACCATCGCCACTTTCGCCAGTTCCACACCCTCGCGCAGCACCTTCTCGTACACTGCGTGGCGCCGATAGACGGCCATCCCAACGCGTTCATAAAGCGCGACGGCATTGGTCAAGCTCTCGCCGTCCACATCGAGATGCACAGTCTTCGTGCCACGATCCAAGAACATGGCGAAACTATGCTGCAGCATCGCCGTAGCCAGACCGCGCCGCCGATATGCCCGCCTAACGCCAACGGTGTCGACATAGCCTGAGGTGGGATCGAGGTAGTCTTGCGTCAATCCAATCAGACAGCCGACCGCGTCGCCCGTGGCTTCCACCACCGCGAATATGACGAGCTCCGGGTCGAAATACGGGCTGTTATCCAGCCAGTGGCGGAACATCTCCAGGTCTTTTTCGAATGGCTCTTCAATATGGCCGTAGTGGTCGGAGAAGGCATCCCGCACCACATCAACCAGCAGCGGCAGATCCGCTTCATGGCAGTAGGGACGTAGGCTGATGTCAGGCGGAAATGGAACCGGTTCAGGGCGTTCCGCCATCTTGATTTCCATGTCATAGTAGACACGGGATTTCGTAAAGCCGGCCTCGCCCAGCCTGGTTTCGGCGAAAGCGTAGCCTTCGTACACTCCGCTTTGAATACTGATGCGCGCATCTGCCGGGCAACGGCTGATGACCTCGCTGCACTTGTCATCCGCCCAACGAAAGAGCTGATGTTCCAGCTTCTCCTGGTGATAATCCGGGTGCGCGCCCCAGTCAAGTCCGGGCCGTACTGGCGTCTGCCCCGTCGCCCAGAAGATAGCGTATCCAGCCAGTTGTCCCTCGTCATCGAATATCCCCAATGATGAAGTAGCGAGGTCAAAGCCTGGCTCCTGCCATTCCAGCAGTACGCTCTCCGCCTGAAGACGACCCTCAATGCCAAGATGGTCCGAAACAGCATTGACAGTTTCAGCATAGCGCTCGGCGTCTTCCATGTGGAGTGGACGTGTTGCAAAGTTTGAGTGGCTCACTATTCTCCCATCACCTTTCATTGTCGCGGATGTTTAGCAGCGATGAAGAATCACACATCCTGAATCGTCGCTAGAATTGAGCTCGCGCTTTTGGCGTCGCATTCGGGGCGGATTATAGGATTAAAAAGTTTCGCTTAACAGTGTTCGCCTTTTGCGGTAAGATGACCGCGTTTTGTCCGCCCTTCCGGAGCTGGTATTGAATGAATAGAACTACTAAGACTCTTACGTACGTCATCGGGATCATCATGACGGTTGCCATGGTTGGCAGTTTGATCCTCCCGATGCTATCCGGACAGATTGCCCAAGGTGACATCGGGGTAGATGCTGCCCCGACGCCGCTACCTGCTCCGACACTGCCTGCGCCGCCCGACATTTCGGCGATCGACTTCGAAAATCAATACCTTCACAGTTCAGGATTGTTCACCTTTGGCGCGCCCACGGGCTGGAGCGCCGGAAGCGACAGCAATACCGCGGACGAACTGCGGGCCAATCTCACCAACAGTGACTTGCTAAGCGTCGTGGAAGTGCGGATCAACAAGAACTACAATGACATTGCCGACCCCGGCGCGCTAAGCGAGTTTCTTGACAAGACCTGGCTCAGCCACACCTGGAGCGGTTATTCCAGATGGGAAGAGACCAGCCGGAAGATTACCGAAGGCGGCAAGGTTCAGATTGACTTTAACTTGTCGCGCGGGAGAACTTATATGATAGCGCGGCAGGAATCCTGGATATCAGATGGGGACATCTATACAGTTCGCGTCGTCATGGCGGAGAATGCGCCGCGGGAACTCAAGTTTGTCCTGCAAGGCGTTGCCAGCGGCATCAAGCGCCTGCCGGTATATGCCGATGCGCCCTTCGGCCTGGTTGCCTATTTTGACAACTTGGATAAACACATCTTGCGCTATCCCTCAGAGTGGAATGTGACCGATGCCGCCGACGGTCTGCCAGCGACGATTGTCGGTGAAGACCTGACGCTATTGATCGCGACTTTCGATGTGGCGATAGACAGCGAAGACGAGGCGATCGACTGGATTCAGAATCAGCGCGGCGGTATTAAGGCGCGTTCGGTCGAAGCGTTGGATGTCGCCGGCTCGCCCGGCTACAAGCTTTCCTATCGTTATACCACTGTCGACGGCGAGGTGGAGAGTGGATTGCTGATCATGTTGCATGGCACGGATAATCGGCTTCACGTCGCTAACCTGCGCGCCAGCAAGTTGGATGTCGACCTGCTTTCGGCAGATCAATCCGAGTTCCCCTGGCTCGATGTGATCGATACATTCCGCTTGGCGCCAGACCTCGAAGTGGATTTGCCGTAGGGCGAAGATCGCGCGGCAGTGTCGTGGCGCTGATAAGTTACGCCTGTTGGTCCACGGATAAGTGTGATGCGTCAGTTGCAGGAGATCCGGCCAAACTTGTGGCTATGCGAGGTGGATGACGCCGGTATTTCCGTGCGATCCGCCTTGCTCGTCGGCGAGCGCTACGCGGCGGTGTGGGACAGCTTGACGCATCCGGCCGATATGGCGGACTTTTCTTCGCTATTGGGCGACAAACCTTTCCACGTCGTCTACAGTCACGCGGACTGGGATCACTGCTGGGGTACGGCCGGCTTTGCGGGGGCGCCGCTCGATATTGTCGCCCACGCCGACTGTCGGCGCCGATTTGACGACGATGTACCCGTCACTCTGAGCAGTATGCAGAAGGCGGAAGCCGGCAAGTGGGACGCAGTACGTCTCATCCCGCCAAACCTCACTTTCAACTCAAGTCTTACGCTGGACCTAGGCGGTATCACCCTGGAATTGCGCCATCTGCCAGGGCACTCGCTTGACTGCATCGTCGGCTGGATACCGGAATGGGGAATTTTGCTGGGTGGCGACACTATCGAAACGCCCCTGCCGGTCGTATACAGCGCGTCATCAATCGGCAATTGGTTGGCCCGCCTCGAAATGTGGGCGGCTCGGGACGACCTTGTACAGACCATCCCGTCGCATGGCTCTTCAGCGGAGCGCGCTGCGCTTGAGCAAACACTCTCATATTTGCGCGCCTTGACTGGCGATCGCCAATTCAACCTGCCGGGGGAACTGGATTCGTTCTACCGCGAAACCCACCAGAAGAACCTCGCGATTGTCGATGGCGGGCGCAACGCCGATGAATGAAGTACTGCCTGATGTGCTCGATTATGGGCTGATCCTGGTTTTCTGCGGCACTGCGGCCAGCACAGTTTCGGCGCGTCAGGGCGCTTATTACGCCAACCGTGGCAATGCCTTCTGGCGGACGCTGCAAACGACAGGTATAACTTCGCGTCTTCTGACGCCCGGCGAATACCGCGCCTTGCTTGACCTGAAGATCGGCTTGACTGATGTGGCGAAATTTGTCGCCGGTGCCGATAGCCAGTTGCGCCGCCATGACTTCCAACCGGATCAGCTTCGCGAGAAAATCCTGCGTTTTCAACCGCAGATTGTAGCCTTCACGAGCAAGACGGCCTGGCGCGCCTGGAATCGACTGCCGGCTTCCAGCGCTGTCGACTATGGCTGGCAGGGAACTTGTCTTGGCGCCACACGATTTTTTGTGCTGCCGTCGCCGTCGGGGGCTGCCAGACGCTACTGGGATATAGACCCGTGGCAGGAACTTGCGGACGCGTACGCTTGCCGAATTATCAGACTCTAGATCCCACTATGCGTGTTTTCAGAAATGAAAAACTTAGAGCGCTCGATATAGAATTTACTGCGCCGCGACCAGGTGATGCCGGCTACGACCGCTATGCCGCCGACAGCTATAGGATCGCTCCCCAGCAGCGCGCGCTGGTCGAGACCGGCCTGCATCTTGAGATTCCGCCGGGCTACGTCGGCTTGGTAAAGGACCGATCGAGTGTCGCCAGCGCCGGCATTCATACGCTGGCCGGTGTGATAGACAGCGCCTACCGCGGCGAGCTCAAAGTATTGTTGGTAAATCTTGGCGAGCGCGACTATCTCATCCGCAGCGGTCAAAAGATCGCTCAACTGCTTGTCGTACCGGTCTATGTCGAAGCCGTTGAATTCGTGCATTCGCTGGAAGATCTCTCAGCGAGCGAGCGCGGTTCCGGCGGCTTCGGCTCAACCGGAGACTAATTCGATCTCGGATACTTGTAGTCGTCGCTAGCCACTGACTACCAGCACCTGCCCACTTACGGAACGAGCGGCGTCCGAACACAGAAAGAGCGCCACGCCAGCGATATCTGCCGGCGCATCGGCCGCCAGATAGCAACCGTCGGCCGGGTGAATTGCTTCTTCGCCTGGTCTACCCATTGCTATAGCGTTGACACGAATCCTGTCTGGCGCCAATTCGCGGGCGGCTTGTCGCGTCATGCCGATAAGAGCGGCCTGGCCCGCCAAGTAGCCAATTCCAGCCGGGATCGTCGAGCGCAGCGCTTCCGTTGAGGTCAGATTGATTATCGTGCCGCCGCCTTCGTCCGCCATCACACGCGCTGCCAGCTGCGTACAAAAAAAGGCGCCAGTGATATTCACCTCGAGTTGGCGACGCCAATTCCATTCGTCAATCGTCAGCATGGGTTCAGGATGAAACACGTCAGTGGCATTGACCAGCACAGTCAATTTGCCAAAAGCGTCTCGTGTCCGCTCAATCATATTGGCGGCTTGAAAACGGTTTGACACGTCCGTATGGAGCGCAATTGCTGCGCCACTGAGATCCTGGATTTGCTCTGCGCATTCATCGGCGCGCTCAATGTTGAGATCACTGACCGCTACTGACGCGCCGCTTGCCGCGAGCGCAAGCGCAATCGTCCGACCGTGGCCGCTGCCGCCACCCGTCACCAGCGCTGTCTTGCCGCTTAGGTCAACGCTGAAATTTGTCAAGGCAATGAACTGAGAATAATTTCCACAAGCCGATTGCGGCTAAAAGGGAATGTCGTCGACTGTTGCCGGCGCGTCAGGATAGTTCGACGCCCGGTCGCTTCGTTGGGAGCCCCCGCGCTGTCCACCACGCTGACCACCGCCTTGCGAGCCACCACGCTGACCACCGCCTTGTTGACCGTCATCGCCGCGTCCGCCAAGAAAGCGCACTTCACGCGCCCTCAAATCGAGTGATGCCGCCGTCTCGCCATTATTATTGACATAGCCTCGCGCCGTTACATTGCCGATCACCATGACCTGCCTTCCGCGCGCAAGATAAGTATTGCAGGTTTCGGCTTGAGCGCCCCATGCCGCCACGCGATACCAGGTAGTCTTTTCTTGCTGCTCATTCGACTGGCGATCACGCCAGCGCTCGGTCACCGCCACACTGAAATTGCAGACGGCCTGCCCACTCTGCAAATATCGGAGTTCGGGGTCCCCGCCCAGATTGCCCACGATAACAGTCTGATGCCAGGTCATCGTTATCCCTCCCAAAGTCTCTCATTTATTCTTTCAAGCATTGCAATCGATCCTGCAAGAGTTGACGCACGACTGCCGGATCACCCTTGCCGCGCAGCTCGCCCATGATCCTGCCGAATATCGCGTTGATCACTTTGTCGTTTCCCTCGAGGTAGCGCTGCGCCAGGTCGGCGTTGGCGCCAAGTACCTTGTCAACTTTCTCGCCGATCAAGCTGGCGTCGGATACTTGCGCCAGCCCTTTCTCGTCGACAATGGCGCGCGCGCCTTTTCCCGTCTGCCACATGGCCGGCAAGACCTGCCTTCGCGCTGTACTCTGGTTTATCGCGCCCTCGCGCACCAATGCCAGCAACCCGGCGAAGGCATTGGCCGATATTGGAATACCTTCTATGGATTCATGTTCGATTTCTTCGCTGTTCATCAGGCGGAAAAGGTCAGTCGTCAGCCAATTTGCCGCCGCTGTGGCCTCGGCGCCATGATGGATGAGTTCCTGAAAATAATCTGCCACGGCGCGTTCTGCCGTTAGTATAGCGGCATCTTCAGCGCTCAGTCCCAGGTTGTCCACAAATCTCCCATGGAGTTCATCGGGCAGGGCGGGTAGCTTGGCTCTGATCTCGGCCACCCACTCCCGGCTTACTTCCACAATTGGCAAGTCCGGTTCGGGGAAATAGCGATATTCGTCAGCCCGTTCCTTGTAGCGCTGCACGGTGATGCGCTGAGACGCCTCGTCCCAGCCGAGCGTAGCGGGCTTGACCGTCTCGCCGCTGCGATAGAGCTTGATTTGACGCTGAACTTCGTAATCGATCGCCTTGACCATATTGCGGATGCTGTTGAGATTCTTTATCTCAGTGCGTTCGCGCAACTCCTTGTCGTCTTCGTGCATCACGCTGACGTTGGCCTCGAAGCGCAAGATGCCTTTGGACATGTCGCCGCTGTTGACGCCCAGATAGCGCAAGATCGAACGCAGCTTGCGCGCGTATTGGGCGGCTTCATCGGCGCTGCTGATATCCGGTTCGGAGACGATTTCCAGCAAGGGCACACCAGCGCGATTGTAGTCGACCAGGCTGCCACCCATGATATGGCTGAGCTTGCCCGTATCCTCTTCCATATGCGCGCGCCGCACCCGGATTCGTTTGCTAGACCCGTCCTCTAGCTCGATATTGACAAAGCCATTGACAGCGAGCGGTCGGTCGTATTGACTGATCTGGTAGCCCTTGGGCAGGTCGGGGTAAAAATAATTCTTGCGCGCGAACTGATTTATGGACGGAATCTCGCAATTCAAAGCCAAACCAACCATGATGCCGTATTCCATGGCCTGCATATTGATCACCGGCAGTGTGCCCGGCATGCCCAGCGACAAGGGATCAACAGCAGAATTCGGCGCCGCTTCAACGCTGTCAACAACCGGGCAGTCGCTGAACATCTTGCTCTCGGTTTCCATCTCGGCGTGGACTTCCAAGCCGATCACGGTCTTCCACTGGCTCATTGTCAATTTCCCAAGTCCTGCACTACGGCAGCACATAATTTAGCACAAAAGTTCTCATGCGCAAGGAATTGCCCGAAATATGTATCGGGCCCAGCGCTCTGACCGCCTCGCGACCGAATTTTGGTCATCTAATGATGCGCAAGTTTACCACAAGAAAAGAAACCCCAGCGTATTCACTGAGGTCGGAACAACATTCATGGACAATACTTAGCTACGAGACCAGAACCGCCGCCTGACTAGCTTGCAGCAAGCCGCGTTTGCTGAGGAAGCGTTCCAACCTGTCAAGCGCCTTGTGAATGTTGTCCTCGCTGGTGGCATAACTCGCGCGGACAAATCCACGCCCACTCTCGCCGAAAGCGCTGCCCGGTATCAACGCGAGCCGCTCTTGCAGCAGCAATTCCTCGCAGAAAGCCTCATCATCCATGCCAGTGATGGCAATGCTAGGGAAGGCATAGAAGGCGCCGCGCGGCTCGAAACAGGTTAAGCCGAGCTGGTTGAAGCCTTCGACGATCAGACGGCGTCGCTTGTCGTATTCTTGGCGCATGTCTTCGACATCGCTCTCGCCATTGCGAATCGCCTGCAGAGCAGCCGCCTGCCCCATCGTAGGCGCAGACATGATCAAATACTGATGAATCTTGTACATGGCTTCGGTGAAGGCTCGCGGCGCGGTGACATAACCAATGCGCCAGCCGGTCATCGCGTAGGACTTGCTCATGCCGCTCAAGACGATCGTCCGCTCGAACATGTTGGGCAGAGTGGCGAAATTAATATGCTCTATGCCATATACCAGCCGCTCATAGATTTCGTCCGAGATCACGACCAGATCGTGTTTTTCAGCCACATCGGCGACTTGCAGCAGATGGTTCTTTGTCAGCGCCGCGCCGGTAGGATTGCTGGGATAGCTGAGTAAGATCGCTTTGGTCCGCGCTGTGATTCGGGCTTCTAGCGCGTCGCCGGTTACCTGGAAATCGTCGCTCGCCGAAGTCGGAACCATCACCGGTACGCCGCCAGCCGTCTCCACCAGCGCCGGATTTGCCACGAAACAGGGTTCCACCACCAGCACTTCATCACCGGGATCAAGCAGGACCTTTAGCGCCAGATACAGCGCCTCGCTGACCCCCACCGTGACGAGCACCTCATCTTGCGCCGCATACCGAATACCGTATCGGCCGTGGATGTGATCCGCTATGGCCGCTCGCAATTCATGAATCCCGGCATTCGAGGTGTAACCGGTGTGGCCCTCGCGCAGGCTCTGTACGCCGGCATCGAGGATATGCGCGGGTGTTACGAAGTTCGGCTCGCCAATACCAAGCGTCACCACGTCTTCCATTGTTGCCGCGATATCGAAATAGCGGCGAATGCCCGATGGACGCAGGTTTTTTACGCTCTTGGAAAGATAGCGACTCATCAAATTTACTCCTCCGGTGTAAGGACCCGTGCGTTTATATCATCATTCATCGCAGGGGTCATCCCACAGCTCTCTTCAAGTACGTCGGTGATTTTACTACAATCTGTACGAAGATTCAGGCAAATAAGCTTCAGGTTAGCGTATGCTTACAGCAAGGTGTAGGATAATATTCGGTCAACTCATTCCTTGCTCATGAAATCGGTTCAAAATAAGAAGTAAGCGCTTGCAGCGTTGCCAGGCAATTCAGAGAGGAATGAACAATGGCCCTTCCGAGCTTGATGAATTGGGAAAATACGCGCGATGGCTTGCATCAGGTGGCTTTGGTGATTGGGGCTGTACGCGTCGCCTGTTCTGACCCGATGCCGAACGACCTGCAGTTCAGCCTGGACGTGACCTCCAGCGGCTTCTCCAGCGCGACGATGCGTTGCGGCGGTGTGCTGGAATTCAACTTCGACACGCCTAGCCTGCGCTTTATGCGCTGCGAGAAGACAGTCTTCGCGCTTGATGTCCAGGGTAAATCGCAAGTTTCGCTTGCTCACAGCCTGCTGGCGGCTTTTGCCGACTGCGGTTACTCGATCGCGCCGTCGATGAAACACATCACTCACGAGGAGGAGCTTGCGATTGATCCCGCGCTGGCTCGAGACAGCTTGAGCGCGCTAGACGCGATGTACACGGCTTTGGCGCGCTTTCGGGCGAAACTGACCGGCTTCATGACGCCGCTGGTTCTCTGGCCCCATCATTTTGATACGGCCTTCATCTGGTTTCCCACTGACCATATTAACGAACACAGCGACCCACAGATCGCATTCGGATTCGCGCCATTCAGCCCGGGACTGCAGCGACCCTACTTCTACGCTTATGCATGGTCTGAACCGACCGGCTATCTGGAATTGTCCTTGGAACCGCCGGCTCAGTTAATCACCCAAGGCTATACAGGCTTATTTGCCGCTTACGACGACCTGCGCGACCGTGACGACTTCAACTCGGCAGTAGAGTCGATGCTGTTCCGCTACCAATCGTTGGCGGCGGCGAAACTGCGCTAGCGATCATCGTAGGGCAATCAATGGGTGGTAATTGAGACCCAAGACACCTTGATGGCGTATTAGGTGTGAATGAGTACATTGCTTGATGCCTGAATGACAGGCATCAGAAAGTCTTTGTTTCAGTGTACGCAGATTTTTATCAGACTCTGCGCTGAATGGAACTTGGCAAAGGCAGCGACTATCGTCTAAACTATAGAATCATAGTGGCTGGCGCCCAGATACTTGGTTAATCAAGCGGCCGCTTGCGATGCGGCGTCACAACAGGGGTAGGGCATGAGCGACGAAAATACAAATCGTAACGAAGTCAACGATGAAAACCTGAACCGGCCGTCGGACGATGATTTGGGCGATCGGCTGGAGCGCCTTGGCGGCGAGCCGGCGCCTGCTATCACTCCAGAGGAGTTTGAGCGCCTCCAGAAGGCGGGACAGGTCCATATCGACTCGCGTGGACGTGTGCGCACGGCGCGTCGCAGCGGCGCGGAAGCCGGTGTTTCGCTGCGCAAACGTCGGGCTTGGTATGGCAGAGGCTGACTTCAAACAGCTGCAAAGCGACCTGGTCGACGAGCTACGACACAAACAAGTACTCTCGGACGCTGGCGTGGCGATGGCATTTTCGGCCGTCCCGCGCCATTTGTTTTTGCCCCAAATCGATCCGCGCGAGGTCTACCGCGATCGAGCTATCGCCCTAAAAACTGACGAACAAGGCCTAACCCTTAGCTCCGCGAGCCAGCCGACTATCATGGCGATCATGCTGCAGCAGCTTGACCTCAAAGCCGGCATGAATGTGCTGGAAATCGGCAGCGCCACCGGCTTCAATGCCGCCCTCATCAAGCAGATAGTCGGTGATAATGGCAGCGTCACCACGCTGGAAATCGACAAAGACCTGAGCGAATTGGCGCGGGAAAACCTCCATGCTGCTGGATTCGCCGACGTCTCGGTGGTCAATCGTGATGCCGTAAGCGGTTACGAGCCTCGCGCGCAGTATGATCGCATCATCGCCACCGCAGGCGTTTGGGACGTC
The DNA here is from genome assembly GCA_965262005.1 of Phototrophicaceae bacterium. Taxonomy (GTDB): domain Bacteria; phylum Chloroflexota; class Anaerolineae; order Aggregatilineales; family Phototrophicaceae; genus UBA6055. The sequence continues at coordinate 1,070,797 of OZ253492.1, read as the reverse complement.
CCGGCGAATTGGCTGCGGCAGCTGCGAGACGAGGGCAAAATCATCGCGCCGATTTGGCTCGATGGTGTGCAAGTCAGCGCTGCCTTCACGAAACATCCCGACGGCGCCATGCTTAGCAGCGACAATCGTGCCTGCGCCTTCGTCTATCTGCAGGGATTGGCGGCCGGACCGCGCCTGCGTAAGCGTATTGGCAGCAGCTCGTTGGAGATCATGGCGGATGACGTTGAGAAGGTCGATAGCGCCGCGCTGCACACGCTGCTCTCCGAAGAATATGAGACTCACCGCCTCGGGGCGGATCTGTCGCGGGAAGACTTCTGGTTTGGCTTCCAACTCTATCTAATGATGCACGAACCGCCGCGCTACGTATTCGCCGTCTACTCCATATCCGAAGGCGAAATATATTATGGCATGGAAGGCAGCGGTGCCCTCTTGTTCACACCGGGGAGCGTCGCTTTCGCGCCTTATGATGGCGGTGGCCTGGCACAGTGTTTCGGCGGTTCCTCAGCCTTTATGAAGATGCAAGAATTATTCGACCGCTGGCGGTCTGGTCAGGAATCGCTGCTCGATCGCATGCGCTTGAGACTAATTCCGAATGCAGTGCAAATGCCGCCGATCGACAGCGGAAAGCTGTTCAAACGAAAAGATCATTATTTGCAGGTTTGGCTGGAGTGATCACTTTCGATCATGTTCATCAAGCGCTCACGCTGCAGAACTTCATGTCAGCGGAAGCGCGACAGCGCATGGCGCCCGTCCCGCGGGGCTGGCAAACGCGCGATACTCCGCCAAAGCCCGCCGCAGTCATGATTCTGATCTATGTGGCCGCAGACCTGCGACTACAGCTTGTGCTGACCCTGCGCAATCCGAATCTTCGCGGTCACAGCGGGCAAGTGAGCTTTCCCGGCGGCCGGCAAGATCCGCAAGATCCCAGCTTGACACATACCGCGCTGCGCGAGACTTGCGAGGAGATCGGCATCTGTGGCGGCGATCTTCGTGTTCTCGGCGAGTTGCCCCGCTTCTACATTCCGGCCTCGCATTATGACGTTTTACCGATTGTGGCAGCGTATATGGGCAAAAGCAGTCCCGCTTTCGTTCTCAATCCCGCCGAAGTCGTCGAGGTATTCTGCTTCGCTCTGGAAGACTTGCTGCAACCGCGCTTCAAGGGAGTAGAACAGCGTCTGATCCGGGGCTACGATGTTCGCGTTCCTTATTATCACGTGGATGGCCACAAAGTTTGGGGCGCTACCGCGATCATGCTGAGCGAACTGGAAGGCAGGCTGCGACAAGTATTGCCACTCGAAGTCTTGCATGACTTGGTTCAGGCGATATAGGCGATAAATGGACTGGTTTCCCGCTGCCATCATCTCGGCCGTCGGCTTGTCGGCGCAGGCGCTCGTCTTCCAACGCTTGCAGAAACACTACCCGATCAATACATTTATGACTTGGGCTTGGCTCGGTGGCGCGCTGGCTTTGGCAGTACTCTTTCTGCGCCCGGCCCATCTTGACGCTATCGTCCGCAACATCGTCCCGCTAGCGCTCTGCGGCCTGGCCAGTACGGTCGGCAATTACGCTTACAACCGCGCCATCCGCCTGCAGGGCAATATCGGCTACGTCGAAGCGATCATGTCCTGGCGTCTGGTCATCACGTATATCTACTCTCTCTTGGTGCTAGGCGCTGCATTTGAGCAGCTGCGTTTGGCGGGCATGATTTTGATCATCGCCGGTGTTCTGACGGTCTCAGGCGCGTGGCGCATGAAAACGGCCGACCTGAAGCTTGCCTGGCTGAGCTGGGCCCTGCTGGGTGGATTGTCTTTTGCGCTTATGTCAATCTTTGTGCGCTTCGCCAACGACGATGGCGTCAGTGGCGAAGTTTCCTTGATCATCGTATTGCTGGTCTCGGGCATCGGCTTTCTTGCCGGCGCTATAGGCGAGAAGTCCTCGCTCAAGGTCAAGCCGGCCCATAGCCATCTCATCATTGCCGTGATCGTCTGCGCTGTTCTCGGTAATGCCGCGCTATTTGTCGCCTATGCCAAGTCGCCCAATCTCGCTTATGCCATCGCCATCGATAACTCACGCATCATCATCTTGTATCTCATTGGGCTGGTGATGTTCAGCGAGAGCTGGAGCCGCGCCAAAGCCATAGGCATCGCCTTGACCTTTGTCGGCATCCTTTTGCTTGCATAATTTCGCTTCGTCCAATGCGCCACAAAGGCAGAATCCCTTGACGTGACCTTGTAGATCTACCGGGCGCGGCGATAATTGCGCGACCATATAGTCGCCTTTCCCAAACGTCTCTCCTTTAGGCTCGTATCTGACTAAGCCTGTCCCAAGGAATATCATGCCCTTCTAATGCTTCGACCATCGAAATCGCCATACGTTCATAATGCCCGCTACAGGCGACGTCATAGCATTCGTTACTTGTCATAATAGGCTCGCGCTCCCGAGCGCGCGGCCAGCTGCAGACGACGAAAGTCCAGCGAAATATCAAATGGCCAAATGGACGAAAAAAGTTTTTCCCCGGCCATCGTCCAGTGTAGAGAGACTAATCTGCGCGTTGACATCAAGCCTTCAATCTTGTGCTCATCTCGCTTGGTTGCTATGCTTATGCGAATGCGGCGGTCGAAAGCCACGCCTCTAAACCTGCCCCTTAACGGATAGCATGGACAGCATCCCCACAATTATACCCATACTAGCTGTCACCACCGGCGCAACAGGCGCGGGCGAATGGAGCGCGTTGATTTTCTATGTCGTGCTGGCGCTCGGCATTTCATTCCTTTGCTCCATTTGGGAAGCGGCGATGCTCTCGACGCCCGTGTCCCATATCGAACTGCTCGTTCAGCAAGGCAATAAAGCCGGCAGCATCATGCAGGGCTTGCGCCAAAATGTCGAACACCCCATCTCGGCCATCCTCACTCTCAACACCATTGCCCATACGGTTGGCGCGGCCGGCGCCGGCGCGGAGGCCACCGCAATATTCGGCAGCGAATTCTTCGGCATCATCTCGGCAGTGCTTACGCTGCTGATTCTGGTTTTCTCCGAAATCATCCCCAAGACACTGGGCGCGGTTTATGCCAAGCAGCTCACACCTTTCACAGCCTATTCGCTGCGGGCTCTGCTCTGGATACTCAAGCCGGCAGTCTTCGCCTTTGACTTTGTCACCCGCTCTATGCGCCCGAGCGAATATGCGCCGACCGTGACCCGCTCCGAACTGCAAGTCATGGCGCGCATCAGTGCCGAAGAGGGCGGCATCCACGAGCGCGAAAACCGCATCGTCGCCAACCTGCTGCAGCTCGCCGATGTGCAAGTCGAAACGGTTATGACGCCCCGCACCGTCATGGTGTTGTTTCAAGAAGACCAAACAATTGCTGATATCATGCAAACGTATGCCTTTCTGCCGTACTCGCGCATTCCCGTCTTCGGCGAGTCTGCTGATGACATCAAGGGCTACGTTCTGCGCCACGAAATCTACAAGCGGGCGGCGGCCGACGAACATAATGTGAAGTTGCGAGACATCACCCGTCAGCTCGATGTCGTTCCGGAGACGAACTCAGTCGCGCAAGTTATGGACGAGTTCATCGCCAAACAAGATCACATCTTCTTGGTCATTGACGAATACGGCGGCACCGCCGGCCTGATAACTATGGAAGACACGGTTGAGACTCTGCTCGGCATCGAGATCTTGGACGAGTCCGACCGCGTCGCCGACCTGCGGCAAGTGGCGCGCCGACGTTATCAGACCCAACTGGACCAATTGCGGCGGACTGACGCACAGGGCGACCAACCTGAATCACCCGAACCCGGCCAGCCCGAATGACGGAGATTCGGCTCCCGATTCCAGCTTATCCCTACCGCTTCGATCTGCTCCTGGAATTTGTCAGGCGCATAGCTTATCCCGCGCGCCTCGTTGTAAACCGTGACCAGCTCTGGCGTTTCATTGACGGGCATCTCCTTTCATTTCATCAAGTGGACGATACCATTGTCATTCGTGGCGCCGGCGTCACGGCGCAAAACGAGGCGCGCATCGCGGAGTTATCGCGGCGGACCCTGGGGCTATGCTACGACCAAAGCGCATTCTACGAAGCAGCGCAATCTGATGAATCCTTGTGGCAAATAATAGAGCCGCTTGTCGGCCTGCCTCTTCATTGTACTGAGACCGTTTTCGAGGCGCTGGTCACTTTGATCATCGAACAGCACATCTCCTGGAAGACGGCAATCCGCTCGCAGCGCAGCCTCATGCAGCTATTTTGCGACAGCGCGACTGTGGGACAAACCGAGGTCTATGACTTCCCCGCGCCGGATCAACTGGCTTGCCTGACTCGTGAAGCGCTCAAACCGCTGAAGATTACCAACCGCCGTATCGACCTGATCATCGACATCGCCGCCGCCCTTTGCCGTGGCGATCTCGACCTCGAGTCCATTTGTGATTTGCCGCCAAAGCAAGCCTGCAAGCCACTGCTGGATATCAAGGGCGTCGGTCCCTGGACGGCGAGCAATGTTATCGGGCGCGCCTGCGGCAACTATCCCTTCGTCAGCCACAATGATGTCGCGCTGCAAGCCGCGGTGCAGCGATATTTCCACGCCGGGGCTGGCGAGAAAAGCGCGGCGCAGGTACGCGACGCTCTGGAGCCCTACGGCGAATTCGCCGGATTAGCGGGGCACTATGTTCTATTGCGTTGGGTGATGGACAATTATCCGCCTGTGGCAGCATGACAGTTGCTTAAGACGTGACGCTCTGCCAATGGCGACAAGTTTCAGGCGCTTAGCTCGTCGTAAAGCATGTCCGCATTCAAGGACTGCAGCACGGTGTCTTCGCTCAGCAGGGTCAGCGAGGCCGCTGCCACACCGAGCCGCATCGCTTCATCTATTGGCACGTCGTTAAGGATGCCGAAAATCACTGCGCCTGACAATGCGTCACCAGCGCCCGATGTGTCTACGTCTTCAGTGTGAATCGCGCGCAGGTAGCCGCCGCCGCTGCTATCAGCATAGGCCAAGCCGCGCTCGCCCAAGGTTACCACCGCGATATTCGCGCCCATATTGACCAGGCGCTGAGCTGTTCCGATGGCGGACTCTCGATCGGTTGCCGGTTCATCAAGCGAGCAGAGCGCTGCCGTTTCGCTCGCATTCGGCACGATGAGATATAGATTGGCGATGTACTTGCTGAGGCGGCTAGCCAGTCGCGGCGCTGTAGGGTCGGCGCAGACGCGCGCCTGGTAGCGAGCCGCCAGCTCGAAGAGCGTATCCATCGCCTCTTCTGAAAGCGTGGCGTCCATGACGATCAAAGCTGCATTTTCGAAAAGCCACTCATGCTCAAGCAAATAATCGGAGTCAAGCGCTTCCGCGATGCCAAGATCATCGACGCGTGTGCAATTGTCTTCCGATTGATACAGCAACACTGCTGTAGCGGTGCGCGCGTCGCTAACGCGCAAGACATGGCCGCAATCTACGCCCGCCAGGCTCGAATGCGTAATCACATGCTGCCCGATGTCGTCATCGGCAACGGCGGATAGCAGGACCGTCTCGATATCCAGGCGCGCCAGATTCTCAGCGATATTGCGCGCCACGCCGCTAACTGATTGGTAGATATGTCCTGTTTGCCGTATGCCCGGTTGCAAGACTGCGATCGGCCGAGCGTTAATCTCCAGCACCGCCGAGCCTATCACCAGGACGTAGTCACCATTCATTGATTTGCTTCCTTGCCGGGCTTAGCCGGCTGAATTGGATGTGCCGCTGTCATCGGCGCGGCTCGCTTCCGGCGGTGGCGGCTGCGTCGGCTGCGCGTTAGTGACAGCCTCAGCTTGCGGCTGCTCAACCGGGACGTCTACGCCCAATGTCGCTGGATTCAGATTAGTTGAGCCAATGACGGCTAAATTGGGCGGATCCTCGACACAGCGGAAACCGACCCAACGCTGATATGACTTCGGATCTTCCGCCTGACGATGCGCTGCGCGACTGAAAAATGGCATACTATTCCAGGATCCGCCGCGCAACACTTTGAGTTGACCGGCCACTGGACCAGTGGGATTCGTCGCGGAGCCCTGATTCGCCCGTTCTTCATAGTGACGCTCGCCGTACCAATCGCTCACCCACTCGGCGACATTGCCCGCCATGTCGTACACGCCGTAGAAGCTTGCGCCACTCGGATAGCTCCCTACCGGGAAGGAACCAGGCGCCGTATCCAGCGGGCGATTGGTTTTTGCCAGAGCATTATCCCAGCGGTTTCCCCAGGGGAAAATCCGGTCGTCATCGGCGCGGGCGGCCCGTTCCCATTCCGCTTCGGTAGGCAGCCGCCGGCCGATCGCCTCGCAGTATTCCATCGCTCCATAATAGGTGACACCGTATACCGGGTGAGGTCGCAATCCTGTACCGATACTGTAGTTGGCGCCATCGTAAATGATAGGGGCGTCTGGACTTTCGTTCTGCGTCTGTATACAGGGGAATCCGGCACAGCCGTTTATATGTGTATCGGCACCGCGCACATTTAGAAATGCGACGTACTGGTCGAAGGTCACTTCGGTGATTTCTATCAGGAATGTATCGACCGCGACTTCATGCGCCGGGTAGGAATCGAAGGCGTAACTCGCTTCGCAGAAACCGCCATCGCGCGTACATTCGTTGACAGCCTCCGTCACTTCCACCGGCGATGTACCCATGGTTATCGTTCCGCCGGGGATGCTGACGGACAGGCTGCGAATCAGGATCAGCACTTCGGGAACGCTGTCAGTTGGCGCCGGCGTCGCGGCTTGAATCGCCGGTATGTCGGTGGGTACATCAGTCGGCTGCACCTGCACCGACACGATTTCGTTTGACGCCGCTTGAATCGGGGTCGGCTGGGCTATGGTTACGACTTGGCCGGAGGCGGCCGGATCGGCGGTGGCGGTTACCACAATGTATTGAGGCGCCACAGTCGGCGCATTTGGGTCTTCCGTCGCCGTCATCACCACTTGCCTCTCGATCACTCGCGGCTCCGTGGTAGGCAAGAAGTATTGTGGCAGCGTACCTTCTAGCAGAACGGCAAACATCACAATTACACCGCAGAATAGACCCGGTATAAAGCCAATAAGACTCCATTGCCAGGCGGAGCTGCGTTGTCGACGTCCGCCAATTGCTCTATAGGTCATCCACTGTCTCCTTCATTTCAGCGAATGCTGCGACGTGTGCCGCTTGATGCTTCACTGTTCTATACAATTATAGTCTATTCGACAAGGCGAGCTTGTCTAGTCGGCAAGCGCGGACCGTCGTGCTTCCGCAGCGCAAGCGACCTTGCGAGAGTGGTGAATTTCAAAGACACAGGACATATTCCGGATTCCATATGGGGGATTCACCACAGATACTACAGAGGGCACAGAGGTTTTGGATGGCAAGGTCGAAGTTGTTATATCAACAGTATTCACCACTCCCGACCTTGCTTGACAACGTATTACTAAGGGATTAGGCTTTATCGTACGTTATGCGGGTCTGCCGCCAGCCTGAGGCATTCACGCAATGGCGGCTGGCTTGCCCGCGAGGAAGTGTTTTCGTGACTAGAATCAACGTCCGAGCGATTGCTGCGCGTCCGCCGGTGGCTGACGGTGTACGGCCGGTTAACCTTCGCGCCGATCTCCGTCCGCTGGCAGATCTAATCGAATTGGTATTTTCCGATTCGATGGATAGCAGCGGCCGGTCCGCCATTCGCGAAATGCGCTTTCTGAGCCAAATGGGCTATGGACTGAAGCTGATCGCGCGCATGAATGAATTGGCGCTCGGCATCAGCCTTGGATTTGTCTATATCATGGATGGCAAGTTGGTCGGCAACGTTTCGGTTTATCCGGCGAGCTATCTGGCGGCGCTGGGCGAAACCTGGATCTTGGCTAATGTCGCGGTTCATCCTGACTATCAGCGGCGCGGCATCGCCCACGAATTAATGCGGGCTAGCCTGGAAATGATCCGTAAACGGGGTGCTGCCCGCATCATCTTGCAGGTCAACCACGACAATGTCCCGGCGCAGCGACTGTACGAAAGTCACGGCTTTATTCATGAGCGGGCTTGGCGTGTCTGGCGTCGCAGCGGATTTCATAGCGCTCCCTTCGCAAGCTCCAGCGACTATCAAGTTTCGCGGCGCCGCCCCAGCGAATGGCAGGCCGAATTCGCCTTGGCGCGGGCTGCCCGTCCCAATAACCGTGGCGGGCTCGGCTGGCTCAAGCCGGTGCAAAAAGCCGCCTTCCACACACCATTCTGGAAACAACTGCGGGATCTTCTCTCTCTCAACAGCATTGAGCGACTGGTGATCCGCGACCGAGCTAGCGGTGATATTCTGGCGTCATGCTGGCAGGAAAGCGCTGTGAGCTTCGGAAATATACGCGCCTGGCTCTTCGCGTCACCGGAAATCGACCATGGTCCATTCGCCGAAGCGCTGCTTGGAAACTTGGTCTCGCGACACAACCGCGCGACCATAGTCTTTGAGCACCCGCGCGACGATTACATCGTCAACGGCCTGCTCAAATATCATCAGTTCAATATAAAGCGAGAGCTGTGGCACATGCGCGTCGACCTCTGAGACAGTTCGGGCGCATCCGTTTCGCTGGATAGGCTTCAGCTTGTTTCGTCGCGACGGAAACGCTGCGGGCGACGGCTGCCGCTCAGGTCAAAGTTTGGATTTTGTTGCTGCGGCGGTGGCGCCAGGAGTTTCCCCGGCAAACGCGGCGGTCGATTGCGATCCGGATTGTGCGCGGCCTGCGTCGCAGGAGCGAGTTTACCGTCTGGAGGCATATGGCTTTTCGCTGCCGAATTCCCGCCATTTATTGCCAGTCCACCGCCATCTGTTGCCGTTCTGCTGTCATTTGCCGCCGGTGACATTCCAAGGTATTCGCCAAGCATTTGCTGCTGCTGTTGGGCGTCAAAGCGGGCGCGGCGTTGGGCTTTGATGTGCTGCCGCCGCGAGATTTCTTGCTGAATCGCCTGTGGGTTGGGCACTTTAATAAAGTGCTTAGGCTCGTCCGCGCCGACCAGAGACATGCGCACATCGCCGTATTTCAAGAGCATGGCGAAGAAGCCGGTCGACACAGACTCGACGTTGTCAATGCGCTCGACGAGGATTTGGTCGCGCAGATTTTGCAGGAAAAATGGTCGCTTGTGCACCAGCGTGACGGTGTCGTCGGAGATGATGTAGACGTCGTTGCGCCAGTCCCAATCCAGCCAATAATATGTCATGCAGCCGGCCAGCAGCGCCACCATAGCCGCTGGAAAAGTGATGATGCGCAGATCGGGACTGACGAGCGAGAAGGTCAGAATCAAGGCGGCCAGCGCGACGAGAATAATCAGCAGAGGCAGGGCGGTGTGCTGGGCCCAGACGCTGACATGTTTGCGCAAGACGATATCGCCATTGCTCATTTGAATTTTGGCGCTGAGATAGCCATTGCTGCCCGGCAGCGCTCGAGGCGACTGGTCGATGGAGGCGGTCGGTTCGTCAGTTGATGGCTCGCCAGCCAGCCAGCTCTGCATCTCGGCGCGTACCAGTTTGTGATGGCGCTGAGCCTGGCGGTTTTCGAAGTACTGCCGGTCTTCCATGATCAGCTTCTGGAATCTTTCGGGATTAGGCATCAGCGGCAGGTCAAGGTTGCCTTGCGCCCCAGCCGTTTTCACGATGACGGTCCCGTAGCGGAAAAGGCGGGCGAAGGGATCGTAGGACGGGATATCGAAGTTTATTTCGTGAACGCTTTCCAAGCCGACCTGCGTGACCTGACGGTGCAGAGCCAGGATCGTCCGAGTAATGCGGATGATGCGTTGGTCGGTGACTATGACGGAATCATTACGCCATTCGATGTAGAAGTAGATCAAGGCAAGACCGGGCAAGGCGATTGAAAGCAGGAGCAGGGCAAGCGAAAGGACTTGACCCTCAAGCAAGACGGCGCCGAGCCACATAGCGGGCATCAGCAAGAGAGGCAGCCAGGCGGTCCGTATGAATGACCACCAGTGGCGATGCGTTTGGATGAGGATTTCTTCGTCTTCGCGCTGTTCTGCGAAGCTGGGATTGATGAGAGCGTCTGGCTGTTCCGCGGTATCTGCGCTGAGGGCAGAGCGGATGTCCACGTGTTGGTCGAGGAGCTGTGAGAAGGCGGCGCGGCTTAGTTTGAGCAAGGTCGTTGGCTGGGCGGCGCGAATGGTAGCGGATTGCAGCGCCTCGCCAAAGAGCGCTTCCTGGTTGATGCTTTGGCCTGCGGCGATCGTTGCCAGCGGGGTTTGACTGCCGTCGGCGTCGCTGTGAAACAAGACGGCTTGGCCCGTGAGCACGAGGATCATCCCATCGGCCGGCGCGCCTTGAACAAAGATGTCTTCGCCCGCGCGGTAGCTGTGCTGCTGCATGGAGTCGCCCAGACACTGAAGCTGGGGCTGGCTCAAGCCGGCAAATATTGGAATGCTGCCGAGCGCGGATGTGTCTTGCATAGGCGACTTCTCGTTAAGCTCTTGCGCTGGCTCAAGTATAGCACGGCCTCGGCAAGCGTAGGTCCGCTCCGAATCGAGACGAGAAGCGCCCTTGCGATATTACATGTCGATAAACAGGCAAAGCGTGTTACAATGGCGCCAGGCTCTGAAGCGAGAACAGGAGTTTTAGATGGGTAGCTTGGGACCAACTGAACTGATTATCATCCTTGTTATAGTCGTTTTGCTTTTCGGTGTCGGTCGTGTATCCCGCATTGGCGGAGAGCTGGGATCGGCAGTGGCGAATTTCCGCAAGGGCTTGCAGGAAGGCGCCAAGGGCAAGAGCGAAGAGACAAATCAAGCGGAAAACGCATAGCCGCCAAGGCTTAATCTTGCTGCTCTATTGATTGCAGGGCGCGCGCTATTAGCGCGTCGCAGTCTAATATTCGCTTGTGCTGTATGCCCTTAGGCGCCTTCAGATTGTACAGAAGGACTTGCCGATTGTGCCGTTCGATCTTTGCGCGGAATTTCAGCAGGAATTTTGACCAAGTGGTCGGCACATTGTAATATTCTCCGTTTGATGCGTCTTTATATCGCCGCGCAATGGCGGCGATTTCGCTTAACAGCCTCTCTTCGTTTTGCTCCAGAGCTTTTCCCGCCGCTATCCACTCCGGGGATACGTTATGGTCTTGCATGATCTTTAGGGCGGCGCGCTGATCGCCCGGTGTGTGAGGGTCGTCGTCCAGCTGCAGGGGTTTTCCCGCGCCGGGCAAATGCGAGATATCGCCATCACCGATGACTTCGCCCAGCAGGTGGTCGACTATGCGGCGCCAGCGATCCATCAGCATTCAACCATTCCCGGGGGTTAAGGGCCGGGGTCGCTTACGGGCAGGGCAAGGGTTTGCAGGATGCGCCCTTCGGCGTCGCGCAGTGTTAACTCCTCGCCAGCTTCCCAGACACTTTCTTGCCGGCCCCAGAAGCGCGCGTCCGCCGTTGGCGTTCCGCTGCGCGTGTAGAGGACAACGCTCGTCTGCGGGAAGAGCAGCATGTTATAGAAGGTGAAGGTATTCCCGGCGGAATCCGACAATGTCCAGTCACTGATATTGATTGTCCCGCCGTTGTTCCGCAAGCGTACGGCTTCGGCGGTGATATCACCCAAACCCTCGACCTCGATGATTTCGAATTGCGATGTCACCGGTGTGCTGGTGGCGGCGACTAGCGGGGCTGCGGTTGCGATTGGCGCGTCGGGAATAGGCTCGCCGGTTCGTTCGTCTACGCGGCAGCCGATGTGCGGAATGAGCAGCCTCTGGCCGATTTGCAGGTTTGCGGCGGTATCGATAGTGAATCCGTTTGCGCGCATGAGGTCAGCCAATTCGACATTTTTGCGCAGCGCAATGAAATAAGCGGAGTCGCCCGCCAGGACGTTATAGAACTCGCAAGCCGAATTGAAGACGGGACCGCCGGCAATAGACACGGTCGGTGTGCCAAGGGCGCCATCGCGGGCGCCCAAAGCGTTGGGGTCGATAGCGCCGGTTTGACCGTCTCGCGCCTCGGCGGCGATATCGGCGGGCAAGTCTACTTGCGCGCGACCCGCATTGATCGGAGCAACAGTGGCGAATTTGGTCGGCAATGGCGTGGCGGTGATAATGACTTCCACGGTGATGATTTCCGGGATCGCGCTGCAATCGTTTTGGCCGCCAAAGAGGTGCAGCGCGAGGTAAGTTCCGCTAACGGCAGCGATGAAAGTAAGTGTGAGAAATACAAGCTGCGGCAGGAAATTCAGCTGTCGCTGAGGGCGCTGACGTTGGATCATTTCGAGTACCCGAGAGTTTGAGAGGCAACATTGGAATACTAGCACAGGCATAAATGACTGGCAACGCGGTTGGGCAGCTGAATGTATCTATTGCCTGGATGTTGGGCTAAAATCGCTGACGGAAAACATCGGGGAGTCTAGACAGATAATGCGAGTGTTGCTGGCTAGCGCGGAGGCGGCGCCTTTTGCCAAAGTGGGCGGCTTGGCGGATGTGATGGGATCATTGCCGGCGGCGCTGCATCAGGCCGGCGTGGACGCGCGCGTCATCTTGCCGGGTTATGGATTCATCGATCACAAGCAATTTGTCTTTGAGCCTCTTCTTAGTTTCGACTTTCCCCATCGACTGGGCGTAAACACTGTGAGGCTATTCGCCTCTGAGCATGCGGGTATTCCCTTCTATCTGCTGCAATCGCCGCCGTATTTCGGACTGGAAGGCGATGTGTACAGCCACTGGAATTGGGATATGGAGCGCTACGTCTATTTCAATCAAGCGCTGATGGCGGCCTTAGGCGAATTGGACGAGCGGGTAGGTTGGTTTCCCGACTGTGTTCATGTCAATGACTGGCATACGAGCCTGCTGCCATTCATGATTCGGGAGCACGGTAGCGAGGACCTGTGGTCGTCACTGGGTAGTGTCATCAGCATCCACAATATCGCTTATCAAGGCAATCACGCCGGTGGATTTTTGTGGCATTCGGGAGTGCATGGGCGTCACGATCCGGAATTGGCCGCGCTTGGCTTGAGCGACAACTTGCTAGGAATCGGGATCGCTTACAGTGATATGGTTTCGACGGTCAGCCCGCGCTATGCGGAGGAAATCAAATATCCTTACGCAGGTTATGAGCTGGCGCCGCTGATTGAACAGCGAGCGGCAGATTTGCGCGGCATCTTGAACGGCCTGGATTGCGACTTATGGGATCCGGCGACTGACCCGAAGCTGGTACAGAATTATGACAGCGACAATTTTGTCGACGCGCGGCCGGTCAACAAGAGTCATTTGCAGTCGTACGCGCGGCTGCCGGTACGGGAGGAAACTCCCTTGGTGGGGGTGGTAAGCAGGCTGGCGGCGCAGAAGGGATTTGATTTGGCGCTGCCCGCCTTGCGCAGTGTACTTGGCGCGCGCGATATGCAATTGGTCGTGCTTGGCACGGGCGAAGCCGAAATCGAGCGAGCTTTCTGGCAACTGGACCAGGATTTTGGAGACAAGGTTACGGCGTTTCTGCAATTTGACGGCGCCCTGGCGCAGCAGATCTATGCTGGCTGTGATATCTTTTTGATGCCCAGCCACTTTGAACCTTGCGGCATGGGACAGATGATGGCGATGCGTTATGGCGCGCTGCCGCTGGCGCGTGAGACTGGCGGCTTGGCGGATACGGTCATCAACTATGACAACGCCGATGCCGATGCGGGTACCGGATTCGTCTTTCAATGGCAGGAGGCGCAAGCGGTTGAGGGGACGCTCAACTGGGCGCTGGATGTCTATCAGCAGCGGCCGGATGCCTGGCGAAGGATGCAAGAGCGCGGAATGAAGATCGATTTCAGTTGGCATAAAAGCGCCGGAGAATATATTGAGTTATATGAGCAGGCTTGCGCAAGGGCGCGGAGCCGCGAGAATTGACCATGAGCGAGCAGGCTGAGAAACGGGTCCTATTAGAAATGGAGTAGAGTGTGAAAATCAAGTCGATTATTTTGGCAGGCGGCAAGGGTACACGTTTGGGCGTTTTGACGATAAAGCGCGCCAAACCGGCGGTGCCCTTTGGCGGTAAGTATCGAATTATTGATTTCGCGTTGAGCAATTGCGTAAACTCCAACATCTTTGATGTGCTTGTCTTGACGCAATACCGTCCGCATAGTCTTAACGATCATATTCGCCGAGGGCGTCCCTGGGACCTGGACCGGTCTTTCACCGGCGGAGTGCGTCTGCTGCAACCATTTCAGGGCAGTTTCGATACGGACTGGTATGCCGGGACGGCTGATGCTGTGGCGCAGAATCTCAACTTCGTGCGACAGGGCAGGCCCGAGTTCGTCTTGATCTTGTCTGGCGACCACATTTATGAGATGGATTACGATATGCTGGCGCAATATCATCGGGACAAGGGCGCGGACGCCACCGTTTGCACCATACGTGTGCCATTGGACGAGGCGAGCAGGTTCGGCATAGTCGATACCGACAAGGATTATCGTGTCGTTGAATTCATCGAGAAACCGCCAACGCCGCCGGGCAACCTGGCGAATATGGGAGTTTATGTCTTCGATTATTCGGTGTTGGAACGGGTACTAAACGAAGACCAGCAAGATCCGGAGTCCGATCACGATTTTGGCAAGGATATCCTGCCGAAGATGGTGGCGGACAGCATGAACATATATGCCTATCCCTACGGCGGTTACTGGATCGATGTGGGTACGATAGACGCCTTTTGGGAAGCGCATATGGATTTGCTTTCGAGTCCGCCATCGCTCAATCTGAACGATCGCACCTGGGTCATTCATACGCGCAGTGAAGAGCGGCCGCCGGTCCGTATCGGCGCGGATACACGGATAGTCGACAGCATGATAACCGATGGCTCGGTCATCGGGGCGGGCGCCGTAATCGAACGCTCGGTATTGTCGCCGGGTGTCTTCATTGGTCCGGGCGCGGTGATACGCGAGTCGGTGATTCTAAACGATGCATACGTTGAGGCGGGCGCGCACGTTGAACGGGCGCTGGTCGATAAGATCGCTGTCATCGGCAAAAACGCGCGGGTTGGCTCCTGGCAAGACATGGGTGACTTGAAGATCACTAGTATTGGCAAGAACTCGCGTATTCCGCCGGGATTCAACATTGGCGCGGGCTCGGTCGTGGGTTCAGATTGCACGCACGAGAGTTTCGCGCGCTTCAGCAACATGACTGTGCCGGCCGGCAGTGATGTTGAATTCGCTACGGGAAGAAGGTAGAGGTGACTAGATGGGCAAGATCAAAGTAGGGGTGCAATTGCATCCGCAGCATGTAAGTTACGAGACCTATGCCGAGGCGGTCAAAGCCACAGAAGCGGCTGGAGTGGATTCAATCTGGAATTGGGATCATTTCTTTCCGCTGTACGGTGATGGCAACAACAATCATTTTGAAGGCTGGACCTTGCTGACAGCGATTGCCATGCTGACGTCAAGTGTGGAGATCGGCACTTTGGTCACGTGCAACAGTTATCGCCGTCCAGCTCTTTTGACGCAGATGGCGAACACGGTTGACCACATCAGCGGCGGACGTCTGATCTTGGGCATTGGGGCCGGTTGGTTTGAGAAGGACTACGAAGACTTTGGTTACGAGTTTGGCACCGCTGGCAGCCGGCTGCGTGATTTGGGTGAGGCGCTGCCAATCATCAAGGAGCGCATGGGCAAGGAATTGCCGCCGCCCGTTCGCAATCCGATTCCTATCATGATCGGCGGAGGCGGAGAGAAAGTCACGCTCAAGTTGACGGCGCAACATGCGGACTTGTGGAATGGCTTTGGTCCGCCGGAGACTTATGCGCATAAATGTCGAGTTCTCGACGATTGGTGCACGAAAGGAGGGCGGGACCCGGCAGCGATTGAACGGACTGTCTCGCTCAGCCTGGCGAATGACATCCCCGACAATCTCGATGCCTACGCCGAAGCCGGCTGCACACATTTCATAATGATGACAGCCGTTCCGCCGGATTACGGCAAGATAGAGACACTGGTATCCTGGCGCGATCGGATGAATGGTTGAGAGAATGAAGCAGGTCTCCCAATTGGTGACCTGTAAATTGACTCAGGTGCTGACGACGCAGTTTTCGCTGCCGTGGGGGTTGGGCACGTAGCGCTCCGACTCCCAATCGTTATGCCATTCATCGCCGTTGACGAGATAGCGAAATTCGTAGTCGCATTCCGGCTCAAGCTCAAGCATGACCTTGAAGCGCCCATCTTTGAGCGGCGTCATGGGTGTAGCGGTTTCGTCCCAATCGTTAAAGTCCCCAACCAGGCAAATACTGTCCGCACCGATAGCCTTGGCTGTATAAAAGGTAACCTGGACGGTGTTGCGGCTCTTGATGAAACGCTTTTTCAGCATAGGACTTATACCTCAACCACGGAATTTTCTCCGCAGAAGGGATTCGGCACATAGTGATCGGCCGCCCAATCGTTGTCCCATTTGCTGTCGTCGATGAAGTAGCGAAATTGATATATGCTGTCTCTCGGCAATTCGACAGTAGCTTTGAAGCGTCCGTCCTTTAGCGACGTCATCGGGGAGGTTTCGAGACACCACTCATTAAAATCTCCGACCAGGACGATCTTCTCAGCATCGATTTCGGGCGACGTATAGAAGGTGACTTTGCAGGCGCCTCGGCTTTTCAGGTACTGTTTCTTCAGCATGTGATCTCCTCATCTGTTGAGCAGACAAAGCGAGTAAAGCGATCATAATCATATCGTATCATATTCAATATACAGTTAGAAGTAGTATGCTCGTATTAGCCAGTAAGCTCTAGTTGTATATTGTGAAACATGACCATGTTTCCGCGACCGGGTCGGTGCTGAACTCAGGTGATGACCTTGATATCTGCTGTGGAAAACAGCGAAATAAGCGATACAATAACAGGTTTGTAATACAGATTGATCGCTATCAACAAGGGAGCCTTCACGATGGTACAACCGGTAGCAAGCGTCAATGTAGCGCCGAAACTTCCCGCTCAGTTGCAAAGATTGCACGAGCTGACCTACAACCTGTGCTGGGCATGGGATCACGAAGCCATTTCGCTATTTCGGCGGCTGGACCCTGATCTTTGGGAGGAGACGCATCACAACCCGGAATGGATGCTGGGTCTTATGGATCAGGGCCGGCTGAATGCGCTGGTGGACGATACGTCATTTATGGCTCATTATGCCCGGGTTTGCCGCAGTGTTGATGAATATATGCGCGCCGACGACACCTGGTTTGGCAAGCAGTATGGTCATTTGGAAGAGCAGCCGACGATCGCTTACTTTTCTATGGAATTCGGGCTGACGGAGTGCCTGCAGAATTACTCAGGCGGCTTGGGTGTGCTCAGCGGCGATCATTTGAAGAGCGCCAGCGATTTGAACGTCCCGCTGGTCGGGGTGGGTATTTTGTATCAAGAGGGGTACTTCCAGCAATATCTTAACGCGGACGGATTCCAACTAGAGTCATATCCCATCAATGACTATGTAAATCTGCCGGTCAAGCTTGAGACAGATGAGGCCGGATCGCCCATCAAGATTTGCGTGCCTTTGCCGGCGCGAGATCTAGTCGCGCAGATTTGGAAAGTTCAGGTTGGTCGCATCTCATTGTATTTGCTGGACACCAATCTTGATGAGAATGTACGCGAGGAAGACCGCAATCTAACGGACAGGCTTTACGGGGGCGATCGGCGTACGCGGATACGGCAGGAAATCCTGCTGGGTATAGGCGGCGTGCGGCTGTTGCGCGCCTTGGGCATCATGCCCGATATCTTTCACATGAACGAGGGGCACTCGGCTTTTCTGCTCCTGGAGCGCATCCTCAATCATATGCATGACGATGGCTTGACATTCGATCAAGCCAAGGCGTTGACGGCGGCGAGCAGTGTCTTTACAGTGCATACGCCTGTGCCGGCGGGCCTGGAACGATTCGGTTTTGATCTCATAGACGAGCATTTCACCGATTTAATGGGAGAACTAGGGCTGACGCGCGATCAGTTTCTTGACCTCGGGCGCGAGAAAATGGGTCACTACGAATTATTCTCCATGTCGGTGATGGCTCTGAATCTGTCATCAGGAACGAACGGCGTAGCGCAATTGCATGGCGCGGTGTCACGAGCGATGTGGAATTGGGTCTATCCTGGTGTGCCGGAACATGAAGTGCCGATACGCGCGGTCACAAATGGAGTGCACGTGCAGACCTGGGTCAGCCAGGAGATGGCACAGCTGTTTGATCGGTATCTGGATCCTGGCTGGCGCTCGGAAGAATCCCGGCGGGAGATCTGGGCAGGTGTGAAGACTATCCCGGATGCTGAATTGTGGCGCACTCACGTACGGCGCCGAGAGCGGTTGGTTGCCTTCGCTCGCGATCGCCTGCGCTTGCAGTTACAGAGGCGCGGTGTGTCCCAAACGGAGATTGAAGGGGCTGATGAGGTGCTGAATCCGGACGCGCTGACAATCGGCTTTGCCCGGCGCTTTGCAACGTATAAACGGGCGACCTTGATCTTTCGCGATTTGGGCCGTTTGCGGCGGATGCTGACCGATGCGGATAGACCGGTGCAGTTTATTTTTGCCGGCAAGGCGCATCCGCATGACAACGAGGGCAAGGAGTTCATCCGGACGATCGTCAACGTGGCGCGCGATCATGACTTCCGCAATTCAATCGTATTTCTGGAGAATTACGATATGAATGTGGCGCGGTATATGGTGCAAGGAGTTGACGTGTGGATGAATAATCCGCGGCGGCCGAAGGAAGCAAGCGGCACAAGCGGGATGAAGGTCATTTACAACGGCGGCTTGAATTGCAGCATACCTGACGGCTGGTGGGCGGAGGCTTATTCGCCCGATGTGGGCTGGTCGATCGGCCACGGCGAGGAGTATACGGAAGACGAATGGGCGCATCAAGATTACGTCGAGAGCCAGGCGCTCTACAATCTGCTGGAAAAGGACATCGTGCCGCTGTTCTACCGACAGGCGCGAGATGGCTTGCCGCGCGAATGGATCCGTCGGGTCAAATGCAGCATGACGGAGTTGGCGCCCTTCTTCAATACGCATCGCATGGTACAAGAGTACGCCGATGGGTTTTACCTGCCGCGCTATCTTGTCAGCCAGGCGATGAGCGAAGGCAACTTCGAGGGTACGGCGGCGTTCGTCGATTGGAGACAGAATCTGGAGCAGGTGTGGCACGAAGTCAAGGTATTGGATGTGGACATTCGCGATGGCGATGTGGAAATAGGCAGCCGAACGGATATCCATGCGCGCGTCGTTTTGGGCAGCCTGCGGCCTGAAGATGTCAAGGCGCAGCTCTATTACGGCATGTTGGACAGCGCCGGCAACATACGGGAAGGGAAGTCGGTTGACATGCGGATTCAAGACGAGAACGGCAGCGGCGTTTATACATTCACCGCTGAACATGTTTTCCGCCTGACCGGCAATGTTGGCTTCTCGGTGCGTATCTTGCCCTTTCACGAGTATCTGCACACATCATTTGTGCCGCAGAAGATTGTATGGGCGTAGCGGGATAGCATAGGCCAGTGGATGGGGAGCGGTGAATTTCAAAGACACAGGACATATTCCGGATTCCATAAGGGGGATTCACCACAGAGACACAGAGAGCACAGAGGTTTTTGGATGGCAAGGTCGAAGTTGTTATATCAACAGTATTCACCACTCCCGTGGATGGCGCGGTTTGCCTGACTGGTAGCTGCGGCAATAAAATTGGCGGGCTGCCTCGACAACCAAGGCTCAGTTGAGGTCGGCAGGCCTACATTGACCGCCTTGCCCGTATCGACTAGAATTACCGCGCAGTAAAGAAGCGCGTAAAGACAGAATCCATGCAATATCATATTTGGACACTCGGCTGTCAAATGAATGTGGCCGACTCGCAATTGCTGGCGTCCGAGCTGGAGAAGCTGGGGCATTGCTCGGCGCTGCAGGGCGAAGATGCCGATATCATGGTCGTCAATACCTGCGTCGTGCGGCAGAGCGCCGAAGACAAGGGCCTTGGTCGCCTGCATTTACTTAACAAGATCAAGCAGGCGCATCCGCATAAGGTAATTGGCGTGATGGGCTGCATGGTGAGTGTGCGCGATCCGCTCTGGATGCGCAAGCGATTGCCCTTTGTTGATGTCTTCATGCCGCCATCCGATCCGGCGCCGATGGTGAGTTTCCTCAAGGAACGGATGGACGAGGCCGATGTGCTTGAGTTGGAGGCGAAGGCGCGCGACGAACGCGATGCGCTGCAAGATGGCGAGCTGATCTTGCCCTTGCATGAGCGCGGTAAGCTGGTGAGCGCGCACGTCCCGATTGTTCACGGTTGTTCTCATGCTTGTACCTTCTGCATCATACCGTTTCGCCGTGGCGTTGAGCGCAGTCGGCGCGTTGGCGAGATTGTGGCGCAGGTTCGCAGCCTGGCGGCGCAGGGCGTGAAGGAAGTGACGTTGCTTGGGCAGATCGTCGATCGTTATGGCAAGGACATTGCAGATGGGCCTGATCTGGCCGATTTGCTGAATATTGTGCACGGTACCGCGGAAGAAGTCGGTATCGAGAGGATTCGCTTTTTGACGAGCCATCCCAATTGGATGACCGATAAGCTGCTCAAGACAGTAGCGGAGTTGCCGCGGGTTATGCCGCATATTGAAGTACCGATTCAAGCCGGGGACGATACGGTATTGGCGCGAATGCGGCGCGGTTATACTGCCGATCAATATCGCAAGCTGGTGGCGAAGATCCGAAGAATCATTCCTCACGTTGCGATCCACACAGATATTATCGTGGGCTTCCCCGGCGAAACAGGCGAGCAATTCATGGCGACGTATCGGATTTTGGAAGAGCTCAAGCTTGATAAAGCTCATCTGGCGCGATACAGTCCGCGGCCGCAGACGGTCAGTGACCGGCGCATGGACGATGACGTGCCGGACGATGAAAAGCGCGAACGACTTCGGATGCTCGAGGTGTTGCAGGCGAGCGTGGTGGCGGAGATAAACGCCAAGCATCTTGGTGAGCGGGTGGAAGTGCTGGTCGAAGATAAGCAAAAGGGTAGATGGCGCGGACGAACGCCACAGAACAAGCTGGTCTTCTTTGAAGCTGAGGGCGACTTGACAGGCCGGCTGGCGCAGGTAGAAATCACCTGGACGGGTCCCTGGAGTATGCAGGCGCGCTTGCCACTGCTGGAGCCTCAGTTGGATCCGCTGCTTATCGTCGCCGGTTAATGAGAGCGTCGGGTCGCCGCACAAATCGTGTTCTTTGGCGGAGCGTACTGTCACTATGGATTTGCATATTCTTGAGTGGCTGCAACCTTCAGGGCAGGTCGGTTGAAGCCGACCAGACTCCGGCGACCGCGGCGCCATCTGGACCGCCAACAATTCAGATTGATTCGCCCAGCGATGACAGCGAATTTGTCATCGGCGAGGCGATTCTGGTTTCTGTCTTGGCGGCGGACAGCATTGGCGTAAATCGTGTCCAGTTATTTGTCGATGACCAGATCGTTCGGACGGTTTCGTCTGAATCGCTGCAGGGGAATCTGTCCTTGCCGGCGGTCCTCAACTATACACCGCAGCGTCGTGATATCGGTACGATCACATTGCGGGCAGTGGCGTATCGTGGACGGGTGGTCAGCGAGCCGGACGAGATCAGAGTGGTCGTACGTGAAACGCCGTCACAAGTGCGGGCCACGCCTGTGCAGCAGGGGAATATTCCTTTCATACCGGATGACGGGGTGTGTAGGGCGCTGGTTAACGTTGGCCTGAACTTCCGCACGGGACCGAGTACGGGCTATCAGATCATAACTGTGCTGAGCAGTGGGACGCTGGCGCCGATAAGCGGGCGCAACAGCGAGCATAGCTGGTGGCGATTGGCTGTTAACAATCAAGTTGGTTGGGTAAGCGGAGACTTTACAACCGAGTACGGTGATTGCAGCACCGTGGCAGTTGTGGCAGGCTGAGCGCCGGCTGATTGGTCGGTCCCCGCAGATGTGCTAGAATCTAGAGAAGCTACGAAAAGGCTCTAAGAACGAATCCCCAGGTTTTGCGATGGCCATTGCGATAAAGCAGATCATGCTGATCACGCGCAACGTGCAGTTTGCGATCGACGTCAAACGGGCGCTGGAGGCGCTCGGCGAATATAGCGTGACGACGGTGGCGGAGGTGCGCAATGCGATTGAGCAATTGCGGGATGCGCCGCAGCATCTGATCTTGCTGGACACGGAAAACCTGACCGTTTCTCCAGCAATCATGATAGAAATGATTCGATCGCGTCAGGCGGACATTGCCATTGTGCTGGCGCCGGATCGTCACTCTGTGCACGAATTGGCGAGGCGATATCGGGTTCAAGGCGTTGTTGATATTCCCGTGATGGCGCGTTCGCTGATCCCGGTTTTGGATGGTTCGCTGCAGGCGGCTTATGGCAAATTGCCGCAAAAGATCGAAGAGATTGCGGACGACGTCAGCGAAGACACGGTGACTATCGAGTCACTTGTTGGGGAACAATTTGAGGATGAGAGCGGACTCAATTATACGCGGCGGCGGTTGCAAGCATCGCTGGAGATGTTGAACCCGGCGCCGGGGCAATCGGCAACGCAACAGGCGCTTGAACTCCTGGTAGAGCCGGAAGACGAGAGCGATACGGTGCGTTTCCGCTACATCAAGGCGGATGATGAGGCCGCGTCAACGACATTGGCCTTTGGCGGGGCGATTGATGAAACGCCGGTGGCCGCGGGCGGCGAAAGCGAAACGGTCTCTGACTTGGCGGAATCGCTGGCGGCGGAAGTCAGAGGTGAGTCACAGCCGGAGGCAATATCGTCCCCATTGAGGGGAGAAATAAATGAAGATGACTTTGAGGATAGCGCGGCCTTTGAACGCATGCTGAATACGGTTTTGGACGAGAGCACCGCGCTGGAAAACCTGACGATGGAGTCGTTGTTCGATACGACGCGGGAGTTGGCGGGCGCGCTAGGTACGGGCGCTGTACCCGCTTGGCTGCGTGAAACGGAAAAGTTCATTCAGGAGCCGAGCTTCCTTCCCGAGCGTCAGCCGGTGATGGAGGAGGATGAAGTCGTCGGCGAAACGACCGTGCCTTCGGCAGTAGATGATTCTTCGGCTGTGGAAGAGCAAGAAGTTGAGGTGGAACGGCCAGAAGATGAAGTAAAGATGGAGCCTGAAGCTCGGCCCGCCTCTAATTCTAATACTGCGATGCCGGCTTGGGCGCCGCTATCGAGCCGCGAAAATGATCCCCTTCTGGCGCAACTGGCGGTAACAATGACGCGGACGATGAGCGACTTGACGGCGGACGCGACCGTATTGGCCAAAGTTAATCGGATCGTCGCATTCTCCGGAGACATGGCGCTGAGTGAATTCCGCGCGTTGCGTGGATTCATCGCCGACGACTGGAGCGCTGAAAGCGGTCAATCTCGCATCCGGTTCATAACCTTGCCGAATTCAGAATCGGATTACATGCTGTGTTCCTTAGATACGATCGGCGGACACAGCCTGACCTTGATTTTCGCCGGGGACAGGCAATTGCGTGATATTCGGCTGCAAGGCGATCGCATGTTGCGGGCGCTGGCGGATGTGCCCGAAAACGGAGCACGTATGGAGGCGACGGCAACTGATAGCCTTGAACCGAGCGAGTCCGACTCAAGACAGCCATTTTCTTTTGTGTGGCTGGTGGCGGATCCAGCGCTGGCGCTGCGCAAGTCTTTGGCGGAGCAGATGGTGTTCTGGCTAGAAGTGCAGCTTAATGGCTTGAACTGGCGCATACATCGCCTGGATGTGCACCAAGACTTCATATACTTGTACGCCGATGTACCTGGGCGAGCGTCGCCTGAAGTTCTCGCCCGAACTGTAATGGAGCGTTCGCGCAAAATCGCTTGCTCGGAGGACAAGGCGCTGCCGCAGGAATTGTGGGCGGATGCCTATTTGGTGCTTCAACCGGGACGGGCATTGGGCGAGCGCGAACTGCGAAACTTCTTGCAGTTTGCCCGTGGTTGATAGCCGTCGACAACGCTAAAACTTGAGGGCATGACGCGGGATCAAGTTCTACTGTGACATTTCCTGCGCGTCGACTATACTTTTTGCTGACAAAGCCAGATTAGAGCATTGGGTCGGTGATATGGAAACACGACCGGTTTTGTATTTGATAGATGGCCATGCGCTGGCGTATCGCAGTTATTTTGCCTTGCAGCGCGGCGGATTTACTACGTCTGCGGGAGAAAGCACGAGCGCGGTATACGGCTTCAGCCGTACGCTTCTTGATGTATTTGAGCACTATCAGCCGCAGTATCTGGCTGTGACATTTGACGAGGGATTGAGCGCTCGCGAAGAAATCTACCCCGAATACAAAGCGACGCGGGTCAAAATGCCGGAAGATCTTTCGAGCCAGTTTGACAGGATAAGAGAACTGGTTGTGGCGTTCAACATTCCTTGCTTGACGCTGCCCAATATGGAAGCGGACGACGTCCTCGGCACGATAAGCCGGCAAGCGGTGGAACAGGGCTTGGATGTACATATCGCCACCGGCGATCGTGACATTCTTCAGTTGCTGGGTCCGCATGTGCGGGTGCAGCTGCCTCAGCGTGGTGGCGCTGATGTTGTGATGGATGTCGCTGCTTTTCGAGAGAAGTATCAGCTGGAGCCGAGCCAGCTTGTTGACCTCAAGGCATTGATGGGCGACAGCTCGGACAATATACCGGGCGTGGCCGGCGTAGGTGAGAAGTCGGCCACGAAGCTGCTGAAAGAATATGGCGATCTGGACACGATTTACGAGCATCTGGCCGACATCGGAACGCGTGTACGCAATCGTCTGATCGCCGGCAAGGACATGGCATATCTGAGCCAAAAGCTGGCGACCATCATGAGGGACCTGGATATCGAGCTCGACCTGGACGCCTGTATAGGCCAGGACTTCGATCTGAGATTGGTCGATGCTGTTTTCTCCGATCTTGAGTTTCGTACGCTTCGCGAGCGCTTGCATCGAGTATCAGGACAGGCGCGCGGCGAAGAGATTGAGTCGAGCATCGTCTATGCGCATGAAGTGGTGGAGACCGTTGTCGTGCGCGATGAGGCGCAACTGGCGGACTTGGTCTCTGCGTTGAGGGACGCGGACATGATCGCCTTCGATACAGAGACGACGAGCATCGATCAAATGGCGGCTGATTTGGTCGGCATTTCGCTTGCGATTGAGGGCGAGCGCGGCTATTACGTGCCGGTTGGTCATCGCGTTGCCGGCGGGGATGGGCAAGCCGATATGTTCGCGCAGCCTGTTGGCGATCAGCTGCCGTTGGAAAGAGTGATTGAGGCGTTGCGGGAACCGCTCGAGGACCCGAATATAGCGAAGTCGGCGCATAATGCCGTATACGACTTCATGATCTTGCGGCGATATGGCATCAACGTCGCGCCGATCGCCTTTGACACCATGATAGCGGAGTGGGTCAAGAATCCGATAAGCAAGTTTCTCGGTTTGAAGGCCCTGGTGGCGCAGACGCTTGACGTCCAGATGACGGAGATCACCCAACTGCTTGGCAAGGGCAAGCACCAGACGACGATGGACATGGTCGATATTGATGACGCTGCGCCTTATGCCGCCGCTGATGCCGCGATGACCTGGCGCCTGGTCGAACCATTGCAGAGCGAGCTAAAGGGTTCAGAGCTCCAGCAGCTTTATACTGCGCTGGAGTTACCGCTGATACCCATCATCAGCAGCATGCAGTACAAGGGCGTCACGCTGGATGTGGACTTTCTGGGCGAAATGTGTCGGCGCTTGACAACGAATATCGCCGGCTTGGAAGAGACGATTTTCGAAGCGGGCAATATCGGCAAGTTCAATATTGGAAGTCCAAAGCAGCTCAATATGGTTCTGTTCGATGTATTGGAGTTGCCTACCGATGGTTTGATGAAGACGAAACTAGGCTACTCCACGGATGTAACTACTCTTGAGGCGCTGCGGGACGCACATCCTATTATTAGCATGATCGTGGAGCACCGCGAGCTATCGAAGTTGAAGAGCACCTATGTTGACGCGCTGCCGGCGCTGGTCAATGCGCGGACAGGACGTCTTCATACGAGTTACAACCAGGCCGGCTCGGCCACAGGACGCTTCAGCAGCAGCAATCCCAACTTGCAGAACATTCCCATCCGAACGACGTTGGGACGCGAGGTGCGGCGGGCATTTGTGGCGCCGGAGGGATATGCTTTGCTGGCCGTTGATTACAGCCAAATTGAATTGCGAGTCATGGCGCATATCAGCGAGGATGAAACCTTGATTAGCGCCTTCCATCAAGGGCTTGATATCCACCAAGCGACAGCAGCGACGGTGAATGGCATTGCACCGGAGGAAGTTACGTATGAGCAGCGAAACTTTGCCAAGCGGGTGAACTTCGGCTTGATGTACGGCATGGGCGCGTTTCGGCTGGCGCGAGATAGTGATTTGACGCTGGCTGAAGCCGAGGCTTTCATCAAGACGTATTTTGAGCGGATGCCCGGTGTGGAGCAATACATCAAAGACACCAAGGAATTTGTCTGGAAGCACGGCTACACCGAGACGCTTTACGGTCGCCGGCGGATTTACCCGGCGATCAAGTCGAACGGCAATCGTCGCAGCACAGCCGCGGAAGAACGCGCCGCCATCAATATGCCAATTCAAGGTACAGCGGCGGACATCCTCAAGCAGTCGATGATTAATCTGCAGGAGCGGCTGGCGGAAGCGCGCCATGATGCGATGATGATACTGCAAGTGCACGATGAATTGGTGCTGGAAGTGAAAGAAGACGAATTGCCGGCGGTGACGGAGTTGGTGGTTGAGACGATGGAATCGGCTTTTCCGGATGGCAAGCCGCTGCGTGTGCCTCTGCAAGCGAATGCGAGCAGCGGGCGGAATTGGCGCGACATGATGGAGATCGTCTAAACGGCGGTTTTCAAGCGCGCGCCGCAAGCCCGGCTGTGAATTCTTGTATGCCCTGAATTGTATCAATCGGAGTGAATTGGCCGAAACGTGAGACATTTTCTGGATTTGGCAAGCTGCTCAACTGATGAGTTGCATGAGTTAATTGAATCAGCGTTGCGCTTAAAGTTGGAATGGCGAAACGGCGGCAATGAGCCGATCTTGCGTGGCAAAACGCTGGGCATGGTCTTTCAGAAGCCGTCTTTGCGTACCCGCGTGTCATTTGAGATGGGCATGAAGCACTTAGGCGGCGGTGCGATCATGCTGGGGCCGCAGGAGATCGGCTTGGGCGTACGCGAGAGTGTGCCCGATGTGGCTCGCGTACTTTCAAGTTATGTGCAAGGCATTATGGCGCGGGTCTTTGATCATAAGCATGTGCTCGGCTTGGCCAAGTACTCGAGCGTACCCGTGATCAACGGATTGAGCGATGACTACCATCCCTGTCAGGCCTTGGCTGATATTCTCACTGTCCGCGAGAGCTTCGGCAGGTTGGCGGGCTTGAAGCTGGCTTTTGTGGGCGATGGCAACAATGTGGCGGCGTCGGTGGCGCTGGCATGCGCGCATTTCGGCATCGACTTCAGCGTGGCCACGCCTGAAGGTTACGAAATGAAGCCGCTGATTCGAGACCAGGCCAATGAATTAGCCGAGCGCAACGGGACAAGACTCGAAATGCATACTCGTCCGCAGGCAGCGGTGGCTGATGCGGATGTCATTTACACAGATACCTGGGTGAGTATGGGGCAAGAGGCGGAAGAGGCGGAACGGGCCGGCGAATTTGACGCTTTTCAGGTCAACGCTGATTTGCTGCGCTACGCGAGGTCGACGGCCATCGTACTGCATTGTCTGCCGGCGCATCGTGGCGACGAGATCACGGACGACGTGATGGACGGCGCGCAGTCCAGAGTTTTTGAACAAGCGGAAAACCGCATGCATGCACAGAAGGCGATTTTGGCGCGACTCTTGGCATAGCCGCCGAGCTAGACTTCCGAACTCCTCGCCACCGCTTGCCCGACGTCAGCACTACTGTGCAGTGAAGTACACGCCATACGACTGCGCGCGACCCTGAACGGTGTTAGAATGTCATAACTTATGACGGCTGGCTGTGTTAATACAAGTAGCTAAACCTTCAGTTGGTCGGTTGCCACAGGCGGCGCTTCAGTTGGTGGAAGACATTACGTGGAACAACTCTTACTAATCTTGCAAAACCTTGAGCTGACGGACATCGTCGATATCAGCATCGTCACGCTGCTGTTTTATAGCATTACGTTCATGTTTCGTGGTTCGCAGGCGGTGGCGCTCTTTAGGGGGATTTCGCTGCTAGTGATCGGGTTGATCTCGGTAGCGGCGATACTCCGGCTGGAGGCGTTGAGCTGGCTGATCGCGAATAGTTTGACAGCGTTGGCAATTGCAATCCCAGTGATCTTCCAGCCGGAAATCCGGCGTGTTCTGGAGCGGCTGGGACGCGGCTCAATCATCGGCACCTTGCGAGCGCCGCAAGAGATTCGCGTGTCTGTCATAGAGCAAATCTGCGCGGCGACTGAGAAGCTTGGAGACAGGCGGCACGGCGCGTTAATCGTCTTGCAGCGTAACAGCAGCTTGCAGGAGTACATTCGGACCGGCATAAAGTTGGACAGCGTGGTCACAGCTGACCTGCTAGTGACGGTGTTCTGGCCGAAGACGGAGCTGCACGATGGCGCAGTGATCATTGATCGCAGCGGGCGTATTGCTTCGGCTTCGTCAGTACTGCCGATCACGGCCAGTCGCAATTTGCCAAATCCCAATCTGGGTACGCGGCATCGCGCGGCGGTGGGCATCAGCGAAGTTGGCGATGCGCTATGCGTGATTGTGTCCGAGGAGACGGGCAAGATTTCGGTGACGAATGCCGGGCGCATGATACTCGATCTTGATTCTCAACGGCTGCGGCTCATTCTAAACGCCTACTATGGTCCGGCTGATGACGCCTCGCTATCGTTGCGCGGGCGGCTGAGTGAGGCATTAGCGGATCTACGACTGCGGATGCAAACGCGCAGCAGACAACAGGCGCAGTCATGATTCGACGGATGCTGCGCTCCGAAACGGCCGGCAATCTACTTTGGCTGGCGGTATCAGCATTGCTGGCTACGGCCGTTTGGTATATCGCTGTGACTTCGGCGGATCCGATCACGCAGCGCCGCTTCTACGGCATACCAATTCAATTGGCGCCAAGCACTATGGCGGTGATGACGAACAGTCCGACACGGGTGGTTAACGTGACCATTCAAGGCGCGCAGACGACTGTATCGTCACGACGCAATGATGATATCGTGGTTAGCGCGGACTTATCACGGCTGGGACCGGGCACACATTTGGTGCCGCTTATCGTCAACCTGGTGCAGCCGGATTCGCCTGGTTTCCGCCGGCTGGTTTCTCAAGTCGCGCCATCGCAGATTACAGTCGAGCTTGAACCACGAGAGTCACACGAGAAAAGAATCATAATCGAAGTCTCCGAGCCGCCGCCACTGGGGTTCAGGAATGATGAGCCTGAACTGGGAATCGACCAGGTCATCGTGAGCGGGGCCGCCAGTAGAGTATCCCAAGTCGTGGCAGTCGTGGGAGAGCTTGACCTGTCAGCGAGCCGCAATCCGATAGAATCTGATTTGCGCTTGTACGCGGTCGATGCCGATGGGAACCGGGTAGACGCTGTGGAGCTTGAACCGCAGGCCGCCGCAGTTTCAGTAAAAATCACGAGGCGTGATGATATTCGTCAGATAGCCGTGCGCCCCAACGTTCTTTTGAAGACGCTGCCCGAAGGCTTTACGTTAAAGAATCAAAGTTATGATCCGGAGTCACTCTTTGTGAGCGGCGCGCCGGTACAGCTAGCGAACATCTCGGATACCCTTCTGACGGCGCCGATAAGCCTGGAGGGTCGCGAAGAAGGATTTGTAACCAGTGTGCCCATTCAATTGCCCGATGACGAGCTGTTTGTCATGGGCGGCGACAGCAACATTACAGTCTCGATCGAGATTATTCCGATAGTTGTGTCGCGGCAAATAGACAGTATTGAAGTCGGGCAGATTGGCTTGGCTGAGGAATATGTCGTGTCGATTGTGCCGACGACTGTTTCTGCCATCATCACTGGACCGGTGGTGCAAGTGGAGACGCTTGCGAGGGAAGGCCTTCAAGTAATTGTCGACCTGGATGGCCTGGCGCCCGGCGTTTATGACTTGGCGCCCTCTATTTACATCACACAGGGTGATTTAAGCGAGGAAAATGTATCGCTGTCGCCGGCCGAGCTGAATGTTGAGATTACTTCGCCGGAGGTCTTGGAGGCGGGTGGCGACTCACTGGACAGCCTCGAAGACGACGAATCTTCCTAAACAGTAAACTGTCGTCATCTTGCAAGCGCTGATATGGCGTGTTTTCCCTATCGAAACCTGTATCGCGTGACTACAATCATGCTGTACGATTGATGACGGCTTGTGGAGCCAATCAGCATTATGTCGAGAAAGAAGATTGTCGCCCTGGTGGGGCGCCCAAACGTCGGCAAGAGTACGCTCTTCAACCGGCTAGTGGGCGAGCGGATGGCTGTGACGCACGAGATCCCCGGCACGACGCGCGATCGTTTGCATGGCGAGTCCTTCTGGAACGGGGTCACGTTTCAGGTTGTCGACACTGGCGGAATAGAGGTCTACCAGCCGGCCGGCTCGCGAGATGAGTCACCTCTGGCGGAAGGCAGCGCAGACTTTATCGCGGAAATCATCGACCAGGCTATGATCGCCATCGCGGACGCGGATGCTGTCGTACTGGTTGTGGACGCGCAGTTTGGTGTGACGGCGTCGGACGAGACTATTGCCGAGATTTTACGGCGCACGGACAAGCCCGTGCTCGTTGGGGCGAATAAGATTGATGACAGGCAGCACGAGCAAGACGCCTACGATTTTTTCAGTTTGGGGCTGGATGTCGTTGTCGGCATAAGCGCGATTCATGGGCTGGGCGTCGGCGATCTGCTCGACGAACTGGTCTTAAGACTGGGTGACCATGAGCTCGAAGCCGACGAGGATGAAGACGATCATTTGAAGATCGCAATCGTTGGCCGACCGAACGCCGGCAAGAGTACGCTTTTGAACAAACTGATAGGCGAGGACCGCGCGATTGTTAGCGCTGTCGCCGGCACGACGCGCGATGCGATCGATATGGAGATCGCGTTTTTCGGCGAGCGGGTCACGCTAATCGATACAGCCGGTATTCGTCGGCGCGGACGCATTGAAGCCGGCGTCGAGAAGTACAGCGTTATCCGAGCGATGCAGGCGATAGGGCGAGCCGATGTTGCGCTGCTGATCATAGATGCCAACCTTGGCATAACGGAACAAGATGAACATATAGCCGGTTACATCATTGATGAATACAGGAGCCTGGTTATCGTGGTGAACAAGTGGGATGCGGTCGCCAAGGATGCGTTCACGATGAACGCTTTCAGTGAGAGCATCCGTGATCGATTGCATTTCGTTCGCTATGCGCCGGTCGTGTTCATAAGCGCTTTGGAGGGGCAGAGGATTCATCAGGTGCTGGAGATAGCGCACAGAGTGTGGGAGGCGCGCTTCTTCAGGATCCCGACTTCGGATGTTAATCGGCTGATGCGAGAGGCGATTGAAAAGCACCCGCCCCACGGCAAGGGCGCCAAGAGACTCAAGTTTCTGTACGCCTCGCAGGTCAGGACGGATCCGCCATTAATATTGTTTCACGTTAACGATCCTGCGCAGGTACATTTTACGTATAAGCGTTATCTGGAGAATCAGATCCGCGCGGCTTATGAATTTGAGGGCACACCGCTACGTTTGAGTTTTCGGGCACGGGACAGCAGGCGGGCGCAGCCTTCCGCGGGAAGCGCTGTCGAAAGCTAGGCGCCTGTTACGCTGTGAGCGACTAGACCGGGATGGAATCGGATTCAAGTGCGATAGTTGAGTTGAAACATATAATTTGCATAGCCAAGGGCAAGACGGAATTGCAGGTCATAGCCTCAAACTGAGGTCCTAGAAGGAGCGCGGATGTTTCGCAGCCACACTGTTGATTTGCCCCGGCCACGCCTCAAGATGCCCGGTTACATAGTCGAGATAGTCAGCACGGTCGTATTTGTCATTGCAGTCACCGTGCTGTTTGACTTGGCGATACCGCGCTCGCTGGTGGATGGGCACAGTATGGAGCCGACCTTCTACGGCCACGACCGATTGGTCGTCAGCCGTGTGCATTATTTGCTGGGAGGGCCCGAGCGCGGTGATATTGTCGTTTTTAATTCGCTGGTTCCGAGTGAGGCGGAACGCGGGATCATGTTAATCAAGCGCGTAGTGGGCCTGCCGGGCGAAGTGGTAGAATTGATAGATCAGCAGATTTACATCGATGGCGAGCAGCTGAACGAGCCCTATACCTTGGAACCTTGCAGGATATCGAATCGGCGATGTAGTGATAATTCATGGGAGTTGGGCGAAGAAGAGTATTTTGTTATGGGCGACAATCGCAATAATAGTAAAGACTCGCGGGTATTTAATGCCGTGCCTCTGACGAAGATCGTAGGGCAGGTGGTGTTCAGGTATTTCCCGCTGAATTCTATCGGGATCATACCGAACTAGGACGGTGAATGAATGGATGCCAAGATCAGAGGATATGCTTGTCCCCGATGCACTGTCGGCCGATGCACCGCGCAGACTACTACCTTCGTCGACGTGTACAATGATCAGTTGTTAAGCATGCCCAATACAATGGCATTTATCTGCGATGTCTGCCATTTTGTCGAATTTGAAAAGGAGTTGCTGGATGCCCTCTGGGAAGAATTGTATGGTGAGGTTGCGCGCGATGACGTGAAAACTGTTGCCGCGCATAAACGCAACTCAACCTACGGTGAGGGCTGACGTCGGCCGGCATAAGCAGCTTCAACAGAGTCTCAATCAAAAAGGAATTGCATAATGTTTGGATCTGCGCAATCCGAGAGTGAAGCGCGTGACCTGATTTGCCGTGTTGGGCGATTGATGTATCAGAAAGGATTAATCGATGGCACGGCTGGTAACATAAGTGTTCGCTTGGCGGAGGATTGCATTCTGGTCAGCCCGAGCGGATTGGCTACGGGATTCTTGGAACCTGAGGAATTGATCGTCGTCAATCTCGCTGGCGAACGCATTGATGAGCCGACCAAAGCTAACGCGGCTCTGAAACCGACGTCGGAGAGCTCAATGCACCTGGAATGCTATCGGCAGCGGGATGACGTGAATGGCGTGGTGCATGCTCATCCACCGACTGCGGTCGCGCTGACCTTGATCGGTTTTGATTTCCAAGTGTGCATCATTCCGGAAATGGTGGTGCTGCTCGGCTTGGTGCCGACCGCGCCCTACTCGACGCCGTCAGGCAAGGAAAACCGCGACGCGATAACTGACTTGGTTCGCGAACATGACGCGATCATGCTGTCAAATCACGGGTCTTTGACGGTGGCGAAATCGCTCTGGGATGCCTACCTCATGCTGGAGACCTTGGAGCATAGCGCCACTATTTTGCATCGGGCGCTGCAAGTGAGCGATAGTCTCAAGCCCATTCCGCCAGAGCAGATCGAAAAACTGGTATCCTACCGCGAACAGTTTGGATTGATGCGTCCGGGTGACCGCGAGCGATTCGCGGGTCATATGGTGAGCGCCAGCAATTGAGACCAGCGAAGATCATGCAAAAGAATCTTGACTTAGAAGGCGCGCTACTGTAACCTGACTTGGCTTGCTGGCCCCTTCGTCTAGCGGCCCAGGATGCCACCCTTTCAAGGTGGAGACACGGGTTCGAGTCCCGTAGGGGCTACAATCAATTCCCAAGAACGACGCCCTTAGTTACAATGCGAGGGGCGTTTTCTGTTAGTTCTCTGCCACGTTTGGGGCTACTTCTACGATTCGCGATGTAGCGCCGGCGTGAATCGGTAATTTCCTTCTCGGTTTCAATTGACCGTTCCTGTAGGTATTTCTTTCCCGGTGCGGCCGCGGACGCACGGGTGTAATGCATGTCGTCTGTCAGTGGGTTGAGGCTGTGCTGCCTGTGAGATTGCCGGGGTTGAGTGAGCTGACCAGGCTAGCAGGGATATTCCAACGACCAAAGCAATAGATACTCCTGCGCCGCTCATTGGCATCAGCTGGAGCCGCATAAGCCGCTGCCAGCGGTGGAGAACCGCTTGCCACGACGTTGGCCCGAGCATGGACTTTTGGGATCAATAACTTCAACCGGGCAGACTCAGGTTTTGTTTTGGAAATCCGGGATATGGGGCCAGCCCGTATCGTCCCATTCCAAGCGATGAATTTGTAAGACCGGTGTGCCGCCGAGGCGCGCGTCGTAGGCGTGATAGACGATATAGTCTTGCTCATTTTCGCTGAAGATGGCGTTGTGCCCTGGACCCTTGAAGCGCTCGTCGGCGAAGGTTATTTGCGTTCCGCCACCATTCATCATGTCGACTTCGTCACGATCGAGATAGGGTCCCGTGATTTGGTCAGCGCGCCCCAGCCGCACATTGTAGGTGCTGCCAGTGCCAGCGCAGCAACGGTCGAATGAGACAAATAGATAATAGAATTCGCCGCGACGAACTATGAATGGCGCTTCGATAGCACGAGGGTGGAGCGCGCGTGACGCCAAGCTGTACATTGTCGTATCGGCTTCAGATTGCATTCCCGTCTCGCGTGCCAGCTTGATCATTTTGATGCCGCTCCAATAGCTGCCAAATGCCAGCCACGGTTCATCTTCAGCGTCAAGTACAAGGTTCGCGTCTATCGCATTGAAGTTGTCGGAATAGTCGGATTTGACGACGATACCGCGATCGATCCACCCGTAGTTGTCGTCGTCATGGCGCAGGGTCTGATTGGTCGCTAATCCTATGGCCGAGCGATTTGAGCCGAAGGTCGAGACCGAATAGTACACATGGTAGCGCCCATTGTAGTATGAAATATCGGGCGCCCAAATGTCGCTGGCGCCGGGTACATAGGCTGTCGCCTCTTGCGGCATGCGGGGGAAAATCCGGCCCCCGCGCACAGTGCTCCAACTCAAGAGATCGTCCGAGCGCTTGACGGGAATGCCGTGTCCGGTTGCGTAAAGGTAGTAGGTGTCATCTTGCTTGATGATGACCGGATCGTGAACATATCGGACTGACCCGCTAAGAGGCAGCGCGCTGCTCTCTTCCGACTCTTGCGCCCAAGTGGTGTCTCGGGCGCTAAACGATGCAACGCCGCTGGCGAAGCAGAATTGCAGGAATTGGCGTCGATACATTGACTCGCCTCCATCGCGTCTCAGCTAATACGCGGGACGATTATATCTCAGCTGGACCGGCTGGCAATGAGATTTCGCAACATTGGCACGCGCAATGGCGCTTTGTCGCGTTCTTGCCGCGCACTGCTTTTTTGACATTTCACGTTGGCTGGTTATACTCGTTGGTAGCTTCGATGATGGGCGATGCTCGCTATTAGCGCCTCAATTGGCTGGTATTGATTGCGTTGCCGCGCATCCGTTGAAGAAGCAAGTGAAGTCTTGTCAACTGAGGCTGTGCAGCAAGCAGGAAGGAAAAACACATAGACAGAATTGGCAGTGCCAATAGTTTGATTTGCCTCGCGAGATAATTGTGCAATTTATGTGAAGGAGCAGATTGAAATGCTTGAGAAGAGATTCATGGTTCTAACAGTTCTAGTACTATTCTTGGCAATGCTAGCCGGCGCCACGGTGGCGCAAGACAATTTGGTCACGATCTGGGCCGGCGACGATGACACCGGCGCCTGCTGGTCAAGCCTGTTGGTAGAGACCTTCCCGCGCGAAGACATAACGGTAGAAGTGGTATTGCAGCCGGGAACGAATCTGGTGGATACACAGCGCACCGCGTTGCAGGGTGGCGCGGGACCGGATATCACTTTCTCGCATGGTCCGGCATTCATGCTTGAGCTGGCGAGCGCTGGATTGCTGCTGAACCTCGATGTATA
The DNA here is from genome assembly GCA_965262005.1 of Phototrophicaceae bacterium. Classification (GTDB taxonomy): domain Bacteria; phylum Chloroflexota; class Anaerolineae; order Aggregatilineales; family Phototrophicaceae; genus UBA6055. The sequence goes on along the minus strand of OZ253492.1, from coordinate 1,035,022 downwards.
TGCGGATGAATACAACTGGGAAGATCGCTTCGCTCCCTGGGCGCTTGATCTCGGCCGCGTGGAGGGAGCGCTATACAGCCTTTCCGAAGAGCTTGAAACAGTCATTATGTATTACAACAAGACTGTCTTTGAGGAACAGGGCTGGGAGATTCCCAAAACGATGGATGAATTGTACGCCTTGGCCGATGCCATTCGTGAAGCGGATCTGGTAATAATGGGTCCGGCGTTTGGCGAATGCGCGCCTTGTGTGGAATGGGCGGTCAGTGTCTTCTTGAGCCACCATGCCGGACCCGTCAAGGTCTATGAAGCTTTGACCGGTCAGCGTCCCTGGACCGACCCGGTATTCGTTGAGGCGATAACGGCATTGAAGGATATCGTGCAAGATGGTTGGTTTATGGGCAGCCTGGACCTCTTCTTCTCCGATACTTTCGATTCGGCGCATGCGCTATTTGGCGTCGGCGAAATTGCAATGAGCTTTGAAGGCACCTGGATGCTTGACAACTACCAGCGCGACTTTTTCGGCGAACCGGCCGGCAATATGAACGAATGGGATTGGTTCTCCTTCCCGACTACATTCACCGAAGATCAATTCTTCATCATCGGTGTGGGCTCGAGTTGGGGCATCAGCTCCGCGACACAGAATCCTGATGGCGCGGCAGCGGTGCTAGACCACTATTACAGCACGAGTTTTCAGGCGCAGATGTTTGAGCAATGTGGCAGAGCGCCGGCCCCGCTGATCTATGGCGGAGACGTGTTCGAGAATGCCGACCCGCGCGAAGCCCGATTGTATGAAGAGTTTGGGCAGGCGTCGACAAAAGGCAATGTTGGTTATACGAGCTGGAGCTTCTGGCCTGCCCGTACCAATGTGTGGCTTTGGGAGCAGATCGTGCGAGTCTACGATGATCAGTTGTCGGTCGAGGACTACCTCGCCGGTATGCAGGCGGAATTCGAAGAAGAATTCGCTGAAGGGCTCATCCCACCGATTCCGGCGCGTTAAGTAAATGGAAAGCAGGTGTTCCAGCTAATTTTGGCTGGAACACTTGATTTCGCCGCAAGCTGTGAACGTACGGGCGCACAGTTCCGCGTACCTCGGATGCAGACTTAGAGACGGAAAGAAGGCTAACCTATGGCGCAGGATACATTGGCGCGATCTGAAACGCGGATTGCTGCCAACGGGGAGTTGCCGGAGAAACCGAATCGCCGGCGCCGCGACTACTGGACGCGCTATCGGGTAATGCGTTATTTGGTCGTCCCTTGGCTGTTTCTGATACCGATCTTGGGACTGCACGCATTTGTGGTCGTATTCCCGGCGATCCAAGGCGTTTATTATTCCTTTACCGATTGGTCGGGTATTGGCGAGGCAGAATATATTGGGTTGCGGAATTTCGAAGAGATGCTTTTTGAAGATCAAGGCTACCGCGAGGCCTTGCTGAGAAACATTCAGTGGATGCTGTTTTTTGTCACGGTTCCTTTTGTTTTCGCCCTTTTCGGCTCAAGCCTGCTGGCAAAAGTCCGCCGAGGCGCGATGTTCTACCGCACAGCTCTTTTCTTGCCATTCATCTTGCCCAGCATAGTGACGGCAACGATCTGGCGCTATCTGTATAACCCGCGCTTTGGTTTGCCGACGCTGGTTGGCTACGACAAGGCGTTGCTGGGTCAATCACATACGGCGCTCTGGGCGATCGCATTCGCCGACAATTGGCATTTCTGGGGCTTCCTCATGGTGCTATTCCTGACCGCGATGCAAGGCATAGATCTTGTCTTGTACGATGCGGCAAAGGTAGACGGCGCCAACCGCTGGCAGGAATTCTGGCACGTTACTCTGCCGGGCATTAGACCGGTCGTGCTGTTTATGATGATGATGGTGATGATCTGGGCATTCCTTGTCTTTGACTACATCTTTATCCTGACGGGCGGCGGTCCCGCGGGTGGTACCGAAGTGCTTGGGATAGATATTTATAAGAACGCATTCCAACGTTTTGAAGCGGGTTACGCCGCGGCGCAGGGGATTTCGATCTGTGTTTTCGCTGGTCTGGTGGTGAGCGTGTTTGCCTTCTTGCGGAAGAGGGGATGGGAGATATGAGGGCAAAACCTGAGTTCTTCCTCTTTCGGAAACAGCGTGAGAGCAGTGTATTCAATCATTTCTTCCTTTCAATTCTGGTCGTATTTTCGTTGGGACCAGTGGTGCTGCTGGGCTTTAATTCGGTCAAGTCAAATTCCGAACTTGGCTTGAATCCGCTTGGTGTGCCGCGGCAGCTACATTTCGAGAATTTCGGCAACGCATGGGAGAAAGGCGAGTTCGCGCGGACATCCAAGAATAGCGTCATATATGTCATAGGCACGGTGGCGGCTGAACTCATACTAGGTGGGCTGGCGGCCTACAGCTTGGCGCGAAAGAATCCCCCCGGCGCCAACTTCGTGATGATATATTTGCTGGTCGCCTCAACGGTGCCGATATGGCTTTATCTCGTGCCGCTGTTTTTCTTGTGGCGGCAGTTGGGTTTGTTAAATACGTATCACGGATTGATCCTTATCTATACCGCGCTTAACGCACCGTTCTCGATTTTCCTGCTGAGGTCTTATTTGATTGGACTGCCGGTGGAATTGGAGGACGCAGCCAGGGTCGATGGCGCCAATGAACTACAAGTGCTACTCCGGATTATCGTGCCGCTTGCCTGGCCCGGCTTCTTAACTGTAGGATTGGTGGTTGGGCTGGGGATCTGGAGCGAATTTCAGGTCGCGCTGATTTTCGTGCACAGACCGGAGATGTTCCCAGTCACGACCAGCTACTACAAGTTTACTGATCGCTTTGGGCGGGACTGGGCCATGACCAGCGCCGGCGCATTCATGATGATTGCACCGGTGCTCATATTATTCTTGGCACTGCAGCGGCGCTTCGTGGAAGGGCTGACACAAGGAGGCGTCAAATTCTAGTTTGCAGTTTACAGTAGCAAATCGCTGCGAACGCGGCAGCTTTAGCCAAATCGAGCGTTCAAAGGCCGAATCAGCGTCTTTCTCACCTCATTTACGGCCACGACAACTCAACAGCAAACTTAATCATATCGTTGGGAGCATGCCGGATATGCTGATAGACCTGGACCGCGTCCGGCAAGGAATATACTCGGTTGATTAACCCAGGCGCTTTGAGACGTCCACTGCGCATCATCGCGACGATGGTCTTGTAGGCGCGCTGCTTGTCCCAATACGGGTATTCACGCGGTTCATGCCCCCATCCGCAGCCATGCGGCACAATTATAGTCAGCCGATTATGATGCCATTCGCGGCCAAGATAAAGATCGTTGGCTTCACCTTGGTAAAAGCCCGCTGAACAGACCATCCCACCGACACGCGTACATGCGATCGCTGTATTGAGTCCGGCGTAAGCTCCGGTCAATTCGATCGCGATATCTACGCCCATATTCTGGGTCAGGTCGCGAACCAGCAGAGGCATATCGCCAGAGCGCGGATCGAGGGTGTAATCGGCGCCATAATCCGCGGCCAAGGTGCGCCGATTAGGCAGCAGATCTATGGCGATGATTGATTCGGCGCCGGCGGCGCGGGCTATGCTGACGGCCAGCAGACCCAAGGCGCCAAGTCCGATGACGGCTACGCGGTCGCCATAGCGGAGATTCGATTCTCGTATGCAGTGGATTGAGACATAGGCCGGCTCAATGCAGAGCGCGAGCAGGGGTTCAATGTCGCCGAGACGCCAGAGGTCATTTTCGTTACAGATGTTGGTTTGGCGAATGTCCATCAGGCCGAAAACGCGGTCACCAGGGGCAAAGCGCGTCACGTTTGAACCGATAGTGTCGACCACTCCGACACCGCTTGTGCCGGTGATCCAAGGATGATCAATTGACGGCAAGCGGTCGGCCGGACTTAGCTCGTCTTCAACGACGACATGGCGCTCGACATCGAATCGCTTACCTTTGAAGGTGCGATTGTCAAACATGCCGAAGGTAGTCCCGTGTTTGCCGGAAGCAATTTCTGTCCGAACAAGGATTTCATCCGCAAGAAGATCGCGGTCTTCATACTCGAGGATGCTTGCTTCGTAGAGCCCGGTTATTGCCAGACGACGTGGCATAAAGGGTTGTCCTTTCTTGCTAATTGACCGTCAGGCAGATGCGCGCGCCCAGCAGTCACGTATGTAGCTGACCGAGGCCGGCAATGCGATGTCTGCTGAGCCTGAGAGTCCGCATTCCAGTGCCATCCAGCCGTCATAGCCGTATTCATGCAAGACACGGAAGGGCGCGACAAAGTCAGTATGACCACGGCCCGGCTCGAGGCGGTTGCTATCGGCCAAGTGTAAATGCCCGACTTTACTGACGACGGCTTTCAATGCGCCATTCAACGTGACCTCTTCAATATTCATGTGGAAAAGGTCCGCCATAATCGTAACGCGGGAGTTGCCGATGTCGGAACAGAGCTCAGCTGCGTGTCCGATAGTGTGCAAGAATCCAGCTTCGTAGCGATTGAGAGGTTCCAGGAATATTTGTGCAGAACAATCGGCAGTCTCTTCCAACGCAGCTATGACAGCTGTTATGGTCAGATCGGTGATGAGCTGGTTCTCATCGGCAACCGGTGACAAATCGGGCAGCTGAATCGGCGGGCGAATGGGCAGTGCGATGACGCCCTTGGCCGAGATTAGGTCAGCGAGTCGCAGCTTGCTTGTTAGACCGTGGAGTCGCGCTGCGCGGACTTGTGGATCAGGATGAACCAGGTCGTCGCTGCCGCCGCTGCACAAGCTCGATACTGGCACGCCGCTGGCCCCGATCGCCTCCTGGATTTCCTCTACGTGATCGGTGATCGCGTTGGAGAATCCCCAAGCAGTGAGTTCGACGCCATCAAAACCAAAGTCAGCAGCGCACCGAAACTTTTCGCACAGATTGTCACCAGGAAGGAGCGTGTGTTGAACGGCAAGTTTCATCTGCTGTTATCTCCCTCATCGGTCGGTGACGCAGATTCTGCGAGCGGGACGGCTACAATAACTGGGATTATACGCGACAGGCTTTTACGCTACAAATATGACGGTTTGCGCCTGGCATATACTGACGCCGCTGCCGTCGGTGGAGGATCGCTTGCCAAGACGTTGGCCCGAGCATGGATTGTGGTGCGACTTGGTTTGCGCGATTGCGTGAGCGCGATATTCTTTATCTATGGTACAGCCTCTGACGAATGTTCGTAGATGCGTGGCAGATTGAGACGCACAGGAGCGGTGGCTGCAACTGTCGAGATAAAATTGGCGAATTATGGGGAGAGATTTCGTGAAAACTGATATGGTCAGGCCAGTTCCACTGAATCGGGTGACAATTGGCGCTGGATTCTGGGCGGAGCGGCAAAGGGTAAATCGCGAGAGCACGATTCCCGCGATTTACCAGAAGCTGGAAGACACAGGAAGGATCAAGGCTTGGTCCGGTATACGTACACATGAGATACCGCGAGAGCGTTCTGTCGTGCACATGTTTTGGGATTCGGACACCGGAAAATGGCTGGAGGCTGTCGCGTACAGTTTGGCGACGCACCCAGACGCCTCTCTCAAAGCTATTGCTGATGAATTGATCGATGCGATTGAAGGCGCGCAGCAAGAAGATGGCTATCTAAATACTTATTTCCCGGTCTTGGATCAGGCGAGTAAGTGGGCAAATCTCCGCGACTGGCACGAACTGTACAATGCCGGTCACCTCATTGAAGGCGCGGTGGCGTATTTTCAGGCGACCGGTGAGCGCAAATTGCTGGACATTCTGCGACGCTTTGCCGAACACATTGACATTACCTTCGGCGCCGAAGAAGGAAAGCTGCGTGGTTATCCGGGCCATCCGGAGATTGAGCTGGCTTTGGTCAAGCTCTATCGTGAAACTGGCGAGGATCGCTTTCTTGATCTGGCGCGGTATTTTATTGATGAGCGGGGACGGGAGCCGCACTATTTCGACCTGGAGGCGGCGAAGCGCGGAGAAACGCGCGAAGATTTCTGGGCGCAGACTTATCGTTACTGTCAGGCGCACGCGCCATTGCGCGAGCATTCTGAGGCGAACGGTCACTCCGTCCGCGCCTGTTACCTGTACGCAGGCATCGCGGATGTGGCGCTGGAGACGGAAGACGAAGAATTACTGATATTGTCGCGGCGGCTTTGGGACGATCTGACCGAGCGTCAAATGTACGTCCACGGCGGGGTGGGTCCCTCGCATTCCAACGAAGGTTTCACATTCGCCTACGATATGCCGACAGAGACGGCCTATGCTGAGACTTGCGCGGCAATCGCCTTGGCGTTTTGGGCTCATCGTATGTTCCATCTCGATCCCGACAGCCGCTATATCGATATCATGGAGCGCGCGATATACAATGGCAGCCTCAGCGGCCTTTCCCATGACGGCGTTGGCTTCTTCTACGCCAATCCGCTGGCCGCCTATCCGGGGGTCAACCCGATGGGGCGATGGAGCGGCATCATCGAAAGTGGTCACTTCCGGCGCGTGGACTGGTTCTTCTGCCCGTGCTGCCCGCCGAATATTTCGCGCTTGATCGCGAGCATAGGCGAGTATTCATATTCGCAGGCGGGGGACCGGCTGTACGTGCAGTTATATCATGACAACACTTTGTCGCTCGACATTGGCGGACAGAGCCTTAACTTAAAGCAGACGACAGATTATCCCTGGGACGGAAACATAGAGTTTGAGCTGAGTTGTGAGCAGCCGATGCGAATCGAGTTGGCGCTGCGTATACCGGACTGGTGTGGCGAATTTCGGCTGAGCTTGAACGGGAAGTTACAAGCTGTGTCAGTCGAAAATGGTTACGCCATTTTGTTGCGCGAATGGTCAGATGGCGATACGCTTGCATTGAGTTTGGCGATGCCGGTTGAGCGCGTCATGCCTCATCATGAGATCAGGCAAGTGGCGGGACAGGTCGCATTGCAGCGCGGACCGCTGATCTACTGCCTGGAAGAAATGGATAATGGCGCCCGCTTGGCGAATGTGTGTATTACCTCTACCGTTGCATTGGAAGCGGCCTTTGACAAAAGCCTATTTGGCGGCGTCTCCGTGATTAGGGGTGAAGCGCTAAGAATTGAGCCTGCGCGGGAGGATAATATGCTTTACCGTTTTCATAGTCGCGAGCAATATGCGGAAACATCTTTTCGCTTCAAGGCGATTCCGTATTTTCTGTGGGCAAATCGTGAGCCGGGCGAGATGCGTGTCTGGCTGCGATCGCGCTAGCGCTTGTGATGTGTTTGGGCGTGTATTTCGGTACTAGCCCAGTCTGTATTTCAATACTTGTCCGCCAAGTTTCGAGGAGATTGTCATGAGTATTTCACGTAGAGAGTTTCTTAGATTGACGGGATCGTCTGCAACTGCAGCGGCCTTCTTGTCGCGGCTGGGGCATATGAATCCGGCGCTGGCGCAAGATGTGACCACAATCGCCTTTGGTGGTTGGGGTGGTATCGCCGAGGATGAAGGGGTAAAGGAAGCCATCACCGTTTTTATGGAGGAAAACCCGGATATCGCGGTGCAATGGCAACATACACCAAGTGCAAGCGAATATTCACGCGTGACGCTGACGAATATTGCCGCGGGCACCGCGCCGGATACCAGCTTTATCCGCTCGGATGACTACGAGACGCTCGCCATTGGCGGCGCGTTGATGGATATCACGAATCTGGTCAAGACTGATCCGCTGCTAGGGCAGCCGGGATATTTCATCGAACCTCAGGAATCTACTCGCTGCGAGGTGAATGGCCGCTGGTATGGCATTGGCTCTACATGGGTCGCGCATCACTTCTATTACAACGCCGAGCTATTCGATGACGCAGGCATTACGCCACCCGGATTCCAGGATGATGAGATCTGGGAGTGGGAAGAGTTTGTGGCGATTTGCAAGCAGTTGACCAAGGATAGTAGCGGCCGCAATCCTGATGATGCCGGATTCGATTCGGAAGATATTGTGCAGTGGGCAGTTGATTGGCCCTCCACATGGTGGATGCCGCTGGCCGCTGCTGTTCATTCGAATGGCGGCGAATTCATTACTGACGAGGGATTGTGCGCATTCGACACGCCTGAAGCCATGGAAGCACTGCAGCGCGTTGCTGATCTTGTTCACGTGCATCATGTCGCTCCGCGTGGCGCCTCTATCCAAAGCCTCGGCATGAACAACACGCAGATGATCGACACCGGGCGCCTGGCGATGGGCGTTGATGGTTCCTGGGCGCTGTCCTGGATGAATCCGTCTATTCTCAGTGTCGCAATGGGCACAGGCGCGCTACCCAAGATGGTGAAACCGGCCAGCGTCATGCAGGCGCATTTCCATTCCGTATTGTCTTCAACGGAGCATCCGGAAGAAGCCTGGCGCTGGGTTCGCTTCCTGGCCACACCATTTTATCAAGAGCACTTCGCCAAGATTGGCTTGTGGATACCCAATCAAAGCGCCATGTTGACTGAAGAAGGCCTCGAGGGCTGGATCCGCGAAGGTATTCATCCGCCGAATTACTCGCAGTTTGCCACCGATTATTTGCCTACTCACGGAGTCGCCGCCCACTTGCCACCCGGTTGGATCGAAGCCAACAATGACTTCATGACACCCGCATTTGAAGCGGTGAGCAACGGCGAAGCGGTGGAGGCTGTCATGCCCGACGCTGTTCGACAAGCCAATGAAGTCTTGATGTTTGCGCGGGAAGATATGTAGTCGCAGTTTCCGCTTGGGGCAGATACAGCGTTGACAGCATTGCATTTGTAGGGAGAGCCCTTTGCTCTCCCTTTCGCCCTTTATTGATTGACCGACCGTGTCGAGGCGGCATGACGGCGGACGCCAAGATTTCAGTAGCTCCAAACGTGTTTTGGCTGACACGACATTACAATCGACTTAGCCTAAAACGGCGGCGTACGTTGATGGGTTATTTGTTCATCATGCCGTTCATTTTGGGTTTTCTATTCTGGTTTCTGATACCGGCGGTCGTTGCCGGGAACTTGACCTTGCATAGGTGGAATCTAATCTCACCGCCGAAATTCGCGGGCGCATATAACTTCAATAAGATGATGTCCGACCCGCTATTGGGTCAATCGTTAAGGGTAACCGTTTTATTCTCGGCTATTTCGGTCCCGCTTGGTCTGGTCTTCGCGTTTTTCCTCGCATCGCTGATCAACACAAAGGTTCGCGGGATTGCGGTTTTTCGCACGATATACTTCTTGCCGAGCATTGTACCAGCGGTAGCGAATGCGATATTGTGGGCTTGGCTCTTCAATACCGAATTTGGCTTGATCAATTATGTCATTCGCGCCTTCGGTGGGCCCAAGATAGGCTGGCTGCAAGATCCCGCCTGGGTGATGGTTGCTTTTGTGATTCTGACCATCTGGGGTGTTGGCGGGTCGATGATAATCTTCCTGGCGGGTTTGCAGGGCATCCCTCAGATTTACTATGAAGCGGCGGAAATCGATGGTGCGGGGCGCTGGGAGCGCCTTCGCCATGTCACGCTGCCGATGATGTCGCCGATCATCTTTTTCAATTTGATCATCGGATTCATCAGTTCATTCCAGATCTTTGTTAGCGCGCTATTGATAACCAATGGCGGACCGCAGAACTCCACCCTATTCCTCGTACTTTACATCTATCGTACCGCTTTCCAGAGCCTGAAGATGGGATACGCAGCCGTGCTGTCGTGGCTCCTGTTCGTGATATTGATGGTACTGTCCTTTCTAGTTTTCCGCTTTGTTGGTTCTCGTGTGTATTACGAGAACCCTGGCGATTAGAGGAGGGACTGTGGGACTTAGCGAGAAGCCAGCCGATTACAGTGATGTGGAGCGTGTCGCCAAGTCACTCAGCGATCGCGTGTTTCACTGGCTGAGCATGTTTTTGCTCGTATTCTTCGCTGTTGTTATGGTGACGCCTTTCGTCTGGCTTTTGTCGAGTTCGCTAAAGACACAGATCAATATATTCCAGTATCCGCCGGAGTTGGTACCCGATCCTTGGATGCCGGAGAACTATGTCAATGCGCTGACTTACAAGCCCTTCGCGACGTATTTTCAGAACACACTTTTAGTCGCCGGTTTGAATGTAATAGCTGTGGTATTCAGTTCATCATTTTGCGCCTACGGGTTTGCGCGCATGCGGTTTCCCGGGCGCGACTTCTGGTTCGGCATCGTGATGGCTACGCTATTCCTTCCTTATGCAATTCTGCTGGTGCCAAGTTTCATCATTTTTTCGCGATTGGGTTGGGTGGATACGTTTCTGCCGCTGGTGGTGCCGCAGTTCTTCGGTGGCGGCGCTTTCAACATATTTTTGATGAGACAGTTTTTCCGTACAATTCCTGAGGAGATCGCAGATGCCGCGCGTATCGACGGATGCAGTGAATTTGGCGTTTACTGGAGAATCATGATGCCGCTATCCAAGCCGGCGCTGGTAACCGTCGCCATCTTCACTTTCCTTTTCGCTTGGAATGACTTGATTGGTCCAATGACCTATCTTCGCTCGCCCGACAACTTCACGATCGCTGTGGGTTTGGCGTCGTTCCGCAGCCAGACGGACATCCATTGGGATTTGCAGCTGGCTGCATCCTCGGCGGTGACGATTCCTGTCATCGTCTTGTTTTTCCTAGCGCAGCGCTACTTCATCCAGGGCATAGTAATGACAGGGTTGAAGGGTTAATACGCTCGGACTGGCTTGCGTCCGGGAACGCAGGTCTTTCGTGCTGAGTCTGTGAAGATTTCGGTCGCTCGTCGTTTGTTGAGCTAGGACCAGAAGGCTCGTTCGAGGTCATCAAAGTCTGAGGCGGGACCATCAAACTTGTTACGCCCAAGTTCAAGCACGTAGACGTAATCAGCGATTTTCAGCGCCTCGCGGATTTCCTGATCGACGAGCAATATGGTCAATTCCTCTTGGTCGCGCAGGTTCACCAGCATTCGGTAAACTTCTTCACTTAGCAACTTGGCCAGGCCCGCTGTCGGCTCATCAACCAGAATTACTTGAGGGTCGGTCATGAGTGTGCGGCCGATTTCCACCATTCGCTGCTGACCACCGGAAAGATTGCCGGCTTGTTCGTGTTGTTTCTCTTGCAAGATAGGAAAGCGCTCGAAATTTTCTTCTACCTTGCTCTCCATGCGCTTCTTGTCGTTGCGGAAGGTCCAAGCGCCCATCATCAGGTTTTCCCGTACGCTCATATGTTTGAAGACGCCGGGCTGCTGCGGAATGTAGCTAATGCCTAGATTTATCAAATGGTGCGTCGCCGTCCCGGTGACATCACTGCCATCAAGCAGAACCTGTCCACTATGTGGTTTCAGGAAGCCATAGATGGCCTTAAGGAGCGTAGACTTGCCGACGCCATTGGCGCCCAGAATGGTGGTGATTTTGCCAGATTCCGCAGATAGGCTAAGCCCGCGCAAGATATGCAAATCTTCATAGTAGCCGACGTAAAGGTCTTGTATCTCTAGCATGCTTATTCTTCCTCGTCCTCGCCAAGGTATGCCTCAATGACGGCCGGGTCGCTCCGAACGGTTTGAGGAGTGCCGTCGGCGATCAAGGCGCCATTGTGCAGGACAAGCAAGCGATGACTCAATTCAAAAACCGCGCCCATGTCATGGCTGATCAGGATGATGGCTTTTCCGTCGTCGTGAACGCGAGAAATATAGCGGTAGATCGTCTCTTGCAGGCGTGGATGAACGCCAGCAAACGGTTCGTCCAGAATGATAACTGCGGGATCAAGCATCAGTAGGCGGCCCAACTCGAGCAGCTTGCGCTGTCCGCCACTGAGCGCTCGGCTGTATTCATGCGTCAGGTGATCGATCGTGAGCAGGTTTAGAATCTCGAGTACGCGCTCTTCCAATTTTGCTCGGTGAGCGCGCGGGTTCAACGCCAGGCCGGGCACCATCATATTCTCCTGAACCGTCAGTCGACCAAGTGCCCGTGTGATTTGAAATGTACGTCCCAGACCGGCACGGGTCACATCGTAGGCTGGGTGGCCATCGATCCGTCTGCCGTTGAGATAGATCGTGCCTGAGCTCGGCTTCAGCATTCCGCTCATGACATTGGTCAGCGTGGTTTTGCCGGCGCCGTTGGGGCCGATCATGCCGATAAGCTCGGGTTTGGTCACGCTGAATGAAACGCGGTCTACCGCCTGATTGCCACCGAAGCGCATTGAGACCTTATTCAACGTCAGGTTGATGTCACTCACCGTCGGCCTCCGATGTCTCAGCGAATTCGTCATCGTCATTGCGCTTGGACACTGTCTCCTTCATCACCAGGTCACGTCCGCTAAACCAGGTGATTATTGGATAGAGCAAGCCATTGCGCATGTAGCGCAAGGTAAAGACCATGACCAGACCAAAGAGGGCAAAGCGCCAAGCGCCCGTCTCCCAGACAAAAGCGTCGGAGCCATCGTAAGTAGTTAATTCAAAGGGCAGAGAAATCACGACTTCGCGCATGGCCTCCAGCATGTAACGCGAGATGAATGCGCCGGCGGCCGCTCCGATAAGACTCTCCATCCCGCCGATTACCGCGTAAGCGATGATTAGCGACATCTGCAAGACTTCTAGCTGTTCCGGAATAATACGTTCCGAGCCGACATCGCTATAGAAGACGGCGCCGGCCAGACCAACAATCATACTGGTGAAGACAAAAACCAGGATCTTGTAGCGGACGACATTCACACCGAGCGCGGAGGCGGCATCTTCGTCTTCACGCATCGCCCGCAGGAAAAGCCCGATAGGCGAATTGGCGACCCAATGGAGGGCCAACAAACAGACGATAAGCAGCCCGAACATCAAATAGTATTCGACTTGTCGAGCCGTATCGACATCGGCAATTTGCAGCAATGGGCGCAAAGACAAGCCGTTTGAACCACCGGTGTAATCATATTCCGTCAGCATCATTATTCGAAACAGCTCGGAGAAGGCGATAGTAAAGAGCGCCAGATAAGCCGAGCGCAGACGCAGCAAGAGCCAGCCGATCACCAGACCGACCAAGCCCGCCGCCAAGGTACCAATGATGATGGCGCCAACTGCGGATATTGACTCGGGCGAAACTGCGATGCCAAGCGCAGCGAACATGACTCCGTCGCGAGCGATGAGACCGGCGGCATAAGCGCCGATACCCATGAATGCCATATGCCCGAAAGAGAACTGGCCTGCGATACCCGCCAGCAGCGCCCAGCTAGAGGACATGATGGCGTAAAAGAAGCCGCTGATGAAAACGGTTTTGGCGTAATTGGACTGGGAAGTATCGTTAGGGAACCAGAGGAAAAACAGAATTATCACGCCCATTACGATGAAGCCAAGGCGGCGGCGGCCGATACCCTCGTCAACGACAGACTCAATGCGTTGGAAGAATGCCATGATTAGTGCTGCTCCCTTCCGAAGAGACCGGTCGGTTTCAGCAGCAGGACCAAGGCGAATATGACCAGGGCAAACGCTTCCTTATATGACGCGCCGCGACTGGGATCGGGATAGCAGCCCGCTCCAAGCGCTTCCACGATGCCAACGATGATTCCGCCAAGAAGCGCACCGGGTACTGAACCCAAACCGCCAAGCACGACGATGACATAAGACCTGCCAACCATCTCCGCGCCGACCCAGGGCACCCAGGCGAATATCGGTATCAATGCCGCGCCGGACATTGCCGCCAGCATGGAGCCAAGACCGAATGACAAGGTATTCATATTGGTAGGATTTATGCCTGTAACGGCGGCGGCTTGCCGGTCTTGACTGGTGGCTCTCAAGGCTCTGCCTGTCCAGGATCGTTGCAGGAAATATAACAAGGCAAATATCAGAACAATGCCTACTACCATCGCGAAGGCGCGATCACCAATAATGTTGATCGGACCAAAGGCAAAATCATCGCCGATTTGCGCGCGCTGTAATGTGAACCGCCGTATCTCTATGAAACGGTCTGTACGTTGCGGGAAGGGTCCGGCGACTGCCAGCGTCGTGTATTCAATGACAAAACCGAATCCGAAGGTGATCAAGATGGCATATTCGGATATCCGCTCAATGATGCCCTCGTGCATCGGTTTCAGGAATATCCGTTCAAAAAGCGCGCCCATTAGAAAGACGATGACGGCAGCGACCGGTATGCCCAAAATCGGGTTGAGTGTGACCTCAGTACCGGTTAGATTAGAAAGAATGTTGCTGGCATGAAGCAAAAAGTAGAAAGAAAAATAACCGCCGACCATGTACAGTTGGCCATGAGCGAAACTCACAATGCCTTGCACCGAGTAGATCAGCGTCAGGCCGACCGCCATCAATGAATAAATGCAGCCGATGACAATGCCGTTTGCTGTCTGCTGCGTAAGATAGGTTACGTGGTAGGGCGCCGCCACACAAGGGTTTGCCGGGTTTTGGATGGCGAAAAGCGTGTAGATCTGCCAAGCGCCCAAAGAGCCCAGAACAATCATCCAATCGCGGTTGATCTTTGGTGTTGTGTTCCACATCAAACCGAAAATGAGGGGGCCAATCGCGAAGCCGCCCAAGGCAGCTGCCGTTAGAACATTCTGATCGTCCGCCTCCTGAGCGCGATAATGCCTGGGTATGAATATGGCCGCCAATGCTGCCCAAAGCGGTCCCGCCAAAAGCAACCATAACAGCGAGGGAAAGTGTGGATCAATCACGCGGACAAGCACCTGCGACGAGACAAACACCGTCAAAATGATGCCGGCGGTAATTGTCGTGCGGCGTATGAGCGGGGGCTCAAAGTAAAAGAGCCCGACGCCGATCGGTCCCAAGGCAAATCCGCTGATAACGCCAGCGATTCGCAAGGTCGTTGTCGGAATCTGGTCGACTTCTGCTCTGCCTGCATTGACGAGAGGCAGAATGACCATGCCCAATGCCGCCCAGAGCGGTCCGGCGACCATCAGCCATAGCACAAAAATGGTGTCTTCAATGACCATAAGCCAGCACCAAGTTCTATCTTGGAGATGAGTGGTCTAGGCTGACCCACGCATCAGAATGGACTAATCAGGGGCGGCCTGTGTTGGCCGCCCCTGATTCTTTAATGTGCTATGGTGAAGTGCCTGGTACGATGTAAGACGTGCCTTGTGTTTGATACACTTCCGGATAGATTACAGCTGCATCCAGTCCACTTTGACCCTGCTCATAGTATTGCATGACGGTGACGATTGGATCGGGCCACTGATGCCACATAAAGGCTGGTGTGCCTTCCGGCAAGTCTGGATTGTGGCTGCCGTATTCGAAGTAGTAACGACCCTGCGACAGCTCTAAATCGGTCGCTTCGATCGCTGCGACAATGGCAGCGGCATCAGAATAACTGCCTGCTCGCTCCATCGCGTCCTCCAGAATGTAGACGGCGTCGTAAGATGCCATGGCAAAGCTAGGTACGATATCCCCGAAGGCTTCCTCGTACTTGGCATTCAATTCTACGGCCGCGTCACTGAAGAGACTGGGGATGATGCCGACCCGATTGAAGGCACAGTAGTTGCCATCAGGCACGGTCGCCCAGTACTGTTCCGACTGGAAGGCAAACTGATTGGTGACGCAGATGGTATCCGCTGACGGAGCAATGCCCAATTCGGCCATCTGCTGGGTGAGATTGAAGGACGTCTCACCTGTTACGAGTATGCGGATGACATCGGGCGGATCCTCGCTGGCTTGAATACGGCTGAGGATGGGAACAAAGTCCTCCGTGCCAAGCTCGACATCAATTTTCGAAACAGTGGCGCCTGCGGCTTCAAAGCGAGCTGCCTCGTCCGCTGCAGCAGGCTGACCATAATCGGTGTTCTCCACGATCAGCACCACATCTTCGACACCTAGGCTAAGCAGCCAGTTAACGACGACGCTGCCGACCATTGAGCTGGCGGGAGAAATGCGGAAGATATGATCGATACCGTCCTCAAATCGCGGTGGCGCGCCGTCAAATTCCCTGATGCCGTTGGCACTCACGTTGTCATTCCAAGGCTCAGAGAATACGGTGGGAATCTGATTCGCTTCCAACATGCCCATGGTCGCCAAGCCAACAGCGCTATGGTACACACCGACCATCGCATCCACTTCATCTTCCTGAATCAGACGTTCCGTTACAGCTTGTCCGCGCTCCGGGCTGCCTTCGGAGTCGCCCGTAATAACGTCGAGCTGATAGTTGACACCGTCGATTTGGACGCCACAGTCAGCGTTTATGTCTTCGGCTGCCTGGTTAAAGGCCCAATCCATGGCGACGCCCCCAGCTACTGCACCTGGCGCAGAAAGCGGCGCAAGTCCGCCGATGGTGATGGTGTACTCGTCGAATTCGCAATGACCGTCTGCTTGCACCATGCCCAAGGGAATCAGGGCGATTAGCGCGAGCAGTGCGATCAGACTTATGTACAGTGTCTTGCGATTCATGCTTTTGTCCTCCAAATTATCTGACAATAAATACTCCCTGCAGCGACATGCCGCAGATCAATACCAAATGCTTGGCCGCTGCAACTTGTCGAGAAACAATGAAGTGCGTCGAATCTAACGAAATTGCAACTCGATGGGCTTAGCCCCTTGGGGGAGACACGCGCAACGGCAATCTAATCACGATGCCAGGACCACTCTTTAATTGGCGAGTGGATTCAACTACAGGTGGAGACTAACGCGAAGGCCTGCTTTTGTCAAGCAATTGTGTTCGCTGGGAGTGGTGAATACTGTTGATATAACAACTTCGACCTTGCCATCCAAAAACCTCTGTGCCCTCTGTGTCTCTGTGGTGAATTCCCCTTTATGGAAACCGGAATATGTCCTGTGTCTTTGAAATTCACCACTCCCTGTTCGCTTCGTCACATAGTTTTTGTTCGACATGCAGTTGTGTATGTAGCTCTATACATAGCGAAATTCTGAGGATCACCGTGCGGCCGAATGCTAATTAATGCCAATCGTCTTTAGATTTGCTACCATAAGAATATCGAGTCAATATATGCATAAGGGGTAATGAGTATGGGCGAGATGTCAATTGGCTGCGCGTTATGGACCTTGGGGGCGACGCCCGATGTAGCGTCCTTGGCGCGCCAGATGGAAATTGCGGCTGAGACAGGCTGTACATCGGTTCAACCCTGGATTGTCGACTTTGAATATCGTCCCTGCATCCTTGACCCTGAGGTTGGAACGGCAGCGGACCGCCGCGAAGTGGTCAAGATCGCCGATTCGCTGGGCCTGTCATTCAGTGGTTTCTGCGCGCAGCTGCAGGGCGCGGTGACCTACGGCGGCCTGGAAGAAAGCGAGGGTTTGCGCTGGCGGATAGACAAGACGAAACAGGCGCTGGATACCACGTCCGATCTGGGAGGAAATATCGTAACTACTCACGCCGGAGTCTTGCCTGAAGACAAGTCCGATCCATCCTATCAGATTCTGCTGGGCTCGGTGAGTGAAATTGCCGAACATGGGGCGAAAGTCGGTGTGTATTTCGCATTGGAGACCGGTCAAGAATCGCCGCAAGCGCTTGGGGAACTCATTGACGAGGTCAACAGTTCCTGGCTGAAAGTGAATTACGACCCTTGCAACCTGCTGAGATTCGGGTCAGAGGCCGGTACGATTCAGGGTGTGCATATCTTAGGCGACAAGATCATTCATACTCACGCCAAAGACTGGAATCCCGAAACGAGGCAAGCAACTTGCGGCGAAGGTTTGGTGCCTTGGGACGGTTATATTCAGGCATTGCGGGAAATCGGCTACGGTGGCGTACTCGCCATTGAGGACGAGACCGGCAACGAGGACATGATCGGCTCAATCCGTCGCAGTTTCGCCTTCGTGCAAGGCCTGGTCAATGATTAATGTTGGCATTCTTGGCGCCGGTGGCATCGCCGCGCTTAGCCATCTGCCGGAGATTGCGCTGGTAGACGGTTTGCGTGTGTCGCATATTTGTGGGCGGACTGAGAGCCGTCTGCGTCTGCTGTGTGAGCGCTTTGATGTGCCGCGGTACTCGACGAGCTGGGCGGATTTGCTCAACGATGACGCGCTGGACGCAGTGATCGTCGCGTTGCCGCATCCACTACACTCGGAAGCCGGCCTGGCGGCGCTAGAGCGGGGTTTGCACCTCTTCATGCAGAAGCCACTGTGTATGACCTTGAAAGAGGCGGATCAGTTGGTGGAGGCCAGCGAGGCGCGCCCGGACCAGGTCGTGTACTGCCGGCCTTCGTTTGATGCGCTTGTGTACGAAATGCGCCGGCAATTGGCCGCGGGGGCCGTTGGAACAGTGTCTGGCGCGCTGGCCCGCCATAGCCACGGTGGACCTGAAGTCTATTACGCCGAGGTGACAGACAGCTTTGATGAGCAGCGTGTGGAGAATGACTTCTGGTTTTTCGATGCCGATACGGCAGGCGGCGGCGCGTTGATTGACATGGGCGTTTATTCCATTGCCAATCTTGTCGCGCTGTTGGGCAAAGTAGAATATGTAACAGCCCGAATGCGCACGGTCGCCAAGCCAACCGTGATGGAGGATACCGCGACCCTGATTCTGGAGATGGCTAATGGCGCGCTGGCGACTGCTGAAACTGGTTGGTGTGATCCGGCGCGATCGTCATTCTTGCGTGTACACGGGACGGCCGGCAAGCTTATGAAGCGGGATGAAGTTATTGATTACATTCGTCCCAGTTCATTCGAACGGGAGTGGGCGGAACCTATTGTCGATCAGATCTCGCCGGCGCCGGTGGTCAATCAGCATGAGGAATGGCTGACTTGTATTCTTAAGGGACATCAGCCCGAGCTTTCAAACCTATGGGCGGCGCGGCATGTGACGGAGATTATGCTGGCGGCGGTTGCGTCAAATAAAAGTGGCAGGCGCGTCTCAGTTGAAACGCAGCCGCAAAGCGACCAAAGCGCTTAGTATCGCTAGACTTCGACGCCCAAAGCGGTAAATGACAGCGGCGGCAAGCTTAGCTCAGCCATGCCATCGCTTATGCGCGGCGCGTAAATCGCCTGTGTAGTCAGTTGGTTCGGATTATCCCAGGTATTTGCCGCTTTGGGATCCACGCCGGCAAGTTGATGAGCCGAGGTAAAGCGCTTCGGTTTGACATCTTGCCAATGAATTTCGAGCGGAACTCTGTCGGTCTGGCTGCGATTTACGATAAAAATCGTGTTTTCGCCCTTTGAGGCATCAAAAGCCGACGAGACATCAAGCAGGGGCATTTCGCCGTACGCATTGGTCTCGTATTTCGGTGATTCCACCAACAGGTCCAAGGAATTGCCGCTGGCCATAGTACTGAACAATAGGAGCGGATAATACGTGGCCTGCTTCAAGAGGTCGTCGCGCGTGGTCAAGAGAGGCGCGATTACGTTCACTATTTGCGCGATGCATGCGATCTTCAAGACATCAGCCTTGCGAAGAAATACATTGAGCCACTGGGCCACGACAAGGGCATCTTCGAGATTGTAGATTTCTTCGATGAGGTGAGGCGCTTCCGTCCAGTCGCCGCGCATGTCGCTAATCTCAGTGGCTTTGTACCAGACGTTCCATTCGTCCCAAGAGAGATAGACATCGCGCTTGGAGCGAGTCTTGGCTTTCACATAACGCAGGACTCCAGCGAGTGTATCGACAAAATCTTCAAAGACTGTGCTTAGCGCCAGGTAGCTTGCTGTATCGTCACTTCGGTTGCCGGCGTAATAGTGCATCGAGTGATAATCGACCTGATCCCAGCAATGCTCCAGCGCGACGCGGTCCCATTCCGGATAGGTCGCCATTTGTGAACTCGAAGAGCCGCAGAGCACAAGCTCAATTGAGTTGTCATGCCAGCGCATCATCTTGGCTGCTTCACGCGCCTTCTTGCCGTATTCGACGGCGTCCAGATGCCCGATTTGCCAGTGTCCGTCCATCTCGTTGCCGAGGCACCAATATTTGACGCCATAGGGATCGTTCTGGCCATTGGCGGCGCGCAAGTCGGCGTAGCGCGTGCCTGTGGGGGCGTTACAATACTCGACCAGGTTGGCGGCATCTTGAATAGAGCCCGTGCCCATATTTACCGCGAGCATAGATTCGGTATCTATCGCGCGGCAGAACTGCATGAATTCGTCAGTGCCGAACTGATTGGTCTCGATGGACTGCCAGGCGAGGTCACGTCGTGTGGGACGTTGATTTCTTGGTCCGATGCCATCTTCCCAGAGATAGCCACTTAGGAAATTGCCACCGGGGTAGCGCATAGAGCGGTAATTCAATTCGCGCAACGCGGCGAGGACATCCGTGCGCAAGCCATTCTCGTCGGCATGAACAGAAGCGGGATCGTAGATGCCTTCGTAGATGCAGCGCCCCATGTGTTCGGCGAAACCGCTGAAAAGCAGGGGCGAAATCTCGCTGATGACCCGTTTGGTATCAATAAAGAGACGCGCAGAATTAGGTTGACTCATTCCAATTCCTCTCGTGTGAAGGCGCTACGGAATTTATATCGGGCATTTTGGCCGCAGTGTTATTGGCTCATGCGTCAGTTTCTGCCAGTACTACCCGGTCTTTGCGATCTTTAGCGTCCGCCCATGCCCGTCAATGTGATCCCCTGAATGATCTGGCGCTGAAATATTATGTAAACGATCAATATGGGAATGGAAGACAATACTGCGCCGGACAAGACCATCGGTCGGTATTGACCGGCGTAGGATGAATTCAGGATAGCTAGACCAACAGGTAGTGTGCGCGTTTCCAAACTATTGGTGACGATGAATGGCCAAAACAGATCGTTGTAGTGAAACAGGAAGACGAAAATGCCGAGCGCGGTCAAAGCGTTGCGCGATAAGGGCAGAATGACATGCCAGAAGCGGCCGAAATAACTCGCGCCATCGAGCACGGCGGCTTCTTCCAAGTCCGACGGTACTTGTATGAAGAACTGCCGCAATAGAAAAACGCCGAAGACATTTGCCGCGCCCGGGAAGACCAACGCATTGAATGTATCCAGCCACTGCAAATCCCGCATGAGCAGGTAATTCGGGATCAGCGTAACCTGCGACGGGATCATAATCGTTATGAGCAAGAAGCCAAATAGGAGATTGTTTCCTGGGAAACTGAGGCGAGCGAAGGCAAATGCAGCTGGCGCGCAGAGCAGGAGCACCGCCGCTGTATAGCCCGTTGCAGCGATTATGCTGTTGCGCAACCATAGATCCAGTCGCAGATCTTGCTGCGTCAAGACGGCGTGAATGCTGTCAAGCGTTGGCTCTACCGGTATGACTTGGGGTGGCCAGCGATTTACTGCCTGATTGGTCATAAACGATTGCGATACGGCGATCATCAAGGGGAAAACCACGAATAAGCCAAGCAATGTCAAAAAGACATAAGTGATCGTATGCTGCGGGAGGATAGAGCGCTCTGGATTCATAGGATCACAACAATCAGTAGTCAATGCGGCGGCTAAGGACAAGAAATTGCAGACTGGTCATTACAGCCATAATGACGGCAATGCAAACCGCTACCGCTGCGCCGTAGCCCATGCGGAATGCAGTCCAAGCGATCTGATACAAGTAGAAAATCAACGTATATGATGACCGCCCCGGTCCGCCCGTGGTCATGATGAAAGGTTGGCCATAGACTTGAAAATGAGAAATGACGCCGGTTACCGTTACGAACAAAATGGTCGGACGCAACAAGGGCAAGGTGATGTATAGAAAAAGGTCACGGTCGCTGCCACCATCAATCCGCGCAGCCTCATAGAGCTGCTCCGGTATGCCTTGCAGGCCAGCGATGAATATCAGCATCGGAAAGCCAAAGCTCCACCAAATAGTCGTGAGACTCAAGGAGGGGATGACCAGCCCGGGGTCGCCCAGCCAATTCACCGGGCGGATACCCACAAAACTTAATCCATAATTGATAATGCCGAATTGCGTATTCAGCAGCCACACCCAGATCAGACCCACTGCGCCGACCGAAAGCAAGCTCGGCACATAAAGAAGTACGCGAAAAAAGCTCTGGCCCCTGATCGGACGGGTAACCGCGACAGCGGCCGCCAAAGCCACGATTGTTGTACCGACGACCGTGAGCGCGGTGAACACGATAGTATTCTGCAACGCAATCCACCAAACTTTGTCGTTTATAAGCTCAATATAATTTTCGATGCCAATATAGGGGCGCATTGGCCGCAGGATATGCCAATCATAAAAACTCATACGCACGGCTTCAACAACGGCGCGCACGACGAAAATCAAGAAGAAAATCATAAATGGCGCCAAAAACGCATAAGCAGCCATGATCTCCCGCGATTTTAGGCTGAGAGTAAAGCGACCCGTAGCCCTACGCCTGGCGCTGGCAACTGCGCTCATGCCTTGCCTCCATTTACCGGCTCCGCGCCTTCATAACTAACCACTATCTAATTCAACAGGTGGGGCGGAACAGTCCGCCCCACCTTGGAAACGCATTTACTCGAATCGGTCGAAACCTTACATTGCGCGATCAAGCACCTGCTGCATGCGCTCGGCGGCATCATTCAGGGCGTCTTCCACCGACTTCAGGTTGTTCAACGCGGCGTCCAATTCCGGATCCAGCGCCGCGTACATTTCCTGCGTGACAGTACTCTGGTAATCGAGTATGCCATAGTCGGTAAACGTCTGCCCCAGGAGGATGTTGGACGGATAGTTCATCGGATCCAACGCGGCTTGCGCTGAGATAAGCGCCGGCACTTGACCGGAGCCCGCCCAGGTGACTTGGTTGGCGCTGATCCATTGCAGCAGCGTCTGTACCGCTTCCGCCTTTTCCGGAGTCGAAATCGCCGGCAGCATGAAAGCGTGAATACCGAACCAGGTGGCCGGTTGCGGTCCGAACTGTACTTGTGGCCATGCCGAGCCATTGATGTCGGTCTGGTCAACAGCAAAATTGCGGAACCAGGTGCCAGTCGGAATTACGGCGACAGAACCACTGGCGAAGCCTTGCCAGGTATCGAAACCCGCGGGCGGGGGCGACACATTGTACAGGTTAACCAGGTCAGCTGTTTGCTGCAAGGCGGATATGCCGGCGTCGGAATTGACAGTAACTTGTCCATCTTCCGATACCATTTGCCCGCCGTGCTGCGCCAGCGCGCCCAAGAAATTGACACGAGGCCACTCGCCAACCACGTAACCCCACTGTACGACATTGTCGGCATCAAATTCGGGATCGGCCGCGTTGTTACCATCGGCATCCAAGGTCAATGCCTGGAACAGCGAAACCCAATCTTCGTAATTGTCCGGCGCGTTGGCAGGGTCGGAATCAATGCCCGCCGCGTCAAACATGTCGGTGTTGATCCAGAGACCGCGGCCATGGTTGTCCAGCGGAATGGCGTAGGTGACACCTTGATACTGCATGCCAGAGTAGGTGATCTCCGATATGTCGTTCTCGTCGAACCAACCGCCGCCACTAACGTACCAGGGTCCCAAGTCCATCAAGACACCGAAGTTGGCGAATTGCGGCACTTCCGAGGCGTGCATCAATACCAGATCCGGTGGCTGATTGGCGACGAACGCGGCTTGCAGCTTGGCGTAGAGTGTGTTCCAGGGGATGATCTCGCTGGTCACTTCAAATTCCGGATTCTCGTCCGCGAATAGCGCCAGCATTTCGTTCATGGTGACGCCGTCGGAGCCGGTCAAGCCATTCCAATAAGAGATCTTCGTCTCACCGCCACCGAAAGCGCCAACAATTGGCGTCGGTTCCGCATCTTGAGCTACTGTGCTCATTGGCACTGACATCACTAACATCAGCGCGACGAGCAACGCCAATGTCAGCATAAGTGTAATTCGTTTGATCATTTTGAAATCTCCTTATCAAGACAGATCGTTGCAATTTGTGTCAACCTACGCTTTCCTCATAGAATCCTTTCTGCAGGATGAATTTGCGTCATGCCGTTCTTGAGCACACTTGACTACGAGCAGCCATCGCAGGGCGTAGCCGGCGTGACGTTGCGATGTCGTCACAAAACCAGTCTCGACCAGTTCACACTTGTATGGCATCGCTTCTCGACACTGGGAAGGATTATAGTGTGCAATCGCTAATACGCAATATTCTACTCTCTGTGGCGGGGCGTTTTCGGTTTTGGTTTATTCACTACTCCGCTAGATCCAGCGAGGAAGCTCGCCAGATATCACGATTATATTCATCGATCGTTCTATCCGAAGAAAAGAAGCCGGATCGAGCGGCATTGAGGATCGACATTGTCGTCCAACGTTCTTGGTCCGCGTAGGCAGTCGCGACTTGCTGCTGACAGTCTAAATAGCTGGCGAAGTCGGCGCATAGCATATACTCGTCGTGATAAAGCAAGGCGTCGACGATCGGGCGGAAGAGGTTGGTGTCTCCGCCCGAGAATTGACCGCAGGCGATCCAGTCGATCGCTTCTCGCAGCCGCTCATCGGAATCATAGTATTCGCGGGGGTTGTATCCGATTTCTTTGGTCGCGAAGACCTCGTCTGTCGATAGGCCGAAGAGAAAGAAGTTCTCGGCGCCGACAAGTTCGCGGATTTCAACGTTAGCGCCGTCGAGGGTGCCAATCGTCAAGGCGCCGTTGAGCGAGAACTTCATGTTGCCGGTGCCTGACGCCTCCATGCCCGCCAGTGAGATTTGCTCCGAAATATCGGCCGCCGGGTAAACCAACTGTCCCACGGTAACATTGAAATTGGGGATAAAAACGACGCGCAGTCGATCGGTAGACACCGGGTCGCGGTTGACGACATCGGCGACTGAGTTGATAAGTTTGATTATCAGCTTCGCCATGTAATAGCCGGGCGCAGCCTTTGCGCCGAAGACAAATGTGATGGGCGCTAGATCTGTCTGCGGGTCTCTTTTGAGCGTCTGGTATAGATGAATGATGTGCAGCGTTTTGAGCAGTTGCCGCTTGTATTCATGCAGTCGCTTGACCAAAACATCAAACATGGAGTCGGCATTGATATGCAGCCCGAGGCTGTTCTCGATAAAGTCAGACAATTGCACTTTGTTGGCCTTTTTCATTGCGCGCCAAGCTTGACGGAATTCGGGGTCATCGACGTAGGCTTCCAGCCGGGAAAGCTCGTCCAGACTCGTAAGCCAGCCGTCCCCTATGCGTTCGGTGACGAGCTCGGACAAGATGGGATTGGCGAGGCGCATGAATCTGCGCGGTGTAACACCGTTGGTCTTGTTGCCGAATTTATCCGGCCACATGGCGACGAAATCGGGGAAAACCCGGCTCTGTAACAAATTGGATTGGAGCTCGGCGACACCATTGACGGAGAAACTGCCGATGCAGGCGAGGTTCGCCATACGGATTTGCTTCTCGACGCCTTCTTCAATGATCGACATTCGTTCAACTTTGCCCGTGTCGTTGGGGAAAGTCATGCGCACGGTATCGAGGAAGCGGCTGTTGATTTCGTAGATGATCTCCAGGTGGCGCGGCAATACCTTTTCCATCAACCAGACGGGCCATTTCTCCAGCGCCTCGGGCAAAATTGTATGTTGAGTGGCGGCGACGACGCCCGTAGTGATTTTCCAGGCGCGGTCCCAATCAAGCTGGTATTCGTCAACGAGCAGGCGCATGAATTCAGCAATGGCGATCACAGGATGAGAATCGTTCAAGTGGATGACCGCGACGTTGGGCAATTCTTCCCAGTCTACATTCTTGATCATGAAGCGCTTGATGATGTTGTTCAGTGAGCAGGCGACGAAGAAATACTGCTGCTTCAGGCGCAGTTCCTTGCCCTGGGGCGTATTGTCGTTGGGGTAGAGTACTTTGGTGACATTTTCGGAGCTAGTCTTTTGCTCCACGGCGCGCGTGTAGTCACCGACGTCAAAGAGCTGCAAGTCGAATTCGCGGGTGGCGCGGGCGCTCCAAAGCCGCAGCATATTGACAGTCTTTGTGTTGTAGCCGGGCACTAGGGTGTGATAAGGCTGGCCCATGATAGTCTGCGCGGGGATCCAGCGGACACGATAGTCGCCACTGCTATCGACGTAGTGCTCTGTGCGTCCGCCAAAACCGACCTCGACCATATCGTCCGGTTGCGGGAATTCCCAGGGATTGCCGTAATACAGCCATTCGTCAGGGCTTTCGACTTGCCAGCCATCGCGGAAGCTCTGCCGGAAAATGCCGTATTCATAACGGATTCCGTAGCCGACGGCGGGAATATTTAACGTGGCCAGGGAATCCATGAAGCAGGCGGACAGACGTCCCAAGCCGCCATTGCCCAAACCCGGCTCAATATCGAGAGCAATGAGGTCGGCAATGTCAATATCGTGCTTTTCCATGGTCTGTAGCGCGAGATCATAGGTGTTGGTATAAAGCAGGTTCCTTTCCAGTTGCTGCCCGATCAGGTATTCGGCAGACAGGTAGTAGACAAACTTGGGATTCTGACGGAAATAGCAATCGACATTCTGCTGCCAGTTGTACATGATGTAATCACGCACGGTATGGGCGAGGGCGACATATAGATCATGATTGGTCGCGGTATATATGGCTTGGCCGCGCGTGTAATACAAGTTATCGCGCAAAGCTTGGCCAAATGCTTCTTGTGAATGTTCGACTTGACTAATATTCTCAAAATTGGCGACGGCCATTACATATCCTTTTCATTTCGCTAATGTCGTTGTCATCCGCTTGGTCACGC
Organism: Phototrophicaceae bacterium; assembly: GCA_965262005.1. Taxonomy (GTDB): domain Bacteria; phylum Chloroflexota; class Anaerolineae; order Aggregatilineales; family Phototrophicaceae; genus UBA6055. Next base: position 1,008,578 of record OZ253492.1, on the reverse strand, counting down.
TCATATTGAGCAGACGAGCTTACGAACAACTATGACAGTAATTTACATCATAAACTTGTAGTCGAGTTTTAGTCAACAATTACGCCAAGTCTCGCAGTTCTGGCGCTCGTGATAAAATAGCCCTCATTGCTTGGTGAGGGAGCAAAAGTATGAAACGTCCCAACATTCTGATTTTGTACACCGATCAGCAGCGCTGGGACGCTCTAGGCGCAAGCGGCAATCCCGAGATACTTACGCCTCATCTGGATAGCCTGGCCGAGCAGGGCACAAATTTTACACGCCACTTTGTACAAAACCCGGTCTGCATGCCAAGCCGTGTCAGCATGCTATCGAGTCGCTATCCTTCGAGCTTGGGCATCACACACATGGGCGTCCCGGCGCCGGAAGACCTCATGACTTTGCCCAAGATACTCAAGGGCTATGGCTATCGCAGGGCTAATATCGGCAAGCTGCACTTTCTGCCGCATGCCAACCGCGATCATCGCCTTCCGCACCCGGCGTACGGTTTCGATCACCTGGAAATCGCCGATGAGCCGGGTGTCTATGAGGACGCTTATCGCGCGTGGGCCAGACGGAAGGCGCCCGAGCAGATGGACCGTATTAGCGCCGGTATCCCGCCTGCGGCGCGAGTCTGGCAGAGGACGATGGGCATCGACGACGGCGTGGCGCATCGCGGCAATCCGGAAGGACGTAATGATTTTGACCGCGGCATCCCATTCGCGGCGGATGAAGGTCTAACACATAGCGCATTCGTTGGAGAGCAAACCATCGACTATATCAGAAGGGCGGGCGATGAGCCGTTCTTGTGCATCGCCGGATTCTACTCCCCGCACGCGCCCTGGATTGCTCCGCAAAAATATCTTGATATGTACGACTCCGCGCAGCTTTCAATTCCGCAGTATCCGGCTGCAATCGATCAGCATCGCCCGAAAGAGCCGGAAGCGCGATTTTCAGATGCGCAATTGCGGCGGGCGAGACAAGGCTATTACGCGATGATCAGCGAGGTGGATCATTATGTGGGGCGGATCTTGGCCGAATTAGAGGCCTGCGGCAAACGCCAGGATACCGTCATTGTTTTCACGTCGGATCATGGCGAGTGGCTTGGCGATCACCTGCGCTATGGCAAGGGCTATCCGGCGGATGATTCCGTGAGTCGTGTGCCGCTCATCATCGCTGCGCCGCGGGGCAAGCAAGGGCAGACGCATGAGGACATTGTCGAAGCGGTGGACATCGTGCCAACCTTGCTTGAGCTGGCAGGTGTTCAGATCCCCCCGTTTATGCAAGGCGAGAGTCTGGCCGGCATTGTCGAAGGTAAGGGCAATGGGCGCAATAGAGTCGCGCTTACGGAAGGGGCAGGCTGGAAATGTCTGCGCACGGCGCTATTCCGCTATCTGATCCACGATGACGGGCGGGAGGCGCTGTGGGATTTGCTCATTGATCCCGGCGAATACGAAGATGTCTCGGCGAGCCGCGAATATGCCGACGGGCTGGCCGAATGCAGGCGACTTCTGCTGAAGCGGCTGTTGGAGATCGAGCGGCCGCTTCCGCGCACCTGGACATACTAAGGGCTCAATCCACCGCCGCTATGCAAAGGCATAGTCCGAAATCGTATATTCGGCGATGCGCTGCCACAGGGCTTCGATAGCGATGATATCATCGGCATTGAGGCTGATCTTTTGTGGATCCCGCACGTGAGGCGAGGCGAGCACTCCGCGCCGCCACAGCACATACTTATGCAGAGTTACGCCGTAGACCATGGCGTAATTCAGCAGCGGCAATAGCTGAAAGTTGATGCGCTCGGCTTGCTCGACCTTGCCTGCCCGGAACAGATTGTAGATCTCGACTTGTACATCAACCATGCCGCCGGCGGGCATATTGCCACAAGCGCCGCGCCTGAGTTCGTCGATGAGATAAATGCCGTTTACGCCGCCAAAAACGCCCAGGCAGTTGCCCTCATCGAGTTCAACAATCTGATTGATATGCTGGAGGATAGGTATCGTCTCTTCTTTGATGTACTGAATATTGTCTTCGGCAGCTAATAATTCGACGAGTTCCTGCGGCGAGAGCGGTGTGCCGATCGGCGCAGGCGCATTCTGAATGATGAGAGGGCGATCAAATCTGGCAAGCTGGCGGTAGTATTCTTGCACCTCTGCTTTTGGCGCCTTGCGCAGATATGGCGGCATCGCCATCAAGGCGGTCGCCCCATGCTGGCTGGCGTGGCTGGCAAAATCGAGCGCGGCCCGCTGATTCAATCCCTGAACGCCTGCCACAAACGGCATACGCCCGGCATTGTGTTCGCTGGTGAACGCGACTACTTGTTTCCGCTCGCTGTCGCTGAGCGTGAAGAATTCGCTGGCGAGCGCCGGGACGACTATGCCATGTACGCCTGCCGCGACGCAATAATCGATTTGCCGGGCAAGGCTGCCCCAGTCTATATCGCCCGAGTCACCGAAGGGCGTCTGAAGTATCTGATATATGCCTGATAGCACTTGGCGTTTCTCCCATCATGACTGTTCGTTTGCAGAAGTCCCTACCATCTCATAAACTATACCCGTCCTGCAAATATGAGTCTAATTCAGTCCCTGCCGGAGATCGCCGATGCGCATTACAAGAGTTGAAGTCATCCCACTGCGAGTCAAGCGTGAAGAAGCCTATCTTGGCGTTCTGCCGAAGGACGCAGATTACGAGGCCTATTTTCTGCGCCCGCCGTATCGCGCTTTGTATTCCGCTTATTTCGAGACTGCCTTCGTCAAGATAACGACTGCTGAAGGCGTTGTTGGTTGGGGAGAAGCATTGGCGCCTGTTGCGCCTGAGGTGGTACAGCAGGTGATTGAGCAGCTGTTGGCGCCTGCTCTGATCGGGCGAGACCCGCAAGATGGCAATGTTCTATGGAATATAATGTACGATCTTATGCGCGAGCGGGGCTATTACGGCGGTTTCATGCTGGATGCTATCAGCGCCTGTGATATTGCGCTGTGGGATCTGCGCGGGAAAATCTTGGGGCAGCCGATTTGTCAATTGCTGGGTGGCGCATTCCGCGAAAGGATTCCCTGTTACGTCTCCGGCTTGCCGCGACCGACCGCCGAAGAACGAGCCGAGCTGGCGCTGGGGTATTTCGAGAAGGGATTCTCCGCTTTCAAGCTGGCGGCCGGGCACGGCGTCCGTGAAGACATTGCAAGCGTCGCGACGCTGCGTAATGCCTTGGGCGATGAGGCGACACTGCTTCTGGACGCCCATTGGGTCTATCCGTTGGACGACGCGGTACGACTGGGCCATGCGCTGGCGGAACTGAGCGTGGGATTTTTCGAGGCGCCACTCAATCCCGAGGATATCGAGTCACACGCGCAACTTGCGGCAGCGGTTGCAGTGCCCATCGCCATCGGAGAGACCGAGCGTACGCGTTATCAATTCCGCACCTGGCTGATGCAAAAAGCGGCCGATATTTTGCAGCCCGATGTGGGACGCGCCGGCATTTCCGAAGTGATCAAGATTACCGCCATGGCGGAGGCTTTCAATGTGAAGATGGCGCCGCATCTCAGCGTGGGTTTGGGCATCTGCATCGCCGCGACCATTCAAGTGGCCGCGGCCATCCCCAATCTGTACCTGCTGGAATATCAGCCGCCTGTATTCGAAATCGCCAACGCCTTGTTGGAATCCCCGTTGACCTGCCGCGACGGCTGCTACAACATTCCGCCTGGGTCTGGGCTAGGCGTGGCGCTTGATGAGGACCGCCTCAAGCAACTGCAGGCTTAAGCAACGCCGTTCAATTCGGAATGAGTGGCGCATTGGGGCGCACGATCTGTAAACGCTCGGGTGTGAGACCTGCGATCAATTCGTCTGACGCGCGATAGCCGTGGCGGGAGGCGCCCCACGACGGGCCGTAACGAAAGACGATGATGCGGCGGTTTCCTGGGTTGACGCGCTTGGCGGAGCCATGACAGAGCGCGTCCACGAAGAGGATCACATCGCCGGCGTCCATGTCGATGCGTACGGCGCCTTCCACATTGTCAACTGAGGCAGCCTCGCCGAGCATTCTGTGCTTATCGGCATCCGGATGCGGAAAGTGGGCTTTGTGGCTGCCTGGAACGACCATCGTCCCGCCATCGCCCGGCCCAATATCCGTCAAGGCCATTAGTATGTTGATCTGTCCGCAATGGAATTGTCCGTTGAAGAAGCGGAACTGTGTGCGCTTTGTGCCTTCGTGACCGCCGGAATGCAGGCCGATTGCTTCTCCTGGTCCGCGAATATTCGCGAAGCATTCGTCGATGAAGAGAGGACCGTGATTGTAATCGAAGGTGTCCGCGCCACCGACAAAGTATTTGACCTTTTCAATCCAGGATGGATGGTCGATCAGCCTTTCGAATGCTTCGCCGCCTTCGTAAATCTGCTGCAGATTCAAGCCGTCTTGGTCACCGAAGTTATGGCCATGAACGTAGCCCTTCCATTCGCCGGGCTGCATCGGCAGCAGCGCGTCGATGGCGGCGTTGATATCGCCGACCTCTTGCCGTGACAGGGCGCCTTTCAGCAGCAGAAAGCCGTTGAGATCGAAAAAGTAGCGTTCCCGTTCCGTAACCTGCATGAATCCCTGTTCTTCTGAATTCTGATTATGCGTAACAGAGCAGCGAAAATACAGCTGCCGGCGCATCGCCGTGACTGCCCAAAAGCTCGAGCTGCAACTGGTCCGTCTCAATCGGCTCGTCAAATGCGATCTCGTTGACCGACTGATGATTGTCGGTCACTTCCGCCAGGATCGTACCGGCGCTGTCTTTCAGCCGATAATGCTTGATGGCGAAAGGCATGACGTCTTCCGGATGTCCACGCAATGTCGTTTCCATAGCGTGGTCGAAATCTGTGTCGAACATGAGCGTCACTCTGCTTATGCTTTGTGGCGCAACCCACTTGATTTCCAATTGCGGCTCGGAGTCCAGCGGGTCGGCTACCCAGGCATTCACCTGTGATGTCGGACGGGCGACACCGTTGCAGATATTTTGCGCGTCGAAACCGTTGATCGGCGGGGTGAAGGTCATCGCGATATTGTGGCCGGCGGGACGACGTGGCGGCGTCCAGAATTCGAAACTTTCGACACCGATATCGTGCGGCGGCGATTGGTCCCGCCAGTATTGCAGCGCGAGCAAGCCAGTGATGCGCGCTTCGCTCAAATGCAAACGGACCGCCGGATTCTCCATCACACAGACGAAGACATAACGCCCGTCGTCAATCAAGTGGTCAAAGTCGAGGTCGATGACTTGATTTTCGCCGGCGGGCATGTCTATGCTGAGCGCTCGCAAAGTTTCGTCAGGTGTGTGATTGTCCAGCTTGCTGCTTATGCGCAGCTGCACATCAAGTTTGGACGCTTCGGCCACGTCGACCGTTAGGCTCATACGCGGAATGCGCCCGCGCTGCATTGGCAACATCTGGGCGTAGGGGCGCTCCAGGTCTAGAGTCGGTCCGTCATCGGGCAAGGCTTCCAGACAGAGTTTGCTGGAGGCGGTCACATGGGCTGCCTGTAGCAGGTTCTCTTCGTCGTCCAGCTTGAATTGCGGTATGAAGCCGCCAACGCGCTGCAAGTCTCGCTGCAGCAATTTGACATTATCCGGATCGGCGATATCGCGCGGCAGCAGATTTCGCCCAATGCAATGTGCCGCCGCCATCCCAACGGACTGCGCGGCGCAAGCGAGCGTAAGCATGACGCGGGTCGAACCGAAAGCGACGTGCGAGGCGCTCATGATGCGACCGGCGATGAAAAGATTGCGAATATTCTTGCTATATAGCGTACGGTAAGGCACCTGGTAGACACCTTTCGCATGCCACTGATCGCAGCCGGGAAGCTCGCTGAACACGCCGTCGGCCGGGTGCAAATCGATTGACCAGCCGCCGAAGGCAATCGCGTCATAGTGCCGCCGCTGCTCGACTATATCTTGCTGAATCATCATGTAATCGCCTTCAAAACGCCGGCTTTCGCGCTTGCCGGGAATATGCCCGACCCATTCCAGCGTTAGAGTTTCGGCATCGGGGAATTCTCCCGAATTCTTTATGTAGTTCCACACGCCGTATACGACTTTCCAGAGTTGCCATTTGATGGCCTCGGTCTCGTGAACGGTGTCCAGCCTGCCACCATATTCGATCCACCACAGCCGGCAGCCGTCGATCGCCGTGTTGAAGCTGCGGAAGCGCGGGATCTCCGTGATGTCTTCCAGCGCGTAGCTCGGTGGCACAAACTTGACCGGCTCGCCGATATCCTTGGTGTAGAAATAAATCGAATGTCCAAGTAGATATCCGTATTCTTCGCTCGGGGCAAATTTCTCGCCGAACTCGTCTTTCGACTCCGCGCCCATCCGGAAGGCGGCGCCGGCCTGAAAGGCGACGATTCCGTCACCCGACGCATCACAAAATAAGGGGGCAAAGAGTTCGTATTGCGTGGAGTTCTGGCTGCAAAACGCGGTTACGGATTCGATAGTCTCGCCGTCGGCTTTGCTCACACTAACTGCGGCTGTGTTGAGCAGAAGCGTGATATTTTCCTCTTCAACTGCTTTTTCCAAAAGGACGGTATCAAATATCAGCGCATTGCCATCTTTATTGCGGTAGACATTCTCGACCAGAATTTCGTCGATGACGCCGCCTTCTCGGGCCCAGCGGTTATTATTGTTCATATGTGAGGTGGCGCCCAAAGCCCAAAGGCGCACTTCGCTGCTTGCGTTGCCGCCGAGCACGGGACGGTCTTGCACAAGCACAACTTTGATGCCGGCGCGGGCGGCGGTGATTGCGGCGCAGGTACCGGCCAGACCGCCACCGACGATGACCAGGTCGCTATTGATGCGCACGGTCCTTGGTTGACGGACTGCAGACGAGAAGGGCTCGCTCAGCATTCGCGGAATCTGATTGTCTTGTTTCATATTTTTACCTCTGCCATAGCTCTGTTCTCAGTCATATTTTCGCAGCATAGTCCGTTATCAATGAAAATTGGCCGAGACTTAGAGCCCCAACCGATCTTGCTCAACCCCATACTCAGCGCACCATTCGTTCAGCGGATTAATACCGCCGCTCGGCTGAAACTCCAGCGTGTCATCGACTTCTTCGCCGACCAAAAATCGTTCAAGGTTGCTGAGCTTCTCCAGGAATGACAACTCTTGCTTGATGTAATCCATCGGTTTCAGCCAGCGGTAGCAATAACCTATCATGACCGCCTTGCGGGTTATCTCGGTGAAATTCGGCGCGCCAGCATGCCAAGTGCGATATTCAAAGATAACGCAATCGCCTGGATTCAGCAGCGGCTCCAGCGCGTTTCTTGGGTCAGTTTCGCCTTCGGGGATTTCCATTCGCTCTCTTAGCTGGTTACTGCCCGGCGCCAGCAAGGTCGCGCCGGAATTGGGCTGGCTCAAATCGGTCAAGTAAAACGCGCACTTCAAGCCGAGCCGCGGATAACTGGCTTCGCCCAAATCGCGCGACGTACGCCCTCCGTCGCGATGCCAGCCGGGCCGCCGCACAGTATCCGGTGTACCCGAGGGATCGGGATGGCGATAGATCAGATGGCTTGTTGAGAGCTGCAAGTTTGAACCCAGCAATTGAATCACCAGCGGCAAGGTGATTTCGTTGGTCAGCAGCGGAATAAAGGCATCATCCATGTGTATGCAATTACGGTAACCATCGTAATACTCACTCGTCTTGAAGCGATTGAAGGGTTCGTCGGTAGCGATCATGCGATCACCCGCTTCGATCAGACTACTGATCATATCCTCATCGAGAACGTTGCGGAGGATGAGATAACCTTCATTGCGGAATTGATTGCGCTGTTCGTCAGTTAGCTGAGTAAAGGCTTCCATGTTCGTGCTCCAGAAAACTTAGACCTCGGAATTATTACGCTTAAGTATAGGTGAAATAGGCGGTGGCTACACCGTCCTCCTCGGCGGTAATTCTCGCCCAGTGCGCGCTGAATCCGCTCGGGAACTCGTGATGGCGGTAGCTATTCGGCCCAACGCTGAAACTATCGTACCGCTTCCATTTCCCGTTGCCGAGAAAGTCGACCTCAAGGCGCAAAGTGATAACGCTGCCGCCATCATTGCTCAAGTGCAGAACTTTTTTGTCAAAGCCCGTCATCAGGTAAGGATCTGACGTCTCATCGGCAGTGACTTCATCCTCCAACCAGACGCCGCCCCAGCCGGCCGGCTTGCCGAATTGCCAGAGGTCGTCGGTCTTGCCGAAGTACAAGCCCGATTGTGGTTCACCAGCAAGATGATTGGCGTCGCCATGTGGGCTGGCGTTGTCCGAGCCGAGCACCAGCATGCCGCGGTAAGTGCAGAAGTCGCCATGCACCCAAAGATGAGTCGATATTGGCCGGATGCCCCAAACGTGGTTCTCGTAAGCCCAAGGCGATAGTTCGTAGAACATGCCGTGACAGTCCATCAAGAAGCGTTCGTGATCGACTTCGCGGATGCGGGGCCATTCCGTCTGCCACATATGGTCGAAACAGTGACTGGACTTGGGCAGTCGATAGCGCTTCCATTGGCCATTCGCCTCGGTAAACACCTGTAGAATCGCCGAGCGCTTATCCCAGCCCATGGCAAAAATGGTGCCAGCGAAGTTGCCGCGGCCGTTAACTTCTATGAAGGGGTTGCGCTCAATGATCGTCCATTGCTCGCCGTCCCATTCGGCTAGCCTGCCAGCGGCTTCGGCTCCTGTGAAATCGCGTTCGTCATAGCTGTTGTTGGCGACCACGACGCGTCCGAAGTTGCTGTATGCCGCCTTAAAATGCGCGTATTGATGATCGGGAACGCCAAGCTCAATCGTGAGGTCCGCTATAAAATCGGTCTCAAGCGAATGCACGTTCATTTCGTAGAATTCGCCTTCCATGCCCAGCATATAGACCTTGTTTTCCGGGTCATGCAGGTGGCGCATGGTTGAGCAGATTCGCACCTCCAGCAAGTCTTCGACTGTACGCACGTTTCCTTGCGCATTGATGACATGCGGACCAATGAAGAGTTGGTTGGATTGCCAGTGCACCATGCGGTTGGTATAGGTGCCCACATAGCTGGCCGGGTGCTTGCTCATCTCAAGATGTTCGTCGATCGAATACAGGCCGGTACCGACGCCGCTTGCTGATTTGTGAGAGACATAGGTGACGAGCCAGAGTTTCCCAGCCCATGCCATCATAGCGCCGACGCCGCATTCGGTGCGCGGCGGTCCCAACTCTGCCGTCAGGGCGAGGTGAGGAAAAACTCCACTTGCGTTCACGTGCTGTGTTGATGCCATCAATTTGCGCTTTCAGTTAGATGTGTCGGGATTGCACTTGTCTTCATCTGCCCGAGTACGACCTGCTCATGCCAGCAAGCCAGAGATTGACTCAATTCGCCCTGAATACTCGCGCAAGTTGGGTCGTTCAGGCGGTTGCATAACTCGTAAGGATCTTCGCGGATATTGTAAAGCTGGTCGGCGGCAAGTGCGCGCCCGTCCGTGACAAGTTTCCAATGCCTTGTCCTTGCGCAGAAATTGTGATATTCGCTGATGACGATCCGGTCCGAAAGTGTCGAATGACCTTCGACAAGCGGACGCAGCGAGATACCTTCGGTCCACGTTTCGGCCTGGCAATTGGCGTAGTCCATCAGTGTCGGCATAACATCGATCGTGGCGGCGGGACAGTTGGCGCGCAGGCCCTTTTTCTGTCCGGGCGCTTGCACTATGAGCGGAACCTGCAAGGCCTCTTCAAACATTACGCCCTTGCCGAAAACACCGTGAGCGCCTGCCATTTCGCCGTGATCAGAAGTGAATATGATGAGCGTATTGCCGCGCAAGCCCAAGTCATCGATTGTGGACATCAGGCGCCCGAAAGCCGCGTCGAGATGGCTGATCTCGCCGAAATAGAGTTGCCGGAAACGCGCGATATCGTAGTCTGCCTTCCATGATTCGTGCTTGAACCAAGCGTATTTATCCGCGTTTGGTTCGGAAATCAGGTCGCGATTTCCGTACTGATCAATGTACTGCTTTGGCGGGGAACAGGGCGGATGAGGCGCTTGATACGACAACATCAGGAAGAAGGGGGCATCGTCATGCGCGGCTTCCGCTAGCTGACGCAACGCAATATCGGTCAAAGCGTCGGTCTCGTGCCCGGGCATTTCCAGGTCGTCGTCGGGATCGTCGCTCCAGATGCGGCCGGCAAAGTGATTGACATGGTGACTTTCCCAGCCGATGAAATGCTGGAAGCCCGCGCGCTTCTCCGGCGGCACCCAGCGGTTCTCTTGAGGCGCGCCGCTCAGATGCCACTTGCCTACGTAGTACGTGGCGTAGCCCTGCTCGTTAAGATGATCGGCAAGGCTTGGCAGGTCGGTGGGAAAACTGTGTCCGTTTTCGAGCACACCCGTTTGAGACGGATAGCATCCGCTCAGAAGACAGCCGCGGTATGGCGTGCATACCGGCGAGGTAGTGATAGCGTGTTCAAATACAGTGCTATGGCTGGAGAATTTCGTCAAATTTGGCGTGGAGACGGACGGGTGACCGTAAATCGGCAACCAGCGCGCTCCGAGTTGATCCGCTAGTACAAAAATTATGTTGGGAGCCGACTCCATGTCAGCGGGCCCTAGCCTTTCATGCCGGAGAGATTGGCGCCCTGAATGAATTGCTTTTGAAACAGGAAGAACACGATCAACACAGGCATCACCATCATGACAGAAGCCGCCATTTGCTGGTTGTAGATCCCGCCCTGTCCCGGCAGTGAGGTGAATTTGTAGAGACCAATTGCCAGCGTGTGCAGGTCCGGATCCTTCAGGTAAATCAATGGACCCAAGAAATCGTTCCAACTGTTTTGAAAGCTCAAGATGGCGATAACTACGATGGCTGGCTTGGCGAGCGGAATCAATATCTGGGTGAAAATGCGGATCTCGCTTGCGCCGTCAATCTTCGCTGCATCAAGCAGGTCCTGTGGTATGCCGAGGAAGAATTGTCGACAGATGAATATGTAGAAGGCGTTACCGAAGAAAGCCGGCACAATCAGCGGATAGAAGGTGTCGATCCAGCCGATCGCATCGTAGGCGGCGTAGACAGGTATCAAGCGAACTGCGAAAGGCAGCATCAGCGTTGCTAACAAAATAAGAAACAGAGTGTCTCTAAAGGGAAATCTGAATCGGGCGAAGCCATAAGCCACAATCGTACATGAACCGATATCGCCGATCAGGGAGATGATCGTGATAATCATGGTGTTGCGAAAGGTGGTGCCGAATTTCCAGAATTTTAGCGCATCCGTGTAGTTTTCCGGCTGCCAAACGCGCGGAATCCATTCCACCGGAAAGATGCCGACTTGCTCCAAAGGCATAAAGGAGGACATGAACATCCAGAACAAGGGCGCGAGATACCAGAGGCTTATGCCAACCAGCGTAATATAGAGCAGAATCCGCCCGATGATGCGCGTAGCATGCATAAGCGCGTCGTTTTGATGGAAGCTGGATTGCGTCGCAGGTGATCTTGTCATCAGTCCGACTCCGAACCTTGATAAAAGACCCATCGTTGTGATGAAGCGACGATGACGGCGGTGAAGGCAAAAATGATCATGAATAGGATCCAGGCCAGGGCGGACGAGTATCCCATCTGCGGTGGCAAATACTGGAAGGCATGGTCAAACAGATGCAGCACATAAGTACGCGTCGCGTCTCGTGGAGCGCCGCCGGTCATGATGAATACCTGAGTGAAAACCTGAAATGCGCCAATGATATTAATGAGGACATTGAGATAAATGGTCGGTGTCATCAATGGGATTGTGACGCGCCAAAGACGATTCGCCACGTTGGCGCCGTCGATCTTGGCGGCATCATAGTACTCTTCCGGGATACCTTGCAGCCCCGCCAGGAAAATCACCATCGTCACGCCCACCCAGGTCGTGCTCATGATCAGAAAGGCGAGCATGGCGAAATCGGGATCAGCAAACCAGCGGACCCGTGAAATGCCGAAGAAGCCGAGGAACCAATTGAGCAGACCGGCTCGGGCGTTAAGAACGTATAGCCAGACTATCGAGAGCGCTACGATAGGTACAACCGACGGTACATAGAATAGTGTGCGCCATAGTCCCAGAAAGCGAACTTTGGTATTGAGCAGGAGCGCGAGCGCGAAGCCCAGCACAATGCGGATCGCCACTGAACCGCCGACATAAACAGCGGTGTTCTTTAGAGATTTAAGAAAGAGTGGATCATCGGTAAATATATTGACGTAATGTTCGCCACCCACCCATCGCGGCGGCGCGACGATATTGTATTTGGTGAAGCTAAGCAGGAAAGAGGCCACGAAGGGAAACAGCGCAAACAAGAGAACGCCAATAATCCAGGGGCTGATGAATAGCAGTCCCATTTTCGCTTCACGCTTGCGCATGGGGGAGAGATCACGCCATCGTTCTCGTCTCCCGCGACGCAATGCGCTTAATTGTGAACCAAATGTGGATGCCATATTTCTTTTGAGCCTCGCTGTCTACAGAAAAGTGGCATGAGGCATCCGACGATGCCCCATACCAATATCTGACGGCTTAGCCGTATTCTTCCCAGAAGGTATCCAGCAATTCCTGAATCTCGGCTTCCGTATCAGCCAGCGCTTCCTCTGCCGACTTGTCGCCGAAGAGCACGTCTTCAACCATGCGGTTAATGATTTGCGCGGCTTCCGGCTGCACCGGTGAGACCGGCACGACATTATCCAGTGCCGCGACCCCGAGTAGGGATTCCGCGCGCGGATGCGTGACGCCGTCCTTCAAGTAGCCATCGCAGTCCGCCAGCGGTGACGGACGCTGCTGCTGCTGAATGAACCAGCAGGCGCCCTTGCCATCGATCTCGGCGGTCAGCCACTTGACCAGTTGCCAGGCTTCATCCGGATGGGCGGCGTTCTTGGGGATCATGTAGCCCCAGCCACCGTGAGTGGAACCACGGCGATCTGCGCTGCCGCTAGGTCCATACGGCATCGGCGCGACATCATAGTTGAGTTCATCTGCATGCGATTCGAGCTGGAAAAGCACCCAGGATCCGCTCGCCTGAACCGAGACTAGGTCCAGGATTATCGCCATTTGGTCGAATTCGCCTGCTGATTCCCAGAAAGCGTTCTGCTCTTCAATGCCGTAGTTGATTTCCGCCATATTGTGCAAGAACTCGAGCGTCTGGACGCCGGCTTCGTTATTGATGGTGACGGTGCGCAGATCCGGCGTAATCCAGTCTTGCCCGTTGGCGTTCAGCCAAGTCGCGAAGCCGTTAAAGCCGCCTACTGCTGACGCGTTGAAGCCAATGCGATCGAGGAAGCTGCCATCGCCCATACGCAATGCCTCGGAAGCTTCGAGCATATCGTCCCAAGTCTCCGGGAAGCTATCGATACCGGCTTCCGCGAAGTGATCGACGTTGTACCAGAGGATTTGAAGCGCGCCACCACCCGGCAGCGGCAGCATCCAGGTCTTGCCGTTGTATTGGGTGCCGGCAAACTCAGACGGCAAGTACATATCAGCGGAGATTCCATCGGCAGCCATATAATCGTCTAGCGGGATGATGGACTCGGTTGCGGCGAAGAAGGGCAGGTCGTGACGGCCAAACATCGTTACGTCAGGCGGGTTGCCGGCGGCGACCGCTGCCAGAAGATTCTGCAAGCGATTGTCCCAGGGCAAGAACACGTTATCAACGCAGATGCCCGGGTTAGCGTCTTCAAAGTCGGCGACTTGTTCTTCCATCAGTGGGATGCGGTTTCCGCCCCAATGATGCCAATAAGTCACCGTCACATCACCCTCGCAGTCGGGGTTTTGCGCTGACACGCTCATCGAAAACGGCACAAGGGCCATCACGAGAACCATCGCCAGCAAGAATAGAGTTGATCTCTTAAACATTGAACTTTCCTTTCACTGTAAATTGACGAACTTGGTCAAAAAGATTGGACCCAAAATCAAGCTGCCGCATGCCGTCTGGCTGGTGAGGCCGACGCTCGCACACGTGGCTACACCGTCATCTCCTCCGGCTCGTTGGTCAAGTCTAACATTTTCATGTGGAATCTCGCACAATTAAACTGGTCGCTACTGTCATCACGTGGGGATCGTTCGCGGCTCCGTCCATCAAATTGCAGAGTCGCAGCGCCGCCAGCCGCCCCATCATTTGCATGTCGAATCCTATGGAGGTCAAGGCCGGTTCGGCAAAGCGGGCAAAGTCATAATTGTGGAAACCAATTACGGCAATGTCATCCGGCGCCTTGAGTCCCGAGTCCTTTATTGCCTTTAAGCCACCAATCGCCATTCCGTCATCGGCATAAACGATTCCGTCAATCGGTCGACCGAGCTCCAGCAGATTGATAGTCGCGACGAATCCGCTTTCGACATCGAAACTGAGACCACGCGTTGACTGATATTCTTCGTAAGGCAAGTTGCATAAACTGAGCGCCAAGCGGAATCCCCAATATTTTTCATTGCTCGTATTGGTTTCTCGCGGGCCATTAACTAGGCAGATCTGTTTACGGCCGCCGGATACCAGGTGCTCGATCGCAAACACCATGCCCTGCACATAATTCGCCATTACAGAATTGACATCAAGCGGATAGGCATGGGCGCCGGCCGTGACAAATGGTATCGACTGCTGCTTTAGCGCGCGCAACATTTCACGATCGTATGTGCCGCCGAGGAATACCAGTCCGCTGATGAAGTTCGCCTCGATCAGTGTTCGCATTTGGTCAATGTCGGCGCCAGACTTGTAGATATGCGTGGAAATACGTCTATCTTCAAAAACGGATTGAGCGCCTCTGACGATGAGTTGCTCAATTCCACCAGTCAACGCCGGCAGGCTGCCGGAATTGGTATCGGCTTCGACGGAGAGAAATGCAATTGTACGGATTGCTTTTGCAGTCTGCCCACGCAGCCGGGACAGGGGATATTCCAAATCAGTTGCCGTTTTCCACACGGACTGGCGCGTGTGAGAATCGACGTGCGGATGGTCGTTTAATACGCGGGACACGGTCGATATGGAGACATCAGCTTCTCGCGCGATGTCACGAATTGTTGTCTGTCCCTTTTGACGCTGCAATTCTTCACTCATAGCCAGTCAATATTGCGATGCGTAGACAACTAAGACTATAGAACCGTTGCAGAAACAAAGCAAGTAATTTCCAGTAATTTGCAGAATATCCGGTTTTAGAATGGCAAGAACAATTGTGACTACGGTCTCTCTGCAATAAGGACGCGTCGGCTGTCTAGCGTAGTTCTATTCGTAGAAGAATTTCGCGGCTGTTTTGTAGCGATCTAGACACATTTGGCAAATTCGGACTAAGTTCGAGACTAACCGCGCCCTGATAATCGATGGCCTTCAATGCCTTGAATGTGCTGACCAGCGCATCTTCGGTCATCACACCGTCGAGCAAAGACCAGTGCAGATCACTGACGCCATCGTTATCGTCGAAGTGCACATAGCCCAGACGATCCCCCGCGTTGCCTATGACGGTCTCCGGATCTTCGCAAGAAATCTGGATATGCCCGCTGTCGTAGAGCAAATAGAGATTGGAGTGATTCAGAGCCTGAATGAATTCAAGTGTTGCGCCCGCTGTCGGCAGCGCCGTAGCGGGAAAGTGCTCGACGGCGAACTTGATGCCCCGCTCGGCAGCGAAATCTGCCAGGAACGTCATAGACGACGCGTAGCGCTCTAGTGCTTCGGTCTGGGTGTCCTTGCCCGGAACGATGTACACGGTATCGGCCGCGACGCGCTCCGCGGATATGATAGATTCTGCAACGTAATCCAACGCGACTTGGCGAAGCGCTTCGTCAGAATGGTCGAGTGAGGCGCCGGCGGGCATACCAAATGAAGCGCCGAGGCAAGAGACGCGCAAACCAAGCTCCTGCGCCAAAAGCTGGCTCTCCAAGGT
Source organism: Phototrophicaceae bacterium (assembly GCA_965262005.1). Taxonomy (GTDB): domain Bacteria; phylum Chloroflexota; class Anaerolineae; order Aggregatilineales; family Phototrophicaceae; genus UBA6055. The sequence goes on along the minus strand of OZ253492.1, from coordinate 992,741 downwards.
CTGCAAGTGCCCGGGTTGGATGTCAATCCAGTTAAAGCCCAGCTTGCGAACTTGCCGCAAAAGGTCTAATTCGGGCAGGTTTAGCGCCCAGACGCAACAAGAAAGTTTCATGGCGCGTATCATTCTCTTATCCAGACCCATACTAGCGCAAGCCGCGCGGATTGTCACGATTTGACAAGGGCAGCGGCGGGTCGTAAACTTGGCGGAGTTTGTTTATACATGGAGACGTCATGGAACGTCGAATTGCTATGATTACAGGCGCGGGCTCCGGCATTGGACGGGCGGCAGCCGTGGCGCTCTGGGAAGCCGGGTATTCACTGACACTTGCCGGACGGCGCGGAGAAAAACTGCAGGAAACATTTGCTGCGGCGAATGTCAGTGAAGACCGTGTATTGATCCAGGCAACCGATGTGACTGATCGACAGGCGGTCGCTGATTTATTTGCCGCGACGAGACTGAAGTTCGACCGGCTGGATGTGCTCTTTAATAACGCCGGCATGGGAGCGCCGCCGATAGCGATGGAAGAACTCAGTGCGACGCAATGGCAGAATGTAGTCGCGGTCAATTTGACTGGCGCCTTCTGGTGCATTCAGGAAGCGTTCATGCTCATGAAATCACAGCGGCCTCGCGGCGGCAGAATCATCAACAACGGGTCGATATCGGCCCAGGTTCCGCGACCTAACTCCGCGCCATACACGGCTACCAAGCATGCGATGACCGGCTTGACGAAATCAACAGCGCTTGACGGCAGAGCCTTTGACATTGCCTGCGGTCAAATCGACATCGGCAATGCGCGGACAGAAATGACCGAGCGCATGGAGCGTGGCATCTTGCAGGCTAGTGGCGCGCTGGCGGTCGAGGCGACGATGGATGTTCAACACGTTGCAGGGGCGGTCGTTTATATGGCGAATCTTCCACTATCCGCAAATGTGCTCTCTATGACGATTATGGCGACCGGAATGCCTTACGTGGGCAGAGGCTGAGGCAGTATGAGCGAGTTTAATTGGCTGACCGCCGTCGAACTGGCGGCGTTGATACGGCGCGGCGATGTTTCGGCCATCGAGGTTTTGACCGCCCACTTGGAACAGATCGAAGAGGTCAATCCTGCTCTCAACGCGATCGTGACATATTTGCCGGAGCAGGCGTTGGAACTGGCGCGAGCAGCAGACGAAAAACGGGCTCGCGGCGACGAGCTGGGTTTACTGCACGGCTTGCCCATCGCCCACAAGGACCTGTTCGAAACAGCAGGCATTCGCACTACTATGGGTTCTCCGGTTTTCAGCGATTACGTACCGGAATCAGACGACCTGATTATCGCGCGCCTGAAAGAAGCGGGCTGCATCACGCTGGGCAAGACCAACGTGCCCGAGTTCGGCGCCGGCTCGCATACCTTCAATCCCGTTTTTGGCGCGACCCGGAATCCTTATGACATGACGAAGACCTGTGGCGGCAGCAGCGGTGGCGCGGCGGTGGCATTGGCGGCGGGCATGATTCCCATCGCCGATGGCAGCGACATGGGTGGCTCGTTGCGAAATCCGGCCAGCTTCTGCAATGTAGTCGGCTTGCGTCCTTCGCCCGGAAGAGTGCCGCGTTTTCCCAAGAGTAATGCTTGGTCAACGCTGGCGGTTGACGGACCGATGGCGAGGACTGTGCAAGATGTGGCGCTGATGCTGCAGGCAATTGCTGGCTATGACAAGCGGTCGCCGATTTCACTCCAAGAGCCTGCTACGATTTTTGCCGAGAAGTTGGAACGAGATTTCGCCGATGTGATGATCGCGTGGAGCCCGGACCTGGGTACTCTGCCGGTTGACAGCCGCGTTGTCGATGCGATAACGAAGCAACTTTCGGTGTTCAGTGATCTGGGCTGCCAGGTTGAGCAGGCTCAGCCCGACTTCAATGATGCCTACGATATCTTTCAGACGCTGCGCGCCTGGAATTTTGAATTGTCATTCGCCGACCACTTCGCGCAGTTTGGCGAAGACAAGTTCAAGGAAACTATCCGCTGGAATGCTGCGCAGGGTAGGGCGCTGAACGCCGCGGAAATCAGTCGGACGGAAGTAAAGCGCACTGAGCTGTATCACCGCGTTCGCGTCTTTCTGGAGACTTACGAATATTTGCTGCTTCCCACGGTCCAGGCGCCGCCCTTCCCCATTGATTGGGAGTATCCGCAGACCATCGAAGACGAGCCAATGACGACCTATATCGACTGGATGATGAGTTGTGCCTTCATCACGGTTACTGGCTTGCCGGCGATCTCAGTGCCCTGCGGCTTTACTGACGGTGGATTGCCGGTGGGTTTGCAAATTGTCGGCCGTCCTCATTCTGAATTCTCGGTTTTGCAATTGGCCTATGCGTTTCAAGAAGTCACTTGCTTCTATGAGCGTCGTCCGTCACTGGGCATCGATTCGACTTGATGCGCAAATCGCTCGTTTTTGAAAGTTACATGACCGCCAGCGGTACTCCGCATCTTCACGTGGCGCTCGCCTGGCTTGGAGAACTGGCGTGGAACTCAACGTCATAAACTGGCTTCTGGCGCTGCTGCCTGTCCTGGTTGTTCTATTCCTGATGGTCGGCTTGGGCTGGGGCGGCAGCCGCGCTGGATCGGCTGGTTTTGTCACCGCGCTCGTCTTGTCAATGACTGTCTTTGGCGGTGATGTGACGCTTGCCGCCGTCGCCATCGGCAAGTCCATTTTGCTGGCCTCGGATGTTTTGTACATTGTGTGGATGGCGCTTTTCTTTTACAACGTCACCAATGAAGCCGGCACAGTGGCGCTGATAGGGCGGAGCTTGCCACGCTTAACTTCTGACCGGGCGGCGCAGAGCCTGCTGATAAGCTGGGTGTTCGTTTCGCTTCTTCAAGGCGTTGGTGGCTTCGGCGTACCCGTGGCGGTGGTCGCGCCACTATTAGTGGGCTTGGGATACAGCGCAACGCAGTCAGTGATCATGGCTTCGCTCGGTCACGGCTGGGCGGTTACTTTCGGCTCGTTGGGCACTTCGTTTGTCGCACTGACCGCAGTTACGGGATTGCCCGGCGAGGCGTTGGCGCATGACGCTGCGCTTATCCTTGGCATGGCATGTTTAATCAGCGGAAGTCTGGTCGCATACATCAGCGCCGGCTGGAGCGGTTTCTTGCGTTCTATTCCGATGCTGCTGGCTGTAGGCGCCGCGATGGGGCTGACACAGTGGTGGATCGCGACAAATGGCATCTGGACGCTCGGCTCGACATCTGGCGCCTTGGCTGGCGCTGTGGTCGCTGTCATTTATGTACTGTCTCCACTGCACTCGGGCAAGTCAAAAGACCGCGCGGAAGCCGGCGATGTCCGGTCGCGCAGTATTGTGCTGGCATTGGCGGCTTATGTAATCCTGCTCGTCTTGGCCTTTTCCGCCAATCTCTTCGAGCCTCTGGCGCAACTCCTGAACAGCCTGAGGATAGAAGTCGGATTTCCGGCGGTATCGACGTCCTTCGGCTGGCAGGTGGCGGCAGAGAGCGGTCGCGCAATTAGTATTTTCGGGCACGCAGGCGCGATTCTCTTTTACGCCGGTGTGATCACCTTTCTGGTCTATCGCAGGGCGGGCTATTACGACAACCCGTCCGTGTGGCGCGAGATCTGGAGCAAAGTGCGCAGGTCGGCGTTGAAGTCGACGATTTCGATTCTGGCGCTGGTAGCGATGGCCGCGTTGATGACGCATTCAGGCATGACACAGATCATCGCTCGGGGCATCAGCGAAACATTTAGCGCGGAGTTGTATCCACTCGTCGCGCCGTTCATCGGTACGCTCGGCGCCTTTATGACCGGAAGCAATACCAACTCAAACGTAGTTTTTGGCGCGCTGCAGCAAGAGACGGCGAACTTGCTAGCTTTGAGCGTGCCAATCGTACTGGCCGGTCAGACGGCTGGCGCGTCACTTGGAAGTGTATTGGCGCCGGCCAAGATTATTGTAGGCTGCAGCACGGTCGGACTGGGCGGTCAAGAGGGCCCTGTCATACGGCGGATGCTGTTATTGGGATTGATTCCGGTTGCATTTGTCGCCTTGGTCACGTTCTTAAGGTTGAGCGGGTAGACGATAATCGGCAGATAATTCGGAACACATGGTTTTGCCATTCACGCCGACTTGAGCCAGGAAAGCTGGTTCGCGCAGCGGGACCTGTTAGTTGGGGCGCCGATGGACGTGGGCGACCAAGCGATATTCGCATAGCGTTGATTATGGGCAATCATGAAATCGGATCAGCACTTGCTCGAACCGATACGCGCTGCGGCGAAATCGAAGCCGACTGTTGGCGCTGCATGAATGTCAGCTGGCAAGCGATGTATACTTGATAATGAAGTTTGGCTGGTGGCAGCCCTACGAAATGGATATTGTCAATGCGACGGCGCTCAAGAGAGCAGCCGATGGCAACAAGCAGTTGTATTGGAGGCAAGTCGATGAGTGAGCTGGCGCTATTTGGCGGTGAGAAAACGAGGAAGACGGAGTATCCCGCCTGGCCCGTGCACGACGAACGCGATGTCGTCGCCGTCAGCGAGGTTGTGCGCAGCGGCAACTGGGGTGGATTTCCTTATCCAGGTCCACAGACAAAGAGATTTCTTGATGCATTCATTGAGATGCAGCGCGGGCAATATGCGGTTGCCGTGATGAACGGCACAATCACGATGGAAGTGGCATTGCGCGCGGCAGGGATAGGCTGGGGCGATGAAGTGATCGTGCCAGCCTACACCTTTCAGGCGACCGCGTCGGCGCCGATAATGGCGGGCGCCATACCGGTGTTGGTCGATATCGATCCCGATACCTTCTGCATTGATCCGGCGGCCATTGAAGCTGCGATCACCGAAAGGACGTGCGCCATCATCCCGGTTCATCTCGCGTCGCAAATGGCTGACATGGACGCTATCATGGCGATTGCCGCAAAGCACGACTTGATCGTCATTGAAGATTCTGCGCATGCTCATGGCGCGAAATGGGCGGGGCAGGGCGCCGGTACACTGGGACATTTTGGCTCCTTCAGCATGCAGTCGACCAAGATCATGACATCCGGCGAGGGAGGCGTTTTGCTCTGTCGCTCGCAGGAACATGCCTGGCGGGCGGCCAGCATCATTGATTGCGGTCGTCCGCACGACCCGGCCGGGAAGTTGTATATGCAGGGCGGCAACTACCGCATGACGGAATTGCAGGCTGCCCTGCTAAATGTCGCGCTAGAAAGATTTCCGGCGCAATTCCATATGCGTGAACAGATGGCCAACTACATGGATGAAGCGCTGAGCGAAGTGGAAGGCGTCCGTGTCTTGCCACGTAACCCGCGCCACGAAAGTAGGGCGCTGTACCGTTACATCTGTGCCATCGATCCGGATATTTTCGGCGCGACAAACGATGTACTGGAGCGCGCGATGCTAGCGGAAGGCATTCCCTGTTCACGTGGCTACGATCCGATGTATCGCTATGAATTATTCCGGCCGACTTCTTCTCATTTGGCAGTGCCATCCGCCTTTCCGCAGAACTTCAACTTTGCCGACATGCATTTGCCCGTCACCGAGCGCATAAGCGCGCGAGAAGGATTCTGGCTTGATGAAGAGATCTTCCGCGCCGGCAAAGATGGCGTCGATGATGTAAACGCTGCGCTGAATAAGGTGCAAACTGCTCTTCGTGCCGACCCATCACTGGCTGAGCGCATTCGCAAGTTATAGACGCTGCTGGTCGCGCACTGTCGTTGGATAGCCGATCGGGTCAATCATCACATCTATGAGCATTGGCCTGATTCCGGTCACCCCGTCTCGAATCGCCTGATCACATGCTCGCTTCGATTTTACCCTGCGATAAGCCAAGCCGTAGGCACGGGCGATATATTCGAAATCGGGATTGGTAAACGCGGTGCCGTACACGAGTTTGCCTTGTCGATGCTGAGCCGAGCGAATCAAGTCCAGCGCCGCGTCGTTCATCACCATTACAAGAACCGGCAATTGCCGTTCGACCAGCAAGCCCAGTTCGCCCATAACCATCGCCAGGCCGGCGTCACCTGTGATGCAGACAGTTGGCTTGCCCGTGACCGTGGCCGCCGCAATGGCGCTGCTCAAGCCGAAACCCATGGCCGATAGTCCATTGGAAACAAAATAGCGATTGGGCAGGCGCGCTTGCCAATTTAACGCGGCAAAGATCTTGTGAGAGCCGACATCTGTGGTCACGATGATATCGTCAGGCGTGTTTTCTCGCAGCGAGGTCAGGAATGTTTGCGGCAGAATCCGATTAGCCTGGGGCGCGGGCAAAGCGGAAACTGCTTGCTCGGCACGGAAGCGACCGACGAGTTCCTCGCCCCAATCGGCACGGGTGGTCGCTTTTACTTCTCCCAACTCATTGAGAATGGTTTTGATGTCGCCTTCCAGCTCCAGTTGACAGGCAATGCGCGGATCTTTATTCTCCCAGCGCGCGATCCAAATCAGGGGCGTCTGATAGTCCCAGGGCTTGACCAATTCAACCACGTCAAAGCCAATGGCGATGACGCAATCAGCTTCGTCAAGCAGTTGGTACACCGGGTCGTTGCGCGTCAGGCCCAAGGCGCCGGCATACAAGGGATGGTCGGCAGAGAGGGCGCCTTTGCTCTTCGGTGTATCGATCAGCGGCGCGCGAAGCGACTCTGCCAGTCTTCGGATTTCCGAATACGGCGCTTCCGGTTCCAGGCCCAAGCCGACTACGATAATTGGTTTCTGTTTGTTGGCGAGCAAGGTATGGATCTCTTTCAATACACTTCCGCTTTGCAAAGGACTTGCGGCTTTGGCTTCTTGCTCGGTTTGATCCTCAACTTGCTGCAGGGCAATCCGATTGTGCAAACTGATATGCACGGGGCCGGGTCGATCAGCCATGGCCTTTTGCATGGCGTTGCCAATGCAATGTGCGGCGTTCTCTGCAGAGAGTTCCGCGGTGTACTTGCAGATGGGCTCAAAAACTGCCCTGAGGTCAATGACTTGATGGGTGTGGCGTCCTATATCGGCAGGATCGGATACCGCCGTGATCAGTAGGACCGCTGCGCGATCCAGGTAGGCATGGGCAAGCCCGGCATAGGCATTGGCGGCGCCGGGCCCCAGCGTTGTCAAGGCGACGCCCATTTTTCCGCTAAGCCGCGCTTCCGTCGCCGCCATATAACAGGCGCTGCTTTCGTTCTTCACCAGCAAGAAGTCGATGCCCTGCCGACGAATCGCGTCGAGGATCTCAACATTCTCGCCGCCGGGCAGGCCATAAACGCGGTTTACGCCGGCGGCGCTCAGTTTCCGGGCAAAATAATCAGCGACTGTTACCAAGATCAGCAGCCCCGTCTAGTAGGGAATTGCGCAGTCATTATGTCGTTTGTTGACAGATTGTCAAATTACCAAGCGGCGGATTCAAAAAGGGTGTACAATCCAGCGCATTGTGTGGGACGAGTTGTGGCCCAGCACCGGCGGAGGTGCCATGGCGTTCTTGACAGTAGCGAAGTCCGGAACATTGTCCTTGAACGAGAAGACGAACGACCTCGCAAGTGCCGGGCGGAAGATATTTCGCTTCGGTTTCGGGGAATCTCCCTTTCCTCCGCCGGCGCGCGTTCAGGCGGCCCTAAGCCAGGCGGCATATCGGGCCGACTATACTGCCGTTGCTGGTTTGCCGGCGTTACGCGCAAAAATAGCCGAGTTTCACCATGAAGCTGACGGCTATCCAATTGCGCCAGAGCAAGTGCTGGTTGCGCCGGGTACGAAGCCATTGCTTTATAACGTCATGCACGCTTTCCAGAAGGCTGAAGTTTATCTGCCCGATCCCTCTTGGGTTTCGTACGCGCCGCAAGCCGCTATCGCCGGCCACAAAGTGATTCGCATCCCGACCGCATTCGAGAGCCAATGGCGCGTCACGCCGGAAGCGCTTGACAATTTGATCACGCGCCGTGGCAAAAAGCGCAAGCGAAAACTGTTGGTGCTTAATTATCCCGGCAATCCCCATGGCTTGACCTACAGTCGCGCCGAATTGGAGGCGCTGACGAGTGTCTTGCGGGCGCACAAGGTGTGGGTGATTTCCGACGAAATCTACGCCTTGCTCGACCATCGCGGGGCGCATGTCTCACTGGCGAGTATTTATCCAGAGCGGACCATGGTCACGACCGGTATGTCGAAGTGGTGTGGCGCCGGTGGCTGGCGCTTGGGCGCTCTGATATTGCCACCAGATGCCCCTTGCGCCCTGCGCGATGCCTTGATCGGCTTGGCGTCGGAAAACTATTCCTGCGCCTCGGCGCCGATACAGGTCGCTGCCTTGGCCGCCTATGAACTGTCCCCAGAGGTCCACGCGTTCCTAACTGCCCAACGCCGAATACTGGCGGCAATCGGCAAAGCTGTCTATCTGGAGTTACGCGAGACCGGTCTGCGGGTACATCCGCCTCAGGGTGGTTTCTACTTGCTGATTGACTTCAGCCCTTTTAGGAAAGCGCTGGCAAGAAGGGGAATATCGACTGACGAGCAAGTCTGCGAAAACCTCCTCGAAGACAGAGGCGTTGCGCTTTTGCCGGGCAAGGCATTTGGATTGCCCACAAAAGCGATGACTGCGCGCATGGCTTATGTCGATTTTGACGGCGCATCGGCTTTGAATGCAGCGGACGATATCGAGTCCTGTGTGGAAGTTCACGCTGCGAAGATGCTCGAGGGCATTGCGGCTATGAGTACCTGGCTGCACTAGCTGAAGAGCAGCAGGTATACGCTCAATACAAAGAGCGGAATCATCATCAGCCACTCGAAGGCTTGGCGGTTGATGTGGTTTATCAGATATCGGGCAACTAGCACGGCCGGCGGAATCAGCAGGAAAACCCAAGCAATTCTGAGCAGCAGGTCAAGATCGAAGATGTCAATGAGGATAAAGCTCGGCAGCTTGGTCAAATTCATGACAGCGAAGAAGAGTGTTGTGGTGCCGACGAAACGCCGCGGGGTCATATTTGGCTGAAGCAGCAGATAGGCGGTAAAAGGCGGCGCGCCTACGTTTGCCAAGGCAGATCCGAATCCGGATGCCCAGCCTGCGAAATAGCCGTGCCATTTTCGCGGCTCGTACGTCACTGAGGACAGGCGATCGCCGGCTATTTTGAATGCCAGCGCGAATAGGGTCAAGCCGCCAATTATGCGATTCAAGGTGACGGCGTCAATATCTTTGAGCACCAGGGCGCCAACAACTACACCTACCAAACCAGGCAACATCATGAGCTTGAGGTAATGGCGGTCCCATTGCTTCCAGTATATGGAAAGCGCAAAGACATCGGCAAAGAGGAGCAATGGCAAGATCAGCGCGATGGCCACTTGCGAATCAATGATCAGAGTTAGCATGGGCACGGTCAGAGCAACGGGCACCGGCCCACCCAAACCGCCCTTGGACAAGCCGATCAAGATGCCGACTAGCGCGAAAATAATGATTGATTCCGTCGCCACAATCTGTTGCTCGCCTGTGTTTGACATTGCGGAAATTATACGTCACCATGTGACATCATTCGAGAATTGATGTGTCGTTGCCTCGCGAATCATCAGCCGCTGTGATGAAGGCTGTTGACGCAGTAGAATCGCAGCGAATCCAGTTTTGTCGGGAGACCAATTTGGACATCAAGAAGCTGAATGACGAAGGTCGCAAATTATGGAATATGAAGGCTCGATTTTGGGATGAACTGCAGGGTGACAATGGAAATGTCTTTCACCGGCGCTTGATTGAGCCCAGCGTTCTTCAACTGTTAGATCTGCAGGACGGTGAATCTGTCCTTGATATCGGCTGTGGCAATGGCGCTTTGGCCCGGCGGCTGGTGGCTGGTGGCGGCAAGGTCACCGCCGTTGATTTTAGTGAAAAGCTGATTGGATTTGCCCGGCAGCGCAGTGGCAGGACGGGCGCAAGCGTGAAATACATCGACTGTGACGCCACCGACGAAACAGCGCTAACGCAGCTTGGCGAGGGAGGCTTTGATGCTATCACTTGCACTATGGCCTTGATGGATATGCCGACGATTGAGCCGCTTTTCCGGGCGGTAACTAGGCTGTTGCGCGAGCCCGGCCGGTTTGTATTCTCGACAATGCATCCGGCCTTCAACTCAAACAATCCGATCTTTGTTCATGAAAAGGAAGATCGCGATGGCGCGGTCAGCGAGAATTTCGCGGTCAAGTTACGGGCGTATCTTGATTTGCCGCCGGTGAAAGGCGCCGGCGCGCCGGGTGAACCAACCCCTCATTATTATTTCCATCGGCCGCTCTCAGAATTGCTAGGAGCAGCCTTTGCCGCCGGACTGGCGCTGGACGGTTTGCTAGAGCCAGCTTTTTCACCTGAGGACGCGGCCAGCACGGAGCGCATTAGCTGGCACAAATACACCCAGATCCCGCCGATACTCAGCGGACGTTTGCGCCTGGCCTAGATGGCGGGCTTCTCGGCGTCGAGAACTGAGGACTCGTATTGGCCTCCGGCGTATTCTGCGAAGAGCGCCGACAAGTCAGCCAGCGCGGTCTCGATAGCGTCCCTTCCGTTTGGGTGATGCGCCTCAATGGTGATGACCGCGTCAGTTGTAGTTTCACTTGCGGCGCTGGTAGCGCTTTGTCGCCAGCACCAACGGCGCGCCACTACCATCTTGCTTTCATCAGAGAATATGACCTCGCCTGCTTCCGGGCGCATCGCCTCTCCGGTTGCGAGTTCGGAATATTGCTCGCTGCCGTCTGAATAGTGGACGGTTATGGGCGTGGCGATCTGGCGCGTATCAAAAATAGCGACCGGCAATCCATAGCGAATGCTGACCAAATTACCGATGTCAACCATAGTGTTGATGCAGGGGATATCGCCCTTCTTGGTCAAACGACGCAGCAGGGCTTCGGCGGCGCTGCGATACTTGGTAGGGGAGACGCCAAATGCGCTGAATGCCCGGCGCCACGCATTCAGAGACGGCAGTTCGCTCAAGGGCGTATTGCCGATGCGCGCTTTGACGGCGGCTTGTTCTCCAAAATACTTGTCCCGCAGCGCATCGGAGGTAGGGGCGTTTGCCATACCCTGGGCGACGATGACACCGGCGACCAGGTGTGGATAACTGCTGATGATTTTCGGGTCATATTGAAAGCTCGCCATATTAACCTCCGGCAGCCAATTCGGGCGCGTTCCAAGCCGCAACTATCTCACGTTTTTCCAGCCATTGTACGACGCGCAGCCATATCAGCAATGGCGCGATGGCAGCCAGCGCCGAAGCGAAAACGATGCTCTGCATGCCGCCGCTGCCTAATGCGTCGATAGCGAAGCCTACCACCAGAACGCCAATTGTCTGCACCAATTCAAAGCCGGCGAAGTCGAGCGAAAACATCCGTCCCAGATATTCGTCGGGCACTTGCTGCTGAATGATGACCGAACTATATGTCCAGTTTATGGAACCGCCCATCGCCTTGACAAGCGCGGCCAGCGCAAGCAACTCGAGGGATGGCGCCAGCCCCCACAATAGCCAGCCCAAGGCGATAAGCGCGAAGCCAATTGTTATCAGCCGGCGCAGGATGCGGACCGAGTCATCGCTGAAGCGATTGGTGAACAGCGGGCCAATGATTGCTCCAAAACCATAAGCCGCCCACAAGATCGCCATTGAGGTGATGCCTTGGTCGCCGAGCACAAAAACTTGTGTACCGTAGAAGATGAGTAGAGTGTCCGAGCTGGTGATGCTCTGGCCGGCTTTGACGAAGAAGGCGGCCGCTGTCTCCGGGTGGCTTAAGAAATAGCGGATGCCGTCAAAAAACGTGCGTTCAGACTTCTTTTTGACAACGCGAGCCGCTTGACCGATTTCCGAACGCGGCTTGTCAGGTATCACAATCATCGTCACCAGCAGCGCAGACAGGATGAATGTAAAAGAATCGATCAGAAGCGCAACGTCTATGCCGAAGAGCTCCGCCACAAGTCCGCCGGTTATCGCGCCTATCGCCAGCATCGCCGACCACGTCACGCTGGCTAGTGTGTTTCCAATGATAAGCTGATGCCGATATAATATGCTGGGCATGATGGCGTTGCGCGCCGGCTCAAATACAGACGAGACTAAGAACTGAATGATGACAAATACGTAAACCAGAGGGAGATAGTCCGGGCTCTGCGTGGTGAAAAGCAAGCCAAGTACAACCACGGCGCGCAAGAGATCGCTGGCGATTAAGATTCGTTTGCGGTCGAAGCGGTCGGCCAGAACACCAGCCAACGGGCGCATCAACAGCGGCGGCAGCATGCGGGCGATCAAGAATCCGCTGACGGCAATACCCTGATATCCGGTGCCTTCGGTATAGGTGACGATGAGCGCCGAAATAACGATTGTACTGAACCAGTCACCCAGCAGACTGACAAGCTGCGCCGCCCACAATTTGGCGAAGTCTCTATTGCTGGGAAGGAGTTTGATGTATTGCATAGTCAGCCCCGCTAGCAGGCTGATAGTGTACAGCACAACACATTTGGATGCATGCTGCAAAAGACCGGCTCGCGATATTGCTGCAGCGGCGCCGCATTGGCTGTATTATTGTGCTGACTTAACATTGCGAAGCGCTGGTTGGGGACTCGAAAATGGATAGCCTCGTATACGTTGGTTTAGGTGGCTTTCTTGGCGCCAACGCTCGCTACTTGCTGTCACTCTGGACCAATGATTTGCTTGTGCCGCATTGGGGCGTATTCCCCTATGGAACGCTAGTTGTCAATGTGCTGGGCTCCTTCGGCTTGGCAGTTCTCGGCGTATGGGTCAGCGCCCGCACCGGCATGTCTCCGCAAATGCGTTTATTTGTCGGCAGTGGATTTTTTGGCGCCTTCACGACCTTCTCAACATTCGCCAATGAGAGCGTGACAATCCTCAACGACGGTTCCATCGGTTTGTTCTTGCTCAACGTGTTGCTGAATAATGGCTTGTGTTTGCTTGGTGTGGCGATGGGCTTGTTTTTTGGTCATCGTCTTTTTGGCGCTATTTGAGTCATAATGGCAGATTCGCAGCGCCTTGGATACGCCCATGACCGAAGACATCATCAAAGTCATCGTTTTGTCGCTGATCGAAGGTATCACGGAATTCCTGCCGGTATCTTCAACCGGTCACCTGGTTGTTGGCACGGCTCTACTCAATTTCGATGTGATGGGCTCTGTATTCGAGATCTTCATTCAGATCGGCGCCGTATTTGCGGTAGTGGCCTATTATCGGCAGACATTGCTCTCTCACGCCAGGCAATTGCGATTCGCAGCTGAAGTCAGGAGATTGTGGTTGCTGGTGGCTCTAGGGTGTTTGCCCGCCGCCGCCATCGGCTTCGCATTTGGAGCCCAGATCGAAGCGCTGCTGTTCTCGCCGCAAGTGGTTGGCTTGTCGCTGATAGGAGGCGGGATCGTATTCTTGTTAGTAGAGCGGCGATTGCCTATGCTTCATCATCAGGCCGAGCAGCAGGCAAGCATAACCGACATAACCTTAAAGCAAGCGATTGTTGTTGGATTAGTGCAAGTTTTGGCGCTGATTCCAGGAGTATCGCGTTCCGGCAGTTCAATTATTGGTGGCATGCTATCTGGAATGAATCGGCGGCTCGCTACCGAATTTTCTTTTTTCTTGGCGATACCGCTGCTGGGCGGAGCAACCCTCTACAAGTTTGCGATTTCGCTAGATAAACTTGATCCGAGTCAGCTTTTCCTCCTCGTCTTAGGCGCGACCCTTTCGGCGGTATTCGCATGGAAGACTATCGATTGGCTGGTCCGATATATCGCGCGCAATAGCTTCGTAATATTCGGCTACTATCGCATCGCCGCCGGCTTGCTCATCTTGGCAGCCGCCTCCGCCGGTTGGATCGCGAGATAGCGCTATCGGAACTGAAAAATCACTGCGCCAAAGCCTGTCCACTTCTCGTTTGTCCAAAAATACGACTATACTTATAATGGACTTGGAGTCGAGGCTGGTCTCTGTTTCGTTCGTGTTCAACGGGAGATCGATAAATGGCGGGGAAAGTCGATCTTGCGATGGGGAGTTGCCGATAGATGTCAAAAGTTAGCCGGTGGTGCCGACTGTCGCTGCAATTGGTCGCTGTTGCGCTTTTTCTTACTGCCTGTTTTCGCGATACGACCGAGGTGATCCAGGAGCAGCCAGTTGCTCGCGAGTATGCTTCGCCGGCTGTAATGCAGGTGGAAGAGTCTACGGATATCCCGGCAACCGAAACACAGGAGCCTGCTGCATCTGAGCCGCTAGCCGACCAATTTGCTCTCACAGCGACCGCTATTATCGCGCGGCAAACGCAACCTGCTGACGATCAGCAGGTTACGTCAGACGGTGTCTCGGCGGACACTATAGTCGGAGCTGAGCAAGCGACGTCCGTTCCAGTCATCCGCGCTACCATACCGCCTGGCGAAGATTGTGTCCACGAAATACGCGCGGGCGAGACCTTGTTCCAGTTGTCATTGGCGTACGGCGTCACTGTAGAGGCGATTGCGAGAGCCAGCGAAATCATCGATGTGGATCGGATATCCGTCGGTCAGCAGGTCACGATACCGGAATGTGGCACGACAGGCTTTATCCCACCGCCCACTTCCATTCCGACTGCGACATTCGAAGCGGTTACGACTCTTCCTACCATCGAAGCATCTGAGATTGAAATCGCCAGCAGCGGCGATACAAGAAGCGCGCTTATCGAACAGGCGCAGGAAGCTCTTCTCGACAATGCGGAGTCCAACCCATTGGATGATTTCAGTGCTCAGCTGGCTGGTGAGGCGACCCCTAGCCGATCTTATACCGTACAGCAAAATGACACGCTGTTTGAAATCGCCACGACCTATGGCACCACGGTGGAAGTACTCGCGGCATTGAACGACATCGCTGACGTAGATAGCTTGAATGCCGGCGATGTATTGGAGATTCCATAAGCCAGGTCGCCGTTGATTAGCGGCGATTCGGCGAACACCTGAATCCAGCGCCAAGTCCATGACGGTCACCCTTGTAGAAGGCCGACTGGCTGTGCTACACTTTTCTTCATTCTGTAAGTCTTGATAGCGCCTTCGGGCGTGTTTTTGTGGGGGGAATAGCTGCCATGAGCCAGGAATTGATGCAAACGCTGGTAGCGGAAAATCATCGTCATCCGACTATCGAATCTGGCGACACCGTGAAAGTTCACGTACGCATCGTGGAGGGTAGTCGCGAACGTGTACAGATTTTTCAAGGTGTGGTGATTCGGGCGCGCAAGGGCGGCAACGAAGCGAATTTTACAGTCCGGCGCATCGCCAGCCACGGCATAGGTGTGGAGCGTACCTTCCTTCTGCGCAGCCCACGTGTGGAAAAGGTGGAGATACTGCGGCGGGCCAAGGTTCGCCGGGCGCAACTGTACTACTTGCGCAATCGGCGCGGTAAATCGGCTCGTTTGAAAGAACGTCGATAAGCCGATTCTTTCTCATTGATGAAAAGCTCAAAGGGTGTGCCATGGCGCACCTTTTTTTGTGTTTGAGGGGACCTTTCATCTTATCTTGCAAAGTACGTCAGTCGTAGGCGGCCATCTTAGACAAAATCCGATCCGTACTAAAGATCAGTCGCTTCATCGAACTCGACCCTTGCCTAGGTAGTCGCGCCAGATAGTTGAATTCTATGCGACCAGATTATGATCGCATGCTACCATGTCTGAGACTATAATTGAGTTTCCGTTCGTAGCTGGTCGTACGCCGAGTCTGAATAGAGGAGTAAGCGCAGGTGCTGAGTCTCGTAACTTCGATGGGATCAGTGTTGCTAAGCTGGCTTCTACTCTTTCTTGTATTCAGTGGCCTCGGCTCGGTCGCGCTCAAAATGTTAGGACGGTCGCTTGCCTCCGGCTGGAACTGGCTCGATGCATTTTGGCTGGGCTGGGCGCTGGCGCTCGGGTTCTTGCAGCTTTGGCACTTCATTCTGCCAGTTAACGATGCCGTTCTCCTAATTTTTGCAGCTATTTCCATTCTTCTTCTAATTTGGCAGCGCAACGACGTGATGCGTACGCTCGGACGCCTGCGCATGGACAAATTACTTCTATTTGTAGTTTCGGTACTGGCGCTGTGGCTGTCCAATCGCGCGCTAGGCATGCCCATCGCCTATGACACCGGCTTCCGTGATGTGCAGGCGGTTCTGTGGATTGATACGTATCCGATTGTGCCCGGGCTGGGGAACCTCTTTTCTTCGCTTGCGTTCAACCAATCCGTTTACCTTTACGACGCCTTGATGGATTCGTTTGTTTGGTCCGGTCGATCCTATCATATCGCCACTGGTCTGTTGGTTTTCGTGTACCTGGTATATACAGTCAGGGCAATCTTGCACCTGTTCAGGTGTAAATCTGTGGCGAGTCTGCGCTGGTCATCGGTTTTCGCGGCCATTACGATGCCATATGTCTTGTCGTACACGGTCACCTGGGGTGGGATAACGCACTTCCTAACCGATACCGCAATCGATTTGGTCGGCTTTATGACAATGATCTATTTCATAGATTTCCTGCAGAACTGGCAAGCCGACGATAGGAAAAAGTACTATTTGATTTTCCGCTTGGCAATCGTCATTGTGACGGGCTTTACCATCAAGCAAAGTTTCATTGCCTTTGGAATCGCAATTGCTGCCTTTGTTTTTGTTGTCTGGCTGCAGCGCTGCGGCAGGCGCCTTGTACGAACGATTTTGCCGGTTGTCCTGGTGGGATGCGGCGTAATGGCGCCTTATCTGGCGCGTGGTGTTATCACTAGCGGATATATAGCTTATCCCCAGACACCGGGCCGGGTAGACGTTGAATGGGCCATACCTGTAGAACAACTGGAGGAACGCCAACTGAATATGTCGGCCAACACCCGTCTGCGCGGCGCCGAACGGTCAGCGGTGCTTGCTTCGTGGGACTGGCTGGGATCATGGCTGCAGCGTTTTGTTGGCGACATCATGAAAACGGTGATGCCCACATTGATTGCTGCCGCGGCGCTGACTTTGCACTTCGTCGGCCTCGTGCGTTTCCGTACTAGCAAGCGTGAAGATCGCATAGGCGCCTGGACATTGCTGCCATTGCTATTGACGCTGGCGATTTGGTTCTTTACCTTTCCCGAACCAAAATACGTGCGATACATTTTCTGGAGTGTGGCGGGGCTTTCGATTTTGCTGGCTTTGCTTGCCTGGCACTTGATACCTTTGCGAAAGAGGTTGCACATGGTTGTAGGTGTGGCGGCGGTCTGCCTTGCCTATGTCGGCTACTTGATCATTCAGCTCGGGACGTTTCCGTTGCCCGCAGGACCGGAGGATGGATTTTATGCACATTGGCCCGTGCAATACGATGAATTTGAAACGGATAGCGGATTGAAGCTCAATATTCCGGCGGAGGGCAGGTCGCAGTGCTGGCAGATTCCGCTGCCCTGTACGCCCTTTCCCAACGCGAATTTGGAGGCCCGCGTCGCCGGCGATTTGCGGCACGGATTTCGCATTTCAAGCAATAATAATTCGGACTAGTATGATGCTTCGATCTGATACGGGCAGGGTTGCGAGTGTACATATGATTGTTCTGAAGTAATCCTATGTCGAATATTCTGCCACTGGTCTTATTCGCCGTCTGCTTGCTGTTTTTGCGCGCCTGCCTGGTAACCTTGGGATTTTATAAGGAGCCAATCCTCGCGGCATTTCAGCAGTATGGCGATGAGGTGGGATTCAGTCCGCTATTTGAAGCCTGCGTTTGGGGCATTGCATCGGCATACCTAATTTTTGTGCTGCTTGTGCCCTCGTCCTTTCTGGTTCTCATCGGCGTTTTTGCATTTGTCCTATTTGTAATGCTGTACTGGCGTGTACGGGACAATGTTATGGAGCACCCCAATGTCTTTCTCCGCTTCCCGGCCTGGTATCGCGAAATAGTTGACCACACGACGCGTGAAGAACGACGGAAACTTTCCTATATGTGGCTGGGCTTGCCCATACGTACGCGCCTGCTGTATAACGCGCAGCATGAGGAGTTTCGCAAGTGGGTCGAGCTGGTCGTGCTTTCTGTGGCATGAGCCGCCACTAGGATAGTCACAGACTGACGTCCACGCTAACCAAAAACGACCCACAGTTTCTGTGAGCCGCTCGTATGCTGGGAGACCTGGACTCGAACCAGGAATGGCGGATCCAGAGTCCGCTGTTTTACCAATTAAACTATCTCCCACTATCCTACGGATGCTATCAACTCAGCAGGCATAAATCAAGACTTGTGGCGCGTACGAGGAATATGTCCGGTCGTTAATCGTCGTGCCGGCCATAAGTTGTCGGCTGAGCGAGCGAATTCAGCGCCAGCTTTATACGCCGAAGTGATTCCTTCTGCCCCAGTATTTCCATTGTCTCGAAGGTCGGCGGCGATACCTTTTGACCCGTTACTGCCGCGCGCAAGGTTCCGAACACCTGGCCATTTCTGAATCCAGCAGCTTTTGCGTATTCCGTCATCGCCGCGTGCTGTTTGCTAGCTGCGAAGTCCTGCAAGACCTGCAAGACGGGGATAGCCCCAGCTAACACCGCAGTTGTACTTGCGCTATCCATCATTCGCTGAATCAAAACATCGGGAGGGGGCGCATGAAACGCATCCCATTCAGCAAAGAAGAAGCCCGCCATCGAAACCACATCTTTCAAGGTCTTCAATCGCACCTGCAAAATTGGAACGACTTGGCGTAGACGCTCGTCGTCAACTCTGTAGCCGGCGTCTTGCAAGACCGGCTTGAGCAGGCTAGCCAGGTCATCAACATTCGCTGTCTGGATGTATTGGCTGTTGAGCCAGTCAAGTTTGGCGATCGGGTAGGCGCTGTTTGCTGGATTGACATCTTTGAGGTCGAAGCGCTTTATCGCATCCTGCGTCGAAAATATTTCCTGGTTTTCCCCATAATTCCATCCAATATTGGTCAAGAAATTCATGACGGCTGCAGGCAGGTAGCCGGCGCCAATGAATTCATGAACCAGCACCGGTACACTCTTTCCGGCATCGTCAAACTGTTGCTTGCGCTTGCTTAGCTTGCCCTTGCCATTAGGATTGAGCAGCACAGGCAGGTGCGCGAACTGCGGTTTCTGCCAGCCAAAGGCGTCCCAGATTTGCAGATGCAGCGGGAAAGATGGCAGCCATTCAACGGCGCGCGTAACGTGCGAGATTTCCATGTGGTAGTCATCCACAATGTGCGCCAGGTGATACGTTGGGAAGCCGTCAGATTTTAACAGGATAGCATCTTGCAGCTGGGGATTCTCGAATTTGACGCTGCCGCGAATCATGTCTTCGCCGACAGTTACTCCCGTTAGGGGCATCTTGAAGCGGACAACAAAGCGCTTGCCTTGGGCTTCCAATTCCGCCGTCTTGTCCGCAGGATAATCGCGGTAGCGTCGATCGTAACCGGTTCCCGCCTCGCGCATTTCGCTGAGCTCTTCGGCAGTGGCGAAGCATTTATAGGCGCGCCCCTGGTCTATCAGCCAACGCGCCCAATTCTGATAAAGTTCCAGGCGCTCAGACTGG
Organism: Phototrophicaceae bacterium; assembly: GCA_965262005.1. Lineage (GTDB taxonomy): Bacteria > Chloroflexota > Anaerolineae > Aggregatilineales > Phototrophicaceae > UBA6055. The sequence goes on along the minus strand of OZ253492.1, from coordinate 973,329 downwards.
ACGTATGGTCCGTAAGCTCCGCCTTGGCGAGGACCCTCGTCGATATCCATGCCCAGCCAGTCAAAGGACTCCAGGATCAACTCTACTGAGCCGGGGACCGTGCGTTTTTGGTCGGTATCTTCAATTCGTAAGATGAATTGTCCCTTATGGCGACGGGCGAAAAGCCAGCCGAATAGCGCCGAGCGAATTCCGCCGATATGCTGCGGTCCAGTGGGGCTGGGGGCATACCGCGTACGGACAGGCCGGTTATCTCTGACGTTCAAATCCGAAACTCCTTGTCTGTGGGCCAGCGTCTTTTGGTCAAGTCCGCCTACATGTTGATGCGGCGGCGTCTTGCGATAACACTCTGTACCAAGCCGATGCCAACCATCGTGAACAACAGGGACGTGCCGCCCGAACTTACAAAGGGCAGGGTCAAGCCCGTTACCGGCATCAGGTTCAAGTTCATACCGACGGATACAGTAGTCTGAAAGAAAATCATGGCAGCGACACCGTAACAGATCATGCTGCCCAGCGGGTCGCTTGCTTCTCGGGCGCCCCGCAAGATACGCGACAATACAAAAGCGAATGTCGCCAGAAGAACAAACCCGCCGACCAAACCAAATTCATGAGCGATGACGCTGAAGATAAAATCGGTGTGGCGCACACGTAAGAAGCGTCCGGTATTCTGGGAACCGACGTAATAACCTTTTCCTAGTAGTCCTCCCGAACCGATGCTAATCAAGGCTTGATCAATATTATAATAAGCATCTGACTCAGTATCCGGCGAAAGGAAGGTCTCGACACGCGCTTGCTGATATGACGGCAGCAGAGGGAAAACGACGATCAGGATTATCAAACCCGCGCTGAAAAACAGCGCGATATGCCGAATGCGCAGGCCCGCAGACCAAATGATGACTGCCCAGATCACCAAGAAGACAATGGTCGTGCCGAGGTCGGGCTGATCGAATATCAGCGCTGCCGGTACCGCCATATGCAGCATGGTGCCGAAGACGGTGGATAGCTTGTCAAGATCCATATAGCGCCCGGCAATATATTGGGACAGGGTAATAATCATGATGATTTTGCAGATTTCCGATGGCTGAATGCGTATGCCGACGTTGAGCCAGCGTGTCGCGCCTCCCGCCCCTACGACGCCAAAGTACCGTACCAAGACGAGCAGAATCACCATCACGGCATATAAGTACGGGCTAATGCCGCCAAGCAGCCGATAGTCTATCGCGGCTATGATGAGGGCGACGGTAAATCCGATTAGGGCGAAGTTTCTCTGGTCGGGCACTCGACTAATGATGTCGTCATCAATGGCGTCTTGGGTGGCGCTGTCGATCATCAGGATGCCAAAGACGACCAGCGCCACAGTGGCGGCAAACAAGACGTAGTCGAAACGGCGCCAGATGCTTACGCTGTCAATCATGCAAGTCGCTTGGGATTCGCTAGACAGTTACATATTATAGTGAATATAGCGGATACAGACAGGGCGGAGACGGCGAGAGCCATTGACATAGGCCGCCGGGAGCGATGATCTATCCTGCCAAAGACTTGCGGCTATTCACGGTGGCCAGGGACGCGATGTAAGGCTTTGCTGCTCTGCCTAGAGCTTCTCATCATCTTCAGACGCAGCATCTTTGGTGTCTTCTTCGACCTCGACATCTTCTTCGCCATCCGCGGCGAGTTCGTCATTGGGGGCCGGTGTATCCTCGTCGTCTTCCTTATCAACTCCATTTGACTCGGCAAGCGACAATGACGATGCGGCCGGTTCCAGCTTCTTCCTCATCGGAGCGGGCATTTCGTTGACGATGGGAATCTCAGCGACCAGCTTGCTATGCGATCGATCGAGCTGTTCCAAGGCGATTTCCACGCGATCCTGGTCGACAGCCAGATACTTCACTATCACAGCCAGGATTTCTTTCTTCATTGCTTCGGAGCGTTCCGGCGGCAGATTGATACGGTCATGTTGCAGAACGAAGTGCAGTCTGTTCTTTGCCGTAGCGCCGCTTCCTTTTTTCACGCGTCCGAATAGTCGATTGAGTAGGCTGGTCATGGGTATTTCCTTTACTGGTAGCTGCTGCTGACTTAGTCGCTGTGGCTGCTCTTTGCTAACGGCCTTCGATGAGTCTGACTAAGCGCCGAAATATACCGGGATTGTCGTCGAGATTCATGAACGGAACATCTTCGCCCGTCAGCCGGCGAGCGACGTTGTTGAAAGCCATGCCGGCTCTAGAATCTGTATTGAGTGTGACAGGAATTCCACTATTTGATGCCGACAAAACCAATTCGTCTTCGGGAATGATACCGATAATCGACAATCCCAAAATATCAAACACATCTTCTGACGAGAGCATTTCGCCCTTCTTGACGAGATCTGGCTTAATTCGGTTAAGGATCAACCTGCCGGGCCCTTTTTCCGCCGCCTCTATCAATCCGGTGATTCGGTCGGCGTCACGCACAGCGGAGACTTCCGGGTTCGTCACAATCAGTACTTCGTCAGCGGGCTCCAGCGCATTGCGGAAACCGCGTTCAATACCCGCGGGTGAATCGATAATGACGTAGTCGAAGTCTTCGCGGAGTTCGTCAGTCAGTTTCACCATGTCTTCGGGGCTTACTGCCATTTTGTCGCGCGTCTGCGCTGCCGGGATCAAGAACAAGTCTTCAAATTTCTTGTGTTTGATCATGCTCTGCCGCAGCTTGCTTCTGCCTTCGACGATATCGACCAAATCGTAAACGATACGGTTTTCCAAGCCCATGATTACATCAAGGTTGCGCAACCCGATATCGGCGTCAATTACTACAACTCTCTTGCCAAGGCTTGCCAGGGATATCCCAAGATTCGCTGTGGCGGTTGTCTTTCCGACGCCACCCTTGCCTGATGAAATTGTTACTACCTTCCCTGCCATTCGGCGCCCCTTCTCGGCTTACTCTCTGGCTTCTACAATTATCTGATTGTTACGCACCAGCGCGACTTCCGGTACTATTTTCTTGCGCTTGTCAGTCGGCGACGTGACTACAAAGGCGGCGATTCTAAGCTGACTGGGGCTCATGTCCAAGGCGCATACGATGGCGGACTCATCACCGTTTGCGCCGGCATGAACATAGCCGCGCAATTTGCCCCAGATGACTACATCCCCCGCGGCTATCACCTTGGCGCCTGGGTTGACATCGCCAAATACAACAACATGACCTTCGCTGTGAATGGTCCGGCCGGAGCGCAAGGTGCGCCGAAACAATGTTCCTCGCGTTCCCGTTTCTTCGGGATTGACCGGAGCGGTCTCCTGGACTTCGGGTATTTGTTCTTGTATCAATGATTTCGAATGGTTGTTTCCCTCAGTCCGCAATTCTAGAGCTTGTGCCGACTTTCTGGTTGTATCGCTATCGCTTAGAACCAATGCAAGTTTCAAGCCACGCCGTTCGAGCAGCGCCTTCAAAGAACTTAGCTCGTATTTCGGCACGGGCCGCGTACCGAGTTCGATCGTGATATTGGCGCCGGCGAAGAATTCGGCGCGTTCATCAATGCGCGCGGCCAGCTGATCAGTGACTGACTGCCATTTCTCAGTCGTGCTAAGTGAGATCAGCAAGCCATCATTAACACCTTTGATCGCAATTAGTTCTTCTTGCATGCTCAATTACACCAGGGACTTGACGCAGCATCACCAGCGACACACTGTTTAATATACTCGGTTTTGAATTCTTCGCCTGTTGTCCGCGCCGACAATAACAGATATCTGCAAGGTCGACACGGTGATGTCGATTCCGCGACGAAGCCGGAGGATTGCTCAGGATTGTACGATATTCAGAAGCAGAACTACAGGAATAATAAAGTAGAAAGCGGAAACGATATGGATCCAAAGACCCGAATCATTGTTGAGTGACTTGTTGACCCACTGACCGAAAGTATTAACCGCGTAGGTCATCCACATGACCTGGATAATTGTTAGCGGAAGCAGCAGGATCTCGCGGTGTACACCAACGTAAACCAGCCCAAACAAGACATACGCGCCAAAGGCGATCATCGTGACGATACCCAATGGCGGATACCAGCGGGCAAGCCGCGCCAGGCCGATTAGGGCGAGCGCGATGCCGATTACGCCAAACTGCGCGATGATTAGCTTGCCCAGCTCTAGCCAGCGGATCGCCTCGCGCCAGCCCAGCAATTCCACATTGGCAGATTGGGGCTGTAGATATGCGCGCGCCAGCAGCAGGAGCCCCATACTAACCGTGAGGAATACCGAGATCCAATACCACGCTGGCAGCTTGGCGTAAGACAGAAACAAGGCGAGCAGGATCGCCGGAGCGAAAAGTGTCACCAATGGATCATTGACCGTACCGATTGCCATTAGAAAAAGTAGTCCGAGCGTGTGCCACGGTTTCGGCGCAATCGCCGGTTGGACGCCAGGCCGAGGATTTGTCAGCAAAACCATATCCACCAGGGTAAAGAGTAACCAAGCGGTTACTAGTCCAGTGAGTCGCAAGCTTTGCGGTGTGCCGATTTGACTCCAGAAGATGAGTACGAACACGGCGATACCGGCGCCGATGCCTAGGTCTCGACGTTTGAGCGCGACCGAAGCCATCAGCATGGCAAGTGCGGCCAAGCCAGCGGCGACGACAACCGCCGCGGGCTGTGACTCTATTCCTCCAGTCTGTGACCAGAACACGGGGCAGAGCGCCAAGGTCAAACCTCCGGCAGCAGAGGCGACGAAGCCCATCGGCCGCATGCCGGCGGTCACGCCCAGGATCGCCAATGCCAATCCGCTTGCTCGAACCAAGGGGGTGTCACCGACCACGAGCAGGAGCAGCCAAGAAAGCCCGGCCACAATGAATGCTGGGCTCCACTGCCGCAGCAGATGTCGCTGGCTCTCGCTAAGGCGCTGCATATTAAGCATCGCTCGCTGCCGCGTAGATATTCAGAGCGCTTTCGCCTCGCTCGACTTGCAGGCGATAATACTCTTCCATCGTCTTGCGCACTATCGGCAAGGCGGTCAACGAACCCTCACCGCCATTGTATACAAAGGCGATAATAATGATCTCCGGGTTATCATAGGGGGCGTACCCTGTGTACCAGGCGTGGGAAGGCCATTGGCCAGGGACGCAAAGATTGAGTGGCCTGGCCACGTCATCACAGTATTCGGCAGTGCCCGTTTTGCCCGCGACTTCGACGAAGGGCAGAACTGCCGGTTGTGCCGTCCCTCCTTCAGCTACTACAGCCGCTCTCATGCCTTGTCGTACCATATTGAGGGTGCCGTGCGAGACAAATGGCGGAATGTAAGGTTCGCTCGGGACGCGAAACCTCACGGACTGGCACACAGAGCCGTTAAAGCTGTAATTTAGCGGGATATGAATGCGATAAATCTGGAGGTCTTCTATGCCGGGATCCGGATTAAGATCCACCGTGTTGCGATAACCCATAGGGTCACAGCGATTGGGATCGTACCATTGAGAATTCGGCTCGCAGGTACAGGCCAAGCTGGATTCCCGTTTCATCAGCATATCTTCGAGCAGCAACAATGTTAGCTCGTCGCCCAGCTCCATCATTTCGCGGTTGATCGTTCGCAGGACCTGCGGCTTGAACGGTTCAATTACTTGCCGTTCTTCGTCCAGGAACTCCCGAATGATAGTCGGCTGATATAAGACTCCGCCGTTTATTGTAGAGGCGACGGCTGATATCAACTGCAGTGGCGTTACAGTCACATAGCCCTGACCAAAGGCGGCGTTGTAAGTGTCACCGGTGGACCAGCTTTCGCCCTCGTTGCGGCGTTTCCAATCCGGATCGGGCATTCGATTTGGGTTCTCAAATGGCAGCTCAATACCAAGCTCGCTGCCGATGCCAAAGGCAGTGCCATAGCGAAAGAGATCGTTGATGCCCAGTCCGCCGGGCCGAATGGTCTGCGCGGAAAGATTCGGGTTTCCACCGCCAATTTGATAGAAATAGACATCGCAGCTCCAGGCTATGCCGTTAATCATATTCACACGGCCATGCCCGGTGCGAAGCCAGCAGACAAATCGTTGTGAAGCCGGGCGGTCATTGGGCGCGTAACGGTTTTCCACCAAGATCTGACCTTCGTCCAGAAGCAGCGTATTCGGATCTATCACGTCTTCTTCCAACACTGCTGCCGCCGTGATTACCTTCCAGACAGAACCGGGCGGATACTTGCTCTTAATGGTATTGTTCACCAGGGGGCGCAAAGGATCGGCGGCGATCTCCAAGAAATATTCCCCATCAATTGCGCGGGCAAAACGAGAATTGTCATAACTGGGATAACTGACCAGCACGAGTACCTCACCCGTGCGCGGGTCCATGGCAATGACATCCCCTTGCCTGGAAACCGTGCGGCCGGCATTTGTATTGACTTCTTCCAGTTGTGCGATAAGCGCCTGCTGCGCGAATGCCTGCAGCTCCGTGTCGATCGCCAGGCGGACATTTCGCCCGGGTATCGGTTCAACTTGATCAACAACGCGGACAACTTCACCGGCGACGTCAACTTCGCGCAAGAATGAGCCTCGCACACCAGCCAGTTGGCTCTCCAAATACCGCTCGACTCCTTCGTAGCCAATCCTGTCAAAGGCGGGATTGTATCCCTGCGCTTGCAGGGCCTCAGATTCCTCGGCGGGGATTGGTCCCATATAACCGACAATATGAGTCGTTAGCTCACCGGTGGGGTATTCTCGCACCGAGACCGGCTCCACATCCACACCCTGCATATAGATGCGTTCTTCGAGGATCTGCATAGCTACCAGTTGCGGCACGTCTTGGGCGACGATCACCGGACTAAATGGCTCAATGCCGGCGCCTTCTTCGACCAGTTCCTGCAGGCTACGCACGAATTGACTAGACTGTTCGGCGATCTCTCTTGTAGGTGGCACGTCTACCAGCGCCGAGAGTCGATTGTAGACCGCCAGTTCCTCTTCTTCAGACCCCGGCAGTTGCGCGGGAATGATAGTGACATTGAAAGCAGGTACATTAAATGCAAGCCGTTGATCGTTACGATCAAAAATAGCGCCTCGGCGTGCAGCGATAGGCAAACTCTTTAGCCTGTTTTCGTCTGCCTTTCCCTGAAATTGATTGTGCTGCAAGACTTGCAGCTCATACATGCGGATGCCAAATATGAGAAAGACCGCGAAGATCACCGCCTGAAAGAATGTGAGGCGCCAAGTTTGGAACGGGATCAAACGGTTGGATTTCACTCTTGCGTCCTCACAGTAGACCCCTGCGTCAAACTCTGGGGAGCAATCTGCAAGCCCCCTTCCAGGCGACGCTGCATCAGGCGGACGATAGCATAAACTGGTATTACAGCTAGGAAATTGAAAATCATCGTCGGGATCAGCACAAGGCGCGTTACCGCCAGGATATCGTAGGTCTGGTCCAGAAGCGCCAAGGCGAACAGGGTATAGACGGTCAATGCGATTGTGGCGATGGGAGTGAACGCGATTAGAAAAAACAGGCGCACACTGAACAGCTGTTGAGCGACGCTGTTGGCGACAAAAGCTATCAGAATCAGCACGATCGAAGTCGTGCCAAGTGGCAAGATCGAAAGCAAGTCCAATGCGATGCCACCAACGAGCGCCCATATCAGGCAATCCGCCAGGTCGCCGCGGATAGACCAGCAGAGCACAAAGAGCATTACTAGGCTTAGCTGCCCGCGCGTGTTGTTGAGCACCGGTGTCAGGTTGCTCAGCAGCGCGATAAAGAAGTCGATGGCATGCGGGATTATGCTGGCGGTCAAGGCGGCGGACAGACCGAGAATTGGAATAGAAAGATAGCGACTCACTTTAGTTGTCGTCCGTCTGCTCGAAGACCATTAGATCAATCGGTTCAAAGCTGGTGATAACCAACACGACCTCAAGCGTCTCGAAGTCAAGCAAGCTGCGGACTTCCGCTTCTTGAAAAAGCTCGAACTCGAATTGCCGGACACTTGTGACTTGGCCGACCAGGATATCAGCTGGAAAATTGCCGCCCAAACCGGAGGTGATGACCAGATCGCCTTGCTGGATTTCCTCATCCAAATCAACCATGGTCAAGCGAAGCACGCCAGACGCCTGCCCGATAATGCTTCCGTGGGCGCGGGTTGCTTGCAAGCGCGAACTCACAGCGCTGTTCTCGTCATTTATCAGTTGCACCTGAGCTGCGTTGGCGCTGACACGGATGATTCGACCAACAAGTCCCAGGTCAGTGGTCACCGGCATGCCGACCGCTATGCCGTCGCGTGTACCGCGATTTATGATGATCGTGCGCGCGATGCCGGTTTGCTCGACGGCAATGACATCCGCGGTCAAAAAGTCTTGGTCTTCGAGCGCTGATGTATAATTCAACAGACTGATCAAGCGTTCATAGTCACTTGCAGCCTCGCGCAATTGGATTGATTCTACCTGTCGGCGGGCGAGCTGCTCCTCCAGTTCGGCAATGCGTCCGCGCAGTTGACCTAAATTGTTTAGGGCTTCTACGGCTGCATTTATAGAAAGGGACAGCCGATTGAAGAAGCCGGACAAGCCGTTTAACGGAGTCGCCACAACACCCTCAATCGGCGTCGAGATTCCTGCGATACTAAGAAGAATCAATACGCCGCAAAGGCAGAGCATTATTAGCAGCAGCAGAAACCGGCTGGGGCGCCCGAGCGATCTCAACTACAAGTCCTCGCTCTAACTGGTTTCGCCCTATCTTATCACAATTCAAGTTGGAGCTTTGCGAAGGCTTGTAGTTGCCGATTCGCTGAGGCTTACAATCGAACTGGGTCCCGCAGAAATCAATGCCGGGTGCTACCGCGTTCCGGCCCGGTAAGCAAGCGGCGCAAGTTGTTGTAATCTTCTAGTACGCGGCCGGCGCCTCGTGCCACACAGGTCATGGCATCGTCAGCTAGCCAGGCGCGGATGTTGACTTCTTCGCGCAGTCTCTCACCCAGGCCACGCAATTGACCGCCACCACCGGCGATTGTAATGCCGCTTTCCATCAGATCAGCCACCAGCTCCGGTGGCGTATCATCGAGCGCGTCCTTTACTGTATCAATTATGATGCTGACTGAACCGCTGATAGCTTCTCGTATTTCTATCGAACTCACCTCGACGGAATCGGGCAGGCCGGTTGTCAGGTTGCGCCCCTTGACCATATAAGTTCGTTCTTGCGGCAACGGATAGGCCGAGCCTATGTCGATCTTGGCTTTTTCCGCTGTCGGCTCGCCGATCAACAAATTATGCTTGTTGCGTAAATGCTGGACGATATCTTCGTCCATCTCGTCGCCTGCTACGCGGATCGAACGGCTTATGACAATGCCGCCTAGCGAAAATAGGGCGACCTCCGTGGTACCACCGCCTATATCCACGACCATGCTGCCGCGCGTTTCCAAAACCGGCAAGTTGGCTCCAATTGCCGCCGCTACCGGCTCTTCGATCAGATGCGCTTCGCGGGCGCCTGCGTCCAAAGTCGCCTCGATAACCGCGCGCTTTTCCACCTCGGTTACGCCGCTTGGTATACCTACCACGACACGCGGCCGCGGCACAGGCACCCAGCTTTGCTCGTGCGCCTTCTTTATCAGATAATCCAACATGCGCGCGGTGATTTCGTATTCGCTGATTACCCCGTCACGCAGGGGACGGACTATTAGTATGTCTTTGGGGTTCTTACTCCACATCTCCTTGGCACGCGCGCCGACTTCAATGGGAGTTCGCGTTTTGCGGTCGATGGCGACAAAGGAAGGTTCGTTTATCACGATGCCCTTGCCACGTACGTAAACCAAGGTATACGCAGTACCCAGGTCTATACCAATATCGAGCGAAAATAGCCCGAACAGGAAATCCAAGGGGCTTAGCACTGATGAATCCTCGACGAGATGCGTACGCAGCGCATTATATCACAAGTCAATAAAATCAAATGCAAACGGGAATCAGCGCAAAGCTAACAGACGTGTACATTACGGCCTATTAGTGAAAATATATCACTGAATCCCTTATATTTCCCAAGATAAGGGCATGAGGTTATGATGGGAATAGCAGTCGAGTCGTCGGGTACTCGGTGGGAATCGCGCGTTGATCAGCGAAAATGTGTTTCAAATTGTAGAACAGTGCGAGGCCCTTGCAGAATCTGCGAAGGTGATCGTGGCGGTTTCAGGTGGATGCGATTCTGTCGCTTTGCTTCATATTCTGCAATCGTTGCAGACGCGCCTCGGAATAGAATTACACGTTGCATCGTTAGATCACGGCATTCGCGGAGAGGCAGGGCAGCGCGATTTGCGATTCGTTCGTGACTTGGCTGAGCGTTGGAAATTGCCTTGTACGGTCGAGCGAGTTGACGTACCGAGCTTGGCTCAGTCTTGGAACATGGGTCTCGAAGCGGCGGCAAGGCGCGCGCGCTACGATTTCCTCGCGCGGGTAGCGCGACACGAATCAAGTAGATGCGTCGCCGTTGGGCACCACGCGAATGATCAAGCCGAGACCATTCTGATGCACATCACGCGGGGAAGCGGCACAGGCGGTCTCGGCGGAATGCGCACCCTTTCCCCGATGCCACAGCACCCGTCAATCACGCTATTCCGTCCGCTTTTGTCGTTGTCCCGTGGTCAACTGAAAGCGTACTGTGCCGAGCACAAGTTAGCGTTCCGGCATGATGAGACAAATAAAGATATGCAATTCAGCCGCAATTTTCTGCGCTACGAGCTTGTCGACAAACTTAGTCGATTGAATCCGGACGTTCTTGGCGCCTTCGGACGCCTCGCTGAATCCACTGCAGTGGACGAGGATTATTTCACGGAAATAATTGCGAACGTGGCGATGACCGCGGTAGCCAAATCCGACGGGGTCTGGCGACTCGACAAGTTGATGTTTTTCGCCTTGCATCCGGCCTTGCAGCGGCGCCTGCTGCGCGAGGCGATCGGCCAGGTCGGGGATGCAGCACCTACGTTGTCGCACCGCTTGACGCTTGACCTGATCGCATGGGCGAGAGGCGCGCGCGCCGGCGCAATACGCGATGTCAGTTCTTCGATTCAACTGCGTGTTGACTATGAGCGCTTGTGCATCTTGCGCAGGGGCGTTCAGCCTAGACCGGAGGGTTATCGTCTGATTCCTCGCGATACTGATGTCCGCATTACGTTGTCGGCGCCATATATGCGGGATGGGCTGAATATTTCGCTCGCTACCGAAATCGCAAACACAGAAACGCACAGCGCACTATTATTGACGGCTGATTGTGAAGTGCTGCTGCGCACGCGGCGCCACGGCGACCGCTTCAATCCCAAGGGCATGGGCGGGCGATCTCGCAAGCTCAAGGACTGGATGATCGATCGCAAGATCCCGCGTTACATTCGCGATCAGATTCCTATACTTTGTGTCAATGGCGTCGTCGTTGCGATTTGCCTGGGCGAAACATGGCACCGGGCCGAACCCGCTCCATCCATGGATTCGAAGAAGAATATGTATTTCCTAACGCTTGGGTAAGAGCCGCATTCTGCGCTGTATGCTTTGGTGCATGGGCCCGCGCCGGTGCTATAATATGGATATTGTTTCGCTTCTAGCTCGGCGGTCAAGATGTCTGAGAGACAGCTGATGCGGCTTTTGCTCGTTGACCATGACGGCGTCAATCGATATACCGTAAGCAAAGCTTTACAGCGCGTCGGCTACATAGTTGCGGAAGCAGACAGTGGCGAAACGGCGCTGGAACGCTACATAAAGGGCGATTTTGACCTGATACTGTCGGAGATCGGCCTACCTGGCATCAACGGCATCGAACTGCTGCAAGCGGTAAAAAACCACTCCCCCGATGCAATTGTGATTCTGATGACCAATGAGGTTAGTATCGACGATGCAATTCGGGCCCTGCGCGGTGGCGCTTCGGATCTCCTGGTCAAGCCCTATTCCAGTGAAGATATACGCGAAAGCGTTGAACGCGGTATCGGTAGCGCGCGCAGCCTGAGGCGGCGGCGGCGGTTGCTTGATACGATTGAGCGTACGGTTACGGAATTGGCGCGGGAAGTTTCTGTCGATTCGGCAGACGGCGACGAGGGTGTTCCAGACGGCATATCGTCGCGGAGGCGGGTGGGAACTCCGCCGCGCGGCAACGTCATCAACTTGGGTCCGCTTGCGGTATTGCCGGGCAAGTATCAGATTGCTACTGATGAAAAGTCGATCAGTCTGACGCCAACGGAATTCGATCTGTTGCTTTATCTAGCGGCGAATCGCAGCCGGGTTGCCACTTGTCAAGAATTGGTGCGCGAAGTCCGTGGCTACCAAACTGACGAGACGGAAGCTCGAGAAGTCATTCGTCCGCACATCAGTAACCTGCGGCGGAAGCTCAGAAGCCTGGGCGAGATAGACCTCATCGTCAATGTACGCAGTGTTGGCTATCGCCTGGGCGAGATTCCTGAATGCGATTGACACTCCTCTCCTAATTCCAAATACCTGTGATAAGATTTGGCGCTGTTGAGTATCCGTGCGCAGGGACTGAGAACGTATGCGCCTCCTGTTTGTTGTATTTCTGATCGTGTCACAGTCGCTCAGCTTGGAAGCCCAAGACGATGCTTGTAATGAAGCAGGTACCCTCACACGCGAAACGTATGCCAGCGCTGTTTCCGGACGCGAAGGCCGATTTCATATTTATCTTCCGCCTTGTTATGCCTCGAGCGCAGAACTCTACCCTGTCCTGACCTTGCTACACGGCTCCGATGCTGACGACCGACAGTGGGCGCTCTTGGGATTCCTCCATTCGCTCGAAGCGGCGATACATCAGGGAAGCGCCCCGCCGATTATCGTATTGATGCCTAACGGCGGCGCGCTTGCCAACGACAACAGTTTCGGCGCGGTCAGCTTTGACAAAGTTCTGCTTGACTTGCAGGCGCAAGTAAAGGCGCGATATCAAACAAGTGGCGTACAGGCAATCGGCGGCATCTCGCGGGGAGGGTTTTGGGCATTTCACTTGGGATTACGCTTCCCTGATATGTTTGTGGCTATCGGCGGCCATAGTCCATTCTTCGACGACGACCACGTTCCGATACGGTTCAATCCATTGAATCTGGTGGAGACGCTAACTGCAGAAACTCACCTGAAGTTGTGGCTCGATCGTGGCGCCCTAGATCATGCCGCTCCGGGCGTCGACAAAATGCACGTCAGGCTGCAGGGCCAAGAGGTACCCCATAGATTTGTGGTGAACGCGGGCGGCGACCATAGTGAATCATCTTGGTCCCGCAACATAGACGATTACGTCGCTTTCTATTCAGAAGCATTTTCCCCCATGCCTGTCATTCACACGAGCGAGACGCAAGAACAAGGCGACGAGCTTGAATTGTGGGTGCCCGCTGTCGGTTTCGGTTCGCTGCTCCTATCCATAGACTCAGCGGACCTGGACGCGTTGCTGGCTGGGGAATATGACGGACGACTGATGCTTAGCGAGTCTGCCGCTGCGCGTCTGGAACAACAGGGGGTCGTGTTTCATGAAAGCACTCGCATAGTCCCGCACGATAGGCTCTTCTACGAGCTGTGGCGAGACAAGCGGGGTTTCACACTCCTGCCATTTGACGAACTGCACGTGCGGACGCGCGCGCTGTGGCTAGACGATCTTCCAATTGTGGATCAGTTGGATCGCTATCCTTTGGCTTTCGAGAGCGAATTCGCCAACTTTAGCCGCGACAAACTGACGCGCATTACTCTGTCAGGTACGACTGCGCTGGCGCGCCATACGCTGCCGGCCATAGACGCGATCGGAGTTGACCAGGCTGCCAGTGGAATCCGCAACTACGTACTCTTGTCCGATTTCTTCCAAATAACGAACGAGGCTTCTATTGTGCCATCCTGCCCGAACGCTGGCATTGGCTTGGCGGGCAGCAACTACAGCATGTGTATGAAACCTGAGCATGCAAGGCTATTTGAGCTGCTGGACGTTGATGTGATCGATCTGACCGGAAACCATATCAACGACTTCAGATTTGAGCCGCTGCTGAATACGCTCGATACATTTGAGCAACTTGGCATCGCTGTAGTCGGTGGTGGCCGAAACCTTGACGAGGCGCGAAAGCCTTTGATATTGGAACATAATGGATCGCGAATTGGCTGGCTGGCATGCAATTCGATCGGCCCCGCCTTCGCCTACGCCAGCGACAACCCAGACTCCGCGTACGGAGTACGTCCCGGCGCGGCCTCATGCGATCGCAACTGGCTGCGAGAAGCGCTCGCTCTTCTGTCGGCCGAGGTAGACCTGGTACTGATGACGATTCAGTATCGTGAATTTGAAAGCTACCTGCCAGACCAGCGCCATGTCGTTGAATATCAGACTTTCGCCGAATGGGGCGCCGATATCGTTATCGGCACAGCTGAACACAAGCCGATGACCTATGCGTTCTATCCGACGCGACGCGGTGAAACCGCCTTCATCCATTACGGGCTGGGCAATTTGTTTTTTGACCAGCTTGGATGGGGACATCAGCGATTCTTCCTTGACACCCTTTATATCTACGACGGTCGCTTGCTCTTTGTAGAAGTGTATCCTGGTATTATCGACGATCGCGCTCGGCCTCGTTTGCTAACTGGCGAAGACCGTGACAACTTTCTGCACTTCATGTTCATTCAGAAAAACGAGTTCTAGCTAAGTCCGCAGGGTTGGCTGGCGATATGCTTCAGTTCTGATGGATTTCATATGCACCTTGGGGCAGAATGTGACATCGGGCGAGCTGTTCAACACATGCCAACTGTACTAGGCGAGGCATAATTTCGTAAGCTATAATGGCGATATTCCGCGCTAGTACGAGACATTCAAAGGGCACAAACCGTTTATGTCGACCCTTAATCCAGATCTGATTTCAAAGGATATGGACGCCGTCCTGAACGACGCTGTTCCGATGCTCGATGAGTATCGCAAGTCGTCGATTATGCCGGAAATGGTATTGCTCGCCATGGTACGCCGGCAAAATACGGCCGCCTATCGCATGTTAATAATGTTCGAGTCGACCCGTGGCGTAGACCTCGATCGGCTGGAGCGGCAGGTCAAAGCAGCGATTCAATCCCGGCGTGACCCGGACGGCAGCCTGGACTTCGTCGCCATAGGCAATAGAAAGGTGTCGCTAAGCCGGCAATCTATCATCCTGCTTGATGACGGCTTGACCATTTCGAATTCGATGAACGAGCAGAAGGTGGATACCGATCACGCTCTTGCCATCCTGGCGGAAACATCGGTGAGCACGGGCGGTATCCTGCGGCAATTCGGCATTACGCCGAAGTCGATACAAGACGCTTACAGCGATGCCAGCAAAATTATCCCTGCCCGTGAAGACAGTACTACGGTCGACTACGTTAAGCGGGCGAGACGCGGCATGCTGCGCGCGGTTCATTTCCGCGAGGACCTTCTGCGCAACATGATCAACGTGCTCACGCAATCGGTGAATCGGCATATCATCCTGGTTGGTCCGGACGGTGTAGGCAAGCGAACACTGGCATACAGCCTCGCGTTGCTTATGGCGGAAGACAAGGGACCAGCAGGTTTGTCCAATCTGGTTCAGATCAGTGAAACGGCATTATTGGACGGTGATCAGGAGGCGTTTAGAGCAGGCATGAGCGCGGCGCGGCGCGGCGTCCTCTTCTTGCCATTGATTCATCGTTTCTTTGGTGGTCCGATCAAAGCCGACTTCAGCAAGGCGACTTCTTTAGTGCAGAAGGCCTTTCTGAGCGACGATCCGGTTGTCATTTGCACAACTAGCTTGCAAGAATTCGAGGCGCGAATTCAGGGTGTCAGCGCCATTATGGAGAATAGTCAAGTTATCCGCGTAGAAGAACCATCGCTTGAAGAAACTGTGCATATTCTGGAGACCATCGCGCCTCATCTGGAATCAGATTACGAAATCACAGTCGATCATGATGCGCTGGCGATGGCCGCGCGAATGGCGCAGCGCTATTTGACCATCAATCCCCTGCCACAGAGCGCCGAGCAGCTTCTGCATCGAACCGCCGCTATGGTCAACATGGGCAAGCAAGCGCACCTGGCCTTCAAGCCCGAGAACAACGATGCCTGCCTGGATATTGAAGACGTCACGCTGGTTACTAGCCAGATGACGGGAATACCGGTGACGAATTTGGGCGCTGACGAGCGGCTGCGCTACGCCAATATGGTTGAGCATTTGAGCGAGCGATTGATCGGGCAAGTGGAAGCGGTTCAGCTCGTCAGCCGAGCCATAAAGACTGCGCGCGTCGGTTTGAAAGACCCGCGGCGTCCTATCGGCACCTTTCTTTTCCTTGGTCCCACCGGTATCGGCAAAACAGAGCTGGCTCGCGTCTTGGCGGATTTTATGTTTGGCAGCGAGGAAAACCTCTTCCCGCTGGATATGAGCGAATACAAAGACGAAAGCAGCATTAATCGCCTCATCGGCTCCGCGGTTGGTTATGTCGGCAGTGACGAAGGCGGCCAACTGACTGAACGCATAAGGCAGCAGCCCTATACAATCGTGCTTTTGGACGAGATCGAAAAGTCGCATCCGCGGATCATGGATGTACTGCTTCAGGTGATGGAAGAGGGCAGGCTGACAGACGGTCGTGGAAACGTTGCCCGCTTCAGCGAGGCGGTCGTGATTATGACCAGCAATATCGGCTCTGAGCATCTCATGGTCAGGCAGATCACGGATGATCTGCGCGAACAGATCATGGACCAGGTGCTCGACTTCTTGCGGCCCGAATTCATTAACCGCCTGGACGAAGTGATTCTCTTCAACGCCTTGAGCGACGAAGACTTTGTACTCATTCTAGATCTGCTCATTGCGAAAGAAAACAAGTTAGCGAAGGAACGTGGACTGCGCTTGACATTCACTGAAGGCGCCAAGAAATGGCTGCTGGCGCAAAACGACGAGCCGGAATATGGCGCCCGTCCCTTAAGACGAATACTTCGGCGCAACCTGCGGGAGCCCTTGGCCGATTTTTTGCTGCGTTCCAACCCGCCGGAAGGAACTGAAGTACGCATCAGTTCAAGTCGAAAGCGCGGCGGGGGCTTGGAGTTCTCCTTCAAATAACGACGTAAACCGCGATTTCAATACTTTAGACAAGGCCTCAAGAGGAGTCAATGACTACACTCGATCGTTCAATCTTTAGAAAGTACGATATTCGCGGCACGGCAACTGGCGATGCGCCTCAGCTAACGCCAGAAGTTGCCTTACTCGTAGGCAAGGCGCTAGGCACTTTCCTCCCGCGGCAATTCAACTCACAGCGCGTCTTTGTGGGCTCCGACAATCGCATCACCTCGGGACCCCTAAAAGCAGCAGTTATCGAAGGTTTGGCATCTTGCGGCATACCTGTGACAGATATCGGCGAAGTGTTGACGCCGACCGTCTACTTCGCCTCGGCCTCCTTCGCTGGTGAAGGCGCTGGCGTGATGGTCACCGGCAGTCACCTCGATACTCGCTACAATGGCATCAAGATGGCGTACGGCAAGCTCGCCTTGGCCGGTCAGCAAATTCAAGATCTGCTGGCGATAATCGACGCCCGGTCATTTGCTAGCGGCGCGGGTAGTGTCAGCGAAGACTTCGAGATGATTCAGCGGCACATGGCTGCCATTCAAAGCAAAGTGACGATGGCAAAGCCGATGAAAGTTGTACTCGACGCCGGCAATGGCTTGTCCGGCACCTACGTCCCGCCGGTGCTGACTGCGCTTGGGCTAGACGTAGAATGCTTGTACTGTGAGCCGGACGGTACCTTCCCTAATCATTTGCCCAATCCCGAAGACCCGGAAATGACTCGTGACCTGGAAGCGAAAGTTGTAGAGCTTGGCGCAGCCTTGGGCTTGGCTTTCGATGGCGATAGCGATCGCTGCGGTTTCATCGACAATCATGGCCATCACATCGCGGCCGACCGCCTACTGGCGCTATTGGCACGGGATCTCCTTGGCCGCCATCCGGGCACGCCCATAGTCTTTGATGTAAAGGCATCCCAAGCATTGCCCGATGAAATCAAGAAATACGGTGGAGTGCCGGTCATGTGGAAATCGGGCCATAGCTTGATGAAGCAAAAAATGAATGAGATTGGATCACTGCTCGGCGGCGAAGTCAGCGGGCATCTCTTTATCGGCGAACAGTACTACGGCTTTGATGATGCACCACTGGTCGCGCTGAAAACACTGGAAATAATCAGCCGGACTGAGGAGACCATCTCTGAAATCTTTGACGATATCCCTAAGCTGGTTGCCACGCCCGAGATAGTATTGTCGGCGCCCGACAACTTGAAGTTCAGGATGATTGATGAGATGACGGCAAGTCTTCAGGACGAATACGAGGTCGTCACTGTTGATGGCGCGCGTGTTATCTTTGATCACGGTTGGGGCTTGGTGCGGGCTAGCAATACACAGCCGGCGGTAACTCTCCGCTTTGAAGCCTATACTCGCGAGCAGATTTCGCAGTATATGCAAGTATTCAAAGCACTATTGGACCACTACCCGCAAATCGACCAACACAACTTTGAAGCCCAGATTAAGTCCTTCAGCAACTAGAACTTGCCACGACCGGAAGCGCGCATTGCTTTTCCGCAACCGCGCCGCCCATGTGCGATTACTTCAGAAAGATTTACCGTCAGCACGCAGAGCAGTATGAAAGGCTGGTCGCGCGTGAAGATCAGCACGGCAATCTGTTTGCTGCTCTCAACGAAATTGTTCCGCTTCACGGCTTGGATGTAGTCGAATTCGGCGCCGGGACGGGCCGTCTCACGCGCCTGCTCTCGGTTATGACGCGGCGTATACATTCCTTTGATATTGAGCCAGCCATGTTGGCGCTCGCCAAATCGCTCATGCAAACAACTGGTATGAACAATTGGGCGGTCGCAATCGGCGATAACGCCAAGATGCCGGTCGCCTCAAGCTGCGCTGACCTTGTCATTGAGGGCTGGAGCTTCGCCCATGTTATGGAATGGCATCCGCAGAGTTGGCGGGACTGCGCCGATGCGATGCTGTCGGAGATGCAACGTATTCTCAAGCCGGGAGGCATCGCTATTCTCATCGAGACCTTGGGTACCGGCCGGCGTCGCCCTCAAGCGCCCACGCCCGAATTGTCAAAACTCTACGCCTACTGGCAGTCGAAATGCGGATTTGACGCTCGCTGGATACGCACAGATTTCCAATTCGCTTCGCCGGCGGAAGCCCATGAATTGACACGATTCTTCTTCGGTGACTCGCTCGCGGAAGAATGCCTTTCGTCCGGCAGTGTCATATTGCCCGAGTGCACCGGTATCTGGTGGAAACGATTCTAAGCTGCGCATTGTTGCAGGTTCATGCCTTAGAATGGCGACGGTGGTGAAATCCCTTGCGCCAGAAAATTGAAGGCCGTCAGCAGGATGAATACGATCGCCCCGAACAAAATTAGCAGCGAACCGTAGAGGATCTGTCGCCGTTCCCAAGCGTCAGTGCGGCGGAGCTGTTCCATGCCCTTTGCGCGCTGAAGTCTGCGTTGCCAGGTGCGGTCGCGGTCCCCCACCAAGATGATGCCCCATACGCAAAAGGGAAAGCCAAAGACAGTGCCAAAACACAGGGCCGCGATCACTATGTCTCCTTGCACACTGCGACCACAAGAATCGGTATCAGTGGCCGTTGAAATCATCTGATTGTCGCGCCGAATAGCGCCGTGCGCCAGATGCGGTACTATTGAAAGATGTCTGATTTCATTTATTATGTCTTTCCAGTACTCGCAGGCAGCTCCGGCGAGATAAGCAGTGAGAGGCCATAGAATGACAAAGTTCAAACGTGCGGCCGAGTCACCCGGTCTCGAATTCCTGGTGGACAAGGAACACTCCGGTGTCCGTATGGTCGGCTGTCTCACCTTTCTTATCGGTACGGTAGCGAGCTTTTTGATCCTCAATACTTTTGTTCCCAATGGCGGCTTGATAGTAATTGGCGCGGCACTGGCGATTGCTGTCGCGCTGACTTACGCCGCCGATCACTTGAGCAAGACCTATTGGCCTAGCAACCGCGCCATTCAGTTCGTGGACGACATTATTCTGCTTGTCAAAGGCGGTCAGGTTCAAGGCGAGATTGATGCTGGACAGAACGTAAATCTGCTCCAATGGCATTTCGCGGCGAAACGCCACCCGCGTGTGCCAAAGGGCTGGTACGTTGTGGCGAATGCGCTAGAGCAAGACGGTGAATACATCATCAGTTATAGCATCGCATCGCCCACTGACTTTGAGGCCCTGCCGCTCTCACGGCTTTCGCAAAGTTATCGGCGGAAGAAAGGGAAGAAAGATGAATCTCGCGACTTGCGTGAAGCCGGCAGTGTGCGCCGGATAGCCCAAGCAGAGTTTCATCGCGGCGAGCTAGGGGCGGAAATGTCCCTGGATGACTACCGCGCCTATCTCGATTACCTGGCGGAAACCTATACCTCGTGGATGCCCAAAGAAAAATGACCGCGCTCGGCAGAGTCGTTTTCTGCCTTGTCTTACTGCTAGTTGGATTGGCGCCGATGCAGGCGCAGGATGAGCGTCTGAGGCTGGGTGACATCGTTGAAGCTAGCCTGGAGCCAGGCGCTACTCATCGCTATACATTTGTCGCGCTTGAATTGACGCTGATTTCCTTGCGGGTGGAAGCATTGAGCGACTCGCTGGATCCGCGATTCGAGCTTTTTGACAACGACGATCGTCTCATAATTGGCAACGATGACTACGACTATCCCGCCACGCGTGACGCGGCGACTCAGGCATTGGTTCTCAATGCGACATCCACATACACAATAGCCGTCAGCGGGCACGGCGGAAGCGGCGGCGACTATCGCCTTCATTTCTTGCCGGGCTTTGATGTGCTGGCGCTGCGCGATTCGACCATGGACCAGGCCAACTGGCAAGTCGCTCTTAGCGATACGGCTTTGGACATCTCGGAATCCAGCTTGTTTGCAATTCAACTGGAAGGCTTCGCCCGCACAGCCGTAGTATTGGGTCAGCATTTGCCGCAGGAACAGGATGTATATTTTGAAGCCACATTTCATGCGGTTACGTCGACTGCTGACTGGCAGGTAGGTGTCGTATTTCGTTATCGGGCGCCGAACACATATCACCGCGTACTGCTGAGCAAGACCGGCTTCTGGCGCGTCGAGCGGATTGAGGATGGCGATCTGGTTCGTGTGAGAAACTGGACGACTCATCCCGCGATCGTTCCCGGCGAGACCGATTTTCGTCTCGGCGTCCTGGCTAGCGGCCAGCACATTGATGTGGTTTACAACGGCCAAGTGGTCGGGTCAACGTCGGATCTATCAACACCGCAGCCGGGCGGGCTTGGCATTGTCATGCGAACGGACGACAAGACGGGCGGCCTCATGTCATTCGCCGTCCGTCAGACCCTTTTGACCTTGCCGACACGGGTCGACAATAAGATTATCTTTCCTCAACGTGTGTTGAAGCGGCGGGATTATCTCATGGCGCGCGATCTGGCGCGCAAACAGTTGGTACCAGCCGGTTACAGTGTCAGTTTCGTACAGCGGGAAAGCTCGGTACGGAATGTGCGGGAGGGTGTCACACGCTTTGCGATCGCCTCAGATCGCGTTTACGAGCAATTCGCGCTAGGCGTCTCGTTGACCTTAGAGGCGGCCGAATCTGGCAATGGCGGCTGTGGGCTGTTCTTCCATTTCAACGATGAGAACCACTACACGCTTGCGTATACGACCAGCGAAGGGGACTTCGGCGTATCAAGGCGCATTGGAGACGGCTTTGAGCCCGGCATCTACGGAAGACGGGTACCGTCGGAAGGTTCAGAGCACTATCTGCTTGTCATCGCTATGGACGATGCCGTGCACTATTTTCTTAACGAAGAATACGTCGGCAGCATGAAATCCCAGCCGAGAGTCGGCAGCATCGGCATCGCCGTGGTGAATTATGACCTGGTGGACACATTCTGTAAGTTTGACGACCTGTGGCTGCAAAGCTTTGATGACTAATTGAGATTCGCGTCCGCCAAATAACGGAAACCAAAGAGCCTCACAATGCGTGAGGCTCTGTTCTTCAGTGCGTGGCAGATCGGACTGCGTCAGCCACCCATGGCAGCGCGGAGCGTATCGCAGGCGGGGCAGCCGCCGCCGGGTCGCACGATAGCATAGCCGGCTTGGGGATCGCCGCCCCAATGGGTGAAGTTCACATTCCAGATGATCATTAAGTTGACGTAGCCCGAAGCGCTCGAAACGTTGACCGCGCCCGCCAGCCAGTTCGCCTGCTCCGCCAAGGAATTGCCAGATGCCCACGCAAACCTCTGGGGCAGCTCGCCTAGACCTTCGCCGGTGAGATAGCCGAGCTCCGTAAAGCAGAGCGGTCTCGTGGGGAATGCGCCGCGGTAAACCCGCATCATGCTTGGCAAGTACCAGGAATAGTGTCCTGAGCTTCCGACTGGCGCCCCACTAGTCGCAGTTGGAGGTACGCTACCCGAGTTGTAATGAACGCCAACACAATCCAGATAATTGGCCGCGCCGGCTTGCGCCATCTGCGCCACAAATACGTTGTCGTTGCAGCCTCCGGCCTCGCAACCAGAACCGGAGAATCCAGTCGGGGCGGGCGCGCCGCTGATGACTAGGGTCGCCGGATTCACGGCTTTGATGGCTACGTAGGCTGCTTTGAGGAGCCGCGTATAGTTGGCGCCGTTGATTTGACCGCTTGGCCACTCGTGTTGGATGTTTGGCTCATTCCATACTTCTATAGCGTCCGCGCCAATCTGCGCCAGAAATGCCACATATTTCGCGAATTCCGCCACATAGCTATCGAAGTCGCTAGCCAGCCTATTCTTGTCCCCGAGCGCACCCAGAAGCACCTTGAAGCCTTGGGCGTGAGCCTGGGCGATTACATCTCCTCCATCAGTAATGCCATGTCTTACTTGCTTCTTGACCCATGTCATGCGGGCGTTACGCAAATGCGAAGCGGCTTGGCCATCAAAGCCGTTGACATGCCCGCCTAATGCGAAGCCAGCTAAATTTGCCGCGCTCGCGACGATTTGTACCTCTTCGGTTTCTCCCTCTTCTGCTGCCGCTGCTGCAACCGGGGGCGGCGCATACTGCGGCGGCACTCGAACTTCATCGCAGATGACTGAGTCTGCCAGGTCGTAGCTCACGCGCGCCTGATACTCCTCGCCCGAAGTCGCTGTGAAGATGAAGGTCCAGCCAAATAGTATATGCGCCCGTTTTTCGTGAAAATCAATTTCGTCGGCGCAACTGTCAATGCCAAAAGACCGGTAGAGATTTAGACTTGCAGTGCTGCTCCAGTTATCTTCGAAGAAACGCCAGCGACGGAGGCGGATGACCGAATCGAGTTCCTCCTCGATTATGTCTCGCGCAATCTCCATGCCCTGCATGACGGGAGAAATAGCAACCGTCTCTACTTCCACTTCGTCTTGCGCCTGAGCAAGCAAGCCGATACCTAGCACAAATAGCACTGCCAGTAAAACTATTAAATTTCGCGCGGATACTCGAATAATCTGTTTCGATCGCATACGATTTCTCACTCAATCCTAGGTTATTCGCGAATCAAAAGCATAACCAAAATGTGAAAGATTGCTATAGTCCGTTTGCAGCATGTGCTTGTGCGCATCAATAAGCTTGTCCAATTTCAGCTTCTAGTAGTCGGCGCCGGCCCGGCATCTGGCTAACACTCGATATCCGACTTGCCAAGTGTCGTGGCTAATCTCGCGGGAGTGTAAAGTAGAATGTGGTACCACTGCCGACCTGGCTCTTGACAGAGATTTCACCGCCGTGGGCCTCGATGATGGCTTTGACAAGGTAGAGACCCAGGCCGGTGCCTTGTGTGCTACGCGTCAACTTATCGTCAATGCGATAGAAGCGGTCGAATACCTTGTTGATTTCCTGCTTTGGAATGCCCGCGCCTTCATCGCGGACGAATACCGTCACGTTTCTTTCGCTGTAGCGCCCGCCAAGCGTGATGGTCGTGCCGGCGGGCGAATACTTGATCGCGTTCGTCAGCAGATTGTCTATGACTTGTCGCAATCGAGCTTCATCGCCCTGAATCAGCGGGAAGCCATCGGGGAAGCTTAGCTCAATGCGGTGCTGCGCCGGTTGTTCCAGCCGGTCAGCTGCGCGTGTCGCGACTGCGCTGAGGTCGATATCTGTGAGACTTAGCTTGAGCTCACGAGTCGCCTGAATCTTGCTTGCGGTCAACAAGTCTTCCACCAGGTCGGTGAGGCGGTCCGCTTCGTCTTCGATAATAGCCATCTTTTCGCGGATGACGTCTCTTTCCCACTCGACATCATCGCGACGCAAGGTGCTGGCGTAGCCCTTGATTATTGCGATTGGTGTGCGCAATTCGTGGTGAATTGTGGAAATGAAGACAGATTGCATCTCCTGCGCTTTGCGGAAGTTGGTGATATCTCGCACGTCAGCAACGATGCTTTCCAATCTCCCATCCCCAGCCAGGAGCGGCGCGTAGGTAATGCCGATGCTAAGCGTTGTCCCATCTCGTCGGATGATATCGCCCTCGACGAACAAGGTGTTGATCTGCGCCTCATTAGAAGTAGACTGCGGCCAGCCAGCTCCTATGGCAGCTTCTATGTCAGGGCTGTCGAGGTTTTCCCATTCGATCACCTGGCTTTTTGACAAGCCAACCAGGTTTTCCTTGCTCCAGCCTGTCATGCGTTCGAAAGCGTTGTTGGCTTGCTGAATTGTGAGATCCGGGTTGAGGATTAATACACCGTCGCCGCTGCTGCTGATTATGGCCTCCAGCCGTTGTCGTTCATTGCTGATTTCGCCGTAGAGTTGGGCGTTATTGACCGCGATTGCAGCTTGGTCGGCGAAGCTCTGCAAGGTATTTAGGTCTTCGGGCGTGATAGCTGTTTGATACGAGCGAAAAACTATCAGCAAGCCAAGGGGATTGTTAGCGAATACGAGCGGCATGGCAATTGATTGCGCGAGACGCGTGTCAATGGAATCAGCCATTTCCCGCAGTTTTCTGTCGAGAAACTCTCGGCTGAAACCGCCGTCGTGAAGTGGTTCCATCAGTTCCTGCAGCTTGCTGTTCAATTGCGGAACAGTGTCGGTGGGGAAACCACTGTACGCACGCACAGTGAACTTGCCGTCTTGCTTGTCGCTGAGGGCGATGATGCCGACGCGCCCAGCCAGCATGACCAGCGAAGCATGCAAGACTCGGCGCAATACTTCGCTCAGGTCAAGCTGCGCGGTGATGGCGCGCGTGATTTCTAACAGAAAGTCGCGCTGTTGAGTGCGCAGATCCGGCCGCATTAACATGTTTAGATTTTATCACGCTTCAGGATTGCCACGCTAAAGGCGAAACTCTGGTCCATGATGCCTGAGCTTAGAATAGTCGGTCCAATTCGCTGATGTCCATGCTGCCCCCAGCAGTAGCAACCAGAGCAGCCGCGCCAACAAGCGCCACGTCATCGCCGAGAGCGGCCTGCTCAATGCGCAGATCTGCGGTAAAGGCCCGGTCCAGAATATGCTCCTCAACCGCTCGTCGCATCGGCGCGAAGAGCAGCTCACCGGTCTTGGTCACGCCGCCGCCGATGACAACAATCTCCGGATTGAAGAGAAGCACAGCGGTGACGATACTCAGGCCGATCATTCGCCCCGCATGTGCCAGGCATTCGATCGCGAGTTCGTCGCCTGCTTCCGCTGCTATGCCGACAGCCTTTGCATCAATCCGGCTTGGATCACCCTTGACCAGGTCCAACACCTGCGATTTTGCGCCGGCTGTAATCGCCGATTTGACGCGCCTTGCGATGGCGGGACCGGCGGCCTCCAGCTCAATCGACGATACCTTGCCTTCTTCGACGATTATCGGTATATGCCCTAACTCAGCTGCCAGGCCAGCGCGCCCTGTCACTAGCTTGCCATCGCTGATAACGCCGGAGCCAATGCCGGTGCTGACAGTAATGTAGATGACATGCCGAAAGCCTTGCGCAACGCCCTTTGACGTTTCAGCTAGCGCGGCGACATTGGCGTCATTGCCGATATAGACGGGCAGACCAAACTCGGCGGATATAATGTCCGCCAGTGGAATGTTGTGCCAGCCGGGCAAGTTGGGCGGCGCGATGACTACGCCGCTGACGGGGTTGAGCGGTCCAGGCGAGGAAATGCCGATGCCGCGGACGTCATCACTCACAGAGGGCATGACATTTTTGATATACGTCTTCATACGATCGATGGTAGATTGCGGACCGAGGTCGGCCATCGTAAGTGTGCTCTCGCGCTGCGCCAGATTGAGATCATGGTCAAAGCGAGCGGTCCGCAATTGTGTTCCACCCAAGTCGACTGCGATGATCTGCTTACCCATTTGCTTGACCTTTCGGATGAAGCGCGCCGTCAAAAGACGCCACATCAATGGCTGAGCAGCGGGCCTTGCGACGCCCGCTCATGTAAGACGATTTCGGCGGAATCCCAAGACAGTCTTAACATTTAGAACATTTCATCTAAGAAACTTGTGAGCGCGAAATGACGCTGATAGAATAGCATGAATCAGCGTTTGATTTAAGTTCAGTTGCATACATGTCTTGGGAAGAGTTCATGGCTCGTGTGACGCCGATGCGGCGGCAGTATCTCGAAATCAAAAGCCAATATCCGGACTGCATCCTAATGTTTCGTATGGGCGATTTCTACGAGATGTTTGACGACGATGCCGAGCTGGCGGCGCGCGAACTGGAAATCACGCTGACTTCTCGCGCTCAGCGTAAAGGCGGCGAGAAGATACCGATGGCGGGCGTGCCCTATCACTCGGTCGACGGCTACATCGCCAAGTTGATCGAAAAGGGTTTTCATGTCGCCGTTTGCGATCAAGTAACTGAGCCCACCGGGCACGGTATTGTCGAACGCGAAGTCACACGAGTGATGACCCCCGGCACTGTGCTGGAGCCGACGCTGCTCGACGAAGGCAAGTCAAATTATTTGATGGGTATATTGCCGGTTGGCGACGCCGAATCAGGCAACTGGTCGCGGGCTGGTATTGCCTTTGCAGATGTGTCCACGGGAGAATTCAGGGCGACGGAATTCCAAGGCGACAATGTCGGCATGCGTGTGCTTGAAGAGTTGGCCAGGCTGGAACCGCGCGAGGTGATCATGCCCGAAACTTGGGTAGAGCGCGGCGTGACCCTGCCCGAGGGCATTCATCTCAGTTCAGTGCAAGATTGGACCTTTGAACATGCTGGGGCGGAGCAGCTGCTTCTCGATCACTTTCACGTTGTAACGCTCGATGGCTATGGATTGAAAGACCAGCATGATGCAGTGGCGGCAGCAGGCGGCGTTCTGCAGTATCTGCGAACAACGCAAAAGCAAGCGCTCGATCAGTTGGCGACGATCAGCGCCTATTCGACCTATTCGTTCATGGTCCTCGATCAGTTTACGCGGCGTAATCTGGAATTGGTGGAAACGATACGGGCCGGCGGCAAGCGTGGCAGTCTTCTTGGCATTCTCGATCGTACTGTAACGGCAATGGGAACGCGGCTTCTGCGCAAATGGCTCAACGAACCATTACTTGAGATAAAACGTCTCAACGCGCGGCTTGATGCTGTCGAAGCTCTTTACAGCAGCAACGTGCTGCGTGAAGAGATCGGTGTGGCGCTCAAGCCGGTCGCGGATATCGAGCGGCTGACCAACCGCATCTTGCTCGGCAAAGCTGGACCCCGCGACTTGATCGCGCTGAAGGACGGGCTTGCCGTGGTACCCCGGCTGCGCGAGCTAATCGCGGAGATACCGAGCTTGTCGGCCATTGCTAATCAGCTGGATCCTTGCGAGCCGGCATTTGAACTTATTTCGCGTTCGATCAACGATGATCCACCGGCGACGCTGAACACCGTCGGTGTGATTCGCGACGGATACTCGACTGAGCTTGATGCGATACTTGGCGCCTCGCAAGATGCGCGGGAATGGATCGCCGGGCTGGAGGCGCAGGAACGCCGCCGAACCGGCATCGCGAGCCTCAAAGTCAGCTTCAACAAGGTTTTTGGCTACTACATCGAGGTCTCGAACGCGCACGTGGGCAAGGCGCCGGATGATTATGTGCGCAAGCAGACACTGGTCAACGCGGAACGTTATATTACGCCGGAATTGAAGGAATACGAATCACGAGTCCTGAGCGCAGAGGAAGAGATCCTTGCCACTGAGCGCGAGCTCTTTGCCGATGTCTGCCGGCAAGTTGCCGCGCAACGGGATAGCCTGCTGAAAACCGCCCGCGCTATCGCTCATTTGGATGGGTTTCTGTCGCTGGCATCAGTCGCGGCGCGTGAAGGCTATGCTCGTCCGACACTTACTGAAGACAATATCCTGGAGATTGAAGCGGGACGGCACCCCGTGGTTGAGAAGCTGCTGGAGAGCTCTACTCGTTACGTCTCGAACGACAGCAGCTTCGATCTTGCCTCGCGGATCCATATTATTACCGGGCCGAATATGTCGGGCAAATCGACTTATATCCGGCAGGCGGCGATTATCACGCTGATGGCGCAGATCGGGAGTTTCGTCCCGGCTGATTCTGCAACCATTGGCTTGGTCGACCGCATTTTCGCGCGCATTGGCGCACAAGACGAGATTCACGCCGGTCAAAGTACATTCATGGTAGAAATGGTGGAGACGGCGCGCTTGCTAACCGGCAGCAGCCCGCGCAGCCTGCTGATCCTTGATGAGATCGGGCGCGGCACTTCGACCTACGATGGCATGGCGATCGCTCGCGCCGTTATCGAATACATCCATAATAACCCGCGCCTAAACTGTAGAACCCTCTTTGCGACGCATTACCACGAATTGACTGAATTACCGAACATCTTGCCACGGACGACGAACTATAATGTAGCAGTAGCGGAGCAGGGCGAGGATATCGTATTTTTGCATCGCGTCGTGCCCGGCGGAGCCGATCAGAGTTACGGTGTACATGTCGCGCGCCTGGCAGGCATGCCGCGTTCTGTAGTTGACCGGGCGCGAGAACTCCTCTCGCAGTTGGAGGAGGGCGGCAGCGATTTTGCGATATTCAAACCCAAGCCACAGCATCAGCAGTTGAGCTTTTTGGACACGCCTGAGAGTCCCGCGCTGGTCAAATTACGCTCACTGGAAATTGATGGGCTTAGCCCCTTGGAAGCATTGACCGCGCTATACGAACTCAAGCGCATGGTGGTGGAAACATAGATGTTTGTCTTCAATACTGTCGTCATTGCCACGCACCGGCGTTCTGGTATGCAATGGGCGATAGATGCCTTGCGCAACAACAGCCCGGATATCAGCAAGACGTATATGGCGCTTGAGCAAATCGAGGCGAGCCATGACGCCGCCATTCCGCTCTCGACCTTTCGCCGGCAGTTGCTCAATCTGCAAGGGAATGTGCTGATAAATGTGCAAGACTTGCCCTCGGCGAATTACTGGACGAGTTTGGACGAGCGGCTCTTCGTTCGGACCATCCTGCGCAATTCGCCAACCATCTATGTGCACCGCGATGGGCGCGATGTGCTGGTGTCTCTTTATTACTACATGCAGTCTTACAGCGAGACCGTGCGCAATCAGCCTTTTGGGCGTTTTCTACGCGGAGAATCGGCGCTTGCTGGCGTTGACAGTGGCATAAGCCGACCGGCCTACTGGGCTCATCATGTTAATTCCTGGCTGGAGAAGGACAACTTGTTGTCAGTCGCTTATCGCGACCTGGAGACGGATTACGGGGCAACGGTGCAACGTATGGCAGAATTCCTGCAAGTCAGCCTGAATCCGCGATTGCAGCTAGTCAATCCGCTGAGCCTGCACGACGGCGACGGAATTCTGGAAAGCTTACTCGGAAAACTAGGCGTCTGGCGCAAGCGTGGTACACATTCGGATCAGCCGAGAATCGGCAAGAGTGGTGACTGGCGCCGCCACTTTGACAGGCGGGATCAAGAGTTCTTCATGAAGGAAGCTGGCGACACGCTGCGACAACTGGGTTATGTGAGGTGACGCCGTGCGGAAATACGGCGCACAAGGCGACTAGCTTCCTGGTGAGTGGGCTGCTTCTGGATTAGGCTCGGGAGTCCGGGCGTCTTCCTCGGCGATAATGCCTTCAGACAGCAGCACACGCTTAAAGGACACAATCGCGACTTCGATCATATCCAGGCTCGGTTCGTTTGTGGTCAGATGCTGCAACTGGAGGTTGGGCTTGATCATGAAGCGGATCCAGGGTTTATGCAAGTTTGACGCGGTGTATTTCAAGAATTCGTAAGCAACACCGGCGATTATCGGGATGAAAATCACGCGCGACAGAATCAACAAGCCGAACGGTGGACGGCCAATCAACGAGAATAGCAGCACACTGACGAATACTACCGTCAGCAGGAAAGCTGTGCCGCAACGCGGATGCTCGATCGGATAGCGGCTGACAACTTCGGGCAGCAAGACATCCCCGGCTTCATAGGCATTGATCGTTTTGTGCTCGGCGCCATGATAGGCGAAGATCCGTCTGCCGTCATTCGTCCGTCCTACGAACCAAATGTATACGACCAGAATCGAAAGTTGTACGACGCCTTCGATCAGATTGATAAGGAAGGCGTCCAGGCCAATTGGCAGCGCTTCGTATGCCAGTATATTGCTGCTCTGGCGCTCCATGGAAAGCTCGTTGCCTTGTTCGTCCACGACGATTTCGTTCGCGGCGGTACTCAAGCCGAGCACATTCCCAATGCCAGTCGCCGCGGCGGTAGGCAGAAGGAAGAATATGCCCACGCCAATGATTAGGGACACGGCAATCGTCGCCCAACCGATAGGCCCGTTGAAGCTTATCTCTTCATCTTCGTCCAAGGCGACATCGGCGGACCACATCAGGGCGCGGATGCCCAAACCCATTGCATCCCACAGACCGATTAGGCCGCGTAGAAAGGGAGTCCGGGCGATGCGTCCGCGATACAGTTTTTCGCTGAGCGGCTGCTCATGAATGACGATTTGCCCTTGGGGATCGCGTACGGCTACGGCCATCGAATGCGCGCCACGCATCATGACGCCTTCAATGACAGCTTGCCCGCCATAAGAGAACTTCAATTCTCCGGCTTCACGCTTCGGCTTTTGCTCCAAGCTAAACCCCTCCCCTGTCGCGATACAACCCGCCCAATATACGTCGAAGCATGGTCGGGGTCAAGCGCAAACAAGCTATTGCTCACTATGAGCCGATCGGATATCCAGCAGGTGCAATTGCAGATTGCGCTTGCCGTTCCACTCGTTGATCTCAGGTTGATAGGCCGCATCGATTCGGCGAGGCATCGATTTGGACCATTTTCCCATACCGAAGCCAATCGCGTCGATCGGCGGGCCGTCGCATTGCGCGAGTCTTAGCTTCAGATGACTGCCATCCGCGCCAACAGTTCGGTGGTGCAGTACCTTCAGGTTCCGCGTCATGAACGTCGCCGGCGGGTTATGGCGCCCGGTCGGCTCCAGTTGCTCCAGTTCGGCGAGCAGGCCCATGTGCAACTCGGGCAAGTCTATCTCACGATCAATTCGCAGCCGCCGCACAAGCTGTTTACCACCCAAACTGGTTTGCGCTTTGCCTCGAAGTTCCTGATGTAGGATGTCGATATTGCTGTTGAGCACGGTAAAACCGGCCGCCATCGCATGCCCGCCGTGCCGAACGAGAAGGTCAGCGCATTCGTCCAAGGCTTGTGTTATGTCGAATTCTGGAATGCTGCGGCAAGAGGCGCGGCTCTGCTCTTCTCCGATTTCCAGGACGACAGCTGGCCGATAGAATTCCTCCGCCAATCTGCCCGCGACCAAACCGACGATGCCGGGCAGGATATTCTCATCGCCGGCAAATATTAGTGGACCACTGCCGGCGTCAACAACCTGGTCGCTGATGGCCGCCTGTGCTTGGCTTGTCAGCGCCTGTCGTTTTGCATTCAAATGCTGTAACTCCGTGGCGCGCGTCAAGGCTGCCTCGTCGCACGTAGCTGAAAGCAACTCTAACGCGGTCATGGCCGAATCGAGGCGCTCGGCTGCATTAATCCGCGGCCCCAAAGCAAAGCCGATATGGCTCGCTCTAATGCCGCCGGGCCGGAGACCTGCGACCTTTGCCAGGGCCGCGAGACCGGGACGGCGAAATTCGTTTATCGTGGCCAGCCCGTGCCGGACAAAGCGGCGATTCAAGCCGACATTCAGAGACATCACATCGGCCACGGTGCCTAGCGCGACCAAATCGAGCAGGTCGGAAAGCCGAAGATTCGCTGGGTAATTAGAGCGATCTTCTGCCCAACGGCGGAGCAGCAGCGCTTTGGCCAGCATGAATGCCACGCCCACGCCCGCCATTCCCGCTTCTCCTGGGCAGTCTTCCCTCTGCGGATTGATGACAGCAAGCGCCACGGGCAAGTCAGGGCCGATCGAGTGGTGGTCTGTCACGATGATGTCTAGGCCTGCGCGAGCAGCGGCGGCAACTTCGGCGATTGAGCGGATCCCGCAATCAACAGTGACAACCAGCTTGTCGCCAATCTTCGCTAGACGTTGAAGCGCAGGTGTATTCAGGCCATAGCCCTCATCTGCGCGGTCGGGAATGTAGGGCGTTACTTCAGCGCCAAGAGCCTCAAGAACCTGTACCATTAGAGTCGTCGCGCAGACGCCGTCAGCGTCAAAGTCGCCGTAAACGGCAACAGGCTGTGCTTTAGAGATCGCCTCATTGATCCGCGCTACCGCGATGTCCATGTCCTTCAGCTCAAAAGGATCATCATTGAGGTCGTTGCTGTGTACGAAGCGTGTGGCGGCTGCTGGATCCTCAAAGCCTCGGTTGAAAAGAAGCTGAGCGAGGATCGGGCCAAAGCCTTCGTAGCGACGCAAATGCTCAACCGGTGCTTGCGGCGCAACCGCCCATTCCTTTTGCAACATAGACTGTGCCTGAGTTTGTGCCTAGAATGATGGCTCGATAATACCAGTTAGCCATAGGAGGTGCTATGGCAAAGATAGTTTTCATGGGTACGCCCGATTTCGCTTTGCCCAGTTTGCAGCGCCTGATAGCAACGCACGATGTGCTGGCTGTTGTCACTCAGCCGGATCGTCCGGCTGGGCGAAAAATGCAACTCCGGCAGTCAGCTGTCAAGCAATTGGCGCTATCGGCTGGGATACCAGTGTTTCAGCCGAAACGGATACGCGAGCAGGCCGCCATAGAGGCATTGCGAGAGTTGGACGCGGACTTGTTCGTCGTCGTTGCCTTCGGACAGATCTTACCGCAAGCCCTGCTCGACCTGCCGAAACAAGGAACGATAAATGTGCACACCTCCTTGCTGCCTCGTTGGCGGGGCGCCGCGCCGATCCAAGCCGCGATCCGCTGCGGCGATGCTCAGAGCGGAGTCACCATCATGCTGCTTGATGCCGGCCTGGACACTGGTCCGGTGTTGGCGAAACGGGCGCTTCCTCTTGAAAGCGACGAAACTGGCCAAAGCCTGCATGACAAGCTGTCGCAAGCTGGGGCAGATTTGCTCTTGGAGACATTGGATCCGTACCTTTCCGCTGAAATTGCGCCTCTGCCGCAAGATGAATCGCTGGCCACTTACGCGCGGCAAATCAGGAAGCAGGATGGGGAAATCGATTGGACGCAAAGTTCGGCGGCGATAGATCGTCTGGTGCGCGCCTTTACGCCCTGGCCCGGGACCTACACATATTGGAAGGACAAGGAGCTTAAGATCATCTCCGGACGAACAGGCGACGGCCGAGCAAGGGCAGGGCAGGTCGTGGAATCAAGCGGCGCAATCGCCATAGGTACAGGCGAGGGTCTATACCTGCCGCGCGAACTGCAGCACGCTGGGAAAAAACGGCTGAACATCTCAGATTTTGCTAACGGACACTTAGATTTCGTCGGCGCTCAACTCGGGAAGTGACTTGACGGGGCTATAGCAAGTAGATGAATGCGTTAGTCTCTGACCTGGATCAAGTACGGCAGTTGGCGACGTTAAATCAAGATAACTTCGGAACGATGCCTCATATGCCGGAATCAAGCTACCTGACCTGCGATGAGCAGCACGAAGACTACGTTTAGCGTGTCGCTTCTTGCACAATTGTCGCCATTGAAAGCCGCGAACGCGCATATTGCCGCCGAGTATCGTAGATGAATATGTAGGGGTAAGATATTGAACGCTCGCGCCTTGCGGACTAAGCCAATCGACGAGCTCCATTTGACCTACGCCTGATTTCGCGTCGCCGACCGAAGTGATTGTAC
The DNA here is from genome assembly GCA_965262005.1 of Phototrophicaceae bacterium. Lineage (GTDB taxonomy): Bacteria > Chloroflexota > Anaerolineae > Aggregatilineales > Phototrophicaceae > UBA6055. The sequence goes on along the minus strand of OZ253492.1, from coordinate 939,291 downwards.
TTGGAACGAAAAATGAAAATAAGCCGAATGGCAGCGGACCGCCATCCCTTCTTGCGCAAGCCCAATCGAACTATTCTGAAGCTTTCTTTGCCCATTCTTTTGTCATTGGTCGCAGAACCGGTGACAGGCCTGGTCGATACGGCGTTTGTCGCGCAATTGGGCGCGGTCCCATTGGCCGCTCTTGGCGTCGGCACAAGCGCGCTCTCTTCAGTATTTTGGATATTCGGTTTCCTTGCGATAGCCACGCAAACTGATGTCGCGCAGGCTATGGGGCGTGGCGATAGTCGGGCGGCCAGCAAAATCATTAGTCTCGCCTTTGCCGTTGGACTTATTATCAGCCTGATGATCACCGCAATCTTATTGCCCGGCGCCGAATTCGTTTCCTTAATTCTGGGCGCAGAAGGCGCGGTACTGGAGCTGGCGACGCAATATATTCAACTGCGCTTAATTGGCGCGCCGGCAGTTATCGTAGTAATCGTGGGCTTTGGCGCGCTGCGCGGAGTGCAAGACATGCGTACGCCGCTATGGATCGCGCTTGGCATCAACATCGCTAATATCTTGCTCGATTATCTCCTGATCTTCGGCTGGTCAGCGATACCCGCGCTGGGCGTCGGCGGCGCCGCTCTGGCAAGCTCTCTGAGTCAATGGTTGGGCGCGGTCTGGATGATTTGGGAGGTTCAGCGACGCCTGGGACTGAGCCGGGAAATCGACTTGCATCAAGGCGTAAAGTTTCTGCGCGTCGGCAAGGATTTGTTCATTCGCAGCGGCTCGCTGACGCTATTTCTCTTGTTCGCCACACGGGTGGCCACTCAGATGGGCGCAGAGGCAGGCGCCGCTCATCAGGTCATCCGGCAGGTCTGGTTCTTTACTGCGCTAATTGTAGAAGCCTTCGCCACAACCGCGCAGAGTTTGGTCGGCTATTTTTACGGTTCGGGCCAGCTCGAGTACGCAAGACGCGTGGCGATATCGACCATGCGATGGAGCCTGGCGGCCGGTGTCGCCTTGTTGCTTGCCATGCTCGCGGCGACGCCGATTGTAATCGCCGCGCTTGTGCCCGCGGATGCAGCCCTCTTGTTTACAACGCCATGGGTGATCGCCTCGATTTCACAGCCGCTAAATGCGCTCGCCTACATAACTGACGGGATTCACTGGGGCACAAGCGACTATCGCTTCCTGCGCAATGCCATGCTTGCTGCGACTATTTTCGGATTGCTGGGCTTGCGCCTGGTACCCACAGGCAACGCGGAATACTTCAATGGCGTCTGGATAGTGACGGTGGCGTGGGTCTGCATTCGCGCGTTTTGGGGTGTCCTGCGCGTGTACCCCGGCATGGGAACCAGTCCATTGCGCGTGAGTGTGGCGGACAGGCAAGTTGCCTAGACTCTGCCATATTTGACGCAACGGAGAACGCCCGTTGCCGTATAAGATACTAAGCGCTGGTACGCAGCTGGGCGGCGCCAGCCAGGAAGGGAGATACACGATTTATGAAGATCAATGTGAAGAAGCGGCTCTATCGTTCGCGTAGTGACAAGAGGGTCGCTGGCGTCTGCGGCGGTATCGCGGAATACCTTGCGATTGACCCGACGTTGGTGCGGATCCTTTGGGTGCTTCTGGGAATGGCTGGCGGACCGGGCGTCGTACTCTACGTCATTATGGCGGCGGTCGTGCCGGAAGAGCCGGAATTCGTACAAACGACGGCGGAAAAGACCAAGAACGAGCAGAGTCTAGTTGACGCTAAGTGAGCATTCATCACTCGAAACACAAAAGGACGGAGTGAATGACGCCGTCCTTGATTCCACAAAGTTAGATTCTCGACTCTAAAGCAAATCGCTGATCGCCGCGCGCTCCTGCAATAATTCGGCTTCGGTCGCGCGAATCTTGCCAAGCGCATAATCGCTGAGGTCGAGACCCTCGACAACTTCAACTTTACACTGGTCGTTTAGTCGCAGGGGAAACGAATAGACCAGGCCATCGGCAATGCTGTAGGGATTACCCTCGCTGGCGATGCCCGCGCTGAACCACTCACCGTTGGGATTCTGGTTGGCCAGGCTGCGGATGGTATCCAGGGCGGCGTTGGCGGCACTGGCCGCTGAGCTTTTGCCACGCGCCCCGATGACTGCAGCGCCTCGCTCCTGCACAGTGCTAATGAATTCATTCTCCAGCCAGCGACGATCGCCAATGACTGATTCAGCCGCTTCGCCATTGATGCGCGCGTGCTCGAAATTGGGAAATTGCGTCGAGCTGTGATTGCCCCAGATGGCGATATTGCTGACATCACCAAATTGTACGCCGGCTTTGCTCGCCAGTTGCGCTTTGGCGCGGTTTTCGTCCAGACGTGTCATGGCGAAAAAGCGATCGCCGGGAATATCAGGCGCGTTAGCTTTGGCGACAAGACCGTTGGAATTGCAGGGATTGGCAACCACCAGGACACGGATATCATCGGCGGCGCAATCGTTCAGCGCTTTACCCTGCGCGACGAATATTGGCCCGTTGGCTGCGATGAGGTCACTGCGCGCCATGCCCGGGCCACGGGGCATGCCACCGACCAGGATCGCCCAATTGGCGTCCCTGAAGGCTACTCGGGGTTCGTCGGAGATTATCACGTCCTGGAGCAGGGGCTGGGCGCTATCTTCTAGTTCCATCACAACACCGCGCAATGCTTCCATAGCCGGTGGAATCTCCAGGATTTGCAGGATTATGGGCTGATGCGGACCAAAGACTTCGCCGTTTGCCAAACGGAAAAGCAGGCTATAGGCGATTTGGCCTGCTCCGCCGGTCACCGCGATACGAATGGGTGCTGACATTCTTTGGAATCCTCTCCGATTGTCTCACATATCAAAACGCGGCAATTATACTTGAAAAGCCCCTCTTTTGCAGTGATAAACCCGCTACGGCGTCAGATGAGGTGTTTCGGCGAAGGAACGAATTCGCCAGATCTCTTGATGTCGCTCAAGCGTCGTGATAGATGTATTCAATATGGGCTTTGCGGGCAGGAAGGCAAACATGGACGCGAGCATAATCATCATCGCCGAGCTATGCCCAATTATCGCCACAGTTTTCCAGCCTGCCGCGCTAACGATATCGTCCCAGGCCGATTCCATCCGCAGTTGCACATCAAGGCGGGATTCGCCATCGGGTACGCGGTAACGACGATAGCCGGACTCCCATTTGAGGTAGGCTTCGGGGTATTGCTGCTCGACTTCGGCAAATGTATGTCCTTCAAATTTGCCAAAGGCAATCTCCGCTAGACGTTCATCCTCGAGCGCTTCTAATTCGAGGACCTCCGCGACAATTAGGGCGGTTTCTTTGGCGCGCTGGCGCGGGCTGGTATAGATGGCATCGATTGGCAACGTCTTCAAGTATCTTGCCAAGTCGTTCGCCTGCTGCATGCCGCATTCGTTTAGGGGAACCGGCATGGCGCCTTGCAGGCGGCGTTCGGTGTTAAATTCGGTCTGACCGTGCCGGATGAACAGCACTTCTCTTACGCTCATCGCATCCTCTCAGTCTTGACGGATAGTCTGGTGACAGGCAGAATCCATAGCAAAGGAGAAGTCTATCATAGCGAAGGCAGTTATCGAGTGACAGACGAACACATTCAAACGGCGAGGCGGCCGAGTAAGCTGACGCAATACGGCTTGGCGATGGTTGGCGGCGTCGGCATAACGTTTATGATCCTCGGCGCCAGTGTAGGCGTCATCTACGGCGCAGCGCTGGACGCAGAAACGACACATTCACTGGGTTTGTTAATCGTACTGGGACTGCTCTTGTTAGTCCTCGCCATCGGCTTCTGGCTGGGATGGGTGCGTCCCTTTGAACGCTTTGACGATATCAACATACCGGCGGAACCTGAGCATCATTAGCATTCTCCATGTCTGAACAATTCGAACCCCATCGACAGCCGATCGCGGAGTGCCTCGCCGGTGTTGTAAGCCGCGTTGATGATATGGCGCTGCTTTCAAGTTCGGGCCTTCCCGAGGGCGAAGAGATTGCGCGAGGCGACCTCATCGGCCGCTACGGCATAACGTATCTTGGCAAGCCGCATCTATCAATTGTGCCGGATCTGGTCGTAGCCGACTATGGCGAGCTGATTTACGGAGAAGCTGCCTGGCATTTTCTGATGACCCTGGGCCATCTCTATCCCCGCGCTGATGTTTGCGGACTGCGAAATGACGGGCAGGATGAAATGCTGGTTCTCAAACAACTGGACTTTGATTATCCTTACGATGTCTTCGTTTATAAGGAGACAACCGACCGTCAGCCCATTGCTCGATTGACCGGGCTTATTGCAGTTGACCTCACGAACTTCCCCGGGCGTCTGGTCAAGCATTTGCCGACATTCGCCAGTCTTGATGCGTGGCGTACCCATGGATGAACTCGATTCGATTTTCAGCGATGAGTGGGGCGATGATCATCGCTCGGGCATGGTTGCCGTTGTAGGGCGCCCCAATGTGGGGAAGTCAACGCTGATAAACGCCGTTCTGGGCCAGAAGATTGCCATAACGTCTTCCAAACCGCAGACGACCCGACAGAAGCAACTTGGCATATACACCACTGCCGAGACTCAGATTCTGTTTAGTGATACGCCCGGCATCCACGACCCAAAGAACAGACTTGGCAACTATATGGTTGGTGTCGCGCGCGGCGCATTAAGAGACGCGGATGCAATTCTTTGGATCGTCGATGTTTCGCAGGCGCCAACCGATGAAGACCGACATATCGCGGACTTGCTTTCACAGCTGTCGCTGACTGCGCCGCTAGTCCTTGTACTGAACAAAACTGATTTGACTCATGCCAGTCGTGATCGATCTGTGTATGTTGAGCTTTGTGACCATCTTCACGTCTTGGAAACGAGTGCAACCAAGGGTCTAGGGATTGACGAACTTTTGCGCTGCCTGATTCCGATCTTGCCTTTGGGCCCACGTTATTATCCCAAAGAGCATGTGAGCGAAGCTAATCTGAGATTTATCGCCGCGGAGACTATCCGCGAAAAGATCATAGACCTGACCAGTGAAGAGATTCCCTATGCTGTCGCCGTCGCGATTGACCGATTTAGTGAGAAACAGGCCATCACCATAATAGAAGCGACGATTTATGTCGAACGTGATTCACAGAAGGGCATCGTCATTGGCAAGCGCGGACAATTGATCAAGCGAGTTGGCATCGCGGCGCGGCAAGAATTGGAGCAGCTGCTTGAAACCCAGGTTCATTTGGATACGCGCGTCAAGGTCTTGAAGAATTGGCGCAGCAATGAAGACTTTCTGCGGCGAGTCGGGTATGCGCTGCCCCGGCGAAAAGGCGGCTAGGCTATTGGATTTGCGCTCAGATACCGCCGCGATTCGGTAATATCGGCTCTGATTTGCGCGACCAATTCGTCCAGATCTTTGAATTTTAGCTCGGCCCGCAGACGCCTTTCAAAGCGCAATTCAAGGTCTGCGCAGTATATGTCGCGCTTGAAATCCAGCAAGTGCGCCTCAACTGTAACGGCATCACCGGCGAATGTCGGCCGTGTGCCGATGTTGGTCGCGGCCATGAAGGCTTCTTCGCCGAGGACTGCCCAGGTCGTATATACGCCATTGGCGGGTACAATCTGTTCCGACCACAACTTGACGTTTGCGGTCGGAATGCCTATTGAGCGTCCCCTTTGGTCACCCATCACCACTGGACCTGCCAGCGAATAGGCGCGGCCTAACATCAATTTTGCATCATTCATTTCGCCGCGTCGGACGTGGTCCCGTACTTTTGAGCTACTAATCAGTCGGTCGCTGTTATGCGCTGTAATCAACTCTATCGCCCTTACTTCGAAATCGTGCTTCTCGCCTTGCGCCTTTAGATAGCGAACGTCACCCTCTCGTTGGAAACCGAGCGCGAAGTCAGCGCCAACCCACAACTCCTTGATGCGCAAGTATCTAACGAGTAGTTCAACAAAATCTGCCGCAGGCAAGAGCCGGAATTCCGCGTCGAATTGTAGTGTGATGACCAGGTCGACACCCAGCTGGAGCATGAGATCCGCGCGTTTTTCCGGGGTCGTAAGATAGTAACTTTCGCCGGCGGCTTCCAAAACCTTGTCGGGGTGGGGGAAGAAGGTGACGACGACTGACTTGCGTCCTGACTGTCTCGCGCGGGCGGAGAGTCTTCTTATCAGGCTTTGGTGGCCAAGATGAACGCCGTCAAAGACGCCGATGGTCACAAGCGAATCGCTATCAAGCTTCGCATCTTCAAGGCTGCGCAGGTGTTTCATGTCAGAATTGTAGTGTCCCATGTGCCGCGTTGAGGCGATTCTATCAAGATTGACCTGAGAATACCTTATGCGGTTTCCAAAGCTCGTTGCGCGGCTGCAGAACTGCAACGAGTCTCTTATAGCTATTGAAGGCGAAAACGAGAGAATCCGGCACGTCCGGCTGCCGTGAAATGAAACCGCCTCGGCAAACGCATCGCGCTTCTTCGTCAGTCAGCGTCACGCGCCGGTATTCGCTCAGCGCGTCAAAGGGACAAATGATGTGTTGCGTCCATTGGTCGTGCTCGAGAACCGCATCAAGCTCGACGCTGTCGCTGATGGAAAACGCGCCACTCGCCAATCGAGTCAAGCCCGAAAGGTAGGCTCCGGCATCAAGCGCTGAGCCTAAATCTTGCGCCAGCGAGCGGATATAAGTGCCGGCCTCGCAGTGTACCGTAAGTTCCAGAACGGGATTCTGCCATGATACAAGGTCAATGGCGTGAATCCTTACATTGCGAGCCGGGCGAGAGACAGTCTTGCCCTGTCTCGCGAGTTCATAAAGTTTTTTTCCTTTGATCTTGATCGCGCTGTACATGGGTGGAATCTGAAGGATCTCGCCTATGAATTGCGGCAATGTTTCTTCGATCATTGAGCTTGATATTCGACTCGCGTCGCATCGAGTAAGTACGTCGCCGGCAGCGTCATAAGTCGAAGTCGTAGCGCCAAAGGTGATGCGCGCTTGATAGATCTTGCGGCCGGGCATCATGTATTCGCTGAGCCGCGTTGCGCTGCCAAGGCAAATGACCAGCACACCGTCAGCCAGCGGATCAAGTGTGCCCGCGTGACCGACTTTTTTTGCGCCGGTTAGCGCGCGGAAACGGCGTCGAACGGCAGCGACTACGTCGTGGCTTGTCAGGTGAAGGGGTTTGTTGATATTGAGAAATCCGGAAGAAACAAGCTCACTCAAGCGCTTGTCCCTTCGGCGATTGCCTGATGAGCCAGCGGCAATACAGTGTCCTGTGCCTGCGCGACGGTGCCCGCTACAGTGCAGCCGGAAGCCAGGGTATGACCGCCGCCGCCCAGCTGAAGCGCAAGGCTGGCGACATCGAAACCGGGCTTGGCGCGAAACGCGACTTCGACCTGGCGCTCCGGCAACTCTTTGAAGACTACGGAGACCATGGCCTGATCAACATTGACCAGATAACTTACCAATCCGCCGTCCACCATTTTCTCCAGTCCGACGCGGCGAATATCGCGCTGGAGAATCGTGGCGAATATCAGACCGCGCTCTAGGCGAACGGTAGGCAGCACTTGCTTCCATAATTCCACCTCGGCGTATGGGCGGCTATTCAGCGTATTCGCCATTATCTGGGCGAGGGGAGCGCCGCGATTCATCAAATCCTGAGCAATTTCCAGCGTTCTGCTATTCGTCGAATTGACACGAAAACCTTGCGTGTCCGTGACGAGCCCTGTCAGCAAGGCGGAAGCTATTTCTGCGGTCACCTCAATATCGAGGTAGCCGAGGAAGTCGTAAACTATTTCGACTGCGGCCACGGCCTGAGGAACCACTATGTGAATGTCACCGTAGCCGGTATTTGTTGGGTGATGGTCGAGATTGATAGTTTGCCGGCTATGTGCCAAGCCATACGCGCCCGCGTTGCCGATACGTCCCAGATCGCTGGAATCGACCGTGATCATGAGATCGTACTCGCCCTCGGTGACGGCTGAAACGACTGTTTCACTGCCCGGAATAAAGCGCAACTCCGCCGGTACGCCATCGTCTATGGCAGCGGTGACGTCCTTTCCCAGGGCGCGCAAGGGCTGGTCAAGACCCAAGAGCGACCCGACTGCATCGCCATCCGGCGCGATATGCGCTACTACCAAGATAGAGTCCGCACTACTAATTGCTTCGGCTGCTGCCTGCCATTGCGGCTCGGCCGGTAGCTCAGTCATCATCTTCCTGATCATCGACAACTGCATCGGGAATATCCAGACTGGAGATAATCTGGTTAATGCGCTCGGCCTGCTCGATCGTGTGATCCCATTGAAAATGTAATTCCGGAACATGGCGTAGGCGGATGCGCTGGCCAACTTCGCGGCGCAAGAAACCATTGGCTCGCCGAAAACCAGCCATCACTTCAGCCTCGCGCGTCGTATCGCCAAGCGCTATCACATAGACTTTGGCGTACATTAATTCGGGATCGAGCTTTACTTCCGTCACCGACACATCTCGCAGGCGCGGATCGGACACATCTCGCTGGAGCAAGGTGCTCAGGATTTGGTGTATTCGGTCGCTCATCCGACCTTGTTTGATGGACATTCAACCGCTCTAGTTGACGCGCTCGCGAACAAAGAATTCAATGAGATCGCCCTCTCTGTATTCGCCGACTCCATCCAAGCCGATACCGCATTCGAAGCCGGCGCGCACCTCGCGCACATCTTCTTGAAAGCGCTTGAGCGACGAAACGCCGACGCTTTCGAAGGTCAGCTTTTCTCCGCGTTTTACACGAGCCTTGGCATTGCGCCGTGCCACGCCATCGCGGATCATACAGCCGGCGATCAGCCCGCTGCGTGGTATCTTGAATATTTGACGCACTTCCGCCACGCCGATGACGCGATTGGCATATTTCGGTTCAAGCATGCCGTGCAGCGCCAATTCGATGTCTTCGAAAAGCTTGTATATGATTTGATAGCGACGGATCTCCACGCCATGTACATCTGCGCACGCCAGTGCTGCATTGTCGGCGCTGACATTAAAGCCAATTACGATGGCGTCGGAAGCGCTGGCGAGCATCACATCGGACTCGGTAACGCGCCCGACCTCCTGGCGCAGTATTCGGACCCCAATTTGTTCTTCATTGCGTTCAGAAATATTCTGCAATTCGTCCGTAATCGGCTGGATAGAGCCTTGAACGTCGGTCTTCAGAACAATCGAAAGTTCCTTAGTTTCACCTGCTTGGAATTGCTTGAAGAATTCGTCAAGCGTTAACGCGGCCGGCGCCTGACCATTGGTGTCGCGCAGGCGTTCTTCCAGTCGGCGATCTTCGGCGATGCCGCGCGCAGTCTTGTCACTTGATGCAATCTCGAACATGACGCCTGGCGCTGGCGGCGTGTCCAAGCCAAGAACTGCAACCGGCATGGACGGTAGCGCGCGTTTCACGATCTTTCCCGACGAATCGAACATGGCTTTGATCTTGCCGTAAGATGTGCCGGCCACGATCGCGTCGCCGCGATTCATTGTGCCGTTCATTACCAGCAGCGTGGCCATTGTGCCTCTGCTCTTGTCAACTTCCGCCTCGATCACAGTCCCACGTACGCGCCCATTGTGATTGGCAACTATGCTATTGGAGTCGGCAACTAGAATCAGCGCTTCGAGCAGGTCTTCAATGCCTTCACCTGATAAGGAATCGATGGGCAACATCATAGTCGCCCCGTCCCAGTCATCCGGAATCAGATCAAGCTCCGCCAGCTGCTGTTTGACTGTCTCTGGACTTGCGTTTCGTCTGTCGACCTTGGTAATGGCCACTACGATAGGCAAGTTGGCGGCCCGCGCATGATCTAGCGCCTCGCGCGTGGTCGGCATGACGCCGTCATCCGCAGCGACAACCAGAATAGCGATGTCCGCGCCGTGGGCGCCACGCGCGCGCATGGCGGTGAATGCTTCGTGACCGGGGGTATCCAGGAAGGTCAAGGTGCGCCCGCCGTGTTGTGCCTGATAGGCGCCGATATGTTGCGTTATTCCGCCGGCTTCGCCTTCAGCAACAGCGGTCTTCCGAATTGTATCGAGGAGGGTGGTCTTGCCGTGATCGACATGACCCAAGATTGTAATAATCGGCGGTCTGGGCGCGAGCGAATCGGGTGATTCGCCATCATACATCGCGCTCCATTTTTCTTCGCGCTCTTCGGCTCGTTTTTCTTCTTCTTGCGCCGCTTCCTCTTCGCTGGCTGATTTTGCCATGAAACCAAGCTCTTCGACCACGATTGCCGCTGTGTCAAAGTCAATCGTTTGGTTGATAGACGCCATGATCCCATTGGAGATCAAGGTCTTCATGACATCAATGGGGCTAATCTCAATCAGCGTTGCTAATTCGCGGACGACAATGTAATCCGGTATCAGGATTTCTCTCGGTGCTTCTGCCATTCCTACCTCCTTCAGTTTTGGCGACTTTATGAGGCAGGATAGTCTGTCCTGCCTCAGCTAACTTTGCTGTTTCATGATGGTGTCATCTGCCGCAAATAGTCACGGTCGCCGTCGCTCAATTCCTGACGCAGGGCGCGGCTCAGTTGCGTAGGCGTAGTTGCTTGCGCCCAGCAAACCGACTTGTCGCACATATATGCGCCGCGTCTCTTCATTTTGCCCGACATGTCAACTTGCAGTCTTCCATCCGTCATTACCAGGCGCGTCAATTCGCGCTTGTCCTTCTTTTCACGACACACGACACAACTGCGCTGAGGCCGGTGTTTGGGACGCATCGTAAGCCTCAACGCCAGTCCTAAAAGTCGTAGTCTTCCCAAGTTTCTTCGTCCCAAGTTTCACGCCCACCCTTGCGTCGGCGCTTCGCGATGACTTCACCGCTCTGCTCGTCCAAAACAAGTTGACGACGTTTCTGACGGTCTGTGCGCCGCTGATTCTTCCCCTTGCGCAGGTCTAGCTCGAAATCACGCTCGGCTTCGTCCTCGGATTCAAAGACAGGCGCCGCATCGGAATCCCTTGGAGTTGGTTTATCAACCGCCGGAGTGACAGGCTCAATCACTATCTCTGCGGCTGTCGGCTGTTCAGTGCTATCGTCGGCTTCTTCTTTCGCTGCCACTGGCACAATGGGCTGCCCAAAGGCGTCATACAAGATTTCCGGCTGTTCACCTTCGCCAAGCGTTTCATCGGCGGGAGTGCCGTCTACGTCTGATTCAGCTTCGCTAGTCGCGCTTTGCTCTTCGTCGCCAGCGGCTTCGATCGTTTCAGGCTCTAGCTCTTCGTCTGATTCTTCAATGGAAATCGCTTCCGCCAGCAGCTGGTCAATATCGGCGGCCATGATTATATCAAGCGCAGCCTGTAAATCCGCCATGGGATCGTCTTGCAACTCCGCCATCGGTTCGCCAAGAAGCGCTGATTCCGGCTCGCCGTCCAAGACGTCCATGGTCTCGGCCTGCAATTCCGCCATAGGCTCGCCATCTAATTCCGCCATGGGTTTGCCCGGCATAGCCGCCAAGCGCCGTTTGACCAATTCCTCGTCCGCGAGGCTGTTCAACATGACTTCGCCAACATTCTCAAAGGGTTCAAGCGCATCCAGCATGTCTTGAGAGACTGCCATCACATCAAGCGGCAATTCGAATAGTTTCGGCGGAAGCGTGGTGCGAATGGCTTGGCGCCGCTTGAGGAAGACTTCGCGCGCTTCATCGCGCTGTTCCTGGAGAAGCTGTTCCACAATGCTTGCAAGACGAGCGAGCGTCTTGTACTCCTCGGGCATGATAGCAAGATCGAGGCGCTTCTTCTCCAAGATTCGAAGAGATTCGGCGATCAAATCCGCATAGCGGTCAGGCAAACTGTTCAGCGGCGGCGCGTCCAAATTTTCCAGCGCGCTCAGGACGGTTTCAGAGACACTCTTGATGTCAATGCGCCAGCCCGTGAGCTTGGCGGCAAGTCTGGCGTTTTGACCTTCTCGCCCGATTGCCAGAGACAATTGGTCTTCTGGCACGAGGACTACTGCCGTCTTGCCGTCAATGGGATTGTCATCCAGGTAAACACCGGCGACTCGTGCCGGGCTTAGCGCCTTGGAGATAAACGCTACAGCGTCGTTGTTCCATTCAATGACATCGATCTTCTCGTTGTGGAGTTCTTTGACGATGTTCTGGATGCGGATGCCGCGCATGCCCACACAGGCGCCGACCGGATCGATGCCGTCTTGCAGCGCGGCTACGGCAACTTTCGAACGATGGCCCGCCTCGCGAGCGATGTTCTTTATCTCAACCTGTCCGTTGTAAATCTCAGGCACTTCGTATTCCAGCAGTCGCCGCAGCATATTGCGATGCGCCCGGCTGACTAGAATCTGTGGTCCGCGGTTGCTCTTGGCCACTTCTACCACAAAGACGCGGATCTTCTCGTGCGTACGGTAGCGCTCTCCCGGGATCTGTTGCGGCCGCGGAAGATCCGCTTCAGCCCGGCCTAGACTCAGAGTGACTTTGCGGGAATTAACACTTTGTACCGTACCCGTGACCAGGTCACCTTCGCGGTTGATAAATTCGTCGTAAAGCGCGTTGCGCTCCGCTTCGCGGATTTTCTGCAGGATGACTTGTTTGGCCGTCTGCGCGGCGATCCGACCGAAGCTTCGTGTAGTATTGTCTACTTGCACCATAACGACATCGTTGAGCTGCGCCTCGGGGTTGTAGAAACGCGCCCGTTCTAGAGTGACTTCAGTGGCGTCACTATAGACTTCGTCCACAACTTCTTTCTCGACGAAGACTTTGGCGCGACCGGAATCGGGGTCTATCTCGGCTTCAATCTCCTGCGCCGCGCTGGCGCCGGTATCTTTACGATAGGCGGAGACCAAAGCGCTTTGCAACGCATCCAATACGATATCGGATGGCAGCGCCCGCATCTGCGCAATCTCATTAAAGGCGATTTGTAATTCGTTCGACATTTTGCTTCTCTCCGACAATCGGGTTGTCTACGATTCGTTGACGCCGAACATCCCGATATAAAACGAAAAGTGGGGGATTGCCACTTTTTCCAAACACTAGCGTCTGCATCAGACGCTAACACGGAGCCCGCCCCGCGTCAAGGCGCATTGGCTTGATGCTGTCGATTCACGGCCGAGAATGCCTGGGTTGAAGCCGAGGCTGGAGATGCCGTCCCCCAAACACGTATGCCAATTACTCGCGGAGGAATGGCGCTAGTTTCAGGATTTTGCCTGCGCCGGAGTCACTGATGTAAACAAAGCCTTCTTCATCCACCGCGATTCCGCCGATCTCCTGGAATTGCCCGGCGTCGGCCGAATCTCCCGCTTCGCCAAAGGAACCGAAACACTCGCCGGCGGTGTTATAAACCACGATGCGCGAACTGTCCGGATCCGATATATATAAAGTGTCTCGGCTCTCATCTAGCGCCAGGTACGGTCGATTGAAGACATTGTTGTACCAGCCGCGAACACGGAAATCATTCAAATGGCTGCCATTCGCGTCGAATACTGCGACGCGCCGATTCCAGGTGTCCGCCACAAAGAGTCGACCGTCTGAATGAATGGCCAATCCGCTGGGCTCATCCAACTCGCCGGGCGCGCTTCCGCCGCCGCCGATATCGTATAGATGAACGGCTTGGCTATCGTCGAGGCTGTATACTCTGATTCGCTTGTTGCCAGTATCGGCGATGAAAACGCGCTCCGCAGCGTCGACCGCCACATCTCGCGGCCCCCAAAAGCCATCGGTCGGTTCGACAGGCGCGTCAAAACCAAATTCTCCGGCGGCGCCCCAAGCCATAATCAACTCACCTTGCGGATCCAGGCGCAGTATGCGGTAATTCCAGGTGTCGACCACCAGTAGATCAGCGTTTGGCAGAATTGCCACGCTATTGGGACGACTCAATGAATACCCGTCTGTATCACCGTAACTGTCGAGGTAATGACCATCTGTGGAATACGTAAGAATACGATTGCTATTCTCGTCGGCGATGTAGACCTTTCCGTCGGCAATTGTCAAGCCGAGCGGATGGTCCAGCGACTGCCCAGCAGTATCGAATTCGAGCAGAGGTGTTACAGCGCGCCAATTGGAGGCGCACTGGTTGATTTCCGCTGGAATTGTGCTGGGCACATCGCCGTCGCCGACGCCGTATTCCCAGATCATCGAGGCGAAGTCTTTGCGGATATAGACGTGCATGCGGTCTGAAACGGGCCAATTGGTCAGCGAAAAGTCCTTGCCTGTTGCTTCGCCGTATTGGTCGTAGTCGCGCGACCACCATATATCAAATATGCCCTTTCGCAGGGCAGCGGCATTGGTGTTTTCCGGCGAGAAATCAAATGCATTATGAATCCGTTGCGGAGTTAGACCGAAGTACTCTTGCATCGGCCACCACATTCGCATGTGGTCACGTCGAATGTAGCGATCTTCCAGTATCGGCTCGACATCTCCGCGGTGCCCCGAGCCGACCACGACAAAGATTGCGTCTTCAGTGTTTTGGACGGTAGGGTTGCCCCCGACGAAGACAGCATCGGTGAAGTCGCGGAAATACCAACTATATGGCCAGGACACTTCATCGTCATATACGAATTTGAGGTCCAGGCCATCTGTCATACGCAGACTCATCTCTTCAATGTCGTCCAGGACCCACTTGACGGAGGGACCAGCGTGCGCGTAGACGAGAAACTCGGTAGGCAGGTCGTAATTGATAAACGATGCCATCCATGCTGCTCTAAAGGTAAACACACCAAGCAGGCTGAATATTGTGACCGCGATAATCCGGCGTACATGCATCCAGCTCGTTTTTCGCGCCAGCCGCAGCAATACGTATCCCAGGCCAGCCGCCACGATCAGCGAAGCAAGCCATTCATAAGTGCGCTCAAGCTGTAGTTTCGAAAGACCCATAAATGGTGGGTCGCCGCCGATGAATGCGCCTATCACTTGCGCCAGGCTGACCAAGAACAGAGGCGAAAGCAGCAGCGCGGTCCAGCCGCGGGATAGGAAGAGGGATTTGTCGATGCGCGAAAATACGCCGCCGAAATACCATGCCGAAATCAGAATCATCGGTGTCGTGAGATGGGTGCCGAGCCAGGGCATCTTTTCGCCGGCGAGAGAATAGCCAACCAGATTCAGTATCGCCCACCAGGCAAGGAGCAATAAGAATGGCAGCCGGTGCAGCTTGCCGTCATCCTGAGCGCCATCGTTGTGACTTTCATGCGGCGGCTCCGCGACTTCAGAATCGCCTGTATCTTGGCGTTGGTCCACTTCTGCTTCTACTGAAGCAACAACGTTCACAGCCGCAGCGCTTGCATCGTCAGCGTGGTCCGCAAGGTCTGCATCAGCTTCAGAATCTAATTTCAGTTCAGCTTCGACTTGTCTCAAGCGGCGTTCTTCAGCTTCAATCAATCGCCGCCGCCGTGACTTCCAGAAGCAGGTAACGCCAGCAAACATTGCGCTAACAGTGCCCAATATCGGCAAGAATTCGTAGGTAGGCATAATGATCAGCAAGTAATAATACTGCGGCTGACTGCCTCGACGTACACCCTGCTGCTCCAGCCAATAACCCAGGCTGTAGATCATGCCAGTGCCCAATCCGGCAATGTTTGTAAATATTGTGGTGAAGAAGAATGCGAATATGATGTGAAAGATGGCCGATGCGACCAGCCAGCGTTTCCAGTTCCAGGTTAGGCCGATAACGAGCGCCAGCGAGAATAGCGGCAAAAATACGGATGCTCCGACCAGGAATTGGCCGACCTGCTCAGATCCGCCCAAGCTCGGCAGATTGCGCAAGATGCCGTTTACGCCTTCCGGCAGAGATTCGGCGAGATTGACAAAGTCACTGCTTGAACCGCCCATCAGCCGCGTAAACAATGCTGTCGTCCAGGGCAGGATTAACGTGAGAATCAGGACCAGAAAATCAACCTCTGGAAAACGATAAAGAAAGCTCCAGAAGCCACCATTGTCTTCGGCCAGCTTGCTTTCGCCTGCGGTGGCGCGACGGCTATCCCGAATCAGGTAGGCGATCAGCGCAAGGGCGATCAGCCAGAGCGCAACTGCCGGCAACCATCGGATTGCAGGCCCCGCGGCAGCATCAACGATCTCAGAGTTATCAGCATTTGGAATGGCTGGCTCGGCCGTCTCAGCTTGAACCGGAAAATGAGAGAGTTCTTCAATGAAAAGCAGACCGCCAGCCGTGATCAGCGCGAGCAAGAAAATCAGCAGGACTTCGCGCCAGGGAATCCGACTCCAGCGGTCGCGGAAAGCATATAGCGCGGTTGAAACAAGTACGAAGAAGCCGCCAAGTATGGACATTGCCATCCAGCTAAACCAGCTGGAACGCTGCAAGTCTGATAAGTCTTGAAAGGGAGTGCCTCTGCCCGCGATGATCTCCGCCGGAATGATATCGACCACGATATACATGCCGAGCGTAGTAATGCCGCCAAGCAAGATACCGAGGATAACCGACTGAAAGATGTAATGACCGCGAAAATCGAATCGGTGCTGCGCCAGACGGACCAAGAAATATATCGTCAAGAAGCTGCCAAAAATGGCGATGTAAATGAACGCGGTTTCTTTGGAGCCCAGATTGAGGATCATCGCAGCAGCGAAAATATATAGCCAAAGCGCGCGGCGGCGAAATTTTGGCGAGCCGTCCAGATACATGAGAATGCAAAAAGCCATCACCATGCCGAAGAAAATCGACGGTGTGTCATGACGTATATAGCGACTGTAATAGAGCAGAAGCGGCGAAATCAGTAGCGTGACTGAGGCCAGAAGCGCGCCCCAGCGCCCCAGCCATTTACGCCAGAGCAGGGGAAACATTACGATCATTACGCCAAGCAACGCGGTATACATGCGTCCGGAAAAGTCACTGTCGCCGAACAAATAGAAGGAGAAGGCCGTCGCATGAAATAGGACCGGGCCGTGCATGAGCGGCGTGTGCTGAAAGTTGCCTTCGTTGTAAAGATTGTAGGAAAAGCGCGTATGTAGGCTTTCATCGTGGCTCATTACGCGAGTATCCAGCATGTGGAAACGGGTGAAAAGCGCGAGCAGCAAGATCGTAAGGTATACGGCCAGCTCCCAATTGACTACAAGGCGTTGGGATAGTACGCGGCTTAGGGCGTTGTCTTCCTGCTGATTAGGGGACGTAATCATATCGAGTCAGTCGATAGTCCAAGTATGGTTCGCGTTATAGAACTGCGTCAGAATCTCGGCGACGGCGTATTCTGCAACAGCGGTGTATGCGGGCGCGCATTGGCGTGCGCGGTGGCGCCAACGGAGACAGTGTGCGACCAATGCCTGGACGGTGTGCGGACGATGGAGGCGTATCGCGGCAGGCTTGGCAAGTCGGCCGAGAGCAGCGATGAATGATAACCAATCATTAGCGGCAACAGCAGCGCAATAGTGATGGCGATAATGACTAGCCCATAGCTGAATTGCATGCTGGAACGAGAGCCGAACTCCCTAAGCCACTGCGGACTCAATTGAGTTTCCTGTAGGTCGGCTTGCAAAGAGGACCAGATTTGGTCTAGTTTGGCCGAATTCGGATGACCCAATGTCGGCAGATTGCGCTCCAAAGTGAAAGCGAATTCGCGATGCTGCATATACTCGCGGTAACAATCTTCACATTCGTCGATATAACGCGCCACCCGCCGCCGCGCGGGATCCGCCAAGTCGCCGTTGACGAAGCGCGCCATGTGGACCTTGCAGAAGCGATACTTGAATCGAACCATTTCGCCTGTGTACTCCTGTCGCAAGCGCTAATGCACCCGCAGGAGTTCCTCCAACAGTCCTAGCCCAACCGGCTGCAACGATTGACGTAGGCGCTGATGACCAAGGCGGACACGACTTTCCGCTGTCTTCTGTGGGCAGCCCATCACTTCGGAAATCTCCCGGTAAGTCATACCCTGCCCGTAACGCAGCACGATGGCTTCTCGCAGCCGCGGCGACAGATCCAGTAGCGCTTTGGAGATAGACTCACTGGCGTCGCGCCTGATGACAGCCGCTTCCGGCGCTTCTGACGGTGGCGCGCTCAATTCCATGCCCAGCCATTGAGTTATGTCAACAGTCTGGAAACGTTTGCGCCGATAGGTATTGCGGCAGCGACTGACCGCAATCGTCCATAGCCAGGTTTTCAACGACGCCTTGCCCGAATCATAACGATGCAGATTCTTAAAGGCGTACAAAAAGGACTCTTGCAAGATGTCTTCCGCGTCTTGCTCGTTCATCAGCAGGCTGTAGCACAAGCGGTAAAGGCTTGCGGCAAAACGATCGTAGAGCTCCGCATATCCGTTTTGGTCGCCGCCAAGGGCGCGCTCAATTGTGGCGTCGATTTCTACGTGCGTTTCTGTTCGCTTCAAAGTCATCGAAAATCACCTTCGGATGGATCCTCTTGTGCACTTGCCATTGTACACTGCACTCTTCAAACTTCCTCAATTTCAGGGCCGGTTTACCTGTGGAACGCCGTCGTAGACATCTTGGCGAAGCCATAGCATGGCAGCGTCTTCTACCAGGAGCGCACGGTCCAGCCGACCCAGCGACCACCACGCTGCCAAGTCCCAGATATCGAGGTCTGCCAGCGACCATGTTCGGCGCAAGACTAAGCGTTGCCCCACGTAATCGCCGGCGAGATCGCTGGTTAGTGCCTCATTTTCAGCCATAATTACGATTTGCTCACCGGCCGCCGCAGCTGCCAGGCCCACAAATCGAGCATTTGGGAAATCGCGAACGAGCCACGCGACCAGGCCCGTATCGCGCACGAATCCGCGTTCGTCGGTCACTACTGTGATGTCGATTGCCGGGAAACCGAGAGAATCGCGATCCGCCAATTCGTACAGTGTATCGCGCAGGAGATAGGCGTCCCTGGTCACAGATTTTTTGCGCCACAAACCGTCAGGATAATCGGCATTGGCGACGCTGGCTTGCCAGGCGCCGCCGACACCGGAAAGTAGCATCAGCCAAAGGAAACCGATACCAGTCCCCTGCAGGCAGGTGCCCAAGCCCCAGAAGTTTGCGACCAGTAAGAAGACAACTATGCAAATAATCGCGGTGATGAAGAGCAGTCCCATGCCTTGCCACAGGCGGAGCTGGGACGCATCGTCAATTACCTCGGCTATGCTAGCGCCGGCCGGCACGTTAGACAACAATCGGGCGACCTGCATGAACTGTACCGAAAGAATGAAAAGGCAAAGCAAGACACCTGCGGAAATCGCCCACTTCACCCACCAGTATTGCGTCGTATAGATCATGCCATCGTCTTCTTCATCGTTGTCCGCATCTGAATTTGACCAAAGCACGACGACACGGCGGTTTACCATCAATTGTGTAATGCCGTAGCTGGCTAGCAGAGTCAGTGGCAAAACAACCCACATGGCATCTGCCGCTCGAGCGCCCGGGTAGAGAAGCAGCCCGACTGTGCCAATGGCGGCCCAGGCGGCGGCGAATCGGTCGATATAGGTGACATCGCCATGCCTCCACAAGAGCCACGCGCCACCGCCGGCGAAGACGAACAGCAAGGGCTCATGAAAAAGCAGAACCGCGAATCCAAGACGGGCGCCGTCTGTGGAATTGCTTTGCGTGATGCCACTGAGTGATGACTCGATGAGCTGACCAACTGTACTCAGTCCAGCCGGATTCAACATGAAAAAGGTCGCGCCGGCAACGACAATGATAACCGGAACTATGAGAGTTTCCACGAAGGGGAATGCTTGCAGACGCTTGACCGCCAACTGGAGAATATCATCGCCGGGCAGGTCAAGGCGCTGTGGGGCGCTTAGCGCGGTTCGCCAGACCGCAAGCCAACCCGACACGATTAGGACAACAAACAGGGCTAATCCTGACGGACTGGACAGCAATAGCATGAAGGTGATGAAGGCAATCGCCCAATGGGCGTCGCGAAGCTGTTTCGAATACCAGTAGCGCCTGATCATCCAGACAGCCACGATGGTGAAAAGAAGCATGAAGCTTGTGCCGTCCGCGCTTCGCGATGTCGCCAGCGGTACAGTAAGAAATGACAGCAGAACAGCCCAGACGAAAGTTCGTGTCACTCCCAAACTGTCGCGAAAGAGGAGCGGGGTCATGGCCAGGGCAAAACCAGCGAGCGCGCTGCCTATGCGAGCGTTGAATTCATCGGCGCCCGCTAAGGAGAAGGTCACAAGTTGCGTAAGGTAAGTCAGCGGACTGCTTGCGGTCACGAAACCGCCGGGCGCGTCGTCTTCTACAGTATGCCAGGCGTGCAGGGATTGCTGTGCCTCGAAATCAGTTACTGGCACGTCATCAAGCATCGAGACTCGAAGCAAAAGAGCAAGCAATGCCAAGGCACAGTAAGCCAGCCATTCAGCCGAAATGCTGCGAGGCAAGGAATTGAGGAGCGCAGCCTCTGTCGGGCTCGACGCTTTCGCTTGCATGTCACTCAAGTGGCGTTCCGCTTCCATCAATTCTTGTCGCTCATTTCAAACTGTAAAGGATTCGCTTGGCGACACTTCATTCATTTACACGCCAGCATAAAAAATTCTTGACGAGCCGGACTCGCACACTATCGGCAAGTGATCGAGAAATTTGTCCTCGCCCAGATTGCCATATTCCTGGCGTTCTGTCGAACCGTATAATATGTGCGTGATCTGATAACGTTCAATGATTGGCTGAATCTCGCCGAATTCGTGCAGCAAGTAAAGATCTCTTATGTCGTTCGCGCGCGACCCGGCGATACTTTGATACGTGGCGCCACGCCACTGCCGCTCGTGGTTTTCCCAGCCCAAAACGATCGGTATGCCGGCCAGGGCGCCGACTCTGCCGAAGGCTATGTTATAAGCTTGGCCCACCGCTTCGGCAACAACGGCGTCCCCGCGACCGACTAATCTGGACAAGCAGTTAATGACTCTTTGATCGTCGTCATTCAATAAGCCCCGCGCGCCATCCAGGGTCAGCGGATCGTAAATGACGGTGGCATCTCCGTCGAATGTTGCTATACCACTGATGTTCGCCCGCAGCAAATCCGATTCCTCTGCCTCATCTAAACTCAGGCGCGAATAGATCACGTCGCCGTCACGTACGTGCTCGCCATCGTAGACATGTCGGCTCGCGCTTGTCCATTCGAGGGGCGGTGCAATTCGGCGCTGCTCGGCGGCATATTGCCGTCCCGTTTCTTGCCAGGCGCGATGATTGACGCCGACGATGGTGTAGAGCAAACCTGCCAAAATGCTAAGTGTAGAAATCGCCGCGATGAGGACGCGAAACATGCCTTGCGGCTTCCGAAGCGTCCTGTCGCTGAGAAGGCTGTATACAGCATATGCTGCGGCGATGCTCCAAAGCGCCCAAGCTTGGTAGTAAAGCTTGAAGACGGTGTTTATGCGGACGAAGAAATTATCCTTGAGGTAAAAGAATTCACAAAATAGCGTCAAACTTAGTCCCATGCCTATCAGGAGCAGAACAAACCCGGTGGCCGGCGGAAACGTTAGCCAATTGACCGCGAATTCGCCCCTTTGTACCGCCCCGCGCCAAACAGGGAATAGACGGGCTATCACCAATGCCAAACCCAAGAGCAGTACAATCGTGGTCAAACCATATTCCAGGCGCCGCTGGATCAGTTGTCTTGCCAAGTCTCCCGAATCATTCGCCTGGCTGATCAAATTTCCGACTATCGGCTGCCCTGGATTGCTGATAGCTAGAATGACACTCACAAGAGCTATGAAAAGCAGTAGAGCCGCAAGAAGCACACCGCCTATGGACAAACCAAGGCGCCAATTCAGACGCTGGTCGCGGTGACCGCGCCAAGCTTCCGCACACAGATACATGCCCAGGATAATAATCAAGGGACCAAACATTAAGAAGAAATGCCGAAACTGAGAAGGATGCAACAGATTCGGCAGGATGCCGCCCGCTTGGGAACGAAAGCCGACAAAATATGGCAAAAACGCTAGAAAAGCTACGAACACCAGCGTCGCGCCAAACCTGACAAGACCCAACCAATCCCATGCGGATAGTCGTCCACGCTCGCTAGTCATAAGACGCCGCAGCGCCTCCGCGCCGACAAAACCCAATAACAATGTCGGACCATCCCAGGCGTTGAGGAAAGCCAGACCACCAATGGCTACACCGTATAACAGCGTCTCCTCCGCTCGCGGCGCACGACGCAAGAGGACCAGATTGAGCATCACGCCGATGGCCGCGACCACGAACGGCAAGGCCAGGACATGCGGATGATTATCGGCTAACAGAAAACTAAATGCCGGAAACTCGCCTATAGGCTGAATGCCGGTCAAGC
The DNA here is from genome assembly GCA_965262005.1 of Phototrophicaceae bacterium. Classification (GTDB taxonomy): domain Bacteria; phylum Chloroflexota; class Anaerolineae; order Aggregatilineales; family Phototrophicaceae; genus UBA6055. The sequence goes on along the minus strand of OZ253492.1, from coordinate 917,149 downwards.
GGCCGTTGAGGTCGTAGTCGGTTGGCACACGACTGGCGTTGAACCACCACCAGTGCTGCCAAGACGAAGTATCCAAATTCAGACCGGCGCTTTCCGCCCGCTGGTAGTCGATTAACTCGAAATCGGGCAGCTTCTGTGTGCCCCAAAACTCCAGATAAGTTTGAGAAGCAGCGCGCGTTTGGAGCGGCGCTTCAATTAGCGCAAACTGAAAGTTGCCCATCAGCGCCATGATAAGCATCGCGAGGATGCCTGATGCCATTGCGGGGGCGCGGGACCTTATATTGCTGATCGCTCCGTTCACAACGCCTGTGGACCGAGACATCACCAGATTGTAAACCACACCAAAGGCGGCTGTGCCCGTCAGCGAAAATAGCGATGCATTGGTCATATTAAAGCCAATTGTGCTGCTGATTCCGGTCAACGTAGCCAACGCTGAGGACATGATATAACCCATGTAGTAATAGCTTATGGAGTAACCGGACATCCAGGGATCATCTGGCGGAAACCCGGCGCTGCGCTGCGTCGCGCTGAGGAACGCCAGTTCCATCGGTTTCTCCGTGCCTACCAAGCCATTTTGGTGCGCGCGGTAAAGCGCCCAGCCCAAGAAGAGCAGGGCGAAGAGCAACTCAGTTGCCAGGACCAGGCTTAGGTTCTCCCGTACCCAATCAACTAAGCTGCCGGGTTCTCTACTGCGAAAATAGATCGCCGATGAGGCAGCAAGAATCAGCAGCCAAGATAGCATGATGCTGCCACGTGAATTGTCGAGGAAGCCGTAGCTGCTCAGCAGCCAGAACACCCAAGTGACGAGCAGCATGCCTAGCGTACGCGCCAGGGTATACCCGCGGTCCGGCAAACCGCCCAAGACACGCTGACAAAGTGGCAATACCGCCAGCCCGGCGAGCGCAATCCAGAGCCACCAGGACAGCAGCAGATGCCCTTCGCGTGTGAACCAGTCTAACAAGACGGTCATGAAGCGCGCTTCACCAGGTATCGCATCAAGGCGTCATCATTCACCTGGTAGATTTTGCCCCCATCAATTTCATAAGCGATCTTGAGTAAGCCAACTTCTACCATGGCGTCGAATTTCTCCAGCCCTTCTGGTGTTGAATGCACTTCTTCCAGGCCGCTTCTTATAATGTACTTGATCTGGAAGTGATGGATGATATCTACGGCAATATCAATGTCGCCGGTGTCATAGAATTGGCGGATGTTCCTTTCACGCTGGAAGACCCAGTCGTGCATCGGGTGAAAGGTACGTTGCTGCCGCTGATGCCAGTTCCAGCCGAGTACGGAAGGCAAGCCAGTCATAATCGAAATTCTTCCGTTCCAGCGGTACTCGCCTCTGGGCTGTCTGCCCTCAATGATAACCGGTGATCCTTCTATGCTTTCCTGCATCCAGCGTATCAGCTTGTAGTCAACCGCAAGGTCGGTTTCGGCGCTGACACCACGGTCCGGCGCAAATTCGACATGCTTCGCCTGTGTCATATAATCCATGCCATTCAACGTCAGCGGCAGGTCCGGCGCCATGCGATCAAATGAACGTCCGCGCGTGCCCATTACGGGAAACAGGCTGGCGATGCCCAAGAGCACGACGCAAGGTGTGTACCATACAATCTTCAAAGTACGGCTGAACTGCTCAGACGCTTTCAGCAAGCAAGCGAAGGCAATACCGCCGGCAACGCTAAGCAGCAGCCACGCTTGAATGTAGAACTTAAATACAGTGTTCTGGCGTCCAATGTCTCCGCCAATGACGATGATCTCAACGCCGAGCGTCATCGAAAGCGCCAATCCTACCAATACAAGCGTGAAACGCATTGCGTCAGACTGCCCGGGGCGGAAGAATAGCAGCGCGATCCAGCAGATGAGCGGCAGCACGATCAATGCGACTTGAAAGCCGACTACCGTTAGCACAACCGTAATCAGGCCGACCAGGCCAATCGAAGCAGCTACCCGAGTAGCCAGAACTCGGTTTTCTATTAGCTCCTTGACACGAGTATTACGCAGCCAATGACTTGTATCCCAGACAAATAGCGAAACAATCAGAAACAAAAACAAGCCATGAATATCTACGTATGCCCAAAGCGGAGTCTTGCCCCCTTGCCATAGTTGAATGCTGTTGTAGGTCGCGGCGTACCAGCTGGTGTAGGGCAGGGCAAATGCCAGATTTAGGGCGAGAAATCCACCAACGGTCACGACGAATTCCAGGGCGGAGGCGCGCGCGAATACAAAGCGCAATGCGAACCAGAGAAAGACTACGCCGATGCAAACAATCAGGGCCGACCTCAGGACGCCTATCAGGCTCAAAAGCACTGTGTTTGCGTTGAAAGCGGTGGCGCCACTCCCGGTCAAAACTGAAGCGATGACCACCGCGACAAGAAGAATAGTCACAAGCCCGGCGTAGAATCTAGTGTCTTGCAGAGGTCGCGCGCTTGCTCGCCAGCGCAGCCACCAGGCATAAGCCAAGGTCAGAACCGTCAACAAGGTCATCGACGGCCAATCCCAGGTATTCGTCGCCCGCATGACGCCCACTGACATAGCGATAAGTATCAGGGCCAGAACTCGCTCAAGAAGCGGGCGATGAAAACGCCCAGCCTGCGCCACTTCATTGAACAAGAGCAGCACGGACAGCAGTATCAGCGGCATGTTAATCATGTGCGCGTGAAGATCGCCGTATAGAAAAGTGAAAAAAGGCATCTCAGTGATGGCGTTGCCGCGCACACCCGGTGTCTCAGCCAATACGCGCGAGGGTCCCCAATACCAGCGATCGCTGTTAATATATGGCGTGTCGCCCTGCAGCATGCGCCCAAGGCCTCTTACCAAAGCTCCGACCAGCGAAAGTGAATTATTCACCTCGTAGCGAAGACTGTCCCAGGGGTGCAGCTCGACCGCTTGACGTGCCAGGTCCGCGCTAATATCCGGTGAAATCGCGCGCCCGTGTTCGGCTTCAAATTCGTCTATCAAGAAATTTTCCAAGCCCTCGGGCTTTTGGTATCCGCCCAACTCCGCTACGCCATGCCCAATTACACGCACGGTATCGAGGTTGCCCATCACAACGCAAAGCAGTAGCGCCATGACACCTGCGACCCAGGGATTGCCCAGCCGGAGATGGAGCCGCTTGCTCTGTCGGGCGCGCTCATGAGACTTGCGCCAGTGCGACAGCAAATTGAACGCGATGGAGAATGCCCCTATGCCGGTCAGGCTGAAAATGGTGGGAACCATTAAGTTGTATGCAAATGCCGGCACGATGCCCAGCAAAAGCGTTGGCGCGCCGAGCAGAACATATCCGAAGTAGTAATAGTTGATAAAGCCGCCAGAAAACCAGGGATCAATAGGCGGAAAAGTTGTGCTGCGCAAGACGCCATTGAGATAGGCGAAGTCCATCGGCTTTTCGCCGCCCTTTCCAGGATGCCACAGATCCGGATTGGTCAGGCGCACGGCAATCATCACCACAAAAGCGAGCAAGGCGATGAGTTCTATCCAGGCCAGCTTCTTCCAATTGTCACGGAGAAACTCTACGAGCCGTATGCGGACTAAGAATGCACTGACCAACCCCAGCAGAACGAGTAAAAATAGAATCCCACCTTGGGACCAGATCGGAATCTTCAAGCTGGAAACTGCCCATGCGACCCAAGCGACGACCAGCATGCCAACCAACTTGCTGACCCCGTAACCGCCATCCGCCATCTTAGGCATTATCGTGAAGACTAGTGGGAATGCGAGGGCGCCAAAAACAAAGATCGTGGCATACCAAATGATCACTCCAGCGAACTGATTGGTGTTGACGATACTGTCACTGAAGAAGCGGTCGGACCAGGTCCCTCCCTGGCTCTGCATTTCTCGCTCGTCGGGCGTAAAAGTGAGCCCGGTCGGTACCGGTTCAGCATCTGTCAAGAGCCAGTAGAACACTCCCAGCAGCTGCGCTTCGCTCTCATCTCGCTGCAGTTCGTGCGCCTGCTTAAGCGATACCTGCGACAATTCGGCTTCGACTTTGGCGCGCGAAAAACTGTCCGACTTACGGAAAATAAACACGGTCGGATGGTCATAAACATGAAAGGCTTCGTCGGCCTCCAATTCGTTCAACCAATAAGGAGAGTCATAGATCGGCAAGTGCTGATCGGCAACGCGCCAGGGACCGAATTCGAATGTCTCTTCAAATACGGCTTCCAGCTCGTATCCCAGTTCGCCGGCAAAAAGCTTTTCATAATAGAGCGTTGTCAGCGGCCAGCGCATTTGATTGCGCGGTTCGGTGTCATAGAAGCGATTGCTGGCGATGGTCAAGTAGTCGCCGATGTCGAGTGTGCGCAATATATCATCGTACTTGACCTGATTGTCCACCGGAAAAGACATGATTTGATCTTGCGAATTGATCACGGCAGAAAAGGGATATGAGCCACGACAATCGCGAGATCTGACCAAACCAGGCGGTGGATCGTCCGCTGAGGTGATCCCAAGCGGCAATTGGCAGACGATGGTTCCAGTGGCGCGGTTGTCCCAGCTTCCTTCATTGAGCGCGACCGATCCTGAACCTATGACATCACCGCTGCCCGCTGCTATTTCCACTGCGAAAACATATCGAGCGCCTTCCTGAACTTCCAGCGGCGGATCAAACGGCAGGGTGTAGCTATCCCCAAGCGGATGTCTGTCGCGCGTCAGATTTGCTCGCAATACCGCCGTCGCGAGCGGCGATTCGACTCCCTCCGCAAAAACTTGAATGACAATTTTTTCCGCTTCGGGATCGTCCAACGGATCACCTAAATGAGGCGCGAAAACACTCTCGACCGTTCCGCTTGCCGGCGCCCGGAATTCCACAACCTTGCGTTCGCCTTCGGGATAGTGGTTTGCGCCGTCAAATGGCGAGCCCTGCAATTCAGGTGATTCGTAGCCCGTATTGTGGATCGCCACGTTGATCAAAGGCGCCGATTCATCGCTGCCCTCGATTGCCATAGCAAAGTCGCCCGGTATCCGTTCAAAAATGTAGCGCGCCGACTGGACAAGGGTGGTCTGATGACGATAAATGTTGGAGAACATCAAACCCCAGCCAAGTGAAAATGCTATGGCAAATCCGCCCAAAATCATTGGGCGCCATCTGTTTAACTGGGGAATGATGGCACTGGCTATTAGGACAGCGCCGATGACTAGCGCGGTGAGTGCTGTAGCGTCAGATGTGCCATTAGATACCTGATAGCCTCCGACCGCAAACAGTAAGCCGCCGATTATTGCCATCGGAATAGATATATTGGCCAGGCTGCGTCCATTTGACCGCGCATGACGATACCACGTGAAGAGGCACCAACCTGCCATGACGGCCAATGCGCTGTAAAGCGGCAGATAGTAGCGCATGGTCTGCGCCGCCAGCCGGCTCATGAAGAGGTAGTATCCGCCGACCCAAATCACCAGGATGAGAGCGTCGCAAGCCGACTTGCGATTGCGCAGGAGTCGATACGTGGACCACAACCAGCCGAACCAGCCCAACACGCCAAAACCCAGCCCCATCGCCCAAAATATCATGTCCTTCTGCGTGTATATGAGCGATGAACGCGCCAACCATTGCCAACTTGGCGGGAAATCCTGCGCCCCGGAAACGCCTGCGCTAATGCTCTCCAGGTTTGCGATCCAGCGATCATTTGGAATCAGGCCAAAAAAGCCGGGTCCAGCAAAGGCGTAGGGATTCAGAATCCGAAACGCTAGAAACGCGCCCAGTCCGGCCAAGATCAGCCCCAAAACGTGTCGAGCGAAGATTCGAGTACGTTCGCTCGAATTGAGCTTCGGATCGAAGATCGGCGCGGCTTGCATAAATGCCGCCACGATGATAATCCCGGCCAGTGGCGCCAGGTTGATCCTGCTCGCCACGGCGGCGCCAGTGAAGACGCCGTAAAGAAGATAATAGCCAAATTTTCCGCGCTGCTGCACCGCGACAGCATAATACAGCGCCACTGTGACCAGGCAGGACGCAATAGCATTGACAGTGCCGAAGTGGGACTTCTGAATCGCTAGTGGCGCGGCGGCGTAGAACAGGGCGGCGAGCAGCCCGACCCATGTGCCGTGCACTCGCTTGCCCAGGGCGAAAACCGCCACAATTGCCAGAAGGTCAAATAAGGCCGAGATACCGCGCCAGACCAGATGACCACCCTGAAAATCAAATAGTGGGAGCCCGTTTGCGGTCGCGCTTCGCGCCAATTCGCTGCCGTAGTGCGCTAGGAAGAGCGGAAATGTGCCATACACGTAGAAACCGTGGCCCGCATTGTGCGGGTTCAGCGGGGAGCAACGCGTATCGAAAAATCCCCCAATGCCCCTCGCGTCGGGATATTGATTGTTGCAGTGCAGCGACTGGAGGTCTTCTGATCTAAGCGAATCTATGCTGGCCACGCTCTCAGCGTAGAAACCCAACTGTGGCTTGCCGACCATAATGGCGTCAACCGCTCCAGAGAGCAGAGCGACCTCCGCCTGACGATGGTCGTCAAACGTGCTTATGCGCTGCTCGTCCATCAGCCAATTTGCAGCCTCGACAGCGGATGTATCGCGTATTACACCGAGCCCGGCTTCTGGATGATTCACTAGCTCTTCCCGGCTCAAAACGTCGAAGTTGTCGTTTGCGCGGAGTATCTCTTGATCGGGGAAGTTGTGTTGGTCTGCCGTAAATGAATTGGCGCCGCCGATTTGTGGCAGCAAGAGCGCGGTCAGAAAGCGTTCATCGGGATGGCCATGAGAGTAGTCATCCCAATTCTGACCGGTGAAACGTAATGCGGCGCCATAAAGCAATATGAGCGAAAGCAAGATGCCGGGCAGAATTCTCTTGCGCATCCGCTAGAGTCCCGCGTCGATTCTCTGATCAAGGCAACTGTGATCTGCTTGTCCCAATACAAGTCTCACTTTGCTAGGCCTTATCATTGAGAAAATCCACCAGCGCGTCCTTGCCCAGGGCCGGTACGCGATAGGTGTAGAATGACTTAGAATCCAGCTCCAATTCATGTTTGAGCGGTTTTCCAAGCGGAAACCATTCGCTAAGAAGTATAGGCGCCGCATCGTTAGCCTGGGAATAGAAGAACAGTAGGTCGCGATCAGGGTCGAGACGGAGGTCGTCCGAACGCGATAAGGCGCGCTGGAGAAATGTTGGGATGTTTTCTGCCAGCGGATCGTTTACCCAGCCTGTCTTGCCGCCTTCGATGCCGACCGCTCGAGTATCCAACCAATGCGGAGAGGGTAGTACGAAGGCATTGCCGTAACTGCCGTCGCTGTCAGCGAATCCGCGCAATATGTCGCCGGCTTGGGAATGCGGTTGCGCCGCCCTTAGGAAATAATCTGTATAGCGTTCGAAATACATTCTGGAATTGTAGTCGTTTGCGTAAGAGATCGCGCCCAAGGCGATGACAACGGCTACTATGCTTCCAATGGGATTGGGTAAGGTCCCAACAATGTGGCAACAGAAAACCGCAAGCGGCATACCCGCTATGATAAAAACGAACGGCATGGCGCCACTGGCGCGCATATTGTGCAACGTCTCTATTGGATTGGCCAAGGCCAGCGCCGGCGCCAACATCATCAACACCAAGGCGAAGGGTAAAAAGAGTAATATCGGTTCCCGTGTTTTCACTATCGCCGTCAGCAAGGCGGCCATCCCCAGCAAAATAAGCCCACCGGTCAAGGGGTCAGTGACTGGTTCATCGGGAAATCCGGCAATCCACACGTTGTCTCCATTGTAATGAAACATGAGCGCGATCGACCGCAAGTTGCTTAACAGCGTGACTCCGTTTTCCCGCAGGAAGTCTTGTCGCTGAGCAGCGGTAAATCGTGCGTCGCCGAAAATACTCGTAGTGTGTCGAATAAGCGCAGCATCAGGCTCTTCTGCCCAAACATGCAACATGGGCAAAAAAACGATTAGGGCTACGAACATCAAGACGCCCAGATTCTGCACATAGCGTAGCCGAATGCGTCGTGATAGTGGACGTGCGAGCAAAGTAACCGCTACGCCCAGCACAAAGACTGCCGGCAGCAATTGCACTGACTGGTACGAAAGCAACCCGAATCCGAGCAACAAGCCTGCCTTGACGAAATCCGAACGCCGATTGTTTCGCAAAGCTCGCACATAAAAGACTAGAGAGAAGGCCACAAATAGCGGGCAAAGCGCAACGCGAAAGCCCTGCCGAGACAATGTGATATGCCAGAAGCTGATGGCCGCTAGCGAAGCGACGATGAGGGCATAAACGCGCCCGAATCTGCGTTGGCGCTCCCCCATCACTTCCAGAGCAAGCCAGAAGAGCAGAGGCAGCGTAATCAATCCTTGGATTGCCGATAGCAAGCTGAAAGTGTATTGGTCAACTTCCAAACCCGGTAAGCTGCTCAGTGCCACCGCCAAGTAATAATGCAGGGGTTCGCGCGAGTTATAATTTGTGAACAGGATGGGACTGTAATTGTTGTAACGAATGTTAAATGCATCGCGAATATTCTCCACATGATCACTGATCAGTTGCGGAGGTGACGATTCGAGAGCTGAAAAGCGCAAATTGAAGCCGTGCAGCATGATCACGGCCAGGGCGAGAAGTAGCCAGCGATTTCGATGCAGGTTGATCCTTCGCCAAGCGTCGACTCTACCTGAGGCCCAGTCGAAGATGTTCCAGCGCAACGGCGCGAAGACCAAGCTCCACAAGGCGACGCTCAATAACCATATCATTATCGTCTGGGTTTCAATCCGGTTTCCGCTCGTATTTGCCCAGACATAGGCGCTACATAATATTGCGGCGACCAGGACAAACTTGCGCCAACTGCTCATTTCCCTCAAAATCGAGCGGTACCTTGGGCTGCGCGTCGCTATCCACACTTGCTCTGAGTTTTGTCGTTCAGACTGGTCCGCCTTAAGAAGAGGTTGCGCGAATAGACGTGCCCGTCGCCCAACTACCTCGACAATGATTAGAACGATCGCACCGACGATGAAGTACCGAAATGCCGCATTTGCCATCAGTGTGGCTTGGTCCCTCGGCGCCGCCATTGCCTGAGCCAGCAGGTACAGCGAGCCTAGCATAATCAGGGCCGGAATGACTCGCGCAAGCCAGTGCGCTCGCCTCCACCGGTCACAGTTTCGCCAATACGACTTGATCTGCGGTAAGTGCCTGACGATATCTCCAGAGAGCCAAAGCAAGAATCCCAGCCATAGAAACGGCGCCCCAACCTGCAACGAGAATTCGCCAGTTCGAGGGATATCTTCTGTGCCCCGTGCAATGGCGCTCCCCATAAATGCGAAAATGAAGGCCAATGCGTAAACCATTAACCGAATATAATTCTCCTGCAATAGCAGCCCAAAATATCGACGAGGTTTCACCCCGCTTGTTCGGCTTCGAGCGCTTCCTCGCATAGATGCTACTGCGGCGTCAGTGTTTGACGCGATTGACTGCTGGATACCAACCGGCGCCTTCGCGGCGAATTGCAGGCGTCGCCACGTTCGTGCCGGCGATCGCATGAATCGCTCAACCAGTTCGCTCAATGACAGGTCGTCAAATGCTCGAGCCGGCGCCTCAGCGCTGTGCATTGAATTCGCGTTCACCTCGCTTGACGTCGGAGCGTTGCCTGAAGAGTCAGCGGGCTTGTCGGACTCTTGCTGGCCGGAATGCTGAGCCTCGTCTGTTCTCACAGCCTCGCTCGGATCTGATGATTTATCGCTCGGGTTAGCAGACATTCAACTGCTGTCCTTCGCTGACGGGCCCTGCGAAAGCCTGCAATAATTCAGCATTACGCGTTTGGCGTTTGGGTTCGTCGAATTTGGCGCGCTCGTGCCACATACTAGCTCTTGGCATACTCATGAAAAATGGATTCATATTGATCAACGGTCTTCTCGACGGAGAATATGTTCTCAATGACGTCTCTCGGCTTGACGAATCTTTCAGGCTCGTCAAGAACCTCAATTATCGCGTCGCCGATCGACCTCCAATCGCCCTTTTTCGCCAATCTTCCCATTCCCGTCACACTAACGGCCACACGGCCGCCGTAGATATCAGTCGCGACGACCGGTGTTCCGCAGAGCATCGCCTCGCCTTGAACAAGCGCGAAGACTTCTATGTCGCTCGGCACGACCAATACATCGCAGGCTGCGAAGAAATTCGCCAATTCCTGTTTGCTTTCCAATAGTCCCAAAAACCTAAGTTGCGAGCCAAAATTTTCAACCAGATCCCGCTGCCGATTCCAAGTATTTTCGTATGGGATCTCATATTCGCCGGCAAATACCACGCGGGTATTGGGAAATTTCTCGTTGATGATGTTCAGCGAGCGAATAACCAGGTCCGGGCGTTTTTCCTCGGCGAAACGGCCGCAAAACGCAATCAAGGGTCCGCCTTCGTGGCGCCATTCTGCTTGAAGCTGGTGAACGCGCTCTGGTTCAGGCTCTGGAATAACCACGGGTGGGTATATAACCCTGACCTTTTCGCGAAAGGGCAGGAGATAGAATGAATTGTTGGCGTTGTCCTTACTGTAGCCAACAATGCAGGGTACGCGCCGCGCCATATACTTGAACTGCGCAAACATGGCTTTGGTAATCAGATTGTTTACCGCGCTCTGCGGCAGAATCAGGTCCGCATGATGCGTGGCTATGAGTTTTACGCCGGCGATCCCGGCCAGAAATGCCACCAGCGCGCATTCCAGCATCGGAATATGAATATTGACCACGTCATGTTGTCGCATCAGACGGAAGAGCGCCCAGGGATAGAACGGCATGATCATGCCGCGGCTTATGCGAATCGGCGCCCATAGCCGTACGACTCTTACGCCATTCATCATGGACTCGCCAAGCGGCGTCTCATCTGTATGCTGAGCCGCAAGCACAGTGACTTCGTGACCGCGCTTTGCCAGCGCCTCCGCAATCATTTGCACATAGTATGTCAGCCCCGTTGGGTGGGGATGGTAATAGAGCAGTAGCAGGAGAATTCTAAGTTTGCGTTCAGGTCGGCGATTTTGGATTGACGTTGACAAGGCCGGCGCCTTCCATGGCTGGCGGTTCATATACGCTACTATACTAATGGATTTTGCTCGAATTGCTGATGCTGGAAAGCGGTTCAACGCCAAAAAGTGACTATTCAGCTGACACTATACACTCTACGTCGCAAAAGGTCTCATTGAAGGTGAATATCTTATCAGATACGATCTTTCGCGCCCCAGAGCACGTCGCTGACTGCCACTAACCTGCCATCAGAAGTGGCAACTTGATTGCATTTGCTGCCCTATTGAGGAATTTCGAAGTGCAATTCTCCAGCCTGCGCGCAGCTGGCTTGTATACCAGCGTCTCCAGCTTGACATAGGGACGAACCATGTCTACACTTGCTGAGCGCCGCGGGTATAGCTCAGTTGGTAGAGTGCCTGCTTCCCAAGCAGAAGGTCACGGGTTCGAGTCCCGTTACCCGCTTCTGAAGAGCAGCTCACAAAGTTGTGGGCCTGTAAGAGCGTCTCAAGCATTGACCAATACGCCCGATGCAAATAAGATAGTCGGGCTTTTGTCCCATATTATGGTACGCGCGGCATCGTTCGCGGTGACAGAATGCAACGAGGAGAATTATATTATGGCAGAGTTTCAGCTTACGGCTGAATTGCGTCAGACGCGAGGTCGAAGGAATCGTCAATTGCGGCGGGACGGTTATGTGCCCGGAATTGTATACGGTCCCTCGACTGACCCGATCAGTGTGCAATTTCCTTACCGCGCGATAGAAGTTACGCTGATGAATGCCGGTGGCACCAACCTCATCGATATTGAAGTAAACGGCGATGCCTATCCGTCGCTTGCCCGCGAAGTTCAACGCGATGTCGTCCGTGGCGATATAACACACGTCGATTTCCTCGCCGTAGATCAGTCCCAGCGGATCAGTGTTGAAGTACCCATTTTAATGGAAGGGACCAGCCCTGTTGTCGCCGCCCGCGAAGGTATTTTGATTACCGGTAGAAGCTCGTTGACACTTGAAGTGTTCCCCAGCGACATTCGCGACCGAATTCTGATTGACCTGTCTCAGCTGATGGAACTAGGGGCGGAAGTCCTAGTTCGTGATTTGACCTTCGGCGAAAACGTGACAGTGCACAATGACCCTAATGAAATGCTCGCGAAGATAGTGCAGCCGCCTGCTGCCCGTGCCGATGCCGACCTGGATGAGGAAGACGGCGAAGCGGAAGGCGCTGAATTAGAGGAAGATTCCACCGAGGAGTCTGAAGCGGAGTAGCTTCGCTTCGGGTCAAATCTTATCGTTTATTTGGGGACCCTGCCTAGACAGCAGGGTCTCTTGTTACTTCGGGGGAGGCAGGCGCCCTTATTCGTCGCTGAATTCGGACGAGCCATTCGCGCTGAAACCGTTTTGGCCGGCAATGTCTGATTCGTCCTCAGCTTGCATTATGGCAATACCTGCGATTTCATCGTCCTTGTCGAACTTCATGAGTCTGACACCTTGCGTATTGCGACCGGTCTCACGGATTTCCGAGAGCTGGGTGCGTAGCACAATGCCCTTCTTCGAAATCAGCATAATCTCGTCTTCGATAGTTACGCAACGCGCGGAAATAACGGGTCCCGTTATATTGTTTCGCCTCAGCGTGCGCGTGCCTAAGCCGTAACGACTCTGCTCGCGGTAATCTGTAACCGGTGTCCGCTTTCCATATCCATTCCGCGTAACAACCAGGACATGGGCGTCGTCGTAACGGACCACGTCCATACCAGCGATCTCATCGTTGTCTCGCAAGGCCATGCCCATGACGCCCGCCGCCTGCCGACCCATCACACGGACATCCGCTTCGTGAAACAAGATGCTCTGTCCATCTACGGTAGCCATGACAATCTGCTGGTCGCCACTTGACCATTTGACCCAACGAAGGCTGTCTCCTTCAAGCACGTTCATCGCAATCAAGCCGCTGTAACGCACTCCCATGAAGTCATTCTGGGCGACGCGCTTAACCCGTCCGCGACTCGTAGCCAGGACGAAATAACCGGTTCCCTGTTGAGCTTGTTCTTCTGTAAGGGCCACTACAGCCGTGATCTTTTCTTCTCCTTCAAGCGGCAGCAGGCTTTGAATAAGCGTCCCGCGCTTCTCGCGCTGCGTTTCCGGGATTTCATAAGCGATGCACGAATACACCCGGCCATGGTCACTAAAGAATAGAATTGTGTCGTGGCTGTAGGCGAAGAAGATGTCCATCAGCGCGTCATCGTCTTTGAGCGCCATGCCACGCATGCCCTTGCCGCCCCGCCGCTGTGCCCGATAATGCCGCGCTGCCACGCGCTTTATGTAGCCGTTTTCCGTTAAGGAAATGACGACATTTTCCCGGCGATAGAGATCGGCTTCGTCCAAGTCGACATTGCCGTAGGTCACGCCAGTATTTCGATCGTCGCCGAATTCGTCAGCGATTTCTCGTACATCCTGCCGTATCAGGTCGAGAATCTTATGTGGCGAGGCGAGCAGATCTTCAAGGTATTCAATCCGCGCTTGAACGTTGTCGTATTCATCTTGCAGCTTCTGTCGCTCAAGCGCAGCCAGCCGCCGCAACTGCATATCCAGAATGGCATTTGCCTGAATTTCGTCCAATTCGAAGGTAGCTATCAACTGAGCGCGCGCCTGCTCAACATCGTTCGATTCGCGGATGGTGCGGATTACCGCATCGATATTGGCAACCGCCTTGAGCAGACCGCTGAGCACATGGGCCCGCGCCCGCTGACGATCCTGATCGTACTGAGAGCGCCGAACAATGACATCGTAGCGATGCTCGACGTAAATTTGCAAACAACGCTTCAAACTAAGCGTCCGCGGTTCTCCGTCTACCAATGCCAGCATTTGAATACTGCATACGCTCTGCAATTGCGTATATTTGTATAGTTGGTTGAGGACGCGCTGTGGCTGTGCGTGGCGCTTGAGTTCTACAACCAGGCGCAATCCCTGACGATCGGATTCATCGCGCAAATCTCGGATCGCTTCAATTCGTCCTTCACGCACCAGGGATACGATTCGTTCGATGATCGTAGACTTGCCAATCTGGTAAGGTATCGAGGTGAAAACGATATTGATATTGTCGCCGCGCCCTTCTTCAAATTCGGCGCTAGACCGGACAACAACCCGTCCCTTGCCCGTGGCGTAGGCTTCCCGCAATTCGTCTCCAACGACAATAGTGGCGCCGGTTGGGAAGTCAGGGCCCTTTACAAACTGCATCAAATCTTCAACCGTCACCGATTCGATGCCGTCGAAATTGTCTATCAAATAGACTATGGCTTCGGCTAATTCGCGCAAATTATGCGGCGGGATATTGGTCGCCATGCCAACGGCGATACCACTCGCGCCATTGAGCAGCATATTGGGTAAGCGCGCCGGCAGGACTGTCGGCTCTTCCTGCGTACCATCATAATTCTCGGCAAAGTCGACCGTATTCATGTTGATGTCGGTCAGCATTTCGCTGGCGATATTTGCCAGGCGCGCTTCGGTGTAGCGCATCGCCGCAGGCTTATCACCATCCTGGCTGCCGAAATTTCCCTGGCCATCAATTAGCGGATAACGAAGCGAGAAATCCTGCGCCATACGCGCCATGGCGTCATAAACCGCTTGATCGCCGTGAGGATGATACTTGCCGAGAACCTCGCCGACCAAGCGCGCGCTCTTCTTGTACGCGGTGCCTGCCCGCAAACCCATATCATGCATGGCAAAAAGGATGCGCCTATGCACCGGCTTCAAGCCATCGCGAGCATCCGGCAAGGCCCGCGCCACAATGACGCTCATGGCGTAATTGAGATAGCTGCCCCGCATCTCCTCATTGATCGTTATGGTGCGGATCGTACCGGCGTTATCATCGATTTCTTGCGGATCGAATCTATCCATCAGTGGCTCCCAACCGAGTCGCCGATTGGCAACGCTCCCCTTTCTGATGCCTTAGAATTGTTGCTGCTGAATCGGCTATACGTGGTCTGTATCCAAGAAACTTGCATTGGCAATCGCCAGCCAAATTGTGTCAGAGAAAAGACCATTTTCCACTGTTGCGCCCTCGCCATTATTTGCATGAATTATAGCACGGGGTCGTGGTATTCGCTATGTCGATGCAAGTTGTATCGAGAGCCCGCAGCTGGCGCAAAACCGGAGCAGTTTCTGTTCTCGCTCTTTTGTCTCGAATCCATAGCCATACTAGTGCGCAACTACGGTTGCGAATACCTAGCAGCAACCATTTTGTTGCAGAAAGCACAATTTCAGAAAAAATTGATTCCAATTTGCTTGCCTTGCGGAAATCATACGTATATAATGTAGATAATTGACAGGGGCGGATCTTATAAGAAATGGCTAAAAGCCTTTGTCATTACATCACAGTGTCGCAATCGGCAATTCAAAGTGTTTTTAGGAGGAACTCTTTATGAATAGCGACGACATGAGAAGGGGAATCGTGCCAGGCGTAATTGCTGGATATCTCTTTCTTGCCTATGCAGGTTCGGGAATGCAAGACATGGTCGGGGGCATGATCGGTGCTGATGCCTTTGTCGGCTTCATCTTGCATATCGTTATCAGTATCGTTATCGGCGCCCTCTACACCGGTGTTTTCATGCAGTATGTGAATTTGGGCAACAACCTGGTGAATATAGTAGTTGGCGGCTTGATCTATGGGCTTATCTGGTGGATCATCGGCGGAAACATCGTCATGCCGGTTGTCTCGGGTGGCGAGATCTTGCAGTTGTCCATCGGGCCAAGCTTCTACGGTCACATCGTTTTCGGCCATGCGCTTGCGTTTCTGGTCGTCCTGCGCGATGCGGCGATGGGAATGGGCGGAGACGGAGACAGCTAAGGTCTTACGCAGTATTTGACTCTCGGCTACTAAGCTTCTACGGGCCAGTGAATACAATTCGCTGGCCCGTTTTGTTGCTAGGGCGGGGCGCTCGCTTTTGTCGTCACACTTGACGCCCATACGGAGGCGGCACAGTTAGAGATTAGCTCGCCCGCTTCCACACCTGGTTGACCAAGTTGAACAGCACGATTTCGACCTCTGCGTCACTTCCTGCACCGACCTGCACTGATGCGCGCAACTGAGGCATAGCCGCTTCATTTGTCCAAATCAACTGATCTATCACGCTATGGTACGCTGTGGGCGCATTGCGGTTGAATCGTTCATAGGCCGCGATGCGCGCGCTTTCCTCCGAAGTGTCGTAAAGTCGCAGCCATTCGTTTTCGGCGCGGGCGGCGATCAATTCCGCTTCTATGCTGAGACGCCACGCGATGAAGTCACGCCAGTCCAAATCGGCTAGCTCAAGCGCGTCAGGAATTATCTGCTGCAATCTTGACATATCGTCTTTCGGTCCTAGTTCTGTCAGCAATTGTGCCACCTGCGGCGAACCATATTTTATGGCTAATGACTGAACCAGGCCCTCGCTTCGGCCTAATTCCAAGAGCCACCCGCCAAGCCAATTGATCGCAGTCTCCCGCAGGAAGTAGGCGTCATGGGGGTAGATGGCGGAATGATAACCTGAATGTTCTTCTACCAGGCGTTCAGCCAGCAACTTGCTGACTTGCAAGCGGTATGCGCCGTCGAAGGGCAGGTCGGCACGAGCGATGTTGAAATATGGCGATCGCAATCTGAGGTGCATGGCATCCGGATCTATCCATGCTACGGCTCCCGGCGCGTTAGGCACAACTTCTACCTGCATCGTTGATAAGCCACGGCAATTCAGCAAATTGCAGCTGCGCCTTAACCAATCCTCAAGCACGTCAGCAAGTTGCCTTGCAAACTGCTGATCGGCTTCTCGAAAATTGACGCTGATCCCGCCAGCCTGATAATTCTGACTTTCGCCCCAAAACGAATAGTCCGGCGCCACGTGCAGCCAGCCGTCCTCGGCGCGCTGATAAAACCAGAGCCGCACATATGGATTTCCATTGACGTCTTCCCGCACCAGCACACGCGCGCGCGTGTCATCGATGTGCACAGCCACGATGCTTCCTGTGAGCTCGATCGTTCCCTCTGTCTTTAGCGCCTCGTAATGTCGAAAAAGAGCTCGCTGGTTTCCCAGCCATTCGTCACTCTCATCACTCTGAAGTTTTAGCCATGAATTCATGTCGCCGATGCGTAATGCCGCAACTTCAGCCTTGACCGTATCCTGGAGCAGCTGAGCGTACTGGTTCCGCACATCAATGAGGCGCTGTCTGACCGCAAGCGCGGCAAGGCCAATCGCGGCCAGCAGCAAGAAAATAAGCAGCAGAAGGCGAAATATGTTGCGTCGCCGCCTGAGCTTCAGTTGCCGATCCTCGCCGTCGGATCGGTCAACCTTCTGTGATTCGATATTCCATTCGAAGCGTATTCTGCTCATTTGGCGCTCCGGCCCTTCGCGATAACGAAGACATCACCTGCATAGACTTGATGGATTCCAGCCTCTTCAGTCTCAACCATCAATGCGCCCGCTTCTGTAACATCCACGGCGATTCCGGTTGCTCCGTCAATTGTGACACAATTGCCTAAGGTATTCAGGCGTTTCTTCCAGGCCTGAAATACGTCGTTAGTGGCGATTAGTTGATTCCAGTGGTCGATACGCTCCAGCAGCTTGCGAATGAGTTCGGCCCGGTCTAATCGCGCCCTGGTCACATCTTCCAGGCTGATTGCAAGGTCCTGTATTTCCGTGGCAGCGAAATCAACTCTAACGTTAACTCCGATGCCCAGAACAACACCCAGAAGCCTGTCACGCGCCCAAACATTTTCCACCAAGATGCCACTGGCTTTCTTGCCGTTTACCTGTACATCATTGGGCCATTTAATACCGACCTCGTCACAGCCAACATGCGTCGCCAGGTCGGAGACGCTCAGCGCGCCGATCATATTGACTCGTGATACATACTCGGCTTTGGGTCTAAGTATGATGGATAGCGCCAGCGCAACGTCAGGCGGCGTATGCCATTCGCGTTCCTGCCTGCCCCGCCCGCGGAGCTGCTCGTCAGCGACTACCACTGCGCCATCTGGCGCGCCATCCAAAAGCCAGGACTTTGCAATGTCATTTGTACTATCCACGCGCGGGTAGTATCGGTAGCAGCGCGCCAACATCTGGTGCAGAATGTCCTGCGATAAGGTCATGATTCTCTGAGTTTCAACCTGTTTCTGTGCATTGTATCAGACTCGCCGGCGCGGTTAGAATGAATTCGTAAGCGCCGATTCATAAGCTAGACTTGGGAGCGCGTCGTGAAGCACTTATGGACGCCCTGGCGAATGGAGTATGTGCTGGATAAGCGCGGCGGCGAAGTTGGTGATTCTTGCGTATTCTGCCAATTGGCCGGCCAGCCGGCAGATACTGGTTTTGATCTCGTGATCGCGCGCTCTTCCCATACCTTTGCCATGCTCAACCGCTATCCCTACACCTACGGCCATGTGATGATTGTGCCCTACGAGCATGTATCGACGCAGGAAGACATGTCGACGGCAGCGCTGACCGATTTAATAGTGATGGCTAACCGCATAATGCGTGTTATTCGTAGCATAGCTAATCCTGCCGGCTTCAATATCGGCGCTAATATCGGCGCGGCGGCCGGCGCCGGTATCGCCGCTCATTATCACTTCCACATTGTGCCTCGCTGGCCGGGCGATGCCAACTTCATGGTGACCGTCGGCGGCACACAGACCGTTCCCGATACCCTGTCAAATATCCTCGAGCGGATGCAATCCTTCTGGAACGAACTCTATGGCTCGACTACTGTCTAGCTTGTGAGGCCCGCAGATAGCTGCCTACGTGACTGAATAATAGTCGGCGTAGTCATCGTGTAGTGCTCGAGATGACGTGACGTTCCTTGAAGCGTGTCCGGCTTTGCTGAATGCGATCCGTTCAAAAGTCTTTTGTCCGCGGAATCTTGCAGTCCTGCAGCTTGGATCGGCTGCCAACTCCAAGCTGCGCAGCGAAGAACCAAGCCTAGGGTGATGTGTCCGCTTCACTCGCGTTTTCCGTTGCGCTTTCGTCTTGTCCAACATCTTCCGCCTGGGTCTCTACAGAGCCTTCGGCGGTCGGCTCCGGCGGTGCAGGCGTCAATGCGATCACCTCGCCGGCGATGTCCCAAGGTATCGTGAAGGAGTCAAATACGGCTTCCGTTTGGTCCTCGCCCGCGAATATCTCCATGTCGTCAATGGTTTCAGTTTCGAGAGATTGCGCGGCGCCAAGGGCGACCCCGTCCTCTTCAGTTTGCTCGATTTCCGCGGCTGTCAAGGACTTCACGAATTCGATTTTTGGGTAAGTCAGCCCGTCATTGATATAAAAGCCAACGATCACCTGGTGATCGATCATGTTGAACTCGGCCCGAAAACGATGGTAGGTCGTATAGGACTCTCCCCAGCGCCAGTACTTGGTTGGCAGCCGCGGCGCCGCGTCAGCTTGCGCCAGAATATTTCCATCCTCATCCAACATGTGCGCGAAGACGGTGAAACTCTCGGACGGCGATGTTTCTGCTTTCCAAACCAAAATGATTTCATTGAGCTCAAGATCTAGTTGAAACGACTCGAGGAGGATCGCGTCGTCAAATTTGGGCTGCCTATCCACCGGGATTTCGTTGACATCGGAGACTGCTGACGTAGAACGCGCGGTGACGACCGCGCCGATATTCAGCAATACTGGCTCTATGACATCGCCTGCTTCATCGGTGGCAAAGATCTTGTCTTCGCTTTCGATATCTTCCCAGGCGACGTGTAGATCGAAGGGATAGCGGCCATACGCCGAATGATCAATGTTTATAATGTATTCATCAGGATAGATAGCGCCCGGCTGCCAGCGTGAAGTGCGCAGACTTCCAGCGCCCGGATAAGTCGTATAACGGCCGATTTCCTGCCGATTGTCGTCTACCAAGGTCAAGAGAATGCTCTTGTCTATCGATGATTGCTCCATGACCTGCCAGTAGAGCTTCAAGCGCACGCGGTCGCCGGTTGAATAACGGCGGTCAATACGCTCATAGGCTACTAAGGCGACATCGCCGAACTCCGCGTATAACTCACGCGCGTTGCCCGGGATCTCCAGGACCGGCCGAGGTGAGTTGTATTGACTAGCTATAACAGTAAGCGGCGCAAACAGCGCGACAATACCTAGTATTCTGAGCTGCCAGAGCATCGTATCGTGCAGCAATTCCTTGGGTACCGCATCGCCGGCTCGCACGAATTCCAGATTAGGCGGGCGAAGCGAAAATACAATCCACCACACGATTTCAACCAGGCCCACCGCCATCAAAGGGCTGACGACAGCGATCAGAGGGAAAAGTATACGCCCTTCGGCCGCGCGGGTCAGTGTGCTCCAGTAGAAGACGCCCAGCCACAGAAGCATGGCAGCGCTAAACAAGGTGAGCAAATGCGCCAACTCATAGCGCGCGTATGCGAAATCGCTGATCGCCAGCAATTGAAGAATCAAGAAGAAAAGGCCGATGACGCTCATGAAGGTCATCAAATCAAGCAGCACATAGAATACGCTCGTCAACTGAATATTGAGCGCGCCAAACAGGCCCCAATAAGACATGCGGAAATGCTGGAAATCTGCAAAGAGATCGACAATGTCAAATGTGATACCGCGTGGACCAGCGATGTTCGCCATTGTGATGATGCCGAAGGGATCGCCGTATAACTGAATATTTCGCAGATACCACCAGCCGGCGATCAGCAGCCAAGATAAGACGAGCATATATAAGAAAACCAGCAGGCCCCGCCGGTCACGGGACTTTCGCTGCGCAAAAAACGCGGCGCCGAGCAGTACGGGCAGCAAGACCAGCGATGTGATCTTTGTAAGGCTTGTCAGCGCGAATAGAAGCGCAATCGCCAGGGTGTAGCGGAGTAGAAAACCGTCGCGCAATGTGCGCAAAAGGAGCAGAATCAGCGCCCCATTTAGCGCCATCGACAAGGTGTCGTTGTTGACGGAGGCGCTGACGAAAATGAACATGGGGTTCAAAGCGGTGATCGCCGCGGCAACGAAGGCCACCGTCGGGCGTTGCGGAGCCACCAATTCGCCGATTTTGTAAACGAAAACTACTGTGCCCGCCCCAAGCGCCAGCCCGACTGCTCGCACAAAAAGAACGACCAGACCCGTTCCACGAATCATAGATTGGGTCTCATCATGAATTGTGAGGTTCTTATTACCAAATGAATCGGGCTGATTCGACGTCACATGCGGATTTAGCAGGCGATAGTTGTCGACATCATCGATGCTCAAGGGCGATGTCAGCAGCGCCATAAGCATGTAATAAAGCGGAGGCTGACTGCCATGTTGCTGGTACAGCGTATCTACACCGTCAAATACCTGAACCGGCAGGCTTCGCGATATACGCAATTGCTGAATGTATCCAAAGTGCCAAATCTCGTCGTTTGCTTCAAATACTGGCGTCGACGGCAGGTAGATTGCGCCGAAAACCAGGTAGAAAAGTAAGATCCATTGGAGCGGGCTAAGTGGAATATCAAGCGAATCCAGCCAGCGCCATGCCCGCGTTGCCAGCGCGTAAAGGAGGCCGAGACCTTTTAGCAAGTTGGATTTCAGCACAAAGGCGGGCTGATAAAGTTGTGCGATCCTTCCGCGCATGATTCAGAGTGCCTCCACATGCCTTGCCGGCGGTCCGATGGCGCAACAGATAAGGAAAGTATAATGTCAAAACGTCGCGAACGATATGGACGTTACCCTGTTCCGAACTTTATACGTGGCATGGCCCATGCAGGGCGCATGAGTCGGGCTTACGGCGGGATGCCTATCCACCGGCGGATGCGAACATCTCCTTCGAGCGTTCGACGTAGTTGAGAGACTGGTGCCGGAAATAGGTGTTGTAAAGCTCCGCGTAGTGGCCGCCACTATTCACGAGCTGGCCGTGATTACCTTCTTCAATGATCTTTCCCTCTCGCAATACGATAATGCGGTCGGCGCTGCGAACAGTGCTGAGCCGGTGAGCTATCAGTATGGAGGTGGAGCGCGCCAGGATTAATTCAATCGCATCTTGAATCTGAGCTTCGGTGAAGGGGTCAATGCTGGCGGTCGCCTCATCCAGAATGAAAATGGACGGCTTCTGCACCAGCACCCGTAACAGACTTACCAGCTGGCGTTGACCCAGGCTGAGGTAGCCACCGCGCTCTCCTACGTGCGTGTTGAGCCCATCCGGCAAGCTTTCTAGCCAGTCGCCATTCCCGATACTCTGCGCGATCGCCCGTATCTCCTACAATGTCGCCTGTTGATCTCCGTACTGAATATTCTCCAGCACCGTGCCGCTAAATAGAAAGGGCTGCTGCGGTACGATTCCCAATTTTGACCGGTAGTTCTTCAAGTCTAGCGACCGGATGTCCTCACCATCAATATGTACGCTGCCATGCTGGAATTCGTAATAGCGCGTTATCAGCTTGGCGATCGTGCTTTTGCCGGCGCCGGTATGACCGACGAATGCCACATTTTCGCCCGGTTGGATCTCCAGGCTGAAGTCATGCAGAACCGGTTCTCCAACGTCGTAGGCAAAGTCAACCTGCTCAAACGAAATCCGGCCGTCCAACTGGCCGATCACAGTGCTACCAGTCTGGATGACTTCGTTTTCCGCGTCGATCAAGGCGAAAATTCGCTCGGCCGCGCTCATGCCTTGCTGAAATTGGCTCCAGAACGATGCCAAATTCATGAATGGGAACCAGAATCGATCGACGCCCTGGATGAAAAGATACCAGGTGCCGGCCGTGATGGCGCCGCCGATCACCGAATGCGAACCCATCCATACGATTATCGACATAGCAACGGCGGAGAGCACACCCATAGACGGGAAAACCAGGGACATGACAAAACCCCGCCTCAGATTAATGCGGTAACTCAATGATTTGACGGCGGAGAACTCATTGTAGATCATCTCCTCCTGGCGGAAATTCTTGGCGACGCGGATACCCGTCACACTCTCCTGAATATTGTCATTGACCACCGCCATAGCGCGCGCGCCTTGTCGCGTCACGATGCGGGCGACGTAACGAAATGCAAGTGCGGCTAAGACCACCAAGGGCATCGTCAGCAGCAGCACGAAAGTCAGTTGGACCGAATAGCTCAGCAGCGCGGCGAACAGAATCGATACCGAGAGAAACTGTGAAACTACATCGCTGCCCAAGAGCAGGACATCGCCGAACTCTTGCGTATCGCTGGTTATACGGCTGATGACCGCGCCCGACTTGTGACGATCATAAAAGGCCAGATCACGCTCAACCGCGGCTTTGAAGGCGTCCTTGCGCATCTGAGCAACCATCTTGCCGATCACCACTACCGTGAATCGTCGTCTGCCGTAGTTTGAGACGTATTCTGCGACTGTGACGATCGTCAACGCCGTCAGAAGAAAACTCAGAAATCCACTGCCGCCTACCAATTCATCAACTGCCGAGCTGATGAAAACCGGGCGGACCGCCCGCGCAATGCCGACGATCAGAAAGCCAAGCAGCCCCAGCGCAACCTGCCATCTGTATTCGCCCATATATTGGCCGATGCGCTTGAATAGGTTTGCGTCGGAATACTGACGGTCATATTTGTCGCCCTGCAAGCCGCCGAAAATCGCCGCCACTCTAGTCTCCCCCGTCTGGTAAGGCCGATGAATCGGCCGAGGCGTAGCGGTCGAAAATATGACGATACGACTCAGACCTGCGCAATAAATCGTGATGCGTCCCTTGCGCCACCACACGCCCCTTGCGCAGCACCACGATATGATCCGCCCAACGGATCTGCGACAGACGATGTGTTATCAGGAGCGTCGTACGTCCAGTCGCCGCAGACCAGATCGCGCGCTGAATCTTGTCCTCAGTCGCGCTATCTATGGCGCTCGTGCTGTCGTCAAGGATAAGAATCGGCGGATCTGTCTGAAAGGCGCGCGCTAAAGCAAGGCGCTGTCGCTGCCCCCCGCTGAGGGTCATTCCCCGCTGACCGATTACCGTCTCGTATTGAGCGGGAAAAGACGAAATGAATTCGTGAGCTTGCGCCGCCTTGGCCGATTCCACGATGCTGTCCACGTCGCGCTCGTCTTTGCCGAAGGCGATATTCTCCGCCACGCTGCGGCTGAAAAGAAAGATATCCTGTTCAATGATGCTGATCTGCGAGCGCAACGCCTGCAGTTTCCAATCGCGCACGTCCACGCCGTCCACAAGTACCCGTCCGCTGTCCACATCGTATATTCGGTTGATCAACTTGCTGAGTGTGCTTTTGCCAGAACCCGTCTGCCCGACGATCGCCACAGTCTTGCCAGGCGCCACCTCAAACGAGATATCGCTTATGGCCTCCTCATCGGCGCTATAGCCGAAATTGACATTCTCGAAGGTGATCGATCCTGTGATGCTGCCGCTGTAACCTTGAGCGTTTTGATCCAGCCTGGTTTTCACGTTTATGACTTCAAGAATGCGTTCAGCGCCCGCATAGCCGGATGCGATTCGGGACGAAGTAAACAGCGAGATAAACACTGGAAATTGGAATAAGTTGATCAGTCCAAGATAGGCGATAACTTCACCTTCGGCGATAGCTCCGGCCTGAAAAAGCGTCACTGAATGTATCAGCGCGGCGACAACGGTAAGGCCAAAGAGAAATATGGAAAAATATCGCGCTTCAAACTCGCCTTGGTCGATGAATTGATCACGGACCAAATCTGCCAAGCTGTTGAATGCGCCGATTTCGTATTCTTCTTGCGCCGCGCCTTTAACCACCTCCAACCCGTCGAGCGACTCTGCCAGCCGCGCTTTCATTCGTCCGAAGCTTGCGCGCACCTTTTGAGCGATGGGGTAGAGGCGCCGGATGAAATAAAGCTGAACAATGATATGTGAGCAAATAAACAAGAGTGGCACGAAGATCAGCTGCGGATGAATGCCCGGCGCATAGACGGCCGGCATGATCAGGAACATATTTGCGCCGACGATTAGGTTTACGCCGGGGTTCATCATTAAGTTCATTTCACGCACATCGTTGGTTACACGCGCCATCGTCTCGCCGACCGGCTGCATATCGTGGTAGCTCATGCTCTTGCCCAAAAGGCTCGAATAAAGCTCATCACGAACATCACGTTCAAAGCGCTGCGCGAATACTTCAGCCGAAAAATTGCGCACAAATTGCAGCAGCGATCGGAGAGTTTGCGAGGCCATGATGAGCAGTACGCTGTTGAGCACCAAACGCATAGTGTCGTCATTCATCTGGCGAATCGCGTCAAATGCGCTGCCGATCGCGCCCGGCACGACCCCCGCCAGAAACGCGTTGCTGAAGGCGCCGAGGACCAACAATATGGCGAATACCGGATGACGTCCTATATGCGACAATATGAAGCGAAACGGGCTGGTATGGTTTGTCTTGATGGGAGACTTTACGCTGAACTCGACCGCCATGGGTACTCCATAAAAATGACGCGAAAACCAACGCTGAGTTTATCCCAACCTTGCAGATAGCAGAATGGAAGATTCCCGCCCGAACTCTTTGAGCGTCAAGGGCGGCTAGGGCTGTTTCTCGATTTCGAGCACAAATGGCAAAACGCCGATGGCGCCCTCGCCGGATATCTCACCAACGTTG
Organism: Phototrophicaceae bacterium; assembly: GCA_965262005.1. GTDB lineage: Bacteria > Chloroflexota > Anaerolineae > Aggregatilineales > Phototrophicaceae > UBA6055. The sequence goes on along the minus strand of OZ253492.1, from coordinate 891,705 downwards.
ACAGGCAGCCGCAAGATTTCGCCAGTCTCACTGCTGCGATACAGCACCACCCATAGCCGATATTCGCCTGGCGGAGCGTCTGCCGGCAATCGAATCGCCCGGTTCTCCCAAACGGGAACACCTGCCCGCCATCCAGATGTTGGCGCGAAACCAAATTGAGGACCGGAGTCATAGCTTTGCGCCAGGACTTCGCTCGAACCAGCGTCAGCGACAAAAGTGGCGACAGTGTAGTCATCATCAAGTTGCTCGTCCGTTTGCCAAAGCAGCGAAAACTCTAGGGCGTCTCCCGGCTGATACAGCAGTCCATTTGGCAGATCATAGCTTAGTAGGCGTATGGAATCGCCATAGCGCAGGCCAGTCTCAAATTCCCCGAAGTATAGAGACATCGGGTCGTGCGCCGCCGTCCGCGTACTGAATTCCAGTAGACGAACTGTCTCGTCAGGCGAGGGCAGGCCCGCCACTTGAACGGGGTAGTAATGTAGCGCCATGTATCGCTCAAGCGGGCGGAAACTCCATGTCATGAAGGAGCTGGTATTGTCCAAGATCCACATACGGTCATGTCGCCCGGCTAAGTGCTGAATGATACGCAGGCTTGCCACGTCAAACCAACTATTGGCATTGTTCGATACGACCTGAGCCGGCTGTCTATCGCTTGCCGCTTGGGCCAAGGGGCGCGGCAATATGATGGTCCGCGGCGCGGCGTCATCAAGATGATTCAAGATGAAGTTGCCGTAGTCATTGCCCGTCAGCAGCAGCACATCGCCCGGCTGTGCCGCCTGCCCAAGAAAGTCGAGAACTTCGTGCAGCGCCGCCTGTTTAGATTGAGTCCGAGGATCCTTGTCGTAGACCGCCGTGATGTTCAGCAAAGTACACATGACACATAGAATAGCCAGCAGTGGCGATGTGTAGCGCCAGCTGCTGCGCTTATGCAGCAGAAGGCGAAACAAAGCCGTCGCGACGACTCCCGCTAACAGCGCGAAGCTGATGCCCCAAATCGGCGATTGCGAACGCGTCCAAAGGAAGTCGAATCCCAAGTCCTGCCAACGCTGCGGCAATAGCAACCAGCGAAAATACTGAGGCTGATACATCGAGGGCGGCCATTCTGCCAATCCCTGTGATTCTGCCGGCAGTGTGTCGCTGAAATGCGACCAGCTCAGCGAGACGCCGCTGAATTGTATCCAGACGCCGTAAAGCAGCAATAGAGCCCAAAGTACGCGCACACCAAGGTTTCTGCGCTGTAACAATCTGTCGGCCAGGGGAGCGGTTGCCAACATGAGAACGGGTACGACAGGCAACAGAAACCTCGGGGGCCAGCTGAGCCCGCCGAACCAGTGCGCGCCCGTAGTCAAGGCATGACCAATCGTGTAACAGAACACGAACATGGATATCGTTAGCACGAGCCGGAATCTGCCCTGGCGCCAAAGAATGACGCAGCCCGCGACTGCTAATAGAATAACGGGCGAGGTGCCCCATAGACTCGCGCCGGGGCTTACCAGGTAGCTGCGAAGCGCGGCGCCGATGTACTCAGTTCTAATACCGAGTTGCTCCAACTCATTCGACAGCGGAAACGGCAATGGATAAATCAACATCAACGCCAGCGTGATTGCAATTGTCCCAGCGAGCAGCCCCAGCGCGAGGCGGCGTTTTATGTGCCCGTCCAGGCGCGGGATGTCTGGCAGCGCAAATATGAGTATCGGCGGAACCGCAAACGCGGACGAGAACTTTGTCAAATAGGCCAGGTACAATCCCGCAGCTGCGCAGGCAATGCTTAACAGCCGGATCGCGAGCTCTTGACGCCTTCCCTGCTGTATCAACAATAGCGCCGCCAAAATGAAAACCGCGCTCAGCGGTTCGCGAAAGAAGGTCTGAGAATACGCCCAGAGATTCGTACCCAATCCCGCCGTGATTGCTACGATAGCGGCGGCACGGTCGCTGAACTCCAACGCGCGCGCTAGAAAGTAGATAAGACCGACAATCAAAGACGTGACGATAACATTGAGTAGCCAAACAGTATGGATATTGCCGAGACGCGGCAACGATTGGGCTAGCCGCAGCAGCGGAGCCGCCAATTGCGCATTCAGCCGTTCCTCGACATCGTAATCTTGCAGCGGAAGTTTGGCTTCCTCGCGGATGATCAGCGCCGGTTTGAACCAGCTTGACTCGTCCATGAGCCAGTCACCAAAGCGCGCTTGGCTGGTGACGGCGTCCAGAGCCCGCAAAGTGTCTCCGGACTGGATGGCTGCCCGGTACGTCAACATATAGATGCTCGTCATCATTGTGACAAGCAGTATAAAAACGCTCAGCGGATAAAATCTAAATCTGAAGGAGGTCATTGACGGGGCGTCACGGTCGCGTAAGGGACCGGCCGTTGGCGTCTCGCCCGTCTCTGATTATGGCAAGGAGCGCGTCTGCAATGCGATCCAGATCCTCGCGGTCGATATCGCGAAACGCCATAGCGAGGCGAATGAAGGCTTGATTCCGGTAGTCAGTGGCAAAATGCATCAATTCTGCCTCTTCGTCGGTCGCCTTGGCCGTTTCTCGGCTTGTTCGTTGTTTCTTTATTCGGCCGTAACCGCCCGTATCCGTGAAATACCCTAACTCTTGCTCGAAACTCTGCGCCAGCATCGTCAAATGATGAACCGGTATCGCGGATTCGCCATACTCGTATTTTTTCAATAGCTCGACATCCAAGCCCGTATTCGCGCTGACGCCTTCAATGCTGATTTCCCGCGCCCGGCGCACGGCTTGGAGCAATGCGCCCAGCAGACGTTGCCGTAGGCGCAAATACTCATCCCTTGCAGGCAGTGGCAGGGCGGATGCGCTTATCGGTTCGCCGTCATTGGCCGCCTTGAAGCAATCCCCCAACCCTTCCAGCTGCGGCAGACTGGGTACGTCTTTGCCCAATTCCCAGGCTTCAATCAGCTGCGGTTCAACGCTCAAATACAGCGCGCAGTCCTCCGCTGTGACTTCGGAGGCGAGCCTGCCTTGACGAATGAGTACCCCAAGGATCTTGCCGCGCAAGCTATGCGCCTGTTCATAGTTGTACTGTTCGTTTGTGGATGACGTCGAGGATTGCAGGGTCCTGAGCGCCACTTGCGTCAGATCAACGAAGTGCATTCGCGGTCTCGGTTTGTCAAATATCTTGCCGGTTCAGTCAATCGCCGAAGGATACGGAAACTCGCGGATTTGTCGCCTGCCTGTTCGCTATCACACTAACGCGCCTGCATCACCGCAAAGTAATCGTATCAGAGATTATAGACTTGAGTGGATACTCAAGCAAGCATGCTGCGCTCAATTAACGATTGAAATCGGTAGGAGAATTCGCTGTGTATTTCGACTTATGTATCATCTTGAGAGCTTTCGGCCGGGCTCGCTGGCTGGTCGTTCGATAGGTTCTGCGACGGCTGTCCGTGCGTGTGAATATTAATCTCTCGCAAGTCGTTGCGCGCGTTGATCGAAATGACGGTCTTGATATCGATTTCATCCGGTATTAAGCCTACTTCCTGCAAGGTCCATACCGTAGTCAGGCGTCCATTGAGATTGGGCCATTGATCTTTGGCCCATGAGTATCGTTCGCGGCAGAATTGCCAAATGGCCTTCGGTTGTTTTTCCCACTTGTACTGCTGATATTGTTCGAAGATCACGTCGTCATCGGTCAACGGGAACAACAGACTGATCATCGCTTTCTTCACATCGGCGCCTTCGCGGCCGTGGTCCTCATTGACCCAGTTCGCGTAGTATTTGTCGATAAAGGTAAAGATGCCGTAGTGCGAATAGCTCTCGATTTCAGCAATAATGTCCTCACGCGCGTTGAAGTATTGGAAGTATGTCGCGTCCAGATCTTCGCTCGGCTCATGCGCCATATCATCATCGTATTCGGCTTCCATTTTCTGCAATTCAAATGCGTCTTGGTCCAGGCTGTAGACATAGGTTACGAGGCGCTTGATACGCGCAGAGTCAACGTTGAATTTCACCAGGGCGCCTTCTTCCAGCAAGGCATTTACGCGATCGATGATTCCGCGCGCCCGCGCCTTGTCATGTGCCCGCTGTATGCCACTTTCGTAATCAGGTTTGCGCTCAGGAGCCGGCGTATACGGCGTCAACTTGGTCGGGTCTCTGCGCGCGCCGCCATACGCATAGTAGAGCTGAAAAATTGTAATCAGCACGGCTTGGACGACAATGGCGCCGATCGCGTCCGTCTTTTGCGTAATCAGGACAATGCCCATGGCGTAGCTGGCCACCATGCCGTGCAAGCCAGCGAATCGCAGGGAACGCGCTTCAGCTGACTTAGGCTGTATGCCGCGGTCGCGCAATGCGTCATCGCGCACGAAGAAGACTGTGGTACTGGTGATAATGAAGGCAGCGGCGAAGCCCCAAATTACGGCGATGCCTATGCGATCATTGGCGAAAAGCCTGGCAGTCGGCCCAACCTGGCGGCATTCGCTGCCATCGCGGCGCCGCCCACATAGCCCCCGCCCTGCGCCAGCAGCAGGATGATCGCCAGCAAAAGTGCCGCAATCGACAATATACCTTGTCCATCGGTTTCTCGGATCGCGCTCTCAAGCGATCGCGCGATGGCGACGTTATCGGCGATCACGGCGATGTCATCGTCGCGATTGTGCGCTCTTGAGCTGTCACCATGATCCGCGCCATTTTGCAGTAGCGCGTCCAGTCGCGCCTGCTCCTTCCACTCGTCGTATAGACGCTCCGCCGCATTTTTGTCCTCGTCGAGAACAATGATTTCAGTGGCCTCTACGCCACGGCCGAAGACCTGCGCCGCCACGATCTCGTATTCGATCAGCAAGGTGCTATAGCCTTCTGTTGAGGGGATGTTCCAGGATTTTGCAGCCGCCAACTGCAATACACCGGTTCCTATGAGGAATACGGCAGATAGCGTGAGCGCCGTGTTTATGACCTTCCTTTTCGGGCGGGCGGCATGCTTGCCACTGGCCGGAATTACTTCAAAGCCGGAGAAGCCGAGCATGGCGCTGCTCATGGACCGGAAGAATAGTACGGACCCTATGGCGGGGGCATCGCCCATTGCGCGCGCCACGTGGCCAACAACCTGCGCTTCTTGGGAGTGGTGAATACTGTTGATATAACAACTTCGACCTTGCCATCCAAAAACCTCTGTGCCCTCTGTGTCTCTGTGGTGAATCCCCCTTATGGAATCCGGAATATGTCCTGTGTCTTTGAAATTCACCACTCCCCGCTTCTTCCAGCCTGTGGACGATGCCACTCGTTAGGAAGCCCCATTCCGGATTGGCGACCGCGCTATACCCGACCAACGAAGGCGTCATGAGCGTAAAAATAGAGAAGGCGCCGCCACCAAGCAGAAAGAGCGGCACAGCGCGTTTGGGGCCAACCGCAACCAGGACAGCCATTATAAAAAAGGCGAATACCTCAGCGATCAAGATGCGATAAGGGGCAAACTCCGGGAACAGCAGCATCAGAACGTCAGCGGCGGAAATCGAGCTGATGATGATCGTCAGCACCGCGTCAAGGAAAAAGAGGCTGGTGCCCGCCCAGGACAGCCAGAGCAGCCTCGGGGGCCCAATGGCTTCGACCAGGGGACCACTCCCGCCCGCCGTTGGCCGAATATAGGCGCCGGCTTTGTAGACCGGGACGATGCCCCAGAAGAGCATGACCGACAGCAACATGAACGCCAATATGGTGATATCGTGATACCCGCTGGCGCCATGGATGGCGAGCAGGGTCTGGTACGCGGCGACGCTGAAGGCATCCGCGGCGATCTCGAAGATCAGCGCCAAAACACCCAGTCCCGATCCGCCTTAGAGCAAGCCTTCCACCATCAGCCGAGGCAGCTTCCGCGACGCCTCGCGATTCTCGTTTGGATCGATATAGCTGCGCAGCAACATGCGGAACATTCCCAGGATGGTCATACGAAACCGAAACCCATGAAGGCTACCATATCACGCGGTTGATTCACAGACGGACTCGGGCAGCAGCATCAAGCTATTCCTCGCATTGCAGCTAACATACTCAGCCGCTAGAATCGACCTCGGCGGATATTCGGAGCCCCTATCATGCCAAACAAGGCCCATCATGAACTTAATCGCCTCTCGTGGAACGAGGGCACCAAGGCGCACAACAGTCACAAGGGCGACCAAGCGGCGTTTTTCCGCGCTGGCGGCAACACTCTTTTCCCGGAGGAGCAGAATCTGCTCGGAAATATCGCCGGCAAGACCCTGCTGCATTTGCAATGCAACAGCGGTCAAGACACCTTGAGTATCGCCTCTCATCTTGGCGCCAAAGTTACAGGCGTCGACATCAGCGACGAGGCCATTCGCTTCGCCCGTCGATTGTCGCGCGACAGTGGTATACCGGCGGATTTCATTCGGGCGGACATCTACGATTTCTTCGTCAGCAACCGACAATGCTATGATTGTGTGTTCAGCTCCTATGGCGTACTCTGCTGGCTATCAGAATTGCGGGAATGGGCTTGCGGTATCGCTAGCTGTCTGCAACCAGGTGGACGCTTTGTGCTGGTGGACTTCCACCCGGCATTTGCCATGTTCGACGAAAACTGGCAGTTGCGTTTCGACTACATGGGCGGCGTCCCTTATGAATTTGAATCCGGTATCGGCGATTATGTTGCGCTCACCGGGACGACAGCCGAGATCAATGAATTGCATCCCGGCGTAATCGACTTTCACAATCCATTCCCGGGTGTGGAATACCAGTGGGGTCTCGCCGAAGTTGTGATGGTCTTAGTAGACTCTGGCTTAAGGCTGACACATCTGCACGAGTATCGACACTGTAACGGCTTTAAGCCTATCCCGAATATGCGGGATTTAGGCGGCAGACGTTATGGCGCCCCGCAACATCTGCCTCAGAACATCCCCTTCATGTTCGGCCTGGTCACTGAGTTGACGCCGTGAATGAAACCGCTGCAGAACAGGGCTACGATCCGATAACCGCGCTATCACGCAGCCTCTTCGGTTTTGCGCTCATCGCTTGGCTGCCCCTGTTTATAACCTTTGTCTCGCTTCTACTTGCACAGTCCTCGCCGGAAGCGTCTTACGCGCAGTTGCAGCGTAGTATTGTGATTGCTTTCGGGGCTGTGACTCTGCTGGCATTGCTCGGTCTGGTTTGGATTTTTCGTCTGGAAACGCCGTCATCGTTACGCATTGCCACGACTCTCGTCTACTTGCTTGATCGGCGCCGGCTCTCAATTCTTCTGCTAATAGTGCTCGTCGAGCTGAATATTCTAGCGCAAATCCTGACGAGCGATATCGCGCCCTCAGTCACGAATCCGGCCAAGTTCCTGCTGTTTTTCTGGACAATTTTGTCAATCGGTTCGCTCATGGCAGTGCATTGGCAGGCTATCAAGAAAGCGTATATGCGTAGACGCGACGCTTGGGCCATGTGCGGCATGGCATTGGCCGCGCTATCTGTAATTGTGCTGATGGTGGTCCTTAACAGTCGCCTGGTCACAGCGTCAGGATTGCACGACCGCTTGCGTGGCAGTCTTGATTACCGGCCACTGAGATTCGTCGATGCCGAAGGCGCGCCCACTGCACAAGAGTTCTGGGCGGAACAAGGTCAGGTACGCGTACGCTGGCTGCCTTACAGCTATTGGGTGCTGGCGCCATTCGACGGCCAATTCATCAACGTGGATAAAACAGGACTGCGGGAAACGACTTCATTTGTTAAGGGTGCGAACCGGTCACGCGTCTATTTCTTTGGCGGCTCTACCATCTGGGGCGAGGGCGCGCGCGACGCCTACACAATCCCGTCTCAGGTGGCGCGACTGCTCAACAAGAGGGAAGTCGACGCGCTTGTTCAGAATTACGGACAGACGGGTTATGTCAGTACGCAGGACTTGATTCTGTTTCAGCGGCAGCTAGCGCTGGGATACCTGCCAGATATTGCTGTCTTCTATCACGGCTTCAACGACGTCTTTTCCGCGCGCTTGCAGGAGGGCATGGCGGGGCTTCCCTTGCGTGAAAGCCAACGGATCGATGATGTCGAGGCGGGCAGGCTCTTGCGACAAGGACAGCCGGTTTTGACTCTGCCTAGTAACAGCCTGGCTCAGGTCGACTGGACCTTGGTTGCTGCAGCCAGCTACAGCGCGCAGCCGATAATCGACAATTGGCTCGCCAACCGCCGCCTGATACAAGCGACTGCAATAGAATTTGACGTGCAGGTCCTTTTCGTCTGGCAGCCGGCGCTATTCGCCAAAGAAAGTCTCACCGATTTCGAAGCGCGTATCGCCACCGATTTCGAACGTGATCTGCCCGGATTCACGGCGCTATATCAGGAAGTAGACAGTCAGTTGCGGCAACGCGCGACCTCCGAAGCCTGGGATGATGTGATCATATTGTCAGACCTATTCAGCGAAAGCGACGAAGAGGTTTTCTTCGATAAAGTTCACATCAATGAATTGGGCAACCAGCAAGTAGCCGCGTCAATTGCAGACGCGATCGCAGAGCGCCTTAACAACGACTAGAAATACCCGCAAGTCTTGTATGTCACGGTATAGCCAACGTGTCCTCGTCGACTTCAGCCATCAGCTCTAGCGCTTCGCCTTTCATTTCTTCGGTCAGCGCAAAGTCCCGGCTGAAGTAAACTGACTCGGGAAAACGGTAATTCCAGGCGCGGTAGAAATCTTCGCGCTGAATGTCTCGGCTAAGATTGCAGTCAAATCGTACCAGGTAGCCGTTGTCCATGGCTCCGTCATTGTTATGCTGCACGTGTGACAAGCCCCAGGTGATGCCCCGTCCGTCCCCAGTGTCCGCAAAGGCATCGGGCACATACGGCCCGGCGGCGGTTGGTGGCGTGCTCACCTTGCCGACCACTTCGAAGCTCAAGCCATCCGGCGCAAACTGAACCGTATTCTTCTCCGACCCTTCGTGGCTCGTTACGGCGGCGATGCCCTCGCGAAAAGGATAGAGAAATGTTTCATGCCCGCTATTCGTGACCGGATTCAGCGCCGACTTTACAAAGGGCCCTCTCGGATCATCGGCCGTAGCAGCTCCCCAGCCGATGCCCAGATCGTGACGATAAGTGCGGCCGTACTGTACGCCTTTGTAATACAGCCAGATCTGCCCTCGATACTTGAGAACGAATGGATCGTGCAGTTTGTGCGAGTCCCACTCGCCAAAACTGGCAATCGCGTCGGCGTCATCTGCCTCGCCGACGAAGGCGCCTCGCTGTCCCGGACTCAGCACCGGCTCAGCCAGCTTGGTCCAGGGTCCATCCGGTGAATCGGCCCAGGCCATACCGATTTGATGAGGCGTACGGTGCTTCCAGATGCTCGCTATAACTTGATAGTACAGATAATATTTGCCGTCATGCACGAGAATATCGGGCGTGAAAACCGAGCGGTCGTCGAAGGCGCCTCTAGTACCCCGTTGAACCGCGCAGCCATGCTCCGTCCAGTGAAAGCCATTCGGCGAAGTGGCATACCAGACATCCGCCATATCCCAATCCCAGGCCGGGCGCGTTTCGCTCGCATGCGCCACGCCGCGCCAAGTTACCGCAGTCTGTCGTTTCGTATACCAGACATAATAGTGGTCGCCGACTTTGATCACTTTGGATGGATCACGCCGAGTAACGCCTTCTTCCTTGCCTATACCGGAAAGGGCAGCATACTTGAAGGCTGAGAAGAACTCGCTGCCCTGATCTTTGTAAACACCATAAGTGTCGTATACGCGCTGCATCGCTCGGCTGACAGGCGTCGCCGGCCGCGCTTCCGTCGGGCGCTTCGGCTCGCTAGCGTAAGTCAGCGGCGCCATATTCTGTTCGCTCAGTGCCAAGTCAGTGGAAAAGTGAACATCCTCAGGAAAGCGAATATTGCTGCCGCGAAAGCCGGATCGTTCGAATTCACGCCGTAAATTGCAATCGAAACGCGCAATATATGAATTGCCGCTTTTTAGCTCTTCCGTGGCGATGTGTGACAACCCCCAGTTGATGCCCTTGCCATCGTTGGTATTACTGTATGAATCCGGCGAGAAAGGACCGGCAGCCAGCGGCGGCAACGTGACATGAGCGACGACTTCAAAGTTAAGCCCATCCGGCGCGTACTGAATCGTATCCTTTTCTGGCCCGTCATGTCCGCAGATGGCCAGCACACCTTCGCCATAAGGGAATAGACAAGTTTCGTGCCCGCTGTTTGTCACGGGGTTCAGCGGCGACTTGATAAATGGACCTTCTGGACTGTCGGCTATCGCCACGCCCCAGCCAATCCCGCGTGAATACCGTGTTGGCCAGCCCATCGGCTGACCCTTGTAGTAGAGCCAATACTTGCCGTCGCGAACCAGAATGAATGGATCGTGTACCTTGTGGCTATCCCAAGCGCCATAGCTGCGTACTTCGTCGGAATCATCATCGCCCAACCACTCGCCAGCCTCGCCCGGACTTAGCACTGGCGCTTCAGCCCGCTGCCAGGGTCCATCCGGTGATTCCGCCCAAGACATGCCGATGCTATTTCGTGTCCGCGTTCGATAGGGATAATCGACCGTCTGATAATAAAGATATAATCGGTCGCCGGTCATCAAAACATCGGGCGTGAAGACCGAGCGTCCGTCGTAAGCGTCTCGAGGTCCACGATCTACCGCCACACCTTGTTCCTCCCAATTAAAGCCGTCCTTAGAGGTGGCGAACCATATTTCCGCCAGGTCCCAATCAAAAACCGGTGTATCCCAGCTCTGTACGCGATGGGGCGGTTTATTACGGTGGTCGCGGTCATTGATCGTCTGGCGCCGCGTATACCAAACGTAGTATTTGCCATTGATGCGCAATACGGTGCTGGGGTCTCGCCGGGTTACCCCTCGCTCTTTGCCGATGCCGCTGATCCGGCTGTACTTGAATGTGGTATAGAACTCGCTGGTCGAATCCTGATATCGTCCCCATTTGTCGTACAGACGCGCGCTCGCTGCGCTCAAAGGACGTCCCACAGGTTTTTCCTTGTCCGGCTCACCCGGTAGCCGCGGCAAATCACTGCTTACCTTGGTCATTTCCTAGGCATCCTCAAGTATCATAGCGGCCGCTTTTTCGCCAATCATTATGCAAGGCGCGTTGGTGTTGGCGTTGATGATGCGTGGCATGATCGAGGCGTCAGCCACGCGCAAGCCAGTGACACCACGTACTCGCAGCCGCTCATCGACCACAGACATGTCGTCCCTGCCCATCTTGCAGCTGCCAACCGGATGATAAATCGTCGTGGCGAAATTACGAATGAATTGCGCCAGATCCTCATCGGACGCGACGTCTTCGCCGGGCAAGAACTCTTCTCCGCGGTAACGATCAAAAGCCGGAGCCAAGGCGATCTCGCGTCCCAGCTTAATCCCTGCCAATAGCACATCTACGTCTTCGTCGCAGTTGAGGCAGGCGAAGTCGATCAATGGCGACATCAAGGGATCGCTCGACTGCAATTTGAGTTCGCCGACGCTCTTGCCGCCGACCAATCCCGCCAAAATCGTAAAGCCATGGCCTTCGGGCGTCTCAAAGCCGTGGCGGATGAACCAATCCGGCCCAAAGTGGTACTGAAGCTCCGGCGCCCGTGAATCAGCATTCAGCCGTACAAAGCCGCCGGCCTCGCCAAGATTCGACGTCAGCAAGCCCATCTTGCTTTGCTCATAGCGCTTAAGCTGCTCTGCCGTCTCTTTGCCTACCAGACTTACAGGCTCGCGGCAGTGATAGGCCAGCGGCGCCTGCATATGATCCATCAAGTTCTGCCCCACGCCGGGCAGGTCAAGAAGCACAGGAATGCCGACCTCGGCCAAGTGCTCGCCGGGTCCGATTCCCGAATGCATCAGCAATTGAGGAGAATTGATCGCGCCGCCGCAGACGATGATCTCCTTTGTGGCGCGCGCTTGCTTCTCCAAGCCTTCATGCGCGTACAATACGCCCGTGCAGTGCTTGCCTTCGAATATCAGTCGCGTGGCGTGGGCGTAGGGCAGGGCGGTGAAGTTGTCCCGCTGCAGCGCCGGCCGCAAATATCCTGTCGCGGTGCTATGCCTTTGACCACCCTTCTGTGTGACTTGGTAGAGGCCGAAGCCTTCCTGCTGCCCATCGTTGAAGTCGTCGTTGTGGCGATATCCCACTTCCAGCGCCGCGGCCACAAATGCTCGGCTGAGCGGGTTAGGATCTTGCGGATCCGCGACATTGATCAGTCCGCCGACGCCGTGATGGTCCGATTCACCACGTTCCTGATGCTGCATCTTGCGGAAAAACGGCAGGAGCTCTTCATAGCTCCAACCTCGGTTTCCCAACGCAGCCCAATTGTCGTAGTCGGTGGGGTGCCCACGCTGGTACACCATGGCGTTCATCGAACTGGTACCGCCATAGACCCTTCCCCGTGGCACATACTCGCGGCGACCATTAAGGCCGGGTTGCGGCGCCGTCACATAATCCCAGTCGACCGCGCTGTGGAACAAATTTGAAAACCGCGCTGGTATGTGAATATTTGCGTCGTCGTCCGGTCCGCCTGCTTCTAGCAATAGTACACTATGGCGTCCGCTTTCGCTAAGTCGGCTCGCCACAGCTGCGCCTGCGGATCCGGCGCCGATGACAATGTAATTGGCAACTAGCATTTGCTCTCCTAACTCATACACATATTACAAGCAGCAAAGAGAATTTGACTAAAATATGTCTATTGTCTACAATTTACAAATTGTAGTATGTTGCGCAATGCGTGGCAAATAGCGGCTCCAACAAACCGCATGAATCTGAGGGAGGAATAATGACCGAAGGAAAGGGTGCGTTTCCCAGCAAACTCTCGTTGCAAAAGCCAACGGACCGACCGCTTAGCGCGGCGACTCAACGTGTCTATGACATGTGGACGCCCAAGCAGGACACAGGCAACCGCTTCTACACAATCTTCAAGTACTCTCGCATTACTGGCATCGACAAGCATGATGCCGACTTGTCGGTCTCGCGCCGTGATCCGTCCAAGGTGCTCAAGATCGGCGACACATATTACGTTTGGTACACGCGCCGCCAAACCAAGCACATTCCCGTTGGCCAACCAAACATCGAACAGGCGAGCGACGAGATCCCAGTTGTGGATTGGGACCTTGCCGATATCTGCTTTGCGACATCGAAAGACGGATTCGACTGGGTAGAGCAGGGCGTGGCGGTCCCGCGCGCTCCAAAGGGTTCATACGGCGACCGCTCACTTTCCACGCCCGATATACTCATCTTCAAAGGTCGCTACTACCTATATTACCAGACCTTTACAACCATGTGGCGCAAGAACGATTGCGTAAATGTCAGCGTCGCCTGGTCAGATTCTCCCGACGGTCCCTGGACACGGCTCGACCGGCCGGTTGTGCCGCAAGGCGCCCCCGGCGAATGGGACTGTTGCGCGATACACGATCCCTTTCCCTTGGTGTACCAAGGCAAGATCTGGCTCTATTACAAAGGGTCGCCGGTCGATAAGTCGCCGGGCAATCTGCTGCGGGCGCAAGGTGTTGCCATCGCCGACCATCCTGAAGGACCTTTTGTCAAATCCGAGTTGAATCCCGTCACCAATTCCGGTCATGAGACGATGTATTGGCCTTACGAAGGCGGGATCGCGACCTTGCTCATACTCGATGGACCAGAGAAAGACACGATTCAATTTGCGCCCGATGGACTGAATTTTATTCCCAAGGCGCATGTGCAATTGTCGCCCATTGCCCCCGGTCCCTTCTGTCCTGATGCCTTCGCCGACAATGGCGATGGACGTGGTATCACCTGGGGTCTCTGCCACATGAACCCGCTTGGCGTCGGCAATGAAGAAGGCTTGCAGATCATTCGCTTCGACTGCGACCTGAGCCGTGACGTCTTTCGCCCCGAGTTCAAACGCAGTAATTTGCATTGGGGCGAGGACACCTGGTTCCAGCGTATGATGGAATTGCCGGACGCCTGGCGTGATCGCATACTTGCCGAACAAGCTGACTTTGACAAATCTACGTCGGGAACTTGACCTGCGACTGTGATTGCGCGGAGGCTATCGACCCATCCAGCCGCCATCGACAACCAGAATCTCGCCGTTGACGAAGTCCGATGCCGCCGAAGCCAGGAACACAGCAGGACCTTTGAAGTCATCAATGCTGCCCCAGCGCCCAGCCGGAATCCGCTCGAGAATAGCGCGATACCGGTCTGGGTCGTTTTGCAGCGCTTCAGTAACGTCCGTGCGCACATAACCCGGCGCGATGGCGTTGACCTGTACGCCCCGGCCGGCCCACTCATTGGCCAGCGCCTTGGTCAACTGCCCGATACCGCCCTTGCTCGCGGCGTAGCTCGGCACCGTGATGCCGCCCTGAAAGGTCAATAACGACGCGGTAAAAATGACTTTTCCCCTGCCGCGCTCAAGCATTCGCTTGCCGATTTCCCGGCTGAGCACGAATTGTGCGCTCAAGTTGGTTTCGATTATCTTGTCCCAATACTCATCTGGATGCCGCTCGGCCGGCTCGCGATGGACCGTACCGGCATTGTTCACCAAGATGTCTATTGTCGGGTGGTTTGCATTCACCAGCTCGACGAAGCGATAAACATCTTCACGACGGGAAAAGTCGCAGCGGTAGCCGGCATATCCGCGCCCGAGCGCAGTGATGTCTTTTTCGATGTCGCTGCCCGTCTCTTCAAGATTGGCGCTGACCGCAATGATGTCCGCGCCCGCTTCCGCCAGCGCATTCGCCATCGCTCGCCCTATACCGCGGCGGGCGCCGGTAACAAGCGCTGTCTTTCCGTCCAGCCTAAAACTATCCAATACGTTCATTCAAAGCTCCAGCAAGATTTTCATGACGCGACCGCCTTTTTCCATTTCCTCAAAGCCGGACTTCAGCGCGCTTAGCGGACGAACATCAGTGATCAATTCATCGAGGGGTAATGCGCCAGATGCAGCCAACTCAATAGCCCTGGTGAAATCTTCGGACTCATAAACTCGGACGCCTTGTAAACGCAGCTCGCGCCAGAAAAAACGAAATAGATCGATCTCCGGTTTCTGCGCAAATATGGCCACCACGACAGCCAAGCCTCGGGTGCGCAGCAATTCAGTCATGATCTCCGCCCCCGCTTGGGAGCCGGACACTTCGAATACGATGTCGGCGCCTGCACCATTGCTGCGCTGCATGACCAGCTTGATCAGATCCGTCTCCAGCGGATTAATGGCTTCCAGCCCGAGGCTATTCGCCAACTCGACCCGATACGGATTGATTTCCGACACCAGCACATCGGCCCCGGCCCGGCGCGCGACCAGCGCAACTAGCATGCCGATCGGACCGCCGCCAAGCACGACAACTTGGTCGCCTACCTGTACGCCTGCCAGGCGCACATCATGCGCAGCGACCGCCAATGGTTCGATCAAAGCTCCGTGCTTCAAAGAGAGATGGGCCGGCATCAGGTGTAACGTATTGGCTGGCACGGTCCAGTAGCTTTGAAATGCGCCGGGTGTATCAATACCTAAAAAATTCAGATTATGGCAAATGTGGCTGTGCCCAAGGCCGCAAGCCGGGCAGTCGCCGCATGGCGCGAGCGGCATGACAACGACCTTGTCGCCGATGTTAAAGTTATCGACATCTTCGCCCAGCGCTTGCACTTCAGCCGACATCTCATGGCCCATCACCAGCGGCATCTTCACACGAGCATCCATGGCGCCGTGGTAGATGTGCAGGTCAGTTCCGCAGATGCCGCAGTGCGATACCTTGAGCTGAACCTCACCGCGCCCCGCTTCGACCATCTGGCCGGGTCCGTGGCGAATTGTA
Organism: Phototrophicaceae bacterium; assembly: GCA_965262005.1. Classification (GTDB taxonomy): domain Bacteria; phylum Chloroflexota; class Anaerolineae; order Aggregatilineales; family Phototrophicaceae; genus UBA6055. Next base: position 875,989 of record OZ253492.1, on the reverse strand, counting down.
TGATTGCCCTCGTAGTAGGCTGCTTGCGTCATTTCGCTGTCCTCTGCCGGAACGAGTTATATGTTTGCAGTGTTTGCGCCGAAAATATACGCTACTGAATGTTGGTGCCCAAGGCGCGGATGGCTGCCGCCTTATCGCCAGCGCGAATTGCATCCAGTATGCGTTGATGCTCGCGATAGCTATCCATGATGTCATCCAGGCGATTGTATTGCATCATCATACGCATCGCTATAGGCTGCCACAACGCGAAAAGGTCCTTATCATCATGGCTGCGGATTATCGCTTGATGAAAACGCAAATCGTGCTCGGTAAGCGCATCCACATCGTTGGTCTCACAAGCAATCTTGATGTCCGCCAGGATGTCTTCCCAACGTGAAACATCGTCTTCAGTAATTCGCTCAAATATACTTTCGAGTACGAAGATTTCGATGGTGCGGCGCAGCTGGACCACTAGCGGACGCACTTCGACACTGGGATTCTGTGCCACCCGCACCCCTTTATTCGGCTCCAGGACCAGCAGCCCTTGCTGAGTCAGCTGGCGAAAAGCCTCACGCACTGGTCCGCGACTGACGCCAAAGCGCTCAGAGAGATCGACCTCGCGCAAAGGGTCCCCGGGCTTGAGCTTGCTCGATAGCACCTCCTGACGCAACCGAGCGGCAATCTGTTCCGGCAGAGTGCGATAGATTTCGGATGTTGACATCGGCTATTCTCTACTTTTCGCGATAAGTCAGGCTCGGAATAATATGCTTCATACTGGCCTCCTGATTAAGCCTCAGCAACGCCGGCGACATCTCAGGACTATTGCTTATAGGGATCAGCGGCATCGCGCAATCCGTCCCCCAAGAAGTTAAACGCCAATACAGTGACGATGACAAACAAACCCGGTATGAGCAGCCAGGGACTCTGGCTCAAACTGCGGATGTTTTGAGCACCTTGCAGCAGTACACCCCAGCTGACCGCCGGCGGGCGGATGCCAATCTGCAGAAAGCTCAGCGCCGTCTCCGCCAATATCATGCCGGGTACCGACAGGCTCAGTACGACGATTAGAAAACTGGCAAAAGACGGTAACAGGTGTTTGACAATGATATCAAAGTCGCCCATATTTGAAATCCGCGCCGCCATGACAAAGTCCGCCTCACGCAATTCCAGCAGCTTGCCGCGGACGGCGCGCGCCAGCGTCGTCCAGCCAACTGTCGCCAAGACGATGGTGATGCCAAAATACACCTGTGTTGAACTCCAGTCCGCCGGCAGGGCGGCTGCCAGCGCGATCCACAAAGGTATATGCGGGATAGATATGATGAATTCTATGATGCGTTGAATAACTAAGTCAACAGTGCCGCCGAAGTAACCGGAAACGCCGCCGATAAAGCAGCCGAGGCCAAAACTGATGATCACGCCGAACACGCCGATGGAAAGCGAAATCCTCGCCGCATGCATCGTACGGGAATACAGATCGCGTCCTAAGTCATCTGTGCCAAAAGGAAAGTAGACCGCTGGATCATCCACGCCTAGCAAGTGAATATTGGTTTCCAGCAAGCCCAGTAACTTGTATGGCTCGCCTTCGACGAAGAAGCGCAGATGATAGCGCTTCGATCGGTCTTCGGTGTAATTGCGCTGCAATGTATCCATATCCAGTTCTTGCTCAAGTTCATAGATGAACGGGACCAAATGAAAACGGCCATCGTCATCGACTAGATACAAAATATGCGGTGGCGCCTTGGCATAACTGACGTGGCGCTTATGTATGTCATTAATCGAGTAAAACTCGGCGAAGAGCGCCATCGAATACAAGATAATAATTATGACCAACGAGAATATCGCCAGGCGATGACGGCGAAACTTTCGCCAAATCAGCGTCCACTGCGAAGCCAGATAATAGCTCTCGTCATACGTGACGCTTTCTGGTTCATTCGTCTTAGGTCGCCTGAGGATTCGTCGCCACATGGATCAACCTGCCTAATTCGCCGCGCGTTCCATACGTATCCGCGGGTCCACCACCACCAGCAGAATGTCCGACACCGTCGTGCCAACAACCGTGAGAATCGTAATAAACATCAGCAATGTCGCCGTCAAAGACGTGTCCTGCGTGATAAGCCCTCGTAATAGCATCGGACCCGCCGTTGGCAAGCCCAAGACAATCGCCGTTATCGTGCCGCCCGAAACCAGCGACGGAAACAGCCAGGCAAGGCTGCTGACGATCGGATTCAGCGCGACCCGCACCGGATACCTAAACAGCAGCCGAATTTCGCCCACGCCTTTGCTTCGCGCTGTGATCACATATTGCTTATTCAACTCATCAAGTAGTGTGCCCCGCAACACGCGGATCAAACCCGCCGTTCCACCGGTGCCGATGACAATGATTGGAATCGGCAAATGCAGAAGCAAATCGCCGATCTTCGCCAAATCCCAAGGCGCGCCAATGTAGCCGGGCGAAAAAAGTCCCGTCAAGTTCAGGCCAAATTGCTTGAATCCCACGTATAACATGATCAGCGCCAGCATGAAATTAGGTATCGCCAAGCCAATGAACCCAATAATTGACACGACGTAATCGCCAAGTGAATACTGACGAGTCGCCGAATAGATGCCAATGGGAATAGCGACGGCGTAGGTGAAGATCGCGCTGAGAATCGCAATGGTAAATGTGAGAACGAGGCGCTCGCCAATAATGTCGCGGACCGGTTGTTGCCAATCAAATGAAAAGCCGAAGTTGCCTTGCAGCACCTGTCCTATCCATTTGACGTAGCGCGCATAGAGCGGCAGATCCAAACCATACTGTCGGCGCAAGTTTTCGACTTCTTCGTCGCTCACCTGTTCGCCCGCTTGTTCCAGCCTGCTGATATAGGTGGAAAGGTAATCGCCTGGAGGCAACTGGATGACGATGAAGGTGACAATTGACACCATCCAGATCAGGAAAAACAGATATACGATGCGCTGCAAAATGTAGTTTTTCATCGCGAAGCGATTCTACCGATGTGTTGCCAATTGCTTGGATTATGACTTCCAAAGCTGGATATGACCAATACTATTCGCCGTATTGCAGATTGTCAACAATGGACACTATACAATCTTTTGTAAATCATTGGTTTTTGCGTTATCATCGTGCATGGTGAAGGGTCAGCGAGATTATTGTCGTAAGTCGCCCTTTATTATGTGCATCAGTTGAATTGTACCGGATACATTCATGATCATCCGCTGCCTGGAAACCAAACATTATTTGCTGCCGCTTAGCCATCCAATGACCGATGCTACTCATGGCATACACACCAACTTCGAGGTGGTAGTAGTCCGCTTGGAATCTGACTGCGGCCGGGCAGGCTACGGCTATACCTATACCATCGGGCGAGGCGGCTCGGCGATAAGCGCATTGATTGAGCATGATCTGAAGCCACTCTTGCTCGGGGCCGATGCAAACCGTATCGAGCAGATCTGGGAGCGAATGTGGCGTTGCCTGCATTACGTCGGTCGCGGCGGATTGGTCTCTTTTGCGATTTCAGCCGTCGATATCGCGCTGTGGGACCTAAAGGGGCAGCAGCAAGGCGAACCACTGTGGAAGCTGCTCGGCGGCCATTCAGGCCAAGCGCGCGCCTACGCCAGCGGGATCGATCTGCAACTTGACCCCGACGAATTGGTCGAACAAACAAACTGCAACCTGCGCAATGGATTCCGCGCCATAAAAATCAAGGTTGGGCGAGACCATTTATCAGAAGACCTGGCGCGTGTTTGTGCCGTGCGCGACTGTATCGGACCCGACATCCCCCTGATGGTCGATGCCAATATGCGTTGGTCAGTCGAACAGGCTATTCGCGCCGCGCGTAGCTTCAGCGATTATGATGTATTCTGGTTCGAAGAGCCGACAATCCCGGACGATTATGCCGGTATGGCGCGTATCGCGAAAGAAGGCGGCCTGCCGATTGCAGCGGGGGAGAATCTGCATACGATTTACGAATTCCGCCATACCATCGAAACGGGCAAGATTGCCTTTCCTGAACCGGATGTCTCCAATATCGGCGGCATCACCAATTGGATGCGCGTTGCCAAGCTGGCTTATGCGCACAACTTGCAAGTTACCTCTCACGGTGTGCATGAGCTGCATTTGCATCTACTTGCTGCGATTCCCAACGCATCGTTTTTAGAAGTACACAGTTTTGGACTGGAGCGATTCTTGAAGAGTCCACCAAAACTTAATGAAGGCATTATGGTTGCGCCGGATGCACCCGGGCACGGGGTCCAGTTTGACTGGGATTTATTGCACGAATACGAGGTTTCGGATTAGAAGTCATTGTTAACGATTTGCTTTCCGGCCGAATGGATATCAGTGGACAATGTACCGCCTCTGCAATCTGCGCGTATTCAAGACCTACAGCAGGTAAAGATCTGTATCGGACAAGAAAAACTTTAGTGTCTGTCATTTGGTCGAAAGGAGGCAACTTGAAAGCCACTGAATATAGGTCGGATTCTCTACCATCTACTATCTTAAGGAGGCTTTAAACCATGAAACGATTCACCATTACCACTATCGTGCTCTTTGCCCTGATCTTGCTGTCCGGCTCTGTGCTCGCGCAAGACATGAGCGAAGGCGACCTTGTATATCCGTTCCAATATGCCGATCTGGACGCCTACGCCGCCGCTACCGGCAATGCCATTGACATGAGGGGCGAAGCGCCAATGCTGGCCGAACTCGTCGCCGCCGGTGAACTCCCGCCGGTCGAAGAACGTTTGCCGGCTCAGCCAGTCGTCGTTCAGCCGCTGGAAGCCGTCGGCGAATATGGCGGTCAGCTCGCAGGCCCAACCACCAACCCAACCTGCTGCGGCTGGGATGTCTTGGAGATGCGCTTGCAGAAGCTGCTCACCATCGATACCGATCTCACCAGCATCATTCCCAATATAGCCCGAGCATACGAGGTGTCAGACGATCAGACTACCTTCACCTTCTCTCTGCGCGAAGGACACAGATGGTCCGATGGCGAACCCTTTTCCACCGACGACTTCCGCTTCTATTTCGAAGACGTCTTGGGCAATACCGAACTGACGCCATCGCCGGGCGGACCCTGGGTGCTAAATGGAGAATTGCCGCAGGTCGATATCGTTGACGCGACGACCATCCGCATGACCTATCCCGAAGCGCGACCGACATTGCTCATCGCAGTCGGCAGTGAAGTCAACCATCGCGGCTTCCGTCCCAAGCACTATTTCGAGCAATATCACATCGAATACAACCCGGATGCCAATGATCTAGCGGCTGAACAGGGCTTCGAAGACTGGAAGCAGATGTTTAACGCCAAGATGACCCCCTACAATAATACCTGGAATTTGGGCTCGGAAACCGACTCTTACTCGCCGACCTTGAACACCTTCGTCTTCGTCAGCGAAGACGCCTTCGGCAACAAGCATTACGAGCGCAATCCCTATTTCTTCAAGGTGGATACCGCCGGCAATCAATTGCCCTATACCGACACTTTGCGCCGCATCCTGGTGGAAGACTTGCAAGTCCAGGACCTGAAGGCGATATCCGGTGAATATAGCCACTATGGCTGGGGCACCTTGCTAAGCTACCCCACGTATCGTGATAACGAAGAAGCCGGTGGCTATCGTACCGCGCTGGCGGAATACAGCCGCGGCAACGAATACTCGATCATGTTCAACTTCACAACACCAAATTTGCCGCTGCGCGACATCTTCTGGGATATTCGCTTCCGCCAGGCCATGTCTGTGGCCATCAACCGCGATGAAATCAACGAGCTAGTCTACTTTGGCTTGGCCAACGCATCGGCAAACTCTCCTGTGCCTTCTTCACTCTTCTTCGAGGATTGGATGCCCACGTATTTCGCACAATACGACCCCGATCTCGCCAATCAACTGCTGGACGAAATGGGGCTTGACCAGCGCGACGGTGATGGCTTCCGAATGCGACCGGATGGTGAAACGCTTTTCATCAACTTCCAGGTCTCGGTACCGGAAGACTCTTGGCGCCAAATCGGCGAACTGATCACGTCGTACTGGAATGATGTCGGCGTCAAGACGAGCTACAAACTCATCGAGATCGGCTTGTATCGCGAATTGCGCGACGGCAATCAAGTTGATATGGCCGCATGGGGCACCGATATGCTTGACATCGGCGAAGTAGCCAACGGACTTGCAAATATGCGACCCCACTGGGGCGCCCGCGCATCCGGCCACCTTTGGCGCGAGTGGCTGCAAAACGATGGCGAAGCGGGTGAAGAACCGCCGCAAGAGATCAAGGACCTCTGGGCAGCCGGCGAAGCCTTCCTGGATTCCGCCTATGGCTCCGACGAATGGCTGGCATTGGGCAAGGAATTCTACAACTTGTCCATGGGCGGCCTGTATCAGATTGGCACCATTCAGCGGCCGCCGCAGCCCTTGCTCTTCAAGCAGAACCTCAAGAACACTCCTGCGAACGATACCACCGGCCAATGGAGCTGGACCTATCGTCAGTGGGTCATGTTCATGCCCGAGCAGTGGTACTTCGAAGGCGGCAGCTAAGTCATCTGCAACGAGAGTAAACTTTAGGGGATTGGCACTCGACGCCAGTCCCCGTCTACTGTAAAAACGAAAGGTATCTAGAATGAAAAAGACTACGTTTACCTTGACCGCATTGTTCTTGTTCTTGATCAGCGCCGTCGCTTTTGGGCAAACTATCAGCGAAAAAACGTATCCGCAGCAATATGGCTCGCCGGCGGACTATGAGTCGGCGACCGGAAGCGCAGTAGATACATTTATTGAAGCGCCGATGCTTGCTGAACTAGTCGCTAGTGGCGACCTGCCACCTGTCGAAGAACGTTTGCCGGCAAACCCCGTTGTGGTTGAACCGCTCGTGGCGATCGGCAATTACGGCGGTGAATTGGCGGGGCCGTCCACCAGCCCGACCTGCTGCGGCTGGGATGTTTCCGAGATGGTGATGCAAAAGCTCTTCACCATCGATACCGACTTACAGTCCATCATTCCCAACATCGCCTATGATTACGAGCTATCCGACGACCTGACGCAACTGACGATCTTTTTGCGCGAGGGTCACAAATGGTCGGATGGCCACCCGTTCACCTCGGAAGACTTTCGCTTCTGGTTTGAGGACGTCCTTTGGGACGAAGAAGTCACTGGCGGTGTGCCCGGTGAATGGCGACCCGGTGGCGAAAAACCGCTGCTCGAAGTTATCGACGAAACGACCCTACGGTATACGTTTGCGATTCCCCACCCCTCCATGATCGTGCGCATGGCCAGCAATCCACGCCATCGCGGTTTCCGAGCGGCGCACTACTTCAAGCAATTTCACATCAGATATAACGCAGAAGCGGATGATCTCGCGTCCGAAGCCGGGTTTGAGGGTTGGTCTCAACTGCTGAACGCACGGCTGCGCCCCAATACGAATACTGGCAATACTGCCACCGATACAATCCCGGGCATTCCTACGTTGAATACTTTCATGTTTGCGCGTGAGGATTCCTTCGGCAACAAGCACTTCGAACGCAATCCCTATTTCTTTAAGGTGGATATCGCGGGCAATCAACTGCCCTATGTTGACAGCCTGCGTCGTGTACTGGTCGAAGACTTGCAAGTGCAGGACCTGCGCGCGATCGCCGGTGAATATAGTCACTTCGGCTGGGGCAAATTGCTGAGCGTGCCGACGTATCGCGACAATGAAGAAGCTGGGAATTACCGTACCGCGCTGGTCACCTATAATCGCGGTAACGAATACAGCATGATGTTCAACTTGACGCACCCGGATCCGGTTATGCGCGAGATATTCAACGAAGTGCGCTTCCGGCAAGCAATGTCAATTGCGATTGATCGAAACGAGATCAACGAATTGATCTACTTCGGATTGGCCACGCCGTCCCAATCAGCACCGACTCCTGACTCAAGTTTCTATGAAGCCTGGATGACGGATTACTTTGCCGAATACGATCCCGACTCCGCAAACGCCCTGCTTGACGAGATCGGATTGAACGAGCGCGGCGGCGAAGGCTTCCGCCTCCGCTCTGATGGCGAGACTTTGTTCATCAACATGCAGGTGGCAGTTCCGGAAGAAGCCTGGGGCCAAATCGCTGAACTTGTCGCGTCGTACTGGAATGCCGTTGGCGTCAAGACGCAATTGAAGTTGATTGAACGTAGCTTCTATAACGAGCTCCGTGGCACAGGCGCCCATGACATTGCCGGCTGGGGCCTGGATATCGTAGACATTGGAGAATTTTCCGGCGCCATCGCAAATATCCGACCGAATTGGGGTGCGCGCTCCGGATCAAAAGAGTGGTTCGACTGGTTGAATACCGGTGGCCAAAATGGTACTGAACCGCCCGATGATATCAGGAAACTTTGGGATCTAAGCCAACTGTGGCTGCAGCAGCCCTATGGTTCGGAATCGTACCTTGAAATTGGCAAACAGTTCCACGAAATGACATTCAGTGGCCTGTATCAGATCGGAACCGTGCAGCGCCCGCCACAACCCCTGTTGTTCAAAAAGACTTTGAAGAACACGCCGCCGAACGATACCGATGGACTTTGGGGCTTCAGCTATCGCCAGTGGGTCATGTTCATGCCCGAGCAGTGGTACTTCGAAGGCGGCAGCTAAGTCGTCCAATGGCAGTTAGAGTTTCATCGTGGTGTGGCGCTTGTCACACCACGATGCTTTGAGGCGAGGGTCAGATCATGTCTTTGAGCGCCGCCATGAAACGCTTTCAAGGACCGGACGAAAACAATCCCTGGTTCACAAGGTTTCGTTACCTGCCCATCCGCGGCCTCGGCTACGAACGTGGCATCGTCCGCCGCGATCCCAGCTGCATCATTCAGGTCGCAGGAGTCTACTTCGTCTGGTACACGCGCGGCGCGCATCCCTGCCAGCCGGTTGGCCACGAGCGCGCCACTGAGACGCTTCCCGCCATGCCCTGGGATTTATGCGATGTCTGGTACGCCACCTCAGCCGATGGCCATAACTGGCAGGAACAGGGACCAGCCGTCGTTCGCGGTCCCGCCGGTAGCTACGATGAACGCAGTATATTCACGCCTGATGTCCTGGCGCACAACGACCGCTACTATCTCGTTTATCAAGTGACGAAGGCGCCCACCTGGCGCTGCACACCGGAGTCCATCGCCATAGCCTGGTCGGATTCGCCACATGGACCCTGGACGAAAAGTCTCGCGCCCGTTGTCGAACCTGATCCGTCGGGCGAAGTCGACGAACGCGCCCATCCCCTCGAAGCCACCGTCAAAGGCAGCTTCGACAGCCTGCGCGTCCACGATCCGGCGCTCCTCTTCCGCGACGGTCGCTTCTGGCTCTATTTCAAGGGCGAAGGCATCGGTCATAGCAACATGCATAGCAAGTGGGGCGTCGCCATCGCTGATGTTGCCCTGGGCCCCTATGCGAAATCACCTTTCAATCCGATCACAAGCAGTGGCCACGAAGTAATGGTCTGGAATTACGACGGCGGCGTCGGCGCTTTGCTCACCCGCTGCGGACCGGAAAAGAATACGATTCAATACTCCCCCGACGGCATCAACTTTGAACCGATGGCGACCATTATCGAGCCGCCTCAAGCCGCCGGAGCTTTCCGCGTACCCGAAGGCGCAAACACAGAACCGCTCTCCGGTCTAAGTTGGGGACTCAGCCACGTTACCACCTATAGCGCCCACAAGGTCGTACAAGGTAGTGATCCTCTCGGCTTGCTAGCTAACGACGAGCCTTGGGATTTCATCATCCGCTGGGAAAGTCACCGACAGGCCCGCGGCTTCGACTAACGCCGGCGCCTTTACGCAGTGCCAACCTCCTTTGTCCGGATTGCTAATTGCTGAATGGAGAGATTCGTACGGGCGAGCCGGTGCCCCCCCCACCAACCCATTGCGAAAGTGACTCTGTGTACAGCACAAATCCTGCTCGACCCAAACGTCTATGACCCGGCCACCGAATGTCATCTTCATCATCACCGACGACCAGGGATATGGCGATATCGGCTATCACGGCAACCCCTGGCTGAAGACCCCTCATCTTGATCAGTTGGCGCGCGAAAGCGTCCAGCTTGATGACCACCATCATGACCCGCTGTGTTCGCCTTCACGGGCGGCTCTGCTGACCGGGCAATACGCCGCCCGCAACGGCGTCTGGCACGTTATCCACGGCCGCCACCTGCTGCATCCGGCAGCGCTGACGATGGCCGATCATTTCTCCGCTGACGGCTACCGCTGCGGTATGTTCGGCAAATGGCATCTTGGCGACAATTATCCTTTTGCGCCGCAGTATCGCGGTTTCGACGAAGTCCTCTGCCATCGTGGCGGAGGCGTCGGTGAGCTGCCGGATTTCTGGGGCAACAACTATATTGACGATACTTATTTCCACAACGGTCAGCCGCAGCCCTACCAAGGCTATTGCACCGATGTCTTCTTTGACGCGGCGCTTGATTTTATCAAGGCAAACGCGAAGACGCCTTTCTTTGTCTATCTCGCGACCAACGCGATGCATTCACCCTTCATCGTGCCCGAGACATACGCGGCGCCTTACAAGGCTCAGGGCATTCGGGACGATCGCGCCAATTTCTATGGCATGATCGCCAACTTTGACGAGAACATGGGCAAGCTATTCAAACAGTTAGCGCAGCTCCAGCTTGATGAAAATAGCATCGTCATTTTCACCGCCGACCACGGCACGGCGGCCGGCTACGATCCGGAAACGGGCGACGGCTACAACGCAGGAATGCGGGGCAAGAAGGGCTCCGTCTACGACGGTGGCCATCGCGTCAGCTTCTTTCTGCGCTGGCCGGCTAGGCTGCCCGCCGAGCGCAAGATTTCCCAAATGACCGCGCATATTGATATACTTCCTACCTTACTTGAGTTGTGTGATATTTCGCCCGTTGGTGATGTGGCATTTGATGGACTGAACCTGGCGCCGCTTTTGCTCGGCGACCAGACAGACTTGCCGCAGCGCTCTATCGTCATTCAATTGCAGCCGAGTGCGCCGCGGAAATGGCATCATACGGCAGTGCTGAACGGGCGCTGGCGTCTGATCAACGGCGACGAGCTCTACGATGTCGAAAATGACCCGGCGCAGAATGACAGTGTTTCGGCGGCAAATCGGCAGCAACTGGCGGCGATGAGGCAGCAATATGACATCTTCTGGCAAGACATGCAGGGCGCATTTGCCCAGGTCATCGCCATTCCGGTCGGGACTGAATATGAGAATCCGGTGCTGCTATCTGCGCGCGACTGGCATCCGACGACGGGACGCGTACCCTGGAGGCAGACCTGGATCGATGACCCGAAGTTCGACGCCAATGGATACTGGCTGATAGACGTGATTCGGCCCGGCCGCTATGAAATCGAGTTGCGCAGATTTCCGGTCGAGGCCAACCTGCCTATGGATGTCGATAGAGCGGTCTTGAGAGTTGGTGAAGACGAATATGTGAAAGCAACGAGCCAAGCTGACAAAATGGCCTCATTCACAGCCGAGTTGAGCGCCGGCATAATGTCATTAAACACCTCGCTCGTGACGGCCACGGAATCGCGGGAACGCGGCGCCTATTATGTTTATGCGCGTAAGCTATAAGGCTTGTCCTAAACTGTTCCAAGCCGGAAATGCGCGCTAACTTCTCACAATCGATCCGTCGCCCCGAACCCTTCTCCCTCTGGGAAAAGAAGTGCCTGAGGGCAAACGCGACTATACTGTCGCCCATTCCATACCAAAATCTGATACCCTCAACGCATGACCTGCTCGATCCCAACCCGCCCTCCGCGGCCCGAATGGCCCATAGGCCGAAAATCGGACAATGTCCGGCCACGCCGCAGCCCAAAACCATCAAGACTCTATCGTTTTATGATAGAAAAAAGTTTACCCCCTATCGATTGTCAGTTATCAACAGCCCGCCCGGTCCACCGAGCTCGCCCCCTCTACCCCGCGCCAATGACGGGTTTCAGCGCGCCTGCCACGCATCGCGATGAGGCTGCGACAACGAAATTTTGCCTCCCTTTTATGATAATTATCAATAACAGTCGCCAAAATCTGTATCCATTAAAACTGGTCAAGACCGGGGGACGGAAAAGAGACAGGCGGATGCGGACCCATTAAACGCTCTTCGCAACTCGCTACCGGACATGCCTTATAGTTCTAACCAGGAGCGGCAAGCATGGCATTGAAGCGTTCCGATGTTTTGATCACGCGGCCCTGCGGTATGGATGTTTATCGCCGCTATCGCGCGACTGGATTGGGCTGGGGCTTCTTGGCCGAGCCGGACCGCCGCGGTTTGCCGCCGGATGAAGAGATGATGCGCGATGTTGACGAGGCGCATCGTTGTGGCGTCAAGTTTCAGGGGCGGGTCGAGCTGGATGCCGATTGGATGGGCATGATCGATTTTGATTCCAACTTTATGGAATCGACCGTGCGCGATCTAAACAATAAGCCGGCCGTGACCTGGTGGGTCCATACTTACAAGGGGCATCCCTCCTACCACTTCTGCACCAACGCGCCCGGCTACCGGCATTACTTGATGTACCAGCTGCGGCGAGTGATGGAGGCGGGCACAGATTGGCTGATGATCGACTCCGCCATCCCGACCATCGGCGCTTTGAACGCGCGCTACGGCGGCTGCTTCTGCGAGCATTGTATGGCTGGCTTCCGCGATTATCTCAAAGCGAATCTGAGCCCGGCGACGCGACAATTGCATGAAATCGAGGATTTGGGAGACTTCGATTATCGAGAGTTTCTCTTGTCTCGCGGTATGACTGACGAACTTTACCGCGCGGAGATTCTCGCCTATCCGCCGCGTATTCCGCTGGCGCGCGAATACTTCAATTATCAGTGGCAGGAGGTCAACTCGCTGTTTCACGAATTCAAGCGCCGCGCCCTGGCATACGGCGATGACGTGCCGATGAGCTCCAATTCGCCCTTCTATTGGGCGGAATTCACCTACGCTATTGACGCTCACGACTTCTACACAAACGAAATGGACTACAAGGCTCCGGAAGATGAAATCCTGCCCAGTGAGCCGATTTATACGTTCAAGCTGGCGGACGCGCTTGATCGTCTCATCGCGATTACCGGTGTGCCACGCGCTTTCGAGCCTTGTCGTCTTAACGATCGCCCCGGGCATATTCGGCTCTGGATCGCCCAGGCTTATGCTCATGGGCACGTCTTCATGGCGCCGGACAAGATGTGGACATTGCGCTACGCCGGCGAGCCCGACCGCTGGTACTACAGCAAGCCGGGCGATTATGAAGACCTGTATCATTTCGTGCGTGATTATTCCGAATTATTCGACGGCTACGAGTCGGTCGCGACGGTGGCGCTGATCTTCAGCAACAATGCCGTGCGCCAATATTTGGGCGATCGCTTGAGCAGCGGGCACCTTGGCGGGCAGAACCGCAGCGCGCCGAAGACGGACCTGTCTCAGGCTTGTATGGCGCTGAGCGCGGTCAACGTGCCCTATTGTTTCATCGTAGCCGGCGACGACTGGCTCGATGACCGCTTGCTCGATGCCGACTTGTCACAATATCGAGCCATCGTTCGCTTCGAGCCGTCTCACCTCAACGCGCAACAGGAAGCCAAACTTGCCTCTGCCGCTGACCGTCTCGTAACCTGGTCGGGGCTTGACACGGTGCTCGACACGTCGGGTCGGCACATTTGGGCAACTGGCGCGGAAAACCTGTCCGTGCTGCCGCGTGTTCAGCCGGCTGAGGAGGGCTCGCCCTTGGTCTGCCATCTGCTGAACAGCGATTATGACTTGGAGTCGGACCGGTATCGCGAATTGGGTGAGTTCAAATTGACAATCTCAGACAAATTGCTGGGTCGGTCGTATTCAATGGCGACGCTTTACGCGCCGGGTCACGACCCTATTATCATTGACGTACGGGCGGAGGGCGGCGCAAGCGTTGTGGAGCTATCGCGCCTTGAAATGTGGACGGTCCTCAAGCTGGAGTAATGTGCTGGCCAGGTCGCGGTCCAGCCAACTTTCGCGAATGATCGCCAGTTGCGCCAGCATCTGCTCGCGCGTCCATTCGTCTTCGAAGAAGCTGCAATGCTCAAAGAAGCGGACCAAGTCGTCAAAGCGCGCCAGTATCTCTGCATGTGTAGCGCTGGCATTTGGCGAGCGGAAGCGGTGTCGCCACCGTGGATTTGCAAGCCACTCCGGCGGCGGCTCGCCCGATTCGAAGATGTATTCACTCGCCTTGAAATAGCTGGTGATCGCTGAAGAAGTCGCCCGTTGCGTCGACCAAAGGATTACGCGGGCGACTGTTAGCGCGCCCAGGATTGACGCCAGGACGAAAAGAAAGAGCAGGTCCATCAGGGCCCGTCTTCCACCCCGCGCAAGTCCAATTCGTCGGCGAAGTGGCAAGCGGCAAAATGCGCCGGTGATACTTCGGTCCAGCTCGGCGTTTCAGTTTTGCAGATATCTTGCGCGTAACGGCAACGAGGATGGAAATAACATCCTGAGGGCGGGTCGGCGGGGTTTGCCACTTCACCCGGTAGAATGATGCGATCCATTTTGATTTCCGGGTCGGTGGTCGGTACAGCTGAAAGCAGCGCCTCGGTGTAAGGATGCTTCGGATCGGCAAATAGAGATTCAGTGTCGGCCAATTCGACGAGTTTGCCGACGTACATCACTCCAACACGATCCGAAATATGCTCCACAACTGACAGGTCATGCGCAATAAAGAGGAAGGTTAGATTGAAATCCTCTTGCAAGTCTTCCAACAGGTTGAGAATCTGCGCCTGAATCGATACATCCAAAGCCGACACCGCTTCATCGCAAACGATCAGACGTGGATTAGGCGCCAAGGAACGGGCGATGCCGATACGCTGCCGCTGCCCGCCGGAAAAGGCATGGGGATAACGGTTGAGATGCTGAATATCCAGACCGACGACGCTCATCAGCTCACGTACCCGATCTTGAATTTCACGATTTGCCGAGAGCAGCTTGTTGTTGCGGATCGGCTCGGCAATGATATCGAGCACCGACATGCGTGGATCAAGCGAGGAATAAGGATCTTGGAAGATCATGTGAAAATACTTGCGTACGCCGCGCAATTCACGCTTCTTCAGCGCGGCGATATCGACTTCTTCGCCATCGGGCAAGCGAAAGAATACTTGCCCGTCCGTAGGCGTTATGGCGCGTACAATGCAGCGCCCGAGCGTTGTCTTGCCGCTGCCAGACTCCCCAACCAAGCCGAACGTTTCACCTTCGCGGATATGAAAGCTGACGTCATCGACCGCCTTGACATGCCCATGAACGGAGCGCAAGAAGCCTTTTTCAATGGGAAAGTATTTCTTCAGATTCCGCACATCCAGCAAGACTTCCCCAATTTCCTTCTTGGATTGCGTTTGCGCCTCACGCATAAATCGGCTCGCTTTCTTCGCTGTGCAAATAGCAACGCACGAAGTGATCGTTGCCCATATGAACCAGGGAAGGCACGGCGGCATCGCATCGTCCGGCGATAAAATCATCGCAGCGTGAGGCAAAACCACACTGGGGCGGCGGATTCATCGGCACGGGCACACTGCCGCGAATGGCTGCCAGGCGCTCTTGGCCACGCCGGCCCAAGCGCGGGATGGAATGCAACAGTCGCTGCGTATAGGGGTGCAAGGGATTCTTGAATAACTCGATTGTCGAAGCGCGCTCAACCACTCGGCCCAGATACATCACGTTGACCACATCAGCAATTTCAGCGATAACGCCCAAGTCATGAGTGATATACATAACCGCCATGCCGAATTCGATCTGCAGTTCCTTCATCAGCTCAAGAATCTGAGCCTGAACCGTGACATCAAGGGCGGTGGTTGGTTCGTCGGCGATCAATAGCGACGGGCTGCATGAGAGCGCCATGGCGATCATAGCGCGCTGTCGCATGCCGCCGGAAAGCTGATGGGGGTATTCGTCGAAGCGCTGCGCCGGATTGGAAATGCCGACCCGATTTATCATATCCAGCGCCAGGCTTTTCGCTTTTTGTTTGTCGCGCGTGATATGCAACTGAATCGCTTCCACGATTTGTGATCCGATCGTGTGTACCGGCGACAGGCTCGTCATGGGTTCCTGAAAGACCATGGAGATTTCCGCCCCGCGAATGGCACGGATCTCTTTGCTGCGCGGATTCAGTTGAGCCAGATCGATCAGGCTGCCGTCGCTGCGGCGCAGGATTATTTCTCCTGATTCGATAGCGCCGGGAGTTGTAACGATCTGCAAGATTGACTGGGCGGTGACGCTCTTGCCCGAGCCGGATTCGCCAATGACACCCACGGTTTGCCCGGGCTCGATAGTCAGGTCTACGCCATCTACCGCCTTGAGCGTCCCTTCCTGCAAGTGGAAGTAAGTTCGTAGGTTGCGTACTTCAAGGATGTATTTAGTATCGGAGACCATGTCTGTGCCGAGTTCGCGCGGAAGATATTGTCAAATTGTAGACAATCTACAAATTCGTGTCAAGTTTCGCAGCCTACAGCGCTGTTGCCTGGCGCGGCTCTGCCGGCAATCGGATTTGCCTCCCCACAGTTGGCGTTCCGTAGAAACAAAAACAAGCGCCGTGATTTGCGCTTGCGTCGGTCGAATCTGAGTGTGGGCGATGTAAGACTCGAACTTACAACCTTCCGGGTGTAAACCGGATGCTCTGCCAATTGAGCTAATCGCCCATATAGTGCAGATTATAGGCTTGCTCCCCGCTCGCAGTCAAGTCTATTCTTGATTACATCCGCGGCGGCGTTACGCCGGTTTGCCCCTGATATTTGCCTTTTTTGTCGGCGTAGGATTGCTCGCAATCTTCGTCCGCTTCGAAGAAAAGCACCTGCGCCAGCCCTTCGTTGGCGTATACCTTGGCAGGCAGCGGCGTCGTATTGCTGACTTCCAGCGTGGCAAAACCTTCCCATTCCGGCTCGAAAGGCGTGACATTGACGATCAGCCCGCAACGCGCGTACGTCGATTTTCCCAGACAGACGGTGAGTACGCTGCGGGGGATGCGGAAGTACTCAACGGAGCGCGCCAACACAAAGGAATTGGGCGGAATGATGCAGACGTCACCGCGGAAATCGACGAAAGAATCGCTGGCAAAATTCTTTGGATCGACGATAGCGGAATGCACATTGGTGAAAATCTTGAATTCATCCGAGACGCGCAGGTCGTAGCCGTAGGACGAGACGCCGTAGCTGATCGCGCCTTCGCGAACCTGCTGATCGACAAAGGGCTCGATCATTCGGTGTTCATTCACCATCTTTCTGATCCAGTGATCGGGTTTGAGTCCCATGGCGATTTTCCGCTCCAAAACCTACATGCGTTCGGGCGCCGACATGCCCATCAGCCGCAGCACACGATAGAAGACCACACTGGCGGCGCGATAGAAGCGCAAGCGCGCCTTGGCGACATCAAGCGGCACTTCGCTATGCAGCACACGCACCTTGTCGTAAATGGGGTGAAATACGGTGGCGAGCTCGTGGGCGAAGAAGGCGATCTTGTGCGGCTCATAGTTGAGCACGGCTTGCTCAATGACATTGCCCAATTCCAGGGATTTGCGGATGAATCTCAGCTCGTCCGCGCCCAGCAAGTTCAAATCAGCGCCGTCATCGCTGAAGCCGCGCTCGTCGGCTTCACGAAAGATTCCGGCGCAGCGAACATAGGCATTCTGAATATAATAGACCGGATTCTCGTTGGTTTGCTTCACGACTTGATCGACATCGAAATCCAGCTGTGAATTGGGGCTGCGCGCCAACATGTGGTAGCGCACGGCATCGGCGCTAGTCATTTCGACCAGGTCGTCCAGCGTATCGAAGTCGCCGGCGCGTTTAGACTGCTTGACCGCTTCGTGTTCGCCGCGTTCGGCATTCCAGCGCACCGCCCGCACCATTTGGATGAAGATGACGTGGATGGGGTCTGGGTTCATGTTCAGGGCGCGGACGCCGTACTTGACCACGGCGGCTTGCGAAAAGTGATCGGTTCCGAGCACATTGACGGCGATGTCAAAGCCGCGCTCCAGCTTGTCACGGTGATAGGCGATATCGGGCAGGGTATACGTCGGCGCGCCATCGCTTTTGACCATGACGCGGTCTTTCTCATCGCCAAAGGTTGTGCTGCGAAACCATGTGGCCGGCTCATAACCCTTAGCTGCGACATCGGCGATCTCGTCAGCGTCAGCGCCTTCCCAGTGCGTCGCCTCATAGATGTGGCTGTTCGTGCGCATGGATTCCAAAACCTGCCAGATGCGCTCCGATTCAAAGAGTGATGTCTCGTTGTAGAAGGCGTCGTGCTTGATTTCGATGGACGCGAGCGAGTCATTGATCCACTGGAACATGCGCGCTTCGGCGGCTTCTTTGAAATACGTCCAGTCTTTATCGCGCAACTCCGCGCCGTGCGTCTGGACCAGGTCAGCCGCGACTTTTACCAGGTATTCGCCTTGATAATGGTCGGCCGGGAAAGCAATGTCATCGCCAAGCTGCTGCAGATAGCGCAGCATCAGGCTCTTGCCCAGTATGGTCATCTGGTTGCCGGCGTTATTGTAATAGTACTCGCGCTGTACGTCATAACCGGCCGCTTCCAGCAAGCGCGCCATGGCGTCGCCGACGACGGCGTTGCGTGTATGCCCGATGGTGATTGGACCGCTGGGATTGGCGCTGACAAACTCAACTTGCGCTTTCTTTCCCTTGCCGATATCGAGCTGGAAGAAGTCTGCGCCTTCGGCGATGATGGCTTCCACCTGTCGCTTCAGGTACGCATCGGACAAAGTGCAGTTTATAAAGCCGGGCGGCGCCACATCGATAGCTTCCACAAAGTCAAGTGAATTCAGCCGCTTGACGATGAGATTGGCGATATCGAGCGGCTTCATGCGGGCCTGACGCGCCAATGCCATAGCGGGATACGACAGGTCGCCTTGACCCTCGCGCTTGGGGGCGCTGACCGGAATGGCCGGTATGTCAAAAGCTGGAAGACTGCCTTCCTCTTGCAATTCGCTTAGCGCCGCGCGGATAGCGCTTTCAAGTTCGAAATTGAGCTGTTTCAAAAACTGAAATCCCTGTATCTGGCGTCAAGTCAGCGGCTTCGGATTCTAGCAAACTTAGAGCGCATAGGTAATGGGGACTTGCCGTGCCCTTTCCAGTACGGCCTCAAGTTGCTGGGCGCCGACAGGCAAGGATTCGCCCGCTTTCCGCGCCCAGACCTGGCTATAGTCTTCTTGCCAAATGAAGACCTCAATATCGCGTACGCCACGCGATTCCAGCTCGAGTCGCATCCGATCCTCGCTAAAGGCGCGGTTAGGCATCAAGCGAGTATCGATGCGAATCGTCGTGAGCAGCAGTCCGCCAGGACGAAGTACACGAATCATTTCCGCCAGCGCCACTTGGGGCTGTGGCATGAATTCCAAGGCTTCGATACAGGCGACGACATCGAAACTGTCGTCGCCGAAGGGCAATTGGTCGGCATCCTGTTGCAGCAGCGTGATAAATGATTGGAAGCGAGCGGAGATGATCTTCTGTCGCGCCATTTCCAGCATTCGTCCGCTGGCATCGACGCCGATGACGTGCCCGTCGAAGCGGGCGTTTCGCGCCATAATCAGTGGCAACCTCGCTGTGCCGGTCGCCACATCCAGGATGAGCGGGTCAGTGTCGGGCTTGATGCGTTCCAGCAGCGGCTGAGAAAGCAAAGCCAGGTCGGCGGATTCATCGAATTGCTTGATTCGATCGTATCGATGGGCATAGAGGTCGTAAGGCGCGATGACGACTCTTCTGCCCAGGTAGACGCCTTCGGTCTCGAAGATCAGCCACCAGACCAGGAATCCGCCGACGATTACCAGAAGGAGTATCAGCAGAATTGTCATTCAGCGAGAGCCTCATGTTTCACACATCGAGATGTGTGCTACGAGCCAGGGCGCGACCCGTCAAACGGCGACAAATAGATCCGTGTCACGGAATTGCATTTCATAGAGCTTGGCGTACAGGCCGCGTTGCGCTATCAAGTCTTGGTGACTGCCGAGTTCAATGATGCGTCCCTTGTCCAAAACCACGATGCGATGCGCCACGCGAACTGTGCTCAAGCGATGCGCGATGATCAAAGTCGTTCGGTCCTGCATCAGCCGGCTCAAGGCCTCTTGCACCAATTGCTCGCTTTCGTTGTCGAGGCTGGAGGTGGCTTCATCCAGTAGCAGGATCGAGGGATTCTTGAGCAGGGCGCGGGCAATGGCGACCCGTTGACGCTGCCCGCCGCTCAGCTTGATGCCGCGCTCGCCGACAATCGTATCGTAGCCTTTGGGCAGTTCCATAATGAAGTCGTGCGCATTGGCGGATCTGGCCGCCGCGATCATTTCGTCTTCGTCGGCATCCAGCTTGCCATACAGAATGTTCTCGCGGATGCTGCCGCCGAATAGGAGAGTCTCTTGGGGAACTATGCCTATATGCTGTCGCAGACTGCTCTGCGTCACGCTGCGGACGTCCTGATTATCAACGCGGATTTCGCCTTGGTCGGGATCGTAGAAGCGCGGAATAAGGTTGAATAAGGTGCTCTTGCCGGCGCCGCTTGGTCCCACAAGCGCGATGATTTCACCGGCCGCGATCTCGAGGTTAATGTCGCGCAATACTTCAAGCTCGTGCTCGTAGGCGAAGCTGACGGCGCGCAGCGATATCGCGCCATTGACCTTGGAGAGTTGTTGCGCGTCGGGCGCGTCTTGCACCGCCGGCTCGGTATCAAGAAGCTCGAAAACGCGTTTTGTCGCGCCGATGGCCTCCTGAACCTGCGAGTAAACACTGATGACGCCGGCGAAGTTAGCAGCGACTGTCAAGCCGTAGATGAGGAAGGAAACCAATTTGCCCGGGCTCAGCCGACCGTCAAGTACCTCGCGCCCGCCAAACCACAATACTAGCGCCAAACCGGCAAATGCGATGAAGGCGATGATGGGGCCAAAGACCGAGCGCACCGTCAGCAATTTGACGGCGGCGCGAAAGGCAACATCGATGGCGCCGTTGTAGCGACCGACCTCGAAACTTTCGCGCACGAAGCTCTTGACTTCGCGGATATTCTGCAAGACCTCTTCGGCGACGACTGTCGCGCCCGCGATTTCATCCTGGACACGCGTACTTGTTCGACGTATCACACCGCCGAGGACGAAGGCGATCACAACGATGACGGGCATCAGCACAATGATGAAGAGGGTCAGGCGCCAGTTGAGATGGAACATGATCGCAATCGCGCCGACCAAGGTCAATGACTGCTGCAAGAATGTGCTGACGTTGCCGGTGAGTACGGTGCGCACTACCGTAACATCGGAGGAGATGCGGCTGATCAATTCGCCAACGCGGCGATCCGTATAGAAGCTGATCGAAAGTGTCTGCAAATGGGCATAGAGTTCGGTGCGCATTTGGACAACGATTCGCTCGCCGACATAGTTCAAATTGTAATTTTGCACGAAGCTCGCCAGCGACCGAAAGACAAACACGGCCAGGAGCAAGAGCGTAATCGTATCCAGTAGTGTTATGTCGGCATCAGTGAAAACGGAGTCGATGACCTCCTGTATCACGGCGGGGAATACCAGGCTAAGCAGCGAGGCGAAAATCAAGCCGATCGTGGCAAAGAGCAAACGAAGCTTGTGCGACAGGAGGTATCTCAGCAGGCGGCGCCATTGCATGTTTGTTGCGGGTACGTCGCGACTGTCACCGCCGCCCGACCTAACCCTAAATCTCATCGCGAAAATACTTTCTGAAAGACCGCCCGGTTGCGCTGTGTCCCGGTGCGGGCTTATTGCCTCTCACATGTTGCGCGCTATGTCTTGTTGGTGTCATCTTCATCGGGGGATTCGTGGTCAGGCGCCACCGTAGATGTCCCTTCCGCGCTTTCGGAGTCGTCTTCTACCTTTATCATCAGGGGTTGATCGTCATCCTGCTCGCTTGGCAATTCGACCTCGGGTATACCGAGTGTCTCGGTTTCTTCGGCTTCGGTCGACAGCGGCAGCGGCATCGGATCCTGCACTAATTGCCAGGGCGCATCGGCGGGCAGTGTCACGCCGTGGCCGGAGGGGAAATTAATTTGAATTTCATCGCTGCTGCGCCGCGCAATAACACCATGTTGTTCGACGCTGATCGCTTCTCCCCAGCTGAAAGCGCCACCCACCCACACTTTGTCCGCAGCAACAATGCGTATGCCAATGACATCGTTGAGCAGGCTGAGCGGCACGATGCCGCCGATGTGATGGTCCTCGCCGAAGCCCTTGGCTTCATCAGCATGGTAGAAGCGCGATAATTTGCCTTCCCGCGCCAGGACCCGCGCGAGCATATCCAGAACCCGCTTCATTATCTCCGTTGCTTCAGATGTGAAACCGGACTTCAGCATGCCTTCACAAACAAGGGTCAGCCAATACATCCAGACGCCGCCGCCGCCGCGCGCATTCGAGGGATCATAATTGCGGTCGCTGGCGCTCACCATCGTCAAACCGTTGGGCTGCAAGAAATGCGCCTTATTGAGCGCAAGCTCTACCAGTTTTGCAGCGCGTTGCGGGGTCAGGCGACCTGTCCATAGCGGCAGCAGGCTGTTGATATCCATTCTGCTGCTGTCGATGGTCTGGGCGTAGACTTTGTAAACGCGGCTCAAGCCTTTGACGGCGATGCGTTCGATCTGCGAAAGAGGCTCCTTGGTCGTATAAACGCCTTGTCGGTTCTGCCAGAGAAAGTCATCGACGGAGGCTTCTATCGTGCAGCTGTCGCCGTCTCCGTCCTTACCATCGAGATGAAGCGTTATGCGCGGGCGTTGGCTCACCCCGCCGACCACACGAATTATCAATCGAGCAGGCGTGGCGAGCTCTTCTCCAATCTGGTGGATTTGGTCGCCGGCGCCACGTTGCAGCAATTGCCGGCCATCGCTGGTATAGTGCGAGTCGCGGTCGCGGTAGTTGAAGCTTGCACCGTCCCAGAATTCTTCCAAATGCGCTTCCAGCCCGTCGAGTTTTTCCGTCACCACCTCGACGATTGCCTCATCGCCCACAAGTGACGCCATATTCACCAGGGCATCGGCTTCAGAGATCAGATAGGCGAGCAGATCCGGTGTTTCCATTTGGCAGATGTCGGCGCCCTGG
Source organism: Phototrophicaceae bacterium (assembly GCA_965262005.1). Classification (GTDB taxonomy): domain Bacteria; phylum Chloroflexota; class Anaerolineae; order Aggregatilineales; family Phototrophicaceae; genus UBA6055. The sequence goes on along the minus strand of OZ253492.1, from coordinate 852,970 downwards.
GCCCAGGCGTGGCCGCGGCCGAAGGTAGGGAAGGCGATGTATCCCAGCTGACGCTCTGACTGCCATTCGGGCACGCCATCGCCGTCCGCATCTGTCGCCAACCAGGAGCCAAAGAACGCGACGAGAGCCGGCAGAACCTCCGCGGCGAAGTCTTGATCATCAGTCTGCTGCACGATCAAGAGACTGAGGCGCGCCAGGATCGGCATCATCAAGACGCCCTGACGCTGTCCAGCCAAGCCGGGCTGCCTATCGATAAATCCCGTTTCGTCTTGAACGTACAGATAGTTGCGAATGACCGACTTCGCCATATCACTGTCTGCGTTGGCGATTGCGCTGACCGCCAAATAGGCCAGCGTCGGGTCTTGCCCCGACCAGGCTCGCGCGTGGTCCGTGCCATCGCCGCTACGACTCCAGCCGCGATTGCTGGCCCGATTGGCGACCAGCGAGTGATGGGGCAGGCGCTCTGTCGGATCCAGCAATGACTTGACCAGCTGGGCATACGAAAGGTCGATAAGCAGATCCCATTCTGCCTTGCCTGTGCTGATTTTGGGTATCGCGGACGCCCGGCGATCGATTTGGTCGAAGTATTGATCCCAGGGACGGGACAGCCAATTCATGGCCACGCTGAACGAGTCGCGCATATCAGCCAGACCGGCAGCGACAAAAGGAATGCGAACTTCGGCGCCCGGCGCCAGCGAGATACAGCAACCCAGCTTGGGGCTGCTAATGCGGCCTCCGTAAATCTCAATGCTTGCCCCTTCCAGCGTCACTACCGGGTTGAGATTGCCAATCTCTCCCAGATGCAGCGCCAGGCTGTAATCCGCCATGGTCAAGACATTAAGTGTTTGATTGCGCTCATTAATGACGACATGCCCAAAGAGATCAAGCTGCAGATGGAGTGCTTCGACGCCATGATTTCGCAGGGTAAACTGACCGCCGGCCGCTCGTGATTCCATCGCCAGAAAGCGCGCAACCAACTCAAGGTCGGGCAAGAGCGCCGCTTCGATTTGAATGAAGTTGGGGGCAAAAGTCGTGATCGCCGGCTGTCGGGCATAAGCTTGCGCCTGGTATATTACGCGGTCATTGATGCGCCACATCGGCACTAGGCTGACCAGCCCGGCTCGCCCGCCATATTGTGTCTGGAAGGCTATCGCCGCCTCATCGCGGGAGCCGATCCGCGCTACCCAGGCTTGATCGTCGCAATAATCGGTCTTGCTGATCCGCGCGTCCGCTGCAATGTGAAACTCGAGTGGCTGGTTGGGAAGAACGGTGTGGCGACGCAGATTCTGCATGATGTCGATCCGTCAGCTTTTAGTTCGAAATCGACCAAGTGAAGGAACCTTCGTTGAAGCGGAAGGTGTCGCCATTGGCGCCTTTTACGAGGTGATATCCGGGCGCGGATATATAGTCTTCGTTGTCGTTCACATATCCGCCCGCGTGATATTCGTAGCGCGTAGTGTGCCCTACTTCAATTTCAAGGGCCCAGCCGACTTCCTGGCGCACCTCCAGGTTTACTCGCCAGAGCTTGCCAAATCCGCGCACTGGTTGATATCGGTTTACTGGCGGGACAATTTGTGGATCAGATTCTGCCTCGCCTTCGGCAAAATCATCGTTGTACACCGACCAAATATTGTTGCCGGCTTCGTCCGCGCTTAGCAGCCAAACTTGCCCATTGGGTTGCAGCCAGAACATCCAGCCGCCTTCAAAGCGTTGCTCCGCCACGTAGATCGCGCCTTTCACCGGGGTGGGAAATGGATCCGGCGTCGGCGTAATAGTCGGTTCCTCTGTCGGCGGCACATCGGTCGGCGGTATTTCGGTGGCGGATGATTGTACGGCTGTCATAGTGGCGGCGATGCTTCCCAGGGTCGCTATATGTTGCGCCACCGCCGCGCTCTCAGCCGTAGCCGTCTGCTGCTCGGGCGCGATGCTCGGTCCTTGGCAAGCCGAAATAATGATGAGGCAGATCGGCAGCCAGGCTATGCGATGAAGTTTGAGCATAACGTTTGCTCCGCCAATTGGACGCAAAAGATGGTCAAGACATTGTAGCAGAGCGAATGCGGACTGCAAGTTGGGCCGGCGCCACGGTCAATGCCCCTCAGCTTTCATCTATTCATACACCCTGGAAAACTATACGATGGGGCATCGGCATTGGTTACAAAAGTGAACTGCATGGACGCGAAGCCACAAGCGATCACCTTGAACAAGACCTTGGGTCAGCTGGAAATTATCTGGACCGATGGCTTGGTAAGTTCTTATCCTCTGAGCCATTTGCGCGAAGCTTGTCCTTGTGTCGAGTGCCGCGGCGGGCACAGCAAAATGGGCCTGGAGCACGCTCCGGACGATCTGCTGCAACTTGTGCCCCGGCGCTCGTACAAAGTCACAGCACTCAGCGCGGTCGGAAATTATGCGCTGCAGCCCAGCTGGGACGATGGCCATAGCACCGGCATCTATACCTGGGAGTATTTGCGTCTCATTTCCCCGCAACAGCCGCCCGAGTGATTTTCACTCGGGTAAAGCACCGCCGGCACAGAAGGCTGAATTCAGCTTCTACATTGAAATATCAAGGATTCAGCGTAGAATTAGACCGACGCATAAATCGTACGCTACTATGAATCAATGAAGGAATTCGTAATGAAAAACTCACGACTTTTTGTTTTGCTCATGCTGCTGATGTCGGGCGTATTTGTCGTCTCGGCGCAGGACGACAGCTTGACTGTCTGGGCGGACGATACACGCGCGCCTATCATGGAAGAGCTTGGCGCGCAATTTGAGGAAGAATTCGGCATCCCGGTTATCGTGCACGAGCTGGGTTTTGGCGATATCCGCGACCAATTCAAAACGGCGGCGCCGGCTGGCGAAGGTCCTGATATCATCATCGGCGCGCATGACTGGCTGGGCGAATTGGCTGTCAACGGCTTGTTGGCGGAACTCGATGTATCCGAGGTCGCCGACCAATTCCTGCCCGCTTCACTGGCCGCCTTTGTCTATGAAGGCGCGCAATATGGTTTGCCCTACGCCGCCGAGAATGTCGCCTTCGTGCGTAATACCGAGCTGGTACCTGAGAATCCGGCGACCTGGGACGATGTCCGCGCTGTCAGCGAGCAGCTCATCGCCGATGACGCTTCGCAGTACGGCTTCATCATATTCGACAGCGATCCCTACCACTTCTTCCCGCTGCAATCGGCCTTCGGCGGTTACGTCTTCGGCTTGACCGACGATGGCTACGACCCGAATGATGTGGGTATTGACAGCGATGGATCAATCGCAGCAGCAGCCTACATCGAGGCCTATGGCGCCGATGGCCTGATGCCGAGCGGTATCGACTACGATGTCATGCACACTATGTTCGAATCTGGCGATGCCGCCATGATTATCACCGGTCCCTGGGCGATGCCGCGCATCGAAGAATCGGGCGTCAGTTTTGAAGTAGCTGGCCTGCCCTCAGGTCCGGGCGGAGTCGGCAAGCCTTTCCTGGGCGTACAGGGTTTCATGGTAAGCGCCTTCAGCGAGAACAAGATTCTGGCGGAAGCCTTCCTCTTTGAATATGTCGCCACGGTCGAGACCATGCAGTCGCTCTATAGTGCCGATCCGCGGCCGCCGGCGCTGCTGGAAGCGCGCGAGGGCTTGGAAGACGAGATCATGCTCGGTTTCATCGCCGCAGGCAGCGAAGGCTTGGCGATGCCGGCTATCCCCGAAATGTCCGCCGTATGGAGCGCTTGGGGCAATGCGATGCAATTGGTCCGCACCGGTGAATCAGGTGCTGAAGAGGCCTTTGGCAATGCCGGCGAACAGATCCGCGCTCTGATCGCAGGGGAATCATAAGCTGCGCTAGCCCTTACAAGGCTGGAAAACTCAAATAAGTAAGCGGGGGATTGCCGTCACGGTGTCCTCCGCTTTTTTTCTTATGCTGTTGAGAAGAAAGGATCAGGCCAGCGATCATCCCCGGTCTTGGGCCGAATTCTATGACTGACAACTTGCCGGCAGACAAGCGAAAACGCCTGAGTTTTGGTTCGGCGCAGTTTGTCCGGCTGGGCATTGTGTATTTGGCGCTGATGATTGTTGATGCCTTCGCCCTGTTCCTGATTTACGCTTTTGCTTCCGATGGCGTTTGGGCATTGGCCATCACCATCGGCCTGGTCACGCTGATGGTAAATATCATCAATCTGCGTCGTGACCTATACGCGCTGCGTTGGATCGCGCCGGCCCTTGCCTTGATGTGCCTGCTGGTCGTCTATCCCATTGCCTACACGGTGTATGTTTCATTCACAAACTATGGCGATCGCAACTTATTGACCAAGTCGCAGGTCATCAAGCTCTTGGGACGCGAGACATACTTGCCGGAAGGCGGCAAAGAATATATGTGGGATCTTTACCAAAATTCACAAGGCGAATACGCCCTCTGGCTGACGGAAGAAAATGACGGCGAGCGATACTATTTCGCTACTATGAACGCATTGGCGCCGGTTGTCGATGTCTCCGCCGGCGCGGATCTTCCGGAGGACCATCAAGGCTATCGCAAGCTGAGCCGGGCCGAGTCCCTGCGAGCAAGCGGTGAAGCGCAAGACCTGGTATTTGGTGCGGAATCGGCGCCGATCGGTATTGTCGGGCGTAGAATCGCCGGCGAATTCGCCCAGCGCTATGTCTATGAAGAAGAGCGAGACACAGTGCTGGACCGGGCAACCGGCTCGATATTCTATCCGGTGTACGAAACGGGCCGAGATGAAAACGAGGAAGTCTATCGAACCGGTCAGTTCGAGAATGAAGCGGGCGAAGCCTTGCGCACCGGCTTCATCGCGGGCATCGCCTTCAAGAATTACATTAGCTTCCTCGAACGGGATGACATCCGCATTCCTTTGACCAGGATCTTCCTCTGGACGATAAGTTTTTCCTTTGTTTCCGTGCTTACTACCTTCAGCTTTGGGTTGTTTTTCGCCCTATTGTTGCAGAATCAGCGCATACCTTTCCGCCGCGCCTTCCGCACCTTGCTCATAGTGCCTTGGGCGATTCCGGGGCTAATTTCGGTGGCGGTCTGGAAAGGCATGCTCAACCCGAACCTGGGTGTGGTTTCCGCAATGCTGCGGGCCGTTGGCTTGGAGCCACCTCCCTTCTTTATTGATCCCGGCTGGGCGAAGGCGGGCATCCTGCTGGTCAATCTATGGCTAGGCTATCCTTACTTCATGTTGGTATGCAGCGGCGCGCTGGCGGCGATCCCCGCTGATATGTACGAGGCGGCCGAGGTCGATGGCGCCGGCTGGTGGAATAAATTTCGCGACTTGACGTTGCCGATGCTCCTGGTTGCCGTTGGTCCACTGCTGATTGCGTCCTTTACATACAACTTCAACAATTTCGTACTGATTGAGACGTTCAACAACGGCGGCCCTCCAATGGTCGAGTCTGGTATCTTGCCGGCCGGGCATACCGACATTCTCATCAGTTACGCCTTTCGGCTGGCTTTCGGTGGCGGTCGCGGCGCCGATTTTGGCTTGGCATCCGCCATCACCATAATTATTTTCTTGATGGTAGCGGCTGTGACCTTGCTGCAGTATCGGCTGACCAGAGGCTGGGAGGAGACATCGGCTAATGTCTAAGCAGCAGAACCTGAAGCGCAGACAATATCGCCCGGCCGAGAATGTCCAACTGGCAGTGCAGCTTATCATCCTGGTCGCCGCAGTGATTTTCGCGCTCTTTCCCATCGTGTGGGTTATCTCTGCCGCGCTGAATCCCAGCCAATCGATGAGCTCGCAAACGGTCATACCGCCGCTGCCGGAAACGCGCACCGTCACGGCTGCGGCGTCCGGCAAGCTACTGCATATTGCCGCATCCGCAGGCAAAAGGGTGGAACGCAGCGCCGAGCTGATACTGCTCGTCGAAATCGATGGCGAGGAAAAGGAACTGCGCGCTCCGAAGAACGGCTACGTTGAGAATATCAGAATCGATGTAGGCGAGACCTTCCAGGCTGGCGAGGCTTTGTACGATATCCGCTCAAGCTATCTCATCAATGTTGATACTTTGCTTAACACGGAGCGGAAGCCCTTCCTGCGCTGGATGTACAACTCGGTTGTGATCGCGAGTGTAAGCTCGGTTATCGTGGTGCTTGTCACCGCCTTCAGCGCCTATTCCTTCTCGCGCTTTCGTTTTTCCGGACGGCGCAACTTGTTGGTCTTGATCCTGCTGGTGCAAGTCTTCCCCAATCTTCTGTCCATGGTTGCGATCTTCCTCATGTTGCAGCAGATCGGCAATCACATTCCATTTCTCGGCTTGAACACGGCCGGCGGCTTGATCCTGGTGTATGTCGGCGGGGCCATGGGCATCAATATTTGGTTGATGAAGGGCTTCTTCGATTCTGTTCCGCGCGATATCGATGAATCGGCCATGGTCGATGGCGCCAATCACTGGCAGATCTATTGGCGCTTGATCTTCCCGCTGGTGCGGCCCGTGCTGGTAGTAGTCGGCATCTTGTCATTCGTCGGCATCTATAACGAATTCGTGCTGGCTCGCGTCTTGCTGCGCGATAAAGACAGCTGGACCCTTATGGTTGGCTTGTGGCAGTTCATCAGCGCCACCTTCGGTCAAGACTGGGGCGTTTTTGCCGCCGGCGCCGTCATTGGCGCGCTGCCGAGCCTGGTCATCTATTTGTCCTTGCAGGATCAGATTGTCGGCGGTTTGACGCAAGGCGCGGTCAAGGGCTGAGCCTATTTGAGCGGCGTTGCGCGGAGCTTGCTAGTCTTAGCTGCGCGCGCTTTCCTTCGTCGCTATAATCTGCCCGCTACAGAAGAGTTGATCGGGTGGGCGAGACAAGGATTTCGTAGATGCCGCCTCCTTCCTTGGAGACTGTCAAAGGGGCCATCGGTCTCGAATTGGCGCGGACAAGCGTCTCGTATAGCGAGCGCGATGCGGTGCTGTATGCACTGGGCATTGGCGCGCCGACAGACCCTCTTGATCCTGATGAACTAAAATTTGTTTATGAACTGAGCGGCAATTTCCAAGTCCTGCCTACTTATGCAGTTATTTTCGCCAAGGACTTGATCAGTCTCTTGCTCGGCGGAAACATCGCGGACATCAAATACAATCCTATGATGTTGGTCCATGGCGAGCAGAAATTGACCCTCCACAATCCGTTGCCGCGCCGGGCAACTGTAAGGTCTATCGCGACCATCGCCGATATCCACGACAAGGGCAGTGGATTGCTGCTGATCGTCGATGTTAACAGCTGCGATCAAGATGGTACGCCGTTGGCGCTGGCGCAGACCTCAGTATTTATTCGCGGCAGCGGTGGTTTCGGCGGGGAGCGCGGAACGAGTCGCAAAGTAGCTATGCCCGATCGCCCGGCCGATGTCAGCCATATTGAGCAGACCTTACAGCAGCAGGCGTTGTTGTACCGCCTTGCGGGAGATGCCAACCCTCTGCACGCCGATTCGCAAATGGCGGCCATCGGTGGATACGAAAGGCCGATCTTACACGGTCTCTGCACTTACGGCTTTGCTGCCCGCGCCGTCCTGAAGCACTTCTGCGCTAATGATGCCCGGCGCATGGCCGGCATCGACGCCCGCTTTTCCTATCACGTCTTTCCGGGCGAGACATTGATCACGGAGATGTGGCGGCTCAATGCCAGCGAAGTCCGCTTCCGGACCAAAGTCGAGGAACGCGACGCGGTTGTGCTGAGCCACGGTTGCGCGCGAATCAGAGACTGACTGATGAAATTCGAGATCAGCGAACATCCCCATCGCCGCTACAATCCGCTTATAGACGAATGGATTCTGGTCTCGCCGCATCGCACAAAACGCCCCTGGCAGGGGAGCCACGAAAAACGAGCGCTCGACGAACGTCCGCGATACGACCCGGATTGCTATCTCTGTCCCGGCAACATTCGCGCAAATGGCGAGCGCAATACGGACTATAAATCGACCTTCGTCTTCGTGAACGACTTCGCCGCCGTATTGCCGCAGGCGCCGGAGGTGGATCCGAGCCATGATCCACTTTTTAAGCTCAAGGCGGTTCGTGGTGACGCTAGAGTGATCTGCTTTTCGCCACGCCACGACCTCACGCTGGCTGAGATGTCGCTGCCGGAAATCAGGCTGGTGGTCGATCTCTGGGCGCAGCAGACGCTTGAGTTGGGCGAACGCTTCAGTTGGGTCCAGGTCTTTGAGAATCGCGGCGCTCTGATGGGATCCTCCAATCCTCACCCTCATGGGCAGATCTGGGCCACCGACACGCCGGGCACAATTCCGACAAAGGAAGACAGCCAACAGCGCAGCTATCTCGAAGGAAACTCCGGCAACCTGCTATTGGATTATGCCCGGCAGGAGCTGAATCACGGCGAAAGACTGGTGGTCGAGAATGAAAGCTGGTTAGTAGTGACGCCCTTCTGGGCGATATGGCCCTTCGAAACCTTGCTTTTGCCGAAGGGACCGGCGCGGCGTCTGTCCGACTTGAATGACGCGCAACGCGCTGACCTGGCCCAGATATTGAAACAGCTGCTAGTCAAATATGACAACCTGTTTGAAGTGTCATTTCCCTATTCCATGGGTTGGCACGGCGCGCCCTATACCGGCGAGGACAGCAGTCACTGGCAGCTGCACGCCCACTTCTATCCGCCGCTTTTGCGCTCGGCCACCGTCAAAAAGTTCATGGTCGGATACGAAATGCTGGCGGAAGCACAGCGCGATATTACACCGGAACAGGCAGCATTGCGGCTGCGCAACACTTCAGACATACACTACAAGTTGCGCTAGACCGGAGCAGACTCCGGCTGACTGTAGCCAATATGGTAGAGCCCGCAGTGGCGATTCTTTTTTGAGCGGAATCTTGACTTTCGAGTGGTTACGACTATACTGCTGACTACTAGCTTGCCGAAGTGGCGGAATTGGCAGACGCGCTACGTTCAGGGCGTAGTTCTCTTCGGGGAGTGTGGGTTCGACTCCCACCTTCGGCATCTTCTGAGCTCGGTGGATACACCGAGTTTTCTTTTTCCAGCGGCATCGCCATTCTTACGCGACTTGTCACTCATTATCGGTAGCCCGTCCGCGCATTCGAAAGGCATCAGCTTGCTTTTTGCCATCGTCAAGCAAAATGCGGGTCAGTTTACGCAGGCGCGGCCACACTTAGGACGCGGCCGCTTGCCTCAATTGCCCTACGCCTGCGCTGGCGGATTCGTGACGCTGATAATAAGATAGTGGTGACCAGGCGGGTACGAGCGACCTTCAACCAATGGCAGAAGCGAGTATAAGCAGCGTTACGGATTCGGGCGCGGCGCGGCGGGACGGCATGGGCGGCCGCTTGACCAGCATACAGCTCATGCTGGCGGTCGCCTTGACGATAGGACTTATCCTGGCCTTGAATTTTAGCAGCCGCATTAAACTGGATCGTGATCTCGGTCGTATCCATGATGAATTCTTGCGCGAAATCGAGGCGTTGCTCGGCGACCAGCAGGCGTTGACTGCGGAACTGAATTATGTCAAGAGCGATGCTTACGTGGAATTCTGGGCGCGCGACGAAGGCAAAATGATACGGGACGGCGAAATCTTGATTTTTCCCCAGGGCGTCGGAATTCAAGATGTGGCGCCCGTGTCAACTCGACGCTTGGTCGATTTTGAAACTACATTGCCCGAGCCAGAGAATTGGGAATTGTGGTGGGCGCTATTCTTTGACAGGCCGCCACCGGCCTTGGACTAATCCCGCCCGAGGCGCGCTGCCGCCGATTATTGCTCCTGGAGTAACTGCACAAAAGGCGGTTGAATACCTGCCAAGTTTTTGACCTGCGCTGGCGCCATTTCTTGTCCAACGCTTAAGTCGTTGCCGGGCCGAGCGAAATCTAGCTTGATGACGGCCAGCGCGTAGATTGCGCCGTCGGCCGCTGCAACGCTGCTGGTCAACACACCGATGCCTCTGCCGCTGACCGTTATTGCTGCCGGTGTAGTGACCATGCGCGCCAGATCAAGTTTTACGATGGTTTTGGCAAGCCGCCCTCGGCTCTCCATACGGGCGATAATTTCCTGACCGGTGTAACAGCCTTTGCTGAAACTGATTTCGTCCCATAATCCGACTTCCAGCGGAAGGTAATCCGCCGACAACTCAAGTCCAGCCGGTCTGCCGCTGCGAATGCGCAAGGCATTGTAGGTCAGGGAACCGGCGGGCTTGATACCCAGCGATGCGCCAAGTAGCAGTAGATGTTGATGAACTATGCCGGCTTTCTCCGCCGGGCAGATGATGAGCCAGTGCTCGCCACTTAACCTTTTGCGCCGCGTTACGGTAAGCTGGCAGCCAGCAAGTTCTGCAAGCGCGCTTCCCATGATGGGCATATCCGCGAGACCTTCATCCAGCGCGCTGATGACGGCGCCGGCGCTTGGGCCGTGAATGGCGAATTGCGCCGTCGCCCGGCTGAGATCATGTACGGCAACCTGATCGCCGAAAAATATGTTGCGTCGCAAGAAGTCCGCTAGTTCAGCGCCTTGCCCCGCTTCGCTGATGAGCAGCAAGCCTTCCGGCCGTCGGAGGCAAACAGCTCTGTAAAGAATTCGCGCATTGGCTTTGGTGAAAACTGTCGCGCAGCCTCCATTCATTTTCAGCGCGGCGATATCATTGGTCGACATGCGATTGACCAGGGTCAGGCAGTCGCGCCCGCTTAAGAGGAGTCGCCCTTCGTGCGAACGATCCAGCACGATGGCAGCGCTCAAGGCTGATTCGAATTCGGCTGCCAAATCACCGTAGTGCAGGGGAATCTGGTCCGGCGCCAAGCGCGCGCCAAGCGCCCGGTGATGCTGTGCCAATGTGTTCATGGCGCCGCTCCCAACAATCCGCGCGCATGCAGTTCCCGCTCGACAATCGAACGCGTACAGCGGATCGCCAATGCCAGCTCGTCATTCACTACGACATAATCGCATTCGTCTTGATAGGGCAATTCCAGCGTTTTCGCTCGATGCAGCCGCTCTTCGACATCCGTGTTTTGGTCGGCGCGCTCAAGCATCCGCGTCTTTAGAACTGCTAACTGCTGCGATATCTGCGCGCCAGGTACCGTGACAAAAATACGCACAACATTCTGCGCAAAAGCTTCGGCCAGAATTTTCGCGCCCAAAACTTCGATGTCAGCGATACGGACAGCTCCCTTGGCCAGTCCCTCAACGACTGTCTGGCGCGGAATACCATAGTATTTGCCCGGCGTCACCTCCTGATATTCGAGCAGCTCATCTCGCTCTATCATCTGGGTAAACCGGGCTCGGCTGAGAAAGAGATGCTCGCGGCCCTGCTTTTCTTCGGCGCGCATCTTCCGTGTGGTGGCTGTCGCCAGTTGCCGCACCTGGCTGAACTCGGCTACAAGCGCCTTCATGAGCGCGTTCTTGCCGGCGCCGCCTGGGCCAATCATCACGAATATTACGCCCGGAAATGGCTCACAAGCGCTCACAGTGTGTTATCCTAACAGCAGAGAATCATGCGCCTAAGTGTAGCAAGTACGATGACCCTTCTCCATAGCCAATGGACAGATTTCTCAAAAGCGGCGCGCCGCTCTTTTGACGAGGCAGCTCTTTAGTTTTGCATGCGCGCGGCATAAGTTCTCGCTGTGGTAGAACGGTCACTTGGCGATAGGGCCCGTGAGCAATGCGGCTCTTGCTGGCGCGCAAAGTTTTTGACGAATGACCGCAATGCGAATGATGAAGAAAGGAAAGTAGCATGCCGGCGGAGATTATCGATGGTCGGGCGGTAGCAAAACGCCTTCAAGGCGAAATTGGCTATGCAGCCGCGGACTTTGCGGCAAAGTCGGGACTCGCGCCGGGACTAGGTGTCGTTCTGGTCGGCGATGACCCGGCTTCCGCCATGTACGTGCGGATGAAACGGCGCGCATGCGAGCGGGTCGGCATAAACTCAAAAGCCGAGATCATGCCGGGCTCAGCAACGCAGGCCGAGGCGCAAGACGCCGTTCGCGGCTTCAACGCCGATCCAACGATTCACGGCATCTTGGCGCAATTGCCTTTGCCGGATCATATAAACGAAGAGGCAGTACTCAACGAGCTGAGCCTGGCGAAAGATGTCGATGGCATTCATCCGATAAATCTGGGTCGCTTGGGCATGCGCGGGCGCGAGCCGAGTTTCACGCCGGCCACGCCAACGGGAACTATGCTGCTTATCAAGGAGACGGGCGCGGAAATAGAAGGGGCCGAGGCGGTCGTAATCGGGCGCAGCAACATTATTGGCTTGCCGGTAGCGCTGATGCTGACCAACGCCAACGCCACCGTGACAATATGCCATAGCCGGACGCGAGACCTGCCGCTTGTGGTCAAGCGCGCTGATATTGTTGTGGCGGCCGTCGGTCGCCCGGAATTTGTCAAAGGCGACTGGTTGAAGCCCGGCGCCATCGTCATTGATGTTGGTTCCAATTCCGTGCCGGACCCGCAAGCCGAGAAAGGCTATCGCTATGTCGGCGATGTTGAATTTGAATCGGCGGTGGCAGTGGCCGGCCACATAAGCAAGGTGCCGGGCGGCGTAGGTCCCATGACAATCACTATGCTGCTGGCTAATACGCTTAAGGCGGCGCAGCGCAGTCAAGGTCTCAAGGTCTGAGCATTTAGATACGGTCGTTGCCGGAAGCGGGAATAATCTGAACCGAGAACAGGCGTAAAGAATCAAAATGATTGCGCGATGGGTGGCTGCTTTCCGATGACGACGCTTCTTTTGAAAAACATACGCGCGCTGGCGACCATGGACGAAAACCGTCGCGAATTGTCGAACGCTTGGGTATTGCTGCGCGGTCGTACAATCGCTGCGCTCGGAAGCTCAAGCGAGCTAGCGCCCGAGCCGAATCCAGATCGTGTCATTGATCTATCGAAGCACATTGTTCTGCCGGGTCTGGTCAATACTCATCACCACATGTATCAGAGCTTGACCCGCGTCCTGGCGCAAGATGATGAGCTATTTGAGTGGCTGCGTACACTGTATCCGATTTGGTCAGGCTTGCGCGGCGAGCATCTTTACATAGCCAGCAAATTGGCCATCGCGGAGTTGCTGCTTTCCGGCTGCACCACCGCCAGCGACCATCACTATATCTACCCCAACGATGTGCGGCTCGAGGATCAGATTCGCGCCGCGAAAGAAACAGGCATCCGCTTCCATGCGGCGAGGGGCTGCATGAGTCTGGGCGAAAGCGCCGGCGGCTTGCCACCTGACCGCCTGGTCGAGCACGAGCCGGACATATTGCGCGATACGCGGCGGCTCATCGAAACCTGGCACGATCCAGCGCCGCAAGCGATGCTGAGAATTGTGGTCGCGCCTTGCTCGCCCTTCAGCGTAACGGTCGAGTTGATGCGCGAATCAGCCGCGATGGCGCGCGCATACGGTGTTCATCTGCATACACACCTGGCGGAAAATGACAACGATGTCTCCTATAGTCGCGAACACTTCGGCGCAGATCCCGGTCAATACGCCGAAGATGTCGGCTGGGTCGGCGATGATGTCTGGTACGCTCACTGTGTCAAGCTCAGCGAAAACGAGATTGGCCTTTTCGCCCGCAGCGGCACCGGCGTCTGTCATTGCCCGTCCTCCAATATGCGTTTGGCTTCCGGCATCGCGCCGATACGGCAAATGCTCAATTACGGCGTCAAGGTGGGCTTGGGCGTCGATGGCTCGGCTTCGAACGACGGCGGGCATTTGCTTGGCGAAGCGCGCCAGGCTGTACTGCTGCAACGCGCCCTGGGCAATCCGGCCGCCCTGTCTGCGCGCGAGGCCTTGGAGATGGCGACGCTAGGCGGGGCAAGCGTCCTGGGCCGGGACGATATCGGATGCTTAGCCATTGGTATGTCGGCTGATATCATTGCCTTTCGGCTTGACCAGATAGCGCTGGCCGGCGCCCTTCACGATCCCTTGGCGGCGCTGATATTTTGTCAGCCGCCAAACGTGGATTTGTCCATAATCAATGGACAAATCATTGTGGAAGACGGGATATTGCGTACAATCGAGTTGCCGCGCCTGATTGAAGAACATAATAGGCTGTCGGCGCAGTTGATTCGCGGCGAGACCTAATCTGGAGCTTAGGATGTAATGCGGCAATTGGAGGCGGGGTATGTCCATTGTTGATCGATTGGCGGCGGCGCGCGGAGAGCTTCCGGCCGACCTCGTCCTGCGGAATGGCAATCTGGTCAATGTCATCAGCGGCGAAATCTATATCACCGATATAGTGATTCACGATCGCCATGTGGTGGCGCTGGGCGACGGATATCGAGGGAAGCGCGAACTTGACCTGGCGGGAAAATACGTGACGCCCGGTCTGATTGACGCTCACGTCCATATAGAAAGCAGCTTGGTAACTCCGCCGGAGTTCGCCCGCGCTGTTCTGCCACACGGCGTAACGACTGTCGTAACCGACCCGCATGAAATCGCCAATGTGCTGGGCTTGGAAGGGATGCGCTATATGCTGGAGCGGGCGAAAAACGGCCTGTTGAATATGTATGTGATGGCATCAAGCTGCGTTCCGGCAACCGAAATGGAGACATCGGGCGCGCGCTTGGAGGCGGAAGATCTGGCGCAACTGGTCAACCATCCCTGGGTGCTGGGTTTGGCGGAACTCATGAATTATCCGGGTGTTGCTCTTGGCGACGAAGGCATGCTCGACAAGATTACACTTTTCGATCACTTGGCGCTGGACGGTCACGCGCCCGACATGACCGGCCCCATGCTGAACGCCTATGTCGCTGCGGGCGTACAAAGCGAACACGAATGCACCACGGTCGCCGAAGCCCTGGAGAAACTGCGCCTCGGCTTGACCATACTTGTGCGTGAAGGCACTACAACGCGCAATCTTAATCCTTTGTTGCCCCTGATCACGCGCGAAAATCATGGCGCCATCTGCTTCTGCACCGACGACCGCATTCCGGCTGATCTGATCGACCAAGGCTCGATCGATTATATGGTGCGGACTGCCATCGGCGCCGGGATTGATCCGCTAATTGCGATTCGCATGGGCAGCTACAATACGGCGCGCCACTTCGGCCTGAAGAAATATGGCGCCCTGGGCCCCGGCAAATATGCTGATTTGCTGGTCGTAAGCGACCTGCGAAACTTCGTGCCGGAGCAAGTTTATCGCGGCGGCGTTTTGGTCGCGCAGGCCGGTGAGATGGTGGTCGACAGCCCGGCGTCTCGCAGTATTGATTTGCGCAGCACGATTAATGTCGCGACATCCGCGCTGGACTTCAAAGTGCCTGCTACAAGCGAAAACATCCGCGTCATTGGCACGATCAAAGATCAGGTGGTGACCGAGCTTTTGACGGAGCCTGCCAGAATCGTCGCCGGGCTTGCCGTAAGTGATGTTGAACGTGATATTCTGAAATTCGCCATGGTGGAGCGTCATCGGGCGAGCGGAAATATCGGTCTGGGATTCATCAAGGGATTCGGCCTGCAACGCGGCGCGATCGCCGGAACTGTAGCGCATGATCATCACAATCTGGCCGTCATTGGCGTTGACGATATCAGCATGAAAACTGCCGTCGAAGCTATCGTGGCTATGGGCGGCGGTCTGGCGCTCGCCGATAGTGATCAAGTCCTGGCGCGCTTGCCCCTGCCCATCGCAGGCTTGCTCAGTGATTCGCCGATCGAAGATGTGCGCGAAGACTATGACCGAATGATCATAGCGGTGCGCGAGCTGGGAAACCGGATGAGCGATCCCTTCATGGTCATGAGTTTCATGGGCTTGGAAGTAATTCCGAAACTCAAATTGACCGATATGGGATTGGTGGATGTCGATGAATTCAAATTAGTTGACCTTTTTGTCTAAAAACGCCTGTATTTTTCGGTAAATTTCGCTAAAGTACTTCCCTTGACCGTCGTTAGTTATTGCAGGGTTGAATATGGTAGACCACAGTCGAATACAGGCCTTGCGCGGCCGCGTCGAAACACAGCGACAGGACATCATAAGTTTCCTGCGTGAAATCTGCGCCATTCCAAGCATGAACAATCAGATACAACCCTGTGGTGAACGTATCGCGGCAGAATTGAGCAAGCTGGGCTTCGACGAGGTTTTTTGGGACAAGATGGGCAATATCGTTGGTCGCATTGGTGATGGTGAAAAGATCATGCTCTACGACAGCCATATTGATACGGTAGGAATCGGCGATCCTGACGAATGGAACTGGGATCCCTTTGCTGGGAAGATCGAAGATGGCATCCTTTACGCCCGCGGCGCCTGTGATGAAAAGGGCAGCACACCGGGCATGATCTATGGCTTGGCGCTGGCTCGCGAGCTCGGCTTGCTGGAGGGCTACACCTGCTATTATTTTGGCAACATGGAAGAATGGAATGATGGACAGGCGCCGCATGCCTTTGTCCAGACCGAAGGCATCAAGCCCGATTTTGTTGTCATCGGCGAGCCGACAAAGATGCAGATCTACCGCGGCCACAAGGGCCGGGTGGAATTCAAGATTGTAGCCAAGGGCAAGAGCGCCCATGCCGCCAGCAATTATCTGGGCGACAACGCTATCTACAAACTGCTGCCTATCATCGAGCGCTTAAGCCATATCGAACCGGAATTAGGCGACCATGAATTTCTGGGCCATGGTCGGATTACTGTGACCGATATGGAAGTCAAGACACCGAGCATCAATGCGGTTCCGGATGAAGCCACGATTTATGTCGATAGGCGCATCACTTTCGGTGAAGAACCGCAGGCTGAATTGCAGCGGCTGCGAGAGATAATCGGGGCTCGCGACGATATCCAGGCGGAAATCCTCGTTTACGACGAGCCAAGTTACACCGGCTTCGTCTTTCCGCTGGAAAAGATTTATCCCGCATGGGCATACGCAGAAGATGAGCCCATAGTCAAAGCGGGTTTGGCGGCGGCCGAGGTCCTCTACGGTCCGGTTGACACTGGCAAGTGGGATTTCTCCACCAATGGCATCTATTGGGCGGGTAAAGCCGGTATCCCCAGCATCGGTTTCGCGCCGGGCAACGAAATCCATGCCCATACGGTTTTGGATCAAGTGCCGCTTGAAGATGTGGTGCGCTCTACCGAATGGTATGCACTATTCCCGGCCATACTTCGGCAAATGCTAAATGACGCGGCGGACGCTTGAAGGTGTAGGTCGATCAATAATTGTCGTGACCTTAGGCGCTCGCGCTGCGCTTGGGTATATGATATATAACAGGGAGTAAACGATGCAGACGGATCTCCGAGGTCGTGACCTCATCAGCACCCAGGATTGGTCGAGAGAAGAGATTGAAACACTGCTTGATGTCGCCTGGGACTTGAAACGCAAGCGCGCGCTGGGCGAACCACATGCTTACCTGCGCGACAAAGTGCTGGCATTACTCTTCTTCTTCACCAGCACACGTACGCGGATCAGCTTCGAAGCCGGCATGGCGCAATTGGGCGGGCATGCCCAGTTCATTGACCACACGACCACTCAAATCAGCCATGGCGATACAGCCAAGGAAATCGGCGAGATTGTCGGACGTTACACAGACGGCATCGCCATTCGCCAGTGTGACTGGGACTTCGGCAACGCTTATATAAATGCAGTGGCGGATGCCAGCCGCGTGCCCGTGCTGAATATGCAGTGCGATATTTATCATCCCTTTCAGATTTTGGCTGATTTGATGACGATGCAAGAGAAGTTTGGCCGCGACCTGCGAGGAAAGACAATTAATATCAGTTGGGCCTACGCTTCCAGTTACCAAAAGCCCATTTCCGTCCCGCAGAGCCTGGTCTTGCTGATGTCTCGTTTTGGCATGAATGTGCGCCTGACGCGACCGCCAGAATACAAGTTGATGCCCGATATCGTCGAGCAAGCGAAGGAGAATACACGCGAACACGGCGGATCTTTTGAAATCGTTGATGATTTTGATGCCGGTTTCGCCGGCGCCGATATTCTTTATCCCAAGAGTTGGGGCAGTTGGCTGACGACCGAAGACGAGTCGGCTTCGGCGGAAATTGGCGCCAAGTACACCGACTGGATCACCGATGACCGGCGGATGGCGCTGGCGAACGACAACGCGATCTACATGCACTGCCTGCCGGCCGACCGCAATATCGAAGTGACAGACAGCGTGATTGACGGTCCCCAGAGTGTGGTATACGACGAAGCGGAGAATCGCCTGCACGTGCAAAAGGCAACCATGGCATTGACCATGCGCTAAGGACCAAGTGATCCTCGCCGCCGGTCGATGATCCAGGCAGGGCTGGCTGTGAGAACGAAAACGAGATTTTTACTTACATGAGAGACGCCGAGAATGATAGATAAACTGGTTGTGGTGGCCATAGGCGGCAATTCGCTGATACCTGATCCGCGCGATCCGGACATCGACAGTCAATGGGAGGCGGCGCGCGAAAGTTGCCGCCATGTCGCCGATATGATCGCTGATGGCTGGCAGGTGGTCATGACGCACGGCAACGGTCCGCAAGTCGGCTATATCATGAACCGCTCCGAGATCGCCAAGCGAGTAGCGGGTATCCACGAGGTGCCGCTCGACCTGGTCGTGGCTGATACGCAGGGCAGCATCGGCTATATGCTGCAACAGGCATTGGACAATTCACTGCGGCGCGTCGGCATGAATCACACCGTGGCGACTATCATTACTCAAATGCGCGTCGATCCGGACGATCCAGCCTTTGACAATCCGGACAAGCCAGTCGGTGGTTTCCTGACCGAAGATGAAGCGCGGCAGGCGGCTGACGAAGGCTGGCATGTGATGGAAGACGCCGGACGCGGTTGGCGGCGCGTTGTCGCTTCGCCCAAGCCTCTGGTCGTCAATGAAATCAACGCGATTCAGGCGCTGGTGCTGTCTGGTTATATCGTCATCGTCTGCGGCGGCGGCGGCGTACCGGTCGTACGCAACGAATTCGGCAGTCTGCGCGGAATTGATGCTGTCATTGACAAAGACCGCGCGAGCAGCAACCTGGCCCAGACACTGCGCGCCGACCTGCTGGTGATCTCCACCGGCGTCGAACGGGTCTGTCTGAATTTCAATACGCCGCAAGAGCGGCAGCTTGATACTGTGACATTGGAAGACGCCAGACGTTATCTTGCTGAGGGACATTTTGCGCGCGGCAGCATGTATCCCAAGATCGAAGCGGCGATCGACTTTGTGCATAGCGGCGGACCGCGGGCGATTATCACCAATCCGCCCAATATCACACGCGCCTTGCACGGGGAGACAGGAACGCAAATCGTCCCTGGCGGCAGTGGATGAGCCGAGCTAAAGTCGGACACCCGCGACGGGTTGAAATATACGTATGATGACAAAAATGTGATGGCGGAAATCAGACAACTTCGCTGTGTCATTGGCGATTGCAGCTTTGCCGTTGATGAGGTCGACGGTACCTGCCCCGAGCACGGCGAAGTCGGCACCTTGGATATTCTGTATGACTATGAGGCATTGCGGGCGGAGCTTGACCGCGACGCCTTGGGCGCATCAGGTCGGACGGATTGCTGGCGCTACCGCAAGCTGCTTCCGCTAAGTCCCGAAAGCGCTGTGCCTCCGCTGGCGGTGGGCGGGACACCGCTGTACGAGACGCCACGCATAGCCGAGGACCTGGGACTATCCCGCGTTTGGGTTAAAGACGATGGCGCCAATCCCACCGGTTCGTTGAAGGATCGCGCGAGCGCCCTGGTACTGGCGCGGGCGCTCGAGGCTGATTACAGCATCGTGAGCACGGCCAGCACGGGGAATGCCGCTGCGGCTTTGGCCGGGCTGGGCGCTTCATTGTCGGAGATCGATGTGGTCATCTTTGTTCCCGCCAGCGCGCCCTCAGCCAAGATCGCTCAATTGCTGGTCTATGGCGCCAAAGTCCTGCTCGTAGACGGGTCCTATGACGATGCCTTCGAGCTCTGCATGGTGATCTGCCGGGACCAAGGCTGGTATTCGCGCAATACCGGTGTCAACCCCTTTACTACCGAGGGAAAAAAGACCGTCGCCTTGGAAATCGCCGAGCAATTGAATTGGCAGCTGCCCGATGTGGTGGCAGTTAGCGTCGGCGACGGCAGTATCATAAGTGGCATCCACAAAGGCTTCTGCGATCTAATTCAATTGGGCTGGATCAACCACGTGCCTCGCTTGATCGGTGTCCAGGCCGAAGGCAGCGCTGTATTGGCCGAGGCATTCGCGGCCGGATTGTCAGCAGAAAACGTTCACCGCCAACCGGCAACTACCATCGCCGACAGTATCGCGGCGGAATTGCCGCGCGATCGCGCCAAAGCACTGCGCGCTGTGCGCCAGACAAGCGGCGCCTTTGTCACTGTCCCAGACGAGCAAATTCTAGCGGCGATCCCGAAAATGGCGAAATTATGCGGTGTCTTCGCCGAGCCAGCCGCGGCGGCGACCTTCGCCGGTTTGGAGCGGGCACAGCAAACGGGGATTATCGACCCGGATGAAAGTGTTTGCCTGGTAAGCACCGGCAACGGCTTAAAAGACATCGCTCGCGCCCGTGAGTCAGTGGCGGGCGGAATGCGGGTTGCCGCCGATATCGACGCCGTCAGAACGGCTTTGAAAGGCGCGGGGCTGCTGTGAGCGCGCGGCCGGTTTATTCGATCGTCGCGCCGGTATATAACGAAGCAGGCAACCTGCGGCGCTTCTATCAAGAGGTCAAGGCAGCGCTGGAAACCACTGGCGAAAGCTGGGAATTGCTGCTGATAAACGACGGAAGCAGCGATGGCTCGCATGATATAATGCTACAATTAGTTGAAGGAGATTCGCGTCTGCGGTTGATCAGTTTCGCGCGGAATTTTGGTCATCAAATCGCGGTCACAGCCGGTGTTGATTATGCGCGAGGGCGAGCGGTGATATTAATCGATGCCGATCTTCAAGATCCGCCGGCCGTTATTCCGCGCTTGATTAAAAAATGGAAAGAAGGCTACGAAGTGGTCTACGCCGTGCGCGCCGAACGCCGAGGCGAAAGTTTTTGGAAGCGTCTAAGCGCCAAGTTATTTTATCGCTTAATCCACCGCATTACCGATATCGATATTCCAGTTGACACAGGCGACTTTCGGCTCATGGATGAGCGGGTGGCCAGTGTGCTGCGCCAAATGCGCGAACATCATCGCTTCGTCCGCGGCATGACCGGCTGGGTCGGCTATAAGCAGACAGGCGTCGAATATTCGCGGGAGCAGCGCGTTTGGGGTGAGACGAAATATCCGCTGCGCAAAATGATCGCCTTTGGCCTGGATGCTGTCACCAGCTTTTCTTTTTTCCCGTTGCAAATTATGATTTATATCAGTTTTTTTCTGGCGATAGCGTCGCTGCTAGTCGGTGTTGTGATCTCAGGACTGCGACTGGCTTTGGGCGCGGAATTCTTCGGCGGGCAAGCGACCACGATCATCCTGCTCCTGCTGCTAAGTTCTTTTCAGTTATTCTTCCTCTTCATCATCGGTCAATATGTGGCGCGAACTTATGACGAATCACGCGATCGCCCGCTATATGTCGTGGCGTCAACTTTTGGACTAAGCGAGCCGCAAGCGCCGAGTCAGCGCGCGGGTTTAGCTGCCAATCAGGAATCTGCAACAGCCGACCTGGCGGAGCAAGAGCCGGCGGAGGTGGCGGGCCATGACAGCGTCTGAAGGCAAGGACCTGGAGCTGGTTCGTCAGTATCGGCAATTGGTGGAAGATTATGAAGCCATCGACAGCCGTATTGATGAATTGATCATGGCCAACAAGGGCAAAAGCGAAGACATGTCGGCGCAGGATCTGCGTCTTTATCGCGAGTGGGCGCGGCAACGCAGCGAAATCCTAAACGAAATGCGCCTGCTGGAACGACAATTGAATCTTATGGAAGATGACGCGCCCGACGCCGAATGAGGAGAGCAGGATGGTTACTGGTCCCAGCTTTGAAGAAATGCTGCACCCGCAGACAATCGATCCAGCCGTTCGCGCAGATGCCTTGGCCGCCCTGGAAAACGACCCGCTCAATCCTTTGAATCTTTACAATATCACCTGGCGCGATCCGCAGGACCGCGTCTACCATCTTGTATTGCCCCGTGAACTCACTGGTGTTGACGCTAATATCGTCTTGATCTATGGCATGCGCTTTCCGTCGGGAAGCCACAAGGTCGGGGCCGCTTACTCGGTCCTGCTGGAAGAGCAGTTGCTGGGCGAGGTTGATCCAAATGTACATACCTTGGTCTGGCCCTCGACCGGAAATTATGGCATCGGCGGCGCCTTTATCGGTTGCCGAATGGAATATGACAGCATTGTGGTACTGCCGGAGGAAATGAGCCAAGAACGCTTCGACCGCATCAGGCGTTACGGCGCCCGCATCATCCGCACGGCCGGCAGCGAGAGCAATGTCAAAGAAATCTACGATGAGGTCAAGCGCCTGAGCGGCAGCGATCCGCAGATACGCGTACTTAACCAATTCGAAGTCATGGGCAATTACCGTTTTCATTATCATGTGACGGGCAACACCTTGGTGGAGTTGGCGGCTGAATTGCAGGAAGAAGGTATAGGGGCGGGCAAGATATCCGCCTTTGTTTCGGCGGTAGGCAGCGCCGGCACCATCGCCGCCGGCGACCGTCTCAAGCAAGTCTGGCACGATCATAAAATCGTCGGTCTGGAGCCGATCCAATGCCCGACCCTTTACAATAATGGCTATGGCGCCCATGAGATCCAGGGGATTGGCGACAAACACGTGACCTGGATCCATAATGTATTTAATATGGATGCGCTTATGGCGATTGATGATATGGATGCCCTGAACGGGCTGCGAGTCCTGGCGGAAGAGGCTGGGCGCGAGGTATTGCACAAGCGCTGCGGCCTGGATGAAGCGATGGTGCGGCAACTCTCGCGCGCCTTGGGTATCAGCGGCATCTGCAATATTATTGGCGCCATCAAGACTGCCAAATTTTACCAAATGGGCAGCGATGATGTCGTCGTGACAGTCGCCACCGACGCCATGGAACGTTATGGCTCGGTAATGGCTCAGCTGCGGCGTCAGCATGGTCCCCTGGACGAGGCGCGGGCCACAGCCATCGTCGATGGGGTCTATCATCGCGACGGCACAGATTGGGTAATGGAAGGCTGTCGCGAGTCACGCGAGCGCTGGCACAACCTCAAGTATTACACCTGGGTTGAGCAACAGGGCAAGACGGTCGCCGAGCTAGACGCCCAGCGCGATCCGACCTGGTGGACCAGCCATCAGGAGCGCGTGGCCGAGATAGACAAACGCCTGTTGGCGCAGCGCGCAGGGTAAGCGAAAATCACGGGTTAGAAGATGTACGCTGACGACAGAGTGCTGGTCGGAGTAATAAAACGCAAGAAAGACTTTCAACTCGCTCGCCTGCAGAACTGGTATCGTATTCCACAGCGTCAGCTGCCGCGCGGATTGAACGCCGAATACATCGCTTTGTTCCTAAGCGGAAAACCATTTTGCGAAGAGAGCGGCACCATCGCCTATTTCGCCCGCGTCACTGGCTTGGAGCTGGCCCGCCGCAGCGATTTATTGCCCGACGAAGACAAGCGGTCCAACGAAATCTATTACAAGGTGCAATTCCGCGACCTGGTGCCAAGAGACCCGCCGATAGCCAATTTGCCGGCGCGCTCCATCAGCTTCATCCGCACGACCTGGGACCGTTTCGTCAGCGCCGAGACGATCATCGACTTGTACAGCGCTTCCGATTATTATGTCAAACGCGTTCATCACGCGCTGCGCAGTTGAAGTTTTGGAGGCGACGGCAAATGTCAAACTTGCTTATCGTAAACGCAAACATCGTTACTTTGGGCGACGATCCTCGCATTCTGGCTGGTCAAGCGCTGGGTATCGCCGATGGACGGATAAGAGCGATCGGCAGGCGAGCGGATTTGGAATCACAATATCCTGAGGCCGAGGTTATCGATGCTCGCGGACAATATGTGATGCCCGGCAATATCTGCGCCCATACCCATTTTTACGGCGCATACGCCCGTGGCATGGCGATACCCGGTCCGGCCCCGCGTGATTTTCCGCAAATCCTGCAGCAATTGTGGTGGCCCTTGGACAAGGCCTTGGATCGTGAGAGTGTGCGCGCCAGCGCCTTGGTCTGCCTGGTTGACGCCATCAAGCACGGCACGACGAGTTTGGTTGACCACCATGCCAGTCCAAATTTTATCGACGGCAGCCTCGATGTCATCGGCGACGCTGTCGACGCAGCTGGACTGCGCGGGGTCCTTTGCTACGAAGTCACCGACCGCGACGGCATGGACAAAATGCAGGCCGGCATTGCCGAGAATCTGCGCTTCATGGCGGCAGCGTCAGGACATTCGCGGCTCCGTGGCACATTTGGTCTGCACGCCAGCTTGACACTGAACGATGAAAGCTTACGCGCTTGCGCAGACGCTATTGCTCCCGAGGCTGGTTTTCACATCCATGTCGCCGAGCATGAGGCGGACGAAGCGGACAGCCTTGGCCGCAGCGGGCGGCCTGTGGTGGAGCGGCTGGATGAATACGGCATTTGGCGTGATTCAACAATCGCGGCGCATTGTGTGCATATTGATAGCGCCGAGCGCGATATCTTGCGTGATCGCGGCGTATGGGTCAGTCATCAGCCGCGTTCCAATATGAACAACGGCGTGGGCGCCGCTGATATTGATGGTCTGCTGGAGGCCGGCATCAAGCTTTGCCTGGGCAATGATGGGTTCAGCAACAATATGTGGGCCGAGTGGAAGGCGGCTTATCTATTGCACAAGGTCGTCAATCGTGATCCTCGCCGCGCCAATGGAATGAATATCGCCCAAATGGCCTGGCGCAACAACGCCCGCTTGATCCAGCAGTTCTTCCTTGATGAGACAATCGGCGAGATCGCGCCCGGGGCGGTAGCCGATCTGATATTTGTTGATTATCAACCCTTCACTCCTGTGACAGCTGGCAATCTGCCCTGGCATCTGCTCTTCGGTTTCGAAGCCTCTATGGTCACCAGCACCATCTGCGCCGGCCGAGTATTAATGCGCGACCGCGAGCTTCTTACTCTGGACGAGGTCGAAATCGCTGCCGAAGCGCTGGCGTTGGCGCCGAGTGTTTGGGAAAAGTATACGCGAAACGCTGAGAATACTTTACAATCCTGATGCGACCAAGCAGCATGAAACCGAGGCAAGTATGAAGACGTTGGCGATTCTGGGAGGCACTGGCAATGAAGGCGCCGGCTTGGCCATGCGTTGGGCGCTCAAGGGCTATCGCGTCATTATCGGGTCGCGCTCCGAAGAAAAAGCCAAAACGCGCGCGCGGGAAATGAATGCCGAACTCGGTGCTGAGCATTTGACTGGAATGGCCAATGAAGATGCCGCCGTATCCGCCGATATTGTCATATTGAGCGTGCCTTATGGCGCCCACGCGCCCACGCTGAGTAGCGTCGGGGAACGATGCCGCGGGAAAATCTTGGTCGATCTGACCGTGCCCCTGCAACCGCCCGATATTATGGCGGTCAATCTGCCGGCCGGCGGGGCAGCCGCCTTGGAAGCGCAGGCGCTGCTGGGAGAAGCCGTCACTGTCGTCGCCGCCTTCCAAAATGTCAGCGCCGTCAAACTCAAGCAGCTTGATCGTGATGTCGATTGCGATGTGCTGGTCTGCGCTGATGATGCCGATGCGAAAGTGGTGGTCATCGAATTGGTGAAAGCCGCTGGCATGCGGGGCATTGATGCCGGACCGCTGAAGAATGCGGTGGCGGCAGAGTCATTGACGCCGATACTGCTGCATATCAACCGAGCCTACAAGGTGCGGGGCGCCGGCATACGCATTACGGGCTTGGATTCGAAGGTATGAATCGCGCGCCAAACTTCAAGGCCTTCGCGATTCCTGATATCCCCTTGATTCGTACGGGCGATGATATCGTCGGCATTATGTTGTCCCGGGCGTCATCCGCCGGTTTGGCCCTGCGCGGCGGTGATGTATTGGTCATCGCCTCCAAGATCGTTGCCAAAGCCGAAGGCCGCTACGTGCTCCTATCGGAAGTTTGCGCCTCAACGGAAGCCAGCATGCTGGCAGCTGAAACGGACAAAGATCCCCGTCTGGTCGAACTCATCTTGCAAGAGTCAACGTGCGTTTCGCGCAAACGCAAGGGTGTGCTGGTAACCGAGCACCGGCTTGGTTTCGTCTCCGCCAATGCCGGCGTGGACCAAAGCAATATTGAAGCTGGAGACGAGGCGGCGCTGCTTCTGCCGCTTGAGCCCGACGAGTCGGCCGCCGAGATTCGCGCCGAAGTCAAGAAGCGTTGCGGCATTGATGTCGCTGTAATCATCAGCGACACCCATGGCCGCGCCTTTCGCGTAGGCAATGTCGGCGTGGCGATTGGCGCCGCCGGTCTGCCCTCTGTCAAAGACTTGCGCGGCAGCCGCGATCTATACGGCCGCGTCCTGGAAGTGACGCAGTTGGCTTATGCCGATCTGGTCGCTTCGGCGGCTCATTTGCTCTCGGGTGAAGCGGATGAAGGTTTGCCGGCGGTCGTAGTCCGAGGGCTGGACTTGACGGCAAGGCACGGTCGCGCGGCTGATATGATTCGTTCGGCCGAGCATGATCTCTATCGCTGAATCGACGATGAATCCCCGCGCTCTGCTGGACTTCATGCGCTCGCGCCGTTCGCTGCGCCGCTACCTCGACGACCCTGTCCCGCCGTACCAGATCGAGCAGCTTCTGCAAGCGGCTACATGGGCGCCATCGGCTCACAATCGGCAACCCTGGCGATTTGTAGCAATTGTCGATTCGTCCACCAAGGAGTTGCTTGCGCGGGAAATGGGCGCTCGCTTGCGCCAAGACCTGCAAAATGACGCCCTGCCCCTGGACGTCATCGAAAAGGATGTTGCGCGATCATTCCAACGGATAACATCGGCCCCGCTTCTGATCTTGCTCTGCATGAGTCTGCGCGATATGGATGTCTATGCCGACGACCAGCGCAATGCCCATGAAGCGGCCATGGCGCAACAAAGCACTGCCATGGCCGGCCAAAATATCTTGCTTATGGCTGCCAGCCTGGGCTTAGGCGCCTGCTGGTTGTGCGCTCCGCTATTCTGCCAGGATCTGGTCGCCGATGTGCTGGATCTACCCGCTGATTGGCAAGCTCAGGGTATGATAACAGTGGGGTATCCAGCGCAATCCCGCCAGCGCGGCCGGGAATCATGGGAAGCGATTACATTGTGGCGCTAGCGAAGAACATAGTAGTCTTGACCGGCGGCGTCGGCGGCGCCAAATTGGCCAGCGGCCTGCTGCAGGTAGTACCGCCAGAACGGCTGACCTTCATTGTCAATACGGGCGACGACTTTTGGAGCCTGGGCCTGAGAATCTGTCCCGACCTTGATACCTTGATGTATACGCTATCGGGCTTGGTCGACCCGGCAGCCGGCTGGGGCATCGAAAGTGACACAGTTGTCACCCTGCAAAGTCTCGAGCGATATTATGGCATCGAGCCCTGGTTTCGTCTGGGCGATAAAGACCTGGCCACTCATCTCTTGCGGACGCATCTGCTTCGGCAAGGGTATACGCCGACAGAGGTTGCTGCTTGTTTGACTGAGCGTTTGGGCATTCGGGCGCGCATATTGCCTATGACTGATGCCGAGATTCCCACAATCGTTGATACCGTGGATTTGGGAGCGATCGGCTTTCAAGAGTATTTCGTCAAATATCGTTGGCAGCCGGTGATCAGATCTATACGACATAAGGATTGCGAATTGGCGACGCTATCAGCATCAGTCCATGACGCTCTGGAAGCGGCCGATATTGTTATGATAGCGCCGTCCAATCCCTGGCTCTCCCTGGCGCCGATCCTGGCCGTGCCGGGCATGCGCGCTTTGCTTGAGACAATGACCGCGCCTGTCGTGGCGGTGACGCCGATAATCGCCGGCGCCGCGGTCAAAGGACCGACTGCCAAGATTATGGCCGAGCTCGGCATCGAGATTTCGGCGAAGTCGGTGGCAAATTTTTACCACGGACTGATAAGCGGATTTGTCGACGACCTGCGCAATGAGACCTTTCAAGTTGATGGGCTGAATATGGCGCAATTTGATACGCTAATGACAGATATGCCCGCCAAGATCGGCTTGGCGCGCGCCGCGCTGGAGTGGATCGAAAGCTGGGCGACATGAGCCTTTGGGCTATCATACCGGTAAAACCGCTAAAAAATGCCAAGAGCCGCCTGGCGCCGGCACTGCTGCCTGGTCAGCGCTTCGAATTGGCGCAAGCCATGTTTCGCCATGTCCTCTCGGTAACGACGACCATTCAACAGGTGACCGGTGTCCTGGTAATCTCGCGTGATACCAAGGCGCTGGCTATTGCGCGCGAGTTTGGCGCCAAAACACTGCACGAGGGCGCGTTTTCCAATCTTAATCCGGCTCTTCTACGGGCGACGATGGTAGTGAAGAGCTGGCGCGCTGATGCTGTGCTGATCCTGCCGGCGGACTTGCCTTTTATT
The DNA here is from genome assembly GCA_965262005.1 of Phototrophicaceae bacterium. Classification (GTDB taxonomy): domain Bacteria; phylum Chloroflexota; class Anaerolineae; order Aggregatilineales; family Phototrophicaceae; genus UBA6055. The sequence goes on along the minus strand of OZ253492.1, from coordinate 824,636 downwards.
AACGTGGAAGATATACGCGCTATGATCCAAATGGCGGATGCGCGATCGCTGGTCATCGCCACTGACCGCGGCAGAGATGGCACCAACGCCTTGTTGGTTCGTCCGCCGGGCGCCATAGAATATGAATATGGCATTGGCAGCTACGGGCGGCATATCCGCCTGGCGGAGGCGGCCGGCCTGGGTGTTTCGGTCTACCGATCCGAGCGTATGGCTTTGGATATAGATGTTCCGGGGGACCTAAAGGACTACCAGGATATCTTGGCTCGCGGACACTTTGGCCACCTGCCATCCTTTCCTCTGGCGCTCAGCGCCAATTGAGGCCCTGGCAGGATTTGCCTGTTGTGGCGATGATAGTAGATAATATCAGGGTTAACGAATTGACTGGCTAACTGGAGAGTTCTCATGGCGGATCGGGTAGCACTCTATTTGCAGGACGCGCACAACTTGGCTGACGCGATCGAATATGTAAAATACGCCGAATTAAATGGCTTTGAAGCGGTCTGGCAAGCCGAGAGCCGCCTGGTGCGTGATGCGATTGTGCCGATGGCGGCCTTCGCTGCCGTCACTTCTCGCATCAAAATTGGCTCCGGCGTCATCAACAACTGGACGCGAAACGCCGCCGTGATCGCCGCCACTTTCCTCACGCTGGACGACTTGGCGCAAGACCGTATCTATTGCGGCATCGGCGCTTGGTGGGATCCGCTGGCGGCCAAAGTAGGCATCACCCGGCGCAAGAACCTGCTCGCCATGCGCGAAGTGGTGACGGTGGTCCGCCGGCTGCTGAACCGCGAGCGTGTGAGCTTCGATGGCGAATTTGTGCAACTGGAAGACGTAGAGCTGGATGTCGTGCATGGGCGCAAGGAACCACGCAATGTGCCTATCTATGTTGGCGCGACCGGCCCGAAGATGATGGCGCTCACGGGCGAAATCGCTGATGGCGCTGTGCTCAACTATCTTGTTTCTCCCAAGTACAACGAAATGGCTATGGCGCAGCTCGAGATTGGCGCGAAGAAGGCGGGCAAATCGGTAGACGATATCGATCGGCCCCAGCTTGTAGTCTGTTCGGTGGATAGTGACCGGGGGAAGGCGCTCGACGCGGCGCGCAAACTTGTGACGCAGTACCTCGGTCAACAGCCGCATATCATGAAGGCCAGCGGCGTTAGCCAGGACTTGCTCGATGAGATCGGACAGGTTTTGACCTGGCCCGCCACCGAAGAACAGATATTGCAAGCGATGAAACTGGTGCCGGACGAAGTCGTGCAAATGATCACCGCTTCCGGGACGCCGACAGAGGTCAAAGCGAAAGTACGCGAATATATCGCGGCGGGCGCCACCTGCCCGATTCTCTATCCACTGGGAGAAGATGTCCGCCTTATGATCGACACCTTCGCCGGCGGCTTTTCCGCTTAGGCTCGACCAGGACATGCTGGCAAACAGGCAAAACGAGGCCATTGGCGCAGTGAAAATCCTCTGCTTAAGCGACATCGAAATGCCTCAGTTGCATAGTGTGGTCAACCTGCGCCGACAATACTGCGATATCGATATCATCATCAGTTGCGGAGACCTGTCGCCCGGCTATCTGGACTTTATCTCCAGCATAATTGGCGTTCCGATGTTCTATGTTCGTGGCAACCACGACGAAGTCTATGACCAAGAACCGCCCGGCGGTATAGATCTGCACCAACAAGTTGTGGAATATGGCGGCATCACCATGGCTGGCTTCGAGGGATGTATAAAATATAATCGGGGCCACATTCAGTATACACAGTCGCAGATGCAGCGCATGGTGCTGGGCTTAACGCCAACTATATTGTGGAATCGCTGGGTGAAGAAACGTGGTATCGACTTGTTCGTTACGCATTCGCCGCCGCGGGATATCCATGACGGCAGCGATGTGGCTCATCGCGGTTTCAGCAGCTACCTGCATTTCATGAAGTGGTTTCGACCCAGGTTTATGCTTCACGGGCATGTTCATACTTGGGATCGGCGCAAGACGGTGCGAACGCAGTTTGAATCGACCTGCGTCATGAATATCAACCCGTTCACGGTTCTGGAGCTTGACCCTGTGTGACCAATCTCTGGCGAGTCTGAACATTCGGAGGCAGATCCTGCATGTGGCGAAAATATCATAGCGTCAGCACGGTAGACGAGGCGCTTGCGCTATTGGATGAGCATCAGGCATCGGCAAGGATCGTTGCCGGCGGCACTGACTTGATCATCGAGATGGAACGCGGCCAACATCCACAGCTCCAGGCGCTCATCGATATCACCCGGATACCCAATCTGGACCAAATCCGACTGGAAAACGATACGATCGTTCTGGGCCCGCTCGTGACCCATAATCATGTTGTGGGCAGCGACTTAATCCGACGGCGAGCGCTCCCGCTGGCGCAAGCCTCCTGGGAAGTTGGCGCGCCGCAAATACGCAATCGCGCCACCGTAGCCGGCAATCTGATTACGGCTTCGCCGGCAAACGACACAATTACGCCGCTAATTACGCTGGATGCCGAAGTCACGCTGGCATCGGCGGCGGGCGAACGGACGCTCAAGCTGGCGGACTTCTACAGCGGTTTCCGCAAGACAGTTTTGCGCCCGAACGAACTGCTGCTTTCCATCCGCATTCCGGCCTTGAATGACAATGAATGTGGCGTCTTTCTCAAATTGGGTTTGCGGCGCGCGCAAGCGATTTCTGTTGTGGACGCGTCTGCAGTGCTTTGCCGCGACGCCAACGATAGAGTGACAAAGGCCCGCATTGCGCTCGGCAGCGTCGCGGCAACGATCATTCGTATTCCGGCGGCTGAACAATACCTTCTGGGAAAACGGCTTGACGCCGAGACGATCGCCGAAGCCGGGCGGCTGGCAAGCGCAAGCGCTACGCCGATTGATGACGTGCGTGGCAGCGCCGAGTATCGCAGTGACATGATCAAGATCTTGGTAGTGCGCGCTCTGCGTCAGTTGGCGGCGGATGTGCCAGAAAGCGGCTTGCCCGAAGCGCCGCCTATGCTCTGGGGCGCAAACAGCGCCATCGTTGGGCGCGGCTTACGGCAGCAAATAGTGCATACGCCAGACAGTCCGATAGAAAGTCGTGTCAACGGCAAAAATGTAACTGTCGCCACGGGTCAACAGAAGTCTCTGCTGCACTGGCTGCGCGATGATGTGGGGTTAATCGGTACCAAAGAAGGCTGCGCTGAAGGCGAATGCGGCGCCTGCACCGTTTTCCTGGACGGGGCGGCGGTCATGTCCTGCATGGTCCACGCGCCACGCGGCCATAATGCCGAAATCGTGACTGTCGAAGGCTTGCAGCGAGGTGAGGATTTGCATCCCATTCAGCAGGCTTTCATCGATGAAGCCGCGGTCCAGTGCGGCTATTGTACGCCCGGCTTTTTGATGGCAGGGGCGAAGCTGCTTGAAGAGATCGCCGAGCCAAATACCGACCAGATCAATTACAGCATCAGTGGAAATCTCTGCCGCTGCACCGGCTATTACAAGATCGTGGAAGCCTTTCGCCAAGCCAGCAGGGCGAGCAACAGAGTCTCATAAGGACATCGCATGGATCGACGAGTGCCCAAAACCGGCAGCGAAGATATTGAACTTTACATGCGCACCTACTATTCGCTGCTGCGCTCCAGCGATAGCATCAAGATTGAGACTTTGGTTGAAAGCCACCTGGCGATGTCCTCATCTTTGCATGAGCATGCTGATACGATCGAGCCGGACGCTTCCGCTTTGATGTACAGCGCCTTGCGTTTGCCGGCCTGCATGATCGATGTCGAAGAGGTTCTCGTGGGCCAGCTGGAGCGAGCCTTTATCGCCGCCGGCTACCGGAATATCTCCGCCTGGCAACGCGTCTATGCGCCGGGCCGCCGCCGCCGCGCGCATTTCAACGGCAGCAGCGCCATGGCGGTATTCATCGTCAGCCGCTCCGACATTGACGATCTGGTTCCAATCTTGACCGCCTTTCAAATTGAATGGAACAAGCTGCATCAGCTGCTACAGGCCGACGACATGCGCCTTCTGCTGGAACCCTATGCGGCCGAAGACAATCTGCCAGACGCGGAATTTGCCAGGCTGGCTACCTGCCTGCACATGGCGATCAGCGATTTGCGGCGCTTGCAGCTCTTATGGCGCTCTGACTTTGTCAAAAATTTGCTTCGCATCGCCCGCGAACGCAAGAGCATGACCCTGCGGCTGATCTCCGGCTCCCTTGCCGATTATCGCCGCGCCACCTCCTCCTGGTGGCATGAACTCTGCGAAGAGATGTCAGTCGCCGGTATTGACCTGCAAGAACGACCTGTCTACTTTGTTTCCAGCAATACGCATTCCTTGATCAATCTTTTGGCCGGCTTCGCTCGCCGTTTCGAAGAGAGTCTGGTCAATTACATCGAGCAATTTGAAGAAAAGTCCTTATTAACCGAGTACGAAGATCTCAAAGAGAGCTATCACAAAAGCACCGACAATTTCCTGTATTTTGTCTTGCGTCAATATCTTTCGGAGCAGAGCATAAATGCGAAACGCGTATTCCGAAAAGAAGAACATCGCTTGGGCATCCACCGTGTGCCCAGCCGGCACGGCTTTGAAATGGAAACTCAGGTGATCGAGCTGGGAAAGCTGGAGGCGCAATGGTTTGACCCGCGGCTGGGCCGCGCGGACGATCTGGAACCCCTGCGTCATAGCAATGCCATCATCATTAATATCGATTACCCGCTTGGTATGGCGTCCTATGAATTGCTCAGCCGAATCTCGCAAGGGGTGGGCCGGCTGGATGGGGTCTACGTCATGGGGAAAGCCGCCACATTGAACGGCCGCATCGGCGATATGATGATCCCCAATGTCATTCACGACGAGCATTCGCAGAATACCTACCTCTTCCGCAATTGCTTCACCGCGCGGCATGTGCGTTCCTGGATGGAGCACGGCAATGTCCTCGACAATCAGAAAGCCGTCACCGTTCTCGGCACCTTTCTGCAAAACCCAAATTATATGAGCGTATTTTACAAGGAAGGCTACACCGATATTGAAATGGAAGGCGGACCTTACCTGTCGGCAGTTTATGAGGCATTTCGCCCACAGCGCCATCCCATGAACGAAATCGTCAACCTGCATTCGGTAAAATTTGATATCGGCTTCTTGCATTACGCTTCGGACAAACCCATGAAGCGCGGGCAGAACCTGGGCGCAGGCAGCTTGAGCTACGGCGGAGTCGAACCGACTTACGCCGCCGCTATCGCCATATTGCGCCGCATTTTCTACAACGAAACGGAAAAGTACATTGAGACGACATTCGAGGCGCTGCCATCTTATTGATGCGCCAGGCGTCGGACTGCCGCAAGCTGAAGGATGCGACTGTGAAGAATGAAACAACTGCCGTCATCAGCGAATCGATCAAGCGAATTGACGCCCGGGGCAAGGTCACCGGCGAGACGCGCTATCCCGGCGATATTGATATCGAGGGTCAACTTTGGATGCGCATCAAGTTTAGCGAGCGCGCTCATGCCCGTGTGATACGTGTGGATACGAGCGAAGCCGCAGCGCTGCCCGGCGTCGTCCGAGTCTTTACCAGCCGCGATGTTCCGCTTAACGAATATGGCTTGGTGATCAAGGATCAGCCGGTCCTCTGTGGCCCCGGCGGAGACAAAGCCGGGACCAATGTGGTTCGTTGTTTCATGGACATGGTGGCCACTGTCGTCGCCGAAACGGACGCCACTGCCAAGCGGGCGCTCGATCTGATTCAGGTGGAATACGAAGATCTGCCCGCTGTCTTTGACCCCGAAGACGCGATGGCGGCCACAGCGCCGCTCTTGCATGCGGATAGCCCGGATAATCTGGTGAAGCAATACCGCATACGCAAGGGCGACATGTCGGCGGGCTGGGATGAGGCCGATGTTGTTGTCGAAGCTGAGTATGACACGACCTGGCAAGAACATGCTTATCTGCAGCCGGAAGCCGGCCTGTCATATATAGACGAAGAAAACCGTGTAACGGTGGTGGTGGCGGGTCAATGGACGCATGAAGATCAGGAGCAGATTTATCATGCGTTGAAGCTGCCGCCGGAAGAAGTACGGGTGATTTACCCAGCCATCGGGGGCGCTTTTGGCGGACGCGAAGATATGTCTGTGCAGATTGTCCTGGCGCTGGCGAGCTGGACGCTTCGTCAGCCGGTCAAGATTCAATGGAACCGCGAAGAATCCATACTCTATCATCACAAGCGACACCCCATCAAAGTTCGCGCGAAATGGGGCGCGACCAATGCCGGCAAACTTACCGCTGTCCAGGCCGAGCTCATCGGCGACGCCGGCGCTTATAATTACACCTCGAACAAGGTTTTGGGCAACGCTCATCTGACCGTCAGCGGCGCCTACGAAGTCCCCAACATCCATATCGACACCTACACCGTCTACACCAACAATATTCCCTCCGGCGCCTTCCGTGGTTTCGGCGCGCCCCAAGCCTTGCTGGCGGCTGAAGGCCAGATGAATCGCCTGGCGGCCGCGCTGAACATTGACCCGCTTGAAATCCGCATGATCAATAGCATTCGCGAAGGCAGCATCGGCGCCGTGAATACTCCCTACCCAGCCGGCGTGACGATGCCGCAAGTATTTGAAGCCTGCGGGCGTGAGTCCTGGTGGCGCGAGTCGTCAGGAGGCTGGCAGCTGCAAAAAACGCCACAGCCTACAGATGCGAGCAAACGGCGCGGGCGGGGTATGGCGGGCGGATTCAAGAATGTCGGTTTCAGTTTCGGTTTCCCGGAGCATTGTTGGGCCGGAATTGAACTGCGTGGCAAAGTCGAAATCGAAAACGTGATCCTCTATCACGCCGGCGCCGATGTGGGGCAAGGCGCGCATACGGCTCTGTCTCAGATGGCGGCTGATGCCGTCGGTGTTCCCTTTGACTTAGTGCAGATTGTCGCTTCTGATACGGCCACCTCCGGCTCATCGGGCAGCGCCTCCGCCTCGCGTCTGTCTTTCATGTCGGGCAATGCCATCCGTGGCGCCGCGGAATTGGCCCTGCGCAAATGGCAAGATGAAGAGCGGCCGGCCCAGGCTGAATTCATGTATCATCCGCCGCCGACCACCGCCTTTGACCCGCAGACCGGCGAGGCCGAGCCGAACTTCGCCTACGGCTATGTGGCCGAAGCGGTCGAAGTGGAGGTTGACATCGAAACGGGACAGGTGCGCTTGCTCGATGTGGTTTGCGCCAACGATGTTGGGAAAGTCATCAATCCGCAGCAATTGGAGGGGCAGATCGAAGGCGCCATTGTTCAGGCGCAAGGCTATGCCCTGATGGAATACCTGGTTTCGCGCGAAGGCAAGATTCTGAACCCCTATCTGTCGACCTATCTGATTCCGACCTCCCTTGATGTTCCGCCTCGCATAAAGTCCGTAGTCCTGGAAAACCCCGACCCGATCGGGCCATGGGGCGTTCGCGGAATGGCGGAAATGCCATTCCTGCCATTGGCGCCCGCCATAGCTGGCGCTATCTATGACGCCACCGGTGTATGGGTTGATTCTCAGCCATTCACGTCGCAGAGGGTCGTCAAAGCGCTGCGGCAGCAGGGCATCGGCGCTGTCTGAGAATGAGCTGCGATTCGATGAAACTTGTAGTCGCTCAATGCGACAGCCTGATGCGCGCCGTGGGATTGCCATAGTCTCAGCGGCTGATGTATGCCGGCCGACAGGATCCCTCTTAGTTGATCCCCGCGAGCCATTTTGCCCGTGATCGTCAGCCTGTGTGCATTCATTGCAGGCGAGAGCGCAACAGCAAGTCGGATTGTTACGCCGCGCATTATTGGCGCATAAGATGCGCGTCTCCTCGCTTTCGTGTTATCATTGGGGCTGATTGAATGCTGGTACGACTATCCCTTGACTTTGCGGCTCAATTATTGACGAGTACGCAAGGGAGATTGAATGAGATTTCAGCAAGCCTTTGATCTGGCGCGTGGCGATGTAGTAGCCTTCGTTGGCGCTGGCGGCAAGACCGCATTGATGGTCGGCTTGGGTTATGAACTCGCGGAAGCCGGCTGGCGAGTTCTGGCGACCACCACGACAAAGCTCGCTCAAGAGCAGTTGGCCCTCTTTCCAGCTGCCTTACCAGCTGACTCCGATGCCCGAACTATCTCCGAAGCGCTGAGCGAAAAGCAATTTGTCTTGCTGCATGATGCGGTCCGCGGCGGCAACGTTTATGGCCCGGCGCCAGAATGGACCAGGCAACTGCTTGATAGCGTCGATTCCGATATCTTGCTTGTTGAAGCCGACAATGCCTGTGGATTGCCCTTTAAGGCGCCCCTGGCTGATGAACCGCTGATTCCGCCGGAGACCTCGCTGGTAGTTGCAGTGGCTTCGCTTAATGCCTTGGGCGCTCCGCTGGATGATGAGCATGTCTACAATTCGCGGGCGATGATTGAAAAATATGGTTTTGTTAAAAATAGCCCGATCAAATCTCCCTGGCTGGCGCAAGTGCTGCGAGATGAGGAATTGGGCCTGCGCGGCGTCCCGCAAGAGGCGAGAGTCTTGATCTTTCTCAATCAGACGCCCGAGCGCGGTTACGTGCGCGGCCGTGCCCGCATGATCGCGCGCTTGAGCTTGCAAAGCGAGCGTGTCAGCGCAGTGGCGCTTGGCTCGGTGCGCGGGGCGGAACCGGTCTACGAAGTACAGCGGGCGGTTGGCGCTTTGGTCTTGGCATCGGGCGACGCCTCTTGTCGTGACCTGACACCGTACCTGACAGCCTCCGAACGGGGCGCTACCGCATTGGCAAATGTCACCGAGCAGTTGATGCGCTCCCGAATTGATCATATCCGCCTGGTCACAGGCAACGGCGCTCGCGATGTACGCACGGCGGTAAAGCATCTTGGTGTCAAAACTGTTCAGAATCGTTCATGGAAAGCTGGCGGATTCGTCTCCACGATTCGGGCGGGCATTGGCTCGCTGCCCGATCATGTCGCTGCCGTTCTTCTGGTACCGGGCCAGCAGGCGCGGATTCTGCCCAAGGTGATCTATCAGCTCTTTTCAGCTTACGCGCGCTGCGAAGGCGACTTTATTGTTCCACGCTTTGAGCGCCGCTGCGGCCAGCCCGTATTGCTCGGACGGAACTATTGGGTGGACATTCTCAAACAGCCGCGCGATTTTGATTTGCCAGCTATTATCAGTCACTTCGACTCTCACGTCACCTACCTGGACGTGGATGCCAATGGCAACCTGCGCGATAGTGAAGTTGCGAAACAGCAGCGCTTCGGACGCATGCCCGCAAGTGTCAAGGACCGCGGTTCTTAGCTGCCTTCTTGCTGAGCAATCAATTCACGAATCATATCGCGTGACCAGGTACCGCTCGTCATAATATCTACATTTAGTCTCAGTGTGGCCGGGCGCTTGTCTTTGTGACCTGTTGCCCGCGCCCGCATTTCATCGAAGTACTGCATTGGTGTGATAACGATCAACACCTGGTGCGGCTGTATCACATAGTCAAGGGACGGCGCGTACAAGAAGTCAGTACTGTTCGAATGGCGAATGCCGATTACGCCGGCGCGATATCGAATTGAAAGTCCCAGATCGCGGATGCTCTGGCCGATCCAGGGCGAGTCGTCTTCCATATAAAGTTCAGCCGTCTCCAAGCCAGTGATTTCGTTGTAGAGTACGTGCTGCATGAAGTCCGCAATTTCTGGGCGGGTGGTCGAAAGCAAGACAAATTGCGCCGCCACATGAAAGGGACTGACGACGCGGTCCGCGCCCGAGCGTTTGAGTTTTTCGATCATATCGTCTGTGGTAGCTGTCACGGAAATAAGCAGCGACTTGCTGATGCTGCGCGACGAAAGCACCGTGAGCACGGCGGCTGCTTTGTCCTGTGTCGAGATCATTAGCGCCTGTGCCCGATTGACACCTGCCTTCTTCAATACAGTTTCTCGCGCAGGATTGCCTTGTATGACACTGAATCCCCGCTGTAACCAGCGCTGCGCCAGCGAATCGTCGCTCGTAAGCAGCACAAAGGGCCGCGAAGGATCAAGAAAACGCGCCGCGCTCTGAATAATTTGATCATCGCCGCAAATGACAAAATGCTTCGACATTCCCGCAATCTTCTCCTCGCATTCAGCCAGGCTCATCGTCTTGTCCAGGCTCTTGATTTCACGCGCTTGCACCAGACGCTGCAAAGTCGCGAAACGCATCTCATTCCGCCCTGTCGGACGGCACTCTTGCTGCAAACGAGGAATCATCAGTCCGGGCGCAACGCAAAGCAGGATTTCATCTTCGCAAAGTATTCTGTTCCCGCCCGGCGCATGCAAGAATTCTCCTGTCTCCAGGCGAATGCCAATGACTCCGGCATCATACTTCGACCGCAGTTCTAAATCGACAATACGCTTGTCGATCCAGGGCGAGTCATCTTCCAGCTCCAACTGCGTAATCTGATGATTCGTCTCCTGATCAAACAAGATGCTATTGAAGAAGTCATTTACGGCCGGCCGCAGGGTAGCGCTATTCAGAAACTGCGCCGCGACCTCGTATGGCGCCAGAACTATATTTGCTCCGGCCTTGATCATCTTCAGTTTCAATTCTTCTTCTACCGCGGCCGCCGTTACATACAGCCGCCGATTGAGGTTTCGCGCCGTCAAAACAGTCAGCAGGCTTTCGGTATCTTGATTCAGCATGACCATGATCGCGGTGGCGCGCGCGATGCCGGCTGCCAGCAGAGAGTCGTCATCAGTAGGGTCGCCGGCGATGACCAGAATACCAGCGCTGCGCAGCCGCTCGGCATACTCCCTGTCTTCCGTGACAACTACGATTAGATCCAGCAGGGTAGTATGCTCGACAAAATAGCGGTGATACAAAATGAAGAGCTGCCGTACAAAACGGCGCAACCTCATCAATCGGCCCGACTTTGGATTACCCAGCAAACGATTCAGAATCGATTCGACCGGCTGGAAAACCGCGTCTTGGTGCCGCGATCGGCGGATCTGCGCTCCGTGCAAGACGTAACCGATGGTCTTGTCCACCAGTTCGCCGGTGCCGCAGATAATGTAATGGCTGTTGAGATTGTCTATTTTTTGCCTGATACGAAATTTGTGCCGCCGCGCCATCGCTTCGACACTGAACAGCAGCGCAAAAGATGACGACAAGAAAAATGCCAAAGCGCCCAAACCTGCAAAGACCAAGCCTAGGGTGAAGGCTTTGCCGATTTCCGTGGTGGGGGTGATGTCACCGTAGCCGATCGTAGTTAAGGTGATGATGGTCAGATAGATCGCTTCGAAAAGTGACTTTTCTTCGAGAATCATATACCCGGCGATGCCGATCGGCACGATAATCAAGATCAAGATCGCTGCGGCGCGAAACTGCCTGCGGACGTCGCTCAAGCCTGTGATCTCCCCGAATATGCTTTCTAGTCTCTAGCGCCATTATATCGGAGAACCCCGAGTTGTGATAATATGACCGTAGTTCTTGACGCTAGGGCAAGGCGCGATTATGCAGTGGTGAAAGTACTGCGGATTCAGATAGAGGAGGCGGGAATTTGTATCAGCATGATGACTATCGACGAGCGGCGGAACACATTCTCACCCGCGCCGGATTGCAACCGAAAATCGGTCTTGTTCTTGGTTCAGGCTTGGGCGGTTTGACCGATACGCTAGCAAACCGAACTGTCGTTCCCTACGCCGATATTTCTGGCTGGCCGCAGTCCACTGTGCATGGGCATCACGGTAATCTGGTTATTGGCGAGCTGGAAGGTCAGATCGTCGCCGCGCAGCAAGGGCGGGCTCATTATTATGAGGGCTACACGCTGCAGCAGGTCACGTTCCCTATTCGCGTTATGAAAGAAATGGGCTTGCACACTGTCATATTGACCAACGCCGCCGGTGGGGTAAACCCGTCCTATCAAGTAGGCGATCTGATGCTGATTGAAGACCACGTCAACCTGCCCGGTTTGGTTGGCGCCAGCCCGCTGATGGGACCGAACGACGACGAGATGGGCGAACGCTTCGTAGGGCTGGCCCAAGCTTACGATCGCCGCTTGCGTCAATGCGCGCTGGAAGTCGCAAGCAGACATGACATTCCGCTGCACAGTGGTGTTTACTTCGGCATCTCCGGTCCCGCATTTGAAACGCCGGCGGAGATTCGAATGATACGCGCGCTCGGCAGTGATACTGTCGGCATGTCTACCGTGCACGAGGTATTGGTGGCGCGTCACGCCGGCATGCGGGTCATGGCTTGTTCGGGCGTCACCAACGTAGCCATTGACCGAGTCGATGGCGACATCGAAACCAATCATCTTGAGGTACTGGAAGCGGCGGAGATCATTGTGCCGCGCCTGACGACTATTCTGAAAGGCGTACTCAAAAACTTCCCAACATGATCGCCATAATTGCCCTCATTGATCAGGTCGCAATCGGCATCTACTTTCTGATTGCCGCGGGCATGCTCTTTGCGCTAAGACGTTACCTGATTCACGGCGAAGACTATCGATCATCCTACTTTGAGCTTGAACGCGACCTCGCCCGTTATCGCCGGACGAACGCGATTACCCAGATCATATTTCTGCTCGAGTTGGCGATCATTATCGTCGGCCTGCAGTTGGTGGTCGTTCCAGAGTTGCTGGACGATCGTCGCTTGCAAGAGTTGCTCTTCGAGACAAGCGCCGAAGACGGCGTATTCGAGACACCAGTTCCGGCGCCGCCCGCCTCCGATTTGGGCATTGATCCCGTGGCGCTGCCCCGCTCGGCCGATAGCGTCAACCTGCTGCAGGCCACGCCTCTGCCAACGCCGACGGCGGTCGGAACGATAATACCGGCTGATCCGCCTATAGGCTGCGAATCGCCGGAAGCCCAACTACGAATACCGGGCAACGGTATGCGTGTCTTTCAACCGATTTCGGTAGTCGGTACAGCTTATACAGATCAGTTCTCTTACGCCACACTCGAGATTAGCGGACCCAGTACGCGGGGCAGCTTTCAATTAATCGATGACCAGCCGATTGAAATTCGTGATACTGAAGAATTCAGCCTGTTTGTGCCGGCGGGTTACGAACCCGGCGAATATGAATTCCGCTTGATGGTCTACGACATCACCAACACGCTCAAGGCTTCCTGCTTGGTACATATATACATTTCCAATCCACTGCCGACTCTAACGCCAGTTCGCTGAGCCAGATCGCGTCGATTGTGATTCTCGCGACGCAGACGGGCGACTTGGCAGCTCAGTCTCGTGGCCAAGCACAGGGACAAAGTTGAAAACGGACTAGCTTAATGCGACGTCTAGGATTTCAAGAGACGACGTTTCGCACCTTTTGATCGACACGGCGGCGCCAGCGGCGAGAGCGGGAGCGCCATTTCGCGATGCGATATTGAACATGGCGTCGTTGGCGGTTGAGAAGCGAGCTCTGCTGTTCACTCGGTTTCGGTACACCCCAGCGAATGATCATCGCTGCCCAGGTTAAGCCGCCGCCAAAACCCACCAGCGCGATATGATTCTTGTCTTGAATGCGCTTTTGTTCGATGGCCTCGCACAAGGCAATCGGTATGGAAGCGGCCGAAGTGTTGCCATATTGCTCAACATTGCTCATGAACTTCTTGATGTCGATGCCCAGCTTGCGCGAAGCGGCTTGCAGAATACGAAGATTGGCCTGATGCGGGATTACCAGGTCAACATCCTTCACCGTGATACCCGCCATCTTGCATGTCTGCTCTATGCTATCGCTAACAACTCTGGTGGCGAACTTGAAGACTTCGCCGCCAACCATGTACATTTTGTATAACTTGTAACCATTGGCGCCAGCGCGTGATTCATTGGCATCGATGCTGCCCACGCTGGGAATGGCAAGCAAGTCGCCGCCTGCGCCATCAGAACGAAGCACACTTGAAAGTACGCCGCCAGGGGCTTCGCTGGATTTCAGGACGACAGCGCCGGCGCCATCGCCAAAAAGAATACAAGTGCTGCGATCCTGCCAATCCAGGATACGGCTCATCGTCTCGGCGCCGATGACCAGGGCTGCCTGAATTGAGCCCGCTCGAATAGAATCGGCAGCCATATTCAAAGCATAGACAAAGCCGGAACAGGCCGCGCTCAAGTCGAAGGCGCCGGCTTCGTGCGCGTTCAGCCAATCCTGCACCAGGCTGGCGGTACTTGGGAATATATTCTCTGGCGTAGACGTGGCGACTATGATCAAGTCCAGGTCGGTGGGCAAGATGTCCGCCACTTCCAGAGCTTGCTGCGCCGCGAGGTAAGCAAGTGTCGCAGTTGATTCGCCTTCATCCGCGATATGGCGCTGTCGAATGCCGGTGCGCGCGAATATCCATTCGTCGTTTGTGTCGACGAAAGATGACAGCTCATCATTGGTGAGGACTGTCTCCGGCACTGCCATGCCCCAGCCGATGATATGCGCGTAGCGTCTTATCGCTATCGCGCCGTCATTGTCATTGGTTTGCTCAGAGCTTGCCATTGTCCCTATATTCGCCGAAGATGACCACGGCATTGTGCCCGCCAAACCCAAACGCATTGGACATGACATGACTTACTTCGTGCTTGATGCCAACATTAGGCACATAATTCAAATCGCAGGCGGGATCCGCCGCCTCCAGGTGTATCGTGGGCGGGACGAAATTATTCCGAATCGCCATGATTGAGAAGATCGCCTCTATGGCAGCGCCGCCGCCTAGTAGATGACCCGTCATCGACTTGGTTGAGCTTACCGGAATATTGTACGCAGTTTCGCCCAGGGAGCGTTTTAGCGCGTTAGTCTCCGCGGCATCATTCAATGGAGTGCTCGTGCCATGGGCATTGATATAGTCGATATCGTTTGGCGCAAGAACGGCATCGCGCAGCGCGAATTCAACCGCTTTGGCTGCGCCTTCGCCCGTTTCCATTGGCGCAGTGATGTGATAAGCGTCGGACGTATGTCCGTATCCCATCAGTTCGGCGTAGATTTTCGCCCCGCGTTCCAGGGCATGGTCCAGCGCTTCGAGTACGAGCATGCCCGCTCCCTCGCCCGGCACGAAGCCGTCGCGATTCAAATCAAAGGGACGGGACGCTGTGGCGGGGTCGTCATTGCGGCTCAAAGCGGTCATGTTGTTGAAGCCGGCCACGCAGAGGGGAACGATCGCCGCTTCAGAAGCGCCGGCAAGCATCGCATTGGCGTCTCCCCGGCGAATGATATGCATCGCCTCGCCAAGCGAGTTGTTACCCGAAGCGCAGGCGGTAACGATACAATGGTTCGGGCCCCTAAGGTTGTAGATCATCGATACGGTGCCGGAGCAAGAATCGCTAAGTATCTTCGGGATGGCGAGCGGCTTTATGCCCCTGTGACCGCGAGCGTCAATGCTTTGCTGCGCTTCCACAAAGGAGTTGATACCGCCGACGCCCGAACCGATAATGCAGCCCACGTCATACATATTGTCTTCGGTGACCGTCAAGCCGCTGTCTTCCATCGCTTGTCGGCTGGCTTCCAAAGCGAATTGCGCCACGCGATCCATTCGTCTCGCTTCTTTTCGCCCAAAAAGCGCATCAGGCGCGAATTCCTTGACTTCGCCCGCCAATTGATTCTGTGTCAGCGCCCGGTCATAACGAGAAATAAAGCCTATGCCATTGGTCCCCGCCGCCGTGTTCGTCCACGCTTCCGCGACATTGTTGCCGGTCGGGCAAACGATGCCCATGCCGGTGACGACAACCCTCTTCTTGTACAAGCGCGCCTCCAATTTGGCTTCCGCGTATGTTGCGACATCTCACCCATTGTAACACCTTGTCGTCTCTTCCGTTGCTTTACAGGTTAAGTATCGCCCCATATAATACCTGCTTTAGCCTGCGTCGATGCAGGCTAGAGCTGGGATCTGGCAGTCACAGGCGTATCATGATTCTAATTACTGGCGCAACCGGCCTGGTTGGCCGTCACCTTGTGCAGCGCATGATGAATGAGTCCTTGCCTATGCGCTGCCTGCTACCGGAGCGAAGGCAGCGGCGCTTGCCCTGGGATGCTGGCAATCCCCAAGCGCCCGAGATAGTTACCGGTTCGGTCACTGACGAAGAAGAATTCTTTCGCGCAGTTACCGGTTGTCACGTCGTAATCCATCTGGAAAACGCCATGTGGTGGGGCAGGCGGCGTGATCTGGAACACGTGGAGTTAACTGGAGCGCGCGCGCTGGCGGCGGTCGCGCGGGCGGCGCGTGTCGGGCGAATTATTACCCTTAGCCAGTTGGGCGCTGCGCCATCTTCAGCCTACACATTGCATCGCGTAAAGGGCGAAGTGGAAGATATCCTTAGAAACAGCGGTGTTGCATTTACCATCATCCGCAGTGGCATCGTTTATTCTTCTGAGGATGCCTTCATAAATCATATCGCCAGCATGTTGCGCATCAACCCGGCCTTCTTCCTCATGCCCGGTGGTGGCGAGAGCGTCCTGCACCCCATCTATATTGACGATCTGGTCGAAGCCATCTACCGTAGCTTGAATCTCATCAGACTGGTGGATACGACGGTAGACATCGGCGGGGCCGAATATATGTCGTTGCGCGATCTCATGCGGACCATAATGCGGGTCACGGGCATGCGGCGAATACTCGTCGCGATACCGCCCTATTTCTTGCGCTGGACGACAGGCCTTTACAGCCGCTTGCTGCCCCGTTCGCTGATGACCAGCCAATGGCTCGATATCCTCGCCGCCAATCGCACGGCGCCGCTTGGCAATACTTACGATTACTTCGGTTTCCAGCCGCGGCGCTTTGAAGAGACATTGCTAACTTATTTGCCGCGCAGGCGTCATTTCGTTGGTCTCTTGCGTGATACTTTCCGGCGCCGTCCGCGAGTAGCTTGATACGCCAGGTGAAGCCATGGATGGCATAACGATCGAACGCCTGCTGCATACGGAGCAGCACAAACAAGCGGTCGAACTGCAGAAGATCTATTGGGGCGATGACGCCGGCAATCTCGTGCCACTTCATATGCTGCATTCGATTTCGCATTTTGGCGGCCATATTCTGGGCGCGTACCAGGGTCCGCGCCTTGTGGGCTTTGTCATCGGGCTCATGGGCACTGACATTGATATTGATGACAAGGACGCGCGGCCGGCGATGGCTAACTTGCTTATCATGTCCAAACGCATGCTCGTGCTGCCAGAGTATCGCGGAAAGAACATCGGTTTTCACCTTAAGATGGCGCAGCGTGACATCGCCCTGCGACAAGCCATACGCCTGGTGACCTGGTCGGTCGATCCCATGTTGGCGCCAAACGCTCATCTCAATATTCGTAAGCTGGGCGCCGTCATTCAACGCTTTTCAACAAACTACTTTGGCCTTGACGAGCCGGACAGCCTGCGCGCCGATCGGCTTATTGTTGAATGGTGGGTGACCCACCGCCGAGTCAAGGAGCGCGCCAAGGGCAAGGGAAGCAAGCTGACATTGAAGCAATACTTTGATGTCAACACGCCCATAGTCAATCGCGCGGACACAAGCGCCACTTGGCCGCAGCCGCGGCGCATGACCGAAGTCCCCAACTCCACATTCGCCTTGGTCGAAATCCCGACTGATTTCCGCAATATTGAAACAGCGCAACACAGCCTCGCCGATGATTGGCGCTATCATATTCGCGATGTTTTCTGCAAGATGTTCGCAGCGGGATACATTGTGACCGATTTTGTAAGCGACGATTTCGACGGATGCAGACGATCATTCTATTTACTGAGTCATCATTTTGACGACGAAAATCGCAGGAATTAAGGTGTGACTATGGCATTCAACGGTGAAAAGATTGCTTTTGTTGGCGTCGGCGTCATGGGCGAGGCGATGATCAAAGGATTGCTGCATCAGGAATTGCTGCAGTCAGCCAACATTACAGCGGCTGATCCTAGAGCCGATCACCTCGAAATCTTGCGCGAGCGCTACAATATTCAAACCACGACAAGCAATGTCGAAGCGGCGCGTGGAGCTGATGTGCTGGTGCTGTCTGTAAAGCCGCAAGTGATGGACAAGGTGCTGTCGGAGCTTCGCGGCCAAGTGGATGGCGTCCGCCTGATCGTCAGTATTGTCGCTGGTGTTCCCATAAAGACTATGGCGGATAATTTGCTCAACGTTCGCATTGTGCGGTCAATGCCCAATACGCCCGGTCAAATCGGTCAAGGCATCACCGTCTGGACTGCATCACCTGAAGTCGCGAGCGATCAGCGCAAACAGGCGGAAATCCTCTTGGGCGCGTTGGGAGAACATATCTACGCCAACGACGAAAGTTTTCTCGACATGGCAACTGCCTTGAGCGGCTCCGGACCAGCCTACGTCTTTATGTTCATGGAAGCTCTGATTGATGCCGGTGTGCACATGGGTTTCGCGCGCCGCGATGCAGAAAAGCTGGTGACGCAGACTCTGCTCGGCTCGGTTATCTACGCCGGGCAATCAGGCTTGCATCCCGCCCAGCTGCGCAATCAAGTGACGAGCCCCGGCGGCACCACCGCGGCCGCGCTCCACGAAATGGAAAAGGGCGGCTTGCGCACTGTGCTAACCGAAGGCGTCTGGGCGGCGTACCGGCGCTCGCAGGCTTTGGGCAAAAAGTCTGACTGATCCCGGACAATAATTGTCAGTATTTCGCCCGTTGCCGCATCGTCTTTGAACTGGCAAAATAACAGCTTGCGCCGCGCGATACGCTTCACGAAATCTTGGTGTTTGAATCCGTTTGTGAAATAATGGACAATTGCCTTTGTTTGCGCTACAATAATCGCAGTTTAGACGTCGATAATCGACGGCATTCCGGTAAATACATTTCGAAACTAAGAGACAAGCGCTGGATTCGCGCACTTGAAAAACCCAAATTGACTAGGTTCTGTTGACATTCTATCGTAACCATATCAGCGTACCGACAAGGTGCAGAAATCCGAGATAAGATGTATCGAGTTTCTCAAATCGGGAAAAGACGCGGCGGAAATGTTTGATCTTATTGATGAAACATTCCACCAGATGCCGCTCGCGATAGAGCCATCTATCATATTCTCGCTGCTCTTTGGCGCTCGGATGCGGGGGAATTACCGCTTCTATGCCTCTTTCAAGCAAGCTGTCCACAAAATCTTGGGACGCATAGCCTCGATCCGCGATAACCCGCTGAAAGGCAAAGCCTTCCACCAACTCCTCAGCCTGATTGATGTCGTGAGCCTGCCCAGGACTCAAGCGGAAACGCAAGGGATTGCCCAAACCATCAACCGTGATATGAATCTTGCTACTAAAACCCCCGCGACTGCGACCCACGGCTTGCTTTTCACTTTTTTTCGGCGCCAGCGGCACAGGGATGTGCCCGAACAATCGTACTGTCGATTATCCCGTTTTCCATATCCGCGTCATCGGCAAGAGCTTCCATCATCCGTTGCCAAACATCATTTTCGCACCAGCGAGCAAAGCGTTTGTAAACTGAATTCCATTTGCCGTATTCGCTTGGAAGCAAACGGCACTGCGCGCCGCTGCGACTTACCCATATCACTGCTTCAACAAATTGGCGGCATTTCGCCTCATTGCCCAGATAAACCTTTGGCTCTTGCGACAGAAAATCCCGAAGCTTCGCCCACTGTTCGTCAGTTAGTCTTATGGTATCCATAAGACTATTTTACCCATTTATGAAAATGCTAATGTCAAAATATCAACAGAACCTAGTTTCTACATCCGCATTTGTGTGAGCTGAGGCAAGGAGCCTGCGAATGGCAGACAATATCTACGAATCGATACTGGAGCAGATAAAAGATATCGAGCTGGGCCAGCTCGAATCGGTCGAGGTCGGATACGTCGAAGAAGTCGGCGACGGCATCGCCCGCGTATCCGGCTTGGATAATGTGCGCTACAACGAATTGGTGCAGTTCGACAACGGCGTGGCTGGCACGGCCTTCAACCTTGAGAAAGACAATGTCGGCGTCATTATTATGGGCGGCTACGCCGATATTCAGGAAGGCGACACCGTCAGAGCTCTCGGACGTATCGCTTCGGTACCGGTCGGCATGGGTCTTGTCGGACGTGTCGTCGATGCGCTTGGTGAGCCTATCGATGGACGTGGTCCAGTGCAATTCGATGAGTACTACAACATCGAGCGTATCGCCCCCGGCGTAATGGAGCGCCGCAGCGTTGATCGTCCGGTGCAAACAGGCATTCTGGCCATCGACACCATGATTCCCATCGGCCGTGGTCAGCGCGAGTTGATCATCGGCGACCGTCAGACCGGCAAAACCGCCTTGGCGCTGGATACCATCGTCAATCAAAAGGGCGAAGACATGTATTGCATCTATGTCGCTATCGGCAAGCGCCGTGGCGAGGTGGCGCGCATCCGTGAAACGTTGGATCGAGAAGGCGCGATGGAGTATACGACCATCGTCATCGCCTCCGCGTCTGATGCCGCGGCCCTGCAGTATTTGTCCCCCTACTCTGGTTGCGCCATTGGCGAATGGTTCATGGAAAATGGCAAAGATGCGCTGGTCATTTATGACGATCTTTCCAAGCACGCCAACGCTTATCGGCAGGTCTCCCTTTTGATGCGCCGCCCGCCCGGGCGTGAAGCCTTCCCCGGCGATGTCTTCTACTTGCACAGCCGCTTGCTGGAACGCGCCACCCAACTTAGCGACGAACGCGGCGGTGGCAGCTTGACCGCGTTGCCCATTATCGAAACGCTGCTTGGCGATGTTTCCGCCTTCATCCCCACCAATGTCATCTCAATCACCGACGGCCAAATCTATCTCGAATCCGAGCTCTTCAATGCCGGCTTGCGTCCGGCGCTGAATACCGGCATCAGTGTCAGTCGTGTCGGCAGCGCGGCGCAGACCCGCGCAATGAAGGATGTGGCCGGCGGCTTGAAGCTGCAAATGGCGCAATTCCGCGATCTGGCTGCTTTCGCGCAATTCGGCTCCAATTTGGATAAGGCCACGCAGCAGCAGCTTGACCGTGGCATGCGCCTCTCTGAGCTCTTCAAGCAGGTGCAATATCAGACGCTTTCGCTGGACGAACAGGTGGCGCTGACCTATGCAGGCGCCGGCGGCTTGACCGACGACGTGCCGGTCGAACGCATGCTGGCCTGGAAGGAAGAATTCCTGCGCGCCTTCCGCACTCAATTTTCCGATACCGGCGAATTCATTCGCGAAAACCGCAACGAACGCGCCAAAGAACAGATTCAGGAAAAACTGGATGCCGCAGTCATGACCTTCAATGAGGCTTGGGCTTAGTGTCAACAAAGGCTGAAGAGAGGAGACACTAGGATGGCCACCCTCAGAGAAGTCAAAAACCGGATTCGCAGCGTCCGCAATATCACTCAAATCACCCGCGCGCTGGAAGCAGTCTCTGCATCGCGAGTGAGGCGCGCGCAGGCTCGTGTTCTGGCTAGCCGCGCCTTTGCCGAAAAGGCCTGGGAGATCTTGATCAATATTCAGGCGGCCAGCAAGAATGTGCCGCTCCATCCTTTGCTGACCGAGCGCGAAGAAATAAACCGCGTGATGGTCGTTGTGATCACCTCGGACCGTGGCTTGGCCGGCGCCTACAACGCCAATATCTTGCGTGTCGCTCAGCGCTTCGCCACGCGCCTGGGCAAACCCGTCGATTACGTCACAGTCGGGCGCAAGGGGCGTGATTCGCTGTCGCGAACCGGCGCTAACATCGTCGCGTCATTCACGGACTTGCCAGCCGAACCGAGGATCTCCGACATATCGCCGATCGCCCGAATCGCCATTGACGCCTTTCTCAGTGGCGAGGTCGATGAAGTGCTGATCGCGTATACCGACTTCATCAGCATGCTGGCGCAACGCCCGGCTGTGCTTGGCTGGCTGCCCTTGACGACTCATACCATCGCGCAGCAGGTGGCGGCCGAATACGTCAAGGATGTGGCTACAGTCAGCGGCGGCATCCAGAACTACGACTACGAACCGAGCGCCGAAGCCGTCGTCGACGAGATCGTGCCGCGCTTTACCGAGCTGCAGTTCTATCAGGCGCTGCTCGAAGCGCAAGCCAGCGAACACGCTGCCCGCATGGCGGCGATGAGAAACGCGACCGACAACGCCACGCAATTGACCGCGGACTTGACTCTGCAGTACAACAAGGCGCGTCAGGCGGCCATTACCGCAGAGATTCTGGATATCGTCGGCGGCGCCAACGCCTTGCAGCAGGCAATTGATACCGTCGCGGACGACATCCTCAGCGCTGACGCGATAAGACGACAACTACAGGACGCTTGAGCCCCGGGCTCGACACACCTGAGACTAAGATAAGGAGCAGTGAGAATGGCAGAAACTCATGGCACGGTAACACAAGTGCTGGGCAACGTGGTAGACCTTGAATTCCCCACTGGTGGGTTGCCGGACATCTATGACGCTGTCCAGATCCCGCGCGATGAGGGAGACGATCTGATCCTGGAGGTCGAATTGCACCTCGGCGACAGCTCCGTGCGGACCGTGGCGATGGATACGACTGACGGTCTGGCGCGCGGCACAGCGGCTTATGCAACGGGGCAGCCAATCTCCGTGCCAGTCGGCGCGCCAACCTTGGGTCGAATCTTCAATGTGCTGGGGCGGCCCGTTGATATGGGCGATCCCGTACCTGACAGCGCTGAACGCCGCCCGATTCACGCCGAAGCTCCCTCATTTGAAGACCAGTCGCCAACGATCGAAGTCTTCGAAACCGGCATGAAAGTTATTGACCTGGTTGCGCCGATGACCAAGGGCGGCAAGACTGGCATCTTCGGCGGCGCTGGCGTCGGCAAAACCGTCACGATCCAGGAACTCATCAACTCCATTGCTACGCAGCACGACGGCTTGTCCGTCTTCGCCGGCGTAGGCGAGCGTACTCGTGAAGGCACTGACCTCTATCATGAAATGAAAGAAGCCAACGTCCTTGACAAGCTGGCAATGGTATTCGGGCAGATGAACGAACCGCCTGGTGTCCGCTTGCGGGTCGGTCTGTCCGGCTTGACGATGGCCGAGTATTTCCGTGACCAGGGTCGCGACGTGCTCATCTTTATCGACAACATCTTCCGTTATTCCCTTGCCGGCGCAGAGGTATCGGCGCTGCTGGGGCGCATGCCTTCCGCTGTCGGTTATCAGCCAAATCTTGGCGAAGAAATGGGCATGCTGCAGGAACGCATCACCTCGACGCGCAGCGGCTCCATCACCTCGATGCAAGCAGTCTATGTGCCGGCTGATGATTACTCAGATCCCGCGCCAGTTGCCGTTTTCACCCATCTGGACAGCACGATCGCGCTTGAACGATCGATTGCCGCTCGCGGCCTCTTCCCCGCCGTTGATCCGCTTTCCAGCACCAGCAATATTCTTCAGCCGGAGGTCGTCGGTGGCGACCACTATTCCACCGCGCGTGAAGTTCAGCAGGTGCTGCAACGCTACAAAGATCTGCAAGATATCATCGCCATCCTGGGCGTTGAAGAGCTGTCGGATGATGACAAAGTGCTGGTCGCGCGCGCCCGTAAGATGGAGAACTTCCTCAGCCAGCCGATGTTCGTGGCCGAGCAATTTACTGGCCAAGCCGGTCGCTACGTCCCTATCCGCGACACAGTGCGCGGCTTCCGTATGATTTTGGACGGCGAGGTCGATCATATTCCCGAACAAGACTTCTATATGTGTGGTCCAATCGAGGATGTTCAGGAACGCTTCACCAGCCGTGACGCCGCCTAGGAGGCGAATATGCCGATTCACATCGAGCTAGTGACGCAGGAACGAAAAGTCTTCGACGAACCGGAAGCCGATATCATCATCGTGCCGGCGGTCGAGGGTGAGATGGGTGTGCTGCCGAATCACGCGCCAGTCTTGACCACTCTAACCTTTGGTGAATTGGTCGTACGCAAAGGCGCCGCGGAAGAGCGCTTCGCCATCTACGGCGGCGTTGTCGACGTGCGGCCCGACAAAGTTGTCGTGCTCGCGGACCTTGCCGAATCGTCATATGCGCTTGACCTGGAAAAGGCGCAAGAGGCGCGCGATCACGTACGCCAGGTGCTGGAGGAAGGTCCGCCGGATGCCATCAATCGCGACGCCGAATTGGCCTTGCGCCGCGCCAATCTGGCCGTGCGCATCAGCCAGAAAATTCGTAACCGCGGCTCGGCGATGCGGATAATCGACGAGCACGACGAAAGCAATTGACACGCCCGTAGCTCAACTGAAATCACTGGTACCTTTTTGCGCCCGTCGCTGTCTTGGTAGTCCACGCGTCGATTTTGCTGTAGAATAACGGTAGCATTCTCCGCAGAAGATCTCTGGTGGTTCGCATGGCTCGCTTTGGGAAGCGGCTCGGGGTTGACCTAGGCACGGTCAATGTCCTCATCTATGACAGCGGCCGAATCGTCCTGCAGGAGCCGTCCTTGGTCGCGCTGCTGGCGGAAGAGGAGCGCATAGTCGATTTCGGCAATCCCGCGCGTGAGATGCTGGGGCGCGTCGATGACGAAGACATCCAGGTCATGCGCCCGCTGCAGAACGGCGTCATCGCCGACTATGAAGTCACTGAAGCCATGCTCGAATACTTCTTCAGCAAGATCGCCGGCCGCATGCGCTTATTCCGTCCAACTGTTATGGTGTCAGTCCCTTACGGCGCGACTAGCGTAGAAAAACGAGCCGTTCGTGAAGCGATTCTGGCGGCGGGCGCGCGCGAAGTTCAGTTGATGTGGGAACCACTGGCCTCCGCTCTGGGCGCAGGTCTGCCAGTTAGCACTCCGGCTGGCGGCATGGTGGTCAATATCGGCGGAGGGATAACGGAGGCGGCTGTCTTGACGATGAACAACATCGTGCGGGCGGAGAGTGGGCGGGTCGGCGGATTGCGCCAGGACGAAGGCATCATCAGCTACGTCCGCCGCAAATACAACTTGACTGTCGGCCAGCCAACGGCGGAGTCGATCAAGATTCAGATCGGCGCCGCTGTCGATCAGGCGCAAGAACTGACCATGGAGATTCAAGGACGTGACAATGTGTCCGGCTTGCCGCGCACCGTTCGCATCACCACCGGCGAAGTCGTGGAAGCGCTGGCGGAACCACTAAGTCAAATTGCGACGGTGGTCAAGAATGTGCTATCGACAACGCCGCCGGAACTGTCGTCCGATATTATCGATCGCGGCATCGTGCTCACCGGTGGCGGGGCATTGCTGCGCGGTGTCGATGCCTACTTGACGCGAGAAACAGGTGTACCGGTCTATCAAGCCGATAATCCGCTGATCAATGTTGTGGTGGGTTGTGGCAAGGCTTTGGAAGATCCTGCGATTATGCGCCGGCTGGCACAGACTAACTACTTCTAGCGCAAAATGCTCTTGGCCCCTGCGCTTCAGTTTTCAAGGTAAAAAGTCATGTGTTGCAGGTGCGTTACCGGGTCGATGTACTGAATCTGAACCTCGGCAGGCACATTAATGTTTATCGGCGCATAATTCAGAATCGCTTGTACGCCGGCTTCAACAAGCTGGTCAGCCACCGCCTGCGCGTGCTCCGCGGGCACAGCCAGCATCGCGATCTTGATACCTTCCTTGCGGATGATCTCGCTCAGTTCACTCATCGGCAGCACTAAAAAGGCGCCGATTTTTTGTCCAACAATCTTTGGGCTGAAATCAAAGAGATGGGCGATGCGAAATCCCCGATCCTGGAATCCTCGGTAATGGGAAATGGCGCTGCCCAGTTTTCCCGCGCCAACTACTACTACCATCCATTCCAGGTTTACCTGGAGCACATCCCGCAGCCGGTCAATGAGGTACCCGATTTGATAACCAGTGCCCTGTTTGCCGAAGCCGCCAAAATGCGACAAGTCCTTGCGGATCTGGGCCGAACTGATGTCCAGCCGCTGGCCCAATTCGTACGACGAGGTGACCAGCTTTCCCTCTTGCCGCAATCGCCTGAGGGCGCGCAAGTAAAGAGGCAAACGGCCGATAACGATATCTGGAATAGCCGTTGTAGATGACCTTGGCATGGTCAGTGATTCCTAATGCGGAGATTGTGAAACTTTATACAAAGACTATCTTACCACCACGTCTTGTTCCTCGCTAGCGAATAATACGGGAGTGGTAAATTCCAACTACACGATAAATTCGCCAACCAAACAATATAACTCTGTGCCCTCTGTGTCCTCTGTGGCGAAAAAATATGTGCCGTGATTGCTAAGTGGACTATATCCGCGATGTTAACCACTCCCAATAATTCTCCGCCATCGGCTGAATTTGTTGCCGGGCAGCTTAACGCTTGGCCGCGAGCTCATTTTCACATGCAGAAAAGCCAATTGCCGCTATGCTCAAATGGCATTGGCATATGTCCGCTTCATAATAATGCAAGCTGTCAATCATGCATTGCTCGCAGAAGAGCAACGAGGTCATGCGGAATAAGATGTTGCAATTCGGCGACAATCTTTTTGAACTCGGGCGCCGCGCCCACATCGTGCTAGTTGAGCTATCGGCATAGACGTCTCCGATGTCTCCAGTGTCGAGCTTCAGGTGTTTTCGCCCCTTGTAGCCCGTTTGCCGCAAGTCTATAATTTCTCTCTGCTCGGCTCCTTGAGGAAGTGGCGGAATTGGCAGACGCGCATGACTTAGGATCATGTCTCTTTGAGGTGAGGGTTCGAGTCCCTCCTTCCTCATAACGGCGTATCACTAGAGGCGCAAAACGCGCCTTTCGACTTTCCAATGAAACATCTATATGGTGCCTCGTCCGCTGATGCTACTATGAGCGCGCCAAAACCGAGGAACAAAACTTGAAACTGCAAACTGAACGAATCGACAACCACCGGGCGCAATTCACGATTGAGATCGAGTCTGACCGGCTGGACGACGCCAAGCAAAGCGCCGCCCGCAAAATATCGCGTCAGGTGCGCATCAAAGGCTTTCGCAAAGGCAAAGCGCCATACCGTTTGGTCGCCCAACATGTCGGCGAAGGCGCCATTCTGGAAGAGGCTGTCGAGACGCTTGGCGATGTGCTATATAAGCAGGCCTTGGACGAATCCGAGGTTGTGCCCTATGGACCGGGCGCCTTTGACGATTTCCAGTTAGAGCCGGCGCCGACCTTCGTCTTTTCTGTCCCGTTGCAGCCGGAAGTAAATCTAAACGATTACCTTGACACTCGCATTGACTTTGAAGAGCCGGCCGTCAGCGAAACAGATGTTGATCAAGCGCTGAGGCAGTTGCAGTTGCGCGCGGTTGAAATCCATGATGACGCAGTTGATGTCGCGGCAGCCGGCAATCGTGTCACCATCTCGGTCGAAAGCGAGTTCGTCGATGGCGATGCTGCCGACGAGATCAGTGATGATGAGGCTGAGCCGGAAACAGAAGATTCGCTCATAGCTGATGATGACGCCGCCGGGGAAGGCGAGCAGGATTCTGCCGACGAGCCGTCGACATACATTCCCAAGAAAGGCGATACCTTCGTTCACGACGAAAACGCCGTCATCATCCTTGATCCCAACGAAGATCCGTTTACGCATGGTTTCGTAGGCCATCTCATTGGCGCCGAGCTAGGCAGCGATGTCGAGTTTGAATTGACGATTCCGGACGACGATGCTGACGAAACGATCATCGGGCGTCGCGTAAAGTTCTTCGTTTCCTTGGAGAAAATCGAGGAGATATCCATTCCCGAATTGGACGACGAATTCGCCCGCCGCGTAAGCCGTAACCGCGGCGATGAAGTGCTGGATATGCAAGGTTTGCGTGCCGCCACTCGCGACGAACTTGAACGCTCGGCGCAGGCGGAAGCCAAGTCCCAGTTTGGCAACCAGGTGCTGGAGAAAATTGTCAACGGCGCGACAATCAGTTACCCGGATGTAATGCTGGAAGAGCACATCGACGACATGATTAAGGACTTTGAACGCAATCTCGGCCAACAGCGCATCTACCTTGAAGATTACTATCTGTTGACGAATAGCACCAAGGACGACCTGCGTGAGCAGCATCGAGAACGGGCGACTCAATCGCTCTGGCAAACACTAGTCCTGCGGGAAGTCGTCCGCGCGCAAGAGATCGAAGTTAACGACGATGACATTGAGACGCGCCTGGATGCGGTCGCTGCCGGCTACGGCTTGGGACCGGAGTTACGCAAGATGTTTGATACACCGCAGATGCGCGACAATATCCGCAATGAGTTTGTGATGAACCAGCTCAACGAACATCTGGTAGCCATCGGCATGGGATCGGACGTGGCCGAAGCGCTCGAAGTCATGCGCTCTCGTATGGCTGCCGATGCGCTGCGCGTACAAGAACGAGTTTCACGCTTGCAGAGTTATCAAGCTGAAGACGAGGCTGCCGCCGCTGAGGAAGCGGGTGATGTTGAAATTGAATCTGTGTCCGAAGCTGAAACCGTCCAAGCTGGCGATGATGCGCCGCTTGCCTAGATCGCCTTCACTGGCAATATCTCACCGCCTAGACGAGGAAAAGGGTTGCTTAAGCCAATGAACGACATTCACAACGTAATTCCCATGGTAATCGAGCAGGGTAGCCGCGGCGAACGCGCCTACGACATTTACTCCCTGCTGCTCAAAGAACGTATAATTTTTGTGGGCTCTGGCATCAACGACCAAATCGCCAATCTTGTTGTGGCGCAATTGCTCTTTCTCGAGCGTGAAGGTCCGGACCGGCGGATTCAAATGTATATCAATTCTCCTGGCGGCATTGTGTATTCCGGCTTGGCGATCTATGACACCATGCAGCAGATCGCGGCGCCGGTCAGCACGGTCGCGGTCGGCATTACCGCCAGTTTCGGCACCGTCCTTTTGACTGCCGGCGCCAAGGACATGCGTCTCGCCTTGCCGAACGCCACCATTCACATGCACCAACCTTTAGGCGGCGCGCAAGGCCAAGCTTCCGACATCGTCATTCAGGCCGAAGAAATTGTGCGGCTGAAGAAGCGCATCATAGATATTTTTGTCAACCATACCGGCAAGACTCCAGAAGAGGTCGAACGGGTTACCGACCGTGATGTTTATATGACCGCGCAGGAAGCGACCGATTTCGGCCTGATAGATTCTGTGCTGATCGGTGAAGAGCGCGAGCTGGAAGGGGCATGACTTGAGCATTTCGCCTATCAAACATCGCTGCAATTTCTGCGCCCGAACGCACGACGAAGTCGACCGCCTGATCGCTGGTCCGGAGCATATTCATATATGCAATTATTGCGTCGAGCTCTGCAGTAACTTGCTGCTTAAGGAAGAAGCCAAGGATCTCAGCGCCGAGGATCGATTTGATTTCGAATTCTCCTTTTCGCCGCGCCAGATCATGCAGCGGCTGGATGAATATGTCATCGGGCAGCAAAATGCGAAACGTGTCCTCAGCGTTGCAGTCTACAATCATTACAAACGGATTCAAGCGGCGGAGGAGCCGCAGGATGTCGAATTGGACAAGAGCAATATTCTCCTCCTCGGTCCCACCGGTTGCGGCAAGACCTTGCTGGCGCAAACCTTGTCGCGCATCCTTGATGTTCCCATTTGCATTACTGATGCGACTGCGCTGACGGAAGCCGGCTACGTCGGTGAAGATGTGGAGAACATTCTGCTGCGTCTGATTCAAGCCGCCGATGGGAATATCGCGCGCGCCGAACGCGGCATCATCTACATTGACGAGATCGACAAGATTTCGCGCATGTCGAATTCAAATCCCTCGATCACTCGAGACGTTTCCGGCGAAGGCGTGCAGCAGGCGCTCCTCAAAATCCTGGAAGGTACCGTGGCGAATGTGCCGCCCCAAGGCGGGCGCAAGCATCCTCATCAAGAGTTCTTACAGATTGACACCCGCAATATCCTGTTCATCGTTGGCGGAACATTTTCCGGATTGGATGCGGTTATCCGTCAACGGGTCGGCATGAAAAGCAAGATTGGCTTTGGCGCGCAGCAAGATGCTGCCGAGCAAGACCGGACGGACTTGTTAAGCCTGGCATCTCCGGAGGACTTGGTACAACACGGCATGATACCGGAGATGGTCGGCCGGCTTCCCGTAATTGTCGCGCTGCAGACGCTTGACCAGGACGATTTGGCGCGCATTATGATCGAGCCAAAGAACGCCTTGATCAGACAATACGAACATCTGCTTTCGCTCGACAGTGTAGAATTGGTCTTTGACGAGGCCGCTCTTCAAGCGGCAGCGGAATTGGCGATCGAGCGTGAAACGGGCGCGCGCGGCCTACGGTCAATCATTGAGTCCTGCCTGCTTGATGTGATGTTCGAAGTCCCAAGCCGCGAAGACATAACCAAAGTCGTGATCAGCGATTCTGTAATCCGTGGTGAAGAGAATCCGCGTATTTTCACGCGGGACGGCCAAGTATTCAATCTCTCTGGCAAGATCCACCCGGCGGCTTGATCCAAGCGTCGTCCTACGAGGTAACAGGCAGCAATACAACTTCGGTCGTGCCGGTGACGCGGCTCTTGAAACTCTGCGCATCCAGTTGTGTCGCTTCTTCACCGCTGCCGCCCCAATTGTACGGAATAGCCCAGGCCGGTTTTAGCAAGTCCACCAATTCCAGAGCGTCCGCTAGCGACAGCCGACCGTAACCATCGATCGGCAGCAGAACGATGTCCGGCTTGAAATTCGCTTTGTCCGGGATGACTTCTGATTCGCCGACATAATAGATATCGTAATAATCAAGTGAAATCAGAAATCCCAATCGACCATTCGCTTTCGCTTCGCGGGCTGCTCGCCTGGTAATGGCAGGTATCGCTGTAATGCTCGCTCGGTCAACGCTGACGCTCTGCCACTCGCGCACGATCGTGACATCGGAGACTATACGCGCGGCGCTTTCACTGCCTATTACAAGTGTGTTCTCGCCGCGGATCTTTTCCACGTCCGCCGGCGAACAATGATCAAACTGGTCGTGTCCTATCAGGATGATGTTGGGCGGCGAATCGCGCTTTACCACTCGCCAGGGCGCGATCTGAATGAAAGGCTCCCCTTCAATAGTGAAGCTGCCGTGACCCTGCCAGCGGATTCGATCGATCAATCAGTTGCCCTTCGCCAGTATACACAGTCCGGTACCAAGCGCCCATCTTTGTACTCTACCATAGTTGGCCTCCATAGCGCTCGCCTGAACCGGCTGGGGAGTGGTGAATAATGTTGATATAACAACTTCGACCTTGCCATCCAAAAACCTCTGTGCCCTCTGTGTCTCTGTGGTGAATCCCCCTTATGGAATCCGGAATATGTCCTGTGTCTTTGAAATTCACCACTCCCCCGGCTGAGCCTCCGTCGACCTCCCGCGCAGCCATTCCACCTACACGCCCATCGTAATTTCCTGTATGCTCGTCCATCCTAAAAGCTGCGCCCAGAAGGTGGTCTTGCGGCTATGCTCGTTGATGAAGCCAAGATATTTGTAGCCAGCGGGAAAGGCGGCGACGGTATGGTCTCCTTCCGCCGCGAAAAGTATGTCCCGCTCGGTGGGCCCTCTGGCGGCGACGGTGGCCGAGGCGGCGAAGTCGTGCTCAAAACCGATTCCAATCTCAATACGCTGTACAGTTTCCGCAAACAAGTGCATTTCAAAGCGAAAGCCGGTGTCAAGGGCGGCTCTAGCAATAAGACCGGCGCCGATGCTGATACGCTTTTCGTCCCTGTACCCATGGGCACAGTTGTGCGCGACGCTGAAACCGGAGGCCTGATTGCGGATCTGGTCGGCCAAGGCGCCGAAGCGGTTGTCGCGCCGGGCGGGCGAGGCGGCAAAGGCAACGCGCACTTCAAGACTTCCGCCAATCAAGCGCCCCGCATGGCGGAAAAGGGCGAACCGGGCGTCGAGCGCTGGATCACTCTCGAGCTCAAGATGATCGCCGATGTCGCCTTGGTTGGCTTGCCGAACGCTGGCAAGTCCACGCTGCTCTCAGTGATCAGCAATGCCAAACCGAAAATCGCTGACTACCCGTTCACAACGCTGGAGCCAAATCTCGGCACCCTAGTCTACGACAATAAAGACCTGGTCGTTGCCGATATCCCCGGGCTGATAGAAGGGGCGCATCTCGGCATAGGTCTCGGGCATTCCTTCCTTCGTCATGTGCAGCGCACCTCATTGATAGTGCACATTTTGGACGGCGCCGCAGCCGACCCCTTGGCTGACTACAATCAAATCAGAGCTGAATTGGCGCTTTTCGACGAGCGCCTGGCGGAAAAGCCGGAAATCGTTGTTGTCAACAAGATTGATCTGCCGGTTGCGCGTGAATACCTTGCGCTGCTTGAGGACAGCTTGCTCGAACGCGGTGTTACAAAGCCGCTGGCGATCTCTGCCTTGACACACGAGAATATCAACCGCCTGATACAACTTGTGTTCGAGCAGTCGGCCAACCTGCCCAGTCGGCATGACCAGCTCTTGGACGAGACGCCGACCTACGAACTGGGCGAAGACGCCGGACCGCCTTTTGATCTTGCGCTCGACGATGGTGTCTATTACGTCAGTGGCGAACGGATCGAGCGGGCCGCGGCTATGACATACTGGGACTATGAGGAAGCCGTTTCGCGTTTCCAGAAGACGCTGGAGGCAATGGGTATAGTCGCTGCCTTGGAAGAAGCCGGCGTTACTCCCGGTGATACCGTCTTCATCGGCGACTTTGAGTTGGAGTGGTCGGAATGAAGTCCCGGCGTATCGGCATTCTAGGCGGGTCCTTTGATCCGCCGCAGATAGGCCACCTCATCTTGGCGGAATATACGTGTGAAGCTCTGGATATCGATCACGTTCTCTTTGTCCCGGTAGCGGATCATCCAGTCAAGCGAAGCGAGTTGCGACTGCCTGTTTTGCACAGGCTTGCAATGCTGGAACGCGCCATATGTGATAATCAAAATTTCAGTATTTCACGCGTAGACATCGATCGCGCTGGTCCCCATTATTCGGCCGATTCTATCAAGATGATTCGCGCCCAATACCCGGATGCTGAATTGTACTTTGTCATGGGCGGCGACAATCTTCGCGATTTTCCCACCTGGGAACGGTCGCCGGAAATCTATAGCTGTTGCCGCCTCGCCGTGATGAAGCGAGCCGATGAAGAGATCTCGGCCGACATGCATGACGATGCCCTGCCGGGCTTATCGGACCAGGTCGATATCGTCGATGTGCCAATGCTCAGCGTCTGGCTCTCTTCAACGTACATCGTCAGCCGCTTGCGCGCCAACCGCAGCATACGCTACTTGGTGCCGGACACCGTGCTGGAGTATATCAACGACAACAATCTGTATCGCTGATCGCCAATGCTTCGATCTCTTCCCTTAACTCTGCTTTTCCTGACTCTTCTGCTACTGACTCCAATTCTGGGCGCTCAAGATAGCTCGCCAGTTCCGACTCTTGTTGTCCCGACGCTTGTTCCGCCCTTGACCAGCGCAGAACCAGTGGACGTCCTCCTCTCCGAATCCGCCATCGCCGATATCATCGCTTCAGGCCTCTTTCGCGTCGGCGTACTATACAACGATCCACCCTTCAGCGAATTTACCCTGGCAGGAGAATTGCGCGGTTTTGATGTGGATTTGCTGCGTAAAATAGCCGCTGTTTGGGGCAGTGAAATCGAGTTCGTCCAGGTGACGCGACTTAACGCGCTCGACAGATTGAACAGTGACGCAGTTCACGCCGTAGCATCGGCCTTTGTGCATTATCGAGACCTTGACGCCACGCTTGAATTCAGCCAAACCTATCTGCGCGGTAAGCAAGCGCTGATGGTGTCCTTCGAAAGCCCCTATGCGGTCCCCGCCGATGCCAGCGATCAGACCATTGGATTCGTCCTTGGTACGCGGACCGAAAAAGCGCTCGATATCTGGAGCAACCGTCTAGGCAAGGCTTTGACCTTGCAGAGTTTTCTCACCTTGGATAGGGCAGCGGCCGCATTGTCGCGCGCCGAGATCGCTGGCTTGGTCGCCGAAGAACAAGCGCTCATGCGCGTCACAGCCGACTCAGACGATCGTGTCAAAATACTCGACGAACCCGTAGTCAGCGAATCGCATGCCTTTGCCGTCAGGCGCCAGACTCTCCAATGCGCCAGCTTCTCGATCGCACGATACAGTTTCTGGCGAGCGATGGCGAACTTGACGTGCTTTTCCGTGAATACTTCCCGGACGATACTTATAGCGGCGATGTCGTCACATTATGGTCAGGCATCGGCGACGAGGTGAATCCAACGCAGTTCTCCAGCGGCATAAGCTACCCATCGTCGTATGCTGTGCCTCGCGTCATGTCCAGCGGCGTACTGCGTGTCGGCGGCATCTCCGACAGTACCCAGGCTACAACCGCTGGTCAGCGGCGCTTGGCTGAACTGAATCGGTCACTTGTCGCGGAAATGGCGAGGCGTTGGGGTGTAGACCTGGAATTTGTGTCCAGCAATCCTTCGGACGCCGCCAGCCTCCTGAATAGCGGCCGGGTAGACCTGGTGGTAGGTGTAAAACCCGATTGGAGCCAAGCCGCGGCGCTGGATTTCTCTGTGCCCTACCTCCTGCATGGCGACCGGCTGATGGTTCGTACTAACTCCGGCATCGCGGGTTTCAATAATCTGCGCGGACGATTCGTCGGCATACTCACGGGCGACGCCACCGCGGGAGACCGCGCTGAGGCCTGGGCCGAGAGCATCAACGCGTCAATTCGATTGATTCGTACTACAGAAAGTGGCGCGGCGCTTACGCTCCTGGAAAACAACAACGCCAATGCCATCTACGCCGACAGCCTGGCGCTGCTCGCGCACTTGGAGGCGAATCCCAATTCGCTTCGTCTAACTGAACGCTGGTACAGCCGCTCCTTCTACACACTTGCTATGCCATACAATGATCCGGACTTCCGCCATCTAGTCAATTACACTTTGCAGGAATTCATCGGCGACGGCTCCTTGTATCGCTTGACTGCGCCCTTGATCGTTTCGGACGAGTTGCCCGTCTTTGATATCATCCCGGGCGCGAGCCAATTCGCCGGTATCAATTTGTCTCTCGCTTCAGTTGATTCTGGCCCCTGAGAACGATCATCACGCCAAGTAGCAAGATCACACCGCCGATCGCCTGCCAGCCAGTCGGTATCTCGTTGAAGATGAAGAATGCCCAAACGGCGCTCATCACCGGCACGGTTTGGACTGACATGGTCAAGGTCGTCGGTGACATGAATTTCACCACAAAATTGAGCGCGCCGTGTCCGATGATCTGAGCCAGGATTGCCAGCAGCAGCACCCAGACGTAACCGCGTGGGTCATAGCCGATCAGCGATACGCCGCTGATTGCGATAACAAGCAAAGTGACCAGGGCGCCGCCAGTATATATTAGCCAGATATAGGGAACGAAGGAGACGCTGCCCCGCAATCTGCGGCCGATTATAATATATAGGGAAGCTGAGCATGCGCTGGTTACCGCCAGCAGAACACCGAGTGTTGGGTTGCCGCCTTCAGAAATGGCGGGTTCCCCCGACGTTGCCAAGGCGATCATGAACCCACCGACAAACGCGGCCAGAATGCCGATCCAGGTCGCCTTGCCGAGATTTTGTTTGAGCAGAGTCACCTCAAGGAAGGCGACCCAAATCGGAATCGTCGCGATAAAGGCTTGGTTGACCAACACACTGATATGCTCGAGGGAGGCAATCATCAGCAGTATATTGGTACCGGATAAGGCGCCCGCTGCTAACGCCAGCCACATTTTTCTGCCGGGCATCGCGACCAGTTCTCGCTGACCCTTGGTCCAGATGTAAGGCGCAAACATGACTACACCAGTGATCATCCTGCCGAAGGCAAGCAAGGCTGGTGGCATATCATATTGGAAGGCAAAACGAACACAGATCGGCCCAAATGACCAGGCAACAGCTGAAACAGCCACCAATATCCAAAGATGCGCTACTGAAGGCGCCGCCGGTCTAAGTCGCATCAGCGCTTTCGAGGTTCGGATTGCCGAATCTCGCCACGGCTTGCCAATATCACGCCGATGACTATGATGATGCTCCCCGCGATTTGCTGTTCCGGCGGCAACTCTCGGAAAAGCACCAGCGCCAGAATCGCGCTGCCAATCGGTTCCAGCTGCGAAAACATACTGACAATTGCTGCAGGGAAGTACTCCAGCAGGTAATTCAGCGAGGAATGGCCGAGCAGTTGCGGCACCAAGCCCATCGCCAATAGAATCAGATAACCATTGATGCGATAACCGGTTACCGGTGTGGCTGTGGCGAAGATGACCGCAAGAGCGCAGATTGACGCCGCGCCATAGACCAGCCAGACGTATGGAATAACAGGCAGCGTCGCGCGAAGTTTGCGCCCGATGAGCATGTATACCGAAACAGATAGCGCGCCGATCCAGGCCAGGACTGCGCCAGTGATTGTCGCGCCAAGATCGTTGACGCTTTGAGCAGCTTGTACAGCGTCTCCGCCTAGCGGTATGCCGATCAATAGACCGCCGGCAAGAGCGGTCAAGAGACCGGCAACGACTAGACGCGAGAGGCGAATCTTCAAAAAAATGACCTCCATTATCGCCACCCAGATTGGACCGGTCGAGACGATGACCACGCTGACCAAGACCGTTGTGTATTGCAGGGACGATACCCAGGCCGTGAAATGAACCGCGAGGCAAATGCCCGAAACAAGAATAAGCAGCCATTGCGACCGGTACAGCCCCTTCATCAGAGTCCGGTAGCGCTTTAGGGCAAGCGGCGTCAATGCCACAGTCGCCACAGCCAGGCGCGCTCCGGCAATCAGCAGCGGTGGCATCGTCTCGTTCAAGGCATAGCGGATGAGGATTGCCGCAGACGATGTCGCTACAATTGCCACCAAAATGACCAGGTAGGCTTTGAGGGGAGTCGTGTTGCTGGATTCTCGCATAGGGCTCAACGGCAACTCTCTTGCTCGGCGCGAGCTTATCATCATTGGATTCACCTATAATACAAGCCTAATCACCGTGAGGCACGCTCGCGGAGGTCGCATTGCCGCGGCATACGGTCTACAAAGTCGGTCAGGCGCTTAGTACAATTCTTTAGCGCGCTTCGCTAACACGGAATCGCGAATATGGTATCAACAAGGTCAAGCATGGTAGAATGTTAGCGTGTGCCATTCGTTTGTTTAAGTTTCTAAGGAGCGAGTTAAATCATGGCTTTTGAACTTCCTTCACTCCCCTATGCAGAAGATGCGCTTGAGCCGCATATTGATGCCCGCACGATGGGCATTCACCATGGCAAGCACCACGCCAGCTACACAGCCAATCTGAACGCAGCGGTTGGCGGCACCGAACTCGATGGCAAGTCCATCGAAGATATTCTCGGTAACCTTTCGGCTGTGCCGGAAAGTATCCGCACGGCGGTTCGCAACAATGGCGGCGGTTTCGCCAACCATAACTTGTTTTGGCAGGTCATGGGTCCCAATGGCGGCGGTCAGCCCGGCGGAGCGCTGGGAGACGCCATCAACAGCGCCTTCGGCAGCTTCGCCGATTTCCAGTCGGCATTCTCTGCGGCGGCGGCCACACGCTTCGGCTCCGGCTGGGCTTGGCTGGTGGCTGAGGGCGGCGCGGTCAGCGTGACGTCGACGCCCAATCAGGACACGCCCTTGATGGAGGGCAAAACCCCGATTCTTGGCCTTGATGTCTGGGAACACGCCTACTACCTGAATTATCAGAATCGCCGTCCCGATTACATCGCCGCCTTCTTCAACGTCATCAACTGGGATGAGGTTGCGGCGCGTTTCGCAGCCGCAGGCTAAGCCGGACCTGAGACATGAACACAGCGCGCCGCTTGGTTCGCTGTGTTTTCTTTTATACGGCGCATCAATCGAGGAGACGCAGCGATGAAAACTGAACACAACAGTTTGAGTCGCCGTGATCTCTTGAAATTGGTGGCGGCCGGCAGCATGAGCGTTGCGCTGGCTGGCACATTGATGAGTACGTTTGCCGCGGAACAGACTAAACCTTATGGCGACTGGCGCTTCCAGCTTCCGCCGCTGCCCTACGCCGAAGACGCGCTCGAGCCATACATCGACGCGCGCACCATGGGCATCCACCACGGCAAGCATCATGCCGGCTACACCGATAAATTGAATGCTGCCATTAAAGGCACTGACCTTGTTGGCAAGTTGATCAAGGACATCCTCGCCGATCTGGACACGGCGCCAGAGGAGATCCGCACGGCAGTTCGCAACAACGGCGGCGGCTACGCTAATCACAGCCTCTTCTGGCAGATCATGAGTCCTGATGGCGGCGGCGAACCCCAAGGCGCGTTGGCTGACGCGATCAGCAGCGTGTTTGGCGGCTTCAAGGACTTCCAAGATGCCTATTCGGCGGCTGCTGCGAGCGTCTTCGGCTCCGGTTGGGCCTGGTTGCTGGCCGAGGATGGCGCGCTCAGCATCAGCACGACGGCGAATCAAGATACGCCGCTGATGGACGGCATGACACCAATCCTGGGCATCGACGTCTGGGAACATGCCTACTACCTCCGCTATCACAACCGGCGCGCGGATTATATCGCCGCCTTCTTCAACATCATCAACTGGGAGCGCGTCGGCGAGTTATACATGGCTGCTGCCTAACCCCTCCCCCATCCCCTCCCCGAAGCATCAGGGAGGGGTCTTCAACGGTATCGATAAGTCGTTCTTATCACTATCAAAGGGCGCTACAATGACAGCGCTCTTTTGCATTCAGTCGCGGACTGACAGGAGATGAATCGATGACAGAGTTTCGTATTGAGATGGATTCGCTGGGCGAGGTCAAGGTGCCGCGGGAAGCGCTCTACGCGGCGCAGACACAGCGCGCGCTGGAGAACTTCCCTATCACAGGCATGAAACCCTTGCCGGCTTTCATCTGGAGCATTGCGCTGGTCAAGCGGGCGGCGGCGGAAGTCAACATGGAGCTTGGCTTGCTCGATGCCGAGCTGGCGCGCGCCATCATTCAAGCGGGCGACGAGATCTTGGCGGGGCAGCATAACGAGCATTTCGTGGTCGATCCCTTTCAAGCGGGCGCCGGCACCAGCCACAACATGAACGCGAACGAGGTGATGGCCAACCGGGCGAATCAGATCCTGGGCTACGCCATCGAGGCGAGCGACAAGCCGATCCATCCCAACGACCACGTCAATATGGCGCAATCGACCAACGACACGATACCGACGGCGATACGGCTGGGCGCGCTTTGGCGGCTGGACGAGCTGCTTGCCGTGCTTGAGCGCTTCGTCGAAGTGACGCGGGGCAAGGCTGCCGAATGGGACGATGTGGTCAAGACCGGGCGGACGCACTTGCAGGACGCGGTGCCCGTGCGGCTGGGGCAGGAAGTGGGCGCCTGGGCGACGGCGATCGAGCGGCAGATCGACAAAGTGAAGTTCGCGGCTGAGGGGCTGCGGCGGCTGGGCATCGGCGGCACGGCGGCGGGCACAGGCTTGAACGCGCATCCCGAGTATCACGGGCGGATGGTGGCGAAACTGTCGGCGCTGAGCGGCATCAGGCTCACCGAAAGCGATGACCTGTTCGAGACGATGCAGTCGATGCAGGACGCTGTCTTTTTCTCGGCGGCGCTGCGCAACCTGGCGATGGACTTCACCCGCATCGCAAACGATGTGCGCTTGCTGTCGGCGGGACCGACCACCGGCATCGCCGAGTTGACTTGTCCCACGGTGCAGCCGGGCTCTTCGATCATGCCGGGCAAGGTGAATCCGGTGCTGGCGGAGATGCTGAACCAGGCGATGTACCATGTGATGGGCAATGACACGACTGTGAACCTGTGCGGCGCGGCCGGGCAATTCGAGCTGAATGTGATGATGCCGGTCATCGCTCATAATCTGAACGAGATGATGCAGGTGATGATCGGGTCTGCCGGCGCGTTCACGGAGAAGTTGATGGCGGGCTTGATGGTGAATCGCGAGCGGACGGAGAGCTGGCTGTCGCGGAATCCGATTTTGGTGACGGCGCTGAATCCGATCATCGGCTACAACAATGGGGCGAAGGTGGCGAAGATGGCGCTGGCGGAGGGGGTGAGTGTGCGCGAGGTTGTGCTGGCGCTGGGCTTGATGGAGGCGGACGAGCTGGATCGAGCGCTGGATGCCTATGCGATGACCGAGGGCGGGATCGCGGAGTAGGCGCGGCCATTGCCGACGGAAAAGTTTTTTTCGGCCATTTGGCCATTTGGCGTCGGCGGACGCGTGGATTTTATGATAGAGCGGCTGGCGTATGGAGGCTGGTAAGGCGCACATGAGGTCAGGGTAGCATGGGTTGGGTGTGGGGGTGGGCGACTATATGGTCGCGTCTATATGAATTCGTTTGTCAAGACATACAAGCTTGTTACAATAGGTTGTTAGTGATGTTGCTATCGATTTATGGGTGGACTTTCTATTGATCAGCAAGGCTGAATTGCGCGAATACAAGGAAAACGATATTGACGCTCTGTATTCGAGCTTGCGGTCTTGTTCGTCGTCTCTCGAAGCGAGAGTGATTCTGGCAAATCTTGGTAGGTTGCCCAAAGATTTCGATGGCGAAGTCCTCACCCCGTTCTTGAGCGATGCTATACGAGATACTCGATATTGGGC
This sequence comes from Phototrophicaceae bacterium, assembly GCA_965262005.1. GTDB lineage: Bacteria > Chloroflexota > Anaerolineae > Aggregatilineales > Phototrophicaceae > UBA6055. Next base: position 784,313 of record OZ253492.1, on the reverse strand, counting down.
GGTCAAGAATCTCGGAAAACTTGAGGATATTCGCTTTTTGCACCGTCTGAGCGAAGTTGCCATGCACGATGCGAGTTCAATTGTGCGGCGCGAAGCGGTTTCCGCAATTGGACGGACGCGCAGCAAAAGGGCTATTCCTACTTTGGTGCGATTCCTGCAAGACGACGACCCCAATGTAGTTCTACAAGCAATACGGGCGCTGTTGATTTTCAAATCGCACAAGCGAGTTCGAGATTGCCTGTTTCAGCTAAAGGAACATCCAAACGAGCAGATACAGACTGTACTTTCCCGTGAGTTCGATGCTGATGCGCCGATTACGGACTACGGCATGCATTATGAATTCCCGGATTATCTGAAGAATGTTGTAGTTGAAGGCGATACGCGAGATATTATGCGGTTCCTGCCGGACGGATGCATTCATCTGACATTTACGTCACCGCCTTATTACAACGCGCGGGATTATTCGACATATAAGAGCTATCAACAATACTTGGATTTCCTGGGTGAAGTCTTTGCTGCGGTCCACCGAATAACAAAGGAGGGTAGATTTCTACTCATTAACACATCACCAATAATAGTGCCACGATTTAGTCGACAGCATTCGAGTCGCAGATATCCGATTCCATTCGACCTGCACAGTATTGTCTGTGATTTGGGCTGGGATTTCATAGATGATATCGTTTGGGCAAAGCCAGAAGCGTCAGCAAAGAATCGCATCGGTGGATTCCAGCAACATCGAAAGCCACTCGGTTACAAACCAAACATGATCACCGAATACGTAATGGTTTATCGAAAGAAGTCTTCAAGGCTAATTGATTGGAATATGAAGCAGTATCCACCATCGATTATTGAAGACAGCAAGTTGGATGGGGACTTTGAGACGACTAATTTATGGCATATTGATCCAATGAGCGACGCTGTTCATACCGCGGTGTTTCCACATGAATTATGCGATAGGGTAATACGATACTATTCCTTCGTTGGTGATCTTGTATTTGATCCGTTTGCGGGTAGTGGCACGTTTGGTCAGTCTGCAAAGAGGCTTATGCGGTATTTCTTTCTCACGGAGCAAGAACCAACTTTTGTTGAAAGGATGAAGGAAACAATGTCGAGAAATCAGTTGCCTATTCCTGTTGCGCGATTTCTTTCACGGGACGAATTCAAGCTGTTAATGAAAAAGGATCAGCAAAATGCCGCTAGCTGACGAGGCTCTGCAAAATGTACTGCGAATGATTCTAAAGGGGGAGCATTATCGCAAAGCCGTCTTGAGTGAAATAAGCGATGATTTCTTCCGGTTCACTGTGCGATTCTTTAAGGATGTTGCCACCGCCAAGATTAACGGAATGGAGATTCCCGAAGACTGGTACAAGAGGTACTTCCTGGACGACCGTTATCCTCCAAAAGAAACCTTGATATATACAGGATTGAATGACAAGTCTGTCGTCAACATTTACGGCAGCGCGTCGAGAAGAGTCATCTTGGAAGTTGTTCCCGAATATTACAAAGAATTGATGCAACGGGTCGATGACCTTATTTCAAATGATTTCCCCGATATCCGGCTGTCGATGACAATTCGCTACAATGATTGCAGTGTAGAACTTAGCTTTCGAGAAACCCTCATCATAGTAAATACACTGGCTGCCAAACACTCAGCAATTCGCGGTGGTGCCTGGAGCGGGCTTGGCAAGCGGCTCGAACTTCCACTGATGTTAACACTGACAAAGTTATATCAAGTCCCTACGGTCCACTACGCCGGCAAAGGACTGACAGGCGAATCGAGAGAAGTTGATTTCCACTTTTTGAGCGATTCCGGTGATCAATTTTTCTGCGAAGTCAAACTCATGGGCAAGGGCAACCCGGAGAGCGCCGATAGCACCATTGCGCGCCGGTCAAATATCTTCATTGCGCAGACCTTGTCCGACAAGAATAAGAGTCAACTGACAAATCGGGGTCATCACTGGGTGGAATTGGGCGCGGTCGACGGGTACAAGCGGATGTACACGGTTTTCACCTATCTCGACATTCCTTGCGTCGAATTTGACGAAGACTTAGAAGCCGCACTGATACAGATAATTCCTCAAGTCTTTGAGGAAATCGCCTAGAACATCGCGTAATCATCACTCAAAACATATAAGCCGTCTCACCATGCTCAGCCGCGTCCAGACCCAGCGCTTCTTCCTCCAGTGTGGGACGCAAGCCGATGGTCGCCTCAATGACTTTGAAGATGATCCAGGTGACCACGAAGGCGAAGATCCATGTGACGACTGTGCCAACAATTTGCGCCATGAAAAAGTCGCTGTTGCCGCTCAGCAGTCCGCCGCTGGCCAGCGTGTTGGAAGCGAAGAGACCAAGCGCCAGACAGCCCCAGGTACCTGACACGCCGTGGATTGCCCAGACGTCCAGCGCATCATCAACCATGACGTTGAGACGGCTCACACTGGCCAGGTAGCAGACGACGGAGGCGCCGACGCCGATGATCAGCGCGGGCCAGACATCCACAAACCCGGCAGCGGGTGTCACGGCTGCCAAGCCGGCAATCGCGCCAGAGGCGGCTCCTAGTACACTGGGCTTATGCGTACGATACCAAGTGATCAGCAGCCAGGTCAGCGCGCCAGCCGCTGCTGCAATGTTCGTGTTGACCAGCGCCAGCACAGCAATGCCGTCCGCCGCCAGCGCACTGCCGCCATTGAAGCCGAACCAGCCAAACCAGAGCAGCCCAGTGCCGAGCAGCACGAGCATCAAGCTGTGTGGCGGTGGCGAACTCTCTTCATTCTGTTCATGGCGCCGGCCGATGATGCGCGCGGCCGCCAGCGCCGCCACACCAGAAGACATATGCACAACGAAGCCGCCGGCGAAGTCCAGCGCGCCCGTTGTACTCAGCCAGCCACCACCCCAGACCCAGTGCGCCAACGGGCAATAGACGAAGGTGACCCAGAGCACGACGAAGGCGCCGAATGCGCGGAACTTGACACGCTCGGCGATGGCGCCCGCCAGCAGCGCCGGTGTAATGACGGCGAACATGCCTTGAAAGAGCATGAAAAGAAGTTCCGGGATATCTTGGCCGGGGCGCGGCTCCAGCCCGACGCCATTGAGGGCGACGTGGTCCAGGTTGCCGATGATGCCGCCGACGCTGGGACCGAAGGCGAGGGAATAGCCCCAGAGCACCCAGACGACCAGGACGATGCCGAGGCAGGTGAAACTGTGCATGGCTGTCGCCAGGGCATTCTTGCCGCGCACCAATCCGCTATAGAACAGGCTGAGGCCGGGCAGCATGACCATAACTAAGGCAGTGGACGCCATCACCCACGCCACATTTGCCATATTCATCGCGTCCATAAGGGTTGCTCCATTTGGTAATATTTGAAAGAAGGACTCTACTCTTTCAATATAGTCTACTAATTTTCGTGTCAGATCGCAATCTTCTGGGCTAAGGGCGGGCCTTCGTTTCCTGACGATTTCCGAGTTCTCCATTTGAATTCGCCATCGGTTAATGAACCCGCTATAATCCCGCCAGTTAACATCACCGCTAGGCTTACGCTACGGTGATTTTTCAATCATAAAGCCAAGGGAGGCGAGTATTGCGATTCAATTGGCGGCACAATTGCAGTGTGTTATAGGTCCTTTAAGTCAAGAAGCGAGGTAAGAAAATGAAGCGAGCATTGCTATTCATGTTTATCGTTTCGCTGCTTCCCTTGGGCGGAGTGCTGGCGCAAGATATGCCGCACGCCGGCGCCGAGATAGTGGCGACATACATGCAGTCGGGTACATATGACATAGGCGCCGAGAATATTGAAGCCGCGTTTGAGGAAGAGACTGGCATTGATCTCGAGCTGGTGGCGTCGCCCTGGGCGGTATTGAATCAGAATCACATCACTGATTTGACCACGGGCACGGGTGAATTTGATGTGATGTCGGGCGAATTCTGGATCGCGAGCGTCTATGACAGGATGTTGTCGCTGGATGAATTTGTGGAGCGCGACAGCTTCGGCGGCGATTATATCCCGACCATTTGGCAGCCCGGTCCTTCGGGCTACTTTGATGGCAATCGGATCGGCATCCCGTATAGCGCCGATGCTTATGGCATTGTCTATCGCACGGATATATTCGAGGAAGCCGGGCTTACTGCGGATTGGGAGACCTGGGACGATTACATTGCGACGATGGGTCAGCTGGCGATGCACCTGGAAGGCACAGATATCGCGCCGAGCGTATTCTCCTGGGGCGCGGCTGAGCAAACACCGTCCATATTCCTTGGAATGTACGACGGTTATCTGGTAGACGCCGACGGCAATTATTCGCTTGAAGAAGAGAGCGCGCTTGCGGCGCTGAACCAAATGGCGAGTCTGCTGGATTACAATCCGGAAGGCGCGACTGGCTTGAGCATCGACGAATCCAATGCGGTGTTCTTGACGGGCAAGTCTGCGACGATGATTTGCTGGGTCAGTTTCATGCGCGCCTCGGCGCAGGATCCGGACTCGTCGCTGGTGGTCGACAATTGGGCGGTGGCGCCTTTCCCGGGACCTGGTTTCCCCTTCCTTTCGGCCTGGAATTTGTTCATCTCCGAGTACAGCGAGAATCCCGACGCGGCTTGGGAGTGGGTCAAGTATTACATCAATCCGGAGCAGTCAACGCAGCGCTTCGTTGAGCTGGGTGTCGGTTCGCCCTATCTCAGCACCTATGAAGATCCGGATCTGATAGAAGCGTACAGCCATGACTTCCCGGGTATGGTGCACAACTTAGGGCGAGCGCAGTCGGTGCCTTGGGTATTCGAGGCCTTCGAAATCTTTTTCCGCAATACCAGCGAATTGGTAATCGGATCGATCAGCGCGGAAGAGGCGCTTGCGAATACATTGGCTGGCTGGGCTGAGGTGACGGTGCCGCCGGCGCTGGTGCAATCGGCTGCGGCGCAGGGTCAGCAGCAGGATATGTAATCGACGCCAGCGAGTTGAATTAGATCCATTTCGCGGGGATCACGGCAATGTTGAGAAAGCCGGCAACCTGGCACCGAAGGCACGATTTGCCTTGGCTAGCTGCCTTTGTGTTGCCGGCATTCTTGATCGTGGTTGCGGTGCAGTTTTATCCGCTAGCGTACTCAGCCGTCCTCTCCGTTCAGGAGTGGTCGTTGACGGAGTCGCAGGAGCCGCAGGGTTTTGTCGGCCTGCAGAATTTCGCCAAGGAGTTGGGCGACACGACTTTTCAGCGCTCGGTACGCAACAGCATACTGATTACCGGCGGGGCAGTATTTCTGGAAATGAATCTGGGGGTCTGCCTCGCCTATCTCACGATGGGTTCAAGCTGGCGAATGCGAGCTGTTCGAACCTTGCTCATTTTACCAATGGTAATTGCGCCGGTGGCGGCTGGTACGCTTTGGCGCATCCTGCTCAATTATCGCGCTGGACTGGTCAATCATCTGCTCAGCCTGATTGGCATTCAGGGTCCAGAGTGGCTGGCATCGCCCGATTGGGCGGTATTGTCAGTGATTCTGCTAGATACATGGCAGTGGACACCCTTTGTGCTCTTAGTCGCTGGCGCAGCGATCGCGAGCATTCCCGAGGATTTGATGGAGGTGGCGTCCATAGACGGCGCCTCTCGCTGGCAAATATTCGTCTATGTCGAACTGCCGCTATTGATGCCCCTTTTGCTGCTTACTTTGGTGTTCAGAATGCTCGAGTCACTGCTGTCGTTGGATTCGATCTATTCGCTCACATTTGGCGGACCGGGATATAGCACCTATACCATGACCTTTTATATTTATACGCAAGGATTGCGAAACTTCAATTTTGGCGCGGCAGCGGCGTCATCGTGGATATTCATGGTTTTTGCCAGTTTGTGTATTGCGCTTGTTTTTAGGTTTCAACGAAGAGACCAATATGATTCGTAGGTTTGGGGCTTGAACTTGAGGATAAACACTAGAAAATCTCGCAGGGCGGTATATTTGCAGGCGGCACACGGGCTGCTTCTGCTGATTGCCTGCCTGGTCGTGCTTGTGCCGCTGGTGTATCTGATCATCAACAGTATCAAGCTGCCGCGCGAGTTTTTGACAGTTCCGCCGACGATCTTGCCAAGCGAGGTTACATTCGAGCATTATCAAGACCTTATTGATGATTCCAAGACCGTCAGGTTTTTCCGCAACAGTCTAACCGTTGCATTTTGGACGACGGCGATCACGATTGTGACGGGGACCTTGGCGGCTTACGGCCTGGCAAGGATGAAGTTGGCTGCGAAGCTTTTGGCGGCCGTCACTTTTGTCTTTCTCTTTATCCGGTTTTACCCTCGAGTAACGACGGTTATTCCATTCTTTCTGGTCATGCGGCAATTCGATTTGTTGGATACCGTCTGGGCGATTGTTATCGGGCATTTGGGCATAACTATACCTTTTGTGACTTGGCTGATGTTGGTGGTATTTCAGGATCTACCGCAAGAAATAGAAGAGGCGGCCATTGTAGACGGCGCGAGCGTATGGCAACGTTTTTGGCGTGTTGTGCTGCCGATTGTGATGCCAAGCGTCTCCGCGGCGGCTATATTAACGGCGTTCTTGTCCTGGAATGAGTTCCTCATCGCATCGAGTGTTGCGAGGCGCAAAGCCAGCGTATTGTCAATCGCGGTGGCAAGTTTCGTCAGCGACAAAGGCATTCAATGGGGACCGATGGCGGCAATGAGCGTAGTGATGATCGTGCCGATGATCATATTTGCCTTGTTCGCGCAAAAGTACCTGATAAAGGGGATTACCTTCGGGGCTGTCAAGGGCTAGCGCGCCGACCTATCTCACGTCGCGCAATTTGCCAATTCGTCGCCTTGTTGAGGAAAGCTCCCCCGGTCATGGAGCGCTCGCTCAGACGCCGTGCGCCCGCTCATAAGCCTGACGGGTATACGCCGCGAGGCGGTCGTCGATCTGCGCCGGGTCGCTTAGCTCAATCATGTGTGTAATGTTCGGCATGGCGCCCAGGCCGACGCCTCTCCGTACATAATCGCCGAAGGGTTCGTCGCCTAAGTCCAGACCGACGCGGATATTGGTCTTGTTGATTTTCGCGCAGCCGAATACGCGATCGTCCTCAAGCGAGACATAGGTCTTGGTGGGAATGAAGAGAATACCGGGCAAAGCGGTCTGCAGCTTGTCGGCAATCGCGTCATAAAGCGTTTGCTGCTGCTCTTTGCCCGCGAATAATTTGCGGAATAGCGTTGGATAATGAAAGACGGGTTCACCGCCATTGAGGAATATGCCCGCCAGCATTGTGGCTTGCATATGGTTGAATTCCTTCTGGCTCTTGAGCCATTTCACGATCTCGTTGTTTTTTTGCAGGCCGGCCGATTCCAGCATTCGCATCCATTCCGCGAGGTTTGCGCCCGTCTCTTCGGCCAGGGAGGTTACAAAGGCTTGTTCGAGCTCGCGCGCTTCCTTAGCCATTTTCTGCTCCTTTACTTGGCTGAGGCAGGAGAATCGCACATAGCGGCGCGGTTCGCCAGACTGAATTGGCATGAGTCCTCGCGCGTCTGCTGCCCGATCCGACTCGCTGAGCCAAGCGACGCGCCGCAAGCGCCGTATCGAATTCTACGGTCTGGCATTATAATGCGCGCCTGTTCGAGAAGACTGACGCGCGGTTACGCCGTTGCTACGGAGGTAAAAGACCTTGAACCGATCACAAGCGTACGACATCGTCTACGTACACGTAACTTCCGACTCGCTGCGCAAGCACATGCTCGCCGTTGAGTTCGCCATGCGGGCTTATGCCGAGCATTACGGCGAAGACCCTGACGCATGGGGACTGGTCGGGCTGCTGCATGACTTCGACTGGGAAATTCATCCCTCGCTCGAGCAGCACCCGATGGATGGCGCGCCCATCTTGCGCGAGCGCGGCCTCGGCGAAGAAGACATTCGCACGATTCTGAGCCACGGTCCGCTGGCGGCGGATGACCGCGTCACCTTGCGCGACAAAGCGCTCTATGCTGTGGACGAGCTTACCGGCTTGATCACGGCGGTAGCATTGGTGAGGCCGAGCAAGGATATCGGCGATGTCAAGGTGCGCAGCATTCGCAAGAAGTGGAAGGACAAGGCATTCGCCGCCGGCGTCAACCGGCTGGACGTAGTCGATGGCTGCGCGATGCTGGGCGTCGATGTTTGGGAGTTTCATGTACCGCTCGTGTTGAAGGCGATGCAGGATCACGCCGCCGAGTTGGGGCTCGACGGCGCGAAGCTTGTCTAGTAGAAGCGGACGTGTACCGGTGTGCCAATGGGAGCGAAGTCATAAAACCACTTGGCATCGGCATCGGTCATATTGACGCAGCCGTGGCTCATCGGTGTGCCGAAATTATTGTGCCAGTAGGTGCCGTGGAAGGCATAACCCTGATAGAAGTAACTGACCCAAAGGACATTGGGCAAGTCGTAGCCTGGGCCGACCATGTGCCTGCTAGGCCGCTTGAGATAAATCTTGTAGTCGCCCTGAACGGTCGGCGTGGCTGGCAAGCCGGTTGAGACAATGGCGCTTTTCTGCAATATGCCGTTTTCATAGGCGTAGGCGCTTTGTGTGCTGAGCACGACGACAAGTTCGCGCCCCACGCCAATATGAGCGCCGGGGTCAACTCTTGCCGGGTGCAAAGGCCCGTAACGAGCGGCTTCCTCTTGTGTGGGGACTTGGAGCACTGTGCCCGCGTAAAGCGAATCCGGATTGCCGATGCCGTTGACAGCGGCGATGGCCAGCCAGCTCATGCCCAGCTTGTTGCCGATTGTCGACAAGAATTCACCCGGCAGTACGGTGTATTGGTCGCGAGCAACCGAGGGTACAGGAATTGTACTGGTGGCTTGTTGCGGTGGAATTGCAGATTCCAGGTCGGCGACGCGGAGAACCAATCCGGCGTGAAGTCGCTGCGGATCTGTGATGCCGTTGGCGCTCATCAGCAGGTCAACTTGAACGCCGTATGTCTGCGCGATGCTGAACAACGTGTCGCCGCGCTCGACCTTGTGGGTCTCAGGCTGGCGTGTCACCGGCGCCGGGCTAACGATAGCTGGCGGGCGATCTTCCGGTGTGTTTTCGGGTTTGTCAGCGGGAGGCGTGCCGCCGGCAGGAATCAACAGTTGCTGACCCGGATAAATCAGGTATGTCCAGATTTCGTTGATCTCTTGCAGGTCGAACAAGCTGACGCCGTAGTCGGCGGCGATAGTGCCCAGTGTTTCGTCAATTTGGACCTCGTGCGCGTACTCGCTTGTGGCGATGGGACTGCGCTCGTCCGCCGGTTCCACAATCGGCTCGGTCTCAGGCGGCGCCGGGGCGCGTCCCGCAACGGGAAGCGCTAGCTCATCGCCGGGGTAGATCAGGTAGGACCAGATATTGTTCAGCGCCTGCAGCTCAATTAGGTCAATGCCATACAAGGTTGCGATACTGTCCAGCGTTTCACCGAGCTGCACGATGTGTGTGCCTAGGGCTTCTCCAACAGGAAGAGTGGGCAGCGACCCAGACGGTAAAGTCAACTGCTGCCATGAATAGATGAAGTGCGCGTTGCTGATGCCGTTGAGCGCGGCGAGCTCAAAGATATTGAGTCCGTAACGCTCGGCGATTAATCCCAAGGTCTCGCCCGGCAGAACGACGTGCATCGCTTCCGCGCTGCGCTGGCCATGGACTGGTATCAGCGAAAACAGAATTACAAAGAGTGTTATGAAATGCCTGCGGAAAGTACCCATAGTTACACTGCCTATGTCTCTGCTTCTTTCACTGGACACATTACCGCAATATGGCGCAAGTGACGAAACAGGCTATTGCTAATTGAAGCGTGCTGGATTTGACTGTAAAATCGTCACATTGTGAAAGCTTAGACGTCGGAAAGTAAGTAATTGCAATACATTGCACATATCGGCGCAAATCTTTGAGAGCGTCTAGTAGTGACGCTTGGCTTCTTTTATCGTAGTAGAAGCGTCGGCTGATCGTGTGGCGAGCGTCTTGGGAAGTGGATACACTTCGAGGCGCAACGGGAAGCTTGCGCTGGATGGATGGAGGACTCAGCATGTCCGATACAATTCTGAATGGGCGGAAACGATACGCCTGGCTGCTGCTGTCGTTGGTGCTGACGGTTCTTTCCGTTGCGCCAGCGCTGGCGCAGGGTGGGGGCAGCGTCCTGGTGGCGGGCACCACACTGTCCGATTCGCTGGTTCCAGACAACAGCGCAACCACCTATGTTTTTGACGCCGCGGCCAATTCGACCGCGAGCATTGGGCTGACGAATGTCAACGGCAGCGCGCTAGGGCTTCACGTCAGTGACATAAATGGCAATATGATTGGGCAGGCGAGCGCTGCACAGGCGCCTGGCGCATCAGCCGTAGTCGATGCTTTGCTTAGCGCCGGCGGTCGATACATTGTCTTCATTTATTTTGCGCCTGGCAGCGATGCGCAAGCCACAAGCTACGACTTGGTTTTCGATTTGGCGGAGGGCGGCGCAGCAACAGAAGTTGTGGAAGCCGAGATTGCGCGCGATCAGATTCTGCTGGGCGCTGGCATAGAAGTCCGATTGACCTGGAGCGGCGCGGCCGACCTGGATCTCGAGGTTCGCGATCCAGTTGGGCAGACGCTTTTCTGGAATTCGCGCGCTACGACTAACGGCGGCTCATTTGGCTTCGATGCTAACGGGCTGTGCGAGGTCATCAGCGCGGCGCCGGCGGAGACCGCCACCTGGCAGCCGGGTTTCTTGCCCACCGGCAGTTACGAAGTCATCGTCTATTACGAACAAGCCTGCGATACGCTGACCGCATCGGTACCGTTTCAGGTTGAGGTCATCGTCGATGGCGCGTCCAGTGGATCAATTACGGACATATTGTCGCCCGGCGTCCAGGGGCAGCAGAACATATACGTCGGTCGCTTTGTGCTGGGCAGTGACGGGGTCGCCGATGTTAGCCAGGGCGGACTTTATCCGCCTTCCAGCGTAACGCAGTTGCCAAGCAGCTATGTTTTCGTTACGGACATTCCGACGCCGATAGCGCGCGATGTGCCGGTCGTCGGCCGGATCAGCAACGCGAAGCCCTTCCTCAGCTATTCTTTTGAAGGCGTGGCCAACGAACTGGTCTCCGTCGATATGCAGGCGATCAGCGACAGTCTCGACACGCTCCTGCAGATTCTGGATCCCAGTGGCAAGGTCGTCGATGTTAACGATGACGCAGTGCCGGGCGAAACGACCAACTCACTGGTGACGGACGCGCGTCTGCTCAGCAGCGGCGCATACAGGATCATCGCCACGCGCTATGGCAAGGAATCCGGCGGTACTGTTGGTCAATTCCAGCTGACCTTGACCGGTCCGACGGGCAACGCCACGGCAGCGGAAAGCCAGTTGAATCTGCCGCAGGGTGATATTGAAGTCAGCCTGTTCTGGAGTACAAGCGCCGATTTGCAGCTGCTAGTTCGCGATCCGCTGGGGGAGTCCGTATTCGATGACAATCCAGCGGCTACGAGTGGCGGTCTTCTGCAAGAGGCGGGTAATGCGAATTGCGTTGCTGCCGCCAGCGGCGCGCCAGTCTCCTATGTTTACTGGCCCCAAGGATTGTTGCGGCCCGGCACATACGAGGTAGAGGTCTGGTACCAGGACGTTTGCGTCGATTTTCCGGCGCCTGTCAACTTTACATTGCAAATCGAAGTCGATGATGTTGTGGTTGCCCGCCAACGACAATTCCCGCAGCCGGGCCAGCGCTTCGTTACCAACTTTACCGTGCAGCCCTCAGGCTTCGCGGTAGCAGGCGAGGCGGGTTTTATCGATGCGGGAAGCAGCACCTTGGCATATCAGGAAGAAGCCTTGGCCGCGCCGGCAATCGAAAGCGGCGTCCCGGTCCGCGGTACGATAGCTCCGGGAAACACTTTCGATGTCTATCAGTTTGACGGCGTCGCCGGCGAATCGGTCAACTTGAGCCTGTCGGCCACAACTCTTGCTCTTGACACGCACGTGTACCTGATTGGTCCGAGCGGGACGGAGGTCGCTTCAAATGACGATGGCGATCCGATAGACTTGGGCATTACGGGTCGAACGACGGACTCTCGCATAAGCGGCTTTGTATTGCCGGAGAATGGTCCCTATACTGTCATCGCCACGCGCTATGGCAATCAATACGGCGGGACGATCGGCATTTACGAACTGACGATGACCAGGTCCTAGGGCATAATGTTTCGTCGCCGCGTCTGCTATGTACAAATCAACAGCACAGTGGTCGCCTAACGTCGGGCCGATTTCGTGAAAAAGGGGAGATTCTCCAGCTATCAGTTGACCTGTACAATGTCTGACGCCTTTGTTATGATGCTCGCCTGTTGCTCAATTGACGTTTTGCGAAAGTGAATCTGGATGAAACGCGGCTTGCTCCTCCTTATGTTTTTGCTGGCGGCGTTTTTGCTGGCCGCTTGTTCGGGCGATATTAATCTGCTCAATGATTCGATGCTAAGTGATACCAGTCTGCTAAGCGGCGAGCCATGTACGGCGCCCTGTTGGAATGACATCTTGCCCGGTGAGACGCGCTATCGCGATGCCAAGCTAATCATCGAGAGCGACGAACGGTTCAAGATAAGCGACGAACCCGAGCCGGAAGATGGCAGTACAGTGCGAAGTTTCACTTTTGCCGAGGGCGATAATCCGGCTTGCTGTCAAGTCGTAAGCCGCGATGGGGATACGGTCTCGTCCTTCTTGCTGCAGACGGCTCCGCTGATGTCTTTTGGTTCAGTGTACGACTTATTTGGCGAGCCGGAGTATGTTGGCGGTGAGCAAGTTAACGATGAACAGGGCTACGTGGCGTTGATCTACACGGACGTGCCTCTCATACTCTACGCTTATGTCGCGACGCCGGCTACTGGCGCCGTATCCGTGTCCAACCAGATTATCGGAACGATGTACCTGGGCGAGGCGGAAATGGAGGATTTGCTCGTTTGCGCCAATCTGTATCAGTGGATAGGTTTCGTGGATTTCACCAATTATGCAGAGGGCGAATTCGATTATGTTGGCGAGGGTGTCGGCAATGAGCAACTTTGTCCTACCAGTTAGTCGTGCAATCGACCAAGCGCTAAAGGTTTGATCAGGAGGAGCAACAGCAAGATGGCAGGAGAGACAGTCGCGCTGGCGATCGGCGCAGAGATAACGGGCAAGGTCAGGCGTCTCGGTTTATACGGCGCGCTGGTGGATATAGGCACCGGGCAGGACGCCTTATTACATATTTCTCAGCTTGGCGCGAGTAAAGAGCGCAAGATCGAGGATGTTGTTCAGCCGGAGAGCGAGATTACGGCGTGGGTCTATAAGACCCGCAGGGATGGCCATGTCGCTTTGACGCTGGAGAAGCCGCCGGTGGTACCCTGGCAGACGATTAAACGCGGCAATATCTATACTGGCGAAGTGATCCGCGTGGAAGATTTTGGCGTCTTTGTCGATTTCGGCGCGGAACGCCCGGGAATGGTTCACGTTTCCGAATTGGCGGATGGCTATGTGAAATCGCCGGGTGATGTCGCCGCTGTTGGTCAAGAGGTCAAGGTGCGGGTAATCAAAAAGAATGGCCGCCCGCGCCAGATTGACTTATCCATGAAATCAGCTGTAGAAGAGCCCGAAATCGTCGACAGCTCTGACGAAGAAGAAGATATGCCCACAGCAATGGCGCAAGCGTTTCAGCGCGCGATGCGGCGGGACGATGATAGCGACGGCAGCGAGAACAATAGCCAAGCAACGCAAAGGAATCATCGTCAAAAACAAGAGGAGATTCTGGCGCGGACACTGCGCAATTCTCAATCTTGAATTCAGGATTAAGCTTATGCAAGCAGGGGCGCCGTCTGAGCGCTCCTGTTTTTAATTCAGTTGGTCGCCGCCATCATCAGCGGTATCGCGATAAACGCGATATACGATGGTGACAAACAGCAGAGTGAAATTGGTCTCGTGCGTCAAGCACCAGGGGCAAACAGCTTCAAGCAAGACGAATTGTACGTACACCAGCCACATTGAGAACAACCAGGCGAACAAGCCGATGCCGAAGACTATCAGGCTGCCATACTGGCGAAGAAACTCGTGCTTCTTCTCCAGCGCGACCAGCAGTCCGATGAGAGCGTAGACGGAAAATCCCAGATAAGCGATGGGGATCCCCGCAAGATCAGAATACTTGCTGTTTAATACCACGTCGCAGTTGAAGGGGCCGGATTCGACGCAAACTGCCGGCGCGTCGGCGAGCTTGAGATAGCTCAAATATCCGGCAACGAATAATCCGACGATTATGAAAAGCAACTGCGTTCGGCGCAAAGTCTTCATTCTTATATCGCCTCGAATCTGCGTTGACTTGCTGTCGCCAAATGAAAGTTATTCGGGATCGCGCAATACGAGCACCGTCAGCTCTGAGCCGGCGGAAACATGCATGACCCCTTCCGGAATGATGGCAAGACCATCAGCCGAAACCATCGACATAAGCGCGCCCGAGCTTTGAATGCCGGTTGAGCGCGCAATGATGCGATCCTGCTCGCGCGCTAGCGTTACGCGGTTATAGCTGCGGCGGCCGTCCGACGTCATGTCGTCAGCGATGACCGCCTTGACAGTTCTCTGCTGAATTTCTCGTCCCGCAATCTTCGCCAAGGCGGGACGCACGAGGACTTCAAATGTAACCATGGTCGACACAGGATTGCCCGGCAGACCAAAGAATGGCACACCCTGCAGGATACCATAAGCAAGTGGTTTACCCGGCCGCATATTGATGCGCCAGAAGTCGATGTCGCCGAGTTCGTCCATGACCACTTTGACCAGATCGGCCGCGCCAACGGACACTCCGGCGGTACTTATGACCATGTCCGGATTGATGTCCAGAGCGCGGCGATACAGCATTCGAATGGATGCCAGGCTGTCGTTTGCGATTGGCAAGCGAATGGGAATGCCGCCGCCCGCGCGGACAAGCGCAGCAAGCGTGTAACTGTTGGTATCACGAATCTTGCCGGGCTCCAGCGGCTGATGCACATCTACCAGCTCGTCGCCACTGCTTAAGATGACGACTTTCGGCCGGCGGATGACGCTGACTTTGGCGAAGCCGATACCCGCTAACATGCCGATTTCAGCCGGCCCAATACGTTTGCCGGCTAGCATAACTTTGGAACCTGAGGTTATGTTCTCGCCCGCTCGCCGAATGTTTTCGCCCGAGGCCAGGCATTTGTGCAGCAGCACTTGCGATGGCAGTGGGCTATCATCGCCCTTCTGCCAATCATCATCGGTGTCTTCGACCGGGATGACGGCGGTGGCGCCGGCAGGAATTGGCGCGCCGGTCATGATGCGAGCGGCATTGCCTGGCGCTAGCTCAGCTGAAGGCGCGTCGCCTGCGAGAATGTTCATGCTTACTGTTAGTGCTACGGGCTGTGCCGGGTTGGCGCCAAGGCTGTCTTCATGGTGGATGGCATAACCGTCCATTGCCGAGTTGTCGAAGGGCGGCAGATTGATGGGCGAGAAAATGTCACAAGCGATAATGCGGTCGAACGCCTCGGCGAGCGAGACGATTTCGGCCGGCATGGTCTGCAAGCCGGCGAGGATCATTGACCGGGCAGTATCGACATTGAGCAAATGGGTCACGGCGCTTCTCCTGGCGGTTTGCAAGGCGCGGCAATTATAGCATAATCAGGGGCGCGGTCTGATGCTGACTTGTGTGCGACAACCGACAAAATCTTGGAAGCGCGCCTGACGTTGTTGGCGGCGATTCGCCTTGACAAGCCGACGTTACGCGTCGTATAATGCCTTGGTCTATGAAAACCGCGGAGCAATAACATCTTTTTCAGGCGCAGGTCGCATTGTATCTGACGCCTGTTTAGCATCTATGGTGATCATATCGCGCATATTTCAGCCGTTCTTCATCACTTTACGTACAGCATCATAGCTCAGAGGAGGTTACGCCTTGGAGGCGAAAGACTTTAGCGCATTGCGTATTAGTTTGGCTTCTCCTGAACAGATTCGCTCCTGGTCATACGGGGAAGTGACAAAGCCCGAAACGATCAATTATCGGCGGCTGCGTCCGGAAATGGACGGGCTGTTTTGCGAGCGGATATTCGGACCCACTCGTGATTGGCAATGCTACTGCGGCAAGTACAAGAATATCCGATATCGCGGCATCATCTGCGACAAGTGTGGCGTCGAGGTGACGCGTTCGTCGGTGCGGCGTGAGCGGATGGGCCATATCGAGTTGGCGGCGCCGGTCGCTCACGTTTGGTACACACGGCGTGTACCTAGCTACTTGGGTTTGCTGCTTGATGTCAGCCGGCGCAATCTTGATCGCGTTCTTTATTTTGCGCAATATGTCATCACGAGCGTTGACGAAGACGCGCGAAGCAAGGCGATCGCACGAATTGAGAAAGAGCTGCAATCCAAGGAGCAGGAACTCTCCGGCGCTATGGAAGAGCAGATCGGCGAAATGAAAGACAGTCGCGCCCAGTTGGCGGAGCAGTACGACGAAAAAGTGAAAGCCATTCGCGCGAACTTTGACGGCGAGTTGGCGCGGCTCAGCGATGAAGTTATGACCGAGGCGCAGACGGCGCAAAGTCGCGTAGAGAGCCTGCTGGGCCAATCCGCCAGCGAGGACATCGGTCTAAAGTCGACCTCTGCGATCATCGTTGCCAAAGACGAAGAAATCACAAACGACCACATATCCAGGATTCAGACTCTGGTCAACGAGCATTTGAGCGCGCTGCAAGGCGATATCGAAGCGCTGACCTTGGAGGAGATCGGTAAATTCAGCGGTGAAGTCGATACTGCCAACATCGACGCGGACGGCTCGATGGATGAGCAGCTTCAAAAGATGGAAGAGCGCATGGGTGGCATGCGCGCCAGCGCGGAAAAGCAAATCAAGGAACTGGAGAGCCTGCAGGTCTTGCAATTCCTGGGCGAAGGTCGCTATCGGGAGTTGAAGAGCAAGTTTGGCAATGTATTCCAGGCGAATATGGGCGCTGAGGCATTCTACGAAATCTTAAGCAACTTGAACTTGCCGAGGCTGTCTGAAGAGCTTTGGGTCGAGGTGCGGACATCGAAATCCAAACAACGGCGGCGAAAAGCGACCAAACGCCTGAGCGTGGTAGAGAGCTTGCGCAGCAGCCGCTCGACAGTCGTCGACCTGGATGAGACGAAACAAGAAAACGAACCCGATGGCAATCGTCCCGAGTGGATGATACTCACGGTCCTGCCAGTCATTCCGCCGGATCTGCGGCCTATGGTCCAGCTTGATGGCGGGCGCTTCGCAACTAGCGATCTCAATGATTTGTACCGTCGCGTGATCAATCGTAATAACCGGCTCAAGCACTTGCTGGACCTGGGCGCGCCGGACGTAATTGTGCGCAACGAAAAGCGTATGCTGCAAGAAGCCGTAGATAGCCTGATCGACAACAGTCAACGGGGCAAGGCGCTCAGCCGCCGCGGCCGCCGCGAGCTGAAATCCTTGAGTGATATGTTGAAGGGGAAGAAGGGGCGCTTCCGTCGCAACTTGTTGGGCAAGCGCGTCGACTATTCCGGTCGTTCCGTCATTGTCATCGGCCCGAAATTGAAGCTGCATCAATGCGGCTTGCCCAAGACGATGGCGCTGGAATTGTACCGTCCCTTTGTCATCAGCCGGCTGGTGGCTTATAACTACGCCAGTAATGTAAAGGGCGCTAAACGCATCATTGAGCGCGAACGGCCCGAGGTTTGGGAAGTGCTGGAAGAAGTTATCAAAGAGCGCCCGGTCTTGCTGAACCGCGCGCCGACCTTGCATCGATTGGGCATTCAGGCATTTGAGCCGCTGCTGGTGGAAGGCAAGGCAATTCAGATTCACCCCTTGGTATGCTCCGCCTTCAACGCCGACTTTGATGGCGACCAGATGGCTGTGCACGTGCCATTGAGCGAACAGGCGGTCAAAGAATCGCGCGAGTTGATGTTGAGTACGCGCAACCTGCTCAAGCCATCGGATGGACAGCCGATCGTCGGACCGTCGAAAGACATGGTGCTGGGCAATTACTACCTGACCATGGATCCGACAGTGGAGATTGTAGCGTTGCGAGCCCGCGCCGACGATTTCCGCGCCGAAAGCACCTTGTATTTCGGTACGCACAAGGTGGGAATCGCTTTCCGCTCCAATGGTTACTATTACGCGCAGTTCCGTAATGTGCCAAATAGCGAACTCTTCTTGGATGAAACCGCGCCTGACGAGAATGGGCGCGCGCTTGTGGTGAAATCCGCTGTTGACCGTACGGTCGATGCGCTACTCAGTGGTGAAGTCGACTGCATGTTGGCGAACGCCTATGAAATGCGCAAATATTTGCGGGACAAGGGCTTGGAAGATCAGCTGGAAATTACCAACTTGCACGAACGGCGGGTGGTGGTTGACATGGATGAGGTGGAATACCTCTATCGCCTGGGCTTGGTGAATCTGCATTCGCCGATTCTACTGGGCAATGTCTATGATGAGCGGGGACCACAGGACGAGCCGGAGATTTGCACAGTCGGTCGGGCCATTTTCAATCGCATCCTGCCGGATGAAATGCGCTTTGTTCAGGAGACACTGGGCAAACGCGGCTTGCAGGATCTGGTGGCGCGCTGCTATCAGGTTATCGGCGGAGAACGGACGACCCAGGTGGTTGACGCTATCAAGAATTATGGCTTCCACTACGCGACTATTTCAGGCACGACGATTGCGGTAAGCGATTTGAAGATTCCAGATCAACGGGCGGATATTCTAAAGCAGGCGGAAGATGTCGTCACGCGAGCAGAGCGCGATTTCCGCCGCGGTTTGATGACGGAAGAAGAGCGTTATCAAATCACCGTTGATGAGTGGAATCGTGCCAAGGACCATCTGCAAGAGCATATTCAGGACGCGCTCGACCCCTACGGACCGATCGCCATCATGGCCTTATCCGGCTCCACCAAGGGCGGATTTGGTCCGATCACTCAGTTGGCAGGCATGCGCGGACTGATGGCGGATCCCTCGGGGCGCATCATCGAATTGCCTATCCGCAGCCATTTCCGCGAAGGCCTGAACGCGTTGGAATTCTTCATCTCAACGCACGGCGCGCGAAAAGGCTTGGCGGATACGGCTTTGCGTACCGCCGATGCAGGCTACTTGACGCGCCGTTTGGTAGATGTCGCGCAGGATATGATCGTCAACCGCTGGGACTGCAATACCTATCAGGGGCTGACGATCCGCCGCTCCGATGATATTGCCGGGCAGAACATTGATGAGCGGATCGTCGGGCGCTGCTCGGCGGAAGACATCATTGATCCGGAGACCGGCGCGATTATTGTCGAACGCAATCAAATGATTGATGATGATGTCGCAGCCAGGGTTCAGAATTCCACGCTGGAAGATGTCTCAGTGCGCAGCCCGCTGACCTGTGATTTGATTCATGGCGTGTGCGCGCTCTGCTATGGGCGTGACCTCGGCAGCGGCGAGATGGTCGGTATTGGCGCGGCCGTTGGCATTATCGCGGCGCAGTCGATCGGCGAGCCGGGCACTCAGCTGACCTTGCGTACCTTCCATAGCGGCGGTACGGCCGAATCGCGCGGTGATATCACCAGTGGTCTGCCGCGTGTAGAGGAGCTATTTGAGGCGCGGCGGAAACCGAAGGGTGAATCGGTGATGAGCGAGTTGGGCGGTATTCTGCGCCTGACGGAACGCGAAGATGGCGCGCGCATCGCGACTATAATCGACGAACGGCTGGAAAACGAAAAGCACGAAATCCCCGAGGGCTGGGAATTTCTGGCCAAGGACGAGAAGGAAATCGTGAAAGGCGCGGTCATCGCCCGCAACGGCAGCGAAGAGATTGTGGCCACGCTTTCCGGCAAAGTGCATATCGAAGAGCAAATCGTGTACATTCGCTTCCAGGAGGAAGACACGGAAGATCTTGAGATCCCTGCCAATGCGCGTTTGCGGAAGAATATATTTGACGGCATGACGGTCGTGCCGGGCGAGCAGCTTACGGAAGGCTCGAAGAACCCACATCATATTTTGCGTGTATCAGGCGCGGAGAAAACGCAGTTGTATCTTCTGAGCGAAATTCAGGAAGTCTACCGCAGCCAGGGTGTACCCATCGCTGATAAGCACTTTGAGACGATCTTGCGTAAGATGATGTGCAAGGTGCAAATCACCGAAAGCGGCGAAAGCGATCGGCTGCCGGGTGAGCTGATAGACCATCTGGAGTTGCGGCAGATCAACCAGGAATTGATCGCCGAGGGTAAGCAGATCTGCAAAGGTTCGCCAATCTTGCTCGGGATTACAAAGGCGGCGCTGAGCACCGACAGTTACCTATCGGCTGCCAGCTTCCAGCACACGATCAAGGTACTGGCGGGCGCGGCGATTGAGGGCCAGGTTGACCCGCTGCACGGCTTGAAAGAAAATGTGATCATAGGCAAGCTGATACCTGCGGGGACTGGCTTCCATGCCTATCATGATCGTCAAGCAGTGGCGCCGGCGATGACGCTCGAAGCGCAAGGCGCGCTCGACTTTGACGAAGCAGGCGACCAGGATGACTTTGAGAATATGCTGAGCGAATTGTAAACGCGCCAGTGTATGCGATAACGAACGCGGGATGCCATTTGGGTCCCGTGTTTTGTATGGTGGCGGACTCAGGGGCGTCGCTCCAAGGCGTAGTAGATTGGACGCCGGCGCTTGTTGCTACTGCCGTCAAAATGCGGGTACATGATGCTATAGGCGGCTAATTCGCTGCGATGGTAGACCGTCAGCTCTTCGGCAAAGCTCAGATTCCAGAGGATCATGACACCAATATCGGCGCGCTGCTGGCCAATTTGAAAGGCGCGCAGGGTATAGTCCATTTGGTCTTGCGCCGAATTGTACGCCATCCAGGGGTCGGGCGCTTCGGTCGGGTAATCTTCCCAAGTGGCCCAGCCGAACTCGGTCACCCACATTTGCGCGTTGTCACGGTTTGCGTCGATGATGCCGGCATAATTTCGGATCGTCTGCAGGAAGAAAAACTGCGGCTGGTCATCCCAGCCTTGCCCCTCAACATTGTCGCAGCAGAGAAAGTCGGGCGGATTTCCCCAACTATAGGGATGTATACCGACTTTTACGTCCGCGTAGCGCGCCAAGCCCGCCTGATACATCTGGCGCAGGAAGGCGCGGTCGTCTACTGAGACGCCGCTGTGGTTGCCTGTCGGCGCCAAGCCGGCCGTGACAACTGTGATCGAGGGCGAATAGGCGCGAATTGTGTCGTATGCGACGCGGAACAGCTCCATATAGCTGCTGCCGCTGATTTGACGATTGCCGGTCCATTCACGGCGCAAGTTGGGCTCATTCCAGACTTCGATGGCATCGACATAGGGCCCGACTTTTTCCAGCAGTATTCGAATGAATTTGGCGAATTGGTTGAGGTCATCCGGCGGACCGTCTTCGCTGCGGTTGGCATGCCGTGACCAATCCGGCGCCTTGACGATGCTGATCATCACTTGGAAGCCGTACTTGTCGGCTTTTTGTACATGCAACTGAAAGAGGCGGAAATTCTGATCAAATTGATCTTGGTGGTTCGGTTGCAGCCATTTCCACGCCGCCTGGACTTTGACCCAGCCTAAGCGCAAGGGGCGGATCTGCTGCAAGCTATGTTCCCAACCATCGACATCAAAATTATAATGAAGCTGTATGCCCATCCGGGCGGGATCGAGGCGAGTCTGGTCGATGGGCACGGCTGTTGTGTAAGCGCTGCCGGGCTGGGTTAAGACTGGCGTCGCCGTGGGCGCCAAAGTTGGACGCTGCGTTGAGGTTGTGTGCTGTGTGTATTTGGGTCCTATGATCGGCCCGAAATCTTGATCCCCGCTGTCAGTCGCTGCCGCCAACGGCGCATTGGGATCATGCGTCGGCAGCGGGCCGCCGGCAACGGCAGGCAGCGCGTCGATAGCCGGCAAAGCGGGCGCTGGTAAATCGGCCGTAAGCTGGATCTCCGGCGCTACGCTGATGCTTGAGTCGCCTGTGCAGGAGAATAGCACAGCTGCGAGCAAGACTGCGATCAGCGCTGTGATGGTCTTTCTCGTTGAATGGCGTATGGTGGCTGTTTGAGTCAAGGTGAGTTACCTCTGAACGATGTGGACAGTGTGAAGCCACTACGTCTCAATCTTGTTTTTGCGCAATAGAAAGTGTGTAACCATTTGACACGCTCTCAAATCGCATTCTACAATGGGAAATTGAAGTTTGCCCTAGAATAGAACATCGCGCTCCTGACGATTTCAATACGCTTCAGCAGTTCGTTTGGTTTGGTCTCAGCCGTTCGGGGCAGGTCGGCTGGGCTGGCACAAGCCTGAAAGTAGTCCGCTCCTGCGGACGGATTAGCAAGGCAAAGCAGCCGGCGACAAAACACGGCCGGTGATAAGCTGGATTTCTGACGCGGCTGTAATCACCCGCGATGACATGGAGCTACGCCGAGGCCCTACAATGAAAGATTCATCGATACATCAAATCAACATCGAAAGCGAAATGCGCGAAGCCTATTTGAGCTACGCCATGAGTGTCATTGTATCGCGAGCGCTGCCCGATGCGCGCGATGGGCTCAAGCCGGTGCACCGGCGCATCCTGTACGCCATGCACGATATGGGCATGGGCGCAGCAAGCGCCCACAAGAAGAGCGCGCGCATCGTCGGAGAAGTACTGGGCAAATATCATCCGCACGGCGATGGCGCCGTCTACGAAACCATGGTGCGGATGGCGCAAGACTTTTCCATGCGTTATATGCTAATCGACGGACAAGGAAACTTTGGCAGCATTGACGGCGATGGCGCCGCGGCAATGCGTTATACCGAAGCGCGCATGGCGAACATCGGCGGCGAGCTGCTGGTGGACATCAACAAGGACACGGTTGATTTCGTCGAAAACTTCGACGGCTCCTTGAATGAGCCGGCTGTATTGCCGTCAATGGTGCCCAACTTGCTGATCAACGGCGCGTCCGGTATCGCGGTCGGCATGTCGACCAACGTTCCGCCGCATAATTTGGTCGAAATCTGTGACGCGCTGATCTATATGTTGGAGCAATGGGAACGGCTTGAAACGATAGATGTCGAAGAGTTGATGCAATTCGTCAAGGGTCCCGATTTTCCCACCGGCGGCGTGATCTTCAAGATGCGCGGCGACGAGGACATGCTGCGGCAGGCCATGGCGACCGGCCGCGGTAAGATCACGCTGCGGGCCAAGGTGCATATTGAAGATATGGGGCGCGGCAAGTCGCGCATTATCGTTAGCGAGTTGCCCTATCAGACCAACAAGACGACCTTGATCGAGCGCATTGCCAGCCTGGTTCGTGCCGGAAGGCTTGATGGCTTGGTCGATCTACGCGATGAATCGGACCGGCAGAACACTGTAAGGCTCGTCATCGAATTGCAGCGTGGCGCCGATGTTACTGACGTCATGGTGCAGCTATTCAAGCTGACGCCGCTGCAGTCGACCTTCGGCATAATTATGCTGGCACTGGTTGACGGTCAGCCGCGATTGCTCAGCTTGAAGCAAGCGCTGCGGGTCTATCTGCAGCACCGCCTGGAAGTGATGCTGCGACGCAGCCGTTACGACCTGGCGCGCGCGCAGGAACGGGCGCATGTGCTCGAGGGATTGATCATCGCGCTGGACAATCTCGATGAGGTGGTCAAGACGATTCGCAAATCGCGCAACAGTGAGACGGCGCGCAGTAATCTGGTGAAGAATTTCAAGGTCAGCGAGATTCAGGCTCAGGCCATCCTGGAAATGCCGCTGCGGCGTCTGGCATCCTTGGAAATCCGCCGCATTCGCGATGAATACAAAGAGAAGCAGAGACTAATCAAGTCTCTGGAAGAGCTCTTGACAAGCCCCCATAAGCAGCGCGGCCATATCTCAGACGAACTGGTGCAGGTGAAGGCGGAGTATGGCGATCCGCGGCGCACCATCATCGCAGACAGCGAAGCGATCTGTGTGACGCAATCGGATTTCCTCGTGCCGGAAGAGAAAACGGTCGTGATGCTAAGCACGGTCGGACAGTTGGGGCGGACGCACGACGACGAAGCGCCAAAGATCACTGCCGCGACCAAGAATCCTCCACGGCTGCTGCAGCATAGTTCAACGGCGCATATTCTGTACCTCATTGCGGACGACGGGAGCTGCGCCACGCTGCCGGTGCAGCAGGTACCACAGGTGGAGGCGGCGGCGGATGGCGTGCGCTTTAGCGACTTGACCTCACTAGCCGATAAACGAAAAGTCGCAGCTTTTCTTTGCTTGCCAATGGAATTGATCACGGGTTATCTATGCTTCGTAACCGCGCAGGGTCAAGTCAAGCGTTTGCAGCTTTTGGACCTGCCCGGCGTTATGTCTCATGAATTCAGCTTGATGAAACTGGCGAAAGGCGACCGAATAGTCAGCGCTCTATTCAGCGGCGGAACGGATGAACTGGTTCTTACCACGGTCAGCGGCTACGCCATCCGCTTCAGCGAAAACGATGTGCGTCCCACCGGTTTGTCATCGGGCGGTGTGCGAGGAATAGATATGAAGGATGACCGTGTTGTAGCTGCTTGCATCGTCGCTGAGAAGGCGACTCACTTTTGGCACGTTGACAGGCGCGGCTTTGCCAATGTTACAGCTCTATCGAGTATCCGCTCGCAAGGGCGTGGCGGCATCGGCAAGCGCCTGCGAGGAGTCCAGGGCATTGAAAGCCAATGCGCGGCGACCACAGGCAAGCTATCGGATACCATCCTGGTCTTGACTGGCAGAGGCAAAGCAAAATATATGACGCTTGGCTTGGCGGAAACAGTCAGGTTAGGTCCCAGGGGAATTGAACCGGTCATCGCATTGCGCAAGAAGGAGAAGGTAGTCGCCATCGTCGAATATCGCAAGCGCATTGACTTGCCGACGGACGAGGCATCGCCCGACGAGGAACTGACAATCGAAGAGATTGAACTGCTCCTGAATGAGGCCGACAGCGCGGATGCGGCGGATGCAAGCAGCGCCACCTCAAACGGCGCGGATCCAGGACTTAGCCGAGACGATTGACCAGCGATTCCAGCTCGGAGTCGTAACGCGGTGCCATGACGCGCCAGTCGAATACTGCGATTTTCTGTCTCAGCGCCTTGGATTCCGGCACGGTGTTGCCATCAAGGTGATAGCGCAATTGGGCGGTGAGGCGATCTCGCTGATATAGGCAAACGTCTTTGAGGTCGTCCGTCAGCAGATTTGGATAATTCAGGCGGTCAGGCAAAATTGGCAAGCAGCCGCAGTAGATGGCTTCGCAGACCGAGATGCCGAAGAATTCTTGCCAGGCGCTGCTGACTACGTAATCGGCACACCATAGCAGGCGCGCATATTCGGCGAAAGTTTCAATGTAGCCCAGCTGAATAATCTTGTCGGGCAACAACGATTGCGCTGTCTTGAACGCCTCCGGCATCTTCCCAAATCGCTCGCCGGTGATCGCCAACTTGAAGTCATACCCATCGTCTGCCAGTTCGATCATGCCGTGGACGAAGCTGTCCGGGTCTTTCTCCGCTTCCCAGCGGTGATTCCACAGAATGAGCGGCGGCGAATCGCTTTCGCTGTCAACGTGATAGTTGTCGAACTGTCTTAAGTCCATGCCAACGGGCAGCACCTTCGATTTCTCACGAATCTCCTCAATGGTTTGCAGTTCATAGAAATCGCGGAAATTCTTGAGCATGCGCGGCAATTGCGCCATGAAATCCTGCAGGTGATATTCGCTGTTGAAAAAGACAGCATCGGCGGACAGCGCACTGACATAGTTGATGAAGCCATAACGCCAGCCGTGACCCTGGCGTTGGTTTTGCGGATACGACAGTTGATTCTCGTGCAAGTACAGCGCCAGCGGCACATCGCCGTAACGCCGATAGGTCAAGGCGCGGAATATCGACAAGTCGATCATGCTTGAGGCGAGGAACAAGTCCGGCTTGCTATCCAGCAGGCGCGCGAAAGTCACGGCCGCCCCCTGCATACGCCATTTCCAATATTGCGCCGGCATGGTAAGCAGTTGAATATCGTGGCTGGAATGGCGCTTGTAGCCATCCGCCCACGCTTTGTGACTGCCGCCGTAATAGGATTCAAGCAGGACGATTTGCATCGGGCGCCGTGGGCCTAGCCTGTGTTGCGCCGGCGCGCCTCAACTACACTGGGTACGAGCTCAAGCTTCGTGAGGATGCGGGTCAATTGCTGGTTGCTTGAGATCTCCAGCTGCAGGTGTAGCGTGGCAATATAATGACGGGTGGAGACCTCGAGCGATTTGATGTTCACACGTTGGTCGGCGATGATGGTGCTGATCTCACGCAAGAGCCCTTCGCGGTCGTAAGCCACGACTTCGATGGGAACGAGATAGCGCTGTTCCTCTTCCTCCGGTCCCCAGGAGACATCGATCAGGCGCTCTGTTTCACGCATGGCGATGATGTTAGGGCAATCTCGTCGATGCACGGTGACGCCACGACCGCGTGTAATGTAGCCTATGATTTCGTCGCCGGGCATTGGGGCGCAGCAGCGGGCCAGGTTGACCAGCAGGCCTCCGGCGCCCATGATGCTGACGCCCTTGGAAACCTTTGCGCCGAGCGGTTTGCTGCGCGGCTTGAGCAGGTCTTCTTCGCTGACGGTCTCAGCCGATTTCCGCCGTTCGTCTTCCAGTACGCGGTTGGTAATCTGCGAACCGGTAACATCGCCGGCGCCGATAGCCGCCAGAAAATCGTCCGGCTTGTCGAAGCCCAGCAGCCGCGCGACGGACTCATAGCTGATCTTTTCTATTACACCTAGACGTTTGAGTTCTCGCTCCAGCAACTCACGTCCCATGGCGATATGCTTGTCGCGATTCTGTTTGCGCAGCCAATGGCGAATCTTGGTGCGGGCGCGATTAGTTACGGCGTAATCAAGATCGGGGTTCAGCCAATCCATGCTTGGCCCGCCGCGTTTGGCAGTAAGGATTTCGACCTGGTCGCCCATTTTCAGTTTGTAATTCAGCGAAATTAGTCTGCCGTTGACCTTGGCGCCGCGGCAGCGATTGCCGATATCGGTGTGAATATGATAGGCGAAATCTATCGGCGTTGCGCCAACCGGCAAATCGATGATGTCTCCGTTAGGCGTCACGCTATAGACGCGATCCTGAAAGACTTCCGACTTCACCGTGTCGACGAATTGCGATGCATCGTTGACCTCGGGACCAAATTCCATCAGTCGGCGCAGGTAGGCCAGCCGCTGTTCAAAAGCCTGATCGTGGCCGTTGTCGCCTTCTTTGTAACGCCAGTGCGCCGCGATGCCATATTCGGCATCCTCGTGCATCTCCCAGGTTCGTATCTGCACCTCGACTGTTTTGCCCGCATCGTCGTGCACAGCCGTGTGCAAGCTGCGGTAGAAGTTGTCCTTGGGGTTGGCGATGTAATCGTCGAATTCGCCCGGTATGGGACGCCAAAGGTTGTGCACGATGCCAAGCGCCAAATAACACTCTGCGAGCGTGTCGACCAGGACGCGCATGCCGCGGATATCGTATATCTGCTCCAGCGGCAGGTCCTTCTTGGTCATCTTGTTGTAAATGCTATGGATATGTTTGGGCCGCGCCGAAATGGTGACCTTGGTAATACGGGCTTTGCGCAATTCTGTAGTGAGGCGGTCCTTGATCCGCGCAACGTATCGTTCGCGTTCGTCTCGCCGTTCATCAAGCGCTCTCGCGATCGAACGATAAGCTTCCGGATTGAGATAGCGGAAGCTAAGGTCTTCCAATTCCCACTTCATCTGCCAGATGCCCAGGCGATTGGCGAGCGGCGCGAAAATATCCATTGTTTCCTGCGCCACTGCTCGCTGCTTGTCACGCGGCATATAGCCGAGGGTTCGCATGTTGTGCAGGCGGTCCGCCAGCTTGACCAGTACGACGCGTACATCGTCGCCCATGGTCAGCAGCATCTTGCGGATGTATTCCATCTCCCGGTTGATCGCGCTCGAGCGGCGTGTGTCGCCAGCCGCCGAGACATTCTTGATTGGCAGGTTTTTCAATTTGGTGACGCCATCAACCAGCTTGGCGATGGTCGAGCCAAACTCCCCGCGCAAGACGTCCAGGCTGACATCGCTGTCTTCTACAACATCGTGCAGCAGGCCGGCCGCGATAGTTTCGGCATCCATTTGCATTTCTGCCAGGATGCTGGCGACGGCAACGCAATGAGTGAAATAAGGCTCGCCGGATTTGCGTCGTTGACCCGCGTGGGCGCTTTCAGCTCGCTGGTAGGCAGCGGCGATCAAGTCAATTTCATTGGGTTTGATCTCAGGCAACGCGTTAAGAAGTGATTCAAGATCGCGGGAATAGAGGTTGGTTGTAGTCAACATGTAGCGGTCACCTGAAGGGACGTACTTGACCTAAGATTAGCATATTCTGAATCAAATGTCTTTAAGTTCGGCGCCATACTGTGAAAGACTAGAGTCAGACACCGCTGGAAGCCATGGCGACAACGCTAGCCGCTAACCTTTAGACGCAGGTACGCTTCGATGAAATCGCCCAAGCGGCCATCCAGTACGGCTGCCGTGTTGCCGATTTCCACACTCGTGCGGTGGTCTTTAACCATCTGGTAGGGGTGCAATACGTATGACCTGATCTGGTTGCCCCAGCCGGCATCCACATTTTCGCCTTTGAGTTCCGCCACTTCCGCTTCCTGTCTGGCGCGCTCCATCTCGAACAGGCGCGCCTTGAGGATCTGCATGGCGCGGTCACGGTTCTGTGCCTGGCTGCGCTGATTCTGACATTGCACCACCAGGCCGGTCGGCAAATGTGTGATGCGTACAGCAGTGTCGTTCTTCTGAACATGCTGGCCGCCCGCTCCGCTGGCGCGATAGGTGTCGATGCGAACATCCTTGTCATCGACTTCGATCTCGATATCGCTCTGAATATCGGGCCATAGCTCAATCTTGGCGAAGGACGTGTGACGCCGGTTGGCGCTGTCATAGGGACTGAGGCGGACGAGCCGATGCACACCCTCCTCGCTCTGCAAGTAGCCAAAGGCGTAGTCGCCCTTGACGCTGATCGTGACGCTTTTGATGCCGGCTTCGTCGCCGTTGCTGCGGTCGAGGACCTCGGCCTTGTAGCCGTTTTGCTCTATCCAGCGCAAGTACATGCGCTCAAGCATCTCCGCCCAATCCTGGGCATCGACGCCGCCCGCGCCGGCGTGAATCGCGAAAATGGCATCTTCGCTATCGTAATCGCCCGAGAGCATCGCCTGCAGCGACATCGCCGCTACGATGTCAGCCAGCGCTTCGGATTCAGCTTCCAGATCAGCCTGCATCTCGTCATCGGCCATCTCGGCGAGTTCGATAGCATCAGCTATGCGGTCGGCGAGCGACTGCCACTTGTTAACCTGTGTCTTCAGCCGGGAAAGCTGCTGCATCGTCCTTTGGGCGGCGTCCGGCTGGTTCCAGAAGTCAGTCTCGCTGGCGACAGATTCAAGCTCTTCGATGAGCTTAACTTTGCCGGCAATGTCTATGCGCGTCATCAATTCGTCGACCTGCCGCTTGAATTCGCTGAGCCGGCTGATGAGATTTTCCATGTCGGTTGCGGGCAGCGCCCGTCCTTTCGTTCTGCCTTGCTTCAGCCGGCGTGACGCTGGCGATACAACTCGTACATAAGAACGGCGCCGCTGACCGACACGTTCAGCGAATCGCTCAGCCGCCCGGCCATCGGGATATGAACAAGATTATCGGCCTGGTCAATCCAGAACTGGCTTAGCCCGCTGTCTTCCGCGCCCAGGACAATCGCGCTCTTGGCGCCGAATTCGAACTCGAAGATGCTGGTCATGCCGCTGACATCGGCACAGACAGTCTGGCAGCCGTTCTGCCGAAGGTACGCAATCGCATCGTGGCTGCTGAGCTGGTAAATTTCGCCGAGAAAGCAAGCGCCAGTGCTGCTGCGAATGATGTTCGGATTATAAAGGTCGAGAGCGCTGTCGACCAGTAGGATCGCGTCAACGCCGGCCGCGTCAGCGGAGCGCAGCAAAGCGCCGATGTTTCCCGGTACACGCAGGTCGACCAGCACGAGCGCCCGATCGATCGGCGCTTGCCGTAATTCGGCAAGTCCCTTGGCCGGTTGACTGTGCATGACTGCGATGATGCCGCTGGGATTCTCGCGGTAGCCGATGCGTCTCATGAGTTGAGGCGTCGCCTGGAGTGCCTCGACATCCAGCGGCAAGGCGACGTCGGCAATTTCCGGACAATGCAAGATATAGTCTATCTGGTAGCCGCAGCTTAGCGCGCGCTGCAAATCTCGTTGGTAGTCAATCAGGAATCGGCTTGTTTGCTCGCGACCGCGCTTGCTCCGCAGACGGTTCACCAACTTGATCTTGTTGTTCTGCGCGCTCGCGAGGATCAATCTGCGCCCTCATCCTCATCGTCAAAGAGGCTGTCGACGAAGAATTCCGGCGTGAAGAGCACCAGATCATCGATGCGTTCGCCCAAACCCAAATAATGCACGGGCAACTGCAAGTCGTTGAATATCGAGAAGACCATGCCACCTTTTGCCGTGCTATCAAGCTTGCTCACGATCACGCCCGTGACGCCGGACGCTTCCTGGAATTTCCTGGCTTGCTCAATTGCGTTTTGGCCCGTCGTGCCATCCAGGACAAGCAGGACTTCGTGCGGCGCGCCAGCTACTACCTTGCCCGACACCTCGCTGATCTTGGTCAGTTCTCTCATCAGATTAAAATTGTTTTGCAGTCGTCCAGCCGTGTCTATGATCAGTATGTCGTAACCTCGCGCCTTGGCGGCAACAGTGGCGTCATAGACGACAGCGCCGGGATCGGAGCCGGGACGGTTTGCGACAACCGGCACGTCAATTCGGCTGCCCCAGGTCTGCAACTGCTCGATAGCCGCCGCGCGAAAGGTGTCGCCAGCGGCAATCATGACTTTTCGGCGGGACAGGTTTTGCAAGCGATGCGCCAGCTTGGCGATGGAAGTCGTCTTGCCAGAGCCGTTGACGCCGACCACTAAGACGATAGACAGTTCGCGGCCCGCTATATCCAGCGCAGGCGGGAATTCGAGCAGACTCGACAGCGAATCTTTCAGAGCGCCCTGTAACTGATCTGTCTTGGTCATACCCTCAGCGCGGACGCGATCCTGCAACTCGTCAATAACCTTGACAGTCGTGTCAAAACCGACGTCCGCCTGTATCAGCAGGGTCTCCATATCCTCCCAGATGTCCTCGTCGATCTCGGTATTGCCGAGCATCTGCGAGATGCGCCCGAAGAAGGACTGGCGCGTCTTGGAAAGTCCGCGGCGGAAAATGGCCAAGGATTATTGCTCCTGCGAATTGACAAAACGCGATTATACAGGCTGGCCCGATAGCGGGCAATGCGCGGTCGTGGCGATATCGATAATGCTGTATAATAATCGCGGACAAAAGGGAACTTGCTGTCCTCCTTGAGGTGGAAGAGGAAGCGGCTGAATGCAGCAATCATCCGATGAATTTCCGGTCATCGTTTGGCTCGATGGATCACTTTCCAACCCGCATTGGGTGATCAATGAAGCGGAGATGGTGCTCGGGCGCGACGAAGGCTGCGAAATTGTAATTCCAGTGCGCCAAATCTCTCGGCAGCATATACGCCTCATGATGGAAGGCGGCGCCTGCGTCATCGAAGACCTGCGCAGCAAGAACGGCACCTGGGTCAATGGCTACCGCTTGACCGGCATGCGGCAACTGGAAGACGGTGATGAAATCCGGGTCGCCAAGGATATTCGCCTGCGTTTTGTTGGTTCCGGCGCGACCGCCCCTGCGACTACTCGCGTATTGCCTGATGTGATTCCTTCCGGCGCCATGACAGGATTGCGTATGCGCCTGGATCCTGAGTCCCGGCAAGTGGTCATCCGCGACGAAATGCTCGATCCGCCATTGAGTCTGCCGCAATATCGTTTGCTGGAGATACTTTTTGCCAGCCAAGGCGGTGTTTGCAGCCGAGGCAATGTCGTTGAAGCGGTTTGGCCCGATGCGATGGGCATGGGCGTCAGTGAGCAGGCGATTGATGCCTTGGTGCGGCGACTGCGGGATCGCCTGGCGGAAGTCGATGGCGAGCACCAATATATCGTCACAGTGCGGGGCCACGGCTTCCGGCTCGATAACCCTCGGGAAGAACCCGCTGAATGATTTATCAAGACATTTTGGCTAGCAGCGCGCTTGAGCGATATGCGGCGGATCTCAATGCCCGAGCGCGTAAATGCCAGGCAAAGGGCCAGCTGGACGCTGGTGATCTGCGCGACCGTATCTTGGCATCCGCCGGATGCTGCGAGTGGTGCGGCGAAAGCCTCGTGGCGGGGCCATTCGAGCTTGATCACATCATAAGCCTCAAGCAGGGCGGTGGCAATGTGCCGAGCAATCTTGTTGTCGCTTGCCCGGATTGCAATCGGCGCAAGGGGCAGAAAGACCCGGCGCGTTTTGCTGCGGAAATCTACAATTCAACCGGCCGGCGGACGGTGTTTACTGACAGAATATTCCGTATATTTGCCCTTGAGCCGAGCGAGCAGTTGTCCTTCTTTGCCGAGGAGGAGCAGGATCAAAGGCAATCGGCCGGCATTGACAATGACGATCAGCCCAACTATCGCTGGTGAGCGCCGCAATTTCGCCGGCGACTGGGAAACACGGGAGCGAGCTTTTGCAATCGACAATCGAAAATGAGAACAACCGCCTCGCTCTGCTTGAAGAAAAGAATAGCGAAGCGTGGCAGAGGGCTTTGGAACTTTGTGGCGACTTATTGCGCGATGGCGCTGCGCCGGCCAAGCAAAACGACCCAATTGAAAAACTGGTTTGCTCGTTAAGCTACACTGTCAAGCAGGCGG
Organism: Phototrophicaceae bacterium; assembly: GCA_965262005.1. Lineage (GTDB taxonomy): Bacteria > Chloroflexota > Anaerolineae > Aggregatilineales > Phototrophicaceae > UBA6055. The sequence goes on along the minus strand of OZ253492.1, from coordinate 751,600 downwards.
CGAGGCTGGCTGGTGTTAACGGCTCAACCTTGCGGGTGGCGGCGGACGAATTGGCGCTGGACAGATTTCTTGATCCGCGAGGCAAGCTGCGTTTTCCCGTCTACAGCTTCAAGCCGACGGCGTCAGACCCTGATCTGCGTGAAATGATCGCCGGCTATGAGCGCATGCAGCTGAATGAATTGCGGTCCGTGCTCAAGCTGGATCAGCGCAGACTGGAACGGCATATTCGTGAAGTGGGCATGACGCCGAAGCACCTCGTCTGGCGCGATGTCCGCGGCATGTGGGATTTGCCGGAAACCTTCGCTGAGTACAGCCAACTGTTGGAGAAAAAGGCAGATGCGGCCGATGGCGGCAAGCGCAAGCGTCGCGGTGGAAAAGCCCGGCGGCGGCGCAAGCAGGAAGCCGAGACGAAACTCCGCAACCGCCTGATCGATGCCTTTCCCAAGTGGCGCAACGCCTACCGCGACCAGCAGCAGCTTTTCCTGCATATCGGCGAGCCGAATAGCGGTAAGACGCACGATGCCCTGCAAGCGCTCAAAGAAGCCGGCTCCGGTTGGTATCTGGCGCCGCTGCGTCTGCTGGCGTATGAGATTTTCGACCGCCTCAACGATGAAGGCGTGGCCTGCAATCTCTTGACCGGCGAAGAATATATTCCGGTGGAAGGCGCGCGTATCACCGCGGCAACCATCGAGATGTTTAACGCGACCGACAGCGGCGCTTGCGTCATTATCGACGAGGCGCAGATGCTGGCCGATGCCGATCGCGGCTGGGCCTGGACGCGCGCCTTCATGGAATCGGCGGCGCCCGAAATGCATATCATAGGTCCGCCAACCGCCCGTGAATTGATTGAAGTGCTGGCGGCGGCGGCTGAAATCCCCTGCGAACTGGTTGAACATCAGCGACTGGCGCCGATCGCCGTGGCGGAACATCACTTCACGCTGGAGACGATGCCGCCCTCTACGATATTGGTCGCCTTCTCACGCCGGGCCGTGCTCGACCTGAAGATGAAGCTTGAGCGGCTGGGCCGGGCAGTATCAGTAGTATACGGCAGCCTGCCACCGGAAGTGCGGCGGCGGCAAGCGGATCGATTTGCCGAGGGCGAGACCGAAATCTGCGTCGCCACTGATGCCGTCGGCATGGGGCTGAATCTGCCGGCCGATGTCGTCTGTTTCTACGATGTGGAGAAATTTGACGGCAAGGATGATCGCCAACTCTACCCGAGCGAAGTGCGCCAGATTGGCGGACGAGCCGGGCGCTATGGCATGTCTACGACCGGGCTGATTGCTGCGACCAGCCGACACGACCTTGCCGTCATCCGTGATCTGTACGCGCGACAGCCGGCAACCTTGAGCTTCGCCCGTGTCGCGCCTACAGAAGATGACCTGAAATTGATTCCGGGCAGTCTGGCGGAGCAGCTCGCGCAATGGGCGGAGCTGAAATCCATCCCCGCTGAGCTGCGCGCGGTGATTACCACCGCCGACATGAATGAACGCATCGAATTGGCGAAGATGCTCTCGGACGAAGATATCAAGAAGCTGGGGCTGGCAAGCGCCCTCCAGCTGGTGAACGCGCCGACGCGCAAGAGCACCCGGGCCTACTGGCTGGATTGCGCCCACATGATTCTGGAGGGCTACCAAATACCGCTACCGGCCGACGCGCCCGTGCCGATACGTGACGGAGGCGATCTGGATGCGGCTGAGTTCTCCATCGCCTGCGCCGATATCTATTTGTGGCTGTCTCGGCGGCGAGAATTTACCTCACTATGCGACGCGCATGCGCAAGTGCGTGAGGAACGGCGCGAGTGGTCGCTTTCTATTGACGAGGCGCTGCTGCGCAATCTGAATACGGCGCGACGATGCCGATCTTGTGGAGCGCCTTTGCCATCGCGTCACCGGTTTCGCATCTGCGAAAACTGCTTTGACAAAAGGCGGTTCTAAGCGTCAACATTTCCTTCAACTGAGTCAGCAAGTTAGTCCAAATCAAGTCGGCGTAAGGCATCAACGGCGGCGTCTTGCGCTGCTGCTCGTTTGCTCAGCCCCATTCCACTGCCGATGACTTTCCGGCCAAGCGTGATATCCACACGAAACTCTTTCTCGTGTTCTGGTCCCGCTTCACCTACCACTATGTAATCGGGCGTGATATTCAAGCGCGCCTGGATGCGCTCCTGCAATTCGCTGCGGGCATCAATATGCAGTTGGTTAGCGATGATGTCTTGCAGCATTTCAAGCATAGGCGGCAGGACGAAATCCACCACAGCGTTCATGCCTCGATCGAGATAGATCGCGCCGATTACCGCTTCAAAGCCGCGGCAAATGGTACTCAAGCGTACACGCCCGCCGCTTATCTCTTCACCGTGGCCCACACGCAGGAACTCGCCGATTTTGAAACTTGAACCGATATGCGCCAGGGATTCGGTTTTGACCAGAGCAGCGCGCAACTGCGTCAATTCGCCTTCGCCGACGTGCGGAAAGCGCCGGTAGAGCATATCGGCCACGATGACATCAAGAACGGCATCGCCCAGGAATTCAAGTCGCTCATTATCGCTAACTTCCGCTTCGCCTTCGTATTCGTTGACGAAGGAGCTGTGGGTAAGCGCCTGCGTCAACAAATCGGGATCATCGAAACTTACGCCGATAAGCGCTTCAAAAGCGGATGTGCTTTGGTTTTTCTTGCTCATGAATTCTCTCAAAAACGAAGCGTCAGACGATATCTTTGTCGACAGGCGACGGGCGATAATCACCCTCTATCCAGGTTTCCCCGGCGACGCCTACTTCCTTCTTCCAGACCGGTACGATCTCTTTCAGTCGGTCGATGCCATACCGCGCCGCTTCAAAACAGCCGTCATCTCGGTGCGGCGAAGAACAGGCGCACAAGACCGTATTGTCGCCGACTTTGAGCACGCCTATGCGCTGGATGATGGCGATGCCGTCAACTTTGCCCCAGCGCGCCCGAATCTCCGCCGCCACCTGTTTCATCTTGGCAAGCGCCATCGGCTCGTAAGCTTCGTATTCCAGATGGTCGGTATTGGGCAAGTGCCCGTCTTTGGCGGTTTGCCCGCGCACCGCGCCACTGAATAGGCAGACGGCGCCGGTTCGTTCCGTGGTGATGGCGGCGACGATCTCGTCGTGGTTGATTCGCTCGCGCGGCAGGCGAAATATCTCCGGTCGGTTTTGCTCTTCGCCACCGCTCACCGGCGGGAAGAACGCCACTTCATCGCCATCCTTGATGCGGTCACGATCAAATGCGAATTCTTCGTTGATGGCAGCGAGCGCGACCTTGATGTTGTCGGCAGCGGCCGGATAGCGCTCTGTCAATGCCGCGCGCAGACGCTCGATCGTGCCGGCAGTATCGTCGAGCTCGATCGCCAGCTGTCGCGCGCCAACGACATCACGCAGCGTGGCGAAGAAGAGTACCGTGATCTGCATGAGTCCCTCTATGCTTCAGCGGCATAATCGCCCCGCGCGCCGCCGCGTTTTTCCAACAGTCTGATATCGCCGATGCGCATGCCGCGGTCGACCGCCTTCGCCATGTCGTAAATCGTAAGCGCAGCAACCGAGACTGCGGTCAATGCCTCCATTTCGACGCCCGTTTTTCCCATCGTCTTGACTGTTGCCACTATGTCGATGGCGGACTCCGCTTCATTAAGCTCTAGCTCGAGCGAGATCTTGTTCAGCGGCAGCGGATGACACAGTGGAATCAGCTCAGAAGTACGCTTTGCCGCCATGATGCCTGCGATTCGGGCAACTGCCAGAACATCGCCCTTCTTGATATTTCCGTCGCTTATCAGGCGCCAAGTCTCCGCCTTCATACGGACGCGCCCGGCCGCGCGCGCCAGACGCTGCGTATCGGCTTTGTCGCCCACATCTACCATGGCGGCGTTGCCCTGTTCATCCAGGTGGGTCAGTTGTTTTTCTTCCGCCATCTTATTGCCCGCGCTCTCAAGACCGAGGCTCAATATCAATTTCGTCCGAGACGACAAGACCTTCGCTCAAGATCGCCAGGCCCTGATCGGGGTAGATCTGTCTAGTGCCTTCAATCTGCTGCTGATGCTCACCGGCGCCAGTCATCCGATAATGAGCGCTAGCCGTCCCGCCGTCGGCGATCATGGATGCGGCTGCCGCTACTTCGACCGAGAACAAACATGTCTGCCGCGGACCCAGAATCCGAATATCAGCTTCTTCGTAACCTGGCGGATTCGGGTTAATCCGTTCCACCGTGCCTGCTGACGGCGGTGGATCAATGATTATGCCGAAGCCATCGCTTTCATCGTCCGCGCCTGCCACAACGATGTTGTCTTCCTGATACACGATAGGTACGCTGCCAAGCGACATGTTCGTGACGGCCAGGCGGACGATCACTTCTGCCTCGCCGCTGATTTCGCTGCTCGTAATCTCAAGCTGCAGCGGGTCCACAGCCGAGCGTCCCAGAATTGACTGATGCGCCGCAAGATTGCTTGCAGCCGGCAAACGTCCGCAAGGAATCCCGCCGATAAAATAGGGCGAGATGTCGGTCACAAATGTCGGCAAGCGCTCCGGCAGAACAAATACCAAGAGGACGACCAGCAAAATGACGCCCACGAATGTATTGGGATTGTCCCGATCCAGTCTCAGCAAGGCGTTCAGTCACCTAAGGCTAGCCATTCCTGCAGCATTAGCGCCAGCGCGTCCACGTTCAACTCTGCCACATTATGCCACAGAATGCCGTTGTCGTGCCCGCGGAACCAGACGTCCTGCCCGCGGATGAATTCATGCGTGCTGAATTTCGTTCGCTCAACTGCCGTCTCCAACGCTGTGCCGTCGAGGATATGCCCGGCGATCTCCAGATAACCTAATCCAGTCATTGACGGCAGATTGCGCTCGTAGCCCATATCCAGCAGACACCTTACTTCGTTTACAAAACCGGCCTCGATCATCGCGTCTATGCGCTCGTCAACACGCGGATAGAGGGTCAAACGCTCGAGTTGCAATCCGATGCGGAAGATTCGGTAGGGCGGAAGCTGCTTCACTTGCAGCTCACTGATGGCCCTGCCGGTGAGAATATGCACTTCCAGCGCGCGAATCACGCGGCGAATATTGTTGGGGTGGATCCTCTCGGCTGATACGGTGTCTACTTTTAGCAGACGCTCGTGCAGGGCTTCCGCAGAAGTCTCCAAAACGTAGGCTTCCAACTCGGCGCGCAAGTCCGGATTGGGCGGGACGCGTGGTATCGACCAGCCTTCTTCGACGGCGGTGATGTATTGTCCGCTCCCGCCCGCCAGCAAGGGCAATTTGCCGCGCTGATGCAAGTCGTCAATGGCTTGGTAGGCGGCGTCCTGATATTCCGCCAGGCTCAGATTGTAATCCGGCGACACGATGTCAATGAGATGGTGCGGAACCTGCGCTTGCTGCGCGGCCGTCGGTTTAGCTGTGCCGATATCCATGAAGCGGTAAATCTGCCGGCTGTCCGCGCCGATGATTTCGCCATTGAGCATTTGCGCCAACTCAATCGCCAGGCTCGTCTTGCCGACGCCGGTGGGACCGAGGATGATGACCAGCGGCAATGCGTCACCAGTCAAAGGCATCCTCCACGTGTGCGATTTTGGCCGAATCTCTTCCATCAATCGCAACCGCGATGACATCGATCCGCCACTGTATGTCTTCGTCGGTCGCAGAATCACGCAAGTATTGATAGACCGCTTTGATCATTCGCTCCTGCTTTGCCGCCGTGATTCCCGCCAGAGCTGTGGCGGTATCGGCGCTGCGCCGCGCCTTGACTTCGACGAATACCAGTTGGCCATCCTTCTCCGCGACGATATCAAGCTCGCCAAATACGCTTGACCAATTCGTCTCCAGGATCTGGTAGCCCCGGCGGCGCAGGAATTGCTGCGCCAGTTTTTCGCCTTGCGCGCCAATCTGCTGAGGCTTGGACATAAGCTCAATCCATCTGCCTGCGATGCCACCATTATAGGTTAAAAATGGCTGCAAGCGCCTGAGACAATCGTCTCTCGGTCTAAGCCGACGGCGCGACTTCGGTCTCGGCCGGCGCTTGAGATTCTACCGCTTTATGCTAGTATCCTTTGCTTGGAAATACTCAAGCATATAGTGGTGAGACTGATAGAATCGTGTAGGGGCGCAGTCCCGGCGACGTGCGCCCTAGTTGCGCGTGAAAGTTCACAAGGGAGTCCAATTCCATGATTGATTTGAACACCGCTGTCACACTGGCTGTGGCGGCTGCGGTCGTTGGCTTGATTTTTTCGCTGTATCAACGCAGCTATGTGCTGGCGCAAGACGAAGGCAGCGAGCGCATGCGTTACATCGCGTCGGCGATACAAAAGGGCGCTCAAGCCTTTCTCAAACGCGAGTACCGCGCCGTGGCCATCCTGGTGATCATCGTAACCGTTGCCCTGGTTATTTTGAGCCAGGTGCCTGGCTCCGGCATGTCGATTCTGACGGCGGCGGCATTCGTCTGCGGCGCCCTGGCCTCCGGTTTAGCCGGGTATATCGGCATGTACATAGCAGTGCGAGCCAATGTACGGACGGCGCAAGCGGCTTCGCTGAGCCTGAACCGTGGCTTGCGCGTTGCCTTCGCCAGCGGAATGGTAATGAGCACGATGGTTGTTTCGCTGGCGCTGCTGGGAATTAGCTTGCTCTTCATCATCTTTGTCAATCAACTTGGCGATGCGGCGCAAGCGGCTTCGGCATTGGCGGGCTTCGGTTTCGGCGGCACCTCAATCGCGATTTTTGCGCGCGTCGGCGGCGGTATCTACACCAAAGCGGCTGATGTGGGCGCCGATCTTGTCGGCAAGACAGAAGCCGGCATCCCCGAGGACGATCCGCGCAATCCGGCCACCATCGCGGATAATGTCGGCGACAACGTCGGCGATGTGGCGGGCATGGGCTCCGATCTCTTTGAAAGTTACGCCAGCTCGATAATCGCCGCTATCTCACTGGCGACAATCGGTGGCGCATTCGCTGGAGACGGCTTGCTGGCGGCGCAGGTCTTCCCGCTGCTCGTGGCATCGGCAGGCTTGATAATCAGTATCATCGCCAGTTTTCTGGTCAAAACAGAAGAAGGCGCCGATCAAGAGCAGTTGCTGGGCAGCATTCGTACTGGCATCTACAGCGCCTCAGTAATCATCGGTATAGTCATCCTCGTCCTCGGCTTGACCTTGCCCTTCGGCGAGCAAAACGCCGGCATCATCATCGCTACTTTGAGCGGACTGGTTGGCGGGGTGCTTATCGGCTACTTCACGGAATACTTCACAGCCGATACTTATGGTCCGACCAAGGCGCTGTCGGCCTCGGCTGAAGGCGGCGCAGGCATCGTGGTTATTCGTGGCTTGGCATTAGGCATGATGAGTACACTCGCGCCGGTATTGATCATCGTTGTCGTCACGCTGCTGGCAACCTCGCAGGCGGGGCTGTACGGCGTGGCTGTCGCGGCGGTCGGTATGCTTTCGACGCTGGGCATCACCTTGGCGACCGACGCCTACGGCCCGGTGGCGGATAACGCCGGCGGTATCGCTGAAATGTCGGGCTTGCCGGAAGATGTTCGTGATCGCACCGATGCGCTGGACAGCCTGGGAAATACCACCGCGGCGACCGGCAAAGGGTTCGCCATCGGTTCGGCGGCGATGACGGCGCTGGCATTGACGGCTGCCTTCATCACGGCGCTGACAGCCGGCGGCAGCTCCGCGCTTGGGGCGGCGGTCGAGCCGGCCAAACTTCTGCTCAACCCGCAATTTGTGACCGGTCTCTTCATCGGCGGTCTGCTGCCCTATGTCTTCAGCGCCTTGACTATGGTCGCGGTAGGCGACGCCGCTCAGCAGATTGTCGAAGAAGTTCGGCGTCAATTTCGTGAAATCAAGGGCATCATGGAGGGCGAAACCGAACCTGATTATGAGCGCTGCGTCGCCATCAGCACGGACAGCGCCATAAGGCAGATGATGCTGCCCGGTATCATCGCTGTCGGTGTGCCTGTTGGCATAGCGCTTCTGGCGGTGCTCGGCAAGGGAAATGTTCTGGGAGAATTCGTCGCGCCGATAACGCTGGTTGGCGTCTTGTTAGGATCGCTGGTCTCAGCCTTCATGCTGGCGGTGATGATGGCGAACGCAGGCGGCGCCTGGGACAATGCGAAGAAGAATATCGAAGCCGGCAATTTCGGCGGCAAAGGCTCGGACGCGCATAAGGCGGCGGTTGTTGGCGATACAGTTGGCGATCCATTCAAAGACACATCGGGGCCATCGCTGAATATTCTGTTGAAGCTGCTAGCGATCGTATCGCTGGTGATTGCGCCACTGATCGGCAACGCCTTCCCGGCCATCGTCGATGCTGCTGGAGCGGAGTCTCCGCCTGCCGCCGAGCAGACGGTTACCGATGACGGCGATTCGGCAGAAGAAGGCAGTAACTAGGTGGCAAACAGGCAAGAGATGGCAGCAATTTGGCAAACAATGGCAGACCTTGTCAGCGCTCAAAGATGCGAAATCGAGCAGCATCTGCGCCTTGCCGGTGCTAGCTGCGTGGCCGTCTAGAGCAATCCGCGCTTATGGAATCGTGATAAGCGGGAAGGAAATCAGTTGAAGTTTGAGACCGACGGACCACGCGGTCTGTACTTTGAGGAATTCGAGGTCGGCGTCGAGATGCGCACACGCGGGCGCACTATCACCGAGGCCGATCTGGTGCAATTTGCCGCCTTGACCGGCGACTTCAACCCCATGCACACCGATGCCGAATACAGCCAGGACTCCTTTATGGGGCAGCGGGTGGCGCACGGCATGTTGACCATCAGCTACGCTGTTGGGCAGGCTTACCAATTGGGTATCCTGGAGCGGACTGTGCTGGGCTTCCGTGGTCTGGAGATGAAGTTCAGTAGTCCGGTTTACATCGGCGATACGATTCACGCCGAATTGAAGGTCGCGGAGACCAGGGCGGCGCGCCGTCTGGGTGGTGGCGTCGTCGCTTTGGAGATTCGCATCGTCAAGCAGGACGGGGTTGTGGCGCAGAAGGGCAGCCTGTCACTGTTGATGATGTCTAAACCCTGACGCAGCAAGGGCTTGCTTCACTCCAGGTCGCGCGCTATGACTGTTGCGGCGATTCTGCCCGACTGTACGCCCAGTGAATGGTCGCCGCCAGAACGAGTAGTACCGCCGGCGAAATAGAGCCGCGCAAACATCACGCTGCGTGTGATTTCACCTTTGAAGGGGGCGAGGCGACCGTGCGGTGAGCTGCCGAAGAGGGCGCCGCGCCAAGCTCCGGTCATGGCTTGAAAATCGGCCGGCGTGAGATGCTGTTCGATGCGTATGCGGTCGCGCAGGTCCAAGCCGTAGCGCTGGAAGAGGATGTCCAGGATATGGTTACGGTAGTCATCTCGTTGGGCGGCCCAGTCAAATTTCTCCGAGAGCGGCGGCGCATCCACCTTTATAAGCCAATTTTCTTGATTGATCGGCGCGTTCAGCGGGTCAGTCTTGCTGGTGATGGTGATTGAAATTGTCGGGTCGCTTGGCATGACGGCGCGCCGGAAGATTTCCTGATACTCGCGGCGGTGATCGGCGGAGAAGAAGATGTTGTGGTGCGCGAGTTGGGGGAAGCTGCCGCGGACGCCGAGCATAATGACAAAGGCAGAGCATGAGAGTGGAATGCGGATAAGCCGACGTTGCGCGGACGCTGACAGGGCGCCTTCCGGCAGCAAATAACGCAGCGTTGATATGACATCGACATTGGATACTACGGCATCGGCGTGCAGGATTTGCCCGTCCGTCAGCACAACCCCGCAGGCGACAGCCCCATTGACTTGAATCTGCTTGACAGCACAATTGAGCTGGATCGAAGCGCCTTGCTCGCGCGCAAGTCTTTCCAGCGTTGTTGCTAGAGAATACATGCCGTTCTGCGGATACCAACTGCCGCCACCAAGCGCTTGATGCGCGAGCGCGTTGAAGGCTGCCGGAAGCGCATAGGGGCTGCCACCAACTAGAGAAGCAAAGTTGCCCAAGACATGCTGCAGCTTCTCCGACTTTATGTAGCGGGCGATGCCGCGCTGCATACTCCGCAGAGGATCCGAGCGCAGCCAGGCCCAACTGGCCTGGCCGCCAGAGTGCGGGCTGATCTTGCGATGATGGCGGGCAGCATAAGCGAGGAATCGCAGGTAATTCACGAAGTCGTCGGGGGCGAGTCGGTTGATTTCGGCTGTCATCGCGGCCCAATCTCGTAGGACGTCGAAGGAATTGCCGTCAGGGAAGAAGTAGCGAGATTGAGGATCGATGGGCTGCAGGCGCAGGTAATCGGCCAGGTCCAGTCCGAGATCATCAAAGAGCGCATCCAATGCCTGCTTGGGCGCGTAGGGCGCTGGCGCGAGGTCCCAACGGGCGCCACCGGCGCGAAATTCGCAGATCTTGCCGCCAACCCGCGGATTCTTCTCCAGGATGGTGACATCGTATCCCAGATGGGCGAGGCGACAGGCCGCGGTCAGCCCGCCGATGCCTGCGCCAATGATGATGATGGACTTAGCCATCGCTGATCCTCTGGAGTCGCACGTAGTCCGCGCAGACTTGATAGTTTCCAAGCCGGATCAGATTGTGCTCCCCGCTTACGGCATTACGTGGTCAAGATAAGATAGTTCATGCGGCGAGGCATGGCAAATGCAATGGTGGCTGATTCTCTGGGTCGTTCATTTGTATGCAGATGCGCAGTTCAGGTTTCTGATTGGTGTCGTGCGGGCCATTCTTGTTGGCGATGCGAAAAACAGGTCGGCGCCAGGGCAGCTCCGGGAAATCGCTCATGGATCACGGCTTGTCGCCGCGCCTCCAATGTTTTTTGCCACCTCGTCCTTCGGACTGCTGGCGCTCAGGGCACGACGCGTCCGCCAATGGCGATAGGCAAACAGGATATGCAACGGGAAACCGTCAAATGCAAGGCGGGTGAAAAAGCCAAGCAGGTTGCGACGGTGCGCGAGTGTGATGCGATCCGTCAATTCGATTCCGCCTTCAACTTCGATGAAAATGTGTTCGTGACGCCAATAGGCTAGAGGTCCCTTGACCTGTATGTCGGCGAAGGAGTTGGGTGTCGGTCCGGTCTCGTGGCGGGCGATCCAGCGGAATGGAATCGGGCCAAGCCAGAGCGTGAACTCGATCTCGCCTTCGCACAGAGAGCGGCGGTCGTCGCGATGCAACTGCACGATGATCGGCGGCGGCGTCAGATGGGCGAGCGCGCGCGGATGGTTGTGGAATGCGGTGATCGCGTCAAGCGTGGTCTTGATGATGCTTGATTTGCTAAAGCTGCGAGCGTTAGCGGGCTGCTGGGTCACAGGGTTTTTGCCTTGATTAGGCGCGGACTTCACTTCAGATTAAAGCCTTAGGACTACAGGACACTGTTAGAACCGCATGAGCTTGGAATTAGAATGCGTTCGACGGGTTCAGCTTCTATGGACGGCAGGCGTTGATGGCGGCGCGAAGTGAAGCGGCGGCGGCGGCGGGGTCGTCGGCGAAAATGATGGCGCGGGAGGAATTGATAATAAGTCCAAGGCCGGCGCTGTTTAGACCGGCAGCCAGTACGGCGTCAAGCTGGCCGCCTTGGGCGCCGATGCCGGGCACGAGAAAGGTCATCTCGCCGGTTAACGCGCGGATCTGCGCCATTTCCACCGGATTGGTGGCGGAGACGACCAGCATGCAATTGGCGTTGTCGTTCCATTCCCATGCTGCTTTCTCGGCTACCAACTGCCAGAGCGGGCGGTCCCCAACGGCTAGGTCTTGGATCTCAGCTGAGCCGGGATTGGAGGTGCGGCAGAGGATAATGCAGGCTTTGTCCCGGCGATCGAGGAAAGGCTGCAGCGCATCGCGACCAAGATAAGGGTTGAGCGTGACGGCGTCAAAGCCGAGTTCAGTGAAGATGGCTTGGGCGTAGGCGGCGCTGGTATTGCCGATATCGGAGCGCTTGGCATCGCAGATGGTCAGAATAGCGGGATGATGCTGTCGCAGGTAAGCGAGCGATCGCGCCAGTTGCTGCCAGCCCGCGGCGCCATTCACTTCGTAGAAGGCCGTGTTGAATTTGAAGGCGGCGGCGTACTCGGCAGTCGCGTCGATAATGTGGCGGTTGAATGCGAGTTGCGGTGTCTTGGTATCTTGAAAGGTTCTCGGCAATTTGCTTGTGACGCTGTCAAGCCCCACGCAGAGCAATGAGCCGATGGCTTTGGCGCGTGTGTTGTACTTGTCTATCGCGTTCATGTGGATTCCGGGCTCCAGGTGAATGGATCGGCAAACCAGCGGCTGATGAACGCGATTTGCTCGTCGTCCAAGGCGCCGATTTGCCGCGCCTGATCGAGTACGGTGGAAAAATCGGTCAGTGTGCGCAGCCGCAAGCCGGCCCGGTCAAAGGCAGTGGACGCTTCGCTGAAGCCGTAGCTGATTATCGCCAGTACGTCCGTCACTTGCGCGCCGGCGGCAATGAGCGCCTCAACTGCGGAAAGGCTGCTGCCACCGGTGGTGACCAAGTCTTCGATAAGTAGCACTGTTTGGGCGGCGACCTCACCGCCTTCGATGCGCTGACCTTTGCCATGGCCCTTGCTCTCCTTGCGAATGAATACCGATGGCTTCTGCCTCATAAAGGCGAGAGCCGAGCTATGTGGTACGCCGCCGACGGCGACGCCGGCGATCACATCGCAAGCCAGGCTTTCCACTTCGATCAGGCATGAGAATCCGTCGATGATGAGACGCCAGGCGGCCGGATGATAAATCAAGGCGCGATTGTCGACGTAGACGGGTGAGCGGAGGCCCGACTTGAAGGTGATTGGCGACTCGGGCGAGAAGCCGACTGCGCCGATATCAAGCAAGGCTTTCGCGATGGACTGCTTCATATCCAAAGTCATGTTCAGCCAGCTCGCTTTCGATGATGGCGGCGGCGAAGGGGCCGCGATACACCATGGCGGACCAGTATTGCCCGGCCTTGACGCCGAGCTTGCAGTATTCGCGGAAGCTCTCGCCGTCAAGTATGCCGCCGCATGCGATCAGATCCACTGGGTTATTGCCTTGCATAAGGCCAGCGCGCAGGTGACGGATGGCGGTCAAAGTTTCGTCAAATAGGGCGCCACCGCCGACGCCGGCTTGCACTGATGCGTCCTGCGGACTGGGCTGCGCCTGAGTGTTGGTGGCGACGATGGCGCTGACACCGACCTCGGCCACAACGCGGACGATCATGCGGTACTGAGCAGCGTCCAAGCCGGGGCTGACCTTGACCCAGAGCGGTATATCTAGCCCGCGGGACCGCAATTCGGCGATAGCGGCGCGGCAAAGTTGCCCGGTTTCCGCTTCCAGTTGATGTCCGCGCGGGTCGTCTTCGGTATTGGGGCAACTCAAGTTCAGCGTAAACCAGCTTGGCGCCACACCGACATCCAGAAAGAACGCGAGCGATTCGAGAACTTCGCGCTCCTGTTGGTCAATATCTTGCAGGCCGGGAGAGACGGCGATGTTGATGCCGAATTCGGCCGGCAACTGAGGGCGGCGATCGGCGAGAAAGCGGGCTGCAGCTCGCGCTCCCGGATTGCGCAAACCGACCCGATTTTGCGTCGATTGGGATTCGGCATGCCGCCAGATGACAATGCCTTCGTTGCCCAAGCGCGGATGACGTGTGAAAGAACCGAATTCGACCGGACCAAGCAGCGCGGGCAAAATGCGCCACCCTGGAATGATGTTGTGGTGTTCAGTAGTGACAGCATACATGGCTTCGGATTCGCTGGCGAAACCCTGTCCTTTTACCAGACCGGCTGCCAGGATCAGACGCTGCGACAGGCGGACCCCGCCCACGACTACGGACGTCTCGGGAAAGGTCAGACGATGCAAGAGGCGGGCGAAGGGGGTCGACAGTGGGATGTGTTCAAGCAGGCGCAGCAAGTCGATTGCCTTGTCATGGGCGTTTTGCGCTGGATAGCGGAAGATGACATGCTTGTTCAGCCAATGACAGGCGGCCGCGATACCGCCCAGAAACAAGCCGCGCAGTTTTGTCTTCATGCCACAAACCCGAACAGGTTGCGGCCGAAGCCGGCCTGGCTCAGGACATTTTCACCATCGTAAACTTTGGTGCCGCGAATCCAGGCCTCGCGAACTCTGCCGGTTACGCGCATACCCTCGAAGGGCGACCAGCCACATTTGGTCAAGAGATTCTCTCGTTCTATCACAAAACTCTGATTGGTATCCACGACGGTGAAGGTCTTGGGAAAGGGTGTAATTCGCCAGATACGTTGTACGTTAAGCGACAGCATATCGCAAGCCTTTTGCATGGGCAATTTGCCGTCCTTGACCGCTTGCAGCATGAGTGGCAGGGTCGTTTCCAGGCCCGGCACACCGAAGGGCGGATCGTCAGATTCTTTCTCGGCGATAGTATGCGGCGCGTGGTCGCTTTCGATAATGTCGACGACGCCGAGACGGATGGCGCGCCAGAGCGCTCGCTGATCTGACTTATTTTTTAGCTCGGGTTTCATCAGCCCGAAGGCGCCCAAGTTGGGCAAGTCGTCTTGTGTCAGGAAAAGATGATGCGGGCAGACACCGATTGTGACGGGCAATCCGTCTTGCTTGGCTTGCGTAAGTAAATTGATTTCGTATTCGCTGCTGATATGAAGGAAGTGGGTAGGCTGACGGTATTTGCGCACAAGACCCAATATGTTGCGGACCGTCTCTTCCTCGGCATGTACGGCGATCAGTCTGTTAGATGCCCAGGCGCGGTAGTGGCGCTCGCGCATGGCGCTTGAGCTGATGAGCAGGTCGCCGGTGGTCGAGTTATTGTAGATCTTCAAGCCACAGACTTGCCGGGCAATCCGCTCGTATTCGGCGGTGTTATCGGCTTGCGATGCGCCGAAGTAAAGCCCCCAATCGCAATGGGCGGCGCTGTCGATGCGCTTGAGTTTGTCGTTGAGGCGTTCCTGGTCGGTCGTTGAGGGGGCGGTATTGGGCATATCAAAAACGGCGCAATAACCGCCGGCGATGGCGGCTCTGGTCTCGGAGGCGAATGTCGCTTTATGGGACCAATCAAGATCTCGCAGATGAGTATGCGGGTCGATCATGCCGTGAATCTTGATCAACGGCATCAGACATAAACTCCGCGCAAGACTTTGACCAAGAGCGCCATGCGGACGAACATGCCATTTTCCATCTGTTCGAAATAAATCGCGCGCGGATCGCGGTCCATGATGTCGTGATCTTCGCGGGTGCCCATCTCGTGTTTGCGCGGCAGGGGATGCAGCAGAATGGCGTCCGGTTTTGCCAGCGAGAGTACTTGCGGCGTCATGACATATTGGTCTTTGATGCTGTTGTACAGGGCTGTATCGCCGAATCGCTCTTCTTGTACACGGGTCCAGTAGATAACATCGGTTTCGGCGATGACATCCGTCAGGCGGTCAGTTTCGCGGATGGCGATTCCGTGCGATCGGACGGTAGACATGATGTCGGCCGGCATGCGCAGGCTTTCGGGCGAGACGAGACTTAGTCGTACATCGGCGGCATCGTAATAGGCGATGAGCTTCGCCAGTGAGTGCACGGTCCGGCCATGTTTGAGATCGCCAACAAGCGTGATGGTCAGGTGATCGAGAGACTTTCTCTGGTCGAAAATGGTGAATATATCGAGCAGCGCCTGCGTCGGATGTTCGCCGATGCCGTCGCCGCCGCTAATGGCGACTGTTGGGTTGTCGATGCGTTTGTTGAGCAGATCTAGGTAGTATGCGGCTTCATAGGAGGAGCCGATTTCCGGGTGTCGCAGGACAACGACATCGGCGTAGCAGCCGGTGGCGCGGACGGTGTCCGAGAGATTCTCGCCTTTATACATAGACGAAAAGCGTACGCCATTGCTGACCGCGATAACGTCGCCGCCGAGCCGGCGCATGGCGGATTGGAAAGACATGTCGGTGCGGGTGCTGGCTTCGAAGAAGAGAGACGCCATCACCTTGCCGGCGCAGAGTTCAGTCAGCCCGCGGTCCTGCGTGCGAATGCGCTTGCGAATTGAAGTTGCGGCGTCGAAAAGGATATCGAGGTCTTTTCGGCGGAACTGATCGACGGAAATGATGTGCTTACCCAGAAAGTGTCCGTTGATGTCCGGGGGATGGTAGGTGAAGGCGTGGAGGCTGACAGTTGATGAATGATTAGTTGCTTCTGCCAATGGGACCTCCTCGTCCGTAATTCAGCGTGCCGGAATGCGCGTAAAGAAATCCGCGCGGTCGCATCGCCTGGCAGCATTGATCAACTTGCCTGCGTGGTCCGCCCGCGTTCCAGCGCAGACTCTATGCCACATTTGCATGTGACGACTCAGAACAAGCCGACCACTTTGCCATCGTCGTCAATATCGACATTCATCGCCGCGGGCGTCCGGCCAAGACCCGGCATGGTACGGACATCGCCGCAGAGCGGGTATATGAAACCGGCGCCGGCCGAGGCGTGGATATCGGTGATGGTAATGCGGAAGCCATCGGGCGCGCCCTTGAGTTTGGGATCGTCGCTGATGCTGAGATGCGTCTTCGCCATGCAGATAGGCAAATTGCCGAGCCCTTGTTCTTCAAATTGGCGAATTTTTCGGTTGGCGATCGGCGCGTAGTCGACGCCGTCGGCGCGGTAAATTTCGGTCGCGATGGTTTCGATCTTGTCTTTTATCGACATCTCATCGGGGTAGAGCAAGCGGAAGTCATTGGGCATTTCACAAGCCGATACGATCATCTCCGCCAGCTCGACAGCGCCAGCCCCGCCTTGCGCCCAGTGGCGCGCGACCGCGACGCCAGTTGCGCCGGCCGCCAGGGCGATTTCGCGAACGGCTTGAATCTCCGCCGCTGTGTCATCGGCGAAAACGTTGATGGCGACTACCGGATTGACACCGAATTTCTTTAGGTTTTCCAGATGCCTCACCATGTTGACCGCGCCGACTTCCACATCGCGCACATTTTCTTCTTTCAGGGCCGCGTCGATCGGCCTGCCCGGGATGATGCGGTACTTGCCGGTATGAGCTTTCAAAGCGCGGATCGTGGTGACGACGACCACGGCGTTGGGCTTCAAGCCGGAGATGCGCGACTTGATGTTGAAGAATTTCTCTGCGCCGATATCCGCGCCGAAACCGGACTCGGTCACGACATAGTCGCCGCATTTCATGGCGATCATATCAGCGATGATGGAGGAATTGCCGTGGGCGATATTGGCGAAGGGACCGGCATGGACCAGCGCCGGCGTATTCTCCAGCGATTGCATCAGGTTGGGCTTGATGGCGTCCTTCATAAGCACGGTCGCAGCGCCGGCCGCGCGAATGTCCTCGGCAGTGACCGGATTCTTATTCTTGTCGTAGGCGATGACCATCTTGCCGATGCGGGTGCGCATATCACCCAGCGATGTCGTCAATGCCAGGATCGCCATAATCTCCGAAGCGACCGTGATGTCGTAGCCTGATTGGCGCGGGACGCCGTCAAAGCGCTTGCCCAGCCCGACGATGACATTGCGCAGGGCGCGATCATTGAGGTCAACCACGCGGCGCCAGGGAATATTGTGGATGTCGATATCGCGCTGGTTGCCGTGAAATATATGGGCGTCGAGCATGGCAGCGACAAGATTATGCGCCGCGCTTATGGCATGGTTATCGCCCGTCAGATGAAGATTGAAATTTTCCATCGGCACAATTTGACTGTAGCCGCCGCCGGCCGCGCCACCCTTGATGCCGAAGGTGGGACCTTGTGATGGCTGGCGCACGGTGATAATGGCGTTCTTGCCGATGTGCTTCATAGCCTGGCCGATGCCGACCGTGGTGGTTGACTTGCCTTCGCCGAGGGGTGTCGGCGTGATGGCGGTGACATCGACGTATTTGGCATCGGGCCTGGATTTGAGACGCTCGAGAACATCCAGGTTGATTTTGGCAACATATTTGCCGTAATGTTCGAGGTCTTTGTCGGGATCAAGTCCCATTTTTTCGGCGATACGATTGATATGGACGAGGTTTGCATTCTGTGCGATGGTAAGGTCCGACGGGATGTCCATGATCTATTAACCTTCAATTCACTCAGCGAGACGAAGTGCCGCACTTGCGCAGTTTAGCGACGAGAACGCGTAACTTGGACCTATGCTGGATAACTGCGCCTGTCACTGCAAGTTAAGCGTTGATTTTAGCATGAAGCGGCCACATTGGCTCTTTATTCCGCAATTGCTTTAGGAAAGTCTGAGTTCGGCCATTTCGGGCGGAAGATGTATTGGTGTGACAGATGACGGCTCAAGCGCCGGCGCATAGCCGATTGGTCTCTGCCAGCCCCATCTATTATGGCTGGATAGTCTGGCTGGTCGCGTTGATTGGTGTCAATTGCAGCGCGCCCGGGCAGAGCTTTTCCATTTCTCTTTTTATGGACTTTTTCATAGAGGACTTCGGGCTGGATCGAACAGCGGTCAGCAGCTTGTACGGCGCCGGCACTTTCGTGGCTTCGCTGAGTTTGACCTGGGTCGGGCGGCAAATCGACCGCCGGGGCAATCGGATGGTGGGCACGACGATAGGCATTCTCTTCGGAATTGTTCTGGCGCTTTGTTCGCTGATCAATGGTCCGCTGCTATTGTTCTTCGCTTTTGTCGGCTTGCGCGGCTTGGGCCAAGGTGTCTTGCCGCTTGTTGGTTCTACGGCGGTAGCGAATTGGTTCCGATACCGGCGCGGACGCATGATGTCGCTGGCCGCCTTGACCTTTGCTTTATTCCAGGGGATATACGTCAATCTCTTGCGACTATTGCTCGAGACCTATGATTGGCGGCAGGTATTCGTCATGCTGGGCATCGGCGTGGCGGCGCTTGTCATTCCGGCGTTTGCGCTGCTGATGCGGGACAAGCCGGAACCTTATGGATTAGAAGCAGACAATGTCGTAGTTTCCGCTGGCGAAAGCGCTGATGCAAAAGGGGAAGTAGAGGAAAACTGGACCTTGGGCGAGGCGATTCGCACACCGATGCTGTGGATACTGTTGTTCGCAAGGATGCTGGCGTCGGCCTGGTTGACTGGCTTGGTTTTGCATCAGGTATCGATATTCGCTGGCCAGGGACATAGCGCGCAGGCGGCCACCGAGACTTTTGCGCTTATGTCAATCGTGGCGGCCGGCTCAGCGCTATTAGGCGGCTACTTGATCGATCGTTTCCGGCCGACTGTTGTAATCGTGCTGAAATTGCTGGCGCTCATCGCCACGTCAATCCTGGCGATGACCATGCGGGACAGTTGGTCGCTGATTATGTACGCGCTGGCCTTTGGAATTGTCATAGGCATCGGCTATGTATTTGATGGCGCCGTCTGGCCCAATCTGTTCGGGCGCAAGTTTCAAGGTGAAATACGTGGATTTGTCTTCGCCGCGCTCGTCATAGGCAGCGCCGCTGGACCAATACTATTCGGCTTGAGCTACGATTACGCCGGCGGTTACGCAGCAGTGCTCTGGCTTGGCGCCGCGTTGAGCGCGATAGTGCTGATTGCGTCAATGCTGGTATCGGTTCCCAAGCGGACCGCATTCGCTGCGAGCTAGTCGACGGGCTTCAGGATGAGAATCGCCAATGGCGGCAACTGAAGATTTACTCTGTGAGGCTGCCCATGGCTCGAGACGTCTTCGCTCTGTACTCCGCCCAAGTTGCCCACATTGCTCCCGCCATATTGTGAGGAATCGCTGTTCAGCGCTTCCTGATAAAAGCCGGCGCGCGGCACACCAATACGATAGTTCTCGCGAACGACCGGTGTACAGTTCAGCACGACGATCAAGAAATCGTCATTATCCTCGGCATAGCGGATATAGCTGTAAACGCTGTAATCGGAGTCATTTGCTTCGATCCAGCGAAATCCATCCGGCTCAAAGTCTACTTGCCAGAGGGCGGGCTGATCACGATAGAAGTGGTTGAGGTCTCGCACCCAAGACTGCAACTGTTCGTGTTTTTCGTATTCAAGCAGATGCCAATCGAGGCTGCGCGCTTCACTCCATTCGGCGAATTGCGCGATTTCGTTACCCATGAAATTGAGCTTTTTGCCCACCTGCGTTACTTGATAGCCGAAGAGCAGCCGCAAGCCGGCGAATTTCTGCCAGTAGTCGCCGGGCAGCTTGCCAATCAGTGATCCTTTCATGTGCACCACTTCATCGTGCGAAAGCGGCAGCACGAAATTTTCGCTGAAGGCGTAGAGGCTGGCGAAGGTGATTTGGTGGTGATGAAAGCGGCGGTGGACCGGGTCATGAGTCATGTATTGCAAGGTGTCGTGCATCCAGCCCATATTCCACTTGAGTGTGAAGCCCAATCCACCAATATAAGTCGGTCGGGAGACCATCGCCCAGGCGGTGGATTCTTCGGCGATCGTGACGGCGCCAGGCGCTTCGGCATGGACGATTTCGTTGAATTCGCGCAAGAAGGCGAGGGCGCCGAGATTTTCGTGGCTGCCGTATTCGTTGGCAATCCATTCGCCGTCTTCGCGGGAGAAATTGAGGTAGATCATCGACGAAACAGCATCGACGCGCAGACCATCTATATGATATTTCTCCAACCAGAAGAGAGCATTGGCAATGAGAAAGTTGCGGACTTCGTTGCGGGCGTAGTTGAAGATCATGGTGCCCCAATCGGGGTGTTCACCCTGGCGCGGATCTTCATGGCTGTAGAGGTGAGTGCCATCGAAGTAGTTGAGGCCGAAGCCATCCTTGGGAAAGTGCGCCGGGACCCAGTCAAGGATGACGGCGATGCCGCTTTGATGGCAGCGATCGACGAAGTGCATGAAGTCTGCTGGAGCGCCGAAACGGCTGGTGGGCGCATAGTAGCCGGTGACTTGATAGCCCCATGAGGCGTCCAGGGGGTGCTCGGCGACCGGCAGCAACTCCAAATGGGTGTAGCCCATATCGATCAAGTAGGGCAGCAAGTCGTCGGCCAATTCACGATAGGTCAAATATGCGCCGTCGGCATTGCGCTTCCAGGAGCCCAAGTGGAGTTCATAGATATTCATGGGCTGCTTGAGCGGGTTCTTGTTCGCGCGCGCGGCCATCCATTCGGCGTCCGCCCATTGGTAGCGGTCCAGATCATATACGATGGAGGCTGTATCCGGGCGCAGCTCCGAATAGAAGCCGTAGGGATCGGATTTCGCCGAGCGGTAGCCTTGGTTGTGTGAGCAGACCTCTAATTTGTAGCGAGCGCCAGCTTCCAAGCCGGGCACGAAGATCTCCCAGATGCCGGAGTCATTTATGTTCTCCATGGCGTGTGTGCGGGGGTCCCAGCGATTGAAGTCGCCGATGACCGCGACTTTGTAGCAGTTTGGCGCCCAGACCGCGAAGTTGACGCCGCTTACGCCATCGATTTCGCGCAGGTGCGCGCCGAATCTGTCATAGATCAGGCGGTGTTCGCCTTGACCGAAGAGGTAGATGTCATAATCGGTGAGCAATGGCGGGTATACATAAGGATCGCCGTAAATTTCTTCGGCGCCCTCATGCGTGACCGACTCAAAATGAAATGGGGCATGCGCTTTGGCCGCGTCAAGCGTCGCGACGAAGAGACCCTCTTCGTGAGCCATGTCCATTGTGACGCGGCAGCCGGATTCATCGTTGATAAGGCATACCTGTTTCGCCCAGGGACGAAAGGTTCGGAACGACACGTCAGCGCCGATTTGATGTTTACCCAGGAGCGAGGATGGAGCGCCCATCTCACCGGCGACGAGGGCGGCGATCGCATCGGGGTGGATGGTTGTTGGCATCTGGTATCCTCGTCAACGCGGCTAGAAGGTAGGCGCTATTATAGCGGCTTAGCCATGAAATCGTATGTGGCAGGGCTGGACGAATAGTTATGTAGCGGCTTGCGACAGGGGAGTGGTAAATTTCAAAGACACAGGACATATCCCGGATTCCATAAGGGGGGATTCACCACAGAGACACAGAGGGCACAGAGGTTTTTGGATGGCAAGGTCTAAGTTGTCATATCAACAGTATTCACCACTCCCAGCACACCATGCCAAACCGCAGATCTGTCGTAGGGGGAGCGACCACAATGGCATCATCCCAATAGAATAGCGGGCGAGCCAAGGCTCGACCCTACGGCACGATTATTTTCGGCGGGCGACCCAAGGTTCATCTTCATTCTATCTCCTTATATCTCCTTCAAATTCACCACTCCCGCGACAGGCATTGCTTGAGAAATCAAGCTCAATGTGATATTATAGAAAATATATTCTATATTCGATTCTTGTTTGGGGCGGTTGCAGTAGTGATTTGAGATGGCAAAGACGCGCAAGATCCTCCATTTGGATTTGGATGCCTTCTTCTGTGCGGTAGAGGAGCAGTTGAATCCGGCGCTGCGGGGCAAGGCGATCGCCGTCGGCGGAAAGCCGAATGAGCGCGGCGTGGTGGCGTCCGCTTCCTATCCGGCGCGAAAGTATGGTGTACGGTCAGCGATGCCGATGTCACAGGCGCTCAGATTGTGCCCGCATCTTATCGTGGTAGGGCAGACGCGCGGCGTATACTCGGAGCGCTCACGAGCGGTCATGGAGATCTTGCGCGATACGGCGCCTTATGTAGAGCCGCTCTCGATAGACGAAGCCTTCCTCGATGTGACCATTCTGCCGGAGCCAATCTTCAACATAGCGCAAGCGCTGCAGAAGCGGATCAATGACGTACTTGATCTGCCATGTTCACTGGGCGGCGCGACCAACAAGCTGGTGGCAAAAACGGCGAACACGGTCGGCAAGTCGCAGAAACCGAAGGACAATCCGCCGAATACCATCACGATAGTGCCGGCTGGCAACGAGGCGGCATATCTGGCGCCGCTGCCCATCCGACGGCTATGGGGAGTGGGACCAAAGCATGCGGAGACCTTGCTGAAACTCGGCTTGACCACGGTCGGCGATGTGGCGAATTGGCCGGAAGAAGCGCTGGTGGCGCGCTTGGGAAAGCTCGGTGGCGATATCTGGCGGAGGGCGCAGGGCATAGATTTCCGTCCGGTGTTAAGCGAACACGAGGCGAAGTCGATCAGCAAGGAAGTGACCTTCGCAAAAGATGTAGCAGACGAAGACGAACTAAAGCTGACCTTGCGACGCCTGTCCGATGGTGTAGGGCGGCAGGCGCGCAAGGCTGGCTTGATGAGTACGACGATCAAGATCAAGCTGCGCTGGACGGACTTCACTACGCTGAGCAGGCAGATGACGCTCGACCATCCTACTGACCTCGACGGCGAAATCTACGAGTGCGCTCGCGCGCTATTTGAACAGTGCTGGCTGCCGGGCAGACCGGTTCGTCTCATTGGCGTCGGGATGAGCGGCTTTGGCGAGCCGAATCGTCAGCTTGGTTTATGGGGGGAAGGCGCAAGCGAAAAGGGTGAGGACGAACTGCTCGACGCATTGGACCGACTGCGTGACAAGTACGGTGAGACAACGATACGGCGGGCGAGCGATTTGAGTTTTCGGCCGAGCGAAGACAACAAGCGCTGATCGTTGCGCGATCACGGCTAAACCAAGGTATAAAGCTGGTGGTAAACGCCTTCGAGATCGAGCAGCTCCTGGTGGCTGCCCATTTCGATTATCTTGCCATGATCCATCACCACAATTACGTCAGCTGAAGTGATGGTACTCAGGCGGTGGGCGATGACAAAGCTGGTGCGTCCTTCAAGCAGGCGTTCCAATGCTTGCTGGATCAGCCGTTCGGTCTGGGTATCGATATTGCTGGTGGCTTCATCAAGGATGAGCACTCGCGGATCTGCCAAAAGCGCCCGCGCAAATGCCAGCAACTGGCGTTGACCTGTCGACAGAACAGCGCCGCCCTCCATGATATCGGTGAGATAGCCGTCTTCCTGGTCGATGATGAAGTCATGAGCGCCTACCGCTTTCGCCGCCGCCACGACTTCTTCGTCAGTTGCATTCAAGCGGCCGTAACGGATATTGTCCATGACAGTGCCGGAGAAGAGGTGTGTATCTTGCGGTACGACGCTGATCTGGCGCCGCAGGCTGTTCTGCGTGACGTGTTTCAGGTCGTAGCCATCAACCGTGATTTTGCCCTTGGTAGCATCATGAAAACGCATGATCAGCTTGACCATGGTGGTTTTGCCAGCCCCGGTGTGCCCGACGAAGGCCACGCGGGCGCCGGCCGGCACATCAAGATTTATATTCTGCAGGACGAGCGGGCCGCCAGCCGAGTAGCTGAAAGTGACATCTTCAAAGCGAATGTGACCGTCTATATCGGGCAGCTCATCGGCAACGACTTCATCGCGGACTTCTACCGGGAAATCCATCAGCTTGAAGATGCGGTAGCCGGAGGCAATTACGCTTTGAAGCAGATTATAGCGTTGCGCGAGGAGGCGAATGGGAAAGAAGAATTGCTGGATGTAGAGAATAAACGTCAGCAAGACGCCTACGGTAATGCGGTCGTCTAGGACGAGTGTGCCGCCAACGAAGATTAGTGTGCCGGTGGCGATGCCTCCAATCATTTCGACCGTTGGAAAGAACAAGCTGGCAATCAGCGCAGCCCGAACACCGGCCTGACGGCTGGCCATATTGATATTGCCGTCGAAGCGCTGGTAATTATGCTGTTGCCGGGCAAATGCCTGGGTGACGCGGACGCCGTTAAAGGCTTCCGACAGTTCCGCGTAGACTTTGGCGTTGCTATCCGAAACACGCAGGTAAGCGGCGCGCGCGTGAATGCGCCAGAAGTTTGCGATGAACAGTAAGACTACCAGCACGGTAAAGGCGACCGCAGTAAGCGGGATATTGATCAGCAGCATTGAGATGATGATGCCGAAGAGCATCAGAACTTCGCGAATGGTGCCGACCGCGGCGAAGGTCACCGCTTCGCGCACAACGTTGACGTCACTGATGACACGGGCGATCAGACGTCCCGCCTCGTATTCGGCGAAAAAGCTGATAGACAGATATTGAATGTGATCGAATAGTTGGTCGCGCAGGGTCTTGATGATCGTCTGGCCGATGACCGCCATTTTGCCCAACTGGATGCGGAAGCCGATGAAGCCGATCAACTGTATAGCGACAAAGAATATCACGCCGGCGACGAGAATTGAGACTTCGCCCTTGCGAATGCCTTCGTCGATGGCCCAACCGATCAAGGGCGGACCGGCGACATTGGCTACGACGCTAAGCATCATCGCCAAGACTGCGATGGTGAATGCGCGCCGGTGCGGACCAATGTAGGAGAGCAGCCGACTTACAACTTCGCGGTCGAAACCCGGTTTATGTTCATCGTCGATTTCGAGAATGTTCGGCTCGGCTTCTTTGCCGTTGTGACGCGATGGTCGCCGCTTGATAATGTCCCGGTTTGTCTTAGACATGGTCTCCTGATGCTGCCGCGGTTAGGGTATGTACTTGCCCGTTAGGCGTTCAATCAATTCGCGGAATTGCAGGGTTGAGCGGCGCTCTTCCAGCGGGACTTTGATGATGCCGGCGATGATCGCCTCGCGGCGGACGCGCTCCTGTTCTTCGAGCTGCAATTTGTAGATTTCTTCGTACAAGCCGCCGTCTTGCAGCAGCGCCTCGTGAGTGCCGTGCTGTATGATTTTGCCATCGCGAAGCACGACAATCTGGTCGGCATTCAAGATCGTGCTCATGCGCTGCGCGATGACGAAGGTCGTGCGCCCTAACATGATTCGCGCGAGAGCTTCCTGGATAAGGTGTTCGGTCTGCGTATCGACGCTGCTGGTGGCGTCATCGAGGATGAGAATGCGCGGATCAATCAGCAAGGCGCGGGCTATGGCTACACGCTGCTTCTGTCCGCCGGAAAGCGTTACGCCGCGCTCGCCCACAACAGTCTGGTAGCCGTCGGGAAACTCGGAGATGAAGTCGTGCGCGTTGGCGGATTTCGCCGCTTCCACGATTTCTTCATGGCTGGCGGAGGGCTTGCCGTAAGCGATGTTCTCTTCGACTGTGGCGGAAAATAGCAGCGATTGCTGCATGACGATGCCGATTTGACTGCGCAAGCAATGCAAGTCGAAGTCACGCGCATCGATTCCGTCGATGGTCACACTACCGTCAGTTACGTCGTAGAAGCGCGGAATCAGGTTGGCCAGCGTGGTCTTGCCGGAGCCGGTCAAGCCAATGATGGCTACCACTTCGCCCGGTTTCGCCTCGAGATTGATGTTATTCACGACGGCGGGAACATGCGCGCTGTAACTTGTGCTGACCTTGGCAAAGCGTACGTGCCCTTTGATATCGGTCATGATCGCGTCCGGCCGGTTTACAAGCGACTCCGTTTCATCCAGTACTTCAAAGACGCGTTCGCCGCTGGCAACGGCTTGTGTCGTCAGCAGTATGATAAAGCCGACAAAGCGCAGCGGCTGAGCAAGAAGCAAGACGTAGGCATTGAAGGTTACGATCAAGCCGACGGATATATTCGCCTGCCCTTGCTGCTCCAGCAGCCCGCCGAAGAGCAGAACGAGGGCGGTAGACATGGCGGCCAGTAATGCGCTTTGCGGCAGGAAGGTGATCCACTGCGTGATGAAATCCAACTGTTCGTCATAGAGATTTCTGTTCTCTTTGTGGAATCGTTCGATTTCATATTGCTCGCGGGCGAATACGCGCACGACTTCCGCGCCGAGGGCGTTTTCCTGAATGTGGTTGCTGAGGACCTGCATGCGATCCATAACTTTTTTCCAACGTGGATGCACACTCTTGACGAAGCGCTGTGAATATATTCCGAGTGGCAACAATGGTATGAATGCGATAATCGCCAGCACCGGGCTGGTGGCGAGCATGATGCCAAGCACACCGACCAGCAAGAGAATTACGTTCAAGCCATCCATAAGACCGAAGGAGAAATAGCGCTGAATCTCGTTGACATCGCTGATGGCGCGGGTGATTATTGTGCCGACTTGCGCGTTGTCGTGGTAGGTGAAGGATTGCCGCTGCACTTTGTCGTAAATGTCATTGCGAATATCGTAGGAAATACAATGCGCGAGGCGCTCCCCCAAGTAGCGGCCAAAGAAGGCCGTCAAGCCGCGCAAGACGCCCAGGCCGACGACCAGCAAGCCCGCGTTGAGCATGAAGCTGTGGTCTTTGGCTGCGATTCCGATATCGACGACATCGCGCAGAATGTAGGGCACGGTGACCGCCAGAATATTGGTGCCTATGATGCCGACAATTGCGGTAATCACCGAAAGCCGGTAGCGCCACATATAGCGCATCAAGCGGCGCCAAATGCGGAACGCGGAGAGTAACTGAGGTTTGGAGAAAGCCTCAAGCCGAGAATCAGACGTGGCGGACGCCATATGTGAACTCCTGGCAGCAGACGCGGAGGCTACCCGATGGTGGTATAAGGCGATTAAGGCACAATCACTCAGTGTACAGCAGAGCAGAATAGTTTTCTACAGGCAGACGAGGCATTCTGGAGATTCATTTGCAGATGCGATTCACACTGGCATTCCCAACAAGAAGCATCAAAATATACGAACAAGATAAGAGAAATCTGGAGGGCAAAACAATATGTCTGACCCAAAGCCGGTAGCGGTCCAACTGTATTCACTGCGTACGGAATTGGCGCAGGATTTCGAAGGCATCGTGCGCAGCGTCGCCGATATGGGTTATGTCGGGGTTGAGCCATACGGCGGTATGCCTTGCGAACTGGGAGTCGCCGCTGAATTGTTCGGCGAACTTGATTTGGAAGTCTGCAACAGCCATGTGCCATTCCCGGTTGGCGCCGACAAAGAGACGGTATTAGCAATAGCGGAGGCTTACGGACTGCAACGGGTCTGTATTGCCTTCATGCCGCCAACAGAATTTGAAACAGTCGAGACGATCAAGCAGACCTGCGAGAAGCTTAACGCAGCCGGCGAGTTTGCCAGCGCAAATGGCCTTTCATTGGGCTATCACAATCATTGGTGGGAATTCAAGCAGCTGAATGGCACGGCGACGCTTGACCTGATGCTCGATGAATTGGACGAGAATGTATTTCTGCAAATTGACACCTACTGGGCGCAGGTCGGCGGGGTAGATGCGGTCGATGTGGTCAAGCAAGTCGGCTCGCGCGCGCCCTTGATTCATCTCAAAGACGGCCATCTGGATAAGGACGGCGACATGACGGCGGTTGGCAGTGGCAAGATGGATGTGCCGGGCATTGTTCGCGCTACGGCCGATACGGCTGACTGGCATATCGTCGAATTGGATCGCTGCGCTACCGATATGCTACAGGCGGTGCATGACAGCTACACTTACTTGACGTCGAATGGGCTGGCGCGCGGCAAGAAATAGATCTCCGGTCGATGAGGGACACAGGAATGAGCGCATGAAAATCGCGATAGACAAGTTGCGTAGCGTGACGCGGCGCGCAATCAAGGCGCAGGGCTATGATGCGGACGACACCGAGATCATGCTCGATATCATCATGTATGCTCAATTGCGCGGCAACAATCAGAATGTGATCAAGCTGCTGGGCGCGGGCATGCCGGCGAACCCTGAAGCGGGCGCCATATCGATCGTCAAGGAAACCAAGCTATCGGCGCTGGTCGATGGTGGCTGGGGTCAAGGCATGGTAGCCGTATCGCGGGCGACTGAGCTGGCGATTGCCAAGGCTAAGGCGCATGGCTTTGCCATCGTGGGTACGCGGCGTACCAACTCCGCTACCGGCGCGATTGGATATTTCGCGCGCTGGATGGCGGATGAAGGATTGATCGGTTTCGTCTGCTCAGGCTCGCCCGAGCTGATGGCTATGCACGGGTCCTACGAGCCCTTCCTGGGCACAAATCCGCTGGCGATCGGCATTCCGACGACGGGCAAGCCAATCGTCTTTGATATGGCGACCGCCGCCATAGCTTGGTACGGCATCATCCTGGCGCAAGCGGAAGGCGAGACTATTCCAGAAGGTGTGGCTTACGATAGCGAAGGGCGTCTAACGACCGATCCGACTGCGGCTCTGGCCGGGGCCATCAAAGCCTTCGGTGGCTATAAGGGCGCGGCGTTGGCGCTTATCGTCGAGGTATTGACTCGGCCCTTGGTCGGCGCAGTCCGCAAGGATGACGGCCGGAAACTTGACTGGGGAAATCTCGTCTTTGCGATCGATCCTGAGTTGCTGGTGGATGAGAATTCGGATTTCCAAGCGGGCGTCAGCGACTTGATGACACGGGTCAAGAATCTCGCGCCATTGCCGGGGGTAGATGAGATTCTGGTGCCGGGCGAGCGTGGCGATCGCATTTATGAAGGCAACATGGCGGCGGGAGAGGTCGAGCTGGATGAGCGTGTCTGGCGGGATCTGCGGGACGTAGCGAATTCAGCCGACGATGCCGATTGAGGGCAGCATTCGCTCGAATACGACCCCTGGATGACCGCGGCGGTCGGAGGGCGTATTTGCCAGCCCGCCATGGACGAAAAGATGACAAGAACCTTCACCGCTAAGATTCAGGGCATCAACCGCGCCTGCGTTTTGCAGTAGATTTGTGAGTTCATTCAAGCTGGCGCCGGCGCTGTCTTGATCGGTGAAGCTGGCAGGGTCACAGCCGTCAACAAGCAGAAGGACCAGATTGCCGTCGGATTTAATGCCGATGGCTGTGCGGGCTTTGCGCGCGCCATTACGGGCGAGGTCCGTACGCACTGGGGAAATGCCCACGGTATCTCCTTGGCTGGCCCAGAAGTCTTCAATTGTGGCGGCCTGAACAGAAACAGCATCGCCGTCACGCAGAATTATTGGTCCTGCCTGAATGCCCGAGAGAATATGACCCGCATTATCGGCGAAGCCGTATTCCACCCAGGCGTCTTCAATAATGCGTTCAATCACGCCGGCAGGCAAAGCGTCGTCTTGCAGTGACAAAACGAAGCCATTTTGCGGTATCTGCAGATTGCCGCCGCGCTTCCAGCTCAGGATTTGTCGATTTACGAGGACGAACTCGATGCGGTAATGCGCCTCTGCTGTGCGTTCCAATGGGCGGCCATTCTGCTGCAAGCCTCCGGCGCGGTTAAAGAGCGCGATCGGACCTGGATCGCTCGGATTCAGTTGGAATCGATGTGAATCCGCCTCGCCAGCGCTGAGCAAAATATCACCCGGCAGTAGCAAGGTGATGTCTGTCAGACTCATCTTCCTGACTTTCCAGCTTTCGCCATCGTAGAGCAGGGCGCCGCGCCGATAGACGGGAGGGCGCAAAATTGTATTGGCGGCAACCATCAAGCCGACCGCGTCGCCGTAGCCGGAATGATGGCTGATGAGATCGTCATGTTCGTGCAGAAAATGCGAAGTGTTGAAGATAACCTGTCGTTCATGATTTTGGACAAAATGTCGTACGAAGTCGCAGCGGCCGATTCGAACGAAGTTGTGCTGGATATCAAAGGGGTTGAATACGCGCGGTTGATAAGTGCCGCGCTCAATATTGGGATACAGGTCGAGTTGAATCGCTTCTTCCAGCCAGCGCAGGATGGCGTCGGCGCGGTCGCTCCACTCGGTTTGTTCTGCGGGAATATCTACCGTCCACTCGTAAGTGTCGCCGATGTATTCGTGCAGTTGCAGCCAGCCTTCCACCAGCAGCTTGCGCAGCACGAATGTGATAAAAGAATTGGCGCTAATGATTTGTTCGCCGTCATCGGTCGTGGTGCTGAGCCCGGGGAAGAGCTGGCTGGCGCTGCGATCGGTCTGCATTGCTGTCCAGGTCAGGATGTGCGGGCTTTGTTCGCCACGAGCGAGCGCCCGCGCAAAGTGCATGCGGGCGATATCCTGCTGGCGGACATAGCTGCTCATGGGATGCAAATCTTCAAATTTGAGCTGGTCAGCAGCGATATCGACTCGGTGAACCGTGGATGAAGCGCCGTCGCTATACGTAATTCGGTCGCGCTGATACTCAATAGCCGGCATCAAATCAACCTCTCATAGTGTGTACCCTTAGAGTATACGGTCTATGCAGGAACTGGCAAAGTCTGCGACAGGCGGCGGACTAAAAAGGTCCAAGTCAGAAAGAGAATATGCCCCCATTGAGTGAGGGCAAGGGCGAGGAACAGGTAGCTAGCGGCTGCCAAGTTCAATCGGGATCTCCAGTTCGCGCTCTCCATCGCGGAGGACGGAAAGCGTCACTCCCTGCTTGGGCTGCGTATGGCGCGCAAGGAATGTGATGAGATCATTCATTCCCTTTATCGGCGTGCCATCTACGGCGAAAATGATATCGGCGCGGAGGCCAACCAGTTTATCGTCGAGGTTGAGCATACGCGTGATTTCACGCAGGCCCGAATCTGCGGCCGGACCGTCATCAACTACTTTTCGTATCACCACGCCGCGGAAGTCGTTGGGCAATTTCAGCGATTCAATGGCGCTTAGGTTGACATCGAAGCCGGAAATGCCCAGGTAGCTGTAAGTCATTTCGCCATGTTCAATCAGCGCATCGGCCACGCGTCGTGTCAAATTCGCCGGTATGGCGAAACCGACGCCGGAACTGCTGCGAGCGGCACTGATGATCTGCGAGTTGACACCGATGACTTTGCCATCAAGATTGATCAGTGGTCCGCCGCTGTTGCCGGGGTTTATAGAGGCGTCGGTCTGAATCACGCCACCGATGGAGAATTCAGTCAAGCCCTGGATCGTGCGGTCAACCGCGCTGACTATGCCCGTGGTCAGGGTCCAGCCCTGGCGGAAGGGACTACCTATAGCGAGCACCATCTGCCCCACAATCAGGTTATCGGAATCAGCGAACGGAATCGGTTTCAATTGATCAGCGGGGACATCGACCTTGAGGACAGCGAGGTCTGACGAGCGATCGCTGCCGACTAATTCCGCGCGGACTATGGCGCCTTCGAGGAATTCAACCACGATCTCGTCAGCGTCATCGACGACATGCGCGTTGGTCACGATATGCCCGTCTCGGTCAATGAGGAAGCCGGAGCCACTGCCGGCGCCCTCTTCAGCGGCCACGCTGATCGCAACGACCGACGGGCTGGCGTTCTGATAGACTTCAGCGAAGATGTCGTTGGGATGGGTGACGACGCCGATGGCTTGGATGCCCGGCAGGGGCAGCGCGCCGAAGATCAGGGCGGCGACAAAGAGGCCCACTGTGGCCGGAAACAGGAAGGTACGTGTGATTGTCTTCATTGCTCACTCCTTTGCTTGCAATGTCACGGAACAAAGTGTCACTGCAATGTTAGGAATGAGTTGTTTGGAAAGCTTGTCTGGGGTTCAAATTCCTTGTTAAAGCAGATTAGAGACTAATTAGCCGATCAGGTGAAGGGATTCTTGCCGGCCGTCAAGCCAACGCATCTCGCCATTCGTCAGGGCGGCATCTTCTTCCAGCATGATGCGCACATCTTGGCCGTCCCATTCCGGCGCCGCTTTCAAGACATTCAGTTCGATGGAGTACACGGTGTCATCGAAAAGCGGGTACTCGCCGGCGCCGGGCACAAAGTCCTGACGGTCCCATAAGCCGACGATGGGTCCAGCGGCGTGACCATGGTAGCCGAGGGGATGCGTATAGATTTGTGCGCGAATGCCTTCAGCTTTTGCGAGCTCGAGCGCGCTGCGCAAGACGTTGTTGCCGGTACGCCCGGCCTGCATTTCAGCCAGGTGGATATCTTGCAGTCGGTTGGCATCACGCAAGGCGGCGCGCAGGCCCGCTGGCGCTTCGGATTCGCGCGGACGCAGTACGTAAGCGTGCTGCTGCTGGTCGGTGGCCAAGCCCAGATAGTGGAAGCCCATGTCACAGTGCAGCAGATCGCCCGGCTGTATAGTCAGGCAGGGGCTTTCGCTGAATTGGAAAGACTTGCCCGGCGCTTGTATATCGATAGAGGGCTGGAACCAGGCGCTTAAGCCGGCGGCGTGCATAGTCTGGCGCATCCACCAGACGACATCATCGGTTGTTGTGATGCCTGGGTGGATGACAGCGGTGGAAAAGGCGCGAGCAATGATCTGATGTCCGATTTCCACCAGGCGCGAGTACGCCGTAATTTCTTCGGGCAGGCGCCGCTCCAGCCAACCGACGCAGAGGGCTTCGGCGCTGATAAGCCTCGAAGCGTAAGGTTCGCCGAGGGCCTCGCTGATCAGCTGGAATTCGGTATGCGATATGCCATCGCCAAAGGCGAAGGTCTGCGAGGCGTTGATGCCGATTCGTCTGGGGTCGCGCGCCTTAACCAAACGGGCGAGACAAGCATGCTGTTCTTCTTCGTCAGGCTGCCAGGCCGCTTCATAAAATCCTTCATAGCCGTAGCGCGATAGGGTCAGCCGCTCGATGTCGCCATCCGGATTGCGAGCGAATAGCAGGATAGTCCGGCGGCGGGCGGACATTGAGGGCGCCGGCAGAAGGGACATGATGACCGGATCTTCGTTGTATTCGCGGCATGCCACAATCCACATATCCATGTCTGCGCGTGACATGATATCTGGAATAATTGTGTCAAGCCGGTTTTTCAACCAGCCATTAACAATGTCCGCCTGCTGTCTTAAGGGCGAGATTTCGCTGATGAATTCCATGACGAATTATCCTTCCGCGATACATTGCGTTAGGTCGGCGCTGCGGCTAATTGCCAGTGAAGCGGCAGGGCTGCCTGCCCGCGCCGATACGACAGAAACAGGAATGCCAATTCGAAACATTGCTTGGGCGTCAAGCCCAGCGCAGCAGCCAGAATGTGAGCGCTTTGCGGGTGGTCACGGCAGAGTCGTTCCTTGCCGGCAATGCAACAAGCCGATATTGTAGTTGAATCGCGCGCCAATTGATAGAATTTGCAGGCTTGAGCTGTTGCTAAGTCGACTAGGGACGCTGTTGGCACGAGAAGGCTCGGCAGCCTTGACAGCAAATGCGGCGAGTGTTAAGCTAATTGCGTTGTTAGGGGGCGTAGTGTAGCGGTTAACATGCCGGCCTGTCAAGCCGGAGATCGCGGGTTCAAATCCCGTCGCTCCCGTACATTGGAGACGCCACAAAGGCGTCTCCTTTTTGTTTGAGCGCTGACTATGGTTTTTGACTCCTCCATTCGCTATGTTGCCAACTCGCTCTTCATCGATGATTTGGACGTAGACTGGGTCGCCAACGAAACAGGCACACCGGTCTATATCTATAGCCTCAAGCGGGTCTCGGACAATTACCGCCGTCTGCGACAAGCCTTTGCCCCTCTGAACTCGCGTATTCATTTCAGCGTCAAGGCGAATGGCAGTCTGGCGATTCTTCGGACCTTGAAGAGTGCAGGCGCCGGATTCGATCGTGTGAGCGCTGGCGAGATATTCTTGGCGCTGAAAGCAGGCGCGCGAGGTCGTAACATTGTCTTCGCCGGCGTAGGCAAAACACGCGATGAGATCGTCTATGCCTTAGCGCAGGGCATCGGCTGGTTCAATGTCGAGAATGTGCTTGAGCTGTGCTATATCAACGACGCGGCTGCCGACGCCGGCGTCGAATCTGTCCGAGTTGCTCTGCGCTTCAATCCACAAGTTTCTGCAAATACTCACCCTCATATGGCGACCGGACATGGCGCGGCGAAATTCGGCTTGACTGCGGATGTCATCGGTGATGTTCTTGCTCAGCAAGGCGAGTATCCGCATATCGATTTCGCCGGCGTCCATATTCACATCGGCAGTCAACTCGGCGATACGACGGCGACGCTGACCGCCGTTGACAAGTTGCTGGATCTGATAAGCCCGTGGCAGAAGATCAGGACTATCAATCTGGGCGGCGGCTTGCCGGTGGCGTACCGCATTGACGAAGCCACGCCGCCAATGGCTGAACTGGTTTCTGCCTTGGCGCCGCGCCTGGATGGTTACAATGTCTTGCTTGAGCCGGGGCGGTCGATTGTTGCGGACGCCGGCATTCTGGTCGCCGAGCTGCTTTACGTGAAGCGGCAAGCCGGGCAGGTCTTCTACATTGTTGACGCAAGCATGGCGGAGATGATTCGACCGGCGCTCTATGGCGCGCATCACGAAATTGCGCCGCTGCGCAAGAGTTCCGGCGATTTGGTCGTCGCGCAAGTGGTGGGTCCGGTTTGTGAATCAGCCGATATTTTGGCGCACGACCGTCTCTTGCCCATGCTGAAGGAAGGAGACAAGGTGGCGCTGCTGACGGCGGGCGCCTACGGCATGACGATGGCGAGCAACTACAATGCGCGCTTGCGTCCGGCCGAGGTGGTTGTCGAAGAAGCGGGCGATCGTTGGTCCGTCAGCCGGCGACGGGAGTCTCTAGATGACCTGGTGCGAGGCGAAAAATGATATGCGCATGTTGAATCAAAAAAGACCCGTTCCGGGTCCCAATCTGTGCTGATGGGAAGACTTGAACTTCCGACCTCGCGATTATGAGTCGCGCGCTCTAACCAGCTGAGCTACATCAGCTCGATAGCGGGGGCTGGATTCGAACCAACGACCTTTGGGTTATGAGCCCAACGAGCTACCACTGCTCCACCCCGCATTGTTTCGCAACGTGAAACGCTGCGAAACGAGATAATAGCAGTTGGATTTGCGCCTGTCAACGACGAGCTTCTTGTCCGGCGAAGTCGGTCCCGGGCGGGGGCAATCAAACCTTGTATATCGCGATGGCGAAAGGCTATAATCAGCGGATTGACGAACACCTGTTCGCTACTACTGAGGCAGCGCCGTGCCCGAATTCGAATTGGATGCGCCATTTGCGCCTACGGGCGATCAACCGACCGCCATTGAGGGATTGCTGGCGGGCTTGAAGCAGGGCCACCAACATCAGACCTTGCTCGGCGCGACCGGCACCGGCAAGACATTCACAATTGCCAATATTGTGCAGACGACTCAGCGCCCGACGCTGGTTATGGCGCACAATAAAACGCTGGCGGCCCAATTATATGCCGAGTTCAGGCGGCTCTTCCCCAACAACGCCATTGAATATTTCGTCAGCTACTACGATTACTACCAGCCGGAAGCTTATGTGCCGCGGCATGACCTGTATATTGAGAAGTCAACCGATATCAATGAGCAGATTGAGCGGCTTCGGCTTTCGGCAACGGCCTCGCTGTTCTCGCGCCGGGATGTGCTGATTGTCGCTTCGGTGTCCTGCATTTATGGCATCGGCGACCCGGTCAATTGGCAGAAAATGTCGGTGGAATTGGTGGTTGGCGAAGAAGTGCGGCGGGAGCGCGTACTGCGGGATCTGGTGCGGATACAATACTCTCGCAACGATATGGATTTGCGCCGAGGTACTTTTCGCGCCCGTGGCGATACTTTGGAGATCGTGCCCGGATACTCCGAGACGGCGTTTCGCATCTACCTCTGGGGGGACGAAATTGAGAAGATCGTCGAATTCCATCCGCTGACAGGCGAGGTGGTGCATGTACACAATATGGTGACGATCTTTCCGGCTCGCGAATACATCACCGATGATGAGCATATTCGCGAGGCGCTGCACGACATCGAAAAAGAGTTGGAGGAGCAGGTCGCTTTCTTCAAGCGAGAGGACAAGCTGATCGAAGCCCAACGCATCGAACAGCGCACACGTTATGATATTGAGATGCTGCGCGAGATCGGCTTCACCACCGGCATCGAGAATTACTCGCGGCATTTCGACCGCCGTCCGCCGGGCAGCGCGCCCTAC
This sequence comes from Phototrophicaceae bacterium, assembly GCA_965262005.1. Classification (GTDB taxonomy): domain Bacteria; phylum Chloroflexota; class Anaerolineae; order Aggregatilineales; family Phototrophicaceae; genus UBA6055. Next base: position 715,224 of record OZ253492.1, on the reverse strand, counting down.
ACCTTGATTGACTATTTGCCGGAAGATCATCTGCTAGTCATCGATGAGAGCCACATGACCGTGCCGCAGATTCGCGGCATGTACAACGGAGACCGCGCGCGCAAGCAAGTCCTGGTAGATTTTGGCTTTCGTCTGCCGAGCGCGCTCGACAATCGCCCGCTGCAATTTGCTGAATTCGAGCAGCGCGTGGGCCAAACCATGTATACCAGCGCGACGCCCGGTCCCTACGAAGATCAACATGCCGAGCAAGTGGTGGAGCAGATCATACGACCAACTGCCATCGTCGATCCACAAGTTGATGTGCGCCCCATAGAAGGGCAAATTGATGACCTCTTGCAAGAGATCGCCTTGCGCGTTCGCGAGGGGCAACGCGTCTTGGTGACGACTTTGACGCAGAGGATGTCAGAAGAGTTGGCCGGCTACTTCAACGAGTTGGGCATCAAGGGGCAGTATTTGCACGCCGAGGTCGATACGCTGGAGCGTGTGGAGATCCTGCGCGATCTGCGCATGGGTGTTTACGATGTGGTGGTGGGCATCAATCTGCTGCGCGAAGGGCTTGACCTGCCGGAGGTGTCTTTGGTGGCGATACTTGATGCGGACAAGGCGGGTTTCTTGCGTTCGGAGCCGGCGCTGATACAGACTATCGGCCGGGCGGCGCGACACATCGAAGGCAAGGTCATCATGTACGCGGACAAGATGACGCCGGCCATAATTGGCGCGCTGGACGAAACCAATCGGCGGCGAGCCAAACAGGAAGCGTATAATCGCGAAAACGGCATCGTGCCGCAGCAGATCGTGAAGGAGGTTCAAGATATTACGGATCGACTTCGCCGGATGGACGGTGAAGAGTCCGAAGAAAAAGTCTCAGTCGACTTGGGCTTGCAGACGCTGCCCGCAGACGAGTTGCAGTATATGATCACCGAATTGGAAGGCGAAATGAAAAAGGCGGCTCAGGCGCTCGAATTTGAGAAAGCCGCCGCGCTGCGTGACCAGATATTTGACCTGCGAGGCGCGCTGATGGAGGCGCACGGACTGGAAGGCGACCTCATGCTGACCTAGAGCTGGTGGATACGGCGTAGGCGGTCGATCACCGGTTTGACGTCAGCAGCGCGTCTGCTTGAGGGCGCGGGACCGTAGGGGTCACTAAGCCCGTCTTGCCGCAGCAGAGCACGAGCGATATTACGCCAACCATGCGCCAGAGCCTTAAGATCGTAGCCGCCTTCCATCACAAAGACAATTCTTCCGCCGCATAGCTCTTCAGCCATGTGCAGCATCGTGTGCGCCAGATGGTCGTAGCCGGAGAGGCTGAGTTGCATACTCGCCAGCGGATCCATCCAATGCGCGTCGAAGCCAACTGAAATGAGCATCAGATCAGGCGCGAATCGGTCGGCCGCCGGCCATACGACATCAGTGATTATCTTCTTATAAGAGGCGTCGCCATGCCCGCCGGCGAGAGGCGCATTCAGCGTAAAGCCTTCGCCGAGTCCAGTTCCGGTCTCATCCAGCGCGCCGCTGCCCGGATAATGCGGGCTCTGATGGATGGAGACGAACATCACGGAGGAGTCGGCGTAGAAGATGTCTTGGGTCCCGTTGCCGTGGTGTACGTCGTAATCAATGATCAGGATCTTCTGGAATTCGTGCCGCGTCTGCGCATGGCGTACGGCGATGGCTATGTTGTTCAGCAGACAGAAGCCCATTTGCCAGTCGGCAGTGGCATGATGACCGGGCGGTCTTACGACTGCCAGGGCATTGTCGGCTCGCCCATCAGCGATGGCGTCTACCGCGCCCGTGACAGCGCCGGCGGCCAGCCGAGCAATATCAAGGGAAATCGGCAGGGCGTAGGTATCTGCGTCGATGCGCACAATGCGATCTTGATGAGAAATGGCGGTCAATCGCTCAAGGTGGGCCGGGCTGTGAACAGCCAGAATCTGATCGTTGGTCGCGTGACGAGGCTCAATGTGAAGCAGTTGATCAGCCAATCCCTGCGCCTGCAATTGCTCCCAGACAGCTTGGATGCGGCCGGCATGTTCCGGGTGCTGCGGCAAGTCATGTTCGACCATGCGGGAATGCGTCAAATAGGCGGTAGTCACAGCGGGCTCCTTAGGGCTAGGGATCGCCCTTTGGGTAGAGGATCAAATAGTCAAAGCCGTTCATGTGGATAGTCTCGCGCTGGTCATAGAATCTGCCGATCGCTTCCAGAACTGGTGGCGGATAGAAAAGCGCGCGCAGTATCATCAAGCCGAATTGCTTCTGCTCGATCATTTCGATCAATTGTGTGCCCTCGAATCGGCCGGCGCGATGCAGGTTACGTAACTGCGTGGGATTGGTAACTACGTCACGCCCGGCTGCTATGGCGAATCCGGCGTCTTCACTCATTACTGGCGCTTCAACGGCACGAATCAGCTCAACGATGCGATCGCCCGCTGCGTGGTCGGCCGGCGTCAGAAAATAGCCGATATGCGCATAGCCGCCGACCAGGAATGTGGCGGAATCGTAGAAGTTCTCTCGGATATTGCCCTCAACGCCGAGCAAATTAGCGATGGGCTGAAAGGCGCCGTCAGTCGGCATCTTGAGTGTCGCGCGGGCATATCCCAGGTAGAGCAAGGGAATTGATAAGACAGCTATGGCGCTAAGCTTCGCAGCATTGTGGCGAGCAAGGGCAGGCGGTAGGGTCCATTTTTTCGCCAGTGTTCGCGAAAGGAATATGCCGCTCAGGATGCACATGGCGGCGACAGAGGTGACAAAGTAGCTGTCGCCAGCGCCCCAAGTGCCGGAAGCGACGCCGCCCAGCAACGCAGTCGCCACGAACCAGATGCTGTAGATGGACAGGCGAGCGAAATAGGTCTCGTATATCAGTAGAACGGTGGCGGGGACTAACAGAAAGCCATGCAGCTTCAACCAAAGAATGAAAAGACCGATGGCTTGCTCGCGGATGAAATCATTGACGTTGGCGACTATAGCCTGGATCCACCACTGGCCGTCGGAGGCGATGTTGAGCCAGAGGAAAATTGCGCCGCCGACTATGCCAAATGCGATCGTCCAAAGTATTGCGCGGAGTGGCGCGCGCAGGAACATCCAGAAAAACGCCGCGATGGTGGTGAAGATTGCCAGCTGCTTGGTATAGCCGGCGCAAATCAGCAGCAGCAATGCGAGGGCTATGCCACGTCTGTCCCGCCGCGGGAAGGCCGCGGCAAGCAGTACGACGGCGACCGTTTCGAATGTGACCATCATCGTATGTTGACGGTAGAGCGGACCAATATGATAGACGAAGTTGGAACTGAGGAAGGCCAATCCGGCTAGCAGCGCGATCCAACGCTGTTGATGGCCGTCTCGGTACACGGCGTAGGCGATTGCCGCTGCGCTGACTATCGAGCCGATCAAGCCCAGGAGTCGTCCATACCAGTAGGCGGGGCCGAAAAACCAGACGAAGGGCGCTGCCATGACGTGGAAAAGCGGGGGGTAATTGCTGGCGTAGAAGGGATATATCTCGGTATCACGGTAGGGCAGTTCGCCGCGGCTGAAGAGGACCGTATCATGCACTTCAAAGCCTTCGCCCTGGTCATAATCATAGGGGAAGCTGATCAGGTTGGCGGCGTACAAAAGGTAGACCAGAAAAGAAAATACCAGCGAGACGGTTGCCACAAGCAGGAGGCTGTGAAGCAAGCGGCTGTTCATGCTGGGGCGTCGCCACGCGGAATCAAAGTCAAGCCGATGATCGTCATGATTGCAGTCAGCGTCAACGCCAAGGATTGTGCCGGTCCGATGCCGCCTTGTCGACCGACGTCAAGTAAGTCTATGGCCAGGATGCCAATGAATGCAACGATGCCAAACGCCGCCAGGAGAATGCCGAGCTGGCGCTTGCTTATGCTTGTATCCGGTGAGTTCATTGTGAAAAGTGTAGTCAAGATGACAGATGCTGTAAAGTCCGCCGGCGTGGCGCCCGTTGGCAGAATGACTATACATTTGCCTAGTCGCTCGTGATAAGCTACGCGGCTGACATTGAGAGATTTGCAGTACTGCAAACCTACACTTTACTCGGGAGTAACAGCCATATGATGAAGACACATACTTGCGGCGAGCTGCGGGAGAAAGACGCCGGGAGTCCGGTCACCTTGGCCGGTTGGGTGAATAGGCGGCGCGATCAAGGCGGCTTGATCTTCATCGACCTGCGCGACCGCTGGGGCATAACGCAGGTAGTTGTCGATCTGGAAGCGTCGCCGGTGGCGCACACTGTGGCCGATAGCGCCCGGAACGAGTATGTGTTGCAGGTGCATGGCAATGTGCGGATTCGGCCGGAAGGCACCGCCAATCCCGACCTATCGACCGGCGATATCGACATTGTCGCCGACGAAATCGTCATCCTTAATCGGTCGCGAACTCCGCCTTTTTACATCAACAAGGAGGAGGGCAGCGTCGATGAAGCGCTGCGAATGCGGCACCGCTATTTAGACTTGCGCCGCGAGCCCATGCAGAAGAATATGTTTCTGCGGCACAAGACGGTCAAGTTCATTCGTGACTTTCTCGATGTCAAAGACTTTGTAGAGATCGAGACGCCGATTCTGTTCAAGACCACGCCGGAAGGAGCGCGAGACTTCCTGGTGCCTAGCCGCTTGCAGCCGGGGATGTTTTATGCCTTGCCTCAGTCCCCGCAACAGCTGAAGCAATTATTGATGATCGGCGGGTTTGAACGCTATTTTCAGATCGCCCGCTGCTTCCGCGATGAGGACTTGCGTGGCGACCGGCAGCCCGAATTCACGCAGCTCGACCTGGAGATGAGCTTTGTCGAGCGCGACGATGTGATGCAACTCATGGAAGAGCTGGCGACATCTATTGTCAACGTGATTACGCCTGAAAAGCGCCTGATCGCGGAACCCTTCCCTTGCATCCGCTATCAAGACTCGTTGGAACAATATGGCACAGACCGTCCCGATATTCGTTTCGACCTGCGCGCGATAGACATCAGCCAAATCGCAGGACGCAGCGCCTTTCCTGTATTTGTGGAAAATGTCAAGGCGGGCAAGAAAGTCAAGTGCATGCGCGTACCCGGTGTCGCTGGCGCGCTCAGCGGCACACAGTTGCGCAAGGTGGCAAGCGAGCTTGAGAATATGGCCAGGCGCTCCGGCGCGAAGGGATTGGCCTATATCACTGTGCCGACCGACCCGGCAGGACAACTGCGCGGGCCAATCGGCAAGTTCTTTAGCGTGGATCTCAAGATGGAGTTACTAGAGACCATGGCGGCTGAAGGCGGCGATTTGCTGCTATTCATGTCCGACGATGCGGAGATCGTATATGCGGTGACCGATGCGCTGCGCAATCACTTCAAGGCGGATCTGGACCTGGATGATGATCTGTTGGCGTTTTGTTGGGTGATTGATTTTCCGGAATTCATCTGGGACGCGGAGAACGGACGCTGGGATCCGTCGCAGCATATGTTTACTATGCCTTTGCCGGAGGATTTGCATTTGCTTGATAGCGATCCTGGCGCGGCGCGCGGTTCACAGTATGACCTGGTCTGCAATGGCTACGAAGTTGGCGGCGGCAGCATCCGCATCCACGATCGTGAGATTCAGGAAAAGATTTTCCCGTTGATTGGGCAGAGCGTGGAGCACACCATGCTGGAATTTGGCCACATGCTTGAAGCCTTTGAATATGGCGCTCCGCCGCATGGTGGTATGGCTTGGGGCATCGACCGGCTGGTAATGCTGCTCGCCGGCGCGCCAAATATCCGCGAAGTAATCGCGTTTCCCAAGACGCAAGGAGGCGCCGATATCATGGCTCACGCGCCGTCGACTGCCGAAGCGGATCAATTGAAGGAGCTGCATATCCAGCTTGATCTGCCCGTCGACGACGCGCTATAGATTGACGACAGTGAGATTGTAGATCGCGGCTAAGTCAGGCGCCCTTTTCTACATTTCCTCATCGGTCGGATTCAAGACGTAGCCCTGTACCAAGCCGGCGACGATGCCACCGCCAAAGATGCCAACCAGGTAAGGTAACAGGTAAGTGGTATTTCCAGCCACTAGGGCGGGTCCCAGCGTACGCGAGGGATTCAGCGAGGCGCCGGTTGCGGGTCCGCCGGCGAAGATACTGGCTGCCAAGGTAAAACCAATGGCGACGCCAGCCAGCTTGCCTGCCTTGCCATAAGCCGCCGCCTGGAATACGGCGCTGACGAGGAAGAAAGTTAAGATAGCTTCATAGACGGCCGCCGTCCAAACCGAGTCCTGCGTTAGGAAGCCGGTGGTCTGGCCGAAGTTGTAACTGGCATCACCGAGGAAAGCTGCCACGCCCGCATTGTCCTGCGGAAAGACAGAAACGAGCGCGAGAGCAGCGACGATGCCGCCGATGAATTGCGCGACCATGAAATACGCTGATTTGGTCGCGTCCTGCTGGCCGCCGATCGTCAAACCCAATGTGACTGCGGGGTTGACTTGCGCGCCGGATATATGCCCGTAGGTATAGATCAGACTGCAGAGGATCAGGCCATGCGCGAAGGCGGGCACAACCACGCCAAAGATCGGCGCCACCAGTACAGCCGCCGACCCGACAAAAACCAATACAAATGTGCCGATCAACTCGGCGAGACTCTCTCTAAGCAATTTGTTGTCCACGCAAGACCTCCTTGTCAAGGCAACAAAGAATAACGACATGTCCATTATACGGCTTCGGCGAAATATTGCGCTGGGCGCGACTGCCCGTATTGCCTGATTTGACAGTCTGAAGGCAATCTGCTATAAATTGCTTCGCCTGCTGTACACGTGATAGATCTATACGTGCCGAGCCAACATTCTCTATAGGGGAGTCTTTCTTTGGCAGCCCATGTAATAGGCCTGAGCCAAAACAGCGGTTGCCTCGCGATTCCCGGCCTGATTCATTCAGGTTCGAGACACTATGCTACACGGTACGGTGGGTGAGTTCTGAACGGCAGCGTACGGATTTCCGTGCGCTGCTTCGTTTTTGGCGCGCTTAGCGGGCGTAGTCATCCCCGAAGGTCTCACGCATCAAGAGCGGCAGCCGCTCCACGATTGGAACCAGCACCTGTTGTTGGTACTCTTCCGTGGTGTATTCCTGCAAATACTCAAAGTTCATTACGAGCATGGTTATATTGTCGGCTTCGATATCTCTGGCGAAGAAGGCAAGTTGGACTATCTGTTGGATATCCAGCCCGGTTTGAAGGTTGGCGCTGAGACTGCTGAGCAACGCGGGCGCCTGCGCGATTAGCTCGAAGAAATTGATGCTGAGCGCGCGTTCGCGAATGCCACTGAGGACTTGCTGCTGTCTTCCCGCCCGCAGCACATCATTATTTCCATGCCGGGTTCGGGCGAAGCGAAGGGCGTCGTTTCCATCCAGGATATGCGTACCGGGTGGCAAATAGAAGGGATCGTAGCCGTACTGCTCATCCGGGTAGCGTTCGTCATTGATGGCGTAGTCGATGGAGACCTCGATGCCGCCCAGGACATCGACGACATCGACCAGAACTTTGAAATCCACCAGAACATAATTGTGCACGCGCATGCCAAGATTCCAGCTTATGGTCTGCTGCAAAAGCCTGGGGCCCCCGCCGGCCGCGCGAACCTCACCCAGGAAATATGCGCGATTGATCCTGTCCCTGTCGTCTTGGCCGGGGACCTCCACCCACAGGTCTCGCGGTACGCTGAGCACACCGATGCTCTTGGTCGTCGGGTCGATGCTTACGAGCATCAAGCTGTCGGTGCGCGCGGGCTCATTGGATTGGTCCTGCCGGCGGTCAAGCCCGGCGACGATGATGGTGTAGCGCGATTGCCCGTCCCAAGGCGCCATTTCTATCAGGCTGCCATCTTCAAGCTGCAGGACATCGACGCCGACGCGCCTGCCATCGGCTATGAATTCGCTGCGAGCGTCAACAGGCGTGGGCAGAACCGGCGTCAAGTCGGCGGTTGGCATGGCAATCTGCGAGGATTGCGGTACACGAACCAGAACAAACATGGCGACAATCAAGAAACCAAAGACAGCTATCATGCTACCTGCTAAGATGACCCAAGCCCATTCATTGCGCCGGCGGCGACCGGTGGCGCGTTGCAGACGTTGACGCGGCAAGGAGTGACGTTGGGGCAGCGACGCGGCTCTGCGCTGATCCTGAGTGTATTGCGCAGTGCTGTAAAAGGGCGCGGAGGTTTGAGTTGGCGCGCCAGGCTCCCGAAGCTGTGCGTCTGTCTTCAAGACCTTTGGTTTGGAGTCGCTGGTTTTTTGTTGGGTCTTCTGAGACATTCGGAAGCGGTTCCGTTCGTAAGCCGGTAGGCATTACGAGTCAGTATAGGCAAGGTCATAAAATGCGGCAAATGCGGAGCATACGAGAATCAGATTTCCGCAGCGGCATCTGCAATATGGCGGTTGACAGCGCAATTGTGGAAGCGGTCGGCGCTGGTCGGCAGATGCCTACATTGCGGCTTTACGGGTGGAAGCCATTTTGTCTCTCGCTGGGCTATGGTCAGCGTATCCGCGATGCTGATGTCGATGCGCTGCAAGAGCGCGGCTGGAACCTGGTGCGCCGGCCGACCGGCGGCAAGGCGATCCTTCATGGCGATGAACTGACGTACAGCCTTTGCCTGTCGCTGGATCATCCCCTGGCTGGCGGGGACCTTATTGAAAGTTATCGGCGGATAAGCGTAGGCTTGCTGCAGGCGCTTGACTGCCTGGGCTTGTCAGCCACTGCCCGACATCAAGCAGCGAGCGCTCGCCAAAGCGCGGCCGGGGCAGTCTGCTTTGAGTTGTCATCGCATTATGAAATCACCTTTGCCGGGCGCAAACTAGTTGGCAGCGCGCAGCTAAGGCGCAAGGGTGTCATGTTGCAGCACGGCACGATTCCCCTGCGCGGCGATGTGGCGCGGATTTGCGATGTGCTGAGGTTTGACTCTGAAGCTGCTCTTGAAGCGCAGAAGCAGCGTGTGCGCGAGCGAACCCTGTCATTGGCGCAGGTCTTGGCGAGAGCGCCAAGCTGGGCTGAAGTCGCCTCGGCATTTGAAAGAGGCTTCACCGACGCCTTTGAGCTGGAATTGATTCCGGGACAACTCTCGGAGTGCGAATCCGCCAGAGCAGAAGAGCTCGCGCTTGAGCAATTTGCCAATCCCGAATGGACGAGCAAGCGTTAGACATCGACCGTCACTGATGCTGAATAGGCGATCAGAAGACTCGCAGAAGCAGGCCTTTAAGATACTCGCCTTCGGGAAAGCTCAAACTGACCGGGTGGTCAGAGGCGGCTGAAAGCTGTTTGACCACTTGCGCCTGCCTGCCCGAGTCAGCCAGGGCGCCAAAGACAATCTTCTGAAACAGATCGCGGCTGATACCGCCTGAGCATGAGAAGGTCATCAGGTAGCCGCCATCCTTGACTAACTTGAAGGCGTTCAAGTTTAGATCTTTGTAGCCGCGAGCGGCACGTTTTATCTGGCCTTTGTTCTGCGCGAATTTCGGCGGATCAAGCACTATGAAATCAAATGACTGTTGCTCAGTAACACAATGACGCAAGTACTCAAAGCCATCCGCCTGAATGAACTCTACGCTCTCGCCGTGCTCAGCTTGGTCATAGCCATTAAGCTGGAAATTGCGTTCAGCGAGTTCGAGCGCGGCGCGAGACGCATCGACGTTTACCGATTGCAGCCGGCCAAACTGACCGGCAGCAAGCGCGAACCCGCCAGTGTAACTGAAGAGGTTCAATAGACTCGGTTTGCTGCGTTTGGCAGCGCGATAGCAGCTGATCACATCAGCGAGCATGCCGCGATTGTCACGTTGATCGAGGTAGAAGCCAGTCTTGTGACCTTTCTGGATATCGACCAAATACTTGACGTTCTCCTCGATTTCCACCGTGCTGGGCAGCGGTTCCCCGCGCAAGAGACCAATTGACGAGCCCAAGCCCTCCTTCTGCCGCGCCGGAACATCGCTGCGTTCAAAGATGTTTTTGGCGCCCGTTACTGCCATCAGCGCGTCAATGATTGCGGGCTTCTGCTGATCGATAAAGTGAGTAAGCGCTTGCAGCACGTACCAGTCGGCGTAGCGGTCGATTATCAATCCGGGGAGATAATCGTTCTCCGCATTGACCAGGCGATAAGCAACTCTATCGGAAGTATCAGCATGTCCCGCTCGCAAATTGCTGGCGCGCCTGAGTTTGTTTCGCCACCATTCATCATTAATCAGCTCGTCATCCCAGGTCATGATGCGCACCTGGATCTGCGATTTAGAATTCCAGTAGCCACGAGCGAGGAATCGATTCCGGTGATCAACTACGGTAACGAGTTCACCGTCGATGGCGCGTTCGGCATGGGCGATGGCGCCTGAGAATATCCAGGGATGTTGATTGCGGACGGGCTTCTCGCGTCCCTGCTTTAACCTTACGATGCCCTCGGTCATATTCTGTCCCGGCGAAGGAGCTAGCCGGCTAGCAGCGCGCGCAATTCGTCTTCACTGATGATGGGTACGCCGTTTTTCGCCGCCTTCTCGACTTTGCTGCCGGGCGAGTCGCCAGCGACAACATAACTCGTCTTCTTGCTGACGTTGCCTGTCACCTTGCCGCCATTGGCTTCCACCAATGCCTGGATGTCGCCGCGGGGCACGGACATTGTCCCGGTCAGGACGAAAGTCTTGCCGACCAGCAACGAACCGGCCACGACTTTTTCTTCCGCTTTCATGTTGACGCCGGCCGTGTGCATCTTTCGCAGCGCCGACTTGTTGTGCTCATCGGTGAACCACTCGACGATGTTTTGTACCAGAATCGGTCCCAAGCCTTCGATCGTGTGCAGCGGGCGCGAGGCATCAATGAGCGTCTGCAATTGCGCGGCAACAATGGCAAGTTCATCAGGCGTTAAATGCAAGGGACGCATCAAGCGCTCCAAACGAGCCGATAGATCCGGCGTTTCCAGGTAGCGCGGCGCCAGCTCGGCCGTCGGATGACGCAGACGATTCAGTAGTTTGCCTTCTTCAGGATTGCTTACATCTGCAGAAGCGATTATTGGGCCCGTGCATTCGACGAATGCAAGTTCTGCCAGGCGGACTTTCTCAGTAGCTTCCAGCAGGCGATCCATCGAGGCGAAATTGTCGCTGATCAAGCCGGCCACCGTTGAGCCGACGCCGTCAATGCCCATCGAAGTTAAGACCTGCGTAAAGGAGCGCGACTTGGCTTGCTCTATCGAAAAAAGCAAGTTCTCCACTTTTTTCTCAGCGAATCCCTCCAGTTCAAGTAGCGCCTCAGACCGCAAGGTGAAGATGTCCGCCTCGTCCTCGATTAGTCCGTTCTCGATCAAGGCGGCGATGGTCTGTGGTCCCATTCCTTCGATATCCATGGCACCGCGCGAGACAAAAAACTCCAGCGTTCGCATAACGCGTTCCGGGCATTTGGGATTGGGGCAGGACCAGTCGACGGCGCCTTCCGGCTGGACGAGCGGGGTATCGCAGAAGGGACATGTCTCGGGCGGGAGAATCGTCGTCTCGCTGCCATCACGCGCGCCGATCACCGGACCGATGACATAAGGGATGACATCGCCCGAGCGCTTGACGATGACGCGGTCGCCCAGGCGAATATCAAGCGCCGCGACCTGGTCGTAGTTATGCAGGCTGGCGTTGGAGACGGTGACACCGCCGATGAAGACCGAGTCGAGCTGGGCCGTGGGTGTGACCTTGCCTGTGCGGCCCACGCCGATGGTGATACCCAGCAGCTTGGTCGTGGCTTCTTCGGCGGGGAATTTGTATGCGATTGCGCCGCGCGGATCCTTGCCAACAACGCCGAGTTCGCGGGTGTGAGACAGATCATCGACCTTGAGGACCAAACCGTCAATCTCGAAGGGCAAATCGTCGCGCCGCGCTTCCCAGCCGGGCAGCGCCTCGACCACCTCGACGAGGCTAGAGCACGGTCTCGCGCCGGTGATGACATTGAAGCCCATATCCGCGAGATACTGCAGGATTTCCCATTCGCTTCCCAACTCAATGCCGTCACTGTCGACTATGGCGTAAATGTAGGCGGTGAGCTGGCGTTTGGCGGTTTCACGGCTGTCCTTCTGCTTGAGTGAGCCGGAAGCGGTATTGCGCGGGTTGATATAAGCGGGCAGCCCTAGCGCTTCTTGCTCGCGGTTGAGCTCAAGGAAGCTTTCCTTGTGAAAAAGAATCTCACCACGGACGACCAAGCGACCAGGAGCAGTGCCGCCGTCAAGCGGGATGCGCAGCGGTACGGTACGAATCGTCTTGACGTTGGCGGTGACATCATCGCCCACTTCGCCGTTGCCGCGGGTGGCCGCGCGCGTCAGGACGCCGTCTTCGTAGCTGATGACTATCGCCAATCCATCGAGCTTGGGCTGCAAGACATATTGCAATTGCGTACCCGATGGCAGAAGCCGCAGGTTTCGTTCCTCCCAATTCACCAAGTCCGCTTCGTCAAAGGCATTCGCCAGGCTGAGAATCGGCGCTGGATGCGGAATTTTGGGGAAATCGCCGGTCAAGTCCGAGCCAACCCGCTGAGTCGGAGAGTCGGCGCGCGCGTACTCTGGATACTCCGCTTCCAGATCCTGCAATTCGCGGAAGAGGCGGTCATATTCGGCGTCTGTGATAATTGCGTCGTTCAGCACATGGTAGCGATAGATGTGCTGATGCAATTGCTCACCCAAGTTGGCCATGCGGCTATGGATCTCGTTTGTCACCTTAATCATCCTGAGTTTCCCGACGCGGTTTGCAGATAAATGGCGACCGCCCAGCCGATCACCTCAAATTGCGGATCGTGAAGCTGCCACCAAGTAAAGCCATCCGCCTCTTGTGGTCCGCCGATGATATTGACGAGCGTACCCGCCGGAGCGCGGAAAAGCACCTCGCTGCCGCGCAAGCTCGGAATATTGCGGACGTTGAGTTCATCATTGCCGACATTGTAGACCGCTGACTGCAACCCGACCGCCAGGGGAACGGGTGTGTTGGTGATGATGACGGTTGGCACTGCCGGTCCCGTGAGCACGATGCTGGCTGGCGTCGCGGGCGCCAATATGACTTTCGGCGACGATTCAGCGGGCACATCGACTTCGCTGTTAGTTTCGCCTTCAGTTTGGCTAACTGGCTGATTCGCCTTGACTGTCACAATTTCAATCACTGATTCGAGCGCCGGCACAGATGTCGCGCTGCGCAAGCTAATCACGAGGGCGGCCGCCACGATGAGCAATAAGAATACCATGGCCAGCATGAGCAGCAGCCAACGAACGGGGATATACAAAGGGTTCTGGGCTCGTTTCAGGGCGCGCCTGAAATTTCGGCGGGCGTCGAGTTGCGCGCGCGTAGGCGCCGGCGGAGGTGTAAAGTTGACATCGCCGGTCGTTGGATCTTGGGAGTCCTGGCCGCCGCCTATGCTTGGCGCGTTTTCGCTCATGAGGGCGCTCCGACGCAATCAGGGGCGGCTCTTGAGCCAGAGACGGAAGCGTTCGAATGGCCAGGTATTAACGACATGCCGCGCTTCCACCCAGCCGCGCCGCGCGTTGGTCACGCCGTATGGCATCAAGTCGAGATGCTCGATGCGGTGAGCGTCGGTGTTGATGGCGAGCAGCACACCAATATCCTTCGCCATGCGCGCTAACTCCGGCTTGAGGTCGAGGCGCAGCGGATTGGCGTTGATTTCGAGAATGGTCTCGTGTTCTTTGGCAGCGGCGAGCACTGCGTCCCAGTCTGCGTCAACCGCTTCCCGATTGGGAAATTGACGAGCCGATGGATGCCCGATCATGTCAACATGCGGATTAACGATGGCATTGAGCAAGCGCTCGGTCACTTGCTCGCGTTTCTGCTGTAGGCCCGAATGCAGCGAGGCGATGACGAAATCCATTTGCGCCAGAATCTCGTCCGGGTAATCCATCCCCCCATCGGCTTTGATATCCATTTCTGTGCCGGCCAGAATCTGAATCACGCCGCCCATTTCGGCGTTGACTTGACGCACTTCTTCAACCTGCTCCAACAGCCGCTCGATGCTCAAACCGTTGGCGATGCCGAGACTGCGAGAGTGGTCCGTGATAACCATGTACTGATGTCCACGCTCAACGCAGGCCTGCGCCATCTCGCGAATAGTATTCTTGCCATCGCTCCAGGTGCTGTGCATGTGCAGGTCAGCGACGATATCAGCGCGTGTGATCAATTCAGGCAGACGATTCTCCCGCGCCGCCTCGATTTCGCCACTGTCTTCGCGCAGCTCCGGTGGAACATATTGCAAGCCCAGCGTCGCGTAGACTTGCTCTTCGCTGTCGCACAGTATCTTCTCGGCCGCTTCGATAATCGTCTTATTCTCGTCGACCGGGCTAAGCGCGTGCTCGTTGAGGCTGAGCCCGTGCTCGAGGGCGATCTGCCGCATCTTGACGTTGTGCGTCAGGCTGCCGGTGAAATAATTCAGCGCCGTGCCCCAGCGCGCCTTTTCCAAAACCCGCACATCCACTTGTAAACCGGTGAGCAATTCGACCGAGCTCTTGGTTGGTCCGTGGCCCAGAATGCGCGCGACATTCTCCATATTTACGAAACGGTCCATTATCGGCGCCGCATCGTCGCCGGCAATGAGGATATCGACATCGCCTATACTTTCGCGTCCGCGACGGATGCTGCCGGCCAATGCGCCCTGTTGCGCTTCTGGCAACTTGAGCAGCAGGTCTAGGATATTCTGCGCTGCCGGCAGGGCGTCGCCTATGTTGGTCCGCCCGCTTTGGCGCGACAGGGCTTCAATGCCATCAAGGATCTTCTGCTGACTTTTCTTACCCATGCCCGGCAAATCGGCGAGCTTTCCAGCGCCGGCAGCGACCTGCAATACAGGTATCGTAGTGATATCCAGCTTTTCCCAGAAGAGCTTGGCTTTCTTGGGTCCGACGCCGTTGATGCGCATGATGTCGACCAAGCCTTCGGGAACGTCAGCTTTGAGCCTCTCGTAGAATTCAAGCTGATCTGTCGCCAGCATTTCGTCGATCTTCGCCGCGATCGTCTTGCCAATACTGTTGATATCAGTGAGTCCGCCTTCGCTTGATATCACGCGCAAGTCGCGCGGCACGGCGCGGATGGATTCCGCAGCCCGCCGGTAAGACAAGACGCGATGGATGTTGTCGCCGCGGATCTGCAGCATGTCGGCGCAACGCTCAAAGATATCAGCGATTTCCCGGTTGCCTAAGCTCAATTCAAGCTCCTGAATCTGATGATGGAGTAGAACGCATATTCGAGAATAGTATACCAGAATTTGAATGCGCGTTAAAGGCAGTTTGCTGCTTGACACAGCGAATTCAGCGCGTTAATATCGGGCGCAACTGAATAATCGAAAGACTGTGATCCAGAGTAGTACACATCATCGTGCAGTTCAGAGAGTCGCTAGTTGCTGTGAAGGCGATACACGCAGAGATGTGGAATGGGCTGGGGAGTTGCGCAGGTGAAAGGGAAACCGATTAGCTTGCGACGGTGCGCGCGCCGTTAGAAGCGCCGGATATCGACAGTATGTCTGTATCCACGAAGTGACCTGCCAAGGCAGGTAATCAAGGTGGCACCGCGGGAACCCTTCTCGTCCTTGAATGGATGATTTGGGTTCTTTTGATTTCTGGGGAGACAACAATGCTCGAAGTGATGCAGGCAGAGCGCACTGATATCAAGCCTTCTCGCGAAGAAGTCCGCGCTTACTTCGGGCAAGGCGACCATGTGCCGGTTTACCGCACCTTGCTTGGCGACCTGGAAACGCCGATGTCGGTCTACATGAAGCTGAAGCAGGCTGGCAAGCCGGCATTTCTGCTGGAGAGCGTCGAAGGCGGCGAACAGGTCGGGCGCTACTCCTTCATTGGCGTCAATCCCAAAGGCGTGCTAAGCGTCAAGAACAATATCGTCACCTTGGAGCGTGAAGGCCAGCAGACAAAATTCGCCATTCCCGAGGGCCAAGACCCGCTGCATGTCATCAAGCGGCATTTTCAGACGGTGAATCCCGTTGCGCTCGAAGGTTTGCCGCGCTTGGTTGGTGGGGCAGTTGGCTATATGTCCTACGATATCGTGCGCTATTTTGAGGACTTGCCCGCCACCGCCAGCGATGACCTGGAAGTGCCGACAGTCGCCTTCATGCTGCCTGATACTTTGGTCATATTTGATCACGCCAAGCACCAACTGACCGTCCTGGCAAATGCGCATAACGAAGACAACGACCCTGATGCCGCCTATGATCGGGCGGTGGCAAGCATTGACCGAATCGTTGACGCTCTGTCGCTGCCACTAGTTCATCACGCCTACGATCCGCCGAGACAAGACACTAACGGAGACCCGGTGTCCAATGTTGAGCAGCGGGTGCATGAAGATCGTGTGCGCCAGGCCAAAGAATATATCCGCGATGGCGACGCCTTTCAGATCGTTCTGGCACAGCGCTTCAGCCGTGAGACTGACGCCAGCCCGCTGCAGATTTATCGCGCCTTAAGAGCGACCAATCCCTCGCCCTATATGTTCCTGCTGGAATTCAGCGATGACCTGAAGCTTGTCGGGGCGTCGCCGGAGATGCTTGTCCGTCTGGAAGATGGCATCGCTTACAATCGCCCGCTGGCGGGGACAAGGCGGCGCGGCGCGACCGAGAAAGAAGACCTGGCGCTGGGAGAGGAATTGCTAAACGATCCCAAGGAGCGGGCTGAACACGTCATGCTGGTCGACCTGGGACGCAACGACCTGGGGCGAGTCTGCGATTATGGCACTGTCCGGGTCAAGAAGATGATGTACCTTGAGCGCTATTCGCATGTAATGCATATCACGAGCCAAGTTGAAGGCATACTGCGCAAGGGTATGGACGCCTTCGATTTGCTGCGCGCGACCTTCCCGGCTGGCACACTCAGTGGGGCGCCAAAGGTAAGGGCTATGGAGATAATCGAAGAATTGGAAGAGACGCGTCGCGGACCCTACGGCGGCGCAGTCGGTTATTTCAGCTTTGACGGCTCGATGGATATGTGTATTACGATTCGTACACTGCTGATGCAAAACGGAAAGATCAGCGTTCAGGCCGGTGGCGGCATCGTCGCCGATAGCGATCCGACGGCGGAATACTACGAGACTATCAACAAGGCAAAAGCCGTGTTTGAGGCTGTGAAGTACGCTGAACATGGATTGACGTAAGCGGCAATATCGCCGGCGCGATGAGGGACAATCATGATTCTTGTAATCGACAATTATGATAGCTTTACCTACAACATTGTGCAGGAGTTGGGAGAGCTCGGCGCGGATTTGACCGTCTATCGCAACGACAAGATCACGGTTGATGAGATCCGTTCGCTGCAGCCGGATCGCATCGTCATCTCGCCGGGTCCGGGTTATCCGATAGACGCCGGCGTTTCGCTTGACGTCATACGCGAACTTGGCGCGGAGATACCGCTATTGGGCATTTGCCTGGGTCATCAAGCGATAGGCGAGGCTTATGGCGGCGTGGTGGTTCACGCGCCGGAGCTGATGCACGGCAAAACCAGTATGATCTACCACGAGGGCGACGCCATTCTATCCGATATTCCAAATCCCTTCGAAGCGACCCGCTATCACAGCTTGATTGTAGAAGAGGCGACCCTGCCTGACTGCTTCATCGTTACGTCACGTACTGCAGACGGAGAAATCATGGGCTTGCGCCACAAGACAGATCCGGTCATCGGCGTACAATTTCACCCTGAGAGTATATTGACCAGGCATGGCATGCAGATGCTTGGCAACTTTATGAAATACCAACCGGCCGCAATTGCAGGGTACTAGTGCAAAGGAAAAGATGATGGATATTCAAAGAGCGATAGACGTCTTCAGCCGTTACGGGCACCTGGAGGCGGAACAAGCGGAAGCGGTCATGCGGCAGATCATGAGCGGAGAAGCGACGGAGTCCCAAATCGGCGCTTATTTGATGGCGCTGCGCATGAAGGGCGAGACCACCGACGAGATTACCGGCAGCGCTCGGGCTATGCGCAACGCGGCGCACCAAGTGCCCACCACGGTCGATGAAGATTTGCTCGATACTTGCGGCACCGGCGGCGATAGATCCGGCAGTTTCAATATCAGCACGACGGTCGCCTTTGTGGCAGCCGGCGCAGGGATACCGGTAGCGAAGCATGGCAACCGCGCGGCGACAAGCAAATGTGGCAGCGCGGACGTTCTGGCGGAGTTAGGCGTCAATCTGGACCTCAGTCCGGAGCAAGTGGGCCGCTGCGTGGACGAGATTGGTATAGGTTTTCTCTATGCTGTTAAGCTGCATCCGGCCATGCGCCACGCTATCGGGCCGCGGCGCGAGCTGGGTATACGCACCATCTTCAATATTCTCGGTCCTCTCACTAATCCGGCCGGCGCTCAACGGCAACTCATGGGCGTCTTCTCCTCGGATCTGACCGATTTGCTGGCACATGTCTTGCAGGCTCTGGGCACGAAATCGGCCATGGTCGTGAATGGCTATGGCGGCTTGGACGAACTTACTGTGACCGGCCCGAATCGAATCAGCTACTTGAGGGTAGACGGGACGATTGAGCACATGGATATCGACCCGACTGACTTGGGCTTCCACGTGGTCGGCATCAACGAACTCAAGGGTGATGACGCGTCGACCAATGCGGCGATTCTGCGCAGTGTGCTGGATGGCAGCGAGACCGGCGCCAAGCGGGACGTCGTGCTCTTGAACACGGGGGCGGCTATCATGGCGGCGGGCAAAGTAAAGTCTATCGCTGACGGTGTGCGTATGGCGAGAGATATTATAGACAGCGGCCGGGCGGTCGGCAAACTGGATAATCTCATCGCCTACAGCCAGAAACTTGCCTCATGACCTCGGCATTTGTCGCCACCGATACGGTGCTTGACAGGATCCTCGCGCGCAAAGTCGAGGAGCTAGACGAGCAGCGCCTTGCCACCACGATGTCAGAAATCAGACAGCGCGCCGAGGCGGCGCCTCATCGACCGCGTGACATGATCGCGGCGCTTGGAGGCGATTGCGTCGCTTTAATCGCCGAGGTCAAATGCGCTTCGCCAAGCAAGGGCCTGCTGACGCCCGACTTCGCGCCGGTGTTGATTGCGGCAACTTACGCGATGAACGGCGCATCGGCCATATCTGTGCTGACGGACCGGGACTTTTTCAGAGGCAGCCTTGATTATCTGACAGCCGTGCGGCGGGCGGTGGATCTGCCGCTGCTGCGCAAGGACTTTACCATTGACGCCTATCAGGTTTACGAAGGGCGCGTTGCCGGCGCGGATGCCATTCTCTTGATCGTCGCCGCGCTCTCGGATGCGCAGTTGCATGATCTCTATGCGCTGACAGTTGCCTTGGGCATGACGCCGCTGGTTGAAGTGCATAACGAGTGGGAGATGGAACGGGCTCTGCGACTCGGGGCAACACTTATCGGCATCAACAACCGTGATCTGAAGACTTTCAACGTTGACTTGAATACGACCGCGCGTTTGGCGCGCATGGTGGATGACGAAGTGTTGCTGGTGGCGGAGAGCGGGATAACAAGCGCGGCCGATGTGCGTGAGATGGGACGCTTGGGCGCGCAGGCGATCCTGGTCGGCGAGTCCCTGATTAAGACGCCGGACATGGCTTCATTGACGCGTGAGTTTAGCTGCCAGCCGCGAGACCATTATGACTAAGGTCAAGATATGCGGCATTCGATCGCCGGAGAACGCGCTGATGGTGGCGCGCGCTGGCGCCCAGTTAATCGGCCTGAATTTCTATCCCAAGACGCCGCGCTACGTCGAACCGGCGCTGGCTGGCGAGATCGCGACAGAACTGCGTACGGCATTGGGCGCAGGCTGCCCAACGTTGGTCGGCGTATTTGTAAATGCGAGCGCAGATGAAGTGGGCAGAATCGCCGAGCAAGTTGGCCTCGATCTCGCGCAGCTCAGCGGCGACGAGACGGTGGAGACCGTGCGTGCCTTGGAGGGACTTGCGTTCAAGGCCATTCGTCCGGCCAACGAATCAGACGCTCTGACGGCTGCCGAGCAATTCGCCGATTCATTTCTGGAGAGTCCGTGCGCGCCGTCGCTCCTGCTGGATGCCTTCAATCCCAAGCTCTTTGGCGGCACGGGCGAGACTGCAAGCATAGATGTTGCCCGTGCCGTAAAGGCAGCTGTGCCCCGTCTGATGCTGGCCGGTGGGCTGACACCGCAAAATGTCGGCGAGCGCGCGCGCAAGATAAGGCCCTGGGCGGTCGACGTGGCTAGCGGCGTCGAAGCTGGGACGCCGGGGATAAAGGATGAACTCAAAGTGCGCCAGTTCATCAAGGCTGTGCGGACAGCAGCGACATGAGTGAGCTATTCGATGTCTTTGACGCAGCGCTGAATCATATTGGCGTTAAGGCGCGCGCGGATGTGCATCGCGATGGCGACTGGCATCAAGTCTTTCACTGCTGGGTGATCGGGCGAAATGCCGACGGCGACAGCTTTGTCATCCTGCAAAAACGCGCGCCCGACAAAGACTATCCCGGCAAGATAGACATTAGCGCCGCCGGTCACCTGGAGGCGGGCGAAGCGGTCGCGGATGGCGTACGAGAAATAGAAGAGGAATTGGGCTTGCGGGTCCAATTCGATGACTTGATTCCGATGGGCAGGCGGCTTGGCATTATGAAAGAAGGTGATCTTCATGACTGCCAGATTTGTCATGCATTTCTCTACGAGTGCGGTCAGCCGCTGGACGCATATCGTTATTCCCAAGACGAGATTGCCGGTTTGCTACAACTTCGCCTGGAGGACGGATTTCGTCTGTTCATCGGTGAGGCGGCATCCGTTAAGGCAATTGCCATAGGCTTGGGCACATGCGAAATTGATATCACAATTGACGATTTCATTCCCAGTTTTGACAACTACATTTTGAAGGCGTTGATTCTGGCGCGGCGTTATTTCGCCGGCGAGAAACATCTGTGGATTTAGCGGAAGGGGCGACTTTATAAATGACTGACTTATACATTCGCACGGACATTTCTGACCTGCCTGATGCCCGCGGCTATTTCGGCGAATTCGGCGGGCGCTTCGTCCCTGAGACGATCATGCCGGCGCTTGACGAATTGAAACAAGCTTATGCGGATGCCATCGCCGATCCAAGTTTTCATCAAGAGCTTAGCTATCTGCAGCGCACCTACACCGGCCGCCCCACGCCGATATCGCACGCGCGTCGGCTCAGCGACGCGCTTGGCGGAGCGCAGATCTACCTCAAGCGCGAAGACCTCGCCCATACCGGCGCGCACAAGATCAACAATGCGCTTGGGCAGGGCTTGCTGGCGAAACGAATGGGCAAGCGCCGCATCATTGCCGAGACGGGCGCGGGCCAACACGGCGTAGGCACGGCCACTGCCATGGCCCTGCTCGGCCTCGAGTGTCACGTCTACATGGGCAGCGTCGATATCCGCCGGCAGCGGCCGAACGTCTTCCGTATGAAGCTGCTGGGCGCCGAGGTCATCCCGGTTGAAAGCGGCAGCCGGACGCTCAAGGATGCCATCAACGAAGCGATGCGCGATTGGGTGACGAATGTCGAAACGACTTTCTATCTGCTTGGCTCGGCCTTGGGCCCGCATCCCTATCCCATGATGGTACGGGACTTTCAAAGCGTCATTGGCACAGAGTCGCGCGAACAGATTCAAGACATGAGCGGGCAGCTGCCCGATGTTTGCATCGCTTGCGTCGGCGGCGGCAGCAACGCTATCGGGCTCTTCCACGCCTTCCGCGACGACGCTGCGACCGAATTGATCGGTGTTGAAGCTGGCGGCCGCGGTATCGAAAGCCGGGAACACGCCGCGCGCTTTGCCGATCTCAATATTAGCCGGCCCGGCATCCTGCACGGTACGCGCTCCTACGTCATGCAAGATGCGGACGGTCAAATAATGGAGACGCATAGCGTTTCTGCTGGCCTGGATTATCCTTCGGTCGGGCCAGAACATGCCCATCTACGGCAACTAGAGCGAGCCTATTACACCTACGCGACTGACGACGAAGCGCTGGAAGCATTTCAAGCCTTGAGCAAACTTGAAGGCATCATACCGGCTCTCGAAAGCGCGCACGCCGTCGCCGAAGCGATCAAGCGCGCGCCTACCATGCCGCGCGACAGCGTCCTGCTGGTCAACCTGTCTGGACGAGGCGACAAGGACCTGGATACCGTCATCGGGCTGCTGGGCGAGTGAGAAAAAGTGTATGAGGAGCTTATGACAGAAACACGCCCGAGTCATGGCACGGCAGCGCTGGAGGCGATGTTCGCGCGAGCGAAGTCGCAAAACCGCGCCGCGTTCTTGCCCTATTTCCCCATCGGTTACCCAACTCATGAGGCCTCGATTGAGGCGGTCAAGACGATGGCTGCGCTGGGCGTGGACGGCTTCGAGATTGGTATCCCTTTCAGCGATCCGATAGCGGACGGTCCCACGATCCAGGCGGCGACGCAGATCGCCCTGGAAAACGGCGCCACCGTACGCAAATGCCTCCAAGTTGTGCGCCAACTGCGTGACTCAGGCGTCACGCAGCCGATGCTAATGATGGGCTACGCCAATCCACTGGTGGCGTATGGTACAGACCGTTTCGTCCGCGATGCGTGTGCCGCCGGCGCTGATGGCTTGATCGTTCCCGATATGCCGCCGGAAGAAGCATCTATGTTCGCCGACAGTTGCGCGCGTGAGGAAATGGCGCTGGTCTTCATGCTGGCGCCGACGAGTAACGATCAGCGCATCGAGCTGGTGACGCGCAATGCCACCGGCTTCATTTACGTAGTGTCGCTGACGGGCATAACCGGCGCCCGGCGCGACTTGCCGGCTAATCTGAAAGACTTCATCGCCCGATTACGGTCGCGCACGGACAAGCCGCTGGTGCTTGGTTTCGGGATAAGTACGCCCGTCCATGCGCGGGAGGTCAGCCAATTGACTGACGGCTTCATCGTCGGCTCGGCTCTAGTGCGGGCTGGCGGCCAGGGCGTCGAGGCAGTGCGGGACTTGACGGCGTCCATGGTTGAGGCAATTGCCGGTTGAAACCATGCCCGGTCCGCTTGTCCCGAGTGTGAGGCAAGATAAAGCCGAACCCTTGACAATCGTTCGCAATTCCAATAACGTATGCAAAGTACGGTGGAGGATGCTCAGCAATCGACATGAACGATTTACAGTTTGCTGGATTGCGCTATTATTACTACCCAAACTACATAAACCGGTCTGGGTGATTCTCGCTGGCAACTGAATTCCACGCTAACTAAAGCGAAAATGGAGGCGCAGAGTGAAACACTCGGCGCCTTTTTTTATGCAACCAAAGGGAGAGAGCCTTGAAGATGATACGAGGCATACGCGGCGCCACGACAGTAGAGTCCAACTCGCGCGAAGCAATTCTTGACGCGACCCAGGAACTCCTGCAGGTCATGGTCGACAGCAACGGTATCGTCGAGGACGATGTGGCGAGTGTACTGTTCTCCGCCACACCGGAGCTGGACGATACCTTTCCGGCTCAAGCAGCGCGCATGATGGGCTGGACGCGCGCCGCCTTGATGGGATTTCAGGAAGCTGATGTGAAGCTCGGTCTTCCGATGTGTATCCGTATTTTGATTCATTGGAATACTGAAAAGTCCCTCGATGAAATTCGCCACGTGTTTCTTCGCAAAGCGGTTCAGTTGCGGCCTGACCTGGCGTAGAAGCTCGAGGCGGAGGAATAGCAATGAAAACGAGCTTTCGGGCGCGTCATCTGGCTATCGTTGGTCTGGGCTTGATGGGCGGATCCATGGCGCTGGCGATGCGTGACTATGCCGATCGCATCACCGGCATTGACCCGGATGAGGGGGCGCGCTGCAACGCTCTTGCGCGCAAGATGGTGGACTGCGCTACCGATGATCTATTTGAAGGTGTCAATCGCGCTGATGTCGTCGTCCTGGCGACGCCGGTGCGTGTCATCGTCGAGATGCTGGAGATGCAGATCGGGTCATATTTGCGCTCGAATACCTTGGTCATCGACATCGGCAGCACCAAGCAAGATATCGTCGAGGCGATGGCGAAGCTTCCCATCGGCGTCAATGCTGTCGGCGGGCATCCTATGACCGGCAAGGAGAATGGCGGTATTGAAGAGGCGGATGAATCGCTATACCACAATCGCCCCTTTGTACTTTGTCCTTCGCGCCGGACGACGCCAGCTGCGCTTCTGCACGCCCGCTCATTCGTCGAGACGCTAGGCGCCTTGCCAAGCGAGATGGACGCTGAACGCCACGATCAGATTGTGGCCGGCGTCAGCCATTTGCCCTATCTGCTTAGCGCTACGCTGGTCGCAACGGTCTCGCGGCAGGCGGATACCGACAGAGCCTACTGGGAGCTGGCGGCCGGCGGCTTCCGCGATACCAGCCGTCTGGCGGCCAGCGACGTCACCATGATGGGTGATATACTGAGCACCAATACCAAAGCCGTCGCCACCTTATTGGCGCAATTCCGCATGCAGCTGGCCATGCTGGAGACGATGCTGATCGCCGGCGATGAAGAGCGCCTGAGCGATACTCTGCAACCGATAAGACGGGCGCGTAAGGAATGGGCGGAGCACTATGAAAACCGACGCTAGACACGACACTATCAGGTTGCGTCCGGGAGGCACGCTGCGCGGCCGATTAGCCGTACCCGGCGATAAGTCGATTTCCCATCGCGCGATCATGCTGGCGTCTATCGCCGACGGGACTTCCACAATTCGTAATTGGCTGGCAGCCGGCGATACCGAAGCTACCTTGGGCGCTATGCTCGACCTAGGCGTCGACATCGCGCGGCACGACGATTCGACCTTGACCGTGCGCGGCGGAAACCTGCGAGAAGCGACGCAACCTTTGAACTTGAAGAACGCGGGCACGGGTATTCGCTTGCTGGCGGGCATGATGGCGGGCCAGCCTTTTCCCAGTGTGCTGGATGGCAGCGCGCAGCTTCGCCGCCGCCCGATGAATCGCATCACAGAACCATTATTGCAAATGGGCGCTGATATCGCCGCAAGCGACGGCGCTTGCCCGCTTCGCATCCAACCGGCCGTGATTCGGGGTATTCACTACGACATGCCGATTGCAAGCGGCCAGGTCAAAAGCGCGGTTCTGCTGGCGGGGCTTTTTGCCGATTCGCCTACCACCGTCGTCCAGCCGGGTCCCGCGCGCGACCACACTGAGCGCATGCTGCGTTCGATGGGTGTCAAAATCACTGACGAGGACGAAAGCGGCAATTGCATCACCCTGCAGCCAAATGGACGACTGAACCCGCTGGATATGACCGTGCCGGGCGATTTTTCTTCGGCTGCGTTCCTGCTTGTAACTGGTCTGCTGACGCCAGGGGCTGATCTAACCGTCAGCGGCGTCAATCTGAATCCGACTCGCACGGGCTTGCTGGATGTTTTGGGAGCGATGGGCGCGGATATATCGCTGTCCAATGTGGCAGAGCAAGCGGGAGAACCCATCGGTGATATTCGGGTGAAGACAAGCGCATTGAAAGGTATTGAAATTGGTGGCGAGACGGTCGTGCGTATGATTGACGAATTCCCGATATTGATGGTTGCCGCGACGCAAGCCGAGGGCGAGACCCTTGTGCGCGACGCTCGCGAGTTGCGCGTCAAAGAGACCGACAGAATCGCCGTAATGGCGGCTGAACTGCGCAAAGCCGGCGCGGTCATCGACGAACGCGAAGACGGTTTCCGCATTGTCGGCCCGCAATACCTGACCGGCGGGCAAGTTGATGGCCATGACGATCATCGCATCGCCATGAGCCTGACCGTCGCCGGCATGATAGCGGCCGAAGGCGCAATTGTCACTGACGCCGCTTGCGCCGATGACAGCTTTCCCGGCTTCGCCGAAACGCTGAGGAGCGGCGGCGCGTTGCTGATTACCGAGTAGCGCTTATTACCGCGTTGGACTGAAACTAACGGGTGCGACCAGATGGTGAAGAGAGTGGGAGTGATTGGCTTTCCGGTGGAACACAGCCTGAGCCCGATCATGCACAATGCGGCCTTCAAAGCGCTGCAAATGACGGACTGGCATTATGACGCCATGTCGATCCCGCCGGATGTCTTGCGCCTGGGCCTGCGCGAACCGAAGAATCACGGCTATATCGGCATCAACGTCACCGTTCCGCACAAGGAAGCTATCATGGAATACATTCGCCCGGACGATAAAGCGCGGGCGATCGGCGCGGTCAACACAGTGGATTTCCGCAGCAATATCGGCACCAATACCGATGCCGATGGTCTTATCAATGATCTCTATGCCAACGATGTAAGCATCGCTAGTGAACGTGTGCTCGTACTGGGCGCAGGTGGCGCCGCCCGGGCCGCCGTCTATGGCTTGCTGCGTGACGGCGCAATAGTAGCCATCGTCAATCGCACCAAGTCACGTGCCGACAAATTGGTAGCGCAGCTTCGAGCCTCCTCCGGCTTGGATGGCGCGCAAGTCATGACGCTGGACCAAGCCGCCAATTGGGGCATGTCCCTCATCATCAACTGCACTTCAGTCGGTTTGCACCCCCAAATCAGCCGGTCGCCCTGGATTCATGGTATTCCTTTTCCCGAGGGCGTGATCGTCTATGACATGGTTTATCGCCCGGCGAATACGGCGCTGATGCAGCAATGCGTCGCCCATGGCGGACGGGCGATTGGCGGTCTGGGCATGCTGGCGCGGCAAGGCGCAATCGCTTTTGAACTCTGGACCGGTATTGAACCGCCCATTGATGTGATGTACAGCGTCTTGCAGGATGCGCTGGAGAAGGCGAAGCCGCTCGGCGGCAGCGATAATGGCTAGGCGCGCACGGAAAGCAATGAATTTGATGGGCTATCGCGAAATCGCGCTTGGATGAATTACAAGGACTGAAATCCGATGCCAATTCGATTTTTCACCGCCGGCGAAAGCCACGGACCCGGGCTCACCGCCATCCTTGAAGGCATGCCCGCTGGACTGCCCTTGACCGCCGAAGACATCAACCTCGACTTGCGCCGCCGGCAAAAAGGCTACGGCTCAGGCGGGCGCATGCAGATCGAGAAAGACGGCACCGTCATCACATCGGGTGTGATGAACGGCAAGACCACCGGCGCGCCTATCGCACTGCATGTGCAGAATCGCGATTTCAAAAGCTGGATAAAGCGCGACATCACGCCCATCACGACGCCTCGTCCCGGGCATGCCGATTTGACCGGCGCCGTCAAATACGGCTACCGCGAGTTGCGTCTTTCGCTGGAACGGGCGAGCGCGCGCGAAACCACTATGCGCGTGGCGATCGGCGCCATCTGCAAAACATACCTGCGCCAATTTGGCATCTCCATTGACGGTTATGTATCACAGCTTGGCGACATCACTGCTGACTTGGCGAACATGCCGCTTGAAGAACGCATCGAACGCAACGAAAGCAATGACCTGCGCTGCCCGGACGCGGCTGCGGCGAACCAGATGCGCGCGCTTATTCGGCAAATCAAGATTGACAAGGATACACTAGGCGGCGTCTTTGAAGTTGTGGCGCAGGGTGTGCCGCCCGGCTTGGGCTCACACGTACATTACGACCGCAAGTTGGATGGCAAGTTGGTTGGCGCGATGGTAAGCATTCAGGCGATGAAAGGCGCGGAGATCGGCAGTGGCTTCGAGAATGCCGGCAAGCGCGGCTCACAAGTCCATGACGAGATCGTCATCGACAATGACGGCAACCTGTCTCGGGCCACTAACCGCGCCGGTGGTTTGGAAGGCGGCATTAGCACCGGCGAGCCGATAATTGTACGCGTCGCCATGAAGCCGATTTCAACCATGCTGCGCGGCGCCGGCTCGGTCGATCTGGCGACTGGCAAGCCAAACCCCACCGTCTACGAACGCAGCGATTTTTGCGCCTTGCCGCGCGCTGTGCCTGTCGGTGAGGCGATGATGGCCATTGTGCTTACGGACGCGCTCATGGAAAAACTCGGCGGCGACAGCCTTGACGAAATGCTGCCTCGCTTTGCCGAGCTGCGCCGCAACCGGCTGGAAGATTTGCCGATGGACAATGTCGACTGGCGCTTCGAGTATGACGTATGAATATGCAGAAAAACATCATAATTACCGGCTTCATGGGCACGGGCAAGACGGCCGTGGGCACAATACTGGCGCGCAAACTCAATCGCCGCTTCGTCGACATGGACGCCGAAATCGAGGCTCGGTCGGGATTTACTATACCGCAGATTTTTCGCCGTCAAGGTGAAGCCGGTTTCCGCGAGCTGGAGCGGCGGCTCATCCATGAATTGGCGCTGAAACATGGATTGGTCATCGCGACCGGCGGCGGCGCCCTGCTTGACGATGACATGCGGGAAATGATAGGGAGACATGGCTTAATCGTCTGTCTCAATGCCAGCAAGGCGGAGATTCGTTCTCGGCTGGCGGAGAACCGCGACCGTCCGCTGGCAGCAGATTGGGAAAGCCTGCTTGATGAGCGAGAAAGGGTCTACGCCAGTATCAACCATCAGATCATGACTAGCGGCAAAACTCCTACAGAAATCGCCGCTGAGATCGCTGCGCTTGACGACGGCGCTTTATACGTGCGTACGCCTGGTGGCGGCGGATATCCGATAATTATCGGACAGGGCATCCTGCGGAATATCGGTCAAAACGCCGAGTCACTTGGGTTGGCAGGTCACGTCGCAGTCGTCACGAATGATACGGTGGCGCCGCTGTACGGCGAGCGTCTGGCATCGTCATTACCGCAGGCCGACCTCATCACCGTGGCCGATGGCGAGGCGCACAAGACTCTCGAAACCGTCGAACGTCTTTACAACAAGATGCTTATTCACCGGACCGATCGGGCCACAACCTTGGTCGCCTTGGGTGGTGGCGTTATAGGCGACACAGCCGGCTACGTGGCCGCGACATACATGCGAGGCATCCCGCTGGTACAGATTCCGACTACTCTGCTTTCTATGGTGGATTCAAGCGTCGGCGGCAAAGTCGGTGTTGATCTGCCGCAAGGCAAGAATCTGATCGGCGCCTTCAAGCAGCCGCGGCGCGTGATTATTGACACCGATGTGCTGGATACTCTGCCTCCCATGCAGTGGCGCTGCGGCATGGCGGAAGTGATTAAGCATGGATTGATTGGCCAGCCCGCGTTGCTCGAGCCTCGATTTTGGCAGCCGGAGCTGGCGGCGCAACTGGTACGCCAAGCTGTGCAAGTCAAGATTGATATCGTGGAAGTTGATCCCTATGAGACGAGCATTCGCGCGCATTTGAACCTGGGTCATACCTTTGGCCACGCCATAGAACGGGCGACGCAGTATGCCGTGCCGCATGGCGAGGCTGTCGCCATAGGCATTGTCAAGGCGGCGCTGCTATCGAGGAATCTAGGTCTCATCGATGAAGATCTTGTGAATCGCATCCAGAAAATTATGTGGCAAATTGGCCTGCCGACAGATATCGCTTTGGACTCGCACCGCTGGTACGCGGCGATGGCGACCGACAAGAAATGGCAGGCGGGCAAGCCCCGGCTGGTATTGCTGAAAGCGCTGGGCGAAGCGACAATCGCTGAAGGCTTGCGGCGCGACGACATAATGGCCGTACTTTGATCGAGGGGCGCCAGCGTATGACCCAGGGCATCTTGCTTCTGCACGGTCCGAATCTGAATCTGCTCGGTACACGTCAGCCGGAGATCTATGGCGGCATGACGCTGGCGGATGTCGACGCGGCCGTCAAGCTGCATACCGATATCTACGACGTCGAACTCCGAACTGCCCAGTCCAATCACGAAGGCGCCTTGATCGACCTGCTTCACGATGCGCGCGGCTGGGCCGATGGCGTAGTCTTTAACGCCGGCGCGTTTACGCACTCATCTTTTGCCCTGCGTGATGCGATAACGGCGATAGAATTACCGGTCATTGAAGTCCATATTTCCAATGTGCATGGGCGAGAGGGCTTTCGCCATAACTCGCTGCTGGCGGGTGTCTGCCTGGGGCAGATCGCCGGTTTCGGCTGGCACAGTTACATTCTCGCTGTCGATGCGCTTTTGCTCCGCTGGGGACTGCTGCCTGATTAGCGGATTAGACTGGTTAGAATTGATGAATAGTAAGCTCAGCTTTTGGCTATCTCGCCGATAGTTGATTGCCTTGAGCTGGCACTATAATGTTCCTAACCGAGACGACATCACGGAAGAGCAATGGCAGCAGCGGCGGAAATCCTCAAGCAAGTGCAAGAGCAGCGCGTAAAATTCGTCGCGCTATGGTTCACAGATATCACCGGCCTGGTCAAGAGCGTCATGATTCCGGCTGGCGAGCTGGCGAATGTCATTGAAAACGGCTCGCATTTTGACGGCTCGGCGATAGAAGGCTTTGCGCGCGTCGCGGAAAGTGACATGGCGCTCGTCCCGGATGAGTCAAGCTTTGTGGTTTTGCCCTGGACGGAAGGGGAAGACACTACGGCGCGGCTCTTGTGTTCCGTCCATACCCAAGATGGTGAACCATTCATAGGCGATCCTCGCAGTTTGCTTATCAGGGTGCTGGAACAAGCGCGAGACATGAATCTGCGCTTCAAGACCGGTATGGAATTGGAGTTTTTCCTTTTTCCGCTAGATCAAGACGGCCACCCGCTGATCGCCGCGAATAACGACATCGCCGGCTATTTTGACATTCCCGCTGATCCGATACGTTCGATGCGCCGCAGCATGCTAACTGCCTTGGGCGATCTAGGCATCAAGATCGATTCAACTCATTCTGAAACCGGGCAAGGTCAGCACGAAATCGACTTCCAATATGACGACGCGCTGCGCGCAGCCGACCACATACTGACCGCGAGAATCGCCCTGAAGACGATTGCGAGCAAGTATGGCTACTACTGCAGTTTCATGCCGCGTCCGCACGTCGACTTGCCCGGCTCCGGCATGCATACGCACCAAAGCCTGCACGAATGGGAAAGCGGTGTAAACGTCTTCGCCGATAGCGAGAGTGAATACGGGCTGTCGGACACGGCGAAGTATTTTCTGGCCGGGCAGCTGGAGCATGCCCGCGCCATGTGCGCTGTTTTGGCGCCCTTGGTCAATTCGTACAAGCGTTTGGGCACAAGTTTCGAAGCGCCCATAAACGTCACTTGGGCGCATGTGAATCGTAGCGCGCTTATCCGCGTCCCCAGCACTGCGCCGGGAAAAGAGTATCATACGCGTCTCGAGCTGCGCTGCCCGGACCCGACGGCGAATCCCTATTTGGCTATGGCGGTGATGCTGCAAGCCGGGCTCGATGGCATACGCCATAAGATGCCGCTTTCTGACCCGATGGAAGAGACACTGATGCAGGGCGCGCCGGGCCGAATGCGGCAGATTGAGGTGCTGCCGAATTCGCTCGATGAGGCGCTGACCGCGCTAAGTGAAGACGATGTGATCTTGTCTGCGCTGGGTCCCTACGTTAGCGACCGCTACATCGCCACCAAGCGGCAAGAGTATGACGAATACAGCCGGCAAGTCACAGACTGGGAAGTCCAGCGCTATCTCAGCCGCTTCTGAGAATCAGATCGTGGATTTGACGCATCGCTTGCTGCGACTCCGTAAGCGGCAGAGCGACAGTAAGACTGCAGTTTGAGGGTCCCAGCGCCAAACCGTAGATTTCGACATCCTCCAGTCCCTTTAGCACCTCCGCAAGAAGTCGCGGCGCGCGATGCAGGTCGGCGCCGATCGCCGTAACAAGCGCGACTGCCTCAATCGTCCAGGGCATCTTCTCCGGATATTCCGCCATTTTCGCCTGCAAATCCCGCTGCAATCGGTCGACCCCATCAATGCCGATGCTAGTGGGAATCACGAGGCACAGGAAGCTGCTCTGAGAAGATTGCGACGCGATCAAGACTTCACTGCGCATGCCTAAAGTCTTGAACAGGGTATTACCAACCAAGCGCGTTACTCCAGCTAGCGAACCACTGGCCGGCCGGCGCAGAGCCAAGCCCTGGATGGAAGTCACCGCTTTGACAACTGGCGCTTTCTCCCGAGATTCTTTCGAAATCAGGGTGCCGGTTTGCTCTGGCGCCGCGAAGTTCTTGATCCGCAACGGCAAATCTCGCTGAGCCAAAGGCGCGATCATCCTCGTGTGCAGGATACGCGCTCCGAAGTAGGCGAGGTCCGCAGCTTCGCTATAGCTCAATGAGGGGATTACCTGGGCGCTGCTCAGTTCTCGCGGGTCGGCCGACATCATGCCATCAACATCTGTCCAGATCCATAATTCGTCAGCATCAACCAAGGCGCTGAGCACGGAAGCAGTGAAATCCGTGCCGCCCCGGCCGAGCGTAGTTGTCTCTCCATAGGCCGTCGCGCCGATGAAGCCGGTCACCACCGGGATCATCTTGCGCTCTAGCATTGGGACCAATATCTCGTCCACGCGCCGCGCCGTCAGTTCGAGATCGGGGTTGGCGTTGCCATACACTTCGTCTGTGATTAGCACGTCCGTTCCGTCGACTGCTGTGCCCCGCAGCCCGCTTTGACGAAGCAGCGCGGCAACGATGCGAGCGGAAAGCAATTCTCCAATTGCCACGACGGCATCGCTGTAGGAGGGCGATAATTCGATATTGAGATTAGTTGCAATTTGCAGGCAGTGATCGAGCATGATCGAAAGAAGTTGGTCGATGTCGGCCTGCAAGCTGTTGCGTTCGGGCTCGTCAAGCGGCAGCTGTTCCAATATGGCAAAATGCCGGCTGCGCAAATTCGCGGCTATGCGGCGGTATCCCCTTTGATTGGCGATTCGCGCGTAATGGGCGGCGCCCAGCAGCATATCAGTAACGCCATCCAACGCCGAGACGACTACCAGCAGGTTATCCCACTGGCTTGCCTCGCGAGAGATAATTTTCAGGACCTGCGCAAGCGTGTGCGTCGAACCGATTGACGCGCCGCCGAATTTCATCGCCAAGGTTGACATTGCTAAGGGTCTGCGCCTCCAAGAGTCTGAGAATTGAGCTGATTGAACCGGTAAACCATTCGCTTGACCTTATGCAATTCTAGCAACTGCGGCGGCGAGTTGACAAACTGCGCGCGCGAATCAACGGGCGTCCATATTGCGTTAGACCATAATATCGAGTAGAGTGATAGGCGTTTGAGCTTTGCAGACATGTTGACCTTTTCGTGTGCGCTTGCGCTAGAAGAGTCGACGCCAAAGGCCTCTCAATTATGGCAGTTCCAGCGATAGAAAAGACCGAATTGGTAGCCGGTGTACGCTTTCAGAAAATCGGCAAGCTTTATCATTTTGACTTCAACGGTCACCCTGAATTGAAAAAGGGCGATCACGTAATCGTTGATACGCGGCGCGGGAGGCAAATGGGCCAGGTGATGAGTTTCACTGAGCCCGAACAGAATCGCGATGTTCGACCGATTTTGCGCCCCGCCACGCCCCGTGATCTTGTATTGAAGCAGCATTGGGAAGCGCAACAGGATGAGGCTCTGGAAGCTTGTCGGGAGTCAGCTTCCGGCTTGCGACGCATGTCTGAGGTCAAGTTTGTGGCTGCGCAATATAACTATGATGGCAGCGCAATTACCTTCCTTTTCAGCGCCGAACAGAAAATCGATACCGCGGTATTGCAGAAGCGCTTGCAGCGAAAATTCGCTGCGCGCGTCGATATGCGACAGATCGGCCCACGCGATGTCGCCAAGTTGCTCGGCGGTTTTGGCGCTTGTGGCATTACGCGTTGCTGCAGCACCTTCCTGACCGACTTCAGCCCGATATCGATAAAGATGGCGAAGGCGCAAGGCATCTCTTTGAACCCCTCCGAGATTACCGGTATGTGCGGACGCTTGCGCTGCTGCCTGGTGTATGAATACGAGCAATACGTGGAAGCTCGCCGTCACCTGCCGCGGCGTAACAAGCGTGTTGGCACGCCTCACGGCGAGGGCCGAGTGCTTGACCAGTTGCCGCTGAAGGATGCCGTGCTGGTAGATATCGGCGAGGGTGTGCGTAAAGTGGTAGAACGGGAAGAGATTATTCCGCTCGAAGAATTCCGCAAGCTGGCTGAGAAGGCGCAATCGCCATGTGACAAGCATGGCGACGGAAGCTGTGACTGCGGTATGCCGGCTGGTCAGCGGCAGGCGGATCGTGTCAATATTAGCCGCAGCGCGCCTGAAAAACCTAAAGAGACATCCGAGCCAAGTGCGGACGATCAAGGGAGCCAGCGCCAATCTCGTAAAGGCGGGGGCAAGCCACAAGATGACGCGCCAAGGTCAAGCCGTCGGCGCGGCCGGCGTCGGGGTGGACGGCGCAAGAAGCGCACTGACCGGCCGGGCGGCGACGAGAAGAAGACATGAGCGATCTCCTAGAAACTTCAAACGGTCGGATCGGCAAAGTGCTTGGCGTCTTCGCCCATCCTGACGATCCGGAATTCTTCGCCGGCGGCACCTTTGCCAAGTGGGCCGCGGATGGCGCCGAAATCTGCTTCGTCATCGCGACAAGTGGCGACAAGGGCAGCGCCGACCCGGAAATGACGCATGCGCGCT
Organism: Phototrophicaceae bacterium; assembly: GCA_965262005.1. Taxonomy (GTDB): domain Bacteria; phylum Chloroflexota; class Anaerolineae; order Aggregatilineales; family Phototrophicaceae; genus UBA6055. Next base: position 680,896 of record OZ253492.1, on the reverse strand, counting down.
TGGCGGAGATCCGTGAGCGAGAAGAGTGGGAAGCCGCTGCCGCCCTCGGTGTGAAGGATGTCGTATTCCTGCGATACAAGGATGGCGAACTCTACCCGACGCTGGACCTTCGCCGTGACATTACTCGCATGATCCGTTTGAAGAAGCCTGATATTGTTGTGACGCTGGACCCGACTGTTTTCTGGCGTGGAACCGGCGGCATCAATCACCCGGATCATCGAGCGATCGGCGCGGCCACCCTGGAAGCGGTATTCCCGACAGCGCGCGACCGTCTCAATTTCATCGAGCATGAACGCGACGAAGGCTTGGAAACTCACAAGGTAAAAACCATCTACATCGCAGGCGCCGCGGAGCCGACTCACACAGTTGACGTGACGGATGCCATAGAACGGCAAATCAAGTCGCTCCAAGCGCACAAGAGTCAAATATCCGACATGGACAAGATGGCTGAGCGACTTCGTGAACGCTCGCTGGATCCAGGTTCGCCGCCAGAATATCCCCGCCGCATCGAAAAATTTCGCGTACTTACAATGAGGTAATGAATCTATGGCAATCGATTTCATAGCGGAGGGCGAGGCGCTGCGCGATGAATTAATTGAGAGGCGCCGCGATTTCCACAAACATCCTGAGCTGTCTTTTCAAGAGCATCGGACGGCAAGCATCGTCGCCGACGAACTCAACCAGCTAGGCATGGAAGTACAGACCGGCATCGGCAGAACCGGTGTCGTTGGTATCCTGGAAGGCGCTTCCGATGGCCCGACCGTGCTATACCGCGCCGATATGGACGCGCTGCCGGTACAGGAGGCAAACAACGCCGAATATGCCTCTCAAGAATCTGGGAAGATGCACGCCTGCGGCCATGACGGGCACACGGCGATTGCCCTCGGAATTGCCAAAGTCCTAACGAAGCATCGCGATAACCTGGGCGGCCGGGTCAAGTTCGTATTCCAGCCAGCCGAAGAAGTGGGCGGTGGCGCGGAATCAATGATCGCCGACGGTGTGCTCGAAGCTCCGGCGCCCGATTATACGCTTGGGATACACCTTTGGAATGACCTGGAGGTTGGCAAGGTTAGCGTTGTTACTGGACCGACCATGTCAGGCGCAGGCGTATTTGAAATCACTGTCACTGGCAAGGGCGGGCACGGCGCCATGCCACACCAGACTGTGGACCCGATCGTCTGCGGCGCTCAGTTGATTCTCGCTTTGCAGACCATCGTCAGTCGAAATATTGATCCGCTGGACATGGTGGTGATCACGATCGGCACACTAGAGGGCGGCACCGCTCGCAACATTATCCCGCAGACTGTCTCTCTTTCGGGCTCATTTCGATTGTTCCGCGAGGAAACGCGAGAGTTTGTCAAAAGGCGTATCCGTGAAGTGGCCGAGGGTGTGGCCAGCTCACAGGGTTGCCGCGCTGAAGTCGATTTTCCCATGGGCATCGGCGCCGTGATCAATGACGCGGATGTCGCTGCCCGCGCTCGTAAGGTCTTCGCTGGCTATGGAGATCATGTCTCTGTAGTGCAGCAGCCCTGGATGGCATCGGAAGATGTCGGATTGCTCATGCAGCGCAATCCCAGCGCCTACCTGCTTGTTGGCTCGGCGAATCATGAACGCGAGCTGGATTTCCCGCATCATCATCCCCGTTTCGACTTTGATGAAGCAGTGCTGCCGCTGAGCGTGGGCTTGATGTCGGCGGCAATCGCCGATTATCTGGGAGCTTAGGCTCGCATGCGCCAGATGACGCCCTTCAGCTGGCAATCTTCAAATGGCTGGATTGTCTTGTCCGGCCAAGTTGATTCGCTGAGCGAAATCCGCGCTCGGGCTTTGAGCCGCTGCGACGCCGGCGGTGAAATCGCTTACATTTCGCTGGCGGACGACCTCGGCGATGGGCTGATGGTCGACATGGCCGAGCTTGGCGCCTCAAGTGGTTATATGGTAGATCTTGAAGAGTCGGACAACAATGAAGTCTTCGAGCGGTTGAGCGGCGCCGCCATGACCGTAATCGAAGCCGCTGACGCAGGCGAGCGCCTGTTGCGCCTGCTGCGGCATACGGCTGTACACGCCATCAAGGATGCCTTGAGCCGCGGCGCTTTGATATTGCTAGAAGACGAGGCGGCGACAATTGCCGGCGAATACGTCCTGGATTCTGCCGGGCAGATTTCTGCCGGCCTGGGTCTGGTTCAGAATGCCTTGATTGCGACCGATACAATCAGCATCGCGGATAACTCCACACTGAGATCAGCCCGACTTCAACTGCCGAATACTACCTTTGTCGGCCTGGCGAGGGGGGCAGCGTTGGTCTTGGGTCCGGACGGTCACATCGAAACCTGGGGCGACAGGCAAGTCGCGATAAACCTGGGCGACATAACACGCGCATCAACCGAGAATGAAAAAGACCGGCGATAGAGTAGGGTGATATGCCAATAACCATTCTGATAGGCGCGCAATGGGGTGATGAAGGCAAGGGACGAGTGGTGGATTGGCTCGCGTCTTCAGCGGATATCGTCGCGCGATACGCCGGCGGTGATAATGCTGGACACACCGTTGCGCTAAACGGCTCTGTGTACAAATTGCACCTTGTCCCCTCTGGCATCTTGCACAGCAACGTTGTGGCCGTCATGGGCAATGGCATGGTGATCAATCCGGTCAATCTCGTGCGAGAGATGCAGTCGCTGCAAGCTCTGGGCGTGGACATCAGTCCGGACAGGCTGGTGATAAGTTCGCGGGCGCATATCATTACGCCGGCGCATATTGCCCTCGATCAGGCGAAGGAAGCGGCGCTTGGCGAATCCAAAATAGGCACGACCTTGCGTGGCATTGGGCCCGCCTATCTCGACAAGACCGGGCGCGCCGGCATCCGCACGGGTGATATGCTGCTCGATGTCGAAGAATTCGCTGACCGGCTGGTCGCTGCTATCGAAGCCTCAAATGAGACGCTGAGCCGGCAAGGTTTGGAAGCGCTTGACACGCGGGCGGCCGCTGAAAGCTATCTTGAAGCGGCAGCTGAATTGAAGCCCTACATTCGGGACACATCGATTTACCTGCACGAGGCGCTGAAAGCTGGCAAGCAAGTCGTATGTGAGGGCGCGCAAGGTACATTGCTGGATATCGATCACGGCAGCTATCCTTTCGTGACAAGCTCATCACCGACCGCCGGTGGCGCGCTTACGGGCCTGGGCGTAGGACCGCTTTTCGTTGACAAGGTGCTTGGCGTTGCTAAAGCCTTCAGTACTCGTGTCGGCGGAGGACCGATGCCGACGGAGTTAGACGGTGAGGTTGCGCAACGTCTGCGTGGCAGCGGCGCTAACTTCTGGGACGAGTTCGGCACTACAACAGGTCGTCCGCGGCGCTGCGGCTGGCTGGACATTGTCATGCTGCGTTATGCCGTTAGCGTCAATGGCTTAAGTGAAATGATGCTGACCAAGATGGATATCCTCTCAGGTCTGGATCAACTGAAGATGGCGGTTGCCTACGAAATAGATGGCGAACGCTACGAGTATCCGCCTGTCACTAACGAATTATTGGCAAGGGCCAAACCGATTTATGAAACGGTAGCGGGCTGGCAAGAAGACATCAGCAATTGTCGTGATTATTCGCAATTGCCGCTCGCGGCGCAAGGATATATCGAACGTGTCTCTGCGCTCTGCGATGTGCCGATCAACAGCGTAAGTGTTGGCCCGGAGCGCGACCAACTCGTACTGCGGCCGGTGATGTGAGCCTGCGCGATCTTGCGCCGGCTTGTGATGAATAGTACAATCGGGGCAGCGTTGAGCTTTCGAGGAGCGTCTTTATGAAGGCATTGGGCATCGTAGCGCTTGTATTGATTGTGTTGCTGGCTGGCGGCGCGATTACATCCAATCTGCTTTCTTCGGACGTCGCCATAAGACAGACGATCGATCCCAGTGGCGATTTTCTGACAGCGACGCCCGATCAAGCCGCCGCCTTCATTCTGGTCACTGGCTTTGTCATCTTCAATGTGATCGTCGCTGGCTTGACCTTGATGTTGGTCTTTTGGCTGCTGAATCGCCAGGTGACCGCCGTGCGTCAAGAATCGAACGCCATCTAGCTGTGCCGGCGCTTTCGCGTAGGTATCGACGGCTGCAGACTCCATGACCGATAAGCTAACCTCTGCTCGAGTTGCCAAATTTCGTATCGTCGCTGGAATAGTACTGCTCGCGCTCATTGTCTTTGCCATAGTCCTCATCGCAGTAATGCCCAACTCCGAGCCTGGCAGCACTGAGCTTAACGCCGAATCCTACGCTGAAGAAGTCTCTACAGCCCTCGCAAACGCGGATAGCGAAATCGGCGGCGACCTGGTCTATGAGCTGGAATGCAACCTCTGTCACTTGCAAGGGGATGGCAGCCAATCGCCGCTATTCTATGGTATCGCCGACTTTGCGGCCGAACGGCGGCCGCCGCTTTCCGCCGAGCAATACCTCTATGAAGCAACCTTGTATCCAGGTGTCCACCTTGTCGAGGGATATACCAACGCCATGCCGAATAACTATGACGAGCGTCTGTCGCTGCAGGAGATCGGCCACATCATTGCCTATCTCTTGACGTTTACCGCCGAAGAAAGCGGCCAGTGACGATCCGCTCCCGTCGTACAGACTACCGGTATATCTGCCTCCAATGAATCTAGATACATTCACTATTTCCGCGCTGGTTGACGAGCTGACAGCCACCATCGTCGGCGGGCGAGTCCAGGACGTGATAGATGTCGATGAGATGGGCATAGGGCTTGAGATTTATGCAATTCGAAGGCGCCACTACCTTTACCTTGGCGCTGATACCAACTTGCCGCGTCTGCATCTGGTCGACGCGAAACTACGGCGTGGACTGCCAAAGCCGACGCAGCTGGGCTTGCTTTTCCGTCGTTATGTCGAAGCCGGCCGGGTTACCCGCGTCAGCCAGCCGCCTTGGGAGCGTTTGCTCACGATCGATATTGAAGGACCGGAGGGCGAGGTCAGTATCATCGCCGAGCTCATGCCACGCCGCGCCAACGTCTTGCTCGTTCAAGAGGGACTTATTCTGGATTGCCTCAATCGAGTAGGGCCGGAAGACAACCGCTATCGCCTAAGTCTGCCAAATCATGACTACCTGCCGCCACCGCCGATTCGCGGTCAGCTCGAGCCAGCTCGAGTCACTGAGCCAGATTTCGCCTCGCTGCTAGATAGCGCGGAGAAAGATTCGATGCAGACTCGGCGGCTGTTGCCGGGAAAGATTCTCGGCATGAGTCCACTCTTGGCGAGAGAAATCGTCTTCCGCGCGACAGGTGATGCGCTAGCCAGAGTGCGGGACACGGACAGCGCATCGCTTGATGATGCATTTCGAGAGCTTGTTATTCCCTTGCTGCAGCGGCAGTGGCAGCCGGGTATCGGCAGCAGCGATGGCGTAGCCACTGAATTCAGCGTCTTTCCCTTGCGTCACCTGGATTGGCAACCCTGTGACTCAATAAGCAGAGCTATCGACAAGTTTATCGGATCGGTCAGCGGGCCAGACGCCTACAAATCGGCGAAACAGCCGGTGCAAGCTGCGATTGATGAGACCAAAGCGAAGTTGTCGGCCAAGCTAGCATCGTTGCGGCGGGGCATACGCGACGACAGCGAACTCGAACGACTCAAGCAATCGGGTGAGCTGATACTCGCTTACCAATACACGATAGCGGAGTCGCAGAGCGAACTTCAAGCTCAGTACGATCACGATGCGCCGGAGCTTGTCATTCGGCTTGATCCTGAGCGCAGCCCGCTGGAAAACGCGCAGGACTACTTTCGCCGCTATGATAAAGCCAAAGGCGCTTTGAAGGCGGTTCCGGCGCTAATGGACGAGACGCGCCTGGAGCTGCAGTACATCGATCAATTGGAAAGCGACCTGCAGACCGCGTCCAACTGGCCAGAAATCGATGATGTGATACAGAGCCTGCAAAGCCGAGGTCACTGGCAGGGCAAACATCTCAAGCGTCTGGGTGGCGGCGGACGACAAGGACCGCTGCGCGTGGTCAGCCGAGACGGCTACGTAATCTGGATCGGACGAAACAGCCGACAGAACGAAACAGTCACATTCAAGTCAGCGAATCCGCAGGATATCTGGTTGCATGCGCGAGAAGTCCCGGGCGCTCATGTCGTAATTCGGAACGATGGCAGGCGCATCAAAGATGAGCTTATCACCGAGGCGGCCGCCGTCGCCGCATACTACAGCAAGCGCCGTGGCGACTCGCGCGTTCAAATCGATTATACGCGCGTGAAGTATGTCAAGGCGATCAAAGGCGCTGGACCCGGCATGGTCACATACCGCAACGAAAAGTCCCTTAACGTCCGTCCGCGAGACGAGAGCATACTCCAATAATTGCTCAACGCGCTTAGCAAACTTCAGCTTTTCGCGCTAATGACGCGGCTGGCTGCCTCCATTACTTGCCCGACCGTGATATCGCTAACACAAGGGTGGTAGGCTGGATTGTCATTGCGCCAGTCGAGGATACGGCAAGGGCGGCAAGCGATGTCTGATGTCACGACCGCGTGTCGGCAGACGTCGCCCCAGGGCGCGAACTCCACGGGATCAGCGGGCCCAAAGAGCGTGACCGTCGGCGTGTGCACCGACGCCGCCAAATGCATCGCGCCGCTATCCGGTCCCAAAACCGCCAGCGATCTTTCGTAAAGCGCGGCCAATTGTCCTACAGTAGTCGCGCCGACGCAAACATGACTGTCCTGTTCCATTCTGTCGGCAATCTCAGAAGCAAGTTCTGATTCTGACGCCGTGCCGGTAAAAACAATCGCCGCCTCGAATTGACCGGCGAGCAAGTCCGCCGCTTGGGCATATTTCTGCACAGACCATATTTTGCTGGCTGCCCCTGAACCAGGATGAATGCAAATGACGTCCTTGTCGTTGGGGATATTCCGGTCGCTCAATGTCTGTTCTACGTACTCACGATCCATCGCTTGCAACGGAATCTGCAACTCGAAGTCGCCGCGAATTGTCTCGCCCATCCAGGTTTCCGCCAACTTCATATTCTGCTCGACCGCATGGCAATGCGCGAACTCGCAAGCCAAAGTCAGAAATGGCGCGACATTGCTGATGTCATAACCGACCCGTTGACCAATTCCGGCGAGATGTGCCACCAGTGCGCCCCACCAGTGATCGGGACGCATGACGATGACGCTTCCGTAACCGATCGCGCGCAGCATACGTGCCGTTCGCCAGGCCAGCAGCCAAGGATCAGGCGATGATGCGCCGCTCCGTTCGAAGCCCGGGAATGGCAGCGTAAGCACTCGGTCAATTTCCGAATAGTTCGCCAAAACCTCGGCGGACCATTCGCCGCAGAGCACATGAATGCTTGTCTTTGGTCTCATTCGTTTGAGCGCTTGAATCGCCGGTGTGCAGAGCAATACGTCACCCAGGTGATCAGGCCGAATGATAAGCAATCGTTCGCTTTCTGGCCCTGCGCGGATAACCGGGACCTTTGCAATCGCTGAAAGTAAGAAGTCCCGCAAGCGATGTATTGCCCATGGGCGGCGAAACGCCTCTGCCAGGCGCTGATTGCGTGAGACGAGCGTCTCCCTATCCAACATCAAGCCCCTCATATAGTTGAAGCAAGCTGGGTATCAAGGCTCGCCAGTCATAATGCTCGCGCACGTTCTGTCGCGCCAGCTCGCCCATTTCGCTGCGCCTGCCTTCGTCTTTCAGTAGCATGATGATCGTCTCGGCAAATGTAGCAGCTTCATCGGCAATCGCAATCGCGCCGCGCGCCTCGTCGTTCAAGCCGGCCGCGCCAATCGAAGTTGAAACTACCGCGCAGCCGGCCGCCATCGCTTGCAAAATCTTGAGTCGTGTGCCACTGCCCATTCTCAGCGGCACGACAAAAATTGTCGCCTCATGCAGATATGGAAGTACCGACTCAACCCAGCCTGTCAAGTGTACGCCGGAGTCCGCCAAGGCTTGCAGCCGCGGGTGTGGATTCCTGCCCACGACCTTGAACTGAACCCCCCGCATGTGTTGGCGCACAAGCGGTAACACGTCCGCGCAAAACCATTCGACCGCATCGACATTCGGCCGGTAATCCATCTTGCCAGTGAATACGAGTTGCTGGCGCGCGCGCTGGCTTTCGGCATGCGGGCGGTAATCATCTGCGTTTATCCCGTTGGAAATTATTGTGATCGGCGCGCCGGCGTGTCGCCGCAGAAGGTCACAGTCTTCCCGGCTGACCGCGATAACCGCGTCGACACCGGCGCAGATCCGGTTTTCGAAACGACTCAGGCGTCGGGCCTGTATCGATGAATAGAGCGCGGCGGGTATTCGTCCGAGTCTATCGCTGTCCACCGCTGCGATCACTCTCTGCAATTCGGCTTCAGCATTGAGCGCATCGTAGACCACCTTGGCGCCTTTCGCTTCAGCCACTATCAGGTCCAGATAGCCTCCCAGTTCCAGCCCGGAAAACTGAACGATGTCATAGGACTCTGACCGAAGCAATTGCCGCAAATTGGTTTCGTATTGCTTGCTCGCCAGCCTGGATTCCATGTCCGCCTTGTCGCTCGTGACGAGTTTGATAAGCCGAGCGCGTCGGCTGCGATGTGGCAGCGGCACAGTATGGACCGCATCACAGAGATCAACCAGCGGGCTGGACTCTGCCTCAATCGCTTTGTCCGTGAAGCTCAGCAGAGTAACTTTGTGGCCGGCGGCTGCCAGACCACCTATTATGCCCCAGTTGCGAATGGCAGCGCCCGATTCGCTTGGATAGGGGATATCGGGTGTAAGCAAGAGGATTTTCATATCGCGTCTAATTCAGGACAGTATCGTAGCAATCCATCACACTGCGCGCGGTATCGAGCCAGCGGAAACCCGCCGCTCGCGTCAGCGCCGCGGACGATTGCTCCTCGCGCCATTCACTATCGGTGAGCGCTTTCTTCATCGCAGCTGATATTGTGGCGCTATCATGCGGGTCCACCAGCAAGCCGACATCGCCAACGATCTCCGGCAATGAAGCGACCCGGCTGACGATCGGCACAGTGCCGCAAGCCATCGCCTCCAGCGCCGGCAAACCGAAGCCCTCATAGAACGAAGGCGTCAGCAGCGCGACGGCACGATTGTAAACGGCGGGCAATTGACAGTCTTCCACGCCATAATTGATGACGATATCATCGTCCATGCCCACGGCGCTTAGGTCGTCCATAAGCTGTTCGAAGTGCCAGCCGGGCCGTCCAGCCAGAACCAGCTTTGGCGCGTCCGGCAGCTCCAGCTTGAGATCTCGATAAGCTCGCGCCAGCCCAACCAGGTTCTTGCGCGGCTCCAGCGTACCCACAGACAAGAAGTAGGACTGAGGCAAGCCAAGCGCTTGAATCGTCTTGAGACTATGGCTTGACGCCAGCGGTTTGAACTGCTGGTCGACGCCGTGCAATTGCACTGTGATCATCTCGGCGGGCACATCCAGGATATCTATCAGGTCGCGCTTGGTCGCCTGGCTAACCGCCAGAATATGGTCCGCGCGCCGGACTGATGCGGCAATCTGCCCGTTGTAATAGCGGCGACTGTCGGCGGTGAAGTACTCGGGAAAGTGAATAAAGCTGAGATCATGCACGGTGATAATATGGCGCTTGCCCCCGCGTATCGGCGCGATAAAGTCGGGACTGTGGAGAAGGTCGAGTCGAAGGCGCAGCAGCTCAACTGACAGCGCGGCTCGCTCAAGTCGATGGTGCGGCGGCGTCCATATTGCGACCGACCGGAAACGCTCGGACAGGCGCTCGCTTGCTTTGCGGCTTTGCAGAAGCGTAATATCGTGACGAGAGTTCAGTTGTTCAAAGGCGCCTATAAGTGCTGTAATATACCGGCTGGTGCCGCCAACGCGATAATGGGTGAGCCGGGCGTCGATTCCGATATGTGCCATAAGGCGAGTATAGCGGTATCATTTTGGGGATTCCAGCCAAAACAGAGTGAGTTCCGCTTGGGCAGAGGAAAGACAAAATGAAGCGATACGATGTGCTCACCTTTGGCGAATCGATGATGCGCTTGACCCCGCCAGGTGACCTGCGCATCGAACAGACAAGCACATTCGATATTTGGGTCGGCGGCACAGAATCCAATACTGCCGTGGGTTTGGCCAGGCTGGGCATGGATGTCGCCTGGATATCTCGCTTACCGGCCTCGCCGCTCGGCCGCTACATCAGCAATCGCATAGCCCAATACGGCGTCGATGTCAGCCCGGTGGTCTGGGCTAAAGACGAGCGTCTGGGCATATACTTCCACGAGAAAGCGCAGTCGCCGCGCGCGAGTGAAATCATCTACGATCGCCGTGACTCCGCCATGAGTCGGATACAGCCGAAAGACTTGCCGGCTGAACTATTCGGCGAGGGCGTCTCGCAGTTGTTGCATGTCACCGGCATCACATTGGCTATCAGCGAGACCGCAAAGGAAACTGTTCATGTGGCGCTGCGAAAAGCGAAAGCAGCGGGCTGGCGCATCAGCTTCGATACGAATTACCGCAGCAAGCTGTGGACCGGCGTGGACGCTGCGGCCGGCTGTGACTACTCGATGTCGATGGCGGACCTGGTGTTCTGTCCAATGGGCGACTATCAAGTTATGTATGGCGCTGCCTCTCCCGACGGAGCTATCGTCGACCTCGCCAAGCGCTACCCGGATACACTCATCGTCATGACACTGGGCAAAGACGGCGCGCAGGCCACCACACCCGAGGGCGAAATCTTGCGTCAATCGGCTATCCTGGCGGGCGAAGTTGGGCGGATCGGCGGCGGCGACGCCTTTGCGGCTGGATTCATTTATGCCTGGCTCAATGAGGGCGATGTGGCCAATGCCTTGAAATGGGGCGCGGCTCTTTCATCGCTGAAGTACACAATCCCGGGCGATCTGCCCTTGGTCGATTATGAAGCGGTGGCGGCGCTGGCGGCCGGCGGCGAAGGCGGTGGATTGATCCGCTGAGCGCATGCGGCGCAGGGCAATGAGATGTACTGTCTGGGAGTGGTAAATTCCAACTACACGATAAATTCGCCAACCAAACAATATAACTCTGTGCCCTCTGTGGCGAAAAATCTGTGCCGTGTTTGCTAAGTGGACTATATCCGCGATGTTAACCACTCCCTACTGTCTTGACCTATAGCATGCCGTCTCTCTTTCCTTTATAATCCACAGCTTATGTATAAATTTTTGGTGTTTCTTTCTTTATGACGACAACCATCAATAAACGCCATACCTTCGTCCGCTTGCTCAACTATGCCTCGGTGTACAAACGGCGCGTGGCGCTGGCGATATCATATTCCGTACTGGGCAAGCTCTTCGATATCATGCCGCCGGTGCTGATCGGCATGGCAGTCGATATTGTGGTCGAGCGGCAAGATTCTCTCTTGGGTCGTTGGGGCGTACAGGATTTGTCACTGCAGCTCATCATACTCGGTGTCTTCACTCTGATCGTCTGGATCCTCGAATCCCTTTTTGGATATCTTCAACGCATTTACTGGCGCAATCTGGCGCAGTCGATGCAGCATGACCTGCGCGTCGAGGCTTACAATCACGTGCAGCATTTGGAAATGGCCTATTTCGAAGATCAAAGCACCGGTGGTCTGATGTCGGTGCTGAATGACGACATTAATCAGTTGGAGCGCTTCCTTGATATCGGCGCGAACGATGTGGTGCAGATCCTGACCACAATGGTTGCCATCGGCGGCATCTTTGTCTTCATTGCGCCGAGCGTGGCCTGGATGGCGGCTGTGCCGATGCCCTTCATCATTTGGGGCTCCATGAAGTTTCAGAAGCTGCTGGCGCCGCTTTACGCCGATGTGCGCGAACAGGTCAGCGTGATTAATCATCATCTTTCCAATAGCTTGAGCGGCATCGCGACCATCAAGAGCTTTACTGCGGAAGATTACGAAGCGGAGCGGCTGCGCATCGAAAGCAACGAATACGTGGAACGCAATCGGCGCGCGATTCGACTGGGCTCCGCCTTTACACCATTGATCCGCATGGTTATCGTCACCGGCTTCATCGCTATAACGGTGGCCGGCGGGCAACTGGCACTAAATGGCGTACTGGAGATCGGCGCCTACAGTGTGCTGATTTTCATGACCCAGCGCCTGCTCTGGCCCCTGACCAGGCTGGGTGAAACTTTCGATTTATACCAGCGCGCTATGGCATCCACCGTTCGCATTCTCGATTTGCTGGCTATCAAGTCGTCGATCGTAGACGGCGATCTACACCTGTCTAAACAGGAAATTCGCGGTCACATGTTGCTGGATGAGGTCGAGTTTGTGTACGGTGACGGGCGCGAAGTAGTCAAGGGGCTTACCCTGGATGTGCCGGCTGGCGATACCATTGCGATCGTCGGGGCGACTGGCGCCGGCAAGAGCACCGTCATCAAGCTTCTGCTGCGCTACTACGATGTCTGCGGCGGCAGAGTTTTGCTTGACGGCTACGACCTGCGCGACCTGAAACAGGAAGACATCCGCAACGCTATTGGCTTGGTCAGCCAGGATGTGTTTTTATTCCATGGCACCGTCCGCGAAAACATCGCCTACGGTGATCCCGATGTTTCCGACCATCTCATTGTTGCGGCGGCGAAAGTCGCCGAAGCGCATGAATTTATTAGTCAGCTTCCGCAAGGTTACGACACGGTCGTCGGCGAGCGTGGGCAGAAACTCTCCGGTGGTCAAAGGCAGCGACTGTCCATTGCGCGCGCCGTGCTCACCGACCCGCCCATCCTGATCCTCGATGAGGCGACCTCATCAGTCGACAACGAAACCGAAGCCGCAATACAGCGCTCACTCGAGCGGATTGTTATCGGGCGCACGACCATTGTCATCGCCCATCGACTTTCCACCGTGCGCAACGCCGATATGATATACGTCTTGCAGGATGGTCAGCTGATCGAAAACGGCCGCCACGAAGACCTTCTTCTGCTGAACGGTATTTATGCGTCGCTATGGCGTGTGCAGACCGGTGAGCGCGTGCTGGCCGGCATGGCGCCTTAACGCACCTGCGCCAACAGCTTGTCCACAACAGCCATGTTACTCACCGCGTCCGATGGCGCGAAACGAGGCGCGCGTCCCTCGAGCAGCGCATCGGCGAAGTCTTCCACCATCAGCTGATACTGATCACTCGCCGGGATGACATGTTCCGCGTAGGTCTCGCCCTGCCAATGCTGAACGACCGTATCGGAATCTTTGTCCGGCACGAAGCTGGTCGGTACGACAATCATGCCGGCGCTACCCTTCAGCGTATAGGAATGCTGGCGATAAGCCCGCAACCCGCATTCGAAATGCCCGATAACACCAGAGGGAAACTCCAGCGTCCCCACAAGCGCTTCATCAACGCCTGTGACCTCGCCGATGTTGGCGCTCGCATTCACCTGCGCCGGTTCTTCGCCGGTCATGAATCGCATCAGATTGACGCAGTAGCAGCCGACATCCATAAGTGAGCCACCCGCCAACGGCTTGCTCAAGCGGATATTCGCTTCATTGCTGAGCGGAAAGGTGAAGCTGCTGTTGATTAACTGCAACTCGCCGATGCCGCCGGCAGTGACTATCTCTTTGACCTTGGCATGCTGGGGATGGGATCGATACATGAAAGCCTCCGCCAGCATAACACTGCGCTGTTCGAAGGCATCTACGATAGATTGCGCCTCAGCCGCATCACGGGCGAAGGGCTTTTCGCACAAGGTCGGTATGCCCGCCTCCGCGCACTTGATGCTCCATTCGGCGTGCATGCTATTAGGCAGCGGGATGTAAATTGCGTCGATCTCGTCATCGGCTAGCAGCGCCTCATAGCTGCCGTATGCCCGCGAGATATTTAGCTCCGCGGCGAAGGCTTCTGCCCGCTCGGCCGAGCGACTGCATACAGCGACGACGACGCCATTTCGCGAGGCGTGAATCGCCGGTATGACACGCCGCCCGATATTCGCCGAACTCAATATTGCCCAACGGACTCTGTCATTCATCTCTTGCTCCCTTGTCTAGACGCGCTAGAACCACTTGGCGACGATTCTAGCGAGTTCTCCCTTGTCTTTCAAAGTCGACAGCGCGCCATCGACCAGCTTCCAGGCGTCAATATGGTCTATACGCACCGCAACCGCGTATGGCTCATGAGTTAAGTATTGATATTCGACTTTCCATGCTTCCCATTCATTGGCATACAGACGCAAGGCACTGGCGTCAACCAGCGCCGTATCGGCTGATCCCAGGCGCAAGGCGTCCAAGGCGTAGCTTGGCAATTCATAAGGCAGCCGCTCAATAGCAAGCCCGTTTCGCTCCCAATCTCTGATGTGGCTGTCGGCCTGGCTGGCGAACTCGTAGGCAATCCGCGCTCCCGCAAGGTCACGCTCGTGCGTCAAGGGCGCCGTGGATGGGCTAACGAGAAGCAAACCGTTGTCGAAATAAGGCTGCGTATAGCGCACATCGTCCATTCGCGCGCGATCTACGTTTAATGCCGAGATCAGCAAATGGACTTCGCCGCTGATCAATGAGTCATACAACCCGTAAAAGCCGATGTTTACGAAGCGAGCCGGCAGCCCTATCTCGGCCGCAATTGCCTGTCCCAGCTCGATATCCAGGCCCTGCAAATTGCCGCCGTCGTCGAGGGCAAATGGCGGGAAGCTGCCATCCACGCCGATGACGATTTCGCTGGTCGGGAAGGCAGCATCGCGATTAGGCGGCTCATAGTGGCGCAACAGAGCAACCAACAACGCCAGTAGAACCAGAGTTGCCAAATATCTTGTCAACGCTGTTCTATCCCGCGTCATGCGCCGGCCTGGGGCGGCGGCAGCCAAAGGGTCTCGCTGCGCTGCCAGCCACGGGCGTAATCCTGAAGCGCGAAATATATCGGCTTCTTGACGAATTCCGAACTGACGAGCGTAAAGTTGTCCGGATAACTGTTGGCATCGGCGGGAAATCGCAGCGCCCAGATGCAGAGCTTCTCAAGCCAATCCCAATTGTCTTCGGCATATTCAAAGGCTTCAATAGTGTAGGCGCTTCGCTGTGAAGGGCGAACGGCGTGGATCCAGCGCGGATGATCATTCCAGCCGCTTTCCGTGATGAAGACAGGTTTGTGCCGATCGCCGTTCAGCGCCATGACTTCGCGCAGAAGCTCGGCGCGGCGGAAATTCAAGCGGTCACTTGCTGGCTCTGCGCTAGGTGATTCGCGCAAGCCGTAGCTGTGAATTGCCAGCGCGTCAAAGTAGTCGCTTGCGCCCAAGGCATACAGATCGCGCAGAAAGTCCAGCTCGTTCAGTCCGGCGCTGCTGCCGCGTGTTTCCAGCGTTGGCGCCAAGGCGCCGGCCAGCACCAGCGTGCCCGGATTCGCCGTCTTGATCGCCAGGTAGCTCGCCTGCAGGAGGCGAAAATAGCGAGCGGGATCAGCCGGCTGGTAGCCCCATTCAAAGCTGAGGTTTGGCTCGTTCCAAATGATGATATGATCGACCGTGTCCGCGTAGCGCTCGGCAAATGCGGCGGCGTATTCTGCAAACTGCGAGAATGCTGACTCCGGCAGGTAGTTCAGCGTCTTGGTCTTGTCGTCGTTCACCCAGGTAGGCACCAGCCCAAGACGAGCGATAACCCGCAATCCCTGAGCTTTCGCATGCCGGACGATTCTTTCCGCCCGGTACCAATCGAAGTGGCCGTCTTGTGTTTCAACATAAGACCAGGGGAAGAACTGGACAATCGTGGACGCGCCCAGCTCTCGCGCCAGTTCAAGCGATTGCTTTATCTTTATCTCTTCAACTTCGTTCTCCAGCAGAGTATGCAGGCAAACTTGCGCCTTCGCAGTCTCGACCACGTATGCCGTAGCCGGAAGCAAGTCTTCTGGCGGCGGGCGCAAGCGCGGCAAAATCAAGAAGAAAACCAGGATTCCGACGATGGCCAATACGCTCCGACGGCGATTTTCGGCGCTTCGCTTGGCAAGCGGTGTTGAGCTGCTTCTCAGAGACATCTGATGTGACAAGGCTTTTGCTATCGGGTACAATAGCCGCAGCAACACGGCTAGTTCACTATAGTGGAAACGGACGCCTCCGGGCAAGATCGCGGCGGTGCGACTAAGATGAAATCTGCAGGGAGTTGAGCGAGGGTGTCGCAGCGAATCATAGCGATGTGGTCAGGACCGCGGAACATCTCAACTGCGCTGATGCGCTCTTGGGGGAGCCGCGCCGATACGCTTGTGATTGATGAGCCCTTCTATGCTCACTACCTGCAGCAGACCGGCTATGATCACCCCGGCGCTGACGAAATCATTCGCCGTTATGAGACGGATTGGCGTTTGGTCATAGATAGCTTGCTGGCCAATAGAGCGGGCGCGGCTATATACTTTCAGAAGCACATGACCCAGCATATGCTAGCTCACATCGATAGATCATGGCTGTTAGAAGTCTCAAATTGCTTTCTGATTCGCGAGCCGCGACGTATGCTTCAATCTTTCGCCAAAGTGATACCCAATCCGCGCATTGACCAGACTGGTTTGCCGCAGCAGGTCGAGCTCTTCAATTATGCGCGCGAAGCTAGTGGCTCAGCCCCGCCTGTCATGCGCGCGCGAGATATTTTGCTGGATCCGGAAGGCTCGCTGCGCCGCCTTTGCGACGCGCTGGATCTGCCCTTTGATCCGACGATGCTGTGCTGGCAAGCCGGCAAACACGCTAGCGATGGCATCTGGGCAAAGCACTGGTATGGAAATGTGGAACGCTCGACCGGATTCGCGCCCTACAAAGAAGATTTCACAAGTGTGCCCGCAAACATTCGCGAGCTTCTTGACGAGTGTCAAGCGCTGTATGATCAGATAGAGCCCTACTGCATCAGCGAGGTAGCTGAATGAGACAAGAGTTCAATCCCAAGAACAGAGACTTGCTGGTCAACATAAATGGCGAGCTTTATCACCGTGATGTCGCTGGTATCAGCCCCTTTGATTCTGCCGTGCAAGGCGGGGACGCGGTCTGGGAGGGTCTACGCTTGTATCATGGGCGGATCTTCCAATTAATCCCCCATCTTGATCGTCTGCGTGATTCCGCCAAAGCGATGGCTTTCGCTGAAATCCCGTCTCATGATGAGATCATCACCGAGATAGGCAAGACATTGATCGCCAACCAGATGACCGATGGCGTACACGTTCGTTTGACCTTGAGCCGGGGTGTCAAATATACCAGCGGCATGGATATACGGCTGAACACGCAGGGCCCGACGCTGATCGTGCTGGCCGAGCACAAGCCGCCCGTTTATGACAAGAGCGGCATACGCCTGATTACATCTGGTATTCGGCGCATCCCGCCGGATTGTGTCGATCAGAATATCCATTCCTGCAACTTGATCAATTCGATCCTGGCCAAGATACAGGCAAACGCGGCCGATGTTGACGATGCCCTGATGCTCGACTATAACGGTTATGTGGCGGAGACAAATGCCACGCACGTCTTCATCGTGCAAGATGGCGTCGTGCTGACTTCAGACACCGGCTCTTGCCCCGAAGGCATTACCCGGGCTGCCGTGCTCGAAATCTGCCAGATGAATGGAATACGGCATCAGGTGAAGAACCTGTCCTTGGCCGAAGTCTATCGCGCGGACGAAATGTTTTGCACCGGCACTATGGGCGAGCTGGCGCCGGTAATCGAGCTTGACGGTCGGCAAATTGGCGATGGCGTGGCTGGGCCCATGACCTTGAAGTTGCGCGAATTGTTCCGCGAGCGAACGCGCAAGGAGGGTTATCAAGTGGTGGACTTTGCGTCCGTCGGTTAAAGTGTACCGGATACAGAACTAATAGCAGAGGAGTAAATGTAGATGTCAGAATTTTCTTTTGTAGGCAAACCAGCGCCGATGATTGACGGTCCCGCCAAGGTCACCGGCTACTTGAAATACACGGGCGATCTCAAATTGACGGGTATGCTGCACGCGCGCTTCGTCTTGAGTACATACGCTTCCGCCACGATCAGCGGGATCGACACTGAGGCGGCGCGGGCGGTTCCGGGTGTGCATTCGGTATTGACCGCGGCGGACTTGCCAAACGTGGCGCCATCTTCGCGCGCCAAGTTGATGCTCGCTCGCGACCGCGTGATATTTGTCGGGCAGCCGATCGCGATGGTGCTTGGTGAAACACCTGCCGCCGCAGCCGATGGCGCCGAATTAGTAGAGGTCGATTATGATCCGCTGGCAGCAGTGACGTCAATGGACGCGGCGATGGCCGATGACGCGCCTGTGATATGGCCCAACGGCATCCCGACAGGCGCCGAAGATGAAGCGGCTCACGGCGCTGATACCGGTGGCGAATCGGAAGAAGACGACGGCGAAGCTTCCAACATCGCCGGAAAAACTCATATGGAAACGGGCGATGTCGCGGCTGCTTTTGCCGAAGCCGATGTAGTTGTCGAGCGCACTTTCGACACGCCGATGGTGCATCAGAGCTCGATTGAGACGCAAGGCTGGGTGGTGCAGCCCAATCCTGTGACTGGCGGCGCGACCATGTGGGGCAGCCTGCAATCGCCCTTTGGCGCGCGGCTGGATGTGGCCGATACGCTGGGTGTGCCGGAGTCGGATGTGACGGTTTATGGCATGCCGGTTGGCGGCGCTTTCGGCGCAAAGTTCGGCTTGTACGAACCCTTGATCGCGCAGGTGTCGGTCACGGTCGGCAGGCCGGTCAGCCTGATTCTGACGCGCGGCGAAGAATTGCTGACGACCAATCCGGCGCCGGCGCTGCGTATCCAGGCTAAGCTTGGTTTCAAGGCGGATGGCAGCCTGCTGGCGATGCAATCCAATGTAGTGGCGGACACGGGCGTCTATCCCAGCGGATTGGGCGGATTCGCCGCCATGCAATTCGCCAGCTTCTATCCCTGCGCGAATCTGCTGCTGGAATCCACAAACGTAATCACGAACAAGCAATCGGTTGGCGCTTATCGCGCGCCGACATCGCCGACCGCTTTCATGGCGGTGGAGACACTCTTTGACGAAGCGGCGGCTCAGCTGGGCATTGACCCGGTGGAGCTGCGCCTGAAGAATGCCGCTCGTTCTGGCGATCAAGCGCCGGATGGCGGTGACTTCCCCGTCATCGGCATGGTCGAGACCTTGGAAGCGGCGCGCGCGCATCCACTGTGGCGTAACCGCGAAGAATCCCGCAAGGTGGGGCGCGGCGTCGGCATCGCCATAGGCGGTTGGATGGGCGGCTTGGAGCCGGGCGCGTCCGCCTGCAAATTGAACAGGGATGGTGTCCTGCAAGTGCAGATCGGCACAGCCGACTTGTCTGGCACACCGACTACTTTCGCGCTCTTGGCTGCGGAGGCCTTTGGCGTAGAGCCGGATCGCGTTCGGTTCGTCTATAGCGACACGGACAGCGCCCCATACGGAGGCGGCGTCGGCGGCAGCAAGACGACTTATACGCTTGGCAACGCGGTGATAAGCGCGGCGCAAGATGCTCGCCGGCAGACATTTGCGATTGCCGCGGAGGAGTTTGAGGTTTCCGCCGAGGACCTCGAGATTGTCGACGGCCGGGTTCAGGTTCGTGGTTTCCCGGATCGGTCGATCAGCTTGGGAGAGATCGCGGGCAAGTCTATGACTTTCGGCGGCAAATACGAGCCGATACACGGCAACGGGCGGCAGGCGATTACTGACCGCGCGCCTTCGTTCTGCGCCCAGATCGCCGAGGTTGAGGTGGACGAGGAGACCGGCGATGTCAACTTGCTCAACCTGGCGGTGGTGCAAGAAGTTGGAAGAGCAATCAATCCGCTGGCGGTCGAAGGGCAGATGCAAGGCGGCGCCGTACAGGGCGTTGGCTGGGCGCTGTACGAAGAGATGCGCTATGACGAAGATGGTCAGTTGCTCTCCGGTTCGTGGATGGACTACGCCATGCCGGACTCGGTGCAAGCGTCGCCGATTCAAACGCAGATTGTCGAAGTGCCGTCCACGAGCGGTCCCTACGGCGCGCGCGGTGTGGGCGAACCGCCGGTGATACCGACGGTGGCGGCCATCGCCAATGCTGTGGCGCATGCTACCGGAGTGCGACTGACGCGGACGCCGATGACTCCTCCGCGTGTCTTGGAGGCGCTCAAAGGGCGTTAGCATTACCGCAAGTCCTGTAGTCCAAGACGGCTTTGAAATTCAATAGTCCCCTGTGTTGCAGGGGACAGTTTTTTGTCGTCGTCGCGCCATGGCGGCAAAAGACAGCAAGTAATGCGGCATGATCTTCCGCAAAATAGTGAGCGGCAAACGGCGGCATATGGCGGGAAAGTGACATCAGAGTGACATAATTTGGCGGATACTAGGCAGAGAATTGACATCATTTGGCAGCGATGTATCGATACTGTATTGACAGAGTAGCTAATCTCGTCGAAATCGGTTGTCCGGGCGGTGTGTTGGAGTTTGTATGAGGTTTCTTTGAGGTGATTTGCGGGGTTGCTCATAGCGCTTAGCGTAGCACTGCCGTTACCAGAAACGGGGACTATATGGTCGCGTCAGGCATCTTGTCCGCAGAATCTCCACGCTGCGCCTGTTGCCAAGGGCATACACTGCTTGCAGGAAGATTATCCACATTTGATAAGCGAGCAATTGGCGAGTTGATACGCGAAGCACAATGAGCGAAGACTTTTCTTCTAACAGTACGGCTCACAAACGTCCGCCATCAACTGACAGGACCTGGCCTGTGATCCAATTGGCGTAGTCGGATACGAAAAAGAGTACGCCATGGGCGATGTCTTCCGGTGTGCCGAGGCGCTTCAGCGCAAAGCGATTGATGAGCGCCTGTTGACCGTCTTCGCCGTATGACTCGAATTGGCGGATTGAGTTGGGGTTGGAGAGCACGAAGCCGGGGGCGATATTGTTGACGGTGATATTCCATTCGCCCAGTTCATGGGCAAGTTGGCGGGTCAAGCCGATTTGGGCGGCTTTGGCCGAGGCGTAGGCTTGAATGCCGGTGAGGCTGACGCCAAGGCCGGCGCCGCTTGAGATATTGACGATGCGCCCGTATTGTTGCATTTTCATGCTTGGGGCGACCGCTTGGGCGAAGTAGAAAGCGCCGCGGGCATTGACCTCGTAGATGCTGTCCCAATCTTCTTGGCTGATTTCCTCGAGCGGTCTGCCGACTTGCCCCAGCACCCCGCCGGCGTTGTTGACGAGGATCTGGACTGCGCCGTCAGCCGCGAGTACCTCATCGACGAAGCTGAAGACAGCTTTGCGATCACGGACATCGACAGTCTTGACATGGCATTTGCCGCCGGCTTCGTGGCAGAGTTGCCGCGTCTCTTCCAGTTCATCGGCGATTACATCACATGCCCAGACTGATGCGCCGCGCGCTGCAAATTCGCAGGCGATTGCGCGACCGAAGCCGTGCGCCGCGCCCGTGACGATGACTATCTTGCCTTCAAATTGGATGTTCATGAAAACTCCGCGTTCAGCTCATCGAGATTGGTTAAAGACTGCTCCCGCTTGCCGTCTTCGATGTCGTGAATCATGTCTATCCAGCGACGGGTTAGGGGCATGTCAAGACCGGCAGCATCGGCTTGCGCCAGCAGCGGCTCGTACATGATGACTTCAGTCTCGCGCTTGCGTACGGCAAGATCGCGCCAGATGCCGCTATGGGTTTTGGCGGAGAGCTTGTTGAAGGCGACCAGCATGTCGAGAGACTTATTGATGCCGCCAAGATCGTTCGCCAGGAAGACGGCCGGTTCGAAGCCGTTGAAGCCGTAAGCTTCAATGTCAAGCGCGTCAGCGAGTTGCAGAATTTCTTGCGCAGCGCGGATATATAGGTGTCGGTAGCGCTGATCGGCGAGTGCTTCGGCGATGGATTGATGTGTCAAGGCGGAGACGAAAAGCATTGCGCCATAGGCTTCTTTGCCCCAGAGGTAGCCCCAGATATTATCGGTCATCAGCGTGTTTTCGTCGAAGTCTCGAAAGATAGCTTCCAGATTCCGGAGACGGTCGGTGATGGCGCCGTCAAGCTCGCCGAGGACGACTGCGCCGCGGCCGCCGAAGAGGATTTCGCCGGGCGCGTGGTAATCGGCGCTGAAATTGACGAAGCAGCCAATAGTGCGCTCTGCGCCGACGGTCTCTCGGATTAGCAGCTCGTTCAAGCCATTTTGCACGGAGACGATGAAGCCATCGTCAGCCAGGAAGGGCGCGAGGGCAGCAAGCGCTGCTCTGGTGTGTTGCGACTTTGTGCAGAGCAGAATCGTCTTGAATTGTCCGGTCAAGGTTTCTGGCAAGCGCGCCGAGGCTTGCGCCGTGAACTGATCGACCGGACCGGTGATCTTGAGTCCAGATTGATTGATGGCGTTGACGTGAGCTTCGACGATGTCGACGAAGGAGACTGTGTGCCCGCCTCGTATCAAGTAGGCGCCTAAAGCGCCGCCGATCGCGCCCGCGCCCCAAATCAGGATAGTCATTATTGCCAGTCTCCTTTTAGAAGCGCGAGTGTTTCGTCCACCGCCACTCGCCAGATCGCCAGCATCTCTTCGTCCGAACGTTGATAGTAGCCGCCCATATTGCCGTCGACCAACTGCTCGCGCGTTTGCTGTGGCGTGAGCCGCGATAAGGTGTTGAGATCGGTAAGAGGTTTTTGTTCTGTGGGCAGGGCGATGCCTTCGAGCCGGGTCCAAGGGAAGTTTTCCATCCAGGAGGCATGGGAGCAGAGGGGGTCAGTCGCCAGAACCTGCTGCCAGGTCTTGGGCGCGTTGTACCAGTTATGCCATTTCACGGTGGAGTCGGGATTGTCCATCATCCACTCGCGCAGCATGCCTTGGGCGGGCTCGTTTCCGCCATGGCCGTTTAAGAGCAGAATGCGGCGGAAGCCGGCGCGGCGAATGCTGTCCAGGACATCGCGGATAAGGGCCAGATAGGTCTGAATGCGCAGGGTGACGGTGCCGAGGAAGGCGGTCCATTGATGCGCCAAGCCGTAGGGGATTACCGGATAAACCGGGACACTCGCCAGCTCGCCTACGTCTTGAGCGAGGCGGGAGGAGAGAATCGTGTCGACGGTCAGACTGAGATAGGCGTGCTGCTCGGTACTGCCGGTGGGCAAGATGCAGCGATCGTCGTTTTTCAGGTATTGCTCAACTTGCATCCAGTTCATTTCAGAAATCAGCATGAATCAGCCCTCTTTCTTAGGATCATTATAGTCGTCAGGGTTAGACGCCCCATTCCGCCCGCGCCGATGCCATATCGCGCGTGGTTTTAGCAGAGTGGCCGGAGCCGCCGCGTCTCCAACGCTCGTCTACTGGCTCGCTGACGGGCTGGTAACGCACATCGCAACTGAGCCGGAAGCGGTTGCTCAGGTTGGTGGTCGAAGCGTGCATGGTGTGCATAGTGAAGAGGATGACATCGCCGGCGCGATAATCGCTACCGAGCCACTGACCGCCGAAGCGCTCGATAATTTGCAGCGGATCGCGCTCGAACCAGCCTTCAATGCCGTCGCGATCGACATCCATTCTGCCGTAGGTATGGCGGATGCGGGCGAAGCTGTCGAGGTTATGGGAGCCGCGGCAGATGGCGAGTGTGCCTTGGGCGATGGACAGGTCGCCGAATGGGATCCAGACGGTGTTTAGATTGCCCGAGCCCCGCCCCATATAGACGAAGTCGAAGTGAGCGCCGGTATATTGCTCGTTGCCGACGGCGCGCAGCCACTTATAGGGGTAGGTCAGCGCCGGCTCGGCGAATAGCGTTTCAAAAAGCGCAAAGAGCGCCGGATGCTCTAATACCGCGAGCACGGCAGGATTATGGGCAATGCCTTTGCCGCCCATCATGGGCACGTTCTTGCCGCCGCGTGGCATGACGCCTTCCAGCAGAGGCCGATCGGATTGCAGGGCTTGATGCGCCTGCATATGCTCCAGCACGGTCTCGCGGGCCTGGAGAACGGTCCTACGGTCGATCAGGTTGCGGAGCAGCAGGTAGCCGTCTTCGCCGTAGCGCTGCCAGAGCGCCTCCGCATCACCGAGCAATGTGTGACTTTCGCGCAGTTGACCAAGAGCTTCGCTAGGGAAAGTGATGTCGCGGTAGCCGAATCTGACTTGCATGGCTTTAGTCTCAAGCTATTTGACGATTCGATGATATTATATGCTATCTTGATTGCTGCTTACGAGTGCGGCGTAGTCGTCTGTTGTAGACCGCTGTGGACACTGCGTTTTGAAACTGAGGCGCAAGCGCGATCAGGCGCCAGAATAAAAAGTCATGGGCGGGCGCCAGGGTCAAGATTCGTGGAGGATGTATGCCCAAGGCACTATTCATATTGGACGATGTGATACGGCAGCGCGTTTACCCGCCGCCGGTGTATGATGCCATCGCCGCCGGTGTTGAATTGATCGCGGAACCGATGGACGAGGCGAGCGCGCGCGCCAATCCAGACGTCATGCGCGATATGGAAGTTTTGATGAGCTCGTGGAGCTGCCCGATTACAGATGCTGAATTTCTAGATCTTGCGCCGAAATTGCAGGCGATATTCTATGGCGCCGGCACGATCAAAGGTGTGGCGACCGCCGAGATGTGGTCGAGGGGCGTGAGGATCACGCACGCGGCCGATGCCAATGCGATTTCAGTGGCGCAATTTTGTGTTGGACAAATATTGCTTTCGCTTAAAGGTGTTTGGCGCGAGATCGAACGGGTGTGGCGCGAGCGGCGGTTCGTCGACAAGAGCCGCGAATATTCGGGTTTGTACCGCAGCCGAGTGGGCCTGATTGGCATGGGATTGATTGGGCGGCATGTCTGCCGATTGCTGCAGCCCTTCGATCCGGAAATCGTTGTCGTAGATCCCGCTATTGACGGGGAGGAAGCGGCTGCATTGGGCGCCAAGCTGGTTGATATGGAGACGCTGTTCAGAACATCGCAGGTGACGTCCTTGCATGCGCCCTGGCTGCCGGAAACGGAAGGCATGGTGAGCCGCCGATTATTGGAATTGATGCCGCCGTATAGTACATTCATAAACACGGCGCGGGGCGCGCTGGTCTGTGAGGACGATCTGTGCGCGGTACTCAGAACGCGGCCGGATATCACGGCGCTGCTTGACGTCACCTATCCCGAACCGCCGGGGCCGGATTCAGCGTTGTATGACTTGCCGAACGTGGTGATGACGCCGCATATTGCCGGGGCGATCGGCGAAAACGATACGCGCCGCCTGGGTGAATTGATGCTGGACGAACTTCGGCTCTATCTGTCGACGGGGGAACTTCGCTGGGAGGTCACACCGGATCGACTGGCGCAGATGGCTTGAGCGCTACGTGACCTAAGGAGAAGCGCGGCAATGGCCCATGAAATTTGGGAGTGGTGAATTTCAAAGACACAGGACATATTCCGGATTCCATAAGGGGGATTCACCACAGAGACACAGAGGGCACAGAGGTTTTTGGATGGCAAGGTCGAAGTTGTTATATCAACAGTATTCACCACTCCCTGGAATTTTACGATATAGAGAATTGACGGAGAACGAGGTTCAGTTCTACCGGACATTCGGCTATCTATCGTTGCCCGGTTTGATTCGCCGGGAAGACGCGGCGGCGCTGGCTGAGGAAGTCTTGCAGGTGATGGAAGGCTTGGGCATCAGCCGGGAGGACTTGCGCCGGGCGACGACTTCAAAAGATAAGTTGCGCCAGAGCCGGCAATATTTGGCTGATTGGACGATGGCGCGCCTGATCCACAGCGAAGGACTAAATGCGATCGCCGCGCAATTGATGGGCGGTCCGTCCAGCCTCTACTTGCCATTCACGGCGGTGAAGAGCGGTGTTGGCGGGGGCCGCTTCCATTTTCATCAGGACAATCAATATACGCGATTTGACGGGCCGGGCATCAACATTTGGTTCGCGCTGATGGAGGCGAGGCCGGAAAATGGCTGCCTGCAAGTGGCGCCATCGTCGCATTTGGAAGGTACTATTGATTCGGTTGAGAGCGAAGACAAAGATGGCCATCGGACGGTGGCTGTGGAGCCGCGGGATTTCTTGCCGCTGCGCATGATGCCGGGCGACGCGGTGGAGTTTACGCGCTTGACGCTGCATGGATCGGGAGCTAACAGCAGTGACCAGCCGCGACTAGGATACGCCGTGCAGTATCATCGAGATGATGTTCGGGCGTCGCGTGATGGAGAAGATATCGGGTTGTTGAAAGAGAATCCGCGTTTTGTGATCAAGCCAGTGGATGCCATTTCGCCGGAGAATGAGTAGGGAGATGCTGGTCAGATAGTTGATTCGTGACCGCGTTTTGTATGCGCGATTCTTTATATGAAAGTTGCGATTAAGTTAGTGAGGATTTCGAAATGACTGAGCTATTGGAAATGGCGATAGACCCGCGTGAAATGATACGTCCCAAGCGTAAGATTACCGGGATTTCGGCCATCTTGCTGCCTTTCAAAGACAACTTCGAGATCGACTGGGCGGGTCTGGTGAATCATGTGCGGCGGACAGCTGAAGCGGGCTTGACGCCGGCGGTCAACATGGACACGGGTTATGCTAATTTTATCAGCGAGGAAGAACGTCAGCGTGTGCTGAGATTGACGCAGGAGGTTTTGGCGGGCGGAGAGTATGTGGCGGGCGCATTTGTGGCCGACAGAAGCGGCGACGCCTTCAACGCCGATGCCTACTTCAGCCAGGTCGAGAGCATTCAGCAGTATGGCGGTACACCGATTGTCTTTCAGTCTTACGGACTTACACAGCAAAGCGGAAATGAAATAGTGCGCGCCTATGAAACAATCTCGGCGAAGACGGAGCGTTTCATCGCCTTTGAACTGGGCACGATGTTCGCACCCTTTGGCGCGATCTACGACCTCGAGACTTACCGCGGCTTGATGGGCATCAGCGCTTGTGTGGGCGCGAAGCATTCGTCGTTGAGCCGGCAGCTGGAATGGGAGCGGATTCTTATGCGCGATGCGGTACGGCCGGATTTCAAGGTCTTCACCGGTAATGACTTGGCGGTGGATATGGTCATTTATGGCAGCGATTATCTGTTGGGGCTGAGCACGTTTGTGCCGGATTTATTTGCGCGGCGAGACACGATGTGGCTGGCTGGCGATCCCGGCTTTTACGAATTGAACGATTTGATTCAATACCTGGGCTTTCTGGCGTTTCGCCCGCCGGTGCCGGCCTACAAGCATTCGGCGGCGCAGTTTCTGAAGCTGCGGGGCTGGATCGATTCGAATCAGACGCATCGTGATTCAGCGCGGCGGCCGGACAGTGATATTGCGATATTGCGTGATATTGCTGAGCGGCTTGGCGTATTGCGCGAGGGTTAGACGATGGCGTACAAGCGGGTAGCGCAACTGCGAACTTACGAGCAATTCGTCGAATATTGCGCGTTGGTGGGGGCGGATTTGCCGGTTGATGCTGTTGCATTGAGTGGCGAGACGTCGCCGCTAGCGCGCAGCTACACTTATCGCGACCGCGAACTGGCAAATCGCTTTGCGGTGCTGCCGATGGAGGGCTGGGATGGCACTGTTGATGGTCGGCCGACAGAATTGACGCGGCGGCGCTGGCGGCGTTTTGGCAAGAGTGGCGCCAAGCTGATCTGGGGCGGGGAGGCGGTTGCTGTCCGGCATGATGGGCGCGCCAATGCCCGACAGTTGGTCATCAACGAGTCAACTGCGGGTAGTCTGGCTGAGTTGCGGCAGGAATTGCTGGAGGCGCACGGAGCGAGCTTCGACAAGGCGGATGATGTGTACGTGGGATTGCAATTGACGCATTCGGGACGTTTTTGTCGACCGAACAGCGCCAAGCTGGAGCCGCGCGTACTGTATCGGCATCCCATCTTAGATGCAAAGTTTGAATTGGACGATGACGGCTGCGTCATGACCGATGACGATGTTGAGCGTCTGATAGCAGATTCCGGTCGGGCAGCAGTGTTGGCACAGCAAGCGGGTTATGACTTTGTCGATATTAAACATTGTCACGGCTATCTGGGGCATGAGTTTCTAAGCGCGGTGGATCGTGGCGGCAATTATGGCGGCAGCTTCGAGAATCGTACGCGATTCTTGCGCGATACGGTCAAGCTGATTCGTAGACAAGCGCCGGGACTGGACATCGGTGTCCGGCTTAGCGCCGTGGACTGGGCTCCTTTCCGACCTGGCGCGGACCGCATCGGCGAACCTTATCCTAGTGACGGCAGTGTCTATTCGTATGCCTTTGGCGGCGATGGCACCGGCGTCGGCTATGATCTGGCGGAGCCCTTTCGGTTCCTTGAGTTGTTGCGCGAGCTGGATATTCAACTGGTATGTATCACGGCAGGCAGTCCGTATTACAACTTTCATATTCAGCGCCCAGCGGTTTTCCCGCCGTCCGATGGATATTTGCTGCCGGAGGATCCGCTGGTGGGCGTGGCGCGGCAGATCAAGATTACGGCCGAGCTGAAGGCGGCATACCCGGATCTGACTATTGTGGGTTCGGGCTATTCTTATTTGCAGGATTGGCTGCCGAATGTGGCGCAGTCGACAGTGCGCGATGGGATGGCCGATTTGGTCGGCTTGGGGCGGATGGCGCTGAGTTATCCGGAGTTGCCGGCTGATTTGCTGGCCGGGCGAACCTTGCAGCGAAAACGCATCTGCCGCACTTTCAGCGATTGCACGACGGCGCCGCGCAACGGCATGGTATCGGGCTGTTATCCGCTCGATGAGTATTACAAGTCTCGCGACGAGTACGACAGACTGATGGTGATCAAGAAGGAGCCGCTCGGCGGCAGCGTATAGATCTACCGCGGTCGCATGCTTCGACAGGCACATTCTACTGGCAGAGATCGCGGAAAATGGAGACCCGGACGGCGCCTGGTTGACGCCGTCTTTGCTTTCTGACGCCGAGCTATGAAGTGTTTAGAGCCAGGCGTGGTCATTCGGACTGAAATTGACCATGCGGCCGTGATAATAAGGCACGGTGGCCAGTTCGGGTTCGGCCAAAGCATCGAGTCGGGAGTGGTCATCGGCGCTCAATTCCACGTCGGTCGCTCCGATATTGTCGACAAGGTGAGCCATTGTGCGGGGACCGATAATGGGGCTGGTGACACCGGGCTTGCTATTGACCCAGGCGAGGGCAAGTTGACTGGCGCTGCAGTCTTTTCCCGCAGCGAGTTCCTGAACCAGATCTAGCACGTCGAAGGCGACATCGGTGAAATGCTGGTCGCGCCGGCGCAAGACTGCGGCGCCGCGTCCGGAATCGGAGCCGAAGCGGCTATCGCCCGGGATGGGTTCGCCACGTTTGTACTTGCCGGTCAGGAAACCGCGCGCCAGCGGCGACCAGGGAATGATGGCTATCCCGTAGGACTGCGCCATGGGAATCATCTCACGCTCGATGCTGCGGTCGAGAAGATGGTAGGGCGGCTGTTCACTGACGAAGCGGTTAAGTCCCAGCTCTTTTGATACCCAGAGCGACTCCAAAACGCGCCAGGAGGGGAAGGTGCTTGTGCCGATATAGCGGACTTTGCCGGCGCGGATAAGGTCATCGAGGGCGCGCAGAGTCTCATCGATCGGGATGTCTGAATTGGCGCGGTGCAATTGGTAGAGGTCGATGTAGTCGGTTTGCAGCCGTTTCAGCGAGGCTTCGCACTGTTGGATGATATGGCGGCGATTGTTGCCAGCGGACAGGATATCGTCATCATCCATGCGACCGTGGACTTTGGTGGCGAGGACGATGCGGTCGCGTTTTCCATTTCGCTGCAGCGCCTTGCCGACGACCGTCTCGCTGCCGCCGCGTGAGTATACATTGGCGGTATCAAAGAAGTTGATGCCGGCGTCGAGGGCATGATCGATCATGTCGAAGCTGTCAACTTCCGACGTAGGTCCGCCGAAGTTCATGCAGCCAAGGCATAATTCGCTGACCATGACGCCGGTACGTCCGAATGGGCGATATTTCATGGGTTGCTCCCGTCACTATTGATTTGCGGTCTTCATTGTAGCTTGTCTCGTCTGTCGCGTTAACGGGAAATGTGTCTGCGCGTCCCGGGGGCTTGCGCAATAAGCGCTCCGGCTGGCAGCAAGGTCTTGCCGGTGTTGTGGGTCTTGGAGAATGCGATAAGATTGGCGAAGGTTTCGTATGAAGCGGGAAGGGCTGTGAGATGACGAGTTACGGTACAACGGCGGATGGCAAGCGTGTCGATAGCTTCACGCTATCGAATTCATCCGGCATGGCAGTCAAATTCATCACCTATGGTGGGATCCTTACTGAGATCAGTGTTCCCGACCGAAAGGGCCGGTCCGCTAATGTGGCCCTTGGATTCGACAGTCTGGCGAAATACGAAGCGGGTCACCCGTATTTTGGCGCCATCACCGGCAGGTATGCCAATCGCATAGGTGGCGGCAAATTCGCGCTTGATGGCGTCGAGTATCAGTTGTTTAAGCAGGACGGCACAACTTCGCTGCATGGCGGCGAGGTGGGCTTTGACAAGCGCGTTTGGGCAGCGCGGGAGGTTGATGAAGCCGTCGAGTTGTCGTATACCAGCCCGGATGGTGAAGAAGGATATCCGGGCACATTGGATGTGACCGTGCGATACAGCCTGGGTGAAGACAACGGCTTACGAATTGACTACGCGGCTGTCACTGATGCGCCGACCGTGCTCAATCTGACCAATCACAGTTACTTCAATTTGATGGGCGAAGGCGAAGGCACGATTTACGACCATATCTTGACCTTGAACGCCGATCATTATACGCCTACCAACGCGAGTCAGATCCCGACCGGTGAGATTTCGCCGCTTGCGGGTACGCCATTTGACTTTCGCCTGCCCAAGGCGATAGGGCCCGGCCAGCGCTCAGCTGATCCGCAGATATTGATGGCAAAGGGCTACGACCACAATTTTGTTTTGAATCGTGACGGTCTGGCGGCAGGCGAGCTCGGATTCGCCGCGCGAGTCTACGAGCCACGGACAGGGCGTGTCATGGAAGTATGGACGACTGAGCCCTGCGTACAATTCTACGCAGGGAATGTACTTGATTCGACGCTTGTTGGCAGCAGCGGACGACTGTATCGGCAGAGCGATGGCTTGGCGCTGGAGACGCAGCATTTCCCGGATTCGCCGAACAAGCCGCAATTTCCGTCGACGGCGCTGCGACCGGGCGAACGCTTCGAGTCCACGACTGTGTACCGCTTTTCGACCGACTCGGCGCTTTAATCAGTCGCGGTGGGATCGAAGGCGTCGCGCAAGCCGTCGCCCAGCACATAGAGGCAGAGTACGACGACTGTAATCAGCAAGCCGGGGAATACCATCAAGTGGGGCGCCTTGGTGATGAATTCTCGCGATTTGCTGAGCATGTTGCCCCAGGTGGCGGTCGGCGGCTGCACGCCCAAGCCCAAGAAGCTCAAAGCGGCTTCGATGAGCATGACGATGCCGATGTTGCGGGCCAGCGTAACGATGGTCAATGAAAATACATTAGGCAGAATATGCACCCGCATAATGCGGAGGCTGGAAGCGCCGATGGCTTGCGCGCTGACGATGTATTCTCGTGAACGGATGGACAGGGTCTCGCCGCGCACCAGCCGGGTTGTTGCGGTCCAGGTAAGGAAGACGATGACCAGAATCAGCGAATTGGCGTCCGGTTTGAAGACCGCGGAAATCACAATGAGCAGCACGAGACCTGGTATTGAGTTAAGCGTGGTGATAATCCAGTTGACGAGGTCGTCGATTATGCCGCCGAAGTAGCCGGTAATGATGCCGAGAGTCACGCCGATGCCGAGGGCGAGGAAGGCGGACATGAAGCCGATGAAGAGTGAGACTTGGCCGGCGTAGAGTAGCCGCGCCAGGTGATCCCGACCGAGATTGTCTGTGCCGAGAACGTGGCCTTCGCTGAATATGGGCAGATATTTCGATTCTGACGCATCGGTAGTGTTGGGATCGACGCCCAGGACGCCGGTAATGAAAGGGGCGCCGATAGAAGCGAGAGTCAGGAAAAGCAGGATGCTGATGGCAACCATGGAGAGCCGGTCGCGCCATAAGCGGCCGAGGGCCTGGTCGGTCAGCGACTTGCTTTGCAGAACCGCATCCGCCTTGAATTTGGTCGTAGCTTTGTCCTTGTCCATCGCCGGTTCCTAGAGAATGCGAATGCGCGGATCTATGAGCACGTAGAGGATGTCAGACAAGAGAAAGCCCAGGATTGTGCCAAGGGAGGCAAAGATTACGACGCCCATGACGACAGGATAATCTTGCTGGATGGCCGAGGTAAAGGTGATGCGGCCAACGCCGGGCCAGGCAAATACTGTTTCGACGACGATGGCGCCGGCCCAGACGTTTGTAATGATAGGACCGAGGAGCGTGGCGACAGGGATCATGGCGTTGCGCATAGCATGGCGGAAGTTTACAACTTGAGGCGCCAGACCTTTGGCCCGCGCCGTACGGATATAATCCTGGCTCAGAACTTCGAGGGTCGATGTACGGATATAGCGCGAAAAGAGAGCTATGAATCCTGCGGCCAAAACAAAGGTGGGCAGGATCAGATAGGTGAAGCGCTCGAAGAGGGCGGGGCATACGCCATAGAGGTTCGGTACGCAGCGCCCGCCCAGCGGAACAAGATCCAGCATTACGCCGAAGATAAACAGGAGAATATAACCCAGATAGAAATTGGGCACGGCATCGAATATGACGGCCATGACGCGCGAGACATTATCAAAGAAGCGGCCTCTGGTCACGGCGGAGATAACGCCGACGGGTATGCCGATCGCGATTGAGCATAAGATAGCGGCGACGCCCAACTCGAGTGTGGCGGGCAAGTTGGCCATGAAGATTTCAAGAACGGGTTTTTTCTTGATGAACGAGCGTCCAAAGTCACCGCGAAGGATGCCATAGTTTTCGCCGGGAGGCTCTGGAATACCATCGCCGTCTTCATCCAGCGGCATGAGAAGGGCAAAAGATCGATCGGCGATGCCGTCGCCGTCGGAGTCCCAGCGCAGCCAGTCATCGCCGGTGAGCCAACGCAGGTATTGGATATGGAAGGGATCGTCTATGCCGAGTTGCGCAGCCAGCAGCGCGCGGGTTTCAGCAGTGATATTCGGCGCGAAATAGAGCCGCTCGACGACGCTGCCGGGCGCCAGCCAAAGCAGTAGATAAGAAATAAGCGTGATGCCGAAGAATGTTGGAATGGATTGTACGAGGCGGCGGACGACGTATTTGAACATTATATTTTCCAGATAAAAAGAGGCCGCTTATGTTAAGTAAAGAACGCGCCGGCGAATTGCCAGCGCGCTCTCTTATATATCTACAGTCGAAGGCTAGGGCGTGATGGCTATATCTGCCATGTTAGCGTAGCGGACTTCGGCGTAGGGATTCCAGTTTTGCACGGCATTGGATTCGGCGTACATTGAGAAGGGCGCGAAGAGCCACCACCAGGGCAGTTCATCGTGCAGGATGCGGCTTACTTCGTGATAGAGCGCTTGACGCTCGTGGAAGTCACAGCCGGGCAAGGAAAGCGCCTGGTCATAGAGTTCGGTGACGCGCTGGTTGCTGTAGGACACAAAGTTGAAGCCACCGCCGACTACATCACCAATTGGCGTGAAGACGTCGCGCGCATCAGTATCTTGGTCAAGATTGGTGAAGCCGATCATGATGGCGTCAAAGTCTTGACCGAGCAGGAATTGCACCAGCGCGCCAAATTCCAGAGTCTGGAAATCGACGGCAATGCCGATTTGGCTCAACTGATCCTGGATGACGGTGCCGGCCGCTTCACGCACCAGGTTGCCGGAGTTGGTCAGCAGCTCGAAACTGAACTCAGCGCCGGCTTCGGCGTACAGGGCATCTTCGGTAGCGACCAGCGGGGTGCTGGAGTCGTCATCGTGGTCGACGAAGCCAGCTTCCGCCAGCAGCGCCAGCGCCGCATCGGGATTGTATTCCCAAGGCTCCATACTGGAATCGTAGCCCCACAGCGCGGGCGTACCGAAGCTGTTGACCTGGACCGCTTCGCCCTCGGCGGCGCCTTCAATGATATCAGCATAGTTGACGGCTTGCGCGATCGCCTGGCGTACACGGACATCACCGAAGAGCGAGTGCTTGCCCTGGTCCATGACATTGCCGTCGTCGTCGTTGCCGTTGACCGGATTGTTGCGGTCGGCAAGGTTGAAGCCGACGAATGTCAGGCCGTCATCTACATATTCATAGATCTGGAATTCACCGGCTTCAGCGCGGTCGCGGAATTCCTGCATGCGGGTGGCGGGGACGGATGCCGAGCCGGCAGTACCGACCGAATTTACCTCGCCAGCCAGGAATTGCTCAATGCCGACCAACTGGTCGGGAACGTTGCGGATGATGTAACCTTCCGGCGAAACTGGCAGCAAGTGATTGTCATTGCGGATCAAGCTGGTCTGCTCATCGGGCACGAGGACGCCGAAGTTGAAGACGCCGGAGGTAACGTTGGGATTCTTGTTGTATTCCAACTCGTCGATTGCGGCGTAGCTGCCGTCGAGCTGGGGCTCAATGTGGTGCTGCGGCAAGATACCAAAGTCGTCCAACTCTTCGATAACACGGCAGGAAGCCAAACTCAGTGATACCTCAAGGGTCGTGTCGTCCAACGCTTCAACGCCCGCAATGCTCTGCAGGACACCGGCGCGCGGCGATGATGTTTCCCCGCTGGCAAGCGCATCGTAGGTGAATTTGTAGTCATGGGCGGTCACAGGAGTGCCATCGTTCCAGGTGACATCGTCACGCAGGGTGAAGGTGTAGACCAAGCCATCGTCGGAGATCGTCCAATCCAGGGCGAGCCCGTTGTCTTGATCGTTTCTGCCGCCTCTCATGGGCGCGCGTGTTTCGGGGTCGATGTTGTAAAGGCTTGGGAAGAGGAATTCTGTAAGGGCTAAATCAACAGTGTTGTTGGTGAGCAAGGGATTAATGGTGGTGGGGTCCCCGCCGAAGTTTGTACCGATCAGAATGCCGCCTTCTTGCGCGCTCGCAGCCACCGCGAATAGCGAGACGAATACCACAAGAAAGAGGACGCGTATAAGTTTTTGCATTTTTGAGCTCCTGTTTCATTTGCTTACGAAGTGCATATTTACAGACTGTCGTGCAGGGCAAGTATACCAGAGGATGACGGTCTTCTACCACATTTGGAATACGGAGGAGTGGTTAACATCGCGGATATGCCCTTTTCTAACCCCATCCCCGGCCCTTCCCCAAAGCATTGGAGAAGGGAGTTTTCCGGCGAGTTTGAGCCAGTGTAGTCTTCATTCTATCTCCTTCTATCTCCTTGAAATTCACCATTCCCAATACGGAGGAGTGGTTAATATCGCGGATATAGTCCTACTTAGCAAACACGGCACAGATTTTTTCGCCACAGAGGACACAGAGGGCACAGTGTTATATTGTTTGGTTGGCGAAATTATCGTGTAGTTGGAATTTACCAATCCCGAATACGGTTGGCATAGGGACAGGCCTGCGTGAGCAGGGAATCCGCAAGGGCATTTAGAAGAGTTCGACCAGAGGCGTCCATTGCATGTCCGCGTCAAAGGGAAAGCATGGGCGGCTGATGCGGGTGAATGTCAGGGCCAGAAGGTCTTGATTGACGGCGCCGGGGGAGAGCGCCAGGTAGGCTTGCTTCGCCATCGCTTTGAGTTCCGGCACGAGATAGCCGATTTTGACGACGACGATTTGATGGTCTTCGGGCGTGATGTTCAAGTCGAGGAATTGCTGGCGCTGCTGGAAAGATGTACGCTTGGCCGTCAGGATGACGCGGATACCAGCCGAGTTAAGCACGACTTGGGGGTTGCGCTCGTCGGGTTTGATAAATTCGACGGTTCCGGTAATCGGCAGCGGCTGTGAGATTTGATGATCAAGCTTTCCGCCAATTTCGAGACTGACGACTGCGCCGGCGCCGGCCTCCAGGCAATGGGAAACGGCTTCGGCGTCAAACATGGTGGCGTAGACAAGGTCGGGAGTTTCAAGCGCTAGGGCGCGCTCGAGGAAGCATGTCACATCGCCGGCGCCGCCTGCGGTGAGATTGTCGCCCGAGTCGCTGATGAGGACCGGTTTCACGTTTTCACCCATGGCTCGTCGGATGCTGTCATCAACCGAAAGCGCTTCGACGCCGAAGCGGAAGTCTGCGCGACTTTGCCAGTATTGCTCGGCGAGACGACTTGCCGCGGCGGCGATGGCGGATTCGTCCATGCCGATGGCAATGGCGCAGGCGGTCATGCGCGGCTCGTCAGCCCATACGTAACCGACTTGAATGGTGGCGTCCATGACAGCGTCGCCATCAATTTGCGCCGGGACGGCCTGATACAGTGAGCGGCCCGGTTCCCACTCTGTGCTGGTTTTCTCGCCCGGGAGGCCGACGGGAATCTTGACGAAGGCCTTGTGCGGGCGGATGTTTTCACGGAGGCAACGCATGAGAAGAGCGACCGCTCGTTCTCGCGTTTCCAGGTAATCAATGTGTGGAGCGGTTCGATACCCGGTGATGATATCGAGGTTGGACATGATGCGTGTTGAGACGTTGCCATGCAAATCATAACTGGCGGAGATGAGGCAATCGGGACCGACAAGGGCGCGGATGGCGCCGATCCAATCGCCCTCGGCATCTTCCATACCGGTAACGTACATGGCGCCGTGCATATCCAGATAGAAGCCGTCGAGTGGCAGCAGTGCTTGCAGGCGCTCGAGAAGTTCTGCTTTGATTGTGGTGTAGGCGCTGGCTTCAACCGGTCCGCCGGGCATGGCTTTCGCCGTCACCGTTCCGAAGAATTCAGCTTCGGGGAAGGCCGAAAGAAATGGGTACAATTCATCAAATTGCTGGTCGCCCTGTCGTATCAGGCGGAAATCAGCCGAGGTAGTCGGCAATGGTGAAAAGGTACAGCTTTCGGTGGCAATGCCTCCAATAGCAATTCTCATCTGAAAACTCCCTAATTATGGTGATACCAGACCAATGCAGATGCTCCCAATGCGCCGTCCGTCAGTTTCGAGAGTGATATCGTGACTGACTGGTAATTCAGCGGCAGGCTGCGTTCGCGAATAACCGCCAGCATTTTCGCTTGCAGCAAATGCCAGGTCGCGTGGATGAGTCCGCCGCCCAGAATTATTCGCCCCGGATTAAGAAGGTTGATGCACCAGGCGCAGGCTATGCCGAGCGCTTCGGCCGCTTCTTTCATAACGTGGATCGCCAGTGGGTCGTCTTGTTCGGTAGCGCGGATAATCTCGAAGGTAGAGAGTGTTTCGGCGGAGAGGCAACTGTCGCTGAATGCATCGATGTGTTGACGCGCGTGGGCAAGGATGCCTTTTCCCGAAATCGACATTTCCACGCAGCCGCGTTGGCCGCACGGGCATTGGCGCCCGTTTATCGGATCGAGGGAGACATGGCCGATTTCCATTGCCGATTTGGAAGCGCCGCGCATAAGCCGGCCGTCACTCATGACCGCGCCGCCTACGCCCGTGCCGATGTTGAGATAGACGAAATCCGCCAGGCCCTGGGCGACCCCAAAGCGCTGTTCGCCGATGGCGCCTGCGTTGACGTCGTTTTCGATATAGATGGGCGGGCAGTGCGCCAATCGACTGCAGATGGCGTCGCGGATCGGGGCATTTCTCCAGCCCAGATTGGCGGTGTGCAAAGCGATTCCCCGCTCGAGGTCGACTGGGCCGGGTACGCCAATGCCGATTCCGCAGATAGCGCTGTAGTTTTTGAGATAGCCGCTGAGCAGGTCCGCTATGCGATCCGCTGTGTTGGTAAATGACCCGCGCGGCTGCGTCGGCAGGACTTTTGCTTCGCGGACGGTTCCTAGACGATCGGCAACGACAATTGCCGTCTTTGTCCCGCCGATATCCACTCCAATGGTCAATTCTGCAAACATGGCGCAACCTATTCGCTGCCGGCCGGCGCGGTCACCGATTCAGAAACCAGTTGGTAATCGCGACCAAAAGCAGGAGTAGCGAACCGACGCCGATCGACAAGATGGTGACGACGTATTCGGCCGTATCGGGCTTGACAACGAAGAGTATGGCGATGGAGGCGCCGATGATGAATACGGCGATTGTATAGAATGCCTTCAAGATGCTAGGCGTCATGCAGCACCAACTCTTGTCCACGTTCCAAGGGGATACAAGCGACTTCCGCCTCAGTGTCTGCTTGCGGCAGTGAAACGAGCTCGGGCACGATTTGATCGCAGACGCCCTCGACGTACCAAGGGCAGCGTGGATGGAAGGAACAGCCGGGCGGCAACTCGGTCAAGCGCGGGATGTCTTCGCTGCGGAGCTGAATATGCTGCTTGTTGCGCGTCTTTTCAGGATCGGGTTCAGGAATTGCGGAAAGCAGAATTCTAGTGTAAGGATGCTGGGGTTGGCGGATGATGTCCTGCGTTCTGCCGAGCTCAACCAGGCGACCGAGATACATGACACCGATACGCCCGTTCCAGGCAAAATACTTCGCCAGCGCCAAGTCATGAGTGATGAAGACGATGGTCACTCCCAGCCGATCACGCAAATCCATCATCATCTTCAGCAAGCCGATACGGATGGATACATCCACCATGCTAACGGATTCGTCCGCCACGATGACGGAAGGCTCAGTAGTCAAGGCGCGGGCAATGCTGACGCGCTGCCGTTGACCACCGCTGAGTTGATGCGGGTATTTTCCGATGAAGTCTTCGACAGGCGCGAGGTCAACCAGCTCGAGCAATTCGTGAACGCGCTGTCGAACGCCGCGGCGCCCCCGGCCAAGACGGTGTGTACGCAACGGGTAGCTTAGCATCTCATCAACGGTATGCGTTGGATTCAGCGAAGCGTAAGGGTCTTGATGGATGATCTGAACCGAGCGGCGGAAATGACGGTAATCCGCGCCGCGCAGGGTGGCGATATCTTTGCCTTCGAACTCAACCGTGCCAGCGCTAGGCGGCAATAAATCGCAAAGGATCTTGCCCGTCGTTGTTTTGCCGCAGCCACTTTCGCCCACCAGGCAGAGGAACTCCAGGTTTTCCACGGAGAAGTTGATGTCTTGCAATACGGGGACGATTTCCCGCCCCGTTTTGAAGCTGCGGTATACATTTTTGAATTCGATAATGGGCTGAGTCATCTAGACCGGCTCCTTCCGGCTTTCGAGCAGGCGCTCTTTGTGCCAGCAGGCGGCCAGATGGGTTCCGATGTCGTGTACGAGCGGCGGATTATCCTTGTGGCAAGCGTCGGTTGCAAGGGCGCAGCGCGGATGGAATTTGCAGCCGGCGGGCGGATTGATGAGATTGGGCGGTGAACCGGGAATGCTCTGCAGGCGATCCTGCAAGAAATCGAGTGTGGGAACCGAAGTGAGCAAGCCGTAAGTATAGGGATGCAAGGAACGATAAAAAATATCGTTGACTGGTCCGATTTCCACGATTTCGCCGGCGTATACGGTGGCGACGGTGTCCGCCATTTCAGCCGCCAGCGAGAGATCATGGCTAATGAAAATGATGCTGAAATGCAGTTGACGCTGCATTTCGTTAAGTACATCGATGATAGCGCGCTGGGTGAGGATATCGAGCGCGGTGGTTGGCTCGTCCAGGATCACAATCTGCGGACTAAGCAAGACACCAAGCGCAAGGAGTGTGCGCTGTTTCATGCCACCGCTGAGCTCATGCGGATACGAGTCGTAGACACGTTCGGGATCGAGCCGGACAAGCTCAAGCAGTTTCAGGGCCCGCTCGCGAATCGAAGCCTTGTCGGTCCAGCCATGGGATTGGGCTGTGTCTTCAAATTGCTTGCGGATTTTGAGTACGGGATTGAAGGCATTTTGCGCGCCTTGGAAGACCATGGCGCAGTCGTTCCAGCGGAATTCGCGCAACTGACGATTGCTCAGTTTGAGCACGTCCTGGATATTGTCGCCATGCTGATACTGGATATACCCATTGGTGATAACTGCGTTTCTCGGCAGCTTGCGAATCAGCGCCAGGCTAATCGTTGTTTTGCCGCTGCCGCTTTCGCCGATTAACGCCAAGGTCTCGCTAGGATCCAAGTTGAAAGAGACATGGCTGACAGCCTTGACATCGCCGCGTTTTGTGCGATAGATGATCGAAAGATCTTCTACCTTTAGAACTGCGTCGCGCTGCGGTTCTGACATCTTGATTTCCTCTATACCGCGGCACGCAAGCGCGGGTCGAATAGTTCTTCCAGGGCACGGGCAAATAGTACGAGGCAGACTTGGAAGAAGGCTATGGCTAGCACCGGCGAAAGCGCCATGCTGGCGCCGTCCACATTGTACAAGGTACCGCGGGAACGCCCGAAATAGAGCATAACTCCCCAGGTGTAGTCATCTATCGGCGCCAGGCCAAGCACCACCAAAGCAATCTGCTCGTACATGGCGAAAGTGATGGCAAAGATAAAATTGATCATGACGTAGCTGATCATATTAGGCAGAATTTCGCGGAACATGATGTGGGATGTGCTAAGGCCGAGCGAGCGCGCCGCTTCGACGAAATCACGTTCGCGCAGGCTCAAGACCTGGGCGCGGATGGCACGCATTAGCGCAGGCCAACCGAGCAGACCGATCAGCACACCGAGGAAGAGCATGTTGTCGAAGCGAATAAAACCGGCCAGGACGACGAGCAGCGGCAAGCGTGGAATTGCAAGGACGAGATTGGTCAGGGCGGTCAAGGCACTATCGAGCGCGCCACCAACAAGAGCGGATAGCGAGCCGAAGACGAGCGCGATCAGGGTCGATATGACGCCGCCTATGACAGCGGCCAGAATCAGAAGGCGGCCGCCATGCACAATATGTGTCGCGATATCGCGCCCTTGCGTGTCTGTGCCCAGCAAATGCGGCGG
Organism: Phototrophicaceae bacterium; assembly: GCA_965262005.1. GTDB lineage: Bacteria > Chloroflexota > Anaerolineae > Aggregatilineales > Phototrophicaceae > UBA6055. The sequence continues at coordinate 640,304 of OZ253492.1, read as the reverse complement.
TCCAATTTCTGGATTTGAGATGACAATATTCTCGGCAAACAGCGCTTGCAGCTCGGGATCGTCGGAATCTGCGCGAACCTCTTTGACTGTTTTTGAGAAAATGAGCATGGCATCGATCTCTTTGTTGGCGAGATCAACCAGGGCGGCGCGAATGCCGGGTCCAGCGCGCCGGCGCGTCCAACTGTATTTCTCTACATTGATGGTGTCCGCGAAGGGAGCGATCAAACTGGGGCCGCCGGTCTGATCGACCACGCCGACAGTCTTGCCAGCCAACTGCTCAAAGCTGCTGAGCTCGGCATTGTCTCGATGCACCGCGAGTTGAATGCGGGAGCCGACTGGTCCTGCGATTTCGTCGAGATTAACTTCGCCGTCAAACTCAATAAAGGCGGGCATTATGAATGTCAAAATGAAGTAGCCTACCAAGCCGAGAAAACCTATGAAGCCGGCACGATTTGCGCGCAAACGATTTATGAATCTGAAACTTCCAAGGATGAATGACAGGGGAACGGCCATTACTGAGGACAGGAGCTTCGGTGTTGACTGGGCTTTCATGCTTACTTTTCTCCTGAGACGCGCACACGCGGATCAAGCAGGCCGTAAGTGAGATCGGCAAATAGGTTGGAAAACACCACCGCCATAGTCAGAATGAGAACGGCGCCCTGGACGGCGGTATAATCGCGGACGGTAATCGATTGGAACAGGTAGTGCCCGAAGCCCCAATAGACGAAGATCTCCTCGATAACGACGCCGCTGCCCAGCACAAAGCCGACGCTGATGCTCAGCTGGGTGAATAATGGAAGGGCGGCATTGCGACCGACGTACGAAGTAATGATGCGCCGGTCCTTGAGGCCACGAGCTTCCGCCACGTTGACATAATCGTCGTTGAGTACGCTGGTCGTGCTGCTTTTCATGCTGAGCATCCAGCCGCCCAAGGTGGCTAGGATATAGGTAATAATCGGCAGCAGCGCGTGCTCGACAACGCTGAATATAAACTCAATGTTAAGGCCTGGCGTCAGGCCGGGGTCATAGGTGCCACGGACCGCGCCGACATCAAACCAGTGCCAGGAAATGCCGGGACCAATAATGATTAGTAAGCCCCAGATGTAGTTGGGTACGCCGGTGAAGAATGAGGAGACAAGCGAGAGCGTATGGTCCAGGACGGAATCGCGATAGTAGGCCATCATCATGCCGAGAACGATGCCGAGCACGAAACTGATCAGCAGGCCGGATCCAACCGCGAAAAGCGTCCAGGGCAGGAAACGAGCGATCTGATCAATGATTTGTGTGCCTGGCGATGTTATTGAGGTACCCAGATCAAGGCGGAGCAGATCGCCGAACCAAACGACATATTGATCCAGGTAGGTCGCGTCGGGGTCAATGTTAAAGCTGGCGGCGACGCGATCGTAGGCTTCCTGATACGATATGCCTTCCTGTGTCAGGATTTGTTCAATGAGGACATCGACAGGGTTGCCGGGCATGAACCGAACGAGCACGAATGTAATGCTCATTACGGCCCAAATTGTCAGGATGGCTTGAATAAATACTCGAACTGTGTAGTTCTTGTAAATTGATTGAATACGAGCGTAAACGGCGTCTAGCCATTGGTTTCGCGGCGCTATCTTTAGCACGTCGCTTTGAATGGCGTCTCCACTATCAAGCATTTTCTATTGGCTCCAGCGCCCGCGCTTATTGCGTAATATTGGCAAAGGGGCGGATCAGAGATCCACCCCCAAGTATGCAGGACGTCGCCTGCAAAGCGAATGCTGAACTACATATCGGCCGGCGCAGTGACGCCAGTCAGAATGAGGTAAGTCATCCAGTTGTCGGCGCCGCCGCCGAAGTTGGCGAAGATCGGATCGCTGGAGTCCGGCACACTGATAAAGTTGCGGTTCAGCGAATTGTTGGTGTAGCGTTCCCAGAGCGGAATGGCCGGCAGCAATTCATTGTAGGACACAGCCAGCTGCGTGACCAATTCGGCTTGAGTGGATTTTTCGACGCCTTGTGAGCTGGCATTTGACACATCGAAGACGTTGATCATTCCGCCGCTATAGTCGATGTTGGTGTCGAAGTTCATGCCGGCGCCGCCACCTTCGCCTGCCGTTTCGCCCTGACCGTTATAGCGATTGTAGGCTTGCAAGAAGCTGCGCCCGGGGATGGGATCGCCAAGACCCCAGTTGCGAATCGCCATTTCGAAGGTACTGGAGTAGATGTCCTGCGGATGCTGCTGGAATTGAACGCCGCGCGCGGAAATATCGAAGCCGAAGTCATTCAGCTGAGCGGTGGCGTTTTCGGCAGCGGCGGACCAGTCGGCATATTCCTGCGGGAAGGTGAGCTCGAAGGAGAGCGTATCGCCATTGTCATCGACCCAGACGCCGTCATCATTGCGGCTGAAGCCGACGCTCGCGAGCATTTCTTCCGCCTTCATCAGGTCATGCTCGTAGGCGTTGAGCGAGTCGAGGGTGTCATCGTTGAGCCAAGCTTCGGACAAGCCGTCGCTCATGCCGGTCATATATTCGACCGCTACGCCGGAATCGCCCAGGCTGACGACGCCGTTTTGGATGCGATCAATGGCGTAGGCGATAGCCTGACGAACCTCAACCAGATTGAGCGGATATACGGCATGGTTGACATAGAGCCCCGGACCGTTGTTCATGCCGGAGCGGACGATGTCGATGCCGCGATTGGCGAAGTCTTCCTCGGTTGTAGGCGGAATGCCGTGCGTAATGTAGTGAAGTTCCGCGTTGATTACAAGCGGCGTGACCACTTCGGTTTCGCCGTTCCACATGCGCACCGCGTCATAGTGCTGAATGCCACCGGCGAAGCCGCCCGCATTCAGTTCCATCATCAGGTTAGCTTCGGAAATGGAATCAGGCAGGATGGTATAGGGACCGCCGGAAACCGGAGTTTCGGGACGGAACTCGGTCAGCTCTTGCAAGAGGGCGTCCCTACCGTCGTCGCCGGCATCCATCATGGCAGCGCGGTCGGCAATGTCGCCAAAAACGCTGGCGGGCCGCAGGTTGGTGGTCAAGATGATGCGTTCAGCCAGGCTTGACGGCGCATCCATAACGAATTTGACAGTGCTGTCATCGACCTTTTCGATGGCGCTCATATTGGCCCAGACGGCATCGCCGCGGAGGCGGAAAATGTTAAAGGTCGCCATCAGGTCGTCAGCGGTCATGGCGCTGCCGTCGCTCCAACTGACGCCATCGACTAAAGAGATGACATAATTGCCGTCATCATCCCAGCCAAATTCTTCCGCGATTATGCCTTCATAATCGCCGGTCGCCCACTTGAGTACGGCGATTGGCGGCTCGTGCAGATCTTGGTATTGGCCCAGGGTGATGCCGCCGGAAGCGAAGGTGTTGAAGTGTCCGGTGGGCGGGACCTGATAAGGCCAGGCAACGTTGAGCACGTTGTCCTGCGCTTGAATTGGAGCGAATGCAAGCATGCTAAACGCTACGAGCATCAGCAGAAGCAGAGTTCTCTTAAGCATTTGGATGTTCCTCCTAATTGGCAGAAGTACCGATTAAAACGTTATACAGCGATATGAGTTTTCCGATAAGCATCTCCTAACTGTTTCTTGTCGTCTCGTATATCCCGGAAAAGCCTAGGTTCTGTCAGAATACTACGAAGGGCGCGTGTTCGATGAGCGCGTTGTCAAACACACGAGCGACCGCGCCCATCAACGCGGCATCGGGCTGGAGGCGCGAAATGCGAAGGTCTATTCCGCTCGGTGGCATGACCACCAGGTGACTTTCGATTTCCTCGCAAACGTGGCTGAGAAAGGGCGCGTATGCTTTCCCGAGCTCGCCGCCAAGAATGAATACAGGAATGTCAAACGCGTTGTAGAGGCTGGCGATTGCCATGCCCAGGTATTGGCCCATCTCGCGCATGGCGGCGCAGGCAGCTTGGTCGCCAGTCCGCAAGGCGCTGAGCAGCCGGCTGAATGAAAGGTCTTTAGGGTCCAGGCCGCTCGCGATGCCCTCCCCGATGTGCCGACGGACAGTTCTGTTGAAACTGGGGATGTTTACCAGCGACTGCCAGTCTGATGTACTATGGTGACGATCAGGCTCGTGACTAAAGACCATATAACCAATTTCGCCGGCAAAGCCATTCTTGCCTTGATAAAGTTGGCTGTCAATGACGATACCTGCGCCGGCGCCGTAGCCAATTTCGATAAACATGAAGTGGCTGTCTTCAATGGCGCTGCCGTAGTGATTCTCGCCCAAGGCGGCCAGGCTGACCAGGTTGTCAACACATACCGGGACGCCGTACTTTTCTTCCCATTTCTCGCGAAACGCGACATTTCGCCAGTCCAGGAATTTGGAGTAAATCACGTCTCCGTCGGCGCCGATGAGACCCGGCGCGGCCACGCCTATTCCCAGTACTGGTCGAAACTCCGGGTTGTGAGCAAACGCGGTCTTGATGAGCCGCTCGCATATACCAAGAATGTGAGATTCGTCTGTCGAGTTCATCGGAACGAGTTTGTGCCAGACGATATCACCGACAAGATTCGCCAGCGCGCATTGGACGGAGGACGCATTGAATTTGACGGCGATGGCACTGGCGCCTTCCGGATTTAATTCCAGCAAGATACCTCGGCGGCCACCGGTTGATTCTTCAAACCCGACCTCGTGGATCATTTCGTTTTGAATAAGCTCTTCTGTGAGGTTGGAGATAGCGCTGCGAGTCAATCCGGTACGGAACGAGAGCGTAGCCCGAGTTTGCGCTGGATTCTTTCGCAAACTGTTTAAGACAAGCGAGCGATTGATCCGATGCATAACTTCATGATTGACCGCAGATGTCTTACGCGACGTGGTCATATTAGCTTCTAGTATCCTGCCCGAGCAAACAAGCTTGACAGGAAGTTTGTAAAGATGATGACAGAAGTATATTATATGAACAATGCTTTGTCAAATTAATGAATTAACTTTACTGCATATTGCACGATGTGTTTGGATTGTTGCTGAAGTGCCAGCTCAGGTCTTCCTGAGCAATGATGAATAAATGTTATGGAGTGACTGTTGCAGCCAACTGGCTGCATTGAGTTGGGAAAAGTTTTTCCCTTGGCGGTTGAGGTAGAATCCAGGCACAGCCGAAGCGCTATGGTACAGGAGATAAATATGAACGTGATTGACACGATTATTGTTGGGGCGGGGGGACGTGGAAACTCCTACGGCAATTTTGCCATCGAACATCCAAGCGAGATGCGGGTTGTCGGCGTTGCTGAGCCAAACCCTGTGCGGCGCGAACGGTTTGTCGGGCAGCATGACATCGCTCCCGATATGGTCTTCCAGGACTGGCAATCGCTGGTTGCCAGCAAGGAGAAGAAAGCCGCCACAATTATCAACTGTACGATGGATCGCTTCCACTTTGAGTCAACAATGAAGATGCTTGAGCTTGGCTATGATGTGCTGCTGGAAAAGCCGATGACACCTGTGCTGGAAGAAAATGTCCGTTTGGTACAAGCGGCGGAGAGTGCGGGGCGTGTACTTCAAGTATGTCACGTTCTGCGTTATACGCCGTTCTGGCAGGCGCTGCGCGATGTGGTGCTGTCGGGCAAGCTCGGCCGGATCATCAGTGTGACGCATCGAGAGAACTTGATCTACTATCATATGGCGCACAGCTTCGTCCGCGGCAACTGGCGAAATGAAACGACTTCCGGCCCCATGATTCTATCGAAATGTTGCCACGATTTTGACGTTTTGCTCTGGCTTTTGAAGAAGCGGGTTGTAAATCTGAGTTCATTCGGATCCCTGACGCATTTTCGGCCGGAGTACGCGCCCGAGGGAGCAACCGAGCGCTGCACCGATGGCTGCCCGGCGGCTGAATCCTGCAAGTACGATGCGACGAAGCTCTACGTACGCGATGGATTTGGCTGGCCCATGAACGCTGTGTCCTGGATACCGACGAAGGAGTCGCGTCTGGAGGCATTGAAGACGGGATGGTACGGACGCTGCGTCTACAAATGTGATAACGATGTGGTCGATCATCAGACCGTAAATATGGAGTTGGAAGATGGTACGACAGTGACGTTGGTGATGAACGGCCAAGGCGACGAAGAATGCCGCACCATGCGTTGGGATGGCACGAAAGCGACCTTGTATGGCAACTTCTCCTCAAAGGGGCATGAGATTCGGCTGCATCATCACATTACAGGTGTAATAGAAGATGTGCCGGTCATAGCGCGGGATAGCAGCGGCCACGGCGGCGGCGACTACGGCATCATGCGCAGTTTTATCAACACGTTAAAGGGCAATCCTGACGACAGCGTCACCACAGCGCGTGAATCATTGGAAAGCCATCTTCTGGCATTCGCGGCCGAAGAAGCGCGCTTGAAGAAGACGTTGGTCAACATGGACGAGTTTCGGGCGCGGCTGGAAGGAGAACGGAGTCCCTAGCGGCGAATCAATTAGTGCCATAGCAAACGTATTCCGTTTTCAACTTTAGCACCCCCGACAGGAATCGAACCTGTGCGCCTGGTTCCGGAAACCAGTGCTCTATCCCCTGAGCTACGGGGGCGAATCAAAATAATGTTAGCAGAGCGCTTGGCGCGCTACAAGTGCATAGCTGGCCTTCGTCATTTTGTCGGCGGCAAGATCTCTGGACTGTCTTCATCTGATATAATGTCGCTTGGCTGTCGTAGCCCGTTCAAAAGGTATTCGGACAGTTTATGAAGCTCAGGATTGACCGCACGTTGATGTGGGCGGCAGTGATGTCAGGACTGCTCATGTTGGCTGGTTGCCAGGCATTTGGCAGCAGCGATTCAGTGGCGACGATAGGAGCAGATCTGACGATGTATGCCTTGGAGAGCGACGATATCCTGGCGGCAGCCACCGCTGAGCGGAGTATGGCAATCGAGACGGTAGTTGCGGCTAGTACGCGCGTTGCCGAGCTGTCCAAAATAAATGTGGCTTTGGGCGCCACGCTTCGAGCAAATCATACGGGTACACCTGAGGTGCAAGCGGTAGTGGTTAGCGCGGACGATATGGGCAGCTCGTTGGAAGACGACATGATGGATGACGGCCTGGCGAATGATATCGTCGAGGCTGAGATGCAGGTGTCCAATCTTGCAATGGCAGCCGGGATTGACCTCAACAGCGGCTGTTCAGCCGGCGAAGTTCAGCAATTCAGTTCGGCTGCGGAGAGGATTTATGTTACTGCCCGCGTTACGGCATTGCGGGCTGGCACGACCTTCCAAGTGGACTGGAGTCGAGACGCTGCTCCCCTATACAGGGTAAGCTGGACTGCGGATTATTCGAAGTCACTTGAGTGCATCTGGTTTTATGTCTCGCCAGCGGATTTTGCCTTCGAGCCGGGAAACTATGTGGCGACGATGTCTGTTGACAGCCTGGAAGTGGAAAGCACAAGGTTTTCCATTTTGGGCAACTAAATGGAGACTTCAGTGCCAAGATTTTCCCGCCGCCACGGTGTCACCGTGATGTTGCTGGCGTTGGTTCTGGGCGCGCTGGTAGCTCACAGTCAAGGTCCGCCACAGGCTAGCGAGAACATTCAAGTTACAAGTGAACCTGACGACGCGATTCCGGCGCCACAATTGACCGCTACGGCGATCGCCAAAATTGAGCCTGCTGAGCACAATATTCTGCATCGACCAAAAGAATTATCGGATGACTTCGCGCATTGGGTCGATCGCTCATACGCGTATGGCAGCACACAGTTACAGGCGCGAGCTGTGCACCTGGGTGTAGAATTCGTCAATCCGCGCGATACGCCGGTGTATGCTGCCAAGGCTGGGACCGTAGTTTACGCTGGCGACGACAGAACAACGCTGGTCGGACCGCAGCATGAGTATTACGGCAACGTGGTCGTGGTGGCGCACAACATCCAATCGCTGGCGGGACGGCAGATCTTTTCTCTGTATGGCCATCTCGAGGCAGTAGAGGTGGAAGCTGGGCAGATTGTAAATGATCTGGACCGCATTGGGCGCATTGGGTCAAGCGGGGTGGCGATAGGGCCGCATTTGCACTTCGAAATCAGGGTGGACGATCCCTTTGACTACCGCTTGACACGCAACCCTGAACTTTGGCTGCAGCATTATGTCGACCGCGGCATGATAGTAGGCGCGATACGCGATGGAGATGGGGAAAAGGTCTATGGTAAACGCATCGTCCTGCGCTCTGACGAGTCAGCCCGCGAAGTCTTCAGCTATGGCAGCGACATCGTTAACTCCGATCCGGTTTGGCAAGAGAATTTCGCTGTAGGCGACTTGGCCGCCGGTACCTACAACCTGGTTGTCCTGAGTGACTCAGGCGCTATCGCCTACGCTGAGACTATAGATGTCGAAGCATATAGGACGACGTATCTGGAAATCGTACTCGATGACGCTTAGCGCGACTTGAGGTACTAGCGGTAGACCCGGTAGTCAACCGTAAGCGATCCATTGCGTGTGACATTGGTCAGGCGTACCACGCCGCGGTGACCATCGGCGGTGACTATGCCAACTATTGAATTCGATAGCAGGTCCGCATTCAGTGTCTTGATGTTTGCCTGCGATACATTTATGGCGTCATAGTGAACGTCATCAATCGAAGATAAGTGATTCATCAAGACCATGGCGGCGTTGCCCTGCGCGACCAGGTCGTTTCCCGTCCACGAGAAATCCGGGTTGGCATCGTTGTCCAGGTCGAAGGAGCCGGGAGCAAGCGTCCATTTCCCGCTGGATAGTTCGGGGCGATCAGCGATATAGCTGTAAGAAAAAAGGTGATTGTTCGCTTCGCCAGCCGATCCCTCGTAGACTTCCTGGTTTAGATCGACCACGATGGCGACCGACTGCGGACCTGATGGCCCGTTGAGCGTCTGCCGAAGTTGGACAGTCGTTTGCTGGCCCGCGCCCAGTCCCGGCTGGTTGACGCCGACGTACTGTCCACCTGGCTGCAGGGTAGTTGCAATGGCAAAGTTGCCGGCTGAAGTCAGCCCTTGGTTGAGAACGGTGACATTCACCGTCGTGGCTTGCCCAAGTGTGAGACGACGGGGATCAACAGTCAGGACGAGCAGATCTGGTTCGCGCGGTGGCGCTGTAGTAGCGGTGGGGGCAGGTGTTGGGGGCTCCGGAGGCTGGACGATCGGTACCAAACCTGGATTGCCAAAGGTCTCGACTAGATAAGCAGCCAGCCAGCCCCACTGCCCGCGAAAGTCGATGACCAGCCAACTGTAATCGACGGTGGCGCCTAAGACACGCAGTTGCGCCCCTTGCAGAACCTGGCCAATAACATCGTATTCCAACCCAGGTCCAGTGCGGACGTTTTGGAAATCGCTTTGGACGATAAGGTGATAACCGGTTGGCGTCTCCGTTGGCAGCGGGGCAGAGGTCGCAAGAGGAGCGGGCGTATCGCGCGCTGTGGGCACGAGCGGCGCCGTGTCCAGCTGCTGCCCGGGATAACGGGCGACCATGTTGGCGGCGCCGTACTTGTTCAAGCGGGTTATAACCACATTATTACTGACTTCGCCTGACCGCAAAGTCGCTGGCTTGAGCACACCCTGTAGGCCGGGAAACGTCTCAATGTTAGCTAATTCGTCAACGAGCGTATTGCTGCCGGAGGCTGCCGCCGCAATCAACTGTACCGCATCATATCCGGCGGCGCTCAGGGCATCGGGCAGCCTGCCGAAGGCCTTTGAATAGGACAAAGTAAAGTCGCGACTGGCGGCGTCATCCTGAGTATACGACCAGGTGGACAAGCTGATGATGCCCGGCAGCGAGGCGGCCGGCACATTGTCGACGAAATCCGGATCGTCGGCGCTGCTATATACCACGTCGCCACGGTAACCTGCCGCGCGGATGAGCTCGTAAGCATGCGCGGCGCGGCGTGGCGGCCCATAGATGGCGACCGCGTCGGGCGCAGTCTCTGTTATGGACTGAGCGATTTGTTCCAGGTCCAGTCGTCCTTGTTCGTAGCGCAAATTCGAGGGACGTACTCCAAATGCTGAAAGCGCATTTGCCAAGGTGATCAGATTTTCGGTGCTGGCGGCATCAAGCTGTATCGTTTGTATGGAGCTATATTTGAGAGCATTTACCAGATAGTCAGCCAGCGCTCTGATTTGCGCGCCTTCCGGCGTCCGGCTGCGAAAGATTCGGTTGCTGCTGTCGGTTAGCAGAGCAGTGTCACCGGTGACTGGTGTAAAGATTGGAACCACAAGGTCCTGCAAAAGCGCCATATTCCTCGACAGAACTTGATTCGCCTCGGGGCCGATTACGGCAATCACACGCGCCTGACGCATGTTGGCGGCGGCGATTTCCATATAGTCGGGCAGCGTATCAACGACTGCAAGCTGGAAGTCCGTGCCGTCCGCGCCGACAATACCGCCGGCTTCATTGACGTGATCGGCGGCCAGCCTGGCGCCGGCGAGCATGGAGCCCTCCGGCTGATCGATTGCGCCAATCCTCAAGGTGTATTGGGCGCTGAGCCTCAAGCCAGTAGCTGCCAGTATAAGAGCCGCTAGCAGCAGCACTCGGATTGTACGACTTTGACTTACCAGCATGGCGTATCTTAGTTCACTTGATCTCGTCGTTAAAATCAGTATACAAGAATGAGACTGCTCGGCAACTTTTGCGGCGCGTCGTCCACTTGATTTCGCAGGTGTCTCTGACTATACTGGCGTTAGCTTTTGCCCATATTTTAGTCAAAGCGATCTAATATCTCCATGCAGCGTGAGCGCATCACGGATCATATTTTTGTTTTCCGCAGCAATCAGTATGCGCAGGTGACAGCCGGCGTCGTGTTGACTGGCGAAGGCGCTGTTTTAATAGATACGCTGCTGTATCCGGAAGAGTCTCTGCGGATCCGTCGCTTTGTAGAAGGGGGATTGGGATCGAGCGTTCGCTACGTAATCAATACCCATTTTCATGCGGATCACAGCACGGGCACGTGCTTTTTCCCTGAAGCGCAAGTCATTGCTCACAAGCTGTGCGCTGAAATACTGTCGACACGGGGGCGCGAAGGCCTGCAGCGCATGAAGGAAAGCGCGCCAGAGTTTGAGACGGTGGAGTTAGTGATACCGAGTATTACGTTTGAGGACGAGATGGAGCTTGAGCTCGGCGAGACCACATTCAGGCTGCAATCCAGCCCTGGGCACAGTCCGGACTCAATAGTCTGTTTCGTCGAGGGCGCGGACGTACTTTTCGCGGCCGACACGGTGATGCCAATTCCTTATTTTGTCGACGGCAGTCACGCAGATCTGGAGCGTTCATTGTCGCGATTGCACAACCGAGAATATGAGAACATTGTGCAAGGGCACGGTGATATCCTCCTGCGCGGTGAAGTGACCGAAAAGGTCCAAAGCGACCTGGACTATCTGAATCTCTTGAAATCGGCAGTTGGTCAAGCGCTGAACGAAGGTGTGCAAGAAATCGACGACGCGGTTTCACTGGAAGACTGTGGCAAGAGCCAGGTCTTGCTCAACGGCATCGTACTGCAATTGCATCAACTAAATGTACGCGCTCTGGTCAAGGAATTTCAAACGGCCGCGCTCGAGCGATACGGCGAAGACTCTCTGGAATACGAAGGATTACAGTAATGGCAAGCGAAGAAACTTATCTGACTAAAGATGGCGAATATGAACTGCGGCGGGAACTCAAGCAGCTGACCGAGACGCGCCGTCCCGCGCTGGCGCAGAAGCTGAAGGAGGCGGCGGCGCAAGGCGACCTCAAGGAAAACGCTGATTATCATGATGCCAAGGAACAGCTTGGATTCACTGAAGGTCGTGTGCAGCACATCGAGTCTATTTTGCGCCGCGCAATCATCGTTGAAAACGTCGGCCCGAGCGATGAAGTAGGTATTGGTTCGACCGTGATCATCGAGGAGATCGGCAGCGGTGAAGAAGAAGCATACAAGATAGTTGGCAGCGCGGAGGCGAATCCGCGAGAACGCAAGATCTCACAGAAGAGCCCGATTGGCGCTGCTTTATTGGGAGAGAAGGTCGGGGCGAAAGTGAAAGTCGCTACGCCGGACGGCAGCGTCAGATTCAAGATAGTTGATATACGTTAGTTAAGCAGTGGTCGCGCAAGATTAAAGCGCAAGGAACTTTTCGGCCCAAATTGCAGAAGCCCCGCGGAGTTAGCGGGGCTTTGTCTTTCCTAGGAATAAGGCATAAAGTTGCCCGTCCCGCCAAAGGGATCGTCTTCGTCGTCTTCCGGGCGTTTGGGCGAGAGCGGCGTACTTGAAGGACGCGGCGCGTTCATGCCACCAGTGGACGGTGGCGGACTTGGCGAAGTGGTTTCTGACGGAGAGCCAAACTGCAAATCAGCGTATTCGTTGAAGGGCGAGGCGGTGGGCGCTGGGTAGCCGCTGGCCGGCACAGCTGAGTGTGTGCTTTGTTTGTGCCAGGCGAGCAATTCAATTTGCAAGGTCTCGATGCCGCTGTTGGGCGTACCGCCGCCGTAATTGCAGAGGACAGTCTTGATCACCGCCTGGATATGGATGGCGCCACTGTCCAAAATCAAGCTGGCGCCTGGTTCTGCCGAAACCATATCGGTTACAGGGTCTTTTAGTCGGTTGGCTACTGTCGCTTGCAGCGCGGGGTCGCTTAGGGCGGCGGGCGCAGCGAAGACTTTGGTCAGGGTCTCTTGCGAGGCCATATCAAAGCCCCAGAATTCTACAGACTGCAATTCGTTGCCAACTAATGTCGCAGCGGAAAGGCCGCATTCTCCGAGGAATTGTCCCCCGGATTCCGGACCCAACTCTATCGCGAATGAGTCATCGAAATTACTTCCTTTGACGTAAGTGGAGAGCGCATGCAAGACTGGTACGCCGTATTGTGAATGGATCGTATCACTCTTGTCAGTTTCATCTTCGCCCCAAGGCGCGGACGGCGGCGCTTCGGCATAAGACTGATATGGTTGCTGCGTTTGGTTCGACGTGGGCGATGCCTGCGCTTGACCCGTCGGCGTTGAACGACTTGCACTCCGCTTGTCCGCTTCTTTGGAGCCGCGAGAAGGTTTTATCGCGCGCCCGACGATGACCAGGAATGGTACGCCAACTGCTACAGCGGCAATTGCCAGCATCACTTGCAATGTACTGACGAATACACCGGGATCTTGTGGCGCCACGGCGCCTGGGAGGTCCGCAAAGCCCGGGATGTCGGTCAATGACTCGAGGGCAGCTCGTTCCGCAGTCGGGACTTGAACGCTGTTTGCCAAGCCCTGGACCACGCCTTGAGGATTAGGGATCTGCCGCAACACGATCAGAGTGTTGTCGTCATCGTAGTGAATGTCTTCGGAGTGGCCCACGGCCACCATTCGGACCCACTGCTGGATCGCCTGCGTACTCATGTGCCGCGGCGACGCGCCCGTGAATACGGTGGGGATAAGCAGGTATGCGGTAACCAAGCCGATTACCATCCCAAGCAGAATCAACATGACTGTCGCGCGTTCGGGAGCGGACGCCATCAAACTTCGAAGGCGCGGACTTGACGAATTGCCCGCCGCCGTGGTTATTCGACCCAATGCGCCCGGCTCTAGGTCGCTGGAGCTAGCCGGTACTGCTGTTTGCGCTTGATCTGATTTTTGACTTTGGAGACTCATTAGCAGCGCCCTTTCGCGTCTGCAATATGCATAGCTAGGGTAAAGTATACGACAGGTATTTTGGCGCCACAAACGTATTGCGCGGCAACTTGTAGAAGAGCTGGAAAAGCGCCGATCGGGCGCAAGCGTGTAAGCGCTGGCTCAGACGGTTGACGGTTCCAGTTTTTTCTCGAGAGTGGGCTGTGCATCCAGCCGGTCAAGATTGCGCGGCAATTGCCAAACCGTGTAGTCGCAATCAGGATAGCGGCTGCAGCCGTAGAACGTCCTGCCTTTGCGGGAGCGGCGCTCGACAATTTCGCCTTGGCGCTCGTCGCCGCATTGGGGGCAGATAAAGCCCAATCTTTCGAGATAGCGTTCGGTATGTTTGCAATCCGGATAACTGGAACAACCTATGAATTTGCCATAGCGCGAGTGCTTGATCACGAGATCGCCGTCGGCGCATGTTGGGCAGTTGCGCCCAACGCTTTCGACGACTTTACGCTCTGGCATGTTCTCGCGGGCATTCTCGAGCCGACGCTCAAAGGGATGATAGAACTCGTCCAGCAGGGGACGCCAATCCAGTTTGCCGTTGGAGACTTCGTCCAACTGGTCTTCCAATTTTGCGGTGAAGGCGTAATCCATTTCTTCCGTGAAATACTCGGTTAGCAGCTCACAGACTACGCGTCCGGTAAGGGTGGGCTTCAGCCGGCGGTCTTCCTGAGTGACATATTCTCGGGTCTGAATAACCGTAACTGTAGGAGCATAAGTGCTGGGCCGTCCTATGCCGCGGTCTTCAAGCTGCCTGATAAGGCTGGCTTCGTTGAAGCGGGGCGGAGGCTGGGTGAAATGCTGCTCGGGAATGATTTGCTTGCGGTCCAGAGATTCGCCGCGCGCAAGATCCGGGAAGTCCGGCTGCGTGTTGCCGCTATCATTGCCCCGGTTGGCGTCAAGGATCAGATGACCGGGAAATTTGAGCTTGCTACCGGAGGCGCGGAATAGGTAGGGCATATCCGATTCGGACAAACCTGCTTTGACATCGATGCGCAAGGTGTCGAAAATGGCCGCAGTCATTTGGCTAGCTACAAAGCGATTCCATATCAAGGAATAGAGCTGCAGTTGCGCGCGGTTCAGGCGGTCCTTGAGCGAGTCAGGCGTACGCATGACGCTGGTTGGGCGGATGGCCTCATGCGCCTCTTGCGCGTTCTTTGAGCGGGTTTTGTACTTTGGCGGCGCTTTGGGCAGATACGAGGCGCCGTGCTTGCCCTCAACATATTGACGGGCTTCCGCCTGAGCGTCCTTCGACACTTGTACGCTGTCCGTGCGCATATAAGTGATCAGGCCGACCGAACTTCCATTGCCGAGGTCAATGCCTTCGTAAAGTTGTTGGGCGATGCGCATGGTGCGGCTGGCGCTCAAGCCACGGCGGTTGGACGCTGCTTGCTGCAAGCTGCTGGTGGTGAAGGGCGGGGATGGATTGGATTTACGTGTTCCGCGCTTCACGGCGTCCACGACAAAAGTGGATCGGTTCAGAACATCCACGTGCGGTTGCACAGTCGCTTCACTGTCAAGTACGGGTGGTGTTTCGCCTTTTGTATCGAAGGTTACTTTCTCGTCATGAATCTGCACGAGGCGCGCAGTAAAGGGCGCGAGCGCGTTCTCTTTGACCTGTTTGGACAAGCTGGCGTCCACGGTCCAATATTCGACCGGTGTGAATGCTTCGATCTCGAGTTCGCGTTCAACAACCAACCGCAGGGCGATGCTCTGGACGCGACCGGCGGATAAGCCATTGCGCACTTTCGACCAGAGCAACTGCGACACCTGATAGCCAACCAAGCGATCGAGGATGCGGCGCGCCTGCTGCGCATTAACAAGATCAATGTTAATGGATCGAGGATGCGCGAATGCCTCCGCCACTGCGTTGTCGGTAATCTCGTGAAAGACAACACGCTGGATATTTCCGGGCGGCATTTCGGCTGCCGCCACCAAATGCCAGGCGATGGCTTCACCTTCCCGATCGGGGTCTGTCGCCAGGAAGATGGCGTCGGCGCCTTCAGCGGCCGCCTTCAACTCCTTGACGACCTCTCGCTTGTCATTTGGCACGCGGTATTCGGGTTCAAAATCTTGTTCAACATCAACCGAGAGTCGGCTCTTCAGAAGATCACGGACATGCCCTTTGGATGACATGACGGTGTAACCCTCGCCCAGAAATCCGCCGATACTACGGGCTTTGGCAGGCGATTCGACAATGACCAAACGACCCACATTCTTGCGTTTTGCAGCCCGTCGCCCGTTGGACTTGGCTTTCGACTTAGCGCGTGTTTTTCTCTTTTTCGTCTTGGCTTTTGATGTCTTGCGGGTTGGTCGTTCGATCTTTTCCGGTTTCGGTACGTCTGCGTGAGCTGGCGTTGCGCCCATACGGAAAACTGTCGTGCCGCATTCCGGGCATTTTCCGCGCGTGCCCGGCGAGCCGGTCTTGGTGTAAACCGCCTGAGTATCGGCGACATTCCGTTTTGCGCGGCACTTTAGGCAATAGATCTCGTAGATTGTCTGGTTTGTTTCAGTCATATCCCGTCCTCATCAATGAATGGCAACTTTAGAGATACTCGTCGTTTCCGTTTTCACGCAGGTACGTTACTACTTGTTTGACGTCTTGCGTACGCTCCTTGTGGCAGATGAGCAAGACATCGTCAGTATCTACTACCACGATATCTTGCACGCCAATTGCGACGGTTAGCCGGTCGCTAAAGACAAGCGTATCACGGGTATCAAGGATGACGCGAATGTCACTGGCGTCGCCCTTGATGCAATTGCCGAAGTTGTCTTGCGGCAGAATGTCATAGAGAGATGCCCAGGTTCCGACATCGCTCCAGCCAATGTCGACCGGAATGACGGCGATATTGTCGGCTTTCTCCATGACGGCGAAGTCAATCGACAATTTGGGCATCGTCTCCCAGATATCGTTCAGCTTCGTCTCATAGTCGGGCGAGCCCACCGCAGAAAGCAGGTAGCTGCACATGGCGTAGATGGCAGGTTGGAAGCGCTCAAGGTCGCGCATTGCGCGATCGACACGCCAGATGAACATGCCAGAATTCCAGCTGTATTGCCCGGAGGCGAGAAACTGGGTGGCGCGGACGATATCGGGTTTTTCCGTGAAGCGCTTTGACTGGTAGAGCTCAAAGCCTTTGTAATCTCCCAGGCGCTTGCCCTGCTGAATATAACCGTAACCGGTGGCAGGGTGGGATGGGGATATGCCAAGCGTGACGATATGGTCGTCTTGCGCCACTTGCCATGCCGCTTCAAGGACTTGGCAGAACTTGTCTTGCCGGGCAATGTAGTGGTCGGCGGTCAATATGGCAACGGTCGCTTCGGGGTCACGGCGTTGAATCGCGGCAAGGGCCAAGGCCATGGCCGGCGCGGTATTCTTGGCGTAAGGTTCAATGATGAAATTTTCGGCCGGAATCTGCGGGACTTCCGTACGCAGTTCATCTACCATATCGCGACCGGTCACGACGAAAATGTCTTTGGGAGAGAAGACGCCTTCAATACGCCGCACGCTAGTCTGAAACATTGAATTGTCTTCAATCAAGGGGAGCATCTGTTTGGGCAGCTTGGCGCGGCTCATGGGCCAGAGTCTGGTCCCGTGTCCGCCGGCTGCTATTAGTGCGTAGTAGTGGTCCATGTATAGGTAAGTCACTCCCCGGAAAATCGCGCACGGCAGTATTGCATAGGTCCGGCGCTCTCCGCAAGTCCCTTTAGTTCGAGCATTGTCAGTGTGCTTGTTACGGTCGCTGTCGGCAACTGTGTCTGACGGACGATGATATCAACGTGAACCGGGTCTGCGCTCAACTGCTGGAATACGACACCTTCCGCCTCATTGGCAGGTTGGATTTCCTGAGCCAGGATACGTGTCTGGACGTTCAAGTGAGATACATCCAACTCATCGAGGATGTCTTCAACATCCGCAACCAATTTTGCGCCGTCCTGAATCAGAAGATTACAGCCTGAGCCCGTTGGACTGAAAATGTTATGTGGAACGGCGAATACGTCGCGGCCTTGCTCAATGGCGTGAGACACGGTATTGAGGGCGCCGCTGCGTATAGGCGCTTCCGCAACTAGAACACCCAGAGAAAGTCCGCTGATCAGGCGGTTGCGCTGCGGGAAGTTTTTCCCTAGTGGCGCGGCGCCAAGCGGCATCTCGCTTATGATTGCGCCGCTAGCGACGATTTCTTTTGCCAAATCGGTGTTTTCTCGCGGATAGACCTGGTCTATGCCCGAGCCTATTACTGCGATGGTACGTCCGCCTCCGTTAAGAGCGCCTCGATGCGCGGCGGCGTCAATACCGTGCGCCAGGCCGGATACGACGGTGATACCATGCTGAGCGAGCTGTTGAGAAAGCTGATTAGCGACATCCCAACCGTATCGGCTAGCTTTTCGCGTGCCAACAACTGCGAGGCATTTGTCCTCTTCCGGGGTTAAATCGCCGCAGACATAAAGTAGCAGCGGGCGATCGGGGAGCGAGCGCAAGAGCTGAGGATAGGCGTCGTCCGCAAGCGTGATCAGGGATGCGCCCGCCTGCGCGACGCGTTCCATTTGCTGAGTGAGATTAATTCCGCGGCGGCCGGTACAAAACTGTCGCAACATTGGACGCGGCAAATCGAGACGCATCAGGTTTGCATCGGTCTCTCGCCACAATTCCTCAGCCGAGTCGAAATGCGCTAGCAAGCGGGTCAGTTTGGCAATGCCGAAATTCGGGATAAGGTGCAATCCCAGCCAATACTGTTGATTTTGGTTTGGCTGCATAAAGGTCCGTCAATGAAGCGCTAACAAAGCCAGCATATCAGCAAAGAAATTTTCTTGTCAAGTTTACTGCGCGGGTTTCAGCCCGGGATCAAGCCTTCAGGCAGAGACATCGTGATAACTTGTGAATCGAAGTCGATGTTGGAGATTGTCTCATCGTGCGCCGGGATCAGAAGCTCGCCGTGGATATCGCTTTGGACGATATATACATCGTTGGCGCCGGTTTGCAGGACCTCTTTTATGCTGCCGATTTCAGCGCCGTCGGCGACCACGTTCATACCAATTAGCTCAAAGAGATAATACTGCCCGTCTTCAAGAGGCGCTGCCTGCTCAATGTCGATCATGACAATCTTGTCGCGCAGTCGCTCGGCATCCTCACGGCTGTTACAGCCGTCGAAAGTCAAAAGAGCGTAAGCTTTGTTGAATCGCAGAGCCTTCAAGTCGATTTTTCGCGCTCGCGTGTCCGCGGGCGTATTGGCCAGATAGACAGACTTCAGGTGTGGCAGTTGCTCACGATTATCGGTGAGCACACGCATCCGCACTTCTCCGCGAACTCCGTGCGGACGGAGCACTTCGCCAATTACAAGAAATGCCGGGTAGTTTAGATTCTTCGCCACTGAATACTTATTCGATTTCGAGGATAACTCGACGGCGCCTATCGTGTCCTCCATCATCCGCTGAGGAGGCGGCGCTCAACAGGGTTCGAATGGAATTCGCCACTCTACCACTGCGCCCGATGACACGCCCCATGTCGTCCGAAGCTACAGAAAGCTCGAGGACGACGCTCCGACCGGTGTCCTTGCGGTTGATGCTGACTTCTTCCGGCGAGTTGACCAGATTCTCGGCGATGAACTGAAGCAATTCTTCTTCTACCATTTGCAGGTCACCTAGCTTTCAGTTTCAGCTGATCGTTCCGCGGACAGCTTGGCGGCTTCCCGGGCTTTGATTTTGCTTTCGCCGTCGCCGGGCGCGGGATAATTGGTCTTGGGGCTTGGGAGTTCGCCTCGGTTGGCTTCCGCTTCTTGAACCAGGTCTTCCATGCTTTCGCCTGCCATCAGCCGCTGAAAGCGTTCCCAGGTGCCGGTGTGCTGCAGCAGACGTCGAACGGCGTCACTAGGCTGCGCGCCGACGCTCAGCCAATAAAGCGCGCGTTCTTCCTGAATGATTTCAGTAGCAGGACGCGTACGGGGATTGTAGTGACCGATATTTTCCAAATAGGCGCCGTTGCGCGCTTTCCGCTGGTCGGTGACCACAATGCGGTAGCTGGGCTGGCGTTTTAAGCCTTGACGGCGTAAGCGAATACGAACCATAGATCTTCTCCTCTTTTCCGGCTCAGGCAGTCAAGCCGGGGATATTGGGTAACTTCCCTCTGCTGATTTGATTCATGAGCCGGCTCATTTGCTGAAATTGCTTGAGCAGGTCGTTAACATCACGGACTTCGACGCCGCTGCCGCTGGCGATACGTTTCTTGCGGCTGGCTTTGAGAATGCGCGGGTGGCGACGCTCCCGCGGCGTCATCGAATTGATAATCGCCTCCACCTTCTTGATGCGCTTTTCAATATCTTCGTCGTTGAAATCACTTTGCATTTGCAGTTTGGACATGCCCGGAATCATGCCCATCACTTTGCCTAGCGGTCCCATACGGCGGATCTTCTGCAACTGGTCCAGAAAGTCCTGCAAAGTGAAGTCGTTCTTCATGATCTTGCTTTGCAGGCGCAGGGCTTCGTCTTCTTCGTAAAGCGACTCAGTCTTTTCGATCAGCGACATGATATCGCCCATGCCAAGGATGCGTTGCGCGATACGATCAGGATGGAACAATTCCAGCGTATCGGCACTCACTTTTTCGCCGGTGCCCATAAACTTGATTGGCACTCCGGTCACAGCGCGCATCGATAGGGCAGCGCCACCGCGAGCGTCGCCATCAACTCTGGTCAGGATCAAGCCGGTTATGCCGAGGCTCTCATTAAATCCGCGCGCGATATTGACAGCTTCCTGGCCGGTCATCGCGTCGGCGACCAGCAAGATCTCAGCTGGCGAGGAGATGCGCTTTATCTGCTCCAATTCGCTCATCTTTGTTTCATCAATTTGCAAGCGACCGGCGGTATCGATGAGAACGATATCGGTCTCGAGTTCCCTGGCTTTCTTGAGGCCCCGTTTGACGATGGCTGGCGGCGCGTCGGATACGCCTTCTTCGTAGACCGGGATGTTGATTTGTTTTGCGAGCGTGACGAGTTGGTCGACGGCGGCGGGACGATAAGTATCGGCAGCGATCATCAAGGGCTTCCTGCCCTCGGCGCGCAAATGAAGGGCGAGCTTGGCAGTGTTTGTGGTCTTGCCCGTGCCCTGCAAACCCACCATCATGATGACGTGCGGCTTGACGCTGCCACTATAGTTCAAGCGTCCGGGCTCGCCAAGCATCTCCACCATCTCTTCGTGGATGATTTTGACGACCTGCTCGCTCGGTTTCAATGCCTTGTGGACTTCTTCGCCGAGGGCGCGCTCACGAACGTCATTGATAAAATCTTTGACGATCGGCAGGGCGACATCAGCTTCGAGCAGAGCCATGCGTACCTCGCGCATGACTGCCTTTACATCAGCTTCCTTTACGCGGCCACCTTTTCGCAAGCCTTCAAAGGCGGTATCGAGTCTTTGTGATAGCGATTCAAACATGGACATTCCTGCTGGAAACAACGCCGCCCAATGTTAGGGGACGCTCAAGCAATAGTCAAGGTGAGGCTTTGGAGGCTAGCATACGACATTATTGATGTAACTGTACAGACGTGATTGCGAATGAAATCTAGCGGCGGGAGATAGTGTTTCCTGGCTGCCAATTCAGTGTTTAGGTCTAAACAAGTTACATTGCTTTGATGCTGTCAGATAGGCAAGAGTGTTGTATAAAGATGAATTAGTTTCATGTGTCGTTAGATCGTCAAGGTCCGATAAGGCAAAATGTGGGCGGTTGCAGTAGAAGCTGATGACATAGGGAGACCGATGGGCAACAAAGTCGTGAACACATCGCTTGTCTTTGTAATGAAAGCAGTAATATTCGTCAGCGCTTACGTATACCTCAGGCTCAACGGTCTTGAGGCGCAATTGGTCGCGAGCGGTACTCTTGTCGCGGTAAATGGCACCCTTGTTGATGATACACGAAGTCGATTGGGAGAGGAGTTCGACTGGTTTACACCGACGCCATCACCAACTGACACTCCGGAGCCTGCAGCCTAAGCGACCGAACGAAGTCTGTCGATCACCTAATTGCTGTCATTCTTGCCGGAAGGTACAAAGCGAAACATAACTGAAAATGCGATAAAGCCGAGAAGGCTTGCGACAATGCCGATGACAAGGAAGTTGCCGCCGCTTAGCTTATAAAACAAGGCGCCGAGCGCCGCGCCGGAAACTCGCCCCAAGGAATGGGCGCCCATATTCGCGCTCATCATTATGGCGCGGGTCTTCGGCATGATCTCAGTGAAGAGCGGAAGGGCGGATACGATAGCAGTTTCGATACTGATAAACATGACGAATATGCCGAACATGGCCAAGGGCAAACTGAAGGACAAGCTGGGGATGATCAAGAAGCAGACAGCGGCCACGAACATGCCGGTCATAGAGGTCTGTTTGGTGCCGAAGCGGTCTGCAATGGTGATAACAATGAACTCGCCAATGACTTCGGCAATCGCGATGACGACAGTGACAGCGCCGAGCGTGGTAAGCACCAAGTCGAAAGTGTCCACCATCCATAAGCCGTAGTTGATGAAGAATATCTCGTGAGACATCGTCAGGCAAAGCGAGTAGAGCAAAGCAAATACGGCAGGCGGATGAGCGCTGACCGCGCGCATGGCGACTAGCGGGTTGATCACGCGGATGCGCTCATGGTGATGATCCGGCGCTTCGTCTGATTCGACAAGCAAGAAGACCGCCAATGCCCCCAAGCACAGCATGACTGCTACGAAGAGAAAGACGGCCTGCAGCGAACTGGCGTCAAGCAGGAAGCCGACAACCGGCGCCGCGATCACAAGCGAAAGCGCCCAACTAAGTTCCGCCATGCCCATGACGCGGGCACGGCGACTGTATTGAATGGTATCGCCAAGGTAGGCTTGAAAGGTGGGATCGTAAATGATCTTGCCGACGCCCAAGGCAAACATGACCACGACAAAAACCCCATAACTGGCGAATAGCGCGCTAAGCAAGCTCATGGCGCTCATCATCACCAATGCGCCAACCATGACCGCTTTGCGTCCAAAATGCTCGGATACTGTTCCTAGCAAAGGGCTCATCAAGCCGGCGCCGTTGGTCAGGGCGATGACGTTTTGAATGCTGTCAGCTGAAACGCTAAAACCTGCGCCGATAGCCGAGACAAAGGGATAAGGAAAGCGCCTGGAGATATTGATGACCAACCTGCCAAATACGATGGCAAGGATTGACCAAGCCAGTTTGTTCTTCAACAGCATCTCGATTCGATTAGTTTGACCTAGGCAGGATCAAGGAGGATTCTATCACAAGCGGGCACAAAGTCAGTCAGGCTTGTGTAGCCTTGGGCGAAAACCGGAGCGCTTTGGCCAATGACGACGGTTGGTACTTCGTTGTTCGTATGGCGGCGCGTGCTGAGGTCTTCCAGGTTGCCATGGTCGCTGGTGATGACGACGAGACTTTCGGCATCGTCCCATTCGTCCAGAACGCCACTGAGCACGGCGTCGAAACGTTCGAGGACTTCGATGCCGCGCTCGAGAGTGCCGCGATGGCCTATGCGGTCGCTCAACCAGTGGGAATGGAAAGCGAAATCGTATTCTCTAGCCAGTTTCGCCATCAGCCGCCCCGCCTCACGCGGCGAGTAGCGCGGCAGATCGGGAATATTAAGGTATTTGCGCCAGCTGTCGGTGGTCCATTCTGCCGTCAAGGCGCGCTGCTGGATTACATCTCCCAGGGTGAAATGAGGCACGCCGGACTCAAACGCGGCTTGTTGAATGCTCGAGCGCAGGGTCTTGCCACGCTCAAAGTCCGCGAGAAGCCGGGGTGGATACGCCGTAAGCAGGGCTGCGGTTTTTCCTCGCTGCGTCAAGCGACGAAAGTAGCTGTGCTCGGCGATAATTTCACGCGTCTTGGCATCGGGCTTAGGTCCGTAGTGGCGACCAATTAGCTTGGGCAGATTGAGGCCGGTGAGAAGGCTCGCTTGCCCGGTGCCGCTCTGCGGGCGGCCTGGTGTACCGAGATTGGCATCAGTGGGGATGAATGCGGCGCGCCGGCTCACTTGTAAACCCGTCGATGCAAGCCAGCGTTTTCCATTGCTGAGCGCGCGCATTGTGGGAGTTTTGGCAGCGGCGAAGGGATTGACTTCGGGATTATCGTCGCCCAAGCCGATGCCGTCGAGAAATAGCGTGAGGATTCGCATGGCCAGGCGTGGCTGGGTCACAGACGATCGCGGTCGTAGGAGAGCAAGAAGGGATTGGTCCGTCGCTCGCGCCCGACTGTGGTGGCGCCCATATGACCGGGCAATACATTGACATCGTCCTCCAATGTCATCAGCTTGTCGAAGATAGATCGCATCAGCAAGTCGTAGTCGCCACCGGGCAAGTCGGTACGGCCGATACTGCCTGCGAAGAGGCTGTCGCCGCTGAACAGGATCTGCTGTTCAGGCATGTAGAAGCTGAGGTGGCCTTGAGCGTGGCCCGGAGTGTAGAGGGTGTGCAGGCAGATCGCGTCTAATGTAATAATCTCCGATTCTGTTTTCAGGAGGCGATCGGGTTTGGCGGCTGCGGGTAAGTCGCCCAGGCCGAAGAATATGCCTTGCAACGGGATTTCATCCAGAAGGGTCTCACATTCTTCATGGATGTAAAACGGCAGCTGCAATTGTCGCTTGATGGCTGCGCTCGCCAAGACATGGTCCAGATGGGCGTGTGTAGCGAGCATCAGTTTGATGGTCCAGTCTTCGTCAGCGGCCGCGCTCAGGATCGCCGGCGCGTCATCGACCGGATCGATCAAGATTGCGTTTCGTGTTTGTGTATCCGCGACCAAATAGGCGTTTGTTGCGAAGGGCCCCAGAGTCAACGACTTAATGCTGATGGACATATTGGTCCTCGTTATGCCGGGCTGTGCCTGACGATTTGCCTCAGCTCGGACAATTCCTGCATCTTCAATATCAGAGCCGCCAGCAAGAAAACTGCCAGTCCGATAACGCCTTCAAGCGCGAGCCGCGCGATGGTGAGCGCCAATCCGCTGTCGCGAATGAGACCCTCCCAAGCTGCGTCGATAGCGACGATAGCGGCGACCATAAGCAACGAGGCGACTAGCGTCTTTATCAGGCTGGTGGCAAGCGCGCTTTCGTGAATGCCCGCCCAGCGCCGGCGCAAGATGAATAACAGTGATAATACCTCGAACATGACGCCAAGTGAATTCGCCAAGGCCAAGCCACTTACATTGCCGACTTCGAGTTGATACGACAAACTTGGCATGGACAGTGCAATCGAATTGAGCAGGCTGTTGGCGTTCACGCTCCCGACATCACTCAAGACGAAAGCGAAGACAAAATTTATGAGCGCGCCGCCAAGCGCGGCAAATAGTGGCGTCAAGGTGTCTTTATCTGCGTAGAAACTGCGCGCGATGACCTCCAGGGCCGAGTGAACGATTAGGCCGAGAGTAAACATCGTCAAGGTGCTATAGACCAGGGCCGAGGCAGTAGAGTCGAATGCGCCGCGCTCGAGCAAACTGATAAGCGGACGACCGAGAACAATCAAGCCGATGGCGGAAGGAATGCTGCCGACAAGAATGAATCGCAATGCGCCGGCCATCGCGCCACGTTTTCCCTCCAGGTCGTTCACCTCGCTAAGAGCCGCCAACGTGGGGAAAATGACGATGCCCATCGCCGTGCCGATCAAGGTTTGAGGAATCTGCATCAAGCGCCAGCCCCAATCCAGCGCGCTGACTGAGCCGACACCTAAACGCGAGGCGATATTGTTCATCACCAGAAAGTTGAGGCTGAAGACGCCCAAGCCGCCGATGCGGGGCAGCATTAGGCGGACAACCCGCCATAGCTGCGGATTGCGCCAGCCAAGGTCAAGCCGCCAGCGCATCCTGTAGCGAATCAAGCCCGGTAGCTGAATGCTGAAGTGCAATGCTGCGCCGATGACGGCGCCGACGGCGATGCCATGCACCCCAAAGCGCGGCATAAGGAAAATCACGCCGAAAAGTATCCCGACATCAAACATGATCGGCGCAAGCGCCGGCAGGATAAAATGCTGATGTGAGTTGAGAATGCCGCTGAATATGCCGCTGATTGCGAAGATGATGGTGCTCAGCAGCAGGATTCGCATCATGTCGACCGTGTTTTGTGCTGTAGCCGCGTCGAAGCCGGGCGCAATGACCTTGTTGACCAGCCAGGGCGCCAGCAAAAAGACAGCGGCGCTGATCGCAAGAGCCAATGTGAAGATAGTATTGATAAGGTTGCTGGAAAGGGTCCAGGCGGAATCGACATCGCCCTTGGCCAATAAGCCGCTGAAAACGGGGATAAACGCGTGGGTTAGGGCGCCGCCGGAGATTAGAATGACAATCAATTCCGGGATGCGGTTGGCGGCCACGTAGGCGTCAAGGTCGCGTCCGACACCAAAGGCTTGGGCGATGATCAGCGTTTGCAAGAGGCTGATGAGCTTCGCCGCCGCGAAGGCGATCATGACGATGAGCGTGGAGCGAGCGAGGTGGCGAGTTCGCTGCCGGTCTGATGGCTTTGCTATGTTGTCTGTCGCCATCAGGCGCCCTAATTTAGGTTATCCAGCGCTTGTTGGGCGGCGTCGAAGTTGGGATTGTAGGCTAGCGCGCGACGGTAAGACGCGAGTGCCTGCTGCCTGCGGCCCTGAGCCTCTTGCGCGCGTCCCTGCCAGTAGTAGGTCTCTTCGAGTTCGCGCGAATTATTCTGGTTGATCTGCGCCAGGCTTAAGACGTCGTCATAGCGCCCGACCTCATAAAAGGCTTCAAATATCCCGAACTGATACCAGAAAATGCGCCAGGGCAACTTGCCCGTGCGGTTGGCCTGATCGAAGGCAATGGCCGCTTCTTGATACCGGCCAAGCGCGACGAGAGACGAGCCCATGTTGAGCCAGGCAAAAGCGTTTTGCGGCTCTCGACGCGCCTCAGATTGGGCGGTATCGAATGCGAATTGCGCCGCGTCTTGTTCATTCCAGTTGGTATCCAGCAGGCTGCGCAGCAAGGCTTCGCGCTGTGGCTCATAAACGACGATGTAGGCGCGGTTGAAGGCCTGCCAGTCGCTGTCGACCTGGGCATAACTGATTGCAACTCCCTGCGCGCCGGCGCCAACGCCGAGGAAACTATCGAAAAAATAGAATAGTTGGGGACCGTCATCGTAAGCGATCACAACACGATAGTGGCCGATCCAGTCGTAGGCTTCAAACATAGCGCCGGTCTCGATAATCACTGGGAAGCCGTTCGCCACCAAGCGTTTCAATAGATCAAGTGTGCCGCCCATACGGACGATCGCCTTGACGAAAGTCTCCGCTTCCACGAAATCCGCCAATTCGCGCGGGCTTACGTTCTTGTCTTCCCGATTGGGTTTTAGCCTGGCGCCAGCGTAGGCTTGGTCACTTTGCCAGCCGTAGAAACTGAGCGCCATGGTTATGGTAGCGGGACCGCAGTTGTTCCAAGTCTGCTGTTGGTGGCGTATACCGGAAATGCGGGCCGAATAGGGCGGATTCTCGTCCGGCTCTTGTGTGTTCAGCGCCGGAATGTCTGTGGCAAGCTCGGCGGCGGGTTGGGGCGGCGCTTCGGTTGAACTGTCTAGATGCGCAGTCGGAGTCGGCTGGCTTACCACGGTAGGCATAGGTGTAACGGTGGGCGAGATTTCAGTCGGCGCGTTTGTAGTTAGTTGCGCTTCAGCCGCGGCTTCGGTGGCCACGGGCGAGGCCAAGTCTAGAGGCATGTCTAGCAAGGAAAGGGCGCTATCGGAACCAGACGATGAAACAAGGGTCGGAAATACGCCGCCAACCGGCGTCGGACGGCGGAGCACACTCATAAAGGGCAGCTGATCGATTACACGCTGCTGCTGCGCTGGTTGCAGGACTTCTCGGAAACCGAAGACAACTCCGGCAATGCCCAAGACGACCAAGACGAAGAAGATAATCACGCCCCAGAACAGCAATTTGGGCGGCGCTTGCACACCTGAGTCGCGGCGCTGAAAATAGTGGCTTCGGCTGGGCTGTGTATCATGCAGGTCGGGCACGGCACCGGTCTCGTATTCTGTTCTTGGCGTCAATATATCACAGGATGCGCGTTATTCCAGCGAAGGGGACTGCGCCACCTTCGCTACTCATAAGTATATTCCTTATCGTTTATGCGCCAATATCAGGCGGCGGAAACGTAGCGGAACCGTAGCTTAGCGAGTCGAGAAAGGACTGCAAGATAACCCGCGCCGCCAGATCGTCTATGTCTGCGCGAGGGCCGCGCTTCTGCGAACTTGCCAAGCGGCGCGCCTCGTCGGAAGTAAAGTATTCGCTTACTTCAACGATTGGTAGCGGAATTGCCGAACCCAACTGAGCAATCCACTCACGAACGAGGTCGGCCTGGGTTCGAATTCCTTCAGGCGCATTGGGGTTTAGGGGAACCCCCACCACGATGCCGGTTGCGCTTTCACGATCCGCTATGGCTTGGATGCGAGCGAAGTCTGCTTCAGGACTGACGCTCTGCAGGATCTCCAGTTCGCGCGCGCTGATGCCCAGCGCATCACTGATTGCGATGCCGATCCGCTTTTCGCCGTGGTCAATGCCGATCAGTCTGCCAATCATCGCTAATCCCTAATTTGAACATTGATGCGCACGGCCAAGAGCGGCAATGAGTTCATAGCTCTGGGGAAGAGGCCGAACTCAGACAGCTGCGCATCGGACACTTGAGGCATCGCGCCCAGGAACTCTCGAGCCACGTTCAAAGTTTTGCCTGCCAACTGCTCGCGCAGGCGGTTGCCGTCGACTTTCGCGATGGCGGTAGCGCTACCGGTGACGGTAAAGCTGATCTGACCATCGGCTCTGCTTTGTACAAAGGGACCGCGCAGATAAGAAACGGAGTCAAGCTGCATTACCATCTGCGCTGGTACCGCTGCCTTCAGCCGCTCGAGCAGAAGTTGCCGCCCATAGCGATCATCGACCGCCAATGCCGAGACCGCGGCTCGCATTGATAACGATAGTTCGCTTGTCATCGTGCCGACATCGGCAGAATAATTGGTCCATTCTTTGCGTTCGTCATCGATTTTGATTGACTCGATAATTATGACCTGGCTGTCGGAGAGATTAGCGCGCATTTGCTCGAAGGCCAGCGATTGGAGTTGAATCCGCACAATATCTAGCAGCTTATCTTTATCGGAGACGGCAACTGTCTTGACACTGCGATTAGAGCCGCCGGCGGCGGATGCCAGGTTAATGACCGAAACGCGATCAGCCAAGCCACCCAAGATTGTATTGATCATGCCCGGGCCAACATTACCGATGCTGCCGCGGTAGCTGTCCATCGCCTCGACTGCTGCGTCTACACGCCGCCCCGCGCCAGCCGGCACAGACACGTCCGCAACCGTCTCAAACAGGATGGGTTCGCCCGCGCTAGTGCCCAGAATCGTCCCCCGCGGGATGCTGATGCGCGCCTCGCCGAGGTTAGTGAAGGTGACTATGGCGGCGGCCGAAACACTGTCCAGCCGGACGCTTCCGCTGGTCGGTATGGTCGCATTCGTTTCGACTGTTGCGCGGATAGTCTCCGCCGGGATGACCGCCTTCGTCGCATCGACAGTCGCCACTTTTCTGTCGGCTAAGATGTCAAAGACAACTGTAATGTCTTCTTCCTGCAAAGTGATGCTGACAACGGCGCCGGGCGCCACGGTATACAAGGCTGCGCCGGTCGTGGCAAATAACAGGGCGAGAACAAGTATTCGTTCAATAATTGCGCGCCAGGGCGAATGACGATTGTGCCGCGAGAGGCGACTGGCGATGAAGTCAAGATCTTCGGCCAGAAGGTCGGCGCTTGGTTTGTGATAGCGCGGGAGAAAGACTTTGTGCCTTCCTCGCTTCCAGCGCTCGCGCCGGCTCGCGTCAATAGTTGGGAAGCAGCTTATGTTAAGCTCGGCGGCGAAAATCCTTAGGTCGTCGTCTTGGGAGACGATGGCCAGCTGAATGGCACGCCGATACGCCTCGCGTTGAATGAGCACGAGATCGAGTTTGCGCTGCAGGATCTTGTCGGATTCGGGCCAAATCAACAGGACTCGCTTGCCACGCAAACCCGAGAGACGATCACGTACCGTGACGACCGTATCGCGCTGCTGGAGATGGAGATATTCGACTTCCGTAGACATCAACTAGAATTATACGACGACTTTCAAATGCTTGATGCCGTAGAACAAAAGCTAAGCATTCGCAATTAGGTCGCGCGCCGTTTGCAGAGCTTCGCTGATTTTGCTGCTGTCTCGTCCGCCGGCCTGCGCCATTTGAGGCCGTCCGCCACCGCCGCCGCCGACGACTCGCGCTATCGGCTTGATCAAGTCACAGGCGCGTACTCCCTGCTTCACCAGCGCGTCGGAGACCGCCACCACAATTTGCGGCCGCCCATCAATGTCGCTGGCGAGGACCATCACACCTTTGTCTACGCGGTTACGGAACCAGTCTGTCATTTCCCTCATGGTCTCGACCGGTGTGTTGTCGAGTTGAGCGAGTAGGGCCTGCTTGCCATTCAGGCTCTCCAACTGCTGGTCGATCATGGCGTCAAAACTGTGTTTCGCTTGTTTGCGGCGCAAGTCCTCAATTCCGCGGCGGGCAGCGGCAAGTTCGCTCTGCAATCCGGAAATCCGGCTGACGGCCTGATCCGGAATAGCGCCCAACTGCTGAGCTACATCGTCAAGCGTGTTCATTTTTCGGAGGAGCCAGGCGTTGGCGGCGTGTCCGGTCAAGGCTTCGACGCGGCGTACGCCGGCGCTGACGCTACCCTCACTCGTGAATACAAAACTGCCGATCTCGGCGGTGGAGGCAACATGTACACCACCGCAAAGTTCGTAACTATAGCGGGCGTCGCCGGAGCCGATAATCACCGTCCGCACGGTCTCGCCGTACTTCTCGCCAAAGAGCGCCATTGCTCCTTCGCTTCGCGCCTGCTCCAGCGACTTTTCTTCGTCACGCACAGCATAGTTGGACAGGATAGCGTTGCTGACCTCAGCCCAGACTTCAGCGAGCTCAGTATTCGATACTTTCTCATGATGTGAAAAGTCGAAACGGAGACGATCGGGCGCGACAAGAGAGCCTTTCTGCTGCACATGATTGCCCAACTGCTTGCGCAAGGCGGCGTGCAGCAGGTGGGTAGCCGTGTGGTTTCGCGTGATATCTTTGCGGCGCCCGCGATCAACTGCCGCGGTAGCGCGTTCGCCGGCGGCGGGATTGCCTTCCACAACTTCGCCCACATGTACGATCAGACCAGTCACCGGCTGTTTCATCGCTTCGACTTCGATGACCCAGCCATCGCCGGAGATTGTGCCGGTGTCGCTGACTTGTCCGCCGGCTTCGACGTAGAAGTTGGTTTCCGCCAGAACGACTTCAACTTGGTCGCCAACGATGGCGCTTTCTAGTTTGGCCCCGTCCTGCGCCAGAGCGAGTACGCTGGATTCTACTGGTTCATCAGAATAAGGGTTGTAGCCGACTTCGCCGGTGATCGCGCCGGTGGATTGCAATTCGGTCAAGAGTTGGGCGTAGAACTCGCCGCTCTCGATTTCTCCAATAGCTTGGCCACCGCCACTGATCAGCGTGTGCTCGGCCTCGGCTGCTTCAAAACCTGGCTCGTCAATGGTGAAGCCACGTTCTTCGGCGACGTCCTTGGTGACTTGGAAGGGCAAACCGAGCGTCGCTTTCAAATAGAAGGCATTGGAGCCGGCGAGCGTACCCCCCGAGTTGATATCCGCCAGCATCGCGTCCAGTTCATTCAGGCCGCGCTCCATGGTACGGTGGAAGCGCTCCTCTTCCAGCGTGATGATCCGCTTGATGCTGTCGGCCTGTTCCTTTAGGTCAGAGTAATGATCGCCGATGATGTCGATGGCGGTATCCGCTACCTCGGCGAGAAATGGTTGTTCGAAGCCGATTTTTGTGCCGAAGCGGGCGGCGCGGCGTATGACGATGCGAGGGATAGCGGCGCGACCCTTGGCTCCGGGCAATACGCCGTCGCAGATGAGAAAAACAGCGGCGCGAACATGATCTGCGATGACGCGATAGGGCACGATATTGGCGTCACGCTCGGCATCGCTGTGGCCGGTCAATTCCTGCGTTCGCTGGATGATAGGCATGAAGAGGTCGGTCTCATAGTTGGCTTCCACGCCTTGCAGCACAGAGACGATACGTTCCAAACCCATGCCGGTATCAACACCGGGCGCGGGCAGGGGAATGTCCCATTTGCCGCTGTGGTCTGGATCGGCCTGCTGCCGATTGTATTGCATGAACACGAGATTCCAGATTTCCAGAAAGCGGTCGTCTTCCGCCTGCAACAGTGGGATGATTTCGTCATCGCCTAGCTCAGGCTGTCGATCCCAGTGGATTTCTGATGTCGGTCCGCAGGGACCGGTATCGGCCATCTGCCAGAAATTGGTTGTCGGCCCCATGCGGGCGACGCGCTTGCAATCTATGCCAAGTTGCTTGGTCCAGGCGTCATAGGCTTCGTCATCGTTCTCATAAACTGTGAAGACCAGGCGATCGGCCGGCAACTTATAGACTTCGGTCAACACTTGGTAGGCGTACTTGATGGCATCGCGTTTGAAATAATCGCCAAAACTGAAGTTACCGAGCATCTCAAAAAATGTATGATGGCGCGGTGATGGACCGACATTCTCCAGGTCATTATGTTTGCCGCTGACGCGCATGCACTTTTGCGATGTAGTCGCGCGTTTGTACGCGCGCTTGTCCAAGCCAAGAAAGACGTCTTTGAATTGCACCATGCCGGCGTTTACGAATAGCAGCGTCGGATCATCGGCCGGCACGAGCGATGACGATGCCACTGTTCGATGTCCCATTTCTTCAAAGAAATCTAGAAAGGCTTGGCGCGCTTCCGCGCTGCTCATGAATTCCATTTGGATTTCCAGTATGTCCCGCGCTCAGCGGCTTGCATTAGTCGGCGAACCGGCAAGGATTATAGCGAGGTGGCCCGCACCTGAACAGGGGCGTATCACTATGGTATACTGGCGCATTAAATTGCAGGCTGACAATACGGGATTGTGAGATGGCGACGATCGAAGAACAAGTCGAAGTGTTGATGTCCGGCGCCGCCTATGGTGATCCGAAGACGCGCGCGAATATGGCGGAGGACTTGCGCGAGCGACTGCTCGAGTGTGAGCGCGAAGGACGTCCATTGCGTGTTTACTGCGGCTACGATCCGCGGACGTCTGACCTGCACCTGGGTCATACGATCACCATGCGCAAGCTGCGGCAGTTCCAAGACTTCGGGCATGATGTGACATTTCTTGTCGGCACTTTCACCAGCTTGATCGGCGACCCGTCTGACAAGGAGTCGGCTCGAGATCAATTGACGATGCGCAATGTGGAAGACAATGCGCGCACGTATGCCGAGCAAGCTTTCAAGATTCTTGACCAAGAACGGACGCGCGTACGCCGCAACGATGAATGGCTGGCTCCGCTCGATTTCGCCGATATCATTCGCTTGGCGAGCCATTTTACGGTTCAGCAGTTTCTTGTGCGGGAAAACTTTGCCAAGCGCATAGATGAGGGCAAAGCGATTTATCTGCATGAATTCTTCTATGCTCTGATGCAAGCCTATGATGCGGTCGCGCAGGAAGCCGATGTGCAGGTCGGTGGCCAAGACCAGCTTTTTAATATCCTGGACGCGGGGCGGAAGTTGCAGTCCGGCTTGGGGCAAAAACCGCAAATCGCCATCATCATGGGTGAGAGTTTGCCCGGCACCGATGGCGAGATCAAAATGTCGAAGAGCCTTGGCAATAATATCCCGCTGCTTTCCGAGCCCTGGGACATGTTTGGCAAGGTCATGAGCCTGCCCGACAAAGTGATGGGAATATACCATAAGCTCATCCTGGGCTGGACATCGACGAGCGTTGACGAACTCGAAGCAAAACTACGATCCGGGGATTTACATCCCAACGAAACGAAGATGAAGCTCGCGCACGAAATCGTAAGTATCTTTCATAGCGCGGCGGATGCCGATGCGGCGAAGGTACGCTGGAATGAAGTTTTTCGCGGTGGAGGTGGCGTCCCAGACGATATTGCCGTCGCTGTACTGCCGGCCGAATCGGAAATCCGCGATATTCTGGTGCGGCTAAAGATGGTGAGCAGCCGCGGCGAAGCCAAACGCCTTATCCAACAGAATGGCGTGCGACTGAACGACCAGAAGGTTGACAGCCTGCAAGCAACAGTAAGGCCGGAGATGCTTCCCGCCGTCTTGCAAGTGGGCAAGCGGCAGTTCGTCCGCCTGGTGAAGCCCGACGGGGGCAGTGAATAAAGCCTTGCCTGCAGGACCCGAGTATTCGATAGACGAGCTCATCAGTGTTTGCATCTCGCGGCAGGTGCAGGACGGCGATGTTTGGGCGCAGGGCATCAGCACGCCGCTCGTCTCCGCCGGCTTGATCCTGGGAAAGATCCGCTATGCGCCGAGCGCCCGATTTACCTCGGCGATTGGTCAAGCGCTGGTGCAAGATTGGGGACCCCTTGGCATATCCAATATCGAGGATTTATGGGTGGGCAAGGGTCTGGTCCACCTTGGATTCGCGGTCGGGGCCGCTGAGATTTTGCCCAAGTTTCGACCCAAGGAATTTTTCCGCCCGGCGCAGGTTGACCAGGCGGGCAATACCAACAACATCGCCTTTGGCAAGGACTATCACCGACCGCGGATGCGCTTGCCCGGCAGCGGTGGCATTCCTGATGTCACGCCTCGTTACGATGACACATTTCTCTATGTTCCGCGCCATTCTCGCCTGACGTTCGCGGAGAAAATCGACTTCATTAGCGGAATTGGTCATGCTCCGCAGCGCAGGACAGGCAGCGGACCACGCTACCTGATTTCAGATTTGGGGCAATTTGATTGGCATGAAGGAAGAATGCGCTTGACAAGCGTCCACCCGGGTGTGGATATCAAGCGAATTCAGCGCAAGACCGGCTTTGAGCTAATAATCTCCGATGATCTGTGCGAGACGCAGCCGCCGGATGCCGAGGACTTGCGCTTGCTCCGTGATGAGATCGACCCCTTGGGTACACGAAAGCTTGAGACCTGTGGCGGGGCGGCGCGCAAGGCCTTGCTGCGTGAGATTCTGCGCTTGGAACGTGAGAATTAACTGGCGGCAGTCGTGGGACGCCAATTCTGAATCCCGCGGAAACGGTCGGCCGAGCTGGTCAAGTAGCCTAAGCGAATGCCTTCGAAGGTGTCACGAACAACAAAGGTGTGAACAGGATAGTAGATCGGAATGGCGATAGCCTGCTCGGCGAATATGTCCTGAAACTGTTGAAACAGCAGAGCTCGCCGAATGGGATAAATTTCACCTCTCGCTATTTCGAGCAATTCAGCAATCTCGTTGTGCGCGGCCGCGCCAAAGTTTGACCTGTCGGATTGTGCTGGATGCCAGAAGCGAAACAAGTCTGGATCGGCGCCGATTCGTTGCGTCACGATTGCTGCGTCGAAACGGCCGTTCTCGAGTTGACTTTTCAAACTCGCTGCGTCTAGCGGCTCGACGATGAACTCCAGCCCAAGACTTTGCCATTGGGAAACGATGTCGTTGGCCAGTCCGCGCATTTCTGCATAGTCTTCGATAATGAGAGTGTAGATTTCCGCCTGGTCCGCCGCCGAATCTTCTTCATCCGCATCAGCATTGTCTCTTTCGACCACGGCCGCTGCCGACGAACTCAAGAGCGTCTCTGCTTGCGCCAGGTCGAATGTAGTCCAGAAGCTGTGCGGCTGATATACCGATGACCCCGCTACGTAGGGGCTGTCCGCGTAGGTGGCGTTTGGGCCAAGGTGTGTCTCGACCAATTGCGGCAAATCAAGGCTAAGCGACAGCGCCTGTCTAACGCGGCGTTCCTCAAATGGCCTGTCGACCCAGTTGAATATCAGAATGCTGAGCGTTGAATCAAGCTGTCGGTAAGCTTCGACTTGTGGCAATTGATTCAGAACGTCGGGCGGCGCGATGCCAAACAAGGCATCCACCTCACGCGCTGCGTATGCATTCATGGCGGCCGCCGGATCGGTATAAAGATGGAAATTCAACTCATGCAGCAGATACCGGTTTTGAGCCCCGCGCCTTCGCTGATACGTCGGCGACAGCGCAAGACGCGCCTCCGTGATGCCTTGACCGTTAGTCGCTCGCAGGTCCGCAAGCTGATAGGCGCCGGTACCGATCGGCGACAGGTTGAATGGGTGCTGCGCCAATTGATCAATGGCGGCGCCGCGCAATGCATGTTCCGGCAAGATGCCAATCGTCAGCAAATTGGGAAAACTGCTGTTGGGCTGCGCCAATCGAAAGCGTACGAGATTCTGGCTCAGCTTCTGCGTTTCTACAGACTGCCAAAACACTCCCACGGACGATATCTCAGCGTAGTGAGGGTCGCTCATCAATGAAGTGGTATATACGACGTCATCGGCAGTGAAAGGCAAACCGTCCTGCCAAAGAATGTCGTCGCGCAGCCTGACGACATATTCCAAACCATTGCCCGAGACTACCAGGTCGGCGGCCAGATCAGGCACGACTTCGCCGTAGTCGTTATGAGCGAAGAGCCCCTCGAATATCAGGCTCGAGATGTCTCGGTCGGGTGGGTTCAAATGCGCGAGAAGCGGATTCAATCGCTGGACAGAGCCGATAAGGCCTTCGCGATAGATGCCAGCGTTGGATTGAGGCTGTGAACTGCCATCAGAATCAGCGGCGACTGTGGGCGATATATATTCAGTCGGGGCGAATGTTGCGACGGGGGTTGCATCGGGAAGGGGTACAGGGCCTGACTGCCGACTTAGGCGAAATATTGCCACCGCAGCAAATATCACTAGCGCGAGGATAAATGCGATAAGTTGCCAGCGGAAACCGCGCAACATATTACGCCTCATTGAAGCCAGAACAGCGCTTTGTCGCCATTACAAAACGCTGACGCGATGCCATTCATAGTCTTATAGAGCGGGTGATCTAGCTGAGTCTAGCCCGGAGCCGAAACAGCAAACAAGGCGATGCCCAAAAACGCGATGCACAAGAATATCGTAATGCGGAAAAGTGTCTTTTCCAGACCACGCCTCGTTCTCGCGATACCGCCGCCGGCGTCTCCGCCTAACAAGCTACCTAAGGCGCCGCCTTTGACCTGAAGCAGAATCAGGACAATAAGAACGACCGAAATGACAATTGACGAGACTTGTAAGACTGCGCCCATGATCGGACTCCCGGCACAACTTCGAGTTCATAACCAAAACACTATAGCATCGGCCAAGGGATTTGAATAGCGTGAGCTGCCGCGTGAATCTCCTTGAAAGTCAATACGCGGAAAACGCGATCTAGTCGCGCAGAGTCTCAAGATACTCGATTGCCGCTTGCAACTGCTCATCGTCCGCTTCCTCTTCCTCAGTCTCCGGATTCCATTCAACGACGATGTTTGGCGTAATGCCTCGCTCGTGGATCCAGTGGCCATTTGGAGTTAGCCAACGTCTAACCGTGATGCGCAATCCACCGCCGTTGGATAGGGCAGGGATATTCTGAACTGTACCTTTGCCAAAAGTTATCTCGCCAAGAATAGTAGCAACACCATAATCTTGCATGGCGCCGGCGATCACTTCGGACGCGCTCGCGCTGGTTTCATCTACGAGAACGACGATCGGCACGTTAATATCAGCATAGCCTCCGCGCGCGTGTGTAACCTCGGCGCTCTCGTCTCGCGCGATCTGTCGCAGCAAGACACCGTCTTCTATGAATGCGCTGCCGATCTCAATCGCGCTCGCCAGGGTTCCACCTGGATTGCCGCGAATATCAAAGATGAGTCCATTTGTCGCGTTGATGTTGACCGCCTGCAAGGCGCTATCCAATTGAGCGCGCGACAGGTCATTGAAATCAAGCATGGAAACATGGGCGATATTATCGCTGACCATGTCGTAGGACACATTGGGAAGAGGGAAGGTCTCACGAATGATCTCGAAGGTAATCAACTCGCCATCACGTCTGAAAGTAATAGTGACGGAGCTGCCACGCGGTCCGGGAACAAGAGCGGATAATTCAGCCTGCGAATAACCAGTTACGCGCATACCGTCAACTTCGTAGAAGACATCGCCCGGAAGTATCCCTATGTTTTCAGCTGGTGAATTAGGAATGACTGTCACGACCTCTATTTCACCGCTTTCATCATCGGTTTCGATGATTACGCCGATGCCGGTAAACTCACCGGAAAAGTCGATGCTGCGTCGGTAAAGATCCGGACGAATGTACCCGCTGTGATCGTCGCCGAGCGCGTCCACCATGCCATCTATCGCGCCATTGACCAAAAGCTCGACTTCCACTTGGTCCACGTAGCGCGATTCGATCAGTGAAAAGGCATCCCAAAATGGCTCGAAGGCTTGATCAGTATCGGCGAGCGCGACGGTGCGGGTCTCTGCTAAGGTGCCGGCGATGAACCCAAGCGCGAAGATAACAAGCGTCAAGAGGAATGAGCCTGCGGCTCTTGGGCCGGCCTTGTGAGACCCTTTCTTTGCCATCACGCGACTCCAAGTTTATATCGATGTTTCCATGAGATAACAGTATAGGCTATTATCACGTCGCATCGGAACAGTCAAAAGAAGCAGGCTGCGCGAAATATGACAGGTCAAACTGCAGTTCAAGGGATCTCTTTCATAGAAAGGTGATTATGCCCGATCGATACGTTTCGATGATGGACGCGGCTGCCGCCGTCAAAGATGGCGCGACGCTGGCGCTCGGTGGAATGACGCTCTATCGGCGTCCGCTTGCCTTTGTCAAGGCCCTGCTACAAATGGAGGAACTGCCGCGGGATTTGACCTTGCTGAGCTTCACCGGCGGCATGGAATCTGATTTGCTAATAGGCGCCGGTTGCGTGAAAGTGGTCCGTTCGGCTTACTTCGGGCTGGAGACTTTTGGCTTGGCGCCGATGTTCACGCAATTTGTCCAGCAGCAGCGAGTTACAATCATCGAGGAAACAGAGGCGAGCATAGTCATGGGAATCCGAGCGCAGATTTGCGGCAGCGGATTCCTGCCATCGCGCGCTTGGCTCGGCACTGATCTCCCCAAGCTCCGCCCTGATGTAAAGATGGCGCGCGATCCTTATAGCGGGGACGAAATGCTGGCGTTTCCAGCGATTCCTTGTGATGTAGCGGTGATACACGGCATTGCGGGCGACCGTGAAGGAAATGTGCTCATTAACAATAACCTTGGAATCGATATGGAATTGGTCTACCTCGCTGATACAGTGATCGCTACTGTTGAACATGTCGTTGATGATCTAACGCGAACGACTGACGGCGTGATCATTCCCTATCCCGGCTGCGATATGCTGGTTGAAGCCCCGTTGGGCGCGTTGCCTACCAGTTGCTATCCTGTATATCCGCTTGATGGGGAAGGTATCCTCGATTACATTGACGCCTGCAATGGCGGACGGTTTGACAGCTTTGTGACGGCCTTTACTCAATCTTGATATGGGAGTGGTGAATTTCAAAGACACAGGACATAGCCCGGATTCCATAAGGGGGATTCACCACAGAGACACAGAGGGCACAGAGGTTTTTGGATGGCAAGGTCTAAGTTGTCATATCAACAGTATTCACCACTCCCAGCACACCATGCCAAACCGCAGATCTGTCGTAGGGGGAGCGACCACAATGGCATCATCCCAATAGAATAGCGGGCGAGCCAAGGCTCGCCCCTACGGCACGATTATTTTCGGCGGGCGACCCAAGGGTTGTCTTCATTCTATCTCCTTGAAATCACCACTCCCCTGATATTCTGAAAGTTGCCGCGAACCGCGCAGCACGGTATAATTCGTCGGCAACTACATAAGTCGTGACTTGGGGAGCTCGCACGGGCGGGCTGAGAGGGCATGTGGCACATGCCGACCCTTATATACCTGATCCAGGTAATTCTGGCGAAGGGATGTCTGCAATACCCTGATGTTAGCCACCC
Organism: Phototrophicaceae bacterium; assembly: GCA_965262005.1. GTDB lineage: Bacteria > Chloroflexota > Anaerolineae > Aggregatilineales > Phototrophicaceae > UBA6055. Next base: position 600,873 of record OZ253492.1, on the reverse strand, counting down.
CTGTTCACACCCCGGCAGGGGTGGCTTGTTGATTACAGACAGCAAGCTCGCCGAGTCTCGTCCTTAGATAAAGGGAGTTTCACTATGATTGGGCGAGTTTTTGCGGCGCTTCTGTTTATCCTTTGCACCGCCGGGCAAGTCTTCGCGCAGGACGGCCAATCTGTCGTTGTCCTGACGCACGATAGTTTCGCCATCTCCGAGGCCGTATTGCAGGCTTTTGAAGAATCCACCGGCATCACCGTTGAGATTTTGCGCTCGGGCGACGCCGGGCAAATGGTGAACCTGGCAGTCCTGAGCAGGAACAATCCTCTGGGCGATATATTGTATGGGGTCGACAATACCTTCCTCAGCCGGGCGCTAAACGGCGACATATTTGCGCCCTATGATTCACCGGCGCTGGAGAATGTCCGTGAAGGCTTTTTGACGGACGATACTTTCCGCGTCACTCCGGTCGATTTTGGCGATGTGTGCCTCAACTATGATATTGCCTATTTTGAAGAAAATGAGCTTGCGCTTCCGCAGAGCTTGATGGACCTGACAGAGCCGAAATACGCTGGTCTGCTGGTGGCGGAAAATCCAGCTACGTCTTCACCGGGATTGGCGTTTCTGCTTGCAACCATCGCTGAATTTGGCGACGATGGCGACAGCACATATTTGGACTACTGGCAAGCGCTGGCCGATAACGATGTGCTGGTGGTTGATGGCTGGACAGAGGCTTATTATGGCGAGTTCACAGTGGGCAGCCGTGGCGTGGGAAGTCGCCCCATGGTCGTCAGCTATGCGAGCAGTCCGCCGGCCGAAGTTATATATGGCGAAGATCCGGAAGCTGGCGCCATAACCGGCGCGATCGTTGACGACAATATGTGCTTTAGACAGGTCGAATACGCCGGTGTCCTGGCCGGCGCCGCAAATCCGGATGGCGCGCAGCAGTTCATCGACTTCATGCTCAGCGTGGCATTTCAGGAAGATATGCCGCTGAATATGTTTGTTTTTCCGGTTGTGGCAGATATCGAGTTGCCGGAGGAATTCACGAGGTATGCGGCGATTCCGCAGAATCCGGCGATGATGGATCCGATGCGGATTGAAGAAGATCGCGAAGAATGGATCCAGGCATGGGCCGAGGTCATGTTGCGTTGACGAATCGCTTAAGTTATGCGGTGTACCTGCTATATCTGGTTCCGCTGGCCTTTCTCGGCGCGTTTTTTCTGTTTCCGCTGCTGTCCCTGTTCGACATCAGTCTTCGTCCAGATGGCGCGCTGGACTTGTCTGCATTCATGCGCTTGCTGTCCAGCGATTATTACATCGGCACCTTGGTTTTCACCGTATATCAGGCGTTGATATCGACGATCTTAACTGTCGCCCTAGCGCTGCCTTGCGCCTTTGTCTTCGCGCGCTATAGATTCCCGGGCAAGTCGCTGCTGCTGTCATTAGCCACGCTGCCATTTGTTTTGCCCACTGTTGTCGTTGCGCTGGCTTTCGCGGTGGTGTTCGGCGAAAGCGGCTTACTCAATGACCTGGCGCGCACTTTGTTTTCGCTCGACTACAGTCCGATTCAGCTCGAGCGCACACTTGCGCTCATAATCATCGTGCATGTTTTTTACAATTTTGCGATTGCGCTGCGCATAATTACGAGCACGTGGTCGTCGGTCGGGTTTGCTACGGAGGAAGCCGCGCGAATATTAGGAGCGGGCGAGCTTTCGATTTGGATTGACATACGACTGCCGACTATTCGTCCGGCGTTATTGTCAGCCGCGGTCCTGATATTCATCTTCTGTTTCACCAGTTTCGGCGTAGTCTTGATCCTTGGCGGGATCCGCTTTGCCACCTTGGAGGTGCAGATTTATTATCAGGCGATAAATATTTTCAATTTGCCGCTTGCCGCTGCCCTGTCTTTGGTACAAATTCTGTCGATGCTATTGATGCTTGTCATCTATACGAGTACTCAGAGTAAGTTGCAAGTGGCTATAGCCAGCAGCGCCGCCATTGTCCGGCGCCCTCGTACAAGGCGCCAGCGCGCAGCCGTCTTCGTCTGTGTCACTCTAATCGCGCTGCTGCTCTTCATACCACTGCTAGCATTATTGTGGCGTTCGCTCTTCTTGACCGGACAAATTGATTTCAGCGGTTACAGCGAATTGGCGCACAGATCTCGCGCGTCACTGCTATTCATCACACCTGTCGAGGCCGTTTTCAACTCCTTGCGCTATGCTGTGATAGCGATGGCAGCCGCTCTCGTATTGGGGCTGATTGCGTCGCATATGATCAATCGGCGGGGCAAATGGTCACGCCTATTCGATCCGCTGTTCATGCTTCCGCTAGCGACGAGCGCCGTGACACTTGGTTTTGGTTTCATCGTGACCTTGGACGAACCGCCCCTAAATCTGCGCTCGTCTTGGCTGATCATTCCCATCTCTCATACTTTGGTGGCGCTGCCCTTTGTCATCCGCAGCGTCTTGCCAAGTTTGCGCTCGATCCCTTCTTCTCTTGGTGAGGCGGCGAGTGTCCTTGGGGCAAGCCCACTGGAGAAACTTCTGACGATCGACATGCCGCTGGTTGGCCGCGGGATCGCCGTCGGGGCGATATTTGCCTTTACCGTCAGTATGGGAGAATTCGGCGCATCGCTTTTCGTGGCACAGCGTGAATCAGTGACGATTCCGGTGGTCATCTACCGTCTGTTCGGCGACCCGGGTCTCGCATCGTACCGGCAGGCGCTTGCGATGAGCGTAATTCTGATGGTGGTTTGCGCTGGTGGCTTTCTCATTATCGAGAGAATTCGAGTTGCCGGGGTCGCCGAATTCTGATGCTGCAGATCGACAGGGTCTCCCATGCATATGAGGACTTGTTCTCACTGAATTCGGTGACTCTGCAAGTTGCAGCGGGCGAAATCGTATGTCTGCTTGGTCCAAGCGGCTGCGGCAAGACGACGCTGCTCCGTTGCATCGCAGGCTTGGAAACAGCTTACCGGGGCAAGATCAATTTCAGTGGCGTAGATATCCGCGATACTCCGGTGCATCGTCGTCAGTTCGGCTTGATGTTCCAGGACTTCGCCTTGTTCCCCCATATGAAGGTGGCGGACAATATTGCCTACGGCTTGAAGCGGCAAAGCCATGAGCGGAGGGTCATAGCCGGTGATGTCGAGTCCTTGCTTGAGCGCGTTGGCTTGTCGGGCATGGGTAAGCGCGATATCGCGTCGCTCTCCGGCGGGCAAAAGCAACGCGTCGCCCTGGCGCGCAGCCTGGCGCCCAAGCCGCGATTGCTGATGCTTGATGAGCCTTTAGGCTCGCTGGATGCGCAACTGCGCGACCAACTGGCGCTCGAATTGCGTCAGATCATCAAGGATGCGGGTCTGAGCGCGATTTACGTGACGCATGACCACCGCGAGGCTTATGCGGTTGCTGATCGAATAGCGGTTATGAATATTGGCAGCGTAGAGCAGGTCGATACGCCACGCAACTTGTATGAGCACCCAAATACTGCGTTCGTCGCCGAGTTTCTCGGCATGGGCAATATCTTTGACGTCGACCACAGCAGAGTCATCAGGCGGCTCTGTTCAGAAGCATTGTCGCCCGGGGCATTGGCAAAAACGATACTGATACATCCTTCCGGTGTCCACATAGGTCATGGGCGGCAGGGCAAATCGCTGAGTTTCGCCGCCGTGCTAGTGAACTCTATATTCCGTGGCGACTACTATGATGTCTGCGTATCACTAGGCGAAGACACGACATTGCATTTTCCCGCGCCAGCGATTCCTTCGGAGACAGGCGAGGGGTTGACCGTGCGTATCGCGCTCGATGCCATAGTCGTACTGCGCGACTCGGCATAATCTGTTCCCTATGCCACGCTTGCTCGGGCAATTATAATTAGCCCGATTCCAATAATAAAACCCAGCTAAGAGGAAAGTCTATGCCCCGGGCACTGTTCAGTGTTTCAAGCAAGCGCGGCTTGCTAGGTCTTGCAAAGGAGTTGATCGGATTGGGCTGGGAAATCGTCGCCAGTGGCGGCACAGCCCAGACTCTGTACGATGCAGGCATCGCCGTCACCGCTGTCGAGCGAATTACCCGGCAAGCGGAGATGCTGGGCGGTCGCGTCAAGACGCTGCATCCGGCCATTCACAGTGGCATCCTGGCGCGCGATACGGCGGAAGACATGCAGGAATTGGCGGAATTCGGCTTTGCTCCGATCAATCTGGTTGTCTGCAATCTCTATCCTTTCAGCGAAACCATCAAAGAGCGGGATGTCGGCTTTGACGACGCAATCGAACAGATCGACATAGGCGGCGTGACTTTGTTGCGGGGCGCCGCCAAGAACTTCTCGCGCGTAACGGCGCTATGCGATCCGCTCGATTATTCCGATGTCATTGTCGCATTGAGAACGAACGGGACGACGAGTTTGCAGCAGCGGCGGGAGTTGGCCGTCAAAGCATTTGCGCACTGCCGCGACTATGACTTAGCGATTCACGCTTATTTGAGCGAGTCCGAAATCGCTGAACCGACCGACGGCGATATACCGGACAGCATCGCTTTCGGCGTGCAGCGCAGTCACGATCTTCGCTACGGAGAAAATCCACATCAGCCGGCTGCTTACTACGCCCGCGGAGAGATTGGGACTCCTCTGGGCGCCGAGCAATTGGGGGGCAAGCAGCTTTCTTATAACAATATTCTGGATGTGGATAGCGCCTGGCGAGCGGTTAGCAGCTTTGTAGAGCCCGCCGTAGTGATAGTCAAGCACTTGAATCCGACTGGCGTTGCCTGCGCCGATACTATCGCCGAGGCCTTTCCGCTAGCGCTGGCTTCCGATCAGGTTTCTTCCTTTGGTGGCATTATCGCCGCGAATGGAGAAGTGGACGAGGCCTTCGTCGCCGCGCTCGGTACCCTTTTTGTGGAAGCCATTATTGCGCCATCCTTCGGCGAGTCAGCTGTCGCGCTATTGCAGAGCGGGCGCAGGAATTGCCGCGTGATACGCATGGCTCAGCCATTTGACGGGCGCGGCTTCGAATTCCGCAGCGTAATGGGTGGTCTGCTCTTGCAGCGCTACGACCTGGGGGACCCGGCCGGATCCACTTTGCGGACGGTAACCAAGCGGGCGCCGATCGAAGACGAAATGGAGTCACTGGTTTTCGCCTGGAAAGTGGTGCAGCACGTCAAGTCAAATGCGATCGTCCTGGCGAAAGGTAAACGCACTGTAGGCATCGGCGGAGGGCTGCCGAGCCGAGTGGACGCGGCCGAGCTAGCGATCAGAAAAGCGGCCGGCGATACGACGAATTGCGCGATGGCGTCTGATGCCTTTTTCCCGTTTCCCGATAGTATTGAACATGCAGCGCGCGCTGGCGTAACCTGTGTAATACAGCCCGGCGGTTCGATACGCGACACCCAAGTGATAGAAGCGGCAGACTACTATGACATGGCGATGATATTCACAGGCAGCCGACACTTCCGCCATTGACGCGCGTATTACTTAGGCCGGCTCCAGCTCAAGTTCTTCGGATTGCCAACGCCTGCCAACCAATGGCAGCTCGCCGTTTTCCCAGGCGACCAGAAGCGGCACAGCGGTGAATATCGACGAATAAGTTCCCGATAGCAAACCGATGAACAGAATGGCGATGAACTGCTTCACTGTCTCGCCCCCGAATAGCAAGATGGCGATCATGATAAAGAAGGCGTTGAGCTGCGTCGCCAGCGAGCGATGAATTGTCTCCCAAATGCTGCGATTCACGATCGTCTCGTAGGGTTCTCCCAAGTGCTTGGGGATATTCTCGCGGATTCGGTCGAAAACCACTATCGAGTCCTGCACAGAAAAGCCGACTACTGTTAGCACGGCGGTGAGGAAAAGGGCATCAATCTCCCAGCCCAGCAGCAAGCCGAATAGCGACATGACCCCCATCACCACCAGAATATCGTGAATCATCGCCGCGATGGCACAAACACCGTAACGTATGGCATTCGGTACCTGGCGAAAAGCAATGACGATAAAACCTGTGATTACCAAAGCGCCGACGGCTACGGCAGCGAGCGCCGAGCGCGTAACTTCTTGCCCGATAGTCGCGGAAACAGTCTCGACGCGGAAACTATCGCGATCAATCGGCGCCATTTGGCCCAGCCGCGCGAGGATATCGTTCGTTACTTCCACATCGTGGAAGCCGGCGCGTACCGACCAGCGGTATTCAGCGTTACTTCCGATCTGCTGGATGATTACACTGTCGTCTGCAACTGATGTGAACACTCGGCGGATACCGTCTTCCGTCGCGCCGGTTTCATTGAACTTCAGCTCGTAGATGCTGCCACCCAGGAAGTCGATGCTCAGCCGGAAGGGGGCGCCGGTAGAGATAGTCGAAAAGATTATGATCGCCAGGCCAGGCAAGATGACAATTGCCGACAGCAAGAAGAACCAGCGCCGCTTCTGTACGATGTTAAACATAGCTCTCCATCCCTAGGCGCCGAGGATCGCGCGATTGTTCGTTACTGCGCTGCGGAAAAGGTTGACAAGTACATAGAGGAAAGTCCGCGTTACGATTACCGCGGTAAAGAGATTGAGCATCAGCCCAATCGCCAGCGTTACGGCAAAACCTGCGACGATGCTGGCGCCCGGGGTTTGCCCGAACATGAACAGAATCCCGCAGATGATTATGGTGGACAAATTAGAGTCCCGTATTGAGGTCCAGGCGCGGTCAAAGCCAGCTTTTAGCGCGGCATCTAAAGGCAGCCCGGCGCGCAATTCCTCCTTGATTCGTTCGAAAATCAGGATATTGCCGTCGACCGCCGTGCCGATGGAAATCAGGAAACCGGTGATGGCGGGCAGGGTTAGCGTCACCGGCAGAAGCTTGAAGACGGCGATATTCAAGAAGATGAATACCAGCAGCGCCAGATCAGCTGCGATACCAGGCAGACGGTAATAGATGAGCATGAAGGCGAGCACGACGATGACACCGACCACACCAGCTTGCACACTCAAGCGGACCGATTCTTGCCCCAGCGTCGCTCCGACTTCCTGAGTGCTTTCGATACGAAGAGGAATCGGCAGCGCGCCGGAACGCAGTTGAAGTGCCAAGGTATTAGATTCTGCTTCTGTGAATTGTCCCGTGATGACGCCGCCAGTCGAGAGCTGCGCCTGAATGATTGGCGCGGATAAGACTTCTCCGTCGAGCACAATCGCCATGGGTTCACCGATTCGATCCCGCGTGAAACTGCCGAATATGTCTTGAAATTCTTCCTTGATTTCAAAATTGATCATCCACTCCGGGCTGCCGGTGCCTTGTGGCGGAGACAGGACTGCGCTAGCCGCCTGCAAGCCGGCGCCCGTCATCACTGTCCTGAAGGGCAGGCCATTTACCGGGTGCGCTCGCCGATCTGCAAGGGGATCTTCTTCGCCCTCGGCCAGCACCGCATCGCTTCGCAATGCGACTTGCTCACTTGTTACGATCTCAACGCCGACGTATGAGCGCACTTGATTCGACAAGCCGCCGAAGTCGACAAATTCGAGCAAGGCAGTTTGCTGAATTGTGGCAATCGCCTGCGCCGGATCACGGACCCCGGGTAATTCCACAAGGATTCGATCGCGCCCCTGGACCTGCACGGTTGCCTCAGTCAGGCCGAGGGCATTGACGCGGCGCGATACATTGTTGGCAGTTTCATTCAAGTCTTCCGGCGCAAAGTTTTCCGCCGAGATATCCGCCTGCAATAGAACGCGCAAGCCGCCAACCAAGTCTAGTCCGAGACTCTGCGTAATGTTGAGCACGAACTCGTCTGTGCCGTCGCCGTTTGTGTCGATCGCCAGGTTCTCTGAGCATTTGTGGTCGCCAACTTCCGCGCCAGCCAATGAGGAACAGGCTTCCGACTGAACACCTTTGAACTCAGGCGGCGTCGCAACCCAAATGCAAAACGCACTTAGCAATACGATAAAGATAAGCCATCGAGCATGACTGCTCATCACTGGCGTCCTTCCTCTCGAATAGTCGCGTTCACGTTTTTGTCTGCTTAGTCTCGCGCTTCTTGATACCGATTCCGGAGTTGTAGGCAAATTCTTCGGGATCATAGGCTTGCTGCACGGCGGCGGCCAGCAGCTTGACCTCGACACCTTGCGCAATCTCGACCTGAGCGGTTCCATTTTCCGCGTCGAGATCTTTGATTTTGCCCACGATACCGCCGTAGGTCACGATCTCATCACCGACATGAAGCGAGCGAACGACCTTCTGCTTGTGTTGAAAGGCTCGTTGCTTGGGAAAGATGACAAGCGCCCAATATCCACCCAAAACCAAGGCGAGAATTGCAAAGACCAGCACAAACTCCGACATCAGCCTCTTCCATCATGTTCCATGCGCAACCCGAACATTATAATGACGCGATTGCAAGTAAGCCAGTCCGTGTCGCTTGCTTGACCAATAGGTCAATCGAACTTACAATAGCCTATTGATGAGTCGCATGGCAGTCGAGGTGGGAAGAATCATGCGCAAACTATTGAATCGCGTTCTTGCTGGGATAAGCATGGTTGCTTTCGCTGCTGTCATACTGGTGATTCCGACGGTTGCCGGCGACACCGTGCTGAATAATAACATTGGCGATGGCAATGCCGTGTTTTACATTGAAGGTGAATCATCCGTTGTCATCAATGGTTTTGACCTGACGCCGCTCGGGCTTGCGCTGCCAGTGGCGCTAGACGCCGTGAGCATTTCCGTGGAGACGCCTGTGCCCGGCAGCAGCATTGATCTGTTAATCTACCAGGACGGCAACGGTGGCTCGCCAGTAGATGCGGATCTGGTATATCAAGGACAGGTCGCTATAGAGCAGACTGGCATCAATCGCATCGAATTGAGCAACGTAGCGATCATAACCGAGCCGGTGGTATGGGTTGGCTTTCGCTTGCCCGTCGGCTTTGAATTCCACGCCGACACCTCCGGATCATCGGTTTTGACCTACTGGGCGTGGACCAGCGGTGGAACCTTTGATCTCACGGCTCTATCGTCTGCCGGCGTACTAGGACCGGGCGACGGAAGCGGGCCGGTAAATATTGCGATGGACGGCATTGCGCGGATTACGGCTGAATTGCGGACTGCGGAAGTTGAAGAGATCGCCGCAGGTGTCCCCATTGGGCGTCAAATCGTAACAGATATTGGTCAGGACACTTCGCCCCTGATTGTCTATGCCAATTGCGGCGCCCTGTTATACGATTCGGCCGACATTGAAATATCGGCGGGCTCTTCCTTCACACTGGATTGCGCGGTCGAAGGTGAGTTTCATGCGCCAACGGTTGTCGCCCAGCCACAAGATCAAGCCCTGGCCTTGCAGCGGATGGGCCCACTTTACAAATTGTCGGCGGAAATCCCTGCCGAATTGCGGTCAGGTGGCGCGGCCAGTACGCTGCCGGTGCCGGTTACGCATTGCTTGCGCCTACCGCCAGGCGACTTGGAGCGTGCGGTGATCGGCGAAGTGCGGGCGCAATTCCAGCCGAGTCCGGGTCCGGAAAAATGGGTAATTCTGCCGTCTGTACGCTTCAATGATATTGTCTGCGCGGAAGTCACATCGGCTAACTACATCTCGTACTTTGTGCCGGAGACCGTAGATTCGCCGCCCAATGTAAACTTGGTTCTGGGCTGGACGCGCGTCATTCCGCATCCGCTTTATTGCGGCGTTGGATCCTCGCTAATTGCGCCGGTCGTCAATACTGGCCAAGAATGGTTTGACACCGAAGATAGCCACATCACTATTACGGTCCAGGACATACATGTGTCTTCTGGAATCGTAACTGTTGATAGACGGTTTGACATCGCAACCAGTCACCTTGGTCCCGGCGCTCGCCAAGCATACGAATTTGGACCGATCATAGTAAATACCTATATCAATCAGTTACACCGCTTACAAGTGGTCGTGGACCAAGACAATGAAATCGATGAGATCAACGAGGGGGACAATACTTGGTTCAGCGAGTACACTTTGATCTACCCTCCTGGATTACAAGAATGTGGACCCTTTCCGGATACGTGGAATCTCGTTTGGGACGTATCAAACAGCTGCGAACTGTCCCTACGCATTTCCAATGACTGGGCCATCAAAGACAGGCGAAAGCTTGAGGAATTTGAAGCGTTAGTTGTCGGGATTTCACAGCCGCGGCAGGTTTTTCGGATTGACTTATACCCCCCGAAAGATCCGTCGATTGAGGCTAATGTTGCGGATGTTGATTATCGGGAGTATCTGAATGAACGCCGAGATTATAGACTAGATTTAGAAGAACTATTTGAGTCAGACTGGGCGCAGATCAAATCGCAGGTGGAATCAGCACTGCAATTACGCGCCAGCTGCCAAAGCTAGAGTTCAGGTATCGGCTCAACCTGCAAAGCAGTCAATGGCCTCTGTCTCGGCGGGTCCCTGAGAGGAAATCATGCGAATCGTCACTAACAAGAAGCTTGCCCGGCGTAATCGCAAGATTACCAACTACCTGTTCTTTGGAACATTTGGCGCGCTGATTCTCGGTTTCATCGTCATCAATGCGTCGCTCTTCACGAATGAGACGCCGGATATGTTGACCTTGATTGCGCAGTCGGCGGTCTTGCCGGTCGCCTTTGTCTTGACGATCGTCTCGGTGCGAATGACTAATCTTTGGGCACGTGTGCCGCGGCCGGAAAAGGCGATTGAGGATGGCTTGAAAGGTCTGAGCAACAAAAGTCTCTTGTACAACTACTATCACTTTCCAGCGCGCCATGTATTGATCTGCCCACAGGGCGTATTTGCCATCGTCACTCGATGGCATGATCAGCAGTTCGTCCTCCGCGACGATAAGTTTCGCAGCAAGAAGAGCCTGATAAGCAAACTTTTCTCAGCCATCCGTTTTGACGGCATTGGCAAACCTTTCCGTGATGCCGAATTCGCGCGCGAACATGTTCAGAAGGCGATTGACGCAGTTGCGCCGGAGGTGACTGTTCAGAGCTTGATCGTCTTCGTCGATCCATCGGCGGATGTCGAATTTGCATCCGAGCCTGTGACACCGGTTCTATACGCCGATCCCAAGAAGAGCCCGAACCTCAAGGACTTCATGCGCGATGCCAAGCGTCAGCTATCCGATGGCGTCGGCGACGCAAAGAACGCCACTCTAATGCCACTCAGCGACGAGCAGATTGAAGCTTTCGAACAAGCAACAGTCTGAGCGAGCATGTCATTGCCGCGACACTATTGCCTGCTCATCGTCATAATTTCACTGGGCTTTGGCTTGCGGGCTCATGATTTGCAAGCGGTGCCCTTGCGTGGCGATGAAGCCTTCAGTGTACTCTATTGGGCAGATACACCTCTCAATGTTTCCTTGACTGAGATCGCTCATGGCGAGCCTCACACGCCGCTTGTTTACGCTGTGGGTCGAGCCTGGAACTACCTGATCGGAGGGATTGATTCGGTATTTGCCTTACGTTATCTGTCGGTTTTAGGCAACACCATCGGTATTGCAGCGATGTTCGCCCTTGGCTTACGGCTGTCTCGGCGTCGCAATACCGCGATACTTGCCGCCATGATGTGGGCGCTGCACCCGTTTGAGATCTGGCACAGTCAGGAATTTCGCAACTACGCATACTGGGCCGGGCTGAGTGTCACTTCGCTCTGGCTGGGCCTGCGTCTTTTCGATCGGCCACGTCGCGCCGACTGGTTTCTCTACGCGCTTATCGGCGGTTTGGCCGCTTTAATAATCTACACTGAGTCCTTTACAACTCTTGCGCTAGCCGCCTTCGCTCTGATCACACGCGGTCGGGACTGGAATTTTTTGCGGCGGCTCTTGCTTATTCAGCTAGGCATGGGTGTTTTGCTAGTTGCCGGTCTTTGGCTTTTGCAAGTGCAGCAGGGATTCATAGACAATTATCCCGGCCTGGTGCAGTCATTTGCGATACCCGACTACTTCAGCCGCTTCGTTCCATTCTTGACCCTTGGCAGTACGATCCCGCTGGATCAATCAGCTGTCGGGCTTGGTCTATCGATTGTGTGCGCCGTTTGCGCGCTGGTTCTATACCGGAGGCCGACACGGGAATTCCGATTTGTGATTGTAGCCGCGATTCTTCCGCTAGTTCTTCTCGGAGTCGTTTCTCAACGATATAACCTCTTTCATCCGCGATACGTTTTGTCGGCGGCGCCGGCCTTCATCCTGCTGCTGGCCTTGAGCAGCAGCCATGTCGCAAGTTATCTGCAGCGCTTCGTAAACGCGCCAAATTGGATGCTGTCGCTGCTTTTGTTGCTGCCCTGGTTCGCGCTGGCGATCATTACCGTGGATGCTCACTTCAATAATGTTGTTTTCCGCAGGGCTCCGGCCTGGGATGAATTAGGCGCCTTCCTAAACCCGCGCGTGGACGAAGATGATTTGGTCATTCAGCTGGCAGTTGATCCCGCCTTCGGCTACTACTACAAGGGCCCGGCGCAGGACATCGGATTGCCGGTCAAGCCTTATCAAGCGGCGGAAGATATTGAAGCCGCGCTACGAACATACAGCAGCCATTATGACAGCATCTACGTTGTCGCGCGGGAGCAGGCAGGTTGGCCGAACGCAGGCGTGGTCGAGGCCTGGATGCGAGAAAACAGGCAGGAAGTGTTGCTAACTGACGCCTCCGGTCTGCCCATCCGGCAATACATGAGTTGGCGCGTTGATCTTAGCGATAAGGGCATCCTGGCTCGCTTCGACGAGGCGGTAGCTTTGCTGGACGGAGATAATTGCCCTGACCTGTTGCCGACTGATGAAATGATACTACGCTTGAATTGGCAGCCACTATCGCGAACCGCCGCACCGTTGAAGACCTTTGTACATGCATATGGCGCTTCAGATGCCTCGTCTGGCAGCACCTTGTGGACACAAGCCGATCAATATCCTCAAGGCGGTCGGCTGGACTCCGTGAATTGGACTACTGGCGACGAATTCCGTGATATCTACTATCTGCCTAGCCAAGGCATGATCGACGGGACCTACGAAATCCGTGTCGGCTGGTATGATCCCTCGGATGGCCGGCGCCTGGGACTAGCTGACGGAAGCGACTCCTACTCGCTGTGTACAGTTGAGTTTGGGAACTCCACTTGATGCGCGCTGCAATGGTTGGAAAATGATTGGCGCGGTTTTACGGCTACTTGTAAACTCCAAACAGGGAAAGTATTGGTAGATTCAAGGCTAGAATAATGCATCGTATGAGCCAGCTTGGTCTTATTTCGATCCTCTATATTTCAATGCTGTTTGTTTCGCTGGCTCAAGACTCTGATACCAGTGGAGATGAGACAGCATCGCCAGACAGCGTGCCCGCAACCTATGATGTGTACATCGTACAAAGTGGAGATACGTTATTTGGCTTGGCAGAGCGCTTTAATACGACAATCGAAGCATTGAAAACGGCGAATAGCGCCCTCGACAACGGCACACTGTATGCCGGTCAAAGTATATTAGTTCCGTCCGTTATTATCTCCTATGTTGAGGTGTATGAAGTCCAAGCCGGAGACACGCTGTACAGCATATCTCAGCGATTTAACACCAGTGTCGGGATATTGCAGGGTCTGAATGAAATCGCTGATGGCCGCAGCATCTTGGCGGGTCAGTCACTGATCGTGCCGGCTGACAGAGAGGCGGATCTGGTTATACATTTTGTGGAAGCCAATGAATCGCTTCTCAGTATTGCCAGGCGATACAACACGGCGGTTTCGGTTCTGATGTCCTTGAATGGAATACACGATGAACGGGATCTGCAACAGGGCGAGACCATTCTTGTGCCAAAGGTCAATGAAACCAGATTTGAAGTCTACGAGATTACCGCTGCTGACTCGCTTTACAGTGTGTCACGGCGCTTTGCAACTACCGAAGACGAGCTAATTTCACTGAATGGCCTGGCCGGTCCACGTGATTTCCGCGCGGGACAGACAATAATCGTTCCGCGTATCGACGAGGCGAAATTCGAGGTCTATGTGGTTGTGCCTGGAGACAACCTGTTCAATATTACACGGCAATTCAATACGACGGTTGCACAATTGCGCGCTCTAAACGGCATTGACGGCCAACGCGACTTGACAGTAGGACGAAGCATTATCGTGCCAATGGTAGACGAGACCATCTTCGACACCGTAATCGTTAAGCCGGGCGATTCTCTCTATGGCATTTCACGCCAATACGACGTGAGCGTCGCGGCGCTGCAGGCGCTTAACCGGCTGGCGGATCGACGTGATGTACGGGTTGATCAGGCAATCTTGGTACCCAAATTGGATAATGCCGTCTTGGATGTCCACGTCGTACAAGTGGGAGACAATCTGACCAACATTGCAGAACTCTATGATACCTCGGCAGAATTCCTTCAAAGGCTGAATGGCATAGCCGATCCCAGCTTGATTCAACTGGATGAAATCATTCTGGTACCCAAGAACGTGGAGGTTCTGGTTCGGCCGGAATTCGGCTCTGGAATACAGGTGTTTATTGACCGAGAAAATGCTAGCGCGCTTGCCCAACAGGTTGAGCGGCTGGGGGTCGATTGGGTCAAAGTGGATGTGGCTTGGGCGGACGTCGAGCCAGAGCCGGGTGTTTATGACTATATGGCGCTAGATGCGATTGTAGCGGCAATGGAACTGGTAGACGCGCAGATCCTGCTTAACGTCTTTGACGCGCCGGCCTGGAGCCGTACTGGCTACACCGAAAAACTCAACAGTCAAATGCGCGACTATGGCGGACCGCCGGAAGATATGAATGATTTTGCCGCGTTCCTCGCGAATCTGGTAACGCGCTATGCTGGCCTGGTTGACGCCTATGAGATTTGGAAGTCGCCGAATTTGCTAAAGTTTTGGACGGTACCGGTTTACTACCGGGAGCCGGAACTTAACGCTGAGGGCGACTACGGCATCCCCGACGAAGTTCAGCTGGGCGCGCAATTCTACCTGCCCCTGCTTAAGATTGGTTACAAGACCATCAAGTCGTATGACCGGGATGCGCTGGTGATAAGCGGGGGTTTGGCGCCGGTCGGCTTTTCTGACGGTTACAATTCTGTCGATACAGGGTCCTTCCTCCAAGCCATGCTAGTTGCTGGAGCGGCCGATTACAGTGACGCGATCGGCGCGGTCTTCAGCGCCTCCGCAGTGCCGCCGACATTGAGCTGTTGTGAGAAGCCGCCGGGAGTCGAATCACACTACGAGTCGTTTTTGCAGTATTTCCCCGAGCTTATGGAGTTCTACGACGAAGTATTGGCCGAGAACGATTTGGCGGACAAGCCGATTATAGTTACACAAGTTGGCTGGGGTACCCGTGAAGGCGCCAATATCGCGATCCCGTCAAGCGGATTCGAGTGGCTGAATTACACCAGCGAAGAGGAACAAGCGCTTTACGTGACGCAGGCCTATCAACTCGTGCAGGATATGGACAGTGTCGCGGCGATGTTCCTCTATAACCTCAATGGTTGCGCCGTCGAGGATGCGGAGGCCTGCTTCTTCAGTCTGGTGGATGCCGCCGGTACAGAGCGAGAAGTATTCGCCGCATTTGAATCCGTTCCGAAGGCGACGGGCGGATGACCTCTTGAGACGCTAGCGTTTCGCGATAAGAAATGAATCGGTGAGCGAGCCAACGCAGCGAGTACGTGTTGCGCCCTGATTAATCAAACTGATATTCGTACCTGCATTGCAAATGCGTCAATTGCGCTGGTGAGTTTCTGGATAGCGCGAATTGGTTCAGCTGCCCAGCCATTGAAATGCGCGCCATTCGCCTTCGGCCCCGACGACGTTGTAGATGCCTTTCGCGTTCGATTGCGCCACCGAGACGCGCCATTGCATCGCATGGGCTGAGCCGTCATTGGGTAGAAAGGCCGCCGGAACACGGAATGAGTTGGAACGGGTAACTTGGCGCAGCGACTGATTAATCGTTTGATCCACCAGCTCTATCAAGTATTCATCTTTGTCGTTCATCCCGCTGATAGCAATCCATTGAACCAGAAGCGGCTCATTAGGCACGGTGACGCTATCCGCCGGGTACACGAGGCGCGGCGCTAACTTTGTCGCCGTAGGCGTCGTGGTTTCATCGCCTGTAGGTGTTGGGAATCTTGTCGGCAGGGGCGTCGGCAGCGGCACACGAACGCACTGCCCGATGCTTAGATATGGCGCGCAGTTTTCACCTCCGCTCGGCAAAGTGAAATTGCAGCCGAACCAATTGAGCTCGCGGTTTAGGCCGTGCAGGATCTCCAAGGTCGTGTTGTTTTGTACCGCGACACCGATGATCGCGTCTCCAGCTTCGACGATGTGACAGCCAACAGTTGACCCGGCAGGCAAGACGACTCCCGTCGTGTCGTCGGCGCCTATTGTTGCGAGAAATTCTTGTGTGGCTGCGGCGCCCAGGGGTGTGGGCGTTTGCGTGGGGCGGGGAATTAGAATCGTAATTCCGCCGCGAATCGAGTCGACATTTGGAATATTGGCATTCAGGGCCACAACCGTAGCAGCGACATTGGGCTCGTAGCCATAATCGTGCTGCGGCAATTGCAGGATGTAGTAAAGGGTCTCATTGTCATTAACCAAATACTCGAAGTAGGGCGAAGTCGCGGTTGCGGATGCCAGGGGCGTGGCCGGTGTCGCAATATCGGTGGGCGCTTGCGTCGCGATTTGCAGCTGAGGACTTGCCGTCGGCGGCGCAGGCGACGGTGTCTCGCTTGGTGGCAAATTCGGCGTAGGAATCGTCTCAATCTCGTCTGTTGGCACGGGCAGATCGTCCGGGACGTTGATATTGCAGCCCGCAGCCGCAATGCAAGTGGCGGCGAGCAGCGTGAAGAGCAAGAGTCTCATTGTGCTTCAGTCCGCCCCGTACCTTGCCAGACGAAGTTGCGTACTTCGGTCATATTCGCGATTGCGTTGCTATCGGTGTTAAGAATGCTAACTTGCCATGTATATCGATGACTCTCGGCGTCCTGGCTTTGCCACTCTGTTGGGACAATCAGAAAGAGCTCGCGCGTTTCGGTTTGGTAGCGTTCGCCTGTGTCCAAGTTGGCAAAATTGATTCGATACACTTCGTTGGCGGCCAACCTGCCGGTGCCAACCCAGCGCAGCGTCACTTGCTCAAGCGGAGAATAGAAGGCCTCATTCGCTGGGCTTTGAGCAATGGGGGCGTTGAAGGTCGCGGTCGGACGCGGTGTGGGTGTTTCGCTTCCTGAAGCGGTCGGAATAGGCGTAATGGTTGTCGCCGGAGCGGGAACTCTGATGTGTTGGTTAACCCGCAATTGCACAGTGCACTCCGGACCGCCATAAACTGCGCCGAAATCACAGAGCAGAAACTTGATTTCCGGATTCAGATCGGCGAGGACCTTGACATTAGCTTCGTAGACCGCAGCAATGTAGATCATATCTTCATCCGGCTGCACCACGTGCCACATTAGACCGGGCAACAGTGTTGGCGTAAGAGTCGGCGCGAAGGGATCAAATGACAGGCGCTCCAACTGAGCCTCGCGGCTTTTGGCCGAGACTGAGTCGTCTGCTGCGGTGGTGGCTGCCGGGTCGACGGTCGGGGAGGGACGCGGCACAATGATCTCCTGACCGATCTGAATTCGCGTCTCATCGCGTATCCCATTGAGCGCCATGACCGTCGGTAGAATTGCAAGACTTCTGTGTCCACAGCGGGTAATGATGGCAATTAAGGAATCCCCGTCGGCAACTCTTCGCACACAGGGCGCTGGTGTGAAGGTCGCGGATGGCGTCGCAGACGGAATTGGACTGGCGGTAAAGGTAGCCGTCGGTGTGCCAGGTGTTACGGTTGGTCCTGCAATACGCGTCGGCAAGGCCGTATCAGCCCGTTGAACAAGATCGGTCTCACCCTGTCGCAAGCGTGGCGCCAGCGCAACAGCTACAGCGATTCCAACTGCAATCAAGAACAGCGTGACCATGATGGCGCTTAATATGCGCCCTTGGACATTCAGCGAGGTTTCAGCGAGGTCAGTCTCGCCGAAACGAAAGTCGTAAACTTCTCTGTTCGTCTCGTCCTCGGCGGATTCCTGCCTTGGCGGGACATCGGTGATAGTCGAGCCACAGGTCGCGCAGAGCGCCGCGTTCCGATGATTGCGCGCTTCGCAAATCGGGCAGACTTTGTATGATTCTGTCAAGCGCTGTCCTCGAAAATCCGATTCGCGTCAATCCTATTATAGCGGATAGCCCCTTCATAATCGCTGTCGTAGGCAAAGCGAAAGACTGACGCGAACACTAATTTGGCGCTGCTATTGGCAGAGGCTTGCGAGCCTCTCTTGAACCTGCGAGAATGCCGCCTTGAGCTCAGCCAGACGATCACGCTCACGCTGTACGACATCCGGGCGGGCGCGCTGTACGAAATTCTCGTTAGCCAGCATCTTTACTGTTCGAGAGAGCTGCTGCTGCAATTTTGTCCCCTCATCGGCCAGGCGCCGGCACTCCGCGGCGATATCCAGCATGCCCTCAAGCGGCAAGTAGAGGGTAATTTCCCCCGCGACAACGCTGGCGGCATTAGCCGGCTCGGCTTGGTCTTGGGGAATGAGTTTCAGCTCATCCACGTTGCATAGACGCTGAAAGATATATGCGTTGTCAGCTAAGGCCTTAGCCGCCGGAGTTTCATGGGCAAGGGCGCGGATGCGTCGGCCCGGGTCCACCTTGTATTCTCCGCGCGTATTGCGGACCTCCCGCACAATCTCAAGATAGGTATGCATACGCGCCTCGACCTCATCGTCAATCAAGCGGCGGTCCGCCTGAGGCCATTCGGCAATGATCAGCGCCTCGCCCTCATGCGGCAGGTAACGCCAGGCTTCTTCGGTCATGAAGGGCATGAAAGGATGCAGCAGTCGCAGACACATATCCTGAACATGAACGAGTAAGCGCAGCGCCGCGTTCTTCTGTTTCTCATCGCCCTGATACAGGGCATGTTTGCTGATCTCCAGATAGTAGGGCGCAAACTCATCCCACATGAATGCCAGGATTTGATTGCCCGCTTCGCCGTATTGGTAGATGTCAAATAGATACTGTACGTTGGCGATCAGGCGATGTAGACGACTCAAGATCCAGCGAGAGGCTATATCCAGGTCCTGGCTCGGCGGCAGGCCCAACTCGACTTGACCGTCGAGGTTCATATTGATGAACGATGTCATCTGCCAGACCTTGTTGATGAAGCGAAAACTGTGATCAAGCCTCGTTTCATCAAGATGAAAATCGTTTCCTGGCGTGCTGCAAGTGATAAGAGTGAAGCGCAAGGGATCGGCGCCCAGCTTGTCGATAACTGTAAGCGGATCGATGGCGTTGCCCAGTGTCTTACTGAACTTCTTGCCGCCTTCCGCCCGCACCAGGCCGTGCAGATAGACGGTATGGAAGGGCGCTTCATCTGTGAACCACAGGCCCAACATGATCATTCGCGCCACCCAGAAGAACAGGATGTCGTGACCGGTCTCCATCACCTGAGTGGGGTAGTAGCGCCCGAGATCGCTTGTCTCCCTCGGCCAGCCAAGTGTGCTGAAGGGCCACAGACCGCTGCTGAACCAGGTGTCCAAAACATCCTGTTCCATCACCCAGCCATCACCCTTCGGCGCGGCGCGACCGACATAAATCTCGCCATTCGGGTCGCCGTCCTTCTCACGGTACCAGGCCGGGATACGATGTCCCCACCACAATTGACGACTTATGCACCAGTCCTGGATATTCTCCAGCCAATGAAAATAGACCTTTTCAAAGCGTTCAGGCACAATCTTTATTCGTCTGTCGCGTACTGCGGCGATAGCTTTGTCCGCCAGCGGTTGGATGCGCACGTACCACTGCGTGCTCATCATCGGCTCGACAACTTCGCCGCCCCTTTGGCTGCGCGGGATACGCGTTGTATAGGCTTCGGTCTTGATTACCAGGCCGGCGGCTTCCATGTCCGCCCAGAGCTGTTCGCGGCAGTCATAGCGATCCATTCCGTCGTATTTGCCCGCATTGGCGTTCATACTGGCATCTTTGTTGAGGATGTTGAGCAGCGTCAAACCGTGCTTCTGCGCCAATTCATAGTCGTTGAAGTCGTGCCCGGGCGTTACTTTTAATGCGCCGGCGCCGAATTCCATATCCACGTATTCATCGGCGATGACTGGGATCTCGCGGTCCAGTATGGGCACATAAGCCCGCTTGCCGATCAGATGCCGATAACGTTCGTCAGCGGGATGAACGGCGACGGCGGTATCACCGAGGATGGTTTCCGGCCGCGTCGTGGCGACGGGTAGATACTCGCCTCCCTCGACGGGGTAGTGGAAATAGTAGAGTGTGACCTCTTCCTCGCTGCTTTCCACTTCAAGGTCGGATACTGCCGTTTGCAGACCGGGACTCCAGTTGACGAGGCGTGGTCCCCGGTAAATTAACCCCTGCTCCCACAAAGTCACGAAGGCGTTTTGAACCGCCTGGGACAAGCCATCGTCCAAAGTAAAGCGTTCGCGGTCCCAGTCGCAACTTGCCCCCAGGCGCCGCAACTGCCGGATGATTGTGCCGCCTTGCTCTTCTTTCCATCGCCAGGTGCGGTGGAGAAACTCTTCGTAGCCGACTTCTTCGCGGCTTGTCCCTTCATCGCGCAGCATCTTCTCCACCTGCAGCTGCGTAGCGATGCCGGCATGATCAGTCCCCGGCGCCCACAAGGCAGCTTTCCCGCGCATCCGCTCATAGCGGATCATCAAGTCTTCTAGCGCCGTGAATAGCGCATGCCCGATATGCAGGCTGCCCGTCACATTCGGCGGCGGCATACTGATGACAAAGGGCTCGGCATCGGCAGCGGCTTCTTCCGGCTTGAACCAACCGTTCTTCGCCCACCAGTCATAGACCCGCGGCTCAGCCTCAGCGAAATCGAAGTTGCGCGGCATATTGGTTTCGGCGCGTGCTGTCATTTCAGTTACCTCTTCTCCCTTAATCAAAAAATGCCTTCCATCCTGTACAAGGACGAAAGGCAATCTTCCGCGGTACCACCTTGTTTCAGTGAATGTAGGTCCACTGCGCTCAGGACGCGGTAACGGGCGTAAACCGGCTCGAGTCTACTCGCGTATGCTTTCTTTCGAGCAACTCCCGGGCGACTTTCGGCGCTTGTTTGCCAGCGGGCTCTCAGCCATTGACCCGCATTCTCTGGAGCAAAGTGAAACGCTTACACATCCCGATCGATGTTTTTAGCCTATTCAATTGTAAGTAGCGCCGCAAGTCACACTGAGACGCTGAGCCACCCATGGGACTTGAACCCATAACCTATCGCTTACGAAGCGATCGCTCTGCCACTTGAGCTAGGGTGGCGTTTATTCGCGGCTAGTATATCAGTACAGTTGGGGGCATTCAAGGTTATGCTAGCCCGTGCAATCGCCACCTGTAATGAACGCGCGACCATTAAGTGCGCCCAGCGCTGGCGGAGATCCAGTATGCTGCGTTATGCAAGCGTAATTGGTATTTGTGCCAAAAATCGAGGGTCCTGTGATTCCACGAAGCCTCTAAACCGGCCGACGGACTACGCGAGCGAAGCCGCCTTGTCGGGAGCTAGCGCGGCAGTACGCGGCTTTGGCGCAGATTTACATTTCACCGTGCCGTTGCCATGGCGCCATTGAATTGTGGCAAACTGGCCATAAACACAGCGATTAAGTCTTGGCACGATGCGCCAATTCGATGGCGCACAGAGCGCAAAAAGATGTGGAGCTAGCGAAGTATCATCGGCAATGTGCCTGCATGATAATCGGCTTGCGCGGCGACGGCTCGTGCTACCATCTGCTATACTCAAAATGATCGTAACTACAGGGCACAGCAATGCCAATTCAAGTTTTGCCGGATGAGGTGGTCGGGCGCATCGCGGCGGGCGAAGCCGTCGAGCGGCCAGCCTCAGCCGTCAAAGAGCTGGTCGAAAACGCCATTGATGCCGGCGCAAGCTCGATCCACATTGAAGTCCGCGGCGGCGGACGGCGTCTTTTGCGCGTCAGCGACAACGGCAGCGGCATCCCGTCTGGCGAAATAGATTTGGCTTTCAGACGCCACGCCACCAGCAAACTGCGGACGGCTGAGGAGCTGCAAGCGCTGCAAACTCTGGGCTTCCGGGGTGAAGCATTGTCCAGTTTGGCGGCGGTGAGCCAGGCGACCATTGTCACACGGCGCCGCGACGACGCGATGGGCGTCAAGCTTAGATCGATCGACGGTATACTCCAACAGCAGCCGATTGGCGCGCCAGCCGGCACCGTCGTTACGATAGAGAATCTGTTCTACAACACGCCAGCGCGTTTGAAGTTTCTCAAAAACGACAGCACTGAGAAGCGTCATATTCACTGGGTGGTCGCGCGTTACGCCATGGCGTATCCTGGCATCGCCTTTGTCCTCATACAAGATGATCGCGAGCGCTTTCATTCGTCAGGCAGTGGCGAACTTGCCGATGTTGTTACGACGGCTTTTGGTTTGAACGCCTTCAAGAATATGACGCCGGTGACCGGTGGCGATGAGGCGCGGAACGGGCGCGTCCGCATAGGTGTCACGGGATTCACGTCACTCCCAGGTCTGAGCCGTGCCAGGCGCGACCGCATCATCGTGTTCGTCAACGGAAGGGCGATCCAGGACAGCTCGCTAAGTCACGCGGTCATCCAGGCCTACGACGGCTTGCTGAATAGCGGCGCCTTTCCGCTGGCGGTCTTGCTTATCTCCATTCCAGCAGATTTTGTCGATGTCAATGTGCATCCGGCCAAAGCGGAAGTGCGTTTCCGGGATTCACAACAGGTATTCCTGGCGGCGCAGCGAGCCGTCAGAGAAGCGCTGCAAGAAAGCGGCGACCTTACGCCGGCAGCTGATCTGTGGTCAGCCAGCGGCTTTACCGATCAATACCTTGATTACTCGCGCGCACAGCCCGCCTGGGAGCGCTACGGCGTCGAAGATCTGTTTGACAATGCTGGCTTGAAATATGTCCCTGACGTGGCTGAGCAACCCGCGCAACCGCGAACTTTGCCTGTGCTGCGCGTCGTGGGCCAGGTCGGGGCGACCTATATCGTCTCCGAGGGTCCTGCCGGCTTGTATCTGGTTGATCAGAACGCGGCGCATGAGCGCGTATTGTACGAAGACATCTGCGCGCAATTGGCGTCCGGCGAAGTGGAGCGACTGACGCCAGCTGAAGGTCAGACAATTATGCTGTCTCCCCAAGATTCCGAGTTGCTGGAGAACAATGGCAGTCTATTTGAAGCGCTCGGTTTTGAGATTGAGATATTTGGTCCCAACACATTTGTCGCGCGTACCTTGCCCAAGCATGCTGCGAATGTCACGGCAGCTGAATTGCTCCCGCGCATGCTTGATTATCTACGCGCGACGAAATGTGAGATTCAAGACGGCGTCGCCGCTCTTGCGTTTGCGGCAGCCCTGCGACGAGGTCAAGTCTTGCCTGATGAGGATATGAGCGCGCTGATATCCAAATTGGAACGTTGTCCCAATCCCCTGTCGTCGCCGAGCGGGCGCCGTGTGCTAATCCATATGAGCAGCGAGGAATTGGCGGATGAGTTCCGGCAGGACTAACGATTACAGCAGCGGGAATACACCCAGCAAGTAAAGTGGCGTCAAGCCCGCTACTGCCAAGAAGGCCAGAATCACCAAGATAATGGTAACGAAATCAGCGCCATCACGCTTGGCTTGGCGTTGCGGCAGGAAGGGACCGCTGTAGCCGCCGGTGGAGTCGACATTGATTGTGCCGTCTGGGTTGAATAGTGGATTGGGCGGACCAGGAATCGCCGGCGCCTCTCCGGAGTTGGCGGGTCGGCTGCCCGGTCCTGCCGGATAGGCGCGAGCTGGCGGCGGCTGGGCGCGACGTACGGGTACGGGCGCGGATGGAGCGTAGACCGGCGACTGCGGCGCAGCTGGCTGTTGGCCAAGGGCCGTAGCCGGCGCCATTCTGTCGGACGCGGCAGGCCGCGCTGAACTCCGACGGTGTTCTCGAATCTGCTGCAGGATGTGCCCTAGTTGGTCGGCATGCTTATAGCGGTCATTGGGCCGTTTGCTCATTACCTTGGCGATCACATTGCTGAGCTCGGCCGGCAACTCGGGATTCAGATCTAGCGCCCGCGGGACCTCGGACTGAATATGCGCCAGCGCCAATTCGCGCTGTGAACTGCCGACGAAGGGCAAGCGCCCAGTGAACATCTCGAACAAGACGACGCCGATAGAGTAAACATCGGAAGCCGGGCTAGGCTTTTCTCCGCGGGCCTGCTCTGGCGCAAAATAATGAGGGCTACCCCAGACTACTTCACTGCGCGTTTGTGGCATTGTGTCTGTGTAAGCTTGAGCGATGCCAAAGTCGGTGACTTTGACAATGCCGTCTCGATTGATAAGAATGTTCTGCGGTTTGACATCCGCATGGACCAGTTGCGAGCGATGGGCGAAGCCAAGTCCGGCGCAAATCTGAATACCCAAGTCGAGAGCCTTGTCGAAGGGGAGCGCGCCACGAGTCTTAATCAGCTTCTTAAGGTCGTCGCCCTCGACCATTTCCATCACTATATAGTGTGTGGCGCCGTCGCTGCCTGAATCGTGTACCGTGACAATGTTGGGGTGCGACATCATGGCGACGCTGCGCGCTTCTTGCTGGAACTTCTCTAGAAATGCGGGATCCTTGGTCAAATTGGGGCGCAGTATCTTGACGGCGACCATCCTGCCGAGCATTCTGTCACGAGCGCGGTAGATGACGGACATGCCGCCCGAACCCTGTTGCGCGACAAGTTCGTAACGTTGATTCAGTAAGGTTTCACCTGGCATGCACTAACCTCACTCAAGGTCTTGTTATTGGATCAAAAAGCTGTCGGAATTCATGGAGGGCGCTGCGATCCGTCAGGCCGGCTATATAATCGGCGACCACACGATGCGTCGATTCCTCAGCCAGTTTTGCGCGATAATCATCCGGCAGCTGGCGCGGCTCATTGACATAGCTGGCGAATAGCGCCTGTATAAAATGCTCGGCGCGCGTCTGCATACGCACAATGCGAAAGTGGCGGTACATTGCGTTCAAAAGAAAATCTTTCAGTTCGGCATTCAAAGCTTGTTGAGATGGACTGTGGCGGACCAGCGGTTCGGAATGGTGCTGGATGTCGAGGGAAGACGTCGGTTTTAGCGATTTGACTTGGCGTTCCGTTTCGCAAAGTACATCATCAACCATCAGCCCAACCAATTCGCGGATGATTTGGTGGCGGGATATGTCGTCCAGGCGCCCACCCGTCCAGCTCAGGCGGTCCAATACCGTGCGCCACAACGCTAGATCCTCCACCTGATCCAGGCGAATCAGACCGGCTTGCAGGCCGTCGTCCAGATCATGCGCGTTATAGGCGAGTTCGTCCGCGATGTTGGCGATTTGTGCTTCGATGCTGGCGCCCGTGTCAGTCGAAATGCCGCTGAAGGCGCGGCGATCGTAACTGGTTTCGTGTTTTGCTATCCCTTCAAGCGTCTCAATGGTGAGGTTTAGACCCTCCCATTTGGGATAACGCCGCGCCAGCCTGGTGACTACGCGATAGCTCTGATGGTTATGGTTGAAACCGCCATGCTCGGCCATCAACTGGTTCAGCGCAGCTTCGCCCGCATGGCCAAAGGGCGGATGTCCCAAATCGTGCGCCAGGCAAATCGCCTCTACCAGATCTTCATTGACGCCGAGGGCCCGGGCCAGCGTTCGCCCGATCTGCGCGACTTCCAGCGTATGGGTCAGGCGTGTCCGATAATAGTCGCCGGCATCGTTGACGAAAACCTGGGTCTTGTATTCCAGCAGGCGGAAGGCAGCCGAATGAACGATACGGTCACGGTCACGCTGGAACGCCGTGCGGTATCGCGGTTCCGCTTCATGATGCAATCGACCGCGTGAATCCCCACTGAAGAGCGCGTATTCGTTCAGTGAGTTTCGTTCGTTCTGTTCCAGCGCCTGGCGACGAGATTGCATGCGTTCTCCTAATCAACTCTATTCTAATATTCACGGCCAAATCTTGCATCTTGTACAAGACACGGAATGGATCTGCAGTGGAATGCGTTAGAATCATTTACGGGCGAATGAGCCAAGTTGCGAGTAGATATGTCGAAGACAATTGCGCTTATGACCGATTTCGGCTTGGAAGACACCTATGTCGGTGTCATGAAGGCGGTGATACTGACAGTCTGTCGGGATGCGCAAATCGTCGACATAACTCACTCAATTCAACCGCAGAACGTGCGTGAAGCTGCTTTCGCCCTGCTTAACAGTCACCGGTATTTTCCGGCCGGAACTGTGTTTTGCGTGGTGGTTGATCCAGGTGTAGGGAGCGCACGTCACCCTATTGCCGTCAGAACCGAGCACTCGACCTTTGTCGCGCCGGATAACGGGGTCTTGAGCTATGCATTGGCCGGGCTGGATAAGACATATCGCGCGGTTAAACTGGAGAACGCGAAATACTACGCCGCTCAAGTCAGTAATACGTTTCACGGTCGGGATGTATTTTCGCCGGCCGCGGCACACCTGGCCGCCAGCCCTGCAGCCTTTGATGACTTGGGCGAGGCGCTCTTAGACATTGTCACTTTCGCCACGCCGCAGTTAAGTTACGCGCGCAATCGGCTGGTCGGCGAGGTGATGCACATCGATCACTTCGGCAATATCATTACCAGTATTGGCTCGTTTCGCTGGGAAGGAGACGACACACTGACTCTCACGCCGATATGGGGCGAAGACATTCCCACGCTGCAAGTGAACGCCAACCAGGCGCATCTCACCATCCACAGCCACACCGCGCATGGTATTGCGCACGCTTATCACGAGGTGCAGCCGGGCACGCTCATGGTACATATCGATAGCAACGGGTTTTTGGAGATTAGCGCGAATCAGGACAATGCCGCGGCGAGGCTTGATGTACAAATTGGTGACAAGGTGATGCTCAGGTTGTCATCGTGATGCTCATTAACCGCGGCAAAATGGGGGAGTGGTGAAAATCTTGGATACGCCCTTTTCTAACCCCATCCCCGGCCCTTCCCCAAAGCATTGGAGAAGGGAGTTTGAGCCAGTGTCGTCTTCCTTCTATATCCTTCTATATCCTTCTATCTCCTTGAAATTCACCACTCCCAATAGGGGGAGTATTTGACATTGTTACTTGAGTATGTTCCAATTCACGCGATAGACAATACATTTGGATTATTGTGTTTATGAGATTTCTGGGCCTCCGCGACGAAGGCTTGTTTCGGCCGTATCTCCCGCCGACACAAAGGCAATTGCAGTATTCAGGCGACTGACCGTCTTAGAATACGCTTTGGATTGCGCCGTCGGAGTCCCGACACTACCCAATTACAGCGAATGCGAAAGGTCATGTCTATGTAAAAAACGAACTGGCATGCAGCGATTTAAGCTGCGATCCGTCTGCCGCACCCGTACCACGCGGCAAATCGAAGGCGCTATTGAAATCTTAAGGAGATTGAGCAATGAAAAGGTATGCTTTTGGACTCGTGATAATCCTGCTTCTGGTTCTTGCCGCCGGCGGTGTGATGGCGCAAGACGACGTTACACTGGAATTCCAGCAATGGTGGGAGCCGGAATTGCCGGCGGGCTCGTTCCGAGCCATATTGGACGAATTTGAGGCGGCCAACCCGGGCATCAAAGTTGAGACGATCAGCGGACCGTACCTGACCACGAAAGACCAGATCATCGCTAGCGCGGCGACCGGCACGATGGCCGATGTCGTCGGTTTGGATGGCGCCTGGGTCAATGTCTTGTGGAAGCAAGGCGCGCTGGCAAGTCTTACTCAGGCCATGGCGGATGCCGACTACGATGACAGCGAGTTGGCGGCGCAGATCAAGCTCGCCGGGGAGACGTATATGATCCCCATCGCCAACTTCATCTACCCGGTCTTCGTCAATCTGGACATGCTGGCAGCCGCCGGTATCGATCCGCCATCGACGCGCGCCGAATTTGCCGCCGCCGCCGAAGCGCTGACCGATCCCGACAACAACGTCTATGGCTGGGCGCAGCCGCTCTCGATTGAGCAGCCCAACGGCATCCAGAACGACACCATGTCTTGGCTCTGGGCCACCGGCGGCAGCATGCTCGATGATATGGGGCAGCCCAACCTGGTCGGCAACGAAGAGCTGGCCGACACGATGGCATATATCAAGAGCCTGCATGACGCTGGCGTGGTCGCGCCCGGCGCCTACGCCATGAAGGAAAACGAAAAGGTCGAAGAATTCGTGAATGAGCGCGTCGCCATGATCATCAACACGCTGGCGCACTTTACGCTGATCCGCGAGCGCAACCCGGACTTGAACTTCGATATCACTGCGCTGCCGGCAGCCGAGGGCTACGACGGACCGCGCGGTCTGCCTTATGCCTCTTGGGGCATTGGCATCAGCGCCAATACCGAGCACACTGCCGAAGCCTGGAAGCTGATCGACTTCTTGACCAGCGTCGAGGGCAACTCCAAACTGACATCGATCGCAAATGCCTTCCCGGGCAATGTCAATGCGACGCCGGACTTCATCCAGACGGATGAACTCTTTATGACAGCCTTCGAGATCTTCCAGGCAGGTTACTTGGCCAATGAGTTCACTGGACTCCCGGCCGCGGAAGAGCTGATGCGTCAGTTTGACGAGCCCTTCCAATTCTATCTGGAAGGCGATATCGACTTGGATGAGTTCCTGGAAATCGCGCAAGAAGAGTGGGAAGACATATTCGACTCGTAGTTTTTTGACGGGACTTCCCGTTGAATTGCATGATAGAGGCTGTGAGGTCTGATCCCTTACAGCCTCTGCATCAGGTGCGAAGGGAGCTGCAATAGCTATGGCAGAGACGCGCGCTATGAATCAACCCGCGAGCGTCAAGTGGGAGCGCAGGAAGCGCAAACTGCTTCCCTACGCCTATCTTTCGCCGACATTGCTGTTGCTGGCGGTCTTAACTGTCGTGCCGATCGTTACCGTTTTCCTCTATTCGCTAGTAGACAATGTCATTGTCACCCGAGATCCGCCAACCTTCGTTGGCCTAGATAACTATGAAGAGGTTTTGACGCACCGGAAGTTCCACGGCGCTCTGTCCAACACGCTCAAGTTCGCGCTTGCCAGTGTTGTGGTTCACTTCTGGATCGGCTTGTCGTTCTCGCTGCTGTTGAATTCGCGTCTGCTTGGGCCAAAGGCCAAGTCGTTCTTCCGCGTGATATACATTCTGCCTTGGGTATTCACCGCTTCGATCATCGCAATTCTGTGGCGGTTGCTGCTGAACCCGCATGGCGTCGTCAACTTTGTGCTGCTCGAGTTGGCACTGATCCCAGAGCTTTTGGAGTGGCTTTCCGATCGCGATTTGGCTTTGGGCGCAGTGACGTTGATCAACATTTGGGCTGGATACCCATTCTATATGGTCAGCTTTTTGGCTGGCCTGCAGGGCATTCCCGACGACTTATATGAGGCGGGACGGGTCGACGGCGGGAACGCCTGGCAGCTTTTCCTGCACATTACGCTGCCTCAATTGAAGCCCATCATCATCAGCCTGGCGCTGCTGGATTTCATCTGGACTATCCATCAGTTCACCTTGATCTGGATGACGACCGGCGGCGGTCCCATGCGCTCTACCGAGGTGTTGAGCACGTATACGTATAAGGCGGCTTTTAGTTCACATGAATATTCGATCGCGTCCACGTTGGCGATGATTATCCTGGCGATATGCACCTTCGTGGCGATCTTCTATGTACGCAATCAGCGAATGGTGGACGAATAAAATGATTGGGAGTCGCCGCGAGATTCGTACCACAAAAATCCTGCTTTGGATTGCCTTGATCATCGGCGCCTGCTTTGCCGGCTTGCCCGTGCTTTGGATGGTTTCGTCGTCATTCAAGTCCAACCTGGAAATTTTCGCCTACCCGCCCGCGCTTATCGACCATTCCTTCTCTTTCAAAGCGTACTTGGCGGTGCTGGGCGATCCGGGGAAGCTGCGCTTCTTCTTCAACAGCTATCTCGTCGCGATTATGGTGACGATTTGCACCGTTGTCACCAGCATCCTTGCCGGGTACAGCTTAAGCCGTTACGACTTTCGCTTTAAGAAAGTCCTAACCCTGGTCATCATCGGCGTCCAGTCTGTACCGCCTATCACCCTGATGATTCCTTATTTCGGTCTTATCGTCTGGCTGGGGATATACAACTCCTATGCGGCCTTGGTCCTTACTTATATGGTGTTTACGCTGTCGTACGCGATCATCATGATGACTGGTTATTTCAATACGCTGCCGCGCGATTTGGACGAGGCCGTCATGATTGACGGGGGCGGCAGCTTTGTGACACTGTGGCGCATTCTGGTGCCGATATCATTGCCCGGCATCGTTGCGGTCGGCGTCTATACTTTCATGCTGGCATGGAACGAATTCCTGTTCGCGCTGACCTTGACCCGAACGAACGATATGCGTACCGTGCCGATTGGCATACATCTATTGATGGGGCAGCACTCGTTTGAGTGGAACCAGATGATGGCCTTGAGTGTGCTTGGCTCCCTGCCTGTACTGATTCTGTTTTTGCTCTTCCAGCGCTACTTCATTGCGGGGATGTCCGCCGGGTCGATTAAGGGATAGAATCCCTCGTCGAGTTTTGTCCACATTTTGGGGAATTAAGAAGCCACAATGTTAATGAATATGCGGGATCTATTGGCGGTGGCGCGCGCGAACCGATTCGCGGTGCCGGCATTTAATATCAGCAGCAATATGTTATTGACTGGCGTAATCGAAGCCGCGGAAGAGGCCTTCGCGCCCGTCATTATCGCAATCCATCCGGAGGAGTTGGCTTTCGTACGCCCGGCCTTCGTCAAGCTGGCGTTGGAAGAAGCCATTAATACATCGGCGCCGGTTTGCATTCACTTGGATCACGGCTCGTCGCTGGAGCAGATCATGACGGCTATTCGCGCGGGCTTTACGTCAGTCATGATGGACAAGTCCATGTTGCCGTTGGACGAGAACATCGCCGCTTGCCGTGAGGTTACCAACCTGGCACACGCGGTTAATGTATCAGTGGAAGGCGAGTTGGGGACCATCGGCGAGCTGGATGAAGAGGCGGAAGCCGGCGCAGACGAGGTCATATTCGTCGATCCCGACCAGGTGAAGAAGTTTGTGGACGCGACCGAAGTTGATACCTTGGCCGTGGCAATCGGCACGTCGCACGGTTTGTATCCCAAGGATATGAAGCCGGAGATCCGCCTGGATTTGCTGCGCGAAATCTCCGCCCGAGTCGAAATTCCGCTTGTGCTGCATGGTGGTTCCGGCAATCCAGACTCAGAGATCGCTCAAGCCGTGGAGTTGGGCATTTGCAAGATAAACATCTCCGCGGACATGAAAAACGCGTTCTATCAGAAATGCCGAGAAGTCTTGCAGAATCCCGTCTTGCGCGAACCGAACAGTATCTACCCGGCGTGCATTGACGCCATGAAAGTCGTCGTGCGTCAGAAATTTGACCTGATGAAAAGCACGGGCAAGGCTGCGCTGTATTGACGAGAGCGATAGTTTACGGCGCGTATAAGACTCAAACTGGCGAATTCGCAAGATGAGCCAAAGAATCGCACTAGGTTTCGGCAACACCATCGACTATGAAATCGCATGGAACACCGAAGTATTTGAAGATCTAGTCAGTCGTTACAAGATCAAATATCATGAGTTGGGCGCGCATCGAGCGATATGCTCCGAGCGCGATCTTGTAATCTCCATTCTAGCGTTTGTGAGAGATTCAAAAGGCGGCGAGCGTTTTGTATCCGTCTCGCTACTGATAGAAGAATTCTCTTCACGATTCGAAAAGAAGATTACCCTCGGCGGGACGCCGGTACGCGCCGCCATTGCGATGGGGAAACTCGGCTATAGGGCGGCTCTGCATTTGGTGACTCAGAACGACCAGGTGCGTCGACTGCTTCCAGCGGATTGTGACTACGTTTTCAGCAATGACGTCGACAGTTGCTATCCGCATCTGATCGTGCAATTCGGTCGTGACGCTCACATTTGCTCAGGCGACATCGACATCCACGCCAGCCAGGCTAATCGGCTCATCTATCATTGCAATGCTGATAATATCGCCATGAAACTGAATCATGAGTTTGCTGAACGTCTTGAAGACGCCAAGGTGTTGCTGATATCCGGATTCAACGCGATGCAGAGCAGGCAGCTCTTAGAAGACCGCCTGAAAAGGCTCGGACTTATGATGCAGAGCCTGCCAAAGGACGCGATAGTGTTTTGCGAAGACGGCGGCTACTTCGACCCCGCCTTCCGGCAAGCTATCCACCAAGCGCTGGGCCAGAAAATTGACATATACAGCCTGAACGAGGATGAACTGCAGACAAATCTCGGACGCACAGTCGATTTGCAGAATGTCACGCAGGTCCGGTTAGCGCTAATGGAATTGAAAGCGCTGATACCGGTTGACACGCTAGTCCTGCACACGCGCAAATGGGCGCTGGCATATGGCGAGGGCGCCGGCAGATACGCTGCAGCGCTGAAGGCGGGCACAACCATGGCGACTACACGATTTCGCTATGGCGACGACTTCACGCTAACGAATTACCGCCGTATACAAGGTATGTCGCCACTCCCGGAAAATGCTAGCTTTGCCAAATCCATAAGCGCATTGCCGAGGCATGACCTGTGTTGCGCGCCTGTGGCAGCAGTCGAGCAGTCGAACGCCACTACAATCGGGTTAGGTGATGCGTTTGTTGGTGGTTTCCTGCCGGCGTTGTTGGACTGAGTTGAACTCGAATCAGATGTTTCTGCCAGGTCTACGCACATCGCCGACGCGCTGCGTTATGCCGAGCGAATCAAGGTGTTCCAGCACTGCAATCGCATACTTGCGCGACGTGCCAAATTTATCGCGTAAGGTCTTGGCGTCAATCTTTCCCTGCGATTTGATGTGCTGTCTAATTTCCTTGACGAGGGATTCGTAGTCTTCGGCGGCAAAGGCAATACTGACGCTGACATTGACGAGCGCCCTCATGTCCATAAGCGCGCGGACCACTTCTTCGCTCGCTATTTTATTCATATCCGCGATGTTAGGCGGTGTGAAAGGACTCGCGGCCATGCGCTCCAGCAAGAGTGCCGCCTTTTTCTCTTGGTCGGCATCGAAAATAATGGCATGGTCTCGCAGGTGTATGAAATTACCATCCGCAGCCAAGCGCTCGTCATCAGAAATGGCGTGGTCTAGCAGACTGAGCTTGATATTGAGCCGGCTCCGCAACTCGGCGCGCAGCATGCCGAGCCTGAGCGGATTTGCTTGATGATAGATACTCAATTCCGCCACGATCGAGTGCAAAAGCGCTTGCCAGGATTCGGCTGCCCAAAAGCTCTTGTCATCTATTGGAATGAGTAAACCAGCGCCCAATGCCTCTTCCAGAGCTGACGATAACTCCGCATCACTGTATCCGAGATTCTTCTGCAATTCGCCAAGTCTCTGCGGTTCCTCGCCTTTTGCCGCCAGGGACAGCCTTTCCCCCGGTGTGCCGTGCAGGCGCATTTCCAGGTCAGTGATGACCTTTGGTTGAAAGCGCTTCAGCCGGCGGCCGGGATGAGCGTTGACGATGAATCCTCCGCCGATGGTCTCTGCTGGAGAGGGATAGCGTAGTATGAAGCGGTCGCCCCGCGTCAGCGGCATGGCATTGCGGAGCCGCAGTTGCAGCCAACCGGTCTCGCCCGCCTGCAGCCGCTCTTTGTCGAGGAGCCGAACATTGGCGATTGATTCAGCGGCGCCACAGAAAATTTTGACTTCCACATTGTGGGCGAGCGGGTGATCAACATCGGCAAGCTGGCTAAAATGTACGTCAGCGAGCAGGGTGGGGTGGATCTGTCCTGGATAGGTCAGCACATCGCCGCGTTGAATTTGCGCGCCATTGATGCCAGCGATATTCACCGCTACACGGCTGCCCGGCGCCGCCGTCCGCACTTCCCGCTTGTAGCTCTGCAAACCTCGGATGCGGCCGACGCGGCCTGTCGGCTGTATCTCAACATTATCGCCGACCGAGATCGCGCCACCTGAGAGCGTACCGGTGACGACCGTGCCAAAGCCGCTGACGACAAAGACACGATCAACTGGCAGCCGCGGGTGATGGTAATTGACACGCTGTGGCAAATCGTCGAGCAGGTTTTGCAAGGTAAGCAGCAGCTCGTCCAGGCCGGCGCCAGTTTTCGCGGAAACAGCAACAATGGGCACATTGTCAATTTCGTATGCCGCGAGCAAATCCTCGATCTCCAATTGAACCAATTCGATCCACTCGGGATCATCGATCAGGTCGATTTTGCTTAGTACGACCAGCAGATTCTTGATGTCCAACAACTTCAGTATCGCCAGGTGCTCGCGAGTTTGGGGCATGATGCCTTCGTCCGCGGCGATTACGAGCAGGGCCGCGTCGATACCGCCGACACCTGCCAGCATGTTTTCGATAAAATCTCGGTGGCCCGGCACATCGACGATGCCAACGGTTTCGTCTGAGGGCAGATCAAGCCAGGCAAAGCCCAAGTCAATGGTCATGCTACGGCTTTGTTCCTCAGCAAGCCGGTCCGGATTGATGCCACTCAGCTTTTCAACCAGGGTGGATTTACCGTGATCTACGTGCCCGGCAGTTCCAATGACGCGCATGGCTTATGCGTTGCCAAGTCGGTTGGCGGGTTGTCGATTATTGGCGAAGGCCCCGTCGGACGGATTGCTTGTGTCGTACTCGTGCAGCATGGCTTGATAGCGCTCGCGGTAAAGCTCGGCGCGAGCGCGTTCGAGCAGCCAAAGTCGGTCGATATGACCCTGCAAGCCCGGCACAAGTTTCTCCATTTCGTCGATTCGCGAGATGAATACTTCAAACTCTTTGTCATGATTGCGCCAGACTTCATCACTGGAAAGTGTTAACTGTTTCCAGCGCTTTTGGTCATCATCTCGCCAGTCATTCCATTCCTCACGGAATCGTTCTTCGCTAAGACGCTGGATCTCCGAGGCTTCGCTGATGCGTCGCTCAAGGCGGTCGCCGATACGATTGAAATCGTCGACAATTCGCTTCATTTCACGATAGGCTTGCGCCCAGACTTCAAAGCGTTCGATATTCTTCTGCAATTCTTCATCATGGATGCCGAAGCGTTTGGTCAGCTCCTGTAATTGCTGGTCCCGCTGCTGAACTAGGAGTTGCTGCTGATCGATGAATTGCTGAATCTGCTCTCGGCGTTCGCGGTCGATATTGCTGAAATCTTGCAGTCGCCGCTCGTTGCGAACCGCTAACTCTTCTATCAAGGCCAGCTTCGGCTGGATGCCGTCGACAGATTTCTTGTATTCCGGCAGTTCGGTTTCTATCTCCGCAAGGCGGCGCGTATCCGATCGGCGCTGTTCTTCGAGAAAAGTCAAGCGGCGGTCCGGCCCCTCTATCCTCTTGCTCAGGTCATCGATTTCCTGATTGAGCAGGCGCATGGCGTTAGTGAGTCGGTCGCCCTCGGTTTGCAGATCGCTGATATTCGCCAGCTGCCTTTCGAGCCGTTCCGCTTTCTCCGATACTTCTCGGACGGCTCGCTGGAAATTCTCGCGCTGGAGCTCAATGCGACGTTCTGCTTCACGTTCAGCAGTGAGTCGGCGCGCCTCGGCATTTTCCAGCATTTGCTCGGCTTCTTGTCGCATCTGGTCAATAATGTCGCGTTCCTTGGTCGCGGGTAGAACTTCCTGCCGCATGACGGTTTGATCGGATTCCACAGCGTTGACCCGCCGCTGCACAGCGTCGATGGTATCGGTCTGTTGGCCAAGACGTTCTTCAAGAACTGCGATGAGCGCCTTGTCACGGCGGCGCTC
Source organism: Phototrophicaceae bacterium (assembly GCA_965262005.1). Lineage (GTDB taxonomy): Bacteria > Chloroflexota > Anaerolineae > Aggregatilineales > Phototrophicaceae > UBA6055. The sequence goes on along the minus strand of OZ253492.1, from coordinate 565,219 downwards.
CTCATCCAGCCACTCGATCATGCTGGCAATCTGATTGATCTCCACGACGAAGTCTCCGGACGCCACGACCGCGTGGCACAAGCGACGGATCACAGTAATTATAACACTTCGCAAGCGCTCCTTCAATTACAGTGAACGCTTGACAACTCTTCGGTTGACACTAGAAAGACAGCTGACTATACTGCCAATGTTGGCAGGAAAGGTTTATCCAAATGAAAATACGCTCTCATCATCACCATCTAGTCCCTGTAAACGCGATGCGCAGCGCTTAGTGTTTCGCTTGCCTGTGAGAAAACTGCTGCCTCGCTCAATCGCGGGGCTTTTTTTTGCCAAAAGATTGACGACAAGGAGAGTGTCTATGCTTGCGGTCATTGACTACGGCGCGGGCAATCTGCGCAGCGTCTTGCATGCTTTGAGGCATCTCGGTGCGCGCGACATGCGGCTTGTGCAAAGGCCAGAGCAATTGAATGGCGCTAGCAAGATTATCTTGCCCGGCGTCGGCGCCTTTGGCGCGGGCATGGCTCAGATGCGGGCGCAAGAGCTGGTTGAACCATTGAAGGCGGCGATGGCGGCGGGTATGCCGTACCTGGGAATATGCGTCGGCATGCAGATGCTTTACGAAGTGGGCGAGGAGATGGGCGAGCACGAGGGGTTGGGGATTCTCGAGGGACGGGTCGTGCGCTTTCCTCATTTCCGCGATCGCAAGGTTCCGCATATGGGCTGGAATCAGCTAAATATGAAGGTAAAGTCGGACCTGCTGTGTGGACTCGATGAAAAAAGCTACGCTTATTTTGTACACAGTTATTATTGCGCGCCGACGGCGTCCGAAACTGTCGCGGCGTCGGTCGACTACGGAGTAGAGTTTGCTGCTGCCGTGCAAAGAGATAATATCTACGGGGTGCAATTCCATCCGGAGAAGAGCCAGAATACCGGTCTAAGAATTCTGGCGAACTTCTTGAAGCTAAAGGAGTGAGAATGATCATCTATCCGGCAATTGACCTGTGTGCCGGCAAGGTCGTCCGCCTGCGAGAAGGCGACCCGCAAAGGCAGATCATATTCGGCGAGGATCCGTTGGCGACGGCTAAGTCTTGGGTGGAACAAGGCGCGCGCTGGCTTCACATGGTGAATCTGGACGGCGCTTTTGACCTGGCCAATGAAAACCAGCGCATTCTGGAAGCGGTCGCCAAGTTGGACGCGCATGTGCAATTCGGCGGCGGTTTGCGGGATATGGATTCCCTGCAAAACGCATATGACTCTGGCGCTGACCGACTTGTAATTGGCACAATGGCAGTAAATGATCCAGCCGCCGCGTCCGCAGCGATCAAGCATTTCGGCGTCGATGCGATATGTGTGGCTCTCGACGCCAAGGATGGCAAAGTAACGACTCACGGCTGGACATCGCAGTCGGCGTATACCCCGATTGAGCTTGGCAAACAACTGCGCGGCTTGGGCGCTCGTCATGCGCTCTACACAGATGTCAAGCGAGATGGCGGCATGTCCGGCGTAAATATCGATGAAACTGTCGCGTTGGGAAGGCAAACCGGCTTGCGCGTAATCGCATCGGGCGGCGTCAGCACCTTGCGCGACATAGAGAAACTCGCGCGTAGCAGAGCGGTGGCTGGCGCCATTATCGGCATGGCGCTTTATCAGAACAAGCTTGCGCTTGCGGACGCGCTTGAAGCAGCGGAGGATGGGAACTCATGTTGGCAAAGCGAATAATACCCTGTTTGGATGTCATGGACGGTCGCGTGGTCAAGGGCGTCAAGTTTGTAAATTTGCGCGATGCAGGTGACCCGGTAGAGCAGGCGATTGTCTACGATCGCGAAGGGGCTGATGAGTTGGTATTCCTGGATATCACCGCTTCACACGAGGGGCGAGCAACGGTGCTTGAGATGGTCCGGCAGGTAGCGGACAGCATCTTTATTCCTTACTGTGTAGGCGGCGGCATCCGCACGATTGATGACATCCGCGATACATTGCTGGCCGGCGCCGATAAAGTCGCGATTAATAGCGCCGCGGTTCGTAACCCGGACGTCATTTCAGCAGGAGCTTGGGGATTCGGCAGCCAATGTATCGTGGTGGCGATTGATCCGCGCCGCGTCGATGGAAAATGGGTTGTGCACATAAATGGCGGACGCATCCCGACTGACAAAGAGGCGGTGCCCTGGGCGAAGGAAGTCGAAGATCGTGGCGCCGGCGAGATTCTGTTAACCAGCATGGACAAGGATGGTACGAAGTCTGGCTACGATCTGGAGATGCTGCAAGCGGTTGGCGATGAAGTCTCGATACCGGTAATCGCCTCTGGCGGCGCCGGCGCCAAGGAGCATTTCCGTGAAGTCCTGCAAGAAGGCAGGGCGGACGCCGCTTTGGCTGCCAGTCTATTTCACTTCAACGAATTGCGGATTGGTGACCTAAAAGCGTATCTGTCTGCCGAAGGTGTTCCCGTAAGATTGAGCGGCTGGGAGGATGTCGATGAGTCTTGATGCCGAAGCGCTCGCCGCGCTGAACTGGTCCGAAGGGCAGTTGATTCCGGCAGTCGTTCAAGATGTGCAGACGCGCGAAGTTCTGATGATGGCATATATGAATCCGGCATCGCTGCAACGCACGTTGGACTCGGGCGAGGCAGTTTTCTGGAGCCGGCGGCGCAAGGAACTATGGCGCAAAGGGGCGACTTCCGGCAACACGCAGCGCGTGGTCGAAATCTTCGTGGATTGTGACGCGGACACCTTGCTGCTACTTGTAGAACCGGCGGGGCCCGCCTGCCACACATTGGCGAGCTCTTGTTTCTTCCGCAATCTTGAAGATTTCGCCGCCGAGCCACGACGTCTCTAGTCAGGAGCAGCATATGCCCGACATGCTCGATACACTGGAAGCGATCATTCAGGAACGGCGCGGCAATCCACAAGAAGATAGTTACACTTCTGAGCTCTTCGTTGCCGGGCGAGGCAAAATCGCCCAGAAGGTGGGCGAAGAAGCGGTGGAGCTCATCGTGGCCGCCTTGAGCCAGGAGCGGGAAGAACAGATCGACGAATTGGCTGACCTGTTCTACCACACGCTGGTACTTATGGTGGAGCTTGATTTGACGCTAGACGATTTGCGGCAGCGATTGCAAAGACGTCACCAGCTCAAGTCTTAGGCGCTAGGGCTGGTAGTCAAACTCTCCATCCATGTATTCGTTGTATGTCAAGTAGCCCTTCCAAAGGTCAAAAGGCGTCGCGCCAAAGGCTTGGGAGAGCAACTCTTCGGTGGCGTAGACGGCTGAAACGATAGGCGAAGACTCCTCCAGTTGACCATCCACGCCCGGCACCACGACATACAGCAACATATTGCGCTGCGTATAGAATAGTAGGATTACGGCTTCCTTCTCGCTGAAGGGCTGGCCAGATACATAGTCGGGCTCGCCGAAGACATTCAGTATTTCGCCAAGGCTCATTGTTGGAGCGAATTGCAGCAATATCGATGCGACTGTTCCGTCGTCTTGGCTGGCGATCTGGCAGCAAGGTTCGCCGTTTCCTTGTTGAAATAAAATGCCGTTATCAACGGCCTGCACGACCGTCAAGCCGTCCGTCGCCGACACAATGTCCAAGGCTTCACCCATGTCTGTCTCGCCTGGCGTGATATTCTGCCAACAGGGGGGCGCGCAAGGTAGGCCACTCAGCAGGCTTGAGTCCTGCAAGAAGCTGTCGCTCAACAAGGTCTGCTCAGGAGCGCCAATGCTAACACCAGGCGCGCCTTCCGCCAATGCGGTCAGCATTTCAAGTGGCAGTCCGCCTCTATCTTGCGGCTGTTGGCCGGCAAAAATGACCTGAATGTTACCTTGCTCGTCACGGGAGCGAATGGCTGGCGTGCCACTGACGCTCGCTCCCTGCCCAAGTCGAGTATCCACCAGGAATTGAATTGCGCGATCGAGGCAATCATTCAATGCGTCGGCGTCAAGCTGAAGCAGGCTTGCCAGCTTCGCCGTTACATCTGAAAGATTGCCTGAACTTGCAAACTCGAACAACAAATCGTGGGCGTCCCAGAATTGACCCAGGTCCTGTACAGCGACGCATTCGGCTATTTTGGCGAAATAGGTTGAATACTGCGGATTGACCAAGGGATACAAGCGAAATTCGTACTGCGCCTTGCCCGCGCGCACCTGTTCTTCGATGAATTGTTTGGCCGTAGCCGTGTATGATTGGCAGTGTGGGCAAAGGAAGTCTTCGAATGCGACGATTGCCACGGCGGCGTCAGGACTGCCAAGTACGAAGCCGCCATCCGCGCGCCTGAAGGTTGAAAGACCGGCGTAGTCTCCGTACTCTATTGTCACCAGATCTGTTGACTTTGGCCGAATGGCATTCACAATGGCCGGGAAGTGATCAGCCAATGCCAGCGCGATCTGGACCGGTTCGTTGTCTCCATATTGCACAAAAAGCGCGGGCGTTCCACTAACGCCAAGGCTCATGCCGTATGCCGCATCGATGGCGTACTGGTTGGCGATCGTGGAGCATTGAGCGAGCTCATCCACATCAAGCGCCAGCAGCTCGGCAAAGGGAGTTGCGGATTGCGCGGTGAAGCCCGCTGTGCTTGCCATATCAAACATGTGGTCATGCGCGCGCCAGAACAAACCGGGCTGCAAGGCATCGGCACATTCTACCAAGCCGGCGCTTTGAACCGACAAGTCAGGGTCGATCACAGGAAAGATGCGATATTCAAGCTGTGCCTGCCCAGTCATCACGTAGTCCCAAATGAAGCTCTTGATTATTGGCTCGTAATTCTGGCAACTCGAGCAAAGGAAGTCAGAAAACTCAATCAGTTTGATGCCGGACTCTGGATCACCCAGGACAAAAGCGCCGTCTGCAGTTCGCGACTGCGGCACGTTTGCATAGGGATCGGAAGCGTCTTGCGATTGAGCGATTACTATGTTGAGACTGACGAGCAAGAAGAGTAGGGCTATACGGGCAAGTTTAGCCATGATTATTCCTTTGTGTTGTTGGCGCAATCAAGTCTTACACAAATGACCGAAGTTTCAATGCTTGTATCACGTTGCAGACGACGATTAGACTATGGTGGTCAATGCAATGAATGCGAGGAAGAAATGCCATCGTTGGCCCTTTCTGTATGCGAAACCACATTTCATGTCAGATACGCGGAAACTGACCGCATGGGCGTTGTGCATCATACGGCGTATTTAGTCTGGTTTGAAGAAGGGCGCAGCGCTTTTATACGTGAACGAGGCTGGAGCTACTCTAAGATAGAAGTGTCCGGCTATTTCCTGGCAGCAACTGAGCTCGAGGCCAAATATCTAAAAGCCGCTCGCTACGATGATCAAGTAACGGTACGAACCTGGATCGTAGAGACCCGCAGCCGCACTCTCACTTTCGGCTGTGAAATTGTCGATGCGGTCTCGCACGAAGTTCTATTTCGCGCATCGCTGAAACTAATCTGTCTGGACACCGAGGGGCGGGCGACGCGTATGCCTTGCAGCTGGCAGCAATGGCTCGGGAGTTGACAATTCGCCTGTACTCACTGGCAAACGGGAAACAGCGACAGACAGAATATTCCCTTAAGTTGAACCTTTACCAAGGAAATCGGTTATCATTAGTATATTGAATTAGCGCGAGTATCGTGCAATCTTGGTTCCCTGGGACAGTAGTGTCAGCGGCAAGGTTGCGATGGGCGAGGGTCGCTCTGTCTTGATTAGACGAAACAGCGGATTCTTGGTCCAACTGTTTCAGCAGCGGAGAAATGGGCTATACTTGTACGTATGTGCTGCTTGTTCAAGAATAGTAGGTGATATTGAATGGTAAGCTATGCTGAAAGGCCTTGGACCAAGAGCTACGATGTTGGGCTTCCGACTTCGCTCGAGTTTCCTGAAGTGCCGCTGCATCAATTTTTGAAGGACACGCGCAACCGCATTCCACATCATACCGCGCTGATCACACCGGCGAATTTGCCGGTCCTTGGGCGTATTAGCCGCTCTATAACGTACGAGGAATTAGACAAGGCTTCGGATGCCTTGTCGGCGGCGCTTACGGATCTCGGACTGAAGAAGAGCGATCGTGTTGCCATTGTAATGCCCAATTCGGTTGCTTTTGTCATAAGCTTTTACGCCATTCTGAAGGCAGGCGGGGTAGTCGCAGCAACTAACCCAACCTATCCCGCCGACAAGATGGCGCATCAGATTAACGACTGTGACGCTGAGATCGTCGTGACCATGACGCTGTTCTACGATTTGGTCAAGCGCGTACAGCCTAACACTAAGATTAGATCGGTTATCGTAGCGAACATCAAAGAGTATCTGCCAAGCTTGGCGAAATTCCTTTTCACCATCGCCAAAGAAAAGAAGGAAGGTCACTTCGTCAAGGAATTGCAGGCGGGCGACCATTGGTTTCAAGACCTTCTAGCCAAATATGACGGCAAGCGGGCAAATGTGACCGTTCAGCCGGATGACTTGGCGATTTTCCAATACACGGGCGGGACTACAGGTGTGCCGAAAGCGGCGATGTCCAAGCACCGCGCATTGGTGGCAAATATGTTGCAGACTGAAGGTATTCTTGACCTGGTTGATACCCCGGCCGGGGACGAGATATTCTTGGGAGCCATTCCATTCTTCCACGTTTACGGATTGGTCATCGTTGTGAGCACGAGCGTATATCGGGGCTGCAAGATTGTCTTGGTTCCCAATCCGCGTGACATTGATGATGTGCTTGGAAATATCGAGACATTTCGTGCAACCTTGTTCCCTGGCGTACCGGCACTTTATAACGCCATAAACAATCATCCCAGAGTCCAAAGCGGTGAGGTAGACCTGAGTTCATTGCACCTTTGCATAAGCGGTTCTGCGCCATTGCCAGAAGTGACAAAGGCTGAATTTGAAAGGCTATCCGGCGCTTCTGTGCGGGAAGGCTTTGGCATGAGCGAAGCCCCGACCGCCACTCATGTCAACCCAATCTACAAGGAAAACCGCCCCGGATCGATCGGTTTGCCGCTTCCGGAAATGGACATGCGAATTGTCAGCCTCAGCGATGGGGAAACTGACGTGCCGGTTGGCGAAATAGGCGAGCTGGTTATGTCGGGACCAAACGTGATGGTCGGTTACCATGGGATGTTGGCAGAAACGCAGCAAGTCGTACGTGAAAAGGATGGCCAACGTTGGCTGTATACAGGCGATATAGCCCGCATGGACGAAGACGGTTACTTCTACATTGTCGATCGTAAAAAGGACATGGCGCTGATTGGCGGATATAACGTGTATCCCACCGCAGTTGAAAACGCCATCGCGTCACATGCAGCAGTCTTGGAGGTAGGCGTGGCTGCCATTCCGCATCCAGAGCGCGATGGTCAGGAAGCGCTTAAAGCCTGGATCGTGCTCAAACCGGGGCAGGATTTGGATGAGGAGGAGATCATTAGCTTCCTCGGTGAAAAGCTGGCGCCATACGAGATTCCTCGCCGTATCGCGTTTATAACTGAATTGCCCAAAACTGCAGTGGGCAAAACCTTGAGACGCGAGTTGTTTGCGATGGATGCTGACCGCGAATGAAGATATTCGCTGCATTAGCGAGCACCTGCTTGATTTGCCATTCGTTGGAATAGTTAAAATGGGATCAACGCTCTCTTTCGAAATCGTTCGTGAATCGCAGTCTGGACTGGTAACAGTCTATTAGTTTGTATGATATAATAGTTTTCTTGCCTTCCGAATTATTCTATTGAGAAGTTAAGGAAATGAACTTCCAACTCCTCATCAATCCAGTGTACGAAAACTTACTGCACTTTGCAAATCTTTCGAAAATCATCTTGTTACACCCGTCGAGCCGGTATCGGTCTCTGATTGTGGCTCATCTGTTGAGCGACGCAGAACAGAAGACTTTCTATTATGCTCTCGACGTCGACGACATCAACCTTTTTAGCTTCCTGACGGGATTGATGAACTCTTTGTCCAAGCAGCACGCGACATTTGGTCAACATCTCAATGTACTGCCAAGGAACATACTGGATGATCCATACAAACATATCGATCAAGTGTTAACGACTTTCCTAAAGGAATTGGCTGAATTTGAAGACGGCAAGTTTTTCCTGATCTTGGACGAATTCGATCGAGCTGATCCAGCCGATGATGTGCATCGTTTTGTCGAACGCCTTTCACACTTGATGCCCGAACGCTGCACGGTAGTCATAAACGGGCGAACACTTCCGCGTCTTCCATGGTTGTCGATGATGGCAAAACGCCATGGTGTAATCTTGCGCGACGACAAACTGGTTACGAAGAGCATTTATGGCATTCGCAATTCCCCTGACGCGAACTTGAAAGTACTATCGTTGGGTCCTGGATATGTCTTTCTTGACGAGTACCTCGTCGGTAATTGGGAAGGGCACTTGCCCCGCTTGCTACTGTTCTTTGTTATGGACCGCCCGGAGGTGACGCGAAACCAGATCTGCGAGACTTTCTGGCCAGATTTGGACATTGATCAAGCGGTCAATGTATTCCATGTGACCAAGCGCCGGCTGCATAAGGCGTTAGGAATTGATATTTTGTTCCATGACGGTACCTATTACCGCATAGACCCCAACGTTCCTGTTTACTTCGATGCTATGGAATTCGTTGAGGCGCTGCTAAGCTGCCGCCATGGTGTGCCGGAAGACGAGTTTGGGCAGTGGCAAGCTATTGCCAAACTTTATCGCGGTCCATTCCTTCATGGGCATAACGATCACTGGATCTACGAGCGGCGTGATGCCTATAGTGTTGCCTATATTGAGTCCCTGATGAAGATTGCGGATTCCTGGGCTGAGCGCGGCAATGAGGAGCTTGCTTTGCTCACGCTAGGCAAGGCGATCGATGCTGACTACTCTTTGGAAGCGGTCCACCTTCGCTTGCTAAAGCAATATGTGAAATTGGGGCGGCGCGCCGAGGCAGTCGCTCATTTTAGAGAACTGGAAAAGTGGGCAAAATCGACCAAGACGACCCTGAGCGGCGAAACTAGGCAACTCTTTGCCGACATCACCGCTTGAGCATTCTCCTGATTGCAGCAATTGGAAGATTGATAGAGCGCCCCTGGCAGGACTCGAACCTGCGACCATCGGTTTAGAAGACCGGTGCTCTGTCCGCTGAGCTACAGAGGCAGACCTCAAAAATTGTAGGATCTACTACCCGTACTGTCAATGGTAAACGGTGTAGCTTGCTCACCCTGCGGATTGTCCGTTGCCCAAGCCTGTAGTAAAATATAGTTAAGAATTCCGGCTGTGATCTCGCCCAATCTGCCTTGGTAGACGGCTATGTACATGGTTTATTACTGAGATACATACCTCAAGTTCTCAATGGCAACTGTCAGGAGACACAATGGCGAAAGACAGAGACCTTGTCACCCATCAGGAAAGCAATTACAACGCGAGCAATATTCAGAAATTAGAGCCCCGCGAACATATTCGTCGGCGGCCGGGCATGTATGTAGGCGGTACAGATGCTCGCGCCCTGCACCATCTGATTTACGAGGTGGTCGATAATTCAATTGATGAAGCGCTTGCCGGCCGCTGCGATCGAATTGAAGTAACGCTGCATAAGGATGGATCGGCGACTGTTGCCGATAACGGCGTTGGTATTCCTGTAGACTTGCACGAGTCAGGCAAGTCCGCTTTGGAATTGGTCATGACCGAAGTTGGCTCCGGGGGTAAATTCGATAACGAAGCATACAAGGTAAGTGGCGGATTGCACGGGGTCGGCGTGTCGGCGGTAAATGCGCTTTCGGCCAAGCTGACGGCGACAATATACCGGGACGATCATGTCTGGCGACAGAGCTACAACGAAGGCTTGGCGACTAGCGAAGTGGAACAACTGCGCCGGTTAGAGGATGGTGAAGAAACAGGAACTGTCATCAAGTTTGTGCCGGACTTTGCGGTCATGGACAGAAACGACTTTAGCTTCAGTACCTTGATGACTCGCTTCCGTGAGATGGCTTTTGTGACGCGCAAGGTAACGATTGCGCTGGCCGACGAGCGGGTGGAGCCGATAAATCGCGAAGTAACATTTTACTTCGACGGCGGATTACGTTCGTTTGTGAGGTATCTCAATCGAAATCGCCGCAGTATTCATGGCGTCATTCATGTGGAACGCGACATCGAATATTTTGACCGCAACAACAGTCCTTATACGATCGGGGTGGAAGTTGCCTTTCAGTACGCCAATGTGAGTACAACTACCGAGCTTGCGTTCACAAATACCATCAATACACCGGACGGAGGCACTCACATTACCGGCCTTCGATCGTCGATTACTGGCGCCATTAATCGATACGCCAGAAAAGCCGGATTATTGAAGGACAAAGACGGCAACTTCTCGGGTACCGATACACTGGAAGGCTTGACTGCGATCGTTAGTGTCAAGCATCCGGATCCACAGTTCGAAAGCCAGACCAAGGTCAAGCTGCTCAATCCAGAAGTACAAGGCGCGGTGTCTCAAGCGGTCACTGAAGCGTTCAACGAATTCCTCGATACCAACACGCGCGAAGCCCGCAGAATAATCGACAAATGTATGACCAGCAAACGGGCCCGCGAGGCGGCGAAGAAGGCGCGGGACCTGGTGCGGAGCGGACCCAGTCTGCTGGAAAGCAGTACCTTGCCCGGCAAACTGGCCGACTGCTCGGAGCGGGGCGAAAGCGCGGAAATCTATATCGTTGAGGGCGATTCGGCTGGTGGCAGCGCCAAGCAAGGACGTGACCGGCACTTCCAGGCGATACTTCCTTTGCGCGGAAAAATCCTCAATACAGAGCGGGCGCGCATCGACAAGATACTCGATAACAATGAAATAAAAGCGCTGATTTCTGCGCTGGGAACGGGCATCCATGATGAGATGACGATCGAGCGTTTGCGCTACGGTCGGGTCATCATCATGACTGACGCCGATGTCGACGGCAGTCATATTCGGACATTGTTGCTGACCTTTTTCTTCCGTCATATGCCGCAGGTCATTCAGCAAGGGCATCTCTATATCGCTCAGCCGCCTATATTTCTGCTTAAGAACGGCAAGCAAATGCAATACGTCTATCCGTCCGCCGGTTTTACGGACGATCAGTTGCTGAAGCTTTCGATGAAGAGTTTCAAGAATCCGGACAAGGTGGGCGTACAACGCTATAAGGGTCTGGGCGAAATGAACCCGGATCAGCTTTGGGAAACGACGATGGATCCCGAAACCCGTACCTTGCTACAGGTGACCATTGAGGATGCGGCTGATGCCGACAAAGTCTTCGATATGTTAATGGGCGCCAGCGTACCGCCGCGCCGCCGCTTCATTCAGACCCACGCCAAACAGGTGCGAAACCTCGACATCTGATTCAATCGAAATCCTTCGTACCGGGTTGGGTGACCAACACGCTGTTGGCTTTCTTTACGTTGTACCTTGAAACGTCCTTAAGATGTTTGGCGCAAGTACTTATGTGCTTACCAAATGCTAGCTTCAAGAAGGTGGAGGAGGGTTATGGATAGTCTACGTATACAGATAAGCGAAGACATTGTAGATAACCTGCTGAACCGACTGCAAGAAGATGACCTCTTCCCGGCAGATCTAGTTCAACAGGTCGGCGATCTTTTCGAATCCGGCGATATTGCCGTTCAGACTCGCGTGATGCATATTTTGATTGGAGACTCAAGTGAAAATACTGAGTTTGGAGGTTAGGAACATACGTGGTGTTCCATACTTCCGCCACGACTTTCAATCCGAGAACGCCGTTATTGTAGGTGCGAATGGGACCGGCAAGAGCTCAATACTTGACGCATTGGACTTCCTATTGACGGGGAATATAACCAGGCTACAGGGCGAAGGTACTGGTAGCATTACGCTTTCAAAGTATGGCCCTCACGTAAATATAACAGCGAAACCTGAATTTGGCTATGTTGTGGCGTCCGTTGGGTTGCCGGGTTACCAACAGCCGGTCACGGTTGAAAGGCACATTTCTGAACCGCAGACGTTGGTTTACGTCAACTGCGACGAAGGTGTATTGGATGAGTCTGAACGTCTTGCTCGACATGGCCTGCACATGCTAACACGGCAGCAAATGCTCAAGTTTATCGCCGCGTCGCCGTCGAATCGCGCTGCACAAATTCGAGCGCTTCTAAATCTGGATAGTATTGAAGGCATTCGCAAGAATCTAGCCAGTGTAAGTCGCAAACTCGATCTTGAGGGATCTAGGGCAATCCGTGAAGTAGATAATGCTCAGCGCGGCCTCGCATCTATCCTTGGGATTGATACTTATGAATCGACTGCAATCCAGAATTTGCTGAACGAATCCCGCAGGAAGCTAGGAGCAGATCTGCTTGAGACTGTTTCATCTGACACAGTGCGTAGTGGCATCAAGCTAGCTGCTTCAGCGGAGGACGTATCCGTTAACCCTACGTTACTGCTTGAGCGCTCCACCAAAATACTGCAGCTGACTAACGAGTCCAACTTGTGGCTTTCAGCCGACAAGGAACAGCATCTTCGCGCTGTTCTAGCAAAACTTCAGGGCGATCCCGCACTGAAACGAGCTTTAACTCAGCAGAAGCTTGTAGTGCTTGGCATAAGTCTAGCTGAAGAAGACTTATGCCCACTCTGTGATCTACCATGGAAGAATGAAGACCTTATCGCGCACCTCAACCACAAGATCGCACAGGCTGCGTACGCGAGTCAGATTCTAGAGGACATCACGAATACTGAAAATGCATTGTGTGGTTCTCTCACTGACGTGTCGACAAACTTACATCACCTTGTTGCAGCTCATGAGTTTATGCTGGAGGCACAGCAGAATGAACTAAGAGGCTGGCAGAATGATTTGGAGACAGTCAGCAAAACACTGCAGCAGAGCTTGGAGACGTATTCTCTGGATGCTCTGCCGCCCAACCACGTTACCGAATTGCTGGGGGCGGAATCATTTAGAGTCATAATTCAAGAAGTAGTCAACAGTCTCAAAAAACGGATGGAAGCAGATAATGGCAGTGAAAGCGCCGAGCAGGTTGCATTTGCAAGACTGGTACAAGCAGAATCCGCATTGAAGCAATTGGAAACATGCGAGGCGGCCAATGAGCTCTATGGTAGAGTGTGCAAAAGGGCTGCATCCCTCAGCAGACACTACACTGAAGCACGTGACGAGGTTGTCGGTGAGATATATGAAAGCATCTCTGACGATTTTGTAAGCTTGTACAGGCAACTACACGCTGACGAAAACTCGTTCACAGCGAACCTAAGGCTACACAATGCCGGATTGAACTTGGACGTTGAATTTTACGGTCGGGGAATGTTCCCGCCGAATGCGCTTCACAGTGAAGGGCATCAGGACAGCATGGGACTCTGTATGTTTCTCGCACTATCAAACCATCTTTCTGGAGACAGCTTACAGGCAATGATATTGGATGACGTAGTAACGTCTTTGGACACTGGACACCGGAGGCAACTTGCCAGACTGCTTGCGCAGAGATTTGAAAATCGTCAATTGATCCTCACAACACATGACAGTGTGTGGTCAGAACAGTTACGCAAGGAAGAATTCGCTGCCAAAAGAAACTTTATCGAGTTGCTAAACTGGACCATTGACGAAGGGACAATCTACCGTGAATTGAATGATATTTGGGATTTGGTTGCGTCTGACCTAGACACCAATCAAGCCAATGCGGCTGGAGCCAAATTACGAAATTGGGCTGAAAGCTTTTCGAAGCATCTATGTCACAACTTTAAGGCTCCAGTTCCCTTCAATATTGACGGTAAGTATACGCTCTCGGATGTGCTTGGACCGGCGAAAAGCAATTTCCGAAAATATCTGAATAAGGCCAAGAACAAGGCTAACGACAATGGCAATGCAGAAATATTCGACCGAATAAAGACCGTTTTACACAAATTGGAGGCGGTATACATACGAATTGACAAAGAGGCATGGGTGGCCAATTGGGCGTCTCACGACAACCCAAGTGGCAACCTTACGTCCGACGAGGTAGCGCATGTGGTTTCGGCATTCAAAGATTTTGAAGACCTTACGCGATGCCTGAAATGTCGCGGTTACCTAGAATTGACCGGCAGACGTGAAGTGATCACCTGCAAGTGCGGTGTCGTTTCCTGGAAAGTCTAAGACATGTGCAAATACTTTGTCTTTATGTGAGAGTTGTGTTTACGCCAAAGCCTCTTCACGAAGACCCTACAAGCCGGAAGACCTCGCATCTTCCTCCGTCCATCCGCGTTCCTCTTGAGCGCCGATCTGCTGTAGCGTACGATCCAGGGATCCGCGCTCGGCAATGGCATGTAAGAGCGCAAAGCCGTAGCTTCCCAGGCCGAGCGCCAGGACAGCCAGAATCAAGGGGTGCCAAACTATGCCGGCCACTTTCACCACATCCGGGTGGAATACGATGACAGTCATCAGCACCGTGGGCAGGATCGCGGCGAAACACAGGCTCGAGAGGAAGTTGAAAGACTTTGAGGCGGCGCCGCCATGAATCGGCTGCTGCGATTCTGATCGGCTGTGAACGCGTCGCCCCAGCCAGAGCACGATCACGACCAATGCAGCCAAGCCGACAATATTAGAAAATGAAGGTTCCATCATTGTCCTTCGCGCGATCTTGCAGTGAGAGCTCTAGAACAAGGTATAAATGAAAATGCCGGCCGGGCTCGAAGCGCCTACTGCGATCAAGAGGGCGAAGACCAGGAGAGTAATGACCATCGGCAGCATCCAGTAAAGTTTGCGCTTCCAAAGGAAAGCCAGCAGCTCGCCAAGTACGCCCAGGCGCATAAAGAAGTCTTGCAGAGCGCTCGGTGAATTTCTGGATTTTTTTGGCTTTGTTGTCATGGTCATTCTCAGCCTAGCTAGCCATTTTCAAGTTGATTTGCGAACGATGTGCGAACCGAGCACCAACATGTCAATATCGCTGTTGCGGAAGGTATTGTACGCTTCGCGAGGTGTATTCACAATAGGTTCACCGCGCAGGTTGAATGAGGTATTCAGTACAACGGGTACTCCGGTAGCCTCGCCAAATGTCTTGACGACATCGTAATAGCGCGCGTTGGTTTCGCGGTCGATAGATTGTAAACGTCCCGTGCCTTCGTGGTTGACCGCATCGATCTCGGACTGTTTGTCCGCTTTGATTGGCGCCACCATGAGCATATAGCGCGGCGTATCGTGCTCGGCGACCTGCGGATAGTCGAAATACTCCGGGGCGCGCTCACGCAGGATGACTGGCGCGAATGGGCGAAACGGTTCGCGGTACTTGATCTTGGTATTGACGATTTCTTTCATAGCTGCGCCACGCGGGTCCGCCAAAATGCTGCGATTCCCCAAGGCGCGCGGTCCCCATTCGAACCGTCCTTGATGGAATCCGATTACATTCTGATGAATCAGCGCATCTACGATTGTCTCAGTTAGCTGCGATTCGTCCTCGTAGCTCTCGTATTTAAGCTGAGCGTCATCGAGGAAGACGCGACATTCATCGTCGCTATAGCTTCTGCCGTAATAGGCATGCTTCTGCACCCATTTTCGCGGCTTTCCGAGCACAGCGTGCCACGCCCAAAGCGCCGCGCCCAAGGCGCCACCATCGTCGCCAGCGGCCGGCTGAATCCAAAGTTCATCAAACGGGGATTCGTTCAAGATGCGCCAGTTGGCTTTTGTATTCAGCGCAACTCCACCGGCCATAACCAGCTTTGTCATACCCGTCCGTCCGTGCAAGTAAGTAGCAATCTTTACCAGGGTGTCTTCGGTAAACTGCTGGATGCTCGCCGCGATGTCCGCGTAATATTGGTTGCTTTCGATGACAGACTTTTCGGCAGACCGCTCTGGATTGGTGCTCAAGGTGAAGAATTCCGCATCCACATCACGCTGCTCGCCAAACAGGTCGAGGAATCTGCTGCTGAAGCTTTGTGTCGTCGAGCGATGGAAGTCAAAATAATCCATGTTCAATTGAAAGGCGCCGCTCGCCCCGTCCAGCGAAACGACCTTCTGGATCTTGTCCATGTAACGCGGCTTGCCGTAGGGGCTCATGCCCATAACCTTGTATTCGCCATTGTTTACGCGAAAGCCAAGCCAGGCAGTAAAGGTGGAGTAGAGCAGTCCCAGCGAGTGTGGAAACCGCCGTTCTTCAAACAGCTCGATAGATGCCGTGCCGTCAACAGCCTCGCCCAGCGTACTCCTGCCAATACCCAAGGTAGTAGTGGTCCACTCTCCGACGCCATCGACGGTTAGTATGGCGGCATCTTTATACGGACTGGCAAAAAAGGCGCTGGCCGCGTGGCTCATGTGGTGATCGCAAAATAGTACCTTTTCATAGGGAACACCGATGCCACGCGCCAAGTGACTCCGCACCCAGAGCTTATCGCTTAGCCAGGCCAACATAGATTCGCGCCACAGGCCAGCCGAACGCGGGAAGGTATTGAGCGTAGTCTGCAAGATGCGCTCGAATTTAAGCAAAGGCTTTTCGTAGAAAACGACGTATTCCAATTCGTCGGCAGTGATGCCTGCTTGCTGAAGGCAAAAACTGGCTGCCAAATGCGGAAATCCACTGTCGTGTTTCTTGCGCGAGAATCGCTCTTCCATTGCCGCGGCGACCAACTCGCCGTCATTGATCAAGGCGGCGGCGGAATCATGATAGAAGGCCGATATGCCAAGAATATACATCGTCATCCTTGTTCTCGGGCTGAGGACATATCCGCCGGCACCGGTGGGCGTTCCAGCCATCTATTGTCGGCTCTCTTTCGGCGTAGCGGGTCCATGAAAATCGCGGAGAGCAATCCAAATGGAACCATGATGGTGAAGTAGAAGGCAGTAGCGATAAATCGCCCGTTGATATCAGCGACGATGGCAGAGTTAATACTGAAGCGCTGCCAGGCTATTTCTCTAATTCGCTTCATAGACTTGTCCCTGTTACAAGTAGTTTTGGCTTGCTTCCGCCTAATACACGGCAGCCGATTCCAGGAGATTATCTATCAAGGTTAGACCGATTAAAGAAGTCAAGCAAGGCGTTTCGCGCAATATTGTGTCCAGACTGATTCCAGTGGGTGTCAGCGAAGAAGTAAGGTTCTTGCCCATTTGTGATGGCGTTACCTAGAGTCTCGGATAGGTCCAGAAATCCTATGCCGAGGTCTTTCGCCAGCTCCGCCATCAAATTTCGCTGCACAGCTAAATTGGCGTCGATAGCAGCTAGTCCATGATTATTCAGCTGCGCGCCAATCTGCGAGACTATCGCCTCTTTGCTCTGGCGGCTAAGTGCCGTCCAGTACAGTTCAGCCTTCTGCGGGATATACATCAGTATTAGATCGCCACCGTGAAGTCGCTGCGCAGCTGCCATCTCGCCAATACCTACACTTGTCAGGCGAAATGACTCACTTGCCCGCATGGTCGCCTCGTCCAGCGCCAACAAGGGAAGAAACTCGTCGTAGAAGGCAACGTAGGTAGGCGGCTCCGGCTCCGTCATTTGCGGGTAGTGGCAAGGCGCCGACTGCTTCGGCGTGATGGCATTTCCAATATGAAGCGCGAGATTGAAGAGCACGGAATAGTCCAATACATGTTTGCCCTGACGCGCCCTATCCAGGAACGAAGAGCCGTTTTGCGCCACCTCGGCGTAGACTTGATTGTCTGTCAAATCATTTCCGGCGAAGTACGACAGCACAACGATCTTTGGCCTCCGAGGGACGGCGAAGGCTTGGAAGAGACGCTGTTGCTCCAAAGTACCGCTGCCCGGCAGACCCAGTACCAGTATCGACTCCGATATGTCGCGCCAAAATGGCTCGGCAATTGCTTCGGCGGCGGTGAACGAATCGCCGATAATTGCTAAGTCTACAAGATCGGGCCACGGTTCCTCGTTGCGGAAACCATGCGAATCGCGCCTGAATTCTACGCGATAATTGTCGAAAGGCGGCGCGTCGGCTGGCGCCAGACATGTCAACCGGTACAAGTCGCCGCTTGTCTGCGAAATCTCGACATCGACAAGCTGTCCAGCCGGGTACTCGCGCGCGCCGTGTTCAGTTTGGAGTCGGAATCCGCTGCGCTCAAGGTATTGCGGCATTTGCTCAATCAAGATCATCGGCAACAGTGGAAAGGCAAGCTGCAACGCGCTTTCCAAAACTAGCACGGTGAACAACGCGACGAAAAAAACTCGAGTGACGGTTCTCCCTGGCCGGGGCAAACGCTGATTTCCTATGGTCGTCTTCATTGGGTAGACCGACGCGAAAACGGCTCGTCGGTCTGTTTCATCATATCACGCGATGCGCCTGTTGTTCAGGTCTGCTCAATTGCGGGAAAAGCAACCAATATTGAATTCGTCGCCCGGGGGAGATAGCCGAATCTTCAAGAGAATTGTCTCGAGCCGATAGATATCTACGAGTGACATCAACAGGCTGGACAAACTATCTATCGCCAGCAATTCTTGCTTATGAGGATTGTCTGTTTGCAGCAAGATCGACGCAATCTGTGCGACGGCCCGAGGCTGTTTTGGCAATTGATTCAGGTCAATACGCGAGTCCGTTGATGATGCCAGCATACCGACGTAGCGCAGCAGAAGCGGACGCAACGCTCTGCCGTATACCTGAACTACCTTCGGCCGATCATCAGCCGGTATGAAGTACTCCACATCACCTAGAAGATAGGAATTGCTCTTGTCTATCGCCTTGATGCGGAAGCGCCTTCTGCCGGTCGTGACGATGTTCATTCGTCCAAGAGGCAGCTTCTGCACTTGGTCAATACCTGCGGCGCAACCTACGGTGTACGGTGTTGCGCCGGGTCCAAGCCCCTCGTCGCCATGCCGGATCAAGACTACTCCGAACGGCTCATCCGCCTCAATGCAATGGTTTATCATGGTCTTGTAGCGGTCTTCAAAAATATGCAGCTTCAGTTGCATCCCGGGAAATAGCACGGCATTGAGAGGAAAGAGCGGTAGAACCGCCATCGGCAAGTAACTTAGATCGCAGTTTCAAACGTTTAATACTAGAATTGTATCGCAACTCCCCGTATCAACACAGCCGTCCGGTATAAGCCCCTAGCCATTCAGGCGCTGCCTATATCAGTTTCCGGCTGTGCATCCGGTTCCACAAGGTGATTGACTTCCTCATCAAGCAGGACACGGCGCAGGACCTTGCCAATGAACGAGCGTGGCAACGCCTGCCGAAACTCGATCTCCCAAGGCACCGCATACGCTTCCAGTCGTTTTCGGCAAAGTTCCAGCAATTCTTCTTGAGACAGCGCGCTATTCGGCAGCGGTACGACAAAGGCTTTGATCTTCTGCTTGCCTGACTCTTGCCCGACACCGACTACGGCCGCTTCCAGAACCTTGTTGTGTTCATATAATATCTCTTCGACATCGCGCGGGTACACGCTGTAATCGCCAGTGAAAATAGTGTCGCGTTTGCGACTAATGATTTTGAAGTAACCATTGTCATCCATCACAGCAACATCGCCGGTATGAAGCCAGCCATCCCGCACCACCGATTCCTCATCAGCGGTCTGCCGCCAGTAACCACTCATCACTTGCGGCCCTCTCACGACCAACTCGCCGATGTGACCGGTGTGCAGGTTCTCTCCCGTAATCAGATCTACAATTTTAGCGTCGGTATTGGGTAGGGGGACGCCGATCGAGCCTACTTTTCGTAGACCGTGGAGCGGATTGGAGTGTGTTACAGGCCCCGCTTCGGTCAGGCCATAGCCTTCGACCAGCCTACCTCTGGTCAGTTTTTCGAAGGCCTCCTGCACCTCAACCGGCAATGGCGCGGCGCCGCTGATACAAGCCTTAATCGACGACAGCCCGTATTTGCGCACGTTTTTCGCTTGATTAATGAGCGTGAACATGGAAGGCACACCCGGGAAGATCGTCGGTTTGTAGCGACGAATGTGCTCCAAAACCTGCGTCAATTCAAATACGGAGATGATGATGATTTTCGCGGCGATAAGGATCGGAAGATTCATGGCTGCCGTCATACCATAGCTGTGTTCGAATGGTACAACCGCCATCACAACTTCTTTGCCGTAGACGATCTCCTTCATCCAATGGCGCGTCTGCAGCGCGTTGGCGACAAGATTCAAGTGCGTCAAACAGACACCGCGCGGCTCGCCGGTTGTGCCACTGGTGTACGAAATGACGGCGAGATCTTTCGGCTTGACTTCCGCGCCAGGCGGGCTGCTTTCTTGCCCATCCATTATTTCAGACATGAAGCGACCAATATTGCTAGCAAGCGCTCCATCTTCGTCGCTCGGGTGTTTGTGCCGCCCAAATGCCGAGTCACTGCCGGTGGTAACGTGCTTACCGATTCCGGTGAAAATCAACGTGTGCGTCTCAGTGGTCTCTTGAATCAGTTGGGCCAGCTGGCTGAAGGCGCTTAGTGTTATCAACGCTCTCGCCTCCGTTTCCCGGGCGTGGCTGACAATGAGGTCAGCATTGGCATCCGGGTTCGAGAGAACTACAACTGCGCCCAATTTTAATACCGCGTAATAGGCGATGATGAATTGTGGTGTATTTGGCAAGACGATCTGAACTCGGTCGCCCGCGCCGATGCCCATTGCGCGCAGCCCGCGCGCGAACTGATTGGCTTTCGCTTCCAGCTTGCGATAGGTCAGTGTCTTGCCATAGAAGACTGTGGCAATTCGATTGGGCACCCAATCGGCGGCGCTCTCCAAGAATCGGAATAGCGGCTGCTGGGGAATGGGAATGGTATGTGCCGTGTCCCTGTCGTAATGACCGAGCCAGGGCCGTCCCTTGGCCAATTCGTCGACCGCGGAGGTCGAACGCCAGCTGCTGCGCCTGCTCGTTTCGATGAAGCGCTCGATCGCGCGGTTTACCGCCTCATGCCGCTCCAATTGAACTTTGTGTTTTGCTGAGCCTACATCATGCACTTCAGCGCCGGGGATCAGTTTGGCGACATCGTCATAGACATAACGCGGGAAATAATTGTCGCGCTCACCCGTGATCAATAGTGTGTCGTTCGTGATATTGCGCAGCTGAGACCAGGCCTGCCAGCCGTACATATTGTTGAGGAACATGCTTTTGAGGACGTGATATTCGGCATCCCACTTGCGGCGGTAGCGCCAAAAGGGCAGGGCGACATGCACCGGTATGTGAAAGAGCAGGGCAGCGATCTTGGGTAAAGGGTATTCTCCGGCACAGGCGACGAGGATCAGCTTTTCGATGCGATCCGGGTAAGCATTGGCGAACTCTATGCAGACCGCGCCGCCAAAGGAATGGCCGGCCAGGATGAATCGCTCCGGTACTTTGAGCTCTTCCAGCACATCGTGCATATCCTGCACAAGCTCCGGCATGGAATAGGCGCTGTGGGGCGCATCGCTTTGCCCATGGCCGCGTAGATCGGGCGCGATCACTCGATATCGATTGGCAAAATGCGCCAGTTGATACTCCCAAGACTCCGCCACGCCGGCAAAACCATGTTGCAAGACTATTGTTGTTTCGACGCCTTGCGGGTGCAGGTCGATGACACTTAGATGTCGCCCCGGATAATCTATAATAGGCGCCTTGACACGATACAGGTCAAAGTCCAAATGCAGGACGGAGCGCTTAAGTCCGCGTATTCGTTTCTTCATTTTCCCCGCGTCTCGATAAGCTGCCGGGCTCGCAATCCTAGCAAGCTCAATGTTTGGCCCATACGCGAATTGCAATTGTACAGCGGCTTGCATGGCTGCATGCCGCAATTTGTCACAGTATATCTGAATCGCGCCTCTGATGAAACTTGGGGAGTGGTTAACATCGCGGATATGCCCTTTTCTAACCCCATCCCCGGCCCTTCCCCAAAGCATTGGAGAAGGGAGTTTTCCGGCGAGTTTGAGACAGTGTCGTCTTCATTCTATCTCCTTGAAATCACCACTCCCGAAACTTGACCAAAGTCGCAAGCGCGAACAATCGTGAGTAAAATAGGTAGCAATTAACATGGCAAGACTGAAGGAGTCATGCATGCAGTCGCCCCTAGTGACTACGGACTGGCTGGAAGAGCATCTGTACGACGATGGTATTCGTATCATCGAGATCCGCGGTAAGGTGCTGCCGCCGACCGAACTGCCGCCACATTACTTTACTGATCGCGCCGGTTATGACGCCGCGCATATACCCAACGCGGTGTTCGTCGACTGGCAGGTCGATATTGTTGAGCCGGGCTCACCAAGCAACGACATTGCTTCGCCCGCACGATTCGTCGAACTGATGGAGCGCCTCGGCATCGGCAACGAGTCTACTATCGTTGTGTCTGATAACGCGGCGAGCATGTTTGCCTGCCGCATGCGCTGGGCCTTGCGATACTTTGGCCATCAAAACGTCTCTGTGCTTGACGGAGGCTGGGCCAAATGGCTGAATGAAGGACGTCCAGTCAATTCGGAGACTCCACATTTTGAGCGCGGCAAGTTTGTGGCGAATCTAAACGCCGGATTGAATGCGACGCCTGATGAGATCAAACTTGGGATCGCGGCTGAGTCAATCCAGCTGGTGGATGTGCGATCACCAGCGGAATATGCCGGCGATGCTTCGCGGGCGCGATATGGCGGTCACATTCCCTCCGCCGTGAACGTGCCGCGCAAGTTGATGGTCGCCGCCAATCAGACGCTGAGGTCGGCTCGGGAGCTGCGTTCGCTTTTCGACGACTTGGGACTAGATCTTGATGCGCCGGATACCGTGCTATACTGCAATTCGGGTGTATCGGCGACCTTTGGCATGCTTGCAATGGAAGTTGCCGGAGCGAAGAACTTACGCGTCTACGATGGATCGTGGAAAGAGTGGGGCAACGATGCCTCTACACCCAAGGCGACCATACCATAGGGTCGGCCGGCTCCGCTCGCCACCAACTGAATTGGTAAGAAACTCCTACAGTGTTATGTCTCACTTAAGGTGGCTACGATGGATAATTCAATGAGTGATGGGACTTTGTGTGGATCTTAGCGTATACCGGGACGCATCTGCGTTCGATCTTTTGGAAGCGGAATGGAATGCGCTCTTGCAGCGGGCGCCAATTAATCACGTCTTCTATACATGGGAATGGCAGAAAACCTGGTGGAACGCCTATCAGCCGGGCGAGTTGCTGATTCTGACATGTCGCGTCGACAACTTACTAGCTGGCATCGCGCCTCTTTTTGTCAGCGGCTCCGCAGGCAATCGTGCAGTGCAAATCATCGGCTGCGTCGACGTGACCGATTATCTCGATGTCATTGTCGACGAGGCGCATTTGACCGCAGTTCATACGGCATTTGCTGGTTACTTCGCCGCCAACCGGGAAGATTTTGACCTGCTCGATCTATGCAATATTCCTCATGGATCGCCCACAAGGCAGTTGCTGCCTGGACTGCTTGAGCAGCGTGGCTTCAGTACAAAAGTTGAACAGCAAGAAGTCTGCCCGGTGATTGAGTTGCCCCTCAATTGGACTGGCTACTTGAGCCTGCTTGACAAGAAACAGCGTCATGAGGTTCGACGCAAAATACGTCGCGCGCATGGCAGTGACAAGTCCATCGACTGGTACATCGTCAACGGATGTCACAATCTTGAAGAAGAAGTATCTCACTTTGTACGTTTGATGGCGGCCAGTGACAAGGAAAAAGAAGAGTTTTTGCAGAACCAGAAAAACTTACGATTCTTTCAGAGCATTGTGCCTCTACTGCAAAAACGCGGTTGGCTTCAAATGAACTTTCTGACTGTTGATGACGAACGAGCAGCGGCCTACATAAACTTCGTTTATGGCAACCGTGTCATGGTCTACAATTCGGGGCTGGCTCATCGAGATTACGCCGACTTGAGCCCGGGAATCGTTCTGCTTGCGTACAACATTAAACATGCAATTGAGCAAGGCTTTCAGTTCTATGACTTCTTGCGGGGCGACGAGCCCTACAAGTACCGCATGGGTGGCCGCAACACATCCGTGATGAACATAAGGGCGAATTAGACTAACCGGCGCTTGCGACGGAGCAACTATGCCCATCGAAAGAATCGCGCTGATCAGCGTTCATACCGGCCCCCTCGCTCCCATGGGTGGTCCGAAGACAGGCGGCATGAATGTCTACATTCGAGAGCTCGCTCGAGAATTGGGCAAGCAGGGATACTTAGTAGATATCTACACGCGGCGCTCACATGAGATGGAACCGGATGTTGACCCTTCGATAGATGAAAATGTCCGCGTGATTTATCTCAATGCCGGTCCAGCAATGGCCTTGTCACCGGCAGAGCATTACGACATTCTGTCTGATTTCACCGCGGAACTGATGGCGTTCGCCACGCTGCATCGCCTTCATTACGACATTGTGTACAGCCATTATTGGCTGAGCGGATGGGTGGCGGCAAAACTCAAAGAATCCTGGGGTATACGTTTCGTCCACATGTACCACACGCTCGGGCATATGAAAAAGCGCATCGAAGTGAATGCCCAATATCAGCCCGACAGACGAATATTGACGGAGTTGCATATTCTACAGTGGGCGGACCGCATCATCGCGGCGACACCGGCCGAACAGGCACAGCTGCGCTGGCTTTATCGCGCGTCTCGCAGGCAAATTACAGTCATTCCTCCGGGTGTTAACACCGGGCATTTTCAGAATGCGATGTCCTCGCAGGATGCACGGACGACATTGGGAATCAGGCCCGACAGCAGCATGCTGCTCTTCGTAGGACGCATCGAGCCGCTAAAAGCTGTTGACACAATTCTTGAGGCTCTTCATGTTTTGCGAGATCGAGCGCCGGATCTGCTGCAGAAACTGCACTTCATGATCGTAGGCGGCGACCCGCATGGCAAAAGCGACCGGGAGATGAAGCGCTTACAAGAACTAAGCATCAAGCTGGGTATCGACTCTTTGGTGAGTTTCGTCGGCGCCAAAGAGCAGTCCGAACTTCCGCGTTATTATGCCGCGGCCACGGCGGTGATCATGCCCTCCGACTATGAGTCTTTCGGTATGGTCGCGCTGGAAGCGATGTCATCGGGTACGCCGGTGATCGCCTCGCAGGTAGGCGGCCTGCAGTTTCTGGTTCGCGATCAGGAGACAGGGTTCCATATCCCGGCGCGCGAACCGATCTCGCTTGCGGACTGCATAATAGAACTGATGGCGGATCCGTCAAAGACGGCGAAGATGGGCCAAAGCGCCACTCGTATCGCGCAGGCTTATGCCTGGTCAGAAATTGCCCGGAGACTGCTGCGTGTATTTGAAGAGGTTGCGGGCCAGAAACTCAGAAACTCCTAGCCGCCATAGGAGTTCGGAATATCGTTGACCTTCGCTTCGATATAAGGGGGCTCCAGCATAAGCTCAAGCGCGTCATCTTCAATTACCAAGGTCTGCCCCTTGTGATAGAGCGTGTCGTTGAAACCATCATAACGATAGCGGCGATTGACCCAGCCGTGGATGTTGTGCTGGAAAAGAACGTGAAACTGTATCGACTCGTCCTCCGCGAAGACGTCCTCGCGCAGAAGCCACACTGGCGCATACTGTTCCAAATGCGGGCGCGACTTTAGATCGCGCAGGTCCTTCAACTGTTCTACGGTCGTCATCGTCTTCCCTGTATTCTGGTCCTGTTGCTCAGTACGCCAGCATTTTAGCTGGAGGCGGGGTGTAAGACAAGACTTTCTAGTTTTCTGGTCGCCACCGTCTGGTCGCATTGACGCTTGAGCATATACTTCCAAATCCAGAATCTTGCATTAAACTAAGCGAGTTTATACGGATTCTGGAACGGAGCGGCTCGATGGCGGCATCTGAAGTGCAGAAAGTGGTTCTGGCGTACAGCGGCGGGCTCGACACCTCGGTGATTGTGCCTTGGCTGAAAAACAATTATAGGTGCGAAGTTGTCTGTTTTTGCGCCGACTTGGGGCAAGAGGAAGAACTTGATGGGCTAGAAGAAAAGGCACTGGCCTCCGGCGCGTCAAAGCTCTATGTACGTGACCTGCGTGAGGAATTCTTGACCGACTTCGTCTTTCCGACTTTACGGGCGGGCGCTGTCTATGAGCGTGAATACCTTCTTGGTACATCGTTCGCGCGTCCCTTGATCGCCAAACACATGGTCGAAGTTGCCGCGCTTGAAAATGCTGATGCCGTGGCGCATGGATGCACCGGCAAAGGCAATGACCAGGTTCGCTTCGAAGTGTCCACGATGGCGCTTAATCCCAAGCTCAAAACAATCGCCCCCTGGCGAGAGTGGGACATCCGCGGCCGGGAAGACGCCCTGGCCTATGCCGAAGAGTTTCGTGTTCCGGTATCACAGACAGAGAAGGACATTTACAGTCGCGATCGGAACATTTTCCACCTGTCGCATGAAGGTGGTTTGCTGGAGAACCCCTGGAACGAACCTGAAAGCCTGATGTTCCAACTGACCAGCGACCCTGAGGATGCTCCTGACAAAGCGGAATACGTGGAGATAGGCTTCCATCAAGGCAATCCGGTCAGCGTCAATGGAGATGAAATGTACGCTGTCGATCTCTTCGTTGCGCTCAATGAATTGGGCGGGCGGCACGGCATCGGGCGTACAGACATCGTTGAAAATCGACTGGTAGGCATGAAGAGCCGCGGTGTATACGAGACGCCTGCCGGCACCATCGTGCATCGGGCGCATCAGCTGCTGGAAAGCATCTGCCTCGACAAGCACACCATGCAATACAAAGATATGGTCGCGCCAAAATATGCTGAGCTGGTCTACAACGGCATGTGGTATAGCAAGCTGCGAGAGGCGCTTGACGGTTTCGTGGCGGTGACTCAGCAAACGGTGACTGGCACGGTGCGTCTCAAGCTCTATAAGGGCAACATCATTGTCGCCGGGCGCAAGAGCCCGTACAGCCTCTACCGTGAAGATTATGCATCCTTCGGCGAAGAAGACGTATACAATCAGCAAGATGCTCACGGCTTCATTCAGCTCTTTGGATTGCCTATCAAAGTCGAAGCCATGTTGGAGATTGAAGGCGGCGACTCGACTGACTCAATGGGCCCGGACTACAGTCGCTTCAAACGCGACTGAACAGGGCGTAGGAAGATTGCATAATGAGCCTTTGGGGCGGACGCTTCAACGAAGCCAGCGACGAATATCTTCGCTTGCTAAACGACAGCATTGACTTTGATCATGTGCTCTACACCGAGGACATCGAGGGCAGCATCGTCTATGCGCGCGCGTTGGCGGACGCGGGCGTTATCACGCAGGACGAAGCGGAAGCTATAATCGCCGGCCTGCAGCAAGTCATGCAGGAATTGGATGCGGATATCTTCGAATGGCAAGAGGGCGATGAGGATATTCATACAGCTGTTGAGCGACGACTTACGGAAATCGTCGGCGAAGTTGGTGGAAAGTTGCATACGGGGCGCAGCCGCAACGATCAAGTCGCCACAGACTTTAGGCTCTGGTCAATGCGCGCGGCGGACGACCTCGCCAGTGAATTGCGCCTGCTGCAATCCGCGCTCATCGATGTTGCCGAATTGCACGTTGATACACTGATGCCAGGTTACACCCACTTGCAGCCGGCCCAGCCAATTACAGCAGCTCATTGGCTGATGAGTTTCTTCTGGATGCTAGAGCGCGATCAGGATCGACTGCGGTCGGCTAGAGCGCGGATGTCCGAATGCCCCTTGGGTTCGGGCGCGTTGGCGGGCAATCCCTTCCCAATTGATCGACAGCAAATAGCGGCCGACTTGGGCTTCGACGGGCCGAGCGCGAACAGTTTGGACGCCGTAAGTGATCGAGACTTTGTTGCCGATTTACTTTATGTCATCTCCCTTGGCGCCATCCACCTGAGCCGCTTGGCTGAAGACATCCTGATTTACTCAAATCCCGCATTTGACTTCATCACTCTGGACGACCGTTACAGCACCGGTTCAAGCTTGATGCCACAGAAACGCAATGCCGACCCCATGGAGCTTATGCGCGGCAAGACCGGGCGTCTCATTGGCAATCTGACAGGGTTTCTGGCGACGCTCAAGGCCTTGCCGAGCGGATATAACAAGGATTTGCAGGAAGACAAGGAAGCGCTTTTTGATTCGCTGGAGACCTTATACCGACTGCTGCCGGTCGTAACAGCGACGGTAAGCAGCTTGCAGATTAACGTCGAGGCGATGGCAAACGCGCTGACCGATGATTTGCTCGCGACCGATCTGGCGGATTATCTGGCGCGAAAGGGTCTGGTGTTCCGGCAAGCGCATCACGTAGTCGGGGCAATCGTAGGTCTTGCTGCCGAACGCAGAGTCACGCTATCGCAGCTTGATCTAACCGCGTTTAAGTCGATCAGCCCCGTCTTTGACGAAGACGTCAGTCAGGTCTTCGACTTCCGGCAATCCGTTGGACAACGGTCTTCAATTGGCGGCGCCGCGCCTTCAGCGGTTCGTGATCAGATTGCCAAGGCAAGAGCACGACTGGAGTGACCCTGTGCATTATGCACGATGGTTTGGCTGTAGTCTGCATGAAAGTTCTACCCTATTATGTATGGGTTCCTAGCAGTTACTTGACAGCGGTGAGCATTTCCGCTATCGTACACGCTCAAATTGGCGCTAAGCGAGTCGCACGATGCGCGATCAACGTATAGCAAGTTTCAACCTGATTCTCGTCCTTGTCATTGTCCTTTTGATTATCATTGGACTATAACGGCTTGGGCGGGCGATGCACCAGAGAATTTGCAAACAAGAGCCTCCCAAGCAACGGGGGGCTTTTTAGTTTATATGAAGCGTGGTCGAATTGGCGCAAACGAGTCATGAAAACAACAACAGCGTTCAGCCAAAGGAAAATAATGTGTCAAAAGACCGGCACTCGCCGTTGCAGCCACACTTCTTCTATCAAAAGCGGTACGGCGCTTGTTTCGCTCGCTGAAAACGGTTAGTTGACCGTTGTCGTTTTACAGGACGTTGACACAAAGGAACATTACATGACGGCAGAATGGATATGGCGTAATGGCGAATTTGTCAAATGGGACGAGGCCACGGTGCACGTCAGCGCCCATGCGCTGCATTACGGTTCGAGCGTATTCGAAGGGATTCGCGCATACGATACGCCAGAAGGACCCGCGGTTTTCCGATTGCGCGAGCACAGCGAACGGCTGATGCACGGCGCGCGTATTATGCGGATCGAACACGATAATACGCCTGATTCCTTGGACGCGGCTATTGTCGAGACCATTCGCCGCAATGGGCACGCCTCCTGCTATATTCGCCCGATAATCTTTCGAGGATTGGGCGCCCTGGGATTGGAAGGGCGGGGCAGGACCAAGACTGAGACTGCCGTGATTACTATGGAATGGGGTCGATACCTTGGCGCCGAGGCGATTGAGCAGGGCGTAGATGTACAGGTCAGCTCATTCCGGCGGATGGCGCCAGATACACATATGGCGCTTGTTAAGGCCGGCGGCAACTACGTAAACAGTCAATTCGTCAGCATGGAAGCGCATGACAACGGTTTCCAGGAAGGCATCGCGCTTGACGTCAACGGCTACGTCAGCGAGGGCGCGGGCGAGAATATCTTTGTTATTTTGGGTGGCGTGGTTTATACGCCGGGCGCCTGGTCATCGATTCTCATGGGAATCACCCGGGACAGCGCCTTGACGATTCTTGCCGACCAAGGTTTTGAGGTCCGTTTCCAACCAGTCGCGCGGGAAATGCTTTATATGGCGGACGAGATTTTCTTCACAGGCACTGCCGCCGAGATTACCCCGGTAAAGTCTGTCGATCGGATTACCGTCGGCTGTGGACAACGAGGTCCGATTACCGAAGCCGTACAGAAAGAATTTTTTGCCATCACCGCGGGCGAGGCGCCGGACAAATACAACTGGCTGACGCATGTAAATGCCTAGCGCTTGAAATCCGGATGTGAGTAGAAGGCCCAGGAGGCGATGATGAAACTAAAGGGTTCAGAAATCATCATGGAATGCCTTTTGAAAGAAGGCGTTGACGTCATGTTCGGCTACCCCGGCGGCGCAATCCTGCCGACATATGATGCCATGTCACAGTATGACGATCGCATTCACCACGTACTTGTTCGTCACGAACAAGGCGCTTCGCATATGGCGGACGGCTATGCGCGGGCAACTGGAAAGGTCGGTGTCTGCATCGCCACCAGTGGACCGGGCGCAACAAATCTGGTGACAGGTTTGGCGACAGCGATGATGGATTCTTCGCCAATTGTGGCCATAACCGGGCAGGTGCCAATACCGGCGATCGGCTCCGACGCTTTCCAGGAGACCGATGTGACCGGCGTCACACTGCCGATTACGAAGCACAACTACCTGGTTACGGATATCCGTAATCTGGCTTATACCATGAAGGAAGCCTTTCACATTGCACGCACCGGGCGTCCCGGTCCTGTGCTGGTCGATGTTCCCAAAGATATTCAGATTGCAACGACCGAGTTCATCTATCCCGAAGCCGACATCGTCTTGCCGGGCTATCATCCACCGACGCAAGCCGAGCCGCAGGAAATCGAAGACGCGCTGCGCTTGATCGCGGAAGCTGAACGACCGATCATTCTTGCAGGACACGGTATTTCGATGTCCGGCGCAATGAGCGAAGTTCGTGAACTAGCGGAATTGGCGCAGATTCCGGTCGCTTTGACACTGCTTGGGAAGGGCGCATTGCCCGAGGATCATCCTCTTGTCATCGGCATGATGGGTATGCACGGAGAAGCCTCCTCCAACCTGGCGATTCAAGAGGCTGACCTGCTGATCGCTCTTGGCATGCGTTTTGACGACCGTGTTACCGGCAATTTGAAGACCTATGCGGTGAATGCGCGCAAAATCCACATTGATATCGACCGCTCTGAGATCAACAAAAATGTCAAAGCCGATGTCGGTATAGCGGGTGATCTTCGTACCGTGTTGACCCAGCTCTTGCCTAAGCTGCCGCGAAAGACTCATCCCGATTGGATTCGTCAAATACGGGATTGGCTGGAAGACTCGAGCGAGCGCGATATTATGAACTACGAAACGCCGGGCAAGCTCTTGACAGCGCAAGTCATAAGCGACATTTGGCGCTTGACTGGTGGTGATGCCATAACAGTCACCGATGTCGGGCAGCATCAAATGCTCGAGGCGCAGTACTACCCGCACCAACGTCCGTCAACCTTGCTGACAAGCGGTGGATTGGGCACTATGGGCTTCGGCTTTCCGGCCGCCATCGGCGCCAAATTCGGCAAACCAGATGAAGAAGTCTGGGCGATCGTGGGTGATGGCGGCTTCCAGATGACGCTTTGCGAGATGGCCACCGCAGTTCAAGAAAACGCCAACGTCAATATCGCCATCATCAACAATCAGTTTCTGGGCATGGTGCGGCAGTGGCAAGAACTGTTCTTTGAAAAGCGCTATCAGTCAACGCCCATGGTTAATCCGGACTTCTGCAAATTGGCCGATGCCTACGGCATTCCCAATCGACTGGTCACCCAACGGGAAGAGATCAATGACGCCGTGGCATTCGCCCGTGGGATTGACGGACCTACGCTTATCGAATTCGTGGTTGAAAAAGAAGAAATGGTTTACCCGATGGTGCCCGCCGGCGCAGACCTGCATGACATGAAGCGTCGGCCGAAACCAGGAGAACAATATGACTGAAACCAAAGCCGAAAACAAGATGACCGTTGTTGCACTGGTCGAGAATGAGCCGGGTGTCTTGAACCGGGTCGCCAGTTTGTTTCGCCGGCGAGCCTTCAATATTGACAGCCTGACGGTGGGGCGTACTCATAGACCGCATATCTCGCGCATGACCATTCGTGTCGTGGCTGGCCCCGAATACGCTATGAAAATCGCCACAAATCTGCAGAAATTGGTCAACGTCATTGATGTAAGAGTGCTGGACAACGAACCCCACGTCGAACGCGACCTGGCGCTGATCAAAGTGCGAAATGACGACGCCGAGTCGCGTAATACCATCGCTGAGATCTGCGATCGCTATCCCGCTCGCATCATCGATGTCGGACCTAAAGTCGCCATTATTGAGATGGTCGGCTCGGAATCAATCATCGAGGAATTCATTGAAGAAGTCAATCCGACAGGCATCGTCGAGATGATCCGAACCGGTGTCGTTTCTATGGGGCGCGGCACACGCATTCACGACACGGATTATCGGCGTCCCGCGCTAAGCGAGAGCAGCGCTGAGCCGGTCGCGAACGGCAATGGTCGAATTGTTTGAGGAATAATGTTGCCTTAGCAGGCTGCGCGAGAATTCACAATTTCAACTCAGGAGATAATACCAGAATGGCAATACTCTATTACGACAAAGACGCGGACCTTTCACTGCTCGAAGGCAAGACAATTGCCGTAATCGGCTACGGCAGTCAAGGGCACGCCCATGCGCTGAATGCGCGAGACAATGGCCAGAATGTGATTATCGGCTTGCACGAGGGAAGCAAGAGCAAGGCCAAAGCCGAGGCTGATGGCCTGGAAGTTTTCACGGTTGCCGAAGCCACAAAGCGCGCCGATATCGTCATGGTGCTGATTCCCGATACTCGCCAAGGCGCTGT
This sequence comes from Phototrophicaceae bacterium, assembly GCA_965262005.1. Classification (GTDB taxonomy): domain Bacteria; phylum Chloroflexota; class Anaerolineae; order Aggregatilineales; family Phototrophicaceae; genus UBA6055. The sequence continues at coordinate 532,876 of OZ253492.1, read as the reverse complement.
TTATAGCGAGCATATCGCGCCAAATCTGAAAGCCGGCGCCATGCTAATGTTCGCGCATGGCTTTAATATTCACTTCAAGGAGATTGAGCCGCCGGACACGGTAGACGTGGCTATGATCGCGCCTAAGGCGCCCGGGCACCGAGTACGTGAGGTCTTCACGGAAGGGGCGGGCACACCGGGCTTGATCGCCATCGAGCAGGATGCCACCGGCACGGCTACGGCGTTGGCGCTGGCTTATGCCAAGGCCATCGGCTGTACTCGCGCCGGCGTTATTGAAACGACATTCAAAGAAGAAACCGAAACCGACCTTTTTGGCGAACAGGTTGTACTTTGTGGCGGCGTCACCGCGCTGATCCGCGCCAGCTTTGAAACGCTGGTGAAGGCAGGCTACCAGCCCGAGATCGCGTACTTTGAGTGCTTGCATGAATTGAAGCTCATCGTCGACCTGCTCTACGAAGGGGGATTGAGTTATATGTGGTATAGCGTCAGCAATACGGCGGAGCAGGGCGGTTATGTAACCGGCGACCAATTCGAAGAGTCCGTCAAGGAAGAAATGGCGGGAGTCCTGCAGCGCATCCAAAACGGCGAATTTGCCAAGCAATGGATCGAGGAAAACAAACAGGGGCGCCCGAATTTCAACGACCGGCGGCAGCGAGAGCATGACCTGTTGATCGAAAAGGTCGGGGCGGACCTGCGACAGATGATGCCCTTCCTTGACGCCAAGAATATCAAGCAGAGTGACTGAAACCTGCCATGGGGCGGGTATAGCGAGAGAGTTGAATTCACGAAAGGAGGCGCCTGAATGTCTGATGATGGTCTTAGTGGCTTGAGCAAGCTGCGAAACTTATACGACCGGATCCAACTTAGGAAAGGCGAATCTCCCAATGGTTACAAGAACATACGACGATAATACCGTCATCATCTTCGATACAACCCTGCGCGACGGCGAGCAGAGCCCTGGCGCAACCTTGTCCAGCGCGGAAAAGCTCGAGATCGCCCGTCAGCTATCACGCCTTGGCGTCGATGTGATCGAAGCGGGATTCCCGGCCGCATCGCCGGATGATTTGCGGGCGGTGCAGCGTATAGCCCGCGAAGTCGGTACGCCCGATGGCCCCTCTATCGCCGGCCTGGCTCGCGCCGTTGAAAGTGATATCCGCAAAGCATGGGATGGCGTGAAGGATGCTGCCAAACCGCGCATTCATACCTTCCTGGGTACGTCGCCGACTCACTTGGGGATGCTGCGGATTGACAAAGCAGAAGGCCTGGAGCGGATCCGCGATGGCGTCAGTTTGGCAAAGAGCCTTTGCGATGATGTGGAATTCAGCCCGATGGATGCCGGTAGAACGGATACCGAATACTTGATTCAAGCCTGCGCCGTTGCCGTCGGGTGCGGCGCCACCACCTTGAATATTCCGGACACCGTCGGCTATGTCATGCCGAGTGAGTGGGCGGACACATTGGAAATGCTCATCAACGAAACGCCAGGCGCCGGGCCCGGCAGCGGTGTGATATGGTCCGTGCACTGTCACAACGATCTCGGATTAGCGACCGCCAACACTCTAGCCGGCTTGAATCGGGGCGTCCGCCAGGTTGAGGTCACTATAAATGGCGTTGGTGAGCGCGCCGGCAATACCAGCCTAGAAGAAGTTGTCATGGCGATCCATACCCGAAATGCGTTCTACAACTTGCGCACAAATATCGACTCTCGGCAGATCATGAAGACCAGCCGTCTCGTGCGTAACTATATGGGCATGCCGGTACAGCCAAATAAAGCCATCGTTGGCGCCAACGCCTTTGCCCACGAGTCCGGGATTCATCAAGATGGCGTACTGAAGAACGCCGAAACTTTTGAGATTATGATGCCGGAAGATGTTGGCTTGACGCAGAGCAAGTTGGTATTGGGCAAACATAGCGGGCGTCACGCGCTTCGGGTGCATCTGCGTGAACTTGGATACGAAGTCGACGGCGATGAACTTATGGATGTATTCCGCCGCTTCAAGGAATTGGCGGATGTGAAGAAGACGGTGACCGATGCTGACCTTGAAGCTTTGGTCGCTGATGAAGCCGCACAGAAGTCAGAAAACTTTTTCCGTCTTATCGATATCCAAGTCGTCTGCGGTACCATGGGTATGCCAACCGCTACAGTAAAGATGTCTGATAAGGACGGCGAAGAAATCATTGTGTCGGCTGTGGGTACGGGACCGATTGACGCTTCTTATCGCGCCGTTGACAAGGTTATCAATGCGCCAAACGAGCTGCTTGAATTTAACGTGCATAGCGTCACCGAAGGCATTGACGCCCTCGGCGAGGTGACAGTTCGTATCTCGCCGGTAGACAGTCCCCGAACTTTCGGTGGCTACGGCGCTGACAGCGACATCGTGGTTTCCAGCGTGAAGGCTTATGTCGCCGCGCTAAACCGCATGATTTCGAGCATCGGTTTGGGTGATGTGACGCCCGAAGGAGAAGTTGCCACCGTAGGGTTGACGTCAACGTGAGGTATAGAACATCCAAGATGCTCATTCGCCAAGGCGACGACAGATACAAGCTTTTGAAGCGTATCGTATTATCCAAATGGCAATTCGTGAGCCGGCTGAACAAACCCGGTGGCGTTTCGATTTATCAGATGGTCTAGCAAATTTATTGGCGACGCCGTGTCCGAGTTCGCCGAGTTTATAGAGGAGAAATCCATGTCACGAAACGGAAAACCGCGTACGCTATTCGAAAAGGTGTGGGATGCCCACATCGTGCGCGAGCAAGGTGAGGATACGCCGGCAGTTTTGTATGTTGACTTGCATCTCGTTCATGAGGTGACGTCGCCGCAAGCGTTCTCAATGATTCGTGAGCGAGGATTGAAAGTACGGCGACCCGATCAGACGATCGGAACCATGGATCACAGTACGCCGACCACGCCGCGAAACGAACTGGGCATTATCCCCGTCGCCGACGCGATGGCGGCGAAACAGCTTGATACGTTCACGAAAAACTGTGATGACTTCGGTATCCCGATGTACGCCCTCGGTGATGAGCATCAAGGCATCGTCCACGTGATCGGACCTGAAAAGGGCTTGACGCAGCCGGGCATGACCATCGTCTGTGGCGACAGCCATACGAGCACACACGGCGCCTTTGGCGCATTGGCTTTCGGCATTGGCACGAGCGAAGTTGGCCATGTGCTGGCGACGCAGACGCTGCTGCAGAACAAGCCCCAAACCATGGCCGTCAATGTGGAGGGCCGGCTAGGCGGAGGCGTCACGGCGAAGGATATTATTCTAGCGATAATCGCGCGCATCGGCATCGGTGGCGGCACGGGCCACGTCTTTGAGTATCGCGGCGATGCCATCCGCAGTCTCAGCATGGAAGGCCGCATGACCGTCTGTAATATGTCGATCGAAGGCGGAGCGCGCGCTGGCATGGTCTCGCCGGACGACACGACATTTGAATACATTCAAGGACGTCAACATGCGCCGAGTGGGGTCAAATGGGATGCAGCTCTGGAATATTGGCGTGAATTGCCTTCCGACGATGGCGCGGTCTTCGACAAGGAAATTACTCTGCGCGCTGATGAACTGATTCCGATGATCACCTATGGCACCAACCCGGGCATGGGTATGCCAATCAACGCGGAAGTGCCCGCTCCCGAGGACGAGACCGACTTCAACAAGAAGATCGCCCTGGATAAGGCGCTTGCCTACATGGATTTGGCGCCAGGTCAACGGTTGCTGGGCAAGGCGATTGATGTCGTGTTCATCGGCAGTTGCACAAATTCGAGGATCACAGATCTGCGACAAGCGGCGCAATTCATAAAGGGGCGCAAGGTCGCCGATAGTGTTCGCATGATGGTCGTGCCCGGTTCTCAGCCAGTAAAGAAACAAGCGGAGAGTGAAGGCTTGGACAAGATTTTCACTGACGCGGGCGCGGAATGGCGGGAGGCAGGTTGTTCTATGTGCATCGCCATGAACGGCGATCAGCTTCTGCCTGGTCAATATGCTGTGTCGACCAGCAATCGAAACTTCGAGGGACGCCAAGGCAAAGGAGGACGAACCTTCCTGGCGAGTCCCTTGACCGCGGTTGCGTCTGCCGTCAACGGCGCCGTGACTGATCCGCGCACCATGCTCCCAGAGCTGAACTAAGGGAGAGCGCTATGGAAAAGTTGAAACATATTGAAGGCAGCATCGTCTCCATTCCGGTAAATGACATCGATACCGATCAGATCATTCCGGCGCGATTTCTCAAAGTGACCGACAAGGCTGGCTTGGGTAAGGCGGCCTTCTGTGATTGGCGCTATTTGGAAGATGGCGAAACGCCGAATCCGGAATTTGTACTGAACAGGCCTGAATACCAAGGCGCTTCGGTGCTTATTGCCGGAAACAATTTTGGCTGCGGCAGTTCACGTGAGCATGCGCCTTGGGCGCTATTGGGGTCCGGCTTCAAAGCAATTATCAGCACAGAATTCGCTGACATCTTCAGTAACAACGCTCTCAAGAATGGCTTGCTGCCGGTCGTCGTAGACGCCGATACACAGCAGCAATTGTTCAGTCTGGCAGAAGAAGACCCAGGCACTCGGGTTAGCGTTGATGTCGAATCGCAGATTTTGACCCTGCCGGATGGACGAGAAGTTCGCTTTCCGCTGGACGGTTTCTCAAAATACTGTCTTCTCAATGGCGTCGACCAGCTTGGCTACCTACTCGCGCTGGATGACGAAGTTCAAGCCTTTGAGTCGAGCAATCAACAGCGTGTGATGACCACCGACTGAAGCCGGCGCACTGACGAGAAGGGAGGTCAAAATTGAATCACAGAGTCGCGATCTACGATACCACCTTGCGTGATGGCAGCCAGCGTGAAGGTATCGCTTTCTCCCTCGCCGACAAGCTGCGCATTACCCGACTCCTTGACGAACTGGGTGTTGACTATATCGAGGGTGGCTGGCCCGGATCCAACCCCAAGGACGTGAATTATTTTGACCAGATCCGAGATTTGGATCTGAGCCATTCGAAGGTCGCTGCCTTTGGCTCGACGCGCCGCAAGGGATTATATCCCGAGGATGATCCCAATATCCGCGCGCTGCTTGACGCCAAGACACCCGTAGTGACAGTAGTAGGCAAGACCTCCATGTTGCATGTCACCGATGTGCTGCAAACAACCGCTGACGAAAACTTAAATATGATTCAAGACAGCCTGGCATATTTGAAGGCTCAAGGCAGAGAAGTCATTTACGATGCTGAGCATTTCTTCGACGGCGCCAAGCTGGATATGGAATACGGATTCGATACGCTGGCAGCTGCGGCCGAAGGTGGAGCCGATGTCATCGTCCTCTGCGATACAAATGGTGGCTCGATGCCTTGGGAGGTCGCCGAATTCGTAGACAAGGCACAGGAGCTATTCCCCGAGATGCAATTCGGTATACATACGCACAACGATAGCGAGGTTGCAGTCTCGAATTCACTGGCTGCGGTCCGCGCCGGCGCCGTGCACGTGCAAGGCACGATCAACGGCTATGGGGAGCGCTGCGGCAACGCTAATCTGTGCAGCATCATTCCAGATCTCATTATCAAAATGGGTGTCCCCTGCCTGGCCAAAGACGGCAACCTGGCAGCGCTCACGCGATTGTCGCGCGCCGTAGCCGAAATCGCCAACCTGGCTCCGGATACGCATCTGCCCTATGTCGGGAAGAGTGCCTTTGCCCACAAAGGCGGGATTCATGTGGCGGCAATGCGCCGAAATGTTGATAGTTACCAGCACATAGAGCCGGAGCAAGTCGGCAACCAAACACGCGTCCTTGTCTCCGATTTGTCAGGCCGCGGCAATTTGCTCAGCAAGGCTGAAGAGCTGGGATTGGACGTCTCCAAAGACGAGGCAGTTCGTGTCCTCAACGAAATCAAGGAATTGGAAAACGCCGGTTTTGTCTTTGAAGGCGCAGAAGCCTCAGTCGCTGTTCGTCTACGCCGCGCCGCGCCCGATTACAATCCGCTATTTGATCTGATCGATTTCACCGTAATCGTCGAGGATCGGCAGGGTAGAGGACAGATTGCTGAGGCGATGGTCAAACTAGACGTCGACGGCGACATCGTGCATACAGCCGCGGAAGGCAACGGTCCAGTGAACGCGCTTGACCTGGCGTTGCGTAAAGCGCTGCTGCCGAATTATCCTGCCTTGCGCGATATCCAGCTGGTCGACTACAAGGTTCGCATCCTTGACAGCGAAAGCGCTACCGGCGCAATGACGCGCGTATTGATAGACTCATACAACGGCAGCGAACACTGGAGTACAGTTGGCGCAGGCACAGATATTATCTGCGCAAGCTGGCTGGCGCTGGTCGATAGCGTCGAATATGGCCTGACCGTGGCCGATGCTGTAAAAACTCTGGAGCCGCTGGCTCAAGGCGAGTAACCCCTACTTTACTGATCTGCGGCATTGCCAAACCTTGCCGCGCTTCTGAGCATGGAGTGAATCTTTTATGAAGGCAACGATTGCAGTTTTGTCCGGCGACGGCATAGGACCGGAAGTCGTGGGAAAGGCGACCGAACTCTTATCGGTCATTGCGGACAAATTCGGGCACCAATTTGACTTTGTCGAAGGATTGATCGGTGGCATCGCCATAGATGCAACTGGTGACCCCTTGCCCGCGGAAACGGTCACTATCTGCGAAGAGGCTGACGCGATTCTACTTGGCGCGGTTGGCGGGCCCAAATGGTCGGACCCCACCGCCACCGTCCAGCCGGAACGCGGCTTGCTCGGTCTCCGCCAGCATTTCGGCCTTTTTGCCAATCTGCGCCCGGTCAAAACCTATCCCGCCTTGGTTGAACACGCTCCGCTGCGGGCAGAATTGCTGCAAGATGTCGACATCCTTTTTGTGCGTGAGCTCGTCAGCGGCATTTACTTTGGCGAGCGGCAAGAACAAGGCGATGGCGATACTTCTTATGACACCATGAGCTATAGCCGCGAAGAAGTGGAACAAGTCGCGAATGTCGCCTTCCGCGCCGCGCAAGGCAGGCGTAAGAAACTTTGCTCAGTTGACAAAGCGAATGTGCTGGCTTCCATGCGATTATGGCGCCGCACCGTTGTCGAATTACAGGAAGAATATGAGGATGTCGCGTTGGAACACCTGCTGGTTGATGCCGCGACCATGCATCTTTTGACCCGGCCGGGCAGTTTTGACGTCATCGTCGCGGGCAACATGTTTGGCGATATTCTGAGCGATGAAGCCTCTGTGCTCGCAGGCAGCTTGGGCATGCTGCCTTCGGCATCACTGCGCGCGGACCAATTTGGATTATATGAACCTGTGCACGGTTCGGCGCCCGATATTGCCGGACAAGGCAAAGCAAACCCGATCGGCATGTTTTTGAGCGCCGCTATGCTCCTGCGTTACAGCTTGCAGCTGGACGCGGAAGCCGCTGCGATAGAGGCAGCCATAGACGCGGTCTTGGCAGATGGATTGCGGACCTCGGATATCGCAGGCGCTGATACGATGCCGGTTTCTACTGACGAATTCACCGCCGCCGTAATCAGCAAGTTATAGATTTGTCTTGAAGCTCGTTGCCGTCTTAAGAGGAGTTGGCGCTACCATACGGGCTGCGGACTTGGCTGAGTTGCAATCCGAGTGACATCGGCGCCAAGCTGGCGCAGCAGCTCGTCAATTGCCTCGTATCCGCGGTCAATCTGGTAAACATTGTCGATGACGCTTTCGCCGTCGGCCGCCAGCGCCGCCAACAAAACTGTTGCGCCCGAGCGAATATTGTCCGCACTGATATGGGCCGCTTTCAGCCGTTCAACTCCCTTGATAATGCAGACATCGCTTTGACTGATAAGAATATCGGCGCCCATTTGAAGCATGGCGTCTACATAGTCATAGCGATTATCAAAAACGCGCTCGCGGATGAAGCTAGTGCCATCAGACAGGCATGACAGCGCGGCGATACATGGCTGCAAGTCCGTCGGGAAACCGGGGTAGGGGTGAGTCTGAATATTGATAGGATTCAAGCGCTGATAGAGAGACCGGCGAACCCGAATCGTCTTACCATTCGTCGTAATGTCTACACCCATTTGCTCCAATTTGGCGATCACAATGCGCAAATGTGACGGTTCAACATTGTCTATCGTCACATCGCCGCCAGAGATTGCGGCCGCGATCATCATCGTTCCAGTGACAAGACGATCCGGCATGGGTGTGTATTCAATCGCGTTTAGTCGGCTCACGCCATTTATGACTAGCGTGGAGGCGCCGAGTTCCCGTATATCGGCGCCCATGGCATTCAGGAATCTGCCAAAGTCCAAGACCTCGGGCTCTACCGAGGCGTTCTCCAACACCGTCTGTCCATCAGCTAGCGCCGCCGCGAGCATGAGGTTTTCTGTGCCAGTGTGGCTGGGCAAATCCAGGTAGAGCGACGTTCCGCGGAAACGCCTGCCCTCGAGGTCAATGACCGTCCTGCCATCTTCGAAGTATTGCACGTTCGCGCCCAAGCGGGCGAATCCCCGATGATGAAAGTCTATCTTGCGCGTTCCAATATCACAGCCACCAGTGCCAGGCAATTCAACATAGCCCATGCGAATCTGCAGTGGCGCCAAAAACAGAACGGAGCCACGGAAACGCGACGCAATGCCGGCCGGCAAACTGCCGACGCTGACTTTGGACGCATCAATCCGCACCGTCTTGGCAAGTCTGTCGTGGCTGACTCGTGCGCCTACGGCCCGCAGCAATTCAAACGCGCGATCGACATCTTCTATTTCCGGCACTTCATACAAGACAGTTTCGCCATCTTCGACCACAATTGACGCCGCGATCATTGCCAGAATCGCGTTTTTGGCCCGCTGTACCTCTATGTGCCCATGAAGGGGCCTGCCACCACGGACGCGCAGGGCTGTCTCTTCCATTTTTCGCATTGTCTTTCGATGACAAACTTAGACTATTTCTAAGAATATCACAGAATTCTTAACCCGCGTGAAAAGAACCTTCAATTTGCAGACGGCTTATCGTTGTGTTATAGTCTGCTGGACTTAACAATCACATATCTGGTTTGCGCTTATCCAGAGGTGGCGGAGAGACCGACTCGACGAAGCCACAGCAACCCCCATCAGGCAATGGGAAGGTGCTAAGTTCGGCAGATGTATCTGGAAGATGAGGGTAAACGCCTGAGTTGCACGGCAAAGCGCTCGCGATTTCAGGTCATTCCGTAGACTGTGCCTCAGTCACTTTTGCTTGAGAATCGCGGAAGCCCAAACTGGCGTGAATTCCGCAGTTTGGGCTTTTTGTATTTGAGAGGAACTTACAATGAACAAATCTGACCTTGGGGCAGGCAAGAAATTCATCGGCGATAGCACCAAGGCCGTACACGGCGGCAGCCCGCGCGAAAAGGGCTTTCATTCTATGACGACGCCTATCGTGCAGTCCGCCACCTATACCTTTGCCAATACGGCGAAGGTCATCGAGTTCTTGGAAAAGAAGGTTTACGGCGGCGATTTGGACCGCGAAGAATATGGCCGCTACGGCAATCCCTCCACCTGGGCTGTCGAGGCGCGAATTGCCCAGCTGGAAGGCGCCGATGACGCGGTCGTTTACCCATCTGGCATGTCTGCCGTTACATCGCTCTTCTTGACGGTTCTCCGCCCCGACACGCATATCATCATGACTGATGACTGCTACCGGCGCACCCGTCAATTCTGCGAGACCACGCTGAGCAAATTCGGAGTTGAGACAAGTGTTGTGCCGATGGGTGATTACGACGCGCTTGAAGCGGCTATCGTGCCCAAGAAAACGCGCTTCATCTTTAGCGAGACACCGACGAACCCCTATTTACGTGTAGCTGATCTGCGCCGACTGGTTGAGCTGGGAAAGCAGTACCGCGCGATGACGCTGCTTGATACAACTTTTGCCACGCCCGTCAACATCACGCCGCTAGAATACGGCATCGACTTCGTCATGCACAGCGCCACAAAGTATTTCGGCGGTCATAATGATGTCCTCGGCGGAGTCATCGCCGGCGATGCTGGACGCATCAAAGCCTTGAAGGATGCCCGCGGCATTTTTGGCAATGTTATCGATCCGCATCAGGCCTTTTTGCTGGAGCGCGGCCTGAAGACTCTTGCATTGCGTGTACGTCAGCAAAACGAAACCGCGCAGAAGGTCGCAGAGTATCTCGAGGGACATCGCAATATCGAACGTGTCTTTTATCCCGGGCTGCCATCGCATCCGGACTACGAAATCGCCAAGGCGCAGATGAAAGGTTTTGGTGGCGTGATAAGTTTTGAGGTTGCGGGCGACATCAATACGACCAGCGACTTCATCGACCGTTTGCGTATTCCATATATCGCGCCTAGCCTGGGCGGAACCGAGAGTCTCATAGAGCAACCGGCTTACTTCAGCTACTACGATCTAAGCAGCGAAGAGCGGCTGGCTCTTGGCATCAAGGACACTCTCGTCCGCTACGCCCTGGGCATTGAAGACGCCGAAGACATTGTCACCGATCTTGAGGAATCGCTCGAGAAAGTGCCCGCAGTCGCTCCCGTTTCGCAATCCAGTTAGATCAGCCAGCTAGTGGCGCGGCTCACTAGTTCAAGAGCGTGACGATTTCGTCAATATCGTCACCAGCGTGCAACATACGGTTTCGGTAAGTCGGCACAATTCCATCAAGCTGATCAGCATGATAGCCGATTGTGGCTTCCGGGTCTTTCAACACATGCCCGGTAAGAATGCCTAGTACCGTGTCGCCGCGCTTGATGATGCCTCTCTCGACCAGCTTCTTGACGCCAGCTACGGAGCACGCCGAAGCCGGTTCGCAGCCTATCCCCACGCCATCGACAATCGCCTTGGCATCCATGATCTGCTGATCACTGACATCCTCGACTACGCCGCTGGTCCATTCCAATGTTCGTATCGCCTTCTGCAGATTGACCGGATTGCCAATCTTGATGGCAGTGGCGATGGTCTCCGCCTTGACCGGCTTAAAGTCTTTGAATCCGCCGCGAAAATGACGATACAGCGGGTTGGCGCCTTCCGCTTGAATTATCGCCAAGCGTGGCAGGCGGTCGATCAGTCCCAGCTCGAACATCTCCAGCAGCCCCTTGCCAAATGCGGAGCTATTTCCGAGGTTGCCGCCAGGCACGATTATCCAATCCGGCGCCTGCCAACGGAGTTGCTGAAGCGCCTCAAACATGATCGTCTTTTGTCCTTCCAATCGGAATGGATTGACCGAATTAAGGACATAGATGCCCAGCCGCTCCGATACCAACTGCACGAGTTCCATATTGCGGTCGAAATCAGCATCGATCTGCAAGCAAGTCGCGCCGAATGCGATTCCCTGCGCTAATTTGCCCAAGGCGATCTGTTGATTCTGCAAAAAGATGATCCCCTGCATGTTGGCGCGCGCTGCGTAAGATGCCATGGAAGCGGAGGTATTGCCGGTGGATGCGCAGGCGACGCTTTGCATGCCCAAAACCTTCGCCTGCGTCACGCCCGTTGTCATGCCTCGATCTTTGAATGAGCCCGTCGGGTTCTCGCCCTCGTGTTTGAGAAACAGCGTGTCTATGCCGGCGAAAGCCGCCACCCGTGGCAGCTCGTATAGATTGGTATTGCCCTCCATTCGGCTGACAATTGTCTGATTATCAATCCCGGGATAGACGAGCTCCTTGTAGCGCCAAACGCCACTGTTGTATGGCGCGACATAAGTGCCGAGCCGGCCGTCAAACAGGTCACGTGTTATGGATTCGCCGATAGCGGCAAAATTGTGCTTGACATCCAGCAAGCCGCCACAGGCCTCACAAGTATAGATCACGCGCTGAATTGGGTATTGTTGAGCGCAATCTATACATTGTAGTATGCTTGGCATTTGCTTGACCTCGCTTGGCGGTAAACGCGGCAAGGATAGCGACCTTCCATGGCATTTTCCAGAGTAGAAGCCTACGCCCCGGCGTCGGTCGCTAACTTGGGCGTCGGTTTTGATATTCTCGGCATGGCGCTCGAGGGCATGGGCGATCGCGCCATCGTCGAATTTCACGACCTGCCAGATATCGTAATCACCGAGATAGAAGGCGATGATGGCAAGCTGCCGCGTGATCCGGCGCGCAACGTCGCATCAGTCTCCGCGCGCGCCCTCTTGGACTTTGCCGGAGAGACGCGCGGATTGAAGATACGATTATTCAAGGGCCTGCCGCTCTCAAGTGGCTTGGGCAGCAGCGCCGCCAGCGCCGTGGTGACAGTCGTCGCTCTCAACAGACTCCTTGGGGATCCGTTCACTCGCGAGCAATTGTTGCCCTTCTGCCTTGAAGGCGAGGCACTCGTCAGCGGTTACCACGCCGACAATATCGCGCCTTCGTTGCTTGGTGGCATCGTTTTGGTCGCTGGGATCACTGTGGAAGCGATCCAGATTCTGCCGATTCCCGCCGGGCTTTATCTAGCCTCGGTGACGCCCGCCGTAGAAGTCCCAACCAATGGCGCTCGTGAGATCTTGCCGGAGCAGATACTGCTGAAGACACTGATACATCAGACCGGGGCGGTCGCGCAGCTCGTTGACGCCTTGCACCGCGGCGACTTGCATGCGCTTGGCGCTGCAATGGAAAAGGACCAGGTGGTTGAACCGGCACGCGCCTTTCTTATGCCGATGCTTGATCAGGTGCGTACAGCCGCCAAGGGTGCGGGCGCCATTGCCGTTTTCATCGGCGGGGCTGGTCCCACACTTTGTGCTGTCTGCGATAGTTTGGCCAGTGCCGAGTCAACGGTACGTGCGATGGAAGCAGTCTACAGCGAGGTCGGCATGCGCTGCATAGCACGGGCATCCCGGGTTGATCGCCGCGGCGCAATTGTGGTGGAAGCCAGCTAACGCTTTGTTTGTGAAATTCTTGACAATCCAGGGTACGATCCCTATACTTACTGCGTCGCGTCTGCGCTTCCACGTAGAATGTGGATCAATCCCACAAGACGTCTGGGTGACATTGTAGAATGAGGGTCATGACTACATCGGAATTGTATTGGGAGTCATCATACGAGATAGTCTTGGCTCTGATGGAGACCTATCCTGATGTTGACTTGGAAGTCCTAACATTGAGCGACTTAAATCAACGAGTCATCGAGTTGCCCGGTTTCGCAGATGATCCGGCCTGGGCTAATGATGCTATACTAAATGGGATCCTTCGCGACTGGTATGAGGAGATCAACGCCTAAATGGAATTGAATTTGCAGGAACTCAAAGCGACCGAGTTTCCCGTTCCGGTTGAGCTTGAGGACAATATCGCGATAACCAGCCTGAGCCAGCTCTACAATTGGGGTCGCCGCAATTCCATGTGGCCCATGCTCTTCGGCTTGGCCTGCTGCGCGATTGAGATGATCGCCACCGCCTCGTCCCGATTTGACTTCTCCCGCTTCGGTTTCGAAGTCATGCGCGCTACGCCTCGGCAAGCCGACTTGATGATTGTCTCTGGCACGGTAACGAAGAAGATGGTCGTGCCAATCGTTCGCCTTTATAACCAAATGCCGGAACCGAAATACGTATTGGCGATGGGCGCCTGTGCCAGCGGCGGCGGACCTTTCAAGGAAGGCTACAATGTCGTATCTGGCATGGACAAATATTTGCCGGTCGATGTTTATGTACCCGGCTGCCCGCCGACGCCTCAAGCCTTACTCTACGGAATGATCGCCTTGCAGCGCAAAATCGATGGCCAAAGCATCGCCAATGGCGACGATGTACCATGGTATGGTGTCGGTCCGGCTGAGCCAACGCCCGTGCCGGTGCTTGGTCCCGATATCATTGATCCACGTCAAATGGATATGATTCGCCGCCAGGCTGAATCCGCCGCTCGTGAAATGCAAGCCCTCGGCAGTCGCGAATTGCCCGCCATCACTCAGATGGTGGCCGCCAAGGCGGAGGCTGCGGTAGCCACGCTTGAAGCGGCCCCAGCCGATATCGACGCGCTGAACGCAGTCTTGCCCACGGGCGGCACTCCCTGGGCAGAGGCGGAAGACCTGCGTGAAAAGCGCCGCTTGCGGGCTTTGGCTCGCAAGGCCGTACGCGCATCACGCCGTGCCGAACAAACAGGAGGGGAATAAGCCCAAATGGAAAATCTCGCGCCGGCGACCGAGCAGCAAATAGACTCCGGGTCCATTGAAGACGCCATCGAATTTTTACGGGTCAATCATCCCGATGCCATCAAACTGGACGACCGTGACGGTTACGAAGGTGTGATCGTCTCAGGTGAGCGCCTGGTGGATATCGCCAGAGTCATACGAGACGACCTGGGCTTCGATTATCTATCCAGCGCCACTGCCGTTGACTACCTCGGCGAAGGCGACCACATGGAAATGGTCTATCACGCCTATCGCACTAGCGGCGGGGGCGCCTTGGTCTTCAAAGCGCAGGCCGACCGCGAGAAGCCAGTAATACCGTCCTTGGTATCAGTCTGGCGCGGCGCCGACTTTCAGGAGCGCGAGGCCTGGGATCTCTATGGTATTCGTTTTCCCGGACATCCCAATCTTAAGCGTATCCTGATGTGGGAAGGCTTCCACGGTCATCCGATGCGTAAGGATTGGCGGGAAGCTTATTACGAAGAAGACCAAAAACCATTTGACAGTCGCTGGCCTGATGGTCATGTCCACCGCTCCGAAGAGAAAATCGTCTTCGGAAAGAACGTGAATTATCCGCACGATATTGATCTTAATCGGCTGATGGATACCTCCGAAGAAGCCGTTTACGAATCGCTCGGCTTGGGCGTCGATATCGAGCGCATTATGGACAAAGACGGCTTCGAGACCAACGAGCTTGTTGTCAACATGGGCCCGCATCATCCAAGCACGCACGGGGTTTTTCGCATGGTATTGACGGTTGATGGCGAGACGGTTACCTCGCTTGATCCGGTAATGGGCTACTTGCACCGTAACCACGAAAAAATCGGCGAGCGCAATACCTACTTGCACAACATCCCCTTCACTGACCGGCTCGATTACATCTCCAGCATGGGCAATAACCATGGCTATGTTCTGGCAGTTGAGCAGCTAATGAGTCTCGGGCGCAAGTACAACCCGCCGACTTATCGTTGCGAAGCCCTGCGGGTGATGATGGTTGAGTTGAGCCGCATCGTGAACCATTTATGGGCGATCGGCTTTTGGCTGAATGATATCGGCGCCTTTTTTACTCCGGTACTCTATTTCATTCAGGAACGCGAGCGCATTCTCGATTTCTTTGAAGCCGTCGCCGGCAGCCGGATGATGTGCAATTACATGCGTTTCGGTGGCCTGTTTGGCGATTTGCCCGAGCGCATCAAAAGCGTCACTAATCTTGCAAATGATCGTGTTCGTGACTACAACACGATGCAGTTTCTCACCGAGATGATCAATGAACGCATCCCCCGCACCATCGACGAGTTGGAGACGCTGCTCACTCAAAATGAGATACTGCTGGAGCGCTCTATTGACGTCGGTGTCTTGAGCGCGGAAGACGCAATCAATTTCAGCGCCGCTGGACCGCTCCTGCGTGGTAGCGGCGTCGCCTACGATATCCGCCGCTCTGACCCCTACAGCATCTATCCAGAATTGGACTTTGATGTCGCTGTCGAGGAAGAAGGCGATATGTATGCGCGCTATCGCGTCCGCGTGACTGAATTGCGTGAGAGTGTGCGAATCTTGAAGCAGATCTTGCCCCGCCTGGAAGCGACAAAGGGTGAGCCGATTTGGGCTGATGGCAAGCCGGGGGCCTATGCGCCGCGCATACCTCATGGCGAGTCTTACGGCAGAGTCGAAAACGGCAAAGGCGAACTTGGCTTTTACATCGTTTCGGCCGGCGGCCGCGGAGGTTCGTCGAATCCCTGGCGCTATCACGTTCGCGCCCCCAGTTTTATTAATCTAACGCCACTTGGACACATGAGCCTGGGATATAAAGTGGCTGATATCGTTGGGATCCTGGGAAGCATCGACATTGTCCTTGGTGAGACAGATCGTTAGCCGGAAATAGAATCTCAATCGACGGTCGCTCGACCTGCGGCGTTTGGCAAACTTTATAGGAGTAGGTATGTACGGTACGGGTTTGGCAAAGGGACTGATGCTGACGCTGCGGCATTTTGTTGAGTCGTATGTTGACGATTTGCGCTACGGTTTCCGCAAGTTTCATCACACGACCGACAACTTCGGCATTCGCCAGGGCACCAAGACCAAGGGCGTAATAACCGTGCAATATCCGGACGAGAAAATAGCAGTCCCGGAACGCTTTCGTTTTGTGCCTTTCCTGATCTTGGAAGACGAAGACCATCCCACCCGCGCCGGTAAAGATTGGTGCACCAGTTGTGGGATCTGCGCCAAAGTCTGCCCGCCTCAATGTATCTGGATCGTGCGCGGCAATGACCCGAATACGGGGCGTCCGGTGCCTGATCCCGAGGCCTTCTTCATTGACATTGATATCTGTATGAACTGCGGCTACTGCGCCGAGTATTGTCCTTTTGACGCGATAAAGATGGATCATGATTACGAGCTTGCCAGCTACGATCGCACGACGCATCATATTCATGACAAAGAACGCTTGTCGAAGCCAAATTCCTACTGGCGGGCGATCGCGCCCACCCGCGCCTATGATGAAATGCTAGCCCGCGGCACCTGGGAGCATAAGGATGTCGCCAAGGAAGCGCGTCGTGGCGCCGCTGGATCTCGCAGCGCTCCACAGCAGCCATCCGCTCAACCCGCCGCAGCTGCGACGACAGCGAGCGCGCCTGACATTGAAGCAGCTCCTGTCGCAGCCGTTTCTTCAACCGCCGCACCCGCAGCGGAAGGAGATACGCCTTGGTCGGAAGACGAGGCCAAACGTGAACAGCGCCGCCGCAAAGCACTGGAACGAAAAGCCCAGCGCGCCGCCAAACGCGGTCAATAACAACTCCTAAATGCGATACGCAAGCGCACGCTGATATTCGAGAGCGCGACGCAGAGATCGCGGACTTGCAGCGAAAGTACAAGGCTTTGGAGCCAGATATATAAGAGTGAGCTTGGTATGCCGTCTCTTACGCTCAATTAAAGTAGCCCGCTGCGCCAAATGTTAGTGTCTGTTGAACCGAGTGGAATGGAAACAAACGATGACTGATATTAGACCTAGGCAGCTAGCTCGTATTGGGATGTTTTACTTGGAAGAAGCGATACTTGATGTTCTGCTAGAGGCTATTTATGGAGCCGATGAGTCATGGGTCTCACCATTGCGTATCAGTAAACGGGCTGATGTGTACTACGAAGAAGAACGTCTGTGGAAAAATTTTCGATATGCAGTGGTTAAAGGGATTCTCAGTAAGCTCGAAAGTGAGGGGCGCGTAGAATGCAAGATTGGAAAGTCAGGGAAAGTGTTCCGACTGACTGACGCAGAGAGAGATAGGCGTCGAGACGACGTGATGAATTGACGCGGTAGGGCGTCGTAGGTCAGACGCTTTCCTCCTGGATTCTTGATGATGTGACTAAGCCGGATTAGCGAAGGTGACACGAAATGACAGGGAGAATCGCTGGATGTCTAGCTTGGATCATAATAATCCCCATTGCGATTAGCTACTTCAATTATTCACAACGACCGTCACCTGTGGTCTCTGCGACAGCGACAGCCGAAGCTCCGACAGTAGCAGCAAAACTGAACGCGACTGCGACAGCCCGCACTTGCGAATATCGGCAGACGCGAGCATGGTGTGCAGACGGCGTAACTGGGCGACCGCTTCAGAAGACAAGCTCAGCGCGCTATTGAAGTTGGCCGGCGGACTGAATGCATTGACCTCCAGAGAGCAGGAGCGCGTTCACGAAATCGAGCAACAGCTCGCACAATACCGGCGCATCTGCGAAGCTAGTGGTGTAGAAGCCAACCTAAGCGCGGTGCTGGAAGAGGTCGTGTTGACCATGCAAGAGTGGGGTACCACAGGGGAGATTGAGCGCGAACTGGCGCGATACCGGAGTACGTGTGAGAGCTAAAAGTGCCTCAGCCAATCCATCTTATAGGGCGCATCGAAATAGTGTTCTCATAAAATAGTGTTTCGAGGTACTGAGCCATGTCAGTGTATGGCGATAATCGAGAAGCAACGCACACTGATCCCATTCCGTATAGAAGTCCAGCCAGAACACGTCAGTTCGCCGCAGCAGCCACGGGTACGAGCGCGCCTGACTTTGAATCAGCACCTGTCGCAGCCGCTTCTTCAACCGCCGTTCCCGCAGCGGAAGGCGACACGCCTTGGTCGGAAGAAGAGGCCAAACGTGAAGAGCGCCGCCGCAAAGCACTGGAACGAAAAGCCCAGCGCGCCGCCAAACGCGGTCAATAACCTAATCAATTTCAAGTAAACCTAAGCTGGTTGGACGACATCGGTCACTCGATGGTAGCCGGTTTATCCTTGGCGAGATTGTCGGGTCCGCTAGTCTCCACCGTCCCTTTCGACGCATTCAATGGTATATTGGATACGATTTGATTCGAGTAGCCAGAGGACAAAAATGAGCAACATTAACGAACGCGTGATGCATGCGCTCGCGACTGTGATCGAGCCGGAGCTGCACAGCGACATCGTTTCGCTCAACATGGTGCGGGATTTGAACGTCAGCGATGGTACTGCCCAGTTTACTATCGTTTTGACCACACCCGCCTGTCCTCTAAAGGATGTCTTCGTTGAGCGTTGCAACGCCGCTTTGCTTGGCCAGGTTGACGGTATAGAGCGAATTAGTATCAAATGGGACGCCCAGGTGCCAACTGATCGGCGCATCCACGGGCGGCTTGATGTACCAATGAAAAGCATCGTGGCCATAGCCAGCGGCAAGGGTGGGGTAGGCAAGAGCACTGTTGCGACAAATCTCGCGGTTTGCTTGGCCGAGGCAGGCGCCAAAGTGGGATTGATCGACGCCGACATACTCAACCCGAATATCCCGCAGATGTTTGGCTTGGGCAGCGGTCGGCCCAAAGTAGTCAACGACAAAATGCAACCGCTCGAGGTGTACGGGGTCAAGCTGATCAGCACCGGATTCCTGACTACGCCGGAAAAACCGATGATCATGCGCGGACCCATGCTGCACAGCGCTATCCGCCAGTTCTTCACCGATGTCGAATGGGGCCAGCTCGATTATATGATTGTCGACCTGCCGCCCGGAACCGGCGACGCGCCGCTCTCATTGGCGCAATCCTTTCCGCTAACCGGCAGCATCATTGTGACACAGCCGCAAGCCGTCGCCGTCGCCGATGCCATCCGCGCGGCCGCCATGTTTGATCAATTGAAGGTGCCGGTCTTGGGCGTAATCGAAAACATGTCCGGCGACTACTTCGGTAGTGGAGGTGGCGAAGCCTTCGCAGAGAGCCGCGGCGTCCCCTTCTTGGGTCGGCTGCAGCTTTCGGCTAATATCCGGGAAGGAGGCGACTATGGGCGTCCGGTCTCTATTCACAGTCCAGATTCGACCGCCGGTCGCGCATTTCGGCGCCTGTCAGAAATCTCGGCTGCCCGAATTAGTGTGGCGATGCTGCAAGGCGCCGATGTTATCCCGATCAATATTGTTGGCTGATCTACTCAGCGCACTTTAGTCGTCCATCCCGATGACGTGCACACTGTCTTCGCTCGTTACCGGGTTGTAGCGGCCGATCAGCAACCAAAATAAAAAGCTCAATACTAGCGCAAATACAAAAGCCAAAACTGTCTCTTCATGCAGGTCGCCCTTGAGAAATGCGTTATGTCTAATAATAAGCAGAGAGATCGCGACAAATCCAATTACCAGACGGCGTTTCGCAGGCTCCGTACGCTGGATCATTACCAGCAGCAGCGCCGAAGCGACCGCGATCAACCCAACGTAATTCCAATCCATATTTATATCTGTATCCGTGAATTGACTAGCACATCTTAGCACGTTTGCCCGGAACGGAGATACGGACAATGAAGATAGAGCGTTCGAGCCACGGCAATATTCTAGTCATAGAAGCCGGCGGGAGCGTCGACCGGATTAGCGCCGAGCAGCTCGGTTCCTTTCTGCAATTCGAGATAGAAGCCGGTAAACGCTTCCTTGTGCTCGATCTGCAAAGCGTTGACAGCATGGGGCAAGACGGGCTCTGGGAAATGACCACGGCGCTCAAGCGGGTCAGACGGGTCAAGGGTGATCTGCGCCTGGCTCAGCCCTCTGACCGCGTTCGTGATGCGCTCGAATTGTCTGGCCTTGACCAGATATTCAGCATATTCGAATCTCAAGCCGAGGCAGTCGCCAGCTTCTGACTCAAGACCTCGATTCCGGCAACCTATAACTATTGGTTCTGTTTCCAACTGTTGATATCATCGAGATCAACCGCCTCTGCATTCGGCGGCAAGTAATTGCCGGCACACTCAACGGCAGTCGGCGGCAGGTCCGAGCGCGGCTGAAGCAGCGCATTCTCCGGATTAAAGAAATTCCACGCGGCCCGCGATATCTCTTCCACCAAGGGCCATAGCTTCTCATAGTCCTGGAATTCGGTCTGCTCCCAGAGAAACACCGATATCACGTAGTGTCGCCCGTTGGGCGAATACACCACGCCTGCATCGCCAACCGTATCGAAAATCCAGCCGTTTTTGTGTGAGATGCGTACATCGGGCGGGATGCCTCCTTGCAGAAGGCGCTCGAGATCGTTTGCGCTTGTGACTTCCAGGATCTGACGGCATTCGTTTTGAGTGATTTGGCCTTGCGGGAGCGCCAGTGCCAAGCCCGAGTCGAAATTCGCGCAGTCATACAGCAGGCCGAATATCGCGCCCAGGTCTTCCGCAGTCGTCTGATTGAAGGGATCCGGCTCAGTATTGAATGTTGAATTGGGCGTTGTAGCTGGCGCACTGATCGAGCCAAGCGCCTGGCCCTCAACACCAAGGAAAAACGGCGCCGTTATATAAGAATTTCTCGCCCCAATCGCCTGTATTGTATTCGAGACGCTGCGCAAACCGGCGAAAATATCGTCTCCGCCAATAATCTCCATGAGCAAATTCGATGAGCTATTATTGCTGCAAAGCAGCGAATTGGCGATGAGCCAGGCTTCACCCGCCGTCGGCTCACGGTCAAGCCGGCGAAGATACTCGACTACGATTGGCACTTTGACGGTACTCGCCGCCGAATAGGCCACATCACCTAGTATGTTTATCTCGTCGCCCGTTCCCAAATCAAGAATGTATACCGAAGCCACAGTGCCGATGCCATCGTAGATAAAGCCACGACTGTCCAGGTAATTGATGATAAGTTCCCGTAACGAATGCAGGTCCAATCTACCGTTGCCGAGACCACGAATGGGTAAGCTAATTGTTCTCTCATCAGCTGAACGGAGGGCGGCATCCACGGCGGGCATGGCGTCTGCAATATCCAGGGCATAACCGCTTGCGCCCGGATAAACTCTGAGTGTCTCCAAATCAAAAGTCGCGCTGCCTGGCGGATCATCATAGCGCGCCGCGACATCGCGCAAAAAGGCTTCCAGCGCATTGTCTTGATAGTCGGCGACCAGCGGTATATCTTGCGAAACTGTTTGCTCTACGCCCAGCAAGAAATCGAGAAAACGCCTCCAGAAACCGCCACCTTCTGTAGCAGTTGCCAATGCGCCGGCCAGCATAGGTTCACTGCTGATGCGCCAGCCCACTTGATCGGGATGCAACTGTATCGGATGTTCGCCGTTTCTATCCGCGTAAAGCAAGAGTATGGGCTCGGCATATGCGCGTTCCCAACGGGCTACAGCGTCGCGCTCACTGAATTGCCCAACGTTTATGCCCGCGACCGTAATACCGGCGGGCAATTCCTGTTCACGCCGGCTGAATACGACTAGGTCATACACGAGCAATCCGCTGGCTGCAGCGACTAGCAAAGCCGAAATTGTGAGCAATAAGGGGAAACCCGTCCGGCGACGTCGCGAACTTAGGATGGCTCCCATGCCTCGCTCCTTCGATGCTGCCTGCAGGCCGCCTCAATTGCTTGACGATGAAAGCGCTTCAATGTCGGAAGTTGCTCTTCTTCGACCCATTCGTATTCAAGCAGCTCGTGGTTCAGGCTTCCTACCGGACCTCTTGCTTGGCAACGGAAAGCGATGTCAATATGTTGCGACGCTGTCTTACATACGTGCGCCACGGATATTACTCTCGCTTCGAGCTGTAATTCCTCTTTTAGCTCTCGCAGGACGCCATCTGCAGGATCCTCATCGCGGTCTATCCAGCCGCCGGGCAATCCCCAAGGGTAACGCGGATGATAAGCGTGTTCGACCAACAATACCCGTCCCCGTTCGTCGAAAACAACGGCAGCGACGCCGACGGTATAGCGAGCTTGTACTCGACTGAATACCAAATAAGGCAGCCTCAAAATGAACGGAAACCGACGCAGCAAGGTAGCAATCTGTCGTGACATCATGGTCGCTTCGACTCTACAAACAGCCTATTAAGTGTAGAAGGTTGCCATTCCAGCGTCAACAGCAAACCAACCAGGCATGGTCAAAGCTGGCAGCAACCGGAAGGCGCCGATTAGCGAGTACGCTATCAATGCCTATGCTATACTGACTCGGTAGCCGGACTGCCCAATGGGTTGTACGGACTAGTGTCGCCGGTGAAGCGACGCGCCAAGCGAGCGCCTGGACTCGGGTGCGCCCGGCAATCAGGTCAATACGGATGGTGTGAATTGTCAAGAACGCCGCTAGATGTTCTCAATCTATTTGTGGTATTCCCAGGCGATCTACTGTTCTTTTTATTGGTAGTTGCCTTCAGCCAGGGCGCGCTCTTTCTGGCGTTTGGCCACCGGTCTCGTTTCCCCTTCGAACACGCTACCCGCCGCTACCTCATTGCGGCCACCGGCTTGGTGGTGGTCTGGCTGGTCATGTTGGGCGCGGCGTTGCTCGCTCAGTATGCCGACCTAGACGCCAATCGCTTCATGCCGCCCTTGGAGCGCCTGGCATATTCCGTCACCCTGTTAATGCTCGCATGGGCATTCCTCAGCGCCGATTTTGTTCGCTGGCAAAACCGGTCAAATCTGTTTATTTTCGCTGTGACATTTCTGCTGACCTTACTCTACCTTAATACTGCCCGCACCTGGCTTGCCGAATCCGGCGAATCAAGCGCGTTTAACGGAACAGGTTTTGCTCCGATGTGGTCAGGCGTGCCGGTGGCGATCGCGGTCGCTGGTCTCATTCTCACCCTTTTGAATGTCAGCGCCATCGTAGACGCACCGCTAAAAGTGCTGGTTTTCCTGCTGTTAATCCTGGGCAACGGTCTAGATTTGTATCAACTTTCGCAAGGCGAAATGACGGGCAGTTATCTCGGCGGCGCTCGTTTGGCATACGTTGCAGGGCTCGTGCTCTTTCCGCTAATTATTTATCGCTTTGCCGTTGCATTGCTCGAGAATAGTTTGGTTGAGGTAGTGCTGGCTGCGTCGCAGCCGTCGTCCGCGCAGGGCCAAACTCCATCTGATGTCGTTGCACCCGCGCCTGATCCGCTGGCGGCGGCCGCCTCATCTTGGAATTTCGCCGCCGCGCCCGTGCGTAATGACTCCCAGAGATTGTTGAACGCAATTGGCATAATGCTCGACAATCGGGATGACACGCGGCTCCCTGATCAAATTGTAAGATCTACTCTGGAGTCCTTGAGCGCTGATGTTTGCGTTCTCATTCGTGTTCAGGAAAATAACTATGCGGATGTCACCGCCGGCTACGATAGGGTGGCCGACCAGTCTCTCACTGACATTTCGCTTAATCTCAATGAACAGCCCACGCTTCTGGACGCGTCCAAACGCGGCGAGCAAACCATACTTTTCCCTGAATACCATGCTGATGAGCTGGCGGACCTGTTCAGGCGGCTGAATATTTCGCCGGTGAGCAGCGCGTATGTTCAACCGCTGTCGATAGACGGTGAGCTAATTGCCATTTTGCTGGTTAGCCTGCCATATCGCCAGACAGATTTATCTATCGAGGAAATCGAAGCTCTCCGCGATATCGGTTTCGTAGCCGCGCATATGTTGGCTTGGACATCAGTTGCTGCTGCAACTGTCTCCCAGGCTGATGATCAGCGTTTTGAACACATCGCCGAAAAACGCGCCGAATTGGCGGCGGATCCGGCCGCGCTCAAGATCAACAGACAGGAAATGGAAACGAGCCTTGAGCCGGTTATTGAGCGTAGTTCACGACTCATGTCACAGATTGCTGAGTCGAAACAGCAATTGCAGCAGCAGCAAATCCGAATGCTGGACGGGCTCATGGCTGGCGAAGGCGACTCCGGCGCTGCAAAGCGACTGACGGCCACCTTTGACGAACAGGCTCAGCTACGCGATCTTTGCGAAATGAGCGCGCGCCATCTCCTGGATGCGGAAACCGTGCTTAGAGTGCTCAACGTCGGTAGCGGAGACACTCTGGCGCAGGTAATTCGAGAGTACCTGCATAAGGAGTACAATCTTCTCATAAGCGCCCGCGATCGCCTGCGCCGCCAGATCAATACGATACTCGTCATGAGTAAATCCGCCGCAACCGACGGAGTCGCCGCCATTTTGCAGGGCTTGGCGGATGAATCAGCGCAACTGGAATTGGAGCGCGAACAGCAGCAGCGACGACTGGATTCAATCGCCTCTAGACTGGAGTCCATGGGCGTAGGCGGAAAGCACAGCAACATAACTCAGCTGCTGATTCAACTCTATGCTGAAAGGGAATCATTCGGTCAGCAACTCGACGAAGTCAACGAAGATCGCGCTCTGCTGGTCAACGAACGCCAAAAGCTTCTGGCGGCCGACGGCGGCGACCAAGAAGAAATGGAGCGCCAGCTCAAACACCTCAGCGCCGACCACGAACAGCTCCTCAATGCGCGCGAAGAGATGCGGCGGGAACAACAGCGGTTGCAAGCTCAAGTCGAAGAAGCTGAGGCGGAAAAGGCTGGCTTGCGTTCAAAGAACGAAGAACTGATTGCCCAGGTTTCAGCCAATTCTGAAAGTCAAGTTGTCATCAATCAGCAAATTAGCGACCTGACCGAGGAAAGAGACAACTTGCTAAAACTTCGCGATCAGCTCAGGGCGAAAGTCGCGGCGGCTACGTCTCAAGGCATTGTCCCTTCATCTGACGCCGGCGCGCTTTATGAGTTGGACGAACTTCGCTCTGCGGTTGCGCGTCTCACCGAACAGCGTGAGGAGCTGGCGCTGGAATTGAGCGATGCCCTCACGGAGCTCGACTCTGCTCGAGAAGCGCTTCCCAAGCTGCCGTTGGACGCCGCCGAGTCTACCGCAAGTGTCCTTCCGTGGCAGCAGGACGTGTTGGCCACCGTTGTCGGTGATTTGCATTCGCCCTTGACCAATCTGTCCGACTACACCGCGCTGCTCTTGGCAGAATCACTGGGCATTCTTGGCTCGGCACAGCAACAAGTATTGCGCCTGATGTCAGACGATCTCAACAATTTGGTCGAGATGCTCGATGAATTGCAGGATGCGGCCAATCTAGATTCCGCCAGACCAACATTTACGGACGGGAATGCCAATGTCATGAGCATCATTGACGAAGTGGTCCAGGCGAGCTCGCTACAGTTGCGTGAAAAGGAAATCCTGATTGAGCTGTCGCTTGAGGATCATTTGCCGCCAGTCAACGCCGATGCGACCAGCTTGAGTCAAATCCTCTCTCGTCTGGTGGCTAATGCCAGCAAGGTCTCTCCGCCGGGTTCGCAGATTAGGATCAGCGCCAAAGCTGGTCGATTGCGCCTGGCGGACGCTACCGCGCCGATCGACGCGCTGGAGATATCTGTGTATGATCGCGGCGGCGGCATCGCGCAGGCGGACTTGCCGCGCGTTTTCGCCCGAAAGTATCGCAGCGCCTATCCAAACATTGACGGTTTCAGCGATACCGGCGTTGGAATGAGCATCGCCAGAGCCTATCTGCGCGCCCGTCAGGGCGACCTCTGGGTCAGCAGCGACCAGGACGGTGGCTCAATTTTTCATCTTGCACTGCCTTTGCAATTGGCTGCATCACTCGAGGACTAGCCTATGCGGCGCAACATGGGCAACGAGCTTGTCGTAGCTCTGCTTGCGGCTGTATCGCTGCTTTTCGCCGCCCTCTTTGCGATTCTGCTTTCATCCTCTACTCAAAACCCGACACCGCCTGTAACCTCTATAGAAACCGCTGAAGACATTGCCGTTTCCGCTACCGTATCCCTGAGAGCGACATCGACTCCAGATCCTCAGAAAACGCCATTTGAACCATCAATCACTCCCGCTGCGCAAGTCACTGAGCGCTTATCGCCGACAGAAACATACTCTCCGGTTGTGCCGGCAACAGAGACAGTTCGCGCAACTGAGGCTCAGGCCGAACAAGCTACTGAAGTGATTGACTTTCCTGCGACCGAGACCAGGATTCAAGCAACAGCAGCCGACAGCAGTGTTACGGCTACTTCCGGCACGAATACTGTAACGGCGACGCCTATTGCGGCAACAACGGAAAGTAGTCCTGTCACTGCTACCAGCGCCATGACTGAATCGCCGACGATTCGCCCGGCCGCAGCTGTCATGACGCCAACAGTTGCCGCAACATCCTCGGAACCGACGCAAGCGATTGTTCGGTCCGCAACAACAGTCACCGAAGCGACGGCATCCCAATCCGCGGGCGCGAGCGTCACGTCTGCTGTCATCACAATGACCGACGAGCCAGCGCCTGATGCGGTCCAAACCACGCCGCTTCAAACCAGTATTAGTGTTATGCCATCTCCTACTCTGACGCCGATTTCGATAGGCACTCGCCAGCCGGTAGTCCTAGCGACTGCAACTCTCCAAGTCTCCGCTCAGCCAGTCATTGCCACCGCCATGACTGAAACGCCGACGATTCGTCCGAGTGCAGAGGTCAGGACGCCTGATGCTGCCGCTACATCTTCGGAACCGACGCAAGCTAG
This sequence comes from Phototrophicaceae bacterium, assembly GCA_965262005.1. GTDB lineage: Bacteria > Chloroflexota > Anaerolineae > Aggregatilineales > Phototrophicaceae > UBA6055. Next base: position 506,092 of record OZ253492.1, on the reverse strand, counting down.
CGTTCGGTCCGCAACACAATTTACCGAAGCGACAGCCAGCCAACCTGTGGGCGCGACGGTCACGTCTGCTGTCCTCGCCTCGACGGCCCAGCCCTCGCCAGATCTGATACAGAGCGCCTCGACAACGCTAATTCAGACTACTCCTGGCGTTATGCCATCTCCTACTCTGACGCCGATTTCGATAGGCACTCGCCAGCAGGAAGTCCTAGCGACTGCAACTCTCCAAGTCTCCGCCCGGCCAGTCATTGCCACCGCCATGACTGAAACGCCGACGATTCGTCCAACTGCTGAAGTCAGGACACCAACTGTTGCCGCCACATCCTCGGAACCGACGCAAGCTATTGTTCGACCCGCAACACAGGTCGCCGAAGCTACAGCGTCCCAAACCATGGGCGCGACAGTCACGTCTGCTGTGATCACCTTGGCCGTTCAGCCATCGCCAGATCTGATACTTAGCGCCACAACAACCTCGGTTCAAATCAGTACTGGCGTGATGCCGTCACCTGCTAAGACGGCGACATCGCTCGGCACTCGCCAGCCTGACGTCCTAGCGAGTGCAACTTCGCCAGACCCCGACGAGCCAGTCCTCGCCACCGCCGTTCCAAGCATTGAAGCATCTCCCACGGCAGTTGCCATACCAGATATTCCACATTCGGTGGTGATTATTCCAGAAACAACCGGCGATCAATTCCTGGCGCAGCTACAAGAACGGACCATTCGCCGCATCCCGCTTCCGTCTGCCGACGTTGCCCGTCCCGAGGAACCGCAACCGACGAGTACACGCGCACGGCCTACTAGCGACCCTGTAGCAGCAACACCGGCGGAATCAAGCACACCAGAAGGATCGACGCCAAGCCATACGATTACCGTAGATAGACCAGAATTGAGCGCGACTGCTGCGACTGCTGTTCCGACCGTAGGCGATACTGGACTAACAATGACCGCCGTATCAACATCGGCGGCGACTCAATCTACTTCACAATCCGCAAGTCGTGCTACTTCGGCTGCGGTGATCCAACTTCCGCAGGCAAAGGCTACGCTTTTCACCGCCACCGATAGCGCGCAGCCGACACAACCAGTGTCCGCCGCCACTGCAGCGCCGTCCGCTGAACCAGACACGGACGTGACTGCCACGCCGAGAGTAATGCGAGAGACAATGAGTACGCCTCAGCCAGACGTTCTCGTCACCGCCATTGAAGCACTTGCAACTGCTTCAGATTCTGCGCCTACGGCGCCGACAGTTGGCGTACCACAGGTCTCGCCGAGTCCGACGCTTTCAGACAATATTTTGCAAACCGCAACGGCAATACCACGCGCGCAAGAGCCCGAGACACCCAGCGCTACAGAAACAAGCGCGCGCTTGGAATCAACTCCGACCGTTGCGTCAGATCAGCCGGCTGCTGCAGTTGAATTGACCTCTGCGCCGACGGAGTCAATGGCGCCAACCGCAACTGACGTCGGGAAAAGCTCCGCTACTCCCACGTCCACGGCAACTGCATTGCCGAGCAACGCTAGTCGCACGGACCAGCCGACGCAGGTTACGGTTGACTTAACTACAATCACGCCTGCGCCAACAATCACCATTGAAACGGCTGTAGCTACTTTGGCGACTCCCGGAGTTGGCGTACGCCCACCGGAATCAACCCCGAGCGAAACTGCTGATGTTAGTACAGCGACTCATATTGCGACTGAGAAGCCAAGTGTAGAGGCGCCTTTGAACCCAACGATAGTGGCCGCACTTACACAGAGCGAGTTTTCGCTTGTGATCGTTCCAGCGACATCAGGTGATCAATTCCTGGTACATCAAAACGAAAGGACCGTGCGCTGGATTCCAATTCCCGCTGATGTAACCCTCACTCTGGAAGCCCCGCTACTTATCAGCTCAAGTCCAGGGCCCACCGGAGACGCGATGGCGTCCGCAACGACCATCTCAGGCGAGGCGGAGGGGGTCGCGCCACGCGTGACGGATACGCATGAAAGTCCAGAAGCGACCGCGCTGGCGACTCTAAGTGACACGGCCATTGCGGCTTCCAGCGAAGTTGCGATTGCACCGACGCGGGCCATTGTGCTTTTCACACAAGCACCGGCGACCCAATTAGAAGGAGCGACCGCTCTATCTGTCACCGCCATTCCGAGTGCTCAACCAACGCTACCAGCGCGCGCCGAGACCGCTACCATGGTTCCCGCATCGGCGACGCCGGAGGTTGCCACCCCCACACTCACGCCAACGAATACGAGCGCTCCTCGGCTAGATGTCGTCGTTACTGCACGAGAAGATATGACCATAGCTCCGACTTCGGAAACCGACTTGCCCGGCAAAATTACGCCACGCGCCTCGCCGAGCCCGACGCCTACCGCTAGCCACACGATTGGAGAAACTACAGAAACCGACTTTTCTGAGACCATGACGCAATCCGCGATGGAAGCAACTGCGCGCATTGAGGCAACTTCCACCCCGGATTCGGGTCAGCCGACGGCTATAGCCGAATTGACTACAGAGCCGACAGATGTCATCGCGCAGACCGCAACAAGTGAAAGGCCGACGACCGTGATTCCCACTGCCGAAGCGACCGCATTGGCGGCCACCGCTGTCCACACGGCCCAACCAACGGAGGTTGTCCTTAGCGTTACCACAACCGTTGTCGCGCCTACGCTCTCCCGTGATGCCGCTGCTCCAATCTCGACGCTGCCGGCCGCTGACACACCCCAGCTCGATACGGTGACGAGTTCAACTGCAGCAGTGTCTCTAACGGCTGAAACTGCGACCGCAATGACGGCCACCGCTGTCCACACGGCCCAGCCGACGCCGATGTTAGGAGACCTTATCGCAGTCACGCTTGCTCCGACCATCGATCTTGATACCGCTACGTCAACTTCGACTCCGCTCGGCTCTGACACACCTCTGCCCGATACGGTCACGAGTTCACCTGCTGAAGTTTCTGCGACGGCTGAATCTGCGACCGTTGAACCTGGACTCGAAGTACTTGTCACCGAAACGCGCGAAGTTGCTCTGCCGCCAACTGAAATATTGGTGGTCGTGAAGCCAACCACATCTCGCGATCGCTTCCAGGTCCAGCGAAACGAAAGGACAGTTAGGCGTTATCCGCTGCCTATCGTCCCTCTCATTCAGGTCGATCCGCCCCGAGTCGCCCATACACCTGACGCGGCGAGTCCGACCCCGGCTCACGAATTATCATTGACGCCGAGGCACGAGCCAGAGTTATCAGTGACCTCATCTCCGGGGGCGGCGACGATTATAGCCAGTCTGGAAGCAAGTCCATCCGACACTACAAGTCCGACAACTGTAGAATCTGCCACGGCCCGTTCAACGGCGCCGACAACGGTTCCCGCTACTGACGCAAGTATGACTGAAGCGCGCGGGGCTGCTGTAGTGGCGACTCCGGAAACATCTTCGACCGATGTCCAGCCAACACAAGAATCGCCCAGCGTCACAGCTGTCCAACCTGCCGCGTCTGATACGGTCACGCCGGCACCACCGATAGTTACGCCTTCTCCAAGTGACACAGAACCGGCGGCCAGCACAACCATGACTCCAACACCAGAAGCTGCTTTCTCAGCGACTGTTGATGTTCAAGCGATAGAGATAGCCGAACCAACTCTACCCGCAACGCGGACAGCTGAGACTACCCAGCCTCTATCGGCTGTGTCCGCGACATCCACCTCCGACATCAGAGCCGACGCGACTGTAACCAGCACATCAACATCTACTGCAACCGAATCAAGGCGTGCAACGCGGGAAATCGCTGCTACCGTTGCGGTTGACGTTATGCCAACGCGCGCGACACCAACCGCGACCAGCACGGCCGCCAGAACTGAGCCGATATCGCCTGCTACCGAGCCGGCCTTGGCGACGCCGACACCGACCGCGCTATCCGCAGTTTTCGCCTATCTGATTGCGACGCCAACTGCCTACGGAATTGTCGATGTGGATATCGAGCCAGTTTGCCGCCTAGCGGACGATTGGTATGCCTACGAAGTGCAGGATAAAGACACATTGCTGGCCGTAGCAGTAGCTACGAATAGCAGTCTGATCGAATTGCGGGAAGCCAATTGCTTCAGCCCGGTCAGAGGCATATTCGCGGGAGATACAATCGTGGTGCCGAAGCCGCCTGCAGAACCTGTCAAGATCCCGGATCCGGTTTTCCCGCATCCTAATCAAGACATTGCGTCCGCTGGCTGTGCTTCGCCGGACGCGCAAATAATCGCTCCTGAGCCAATGACTGAATTAAACGGAATCTTCGCCATAGTGGGAAGCGTCCAGATGCCGGAGGGCGGGCAATATGAGATTGCGGTGATGCCAGCTTGGTCAAATGAATTCCACACCTTGTTGGAAGTAGGCGTATCGGTGGAAGACAATGTGATTGGTCTGGTAAACAGCGAGGTATTCGGGCCCGGATTGCAACGCCTGCGGCTCGCTCTGGTCGGCCAAGATGGCGCGCTTGTACAAGAAAGCATCTGCGAGATTCCGGTCATATTCGCGGCGCCATAAGCGGACTTGGGAATTCCTCGTACGCAAAACCAAGATGCACTGGAGTAATGATGCAATTCGTTTTTGGGCTACTGAGTCGCACCACCATGCTGCTGCTCTACGGCGCGCTCGCAGTCCTATCGATCGCGCTGGCTTGGACTGTGCTGCAGATCGCGTCCATTGCAGACGAAGAGGATCAGTTTCTAGTCACCGTTGAAGCGCGCCAAGGGGCTTACAGAGAAACTGCTACAGCGATCAGCGTCGAAGACGAAAGCGCTAGCCTTCGTGCCGGTCCACGTTTTGTCCTTATGCAGCAAAACGCCAACGCCGATGCGCCAACTTCTATACCCTCAGCTGAAACAGAAGGCGATGATCGCAGCGCCGCAACGCTTGTTTCAGATGATATAGACTTGCCTAAACTCCTGGTGCCGCTGGACCCCAGTGAAGGCAAATGGCTGGCTGGAACGCGCGTCCCGACTCGTGTCCCGCCTGTCATCCGAGAGCATCGGCTGATCAACATTATGCTCCTGGGCAGCGACGAAGAATTGACCGACGACAATTTCATCCGAACTGACACGATGATTGTCGTCTCGCTCAATGTTGAAACCGGCTCGGTCAAGATGCTTAGCCTGCCACGGGACCTCTTGGTCTATATTCCCAATGGCACGATGGGGCGCCTGAATACCGCATTTGGCATCGGAGAAAACATCAGCTGGGATCCTGGCGGCGGCTTTGGCTTGTTGCGCCAGACGCTATTCTACAACTTCGGCATCAATGTGCATTATCACGCTCGTGTCAATTTCTCGGGTTTCGAAGCCGTTATCGACCTTCTGAGCGGTATCGATATCGCCGTCGATTGCGCCTACCGTGATCTATACCCGCTGCCAAAAGGCGGATATCACTGGCGCACCTTGCCGGCCGGCTATTATACATTTGATGGCTTTGATGCTCTGTGGTATGCGCGAACTAGGAAGTATACGGACGATTTCGATCGGGGCAGGCGGCAACAGCAATTGCTGCGCGCGATGTGGCGCAAGGCGCATAGCCAGGGACTACTTGCCACGTTGCCAGGTCTATGGAACGAACTAACTCAAATCGTGCATACGGATATGCCTTTTGATATGATGCTGCGCCTGTTGCCCCTGGTTATTGACCTGGATCTCGGCAGCATAGAGAACGTAACGCTGAAGAAAAATTACCACACGACAGAATGGATAATGCCGAGTGGCGCAGAAGTTCAAATCCCTAACGCCGAATCCATCGCCGTGCTTATGCAAGACCTTTATTTGCCGCCGCCTCCAAATCAGCATACTCTCACCGGGCCATCTGTCGCGGTGTATAACGCGTCGGGGCATGACGACTGGGACATCGTCGCTTCTGAACGGCTGCGCTGGGGTGGCCACAATGCTGTATCGCTGGGACCATTGGACGACAGTCTTCGTCATGCCTCAAGCCAATTGACAGACTATGTCGTGACCGACAAAGGCAGCCTGGTCTCCAGAATACTGCGCGCTCTCAATATGTCGGAGGAGCAAGTAATCCGCGACGCCAGAGCCGATAGAGACTATGATTACGAAGTTGTCATTGGCCGTGATTACAAGTCCTGCACATACGCTGTGCTGCCGCTGGATGGCTGAAGCAACGCCACATATCAGGACCGACGCTCTTGATCCTCGATCAGCAGCTGACTTGCCGTAAGCGCGCGACCATTTGCTTCCCCGTAACATGTAGGATCGTGCTACCCTCATCTTGTTCCACGTCACCATGAAAGAATATTCATCTTGACCGTGTTGTCTGGCAATGACTTGAGTTTGCTGTTTTTTTGCGCAGACGCCGGAAAACATATTTCCGGTATCACGGCGCTACTTCGCTGTCGTCCAAGGGCAAATTCACCTAGAACATGCTTTGCCAAATATCCGCCTATTTCTGCACTTTATCTGCCAAACACATGTCAATTGCCGCCAACCTTGCTGCGCTTGGGTTCGTGTCGGCTGTCCGCTACGGACGCAAGTTGAGCGGGCGTCGCCGGGAGTGGTGAAATCTTTGATATACCCTTTTCTAACCCCATCCCCGACCCTTCCCCAAAGCATTGGAGAAGGGAGTTTTCTGGCGAGTTTGAGCCAGTGTCGTCTTCATTCTATCTCCTTGAAATCACCACTCCCCGTCGCCTTATAGCTGGCAAATGCGGCGATATGTGTTAGCATCCAAGCATCACGGGGTATGGCGCAGTCCGGCTAGCGCGCTTGCATGGGGTGTAAGAGGTCCCCGGTTCGAATCCGGGTACCCCGACATGAGTAAGACGGGCTCACCAGACGGTGAGCCTTTTGTTTAGAAAGGTTAAGCACATGCTGGAAGCAGCGATAAAACTCACGGCACTTGCAAGCTGTGCCGGTTGAGCGTCCAAGCTCAGCCCGAGCGAACTGGCGCAAGTCTTGCGCCCCTTGAGCGAAGTGTTTCCCCAGGCAGCCTATCCACAGGTCCTGGTGGGCTTGTCCGAGCCCGACGACGCGGCCGTCTACCAAGTTGATGACGAGCGCGCAATCATCTCCACAGCCGATTTTTTCCCGCCAGTAGTGGATGATCCCTACGATTTTGGCGCGATAGCCGCCGCCAATGCCTTGAGCGATGTATATGCCATGGGCGGACGACCGCTGATGGCCATCAACCTGGTAGCCTATCCCGATGACTTGGATAAGGGCATATTGACGGAAATACTGCGTGGCGGGGCAGATAAGGTAAAAGAGGCTGGCGCCGTCATAGCTGGCGGCCATTCAATCACCGATGCCGAACCCAAATACGGCTTGTCGGTCACGGGAGAAGTAGAACCAGCGAAGATCATCCGCAAGTCCGGCGCAAGCCCGGGCGACCGTCTTGTGCTGACCAAAGCGCTTGGCGCCGGCGTAGTTACGACTGCGCTGAAACGTGAGATTGCCGATAGCGTCATCGTCCGGCAAGCGGTGCAATCGATGTCGCGCCTGAATCGAGTCGCTTCGGAATTAGCGCAAGCCTACGAGGTGCGCGCCATGACTGACATCACCGGTTTCGGCTTGGCAGGGCACGGTCTGGAAATGGCGAAACTGAGCCAGGTCGATTTCGCGATTGACTTTGACAAAATCCAACTGCTTCCTGGCGCCGAAGCCTTTGCGCGACAAGGTGTATTCCCGGGTGGCATGGCGCGCAATCAGGAGTATTTTGCCCAGTGGGTCGAAAGTAACAGCTCTATACCCGAATACGCGCAGGGCCTGCTCTACGATCCGCAGACTTCAGGCGGGCTCTTGATGGCTGTCGCCCAGGACCGGGCCGATGCCTTGCTGGCGGACTTGCGCGCCGAAGGTGAAGACGCCTTCATCCTGGGAAGTGTTATCGCCGGGACCGGCAAGATTTTGGTGGCGTCTGGGGCAGAATAGACGAAGGCTGACTAGGGAATAAGATCGAGATTCTTTCCTACTGTTTCGAACGCGGCCAGCGCGCGATCGAGGTGGTGCTGCCGGTGGGTGGCGATATAGCTGGTACGGAGCAAACCTTGATTCGGTGGCGTGGCCGGTGGAACGACCGGGTTTGTGTAAACACCTTCTTCAATAAGCGCCATCCAGGTTAAGCTGGTGCGGTATTTCTCGCCAATCTTTACCGGGATGATCGGCGTTTGACTGTTAAATGTATCGTAACCCAAACCTTTGAGCCCATTGCGCATATACTCGGCGTTTTTCCACACTTGCTGAACATGCTCCGGTTCGCTCTCAATGATATCGAGGGCGGCCATAACTGCTGCGAGATTGGGCGCCGGCAATGCCGCGGAAAAAATTAATGAGCGCGCGTGATGCTGGATGTAATGGATGACGTCAGCCGAGCCCGCGATAAAGCCGCCGATTGAGGCGAAGCTCTTGCTAAAAGTACCCATGATCAAGTCGACTTGATCCGTCAGGCCGAAGTGAGACGAGGTGCCTCTGCCACCGCCGGCCACACCGATTCCGTGAGCATCGTCGACCAGCAATCGCGCGCCATATGCTTTGCAAATTTCCACAATTTTCGGAAGGACTGCAAAGTCGCCACCCATGCTGTAAACACCATCTACGATAACGAGCTTCCCGACATCGTCCGGCACCCGGCTGAGGACCCGCTCCAGGTCTTCCATGTCATTGTGCTTGAACCGTTTCAGAGTCCCGCGGGACATGATGACACCATCAACCAAACTGGCGTGAGCGTCCTTATCCAATATGGCGACATCATTCTTGCCCAGCAGCGCAGAAACAGTTCCGAGATTTGTCTGATAACCGGTAGAAAACACCAGAGCCGCTTCCATGCCGACAAATTCCGCGAGCCGGCGGTCAGCTTCCAAATGTAATTCCAGCGTACCATTGAGGAAGCGAGAGCCCGTGACGCTGGTACCGAATTCGCGAGTTGCTTCGATGGCGGCGTTTTTTACGCGTTCATCAGTAGTTAACCCAAGGTAATTGTTTGAACCAAGCATAACCACATCTTTGTCTTCAAAGGTAGCGGTTGTGCCTTCTGAGTCACTGAGCGCGCGGAAAAAAGGATAGACGCCCATTTCCATGGCTTCTTTAGCGATGGTAAAGCCAGAAAGCTTGTCGTACAGATCAGCCACGGTTCTCTCCTGGAATGCGCTCTCCGCGACAATGCGCAAGTAAACTCATTCGGCTCAGCGAAAGATCTAATAACGGACAAATCTCGCACGGCATGACCAGCAAGATAGACTGCCTTGGAGATTCGCGATTCCTCGTGCAAAGTCTATCAGCAGGCAAACTCTTTCACAATGCGCATTTGATATCACAACGCCGCCTTCAGAATAAACTGTCTTGCGCTTAATACTTTCTGAGGTGTAAAATGTACATGGTAAGGATTAGTAAAGTATGGAGCGCGGCATGTCTAGTTTGACTATACGCAGGATTATCGTCTGGGTTGTCTCCATGATCTTGGGCCTTATCGCCGGCTACGGCATCATAACCGTTGGCTTTGATATGCTGCCGCTCTTTAGCGCAGTGCAGACACCGCAGGGCGTCTCAATTGCGGAATACGGCATTCAATACTATCTGTTCACGTCGGTGCCTATTGGTATGGTTTTCGTGATTTGGCTCGATGCCTTCATGGACACGCGCATCTTGCCCGACTAGGACCAACTGCAACTCAGAATCCAGGAATCCACCTCAGGGTGGATTTTTTGCGTGGCGGGCTACTTCAATTTCATTCGGTACTCCAGGAGGGTAAATGAGAGCATTGGAGACCTCGCTGATAGAAATTGAAAGCCATACACCGCTACCGTAGGGCAATGAGCCAAAACAATTCAGCGATCAGCCGATTCTATCAGAAGCCGCTAACTGAGAGGCAAGCCATTGCCAAGGCTTGGGCTGACCTTAGCCTCGAAGATGTCAGCGCGCTCGAGGACTCCGGCCTTTCTATCCCACAAGCGGAACTGATGATAGAAAATGTCATCGGACGTTACAGCTTGCCTTTCGCGCTGGCGACAAACTTTCGCATCAACGAACGCGAATACTTAATCCCAATGGTAATCGAAGAACCGTCGGTAGTAGCGGCATGCAGCAACGCGGCGAAGCTATTTCGCAGGGCCGGCGGATTCGAGGCCAGTAGCGACGAGCCGGTGATGATCGGCCAGATTCAACTGCTGGACATACCCGACGTAGCCGAAGCCGCTGATCGGATTCGGGCGCGCGAGGCGGAGATTCTCACACTGATAAACCAGACGGCGGGCAGCATTGTTGCGCGAGGAGGTGGCGCGAAGGGACTAGAGCTACGGCCCTTCAGTGCATCGCCGCTTGGCGAAATGTTAGTCGTCCATGTGCTAATTGACACGCGTGACGCGATGGGCGCCAATGTGATCAACAGTGCGCTGGAAAGTATCGCGCCATACATTGAGCGAATCAGCGGCGGTCGCGTGAATCTGCGTATCTTGAGCAATTTGAGTGATCGGCGCAAGGCTCGGGCGTACGGCAGAATCCCGGCTGAATTGCTGGCAACGGAATCGGCCACCGGAGAACAGGTTGTGGATGCCATAATCGAAGCGGCGGTCCTGGCGGAAATCGATCCGTACCGAGCGGCGACGCACAATAAGGGCATCATGAATGGCATTGACGCCGTGATGATGGCGACGGGAAATGACTGGCGGGCAGTTGAAGCGGGCGCTCACGCTTATGCCGCGAGGGATGGACATTATACCAGCCTGACCAAATGGTGGAATGACGATGATGGCAATTTGCGAGGGCGGATTGAGCTGCCTATGGCAGTGGGCCTTGTCGGTGGCGCAACTCGAGTACATCGCGGCGCGCAGACGGCTTTGAAGTTGCTCGGTGTGCGGTCAGCGCGCGAATTGGCTGAAGTGGCGGCAGCGGTTGGCTTGGCGCAAAATCTTGCTGCTATTCGCGCATTGGCAACCGATGGCATTCAGCGCGGACATATGCGGATGCACGCGCGGCAACTGGTGATGGCGGCGGGCGCCGCAGCGGAAGATGTGCCGCAGATAGCGCAAGAATTAATCGACGCCGGTAATATTCGGTTGGAATATGCAAAAGAGCTCTTGAACAAGCGAAAGCAAAGATCATGATGGTGGATTCAAAGTGGCTTATGCAACCCGATCGAGCGGTGGGCATTGTGGGATACGGAGCCTATGTCCCGCGCTATCGCCTGCCGGGCACTGAAATCGCAAGGATTTGGACCGGAGGCAAGGGCAGCTCGCCTGTGAAAGAGAAGGCGGTCGCCGGCTTGGACGAAGACGTGGTGACGATGGCGATCGAGGCGGCGCGCAACGCGATCGCTTGTGCCGAAATCGATCCACAAGATATTCGCGCGGTCTGGGTGGGCAGCGAGAGCCATCCCTACGCCGTCAAGCCGACCAGCACGATTGTCGCGGAAAGCATCGGCACATCGCCGAATATACAGGCAGCCGACTGGGAATTCGCTTGCAAGGCAGGGTCGGAAGCGGTACAGGCCGCGATAGGGCTGGTTGGCAGTGGCATGGCGCAGGTTATCCTCAGTATCGGGATGGACACGGCGCAAGGGCGGCCCGGCGACGCGCTGGAATATACGGCGGGTTCCGGCGGGGCGGCATTCTTGCTCGGTCCGGCGGCTGAGAGCTACGCAGTCTTTCAAGGCAGCTACAGTTACGTCACTGATACACCGGATTTCTGGCGGCGCGAGGGTGAAACATATCCCAGCCATGGCGACCGCTTTACCGGCGAACCGGCATACTTCGCGCATACGATCACGGCCGCGTCGTCGCTTATGGAGATGGTGAATGCGACGGCGGCAGATTATGATTTTGCCGTCTTTCATCAGCCAAATGTGAAATTCCCGGCGCGAGCTGCCAAGATGCTTGGTTTCTCGCCTGAACAGATAGCCGCTGGATTGCTGGCGAACGAAATCGGCAATGTCTACTCGGGCTCCTGCATGATTGGATTGACCGCCATACTCGACATAGCTTCAGCGGGTGACCGCATTCTGATGGTCAGCTATGGCAGTGGCGCAGGCTCGGACGCCTTTGACTTGCGGGTGACGGATCGTATAAACCGCCGGCCACGCAATGTCTACTGCACTGCGGACTACATTGCTCGTCGAACGCCGATCGATTATGCCAGGTATGTCCGCTACCGTGAGAAGCTAAAGGACTAAACAATGATGGACGTAGCTATCGTTGGCAGCGGAATGACCGCGGTGGGTGAACACTGGTCTCGCTCCATTGCCGAATTGGCAGAGGAAGCAGGCAGGCAGGCCCTTGAAGATGCCGGCTTGGCGCAGGTGGATGCCGTATATATCGGTAACGCCTATGGCGCGACATTCAATCAACAGACCCAACTTGGCAGCATGATCTCTAATCAGCTTGGGCTCGGCGGGATCGAAGCCTACACTTGCGAAGCGGCCGATGCATCCGGTGGCGTCGCGCTGCGTACCGGTTGTCTTGCTATCGCTGCAGGCGCGGTCAAAACGGCACTGGTTCTCGGTGTTGAGAAAGCGACTGATATGGTAGGGCCAGCGCGATTGACGTCTCGCGGCGTAAGCCTTGACGCGGACTACGAGTCGGTAAATGGCGCCACTTTGACCGCATTGTCGAGCCTGGTGATGCGCCGTTATATGTATGAATACGGCGTAGAGCTGGCCCAATTTGAGGGCTTCAGTGTCAATGCTCATCGGAACGGCGCAAGGAATCCGAAGGCAATGTATCGAAATCAACTGCGCGCCGGCGCCTTCGCCAAAGCGCAGATGATTGCCGATCCCGTCAGCCTCTTTGATTGCGCGCCGGACACCGATGGCGCGGCTGCGGTTGTACTGGCAGCGCCCGACCTTGCTGCCGACCTTGTGCCCCAGCCAATCTCGGTCAGGGGCAGCGCAGTAACCACCGACAGCCTCATGCTGCAAGATCGTCATGATCCGCTGGAGTTGCGCGCAGTAACGTCATCTACCGACCGCGCGCTTTTGCAGGCCGGGCTGTCTCTCGATGAGATCGATCTGATGGAACTGCATGATGCCTATACAATCTTGACCGTTATGTCATTGGAGGGCATGGGTCTCAGTGAAGCCGGCCACGGTTGGAATTGGGCGCAAGATGGCGGATTGAGAATCGCGCTGGATGGCGACTTGCCAATCAGTACCTTTGGCGGGCTGAAGAGCCGAGGCAATGCAAGTGGCGCGACCGGCATCTACCAGGCGGTGGAAGCAGTGCTGCAATTGAAAGGCGAGGCGGGTCAGAATCAAGTCGCCGGAGCGAGAGCGGCGCTGGTGCAGAATACCGGCGGTTTCGGCTCAACAGTGGTCACGCATATCTTAAGCGCGGACCCCGACTGACCTGAGAGGCTCTGAAAGTGGCAAAGACTATCAAGATAGATTTTGATAGCTGGCCCGCCCTAGACTGGCTGGTAGATACACGCTGAGTAAGGGGTACGCTGATGCAGGTGGCGAAGTACTGGCGCAATAAGAAGTTGCGGTATCGTCTGGTGCGGAGCGCACAAGTTGTGCAGCGCGGCGCAGAGCCTTCTAATGTTCGCCGCAATGAGGCTGTTGCAAATCAGGCAACGGCAAAGCGTGAACTCGCCGGAATCCCTTCGTGACGACCGGGCACTGCGAATTTGCCGCAAATGCGCCGCCGTCGAAACAGGAATCGCCTGCAATGCTTGGCACGATTTACAGCTACACCTTGGTGCAAGAACCTCCGGAGGATTTTCTCAAGCAGGCGCCATATCACCTTGCGTTGATTCGCTTGGAGGACGGTAGTTTGATCACCGCGCAATTGACCGATATCGAAAGCGAAGTTGAGATCGGCAGCCAGGTGGAGATGGTTACGCGCAAACTGACAACTGACGGCCAGCGTGGCATGATCGTCTATGGATACAAATTTCGGCCGATAATCAAGTAATTGCCTCTGCTTCCAAACAAAAAAAGAGCCACTATACTATATAGTGGCTCTTTCGCTTATATATTCCGCCTTTTCAAGCGTGAATCACATTGCTGCTTTGACTTTTGAATCGTAGGCCAGCGAGAATTCGGTGTTGGTGTCGAAAAGGTGCATGTTGTCGAGATTGAACGTTACGCCCAATTCCTGCCCAACGGTGGCGCCGGTACGAGGGTCGGTCCGCGCGATGAAATTCTTGGAGCTGCTTTCGAGATAGATGATTACCTCGTTGCCCATCTGCTCCACAACCTCGACATTCGAGACCAGATTCGCGGGGATGATACCCTGCGGCAGGAAGTTCGTATCGTGGATATCTTCAGGGCGGATGCCGCAGACAACTTCCATGCCCGCGTGGCTGCGGAATGACTCGGTCTTGTGTGCGGGAACCGGTAGAGTAAAGGCGCCGGTATCCACGACAAGCGAGTCGCCGTCTTCTTTGAGTACCGCATCAAAGAAATTCATCGACGGACTGCCGATGAAGCCAGCAACAAAGACATTGTGCGGGTTGTGATACAGGTTAAACGGCGAGTCGATCTGCTGCAGCTCACCTTCGTTGAGAACACAAATACGTGTTCCCATGGTCATAGCCTCAACCTGATCGTGAGTCACGTAGATAAAGGTCGTTTCCAGCCGTTGATGCAGACGGCTGATAAAGGACCGGGCTTCCACGCGCAATTTGGCATCCAGATTGGAGAGCGGCTCGTCCATCAGGAAGACTGCCGGTTCACGAACGATGGCCCGACCTACCGCCACACGCTGACGCTGACCACCGGAAAGCTGCCTTGGGCGTCGGTCAAGCAGGTGGCCGATTCCCAATTCATTGGCTGCTTCGTTCACGCGCTCGTCAATGATCTTCTTCGGTGTTTTGCGCAGCTTTAGACCAAACGCCATGTTATCATATACGGTCATATGCGGATAAAGGGCGTAGCTCTGGAAAACCATCGCAACATCGCGGTCTTTGGGCGCGACATTATTCACGACGCGATCACCGATGACGATTTCGCCTTCGGTAATCTCTTCCAAACCCGCGAGCATACGCAAGCTGGTTGATTTTCCGCAGCCGGACGGACCAACGAAGACCAGGAATTCCTTGTCCTGGACTTCAATATTCAAGTCCGATACAACGCGTAGATCACCGAAATCCTTTGATACATGATTGAATGTTACACCGGCCACAAGAACCTCCGTTGGAATAAGTAGATGGACGAAAAGATTGGTGAATATGCACAAATACCCTACTTGACAGCAAGATATTTTTATAGTTTCAATTATAGCGATTTTTTCGGATTATGCAACGAATTGCTTTCGATGAAGTAGAATTGCTAATGAACCAACTACATGACGAGGGAAGTATGCCAGACAATCCCAACGTGGAGATCATCGCTATCGGTACTGAGCTGTTGCTAGGGGAGATAACGGACACAAATTCCGTGTATTTGGCGCGGCAATTGCGCGATATCGGCGTGAACGTCTACTTCATGACCACGGTTGGCGACAACTTCGGGCGAATCACTGATGCCATCGCCGCTGCGTTGGACCGCGCAGAAATCGTAATCACGACTGGCGGCTTGGGCCCGACGGTTGATGATATGACGCGGCAAGCGGTAGCTGACGCGGTGAATAGACCACTTGTATTTTATCAGTCGCTTTACGATGGTATCGCAGAGCGTTTTCGCGGTTTCGGCAGCAAGATGACTGACAACAATCGGCAGCAGGCCTTTTTGCCGCAAGGCGCGAACTTGATCGAAAACCCGGTGGGCACCGCGCCTGCCTTTGCCATTGAGTCAGAACGTGGCGTTGTGATCAGTCTTCCCGGTGTACCGCGGGAAATGAAATATTTGATGTCGGAAGCGGTCGTTCCCTACCTGCTGCGGAAGTATGATCTTGGCATTATTCTTGCTCGAATTTTGCGCACAGCAGGCATCGGAGAAAGCTCGTTAGACGATCAAATAGGTAAAGAGATCCTGAGAGAAACTAACCCAAGCGTTGGGCTTGCGGCGCATCATGGCTGTGTCGATATTCGGGTGACGGCAAAAGCAGCGAGCAGAGACATCGCTTCAAGGATGCTTGATAAAATGCAAGCCAGGCTTGAAGCGCAAATCGGCGATCATATCTTTGGGTCCGACGATGCGACTTTGGAAGATGTCGTTTGGCAGCAGGTCGAAGAGCACAGACTTACTGTTCACGTCATTGAGGCGGGAATTCCGGGCGTCATAAGCTGCAGTTGGACAGGCGACTCTAATTTGCTGTCTTCTACGCGTTATGATAATCCGCAGCAACTCTATGACCACTTTTCAGTGCCTGAAGCGGATGTATCGCTGCGGGAAATCGCTGTCGATATTGCCCAGCGAGACCGCGTGGCACACGGAGTTGACGCCAGCATAGTTGTATTGAGCTATCCCGATCTTGATGAAAACGCCGATATTGAGCAGGGTAGCGCTATCGCAATCTGCACAGCCTGGAATATGCGCTACCGGGTATATGGCTTCGGGGCACAATCGCAGTTGGCGCGCGAATGGCTGTCTCGCTGGGGCCTGGCCAACCTGTGGCGGATGATCAAGGAACGATACCACGACTGAGCGGCGTTACACTTTTCCGCTCGTTACTCATCCAAACTGAGCAAAGCCATAAAGGCTTCCTGCGGGACTTCGACAGAGCCGATCATTTTCATCCGCTTCTTGCCTTTTTTCTGCTTTTCAAGCAACTTTTTCTTACGAGTTACATCGCCACCATAACACTTCGCCAAGACGTCTTTACGCATCGCCCTCACATTGGCGCGAGAAATGACCCGCTTGCCAACCGCCGCCTGCACGGGAACGGTAAACATCTGACGCGGAATAAGTTTCTTCAAACGGCTAACCAGGCGCTGGCCACGATGGTAGGCGTCATCGCGATGGCAGATCATGGCGAGGGCGTCAACCGGTTCTTCGTTCACCAGTACATCTACTTTCACGAGGTCGCCGGCGCGGTATTCGTGAAAATGATAATCCAGACTCGCGTAACCTTGAGTCACACTTTTGAGCTTGTCGTAGTAATCAATGATGATTTCTGAAAGTGGGATATTGAAGTGCAAGATGACACGGCTGGCATCGAGATATTCAGTTGTCGCATATATGCCGCGCTTCTTTATCGTGAGATCCATCACAGCGCCGATATAGGCCTGCGGTACGTAGATCTGAATATTCATCCAGGGTTCGTGAATTTCTTCGATGATATTCTCATCCGGCAATAGGGCAGGGCTATCGATCAAAACTGTCTCGCCATCCTTCTGCAACACTCGATATTCCACGCTCGGAGCAGTCGCCAGGATGTCGAGATCGTATTCGCGCTCCAACCGCTCCTGGATGATTTCCATATGGAAAAGGCCGAGGAATCCGGCTCGAAATCCGAAGTTGAGCGCCTGCGATGTTTCCGGCTGATACACTAACGAAGCATCGTTGAGTTGCAACTTTTCAAGCGCGTCGCGCAGATCGGCATATTCTTCATTGTTTGTCGGGTAAATGCCGGCGAAGACCATCGGTTTAACTTGTTTGTAGCCGGGAAGGGGATGTTCAGTTCCGCGCTTGGCAAAAGTAATGGTATCGCCAACTCGGCACTCCTGAACAGTTTTCAAGCCGGTAGCGATATAGCCTACCTCACCCGCCGTCAAGGTATCGACTGCGCGCATCAGAGGATCGAAAACGCCGATTTCGACAGGTTCAAAACGCGCATCTGTCGCGAAGAGGCGCAGCATGTCACGCCTATGTACAGCCCCATCGACGATGCGCACATATGCCACGACACCCTTGTAGACATCATAGTGGGAGTCGAAGACGAGCGCGCGCAAGTTTTCCCCAGAGTTGGTGGCGGGCGCCGGCACTTCCGCGATGATCTTGTCAAGTACATCAGAAACGCCGATACCACTCTTGGCAGAAATCCGCGGCATATCCGCGACTGGCGTTCCCAGCAACTCTTGGACGTCCAGCGCGATTTCGTCTGGTTGGGCCGCGGGAAGATCGATCTTGTTGATCACGGGGATTATTTCGAGATCCTGCTCCAGAGCCAGATAGACATTGGAAAGTGTTTGCGCTTCGATGCCCTGGCTGGCGTCAACGACCAAAATGGCGCCTTCGCAGGCTTGCAAAGCGCGGCTTACTTCGTAGGTGAAATCGACATGTCCCGGCGTATCAATCAGATTGATGATGTACTGTACGCCATCACGCCCGGCGTATAGCATGCGGACAGCCGACGCCTTGATGGTGACGCCGCGTTCCCGTTCCAGCGCCATGCTGTCCAGGAGTTGCTCCTGCATATCGCGCGCGCTAACGGTCTTGGTTAGTTCCAGCAGACGGTCCGCCAGAGTACTCTTTCCATGATCGACATGAGCGATTATGCAGAAATTACGAATGTGCTCGATATTCATCAACTAGAGTTTCTTCCCGTTGTCGCCTGCCATTATCATTCATGACGGGGCGCTGTAGTAGGGGAAGCTAGTCGACAGTTGCAAAAAGCAAGTTAATCTGGTCCTGGAAATCGGCATGCAAAGTTGCTGTGGGGCTAAGTTGGAGCCAGAGCAAGTACTCTTCATTGCCTTTGGCGCCGGTAACAGGCGAACGCATAACGGCGATTGGCAGGAAGCCCAAAGTCGTGGCGGAGTCCGAGACCGTGGTCAGAACGCGCCGATGCACCGCTCGATTCCGCACGATGCCGCCTTTGCCAACATCTGCTTTGCCGGCCTCGAATTGAGGTTTGACCAGCGCGACAACATCGACGCCTTCGTCAATCCATCGCTTGACCGCTGGCAGAATCAACCGGAGAGAGATGAATGAGACATCAATTACGACCAGGGCAGGTGTTTCGGGCAAGACACCGAGATGGCGCGCATTTGTGTTTTCAAGCAAGATGACACGTTCATCGATGCGCAAGCGGTAGTCAATAATGCCGCTGCCCACATCTATCGCATACACTCTTGCCGCGCCGCGCTGTAGGAGACAGTCAGTGAAACCGCCGGTACTTGCGCCGACATCGGCACAGACTTTGCCGGCTGGGTCGACGTCAAAACCAGCCAGCGCTGCTTCCAACTTCAGGCCTCCGCGCCCGACATAGCGAGGTTTCACTTTGACGGCAACATCTGCATCGGTCTGAATCATGGCGCCGGGTTTATCGACCAGGCGATCGTTCACTTTGATCTCTCCCGCCATGATCATCGCGGCCGCCTTGCTGCGTGTACCGGCGAGCTGGCGGTCTACTAGCAGGCGATCCAGTCTCTGTTTGTCCGCCATGCTTAACCTCGCACCATTTCGATGGTGATTTCAGCATCAGGCTGACTTTGGTCGAAACTAAAACCATCTGCGGCGTGCGGAATATAACCGTCGGCTTCGATGATGACGCTATAGGGTGTATCAAATGCCACGGGACGGGCAAATTGAAAGTCGCCGTTGCGATCGCTTGTCGCCAGGTCCACGACTTGCTCCTGGATCCATTCAAATTCGCTAGCGGCAAAGTCTTCGCTTATGAGAACGATGGTGATATTGGGAAGCCCTTTTTGAGTGGCGGCATCAATGACTTTCCCAGAGAGGACAGTCCCCTCAAACTGGGCGAAGCGGTCAATGGGCAACTGGCCAATGCCGATTATCATGCTGGCATCGGCGAGCAAAAGATTGTTCACCAGCAACTCCATTTGGTAGCTCCCTTCCGGCGGATTGGGCAATGAAACCACAAAGTCGCTGCCAGACTCGGCTCCTGACCATCGGTGCGATGATTGGTAAAACGCTTGCCCGTCGACCAGCCAGCGGAGTGACCAGGGTGTGCCTGATTCAATCCGCTTCCAGTCAAAGATGGCATAGAGATTGGCAGCGGAGCTTGGAAAGCTTGATGACGCCGGGGCAATACGCGCCTCCTCAGGTGAGCCCGCATTGGTGAAGCGCAAGTTGTTGAAGACGCGGGGCAAGGGCGCGCCTTGGCTGCCGGCAACGTAGAAGTCAGATGTCGCGGAAAGCGCGCCGCTAATGTAGAGCTCCAGCCGGTATTGGCCCGGAAGCAAGCCGCCGGTTGGACTAACGCTGATAACTTTGGATCCGTGACTGTCTTCAGACCAAGTGTCCGCGGTACGAGCGAACTCGGCGCCGCGGAAGTACCATATGGTGGACCAGGGTGTACCGGGCCGCATATTGGCATGTAGGAAGCGAGCATAGGCTACATCGCCGAGAGGGACTATGGAACCGTTTCCTATCAAGTTTCCAGATTGGTCCAGGGTGCCGAAGACGATATTGCTGAACTGCCCTTCGTTTTCGATGCCGCCTCCGACAAGGATTTGCTGGCTGCCTGTGCTCGCGCCGTCAATCAAGAGCGTAAACTCGTAGGCGCCGTTCGCCCATGCTTGTTCCCGCGCGCCGATGTACCACATGCCGCTTTCGCCGCCGCTCCAACGTACCGGCGGCAGACTGAAGACCCTGTCCGGTATGCCGTCCCGCGTGACGCGCAATTCGTAAACTGTCTCGGAAGTCATGTTGTCGTAGTCAAAGAACAGGTATAGGCTGCGAGCGTTAGCCGGCAGAGAACCGACCGCCGTATCGGGCATATGCCCTTGAACAGACGGCGCAAAAAACAGGCGAGATATTCGCGGTGGCAATGTGGGCGACGCCGGGGCTGATGTGGGAGAGATTAGTTCAACATCCAAACCAAGGCGGGCGCCGCGGATCAAGCTATCTGCCAGACTGATAGGTCTAATCGTGCTGATGAAGTCGCCGATGGGAACGCAATTATCACTGCTATTGACCAAACCATCACGGTTGGTGTCGTCAAGATATCGGCAGTTTGTGGACGCGCCAAAGCCCGTAAGAGCGGCATTCGTCGGGACGCCTATCAACTGACCGGAAGTATTGTAGGCGCCGCCGCCAGCCATAGTGCCGGGAATCTCAGCGCGGGTCTTAAGCCAAGTGCGGCTCCCGCCAAGTGGCTCCGCTAGAAATGCAGTTACCGTACCGCGCGTGATGGCGACCGGGTCATTGCCGATACTGGGATAGCCGACGACAAGCAAGTTATCGTCGATTGCCACTTCGTCCGAATTGCCGATGTCTACAAAAGGAAGAATCGGCAATTCGCCACGCGAAACAAGTCTGCCATCCAGTTCGCGCGAAATCCGCAATAACGCTATATCCATGCCCGGATCCGCATTGGCGATGTCTGCGCGATACTTCGGGATGGGCGGCCCATCAAGATCTACGTTGAGCGAGACAATTAACGTATCCCCGTCGCACTGCCGGCTGGGCGCTACACTGCGGGCAGTGGTAACAATCAAGCCATTTGCGCTAATCAATGTACCGGTGCTGACGCAAGTGACAGAAATATCGCTTTCCAAGGTCTTCGCTTGGTAAACGAATACGGTAGCCCGCTTGACCCGTTCAAGAACGGCATCGACGCCGGGCTGTGCAGACGCCGTGTTTATGAGCAAAATCAAAGCCAAAAGAATGCATACAGGACCATGAGTTCTTGGCGTTTGCCGCGACATCAGAATTGGAGATTGTCTACAAAAGTGCGCAAGGTCTGCAACTCACGCTGGAATATGGTTGAATCGGCGCGAAAAGAGATGACAAGGGCTTGCCCGCGCCGAACAGTCAAGATGTCTAATCCATTAACGATTGTTGAGATGCCTTCGAGAAACGGACTAGCATCTCGAGATACATAAGAATAATACATCGTAATGGCTTGCGCCTCATCGGGCAGGCGGTAGCTGTCATAGCCGAGAACAGTATAATCGATCAGTACCTGCGCGCGCTGCATGCTTAGCCGGTCGAGCAAGTTCCGCTCGGCGCTGCCCGCGCCGACTGGTAGCGAGCTGACTTCGATCAGTGTATTGAATCCGCGATGCGACATATCTCGCACTCGAAATATATTGTCGTCCGATTCGTCAAGCAGCCAGCGGGCAGGATATTCTGCCTCGATGCCAGCTTCGATATTGCTGTATGTACTCGTTTGATTCAGTAAGCTGTCGCGCTGATTCACGCCGAGCGCCAAGCCGATAATGATCATGATATAGCTCAATGCGATCGACCAGCGCTGGCGGGGAGTAATTTGTATTGCGGGCGAGCGCCCGGTTTCAAACTCCATCGAAATCTCCGCGGCCGCCATAGGCTTCGCGTTCGCGCCGCTCGGACGTGGCATAAAGGAAGTAGGTGATAGCAAGTGCAATGCACCAGGAAGACACAAGCATGGCCAGTCCGAACAGCGGACGATCGCTGCTGCCGGCTTGGCTTATGAGGCCGCTCATCAATCCAGGAAACAAGGCAGTGATGACACCCGCGGCAATGGCGGCCAACGAAAGATTAATCGGCAGCACGAGCGGAAAGGCGTCGCCAAAATATGATTCCACGATGCCCAATGCGATAAACAGGCTGGAAGCAAATTGGATGCTGACATTAGCCAGCGCGTAAATTGCCGCGATATCCCAAGTTGGCTCAAGTCGCCAGATAAGTACGAAATTGAGATAAAAGCTGTAACCGACCGCGCTGGCGAAGGCGTATGCGACAGCATCGCTGCGGACGCGCAATCCTTGCGGGTAAATCAGATAGCGCAGGACGACGAACTTCAGGCCAACATCAACGATGCCGGCCGTCACTGTGTAGCCGATGATACGTTGGAATACTGATTGCAGCGGCAGCCATTGCTCAACTGCGAAGAAAGTCTCTACCACTGGCAAGCCAATTGCTGACGCCGTCAAGCCGGAAATGACTGCCACGCCGATCAAGCGGCGGCGCGGGCGAGCGAAACGATATTCGGCTGATACCGACAGGATCAGCCACAAGATAACGGGGACGACCACAACTGTTAGCGAAATCGCGCGGCTGAAGGCAGCATCAAGGCGCAGCGCAAGTAATTCGCTTGACATCACGAAGGCGCCGGCAATTAGCGACAATATCATTAATTGAAAGCTCATACGGCGCCAGACCGGGAGGAAGGCGTAGGTCGCCGAACGGCTTTGAATTTCTTGCGCCATCTACGATTCTGCTCATCTACCCGAATGCAGTACCGCCGATTATAATCCAAAGCTACGAAATCGTCGGCGTATTGTAGAGACTGTGACAGCGTCTGAATGCCCGAGCGACTCCGAGGGCGGCATACGCTGGCATAATCATATGACGATTATAAGGCGTAGTGCGCAGTTATTGCCCAAAGCCGAAAGGCGACGCTTGACGACACTCCATCGATTCGCCCTTCGGCTGCTGGTCGCATTTGCTCTGGTAGGTTGTGGGGCCAGCAGCGAAGAACTGCCCTGCGAATTAGATCCGCGTTGCATCCGCTATGGAATCTCGGCGGATATCCCCATTCTCGATCCGCATAGTGCCGATGCGGCAGAAGCGGGCATGATCTTCCGGCAGATCTATGACTCTCTTGTATACCGCGATCCGGCGACTCATGGGTTTGTTCCCGGATTAGCGACCGATTGGCAGGTATCGCCCGATGGCTTGCACTACACATTTGAGCTGCGCCAAGATGTATCGTTTCATGATGGCAGCCGATTTGACGCCTCAGCGGTGGTGCGCAATGTTGAACGAATCTACGATCCCGAAATGCCACAATCGGTCGCGCGCGAGCTGCTTGGACCGCTGACGCAATACGAGATACTGGGAGAGTTTTCAATTCGGCTGACGTTGGCGTCAACGTACTCGGCATTCTTAGATGCCTTGGCGCAGCCCTTTCTGGGCATGGCAAGCCCAAAAGCGCTGGACACGTACAACAGCTTACGACACCAGTTTCACTTGGCAGGCACGGGACCGTTTCAACTGGC
This sequence comes from Phototrophicaceae bacterium, assembly GCA_965262005.1. Taxonomy (GTDB): domain Bacteria; phylum Chloroflexota; class Anaerolineae; order Aggregatilineales; family Phototrophicaceae; genus UBA6055. The sequence continues at coordinate 482,425 of OZ253492.1, read as the reverse complement.
GGAATATCTTCCCGGTGAGAGGATTCTACTTCGACGTTACATTGAATATAGTGTCAATCCGACCTTCTTTTCCCCGCTCGACGGCGAAGAAATCGACCGTATCGAGTTCCTCATAACCAGGGATGACGATGTTGACACGCTCACTAATCTGGAGGAACGTCTGAATATTATCGACAATGTGTCCCCATCAGTGGCGCAGAATCTGGCGGGCAATAGTCGCGTTCAGATACTGCCAACGGAGATTCCCGGGTCTTCAGTTCAGTTCCTTTTTAATACCGCGCGAGAGCATGTGAGCCGGCGAGAAGTTCGGTTGGCGCTTTTATTGGCAACAAATAGAGTTGCCATCATCGACCAGGTGTACTTCAATTTCGCGTCTGTCGCCTGGGCGCCACTCTCGGCCAGTACCGGATATTCTCACACTGGCTATGTCAACCGGTATGGATTTGACTTGGAAGCAGCCCAGGAACTGCTCGCGGCTGCCGGTTATGCCGACAACGACGGCGACGGAATATTGGATCTCGACGGGAAGCCACTTTCGCTGAGCATCATCGTGCCGCCCTGGGGCAGGATTCCAGAGTTGGTATCTCTCTTGCAGCAGCAGTGGCGTACAATTGGAATCGACCTGCATCTCAATCCTTTAGCGGGAAATACGGCGTTGGCGAGCGCAATTGAATCAGGGCAATACGACCTGGCGCCGGTTGAGAGCAATGGCATTGACCCGCAGCTGCTTAACCGGATATTTCTCGAAAGTACCGTTTTCGGAGCTTACCGCGCACCCGTATCAGGTTTGAACGACTTGCTCTTGAGTGCAATCCAGACGATGAACCCGGAGCTCCGACGAACCCAGGTTTATGAGATTCAGACATTGATTATGGATGAAGTCCTGATTCTGCCTGTGCGCGAAAACGTGCGTTTAACGGCGGCGCGAGCGGATCTGCTAGACCTGAGATTCGATGCTTTTGGCTTCTATCCGCTGCTTTACAACGTGAGGATTGCTGACAACTGATGGTTTAGCTGGCGCTGATTCTGGAACCGACTTCGAGCCCCTCCACAAGCAGATCGTGAAGAATATCGCGGCGGTTGCCATTGGCGATGAAAATGTTCACGTTTGAATGCTCCCGCACTAACTTCAGCATTTCCGTGACTTTCTGCAGCATGCCGCCGGTTACGTCAACGCCAGCGGATGCGCCGAGCGATGATGCAAATCGCTCGAAGTTAGCTCTTGTGATGCGCGGGATGACATGACCGGCCTGATCCAAAACCCCGTCTACATCACCCAAGAGCACGATGCTCTCTACTCCCAGCGGCGCCACAAGGCCCGCAAACAGCGCTTCTGTCGAAATGATGGTGCCGCCTAGTTTTTCGTCGAGCGTAACATCGCCATGGACTACGGGGATAAAGTGTTGTTCCAGGGCGAGAAGAAGCGGACGGGTTGCGATTTGGATAAGCGCTTGGTTGCGGGCAATCTGCATGGCGGACGGTTGGAATCGCAGGGCCGGCAGATCTGCCGTAAGAAATTCTTCCAAAATCAATTGACTGAGTTCGCTGGCGGCAGCGCCAACGCGAGCAAACCCCATGCGATCTTCACTAGATCGCACACCATGAATAGTGTCGTACTTTCGCGCTTCGACGTGGCCGAAGGAGCCGCTGCCGTGGCCGACAACAATTCGGCGTTCCGGCTGTGTTGCGCGCAAAATGATCAGCTGCCGGGTGATTTCCTCAACGGTCGCGCGCCGAAAGGACTTGGGCTGAAGCTTATCCGTTACAAGCGAACCACCAAGCTTGATTAGGGTGGTCATAGCATCGAATTACCACTGTGTACGGACGACGCGATGACTCGCTTGGCGCCAGCTGCAAGCAATGACTCTGCAACCGGCTCAAGACTTGTGGCGTCAACCACGGCAATCACATTGCCACCGCGACCTCCACCGGACAATTTCGCGCCGTATGCGCCTGCCGTAAGCGCCGCCTTGACTAAGCCGTCCAAAGCCGGCGATGACACGCCTAGCGTCTGCAATAGCTCGTGATTATGCGTCATGAGTTCGCCAAGCATTCTCGTGTCTCCTGTCTCCACACATGTTCTCGCTTGCTCAGTGAAATCGCCGATTCTATCGAAGAGAGATTGGGTTTCTGCTTGCTGACGGACGTAGCGATCACGTACATCGCTGACAGCATCGCGCGTCAGGGCGGCGATCCCGCTGTCAGCCACCAGGAGCTGAATCGGGTCGGCTATAACAAGAAACTCCAGCGTTCTGTCTTTCTCATAGTAGACCGGTGTTTCGTAGACCACCACAGAATTGTCGATGCCGCTCGGTGTACCATGATGCAGTTTTTCAACTTCGTAAACCAGATCATTCAGATTCTGATCAAGCAAGCAGCAGCCTAGTAGCGCGGCGACTGCTCGACCCAATGCCGCAGACACGGCGGCGCCACTGCCCAGGCCACTCGCAATAGGGATGTCGGAACGAATGTGAATCTCACCTCGTATGTCTTTCGCGCCGAGATACTGTGCTGTGGCGTGAATTATGGCTGCCAGGGGATCGCGATGGTCAATATTCTTAGCGCCCCACTGGAATAAGACCTGCGAATTATTCTGACCTCTTATCGTCAGAGCTTGACTTCCGCTGCGAAATTCGGCATAGGTTCGAACTTTTGACAACGGGACTGCGATTGCGGGCATGCCATAAACAACGGCGTGTTCGCCTACGAGAATTGCTTTTGCGGGTGCGCTCGTCTGGCCGATCATCGTTGCTTACTATAGGTAAATGATGACAAAGTACACTAACGCGGCGGCTAATAGCGTCAACTGCAGGGGGCGGTCCGTCAGCAATACCTCGTCCGGCGCGCTGCCTTCTTCTTCGACGTGAATCAAATAGAGATAGCGAAATAGTCCGTAGATCACGATTGGCACGGTAATCAGCCCGAGATTTTGACCCTGCCTTATCATCGTGGGAGACTCCACCGTATAAAGGATGTAGGTGATCATGACGCTAGTTGTTACAATCCGCAGCAATTCGTCCAAAAGACGCAAGTTATAATGCTGGAATATCTCGCGGACAGCTGTCGCTTGCTCGCCAAGCGATGTCAGTTCTTGTCGACGCTTGCCTATCACCAAAAACAGCGCCAGTAATCCAGCGGAAGTCGTCAGCCAAGGCGAGAGGGCGACGTCAATTACGATTCCGCCGGCGAGGATACGCATGACGAATCCCGCGGCCACTACCAAGATATCGACCAGCAGGATCTGCTTAAGATACAACGAATAAGCGACTTGTAGCAGAAAGTATACCGAAAGTATGATCGCCAATCTTGTGTCGAAGCTCATGGCGAAAACCATAACGATCAGAGCCAGCGCCACGGCGGCGGTACGCGCGATGGATACGGAAAGTGCTCCTGCTGCAATTGGTCGATGTCTTTTCGTCGGGTGCTGCCTGTCCGACTCGATGTCGATGATATCGTTTATTATATAGACGCAGCCGGCCGTAAGAATCATCAGCGCACAGCAGATTACAACGCGCGCAAAAGAATCGACGTCAAAGAGCTGGGCGTTGAACACGATAGCCGGGAAGACAAACAGAATATTCTTCGCCCATTGTCGTGGACGCATTGTAAGGATTATGGCGTGGAATACGTTCAAAACGCTCATCTTATTGTTCGCGCTAGACATGGCATGTGGACTGACGATAATGTCTCACAAGGGTGACACTGGCCCGCGACTCTTAAGGGAAACTTCCCAGCAATGTCAAGCGTAAACAATATAGCAAGCGCGCGCGCACATTCCAATATTGCGTTCATCAAGTACTGGGGCAACCGAGATCACCAGCTTAGGCTGCCGGCCAATTCTTCGCTCAGTATGAACTTGGCGGACTTGCATACTACCACAACCTTGGAATGGTCGAGTGAACTGCCAGCCGATAGCTTGATAATCAACGGCGTAGCAGCGGGCGAAAGCGCATTTACGCGGGTCAGCAAACATCTGGACGCGCTGCGACGGCGCCTCAACGCAACGGCGTTCGCTCATGTTGATTCGACGAACAATTTCCCCATGGGCACCGGGATCGCGTCATCTGCTTCTGCCTTCGCAGCGTTGACCTTGGCGGCAGTTGTCGCACATGGCGCTGAACTTTCCGAGCGCGAGTTGTCAACATTGGCGCGACTTGGTTCAGGATCGGCCGCGCGTTCGATACCCTCGGGCTATGTCGAGTGGCGGGCAGGCGACACGCACGACTCGTCCTACGCGGAGACATTCATGGACATTGACCATTGGGACCTTGTGGATGTCGTCGCCATTGTGAGTCGCGAACATAAACAGATCGGTTCAAGCGCGGGGCACCAAACGGCAGAGTCCAGTGTGCTGCAATCCGCCCGTGTGAAGAGCGCGGCAGCCAGGCTTGCTGAGGTCAAGGAATCGATACGGAGGCGTGATTTCGAGCGATTTGCCCGTATCGTTGAAGAAGACAGCAACCTCATGCACACAGTGATGATTACAAGCAAACCACCGCTATTCTACTGGCAGCCTCTTTCGCTGGCCATCATGCAGGCGGTGCGGCGCTGGCGCGAGGTCGACGCTTTGCAAGTGTGCTATACGCTCGACGCCGGTCCAAACGTCCACTGCATTTGCGTCTTGACTGATGCGGATTCGGTTGCCTCAAGATTGCAGGCGCTTTCGCCAGATATCGACATTCTGCGGTCGCGCGTTGGCGGCGGTGCGACTGTCTTGCCTCTGGTAGCGCCGTATAGCTAGCGTCGCTTGCGCGAGAGCGGAAAAGGGACTTATAATATTTAGGTATAGTACGCCAATGAGAGGTCAGCGCTGATGATGATTCCCGCCGTTGCTGCAAACGATCTACTGCTTGCCATCGCTGCGTTTGTGATCGTTCTCTTTCCTGCGATCATAATCCATGAACTTGGCCACTTTTTTGCCGCCAAGCTGGTTGGCATTAATGTCCTCGAATTTGGTATCGGTTTTCCGCCCCGTGTTGGCAGGCTCTTCACCTGGGGTGAAACGGAGTTCACCTTCAATCTTTTGCCCATCGGTGGCTTCGTGCGTCCTTTGGGCGAGGACATGATCGGGTCTGCGTCTGAAGACAAGGTCAAGCGCGATCGCATTGTATTGGAGCAGCGCCGATCCGGTGTTGTTCGTGTGGTTGGCGAGCGCGAGATGCTGCGGCTGCGCGGCGTTGACGAAAAAGAAATGATGTCCGTTAACGAAGCGCCTGCTTTGGGACGAATATTCTTCATGGCAGCCGGCGCGCTGGCAAATTTTGCGACGGCGATTCTTCTGTTTTTCATTGCTGCCTTGATTGGCTTGTCTCTGCCGGTTGGTGGCCTAAGTCAAATCGTAGCCGTGCCGCCTGGCTCGATATTCGCTGGAACTGCGGTGCAAGTCGGAGATGCAATCGAAAGAGTCAATGGCGAACGCTTTGCGGACTTCAGCGCCTTTCACGAAATTCTTGCGAACTATGATGATAATCGGATTGAATTCTCGCTGATTCGTCCAGAGAGCGGCGACCAATACAGCGTAACTGTCCAGCCGGAGTTCGCCGGGCAGGCAGGCGTAGTGCAGATTCTTGGCGTACTTGAGGGTTCGCCGGCGGCTAAGGCAGGTATCCTTGCTGGCGATCTCGTGACGCAGATAGCTTACGACGCGATACCGTCCGATGGTGACTCGGCCGAGGTCTTGCGAAAGGCGGCGCAAATCGCAGAGGGTAAACCGTTGCCGCTTACGATAGTACGTGAGCAAGACAATTGTGAAGCGGAATCGTTCCTGGTAATCGTAACGCCGCAGATTAATCCGCCAGAAGGCGAAGGACGCCTAGGCGTCGCAATCCGCTCACAGTTCAGCTTGAACGAGGGCAGTCGCTTTGCAAATGCCGGCTCCAAGAATGAAATTGTTCCGCAGAGCATAATTAACGCGGTCAAATACAGTTTGAATACAACCGGCGAGACTTTCAGTGTGATAGCCTCGATCCCCGGCAGGCTATTGGACGGCTCATTGAGCGGCAAAGATGCCCGACCTATAAGCATCATCGGTATCAGCAAGATAGGTGGCGAGTTGCTCCAGCGCAGCCTGCACGACGGCCCTGGTGTGATGCTGCACTTCGTCGCGCTCATAAGCATATTTCTTGGCATCAGCAACTTGCTGCCGATCCCGGCGCTTGATGGCGGCCGCATCGTATTTGTGCTTGTAGAGATGCTGCGTGGCAAGCCGGTTGATCCTCAGACCGAAGCGCGGATTCACCAAATTGGAATCCTTTTGCTCCTGGCATTGGGAGTCGTAGTAATGATTTACGATCTCATCAATCCGCCGAGTATCTCTTGATGAACCGAGATGCGGAGGTATCCAACTCCGTCTTGCCCGCCGACGACATCTTGTTCAAAAGGCCAGACCTGAACGATGTCTTGACAATCCTTGACGAAGCGGACTCACAAGACAAGCAGACAGTTTCGCCAACCCTCGGATATGGTCTAAGTGACCTGTCAGCTGCAGAGTGGCAGAGGCCAGAATTGGCCTGGCGGCGCCTGTCCCCGCCAACCAAGCGCCGGATCATGCGTACGCTTTTCGAAGCGAGCGAGGCGCTATTTGAAGTCAATTATAGAGAATTGGCCTTGAAAAATCTCGGTGATGGAGATGCCGGAGTGCGCGAGGCTGCCATTGAGCTACTATGGACCGATGAGAGCGAACAAGCAATGCGACAGCTCATCGCGCTGGCAAACCACGATCCTGAACAGGATGTCCGCATTCGAGCGATTAAGGCATTAGGTCGTTTTCTCCTTCTCGGAGAGTACGGCGATGTATCCGAAGATCTTGCCCAAGAAGCGCAGCAACTTTCGCTTCGCATCCATACAGACGCGAGCGAACCGCTGGAAATGCGGCGGCGCGCGTTGGAAACCCTTGCCGATTCCAGCCACTCGCGTGTGCAGGAGCTCATAAAGCGCGCCTACTCGGACGGCAATCTGGACCTGAAGATCAGCGCGATCTTTGCTATGGGACGCACTTGCAATAGCGTGTGGCGAAACATACTGCTAGAGGAACTGGAAAGCAACGACAACGAAGTGGTATATGAAGCGGCGACTGCCTGCGGACATATTCGGCTCGAGGAAAGTGTAGCGCGCATCGGCGAACTCGCCTTAAGAGACGATCGTGAGATTCAATTGGCTGCGATTTGGGCGCTCGGCGAAATTGGTGGACCGCGAGCAAACGAGATTTTGGCAAATCTGGAAGACTTCCTGGAGGATGAGGAATCCATCGCCGTGGTGAATGAAGCCTTGGATACAGCAGGATTCCAAAAGAGTTTGGCTGCGTTGGGTCTTGATCTTGGCGAAGACTGACTCGCCGTGCGATTCCACTATTGCGCAAACATTGTCTGCATTTTCATCGCCAATCCCATATCACCCAGTATTTTTAGCTTTCCGGTCATAAAGGCTTGCATGGCATTCATTTGTCCAGTAGCTACAGCGAACCAATCGTCGGCAGCTGCTTTCACGGTCATAGCCGGATTGTTGAACTCGCCCTCGCCGGCTTCGGCGCTGCCGTCGGCCACCTTGATCCAGAAAAGTCCGCCGTTGTCGCCGCTCAAATCGAAAAGAATGACCGCATTTAAGCCGTCCGCTTTCTCCGGGATAAAACGCTCGACCATAGCCGGAAATATGCTTTTGACTTCTTCCGCTGTCGCCATGTTTAGCTCCTAGTGTTGATGTCGCATTCCTCAAACCTGACCTAGTATACAGTTGTTAAGAGGAAGCCCCAAGTGATGTTTACTTCTCTTAAGGAAGTTCTGATGTCAAAGCGTAAGCTATCGGTCCTTGTCCCATTTATTCTGATGTTGGCCGGTGGGCTAATCGGCTGCAGTATGGAATCGACTGCGAAGGTATCGACTGCTGGAGTTGCAGCTGCGGCGGTGACTGAACAAGAAGGTGATCCCGATTCAGGCAATGCTGTCACACTTCTTGACGGCGCAAAAACTGATGTCACGGATGCTCCGGCGTCGGAGATTGCGACGCAGGGCCGGGTTGACCAGACTGATATCAGCACCGAGAGCGCCAGCGCGCAGCAAGCGCAAATTCCGCTACCGGCAACTGAGGTACCCGTCTCAACACATCGTGTGGTGGCCGGTGATACGCTGACGCGCATCGCTGAGAGATACAACGTTTCTGTTGCGTCGCTCTTGGCGGCCAATGATTTGCCCAATCCCGATCTTCTCGAAGTAGGGCAGGTCATAACCTTGCCGAGTCCACCAGTCGATTACACGCCCGCGTTCCTCATCCTGCCCGATTCCCGTCTCGTCCGCTCGGTCCACGCGGTAGGATTCGATGTCGAAAGCTTCATTCGATTGCGTGGCGGCACACTGAGCCGGATGTCTGTCACGTTGACTAGCCGACGCTCAAACGGGTCCATCGAAACTGAAGAATATGCCGCCAGCGACGTCATCGATAAAACCTCCAAAGAATACAGCGTTGATCCAAGGATTCTCCTCGCATTCCTGGAGCATTTTGCTGGGCTGGTAACCCAGGCCGAGGTGGAAGCGGAAATGCGCTTGTATCCCTTAGTGGAACAAGAAGAGACCAGTCGCATAGACCGGGCGGGTTTATACAGTCAACTGAGTTGGCTGGCAGACAGACTGAATCAGGGATATTACGGTTGGAAATACCGTGGAGAAGCGATTCTCGAATTGCCTGATGGAAGCAGGTTGTTCTACAATCCAGAATTGAATGCCGCTTCGATCTCCGTCCAGCATGCTCTGGCGCAGATGCCAAGCGCGAGTGACTGGCGACAAGATAGTGAAGTCGCGGGCATTTACCGCACTTATAGCGAGCTCTTTGGAGATCCCTTCGCGGATGATCACGCCACGGCGCCGGCCGGTCTCGAGCAGCCCGCACTGACATTGCCATTCCCGCGAGGTGAGACTTGGCGCTTCACTGGCGGCTTCCACGGCGGCTGGGGAAACGGCAGCGCATGGGCCGCTGTTGACTTTACGCCACCGCCGGAAGAACAACCCGTCAGCTTGTGTTATACGTCGTCGCATCCCACAACAGCTGTTGCGCGGGGCGCCATCGCCCGGCTGGATGAAGGCGTCGTCGTGTTGGACTTGGATGAGGATTCAAACGAAGGCAGCGGCTGGACGATTATGTATTTGCATGTCGATCATCACGATAGCCTCACAGAGGGTCAGCTCGTGGAAGCAGGCAATATCATCGGTTATCCGTCGTGTTTAGGTGGATTCTCCAACGCAACTCATCTTCACATCGCGCGGCGCTACAACGGGGAGTGGATTCCGGCAGATTGCAATCGCTGCCCGTCAGGTGTATCCGTTCCAGCGTTTCTTCTGAGCAATTGGAAAGTTGTCGGGCTGGCAAGCCAACTCTACCAGGGCTTTATGGTAAACCAATTGGACAATCGGAGCGCTGTTGCTGAGCAGGGTAGATTCACAAGCATCAATGAAATAACATGGTAATGCACAAACCAGCGCTTATCATCAAGGTAGAATGTTGCCGCGCACATTGAATCTGCTGATCTTGTCGTTAATCTTCTTCGCACAGTTGCTGCCGGTTGCAGCACAAGCTCGTACAACCGCCACACCAGTGCAGGCCGCGCTGCGGACGCCGACGCCGCAAGGCATTGAGCCTCCGCCGCCGACTCAAGCGGCAACAGTAAGCCCGACCCCGATACCTGCCGTACGATTGCGCGCTTTGGATTCATCTGGAAATGTCAATATTCGCGCTCTGCCAAGCCTGGAGGGCGAAATTCTGGGTACAATTGCGGCAGGTATCGAGTATCAGGCTCTGCGTAATTTCTACCGCTGGTATGAATTCCGATACGACTTGTCGCCAAGCGGCCGAGCTTGGGTATACGGTGATTTGATCGAGATAGTTGGAGATCAATCGCAGATTGTGGTCATCGACAATCCCGCCGACATCGCTTCAGCGCAGGCGCAGAATCCGGGTGCAGGAGCAGCCGACGAGGACGAACAGCGGACAATTGCCATTTCGACAGTTCAGGCAAACGCAGACCAATCAATAGAGTTAATTCAAGCGACCGTCTTGCCGACGTTTACTCCGCCCGCAGCGACGCCGGTATCATTAACCGATCAACTTGAATTCCAGATTTCAGAGCGCACACCATTGACGCAATTGCCGCCCATTGTTCCGATTGCGGTGCTGGGTGGGCTAGGCCTGCTGGGCATTCTGGCCAGCGCAATCCGGCGCTGACTCGCCAATTTATGATTGGCGACCCAAGGCACAACTAACTGCCAAATTACGATTGAATTAGTAGCTTCCGCAGGTACCGCATCCCTCTTGGGCATCATCGGCCTGCTGACCATCCGATTTGAACGAATGCCCACAGCCACAGCTCGACACGGCGTTGGGGTTGTCTATCTGGAATCCACCACCGATCAAACTGTCAACGTAATCAATGCGCGCGCCGCGGAGATACATCATGCTGGTAGGATCGACCAGCAGGCGAATACTATCGCTGTTCACGACAGTGTCGCCGGCCTCTGGCGATTCTTGAAACGCCATGCCGTACTGCATACCGGAGCAGCCGCCACCGGAAACGAAGACCCGCAGCGCATGGTTAGGAATGTTGCGCTGTTCGAGCAGGCTCTTGATGATTGAAACCGCTGCCGGTGTCACATTGAGAACCGAGTTGTCAGTTATTACTTCTGCAAACTGCTGTTCGGCCAATACCATGACGCTTCCTCTCATCTTTTACGATCTGCTGCAATCTTAGCACAACTAAAATTGGGTGTCAATTTTGTCGCGCCAATGGGAGTGGTGAATTTCAAAGACACAGGACATATTCCGGATTCCATAAGGGGGATTCACCACAGAGACACAGAGGGCACTGAGGTTTTTGAATGGCAAGGTCGAAGTCGTTATATCAACAGTATTCAACACTCCCCGCCAATGACAGAGGAAGTCAGAAGTGAGATCCTATGTGCAAAGTGCGTTTCGCTGCCACCATCGGCCATAAATATGAGACCTTCACCGTCTTAGCGAACGGGTAGCATTTTCCCTCGTATAGCGTTTGCTCGGTCTAGCGTCGGACACTATACTGACGAGCAATGCCAAAGCTAGATTGGCGTCAGCCATGTTTCTCGGGGGTAAGAATGATAGGGACGACTAACAAGAGGATATTAATACTGATAGCACTTCTTTTGGTATTTTCCGGATATCAAGCGGTCGCGATTGCGCAAGCTGCCAATCCACACGTGGTCGTTAATGCATTCAGGCTCAACGTTAGAAGCGGACCCGGCGTTGCCCATGACATAATCACTACGGTCGCAGGCGGTACTGAACTGCCAGTCACGATGCTTTCGAGTGATCGCAAATGGTATGAAGTGACCAGTTCGGTCGGTACCGGTTGGGTTCGCTCCGCTTACTCCGTGCCCCGTGGAGACTTCTCGGGTGTCGCGTGGGCAGGCGCTCCACCCAGCCTGGCGACTGGCACGGGAAATATTCCGTCCAATGCGCCACATCTGGTTATCAATACCGCCTACCTGAACGTCAGGACGGGACCAGGCGTAGGTCATGACATCATGACTGCGGTCCGTGGCGGAACGGAGTTGGCGGTCACTGGCATTGACAGTGGCAGAGTTTGGTACCAAGTGGAGACATCGGTTGGAACCGGCTGGGTGAATTCGAATTACACCGTGGGGCGGGGCGTTTTTTCCGCTGTTCCACTGGCTGGCGGAGCGCCCGTAGTTCGCGATACGACACCTCAGCCGGCTATGCCCGAGGGCTCCGCGCACTTGGTGGTCAATACGGCATTTCTTAACGTGCGATCTGGTCCAGGCGCTCACCACGACATCATAACGACAGTGCCAGGCGGAACCGAATTGGCAGTGCTTTCAATTTACACTGATAACACATGGTACGAGGTTAACACTGCCGCGGGCGCCGGATGGGTCCATTCCGGCTATACCGTTGGTCGGGGAGATTTCTCCCACATAACGCGTAAAGATGCTCCCTTGTCCGGCTCAGTGCCGCGTGTGGTAGTCAACACGTCACACTTGAACATTCGCAGCGGACCTGCGATTGGCCACGGTATCATTTTGAGTGTGCCCGGCGGAACGACTTTGGCGGTCGTAGGGGTTTCTACAGACGGCAAATGGTTCCTTGTCGAAGGTGATTTCGGTCAGGGATGGCTGCGCAATCTATTCTCTGTTTTCCGTGGCGATTATGGCCAGGTAGCGGTTGTAAGTTAGCCGGGTAATCGGCGACAAACCGAAGACGACCTATCTGGAGCAAATAGCCACTCGCTTTTGCCCAGATAGGAATACGATCTTGCTGGCAACGCTACCCAAATCAATATCAATAGCAGGTAAAATGCACCCTGTCACTATGGCAGGGTGTATCAATTGGAGCAGGCGATGATAAGCGCGGCAGAGCGGATGAATGCTTTGGGCAAGCAAGCTCAGAGTGAAGGAGCTCCTTCGTCTATTTTCGGCGCTGCGGGAGGATTAGCCCAGTCAATCGACAGCGAAGAACGGCGCCGCATCGGCTTCTATCCGATCATCTGTCATGACGCGCCGGCTATCGCTATGGGCTTGGCATCCTGCTTATCCTACCTTATCGAACAATTCCGTGACGTGCGTGTTTTTCGCTGCTTTGCCATGATAGACGAGGACGGCGGCGACGAAATCACGACATCCGATTATCAGTTTTCGTCCTCTGACTGGGAGTTGGAGGGACTCGCAGACAATATACAGGTTTTTGGTGCTCTGCAGCTGAAGTCAGACGAATGGGTTCTCGATCTAATTGTGGACATAAGTCTGCTGGAAGCAAACGAACTCGATAACTTGTCGTTTCGCTTCCCTTCGATTTCGGCGCTGGTCAACGGCTTGCCTCACATCGCGGAAACAATCATCCAGAGTTTTGGCGGATCGACTGATGAGCAAGTACTCCTCGCATACGAGCATTCGGATCGCGACGCGGCCGAGTTGGAGACATTGCTGACACAGGTTTTTGAATGGAATCTGGACGTCTATCTCCACTTTTGGGGCGTCGAGTGGGCCGAAGAGGATATTCTGACGCAGTTCGGCGAAGCCGCGGAATTAGGCCGTAAGTCTAATGACGAGTTTTCGCGCTGGTGCTTGGGTATGATGGCAAAGCAGATCCTGCAGGCGGGCATGGAATCCGTCGGTGAGGTGATCATTCCGCAAGTTTCTGTGGCCTTTTCCAACGACCAAAAGTCTGCTCCGGGTGTAGCCGCCTCAGCGCTTGGATTGGCAAGCCTGGGATACGAAAATCGTGCCGCCGCATTGCTTGAGCCTTATCTCCGCCCGGAAGCGCAAGCGAGCATCTGGAGTAGCATGATTGCCATTCATCTCGCCGGCGGGCAGATGACGGAAGCTATCGATACCTGTCAGCGGGCCTTTGAGAACGGCTTGGAGCATCAGGCGCTTTACTGGGAATATGCGCAATTGCTGATAAATGCCGAGGCTCATGATTGGCAGGTAGAAGTGCTCCTTTTAATTGACCCGGACGAGCATGATGAAGAAGAGCAGATTTCCTTTGAAATCGCTAAGGCCATAAAGCTCCATTTAGAAACGGCGCCCGGAAATCTCAGCGCCCTGCAGCTTGCCCTGGCATATATGATTGACGTCGATGATGCGGAACTGTGGACATATTTCGAACAACTTGTGCGGAGCGATATGGCAGGCGATTTCGCCGGCGACATAATAGAACGACTTATCGACCTCGATGACCACAGCAGCGCCTATGACATACTAAGGCGAGTAACTGATGCCAACGCCTACGCTCATATTTTTCTAGCGCAGTTGGCACTGGCCGATGACGACACGACACAAGCTCTTGACACAATCGCCGCATGCCGTGCCCGATTCGCCCAAACCGATGACGAATTGGAATTAGAGCTTCAGCGCCTGGAAATCAGCGCGCGTTTACCGGCATTCGAAGAAACCTTTGCCGAGATCAAGCTGTTGCTGGGAGGAAATCGACAAGTGTCGGAAGGGCAGGTCGAACTTCTTGAGGAAGCCGTCGGGATAGCGCCAAAGATGCATGATCTTTACGTGGTTCTTTCTCGCTGTTACGTCTCGTGGCAGGATAATGACAGCGCCGCGGAAGTTCTGGAAGATGCAGAAGGCCGGGCTGGCGCGCATCCCCAGATCGACTTGGGGCTGGCGCGTATTCACTGGACGAGAAACCAACGAGCCGAGGCGATCGCTAAGCTTAACGCTGGCTTGGCTGCCTTTCCCGGTGATGTTTTTCTCTTGGCGCAAATGGCAACGTTCCTTATCGCTAACGATCAACTTGACGACGCGCGTCAATATATCTTGCGCGCCGAAACAATCGCGCCATCTCATCGAGCTATTTGGCAGTTGCGCAGGCTGGTAGCGCAAAAAATGGCGCAATAGCATCAGTCGAGTAGGACCGGGCTTACAGTACCGGAACTGCGTTCTCGCAATTCGACGGAAAAGAGTTGCAAATCAGAAACAATGAATCGTGCGACCACCATCACTTGCTCCTCAAAGACTTCCTCTTCAACGATGCCTTTATGCGCCTCGATAAGCAATTTGACGATATTGAAAAGTGAGTAGGGCATCTCGATACCCACGAGCCGACGTTCAACCTTGAGCTCGGACTGCGTCTGGCTGAGCGCCACCTGCGCCGATTCCGTATAAGCGCGCACCAGACCGCCAGTGCCGAGCTTTGTTCCGCCGAAGTAGCGGGCGGTAACCAAAACGATGTCGCCAATTTCTGATCCGCGGACTACGGCAAGCGTCGGCGGACCGGCCGTACCTTTGGGTTCGCCATCATCGCTCATGCCTTCTGTGACAGTGTTGCCGAACCCGACGCGAAAAGCGTAGACGTGATGACTGGCGTCTGGCATTTCGGCGCGCAGATCGGCGATAACAGCGCGCGCCGCATCTACCGCAGATGCGCGCTGAACCGTGGTCACAAATCGCGACTTCTTGATCACGATTTCGCTTCGAGTGATTGAGGTAGGTACGAGGTAGGGCGGACTCATATACGCAGTTTTCCGAACTCGATATTTGTAGGAGCTAGCGCAAGGCTAAAGATGTTGCCAAAGTCATAAACCTATTAACTCTTTATACATCCGTTTCTATAGACTTATCATACTCTCTAGAACCGTAGCTTTTCGCGCCGAAAACCGCACAAAGCTGACGATATTCGAGCTATTGCTCCTGCGCGAACCAGCGGACACGTAATTATCGTGAAACAAGACGTCACACATTCCCGGCTTATCGCGGGCAGCAATCGCCAGTGCCGCTGCGCTACGATCACGCGCAAAGGGGATCGAGACTGTCCCAGCGATGCGCCTTGATACCATTCATCTGCGCCAAACGTTCGCGGGCGGTGTACCAGAGTTGCGCCCATTCCTCCGCGTCACTCAAGATGGCCTCCGGATTGACGCGACTCTGCGCTACAAACCCGGGGAAATGCGGACGTCCGGTAGGCTGACCAATCGGGTTGTATCGTAGATCGAAACTCCAGCGAAAAGCGTCGCTCCGGTTATCCAGCGAGGCGTGCTTGCACATCGGATGAAATAAGAGAACGCCGCCTGGCTGCAGCGGAACCGGAACCGCTTTCTGCTGCTCGATAAGTGTCTCCGGAATACCAACCTGATCTTTGGTTGTGCAGTGCAACGCTACACCTTCGCGATGGCTCATCGGCAAGACCTGCAAGCAGCCGTTTTCCGGAGTCGCTTCGGTAATGGCCACCCAGCAGGTAACCATCTGCGTCTCATCGGCCTCGGGCAGTCCTACGCCGCTGTCCTGGTGCCAGTGCGTCCGGCCCACGCGCGCTCGGTTTTCGTCTTCCTTGACGATGACGCTCGCCGGCGGCTTGATGCGCACGTACTGAATTGGATTGCTGTAGATTTCGCTGCCAATAAGTGACTCGACCGCAGCAAGCATACGTGGGCTCCGCAGCAGATCGAACACCGCCGGACCCAAATGAATCGGCGTGTCCGTCGCGACATCACTGTTAGGCAAGGCAATGTCAAAGGTCTGCTCATAGCTGCAGCCGGCACTGTAGACCTCAACTAGACGCTTCTCAAATGGCAGTCCGCGGTAATCTTCTTTCAAAAGCCCATCGCGCTGCCATTGCTCGCAGAGCTTGTCCAGCAGGGCTTCATACTCTTCAATCACTGGCCGTATATCAAGCTCGTAATCTAGCAGGCGATCTACCGCCAAATATCCATCTCTATGGAAAGCTGCAACTTGCTCTTGAGTTAACATAGGAACGCTCCACAATTCATGTTCTAGCTGTTTTCATTTGCGTAATAGGGATTAGGCGTTCACTTTTCTTGTCCGTCCAGCACAAGCCCAAATTATTCTGTCGGGCAACTGCCAGATACTTGAGATCAGGCAACTCAATGATAGCAACAAATTGTTAGATGTCATACATATCCAGGTTTCACATAGCCATTTTCCTATCACCCTTTGCTGTCGCCGCAAGTCGCTGCTGGCGGATTTTACCAACTACGCAAGCCAGATCCTTCCTTAGGTCGCGGACGGAGTGTATGCTCGCGTGTCGGATAACGGGTACACGAGAGCCCTCGACTGTAAGGGTGGCACAGCAAGAATGACGTCTTTGTGCGCTACCGGTCTTCCTT
Organism: Phototrophicaceae bacterium; assembly: GCA_965262005.1. GTDB lineage: Bacteria > Chloroflexota > Anaerolineae > Aggregatilineales > Phototrophicaceae > UBA6055. Next base: position 465,822 of record OZ253492.1, on the reverse strand, counting down.
CGACAAGGCCGCAATTGGCAAATGTCAGACCGGAGTGTCACTCTTCGCTAGCGGGTAATAGCATCACGGTGCGGGATTACAGTCGCGAATCCGTTTCTGTAAGTGATTACGTTAGCTAAATATAAGCGTAAGCAAATTCAGAAAGCAAACTGCGGCTGCCAAGCTGGGTGGAGCTTGAAGAGGACAGGTCAAGACCGGTTTACATGCCCCATAGGAGACTCGAACTCCTGTTTTGGCCTTGAGAGGGCCACGTCCTGGGCCACTAGACGAATGGGGCGACTTCGATGATTCTAGTCAAAGAGGGGCGATTGGTCAAGATGGCGCCAGGAATCCCATCCGCTCTTGCGCCAGCTTGAGCGTGTCATCTGCGATGTCGGCCGCCTTCTCCCGCCCAATTTTCAGCACGGAATCCAAGTAACCCGCTTCATTCATCAACTCATTGTACCGGGCTTGCAGCGGCTCAAGCGTCCCAACCACGCAATCGGCTACCGACCGCTTTAGATCCCCATAACCCTTTTCAGCAAAAAAGGCTTCGATGCCAGCCGGAGACTCATTTGTGATTGCCTGATAAATTGTCAGCAAGTTGTTAACGCCAGCTCGCTCCGGCTCTTGGCTGAATCGGATTTCGCGCTTCGAATCGGTGACCGCCCGCATGACCTTCTTGCGCGCCCGCGACAAGTCGTCGAGCAAATATACCGCGTGATTCTCCGAATCGTCGCTCTTGGACATTTTCGCCCTGGGATTGTCCAAGCCCATCACACGCGCGCCCGCTTTCGGCGTCATCACCGACGGCAAGGTAAAGGTTTCGCCATAGAGGTGGTTGAAGCGCTGAGCCAAATCTCGCGTGAATTCCAAATGCTGTCGTTGATCATCGCCAACCGGCACAAGCTCGGCATGGTACAGCAATATGTCAGCCGCCATCAGGCTGGGATAATTTAGCAAGCCCGCGCCGATGGACTCTTGCGCTTGCTTCACCGACTTGTCTTTGAATTGAGTCATGCGATGCAGCCAACCAAGCGGCGCCATGCAAGTCAACATCCATGCCAAAATGGAATGCGCCGGCACATGCGATTGTACGAATACGGTCGAAATCTCGGGGTCGATGCCGGCCGCGATGTAGATAGCAGCGCTCTCACGAGTCTTCTGTCGCAGAACATCAGGGTCTTGCGAAGCTGTGATGGCATGCAAATCGACTACACAGTAGAAGCAGTCGTAGTCGTTTTGAACTTCCACCCACTGCTTCAGTGCGCCCAGATAATTGCCGATCGTCAGATTGCCCGAGGGCTGAATGCCAGAAAGCACACGCGGTTTGCTGCCGTTTTCAGCTGCCATATCTTCATCCGGACTACATTGGAGTTGTTGAAACGCGATGATTCTAGCACCGTGCCACTGTGGCTTCAACTATAGACTAAATGATCAGCGGTCTTTCAAAGCCCGCTCAATCTGCCGATTATGGTCGCGTTTTGCCAGGTCGGCCCGCTTATCGAACTGTCGTTTCCCGCGCGCCACGCCAATCTCAACTTTGGCGCGACCGCGTTCAAGATAGACCTGTAATGGAATGGCGGTTATGCCATTTTCGCGCAACTTTGTTATGATCCGGTTGATCTCTCGGCGATGCAGCAGTAGCTTGCGCGGCCGCCGCGGGTCCCGATGGCCAAAGTTATGCGCCTCTTTATAGGGCGCGATATGCGCGTTCATCAACCACAACTCGCCGTCTTTCTCCCGTAAGTAGCCGTCGCCGATGTTGATGTTATGGTTACGGATCGATTTGATCTCAGATCCAAGCAGAACTAAGCCAGCATCGTATCGATCAGTGACGAAATAATCGCGAGTTGCCTTGCGGTTTTTGGTTATGACTTTTCTGCTACTGTTCATTATGCCGTCGAATCGCGCCGGCAGGAGGATCCTGCCAATTAGCCTAATTAGCTTCTGAGAATACTAGGGTTGAGTCAGTGTTTCAAGATAAGGGCTGCCAGGCGCGCTGGAAGTCTTTGGCATCCATATTTTCGTTGGCATAATCCATGATGGCGCTGACACTAACACCGATTGTGCGCAAGCTGGTCTCTGGATCGGCGCAATTCAGCAAACCGGCCGCCACTGCCTCAATTTCATCGAGGATTTCATCCGCCAATTCCACTACGGCGTTCATCACTCGAGTAAGCCGCTCGTTGAATTCCCGCCCAGGAATTGCGCAAACCTGTAAGACCAGCGTCTCCCCTAAGGGAGTAGTTTCCATCCTGCTCGACTCGCGGATTATGTCAAACTCGGTGATGCTTTCCGCCACGTCACTTATGAACGCTGTCACAGGCGTCGACGTTTCGTCGGTGACTGGGGAAACTGCGATAGTCGCGGCTGCCTCGGCGCTGGCCACGGTTGTTGGATCCTCCGCTTCGGGTTTAATGGTTTCCGCAACGGTTGCCTGTGCCGCGGGCTCTGCTTCCACTTCATTCGTCGCCAGGGCTGTAGGCTCAATCGTCGCCTCTTGAACCGCGACGGTCACACTGGCTTCGATTTCGATTTCAATCGGCGATGGCTCATCTGTGGGCGCGGAGACAACGATTACTGCTGGTTCTGGCGAAGGCAGAAGGCCCGACAGCAACTCCGCAATGTCCACGGCCCCCGAGGCGACCAGTGCGGCGCCCCCAGAGATGATTAGCAAGATGACGACCAAAACGATGAATCCCGGCCGCATTCCTGAGGATTCGTCGTCAGTATCTAGTACCGGCTGCAGGTCCTCCCAATCATCGATACTTAGCTCCGATGCCGACTGCGCGCTGCCGTCCGCAGCCATCTCCAAACCGACAAGATCCTCGTCCTGCTCCTGCAGTTCGATAACATCGGATTTGAGTTCTTCAGCACCAGGATAGGACGGGTCCAGCTCGAGAACGCGATCAAGCGCCAACTGCCCTATCGAGCGATCTCGAAGGGCATGCGAATATACCCACCATAACGAGGGGTTCTTGTCGTCTGTTTCGAGCAAGGGAGCCAATATCGCTTGCGCCTGCTCGAGCTCGTCCTTCTCGATGTGTTCATACGCCCGCTGAAGGATCGCATTAGTTGAATCAATCATAGGCGCCCTTTTTGAGAAACGCACTCGCAACAAAAGACAGCCGCAGACGAAAACGATTGCACTGGCCGACAACCAGCAAGCAAAATGCTATCAATTCGGCGAATTATCATTCATTTGGCAGTGTACATCTGCCGCAAAATGCACGCAACAAAAAAGCTCACCAAAGATGGTAAGCTCCTAGGACATGCCCTGAAGAGGACTCGAACCTCCACCCCGTTAAGGACACGGCCCTCAACCGTGCGCGTCTGCCAGTTCCGCCATCAGGGCTATCGCTCGCCAAGTATAAGCGAATCCGTAAGCTTGTCAATGCCGTCGGGCTTTAATCCATCTTGAGCAAGCGCCGTTCCTACCTTATCATACGGCAATATTTGGCAACCGCGGAAGGTCTGACATAGATGCGCATTGCATTAGATGCGATGGGAACCGATAGTCGTCCCTTGAGTGATATTGCAGGCGGAGTGCTGGCAGCGAATGAATTTGGCGACACCATCGTACTGGTGGGGGATCAGCGACAGATAGAATCCGAGCTCAAGAATCACGAGATTCACGCCGGCAAGGTTGAGATACTGCACGCCCCTATTGACATCGCCATGGATTCCATACCGACCGAGGTGCTCAAAACGGCGTCCACATCTTCGATCCATGTTGCGCTCGAAGCAGTGAAAAGCGGAGAAGTCGACGCCTTTGTGACCATGGGCAATACCGGGGCTGTGCACGCTATCGCTACGCTGAAGACCCTGCGCCGCATCCCCGGCGTCAAACGACCAGTCCTCTCAGCGCTCTTTCCCGTGAACAATCATCGCATGATATTTCTCGATGTTGGCGCGAATACTGATGTCAAGCCGGAATGGGTGACTCAATTCGCGATTATGGGCAGCATCTACGCGCGGCTCGTCCTGGAATATCCCCAACCGCGTATTGCGCTGCTTTCTAACGGCGCCGAGGAAACCAAGGGCAATTTGCTCATACGGGAAGCATCCGAGTTGCTGCGCCGCAGCAAGATGAATTTCGTCGGCAATGTCGAGCCAGTGCAATTGATGTCATCAGTCGCCGACGTTATAGTGATGGACGGTTTTGTCGGCAACATCGTCTTGAAAATGTTTGAGGCGACAGCGCATTATGTTGCTACGCTAATTCGTCAGGAATTCCGAAATGATGCCCTCTCGATGATAGGCGGCGCGCTGGCGAGACCCGCTTTTAATCGCATTAGACGTCAAGTCGACACGTCCGAGATCGGTGGCGCGCCCCTACTCGGTGTCAATGGCGTTGTCATCATCGGTCATGGGCAGAATTCCGCCATCGGCATTAAGAACGCAATCCAACAAGCGCGAACCGCCGTGAGAGAAAATGTCATCGGCGCCGTTCGCAACGGCATCGCGCAGGAGGCGCAATGAAGCAGAGCGCTGCAGTATGGAATTGACACGACACGGTCGCAAGCGCGTTGTCATCACCGGCTTGGGGGTCGTCTCGCCTTTGGGTGAAAAAACGGCCTTCTGGGATGCCATCCAAGCGGGAAAGTCTGGCATTCGCAAGTTGCAAAACATAGAGACTGACCATATCGATGTAAAGATCGGCGGCGAAGTTCCAGACTTTGATTCATCGGCCTACATACCGCGCAAACAGGCGCGGCGCATGGGCCGTGCAACCCAGTTTGCCATTGTGTCCGCCGTCGATGCGGTGAGAGATGCCGGTTTTTCGCTAGACGAAATCGGCTCCATCGGCGAGCGGGTGGCAACGATAATCGGCACGACGCTCGGCAGCTACGAGGTCGGGGAGTCCGGCATCAGCAGCTGGCGCGAGTCCGGCCACAAACGCGCCAATCCGATGAGCATTGTCAACGCCTTGCCCAATATGCCCGGCCACTACGTCAGCAAGATGATGGCTGCCCTTGGTCCGCTTATCACACCTTCGGTCGCCTGCGCCACCGGCATTCAAGCCATTGGCGAAGCGACTGACTTGATTCAATTGGGCAAGTGCGATCTGGCAATAGCCGGCGCGCTTGATGCCGTCATGTTCGACTATATTTTGGCGGGATTCAGCGCCACCCGCGCGCTGACTCGTGACTACAACGATGCGCCGGAACAAGCCAGCCGGCCCTTTGACGCCGACCGATCCGGCTTTGTCCTGGGCGAAGGCGGAGCGGTGTTCATCATCGAAAGTTTGGAGCGCGCGCATAAACGCGACGCGCCGATTTACGCGGAGGTGTTGGGTTACGCCGCTTCTTCCGATGCCTATCATGTCGCCGCGCCCGATCCTAAGGGCGGCGGCGCCAAACGCTCAATGCGCTGGACATTGGACCATGCCAAAGTAGACCCGACGCAAATCGAGCATATCAATTCTCATGGCTCATCGACACAGGCCAATGACGCCATCGAAACAGCAGCCATCAAAGAAGTATTTGGGGAGGCCGCGTACAATATCCCGGTGACTTCAACCAAGAGCATGATCGGCCATGCGATGGCTGGCTGCGGCTCGCTTGAAGTGGCCGCCTGCTTGATGACCTTGTCGCGTGAGGTGCTGCACCCGACGCTGAATTATGAGACAGCAGATCCGGCCTGCGATTTGGATTACGTGCCGAAAGTGGCGCGCGAGGTTCCTGGCATTCGCACGGTCATGTCCAACAGCTTTGGCCTGGGCGGACAGAATGCCTCGGTAATATTACGCAAAATCTGATGACAGGGAGCATCCATGTCACAAGTCCTAACCGTCATCGGCGGTGGCTTGGCCGGTAGCGAGGCAGCCTGGCAACTGGCGGAACGCGGCCATTATGTGCGCCTATATGAGATGCGCCCCGCCAAGTCAACCGGCGCTCATGTCGGCGGTCGACTGGCAGAATTGGTCTGCAGCAATTCGCTCGGCTCGCAGCTGTCGGACCGGGCAACCGGTATTTTGCAGAACGAAATGAATCTGCTGGGCTCTCTGCTGATGCGCTGCGCACAAGCAGCATCGGTGCCCGCCGGCGGCGCGCTCGCTGTAGATAGAGAACGCTTCGCCGCTATGGTCACGGAGCGAATTAACGGCCATGACAATATTGAAGTCCGACGTGAGGAAGTCACGTCACTTCCTGCGCGCGAGCCATCCATCGTCGCTACCGGACCTCTAACCTCCCCTGCCCTCGCGGAGGAAATCGGCAAGCTGACCGGCGAAAATTATCTCTACTTCTACGATGCCATATCGCCGATTGTACGGGCGGATAGCATCGATATGAGCCGCGCATTCCAAGCCAACCGCTACGGGCGCGGCGAGAGTGAGACGGGCGATTACATCAATTGTCCGATGAACCGCGAACAATATGAGCGCTTCGTGCAGGAATTAAAAACCGCCGAGACAATCGAACTGCGTGACTTCGAGCGGGACGATCCCAACTTCTTCGAAGGTTGTGTGCCCATTGAACAATTGGCCATGCGCGGCCTTGAAACGCTTGCATTCGGCCCCATGCGCCCGGTTGGCTTGACCGACCCCCACACCGGGCGGCGGCCACACGCAGTTGTTCAGTTGCGCCAGGACGATCTGGCTGGCAGCCTATACAACATCGTCGGTTTTCAGACTAACATTCGTTGGAAACAGCAGAAGGAGATCCTTCGACTGATTCCCGGCTTGGAAGCGGCTGAATTCGTTCGCATGGGTCAAATGCATCGCAACACCTTCTTAAATGCGCCCGCGCTACTGCGTCCAACAATGGAATTCCGCAGCCAGGCCAAGCTCTATTTCGCCGGGCAAATCACCGGCGTAGAAGGCTATGTTGGCAACATCGCTACCGGCTTCGTGGCGGCGCTGAATTTGTCAAGGCAGCTTCTCGGTTTGCCCGCGTGGATCCCGCCGCCAGATACCATGCTAGGCGCGCTCTGCCACTATGTTACCCATACTGACCCAAAGAATTTCCAACCGATGAAGGCGAATTTGGGCATACTGCCACCATTTGAGGTCAAGATCAAAAATAAGGCGGAACGCAAGCGCGCTTATGCTGACCGAGCCGCTGAATCTATACGAACTTCCATCGCGCAATTGGATGACAGTCTGATCAATTCCAACACGGCCATTATGCGACTCGAGGTCCGATGACAGCCTTTGAATATGAAAATAGACTCGTGGCTGACCGCGGCTTTCTAGTCGGCGTCGGGCTCCGTCAAGAACAGGCCCTGCTCACTATCGACGACTCCCTGCGAGAGTTGGCGCTGCTGGCGGATACTGCCGGTATCAATGTCGTCGGACAGACCAGCCAGCTCGTCAGGCAAATTAATCCGAAGACGTTCATAGGCTCGGGCAAATTGGAAGAAGTCGTCGAAGAAATTGCACAATTGGACGCAACCATTCTGATATTTGATGATGAACTCTCGCCTCGACATCAACGCGAGATCGAGAAACTTCTGGGTGAGTCCGTTCGGCTGTTAGATCGTTCCGCGCTGATACTCGACATATTCGCTCAACACGCGCGCACCAGCGAAGGCGCTTTGCAAGTAGAATTGGCGCAGTACGAATATCGCTTGCCCCGCCTGACACGGCAGTGGACCCACCTGGCGCGGCAAGCCGGTGGCGGCGGCGCGCGTGGTGGCTCGGGCGGAGTCGGTCTGCGCGGTCCCGGCGAAACTCAACTCGAAGTTGATCGGCGCGAGATTACACGCAAGATTACCAAACTGAAGAAAGACCTTGAGCAAGTGCGCGCGCATCGCAATCTGCATCGTCAACGCCGACGCCGCTCCGGTTTGCCGCTGGTAGCGCTGGTGGGATACACCAATGCCGGTAAATCTACCCTGATCAACGCCTTGTCCGACTCGGATATCTACACGGCGGACCAGCTCTTCGCCACGCTTGACCCGACCACGCGTCGTGTGCCCCTGCCCGACGGCAGCGAGATGCTGCTTAGTGACACTGTTGGCTTCATTCAAAAGCTTCCGACCACCTTAATCGCTGCATTCCGTGCCACGCTTGAGGAAGTGATTGAAGCCGATCTGCTGCTTCATGTCGTTGATATCAGCCACGCCAACGCCCTGCAGCATATAGAAGCGGTGGAAGATACGCTCGCGGAAATCGATGCATCGAACATGCCGCGGATGCTTGTCCTGAATAAGATTGATCAACTCGACGGCGACTTGCCAGAGCTGGGGCTTGTCGACAGTTATGTTGATATCGTGCCGATTTCGGCTCAAGAGCGGACTGGATTAGACCGGCTGATGCAGTCCGTAGCCGACACCTTGGTTCAGCAGAAGACACAACTGGACGTGGTCATCCCCTATCAGTCAGGCCGAATCTATTCCGAGCTATACGACAAGCGCTACATCGAGTCGGAATCTGCTATCGAAGACGGCTGGGCGCTGAAGCTGCGACTGCCTGTCGCCGATTGCGACCATTATCGCAAATTCGCAGTGACCGAGGCAAGCGGTCCTGACAATTTTCCCGAATAAAGCCTGTAGCTAGGTGGGCAATGCCAGCCAATAGATTTCCGGACGGAAGCGGCTGTGCAAAAACAAGCGTAAGTCGTCTGACAGCGTAATCGCCAGTGGCGCCGGAATATCGGAAAAGACGACCAACTCGACATCGCTATTGCTGCAGCCGGATTCGTGGCATATCGTCGGGTCAATCCGTCCAACCACTCCACGTGTACCGAGGGCGTAAGCAAAATACAACTTGCCATCGCCGCCCATCATGATGTTTGTTGTATTTTGCAGGCCGGATACCAGCGGCTTCACCACGGAATAATCGCCGTCTTCCAGAATTTCGAAATACTCGATCCCGAGCCGCGCGCTGCCGCCGTTTGCGAAATAGACCATATTCTCATGCCGCACGATCCCGGTTGGCGCGCGTAGCTCGCTGTGGACCAATCTAGTGGCGCCGTTTTCCGCCACCTCGGTGATGCTGTTGGTGCGTACATCCGTAATGAGAAAGCGCGAGTCATCCAATCTGGCGATACCCCAAGGCGCTGTAACAGCCGACGTGAATCGCGCCGGCGCAGAGCGCGCCTGATCCACTTTCCAAACTGTGCCATTTTCTGGATCAGGCACCAGAATGTCAAAACCCGCAGTAGTCTCTTCCATCAGAAGCATATTGCCGTCGCGCGTGCCAAAGACGAAAGTAATCGTCTCGCCCGTTCGATCGTCGATTCTGTAGATTGTCCAATCGCCATTGCAGACGGTGTACAAGCTGTCTCTGAACCAGACGAAGCCGTTGGGCCGCTGCACATTGCCGACCAAGAGCTCCAGATCGCCCTGCAAGAAAGGGTTCTCCAAGGCAATGCTTGTCAAGGTCGTGCTGGCGATTGCGTCGGCCGGATTCGGTTCCGTCGTTGACCCAGTTTCTTGGGCAAAAACGGGCGCGGTCATCCACAAAATAATCAGAAGGGAGAGAAGCTTCATACGCTGGTTGATTCCGTCAATTGGCATTGTTTGATTCAGCGCGTGTCCACAGTTCGTGGCATTCTACAACACCATTACATAGACCTCTAGCGCTAGACAGCCGTCAAGGCGACGAAACATTTATCAGTAGCCGGCTTGCACTATAATCGCGCTGTTGGCCGTATTCAGACTTCTCCGGTGGATTCAGCCGGCTGAATGATTATTGAGCCTGACTCAAGACAACCGTTTGGGCGCGGACCAACGAAATGACTTTAACTAGGAGTCAGATGAAGACTTTTCAAATCCCAGACCGTCGCATGTCGCTCTCATTGTTTATTTTTCTGGTGACATGTTTGACAGCCTGTAATCTTGGTCGGCCGTCACAACAGCGCGAGGCTCTCCAAATCACGGCGGCGCCTGAGACGAGACCTGAGTTAGCGATAAGTGCGCCGCTTCCCACTACACGTCCGCCAGCAACGCCGCTCGCTCTGTCGTCGCCTCTGCCGGTAGTCGCGACTCGCGTATTCACAGCGCCCACGGTGGCTGCCTTTCCGACGCATACAACACAGCCGATAAGCATTTACCTGAGCGCTCCCGTGGCTAATTCTGTCGTTAGCGGAAGCACACAGATTTTCGGCTCAGCGATTCATCCTGGTTTCTTGCAATATCGTCTTGAATATGCGACTGTGCCGAACCCACAGAATATCTGGTATCCGGTTGCAAGCGTCGGTCATAGACCCGTGGTCAACAGTATTCTGGGTCACTGGAATACCACAAACAGGTCGTTAGCTAATGGGTCATATCAGCTGCGGCTGCGCGTATTTCTGATTCATGGCAGCGAACAGAATATCGTAGTCTCTCCCATATACCTGCAGAACCAGGTCCTGACTGCGCCCACTGTGGCGCCGGCGCGCCAGCCATTGCCAAGCTCAGTATTTACCCTTAGCGCAACGTCCGGTTATGCGCCTCTGTCCGTTACTTTTCATGGACCGACAGGACCATCGATCTTGACATATAGCTGGACTTTCGGGGACGGGCAGACGTCAAATGAAGCTAATCCCACCCATGTTTTTACCTCGCCGGGCGAATACAGCGTCAGCTTAACCGTCAGCGGACCGAGCGGCAGTAGCAGCTATGCCCAACCAATCACGGTGGATGCAAGGCGGCCGCCCATCGCCGCCTTTGATGCCTCGCCATTAAGTGGTCCAGCGCCCCTCCAAGTCCAGTTTGGCAATCGCAGCACAGGTAACATTGCCTCCTTCGTATGGCGTTATGGCGATGGCAATGAAAACAGATCGGATATGAATCCGTCCTATACATACGCAGCAGAAGGAAGCTACATCGTGGAGTTAGTCCTGAACGGTCCTGATGGTCAATCTTCGGCATCGAAGCAGATCATCGTTTCCGCCGAGCAAATAGACGCGCCGGTTGCCAGATTCGAAATTGACGTCAGCGACGATCACGCGCCCATATCCCTTCGCCTGATAAACACCTCCAATGGAGTAATCGACAGCATCGTTTGGAGCCTCAATGGCGCAGACCTGCAACCTGACTCAGATGGAAATGCAACAACTGAGATATTGGAGGCTGGCGACTATTTAGTCCAATTGGCGGTCGCCGGCCCCGGCGGCAGCGATACGATTTCTCAGTCAATAATAGTAAGCGCACCAATTCAGGCGCCAGTCGCCGACTTTGTCGCTGAGCCCTCGCGTGGCAACGCGCCACTGACTGTATCTTTCAGCAACAGATCGCAAAACGCCGATGTCGGCTACGAGTGGGATTTCCAAAACGACGGAATCGTCGACAGCACGGAGTCCGATCCCGTATGGACATACCAGACAGCAGGCGACTACTCAGCGCAATTGCGGGCAGTTGGCGACGGCGGCGCCGCAGCGCTAGTCGTACAGATCGTCGTGGATCCACCAGTAGCATCGCCATTAGCCCTGATTGCCGCGGATACAACATCTGGCGACGCGCCACTGCAAGTCAACTTCAGCAATCAGTCCACCGGCCAAGTCGATTCCTATCAATGGGACTTTCAAGGCGACGGCGACATTGATTCAAATGAAGTCTCACTTTCTTATGTATTCGCGAGCCCGGGAATCTACAACGTAATGCTGAGTGTCATTGGTTCGGGCGGCGCAAGTCAGGCAAGCATCGAAATCGTGGTGACAGAGGCGATTTTGCCGCCTGTCGCTGGATTCACGACCAGTGTCAACGATCTCACGGCGGTCTTCCTATCCACTGCTAGCGGAGAATCTCTTACCTATTATTGGGACTTCGGCGACGGCAATACTTCAAACGAGGAAAACCCGACGCATGTGTACGGCGTCGCCGGCAGCTATATCGTCGTCCAGCAAGTATCGAATCCGGCCGGCAGTATTTCGCATTCAGTCGAAGTTGCCGTAGTCGCTCTTCCCATAGAGACACCGGCGCCAACTGGCAGGATCGCCTTCGTCAGCGATCGTGACGGCAACAACGAGATCTACTTGATGAATAGCGATGGGGCGGACGCGCTAAATCTAACCAATAATCCGGCGAACGACCGGCATCCATCTTGGTCTCCCGACGGCCGGCAGCTGGCATTTGCATCGAGACGTGATGATGACAATTTTGAAATCTACCGGCTAGACATAGCGTCACAAGCGGTCACACGCTTGACGGAGACTGGCTCTGACAATCGTCCGGCATGGTCGCCCGATGGCGCGCGTATCGCCTTTGCCTCGCAGCGGGCCGGCAACAGAGACATCTTCCTCATGAATACGGACGGCAGCCAGCAGACACAGCTGAGTACCAGTGCGGCAAACGAAGATCAGCCGACTTGGTCGCCTGATGGCAATTACATCGCCTATGTTACAGATGCTGACGGGCAACGCCATATCTCAGTCATCAATGTCGCTGACGGCGCTATCTTCAACACGATTCGAAGCGATTCGGGCGAGAACTTCCTGCCGGCCTGGCTGAACGACCGGGAACGAAGCTTGCTGCTATTCACGTCGACTCGTTTCGGCGACGAAGATATCTTTATGGTCAATCCACTTAATGGCGAGGACTTGCGGCAGATTACCAGCGCTTCCACTATTGAGCGCCAACCCAATTGGTCGCGCGATGGTTCTTTGATCCTGTTTGTATCGGACCGGACAGGCCAAGGCTCCCGCGACATCTACACAATCACGAGTGACGGCTCAAGCGTAACGCGATTGACGCCTGACGGCAGCAAAGATCGTGAACCCAAATGGCACTAGCATCGCCGGCATATTGAGCAATGAAAGTGAAAAAAACGGAGTACGAAGCCGAGGTTATTCCTGGCATAGAATCCTTCGCGATTAAGGAACTTTCGGACCTATTCACCTCGGATCTCAGCGCGATTCGCCGCACTCGACCGGGTTTCTTCCGCTTTCGCTACATTGGCGAGCCGGTAGCCCTCTCCGCCTTGCGTTCGGTGATCGCGATTTATCGTGTCCATCGCTACGCCATTACGCGCCCAAAAGCGCTGCTTGGTCATCAGCACTTCACGCGATTAACAACCGATTTGAGCAATGCAGCCTCCCAATTCAACGTCGAACCTCAGACAATGGGCGTAGCAGCAGCTGGATCGCAATCTAGTGTACTTCTCCGCTTACAAGTGGAATTGGCCGATTCGCTCGCTCTCCGCCTCGCTGACGACGGAAAAGGGGAACTTTTTCTTCGACTGACGAGAGAAGCAGACGGTCCCGGTTGGGAGATTCTTGTCCGCACGACCGCGCAACCGCTTTCGAAGCGCAGCTATCGCGTGGCGAACATTCCTGGCGCGCTCAACGCGACCATTGCATACGCCATGACCCGATGTGAATCGCTACCCGACAATGCCCAAGTCGTGAATCTATGTAGCGGCTCATCTACAATTCTCATCGAGCATGGTCTGATGCGCCCGGCCGACCACCTGGTAGCGGTCGACTGCAGCCGAGAAATGATCGATTGTGGCCGGCGTAATTCGCGAGCCGCGGGGATGAGCCCCAGGATATGCCATTTGCTGGCTGACGCGCGGCGAGCGCCGCTGTCTTCACATTCCGCCGACTGTCTATACGCCGACTTGCCCTTCGGAAATCACATCGGATCACACGATGATAATCTCGAGCTTTATCCCGCCGTTCTGAAAGAAGCCCATCGTCTCGCTAGAGACAATGCAACGTTTGTCGTCTTGACACACGAGGTCAAACTGATGAAACGCTGTCTCCGACAATCGCCCTGGCGTATCGTCAGCGAGACGACAATTAACTTGAGAGGACTGCATCCACGCCTGTTTGTGCTCACACAGAATTCGGCTACGATAGTGAAGTGACCTACGACAACAATGACGAGAGTCGTCCATGCTGAAACGGTACGCGCTGCTCGCCTTCTCGGCGATTTTGCTCGCTAGCTGCCGGCCGTCGGGAAATGCCCAGTCGATCGATGTGCATATCGCCGTCGATGGGCGCGAACAGCTCTACAGCTTTTCCAATGCGCAGACGGTGGATCAATTACTTGCCAGCGCGCAGGTCGAGTTGGGGCCGCTGGACCGAATCAGTCACCCCTTGGTGGCGCAAGTAACAGACGGCATGTTCATTACCATTCGGCGGGTACGAGAAGAAGAAGCTTGCGAACAGCGAGAGATTCCTTTTCAGCGACGCCTCGTGCCGAAAGAAGGTGTTCCCGCCGGCGGCCAGCGACTGGGCCAAGTCGGCAGTCCCGGCCTTGAAGAAGCTTGCTTCCGCATCGTCCTTGAGGATGAGAAGGAAGTGAAACGTAACCAGATCGACCAGCCTGTTATCGTAAAGGCGCCGACAACTGAGATAATCTATACCGGTCCCGAGGAATCTGTCGTGCCGGTAGCCATTGCCGGCCGTCTCAACTATATCAACCACGCCGACGCCTGGACAATTACAGGCAATAGCGTCAATAAGACGCCGCTAACTTCGCAGCAGAATCTCGATTCTCTAGTCTTTCATCAGAACGTATCGGGCACTCGCTTGCTTTTTACCAGCGAAACCGACCCAACTGACGACTTCTTCAACGAGCTGTGGATGGTCGCCACTGATGGCAAGACTGAGCCGCAGCGACTGACACCGAGCGATGTCCTCTACGCCGAGTGGCGACCGCGCTCCAGCAATACTCTTGCGTATTCCACGGGCGAACTCAGCGCCGGAACCGCTGGCTGGAAAGCGTTGAATAATCTGTGGCTGATGAAAATAGACCAGGATAGCGGTCGTACGCTCACGATTGACGAGGCGCTTCCCGAATCAGGCGGAGGTTTTTATGGCTGGTGGGGTACGCATTTTTCCTGGTCCCCCTTGGGTGATCAAATGGCCTGGGCGCGCCCGGATAGCATAGGCCTGGTTGACTTCGAGCGCCGGCGCTCCATAACTTTGGCGGACTATGCCGTCTTCCACAGCGCAACGACTTGGGTCTGGCTGTCATCGCTATCCTGGTCAATAGACAGCAAACTCCTGATTTCCACCATCCATGGGCCGCCCTTGGGCAACGAACCGGCCGAGACCAGTCCGATATTTGACATAGCTGTAACTAGCGCCGACGGCAGTTTCTCTGCTCTGCTCAGGGCCGAGGCTGGTATGTGGTCGGCACCATCCTTTTCGCCTGGAATTACCGCCAACGGCGACGAATACAATGAGGGCTTTATCGCCTGGTTGCAAGCGCGGAGACCACAGAATAGCATGAATGGCGAATACGATCTCATGATTGCAGACCGCGATGGCAGCAATCAACGTGTGCTATTCCCAGCGCACGACGCGGAAGGCATTCGCAAGCGAGACAGTGGCTTGACCCCAGTCGACTTCGCCTGGAGCCCTGATGCGCGTCATCTCGCAATCACCTACCAAGGTGACATCTGGCTCATTGATATCGAAACTGGCGAGGCGCTGCAGCTTACCTTTGACGGCGCCTCGTCGAATCCGGTTTGGACACGCTGATGCGTAAACTATTCCTGCTGGCTGTAAGCATATTTCTGGTCGCCGGAAGCATATTTGCGACGCTTGGTACCGTGAATCTGCGTGACTTCGAGCTGCGTGGCTACATCGAACCAACCCAGGACCAGGACATCCCATTCGTCGAAAATCGCATGGGCGTAAACGTCGATCTGCTGCAATACGGCGAATCAGAGCTGCGCAACCAGCTGGAACAAATCAGCGAATCGGGCTTTCGCTGGATCAGACAATTCGCCTATTGGGATGAAATCGAATCGCAGCAGCATGCGTTCGACTGGACTGGCTGGGATCGGTTGGCGCAGGAACTTGAAGATCTTCCCGATCTTGAACTGGTAGCAGTCTTGATGAATTCGCCAGAATGGGCTCGCGAAGCGCGCAATGGACAAGGGCTGAGCAAGACTGCCCCACCCCAGGATCTGTCCACCTTTGGCGCATTTGCCCGCGAATTTGCTTCTCGGTACGGCTCCTGGATCGACTACTACCAAATCTGGGACGAACCCAATTTGTCAGCCGCTTGGGGCACACTCGATCCGCGGGCGGCAGAATACATCGCGCTGCTCAGCGCGGCCCGCGAACATATACGTGAAGCGGACCCGTCCGCAACAATTATCGCCGCGGGCTTGGCGCCTACCACGGAAACCAGCGGTCGCAATATCAGCGACATCCGCTTCCTCGAAGCGATGTATGCACTTGGCGCGAGCGAGCACATGGATGTAGTCGCCGGTAAGCCCTACGGTTTTTCTACTTCGCCACTCGACCGCCGGGTTGATGAAACGATTCTCAATTATTCAAGAATCATCGCCCTCCGCGAAGTGATGGCAAAAGCGGGCGACGGCAAGAAATCGTTATGGGCGAGCAATTATGGCTGGAATGCGCTGCCGCCTGACTGGCAGGGGGACGCGTCAATCTGGGGCGCAGTCAGCGAAACCGAGCAAGCGCAGTACACCCTTCAAGCCCTGGATCGCGCACATCGCGAGTGGCCTTGGCTCGGCGCGATGTTCCTGCATCATTGGCAGCCTGCGGCGGCAAATAGCGATGCCCAATGGGGATTCTCACTCTTGCAGCAGAACGGAGCACCGTCGCCGCTTCTGCTCGCAGTGAAGGATTATCCGCTTCCCCAAGTCGCCCAAAACGGCTTGTACCATCCGCTCACTAGACACACGCGCTACAGCGGCGTATGGCAGTTCAGCGAACTCGGCGCCGATATCGGCTGGCTTCCGCAAAGCGACAGTCAGCTTGACTTTGATTTCTACGGCGCAGATCTCGCCATGCTCCTCCGCGAGGATGACTATGTCGCGTTCCTGTATCCCACGGTTGACGGAGAGCCGGCCAACGCCACGCAGCAGGACGCCAGCGGCAATGCCTACATCTTTTTGCGCAGCAATTCGCGCGGACCTGAAACAAACCTCGTGCCTGTCGCCGCCGATATTGCGCTCGCTAGACATACGCTTCATGTTGTGGCCGACCAAGGCTGGGATCGCTGGGCGATAGCTGGCTTCGCTGTAAGCTCGGGCGACCTCAACGAGCCCTACAATCGGCAAATCGCGCTTGGCATCGTCGCTACCTGCTTGTCAGTTCTGGTGCTCGCCCACAGTATCCTGACCGCGCCATGGGGCGTCTGGCTGCCGTCCCTAAACGTACTGAGAAGGGGCCTCAGCGCCACGATCCATCTTGTTCTGTCAGGTGTTGCGTCCATATTCATGATGCTGGCGATGCTCTGGACTTGGGACTCGCCAAGACCTTCAATACTCGTCCGCGAGGATGTCAACATCTTCCTGGCTCTACTGAGCGGGGGCCTGCTTTACCTGTCGCCGGGATTTCTCATCTCGATTCTGCTCGCCTTTGGCTTGTTTGTCCTGATCTATCATCGGCTCGAAAGCGGTCTGATCCTGACCTTGCTGTGGGCGCCTTTTTTCCTTTATCCCGTGGAGCTCTATGCTTACGCCTTTCCCATGGTTGAGGTGATGTTACTGATTACGGCAGCGGCCGGTTTAATTCGGTTCATGGTGGGCCTCGGAAGACAATTCCAGATGACTAACGCCGACTTCCCGATTCTGTCGCGAAATCTGCTCTCGGCGCTCCGAGCCATGGACCTGGCGGTCGCGTCAATCGCCTTGCTCGGAGTCATTTCTCTTTTGTGGACACAGTATCCGGAGTTGGCGCGAACCGAGCTGCGCGCCCTGATATTTGAGCCAGTGGTATTTTATCTTCTGCTGCGCGCTATTCGGCCTGACAGGCAGACATTGGCTCGGCTCTTTGCCGCTTTGATCCTGGCCGGCGTCATGGTATCTCTCATCGGCTTTCATGAATATGTTACCAGGGAAGGAAGCCTCGTCTCCGAATATGGATTCCGCAGACTGGTAAGCGTGTATGGTTCGGCCAACAATGCTGGTTTGCTTTTCGGTCGTGCGATTCCAATCGCATTGGGCTTTCTCTTGGTCGGGCTCGACAGGCGCGTTCGACTTGCTGCCGGGCTGGCCCTGCTTTGCATGTTACCGGCCCTCATGCTAACCCTGAGCGCAGGCGCGATTCTGTTCGGCGTAACGGCGGGCGTCATTGCCGTATTCATTGGACTGTATCGGCGACGAGCCTTGCCACCGCTGCTCGGCGCCGGCGCGCTCGGTATCGCGGGCTTTGCTATATTGACACGCCTCTCAGATCGATTCGCAAACGTTCTAGACTTTTCGAGCGGTACCACCTTTGTGCGGCTTCGTCTGTGGGAAAGCACTGTCGCGATCTTGCGCGATCACCCGCTGACCGGCATTGGCCTGGATCAATTCCTCTACCAATTTGGCGGGCACTATCTCAGGCCAGACGCGATTTGGGATCGTGACCTGTCCCACCCGCATAACTTTATCTTTGACTTCTGGACGCGGCTGAGCCTGCTGGGCGTATTTGCCTTCCTCGCTATTCAGGTCGTATTCTGGCGAAAGGTCGTCTCGCTTATAAAACGCAGCCGCGAGGCTGATCCATTGATGTTTGCCATGACACTCGGTTTGGCCGGCAGCATGGCGGCATTGCTGGGTCATGGACTGATTGACAATAGTGTCTTTGTCATTGACCTCGCCTTTATCTTTATGTTTCAGCTTGCCGCTGTCATGCGCCTCGTCGAATTGGCCGAGCAGCCACTCTAAGTCGGCACAGCAAGCTTCTCGTTTTTGTGGCTGGACAGCTGTGGTAAACTTCCGATACTTATGGCGAGAAAAGGTGACTGGAATTGCGAACCCTAATCACCGGTGGCGCCGGTTTCATTGGATCTCACTTATGTGATCGCTTCTTGCGCGAAGGGCATCGCGTAGTCGCGATGGACAATCTCATCACTGGCTCGCAAGACAACATCGCGCATTTGGCGGGCCAACGCGACTTTGAGTTTATCTATCACGATGTCAGCAATTTCATTCATGTACCAGGACCGATCGACTCGGTGCTGCATTTTGCCTCGCCGGCCAGCCCGATGGACTATCTCAAATATCCCATTCAGACCTTGAAGGTTGGCGCTCTGGGAACACATAACGCGCTCGGATTGGCGCGTTCGAAAAACTCTCGCTTTTTGCTCGCTTCCACGTCCGAAGTATACGGCGATCCGCTCGTGCATCCGCAACATGAAGCCTACGCAGGCAATGTCGATCCCGTCGGGCCGCGTGGCGTCTATGACGAGGCGAAACGGTATGCGGAAGCGCTGGTCATGGCTTACCATAGACAGCATGGCATGGAGTCCCGCATCGTGCGCATATTCAATACCTACGGACCGCGTATGCGCCTGGACGATGGACGTGTTGTGCCAAATTTCATTGGGCAAGCGATACGCGGCGAGCCTCTGACCATTTACGGCGATGGCACACAGACGCGCTGTTTTCAATATATCGATGACCTGGTTGAAGGCGTCTATCGCCTGTTGCAGAGTGATTTCGTAGACCCTGTGAACATCGGAACGACGCGTGAAGTTAGCATGGGTGAATTCGCGCGGATAGTCAACAAAGTTGCTGACAACACGGCCGGCGCCATCTTTGCCGATGGTTCACGAATAGATGGCGATCCGCAGACCCGCAAGCCCGATACCAAGCGCGCAAAAGAGGTGCTCAATTGGCAGCCGCACGTCGAGCTGGAAGACGGGCTCGACCGCACTATTCGCTACTTTCGCTCCTTATCATGCCTGCCGGCATGACATGGCTGGTCTTGGTATCCGCTCGCCACTATTACTCTTGCTGACAGCTTTCGCGCTGATCGCCACCGCTGCGACATCGGCATTATCCCTACCGGTCATTATCGTCATCGCCCTTGCCTTCATTTGCGCTCTGCTCACGCCAGCTGCACCGCTGGCAATGCTGGTAGTACTGCTAACCCTATCACCCCTGCGCACCCTGATTGCAACAGAGTCAACATTCAACTCTCAGCTTGACATCGGCCAAATTCTGCTCATCCTGTATTTTGGCATTTGGCTTGCAGACCGGATTCGCCAACGCAAACCTATCTTTGTATTTCAGCCCAGTACGCCCCTGACAGCTGCGCTCTGCCTGACTGCGGTATTCGCTCTAGGCGCATGGACCGGAACCTCGTTTTCGGACTGGCTGACGGAATGGCTCAAATGGGTGGTCATCACGCTGCTCATCTGGAATCTCCCGCTGACAGCTGGCAATCATTGGCGCTGGCTCGTGTTTGCAATTCTGCTCAGCGCGGCAGCAAATGCGCTGGTCGGGCTGTATATCTTTCTTGGCGGCAGCGGCGCTGATCATCTGCTGATCTTAGGCCGCTTCTTCCGCGCATTTGGCACCTTTGGCCAGCCCAACCCCTTCGGCGGCTTCATGGGCATCGCGCTTCCCATTGGCATCATGGCTGCGTACAGTGAACTCTCGACTGTCGTGAGCCGCTGGCGGACAAAGCGGCGACTGGATTGGCAACCGGCGATAGTCTTTGCCCTTTGCGCGGCGGCATCCCTTCTGATCGTGGCCGCGCTTGTCGCCTCATGGAGCCGCGGCGCCTGGCTGGGTACCGCCTTTGCAGCTATAGCGATGCTGGTCGCGCTTCCGCGCCGATTTAGCCGCGGTATATTCCTGACCATTGGCGTTGTGTTTCTTTTCACCCTTATGTGGGCTACCGGTCTGCTGCCCAATTCTATCGTCAGTCGCTTGACCACCACCGCCACTGAACTGGTCACCATTTCGGATGTGCGCGGCGTCGCGATTTACCCATCAAATTACGCTGTAATCGAGCGTCTGGCGCATTGGCAAGCCGCCGTTAACATGGCTACAGACTCTCCCGTTCTGGGCGTGGGGCTGGGAAGTTACGAAACGGTGTACGATAAGTATCGATTGATCTTTTGGGAAGAACCATTGGGCCATGCCCATAATCATTATCTCAATATGCTGGCGGAGACGGGCGTCGTCGGGTTAACCGCCTACTTGGTTTTCTGGGTCGCAATCCTCCGCTTGACCTGGTCATTGCGGCGTCATCCGGACGACTTTGCCCGCTGCATCGCAATCGGGCTGCTCGGCTCATGGGTCTACATAGCCGTTCACAGTATTTTTGATAATCTCTATGTCAACAACCTGTTCTTACATATCGGTGTATTATTGAGTATGTTAGCGGTGTTGCAGCGGCAATTGACTCACGCGCTGGAGTTAGACTAGGCATGTCACAGGCCTTCAGTACAAATGCGCCCGAGACCGGTAGACGCCACCATAAGGTGACTACGCCTCTCGATAGCGTCATAGAGTCCTTCTCGTTGCGGATGGGCGGAAACCGGGCAAAAGAAGTCGAACGCTTCATCAAGTTTGCCGTGGTCGGCATTCTAGGTTTTCTCATCGACGCCGGTACGGTGCTGATACTGCAAAACACGGTCTTGCCACCTGTCAACGATCTGTCCGAGCCACTGGCAATCAATGTCGCTCTGGTACAGTCCATTGCCTTTGTGCTTGCTGTATGCAGCAACTTCGTCTGGAATCGCCTTTGGACGTATCCGGATTCACGCTCACAATCTGCCCGGCGTCAGCTTACCCTTTTCGCCATCGTAAGCGTCATCGGCTGGGTCATTCGCACTTTGTGGATCGGTCTCAGCTATGAGCCTCTCGGCAATCTCTCTACCACAGTGTTTACATCTATAAACGCCAATTACGCCCCCGCGCTAATCGATCAGCACAAGGTCGGCACCATGGTCGCTTTGTTCTTTGGCGTGATCGTAGTCATGTTTTGGAACTTCCTCGCTAACCGCTATTGGACCTATAACGACGTCGATTAACGTGCACAAGATCGCTCTCGACTACACACCGGCTTGGGAACAAACCGGCGGCATCGGACGATACGCGCGCGAATTGACGGCTGCGCTGGCGGCGCTCGACCAAGCAAATGCCTATCGACTTTTCGTAGCCGGCGCGTCCAGAACAGACCTGCCTCCACAGTTGGCGCCAAATATGAACTGGAAGCCAACGTCAGTATCGCCAATTTGGCTGGCTCGCATCTGGCATCGCGCCAGGCTTCCGCTGCCGGTTGAGCTGTTTACCGGGCCCATAGACTTGTTTCATGCAACCGACTTCGTTCTGCCACCCACTCTGCCGGCAACGCGAACATTGTTGACCGTTCATGATCTCTCTTTCGTTCGTGTACCGGAAGCCGCCAGCCCGCCACTCAAAGCTTACCTGGATGCAGTAGTACCGCGCTCTGTGTCTCGCGCCGACCATATCCTGGCCGATTCCGCCGCGACAAAACGCGACCTTATCGAGCTCTACCACACCCCCGCAGAAAAAGTCACCGTGCTGTATTGCGGTGTCGACAAGCGCTTCACGCGTGTGCACGACGGCGTTGAATTAGAGGAGGTTCGGGCAAAATACGGCTTGACCGGCGTGGATTACATATTATCCGTAGGTACTGTACAGCCGCGCAAGAATTACGGCCGCGTCATTGAGGCGCTCGCCAAGCTTCGAGCGAACGGTCGCGACCTGCACTTCGCCATTGCCGGCGGCAAAGGTTGGCTCGAAGGTGAAATCCACCATGCCCTTGCCAAAACCGGCATGACCCCCTACGTACATATCCTTGGCTTCGTCGATGATGACGACTTGCCGGCACTCTACAGCGGCGCGCAGATGTTCATGCTGGTTTCACTTTACGAAGGCTTCGGCTTGCCGATACTCGAAGCAATGGCTTGTGGCAC
Source organism: Phototrophicaceae bacterium (assembly GCA_965262005.1). Lineage (GTDB taxonomy): Bacteria > Chloroflexota > Anaerolineae > Aggregatilineales > Phototrophicaceae > UBA6055. Next base: position 443,319 of record OZ253492.1, on the reverse strand, counting down.
ACCTGTCATCATCAGCAACTTGTCGTCTCTGCCCGAGGTCGCCGGTGAAGCCGCGCTCCTCGTTCATCCCTACGATGAAATCGCCATCACCGAGGCTGTGGTAGCGCTTAATGACGATGCCGCCTTGAGCGCTCGACTGATCAAAGCTGGATACAAACAAGCAGCCAAATTCACCTGGACGCAATCAGCTGCCCAATTGCTTGCTATCTACGAGGAACTTCTTGGAGGATGAATTGCTGTCTCTGCTACAATGTCTTTCTTGCAGACGATTGCAGACAATTTTGGAGCAAGACTACCTTGAATCATAGCAGCGCTCGAGATCATTCATCTTTGCCCCTCGTCCTGCTCGTTTTGGCATTCGTGGGCTATCTCGTACCTTGGTTAGTCGCGCCGTCGGCGCCGATGACGCTCAACGCGCACGACTTGGCTGAATGGGTCAGCCTATACCCGGCCCAGCATCATACTTCCCCGCCGCTTCTCGCCCCGCTTCTGCTGCGTCTGCAACTGGTGATTCTGACGCTGGCGCTCGGCGCCTTGCCTGCAAACAAGTCTGGCAAGCTGGTAGCAGCAATCATCATCGTTGTCTTGGCCATTGGGCAATTGCCGCCGCCCGAATACGTGCACGACATCGGCAACTTGAATTACCGTCAGCAATTCGGTCTGGCAACGACGAGTCTGATCGCGGGGCTGTTTCTGCTTCGCGTCAGACACTCCAGCTTGCAGCTAATATTCTTGATCGTCTCGCCACTCGTGGGCATACTTGCTGCGCTTGCTGGCATGTCACAAGCTTATGACGTATACATGTCGTTGCATACGAATGGGACGATTGGGCTGGGACTCTGGATTCTGATAGCAAGTTATGCCGGCCTGATCGCGACTGTTTTCGCCGGGCGGCTCAGGCGGCCTCGCGCCATTTCATGAGCTAATATACTTGTCCTGCTTGCCAAACGCCTCAGCAAGCATAGTCAACTGTCAATCGTGGTATGTCTCACGAATCTGAAAATAGAGCAAGCGCGCGTACACGGTATTATTCTCATAAAGTTTCGAGCCCATCCAAGCACGACCTGCCGCAACTAATCGAAACTCCAAGAACGCATTGGCAAAAACCGTCTGCGCCAGAAAAAGAAATAAGGCAGCCATTGCCACCTTATACCCATAAAGCGCTTATATTGCGCGATCTATCATTCCATGTTGGACTGGATGTACACCACAGCTTGTCCAACTGTCTCAATGCGCTGTGCGTCCTCATCACTGATTTCGCCGCCAAATTCTTCTTCAAATGCCATGATCAATTCCACCAGGTCAAGTGAGTCAGCTTCCAAATCCTCACGGAAGCTGGCGCCGGCGACAACGCGCTCTTCTTCTACGCCAAGCAACTCTACCACGATTCCCTTCACGCGCTCTTCAATTGATGCCATGTCTGCCCACCTTCCGAATTGGAATCTTGCCACTTACTTCATAACTCTAAATTATACTGATATTCAATCGCCCTGCTAGTCTGATTGCCAAGACCGATATGATTGACACTCACTGTCTTCGTCTGTACGATAATCTCGCGTCCCCGCAACACTCGCCCTGACAAAAGGAACACCAGTCAATGACAAAAGTGACGGAAACGCCGACGACTGAAAGCCGCAAAGTAGACCATATCCGCATCAATCTGGAGCAGGATGTTCAGTTTCCGCGCTTGACGACCGGGCTGGAACGTTATCGATTCCTGCATCAGGCGCTGCCCGAGCTCAGCTTGAGCGCAATCGACACAAGAACTGAGGTTTTCGGCAAGCGGATGGCCTTGCCTTTATTGATTTCTTCTATGACGGGCGGGACAAATATCGCTCGCGATATCAACCGCATACTCGCCCGAGCCGCCCAAGAACACCAAATCGCGATGGGATTGGGTTCGCAGCGAGCAGCAATAGAAAATGAAACGCTTGCCGACAGCTATGCCATTCGAGATCTTGCGCCGGATATCCTGCTCTTTGCAAACCTCGGCGCTGTTCAGTTGAATTACGGCTACGGATTGGAGCACTGCCGCCGCGCGGTCGAAATGGTCGGCGCGGATGCGCTAATCCTGCATTTCAACGTCTTGCAAGAAGCTGTGCAGGCCGAGGGCGATATAGACTTCGCCGGCTTGCTGAACAAGGTCGAGGTCATTTGCGCCAACGTGAACGTGCCCGTCATCGCTAAGGAAGTCGGCTGGGGCTTCTCAAAAACCAATGTTCGGCAACTCGCAGACGCAGGCATATCCGCAATTGATGTAGCGGGCGCTGGCGGCACATCCTGGAGCGAAGTAGAGTTTCATCGTGCCCCAACCGCCTTTCACGCACGGGTCGCTCGCAGTTTTGCCGATTGGGGAATTCCGACCGCCGATGCGATTCAGTATGCGCGCGCCGCCGCGCCATCGCTGCAAGTCTTCGCCAGCGGTGGATTGCGTGATGGTATCGACATTGCCAAGTGCCTGGCCCTTGGCGCCGATCTTGCTGGATTGGCAAGTCCGTTTTTGCGCGCCGCCAGCGATTCTTATGAAGCTGTGGAAACACTCGTTCTCGAGTTGAACGCCCAATTACGTATCGCTATGCTATGCACTGCCTCAGCAAACCTCGCGGCCCTGCGCAGCGCCGAATTCCAGCTCACTCCCTGATACGCTCGACAAACTCGCGGATGACGCCGTTACATAGAAGCCTGCCCGCAGCGCTCAATCGCACATAATCGTCATTCACCTGGATCAGGTCCAGCGATACAAGCCGCTCAACCGAACCGGGAAACATCGCCATAAAGTCTACGCCGAAGCGCGCCAGGAAGGCGGATCGGGTGATTCCTTCGCGCGTCAGCCGCAAGCCCATCATAATCGTCTCGTACAGGTCATCCTCTCTGGATACAACCGTGTGCTTGGCCACGGCAGGAGTTAGCGGAAAGCTAAAGAGGTCGTCAGTTCCATTTTTCAATGACGCAACATAACGTTGAGGCGACGCAATCGTCGAATAGCGAATGCCACCGGCGAATCCATGAGCGCCCGCGCCCAGTCCCAGATAGGGCGAATTTCGCCAATATTGAAGATTGTGGCGGCATTGCCTTTCTGTCCGACACCAATTGCTTATCTCGTATTGATCGTAGCCACTGCGCTCCAGCGCTTCGGCGGCATATTCATACATATCGGCAAATACATCATCATCAGGCTGCGGCAAGTCACCGGCGTCCACGCTCTGTCTCAGCATGGTGCCGCCTTTCAACTCCAGTCCATACATGGATACATGCTCCGGCGCGAAACTCAGCAGCGTCTCTACCGTAGCCCGCCAATCAGCGAGGGTTTCACCCGGCGAGCCGAATATCACATCCAGACTCAAATTGTCGAATTCTGCCTCGCGCGCCGCCTCGACCGCATCCGCCACCGCCCGCAAATCATGCTGCCGATCAAAGAGTCGCAGAATATTAGCATTGGCAGATTGCATGCCGATGCTCAAACGGTTGAAGCCGGTCAGCCGCAGGTCTCGTAGATACTCCACACTCAGGTCATCGGGATTGGCTTCCAGAGAAATCTCAACATCATCGCTAAGTACGTAAAACCGGCTTATCTGCCGGAGCAGCTGCTCGAACTGTTGCGCTTTCAAAAGCGAAGGGGTGCCGCCGCCAAAGTAAAGCGAATGGACTACCCTATGTGGATTGCATGCTGCAACTACTTCCAACTCCCTGCATAAGGCATCGACGTATATCGGCATGAGATGCTCGAGGTCGGTATAAGTATTGAACGCGCAATAACTGCAGCGCACAGTGCAGAAGGGAATATGCAAGTAGATTGATAAAGGCGAATCAATATGTAGGTTCAAGGCTGGCTCGCTTGAGCGAATGATTGCGCCATTGTCAGTGGTAAAATATAATTGTGCAAGTTGAATTCACTATGTTCAGTAACCTTAGACGCGGCACTGACTGCGACCAGTTGCCTTAAGAGCGGGCGCGTCATCGAGACCATCGGCAAGGCATAGTAAATGAGCTTCTTTCGTAAACTTTTCGGTAGGTCAAGCCAGGAACCAGGGCGTACCTCCACATCCCGGCGAACGTCACACGTAACGCCGAGTCGATCACAGCGACCGAATGAGCCAATCCGCGAATCCGCACCACTGGAACCCGAACCGCCGCATTCGCCCGAACCAACCGAAGCCGAACAGCCTGATCAAAATATCGAACCGACGAGTGTTCAAGAAGAGCCGGTCGTTGAAGAACCTGCGCCGATCGAAGCTGAGCCGAAAATCGAATCGCCGCCTGCCGAAACAGTCGAAGAAGCGCCGCCGCGACGGGAGCCAAGAATTCCGAAGCGAGCACTGCCGCCCGCGCCCAAGCCAATTCTTACTCGTCAACGGCATGCTCTCACTTACGGAATTGCCAGCGATATTGGCTTGCTTCGCAACAACAACGAAGATGCTTGCTTCGGTATGCAATGGCATTCTATCACGATCGACAACCGGCCTGATTTCGGCTTCTTTGTCGTTGCCGACGGAATGGGCGGCCACCTTGATGGCGAGCGAGCATCCGGAATCGCGGTGAAGACGCTCGCGGCCGAAATGCTCGACAAGATCTACGTCCCCTTGTTAAGAAACTTCAGCGCCGGTGACAGTCCGACTGTGCTTGAAGCGCTAATCGCCGCCTCTGAGAGTGCCAATATGGCTGTGATAAAAGGCGTTCCGGGTGGTGGTACTACCCTCTCTGCCATCGCCATAATTGGCAATCTTGCCTATCTCGTGCACGTGGGAGATAGCCGCGCATACCTCATTAATGATGACAAGATCGAGCAAATGACCACCGACCATACCTTGGTTCAGCGTTTGTTGGAGATGAATGAATTAACGCCTGAAGAAGCAGAGAACTATCCGCAGAAAAACGTGCTTTATCGCGCGATCGGTCAAAACGAGAACCTGAAAATGGAGCGTCTTGTCAGGACGCTGCCGCCCTCCTCGCAAGTCCTGGTCTGCACTGACGGCTTGTGGGATATGATCGACGATGAAATGCTCAGGCAAGTTACCCTGGATGCGGCAACGCCACAAGAAGCCTGTGACCGGCTCATCAGCCTCGCCAATGACCGCGGTGGCATCGATAATATCTCTGTCATCGTGCTGAAAGTTCCTGGCGGCGGGTCGGACTAACGCCGCCTATGGGCTACCCAAAGGCCCTCAGCCCCCGAAATTGTGCCAATTCAATTTGGAGCGTACAATGATTCTGAAGCCCACGGTCGGTCCCAAACGCAGTGGTAAAGTCATCCTGGTCGTCGATGACGAACCGCGCTTGATCGGCTTCATCCGCATGAATCTCGAACTGGAAGACCATCACGTCGTTGAGGCGCATAACGGCTTGGAAGCATTGGATGCAGTCCGGACGCAGTTGCCGGATTTGATCCTGCTCGATGTCATGATGCCGGAGCTAGACGGCTTCGAGACGCTGCGGATGCTGCGCGAGTTTTCCGATATTCCTGTCATCATGCTGACGGCAAAAGGCGATGAAAGCGACAAGGTACAAGGCCTCGAGCTGGGCGCCGATGACTATATCACCAAGCCTTTCGGGCCCCGCGAACTTTCCAGCCGTATCAAAGCCATATTCCGTCGGTTGGAGAAGCCGACTACTGAAGACGCGATTCTGCGCATCGACGATCGCTTAAGCGTGGATTTCAATCAGCGCGAGGTCATCGTGGATGGCGAAGCGGTTAAACTGCGGCCGACCGAATATCGTTTGCTGTACCACTTGATACGCAATGCCGGCTGGACCGTGCCGCACGACCAACTGCTGCAAAAAGTCTGGGGCTACGAATATCGTGATGAGGCGCACTACGTCCGGCTATACGTGAACTATCTGCGCGAAAAGATTGAAGAGGATCCCGCTAATCCACAATATATCATCACAGAGCGCGGCGTCGGCTATCGCTTTATCGACTTCAGAAAGTGACCTCGCCTGGCCCGGCTCAGTCCACCATGAAGCCAAAATCAAGGAAAAGGCAGGCCGCGCCGCCCTGTCCGATTCCGACCTTCCCGCAGTCAATATCGCCGTGATCGCGAAAAACAAATATCGAACGATTGCGCCGCTTGAGCTTCTTCTTCAACGTATTCCATTGTGACTTGCTGGGCCCATCTCGACCTTCCGCCAGCTGAAAATAGCTGGCCGCGAACATCGCCCGAAAGTGACCGTCTTCATATTCCGTGAGCTTGAGCAATGCAGGACCGCGCGCTCCCGAAAGGACGCTATGAACGATCGACGCGGCATAGGCTCTCTTTACTCGTCGGAATTGCGGTAGTTCCCCATACATGAAGCCTCACTTCCTCATTTGACGCCAAGCGCCACATGATAATTTGTCCTCGCGTCTGCCGTCGCGCCTTTATCGAGACACTTTGACTCGTGATATTCTCCCTTACACCGATTAAAATGTCGCTATCGGAGAGGATGGCGCCATGACCGAAGTTGACGGCCAGGAATTTAAGAACATGCTTGCCTGCTGGACGGCAGGTATCACCGTAGTCAGTGTCGCATCCAAGGATGATTGGCAGGCGATAACGGTTAACTCCTTCGCCAGCGTAAATATGGCGCCGCCGCTCATTTGTCTCAACATCGCCAATCGCCTCGATATTTGTGATTACATGACGCGCGAAGGCCACTTCGCCATAAGCATACTATCTAACAAGCAACTTGATCTGGGCAAACGCTTCGCTGGCTACTTCGACGACACTGTCGAGAATCGCTTTTATGGCATGACCTGTGACGTGACGCGCTATGGCGACCCCATTATCCCGGATGCAATGGCTTGGCTCGCCTGCTCGGTAGAGCGCCACATAGACTTTGGCGAGAATACCATGTTCGTCGGAAATGTCGTTCAAGGCGGCTGGACGGACGACAAACTTCCCCTGCTCTACCACAATCGGCAATGGGGCGTCTTCCATCCTACCGAAGAGAAATAAGGCGCCGAACAAGCGCCACATTATATCAATTTAGCAGCCGCGATGGCCGCGCCAATGATGCCGGCTCGGTTGCGCAACTGTGCCGGGACTATCTCGGTATTGCAAGTTATATGGTGAATGAACTTCCCAAACTTCTTGCTGACGCCGCCGCCGATGATGAATAGATCCGGCGTCATCAGCGTCTCCATATAATGCAGATGCTCCGAAAGATGCTTTCCCCATGTCTTCCAACTGTAGCCCTCGACTTGCCGCGCCCGGTCCGATGTCCGCCACTCGGCATCCTTGCCGTGAATGATCAAATGGCCGAATTCTGTATTCGGTACGAGATGTCCGTCTATGAAGAGCGAGCTGCCGACTCCCGTGCCCAACGTCAGAATGACCACGAGACCGCGCTGATCCCGGCCAGCGCCGAAATTCATCTCAGCGATGCCCGCCGCATCTGCGTCGTTGAGCACAATGACCGGATTGCTTGTATAGCTCTCCATCAGAGCTCTGGCATCGGTACCAATCCATTCATCGTCGACGTTTGCGGCAGTTTGAGTGACGCCGTGCTGGACAACAGCCGGGAAGGTGCAGCCTATCGCATCGCTCCAATTGAACTCACTTGAGATTTCTGCAACCACGGCCGCAACCGCCTCTGGCTTCGCCGGCTGAGGGGTCTCGATCCGAATGCGCTCGCTGACGAATTCGCCAAGCTTCGTATTGACGATCGCGCCCTTGATGCCAGACCCGCCAATATCAATGCCAAGGATATTCATCTTGCGCACCTCATCGCCCAACCGATCGCCAAGATTCTACCACATCACTCTCGACGCTTGTGGCACAATGACGCAAGGTCGCTAGAGCTTCCAATTGCCATGCCAGTTCTTCAATTCACAATCCAACCTACGCCGTCCTACGATTCCTATGCGGCGGCAAGGCGTCGCTCAGCCCAAACTTGTTAGCTGAGAAATTCTCGAGTTTAATAGGGGAAACAGCGTGAACCAAGAGTAAGTGATATGCGAGCTACAATTAGTTTCTTCTTGACAGCAATTCTTGCCCTCAGCGGCGCTTCCGTCCTTGCCCAAACCACCTGCCTTCCAGACAACTGTGGCATATCCGCAAGCACCATAGAAGAACATCGCTGGCCCAACGTCCGCGGCCTGGAAATCGATGACAACCTCGTTGGCGATCGCGACTACCGCAGGATAGAAGGCGAATTCTCCATTCATACCGCGCCAGGCAGCGAAGACAGTGAAAGCTATACCGAAGGTTATACCTTTGTCACCGTCCAGGAACAGCACGGAGAGTGGACAAAGATCGGCGACAGTCAGTGGGTAAAGACCGAGATTCTAAGCGATCCGGTATCGCCTTCGCGCTTCGCCGGTATACTGCTTCCCACACCAGACGCCCTGCCCTTCACCGTCGCCTGGACGCTGCGCCACATCCGCGGAGCCAAAAAGCCAGGCGGTCCCGAATCGCCTGAGAATCCGCTGCGCTATCGCTATTCAAGGGTTTATATCTATTCCACCATCGAGGTCGATGGCCACAACTGGTATCAGATCGGGCAAGACCAATGGGTGCATCAATTCAAAGTCGCCAAGCTGCTGCCTGTATCCAGGCCGGAAGAAGTTGATACACACAAATGGGTCAGCGTCGATTTGTACGAGCAAGTGGCCATCGCCTACGAAGGCGACGAACCCGTTTTCGCGACTCTTATTTCGTCAGGCTTGGAAGATTGGCCCACCAACGAGGGCTTCTTCCACATATACTACCGCTCCACCCGCAAGATGATGAGCGGCGCCTACCGAAAGCCCGATTTCTACTATCTGCAAGAAGTTCCCTGGACCATGTTCTACGATGACCAGATCGCCCTGCACGGCGCCTACTGGCACGACGGCTTCGGTTATCGGCGCAGCCATGGCTGTGTCAACATGACCGTGACCGACGCGCACTGGCTTTTCCAATGGTCACAGAGCGAATACGACTGGAACAATGGCGATCATATTGGACCCGCCGTATACGTCTATTCCAGTGGCGAATATGAATAGATCCCGCGCAAAGGCCTAGGTCGCCAGCGCCACATCCGCGACGCGAAAATCCTGAATATAGCCGGAGACAGCCATCAGCTCGGCATTCAATATGCTGCAGCCCGCTGCGCCGCGCACGGTATTATGCGACAAGGCGGCGAATTTGTATCCCAAGACCGGGCACTCGCGCAATCGACCGATACTTGTCATCATGCCATTGCCCGCTTGCCGATCCCGGCGCGGCTGCGGACGATCAATCTGATACAGGTATTGCAGCGGGTACACCGGCGCGCTCGGCAATTCGGGGACTGGCGCAAGCGCTTGATAAGTCTCCCAATCTTCAATGACTGACGCGAGCTCTGGTTCGTCCTGCAATTCGACAGAGATATTGACCAGATGGCCATCAAGCACCGGTACACGCGTACATGTCGCGCTTACGACCGTTTGAAGTTCTTCAATACATTCGCCGTTGAAAAAACCCAACATCTTGCGCGATTCTGTCTGCATCTTGTCTTCATCGCCGGGCACATAGGGCACAATGTTGTCGATCATGTCCATCGACGATACGCCGGGGTACCCTGCCCCGCTTATCGCCTGTTCGCTGACCAGATGCAGTCGCCTAATGCCATACTGCTGCAGCGGCTTCAGTGACATAACCACCGGCATCACAGTGCAATTAGAGTTTGCGATTAACGCTCCGCTGCTCCAACCACGCCGGCGTCGCTGAATATCGATCAAGTTGATATGGTCGGCATTAACCTCCGGCAGCAAAAGCGGCACATCCGGCAGCATGCGATTGGCTGAGGCATTGCTGCAGACTACATGTCCCGCCGCCGCCAGCTCGAGTTCGCGCGTCTTGGCAGCTTCCGTCGGCAACGCCGAGAAGATCAAACCCGAATCGAAGTCATCATCCAGCGCCTTAACCGTCAAGTCGGCGACCTGAGCCGGCGGATTGTCGTCCAATACCCAATGCGCCGCCTCGCCATAAGCCTTGCCGGCACTGCTGCTCGAACCAATTACCTCGCTGACTTGGAACCAGGGATGACCTTGCAGCAATTGAATAAAGCGCTGTCCTACCGCGCCGGTCGCACCCAGAATCGCTACATCAAGTTTCTGCATTGCTTTCACCTGCCTTACATTCCCACCGCGCCCGACTTTACCGCCGGATACGAGCCCAACATCTTCACAAAGGACGTCAGCTGCAGCAATTGTGTGAACAATTCCTGGCAACGTGGTTCCTGCCAGTGACCCTCAAAATCGAGATAGAATAGCGGCTCCCAGGGCCGATTGCGTCGCGGGCGCGATTCAAGCTTGGTGAGATTCAAGTCGCGCTTGGCAAATTCGCCCAGGCATTCGTATAGCGCCGCCGGGCGATGGCGCGTCGCGAATACAATAGAAGTCTTGTTGTAATCGGACGGCTCCGGGTCGCCATGGCCCAACAGCAAGAACCGCGTGAAATTAAAGGGCTCATCTTCGATTTCGAGTTCGAGAAGATCCAACGCATATAATTCGCCTGCTAACGTTGACGCGATAACCCCGACCCCCGCTTCCGGAGTATTCGACAAATCTCTGGCAGCTCCAGCCGTGTCAAACCATCCCACAGGTTTAAGCTTGTGCCGCTTCAAGAATCGGTCGCATTGCATCAAAGCTTGCGGGTGCGAACGGACCTCGCAGATATCGTCAAGCGCTGTGTCCTTATTGGCCAGCAGAGCGTGATGAACATGCAATATCACTTCAGCTTGAATACGCACATCATGATCAAGCAGCAATTCGTATGCGCCGCTGACTGAGCCGGCCAAGGCGTTTTCCACCGGCAGCAGACTGAAATCCACTTCGTCTCGGTCAAGCGTTTCGAACAGGTGATAGATTTCTTGGCAGGGATGCGCATCAACTTCTTCGCCAAAATGCTGCCGAATTGCGATCTCTGAGTTGGCGCCGGGTATCCCCTGATAAGCGACTCGTGGCATCTGCTTTCCGCTCGCTAGTAAAAGGTTGGGCAAATCATAATCAAATTGCACGGTATCTTAAAGCATTGAATAGCGTATTTGTATACCAATTCCTCCTTAGCACCGCTCAATGCGGCATGACCTATATCTCCGATTGAAATCATAGTTGGCGGCTGCTGTACCTGCGACTAATCCGTGAACAAGACGTATAATGCTTTGAGAGCGAACCTTAAGTTTAGGAGCCCCGATGACTAACGAACCTCGCTTCGACCCAATGAAAGAGTTGCAGAATCTGGGTGAGCAGATCACAAAGACAGTTGAAAAAGGCATCCGTACCATAACGAGCGATTCAGAAGAACTCGTGCTTGACATGTACGAGGCCGATGGGAATCTCCATATCTGCACCCAAGCCATTGACGGGTTGGTCAAAGACAGCATCGAGATCAGCCTGGAATCCAACGTACTGACTATCGCCGTGCGGACCGAACCCGAGGCCACGCCGACTTCCGCCCGCTACCTGCTGCAGGAACGCCGCTTCGGCCCCATTGCGCGAGATGTGGAATTGTCACTGCCGGTGAAGGGAAATGAAGCGCGCGCCAAAATAGAAAGTGGCAACCGGCTTCTGATCACCTTGCCCATTGATAACAGCGGCTTCGGCAATATAACTGTGACACCGGTCGAGTAGCTCTGCCTCTACCGCGAATCTAATTGCCATCCAGCCAGGTCGCGCGTGCCTCCTTGACCTCAGTGTCAAAGCGCCGCAGCAGCTTGTCTTTGCCTTCAGAATCCAGGAAAGAGTGCTCTATCGAGCGCCGTGCCAATCGAATCACACCGTCGCTGTCGAGGCCGCAGTCTTCATGCGCGCAAACATATTCGTCGATGAGCGTCGACTTATACAGTGAAGGCATGTCAGACGACAGCATGACTCTTACATCGCTCTCGTCTAGTAGCCGCAAGGGATAGTCTCCCACCTTCTTGGTCAAGCCCAGGCGCTGCGCCCGGCACAGAGACACTACCAGCGGCATTGCGCTATCCGCCAGCGCGCCCACCATAGCCCGGTCCTCGGCGATACCCCAGGAGTCTGTCAATCGCTGCGGGCTCAGCTCTTCCAGTGCCGCATTGATGCCCGCTGGTCCCAAGCTGCTGCCGGCATTTACGACAGTGAAGATCTCTTTCTTATGCGCGGTGTCAAAGGCTCGGCGGAACTGCCCTATGGGTTGCGCGTCTTCCGGCCCCATCAGCCCCATAGCCACCACATTGCCAAGGCGGGCGGCATGGCTGGTCGACCAGCGAGCGACATCATCGCCCGATCGCGGATTGTCACGCGGAATACCCAGGATCCAAGCCATGTCCACATTCCAGCCACGCAATGCCCGGTCTCGCCCATCATTCAGCGCGTCGATGAAAACATCGATATTCATGTGCGCGGCGCCGATAAAGTCCGGCGGCGCCACCGAAATCTCGGCGTAGACCACATTCTGCTTCGATAACATCACACCAATGTCATAGACCGCCAAGGCGATATCTTCCGGATACATCACCCAGCTGCCGGCCTCGCGCGCGGTGGCATCGATCCGCGCGTAGTCGGGACGTTCAAGCAGCGCCACCCACTCGTCGAAGTCATCGCGGGACGACGGTACACCATTCTGCTTGGCAATCATCATTAGGCTCTCTTGTCGTAAGGCGCCCGTCAGTTGCAGGTTCAATTCGACTTTGGGTATAGCTGCGATAAACTCGCGGAAGGACATCAGTTGTTCCTCAATATTTCTCGGGCTGGTCGCCCAAGACAGAAAATGCCGACCCGGAAAGCGTGTCGGCTTCCAGCTACATCTTTAAGCGGATTAAGCCTGGTCAATGCCCCAAGCGGATTTCTCCTTAAAGCGGCCCATCTCATCGCGGTATTCAGCCGATGCTTGAATAAAGGCCGAAAATAGCGGGTGCGGACGATTGGGCCGACTGAGAAATTCCGGATGGAACTGACAGCCTAGCATAAAGGGATGATCTTGCAGTTCCGCGATTTCCACCAGCACATCGTCCGGGCTCAAGCCGCTGAAACTTACGCCGTTAGCGGCGAACGTCTCGCGATAATCATTGTTGAATTCAAAGCGATGGCGATGCCTTTCAAGCACTTCCGCTGCTCCATAGGCCTGTGCCGCCGCCGAGTTTGGCTGCAGCACACACGGATACTCGCCCAGCCTCATGGTGCCACCCATATCTGTAATGGCGCGTTGCTCCAGCATGAGGTCGATAACCGGATGCGGCGTATTCACGTCAAACTCATAGCTGTTGGCATCGTCGAGCTGCAAGGCATTCCGCGCGTATTCGATACACATCACTTGCATCCCCAGGCAAAGACCAAGATATGGCGCCTTGTTCTCGCGCGCATGTTTTGCCGCCGCGATTTTGCCTTCAATACCGCGATAGCCGAATCCGCCCGGCACAATAATGCCGTCAAGTTCATTCAGCTCGTCCAGGCGCTTGCCTTTTTCCAGCTCACCCGAATGTATCCAGCAAATTTCAACGTCTTGGTTGAGCTGAATGGCAGCATGCACAATTGACTCTTTGACTGACATATAGGCATCGCGCAACTCGACATACTTGCCAACGATGCCAATGCGCAGCTTGTCTTTAACCTGGCGACACTTGCCCACTATTTGCCGCCACTCACGCAGGTCCGGCTCTCCTGCCTCAAGCCGGAAGCGATCCAGGATAAATTCGCCCAAGCCGGTCTCTTCAATCATTAGCGGCACAGCATAAATATTATCCGCCGTTTGTAAGGGAATGACCGCATCCTCATCGACATCACAAAACAGCGCAATCTTGCTGATTATCTCTTCGTTCACTGGATGGTCTGTACGGGCGATGATCACATTCGGCTGAATACCAATGCCACGCAATTCGCGCACACTGTGCTGCGTCGGCTTGGTCTTTAACTCGTCCGTCGCGCCAATATGCGGCAAGAACGTAACATGCACATACAAGGTATCGCGCCGCTTGAACTCTGTACGCAACTGTCGCAGCGCCTCCAGGAAGGGCAAGCTCTCGATATCACCTGCCGTGCCGCCAACCTCGACAATCACGACATCGGCGCCGGTATTCTTCCCCAGCAGCTTGATGCAGCGTTTGATTTCGTTGGTAATATGCGGCACCACCTGGATCGTACCCCCCAGATAGTCACCCTTGCGCTCTTTCTCTATGACGGTGAGATAGACTTGACCGGCGGTAATATTTGAGAGCCGGCTGACATTCTCATCGACAAAGCGCTCGTAATGACCCAGGTCCAGGTCAGTCTCGGCGCCGTCCGATGTGACAAATACCTCACCGTGCTGGTACGGGCTCATCGTGCCCGGGTCGACATTGAGATAGGGATCCAGCTTCTGAATGGCGACCTTTAAGCCGCGCGCTTTCAATATACGCCCAATCGCGGCGACTGTTAGACCCTTGCCTACAGAACTGACAACTCCACCTGTGCAGAATATATATTTGGGTTTCACAGCCAATCGCCCATCCTGATGTCGAATCAAATCGATAAGGCAGCCTTTACCTGCCGCCAATCGCTAAACCACCTTTCGCAGATCTGTAACGGCCCGCTGCATGTCAAGTATCACTAAACCGAGCTTTGCCTCTTCGCCGGCGAGAGCGCACAGCACTGCCTGCTCGTTTACTGTCATCAGTACAGCATAGCCGGCATCGCCTTTGATGATGACTTGACCGAGTGTACCACGCCCCAACTCGAATGCGATCCGCTCACCTAGCGCTTGCATCGCCGCCGACATCGCCGCCAACCGCTCCTCGTCCAACTCCTCAGATACGACGCCAGCTATCGTCAATCCTTCAATGCTGATGACGGCAGCCGCGTCAATATCTGAAGAAAACTCCCTAAACCTGTCGAGCCGCTCGGCGATACGGCCGGTTCTTGCAGCGATCAAAAACGCGCCCCTTCGTCAACTCGAATAGATTCCCGTTAGCGTTAGCTCAATGCAAACAGCCGTCTACTCCCAGACATCTATATTCATTGCGCCTGTTTGATTACTGGACTTTGGGCAAAGTCACATAAAAAGGCAAACTTGCCATATAGCATATTGCTGCAATTTATTATACTTGCTGTGCTCTGGTCGGCAAGCCATGTGCAAGGCGAATCCCAATCGCAGGTCAGGCGCAGGATGTCAATTATGAACGTTCAGCTATACTAAGGTCATTACGATTGTGCAATTGGACACAAGTTTATGAGTGAACAATACAGTACGACGCAAGTACAACAGACAGTAGCGTCCGTGCAAGAAATCGCTGAACGTATCGCCATAACCGTTGGCGAGGTCATATTAGGCAAGTCGAACGAAATCAGGCTGACAGCGTTGGGCTTGCTTTGCCGCGGCCATATCCTGCTGGAAGACATACCGGGCGTGGGCAAGACGATGATGGCCAAGTCTCTGGCGCGGGCTGTTGGCTGCGCCTTCAACCGCATTCAATTCACACCCGACATGCTGCCGTCCGATATTACCGGCGTATCAATCTATAACCCAAAGACACGTGAATTCGAGTTTCGTCCCGGACCGATTATGGCGCAAATCGTCTTGGCGGACGAGATCAACCGCGCCACACCCAAAACCCAATCCGCCCTCCTGGAAGCGATGGAAGAGGGCCAGATGACGGTCGACGGCGTCACCTACCGCCTCAGCAATCCCTTCTTGATCATGGCAACCCAGAATCCCATCGAATACGAAGGCACATTCCCGCTGCCCGAAGCCCAGCTCGATCGCTTTTTGATCCGTGTTCAGATGGGTTATCCGCAGCCGGCGGACGAACTCCGCATCCTTGCCTCGCAGCAATATCAACATCCCATTCAGAATCTGCAACAGGTCGTCACATTGAAAGAGCTTCTCTCCGCCCAACAGCAGATCAAAGACGTCTTCGTCGCCAACGAAGTGCAGCAGTACATCATCAACCTCATCACAGCCTCGCGGCGGCACCCTGATGTCTATTTGGGCAGCAGCCCACGCGGCTCGCTGGCGCTATTCCGCACCTCCCAGGCTCGCGCAGCCATGACCGGCCGCGATTTTGTCATTCCGGATGACGTCAAGGCCCTTGCCGAGGTCACCCTGGCGCACCGCATCATTGTCGGTCCCGCAGCGCGCATCAAGAATATCACTTCGCGAACAATTGTTCAGGAGATTCTGCAGAATACCCCCGTGCCCGGCTCATCCGTTCGCTAAGGTCCCATGCCCGGCCGTCGCAACGCTCTATACATCTTGACGATATTCAGCCTTTTGTCCGGGCTTTTCACCGGACGGGCGGAACTCTTCAATATCGCCTACTTGATCGGCGCGATCATGCTCTTGTCGCTGCTGTGGACCTGGCTTTCACTGCGTGGGATCGCCCTGCGCCGCAATACGCGGACACGCCGCTCCCAGGTGGGACGCGTATTCCAGGAGTCCTTTTCCGTACGCAAAACCGGCATTCTGCCCAAACTTTGGCTGGAAATCCAAGACCATTCCAATCTGCCCGGTCACCATGCCAGCCATATTGTGCCTACCCTGCTCAGCGGCCGTGAATACAGTTGGGAGGTCGAAACAGTCTGTGCCCTCCGCGGCGAATTTCAACTCGGTCCTCTTACCGTCATCAGCGGCGACCCTTTCGGCTTGTTCCGCTCGCCTCGGCGCGTTGGCGCCACTGATCGGCTGATGGTCTACCCCATGACAGTGGACCTGAATCGCGTCATTTTGCCAGTCGGCTTCCTGTCGGGCGGCGATGCCCAGCGTCAGCTTACCCATCAAATCACCACCAACGCCAGCAGTATCCGCGATTATGTGCCCGGCGACAGCATTAACCGCATTCATTGGCGCTCGACAGCGCGTACCGGCGACATCATGGTAAAAGAATTCGAGTTGGATCCGCTGGTCGATATCTGGCTTTTCAGCGATTTCTCGGCCGGCTCGCTTGTCGAAGATCCTGCTCTAAAGCGCAGCGGCCATTTTGGCAGCATCATACCGTCCGCGCTGCGCATCCCTCCCTCGACCGAGGAATATGGCGCAATTATCGCCGCATCACTCGCCAAGTACTTCATTGATGATCAACGCGTCGTCGGTTACGCCGCCTACACACCTTACCGGCAACTATTTCTGCCCGATCGCGGCAGCCGCCAGATCACTCGGATATTCCAGGCGCTGGCCGTCGCGAGGAGCACATCCACCTATTCTCTGCGAGAAGTGCTTTCGCTGGAAATGCACCAGTTCACGCGCGGCACAACCGTAATGATCATTACATCGTCTCTGCAGCAAGAATGGATCCACGATGCTCAAGTATTGATCCGCCGCGGTATCCGTCCCATCTGCGTCTTCATCGACCCACACACCTTTGACCAAAAGCTGGATTCAAGCGCGACGCGTGGCATGCTGCAGCTAGCCAAGATTCCGACTATGGTGGTCGGCAAGGATGATGACATCGCCGCCGCACTGGAACAACGCCCGGCCTGATAGGAGAAAGCCCAGGATATAACCATATGAGCGATATATACGATGCTATTGTGATCGGCGCCGGCGCCATGGGTAGCGCTGCCGCCTACTATCTGAGCCAGCGCGGGCAACGCGTCTTGCTACTAGAGCAGTTTGAGCTGGATCACCGTATGGGCAGCTCCTTTGGCTACTCTCGCATCATCCGCTATTCTTACGACCATCCGCAATACGTCGAGCTGATGCGCGACACTTTTCCGCTATGGTTCGCCTTGCAGGATAAATTGGGCGATAGACTCTACGTTCAGACGGGCGGCATCGATTTTGGCCCGGCCGATGATGAAACACTGCTGGCGACAATAGCGGCGGTACAAAGCAGCGGCATCAGCCACGAGCTGCTGTCTCCTGAATCCGCCCGATCGCGATTCCCTCAATTCAGTTTCGCCGAAAACTTCACCGTGCTGTTTCAGCCGGACAGCGGTTTTATCACTGCCTCGAAAGCGGTCCTAGGTCATCTCAAGCTGGCGCGCTCGCAAGGAGCCGTCATCAAAGACCGTGTCGCCGTACAGAAAATTCGCGCCAACTCGGACAGCGTCGAAGTTGAGACCAGCGATGGCGCATTTGCCGCCGGCAAGCTTGTCATAACTGCCGGCGCTTGGGCGAAAACCATGCTGCAGCAGACTGGCATAGACCTGCCACTGACGCCATTGCGCTGCCAACTGAACTTTTTCGAACCACCTTCACAAGTCTCTCAATACTCGGCGGAGCGCTGTCCAGTCTATATCGCGCACGTCAGCAGCCTCTTCCCCGAAACTGTTTATGGCATCCCTGCGCACGATGGCTCCGGCTTCAAGGTCGCGTTTCACGGCGGACCAGCAGCGCGCCACCCCTCAGAAATCAGCCGCGAGCCCGATGCGAGTAATGTCGAAAACCTGCGCCCCTTCTTGCGCGCGCACATCCCCGGCATCGCTAGCGCCCCGGTCCGCGAAAGTCGCATCTGCCTGTATACCCAAACGCCCGATGATCACTTCATCGTCGATGCCCATCCCGCCTACGATCACGTCGTCATCGGCGCCGGCTTCAGCGGTCACGGTTTCAAATTCAGCACCATCATCGGCAAGATGCTGTCCGACATTGCGCTTGATGGCGCCACGCCACACAACGACCAGTTATTCAAGATCAGCCGCTTCTTAGATTAATCGTCCACCAATCGAATTCGCCGATCAATTCAAACGAATTGGCGCGTAACAGTCCAAGCGTTGATATGTCGTGTTTGGGAACCACCGCTCCCATCAGCGCGCTGCCAAGCTGTGATCGCAGCAGTGACTTCGCCACATTCATGGCGACTTGGCTCAGCTCTCCTTCGAGCCAATAACCGCTATAAGATAGCGTATGCACCGGTAATATCCGCGCCCGATGATCGTGATTGACGTAGGGCGCGATCGCTTTCGAGTCGCTGACGTATAGCAGATACGATTGCTGCGATTGCTCAAAACCATTAGCAGCGCAAATACTCTGCATTGCGAAATTGTCGCTGCGGACCAATGTTCGTAAGATTGCGGCTCGTGATTGGCGCGCCGCTGACAGCGTCCGGGCGACTAGCCGACTGGTCGAGTTCAAACCGATTCCGGTCCGACGCATCCATCGTCATGAAGCTGTCGACGAAACCTACGACATTACCGTCAACTATTGCCACGTATGTGAAGGCTTCGCTCAGGATTTGCCGTACTCGAGGACTGTCGGCGTCGATATCGACCGCGAGCGCCGCTGCCGCAATGCGCGCGATAGCTTGTGCATGCTCCTGGGTCGTAACTTCTATCTCTACGTTCATTGATTTTTCGCCGACTGAGGCGCATAATGACTCATCGACTTTTGCCTCACCCAACCGCCTCTTCTGGATTCGGATGTGACCACTCAAAGCGCCATGCCGATTATGAGCAAGCGATACCTATACCTGGTAGCCTTCGTCAGCGGCATGACCACGCTGGCCATCGAGCTGTCGGCGTCAAGATTGCTGGGCAATGTCTTCGGCAACAGCAATCTGGTCTGGGCGAATGTCATAGGCTTGATGCTGCTCTATTTGACCGTCGGCTACTTCCTTGGCGGGCGGCTCGCCGATCGTATGCCGCGCGCCGATGTATTGCTGCAGATAATAATCTGGGCGGCCTTCCTCAGCGCTTTGATTCCGCTGGTCGCCCGCCCCATCGTTTCACGGGCGGCTCAAGCAGTTTTTGGCGCAGAAGCCGCGCTCGCCCTCGGTTCCTTCATTGTGATACTGGTCTTGTTTTCATTGCCCGTTACCTTGCTGGGCGCCGTCTCGCCTTTTGTCATACGCCTGGCGGTCACGGACCTCGCCACCAGCGGTAAGGTCGCCGGCCAGGTCTACGCCATAAGCACACTCGGCAGCCTGTTCGGCACATTCCTGCCGGTGCTAGTGACTATTCCCGAATTCGGCACAGCGCGCACCTTCTTGCTCTTTGCCGGCATACTATTTGCAGTTGCCATCATCGCCCTTCTCAGTCTCAACAAACGCCGCGCCATATTATATCTGGTGATGCCTATTCTCATTGCCCTGCTCGCGTCGACAGTTCTCGCCGGTCCTCTGCGCCCGCCCGCCGCATCCGCCCGACTCCTCTACGATGGCGAAAGCGCGTACAACTATATTCAAGTGCAGGAAGACGGCGCCGGCTACCGCTATCTCTACCTCAACGAAGGGCAAGGCGTTCACAGCCAATGGCATGAGACCGAAATCTTCTACGGCGGCGCCTGGGATTACTTCCTGGCCGCGCCTTACTTCAACACTCCGCCTTTTCACGCCGAGCGGGTTTCATCTCTGCTGCTGATCGGCTTGGCGGCGGGTACGATACCGCGACAGCACAGCGCCATCTACGGCGATATCCCCATCATCGGGCTTGAACTCGATCCGGAGATCGTAGCGGTTGGCGCCGAATACTTCGACATGAATGCCGCGTCCATGCCGAATTTGACCACAATAGTCGGTGACGGCCGCTTTCTTCTCAATCAGACCGAGCGGCGATTCAGCGTCATCGGCATTGATGCCTACCGCCCGCCCTATATTCCCTGGCATCTCACGACGGTGGAATTCTTCAGCGAGGTCAAAGCGCGCCTCAGCACTGACGGCGTAGTCGCCATTAACGTCGGTCGCACAGACACCGATCGCCGTCTGGTGGACACCCTGTCCAACACCTTGCTGCAAGTCTTCCCATCTGTGCATGCGCTCGATGTCCCGCAATCCTTCAATACCATCCTGGTCGCGACCGTTGAAAAGACGGCGGCGGACAATCTGCCAGCGAATATCGCGCCGCGCAGTGACTCGGTTGATCCGCGCCTCTACAGCATACTTGAAGACGCGGCAAACGCGCTTGTGCCGCTCGGCGAGAGCGATACTATCTTCACCGATGACCGCGCGCCGGTCGAGCGCCTGGTGGATTCGATTGTGCTCGACTTCCTGCTGGCGGGTCGCGCGGACGAATTCCGGCTGGCTGATGATTAGTCGGCGTCTGCTGAGACTGACTGCGCGCTGGTTCTTTACGCTGGCCGTTCCTTTCCTGTTGGTGATGGCCGGCGCGCGGCTGCTTCTGAGCTACGAGTTCTTGCGCTTCGAATATCGGCGGGCTGGCTTCCCAGATGATTTCTACGGCTTGACCACTGCAGACCGTCTTGAATTTGGCATGTTCGCGATCACCTATCTCTTCAGCGCCGACGTGGACGATGAGCTGAGCCGCGTTCGACTTCCGCGAGACAAATGCTGGCAGCTCTCGGACGGCGCGGCGGATTGTCCCCTGTTCAACAAAACCGAACTGGGGCATTTGCGGGACGTAAGACGTATCCTGCAGGTCGGGTTTAGTGTGGCCATTCTTTGCCTATTTGTCGCCATCTCTTGCCTTCTCGCCGCCATCTTTTGCCGAATTGCTGCCATTTCCCGCAGCGAAAGATGGAGCGAAATCCGATGTGGCTTGCGGCGCGGCGCGAATCTGACGCTCGCGATAATTTTGACTTTGGCTGTGGTTTCCGTAGCCGCCTGGGACCGGGCGTTTGACACCTTTCATGAGCTCTTCTTCGCGGAGGGTATCTGGCGTTTTCCTTTTTCCGACAGCCTGATCCGACTATATCCCGAACAACTTTTTGTCGATGCCGCCCTCGCGATTGGCGGCTTCACTGCCGTATGCTCGCTTGTGATTCTCTTCTTGATTAGGGTCGAGAAAAGACGCCGTCCCTAAGCTCAGGATAGGCGGATTTCCTGGCGGGCAGGCGACTATTTTGACGCGATTGAGGCGGAGTATCGCGCGTATTCGTAGCCAGCCATCTTGAATGTACTGATGGTTCTGGGTTACAGTCATTGCTTCGAGACCGAGAGAAGGCGGATTCCATGGCGGGTGCCGGCAAAGAATTGAATCCAGGGATTTCGCGGCGTCAATTCCTGCGATATGGGGCTGGCCTGGCATCGGGAGCGCTTTTGGGCAGCGGCATATCGACGCTGGCGCACTCGGGCGATAAAGACCACTCATCGACCTCGAGCAACGCGCGTGTCATTCGACATGTATACACCGAAGAGCGGAAGGTCTGTTTAAGTTTCGACGATATGTGGAGTGAGTTCTATTCCTGGCAAATCTGTCGCGAATACAAGCGGCATAATATCGCATTGACGCTGTTCCCGGTCGGTCTTGCCGTTCGCAATAATCTTGAGCGTCCCCTTGATGGCTATGAAGATTTGTACGCCCGCATGCGGGACATGGGGCATGAGTTCGGTTGTCATCTCTATACCCACCGCGACATCAAAGACTTCAGTTTGCAGCAGTTGATCGATGAAGAGATGGAGCCCTCTTTGAACGTGATGCGGCGAGCGCTTGGCAGCAGCTTTAAGCCGATCGGTATCCGCCCGCCCTACGGCGTGGTTACTGATGCATTGAAAGAGCTGTCGGTGCAGTATGGCATCCCGCTGGTTCTTTGGGGCCTTGACTCGCAGGACTCTATTTGCACATGGAATTGCAAGGATCAGACCAGGGATGTGTGCGTAACAAGTGATGAGATTCACGCGAGCTTGTGGGACCGGGGACTGAATGGCGCGCTTTGCATTGAGTCAAGCTGCACGAATCGCTGTGTGAGTGCGATTCTCAAAAGCTATGAAGCCTACATGCGTCCCGGCACGATCATATTGCATCATGTGCTGGAAGCATCTTATCTGGCGATCGCGCGCATCGTGGCATTTCTTAGAAGCTGGAATATGCAGCCGGTCCGCCTAAGCGAATTGCTCACCTATGGGTGAAATCAGGGGCGGCGCAAGTAGCGCTTGCTCATGGTTTGCTGGGCGGGCGACTTGATTAGGCGCCCCTACAAGGCTTGTCCTATACTGTTCTGAGTCGGAAATGCGCGCTAACTTCTCACAGTGAATCCGTCACCGCGAACCCTTTCCCCTGTGGGAAAAGAAGTGCTTGAGAGCAAACGCGCGACTATACTGTCGCCCATTCCATACAAAAATCTGATACCCTCAACACATGACCTGCTCAATCCCAACCCGCCCTCCGCGGCCCAAATGTCCGGCCACGCCGCAGCCCAAAACCATCAAGACTCTATCGTTTTATGATAGAAAAAGTTTGCCCCTTATCGATTGTCAATTATCAATAACTCCTCCGGTCCACCAAACTCGCTCCCTCTACCCCGCGCCAATGAAGAGTTTCAGCGCCCCTGCCTCGCAGCGCGACGATACTGCGACAGAAAAGTTTTGCCTCCCTTTTATGATAATTATCAACAACAGTCGCCAAAATCTGTATCCGCCAAACCTGGTCAAGACCGGAGGACGGAAAAGAGACAGGCCGATGCGGGAGCCATTAAGCGCTCTTCGCAACTTGGTACCGGACAAGCCTTACAGGTTTTCCAGCTGGCGGGGCAACCTTGCAACATAACGGATTATCTAATTGGCGGTTGACCTACAAGTGACGCCAGCAGATTCTATATGTGGCGCGGGAATAGTCCAGCTGAGCGTAGGGGAAGGCGCGCGCTTAACACGAATGAGGATTCAATTATCCTGTGCGATGGTCTAAGCTTAAGCCATAATAAAGCCGTCAAGTCGAAAGACGAAGAAGGAGAGCAGAAAATGACAATTCGCGTCGGCATAAATGGATTCGGACGCATTGGCCGCCAAGTGCTGAAGGCGATGCTAGAGCGTTATCCAGACGATATTGACGTGATCGCCTTCAATGATCTGGGCGATTTGGAAACGATGGCGCACCTATTCCGTTACGACTCGAATTACGGTGTGTATCCGGGCACGGTTGAAGTTGCTGATGGCGCGTTGATTGTAGATGGCAGAGAGGTAAAGGCGCTTTCGGAGCGAGATCCGGCTCAACTGCCCTGGGGCAAGCTGGGCGTTGATGTGGTCATAGAGAGCACGGGTATTTTCCGCGACAAGGCAAGCGCGTCCAAGCATATCGCTGCCGGCGCCAAGAAGGTCATCATCTCCGCCCCGGCGAAGGGCGAGGATATCACGATCGTGCTGGGTGTGAATCAAGACAAATACGACCCGGCCGCGCATAATGTGCTATCCAATGCCTCTTGCACGACCAATTGCCTGGCGCCGCCGGCCAAGGTAGTCAATGACGCTTTCGGTATTCAGCAAGGCTTCATGACTACGATTCACAGTTATACCAACGACCAGAATATACTGGACCTGCCCCACTCGGATTTGCGCCGGGCGCGGGCGGCCGCAGTTAATATGATCCCGACAAGCACGGGCGCTGCGCAGGCGGTGGCATTGGTAGTGCCGGAGTTGAAGGGCAAATTCGACGGCATGGCGGTTCGTGTGCCGACGCCGACTGGCTCGCTGGTTGACTTCGTGGCAAGCGTCGACCGCGTACCGAGCAAGGGCGAACTGATTGACGCATTTGAAGAAGCGGCTGCCGGACCAATGCGTGGCTACCTGGACGTGTCGCATGAACCGCTGGTATCGATCGACTATGTGGGCAATCCTCATTCCAGCATCGTCGATGCGCTGGCGACCGATGTGGCCGGCAACCTGGTGAAAGTTATCACGTGGTACGACAATGAGTGGGGCTATTCCTGCCGGACGGCTGATCTGTCCAAATTTGTCGGCGACCGCCTGTAAGACTGAATAGCGCGCAAACATGAAGGCGAGGCTGATACCCTCGTCTTTTTTTGCGTGATGAGAGGAGACGAGACATGAACAAGAAGACCGTTCGTGACGTTGAACTGACGGGTAAACGTGTGTTGGCGCGGGTCGATTTTAATGTGCCGCTGGCTGAAGGCGCGATTACGGACGATACGCGCATCCGAGCCGCTCTGCCCACGATCAACTACGTTCTGAGCTGCGGGCCGCGCGCTGTGATTTTGATGTCTCACCTGGGTCGCCCGAAAGGCGAACGCGCCCGGGAAATGTCTCTGGCGCCGGTTGCGCAGGCTCTCGCCAAGTTGTTAGGAACTGATGTCGCTTTCGCCAACGATTGCATTGGCAGCGAGGTGTCTGCAACGATAGCTTCGTTACCGACCGGTGGTGTAATCCTGTTGGAGAACACGCGCTTTCATAGTGGCGAAACGAAGAACGATAGCGCCTTTGCCGAACAGCTGTCGGCGCATGGTGAAATCTTGGTAAACGATGCCTTCGGCACAGCTCATCGAGCCCATGCTTCCAATGTGGGCGTGGCGGAGTATTTGACGGCGGTGGCCGGATTGCTGTTGGAGCAGGAAATCGATTATCTGGCTACGGCACTGGAAGAGCCGAAGCGGCCTTTTGTGGCGATCTTGGGCGGCGCCAAAGTCTCCGGCAAGATAGATGTCATCGAAGCGTTGCTGGGCAAGGTGGATACGCTTCTGATCGGTGGTGGCATGGCGAATACATTCTTTGCGGCGCAAGGGCGAGACATGGCGGATTCCCTGGTGGAAGAGGACGCGCTGGATATGGCGCGCAGCTTGCTGGCTGCCGCGGACGACAAGCTCAGGCTGCCGCTTGATCAGCGAATCGCTGATGCCTTCAGCAACCGGGCCAATCAGCGAATCATCGGCGCGAACACGGACGTCCCGCCGGGATGGCAGTCGCTGGATATCGGTCCTGCAACAGTCGAGGCCTATGAGACGGCGCTGCAGGGCGCGAAAACGGTGGTCTGGAACGGGCCGATGGGCGTGTTTGAGAAGCCGACCTTCGCCGTTGGCACTATCGCAGTCGCCAAGATATTGACGGCTCTGACAAAGAATGGCGCCACTACGATAATCGGCGGCGGTGATTCGGCGGCGGCGGTGGAACAAGCGGGCTTGGCGACACAGATGTCGCATATATCAACCGGCGGCGGAGCGAGCCTCGAATTGCTCGAAGGCAAGGACTTGCCGGGCATCGCCGCATTAGACGATCGCCAGGCGGATATTGACGGCAACATGATGGCATAGGCGAGAGATTCGCTGGTAGAATTGCGGGTATAGACTGGCAAAGACGGGAAGCTGACCATGGCAAGAACGCCGATCATCGCTGGCAACTGGAAAATGAATAAGGCGCCGGCTGAAGCGGTCGCCTTTGTGCAAGAACTTGCGCCAATAGTCGAGCGCTTTGAAAATGTCGAGCGAGTCGTCTCGCCGACCTTTCTCGCCTTGACTTCGGTTGCCGCTGCGCTGGAAGGGTCAGCGCTGCAGGTGGCGGCGCAGGACGGGCATTGGGCGACTGATGGCGCCTATACTTCGGAAGTGTCGGTCGAGATGCTGCGCCCCTATGTCAGTTATGTCATCGTCGGTCACTCGGAGTGCCGCGCCTACCTGAACGAAACTGACATAAATGTGAACCGAAAAGCCAAGGCGATTTTGGCTGGCGGACTGCGCGCGATAATCGCAGTGGGAGAAAGCCTTGCGCAGAATGAAGCCGGCGAAACGGTTGACTTTGTCCGTTCACAGGTCAGCGCGGCGCTGGACGGCATTGCCGCGAGCGACATGAAGAATGTAGTCATAGCGTACGAACCGATCTGGGCGATTGGCACAGGCCGGAGCGCAAGTGGCGAGATGGCGGATGCCATAATCGATAGCGCTGTGCGCAATACTGTGCGCGAAATTTACAATGACAAGATTGCCGACGGACTCCGAATCCAGTATGGCGGCAGCGTGAAGCCCGGTAACATGGACGAATACATGACGCAGCCAAATATCGATGGCGCCTTGGTCGGCGGCGCGTCCTTGCAGGTCGACGACTTCGCGGCGCTTATCGAAATCGCGGCGCGAGTGAAGGGACAGTGAACTGAAAGAGCTGGATTTTCTCGCCCTGGCATTTGGGCTGGGGCTGCTCTTTTTCCTGTTTCGCCTAAGTGAGCGCTGGCTGCATCAGCATATTTTCAAAGTCGGCTGGCTGCTTAGCAACAACTACCAGACCACAACAGTCCTCTACTACATTCTATTCTTGCCTGGAATCGCCTTGCATGAACTGGCGCTTTGGCTGGCGGCGGGCGTACTTAATGTGCGCGCGGAACGGTCGATTCGATTCCCGGAGCAGCAAGAAATCGGCGAATTGAGACTGAATTTTGTCCGGCTGGCTGAAGGGACAGGACGGCCAAAGCGCCTCTTAATCAAGTTGAGCCCGGTGGCAGCCGGATCTGCGGCGTTATGGGCGATCGCCGTTCACATATTCCAGTGGGAGGAATTGCTGGGAGTGGCGGCAGCCGGCTCGATAGACGGAGTGGTCGAAGCTTTGTCGTCATTGATGCGGACAGCGGATGTCTGGCTCTGGTTCTATCTGGCTTTTGTCATCGCCAATACCATGTTTCCCACACTTTCGCGACGCTCAGACAAGCGCGAAAAGGTGACGGTCTTTGTTGCTGGTCCTCTGCTGGCGCTCGTCTTTTGGCGTCTAGGCGGCGCGGCAAATCCGGCCGTTGAGGTCGCTATTGAAGGATTGATGAGCAGCGTCGGATTGGTCATGGCTCAAGTTCTCTTCGTCACCGTTTTGGCGGTGTTTGCGCTGGGAATTGTTGAAGCAGCGATTGAGCGCGTTTCGAACAGGAGTGTCAGCTTCCGCGACGGAAAAATGATGACGATGTCGCGCGCCGAAGCCAAGCAACTACAGTTGAATCGACGACATGGGTCGCAGAGGTCACAGAACGCCCAGCCAAAGCCACGGCCGGCCAGGTCGCTCGCTTCGATTTACGACATCAAGCTGCCGATACCGGGACCGCCGGGCAGAGAACCGGTCAGCCGCAGCGCGATTTCTGTCGTGAATCTGGACGACTCCGCGGTTGACGAGGCGGCAGATCAGATTGTGGCGTCAGAATCTGAGCAGAATCTCAAGGCAACCAAGCAGATGGTTTTGAGATCGCCACAACTCAAAGTGAATCCGCCGCCCGCTCCGAACTTGTCGCAGAGCCGAAAGACGACGAAAGCGACAAGTTCACCAAAGATGGAAATAGGGCGAAACTATACTGAAGCGGAGCAGACGCCAGCGGACGGTCATGTCGACGAAGAGCGCGGCGCCAGCGAACTCGCGCCCTTTGTTCGTCCGTTTGTCAGTCAGGATTCGGGAGATAATCGGCACGAGGACTGGTATGAAGATCTCGAAGTAGAGGAAGCGGAACCCTTTGCACGTCCCTTTGTGATGGCCTCTCGCGCGAGTTTGTCAGCAGAAAAAGAATCAGCAAGCGAGCCGAAATCGGTGGATAGAAAGGGTATGTCGTCTGATGCGGAAGCGGAATCGACCGGCGGCTTTATCGTTGTAGGCGCTGTCAAGAAGCGCAGTCAGACGCGGCCGGCGCCAAAGCCGTCACGGTGTGAGTCCGCTGACGCAGCGCAATCGGACGACAGCTATGGCAGCGAGCTGGAATATGAAGCGCTGGACGACGAAGCCGACAATATTGATGATGGCAAGTACTTCGACGACGCGCAGTAGACTATTTCAAGGCCGAGCTGCGCCCCAAGGCAATGAAGCCAATTGCGATGCAGATGAGCATGACGGCAAACGCGATGAACTTAAACAATTCGCTGGTGGTGACCAAGGTAAGGAAACCGAAGAGCGCGCAAAAAGCGTAATAGGAAAGCGCTAACTGACGCGGCGTCAAGATGCCGGAATCGAGCAAGCGGAAGTGCAGATGACCGCGATCACCGCGGAAGGGATTGTTTCCGCTTCGCAGGCGGCTGACCATTTGCCAGCCAAGGTCCATGAGCGGCAAACCCATAACCAGCAGGATGGTCGCCATTTTTGCGCCGCCAATAATGCTCAGCGTGCCCAGCGCATAGCCGAGGAACCAGGCGCTGCCACCCATGTATACGCGGGCGGGGAAAAAGTTGTGGATGAGGAAGCCGACCAGGGCGCCGGTCATGGCCAGCGGCAGGAGGCTTACGCTGGTCTGCGCTGGCTGATGCAGCAGCGCGCTGTTGAGAAAGAGTACAATGCTGGCGATCAAGGCGATGCCGGCAGCCAAGCCGTCCGAGCCGTCGAGCAGGTTGACAGTATTCATCATCAGAACCAGCCAGAATAAGGTCAATGCTACTGTAATCACCGGG
This sequence comes from Phototrophicaceae bacterium, assembly GCA_965262005.1. Classification (GTDB taxonomy): domain Bacteria; phylum Chloroflexota; class Anaerolineae; order Aggregatilineales; family Phototrophicaceae; genus UBA6055. The sequence continues at coordinate 414,484 of OZ253492.1, read as the reverse complement.
GACCAGGGATCTGTTTGCGCGCCGGTGAGGGGGTTGTTGAAGAATTCAATGAAGATCTGAAAGGCGATGGCGACCGCGGATGTTAAAGCCTGCCCGGCAAATATCTGGACATAACTTAGATCTAAAATGTCGTCAGCGACTCCCAGGATAACTATTATGGCGCTGCCGAGTATAAGGCCGGCCAAACGGATGATTTCGTTGGGATCTTGTCTTTCTACCGCGACATATTGAGCCACGATGATGCCAACGGTGAAACCGAGGAAGATGGCCAGGCCGCCCATTTTCGCCACGGGAGTTGGCTCTTGACGGCGCCCGCCGGGGACAGAAAATATTCCGAAGCGAAAACTCAGAAGGCGTACGAGAGGTATCGCCAACAGGGCTGTCGCCAGGGCGGAGTTGAATACTACGACGAAGGCAAGGTGCGTCAGCATCAGGTGCCAAACATGCGATCGCCAGCATCGCCGAGACCGGGCACGATGAAGCCGATTTCATTGAGGCGCTCGTCCAACTCGGCGATGTGGATATTTACATCGGGGTGCGCGGTCGAAAGCGCGTCGACGCCTTCCGGCGCCGCGAGGATGCCGACGAATTTTATACGTTTCGCGCCCCAGCGTTTGAGAATGTCTACAGTGGCGATGGCAGAGCCGCCCGTAGCCAACATGGGATCCAAGACCAGGCAGAGTTGAACTGTGGGCTCAGCCGGCAGCTTGTTGTAATACTCGACCGGGCGCAGGGATTCTTCGTCGCGATATAAGCCGATGTGCCAGACCTGGACGTTGGGCAGCAACTCCTGAATGCCGTCAACGAGACCCAAGCCGGCGCGTAGAATCGGAACGACGCCGATGACTTCACTGGCTTGCCAGCCCTTTGCTTCACCCATCGGCGTGTTGACGGTAGCGGGCGCCAAGGCAAGATCGCTGGTGGCTTCGTAACATAGCAGCAGCGCAAGCTCTCGCACGAGTTCGCGGAACTTGCGATAGTCGGTGGCGGTATCACGCAGGAGCGTCAGTTTGTGTTTGACCAATGGATGAGCAGAAACTTGCAAGTTGGCGGACATCGGGTCGCGTCCTTTCGCGGTCGGCTCTTCAACTAGTTTACGAGTTGACAGGCGGTCTGTAAAGCAAGCATTGAAACGGCTAGTCGCTGGTCTATACTCAGCGGTAAATAGTTAGATGTGGGCCGGTCTTGAATGCCTGACGAAGAGCGAATGGTTAGTGGGCGGCAAAGGAAAAGCGAGCGCGAGAATTACGCTTTGCGGCCAGAGCGGCTGGCTGACATGGTTGGCCAAGACCGAGTGCGCGAAAACATAAGCATCATCATTGAAGCGGCTACGGCGCGGGGCGAGCCGATCGACCACATATTGTTTTACGGTCCGCCGGGCTTGGGCAAGACTTCGCTTGCCTACGTGATATCCAACGAAGTGCAGGGAAATATACGCATCACTGCGGGACCTGCCATTGAACGCGCCGGCGACCTCGCCGCGATTCTGACTCATTTGAAGAAGGGTGACATTCTCTTCATTGACGAGGTACATCGCTTGGGCAAGGCCGTGGAAGAGATTCTCTATCCGGCAATGGAAGACTTCGTGCTCGACATCGTGATCGGCAAGGGACCGGCCGCCAAGACGCTGCGGCTAAATCTGCCGCGATTCACCGTGATCGGCGCGACGACTAGACTGGCCCTGCTCGCGGGCCCCCTGCGTGATAGATTTGGCGCGCGTTTTCGGCTCGATTTCTACGATCAGGACGCGATGGAGAAAATCGTCAGGCAGGCGGCAGCTTTGCTGGATGTTGAAATCAGCGACGAGGCTGTCATTGAAATCGCGAGCCGAGCACGAGGTACGCCGAGAACAGGATTGCGTTTACTGCGGCGCGTCAGGGATTACGCAGAAGCGCGGGCGGACGGCATAATCACGATGAAGGCGACGCAAGATGCGCTGGAGTTGATGGAAATCGATCAACTCGGACTGGACGATGTGGACCGGCGTATCCTGCGCATCATCATCGAGAAATTCGGTGGCGGACCGGTGGGCTTGGATACGATAGCCGCAGCGATCAGTGAAGACCGCGCTACGATCATGGACGTCTACGAGCCGTTCTTGATTCAGCAGGGTTTTATTGACCGAACGCCGCGCGGACGCATCTGTACGGAACACGCTTTCCGGCACCTGGGCATCGATTACTCCGCACAGGATGACGCCGGGCAGCAGCGCCTCCTATGAAAGTCGCCGATTTCGATTATGATCTTCCGGCCCGATATATTGCGCAGACGCCGCTTGAAAAGCGCGACGCATCGCGATTGCTGAGGCTTGATCGTGAAAGTGGCGCGGTCTCACATCACGTATTCTCCGACATTGAAGACATGTTGCAGCCGAATGACGTTCTGGTGCTGAACGATACCAAAGTGATCCCGGCGCGGTTGAAAGCTCGCAAAGCCGAGACCGGTGGCGCTGTGGAGATTCTGCTGCTGAAGCGGGAAGACGAATGGCGTTGGCAGGCGCTAGTTGGCGGCAGAAATGTCAGGACCGGCATGCTACTGGAATTCGCCGATTCCAGCCTTACTTGTACGATTACGGGCGAACTGGCGCGCGCGCAGCGAATCATTGAGTTCAGTCAAGCGCTTGACAGGCGGCTGCTCAGCGAATTGGGTGAGATCCCGTTGCCGCCATACATCAGCGCTGCTCTGGCTGACCACGAAAGGTATCAGACGGTCTATAGCAGGATTGAAGGGTCGGCGGCTGCGCCTACCGCCGGCTTGCATTTCACGCCCGAGTTGCTGCTGAAACTGCGGATAAAGGGTGTCAGACTGGCGACTTGCACCTTGCATATCGGGCTGGATACGTTTCAGCCGGTCACCGTTGACCGCGTAAACGAGCACAAGATTCATAGCGAATATGCCCGTCTTGACGAGAGCAATGCAAACGTCATAAACGACGGCAAACTAGCGGGCGGTCGAATTATCGCGGTCGGCACGACCTCAGCGCGGACGCTAGAGACAGCCGGAATCGTTAGTGCAAGCAAAGATCCGAGCGATCCAGCAAGTAGCAGCGACGTCTGCTGGTGGCGACCTGTCGTCGCCTTTGAAGCGAATACAGAACTGTTTATCACGCCTGGCTATAAGTGGCGCGTAGTGGATGCGCTTATTACAAACTTTCATCTGCCGAAGTCGACGCTGCTGATGATGCTCAGCGCTTTTGCTGGGCGCGAAAAGCTTCTGCAGGCATATGAAGCGGCGAAGGCAATGGACTACCGGTTTTACTCTTTTGGAGATGCAATGTTCGTCGCGTAGGCGCCGCACAGCTAAAGTCATGCTTGACTGCCGGTCGTATCGTCCATTAGAATAAACGATGCCCTGCCGGAAACCGTGGGGTTTTTGATGTAGGACCAATTTTCCCCGCGCACGAAGCCATGCCAGGCGTTTGTCGCGGAGATTAGAAGAGAAGGTTGGGGGAATCCAGATGTATGCCATTATTCGCAGTGGCGGCAAACAGTATCGGGCGGAGGTCGGCTCTACTATAGATGTGGACCGCTTGCCCAATGAGATTGGCGATTCAATCGATATTGCCGATGTGCTGTTGGTCGCAAATGAAGACAAGACAATGATTGGCCAGCCGACTTTGGAAGGCGCCAAGGTCAGTGTAACTGTCGTCGACCAGTTCCGCGGCAAGAAGATCATCGTTTACAAGTACCGTCAGCGCACGAATTATCGGCGCAAGCAGGGACATCGCCAGTATTACACTCGGCTCCGCATTGACGATATTCAAGTCTAAGACTTCGCTAAAGGGAGGCAATCAGCCATGGCACACAAAAAAGGCGGCGGCTCAACAAGCAATGGTCGCGATAGCAATTCCAAGCGTCTCGGCGTCAAGAATTATGGCGGGCAATTCGTCATAGCCGGCAATATCATTGTTCGGCAACGCGGCAGCAAGTTCCATCCGGGCGAAGGTGTTGATATGGGCAAGGACTATACGATATTCGCCACTCGTCCTGGATTTGTCACCTTTGAAAAGATGCGCGGCCGCAACGGGCAGAAGCGCATTTCGGTTTATGACACGCATGAAAAGACGGGTCAGTCGCTAAACTAGCATTGCGGAACGAGTCATTTGCGCTACTCGATAGAGCCGCAGATGCGCGGAGGAAGAAATGAAACAGAAGATCCATCCGGCGTGGCATGAAACACCGGTACGCTGCATGACCTGCGGCACAACCTGGACCACCGGCTCCACAGTGGACTCGCTGACGGTCGAGATCTGCTCGAATTGTCACCCGTTTTATACTGGTGAGCAGCGCATTGTTGATACCGAGGGGCGCGTCGATAAATTCATGAAGCGATTGCAGCAGCGCGACGAGATACGCACGACGCTTGACAGCGTCTCGGAAGAACGCACACCGCTAGATCTGCCCATTGGAGACCTTGATATCGGCGTCCGCTACACGAATATCCTGGAAGACAACGGTATCAAGATCGTCGCTGATGTGCTTGAGCGGCTTGGCGATGAAGATGATGAGAACAGCATCCTGGCAATTCAGGGCATCGGGCGCAAAGTAGTTAGCGATATTAAGAAGTCGCTCCGCGGCCGGGGTTATCAGATAAGCAACTGATTCCAAGCAGTCGATTTGAGGGACGGTCAAGGCGTGGCTTTGACCGTCTTGTTTTGCGTAGACACGTCCAAGGTATCGTATGCCCAAGATGGCGCCGGAGAACGGACAAGCCAAATGAGGGCGGAAAATGAAGCATGATTCCGGTCGGATAGAGGTGATTTGCGGCAGCATGTTCTGTGGCAAAACCGAGGAGCTGATCCGGCGGGTCAGACGTGCGATAATCGCGCGGCAGAAAGTTAAGGTATTCAAGCCCAAACTAGACGATCGCTACGGAATCCAGAGCATCACCAGTCATACGGGACAATCGGTAGATGCGATTGCGGTGGAATCTGCGGCAGAGATTCTGGAGCAGTCCAACGGCGAGACTACGGTCGTTGCTATCGACGAGGCGCAATTCCTAGATTCAGGCATAGTAGATGTTGTGCAGCGCATGGTTGCGGAGTTCAATATCCGCGTGATTGTGGCGGGATTGGATACAGACTTCCGGGGCGAGCCCTTTGGCGCTATGCCGCAACTGCTAAGTATCGCTGAGGAAGTACTCAAGCTGCATGCGATTTGTGTAGTCTGCGGGGAATCGGCCAGCCGGACGCAGCGATTGGTTGACGGCGCGCCCGCGGCTTATGACGACTCCATCATTTTGGTAGGGGCACAAGAGTCTTATGAGGCGCGTTGCCGCCGTCATCACGAAGTGAGGCCGGCAAAGTCGTAATTCTGGAGTAGGGCACTAGGCGAGCAAACCGGGAATCTCTTCCGGATTGGCCGCCACACGCGCGCCGGCAACTTCCAATGCCTGGATTTTCTCTTCCGCTGAACCTTCGCCGCCGTCGACGATTGCGCCAGCGTGCCCCATGCGCTTGCCGGGTGGCGCGCTGCGCCCGGCGATAAAGGCCGCGACCGGCTTGGTCATGGCATTCTTGATGAAGTCAGCGGCGACAATTTCCGCGCTGCCGCCTATTTCGCCGAGGAGAGCGACTTTCTCGGTTTCGGGATCATTTTCAAACATCTCCAGGACTTCGACGAAGGTGGTTCCGATGACCGGATCTCCGCCGATGCCGACGATGGTTGAAATGCCGATGCCTGCGTTCTTCATCGCGAAGCCGACTTCGTATGTCAGCGTGCCGCTCTTTGAGACGACGCCGACATTGCCCGGTGTTGCCACCATGGCGGGAATGATGCCGACTTTGGCTTGACCAGGTGTCATAATGCCGGGGCAATTGGGTCCAAGCAGACGTGAATTACGTCCTCGGCAGAAAGAGACCACCTTCATCATATCAGCCACCGGGATGTGCTCGGTGAGGCAGATAACCAAGCGGATGCCGGCGTCAGCGGCTTCCATAATGGCGTCGGCGGCAAAACGGGCAGGCACCGTGACCAAGCTGACGTCGGCATTTGTCGTTTCCACGGCGGTGCGAACTGTGTCAAAGACGGGTTTGCCTTCAAACCATTCGCCGCCCTTACCGGGTGTGACACCGCCGACGACATCAGTGCCGTATTCCATCATCAGTTTGGCATGGAATCCGCCTTGCCGGCCGGTGATGCCCTGCACTAATACCTTGGCGCGCTTGTCAATGAGAATCGACATCTTAAGCCTGCTCCTTTACCGCGGCGACCGCGAGTTTTGCTGCTTCGGTCAGCGTTTCCGCAGTGATGATGTTGGGGATTCGCGCCTCGCTGATGATTCTGTTGCCTTCGGCTGCATTTGTGCCTTGCAGACGAATGATCATGGGCACCGTCGGCTTGACTTCGTTATAGGCGGTCAAGATGCCGTTGGCGACCTCGTCGCAGCGGGTTATACCGCCAAATATGTTGAAGAGGACGCACTTGACATTTTCGTCAGAGAGAATGATGCGCAGCGCGGCCGCTACTTGCTCCGGCGTCGCGCCGCCACCGATATCGAGAAAGTTTGCGGGACCAATGCCGTCGGCATCACCATAGAGCTTGGTCATGTCCATTGTCGTCATAGCCAAGCCAGCGCCGTTGACCATGCAGCCGATCTGTCCATCAAGTTTGATGTAAGTGATACCAGCTTCGCGCGCCTCGCGCTCGGACTTGGGTTCGTCGCTGGTATCGCGATCGGCTGTCAATTTCGGCTGCCGAAAGAGAGCGTTATCGTCGATGATCACTTTGCCGTCGACCGCAAGCAATTCGCCTTCACCAGTGATGACCAATGGATTAATCTCAGCCAGCTCGGCATCGCTCTTGACGTAACACTGGTATAGACCGTGCAGAATCTTGCCGAAATCTCGCCATTGCGCCCGCGGCATTCCCATCGCGCTGGCGATGTAAGTCATCTGATAGGCTTGCAGACCCAGGATCGGATCTATGTGTTCGCGGATAATGGCATCGGGGCGTTCCCGATTGAGATCTTCGATATCCATGCCGCCTTCCATCGAGGTCATGATGAGCGGCATGCCAGCGCCTCGATCGTTGGTTATGGCCAGATAGATCTCCTGTTTGATATCAGCGCCGGGATCCACCAGCACCTTTTCGACAGTAAGACCTTTGATATCCATGCCGAGAATCTTTTCGGCGTGTTGACGGGCGTCGGCGGCATTGCCGGCGACTTTTACGCCACCGGCTTTTCCACGACCGCCGACGTGAACCTGCGCCTTTACTACCACGACGCCGCCCAGCTTTTCAGCGATATCGAAGACCTCGTCCGGCGTCGAGGCAACCTCGCCTTGTGGGACGGGAATACCATAGTCACGGAAGAGGAATTTGGACTGATACTCATGCAGCTTCAAGAAATTGGACCTCCGCAGTTTGCGCCGTTTGGTTGACCCTTTGGCACAATCAGCATCATCAGCATGGCTGCTTGCGTTGAAAAGGTCAGACTGTATCGGCTAGTGCCTATTGAATGACTTTCTGTCAAGAAAAAACTGACACGCATTCGATCAGCTTTCTTGGTGATTTCATCGGCGCGGACCTGTTGAGCACGAAGAGCGCTCTACTTGTCGCCAGGTACTATGCCAGTATCTCGCGGCGACAACCTGTAAAGTCCGGCAGGGCAAGGTTACGCGACGCGCCCAACAATCTCAAGTGACAATCATGTTCAAGCTATAAGGCGCATATAGCTTTGTGCGCTTTCTAAATCTGAGTAGACTATATGATAGTGTCTTAGAAAGAGAATCACGCGACCCAAGAGTGGGGGTAGACGATGAGCAAAAGAGTGGCTGCGCTTTTCATCATACTCATCATTGTTTCGTTAAGTATTGCTCTGAGCCAGGACGAATCAACAGAAAATTTGCTGGAAAACGGCGACTTCGAAGGCGATTTCGTTGAATTGGAAGGCGCCGAACCACGCAATGTCGCGGATGGATGGACGCCGTGGCACGTCTCGGCGACGGAGACCAGTCCGTCGTTCGCCAATCACGATCCCAATTATGACGAAGAGACCGACAGAATTCGCCTCGATGAAGAAGGTAGCGCTCAGAAGCATTTCACTCTTTTCGCGACACATCACGGCGGTATCTATCAAGAGGTCGATTCGGTAACGAGCGGGACGACCTATCGTTTCAGCGTTTATGCGCATGTCTGGTCTTCAAGCTTTCAAGACGCCGATATCAGCGAAGATCCCGGCGATGTTGTGTTGCGCGTGGGCATCGACCCCAATGGCGGTACTGATGGCGCCAGCGAAGACATTATCTGGTCGACGGCGGCCACCTTCTTTTACGATGCTTACCGGCAGTACGCCGTCATCGCCACCGCCGAGGACTCCACCATCACGGTATTTGTGGAATCAACGGTGGGCGAGCCGCGCGCCAACAATTACATCTATCTTGACGATGCGGTCTTGGAAGTGGCAAGCGAGACGGTCAGTGAAGCGGAAATAACGCCAACGTCAGAAACCAACGCCGATCTGTTGGTTGCGGGCGGATCGGAGACACCGACAGCCACCGCGACCTTGGCAGCTACAGAAACCGCAACGGCGCCCATCGTACTGGCGGCTACTGATACTGAGGTGCCCGCGGAAAGCGAAGTGCGGAGTCCCGCTGAAAGCGACATCGAAGATAAACCATCGCCGACGCCAACTGAGACTCCAGAGCCGACTTTGACTCCGACTGCCACAGCGACAATCGCTTCAAGTCCAACTCCAACCGTCACAGTTGAGCCAACGGTCGGCGGCGAAAGCGCCGAAGAGCCTATCGGCCAAGAATTTCCTGATACTGTCGTGCACATTGTCGTCGTGGGAGATACAGTTAGCGCGCTGGCGTTGGAATATGACAGCGCAATTGATGCGATCAATCGTGCCAATGGACTTAACGCCGCCAATCTGATCTATACCGGTCAGCGCTTGATAATTCCCGTAAACTTGCCGGAAACACAAGAGAGCGCCTCAGGTGAACAGCCGACGGCTACGGCGACAAATACGGCTACGGCTACGCCAACAATCACGCCAACTTTTACATCCACGCCAACACCGACTGCTACACCGGTCACCTACCAGATTCTGCCGGGCGATACGTTGGAGGTGATTGCGGCGCGCTACGGCACGACTGTGGAATTCCTGGCGAAGCAGAACAGTATCGCGAATCCGCATCAGATTGATGTTGGTCAGATTCTCGTCATTCCGACTGCAGTGCCACCGACGCCGACGCCAACACCCATCCCCACATTTACGCCGGTACCAGATCCAGGCACGTTGACGACTGTCACTTATGTTGTACAGGTAGGCGATACACTGGGCGAAATCGCGGTTCAATTTAATACGACGGTCGCGGCAATTGCACAACTGAATGGCATCACCAACCCAAGCAGGATCTTCCCGGGTCAGGAATTGCTGATTCCGAGCGCGAGTGGAACATCAGGCAGCCAAGAGGGCGCGCAAGCGACAGCAGTTCCGGCAACACCGACGCCGGCGCCGACGGCAGTGCCGGTGACGTATACGGTGCAATTTGGTGATACGCTCTTCGGCATAGCTGCCAGCTTTGGAGTGAGCGTGGTCGAGTTGGCACAGCTGAATGGCATCACGAATTACGATCAGTTGAGCTTGGGGCAGGTCTTGACCATTCCTGGATGAGCCCGCAGCAAGTGGTCGTGAATATGCGGACTGGACAGGTCATATTAGCTCGCGCAAGCTATTGCGCGGGCTTTTTGTCGCGTCTGGTCGGCCTACAATTCAGGCGGCGCTTGGCTGAAAAGGAAGGTGTCATATTTGTGTGCGCGTCGCCCAGTCGAGTGGCAGCCGCGATACATACTATCGGACTTCGATTCTCCATTGGGGTCGTATGGCTCGACTCCGAGCTCATTGTAGTTGACATGAAGCTGGCAAAGCCCTGGAGATTCGCCCATGTGCCGAAAGCTCCGGCGATGTATTATTTTGAAGCCAATCCCTCGATCTTAGACATGGTGCAGATTGGTGATGAACTGCGTATAGACGAGGTGATTGCTTGAGCAGCCAGATCCGAATTTGCCTAGTGATTCTGCTTCTAAGCGCATTCCTGTTCAGAATCTTTGTGACTGGGCAAGAGCAGAGCGACTCGCTATTTACCGTTCACGTAGTGCAACGCGGCGAGACTCTCTTTCGAATCGCCCTAAGTTATGACCTCTTTGCTGAGCAAGTTGCCGAAGCGAATGGCATCACCGACATCAACAGCATCACGGTGGGCCAGCGCTTGATTATCCCACTTGTAACGGTTGGTTTTGATCAGCGGCTGACCCATATCGTGTCTGCCGGCGAAACGCTCGCCAGCATTGCGGCTGCCTATAGCCGTAGCGAAGCCGATCTGATCGCTCAAAACAACTTGGAATCGGCTGAGTCGATCTACATCGGCCAGGAGTTGATCATTGTCGCTGGCGCGGCGCCGCAGGAAGTTACACCGGTCGGGATCCAACCTTCGGCTACGGCAGAAGATAGCGATGTTGCCGCCGTTTCCGCGCCCTCGCCCGGCAGCGGCGCCCGGCACTCGTTTTCCGAATATGGTGATACGGTCGATGCTTTTTTGCACACAGTCAAGAGCGGGGACACGCTTTTTGAGATCGGCTTGCGCTATGACCAGACTGTTGAGGCCTTGGTCGCGGCCAATAATCTGCTTGACCCCGGCTTACTTCACGTTGGTCAACAGCTGATCATCCCGGGCATACAACTTCCTCGGCTGGCGCAAGATCTGCCGGATGTGGTCGAAGCCTTCACGATAAGCCCGCTCGTATTGGAGACGGGACGCAGCGCCCGCATTGAGCTTCTGACGAGTGAATCCATCGCGCTCGGCGGGCAATTTCTGGGCAAAGAATTGAGGGTCATATCGCAGGATGAGGGCAGGCGGCACAATATCCTGGTCGGCGTACCTATGTTTACGGAGACAGCTGTCTTTCCGCTTGCGCTCGAGATACGATATTCCGACGATGAGAGTGAGACCGTCGCCGCTAACTTACAGGTCATCGGAGGCGGCTACGGTTACCAGACCATTAATATTAACAACAACGAGCTATTGGCGCCGGCCGTGGAGGAAGCTGAAATCGCTCTGCTCTTAGCGCAGACGAGCGCGTTTACGCCGGAGCGGAGCTGGATCAATTCGCTGAGTTTGCCGGCTGCGGCGGCGATGAATGCGGTTTTTGGTACGCTTCGTTCTTACAACGGCAGTGAGTATGACCGCTACCATCATGGCGTAGATTTCGCAGGCGCGCCCGGGACTTCGGTGCTGGCGGCGGCTGATGGTCAAGTCACGATGGTCGACCGGCTGCAAATCCGGGGCAATACCACGGTGATCGATCATGGCTGGGGCGTATATACGCTTTACGCCCATCAGCTGGAAACGCTGGTTCAGCCGGGCGAAATCGTCGCTTCTGGTCAGGTCATTGGCACGGTCGGCTCAACCGGCCGCAGCACAGGACCGCATCTCCATTGGGAATTGTGGCTGAACGGTGTCAATGTCGACCCGCTGCAATGGGTGCAGGAAGTCTTCCCTTGAGGCAGCTGCATCGTGGTACGTCTTCTTCAGCCGCTGAAAGCGCCATCGAGAGCTTCGAAGTCGGTGAAGAGGAAATGGTCGTGATAGTAGTGAATCCACAGAAACGATAGTATGGCTGTGTAGTAGGCGATATCGAAATGCGTATTGCCGTCAATCTCTGGCTTCACAATGCCGGCCAGACCGTAGACAAGTAAAAAGATGACAGCTGAGCCAATCAGAAGAGCGGCGCTAAAACCGTATAGAGCGCGCGCGTCTTTTGTTCGGCGGCTGAAACGCGCTACCAGCGGCGCGTTCTGATCCAGGTCACCCACCATTTGCCGAATCTTGATGATGTAAAAGGTGATCGCCAGGTATTGGAATGAGTGCCATGTATTGAGCCCCTGAAATGCCGTATCAAGATTGGGCAGCAGGGGCGTAAGAAAGGCGACAAATACTGTCAGCGATACGAAGGCGAACTTCGGCAGGTTGAGTATACCGTGATAGTACTCGTAGATTGTTTTGCCGACATACGAAACCAGCGCCGTGCCGAAAATGATCGATACGATTATGAAGAACCAGGGATTATCCGGCTGCTGAAAAAGATCGGGAATCGCCTCGCCCAGGTCATTTTGACCGATCTCAAAAGCGCCTTGGCTGATCTTCCACATGGCGACGGGGAATAGGCTGGTCAGCACAACAGCGTAATCTATCAGGCGGGCGAGCGAACTCAGCGCGCTTCTGCGCACGAACTTCGCTTCTTTGTGATTGTAGAGCTCAACGATGTAGGTCACTTGATGCAGCACATGCAGTGATGCCCAGAAGAAGAAGAAGGTCAGCATAAGGCTGAGATTCAGAAATGCCAGGGAAATGACAATGACCGGGATAATGATCGAGGAACGAATCAGGGTGGGATAGCGTTCCTTGAAGCGCTCATCCAGACCGGTACGCAGGAAGGTGGACATCATGTGCGGACCGCCAATCGCGACCGCGACAAAAAAGTTCACTAGATTGCGGCTGGTATCGTCTTCGACGCCGAGATGAACGCCAAGCAAATACAAGGCGTAAGGCAAGGGGACGACGACTACGCTCAATGTGATGAAGAAGAGATCCCAGCGTCTGTTGCGCAGCCACAGACTGCCCTTGTCGATATCGGAGTAGGTTTCAGCGGGGGAAAGTGAAATTGACGATGTTGCCATGTAGAAACTCCAAGGTGCTAGACATGCACCATTCTAGCAAAATTTGTTTAGCATAGCAAAGTATTTTTTGGCTTACGGATTTGCTATATGCATTCTCAAGGCAGAAAGCCCAGCCAACTGCAGAAATTCGTCGGATAGGCGGCGCAGCTTTCTGGCGCATTGAGCACGAGGAGTATTGCGCCAGCCAGCGAAATCACAGCGCCGAGGACAAACAGGCAACCGCACCAGGCGACGGGACCGCTCTGCAGCAAATCAATCAGGACCTCAAATAATCCGAAGAGGACGTCAAAGATGCTGCTTACAGCTTGCAATAGAAAGCCAATGATGAAGACGACGATGCAGAGCAAGGCGCAACCAGCAGCGATGAAGGGCAAGTGAGCTGGATCGATGTTTTGAAGAAACTCCATCTTGGATTCCTGATAATTGTGCAGGCTGCCTTATTGCGCCTGTACACATGGCATAGGTTGCGTCGACGTGAGCATCCAGGCTTCAGTGTCATCAGCGCGTTGGTAACAATCGCAATAGCTCACATTTTGGTCTCCCGAAGTCGACTCCCACAACATATAGCTGACAGCAGTCTCAACGCAGACCTGTGAGCCGGCAAAGTCTCCTGAGATTGTAGAGCGCGTGACCTGAATGCCACGATTATCCTGGCCGCTGATCAGAGATATGAGCAGGCGCGGATGCGAATCCGGCTGTGGGATATCGCTATGCTGAATACGGATTTCACCGTTGGCCGCCAGGTAGAAGAGCGCGCACGGGGTCAGCAAGAGGAGAAACCATAACGCCAGAACCAAACCGCAACCCAGACGGCGAAACAGACTTGGCTTCCTCGGTTCCACCGGAGCAACCGGCATGACATCATTGGTCTGCGGCGACTCAGACATTCAGCGCCCAATCGTACTTTTGATAGCGGACGCGAATGCCTTCTGGCCGACTAGAAAGGTACTCGCGATCGTCGTTTTCGAGGAAGGGCGCGACATATCTCAGTATAGGCGCGCGATTCCCCATGCCCATCCACTTGCCGCCGAAGTCCGGGCTGTACCACTGGAAAACGCGGGAAACGATAGCGGTCGACTTCGGTCTATCCACGATTACGCCGCCGCCGTTGATGAAGTTTTCGCCGCCAGGTCAAGCAGCGCGTCCAGCTTATCCGGCTGATAGACTGCGATTGGCGGGCAAGAGCTGGCGCCGCAGACCAAGGCAAAATGAATGCGCGGATCAACTTGCCGCATGGCATGTTGTCGACGGGGATCATCACGAGCGAAGCGCGGCCCTGGGATGAGGAAATGCGCTTTGTTGCCACGCAGGATACCGTGTTCGATGTCATCAAGGCTGTAGCGGCAGCCCCCTATGACATAGGCGATTCGTTCAAAAGCGCCGCGGATATCCCAGAGCGAGGTCCGCGCGCCATAGGCGGTGACGCCATGGATCAGCAAGACGTTGCAGATATTGATCCAGAAGGACTTGCGCTGATCGTCGGTAGAGAGTTGAGCCGGATCGAATTTTCGCAGCGCTGCGGTTAAAGGGCGGAAGTCATCGATAACCCGGCTGCGCGCCAATCGCTCGTAATCCACCCGGCCGGTGTCCACGTTCAAGCCGTCTGCTTTCCACCGATTCATCGCCATTTTCAATGATTCCGCGATATCCATGCCGTCAAGATCGGCGGCCGCGCAAGAACAGTTCAGCGCTTCATCTGCGCGCACTTTGCCGACACGCATGTATAGGCGCATTGGCAGGCGGGTTGGTACCGCTTGCATCTCCTCTGCGCTGCGTATGAATCGTGGTTTCATCTCAGGCATTGTCTCGGAAACGCAGGACAATCTGGTCTGACGAATCATAGCTTACGCGCGCATTCAACGGTGGCTCATCGTCATCCATCTGTAGGATGCGTGGCAGGATAAGCGGCAAATCCTCGACCAGATCGAGTTCGTCAACCCGCTCAATCGGAATCCATTCAAGTGTGCCTTCAGCGCTTTCCCTCAGGATTTCACGGCTATCGCTTATCGCAGTATAAACAAAAAGAAAGATTCCGGTTTCTTCGCCGGCGTCAATATTGTGGATGCTGCGGAGACGAAGCGAATGTACGTCGAGGCCGGATTCCTCGACGATCTCGCGGATTGCGCCGCTGGCGGGATCTTCAAAACGTTCGATATGACCGCCCAGCCCGTTGTATTGATTTGGAAAGACGCGTTTGTGGGCCGCGCGCTTCATCAGCAGCACATCATCGCCATTCAGTATGAAGGACAGAGTACGTGGCATCACCAGCCAACGACCGCTAGTTGCATCCGCACCTTGCTGCTGCGCGCCCATGATGTGGTCCTTGTATCGTTTGAATCGCCGGCGCAATTGCCCCGTGCCCTGGTTCATGTTACGCTAGTCGCGATCTATGGGATATATTACTCGGGAAGTCGATGTTTTCGAATCCGATAAGCGCTCCATCGCCGGAATTGAGAATTGTACGCGTAGACGCCATCTTGCCGCATGAAAAAAGTGATGTCCAGCGATCGCAGCCATTGATGAAGCGTCTGAAGAGCGCCGAGTATTTCACCAACCCGCCGCTTGTCGCTGATATCAAGGACGGGCGCTATGTGCTGATGGACGGTTCCAATCGGCATGTATCCATGGGCTTGCTTGGCTATGAACATATTTTGGCCCAGATCGTGGACTACGATAGCGAATTCGTGGAGCTGGGCGTCTGGCAGCATGTCGTGGCGGATTGGGATTCGCAGGGACTTCTGCAAGAATTGAAAGCAATCGGCAACACAGATATCCGGTCAGGTTGGGATTCAATCGCGGTTGCGCAGATTCTGCTGCGGGAAGGTCCGGTCTATTCCATTCACGCCGCCGCTGAGGGTCTGGTGGAGAGAAACGCTACACTCATCAAGTTTGTGAACACATATCACAATGCAGCGACACTATATCGGACGCCGCTTAGCGACCCGGGACAGATATGGTCGCTATTTCCCGGCGGATTCGCCTTGGTCATGTTTCCCGCGTATGAACCGCAGGACATTATTGACGCCGCCGTAGCAGGCGCGTATCTTCCGCCAGGTGTCAGCCGACACATTGTTCACGGTCGAGCGCTTAACGTAAACTATCCGATGGCAAGACTGCAGACAGACCTGCCTCTTGAAGACAAGAATGAGGAGCTGCAGCTGTGGCTGCGGAAACAATACGCCACGCGCAGCATTAGATATTATGCCGAATCCACTTTTCAATTTGCCGAGTAGACGCAGGTGACAAAATCCGTAGAGCAAGTCCTGATCAGCAGTGCGCTATACGTCGACGAATCCGCCTATCGCATGCTGCGTCTGCCGGCGAACGGCGTCACCTTGGCGGCCGGAGTCATCGCCGAAGCTGGCCTTCCCTTCAGCGCTCTGGTGGTCGACAAGGATGAAGTAACTTTGTTGCTGCGCGAGGATGCCTACGAGAATTTTGGCGAGCGCCTGCGCTTTGCAAACGTTATGGAGCAACGCTATCGGCTGATCACGTTTGAAGAAGCGCTCGAGCCGGACTTGATTGGATTCATCGCAAGAATCGGCGCAGCGCTGGCTAATGCCGGTGTTCCCATTCTGGTATTCGCTGCGTATTCTCGCGATCACATCTTTGTTCCGGCCGAGAGATTGTCTAGTGCCTTGGATGCTCTAGTTGCCCTTCGAGATGCTTGTAAGCAAGGACGCTGATCCGTGGAAATCAATCTATTCAATGATGCCAATCTGGTGCCGCAGCCCAAGCACAAGGTCAAAATCGAAGAAATCCGCGCCACTCCCTATGGGGACCGTTTTCGCGTCAAGGTGAATCTAAAACTGACGCCCTTTCAGGAACGACCCAACCTGTTGATTACCGCGCATAGATTCGACGGACTATTGGTCAGCGACCTGGATGTCATCGCTACGATGCATTTCGATAACGAATTCACGATGCATATCCGCGGTGTGGATGATCCAAGCGGGGAATATAAGCTAGCGGCTGAACTATATTACGAATCGCGCGATCCACCGCAAGACGCTGCCGAGATCAGCTTTTGGATTCCGGCGGAAACGACCTAAAGATGGCGATGAGAATAGCGTATGCCGTCGCGAGTCAGATAGCCGATCATGCTGAAGCGGACGCGCCAATTGAAGCTTGTGGCTTGCTGGCCGGCGAAAGCAACAGTATCAAGCGCGCGATTCCGTTGCGGAACAACGCGGCTACGCCCTCGAAACACTTTCGTCTAGCGCCGGAAGAACAACTCAAGACGATGAAGGCGATTGACGAGGCCGGCCTGGATTGGATCGGCATCTACCATTCACATCCGCGGTCGGCGCCGATTCCATCGCAGACTGATATCGCTGCCGCGCTGGACGCCAAGCTTCTACACTTGATCATATCGCTTGAGCATGCCCGGCCGAAGCTGAAACTTTGGCGGATTGATGGGAACGCTGTGTCGCCCATCGAATTGATCTTTGAGACAGGCGCGACAGACGATGAGGGCAGTCAATTCTCCACGCGGCAGCGAGTCGCGATCGCAGTCGTCGGCATTGCCAGCTTTCTGCTTCTGGTCGCGATTTCGCTCTTGCTGCTGCCGCCGGCGCCAGAACTCGCGCCCGTGCCCTAGACGCATTGGGGTCTGCACACGTGGAAGTCGTTCTGATTGCAATAATCGCTATCCTGGTCGGCGGCGGCATCAATGTATTAGCTGACGACCTGCCTTACGGACGACTCCCGCGGCGACCGCGGTATGACGATGGCAGCCTGCGGCCATTCTACTGCTGGCTCGGTGTTACGGCTTTCCTCTTTGAAATTAAGCGCGCCAAGCCGCCCTACTCCGAGCTAAATTGGCGCAAGCCTTTGACTGAACTGGCCCTTGCCGGGCTGGTGGTGACAATGCAGCTCGCTACGGGTGAGGATGCTTCCGTGCCTGTCGGGCATCGGCTAATCTGGCAGGCTTATGTGGCAGCCTTTGTATTGCTCGCGGTAGTGGATCTGGAGCACAGACGTATTCTGATCGTGCCAGTGATATTGGCGGCTGGGCTCGCGCTAGTTGACGCTGCGTTTTATCCACAGCCGTCGCCGGGTTTGTTATCAGCGCTTGTTGGCGGAATATGCGGAGGCCTGTGCTTCTGGTTAGTCTATCTTGGCGGAATATTGTTTGGCCGTCTGGCAGGTCGACCGGGCGTCAAGACAACCGTGTTCGGGCTGGGAGATGTATACCTAATGGGGCTGGCAGGTTTAATCCTGGGCGTTCCCAATGTCTTGGCGGCGATGGTTTTGGCGATATTCTTGGGTGGCGCAGGCGCCCTGCTCTATTTGGCGCAACTTCGCCTGCGTGGGCTGCAATATGAGCGCTATACCGCGTTGGCCTACGGTCCATATATTCTGGTAGCCACCTACGTCGTGATGCTTTTCCCAAGCGAGATCAGCCGGCTGGTTTTCGGTCTGTAGCGCCGGTCGATGCCTAGGCGGCCAACCGAAGACTAGGTCAGTATTACAGGGATTGTATGCTGGAGCTTGACGCGCCCACGGCCTCTTCGAACTTGGCGATGACGCCGCTGCCCAGACAGACATCGCCTTGATAGACAACGGCGGCTTGACCGGGTGTAATATCGCGCTGCGGCTCGTCGAAGCAAACGGTCATTGTGTCAAGGTCGCGCACTGCGATCGATGCGGGTTGTGGTTTCGCGCGGTAGCGAATCTGAACTTCAGCGCGGAAGCTGGCTGCAACTGGTGAACCACTGACCCAGTTGACATGCTCAGCGGTCAGTAGATCTCGTCCCAGCTGGTCGCGTGTGCCGACAACCAGGGTGTTGTTGATAGCGTTCATTGCCAGGACGTATAGCGGCTCATGAAACGAGATGCCCAAGCCCTTCCTTTGTCCGATGGTGTAGTTCGCCAAGCCTTGATGTTCTCCGAGCAAGTCGCCATCCTTGGTCACGATAGGTCCAGGCGACGCAACCTCCGGGGCATGAAGGCGCAAGAAATTGCGATAGTCACTGTCGCCCAGGAAACAGAGATCTTGGCTGTCTTTCTTGCCGGCGACATCCAGTCCGAGTTCAACGGCCAGTTTGCGGACTTCAGACTTGGGATATTCACCGACGGGAAATAGCGTGTGTCTTAGTTGCTCCTGCCCCATTACGCTCAGGACATAGCTTTGGTCTTTGTCGGCATCCAGGCCTCGGCGCAGAAGCCAGCCTCCGTTTTCGTCAGGCGTGATGCGCGCATAATGACCGGTGGCCAGATACTCGGCGTCCAGCGCCAAGGCATTGCGCAGCAGCCAGTCGAAGCGGATGTGGCGATTGCATTCCAGACATGGATTGGGCGTATAACCGTCTCGATGCCCATCGATGAAGTATTGAACGACCGTTTGGCGGAAGACGTCTTTTGTATCCAGCACGTAAAATGGGATGCCGAGCATGTCAGCAGTACGTCGCGCGTCGCTCATCTGACCGGGAGTGCAGCAGCGGTTGTGCTCGGCGCCGCCCAAAGCCGGGTCAGACCAGAGCCGCATCATCATGCCGACGACATCGTAACCGGCTTCGACCAATAGCGCCGCCGCCACTGAACTATCCACTCCGCCGCTCATAGCGACGACGACGCGTGTATTCGACCGGCTCATGTCAGTCGCTCGCGACTCAGCTGGCCCAATTTCTCGACTACATCAACGAGGACATCGACGGTGTAGTCAATGTCTGCCGCTGACGTATGCGTACCGACGGATAGGCGCAGTCCGCTCCGCGCTTGGTCGGCGGTATAGCCGGCCGCCAGCAGAATGTCTGATGGTTCCGGGTTGCCCGTCAAGCAGGCGGAACCGCTGCTCGCGGCAATGCCATTCATGTCGAGGTGCATCAAGAGCGCATTGGCATCCACGCCATCGAAAACAAAGCTCGCATGCGAAGGCAGACGCTGCTCGGGGCGCCCGCTCAAGCTGGCTTCGGAGATTCGAGCCAGGACGCCAATAATCAGTCTATCGCGCATCAGTCGAAAATGAGTTAGTCGTTCCGCGTTCTCTTGATGCGCAAGTTCAAGCGCGCGCGCAAGACCAACGATGAAGGGTGTATTATATGTGCCGGCGCGCCGCCCGCTTTCGTGGCTGCCACCCGTTTGCGCTGAAGCCAATGCAACGCCCCGGCGGACGTAGAGTATGCCGACGCCTTTTGGCCCGTAGAATTTGTGCGCCGACAAGCTGAGCATATCAACGCCGAGCTCATTGACATCGAGAGACAGCTGTCCGCCCGCCTGCACAGCATCTGTATGAAAGAGAAGATCGTGGGACTTGGCAATAGCGGCCAATGCGGGCAGATCATTGATGCTGCCCAGTTCGTTATTGGCGTAAATTATGCTGGCGATGGCGCCGCCCTGCTCGCAGGCTTGACGGAATGCTGCTGTATCGACCAGACCGAAGCGGTCTACGGGCACGATGACCGACTCAAAGCCCATCATGTCGCTCAATTGCGTCACGGTATTGGCAACAGCACTGTGTTCAACCGGTGAGGTAATCAGCCGGGCCGGCGTATTGTGCTGGCGCGCCCGCCAAGCCGCGCCGCGAATCGCCAGGTTGTCGCTTTCCGAACCTCCGCTGGTGAAGACTATTTCGTTGGGCTGGCAATTCAAGACCGCGGAAACAGTTTCGCGAGCGTCTTCAATGGCGCGTTCGGCCGCCCGACCATAGCGATGCGCTGAAGTTGGATTGCCGTAAATATCCCCAAAATAGGGCATCATAGCTTCCAGCACACGGGGATCCACAGGCGTTGAAGCGGAATGGTCGAGGTATACGTCGCGGTTTTCCCTCATGTCCGTCGATTTCCCTATGAGCATTTTGGCAACGCCATTCTAATCCAACTGCCTGGGGTCCTTCAATGCGCAAGACTTATGGCCTTTTCCATAAAGGCTGCTGTGTAAGCGGTCCGGTTGCCCACATGAGATTTCTCTCTGAGCATATTGAAGATATGACTCTGTCCTGAAGTTGCTTGCCAGTGATTGCAGGTGTAATTGGCGGTGATGGTGTACTATCATATCTTGTCATATTTGCAGGTCGGCTTCATTCGTGTGAAGTCGTCCACAGAACACAGGAGGCCATTGGATGCCGCGGATCAGCAAGGTGTACGCGCGCGAGGTTCTAGACTCGCGAGGCAACCCGACTGTAGAAGTCGAGATCCACTTGTCTGACGGTACGCTTGGTCGAGCTATAGTACCGAGTGGCGCCTCTACCGGAGAGCATGAGGCGTTGGAGATGCGTGACGGAGACAAGTCACGTTATTTGGGCAAAGGGGTCCTGAAAGCAGTCGCTGCCGTGAATGACACTATTGCGCCCGAAATCTGCGGTCTCGAACCCTATCACCAGAAGGCGCTTGATGAATTGATGCTTGAACTGGATGGCACACCGACCAAGAGCTGGCTCGGCGCAAACGCGATCCTCGGTGTATCGATGGCGCTGGCTCATGCGTCCGCTAATAGTCTCGGGCTGCCTCTCTATGCCTATCTCGGCGGCATCCATGCCCATGTATTGCCCACGCCAATGATGAATATCATGAATGGCGGCAAACATGCGGTGGGCAGCACCGATTTCCAGGAATTCATGGTGATGCCTGTCGGCGCGCCCAGTTTCCGCGAAGCCTTGCGTTGGGGCACTGAAATTTATCACCAGCTGAAGGCGGTCCTGCATGGTAAAGGTTATCAAACGTCGGTCGGCGATGAAGGCGGTTTCGCGCCCAGCCTGGGCAGCAATCAGGCCGCCCTGGATGTCATAATGGAGGCGATCGACAAGGCCGGCTATCGTGCCGGCGACGAGGTATTTATCGCGCTCGACCCTGCTGCCTCGGAGATTTACGAAGACGGCGTTTACAAGCTTGAAATCGAGGGACGGCAACTTTGTGGCGAAGAGATGGTCGAATTCTGGAGTGACTGGTGCGACCGGTATCCGATTATTTCCATTGAAGATGGTTTGGACGAAAACGACTGGGAGAATTGGGCGCGGCTGGTGGCAAAGATCGGCGACCGTGTACAAGTTGTCGGTGATGATCTGCTGGTCACCAACGTGGAAAAGGTTAAGCGAGCGATCACAGACAAGGCAGCGAATGCCCTGCTCTTCAAGGTGAACCAGATTGGCTCATTGACGGAAGCCTTCGCCGCGGGTCAGATGGCGCAGCGCCACAATATGGCTGTAGTGACGAGCCATAGAAGCGGCGAGACCGAAGACAATACGATAGCCGATATTGCAGTCGCCATGAACAGCGGACAGATCAAAACGGGCGCCCCGGCGCGCACTGACCGAATCGCCAAATACAATCAGTTGTTGCGAATCGAAGAGCGTCTGGGCAGCGCGGCGAGCTATGCGGGAATGGCAGCGTTTACCAACTTAAACGCCGATGTAGAATGAGCGTGTGGCAGGGTTTAGAGGGACAGGCGTGCAACTGAGCTTGTGCAGTAAACACACCAAGATTGTAGCCACGATCGGACCGGCCTCCCGCGACCCGGATGTTATGCGCAACATGATCCGCGCGGGTATGAACGTGGCCCGCATCAACTTCTCCCACGGCGATCATGAGACGCATGGCCAAGTAATAGAGGATATCCGCCGGATCGCCTTTGAAGAAGACAGCGTGGTCGCTATCCTCTGTGATATTCAGGGTCCCAAGATTCGTCTCGGCAGGCTTCAGCCTGAGCCAATGATGCTAAACATCGGGGATACAATTACGCTAACTAGCGACGAATTGGTTGGAGCGAACGGGGTCATATCATTACCTCATCCTGAATTTGTCCAGGACATTCAAGCCGGCACGACGCTCTTGCTTGACGACGGCAATCTGCAGTTTGGCGTGGTAGAAGCAGACGGGCGAAATCTCCTCTGTAATGTCGTTGTGGGCGGCGCGTTAAAGTCCAGAAAGGGTGTTTCCGCGCCTAATGCCCGATTAACACTCTCCGCCATCACCGAAAAAGATCGTGAAGACATTGAATTTGCTCTTGCGCAGGATTGCGATTATATCGCGATGTCGTTTGTCCGAAATGCCGACGACATCCGCGAGCTCAAAACGCTGATGGCGCAGTTGGGCAAAGATGCCGCAATCATCGCCAAGATAGAGATGGGCGAGGCCTTAGAGAAGATCGAAGACATAATCGACGTCTGCGACGGCATAATGGTGGCGCGCGGCGACCTTGGCATAGAAACGCCGGCCGAGGAAGTTCCCTTCCATCAGAAACGCATCATCAAGCTATGTAATGCCGCCGCCAAGCCAGTCATCACGGCGACGCAAATGCTCGAATCAATGACGGACAATCCGCGTCCAACCCGCGCGGAAGCTAGCGATGTCTACAATGCAATTCTGGATGGAACCGACGCCATCATGTTAAGCGCAGAAAGCGCTAGCGGCAGCTATCCGGTTCGTTCGGTCGAGGTTATGAGCGAGATAGCGACAATTGCCGAGCGAAACCTGGAGCGTCTCCGCGCGCCTGCCACAATCACGGTCGGCGATGTCGAGAGCCAGAGTTCCGAAGATACATCTATTGCGATTAGCAGAGCCACTTTTGACATTTCGCAAGTGATCAAGCCAAAAGCGATTGTCACCACGAGCATGTCCGGCTATACAACCCGGCGTGTAGCCAAAGAACGCCCCAAGACGCCAATTCTCTGCATGACACCGATGGCGACTACGCAACGGAGAATGGCGCTGGTGTGGGGGGTCATTCCATTGCTCGTCGCTGAGTTTACGACAGTAGACGAAATGATTAGCATCATCATTCGGGCTGCGTATGACAAAGGCCTGGTGCAGCGCGGCGATCGGCTGGTAATCATCGCTGGTGTGCCTTTCGGCATAGACGGCCGAACGAATCTCATCAAGATCCACATCGTCGGCGAAGAAGGCGAAATCTAAACGCCTGCTTCCACTATTTCCAATTCAATTCGCGAAATGTCGTGATGGATTCTGAACTAGTCCAACTCCTGTGACGCAACCCATTTTGCGTCAATTGGCGTTGGCTCAGACGGCTTGACATGGCGCGAGCCTGTGGCGATAGTCCCATCCGATGTGTAATTCACTTGGCTGGTGGTGCAGTGAGGACAGATATTCCAGGGCAACTCGAGCAGGTAGTCGCAATTTACACAGGCTTTTTTCAGGCGATGATGACAATGAGGGCATGCCTGCCAGTCGTGCTGGACTCGCTGTCCGCAGCCGGGACAGCTGGGCCGTTCCTCGATTTCTTGCAGAAGCGCTTCCTCTTCCAGCGAGCGCTCGTAGGCGGCTGATAGCGTTTCACGAGGCCGCAAGAGTATGTATATGAAGAGCCCGGGCCCATTGAGAAGGAAGACCAGAATAGCAACCAGCAGCTGCGCCAGCGGATCACGCGAGCGAGAGCGCATGTCCCGATAGGCCCACAACACTATAGCCAGCCAAAAGGCGGCGATGACAACTGCCGCAAATAGCGTCGCAACCAGCAATATGTCGTTGAGGCTTTCGGACATACATTTGACCTCTAACAGGACAATTTAGAACGAGACGGCTTCACGGTTAGCCGGCGGCGGACTCTCCGAGCAAAAGGATCATTTCGCTCACTAGCGTGTCAAACTGGTGGCCTGATGCGTAAAACGAGACAGACTTGATGCGCTCGGGCTTGTCGCTGTCGGCAAACAAGTTAAAAAGGTTGTCGGAATCAAAGGTGTACCACACTGCCTGGTTGATATCAACGTGGTCCTCAATACAGCTGTCGCAGCGCTTTCTGGCATCACGGGATCCAACGTCGCCATAGTAGAAGCCGCGGTACCAGTGCTGGATACCGCGCGCTTCCTCGTCAAAATATGAGACTTGCAGCATGAGCGGGCATTCACTGGCAGCCCGTCCACATACGCTTAGCGATTGATAGTTTGTTCTGAAGGTGGTCAATACGCGCAAGGAATCGTAGTCACCGACAGGCAGGCCTTCTCCCGCAAAGGTCTGGGTACAGCGTACTGCGCCATTTGATTGGGCATTATCAAGCCGCCGCAATCGCAGACCAACCCTGCCATCGAATCGCACCAAAGAATAGTTGCCCGGCGGCGCCTGCTCCTGTACCACGCTGCACTGCCAATCTGTCAGCGCGCTTGTTACCTGGCTGCCCTCGAGCAGGCTGAAGCTGCCATTTGTCAGCACGTTTTCTGTAGTGTTGTGGATAGAAAGGCTGCGCGCGCCGATTCGCGCGACCAATTCTTGTTCGCTTCTCACATTCTCTTTTCGGATATCATCATCACGGAAGAATGCAAGCGCCTCGCCGGAGAGGTTAAGTACGCGGACTTCGTCTTCCGAAACGCTGAGACGATACCGGCCGTTGCTACGGATCTGCACAAGTACGCCTTTGTCCGTATTGAGATCATCCGAGTATATTTCCATCAGGAATGGTCGGTCGCCTACTCCCGTTACCAGGACATCCAACTCGCCCTTCAAACCCGAGAATTGCACATGTTGCGGCTGCGGGTTTTGGCTCCACTCAAAGCGGGGACGATTTGCGCTGTTGAAAGTGATCTGGGTATCGCCCTGGAGAGTAACCGCTGCCACGAGCATTGCCGACTCAGCATCTGTTGCTACACTCTCTCGTATCAAGATGGTGGCCTGCGAAAGCGAATCGGTACTGATGCCAGTGACGGAGTTGGACAAGGCTCGATTTTCACGAACAGCCACTACCGTCGGGTCGGCGCCTGGGACGATACCAATCGTGCCCGTTGCCACTTGCAGCGTAGTTGTCATGGAGACCGTAGAACGGAAAAGATAGTGATAAACGCCGAAAACTGTAGAAAGCGTGACGGTGCAAAACAGTGCGAATGCACCGAGCATGACAATCCAGGCCATTCTGTCTGGTGGTATTGGACCATCGTAGCGGAACTGCGATTCTTCGCCGGTCGCCGCTTCGAGGACTTCTTCAGCCTGCTGCATGATGTCCATCAGACCACAATCTCAAACAAAGGTCGCACAGTTATTATAGCATTGCAGCCTGTATAACAGTTAAGGAATTGCGGTATAATTCGCGCAATTGCATCCGCTGTCATTGCCAAGGAGGGGGCGCTGCAATGTCTGGTCATAGCAAATGGTCGACTATCAAGCGCAAGAAAGGCGCCGAAGACGCCAAGCGCGGGAAAATCTTCACTCGACTTGGTCGCGATATCATGGTTGCCGCCCGCGAAGGCGGTGGCGACGAGAGCGCCAATCCCAGGTTAAAGCTGGCGATTTCCAAGGCCCGCGCTGCAAACATGCCGAAAGAAAATATCGAGCGCGCCATTAAGAAAGGCACGGGAGAAATCGCCGGCGGTGAACTGGTGGAGATTCTCTACGAGGGCTACGGTCCTGAAGGCGTCGCCTATATCGTTGAGATTCTGACCGACAACAAGAACCGAGCGCTTGCTGAGATCAAGCATGCTTTCAACAAGTACGATGGCAGCCTGGCGACAAACGGCGACGTCATGTGGCAATTTGATCAAAAGGGATACATCACAGTCAGAGGCGACTGTGATTTTGATGACTTGTTTATGGAAGCGGCGGAGGCAGGGGCCGATGATGTTGTTGACGAAGACGGCATCTCTACGGTTTACACGCCGCGCGATGAATTTTCCGCGGTAGAACAAGCCCTTTCGCAAGCCGGCTACGAATTAGATGACAGTGAATTGCGTTGGTTTCCGCAGAACGAATTGGATATATCCAAGAGTAAAGCGCTGCAGAACTTGCGTCTCCTCGAGCAGTTGGAGGAATCGGACGATGTACAGACCGTGGCCTCCAACTTGAGTATCTCTGACGAAATCCTGGCGGCATACGAGACTTAGATGATTTCGCTTGGCATTGATCCCGGCACGGCATCTCTTGGCTACGGTGTGGTCCGCGAGCACGAAGATGGCTCGCTGGAAGCGTTGGACCATGGAGTAATTCGTACCAAGCCGAATGTGCCGATGCCGCAGCGATTGCAACAGATTCACAGTGAATTGCGCTTGTTAATCGAAAAGTTTCGCCCTGACCGCGCAGCTGTCGAAGAATTGTTTTTCGCGCGAAATGTCACCACGGCGATGACGGTAGCTCAAGCTCGCGGCGTGGTATTGCTTACGCTGAATATGGCCGACGTGACGATCGCCGAATACAAGCCTAATGTCATTAAGCAGTCGATCTGCAGCGATGGCAGCGCCGACAAAGCGCAAATGCAAAGGATGGTCTGTGTATGGCTAGGGATGGAAACGGTACCAAGCCCGGATGACGCGGCCGATGCATTGGCGGTGGCCATTACAGATTTGCATAGTTATCGCCTGCACAATATCGGAATGGTCTAACGAAGGCCGTCGCTCATGATTACCACACTTGAGGGATACCTCGCCCACAAGGCAGCCGACCACGTAGTCATAAATGTAGCAGGTGTCGGGATAGAAGTTATCGCCCCCTTCAGCACGATAGAACGGCTGTACAGCGATCGTGTTTTCTTGTTTACGCGCCTCGTTGTGCGGGAAGACTCGTTAAACCTTTACGGATTTGCCACTGCCGGCGAGCGCGAGCTGTTTGATGCAGTGCTGAAGATTAGCGGCATTGGGCCCAAACTGGCAGTGAGCATCCTGAGCACACTGAGCGTCGATAATATTCGCCACGCAGTTGCGAATGACCGGCCGGAGATCATTAGTCGAGTGCCTGGCATAGGAAAGAAGACAGCGCAAAAGATCGTGCTGGAGTTGCAGGATAAGTTCCCGGCTGGCTTGGACGGTGTGCCCCTGGCTGTCGAAGATGACTCCGTTTCAGAGGTGATGGATGCCTTGACTTCGCTTGGATACAGCGTAGTAGAGGCCCAAGCCGCTATTCAGACGATTCCAAGGGATGCGTCCGAAAGTATCGAAGATCGCATTCGGCTGGCCTTGCAGAGCCTGGCAACATAGAGGCGTGTTATTCTGGAAAAGCTGGACCAGAATAGTCAGATCATTAAGCTGGCATAGCCACATAAATCGGGAACGCGGCGTACTCATACAATCGTAGATGCCATCGGCCAACTATCCGAATTGGCGCACTGAAAGTGGAGAGCAAAATGGCGGAGCAGTTGATCGGCAAGCGCGTTGAGGTGCTTGACAAAGGCTGGATTGAACTTGTCGACCTGATGCCCCACCCTGCTTCCCAAGTAAGTGGCGACCTCGCCATCGTCAATGCTGCGCGGGTCAGCTTTTTGGGTGAAAGCAAGGGCCCGGAGCACGACAAGAAATTGCTGATGTATCTGCTGCGACACCGGCATACATCGCCCTTCGAAATGGTGGAGTTCAAGTTTCGAGTCCGAGCGCCGCTTGTGACCTGGTGGCAATGGGTTCGGCATCGTACATGGAACATGAATGCGCAGTCGGGGCGTTATACACCCTTCCACGAAAGTGACTTCTATGTGCCGGACGTTTGGCGCAAACAGAGCAAAGACAATAAGCAGGCCAGTGAAGGATCATTCCCGCCGACGGAAAACGACGAATTGACAGAGAAGCTTCTGCAGCATTATAACGAGGGTTTTCGCCTCTATTCGGAGGCGCTTGAACTAGGCGTGTCGAAAGAGATGGCGCGCCTTTTTCTGCCCGGCTTCAGCGTCTATTACACTTGGGTGACCAAGATCGACGCACATAATTTGATGCATTTTCTCCGTCTGCGGATGGCGGGCGACGCGCAACATGAGATCAGGGTGTTCGCCCAAGCCATCCACGAGCATTTCTTCAGACCGGCGCTGCCATGGACTGCGGAAGCCTTCGATCGATACATATTGAAGTCTGAATAAATCTCGCTGAGCGCTATTCCTCGATGCGGACGTTGTCAGCGCGGTTGATGAGGAATGCCGAGGAACGGTCAAAATATTCACGCATCCGGGAGCGCGCGGGCTCGTTGATACCCGCGTCGTCAATGGCTTGCAGCATGTGGCGAAGCCAATTGTCGCGCGCGAGTTGATCGATGGGAAAGGGAAAGTGCCGCATGCGCAGACGCGGATGCCCTCGCTCTTCCAAGTATCGTCTTGGACCGCCAAAGAACTGTATCAGGAAAAGACGGAGCCAGCGCTTCGGCGCATCAAGTTGGTCGGGGTACATCGGCCGCAAGACCGGATCGTCAGCGACATAAGCATAAAACGCATCCACTATAGCGGCAATTGGCTCTTCACCACCTATTTGATCGAACACGCTCTTCGGGGTGTAGGTCATCACCTGCCTTTGGACGAGAGGAACGATAGCTTACCGGGGAATCCACTTGTGGTCGCCGCGCCGCTTAAGGCGACATCTACGCGCGATCTTAGCAGAAAAGTATGGCTTTACAATCGTTGGCCTGATTGTACAATCCATGGGTTAGCTCAAACTCAGGCTAGGATAATTCCCTCTATGATAAAGATCAGACTCTGCGCTGTCATTTTATGGTTGCTGCCACTGTTGGTTCTCGGGCCCGGACTGGCGCAAGCGCCGGAAAAAGTCACCGTCACTGGCTCCGCTATTGTCAACGACTTAATCGAAAAACTGGATGCGGCAAGCGGCGGTCAAGACCTTGACATCACAACTAGCGGAACGACGAGTGGCATCGAGCAGTTTTGCAGCGGTGACCTAGATTTGGCATCCGCCTCGCGCAAGATGAGCGCAGATGAACGCCGCGTTTGCACTGACAATGAAGTCGCCCTCAGCGAGCTTCTGATTGGCCATCATATTGTCGCCTTTATGGCACATTCGGACGTTCCCACTCAGTGTTTGCAGTTCGATGCGTTGCAGGATTCGCTTAAGCCAACCGCCAGCAACGTCATGGCCGATTGGTCGTTTTACAGTGAGGAAAGCGCCGAATTGCCGTTGACCGTAATACTGCCGGATGAAATGGCGATAGCGTATGTGGTCGTGGACGGCTTGGTGGCAGGTGATGGCTTGCGTCTTGACGGCCAACACTTCGGTGATGCTTCTGAAGCAGTCAGCAGCGTTAGTGATACGGCGGGCGCGCTGGCCATCGTCCCCTGGACAGAAGAATTGGCGAATATCGACACCGTTACTCTTCTGGAGGTAGGCGGCGAAGACTTCGGAGCATGCGCCCTGCCATCAGCTGAAAACGTCGAGAGCGAAAGTTACCAATTCGCCATCTCGCTTTATGTCTACGTCAACCGTGCCCAGCTGGAAGACAATGAAAATCTTGCCCAACTGGTGCAATTCATCATTGATGAATCCAATTCGGCAGCGATAGAGGCGGCCGGCGTCACGCCGCCATCCAGTGTTACTTATGCATTGAATACCAGAATCCTTGCTGACGCCGACACCGATCCTCGACTCAACGGAAGCATTGGCGAATTCCAGATTCCCCCTGACCTTAGCGGCGAGATCAATATCGTTGGCGCGGCGAACGCTCAGCCAACGCTACGTCGCGCCAGCGAGAATCTGGGCGAGCAACTCTTAGTCGACTATAGTTTCTCGGGCGTGAAAGCTGGCATCAAAAGCCTCTGCAAGGGCGAGGCCGATATCGTGGCTTTGGACGGGTTGACTGAGGCTAATTCGTTGACAGAATGCGCCACGAATGGCATCGTCACAATGCCGCTAAACTTGGGTACACAGGCGACAGTACTCGTGGGAAACGCGGCGGATGACTATGCCGCCTGCTTGACGACCGACCAGATCAATACTGTTTGGCGCGCTGACTCGGCAGAGGTCATCATGACTTGGGCGAACGTAGAGGACAATTTGCCCGATCAAGCGCTGACGCTCTTCGGATTATCTTCGCTTGATGCCTACACCGATATTCTCCTGCAAACGGCTGGTGAGATTATCCCGCCCATACGTCGGGATACGGAAAAGGATTTCGACCCGCTGTACCGCGCGGCGGCGGTTGGCAATGTCAGCGGTGGCTTGACCTATATGAGTTGGAGTGACTATCAGACAGTGCTCGATAACGAGCAGGCAAATATCCAGCTTGTCGCCGTGGACGGCGGCTCCGGCTGTGTCGAACCCAGTCTCGCTACTATCGAGGACGGCACTTACCCTCTTGCACGCCGCGCCAGTTTGCTCGTCAACGAAGTATCGCTTGCTGGCAGCAGTATCCAGGCGTTCTTATGGAGTATCTTCGATGATGGCAATTGGACGGCGTTACAGCGTGATGGATTCGTCGGCGCTTCAATCCTGGAACTGCCGATAATCCGGCGCGATCTGTTGCGCTGGTATGCCGACGCGGAAGACCGCTACCCGCAAGCGGAGGAAAATACTGAATCTACTGACGAAAGCGAAGCTGCTGACGAAGTCGATGAAGACAGCGCCGGTTGATTTAGTTTCGCGAGCTTCTGCATTGAGCATCGACTACTTGCTTGCGGGCCGGAGGCGCCTGCGGCCTGTGCTATACTGCGCGTGATACGCTGCCCGGATGGGAGAATGCTATGCACGGCGACCTGCTCGCCTTCGACCTTGAAACGACCGGATTGAATCCCGCATCCGACGAAATCATTGAAATTGGTGTAGCAAGATTTCGCGACGGTGTGGTGGTCGACCAATATCAGTCTCTCGTCAAGCCATCGATTCCCATACCTAGCGACATCACTCACTTGACGGGTATACACCAGGAAGATGTCGCAGACGCTCCCGTCATCAAGGAACTGCTGCCACAGCTCGAGCGTTATTTTGCCGACGCGCCAATTATCGCCCATAACGTGCAATTCGATCTCTCGTTTATGCAAAAGCATGGCTTGTTGCAGACCAATTTGGGAATCGACACCTTGGACCTGGCGACGATCGTGCTGCCCGCCGCCCCACGTTATGGCTTGGGTCCCTTGGCGGCGCAGGAGGGCATCAAGCTCGCCCGCGCGCATCGCGCTTTAGATGATGCGGTCGCGACTGGGCACTTGTACTGGAAACTCTGGAATTGCTTGTGTCAACTGCCGTCCAACCTTCTGGCAGAGGTGGTCCGCGCCAGCGCCGGCATGACATGGGCCTTGCGAGAGGTTTTCCAAGCTGCGCTCGAAAACAGTTTGAAGTCGGGGAGCCAACAGCGCAGGTTAATCCCTTTTCAAGCCGAGCGTCTGAATGCACAGCGCTTGGATCTCGCCAACGCGCGGCGCGAAGAGCTTTCGCTGGCGGCGATAAATGACATTTTTGGCGCTGACGGAAAACTGGCTCAGGAGTTCAACGAATACGAAAGTCGTGACGAACAACTGGGCATGGCGCAGGAAGTTGGCGCGGCGCTCAACGACGGCAATCAAGTCATGATCGAAGCGGGCACCGGCACCGGGAAGTCACTGGCTTACTTACTTCCGGCGGCGCTATGGGCGACGCAGAACGGCCAGCGCGTAACCGTCTCAACACATACAATCAATCTGCAAGAGCAATTGCTCAACAAGGACATTCCGCAAGTTCAGCATGTGGTTGGTCCCGAGTTGCAGACAGCGCTTATGAAGGGGCGTGGAAATTATCTATGTCCGCGGCGGCTGGAGACCTTGCGCCGGCGAAAACCTGCCAATCTCGATGAACTAAGGACTCTGGCAAAAATTCTGGTTTGGCTGCAAGAATGCGAATCGGGCGACCGCGGTGAGATTACGCTTCGCGGACGCGAATGGTCAGTTTGGGCGCGACTTAGTGCCCAGGACGAAGGCTGCTCTACGTTTCGCTGCGCCAGCGAGATGGATGGCGCCTGCCCGTTCTATCGCGCTCGCCAGCGGGCAGAAACCGCCCATATCCTAATCACCAATCACGCGCTCCTGATAGCCGATGCCAGAATCGACAATCGCGCCTTGCCGGAATATCAGAACCTCATCGTTGATGAAGCCCATCATCTGGAAGAGGCGATAACCAATGGCTTGAGCCGGCGCATAGACCAGCAGCAGATTCTGTCGCGCCTGCGTGACCTGGGAGGCAGCCGGAGTGGCATTCTGGGCGAGTTTTATGGCCTGGCACGTGTCCATTTGCCGCCGGACGCGATCAACCGACTGAAGATATTTATTGACAGTATCGCCGAGACAGTTGCGCAGATGAGGACGTTTGTCCGTCTGTATTTCAGCGCGATGTTTGATTTCGCTAGCAAACAGAAGGCGAACAATCGCTATGCCATGCGGTTGATAAACTCGCACCGAGATAATGGGAGTTACGCCGGAGTCAAAGCGGCTTGGAAGCAACTCGGCGCCTATTTGCTAGCTGTCAACGACGCCATGGAGCATCTTTGCGCCGCCTTGCCACGGTATGAGCAATACGGCCTGCCGGACTTCAGCGAATACAGCAGCGAAATCCGCAGTCACAGGCGGAATCTTGCGGAATTGCACGAACAGTTGGAGGGCTATACACAGGATCCTGAGGCTAACTCTGTCTATGCCTTGACTAAAGGTGACCGCGTCGAAAGACTGGAGCTGCAGATCTCGCCTTTGCATGTCGGCCCGATGATGGAGGAATACCTCAGCGGGCGCCTGGAAAGCATCGTGCTTACAAGCGCTACATTAAGAACGCAGGAAGATTTCGAGCATATCACGGAGCGCCTTTATACCGACAGCTTCAAGACAGTCGCCTTGGGTTCGCCATTTGACTACAAGAACTCTACCATGGTGTATGTTCCCCAGGATATGCCGGCGCCCAACCAGCGCGGTGGCTATCAGAAGATGCTCGAGCGGGGGATTGTTGAATTGGCAGCGGCGCTGGACGGGCGCGTGATGGTCTTGTTTACCAGCTATGCTCAGTTGCGTGAGGTATCCAAGTCTATAACGCCGCGGCTCACGCTTGGGAATATCATGGTCTACGATCAGAGCTTCGGCACGAGCCGGGACCTATTGCTGGAGAGTTTCAAGAAGGCGGACAAGGCGGTGCTTATGGGCACAAGAAGCTTCTGGGAAGGCGTGGACATACCTGGCGATGATCTTAGCGCCGTGGTGATCGCGAAGCTTCCATTTGCAGTGCCGTCCGATCCCATCTTTGCCGCACGCAGTGAGGCATACACAAATTCATTTCAGCAGTACGCCGTGCCTGATGCGATATTGCGCTTCCGCCAGGGATTCGGACGCTTAATCCGTCGGCGCAGCGATCGAGGCGTCGTCGCCATATTTGACAGTCGCGTCCTCAGCAAGAACTACGGCGCCAGCTTTCTTGAATCTCTTCCTGATTGCACAGTACAATTTGGACCAGTGGACAAGCTGTCGCAAGTTGCGTCAAGCTGGATAAATCAAACGTAGGCAGCAACGATGAAAACACCTGCCGGCCGCGAGTGCCCGCATTATTACGCCGACTTCAATCGTCATACTCGTGACGTGGAAGAATGCCGACTCGCCAAAGACAATCCCGATTCCGAGCGGTGGCATCCCAAAGATTGCGCAAAATGCCCGGTGCCGGACATCCTCCTGGCCAATGCCAGCCCCAATACTCAGCTATTGCTTACGATCAAATCGGGATTCCTGGGCCTTATCAGGCGTGTGGAAGTCGAAGCAATCTGCTTGACGAACGGCGAAAAGGTCGATCCATACGTCGGCTGCCCGGACGAGCATCCCGGTTTGGAGATATTCCGGCAGGCATTGGAAAGCAGCGATGATTAAGGCTGTTCTGCTCGACCTCGACAATACCCTGCTGCACAATCCCGATTCTCAGTTTGCGGCCGCGTTTCGGAAGCAGTTTGAGCGACACTTCCTGGAAGGTTGCGGTGTGACAGGCGCGGCCGATGCGCTTCGCCGTGGCATTAAGCTGGTGATTGAATCGGCTGACGGCCGGTTAACTAATGCAGAACTCATGTTTAGCTGCCTGGCTGATGGCCTGGGCATATCTCGCGAGGCGGTATCACGTTCGCTTGAGTCGTTTTGCGAGCACGAGTACAACCAGCTGCGGGCCTTATCCTCGCCGCTGGTCGGCGCCGACCAGCTGATAGAATCATTAGTCAACGCCAATGTTCTGATCGCGATTGCCACGAACCCGATATATCCAGAGACTGCCGTCCTGCGGCGGCTGGAATGGGCCGGGTTGTCGAGATTTCTCGGTTCATTCGCTTTCGTGACGCACAGCGAGAATATGCACTTTGCCAAACCTGACCCGGCATACTTTGCCGAGGCAGTCGCACGGGTCGGTGTAGAACCGGACGAATCCCTTGTTATCGGCGACAGCCTAAAGAACGATATAATGCCGGCCGGCGCCATCGGCATAAACACCTGGCAGGTCTGCGCGACGCACGGTCTGGAGCCAATTCTGAAACGACTGCGCAATCCGAATTGGCAGCATGAGCTCCAGCCCAGAGAAATGACCGCCGACATGCTCAAACCGCAGTTCAAGGGCAATCTCGCGGCGCTTTTCGGCCTGCTCGCCGATGTAAAGGCTCATCAATGGCTGCAACGCCCCGATCCTGATGAATGGTCAATCTTGCAGATATTGTGCCATCTATGGCGGGCAGAGACCGAGGTGCATCAGCAACGGTTGCAGACTATACTTAGCGAAGACAATCCTTTTATTCCATCGCTACCGCCGCCGGGTCCCGATATCCCGGCTTGCCACGATGACGGGATGGAGGTATTTCATCGTTACCGCAAAGAGCGTCACGTCACAATGAGTCGGCTGGGCGGCTTGGCCAACGAAGATTGGCGCCGCCCGGCACGACACAGCATTTTTGGACTAACCAATCTGCTGGAAATGGCATACTTTACGGCACAACATGATCGCCTGCATATTACTCAATTATGCCAAACTCTTGGCAAATGCGCCGATTGAACAGGCGCGACAGGCAAGAGATACCATACCGACAGCGGTTTGCGTTGACGGATTCCGCGCTTAATGTAAAATAGATTTAGATAGTTCTGAACTTCACAATTCTCCTACCGGAGTTTGTCATGACGGGAATGGCAGTAAGCCCGGCGACACTATCAAAACAGTTGGATGAAGGCTTGGTCGTCGTTGAGCAGGCGATGCTCGACGTCACAAATAGCCAGGTTGAGGTCTTGCGCGATGCGAGCCGCCACATATTGAGCGCCGGTGGCAAGCGAATTCGTCCACGCCTTCTGCTTCTGACCTATCTCGCCCTTGGTGGAAGCGATGTTGCAAGCGTAGCTAGACCCGCTGCCGCGATTGAGCTAATGCATACGGCGAGCGTGGTACATGACGATATCAACGATCATGGCACTTTGCGCCGGGGCCAGCCGTCAGTAAACGCCATTTGGGGGCGCACCTTTGCGCTGCTGACTGGCGACTTTCTTTTTACTGCGGTTTATGAGCTGATGGCGCCCTTTCGGGATCTCAATATCGACCTGGCGCGGGCCGCCACTGCATTGGTTGAAGGGGAAACTCTGCAAGCCAGCGCGGTCAAGAATAATAACTTTACACGCGAAGTTTACTTGGAAATCATCGCGCTAAAGACGGCTGCTCTATTCCGTGCCGCCGCCACAATCGGCGCGAAATTGGCAGGCGCCGGGAACAGCGAGATTGAAGCGCTTGCGGAATTTGGATTCAGCGTCGGGCTGGCATTTCAGATCGTCGATGACATCCTCGATATTGTGGCGGATGAAGACAGCCTAGGCAAAACAAGCGGGATAGACGTCAGGCAAGGTCGTGGCGTCGCCGTCGCGCTTCACACAGGCAATGGCAATGGCAGCGCTCAAGCGTTCGACCCGCTGGATGCCATAAAGCGCAAGATGCTTGAGGGCGATACTATCGAGAAGGCGCGCGCGCAGGCGACAATGCTTGTCGAGAGCGCCAATGCCCGGCTCGCAGCCCTGCCGGATACGCCTGCCAGGTCAGCTCTGGAAGACCTGGCGCTGTCGGTCGTTGAGCGAGAGACCTGAGTCAGAATATTAGTTTGGGTTGTCGCGGCGTGTATCATTGAGATACACGTTTTTTATTGCCAAATGAGGACTGCGCTATGGCGATCAAAGTAGCGAGTGTCGCAGAAATGCGCGCGGTTGAAGCGGCGGCCGACCGTTCCGTCATAAGCTACGAGCAGATGATGCTCAATGCAGGCAATGCGGCCAGCGCCTATCTACGAACACGGGTCGCGATCAACTCTGCGACAGTCATTGTATTCCTGATAGGCAAAGGGAATAACGGCGGCGACGGTTTGATCATGGCGCATGACCTGGCCAGCAACACCTCGGCCGATATTCGGCTCTACCTGCTAGAAATGCGGAATGAAAATGATGCAAATTATGTGGCCATTCGTGACGCTGACTGCGCCGTCGCTTTGGCTTCCGATGACAGCGTAGGCCGGATATTGGCCGAATGGCTGGTTGAGGCGGCTGTCGTTGTCGATGCGCTGTTTGGAATCGGTCTGCGGCTGCCACTGCGAGGTACTGCTGCTGCCCTGTTACAACGCGTAAGACAGTATTGCCACAAGCAGCCAGAAGACGGCTCCGGCGCTATCAAGCCCGTTAACAGCAGCGGCAGTTGTCGAGCGCGACGTCCATTTATATTTGCAATAGATTGTCCGAGCGGCGTCGATTGCGACAGCGGACAGGTCGATCCAAATACGCTGACCGCAGACGCGACGATGACATTCATTGCGGCGAAACCCGGTCTCTTAACCTTCCCAGCGGCAGCGACGGTCGGGGAGCTTGTGATGTCACAGATTGGCATCCCGTCTGATCTTCCGGCTTTGCAGCAACTACAAACAACCCTTGTCGACAGTGAATTGGCGGC
Organism: Phototrophicaceae bacterium; assembly: GCA_965262005.1. Lineage (GTDB taxonomy): Bacteria > Chloroflexota > Anaerolineae > Aggregatilineales > Phototrophicaceae > UBA6055. The sequence goes on along the minus strand of OZ253492.1, from coordinate 377,289 downwards.
CTCTCTCTTGCCGGCGAGACCACTTGATGGGCATAAGGGAACATTCGGAGAGGTCATGCTTGTCGCTGGCTCAGCAAACTATATCGGCGCTGTCGCCCTGGCTGGAGAATCCGCCTGTCGGTCCGGCGTTGGGCTGGTCACAATAGCTACGGGCAGAAAGCTCATCGATATTGTAGCAAGCAGCCTGCGCGAGCCAACCTGGTTGCCCTTGAATACCGACGATGGCGCGATCAATGAGGGAGCAAGTGAAACAGTCTTGGAGGCGGCGCAGACTTACGACGCCTTGCTCATTGGCTGTGGGCTGGGCTTGCATCAGAGCACGCGCGAATTTGTCAGAAGTCTGGTCGATACCGGTATGCAGCTGCCGATGATCCTAGACGCCGATGCGCTAAACGCGCTGAGCCAGCAGCCGGAGTGGTGGGAGTCGTTGCCGGCAGGCACGATTATCACGCCGCACAGTGGTGAGATGTCCCGCTTAACCGGGCTGCCTACGACTCAGATCAATGGAGAACGCTGGCAAGTCGCCAGGCAATTCGCAGCGCAGTGCAACTTGGTGGTAGTGCTCAAAGGCGCGCACACTATCATTGCCGCCCCGGAAGGCGAAACAAGTGTCATCCCAATCAAGACTGCCGCGCTAGGCACCGCGGGTACGGGGGATGTCCTGGCTGGATTGATCGCCGGTTTACGTGCACAGGGAGTCAATGCGTTTGACAGCGCGCGACTCGGCGCTTATGTTCATGCTTTGGCCGGAACCATCGCGGAAGAAAACATCGGCAGCAGCCGCAGTGTTATCGCTGGCGATGTGCTAGCGGCGTTGGGCACTGCATTCGCACAGATTGAACGCGCTTAGCTGTCGCCTTCAAGTCGGTCCCTGGCTTTCAGCTTGGCCTCGTTGATGCTGGTATCCATTTCGAGTTCAGTGGTTCCGGCGCGAAATTGCGTCAAGTCTTTGCGCCGCACGGCGCCTCGCTGCCTGATATGCAGCAGAGCATAAAGCGCGCCAAATACGAGACCCAGCAATATACCCGCGAAAGTAGCATTTTCGTCCAGCTCAGGCGGTTTCGGTCTCATGCGGCTCGTCCGATTCCGACTTGTCTGAGGTAACGATCGCTCGAAGGCGTATCAGCTCTCGCAAAAAAGCCAGTAGGCCGGCCAAGAAACTCTTGAGCTGTATCAAGGGATCGACGGCGTTGCTGTTGACGAATTGAGCTGTGGCTTTGCTCAATCGCGTAGTTTCTCGCGCGTTATCCAGGATCGGCTTGACTTCCGAACGCAGCATGACAAGAAACCCAGCAGCTTGCAAAAGCAAAATCGCCATTGCGGCAATGACCAGAACCGACTCCATTAGGAGCAGTAAAAGGAATAGGTCACGGAATATCTGCACAAATGGCGCCCAAGTATCGGCAGCGGTCAAAGCTGCAGCGAGAGCCGCGACCAGCAGAAACAGGATGAGCAGGATACCGACGATGGACGTGATCTTGATGAGACGCGTGATCTTTAGACCGCCGGAGGTTCGCGAGTCAGTCGGCGCGGCAGAGCTGGTATCAGCCTCACTTCCGGTCATGGTCTAACGCCGCGAAACTGGAGTGGTTGGATCCGATGTTAGAATATGGGCGAAGATCAGTAGCATAATGGCGCCTACCGAGGCAGGCAGTAGGTGCACGACTCCGATTTTCAGGAATGCGACTTCGATGTGACCACCGATATACTGTCCGAGAAGGAAGCCGAGCCAGCTTGTAACAATAAAGAGCACCATGCGGCGCGCGTCGCCGCCCATCACGACATGGAAGCCCAAGCCATACATGGTGGCGATGACAAAGGCGAAGACATATATGGGGTTCGGCATGGTGGTTGCGATTCAGTCATCCGGTGGTAAAATCTTAAGTCAGTGTAGCATAAAGCACCTTTCCAGTCACGCCGTAGCGGCATAAACAATGAACGTCATCGATCTAGAAATCCTCATTCCAGCCTCGCCGGAGTTTATCTGGCGTTTCCTCGGTGACCCCGCAGCTCAATCCCAGTGGCAGGAAGACATCACATCGGTCTCTTTTCTATCGACTCAGCGGGAAGGCCGGGGAACACGCTGGCGCGCTTCGTCGGACAAAAGCAGCGACATCGTGGTCGAGGTAAGCGCCTGGTACGACACGCTGGGCTACGAATACAGCCTGATGGACGGGACAAGCTTCGCCGATAACAAGGGGCGGATCCGATTGCATGAGGTTCCTGACGGAACCTTGGTCCGCTGGACTTTCCAGTATGAACTTGGCGGCGTTCTTGGCGGTTTGCGCAATGCCATGAGGATCAAGCGCGGCGCCACTAATCAGATTCAAGCTAGCCTGCGCAACCTGCATCAACTCATTTTGCAGGAGTCGGGCGGCATCTCAACTCACGAAGCCAAAGCCAGTGTTCAAGAAGCCCCCGATGTAAGTGAGCGATTGTCGTACAAGCCGCGACACCCCTCGGCCTTTCATGATCCCGCGCTCGACGAATCGGCTGCCCGCGAGGTCGTACCGGATACTGACAAGCAGCAAGCCATGTATGACTTTGAGGCCGAGTTTGAGTTAACGTCAGCGCAAGTCGACACAGATACCAAACCGAACCCGGTCGTTCTCGGCCCGGACTATGCTTATGAGATGGAAGCCGTACCAGATGTGCAGTTGGATGATACGAAGCCGATGCAGGTGGAAGCGCTAATCGCCGAGTCGCCAGTACTACTGCCCCAGCAATCCGCACCGGCTATTTCCAACTTTGAAGCCAGTCCTCCCGAAGTAGCGCCTGAGCCTACCCGGCTGGAACCACAAGAGTCGCGTGACTCAGCGCATCTCAGTGTATTTGAGATATTTGGCTTGCAGAAACCGAGCGACGCGCGAAACCAACCGGCTGCGCCTCGGGAGCCCGTCCGCGATGCTGAGTTGCGCAGCACTAGATCACCGCTACATGCAAAAGTGGTAGCGCCGGCCACGGACCCGTCCTATGAACTGATGTCACGGGCTACAGTAGAGGAGTCGGCCGCCGGGACAATTACTGGCTTGCGCCGCCGCACTCGCAGACGCAAAACGTCGCTTCGAGCGCACACTTGAAAGATTGTCCGCAAGCCTCGAAACGTAGACAAGGCAACAGTGCGTCGAAGCAAAACACCCGCTTGCCACGGGCGCTGATTTCCAATTTTGTTGGGTGGACGAAGGGGCTCGAACCCTCAACCGCCTGAACCACAATCAGGTGCTCTGCCATTGAGCTACGCCCACCACGCGCTGCATAAGTGTATCATGGAGGCGGGGCGGAATCCAGACTAAGCTCGGGTGTACGCTGGTCAGCAACAGGCGACTTGGTTAACACAGCGACTTGGGCGGCGCTAGCGCGACAATCGACCACATGGTTTTCTACGATAAAAGCTGGAGAGCCGAACAGTCCGCCGATATCGCTTTCGCTCAGAAACGAATCGCTTTGACCCGCCAGTCGATACAGTTGACGAATTAGACTTCTGCCAAACGATTTGCCTTCTAGCTGCCCGGCAAGAACAACGATAACTTGGCTGGAGGGCGGCAAGATACGCGCCAATTCGTTCTGGACTCGCTGACTGAATATAAATGGTGTGGGAAAGGCGCAGACTACGGCAGCAATGGCACTTGATCTGTAGGGCAAGCGCGAGGCGTCTGCCCTGACGATATCAGCCTTGAGATCAAGTCGTCTCAGCTTTCGCCGCGCCAGCCTCCCCATGTATGGCGAGAGATCAAGGGCGAAGGCCGTATAACCTTGTCGCAGCAATTCTATCTGCAAATCACCCGTGCCATGCGCCAATTCCAGCACCAATCCCTTTTCAGGAGGCGGCAAAAAACGCAAGACACTGCGCTGCCAACTACGCCAATGACCGAGAGAAACTATTCGGCTGACAAAATCGTAAGTGAAAGCCAACTCATAATAGAGCAGCTGGAATGCCAGGCGGCGGAGGCTGCTCAGCATTGACGCATTGCGCTAATGATATGCGCGGGATGATCTGTGATTATGCTGTTGACGCCCAACTGTCCAAGGGCGCAAGCGCGCTGCGCATCGTTGACGGTCCAGGCATTGACGAAGAATCCGCTTTCCCTTGCCCAAGTCATGTAGTCTTGGTCTATCGTCTCATGCCAAGGGTGCCGCGCTTCATGCGCCGCCCCATCCATCAGTGTTGAGGCGCTGCCGGGTGGATGCAGGAAACCTATCATGACCTCAGGGAATACCGCCCTGAAGTGCTGCAAAAGCTGAGGATCGAATGACGAAACGATCGTGCGCTTCGCCATCTGCCGACGCCTGATACATTCGGCGACTGACTCTACCAGCGTTGCGTGGTCGCTGAAACGGGACTTGACTTCGACATTGACCAAGAGCTTGTCGCCAAAATGGTCGAATACTTCGTCAAGCGTGGGAATCCGCTCCAGGGCATAAGATGATGAATACCAACTGCCGGCATCCAGTTCTTTGAGTTCCGCAAGAGTGAAGTCGGCGGCAGCGCCCTGCGCTTCGGTTGTGGCGTCAACCGAGAAGTCATGCAGCACGATGAGCTGTCTGTCTCGTGATAGATGCACATCGAGCTCAACGCCGTCGGCGCCCTGCTCGTATGCCAGCTGAAACGACGCCAGCGTGTTCATTGGCGCGCAGGCCATGGCGCCACGATGCCCAAAGACAAGAGTCTCACCCGATTCCATCGCCGCTTGTATTGTTGAGTAGCGCACGAGTTGTCACCTAAATAAGGATCTGCACGTTGCCATTTGCAATCCGCGCTTCAAACCAAGGCACATCGATCTCGGCCGGGCGGCGCGTCGCCTTACCGTCACGAACATCGAAGCGCGCGCCATGCCGCGGGCACTCGACCTCGTACCCGATCAGATCGCTCGGCTGATCATTTTGGTCAAAAGCGAGCACGTTGCCATCGTGAGTACATAAGTCTTCGATAGCATACACAACACCACCGATATTAAACACCGCGATCCAGCGATTGTTGACGCCAAAGACATCGCGCTGCCCCGGCGGAAGCTCGCTGCCGGCACAAAGAGTCACCCATTCTGCCATCGTCGCCTCAATCCCTTTCGACCAATGCCCAGTGCTCGCTGCCAGTCTTGCCATACGCGCCGACAATCAATACTTTCAGCGGAAGCAGCGCGCATTTCACCCGATTGATGCTCAATCGCAGGCCGATATTGTCCAGCAACTGCTGCTTGTTTATCTGCCGCGCATCGTCGAGTGCCATGCCAAGCAGCTCTTCGCCGAACATTGAGGCCGATGCCTGGCTGATAGCGCAGCCTTCGCCATCCCAGCCCAACTCTCTAATTGTACCGTCTTCGCGAACACGCAAGGTCAACCGGAGCCGATCGCCGCATAGCGGATTAGATTCTTCGTGGTCGAAGTCGTTCGGCTCGAGCAAACTCCAATTGCGCTGATTTCGCGCGTGATCCAAGATGACTTCGCGAAACATTTCTTGCATACGCGTCCCTACTCAAGGGCTAAGCAAACAAAAAGGCGCACCGTCTGATGCGCCTTTCATTTTAGCATTGACCACGCTTGCGCCGCAATCTATGCCTAATGGTCTACATTATCCGATAATCTTCGCTTCGATCTCGTCCATAAGACGCTGTCGCACTCGCTCAAATGGAATGCGTTTGAGCAATTCGTCGAAGAATCCTTCGATGATCATCAACTGCGCCTGTGGCCTAGTGATTCCGCGGCTCATCAGATAGTAGATCGGTTCTTCTTCCAGCGTGCCAAAGGTGGCCGCATGCGAGCAGGCGACATCATCCGCCTCGATTTCCAAGCCGGGAATGCTGTCCATGCGCGCTTCATCACTTAGCATCAGATTGCGACAGACCTGGTAGCCGTCGATCCGCTGCATCTGCGGCAAAGACTTGATCATGCCTTGCCACAAAGTGCGGGCGCTATCACGTGCCGCTCCCTTGAAAAGGAGGTCTGTATTGGTCAGCGCCGCATTGTGGTTCTGCTGCGTATCCAGGTCGAAGAACTGATCTTGATCGGCGAAGAAGAAGCCACTAACACGCGCGTTGGCCCCGGTTCCGACAGCATCGACTTCGATGAATGCCTTGGTGAGACGGCTGCCCATTACGCCGTTTACCCAATCCAATTGCGCGTCACGTCCAACAACGCCTCGCTGGTGGCTGAACTCGAAAGTTTCGCGATTCCAGTCTTGCAGTGAGACGTAACGTAAATTGCTTGCATCACCGACGATCAGCTCTGTAGCACCGATGTAGGCCGATTGCTCGTCGCCCGCGCGCGATGCGTACTCCACCTGCATCGTCGCCTGAGCATTATCCTCCAGCACGACCAGTACATGACCCAAAGCCGCGCCGGCCGATGTGTTGTAGCACACCACATGAAGCGGAAGATCAGCGACTGTGTTGCGCGGCACATGGACAAAGACGCCATAGTCCCATAGCGCCGCGTGCAAAGCAGCGAACTTGCCGTCAGCGGGTGTGACAGCGCGCGTCATCAGATGTGTCCTTACAAGCTCGTCGTGCTCTCGCACGGCTGTCCGCAGGTCGGTGAAGATTACGCCCTGCCGCGCCAACTGATCCGCGAGCTCGAATTGTACGACCTTGCCGTCAACAAATACTAGCAAACCGCCCTGCTCATCACCGGTCAAAGGCTCGAGGTTTTTGCCAGGCACTACTGCGGAGGTCACGCCATTGGCTTGGACCAAGCGATCAGCTTCGCCCCAATTTATGTGGCGATAGTCGGTCCGGCGCCACTCCTCTTCCATGTATGGCATTGGCGTCTGTTCATAGAGTTGCCACGCGTCCATGCGCTGTTCACGAAGCCAGTTCGGCTCGTTGTTTTCGCTGCTGAGCGCCTCAACGTGCGCACACGTGAAGCTCGGCGCTTGCGGAAGCGAGGATCGTCTTCGTACAACTACCACTTATCCACTCCTATTTATAGCAATTCAAAGCGAGACCGATTGCCGAGTTCCAAAATCCGCAACGACACATTAAGGCCTTTGCGATAGCGTCACAAGAAAAGGACAGTGGTCGACCGGTTTGTGGCATTCGGCCACTGGTTTCGTATCTCGGCGTGATTAGCCGATTGAGCCTTCCAGCTGAATATGTATTAGCCGGTTTAGTTCAAGCGCATACTCCATGGGCAATTCCTTGACCAAGGGCTCGAGAAAACCATTGACGATCATGGCGTTGGCTTCATCTTCGCTGATGCCGCGGCTTTTCAAATAGAAAAGCTGATCTTCGCCAACTTTGCTGACGGAGGCTTCGTGCCCCATTGTGACATCTTTGGCATCAATCTCAATTGTTGGGTAAGTGTCCGACCGGCTGGCGTCGTCAAGCAGCAATGCATCGCAGACCACGTTGCTCTTACTATGATGCGCCGCGTCATCAATCTTGAGCAAGCCACGGTAGGTCGCCCTGCCGCCACCTTTGCTTATCGACTTGCTGATGATCTGACTAGTGGTGTTCGGCGCCAAATGCGTGATTTTTGCGCCGGCATCCTGATGCTGACCATCACCGGCAAATGCTATCGATAGCACTTCACCGTGCGCGCCCTCACCCCGCAAAATCACAGCCGGATATTTCATGGTCAGACGGCTGCCGAGATTCCCATCCACCCATTCCATGGTGGCTCCTTCTTCGGCAACAGCGCGTTTGGTGACCAGGTTGTAGACGTTGTTCGACCAATTCTGAATGGTGGTATAGCGGCAGCGCCCGCCCTTCTTGACAAAGATTTCGACGACCGCGCTGTGTAGGCTGTCCGAACTGTATATCGGCGCTGTGCAGCCTTCGACATAATGTACGTAGGCGCCTTCATCGACGATGATAAGGGTGCGCTCAAATTGTCCCATATTCTGGGTGTTGATGCGGAAATACGCCTGCAAGGGCATTTCCACTTCTACGCCAGGCGGAACGTATATGAAGCTGCCGCCAGACCAAACGGCCGTATTCAAGGCGGCAAACTTGTTGTCGTTTGATGGAATCAGCGTACCGAAGTATTCCTGAACGACCTCGGGATACTCGCGCAGAGCCGAATCCATGTCGAGGAAGATGACACCCTGGTCTTCCAGGCTTGACTGAATATTGTGATAGACCGACTCACTATCGTATTGCGCCGAAACCCCGTGCAGGAATTTCTGCTCCGCTTCGGGAATGCCAAGCTTGTCGAAGGTTTCCTTTATCTCCTGCGGCACGTCGTCCCAGTCGCCTTCGGTTTTGTCGGTCGCTCGCACATAGTAGAAGATGTCGTCGTAGTCGATCTGGTTCAAGTCGCCGCCCCATTGTGGCGTACCCTTGCTCATGAAGATGTGATACGCCTCAACTCGCCGGTCGGTCATCCACTGCGGCTCGTCTTTTAGCGCGCTTATCTGACGAACGATTTCCTCGTCAATGCCCTTGCGGCTCTTGAACGCGTAATCCACATCGTCATCGTGGAAGCCGTATTTCTCGGCATAGCTCAAGCCGACATCCTTCAAGGCATCTTCTTCGTGAGTCAGCTGCTTCTCACTCTGTATTACGTCTACCATGATATGATCCTCTTCAGCCTAGACTTCCAGTTGCGCTAATTGCTTTTCCCGAATCCACTCGTAGCCCTTTGCTTCGAGCTCAAGCGCCAGTTCGGGACCGCCACGTTCGACGATTCGTCCATCAACCATAACATGGACGACATCAGGCTTGATGTAGTTGAGCATCCGCTGGTAGTGGGTGATGACCAGCGCGCCCATTTTCGGTCCTGTCAACGAGTTCACACCGTCCGCGACAATGCGCAGCGCGTCAATGTCCAGCCCGGAATCGGTCTCGTCCAGTACGGCAATGCGCGGCTCCAGGACGGCCATCTGCAGGACCTCGGCTCGCTTTTTCTCGCCGCCGCTGAAGCCTTCATTGAGGTAACGGCCGGCAAAGGCGTGGTCGATTTGCAGTTGCGTCATCTTTTGGCGCATCATGCGGGCAAATTTAGGAATCGGGATGCCCTTTGAATCTGGATCGTCCGCCTTCATCCGCGCGTTTATCGCATGGCGCAGAAAGTTTGCGACCGTCACACCGGGGATCGCGACCGGATATTGAAATGCCAGAAACAGTCCAGCCCGGCTCCGTTCATCCGGCTCCATATCCAAGACATCTTCGCCATCCAGCAACACAGTCCCTGCTCTCACTTCGTATGCCGGATTGCCCATCAGGACGTTGGCGAGAGTGCTCTTGCCAGAACCATTTGGCCCCATCAAGGCATGAATTTCGCCTTGTCTAACTATTAAGTCTACACCGCGCAGAATCAGACTTTCGTCGCCCTCTACACTCGCATGCAGATTTCGAATCTCCAATGTTGTTGCCATTCGCGGCAAATCTCCCATCAGCTTAGTTTAATGTTGGTTAAACATAGTCTTTAACCCAGTCGAACTTACAGGCAGTCTAGCAGTCCCAGTGTATCTTGTCAACAGCGCAAACATAGCGCGCCGAGGTGCGAGCAGAGGTATTTCACGCACCGCTTCAGGGTAGCAAGGCTGCAAAAGAAATGCGTTAGAAACGACAAGAACTGCTAAATTGACAGAGTGACAAGGCTATACTATGCTTGTTGGACTGCCTCAATAAGAGACGGCTTTATGATCGAATTCTTGCAGCTTTATACAGATCAGGGAAAAAGCCGAGGACAAAACCATGAGCGAAAATGAAGCCGGACTTTATGAAGCCTTCCGCACCGTCATTGATCCGGAAATTGGCATGAATATTATCGAATTGGGTTTGGTGCGCGGTGTGGATATCGGCGACGACAGCGCGCATGTGAATATGATCATGACTACGCCGTTCTGCCCCTACGCGCCGCAGCTTCTTGAGCAAACGCGGCGTACGGCGCAAGACTACCTGGGCCTACCCACCACCATCGAAATGGGCATGGAAATGTGGGATCCCAGTATGATGGAAGAGGGCGCCGCCAGCGACTGGGGCTTATTCTAGACCAACTCTAGGGGCGGTTGCCGCGAATCCATTCCAAGGGATCAATGTAATTCGCCACAAGCAGGTCATAGTCCAGCTTAGGCCAATTGCTGGGCCGTGTCTCCAGCAGCGAAGTAGGGCTCAAGTCAAAATGCAGATGTGGGACAAAGCGACCAAAGGCATCGCCGACCTCGCAGATGCGCTGACCACGCGCCACACGGTCGCCGGCGGAGACACGCATATTCTGGACGTGGGCGTATCGACTGTAGATTACGCGGCCCGACGGTTGGTTGAGCGGGTCATGCCGGATGACCACCAAATTGCCCCAGACGCCGAATCGAGCTGCCACGGTCACCACTCCACTGGCGCAAGCGTAGCAAGCCATGCCTCTGTCTTCGTAGGGTCTGCCAAAATTCAAGTCGGCGCCCGTGTGGTAGGCTTCACTCGGTGTACCGATGAAGTAACGCGTGGCAAATGGCGTTGCGTCTCGCCAGCCGGGGGGCCATAGAGTCGTACCGCTGCGCTGCTCGCTGGTGCCAAGCGGCGAATCGTACCCGTCCGCCACGTATACGCCATCGATGATAGTCGGACGCGGAGGCTCAGGCGCAGGTGAATAGCCTGCGGGTGTTGAAACAATCCGGCGAAAGCGCACGGCATCAAAGGCTATTTCCTTGTCGGTCTCGCCCGTAACATCGTTAAGGAAGACGCGACCCGCATTCTCCATCGTTCGATCGAGATCGAATACGCCTAAAGCGACCCACTGATTGCGGTTCTGATTCTGATTAATGTCAATGACAACCTCGGTCGTCGTGCCGACGATGCCGTGCACTTTGTAGCGAGCGCGAGTCGTAGTCGCTTTGCGGTTGGGGATGAAGGCCGAAATTTCATACAAGCCGTTTCGTGGAAGATCATCTCGCCATTCTGCCCAGACTTTGCTGGTGCGCTCTTCCGTGGCGACGTAAAGATAATCCCAGCCCCAGGTATTCTGCCGCGCGCTGAATTCAGGTTGGCCGGTGTAGGTGCCGCTGCGAAAGCCCTGTCTGGTTGGAAATATGGTCACTTCATCGGCGAAATTCTGCACGATGTCCGAAGCTGGATCGGCGGGTGAGCTGGACAAATCTATTGGCGTGTTGACTCCTGTCCAATGAGAAATGACGCCACTGCGCCACCAGCTGACACCCTTGGCGCCGTGCACTTGTGTTGCCAGGGTATGCGCTTCAGTCTGTTCGTCCGAAACAGCATTCCCTTGTAGAACCGGGATAATGGGTTTGTCAAAGCCGCCCCATACGGTCCAAACCGATGATAACGCTGCCTCGGGAGTAGTTCGGAACGTATTCCAATAAGTCTGCGGATGAATGCTATCGACAAATGGACTCCACTCGCTGGGGAATATGGTGTGGTAGTGCTGGGGACGGGGATCCACGCTCATGCCGATGTGAAAACGCGTACCCAAGCCGCGACGCAATGCCAACATGAATGGCCGAATTGCGGACGCCCCCCCTTGCCAATAGTCGTCGTAGGGTTCGATATCCAATATCAGCGATTGGACGCCTGGGCGTGTGCAAGCCTCAACTATGAGGGCTGTTTCAGCGTCCACATTTAGGCCGTGAGGTACGCACCAGGCGTGAAATTCGATGCCGGCTGTCTGGCAAGCCACTACCCATTGATCAATGCTGCTCGTCCCGCTTATAGCCATGTCGCATGAATCGTAGCGGCTCATCCAATATGTGCTGTTGGTAACTTTCACCCAAATCTGATTCACATTGGGCGCATTTGCCTTGATATTGTTCAGCAGATCTGTAGCCGTGTTTTGCGCGACAGTGGAGCCTTTCCAATGCCAGACCGCCACTTTGCCGTCATAGGGCGTCGGATGGTGCGGCGACGGCGTCGCGCCGATCGCATGGATGAATTCCATGTAGCCCGCGTAGATCCAGCCCTTTAGACCGCCCTTTTCCAGCCAAATCCAGTTGCTTGCGGTACGGGTATCCGGATAGTAGACAACAAGCGCATTGTCGAGGATGTCGCCGATGTCTTCATAGTTGACGCCCGGTCCGCGTCGGATGTTGCTAAGGGCTGACCTTGTGTTGGCGACAGCGACGACGCCACCACCGGCATCGGCAGGCTTGGGGACTGAATTAGGACTGCTCATTCATACGACCTCGTAGCATCAGATACTGCGCATAGTAGTACAACTGCCGATTTTGGGCAAAGCAATCAGCCGTCATCAGCAGAGTGACACAAAAAAGCCGCCCAAAGGCGACTCTTTGTCCACGCGAGCGCGACATGCACAGATCGGCTTTTGTGACAGTTAGATATTCCAATGGACGAAGTTGCCGGCATCAAATCACGAAGGCGCCATTCTGATAGAAGAGTTCGCCGTCGATGTGGATCTCACTGTTCGTACGCATATCGCAGATCATGTCCCAATGGACCGCGCTCTTGTTCAGACTGCCTGTCTCCGGGTAGCCCATACCAACGGCCATGTGAACGGTACCACCGATTTTCTCGTCATAGAGGATCATGCCGGTGAATTTGTCGATGCCAAAGTTTGTACCGATGGCAAATTCGCCCAGGAACCGCGAACCGGCGTCGGAGTCCAGTTGAGCGTGCAGCAAGTCTTCATTCATCTCCGCTGACGCGTCGGTCACCTTGCCATCTTCGAATCTAAGCTCGATGCCACTCACGACGCGTCCGCCAACGATGGCCGGGTAACCAAAGCGGACCCAGCCATTCACGCTATCTTCGACCGGGCCTGTGAATATCTCGCCGCTAGGCATATTACGTCTGCCGTCGCTGTTGATAAAGGTGCGGCCGGCGATGCTCAATTCAAGGTCGATATCTGGCCCCCGCAGCGTCACCCGATTTTTGCCAGCGAGGAAATCTACCTTCTCTTGTTGCATGACACTGAGTTTACGCCACTCAGCCGCCGGATCTTCCCTGTCACAGAAACAAGCGCCATAGACGAAGTCTTCATAGTCTTCCAGACTCATATTGGCTTCCTGCGCGCTTGCCTGGGTAGGATACAGTGCGCCAACCCAACGAAACTCACCGACTGCTGCCCGCTCCAGGCGGGTCTGCAAGATCACGCTTTGGGCAGTTCGCTGCTCGCGCATCCGCTGGGCGCTGATGTTGCTCATAGCGCGAGTATTTTCCGGAGCGCCAACACGAATATAGACATCCGCTTGCTCGGTGTACAGTTTTAGGCCGGGGTCAATCCAAGCCATTTGCTCGTCATTTGCATTGCTAAGAAAATAGCGCTGCATCCGGCTGTCGTCGATGAGCAAAGTCGGGTGCCCGCCGGCGTCGATCACCGCTTCAAATATCGCGCAGAATCGGCTGCGAACTGAAGTCGCCCAGGATGCCGACCCAATCTCCCGGCTTGACCGCGGTCGAATAATTCACCAGCAGGCTGGAAAGTTTTTGACGCCTCAAGTCACTCATGGGTATTCCTCACAATATCGCTCAGGGCTAGGCCAAGGCTTGCGTCGCGGCGAGCGCCGCATCATAGTCGACTTCGTCGCCGATAATCGGCACGTATTCGACATGGCGTACGACATTATTGCGATCGAGCACGAAGACCGCCCGCTGGCAGATACGCCAGTCAGTGTCATGAACACCATAGTCATCAGCAAATTTCATGTCGCGATGGGCGGTGAGAGTCTCGGTGTTTTCGATGCCCTCGCTGCTGCAGAATCTGCCGAGCGCGAAGGGCATGTCGGCGCTGACCGTCAATACAACGGTATCCCTAAGACTTGCCGCCTCCTCGTTGAAGCGATGCGTCTGCGCCGCGCACACGCCCGTGTCGACTGACGGGATTACACTTATCACTTTACTTTTCCCGGCGTAATCCGCCAGTGTTTTGCTACTGAGGTCATTGGCTACTAATGTGAAATCGGGCGCCTGCGCGCCAACCGTCAGCATTTCATTCTGAATATGGTGTTCGCTGTCACCAACCATCATTCCTTTGCGCGCCATTCTTTACGCTCCTTCATTCTGCTCATGTCGTACTGAGGCCTAATCGGATATTATGAAGATTATAGGCACATCACAATGACTATCAAGATGATAAAGTTCTTTGCGCCCGGGCATAGCTATCTGGGAGAAACATAGATGCAGCGCAGAATGGTGTTGATCGTAGTGGTAGTTGCCATTGTCGTCGTCTTGGCAGTCACAAAGCCGTGGCTTTATTTCGTGAATCGCGAAGTCAATGAAGCCTTCCCCGGCTTGTCGACCGAAGAGCGGGAGGCGGTAAGCAATATGCCTGAGGAAGAAAAGCAGGCGCTTATCGAGATGGCAAAGGAAAATGGTGAGATGGCGGAACAGACCGCCATGGCGCAAATCGGCGAAGATTCGGTCGTACCTGACGAAGCGCAGGCCATGCCTCCGGAGATGCCCGCCGAACCGACGGTTCTCGTGCAAGGCTCTTTTATCGACATCGACCCGATTCACGGCGCCGAAGGAAGCGCAACTGTCTATGAACTGCCGGGCGGTGAACGCGTCCTGCGATTCGACGATTTCCGCTCGAAAAACGGACCTGACCTGCATGTGTATTTGGCGACCGAAACGCCGACCAGCACCTTCGCCGGCCTGGGTGTGAATGAAGTTCATCTGGACCATTGAAGGGCAACGTTGGCAGCCAGAATTACGAGATTCCCGCCGATGTTGACTTGAGCCTGTACCAGAGTGTCGTAATCTATTGCCGGCCTTTCCATGTCGTCTTCAGCTCAGCAGCAGTCAGCTAACCAGCGCGCAAAACGTCGGCAGGATTAGTCAAAGTCCCGGTAGCGACAGCTTCCATCGACCATTGCGCCGAGGACACTCATATGGGGGATCTCGTCTGGCTCAACTATGGTGATGTCGCGGTCAAGCACGATTAAGTCCGCAAGGTAGCCTTCGCAGAGTTTACCAAGGCGGTCTTCCATCCCGGCGGCATAGGCGGGACCTTGGGTGAATGCGAGCAGCGTCTCATACAGACCGATTTTCGCCTCGGGATACCAGCCGCCAGCGGGCAGGCCGTTGCGCTCGCGGGTGATGGCGGCATGGATACCGAGCAAGGGATCAAGGGGTTCTACCGGCGCGTCCGACCCAAAGGCGATTCGCGCGCCATGATCTAACTGCAGACGCGGATTGTATGAATATTTGTTGCGCGCTCCCCAATAACGGTCGGCCGTGGCCATGTCCGAGGTGGCATGAATCGGCTGCATAGAAGCGATGACGTCCAGCCTAGCCAAGCGACCAATGTCTTGCGGGTGAATGAGTTGCACGTGTTCGATTCGATGGCGGCGGCTGCTGGTCGGCTCGGCGCGCGCCGCTTCTTCCAAGCGGACGCTCTCGAAGACGTCCAATACATCATGTACTGCCTTGTCGCCGATAGCATGAATGCTTGACGGCAAGCCGCATTTGCTTGCCCGGCTTACCAGCTCAACCATCTCTTCTTTGTCAACTACGGTCATGCCGTAATTTGTGGGCTCGCCCTCGTAGGGTTCGAACATTAAGGCGGTTTTCGGTCCCAAAGCGCCATCAGCAAATAGCTTCAACGCGCCGATGCGAATCCAGTCATCGCCGAAATTGCGCCGGATGCCGGAGTCCAGAGCCGCGTCCAACCAGCGCTGATTAATCTGTTTTACGACCCGCATTTTCAGCTCGTCCCGCTCGCGCAAGATTTGCAGCGCAACCAAACAAGACGGCTCATCAAAGTCATGAATCATGGTGATGCCGGATCTGAGCGCAAGCGCCTGCGCGTCCGCCATCATATCCGCCAGATGCTCAGGCGTGGGATTCGGTATGTGATCCCGCACTACGTCCATGGCGGTCTCAAGCAAGATACCGTTGGCTGCACCTGAGTCATCACGCATGACCTGTCCGCCTTCAGGATCAGGCGATGAATTGGAGACACCGGCCACAGCCAAAGCGGCTGTATTGACCCAGCCCGCATGTCCGCTTTTTGCTTCGAGGAAAACCGGGTTGTTTGGCGCCACCGCGTCCAGGTCCGTCTTGGTCGGGAATGCGCGGTCATCCCACAGGTCCTGTGCCCAGCCCTGGCCGGTTATCCACTCGCCGGCAGCGGTATTGTTGACGCGCTCGGCTACACGTTCAAGCGCCAGCGCTTTACTCGACACTTCGAAGACTTTGACCGACTTCAGCGCGCGCGCTTGCGCCTCCCAATGCAGATGCGCGTCAGTCAGCCCCGGCAACACGGTCTTGCCGTCAAGATTGACCACGACCGTACCGGAATCGCCCAGCCCTTGAATGTCCTCGTTATTGCCGAGCGCAACCAAGCGGCCGTAGCTGATTGCCAGCGCGCTGACCCGCGGACGGCGATCATCCAAGGTAATAATGTTGCCGTTGAAAAGAATCGTCTGAATCATTTCGTTGTCCTAATCGATACGCTGCAATTCGGACTCGATTTCCGCGACGGTAGGCGCGCTCTCTAGTCCCGCGCGTGTCACCGAGTACGCCGCTAGCCGTCCCGCAACCTGTACCGCCTTAGCTACGTCGCCGTTGAGCCGCGCCAAGGCCCCCAGAAGCGAAGCCGCGAAAACATCACCGGCGCCCGTCAAATCGCGAGGCTGTACGGGAATGCTATCGTAATGCATCGTCCCGCCGTCGTGGTAGTAGGTACCGCCTTTGCGTCCGTTTGTCACAACCAGGTGCTTGCAGACGCGACGCATTTCGTTGGTCAAGGGAGGATAGTTATGAATATCCTCCTCGCTGTATACAACAATATCGATCAGCTTCAGCGCGCCTTCGTCGAACCAGCGACGAAACTTCACCAAGCCGTCCGCATCCCAGCGGCGCATCATGCCCTGAAGGGTCAACATGATGGTTGCGCTCGGAAAACTTTCCGCCATTTCTCGCGGATCGATCTCCGCGGCCAAAGGACCCAGTTGGACATACGGCGCATCAGTCCAACCGACCGGTACATCAGAGAATTGCAACGACTGCGCAGTTGCCCGGACAAACTGCTGCCGACCCAGTTCGCTATAGACGTTTTCGTACGTGAGTGATTCTTCCGAGGGGAGCACGACGATTTTGCCAAAGGGGAGCAAGTGGCGCAGCAGAGATTCGTTGTAGGCGGCGCTTGTCAAGATGCCTACAACGTGGCCAAAGGCAGCGTAAGTCGGCGCGGCATATGAAACCGTTCCGCCTAACATCCGGCCACCAGGCGCCAGGTCGACAGTCATGTGACCAATGAGCAGGAAGTCTATAGCGCTTGACATACGCATCAGAAATCAGCCGAACTCTATCGTCTGCAAATCGACCAGCTGATTACACGATAATGAATATGGGATCTACATTGGAACAATTGTGACTTTGCGAGTCCGCCCTTCGCCAACGCTGCGAGTCATCACATCGTTTCGTCCGCGGAGAGTCAAGTGTATGATGCGCCGCTCGTTAGGATGCATCGGCTCCAATGTGATCGTCCTGCCCTGCTGCACAGCTTGTTTCGCCATGCGCGTTGCCAAGCCTCGCAGCCGCTTTGACCGGCCCGACTTGTATCCGCCGGCATCAACAATGATATTCGCCCGGCGTTCGAGACGGCGGCTGCAAATGAGACGCACTATATGCTGTATTGAGGACAACGTCTCGCCGCGGCGCCCGATGAGTCGATTCACCCGATCGCCAGAGATATTCAGCATCCAGTGAGGATCCTCGCCCTCGTCGTCATCATCCGTCTTGCTGACATCTACGCTCGCCTCGATGCACATCTTGCCTAGCAATTCCTCGAGCACCTGCTTGCCGACCAGCGCATCTTCGTGCAATTCTTCGTCGGGAATGAACTCAGGTGGAAGATCGTCCGGCATTTCATCGCCGGTCTCTTCGAGGTCTTCGTAAACTTCCTGTCTTTCTTCGCGGCGCCGGCTTATCAGTACCAGTCGCACACGGGCCTCACGGGCTCCGAAGCCAAACAAACCAGTGTTCGGTTCCTCCAGCACTTCTACCACGACCTCACCGGGCCTCGCATTAAGTTGCGCCAAGCCTTTGTCAATCGCCGCCTGCACCGAGTTGGCGGTTACTTCAATCATTTCCATGGTTTTATCACCTGTTCGTCGGGTAGCTGTGGGAAGAAACTACTTTCTGCGAGGCTTCTTTTTGCGGGTCTTACGCGTCGTTTTCACCGGTGCTTCGTCCTCAAACACAACTTCCACCGGCGCATCGTCCTCGCTTTTTCGGCCGAACACCCGTGATAGCAGGCGTTTCCCTTGAGGACTGTACTGCACGACACCAATGAGATTGGAGGTGACGAAATAGATTGAAAGGCCCACAGAAAATGACAGCGAAAAGAATCCAAACATTAGTGGCATGATTGTTGTCATGCTTTTGGTCATCGCTGCTGCTTGGCCGCCGGCGCCGCCTCCGCCTCCATCATCGTCGTCATCGTCCTTCTTCGACTGATTCTGACCGGTGGCGGCCATCGTTAGTTTTTGCTGGCCCCAAGTAGTGATCAGAACGAGCAGCGGCAGTATGAGCGCGTAGCTCGGATTCTCAGTCGGCGCCAAAGTCAAGTCGAGCTCGGGCAGCAGAGACGCCAACTGCGGAATCGGCGACCACATACGTTGCAGCGGTATCAGTGAATCCAGGCCCGGAATCAATAGTCGTTCGGACAAGTCCACCAACTGAAAGGGCGTAGCTGCCAGGGCAAAGAAAATCGCCTGATACAAGCCGATCAGAATAGGAAACTGAATGACCATCGGAAAACAACCGCCGACGGGATTGACCTTGTTTTCCTTATACAGTTTCATCTGCGCTTGCGACATCTTCTCTTTGTCGCCTTTGTATTTCTCTTGCAGCTTCTTAAGCTGCGGCTGAATCTGCTGCATTTTTCGCGACGATTCCTGCTGCTTGGCAAAGAGCGGGAAGGTCAAGACACGAATGATCACGGTTAGCACCACGATCGCCAACACAATGTCCTGGTTTAGCGCAGCGTAAAGCCAAGCCAGTATCGTCACAAACGGGTTAAGAATCAGATCCCACATTTAGTCATGCTCCAGTCGACGGACTATCGAGGATATACCCAGGTTTGGCGTCCATCGACTCCAAACGCGATCAACAGTCTGCCATCATGTACCGAGGTCACCAGCAAGAGAGGTTCATCAATATCCAGACCCTCGCCCGGCTCCAACAGCATCATATCACCCAGCAGCTCGGGACGGTCATCGATCTCGCGCGCGTTGATTAACTGACCATCTCGTTTGTCCAGCCAGTAAACCTTGCCATCGCGCGAAGCCACGATAACTCGCTCGCCATATACGATCGGACCAGCGCGAATGCCGCGCTCGGCGATTTGCGCCGACCAACGTTCCCGCAGTCCGGCTTCAGTGTCCAGGGCGTGCACGAATCCGCTCAGGTCAGCGACATAAACGATGCCGAATTCGTCAATTGCCGGCGTACTCCAAACCCAATTCTGTGTTCCATATTCATTGAGAATCACGCCATCCAGGGAGATCTCGAAGAAACTCTTGTTGAAGCTGCCGACGTATAATCTGCCATTTGCCAAAAGCGGTGTAGATGCGACCGCCCCGCCTAAATCCACTGACCAAAGGCGCTGGCCGGTCATCAGGTCAACTGCGTATACAAAGTGATCAATAGAGGCCAGTATCAGCATGTCGTCGGCAAGCAGAGGTTTGGTCCAGATGCTCGAGTCCTCTAGAATTGTCCATACTTCGCGATAGTCTTCCAGTGAGATCGCGCTCAGACCGCCATTTTGAAGGGGAACATAGAGCATGTCGTCGACCAGGAGCATATCTGCGACGACCTTGTCCTTAAGCGAATAGGCTCGCTCCACGTCAACGACTACCGAGTCAACTTTCAGCAATCGCTTGTTGTTGTCCGCAACCAAGACGGTCTCGTCGTCAATTCTTATAGGAGTGCTGAAAAACTGCGCGTTTTCGTTGTCCGAACCGCGCAAGATCCAGGTGCGCGGATTATTCTCACTGTCACGCAGCGCTTCGCCATTCAGCGGGTTCATCAACCGCGCCGGCGCGCCATTTGACGGGTTCAGAATTGTAACTTCGTTATTGTAAGCAAGCGCGATATGTGTTTCGCCGTAAAGTTCAATCAGGCCGACCGCCGGCCAACTGACACCCATCCGACCGCCAACGCAGGCGGATAAGCTGAAAATGGCCAGCATCAGCAGCGAGATCAATCCAAAACGCTTGCGAGTGTGTTTATTCACAAATCACTCCTTGGGAGGGACAGGGTCCAAACCACCAGGGTGCAAAGGATGACAGCGCAAAAGCCGTCGAAAGCCCATCCATGTCCCCGTCAGAGGACCGTACATTTCTATTGCCTCGTAGGCATATACCGAACATGTCGGAGTGAAGCGACAGGCCGATGGCAGCAGTGGCGACAGATATCGTTTGTAAACCGAGATAGTTTTCAACAGGGTCCACTTCAGCATGTCAGCAAGTCTCAGTCAGCCGCGCCCGCAAGAAAAGCCCACTCAATATACGTCGTATTTTGCTGAATGGTTGCGCGCTCAGTGCGCGTCGTGCGATCACAACTATGTCAAAACCCTGCCGCAGCAAGGGATGCAATTCCGTCAATGCGGCCCGCAAGCGCCGTTTGATTCGATTGCGAACTACGGCGATGCCAATCTTCTTGCCGGTCACGATTCCGTAGCGGTTGCGCACAAGCCCGTTGGCACTAACGCTTATCGACATGACCGGATGGCGCGCGACTGTCCCAAAACGCCTAACGCGGGCGAAGTCGGCTGGCCGGCGCAACCTAAGGGCTGACCTCATGGATTAGCTTGCGTTCCAATTGACCTTCTTGACGTGGTTAGGAGTTACAGCGAGTTTATGCCGACCACGCAGTCGGCGAGCTTTTAAGACGTTTCTGCCACCGCGAGTACTCATCCGCTTGCGAAAGCCGTGTACGCGCTTACGCCGGCGAACCTTTGGCTGCCAGGTGCGTTTGGTTGACATTTGTTTCGCCTCTATCTACCAGTGCGTCCAATCACAAGCGGGCAGTATAGCCGAGCATTTTGCGCTGGTCAACCGCGGCTTGGCGCATCACGGCTGTGCCAGTTAGCGGAGAAAACGCGTCGCTGAAGTCGTCAGGTCTATTAGCTGCGCAGGAATTCTGATATTTCGTCTAGAATCGCAGAAGTTGCGCTTGACTACTTATCTAGCGTTAAAGTAGGATTGGTGCGGTGTTGAGCCGCTCATTGCATGATGCTCAATTCGGCATCTGTTTCCAGTCCGTTATCTTCGCTTCGGGGGGATGTTAAATTTTGCTGCCAGCACAACATTGGGCATACAGCTTCTCAATCAGCGCTGACGACATCGATAGTATTACCAACCTCCTACTTGAAAAAGAGATGCCGCTTTCCTCCATTGATCTCGCTACCGAAATTATCAAGAGACGGGAAGAAGTAGAGCGCAGTCGCTTTGCGCGGCAATACACGGGCGCCAAAGTATACCGACCGTCCGAAAGCTACCAGGTCGGTGACCGGCTAACCTTTTCCAAGCTTGACTATGCTACCGCCCGCGTCGTTAGCCTGCGCGATGGCAGAAGTACTGACTTGAGTCCGATCACGGTTGCCGTGGTCGAATTCGATGAGTCACGACAGCAGCCCGAGAGTCATCTGAGCGAATTTGTCACCGCGTATAATATGGATCATCCGCTTAACGACGATCTGGTGAACAGACACCCCAGCAAGCTCGCCGCTGAATACTCGCTGGCCGACATCGCCAGTGACCCCGAAACCAATATCGTTGACCAGGTCAACCTCGCCTTGGAGCGCAATCCCGACCTCGTTCGCCTTGCGGGCACGTGGTTTGTACGCGAATTGATGCTTGAGGTTGATATTGGACACTTGCACCTGGCCGAAGCCGTCTTGGACATGCAGGATGGCGGACCCCTGAAGCCCGAGCAAATCTTGCTCGAAATCGGAGGCTTAGGCGATGCGCCGCTGCCTTTGCAGGTGTTTTCCCTCAATTACTTCATGAATGAGGATGAACGCTTTGACGAAGTAGGTCCGGCCGGCACTGTGCTTTGGCACCTTACGCGCTTGCTGCCTCGTTTGGTGCGAGAAGTTCCTGCCGTTTTGCATTATGAGCCAATCGGCTTTAGCCGCGGGATCCTTTCTCGCGAAATGATGCAATTGGAATATGATCTAGATGATGAACATTCTCCAGTAAGTTCGCCTCAGCCAGATGACGAAGTCAGCCTGACGTTGATTTATCCACATCGCCGCGTGGGCACATTGCCGATAAATTCCGAGACAAAATATGTCTTCCCTGACGCCAAGACGCCGCGCATTGCTATTACAATTGTTGATGCTCTGGACAAGCAGGAGTATCCCTGCTGGGTTGTGCACGAATTCAAATACGTGGTAGGACTGGCGCAACTCTATCAAAAGTACCATTTACCGGTCGGCGCTTACGTCTATTTGAACCCGACCAAGGACCGGAGCCGGATTGAAATTGAATTTGACACTTATCGTCCGCGCACTGAATGGATACCTGTAGTGGAGCGGATCGAAGGCGACCGACTGAGTTGCCTTACAGCCAAGCGCGCTATCGGCGCCGACTACGATGACATGGTTATCGTCGGCGCAACCAACCTGCCAGAAGTAGACCAGCTAGGCAAGGATCTGCTGGCGAAGAAGGTGACCTTGACGGAACTGCTGCGTGGACTGGTTCGTGAACTGAGCAAGCAGAATCCCCAGGGTACTATCCACTCGAAAGTTCTGTACAGTACACTCAATGTTTTGCGGCGCTGTCCGCCGGGACCGATGTTTGCGACACTGGCGACGAACCCGGACTTTGAGTATGTCGGCGGCAACTACTGGAAACTGAGCAATTAGCTTACGGGAATGATGGATGTCCCTTAATTACCTGATCAAACCGAGCATCGATACAAAATTCTACATTGACTATGAATGGTGGGAACACAGCCGCGACGACTTGCAGATTTATCTGCTCACACACTTGTCCCAAGATCAGCAGAAGGCGCTGCAGCACCGCGACCTGCGCGAAGTATTTGACTACGTCCATTCAGAGACCGGCGAAGTTTTTCAATTGGACACGCTCGGACTGGCGATAAGAGAATCCTCCAAAAGCGATGATTTCATGAGCGGCCATATCGGCTTGATCGACAGTGTATTTCGCGCTCTGCTTGTCAACGGCAATCAGCCGCTAAACGCGCTGGAGCTTGGCGAAATTACAGGCCGCGTTCCCGCAACTATCTTGAAGACGATAGGTGGCATACGGATTTATCGCGGCATTAGACCTCATCAGCCGAGCCAAGTGGCAAAAGCTTAGCTAATGGCACGAGTAATCAACACCAATAGTCCCGGCAAGCGCCGGGGCGCCCACATGCGAACAATCGCTGAGATCTTGCGACGCCTTAGCCAGCAGCAGGCAGTCAATCAGGAAACTAAAGATATGGTCGCCACATTGGTATTCTGCCTGCGCGGGATAGACAGCACAGTCGAAGAGTCGATGGTAGCCTGGGAGAAGCGCGGCTATTGGAAAAAGTCGGATGACTTTCAGCAGAATTGGTGGTGGGCGTCTCTTATGGCAAAGTCGATTGAAGAGCTGATATCAGCAGACCGTTGGGACGATCTTCCCGATGTTATGATGCGCCTTTTTCCTCATGTTTCCAATTTGCAAATCAATCGCCTCACGCGTGATCCCGGAGATTGGAAAGGCGCACACCACGAACTTATGGCGCGGCTGCGAGGCTGACACCTCTTCAACATCTTGACAACCGTCGGTCAATAGATCGTTTCAAGAGTCGCTAGTGACTGCAAACGCAACGGGCGAAATGTCTCAATTGCTGCTCTGCTATAGATTCGCTAGACAGATCAAAAAATCAGAAAATGAAAGATTTCTGGCAACGGCGCTAGATTCTAGCCGATGAATTCTAGGCAAATTGCATAAGCCTTTGTATAATCTGTCTAAGGTTTCGTTGGAAAATACTCAAGAAATCGCGTCTTATGACCCTGTTGACTGTGCCGAGCTACGAGCGCGAAACTTCGGAAGAGGCTGAAGTGCCTCAGCCCAGGTCAACTGGAGATTTCCGAATCGAACGCTTCACCTGGTTCGGCGTGGCGGGTGTCCTGGTAATCACGGATGTATTGCCAGATTGGCTATCGCTGCATCCAGGAGCGACGCCGCTGGCAGCTGGTCTTGTCTTTATCATCTCTGGCGTCGCGCGAAAAAGGCGCGGCTGGAGCATTCCCCTCTCTACCTGGGTAGCAGGCGCACTCTTGCTTGTTATGGCCGGGTTTAACTTCGTGAGCCGACCGGAGCTAGACCAGTCACCGATAGTAGTTTTGATCGCAGCCATCGTTATTGGTCTAGGCATCTTCAGCCGTGACCGCTAATGGACACCGATTTGCGTGGAAAGAAACGGATTATGGCTAGTACACGAACACCTGATCTTACAGTCGAAGAAGTACGCAAACTGGCTTTGCCATTGAGTACCCATATCTTATCTGGCGAAGGCTTGCTGGACCGGTCGATTACCTGGACGACGGTGATACACCCGGAAGACGATATTTCGTCAAAGTCTGTTCAGCGGCGAGAACTCATCTTAATTGCGCCGCTGAGTAATCCTCCAAAGGCACATAGCGATACTGAGCTCATTCATTGGTCGGCGAAAGTCGATGCATCCGCTGTAGTCTTCTGCGGCTTGGTCAGCACAACAGCCTTGGCGGAAGCAAAGACATACAATCTGCCTGTGCTATCGTTGTCTGACGAAATTCGGGTACGCGATGTCGAGAAAACGATCATCAGCCTTCTGATAAACCGGAAAGGCCAAATAGAGCGCCGTGGCACACAAATATACCGCCAATTGACGCAAATGTCCTCGCGCAACGAAGGCATGAATGAACTCGTTGCCGCGATGGCGCGCTTGACAAAGAAGACGGTCATCATCCAGGACAAGCGCCTGCAGACGATTGCGCACAAGCTGCAACCGAATCTTATTGGCCTCTGGGACGATGTCGAATACTTCCTCAAGAAGCAGGATAACTTGCCCGTAGAGTTGCATGACCGTCACCGGGTCGTTGAAGTGGATCCGCCCGTATTAATGCAGGCACTACCCGTCTCCGGTATTGCGCGTTTGGTTGCGCCGATCGTCACCAAAAATGTTGGGCGCGGCTATCTTTCGATAATTGGGCGAGAGAGCGACCTGGATGAAGTCGATCAACTGGTCTGCGAACACGGAGCGGCCGCCTGCGCGCTGGAAATGGCAAAACAGAAGGCGGTCAGCGAAACGGAAAAACGGCTTCGCGGCACCTTTCTTGACCGGCTCCTGCTCGGCGATGTTACGCTTCAGGAGGCCATTAGTCAGGGTGAGCGATTCAACCACAAAATGACACAGACTCATGTCGCTTTTGTTTTGTCGTGGAGCGGCAGCAACAACCCTTCGCTGCGCCGTCTGGAAACGATGGTCAATTCCATAATTGCAGCGCAAGATGCTTCGGCGCTCGTTTGGACACGGGAGAAAGAAGGAGAAGTTGTGGTCTTCCACGCCACCGATCTTGCCGATCCGATTGATCACAGCCTGGAATTGTCTAACGCATTCAGCCAGGAAGTGAATCGTCAGTATCCGCAGAATCGCGTCGCCATCGGCTTGGGACAAGTTGCGCGCGATGTAAACGCCTGGCGATCCAGCTATCGTGATGCCGTGCAAGCGAAGGAATTGGCGGAGCGTCTGCAAACTGAAATACCACTATTCATCGGCGATCTCGGCGTTTATCAACTGATATTAAACCTCTCGGATCATGAGAGACTGAGCGAATTCTGCGAGAATACCCTAGGTATACTCACTGAGTACGATATGAGGCAAAACGCAGACCTTATCAAGACGCTTGAAGCCTACTTCAACTGCCACGGCAATCTTTCTCAGACTGCCGAATCATTGATCGTTCACCGTAACACTTTGCTTTATCGCATGAATCGCATCAACGAAATCGCCGGCATCGACCTGAGTCGCCCGGAAACGAGGCTGGCGCTGCATCTGGCCTTGACGATTCGCCGACTCTTAGCCCTCGCCTAGCCTGCGGGCGCATGGCGCATGGTACAATCGGCGCGACGAGGATGCATACGTACTTCGCCGATGTAAACTTACGATAATAATTGTGCGTTGCTCTTTGTACAAACTGCCCAATTGTACGGACATGATTTCCATGACTTCTTGCAATGGAGCGAGCGTCGTAGCTTGATAGAATAGACGTACGACTTCGTGTATTATCACTATTAGTGAATCAAAGCGATAAAATTTCGGTATTAAGAATAGTTGGCGAACCAAGATTTATTGCCGGGACCGTCAGTTATTACAGAGGATGAGATATGACTACGCCACACGATCCTTCCTTTAGCGATCCCTTTGCCGATCTTCATCCGATAGATCGCGATCATCGAGACGCCTGCGCATTGATCTGTTCCGTGCGCAAGGGCGGGCAAGCCACTCACGGAAACGTCAAGCGTACTATCGAAGCGCTTACACGTATGGGCCACCGCACCGGCTATATCAACGGCGAGGGCGATGGCGTCGGCGTATTGACCGATATCCCGCGACAGCTATGGACAAAATGGTTGGCGGAAGCCGGCTTGCGATCGTCCCTGGCGACTGACCGAAATTTCTGGGTCGCTCACATTATGATTCCTGCGCACGACCGAACACGGGCGCAATATCTGGTTGATCAGATCTGTCGTCAGATCAGCGAAGAAGGTCTGCATATCCTTATCGACCGTCCGGGCAGGGTCAACCGGCAGATTCTGGGCCCAAACGCGGAGAAGAATGAGCCAGTGTTCTGGCAGATCGCCGGCATCAACGGCCAAGTTTCTTCGGAGAACCTTGACCGTACACTCTTTGAATTGCAAGTGCAGCTGGAGCGCGAATTGGAGGTTCACTTTCCGTCCTTTTCGGCTCACAGCGTCGTTTACAAAGTACAGGGTACGATCGAGATCCTGCGTCGCTATTATCCGGAATTGCGCGACCCTGATTACGCCTCGTCAATTACAATGGGGCATGCCCGTTACAGCACCAATACCAATCCCATTTTTGAGCGAGCCCAGCCATTTAACTTGATCGGCCATAATGGCGAATTCAATACCATTTCCCGTTTTCGCCTTGAGTCGGAAATGCTTGATATTCCGATGATCGACAACGGTTCCGATTCACAAGACGTAGACCGTACGATTTACGCTCTGTGCATGCGCCATGGAATGGATCTGATTGAGGCGATGGAACATATCTTCCCGCCATTTGAACATGATCTGATTCAGAATGCGCCAGAGATTCACGAGATGTACGCGGAATTGCGGCAGTCCTTTGGCCCCTTTGCGCAGGGTCCCGCCGCTGTTGTTGCGCGACTCGGCAATCAAGCTGTATTCAGTGTCGACGCCTTGGGTCTGCGGCCGCTCTGGTTCGGCGAGACGGAAAAGGAATACTTCATAACATCCGAGCGCGGCGTTTATCCGCTCGATACCATGTCCGTCAGCCCGAAGCCAATGGCGCCAGGCGAAAAAATCGCGATGACGGTTAATACCGGGCAAGCCATCGAGGTGATGGACTATCCTGCCATTCAGCAGTATGTATACAGCAAGCATCGTGATCGAAAACCTTACAGCCCGGCATCCTCCGGCATTTGGCTGGCCGACTCCGGCACGGGTTTGTCCGCAGCGCCCGCCGGCTATCCCACGCATCCAGGCGGCAACGGCGGCCAACAGATTCAGGCGCAACATGTGCCCGTCGCAGTGCTTGAGCAAAGGCCTGAGCCCCTCAAGGCCCCGACGAAGCTACCCTGGTCTGATTCACCGATCAAAGTCAACGCCGCCCTTATGTCGGGCTTCGGCTGGGAACGGTATCATGTCGAAATCGTTTCGAGCCTAGCAGAGAATGGCAAGGAGCAGATCGGCTCGCTGGGCTGGGACGGTCCGCTGGCCGCGCTAAGTAATACGCGCGCGAATCTCGCCGATTTCTTCAAAGAGACCATTGCGGTGGTTACCAATCCTTCGATCGATCGTGAGCGCGAACAGGCGCAGTTTTCTTCACATGTTTTGATCGGTTGCCGACCCGAAATCGTGGCCGGGCGTACAGATGAAGCCACGCTCATTCGCCTGCAGATTCCGCTGTTACTGGAATCCATCCCGGAATTCGAAGACGTCGAGCTCATTCGTGACATCGCCACAAGACACGGCACCATGCTGCTCGAAGATCTGGCGAATGTCTTTGACGGCAAAATCGCCTTTCTATCGACGGGATGCCCGATGGATACGACCGTCGATTTGGCGGTGGAATCATTGCAGAACCGTGCCGTCGAAGCGGTCGCCAACGGCGCCCAGTGCCTCATCTTGGATGATAGTACCATCGCCTCGGGCGAAGAACTCTACATCGATCCCTTGCTCGCTGTCGCCGCTGTTGACAAAGCCTTGCGCCAGTCGGATGCATCGCCCAACCCGCGCCGTCGTGTCGGGATTATTGTGCGTTCCGGCGCCTTGCGTGACCTGCACGACCTGGCAATCTGCCTCAGCCTCGGCGCCAACGCTGTGCTGCCCTATGCGATGTATGCGGTTGGCTTGGGTCTGGCGCCTCGCGGAAGCCGAAAGCCGCTTGAGACCGATAAAGTGGAGACAGCTCTCGGCAATACCATGAAAGCTATCCACGTTGGATTACAGAAAATCACATCGACGGTAGGCTGTCACGAATTACGCGGCTACGGCCATAGTTTTAGTTCCATTGGCCTGGCAAGGAATATAGCCAGCCTGCTCGGTACACCAAATTATTTTGGTTCGACAGGACGCGGGCTTACCTGGACCTCGCTCTACGAGGACGCCCAGGAAAGAGGGCAGGAATTTCGGGGCGAAGCGCGCGCCAGACTAAAGAATCCCGAACGTTTTTATCCAAAGATGTGGAAAAAAGCGGAAGCAGTCGCGCATGGGGAAATGCAATTCGATGAATACACTGAGACCTTGCTTGGTCTGGAAGAATCGATGCCGGTTTCTATCCGCCACATCCTCGGTCTGAAAGAATGTGACTCGCCCATCCAAGCTGATGAAGTCGATATCAGTATTAAGGGCTACGACATGCCGGTGCTTATCAGCGCGATGTCGTTCGGCTCGCAAGGAGAATTGGCCTACCGCTCCTACGCAGAAGCCGCGCATCTGCTCAACACAATCTGTATGAACGGTGAAGGCGGAGAGGTTCACGACCTGCTAGGGCGGAACCCGCGCAACCGAGGTCAGCAAGTGGCATCCGGTCGATTTGGCGTGAACATCGCCTTTCTGAACGCCGCTGACTACATCGAAATCAAGATTGGACAGGGCGCGAAACCGGGCGAAGGCGGGCACCTACCCGGCTACAAAGTCACCGAGCAGATCGCTGCCGTTCGCAGTACGACGCCAGGCATCGGCTTGATCTCGCCGAGTAATAACCATGATCTCTATTCAATCGAAGACCTGGCCCAACTGATCGATGAGTTGAAAACAGCAAATCCGTACGCCAAGGTGTCGGTCAAACTGCCGGTCGTGCCAGGCATTGGCATCATCGCTGTTGGTGTGGCAAAGGCCGGCGCCGATATCATCACCATTACAGGGTACACAGGTGGCACCGGAGCTGCCCGGGCGCATGCTTTGCGTCACGTGGGTTTACCCGCTGAAATCGGGGTTTGGTTGGCGCATCGCCATCTGATCGAGAGTGGTTTGCGCGAAGAAGTTGAGCTTTGGGTAGATGGCGGCATGAAGAGCGGTCGCGATGTCATCAAGATGGTGTGCCTTGGCGCTAACCGTGTAGGCTTCGCGACCCTCGCAATGGTCGCGTTAGGCTGCACGATCTGCCGCGGCTGCCAGGACGGTACATGCCATGTCGGCATTACGACTCACGTAAAGTCAAAGGAAGAGGCGGAGAAGCGGAATTTCAAAGCCTTCCGCCCCTTTGAAGAACGTGGTTCACCCCAAAGCATAGTGCACATGTTTGATGCGCTCGCTGATGATATTCGCAAGTGGCTGGCTAAGATAGGCATTAACAACTTGCAGGAAATCGTCGGCCGTGCCGATTTGCTCTACCAGCGCTCGCACCATGATCGCATTGACCTGAGTTACTTGCTTAAGCCGGTGCCGCGAGCGCAGAAAACACCTGCGCAGCCGGGCGGGCGGCGTGTTACTCGTCCGCGCAACACGGTGAGCAAGCAGATTACAGATATCGTCACTGAATATGTCAGCAAGGGCGAATACGAGCTGACATACGATGATGAGCAAGTCATGGCAATGGATCGCGCCTTGGGCACACATCTGGCGGGGGCTATCAAACGCAAGACGGTGCCCCAGGCCAACCGCATCCGCGCCATCAATCTGAGTTTCAGCAATTCGGCCATCCCCGGCAATGGACTTGCCGCCTTCATCGACGATCCAGTAAACGTGCTGGTGGAAGGTGGCGCGCAGGACGGTGTTGGCAAGTGCGCGGCTGGCAGCAAGGTCTCCATTCTCAAGGGGCTCAACCACAACGGTCGCCGCCTCGATGGCTCCGTAGGCAAGAGCTTCGCTTACGGCGCGCAAGGCGGACTCTTCATCGTGCAAGGTGATGCCGACACACGCGCTTGTATTCGTATGAGTGGAGCGGACGTTGTCTTTGGCGGCGAGATCAGTCAGCCGTTAAATGACAGCCTGGGAGGCTTGGGCGCCCGCGCAAACCTTAAGGGCTATGCCTTCGAGTACATGACCTCGGGGCGCGCGGTAGTCTTGGGTGATCCGGGACCCTGGATGTGTGCCGGCATGACCGGCGGAGTGATCTATCAACGTGTGCAGCCTGATAAGGGTTTGACAATAGACGCCATTCGCAACAGACTTGCGGCCGGGTCCGTAGTAGAAATCCAACCGCTTGACGAGGACGGACAAGATGACGTGCGAGAGCTTCTAAACGCCTACATCCGTACGCTCGAAGAAAACCATCAGTCGGAGGCGGCGAAGTCGCTCTATTCTTTGCTGCGGCGTCCGGGCGATCACTTCGTCATGATAGCGCCGCCAATGGCCCACAAGATTGTCAACGAGAGTTGAATTAATACATGAAGCTGCTGGCCATGGCGTCAGCAGCTTCTCATTTCCCCAGTCAGCATTCCGGTCTAGACCGGCGCAGGTTCACCCGGGATAGTGGCAAGTACACGCTGCGTTTTCAAAGCCAGATGCAAGATCAGCCGGTTATCAGAATCATCCAAGTCCAGCTTAGTCAGATCAGCGATGCGCTCCAGCCGGTAGACCAGCGTATTTCGATGTACATCCAGCTCTTGCGCCGCCTTGGCCAGATTGCCATTTGCAGCGAAAAAGCCACTCAAGGTGCGGATTAAATCGCTCTGTTTGCGGCGGTCATGAGCTACCAGGGGACCCAAGGCATCCTGATGGAATCTTTGCAGATGCTCAAGGTTGCGTTCTTTCAACGCCAGTAGCAACTGATATAACTTCAGGTCGCCGTAAAACGTTGTTGAATTGCAGTCGCCCAATTCATAAGCGATTCCCACTGCGTCCTTTGCCTCGCGGTAGGCATCACGCAGATTTGACAAACCGGTCGCAGGGCGGCTTATGCCCGCCGCCACTAGACCATCGGGCGTACGGTGGGCAAGCTGCTCGCGGACAGTCTCTATGGAAGCGCGCGCCCGAACCAACGCGTTGCTGTCTTCATCATCCAAAGGATACAAGGCAACGACTACATCGACATACTGCCCAACTGCCCCATTGATTCCGCGACGAGAGATATCATCGCGCGCCAATGAGATCACAGACCCCAGCGGCATAGATTGTGTCTCTTCAGACGTCGCCCGGTACTCTGCCACCACATACTGGGATGTCGGCTGAAAGCCGGCTTGCTGAGCGCGCGTCCGCAAGAGATCATCATCTGCCGGGGTTCCGCTCAGCCACATTTGAATCCAATCTCCACGTGTCTGCTCCACTGCTGAAGCAATGGCACGGTTTTTCGCAATTTCGATCGCGCAGACATCGGCGCCGTAAATCAAGACCAGCCGGTCAAACTCATTCAAGCTGTCATCGCGGTCGATCAAGGACAGATAACCTGCAACGCGCTTTTCCACCTTGAGGACGATCGTATGACCGAGTGGGCTGGCGCTGATTACACCCACCGCAGACGGCGCTTCATTCTCGATCCACTCCCTAAAATTGTCAGCGCCTGGCAGATGCGCTGCGCTGCGGCCATTCAACGCGCGGCGCCCGACGTAAGGCATGATTTGTGTAATCATTGCGCCCAATTCGGTATGTACGGCAATGGGTTTGCCGGTTGAGCGGGACATCACCTGCAGCAAACTATTGAGATCGCGGTTTTCCGCAGCCAGGCGTGTCAGCTGCCGCTGGATTTCGATGGCTCTTTCAGTCAAGCGCGCGGACTGATTCAATATCAGCGCATTCACTGCGCGCTCTATCGTGGTAAGGCTTACATCATCCGGCACGGTCATAAGCGCGACCCCGCTATTGTTCGCCGCGTCAATTGCATCCTGACTAACGATACCGGTGGCCAAAATGGCGCTAACACCGAAGTCCGCCAGTTGGCTCAATACGCTTGCCAAGGTCAAGCGACTGTCAAAACTGCGCAGTACTTCCATGGATACCAGCGCCAATTCACCACCGTAGATGTCGGGAAACACTGGCGGCTGGGCGCGAATTGTTATTGACCAATTCACTTGCGTTTCGGGATCGCCCGCTACGATACTTGCGCCCAAGGGCAAACAGTACCGGAGCAAAGATTGTAATGAAGCTGAGTTCTTGTCTGACATGACTAGATTCCAGTCTTGAATATAAAGTGTTACAGGCAGAAAAGATCACATTTCCAAAGCTATGTACAAGAATCCGCACATCATTTGTACGTTATTGCTAATTGTAGCGCAAAATCGATGCAAAATAAAAGGGCGAAAAAGTTTCCGTTCTTCGCCCTGTCACATTTCTTGGTCAACTACTACAAGCTAATGGACGCGTCTCACCCCAACATTCAATGATTCGCCCTTCAAGTCCAATGATTCGCTGACAAATTCCCTTGTCAATTCACCAGGTCTGAGACTATCAGCCAAAGTTTCGTCGCTGATATAGCCGCTGAATAGCTGCATAACCGCGTCAATCGTACTTGAAGCATCGGCGTAGACAACCTCAATACGGTCATCCAAAGCAAAGTCCGCCTTTTTGCGAAGGTTTTGAATCCGTCGAATTAATTCGCGCGCCAGGCCTTCTTCCAGCAGATCCGATGTCAACTGCATGTTTAAGACAACGACGTAGCCGCCGTCTTCAACCGCCCCTTCCGGCGTCTCTACGCTGACTTTAACTTCGCACTCCTCGTTGAGAATCTCGAAGCTAGCGCCGTTAAGCTCAAGCGTGATGTTATCACCTGCCAGCAGCCGCTCGGCAAATGGACGCACGAAGTCTTGCTCGCCATCGCGTAAGGCAGCCTGGATCGCCTTGAAGTCCTTGCCAAACTTCCTGCCCAGAAAGCGAGGCAAGGGATTCAAATTGTAAACTGTAGTGCTTTCAAAGGCGCTGGCTTCGTCCACACCCATCACGCCGACACTCTTGAGATTCAACTCGCTCTTGATCAGTTCAGCGTAGCGTTCGACGACGGACGTCTCGGCTATGTCACGCAAGGCATATTGCGCGCCAGCCAGCGGCTGTCGTACACCCAATTGAACAGCGTTCCGCGCCGAGAGCCCCAAGCTAACCAATCGCCGGACCAGTGCCATCTCGGCGATGAGTTCACCATTCATCAGCGACTCATCGACTTCGGGCCACTGCGAGAGGTGCACACTGTCAACATGCGCGCCATCCTGCTCGGCTACCAAATTCCGATACATTGCTTCGCTCAAGAAGGGCATTGTTGGCGCCAGGAGCCTGGCTAGCGTCGTCAAAGTTTCGTATAGCGTCGCGTACGCCGATAGTTTGCTTTCATCGATCTCGCTCTTCCAGAAACGGTCTCGGCTCAAGCGCACGTACCAATTGCTCATTCGTTCGACAAAATCCTCGATGGGGCGTGTCGCGTTCACCGCATCATAGTCCTCGAAGGCGGCGGTCACACTCTTGACAAGAGTATGCAATTCCGCCATCAGCCACTGATCAAGCAACTCGCGATCTTCTGGCGCAGGCGCCACTTCTTGCGGCGACCAAGCATCAATGTTGGCGTATGTGACGAAGAAGCTGTAGGTATTCCATAGCGTCGACCAAAATTTCTTAATCACATCGCTGACCGCATTTAGTGAGAATCGCCGTGAGTCGCCCGGTGGTCCCGATGTATACATATACCAGCGGAAGGCATCAGCGCCGTTTTGCTCAAGCACTAGCCAGGGGTCAATCGCATTGCCTTTGCTCTTCGACATTTTCTGTCCCTGCTCGTCCAGAATATGCCCGAGGCAAATCACATTCTTAAAGGCGACCGTCTCAAAGAGCATCGCGGCAATTGCATGCAAGCTGTAAAACCAGCCTCGCGTTTGATCAACCGCTTCACAGATATAGTCCGCCGGATGCTGTTCCTCCATGATCTCAAGATTGCGGTGTGGATAAGCCCACTGCGCTACCTGCATCGCTCCGCTATCAAACCAGACGTCTATGACCTCCGGCACGCGTCGCATGGCGCCACCCTCGCCATTCGGGTTCTCAAATGTCACATCATCGACGTAGGGGCGGTGCAAGTCCAGCTCACTGAGATCGCGACCGGAAAGCTCGCTCAATTCCTCGACGCTGCCGATGCAAAGCATTTCACCAGTCTTGTCGTCCACCCAAACCGGCAGCGGCGTACCCCAATAGCGCTCCCGACCCAGGGACCATTCCTTGAGATCCTCCAGCCAATTGCCAAAGCGGCCGTCCCGCACATGGTCCGGCACCCACTTGATCGTATTGTTGAGATCGATCATCTGCTGTTTGTATTTCAGCGTGTCGATGAACCAGGTTTCGCGGGCGAAATGCATCAAGGGCGAGCCATCGCGCCAGTTGTGCGGATAGCTGTGTGTGTAAGTTTCGTGGCGGTACATCAATCCCCGCTCGATCAGGTCGCTGATAATATGCCGGTCGGCGTCCTTGAACCACAGACCTCGGAAACTCGAAACCGAGTCAACAAAGCGGCCCGTTTCATCCACAGTTATCAGGACTGGCAGATCGTGTTTCCGTCCGGTCGCCAAGTCATCAACACCGTAAGCCGGCGCTGTATGCACAATGCCAGTACCGTCTTGCACACTTACATAATCAGCGGCCACTACAAAGGCATAATCCTGCTCTACCGGCACGAACGTATAGAGCGGCTTGTACCGCCATCCTACTAGATCTCTGCCCTTGAAGCGTTCAACTACCTTGTACTTATTCGGCTCCGTCAAGACTTCGTCCAACAGAGCTTCGGCAAGGATAAGTTGTTCGACGCTCTCGCCATCGCTTGAAGGACCTTCAACCTGCACATAGCTTACGTCCTCGCCGACCGCTAGCGCCGCATTTGCGGGCAAAGTCCAGGGGGTAGTAGTCCAGGCCAGAAAGTATACGCCCGGCTTATCCTGCACAGGAAAGCGTACATAAATGCTGGGGTCGACAATCGTCTTATAGCCTTGCGCCACCTCGTGACTGCTGAGTGGCGTGCCGGATGAGGGACTATAAGGCACTACTTTGTAGCCACGGTAGAGCAGGCCCTTATTCCACAATTGCTTGAGGATCCACCAAACACTTTCGATATAGTCGTTCGAGAACGTTACATACGCGTCGTCCAGATTGACCCAGAAGGCGGTACGTTCCGTCAGCTTTTCCCATTCATTGATGTGGCGGAAAACATTAGCGCGGCACATCGCATTGAAGCGCGCCACGCCATACTCTTCGATCTGCGCCTTAGTCTCAAATCCGAGTTCCTTCTGCACTTCGATCTCGACCGGCAGGCCATGCGTATCCCAGCCGCCGCGCCTGAGGCAATAATAGCCACGCATCACCTTGTAGCGCGGGAACATGTCCTTGAATGCGCGCGACATAACATGATGGCTGCCAGGTGTGCCATTCGCCGTTGGCGGCCCCTCGTAAAATACGTACTTGGGCGCGTCTTCTCGTCCTTCGGTAGTACGTTCAAAAATGCGATTAAAACGCCAGAAATCCAGCTGCTGCTGTTCCAGCCGGATGATACCCTCACTGTTGACTTGCGAGTTAACTTCTCTGAACATGAGTTACCACTTCTCCACTGCTCTGATACGAGTGCACTATGTGCGGGTCCCGCCAGATACTTGCGTCCGTCGTATCAATTCAGCAATGACCCGCGGTGTGTACACATCTGCATGCGACACCACGAAAGCACCTCCTCGCTTCTCGCCCCATCGGGGATGCAAACTCGCAGAAAGTATGGCTTAATTCGACCTTTTACGAAAGGGTAAAACCATCTGTCAAGCGTTGGGCGCGTTAGAGGCAGGTGTCAGACTTCATGCATCCGATAGCCATGAATCAAGCGTCTCCACAACACGACGCAGCTCTGCGCCGTATGGCGTCGACTCGTACTGTTTCGCTTCATCCCGCCAGTGATCTATCCTGGCGCGAATCAAAGTCTCATCCGGGCGCTCTCCTTGGCCTATGAAATTTAGAATGTAATGTATCAGTAAGGCTTGTGGCGGATCGTCTGCCAGCTCCGCCTTGACCGTTTCCAACTGCGATTTGGCTCGCTCATAATCGGCGCGCAAGAAATAGGCCTGCCCTAATTCAAAGCGGACTATTTCAGGCGCGCCGGCCGCCAGAGCCCGTAATATCATTTGGGCAGCGTCAGCATAGTCGCCGCAGACGAGGCTAAGCTTCCCCGCGCTGAAAAGCCCAAGATGATGATAGGGCTTGAGTTGGAGCGCCCGTCCTAATGCCGCTCTGCTGTTTTCGAAATGCCCCAAATGCCGGTAGCAAATGCCTAGCAAAACCAGCGCATCGACCGACGCGCGCGAAGACTCGGGTATAGATTCGAGTATCGACCGCGCCGACTGATATTCGCCGGCGATCACCTTTTGCTGCGCCTGATGATAGGGCGAGATATCACGCCGATTTGCCCACAGAAAAATTATCTGCAACGAAACCAGCAGGCCGAATGCCCCGAACCGTGACGGCATTTGAATATTTTGCGGACCGCCGTATCCCAATGCGAGCAACAGTATCAGCAAGATGACAGCCAGCACGGCCGCGAATCTGACGGGCGCGTCCCAATCCGGTAGACGCCGCGCCAAATAACGCATCGTCATCATTCGCTGTTTTTCCTCTTGCCTTGCGCCTCAGCGATTACATTTTCGATATTTTCTATCTCGTAGTGAAGCAAACTGCCGTAGGCGGTGCCTTCCAGAGCGCGCAGAGTCGACTTCCAGGCCTGCAAACCATGCTTCGTCGAAATCATGCGCTCAGAAGCGCGCTGCGCGTTTTCTCGCTCATCCACCTTTAGATAGTGCCGCGACAAATAATAATTGACGCGAACAGCATACATCGAAGGCATCGAATATAGCGCCGCGTGCTTGAAGGACACTATGGCGGAATCATGTTCGCCAGAAAGTTGCTGAACAAATCCCAGCTCCGCCCAGATAATCGGCTGGGTCGGTGAAAGCTGCGCCGCCGTCTGCAGAGCAATTGCGGCCTCGCCGTAGCTCGCCTGCATACGGTATCCGTTCGCCAACGTCATATACGCTCCAGCATCGCGCGGAAACGTCTGCACCGCGCGGTCAGCTGTCTCCTGCGCTTTCGCCAACTGTCCATTGTAGGCATAGGCGCTCGTGAGCAGCATCAGCAAATCCGGCGTTATCTTGCCACCAGCCAGAACTCGCTCCAGCAGTTGTATCGCTTGAGGGAATTGCATCCGCTGTACTAGCCGATAGGCTTCACCATAACCTGCGCCGTAGTGCCTCGACTGCCGAGCCAGCAATATGCCAACAAGCAGAAAACCGAGCAGAATCATCGTTGCCGAAAGACAAAGTCCCGCGAGTGACATCTGCATAACCGGCGAAATGTACGGATCAAGCGGCTGAGTAATGCCATCGGCCAGCTCGATGAGCACACCCAGAATAAAGACGATAAAGCCCAAAGCCGCAAACGCAGCTGAGATGAAGACTGCAACCCAGGCGATCCGCCGGCGAATTGACACAGCCGTCCCTAACTACACTTTCGCTTCCACAGGCTCACCCGCGATGAGCCGCCGCGCCTGCTCAATGTCTTCGCTTAGGACATCACGCAGAGCCTGTGCTTCAGCGGAACTCATAATCACTTGCCACTCTTCCAATCCGGCCTTCTCTTTTATCAGCGCGGACACGGCTGATTCCATTGCCGAATAGTCAGCCATCTGCCCATGCGCGCGCCATAAGTATAAATGCGTCAAGAGCCTGTGTCGAGAATCGGGAATCTTCAACTCAAGCGCCGCTTCCAAATGGCGAACCACGGCATCACTGTCTTGCAGTCGATCTTCAATCATGCCCAAGTTATAAGCCGCGACCCACTCGTCTGGCGCCAAATCGCGCGCCCGTTGCGCAGCCAGCCGCGCTTCCTGGTGGCGCCCTGCTTGCAACTCTACTTCAGCCAAACCATTGTGGGCCACTGCCGAGGACGCGTCCAGCTCGATCATGCGGCGATAATCCCGGCGCGCCGACTTGAGATCGCCAGAAAGTCTATGAAGCTCGGCACGAAAACGATAATGCTCCGCGCGTTTCGGCTGTTGTGTGATCTGAGCTGACATTGCCGCAACCGCGCTGGCGAAGTCACCTTTGCGCATCGCTTTGACTGCCGTCTTGTAGCTCTTTGGTCCGCCCATGTTGCGAAAGATGAAGATGCCTGCCACGATCCAGCCAAGTCCCGCGCCCACGAACAAGCCAGTCCATCCCGGCGCCGCTATCGAACCGCCTGTCATTACCAGGAGCGACGGAAAGATAACCGCCAGCCAGCGTTTCCGCTCCTCGCTGTGCAAGCGCCCAAGGACCAAATATGCAGCGCCGACGACAAATACGACCAGCAAGAGCGACTGTATCGCCGTGACGCTTTCCGCCTCATTTGGAACCGCATTGAGTACAAGACTGCCTAGCCCGGTGACCGCCAGCAAGGCAATCAAGGCTCGAAAGCGTCGCGGACCCAGAAATATCTCAAATCGCTTGTGCATACCGCGAAACTCTCGTCAAGCCGAGCAAAAAGGGAACTACTGCCTACATCATCATTCTACACCTACGACGCGGCATAATTGCTGATCTTTACAACGAATTCCTGCTGCTTGAAGGCATTCACCCGCTTGATGATCACGCCATGCCTGTCAAGCCAATACGCCGAGGCACGGTCACGGTAACGATACCGCCGCGTTTGAATCTGCCGTTCGCCGAGGTCCAGAGTATCCACGCCGGCAAAGTCGACAACTTCGCTCGTCTTATGCAATGCGCCGGGGAAGAGCCGCGCATGTTCGAACATTGGCACAAAGATTGGACGAGCCGACCCTGTTTGCTCGGCCATAGCTAAGATGGTCGCGCCTCTAAAGATGAGCAAAGGGATGTCAAACAGCGCCTCGTGAGGAAAGTCAATTTCCAAATACTGCCGTTCCCCGCCATTCAAGTTATAGCCAACTTGTAGCCTTTCATCGGCCACTTGATAGCTGGCGCGCAGATCCTTTATTCCCCCCTGGAATTGGGAGCTATCATAGCGAATGTCAAGCCGCGCCAGCCTGCCATCGCTGCCCTGCAAGGCCTCAGCCAGAATCGACTTGCCTTCCTCGCGCCGCGCATCAACATCGACACGTATGAACTTCTCGCCATCGGGATGTTCGTGTATCGCCCAGGCTTCCTTTTTGTCTAATGCCTGACCATCTTTGCCAAAGCAGTAGACGCCACTTGCGACGAACCTTTCATGCGCTTGCACCGGATGCAAATAGCGCATCAATCCGAAATCTCCACGTAAAGTCGCTTGTTGATGCCGCCCTTGCTCTTGTATTTGCTTATCTTGATCTTGCCGACTTCTCGCGTGTTTGCAACGTGTGTGCCGCCGTCAGCCTGCAAGTCCAGGCCTACTATCTCAACGGTTCGCACTTCCTTGATGCTTTCGGGCAATAAGTTGATCTTCGTTCGAATCAAATCCGGGATATCGAATGCTGCTTCTCGAGGCAGAATCTCCGTGCGCACCTCACGGGCAGCCTCGATTTCCTCGTTAATTCGTTCTTCAATGATTTTCACAACCTCAGGCGCCAAGCGCTCGAATTCGAAGTCCATTCTCCCGGAAAGAATATCCATATTCCCGCCGGTGACACTGGCCTGATAATCTCGCCAGACGACACCACAAAGAATGTGCATTGCGGTATGAGTCCGCATGATTTTGTAGCGCCGCTCCCAGTCGATCGAACCGTGTACTTTGGCGCCGACCGTCGGCAAATCGCCGTCAATGATATGCACATTGCCGCGTCGAATTTTGCTCACGCGAATACCGGTGTCGCCAGCCCTAAGGACGCCGTGGTCGGGCAATTGGCCGCCACCGCCCGGGTAGAAGGCGGTTCGGTCCAGAATCACGCCCTACTGTTCGACGTCATGAGCGACGACTGTCGCATCGAATTCCTTTTGATAGCTGTCTTGTAGATAAATCAATTCGGTCATCATTCCCTCCCCGGCACCCCTGCCCTCATACGCAAGATAGTCGTCTCACCGCCTAAGGCGTCCCAAAAAGCTAGCGCTGCCTGGTTTCTCGCGCTGACATGCCACTCGAAATGAGCGACAGCTTGGTCGCTAAACCAAAGACAGAGCCGTTCGACCAGCTGACGTCCCAAGCCTCGTCGTCGATATTCTTCACAGACGTAGATATCGGCCAAGAGTCCACAGCGCAGCGGCTGAAACATTTCTGTTGTGATGTCGGCGATGATGCCACTGATGTAGCCCACTAATCTGCCCCTGTCTTCGACAACAAGGATACGCGATTGAGGGTCGTTCAGACGTTGGCGAACGCTGTGCGCGTATAGATCAGCCCCATTCTCCGTTGCGCGGAATGTGAGTGGGTCAAATTGCGCGTGGTATGACACCATCTCGGCCCACATCTCGCCGATGCGTTCGGCATCGCTCACTGAAGCCAGTCGAATCATATTTTCAGCCAGAACTTGTGGGATCTCAGGCTTCCGCCTTGCGCGCGCCAGAAAGCGTCTTCGACTGGATAGTGAGCCGGCGCCTGAACTTCCAAGACAGCAATTTCGAGCGTCTGCAACCATGCCCTAGCCCGCTCCAGCAATGCGCCGCTCAATCCATAACGCGTGCGATGCAAGCCCACTGTCATCTGTACAACGCTGCCTAGATACCGCGGCTGCAGCCAGGGCAGATTCTCGCCTACCTCGACGACCAAAAAACCAGCCAAGTCCCCATGAGATTCCGCCACGAAAAACGCGTATTCGTCTTCTTCTATCCAAACTTTCGCCCGCTGCTGCCAAGCTGAGATTGCCTCTGGCGCCAGCACAATATTCGAGTCGGATTCGCGCAATAGAGCCATGCGCTCAAACCAGAGCTGAGCAGCATTCTCCAGGTCGCTTACATTGGCATTTCGAATTCGCACGGAATAGTCCGTTGCTTGCAAGTCTCGCCGGTAGCATAACATCGGTAAGAGGGTGAAACAAGACAGCTTAGACCGCGACCAACGCTTTCTCTACGCGCATAGCGAAGGTGTCGCGCAGTCGCATCTTTAGGGTAGAATAGGGGCTATGTCGTGCAGTCCAAGGGGTACATCACCGCTAACCCGGATGGCGACCAGTGCAGACGAAGGAGTAATTATGTCCTCGATGGCTACGGTAGAGAAGATAGGTCAAGCATGGCGTCTACATCGCGAAGGCGATAACCAGGGCGCAATTGGCATGTTTGGTAGCATCATTTCGTCCAATCCTGATAATGTCGATGCTTTATATGGCTTGGGTTTGGCGTACAAAGCAATCGGTGAAAACAGTTCCGCGGCTGATGCCTTCGGGAAGGCGCTCAAAAGGACAGACGGCGCGCTTTCCGCTGTCAAAACAACATCCCAAGCCGAAGGACACCTTGGCGACAATGATCTCGAAACTAATTTCGACGACCGCTACATGATGTTGACGCGCATGCTGAAGCAACGTCTTGAGGACGTCGGCGCTCCAGCTTCCTGATCGGCAAAATGCACAAACGTGAACGCCTCGAGCGCGCGATCGCGGGGGAACCGGTTGATCGTGTGCCGGTAGCGCTTTGGCGGCACTGGCCCGGCGATGACCAACGATATGCCGATCTTGCGCGTTCAACCATCGATTTTCAGCACGATTACAATTGGGATTTCGTTCGGGTTATGCCATCGCGAAACTTCCAGGTCGTCGACTATGGTGTGCAAGACGAATGGGAAGGACACGCTCAAGGCATACTAGACATAAAGAAGCGCGTCATAAAACGCTCGCTCGCCTGGACGGAACTGCGTCCGCTTTCACCCACTCGAGGAGCGCTGGCGCAGCAGGCGCAATGCTTGGGCCTAATCGGCCAAGCGTTTCAAACCGAAGCCGTGCCAATCCTGCAGACAATTTACAGCCCGTTTATACAAGCGGCGCAACTGGCCGGTCGACAGAAGCTGTTACGCGATATGCGTGTCCGTCCCGACCGCCTGCGTACAGGCTTGAATCTACTTTCGGAAAGTACCAATCGATTTATCAACGCGCTGCGAAAAGTTCCTGGAGTTGCCGGCATATTTGTAGTCACTGAATTCGCCAGCCACGATGTGATGTCTGAAGTGGAATACGCCGCCTATGTTTTGCCACACATCCAAAACATATTGGCTGACTTGCCCGAACATTGGTGGCTGAACATAGTGCAAGTAGGCGGTCCTTCGCCGATGTTGCCTCTTTTCGCTGATTTGCCAATTCAAGCGCTCAATTGGGATACGCGAAATGGTTCCGACGAGCTGACACAGGCCAAGAGCCTGTTCAGATATGCTTCATGCGGAGGCTTGAACGAACGCGAAGATTTACTTTGCGGCACTCCAGCGCTATTGAGTTCCGTCGTCCGAGAAGCCATCAGTCAGAGTGAATCGCGGAAGATTATCGTTTCAGGCAGTGGCAACGGCTACGTTAATACGCCCATCTCAAATATTCGCGCTGTCCGCAGCATTGTTGAAGGGTCAAATTAGACTTGTATCTACGCGTAATCGCCGGCAAAGCGCGCGGCATGAAGCTGAAAGCAGTGCCGGGCGAGAGTACGCGTCCGATCATGGATCGGGCAAAAGAAGCGCTATTCAGCATCATTGGCAGCGATATTCAGGGAGCGAACTTCCTCGATCTATTCGCTGGAACAGGTAGCGTGGGAATTGAAGCGCTTAGCCGCGGCGCAGAATTCGCGCTCTTCGTCGAATTGAATCGGCGCGCCTTCAAGATTGTTCAAGAGAATCTCGACCATACCCGCCTTGCCGGCCGAGCCGCGGTAAACAGGCGCGACGCCTTTCAAATACTGGCCAAGCCGCCGGATCGTACATTTCAGTTCATCTATGTCGCGCCACCGCAATATCACGGCATGTGGTTGAAGACCCTTCAAGCGCTAGACACGAAACCAACATGGCGCCACGCGGAGTGCTGCATCATCGTGCAGATTGATCCCAAAGAATACGATATTGTCCAAAACTTCAAGCATCTTGAGGTCTGCGACCAGCGCACGTATGGCCGGACGATGCTGATCTTTTATCGCTTTTCAAGTATCTCTGATGAAACGAATCAGGACGGCGTGGTTACGATGTAACCCTACCGTCGTTTATTTCCGCCTGTTGCTGAACAAACTTTCGCGCTTCGCAAACCGTTTTGACCTCTCCAGTAACTTGCGCCTCTCGCAATGCGCTCAACAACTTGCCCACCAGCGGGCCCGGCTTGATTTGCAACTGCTCCTGAATGTCGTTGCCGTCCAAGTGCAGCCGCGGATCGACAATTTCGTCAAAACGATTGAAGTAGACATCTAGAAGCTGCGTAACGGTCTCAACCAGATTCAACCAATCGCGCTGCTTGAGCGCGTTGCCCTGCGTCGCCAGGTATTCCGCGGTCGCCAGCAAGATGACATCTATGCCGCTGTCGTTTAGCGTATACCAGAAGCGATGTTGGTCGAGGATAGACCAGCGCTCTTCGGCATTGACAGCTTGGATATTCCCCATCGCCCGACTTAACTTGCGTTCTTCGTCAACGCTGAGCTTCAGTATCGCGACATCGACGTCTGGCCCGTTGCGCAACATAGCGGCCAGAATGAGCAAGTCGGCGTGTTTGCGCGCGCCGCCGTATTCCCGCCCGAAATGCTCTTGCAGGGACTCACGAAATCGGTCCAGCTGAATCACAAGTGTGCCCAAGTCAAAGGCTGCCGCTGTGTTGTCTGTACGACGTCCGCTGATAGATTTGAGAATCGCGCTCAAGCGCTCCACTGCCAAGAGCGAAACTGACCAAGCGGCGACCGCCGAGTTTTTCTCCTGCTCGTTGTACTGCGTACCCGGTGGCGCCGGCAGAATCTGCTGCAGAACTCCCAAATGCAGCAATACCCGAAGCCCGCGCACGGCTCGATCCAATCCAAGCAGCTTGAAAAACTCGTCTCGTATACGTTCACCGGAACATTCTGTTAGCGCTCCCACC
This sequence comes from Phototrophicaceae bacterium, assembly GCA_965262005.1. Classification (GTDB taxonomy): domain Bacteria; phylum Chloroflexota; class Anaerolineae; order Aggregatilineales; family Phototrophicaceae; genus UBA6055. The sequence continues at coordinate 332,866 of OZ253492.1, read as the reverse complement.
TGTGCGCGAACGTCGACAGCTGTTTCAGGGTGAATCCTCAATTGAAATTGCGTACTCAGGCGAACAGCACGTAGGGCGCGTATCGGATCGTTGTGAATCGCATTGGGCGAGCAAGAACGCAATACCTTCTGTTGCAGATCGGTGGCGCCGCCATACGGGTCAATCAAAACATCAATATCGCCAAGAAGGTCAGCGGCCATCGCGTTCATTGTAAAGTCACGGTCGCGTAAATCTTCAGCCAGGGTTGCCCCGCGGAAGCGCGCAAAATCGACGCAGATTTGTTCACTCTGCCAGTCGATGAATACGCGCGCCACACCGCGTTCTCGGTCCATGACATAAATGTCAGCGCCAAGCCAATCCGCCACTTGCCGCGCCAAGCCCACTGCATCGCCGTCTACCGCGATATCGATATCGGTGACCGCGCGTCGCAAATAGGCGTCACGCACTGCGCCGCCGACGAGATAGAGGGGTGTTACAGTTTCTCGATTACGCAGCAGTTGCGCCAATTCGAGGACGTAACCAGTCCACGACAGCTTCGGCACAAACTTATCCATTTGGCAGGGCATCCAAGCGCGCCACGCCGACGAAAGGCAAATTGCGGAATCGCTCGTCCAGGTCAAGCCCATAGCCAAATACGTATTTGTTCTCGATGTCAAAACCGATGTAATCCAGCTTGATATCGACTTCGCGCCGGGACTGCTTGTTCAATAGCGCGCACAGCCTGAGGCTGGCCGGTTCTCGGTTCAACAAGGTCTTGATTACGAAAGCGAGCGTGTAGCCGCTATCAATAATGTCCTCCACCACCAGGACGTGCTTGCCTTGCACGTCCATTCGCAGATCCATATCAATCCGCACCGAGCCGGATGATTGACGCGAGCCAAGGCCATAACTGCTCGCAGCCATGAAGTCGATCATGTGCGGGACGTGAATGTGTCGCGACAGATCACTCAAGAACATCACGCCGCCCTTCAAAATGCAGAGAAGCAGTAGATTCTGACAATCGGCGTAATCGGTGGTAACCTGCGCGCCCAGCTCGGCAATACGCGCCTGCAAGGTCGGTTCATCGATCAAGACTTCCTGGAGGTACTTCTCATAAGCCAAAGGCATGATCCCGTCCCGTCATCTATTGCCATCAATCGGCCGTTGCGTAATGAGCCTGCAAGCTGCGGACACTAAGCGGTTTCTCGCTCATTCGCTTGATGCCCTGCACAGTCGCCGCGGCTGCGCTCATAGTTGTCACGATGGGAACCCCCAGCGCATAAGCTTTGCTGCGGATAGTCGCGCCATCTACGTGCGCTTGACTGCCGCGCGGTGTATTGATAATCAGGTCAATCTCGCCTTTGCCCATCGCATCAATTACATGCGGGCTTCCCTCCGACAGCTTGTTGACGCGATCGGCCTCAATCCCCATTTGATTGAGCCAGCGAGCCGTCCCTTCCGTAGCAATCAGTGTGAATCCAAGTCTACTCAAGTCACGCGAAATCTTGGCGACTACCGGCTTATCAAAGTCGTTTACGCTTACAAACACCGTTCCACTTTTTGGCAAGGGCAAGCCAGCCGATGCTTGTGACTTGACAAAGGCATGTCCAAAGCTCGACGCGTGTCCCATGACTTCGCCTGTCGAACGCATCTCAGGTCCCAGCCGCGTATCCACTCCGGGAAACTTCTGAAATGGGAAGACCGCCTCCTTGATGAAGAATCCTGAAACTGCCGGCTCTTCCAAAAACCCCAAGTCCGCCAAACTCCTTCCAGCGGCGATCTGCGCAGCGTAGCGCGCCAAGGGATGCCCGGTCGCCTTGCTTATGAAGGGCACTGTCCGGCTCGCTCGTGGATTCACTTCCAGAACATAGACCTCGTCGTCCTTGACGGCATACTGAATGTTGAACAATCCCCTTACGCCCAGCGCGATGCCAATGCGGCGCGTATGTTCTCGTATGATATCCAGGTGAAAGTAACTGATCTTGTACGGCGGTACCACACAGGCGGAATCACCACTGTGTACGCCCGCCTGCTCAATATGCTGCATGATACCACCGATAGTCACCTGCGTTCCATCGCACAGAGCATCCACATCTACCTCATACGCATCATCAAGAAATTGATCGATGAGGACCGGGTTCCCGCTCCATTCGACATTTTCATCCAGCCAGGCATTCAACTGCGCCTCATCGAAGACGATCGCCATGCCGCGCCCGCCCAGGACGTAACTCGGTCGAATCAAGACCGGATAGCCTATCGCCGCCGCCGTGTCTGCCGCCGCAGACCGCGTCGTGATTGTGGCGCCGGCAGGTTGCGCGATATTCAGCAGCCGCATCAAGGCGTTGAAGCGCTCGCGATCCTCAGCCAGGTCGATCGTATCAACTGATGTGCCCCAAATCGGAGCGCCCATACGCGCCAGATCACGGGCGATGTTAAGCGGAGTTTGGCCGCCGAACTGCACCAGTACACCGTCGGGCTGTTCACGATCAACGATATTCATCACGTCTTCAGCAGTAAGCGGCTCGAAATAAAGTCGATCCGCCGTGTCATAGTCAGTGCTGACCGTCTCCGGATTGCAATTGACCATGATGGTCTCAAAGCCAAGATCTTTCAGCGCGAAACAGGCGTGTACACAACAGTAATCAAATTCTATGCCCTGACCAATCCGATTCGGTCCTCCGCCGAGGATCATGACTTTCGCTCGATCAGTCGGCTCCGCCTCATCTTCCTGTTCGTACGTTGAATACAAATACGGCGTCACTGCCTCAAACTCCGCCGCGCAGGTGTCCACGCGGTAGAAATTCGCCGAAACGCCATGCAACTTTCTGTAATCGCGCACGGCAAACTGATCCTTGCCGACCAGACGCCCAATGGTGATATCGCTGAATCCGAATTGCTTGAGTTTAAGCAAGTCAGCCGCATCGAGGTCGCTCAAACGTAATGCCTTGTCCACCACCGTACGATAGATTCCCATGAGCTCGCTCATTTGTTGTACGAACCAGGGATCGAATTGTGTTTGCTCAACGATTTTTCTGAATTCGACGCCGTCAGCGATCACATCGGCAACCTGAAACAGGCGTTGCGCCGTCGGAACGCTCAGCGCTTCCGCGGGTTGTCCTGTATCGATTTGATTCCCGAATCCATCCATGCCGATATCGAGCGAGCGCACACCTTTCTGCAGTGCCTCTGGGAACGTCCTCCCGATCGCCATCACCTCGCCAACGGCTTTCATCTGCGGTCCCAGTACCGGGTCCGCGCCGGCGAATTTCTTGAAATCCCAGCGCGGAATCTTTACTACAATATAATCTAGCGATGGCTCAAAGCTTGCTGGTGTCTTGAGCGTAATGTCATTCGGGATCTCGTCCAGCGTAAAACCAACTGCAACCATTGCCGCGATCTTGGCGATGGGAAAACCCGTCGCCTTGCTTGCCAATGCCGATGAACGCGAGACTCGTGGATTCATCTCGATTACATATACTTCGCCATCGTCGGGATTGATTGCGAATTGCACATTGGCGCCGCCCGTGGCGATGCCGACACGATCAAATATCATTCGCGACATATTGCGCAGTCGCTGCAGCTCCTTATCAGTCAGAGTTTGCGCCGGCGCGATTGTGATGCTATCGCCAGTATGCACCCCCATGGGATCAAGATTCTCGATTGAGCAAACGACGACAAAGTTTCCCTTGCTATCGCGCATCAATTCGAGTTCGTATTCTTTCCACCCCAGCAAACTCTTGTCCACCAAGACCTGCCCCACCGGGCTTTGATGGATCCCATTCGCTGCAACCCGACGTAATTCTTGTTCATCGTAGGCGACGCCTCCGCCCGCTCCGCCCATCGTGAACGAAGGTCGGATCAGAAGTGGATAGCCGATTTGCGCGGCAAACTCGATTGCAGCGTCGACATTGCTGACGACCTTGCTCTCCGGTACTCTGAGGCCGATCTCCTGCATAGTTTCCTTGAATAGCTGCCGATCTTCCGCCAACTGAATGCTGGTCAAGCTGGCGCCTATTAACTCGACGCCGTGTCTATCCAAGGTGCCGGATTCCTGCAGTTGAACCGCCAGATTGAGCGCCGTCTGTCCACCAACCGTAGGCAACAATGCATCCGGCTTCTCCTGCGCGATTATCATCTCGCAGATTTCCAGCGTCAAAGGCTCGATATAAGTCGCATCGGAGAATTGCGGGTCGGTCATAATGGTGGCCGGATTCGAGTTAACCAACACGACGCGGTAGCCTTGCGACTTCAAGGCTTTGCAGGCTTGTACGCCGCTATAGTCAAATTCGCAGGCTTGGCCAATCACGATCGGTCCCGAGCCGATGATCATGATGCTTTCGATGTCGCCGCGCTTTGGCATGGAACCTAGTCACTTTTGGGCGGATCAGTTTGGAACTATGGCCTCGCGTTGCACAGCAGCCACGAACTCATCGAAGAGATAAAAGGAGTCATGTGGGCCGGGCGAGGCTTCCGGGTGATATTGGACGCTAAACGCTTGCAAGTCCAAGTGACGCAAACCGGCCACCGTGTTGTCGTTCAGATTGAGATGGGTGATCTCCCCGCCACTCAGTTCACTGCCGCCAGATACCGCGAATCCGTGATTGTGCGCGGCTATCTCGACTTCGCCACTCGCAAGATTCTTCACTGGTTGATTTCCGCCGCGGTGCCCAAAGCGCATCTTTATTGTGTTTCCACCCAACGCCAATGCCAGAATCTGGTGCCCGAGGCAGACGCCAATAATCGGCAACCGGCCTAACATTGACCTTACGTTCGCGATGGCGTATTCCACCGCGGCCGGATCGCCAGGCCCATTGCTCAGGAAAACACCGGAAGGCTGCATGTCAAGTACGGCGCTAGCCGGTGTCCAGGCAGGCACCACTCTGACGCGCATTCCGCGGTCAGTCATCATACGCAATATATTCCGCTTGATACCGAAGTCGTACGCCACGATCAGCGGACCCGCCGGTGACGGCGCCTTGACGCCATACCAGTTTGAGTCACTAGCCTCGTTCCAGTCGTAGGCTGCGGCAACGGTCACCTCGTCAACCAGATTCGCGCCGGACATGTCAGGCGCAGCTAGCGCGCGCGCCACCAGGCTGTCGGGATTTGACGCCTCTTCGCCATGCGCCACAGCAGCCCGCATCACGCCATTGTCGCGGATATGCCGAACCAATGCCCGCGTCGCCACGTTAGACACGCCGATGATATTGTGCGCGCTCAGATAGCTCGCGAGGTCGCCGCGGCCGCGCCAATTGCTGACGATCGGACTTAGCGAGCGCACAACGAAACCGGCCGCCCAGATCTTGCCTGATTCCGGGTCTTCCAGGTTGACGCCAGTATTGCCGACGTGTGGCGCCGTCATCGTCAATATCTGCCGATGATAAGACGGGTCAGTAAGTATCTCCTGATAACCCGTCATCGAGGTGTTGAAGACGATCTCACCAGTTGAGACGCCCTGCGCGCCGAAACCAACGCCCGGAAATACCCGCCCATCCTCAAGAACCAGCACCGCGTCCATATTGCGCCCTTCAATCAGGAGCGATAGTCGCCGTTAATGGATATATATTCGTGGCTGATGTCACAAGTCCAGATGGTCGCGCAGCCGTCGCCGATGCCACAATCCAGCGTGAAGACCATAGTCGGCTCCGACATGATTGCGGCGGCCTCGGCTTCCAAATAATCCGTTGGCATGCCACCACTGAAGATCTTGAGCCCGCGGCACGTATCTGAATTCCCCTCGCCTGCCGCTACCCACAATGATGTGTTGTCCGGGTCAAATGCCGTACCAGCCCGCCCCGCTGCCGCTACGATCCGCCCCCAATTCGCGTCGCTGCCGTAGAATGCCGACTTAGTAAGCAGGGAGGACCCAATCGTCTGCCCGATTCGTTCCGCGTCCGTCTCCGATTTCGCGCTGACGACGTCCAACGTTACAAACTTCGTCACGCCTTCGCCATCTCGCACGACTTCCTGCGCCAGGTAACGCGTCAGGGTATCCAAGGCGCTTTGGAAGGCAGCCAGTTCGTTGTCTGTCTCGACCGACACCCCGCTCATTCCATTTGACAATAGTAGAACTGTATCGTTTGTACTTGTATCGCCATCGACCACAATTCGGTTGTAACTCTGCCGTGATGCGCTCAGCAGAGCCGCCTGCGCGTCATCCCGGCGCAGCACCGCGTCCGTGACGATAACGCTGAGCATCGTCGCCATATTCGGCGCAATCATGCCGGCGCCCTTGACGATGCCCGCAATGGTATATTCGCCGCGCTCAGTTTGAACCCGAACCGACCCCAACTTGGGTCGAGTGTCGGTTGTCATGATGGCAGCGGCAGTTGCGCGCCAGTCTGATCCCAGATTCGCGCTTGCCAGATCCACACCGTGGGCGATCTTATCCATTTGCAAGTGTGTACCGATGACACCAGTCGACATCACGAGTACCTGCTCCGCCGAAACGCCAAGCGCATCAGCCGTCAAATCGGCCATTGCCCGGGCGTTCTCCAAACCGATCGCCCCCGTGCAAGCATTCGCGCAAACAGTATTTGTCGCGACCGCGCGGATCTGATTCGAGTTCTCAGCCAGTCGTTCCATATCCAGCAGAACAGGCGCCGCTTTTACCTTGTTGCGCGTGAAGACTCCGGCAGTCACACAGTCGACATCGCTGACCACCAGCGCGAAGTCTAGCGCGCCATCCTTCTTCAGTCCGGCATGTATCCCGGCAACGCGAAAGCCAGCAACATGCTCAATCGTTGGGCTACTCTTCGTCATCAATTCTCTCCAGGATCATCGTCAGTTTTTCGGTCAATTCGTTTACGTGCTGCTTTTCCATGATTAAAGGCGGGACGAAGCGAATCACGTTCGTACCCGAGCTGACCAAGAGCAGGCCCTGTTCATAGCCGGCCTGCACTACTCCTGCCGGCGCCACGTCAAGTTCAATACCTGCCATCAATCCGCGCCCGCGAACATCAGTAATATGTGGGCTGTTGATTTCCGAAAGGCGTTCCAGCAGGTAGTCGCCGACATCCTTGACGCGCTCCATGAATCCCTGGCTTAGTATGCGTTTTACTACGACTTCAGCAGCACGCATTACGACAGCGCCGCCGGAAAACGTAGAGCCATGATCACCCGGACTCATCGCCGCCGCCACTTCATCGGTCGCCAAGATCGCGCCTATCGGCAAACCACCGGCAAGCGGCTTCGCCAGAGTCATGATATCGGGCGACACACCGGCGAAGCTGTAAGCCCAAAGGTCACCCGTGCGTCCCAATCCACATTGAATCTCATCGAAGATAAGTGACGCCCCGTGCTCGTCGCAGAGCTTGCGCAAAGCCTGCAAAAACTCCGCCGTCGCTATGTTGATACCGCCTTCGCCTTGAATGGGCTCGACGATCACAGCAACCGTATCCCCGTCGATGACTTCCTTCGCGCTTTCGATATTGTTGAATTCCGCGACCACCGCGCCTGGCACCATGGGCTTAAACGGTACTTGGTATTTCTCTTTTGGCGTAATTGCCAAGGCGCCCATGGTCCGTCCATGAAAACCCTCCGAGAAGCTTACAACTTTTGTCTTGTTGGGCTGCTCGTTGACATAAGCAAGTTTGCGCGCAAACTTTAGCGCTCCCTCGGTCGCCTCGGCTCCACTGTTGCAGAAATAGACCTTGTCGGCGAAGGAATTGGCGCAGAGCAACTCAGCCAGCTCGACCAGCGCTTGCGTGTGATACAAGCCGCTGACGTGGATTAAACCGGTGTTCATCTGGTTGCCGACCGCTTCCATCAACTCTTTGTCGCCGTATCCCAAGGCGTTGACAGCGATGCCGGCTACCCAATCGGTATAGGCTTTTCCGTCAGCGTCGTAAAGTGTGACACCTTCACCGCGCGCCAGCACGAAGTCCGGACGTCCGGCCACGGGCACACTGTATTGCTGATCTTTCTGTATTACTTCCGCTGTAATTGACATGCGTATCCTCTACCTGAGTTTTCCAACAAAAGTCGTGCCGCCGCCATTAGCCCAACCATCAAGATCGGTGATCACAGCCCGCGACACACCAGCCGACAATACGTCCAGGGCGGTCCTCACCTTTGGTATCATCCCGCCGCTGATTTCGCCACATGCAATGAGAGCCTCCGCCTCGGCCGGCGCTATGCTGGCCATGCGCTGACCGTCGACCAGAACGCCCGCGACATTCGAAATGAATATCACTTTGTCTGCGGCAATTGCTTCAGCCAGCGCGCCCGTCACGGGATCAGCATTGAGGTTGAGGTTACTGTGCTCACCGCCGCTCACCGGAGCAATCACCGGTGTCACACCTAGCGCTAGAAGATCACAGATCACCTCTGCCCGCACCGATTCAACCTCGCCCGTATAGCCCATATCCACCGACTCATGCCGCAGCTTCCTCGCGCGCACCAAGCCCCGATCAACACCAGATAATCCCTGCGCATCAACACCGGCTGCCAGCAAGTGCCACACGAGACGTTTGTTGACCAAGCCGCATAGCGCCATCTCTACAAGCGCCAGCGAATCAGCATCGGTCACACGCAAGCCATCAACATAGCGCGGCTCAATGCCTAACTTCTGCTGCAGTCGCGTGATTTCCGTACCGCCGCCGTGTACGATGACCAAGGGCTCTTCAATGCGCGCTACGATACACGCGAATTGCTGCAGCAATTCCTCATCGTCAAGGCAATGTCCCGATATCTTGACGACAGTTATCCTGGTTCCCACTAGATTAATCCCAGCGTCTCGTCGATACCAAACATCAGATTCATATTCTGCACTGCCTGACCGGCCGCTCCCTTGCGCAGATTGTCCGTCACACTGGTAATGTGCGCGTAGCGATTCAGTACTGGCGTGATGCTGATGACACATTTGTTAGTTTTCACTGCATGCTTTAGTGTTGCCTGCTCACCAAGTGGCAGGACATCCACCAGCGCTTCTCCGCCGTAAACTTCGGTGTATGCATCATGGACTTGGTGGCTAGCCATGGAATCGTTAAGGCTGACATAAATGCTGGACATCAGTCCACGGTCGACCGGCAAAAGATGCGGACAGAAGATAAGCGGTCCTACCGATTCGCTAAGCTTGAACGTTTCCTGCTCTAATTCATCGACATGCCGATGCGAACGTCCGGTCTTGTAGGGAATCAGATTGCTATACACTTCGGCAAAATGTGTCATCAGAGAGGGCTTTCTCCCGGCGCCGGTGACCCCCGATTTTGCATCGACAATTATAGGCGCATCACTGCGCAACGCGTCGAAACTCAACAAGGGATATAAGCCCAGCAGGGTCGTGGTCGGATAGCAGCCAGGCGTAGCGACCACAGAGGCGTGGCTGATCTTCGCGCGATTGATCTCCGGCAAGCCGTATGGCGCGGGCAGCAAGTCCGGCTGTGGATGAGGCGTGTCATACGCGCGCTCATAGGCTTCCGGCGTATCCAGCCGCAGATCCGCTGAAAGGTCCACCACCTTGATTCCAGCATCAACCCCTCTCTTGGCCACGTCTGCCGAGGCCTTGTGAGGCAAGGCAAGCAGAATAACATCTACGTCCGCCAGCGCAACATCAGTGGCAGGCGCATAGCGCAACTCACATCCAGGCGCCAATTCGCCAGCGTAAGTGTTTGAAGTAGCGAAGACCAATTCCACCTGCGGGTGCGCGTTCAGAATCTCAACCAGATCAAGGCCAGCATATCCCGATCCGCCAAATACTCCCGCTCGAATTCTGCTCATCGCCGTCTCCTCTACCAATAAAAAACCCTGACCGCTATTTCGAGATCAGGGCGTACTTTCCAGTTTGAGCACTACGTCAATTCAGAAACGCAATCCAATCGCACTGACCTTGATCCGTAATTGAGGGCGACGCCTGACATCCGACGAAAGCGCACGATATTGAGAAATCATTTTCGCGTTTCCTTTTTCATCGTGCGCATTCTAGTCAAAAGGTTCAGGATAGTCAATGAGACGATAGGAAATTATGCAAGTTTACATTCTAGTTGTGCAAGGTGCACGAAGTTTAGCGTTTGTCGCTTGCCGGAGCTTCCGTGTCATTCGGCTTCGTCTTTCTTAAACTCCAGTTGGCCGCGCCCTTTGTATCCCTCAAACCGCTCTCGCCATGATAGTCGGCCGCCACGCTCCCTTTCACATAGGCTTGCAGTCGCCGCTGCGCTCGCTGACCACGTTTCAATTCATTAGCTGCCCAAGCCTGCGACAATCGCTGCTGCTCTCCATCACACGCGCTCCATTGCCGTTTCCGCTTCCGCTTTACACGATAACTGCTCATCCATTCCAGCAACAATCCGGCAAAACCAAGCGCCCAGGCAAGTGGCGCGCTTACTAGGAGAAGAAGTATAGCTGACACTCGCATCCAACTAATCAAAGAAGGCAATTGCCCGATGTCGAACAAGAAAGCGAAGACTTCCAGCAACGGTGACAACAAGAGCAATAGAATTGCCACCACGCAAGTCAAAGCCAGCCAAATAAAGACCTTGATAGAAGCCGGAAACACTGCCAAGCTTCTCATCACTTCCGCCCATGACCAACTGACACATCCTAAGTCTAACATATTGGCGGCTAGACATTTGTACCGATTTTGCGTACACAACCAAATCCCGTCTCGTCTGAAAGGACTCGGTTCTTCAGAACGTCCATGAATGCAGCATTCACTTGCCTTTCAGGACAGATTTCACGTCAATTGATCAAAAGTTTGTGAAAAACTTGACAAGTAATTGAATACGCGTTAAATTGTTGGTCGGGGCATGTGGCGCAATGCTCATTACGTTGACGCCTGAATGCCTTGGGATCAAAAACTGGATCCCGACACGAGAAAGACCATTACTGCCGACCGCTGTATAACTATCAGAATGGTGGTGGATGGAAAGTTGACGCAATTTATAGATGGTTTCATTTGTCCTCAGGTGAGACTAGTGTTAGATTGCGTTCAGTTCTCTAGGTAGGTTTGATAGGTAGTAGAAGGGTATGTCAGTGGTAGCAGTGTTGGAAAATGTAAAAGAATTGACTCAGCGCGAAGCGATTCAGAAGCAGTTAATCGAAAAGTCTCGAACCAGTGGTTTCGTCACCTACAGCGATATTCTGGAATTACTTCCGGATGTCGAAGGCGACGTGGCTTTGCTCGACGACCTCATGGACAGCTTGCTGGAAGCCGGTATTGAAGTTATTCCGGCCCCGGCGAAGGCTGATGAGGACGACGCCAAGGACGAAAAGCTGCAAACCGAAACCCTAGCCGCCGACCCCGAGGAAGAACTAGAGGACGAACGCGACGCCCTGCTCAAAGTCCTCAAAAAGGACCTGACCGCCGACGCCGGTTACCAGGCAGCCCTGGATACGGATGATGTGGTGGGACTGTACTTGAAGGAAGCCGGCCGCGTCCCACTCTTGACGGCTCAAGAAGAAGTCATGCTGGCAAAACGCATGGAAGCCGCTGAATTTGCTCGTGTACGCCTGGAAGAGGCGGAAAACGAACTCATCGAGATCTTGAGCTGGAGCGAGGAACAAGGCCTGCGTGAAGTTATGATGGACGGCGAACAGGCGCAAGAGCATCTTATCCGCGCCAATGCCCGGCTTGTCATCAGCGTCGCCAAGAAATACATCGGCCGCGGTGTGCCATTTCTTGATCTGATTCAGGAAGGCAACATCGGGCTGATCCGCGCAACCAACAAATTCGAGTATCAGCGCGGTCACAAGTTCAGCACTTACGCCACTTGGTGGATTCGGCAAGCCGTCAGCCGCGCAGTTGCCGACCAAGGGCGTACGATTCGTGTACCCGTTCATATGGGCGATCAGTTGAATCGTATGCGCCGTGTTCAGTTGCAATTGCTGCAGGAACTCGGTCGCGAGCCCAAGATTGATGAACTGGCGAACGGAATGGATACTACGCCGGACAAGGTGGAGAACCTGCTGGAGATCTCACGCCGACCGGTAAGCCTGGAAACGCCGATCGATGATGAAGGCGATTCCACCTTCGGCGACTTCGTCGAGGACAGCAATAGCCCGGCGCCGTCGGAAGAGGTAGCGACCCACCTCTTGCATGTACAATTGCAGCAGGCGCTCGACAAACTGCCGGCCCGCGAGGCTCAAATCTTGCGGCTCCGTTACGGCTTGGCGGACGGACGCGTGTATACATTGGAAGAAGTTGGCCAGACGATCGGCGTCACTCGAGAACGTGTGCGCCAATTGGAAGCGCAAGCGCTCAACCGGCTGCGTCAGTCGTCCGCCCACGTGATCCTCAAGGACTATCTCTACGAAGTATAAAGATAGCCGTCTGCTTTGCTTGATGAATCAGCCGTCGATGATAAGAAAATGGCTCCGCGCGCTTGGTGTGCTCGGAGCCATTGTGTTGACCGCGGGTGCTAAACCAGAGCGGCTTCGATCGGGGCCCGCTCGCCGAGGTATCAGCGCATGAAAAACTCGACTTTTGATCCCTCGAAACTCGTGTTCCGCGATGCCGTCGAAGCGGATATACCGTACTGCCTGGCGCTCGACAGCGACTTTCAGACTGAGAATGTCTGGCAGATGACCGTGCAAGACGACGCGGACGACATTCAAATTAACTGCCGCCGACAGCGCCTGCCTCGCCGCATGGATTCGCGCCATATGACGGTTCCGGCCAAGCTTGAACTCGCCTTGCGAAACGACTATTGCTTTGTGGTGATCCAAGACAAGATAACAAATCATCTGCTCGGATACGTCACATTGCGAGTGGACGAGACTAGTCAGGTCGCTTATCTGCAGGATATCGTTATTGATCGAGTTTATCGCCGCCGCAGCCTGGGATCGCGCCTCGTCCATGTTGCGCGGGTCTGGGCGAGCGAATTCAACCTGCGGCAGATCATATTTGAAATACCCACGACAAATTACCCTTGTATCCTCTTTGCGAAAGCTCTAGGGTTCGTGTTCTGCGGCTTCAATGATCATCATTTCGCCAATCGTGAAATTGCCGTCTTTTTCAGCCTTTCCAACTGATCTCAATACATTTTTCGTTGTTGTTAAACTAGAATCAGTTTTTAGGCACTCTGATGCGTCACAGGTACCTTGTTGAATCTGCTCACTGCGCTACTCCTGACTGTCAACGAAACGCTGACCGCGAGCAACGCCATCATCGCAGTCTCACTGCTCCTTTTTAATCTCACAAGAAATCTCAATAATCGCGTCGCCAAGGCCTCGGCCATTGTCCTAGCTTGTGTCACAGTGGCCTACGTTTCCGACTCCTTTATTGCCCTGGGTCCGGACAATGCCGCGCACGAGATCGCCTCGCGCCTGCAATGGCTGGGCATCGCCTTCATTCCTGCGGCAATCTATCATCTCTCCGATGCTTTGCTAGCAACCACCGGCTTGCCCTCTCGCGGAAGACGCCGGCGCGTCGTCCGCCTCCTGTACTTGATCGGCGCAGTCTTCCTTTTGGCGGCCGCCTTTTCGGATTCTTTGGTGCAATTTGTAGACGTGCAGACCTCTCTGAGCATACGGGCCGGCGCCACTTTCGTCGTATTTCTGCTCTACTTCCTTCTTGCCAACGCTTTCGCCTTCTACAACGTTCAGCGGGCGCGCAATCGTTGCCGTACGCGAGCCACATCGCGCCGCATGGGTTATCTGCAAATCGCCTTCTTGACACCTGCGATAGGCATCTTCCCCTATTCAGTGTTACTTAACCCCGGCGATGAGTTGTCGATTTTCGGCTTGCTGGTCATCAATACCGCCAACATCATCATAATATTCATGCTCTTTTTCCTGTCTTATCCGCTCTACTTTTTTGGCTCCGACATTCCTGACCGACTGGTCAAGAGACAACTTCTGGATTTCCTTCTGCGCGGGCCCGCCACCGGGCTGATCGCCCTGGCAATGATAAACTTCACAGCGCAAGCGACGCGCATACTGGGCCTGCCTGGCGACGCCTTCACACCACCGGCTGTCGTCGCCGCTGTCTTGCTCTGGCAATGGTTTGTCTCATTGGCGTTGCCTTACTTTGAGAAGCTCTTCATCTATCGCGACGATGATGATGCGCAAATCACCAAACTGCAAACGCTCAGCGATCGTGTCTTGACACACAACGACTTGACTCAGCTCATCTTGGCGACGACTGAATCCATCTGCGACCAGCTGCGGATTGACCGCGCCTTTGTCATCGGCTTTGAGCGCGCTCAACCCGAGTTCATTTGCAAGGTTGGCATGATTGACTTCGCTGACGATGACTTGCTGCAGGATACCAAGCTGCTCAAGCTCATCGCCGAATTGCCGGATGATTCAGGCGCGGCGTCGCGCTTGCCCTGGGGCGATTACGCTCTACTCCCGCTTCTCAGCCGCCGAATTAGCGGCAATGGCGCGCAGGCGCTGACTATAGGTGTGCTCGGCTTGCTGGACGATGCTGACGGGCTTCCCCCCGCCGTTGTCGATCCCGCCGGTCGATTTCGGTCGTTCGTCAGCCGCCTTGAAACCAGCCTCGACGATATGCGCCTGCAAGCTGAGATCTATAATTTGCTTGAGGGCTTGCTGCCGCAATTTCAAATGACCCGGTCACGCGCCGAACAGGTAGAATACCGCCAGCTGGTGGCGCTGACTCCGAGCATTGACCTCTTGCCCGATCGCCAGGAATTGTTCGAGCAGGTTCGTGCCGCGCTCCGCCACTATTGGGGTGGTTCCGGCATTTCGCAGAGCAACCTGCTTAACCTGCAAACCGTCAGAATTCGCATGCAAGATGACGACGAGACCCCGGTTAACGCCTTACGTAATCTTCTCGCGGAGACTATCAACGAGCTGAAGCCGCCGGGTGAGCGCAATATGCTGAGCCCGGAGTGGACTCTGTACAATATTCTACAGCTTCGCTTCCTGGAGAATCGGCGCGTTCGCGAAGTCGCGCGGCGCCTCAGTATGAGTGAAGCTGATCTCTACCGAAAGCAGCGAGTCGCGATCCAGGCCGTGTCTGAACGGATACTGAAGCACGAGCAAGAAATCCGCCTTAAGTAGACTCGCACCAGTTTGACACGCCGGCGATAAAAGCATAACGTCATTGTCCCTTCAATTGTCCTCTGCCACTTGCATTGTATTTGCCGCGATTTTCACCCTCGCCCATCTCCATTCTGACTATACTTGAATGAGATATTTCAATAGACAGTGCGCGATAAAGCAAGTGAAAGAGCAGACACTGGAGTCACAGCAACCCAGTTCTCCTGAAGTCGAATATGAGCCGGCCGCGCCAAGAGCGGAAGATGTCATCAAGCCGCTGGACGAGATGACTTACGAATTCGACTTTTGGGAGGATCTCAAAGACAGCCTGCCGCCCTGCATCAATGAAATCGTGGGCTTCGCGCTGATTGTCTTTGGCATCTTGTCTTTCATTTCGCTCTATATCGCCTCAGATGCATTGGTGGCGGTCACCTGGGCAGATATGTTGACCACTCTGTTCGGTGACGGAGCCATACTCGTCGCCGCCACAATGTTCACGCTCGGTGTCCTGCTTTGGCTGCCAAAAGCCGGCATCCGCATTCCTTTTACATCGTCTCGCCTGCTGGCTTTGGAAATCGCGTTTCTTTCGATCTTGGCGATACTGCACCTTGCGCAAAGCGACGCGGAGTTGCGCGCGCTCGCAAGGGCGGGTCAAGGCGGCGGGCTGATAGGCTGGGGGCTAAGCTATCCATTATTCTGGATAATCGGGCGCGCGCCGGCACTAGCTTTCTTTGCCACCCTGATCGCCATCTGCCTTGTCTTCGCCATCGGATTACGGCGCCGCCACTTTGTCAGCGTATTTTCGCGCTTCGGCATCAAGCTCCAGCTCTATAGCGAATCCGAAAGGCAAGACTCACTGAGGACGAGTAACAAAGAATCGCAGGATCTTTACCGGCAACTTGCCGAACTTCCCGGTTACCGTACACAGATTATGCGGATTCGCCCGAATCCCGAGAGTCTTCCTGACCAAGTGGTTCCGAACCGCCAATCTACTGCGCAATCAATGCGGGCTGTTAAGCGGATCCGCGCTGCCGAAGCTGAGACGGATCAGAGCAATGGCAACGAAACGGAGATTCCGGCGCCAACGGCAATTGCGACTGATGATGCATCGGAGAACGGTTCGCGTGATGCCACTCCGTCATCACAAGACATTGCAGCCCCGGCTGGCGATGAACCCGCTGCCAAGCGTAGCGTTGAGTGGACGGCCGCGCTCCCGGACATCGACTGCTTGACTCCAGTAGCCCTGACTATGCCGGACGAAGACGAAATCAAACACAACGTAATGCTTATCCAAAACACCTTGCTTGAATTTGATCTGGAAACGACGGTGGTGGAGGTACAAGTCGGCCCAACTGTGACGCGATACGCCCTCCAGCCACACAAAGCCGATGGCAGCGATCGCATTCGCATGAGCAAAATCGCATCCTACGCGCGCGATCTATCGCTTGCGTTAGCGGCAAAGCGCCTGCGCATGGAAACCCCGGTGCCGGGCACAAACTATATGGGTATCGAAGTGCCGAACAAAGAGCCGGCGTTAGTGGCGCTGCGCAACGTACTGGAAAGCGAGACCTATCAGGAACAGAAGCGTGGCAATGCCGCGCCGTTGCTCATCCCGCTGGGGCGCAATGTTTCTGGGGAGCCGATCTCGCTTGATATTTCGCAGATGCCGCACCTTCTAATTGCCGGCACAACCGGTTCGGGCAAATCCGTCTGCATGGCAGCCATCGCAACAGCGCTGCTTATGCAGTACACGCCAGACCATTTGCAGCTTGTTATGCTAGATCCAAAGATGGTCGAGCTATCGCGTTTTGACGGCATACCCCATCTCATTGGACCCGTCGAGATTGAATTAACACGTATCATTGGCGTCTTGGGCTGGTGTACCCAAGAGATGGACCGGCGCTACAAGCTGCTGGAGAATCATGGCGCGCGAAACATAAGAATGTATAACGAGCAGCAACTTGCGCGTGGCGCCGACGCAACACCCTTGCCCTATCTTGTCATCTTGATTGACGAAATTGGCGATCTCATGCTCAGTAACGCGGAGGAGACCGAGCGCGCTATCACTCGCTTGGCGCAAATGGCGCGCGCTGTCGGCATGCACCTTGTCATCGCAACCCAACGGCCAAGCGTGGATGTTATCACTGGACTAATCAAGGCCAACTTCCCATCCCGCATAGCCTTCTCCGTTGCCTCGGGGGGCGATTCACGCGTGATAATCGATCGGAGCGGCGCGGAAGACCTGCTCGGCAAGGGCGACATGCTCTTCCTCTCCGCCGATGCCGCCGGACCGCAACGAATTCAAGGCTGCTTTGTTTCCGAAGAAGATTCCCGCGCGGTCGTGGCTCACTGGCGTCAAGTATCGGAGAAACTGGGCGAAGCAGGCAGCCTGCCGGCCCGCATACCGGGGCCTTGGGAGCACGGGCTACAGCGCCGACAATTACTCGCCGAAACCGATCCAATGCTGGAAGAGGTATTGAAGCTGGTCGTCCAGAGCGGTGAGGCATCTACCTCTCTGATTCAGCGTCGTCTTGGCTTGGGCTATCCCCGCGCCGCTCGCATCATGGACCTGCTTGAGGAGTTGGGCGTCGTCGGCGAGGAAACTGGCGGAGGACGAAGCCGCAAAGTCATCATCCCACATGGTCAAGATCCACTGCAAATCGTCCAGCAACGCTACCGCAAACATAATACGAGTTCGTGATTCTTCCCCTATGACGCCCACAGATCAACAGCGCACGATTAACCAGGTCAGCCGAATGATTCGCAGCATAATCGAATCTGAGACGCTCGAGCACTTTTTCTGGGTTGGCGGCAAGATTGACCGTTTCTACAAATCTGACTTCGGACATATCTATTTCGACCTAGTTGACGACAGAGATCGCGTCCGCTGTATGCTGCACGAAACTCATGCGGGCGACATCACGATTGACCTCAAGAATCATCTCGAAGTTGAAGTCTATGGCGATATACACTTCTACGAAAGCCGCACGGAAGTCCAAATAAACGTCCTTGACTTGCGTCAGACCAACGCTTCAGTCGACACCAGAATTCCCATAGAAAAGTTGCGCGCGGAGGGGCTCTATCCGCCGAAGCGGAAACAAGCGCTGACGCATATTCAACGCATCGGCATCATCACAAGCCGCAGCAGTCGCGCAATAGGTGACTTTGAAACGACTTATCAGAGCGCCGGAGAACGCGCCGTTCTGGCGCCCTTGACCTGGCAATTAGTCCATCTGGAAGGCGAACGCGCCCGGCAATCGATTATCGACGGGATTACACTACTCAACGAGAATCCGGAAGTCGATGCCATCGCCTTACTCAGGGGTGGCGGCAGATACGAAAACCTCGCCGTCTTCGACGATGTCGACGTTGTGCGCGCCATCTGCCGCAGCCCAAAGTACATCGTCACCGGCATCGGTCACCAACGGGATCGCGCGCTTGCCGATGATGTAGCCGATCACTCTGCCGTGACGCCGACGGCCGCCGCCACCTTTCTGGCTGATTTGTGCCTGCGTTCACGACCAGTCGCATCTTCCAAACTAAATGCCAATCCCGTGCGGAAAAGCACATATAGTAAGCGGCCTGAAACACCAGCCGCGTCGATCAACCAGCCTGCGCAGCCGAGCACTAAGCTGCAACGCGGCTACAATTTTCTTGTGATTGCGCTTCTGCTGCTGGCAATTGGCGCGGTCATGTTCCTCGGCTTCGCGATTCTTCACACTGCCTAAGCGCCTACAGCGACTGTTGGCGCGGAGCATCCGCCGGCATTATAAGCATCGGGTTGTCATTCGCCGGACTGTTTACTTGCGTAGAAATCTCATAGAAATCAAGCGCCTCCGGCTTCGGACCGGCCACCAGGGGTAGCCACTCGTCCGCTGTCAATTCTCGCGGCTCAAGCCAGAGCGCATAATCGGCCGGCTCAACGATCACGGTCATGCGATGGTGAATCGGCCGGATTTTCTCGTTCGCCACGGTCGTCAATATGGCACAAGTATTCAGCCAGTTTCCGTCCGGTTGCCTCCAACTCTCCCATAGTCCGGCAAAGGCGAAGACCTCGCGTTTCGCATGTTGAATATACATCGGTGTTTTCTTCTTGCCCTGTTTCGCCCACTCGTAGTAGCCATCGGCTGGAATCAAACAGCGGCGCTGCTTGAACGCCGTGCGGAATGACGGTTTCTCCGCTGCCGTTTCCGAGCGGGCGTTTATCATGCGATTGCCGATTTTTGGGTCCTTGGCCCAAGACGGCACAAGACCCCATTTCATGAAAGACAGCGACTTCGGATCGCGATTGCTGATCACTGGAACCTGCTGCGATGGCGCAATGTTGTAGCGCGGTTCCAGCCAGCCATCTACGCTATCGAGCTTGAAGGCCAGCTGGATCGACTCAGCGTCAGCCGTCAAAGTATATCGTCCGCACATACGCCTACTTTTTCTCCCCTTTGTCGCCCTTCTTCGGTTTGCCCAGCTCCGCGATCTGCCGTATCAGCCCTAAAACTGCCAGCAGCACCGCCAGCAGCTGTCCGGTTGATACTGAAGCCGAAGCCTCGACTTGGCCATCGCTATGTTCCTCGGCTGCCCGCGTATACAGGTAACTGGAGATAATCCCGAGCAAGGCGCCCAAACCCGCGCCCATAAGAATGACTCGCGTCTTGCGTTCTTGCATACTCTGCCCTGAATTGCCATTTCCGGATCTGTTCATTCCTCCCCCTCCACTGCAACCGCATCTTCGGGCGGATCAAAAACGCTCAGCAACTGTCGCGCCGGCGCCAGACGCACCGCCCAATTCAGTACCTTTTCATCAACCTGCCCGAGCCAAGCCTCGACATTTTCTTCCACCATCGCCGTCAACGCTTCCATGCGCCGCAAGGGCGAACATAACTTTGCCTGCCAGCGCCCCATCAATGCCACCAGCGCAATACTCAATATCGTAATGGGGAACATCACGACCACCAGCGGACAAAGTACCAGCAGCGTCAGCATCGAATCTGACAAAATTGCAAGCTGGGCAGGCGAGCGCAGCGACAACGCAATCCCGATGAAGGCCACGAAAATCACCAGCGCTAAGGCAAAGGGCATAACGACAGCCAGCCAAATGCGGCGACGCTGGTCACGCTCCAACTCGCGATAGTCTCGTGCAAGTGGCTCGGACTCTCGACTCATTCACCTTCCATCGTATGGCACCTTAACCTAGAATATTGTACCTTGGCTGCGCCTTCCTATCCAGTGGGGTCTCGAACAAATGAGCCATGTATCTCCCGTCGTCCAGCGGCTGCGCATCACCTTCGGCAAGACCGGCTCTCTAAAATACACTAGCAGCCTGGATGTCGCCAAGATTTGGGAGCGCGTATTGCGCCGGGCAGACCTGCCAATTCTATATACTCAAGGCTTCAATACTCGGCCGCGAATTCAACTGGCTATGCCACTGCCCCTCGGCATCTCCAGTGAGTGTGAAATCCTGGATGTCTCACTGCGCGAGCATATCATCGTCCACGAAGCCAAACTGCGCAAGCAACTGTTGGCCGTGTCACCACCCGGTCTGACGATTCAAGCCATCGTCGAAGTTGATTCGCGTACCGCCACTTTGCAGTCGCTGGTCGAAAGCGCGGAGTATCGCATCCGTTTTCTCGACGACATTGAACCAAGCGTCCTGCAACAGAAAATCCAAGATGTCTTGAGCCGGGAATCAATAATCATTGATAGAGTTAAAAGGCGCAAGCGCAGCGTCATGGACATCCGCCCCTTGATACTGGACCTTAATATTGACGCCTCAAACGATCTCATCGCCCATCTGTCTGTCGGCGACCGAGGCAACCTGCGTCCCGACCAAATTATCGAGCTGCTGGAGCTCCAACACCTCCATTACAGTGCGCATCGCTACCGGCTGCAAACAAGGCAAGCCTGATGCTACGTATAACGCCTAACATCCTTTGATGACAAAATTAGCAAATCTAATCGCGAAAGAAACGGACATGCTGCTAAAACCTACGGTCAGTACCACCATCCAGGAAGCGCTATCAAATCGTAAGCCCGTTGTCGCGCTTGAGTCCACGCTAATCACTCACGGACTGCCCTATCCCACCAGTGTCGAAACCGCTTTGGCAATGGAAACTGCCGTCCGCGAGTCAGGTGCATTGCCCGCCACAATCGCCATACTCAAGGGAGAGATCACGGTCGGCATCACGCCCGCGCAGATTGAGGCACTCGCCCTGGCGCCAGCTGACAGCGTCCGTAAATGCAGCCGACGTGATTTGCCAATTGCCGTCGCGATCGGGCAGGATGGCGCTACGACCGTCGCTGGCACCATGATTGTCGCAGAAATGGCCGGCATCAAACTGTTCGCCACCGGCGGCATCGGTGGTGTCCATCGTGGACAGCCCATGGATGTTTCCGCCGACTTGCTCGAATTCGGACGCACGCCAGTCGCGGTAGTCTCATCCGGCGCCAAGTCCATTCTTGACCTGCCGCTCACGCTCGAAGTGCTCGAGACCAATGGCGTTCCTGTGCTGGGCTATCGAACCGAATTCCTGCCCGCGTTCTATTCGGCGACAACCGACTTGCCTGTCGACCAGCGCATAGAATCCGCCGCAGACGCCGCCGCCATCATCCGCGCCGCCGACTCGATTGGTGCGCGACACGGTATCCTGATCGCCGTGCCCGTTCCGGCAGATATGGCGCTCGCCGCAGAAACTGCTGAAAACGCGATTGCGCTAGCGACGCACGAGGCGGAATCAGCGGGCATAGCCGGGAAGGACATCACGCCCTTCGTCCTAAGCCGAGTAAGCGAACTAACCGACGGCGCTTCTATGGCTGCCAACATCGCCCTGCTCGTCAACAATGCGCGCATCGCTGGTGAAATCGCATGCGCCCTGAGCCAAATCTAATTCAGGACTTTTCCCAAAGAAACAGCACCAGATCCTGCTCCAGCGTCGGAGCGCCCAGCTCATGTAGCCGCGCTAGAATCTGCGCCCGGTGGTCCGTCCCGTGATTGACCATGTGCAGCAGGATCTCTCGCCGCGTATATTGCTTAGGCTCACGAAATCGACTAGGCAAGCCAACTGAAACGGTATGGTTCAATTCCGCCTCAGTCAGACTGCCGACATAGTCTGAAACCCTGTTTCGTATTTCGCCCCACTTCACTTTTACAGCTGCTCGATCAGAAAATCTGTCAAATTCCAGATTGTCTGGCGTGGCCCTCTCCCGCAGTCGCGCCAGCCAACGATCATCGACATTCATGCAGTGCGCCAGATGATTGCGCACAGAACCCAGGGAATAGCCGTTTTCCTCTACGAATTGATCCACTGTCAATTGACCTACGCTGCCCCAAACACTGTCAAACATCACATAGTGATAGTCAAATAGCGTCCTAATGCCTTTCGCATCCATCCTCAACCGTCCTCCGATTCCTCAACGCGCCATATATCCAGTCCGGTGTCGCAGCCGATTATCAGCGCCCTGCCATCATCGCTCAGTATCACCTTATCCGGTATCCGTGTGCATTCTCGATACGGACCCAAATCGTACTGATCGCCCGTTGCGACGTCCCAAGCGTAGACCTTCGGCGCAAAGTCCACGTTGACCGCAAAAATGGCGCTGGCATCGGCCGTTAGTAAATGATACTGCGCGTAAGACCCGCCAAGCTCAGCAATGACTCGGTTGTCGCCGCTATCGAAATCCAGGTGATTCAGTCGCGCTGACGCCGGACCGCTCCACGCCAGAAACGTACCCGCATGATTCACCGCGCCAGATACCGCCGGGCCGTGCTCCAAGATGTATTCGCTTGCTGACTCCGCGTCAAACGAGTTCGGATATCGATAGACCCGAAGCGCGTTATCCGCCAGTGACGAAATCACCACCAGCGGAAAGTCAATCCGTCCGATTAGCACCCCGGGAGCGTCCAAGTCACCTCCGGGCAGATTCAACGTCCTCACTGGGCTTATTGAGTCCTTGTCCGTCTCCAGCGTAACCTCGTGATAGAGTGTAGCGCCTTGGTCGGAAACGGCTTCGACAAAGAACGACCGGTCGACTTTGTACACGGCAACCGGGAAATCATCCATCCGTAACTGCCGGTCATTGATAAAGTACTCGCCATCCAGCAAATACAGCACATAGGGTTCATCATTTGCGTACACTGCATCAATCAGGGAGAAGACCTGCGTCTCGTCGCCGCGGTACGACCATCTTTCTACGATACCAGTCATGCCCACACGATATATGTGACCAGCACGCTCAAATACGATGAACTCAGTGGCATCCTCATTGGCTTCAAACCAACCTATGTTTGCCATGCCGGGCAGGTCGGCGAAGTCGATGCGCTGGACCGGGCGCAGCCGGGCGACACTCTGCGCAGTGATTTCCGCGTATTCCTGAGCCGCCGAAGGCAGAACGCAAAGAATTAGAATACAGAAAGTTAATAGCCGAAGCGTGGAAATGGTCATCGCTATACAGGCAATCTCATGTCGGTTATAATCCTGCTAGTTAGTCCGCGAGCCGATACTATAGAGTGCGTTCCATGCAATCGCCACCGATCGAGGCTAGACTAGATCGTTACCTCATGCAAGTGGAAAAACCCGGGCGCTACGTCGGCGGGGAATACAACAATGTCATCAAAGACTGGCAACTGATAGACATCAAGGTCGCCCTCGCCTTCCCCGATATTTACGACCTGGGCATGTCCAATTTGGGCATCATGAACCTTTACAATCAAGTTAACCTGCAGCCGGACATGCTCGCCGAACGCGTATTTTCGCCTTGGCTGGATATGGAAACCGTCCTGCGCGAACAGGCGATTCCGCTCTTTTCGCTGGAATCCAAACGGCCGATTCGCGACTTTGATCTGCTTGGCATCAGTCTGCCCTACGAACAGCTCTATACCAACGCCCTGAATCTGCTAGATCTGGCGGACATGCCTGTCTTGAGCCGCGAACGTGACGAGCGCTATCCCCTCGTGATTGCCGGAGGCCACGCCTGCTTTAATCCCGAACCGATGGCGGAATTCATCGACGCCTTCGTCATCGGCGAGGGCGAAGAAATCATTGTCGAGATCGCCCGCGCTGTCGGGGATACTCGTCACAAGTCACGCGATGAGCAGTTGCGCGAAATCGCCAAGATTCAAGGCATGTACGTGCCGCGTTTCTATGATGTGGAATATCATGACGATGGCACGATCTGTTCTGTGATTCCCAACGAAGCCGGCATCCCCGATCGCGTACTCAAACGTATCGTCATCACCCTGCCAAAGCCATTCACCAAATTCATAGTGCCCAATATTGATACCGTGCACAACCGCGCGCCTATCGAAATCATGCGCGGCTGTACACGCGGCTGTCGCTTCTGCCATGCCGGCATGGTGACGCGCCCCGTTCGCGAGCGTCCCGTCCAGGAAATCATGGCTGCCATCGGAGAAATCGTCACATACACCGGCTTCGAAGAAATCAGTCTGCTCAGCCTTTCGTCTTCGGACTACGTCTGGGTGGAAGAATTGGCTGAAGAAGTCAATCGTGTTTACGCCGACGCCGGCCTGAGCCTAAGCTTGCCCAGCCTGCGTATCGAAAGCGCCAGCGCCGATCTGCTCAAGAAGATCGGTGGTACGCGGCGCAGTGGTTTCACCTTCGCGCCCGAAGCCGCCACCGAAAAGATGCGCGACTTGATCAACAAATACGTGCCGGATGATCAAGTCATCCAAACTGCGCGTGATGTCTATTCTCGCGGCTGGCGCACGATCAAATTCTATTTCATGATCGGCCATCCCGAGGAGACGCTGGAGGACGTGCAGGCGATCATTGACCTCTGCGTAAGAACCTTGCAGGAAGGCGCCAAGATTCTCGGCAAGAAAGCTACGTTGAATGTCGGTGTCAGCACCTTCATTCCCAAACCACATACGCCCTTCCAGTGGGCGCCTCAAGATTCGCGCAAAAGTGTGAAAGAGAAACAGGCATTGTTGAAGCAACAATTGCGGCGCGGAGGCATGCATCTGCGCTGGAACAATGTCGACGACAGCGAATTCGAAGGTTGGCTCAGCCGCGGCGATCGGCGGCTCGGTCCTGTGATCCGCCGCGCCTGGCAGCTCGGCTGCAAATTCGATGCCTGGCAAGACCAGCACCGTCACGACAGATGGCAGCGAGCTTTCGCCGAGTGCCAGCTCGATCCCGAATTCTATAATCATCGCGAGCGCGGCCTGGACGAGGTATTCCCTTGGGATCACATTGATGTCGGAATTCACAAGAAATTCCTGCGCGAAGACTACCTGATGAGCATCAAAGGCGAAACGCGCGTGGACTGCCGCGACAAGTGCTTTGCCTGCGGTATTCTCCCTAAATTCGCCAAAGAACGCTCCACCACCGAAGCTATGGCTTGGGAATGCCCGCCGGTCACGCCAATAAGCGAACGCCGCCGCTCCCGTCAAGCCGCCATCCCACTAAGCTCCATCGGCTAGGGAATCGTGGCTGACAGTTCAATAATCCGCATCAACGGTATCAAAACGCGGGAACGAATCATCGGCGATGGCGCGCCGGTCCTGATGGCGCATGGCTGGGGCGCCAATATTGACTTGCTGCAGCCGCTCGCCCTCCGCCTCAGCCGCTTGGGCTATCAATGTTTCATGCTGGACCTGCCCGGTTTCGGCCAGAGCGCCGAACCGCCGGTTGCATTCACAATCTTCGATTACGCCAGCTTCTGCCTCGCCTACCTCGACCATCGCGGCTTGCCTGCCGTACGCTACTTCGGACATTCGATGGGCGGGCGCATCGGACTGATCCTCGGCTCAGAATACGCTGATCGAATCGAGACCATGGTGCTTTCCAACTGCGCCGGCATCAAGGTTCTACCTGCCGCACACAAGCGTCTGCGCCTAAGAATCTATCAGAATCTTCGCGCTGGCCTTCACGCTATCGGCGCGAAATCGGTCGCCGAGCAACTGCGCGCTGTGTACAACAAGCGCTATGCGTCAGCGGACTTTCAGAGCGCCAGCCTAGTCATGCGCGCGACGCTTATCAATGTGGTCAACCAGGATTTGCTTGCATACGCCGAGCGCGTTTCCGTGCCAAGCATACTAATCTGGGGGGACGAGGACGAAGAAACTCCGCTCTGGATGGGGCAAAAGCTCGAACAGGCGATTCCTGACGCAGCGCTTATCATCCTCGAGACCGCGGGCCATTACGCCTACTTGGATTTCCCTGATAAGTCGGCGTCTATCATGGATTCACTATTTCGCAGCGAATGAACAACTCGCCCGCAGATTTCCATGACAGCTGATTCACCCTATAATGCCTTTGCATCAGGCTAATGAGACGCGACATGCCCTATCTCGTTCTCGCCTCAATCTGGCTTTTCGGCTCATGGCTGCGCATCTACCGGCAGGCGCAGTACTACCAGATCGAAGAATATATGAGCCGTCGTTATTTGCGTTGGCTGCTCTCCGACCGCGCTCGCGCTGCACCTGCGCGTCCATTCTTCGCCTGGCTCATTGGCGTCGCCCTTACCGGCGTTTTACGTGACGCGCTGGCAGGTCAACTGCCGCTTATATTCTTGAGTATCTCCGCCACAGTCGCCATCATCCCGCCCTCAGAACGTGAAGTCAAAAAGCCGCTCATCCGTACACATCGCGTCAAACGGCTGCTAGTTTGCGCCGCGCTTCTGGCGCTAATCTCATTAGCAGCGTTGCAACTTTGGCTTAACACGCTTGCGCCCGCCGAAGGCAACTTCGCTATCGCCGCCGGCGCCACACTTGGATACGCCTGCTTCCTGCTGGCGCCACTCTGGCTCGTCGCCGGCAATGCGCTCACGCAGCCCATCGAATACTTAATTCGGCGTCGTTATCTCAAGCAAGCGGCAAGTATTCTTCAGCAGATCAATCCGAAAGTCGTCGGCATCACCGGCAGCTACGGCAAGACGACAACCAAAAGCTTTTTGCGAGATATCTTGAGCGTCCGCTATCAAACCTATGCCACACCCAAGAGCTACAACACCTTGATGGGCATTTCCCTGGCTATAAACCGGGATCTGGTGGATGACTATCGCACGGAGTACTTCATCAGCGAGATGGGCGCCTACGTCGAAGGCGAGATCGATCGCATTTGCCAGCTCACTCCGCCGGATATCGCCGTCATCACAGAAATCGGCCCACAGCATCTCGAACGCTTTGGCAGCCTGGAAAATATCAAAAAGGCGAAATACGAGCTCATCAAGAATCTACCGCCAGATGGCGTCGCCGTACTCAATTGGGACAATCGCTACATCCGCGACATGATCGCCCAAGCCTATCCCGCCACGCGCCTGACCGTCAGCCGAGAACTCCCGCTCGAACAGGCAGAAGCGCAGGATGTAACCTGGATCGCCAGCGAAATCGAAGAAAGCCTGAGCGGCTTATCCTTCCGCGCGACACAGGTCAAGTCCGGCGAAAACGCGCAAATCAACACGCGCATTGTCGGTGAGCACAATGTGACCAACCTACTGCTTTGTCTTGCCTTGGCCAATCACGAAGGCATTCCCCTGCGCGACATCGCCTTGCGCATTCGCAGCCTAAACCCCGCCGACAGCCGCCTCGTTTCGGAGACGACAGCCGCCGGCATCACCATAATCAATGATGCCTATAGCGCCAATCCCGCCGGCGTTGTCAGCGCCCTTAAAGTCCTCGGCATGCATAGAACTGGGCGCAGACTCCTGATTACACCGGGCATGATCGAGCTTGGCGAGCTGCATGAAAGCGAAAACAGAAAACTCGGTTTGCTAGCCGCGGAGACATCTTCCGACATCATCCTGATTGGAAAATCTCAAACCGCGCCGATACAGGACGCCGTAAGCTCCACCGCTTTTGACCCAGAACGGCTTCAAGTCGTCGACACCTTGCAGGAAGCCGTGAGTTGGTATCAGCACAACCTTAAGGCTGGTGATACGGTTCTGTTCCTTAACGACCTGCCCGATACCTATTAGCTGCCTTTGCATAACGCGATTATTGACATGGACCTGCTTTCCGCGCATAGTAACCACGAATTCTCCTGGCATTAGAGGGTCGCAATATGAGCAGTCGACGCCGCCAAACAGTAGCGGTAATCTTCGGCGGTCGCAGCGTCGAGCATGACGTCTCAATCGTCACCGGTCATCAGATCATGGATGCCTTTCCCGCTGAACGCTTTGAGGTCGTGCCGGTATTCATCTCGCGCGACGGGCGCTGGTTCACTGGCGAGCCCTTGACCAGTCTTGGCAATTTCCAGGACAGCGATCTCTTGCAGAGAGACGGCGTCCAGCCTTGTCTGCTTTCACCGGATACGCGCCACCACGGCTTGATTCTCAACCCTCTGGCCGGCCGCTTCAGCAAGAGCGAAATCAAGCGCTTGGATGTGGTTTTCCCCGCCCTTCACGGCACCCATGGCGAAGATGGCAGTCTGCAAGGGTTGCTGGAACTGGCGGATATCCCCTATGTTGGTTACGCCACGCTCGGCTCGGCCTTGACCAACGACAAAATCGTAACCAAGACGATTCTCCGTCAGGCCGGCCTACCCGTCCTTGACGATTACTCCTTCTTCCGCGACCGTTGGCTGGAGGAGCCCGATGCCATTATCGCCAAGATACGCGACAAGTTGGCTTTTCCACTATTTATAAAGCCCGCCACCTTGGGCTCCAGTATAGGTATCGGTCGCGCTGATTCACCAGAGCTGTTGCGCGCCAGTATAGATATCGCCGCCAATTTCGACCGCCGCATTTTGGTTGAGCCTGCCGTCACCGGTGGCATCGAGATCAATTGCTCGGTTATGGGCTTTGGCGGCCATTTCGAAGCCTCAACGCTGGAGCAGCCTCTCTCCTTGGATGATTTTCTTTCCTACGAAGACAAGTATCTCCGTGGCAGTGAAGGTATGAAGAGCGCGGAACGACTTATCCCGGCTCCAATCAGCGCATCACTCAGCGAGCGAATCACTCAGATCAGTCTGAAGGCATTTGAGGCTGTAGACGGACGCGGTATCGCCCGCATAGACTTTCTTGTTCGTCCCGAACAGGGCGAAATCTTCCTCAACGAGATCAACACGATGCCGGGCTCACTGGCCTTCTATCTCTGGCAGGAAGATGGCTATACCCGGGCTAATCTCGTTGAGAAACTGCTGCAACTCGCCCACGAAGCGCATATTGAGAAGCGCCGCAATATCTACGATTATCAGACCAACCTGGTGGAAGTCGCCAGTCAGCGCGGCCTGAAAGGCAGCAAAGGCAAGCGCTGAGCCGCGAGCGCCCCGCGCCTGTTTTGACTTGCGAGTCGATTCGCCTATGTTATGATAATCGCGATTGCATTAGCTAGCGTAGCACAGCTTGTGTCATGTTGCCTGATGCAGTTTACCGGTTGGGATAACAGGGCAGGCAATTCGTCGAGCCGGCGGCGCCTGTAGCCAGAAAGCACTGTGCCCTATACATCGAACAATCCGAGACCACCGCGCCCTTCCGATGTCGGACGATCGATCTGGGGTGGCGCGCCCTTACCGCCTATCCCCGAACGAGTACTCGATGGCATTCCCGGGTTCCTGGCCTGGCTTGCCCTGCTGGTATCCATCGCCAGCGCAGTCGCCTTTCCACTGACCCTGATGCTTTCGGCTGCCCTGCTCGCTACCTATTCAGCAATTCGTTTTTTCCTCGCCGGCATTGCCAACGGCATTGGCATCCGCCGCATCAAAGAATGGGAGGCCGTCGACTGGTATCAGAAATACCTCGACGACAAGACTGCGACATCGCTGGAATGGGACAGTGTGCATCACCTCGTCATCATCCCAAACTACAATGAATCCATGAAGATTCTTTGTCGGACGCTTGACCATCTCAGCTTGCAGCACAACGCGAAGACTCAGATCTCCGTTTTGCTCGCCATGGAAGCCGCGGAGAGGGAGAGTTACCAGAAGGCGCAAAGTCTGCATCGCCAATATGCTGACAACTTCGCAAATGTCTACTTCACTGTGCACCCACGCGGACGCCTCGGCGAAATGCAATGCAAGTCCGCCAATCTATCTTGGGCCGTCAATCGCTTCCTCGAAAACGTCGTCGACGAATACGAGTGGAACTCCGACCACGTCGTGCTCACCACAATGGATGCCGACACCAGTTGGCACAAAAATCATTTCGCCGCCCTGACCTACCATTTCGCTACGAATGAAAACCGTCATCGCACCTTCTGGCAAGCGCCCATTCGATATCACGGCAATATTTGGCAGGTCAATCCACTTATGCGAATCATCAACACCTATGCCACCTCGCTGGAATTGGCATACCTTGCCGCTCCCTGGTGGATGGCGATGCCGATGTCGTCTTACTCGCTCAGCCTGAAACTTCTTGAGCAGAGCGGTAATTGGGATACAGACGTCATCGCCGACGAGTGGCACATGCTCATCAAAGCCTATTTCGCCACTGGTGGCCATGTATCAATCCAGCACATTTTTTTGCCCTTCCTGGCCGATTCTACGACGGGCGCGAATATCTTCCAATCGATCAAGAATCGTTACAGCCAGACCCTGCGCCACGCCTGGGGCAGCAAAGAAGTTGGCTATATGCTCGCCAAACTGATAGAGAATCCGCAGGTCTTCTCACTCGCTTCGTTGAAGCTGCTGCTTCGTATCGCCCATGACATTCTGCTAGCCGGCGCAGGCTGGGTAATCCTGACGGTCGGCTCGCAGCTGCCCGTCTTTTTCCATCCCGATATCGCGCCAGTCAAAGTCGACCAATTCATGGCAGCAAACGATAAGCTGTCGCATGTCGTCGCAGGCTTGTCAGCCAGCCATCCCGCTTGGATTATGCTGACGATCTCCGGTCTGCTGATGATTGTTTTGGTCGTAGTCTTTCAAGTGCAAGACTATCGTATACGCCCGCCGCGCATCGCGCCCTACACTCTGGCGGAATCGCTGCTGGAGTTGCTCAGCATACCTTTCATGATCGTTTTGACCCTGCTGGTCGTCGCGCTGCCGACCCTGGTCGCCCAAACCCGCCTTCTACTCGGCATCCCGCTGCAATTTATCGTCACGGACAAATCGGCCGACCGCTGAGCCGGCCAGACAGGCGCCAAATGATAATCCCACTTGCCGACATTTTGGCAGCCGCCGACCGCATCGCAACTCTGTCCCCACCTACTCCACTCATTCGTTCCGAGTATTTCAGCCGCAAGCTCGGCGCAAATATCTTCCTCAAGCTGGAAGTTCTCAATCCAACCCACTCCTTCAAAACACGCGGCGCCTCCAACGCAATCCTGCAGCTCAACGAAGCACAGCGAGCCCGTGGCGTGGTCACAGCTTCCGGTGGCAATCATGGCCTCGGTGTGGCTTACGCCGCCCAATCACTTGGCATTCCCGCCCGCATCTTCCTACCCCTGAGTACGCCTAAATCGAAAGTGAACGTCTTCAATAACTTTCACGTGAAGACTGTGTTGACGGGCGCAAATTGGGACGAATCGAATCTAGGCGCGCTGGCAGCTGCAGAAACTGACGGCCTTTCATACATCCATCCCTTTGACGACGCCGACGTAATAGCGGGCCAGGCTACCATCGGCCTGGAAATCGCCCAGGAGCTGCCGAAGATTGACGCAGTGGCCGCTTCGATTGGCGGCGGCGGTTTGATCGCCGGGATAACGTCATCGCTCGTCGTCAAATCCCCGGCGACGCGCATCTACGGCGTCGAAACCATCGGCGCTGACTCGATGACGCAGAGCTTCCGCCAGGGGGAAATCACGACTCTAGACTCCATTACATCCATCGCCAATACACTCGGCGCGCGCACACCAGGCAAACGGCACTTTGAGATAATGCGGCGATTCGCCGAAGACATCGTAGCGGTCACAGATGCGCAAGCAGTTGATGCCCTGCTGGACATCCTGTAGAACGAGAAGATGCTGGTCGAACCAGCGATGTCGTGCAGCATGGCGGCACTCGTATGTGGAAAGATCCCGGTTGAGCCGCATGATAACGTTGTAGTCATCGTCTGTGGCGGCAACGTGACTTTGTCCGATGTGCAGCAGTGGCGCCGGCAGTTTGACCTCTAGGCGCCCGCGCTTGCTTTCCCCTAGCGTGTCTACCTTCCTGTCCGTATCATAGAGTATTCAATTGGCTGCACTTGACCGGTGGAAAGGGACAATCGTGCCAAGCGAGCGTGTACAGAAGATCATGGCACAGGCCGACATCGGTTCGCGTCGTCACTGCGAAACGGTAATCAGCCAGGGTCGTGTGCAGGTGAACGGAAAATCCATCGCTCTCGGCGCCAAAGCCGACCCGCGAAAAGATGTCGTCCTGGTGGACGGCGTCCGGATCAACGCAGCCGCTGAGCCAATCTACATCGTCGTGAACAAGCCCAAAGGGGTCCTCAGCACAAATGTGGCCGACGGGGACGAGCGCCCAACGATCCGTGAGCTGGTCGATGTGCCCGGTCATCTTTTTACCATCGGCCGCCTGGACGCCGACAGCGAAGGCCTGATGATCCTCACCAACGACGGCGATCTGGCAAACCGCGTCTCCCACCCGCGTTATGAACACACCAAGACCTACAAAGTCACGGTCAAAGGCAAAGTATCGCGCCAGACAATCGAAACCTGGGAAAGCGGAATCTGGCTCGACGGCAGCCGCACCGCCGCCTGCTCAGTCAAAGCGCTGCAATCCAGCAAGCGCTCTACAATTCTGCGCATCATCATGCTCGAAGGGCGTAGGCGTCAAATACGTCGCGTCGCCACGCAATTAGGCCATCCTGTCATGCGCCTGGTTCGCACCCACATCGGGCAACTGGGCTTGGGCACACTGCGCAAAGGCGCCTGGTACCAGCTGGAATCAGAAGAAATCCAAGCCCTGCAATCGCCAGCTCGCGAACTCAATGATATCCGCCGCGCCCGCCGCGCGCGCAAACGCAAGTCCAAAAGCTGAGCCCGCCAGGTTTCCGAGATGTCGCACGAACTGAGCATAGAAAAATACATAGAACGGCAGCCGACATTCGACCGAAACCGCCGCCTGATGCATCCACTATTGCGTTCTGTCCTGCCGGCTTTCTGCAAAGTCGAGACTGAAGGTCTTGAGAATGTGCCGCGGCAAGGCAGCGTGTGCTTGATGATCAACCACGTCTCCTACCTCGATCCGATAGTCGTCACAGTGAGCATTCCCTTCCGCCATACGGTCTCGCTCTCCAAGATTGAGAATTTCAGCATACCAGTCTTCGGCTGGCTTCTGCGCCAATGGGGGCACTTTCCCATCCATCGCGGAGAATTCGATCGCAAGGCGCTTATGCAGACCATCGCCCTGCTTAAGAGTGAGCAGTTGGTGTTGATGGCGCCCGAAGGCACTCGCCACGCTGGTGGTTTGCAGCCGGGCAAGGACGGGTTGGCATATGTCGCCACCAAAGCCGATGCCGTCATTGTGCCGGCGGCCATCTGCGGCGCCGAAGATTGGCGCCAGCGCTTGACGCATTTTCGCCGCGCCTACGCCAAAGTCGTCTTCGGAGCGCCCTTTCGCTTCCGCAGCGAAGGACGTCCCCGTATTCCTCGCGCCGAACTCTCGCACATGACCACCGAAGCGATGTATCAGCTCGCCTTGTCCATACCGGACGATTATTCTCACCTGCGCGGTTATTACAGCGATATTGAAAACGCCAGCAGCGACTGCCTCGAATTTGTCTGACCTCACTTGCCCCGCATGACCGCAAGCGCCCACTGGATAAGCCCCTCAACCGCTACACCTAGCGTTGCAAAGCGCTCATCCTGGGTGAAGCCTCGCCGATAACGAAAATAGATCTGCTGCAGTATCACCAGCAAGCGGAATATTCCGAGCACATGATAAAAACGCATATGCTCCAGGTTGCGCCCACTCTTCGCCCCATAGCGCTCCAGAATCTCACGCCGGCTATAAAAGCCATGCTCGCCAACCGGCATCGTGCCGATACTCTTGACCAGTGGCGGATCGTCCGGCTGTGTCCAATAGGTCAATAACATGCCCACATCGGACAGCGGATCACCAAGCGTACACATGTCCCAGTCAAATACAGCGACGATGAGCGACGGGTCGTCCCGATCAAACATCGTGTTGTCCAACTTGAAATCATTGTGAACCAGGGAGTGATAATTTTCTTCCGGCAAAGAGTCCGCCAGCCAGCGAAAGATCGCCTCCACATCAGAACTGTCGTCCGGCTTAACCGCCTGCCAACGCCGATTCCAACCTTCAACCTGGCGCTTGATAAAGCCTGCCGGTCTGCCTAAAGTCGCCAACCCCAAAGCCTCGAAATCAACAGCGTGGAAGTCAACCAGGGCATCGACCAGAGCTTGACTCATTCGGCGCGGCGCATGAGGATCTCTGATGAAACGCTCCGGCATCTCGCCCCGTACTACTAAACCATGGCGGCGCTCCATGATGAAAAACGGCGCGCCCAGCATCGTCTCGTCATCACAAAACAGCAGCGCTCGCGGCGCCAAGGGAAAGTCTTGATGAAGAACTGATAGCACCCGATACTCCCGTCCCATATCATGCGCGCTCGGCGCATAGGGACCCAGCGGCGGACGGCGCAGCACATACTCATACTTCACGCCAAACTGCAGCAGATAAGTCAAATTGGCTTTGCCGCCAGCGAATTGCCTGACGCTTAGCGCCTCCTCTGTTCCCGGCAATTTGCCGCGCAAATATTGAAGCAGCCGCGCTTCGTCTAACCGCTCATCCGGTCGGACATCAATCAGATCCTGCTCATCCGGCCTGAGCATTTTGCCCCCTGATTGCGTCAGATTCCGTTGCGCCAGAGTCTAGCACAACGCCGGCGCCATAGCATCTCGCAGCGGCGGCGACTTGCCCGGCACATCAGCCACGCCACCATTGCGCCATCAATTCAACGGGGTATGATTGTGCCCAACTAATCTGGAGAACCGCGTCAACTTGAATAGACCCAAAGCATTCCCCATCATTATCGCCTATCTTGTATTCATTGTGATCGGCATCGCCAGCGGTCTGCTGAATATCGCCTGGACTTATATGCAGTCGACCTTCGGCGTCTCGCACGATTCACTGGCGGCACTGGCGCCTGCTGCCATGCTGGGCGGCTTGTTCGCAGCATTCTTCAGCGGTTCGCTCATTGGCAAGTTCTCCATCGGTCCCGTCCTGGTCGGTGGTATGGCCTTCGCGGGCATCGGCTTGCTCGGTTACGCCATTGCTCCTGTCTGGATCGTTTTACTCGGCGTCGCCTTGTTCGCCAGCATCGGCAAGGGCACTGTGGACGCCGGCTTGAACAACTTCGTCTCCACCAATTACGGCACACGCGAAATGAATTGGCTGCACGCCGCCTGGGGTATCGGTTTGACCATCGCCCCGGCGGTCGTGACCTATTTCGTACTGGATCAGGGCGGAAACTGGCAATCCAGTTACATCCTGGTGGGCAGCATCGTCTTGCTCTTTGGGCTTGTCATTCTGCTAACCCTGCCGCAATGGCAGACAAAGGCCAAACTCAATCCGGCCAAATCAAAGACGGTCGGCCGACCAATGACGGAGAGCTTGCGCCAGCCAATCGTCATGATCGGATTGCTATTCTTCTTTCTCTACGGCGGCGTCGAAATCGGCGCCGGGCAGCTGGCCAATACTCTGCTTGTTGAAGCCCGCGCCATCCCGCAAGAGATCGCCAGCAGCTGGGTCAGCGCCTATTGGGGCAGCTTCACCATCGGCCGAATCTTAATGGGTTTGCTGTCGATGCGCCTGGGCGACCGGTCCTTGCTCAATATCTGCTTTACCGCGTCAGTGCTAGGCGCGCTGCTGCTATTTCTCAACCTGAATGAATTACTTAGCTTTGTCGGGCTGCTCAGTATGGGCTTCGGCCTGGCCGCCATTTTTCCCATTCTGATCTTGCAGACCAACAAACGCGTCGGCCCAGAACATGCCGCCAACGCGATCGGATTCCAAGTCGGAAGCGCGGGTTTGGGTGGCGCCGTACTATCAGGGATTGGCGGCATATTCGCCGAACACATCGGCGCGGAATCCATCAGCCTCTTCGTATTCGCTGGCGCGCTCCTGTCCTGGCTCGTATATCAATTCATGATCAACTGGGAAGGCAAGCGTCGCACTAGAGAGAAAAGCAAGGCTTGAATGATGCTGCCCCTGGAAGAGAAGGTCGGCCAAATGATGATGGTGGGCTTTGCTGGATTGAGCCCGCCCAAGTACATAATCAATTGGCTAGCCAGTGGACGCATCGGCGGCATTTATTTATTCGCACGCAATATCGCCAACCCGGCGCAAGTCAAGCAACTTGTCGACCAATGTCGCGCCGCAGCCAAGTCCCCGATTCTTGTCGGCATCGATCAAGAAGGCGGTATCGTGGCGCGACTTCGTGGCGGCTTCAGCGAAAGCCCCGGTGCTATGGCGCTCGGCGCATCTCGCGATCTTCGGCTCGCAGAAGACATCGCCTACATGATGGGGCAAGAGCTGGCCGCTCTCGGCATCAACTGGAATTTCGCCCCGGTCGCCGATATCGCCCATCAGCGCGATAATCCTTCGGTCAGCACACGGTCCTTTGGCGCCGACAAGCAATTGGTCAGCCAAATGGTCAGCGCCCAGATCCGCGGCTTTCAACGTGCCGGCATCGCCGCAACGGTGAAACACTTCCCCGGGCTCGGCAATACTGTCATCGACACTCACCATGCCCTGGCGAAAGTTTCCGGCTCATTGAAATACTTGTACCAACATGATCTCATACCCTTTCGCGACGCAATCCGCGCCGATGTCGCCTGTGTGATGCTGACGCACGTTATGTATGATGAGTTGGACGACAAGCATCCGGCGACGCTGTCTCCACGCGTCGTCACCGGATTGCTGCGCAATGAACTCGGCTATGACAGCGCCGTCTGTACCGACTGCATGGAGATGAACGCGATCACTTTTGGCTTTGGCGCTGGCGAAGCCGCTGTGCTGGCAGTACTGGCGGGGATAGACATGCCACTCTACTCCCACAAACGCTCCCGTCAGGAATCCGCCTACCGAGCCGTCTTGAAGTCAGCGAGGTCGGGCAGAATCTCGCCCAATCGCATTGATGAGTCAGTAGCGCGCATCCAGGCATTGAAGGCAAAATACGACCTCAGCGGTCGGCCTGCGCTTCATGTCGTCGGCTGCGAAGCGAATCTTTCGCTCGCCATGAAGGCCGCCAGGGCCGGTACGGTCATGGTCAAATGCGGCGCGGCTTGGCCCATTGATCCTCAGACTGCGAAGGTCGCGCTTGTTGAATTCGCATCACGGCGCACATCAGACGCGGTTGATCAGACGACTATTCGTCAATTCTCAACCATTCTAAGCGAGCGGCTGACACACGCCACCTCTCATCTGCTCGATCCCTTAGCGCCCGCAAACAAAGGCTTGGAGCAGGGCATACGAGCATCAGACTTGGTGATCCTCATGACCCGCAACGCCCACTTGCATCCAGCCCAGCTTCAATTGGCCCAGCGCATCATCGATTTCGGCAAACCCGTCGTCTTGATATGCGCGCGTAATCCCTACGATGCAGGCTTACTCAGTGGCGCCGATACAGTCATCTGCACCAACAGCGACAGCGCTCCCTCGCTTCAAGCTGTGGTCGAAGCCCTGCTTGGCGATTACACGCCGGACGGAAAATTGACGGCGTCACTGTCATGACCGGCAGCTTCAACGACTTTGGCGCGAACCAACTTATCGAGCAGCGCCTGCCAAATACATTTCCCGCGTTGAGCGTCTGCGTCATTCATCGTGGCGATAACGTCCTGCGCGATGCCCGCGGCTGGATCGACCCTGAAACACACCGGCATATGGTCACCACAGAGTCGCTCTTCGATTTGGCGTCTGTTAGCAAGCTCATTGTTGAAACGAGCTTTCTCGTCTTAGTCGAAAAGGGACTGGTTTCACTGGATAGCCCGCTCGTTGAGGTCGTGCCAGAGTTCGGCCGTCTCAGTCCGCGCGCAATCGGAAGCGGACAAGATCCGCATTCTCGCGCTTTCCTGCCGATCGAGGAACGATTCCGCGGCCGACAGATCGATCCGGCCGGCGTCACCTACAAGCACTTGTTGACTCACAGTTCCGGTTTGCCACACTGGCGATCAGTCTATCTGCTTGCCGGAGACCATCCGCCACCATCACCCAGGTCCGGCAGTCCCTATGTCGCTGAACGCTGGCGCAGGGGATTGGCGGCGATGGTCGATTTCCCCTTTGCCGGCGCCGTCGGCGACACCGTTCGCTACACTGATATCGGCATTATGCTCTTGGGCGAAGCCGTCGCTCGTCTACAAGGCTGCCGGCTTGACCAAGCGGTGAGCGAGCTGGTTCTTCAGCCCTTGGGACTGTCCAGCTTTAGTTATAATCCTGTCAATAACGGTGTCTCGCGTGAAAGCATCGTGCCGACGGAATACGATGACCATTGGCGGCATCGGCGCGCCTGGGGCGAAGTCCATGATGAAAATGCCTGCGGCGTCGGCGGCATCGCTGGCCACGCCGGTTTATTCGCCACTGCCGCTGACGTAGCCCGCTTTGGCCAGGCCTGGCTCTCAGGCGATCCTCGCTTGTCCGTCAGCCGTGAATTGCGCGCAGAGGCGACGCGCCAACAAGTCAGCGGGCAATTTCGGCTTGGGCTGGGCTGGATGCTAAAATCAGACCAAGATTCCTCCGCCGGCAATCGTTACAGCGCCAGCTCATACGGGCATACCGGCTTCACCGGCGCCTCGCTCTGGATTGATCCCGAGCGGCAGCTAGTATGCGCGGTCCTGACCAATCGTGTCTATCACGGCCGGCAGCCGGAAGGCATCCACGCCTTTCGTCGCGCCATCCACGATAACATCGTCCAGGCGGTCGACGGGCGATGAAAAACCCGCTCTTCATGGGAATAGACGGCGGCGGCAGCACCCTTCGCGTCGTCATTGTCAACGCGGACCTTGTCCCGCTCAGCGCAATCCAAGGCGAGTCAGCCAATCCCAATCTCATCGGGCATGACGCCGCTCAAACAGCCATTCGGAGCGCAATGGCGGCAGCGCTGCAGCAAGCCGGCTTACAGCCGCGCGACATTGCCGCTTCGGCGATCGGCATCGCCGGCGCATCCAAGCTGCACAGCCAAGACTGGCTTGTACAGACGGTCGAACCGGCCCTGCGTTCCAGCTTGCTCGTACCCAGCTCAGATCTTGAGATTGCCCTGGTCGGCGCGCTGGCACAACGCCACGGCATCTTGCTACTGGCCGGCACCGGAAGCGCCGTCTTTGGCGTCGCAGAAAGCGGGCAGTGCCTGCAAATCGGCGGCTGGGGTTATCTCCTGGGCGATGAAGGCAGCGGATTCTGGATCGGACTGCAGCTTCTGCTGCACATTACAAAAGTGAATGACGCTGGCATATCCATCCTGGACAACTCGCTGAGCAAACGCTGCCTTGAGACACTGGGCTTGACGAAACCCCGTGATTTGATCGCCTGGCTCTATCGCGGTCGTGAGGCGCCTGCCGCGCGTGTCGCAAGACTTGCGGCAATTGGTCTCGAAATGGCAACAGAAGGCGATGAATTGGCAGTAAACATCCTGGAAGCGGCAGTGCTTGAACTCGCCGGCCAAGCTGATCTAATGCGATCCCGCCTCAATTGGCCGGACGCGCCGATCGCTTTCGCCGGCGGTCTGCTCGACAACGACAACATACTTTCTGAAATGGTAGCGCAGCAATTGGGATTAACCGAGCGCCCGGTTGCCAAATACTCTCCGATCGTGGGCGCCGCCATGCTGGCAAAAATGGAATGGAACCTGGCATACACAAAATGACCCTTAATACCGAAACCGACAATCCCAAGAGCCGCAATATCGACCAGCTCTCCACTTGCGAAGTTCTAGCCATTATCAACGCCGAAGATGCCAGGGTGGCGCCGGCCGTTCAAGCGGCGCAGCCTCAGGTTGCGCGCGCAGTTGACACCATCGTAGACACGATGCGACGCGGCGGACGGCTCTTCTACGTTGGCGCTGGCACTAGCGGGCGACTGGGCATCCTGGATGCGGCAGAATGCGTTCCCACATTTAGCGCGCCGCCGGATCTCATACAGGGCGTCATCGCCGGCGGGGCGCGGGCTGTCACGCAAGCGGTGGAAGGCGCTGAGGATGATCCGGCGCAAGCAAGATTAGATTTACAGGCGCGCGGATTGAACGGCGAGGATGTTGTATGTGGCATCGCCGCAAGCGGGCGCACGCCTTACGTCCTCGGAGCGCTGAAATACGCCGGGGAACTGGGAGCTCGAACCATCGCCATCGCCTGTAATCCGGGCTCGCCAATTGGTCTTCTGGCTGATATCAGCATTAGCGTTGAACTGGGTCCGGAGGTCATCAGCGGTTCGACGCGCATGAAAGCCGGCAGCGCGCAGAAGATGATTCTCAACATGCTAAGCACGGCGACTATGATTCGCCTCGGCAAGGTCTATGGCAACTTGATGGTTGATGTCAAAGTTACCAACCAGAAACTGGCGGAGCGCGCCACACGACTAGTCCAGCAGCTAACTGGTGTTGACGATACGGACGCAAGGCATCTGCTTGCACTTTCAGATTATGAGGTCAAGACGGCTGTCGTCATGCAACGACAGGGGGTCGGTGTAGAGGAAGCGCGGCTAATGCTTGATATAGCTGGCGGAAAGCTCCGCGAGGTCATCGGCGATACGATTTAACCGAGCTTACTTGCCTTCCCAATCAATCGGGTATGTTTTGTCGATCATGGCATTGACAGCATTGCGAAAGTCGGCGCTGCGGAACAACT
This sequence comes from Phototrophicaceae bacterium, assembly GCA_965262005.1. Classification (GTDB taxonomy): domain Bacteria; phylum Chloroflexota; class Anaerolineae; order Aggregatilineales; family Phototrophicaceae; genus UBA6055. The sequence goes on along the minus strand of OZ253492.1, from coordinate 292,257 downwards.
GAGCTTGCGCCCAGGCTTCGATGTTAAGTCCATGTGAATTATCTGCGATGTCGTTGATGACGCGCTTGGCGTAGCTCACTGCCAGTGGCGCCGCCGCCACCAGCGCTTCGACAAAGTCAGACACGCCCTGCTCCACTTCAGCTTTCGCATAAACCGCGTTGACCATGCCCCAGTCCAGCGCCTGTGCCAGGTCGATATTCCTGCCCGTCATGACCAAGTCTTTGGCCCGTGACGGTCCGATAAGCTTGACCAGCCGCACTGTCCCGCCGACATCGGGAATAATGCCCAGACGCGACTCTGGCAAGCCTAGTTTCGTGCGTTCTACGGCGATACGGAAGTCACAGGCGAGCGCCAGCTCCAACGCCAATCCAAGGCAGTAACCTTGCATCACACAGATAACAGGTAGCGAGCAGCGTTCAATTTTGTTCAAAATCGTTTGATACCGAGCTGTGAAGGGAAAGAGATTGTCTTGCAAGCCGGTGTCGGGCGGATGAAACTGGTTCAGGTCGATTCCCGAAGAGAAAACTCGGCCTTCCGCGCGCACGACGACCACACGCGCGTCTTGCGTGAATTCTCGCTCAGCCTGGTCAAACGCCGCGGAAATGCCGTCCATCATCTCATCGGTGATGGCGTTGCGCAATTTCGGCCGATTGAGCAGGACCTCAAAGACAAGTCCGTCGCGCCGGGTGACGATCAAGTCAGACATATGAACGCTCCTCTTCGCTTGCAGGCACTAGTGCGATTCGAGAAATGCTTCCAGCGCTTCTACCGTGTTGAGATTGACGCGACCTTTCGAGCGATCAATGCGGCGCAGCATGCCAGTGAGCACATTGCCAGCCCCGACCTCGATGAAGGTCTGCGCGCCCGCCGCAATGATGGCCCGCATCGACTCCGTCCATCGCACAGATTGCGTCAACTGATGATTCAGCTCGGTGCGGATGGCTGCCTCGTCCAGCAACGGTTGCGCCCTGACATTACCATAAACCGGGATCGTCGGCGTCGAGAACGCAGTTGCTTGCACGGCTTCCAGGAAACCCTCGAGCGCAGCTGCCATCAATGGCGAATGGGCCGCGACGCTGACCGACAGCTTTACCGCACGGCGCGCGCCCGCTTCGGCCGCTAGATTAATCAGGCGTTCAACCGCTTGTATGTCGCCGGAGACCACGGCTTGACCAGGGCAGTTGTCATTCGCCAGAACAACGACTTGGCCGGTCTCATGCGAAACTGCCGCGCACAGATCCTCGACATGATCCGCCTCCAGCGCCAGCACTGCCGCCATAGCGCCGGGATTCGCGTCGCCCGCCTCTTGCATGAATCGGCCGCGCGCATGAACGAGCCGCAGGCCAGCTTCAAAACTCAAGGCACTCGCCGCAGTCAAGGCGCTGAATTCGCCGAGGCTATGCCCGGCAACCCAAGCGGGTTTTGCGGCTGGCAACAAACTTAGCAGCACACGCCAAATGGCCACGCTGCATACGTATAGCGCCGGCTGTGTGTAATTGGTCTGGTTCAGCTCTTCGGCGGAACCGTGCCAGCAGATTCGCGTCAAATCGAAACCGAGAATTTCATCTGCCATTACGAAGGTGTCGCGCGCAATATCGTAACGCTGGGCGAAATCCGCGCCCATACCTACCGCCTGCGAGCCTTGGCCGGGGAAGATGACGGCGGTGCTAGTCCAGTCTGTCATGTCTTTTCTCAATGGCTAGTCACGTTGTTGGCGGACTGTCTTCAGGGACGTTCGACGCCGATTACGCTGAGAACGCATACAAACCATGATGCTAGCCTGCAACTCTCCAGCGATCCTGGATGCGATAGGCGGAAATACCATAAGCGGATGCAGCCCTTTTTGTGGCGCCCGATACGCGTCCCAACTGCCCGCAACAAAAAACCGTGCTGCATGGGCACGGTCCTAGACATGCGATGCGCTGCCAACTAGTCGTCGTTGACTTCAACAACCTGCTCACCGCGATAAGAACCGCATTTTGGGCAGACACGATGCGCTATGTGGTATTCGCCACAGCTTTCGCATTCAACCAAGTGGTTGAGCGTCAAGGCATCATGGGCGCGCCGGCGATTTCGCCTTGCCTTCGAGACTTTCCGCTTTGGAAGGGGCCCCATCGTCTTACTCCTGTTACTTGTACTTGATTTCGGGCATAATCAGCGAATTGTACAGGTTTCTACGCGAACCTGTCAAGCCACGTATATTCGATGATGTGTCCGGATCGCTCAATCTCACGTGTCTCCATGACCAAAACGGAAATCACGACCAGAATACGCCAGATTGTACAGCGCGAACCTCTGAGGACGCAGCCGCTCAAGGGCGGCAAGATCAGCCAGGTCGTGCGAGTCGACTTTGCCGTTGGCGATTCCCTGGTGGCGAAGTTCGGCGACGGCGGTCATGATCTTACAATTGAGGCTTATATGCTGGACGTTTTTCGCGCGCGCAGCGGACTGCCCGTGCCGCGCGTCATTCATGCCGAGCCCGATCTGCTGCTGATGGAATTTGTCGCCGGGGCCGATGACTTGACGCCGGAGAGTCTTCGGCAACTAGGGACCTTGTTGGCGCAATGTCATCAGGTGCGCGGTCCAGCCTACGGACTCGAGCGCGACACGCTCATTGGACCGCTTCATCAGCCCAATCCGCCGACTGCATCATGGGTGCAGTTCTTCCGCGACAACCGGCTCTTGTACATGACCGACAAAGCGCGGGAATCTGGCGAATTGCCAGCGGCGCTTGACGATCGACTGCTGAGATTCGCCGATGTCGTTGGCGACTTCCTGATTGAACCGGATTATCCGGCGCTGATTCACGGTGACATGTGGCGGACGAACATCGTCGTTCACGGCAAGCAAGTTGCGGCTATCATCGACCCCGCGCTTTATTACGCGCACAACGAAATGGAACTCGCGTACATGACGCTCTTTGACGGCTTCGGCGAGGACCTTTTCCGCTCGTATCATGAGATTTTGCCGATCGACATGGCGTTCTACAGTGTGCGCCGGCATATCTACAATCTGTATCCGCTGCTAGTGCACCTGATCATCTTCGGAAGCAAGTACATCAGGCTCTTGGAAGACAATCTCTCTCGCTTCGGAGTTAGTAGATGAATGGTTAAGTTCATTGGTTTTTTCGTACAAACTTGAACTAGAGTAAACCATTTTTTGCCGATAAAGTTGGTGGCTGATTCAGCTAAATGTATGGAAGCAGAATCCGCATGGCAAGCAAAAGCAAGAAGGCCAAGAAGACCTGCACCCACTGAGTATGGGCTTGTTTGTGCTTACAGAGACATTTGAACACACACACCCGCCCATACGGCGGGTTTTTTGATTGCATGAGCTTGAGGACAGGAGAATAGTGATGGCCAGCGAAACCCCACTTTGCCCGGAATGTGATGCCGCAGTTGAAATTCCTGACGACACGATGGAGAACGAGTTGGTGTCCTGCCCAGAATGTGGCACGGAACTGGAGATTATGAGCCTGGATCCGGTTAAGCTGGAGCTGGCGCCCGAAGTGGAAGAGGACTGGGGAGAATAAAGCGCATGCGCGTCGCCCTGCTTGTAACGCATATTCGCGCCGAAGAAAAGCTGATCCTCGCGGCTTTCAACAGTCGCAATATCAGCCCGGACATCATTCTTGATCGCGAGCTGAATTTCAGCGTCTCGAGCGGCGCCGAGCAGATGGCGCCGTCCGGCATCGCCTGGCGCGAATACGACCTGGTTTTCGAGCGCTGCGTCAGCACCTCACGTGGCATGTATGCGCTGGCGGTGCTTAACAGCTGGGGCGTACGGTCGTTCAATACCTACGAAACGGCGGCGATTTGCGGCGACAAACTGCGCACCAGCATCGCTTTGACGCGACATGGCATTCCGCAGCCGCATACGCGCGTAGCCTTCACGCCTGAGAGCGCGATGCAAGCGATCGAAGATGTCAAGTATCCTGCCGTGCTCAAACCTGTTACAGGGTCTTGGGGACGGTTGCTGGCGCGAGTACATAACCGCGATAGCGCCGAAGCTATCCTCGAACATCGTCAGACCCTGGGCGATTACAACCACCACATTTATTACGTGCAAGAGTATGTTGACAAACCGGGGCGAGATATTCGCGCTTTCGTGGTCGGTGACCGCACAATCGCGGCGATTTATCGGGCGTCGAATCACTGGATTACCAATACCGCCCGTGGTGGCCAGGCCACAAATTGCCCGGTGTCTGAGCAGTTGAATGATATCTGCTTGCGGTCGGCTGAAGCTGTTGGCGGCGGTATCCTGGCGATTGACCTGCTGGAAGACGCGCAAGGCAACTACGTCGTCAATGAGATCAATCACACGATGGAGTTCCGCAATAGCAGTAAGCCAACCGGCGTCAATATCGCGCAGGAAGTTATTGATTACGTCATCCAGCAAGTCGAGGTGACGGTGTGATTCAGGCGGGCATCGTCGGCGGTAGCGGTTACACCGGTGGCGAGTTGCTGCGTCTGCTGCATTTCCACCCGCAAGTGGAGGTGATGCAGATCACGAGCCGCGAGCACACCGGGCGCTATGTGCATACTGTGCATCCGCATCTGCGCGGCGTTTCCGCTTTGAAGTTCATCCATCCGGATGCGCTGGAATCATGCGACCTGCTAATTCTGGCGCTGCCGCATAAAACCGTCGCGCGCAATATAGACCGTTACGCTGGTTTGGCGGCAAAGCTGATCGATCTTTCGGCTGACTTTCGCCTGAATTCCGCCGACGCCTATGAACAGTGGTACGGCGAAGTTCATCCAGCGCAGGCCTGGCAGGAGCGTTTTGTATATGGCTTGCCCGAGGTCAATCGCGAGCGACTTATCGGCGCGGATTACGTCAGCGGCGTGGGTTGCAATGCGGCCGCGATAAATCTTGCGCTGCTTCCGCTCGCGCGCGCGGGAATTCTGGAGCGCGCGGCAATCGAGCTAAAAGTCGGTTCGTCAGAGGGCGGCAACAAAGGCAATGCGGGCTCGCATCATCCGGTTCGCAGCGGCGCCGTCCGCACCTATAAGGCGACCGGTCATCGGCATATGGCGGAAGTACAGATGATCCTGGGTTGCGGACAGCCCATTCATTTTGCTGTCACTGCGATTGAAATGGTGCGCGGCGTTCATCTGCTGGCGCATTGTTATTTGAATGAAGCCACGGTAGAGCGGGATATCTGGCGCCTCTATCGCGCGCAGTATCGCGACGAGCCATTCGTTCGGCTCGTGAGTGGCAAAGTCGGCTTGCATCGGCTGCCGGAACCGCGTGTCGTGGCAGGCACGAATTATTGCGATATCGGCTTCGAGCTGGACGACGATGGCCGGCATCTGGTGGTCATCGCCGCGCTGGACAACTTGTGCAAAGGGGCGGCGGGCAGCGCTGTGCAGTCGCTGAATCTCATGTACGGATTTGACGAGTCGACCGGGCTGGAATTCCCCGGCATCTATCCCTGAGGGTCCGCAAACGATGACAAGTTCCAATCTGTTGGTAGTCAAATTGGGCGGCGGCGAAGGGCTGGATCTGGCAGCCTCCTGCGACGACCTGGCTGACATCGCAGCAAGTCGTTCACTCCTGGTCGTACACGGCGTAAGTGCGGCGATGAATCAGCTCTGCGCGGAACTCGGGCTGGAGGTTCAAACCTTGACCTCGCCGTCCGGGCACAGCTCGCGGTATACACCGCCTGCGGTGCGCGATGTATATGTGACCGCCGCGCAACAAGCGAACGATCGCATCGTAGCCGCGCTCGACCTGCGAGAGATCTGCGCCAGGGGTTTCTGCGGAGAAGCTGTTGCGCTACGGGCGGAACGCAAGAAGACGATCCGCGCGCTGATGAATGGGCGGGTTCGCGTGGTGCGCGATGATCATAGCGGGTCAATAAGGCGCGTCGAACCAACAACACTAAATGTACATCTCGAGCAGGGACACGTACCGGTACTGCCGCCGATGGCGAAAAGCGAAGATGGCTTGCTGAATGTCGATGGCGACCGGGCGGCGGCAGCTTTGGCAGGTGCATTGCAAGCCCGAACATTAGTCATTTTGAGCAATGTACGCGGACTGTATCGTGATTTTCCCGATGAAAACAGCTTCGTCAGCGAGGTCCGTCTAAGTCAGATTGATAGCGCAATGGATTGGGCGCAAGGGCGGATGAAACGCAAAGTCTTGGCGGCTCAGGAGGCTCTTACCAACGGTGTGGAGCGCGTCATCATCGCCGATGGGCGTATTCGCAATCCGGTTTCGCAGGCGCTTGCAGGCGCAGGAACGGTGTTCAGCAAATGATTGAAACAACCAGCCTCTATGATGTTGAAGACCGACATGGCTCCGGCGCTTATGGCAAGCGGCCGACTGCGCTTGCGCGCGGAGAAGGCGTCTTTGTCTGGGATGTCACGGGTACGCGCTATCTTGATGCCACGAGCGGGCAAGGTGTCGCCGCCTTGGGCCATTGCCATCCGGCGGTAAGCCGCGCGATTTCGGAGCAAGCCAATACCTTGGTCACTTGCCACGAGTCTTTCTATAACGACCGCCGCGCGGAGTTATACGCGCTGCTGGACAGTATCACTCCGGCTGATCTCAGCCACTTCTTCTTGTGCAACAGCGGCGCGGAAGCGATTGAAGGCTCCCTCAAAGTGGCCAAGCTGTTGACCGGGCGCGACGGCATCGTTGCGGCGAAACGCGCCTTTCACGGCCGGACGACCGGCGCCTTGTCGATGACCTGGACGCCGAAATACCGCAAGCCTTTTCAAAGCTGGCTGCCCGCGGTGGAACATGTCGGCTTCAACGATATTGACGCCGCCCGCGAAGCCATCAGCCCAACAACGGCGGCCGTAGTGGTCGAAAGTGTTCAGGGCGAAGGCGGGGTGCATCCAGCTGAAATCGAGTACCTACAAGCGCTACGCGAATGCTGCGATCGTAGCGGCGCCATGCTCATTATCGACGAGATACAGACGGGCTTCGGACGAACGGGAAAATGGTTCGGCTTCGAGCAGGCCGGCATCGTACCGGACATTGTGGCGTTGGCAAAAGCTATAGGCGGAGGACTGCCGATGGGAGCTGTCTGCTGGCGCGCCGCCCACGGCCAGATCGACCGGGCGACGCATGGCAGCACATTTGGCGGCAATCCACTGGTGTGCGCCGCTTCCATCGCTACCATCACGACAATTCGTGATGAGGGTCTGGTAGAGCGCGCGCAGGCCAATGGCGGCTGGCTGATGGACGAGCTAGCTGCGCTCGATTTGAGAGGCGTACGCGCCATCCGTGGACGCGGACTGATGGTCGGCTTGGAGCTGCGCGGCCGCGTGACACCGATCCTGAAAGCGCTGCAAGAGCGCGGCGTACTGGCGCTGCCGGCCGGCTTGAATACTTTGCGTCTGCTGCCGCCCTTGATCATCAGTCGCGACCAACTCTCGCTGGTAATCAGTGCAATAGACGAGGTCTTGAACTAAGCGATGACTGCCGTGAGCGACCTTGGCGCTGAACAACTGCTGCGCGATCTGGTGGCGATTCCCAGTCCATCGTGCCACGAAGCCGAGGTGTCTGGATTCCTGGTCAACTGGATGCGCGTCAACGATTTCGATGATGCCTATGTTGATAGCGCCGGAAATGCGGTGGGCGAGCGCGGCAAAGGCGAGCGCGAGGTCGCGCTACTCGGACACATTGATACTTTCGCCGGTTTTCCACCGGTGCATTGCGAAGGGGGCAAGCTCTACGGTCGCGGCGCCGTGGACGCCAAAGGTCCCCTGGCTACATTCGCGGCCGCAGCGCAGCGTGCTCAGCTTGGTGAGGACATTCGCGTCGTTGTCATAGGCGCGGTCGAAGAAGAAGCGGCCACGAGCCTAGGCGCGCGCCATGCACTCACGCAGTATCAGCCGGACTTCTGCATCATTGGCGAGCCGTCGCATTGGGATCGAATCACGATGGGTTACAAGGGTCGGCTGCTGCTGGATTGGCGCTGGGAAGGCGGATTGGCTCACAGTGCTGGCGATGCGCCGAGCCCGGCTGAACGCGCCGTCGATTATTGGCGGGCGGTCCAGTCACAGTGCGACGACTACAATCGAGATGTCGATTCTATTTTCGGCCGGCTTGATGCCTCGCTCCGCGAAATCAATACCCGGCAATACGGCGTCAATGGCGTCGCTGAAATGACCATTGGCATGCGCCTGCCGCCAGGCAAAAGCCCGGACGACATGGCAAATCAACTTCCTGACCAAAATGGCGCGACCGTCGCTGCGCGAGGCGGGGAGCAGGCCTTCACCGGCGATCGCAATAGTGCTTTGAGCCGCGTCTTCCGGCGGGCGATTCGGGCGGCCGGCGGTGTACCGAGATTCGTGTACAAAACGGGCACATCGGATATGAACGTGGTTGGGCCGGTATGGAATTGCCCCATCATGGCTTATGGTCCTGGCGATTCGACGCTCGATCATACGCCACATGAGCATATTGAACTTGCTGAGTATCGGCGGGCAATTGATGTTTTGACCCGAGTGCTTGAGAACATATAGAAGATTGGTGGATAGCGGATGCACAATCGTAAAATCCCGGTAGACGGATTCAATTTCATAGATTCCACGCTGCGCGAAGGCGAGCAATTCCGCGGAACTCATTTCACCATAGAGGACAAGCGCGAGATTGCCATGCTGCTGGACCAATTCGGTGTGGAGTATATGGAGTTGTCGACGCCGATCGCCAGCCCGCAGAGCGCAAACGCCATAAGAGCGATAGCCGATATGACAAGGCGCTTCAAGTTGCTGACGCATATCCGCGCAAATCTGGATGATGCGAAGCTGGCTGTAGACTGCGGTGTCGATGGCGCTGACGTTTACATCGGCACCTCGAACTATATGCGCGAATATAGCCACGGCAAGAGCCTGGATCAGGTTATCGACGTTGGGCAAGAAATCATCGCCTTCCTCAAAGCCAATGAGGTGGAAACGCGCTTTAGCACCGAAGATACTTTCCGCAGCAATTTCGCCGATGTGATGACCGTTTACCGCGCGATGGACCTGGCCGGCGTCGACCGTGTTGGCGTCGCCGATACCGTCGGCATTGCTGACCCGCTGCAGACCTACAACATGATTTCCAATCTGCGCGAAGTCGTCGCTTGTGACATCGAATTCCACGGCCACAACGACAGCAGCTGCGCGGTTGCCAACGCCTATAGCGCGCTGCAGGCAGGCGCTACTCATATCGACACGACCGTCCTGGGCATCGGCGAGCGCAATGGCATCACGGCGATGGGAGCGCTAATCGCCCGTCTCTACACTTGTGACAGGTCACTGGTAGGAAAGTATGACCTGCGCTTGTTGGCTGAAATAGAGCGTGTGGTAGCGCAAAAACTTGGGATCGAGATTCCCTTCAATACGCCGATCACGGGCCAAGTCGCCTTTCATCACAAAGCCGGTGTTCATACCAAAGCGGTCTTGAACAATCCGACTACATACGAGGCCATTGATCCGGAAGATTTCGGTATGATGAGGATCATTGATGTGGCGCATCGATTGGTGGGGCGCAACGCGATCCGCGACCGGGCATCCGGCCTGGGCATAGACTTGCCCGAGGATACCTTGCGCGCGGTGACAAATCAGATCAAGCGCCTGGCGGATGAACAGCAAATCACCGGCGACGATGTCGATCGGATTCTGGCTGAGATGATGCTTCCGGCCGATGACTAATCAGCTGTAGCGAAGCCGACGGCGCCCAGAGGATTTTCCACCAGAACGACAAAAACGGCAACAGACAGCAATCCGGCCAGAGCAAAGATTCCGAAAGTCAATTCGAAGCTGGCAGCGTCAATAAGCCAACCTCCAATTATCGGCGCCAAGATCGTCACCGGCGCAATAAAGGTATTTGCCATACCGATGAAGAAGGGGCGCTCCGCCACGGAACTAAATTGGACGGTGATGGTCAAGATCGTGGACCACTGCGTGGCATTGACGACGCCCGTGAGTGCAAATACCAAATAAAACCAGCTTACATCGGGCGCTGCCAACGCAATGCCAATCGCCAGCGCAGTCAGCAGATTGGCGAGAATCAATACGCGTCGATGCCCCCAACGGTCACCGATCCAGCCGATGACGCTGCTGCTCAACATGTTGGATACGAGCAGAACACTCGTAAGGACGCCGGCGAATTCGGGCGACATGTCGAAGCGGCGGATGCCAAAGATGGTGTAGAAAGAAACGGCAGTCAGACTTAACGAAGTCAGGCTGCGCGCGATGAGGAACCAGCGGAAATTCTCATTCGTCTGCAAGATCTGCCGCAGCCGCCTGCCGAAGTCACGCCAATTCTTGCGCTCTACAACATCCCTTGGCGCGCTCTTGGTTTCAAACGTCCGGGCCAGAAAGAGGTACGAAATAACGAGGCTGATACCTGCGATACCGAAAAGCAGCGAAAAGCTGTCGGGATAAGCGAACCTGTCAAGGATCACAGCGGCGAGCAGCGCGCCGCCCACGCCGAACAGATTTACGCAGGCGGATTGCACACCGAAAAATGTGCCGAGCCGGTGGACTGGTATTATTTTGCTAATCATGCTCTGCCAGGGCGTACCGGTGAAGCCGCCGCCAAGCGCTTGCACGGCCAGCAATAGCAGGGTCAGGATCAGCGCCCCGTCTGTGCCGATCGTGGGTATCGCAAACGCAACCAGCGCCAAGCCAAAGTAGGGAAATCGTTCAAAGAGTGTCGTAATCATCACCATAGGTTTGTAGTGATCCAAGCCGGCGACGTAATTCGAGGTGAGCAATTGAGGCAGTTGCCAGCCTATGTGAAAGAGCGCCGCGACAAAACCGATAAGCGCGGTTGATTCGGTCAAGTAAGACAGGAAAAGAGGGATTATGGTAACATAGGATGCCAAGCCCATGATGCCAAAGCCAAAGAATGCGCCGTCCATGATGTTTACAAAGGCGTTGTGACGGAGCTTGTTGTTCAGCTCAGGTGAAAGCATGATGCCGTATTCGAACCTAGCTTGATAGCAAAGCGCCATTCTAGCAGACATTTTGCGCGAAACAGATGAATATATTCTGAGCAACACGACCAGCATTAGGTTCTCGCGCAAGTCAAGGCAGCGCGAACCGGACGCTATACCAGGGTCACCAATTATGTCGATGACATTAACCGAAAAACTATTGGCGAGGGCCTGCGGTCGCAGCAGCGTCACACCTGGCGAGATAGTCATCATTGAGCCGGATGTCGTGCTCAGCCACGATAACACGGCCGCAATCGCGACGATTTTCCAACAGTTGCCACAGCGCAACGTCAAGTATCCCGAACGACTGGCAGTAACGCTGGACCATGCCGTGCCCCCTCCGACCGCGAAACATGCGCGGAATCATGCGCGGATCCGTGAATTTGTCCGCGAGCAAGGCATTAGCAGTTTCTTCGAGATCGGTCGCGGAATCTGCCATCAAGTGCTCTGCGAAGAAGGCATCGTCGGTCCGGGGATGACCTTGCTGGGCGCCGATAGTCACAGCCCGCACTGCGGCTGGCTTGGCGCTTTTGGCGCGGGCATCGGTCGCAGCGAAGTGGCGGCGTTGTGGGCGGCCGGGCAACTTTGGCTGCGCGTCCCCGAAACCATGCGCATAACGTTGAGCGGCAATCTGGCCACCGGGGTCATGACAAAAGACCTGACGATCCATTTGATTGGCGAGTTGTCTGCCGACGGCGCAACCTATATGGCCGTTGAATTTGCCGGCGAGGGCTTGGCGCGGCTGTCACCAGATTCTCGCGCGGTCTTGACCAATATGATGGCGGAGATGGGCGCGAAGAATGCTTGTATGGCGCCAGACGATGTTACCTGGGCCTGGTTGCAAGCGAATCTTGAGCGGTCACGTCCGCGCGATTATATGGAGCGCTTGAAATATTTCCGTGACAACGCCCTCTATGCCGACGCTGACGCTAAATATGCCATGGAACGCAACATCGACCTTTGCAAAGTCGAGCCCATGGTGTCCTGCCCTCATGCAGTGGACAATGTGCAGCCGCTTTCGTCTCTGGCGCGAACGCAAGTTGATGTTGGTTTTATCGGCACCTGCACCAATGGGCGGCTGGAAGATATCGCCAGCGCTGCCGATATCGTGCGTGGGAAGACACTTAAAGCCCGGCTGCTTGTCATACCGGCTTCGTCGATGGTGCTGCGCGATGCCGCTGAAGCCGGCTATGTCACTGCCCTGCTTGATGCCGGAGCGACGATCGGGACGCCGGGCTGTGGACCATGTATGGGCAATCACATGGGCGTCCTGGCGCCGGGCGAAGTCTGCATCAGCAGCGCGAATCGAAACTTCCGCGGCCGTATGGGCGAACGTGAGGCCGAGATCTACCTGGCGAATCCGGCGGTGGTGGCGGCAAGTTGCGTCGCTGGTCGCCTGATCCACCCTGCTGAATTGGAGAGCGGCGGCGAAACGACATGACCAGGACATCGCATCGAGTCTGGAAATACGGCGACAATGTGAATACTGATGTTATATTTCCCGGTAAGTATACCTACACGGTCAGCCACGACGCGACGGCATTGGCGCGCCATGCCCTGGAAGACCTTCACCCCGACTTTGCGAATAAGGTACGCGCGGGTGATGTGATTGTCGCGGGCCGCAACTGGGGCAACGGCAGCAGCCGCGAACAGGCGGTTACCTGCCTGCTGGCAGCGGGTGTGCGCGCAGTCATCGCGGCGAGCTTCGCCCGCATTTACTATCGCAATGCGATTAACAGCGGCCTTCTTGTCATTTCCTGCCCCGAGATCGTCGGCCTGGTCAACACAGGCGATTCTCTCGACATAGACATGGAGGCGCATCGCCTGTACTGGCAAGGGCAGGCATTCGAATTCTCCGGCTTGCCGGAACAGGTGCGGCAGATTCTTGACGCCGGCGGGATCATTCCCTATTTGCAGCGCCAGTACGAATCAAAGTAACTCCCTAATCAATGCGTGATTTTCATTCTCTTAGATTGTAGTATAAGCGGCGATGCCAAATAACTCTGGGAGTTCACATGCTTGCCATCGTGAAAACCTGCGCCGTTATCGGCTTGGACGGATACATCGTTGAGGTGCAGACGGATTTCAACCCGCGCGCCCACCTGCCCAGTTTCAATCTCGTTGGTTTGCCCGGCGTGGCCGTCCGTGAAAGCAAGGATCGCGCACGCTCAGCCATTCGCAACAGCGGCTTGCGCTTCCCAAACAAAGCATACGTCGTCAACCTCTCACCGGCCGACATAAACAAACACGGACCTTCTTACGACCTCGCCATTGCCATCGGTGTCCTGGCCGCCACCGATCAGATTCCGCTGCACACTCTGGACAATGCCATGTTCATCGGCGAGCTTTCTCTGGACGGTGGCATCCGCCACGTCAAAGGCGTTCTGCCCATGGTCTACACTGCAAGGCAAGAGGGCTTCGCCACTGTATTCGTACCGGACGAAGACGCTGAAGAAGCCGCCCTCATTCAGGACATTGACATCATCCCGGTTCGCTCGATTGGTCAATTAATCGAACATCTTTATCAGCTCAACCCCATTAGACCTCATGACGCTGATATTCAAGCGAGGCAGAAAGATTCACCTCTGGCTGATGGAATTATTGACTTCGCCGATATTCGCGGGCAGGAGCATGTCAAACGCGCTTTGGAAGTGGCAGCGGCGGGCAATCACAACATCCTGATGTCGGGACCGCCTGGCGCCGGCAAGAGCTTGCAGGCGCGCGCGCTCGCGGGCATATTGCCTCCCATGGTGGCTCAAGAAGCGCTGGAAGTGACGCGCATTTATTCGATCGTCGATATGCTGTCCAAGGAGGAGCCGCTCGTACGGTCACGGCCATTTAGGGCGCCGCATCACACCATCTCGCAAGTCGGTCTTGTCGGCGGCGGCTCAATTCCCAAGCCAGGTGAAATTAGCCTGGCGCACCGCGGCGTATTGTTCCTCGACGAGATCAACGAGCACTCGAGCAAAGTGCTGGAAGTTCTGCGACAGCCGATAGAAGACAAGATTGTGACCATCAGTCGCGCAAAGGGAAGTGTCACTTTCCCGGCGAATTTCCTGCTGGTGGGAGCGCGCAATCCCTGTCCTTGCGGCTTTTATGGCGATCCGCAGCAGGCATGCAGCTGCACGCCAAATCAGATCCAACGCTATCAAGCGAGGATATCCGGCCCGATACTGGACCGTATCGACATTCATGTCGACGTGCCACGAGTGGACTTCGAAAAGCTGCTGGCAGACGGACGAGCCGAGAATTCACTGGATATTCGCCAACGAGTCCAAGTTGCGCGCGAGCGACAAGTCAAACGATTTGAAGACCATCCCGGCTTGTTCGCAAATGCCGATATGACTGTCGGCGAGATCGACAATTACTGCGTATTAGGTGAGGAAGCGCGGCAGATACTATCCTTGTCGGTACGCCGGCTGCACTTGAGCGCGCGCAGCTATCACCGCGTCCTTAAGCTTAGCCGCACCATCGCCGATCTGGATTGCGCTGACGACATCCAGGTTGGGCACGTGGCCGAGGCCCTGCAATATCGCCCAAAGGCCGAATAAACGGCGCGCGCCTAGCCTTCATTCTTTTGGACGTAGCCATTGCGCAGGTCGTATTCGATAAGCGCCGGATCGCGCTCGCTCGGATCGCCCCAACCGCCCCCGCCAGCGGAACTCTGGGTGATGATATCGCCCTTGTTGAAAGGTCCGTAGAAGTAGACGCGGCCGCTGATAATTTCCTCTCGTTCAGTACCTGTCCATGCTGTCAGTTCGCTGACGCCGGCATCCTCGCCACCGTACAAACCCCATGGTGTCTCGATCGTATTCTCATTCATCGTCTGTATGAGGATATTGTCTTCAAGCATCTGGTACTCGCGCGTCACTCCAAAGCCACCGCGGTACTTGCCTTTCCCGGATCCGCTCAAGTTAAATGTATGACGCAGAACTCGCAAAGGATAGCGCCCTTCAATAACCTCGGTAGGCGTATTTGGCGCGTTGCCATCGCCGACAAAGATGATCCCATTGGGACCGTCAGCGTGGGGAAAGGCGCCGCCTCCATCGGCGAGCGGGTCAATGTAGATGAATGGTTCGCCATGGCGCGGATCCATCCGACACATGACACCGTCAAACATCTGATAAGCACAAGCCGGGCATCGCTCCGGGATCGCCTGCGAAAGCGCTTTGACGATGAGATGGATGACCATTTCTGCCACGTAGCCATAGGAATCGGTCGCGGCCGGATAGAGGGGGCTGACGGCGGTACTGTCCGGAGCAGTGACCGTCAGCGGGCGCAGATGCCCGTGATTCATCGGGTCAAGCGGCATCGTCAAGGACTTGAGAACCGTCTGTGCCACGGCGACCGTGCCGACGAAGGGATGATTGGTCGGCCCAGTTACTGTCTCCGCCGTGCCGGTCCAATCAATAGTCATCTCGTGGCCGGATACAGTGACTGTTACGGCAACTTTGTATGGCTTGTCGATTTCGACGCCATCTTGATCCATCATGACGCTTCCCGAGTAACTGCCATTCGGGATCTCGCTGATCTTGGCTCGCATCATTGCTTCCGATTGATCGAAGACCTGCTCCATCGCCTGCCGAATTGTATCGGCGCCATAGCGCTCGCAAAGCGCGATGTAGCGCTTATTACCTGTCCGGCAGGCGGCGATCATGGCGTTCAGATCTCCGTGAACCAAATCAGGAAAGCGCACATTCTTCAAAATAAAGCGTATAAAGGTCTGGTTTAACTGGCCGGATTCATAGAGCTTGTCGTGAAAGAAGATCAGCCCCTCTTGATGGATGTCAGTCGTATCCGGGCACCAGCCGCCCGGCGTCTTGCCGCCGATATCCGCCCAGTGCGCCATTAGCGCGGAAAAGGCGACCAGCTCGCCCTCGAAGAAAATCGGCATATATACGGCTCTATCACTGATTTGCGTACCCGTCTCATAGGGCTCGTTCGCCAGCAGAATGTCACCCTCGGCGAATCCATCCATTCCCAAAGCGCGGATACCGCCCTGGACAGTTGGTCCCAGGCAGCCCATAAAGCCGGGCAAGCCGGAGCCTTCCGCCAGCATTTCGCCGCGGTCGTTTGTGATCGCCAAGCCGAAATCTTGTACTTCATAGAGCAGCGGGTTGTGCGCCGTCTTGATCAAACTGATCATCATTTCGTCAGCAGCTGCCTTCAGCGCGTTGCGGATGACTTGTGCGGTAATCGGGTCAACTTTGCTCATTTGTCCACTCGCTTGATAATCAGATTGCCAAAATCATCTACTGTCGCCGTCTGTTCGGGAAGCAGCAGTATGGTCGACGACCACTCCTCAATAATCGCCGCTCCCTGTATAACGCTGCCTGCCGTCAATCTGTCCCGATCGTATACTTCCACGTCGATGCCGGCGCCGTACTCGCGGATCGTGATTGAGCGCTTGCCTTTTAATGCGATACCCTTTGGCTCAGCTGATAATCGCTTTAGTACCGGCTTCTTGGTGATACCCAGAATTGGAACCTGCAAATTGACGATCTCGGCGGCCGACTCCGGCAGCGAAAGCGCGTAGGCTCGGTGATGGAGCGTATCGAGGCGGCGCCGCAAGGATGTCAAATCATCAGCGAAGTTGGCCGACAAGATAGGCACTTTGACCGTGTGCTCCTGCCCATGGTAGCGCATAGCGGCATGGAAATGCGTCGCCGTTTGTGCAGGCGATGCCAAAGTCACTCTAACGGCTGCGTACTTCGGCTTCCAGCGTATCAAGTTCGCTTTTGAGCTTTTCGGCTGACATATCGGCGAAGGATCTCAAATATGTGCGAACATAGTCTTCGCGATAGTCGGCATTGAGCAAACCCCAGGCGGAAAATGTCGCCGGGTTAAGCGGCAGGATGGCTGACGCGGCCTCCAGCTCGTTGAGCAAGAAGCCAGCGAATAAGCCGCCACCGCCGCCATAGCAGACCAGCGAAAACTCACGTGGATCGTGCCCACGTTCGATGGTGATGTTGCGAATGGAGTATGCCATGTTCATATTTACCAGGTGGACGATACCCGCCGCCGCATCTAACACGCTCATGCCAAGGACCTCGGCGATGCGCTCCCGGATGACTTGCTCCGCTTTCACACGCTCCAGGCGCATGCGCTCGCCAAAATAATACTCGGGATCGAGATAGCCGAGCGCCAACTGCGCGTCGGTGACAGTCGGCAGTGTGCCGCCCAAGCCGAAGCAAGCCGGACCGGGGTCAGCCTCGACGCTTTGCGGTCCGATACGCAAGCCTTGGGCATCGTCAATCCAGGCCACGCTGCCGCCACCTTCGCCGATTGACACGATGTCGATGGTCGGCTGCAAGACAGGGCGCCGATTGATTCTATGCTCGATCTGTTCGAGTGGTTGCCCATCGCGTATCAGCGCTACATCGAATGTTGTTCCGCCGACATCCGCGGCTACCAAATTAGTCGCGCCCAGATGCTTCCCCAAAGCGGCAACACCGATTACACCGCCGGCAGGTCCGCTGACCGTCGTGCGGATTGGCCCTTCTTGCGCCGGCGAAGCGACGAGATGCCGCCGGATGACTGCATGATATTCAAGGTGCCGGCAAACTTTCGCCTCTTGAGCTCGCGTTCAAGCGCACCGAGATACTGCGCGAGCTTCGGCTTGGTATAGACATTGAGGACGGTCGTCGATGTACGTTCGAATTCACGCCATTCGCGGCAAATCTCAGACGAAATCGTCACCTCAGCTTCGGGAAATTCTTCTTTCACCAACTCGCGCATTCTCTCTTCGTGCGCCGAATTGACATATGACAATAGCAACCACGACGACCAATACACCCATTGACAGCGAACGGCGCGCACCATACATAAGACGCGCCACTTGATCTCTGCCCATCCCATCAGTGCCAAAGGGATGTTCGATACCGGGCGCGACAAACTTTCTGCTCAAGTCCGGACCGCCCATGCCCTGCGCGGCGTAGGGCGTAAGCAAAGGCGCGAACACAGCTGCAAGCGCTATCGAAACAAGAAAGAAAACACTCAAAACTGCGGCTCTATCGCGATGCAGGAACCAAAGCGTGGAGCCGACTTCAATGCGCGGCATCGCCCAACCCCTAGCCAAGTCGCACCCGTGGATCCATCAATGCCTGCAACAAATCCACCAACAAGTTGACCAATATGTAGACGATCGTGACGACCAATGTGACGGCGATAATGACCGGAAAATCAACATTCAGCACCGCTTCGGTGACATATTTCCCGACTCCAGGCCAGGAAAATATCGTCTCCACCAAGAAGGCGCCGGTAATCGAATAGGCGAATGACAAACGGACAACGGTCAGTGCCGGCATAATGGCGTTCTTCAGCGCCTGCTTGAACAAGATCACGCGCTGCGATAAACTGGCTGCCCGCGCCGACGTGATTTACGTCTCTGATAGGACTTCCAGCATCGAGGCTTGTGTCATGCGAATAGTGATGCCCACCGGATAGGCGGAAAGAACCAGAGCCGGCAAGATCAAGTGATGCAGGGCGTCGAAAAACGCTTTCCAATTGCCGCTCAATGCGGAATCGATGAAGTAGAAGCCGGTCTTCGCGGCGATAGGATAAAAAAGCGAGACATCACGACTGATGCGGCCGCCCAGCGGCATCCAGCCCAGCATGCTGAAGAAGACGAACTGCGCAATTAGAGCAAGCCAAAATGATGGCACGGATACACCCGCAATCGCGACCAGCCGCGTGGCGTAATCAAACAGGCTGCGAGGATAGGCGCCGGCCAACACGCCAATCGGAATGCCGACGACCAGCGCAATGACGACCGCCGCTATAACCAGCTCAAGCGTCGCCGGCAAGAAAATGCTCAAATCTGTGTTGATTGACCGGCCGAATGGTATGAATCGTCCAATTCGCCATCCAGCAGATCGCCTACATAGACCATGAATTGCTCTGGCAGCGGCTGTCCAATCCGAGCTTGACTTTGATTGCCGCTACCTGCTCCGGCCGGGGACGGGCGCCGGCATACAGCGCCGCCGGATTTCCGGGAATAACGCGGGAGACAACGAAAGTCAGAATCAAAACGCCGATGAATACCAGAACCGAGAAGCCCATGCGGCGCAGCAAATAGGTCAATGCGGTCATCTAAGCGGCTCGGTAAAAACGGATTCGGCACAGCCGCAACTGCGCCGAACCGTCTTGGATAGTCTATCGCGTCAAGTCGTGGAAGAAGACGACATGCGGGTAAGCTGGGTTATTGACATAGCCGTTGACGTCCGCGCGGACTACGTGGATATCGGGAAGATCTACTACAAAGATTGCAGCGGCATCATCAAGCAGCAACTGCTGGGCTTGGATAAACATCGCTTCCGCCGCAGCGCGATCGGTACCGCTTAACACCTCTGCCTCGTCTATCAGGTTATCGAAATCAGTGTTGCCGTAGTAACCCAGGTTGAAGAAGGGTTCTTCTTCTATGCGGAACATGCCATAGAGCCAGGAATTTGGTGTGATATAGTCGGGTCACCAATAGAAGCCGAAGGCGTCCTGCGCTGTAGCCGGATCGTTGATCGCCAGGTCCCACTGCCCCTCCCAGGCCAAACTGCGTATTTCCAGATCGACTCCGATTTCCGCCAGGCTGTCGCGCCAAAGTTCGCCGACCTGCTGCTCATCCAGGTCGCTGGACACATGGGTATAAACAACGCTTAGTCCGCCATCGGCATAGCCAGCTTTCGCCAGCAGCTCGCGCGCTCGGTCAAGGTCGTGGCTATATTGATAGAGGTCTCCGCCATGCCCCCACATATTTGCCGGAATAGCGTCGCGCGCCTGTGTTCCCAAGCCGGCGTAAACGCTTGCGACCACGTCACCGTAGGGGAAGGCGTAGGCCAATGCCAGGCGTACACGCGGATCATTCGTCGGCTCTTTGACGTTGTTGAGAAGTATTAGAAGGTTTTGGAAGGACGGTGTTACGTCAACGACAAGGCCCTCAGCCTGCGCCAGCGGACCATAATTGTCAAAGGGCAAGCTGTAGGTGAAGTCGGCATCGCCGGACCGAATCATCTGCTCCAGAACGGTGACATCTTCGCTGATTTTATAGACAATCGTGTCAAATTGACCATCTTCCCAGCCGCCCCAATAATCCGCGTATGCTGCCAGGATCATGCGTTGGACCGGTTCGTTGCTGGCGATTGCGTAGGGACCGGTTCCAGCGGCGTTACCGTCGTTGAACCAGGCGCTGTCTTGCTCGGCTGCGTTCGGGCTCATAATCCAGGCGGCGTAACCGGCGGACAGTATCAGGTCCAACGGCGCCGGGTAGAAAAGCGTGAACTGAACAACCAGTTCATCCACCACCTCGATGGATTCAATCGGACCAAAAATCCAGGACGAACCTTGTCCCATGTCAATGGTGCGATCGAGCGCTTTCTTGACTGCCGCGGCGATGAAGTCCGCGCCATCGTGGAAGGCGACGCTCTCACGCAGGTTGAAAGTCCAGGTCATCGAATCTTCTGAAGCCTCCCAGGATACCGCCAACTTTGGGCTAAGTATCTCGTCGCTGCCCGGCGCGTTGTAGAAGGTAAGTGTCTCGTAGACATTGCCCATCACGACGTTTTCATTCGAGTTGCCAGCGCTTGGATCCAGATTCGGGAAAGCCACCGGGTGCGCGTAGACAAGAACATTGGCAACCGCGTAGCAACAAACTCGCGCATATGGGCGGGGTCACTTCAGAGCTGCCAAATGATACTCAAGCACACGAGCCGGACTGAAATTCTCAATCTGCAGATCATCCACGTCCTTTTCTGCAAGGGCAGCCTGTGGCGCCAATCCGACTATCTCAGAGCTGTCGACTTCTACCTCAAGACGCTTTGCTTCGCGACGAATCGCCTCCATGACATCGCGCATGGATGTCACTCGGTAATTCGTCAGATTCATCGACACTTGAGCTTTTCCCCTGACAAATAAACCCAGCGCCTTGACATGCGCCAAACCACCTGACGACTGACGAATCGCGCGGGCGATAGTGCGCGCCACCGCAACATCATCGGTGTTCAAGAAGACGTTGTAGGCGATTAACAAGTCGCGGGCGCCGATAACACAGCCGCCTGCCTTGCCCATCTGCGGCGGACCAAAATCTGGCCGTGGCGGCTCACCTGCCGCGATTAAAAGTTTCAGTTTCTCGTATCCGCCGCGTCGGATGTCGGCGAGCCTTCGATTGCCTTCTTGCAATGCCGCGTTTTCGTATAGAAATACTGGCAGCTTCAGCGCCTCCCCTACTCTCCTGCCCAGCTGAGTCGCCAGTCTGACGCATTCAGACATACTGGTGTTACGCAATGGAACAAAGGGGACGACATCCGCAGCGCCGATCCGCGGATGTTGCCCACTATGACGCTCCATAGCTATCAGCTCGGCCGCGCGCTCGATGCCTGCGAAGGCAGCCTCGCCGATCTTTTCAGGCGCGGCCACAAATGTCACCACGGACCGGTTGTGATCTATATCGGCCTCTGCGCCGAGAACGGCAACGCCGCTCGCGCTATCAATGGCGCGGACGATACTATCGATGACTGATTGCCTGCGTCCCTCAGAGAAGTTCGCCACGCATTCTATAAGCGCGCTCATGCGCCCGCCTCACAGCCCATCTTGTACTGGATTAGCGCATTAAGTTGAACTATAGTGCCATGCAATTTGCACACGGGAGTATGACATGAGCAGTGGACGCAAGGCAAGCAGCGCTGCCCTCAGCCAGGATATCCATACGCTCGGCAATTGGCTGGGCGTCATCATTCAAGAGCAGAACGGCATTGAAGCATACGAGCTGGTCGAAGAGATCCGCGCGATGTCAAAGGCGCGCCGCGATGGCGATGCCTCAGCCGCCTTTCAACTGGCTGACCGCCTGGAAAACCTGCCGCTGGATTCAAAAAATGTGCTGATCAAAGCGTTCTCCAATTACTTCCAGCTTATCAATATTGCGGAAGACCTTCAGCGAATACGCGTCATTCGGCAGCGCGAAGCCGACGGATCGCTAAAGGAGTCCATTGTCAACGCCGTTGGAACGCTAAAACGCAGCGGCAAAACAGCGCGTGAAATACGAGATCTACTGGAGAAAACGCGCCTTCGTCTTGTGCTTACCGCTCATCCATCAGAAGCGAAACGGCAGGAGATTCTCGTCAAGCTGCGTCACATCGCGCAGATGATGGAAATACGCGATCGGCAAGACCTGCTGCCTCGCGAATTGACAAAACTCGAACGCGAGCTCGCCGAAGAGATCGAAGAACTTTGGCAGACGCGGCTGGTGCGCGCCTCCGAGAAACAGGTCGCTGACGAAGTTGATTTCGGCATCTATTTCATCCGATCGGTAATCGTAAATGTCGTCATCGACATTTACGAAGACTTGCAAATGGCGCTGGAGAAATTTTACCCGGAAGAAGACTGGTCGGAGTTGCCGCCGGTGCTGCGTTATGCCTCATGGATCGGTGGCGACCGCGATGGCAACCCCAATGTCACGACCGATGTCACTCTGCAGACCCTCGTTACCCTGCGGAAAACGGCAAGAGAAATATATCTTCAGGAGATCGAGTTTTTGCAGGAGCATCTCACGCAAAACACCGACCAACTTGGCACAACAGATGCGCTTAGGTCCAAAGTGTCCGCCCATGGCAGCCATTTGTCGCAGCGCCGAGGCGAACTCTATCGGCAGAAGATGGCGATCATATACCGCAAGCTCGAGGCCGACGAGTATCGATCAAGCCGCGAATTCTTGCATGATCTCCTGATTGTGCAAGATAGCCTACGAAAGCATCGCGGCAAGCGAGCGGCGATGGGCGCAGTCCAGCGCTTGATACGAAAGGTTCGCCTGTTTGGCTTGCACCTTGTGCCGTTGGAGGTTCGTGAAGATGCAAATCTGCACCGCGCCGCTCTGGATGAAATCCTCAACTACTATGGCATTGCTGAAAATTTCGGCGAGCTGCCGGAAGAAGAAAAGCAAACGCTGCTGACGGCGGAAATCCGTAGCAGGCGTCCGCTCTTCCCCAATGAAATCAGTATCTTCACCGAAACGACGCAAAGAGTCATACGCACCTGGCGCATGATCGCCGAGGCTCATTCCATTTATGACAGCATTGTCATAGACAGCGTTATTGCCAGCATGTGCCAACAGCCGAGTGATGTGCTGACAATGCTGCTGTTCGCGCGTGAAGTCGGCATTAGTAATGATGTCTACATTGTCCCGCTCTTTGAAACGATAGACGACCTATATCGCGCCCCCGCCGTAATGGAAGCGCTATTCGAAAACCCCGAATACCGCAAGCATTTGGTCGCGCGCGCCGGCAAACGCGGCTTGCGGCAGCAAGTGATGATCGGCTATTCCGATAGCAGCAAAGATGGCGGATACCTGGCATCCAACTGGAATCTCTACAATTCCCAACGTATTCTCACCGAAAAATGCATAGAAAAAGGTGTTTCGCTCGAGCTCTTTCACGGGCGTGGCGGCAGCATCGGCCGCGGTGGCGGGCCGACAAACCGCGCCATCCTTTCTCAGCCGCCCGAATCGCTGCAAGGTGGCATCAAGATTACCGAGCAAGGCGAAGTCATTGCCTACCGCTACAGCAACAAGGGCATCGCGCATCGCCATCTTAACCAGGTGATGAACGCCGTCTTGATCGGCATGGGCATGCAAGAAGCGCATCACGTGCCGTCACATTATTTCGAGGCGATGGCAACCGTTTCCGAGCTCAGTCAACAATGCTACCGCCAATTCGTCTACGAGAGCGAAGGCTTTCTGGATTACTGGCAGCAAGCTACGCCTATAAGCGAGTTGAGCCAACTGCATATTAGTTCTCGCCCGGCAAAGCGGCAGTCGAAAGGCGGTTTCTCCGCCATGCGCGCCATACCCTGGATGTTCAGTTGGATGCAAAGTCGCGCCATCTTGCCAAGTTGGTTTGGAATAGGCGCCGCCTTCAACAGCTACGCCGCTGACGATGAAAACGGAATGAAACTGCTGCAAGAAATGTATCGCAGTTGGTCGTTCTTCCAAGCGGTCATCGATAACGCGCAACTCGATGTCGCCAAAGCCGATATGGGCATCGCTGAACTATATGCGTCGCTTGTGGAGCCGCCCGAATTGCGCGACCGGTTTTTCAACTGGATAGAAGCGGAGCATGCCTTGAGCAGCGAGATGATTATGCGTGTTACTGACAAAGACGATCTGCTCGCCAACATGTCGGCAATCAGGACCTCGATACAGCGACGCAATCCTTACGTCGATCCGCTGAATTTCATGCAAGTGGCGCTGCTGCGCGAATTGCGTCAACTAGACGAAGCAGACGAACGCCGCCGCCCCGTACTCGATTCTACCCTCGCCACCATCAACGGCATTGCGGCAGGCATGAAGACTACCGGCTGATTGCACCGTCCAATTGGTCCCAATCCGCGCTGGCGAATCGCTGGATTTCAATCCTGTAGCCGGCCGGGTCGCGCAAGAAAAAGTGATAAATATCGTAGCTCTCATTGCGGCGTGGCGGATGTTCACATTCCCAGCCGGTCGCCTGTATCCTTTCGTACCAGCCGTCAACATCTTGCGTGATCAGCGTTAGTATGATGCCGTCTCCCTCAGATGGGGCGCCCACAGCTTGGCAAAGGCCGATGTAGGCTGCGCCCGTTATCACTTGATAGATGCGGCAACTTCCCTGATCGAGCGCCAGCCGCAGACCAAGCACATCCTCATAAAAGCGGGCACTGCGATCCAGGTTGTCGGTATAAACGAAAGTGATCTGAGCGTCCAACATCATGGGAAATTCCCTTCTGGTTCAGCTCCCTCCGCGCCCGCCTGCGGCAGAGAGGCCAGCTGCACTGACGGATCGGCCAGGAATTCGTTCCGTGTCGCGGCCGTCAAAAGTTGCTGCTCCACCGGCAGTTGATGCCAAAATAAGCGCGGCTCGGCAATCCGCAAATCACCCGCCGCGTAATATGCGCGCAGCAGCTGGAAAAACGCCTCATCGCCGATGTCCTGACGCAAGTTCTGTAACATCTGTGCGCCACGGAGGTAGACCGCGTTGATGTATTCGCGCGGCGTGTTGAATTCGTAAACGGTTCTATCAACTTGCCCTTGCGGGAAGTAGCCCGCGACGCGATATGTCCACCACCAGTTCTTGTCCTCGGGATACGTCGCCTCGATGAAGAGGTATTCGCTGTAGGTCGCCAAAGCCTCATCCAGCCACGGATTGAGCGCCGCATCATTGCCGACCCGCGCGTACCACCATTGATGCGCAACCTCATGTACAGAAATCAAGGTGAGGTAATTCCGGGTTGTCCCGTCAAAACCGTAAAACCAGGCGCTGCCCACGAAGACCAAGCCAGTAAATTCCATCCCATCGGGAAAGTCACCTTGGACAATTACGAGTCGATCGTAGGGATACTTTCCAAATAGTCGCTCGAACAATTTCAGCGTCTTTTCCGCTTCCCGCAAGACGTGAGCCGCCCCATCGAGCTCAAGTCCGCGGTCGTTGACAGTCGCGTCTGCAAAGGTATACACAGCAATCGACATGCCGTTGTCGAGATGTCGCTCCGACACGACGAATGTCTCACTCAGGCTCAAGGCGAAATCCCGAGAGTCCTCCAATTCTATGACCCACATTCCAGCGCCCATCGAACTGACCCTGCCCGGCGCTGCCAGTTGCAGCGACTCCGCTGCCCCATCAACCCTTAGCTTGACCACCCAGTCAGCCACTTCGTAGACGATTTGCTCCCCGATGCCAATCGGCTCATGAAGTCTCCACGCGCCGTGGAGACGCGCCGCAACCGTCGGCAGAAAGTGTCCCATGTTGAGCTGCCGCGTGCTGTATCCAAAGAATCCCCGATATGAGCGCAAGCCGTCGCGAATTGCCGCCGGCTGCAGACGGAATTTCAGCTTGATCTCAATCCGGCAGCCGGAAGGCAGCGCTTCCGCCAAGGAGACTTGAAGTCGATTCCGATCTAAGTCAAAGTCGACTTCGAGATCATTGACCCTAAGCTCCGCCAGGTGGAAGCCGCCCTCCCACTGATTCGCCTGCGCGTCAAGTACAACTTCTGCTAGCGGCGCCGCTTCACGATTTACGAACTCGATTACTTGGTCGACGCTGGTAGCCTTGCTCCCATAATCGACAGTCACCTCGGCTCGTATGTGGCGCGTGGGCCGGCTCGCGTCAGTATTGCAACGATTCGGCGTCGCTTCAGCCGCCGGAGGTGCCGAAGTCGGTTCACTTTTCTGAGTTATCGCCGTTGGCGCCGTCGTAACCTCGACTTTGCCCTGTAGATAGTCGCCGCCATCGGCAGATGCCGAGCTTGGCGCCGGTGCTGTGCTGCTCAGATTGCATGCGGATAGCAAAGCGCCGCAAAGCAACGTAGACGCAATTATTCGAATCATGATCGAAATCATACCGGTCGATGTCCCGCGATACAATGCAGCCTTGGCAAGCCAACCATTCAATTTGCCGCCTCATGTATAATATGCTCTGCAGCGCAAGTCAGAGGCAACTGTATGGCAGGTGAATCAGAACAAAAGCGAGAATCCATTGACAAAGACAGCGCGGGAAAATTTGCCGCCGCGCTTCGTCTGACACGTTGGCGCGAGCACTTTCCGTTTACCATTCCGCTGACTATCATCGGCGGTCTGCTGGCGGTCGAACCGCAGTCGGTGGCGGTAGACTGGCGGCTGGTTGCTGTGCTGGCGGCAAACTTGCTTGCGATGTCATTCGCCTTTATGCTCAACGATATTGAGGACGCGCCGGACGATGCGCGAGACCCGGACAAGAAATTGCACAACGCCATCAGCAGCGGGCTGCTTAGCCGTCGCGACGGTCTCATAGTCACCTGGGCAACCTTCATAATCTCACTTATCCTCTACGCCGCAAGCGGAACGCTGGCGCTGCTTCTGGGCCTTGTCACGCTGGCGCTGTGCTACTTGTATTCGGCTCATCCTTTTCGCTTCAAGGCGCGCCCGTTTACCGATGTCATCTCACACGCCTTAATGCTCAGCGGCTTGCTTATCGCAACGGGTTTCTTCACCTACGCTAATGAACCGGGCCCGGTCTGGCTGGTCATGGCGGCGGCTGCCCTCTTCTCCGCATACGGGCAATTCTATAACCAAGTGGCTGATTATGAGGTCGATAAGCAGGCGGGCCTGGAGAACACCGCAGTTCTTCTGGGCGAGCGACCAACCGCCATCCTGAGTTTTCTCTCCATCGCCGCAGCCCTGCTGTGCATGGTCGCCGCAATGCTACAGGGCCTATTCCCCGATTGGCTCGGTACAGTCCTGGTTATCGGCGTCATTTCCTGCGGCCTCTTTCCCTGGGAATTGGACATGCGTGGCAATCTCGCCCAAGACGGCGGCAATATGCAGCGACCGGCGCTAATAATTGCCAACCTGCTCGCCTTGGTCTGGCTGGCGTCAAATCTGGGACTGCTTACCATCACCTGAAACTGTCCGGCGCGATATGCTAAAATGACATTGGAAACCGGAGTGAGACCGTGGCAGAGATTCACCAAATCCTCTTCAATATGCACATTCTTTATTCACTGGTGCTGGGCACATGGGCTTGCGTCAGCGCGGCGCGGAACGAAGCGATATCAGGACATTACTGGGGCGCGGTTGTAACTTACGCCCTGCTCGCTGGTGTGACACTGCTGGTAGGAATCGCTTTGTTACTTGCTGGATTGCAGCCGCGCTCGGAGCGCGTAGTCGTCTATGTACTGTATTTGCTATGGCTCGCCATCATTATGCCGGGATTATTTAGCTTGCTTAGCGGAAGAGATGACCGCCGGGCCGCCTTCGCCTTTGCTCTGCTTGCCTTCTTCAACTTCACCACATCTCTCAGCATGATTCAACGCGAGCTGGTGGGCCCGTGGATCCCCGTTTCATAAGCCGGGACAAATTCCGACATGTCGAGCGCGAGTGAACCCCGCTTTGTCGACGAAATAACTATCCGCAGAGTCTTGGGCGATGCCACCGCCAAATTGATCAACACCATCGCATGGTACGCGCAGAAAAACGAGCTCAGCCTCTTTCTGGTCGGCGGCGTCATTCGCGACATAATATTGAACAGGCCAAATTATGATCTCGACTTTGTAATCGAGTCCGATGCCATCGGCTTCGCTGACCAACTCTCAGCTCGATTCGGCGGGACTGTTCTGGCGCACAAGCCATTCGGCACCGCAATCTGGACTCTCGATGCAAGCGCAGCCGAAAAGCTATCCCTGCCCGCCAACGAGCTTCCGCAGCACATCGACTTTGCCCGCGCCCGGTCGGAGGCCTACGCCCAGCCCGCGGCCCTGCCCACAGTCTCCCCTGCTGACATAAATGCTGACTTGTGGCGACGAGATTTCACGTTGAATACACTGGCTATCAAACTCAGCCCTGCGCAGGGCTCAGGCCGGCTGCTCGATGAATGCGGCGGCTACAGCGACCTGCAGGACAGGCTGATTCGAGTCTTGCACGAGCGCAGCTTCATTGATGATCCGACGCGGATTCTTCGCGCCATTCGCCTTGGCTCTCGGCTGCAATTCGCCATTGAAGCAGAAACCGAAACGCTTATGCAAGAAGCGTTGCCACTGCTAGGGCGGATCACTGGCCAGCGACTGGTCAACGAGATTGATCTGATTCTGCGCGAGCCAATGGCGGGCGCCATACTCCTGCAACTGCAAGAGCTGGGCGCGCTGACAAGTATCCAACCGGCCTTCCGCATCATCTCCGATTTGCCGAGGCGCTTGGCGTCCTGCCACGAAACCACAGCGCCGTGGCCTTCTGCTGATAGTGAACCACAGGCCGTCCTCTGGTGCCTGCTCTTGTCTGCCGTCAACGATAAGGAAGCCAGCTCGATTTGCCAGCGTCTTGACTTGCCGCAAAACTTGTCGCGGTCGATAACAGCCTGCGCAAGGCTGATAGCGCAAGCCGCCCAACTGGACGACCCTGTTTCGCCTCCAAGCGAGGCTGTGCGCCTGCTTGAACGATTGCCCGATACGGCATTGTATGCCGCTTGGCTGCTCCTCGACGACAGTCCCACCTCTCAAAAGAAGCTGGCAGATTACATGAACGTCTGGCGACATCAACGGGCGCGCATCAGCGGCGCTGATCTTATTAACATGGGAATCCCTACCGGACCGCGTTATAAACTAATATTGGATGCACTGCGTTTCGCCTGGATTGACGGCAAAGTCAATTCACGGGACGAAGAGCAGTCTTTGTTGCGCGAGCTTCTACTGGAGGAAAGTTGACTATCTGGCTATCTTGCTGCAGATTGAAAGATAACTATTATCAATGAGCAAGCTTCTTGTAATCAGTTTCTGCCACTATCAACGATGAGAGATCAGAACAGGCTCGCCCACCGCGAGCAGAATTGAGCCGGAGGGTTCATAGATGGAAAACGTAACGATAGGCTTGGCGTTGGTTGCCGGCATACTGTCATTCATTTCTCCCTGCGTATTGCCGCTAGTACCCGCATATATCGGCTATATGGGCGGGCGCTTGACTCACAATGTCAGCAAGCAGACGTCCGCGGGAACGGTCTCGCCGGTCGGCCTGGCCTTTCGCCTTCAATTGCTGTTACATGGCATTGCCTTCGTCCTTGGCTTCACAATGATTTTCGTGCTGATCGGCTTGTTCACCACCGCGCTATCCAGCGTCGCCGGGCAGCATGTCGGCGCCTTCACTGAAATCATTGGTCGCTTCGGCGGTTTGGTAATCATATTCTTTGGCTTCCAGTTTATGGGCTTGGCGCCGCGCTTCTTCGTCTGGCTGCGCAAGAAGGGACAGGCCGGTCTGCTGGACAATGTTTTGCTAAGCATTGGCTTTGCTGTGGTCGCTGCAGGGATCTTCTACTGGGGCTTCCTGGAGCAGACACAATTCGCTTTGCCGCTGTCTGTGATCCTGGTGGGTGCAATGATCGCAAATGGCGCGTTCACACGGCCGGCCGTCTTTTGGAATCGATTGCTCGAACGGCTCGAAGCGCTGCTTTATTCTGATACTCGTGGAGATATCGGTACCAGCGGGCGCGATGGTCTGCTCGGCTCGGCCGCAATGGGCATGGTCTTCTCCGCCGGATGGTCGCCCTGTATTGGCCCGCTGCTCGGAACGATTCTGACCGTAGCGGCGACATCCGGCGCTACAACCGGCGATATCGCCCAAGGCATGCTGCTGCTGACTGCCTACTCAATCGGCTTGGGCATTCCATTCGTCATCACGGCGCTGCTGCTCAACAGCGCGCAGGGTGTACTACGGCGGCTGCAGCGGCAGATGAACAAGATAAAACTTTTCAGCGGCTCGCTCCTCATTGCCATCGGTGTACTGGTAGCTAGCGGTCAATTGCAGAGCCTCAGCCAAACCTTCTCTCAGGGTGAATTCGCCGACTTTACCCTGCGCGTCGAAGAATGCGGCGTCGGTGTCTTTGAGGGCAGTCTGCATCTGAGCCACTTGGGCGCCTGCCTCAATGGCGCGCTCATTCCGGTTGCGATCAATCAAAGCGCCAGCGGGAGATTCACACTCGAATCCCCGCTGCAAGAGTTTCTCTTCCATGCCGACGCAGGCGCAATCATTGATGTTGAAGTACGCAGCATCAACGAAACTGTGCCCGACTTCGAAATGATATTGTACGCTCCCGGAGACACTGAACTTGCCCGCGGCGCCAAATCAGACAGTATCGCCGTCGACGGCAAATTCTATCCCTTGACCGCCTTTTCATTGGTCGATGGCGGGCTATACCGCGTCGTCCTGAAAAATGCGTCTACGGTCGAGACGGCGCGTTTCCGTGTCAAGATTCGCGAGTCAGAACCAATTGCATCCGCCGACGAGGCAGCGCCGCAGTCCTTTGCGAGCAACCTGCTGAATACCCTATCAGAAATCGCCTCCGACCTCCTGCCCACCGTGGGCTTGACCGAGGGAAACCGCGCGCCTGACTTCACGATTGAGACGCTTGACGATGTGAGCATCAGCCTGGCCGCCTTGCGTGACCAAGTCGTGCTGTTGAACTTTTGGGGCACCTGGTGTGGACCTTGCCGGCGGGAAATGCCCGAATTCCAAAAAGCCTATGAAGAATGGCAGCCGCGTGGATTCGAAATCGTAGCGATCGCCTACAACGACAATGAGGACGCCATGGCGGACTTCCGAGACGAGTATGGACTCAGCTTTCCGCTCGCGCTGGATGATAGCGGCGATATCAACTATGCCTATGGCATACAGACGCGACCGAGCTCCTATTTGCTGGGCAAAGACGGGGTTATTCTGGCGCGGCACTTTGGTATCATGACCGAAGCGCAACTCAGTACTTTGCTGAATGATGCCTTTGCCGAGAAATAGCAAACGCTCGCTACCGTATGATCAAACTGAAGCAAGCCGCTAGACTACTTGCCGCGTTCGTCTGTTTGGGCGCGGCTTTTATCATCGTCACACGGGCGGGCTTGCCCCAGCCCAGTAAAAACAGAAGCCGTGCCGAGCAATTCTACGCAGCAGAATTGAGATCGCAGGCGCCGGCGTTTGCGCTGCGCAACGCAACGCTCGGGCAGGTGGCGCTTTACCCGGCTGCTGGCGTCGTAACAATTCTCAACTTCTGGTCCACTACATGCGCGCCCTGCCGCCGGGAGATGCGTGACTTGCAGCGACTGCATGATCGGCACTCCGACTGGCTCCGCATCCTGGCCGTGAATCTTGGTGAAAGCCCTGAAGCCGTTGCTGCCTGGCGAGACGAACTCAATCTGACTTTCGATCTTCTGCTTGATCCATCGCTCACCGTAGCACGTCGCTACCAAGTTCGAGGCCTGCCGACAACTTACCTGCTTGATGAAGACCAGCTCATTCAAAACGTATACTTCGGTCAGGTAACATACGATCACTTGTTAGGCGAAGTAGAGCGTCTTGCGCCAAGAGTGGAGTCTCTGTAAGCCGTGACAAAGCTCGTCAAACAGGCCGCATTCAGAGTGAAGCGATTACTTCTGGTAGTTGCGCGCAACTGGCTGCGTATCTTACTTTCTCTTCTATTTGTCTACAGCAGCTTGCCCTGGGTTGCGCCGAGCCTGGCGAAACTTGGCCTAGCGGGAGCGGCTGACCTGATCTATACGCTGTACAGTCCCTTCTGCCATCAATTCGCCTTCCGCTCAGTCTTCGTCTTTGGCGAGCAGGCTTTCTATCCGCGAGCCGAGGCTGGCAGCGACTATTTGCCCTTTGAAGAATTCGCCGCGCATTCAGACGCATTCCAGCGGCAGTTTAGCCACTGGTCAGCATTTTATTATGGCAACGCAGCGGCGGGAACTGCAGAGGCACTGCAAGAATTCAGTGTGGCGCAACAGATCGCAGCTCGCCATTTCATTGGCGACGAGACCTTCGGTTACAAAACCAGTCTCTGCGCGCGCGACCTCGCCATCTATACCATGCTCTTCGCAGGCGGTCTGATCTACTCGCGCTATCGCTGGCGAATCCGCCCGCTGCCTATCTGGCTCTATGTCTTCGTGGGACTAGGTCCCGTCGGCATAGACGGCCTGAGCCAACTGCTGAGCTATCCGCCATTTGAATTCTGGCAGGTCCGCGAGACCGCGCCAATCTTCCGTATCATCACCGGCGGACTCTTCGGCTTGATGAGCGCCTGGCTAGGTTTCCCCTATTTCGAGAGGTCAATGCAAGACCTTATCGAATCTCTTGAGCCTGGTCATAACATCGGAATCTAAGCGGCTGTATGGTGGGGCTTAGCTATCGTCTTCGGGGGGTTTGCTCAAGCGGGATAGCCGGCGATTCATATCGACAGGATCTTTCTTGGGCGCTTTTGGCTGGCGCGGGTCCGGCTCTTCATCAACGATCACGATGCTTTCCCTCGCGCCCGTCCTGGCAGCCGGGGCTGATGTCGGAGCTCGGTTTATAAGATTCTCAATGCTGTCGCGCGCCTCATTCAGCTTCTCCGCGACGCTTCCGACAATAGCTTCCGCTGGCGATGCACTGCCAGACTCAACCGGAATCCGCATCGCGCGCCGTTGGCTGCCATCGCCCGGCGTTTGAGCGCCCTGACGACTTTCCCGCTCATCCAGCGCCGATTCCAGCTCGCTCATCTCCTGCATGAGATGTCTTGTAACCATGCGGTGATCGCGCAATTCGGACTCGGCAATCGTCAGTTGCTGCTGTTTAATATTCAACTGGCTCTGCAGCCGCCGCGCCCCAAACTGATCGCCCTGATCCAAACATGCGTCAACCTCTGCATCCAGTTCGAGCGCCTCGCGCATCAGGTCATCAATCTTGGCCTGCAAATCGTCTTCGTATTTGATCGCTTCATCAAGGCGCTGACGCAGGGTCTGAGCCGAGCGCTGTGGATTCTTCTCAGCCTCTTCTGCATTCAGGCGGATGCGAGCCAGCGGCGAAGATGGATTCTTGCCCAATAGGTCATTTACTTGCGCATTAACCAGAGTTGAGATCTTGTCGAATAGACTTGACATTCGCGTATCGTTCCGATCCATTCAATCTACACGACCATATTATAATGCAAAATCCAGGCCTCTTGCCTGCTCACGTCTGAATTCATCTCTTGGCTTGGACAGTCGCCGAAATCGACGAACCTTGCGAGTGCAGGTGTTTAACTAACAGGAAGAACGCCGCTTATCGCCTATGCTTGCGTACGCGATCCATCGTCATGCTCGCCGCTCTCCGCAGACGTTCATCGCTCGAATCCGCCCAGAACCGTAGAATGTCAACGAGATCAAAAGTGTCAACACTCATGTTGACCTGCTCTGTCGTCAAAGCTTCGGTCTCCAGCCAACGCCGCAGCGCATGACAAGCTTGGTACGCCGCTTCTTCGTCTAGCTGCGCCCCGCAGGATTTCAGCAATGCCAATGTCGGCTCCCAGCCGATTTCGGCAGCGACCTCGCCCAGAGCCCAAAAGGCGGATGCTCGACTATCGCGCCGGCTCGCAACGAGCAGCGAAAGACGATCGACTATTTGGCCTTGCTCAGCTGGAGACAGACGCAAGCGCAGTAATTCGCGCGGGAGATTCTCGCCGACAAGATCAGACATATACTGCGTTGCTGTATTGGTGTTTTGCCTTTGAAGCATGAGCGCGATCTGAAAGAGCGCATGTTCCCGACGATCAAAATCGTCCGACTGCAACTGCGCGAATAGACCCTTCAGAGCACTGTCGCGATAGCGCTTTTTCATCGAGATGCGACCTCAACCTTGGCGTCCATCGGGGCGTATATGCTGGCTACATCATCGCGAAAAACTCGCCGCCAACTCTCGTCTGTATCGAGTCGCCCAGCCAGCGGACCAGCGGTCTCGATCAGAGCGATTTCAATGTCCTGCCTCGCGAAAACATCGCGCCAGGCCGGCACTCCGAATGCAGCCGCGATGTACTCATCCAGGAAGTCACGATACAGATCGGTGCGCCCGTCAATGAATACTGGAAACTTGGCTGCATGAAGTATCAAGTATCCGCCCCAATTGTAGCTGTTGAAAAGATTGCCTTCCAAGGGCCCCGCATTGAGGAAGTCTACCGCCGCCACCGGATAATTCAACGCCAGCGATTGACTAACAGTTTCGGGGCTTGAGACATAACCAACGCGCGCGATCGTGCCCAGCGCAACGAGGCAAATTAGAGAGAGATTCAGAACTGTGCGAATTGGCGTCTCTTCGCTGCGGCGGGCTAGTACCCAGCCTCTGCGTGCCAACACCGTATCCAAATCCGTCGTGACAACCGGAACTGCCGTGATGGCGAAAAGTGAAATGTGCCGCGCGGAATACAGCGCCATGATCAAAGTACCGCCAACTAACAGCCATTCGCCGAAATCAAGCTTTCGCCGGCTCGCCCAACTGACCGCGAGTACTACGACGATTAAGGCTGCAAAGGGCCATGTGGCCGCCTGCGCGAAATCTGGCGACTTCCATTCTTGAATGAATTGACGCAACCCGCTTATGCCAATTGTCTCAAATGGCACTGCGAACACATCCAGTCCTAGCGGATTAATCGGTAGCAGCGCCAACGAGCATAGAGTCATGCCACAGAGTCGTCGGAGATTTCTGGACGAGACTGCCTGCTCACCGGTGCCGAGAATTCGATTCAGACTTTCTCCCAGGATAAATGCGCCGATGAACACGAAACCGATAATGAATCCGCCGTGGAGATTTCCCCAGAGCCACATCAATATGGGCACACACCAGAGCGGCGAGCGACCGTTCCGCTTCAGGCGCCGCAACAGAAAAAGCAGAATCGCGGCAAACAGAAAGGTGAACATTTGCGGACGCGGTGACCAAAATGCCGCCGCGCAAGCTCCCCCCAAGACCAAAACGAACCCCTGCATATAGATGCTTCCGCGGCCCGATACGTATAAAAACATCATTCCGCCAACGGCCGTTGACGCCGTAAATAGAGTCAAGCCCGTATGCCCGCCC
This sequence comes from Phototrophicaceae bacterium, assembly GCA_965262005.1. Classification (GTDB taxonomy): domain Bacteria; phylum Chloroflexota; class Anaerolineae; order Aggregatilineales; family Phototrophicaceae; genus UBA6055. The sequence goes on along the minus strand of OZ253492.1, from coordinate 256,996 downwards.
AACCGCCACAAGAATGCCATGACAACTTGCGCCAACCCGCTATGATTCTTGTGGACTAACCCGCTGCGTGTATGCGAGAAGCTGTCCTCATACACAATCTTGCCGGTCTCGAGACTCTGTTGGCCCAATCGTATATGCCACCACATGTCTGGGTCCACCGCCACCCGGCTCGCCAAGGCAAACAGCAGTATAAAGACGATCGCTATGGCCGTTCGCTCCGTAGTCAGGCGGCGCATTGGACCGGCCATTAGGTCTGCCTCCAGCGTTCTGTTCACGGCATCCCCTTGCATACGTCGGCGCTTCCGGCGACGTCTTTCGTGGAGATTCATAAGAAATGGTTATTCTCTGACCAGTAGTTTACATCTTGAGTTATCATTAAGGGGCTACCATGCAATCAAAAAATCGTGAAGAGGACTACAACCATGTCGGATGTACTGGCGCTGTATCGTGTTCAACAGCTTGAACTTGAAATCATCGATCACACAATGCGGTTGAAGGCCATCGACCTGCAGATCGAAGATGACGAGGCATTGCGTGAGGCCGAGACGAAGCTTGAAGCCACGAAGACTGAATACGAGGACGCGGCAAAGCGGGCCAAAGACATGGAACTTGAAGTTGCGGCGACTGTGGAAAAACGAGAAGCCAGCGAGACACGCCTCTACAGCGGTGAAGTCGAAAACCCGAAAGAAATGCAAGACCTGCAAATGGAAATCGAATCATTGACCCGGCGCAAGTACGTTCTCGACGACGAATTGAAGCGTATCGTCGCAGAGCGCGATGACTGCCAACAGAAACTGGACGAGAGCAAGGCAACGCTCAAAGAGGCGCGTTCTGTCCGCAACGCCGAGAATAAAGTACTGTTGGCTGAGAAAAAAAATCTGAAAGCCACAGTTAGTGAGCAGTTGACGAAACGACAAGCGGTCGTAAACGAAATACCGGCCGACATCTTCAAGACCTATAGCCGGATGCGCGCGAAAAACTCCAATCGTCCCGTTTCGGTACTAAGCGACGATGCCTGCACCGTTTGCGGTATCGAGCAAAATAGCATGCTGATCATCGCTATCAGCCGCAGCAACGACATAGTCAATTGTCAGAGCTGCGGCCGGATCTTGATCAAGCTCTAGGCGCCCGCGCTCCAGCTACCGCTGCGTTGACCAAATCAGGCGCGAGTCTAGAGCACCAGCTGCATGATGACACTGATCCCCAAGAACACAACCAAGGGACTCAGGTCAATGCCACCCATCGGCGGCAGCGCGTTGCGAATCGGCGCCAGAACGGGCTCCGTCGCGCGATAAAGGAAGCGAGCAATCGGATTGTTGGGATCGAGATTCGGCAGCCAGGTCATCAAGACACGAGCCAGCAAAATCAATTGATACGCATTCAGTGCCAGGTATAGCAATTCGAACAATGCAGACATCAGATTCTTAGCCTTTCCATAAGCGTTCCTTCTAAGATCTATCTCCAAATATGGCGCGCCCAACGCGAACCATCGTTGAACCCTCCTCAATCGCCAACTCAAAATCGTCGGTCATGCCCATACTCAATTCCGGCAGAGAAGTATTCGCTGATAACTGTAACTCTTCACGCAGCGCGCACAGATCGACGAAGACGCGCCGATTCGTTGACTCATCACCAGCCAACGGCGCCATCGTCATCAGGCCGCATACATTTAGGTTCGGCAATTCTGTGATCTCCTTGTGCGCTTCCAGCAATCCGTCCTTTACCGCCGCGTCCCGATTCCAATTGTAACCCTCAAAACCATATTTCGATGCTTCTCCCGAAACATTAATCTCCAGCAGCACCTCAAGTTCCTTTTCCATGGCCACCGCCAGGCGGGAGAAGCGCTGCGCCAATCGGAGGCTGTCAATTGAATGTACAACATCAAATTGCTCTAACGTCTGCTTTGCCTTGCGGCTCTGCACATGCCCGACCATGTGCCAGGTCACCGAGCTTTTGGTCGCTCCCATTACCTGCGGGATTTTGCCTATGCCTTCTTCTACGCGATTCTCGCCAATATGTTGCAATCCCGCCTCGATAGCGCAGACGATGTCTGATGCCGGCTTTTGCTTGCCAATCCCGACCAGGACTACCGTTGCCGGATCGCGATTTGCCCGGGCGCACGCTTCCGCGATTCGGTCTTCAACACGTCGGATATTGTCGGCGATGCTCATAAGGAAATCACCACGCCGAACCGTCCCGTCAAGCCCTTTTCAGCCCGGTGCGAATAAAACTCGTCCGTATTCTCGAAGGTACAAATTTCCAGCGCCTCCACCTCAGTCACGCCCTGCCGCGAAAAGTCCAACTTATTGGCGCGCAGTAGATCGAATGTGGGCGTCTCGTCTGGCGGATCACGAACGACAACACCCGATCCAGCGCCAAAATAGGCTTCCGCCTGCCGAGCGACTTCCTCTCCAACCGGATAGTTGCGGCGCGAGATTGCCGGACCGATGACTACTTGAATGTCTTGCGGCCGGCAGCCAAACGCGGACTTCATGTTTCGCACTATAGTTGCTGCCATGCCTTTGACCGTTCCGCGCCAGCCCGCGTGGCCCAAGCCGATAGCTCGCCTCACGGGGTCATAGATTAGCAGAGGCGCGCAGTCAGCGTAGCGCATTACCAGCGGTCGGTCCACTTCATCAGTGATAATGGCGTCTGCCTTTTCTAGATTGCCCTTCGATGGCGATCGCCCGTTGACCACTAGTGTCCTGACGCTGTGAACCAGCCAACAGCTTACAGCGCGCCCGGGACTAACGGCGGCAGCGGCGTACATGCGCCGATGGTTCTCTTCGACGGACTCGAGGTCGTCGCCGATGGACGCGCCCAGGTTCAGCGATTCCCAATGAGACCTGCTGACGCCGCCATGTCGTGTGAAGATGCCATGCCGGAGGTCTTTCCAAGCCTCGTTTCGATAAAATGTCAAACCCGCCCGGCTTACCCTCTCCAATTCTCTGCGCTCCTTTGATTGCGCCGCCTGTATGAGCAAGTTCTTCACGTTTACTATAGCATGAATCAGCCCGCCCGCCCCTATAGAATGCGCCACCGTGGCGCTTACGCCTGGCTTACCCTATGGACAGAAATGTGGATGAATTCGCGTCCACTGGCCAAGTATCGTTCAACGAAATATTGCCTTGCCATGTTACAATAGAAGTTGTGCAGTCGTCGTGCTTCTCGCGGGAGATCGTTACGGATGGCGCAACAAACAGCATCCACAACAAGCACTCTTTCAAAGCTCGAAGTCTTTGCCGCCTATGTAAACGATTGGCTTATCGACCTCGTTTTCCCACCCAGGTGCGGTCACTGCGGCCGCGTAGACTATCGCTTCTGCGCTAACTGCCGATGCCAGTTAGATTCTCTTCCCCTTCAGTCAGCCACAAGTCGCCCGGACTCTTTGGACGAGGTCCGCGCCACCGGAGCGCAGCGCGGCATTCTTGAATCTGCAGTAAAATCCTTCAAGTACCACGACGCAACTGAACTCTCTGAGCCCCTGGCCGCGCGCATGGTCGCTTGTTTATACCAGCAGAAGTGGCAAATTGATGCCATAGTACCGGTGCCTTTGCACACTGGCCGAGAGTTCGAGCGAGGATATAATCAGTCCAACCTGTTGAGCCTGCAGGTAACGCAAGCCACGGGCATACCCTGTGAATCGGCATGGCTCCGTCGGATTCGCGGGACAACCCAACAGGCGCAGCTCGCCGCGTCTGAACGTCGTCAAAATGTCGCAGGCGCTTTCCAGGCCAGCGCGGATGTGGCGGGCCAGTCTATCTTGCTTGTCGACGATGTTATCACCACGGGCTCGACTTTGAGCGCATGTGCCGAGGCGCTGCGTGAGCGGAAGGCGAAGATGGTTTACGGGATCGCCCTTAGTCACGCTTTATAATCAACTTTTTCGCCGGGAGGTTCGATATGGATATCAGGATTCATGGAGATGGAATCAGGATTTCGGAATCATTGGACAGCTATACTCGTTCGCGGGTAGATAAGCTCGATCGTTATCTGCCCAATATATTCCATGTGGGTGTCGAGTTGGCGATTATTCGTACACACCGCGGCGCGGACATTGCGATAGCCCAGATCACCATACAACATGCCCGTGGCGCCATCTTGCGCGCGGAAGAACGGATGGATATCGAGAGTCGCGATACGATTCGCTTTGCCATCAACAAAGCCGTCGACAAACTGCATCGGCAAATTGACCGCTTCAAGAGCAAGCGAAAATCGAAGAACCAGAAAGTACGCGACCGTTACCGCGCAACCTTGGCTGAGCTGGACATTGCCGAGGATGTGCCGGAATACGCCCTGTCAGAAGACGACGAGGCTACACGTACCGAAATTCTCCGCCGGAAGCAGGTCGAGTTGATTCCGATGAACGAAGAAGAAGCCATTGAGCAATTGGAATTGCTGGATCACAACTTCTACATGTTCATGAATACAGTTACGACGCAGGTCAACGTACTGTATCGGCGAGATAACGGGGGTTACGGCATCCTCGTGCAACAATAAACTGTGCTCGACCTGCCTGAGCCCCTTGGCGGACTATCGCTTATGCCATAGCGCTGACAGCTTCTGATATTTGCGGTATTCGTACCAAGCCAGCAATACAGACAACCGCAATCCGTGCCAGCGGTCGCTATAGCCGCGCAGCGTTATGAAGCGCCAATAGAACTGACGCAAGGGCTGCAATATGTAGTTGTGTTGCCGCGGCGCAATCCCCTTGGCAAAGAGACTCTGCGCCTCAAAATTAGCGTAGTACTCCTGTTTGTTTTTGAATTGCGTCAAGTCTTCGTAATTGTAATGAATGATCGGGTTGCGCAGGGTTCCTTCTTCGCCATAGAGCTTGACCACTTCATGCACCGGCCGCTGCCGATCATAATAGGCCTGCCCCACACGCAGCAAGCGCGTCTGGTAATCGGGATACCAGCCTGCGCCCTTGGTAAGCACGCCGAAGATATAGTTGTGCCGCGGCAGGCGCCAGCCAGCGATATCGGGGTGGACGATCTTCTCGCGGATCTCCGTCGCCAGAGCATCCGTGATCCGCTCATCCGCATCCACAAAAAACACCCAGTCCGTCATCTCGCCGGTGGCGTCAAGGGCGGCGTTGCGCTGTTCCGCGTAATTCTCGAATTCATGCTGAAAAATATCCGCTCCACATGCCTGCGCAATCGAAACGGTGTCGTCGCTGCTGTATGAATCAAAGACGATAATGCGGTCGGCAAAACGAAGCGTCTTAATGCAATCGGCTATCTGCTCGGATTCGTTATGCGTCAGTACGATGGCTGTCAGGTGCGTCATGATTTTGCCATCTCGATAATCGTGCGGCAGGCCTTGCGCAATTCAGCATCGGCGGCGCCCAACGCGCTCATCTGACACTGCATGCCGACGATAAGCAACTGCCGTGCAGCGTGGCGTTTCCAGCGCGGGTAATACTTCTCGTACAATAATAACCTACTTTTCCACAGATCTATCAGGCTGCGTGGGCGCGCCTGCGAAGTGCTGCCGCCGCCGAGGTGCGTCACATGCGCCGCCGGCACACAAAGAGCGCGCCATCCCCGCTCCTTTATCCGCCAAGCCCAGTCGATTTCCTCGCAATAGATGAAGAAATCCTCATCAAAACCGCCTGTCTGCATGACCACATCTCGTTTGAGCATCATCGTCGCGCCCAAGGTGAAGTCCACCTCAAACGGCCTACTCCCTTCGTACCATGCCCGCGGATAACGTCCATTGAAGCGTCCCTCAATCAAACGTCCCGGCGTCGGGAAAAATTCAGACCAAATCTGACGAAGATCGGGAAAACGAAAGGCGCTATGTTGAAAACTGCCGTCGCCAAAGGTCAGCCGAGCGCCAACCAGGCCAACATCGCCTCGCGCCGTCAGCGTATCATAAAGCAGCCGGCTCGCGCCGCGATGTGTCACAGTGTCCGGGTTAAGCAGGTACACTGCCGCCGGCAACTCGTCTTCATTCGCGCCTACCGTGAAGCCAATGGACCTCAGCGCCAGGTTGTTGGCGGCGCCAAATCCGATGTTCTCTTTACTAGCGATCAGCTTAACGCCGGGGAATAAGTCGCGGACGATATCGACCGTTCGGTCTTCAGAAGCCGAGTCGACAAGCCAGACCTCGTATTTGAGGTCGCTCTCCTGCAAATCATCGATCAGGCTCTGCAAAGCATCGGCGATTACGTCAGCATTGTTCCAGCTAACAATCGCAACGGCCAATTCCGTCATTTGTCGCCCACCTTCAAGCGTCAGTTCCTGGCGCCGCCGTCCGGATCGACCACCATAATCGAACGCATCCCAACATGATTATTGCGCAGACTGACTGCCACGTCTTCGTGAATCAACCCCGCCCAGCAATTCTGCGGGTTGCGCGCCTCCACCTTGGTGAAATGGACAGCTCCCCAAACGACCGCCCGCGTCTTCGGCGGCAAGTAGTGATAGGTGTTGCCACTAGCCTCGTCAAAGACGTCGACTAGGTTTTCGTACGAGGCGATCGCCCACCGGTAGGGAAAACTCGCCATCGAAGTCTCACACTGAATGCCGACGCGCCAGGCGCCCGCCTCATCAAATAACCCCAAACTGCCGGCCAGTTGATCCTGTCGATAGACCGTGCCCGGCGGCGGACCACTGGTGCGAATCGGCACATCGCCGTAATTGTCGACTGTCAGCCGAAAAACGAGCATATGCCCCAGCGGTACCGTTATTTGCTGCGAAGCCGCCAGTGCTGACGAATCATCCGGAAGCGACAGCAATTCGCCAAGCTCCTCAGCCGTAGAATGAAACCTCTTTTCATACGGCTCCACCGCAAATGCCACCTCAACCCCAATTGCCTGCGGCTTTATCTCGGCGTATGGCTTGCCACCGACTTCGATCGTAAGCTGCCCTTCCATGCGCAGCCGTTGACCAACTTTGTCCTGAGCCAGCGCAACGACTTGATAAGTTCCATCCGGCGGCGGATCAACACCGAGATCAATGCCGCCTTCATAATCGAAGCGATGTCGCCCTGCCTCGCCATATTGTCGCTCTTCAACCCGAGCCGAGATAGGGATCCGCGCGCCGTCCGGTCCCACCAACATGACATCAAGCCGCTCGACATCCTTTTCCAGATATATATTGATGCTTACGCGATCCGCCACACCATCTTGATTCGGCGAAAAAATATCCGGCGCAATGCGAAACTCAGACATGATCGGCAGTGGCGTATCACCCGCTTCCACGCGCAGTGTGCCAGTCTCGCTCATTGGCCCGCCCGTTTCCGCATTCGCGTCAAGCCGCCAGGTATACCTACCATTTGGGATTAGCCGCCGCTCAATCTCGCCATAAATCGTCTCGCCCTCATTGAGAAATCCATCGACGACGCCGCTAAACAGGACGCTGTATTCATCATCATCGCGCGGCTGATCTTGCCGAAAATAGAATTCCCTGCCGCTTTCGCTTGTCAAGACCAGACTAACGACCGCCGGCCGCGAGAGCCCATAAGTGAAAACGGCAATATCATCCACGCCATCCGCATTGGGGCTGATTGCCGGGCGGTCAAAGCCGGCTTCTATGATAAGTGGCAGAGGCGGCTGCAATATCAAACTTCCCGCGATGAAAACCAGAAAAACGCCGGCCGTCGCTGCAACGAATGTGAGCGCCAGTGGGACTCGCATCTGGATTCTTTCCCGTCTGCCGATTCGTAATCTCTAATCTGCTTTTGCCATTCTACACCAATTCCACCCGTTAGACGCTCGGCGAAGGCTTCCGCTCCACAATGGGCGCCCGGTCTCACCGCGCTTTCATCGCCGGGGAGTGCTGAATACTGTTGATATAACAACTTCGACCTTGCCATCCAAAAACCTCTGTGCCCTCTGTGTCTCTGTGGTGAATCCCCTTATGGAATTCGGAATATGTCCTGTGTCTTTGAAATTCACCACTCCCATCGCCGGGGAGTGGTGAAATCTTTGATATGCCCTTTTCTAACCCCATCCCCGGCCCTTCCCAAAAGCATTGGAGAGGGGAGTTTTCCGGCGAGTTTGAGCCAGTGTCGTCTTCATTCTATCTCCTTGAAATCACCACTCTCACGATTGCCACGGCCTTGTCGAAGATCGACTGCTGGGCTAGATCATGATCGGTGCGAGGGATAATCGTTTGCGTCATATCAGATGGTCTATAAAGTCCGAAAAGATCTATTTACGTACATTATATTGTCGTCCGAAAATAAGCGCCAATTCCACCATGCAGCAGGTGAAAAAGCGCCAATTTCGGCACATCCATTTTAGATCGGGTGTCAAGATTCCTTGGGCCAGGCACGTGAGTTCTGCGCGAAGAGAATGAGTGTAGAGGTGGACGGGGCTTATCAGCAGTATGATGTGACCATACACATCCCCGAAGAAAGCTGGGCGGTGATCTTACAGCCACCGGCCCGGCACGAAACCCTCTAGGACGAGAAGCAAATAATCAAATCCCCGCCGGCGAATCCGCACGTCTCAATGCCGCGTCAGAATGTGCCGGCGCCCATCATCGTGGCTCGCAAACAACTGAATGCGGTGCCATTCGGCTAGGTTCTGTTGATATTTTGACATTAGCATTTTCATAAATGGGTAAAATAGTCTTATGGATACCATAAGACTAACTGACGAACAGTGGGCGAAGCTTCGGGATTTTCTGTCGCAAGAGCCAAAGGTTTATCTGGGCAATGAGGCGAAATGCCGCCAATTTGTTGAAGCAGTGATATGGGTAAGTCGCAGCGGCGCACAGTGGCGTTTGCTTCCAAGCGAATACGGCAAATGGAATTCAGTTTACAAACGCTTTGCTCGCTGGTGCGAAAATGATGTTTGGCAACGGATGATGGAAGCTCTTGCCGATGACGCGGATATGGAAAACGGGATAATCGACAGTACGATTGTTCGGGCACATCCCTGTGCCGCTGGCGCCGAAAAAAAGTGAAAAGCAAGCCGTGGGTCGCAGTCGCGGGGGTTTTAGTAGCAAGATTCATATCACGGTTGATGGTTTGGGCAATCCCTTGCGTTTCCGCTTGAGTCCTGGGCAGGCTCACGACATCAATCAGGCTGAGGAGTTGGTGGAAGGCTTTGCCTTTCAGCGGGTTATCGCGGATCGAGGCTATGCGTCCCAAGATTTTGTGGACAGCTTGCTTGAAAGAGGCATAGAAGCGGTAATTCCCCCGCATCCGAGCGCCAAAGAGCAGCGAGAATATGATAGATGGCTCTATCGCGAGCGGCATCTGGTGGAATGTTTCATCAATAAGATCAAACATTTCCGCCGCGTCTTTTCCCGATTTGAGAAACTCGATACATCTTATCTCGGATTTCTGCACCTTGTCGGTACGCTGATATGGTTACGATAGAATGTCAACAGAACCTAGTCCTTGTCGCTTAACCTGGAATAGTAGGGCAAGCGCGTCCAGTTCATCTGCTTCCCGACCGAATCGAACGGAATGCCGTACCTTTTGTACATACCACGGGCTCTTGTGGCGGACTCGATTGCATAGTATTGCTGTTCATCCGGCGTCCCATACTTCGGAAATATCAGCTTCTCGAGATATTCGGCTTTGACGATATCGCCGTGCCAACTGTCAGTCGAGCTAAAGTATGCTTCGTGCGGTTGCCAGCCACTGCACTTCTGTGCAATTGTTCTCAGGGTGATGTCTCTATACGTTTCTTTGCGGACAGTACAGAGCAGGACCGTATGCCCCTTGATCAGCTCGATTAGCTCCAGCCGATAGGTCTCCTGGAGAATTTTGTCGTTGTAGGGAGCCCTTGATCGTTCCTTGAGCTTGCTATTGGCAACGAGCGTGTAATTGAGGTCGAGCAGGATGATCAAGCTGGGATCATTCACCGGCTCCAGCTGCAGCTTCTCTTCACTGCCGAACAGCGGGGCTTGCGCTGAGTCTTGCATGGTCTACCTTTCTGCTAGAATCCACTTAAGTCGATGAGGTGATTGTTGCTGGTGAGTATATTTCACTCATTTTTCGCGGCATCGTCGTAGTATGGCAGGCGCGTCCAGTTGTCATCACTGGATCTGCTGGAATCCGGTAGCGCTTCCACAACATAGCGCGAACAGTCTTCTCGGACTCAATGGCATAGTATTTCTGTTGATCCGGTTCACCGTACTTCGGGAAAATCAGCTCCTTGAGATATGCTCCCTTGACAGCGGGGCCGGTAGGGTTCTTAGGGCGGCTAAAAAACGCTTCGTGTGGCTGCCAGCCATTGCACTTCTCCGCAATCATTCTCAAGGTGACATCTCTATGAGTTTCGTTGCGGACAGTGTAGAGCAAGACTATGTGCCCTTTGATCAGCTCGACCAAGCCTGGGCGGTAATTCTCATTGAGGATCTTTTCCCCGTAGTTTTTCCCCGGCAGCATGAGTGTAGCCCGGCTACCAGAGACGAGTGTATGGTTGAGATCAAGTAGAATGATTAAGCTGGGATCATTGACCGGCTCCAGCTTCGACCAATCTTCGATGCCGATTGCCTGCGGTTGTACTTCCTTGTCCATATTTCAGCCTCCTGTTTTGAGTAACATCACGGTCCGAATCTGAACGTCACGGCAGAGCGAGTAGTGAGTGCGTCGCACTCTGGAATTTCGTCATCAGGTAAGTGTACCAGTCAGGCATTGAGCAGCTGAAAAGACCGGTCGTGGGCCGCTGCTTAACTGCACCTCTGTTTGCGCGCCGCTGCCGGCGAACTCGGCGCAACCGGTAACTTGTTTGCTCTACCAAATAGCGAACCGAAAACATTTTTGCCGGTACCCTCCACACCGTCGGGGATTGACCGAGTGCCAGTCAATCCAGTATCTTCCAGGCAGTCGCCCCGCCTCGCTCCGTTTTCTGCGTGTGTGTGTAAAGCGAAGTTGATGTTCGGGGCGGCTACCCGACAAACTTCTGCAAGATCAGCCCGAAACACTACAGCGCGGAAAAAGGCGAAGGCGTCACGACGCTGAACTAGGCTTCCCTGACTCCTGACGCACCAGCGCAGTGCGCCGACGGCTGGCGCGCATTGCGAAAAAGCCAACGACGAAAAGCGGCAAGCTAAGAAACACATACATCAGAAAATGACTTGCGGCCTTCATAGCGGCAGCGTCACCACCCCCCCAACGGTAGCCAGTGCTCCCACCCGACTTAGCCAATCTGCAGCTTCGATGCCACCAATACTTAGGAGGCACACGGCAAGAAAAATCAACAAGATGCCGAACCACCTGAGACAGCCGGACATCATGACTGCTCCAACACTGATGATTCAATAGTGAACGGACCGACCTTTCCCATGTGCCCGGCCTATAGTCGATCTGGCCCGAAACCGGAACAGCCAGCAACACGAAGCGCAAACACAAAATCAGTCGTCGCATTGTTTTCCCCTTGAACAAATAACCTTACCGAAACACCACGACCCTCAGCCTGGCACTTTGGTAAATGCGCCCCTTGGTAAACATCCACACAAGCCCCTCTTTGATCTTGCCTTGATAAAGATGCGCGATGCCGTAGACAGCAAATAGCCCGAAAACAAAACTCAGCACAAATGCCGTCTCATTGCGTTCAGCCCGTTCCATAGTGTCGACCTCACCGATCTTGTCCGAAGGAGACCTCGGCCTTGCAGAGCCGGATGGGGCTGGGTCATCAGGCCCTTTGTGCCTTCGCTCGTCATGTTGTATGTCTATGATGAGGGGAGTCAGTCCCTTTCGAAACCGAACTCCCCTTGCACTTTGCACGATCAGTGTTAGCCATGACACTGTCGTGCCCGACAAGAACAGAGCAACTGAGATCCCCGGCCGTGAGATTACTCTCCAGCCGTGACTGCGTTCGCTAGACGGATGCGTCAAGAGATAACGCCACACGAGCGTCACCATATCCAATATCAGATGGCGGTGACAATACCGTTCTGAATTAGATGTGCCGGACGGCTATACCGGGCCTTGGCAAACGCAAGCTTGACAACGCGTCACGCCTCGCCCACTTTGGTATGACAAAAGTGCGGGGTCATTTTAGTCCTCCGCTCTGCATGTGTGTGCAGAGATATATTAACAGATGCTGAGAGATTTGAAAACTATCACTGCCTGCCGTGGGGATTTTTGACGAAAGGCATGCGCTCGGGTTACTACATCTGTACAACATTGAGGATGGCAAGATCGGCCGGAACCTGTTCACTGCCTTACTCACTGGACTATGTAAATTTATTTCCACGTTCCACGCAATTTCGTGATACTTTCGCTGTGTTTCACTTCGTCGATAACCACGGTGTGTAATTCGCAGCGGCTAGGTATCGGAGTCGGCGCAACCTACCCTGCCGGCGCGAATCGACCCGTTACCTTTGTCGGAAAGCAAATCCTCCAGCATGAAGATTCCGGCCAAGTCGAGGAATAAACAGGACACGCGGACAGAGATTGACCTACACCTGCTCGAAGGCGCTGTGCCGGGTCTCCTGCGCATGGACACGTCCTCGCACCTTGATGTCGATGATTTCACTGTGGAAACGGTCAAGAAAGCAGCGATCTGCGAAATCAATCTGACGGCTCGGACGAGCGCCAATCATAGCGACAAGGTCAAGCGCCTGCGTGCGGGATGGCTGTTGCGCTACGCTAATGCAAAAGTGTGAACGGGACCACTATCGAGATCTATTCACGCACCTGCGCATCTAATCTCACATACAGACAATTTGTACTGATTATCTGTCAGTGGAAAGACGTCAGAGCTGGCAAGGGCTACAGCGCCTTCCTCGCGCGCGTGTACGCGAGCGAGGAAGGGACTCCGCCAACTCCGATAACTATTTGCGGGGAACACGCCTCAAAGCCAGAAAGGAGAAGTCCCAGTTTTCCCCGGTACGGGGCACACCAGACAGTGAGGAACTGACTGACAAGTACAGCATGCTTAAAGTTGAAGGCCAACACATCGCCATAGACGATGCGTTGAAGAAGCTTGAACCGAGTCTAACAGATGTGGAAGTCTTGTCACCTGACGGTCGGCGGAGGATTTGGGTAGAGGTCGACGGCGTCCTGATGCCTTTGCATCTGCTTGGCGAAGGTTCAATTCGCTTCGCCAGCATCCTGATGGTGATGCGAGGTGATAAACCGGAGTACCTTTTCATCGATGAAATAGAGAATGGCATCCACTACTCAGTTCAACAGAATGTATGGAATGATATCGGCGAAGCCGCGCGCGAGCACAACGTGCAAGTCTTCGCCACGACACACAGCTGGGAAATGATCGAGGCAGCCCACGAAGCCTTCAAGGACGATGATTCTTACGAATTCCGTTTCCACCGCTTGGAGCGAAACCTGCAAACTGGCAACATCGAAGCAGTGACATACAATGAGTTTGGCATGGATGCGGTTACCAGAGTCAGCTATGAGGTTCGCGGGTGAAGAATATCAAGATCGATGAGAGTCGTGATCGCCTGCTGTTGGTCGAGGGTCCCGATGATGAGGTAGCCCTTGGGTGCCCACCCTCGCACAGCTGGGTTTCGCACCTGCAATTTGAAGACAGCGGTGCCGACTCTCTACACGACATCTCTGGGGAGATCGCCCTTTTCTAGCTGCCTGGTAAACTTCTCAGCTTTGTCATTGAAGCCGAAGCATGACGTCTAGTGACCGACATACATGTCGTTGCAGATCAAGTGCCGACATGTTAAGCTGGATGTATATTGAATGATTAGGGAAACTTGCATGCCAGCGTCAGCGAAACGGGTCAATCGCAAGTCAAACAAAGCGGGGCTGGATTCGACCAGTAAAGAGCGAGTGCCAAAGCCCTCCGGACTGACACAGCGTGAGCAGGCAAAGTGCCATTCAGTCGAAGCGGCTGCCCAAAATGAGTTCCTGGAAGATCTGCGCGTCAGTCTGGAGCAAGTCAAGCGGGGTGAAGTGGTGCCTGCTGATGAAGCACACATGCTGATCGATTTAGAACTTGATGACGATGAACTCGAACGTAGGCTACACGCCCAGATTCATATCCAGGCTCAATAAACTTGCGCACAGAAGGCGAACTCTCCGGAACCAAGTAAAGAAACTAGCTGCCGATCTTCAAGCTGGAAGACACCCTGGCGACAGATTGCAGGGCGTTGGTGCTTTGGTGTACAAAGTCCGACTCTCTAATCCGGGCACAAGAGAAGGCAAACGCGGCGGTTTTCGTGTGGCATACCTTGGTCGCAAAGACAAAGTCATCTTGCTTGCTATCTGCAAAAAGCCAAAGTGCGCCGACGTAGAGCCGGCGAGTATCCGCCAGATCCCCAAAGAACTAAGCCTTATTCCGTAGATGGGTATACCGCCCGCAGAACGCTATGAGCTATGCACGGTGCGAGCCAACACTGTACTTGCTAGAGCCGAAAAGCGAAGCACGAGGCAAAACTGCCCAATGCTATTTGAAAAGGCTTTCCTCATATATAATGCTAGCAGGCTACAATACGCGTGTATCATTTTTTGCCGATTCCGCTGCAAACAGTGTGCAGCCGGTCATAGTTGACTACGGAGAAGAAGATGCGGAAGTTAACGCTCAAGCGAGCCAAGATCACGTTGCTAGCGAAGCACATCAAATCGGGCTTGCCACTATCAGAATGCCTTCACCTGTCCCAGGTTCCAAGCTCAACGTACTACCGCTGGATGCAAATCGGTAGAGCGCTCGTCGAGGGCAACTTTGAGCATCCCGATATCCCTGAGCAGCCAACTCGCAGAGAGGGCGAATCCCGTCGCAAGTACGACAGGCGCCTTGGTCTTGACCCGTTTTGGTGGACGCTGAATTTGTCTAATGCTCTGCCTCTTCGAATTGCATAGGGCTGGCAAAGCCCAGCGATGAATGCAGTCTGCGGCGGTTGTACCATGCCTCTATGTAGTATGCGATAGTGCGCCGTGCGTCGTTGATGGTGTCAAAGACGTGATTCGCGCACTCGGTCTTCAGAGTAGCGAAGAAACTTTCCGCCATGGCGTTGTCGTAGCAACTGCCGGTGTCGCTCATGCTTGGCTGTATGCCACGGTCAGTCAGCAACTGCTGGTAACGCTGGTCTGTGTACTGACTGCCACGGTCGCTATGATGGATTAGCAGACCGCGCAATTCACGCTGCTGCACTGCCATGAGCAGTGCATTTTGCGCCAGCTGGCTGTTGGCTCTCCGGTTCATAGACCAGCCGACAATCCGGCGCGAGAAGGCGTCCATGACCACAGCGAGATGGAGCCAGCCTTCTTTGGTGGCAATGTAGGCGATGTCCGCCAGCCACTTCTGGTTGATGTCCGTGGCCGAGAAATCTTGCTGCAGGATATTGGGCGCCGCCGATGTCGACGCTGCCGATTTCTTCCGGCCTCGATAGCCTTGTTTGCGAATCGCGTACATGCCGGCAAGCCGCATCAAATGCGCTACCCGCTTACGGCTTACCCGCCAGCCTCTCGCCAACAATTCCGCCCAGACACGCGGACTGCCATAAGTCCGGGCGCTACCCACGAAGATTTCCCGGATGCGCGCTAGCAGCCTCGCATCCTCCCGCTCGCGCCGGCTCTTCCCGCGCTTCAACCAGGCGAAGAAGCCACTCTTGCTCACATCCAACACGCGGCACATCCTCGACACGCTGAACTCCTGCCGATGCTCCAGAATGAATTGGTACTTCACCATTTGCTTTCCTGCGAGAACACTTGGATAGCTTTTTTTAAAATGTCGCGCTCCTCCCGTGCGATCGCCAACTCGCCTTGCAAGCGTCGAATCTCGGTCTCGGATTCTCGTTCGGCGCTTGGCTTAAGCTCATCGCTATTCTCATCGACCCGATACCGCTGCCGCCACTTGTAGATCAGTCCCGGCGTAATGCCCAAGTCGCGCTCCACCTGGGCCACCGTCCTACCGGGCTTCGCCGCTAAATTCAGCGCCTCACGCTTCAACTCGTCTGGATACTTCACCATCACACTCCTACCTGCCTTCCTTACCTGATTCTATTGGACAACAGCGCTGTCTACAAAATCGGGGCAAGTTCACCTTCGCCGCCACGAGGAAAAGCGGGAACTTTACTTCACGTTATACAAAGAGGTGCAGAAAGCGGGGGCCAATCTCCGCATCGACATGGTGAAGTCCATTCGCTCGGCGGCAATCAAGAAGAACGACTGGCGCGCGGCGCTGGCGTTCCTTGAGCGCCGCGACCCGGACAATTGGAATCTAAAGCGGATTCTGCGCAACGCTGCCACCGAAGATAAACACCATAACCAGCATTCGGACATGTGTCCTGATTTTCCCGAATTTCTGCGGCTTTTAGGCAAAAAAGAGAGTGCCGTCTCGAAGGGGCTAGAGGATAATGCCCACGCCGGAACTTAGAACGGTTCGGAGTCGATGCCTTTAGCCGAGTGAGCAATAGAGATTCAGCCACTTTATAGAAGAACGTATTTTTGGGCGCCGTCCAAATCCAAAGGAGAGGGCATGGTGTCGAATGAAAGTGCGCATCAGAAGGCGCGTTCGCGCGTCGATACAGTTACGATGTGCCTAGAGAAGGAAGCTGCTGATGGCATTACGCGAAACGGTCAACATCATTTTCGACATCATTCAGGACTTGGCAAATTCGCCATACGGTATAAGCCGCGGCGAAATCGTCACGAAATATCATATTGGCGCAAGCACCGCCCACAAATACATCCGTCTAATTGAAGACATGGGTGTCCCCATCTATCTCGAAGGGCAGCGCTATTTCCTTGATGAGAGCTACTTTGTCGAACTCAAGCTCACTAGCGAAGAAGGGGAGTTCCTCTTCCTCGCTCTGGAAAGGGCGCTGACCACCCACACGACGCAATCCCGGATCGTCCGTTCCCTCATCAACAAACTGGCGATCAAGCTTCATCCGCATCTGGCGGGTGAGCTACAGGATCGACTTCGCTCCGGGCAAGACAATGTAGAAGGGGCGCGCATCTTCACTACCCTCGTTCAAGCCAAGAGACGCCGGCGAGAAGTCTGGGTGGGCTATCTTCCGCCTAACCGCGCCGCTCCATCGCGCTGGCGCATTCGCCCCTATCGCTTCGTCAGCAATCCCCTGTCGGATGGCTTCTATGTGCTCTGCGATGGCAGCCGCGATGGAGAGGTGTACATCAGCCTTAGTCTGAAACTCGACCGCATTCAAGATATTCAGATCACTGACGAGCGATTCGATATCGCCGATATAGTACGCTTCCAATCAGGTTTTGGACGGTCCTGGGGTGTGGAGCAGCGAGGGCGATCCTGTGTCCGTAGTGCTGCGCTTCGAGCCGCGGCACTATGATCGCCTGCTTGAAAGCATCTGGCATCCTACTCAGTTCATTCACAAAGATGTCGATGGCTATGTTGTCTACAGCGTCAAGGTGTCAGCGCCTCAGGAGATGGCGCCTTGGATACGCAGTTGGGGTTCGGGCGTGGTGGTCGAAGAGCCGCCGGAACTGCGTCTGCGCTTGATGCGCAGTGTGATGCGTCAAGCGCAGCAGTACGGTCTTGGACTCGAGACCGGCGCTGACAATCAGTCACTCGTATATCGCCTATGGGCGAAGCGCGAACCGAAGCGCAAACCTAAAGCTGAAACCACCACTTATCATTTGCTGATCTACCATCTCTTGGACGTGGCGGCGGTGGCTTGCTGCATGTGGGAGCAGGTGCTGGGAGACGGGCAGAAAGCCTGGTTGGCGAAGACGCTCGGCTTGGAGCAAGAAGCGGCGCGACAACAAATGGCGCTGCTGGCGGCCACCCACGACATCGGCAAGGCGACGCCGGCCTTTCAGAAAAAAGCGCTCGATCTGTATGACGCGCTCTGCGACATGGACGTGCGCCTGCGCGAACGCTCCAAAGACACATCTCATGGCATCCTATCGGCGGTCATCTTGTCTCGCTGGCTGGCGGAAAAAGATCTGAACAAGATGCAGGCAAGTCAATTAGCAGCAGTCATCGGCGGTCATCACGGCGATTGGATTACCAGCACCGAAATGGATCAAGCATCGGCCGGCAAAGAGCGCTGGCGGGAACTCCAAGACGCGATCCTTTGCGAGCTGAAAGGCCTTTTGGACGTGCCGGAAATCGCTTTGCCATCGACTGCCAATGACTTCAATGTCTATGCCGCTTTTCTATCGGGCTTCGT
The DNA here is from genome assembly GCA_965262005.1 of Phototrophicaceae bacterium. Classification (GTDB taxonomy): domain Bacteria; phylum Chloroflexota; class Anaerolineae; order Aggregatilineales; family Phototrophicaceae; genus UBA6055. The sequence continues at coordinate 238,961 of OZ253492.1, read as the reverse complement.
TTCAGTCTGTGACTGGATTGGTTCCGACAGCACATATTTTCCGTTCGAAGAGCGCCCCATCGACCTGCACGAGTATCTGGAGCGCGTCCGTAAGTATGCATTGAAAGCTTTAAGCGGATTCGGATTTCTGGGCTGGAAGCCAGACAGCCGTGAAGCCGAGTTTGAAAGCGTCTTCCCGTTCGCGCCTAATGAATTGCAACGCGAGGGCATCGAAGCGTTAAGCCCTCTGCGGCAGGCGCCGCGCCTTGTTCTTGTCGAGTACCCAACCGGTGGCGGCAAGACTGAGCTAGCACTGCACATCGCTGATATGCTGATCAACCGCTTCGGCTTGGGCGGCAGCTACATCGCCATGCCGACGCAAGCAACGAGCAATCAGATGTTTGGCCGCTTTGTTGAGTACCTGGAGAAGCGCTACCCACGCGAAAACGTCAACCTTCACCTGGTACATGGACAGGCGGATCAGCAACCACTCTATCAGCAAATACAGGAACGACCGCAGCGCGAAGGCGACGAAAGCGGCGTCACTGCGGAGGACTGGTTCCGGAACCGCAAGCGCGCGCTACTGGCGCCCCACGGTGTCGGTAGCATCGATCAAGCAATGTTGAGCGTCTTGCAGGCGCGGCATCACTTCGTCCGCCAGTTCGGGCTGAGCCACAAAGTCGTCATCTTTGATGAGATTCACAGTTACGACAGCTATATGAATGTCATTATCGAGCGCCTGTTGAGCTGGCTGCACACTCTGGAGACGCCAATGATCCTCCTCTCAGCTACTTTGGCGCGGCAGAATCGCCAAGCGCTCTTGGAAGCCGTCGGCGCAACCGACTCTGAGAATGCGCTGAATACGCCTTACCCACGCCTGACAGTGGTGGAGCAGGATGGCAGTGTACGGACGCATCGCTTGCCACCGCCCGAAACGCGGACTGTTCATATCGAAGCGATTCCGGCCGATCTCGACAGCCTGTTACACGAGGTAAAGACACGTTCTGCCGCGGGCGGCTGCATCGCCATCGTCTGCAACACGGTTGACGAGTCGATTGAAGTTGCTCGGCATCTGCGCGGTGATGAAGAACTTGCGGACGTGATTTGGCTGTTTCATGCGCGCTATCCTCCCGCTTGGCGCGGCGACATAGAAAACGAGGTGCTAGAGGCATTTGGAAAGGACGGCGACCGCCCGCAGCGCGCGATTCTGGTCGCCACGCAAATCATCGAGCAGAGCCTTGACCTCGACTTTGACCTGATGATCAGCCGAACGGCGCCGATCGACCTGCTGATTCAGCGTGTCGGTCGTTTACAGCGGCATCAGCGCGGGGCGCGTCCGCTGCATATGACAAAGCCGACATTGCTCTGGCGAGAACCTGAACTAAATGATGATGGGCTGCCGTGCTTCGGCGTTGATGAAGTGATTTACGAGCGCTTTTTCCTGCTGAAGACCTGGCTAAAATTGCGCGACATGAGCGCGCTGAGTACGCCGGATGACATTGATGCGGTGATGGATTTTGTGTACAGCGAGGATTGCGAGCATTTGGAGTTCGCCGAGGAGCTGCGCGCTGCGTATGGGAAGATGGAGCTAGGATCTGCGAACAGTACGTTCCGGGGCGCGCAGTATGTCATTGGCGAGCCGGGGGACGAAGAAATGATTGACTCCAACTCGTTTAGGCTGAAAGACAACTTGGAAAACCATGTCTCGACGCGAGACATAAAGCCCGGCGTGGATATCATATGTATCGTAAATCGGGAAATGGAAAGTCGACTCAATCGCGTACCCAGCAAAGAAGACATTGACGAGTTGCTTAGATACAAGGTGACTGTTCGCAGAGCGGAAGTTAAAGACGGACTGGAACGATTGCGTGAACACGAAAAGTGGAAAAGTAAAGCTCAGTTGAAATTTGCTCGCGTCGTGACATTCGATGATGGGCTCTTCAATGTTCCAGAAAGCAAATACGCGCTGCGATTGACGAGAGAATACGGTTTAGAAATCTTTCTAGAGGAGGACGCGTGAACGTCACATTTAACCTCATTGATGAGAAGTGGATACCCTGCATTACAGGCGCGGGCGGATTGAAAGACTTCAGTTTGCGTGGCTTGTTCGCCAACACGCAGGAAATACGGGAAATCTCTTGCGAGACGCCGATTCAATCAGCGGCGATCATGCCATTGCTGCTAGCAATTTTGCATCGGAACTTCGGTCCGGCAAGCGCGCGGGAATGGAGTGAGCTGCGGCGAGCAGGCGAATTCGACATGAAATCTTTGGACGGCTATTTTGCCGAGTGGTACGACCGCTTTGACCTATTTCATCCGATGCGGCCGTTTTATCAGGTAGTTGATGATCGTGTTAAGACTGCCGCCATCTATAGCCATCTTGCCCAGACAATGCAAAATCACAGCGTCCATTTTACCCATCAAACGGCGGACAACGTCCAACCGCTTTACCCGGCAAAGGCGGCGAGGATATTGCTGCAAGCGCAGGCTTTTCGACTCGGTGGCGGGAAGAGCGGCAAAGAGACACCAAATCATGCGGACAGCATATGGTCTCGCGGCGTCGTATTCTTTGCCCGCGGAGACAATCTGTTTGAAACACTTGCATTGAATCTCCTTCGCTATCCTCACGATAGCGTGATGCGATCGACGGCACGTGACATGCCGGCATGGGAACGTGAAGATCCAGTGGGCGGGCGCAACGTCGGAAAGGAGATGCTCAAGCTCTCGCCTGCTGGTTACCTAGACTACCTGACTTGGCAAACAAATCATGTCCTGCTGATTCCGTTGGAGACGCGAAATGGACTAAGAGTCAAAGAGACAAGGATTGCGCCCGTCGGGAAGTTACATGATCGAGTTTATTGTCCGCAGAATTGTTATTTGCGACGAAAGCAAAAGGACAAGGAAGATGAATTTGTCATCCTGCGCTTTGATTCCAATAGGGCGCTGTGGCGTGATTATCATGGCATGTTGCCGCAAAACGATGACGACCAGTTGCCCAAGGTTATTAGGTGGTGGTCGAGACTGCTTGAGTGGGGATTTTTGCCGGAGAACAAGCGGCTCCAACTAATGGCAAGCGGTTTAATGGCGGTCAAGGCGAAAACAATATTTCATCGCCAGGAACTCACGCCCTTGCCATTAGGTATGCTGCGCAATGAGCAACATGTCAGCGATGTCAGGCAAGCGCTCGAACAAGCTGAGGACTGCGCAGTCAAGTTGCGTAATGCTTTAAATATGCTGGCGGAGTATGTGCTAAAGCGCGGGGCCGATGGCAAACCGGATAACAATGATCGCAACAAACTGGTCAAACAATGGCGCGCCCGCGAGCGCTACTGGATCGCGCTGGAGCCGCTTTTCTGGCGCTTCATCGAGACGCTGGTTGACGATAGTGATACGGCGATGGGTGAATGGGCGGCGACGCTGCGACGCGAAGCACTGGGCGCTTGGCAGTACGCGGCAAATCTGGCCGGCGACAGTCCCTGGGCACTGAAAGGGGGTATCAACGCGGAGCGCTACTTACGCCGACAATTGAATGAACTACTCAATGAATAGGAGGTATGCATGAGTACCTTTGAAACGAAGGAAGATCCCTTCGTCACCTACCTGCAGGCGCGCGCCGAAGACCGCGCCATGCTGGCGGCATTGCGGCGTGGGCTGGGCGCGCAGCCGGGCGAAGAACCGGCAATGTTCCCCTACGTCGTCCCTTTCGTGCACGATTGGAACGAAGCGGACATTTACATGATCGCCTCGCTCTTCGCCTTGCACCCGTCCTCGATATCGTCCGGCAACATCGGCGATCATCTGCGGCGGCTGGCTGCCGATGAAGGCAGCGCGGAGGCGACCGAACGCCGTTTTGTACAGCTGCTGCGTATGCGGCGGGAGACGCTGGAGCCGCGCCTGCGACAGCAAATCAGCATCTTGAAAGCCAAGGATATCGCCATCAACTGGCATCAGCTCATGGCCGACCTGCGCAATTGGGATCATCCCAAGCGCTTCGTGCAGCGTCATTGGGCTGACGCCTTCTGGCGAGCCAATCAATCCGAATCCAAATCAGCATAAGAAAGGAAATCCGACCGATGATTATCGAATTGCATGCCATTCAGAGCTTCGCGCCATCGAACCTCAATCGTGATGACACCGGCAACCCCAAGGAGGCACTCTTTGGCGGCGTCCGGCGTGCGCGGATATCTTCACAATCGGCCAAGCGCGCCATGCGTGTGTCCAATGTTTTCAAAAGCGCAGTCGCCGTGCCAACCGGTACGAGGACAAAAAAGCTGGTGAAACATATCGCGGACAGAATGGAGAAGGACGACATTGATCGCGCCTGGGTAGAAGAGCAGGCGGTGGCAATCGCCGGTGATCTCTATGCCAAGATGGACCGCAGATCGGAGCAAGAAACAAGCGTCCTGCTTTACATCAGCGATGACGAGATTGAAGCGATCGCGCAATGCCTTAGCGATGCTCATGAAGCTGGTACGACGCCGGATATCAAGCAGTTCGGCAAGGGCTTGGTCAAGCAGTTGGCCAACCGCACTTCAGCGCCGGACATTGCGCTATTCGGACGCATGCTGGCGGAGAAGCCGGCACTCAATATCGACGCCGCTAGCCAAGTGGCGCATGCGATATCAACACATGAAGTCAACACAGCGGAGTTCGACTATTTCACCGCCGTGGACGACTTCACGCCGGAAGATACTAGCGGCGCCGGTATGCTCGGCTTGGTCCCCTTTAACTCCGCCACCTACTACCGCTGCGTCCGCATCGATTGGGAGCAACTCGCCATGAACCTCGGCGGCGAGGCGGACCTTGCCCGGCAAACAGTCGGCGCATTCATGAAGGCATTCGCGCTCGTCGTGCCTTCTGGCATGAAGAACTCCTTCGTCAATCAGCATGCGCCGGACTTCCTGCTGGCTGTTGCGCGACCGGACAACGACGGTCAATCGCTGGCCAATGCCTTTGAAAGGGCAGTGCGCAGCAAGCGTGACAGTGGTTATGCCGAGCCATCGATAAAGGCGCTCAGCGAATACTGGGATCAGGTTGAAGGGGCTTACCGCCTTGGCAATCCAAGTATCGCGGCACTGAATCCGCGCGGATATGAGCTGGCCTCGGAGGAATTGGCGGACGCGACGGTAGCAAACCTGGGCGAATGGATCGGCGTCATGACTGCTTCGTTGAACGGAGTGTAACTCATGGCGACACTACTCTTGCGAATTAGCGCGCCCCTGCAATCCTGGGGGACGCAGAGCCACTTCAGCCATCGTGATACCGGTCGCGAGCCATCAAAGAGCGGGATAGTCGGTTTGCTCTGCGCTGCGCTAGGGCGCCCACGTCACGAGCCAATTGTCGATTTGCGCGCGATGAAAATGGGAGTGCGCATTGATCAACAGGGAACGATATTGCGTGATTTCCATACCGCGGGCATAGATGGCTACTACAAAGTCAGCGGCAGCATTGAGCGCAAGAATGCTATCTTGTCCGACCGCTACTATCTGTCGGATGCTAAATTTCTGGTGGGTTTGGATGGGGAGCGTACCCTGCTCGAAACCTTGCAAGCCGCGCTTGAGCAGCCGCGCTGGTTTCTGTTTTTCGGGCGCAAGGCATTTCTACCCTGTGAGCGAGTCTGGCTGCCGGATGGGTTGCGAGACGAAGACTTGGAGAGCGCCTTGCGCAATTACCGTTACCTGGGTGGCGACGCGCGAGTGGACGAACGCTTGCAGTTGCTGATCGAAGATGACGCGAACGGCTCAGTCGTGCGAAATGACCAGCCAGTCTCGTTCAAGCCCAGGCGTTTCGTCCCGCGACGGCTGCGCCGAGAATCGGTGGCTTATCCCGGCTATCAAGAGGAGGCTTAGGTGTGTTTCTCTCGCAACTGCTGATCAACCTACGACATCGACCAGCGCGGCGCGATCTCAGCGACCGTTATGAATTGCATCGTACGCTGCTATGTGCTTTTACCGAGCAATTGCCGCCGGAAGAGCGTGTCCTCTACCGCGTGGAGCAGGCGCGGCGACAGCCATACGTCACCATTCTAGTGCAATCGCAAGAACTTCCGGATTGGCAAAAAGCCGAACGGCTGAGCGATCCGCGTTATCTGTGCAAACTGCCTGAGGTGCGTACGGTGGAACCACAGGTCAGCGAGGGATCGCGGTTGCCATTCCGCCTGCAAGCCAATCCGACGGTCAAGCGCGCCGGCAAGCGACACGCCGTCTTAGCCGAAGATGAGTTGGCAGGATGGCTGCAGCGCAAAGGCGAAACGCACGGCTTCGCAGTCAAACCGCTGAATGTGCGCAGCGTAAAGCTAGGCAAGCTGCACGGCAAGCGGCGCAAACAGACTTGGCATGTGGTGCAGTTTGAGGGCGTACTGCAGGTCAGTGAGCCGGGGGCATTTGTGGAGTCGCTGCAAAACGGTATTGGCAGCGCAAAAGCTTTTGGCTGTGGTTTGCTTTCTGTGCCTTACCCGGCTTGAAGTTTCATCGCTTCAGTCAAGCTTGGAAGTATAGGCAGTAAAAACACTCGAACTGCCACCGCTCTAATATTGGAGGCGTGAAATGCAAGATTTGCACATCCTGCCCAAACTGCGCGACAGTCTCAGTTATGTCTACGTGGAACGAGCTGTCGTCCAACGTTATCGCAATGCTGTGGAACTGGTGGACAAAAATGGCAAGGTCGCTGTGCCGATTGCTTCGCTTTCGCTTTTGCTGCTGGGACCAGGCACCAGCATTACCCACGAAGCGGTGAAACTGCTGGCACAAAACGGCTGCTCTATCGTCTGGGTCGGCGAGGACTCTACTCGCTTCTACGCTCAGGGGACGGGCGAAACACGCAAGGCATACCGCTTGTTGAAGCAGGCGAGTTTGGTGTCCGATCCGCAAACGCGGCGCAAGGTAGCGCTGGCGATGTATACCAAACGTTTTGATGAAGTACTGGATCCGGACCTGAGCCTGGAACAAATCCGTGGTCACGAAGGTGTGCGCGTCCGAAATACCTATCAACTCATGAGCCGACGCTATGGCGTGAAATGGCGAGGCAGGCGCTACACACGCAACGACTGGGATGCCTCCGATCCAGTAAATCGTTCGCTGTCGATGGCGAACGCATTACTGAACGGTCTCTGTCACGCTGCCATTGTGAGTGGGGGATATTCACCGGGCCTAGGTTTCATCCATACGGGCAAGCAATTGTCGTTTGTCTACGATATCGCCGACCTGTACAAGACTGAGCTTTCGATTCCCATAGCATTCGAGACCGCCGCCCTCAGCAAGGCAGATATCGATGCGCATGTTCGCCGCCGTTGTCGTGAAGGCTTCAAAGAGGCGAAGCTGCTGCAGCGTCTTTTGCCCGATATTGACGCGCTACTGGAAATGCAGGAAGAGCCGCAGCCGGATTATGATGAAGATGGCGCATTGCCAGGTCCGTTGATCGATGATATCGATTGGGACGCGCTATTTGAGGAGGACGAAGCATGGTCGTGATGATCATGGAAAGTGTACCTGTCGGCTTACGCGGGGAGTTATCGCGCTGGCTGATCGAACCACATCCAGGGGTGTTTCTGGGTCATTTGACGGCGATGGTGCGGGATCGCCTGTGGGAACGAGCGTGTGCTGCCTGCCGTGAGGGAGGAGTTATCCAGATGTGGACGACCAACAACGAGCAACGGTTCGCGGTCCGCGTGTTTGGCAATACGCGGCGGGAGATTGTCGACATCGATGGCCTGCAGTTGGTCAGGCGACCGTTGCCGGCCGGAGGGGACGTGGAGGACCGTTAAGTTTGAACAAGGAGTAGGCCACTCAGAACGCGGTTCTGTGAATCTTACGTTTTATTACGGAAGGGTTTTCCCCACAGGCGTGGGGGTGTACCGTCTCGTAAGACAACGGCTGATACGGTCGTTGAGTTTTCCCCACAGGCGTGGGGGTGTACCGCGTTCCCAGCGATAGACGCACCAAGGAATGTAGTTTTCCCCACAGGCGTGGGGGTGTACCGAACAGACAGCGATAATCGCCCTCCAGAATTGAGTTTTCCCCACAGGCGTGGGGGTGTACCGGGCACTGATGGTTTTGACGCTCTTATAGCATTGTTTTCCCCACAGGCGTGGGGGTGTACCGTAGGGTATCATTGTCTTATGGATCGTCCCCTTGTTTTCCCCACAGGCGTGGGGGTGTACCCCGTGCCTTCAATCCGTTCCATTTGGTCGCGCCGTTTTCCCCACAGGCGTGGGGGTGTACCGTCGGGCGCGATTGCGAAGATCCCGATGCAACTGTTTTCCCCACAGGCGTGGGGGTGTACCGTCGTCCGCTACTTCCCGCGTGTACAAGCCCGTCGTTTTCCCCACAGGCGTGGGGGTGTACCGTACGATTTGCCGATGCCCTGCGCGCCGATCAGGTTTTCCCCACAGGCGTGGGGGTGTACCGCTCCAGCATGTCGTCAATCGGAGTCTCACGACGTTTTCCCCACAGGCGTGGGGGTGTACCGCGTGGGGGTGTAACCGGTGTGCTTGATCCTGACGACTGTCGAGGCAAACCGGTGACGCTGCAAGGCTACGTACATTGCTGGCGACAGGCGCAAACTAGCCACCATTGCAGCAGAAACTGAACCACTCTACCGACTGATGACGAGAAATAGGTCGTTACAGTTGATGATCTGACTGTAGTCGCTTTCAGCGACCTGGTATCGCATTGGTGAACTCTAGCCCTAGGCGCTCCCCCGTTTTCAAGCCGCTGAATGGGTTTCTTAGCTTGCTTGATGACGTTATGATGCTTCCTCACGAAAGCTTCGTGTCGATCTTTAAACTTCGGCCATACTTTAACGAGATTGAACGTTACCAGCGGTTTTCCGGCGGAGTTCTCTGAACGCTTCACGTGCAGGGCGGCCTTCACCAGCCGCTGCCTGTTGCAAGCCGACGCGGATATCTTCCATAATCTCTGCTTTGGTCGGCTCGTCGGCAGACCCTGCAGGATGTCGGCGCTTTGATCCGCGCATCAACTTGTCTTTGAGGGGCTTTCTGACTTCCATGAGATCACACCTGTGAAGTTAGGGGCACTTTTGTTTCGACAGCATCGCACTGAATCGAACACATGCAAGTGATTCCATCGCGGTGCCATAAGGCAGCATACAAGACGACAAGCAAGACGTAAATGTCATTTACCTTTCACAAGCAGGGACACAGGTCCGTTGCTTCTGGGCACGGAGTTCCTTCACAGACCAGCCCAAGTCGGCATAGATGTGTGAGCGCATCTGAAAGCAGTAAAGTGTCGCATTTCCATAATTATACGACACTTTATGCTATACTATTTCCATGGTAAATTCACGACTTCCAGACCTCATTCCGCAGGTGCAACTTCCGCCCCATTCGGACAACAAAAACGTCGTCTCACAGATCAAGCGCTATAATCGCTGGCTGGCTGAGTCCGGACGCGTTCTGCACCAGCCCGCCCTGACGAGCTATCGCGATCTACTCATGGAGACACTCGCGCCGGCCAGCGCCCGCGTTCATCTGTCCAGCATCCACCGCAGTTACAAAGCGCTGGTTGAGAACCCACAACAACGCGCCGCCCTGGTGAATCACCTGCAGCAGGAATACGCCGCAGCGGACTTCGCCACTATTAAAGCTATGGCGGACGAGCTTGAGCTGCGGCTGATGCGCGCCATTGATCCGCAGCACTCAAAAGTGACGACCATCAGCGTCCAGGACGAAGCAGACAGCCGGCATATTCGCTTGACGCCGGCGCAAGGGGCGGCCCTGATGATGCGCCCCGATCTATCTCGGCTACGTGGCCGGCGCGATGTGGCGATGATCGTCCTGCTGCTGGCGACCGGACTGCGCGAGGGCGAAGTCGTCCAGCTGGAGATTAGTGATCTTTATCAGACCTATGGCGGCGTACCGGCTTTGCGCGTGAAAGCTGGCAAGGGCGCCAAGGCGCGCATGGCGCCCTTTGGCGATATGTTGTGGGCGCGCCAGATTACCGAGCTGTGGCTGAACGGACGGGAGTCGGGACCGGTCTTCATCCGAATGAGGCAAGGCCGCGGTGATATGCGCCATCAGGAGGCAGCGGAGGTCCGTAACGCCGCATGATTTGCGCCGCAGTTATGCCCGGAATCTCTTCAAGGCGGGCATTTCCACCGAGGTGATCCGGCAGAACCTGGGGCATGTTGATGTCAAGACAACGCAAGCCTACATCGGCGTACTGGATGGCTCGGATTGAGCACCGGTGAGCGTCTACGAACCTGTCGAGATTCTTGCCAGGATGCGGGCCGCCATGCCTTAGTCGCGCGGATCGCTATCGGACTCTTCTGAGGGGTTGCCGTATTCCCCTATCATCGCCGCTGTCATGCTGTCAAGCTCCGCTGGGCTAAGACCATCTCCCATCGCATCCAGCGCCGCATTTAATCGTTGAGTCTTTTCTGCGGGGGTTAACCGTGGAACCTTCTCGGGGACCTGGTCGAGATAACTTCGCAACTGCAGGCGCTCCTACGCAGTCAATCTGGCAACCTCGCGCAAAATCGCTTCCAGATTCATGTATCCTCACGCTGAGCAACACAATACTGCGCGCTGCATTAGAGAAGCCGCCAAACGGAATTTAAGCCGGGATGGCATCCCCACGATAAGCGAGAACAATCTGAGATTCCGGCACACCGCTCGCATTCAACAACAGTTGCCGGGTGCTCGGCTTAGCGGTCAACCTTTACAGAATTCGAGCGCCCGTTACTCTCGCTATTCTCAGGAAGCGGCAATATCCGCCTCATACTGCTCCGACCAGTCGCCTGAACCGCCGTTGTAGCGCGCCCGCACCTTTAGCTTGTAACGCACACCCTGGTCCAAGCCAGTGAGTGTGATCGAGGCGCCGGTCGGAAAGACATTGCCGCTCGAATCTTTCCAGGACTTGTAGTTTTCATCGACTCGGGCGTACATGACGCGATAGTCCCGCGGCGCTTCCGAGGGCGCATTCCACGATACCGTAAGCTCGCCTAGCTGAGCGCTTGTCAGCTGTACGTTGCTAACATCACGGCTATTAGCCACGGGCACGGGCGTGTTGGTCGGCGGAACTGTTGTATTCGTCGGCACAGGTGTGTTGGTCGGCGGTACTGCTGTATTCGTCGGGACAGCTGTGTTGGCGGCAACGGGCGCAGCCATGACCTCCGCATCGACCGGCTCGCTCCAGTCGCCGCCGCCATCGTAGCGGGCGCGTACCCGCACTTTGTAACGCGCGCCCTGTTCCAGGTCCGTGATGGTGTAGGAATTTGTCGTCGGGTAGACATTGCCCGGATTCTTAAAGTAGGGGAAGCCTTCGCCAACGCGCGCCCAACTGAGGCGGTAGTCACCCGGTGACGCTGACGGCAGATTCCATGTGACAACGAGTACGCCGGGCTGGTCGCTCAGGAGAGTGACGCTGTTGATCCGCTTCGCGCTTTCCGGTATGGCGGTGTTGCTGGCCGCTGGTATGGGCGTATTGGTCGGCGGCACTGTCGTATTCGTCGGGACAAGCGTGTTGGTGGCGGTGGGTTCGGGCGTGTTGGTCGCCGTTGCGTCGCTGCCTTCTATGACTGCGGACACTGCTGTCGGTTCAACTGCCTGTTGCTGCGGCTGAATGGATTGCGTATCGGCGGGTTCGGGCGTGTTGGTCGCGGTCTGTGGGTCGCAGCGCCAAATATTGTTGCTAAAAGAGCCGCTTCTTGCTGTGAATGCCATGCCGTTGTCATTGCCGGCGGCGCAGAGTTCAGCGCGCGCTCTTGTCCGGCGGCGGTGTAAACGATCCCGTAGCTGCCAGGGGTGTTGGTCTGGCTATTGCTGATCTGGCAGTCGCTATCCGTGTACAGGCTGATCGCGCCGATCAGGAAGCTGTTGGCGGGGAAGCTGACGTAAATCCCCCCACTGGCGTGAACACAGGTGTCGGCTGCCTCCTGTTGGGTTGTATCTTTTCCGTCAGGAACAGGCGAGTCTGTCGCCGTCGGCACTGTTGTATTCGTCGGGACAGGCGTGTTGCTCGCCGTCGGCGATGGTGTGTCGGTTGCGGTTGGCTCGGGTGTGTTCGTAGCAGTTGGTGAAGGCGTATTGGTCGCGGTTGGCACGGGCGTGTTGGTCGCAGTCGGTACAGACGTATCGCTGGCCGCGGCGCTCGCTTCGCCGCGAACGCAAACGTAGAGATCCTGATGCAAGGTGAAGGGGCTGACAGTGTAATCGAAGCCATCGGCATTCTCTCGTTGGTAGATCGCCGCAGCCGCTTCCCTGCCTGTCGGGGAATAGGCCGTTCCATAGCTGCCGGGAGCGTCATATACATATCCGTCGCCTTGACTGCATTCATCATCGCCGTACAAAAACAGGCTTGCAGGCAAGAAGTTATTCCCCGGCACCGGGAAATATCCAAATACGCTCAGTAAGCAGTGACCCGCATCGCTGTTTGCCTGCTTCTCTATCGCTGTTGGCGGCGGCGAATCGGTCGCGGCTACTGTAGACGTCTCGGTTGCAGTCGGTAGCGCTGTGTTGCTTGGGGGTACGGATGTTTGGGTCGATGTAGGTTCAGGCCTGTCTGCTGGCGGCGGCGCGCATTGCCAGACATCGGTATTGGCAGGCACAGGGACAACGGTATAAGTTGAGCCATCGCCATGGCCCGCTGCGCAAAGGTCCATCGCAGTGGCTTGTCCGGCGCTAGTGTAAACATAGCCGCCCTCGCCGATTGAGCTTTGAGTGATGTCAAGCTGGCCACAGTCGCTGCCAGCGTAGACGGTGATAAGGCCGCTTAAGAAGCGATCGTTGGGGAACAGCCAATAGGTGCCGGGACCGACCAGAACGCAGAATCCGCTTGGAGTTGGCGCGGGCGTATGGGTCGGCGGCACTGTGGTATTCGTCGGCAGCGGCGTGTTGGTGGTGGTTGGCTCTGGCGTGTTGCTCGCTGTTGCTCGCTGTTGGCGATGGTGTCGCAGTCGGTGAAGGCGTATCGCTGGCCGCGGCGCTCGCTTCGCCCCGAATGCAAACGTAGAGATCCGGATGCAAGGTGAAGGGACCGACCCTGTAATCGTAGCCATCCGCATTCTCTCGTTGGCAGATCGCCGCCGCCGCTTCCCTGCCTGTCGGGGAATAGGCCGTCCCGTAGTTACCTGTGACCGGAAATTCAACTCCGTCGCCTTGACTGCATTCATCATCCCCGTACAAAAACAGGCCCGCGGCCAAGAAGTTATTCTCCGGCACCGGAAAATATCCAAATATGCTCACTACGCAGTGGCGCCCATCGCTGTTTGCCCCGTTCTCTATCGCTCTTGGTTCGGGTGTGTTGGTCGCGGTTGGTGTAGTCGTATTCGTCGCTGTCGGTGTATCAGTCGCTGTTGCCGTGGGCGTATCAGTCTGTGTCGCTAGTGTACAGTATGGTAGATTCAGATACGACAAGTCATGCAAGGGGGTGTATTCGTCATCGGACGATGGCAAGCTCTGCCACGCCTCAGGGATACACCCGCTCAATTCATTATTACTGAGACTCAGCCATTTCAGGTTACTGAGGCCACCCAGTGATGTCGGAATAGTTCCGCTGAGCTTATTGGAACCAAGCCTGAGCATCTCTAAATTGGCGAGATTCCCCAGCTCTGACGGTATAGATCCATTCAATTGATTAAGGCCGAAGCTTATCCGAGTCAGATTCGACAGTTTGCCAAGCGATGAGGGGATAGGTCCGGTCAGCAGGTTTGCGTGGGCGTACAGACGCTCCAATTTGGAAAGATTGCCCAGTGAAGATGGAATTGACCCACTGAGAAAGTTGACGTTCAAATACAACTTCTCAAGCTTTGACAGATTGCCTATTTCCGCTGGTATGGGCCCACTCAATCCTCCATCCCAGCCTACACCCAGGTTTGTGGGCGGCCCAGCTACGACCACCGGGGGTTCGCTAGATTTATGTCTGTTCCAACTCAGGTTTAGAATCTTTAATTCGGAGAGGTTGCCTAGCGCCGACGGGAGCGTGCCGCCCACGCTATTGTCACGAAGATCTATTTCCACGACGCGTCCATCAGCGTTAGTTGTGATGCCATACCAATCGCCGATCGGCTCGCCACTTAGCCAGTTGGTGTTGTCCGCCCAGTTGTCGCCATCCGTGCTGTTATACAAGGCGACCAGCGCCGCGCGATCCGTGGCGACGCCACTATCCACCACCAGCGCTGGCGTATTGGTCGGCGGAATTTGAGTATCGGTAGCAGCAGGGAGCGGCGTATCGGTTTCAGCGGGCCCGGGCGTGGCGGTGAACGCCAGAATGCACTGCCAGACATCAGTGTTTTTTGCGTACATCAGCACGCTATATGTGTTGCCATCATTATGGGCGGCCGCGCAGAGCGCTAAGGCAGCGGCTTGCCCGTCTGTGGTATAGACATAGCCGTCCTCGCCGATTGAGATCTCTGTGATCTCTAATTCCTCGCAGCCACTTGCTGGATAGACAGTGATGAGACCGCTCAAGAAATTGTCTTCAAAGAACAGCCAATAAGCTCCCGGACCGACATTTACGCAGGTCTCGGTCGCCGCTGGTGTATCTGTTGGCGTTGCGGTGTCTGTCGGGGTGGGTGTCTCGGTTGGCGTCTCTGTAGGAGTGGCTGTCGCTGTTGGCGTGTTCGTTGCCGTCGCTACCACAAGAGAAGATTCATAAGCGCCGATGTCGCAGTTGGTGTTGGCGGGACTTGGGCGTGTGTTGCCCGCTTGATCAGTGGCCGGGCAGTATGCTGAATCAGCCGCGCCGAGGGCTATGCTGTCATTGAGCAGCGGGAAGTAGGCGGGTGAACCGGTGAGCGCGCCCAGCTTCGGATCACCACTCAATGCCGGCGAACAGGAACCGTCCTGGATCAGGTTGTGGAAGTTCTGATCCAAGCTACCGACGCAATCTCCACCCCTTGTGCTGTCCGCAATAATGCTGTTGACCATGATCACATTGGCCCCATAGCCTGCTACTGATCTGATGGCCTCGGTAGGCTCAAAGTCGCCGTTCTGTAGTATCGATAGATCACCGCCGCTTCCAGCTGAATTATTTGCCACCGTGACATGCTTGAGTGTCAGGTCCCCGTTCGATACGCGGATGCCGCCGCCATGTCTGTTTGCGCTATTGTTCCTGATGGTGCTGTTGCTGATGCTAACGCTGCCGCCTTCAATCCAGATGCCGCCGCCGACGCCTGTGGAAGTCGCAGCATTTCCGCTGATGGTACTGTTGCTGATGGTGACAACCCCTTGTTTGACATAGATCCCCCCGCCGCTGCTTCCGTAGCCGTGCGCTGAGTTCCTGCTAATTGTCGTGTTGCTGATGGAAATTGTCGCGCCGTTGATGAAAAGCCCGCCGCCATATGCTCTGTTGGAATAGCTCGCAGATTGTTGCTGATCGTGTTATTCGAGATGCTTACATTGCCGGGCCCGACAACAATCGCGCCTCCGCCCCGCTCCCGACTGATGAAGTGATCTTCAACATTGCGTATCGTGGTATTGGAGATAGTCAAAGTTGCGATGAACGTGCGCCCCGGTTCGATAATTCTGCTGGTGAAATTCCCGCTTGAGATCGCCGTTTCGTCCCATATATTCTCGATGGTGCTGTTTGTGATGTTAACTGTGCCACCGCTGTTTCTGACCACTTGGCTGCCGTTGCGAATCGTCACATTGTTAAGCGTGAGGCTGCTGGCGCCGGGAAACATATAGAAGAAACTGTAACCGCTGTCCTCGCGCAAGCCGGTGCCATGTCCACTGATCGTATATCCGTTGCCTTGGATCGTTATCGCTGATTTAATCTGGGTCAGGTAATACGGAGCGCCAGCGTGTGCTGATGCTGTATTCAAGTTGATGTTTGCTAAGAGGGAGATAGTATCGGCGCCGCTGCCCGCCGGGCAGGAACCGGTTGCGGTTTCGCTATTGGCGGCCGTGATGGCATCATGGAGGTGACAGGCCGTGCCATTCAGCGTCACGTTGAAGGGTAGCGGCGTTGGTGTCTCCGTTGGCGTCGATGTCTCGGTCGGCGCAAGGGTAGCAGTTGGTATCGACGCAGCGGGCAATTCATAAGCGCCAATGTCGCAAGCAGCGCCCTGCGGCCGTGTGGTGCCAAACTGATCGGTTGCCGTGCAATGGTCGGCATTCGCCGCATTGATCACCGGGCTGTCACTCAAGAGCGGATAATAAGCGGGTGAACCGGTAAGCGCGCCTAGCTTGGGATTACCACTCAATGCCGGCGAACAGGAATTATCCTGAATCAGATTGTTAATATTTTGATCCAAGCCGCCTATACAATCACCGTCGGTGCTTCCGGCAATTATGCTGTTCTGCGATTTGAGTGTTCCTCTCTCATCTTTATAAACCCCGCCTCCGCTGGCAGCTGAGTTATTCGCCACAGTGACATGCTTAAGGGTTACTCTGCCGCTAACAGCCTGAACAAATACACCGCCACCGTTTCCGACAGCCTAATTGCCAGTGACGGTGATGGTGTCGTCGCCGGTGATGGGCGAGCTTGAGCTGGCGATTGCGCCACCCATTCTGGCTGAGTTGTCGCGGAAGGTGCTGTTGCTTACGTTTAGCGTCCTCAATACCTGATTAAGGATCGCCCCGCCCCAATTGGCCGAGTTGCCGCTGAAAGTGCTGTTGCTGATGGTTACTGTGCTGTGATGCGAGCTATAGATGGCGCCGCCTTGTCTGCTCACCGAATTGTTGCTTAAAGTACTGTTGGTGATGGTCAACGTGCCGTCATAGCTGAGGATCGCGCCGCCCTCGTGCAAGTTGTTTCCATTAGTGAGCGTTACATTATTTAGAGTGAGGTTACCCCTGCTGGTTATCCGAAAGATTCGATAGCTGTTATTACCACTGATTGCATAGCCACCACCCTCGATTGTTATGTCGGAACGAATGTAGGGCAGCGCCGCATCCAAGGTTATGTTCGCGCTCAGTGTGATCGTATCGGCGCCGCTGCCGGCCGGGCAGCCTCCCTTCGCTCTATCGGTATTGGCGGTGGTGATCGCATCAGCCAGGCTGCAAGTGGAATTGACTGTGATGCTGGCTGCGTATACGGCAGGTACGGGCGCAACCATCAAAATCGCGGACAACAGGATTGTGAACGCTATGAATGAGAAAACCGGCTTGGTCCGTGACATAGCGCGCTCCTTGTACTACAGCAGTTAGATACGGTTTTGTGACCGTGACCGACAGGCTGCAAGTCGCGTTGACTCTGATGCTTGCAGCATAAATACTGGTCTACTGCACAAGCACTCTTGATTATGATAATCGCACAATTTAATACCTACAATCTATTACAAAGTAGTGGCAACTCTCGAAAACTATTGCGCCATATCTTTGCTTCACATCGTTTGTTAGAGACGAACAAGTAAGCCGGTATTCTGACCCGTATGGCGCATCAGAGGGCTTGGACGGGTGATGCCAGCGTCGATACGCTGCTGCTGTTGGATATAGCGCCTGACGATGCGGAAGTCATCCAGATTATTGCCGTTTTGGCGCGGGACATAATCGCCACGGCGCAATGTGTCGAATACTGATCTCTCGCGACAGGGCGGGTTCCTGCTTTGAACACGGCGCTGGTTGGCATGGGAAAGGTACTAAATTTAAACAGCGCTGGTCGGCATGCGAGTTATATATCGGAACAACCCACAGTCGGCCATAACTGCGGGCTTCCTGGGTTGTGCGGCTCCGCCCCTTTTGTCCGCCCCTTCTATAACACGTTCCTGCACAAACTACCCTCATTAGCGACAATCTCTCATTTTCGTGCATGGCGGACATTTGTCCGACGTGCACGTTTTTTGCTTCAGGGCTCGCGCGAGCCACATGCCTTGCGTCCAGAGCGATGTGTGCCCAGATTCGATACGAGCGGAGTCTGCCCGTTGCGCAGGGTCATGGCTCATTGACGCGGCCGGTTAGTAGGCTGGAGTTTTCTGACTGCTACAGCCAGGTGCATTGTAAACTTTCAGACGGCATTCTGACCGTCAATTTGGGCAAATCAGCTCAATACGGTGCCCTGTGGCGCTCGCTGTGCGGTTTTTTCTTCTCGGAGGGCACACCTTTATGCCTGCGGCACTCAGAACACGACATGCGTTGACGTGCGCCGCTATGTGCGTCAACGCTGATAACTCGTGAGCCTGGCAAAGAACAGCACCGCGTGCAAGTCTCCTGGGGTCATATGCCTCTCATAGGATCGCCAAGCGCCCATGGGCAAACCAAACGCTCGCCCTAAGAGAGCCTACAATCTTCAGGCAAGTCCAAGCGGCCCGGGCGGGTTTATCATAAGAGTTGCGCTTCCTCGAGAATAGTCGCCCGTAACTCATCGCGCAGCTTGTAGCCCTCTTCGAAGTGAATCTCTTCAACCTACTCCAAACCGTGTTCGAACGCCATTCGACTAATTTTGGTTTCTCGCGCGGTCGCGCGCGAGAAATCCTCTGTAGCACACGTGATTATTGGGCTAGAGAGGTGTTTCGCCAGGAGAATTACGTGAGTTACGGGAGGCTATAAAGGAATTTTCATAAAGGAGCTTTAGTAAACATTGTTTGTATGTGAGATTAGATGTGCAGGTGCGCGAATAGGTCTCGGTGGTGGTCCTGTCTCACACTTTTGCCGTGGCGTAGCGCAACAGGCAGCGCCGCCTTCCCGTACGCAGGCGGTAGACCTTGCCGCTATCTGATATTAGATTTTGTGGCGCTCGTGTGGCGTCTCCTTTTTGTGCATCTGTCGAGTGAACGCAGTCACTGCTGGAGAGCAATCTCATGGCCGGAGATTTCAGTTGCTCTGTTCTTGTCGGGCACGACTACGTCATGCTAACACGTAGCGCACACAGTGCGAGGGAAGTTAGGTTTCGAAAACGAATGACTCCCCTCATCATAGAGCCTGCTCGATGGCCATCACCTGCCAGACGCGATTACCTCGCCGCTTAATGGTGACTCCATTCTGGCGCGAATTCTGCGATTCATTTTCAATTGTGTTATGAGAGCAGGCTCCGATTTCGGGAGCAAGTCGCTGCGGATTGGCCGGGCAGGCATGTCCAAGAGACGCTGTGCAGAGGGACTCGGCCTGGACAGCAACATGCTGGGAACGGTGATCAAATTAGCGCTGTTAGAAAGCACTATTTACAACAACGCCGGCGGCAGGTGATCCCACCCCCCACCCGTCAAAAAATCACGAGCCGGAACCGGCAACGACACTTAGCGGGATTTTGGAAGGAACCGATATATTTTCGGGGACCGCAACCGGTGCAGAGATGCGCCGCGGATTTTCCCGGAATGACCATGGGGCGCTGTCAAGGGGAATGGCGAATTTCGACCGAAACGCGCCTGCTGCCCGCGACCGCGCCATTGTATGCCAAAGCGTAAAACGAAGATTCGATTTCACAACGCTGGATTCAGCTCGATGATCCGCTTGATCTTGCGGCCGACTTCGCTCCGGCGCGCTGGCCCGGCGCCGACCATTTTGCGGACCGTTTCGCCAACCCTGCCCTCATTCATCTTCTTCACTGCGAACGCCTGGCGCAGCACTCCCAGCGACAGCCTGAACAGCAGGCCCGCCACGTACCCGATACGTTTCCAGGGGGAAGCGCAACGTGTTCTGCCTGCGCCGCGAGGCGGCTCTCGCGCATGACTATATGCGCTCTTGTCAGGCGACAGAATCCCGCGTCGCTCAAATGCTGCCTTGTCTGACTATGTGTCGGGCGCTCTGCGCGCGTGCCACGACTGCGCCCTGTCCACCCGGAGTGAGCCTGACATTCGGTCCATCGCCATCGAACTGAAGCGGACACAACCGGAACACTGCGTCCCGCCGCCCTTGCAGGCACAAGTTCTTTTCATCATCTTGAACCCGCTCAATCGCGCAGTATACATGGGATTCGAGCGATGCGACTGGCCAGAATTTCCTGGCCATTTTGCACTTGGTGTTGTTGAATCGATTACACATGTCTAGTAGAATAGATTAGGGATATCAAGTGGAATGGCCGTGACATGTCTAAGGAATCCGCGAAGTCAAGAATGGGAGGTGTAATGTGAGTGAGCAGATGGCGAGCAGAGAGTGCATATTGATCGCCATCGTTGCAGCTGCTGGAGACACTGGTCTTGACCGAGCGCAGCTGCAGAAATCAGTGTTTTTGGTGGGCGAGGAGTTCGATGGGAGGCTGCCAGCGAATTTCTATCAATTTCGGCCGTATATGTACGGACCTTTCGCGCAAGATGCCTATTCGGATATAGAGAGATTGTGCGACGGGATGGTGATAGAAGTGCTCACTGACAAGGATGGCCGCCCCTCTTACCGCTTAGCGCCTGGCGCCACAACCGGGCTGTGTGGCCTGTCTGGTTTGTCGGAAGACCTGGAATCGGGAATCAGGCAAATAGTTGGATGGGTGACGAGTATGTCCTTTAAGGAACTTGTGCGAGCAATCTATCATCTGTACCCTGACCAGAGACAGAACAGCGTCTTTCAGGACTACTCGGATGAGAAGGCACAAGAAGAGAGCTTTCAGCGGGGCTTCTCTGAAATCGCGGCGGGCGGAGGTCGACCGGCACTTGAGTTGATCGACGAACTGCTGGAAGGATCGACCGGTGGCCAGGGAGGTACGTAGAATAGCCGATTTTGATCGTCAGCTCAAGAAGTTGCGCAAGAATCGCCACGAGCTGGCATCAGACTATAAAGACTTCATTGTGAACTTGGAGGCGTCTTGCGAAAACTGGAAGCGCGTCTCAGGTGTTGACGAGGCGCCGCTTTGGACTGCTCGTATGAAAGATAGCTCATCAGAAAGTGGAAAGAGCGGAGGTTTCCGAGTTTATTTCTTTGTCACCGATACTATTATTTGGCTAACACATATTCAGCTTCGCAAGGATGGCGATACAGTGCCCGCTTGGACACTCTTGCGAGCGCTAAAGCAGGCTGGGCTATGGCCGCCATCAGATAGGTAACAAAGCGTTGAGCTCGCAAGTTTTCATCCCGCTCCCTGACTGCCGCTCACGCTCTTTCAGAACCAGAATCTGTATAGCTGTGGCGACATGAAATGCCTCCGGCTTACGCAAGTCGCCAAGGGGTTGTTCGGCAGCAAGTTGCCGGCGCGCGATCTGCGAGACGATGGGCGGCGGCTATGTTCCGATCATTTGCCAGTGATGCGTGTTACTTTGGTATATAAGCCCCTTACAAATCATATTATGTGCAATGCGAATGTGGATAAGAAGTATCGACAAAATGAGCCTGCAAAGCTTCTGGCCTTGTTTGACAGCTTTGTGAGTCACGTAGGCTTGGCAATTTTCTACTGAGACAAACGAATGCGCGGAGTCAATCGATGGTGGACAGCAGCAACAACATGGCTAGCACCTCCAGTCAACTGGTCGAATGCCCTCGTTGCGGGAACCGTTTCGAGCTAAGCGAAACTTTCCGTGCCCAATTCGAAGCGGAGAAGCGTAGGGAAATCGATACTGCATTGCGTGACAACGAGGCGAAAATCCGCTAAAAGCCGGCGATTTACCCCATAAACTCATAGGGCTCACAATCTTCTAATGTCGACTTTCAGCCTGCGCCGGCCGCAGCGCTGGTCCATACTCTATCGGTCAGGGCATTGTTCTGGGGAAACGGCACCAGTAGGCATGGAAAGCCCCCGGCGACCCGATGCGGCATCACCCGCTGGAACACTGTTTCTATGGGATTAAAACAGGGGTACTTCATATGCCCCAGCCCTGCGTTAAAGCGAAACTGAACCGGTTGATCCATGCCCGCGAAGGACTCAAACTGAGAGATTTCCTATTGATGAAGCTCAACCAGCACCAAAACGTCACCGACTGCGCCGCCGAGCTTGGCGTCACCTCGCAAAGAGTAAGAATGGACATGGGGCGCTGCGATATCGTGGAGATCCGGCGCTACTATGAGCCGAGAGGACACAAAGGCGTCGTCTCACTGATCAGTTACGCCGAAGCCGTCTCAGCGGAGTGTCTGCCAGTCCTGCCGCCGCATTAAATCTTCCTCGCGCATCCACTCGCGTATCGCCTGGTGGGTTGAACCGACGAAGCGATATAGCTTTATTTCCAATATCTTGTACTCCGCCAAGGCGCGACTGATCGCCGCCGGCGATTCGCCAAGTTCGGAAGCCAAACTGAATTGAGTGCCTAACTCGTTGAGAGATTTACACTATGAATATACCACCCCAATGCGGGCGATGCAACAATAAGCTCTCACGGGAGTGGTGAATCATTGATATGCGTATTCAAATAGGTGAGCATCGTAATTGGGATACTGTTGACGATACAACTGCCGCCGATTCCAAGCGTAAGTAAAGAGTTTCACTGCCCGCTGAAGCGCATCGGCACAGCGGGAAAAGCAGCGTGAACGCCGTTGCAAACGAGATAAATAATGACGAAGTTCCGCATTCATGCCTTCTACTCGATAAGTCTCACTTTTGTTTGGCATCGGAGTATGTCTGCCAGGATAATAGATCAATTTCTTGTACGAAGCCATCCAATCGCTGTAGTACCAGTGGGCTCGCGGACTTTGGTCTATCAGCTTTTGCAAAGTCGCTTCATCACGCTTTTGGCTGACCAGAAAACCGACAATGTAGCTGCTCGCTCGCTCCACCAACGTGATTATGTACCATCTGTTTTTTTGCGCCCGACAAAAGTATGCAATTCGTCCATCTCAAGGATATGCAAGGGCTTTTCTGCCGGGGTCGGAGCGGCGGGCAACTGATCGGCGAAAGCTTTCACCCAATTCATTATGGTCACATGATGAACCTTAAAATGACGAGCGATCTTTCGGTAACTCAAGCCATCCGCATAGTATTCAACGGCTAATTGTCGCATTTCCTTGCTATATCGACGAGATTGCGGAACATAACGGCGATTGCAGGGCTTGCACTTGTACATTTGGTTTCCTGAACCAGCGCGGCCTGCCTTTACTTGTTCTTCAGTATCTTGACAGTGGGGACATGTTTTCATATATTCAGTTTACCATATCTCCAAATTCACCACTCCCATCGCCGGCGGTATTTACATTTGCGCTGCGTCTGGACTACACTTAATGGTTGCAGCTGTGGTCGGCTGGTCAAACATTCGGGAGATTCTTTGTCTAACAAACTTACTCAACGACTCAAGTGCATCGACAATGCCGAGCTCGAAGCCGACGGCATCTTTCAATTGCCCTTGCTTCCTATTGTCGATCAAGTGATCTTTCCCCAGGTTTTGAGCTTGATCCCCCTAAGCGACGATGCCCAGCTCCTAGCCGCAGCTGCCGCCAATGACTGTGGGCAAACGCTAATCGCCTGCAAACTGCGCGCTGATAGCAATGGCGGGGCGCTCATTGACCAAATCCACCCTGTTGGCACGGAGATTGCCCCCGGCCGCTATGCTGAATTGGCAGATGATTCTCGTCAGTTATTGGCGCAAGGGCGGCGCCGGGTTGAGATTATCGCCGTCAATCATCAGGGTCCGTATCCCATTGCCACCGCCCGCCCAATGGTCGAGGAGGGCCGAGAGCCGAAAGCGCTGGAGTCTCTCGCAAATGCCTTGGTCGAGCTTTTCAAGCATAGCAGCCAATACAACGAAGCCATGCCCGATAGCGTGATCAAGCATATCCTGTCGCTCGATGATCCGAGCTTGCTCTGTGATTCCTTATCGGCGATCTTGCCGCTGCAGTCCGATGACATGCAGCAGTTGCTGGAGCTTGACAATATCGAGAAACGCCTTGAACTGCTTGCCGTGCTGATCACCACAGACCTGCGCGATAACGAAATCCACGATGAGGTGCATACGCGCTTGCAAGACGAAATCGCGGCCAATCAACGAGAAATGTACTTGCGCGAGCAGGTGCGCGTTATTCAGCAGGAATTGGGCGATGGTGACATCTTCTCGCAGGAAATCAAGGATCTCACAGCTAGGATAGAGAGCGCGCAGCTGCCGAGTGAAGTCCATGACAAGGCGATGAAGGAAATGTCTCGCTTGGGCGCGATTCCGCCGATGTCTCCCGAATCCGGCGTGATTCACACCTACCTGGACCGCCTTCTGACTCTTCCCTGGAATGCCGTCAGCGACGAAAACCTCGATCTGGACCACGCGGAAGACATCCTCGAGCAGGCGCATTATGGCCTGAAAAAAGTCAAGGCCCGCATCCTCGAACATATCGCCGTGCGCAAGCTGGCGCGCGACAAAATGAAGAGTCCAATTCTCTGCTTCGTCGGTCCGCCCGGCGTCGGCAAAACATCGCTGGGAAAGAGCATCGCCGATGCCCTGGGCTGCATGTTCTTGCGTATCAGCCTGGGCGGCGTTCGTGACGAAGCCGAAATCCGCGGTCATCGCCGTACCTACATCGGCTCGATGCCTGGCCGTATCCTGCAGCAGATGGAGCGGGCGGAGACCGTCAACCCCGTCTTCATGCTGGACGAAATCGACAAGATGAGTTCAGACTTTCGCGGCGACCCCGCCTCAGCCATGCTCGAAGTCCTCGATCCGGAGCAGAATCGCAACTTCGTTGATCATTACCTGGAAGTGCCATACGATCTATCGAGAGTGACATTCATAACCACCGCCAATGACCTGTATTCGATTCCGGAAGCGCTGGAAGATCGCCTGGAAGTTATCGAGTTCAAGGGCTATTCAGAAGAAGAAAAACTTGAGATCGCGCGCCGCTTCTTGATCCCCAAACAGCTCGTAGCCAATGGCATCGATGAGACCGGCGTTCATCTGACGACGGCAGCGCTGAAACACATCATCCGACACTATACCTACGAAAGCGGCGTCCGCAACCTGGAGCGCGAGATCGCGAATATCTGCCGCAAATTCGCCCGGCAAGTCGCGGCCCAGCGCAAAATTCCGCGCCGCATCACACCGTCAATTGCGGAGAAGCACCTCGGTCCGCCACAATTGCTGGGCGCGAAGGTCAATCGCAACGACGCGGTCGGCATTGTCAGCGGCTTGGTGTGGACACCGAACGGCGGCGAGATCCAAACTGTTGAAGTCACCCTGGTGCCTGGCAAGGGCAATCTTATGCTCACAGGTCAGTTGGGCGATATCTTGCAGGAGTCGGCGCATATCGCGCTCAGTTATCTGCGGGCGCGCGCCCATCAGTTCGACCTGCCTCCCGACGACTTTGAGAATTACGATATTCATATTCATATGCCGGAAGGCGCTGTGCCAAAAGACGGACCATCAGCCGGAATCACATTGGCGACCGCCTTGATTTCCGCCTTCACCGAATGTCCAATCAGCGCGGATTGCGCTATGACGGGCGAAATCACGCTTCGCGGCAATATTCTGCCCGTTGGCGGCGTTGTTGAAAAAGTGCTCGCAGCCCGCCGCCGCAGTATTCCGCGCATCATTCTGCCGAAAGACAATCGCAAAGATCTGCGTGAGGTACCAAAGGCGGTCATGCGCGATGTCTCGGTCTCGGTCGTGGAAGATATGCAGGGCGTACTGGACCTGGTCCTCCAGGAAGCGCCCGCCAAGCGGCAGCGAAATATCGAGGCTGAGCAGCGTCAAAACGACACGGCTGACAGCTCCTCTACATGAATCGTAGGAAAGTCACCCGTTGACTATAACTTCACCTGCGTCAGAGCATGGTATCTTTGCAGATCAATATGAACATCTTCTTTGACTTGCGACGAGCGATAACCTGCCTTCTGGCCCTTGGCCTGCTTGGCGCCTGCAGCGCGCTCAGTCAGCCAACGCCCACCCCCACCGCCTCTCCTACGGCGACTTCGACTCCCACCGCTTCTCCTACAGATACCGCCACGCCCTTGCCAACTGCTACGCCAACAGCGACCGCCAGCCCGACCGCCACCTACACCCCCACCGTGACGCCTACGCCTTGGCCAACCCTAACGCCCTCTATCACGCCTCTGCCGCAATCTAGCTACGTTTTTGATAATTGGGACGTTTCCGATATTCCGGCAGCGATCAAAGACGGCGTCTCCAATCAGATGATTGCCTTCGTCAGCGCGAACCGGCAAGAGACGATCGCCAACCTGGCCACCGCCCAGCCATTCACCGGTGTCCAGACCGTCTTCTTCGCGTCTCCCTTGAGCGCGCGCAGCCGAATACCCGTGCTGGAATTGGAGTCGACCGCGAGCTTCGAGGTCTTCGTGGCGCTGCCCGGCAATGCGCTGGCCTTTGTCAAGACGGACGGCGATGTGCGTACCGACGGGCTGTATATTCTTGATCTCGCCACCGGCTTTAGCGCGCGTATTCTGGCTGGAGCCAATCCATTGGTGCAGCGCGGCCGCTACATGCCACCCAGTTGGTCTCCCGATGGCGAGCATCTGGCGCTGGCGGTCGCAACTGGCTACGACATCGATATCTACCTCTACGCCACCGATGGCTCTGGTAGAACAAACATCACGGATCACGGCGCTTATGACTTCTGGCCCAGTTGGTCCCCAGACGGCAAACACATCGCCTTTGTTTCCGATCGCGCGCAATGCCCAAGCTGGATACCTGGAGACCCCAATTTTTGCGATGCGCTGACCGAGCCACCGCCCTCCAGCGGTATGCTCTACCTTTACGAAGTCGCAAGCGGCGCCATCAGCCATGTATCCGACCTGGAGGTATCAGAAGCGCCAAAATGGATAAACTCGTCGATGCTGGCGCTCGTCAGCGGCGACCCCTTCGACCTGCTTAATCCCCAGCGCCGGATATGGCGAGCGGATATCGTTAGCGGCGAGCTCACAGAATTGCGCCTGGCCGAAAGTCCAGCCACTGCCAGTTACCTCTCCGAAAGCTGGTCTCCGCGAGGCGACACCGTGCTTGTTCAAATCGCAGAGGGCGCCAACCAACTCGTCTTGCTCAGCGCTGCTAACGCGCTCATAGGGCGAGACGACGACCTGGACTTTCCCCGATTCGGCCTGTCCGCCGCTTGGTCGCCTGATGGAGAGCGAATCGCCATCGGTGGCACATCCGGCCACTGTCCCTACGGTGTCCGCGTCAGGGATCGCCGGTTGCGAAATGTCGCCAGCGCCGGCATTCCACCAACCATGTGCGACCCGCAATTCTCCTTCGACGGACAATTCATCGCCTTTGCCGGCGTCAATCCGAGCGTGGATGGACGCAACGATATCTATGTCGCCAGCGCCAACGGCTTCGGCGCCGGCAGCATTACAAGCGACCTGCGCGGCCACGTCGAATTGATCGGCTGGGTCGGCGGCTCTCAATAACTATCTGCCAATTCAGATCTATTTCCCGTGCATTCGGCATTGAAACGTCTTGACAAAGCAGCAGTCATTCGCACTCGATATTACTGGGAGCAACCTACCAATTAACCCGTGTCGTTCGCTGCGATGTAGGGGCGACCAATCAGATCGCCCGCAAGCCAGTAAACAACTTCGACCACCAATTCAGCCCTCAATACAATCGACTCGCAGGCGCAATCGTCAACCTTGTCATGACAATTCCCATGCGTCCAAACAGTCGCCACCTGACCCGACTATCCTGCTACGCTGAACGCATTCAGCCTTAACAGCCTTGTCCCTCGCTTTTCCGATAATCCCCATACGGCTCGCTTTGGAACTGGTCTTGACCCGTTTTGGTGGACGCTGAATTTGTCTAATGCTCTGCCTCTTCGAATTGCATAGGGCTGGCAAAGCCCAGCGATGAATGCAGTCTGCGGCGGTTGTACCATGCCTCTATGTAGTATGCGATAGTGCGCCGTGCGTCGTTGATGGTGTCAAAGACGTGATTCGCGCACTCGGTCTTCAGAGTAGCGAAGAAACTTTCCGCCATGGCGTTGTCGTAGCAACTGCCGGTGTCGCTCATGCTTGGCTGTATGCCACGGTCAGTCAGCAACTGCTGGTAACGCTGGTCTGTGTACTGACTGCCACGGTCGCTATGATGGATTAGCAGACCGCGCAATTCACGCTGCTGCACTGCCATGAGCAGTGCATTTTGCGCCAGCTGGCTGTTGGCTCTCCGGTTCATAGACCAGCCGACAATCCGGCGCGAGAAGGCGTCCATGACCACAGCGAGATGGAGCCAGCCTTCTTTGGTGGCAATGTAGGCGATGTCCGCCAGCCACTTCTGGTTGATGTCCGTGGCCGAGAAATCTTGCTGCAGGATATTGGGCGCCGCCGATGTCGACGCTGCCGATTTCTTCCGGCCTCGATAGCCTTGTTTGCGAATCGCGTACATGCCGGCAAGCCGCATCAAATGCGCTACCCGCTTACGGCTTACCCGCCAGCCTCTCGCCAACAATTCCGCCCAGACACGCGGACTGCCATAAGTCCGGGCGCTACCCACGAAGATTTCCCGGATGCGCGCTAGCAGCCTCGCATCCTCCCGCTCGCGCCGGCTCTTCCCGCGCTTCAACCAGGCGAAGAAGCCACTCTTGCTCACATCCAACACGCGGCACATCCTCGACACGCTGAACTCCTGCCGATGCTCCAGAATGAATTGGTACTTCACCATTTGCTTTCCTGCGAGAACACTTGGATAGCTTTTTTTAAAATGTCGCGCTCCTCCCGTGCGATCGCCAACTCGCCTTGCAAGCGTCGAATCTCGGTCTCGGATTCTCGTTCGGCGCTTGGCTTAAGCTCATCGCTATTCTCATCGACCCGATACCGCTGCCGCCACTTGTAGATCAGTCCCGGCGTAATGCCCAAGTCGCGCTCCACCTGGGCCACCGTCCTACCGGGCTTCGCCGCTAAATTCAGCGCCTCACGCTTCAACTCGTCTGGATACTTCACCATCACACTCCTACCTGCCTTCCTTACCTGATTCTATTGGACAACAGCGCTGTCTACAAAATCGGGGCAAGTTCAAACACCGCGCGTATTGAAGGGGAAATGTTTCTGTATCCGACTTACTCCTAGCTAATTTCGAAGTCTTGGACTTGCATCATCTTTGCACAGGGTGGTGTTAGAAGGCCAAGTCCAGCGACAGCACTTGCCAATTTGACCACGTTCACAAGAAAACTCTGTGCCCTCGCAGTCCTCAGTGGTTAAATATAAGACCAAGCTCAATCTGGAATCTCCGTGAAAAGGACATCGCATGAGCCAACTCGAAGGAAAGACGGCATTGGTCACCGGTGGCAGCCGCGGCATTGGTCGGGCGATTTGCCTTGAACTGGCGGCAAAGGGCGCCACTGTGCTGGTGAATTACCATCAGAATGCGGATGCTGCTGACGATGTCGTGAGGACAATCGCGGACCAAGGCGGCGAAGCCACCGCCCTGCAAGCCGATGTCAGCAATGACTCCGAGGTGACGGACTTGTTCAAACAAGCCATCGCCGACCAGGGCACAATCGACATCCTCGTAAATAACGCGGGTATGACGCGCGACAACGTCATCATGTTAATGAAGCCGGACGACTTTGACGCAGTGCTGGCGACGAACCTCCGTAGCTGCTGGCTTTGCTGCAAGGCAGCATCCCGAACCATGATGCGAAAACGCTCTGGCAGCATAGTCAATATCACCAGCGTAGTGGGCATCGCCGGCAACGGCGGCCAAACCAACTACGCGGCGAGCAAAGCCGGCATCATCGGCCTAACCAAATCGCTGGCGAAAGAGCTGGCAGTTCGGGGCGTCCGCGTTAATGCCGTGGCGCCGGGCTTCGTCGAAACTGATATGACCGCCGACCTTTCGGATGATCTCAAGGGCGCCGCGCTGGTAGCGATCCCGCTGGGCAGAATGGGCGACCCACAAGATATTGCCAAGGCGGTCGCCTTCCTGGCATCATCGGACGCGTCCTACATCACCGGGCAGACGCTTGTCGTCGACGGTGGCATGGTGATGTAAGCGGCGGCAAATGACGGCAAATCGGCAGTAAATGGCGTCCGGTCGGCAGTCCACTAACATAAATAGGCGGACCTTTGACATTGGGAGAAGGCAAATGAGTACGATATTTTCCAAAATCATCGCCAAGGAAATTCCGGCAGATATCGTCTATGAAGACGATCTGGTTCTGGCCTTCCGCGATATCGCGCCGCAAGCCCCGACGCATATCCTGATCATCCCCAAACGAGAGATCGCCACCGCCAACGATGTCACGGCAGAAGACGAAAAAACACTCGGGCGGCTTTTCATTGTGGCAGCCAAGATCGCCGCTGACGAAGGTATTGCTGAAGACGGCTATCGCTTGATTGTCAATTGCAATGAGCACGGCGGGCAAGAAGTCTTCCATCTGCACATGCACATTCTAGGCGGGCGCTCGCTGGGACCCATGCTAGCGCGCAGGTGACGGACTGCCTGTCAGGACTTGACTTCAGCCACTGTTCAGCCTGAGAGACTCAGCCTTCTGTTTGCTCGGCGTCGTCTTCGCTGGGGTCGGAGTCTTGTTCAGCGTCAGCAGATTGCTCGGTTTCGTCTTCGTCGGTGTCGGGATCTTCTTCGCTCTCCGGCGCTTGCTCGGACTCTGCTTCGGCGGGCGCTTCCGCCTGCTCTTCTTCCGCTTCGGCTGGAGCTTCGCCGGTTTCAGACGATTCACTCGTTTCAACTTCTTCCGTAGCGTCGGCCGTGTCAGCTTGGGGCGTTGCGGCGGCTTCCGCACTTTCGTCTTGTTGCTCCGATTCTGCCTCTTGTTCCGTTTCGACTTCCTCGGCAGGCGGCTCTTCAGCGGGCAGGCCCCAGTCAGCCGGCGTCGCGTCATCGACTGCCTGCAGGATCAAGTCAGCAGAAGGAATCGTCTGCCCGGCACCTAGGGTGACGCCATTGACTCGGATTGTCGGAGTTGTCGATACTTCTTCGCTTTGAGCCGCATTTATGGTGTTGGAGATGGCGGCGGAATTGAAGCAGTTGGTGAAGGCGCTGCCGCTCAAGCCAAGCTGTTCAACACCGGCCAGGAGGCGATTCTGCGAAAAGGCAGTATTGCCGTAGCGCGTCTGCCAATCGAAGAGCACATCGTGCATCTCCCAGAACATCTCCTGCTGCCCGGCGCAGAGCGCTGCGCGAGAAGCGCCCGGCGCGTTAGGCACCGATCCCGTCTGCAGCGGAATATATGAGAAGCGCACTTGACCATCGCGTACGCGCTCCAATACTGCATCAAAGCTATCGCTGTGGAAAGCAGCGCAGCCGGCGCAGGCAAAGCTGGCATATTCCTGCACGGTTACCGGCGCGTCGGCATCACCCAGGCGCGGGTAGCCTTCGGACGAGAACGAACGCTCGATGTCCTCGTAGCGCGCCGACAAGTCATCCGCTACGAAGGCTTCAACCGGTTGGTTGGAGACGATCACAACCGCAATCGCGACAACCGCCACCACGATTATGGCGATGAGGACGTACAGTCTCTGGTTTTGACGGCGCTGCTTCTGACGGCGCTGTCGGGCTTCGCGCGTGCGGCTCTGTCGTTTTGCCATGGCGTGGATGACCTCGTTTGAGAAGCGTGTATGGTCGGATTCTTTGTGCGGCAAGTCTACTTGAGTGCGCGAAGTTTGTAAAACGACAAGTTTTATGGAGGGCGCTTCGCAATTTGGATGTTCGAGTGGCGGGAGCAACAGGAAAGGCAACGGTTCATATAGTTGGTAGTTCTAGCATCAAATGTGTTCGGGAGCAATCGCATGGTTTCGCGACAGAACTATCCGTCTCGATCCCAGTTGATAACGATGGTCCATCTTGTTGCCATTTCGACTTGCCTCCCTTTATTTGTGTATTTATGGACTCTTGAATTTGTAAGGAATATCCCCGAACACAAGCAATCTGTCTTCAGTCCAGAATGGGTCCTCCAAAAGCAAGAGTTCGCCAGCCTGGCGAATCAAGATATCCCTTTCTGGATTGTCGAGAAACAGCGCTATGCTGTCATCCGTTGTCTTTAGAAAGCCGACCACACCTTTGAGTATGACATCTCTCAGCGGCGGAATATCCCATTCGCCATTGACCTTGATCCAGACCGTTTCGCTCTTGCTATAGAAGATCGGGATCAAGAGGTTTGGAACGAAACCGTAGTCATCCATCCTCATGCGCTTCATGAATTCTGATGCGTTAGCCGATATCGCATCAATTGAGAATGGATACTTATTGACTGTTGTTCGTCTGTTACCGATGGTTCCAACTACCTTTATAACGAAGTCGTCAAGGGAGTGGTGAATACTGTTGATATAACAACTTCGACCTTGCCATCCAAAAAACTCTGTGCCCTCTGTGTCTCTGTGGTGAATCCCCCTTATGGAATCCGGAATATGTCCTGTGTCTTTGAAATTCACCACTCCCAGCACATGACCGCGCTGACGATTGGGCCGAATCTCTGATAAAATACGGGGTCGTTATCATGAGGGCAAATATGGCATATTGTGGCTGTCTCATTCGCGTGAGGCGGTCTCGCCCTTGCCGAGAGAAGGACAGATAAATGAACAATAGTTTTGGGACACGAGGGACGATCGACGCGGGCAGTTTGCAAGCCGGCATCTACCGACTGAGCAAGCTGGCGCAGGATGGGATAGGTCTAATCGACCGTTTGCCCTTCAGCATCAAGGTGCTGCTGGAGAATGCCCTGCGAAATGAAGACGGACACCTCTTCCAGGCGGAAGACGTAGTGAATCTGGCATCTTGGGACGCCAACGATCATAAGCCGGTGGAGATCCCCTTCAGCCCGGCACGAGTGATATTACAGGACTTTACTGGCGTACCTTCGCTGGTTGACCTGGCCGCTCTTAGGAGCGCCATGGCGCGCATGGGCGGCGACCCGCAGAAGATTAATCCGCAGGTGCCGGTTGACTTGGTCATCGACCATTCCGTGCAGGTGGATGTGTTTGGGCGCGCTGACGCGATTCAACGCAATTCCGAGATAGAGTTCGTCCGCAATCGCGAGCGCTATGAATTCCTGCATTGGGGACAGAAAGCCTTTGAGAATCTCAAGGTGGTGCCGCCGGCGACCGGCATCGTGCATCAGGTGAATCTGGAGTATTTGGCGAAGGTGGTGCAGCTATACGATGATCCGCATGGCGACGGCCTGGTGGCGCTGCCGGATTCTCTGGTGGGCACGGACAGCCATACCACGATGATAAACGGATTGGGTGTACTCGGCTGGGGTGTTGGCGGTATTGAAGCGGAAGCGGCTATGCTGGGTCAGCCGATCTATATGCTGATGCCCGAGGTGGTCGGATTCAAGCTTTTGGGCCAATTGCCCGAGGGCGCGACGGCGACTGACCTGGTGCTGGTCGTCACAGAGATGCTGCGCGAAAAGGGCGTAGTCGGCAAATTTGTCGAGTTCTACGGTCCCGGCTTGGGCAGCATGACCCTGCCTGACCGCGCGACCATCGCCAACATGGCGCCGGAATATGGCGCCACCATGGGCTTCTTCCCGGTCGATGACGAGGTGCTGAGTTACTTGCGGCGTACTGGAAGACCGGAAGAACAGATTCAGCTGGTGGAAGTCTATTGCAATGAGCAAGGTCTCTTCCGGCAGGAGGGCACACCGGACCCGTCGTTCAACGATACGTTGGAGCTGGACTTGGGCACGGTGGAGCCGAGCGTAGCCGGTCCGCTGCGTCCGCAAGATCGCATCCTGGTCAAAGAGCTCAAGACCAAATTCAATCAGGTGCTTTCGGCGCCGCTTGGTCCGCAGGGTTTTGCCCTGTCTGCCGAGCAACTTGGCGCGAGTGGCAACTTCCGCGCCAACGGCGACAGCTCCGAATTGAAGCACGGCTCTGTTGTCATCGCCGCGATTACTTCTTGTACTAATACAAGCAATCCTTCGGTGATGGTGGCGGCCGGCTTACTGGCGAAGAAGGCCAACGAGCGCGGCTTGAACCGCAAGCCTTACGTCAAGACCAGCCTGGCGCCGGGTTCCAAAGTGGTCACGGAGTATCTCGATAAAGCCGGGCTGACGCCACATTTGCAGGCGCTGGGATTCCACACGGTGGGTTATGGCTGTACGACTTGCATCGGCAATAGTGGTCCTCTGCCCGAGCCGGTGCGGGAAGCCATCAACGAAGCGGACATCGTGGCGGCATCGGTGCTCAGCGGCAATCGCAACTTCGGCGGCCGGATCGGCCCGGATGTGCGAGCGAACTTCCTGGCATCGCCGCCCTTGGTAGTGGCTTATGCCTTGGCCGGCACTGTTGATATTGATTTGAATAGCGAGCCTATCGGCGTCGATGAAGATGGCGCGGATGTTTTTCTGCACGATATCTGGCCCAGCCAGGACGAGATCGTGTCGACGGTGCAAAACTGCCTTGATGCCGGCATGTTTCTGGAGCAGTACGGCAATGTCTACGATGGCAACGAGCAATGGAACGAAATCCCTAGCACCGATGAGCCGGTGTATGAGTGGAGCGCCGAAAGCAGCTATATTCAGGAGCCGCCATTCTTTGTCGACTTGCCGCGCCAGGCGACACCGATCGAGCCGATTTTCGGCGCGCGTGTCATGGTTAAGGGCGGCGACTCGGTGACAACCGATCATATCTCGCCGGCTGGAGCTATCGCCATCAATGGACCTGCTGGACAGTATCTGCGTGAGCGGGATGTCAGCCCACAGTATTTCAACAGCTTCGGCTCGCGCAGGGGCAACGACCGAGTGATGACGCGCGGCACATTCGCCAATGTGCGTTTGCGCAATCTGCTCGTCCCGGGCAGCGAAGGCGGCTTGACCTATTACTTGCCGACGATGCAAGAGATGCCGATCTACGATGCCTCGCTGAAGTATCAAGCTGACGGCACCAAGCTGATCGTGCTGGCGGGCAAGGATTATGGCATGGGCTCATCGCGCGATTGGGCGGCGAAGGGCACATTCCTGTTGGGCATAAAAGCCGTGATCGCCGAGAGCATCGAGCGGATCCATCGCAGCAACTTGGTTATGATGGGTGTCTTGCCGCTGACCTTTGTGGATGGGCAATCGTACAAGTCGCTTGGGCTAACCGGGCATGAGACCTACGATATTCCAGTGACGGACGCGGTCGAGCCGATGCAAATGCTGACAGTGACGGCGACGGACGAATCCGGCGCTCAGAAACAGTTCGAGGTGAATGTGCGGCTGGATTCACCGGTCGAAGTGGATTACTACCGAAACGGCGGGATATTGCAGACGGTTCTGCGGAATTTTCTGGTCGATTGAAACGGTCAATTCCTTTCTCTTCGGGGCGCGTCCACAAGGGCGCGTCCGCCGTTGTACGTTACAATGACGGATTGATTAGCCCCTCGGCGCCGAGTCTCGCTAGCCGCGGTTTGGAGCAAACGTGAAGTATCCCTTGCGCGTCAGCCATCGGCTTTTGCTCACAATTTTTGTGGCGCAAAGTCTATTTTCGGCGGCGCAACTCTCGATTATCGCCTTGCATTCAATTGCGGCGGGGATTTTGGGCGGGTCGGATGCGGCGGCAGGATTACCGACTACAATGGTCACGTTTTCTCATTCGCTGATGGCCTATTTCATGGGCATAATCATGGGGCGTTTTGGGCGCCGCAACGGTCTTTGCACCGCTTATGGCATTGGCTTGGTCGGGGCGATTATTGGAACTTATGCCGTGCTGAATGGCAGTTTTCCATTGCTGCTTCTGAGCTCCGCCACTATGGGCATGGCGCGGTCGGGCTCGCAGATGAGCCGCTTCGTCGTCGGCGAGATGTTTCCCGCGCACAAGCGCGCGCAGATGATCGGGCGGATCGTATTCGCTGGCACAATCGGCGCGATTTTCGGTCCAGCATTGATTGAGCCGAGCAGCCAATTGGCCAGGTTTCTCTCACTGGAAATCGTAACGGGGCCCGCTCTGGCGCAGACGCAGCTATTGCGCTCTATCATGCCGTCGGCAACGGCAGCCAGCGACTTGACCACTGGACCTTGGGTAATCGCCTGTTTTATGTACAGTATTTCTTTCCTGATCACCTTTTTCTTTTTGCGTCCGGATCCGGCGCTAGTAGCCGACCAGTATTCGGAGCTGGCGGCGGACGGCGCCAAATCCAAGAGCGCGCACAAGTTGGGCGAATTGCTGCGGCTGCCCAATGTGCAACTGGCGATATTGTCGATGCTGATTTGCCAGACGGTGATGAGCACTTTGATGACGATCACACCCTGGCATATGCACTTGACGGACCATTCCAACGCGCAGGTATCGCTGGTCATCGCTGTGCATGTGTTGGGCATGTTTGGCTTGTCGCCGCTGACCGGTTACTTGATTGACCGCTACGGCCGGGTCAACATGATGATCATCGCCGCGCTGATTCTTGTGGCGTCAACGATAATCTCACCGTTGTCGTCGCAATTGCCGTACTTGCTGGCGGGTTTGTTTTTGCTGGGCTTGGGTTGGAATTTTGGTTACGTGGCCGGCTCATCCATGCTGGCGGACGCGCTCAGCGGCGCCGACCGTACGCGAGTGGCCGGCTTCAACGACATGCTGGTGGCATTTTTTGCCGGGCTGGGCACATTGAGCTCGGGCTTCCTCTTCAGTTTGGGCGGCTTTCTCTTCGTAAGCGTTGGCGGAGGTCTGCTGGCACTGCTGCTGCTGGCTTTTATCAGGTCGTTGACGACCAAACAGTTGGCCCTGCAGGGCGCTTAGGTCTCCTCGGCATTCTGCTGGAAGAAGTTCTGTTCAACGACGGCCAGCCAAGCCAGACCTACAATGAAGGTTGAGCCACCGAAGGCGATGCCTGTGACGATTGAATTGGCGATTGGCACTTCATCCAGAATCTCGGACAGTATTGCTTGAGCCAGGCGGATGCCTATATAGCCGGCGAGTCCTCCCCCCAAGACGATCACGCCGGTGGTCTGCATCATGCGCGCCAGATCTTGCTTGGACAGCTCTTTTCCAAAATAGGTTTTGTAGATGTCGAAGCACATCCAGGCGTCAGCGATGGAGATGCCCAGCTGTTTCGCCAACTCAAGCGTCGGCGTCGGCACCGCGCCCGATAACGCCGCCCCGCCCATCGTTCGCGTAATCTTCAGCAGCGAGTCGTATCGCATTTTCTGCAGGTCGAGTTCTTCCGCCATATTGCCCCACCCTGTCGTCTAACTTATCGGCTGTGCTAGACTTCGCCCTTATCTTATTGCAATTGGCTGGCGAGATGCAAATCACGATTTACACAGACGGCGCCTGTGACATCCACGCCGAGAATCAGCCGGGCGGCTGGGCGGCAATTCTGCAAGCGGTCGATGAAAATGGCGAGCTGGTCAAAGAGACGGCGCTCAGCGGCGGCGCCGAATCAACCACGAATAATCAGATGGAATTGAGAGCGGTCATTGAAGGCTTGAAGGCGCTGAAGCCGACGACCAGCGTCACTGTTGTTACGGATTCGCGATACGTCATTGATATCGCTCGCGGCGCCAAGAAAGCCACAGTGAACAAAAGTCTATGGAAAGAATTTTTCGCGATTGCCAAGCAACACTTGATTGCTTGGCGTTATGTCGCGGGACACTCGGGTGATGAGTTGAACGAGCGCTGCGATCGGCTGGCGGTGGCGGAGCGGGGCAGACTCGCTATTGCCGTAGCTGAAACCGCCTTCGAGACCGGCTCCGGCGCGGAGAGCGCGATCAGCATTTATCTGTCCACGCAATATAGCGGCAAACTCAAGTCGACATCATGGGCGGCTGTGATCGTGCAGGAGGGCGCTGCCCGTGAAGTCAGTGGCCGACTAGCGAATACAACTGAATTGGAAGGCACTTTGATTGGCGCGATCAAGAGTCTTGAGAATCTGCCAGCCGGTGAAAGCGCAACCTTGTACACGGCGCAGGAGTATTTGGCGAAGGGTATGAACCTCTGGCTACCCGGTTGGGCGGCGAAGCAGTGGAAGACACGAAACGGGGAGCCGGTGAAGTATCAAGAGCATTGGCGGAAGTTGACGGAGTTGATAGCTGGACGGGACCTGTACTTTCGTTTCGTCAAGGCTCGCGGCGAGAATCTCCATTTTCAGCGCGGCAAGGAGCTGGCGGCGGAAGTTTTGCAGCGCGCCTGAGCTTCGCTTCCATGTTATATTTGGCGGATGATGAGTCTACAGGAAGCGGGAATCAAAATATGCCGACCTATGCTAAGCGGGTAGCGCCATTTGGCACGACGATATTCAGCGAGATCAATCAGTTGGCGGCGCAGCACAATGCGGTCAACTTGGGACAAGGTCGACCAGATTTTGATGGTCCGCGCGAAATCATCGATGCTGCTATCGCTGCGCTCAACAGCGATAGCGCCAATCAATACGCGCCGAGCCCGGGTTTGCCGTCATTGCGTGAAGGCGTCGCCCGCCATGCCGGTGTGTTTTATGACCTGGATGTTCATCCCGATCGCGGCGTAATCGTCACAGCTGGCGCGACACAGGGCGTCTTCAGCGCGATTATGGGCTTGGTTGACCCGGGCGATGAAGTCATCGTCATTGAGCCCTATTACGACAGTTATGTACCCGGGGTACAGATGGCTGGCGGCAAGCCAGTTTATGTGCCTATGCATCCGCCAAATTGGACTTTTGATGAAGCCGAACTGCGCGCCGCCTTTAGCGATAACACGCGCGCGATCCTTCTTAATACGCCGAATAATCCGTCGGGCAGAGTTTATACCCGCGCGGAGTTACAACTGTTCGCCGATCTCTGCATCGAGCACGATGTCATCGTCATCTCAGACGAGGTTTACGAGCACCTGTTTTTTGAGGGGCATCAACATGTCGCCATCGCCTCCCTGCCCGGCATGTTTGAGCGGACGGTGACCATTGGCAGCGCCGGCAAAACCTTTGGCATGACGGGCTGGAAAATCGGCTGGGTTTACGGTCCGCCGGAGTTGATCACGGGCGTCAGGCGCTCGCATCAATTCGTCACCTTCGCCACCAACCATCCGGCTCAGGCGGCGGTGGCTTATGCGTTTACGCTCGGCAGCAGCTACTACGAAGAGTATCAGGCGCTTTATTCGCATAAGCGCGACCTGGTCATGCAAGTGATTGACGCGGCCGGCATATCCGCGATTCAGCCGGAAGGCACTTACTTTATCATGGGCGATTTCTCGCAGATCTACGACGGGAACGATGTCGAATTCTGCCGTCACCTGATCGAGAATATTGGCGTTGCGACTATCCCACCGTCGGCATTTTTCAGCGCGAAACATCGGCATCACGCCGAAAATCACGTGCGCTTCGCTTTTTGCAAGAGCGACGAAACGCTGGATCGGGCTGCGGAGCGAATGCGCGCGTTGCGCTCATAAGTCTGTCGCCTTGCATTCCAGGTTTCATTCAGACGAAATTTGGTTAGAAATTCGTAAAAGTCCTGCGAAAGCATGGACAGCGTTTTGCGTTAATGATAGAATTGATTGTAACGGTATATTGATAGCATTCATCTGACGAATGACAGACATCAACCTGGGTTCAGACTTTCTCAATTTCATCATCCGGCAGGGGTACCAGCCCGGTGACCGCTTGCCGTCGATTCAAGAATTGACCAACGACGCCCACCTTGATATGAGCGCGAATAAAGTGCGCGAGCAACTGGAAGTCGCGCGGACGATGGGCTGGGTCGAGGTGCGCTCGAAGCGGGGCACGCGGATCAAAGATTACGCCTTCACCCCGGCGGTGCGGCTGAGCGCGCTCTACGCCTTGGCTTGCGGCGAGCGTTTCGAATCGTTTGCGTCCTTGAGGAATCACGTGGAAGCAGCTTATTGGAATGAAGCTTGCGCCTTGCTCACGGAGGCCGATCTGGACGAAATGCAAGGCTGCATAGATAGCGCCAACGAGAAGTTGGATTCGCCTCCGATTCACATCCCGAATCCTGAGCATCGTCAGTTTCATTTGACAGTTTTCAAGCATTTGGCGAATACATTTGTGCTGGGCATCCTGGAAGCCTATTGGGACCTTTATGAAGAGGTCGGAGTCAATCGGTATATGGATTACAGCTATCTGCAGAAAGTCTGGGATTATCATACGCAGATACTTCAGCACATACGCGCCGGCAAGTTTGATCGGGCGCAGCAAGCGTTTGTTGAGCATACAAGTTTATTGCGTTACGAACCGGATAATGCATCCTGGGAAATGGAACGTGGCGCTTAGGAGTCAACAGGACAACTTCGTTTAACCATTGCGAAAGGAGTGGTACGCAAATCACTGCGTAATATCTCATGGCAATTAACGCACAAACTCAAAGCAGGACTGTCACTCGCGAGCCGGTCATCAATGACTTCGCGTTCTCAGTGGCGACCAAGAATGGCTCAGGCAGCCAGACATCAAACAATCTGCTGGTGACGTCCCTGTTCCGCATGGGCATTCCCGTCAATGGCAAGAATCTTTTCCCGTCGAATATCAAGGGCTTGCCCACCTGGTATACCATCCGCGCGAGCAAGGATGGCTACACGGCGCGCAAAGCAGTGACCGAAATTGTGGTCGCCTATAACGACAGCACCGCGCCCGAAGACGTCTCGAGTTTGCCGCCGGGCGGTGTCTGCGTCACCACCGACAAGATTGCCAGAGTCATCAAGCAGCGCGATGACATTTCCTACTATATTGTTCCGGTCACCAAGTTGATGCGCCAGGCCGATGTGCCTTCGACATTTCGCAAGCTGGTCGAGAATATGACCTACGTCGGCGCGGTCGCCCAGCTCTTTGATATTCCACTCGATCTCATCTATCAGGTGCTGCTCGACAATTTCAAAGGGCGAGAAAAGCCGGCGAGGATGAATCAGGAAATCGTCGAACTTGCGTATCACTGGACGGCGGAGAATGTAAAAAAGACCGATCCCTACCGTTTCGAAAATATGGACGGTACGCATGGCAAAATTATGATGACAGGCAACGAAGCTGGCGCCCTGGGCGCGGTATTCGGTGGCGTCAACGTGGTCGCCTGGTACCCAATCACACCATCAACAAGTTTTGTCGACGGCGTCATCGGTTACCGCCATCTGCGCCAAACCGAGGACAAAGAAAATACGATCGCAATAGTACAGGCGGAAGACGAGCTGGCGGCCGCGGGTATCATTGTCGGCGCTGGCTGGGCCGGCGCGCGCGCGCTGACCTCAACCAGCGGACCCGGCATCAGCTTGATGGCGGAATTCGCCGGTCTGGCCTATTTCGCCGAGATTCCGGCGGTCTTCTGGAATATCACCCGTATGGGACCGAGCACTGGTTTGCCGACGCGCACAAGTCAAGGCGACCTGCTCTTCACCCACTTCCTGGGTCATGGCGATGGACGGCAGATCTGCCTGATGCCGGGTAACTTGCGTGAGGCATTTGAGTTTGGCTGGAAGTCTTTCGATCTCTCGGAAGCCTTGCAGACGCCGGTCTTTGTCATCAGCGACCTCGACCTGGGCATGAACAACTGGCTGTCCGATCCCTTTGATTATCCCGACCATCCGATAGACCGCGGCAAGTCGCTCAACGCCGAAGAGCTGCAAGCCTTCATCGACGAGCATGGCAAATGGGGGCGTTACCTGGACGTCGATGGCGACGGCATCCCCTACCGTACCGTTCCCGGCACCGATCACCGCTTCGCTGGTTACTTCACTCGCGGCACCGGTCATGACGAGATGGCGACCTACAGTGAACGCAGCGATGACTGGGTAGAGAATATGAAACGCTTGCAGCGGAAGATGAATACTGCGCGCGGCATGCTGCCACAGCCAATGATTGACGCGGACAGTGACGCCGACATCGGCATCATCACCTTTGGCACCAACGACGAAGCCATTCGTGAGGCGCGTGACTGGCTGGCGAATGACGGGATCAAAACCAACTATCTGCGCGTTCGTGCGCTGCCGATGGCGGCGTCGGTCACTGACTTTATCGACCAGCACAAGAGCGTTTTCGTCATCGAGAACAACTTTGACGGACAGCTAACTCAGCTAATCCGTCTGGAACATCCGGAGAATATTTCACACGTCAGACCACTGACTCTCGGCGATGGCTTGCCAATGACGCCAAACTGGATTTACGAGAACCTGAAGGAACAGGAGGGCTAACGATGCCACCACGGACAAATCATCTGGGCTTGTCTCGCAACGAATACAAGGGTCGGCCGAGTACATTATGCCCGGGCTGCGGCCACGATTCGATCTCAAACCAGATCATCAGCATGGCCTATGAATTGGGCCTGGAGCAGCACAAATTCATCAAAGTCAGCGGCATCGGCTGCTCGAGCAAGACGCCGGCGTACTTCCTGGGCGGCTCGCACGGCTTCAATGCTTTGCACGGGCGCATGCCGTCGGTGGTCACCGGCGCATTGCTGGCAAATACTGACCTCTCATGCATCGCAGTAAGCGGCGATGGCGACAGCGGCTCGATTGGCATGGGACAATTCAAGCATGTTATCAGGCGCAATGTGCCCTTCGTCTACATCATCGAGAACAACGGCGTCTACGGGCTTACCAAGGGACAGTTTTCCGCCACGGCCGACGAGGGGCAATTTCTGAAGTATTACGGCACGAATCACATGCCGGCGATTGACCTCGCGCTTGAGGCGGTGATTGCCGGCGCGACCTTCGTCGCCCGCAGCTTCAGCGGCGACGCCAAACAGGTACAGACGCTTCTGCAAGCGGCGATGCGCCATCAGGGCACGGCTGTCCTGGATATCATCAGCCCCTGTGTAACGTTCAACAATGCCGAGACATCAACCAAGAGCTATCCTTATGGCCGCGACCATGAGATTCCTTTGCACGAGATTCAGATCCTGGCGCCGGATTATGTCGATGCGAAGGACGAAATCACGATCGAAGATTACGAGGCGGGCGATATCATCGATGTTGAGATGCACGATGGCAGTTTCATTCGTCTGAAAAAATTGGACAATGACCACGATCCGCGAAACCGACGCATGGCGATGGATGTGCTCGAACGCTCCATGCGCGAGCAAATCTTCTCGACCGGATTGCTCTACTATGAAGAGCCGCGCCCGACCTTGCCGGACACGGAAGAGCTGGTAGAGACGCCACTGGCGCAATTGGACGAAGCGCGTTTGCGCCCGTCAGAGGCGGCGCTGGAAGGTGTCATGCAAGGACTGATGGTCGGCTAGCCCGCTTGAGAGACTGAAAAAACAAAGACCGGCTCAAATCGAGTCGGTCTTTTTGATTGACACTGTGCTCAGTACTTCGGCATCTCCGGGTCAATCTCGTCCGCCCACGCCAGAATGCCGCCTGTGACATTGTACATCTTGTCCAGGTCGTAGCCTATCTCGGACAAGAAGGCGATGCTATCAGCGCTGCGTTTGCCCGAACGGCAATGCACGTAGAGCGTCTTGTCCCTGGGGATTTCCTGCAAGACGGTCTCTTCCCAGAGCTTGCGGCCGGCTTGAATTCCGTTTTTCGCCAGTTGGATATCGGGCTTGGGAATACGCAGAGTGCCGTTGATTGCGCTGATGTCCCATTCATGCGGATCACGAACATCAATCACAAGGACATCGTCGCCGTTTTCAAGCGCCGAATTGACATCGTGCACGGTGACCGCCTTGATGTCGATATCGGCGGAGTCTTCTACCGAGCTGAATTCGCTGTGGTCGTGCGCAGGCATACCGCAGAATTGCTCGTAATCAATTAAGACAACGTCTTCCTTGGCGATGCCGCAGACGGGGCAATTTGGATCCTTGCGTATTTTTATGGTGTGGAAACTCATCTCCAGCGCATCGTAAAGCATCATCCGCCCAACCATAACGTCGCCAATGCCCAACAGCAGCTTGATCGCTTCGGTGGCCTGCATGGTGCCGATGGTGCCGGGCAAGATGCCGAGGACGCCGCCTTCCGCGCAGCTCGGGACCAAGCCGGGCGGCGGTGGCTCGGGGAACATGCAGCGGTAGCAGGGTCCTTGCTCGGCATAGAAGACGCTGAGTTGACCTTCAAAGCGGAAGATACTGCCGTAGACGTTAGGCAGGCCCAATTTGACGCAGGCGTCATTCACGAGATAGCGCGTCGGGAAATTGTCCGTGCCGTCTATTACGATGTCCCAGTCGTCGCTGAATATGCGCACGGCATTATCTGACGTGAGCGGTTCGTTGTATTTGACTA
Organism: Phototrophicaceae bacterium; assembly: GCA_965262005.1. Taxonomy (GTDB): domain Bacteria; phylum Chloroflexota; class Anaerolineae; order Aggregatilineales; family Phototrophicaceae; genus UBA6055. The sequence goes on along the minus strand of OZ253492.1, from coordinate 195,246 downwards.
CAGCGATATCCGGATTGAGATCAAGCATGCGAGTAGCGGCGCTATCAAGTTTCGAAAGGCCTACTGTGCTGACGCCGTGGATGACTTGCCGCTGCAAATTTGTGAAGTCGACCACGTCATAGTCCACCAAGCCGATACGCCCGATGCCGGCAGCCGCAAGATACAGCGCCAGCGGGCTGCCCAAGCCGCCGGTGCCAATGAGCAATACGGACGAAGCCTTCAGGCGGCGCTGCCCCTCCATGCCAACTTCCGGCATGATGACATGACGGCTGTAGCGCTTAACTTCGTCGTTGTTTAAGTCAGCAAGGCGTTGATGTAACACAGTCATACTGATTTCTCCGTCCTCTAGCTACGCCCGCCGGCGATGCTCGGGATGATGCGCAAACTTTCATCTGCGGCGATTTCAGTATCCAGTCCTTGCAGGAAGCGGATATCCTCATCGCCGATAAATACATTGACGAAGCTGCGCAATTGATCTTCGTTGAACAGATGATCGCGAAATTCAGGATGCTGGTCAACGAGATTCACAAGCGCCTCGCCCACCGTATCACCGGCGACATCGATATTTGCAGCGCCATCGGTAAATACGCGCAATGGTGTCGGAATTCGGATTTGTGCCATAAGTGCCTCTCTTAAGGAATGCTGATATCAGCTCTAAGTCATTAACGTCTTCGGATGCCGATTTCTTACTTTCGCGCGTAGGTCGAACTAGGCAATCTGCAGGGCCGCACAGTCAAATGCGCTGCGATCGGCGCGCAATTGCCAGGCCCGCATATCTTCCGCGCGCGCCATCATGACAGACGTGATGATGTAGATGAAATTCGGCAAGGCGTGTTCGCGATCATATTCAGACGGCACGGCAGGTGAATCCGGGTGGCTGTGATAATAGCCGACCAGGCTCAGCCCGCGTTCATCAGCTTCGTCTTCGAGGCGCATCCAATCATGCGGCGTCATGGCATAGCGGTGGTGTTGCTCTTCTTCGGCAAAGACGTTGTCGACCTGAATGATATCTACTATGGCGACAGTCTCGTCACTAACCTGCCCCAGGAGGAAGCCGCCCCCTTCATTGGGATAGGTCGCTTCCATCTGGTCAAAGATTCGCCGCTGCAAGGCGTCGCTCAGATTTACCCGCATCGTTGTGATTGCACCTTCTGCGCCAACAAAAAAAAGCCCGCCGCTGGGGCTGGCTCTCGTCTATATCTGCATTGCTGTTTCAGCAAAGGAATTAGACAGCCTTGCTCCCGACGCGGCAACTCTCCGCTATGAGCAAGCAGGGACAACAACAGGGTTGCCGCAAGACGCCGTCAAGTCTCTTCACCGTGAACATGCGCCGAAGACTAGCATAAGCGCGGAAATCTGGCAACGGCAACTTCCAACGACGAGTCTACTCGAGCAAAGCAAGCCTGGATCCGACATCAGCGCGACTACTTGCAGCGCATGTTATCCAACTTGAAGCGTGTAAAGCCGAGTGCTATACTAGCGCGCATTATTGTCGTGGAAGACACTGACATCGCTGGAGTCAGCTCGCGCAGGGGCGGCTTCCGCCAGGTTCAGGCGTCACAAAGGAGAGATTGTGTATGACTAACAGAGGTGGTCTTGAGGGAGCTGTCGTCGCCGATATCAATACAAGTTTCATCGATGGCAGCATTGGCAAGCTGATTTATTCCGGCTATGCCATTGAAGACCTCGCCGAAAACACCTCGTTTGAAGAAATACTCTTTCTCCTCTTCTATACCCGTTTACCCAACCAGAATGAATACGACAGCTTACGAGCAACTGTCGCGGCCAACGCGACGATACCGCAAGAAGTAATCGCCATGATGAAGTCGCTGCCCGCCGGTACGCCAGCGATGGCAGTCTTGCGCACAGCCGTTTCGATGCTTTCTGCCTTCGATCCTGACGCCGAGAATTTGAGCGACAAAGAAGTGGCCAAAGCCAAAGCCTTCAGGTTGACCGGTCAGATCACCACAGTCTGCGCGGCGTGGATGCGTATCGCCAAGCGCATGGAACCGATAGCGCCCCAAGCGGACCTGAGCGTTGCCGAGAACTTTGTTTATATGATGTCGGGCGTGGAGCCGGACGCAACTGCCTGCGCCGCGCTGAACGTATATCTGGTTCTTCTGGCGGAACATGGCATGAACGCCAGCACATTCGCCACCCGTGTGATTACGGCCACCGGCTCCGATATGCACAGCGCCATTGTCGCGGGAATCAGCGCGTTGAAAGGTCCGGCGCATGGCGGCGCCAATGCGGAAGCGATGAAGATGTTCATCGAAATTGGCGATGTCGACAATGTCGTGCCCTGGTTTGAGAAGAACATTAAGTCCGGCAAACGGCGCATCATGGGCATCGGCCACCGCGTTTACAAATCCAACGATCCGCGAGCCGCAATCCTCAGGCGGCACACTGAGGCGCTGGCTGATAGTTCCGGCGAGCAAAGATGGCTGGATATCGCGGTCAAACTGGCGGAAACGGCGCGCGCCGATGACTATTTTATTCAGCGCAATCTATACCCGAATGTCGACTATTACAGCGCTGTCGTGCTGTACATGCTTGGTTTGGAAATTGACATGTTCACGCCACTTTTCGCTATGGCGCGGATTTCCGGCTGGTCGGCGCACGTGATTGCGCAGATGGGCGGGCGCTTGATCCGACCCAAGGCGAATTACGTCGGCGCCCACGATCTTCAGTTTGTGCCGATCAACGAGCGATAGATCTGCCAAGCTCGGATATTTAATACGCCCGGTCGTTGCAGCGAGCGTACTTGCGCTAAGTCAACAATTTGCCAGGCAACTGCCGCGTATGCTAAGCTGAAATCGCAGCTGTATGTGAGCTTGGCGGAATGATCCCCTTCAAAATCGTTGGAAAGACGAATTTTCGACCCTATGTCGCCTTTTTTGTCACGGTCGCCAATGTATTTGTTTTCATTTACGTCGTCTCTTATGCCTTTCTTGGCGGATTGTCGCTAGAAGAGGTCTACCGAAACTACGCGCTGAACATCTGCGTGGTGCGCGCGCAGCCCATGCTCGAGACCTTGATCGACGGCGCGCGCAGCATCTTCTTGCATATGAGTTTCGTACATCTGACCTCGAATATCATAATCTTCTACGTTTTCGGCTCGCGGATCGAAGAGCACTTGGGGCACTTTCGCTTCCTCGCCTTCTATCTCATAGTAGGCTTTGGCGGGCACCTGGGACATCTGCTTTTTGACGGCGGCAGTTGCATTGAGGCGGTCTACATGGTCGGCTCAAGCGGCGCGATTTCCGGTGTTATCGGCGCATTTTTCTTCTTGTTTCCGACGGAACGAATCAAGTCAAGGATTATTGTCCTCAAGGTTTTTAACTACGATGTCGATGTTCCGGCATGGGTGTATCTGATCTATTGGTTTTTTCTGCAGTTCTTTTATCAGGTGGGGTCGGTCGCGCCGCGCATCAATGTGCACTGGGGTCACGTTGGTGGCTTCATCAGCGGCCTGGCGCTGATATTCTTTGTGTCCTTCTTCATCGCTCCGCCGCGTATTCCACGGGTTTAGGCGCATCATGGGCAGACTTGCGCGAAACCAAAACCCTGTGCTAACGTAATATGTGATGAGGATAGTGAGGTTACCGTTATGTTTCCTATAAATGTGGTCGGGCGTGACAGGTCGATCCCAAAGGCGACTATCGTAATCATCGCAGTAAATCTATTGGTGTTTCTCTGGGAACTCTCGGTGGATGCCAAGGGCGACGGCTTCCTCAAGGCGGCGCTGCAGAATTACGGCTTGGAAGTTTGCAGGATTGGCGAGCAGTCGTTCGCAACAACAGGCCTGGATAGTTTCCGCAGTCTCTTCCTTCATGCTAGCGCGGCCCATGTTCTGGGCAATATGTGGTTCCTCTTTTTGTTCGGCGGCTTGGTCGAGCGCTATCTTGGGAGCGTCAAGTACGTACTGGCGTATTTCGGCTTCGGGCTAGTGGCGACGCTGGCGCATGTCGTACTCGGGAACACTGAATGCACAATAACTGACACGGGCGTGGTCATCGGCGCGAGTGGCGCGATTGCCGGCGTTATGGGTGGTTTCCTCGTTTTGAAGCCAAACGCAAAAGTGCGCACAATGCTTGGTTTCTTCCGACCCTTCGTCTGGACGATCAAGATCCCGGCTGTCGTATTCCTGGGCTATTGGCTGCTGATGGATGTCTTGCAGCATGTCGGATGGATCGGCGTGGAAACTGACGTGGCTCACTGGGCGCACATTGGTGGATTCCTGGCCGGCGCGCTCATCATCTTTGCGGCCGGTTTCGTCAAGCCAATGCCTACGCCTGACCCGCTGGAGCATTTGGCTGAATAAGCTTCAATCTGTAGAATCAAGCTCAAGAGCCGCGACTGAATAGTCGTGGTTCGTTTGTTTGTTGGCGAATCAGAGTGCTATTGCAGAAATGGAATATACAGAATGATCAAGTTGGCGACGATCTGACAGATCCAGCTGGACGCCAAGCCGGTCCGCTGGCGTACATATACATACAGAAGGTTCATCATCAGAAGGAGAATCACAATCACCAGCGTGACTGCGGGAAAGTCGGTGACTGATTGCCACATGACCGGAAAGAAGAGCACGAGATTCCAAAGCGTTGCCAGCAAGCCTACGAGCCAGAATGCAAGCTGGCCTTGGAGTAAACCGCGAAAGAACAGGGTTTCGGCGATGGGCATCACAAATACCAGGAAAGCCAACAAGCTTCCGGGTGACATGCCGGGGAAAAGACGGTCGGCGGTCGGTGCAAGAATGAGCTGGCTGAGGAACACCAGGAAGGGGATGCCAAGCATTACAGCGTAGAGAATGCCCCAACCGAGATTGTCCGGCCGTTCCTGGCCTATTCGCTCCATATTGCCGAGCAACCATGAAAGTACGCTCACGCCTGCGAGAGCGCCCCAAGCCAAGGTATAGCGCAATTCGACGCTATCTGGCAGCAGCGGTGTCAAGCCGACGCTGAGCGCCGCGGCGATGATGAAGCCAAAGAGCGGATCGCTGGCGCCACGATAGTGGGACCGCGTGGCGACGCTGCCACCTTGGTCGCCTTCGTCCGAGGCTTCTATCGCTTCGTCCGCATCCGGTTGATTCAGCAAGCGATCCTTGGAGTCTTCCAATGGATCAAAGGGCGCGTTGGGCATCATGACAGTATTGCGCTCACCGCCGAAATAACCTTGTCGATCGCGGAACGGTCAATCCAATAATGAGTGCGAAGACGTAACTGACCTAGTTCCCCGCCGTATGGAGACATGAATATATTATAGTCGTGGCGCAATCTGCCAACAAACGCGTCAAGCGGCATAGCGCCAGTGTCGGCGAGCGAAAAGAAAATGAAATTCGTATTCTGGCTCTTGATAACTACACCGGGGATTTCGCTCAAGCCCTCCGCCAGCAGTTGCGCGTTTTCATGATCTTCAACGAGACGGTGGCGCATTTTATGAAGCGCGATGGATCCGGCTGCCGCCAGAACTCCGACTTGCCGCAGGCTGCCACCGACGACCTTGCGCGCGCGTCTCGCCCGACGAATGAAGTCATGACTTCCGACCAGGATTGAACCGGCCGGAGCGCATAGCCCCTTCGAAAGGCAGAAAGTGACCGAATCAGCGCCGGCGACCAAGGCCTTGACATCAACACCGAAGGCGGCCGCTGCATTAAATATGCGCGCGCCATCAATATGCAAAATCAGGTTGTTCTGCCGGGCGAAGTTCGCGACTTCGTCGGTATACGCCGCTGAAATCGGTACACCACCAGCCATATTGTGTGTGTTTTCCAAGCCGACCAGGCGGGTTACGGGTTTGTGCTCATCGTCAGGATAAACTGCCCCTTCCAGGTCATAGAGTCGCATCGTTCCGTCGGCTTGAACCGGCACGGTATGCGGCAGGATTCCGCCCAGCTGCGCCAAGCCGCCCTGCTCATAGCGGAAGATGTGCGAGCTATTCCCGACTATAATGGACTCGCCGCGCTGGCAATGGGCCAGCAGAGCGCAAAGATTGCCTTGCGTTCCGCTTGTGACGAATACCGCCGCTTCCTTGCCGAGCATTGCGGCAGCATCGGCCTCCAGCTGGTTTACAGTCGGATCATCGTGGTAGACATCATCACCGACCACCGCCTGAGCCATGGCTTCGCGCATTTCCGCGGTGGGATGCGTGACAGTGTCACTTCGCAAATCTATGTATTCCACAGGGTTCGCCCGTTCTCCGGTGTGCGCCAATGCGATGCGATACTAGACACAAACACAAGCTATGACAATGGTCAAGACATTCTCAGCCCTTGCCTGATACTGACGAAACGATAATCTGGACCGAGGCGACTGAGCGGAATTCTCATCGCCGTGTGCGTATCGGAATTCCGGGTGGAGCCGCTAACATGCAATGCCCGTGGTTCAACGTGCCGCAAAGAAATCGCCGATGGGTCAAACTGTTTTGCGCTACAATGCAACTGGCTGGAATCGACAGGCCGGGTTTTGAGTGGATCCGCCGCAAATTTCGATTGGGCCGCTAGACCGTGATGGCGCAATTTGAGGGATAAATGATAGTGGAAACTTTCCGCAAAGACATTCAAGCGGTGCTCGAAGAATTCAGCGTAGACGCTAAGCAAGGCTTGAATGACTCCGAAGTTGAGTCACGACGGAGCAAATATGGCAGGAATGCCTTGCCGACCGACGACGGCGCCAACTGGATTCAGTTGATCCTCGGGCAGTTCACCGATGTCATGGTGATTGTCTTGATTGTCGCCGCCGCAATTTCTGCTCTCCTGGGTGAAGCCACTGATGTGATTGTTATCCTGGCGATAGTCGCGCTCAACGCCATGCTGGGCATCTATCAGGAGTATCAGGCCGAGCAGGCCCTGGCTGCTTTGAGCCGATTGCAGGTGCCGCAAGTGCGCGTGCGGCGTGACGGGCAGATTCATGAGATCAGCGCCGAGGAGCTCGTGCCCGGAGATATCGTTCTCATCGGCGAAGGCGATCGCATTCCGGCGGACGGCCGCTTGATCGAAACGATCAATCTGCAAGTCGAAGAAGCCGCGCTCACCGGTGAATCCGTGCCGGTGGAGAAAGCCACATCAGCGATCGACATCGAGGGCGATGTGCCGATTGGCGACCGAATGAATATGGCGTTTATGGGTACAACGGTCAATTATGGTCGTGGCGAGATGGTCGTGACGAAGATTGGATTACAGACTGAAATCGGCAATATCGCTACGATGCTGCTGCAAGTGGAAGAAGGCACGACACCGCTGCAGCGCCGGCTGAATCATTTGGGGCATATCCTGGCGACCGGCGCTCTGATCGTTGTGGCAATCGTCTTTTTCGTTGGCTTCCTCATCCAGGGTATTCCAGCCGAGCAGATGTTCCTGATCGCGATAAGCCTGGCGGTGGCTGCCGTTCCGGAGGGGCTGCCCGCGTTGGTCACTATCGGCTTGTCCTTGGGCGCCAACCGCATGGTTAAACGCAATGTGCTGATTCGCCGCTTGCCCGCGGTCGAAACTTTGGGTTCAGTTAACATTATCTGCTCGGACAAGACCGGCACATTGACCAAGAACGAAATGACCGCCACCTATCTTGTGTTGCCGCGGCATGACGATATTCGCGTGGAAGGCACGGGCTATGTCACCGAAGGCGGGTTGGTCTCCCTCGGTACACACGATCCGGCAAACTTGGGCAAGCCCGTTAATGCCGAGCAAGACGACGCTGCGCAACGCATGTTAAAAGCGATGGCGCTGTCAACAAATGTCTACCTGGAAACACAAGAACACAACGATCAGGTCAAGGTGGTCGGCGATAGCACGGAAGCGGCGCTCTTGGTCGCGGCGCAGAAAATCGGCTTCACGCGAGAACGGCTGGAGAGGGACTTGCCGCGAGTGGCAGAGTTGCCCTTTAGCAGCGAGCGCAAAGCTATGACGACGGTGCATCAAGTCGTTGGTGAGACGGCACGGCGCCTCTTCCCGAATGCGAAGTACGTCGTTATCACCAAAGGCGCGCCCGACCGGCTGATCGACTGGTCGACAAGTGAACAGACCCCGGAAGATACTGTCGACCTGAGCGAGAGGAGACGGGGCGATTGGCAGCGGCGGGTTGACGCGATGGCGAACGATGGTTTGCGCGTACTTGGCATCGCCTGGCGAGCGCTGGATGAACTGCCGGCGCAGATTACGCCGAGTGTTGAGCGCGGCTTGGAATTAATTGGCTTGATTGGCATTCTTGATCCGGCGCGCCCGGAAGCGAAGGAGGCGGTGCAGCGCGCGCGTGAGGCCGGTGTCCGCACAATTATGATTACCGGCGACCATGCCTTGACCGCGGAAGCGATAGCTCGTGATCTCAGCATTATCGACGCAGAGCAACGGGCGATTACCGGCAGCCAATTAGAGGCAATGTCTGACGCTGAACTTGACGAAGCGGTGGAACGGACTTCATGTTTCGCGCGCGTCTCGCCGGCACATAAACTTCGGCTGGTTCAAGCGCTGCAGAAACGTGACAACATCGTGGCGATGACCGGCGATGGCGTCAACGACGCGCCGGCGCTGAAACAGGCCGACATCGGCGTGGCGATGGGCATTACCGGCGCCGATGTAAGCAAGGGCGCTTCCGAGATGATCCTGACGGACGACAACTTCCGTTCGATTGTAGCGGCGATCGAAGAAGGCCGCGCTATTTATGACAATATCAAGAAGTTCATCAAATACATGCTTAGCTCGAATGTCGGCGAAATCCTGGTGATGTTCGTCGCGCTTTTGATCAACCTGCCCATTCCTTTGCTGGCGATTCAGATTCTGTGGATCAATCTCGTCACTGATGGCTTGCCCGCCATCGCGCTTGGCTTCGAGCCGGCGGAAGAGGGTGTCATGAGGCGGAAACCGCGGCCTACCAATGAGAGTATTTTCGCCCAAGGGACGGGAATTCATATTGCGCTGGTCGGCATCCTCATCGCGATCTTGACGCTCGCTAGTTACGCCTGGGGCTATACCACAATCAATCTCGATGCCTTTAGCCCGTCACTCGGCCTGGAAGCGTTGGAGCGCGGCGCAGTGGTCGAACTGGCTGGTGAAGAATCGGTGCCGGCGGTTTGGAATGAATGGACAGTGGAAGAACGCGTCGCCTTCCTCGGTTCTTCCGAAGCCGGCGCGCAATTTCTCGAGGGCCACGAAGAAGGCGTTGAAGATCCGGGACGGCATCTATTGAGTCAGGCCGAACGCATCCCGCGTACTATCGCCTTTACCGTGTTGGCATTCACGCAGATGTTCCAGGTGATTGCGATTCATGCCGGCGATCATTCAACCTTTTTCCACGCTGGCTTCAAAGGCAATCCGCTGATTTATTGGGCGGTTCTGTCAACATTCGTTTTGCAGCTGATCGTGGTCTATGTGCCCTTTTTCCAGGAACTATTCGATACCCGCGCGCTTGACACGACTCATGTCGTGGTAAGTGTTGTCGCTGGAATCCTGGTGTTGCTGTTTGTGGAAGGCGAAAAAGTAGTGTTCCGACATTTTCTGCTGGCAGGCGACGAATAGCGCATGACAGCGTATTGACAGGAAGCGCGGCCAACGTCTTAACCGGCTTGCGCGTATCCAAGCTCAATTAGCCTGTCAACGATCAGTTGGGCATTTTCCTCAGCGCTGCTGTCTTCCGCGGATAACGTAAAGTCGGGATTCAGCGGCGGCTCGTACGGGTCATCGATGCCGGTGAAACCCTTGATTTCCCCGCGGCGCGCTTTGGCGTACAGTCCTTTGACATCATGAGCTTCAACGTACTCAAGGGGCGTCGCCATGTGTATCTCTAAGAAGCCTGCGCCCACCATGTTGCGCACATCTTGACGAGTCGCCCGGTAAGGGCTGATAGCAGCGCAGATTACCATGCCGCCATGGCGAACTATCTCGCCGGCTACGTAGCCGATGCGGCGGATATTTGTGTCGCGGTCTTCTTTGCTAAAGCCCAAACCCTTCGAGAGATGGGTGCGAACAACGTCGCCGTCGAGCACCGTGACATTGCGCCCTTTCTCAAGCAAGAGGTTGACGATATGTTCGGACGTGGTCGACTTGCCAGAGCCGCTCAATCCAGTGAACCAGAGGCAAACGCCGCAGCGATGACGCGGCGGATAGCTGTCCGCGAGGATGCGCGCCACTTCTGGACGAGAGAACCAGGGAGGAAGCGCTACGCCCTTCCCCAGATAATCCTCGCGAACTTGAGTGCCAGAGATCTTGCGAACCTTTGCGTCCGGCGGCAACTTCGAGCTTTCTTCGTAACGATCTTCGTCTTCGAGGTAGACCATCTCCGTAAAGGGCACCGGCTGTACGCCAAGTTCATCTCCATGTTCCAGAACGAGATCCTGGGCATCATAGGGTCCGTAAAATGGCTCGCCCTTCGAATCGACACCTGGTCCGGCGTGATCTCGACCCACGATGAGATGATTTGCGCCGTAATTGCGACGGATAATGGCATGCCAGACGGCTTCACGGGGACCAGCCATGCGCATGGCCAGTGGCAGAAGCGAAAGCAAGCTACGATCCTGCTCATAATAATTGTCGATCAGGGTCTTGTAGACACGTACGCGAGTATAGTGGTCGACATCGCCCGGTTGCGTCATGCCCACCACCGGATGCAGGAGCAGCACACCATCAATATTGGCGGCGGCGCGTTTGGTCAAAGCCTCGTGTACACGGTGCAAAGGATTGCGCGTTTGGAAAGCAACCACATTATCATGCCCGTAACTTTCAAGGACTTCGCGGGTCTCGGCTGGCGTACGACGAATCTCGGCGAAGTCCAAATGCGGCGGCAATTGCAGCACCTCAAGGCGACCAGCGATGTTGACTTTGCCCCAACGGTGCATCTCGGCGATGATGGGATGCCTTGCGTCGAATTTGCCAAATACTTTTAGCGCCGCTTCTTCCAAGTCCCATTCATATATTTCGTCGATCGTCTGAATGGCAAGGATATTGTTTTTGCGATCGCGCAGGGCGATTTCCATGCCGGCCACGATATCAGCCCGAGGCTCAATCGGCAGAGTAATCGGCATCGGGAATAAGGTACCGTCCGTCAGACACATCGTGTCCAGGACGCTTTGATAATCAGCCGCGTTCATAAAGCCGCTGAGCGGTGAAAAAGCGCCAATTGCCAGGAGTTCCAGATCGCATTCGACGCGAGAAGTTACCTGAACGTAAGGCAAGGAATTAGCGTATGTTGTCTTTCCGACCAAGTCTTCTCTCGGCACCAGCAAGTCTACAAGCTCGCCACCGTAAGGTTTGATCAGCCGCGTTTTCTCGATAATCATGTACGTCTCCGCATAACCAACATTAAACCCGCCGACATTTCGGAAAAACGGCGGTATTGTAGCACAGCAAGAGACTAGACGTTACGGGAATCTCAGTCTGTTCGGTCAACGCCGGAGATTTTTCGCCCGAAGAAGACCAGCACAATGCTCAAACTGTAAAGCGCAAGCAGAGGCGCCATGACAAGAAACATATTTACCGGATCGATTGTAGGGGTGATCAAGGCGGCCGCGATCGAAGCGCCGACAATGGCCATGCGCCACTGACGGATCAAAGTGCCCGCGCTTACAAGACCCAGAAGAGAAATCAAGAAAAAGATAAGTGGCGTTTGAAACGCGACGCCCATCCAGAAGAGCAGCGACGTGACGAAGCTGATGTAGCCGTCCGCCGTCCATTCCGGCTCGAAAATCTGCGCCTGAAACTCGTTAAGGAAGCCCAGCGCCGGTGGCATCAAGATGCGCCAGGCGAAGAAGACGCCGATGACAAATAGAACCGTAGTTGCCGGGATAGAAAGCAGGATGTAGCGTCTCTCTTTTCGCGTCAAGCCGGGCAGGATAAACATCAGCAATTGATAAGTCACCATCGGAATCGACAAGATGCCGCCGACCATGAGAGCGACTTTGAAGTAAATGAGAATATTTCCGGTCGGGTCAAGGATTACGAGTTCGCAGTTGTTGACGCTGGGGATTTGGCAGTAGGGCTCTTGCAGCAGCATTAGCACACGGTCGGTGAAGAATACGCCAATGACTGTACCAACGACCAGGGAAAAGGCCGCCCGGGTCAGGCGCTTTCGTAATTCGTCCAGATGCTCAAAGAACCCCATACGGAGTTCGTGACCATCTTCGATTGGCTCCTGAATTGCCATGTCGGCCATAGTTAGCTCTTGTCGTCGCCGACAGCCCGCGACCAGGAGCCCAGATTAGCCGAGCTGCCGTTAGTGCTCGCAGCATCCTCAGGCTTGCTCCAGGTTCCCATTGCCATATCTTCGGAAACTTTCGCCGGCGCTGAGTGCGGCTTGGGCGCTTGTGGTTTCGGCAAGGCTTTCACGCTCTTTTCTTTCGCCGCGTTTGGAATAGTAACCTTTTTCTTAGTGTTGTTCAGCGTGTCGCTAACTTCTTTTACCGCGTCGAGGTCTTTCTTAACTTCGTCCAGAGAGTCTTGCACTGGCTGCGTCATCGGCTTGACTGCCTCAGTAACAGTGCGATTCAGGCTCTTTCGCGTCGGCGGCTCCTTCGGCAATTTTATATCGACGCCGGCTTCGTCAAATTCCTTCTGCACCAGATCGACGGTCTCGGACCAGATTTTGCGAAACTTCGCCACATGCTGGCCCAAGATGTATGACCAGTGGATCATGCGCTTTGGTCCGGCAAATACCAGCATGATAAGCAGTATTGCCAACAGTTCCAATGCGCCGACGCCAAGAAAGTTCATGTCGTTTCGGTCTCTTCGCCGGCCAATTGTAACTGCGGCTCCAGTTCCGAGGTGATCGCGCCCAGGACGCCATGTACGAAGCTATGCGCGTGTTCGGCGCCGAAAATCTGTGCCAAATGCACTGCTTCATTGATGATTACGGGGACCGGCGTTTTGCGTTTCTGCAGCAGATATTCAAAGATCCCTATGCGCAGGATATTACGGTCCACAACCGCGACCTGATCGACAGGCCAATCAGGCGCGTATCGCTGTAATATCGCATCGATTTCGGCGCGGTTAGCTATCACCCCTTCGACGAAACGGCGGATTACCTGCCGAACCACATAGGCCTCCGGCCGCTCGACAAAGTGAGCTTTCAAGGTCTCGGCGAGTGGATGATCGGTCGTATCCAATTCGTAGAGAATCTGAAGGCTCGCGCGCCGCGCGATCGAGCGATCAGCCGCGCTATGCCCGGGCTCGACCAACTCTGATGTGATTGTGTCAACAGCCGGATCGAAGTCATTAAGTTCGAATGGATAGCTGTCAATCGCCGAGGAGTCGCTCATACCTCGCGTCCCTGTCACCGGTTTTACATGGCGCAAGTGTAGCGTACACACCGAGAATTTTCCACGCCAATAGCCGAAGATACTTTGGAAGACCTGCGCTATCATATCGCCAGCTTGGCCGACAGTTAAGGTGGTTGCCAGGTCGTACCTTTTCGGCAATAGCGCCGTAGTCTACAATATCAAGCCGCTGCAAGCTCCGGCGCGGCGAGACTGTTCGGTAGTCGATGGTGAAGGAGAAGCCCATGCTGGCGAAACGGCCGCTGGATACGCGGCAGGCGCTGGTCGTTGACGCAATCACAAAGTACTTTCATCTGCCCAGGCCACCACTCTGGAAACGCCTGCTTGGCGCGTCGGCGAGTCTGCCGGAAGCTGGCATGCTGCCCGCAGTCAAAAACGGCAGCAAAGAACCGGTTGTGGCTGTTGATCATGTCTGTTTTTCTATCGAGCGCGGCGAAATATACGGCGTACTGGGACCAAATGGATCGGGAAAGTCGACCCTGATCAGACTTATCTCGACGCTGCTGAAGGCGGATAAGGGCAGCGCCAAAGTCTTCGGTATAGACGTCGCTGAAGACGAAATGGGTGTAAAGCAGCTTATCAGTCGTGTTTCGGTGGATGCCGCCTTCTTCAAGAAGCTCAGCCCGATGGAAAATCTGGTTTATGGCGCGCGCCTTTATGGCGTGACAGGGCCAGAAGCTACTGTCAAGGCCTACGAGATCATGGGGCGGCTGGGATTAAAGCGCTCGTCGTTTACCGAGCCGATGGAGGAAATGAGCCGCGGCATGCAGCAGAAGGTTGCCATCGCTCGAGCTTTTCTGACCTCGCCGATTCTTCTGCTGCTTGACGAGCCGACAACGGGGCTTGATCCTCGCTCCAAGCGAGATGTGCGCGCCTTCATCGAAGAGTTGCGCGATTCGCACGATGCTACAATTCTGATCACCACGCACGACATGGAAGAAGCTGATTTGCTTTGTGACCGCGTCGCAGTAATTCACAACGGAAAGCTGGTCGCCAGCGGCACGCCTGACCAGCTGAAGCGCAGTATTTCAATTGGTGACGAGCTGCCAACTCTGGAAGACGTATTCATTCACTTGACCGGCGAGCAATTGATAGATCCGGAGCGCGTGGATACGGTCTAGTGTCCCGACTGGAGGACGAGCATGCAATCGGTCATGCAGCGCGGCATGAGCACCCTGCGGCTGCAAGCGCTGCAATCGTACGCTTTTCTCGCGCGAAACTGGCACCTGACCCGGCGCTACTGGGGCTGGGAAGTCGTATGGTTTTTCTATTCTCTGACCAGCGGCCTGTCAGTGGTTTTCATCGCCCAAGGCGCCGAAGCTTTGACCGGATCCGCAGCGGACTTCAATGTAAAATACTTGACGATGTACCTCATCATCGGTACGCTGGTCTGGCGCTTTCTCTCAAATATATTCATGCTCACCAGCGAAGTCATCGCCTGGGAACGTTGGGAAGGCACGATCGAATACACTCTCATGGCGCCGGTTCAACGCTGGGTGCACCTGGTCGGGCAGACGGCGTATTCGCTGATATACAGCCTGATCACGACCCTGCTCATCGGCATCACCATGGCGCTATTCTTCGAGCTGGATCTCTCCAATGCCAATCTGCCCGGCGCAGCTGCCGTCATATTGGCAGGAAGCCTGTCTCTTATCGCGATAGGGATTGTAGCGAGCATACTGCCCTTGCTTTACCCGGAACGCGGGGCGCAGATGACGAATGTGGTGCAATCGTCTTTCCTGCTGATCTCAGGCGTCTATTATCCCATCAGCGTCCTGCCGGATTGGATGGAAGCACTCGCCAAGATCTCGCCAGTGACGTATGTGCTGGACGGCGTCCGCGCAGCGATTCTGGATGGCGTACCAATTCGTGAACTGCAGCAATATATTGTGCCCCTGATTGTTCTTGGGCTGGTGGCCCTGCCGATCGGCCTGCGCGCCTTCAAAGCGGCCGAGAACTACGCCAAACGTACGGGTAAGCTCAAGCGCGTTGGCTAGTGATGCGATGATTCGGATTTCTATCAATCGGCAATGCGCGATTCAATTTGGCCGGCGATAGCTTGTTCAGGCAGCCGAACTTGAATCTGACCATCGCGAATGGCGATGCTAACTGACGGGTGTGGAGCAGGTTCCGCGCCGGTCTCAGTGATTATCCAGTCGTTCAATCTTGCGCAGAGCTCAGCGCTGAAGAGGAAGATTGCGGCGATAAGATAAGCCCAGAACAGGAAGACGATCACTGTGGCGATGCCAACGTAGACGAACTGGAAACCAGCTTCGCCTTTTAAGTAAACGCCGAAGCCGCTCTTTGCCAATTCCCAGCCGACCGCGCCTCCGAGCGCCGCCGGCAGCACGGCGTCCCAATGTACTTGGCGGGCCGGCACAATACGAAACAATAGACCAAAAATGACGACATTCAAACCAAAGGGCAAGAAGCGGATGCCGATGCTTAGCCAGAGGCTCGGCTTGTCAAGCTGCAGCACGGATAGCAGCCGCAGAACGCCTGAGGTCAGGAAAGAGGCGATCACTAGGATAACAAGGGTCAGACTGATGCCGACAGCTTGCAGGCGCAACTTTCAGATATTGCGGCCGTTGGGTACGCGGAAAATCTCGTATAGCTACGCAGTCAGGTTGGAAAACAAACTGAGCGAGGTCCAGACGATTGTCATGATCGCCACTATGCCAAAGGAATTTGACTGTTTGAGCGATTCATCGAAAATATCGCGAACAAACTCTACGATGACCTCGTCTTCTGGCAGGAAGACACGCAGTCCGTTGACGATCTGTTCCTGGGCGGCAGCTGGCTCCAGCCAGCCACCGATAAATACGGCCAGCAGCAACATTAAGGGAAAGACGGAGAAGAGGGCGAAGAAGGCCAGCGCCGCAGATTGCCGCGAACTATAGCGGCCGAAATTGCGGAATGCGCTTAGCAATATGTGAGGCAAAGCGCGGGTGGCGGCACTGCGTACTGACCACCAGCCAAGCCAGATACGCCGCATTGCTGCGGTCAATGCCTTCATTGATGACGACCTGCAAGTTCGGCTAGAATCTCTGCCTTATTATACGTCTATCGCCTGCCGCGGTCTCGCAAATTGCATAAGCGCAACTATCGCAACATGGTCCGGCGAATCAGCTCGGCGTAGTTGTCTCCAGGAGTGATCTGCCCGAGTACCGTCGGTTTACGCGCCCCAGTCAAAGCGGGCAGCGTTGCCGGCCTGCCGTGCCAAGTCTCATAGGCCAAGAGCGCGAAAACAAGCGCCTCTTTGAAGTCGCTATTCATACCAATGTCTTCATGTGTCTTGACAATTGCGGGTGCTAGCAGAGCCTGCAGCAAGCCAACCATGACGGGATTGTGACGTCCGCCCCCGCCCAATATCACCTCGTGTATAGGCGCAGGAGCAAAGCGCTTGTAGGCGTCCGCGATGTTGGTGGCAGTCAGCGCAGTCAGGGTGGCGACAATCTCGTTTCCCTGCAACCCACGCTCTTGCGCAAGCGACAGCAACCGCAGCGCAGCGGCCGTGCCAAAGGTCTCGCGCCCTGTCGTCTTGGGATAGTCACGCGCGTAATAGGGATGGCTCAAAAGCTCGTCCAGCCACTCCTCATTTACCCTGCCCTGCCGCGCCAGGTCGCCATCACGGTCGTAATTCATGGCGCCGTCCGTGAGCTGCGCCACGGCAATATCGAGCAGCGCATTGCCAGGACCGGTATCAAATGCGACCGGCATAGAGTCAGCGTCGCAGAGCGGCGGCAAAAACGTCACGTTGCCCATACCACCGATATTCTGCACCGCGCGCCAATGATCCGGGTGTCGTAGCAATAGCCAATCCACATAGCTGGTCAGCGGCGCGCCTTGACCACCCGCGGCGATATCCCGCGCGCGAAAATTGCTGATGGTCGTGATGCCGGTGCGCTCGCACAATACGGCGGATTCTACGACTTGCAGCGAGGCGCTGACCTCTCCGCTCGGCGTGACGTTGTGCCAGAGCGTTTGACCATGCGAAGCAATCAAGTCGACCTGCTGCGGCGTCATGCCCGCCTGTTGAATCAGCGCCAAGGAGGAGTCAGCAAAGACCTCGGCAAGGTCGACATTAAGGGCGGCAATCTGCTTCACGCTGCTGTCCACCGGATCGCAGCATTGCAAGATGCTCCGCCGCATAGCCGGCTCGTACTCGTATGTCGCGCCGTGCAGCAGCTCGGCGGTCAATTGGCCGGGCGCGCCGCGGATATCGCAGATGGCGACATCGACACCGTCGGCGGAAGTGCCGGACATTAAGCCGACGACTATCATTCTGATTGCCTCGGTCGCTCGGCTAATCGGTTTGACCCAACGCTATCGAGGAGTCATCGCGTTTGGCTTTTCCGCCTCGGCGGCGTTGCGTCAACAGGAATTGCATAGCATGACCAGCTATCAGCGCTTGAACGATTGCTGCCACGAGCCAAGACAAGAACGACGGGACACCAAAGCCATAAGCCAATAGCCAGAAAAATAGTGTGCCCGCCAATATATTTGCAGCGAGCCAAAGCCATGACGATCGTATATGTCGAAAGAGCCAAACCGCTTGAATCACGGACATGACCAGCGTGAACTGAATCATAGGGACCTGAATGAGCGACAGCATGAAACCGTAGTAATCGTTATAGCGATCCCCGAGTGGACTTCTCATCAGCCCTATCAGGCAATCTTCGTTCTCAATCATGTATACAATTATTACACTGGCGACGCATGCCCCTAGCATTGAAACGAGACGCCATCGCCCCAAGTCGACCTTGAAGTACCGCCTGACCAAATTCTTCTGCAGCAATCCGATTGCCAGCCCGATGCTGGCCGCAGCGACGAATACCAATACAGCAGAATAAACCATCGTTAGAAATGGATCCGCGACACTTAGTCCTGCTAAGAGCGCTATGTCGTCTGATACTGACAACAAGATAGCCCCAGGCACAGCCAACACTATCGCCAGCGGATATACTGCCAGGCCCGCCAAGACGCACACCGGCGCAAAGCCCAATTCTCGTGCGCGGTATCGGACTCCGTTAGCTAGGTTGATTGGAATGCGCATCGGATTCTCCGTTGCTCGCTTCACAGCAATTATATCTTACTGTGAGGGGCACGTCTCAATCACGATGGCGCTGAAATGGAGGCCAAGCAAGATAAACTGCACAATATTCTTTCTGAATATAGGCAAGAAAATAGCGTTTAAGGCAATTCGTACCAGAGAAGCCAGTTGAGCTTCAGACTATCAAGCTAAACGCAGTCCTGGCCCGACTCTTAATCGACTCGGCGTAATTCATGAAATTGTCGAGGATCGCTTGCCAGTCATGCCTTTGCATCGTTGCCTGCGGCAATCGCCTGACTATCGTATTGCTCAGAGGTGAAAGACCAGATCTGCACCAAAGTGGAGACACAAAATATAACTATTGAACGAGGCGGAGAGGACAGGATTCGAACCTGCGGTACCCTTGACAGGTACAACCGCTTAGCAGGCGGCCCCAATCAACCACTCTGGCACCTCTCCATTAACTATGCAACTGTTAAGCTGTTTAAGGCGGAGAGGACAGGATTCGAACCTGCGGTACGGAGGACCGTACAATGGTTTTCAAGACCATCGCCTTAAACCACTCGGCCACCTCTCCAACGTATTGCAGTGACGTGGCGCTGGTCATGCTAACATGGCGCCGTCGTCCTGTCAATACGGCTTGGCGTTGAGACGCGCTCGTATCTAGCTTATACTGCTGGAACGCGCGATTGGGAGAATGCCCTGTGATTCTGTATCTGCCCGGCTTGGTATACGGCGTAGTACTGATATTGGCCGCCAGCCGTGACCTGCAGGCGAAAGTAGATCGACCGTTGACAGCGCTACTGAGCCTGGGACTCACACAATTTGAGCCCCTGTGGCAGGCTGTCGAAGCCGTCATCGAGCGACTTAACCCATTTGAACAACCAGCTTTTGACAGGCGCAATCCTGTCCATCGTGTTGCCGGCCTGCTGCTCATTATGCAAATGCTCTGGATCACCTGGCAAGGCCTGTCTAGGCGCAGTAACACTGCTAGCCCATTGTTTGCCGCTGAAATGGGCGGACTGCTTTTGAGCATGGCTGCGTCTGTTGTGATCTATGTTTCGCTGTCGGCGCTGGGTACCGGCTGGAGAATTCGGCGCGACGGGCGCGAAGTGTTGCAGCGTCTTGGCTTGAGCCCGCCCACATCTCGCGACTGGCTAGCAGGTCTGGCATCCGGCATCCTGATCTTCGTCGGCGTGACGATTGCCACACTGATCGTGTTGTATGCCACGTCCGCCGACCAGTCGGGCTCGCAGATGGACGGGTCGCGTCCGCTCTTTGAAATCGTGAAGGGCTCATTGCCGGCCGCATTGCTGGTGGCGGTACTCGCGGGCACGGGCGAAGAGATCCTGTTTCGCGGCGCCTTGCAGCCCGTGTTCGGCTTGTCTGTTACGGCGCTCGTCTTCACGATGGTACATGTACAATACGGCTTGAGCCCGGCAACACTGATACTATTCTTCGTTTCGCTCAGTCTGGGGCTGGTGCGAAAGCGCTATAGCACGACCACCGCGATAATAGCGCATGCAACTTACGACTTCGCGCCATTCCTACTATACAGATTGTTACCGGCATGAACATCGGATGCAAGACATATACATCGAGAGCAGCGCAATGATCAACCTTTATGCCTTGAGTTTCGATGAATTGGTCGACCAGGTTGTTTCGTTTGGCGAGAAGCCATTCCGCGCGCAACAGATTTGGGACTGGATGTACAAAACACGCGCGGACAGTATCGAAGCAATGACCAACTTGCCAGGACCAATAATTACGAAGCTCAGCGAAACCGCCACACTGGGCATACTCGACCTCGCCGCGCAGCAAGTCAGCCGCGATGGAACGGAGAAGCGCCTTTACCGTCTTGACGACGGGCAATTGATCGAATCGGTTATGATGCCATACGCCGACAATCGTAAGACTGCCTGCATTTCGTCGCAGGCGGGCTGCGCGATGGGATGTATTTTCTGCGCGACCGGGCAAATGGGATTCGGGCGACAGCTCATCGCAGCGGAGATATTCGAACAGGCGATACTGATTTCGCGTGATTTGGCTGCCCGCGGTGAACGCCTGAGCAATGTCGTCTTTATGGGAATGGGCGAGCCGTTCCACAATTACGAGGCGTCGCTGGCAGCGGTAAGGTTCTTGATGAATCGTTTGGGCATCGGCGCTCGTCACATCACCATCAGCACGGTTGGGCTGGCGCCACAGATCCGTCAATTCGCCGATGAGGGTCTGCAAGTCAATTTGGCTGTCAGCTTGCACAAGGCTGATGACAGCGAGCGCTCAGCCTTGATGCCGATCAATCGGCGCTGGAATATCGGCGAGCTTATGGACGCCTGCCGCTACTACGTGGCTCGCACAAATAGACGCATCACATTCGAATGGGCTGCCATCGCCGGCGAAAACGATACTGAGGCGGAGGCGCGGCGCCTGGGAAATCTGCTTGCAGGGCTGCTTTGTCACGTGAACATCATCCCATTGAATCCGACCGGAGGTTATGGCGGCATACCCGCCACAACGGCCAACCTTGATAGATTCATCGCAATTCTGCGTCAATTTGGTGTCAGCGCAACGGTGCGAGTCCGGCGCGGGATAGACATCGATGCCGGCTGCGGACAATTGAAAACGGCTGTCTTGAGCAACGGTCAAATCGGCTGATCACCGCTTCAGATGTCTCCATTTGCCAGTCTTGCATACTCGGCGGGAGTGGTGAATACTGTTGATATAACAACTTCGACCTAGCCATCCAAAAACCTCTGTGACCTCTGTGTCTCTGTGGTGAATCCCCCTTATGGAATCCGGGATATGTCCTGTGTCTCTGAAATCACCACTCCCTACTCGGCTATGTATTGCGATCACGCCTGTAAACCAGTAAGATAATATTTTCGGATGATACAGGCCATCGAGCAACACAATGAGCAGTGTACGAATAAAAATCGCGCCATCTATCTTGGCGGCCGATTTCCGCCATCTTGGCGATCAAGTGATGGCAGCGCAAGCTGCCGGCGCCGATCTTATCCACATTGACATCATGGACGGACAGTTTGTACCGAATATCACCATGGGTCCTCTGGTGGTTGAAGCGGTAGCGAAAGTGGCAACCGTCCCTCTTGATGTGCATTTGATGATTGTGGAGCCGGAGAATTTCGTACGACAATTTGCCGATAGTGGCGCTAATATCATCAGTGTGCACGTGGAAGCGTGCCAGCATTTGCACCGTGTGCTTGGGCAGATTAACGAATCAGGCTGTCAGGCCGGTGTCGCGCTCAATCCACATACGCCGCCCGGTTCCATCACAGAAGTCCTGGACATGGTAAGCGTTATCAATGTAATGACGGTCAATCCAGGCTTCGGTGGGCAGCGCTTCATCACTGGAATGCTGGCTAAGATAAGATGCCTTCGCGAAATGACAGCCGCGTTACCGGGCGAAATCGACATAGAAGTTGATGGCGGCATAAACAGCGCGACAATCGGCAGTGTGATAGAGGCAGGCGCGAATGTTGCGATTGCAGGGACCTGTGTCTTCCAGCATAGGTTGGGCATCGCCGCAGGCATAACAGAATTGCGCGATGCATTTCTGCCAGCTAGCTGAAACTACCTTATGGCGAAAACTCATGTTGACGGAAACATGCTAACGGCGATGTTCGGCGCAGGCGTCCAGCGGGTGTCAGACAATGTCTCGCTCATCAACGAACTTAACGTCTTTCCCGTACCGGACGGCGATACCGGCATCAATCTTTTTCACACTTTGCAGTGTGCCTGGCAGGAAATTTCGGGCGCAGATGAAGACGCAGTCTGCGTCGTGGCCAAGCGCTTCGCCTACGGCGCTTTGATGGGGGCGCGCGGCAATAGCGGAACGATCCTGTCTCAGCTGCTAACTGGCTTCGCCGACCATCTTTCCAAGGAAAAGCTACTAACTGCCCCGCTGTTGATGGATGCCTGCAACTCGGCAGTGGCCCGAGCCTACGCCGCCGTCTCACAACCGGTAGAGGGAACGATACTTACCGTGGCGCGCGAGGCGGCGGAAGGTCTGCACTCCTCAATGTCCCTTGACGAGATGCTCGAGACTATGGTCAATGCCGCGCAAATTTCGCTGGACAACACGCCTAATCTGCTGCCGCTGTTGAAAGACGCCGGAGTTGTCGACGCGGGCGGTATGGGCTTGCTCTGTTTTCTGCAGGGCATTCAATTGCATCATCGTGGCGCGACCCATGACATTGCATCGCCAGCGCTTCGCGATTCTGGGCGACCTAGTCTGCTGCCTTCGCCAGATGAGACATACGGCTACGATGTTCAGTTCTTGATGCTCGGCGAGGCGCTGGAAGTCAATGACATACGACGACAGATGGAGCAGCTGGGCTGGTCAGTCATCGTGGTAGGTGATGCTGCAGCTATCAAAGTACATGTCCATGTCGAGAATCCCGCCCTGCCGCTGGACTACGCTATTCAATCCGGCGCCGTGATCACCGACGTCGTAGTCGAAAATATGCAGCTACAGGCGACAGAATTCGCAAATCGCTACGAGCCTCCGGCAACTGAAACCGCGGCGGCGGACGTGGCTGTCATTGCCGTAGCCGAGGGCGAAGGCATGCACGCTGTCCTTCGTGACCTGGGCTGTGCTTGGATCATTGATGGCGGCGCGGGCAAGAACCCGGCGACGGAAGATTTTGTCACCGCAATCGATCGAGTTTCCGTCGAGAAAGTCATCATTCTGCCAAACGACAAGAATGTCGTGATGGCAGCGCAGCAAGCCGCCAAATTGCGCAGCGAAAGGCAAGTCAAAGTCGTAGCAACGAGGACCGTGCTACAGGGTATTAATGCGACGATCGCTTTTGGCGACGCCAGCGACAAAGATGTCAGTTTGGATACTATGACAGCGGCAATGGAAGCAGCCTGCGCAGGTGTCAACTCGATCGAGATCACACGCGCCACGCGCTCCGCCCGATTAAACGGCTTGGACATCCAAGAGAAAGATTTCATCGCAATTATCGACGGCTCCATTGCCGTTGCCACCGCGGATATCGAAACAACGCTTGGAGACGCGCTCTTGTCTGTAGGCCTCGAGAACAAAGAATTAGTGACGCTATACTATGGTGAGGATCTCGGAAGCGATTTTGCAAAGCGCCTCATTGAGCATTTATTAATAACTATTAAGGGAATAGACTTTGAAACTATATACGGTGGTCAAGCCTTGTATCCACTCTTGGTAAGCGTCGAATAATGCCTAGAATTCATATAGTAACTGACAGCGGAGCGCGGTTCTCAAATCCACGTCTAGTGCGGCATTTTCCAGTAACGATTGTTCCTAACACCATTGAGATAGCGGGTAAGCGGTATTTGGAAGACATTGATATAGACACGGAAGAAGCATTCAGCCTGATTTCACAACATGGCGCGCCGCCGAAAATCATACCACCATCAGAAAATGATTACGCCGAAACCTTCGCGCGCCTATCACATTTTTCCGATGCCGTCATCTCCGTGCATCCCTCGCGCGAGCTTTCTGAAAGTTGGCGAAATGGTCGCCTGGCAGCGCAGCAAGTGAGCGGCAGCTGCGAGATCGCGGTGGTCGATTCGCAAAGCCTGTGCGCCGGCCAGGGCATGCTTATTCGCGTCGCGGCGCGCGCCGCCCAAGAGCTGGAGACAACTGAAGATGTGGTCCAAACAGTGCGGCAAGCCGTCAATAGAATCTATTCTGTTTACTGCATCGAAGATGTGAACTTTCTTCGCGCCAATGGCTTTATCAAGCCGTCGCACGCTATCTTAAGCGAGCACCTGGATATCAAGCCTTTCGTCAGCATCGAAGACGGTAAAATCATAGTCATTGAAAAGGTACGCACCAGCAGCGAGGTTATCGAGCGGCTGGTCGAATTCCTGGTGGAATTCACTGAGCTTGAGGATGCCGTCGTGCTGCAAGACAAGAAGCAGATCAGCGAAGAGACGCGGATCATGCAAGACCGGCTGGCGCTGGAGTTCCCCGGTCAACATTTTCCCTTTACGATGTACAGCGCGACGATGGCGTCTTATTTGGGAACGGAGGCAACCGGCGTAGCCGTACTCGAAAGAGAGGGCGACGACTTGGACGATGACTTCTAAACCAATACGAATCGCAGCTGACAGCGTCTGCGATCTGCCGCCGGAGTTGGTCGACTCGCTAGGCATTTACATTATTCCAACCTATGTCAACGTGGACGGCGAGAGCATCGCTGATGACGGCCGGCGGCTGGACCGCGCGCGCTTTTATCGCGAATTGCCAAGGATGGCGTCGCTGCCGACTACTGCCGCGCCTTCGCCGGGCGACGCCGCCGCGTTCTACCGTGAGATTATTGCTGAGGGCGCTGAAGAGATCGTCTCGATTCACGTGCCCGAGAAGCTAAGCGGCACATTAAACGCGATGCGCTTGGGCGCAGAGGCTGTCGCGAAAGACAGAATCACCTTGGTTGACAGCCTTCAGCTGGCGTTCGGCATTGGTATGCAAGTCTGGGCAGCGGCGGAACTTGCATTGGAAGGCGCTGACCGGGACACAATTCTAGCGACGATCGAGACAGTCCGAATCCATACCAAGGTCTATGCCATAATAGATACGATGGAATACCTTCGCCGCAGTGGACGCGTCAATGCGCTGGCGGCGAGTCTGGGCGAAATTCTGCGCATAAGGCCGGTGATCAATGTGGCTGATGGCGAGGTACAATCGATCGGGCGCCTACGCACCTGGGCGCGAGCCGAACAACGCCTGCGGGAGCTGACGCGGGAGCAAACGCCACTAGATCGCCTGGCAATTATACACATCGCCAATCGCACAGGCGCCGAGACATTTCTGCGGTCCATACAGGATTTCGCGCCATCTGATACACTAATCATCGAAACAACGCCGACGCTCGGAACGCACGTGGGCCCCGGCGCCATCGGCGTAGCGACCTTGAACAGCAACTGGAGGCGATAATTCATGCCATCTGCATTAGAAACGATGGTGAAAATCTTGAAACTTGAGCGAGATCAAGGGGCGAAAAATACCGCTGTGGTCGGCGGATTGGGCGCCTTTGCCGAGACTTGGCAACCTCAGGCGCGTGAGCAGGCTCGCCGCCCTGTTCATCAAGTCCTTATCGACGAGATCGTCGATGCTCTGACGCAATATGAGAAAATTGAGGCTGAGAACGATCGAATCGACAAACTTAATTATCTGCTTGACCGGGTGACAGATCGGCGGAAGGCGCCGCCAAAATATCACGAACGGTTGGCCGAGTGGGAAGCCAAGATGCAGTCGCGGCCGGACTCTTCGCCCCGTCGAAATCCCAATCCTCCTCGACGCGATCACGTCGACCGGCGACAGGCGCGGCCAGCAACAGGTGGCGCGCGGAACCGCTTCCACGCATTTGACAGCGCCTCTTATGATGAAGACTTCACCGGCGGCCCAAGTAACAATCGCTCAGATATTCCGCCGATAACGCGCCTTGACCGACCGCCGCGGCAACCGCGGACTGAGCAAAGCCTGGATACCCAATTGGCGATCCTCGGCGAATTGGAAGCTCCCACTACAGATGTCAAGGGCATCGGCAACAAATACGCCGAGCTTCTCCAACAGCTCAACCTGCGCTCGATAATGGACTTGCTGTTCAATCTGCCTCGCGACTATGTCGATTACACCAAGCTGGTCTCGATTCGGGATCTGCAGACTGGTGAGACAGAAATTGTGATCGCCACGGTCAAGCGCGTCAGAACCATTGCAGGCAGAAGCGGCGGCAAGGATTTGGTCGTGGAGGTCTCGGACGATACGGCGGCAATGTCCATCCGGTTTTTCAGCCAGCCATTCCTGTCGGCGAAACTGCGACCAGGAATGCAGCTGCTGGTGCGTGGCAAAGTCCGCTATTTCCGCGACATGGCGCAAATGGCGAATCCGGAATGGGAAGAACTGGACCTGGCAAACCTGAGCGAAATCCGAATCGTGCCTGTATATCGCATGACCAAAGGCTTGCGCCCTCGCCTATTTCGTCGCACGATATTTGCGTTGACCAGCGCGTGGGAATCGAGAATACCCGATCCATTGCCCTTGTCGGTGCTCGAACGTAACGAACTCTCGGACTTGGGCTGGGCAATCAAGCAAGCGCATTTTCCCGATGGCGACGACCACAAGTGCCATGCGAAGCGCCGACTGTCCTTCGACCATCTGCTGATGTTGCAGCTGGCGCTCCTCGGCAAGCGGCGCAAATGGCAGTCAGCGCCGGGCCCGCATCTGGAAGTTGATCAAGCATTCGTCGGCCGATTCATTCAAGACGTCTTTCCTTTCGAACTTACCGAGGGCCAGATGGCAGCCGTCAACGACATTTCCGACGATCTGTCCCGAATCGTACCGATGAATCGGCTCTTGCAAGGCGACGTTGGTTCGGGCAAGACAGCCGTCGCGCTGGTGGCGCTTGCCATCGCCCACGCCAATAAGAAGCAATCGGCGTTGATGGCGCCTACCGGTGTCCTGGCCGAACAGCATTACCGCGTAGTTTGTGATACATTCGCCAGGCTAAGCAGTGAAGAAAAGCCGGTCGTAGCGCTATTGACCAGCGCCTTGTCCGCCAATGAACGAGCATCAATTTACCAAGCCATCGCGGACGGGTCAGTCGAGATCGTCGTGGGTACGCATGCCTTGATTCAGGAAGGCGTACAGTTTGATGAGCTTGCTGTGGCTGTCATTGATGAACAGCAGCGCTTCGGCGTCGAGCAACGGTCGCACCTGCGCGGCAAAGGCGGGAACCCGCATCTTCTGGTCATGTCGGCTACACCTTTCCCGCGTAGCCTGGCGCTTACATTCTTTGCCGATCTGGATTTGACGACGATTACTGAAAAGCCGGTCGGCCGTAAAGAAGTGAAGACCTGGATTATCGAACCGGCGGCGCGTGAACGCCTCAACGGATTTGTCGTCGAGCAGCTCGAACAAGGACGCCAAGCCTTCTTCATCCATCCTCTAATAGAGAAGTCTGAGACAATCGAGACTGCCTCAGCCAATGAGGCTTACGAGCAACTAAGTCAAGTATTCTTCCGCTTCCGTGTTTGCCTGTTGCACGGAAGGATGAGCGCGGCTGAAAAGGACGAACTAATGTCGGATTTCGCCGCGCGCGAGTATGATGTCATGGTGACAACGTCAGTTGCCGAAGTCGGCGTTGACGTGCCCAACGCCAGTGTGATCGTGATTGACGGCGCCAATCGCTTCGGCTTAGCGCAGCTGCATCAGTTTCGCGGACGCGTCGGTCGCGGCGAGCATCAGTCGTATTGTTTTCTGATACCGGACAGGTCGACAGAAATCGATATCGACCGCCTGCGCGCAGTACAAGGCGGCCATCAAGACGCCGACGAATTGAGCATCGCCGAGCAACGACTTGCCGCCATGGAAGAAACAAACGACGGATTCATCCTGGCTGAACGCGATTGGCGACTTCGCGGTACGGGCGATCTGCTGGGCACACGTCAGAGCGGGCACTACGAGCTTGACCTGCTCGATCCGGCCAACGCCGATCTGGTACAAATTGCGCAGCAAGAAGCGCGGACACTTTACGAAGAAGACCCCGATCTCACACAGCCGGAACATTCATTGCTCGCTGAGTTTGTCCGACAGCATTATCCTGATGCCGGCGATGTAAGCTGAAGCAGACCCGCAATCTCTCCAGCCCTTGACTTCGCGCTTCTGCAATTGAGCCCAGCGGTCGCCAACGGTTTGTACCGGCCCCTCGCGACAGCACAGGGCAGATAGCGGATTGCCTACGACTTGACCGGCCCTTGCCCAAAGCCACGGCCTCCGTCCACTTAACTTAAGAGCCAGTCGAATCCGTTCCCGCAAACGCTTGGCGAGCAGCGTCGATTTGCTCTGACGTCTTCTCACACTTATGCAAAACTGCTTGTCGACTGGATACCTAGAAAACTGCGATCCTTATAACAGAGGAAAGACTACTAATCTGCTAGCGTATCGGTTGGCGCGAATTTCTCACTGCTACTACAATGCGCAGGTAGCGTGGGAGAGACTCAATGGCAGGACGAGGTATTGCGCTCTATCCGGCATCACTCGACCCAATTCATAACGGACACATTGATGTTGCTCTGCGTGCCTCCCGATTCTTTGACGAACTGCTCGTCGCTATTTATGCCAACCCTAACAAGAAACGAGTGCTTTTCGCAGTTGATGAACGTGTTGAAATGGCCCGGGAAATATTTAGGAATTACCCATCAATATCAGTGGCGAAATATAAAGTTCTCACAGTACAATATGCTCAGTCGGTAGGTGCAGTTGCTTTGGTTCGTGGCTTAAGAGTGTTCGGTGATTTTGAGTTCGAGTTTCGAATGGGTATGGCAAACAAAAAGCTGGCGCCGGATTTGGAAACCATAATGATACTGGCTGATGAGCAATTTATGCACATTAGCTCCAGCACGATCCGGGAAATCGCAGAGTTGGGCGGCGACGTAAGTTCAATGGTACCGCCTGTTGTTTCAGAAGCTTTGCATCATAAATTTGGAATGTAACTTCGTAAAGATTGACGTTGCCTTACACGAGGAGGGGTTAGATGGATATTCAGCATTTAGTAGATCGATTGGAAGACTTGGTTGACGAGGGGCGGCACCTCTTCGGTACGAAGTACACGATGGTGGACGAAGAACGCACTTTGGAAATCATTGATCAGATGCGAATTTCGATTCCTGAAGAGATCGAAAGAGCAGCGCGTACCATTCAGCAGCGGGACCGCGTCTTGGCGGAAGCCAACGAAGAAGCCGCGCGTATCGTGCAACAGGCGCGCCATCACAGCGAAGACTTGATCGATGATCAGGCAATGGTCAAGCAAGCCAAAGTTCGCGCGGAATTCGTCATCGAGCAGGCAAAAATCGAAGCGCAAAAGATCACTCAGGAAGCCGATGACTACGTGCTGGTGCAACTCAGCCAGCTCGAGCATCGCTTCGCGCTCACCCTCGATGAAATCCGCAACGGCATTCAGCTGATGCAGCACGAGGAACCGGTAGCAGTTGAAGTCTCGCCGGAAATGCAGTCGGCGCACGTGCCAGGCAATGAGGGCAATGGCGATTCTATCAGCTTTGATCGTCCTGCTCAGGCGCCAATGGGCAGCCGCATTTAGATCACACAAGCACACCTGACAAACCTCTACAGGCATCACGTTCGCGGTGTCTGGTCGCGGTGCTCGACGGCGAAATTTGATGTAATTTGGTCTTCAGTCGGTTTTCAATTTTTTCGACATCATGCGCCTGATCATCATCACAGTTGCCTGGGCACTTGGAATAAGTCTTTCACGAGCCCTTCCCACAATCGAGACCTCCGTCTGGGCCGCCGCTATGGCCGTCGGAGCCCTGTCTGCCCTTGCCCTCCCTAACGAGAATTTGAGAAAGCTGGCGGTACTGCTGGTATTATTCACGGCTGGCGGAGCACGACAATCTCTTGTCCCTCGCAGCAGTGAAATTGCCGACTTCAATGGCTACAACGGAACAATTACCGGCAGCATCGTCGCTGAACCGACCGTGCGCTATGATCGCATTCAAGTTCGTCTGGCTGCCGAATCGGTCTTCGTCAACAATCAAACAAGGCCAATCAGCGGGCAAGTCCTGGTCGAAGCCGATCGCAGCGCTGAGCTCGCTTATGGGGATCGCATCCGAGCGACCGGCGCGCTGGATTATCCGGGCGCCGGCGATACCTTCTCGTATGCCGACTATCTTGGTCGACAAGGTGTTTTCACCATAATGCGCAATGCAGGATTGGAGATCGTAGGAGCCAACAGCGGCAATCCGGCAATGGCCATGCTACTGGAATTGAAGCAGATCGTTCGTGGCATCATTGAGTGTGCCTTGCCCGAACCGCAAGCCGGCTTGCTGACAGGGATTCTGCTCGGCGATGAACGCGGCATCTCGCCCGAGCTGGAAGAGGCTTTCGAGCGCGTGGGCGCATCCCACATCATCGCAATCAGTGGCTTCAACATGGTGACCGTCAGCGCCATGGTTATGCGCGTCTTTTCCAGCGTTATAGGTGAGCGTAGTTCAGCGGCTGTGGTTTGCGCTGTTTTAGTCATCGCCTTGTATTCGCTTTTCGCTGGCGCCAGCCCGGGTATCTTGCGCGCCGCCTTGATGAGCAGCTTGTTCGTAATCGGCAATCAGCTTCGGCGCAAAACATTTCTGCCGACATCGCTCGCCTGCGCCACCCTTGTTCTTTCGATTCGCGATCCCAACGTATTGCTTGATTTCGGCTTTCAGTTAAGCTTTTTCGCGGTACTTGGTCTCGGCCTGTTTGTCGATCCGCTTTCGACGCGATTCCGATCTCTACTCGAGAAGCACTTACCCCGCCACATTGCAAACCCTTTGCACAGCTTTCTCAACGAGCCGCTGATTGTTTCGTTCGCTGCACATGTCGCGACTCTGCCGCTCATCATCCTTTATTTTGGTCGCTTGTCGCTGATGTCGCTGCCCGTCAATCTCTTGATCGTGCCGGTGCAAGCGGCGGTACTGCTGCTGGGCTTTGCCGCAGTGGTGGCCTACGTCTTTGTGCCCGCCATCGGAGTGCTGGTCTTCTGGGCGGATCTCCTTTTTCTGTCTTGGACAATCACTGTAGTGCGGGTCTTTGCCCAATTCGAATTTGCCGAGATAGCGGTCAACATAGATGGGCGCTTGATTCAACTCTACTATTTGCTTCTGATTGGATACGCTATGGTTCACGCCGCTCGTCCGCCTATGTGGATACGCCTGGAACAATTCGTCAGACGGCAAGTTGTCGTCCTGTCTGCGGTCGCTGCTGCTGCCATCGCGCTTGTTCTGATGTGGGCTATGTGTTTTAGCCGTCCTGATAGAAAGCTGCATCTCTGGCTCCTCGATGTTGGGCATAGCAATGCCGTGCTGATGCAAACACCGGGCGGCGCTCATGTGCTCGTCGACGGTGGGCGCTTTCCATCCAGACTGCTCAGCGCCATCGGTGACCGCCTGCCCTACTTCGACCGCGACATCGAGATTCTAGTCATCACTCATCCAGACGATGGGACATCGCCGCGCTCAATACTGTGCTCGATCGTTACAAAGTGCGCGCTTGGCTCTATCATGGACAGGAAAACCATGGCGATGTCTTCACAGCGATCGTTGATCGGCTCAAGCGGTCTGGCGCGGAAGCAATAGAAGCGCGCGCCGGCTACTCGCTGGAATTCGAAGATGGCGCAAGCATCGAGGTTCTGCACCCACAGGGTCGGCCGGCCATAACAGACCGTCTTGGCGACCAGGCGATGGTCCTGCGAGTCACATACGGCGAGGTATCATTCCTGCTAACGTCCGATCTTAGTATGGTTGGTCAAAGGGAAATGATGAAGCGAGGCGTATCGCCGGCCGCAGCCGTCATGCAGATACCGCAACATGGTACCGCGCGCGCGCTGGACGACGAATTCCTGGAGCTGGTACAGCCCCAAGTCGTCCTGTTGCAAACGGATATCGCCAATCGGCGAGACGACCCCGACCCGGATACAATCGCCAAGGTGGACGGCTGGCGCATGTTTCGTACCGACGAAACGGGTACGATTCATCTCCAAACGGACGGCTCAAGCCTGAGCGTGATACCGGAGTTTCGTAACCATAACGAATAAGAGAGGGCGATTGCCCCCTCTTGTAAAGCGAAGGCAAAGCTGCGCGACTAGTATCGGACGTCGACGTGCCTGTGAGACTCGGCCGATTCCAGAATCGCGTCACAGATAACAGCGTTACGGTAGCCATCGACGAAGGTGGCGCCATAAGGCGCGACATCCTTGTCATTGACAATGGCGTCGAAAAAGTGATGGAATTCGTGGACGAAGCTGTGCTCCCAACCAATGATATGGCCATGGGGCCACCAGTTTTCCCAGTAAGGATGGTGCTCTTCCGTGACCAGTACATTGTGGAAGCCCTGCGTCGTATCGGGACTTTCACCCTTCCAGAAGACATTAAGCTCGTTCAGGCGCTCAAGATTGAAGTGGATTGAACCGTTCTCGGCATTGATCTCGAAGGAGTTAAAGTTCTTGCGTCCTTGCGCGAAGCGGGTCGCCTCGACCGTGCCCAAGGCGCCGTTCTCAAAGTCGAGCAGCGCGACGAAGCCATCATCTACATCCGATTTCACCATGCCGCCTGATCCATCGGGGCGCTCGGTGATCCAGGTTTGCGCCAGACCGGAAACGGCTTTCGGTTCGCCAACGAGGAAACGCGCCAAATCAATGATATGGGCGCCGAGATCGCCGAGGGCGCCGCTGCCGGCGATGTCTTTCCGGAAGCGCCAGCTGGATTCCATCGAGCGGTCCATGCCCCACTCTTGCAGGTACACTGCGCGCCAGTGATAGATTTGCCCGAGCTTGCCGCTTTCAATCAATTTCTTGGCCTGCTGCACAGCCGGCACAAAGCGATAGTTGAAGGCGACCATGTGCTTGACGCCGGCACTTTCGACCGCGTCGAGCATGGTCTTCGCCTCTTCAGCGGTACGCGCCAGCGGCTTTTCGCAGAAGACGTGTTTTCCAACTTGTGCTGCAGCGATGCAAGGCTCGGCGTGCGCATCGTTGGGGCCGCCGTTATCGAGCACATCAACGGCGTCGTTGGCGACCATTTCGCGCCAATCTGTGTAGGCGTTTTCGTAACCGAAACGCTTCGCAGCAGCGGTCACTGCGGCTGCATTGCGCCCGGCGATGCCCACAAGCCGAGGCAGCGCCACCGGCGGATACATCATGTAAGGAATCTTTTTGAAGGCGTTGGTGTGCGCTTTGCCCATGAAGGCATAGCCCAGCATGCCGATGCCGATCTCCGGCGCTTCAGCATCGCTGCCGCTGGCCGCCATATTGGTAAATGAGCTGCTAACTTGTTTTTCGTCAGCCATTTTTCATCTCCTGAATTCGTCTGCGTGTCAAACTATTCATCGGCGAAGGCGGCATCAAAGGCAAGCGCCGATGACGGGAAATCACTGGCTTTCACCCACTCAGCCGACTCAGTCGCGCCGAATTCCCGATCCATACCGCTGTCTTCCCATTCCACCGATAGGGGACCTTGGTAGCCGGCGCGATTCAAGGCGCGGATCATGGAATCTATGTCAAGGTCGCCGTGGCCCGGCGAGACGAAGTCCCAACCTCGGCGGGCATCGCCGAAGTTCAGGTGGGAGCCGAGGATGCTAGTGACATTATCTAATGTAACTTTCGAATCCTTGACATGAACGTGGAAGATGCGGTCGGCGAAACAGTCAATGAATTTTACCGGATCAAAGAGCTGGTGGATGAAGTGGCTGGGATCGAAGTTGAAGCCGAAAGCCGGATGATAATCCAGCGCTTCGAGCGTCTTTTCCGCCGTGTAGATATCGTAGGCGATCTCGCTCGGATGCGCCTCGAGGGCGAACTTGACGCCTTCCGCCGCAAAGGCGTCCAAGACGGGTGTCCAGCGCTGGGCGAATTCAGCGTAACCGGCATCAATCATTTCATCTGAAGTTGGAGGAAAGCGATAGATGAGATGCCAAATCGGGCTGCCGGTAAAGCCGTTGACGACATCGACGCCAAAGGCTTTGGCAGCGCGCGCGGTATCGATCATCTCCTGGGCGCAGCGCTCGCGTACGCCATCGGCATCGCCATCGCCCCAAAGCCGATCCGGCAGGATTGCGCGATGACGCTCGTCTATGAAAGCATCGGCCACGCATTGACCGACAAGGTGATTGCTGATGGAGAAGTATTGTAAGCCGTGCTGCTCCAATACGTCCCGGCGCGACTGAATGTAGGCATCATTTTCGAGCGCTTTGTCCACTTCGAAGTGATCGCCCCAGCAAGCCAACTCCAAGCCGTCGTAGCCGAAGCTCACCGCTTTCTCGGCGATGGTCTCAAAGGACAGGTCCGCCCATTGTCCGGTAAATAAGGTTACTGGTCTTGGCATAATTCAAATCCTTTCAAGCGTGAATCATCCGTTTTGCTCAACGGGCACAAGTATAGCGAGCAAACGAGCGACTTCCAATAGCGCCGACAGCCGCAAGAGCCGTAAATCGCCATCAAGAGTCTCGGCCATGGGAGCTCCAAATTCGTCCTGACCATCACTCCTGTCTCGTCGAGTTGACTTCATGCTGATTGGAACGGTGGGAAAAGTATGAGCATAGGACAACAAAAGGTGTGTAAAGGCTGCCATTTGGACATAAGGCGGATACATGTTGGATATTAATGTGAGCCACACTTTTCAGTCTCTATCGATATAGTATGAATACAGCCGTGTTTTGGGGCCAAAATCGTGGAAAATGCGCGAACAAGGTTGTGTATTGAGCAAGAGGAGGCATGATTCAAGTTAAGATCTGATTGGGCGCTCTGGAGTTTATGCAAAGCAGTTTAGCAGAAATTGGCAGGCGGCAGGCGACTACAGGTTCGCGTATGAGATTGGGCATAGACTAGGTTCTGTTGATATTTTGACATTAGCATTTTCATAAATGGGTAAAATAGTCTTATGGATACCATAAGACTAACTGACGAACAGTGGGCGAAGCTTCGGGATTTTCTGTCGCAAGAGCCAAAGGTTTATCTGGGCAATGAGGCGAAATGCCGCCAATTTGTTGAAGCAGTGATATGGGTAAGTCGCAGCGGCGCACAGTGCCGTTTGCTTCCAAGCGAATACGGCAAATGGAATTCAGTTTACAAACGCTTTGCTCGCTGGTGCGAAAATGATGTTTGGCAACGGATGATGGAAGCTCTTGCCGATGACGCGGATATGGAAAACGGGATAATCGACAGTACGATTGTTCGGGCACATCCCTGTGCCGCTGGCGCCGAAAAAAAGTGAAAAGCAAGCCGTGGGTCGCAGTCGCGGGGGTTTTAGTAGCAAGATTCATATCACGGTTGATGGTTTGGGCAATCCCTTGCGTTTCCGCTTGAGTCCTGGGCAGGCTCACGACATCAATCAGGCTGAGGAGTTGGTGGAAGGCTTTGCCTTTCAGCGGGTTATCGCGGATCGAGGCTATGCGTCCCAAGATTTTGTGGACAGCTTGCTTGAAAGAGGCATAGAAGCGGTAATTCCCCCGCATCCGAGCGCCAAAGAGCAGCGAGAATATGATAGATGGCTCTATCGCGAGCGGCATCTGGTGGAATGTTTCATCAATAAGATCAAACATTTCCGCCGCGTCTTTTCCCGATTTGAGAAACTCGATACATCTTATCTCGGATTTCTGCACCTTGTCGGTACGCTGATATGGTTACGATAGAATGTCAACAGAACCTAGCCGGTGCGCTATCATCATAAACGCAGCGCGAGGATATTAGAGTCACTAGTAAAGGACGATGCTTATGTACAACGGACTGAATGTCATAGACTTTCATGTGCACTTTCCGACGCTGAACGGGTCCTTCATCGAAGGAGCGCCTAATCCGCGACAGCAGTACGCCGAACGCGTCGGCGAAAGGCGAGCCAAAATCGCGCGTGAACTGGCCATGAGTTACAACCGTCAGTGGCGGGCGACCTGGGGCTTTGATCCGCCGGACCGCGAAAAGTTTACGGACGAGGAACAGGCGGATCGCTGGGCTGCGGAGATTGAGAAATACGGCTTGCGCGCTGTAGGCTTTGTCACCGGCGGTGGCAATAAGAACCTGGCGAAGGTGATCAAGCGGCATCCGGACAAATTTGTCGGCTTCGCGCACAATTATCTGTTTGGCGATGGCGCGGCTAAGGAGCTAAAGTGCGCCGTCGAAGAAGACGGCATGAAGGGATACAAGTTGCTGGCGCCCGCGCTAGACCGACCGGTCGAGGATGAAGCCGGTTATCCGGTCTGGGAGATGTGCGCCGAGCTGGATATTCCGGTGCTAATCCACTTCGGCATTCTGGGCAGCGGTGGCGGTGTAGCCTGGCACGAGAATATCAATCCGCTAAAGCTGCATAACGTGGCCAAAGACTTCCCGGAAGTGACATTCGTCGTGCCGCATTTCGGCTGCGCCTGGATACGCGAAACGCTACAGCTTTGTTGGGCCTGTGGCAATGTCAGCGTTGACACATCGGGCTCAAATCAGTGGGTCAAGTGGGTTGAGGGCGAGTGGGATACCAAGAAGCTCTTTCGCAAGTACATGGAGACGATCGGTCCGGAACGCATAATCTTCGGCTCGGACTCGAGCTATTTCCCGCGCGGGTTTGCCCAGCCCTATATTCAGCAGCAGGTTCGCGATGTGCGTGAATTGAATTACCGCGAGGACGACATTCAGTTGATCTTCGGTGGCAACGCGGCGCGACTCTTCAAGATAGAGTTGTAAGTGGGCGCGGCAGATTTGGCATTCGACCATTGATGGGTTAAAGTCTTAGTGGTCGAAATATCTTAGAGAACGATAAGGAGCAGGAAATGCGTAGACTATTTGCTATCTTGGCAGTTCTGGTCATCGTAATGTCGATCGGCGCCGTCGCAGTGGCGCAAGATGACATGATAGAAATCGAATATTGGCAGTACAACTTTGGCGCGCGGGTCGACGCGATGGACATACTCATCGGACTGTTCGAAGTGGCGAACCCGGGCATCAAGGTGGTACATAACAGCGACATCCCATACGCTAACTTCCGTGACGAATTGGCGGCGTCGGCGCCGGCAGGTGTGGGACCGGATATTGTGACGCTGTTCTATGGCTGGATCCCGGCTTTTGTCGACGCGGGTTATCTCGTTCCCTTGCCGGACGATTCATTCAACGAAGAGCTCATCCTAGAGACTTTCTCGCCAATGGTCGCCAATGCAAAGTTTGAAGGCAGCTACTGGGCGATCCCGACAGCGGTACGTTCGCTGGCGCTATTCTGGAACAAGGATATCTTCGCCGATGCGGGTCTGGATCCGGAAACACCACCGGCTACGCTGGATGAGTTCGTAGCAGCTGCTATCGCGACGACGAACTATGACGGCGATGAAAGCGACATTTACAGCATCGTACGGCAGGGTCACGCGCCGGCGCTTGCGGCACAGGATCATCACTGGTTCCGCGAGGTCTTGATCCGTCAATTCGGCGGCGCGCCATACAGCGATGACGGGCGCACCGTGACTTATAACAGTGAAGAAGGCTGCGCGGCATTCAGCTGGCTGGCCGCATTCGAGACCGAATACGTGACGGGTAGCAACGACATTCTAGATGGCGCGACCAACGCCTTTGTCAACGGCGAGACGGCGCTGCATGTAGATGGTTCCTTCCGCGTTGGCACGATCCGCGGCAATAATCCGGATCTGAATTACGGCGTTACTGAGCTGCCGGTTGGTCCCAACGGTGAACAGCATACCTTCGGTTCTTACTGGACGCATGGCATCACCCGCCGCGCCAACGATGATCCGGCTCGTATGGAAGCCGCTGTCAAGTTCTTGCGATTCATCACCTCGCCCCCAGCGGGAACGCTTTGGGTGAAACTCGTCGGCGAGTTGCCGGCGCAGTTGACAGCCGCGAGCGACCAAGGGATTTTGGCTGATCCGATTCTCGGCGCCTTCTCGGCTGGTCTGGCCTATTCGCACGCGACTTTCTTCGTGGACGAGAGCGCGCAGCGTCAGGTCTTGATTGATGCATTTGACAATATTCGGCTTGGCGGGATGGATCCCTGCGATGCGCTTGATGAAGCGGCCGCAGCGGAACAAGAGCTGATCGATGCATTCTGGGCAGGGCGTGAATAAAGGCGCCTGATCTGCAGGCAATATCGGCTGCGCCAGGTGATTCGTCGCCTGGCGTAGTTTTTCGCTTCAAGATCTCTACTGTCGTGTCTCTGGCGGAACGCATGACACAAAAAAATAAAGCGCTGTTCAGCCCGTCTACCGGCTGGACATTGGCGAAGAAAAAGATTTTCTGGGCGTATGTCTTCCTTGCGATCCCGATTGTCTTCTTCGCCTACATTCGCATTTATCCCACGTTTTTCGCTTTCCAGATGAGCTTGCATGACTATAATCCGCTTTCGGAAGAGCAGCCCTTCGTGGGTTTCGAAAATTATGAAAAAGCCTTTGAAGAACTGGGCAAACCGAAGTCGATAACGAAATCTGCCTTTCGAAACACCATCAGTTACGTTCTTTTTGGCGTACCGATTCAACTGTGCATGGCGCTGTTTATCGCCTTGATGCTCAATGAAATCCGCTTCATGAGTACGCTGTATCGGATTCTATTCTTCTTACCCTTTGTTACCTCGACTATTGCCATCTCATGGGTATTTCGCATGCTGTATCAGCCGCGCTTTGGCTTGTTCAATGTGGTCTTGCAGTTAATCTCCTTGCCGCAACAGCCCTTCCTGAGGAGCACGCAGCAAGCTTTGCCATCGATACTCGCGTTGGTCATCTGGCAAGGCATGGGCTTTGCCATAATTATTTTCCTGGCGGGGCTCAAGCAGATTCCGCGTACCTATTACGAGGCGGCTGAAGTCGATGGCGCGAGCCGCTGGCACACATTCCGTTATATCACTTTGCCGCTGCTGAATCCGAGCATCGTTTATCTGCTCGTCTTGCAGACGATTTCATTCTTGCGAATGTTTGCGCCGGTGATGGCGATGACGGAACAGGGGAGCGGCGGTCCCCTCAATTCAACGACAACGGTCGTGCTGCGTGTCTACCGTGAGGCGTTTCAGAGTTTCAATATGGGTTACGCGTCGTCGCTGACTGTCGTACTTTTCGCCATGATACTTGGCGTCACTATTATTCAACTCTCGGTCACATCGCGAAGAATCAACTGAGGTGAGCACTTTGGACTCAATCACTCCCTCAAATATATTCAAAGGTCAGGGCAAGGTCACCGCGGTCGGGAAAGCCGGCGACAGTTGGACGCACAAGTTCTTCTCTTATTTGGTGCTCACCCTGATCGCATTTACGATGGTAGTGCCGTTCATGTGGATGCTTTCGACATCGCTCAAGCCGGAAAAAGAGATTCTGCGGCGTAATATTTTTCCGGTCGAGCCCACGATGGACAACTATGTCGAGGTCATCAACGAGACTAACCTGCCGCTCTGGTACAAGAATTCGTTTATTGTCGCGGTGATAAGCACAATCAGCGTGGCCTTTTTTGATTCGCTTGCGGGTTTCGTCTTCGCCAAATATGAGTTCCCTGGCAAGCGACCTATCTTCATTATTTTTCTGACGTCCTTAATGGTTCCAACAGAGATGCTTCTGATTCCCTGGTTCATCATGTCGTCGAACCCGCCGATCGGTCCCACCTGGGTCGATACATATTGGGGCATTGCCTTTCCCGGCGTGATCACCGCCGCCGGTATCTTCCTGATGCGGCAGTTCATGCAGGGCGTGCCTGATGAACTGTTAGACGCCGGCCGTATCGATGGCGTCAGCGAATTCGGTCTGTTCTGGCGAGTGGCAGTGCCATTGAGCTTGCCTGCGATTGGCGCGCTCTGCATATTCAACTTTCTGGGCAATTGGAACGCTTTCATTTGGCCCCTTATCGCAACCACGAGATCCGAGATGTTCACCTTGCCGGTGGGTATTCAGCAGTTCTCTTCTGAGTCTGATACGCCTTGGAATCTGATCATGACGGGGGCTTCGCTTTCGGTTGTACCGCTCTTGATTGTGGTCATACTCTTTCAGCGTTACATTATTGAAGGGATCGCGCTGACAGGCTTGAAAGGCTGAGTTGTGTCGCGCGCTTCCGCCTCCTTTCCGCATCCACTCTACGACAAATATGTACTGAAGCCCTTCTACGAGGACGCCAAGAAGCACTATTACGGTCCGATGCTGGCAGCCAATCTCGCGCATGTCGTCATGTTATGCCGCTGCGATATCATCACCCGCGAGAATGCCACCGCGCTGCTCAATGCCCTGTCGCAAGTGGAGACGATGGGCGTCGATGAGCTGACATACAGGCCCGGTGTTGAAGACCTTTTCTTCGCGATGGAAGGAAGACTCATCGAGCTGGCGGGCAGCGCGCATGGGGGAAACTTGCAGTTGGCGCGCAGCCGCAACGATCTCGGCTATGCCCTGACTCGTCTGGCGCTGCGTCCGCTTCTATTGACAGCCGCCGCGGACTTGCTGAGTCTGCGCGAAAGCCTGCTGGCATTTGGACGCGCTCATCTGGAAACGCTGATGCCCGGTTATACCCATACGCAGCCGGCGCAGCCCACCACAATGGCGCATTACATCGCCGGCGCGCTGGCATTCTTGCAGCGCGATACCGCTCGTCTGCGCTTCGCCTGGGAAACGAACAATCAGAGTCCGCTGGGCGCGGCTGCCTTGACCGGGACCGCCTTTCCGGTCGACCGGCAACTGAGCGCGCGATTGCTTGGCTTTGACGATATTCAGCACAGTACCTATGACAGTATCGGCGCGTCGGACAATTTGACCGATGTTGCCGGAGCGCTTATTACCTTGGGCGTTAATCTCTCGCGTTTCACCAAAGACATGCTTTTCTGGGCGACGCAGGAGAGCGGCGCGATTCGCATCGACGACAGCTTCATACAGATTAGTTCGATCATGCCGCAGAAGCGAAATCCCGTGGTGCTTGAACATCTGCGGGCGCGGATAAGCCGTATGATCGCGCAGGCGCAAGGCATCACCTTGCAATGCCACAATATCCCCTTTGGCGATACGCAAGATATCGAAGACGAGATATTCCCACTGCTATTCGGTTCACTGGAAACCGCGCATGAAGTATTGCAGCTTTATGGCGCAGTCATTGTTACGTTGGAAGTGAATGTGGACCATCTGCGGCAGCGCGCGGCAGCTGGCTTCACCACCGTGACCGAACTCGCTGATACGCTCGCGCGTCGCTGCAACTTGCCCTTTCGACAGGCGCACAGCGTCGTCTCCGCCTTGGTTAGTTACGCGCAGGAGAACGCTATACTTCCGGCTCAGTTGTCCGCGGCCATGCTGCGCGATGTCGCCGCCGAGACGCTTG
Source organism: Phototrophicaceae bacterium (assembly GCA_965262005.1). Classification (GTDB taxonomy): domain Bacteria; phylum Chloroflexota; class Anaerolineae; order Aggregatilineales; family Phototrophicaceae; genus UBA6055. The sequence goes on along the minus strand of OZ253492.1, from coordinate 154,131 downwards.
GGCTGCAAGTCAATTTGCCCGATGCGGTATTCAGGCGCGCGCTCGATCCTCGTGCCTTTGTTGAAACTCGCGACCTGCCGGGAGGCGCGGCGCCGCGGGCTACTGCTGCCGTTCTTGACAGGCAGGGCGTCTCCATCGGGCAAGATCGCGCCTGGCTGGCGGATGTTCAAGCGTCGCTGTCTTCGGCAGAGCAACTGCTGAATGACGAAGTCCGCGCCTTGACGAGGTAGATTTAAGAGAGGCAAGCCCGGGGCGGACTTTGACTCTAATCTTGGTCAGACTGTTCGTCCTCGTCGACTGCGACCGGATCCGGATCATTGATGTCTGACTCGCCTTCGAGGGTGAGCAGATAGGCGACGATATCGAAGATTTCAAGATCAGTGTAAATCTCCGACCAATTTTGCGGCATAAGATCTTCTTCAAAGTCTTCTACCATATGAGCCATCGGATCGGTGATGGATTCATAGATGTACTCGGCGGCGCTCTTGCCCTCTACGCGGTTGAGCGCGCGGCTCTTGATATTCAGCAAGCCGGGACCGATATTCGTCTTTTCACTGTTGGGCAGGTGACAATTAGAACAAGAGTAGCCGGAACCCGCAGCTTCCTGGAAGGTTTCAAAGAGGAGAGCGCCGTTCTCAACATTGCGGACCGACACCAACCGATCTATGGGTGAAAGCGCTGGCGCAGCGGTCGGTTCCGATGTGGCAGTGGGGACGAGCGTCGGCGTCGCTGTCGGCGCGGGACTGGGCGTCTCAGTCGGGGGCAAGGGCGTGGCAGTCGGTGGCGCTGTTGGCTGCACTGCTGATTCTTCTTCGCGCGCCGATTCTACAACAGGGGCAGCGGTAGCTTCTTGCAAGATGGGCGTTTCATATGTGCCACAGCCCACCAGCGTTATGGCCAGGGCTAAGCATGCGCCCCGCAACACTGTATAAACGCCCGACATGCTTGAATGTCGATCAGTCATGCTTGCCATCCTGTGCCTGAATGTGAATTCTAAGGTCAATGAAACGCGCCGCTCATTATCGCAAATCGTGGGCTAAACGTGTAGGGGAAGCGGTACAATTCCATTGATTGCCTTTTTAGCTAGTATCGCCATTTCAACAAGAAATCCCCGTCAAGCTCAGAATATCAGCATTCTTTCCTTAGAAATGAGAACGCTTCCAGGACTAACTCAGAGACAGGCCAAGCACCAGTGGAACATCTCGCGAGCCAAGTCAACCTACGATGCAGACATTCCCAACTTCCGCGAGGGACACTAGACAGCTTGCTACCGGCATGATAGTATTTCGGGTCGAACCCTAGACAAGAAACGGTACCCGAACCTAGATTTTGGCTCGGAAAGGAGCGACGGGAAGCGCGGCTTCCTCGTAAAAGAGACTATGGCAAATATTAAATCTGCCCTAAAACGAATTCGTCAAAACGAGAAGAGGCGTCTTCACAACCGCGCTTATCGTAGCCGGACCCGTACGCTAATCAAGAACGCGCGTACCGCGATCGAGAGCGGCAACGTCGACGAGGCGCGGGAAGCGACGCGTGTTGCAGTGCGCGACCTTGATAAGTTGGCAACTCGCGGTGTCGTGCACAAACGCAATGCCGCACGCCGTAAAGGCCGGTTGATGAAGCAGCTGGCGGCGCTGGAATCCTAAGCTCGAAGATTGCGACGATTCCCAACTAAATCGCCTCAATGAGATTCAGCGTTCGCTGGATTTCTTCGCGCGTATTGTATTGGCCGATGCCAATGCGGACCATGCCTTGCGGGCGGTCCAAAAGCTGCATGATTTGCGGCGCGTAGTAGTCTCCACTCCAAACATAGACATGATTCTGCGCTAGACTAGCCGCGATCTCGTCAGGCGTCTTGCCATCTTTGACCATCGCCACAGTCGGGACACGCCAGGCGTAACGTTCGCTATCAACGATGCCGGCAAGAGTCACGCCCTTGATGGAGCGCAGCCCTTCAATCAACTCGGCGGCTAATTCACGCTCGTAATCTTGTACGGTGTGCAGCGCTCGTTTCATGTCAAGCCGGGCGCCCTGATACTGCGGCAATTGGGCATCGCCGAATTGTTGACCGATATGCCGCCAATAGTCGAGGCAAGCCCGCAGACCATTCCAGGTTTCGTAACTGGGCGTACCGTTCTCCCAACGGTTGGGCGCGACATCCTTAGCCGGACGTACTTTGTAAGCCGGCAACTGGTTGAGCAAGTCCTCTTTCCCCCACATGATACCGAGGTGGGGTCCATAAAACTTATATGACGAGCAGAGCAGAAAATCGCAGCCAATGTCTTGCACATCAATGGGCAGGTGAGGCGCGCTTTGTACGGCGTCCACCACGTGCCAGGCGCCGACGGCATGCGCCATGCCAGCGATCTGCATCACCGGATTAATGGTACCGACCGCGTTGGACGCCTGTGCTGTGGCGACAATCTTCGTCCGGTCAGTCAGCGCCTCTTCCAGAGAACCCATATCCAGAGTGCAGTCAGAAGCGTCGATATCCACCCATTTGACATGCAGGCCGTAATCACGAGCGATGAGCGTCCAGGGGCTTACGTTGGCATCATGGTCCATGCGTGTGAGGACGATTTCGTCGCCGGGCGAAAAGGTGCGAGCCAGCGCGCGGCTCAAGGCAAAGTTAAGCGTCGTCATGTTGGGGCCGATGACAATTTCATTGGCGCTGGCTGCGTTGAAGAAGTCCGCCATACGCTCCCGCGTTTGCAGGACCATTTCATCGTTGCGGCGGCTGGTCGCGAAGGATCCTCCCGAGTTGGCGTTCATCGTGAGGTAGTATTGCGTAACCGCCTCCATTACGCTGCGCGGTACTTGAGTACCGGCGGGATTGTCGAGGAATACCGGAAGTGTTCCGTCCTCGGCGGCGACGCTAAGCGAAGGGAAAAGCGAACGAATCTCATCGGCGCGGAATCTCATTGACGCAACCTCACTGGATAAAGTCGAGTTAGACAATTCAAGTTGCTAATATAATGCATGGTGCGGCCATGAATCAACCGCCCTGCTCTTCAATGTAAGAACGCGCCTCTTTGGCCAGCTGCAAAAACTCGCGCTGGTAAATCATCTGCGCCGACCGTGGGCGCGGCAGGTCAATAGCGATATCGGCGACCAGTCTTCCAGGACGCCGCGACATGATGATGACGCGATCAGCCAGCAGAACAGCTTCATTAATATCGTGCGTCACGAGGATGATCGTTTGCCGGGAGCGCGCGCGGAGCTGCAGTAATTCCAGGCTGAGCGCCTCACGCGTTAGGGCATCGAGAGCGCCAAAAGGTTCGTCCATAAGCCAGACCTGTGGCTCTTGCACGATGACTCGCCCGAGCGCGACCCGCTGCGCCATCCCGCCTGATAGCTCGGCCGGATACGCCTGTTCAAAGTTTTCCAGGTTGAGCTGAGGCAGCAGCTCTCGTACAGTGCGATAGCGCTCCGCAGTTGAAATACCGGCGAGTTCCAACGGTAAGGCGATGTTGTCCAGAACTGTGCGCCAGGGCATCAGATTAGTATCCTGAAACATGATTGCGGAGCCAGGCAAGGGACGGTCTATAGCCTGATCGTCACAGAAGGCAGCGCCTGCCGACGGCCGCAGCAGTCCTGCCAGCACTCGGATCAAGCTGCTTTTTCCACAACCGCTCGGTCCCAGGAGGCAGACGAATTCGTCATCCGCTACTTCAAACGAAATGGGACCCAGCGCCGGCTGCAATTCACCGTCTGGACCGTGAAAGCTGACCGCGAGATTCTCAACACGAAGTTTCACTCGTCGCTGACCAAAACAAACTCATTGGTGAATGCGTAATCCAGGTCGCCCAGATCGTCGCCAAGAAAGCCCATCAATGCCAGCGTATCGCGCATTGCTTCCCATGATGCCAAGTCGCTGAAGCCGAGCTCGTCCGCATCCCATAATTCGATTGAATTTAGCAACACTTCAAATTGCGCCAATTCACCGACATCGAACTGCCCTAATAGCTGCCGCAGCATCGCCGGCCGGCTCTCGGCGACTTCAGCGCGTGTTGGGCTGGAGGCGAGGAATTCCTGCTGCCGCTCAGCAGCCGCGCTCAAAGCCGCGATCAGCTCTTCATCGGCCGGCAAGGTGTCCACGTATGGCAAGCTGGCAAGATAAGCGGAGGCCGGATTATTTATTGATGACTGCAAAGCGTTCTGAAGCGCCAGCACCATGCGGGCAACTTGGTCCGGTTTCTCGTCCAAGAAAACTTGATTGACAATGAGACCATTGGATACCAAATCTACGTAAGAGGCGACAGCGAGTACGTCGGGAATACCAATATCGCTACATTCCCCGGCAAGCGAACGGTTCACTATCTGAAGAGGCTCATTGTTGATATAGACAACGGCGGCATCAACAACTTTCAGGCAGAAGGCTTCGGGCGCGTTGAAGCCTATCTCTACGATTTCGATGTCGTCTTCGGTCAATCCAGCGCTGTGAAGCAAGGCGGTCAATCCGCTGTAGCTGGCGCCAAATCGACCGGGAATCCCAACTTTCCTGCCGCGCAGATCGCCAATATTATCCAAGCCGACACCATTGTGCCCTGCCGACACGATGCCCACCGGATACTGCTGAAACCATTCAAAGACGTAAACTACATCGCGCCCACGAGAACGCGCCAAGATCACCTGCTCGCCACTGACGATGCCAAAGTCAGCTTGCCCGACGGCGACGAGATCAAGGACATCCGGCTCCTGCAGGTGTTCCAGCGTTACTTCGTAGCCCACGGCGTCGAAATGCCCGTCTTCTATGCCCAGGTAAAAGGGCGCAAATTGAATATTGGGGATGAAGGTCAGCAGAATACGTTCTTCCACCAGGTCGTCCTGAGCGGTCGCGGCAAGCCCGCCGAGTACGATGAAGAGGGCAATCAATCGTATGAGTCTGATCAAGTTGAACATAAAATTACTCCTCACGAGAACGAATCAAGTAGCGGACCGGCGCTGCCAAGCCAGGAAGCGCCATTCCACAGCAGCTACCAGGCTGTATAAGCTCAAGGCGATGACAGTCATCATCAGGACAGTGACAATCACCAGGGGTGTATCGAATTGATAGCGCGCGGTGGTCACAAGATAGCCGAGACCGCTGCCCGCGCTGACGAATTCTCCTACAACAGCGCCGATTACCGCCAGGGTTGTGCTGGTCTTCAGCCCAGCCAGGATCACCGGCAGCGCCCCAGGCAACTCCAAGTGCCGAAAGGTCTGCCAACGCCCGGCGTTCAGCGCGCGCATCAAATCCCGCAGTCTCGGGGAGACACCACGGATACCGACGATTGAATTGACTAAAGTGGGGAAGAAGACGATTACCGCAGTCGTTACGATCTTGCTGCTGGGTCCGGTGCCAAACCAGATAATGAGAAGCGGCGCATAAGCAACAATCGGCGTGGACTGAAAAGCGACAATGATCGGAGAAAGGATGTATTCCAGCAGCGGCGCTTTCGCGATGGCATAACCCAGTACCAGCCCAATGCTCACGCCAAAGAGCAGCCCGTAGATCATTTCTCCCAGCGTTGTCATAGTGTGCTTGATCAGGGCGCCGTCAGCCAGCGCGCCAACGAAAGACGCGTAGACTTCAGCCGGCGGTGGAACGAGAATCGAGGAGATGATTTCCCGGTCAGTGATCCATTGCCAAATCAGTAGCAAGAATAGAGCCGTGAGCAAGGGTGACAGCCGACGCAGAATGATTTGTCGCTTTCGCGCGGCTTGGAATTCTCTGTCGATTGTGAGAGTTTGCATATCGCGCTTCCATTCGTGCAAGCATGAGGAAGGGCGATACACGAAGAGGAGCGTCGCTTTATCAAGCGAACAGCTGACGCCAAACACGTATATCTGACCGCGCAAGCTGCTTAAAGCAGCCTGCTTACCCTTCTCCCATCCGGACTTTCACCGTCGGCTCCGGAATCGCACCGGAATCCACCTGCACAGCAGTTCGCTGTGACGCGCCGCCAAATTTCTGGCGACAACCAGGGTCACGGGCTTGGCATGGCACTCCATGCATCACCGCCGGTAGGGACTTTCACCCTGCCCCGAAGGTTGGTTCAGTTTTGCATTGCAGCGAGTATAGCAGAATGAGGGAGGAAATCAATCAGCAGGGTAATGCGAAGCAAGCAACTAAGGTGATTCCAGCGCGGGCTCATCTTCCACAAGCTCCGACATGTCGCTGTGGAAATCAGCGTCGGCTTTGAGAAGGGTGAAGAGAAACTGTCCGCCCTTCCCCCGGCTGTTGCCTTCCGCCCAGATTCGTCCGCCGTGCGCTTCGATGATGTGCTTGCATATGGCCAGGCCCAAGCCCGTACCCTCGTCGCCGGAGCGGGACACGTCCGCTTGGTAGAAGCGCTCGAAGATCCGCTCCCGCACGTCATCAGGTACTCCGGGGCCGTTGTCAAATACGGTAACAACTATTTCCTCATCATTTTCGGCGGCGGTGATAGTGATGGTATCATCGCGGGGCGACCACTTTATCGCATTGTGCAGTAGATTTCCCAGAACGCGCTTCAACTGATCGGCATCGCAGAGTACGTCAAATTTCTGCGGCACGTGGCAGACGATGGCCAGATTCTTTATCTCCGCTTGCGCCTCGAGCCGCTCGATCGCATCGTCAACGACTTGCTTCAATGGCGTTTTCACCAAGCGTAAAATCGCTTGCCCGGATTCGATCATGGACAAGTCGAGCAGCTCCTGCGCCAGCCACAGCAGCGAGTCCGTCTCCATGGCGATTTCTTTGAGCGATTGAATGCTGGCTTTGCGTTTCGGCCTGTCGGCGTCGAGGAATAAGCCCTCAATGATCAGACGAATTCGCGTGATCGGAGTTCGCAACTCATGCGAGATATTTGCAACCAGATCGCGGCGCGCTCGATTCAACTGGACCAGGTCGGTAATGTCTCTCATGGCAATGCCAACAAGACGCCCCTGCCCGGCGCTATCTATAGCCTGCGCACGTACTCGGTAGTTGGATCCGCCGATGACAAATTGCTCTTCGAGACGCTCACTCTCTTGCAGGGCAAGTTCTACCAGGTTCTTCAGTTCGGGCGAGTCTATGACCTCTGCCAGATGGTTGCCGACTACTGCCTCGCCCTCCAGCAGGCGACTTGAGGGATGATTGAGGGCAATGATATTCTGTTCAGCGTCAAGCAGGATTATTTGGTCAAAGGCGACATCGTTGACGGTTGCGATGAGCCCCTCGCGCATGTGACGTTCGCGTTGGCTATCGTCAAGCTGGGCGCGGAGTCCGCCGATTTCGTCGTTGCGGCTTTTGATCGCCGCGGTCGCCGCGTGCAGATGCCGATTCTGAAAGTAACCAACTAGGGTCATCCCGAGCAGCGCCACAATCAGCAGAGTAAGCAGGATCTCCACTTCATCCCTCGAATCGGTAGCCGACTCCGCGCACTGTGCTTATGCGCTCGGGCCTGGAAGGATTGTCTTCGATTTTCTCGCGCAGCCAGCGGATATGCACATCTACCGTACGTTTGTCGCTTTCGCCGATCAGGTAGTCTTCACCCCAAACATTGGCGATGAGAAAATCACGCGAAAGAACTGCCCGCTTATTGCGCATGAATACAGCCAGAAGAGCATATTCTTTGTTGCTGAGCTTGACTTCGTCATTGCCCTTGAAGACGCGTCGACCGGTTAGGTCAAGGCGTATATTACCGGCCGTGAGTTCATCCTGCTTCAGCCCGCGCTCAGGCGAGGGTCGGCGCATTTGTACCCGCGCACGAGCCAGGAATTCGCCCAGGCCAAATGGCTTCACGATGTAATCATCAGCGCCGCTTTCCAAGCCCACGATCTTATCCACTTCCGTGCCGCGCGCTGTCAGCATTATGATCGGCACGCCCGAAGCCTTGCTGTCGTTACGGATCATGCGGCACAGGCTGAGGCCATCAAGGCCGGGCAACATGATATCCAGCACGATCAAATCGAAGTCTTTGCCGCGCGCCATATTCCAGCCGGTTTCGCCATCAAGCGCAGTATGTACGTCATAACCCTCTGCGCGAAGTTTTTCAGCCAGATTATTGATTAGCTTTTCTTCATCTTCAACAAGCAGGATCTTTTTTGTCTGTGCCAAGTGCTCTCACCTGTACCTTGCCATTTGAAGCAACGCCAGCGTACATGAAAAGCGCTAAATGTATGTTAAGGCATCTGGCAGATTATTTAAACCGTCGTGCAAGCCCTCCTTGCGCGCCAGGCGCGAGCCCTTTCCTGATGAGTAAGTTGGTCGTCAAACAGAAGTTGTTCGGGCATCGTATGTATGAACTCTCAGGCTTGCGCTACCCGTGTCCCGACGGCAAAGAGATCACGGTTTAGCCATCGGATATTGCACGGATGCCGGCCAGTGTGGTCGCCTTGTGCGCCGCCCGGCGGATCGCCTGCGCCACCATTTCCGCTGCATACGCGCCGACAAGGGTCGTGTCAGCCGGCACATCGCCGGTGGCGAGGGCGAAGATTGTGTCTCCGTCGAACATCGTATGGGCTGGGTTCACTGCCCGCGCTATGCCATCGTGCGACATCTGCGCCACCTTCTGCGCCTGTGCCTTGTTCAGCTTGCCGTTGGTCGCTACGATTCCGATGACGGTATTCTCTCTGGCTGTCGTCTCAACCGCCAACAGCGCCATTTCATCTAACAGGGATACAAAGCCGTCGCCCGCGTTGGAGCGCAAGCCGGCCAGAATCTTGCCATCTTCGCCAATGACATTGCCTACCGAATTGACCGCCATCAAGGCCGCGACGATCAAACCATTTGGCAAGGCCACCGCCGCCGAGCCAATGCCGCCTTTACTCGCTCGCTTGTCGCCTCTAATAGCAGCGATACGCGCTCCAGTTCCAGCGCCGACGCAACCCATTGCAACAGGATCGGCTGTCGCTGCCTCGCAGGCCAGGTATCCGTCAGCCGCGCCGGGAGTTATACCGGTCTTGCCGATGGTCAGATCAAACAAGATGGCAGCCGGCACGATGGGAACGACAACACCGCTGCGGGACTGATATCCCAAGCCGCGCTCCACGTGCCAGCGCATCACACCATCAGCCGTTGCCAAACCAAAAGCGCTGCCGCCGGAGAGCACGACCGCGCTCACTTCTTCGACCAGGTTATGCGCCTGCAGCAAGTCGGTCTCACGCGTCCCAGGCGCCCCGCCGCGAACATCAACAGCGCCGACGGTACCAGGAGGGCATAACGCAACTGTGCAGCCAGTCACGCCCTCCAGATCGGTGTAGTGCCCGACCTTGATGCCCGGTACTTTCGTCAGCGTATTATTCGTCGTCATCGTCTACGTAATATTCGGCGCCATCGCCATCGTCCTGCCAAATCAGCTGAATCTTGTCGTTACTGGCTTCAATCTGATCTTCATCTTCGGCGTAAAGCAACGCGACCGCTCGATCATAATCGGCCGGTGATACCAAGATTTTGATTTCGCCCAGGTTGCCCAGGGTAATGCCAAGCGCATTGGCGCCGGCCTCCTGGTGGATCATGGCCGGCACATCATTCGCCTGCAACTTGCCCAGCAAGACATGCGCTTCCTGCAGGTTATGCGTGATATAGGCGGCGATCCATTGTGGACCGTCGCTTGGCTCGCTCTTCTTGCGCAGGCTTATAGCTTGCCGTCCGCTTCTCGCTAGAAACGCGCCTTCAATCTTCATGACTAGGATAATTCAGCTAGCGGGGTCTGACAAGAAGTCCAGGCAATTGCTCTTGTCTGACCATTGCTCAAATCACCTGCTGATGCGAATACGCGCGACTTCCACCTCGCGTTGAAAGCGCCTTTCGCCATCTACCAACATGCCCGATTGGCTTTCGCGCGTTTCGAAGTCATACACAATTAACTTGGCGGCGTACTCGCCAGCGGGCAAGTCCGAGATTTCAAGTGATGTGTGAAATAGGGGATCCCCGCCAATCACCTCGTCCAATTGCGATATCTTGACGCCTTGAGAATCAAATAGCTGCAGCGAAAACGAATACTGATTCGCAATCGTATTGGTCCACCACAGGTAGACATTCAAATTGTCGCCGACTTGTTGAATTTCGATGTTTGCGAGTTCAGTTCCGTTCTCATAGTGGAGTTCCAGTGGTTGCTCGGACGTAAGCAAGTCGCATGGATACAGTCGTTTCACGTAGAGCTCGACAATGGAATTGTCAGTTTCCAGATAGCGGCCACAAGAGTGGAACCGGGAGGAGAAGCTGCCGGCAAACACTGCCATGGATTGCAAGTCCGTCTCCTGCGGGTTATGTATCAGCCAGATCGGAAAATTCCAGATCGCCATGCTTTGCACGTCCTGGTAGCGGGTGTCCGTACTCTGGACCGAGGGAATGCCATCGGCATCATTCCAGATGTGTATGAGGCCGCGCCAGCGACTCAATTGTCTACCGTAGTAATCCAGTGTCTTTCGTCCCAAGGCTATGTCATTTTGGAAGCTCAAAACGAAGTCACTTTTCCTGGTGTTGATTTCAGGCTCGTAGAGCAAATGCTGGTAGTGCGGAATTTTGTGCCTGTTCTGATCCAAACTATTAGTATAGAGATATTGTTCCCTGGAATCCGAGTGAAGAAAAAAGACGATAATCCAGGCGACCAGCGCAGGAATCCGAAGTATCTTCCAAATTGGCAAGTAGTCGAGTGCTATCGCAAGTGTACAGGCCCATAGCGGCGCAAGGACTATTGTGTATCGGATTCGCCGGGCAACTACTATTGAAGCTACCTCGTTGGCTGCCAGCGTTATTACGACAATGAGGACAATCAGACTTGCAATACGAACTTGACCGCTGGTAAGTCGCCTTCGCTTAAGAAACAGGATTGCGCCACAGATTGGCGCCAAGAGGCTCAATCCGTTGGTATATATCGACGCCAACGCAGGAAGAGCTTCGTGCCATGCAAGCCGGTCGCCAGCATAAACGGTTCTTATCTCGAGCAATTGGAGAGTAGTAGGCAGCCAAGGCAGATAAAGGCAAAACGCGCCGATCATGACCAGGCAGATTTGGAGCCAGCGCCTGTTTTTGGGGACCAAAAGCAAATGATAAGCTCCGATGGCCGCCCACATGATGAAGCCGAAGAGATGCACATAAATGATGGCGGCGGAACTCAAGCCGAGTGATAGCAAATGGAACCAGCGTTTTCTCGTATGCGGGTTTACGACCATAGAATATGACCAAACCACCCAAGCCGAAAGCATAGCCAAGAGCGCATACATTCGAATTTCATGGATATAAAACTCGAAATATGCCAGGAAGGTGATCAACACTACGGCGTCCAACGCTTGGTCGCCAGTGCCGGCACGTCGGGCCAGCCGAAACGTGAAGGCAAGAGTAAACATGCCAAAATATATCGAAAGCACTCGAAGAGTCAGTAGGTCACTACCCACCAAACGGCTCCAGACATTTAGCAGCAAGAAATAACCGGGAGGATGTGTTTCATCCTTCATCGCTACATTTTGCAGGGTCTGAGCAAGAGTAGATTGTGCGGCTAAATGGTTTTCATATATGTTAAAGATCGAATTGTACTCAGCGGGCGCAATGGAGTCGGACTTGAGGTGCCTTATCCCCCAGACGAAAGTAAACGAAAGACAGAGACATACAATTGCGAAATGCGCTGTCGTACCCTTTCCAGCCAAGAGGTCTGCTCCGTTCATCCGGTTTCAAAAACGGGCCTAAACATGTTGAACAAGCCTTCCCCTTCAGCGACGTGGCATGTTGCCGGCGTGACCGATTCCGTCATTTGCAGCTATCTGCCTGTTCCATGACAACTAGGTTCTGTTGACATTCTATCGTAACCATATCAGCGTACCGACAAGGTGCAGAAATCCGAGATAAGATGTATCGAGTTTCTCAAATCGGGAAAAGACGCGGCGGAAATGTTTGATCTTATTGATGAAACATTCCACCAGATGCCGCTCGCGATAGAGCCATCTATCATATTCTCGCTGCTCTTTGGCGCTCGGATGCGGGGGAATTACCGCTTCTATGCCTCTTTCAAGCAAGCTGTCCACAAAATCTTGGGACGCATAGCCTCGATCCGCGATAACCCGCTGAAAGGCAAAGCCTTCCACCAACTCCTCAGCCTGATTGATGTCGTGAGCCTGCCCAGGACTCAAGCGGAAACGCAAGGGATTGCCCAAACCATCAACCGTGATATGAATCTTGCTACTAAAACCCCCGCGACTGCGACCCACGGCTTGCTTTTCACTTTTTTTCGGCGCCAGCGGCACAGGGATGTGCCCGAACAATCGTACTGTCGATTATCCCGTTTTCCATATCCGCGTCATCGGCAAGAGCTTCCATCATCCGTTGCCAAACATCATTTTCGCACCAGCGAGCAAAGCGTTTGTAAACTGAATTCCATTTGCCGTATTCGCTTGGAAGCAAACGCCACTGTGCGCCGCTGCGACTTACCCATATCACTGCTTCAACAAATTGGCGGCATTTCGCCTCATTGCCCAGATAAACCTTTGGCTCTTGCGACAGAAAATCCCGAAGCTTCGCCCACTGTTCGTCAGTTAGTCTTATGGTATCCATAAGACTATTTTACCCATTTATGAAAATGCTAATGTCAAAATATCAACAGAACCTAGTCGCCCAGATGCCTCAAGTCTGTTCGTCAAGCGAAAGTCTGGTGAGAGTTACGCTGCGTTCAAATCGTTCCTGACTGCCGATCAGAATGCCTGCTTCACTCGCTTTTGTCTCGAAGTTATACACTATTAACTCGACGCTGTACTCGCCCGGAGAAAGCTCGGTCAGGTCGAACGAAAAGTCATCGATCGGCTCGCCTGAAATAACCCAGTCAAGCTGGCGCACCTTAGTCATCGTTAGATCGAAAATCTGCAGCGACAGCGAATAGTCCTTACCAATAGTATGCCCCCACCACAGATAAACCGTTAGCTCCCGGTCAGCGTGTTCCACAACTGTATTCGCCAGTTCCATGCCGTTGTCGTAGCGAATGCCGACGGGCAAAGGTTCCACGACCAATTCGCATGGCAGGTCCAATTTCAAATAATAATCGATGGCGCTTGTTTCACGGTCCAAGAAGCGCCTGCAAACTCTGAAATTCTGCAGAAACCAGTCCCTGAAAACTGGCATGGAGTCAAGATCGGTTTGCGCAGGATTATGCAATACCCAGATTGCACGACTATTGCCAGCGATGGCATCAAGCGAGTCGTATTTGGAATGCCCACTTTGGATGACCAGGTCACCGTTCGCATCGTAGGTAATGTGAACAATATACGACCAATTGGAGATCACTTTTCGGTAGTAAGAAAGCGTCTTGTTGGACGACAGCATCATATCGGGATGAAAACTAAGAATCAGCTCGTTGTGCCCGGGCAGCTGGTCGGATTCGTAAACGAAGTCTTGGTAATTCGGAATCTTTTCGGTTTCATGTTGCAGGATGTTTGTGAAGATCGCATAGTCTTCTGTTCCCAAATAGTGATAGAAAGACATGCACCATATGACAAGTAATGGTATGCGCACAAGCCGCCAAGCAGGCAACATACGCAGGACTATGACGGCAACGCAACAGTAGGGAACCACCATGATTAAGGAGTATCGCAGCCGATTCGCTATAAAGATCGGTACGAATTCGTTTAGAACAAAGAGCATTGCCGCTGTCAACATGGCGACGAATGCCAAATATTTGTCGGCGTCATTAAGTCGCCTCAGCTTCACAAGCGCCAACCCGGCGACAAACGGAGGTAGTAGCAGAATCCCATTCGAACTTACTGACAGGATTGCGCGAATCGCGTCCATTAATGTCAAACGCGTCGCTGTCGCATCGAGTCTATGCTCAGCAAGGCCGCTGATGACAAACGGTAGCCAAGGCAGGAACATAAGTCCCGCCAAGGCCATTAGGGCCAGAATCTGCCACCACCTCTTGTCGCGCCGAGTGAGAAGCAAGTGATAAATGCCGATAGCAAGAAGAATAAGACTACCCATGTAGTGTATGTAGGGCATCAGTGCGGTGGCAGCAAACAGTAAAATCCAAGTCCATCTGCTCTGCGAACGTCCAAACCTTACGGCCCAGTATGACCATATGACCACGGCGCAAGCAAACGAAAGTAAGGTGTACATTCTAAGATAGTGGACATGAAAACTATAGAAGGCGAGAAAGGACAATGCCAGTGCCGCAGCGGCTCCATCGTCTCGCCTGCCCGTGATTGTCGCGAGCCGGTATAGCATCGCAATCGAAAGGACGCCGAGAAATGTAGAAAGTAAACGGAGGGAAAATAGATCAGATCCAGCAAGTTTATGCCAGACGTTCAAGACGACGAAGTAGAGAGGCCCATGCTGTGGGCTAAGAGACGCGACACTTTGGACAGTCTCCTGGACAGTGCGTGTGGTTGTCAGCCAAACTGGCTCAATGTGATTGAGCGTTCTAAACTCGTCGTTCTCAATTGGATCGGTCTTGAGGTTACTTACGCCCATGACGAACACGAAGAATAGGCAGATCAGGGCGATAAAGGGATGGATGTGTGTATTGATGTTCTTGAGCATGAGCTATCCGCTGGACCACACGAATTCGAACTGCAGTTGTACATCATAGCGCAAGACTGATTCCCTTGCTTGAGTCACTGTTTAGGATTTGATGGCGACAACAGATTAGCTATGCTTTCGACACAACAATTTAGAAGGTGTCAGCGCCGCATAGAGTCCTGCACAGCTATGAACAGCGGATCTGTACATTTGGCGTAATCAATAGCATTGACCTGGCATACAGAAAAGAGGATGCGGCAGAGGAGTGAAGTGTTGGCGACGGCATACTCTCCCACATCGTCTCCAATGCAGTACCATCTGCGCTCGCGGGCTTAACTGCCGGGTTCGGGATGGATCCGGGTGTACCCCCGCGGCTCTAGCCACCAACACTTCACCCGCCTGCTCACACCCTCTTCCTGCGCGCGAGCGACTCATGTCAGCTCATAATCAACACGTTGGCTTTACCGTCTCGCGCTTGCCAAAAATGCCAGACACCCCGCACAATATGTACGGAAAGCCCTCGACCATTAGTACGGGTCAGCTTCACACATTGCTGCGCTTGCACCTCCCGCCTATCTAACTGGTAGTCTCCCAGCGGTCTTACTTGGTTTGTACCAATGGGGAATCTCGTCTTGAGGCTGGCTTCCCACTTAGATGCTTTCAGCGGTTATCCGTCCCGAAGGTCGCTACTCAGCTATGCCGCCGGCGCGACAACTGACTCACGAGCGCTTCGTCCACCCCGGTCCTCTCGTACTAGGGGCAACTCCTCGCAAATTCCCAACGCCCACAGCGGATAGAGACCGACCTGTCTCACGACGGTCTGAACCCAGCTCACGTACCGCTTTAATGGGCGAACAGCCCAACCCTTGGGACACGATTCTGCCCCAGGATGCGATGAGCCGACATCGAGGTGCCGAGCCTTGCCGTCGATTTGAACTCTTGGGCAAGACTAGCCTGTTATCCCCGGGGTAGCTTTTATCCGGTAAGCTACGGCCATTCCACTCTGTGCCGTAGGATCACTAAGCCCGACTTTCGTCTCTGCTCGACTTGTCTGTCTCGCAGTCAAGCTGGCTTCTGCCTTTACACTCTACGATGGGTTTCCATTCCATCTGAGCCAACCTTTGGGCGCCTCCGTTACTCTTTCGGAGGCGACCGCCCCAGTCAAACTGCCCACCTGCCACTGTCCCTGATGCGGTTACATCCAGGTTAGGGCCAAAGCACCACCAGGCTGGTATCTCAACATTGACTCCACACACGCTGACGCGCACGCTTCCTCGTCTCCCAGCTATCCTGCACAAGTAACGCCCTAACGCAATGGCAAGCTACAGTAAAGCTCCACGGGGTCTTTTTGTCCTGCTGCGGGTAATACGCATTTTTACGCATACTTCAATTTCGCCGGGTCCCCTGCTGAGACAGTGCTCCACTCGTTACGCCTTTCGTGCGGGTCGGAACTTACCCGACAAGGAATTTCGCTACCTTAGGACCGTTATAGTTACGGCCGCCGTTCACCGGGGCTTCATTTCGCAGCTCTCACCACTCCACTTAACCTTCCGGCACTGGGCAGGCGTCAGCCCCTATACGTCAGCTTGCGCTTTTGCAGAGACCTGTGTTTTTGGTAAACAGTCGGCAGAGCCTTTTCACTGCAACCTGATATCACTACCAGGCGATCCTTCTCCCGAAGTTACGGATCCATTTTGCCTAATTCCTTAGCAGAGGTTCTCCCGTTCGCCTTCGTATTCTCTACTCGTCTACCTGTGTCGGTTTGCGGTACGGGCGGCAAGTCTCATCGCCTCAACAGCTTTTCTCGTCCCATGGCTACAGTCACTTCTTGCCCTACGGGCACGGCTTCACGGGCTCGCCCCGCTTGCCACCTCAATCCACTCAGAGGCTGACTCTTCCACAAGCTTCTGCTGACGCTCCTCTTACCGGTACGGGAATATTAACCCGTTGTCCATCGCCTACGCTTCTCAGCCTCGGCTTAGGCCCGACTAACCCGACGCGGACTGACCTTCCGTCGGAAACCTTAGACTTTCGGCGAATAGGGTTCTCACCTATTTCTCGCTACTCATGCCAGCATTCGCACTCCTACGCCCTCCAGCAACCCTCACAGATCGCCTTCTCCGCGCGTAGAACGCTCCCCTACCATAACTCTCGTTATCCCTGTCTTCGGTAGTATGCTTTAGACCCGTTACATTATCCGCGCAACTGCGTTTGACTAGGGAGCTGTTACGCACTCTTTAAAGGATGGCTGCTTCTAAGCCAACCTACTAGCTGTCTCAACACAATCACCTCGTTTTACACTTAGCATACATTCCGGGACCTTAGACGAGGGTCTGGGTTCTTTCCCTCTTGACTACTTAACTCATCTCAAGTAGTCCAACTGCTGTGCTTGGCATGCCGGCATTCGGAGTTTGTTTGGGTTCAGTAAGCTTGACGCCCCCTAGCCCATACAGTGCTCTACCTCCGACACCCATCACACAACGCTAGCCCTAAAGCTATTTCGGGGAGAACAAGCTATCTCCAAGCTCGTTTGGCATTTCACCTCTAACCACAACTCATCCCCCGATTTTGTAACATCGGTGGGTACGGACTTCCATTACGTGTTACCGTAACTTCACCCTGGCCATGGTTAGCTCGCCTGGTTTCGTGTCTAATATGTGCCACTTCAACGCCCTATTCAGACTCGGTTTCCCTGCGCCTTCGACTATCACTGTCTTAAGCTCGCCACACACATTAACTCGCTGGCTCATTCTCCTAAAGGCACGCCGTCAGTATGATCGCTCATACCTCCGACCGGTTGTAAGTACACAGTTTCAGATTCTATTTCACTCCCCTCGCCGGGGTTCTTTTCACCTTTCCCTCACGGTACTAGTGCGCTATCGGTCATCTCGTGTATTTAGCCTTGGAGGGTGGACCCCCCTGTTTCACACAATGTTAGCGTGTATCGTGCTACTCAGGATACTCGCTGCTGCGTTCTCTTACGCCTACGGGACTCTCACCCCCTACGGCTGACCTTCCCAGATCATTCGGCTTCCAGTTTCCGCAGCTTTCGCAAGTCCTACAACCCCAACTGCCGTAGCAACTGGTTTGGGCTAATCCGCTTTCGCTCGCCACTACTCGCGGAATCCTCTCTTTTCCTCGTCCTACTTAGATGTTTCAGTTCGGACGGTTCCCCTCTCCCTATTAAGAAGATGACGGAGTTTGAACCCCGCCGGGTTTCCCCATTCGGATATCTTCGACTATCACGGTCTTATACACCTCATCGAAGCTTTTCGCAGTATAACACGTCCTTCTTCGGCACAAAATGCCTAGGCATCCACTGTGTACCCTTATTCGCTTTCCGTACACATCGTACGGAGTCTCCGGCTCTCTTGGCACGCGCTATTAGGTATTACCTTCGCGTTGATTATTTAACTGTTAAGACGCACCAGCTGACAAATCGCCAGCCGCAAGACTACGAATTCTGCCACGGCGCATAGTTTTCGTCAAGTGCAAATATCACAGATGTCGTACCTATCTCGTTGATAAGGATTGCAGCCAGATGACAAGGAATGAATCCAACAACCAGCTTAAATTCGTTGTAGGCCTATGTCTACTTTCAAGGATGCGATTGTCGAATACATTTGACAATGATATATTCGGCTGTATGCTCAACTCCTTCCCTACTCAATTGGTTCCTGTACGTCATATGAGTGAATCTATCAAAAGATTTGTACATCTCCCATTTTATCCTTGGTTCTTGAGTCTTTATCCCATTCTCTACGTGTATTCCGAAAACCTCGGTTTGGTGATTGAACAAGAAGTAACAGCGGTTCTGGCATTAGCGTTGACAGGAACCACAATCGCATTCCTTTGCACCAATCTTTTCCTCAGGGACAGATACACGACGGCAATATTGATTGGCGTCTCTGTAATGTATTTTTCGGTGAGCGGGCACGTGTATGGTCTCATGCTTGCGCCATCAGCAGTGCACTTGATGGCAGAGATCACAGTGTGGACGCTTTTCGTCCTAGTTATCGCCATCGCTACGATCTTTTTGCTTCAGGAATACGGATCTACGGATGTCTTTTCCAAGGCGACCAGGACCTTCAATCTAATCATGATCGCGCTACTTGCCTTACCTTCCTTAACAATCCTTTCTGACGTGTTCTGGAGACCTTCTCTGGCGTTTGGCGAGCCGGCAAATGAAGAGAGAGCGGGGAGAGACACGGCGATTCCAAAGATTTACGACTCATCGATAAATCCAGATATCTATTACATCATACCAGACGCCTACCCCAACGATCGCTGGTTGCGGCAAGTGCTGAGCTATGACAACTCTGACTTTTCCAATGAACTTAAGGCGCGCGGATTCGTTATCGCTGAAAACGCGCAGAGCAATTATGCCGCCACTCTGCACTCCTTGGCATCAACATTAAACATGCAGTTTTTCGCCAATAATGAGTCTTCAATGAGAGACCTTGACTATTTGCGACTGTCAATCGCGGAAGGTGAGATTCTGCAGCACATTCGCGGACGAGGTTATATCTACGTTCAGTTTCTCTCTGGGTATTTGTTGCCTAGTCCATTTGCCGAGATCAATCGCGACTTCACACCTAACGGTCCGGTTGACATAAAGATTGACCAAAGTGGCCTCTCAGCGGCAATCGTCGATTGCATTCAATTTACTGACAGACGGACAATAGGCTTAGGCAGTACCTTTAAGCAATCCTTCATAACATTATATCTCGACACCACTTTGTTTCGCTTTCTTTCGCCGAGAATTAATCAGAACAAGATTGTAGACGCATACCAGCAATATGGCTTGTATGCGCCCGAGCGTTTTCTGGATACCGTGGACGAGTTGGGGGCAATTGCTGCAATGCCCGAGGCGACCTTTACGCTAGTGCATTTGATGAAACCTCATGGTCCGGTCACGTTTGACGCTCAGGGAAACATAATGAGTGGAACGTGGCAGCCCAGCCCCGAGCGATTCCTTTCCGAATTAGGATTTGTAAATATGAAGTTTTTGCAGATGATTGACACCATACTTAACGATTCAATTAATCAACCGGTGATCATATTCCAGGCGGATCATGGCTCCACATATGGAGAGCATTGGACTGACGACGACCGGTCCGCGAATTTTGACGCCTATGCCGCGTATCATCTGCCGAGTACGCATTCTCTCAGCATTCCGCAGCCCTATACGTTGATAAACACATTTCCACTTATCTTGAATGAAGTATTCGGAAGTGAGCACGCTTTGCAAGACAATCTTTTGTTTGAGCTACCGAACGGATATGATGCGCCATTTGAGCAAATTGATGTGACGGACAAGTTTCTAATTCGATAAATGCGGCATACTAGTAGAGAATTAATCTTCGTCACCGTCCTTGCCACATATTGGCACCTTGCCCTAAATAGCTGAAAGTCGATAGGCATGAATCTGACTAAATCCATCGCCCGTTTGGGCGTACTAATCGTAAGTGGAAGAGCGCTGTGTTCTTATCTGGATCCGGGTTCCGGCAGTTTGATCGCGCAGCTGATCGTCGCAGCTATAGTGGGCATATTAGCAACCTTTCGGCTCTGGAAATCCCGCCTATATAAGCTTCTAGGAATCAAACGGGACGATCAAGAAGAGCCTGAAGACGGCGCCTAGAAGGCTCATTTGAAACCATGCGGAAGATTAATCCGAGTGGCGGGTCATTCCGTGATCCGAGTGGCTTTGTCTTTGTCTCTCAGGGCATCGTTTATCGACAGGTTAATGAGCGATATCAGAGCGAATATGACAACCTGATGTCCTGCGGACTCTATGATGAGCTCGTACGTCGTCAATTGCTTATCTCTCATAGCGAGTCATGCCATCCTCCGGCATCAAGCCATCGCTGTTACAAGATCCTGCGACCTGAGCAGATCCCTTTTGTCTCATATCCTTATGAATGGAGTTTTAGCCAGCTCAAAGACGCAGCGCTCGTAACGCTAGACGTTCAGAAACGCGCCTTGGCTCACAATATGATCTTGAAGGATGCCAGTGCTTACAATATTCAGTTTCTAGATGGCAGGCCGTTGCTCATTGATACACTGTCGTTTGAGACCTATGAAAAAGGGCGAGCTTGGATTGCCTACAGACAGTTCTGCCAGCATTTTTTGGCGCCCCTAGTCTTGATGAGCCACAAGGATATCCGCCTAAGTCAATTGCTGCGAAGATATATTGACGGAATCCCACTAGATATGGCGGTGTCGTTGTTGCCAAAACGAACATGTCTCAACACCGGAATCGCTATGCATATGTGGTTTCATGCCCGCGCGCAAGCGCGCGTTGCGAGACAGCCCAAAAACCCTTCGGGCAAGGCACGTCGTCGACTTAGCAAGCGAGACCTGGTGAATATCTGCGACAGCCTGCGATCAACCATCGTCGGACTCAAATGGGATCATGGACGTACAGCTTGGGCGAATTACTATGAAGGTGATAGCTATCAGAATGAAGGATTTCAAAGCAAACGAGAAATCGTCAAAGAATTCCTAACTATTGTTAATCCTAAGTGTGTGTGGGATCTAGGAGCAAATACCGGCGAGTTCAGCCGCATCGCAAGCCAGAGTGGTGTCTTGACTATCTCCGCGGATAGTGATCCAGGCGTTGTCGAAAAGAATTATCTACAGAGCAGGCGTCATAAGGAAACGAACCTGCATCCGCTGTGGTCCGACCTTACAAATCCGTCGGCCGGGATTGGCTGGGCTAACGACGAAAGACAAACACTGAGTGCGAGAATCAAGGCGGATTGCATCATGGCATTGGCTCTCGTTCATCACATTGCCATCAGCAATAATGTACCGCTTGGCAAAATAGCCGACTACTTTGCCTCGCTTGCTGAGTGGCTAATTATTGAGTTTGTCCCCAAGAGCGACCAGAAAGTCCAAACACTTTTGGCTTCCCGAGACGATATCTTTGAGCAGTATAGCCAGAATTCGTTTCAGGCGGTTTTCAGCGAGGCCTACGAGATTGTCCGATCAACGCCGATCAAGTGCTCTGACCGAATCATATATCTCATGCGACGGAAACGGGACTCACAAGTCACGAGAACAAACTAATCAAATTGTCTAGATACCGAAGTGTAACTTGAAGCATTCTTTAGAGGTGGAGATAAAGGGACTCGAACCCTTGACCTCGTCAGTGCGATTGACGCGCTCTCCCAACTGAGCTATATCCCCGCTGTGGAGACAAGGGGACTCGAACCCCTGACCTCCTCGGTGCAAGCGAGGCGCTCTCCCAACTGAGCTATGTCCCCATCTCATGTGGGGCTGGCAAGACTTGAACTTGCGACCTCGCGCTTATCAGGCGCGCGCTCTAACCAACTGAGCTACAGCCCCAATTCTGTCCGCATCGCTCTTATAATAAAGATTAACAGCACACTAGCAGGCTAAAACTTCACCAATCCCCACCCCTTGTTTCCACACTCTTTGTAACTCAGTTTTCTTGCGCCATCTCTGGCGCTCCCTTAGAAAGGAGGTGATCCAGCCGCAGCTTCCGCTACAGCTACCTTGTTACGACTTCGTCCCAGTCATCGACCCTGCCCTAGGCAGTAGCCCCCCGTAGGTTGGCTTCCCGACTTTAGGCTCGACCAACTCCCATGACGTGACGGGCGGTGTGTACAAGGCCCGGGAACGTATTCACCGCAACGTGCTGATTTGCGGTTACTAGCAACTCCGACTTCATGCAGGCGAGTTGCAGCCTGCAATCCGAACTGAGATCGGCTTTGGAGGATTCGCTCCAGATCGCTCCTTCGCTACCCATTGTACCGACCATTGTAGCGTGTGTGTCGCCCTGGATATTAAGGCCATGCTGATTTGACGTCATCCCCACCTTCCTCCCGTTTGTCACGGGCAGTCATGCTAGACACGTATAACTAGCACCGAGGGTTGCGCTCGTTTGCGGACTTAACCGAACACCTCACGGCACGAGCTGACGACAACCATGCAGCACCTGTGATGGCTCCCCGAAGGGTCCTTCCGCTTTCGCTTCCGTACTACCACCATGTCATTCCCAGGTAAGGTTCTTCGCGTAGCCTCGAATTAAACCACACGCTCCGCTGCTTGTGCGGGCCCCCGTCAATTCCTTTGAGTTTTAGCCTTGCGACCGTACTCCCCAGGCGGTACATTTATCGCGTTTGCTGCGACACTCAATTACTTGCGTAACCGAACGCCTAATGTACATCGTTTACGGCGTGGACTACCGGGGTTTCTAATCCCGTTCGCTACCCACGCTTTCGCGCCTCAGCGTCAGTAGAAGTCCAGGAAGCCGCCTTCGCCACTGGTATTCCTCCGGATATCTACGCATTTCACCACTACACCCGGAATTCTACTTCCCTCTACTTCTCTCTAGTAAGCCAGTTTCACCTAACCAATACCAGTTTAGCCAGTACCTTTCATAGGTAACTTAACCTACCGCCTACGCGCGCTTTACGCCCAGTAACTCCGGATAACGTTCGCGTCCTACGTTTTACCGCGGCTGCTGGCACGTAGTTAGCCGACACTTATTCCTATGCTACCGTCCTATCTCGTCACATAGAAAAGGGCTTTACGATCCGAAAACCTTCTTCACCCACGCGGCGTCGCTGCATCAGACTTCCGTCCATTGTGCAATATCCCTTACTGCTGCCTCCCGTAGGAGTCTGGGCCGTGTCTCAGTCCCAGTGTGGGGGGCCACCCTCTCAGGTCCCCTATCCGTCATCGCCTTGGTAAGCCTTTACCTCACCAACTAGCTGATGGCCCGCAACCTCATCCTATAGCGCCTGAACCTTTTATCCCGGCTCTCTAACTACCAAGATATTATCCGGTATTAGCCTCTGTTTCCAAAGGTTATCCCAGTCTACAGGGCAGATCAGTTACGTGTTACTCACCCGTGCGCCACTCTACACGTCCCGAAGGACGCTTACCGTTCGACTTGCATGTATTAGGCACGCCGCCAACGTTCATCCTGAGCCAGGATCAAACTCTCCGTATTCACAGGGTTTGATTCGCTCTGTCTTAACCTGCTATTCTGCTGTTAATCTGCACTCATGCCCTTACAATCTTGGGCATAAAAAAGCGAGAGATCGCCCCCTCACCTTTAATCCGACTAGACTAGCAACTCAATTCTACCTTGTCAAGGTCGCTTCCACTGAATTGCTAATCTTCCGCGAGACCAGCAGAGATTTTATTCGCGCATACCATGCTGTCAAGTCTGCAACGAATCATTGGTGAACTCAAACGAACAGCGACTGAGCGGCCAAGGACACCGGAACGATCCATGCGCCGATTCACGCTAAATGTCCCTCGACCCTTTGCTTTTGGGTACCGAGTGCATGGTGTTGAAATCCATCGCCACTCGCAGCAGCGTCTTCAGCGCAGCGATGTCTATCTTGTCATCCTTGTAAATATCAATCGCTCGCCACTTCTTGCCACCCAAACCCGCGTTGAAAAGCTCATGAGGATCCGCGAGCTGGGCTCCGTGGGAGAAAGTGATCTTCACCTTATCCTTGAAAGCGTTGCCGTTGGCGAACATCCCCTCGTGCGACCATACTGGCGTCCCCATCCATTTCCAGTCTTCGATCACCACAGGGTTTGCTTCATGGATGAGCTTGCGGAGCAGCGCCAAAGTCTCGCCTCGCCAGTCATTTAATTCCGCGATTCTCTCGTCAATCCGCTTGGAGGCTTCCTTTCGATCTAATGGCTGGGAGGCGCCCTTCGCACCACGGCGCTTAGCCGAAGCCTTCGTTGCTACCGGCTCTGACTTGGAATTCGCCATCTCTACGCTTCCTCTGATATTCAATCTAAGCAGTTTGCGAGTTCAGTGGAAAAACTCACCGAGTACGAGGCAACCGCGTTGTTTCGGGATATCCGCCGATCTAGTAACCCAAATGTGCCCTACGACGATTCCAGTACCAATTCCTCCTGCAGCGAGTCGGCCGGCGCATCGTTTTCAGCTTTGGACTTTGCACGATCTCCCAGGATGTCCTTGATGTACACTTCATCAACCAATACAGCGACGCACGCGCTAAGCGGCACGGCCAACATAAGCCCTAGAAAGCCGAAGAAAAAACCGAAGATGATCTGCCCCAGCAAAATCAAAATCGCCGGCATGTTCATCCGCTCGCTAGCGAGCACAGGGCTTACCACTTGACTCTGCAAAAAGGAAACGCCGTATATGATGACCGCTGTCCAGACGACATTTTGCGGCGCTTGCACCAAGGCAACCGCTATTGACGGTACCAGCGCCACAACCGGACCAAAGTTAGGAATAAAGGACAGCACACCTGCCAGTACACCAAGCGCAACCCACTCACGAATGCCAAGGAGCGCGAGACTTAGCCCGGTCAAGACTCCAACCACCACCATCGATACGCCAGTCACGCTTAACCAGGCGCGCAATGTCGTATCAATGCGTCGCAGAATATCCTGCATTCGATCGCGATACCAAATCGGCGTGAGTTTGATGATTCCGCTGACATAGAGTTCTGGCTCTACCAACAAATACATGCTCAGAAAGAAAATTATGAGCACACTCAAAATCGTATTGGCAACGCCGCCGACCACCGGAAGTACCGTGCCACCCAGCCTGCCAATGGCATCGGTAACCTGAGAAATGAACTGATTGACCAGGTCATCGTTCTCGCCGGTCAGGATTGGCTCCAGGAAGGGATATTGCTCGAGAAGCGCTTCTCGCGTAATCGCTTCTCGCGCCAATTCCACACCGCGCGGGATCACGTCAATGGCTAGTTCGTCGAATTGGTTTACTATGATCGGAAGTATGGATAGTCCAATTAATACCAGTATCGCGAAGAAACCGAGCACGCTGACCACAATCGCAACAAGCCGGTTCATCTCAAACCGTTGCATAAGCAAGCGCACTGGCATGGTAAACAAAATGACCAGCACTACCGCGGCAAACGTGAGCATCAATGTACCGCGTATTTCCCAAATAAATACCAGCCCCAGCGCTATAAGAATGGTCGCGACTACATTGCGCAAACCGATATTGATGGACCGGTTACTCTTCACACTCATTTCGACTCCAAACCAACGACCCTGCAATTGACATTGCGCAAACAGCCTGCGCACCGTCGCTCAAACACATTGACAACGATTATAACAGCCATAACCCGCTGAGCACATTATAGTTATGCGCTCGCCTCCAGGGTTGCGTCACGATACAATTCGCCCATGCATTGAGGATGACTAATGAAATTCGATGTAACAGTTTTCGCCAGCGACTTGAGCCAGGCTGCGCCACTAGCGAGATCGGTGGAAAGCCTGGGCTTTGATGGATTGTGGGTAGCGGAAGCAGCGCACAATCCATTCTTGCCCCTGGCGCATGCGGCGCTGACGACCGAACGTATAACGCTGGGCACAGCAATCGCAGTCGCCTTTCCACGCAGTCCCATGATCATGGCCCAAACGGCGTGGGACCTCGCAGAACAATCCAGTGGACGATTCCTCTTGGGACTAGGAACACAGATCAAGCCACATATTACCAAGCGATTCAGCGCAAAATGGGGCAAGCCGGTTCAGCAACTCCGCGAATATATTCAGGCTTTGCGGTCAATTTGGGAAAGCTTCGAATCCGGCGACGCCCTTGAATACAGTGGCGAATACTACCAGCATTCTTCACGAGCGCCACGCGAGAGTCCGCGCGCCATGCCATTTCATCAGATTCCGCTTTACATTGCCGGCGTAAACACGGGCTTGGCAAAACTGGCGGGCGAATTATGCGATGGCTTTCATGTTCATTCCTTTCATACGCCCCGCTACCTGCGCGAGATTCTTCTGCCGGCTTTCCGTGTAGGACGCGCGACTAGCGGCATCGATCACCCTTTGACGCTTTCTTGTGCCGTTTTCGTTGTCACAGGCGCGGATGACACCGAAAAAGAAGAAAGCAAATTGCTGACAAAATCCCAAATTGCCTTTTACGCCAGCACACCAAGTTATCGGCGCGTCCTTGAGCTGCACGGTTGGGAGGACCTTATCCCGCGACTGAACGCGCTGCTGCGGCGAAACCGCTGGAATGAAATGCACTCGCTGATCAGCGATGAGATGCTTGAGCAATTCGCGGTCATAGCCGACCCCGATGAACTGCCCTACAAATTGCGCGAGCGCTACCAGGGTCTGCTCGACCGCGCCGGCTTCTATTTTCCCTTTGAACCGTCGGACAAGAGCAAACAGGTGATTTGGCAGCACGCCGCCAAAGCGATGGTACTCTGATGCCAGTCATCAATCTTGATGGAGAATCTGTCACGTTCACCGTACGGACGAGCAAACGCGCCAAACGCATCATCGTAAGATACAGCGAACCTAAGGGTCTCGAAGTCGTCTATCCTGATGGCAGACGAAGTCCTGCGCCTGAGGCTTTATTGCGTGAGAAATCCCTTTGGGTTATCTCAACGATTCGTAAGGTCCGTGAGGCCAGGGCTAATCGATTTTGCCGCAATTACGAAGACGGCGAAGTCTTTCTCGTCCGCGGTAGGCCGTGTCGGCTCAAGCTACTCTGTTCCAGCAACGTGAGCATTTTCAAAGCCCAGCTAAGTGACGAATTGCTCCTGCTAAGCGCCCCGGCCGATACGCCCCTGAGCGATCACAAGAATTTACGGGAAGCAATCATCAGTTTCTATCGTCAACTTGCCACTGACTATATGCCTTTCCGCGTCGCTGAGCTTGCCTATGAATACGGCTTTGTTTACAACAATCTGCGGATTAAGAATCAGAAGACTCGCTGGGGCAGTTGCTCGGTCAAAGGCAACATCAACTTGAACCTGCGCCTCATGATGGCGCCGACCGAGGCGATAGACTACGTCATCATTCATGAGCTCTGCCATTTGCGCGAGCTCAATCACAGCCATGACTTCTGGAAACTCGTTGAATCGTGCTGCTCGGAATACCGCCTCTGGAGAACCTGGCTGAAGAAAAACGGTCCGCAATTAATCCTTTGACGCGAAAAAATGGTGAACTTGTCAATGAAACTGGATATCGCTCTAAATCCGTCCAATGATCTACGCGCCGATGTCAAGTTGATTCGGCGGGCCGAAGAGCTGGGTTTCGCCTCTGCCTGGGTCGCTGAGAGCGGGCGCAATCCGTTTTTCGCGCTCACAGTCGCAGCTGCGGAGACTCGCAAGATCAATCTGGGCACACTTGCAGCCGCCGCCTTTCCTCGCAGTCCCATGGTCACTGCCCAAATCGCCTGGGATTTGGCCCGGCAAACGGCAGGGCGTTTCAGACTAGGATTGCATGCCGATACCGTTGGTCAGATTGACGACCGTGGCGGCGAAAATGGACGCGACAATGTCGGGCAGATGCGGGAATACATTGAGAGTCTGCGCGCAATTTGGCATACGTTTCAGACCGACGCGCGACTGCGCTATCGCGGCGAGCATTATACTTTTCGTCTGATGGCGCCGTTTTTCAATCCGGGCGCGATAGACCATCCCGATATCCCTATCTATCTTGCAGGCATCAGCGCCGACTACAGCGAGCTTGCCGGCCAGCTTTGTCAGGGCGTTCACGCGCCTGCGCTGCACACTCCGTCCTACTTGCGCGAGGTGCTGATTCCATCGCTTTCAAAGGGCTTGGCTTCGGCTGGGCGCGCAAGAAGTGAAGTCGAACTATCCGTGCCGGTCCTTGTCGTCAGTGGTCTGGACGAGGCCGAATATCACCGAGCAGATAACTGGGCCAAACAGCAGATAGCTTTTCATTTGCGGCTGCCGGCGTATCGCGACGTCATCATTTATCACAGCTGGGAAGCGCTAGCCGAGGAATTAGGGGCAGCCGGGGAATCGACAGATAGAGATGGCCTGGTGGATAAGATCCCAGCCGATTTCCTCCGTCAAGCCGCCATTGTCGCTGAACCGCAAGACGTTCTCAGCCGAATCCATGAGCGCTATTCTGGCTTGGCAGATCGAGTGTGTCTTGTGGTCAAACGGGGAAGCGGTCCACTACTTGAAGCGATTCTGGGCGCTCGACGGCCCGACTAGGAGTAGAGCTCCGGCATCGGCTCCTCGTCGACTTTATAAACGCGGAAGCCGCGCTTTTGATAATTTGCCAAAGCGTGCGGCCCATCCAGATTGCAGGTATGCAGCCACACGCGTTTCGCCTCCATATCCCAGGCGCGCGCGATTCCAAAGCTCAAAAGATGTTTGCCCAATCCGCGCCCCATGTAATCGCGCCGCAGTCCGAAATACACGATTTCCACGGAGTCATCATCGTGGCGATACAATTCGACATAACCGCCGGGCAAGCCACTCACATACATCACATGCACCTGGGTGCGCGATGACGTCAATATCTCACGCAATTCTTTATTGGACATTTGCAACCGATCGCGCCACGCCCAGTCTTCACCGACCGACTGGTACAAGAATTTGTAGAAGGCAAGATCGGGCATTTCCATCCTGACAATCTCGATGTCGTTCGCCTGAATATAGGCAGGAGCGAAACGCCCTGGGCTGGTCATTTCCAAATACGTGGTGATGAGCATTTCAGCGTTTCTAGTAGCGATAGCCATTCGTGAACTTCTTGGATTGACACATTTGCTGATATCCGATAGTTAGCATAACCAATCAGGTGACAGGCACTTATAGCACAAACGCACAAGAATCTCTGTTCAGACCTAATCAATCTCACCAACTAAGGCGCCCGCAACCGCATCTTGTTGGCAGAATGCACAAGGGCTACCATGAACCGCTGACTGAGCTATCCAAATAGGCGACATTCAAGTGGAAATTCGACTGTTTTCCCGCTTGCGCCGCACGATATTGATGCTGCGGTACAGATTCGTAACGACAGATGAGTTAGTCGCTCGTGTCGCCACAGTTGGCAGGTCCGGCAACGCCCACCGCTTGATAGAGGTGCTTAAGGAAAGGCTGGCGCACCAGGATGGCAGCCTCGATGGGGTGCTCTGGTCGGGCGCCGAACTCAAAAACGTGCTGCTGTCTTCATGCCGTTTGCCCAATGCTCAATTCAGCGGCGCTGATTTGAGAGGAGCCTATTTTGGCTATTCCGATCTTCGTTCGGCCAATTTTGCCAAGGCCGATCTGCGCGAAGCAGGTTTTCGCCAGGCGCAGTTAACTGGCGCGGATTTCACAGGCGCGGATTTGCGCGGCGCAAATTTCGCCCGTGCCAAGCTGCAAGATTGTTCCTTTGCCAAAGCTGACCTTACTGGCGCCAACTTCTGGGGCGCGGATCTGAGCGGTGTCAATCTTCGTGACGCGATTCTTATCGATTGTGGTCTGGGCGCTAAGGTTATCGGCGCGACCACTGCGCTGCGCGAAGAATCGCAACGCGAACGAAATCAGCGTACAGACCTGTACATAGCACCTCAGGATTAAGCTTTCTGCCAATTGCCTGTACAATGTCGGTGGATTAGCTGGAAGGAGATTTGCAGTGCATGTAGTCACTTTCACACGCAGCACACCCGATACCGCCGCCAAAGTCTGGGTCAACGACGACGGCAAAGTAACCTGGGGCGATGTCTCCACTGTGGTAAATCCCTGGGACGAATATTCACTTGAAGAGACGATCTCCCAGGCGAAAAACGGCGGCGGAGACTCCACAGTTATCGCCATCGGCACGGACACTAACGATGATGCCCTGAAGCATAGTATGGCTATGGGCATCAAGAATGTTCTGCGGGTCGAAGAAACCGGCGCGGACATGAATGACAGTCTGACATGGTCGGCATTGGCGGCCGGCGCTATACAGAGGCTGGGAGATGTCGACTTGATCATCTTTGGCAAGGAGAGCGTGGATGTCGGCACGGACCAGCATACCTATCAATTGGCGCGCCGCCTGGGCTGGACGATGTTAAGTTACGTCTCGGCCATACTAGAAGCGGATTATGACGATGGCGCCATCAAAGTCGAGAAGATGCTGGAACAAGGCAAGCAAGTCGTTTCCGCCCGGCTGCCGGCGGTAATCTCTGTGATGAAAGGCATAAACGAGCCTCGCTATCCAAATTTTCTTGGTATCCGTAAGGCGGCAAAGGCGCAGATACCCGTCTGGTCAGCGGCTGAGCTGGGCATTGAATTGCCAAGCGCAGCGACCACCGCGCTCCGATACATGAATCCGCCGGCGCGCGATGTGAGCACAGAAATCATTGAAGGCGCGAACGTTCAAGCAAAAGCCCATAGCTTGGCGCAGCGCTTGTTTGAGGAGAAAGTTCTGTGAGTGTTTTCGTCTGGATTGAGACTTTCTCGGGCCAAGCCGTTTCGAGCAGTTGGGAAGCCATTGGCGCCGCCGCAGATATAGCGGAAGCGCTGGGCACAGATGTCACCGCGCTCATATTCGGCGACAACGCTGCGTCCATCGCCGCCGAAGCCGGACGACGAGGCGCTGCCAACGCTCTTATCTGCACAGACGACAGCATACACGAGTATCGCCTGGAAACCTGCGCGGCGCTTTTGAGCGACTTAGTGTCCGAGCGCAGGCCAAGGGCGGTCATCTCGGTCGCTACAAATCGCGGCAAGGAGTTGCTGGCGAGCGCTGCCGCCGACACTGCAAGCGGGCTAATCTCGGAGGTCGTCGACTTGCGGCTGGAAGACGGCAAAATCATTGGCGCCCGCCCCGCCTATGCCGGCAAGGTGCTGATGGAATTAAGGTCCGAGACAGACACGACGTTCGTCACGATCCGTGGACGCGCGTTTCCTGCGCCGGCCGCAACTGAAGACGCGGCAGTTGGCATTGAGAAGGTCGCTGTCATTCATATACCGGATGCCATTCAGACGACAGTCCTCGACTTCGCGTCGGAGTCTGGCAAAGTCAATTTGACCGACGCTGCCATCATCGTCAGTGGTGGCCGAGGGATGGCCAACAACCTGGCTGCTCCACCGGCCAAATTGAACGGCGCCGAAGCGACAGTTTGGAAAGCGAAGGATGGCTTCGCCCATACGCTAACGCCTCTGGCCGAGGTCCTTGGCGCTGCCCTTGGCGCAAGTCGCGCAGCTGTAGACGCCGGTTACATTCCCTACGAGCATCAAGTTGGTCAGACCGGCAAAGTCGTTAATCCAGACTTGTATATCGCTTGCGGCATCAGCGGCGCGATACAACATCAGGCTGGCATGCGCAACAGCAAAATCATAGTAGCGATAAACAAGGACGCCGAAGCGCCAATTTTCAAACTGGCGCGCTACGGCATTGTTGGCGACTTATATGAAATCGTTCCCGCGTTGACGGCTGAGCTGCGACGTCGTCTAAACGACTAGCTTCTGACAATTTCTTCTTGTCATTGAACACAGCCGCCTACGTTATGACTTGGAACTTTTCACCATTGATTTGCCGTCGGGAGTCGGTAGGCTAAGTCTTGGCATGGCGTAACTTTGAAGCGTCTCCCCTGCCACCCACCGCAAAATTGAACTGGACGTAATTCGCGCAAACATGGAACTCGTATTCGCCACCGCCGTTCCTTTCATTCTGGCAATTCTCCTGGCGCTACCGATCGTCAGGGCTTCGCTGAATAAATCAGCCCAAACCCTGCTGTCGTCGCTGGCAATGGCAGCGCTATTTGTCTGGTTCTTGAGTCTTTCGCCGCGGGTCCATGACGAGACCGTCCTAATTCAAGCGTTCAACTGGATTCCCTCGCTCGACATCACCCTGTCCTTCTATCTCGACGGTTTGTCGCTGATATTCGCGTTAATCATCACTGGCATCGGCGCCTTGATATTCTTCTACGCCGGCGCCTATTTTGATGATAGAGATGAGCACAACCGCTTTATGATTTGGCTTTCGAGCTTCGCCGGCGCGATGTTGGCGCTGGTCCTTGCCGGCAACCTGCTGATGATGTTCATCGCATGGGAGTTGACAAGCATTACCTCGTTCGCGCTCATTGGCTTCAAGGGCGCGAATGAGCCGGCCGCGCGCGAGGGCGCGTTCAAAGCGCTCTTCGTAACTGGATTCGGAGCGCTCGCGCTCATCACTGGCATCGTCATGCTCTGCGTCGCAACGGGACAAATCCTCTACCCGGATGACGGCATCACCATGGTCGCCGATATCGACCTGATCCTCAGAGCGACGTCGCTTGCGCAGCACGATTGGTACACGCTTTTTGCCATATTGATTGTCCTGGGCGGCTTCACAAAAAGCGCTCAATTCCCATTTCATTTCTGGCTGCCGGGCGCCATGAGCGCGCCGACGCCGGCCAGCGCCTATCTGCACAGCGCGACCATGGTCAAAGCTGGCATTTACCTCTTCGCCCGGCTCTCGCCGGTGATGTACCAGCACGAGCTTTGGTCCGGCATGCTGCTCACAGTCGGGCTATTGACCATGCTGGTCGGCGCGTACTTCGCGGTGAAGCAGAGGGACCTCAAGGGGCTGCTGGCTTACTCCACCGTGAGCAAGCTCGGGGCTATCGTAGCCATGATCGGCTTGCCCGATCAAAACGGTTTGAAAGCCGCATTCGTCTGTATCATCGCCCACGCCCTCTACAAGTCCGCTCTCTTCTGGTCGCCGGTACGATCGACCATGCAACTGGCACACGATACATCGAAAAGCTCGGCGGCCTGCGGCAGCGCATGCCGGCGATGTTCGTTGTTACTGTCATTTCGGCCCTGTCGATGGCTGGCATGCCCTTCCTGCTGGGCTTCGTGGCAAAGGAAACCTTGCTTGACGCCATGATTCATTATACGGCGCCCTGGACGCAACTGGTGATGCTCGTAGTCGTATTCAGCACCGCCTTCACCGCCATGGCCGCCTACATGCTGATTTACGATGTCTTCCAGGGCAAGCCGCGGCATGAGTTGCATTTTCATCAGCCGCCTTCGCTGATTCGGCTCAGCCCCCTTTTGCTTTCGCTCTTATCGCTAACTCTGGGATTTCTGCTCGAACCGGTAATCGTGCCACTCCTGGAGTTGGCAGTGCCGAAATCCTTCGAGCTGCGCCTCTTCGCTGGATTCAATGAAGTCTTTCTGCTGAGTTTCGTCATATTGGCCGCTGGACTGGCGCTCTTCCTTCTTCGCAAGCCGCTGATTGCGCGCATCACCTTCCCACTCTCCTGTGACATGATCTATCGCGAGCTCCTCGCCTATATCCGCTGGGCAGGGACAACCGTCTTGCATACACAATCGGGCTTTGTTCGCTACTACCTCGTCATTATTCTTGGCGTGGTAGCGGCCGTGCTTATCGCCTCGGGAACCTTGTTGAATCTAGCCGCTGGTCAAGGGCTATTTCCAACTGATTTCTCAATGACGATCACGGACTTGGCGAAAATGTTCATGCTTTTGCTTACCGTCGCGGCGGGAATTCTTACGGTTGTCGTGCGCGAACATGTGAAGGCTGCAATCGCTTACGGGGTCATCGGCTACGCGATCGGCGTCATATTCTTGATCGACCACGCGCCGGATATCGCCTTGGTACAAATGCTCGTGGAAACAATGGCGACCGTCCTGATCATCGTCATGCTTGGCCGCATACGCGCTGATACACGCCTCAAGATGATCTCCAGCTTATGGGTTGGCCGCCACGACTATAACTTCGGTCTGCTGAGGGATATTGGCATCAGCATAGTGATTGGCCTGGCTGTATTTGTCTTCTCGTTGATCGCACTGCAAAATCGGCCGGAGCGGAACAGCATCGCGCAATGGCACCTGGAAAACGCCCACTTGGTAAGCACCGGAGACGTGGTCGGCGCCATTGTAGCTGACTTCCGTGGTACCGATACGATGCTTGAGATCGCTGTCTTCACTACAGCCGCCCTTGGTCTATTGACACTGCTCGCGCGTGGACGTCAAACGGGTGGCGCTTTCCTGCCGAACACGGCGCAGCAGACTTCGCTGCACGAATTTGACGATGAAGTTGTGGAAGAGATCCAGGACGCCACCAGCCTTTCGACGCCCTTCACCCGAACGGTCTCTTATATCGTTCTGCCCATCGCCATACTCATCGGCATCGAGCAAATCCTGTATGGCGGTCACGGGCCCGGCGACGGCTTTACCGCCGGCGTCACCATCGGCTTGGCCGTCTCGCTTTGGTATATCGTCCTCGGCTATGACGAAGCCAAACGCCAACTGCCCTGGTTCCGGCCGGAACTGATTACACGCCTCGGCTTGATCATGGCCATCGTGAATGCGATGTTTCCTATCTTGCTAGGCAAGGGATTCATGGGGCATATTCAGTTTGACAAGGCGCTCGGCATTTACGATCTTCTTGGCGCCTTTGGCTTGCATTTGAGTTCATCGCTGCTGTTTGAAATCGCCATTGCCCTGACTGTCATGGGCGGCTTGGGCATAATAATTGAAGCAATCGCTTACCCGACCGCGCGTTCGAACGGTCGACAACACGGCTCCGCTATCGAGCACGAACCAGAATTGGATTATTGAGATGAAAAGATCCGCGCATTGCCCTGCCAGGAAATCGAAAGTGAAGAACCATGATTGAGTTTATGTTTGCGCTGGCAATTGGCATCTTGTTCGGGGTCGGCGTCTTCCAATTGCTGCGCCGGGACCTTATCAAAGCGGCAATTGGCTTCGCTATACTTTTCTCCGCCATCAACCTGTTTTTTGTGGCAGTCGGCGCCTTTGAGGGCGAATACGCGCCCTACATCAGCAACGTTGAGGCCGGTCGG
Organism: Phototrophicaceae bacterium; assembly: GCA_965262005.1. GTDB lineage: Bacteria > Chloroflexota > Anaerolineae > Aggregatilineales > Phototrophicaceae > UBA6055. The sequence goes on along the minus strand of OZ253492.1, from coordinate 119,128 downwards.
CAGACCAGCGACCCGCTAATTCAGGCGTTGATTCTTACCGCCATCGTTGTCAGTTTCGGCAGCTTTTCGCTTGTCCTAGGATTCGTAAATATCATCTCACGCCGCTACGACACTGTCGATTCCAACGATATCAACAAGCTGAAGCACTAGATCGCCCGCGGTCGAGCGACGGCCGTTGCTGAGGAGATAACAACTAAAACGTATGGCAAACAACACGCTTCTGCTGGGGATTTTGGTGACTCCGCTAATCGGCGCCATCACCGCGCTGATATTCGCCAAGTCTAACCGCCTGCAACGCTCGCTGGCGGTCTTATCCGGTTTGGTAGCCTGGGTATGCAGCGTGGCGCTACTGGCGCAAGTCCACGATATCGGCGTACAGACTTATGCACTGGGCGGTTGGTCTCCTCCTTACGGCATTGTCCTGGTGGCGGATACGCTGGGCGCCCTTTTTGCCTTCATGGTCACGACCATCATGGTCGGTGGCTTACTCTATACCTTCCACAGTCACGACAAATGTATGACCTACCCGGCCTTCGTACCGCTCTTCCTGCTGATGGAAGTTGGTTTGGTGGGCGCAATGCTCACCGGCGACCTTTTTACGCTATTCGTATTTATGGAGTTGATGGTGCTGGCCTCAGTATCGTTGACCGCAATCTCCGATGATCAGTATGGTTTGGAAGCAGCCTTCAAATATATTCTTATTAGTTCAATGGGTACGCTCTTTTTGCTGCTTGGCATAGCCGCCATGTATGCGACATTCGGCACACTGAACATGGCGCAAATCGCGCAAATCCTGCTGACCGGCGACCGGCCCTTTTTGGCGCCGGCGTCCGCTCTGATGTTGCTCTGCGCTTTTCTGCTGAAGAGCGCGGTATTCCCTTTTCACTTTTGGCAGCCGGATTTCCATACCACAGCGCCTACTCCCGTCAGCGCCATGCTGTCATCGATTGTCGTCAAGGTCGGCGTTTACGGCATTCTGCGACTCGTCACCTTGCTATTCATCGAAGAAGCGCCCTTGCTTGAGCGCTGGCTCTCTACTCTAGGCGTTATCGGCATTCTTTTTGGCAGCCTCGGCGCATTGCAAACGTATAACGCCAAGCGCATGCTTGCTTATTCTACATTCGCGCAGATTGGTTTCATCCTCGTCGGCATTGGCTGGGGCGGTAAGCTGGCGCTTATCGGCGCGATCGTTTACGCCTTCAATCACGCCTTCATAAAGTCCTCATTGCTCATGCTGATGGTTGTCGTCGCTAGTTACACCAAGACGAAGACCGCTAACTTCGCCGATATAAGCGGAATCGGCCGGCGACTGCCACCGGCCCTCGGCTGGCTTGTTTTGCTTGGCGGATTGTCTCTCTCCGGTGTGCCCCCGTTCAACGGATTCATCAGCAAGCTGGCGCTGATACAGGGCGGCGTTGAAAGTGGCGACTGGCGGAACCTGATCATTATGGCCGGCGCCGGCATCCTTACTTTGATGTATATGATCCGCGCCTGGCAGAGAGTTTTTCAGCAGAACCCGCTGGAAAGCACTACCGAAACCAAGAGCGAAGGCGACAGCTTGTTCGCGCCACTGCTCTTGATCACCGTCTGTCTTTTGTTGGGCACCATCCTTGCCGAGCCCCTGGTACAGTTGGTCAGCGATACCGTGGTGCAAATTCAAGATCCTAATATCTATATCTCCGCAGTGTATCCGAACGGATTGGGGCGATAGAGCGATGTTGAGTAGCTGCAGCGCAAGACCAATATTGGGGCATAGACGCGCCGATTCAGCTAAGGAGATCTCGCGATGACCGGGAGCGTTCGCAGAGCGCAAAAAGCAATGCTGCTGGCTCTACCGCTGGCTTTTGGTTGGACCATCTATACCGGACTTGCGACGCCGGGCAATTTCCTCATGGGCTACATTTTCAGTATGCTGGTCGTCCTGGCCACCGGTCTTCGCGGCGAAAGCCTCAAACTGCGCAACGCGTTCAGGCAACTATACAATCTCATGGCCTATATAGTATTTATGGCATTCGAGGTTCTGTTCGCGGGCGTGAAAGTGGCGCGGATTGTCCTGACGCCTCACTTGTCCATCAACCCGGGCTTTAACATCGTTAATACCGGCGACGGAAGCGAAGACGAACTCATCTCTGCCATCAGCGCACACGGAATTACCATTACGCCCGGCGAGCTGGTAGTTGACTTTCAAGAGACGAGCGACGACGGCATTCTGATGATCGTACACTGCCTGGACGTCGATGCCTCCGCCGACAGCCTCGAACATGATCAAGCGAAACGTCTTGGTCGAATCAAAGGGATTCTGGGACATGACTGAGACAACGTTTGCCCAAACTGGAATTCAGCTCATTCTGCTGTCGCTGGTCATCCTGCTGCTACCGGCCTCCTGGAGAGTTGTCGCTGGACCCACGCTGCCTGATCGGCTGGCGGCCGTCGATCTCATTACAACGCTCCTTATCGGCATCATCGTCATGCTCGCCCTGGTGGAAGGTACGCAAACCTTCGTCGACATGGCGATCGCGCTTGCCGCAATTGCCTTCATCGGTACGATCAGTATCGCACGATATATCTCAGAAGGCAGGGTATTCTAGTGTTGCTCGAGCTATTGGGCATTGCCGCCCTCTTGTTTGGTCTTTTCTTCAGCGCCGTGGGTGTAATCGGCGTAATCAGGCTCCCCGACGTCCTGACTCGTCTGCACACCTCCGGCAAGGTGGCGACTTTGGGATTGTTCGGCCTGCTATTGGGAGCAGCCTTGCTCATGCCGTCATCGGCGCTGAGGTTGCTAACTCTCGGTCTTTTCGTGTTGCTCACCAGCCCGGCCGCCACGCACGCCATCGCCGCATCGGTTTATCGCCGGCGAGAGATTGTTGAGGAGTTGGCGCAAGATCCGACGCCGACCGAGGAATCTACATTCGCCGGAGTGGATGTCACCGCCGTACTAACCCGCTCGCGGATTCAGGATATCATTGATGCGCAGGAGAGAGCCTTGAGGCATCACACGCCCGAAGGGACAGGAACGCCTAAAAAGAAGTAGCCCACAATAGAATTAGCGTAGAAACAACCTGAAAAAGGGATTGTCTTTCGCCTGCAGATGATCAAGCAAGTTCACTGCCAGAAAACCGACTACTAGCAGCAGGATCGCTACGCCAAAGGTCTCCGAATCTGTGGCCGGCGCGATATTTTGTTCGACCAGGCAGCGGAAATCTCCATGGCGATCGAGATCACTTTCGAGGCATTCTTTCCACGGATATATCTTCGACAATGAGCCCGCCATAAAGCCGACCAGCACTGCAACTGTCCGATTGTAGTAATTCTTGAGCAAAAAGCTGAGTACGCGCGAAAAGGCGATGAGGCCGACAACCGCGCCCAGTCCAACAACGATAATCGGCGGTAGGTCGCGGTTGCTTACAGCAGTCAATACATAGTCGTATTGCCCCATTATCAAGAGCATGAACGAACCCGAAATCCCCGGCAGTATCATCGCCGTTATTGCTATCATGCCACTCACAAACAATGTCGGAATCGAATGATCAGCTTCAGCCGGCACGATATTGACGATGACTAAGGCTGCTACCGCGCCCAGAGTGAATGTGGCCGCCGCGGACCCGTTCCAGCGCACCTTGTAGCCGACCGTTAGAATGGACGCCAAAACCAGACCAAAGAAAAACGCAAACAGCAGGACCCGACCATCAGCGTCGTCCATCGTTGCGCTGAGAAAGCTCGAAAGCAGCAATACCGCCGAAGCCAGTCCGAGACCAAGCGCCAGGATGAATCGCAAAGAGACATGCTCCGCCAATTTGCCGAACCTTAAGCCAAGCGCCAGTCGCAGGGCGCTCAGATTGAAAGACTTGATCGCATCGATCAGGCTTTCGTAAATGCCGAGAATGAATGCCATCGTGCCGCCACTCACGCCCGGAACGATGTCGGCGGCGCCCATGGCAAAGCCGGTCAAAAACAGGCGCAAGTATTGAAGTGGCGTCTTCGGCTTGGATATTTCAGCATCGCTTCGCTTCACTGCGTGTTTCCCCCATTGAATGGCTAACCCGCGGCAATATCCGCAGGCCCAAGCTATATCGCGCGACGGACTTTACTCATTTTATGCGGATTGCTTAACTCAGCCAGCGATTAAGCAACGTATGCCATGCAGCGACTGTGTCAATTCACGGGCAAATTGCTAACGTTACCGAACCTTGGCTTCCAGATTTGCGCGGCATATTATGCTATTGTCTGCAAAAGTCACAAGTTCTAGCAAGATTATTGCCAAGAGAAAGAGCGCCAATCGGCCACCACAAGAGAAGAGGATCCGCCTCATGCCAGGTTACGCCAGTTGGAAAGACCTGTTCGCCCTGGAATTTCTGCAACTATACGAAGAGGGCTATCCGGTCGGCGCTGACATACAGCCAAATTTCTCCGCGCCCTATTTGCCGCCGCAAGTGCGCACAGCAACTGACCCGGCAACGCTAACAGAAGCGGACTGGGAAGAAGCGTATTTCAGTCTATGGGCCCTGCGTGAAGGCGGCATTCGCGCGGACTTCCCTTTCACCGAGCCGGACGACTTTGAGTCCATTATCGCGGACGCCGCCGATGTACCGCCCTTGGAGTCACCAAGCGATGACGAGTATGCCGAAAGGATCAAGGGGGCTTGGCACGGCAGGATAGCGGCTGTCATTCTGGGCAAGCCCTTCGAAATCCATGTCGATCGTCAATTCATAAGGCGCTATCTGGAAAGTGTCGACGCCTACCCACTGAATGATTGGGCGCCATACACCTCACCCAAATTGGACATCACCTTGCGCAGCAAGCCATCAACTCTGGGCAATGTAGAGTTCGCCGAAGCAGATGACGACATTCATTACACGATCCTGGCTCTCATGCTGCTCGAGGAACATGGCTTCGGTTTCAGCAAGCTCGATGTGGCGAATAATCATCTGCGAAATATCCCTTATCATTGGCTTTGGTCCTGCACGCGACAATCGTACTACCACATGGTAAACCTCGCTGACGATCGCCCGGTTGAAGACCAGATCGACGAGTTCCCCACCAAGATCAATCCCTGGCGGGAAGGCATAAACACGGCGATTCGCGCTGACTTCTGGGGTTATATTGCGCCAAGCGATCCGCGCCGCGCCGCGCGCATCGCCTATCGCGAGGTGACACTTAACGCCGTCAAGAACGGCGCCTACAGTTCTATGTTTGTCGCCGGTGCTCTCAGCGCTGCCTTAAGCCGCAAACCGACTATTGATACGATAATCCGCGGCGGACTGTCGGTCATTCCGCGGCGGTCGCGCCTGGCTAGTATCGTGCATGAGGTCCGCGCCTGGTACGAATCTGACGCGGATTGGGTGAAAGTCTGCGATCGGATTTATGACAAATACGGACACTTGCCCTTCCTTCACTCGCTGCACAATATGGCATTTGTCGTACTTTCCCTGCTGCACGGCAACCTCGACTACAGCAAGACAATTACTACTGCGGTGATGTGTGGCATGGATACAGATTGCACAAGCGGCACTGCCGGCAGCATCGTCGGCGCCGCAATTGGTTATGACGGCTTGGATCAGCGCTGGATCGAACCGCTCAACGACCACGTCAAAACCGCAGTCGCCGGCTTTGGGCATGGCTCGATATCGGGATTGGCGCAGCGCAATATCGAGCTTTGGCACAAGCTAAGAAACGAACCGATATCCTGAGGCAAAAGCGTCATGCCCCTTATCAAGACCAAACGCGGCCAAATGTGGGTCGCAAAACACAGCCGCAAACACAGGACACCACGCGCCATTTTCATCCACGGCGCCGGCGGGTCTCACCTGAGCTTCCCGGCCTCGCTGAGGAATCTCCAATCTATCCAGCCCATCCTCATCGATCTGCCGGGACATGGCGCCAGCGCAGGCGCCGGTCGAAAGACCATCGGCGACTACGCGCTTGATGTTCTTGCCCTTATGGACGCTAGCGCGATCGATTCGGCCATCATTGTCGGCCATAGCATGGGCGCTGCCATCGCCCAGCATCTTGCCCTCGAACACCCGACGCGAATACGCGCTTTGTCGCTCATCGGCAGCGGCGAGCGCCTTCCTGTTAATCCCGCATTGATCACGGGGATCGTCGCCGAACCTGAACATACCATCAGCAATATGGTCCGCTGGATGTGGTCAAATGACGCAGACATAGACATGGTCGAGCATACAGCGGAAATCATGCGCGCAACTCCAGCGTCAGTTACACAAGGTGACCTGATGGCGTGCGACAGTTTTGACGTCAGAGATCGCTTGCATTCGGTCACGGCCCCGACATTGGTACTCGCGGGCGAGAATGACAAGATGACGCCGCTTTCGCTCAATATGGAGCTAGCACGTCGCATTGTAAACTCGGATCTTGCGGTCATACCAGGCGCCGGCCACATGGTCCAGCTTGAGCAGCCCGAGCTGATCGCTGAACTCATTGACCAGTGGCTGACGCGTTTGTCGCTGTGAGAAAGCGCAAGTCAGTTCAATGGCTGACGGAAGTCAAATACGCCCTGCTCGATGCCCCAGCGCAGCCCGTTCTCGTTGACCAGCACATCACCCTCCCGGCGAAGACCGGAGCCGGTCATCGGACATCTCAATATGCTAGGCAAGTCGTCGACATCCGCAGACCGTGCAGCTCCCGCGCCTTCCCCGAGTTGCAAATCCAGGAAGATGCTCGGCGAAAGCGTGGAGCCAGTGGCTTGCAGCGCCGAATCCAGCCAAACTAGCAAGCTAGTCGGCAACGTCTTTTTGAGCAGACTAAGCCGCAGCCATGACACCGGTACGCTTCGCCTGACTTCAAATCCGCAATTGGTAACCTGCCCCTGCATGTACGCTGGGTGGAAATCGAAGTTTAGCTCGACGAATTCAACTGGCGCCAACGTAAAGGGATTCCAGCCGTTGAGACCTAAGAGATGCCGCATTATCGCCTTGAGGTTGCGCTTGTTGGCGTACTCCAGGATGAAGTTGCCCTTGCCACGTACGACGCTGCTTACTTGACGCAAAACAGCCGGCACATCTTCAAAATGATGTATCACACGGATCATCGTCGCGGCATCAAAGGCGCCTGCCTGAAACGGCATCTTATAGGCATCAGCCGCCACGTAGAGGTAGCCGTCATCGCCGTAACGGCTGCGCGCGAATTGCAGCTGCTCCAGCGAATAATCGAGCAGGACAACTTGCCGGAACATTCGATACTCGCCGGTGATGCGGCCAAAACCTGCGCCGATTTCCAACAGCCGGCCGCCGCTCGGCGGTAACAATTTCGCCAAAACGCGGCGTTCGACCGCATCTTCGTAGTCGCGCCCCTGCCCCTCCCAGAAATCCTGCCGATAGCTCGAATCTCCATAGTCACAGATGCGCGGTCGCTCACTCATTGGCGCTCTCCGGCCACTAGGAAAGTTTCGCCTCCCGGCGCAACAGCTCGGCCTTGTCGGTCTCTTCCCAAGGCACAGCGATATCTTCTCGACCGAAGTGTCCGTAAGCCGCCACCTGCCGATAGATCGGGCGGCGCAAGTCCAGGTCGCGGATAATGGCGGCCGGGCGCAAATCGAAATGCTTCCCAATCAATGCTTCGATCTCGGCGTCGCAAATGCGCCCGGTGCCAAATGTCTCAACGGCTAGCGACGTGGGTTCCGCCTTGCCAATCGCATACGATACCTGCAATTCAAAGCGATCCGCCAAGCCGGCTTTGACCACATTCTTGGCTACGTATCTCGCCATATACGCCGCGCTGCGATCAACTTTGGTGGCGTCCTTTCCTGAGAACGCGCCACCGCCATGGCGCGCAACACCGCCATAGGTGTCGACGATAATCTTGCGTCCCGTCAAACCAGCGTCCCCCAAGGGCCCGCCGGTGACGAAGCGTCCAGTCGGGTTAATGAAGTATCGAGTGTCCGCATCGATATACTCTGACGGTATGACATCTCGTACGATACATTCGACGACCTGACGGTAGATTTCCTTCTGAGTTATTTCTGGCGCGTGCTGCGTCGATATCACCACCGTATCGACGCGACGCGGCTTGCCATGGCGGTATTCGACGGTGACCTGGCTTTTGGCGTCTGGGCGTAGCCAGGGCAGCTCGCCGCTCTTGCGCGCTTGCGCCAGCCGGCGCGTCAATCCATGCGCCAGCGAGACAGTAAGCGGCATCATTTCGTCGGTTTCATTGCAAGCAAAACCAATCATCATGCCTTGATCGCCTGCGCCAGTCTCCTCGATCGCGGCCTCAGAATCTGATCCGTTTCGAACTTCCAGCGCCGTATCAACGCCCTGCTTGATATCTGCCGACTGTTCCTTGACCGAGATAAGTACGCCGCAGGTTTCTGCGTCGAAGCCAAAGTCTCCGTGCGTGTATCCGATCTCTTCGACCGTCCGCCGCACAATCTTCTCGATATCGACATACGCAGTTGTTGTTATCTCTCCGAAAACAACGACTAGCCCAGTGTTCGTTGCCACTTCACAGGCGACGCGCGCCATCGGATCGTCGTTAAGGATCGCGTCCAAAATCGCGTCGCTGATTTGATCGCACATCTTGTCCGGATGCCCCTCGGAAACGGACTCGGACGTGAACAAGTATTTCGGCGAAGTCATGAATGTTGTCGACATTAGCTTCCTTTCGTGGCCGCTCAATGGCAGCGCCGCGCCTTCCAACACTGAACAATCCAGACATTTGACCGAAGCGAGGCATAATTCTGGACAACAAAAAAACGCCTTGCGAGGCAGCGGGCGTAGGTCCAGCGCGATCTCTTACGCTCATCTGCCAGAGTCAAAACTCTGTCGGATTTAGCACCGTCCCGAAAACTCAGGGGTTGCCGCGAGATCGCCGAGCCGGTTCTCTCACTCGCTCTTGATGAGTGCCACAACGCAAACGCGCCGCGACAAAACAAATTATATCACAGCAAGTTTTTGCCGCAAGCGAATAAGAGAGCGGCGGCATCCTTGGAAGAATCCGCTCCATACTAAGAAAATGAACCGGCTACGTTACTTGCTATTGGACCTTTGGATATGCATCAGGAACTCGTTGCGGGTATCTTGTTTATGTCTGAAGTCTCCGAGCATTGCGCTAGTTGTCATGAGCGAATCATGCTTCATTACGCCGCGAATCATTGAACACATGTGCCGCGCCGTCATGACGACCGCGACACCCTTCGGGTCCAACACCTCTAACAGAAATTCGGCGATTTGGCGCGTAAGCTTCTCTTGCACTTGCAAGCGCCGGGAAAACATGTCAACGATACGGGGTATCTTGCTAAGACCTACGACCTTGCGGTTGGGCATATAGGCCACATGCGCATGGCCGACGAAGGGCAGCATGTGATGTTCACAAAGGCTGTAGAATTCGATGTCGCTGACAATGACCATGTCATCATACTCGATATCAAAAACGGCGTTGTTCAGCAATTCCACCGGGTCCGTCGTATACCCGCGGACCAATTCCTCATATGCCTTGGCAACGCGCCTTGGCGTGTCCACCAGACCTTGCCGATTGGGATCCTCGCCCAATGCACAGAGCAGCGCCTCAACCGAGCGCTCAACCGCCGCTTCGTCGACCGGCGCAGCATTCAACCCGTAGCGCTCAAGCAGTTCCTCGGATTCAAGTCTCCGCTGAATACCATTACTCCCAACGCTTAGGGCTTGAGTTTCCTGGATTTTCATAGTGAGTCAATCTGATTCATTGGTTTATCAAATTGCTGCCGCCAAATCGTATTCATCAGAAGGACAGCATCTGCCATTCCCCTTGTAAACATTATAGGTTACTAAGAATGCCAAAGGCAACACCAGTTTGTTGAACCAAGCAATCCCGCGGCCTGAAGCCGATTTTCGGGGGCGATATTCTTGATCAACAGGCGCAATTATCAGAGCCCAGATATCTCTATCCGTGCTAAACTTTTGTCTGGAGGCTGACGACTAAGGTAGTCGATGGATATCATCGAGATTTCTAATTTGCGCCTGCGCGCCATCATCGGATTCAGCGCGCACGAGCTGCAAACGCCACAGGATATCGTCATAAACCTGCGAATTGGCGCCGACCGCCGCTTGGCAGGCGAAAGCGATGATCCCCTTGACTCGTTGAATTACAGGAACATCTCCAAGGCGCTCATTGCGGTAGTCGAAGCGTCGCGTTTCTCGCTGGTTGAAAAGCTGGCGGAAGAGATCGCGCGACTCACCACCGTGGACTTCGCTGCGCCATGGGTCGAGGTGAGCGTACATAAGCCGGGCGCCTTGCGTCACTCGGATTCAGTCGGAATCCGCATCGAACGGCGCCCAAGCGATTACATGACGAATGTGGCCTATATATCCATAGGGTCCAATATCGCGCCTGAACAAAACATCGTCGCCGCCATCGCCCGCTTGCGCCGCTATACAACCGTGCTCGCGATTTCGCCCGTCTTTCGCACCGAGCCACAAGGCCATCGGAGCCAAGCGCTTTTTCTCAACATGGCCGTCAAAGTACATACACTGCGCAGTCCAGACGACTTCAAGGCTGCGGTGCTCGACCGTATCGAAGCGGATCTAAAACGCGTGCGCGATCCCGCCGACAAGAACGCGCCGAGAACCATCGATCTTGACATTTCACTCTGGAACGACGCCGCCATGCAGTACGGTGCGAAACCCTGGCTGATCCCGGATCCCGATATCGTGCGCTTCGCCCATGTCGCCTTGCCGCTAGCCGATCTCGCGCCCGAATATCTCCACCCTAAAACGGGAGCGGCCTTGCGCGAAATCGCCGATTCCTTCGGTAACATTGGCATGCCGCAGGTCACTTTGGACTTCGGGCCCTGGACGTATTAAGGCTTTGGTCGCCCCCGTATGTAACTAGGCTGATGATCCGATTTCATACTGACGACATATCAGCAGATGGGCTAGAATAATTGAGCAGTCTTTTGCGCCCTTTAGAGGAGCAGATATGGCGAACGTAAACTTGATCACACTCTTGCAGCCACGCTCCGCCGCCGCCGAGGCATATCGCAGTCTGCGAACTAACCTGATGTTCAGCAGCGTCGAAAATCCCATTCGCACCTTGCTCGTAACCTCCGCCGCCCGCGAAGATCATAAAAGCCGCACACTGGCGAATCTCGCGGTCACATTCGCTCAGAGCGGCAACAAGACCATTCTGGTAGACGCCGACTTGCGTCAGCCAAAGCAGCATGAAATCTGGGACATCTCCGGTGATCGCGGACTGAGCACAATGATGCTTGATGACAGCGCCATAATGGACCCTCCGCTGAACAATACCGAGGTCGACAACCTCCAAGTCATTTCATCCGGCGATTTGCCGCCGAACCCGGCCGACTTGCTTGGTGGAAAACGCATGGACGAGATCATTGGCGCTTTGAAGAACCGCGCCGACTATGTGCTATTTGATAGCCCGCCTATTCTCGCCGCAACCGATGCTGCGCTGCTGGGCATAAAACTTGACGGCGCTTTGCTTGCGATACGCGCTGGCGCTACCCGACGCGATCACACAGCGCAGGCGCGGCAAGCGCTGGAACGCGTACACGTGCGCGTCGTTGGCGCTGTGCTGTCCAATGCGCCTCGTGAAAACAGAATCATATATTGAATCCGCCAGATGAATATGCGCCTCCATACACAACTGCCAACGTTGAGATTACAGGCAATGAGCGGAGGGTTCTTCAGCGCTGATAAGTCGTGACGGCGACGGTGAAAGGGAATCACGAGTGACCATGAAGGGACTCATTCTTAGTGGCGGCAAGGGTACGCGCCTATATCCCTTGACCTTTACGCGCGCCAAGCAGTTGATCCCGGTCGCTAACAAGCCCGTGCTGGCGCGTGTCATCGAAGCAATCCGCGAAGCCGGCGTACGCGAGGTCGGCATCGTTGTCGGTCACACCGCTGCGGAGATCAAAGAAGCGCTTGGCGACGGCGAAAGCTGGGGTGTCAAGCTGTCATATATTCACCAGGAAAGTCCCGAGGGACTGGCGCATGCGGTAAAAATATCCCGGGCATTCCTCGGTGACGATCCCTTCGTCATGTTCCTGGGTGATAACGTCATTGAAGGCGGCATCAGCAACTTGATTCGTGACTTCGCCGACAACCAATGGAATAGCCAGATCGTACTTAAAGAGGTGGAGAATCCGTCGGCTTATGGCGTGGCCAAAATGCGCCCGGACGGCGGTATTGAGCAGCTAATCGAGAAGCCGGCGCGCCCTCCCAGCAACCTGGCGCTTGTCGGCATCTACATGTTCGACCACCACATCTTCGAAGCTGTGGCCGCCATCAAACCGTCATCGCGCGGCGAATACGAAATTACCGATGCCATTCAGTGGCTGATTGACAACGGCTATGCTGTTTTTCCCCACATTCACCAGGGCTGGTGGATCGATACCGGCAAGCCCACTGATATGCTGGAAGCCAACAGTTTTGTGCTGGAAGAAATTGCGCCGTGCATTCACGGAACCGCGTCCATAGACGCAGACTCGTCTGTTGATTCCCGCGTGACCCTGCAAGCCGGCGCATCGATCAAGAACAGCATCGTCCGCGGCCCAACCATCATCGGAATGAACACGCTGATAGAAAACAGCTACATCGGCCCCTTCACCAGCATTTATCACGGCTGCCAAATCCGCAATTGTGAGATCGAACGCAGCATCATCCTTGAGAATAGCCGCGTCATCGATATCGAACGTACTTTGCGTGATAGCCTTATCGGCCGAAATGCATCTGTAATGCGCAGCAGCAGCAAACCCAGCGGCATCAAGATGAACATGGGTGATCACAGTACACTTTGGGTTTGACGGACTAACGATACATTGAGGGACAGTCCCTATGAAGAATATTTTGGTCACAGGCGGCGCCGGTTTCATTGGCAGCGCCTTCGTGCGGCACATGGTCGCTGCTTATCCCGACTACAACATCATCTGCTACGACAAGCTCACATACGCCGGAAATATCGACAACCTGCTGTCCGTGAGCGATGAGGAAAACTACCGATTCGAGCGAGGCGACGTAGCCGACCGCGGCGCCGTCAGTCGTGTTCTGGAGCGCTTTGCCATCGATACGGTTGTCAACTTCGCCGCTGAAAGCCACGTCGACCGCAGCATCCTCGACCCCGACGCCTTCATTCACACGGACGTCGTCGGCGTCTACATCCTGCTCGACGAAGGCAGAAAGCATGGTATCGAACGGTTCTGCCAGGTATCCACCGACGAAGTCTACGGCGATATCGAGTCCGGGCACTCGGCCGAAGACGATCGCTTCCTGCCCAATAGTCCCTACGCCGCCAGCAAAGCCGGGGGCGAACTCATGGTGCGCGCCTACCAGGTCACATTCGGCATGGACACCGTAATCACCCGTGGCAGCAATACCTACGGTCCCTTTCAATATCCGGAGAAGCTAGTCCCCTTCTTCACTACCGAAGCCATCGACAACCGCCCCTTGCCCGTCTACGGCGATGGTAGACAGATACGCGATTGGCTCTACGTCGATGACCACGCGCGCGGCGTCGATCGCATACTTCATTACGGTGATTCAGGCGAAGCCTACAACCTCGCGGGCGAGAATCAACGGCAAAATATCTCTGTAACCCACCGCATCCTCGAGTTGCTGGGTAAGCCGCAATCGCTAATCCGTCACGTCCCCGATCGCGAGGCGCACGACCGGCGCTATGCCATGACAGCGGAGAAGGCGCGTGCTTTGGGCTGGCGGCGACAATTTGATTTTGACCGCGGTTTGGAAGCGACCGTCCGCTGGTATCAGGAGCATGAATGGTGGTGGCGCAAAATCAAAACCGGCGAATACCTCGAATATTACAGACGGCAGTATGCCGAGCGACTCGCTTCCTTAGTCTGAGCGACTCAGTACAATTCAACAGGCGGCGCGTACGATGAAGCTAGCATACCTGGCCGACAACGAATGAGGATTCTGCTTACTGGCGCCGCCGGCAAACTAGGCGCGCAGCTGTTGCAGCAGCTCGCCGAGGACCATGATGTCATCGGCGCCGACCTCGTCGGCGATGTCAACCATATTCTGGACTTGACTGATTACGACGCCACTAGCCAACTTGCCAGGCGAACCGCGCCCGAGATTGTCCTGCATCCCGCCGCTTGGACCGATGTCAACGGCTGCGCCCTCAATCCGCAGAAAGCGCTGCTGGTCAACGGCATCGCTACCGCCCACCTCGCCGCCATCACAGCGCAGTTGGCCATTCCCATACTTTATGTCAGCAGCAACGAAGTCTTCGACGGAACGCTGGGCCGCCCATACACAGAATTGGACCAACCCAATCCCATCAATCCCTACGGCTACAGCAAGTGGTACGGCGAGCGCGCCATAGTCCAAGTCAATCCCATGCACTACATCGTCCGCTCCTCCTGGCTCTTCGCACAGGGCGGCGGAAACTTTGCGCAGGCAATTCTCAACGCTGCCGCTGCCGGCAAGCCCTTGCGCGTCGTCACCAACGAAGTCGCCAACCCGACCTACACCAACGATTTGGCGGTCGCCATCGCAGGGTTAATCGAAACCGAGCGCTTCGGCAGCTATCACCTTGTCAACGAAGGCGCGGTCAGCCGCTGGCAATTTGCTCGCGACATCCTCGATCAATCCGGATACGCCCAAGTGCCGATAAAGCGTATAAGCCGGCACGAATGGCAGCGACCTTCACTGCCGCCGGAATATACCCCCATGGCGAATATTGCAGGCAGCAGTATCGGAATCAAATTGAGGTCCTGGCAGGAAGCCCTGAGCGAATTCCTTTCAGCCGAGGCGTCCGCTTGATGCCAAAGCCGCGCCTGTCCGTGGTCATCCCCAACTGGAACGGCAAGCGCTTCCTCAGCGAATGTCTCGATTCCCTGCGCCGCCAAACTCATCGCGAATTAGAAGTCATAGTCGCTGATAATGCCTCCACCGATGGGTCTCAGGCTTTCATCAACGGCAATTATCCCGAAGTCCGGCTGATAGAGTTGGCGGAAAACCAAGGTTTCACCGGCGCCTGCAATATAGGCATGGAGTCGGCGCAGGCTGAGTTTATCGCCTTGCTTAACAACGATACTGAAGTCGACGAACATTGGGCGGGCGAAATCATCGCCGCTTTTGCTGCCCATCCGGAAGTCGGCATTGTCGCAAGCAAGATGCTGCTCTTC
Organism: Phototrophicaceae bacterium; assembly: GCA_965262005.1. Lineage (GTDB taxonomy): Bacteria > Chloroflexota > Anaerolineae > Aggregatilineales > Phototrophicaceae > UBA6055. The sequence continues at coordinate 104,028 of OZ253492.1, read as the reverse complement.
GATCAACGCGATCGTTTCCATACCGCCGGCGACTTCTTCACCACCGACGGCCGTGCCGGCAATCGCGGTGCTTGGGAAATCGACCAAGGTCAATACGATCTAGCGGAATATGTCTTCTCAGCTTGCGGGGGTTCGGCCGCCTATCGTCGCGCTATGATTGAGGAGATCGGCAGTCTCGATGCTGATTTCTTTTTCTTGCTCGAAGATGTCGACCTGGCTTGGCGAGCGCAACTCGCCGGCTACAAAGTCTGGTACACGCCGGACGCGATTGTCTATCATCACTTGTCTGCCACAGGCGGCGGCGTCACGGCAAGTTATTACGACGGGCGAAATGGCATTTGGTTGATCGTCAAGAATATGCCACCGAGCCTGCTGCGAAAATATTGGCGGAAATTGCTAATTCGGCAGTCCGCCCTTGCCTGGTCTGCGCTGAAAGCGTGGCGTGGTGCGGAAGCGCGGGCGCGTCTGCGTGGCATGACAGAGGGACTTTTGACTGTTCGCCGGGCAATAGCCAAGCGCCGGCATATTCAGGCGATGAAATGCGTCGCGGATGATTATTTGGATAGCTTGCTCAGCCATCCATAGGCTTCAGCCATTGGACGCCAAGGATGCGCAGACAGAATGCGAAAGTGTACAATCGCTCATTCTGGCGTATGATGCACTTCGCGCATGAGCCTGGGCAGATTGCCCATATCAGGAGACCGGGCCTTGAGTAAGCCGTTCTTGAGTATTGTGATTCCGGCACATAACGAAGAAAGCCGCCTGCCCCCTAGCCTGACGCAGATCGACAGCTTCCTCCGTAAGCAGGACTTCGCCGCCGAAGTCATCATCGTCGAGAATGGCAGCCGCGATCGCACTTATGAGGTCGCATTGGATTGTGCCAGCAACTACCGCTACGTTAGTGTAATCCGTTCGCCTGATAACCTGCGCGGAAAGGGCTTGGCGGTCAAGCAAGGAATGCTCGCCGCGTCAGGCGAATGGCGCTTTATTTGCGATGCCGACCTCTCCATGCGGATTGACGATGTCCTACAATTCTTGCCGCCGGCCACACAAGGCTACGATATTGTCATAGCCAGCCGGGAAGCAGCCGGCGCTGAACGCGTTGGCGAGCCGGAATACCGTCACCTGATGGGAAGAATTAATAATCTCATCATCAAACTCGCCGCAATCAATGATTATGAAGACACACAATGCGGTTTCAAGCTATTCAGCGCCAAGACGGCGGAAGACTTGTTTCGTGTACAGCAAATGAACGGCATCGGCTTTGATGTCGAGTTGCTCTACATTGCCAAGCAGCGCGGCTACAAAGTCAAAGAAGTGCCAATCACCTGGTACTACGATCATTACTCCACGATGCGTCTTTGGGACGATTCCGTCCATATGTTGCGCGAAATCTGGGAAATCCGCCGAAATTGGCGTAAGGGCTTCTATGACAGAATCTGCACGACCGAAAAAGACAGCTAGCCTCAATCACGAGCGCCATTTCCAGCGGGCCGGCTGCCAGGTCATTATTGGCATTGACGAAGCCGGGCGCGGTCCCCTGGCGGGCCCCGTGGTTGCCGCAGCAGTCGCCCTGCCCTTGGTACGCCGCGACCTGAGCAAGGTCCTGCGGGGTGTGCGCGACAGCAAAGAAATGAGTCCCTTACAACGTGAGTCGCTGGACGGAACAGTCAAGCAAATCTCCCTGGCCTGGGGCATCGGCCACAGCAGTTCTCGCGAGATAGACAGTATCGGCATTGTCGATGCGACCAAAGCAGCCATGCAGCGCGCCCTCGAACACGCTCTCGCCGAATCGGACTTGCAGCCCGACTGTCTCTTTCTCGATTACATGCTTTTCCCCGAACGCCGCGATATTCCGCAAGTGAGCATCGTCAACGGCGACAAGCACTCGCTAAGCATTGCCTGCGCCAGCGTCATCGCCAAAGTGTGGCGAGATAGACATATGCTGGAATTGGACGCCGTCTATCCGCATTACGGTTTCGCTCAGCACAAGGGATACGGCACTCTCGCGCATCAACGCGCCCTCCTGCGCCACGGACCCTGCGCGGAACACCGCCGTTCCTTCGCGCCCGTCAACAGCCTCGACAGTCGATGAGATCAGCGAGCGGCCGTGGTAGAATAAGCCCGCGCGCCACCGCATACTATAAGGGATCAGAAGGTCGGATATTGAAGCTCGCGCTCGTCCACGACTGGCTCAATCAAATCGGCGGCGCCGAAGACGTGCTGGACGTTCTTGCCCGCCACTTTCCGAATAGCCCAATCTATACCAGCATCTGCGCGCCAGAACTGATAGGGGCGCATTGTACTAGCTGGGACATTCGTACGCTCTGGATGGATAAGCTTCCCGCCATTCATCAGAAGCATCAAATCTACTTGCCCCTCTATCCGCTGGCATGGAACAACCTACGCCTTTCCGAATTCGATGTGATCCTGAGCAATAAGAGTGGCTTCTGCCATGGCTTGCGCTTCGAACCGGGCGCACTGCACATTTGCTACTGCCTGACACCAACGCGCTACGTCTGGCAATTGGACAGCTACCTTGAGGGTGAAAACCTGGGCAAAGCCAGCGAATGGCTATTGAAGCCACTAGTCGCTTTGCTCCGCCGCTGGGATTTTGCCGCTGCCCAGCGCGTTTCCCACTTCGTCGCCATCAGCAGCGCCATAAAGGAAAGAATCCGAGAATTCTACCAGCGCGATGCGATCGTTATCTTCCCGCCGGTCGATACTACACGTTTCAGACCCGCGCCTGCCGACGCCATCGGGGACTACTATTTAATCGTCTCGCGTCTGGTGCCATATAAACGCATTGATTTAGCAGTGAAGGCAGCGACCGAATTGCGCGTCCCGCTCAAGATTGCAGGCGCCGGTCGTGATCTGGAGCGCCTTCGGGCGTTGGCAGGAGACACTGTCGAGTTTCTCGGTTTCGTTCCTGACGACGCCCTGCCTCAACTGATGGCGGAGTGTAAGGCTCTCATCTTTCCCGGCTTGGAAGACTTTGGCATCACGCCGGTCCAGGCCCAGGCCGCAGGCCGACCCGTAATCGCATTTCAAGGTGGCGGCGCGCTTGATACTGTCGTCCCGGCCGTAACGGGCGAGCTTTTTGCTCAAGCCACAGTCGAAAGCCTGAAAACAGTCTGGCGCAACTTTGACCCCGGCGCCTACAATCCCGAACGGATTCGCCGCAACTCACTGCGCTTCGATACCGCCGTATTCATTGAGCGCATTTCCGCTTACATTGAACAGGCTTGGCACGCGAATCAAGCTAAACTAAAGTTTCAGTTCCAGGATCCCATCGTAGCGGTAGAAGGATAGACCTTATGGAATACATTGAGCTGATGCGCATTCTCCTCCGCCGCTGGTGGCTCATTGTGCTGCCGGTCGCGCTCGGCGCCGTCATCGCCATTCCCGAGTTCGTTAACTCTGCTCCAAGCAGTGCCGGCGGCTATACCGCGCGAGTAAGCTACAGCGCCGCGCAAAAATTCAATTTGCCCGAGCGCGATGGAGATTATACCGATGTTTGGCAAGCGTCTGAGTACACTGTCGATGCCTTGACCGATTGGGTGCGCAGCGCCAGCTTCCGCAGCGAAATCCAGGCGCAATTCGATGAGCCCGAGTTGCCCTTGGATAATCTGCAGATCGCCGCAGACAATGTCCGCAACGTCGGCGTCGTCTACTTCAGCCACCCCAACAGCGAATCCCTGCGGGAAATCGTCGATACCGCGCTGATCGTCTTGGCCAGCCGCAGTCAAACGTACTTCCCGCAGCTTGGCGGCGAAGCAGCGCATGTGACCATCCTCGATCCGGCCACCATCCTTGCAGCGCCACCCGGTCTGATGTCTCGTCTGGCGCCACTAATCCGATTGGGCATTGCGCTGCTGATTGGCCTGGCGCTGGCGTTCTTCGCGGAATACATCGACCCGACCATTTATCATCAGGATGACCTGCGGCGGATGTGCCTGCCTCTTCTGGGCAGCGTTCCCACCGAGCGAACCTAGCACGATGTATTGAAGGACGAACGAAGTGACTGACTTATTTGACCTGTCCGGACGCGTCGCCGTCATCACTGGCGCATCGCGCGGCATTGGCAAAGCCATCGCTCTCCAATTCGCCGGCGCCGGCGCCAAAGTCGTGCTCTCCGGCCGCAAGCAGGAGGCTCTGGACGAGGTCTCCGGCGAAATCCGAAGCGCGGGCGGCGAGGCGACAGGCATAGCGGCCCACAACGGCGACAAATCGGCGCTGAAGTCCCTCATCGAGCAGACCCTAAGCCACTACGGCAAACTAGATATCCTGGTCAACAACGCAGCGACTAATCCGCACTTTGGAACCATCCTGGAAGCGGATGACAGCTACTGGCGCAAGACGCTTGATGTCAATCTAATGGGCAATGTCTGGCTTTCACAAGAGGCGGTCAAAGTTATGCGCGCGGGCGGCGGCGGCAAGATCATCAATGTCGCCTCGATCGTCGGCTTGAACCCCGGCCGCTATCAAGGCATCTACAGCATCACCAAGGCGGCGGTCATCAGCTTGACCAAGACGCTGGCTATGGAATTGGGCGACGATAACATCCAGGTCAACGCCATCGCGCCTGGCCTCGTACAGACCAACTTCGCCCAAGCGCTATGGGCGAATGACGATTTTCTGGATCACATTATCGATCAGACACCGGCTGGTCGCATCGGCCAACCGACCGACTTCGTCGCCATCGCGCAATTTCTCGCCTCACCCGCTTCCGATTTCACTACCGGCGCAGTCTTCGTTCTCGACGGTGGCTTAAGCGCAGGCTCTATCTGAATCTCAAGACGCACAGCTGACGCTGCATACTCCATTCGCGGAATTAGTTGCCTGCGCGATCGTCGGATTGCTCGTCCACGCCCACAGCCTCCGCCAACGCTTCTTCTATGACATCGCCTGCGCCATCCATGTCGCCCTTCATCTCTTCAAGCCCCAGTTCCTGTCCCACGACTTCATCGTCTGTTGGCGGACGGGTAGCGGAATGGCCGACCATGGTGATCTTGCCATCAATGAAGGCGCCTTCTTCGGTCGTCAAGGCTGAAGCGCTGATATCGCCCCAGATCCGCCCTGTCCGCAGCAATTGCACTTTATTGCCGCTGACATTTCCGCGGACTGTACCGGCGATAGAGATATTCCGCGCATTGATATCAGCACTAATCTCCGCTGATTCGCCAACAAGAATATTCCCGGTTATCTCAAGCGAGCCACTGAATTTTCCGTCCATACGGACGTTGCCTGAACTTGTGAATATGCCTTCGAACTGTGTATTGGAACCGATAACCGTGTCGAATCCTACCGGCTGGCTGGCCGGCATGACCGTCACTGTATCCTGCGGTTCCACTTCCGAATGACCTCGGCGATTGGCAAAAAACGCGCTCATGTGATTCCCTCTATCATTGACTCACCGGCGGATTGTAAATCTTCCAACTGACGACGCGGCTCTTCACTGTTGCAGGCGCTTAGCCAAGCCTCGCCTCATACAAATGAATATGCTCAAGCTCGGATAAAGCGCGCACTTGCTCCGCTGCTCGGTAGCTGCTGCGCACTAGAGGCCCGCTCTGCACCCACTTGAATCCCATTGCCAAGCCCTGCTCGCGCAGTTCGGCAAATTCAGCCGGCGTATAATACCGCTCAATCGGCAGGTGACGTTTGCTCGGCTGCAGATACTGCCCCAGAGTGAGAATATCGACGCCGATATCAACCAGATCCGACATCGTCTCCAATACCTCGTCCAGCGTCTCGCCCAAGCCAAGCATGATCCCGCTCTTTGTCAGCACGAGGGGATCCATTTGCTTTGCATTGCTCAAGGTTGCCAACGCCCATTCATAGCGGTCTTGCGGCTGAACGCGCTTGAATAGCCGCGGGACGGTCTCGACGTTGTGGTTAAGAATCTCGGGCTGAGCGTCCATGACAATCTTCAGCGCCAACTCGCTGCCTTTGAAATCGGGAATCAACACCTCAATGGAACAGCCCTTTTGCAATTGTCGTATTCGGCGGATCACCATGGCGAAGAGCGGCGCGCCGCCATCGGCCCGATCATCGCGATTTACACTCGTGATCACCACGTGCTGCAAGCCCATCGCCCGCACACTTTCGGCGATCCGATTCGGCTCACGCCAGTCCAGGGGATTGGGACGCCCCGTTTTGATATCGCAGAAGCCGCAACTGCGCGTACAAGTGTCGCCCATCATCAGAAAGGTCGCCGTGCCCTTGCCCCAGCACTCGCCCAAATTAGGGCACTGCGCCTCTTCACAGACAGTATGCAAGGACTTGCTGCGCATCAGTTGACGCACCTGCTCATAGGTCTCACCGCTGGGCGCCCTTACGCGAATCCAGGGCGGCCGTCGACGCGGTGTCTGCGGATCCGGCTGCCAATCTGGTGCTGTCGTCAGCGGAATCAATTCCGGCTCAATCGTCTGTTTCAACGCGGAACTCCAGTCAGATCAGTTGCATGCTTCGCGGGACGTCAATAGCTAAGTATACATCAGTGGCGAGCGACTTTTCCATAAGATAGTTGCAATATTCGCCATCTCGCTGCGAGACGCGCTACCATCTGGGACGTTCAAGTCTTCGCCGTGCTTGCCAGCATAACAATACCAGCGCCGCCCGTGTGTTATGCTTGACTGTAGCACTGATGGCGGAAAGCGCTGCCATGCGGACGATCACCCTCAAAGATGTAAGCAAGACCTTCTACGACAAGAGTAGAAAACTCACGCCCGTTTTGGCGATAAAGGACTTCAATCTACGTATCGACAATGGTGAGGCGGTCGTGCTGCTTGGTCCGTCCGGCTGCGGCAAAACCACGCTGCTGCGCCTTATCGCCGGCCTGGAACAGCCCGATAGTGGCACTATTCTCTACAATGACATTCCGCTTGATAAAATCCCCATAGAGCGCCGCGGCATCGGCATGGTCTTTCAAAACTACGTGCTTATTCCCCATTGGGAGAGCCGAAAGACGGTCGGCTTCTTTCTGCGCCTGCGAGACCGCGAGGACGAAGTGCCGGCGCATGTCGAGACAGTGGCCAAGATCACCGGCGTCGATATTGACAGCCTGATGGGCAGGTTCCCGCGCCACCTGTCCGGCGGGGAAAAACAGCGTGTCTCTATTGCCCGCGCCTTCGCCCGCGACCTGGAATTGCTGCTCTTTGACGAGCCCTTCGCCAACTTGGACGCCAAGTTTCGCGGCCAGGCGCGGGCCGAGCTTCAGCGTCTCATTCAAGAGTTCAACGTCACCTTGATCTACGTCACGCACGACCAGGTCGAAGCGATGAGCATCGCCGACCGTATCGTCGTCATCAATGCCGGGCGCATCATCCAGTCCGGAACCTACCAAGCCCTGCGCGAAGACCCGAACAGCCTTTTCGTCGCCGAGTTTCTAGGCACGCCTACTATCAATTCGTTCTGGGGAAGGGTACGCGATGGCGAGTGGGATGGCAGTTATATGGGACGAGCGCGTCTTCCACGCCTCCGCCCAAATGGCGCTGAAGTCATCGTCGGGATTCGCCCGGAGCATATTCACTTATGTGATGCCGAGACCGGTATCCCCGCGGTCGTAGAACGCGCCATCCCTTACTATGCCGAGAAATTCCTGCTGCTTGACGTCTGGCTGCGTAAACGGCGCTGGCGCATTCAAGCGCCTCTGGGCATAAAACACGAACCGGGCGACACAATTCATTGCCGTCTTGACTGGTCCCGAGCCCAATTCTTTGATGCGATCTCTGGCGCGCGCATTCGTTAATCAAATGACACCAAATCCTGCAACCTTTCCAAAGTAGCCGCGCCGATTCCCGAGACCTTGTCCAGGTCATCCAGGCCTGCAAACTCACCCACCAACTCCCGATACTCGATGATCCGCTGCGCCATCGCCGCGCCAATCCCCGGCAGCGTTTCCAGTTCCCCCTGCGTCGCCGAGTTCACAAAGACGCGCCGGCCGCCCGACGGCGTCGGCAATTCTGCAATTTCAGCCTCATTATCAATCGATGGCACGTGCACGTGATCGCCGTCTCGTACGATGGCGGCCAGATTTACCAGCGTCTGGTTTGCGCTCGCTGTCAAGCCGCCGGCCGCCGCCAATACATCCGACACCCGACTGCCATGCGGCAATTGAACCGCTTGATCTGGTTTGGCAACTGCGCCAGTCACATAGACCAGAATCGGCGCGGGTGTAAATGTCGGGGCGGGAGTGGCCGTTGGCTGCGGCGGATGAATGACGATGAGGGGCGGCTCAGGACTGGAAAGCAGCAGCACCGCGCCGCTAACAGCGATGACTATGATTAAAACAAGGAATACGATCATTGCTGACCGACTTGTATACAACAATGACATGTTGGCGATTTCCGACAAACTACTAACGTCGCCGGAGACTATAGCAGGAATCGTATTTGCGGTTGAGGGTTAGGTTCTGTTGATATTTTGACATTAGCATTTTCATAAATGGGTAAAATAGTCTTATGGATACCATAAGACTAACTGACGAACAGTGGGCGAAGCTTCGGGATTTTCTGTCGCAAGAGCCAAAGGTTTATCTGGGCAATGAGGCCAAATGCCACCAATTTGTTGAAGCAGTGATATGGGTAAGTCGCAGCGGCGCACAGTGGCGTTTGCTTCCAAGCGAATACGGCAAATGGAATTCAGTTTACAAACGCTTTGCTCGCTGGTGCGAAAATGATGTTTGGCAACGGATGATGGAAGCTCTTGCCGATGACGCGGATATGGAAAACGGGATAATCGACAGTACGATTGTTCGGGCACATCCCTGTGCCGCTGGCGCCGAAAAAAAGTGAAAAGCAAGCCGTGGGTCGCAGTCGCGGGGGTTTTAGTAGCAAGATTCATATCACGGTTGATGGTTTGGGCAATCCCTTGCGTTTCCGCTTGAGTCCTGGGCAGGCTCACGACATCAATCAGGCTGAGGAGTTGGTGGAAGGCTTTGCCTTTCAGCGGGTTATCGCGGATCGAGGCTATGCGTCCCAAGATTTTGTGGACAGCTTGCTTGAAAGAGGCATAGAAGCGGTAATTCCCCCGCATCCGAGCGCCAAAGAGCAGCGAGAATATGATAGATGGCTCTATCGCGAGCGGCATCTGGTGGAATGTTTCATCAATAAGATCAAACATTTCCGCCGCGTCTTTTCCCGATTTGAGAAACTCGATACATCTTATCTCGGATTTCTGCACCTTGTCGGTACGCTGATATGGTTACGATAGAATGTCAACAGAACCTAGTCTTCCACCCAGACGGGCAAGTGCCCCAAGGCAACGATTTCGTACCATTGCGCCCGGTCGCCTTCGGTAAAGATGGCCGCTTCCGCCACGATATTCGCGCCCGCCTTGTCCATTATCAGGCGCATGCCTTGCAAGGTGCTGCCGGTGGAGATCACATCGTCGACGATAGCAATGCGTTTGCCCGCGACCTGCCGACGGTCTCTTTCATCGAGGAATAAGGTCTGCTTCTGACCAGTGGTGATACTTAGTGTTTCGCTCTGCAGGGCATCGCCCATGTACGGCTTGTGCGTCTTGCGCAGGACTACGTAGGGCAGCTCCATGATGGAACTCAGCGCGTGCGCCAAGGGGATCGACTTCGCTTCCGCCGTGACCAGCACGTCAATGCCGCGGTCAGCCAGCAGCGCCGCAAGTTCAGCGCTTACCGCATTTACAAGTTCGTAGTCGCCGAGAATGTTAAGAATCGCGATCTTTATGCCGGGTTTGATTTCCATCAACGGCAATTCGCGTTTGATGCCGGCAACTTCAACAGCAAAGAATTCGTCAGCCATCGGATGTCCTTGTCGACGGGTGATCTCAGTGTATCGATTATAGCGCGAGAAGACGACGAGTAAAGTATGTACGATTCATGCCATTTCGCCGCCACTTGTTGCCGATTCGCCGCCGTTTAACTGCCATTTGTCGCCGTTTGCCGCGCGCCATTTCCGGGCACGATTATGCCGTCCACGAGTGTCAGAACTCTATCCATTCGCTCGGCAAGCGATTGATCGTGCGTGACCATGACTACAGTTGTGCCATTATCATCGCGAATAGTTGCCAGCGCTTTCAAGACAGTCTCGCCAGAATGAGAATCCAGATTGCCGGTTGGCTCATCCGCCAGCAAAATGGGCGGATCGTTGGCGAGGGCGCGGGCGATGGCGACGCGCTGCTGCTGGCCGCCACTAAGCTCATTGGGGCGATGATGAAAGCGGCCATCCAGCCCCAACAATTCCAATAGGTCCTTCGCTCGCTCAAAGGGCTTGTGACGGCGTTCCTGGGCGAATTCAATCGGCAGGGCCACATTTTCGAGCGCCGTCAGCGTCGGGATGAGGTTGAAGAACTGAAAGACGAAACCGATCTTCTGGTTGCGAATGTCGGTCAGCTGCCCTTCGCTCATCCTGGTGACATCGACGCCATCAATCGCAATGGCGCCGTCGGTTGGGCTGTCCAAGCCGCCGATGATGCCGAGCAGCGTACTCTTTCCGCTGCCGGAAGGCCCGATGATACCTACCATTTCGTTGGGATAGATAGCGAGATTCACTCCCCGCAGGGCGTGCACGATGTGAGCGCCCAATCTGAGTTCGCGGGTGATATTGCTGGCATGGATGATCGGCTGACTCATTGCCATGTTTTCCTTCGACTTGGGTTGCAACAACAAGAGCTATACTCGACGGCAACGAAATAGACGCAACGGCCGGATCACCCGGTATTTCCAGACAATCCAGAATGGCGATACTCGTAGAGCTGGAGATTGCAAGCGTCTAGACTTCATTGACGATGCTAAAGACCATCGGGCGGCGTTTTGTCTCGCTGTAGATCAGTTTGCTCAGGCTCTCTTCGACCCGGCTCTGCCGGCTGCCGTTGAGGTTACGTCCGTTGCGATTGATAGCTTTTGTGACGTTATCGCGTATCTGCTCCAGGAATTCTTCTGAGTCCCTGAGATAAACAAAACCACGGGAAACGATGCGGGGTTCGTCGACCATCTTTCCGCTGCGGCGGTCAACTTTCACACTGACCAAGACAAATCCATCTTGCGCCAGTGTCTCTCGGTCGCGTATGACCGCACGGCCCACATCGCCGACGCTGCTGCCGTCCACGAAAATGTATCCGCCGGGCTGTCGTTCACCGACGGTGACGCCCCGTCCGTCGAGTTCAACGGTTGTGCCGTTTTCGATAATGGTGACGTTCTTTGCCGGTATGCCGTTATCGACCGCCAGCTTGGCATGAAGATGCAAGTGGCGTATTTCTCCGTGCACGGGTATCAGGTTCTTAGGCTGAGTGAGATTCAGCATCAGGCGCATTTCTTCTTGACACGCGTGGCCGGATACGTGAACCGCTTCGATAGGATCGTAGATAACATCGGCTTCGCGCTCAATAAGGCGATTTATCGTGCGATAGACCATTTCTTCGTTGCCCGGGATAGGATGCGAAGAGAGGATGATGGTATCGCCTTTGCGAACATCAAGCTGGCGATGGCTTCCCCTTGAAAGCTTGCCCAAGACGGCGGAAGGCTCACCTTGCGAGCCGGTCACCATGAATACAACCTTATGCGGCGGCATTGCCTGAGCTTGTCCGATATTCACCAGCATATCGTCATCGATATCGATATAACCCAGTTTCCGCGCGATCTTGGTGTATTCGGACATGGTGTAGCCGGTGATACAGACTTTGCGGTTATGGTTGCGGGCAGCGTTGACGACTTGCTGAACGCGGGACATCAGCGAGGCGAATGTCGCCACCATGATGCGACCTTTGGCGCGCCGAAACACGCGATCAAAGGCGCCGCCAATTACCGCTTCGGATTGCGTCCAGCCTTTCTTGTCGGAGTTGGTGCTATCCGCCAACAGGAGGGCGACGCCGCGCTGCGCAAAACCAGCCAGGCGGGCGTAGTCGGTCTTCCTGCCGTGAACGGGTGTATTGTCGAATTTATAGTCGCCGGTATGCACGACCACGCCGAACGGCGTATTGATGCCATAACCGACGCAATCGGGAATACTGTGACAAACATGGAAGCTTTCCAGCTTGAAGGGACCAACGCGAATTGTGTCGCCCGCGTCAAAGGTGTTGATGTTGGTTGACTTGAGCAGACGGGCATTCTTCAGCTTGACCTGCAGCAGACCGGTAGTAAGCGGCGTGGCGTACAAAGGCAGAGCGGGAAAAGCCTTGACTAGATGCGTAACGGCGCCGATGTGATCTTCGTGGCCGTGGGTGAAACAGATGCCATGCAGACGGATATCGTCGCGTTCTTCGAGCCAGCGAAAGTCAGGGATGATGTAGTCGACACCGTGCATGTCGTTCGCAGGGAACATGATGCCACAATCGATAAGAAAGCCGTCTCCTCCAAGTTCGAAGAGAGTCATGTTCTTGCCGATTTCTCCCAAGCCACCGATGGGCGTGATTTTGAATTTAGGTTTCTTTGCCATTTAATGTGAACTCCAAAGCGTAATCACCCGTCAGCTTATGCGTAGACGAGGTAGAGGGATTGATATGGTATTACGTGGGGTACTGCGGATGTACTTTCTCCTTGCAGGATAGGTTCTGACAGAAATGCCCCGTGCCATCAGCAGGCACAGAATTGTCAATGTCGAACAGCAATTCGTTATATGGACAACTGAATTATATCACAGTTGGAACAGTGGGTTAGTCCCAACCTTGGAAACTACAAATCGCCGCAACTGTCTCTTCAAGCTCATCAGGCGCAAGCGCGTAGAAGAATGGAAGTCGCAACAGCCTATCCGCTACATTTTCGGTGACTGGGCAGTCGCCTATTTTTCCGCCGAAGCGTTTTCCCATCGTCGACAGATGCAAAGGCTGATAATGAAATACGCTGAGAATCCCGCGGTGTTTCAGGTGGTCAATCAATTGCGTACGCACTTTCAAAGACGGCATAAGCAGATAATACATGTGGTAAGACTGCTCAGTATGATCAGGAACGGTCGGCGCCTGTACGTTGTGCATTTTCGCCCAAGGCGCCAATCGCTCGTTATAGAATTCCCAGATGACCTGACGCCGCGCTTGAATATCGGCGGCGCATTCGAATTGCGCCCAGAGATAAGCCGCCAACATATCAGATGGCAGATAGCTGGAGCCAAGATCGACCCAGGTATATTTATCAACCTGGCCGCGAAAAAAACGGCTGCGGTTGGTGCCTTTTTCACGGATGATTTCGGCGCGCTCAACCATGCCTTCGTCGTTGACTAGCAGAGCGCCGCCCTCGCCACAGGTGAAGTTTTTCGTTTCATGAAAGCTCAGCGTGGCAAGCTCGCCAAATGTGCCAAGATAGCGGCCTTTGTAGCGCGAAAAGAGCGAATGGGCATTATCTTCTACGACGGCGATACCATTCTGCCGGGCGATAGCCATGATCTCGTCCATTTCGCAGGCGACACCGGCGTAATGGACGAGGACGATGGCTCGGGTCCGGTCAGTGATGAGGTCCGGCAACTGGCGCTCGTCGAGATTTAGGGTATCCGGGCGGATATCGGCGAAGACAGGCTTGGCGCCGCGCAAGGCAAAGGCGTTGATGCTTGAAACAAAGGTGAAAGACGGCACGATGATTTCGTCGCCGGGCTGTATATCGAGCAGGAGCGCCGCCATTTCCAGCGCGTGTGTACAAGATGTGGTGAGCAGCGCCTTGGGAATACCCAGCGCTTCCTCAAGAAAGCCGTGGCATCTTTCGCTGTACACGCCATCACCGGAGATTTGCCCCGTAGAAAGACTGTCGCTGATATATTCGGTTTCGCGCCCGACGAAGGTCGGTTTGTTAAACGGAATTCGGTAGGGAGTCATCGCCGCCCTTTTGACATCAGATTTGTCATCAGCTATCAATCTGGATATTCAAACCATTTGTGAAACCACAACTCTACTGATCGAGTTACAAAACCACAGCGCAGATAGAGTTTTTGCGCCGCAATGTTGCTCCCCTGCGTTACGACATTGAACCGGTCCACACCGTGCTCGCTGAGCCAGCGAGTGGCGAATTGGAGCATCCCGCTGGCGCAACCCAAGCCGCGCGCGGATTCCGCCATGCCAACGAGGCCGATGTTGCCTTCGCCGACCGGATTGTGCAAATGGCAGACGACGTACCCAACAGGGTGTCCATTTAGTTCAGCAACTACAACCGCATCAGCGAAATCTGTTGTGAAGCTCTTCGTCAACCACGTCTCATACATCTGCGATGCTTTGTGGCTGCCAAATCGCCGATCGATGTAGAAACGCGATTGCGAATGGCTGTTGCCCGCAACAGGTAGCAATATGTCAAGGTCACTACCATGAGTATGCCGAAACAGGACGTTGGCTGCAGGCTCAATGAAGGACATTTCGCTGGCATGCCCCGCGAGCGTGAGGCGGATATCGACAAAGTCAAAGCAAGCGGCTTGTAGCGTCAGGATGGTGTCCCGATCAGCCGAGTCAGCCAAGAAATACAGGCAGTCGATGGACTGATCCCGGCAGATCGCCAGCAGTTCGCGACAGGACCCCGAGTCGAGCCGATTTTGAGCAGCGCGGGCGATGCGAAAGCCAAAATGGGCAGAGTCCCAAGGCAGAATCGTGGCAAGTGGGTTGCTCATACCAGCTCTATTTCGGCGCCTTCGGTCGCCTGCTTTACGATGTAAACAGGTCGATCCATGATTCGCAGATGCATCCGCGCAAGGTATTCGCCGATGATGCCCAAGGCAAACATCTGCGCGCCGGCGAAAATGGCAATCAGGGAGACGGTGAAGGTAAAACCCGGCACTTCAAAGCGAAAGGTAAATGCCTGGCTTACGAGAATATAGGCCAGTATGACAAAGCCAAAGGCAGTCATTAGGAGGCCAAGGGCGGTTGCAAAACGCAATGGGAGTGTACTGAAGCCTGTAATCATATTAAAGGCATGAGTGAGCAGCTTCCCGAAAGTATAATTGGATTTTCCAATAGTGCGCGGCGCATGGCTAACAGAGATGGCGACAAACCTGGTCGTGCCCCACGTCAGCAATACGTCTATATTTACGAGCGGTCCCTGGAAGTGAGCAAACGCATCACGCAAGCTGGTACGGAAGACGCGAAAAGCGCTGACCTTACGCGCAGTCTCGGCTCCCATAGCGCCTTGCAGAACCAGTTTCGTGGTCAGCGAGGCGATGTTCCTCAGCAAACCGTGCTGTTCATTGGCCGGGGCGCCGTACACGACGTCATAACCCTCAGCGAGCTTGTCCAGCAGGTCCTTGATGTGTTTGATCGGGTGCTGCAAGTCATCATCCAGCGTCACGATTAGTTCGTAGCGCGCATTGCGAATACCGCAGAGAAGCGCATTGTGCTGGCCGTAGTTTCGCATAAGCTTGAAGCCGCGAACAAAGTCGTTATCGCAAGACAGGCGCTCAATTACCGCCCAGCTATTGTCTCCGCCGCCGTCCTCCACCAAGATTATTTCGTAAAAGTCAGCAAGATTGGGCAACACTCGCGCCAACTGCTCGACGAGCAAGCCGATACTGTCTTCGCTGCGGTAGACCGGGATGACTACAGATAATGAGGTCATCGACGCCACGCTGTTAGAAAGGTTGGCATAAGCTGAACCAAAAAATCGGCTGCGGCTTTGTGTCTAGCAGTTAAGACATTCACCCGCTAAGCCGCAATGATACACGGAAGTTAGAATACGAGATAGGCGCTGTCACGGAAAACACATTCGCTGCACAGCACAATCGAATTGTCTTGCGATATTGTCAGGAGCGCAAGTCATGACGGCTATGGCTCAAGCGGTACAGGGCATGTCATTTCGCTGCAATCAGACGATTTATCTGCTTGCGATCTATGATATAATCCCGCGGATTGACGAAATAAGCCGTCGAAAAGGAGACTAGCAAGCAATGGCTTACGACAAGATCAAGGCGCCAGATTCTGGCCAGAAGATCACCTTCAGCCAAGGCAAGATGCAAGTGCCGGACAATCCGATTCTGCTGTTCATCGAAGGCGACGGCATTGGTTACGACATCATGACTGCCAGCAAGCGGATCTGGGATGCGGCAATAGCGAAGGCTTATGGCGGCAAGCGGCAGGTCTCCTGGATGGAAGTTTATGCCGGTGAA
Source organism: Phototrophicaceae bacterium (assembly GCA_965262005.1). Taxonomy (GTDB): domain Bacteria; phylum Chloroflexota; class Anaerolineae; order Aggregatilineales; family Phototrophicaceae; genus UBA6055. Next base: position 87,988 of record OZ253492.1, on the reverse strand, counting down.
AAGGCCGCGGTGATTTATGACGGCGACTATATGCCTGAGGAGACCTTCGAGTTATTTCGTGAGTACAAAGTTGGAATCAAGGGTCCGTTGACAACGCCGGTCGGTGGCGGCTTCCGCAGCTTGAATGTGACTTTGCGACAGGTACTGGACTTGTACAGTTGTGTCCGCCCGGTGCGCTGGTATGAAGGTGTGCCCAGCCCGGTGAAGCGTCCTGAGGATGTGAATGTGGTCATCTTCCGCGAGAACACGGAAGATACCTATGCCGGCATTGAGTATGAATCGGGCACGGAAGAAAACCGGAAGCTTGCGGATTTCCTCCGCAACGAGATGGGCGCAGTGAATTTCTTTGAAGATGCCGGTTTGGGCATCAAGCCGATCAGCCCGTTTGGCAGCAAGCGCTTGATTCGCGCCGCCATACAATATGCGATTGAACGCGGACGAAGCAGCGTCACGCTGGTGCACAAGGGCAATATTCAGAAGTTCACCGAAGGCGCGTTTCAGAAGTGGGGATATGAGCTGGCCTGCGAGGAATTTCCCGAGCAGACGATTTCTTGGGATCAGGTGGCGGCGGAGCATGACGGCAATGTGCCTGAGGGCAAGATTCTGATCCAAGACACGATTGCCGATATCATGTTCCAGAAGATGCTGCTGCGACCGCGTGAGCACGATGTGATAGCTACGACGAATCTCAACGGCGATTATCTTAGCGATGCGCTAGCTGCTGAAGTAGGCGGGGTTGGCATCGCGCCGGGCGCCAATATCGGCGATGAGATTGCGCTGTTCGAGGCGACCCACGGCACTGCGCCCAAGTATACCAACCTGGACATGGTCAATCCGGGCTCGCTGCTCTTCAGCGGTGTAATGATGCTTGAGCATCTGAATTGGTTTGAGGCGGCTGACTTGATTACGCGGGCGTATGAGAAGACGATCGAACAGCGGTACGTTACCTATGACTTTGCGCGTCAGATGGAGAATGCTACGAAAGTGGCGACGAGTGAGTTTGCGACTCGTATCATAGAGAATATGGACCTGGTGTAGAGCAATCATCGGCGACAGGATAGCAAACAGGCTGCCACTACGGGTCGACTGACACGTCGGTTAGGCACGGCCCGCCACGATCTTCGCTAGCGAGCGCAGGGTCACGTACCGACGCGGGAAATGCCGGGGCGCCTGGGAGGGTTTATCCACGGGCGCGAGCTTCTGCATGAGCGCCAGACCCGTGCTTCCGTAATAGACTTGCAGCAACAGGTCGTTCTCATTGGCATAGAAAAAGTCTTGCACGACCTTGGCAATGGCGCGCCAGGCGACTTCGCGGTTGGCGTCGTCTTTGCGGCGTCCGCGCATGTAAGGGCCGGGGTCAACATCATCAAAAGCCAGCCAGCCACCCTGCCGAACCAGCGGGTACCATAGGGAAATCAGTTTTACGACATGCTTGGCGGCATGGAGGCTGTTAATGTAAATGAGATCGATGCCTGCTTGCAGAATTGGCGCCTGTGCCAAGATATGCTGGATGTCGCTGTCGTCGGAATTGATAAAGATCCAGCAGTCCGACTGTATCGCGTTAGAGCAATCCTCAATGTCTACGGAGACTAGCGTTCCGCCATTCGTTTCGAGGGCGTGTGCCAATACGCCGGTCGACCAGCCTTGATTTACACCACACTCAAGAACTACGGGCGACTCCATCTGGCTGACACAGCGATGCAACGCCATCAACTGCGTTGCCACCTTGCCAAATACGCCGGTACAACCCTCGGCAGCGAATACAGTCTGCAGGTCGTAGTGCTTCGTAAAGACCATTGCTCCTCTTGGTTACGCCCTTAGCACGAGTCCTTGCAACCAGGCGCGCAACTTATGCTCCAAGCCGTCGCGGACGTCTTTGAGATATCGCGGCACTACAGCACCATTTTTTATCCACGCCCAGCCAGATGCCGAGCCAGAGAACGCAAGCTAACGCGCCGGCGCGGAATGCGACGCATCGGCTGCTGCACTTTTGACAATGGCACAAGTTTCTGCATTATCGCTAGGCCCATGTCTCCTAAATGGTATTCCAACAGCAAGTCGTCTTCGTTGGCATAAAAGAAATCCTGAACGGCCTGCCAAATTGCCCGCCAAACGATCTCACTCTCGATATTATCCTTGCGTTGTCCGCGCATATACGGACTTGGGTCGACATCGTGAAAGGCGATCCATCCTCCCTGGCGCACCAGCGGATACCACAGCTCCAGCAAACGGGTTACATGCCTGGCGGCGTGAAGGCTGTCGATGAAGATAAGATCGATACCTTGTTTCAAGATCGGCGCTTCCCGCAGAATCCGTTCCTGTTTGGTGTCATCGATCTGCAGAAATGTCCAGCAATCGGATTCTATAGCATCCGAACAATCCCGGATGTCCAGCGAAATCAAGTTCCCGCCTTTTCGTTCGACGGCTTGAGCCAACACGCCTGTTGACCAACCCTTGTCCACGCCACATTCCAAAACAACTGGCGCCTCTACCTGGCTGACACGGCGATGCAACTCCATCAGCTGCGTTGCGTGCTTGCTGAAGACTCCAGGTCCGCCGTCCGCATCAAACACCATCTGCAAATTGTAATAATTCGTGTCGACCATCATCCCTCCTGTTCTTGCGGGGACGCTATTTCCCATCCATATCAGACCAACGGACTTGGCGGACGGTCCGCGTGGACATTTATTCTCTTCGACGTCGTCCTACGCCTGGTTACCTCACTCCGGCCAATTGCGGCTCTTGAGCCATTTGCGTAACTTTACCTCTAAGCCATGGCGGACGTCAATGAATGACTGTAAAACCGCACAATCATCGACGTCAACAGCGGCTGGATCTGGGAAGCTCCAGTGGATGCGCTGGGAGGGACCTGGAAAGATCGGGCAGTTTTCAGCAAACCGATCGCAAACAGAAATTACGTAATCGAACTCGGTGTCCAGGTATTGCTGCAAGTGATCGGAAGTGTGGCTCGTGATATCTATACTCCGCTCTTGCATAGCTCTGATCGCGAAGGGATTGACACTCGACGGCTTGGCGCCGGCGCTATAAACATCGACGCTGTCGCCTGCGAGATGGCGCAGTAAGCCTTCGCCCATTTGCGAGCGCGCTGAATTCGCTGTGCAGAGAATAAGCACCTTCAGTTTCTCGCTCAATCTGCTCGCCTTCCTCGGTTGAATTCTCCGGGTAGTGGATCACACTTTCAGCGGGTTAGCCGGTCTTGAGCGCGCGCGAGTGTTTGCGACAAGAAGAGGGCAATCATCGCCAGCACGATTAGAATCAGGCCGGTCCATATGGCGGCATCAATGTCGCGTTCGAAGATGCTGTACACAAGCAAAGGCATCGTCTGAGTCTTGCCTTGCAGGTTGCCGGCAAAGAGGATAGTGGCGCCGAATTCGCCTAGCGCGCGCGCCCAACTGAGAATCATACCGGATATCAAGGCCCGCCAGGCGATAGGCAGAATGATGTACCAGAACATAAGCCAGCCGTGGGCGCCATCGACGCGGGCGGCGTCTTCAATTTCAGTAGCGATGCTGGCAAAGCCTACCTGGGCGGAGCGAATATAAAAGGGCGCCGAAATGAAGAACTGCGCGATGATGACAGCCAGGATGGAAAAAGGAATGATGATGCCGGCATCAGTCAAGAACGAGCCGATGACGCCGGTTCTGCCGAAGGTTAGCAGGAGCGCCAAGCCAGCGACGGCCGGTGGCATGACGATGGGCAATTCGATAAACATGCTGACAAAGCGCTTGCCGCTGAATTCGTAGCGAGAAAGTACGTATGCCAGCGGCGTCCCCAGAGCGGCTGTCAAACAAACGACAGCGGCTGTGGAAGCAAAGCTCAAAAGTGTGGCGGAGAGGATAGTCGTAGAATCGGGCAAGCCCTCCCAGGCGCGCGAGCTTAACCCGCGTCCGAGCAGAACCAGAACAGGCGCCGCCAAAAGTAAAAAGGCAAAAGCGCTGACGGCATAGACGAGCAGTCTATCCGCCGACGGTTGCCGGCGTTGGGCAGTAGGGGCTCGGCGTGACGGGACCATCTGGGGCTTCAAGTGTTGGCTCCGGCGTGACATCAGCTTGTGGAACATCCGTAAGTATATCAGGTGAACAGAAGCCAAATTCGGCGAATATGGGCTGGGCCTCTGTGGAGAGAATATAGTCGATGAAAATTGTAGTTAGCGACAAGTCTGCCGAGGCGGACAAGGAGGCGATGGGGTACGAGGCGAGCTGGTTGTGCGCCGGGTCAATTTCGATGGCGCGTAGTTGGGCGGCGACATCGCCGATCGCATCGGATTGATAGACGATGCCGGCATCAGCTTCGCCGAGGGCGATACGGGTCACGACTTGGCGGACGTTGCTCTCTTCCGAAACGAGATTCTGCATAACGCTTTCGAAGAAGTCTTCGCCGTAAGCTGTGCTGTGAGAGGCGATCATGGCATCGGTATAGGCGCGGATCGGCGTTCCTTGGGCTGCGAGAACGAGCAGAACAGATTCCTTGCTCAAGTCCTGCATGGATTCTATGTCTGCCGGATTTGCAGCCGGGGCGATCAACACGAGTTGATTGTGCGCGAAAATTTCGACCGCTTCCTCCGCTATAAGTCCGCTTGCTATGACCAGATCCATCTGGATGTCGTTTGCGCTGGCAAAGATATCGGCGGGCGCGCCCTGGATGATCTGGGCGGCCAGCGTCGAGGAGCTGGAGAAGTTCAGCAGTATTTCAACCTCGGGATTGGCATCGACGAATGCATCTCGGAGGCCTTCAAAGACATCGGTCAATGAAGTCGCCGCGAAGACGGTCAGACTTTGTCGCGCGCTGCCTTGCGCGCTGATGGCGCGGATTGGAATGAGCAGGGCCAGAAGCGAGATAACAAGCCGGAAGCGCATTTGGACTCCTCTAGGTTGAGGCAACATGATATGCCAAGTCATGCATTTTGCAAGCGTCTCGCCTTCGTGCGCCGCTGTACGCTTGCGCTTCGTTCAGCCGACGCTTGCTCAACGATTGCTGGAATACGCCACGGATTCGGCTATGTTTAAGGATGAGTGTCAGTTGAGGTCATCATGGGTATTGGCCGGCGGTCGGGACCGCCATCCTGGTTCGTAATATTGGTAGGCATCGCCATAGTGTTCGGCGTCTATTATCTGTGGTTGGGATTGCGCAACTTCATGGCTACGGGGGTTACCGTGTCGGAATCAACCCAGCAGGCGATCGATCAGAGTACGGCGACTGCTATCCGTGTTCAAGAGATTGTGTTCAATGCGCCGACGCCTTTGCCAAGCTTTACGCCAGTCCCGCCCTGCCAGGATTTCATAGTGCGCGTTCCGATTGCGATTGTCAGGTCTGAACCGAGTATAAGCAGCAGAATCGTTGAGGGTATGCGAGAAGACGATACTGTCTGCGTGATTGCCATGCTGCCTGATTCCCAATGGTATCTAATCGATCAAAACTCACTGACGCGACGCATCGAACAAGTATATATGCATCGGGATATCATTCGCGCTTTGAATCCCACGCCTAAACCTACTGCGACATTGACGCCGAGCCAAACGGCGACGCCAACAAATACGGCGACGCCGACAGCTACTCAGATTCGTCAGACAGAACCGGCGGAGTTGAGGCGCACGGCGATCAGCCGGCCTGTTCTTCCCTCTCCCACAGTGACGCCGAGCGCGACAGCTACAGCGCCAAGCGTTAGCCTCTAGCTTGCGGTTAATAGCGCTTCGACTATACTGATTGCAGCGCATTTGGCACGTCGATACACAGTGTAGAAAGGGTGCGGGCTTGGCTGCGATTGTGCAAGTCATCGCGGGTGTTATCTTCGTCTTCACTTTGCTTAGCATCGTGGTGACAGAAGTCAACTCGCTGATTGCCCGGGCTACCAAGCTGCGCGCAAAGAACCTTCGCAGTACAGTCAACCAAATCATTGAAGACCCGGTTATCCGGGCCAAAGTGTATACCCATCCCCTGATCCAACTTGTCAAGTCGGACCCGATCGCGCCCAGCCAACGCATCTCGCGGGAAGACGCGGTCAAGGTTGCCAATAGTTCGATTGGCACGGTTGACTGGATTGATCCACAGACATTCGTTGATGTGGTGCTGAATACGATCAAGGCGGAATCTGACCAGCAGCTTTTCGGTTCGCTGCTCAATGTCATTGACGGGATGCCGGCCGGTCCCGAGCGTCGAGGCTTGCGTGTTATGGTCAACCGGATTGTCACGACCGGACAAGGCATGAAGGAGCTGCGCGACTCACTGCGCTACGTCCAGGAGCGGCGCTACCGGAGCGCGCTGACTGACATTGTCAATCAGATAGATGAAGAGGTCAGCCTGCTTGGTCTGGAGCCGACCACCAATGTTTCACTCATGGCCGGCATAAAACAGATCGAAAATTCAAATCTGCGCAATGCCTTGGCTACTGTGATGTACAGCGCAGAGAGCATGGACGTCGCCCGCAGCAACCTCGAGACTTGGTTCAACAATTCGATGAATCGGGCAAGCTCGTCGTATGCGGCCCGGATGAAGGGCCTGTCGGTAGTGGTAGCGCTGGCTTTTGCGCTTAGCCTGAATATTGATACTTTGAATATTGCGCGAACGCTTTGGGAGGATCCGGCGCAAAGGCAGCTAATCAGCAGCGAATTGAGTTATTCGGTGCAGAGTGGCGAGTTGCAGGGTCAAGTAGACGGCGCCGCTGACACGCAGGATGACGAATTCAGAGCGAACCAGGTAGAGCAGGCAAGCCCGCTGGAGGATGCTGTTGGGACGGGCGCCGAGATCGCCAATCAGTTGCAGGATATTCAGGACTTAAGCTTGCCGATTGGATGGACGTTCCAAAATGTTGCTGAGCAGCCTGCTGCGCTGAGCGACCCAAATAACTTGTGGAATTACTTCCCGGATAATAACCCGGACGGGTGGCTTGCTTTGCTCGCGGCAAAATTCCTTGGCATTGCCGCGACAGTGATCGCCGCTGCCCAAGGGGCGCCGTTTTGGTTTGGCATCGTCAACAGGATCCTGCGGCGATAGCCAGGGTAAATAGCGCCGGGGCTGACGAGCGCAAAAAAACGTAAATATAGTCGGCGGCAACTTCGATATTTCTGATCTAACGTGGGCGGATTCAGCGGCCGAAGTGGAAAGCGGACCGCGCTTACGGCGATTGTGACATTTTGGTCAACATTCAAATCTCAAAAAAGTGATAATTGGCAAATATTCTTAGTTGACAAGGTGGCAGGATTTCGCACAGAATAGAATGCGCATGGGAACGTTACGTCGGCGAAACAAAACTTAGTTTTATTCATCCAAATTAGTAAAGGGAAGCGCGTGATACAAGCACTCGTAGAGCTTGCTGACAAACGTGGATATGTAACTTACGAACAGATTATGGAGACGCTAGACGATGACGGTGAAGACCGAGTCGCGCTGCGCAACCTCCTCAATGAACTAAATGAGCTCGGCATAGAGCTTCGAAGAGAAAACGACAATCCGCAATCGAAAGCGGCTGTCGATATCATCGAGCAAGAATTTGAAAGCCGCGATGCGATACCGAATAAGATCGTGGCAGACATTAGCGCCATTTCGTCCGACGACCCCGTCGGACTTTATTTTCGGCAGATGGCGCAGGAACCGCTGCTCACCGCCACTGACGAGATTGACCTTGCCAAGCGGATCGAACGCGGCTTCAAGGCACGCAAGCGACTAGAGAATCCTGATGTATTGCAGAAGAGCGCGCGCTGGCGGCGGCATTTGCGGCGGCTGGTCTTTGACGGTCAATGCGCGCGGGAACATCTGGGGCGGGCGAATACTCGGCTGGTCGTCAGTATTGCCAAGCGATACATGGGGCAGGGCCTGCCCTTCCCTGACCTGATTCAAGAAGGCAACGTCGGTCTTATGCGCGCGGTCGACAAATATGATTATTCGCGTGGCAATCGATTCAGCACTTATGCCACTTGGTGGATCAGGCAGGCGATCACCCGTGCTTTGGCGCAGAAAACCCGGACTATACGAATCCCGTTACACATGACGGAACGGATCCGTCAGATGTACAGAGTGGCGCAGGATCTGGAACAGACCCTCGGAAGGCGGCCTACGGCTGAAGAAATCGCTACGGCGATGGAAGTGGCGGCCGATGCCGTGCGGGCGATGATGGATGCCAGCCAACACGCTATAGCGCTGGAGCGACCTGTCGGCGAAGACGGTGACAGCGAGTTTGGCGACTTTATCGAAGATCAGGACTCGGTCAGCCCCGTTGAATCGGCGACGCAGAATCTGCTTGAAGAAGCGATAGAAGAAGTGCTGGCGGAGTTGACGCCGCGGCAGAGTCATATTTTGAGATTGCGATTTGGTTTGAACGGTGGCGAGCCGCATACATTGGAAGAGATCGCGAACAAGTTTGGCTTGAGCCGCGAACGAATCCGGCAGCTTGAAAAGGAAGCGTTGCGGCGCCTGCGTCATCCTCAGTTAGCTCATAATTTGCGTGACTATCTCGGATAGTCTACAATTCGGATTCTAATCTATCGCGAGCGGTCGGAGCCGTTTTGGTTTCGGCGGCTCTTTTGTATGGAGTGGACAGGCCTTGACTGACACATTTGAGCGTTTGCTCAGCCGGCATACTATAGGTATGAGGCGAAATCAGATTCGCGAGATTCTGAAGGTTGTAGCGCAACCCGGCATGATATCGCTGGCTGGCGGCATACCGGCGCCGGAGACTTTTCCCATCGAGGAGCTGTATCGTATCAACGAGACAGTTCTTGACCGTTATGGGGCGACGGCGCTGCAATATGACTTGACCGAGGGTTTCGCGCCATTTCGCGAGGCCTTGGCCGGATACCTCGCGAAGAAAGGCATAGAAGCGGACGCCGAGCAATTGCTGGTATTCAATGGTTCGCAGAGTGTGCTGGATACGCTGGGCAAGATTCTGATTACGCCAGGTGATACTATCGCCTTGGAGTCACCGAGCTATCTGGGCGCGATCTCAGCCTTTAGCAGCTACCTGCCCGAATACGTCAGCATCGAGACGGATGATGACGGGATCCTGCCCGAGTCGCTGGCGCGGGTTTTGGATCAGCATGACGTCAAGTTCACTTACCTGGTGTCGACATTTCAGAACCCGACCGGTCGCACATTGAGCGTAGAGCGGAGGCGGCAGGTCGCGGACATCATCAAAGCGAAGAATGCGCTAGTCATTGAAGACGATCCATACGGTGATTTGCGTTTTCGTGGCGCGGCCGTGCCGGCGCTCCATAGCTTTGCGCCGGAAAATTCTGTCTATGTGAGCACATTGTCGAAGATATTCGCGCCGGGTTTGCGCTTGGGATTTTGCCTGGCGCCGCCATTGATACGGGAGTGGCTGTACATTGCAAAGCAGGGCGCGGATTTGCACAGCAATACTTATGCGCAAGCGCTGGCCACGGAATATATCCGTGGCGGCTTCATCGAGCGGCAAGTGCCCAAGATCATAGATTTGTATCGGCCGAGGCAGGAAGCGATGCTGACGGCGATGGAGCGGAACTTCCCAGCGGAGTACCGCTGGACTCGGCCGGAAGGCGGCATGTTCATTTGGGTTGAGGGACCGCCCGGCGTCGATGCCGAGCAAGTTTACTGGAAGGCAGTTGAGCAGAAAGTCGCCTTTGTGCCGGGCAAGTTCTTCTTTATTGATCCTGACGATGGGCTGGCGACGATGCGCCTGAATTTCACCCGAGCTGATGAAGCGACCATCGAAAACGGAATCGCCACGCTTGGTACGGTCTTGCGAGGATTCGCAAACGACTAAGCTCTAAACAAACCGACACTAGTCGCTGGACTTGAACAATGTTCAAGAAGAAAAAAAGGCGAATAGCAATTGACAAAGAGACAGGACTGCGAAGGCTGATCCTGTCGTTTTATTTGCCCGCGCTGATGGTGACGGTCGGTCAAGGATTGCTGGTGCCGATCTTGCCGCTTTATGCAAAGGACTTTGAGATCGGCTACGTTCTCATTGGCTTGGTGCTGGCGGGCGAGGGATTGGGAACGCTGGTCGCCGATGTGCCGACGGGCTTGCTTCTGCGGCGCTTCGACAACAAGCAGGTCATGATGATGGGCTTGCTGGTCAAGGCGCTTTCAATCCTGTTGCTCTTCTTCGCGCCGACGGTCTGGATTGTGCTGCTGCTGCGGCTGGTGGCGGGGTTTGGCCGGTCGATGTATACAGTATCAGCGCACGTCTATGTGACCAATCAAGTCGATTTGGGGCAGCGGGGCAAGGCGATCTCGATGTTCGGCGGGACTCATCGATTGGGCGGATTCATCGGTCCGGCAGTCGGTGGCGTCATCGCCGGAATGCTGGGCCTTCGGGCCGTGTTTATTGGTGTCGGTTTGGTCACCGCCTTGGGTCTGCTGCTGGTTGCGCTGTATACCGAAAGCGGGCGCAAAGAGAAGCGGGGAGAAAGCATAACTGGAGGGCACTCGCTAAACCTGCGCGCGGTATTGCGGTCGAATTATCGCGTATTGGCGTCCGCGGGCATGGCGCAAGTATTCGGGCAGATGGTGCGCGCGGGGCGGACTGTAGTAATACCACTATTCGCAGCCGATATCTTAGGGTTAGGCGTCGATCAGATCGGACTGATAGTCAGCATTTCAGTCGCCGTGGATTTCAGCTTGTTCATGGTAGCGGGCTGGCTGATGGACCGCTTTGGGCGCAAATTCGCCATCGTTCCGTGCTTTGGCATTCAAGCGCTGGGAATGGCTATGGTGCCGTTTGCCATGACGGCAGGCGGATTGCTATTCGCGGCTGTGCTGATCGGATTCGGCAACGGCCTGGGCGCCGGCACGATGATGACCTTAGGTTCGGACTTGTCACCTGCGGGTTCGCGGGGTGAATTCCTTGGACTTTGGCGGCTTGTAGGTGACCTCGGCCACACCGGGGCGCCGCTGGTCGTCGGCATAGTGGCTGATCTCTTTGTACTTAGTTCGGCCATATTTGTCATTGCGGGCTCGGGTTTAGTGGCGGCGAGCATCTTCCTGTTCCTGGTACCAGAGACCTTGAGGCGACCACATCCCATTGCGGCGGCTTCGTGACGCCATTGCGAGTCTGGCTTTGTTGCTCGGAGCGATTGACGCGTTCTCATGTTAGGCAAGCTCAACTATCTCACGGTAGACTGGCCGCTGCGGCAGGAGCAGCTCTTTGATCGAGCCAGACCGCTGATAGTCGAAATCGGCTTTGGCAATGGCGAATACCTGATTCACCTGGCGGAAACACGCGACGACTGCAATATCATCGGGCTCGAGATATCGAGCCAATCAATGGAACGGGCTGAAGCCAAAATCGAGAAGCGGGGACTTATTAATGCGCGCTCGATTCATTGCCGGGCGGAAACCGCGTTGGCGCATTTGCTGGAACCTATGTCAGTGTCGGAGTTTCATATTAATTATCCCGATCCTTGGTTCAAGAAAAAGCACCATCGTCGGCGATTGATGACACGGGACACAGTCGACTGGCTGGCGAGCCGCCTGCAAGATGGCGGTCAATTGCACCTGGCGACTGATATCAGCGAATATGCGAAAATGGCGCATGATTTGCTTTCGCGTACGGCGGGGCTGGACAATCGGTATGCGCGGCCCTGGGTCAACGAAGTTGCCGGGCGCTTTCGCACGAAGTACGAACTTAAGGGCATTCGTGAAGGTCGGCGCGGGCACTTTTTTCACTATGAGCGCAACAGGCAAAGTGTGCGGCATCCGCCGGTAATCAAGGAGCTGGACATGCCTCATTTGTTCTTGGATTCGCCCTTGAACGCCGGCGCAATCGTCGAGCGATTTGAAGCGACGCGTATTGCTACGAGCGGCGCGCATATTGCGATCTTGCAGGCTTACGCCAACCAACGCCGGGATTCAGCTGTGTTCGAAGTGGTGGTCGAAGAGCCAACTATCGAGCAGCATGCGCTGGTATCCCTTTCGCCGCGGGATGAGGCCGGGCAGTATATCGTCAAGCTTACGGCTGTGGGACATTCGCGACCGACCTATGGCATGCATCGGGCGGTTGAGGCGGTCGGCGAGTGGGTGGCGAGTTTGGATGCGGGGTCGCGGGTGCTGGAGCGGAAGCTGCGGGAGTAACGGGCTTATGCTATAATCCGCTGCTTGAGCCCCGCTGGCGGCTCGCAGAAGACACCGACAAGATATACAGGCAAACAAGTGACTGAACTCAGGCGCCACACTCTCGACAACGGTCTGACGGTACTGCTCAAGGAAGTGCATAGCGCCCCGGTGATAAGCTGGTGGCTGGCTTATCGGGTCGGCAGCCGCAACGAGCCGACTGGCAAGACGGGCATTTCTCACTGGGTTGAACACATGATGTTCAAGGGTACCGAGCAATTCCCGGCGGGTATGCTCGACCGCGAGATCGACCGTGCCGGCGGGCAATGGAATGCCTTCACCTCAATGGACGCGACAAAGTATTTCGAGACGCTGCCGGCGGACAAGATCGGCATTGCGATGCGGGCCGAAGCTGATCGCATGGTCAATGCGCAGTTTGACGACGATGAGACGGAGTCCGAACGGACGGTGATCATTTCGGAGCGGCAGGGAGCGGAGAATCAGCCGACCTTTTGGCTGCAAGAGGGTGTGCGTGGCAGCGCCTTTCGAGTACATGGTTATCATCACGAAATCATCGGAGATGAAACCGATTTGCGCAGCATGACTCGCGATGAACTTTATGATCATTATCGGCGACACTACTGCCCGACGAATGCAGCTGCCATTGCAGTCGGCGCTTTTGATGCGGATGACATGTTGGCGGAAATTGACCGGCTCTATGGCTCGATCGACGGGAGCAGCGCGCCCGAGCTTTTTGCACGGCAGGAGCCAGCACAGATCGGTGAACGGCGAATCGCGGTCGAGCGGCCTGGTAAAACGGCCTTTCTGGAAGTCTGCCATCGCGCGCCAGCGGCGACGCATGAAGACTGGATGAAACTTAAAGTGCTCGATGCCATCTTTAGCGGATCGAGTGGCGCATCCGACAATAAGACAAGTCGGCTATATCAGGCGCTGGTCAAGACGGAGATTGCCGCGGGAGTGGGCGCTTGGTTGACGCCGACGATTGATCCCTATTTGTACAGCATATTGATCACGCTGCGCGAAGGGCGCACCCCGGAAGAGGCCGAAGCCGCGCTCTTAGAGGAGATAGAGCGATTGCAATCAGCTGGAATTAGCGAGGAAGAGCTAAACAAGGCGAGGAAGCAGAGCAAAGCCGCCTTCGCCTATAGTACGGAGAGCGTCACCGAGCAAGCGTATTGGCTGGCTCAGTCATTTATCCTGGGCGATGTCAGCTGGTTCGATAATTACGCCGAGCGCTTGATGAATGTGACTCAGGAGGATGTGCTCGATGTTGCCAGGCGCTACTTGGTCAGACAGAAGCGCGTGGTGGGTATATTGCAGCCTACTGGAGAAGAAGAGAGGCAGCCCGCATGAAGGCCCGGGCAGCGAGCATCCCAAACTCTAGCAATATTGGACGCGTCGAACTCGACAACGGCATCACAATCCTCGTGTACGAGAATCCCTCAGTGCAGTCGGTAAATGTGTTGGGTTCGATTCATGCTGGCAGCCTCTATGAAGCGCCGGCGAAGAATGGCTTGGCGTCAGTAGTTGGCGGCGCTTTGATGACCGGTACCTCAAGCCGCGATTTCGAAGAGATTCACGGCGCGTTGGAAGATATTGGCGCCGATCTGAGTTTCCGCGGGCATATGCACAAGTTGGGTCTTACTGGCAAGGCGCTGGCGGAGGACTTGCCAACGCTGATTGAACTAGCCAACGATGCCCTGCGTCAGCCGGTCTTCCCGTCCGAGCATGTCGAAAGGTTGCGCGGCGAACGGCTGACCTGGTTGCAATACAGCAATTTTGACACACGCTATCGGGCGTCCAAAGCTATGCGGGAAGCGCTGTTTCCCGGAGAGCATCCTTATCACTACAGCACTTATGGCAGCGAAGAAAGTATTGCGGATATAAAGAATGAGGACTTGAAGCAGTTCCATGAGCGTCATTTCGGGCCAAAGGGAATGATATTGGTTATCGTTGGCGCGGTTTCGGCGAATGAAGCCGTTGCCATGGCCAGCGATGCCTTCGGAGATTGGCAGCAGCCTGATCAGCCGGAGGTCAAGCAGGTGGATGCGCCGAAGCCCGGTGGAGACAAGTCGCGCCAGGTGGTCATTGTCCCTGGCAAGACACAGTCGGATATTAGCATGGGTATCATTGGCCCGGCCCGCAATACGGACGACTACGTCGCGGCTCAGCTGGCGAACAGTGTGCTCGGCGAATTCGGCATGATGGGACGAATCGGCAAGAGCGTACGCGAGGAAAAGGGATTGGCATATTACGCTTACAGCCGCCTCAGTGGCGGTCATGGCCCCGATCCCTGGTCCGCAAGCGCAGGCGTCAATCCGGAAAATGTCGACCTGGCGATTGCGTCGATTTTGGAAGAAATCGATCGCATCAGCGGTGAGCTGGTGACGGAAGACGACTTGGCGGACAATCAGAGTTACTTCACGGGACGCATGCCTTTGCGCTTGGAGAGCAATGAGGGAATCGCATCTTACATCCACAGCATGGAGAGTTTCGGTCTTGGCTTGGATTACCTGCTGGATTACGAGGCAATGATTTATCGGATTAGCAGAGAAGACGTCTTGCAGGCGGCGCAGCGATATCTGAGCGCGGAGGATATGGTCGTTGCCGTGGCCGGACCTGAAATTGCGGGCGTTTAGGCGGTAAACCAATGCTGGCTACGTAGAGGGAATACGCTCGGAGGGATCTTCTTAGGATCAATAATAACTGGGCCTCATCCACGGAAAAGCTGCCAGGTGTCGCAATTTCATAGCAGACCGAAATCGAGTAGAAGGGCGCGGTTGCAGTGTTCAAGCTGTTGCGTAACTCTAATCGGGTCAGCATGACGATCCTAATGGCGCTTCACGGCGCTTTGCTGAACCTGCCCTTCTATTTTGTATCTGATAAATTTCGAGACGCTTTGATTGACGACCTGTCGATGAACGGGATTGATGCGAGCGACAATTCTAAACTGACGTTAGCGCGGCTATAATGAAGTCAAGCCGACCTTCGGGTGTAGCGATCATGAAAGAATGTAAATGGTGGAGAAGCGTGTAGTTATCACAGGCATGGGATTGGTGTGCCCGGTTGGGAATAATGTGGATGATTCCTGGGCGAACATCCGCGCAGGAAAGTCCGGCATCGACTGGATCAGCCTGTTTGATGCCGATTTGGTAGAAAACCGCGTCGCAGGCGAGGTCAAGGATCTCGATCTGGAGGGCATATTCGGTCGACGCGCGATGCGGCGAATGGACCGCGCGCAAATGCTCGCCTTGGTAGCGGCTGAAGAGGCTCTTAGCGATGCGGAAATCGAGATTACCGACGACAACAAATATGATGTTGGTGTGGTAGTCGGTTCTGGAATCGGTGGTATCGTCACCGTCGTTCAGGCGCTTCAAGGCTTCGAGGCGAAGGGACATCGAGGTGTCAGCCCGGTGATTGTTCCTGCCCTGCTGCACGATGGCATAAGTTCTCGCGTGTCGATGCACTTCGGCTTGAAGGGTCCGAATTACAATATCACCGCGGCCTGCGCTACGAGCAATAATTCCTTGGGCGATGCGGCCGACTTGATCCGTATGGGGCGAGCGAAGGTGATGGTGGCTGGCGGCAGCGAAGCCTGCATCATGCCGATGGTCATCAGCGGATTTAACAACATGAAGGTGTTGACCAATACGGAAGATGTGCCGGAAAAGGCGTCGCGTCCCTTTGATGCCAATCGAGACGGATTTGTCGCGGCGGAGGGCGCTGCCCTGCTCATCCTGGAAGATTTGGATCATGCCCTGGCTCGCGGTGTACAGATTTACGCAGAATTCACGGGCTATGGTCATACATCGGACGCGTTCCATGTGACGGCGCCGAATCCGGATGGCGTCGATGCGGCGGAGGCCATGCGGCGCGCGCTCAAAGAAGCGAGTATCAGCATGAAGGAAATCAGTTACATCAATGCTCATGGCACGGCGACGCAGCTCAACGACAAGAGTGAGACGCTCGCCATCAAGCAAGCGTTGGGCGAGGATGCCTACAATGTTCCGATCAGTTCAACGAAGTCGATGACCGGGCATATTCTGGGCGCGACAGCGGCTGCCGAGGCGATTTTCTCCGTAAGAGCGCTGCTGGACAATTTCATCCCGCCGACGATCAATTTGGAGACGCCGGACCCGGATTGCGACCTCAATTACACACCGAATGTCGGGGTGGCGCAGCCGATGCAGCATGTATTGAGCAATTCATTTGGCTTCGGCGGCCATAACACGGCAGTTGTCATCAGCCGCTACGAATAATACCCGCCACTCAAGGCGCGACCAGTTTCGCCAGAATATCTTCAAAAGCCGAGACGGCCAGGGCGTTAATCTCCGCATCGCTGCGGCCTTGAATCGGATGCGGAACGTAACAGGCGGGCGGCTCAAAACCGAGCGCAGCGCCTTGTGCAGCCGCAGCTTCGACAAATTCACTTGAGGCGATGAACATGCCGGGAATCCCGCGGGACTCGAGGTCCGTGATGTCGTGCACACTGCACGACGTGCATGAGCCTCAATCGGCGAGGGCTTCGACTACGAGATCGCATTCGCTGACGATTTGATGTTTGAGGTCGGCGGGGGCCACGCGCGTAAAAGTAGGCTTCTGATAGCGGCGGGCTTCCACGCCCATGCCGGCCAAGCGGTCGGCCAGGCGATCGAGAAACACATCGCCTCGCGGCTTGGAGATATCCAGAAGAGCGATCTTCTTGCCGGCGAGAGACTGAGGTCGTGGAAGGGCTTCGCGTCTCGCTGGTTGGCGTTCCGATGTCGGATCAAGTAACCGGGACATTCTGTTCTCCTTTGTCTTATGTCGGTCGATTTATGATTTGATGGCGACGGTCACCGGGACGCTGCCGCGCGGACCGCTGGCTGCCCAGCCGGTTATGACCGCTGACCACATGCCAGCCGAGCCACCGGCATGGACGATCAGCAAACCGCCGGAACGAAATTTCGTCAAGCGCTTACCGGCCAGGCGAGCGGGCATGCCTTCGTCGATGCCATCGGCGCCGGCGAGCAAATCGCGGCCGTCGACGGTCAACTGCTCTGCAAGCGCTGCGCGGAATTGGGCTTTGCTCCAGCCCGCCTCTCTGAAGACACGCATGTGCTCTGGCGAAACTATAAGAAGGGCATCGGTGGCGCCAAAGATTCTTGCGTGGTGGACGGTTCGGAGCGTAAGGGCTAGGCTGCGCGCCAAAGAGTCCGGCGTTCGCGATTTCTGATCGGCGACAGGATGAACGCCGCCACCGGCAAAGAGAGTCACGGTTGAGTCCTCAGGCGCGAAACCGCGCTCGACAGACAGGGACTCCCAATACGAATCGTGCTCACGCTCCGGGATACAGAAGCCGATCTTGCCGGGCTGGCCCAGAGCCGCGCGGTCGACGCCGCCGGGCACTCCGCCACCGACATTACGGATGACCAACTGCAATGCTCGTCCAATGGTTGAATTTGCGCGATTGCCCTGCCCCAGCACATTGTTGCCCCAGTTCATAGCGATCTTTTCGCGGATTGGACCGTTGACGATGAGGATTGGAGCGGAGAAATATGTGGTGGCGAGGACGCCGTGCATACAGAATTCATCACGGCAGGCGGCCTCGACCGCAGCAAGCACAACGGGAAGATACTCCGGTTTGCAGCCAGCCAGCACCGCATTGATGGCGACTTTTTCGACCGAGCAGGGGACGTTGTCGGGCGGGATTACGCCGACGATTTCGGCGGGAGAACGGGTCGTGCCGGCTAACATTTTCAAGACACGCTCTTCGGTTGGCGGTACGACAGGCAAGCCATCAGACCAGCCGCGCTCGAAGGCGAACTCGTGCGGATCTTGCTGTACGGCCACATCAATGCGCCGTGACTGCAAAGGTGTATCGCCAAACTTGAAAGCCAGTTTGTCCGGCATGCCAGGGTCGACAGATTTGGAGCCGCAGCCGGGGCTAAACGACGGCAAGCTTGCGCCAAGCTCGGGCAAGGCCGTCAGACGACGCCAGTCGTCGCGCTGCCAGCCGGCCAGGCGCTGTGTTTCCTCGCCGGATTCCAGTTGGATCAGCGTGGGAACGACTTCTATATCGAGGCGATATGATAGCTCTAGCTCGCTGTCGTCGCAAACATTGCTGATGCTCTCGGGGAACGCCGGGCCATCCTGAGAATAGACCAACAGTTCCAGACTCGACGCCATGTCGCGCAGAGCCGGTTCAATCAGGCGACAGGTAGCGCAGTCCCTTTTGACGACGGCGACATACCCGCTAAAGGCCTCAGGAACAAGTGATTGTACGGGAGCGCGCGAATTAGCCATATGGTAATTGTAACGACATACGGCGCTTTTTGCAGGCGCTTGGCAACCAGAGCGAATCGCTTTATGATATGGTTGATCATACAGCCGACACAAATAGGGCGAGTGCATTGAAACTGTCGGACATATTCAGAGAAGGCTCGGACGCGCGCAAGCTCTTTGGAAAGCTCTATGCGGTGGCGGCAATCGGCGTGATCATCACCGTGCTTGTCTTGCTGGCATTGGCGACGCGCGGCGCTTGAGGTCAGTCATAATCTTCCCTGCCTTCGGACCAATACGGCTCGAGCGAAACTCCCAAACCATCGGCAATACGATTGACGTAGGCATAATAGGCAACGACCTGGGCGATATCCAATATCGCTCGATCGCAAAATCCGACAGTTCGCAGGTCTCTTACGTCATCTTCAATGATGTCCCAGGGCGTCAATGTCAATTTCGCGGCGTAATCAAGCATCGCCTTGTCCGTTCGTGGCAACTTGGCTTTGCGGTAGTCGGACTCGACTTGTGACGTTAGGTCTTGATCTCCGGTCAACTGACGGAGGTTGCGCGCGTGGTGGCGCAGTCAGTATTCGCAGCGGTTGATAGCGGAAACGACCACGCCGATCATCTCTCGCTGCGCACGTGTCAAGGGAGATTCGCCATACATCAGAGTCTTGTAAAGGTGCTGATGATCAATGAGCGAAGCCGGATTCAGACTGTGAATCTTCATGATGTGGTCGACTTGGCCAGATTTGGGATCGGCGGCACGACGATAAGCGCGCTGCAATTCGCCGGACGCGAGTTCTTCGGGCACGGTTTCGATGAATGCGACAGGTTTCCTGGCAGTGTCCATGGGACGGGGTATCTCCTGCTTTTTGGTGTTCAGGCGTCGACGTAGAGCGGCAGATTCAGTTTCCAGGCCGTGTACAGAGCATGGAAGAAAGCGATGAATTCACGAATGCAAGTATCGTGCCCGGTTGCTTCAAGCATATCAAATGAGATTGCCTGGCGGATGGTGGCATCATACGAGGAGATGTCCTGAATCTCTTCGGCTTCCAGGTCGCGCTCAATCGCGTTGACGAAAAGCAGGAGAATCCCGGCGTGATTGGGAATGATGCGATTACCAACACCGAATATCGATTCCAGAATTTGATCGCCTGATACGCGTATCTCGCCCAATCGACGTTGGGGCGCCGCGGGTAATTCGAAGTATGCGCGCAGGCCGTCTATTGATTCGTTTTCGGCGTCGCGCAGCGCCTTTACCGACGAGCCATCGTAGCCGAGCTTCTGGATGCCTTGTCTCAAAAGCAGCCAGACGAGGGGTTCGTCGGGCATTGGCAGGCGTTCCAGCAGCCAGGTTTCAGCTAGCGCGGTGACTGGGTAGTTGATGAAACCCATGCAGCCGAAGGGTCGTCCAGCGAAATTCGCCGGGCAGTTCTGGCAATGGCCCGCATAGTCGTCGAGTACGACGGCATGATCCAGCAAGTCTTGCACGACGATCAGCTGCTTTTCGCCAGTATCTCCCGACTTGCGCTGACTGAATTCGAAGCCCATTTGGTCTGGAGTTCGTTCGTCAGCGGATGCGCGAAACCACTCTATCACCTCATCGGCGCGTTGACGCTCCTTGAGCCTTTCAAGAATGCCGGCGGCGGTCAAGTCGCGCTTCGGCGGACAGTCCAATCCGATGATGTAGTCAATCGCCAAGGTAGTAACTCCATACAAAAGGGATCATGCCAAGCGAATGCGAGTATAGCACAGCGTACAAGACAGCGGGAAAGCGTCAAATCCGCCCATAGCGGCGCAGCGCAAGCAAGACATTTATCGTTGTCATGGGATACCACTGCGGCAGTTCATGCTGGTCGACCCAATGCCCTTCGTCCTGTTGTCCATTCGCCAGCACATCGAGGCAGCGGTCGAGGAAAGCGGCCGGCAGCGCGCTCGCGATAGGCTCCTCGGGCGTCGGCGCGAAGGCAAAGACCGAATCAAATTGACTCTCGGGCGCGGCGAGGGCACATGCCACGATGTTGTCGACAGTGGCTTGCTGGAAACGGTGTAAGTCCGGAATGTCATCTACGGCGAAAAAGAAGTCGCGGGCGTGATATGCCATGAATAACCACTCGTTCGAGAGAATCTTGTCAGGGGTGGTATTGGCCAGGACCCAGCCTTTGGTCTTCTCTATCAGGGAGGGCGTGGCAATGCCGAAGCGAATGAGGTTGCCGACAATGGCATCAGGCATGGTCTGCCCACCCCACTCCTGCCACCAAGGCGCCAAGGGGTAGTCTCGGATTTCGGGCGGATTAGTGAGGTTGCCCTCGGCGTCCATCTGGTTTTCGACCCAATCGGCGGTACCGGCAAAAAGCGAGCCGGGCGGGATGCCTGCGTGTTTCATCACACCGAGAAGATATTCGAGCGCCAGCGGATTCGATTGCGGCGCTTTGAGATCGTGCTCTAAACCATGGCCGAAGCCGGCATCGGGATTTTTGTAGCAGAGTATGATCTGATGCAAACGTTCGACACTGCCACCGTCAAAAAGCCAGGCAAAAAGCGCGCGCTCGAAAAGTGTGCCAGAGCGGTACACAAAATCACGCGCCTTACTCAAGTCTACAGCCATATTTGAGTCTCCTTGGGTTGGATTATGATAAGCCAGTTGTTTTGTGGTCGGCAAGTTAAGTAGTTCAATGAGAGCAATGAGGATTTGGTGAACACTAAGGTGGACCGGAATTCTGGCGACAATTGAGTCGGCCCTACAAAAAGTGTTGCTGAGGAGTTTAGCATGGCTAACCTGGAAATACTGAGGGTAAAGAGGGGTATTGAAGGTTGTTGTCGGAAGTTGTTGTCGGAGACGGAAAACATCTTTGTCCTACAAAATGTCAGGATTCCGCGAACCGATGTAGACAAGGCCACGCCGGCGCGGACTGGGCGAGCGAATTGGACAAGTTGACAGGTTATTGATAATTGATAATCGATAGAGGGTAAACTTTTTTCTATCATAAAATGGGCGTTTTGTGATAATTCTTGGCGGCGCGTCTGGATCATGTCCGTGTTATGATCGACGGAAATGTTTTTTCGGCCATTCGGCCATTTGGCGGGTTGGAAGCAGCTTGGGATGGACGGGATCATGGCTTGACGCTAGCTGGGATTAGCGTGGGAGTGGCGACTATATGGTCGCGTTTGCGCCCCCAGCGCATACCCGCTCGCGCCGTCTTTATGGCGGGCATCCCATAGAGAGAAAGGCGCTTATTCCGCTTTAGAAGGCACATAACTTGTTCAAGGAAAGCAATGATAATGTGGTGAACGACAGGGCGGAGCGGATTTCGGGCGACCTGATAGGTGGCCGCTACAATAAGTCCGTACAATTAAGCTCATACATTGGGTCTTGTTTCGGAGATTCGCATGACCAACCTGGAATTACTTAGATGTATTGCTTGATAATGCTGACCAGTTCTTGAGCGCGGTGACGGAAGGTGTGCTGTTTCAAGACACGCTCGCGCGCTGCCGCGCCGATGGCTTCGCGTTCACGTTCGCGCGTTAGCAAATATTGGTATCGGTCTAGCGCTTCTTCGACGGATTTTATAACGATCACTTCTTTTCCTGGTTCGAACCACTCTTCAATGCCGTCGTAGGGATTCGCCACGATGCAAGCGCCCAAAGCAGCCAGCTCAAAGGGACGCGACGAGGATGAGCCGTGGACGCTGGCGTGGGCGCCGCGGGTGATGCATAGATTAATTTTGCTGCGGCAGACATATTCGCGCAGCTTGCTGAAGCTCAGATAAGGCAGCTGTCGCGCTTCGGCCAGGTCACCCAGGTTGGTACCGCGGACGGCGAATTGCGCCCGGGGCATGCGCTGCGAGGGAATCGTGATCATTCGGTCGATCCACTCGGCACGATACTCCCGGCCATGCCCGTAGAAGAAAAGGTCTATATCTTGTTCCGGTAGAGAGACTGGACTGAAAACCGCGGGATCCGCGCCGTAGCAGACAGTGTGGACATGCTCGATGCCAAGCTGGCGCAGCAGCTCTTCTCCACCGCTGCTATTACTGATGAAGGCGGTGTATTCGGAGAGATCGGCGCCTTGGTAGATACGGAAGCCGGAGGCGAATCCTTTCATGTTTGGCAGGCTCGCGGGAACGTCGCCATCGTAATAGAACACTGGAATCTTGAATTTGTCAGATATATAGCGCGGAATACCCTTGAGATGATTGAGGGGCACAGTCAAAAACAGCAGCGCGTCAACATCTTGCTCGCTTGTAAGGACACGCTCGAGATGTTGGCGCCAAAGTGGGGCGATTGTTGACTGCGCGACCCGCCGTATCGCCCGGTCGGACATTGTTTCACTTGACTCGCCGTCAGATCTCGGGCCTAAACCAGCCGGCAGGATCGAACGGGCGCTATCTCTTACTGCCTTGAACAGATCGCCTTGCCAGCGCGCCGGATTGGGCAGTGAACGCCACCACAGGCTTTCGACGGGGGCGCCTTGATAGGGCGTGGCGATGACTTCCACATTGATTTCGTACAAACCTTTCATCAGTTGCCACCAAGCAGGCGTGGCACTGAAAGGTTGTTTGAGGTCCAGGGATGAAACGACGATTAGTATTTTCACGATATGGCGTACTCGGAATGCAAGCGCTGATTGTACAATATGGCCCAAGAATAGAAATGTTACATCGTAGTCCTGTTTGTACTCCGCTATAATGGGCTGGCGGAACTAAGCGTCGGCTGAAAGATGTAGACCGGCTGCAACTGGAGTTTCTCCCGCGCCTCGATTCTTGAATTTCCGGGCGAACCAGTTTCCAGAGAATGCCGATGTTGGTGTGTGGACTCAAGCATCAGCCGGCATGTTCACACAAATTGGTCTACAAAGTTGGTTCGTGTTTCATAAAAATTATACAAGGGGCATGAATTTTAGTATAATAAATAAATTCGCGCAGAGGGCGCGATGTATTTCTATGATAAAGGAGATAAGAAGCTATGAAACGTTTATGCCTTTTACTCATGTTGTTGAGCCTGCTTGTTGCCTTCAGTATCCCGGCGTTCGCGCAAGGGGACTGTATGGATGCGCTAGGCTGCGTTGACTTAGGTCCCGATGATCCGATCGTTGTTGGCGCCATGCTCACGGTTTCCGGCGCAACCTCATTCCTGGGCGAAGATTCGCAAGGTGGAATTGAGATTGCGATAAACGATCGTGATGGCATGGTTTTGGGTCGCGATGTCATTTTGGTGGTAGAGGATAGTTTGTGTAATGCGGAAGGCGGTCAATCGGCGGCACAGCGCATCGCTGCAGATGAGACGATCGTCGGCGTGGTCGGCACCAACTGCTCCGGCGCCGCGCAGGGCGCGCTGCCGATTATCAGTGAAGCGGGGATGTTGATGATATCGCCGTCGAATACATCGCCGAGCCTGACGAATGACGATACCGCCGCGGGCGGCGCATACCTGCCTGGTTACTTCCGTACTGGCCATAACGACCTGTTCCAAGGCGCGATGGCGGCGCAATTCGCCGTTGAAGTTTTGATGGCTGGCAGCCTGGCGACGATTCATGATGGTGATCCCTATACCGAAGGTCTCGCCAATGTGATGGCGGATACTTTCGCTGAACTGGGTGCCGAAGTGGTGTTCCGAGGCGCCGTCAGCAAGGGCGATACTGACATGACCGCGATCCTGACTGAGATCGCAGCGAGCGGCCCGGATGTGCTCTACTTCCCGCTGTTTGAGCCAGAATCGAACTTTATCGCCGCGCAGCTGGTAACTACACCGGGCTTGGACGGCACAATCATGATGACCGCCGACGGCAGCTTGGTAGCTGGCTTCACTGACAACACTGGCGATGCCTCCCTGGGTATTTTCATGTCTGGTCCGTCGGTTACTGGCGAGGCATATGAAGAGTTCCTGGCAAAATGGGATGAAGAGTTTGGCGGCGTCCCGCCGAGCGGCTTCCATGCCCATGCCTATGACGCGACCAACATGCTGCTGGATGCGGTTGAGGCGGTTGCTCATGAATATGACGATGGCAGTGCCAGCATTGGGCGCCAGGCGTTGCGTGACGCGCTGGCAAAGGTCGAAGGTTACGAAGGCTTGACTGGTTCGTTGACTTGCCAGAGCGAATCGCCCTTTGCGGGTGACTGCGCGACCGGTACGGCGCTCGCCATTTTCGAAATGACCGAAGCCGAGGTTGATGGCAATTGGCCACCAGCGGTGGTATGGGATCTCTCGATGTCGATGATGGACGAGTAGGTCAGATCGACCAAGTAGCATAGGTACAGTCAAGGACAAGCTGGGGAGATTGACGCTTCGGCTTGTCCTTCGCTAATTTCCAATAATTTCTGCGCCGCGGCAGGTAGCTTTCGGTGGGAAAGTTACATTCGCAGAACACTATCTTTCATGTTCAGTTTCGCAGCCGCTCATAGAAGGAACGACCTGTTAGGAGTCGAATTGCATCTGTGCTAGTCGGTTTGTGTTTGCTGGCCTCAAGCGTTATGCCAATGAGAGCCGATCAAGTTTGCGAGGACCCGTTCGGTTGCGTCGAATTGGGACCGGACGAGCCAATCGCCGTCGGCGCCATGCTCGTTGTGTCAGGCGCTGTGTCTTATCTGGGCGAGGATTCGCTCGGAGGCATTGAGCTAGCGATCCTCGATCGTGATGGCGAACTTCTAAGCCACGAAATCGAGCTAGTCGTGGAAGACAGCTTGTGTACAGCGGAAGGCGGCCAGACGGCGGCACAGCGTCTAGCTTCGGATGAAACCATAGTCGGCGTTATCGGTACAAATTGTTCGAGCGCGGCCCAGGGCGCGATGCCGATCATTAGCGAGGCTGGCATGATCATGATCGCGCCGTCAAATACATCGCCGAGTCTGACTAATGATGACATCGAAGCGGGCGGCTCGCATCTGCCCGGTTATTTCAGAACCAGCCATAACGGCCTAATGGAAGGGATGCGCAGCGCCGAATTCGCTACCAATGTCTTGGGCGCGAAGAAGATCGCAACAGTACACGATGGCGATCCCTACACTGAAGGCCTGTCTCGCGTGGTCGCAGACACGTTTGCTGAAATGGGCGGAACGGTCGTCTTCGAGGGCGCCGTTAACAAAGGCGATACGGACATGGTTTCGATTCTGACGGAAATCGCGGTGCAACGTCCCGATGTCATCTACTTGCCCCTATTTGAGCCGGAAGTCAATTTCTTCGCCGCGCAGATGGCGCACATCGCTGGTATGGAAGAGACCGATATCATTGGCGGCGGCGCAAGTTTCGTAGCGGGTTTTCCTGAAAATACGGGTGCGGCAGCCATAGGCGTATATATTTCCGGCCCGTTGGTAAGCGGCGCCGAATACGACGAGCTACTTGCAGCATGGGATTTGGAGATTGGTGGCACACCACCGAGCGGATACCATGCGCATGCCTACGATGCAACCAATATTTTGCTCAATGCGGTTGCCGCAGTTGCGTTGGAAACCTATGACGGCGGTCTGATCATCGGCAGAAGCGCAATTCGCGAGGCTTTGGCTGCCACCGACGGCTACCCTGGCTTGACGGGCAACTTGACCTGTACGGAAACGTCGCCTTTCGCCGGTGACTGCGCGACCGGCACCGCCCTGGCGATGTTTGTGATTACGGAAGCCGAAGTGTATGATGACAATTGGCCGCCACCGGTGGCTTGGAACTTCGCAGTCGAGCCAGGCGACTAATTTAATATCGGCCAATTATCGGCAAAAATTCATTTTGAAGCATCTTTGAGCTCGACATTCCCATCACAAGAATGCAACGGAGTCGCCAATGTTCAAATTGAGATCTGACGACTTTTCCTTGGTCGACTTCACAATAGATATATTCCGTATAATCATCGTGCTGGCGGTAATTGTTGGCGCCTGGAACACTTTGTCTTCGGGTCGCATATCATTTGCCCAATGGGTAAACCTTTTTGCGGCGGGCTTATCGCAAGGCAGCATCTACGCCTTGATCGCTCTCGGCTACACCTTGGTATACGGCATCTTGCTGATGATAAATTTTGCGCACGGCGAAGTATTCATGGCGGGGGCATTTTCCACAGTATTCCTCGCCGAGGCCTTTAACCGCACTGGCTTCTTAAACGAGCAGCCATTCCTGGCGATTCCGCTTATGATTGTGTTTGCGGGACTTGTGTCGATGAGCGTGGCGATACTTTTGGAGCGCATTGCGTATCGCCCCTTACGTGGCAGCCCGCGCCTGGTACCGCTGATTACGGCCATCGGCGCCTCCTTCTTTCTGCAATACACCTTCCGCGGTCTGTATGGATCGGGCTTTAAGGCTTACCCGGGCGTCAAGGCGCTGCAGGGGGCGATTCAACTTGGTGGCATCAGCATACCCTTTGTTCAGATATTTGTGTTCTGTTCCGCGCTGATCCTGATGTTCTGCCTGTATTGGCTGGTCGAGCGGACGCGGGTGGGCAAAGCCATGCGGGCGGTATCAGAGAACAAGGAAGTCGCCAGATTGATGGGGATCGATATCGACTGGGTCATCATGTTTACCTTTGGCGTCGGCGGTTTCCTGGCGGGTTCAGCCGGTGTCATCAATGGGTTGTTCAGGCCACAGGGTGTCAACTTCTATATGGGCTTCATCCCGGGTATCAAGGCCTTTACGGCGGCGGTACTTGGCGGCATCGGAAATATTCCGGGCGCGATGCTCGGCGGATTGTTCCTGGGAGTGATTGAAGCGATCGGCCCGAACCTGGTGCTTGCCGGGCTCGGGATACCTGGCGCAAATCAGCTGAAAGATGTGATAGCCTTCACTATGCTGGTGTTGGTGCTCATCTTCCGCCCACAAGGCATCCTCGGCGAACGCTTGTCCGAGACCAAGGCATAGGAGGGCGCCATGGATATGCTGAGGTCGCATAACACGCGAACTGTGCTTACCTTGGGATTGCTCTCCGGCGCGTTCATTCTGTTTACGGGCGCTGTTGGCATGATCGCTGCCTTTCATGAGCGTGAAGTCGTCAACGATGTGATAAGCCTGGGCCAGTTGCTGCTGCTGCTGGCGCCATTTCTAGCTGGCTTCTCGGCGGCTAACCGACTGGGAGACGGGGGCGCAGGAGTTGCAGCCGTGCTCGCTGGAGGCCTAGCGGTCGGCTTGCTAACGGCGATGCCGACGGTGGTTCTTCTGATTTTCAATTCGGACGAATATCGCGCTTTGCTCGCTATTACTTTGCGGCTTATTCCCTTTGTGATTGCGACTATTATTGCCTGGCGGATGCAGCGTCAGGGCAGCAATACTCAACTGGTCACAGGCGTATGGCTCATCTCGGCACTGCTGATTGGCGTCATCACCTTCTCATTCGCGCTGATCTTTGAGACCAAAGGCGACCTGCGTTCGGTGCTGGTCAATATCAATCGCGACTGGGTCGATGTTGTGACCTTTGACCATCGCCAGGAGCTTCTGACTGGCGTTCTCACTTTTGCGTTTGCGTCGGTTCTAGCGGGCGTGGTCGGGTCAACATTTTACGTAATCCCGCCGATTCCGCGGCGCGCTCTACTCTACGGATTCGGACTTACACTGCTGGTCGGCGCATTTGGCGAGACGGCGCGCTTGATTCTGCAAGAGAATCTGGACCGCGACACGATGCGAGAGATCTTCCAACGCGATACTTTACGGCAGAGACCGGCGCTGATGCTCTTGATCATCAGTGTCGCGGCTGGCTTCTTTTGGGCGATGTTCGGGCAACAGGTCAAGAAGGGCTTCTCCAACATGGAGGCAGCGCAGCGGAGGACCGTGAACGGCGTCGGCATGGTGGTTATTGCCGGTATCCTTCTGCTGTTGCCCTGGCTGATCGGGCGCACCTTGAGCGATGTAGCGGTAACGATCGGTATCTTCGTATTGATGGGTCTCGGCTTGAATATCGCGATCGGACTGGCGGGCTTGCTTGACTTGGGCTACGTGACCAATTACGCCGTGGGCGCTTACATCCTGGCTGTGCTGACGTCCATCGGACCTTTGGGCCGGTTGGATGGTGTTTTTACTTTTTGGATGGTCATTCCGGTGGCGCTGCTCGCGGCAATGTTCGCCGGCTTTATTTTTGCCGTGCCAGTGTTGCGGATGCGCGGCGACTATCTGGCGATCGCGACACTGGGCTTCGGTGAGATTATCGGCAAGCTGGCGATTTCCGATTGGCTCAAACCGATAATCGGCGGCGCGCAGGGTGTGCAAGCGATACCCAAGCCAATTTTCCTGGGTACCGAGCTGAGGAATCCGGAGCAACTGTATTATATTGTGCTGGTGGCTAGTTTGGTGACCTTATTCGTATCGATACGATTGAACAACTCGCGGACGGGGCGGCAATGGATGGCGATCCGCGAGGATGAAGATGTGGCGACCGCCATGGGAATCGACACAGCCCGCGCCAAATTGCTGGCATTCACGCTCAGCGCGGCAACCGGTGGCGTGGCCGGTACGATATTCGCTGCCAAAGTTGGCACGGTCTTCCCCAACAGCTTCACGGTTTTCATTTCCATCAACGTTCTGAGTCTGATAATCGTCGGCGGCATCGCCAGCAATCCAGGCATAGTCGTGGGCGCGGTTGTGCTTATCGGCATGCCAGAGCTGCTGCGGGAGTTCTCAGATTTTCGATTCTTGATGTATGGCGCGCTGCTGGTCCTGATGATGATCAAGCGTCCACAAGGTTTCATACCTTCGACTCTGGTTACGCATGAAATCAGGGCAGCTGTCAATGCGAAAGCGGTGACAGCGGAATAGCGCGGGAGGACGACAGCTTCATGGCCGCAAAGCGAAAAAACGGACAGAAACGAATTCTGGAAGCCAATGGCATGACCAAGCGCTTCAGCGGTTTGGTGGCGGTGGACAATCTCGACTTTTACATACCTGAGGGCGCCATCGCCAGCATCATTGGTCCGAACGGCGCAGGCAAGACGACATTCTTTAATTGCATCACCGGTTTCTATCAGATCGATGAAGGTGAGATACTGTTTGACGGGGCACGGCTCACTGGCAAATCCCCGGACCAAATCACGCGGTCCGGCATTGCGCGGACTTTCCAGAATATTCGCCTGTTTAACAATATGTCGGCGATTGAAAATATAATGGTCGGTCAAGAGCCACATCTTAGTTCCAGCTGGATCGGGGCGATTTTGGGCTTGCCCTCGACGCGGCAGGAGGACGAGAGCACTGAGGCCCGAGCGCGCGAACTGCTGCAATATGTCGGCTTGGAGGGCAAGGGCGATATGCTCTCAAAGAATCTGCCTTACGGCGATCAGCGGCGCCTGGAGATCGGGCGGGCATTGGCCAGCAAACCCAAGTTGATCTTGCTGGACGAGCCGACTGCGGGCATGAATCCGCGTGAAACGATCGAAACGACTGGTTTTATCCGCCGTCTGCGGGACGAGCTCGGCATTACGGTAGTACTGATAGAGCATGACATGCGCGTCGTTATGGGCATTTCGGAGCATATCACGGTTCTCGATTACGGACGGAAGATCGCCGAAGGTTTGCCGTCCGCGATTCAGACTAATCCAGACGTAATCGAAGCATATCTCGGACGTGGCGCGGCCGCGGCAAGCGGTCAGAATCTGGAAGACTGATAATAGACGGAAAGTTGCCATGGCACTTCTGGAAGTCAATGACATTCATACTTACTACGGCAATATCCATGCGCTAAAGGGTGTCTCGTTAATGGTGGACAGCGGCGAGATTATCGCCTTGATCGGCTCCAACGGCGCCGGCAAGACAACGACATTGCGTACGATATCCGGCTTGATGGAGCCGAGCGACGGACAGGTCGTTTACGATGGTGAGGACATTTCGGCCGCGCGCGCAGACACCTTGGTATCGAAGGGCATTTCGATGGTGCCCGAGGGGCGCGGCGTCTTCGCAAAGCTGACGGTGGAAGAAAACCTGGACATGGGCGCATATACGCGGCGGGACAGCGGTATCAAGGACGATATGAATGTTGCATTCGGGCTATTCCCACGCTTGCTGGAGCGCAGGAAGCAGCTGGCGGGAACCTTGAGCGGCGGTGAGCAGCAAATGTTGGCGATTGCGCGCGCTTTAATGGCGAAGCCACGCCTGCTGCTGCTGGATGAGCCGTCGATGGGGCTGGCGCCAGTTTTGGTCGATGGCGTGTTCGATACGATTCAGCGCATCGCCCAAGAAGGTGTCACCATCTTGCTTGTTGAGCAGAACGCTCACATGGCGCTGCAGATCGCCGACCGCGGCTATGTGCTGCAAAGCGGCGAGGTGGCCATCAGCGACACGGCCGCCAATTTGCAGCGAAATGAGACCGTTCAGAAGACCTACCTCGGCATCGACTGAGCGCAATGGCGTCCAATACAGACCCGGGCGGTCAGCAGAATCATCTTCCTACAATTTCTACCTCGTATTTGGCGGAGTTGGCGCGGATCGCCACCGGTCACGCCGACATCGTTGTATCCGCATGGGATCGCAAGTCGATACACGGGGGCTACGGTGGCGCCATCGGAGGAACGGCGCTCTACCGTTTCACATTGGCAATCGCGGACGGGCGCCAGATATCGCTGATACTGAAGATCCTGTATCAGCGAAAGAACGAAACTGAGCAATCACCTTACTTCTGGAAACGCGAATACGAGCTTTATCGATCGGGACTACTTGACGAATTGCCGGACGGGTCCTTTATTCTGCCGCGTATTTATCGAGTGGAGAAATTTGAGGATGCTTGCTGGATCTGGATGGAAGATATTGCCGATGAAAGAGGCGACTGGTCGCTGGAAGATTTTGCGGACATCGCTGAGCGACTAGGTAGGTTCAACGGGACCTGGCTTGAGGCATCTGCCCTTCCAGATGCGAATTGGCTGTCCAAGGATTGGCATAGCGCCATCGTGCCGGCGCTGGCGAACACATTTGATCAGCTTGAGCTATCGCTGGAAAATCCACTGGCGCGGATCACATTGCCACTAGAAGCTAGAGCCGAAATCGAGGCGATTTGGCGCGGCCGGGAGATATTCCGCCGGGCATTGGCAAAACTGCCGCGGACCTTCTGCCACTTTGATGCTTTTCGCCGCAATGTCATGTATCGGAATCGCGAAGTGTTCATGATCGATTGGGCGCTGGCTGGTATTGGAGGGATCGGCGAGGACCTGGTATCACTGGTAGCGGTCAGCCTGTATTACGAGGGATTTACGCAAGTGTTCGCCGATGAACTGGATCAGACAGTATTTGCCGGCTATGTCAGAGGCTTGCGCGACACCGGCTGGCGTGGCGATAAGCGTCTTGCGCGGATTGGCTATACCTGTGGCATGACCTTGCGTGGATTGGCTGGCGTCAAACAAGACATTGGTTACTTGACTGATCCGTCCCACTACGAACGACTCAAGGAAGATCACCACTCAGACAATCTGGAAGAAATCGCTAGATTCTTCGCTGAGATACGGCGATTCAGGCTGCTGAAGATGGCGCGAGAAGCTAGATCTCTGCTTGCCGGGTAGCACTTGCCTGCGCCGGACGAAGCAGGGAGAAGAGCACGGCGAGGGCAATCAAAGCGCCGCCCAGCCACAAGCCAGAGGTCATGCTTTGACCCAGGAATACAGCCGCGAGAATGGCGCCGGCAATAGGCTGCGCAAAGAAGAAGAGCGAGGCGGCAGTGGCAGATACCAAGGCAAACGCGCGATTCCACAGAAGCAAGGCGAAGGCCGTACATATCAGACCGAGGTAGAGCACGCCGAGCACAATACCGGGGCTGATAGTGCCGAGAGGACGCTGCGACAGTTCAAGCAGGCTGCCCGGTATGGAAATCAGCAAGCCAGCGAACAAGGCCACAACAGTCACCGTTAGCGTGGAAACGGTATAGCGCATGGAGACTCGGCGGACGAGAACAGAGTACAAACCCCAGGTGACAGCGGCAATTGCGAGGAAGACATCGCCGATGAAGGTGTCGGAGCTGAAGTCTGCCGAAGTCGGGTCGAGGATTATCAGGACTCCCACTGAAGCCAGAACGATGGCCGCAAGGCTTGCTGCGGTCAGCTTCTCGCGCAGGATGATGAGCGCAAACAAGACGACAAAGGCTGGCGAGGCGCTGGTGACCAAGGCTCCGTTTACTGCGGTAGACAAGTCCGTACCTACAAACTGCGCGCCGAGGCTTATACCGATGCCGACCAAGCCAACCGTCAACAGGCCGGGAAGAATCTGCCGATTTGGCGGAGAGTGACCCAGACGCCGGCTGATCGGCAGCAAAACCAGCAACGCCAGCAGCACACGGGCGCTCAGCAGCGTAAAGGGCGGCACGACCTCGAGGACAATATCCGATACGACGTACATGCTGCCCCAGATGCTGGCGGCGGTGATGCCATAAATTGTGCCGCGCCAGAAACAGGAGTTCCTCATCATTACAACGCTCATGAGCTTGATGCCAGGCTGCGAATCATAGCGGATCGCGGTCGCTGGCAACAGGTTTGGACGACTTGACAGCAGAGAGAATTGTGCCTGTATTGGACAACACGGCAGCGGCGCAAGAGTATAATTGAGGTGCGGGCATTGCCGCATAGGCGCAACAAGGGGTTCCGTCATCAACGAGAGCTTTGTTTTTGTTTCCTACCACAATATTGATCTCGCTTATGCCTTTCAGCTGGCTACCCTGCTGTTACGCTATTATCGCAAGGTATGGCTAGACCGCTTTGAAGTCGAGCCGACTGCGGATTGGCAAAAAGAGATACGCGACGCGCGCGCGCGAGCCACGGGCGTAATCGCCATCGTCTCGGATGATTATTTGCAGTCGGCGAATTGTCGCGCTGAGTTTGAGTATTTCCGCGAGCGCGGCATTGCTGTTACTGCAGTCATCGCTCGCAACTTTTCGACCGAGGTGATCTCCGACTATACCTTCAGCGACTGGGTGGACTTTCGGCGCTGGTTCGACGATCCCAGTGACCTCAGCGTGGAAAATCTGCTGAGCCAGATTCCACAATCAGAGGCGGTACCCAAGACCGGCGAGCGCCTGGATTATCTGCGTCAATATATTCAGGAGACGGAACTGGCTCTCACCAGAATGCCGACCTCCTGGGCAGCATTGCGGAATAGCGAGGCGCCGGGCGCCAGCGATATCAGACCACGTTCGTACCATGCTGGTTTGCTGCATGACTGGGAATTCGCGGGACTAAAGTCGGGAATTGCTTTTCCGTTTTCCGATTTGTCGACTTGGTCGAAAGACGAAACGCAGTTCATCGTTGAAGGCGAGACCGGTAGTGGCAAGACATTTTTCGCGCGCTTGTTGACGCTGGCGCAGGCGCATATCGCGCTAAGGGACGAGCTGGCCGCCACCCCCATCTGGTTTGATATGGCGCGTTGGGATGACTCTACGAGATCCCTTGATGCGTTCATTGAAGCAAATTGGCCCTTGCTTTCTTATTGGCAGCATTGGTTTCAGAGCCAGCAAGCCCTAGTGGTCCTCGACAATTGGTGTGATTTTGCCGGCGCATACCCGGGCCACGCTGCCGACGTGGCCAAGTGGGTCGATGCGAGCCCAAACCAGCGCTTTGTCATGCTTTCAAGACACCCTCACGGCGCTTTTCCTACAATGCCGACCGTAAAGATCGGTCGCTTGAGCGCGCCTTTGGCACAGAAATTCGCAGCAGGGTCATTGACGCTGGAGCAGCAGAATAGCTTCAGGCAGCTCCTGCGGCAAAAAAGCGCCCTTATAGAGAACAGTCCGCTGGCCTATCTATGCATTGGACTAGAGTTGCTCTCGGCGGACCGCGCGCTTGCCTACAATCAATGGCAATCGAATCCGCTGCCGGCGCTGATCCGGCTGCGAAGCCAGCAGATATCGGCGAGGATGCCGGGCTTGAATCCCGATATGATCTTGACAGCGCTTCAAGGGCTGGCATGGACGATGATGCTGCGAGACAAACATCGATTTTTCGCTCGAGCTGATACCGATAGACAAGTGAGCGACGCGCGCGTTATCGATTTCGCGCTGGACATCGGCCTGCTCGTCGAGAGCGGGACGTTACTTCGATTCGAGTCGGAGTTGATTCAGTGGTATCTTGCGGCGGAGAATCTCAAAAAGGATGGCTTGGTCAAATACTTGACGCGTCCCGACTTTGGCGCCGCGCAAGGCCGCAAAGCAAGCAAATGGGACAGCATAACGTTATTGGTAGTCGACTCTGTCGGCGAGCAGAATCGCCAGCGAATCATAGACCAGATCGCCGAGATTGATCCCTTTCTGGCCGGAATATGTCTGCGGCGGCACCCGGCTGTCTACGCCAGCTATCAGGAGATTTTTGTCAGGAAGCTGGTTTATCTTTGCGGGCAGAATGCGGCCGCGCAAGGCGCCTTCCGCGGCGCTATCGCCGACTTGCCTGAGCCAGACAAGACAGCCGACCTGCTCATCGGGTTATTGAGCGAGCTGAACAATAAGCTTCAGCTGTGGTTATGGTACGAGATTAGCGCGTTGCCGCTGGAAATACCGGTGGGATTTATAGAGCGCGTCGCAGGCGTCGATCGCGGCGCTACGGTTTCCGCTGCAGATCAACTTTCGGCATACAGTCTGTCGCGCTCGATCGCTTACCTTGTCAAGCTGTCGCAGCAGCAGGATGAGGAGCTGCGCCGCAACGCCATTTGGCTTCTGGGCGAATTGAAGTACCTGCCGAGCGCGATTCTGCTCCTTGACTATCTGGAGAAGGCGGAGCGCGATGATTTGGACGAAGTCCTGCTTGCGCTGATGAAGTATGCCTACTCCGAAATTCTAGCGCGGGTGCTGCGCTGGTCGCAAGATAACGCCGCGCATCGCGCTTCGGTCATCATGGCTCTTTCCGCCCGCAAACGCTGGGTGACAAGTCGATTGCTCGCGTTTGCCGATGCCCGCCGGCTGACGCTAAATCCGGAGTTCTACGATATTGCAGTGAATAGCGACGAGCGCGATATCGCCATCGGCCTGGCACAAATCGCGGCGAAACATGTCGACTTGCCTGAGGAGGTTGACACGGCAGTGTTGGCCGCAGGTGAAGCTGCCGCCCTCCACCAGCTCATTGCCGGAGCCATCAAGCATTTGCCCAACCGAGAAGGATTTCAGCAATTGGTAGACGACATCGCTAATGTGGTGAGTGATCCGCCCGAGGCGACTGTTATCGCCGGAAGCAATGTCGACGCGTTGCTTTATGGTGGGTCAGTGTTCGACAAGATCTCGGCGCAGGCGGAACCGAAAGCGGTCGGCAGCCTGCCGGCGGATTTGGCCATGCGGCTTCGCCATAGCGACTGGCAGCAACGACATCGTGGCGTCAACAGTTTGGCCGGTCTTCCTGCAGGCGAGTCACTGCCCCTGTTGTTGGAAGCTACAGCTGACGATGATAAGCGCGTCCGGCTGGCTGCCTACGAGATCCTATGCAAGTTTGATGGCGAGATCGCAGCGCAGAAAGCACTGGTCGCCGCGCTTTCGGATCCCGACAGCGAGACCGTAACGGCGATGACAGAGCTGCTGCGAGGCGCGGAGCTAGACGAATACGATGTGTTTTATGACTTGCTCGATAGCGCCAATCCAACAGCTGTTGCCGCAGCAATTACGATTCTTGGAGATTCACGAAACGCAGTGGCGGCTAGTGAATTGAGCCAGCTGCGGAACGATATGCGTATTCCGGCCCAAGGTGGCGGGACCATAGGACAGCGGGCGCGCGAAGCTATCGACAGACTTGAAGCATCGGTCACAGGTGGAGACAGTACGCCCGCCGACGTTTCCGGGACAATAGAAGGCGCGCGAAGCAAATATAGTGATAAGGAAAAGATTCTGCGCACTTTGCAGGTGCTGCGAGATGACGACTGGGGCAGGACACAGAAGGCGGCAAAGTTCTTGCGCAAGTTCGCCCGGCACATGCGTGGCCGGGACAATGGCGAGATAAGGCGCTTGCTCTGTGAAACCTTGAGCGATGGCAACTGGAGTGTACGCTGGGCGGCGGCTGAGGCGCTGGCAGTTCTGCACGATCGCGCGGCGATTGCTGCGCTCAGCGCTTGCTTGACGGATTCAAGCTGGATTGTACAGGTCGCGGCCATTCGCGCTTTGGTAGAACTGCAAGCTGTGGAGTCGGCGGCTCAACTTGTGCCTCTCTTGCAGAGATCGCATAAGCAAGTGCGTGAAGCGACGGCGGAAGCGCTCGGCGAAATGCGGGAGACACTGGCGATAGAACCGTTGGCTGCGGCGCTAGAGCATGAGCAGGATGATTTTGTTCGCTTGGCGGCGCTCAAGTCTCTCTGCCAGATCAGCGTGACAGATGCGCGCCCATGGCTGGAATTGGCCTTGAGTGACAGCTTCGCGCACATAAGGCATTTTGCCTTGCAACAGCTTTCGCCCTTTATGGACGAGAGCGACATCCCTATCTTGCGGCAATTGCTTGAAGACGGCGAGAAGCCGTCCTGGGAAGGCGAGTCGCTGCGGGACCTGGCGATACAGACCCTACGCCGGATAGATAGTGTAGAAAGTCGGTCGCTGCTAGATTCACTCCATGCCGCCGAGGATTGGACGGGCGCATGAAAATCTTCGTTAGTTATGCGAGGGTGGATAAGCCCTACTGTATCCGTATCATTGAAACCTTGCATGCGCACGATGTTTGGTACGATCAGCGACTCTATGCCGGGCAGGACTGGTGGAAGGAGATTCTGCGGCGGCTGGATTGGAGCGAAGTATTCGTCTATCTGCTGTCGCCGGATTCAGTGGCGTCGCTCTACTGTCGACGCGAACTGGAACTGGCGATAAGGCTGAAGCGCGACATCATTCCGGTGCTGATCAATAGCGAGACGGTACTGCCGGAGACGATGAAAGACTGGCAGTACGTAGACCTTTCGGACAGTTTGACAGTGGAAAATGTTTCTCAGCTATTGAATGCGATTCTTATGGTGGAGCGACAGCGAGCGTCGTCACCGGGCAGGCCTGCTGCAATCAAGGATGGTGGAAGCGGCCCGGCGCCGAGTGTGAAACCAACAGTATCGATAAGCGAGGCGGTTGGAGCGCTGGAAGATGGAGACTATGACCGAGCCGTAATGCTGCTAAAGCAGGCGCAGGCGAGCGGCTATCAGTCGCGATTCGTGAGCTTGGACAAGCTGTTGCGGATTGCTGAATCGGCTGTCAATGAACGCAGTCAAGCGCGCGAAGTTGAGCGAGAGTACCAGCACATCGTCGCGCTGTTCGCTTTTGAAGGCATGAGACAGTTGGCTTGCGAGTCGCTGGAGGAATTCAGGCAAGAATTTGGCGATTATGACCCGCAGGGTCTGTGGCGCCACTGTGAAATGGAGACGCCGTCTAGCAGATCGTCCAGAAGCAGGCCTAGACCTGCCAACAACATTCGGCAGGTTTCCGGCGTGACATCAACCCAGGCTGAGACAAATGCAAACAGTCGGTCGAGACTTGCGCGGACGAGCAGCCAGGCCGCCCCGGATCTGGCAGCTCAGCCACAGAAAGTGACCGGCGCGACACGCGCGTCTGCTCAGGCGGCGGTACCGTTATCGCGGCGACAAAATGACGATGCTGATGCGCCGCTCACAGTCAAGGAAGTGTTGCCTATGCTACAATGGTGTGACATTCCGCACGGGACTGTCACGATTGCCAGCATAGATGGCGCGGATGAAGACTTTGGCGAGATGACAGTGGCAGTCGACAACTTTGTCATTAGCAAGTATCCGGTGACAAACGCGCAATTCGCGATATTTTCGCGGGCCGAAGACGGCTACAAGAATCCGCGTTGGTGGAATTTCTCCGAACATGCCAAGCGCTGGTTCCAGCTAGGCAAGGGTGTAGCGGAATCGCGCTTCGCCGGTGACAAGTTGCCGCGCGAAAACATTAATTGGTACGAGGCGATGGCCTTTGCAAACTGGCTGGGCAGCCTGCTTAAGATGAAGGTTGCCTTGCCCACGGTGGCGCAATGGCAGCGCGCGGCCAAAGGCGATGATGATCGATATTATCCTTGGGGCGATGACTATGATGAGGATCACTGCAATACACTGGAGACCGGCCTGAAGACAACCACACCGGTCAATCGCTATCACAAGGGGATCAGTCCATACGGCGTGTTTGATATGGCTGGGAACGTCTGGGAATGGACGACCAATACGGCGGCGGCCACTGACGAGGGGCGGGATCACCGGCGGGCGGTGGCGGGCGGCAGTTTTGTCAGCCCTTGCGACCGCGCGCAGACAGCGTTTCGTTATTATTTGGATCCGCGCGTACGCTATTCGTCTATAGGCGTTAGATTGGTCGGCTTGACCTAGGCCGCGCTTTCAATGGTCTTGGAGAGGCAGACGAAGGGACTTTGAAGATGGAATCGAGCAAGGGAAGTCTGGAAACGACTAAGCAGTTTCGGCCGGATATCAATATCGAAATCGATCACCTGTCGGTAACGGGACATGTGGTATTCGCCGGGCGCGACGGTCAGGTCAAAGTGCAGACCGGCGGCGATGTTGCGCAACATACGAATCAAACAGTCACTGTCGGCGGCGTCGAGACGACGCCACAAGAACTTGACATGATGCTGGAGTGCATTCGCAATGTCGAACAGACGATCAACAAAGAGCGGCAATTGGCGCCGGAGACCCGTGAAACGGCGAGGCACGATTTACAGACTGTCGAAGCGCAATTGACCACAAGCAAGAAGCCCAATCCGCGTATCCTGCTGCGAGCCGCGAAGTCGCTGCTCCGCTTTTCCCCCGCCCTGACAGCCGCCGCCTTGACGCTTTTTGATCAACCGCTTGTAGGGGCGATTCTTGCCAGCGCAGGCGAAGTCGCCATCAACTTCCACGAAGCAATCATGCGGCACCGCCCGGGAAAGAAGATCTGAATCGGCATCCAAGGCCGGGCGCCGGAAGCGCTAGTCCTGTACGCTGGGATCAGATTCATTTCGAAGGCTTGCAGACATACCTTCATACCTCACACGGCAATCTTCGACAGCGAGACAACTCCATGAATCAACAGATTCGAAAGCAATCTGCCAATGCAATTATCAGGCCGGACACTAAAGGTCCGAGCCAGTTGATGATCGCCTCACCGGCGGCCTGGCGCAATTTCGTGCAGAACCATTGGATTCAGCTCAAAAAGCTGGCGGACCAATCGACGCTGGATTCGCCATATCAGAAGCTGGTGATGATGGTGTTAACGCCGGTCATGCCCAACCCAACAACGAAATTGACGCTTCTGCGCCGGCTTCTAAAGAAGTTCCGCTATTGCGACGCGTTGAGCAAGCGCATGACCGAGATCTATCGCGACCGCAATTACGCGCGAACGGCGGAAGAGCTGGCGCGGAATGAACTACTGCCGGATAAGCTAAGCCGCGATGAGGTTGTCGGCTTGGACTGGTTGATCGTAGCGACCGGCGGGCTTGATGGATCAGCGAATCAGGGCAAGCAAGCGATCCAATTCGCGCGACACTTGCTGGAGACTATGCGCGAATATCGCGACTATCCATCGGCGGTGCGGGTACAAGCCGGCAGTATCTCAGCGGGTGGTCATGTAATTTTCGCGGGTCAAGATGTAAATATCGTCGCGGAGCACTATCACGGCAACAAATCAGCGCTCAAGGCTTATCTTGCCGCAGTCCGCACTGAGTGGGATATCCCTACTACCACCATCCACCCCGCCTCTCAACATCATACCTCGGCGGCGCTGCACCAACTTTATACGCCTGTCGATATCTGGACTGACCAACGGCAATTTCATAATGTGGGCGTTGAGGAGTTGAATGCCCGGCGCTTTCAGGCGATAGAGAAAGACATGGGTTATGTAAGAGAGTCGGTCTTCGAAGTGATCGCCTCGCATCCCTTGATTGTCATCACCGGCGCGGCTGGCACGGGCAAGAGCTCGCTCTGCCGCTATATTGTTACCGCTCTCGCCTTCGCCTGTGATCCAAAAGCAGAGCGCCAAAGCAAAGTCAAGGGATTGGAGATGCTGGGTCCGTCGTGGATACACGGACCGATATTGCCGATCTATGTTAGTCTGCGTGACTTCGCCAATACGCCGGAGCTGTTCCCGGAATCCTTAGCTGAAGCTTCGGCGCATCACTTGCTGAATTATGTAAAACGAACGACTGGCAATTTGGCGCCGCACCTAGAAGCTTATCTGACGCAGAGCGATGTCCCCACGCACGGCAGCCTGCTGGTCTTGGACGGATTGGACGAAGTCTATGAAGAAAGGGATCGCATTATTCTGCAGCGGGTCGTGGAGAATTGGGCAGATCGCTTTCCCAATTGCCGAGTAATTGTGACGAGCCGAACTTACGCTTATCGTTACGATTCGCGCTGGCGCCTTTCCGAGCGCTTCGCCTCAGCTGAATTGGCGCCCTTCACCTGGAAGCAGGTGAAATCATATATCGAGCGCTGGTATGCAAATGTGGCCGAGAATCGTCCCGGCGTACTGGGCGGGCGCGCGGTGGCGTCCAAACAGGCTGCGCTGATGGCGGAAGACCTCAACAAGAACATACGCGAGACTCGGGCGCTGTGGCCCTTGGCGCGGCAGCCGTTGATGCTGGCTCTGCTGACCTTGATTCATGAAGATTATAAGCAGTTGCCGGACAAACGCGCCGAATTGTACGAACATACCGTGGAATTGCTTGATCGCTGGAACATCCCGTCGCCGGCCGACAAACTGCATGAAAAACTGGCGAACATCAATCTGGACCGGATGCGGGCGGCCCTAAAGTTGATCGCCTATGAATTACACTCTGAGCAGCGCAGTACGCAACGCTATCCGACGATAATTCAACGCGCGCGCTTGCTGGACAAGCTGATTGAGCAGCAGTCGCTGGGCAATGGCTTGGGCGCGGGCATCGAGGATGTGCTGGAGTATCTGGCGACGCGAAATGGCATCCTGGTATCGGATGCGCCGGATTTGTATCGCTTTCCTCATTTGACCATTCAGGAATACCTGGCAGCATGCGCGCTTCTTGAGTTTTATGATGAATGTAAGATGCCGGCGGAATTGCGAGGGCAAGGCGCCGAAGGCTGGACCTTCCCACAGAACATAGTCGCCCTGCTCTGTCACGATTATGCGCGTTGGCGTAATGTAGTCTTGTTTGCCGGCGCTATCATCGCGGCTGGCAAGTGGCAAGATATGCGCTGGCATTTGATCGATGAATTGCTGCCGAGCAATCTCAACTCCGCGAGTTCTGAACAGGAGCTGCATTGCATCAGCGTCGCCGCCGAGATTTGGGGGGAAAGCTGGTTGAAGTCCCGTACGCGCAGTCAGTTCGCTATTGAGTCGCACCTCGTGGATTGCTTGCGTCAGATTCACGGCGATGAACGGATAGACGCGCCTGAGCGGGCCAACAACTACTCGATCCTGTCCCGTCTCATCAAGAATCAGCCACAGCGCTTGACATGAATGTTGAAGGATAAGTTTATCCGATTGCAGATACAGCGCTTGCAGCGGCGGGGAATCGCCTGGAAGAATTGCCGCTTTTCGGTCTATAGTTTGGTTGCTGCCGAGACAGTTCGGGCGCTTCTGAACGTCGACGGGTTTACGGAAGTTGCACATAGCCGAGGAGAAAGCCGATGACTGCCATACGAGTATTGATCGCAGGATTCACCGTATTGCTAGCCGCTCTTGTGGCTACGGGCCAAGATGAAGAGATTGTCGTCGCGCGCGAATCCGCGCCTTCGCCGGCCGATGTCCAACTGACGGCGATCGCCACTGACTTCAACCGCCCGATCTATATAACGCACGCCGGAGATGGTTCCAATCGTCTTTTCCTGCTTGAGCAGAGCGGCAAAATCTGGATATTCAACGATGGCTCTCAGTCGGCACAACCATTCCTCGACATATCGGGGATTATCTCGCCGTCAGCGCTGGGGACCGGGTTTACGGAACAAGGCTTATTGGGATTGGCTTTTCACCCTGAGTTCAATTCAAACGGCGTCTTCTTCATAAATTATACCGATCGCGATGGCAAGACGGTGGTGGCGAAGTATTCCGTGTCCGACAGCAATCCCTTCCTCGCCGACGCAAATAGCGGGCAAATTATTTTTCAGCTGGCACAACCGTACGCGAATCACAATGGCGGGCATATCGCATTTGGCAAGGACGGCTACCTGTATATAACGCTGGGCGACGGCGGTTGGGCGAATGACCCGTTGGGCGCCGGGCAGAACCGAGGGCTGCTCTTGGGTTCGCTCTTGAGGATCGATGTGGATGGCGCATCGCCCTATGCTATCCCAAGCGATAATCCCTTCGTCGGCGATGCGAACGCGCACGACGAGATTTGGGCATATGGCTTGCGCAACGCTTGGCGCTTCAGTTTCGACAGACTGACCGGCGACTTGTACATAGGGGATGTCGGGCAGAATCAGTGGGAGGAAATTGATTTTCAGCCGGCTGACAGCACAGGCGGCGAGAATTACGGCTGGAGCGTATGGGAAGGAAACCATATCTTCGCCGGCGGAAATGCGCCGAATCACGTAAAGCCGATCTTTGAATACACTAGAAATCTTGGTTGTTCGATCACGGGCGGATATGTCTATCGCGGTGAGGCGATACCGGATCTGCAAGCTATTTACATCTTTGGCGATTATTGCTCCGGGCGAATTTGGGCGACCTGGCGTGATCGCAATCTTGCTTGGCAGACGGCACAATTCATGGACACGGACTTGGAGATCAGCAGCTTTGGCGAGGACGAAGCCGGCGAGCTTTACGTCGTAGATTACGCCGGTGCATTCTATCGCTTTGATCCAGCGGACTCTTAAGCTCTGACTTGCGTCTCATTCGAGGTCGTGATGCCAGCGCGCGTCCGCTTGTACTGCGCAATCAGAGTTTTGATCTGCAACTCTACCGGATGATAGCGCTTCATCACTTGCTTGCCTTCGGTCTGCAATTGGCGCATTCGAGTTTCGATTTGGCGCAGCCTAGATTCGACCTTGCCGTCGTAGTTCTTCCAATCGATGTACGCCAAGGGCACCAGCAGGATACAGAAGGCGCTTAGCCCGTACACGACTGAACCGTAATCCTGTTCTCCATTGTATTGGAGATAGAATCCCAGCGCGCCGGTTGCCAATACCAACAAGACGTGCAAGAACATCCGGCGGGAAAATGCGCCGCGCTTCTGGCGCAGATCAAGCTTATTCTGCAGTTTGTCTCGCTGTTGACGCAGTCCATCGAGCTCAGCGCGGATAGTGTTGACACGTTCACGCAGTGGCTGCCCCTCCTCAATAAATGTGTCCAACCGGTTCTTTACCAGCCGCGCTTCTTCCCAGGTGTCCATCATACGGTTGTAATGCACTTCCAGCGCCTTAATTTGCAGCTCCAGAGGCTGGTAGCTCTGCCGATACTGGACGCCTTCCTGCTTAAGCTCAACGATCTGCTCTTCGAGTTTTCGCTGTTTGCGCGCCGTGCGAGTGCGAGGATCTTTCCAGTTGGCAATCACGACCGGGATCAATACAGCGCAGGTCAGGGCCAAGCCAATGGCCACCAAGCTCAGATTTCGGTAGGAATTGAAGTAATGGACGCCAACTATGGCACAGACTGCGATCAGCACGACAAGCATACCAATGCGCCGCGAAACAAATCCGCGTGTCTGGCGGTTGTCGATTTTTGCCTGCCGCTTCTCGTGAGTTGCGCTCAGCGCCTCAAGTTCACCGAGGACACTCGTGAGTTGTTCACGCGCGGGATGGCTCTTGACGCGCAGGGCATCCAACCGTTGTTTGAACTGTTGAATCTTGAGCCAGTCATCGTATTGTCCTTGATTCCCGACAAACCATTCGCCTGACCTGTCATCGCCAAAGATAAAGCGACCAAAAGTGAAACTGTATGGCAGAGGTTTGCCGTTGCTCAAACTGCGTTCGAGATCATTGACCTCGTCTACCAACTGTTCATGAAGCAGTAACAGGAGATTCAGTGGCGCCGCGCGGCGTTTCAACTCGATGGCGGATTGAGTTATGCCCTCGTCAGGCGGCGAGTCACGCTGTAAGGTGAGTTCGGTCCGCAAGCGTCCGAGCTCTTGGCGAACGCGGCGGATTCCGGCAGCCCGGTCGCGCGCGCCGAGATGCGGCTGAAACAAGCGCGGGACCCCTATCGCGTGCATGTCATCGAGGTAATCTTGTGGTGTTGGCTGTTCAATCATCGCGAGGGCTCATCGCCATTCACCGACTACCAATATAAAAACGACCTACAATCAACTTATTCTGAGTCAAGC
Source organism: Phototrophicaceae bacterium (assembly GCA_965262005.1). Classification (GTDB taxonomy): domain Bacteria; phylum Chloroflexota; class Anaerolineae; order Aggregatilineales; family Phototrophicaceae; genus UBA6055. The sequence continues at coordinate 43,559 of OZ253492.1, read as the reverse complement.
TCATTATAGCATATCCATGTAATGACATAGGATAATCAAGTCTTAGAGCGCCCAACGACAGTCCATCTTCAGGAGAGCACATATGCAAGCTCAAGCGCTATATCCGCTAAAGCTGCAATCGGCGTTACATGTGAAAGTCTGGGGCGGTCGCCGATTGTCCGAACAGCTGCGCAAGGAGCTGCCAACGCAAGAGCCCTACGGTGAGTCATGGGAGTTGCACGAAACGGCGCGTGTAGTCAACGGCAGCTTGAGAGGCAGAACATTGGAGGAGTTGACGCGGCAATTCGGCGCCGATCTCCTGGGCGAAGACAGCGATCCCGCAGACGGTTTTCCGCTTCTGGCGAAATTAATCGATGCGAACGAATGGCTTTCAATACAGGTGCACCCAAATGACGAGCAAGCGCAAGGCCTGGAAGGTGAACCTCGTGGCAAGACTGAAGCATGGGTCGTGCTTTGGGCCGACCGCGGCGCGCGGCTGGTTGCGGGATTGCAGCCGGGCGCTGAGCGCGTGCAGATGGCGGAGGCGGCCCGCAGTAATCGGCTGGAAGAAATGCTCGTTTTCGCTGAGGTGAAGGCGGGCGATGTACTATATTTGCCGGCGAACACCGTTCATGCGCTGGGACCTGGAATACTGGTTTATGAGATTCAGCAGTCGAGTGATCTCACCTATCGGCTCTACGACTGGGGACGGCTGGGGCTGGACGGGCGGCCGCGGGAGCTGCATATCGATAAAGCTGTGCAGGTTACTAACTTGAACGCGCATGCAAAGGTAATGCAGCCTTCGAGTGATCTGTTGATTGACGGCGACTACTTTCGCACCTGGCGACATGAACTTAAGAATGACAAGCTCACAATTCCCTCTGAAGGTCATTTTCAGGCGCTGACCTGCATCTCGGGCAAGATCCTGGCGCGAGCGGATGAGCATGAACCGGTCATGCTGGCGCATGGCGAGACAGGATTGATCCCAGCCAATTTGCCATATTTTTCACTCGATGGCAGCGGCGTCATCTTGCGCTCGCGCCAGCGTTAAATCTCACTACGTATTTCTCACTACGAATTCCACAACACAGTTTTTACATCGCGTATACATCCTTCCAACATCGTTGCTGCACAATGTTGATATACAGGCAATGGCAAAGGAGGGGCTATGGACTTCAGTCGCTATACGAACAAGGCGCAGCAGGCCATCCTCAAGGCGCAAGGCATCGCGGGTGAGTTTCATCACTCTGCTATCGAGCCAGTTCACATTTTTCTCGGCTTGATGGAACAAGACGAGGGCTTGGCGCCGCGAATCTTGCAGAAGATAGGCTCACAGCCTGCCGCGATATTGGCGGAGCTGGAGGCGGCTCTGGCTAAGTTGCCGCGCACAAGTCAGCCCGCCTCGGGTATTCAGATCGGGCGCGCGAGCCTCGACGTTTTCTCGCAAGCGGAAAAAGAAGCGAAGCAGATGCGCGACGAATATACCAGCACTGAACATCTGCTGCTTGCGCTGGCAAAAGACCAAGAAATGGGTCAGATACTCGGTCGCAATGGCGTCGGCTATGACGATATATTGCAGGCGCTGCAGGCTATCCGCGGCCACCAGCGCGTTACCAGCCAGGACCCGGAATCGACTTACGATAGCTTGAGCAAGTTCGGTCGTGACCTGACCGCCGATGCTCGTCAGCGCAGGCTCGATCCGGTCATCGGGCGGGACGAAGAGATTCGCCGCCTCATCCATGTCATAAGCCGGCGCACGAAGAATAATCCGGTTCTCATTGGCGAGGCGGGCGTCGGCAAGACGGCAATAGTCGAGGGCCTGGCACAGCGGCTGGTCAACGGAGATGTGCCTGAGAGCCTGAAGAACAAGACGATTATCGCGCTTGATATGGCAGCGCTGGTGACCGGGAGCAAGTTCCGCGGTGAATTCGAAGAACGGCTGCAAGCGGTTCTGAAGGAAATCGCCGAAAGCGGGGGCGAGATAATCCTGTTCATCGACGAGTTGCATAATATCGTTGGAGCGGGCAAAGCTGAAGGAGCAATGGACGCAGGCAACATGCTAAAGCCGATGCTGGCGCGGGGCGAACTGCGGATGATTGGCGCGACGACTCTGGACGAATATCGGAAGCACATCGAAAAGGATGCGGCGCTGGAAAGGCGCTTTCAGCCGATATACGTAGCAGAGCCAAGCGTCGAAGACTCGATCAGTATATTGCGCGGCCTAAAGGAGCGCTACGAAGCGCACCACGGCGTACGGATTCAAGACGGCGCCGTCATCGCCGCCGCCACGCTGAGCAACCGATACTTGACCGGTCGTCAATTGCCGGACAAGGCGATTGATCTCATCGATGAAGCGGCTGCCCATCTGAAAATGGAGATCGATAGCAAACCGCAGCAGCTGGACAAGATTGAACGCCAGATCATGCAGTTGGAAATCGAACACGCTGCATTAAGAAAAGAGAAGGACGATGCATCCATACGGCGGCTTGAAGACCTTGAGTTCGAATTGGCTGACGCACGAGAAGCGCTCAACAGCCTTCTCGCTGTGTGGCAGCACGAGAAAGGGGTAATCGAGAGCATATCAAGTATAAAAGCAGATATTGACGACGCGCGTATCAGCTTGGAGCAAGCTGAACAACGGAGCGACCTGGAAGAGGCGGCGCGCCTACAATACGGCGTGTTACCGGAGCTGGAGAAGACGCTGCGCCAGCGCGAAGCCGCGATCGAGGGCATGCGACAGAACGGCTCATTGATGCTGAAGGAAGAAGTTGACGCCGATGAAATCGCCGCTATCGTTAGCCGCTGGACCGGGATTCCGCTGGCGCGCATGATGGAAGGCGAGGTCGAAAAACTGCTGCATATGGAGGCGCGTCTTCATCAGCGCGTGGTCGGTCAAGAGTCTGCGATAGAAGCCGTATCGGCTGCCGTGCGCCGCAGCCGGGCAGGCCTGCAGGATCCAACCCGGCCGGTGGGGACCTTTTTGTTCCTGGGCCCGACAGGTGTGGGCAAGACTGAGATGGCGCGTTCATTGGCGCAGTTTCTCTTTGACGACGAAAGCGCGATGGTGCGGATAGACATGAGCGAATACGGTGAGAAGCACAGCATTGCGCGATTGATCGGCGCGCCGCCCGGCTATGTCGGCTATGAAGAAGGCGGCCAGCTGACCGAGGCCGTGAGGCGCCGTCCTTACAGTGTGCTGCTATTCGACGAAATCGAGAAAGCGCATCCGGATGTCTTTAATGTCTTCCTGCAAGTATTGGACGACGGACGACTAACGGATGGGCAGGGGCGCACGGTCAACTTTAGCAACTGCGTGATAATCATGACGAGCAATGTGGGCAGTGGCTTGCTCAAGCAAATGGGCGAGCATCATGACCGGGACGCTCGGCGCGCCGCGATCATGCAGGAATTGGACCGGCATTTTCGGCCCGAGTTTCTCAATCGGCTGGACGAAATCATCATATTCCACAGCCTAACGCGCGACCACATAATTCGCATAGTGGATTTGCAGCTTGGCAATTTGGACCGCATCCTGGCTGAACGCCGTATCATTGTCGAACTGAGCGTTGCCGCGAAGACGTTTCTGGCAGACCAGGGTTGGGACCCGGATTTCGGCGCGCGGCCGCTGAAACGCGCAATTCAAAGGCATCTGCAAGATCCTTTGGCGGTGGCAATTCTCGACGGGCGAATCGCGGAAGGCGATCAAGTGCGGGTTGATGTCGATGAGCGCGGGGCGAAACTCGCGTTTGAGTCGAGTCGACTTGAACCAGCCTCACCTTAGTTGCGGTACTGAATACGCCGAGGCAGGGGCGCGCAATCTCGCTCCTGTTTCTATTCTTGGGGCGGAGGCACCGGCAAATCGTCTTCGGCGATGTCCTTCCATTTCGCGCCTTCATCCACCAACATAACGGGTATGCCGTCGCGGATGGGGTATTTATAGCCGCTGTCATCACAGACCAGCCAAGTATCCCTGAAGATGCGAAGTTGCCCCGGATCTTCGCCCTTGTCCGTATAATGCACTGCCACCGGACAACGCAGTATCTGCATCAGTTCATCGGAAACGACCGCCATAGACCCACCTATCAGCGCCTGGACCAAGTTGTATACAGTATAGTCACCACGCTCAACTGCGTCAATTCAAGCGCTATCGCCGCTGTTGATTCTGTTCCATACCACTATAATCAAGACGTTGCCAAGCAGCAAGAATGATCGCAGAAAAGATAAGAATGGCATTATGAGATTCGAATTTAGAATTGCCGCAGATCGCCGGCTCGCAGCAAGCGCATTCTATGGAGACAAACGAGTAATTCCTTTTCGCGCTCTAGTCGTCGTTCTTGCAGTCTTTTTGGCGCTCTGGCCGGTGCAGGGGCAGGTTCCGGAGCTGCCGACGTCAGAGCCAGGCAAGCTAATCGACAGCGACCAGTATATTCGTTCAGACCGGCTAGGCATCACGTTCATCAGTTTCATCGACAACAATATGGGAGCGGAACGCTATCGAAACGCCCTGATTCTGGGCGCGGGTTGGAACCGCTGGCCACTCTATTGGGACCGAGTTGAGTTGCAGCCAGGCAGCTATGACTGGATGGCTTATGACAGATTAGTAGTGGCAGATATACAAAACGGCTTGCAGACCAACGCCATTTTGTTGGGTCGTCCGGCGTTTTGGCAAGACGGCGGCAGCGTCACAAACTTGTTCGCGCCAATCTACGCCGATGGCACGGACAGCGCGGACAGCGACAAGCCGATCAATCCGCACAATCCCTGGGCACGTTATGTACACTACGCGGTCACGCGCTACCGACCTGGCGGCCATTTGGCGCAGCACAACGGATTCACCGGGGAGCAAGGCATCCGCGTATGGGAAATCTGGAATGAGCCGGATATCCCACAATTCTGGAATGGCGGCACTGAAGCTTATGCGCGCTTGCTCAAGACAGCGGCGATCGTCATCAAAACGGTTGACCCACAGGCGCGTGTGGTATTCGGTGGCCTGTTATACGCCAACGATCAAGGCTTTCTGTCACAGGTCCTGCGTCAATTTCGCTCTGACCCACTGCGCGACCGCTACAACTGGTTTTTTGATGTGATAGCGGTGCACAGTTATGACGATCCTTGGCGCAGCGGATGGTTGACCAAGGTTGCACAGGATACCCTCAGCTCGTATGAGATAGCCCGTCCCGTGTGGTTGAATGAAACGGGTATATCAGTCTGGAACGACTATCCTGGTCCCGTTTGGGCATTTGCGCCCGAGCAGCGCCGCAGGCTCGCCACGCTTGATCAGCAGGCTCATTTTCTCATTATGAGCGCCGCGTTCGCTTGGTCAAAAGGCGCCGAAGTAGTCTTTTATCATCAGCTGTTTGACGATTGCGGCAATTATCCCGCGGGCACGGACTTCGCGCCGCATAACGGTGAACTATGCTCGCAGGGCGCCTGCTATGGCGATGCCTTCGGTTTGTATCGCAATACCGTGGATTCTCACTGCTTCAGTCAGCATCCCTACGCCAATTCGCCGCGTCCCGCCGCCATGGCATATCAACTGCTTGCGGAGGTATTCGGCACACAGCCGTTTTCACCTGTCAGCCTCACCGGCTTGACGGATGATGTAACCACTATCGTCTTTCAGCGCGCCAACAGCGAGAGAATAATCGTCATCTGGAACAATACATATGAAGCAAGACGCCACACGTTTCGGGCGACCGGAGCGGGCGCCGTGATCCACCATTTAAGTGGCGCGAGATCCCAATTGCCAGCGGTCGGCGGCAGCTACACGCTCGAACTTGGGCCGGCAGGTAATTTCAGCTATCCGGATCTAGAAAGTACGCGGAGCAGCGCGATCGGTGGCGAGCCAATTGTCCTGGTGGAGTCACCAGGCGCATGATGGCGATGAGCCTGATGCGGTTGAGCGTAGAGAAATTGGCAACCAGTGGACTCAAATTCAGGCTGCATTCGGCATGAATTCAAGACGACTTTTCATTGCTTTGGCCAGCATTGCCGTAAGCGTCGCAATTCTGCTGGTGATCCTGCGAGATGTGCCGCTGAACGAAGTCCTGGAAAGCCTTCGTGAAGCCGACCTGGGATATGTGCTCGTCTCACTTCTAATGATCTTGCTAGGGCTGGTAGTTCGCGGGATTCGTTGGTCCGTGTTGCTGGGTCGGCGTATCTCATACGTAGAGTCCACGCACATGATCAATGTGGCATTTCTGGGGAACCAACTGCCGTTTCGCTTTGGTGAAGTAGCCCGCAGCATACTGGCGACGCGCAAGGGCGTAGCGTTGGCGTCATCCGCTAGCAGCATCGTCGCTGAGCGCCTGATCGATACCTTGGTAGTCGTATTGGTGATCGCAATTTCGGTAAGTCAACTGCCCTTGGCGCTGCCTGAAGTGTCGGAACGCGCATCGCTCTTCGGATTGCTGGCGCTCGCCGGATTTATTGTTCTGCTCGGGCTGGCGCGATTTCCGGAGTGGGCACGGCGTTTGCTTGGCGCCGCGCTGGAAGCAATCCCACCATTACGCCGCCTGCCACTGGAGTCGATCCTGGTAGACTTGTTGAGTGGCTTGCAGCCGCTGACGCAGGTACGCGCATTGGCTATCATTGGCTTCTGGACAGTTGCCGGCTGGGTATTTTCGCTGATTACATTCTATTTCCTGCACTTGGCCTTGGGCATCGAAACTGACTTTGCACGAAGTGTCCCGCTCGGTATTGCTCTTGCAGCACTCGCGATTGCCTTGCCGGTCAGCATTGCCGGGCTTGGTCCCTTTGAAGGCGCCATCCTGATCACCGGCCAGATGGTAGGCATGAGCCAATTGGAAGCGATTTCTTTAGGTTTTCTCTTTCATGGCGTGACGGTGCTAAGCTACGCGCTGTGGGGCACAATCGGTCTGCTGGCGCTTGGCGTTTCGCCAAGAGCCGAATTTTCAACTTTGCAACGACGCGTCCCGGAAAAGGTCAATCCCGACTGAGGAATTCGTGCACAAGTGATTGAAAGTGGTGAACACCAATTTCTCGCAGAGCGGAAAAACGTCCGGCGTGATAGGCATTCGAGCGTAGACCGCGCTGGACCCACTCGCAAAGTTCAATATCTTCCTGCTGTATCTCGTCGCTGAAGGCGATGATTTGCTGCATACTCTCCCAGCCCTCTCCAGTACCAGGCGCCTCGAAATACCACTGGAAGATAGTCAGCGTCTTGTCATGCCCGACCGGTATGATGATATTGATTGAAGTGTTATCAAGATAGACGTTGAGCATAACGTTGGGAAATATCCAGTAATAGAGGGCGTCTTCTTCGCCCTTACCGCTGCGCACGTAACGCCGGTCGCGCGCTTCACCAGCATCTACTGCGCGAATTGGCGCGTACTGCTTGGAGTAGTAGCGGAATGTATCCACCCGATACTGGTCGTAGTCTACTTCGCGGAATAAGCCTGGATGGGCGATTGGCAAATGGTAACCTTCCAAGTAGTTGTCAACGTAAACTTTCCAGTTGCAGTCGATAAGGTAATCACGGCGCTCGACCATACGCATCTGGCCCAAATTGAAACCGGCTACGATAATCTCGCGCTCAATGTTTCCGTACGTTTTAGACATCGGCGGGGCGGACGGATCAAGATTCACAAACACCCAAGGTCCCCACGCTTGCACCGACACCGGGTGCAAACAGACATCTTGCGGATTCCAGTTTTTGACGCCTTCAAATTCAGGCGCGCGCAGCAGTTTGCCGTCGAGATTGTAGGTCCAGCCATGATATTTGCATTGCAGGCTCCTGCGATTGCCGCGCCCCTGCGCCACTACCGCCGCTCGATGCGGACACACGTTGTAAAATGCGCGCAATTCGCCAGCTTGGTTCCTTACAATAACCAAGGGCTGATCCAGGACATCACAGCTGAAATAGTCGCCAATACGCAAGACATCTTCAACGCGCCCAACCGGCTGCCACGTCTTGTAGAAGATTCTCTCAGCTTCCAGCGCCAGGAAGTCCGGCTCAGTATACCATCGCGCCGGCAGAGTCTCCGCGCGTGACAGATCATCCGTAGGCTTATAGTCGCTCAAGTCAAGTGAGGTCATGAATTCGTCCCCCGGCATGTACATTTCAAAACGAAATCTGAACGTTCTTTGCTAAGGCACATTTCGCTTAATCGCGACGAACATTAGCGCGCGACTATGCCATAGGACGATGATATTACATAATTTTTACGATTGTAAGAACGATGGCGGACTCTTTTCCGTATAATGATAAATGAATAGAGAATCCGACAAGCTTGCGTCGCGCGGCGTCACCATGCCATAATGCGAGGGACGCTCTTGGACGAGAAGGAGATTGGTAAAGTTGCAAAAGCGGTCGAGCTTCCTTTGGGTTTTGATACTGCTCTTGAGCATAGTCTGGATGGCAGGTGGCGCTTTCATAACGTCCGATGCCTATGATGGCGGCAGCGTGGGCAGCGAGATGCGCGAGGGCATAGATTCGCTGGCTTCGGATGCGAATATCGACGTGCCGGCAGAGACTCCTTTGCCACTTGTATTCATAGCCACAGGGCTACCTTTCACGGTAATTTCGCTGCTATTTTTATGGCGCGCTCAGAGATTGCAATCCGGAAGCGCAGCTAGCGCGGCTGAGCCCGGGTTACGCCGGCAAACGATAATCGTTACGATTCTTGCTTTAGTATTTGCTTTGTTTCTATGGAATATACGCGATATTGAAGTCGCGTTGAGACAGTCGGGCGCAGCTGATTTGGGCCCTGTTGATGAACTTAGCGTATCCATAATCAGCTACCCTGTGCGGCTGTTTGTCACCTTTGTACACGAAGCCGGACATTCGATCGCGGCGCTCCTAAGTGGGGGTCAAGTCAATGGCTTCACAGTTTCACCCGATGGCTCGGGTTACGCCGTAACAGCAAACGGCAACCCGGCATTGGTCATACCGGCAGGATATCTTGGCGCAGCGCTCTTTGGAGCCGCGCTATTCTTCTTGACGAATCGCATACCGAGGTGGACACAAGGCCTCTCTTTCCTTAATGGCTTGGCGATTGTCGCGCTCACGCTAAGCTATGCCATGCCCGATGACGAGCGCAACGCGACTGCGCTTATCATCGGTATTGGTTTCGGAATCGGACTAATAGCCTTGGGTTGGTTCGCGCCACGTATCGTCAACATCTTCTTGCTCAACACATTGGCGATCTTGACGGGATTGAACGCCGTATTCGATCTTTGGTTTCTGGTACGCAATCCCGACATTGGTACAGGAGCTGCCGTCAATGACGCCGCCAACTTTTCCAGTGAGGTTACGCCACTTTTGCCAGCGGGAGTGGTCGCATTCATGTGGGCGGCGATCGCGGTGGCCATGTTGGCTTTCGCTTTCTATTTCGGATTGATCAAGCAAGTGGGAGGCGAACTATCCGAAGTCGTCAAGGGCAAGGCATGATTGATTATTGGCGAAATTACAAGTCATCGGTCGCATCCAAAAGTGAGAGTTAGCAAGCAAGTGTAGGTAGAGTTGAGGAGTGACAGCATGTTTAGGGCATTTGTAGAGCGCAAGGTACGCAGACAGATCGTGCACAGGAGCCTGTTCATTTCAGTATTGGCTTTTGCCGCGATTCTGGTCCTTTGGTATACAGAATCGATGGCAACCGTCGTACATCCACTGCGTATGTTTATCAACAATATCCACGGTGGGCTCAGCGCATTTGCGATTCAGATCTCAGGCGGCACAGTAGTCAGCTTCACGTTGTCGCCAACCGGCTCATACATAATCGAGTTTAGCGGTGGCGCCGACGCCCTGACGATGACGGCCGGTTATCTTGGTTCGGCATTGCTTGGCGCGGTCATGTTCTTCCTGGTTAATCGGGCGCCACATCTGGTGCGCGGGCTGGCGATCATTACTGGCGTATTCACTGTCGGTTTCTTGGGGCTGTTCATTCGTCCGGATGCAGCCGGCGATTGGATTTCGATGTTTGTCTGCATCGGCTTCGGCTTGGCCCTGATTCTGTTGGGCTGGAAAGGACATGGCGATATCAATCAGTTGCGATCGCGCCGGTCCCTGACACAGATTGTAATGACGATCGTTGCTCTGATGACCGCTTGCCATATCTTGCTAGATCTGCCGTCGGTGCTGCAGGCGCCGGCCTATAGCGGTGACACCATCACAAACCCGGTCGCCTACTTCTCTGAATTTGTCATGCCCAGCTTATCCGTCCCCGTCATCGCCTTCAGTTGGTCAGCGCTTGCCATTGTGCTGGTCGGATTCGCGTTTTACTTCAGCATTACGCGCCAGCTGAAGCAGATTCCCAAGAATGACGACATCGTTTGATCATCAAGACACGCAGCAAATTTCAAGGACGTGCCACACGGCACGTCCTTTTTTGTTGACCAAACTTGTGAGGCAATTGTCCTCCCATCACGACTTTTCAGCGAGTTCTTGACAAGGTTTCAACGCCTGGAATCCTCATTGCAGGGGAGTGGTAAACATCGCGGATATAGTCCACTTAGCAAACACGGCACAGATTTTTTCGCCACAGAGGACACAGAGGACACAGAGGGCACAGAGTTATATTGTTTGGTTGGAAAATTTATCGTGTAGTTGGAATTTACCACTCCCCATTGCAGCTATGGTTGCAAAGCTTTTTAACACGTGTTAAACTTTGTGTTATGCTGATGATTATATTTAATTAACCAAGATAACATGACGTACGCAACGACGACAAATTCGCTGGACCAAGTGCAAAGCTTCGACGCAGGCGCAGACTGGCGGAGCGAGGCTTGGCTTGCGCCCCGATTTGTAGCGATAACGCTGCTCGCCATCGTATTGAGCTTCCTGGGGGAACGCGCTGGAATGACGACGAGCGTTGTGCTGGCGCTAAATATCGTTTCTTACCTCGCGGGCGGGTTCTATGGCGCAAAGACTGCCATCGAGAGCCTACGCGAAGGCAAGATTGACGTCGACTTGCTGATGGTATTGGCGGCTCTCGGCGCGGCGCTGAGTGGCCAGTGGCATGAAGGCGCAGTTCTGCTCTTCCTCTTTTCGCTAAGCAACGTGCTGCAAGACTATGCCATTGGGCGCAGCCGGACAGCGATCAGGAGCCTGTTCACACTCTATCCCGAGGTGGCAAAGGTCAAGCGCGGCGAGCAAGTGTCGGTACTGCCGATCAACGGGATAGAGATCGGCGACACAGTTTTGATCGAGCCGGGCGAACGAGTACCTGTCGATGGCGTGGTCACTGGTGGCAGTTCAGCCGTAGACGAAAGCCCGATCACTGGCGAATCAATTCCGGTGGACAAGTCGAATGGCGACAGTGTATTTGCCGGCACCCTCAACAAACAGGGCATTCTCGATGTTTACGCTCTGCGTTCGGCTGAGCAAACCACTTTGTCACGAATTATCAAGTTGGTGGAAGAGGCGCAGGAAAGCAAAGCGCCAACCGAGCGCTTTCTCAAACGCTTCGAGCAGCGCTATGCCAAGCTGATCATTCTTTCTGTTTTGCTCTTCATATTCATCCCGCCAGCGTTGGGATTGGCAGAATTTCAGAGCAATTTCTACCGGGCGATGGTCTTGATGACCGTAGCATCGCCTTGCGCCTTAGTGATCAGCGTTCCCTCCGCCTTCATTTCGGCCATTGCCTCGGCTGCTCGCCGCGGCGTTGTGTTCAAAGGGGGAGCGAGCTTGGAGCAACTGGCCGCCGTAAAGGTCTTCGCTTTCGACAAAACCGGCACTCTAACCGTCGGTGAACCACGCGTGACGGATCTCGTTTGTGCTCCCAATGTATCCGAAGCCGACTTGATCTCGGTGGCAGCGTCAGTTGAGGCGCGCTCAGAACATCCGCTGGCGAAAGCGATTGTGTCTTACGCGGCAGACGCAAATGTGCCCATATCGCCGGCGGAGGAATTCGAAGCTTACCCTGGCCGCGGAATACGCGCGCGTTTGGACGGGCGAGACGTACGGGTGGGCAGAGTTTCGCAGATGGAGCATTGCGAGTCATTGCCCGATTCTTTGCAAAGAGCGCAGACGCAGCTTGAAGACGAAGGCAAGACGGTCGTCGCGGTGCTTCATGACGAGGCTTGGCTGGGTGTGATCGCGCTGGCGGATGAAAGTCGGCCAGAAGCCGCGAAGCTGGTTGCTTCGCTGCGGGAGGCTGGCATCGTCTCGGCAATGTTGACTGGCGATAACAAGCGAGTAGCGCAGTCAATTGCTTCTGAGATAGGAATAGACCGCGTCTATGCCGGTCTGTTGCCGGAGAACAAAGCGGTGGTCGTGGGTGCATTGAGACGTCAGTTCGGCGCTGTGGCGATGGTAGGCGACGGCATCAACGACGCGCCAGCCTTGGCCTTGGCCGATGTCGGCATCGCAATGGGTGGGGCGGGAACAGACGTCGCCCTGGAAACTTCGGATGTCGTGCTGATGGGGGATCGGCTGGAGCGCTTGATCGACGCGGTAAGGCTTAGCGCGCTTGCCCGCCGGGTAGTGCTGCAAAACATCATATTTTCGTTAGCGGTCATCGCCTTGCTGATACTAGGCGTGTTCGCAGTAGACTTGCCCTTGCCGCTGGGTGTGCTCGGTCATGAAGGCAGCACCGTAATCGTTGTGTTGAACGGATTGCTGACATTACTTGTGCTACCCGAAGTCGGCCGACAGCGGCTGGCGCGTCGACTCTAACGGCGAAACTGCGTTTGCGCCCATTCGCTGAACCGGTCTTGCAGCTTGAGTCTTTGGTACTTCCCCGTCGATGTCACCGGAATATCCGTACCAAAAACCACCACCTTGGGCGATTTTTCGAAAGTCATTTGCTCGCGGCATCGAGCGATGATTGCGTCTGGGTCGAGCTTGGCGCCTTCTTCCAAGACGACATAGGCGCCGACTTCTTCGCCAAAGTAGGCATTCTCAAAGCCAATCGCCAAACCCACCTTGACGCCGTCGATGCCGAGCAAGACCTCTTCTATATTGAAGGGGCTGAATTTTACTCCGCCTCGATTGATCAATTCCTTGATGCGACCCGTGATAAAGAGGAAGGGTCTGCCATTCTCGTCGCGTAGGAAGTAGCCCTCATCGCCACTACGAAACCACTGGAACTTGAAGGTCTCAGCGTTGGCATCCGGCCGCTTGAAATAGCCCTGCATCACATTATGCCCGCGGATGCAAATTTCGCCCCTTTCGCCCTCGCCCAACTTGACTCCGCTGCCATCGGCGGCAAAAATCGCCATTTCGTTGGGCTCGATGGGGCAGCCGATACTGGGATAATCATGGTCAAGAAGCCAATGTTGATTTGATTTCCAGGACAGATTTATCGGTAGAAAGCAGGAGTAACAAGTCGTTTCACTCAAGCCGTAACCATGAAGGATCGTAATGCCAAACATCTCGCTGAAGGCTTTTGCCAGCGACACGGACAGTGTACCGGCGCCACAAATGAGGTGGCGGAAATGCGTCAGATTACGGCGACTGATGTTGCCGCCGAAGATTGAGTTTCCCGCGCCTCTTTCGCGATCGCCATATTCCACAAGAAACTGCAGCAAAGTTGGCACAACGCTGACGACATTAACTTGCTCGCGCACTATCCGCTCCCAAAATTGAGAGACGCTGAAACGGCGGTTGAGCACGGTGGAGCCGCCAACAAACATTGGCGTCATAAGTGTCACCACAATGCCGTTGACATGATGAATCGGCAATACGCACATCATGCGTTGATTGCCGGTAATCGCCTGCCACTGGCTGATCCCCTGGGCGTCGACCAGCAGATTATATTGCGCGAGGATGACTCCTTTTGGAGTTCCGGTTGTACCGCTGGTATAGACTAGCAGCGCTTCATCCGCGAGGTCCGCAGTCGCGTCACTGCCTTTGTTCAAGGGCGTATCCGCAGACTTGGCGCCGGATTCGTCGGCGAGGAAGGTCGTTGGACGACTCTTTATCGCCTCATGGAAGTTGACATATTCCCCGCCGCTGTCCCCGCCGACTGCTACCAGATTCACGATATTGGCGGCGCCTTCATCGTCATCGATGCCGCCGATGATGTATTCGGCGCGTTCCAGGTATTCGACGCGGACGAAGCAGACCTTGGCTTCGCTATTGCGCAGGATGAAGGCAATCCGGCGATCGTCTTCGGCGACATTTTGTGGCGCGACCGTGGCGCCAATCACCCAGCAGGCATAATAAATCAGGACCGTGTCCACATGGTTATATGAAATCGTGGCAACACGATCACCGCGGCGGATGCCGAGATCGTCATACATAAAGTTCGCCGTTTGATGAACGCGCGCATTGAATTCAGCAAAGCCAAGCTCTTGCCGTGAGCCGTCTTCGTCGTAGAAGATCAAATAAGTTTTCTGGCCCGAGGTCTTGCTATGAAGCGACAGCAGATCGCGGATATTACGAAAGGGAACCTTGCGTAATTCTTGAGGAATGCCGTCCTTAATGTGCGCCTTTTGTATATTGGTTGCCGAAAGCAATTCCATATCGCTAGACATTTTGGCTTTCTCCAACCTAGGCTTTCGAACTGCCGCAACAGTATAGCAAGCTCACAAAAAATTGTACAAGCAAATCGCAATGCGAATGCCCCATCAATATGAATACTCTGACGGGAGCGGCGTTTCAGGCGAAACCTGATAAAGCCTCCGAAGCTCTGTTAGACTGAGATCGGATAAAGGAGAACACACCTTATCGGTGTACTTGTTCTGAGTCACGAAAAACGCGCTATGCGGAAGTGAGAGCAAATAGACATGAGACAACTCTGTGTGGTTGGGTCGGGCTATGTAGGATTGGTCACGGGTACTTGCTTCGCCGATATGGGCAACCATGTGACGCTGGTCGACATCGATGAGCGCAAAATTGATATGCTGCAAGCGGGCAAGATGCCGATTTACGAACCGGGCCTGGCGGAAATGGCGCAGCGCAATACCGAGGCCGGGCGAATGAGCTTCACTACATCTTATGCCGAGGGGCTCGAGCAAGCGGAGTTTGTTTTCATCTGCGTCGGCACACCGTCAGGCGTCGATGGCGAGGCGGATCTACAATACGTGAGGGCGGCCGCGCAGACCATTGCCGAGACCATGCGCCAACCTCTTATCGTCATCAACAAGTCTACCGTGCCGGTGGGAACGGGTGACTGGACAAACGAAATCATCAGCAGTAATCAGCCGCAGCCGGTGGATTTCGCTGTGGTATCTTGCCCGGAGTTTTTGCGCGAGGGATCCGCAATCGCGGACTTCATGCAGCCGGACCGCACAGTCTTGGGTTCGTCTGATCCGGTTGCGGCCGACAAAGTAGCGGAGCTTTACGCGCCGCTGGATGCGCCGATAGTCATCACCGACATTCGCACGGCAGAAATGATCAAGTATGCCTCCAACGCCTTCCTGGCGACGCGCATCAGCTTCATCAACGAGATCAGCATTATCTGCGAACGGCTGGGCGCCGATGTAACCGAGGTCGCGCGAGGCATGGGCTTCGACAATCGGATTGGTCCACACTTCCTGCAGGCCGGCATCGGCTTCGGCGGTTCCTGCTTCCCCAAGGACGTCAAGGCGCTGGCCAATATGGCCCAGACGCACGGGATGCACCCGCAGCTGCTCAACGCCGTCATGGAGATCAACGCATTTCAGCGGCGTCAAATCACGTTGAAAGCGCGGGAAATGCTAGACGGCAGCGTCAGCGGTAAAACGGTCGCGATACTCGGCTTGGCCTTCAAGCAGAATACTGACGACACGCGCGAATCGCCATCGCTAACCGTGGCACGGTCATTGCTCAACCAGGGAGCGATTGTCAAGGCTTACGATCCAGTGGCGATGGAGAATGCCAGCCGAGACGTTCCGGGCATAACAATGTGTGACAATCCTTATAGTGCCGCCGCCGAATGCGACGCAGTACTTGTGCTGACACCCTGGAACGAATTCAAACAGCTCGATATGAAACGGATGCTGAATTCCATGAGACGTCCGATAATCATTGATGGCCGCAACATGTACAATCCTGACGAGTTGAAAGCAATCGGTTTTGTCTATCGCGGCGTCGGGCGTGGCTACAATGGCGAGGGGACGCTAGCCAACGGCGACGACTAAGGCACTCGTCACACCCTAATATAGAAGCGAGTCCTTGAGTACAGCAATTTCCGAACGCAGCGGCTGGCCAGCAAGTCCGCCAATATCGCCGGCCACGGCGCGCCCACAATCGCAGGCAATAGACAGGCAAGTCTCCAATGGCTTGTCATTCAGCCAGCCTGCCAGAAAGCCAGCATCAAAGCTGTCTCCCGCGCCTATTCCATCGCCCCCTTCCTTTGCCGGCAAAACCGACCGCGCGAGTCTATTACCATGAGAGCAGGCGAATGCGCCCGCTGAAGCCTGCTTGACGACGAGCAATGGCACTTGATCGCGCAAGAAATCAATTGCTGCCGAGAAGTCAGGCTTGCCGCTTAGACGCAGCGCCTCCTGCTCATTCGGCAGCAGGATATCGATATATTTCAGAGCCTGCGAAAAACCGTGATTCCAGCTCGCCTCGGGATCCCAGTTTGTATCCAGCGAAACGGACAAGCCCTGTCGCTTGGCGCGCTGTAGGATCTCGACCCAATGTGGCAATAAGCCCGTCTGCAAATAGAGGCTGCCGTAATGAAGGTGCCGGGCAGAAGCCAGCACCTCGTCGGTTACGTCATCAACCGTCAAGCTGTTAAGCGAGCCAGGGTGAGTTAACATGGCGCGGTCGTCAGCCTGCACGAGATGAACAGTGATGCCAGTACTGAGTTTGGAGTCAATTTTGACGAATCGAGTATCGACCCCGGCCGATGTGAGGGCGTCGATAATTAACTGACCAAAAGCGTCCTCCCCCACCCAGCCCAGAAGCGCCACATTCAATCCAAGCTTGGCGGCTTTCGCGGCGAAGATGCAGCATGACCCGCCCATCTCGAGGTTGTAGCCAGCGACAATTTTTTCCACCTGGCCAAATCGAGGCACGATGTCATCATCGCGCAGGATCAGGTCGACGCAGGTATCGCCAAAAACAAGAATATCAAAAGGTTTGGAGCCGCGATTATTTCGCATTCAACGAGTACCTTGGTCGGACGGTCGCCGACTGTACATCCAGAAACTCCGCGAGCGAAAACAACATCTGAGCTATGAATCCTCGATGACACCTATTGCCAGTTCTTGCGCGAAGCCGATGTATGTGGCCGGAGTCAGATGCAGCAGCCGCTGCTTCTCATCAGCTGGAATATCAAGCTGCTGAATGAATTCATGCAAGGATTCCCGCGTGACCTGTGTACCGCGCGTCAACGTCTTTAGCTGTTCATAGGCGTCGCCGACCTGATGTTTGCGCAGGACCGTCTGCACCGCCTCCGCAATCACTTCCCAAGCATTCGCAAGATCAGCGGCAAGCGCATCACGATTGACATCGAGTTTCTTCAAGCCGCGCTGGACGGAGAGCAGCGCAAGGTAACTGTGGGCGATTGCCACGCCGTAGTTGCGCATCGCCGACGAGTCGCTCAGGTCCCGCTGCAGACGGGAGATCGGCAGTTTGCCTGCCAGATGCGACAAGCCGCTATTGCTGATGCCCAAATTGGCTTCCGCATTTTCAAAGTCGATGGGGTTGACTTTATGTGGCATTGTTGACGAACCTACTTCGTCCGCGATCGCTCGTTGCTTGAACACGCCAAGCGAAATATATGTCCACTCATCGCGAGAGAAGTCGAGCAGAATCGTGTTCCAGCGCATGAGCGAATGCGCCAACTCCGCCAGGTAATCATGAGACTCAATTTGAGTCGTCAGCGGATTGAAGGTTAAGCCCAGGCTATGAACGAAGTCCTTCGAGAGTCCGCGCCAGTCGATTTCCGGATAGGCCGCTCGATGCGCGTTATAAGCGCCGACTGCGCCATTGAACTTGCCCAGATATTCCTGCGACTCAATCGCCTTCAACTGCCGCCGCAAGCGACTAACGAAGACGGCGATCTCTTTTCCAAGCGTGGTCGGTGTCGCCGCTTGGCCGTGGGTCCGCGCCAGCATCGGAAGAGCGGCGGAAGCGCGCGTGAGCGATTCTAACTGTTTCATCGTGGATTGCGCTGCGGGTATCCATATCGCGCGCATCGCATCGCGAATCATCATCGCGTAGGCCAAATTGTTGATGTCATCCGAAGTACAGGCGAAGTGCGAGGATGCCGCTAAATCGCTCAAGCTGGAGCCTTGCAGACATTCCCGTATGTAGTACTCAACGGCCTTTACATCGTGATTCGTTTCGGCTTCAATAGCTTTGATTCGGAAGGCGGCGGCATCATCAAAGTCGGACGACATATGCTCAAGCAGATTTCGCTCCGACTGTGTAATTTGTCTGATATGAGTGATGTCGCTGTGGTCGGAGAGGGTGATCAGCCAATGCAACTCCACCCGCAGGCGGTACTGCATCAGGGCCCGCTCAGAGAAGTAGGCTTGCAAGGGCGCAGTCTTTTCAGCGTAACGACCGTCCACTGGCGATATTGCGTACAGATTTAATGTCAATGCATATACGCCTTTTGAATGTGAAGCGTCCGTATTGTACACTGAACGAAGGGACATTTCCTGTTTGGCAATTCATGTCTGTCTTTATGTGATGCGCCGGGGTGGTCTATGAAGGAACCGAGAAAAGCAATACATCGGAGCTAGCGATATGTCGAAACTGATTCCGTCAACGCCGCGAGCGAATGGTTTCCGAATGCCGGCGGAGTGGGAGCCACATGCTGGCTGCTGGATGCTCTGGCCCCAGCGGCGCGATACCTGGCGCAACGGTGGCAAACCGGCGCAACATGCATACGTCGAGGTGGCGACGCAGATCTCCCGCTTTGAGCCCGTGACCATGGGCGTCAATGCTGATCAATTTGAGAATGCCCGGGCGATGCTGCCGTCACAGGTCCGTCTGGTGGAGCTATCGAACAACGATGCCTGGATGCGTGATTGCGGCGCGACGTTTGTAATCGATGACAGCGGCACAGCGCGCGGTATTGATTGGATCTTCAACGCCTGGGGTGGCTTGCAGAAAATGGTGTACTTCCCCTGGGATCAAGACGACCTTGTGCCGGCGAAAATGCTTGAAATTGAATCCCTCGATCGCTACAAGGCGCCCTTGGTAATGGAAGGCGGCTCGATCCATGTTGACGGCCAAGGCACGCTTGTCACGACCGAACAGTGTCTGTTGCATCCCAATCGCAATCCCGGCCTTTCGCGGGCGGAAATCGAGCAGTGTCTCGCGGATTATCTAAACATCACACAAATCATTTGGCTGCCTCGCGGTGTGTATAAAGACGAAACAGACGGTCATATAGACAATCTGTGCTGTTTCGTGCGTCCTGGCGTTATGGCGCTGACATGGACTGACGACAAAGACGACCCGCAATTCGAGCGTTCAGCCGAATCCTACGACTTGCTTAGCTCAGGCCGTGACGCTCACGGACGGCAACTGGAGATTCACAAGATTCATCAGCCCGATCTAATGGCGATGACTAGAGAAGAAGCGGCAGGCTTGGATGCAGTCGATTCGACAGTCCTCCGTCCGGAAGGTAAACGACTGGCAGGTTCTTATATCAATTTCTATATTGCGAATGGCGCAATCATATTGCCGCAGTTTGGAGATAGCCATGATATTGAAGCATGTCAAGAACTGGCGCAGTTGTTCCCTGATCGGAAAGTCGTAGGCATCTCTGCGCGAGAGATTCTGCTGGGCGGGGGCAATATCCATTGCATAACTCAGCAGCAGCCAGCCGGTCGTTGAGATCGCGCTGCGCGAGGATTACGCCATGTCCGAATACGTTACAGTAGAGGTTGAATACGGCGACGACCGTGACGTCGCTGATCTCTATGTCAATCAGACGTTGACGAGCAAGGCCGAGGAATACTATGAGAATCCGACCGCGGGTGATCAAGGTTCGCCGGTTGCGCAAATGCTCTTTTCAGCTGTAGACGGGATCCAGAAGCTGACAATCAGCCAAGACTGCTTGACGATAACAAGAGAATCGGACTATACGTGGGAAGCTATAATCGACGAGGTGCGCGACGCCCTGCGTGACTGGTTTCTATAAGGTCGCCGCGTATCGAGCTTGCGATTGCTTCAAGGGTCGTTGGGCTCGCTCTTGGTGGAGTCGCCATCTACGGGGTCACCACCAACCTGCTTGAACATCTCGCCCACCTGGTCTTGATCGCCCGATTCCAGCACTGATAACATTTCGCCCGAGGACATCTTGCCGTAGTCCCGATCCAAGCGGGGAATCGACACTTGGGTGATCAACCGAGACAGCTCTTCAGAACCGCAGTCCGGGCAGGATGGCGTGGCAAGATCATATTCTGCGTAGGTCTGGAAACTTACGCTGAAACGGATTCGGCAGCTCTTACAGCGAAAATCATAGTGCGGCACAGATGATGTCGCTTTCTCGCTCAGCCCGCGTTCGTGTTAGCGTCTGGCGGCGCTCCCCGCCGTTGCAGCGCCTCCGTATGGCCCATGTCAGGGTTCCATTCGTCTAGCAGAGCGTCTTTGTGCCGAGTGGCGATCCAGCCTCCAAGATCACGAGCAATGCGCTCAAGCATTTTTGGCTGCGCCCATGTGGCTGTGTCGACTTGCACAGCGACAGCTCCGGCTTCAATATAATCGCGGGCATCCTGCGGCGAATGGATGCCGCCGCAGCCGATGATAGGCACCTCGTCAGGAATTTCGCGGCGCAATCTACCGACCATGCGCAGAATCATTGGTTTTATCAATGGACCGTATATCCGCCCGCTGACCAGCCGTCCACTGTAGTTGTCGCGCGCGGTACCGCGAGGGGCGGCAGTTAGCACTAAGGCATCGGCCCCGGCTTCTGCCAGCGGCAACGCGATCTGAGTACACTCGTAGAAGGGCAAGCGAACCAAGAGCGGCTTCTCCATTTTTGCTGCCGCACTGACCAGCGCGCGCGCCTCCGCCTCGCTGATGTCGTCACTCAAGCCCAGCTCTACGGCCGCCACCTCGTCTACATCGTCAAGTATGTCGCCTGCCTGCTCAACTTGCTGGATGGTCGTGCCCACCAGATGCACTATCACCGGAATTGGCAATTTCGCCCAAGTCTTGCGGTAGCGCCCAATCACCTTGGACAATCCAGGATTGGGCAGGCCAGTGTGCAATAAAATACCGGCATCCAGCGGGATCATTCTGGTGCCAGAGGCCGGATTCCAGGGCTCAATTGTCACCGGATTAGTAACCAGCGCGCCCAGCTTCTCGTACTCGATCATGCCCCTGTAGCTATCGGCAAATCCGAGTGTACCAGCCGCCGGCATCACCGGTGTCGATACGACCAAGCTGTACTTGCCCGGTCGCGTTATTTCGATCGCCATAAACGTCCCAACACTAATTCAGACGAAGCGTGGTCAAGTCAAAGGCGGGACCGTCAACACACTGTAACTTCTGAGAACCGCGCAGATTCAACATACAGGCGTGGCAGGCGCCGACACCACAAGGAAGTTGGCGCTGGAATACACCGAAAATGTGATTCGCTGGCACATCATTGCGGCGTTCCCTCATAAGCTGCATGATGTCTGCAAAATGGCTCAGATCGTCGCCAGGCCCAACAACGGCGAATACCTGATCCGCCCAGCCCAAGGTCATGACCATATCGTTCCAGGTTAAATTGTCGTCTGCCTGAATAATTTCGACTTCGCCCGGCAGATGATTTGTCTCGTATTGCCTGGCGTTTCCCATCAGCACCATGGTCATGCTGACCTGCCTTTCCAGCAGGCGCGGCAGAAGCATGAGCAAGGGCGCAGGTGTCGTTTGATATGCGATAAGCAAGATGTTGCGCAACTTCTGGCGGAAGCGGAAAGGTTGCCCGACGGGACCGATGATGCTCAATAATTGTCCCGGAGCGAATTGCATACGCGCAGGCAGTTCAATCGTCAGAATGTTGCTGGCATGAATCTCGACAGGAAACCAGAGCTCGCGAATATACGGATCCCAGTGCTCGGCTTCATAATCCTTTTCCATGCGCCGTACGAGCAAAGCTTGCCCCGCCAACAGCGATGACAGCGATTGATCGACCGCCAATTCCAGCCGCTGGTAATCGCGGTTGACCCTTTTAATCCGTTCGATATAGGCTTGCGACTCTCTCATTCAGCCCTGCCCTCCAGTCACGCATTATAGTCGGATTAGTTGGCGAGGACAAAGCTACAGAAACGCTGTTCAAGCTGGCTGCGCGTATTGAGAAGCGTGAATCTTAGTCATCGTAGTGGAAGCTATACAATTCATAAGGTTTCTCGCCAGCGTCGGCAAGATGCGCGGCGAGCACGAAACGCGGGTCAAGCTCTTGTCCGAGATAAAGCGCATCGAGCGCCGGACGCCCGGCCGGCATGAGCAGATAGTCGATCTTATATTGCTGTGCCAGCTCCAGCGTGTCTTCGCGAGACGCCAAGGGCGTCATTACAGAAGCATAGCCGAAGGCACTCAATATGTAGGGGTCTTGAGACATGAGCCGGAGTTGGCCGTCTCCGGTGAAGTCTGGAAGCGCGTCCAACGAATCAACTAGTACTTGGATGCTGGCGTAATATTTGTTCGCCAGCGCTGTCTCCTTCTGCACAAGTTTTACACTGCCATATCCCAGCGAAACTATCGTAAACGCAACGATTCCATGTTTGAAGCTAGCTCGGCTGCGCAAAGCGTCTAGTGCGAAGGCCGCGAGCGGAATCAGCACCGGCGTAACAGTTAGAAATGCCTTTTCGAAACTTCCCGCTTGACTCTTCAATGGCAAAAGAATCGGGTATGCGATCAAGATGCCTGACAGCCAAATGAATGGCGGCGCGATCGCCACTAGGCGCATCGTGTCGCGCTTGAGTGCAAGCCAAAGGGCCCCAGCCGGAATCAACAGGAATAGTGGAAAGCTCAGAGAGACTACAACTTGCTTCAAAGCAGCGGCAAGTTCGAATAGCCGTTTGTAGATCAACTGGTCAAATGCTTGCCTCTGCAACATGGAATCCCACGTGATTGGCGTACCGTAGGCGTAATGATCCGCCTGCTCGACCATGAAGAACATGCGACTGGTTTCCGCCGGTCCAAGCAGACCCAAGTCCTGCTGGTTGCGCAATAGCCAGGGTGCGATAACAATGAGAAACGCGCCAAAGAAAAGCCCGAGCGAGCCAAAGGCAGCACGTACCGATAGTCGCGGCTTCCCTAGCCAGCTATGAAGCCCGATAACCGCAATGTACAGTGGGAGGAAGATGAGAGCGTCGTTGCGCGTCAGATAGGCCAGGCCAACGAACATGCCGCACAGAGCGAATTGCCAGCGGCGCCCACTTCTCAACCCGCTGTTCAGTAGGAGAATGGCTGAACAAATGAATACAGTATTTAGTGCGGTTGTATCGGTACGAAGCGAACTTAGCACCAGATCAGGAATGCAGGCGGCGAAAGCGGCGGCAAAAAGCGCAGCCTTACTTGAAAGATCTAGCTGCTTGGCAGAAATGAATGCCAGCAAGGGTGAAAGCGCGCCGGCAATTACAAACGGTATCAAAGCGGCATGCAGCGAAACGCCTCCCAATGCAATTCCTAATGCACTAGCGACGCCGGTTAAGGGCATCCAGTGATCTATGCTGTGCGTGATATCGGACGGAAGGCGACTGTAATGCCAGATGTAGTCTACCGTGAAGCCTTGCCCCTGTGACAAGCGGCGGCCGAGATTGAAGTAATGCACCGGGTCATGTAGCCCCGGGTTATTTACCATGGACAGCAGCGCCAGGCGGAAGACAAATCCGAGCGCGATAATCAGCGACAGTTTGAGAGCCGTCGAATTCATCCGGCCGTCAGTCATCCTTGCGTTTTGCCTGTCCCGATACTACCATCTGGCAACTACCAACCTTATATCCATATGTGGTTTTGATGCAAGTGGACTCCCGCATTTCCCACTGGACCTTGATCATCTTGCTCACCGGTCTCTTGCTACGCTTGGCGTTCGCCCTTAGCCAACCTACATTGACGGAGTTTGACAGCGCTCGCGGTGGAGACACTGGCTGGTTCCTGGCAAACGGCTATGGCTTCTTTAGCGGCAAGGAGCACGGTTGGGTGGATCGTATGCCATTTTACAATGGAAAGCTGCCCACGCCGCCCCTGTATATACTTTTCGCAGGTATTATTCAGCAGTACGTTCCGACGCATGAGACCATACTTGTCATGCGTACGCTGCAATGCCTGGCGTCAGCAGCGACAGTCTATCTGGCCTGTAGTCTGTCCGCATTGATTGCCGGCGATAATAGAGTTACGACAGTTGTCGCTATCTTGGCCGCGTTTCATCCCGCCTTTGTCGTGGAGCCGGCGAATATCGCCACTGAGACTTTGTACATTTTCTTCCTCACGTTGGGCTTCTGGATATACATCAAATTATTTCTTGATGCTTACCTTCGGCAAAGGTGGTCATTCATAGGCCAACGCGCCGCAATCGCGCTGGCCGCTTTGGCACTTGCGCTGGCGACCTTGACTCGAGCGGTTTCAATTCTGTTTCCGCTGGTTATCGTCATGCACTTGCTACTTCTAGGGCGCCGTCGCATCGTCGTAAATTGGCCAAGCCTTAGTCTGATTCTGCTCATAGTCTATGCCGCGATGCTCTCCACCTGGACCATTCACAATCTGGTGCTTTGGGATAGGTTCGTAGTGGTCAGCAATCAGCTGCTGCCGGCACTTTGGCGCGGGGCGGAATCCGGCGATGGCGCTCCCTCTCGGAATGACGAGCTTCTGCTCCAAGGCCTGGAGGAAACGACAAACGACGATTGCCGGGTCGATTGTGGGTATGAACATCCGCCGGAACTCTACGTCGATCGAATAGAAGAGATTTTGGACGCCGATCTCGCCGGATTTGTAGCGCTGCGTTTGAAGGAATTGGGCTATTCGCTGTTGCAGCCACACGGTACAGCTGATTTTGGAGACGTGAGTATCAGAGAAGCGGCTGCAGATTTGATTCGCGAGGATCCCTCGCCGGAGGGATTGCTATCTATTCTGAAGATTGAAGGATTCGCGGTCAAAATCGCCATCTGGATCGCGCACATCGGCGGAATCGTATTGGGGCTAACAGGCATGTATTTGTCGCGCAACCGCTGGCAGCTGACGGGGCCATTAATGGGATTCGTACTTTACACTATCGCAGCGCATTTCTTCCTGTTGGCATTGCCGCGCTACTTGTTTCCGCTCGAAGTTGTGTGGCTGATATTCGCGGGCATCGGCGCTGTAAAGCTTTACGAGCGTTGGACGCTGAGACATGAAGTTGATGCCGCGCTCGCTCCGACGACTTGATGAGCGCGGGAAGATTCAGTATATGGCAGACGAGGTGAAAACGTACATTGAAAATCTATACAAAGACAGGTGATCGGGGCGAAACATCGCTTTTTAGCGGTGGCCGCGTACCCAAGTCGCATCTGCGCGTCGAGGCATACGGCACAATTGATGAATTGAATTCAATATTGGGCGTCGTTCGTGCGGCTGCGCCAAGCAATCGGACCGACGGCTGGCTGAACGATGTGCAGAAGCAGCTGTTTCACTTGGGAGCAGACTTGGCTACTCCGCTAGAGGCGAAGGCAGACTGGATCAAGCGAATCAGCTACAGAGAGATCGAGTGGCTGGAAACAACGATCGACGAAATGACTGATGAATTAGAGCCCTTGAAGAATTTCATTCTGCCGGGTGGCACAACCGCAGCAGCTAATCTGCAATTGGCGAGAGCAGTTTGCCGCCGCGCCGAACGTCTGATAGTCGTGTTGGCGGACCAGGAAGAGATTGGAGATTTTGTGCTTGCCTATGTAAATCGGCTGTCGGATTGGCTGTTTACCTTGGCGCGCTTTGAGAACAAGCAGGCGGGTCAAACCGAAGCCATTTGGAGTGACCGCTGATGCCATACTGTATTCGTTTTGCCATTTGGACTGTGATGCCGGAGGTGGGAGTCGAACCCACACACCCGAAGGTACACGAGTTTGAGTCGTGCGCGTCTGCCAATTCCGCCACTCCGGCTTGCGGAAGGGTAGTCTATGCCTTAGGCGCGGGGATGTCAATGCTTAAGCGCCGCCTGGCAATATCTCAATGACGCGCATCGCCAAGTTCTGTACGCACTGCGGTGAGCCCTTGGCAAAGTTGCAGCGCGACGGCCGCTTGCGTCCCTATTGCCACGCCTGCGAAATGCTAGTGTATTTTGACCCCAAGGTTGCCGTTGTCGTCTTCATTCAGCGTGGTGAACGAGTCTTGCTCATTCAGCGGGCAATCGATCCAGGCAGAGGCAAATGGGCCTTGCCGGCTGGCTTTGTAGATCACGACGAGTCACCGGAAGCGGCCGCCATTCGTGAGACGATGGAAGAGACGCAGCTTGAAGTGAATATTGAAAAACTGCTGGCCGTGTACCCCAAGCGCGATGAAGGCTTGGCTGACATAGTCATTGCCTACAGCGCATCCGAAATTGGTGGAACGGCAACCGCGGGTGATGACGCGGCAGATTTAGGTTGGTTCGACCGTGATAATATACCGCCACTGGTTTTTTACCCATCAATCACCTTGATCAATTTGTGGCGCGAAGGCAAGCTGGACATTTAGTCGCCAAGGTTTGCTCAGCTAGACATGCACATCATTTTCCCGCAGGCTGCATGCCCAGGAGCCTCATAATGCCCGTGGCGAAGGCAAGCAGATAGGTATAGACAATTGACGCGCGGACTCTGGTGGCGTTGCGCCCGTCGTCCAAGGCTTGGTAAATCGCGCGCGCTTCTTTGAACCGCCGGCGCGCGCCTTCAAAATCCCACTGTGACTGAAGGACTACGCCTAGCGCGTGGAGATAGCGGGCTTCACTAGCCGGATTGCTCACCGAGCGCGCCATGTCTACTGCGCGCTGGTAGTAGGCTATGGCGCTCTCAGGCTGCTGGCGCAACTCCTGCCATTGCCCTAGTAATCCCAATGTATACATCTCATATGGCGGATGCTGGATATCCTGCGACAAAGCCAGCATTTGGTCGAAGTAATTCCGCGCATCCGACAAGTCCTTGACCGTCACCATGGTCATAGCGAGCGTGTATAGCCGCATGAACTCGTGAAATACCGCTTCCATCCCGCGAGCGACTTCCAACGCGGTTATCTGATTCTGGATACCGCGTTCGAAGGTGTCGCTGTCGTTCACCAATACCAGGCCCTGTTGCCCGATAATGATGCTTTCCAGCAGCCGGTCTTTGGCAGTCTGTGCCTTGCGCAGCGCGACAAGCAGGCCATCGTTCGCCTTGCTATGATCGTTTTTTCGTATAAAAGCGTTGGATAGCAACAGTACGCCCCGCGCTTCCAATTGGTCATCATTCAGCTCGCGCGCGATATCTATTACCTTCCACGCGTGCTTGCTGGAATCGTCCGGACTGGCCGCAATTTCACCCAAGCCCAGTAGCGACTGAGCGTATCGCCACATATCGCCCGCTTCAAATGAATAATCTACAGCTTTGCTGTAGTCGTCAAACGCTTCAGCTGTCTGCAGATATCCCTCGCGCGCGATCCTAGCTCGCAAGATAAGGGCATCGGTCATCAGGCCCATTGAGCCGACCGTGATTGCGCCGTCAAAAGCTTGATTAACGTAATCCCGTGCGAAATCGAAATGGCCGAGCGAGCATTGCGCTTGCGCCAGACCGAGCAGAGCGATGACCTCCACACTGTGGTTGTTCTCTCGCCGAGCAAGCGTCAATTCCACATGGCAACGGTCTACGATCTCGTTGAAACCACCGGATTTCATCAGTTCCTTGATGTCGTAGCGCAGGCTATCGGTCTTTGCAGGCATCAGACATTCTTCCCAAACTCGCGTCGTCCCATCCTATTATACGCAAACTGCGGCAAATCGATTCAATGCAGATCTACAATGCATTGAGAGCTCGGACGACTGACATGGCAGCTAAGGTCGCTCACCGTAATCTTCTTAGCAATCGTGCCACAGAAATTGTCCAGTCGACCGATGCTGGCGGCAACAGCCGGGTATAAAGCGCATACAGCCTGCGCTGACGCGATGCGGGACGATAAATTGCAGCGGCGCGCAAAAAGTGTTTCCGTGCCCCCTGCCTTTCGCCCGCCGCCCATAGATACAGCGCATAAACATGATGCCTTGCCGCCTCTTTTTCATCGAGTTCAGCCGCTTCCATGCAGCTTTCCCAGCCGTAGCGGCGGGCATTCTGCACCGTCTTCAGACGCCCCAATGCGCCATATAGACGGTCATGCGACATCATATCGGCGTGCATCCGCCGATACACAAGACGTCGGTCAATGCCGTGAAACCTGAACTTGGCAGCCAAGCGCAGGAATAGGTCCCAGTCTTCGGCGCTGCGGAACTCCGGGTCATCGGCAAAGCCGCCGATTTCACGCAAGGCTGCCGTTTGAACCATGCTTGAGCTAATAAGAATGCGGCAGCCGGTCTGTCTCAGTAGCTCACAAAAGACATCGTCGGAAAATTCTTCGAAAGGCGGCGTCTCTATCGGCGTGGTACCGTCGCTGGCGACAAACTGATAATAGGTGTATAGCACCGCGATATCTGGATTACGGCGAAAAGCCTCTATACCTATTTCGATTTTCTCTTGGTGCAGACGATCATCTGCATCGAGGAAGTGGATGAATTCGCCCTGAGCTGCAGCGATGCCGCGATTGCGCACGATCCCTGGACCCTGATTGTCCTGCGCAAATAGTCGAATTCTGTCACCATACCGCTCGCGGATATAGGCCTCTGTATCATCCGTACTGCCATCGTCCACAACAATGACTTCAAGGTTGCTGTACGTCTGCGCCAGGCAACTGTCGATGGCGTCCACGACATAGTGTTTCCGGTTGAATGTTGGGATGACGACGCTTACCAATGGATCAGGTTGCATTGAATAGTCCGAAGCTGCTGTCAGCATGTATACACCACTGCTGCCTCGCGGTATCAGGGACGCTGGATTGTCGGCGCGCCATTTATCGTGCCCGCTATCCAACCAAAAATATTATTCGCCGTCTGTATCCGCCACCAACGATAATCCTCATTCTCATACGGCCCGGCAAAAATGGCGACATAATCGCCCGAGAGCAGCTCACCAAGGACTCCGCTTGATGTAGAAGGCTCCTGACGAATATTCAAGTTGGGCACTAGGACTCGAAGCTGCTCGCCCGGGCTAAATTGGGAGCCTACGACGACCCCCGCCGGTATCGGCGCAACGGCGGAAGTTCCTGCGCTGAATTGTGGATTACTGGTCAAGTCGCTGTAATTGCTGATGTTACCGCTCGCCACGTCTACCGTATATTGTTGGCCCTGAACTGATACCAGAACGGCGCTGCGGTCGGGGAACCAGCGAACATCTTCCGGCGGCGCGGCGCCTATAAAGTCGGAGATCTGATTGCCAGAACCGTCATACAGCGCCACCGGTCCGCTGCCAGGAGCGCCCGGACGCCCGAGCGCGACGTATTGTCCGTTTGGCCGACGAACTGCGTCGCGCAGCCACAATCCGCGCGCGGATCCGTCGAGTATGACCCGCTCTCCTGACAGGTTGCGATTTACCGCCCCAATGATCACCCGGCGGTCGTGACGTCGACCGCTTACCGAAATGCTCTGCCCATTTGGATCCCATGTCCCATAGTCGTAGCGGACAAATGGCGGCGCATTGTCGGCATATTTCGGATCGCGCGCGGCCTGGGCGATAGCAAGCGCATTCCGCCCTTCCTCCGGCAGTTGTATTGTCAGTAGAAGTGTGTTGTCTCCACTGATAGGCGACCATTGCACTCCAATCGTCTTCCAGTATCTAGCGCTGCTGGGATAGACCATATCACAGGGGGTGTACCCGGACGCTATACAATCGCGCATGATCGTATAAGTTGGATCTGACTCCAGATTTGTAGCAGGCTGCCAGAACCACACGCCGGCGTTGGCGCTGTCAGTGCCCAGAGGCGGATCGATACGGAAGCTGAATTGACGACCGTCGGTTGACCAATCCAGTTCGACGATGCGGTTCTTGTTTTGATCGATGCTGTAGATTCCGCTGGCAAAGCCATCAAAGTAGGGAGAATAGGTCATCACGCCTTCTTGGCCAACGCCGATGGGCTTGTAGCGCAAAATACCGTTCTGGTCGGTGCGGAGGAAGCTGCTCGCGTCGACGGGGTTTTGCAAGAACAGCCTCACACCGCCTTGCAACTGAATATTCTCGAAAGTGAAGAGCTGTCCTGAGCCCACATTGTACTGAAAGACCGAGGCGCCGGTGACGCTGAATGTTGTCGGCTGTGAGATCTGCGGTTGGAATGCCGGTTGCAGCAGATCGTTCCTGACCGCTACGGTCGGCTGGACAAGAGTAGCCGTGGGTAAGGGCGTCAAGGTAGGCGCATCACGCTGGGATTGGAGCGTCACAACAATAGGCGTCGAGACAAATACGCGGTCGTCATTTGGTGTTGAAATTTCAACCGGGGCGGTTGCTTCTGGCGGCACAGCTATCGTACCGGTGGGCGGCAAAGTCGGGACTGCGGTCCAGGTTGGCGGCAATGTCGGACGCGACGGTGGCGTTGACAGCAATCTGGCGACTTCCGTCAAATTCAGCGTCGGCAGTGGCGTAAAGGTTGGCGCATCCTGGGTCAGGAAATCCAGTCCGTCAGTCGATGTGGCGGTCGGTGAAGCCGCTTCCACCACTTGTGGCAAGCTAACCGGCGGCGTATCGGTCGCAGGCGGAGTGTCTGTTGCAGTAGCCGTCTCGAACACGATGCGAGTCGGCGACGGCGGGATAGCCTCCGTCGGCGTATTGGTTGGCAGTGGCGTCAAGGTAGTGGTTGGAATTGAAGTATCGGTTGAAGTCGGCTCTTGCGTTTCTGTTGGCGTCACTGTCTCCGTGGCGGTAGGCCGCTCCGTTTCCGTAGCCGTAGGCTCTTCTGTGTTCGTTGCAGTGGGCCTAGCAGTATCAGTCACAGTTGGCGTTGCTGTTGCCGTCGGCGTGTAAGTAGCTGTCGGCTCTTCTGTGTCAGTCGCTGTAGGCCTGTCTGTAGCGGTCGGCTCTTCCGTGTCTGTAGGACTTGGCTCCTCGGTATTTGTCGCAGTCGGTGTATCAGTGGCGGTAGGCTCCTCAGTATTGGTCGCAGTCGACGTATTTGTCGCTGAAGGTGTGTCAGAAGCTGTAGGTTTCTCAGTGTTTGTCGCAGTTGGTGTGTCCGTGGATGTAGCTGTTGGAGTCTTAGTGTCGGTCGGCGAGTTGGTCGCCGTAATAGTCGGCGTATCAGTCGCGGTCGGCGTATCGGTGGCTGTCGAGGTCAGCGTATCGGTGTTGGTCGCCGTTGGCGTGTCGGTATCGGTCGCCGTCGGCGTGTCCGTGGACGTGGGCGTTGGAGTGTCAGTGTCGGTGGGCGTAGGCCAGTTCGTATCAGTGAGTGAGGGTGTAGGTGTGGGAGAAGTGGGCGCGATCTCGGTCTCAGTCGGCAACTCCCGTACGTCAGTTGCCTCAGGTGTACGCGTGTCGATTGGCGCCAATGTTAGCGTGACCTCCGGGCGGCGCAAGTTGCAGGCACTCAGAACTATTGCCATCATGAGCAAGGCAAGCGCCTGACGTATCAGCACTTGTTTCTCCGTAAACCTCGGTTAAACGGCGATCAAATCTGAGCTGATTATATCAGGCGCTATAAGAAATACTTGACGCCATCAATACGGCTGGTAGGCGGAATGGTACTGAAACTGGCGGGTTATGATTCGAGGAAAGGGACGGGGGAGCTCCCCGCCCCTCGTGACTAGCTCTGCAGGAGTGCTTCCAAATCGGACGTGACTTGCGATTGATTTATGATCCCGAACCAGCGACCGACAATTTCGCCGGCAGAATTGACAAGCAGGTATTGCGCCTGCGCGGTTATACCTAACTGGCGTCTTATGTCATCTAGCGATGAATCGTCAATGTCAAGCACGATGAACTCGATCCGACCGTCAAAAGCCTCGTGTAGCCCGCTCACGGCGGGCTGATTCGCGCGACAGGTCGGTCACCACGAAGCCCATGAGTCATAGAACTTAAAGCGCGGCGCCGTCGGCTCGGCAACGACCTCGCCTGCGGTAGTATCGGCGGGCGCAGTGGCTGCGCCGGAACCGCCGGACAGAATCGACCGCACAGCGGAACACCCACTGAAGGCGACCAACCCAACCAGGAGCAATGCGATCAATTTTCCAGTTGATTTCATGTCCACTTCCTTTCCCAAATGGCTAATCAGCGCAACCTTACCACTGACCGATAACAAAAGCCTTTAGCTCTGTCTTCGAACAGCGTATCGGGATTATACCCTAAATCAAGTTTGCAATCGCAAGCACACGGGCAGTAAGATTTCAGGCAACTTTCAGGAGCCGGATCCATTCGCCAGACTTGCGGCGAATTGGCGTTCCGCGCGCCGTCGACGATATGCCAAAGGCTGCGCAAGGGATCGAGTGTCAAATATCTTCACTATTTCCGCCAAATAATCAGCAAGCGGCGTGTAACTAATGCCCAATTCTGTCTTACCCAGGCAGTTATCCAGGGCGCTCATCCAGCGCTCGCCGAAGGGCGCGCAATCGGGAAGGAAACCGTTGGATACCAAGGCTTTGCGGGGCGCAGCGAGCCACTTGACCTCGGCGTCCATTGTATCCGCAAGAATGTTCAGGAAGTCCTCGTGGCTGACGTGCTCATCTTGCGCGATATTGTAGGCTTTGCCCTTGCCTTTGCCAGATTCAATCAAGTGCAAGATTACGGAAACGACGTCCAGGCAATAGACGTGGTTCAAAACATAATTCGGTTGATCAGGCACAAGGATGTGGCCGCCGTCACGCAAGCGCAGATAATAATTAAATAGTCGGTTATAGGGATCACGAGCACTGTTGACCATGGGCAAACGGAGGATTGTATAGGGAAAACTCGAGCGCAACCCTTCTGCGATAATTTCGTCTTCGACATCGCGTTTTTCCACGCCATAGCGCCACTCCTCATAGTGGTACGAGGTCTCGGCAGGGGCGGGAATCAGCGCGCCATCATAATCGTTTTCGTTGTAGGGGCGCTGTAAACTGTCGCGCACCAGATATACTTGGCCGCTGCTTAGCGCGATGTAATGCTCGACATTCTTACGGAAGAGCTCGATGATGGTCCGCGCCTCATCCCGGCGGTATATTGCAAAGTCAATCACGATATCGAAGGATTTCGCCAGCAAAGCACGCCGCATTTGCCTATGATTGGTTCGATCGACGTGTAGTCGGTGAATCGATGTCGGCAGGTCTTCCTTGGTGATGCCGCGGTTGAGCAAGGTCAGATCATGGCCCGATTGAGCAAGTCGCTCCGACAAGTAGTAGCCCACATTGCGTGTTCCACCGATAATGAGAATGCGCTTCGACATGCAGCTTTCATCCTAACCGGAATACGGGCGCGACCGGCACGATT
This sequence comes from Phototrophicaceae bacterium, assembly GCA_965262005.1. Taxonomy (GTDB): domain Bacteria; phylum Chloroflexota; class Anaerolineae; order Aggregatilineales; family Phototrophicaceae; genus UBA6055. The sequence continues at coordinate 10,280 of OZ253492.1, read as the reverse complement.
CCTCTTGCATCCACCTCATTGTATCAGCCGAAATGTTCTACAAATACAAATATAACGACTTCTGAATAGTCGAGGAGTTGATATCTTGCGTAGCAGAAAGCATTTTGCCCTTGTCGCGAAGCTTAGATCATCGCTATAATGCGCGGTCGCGAAGCCGTTTTTGGAGAGGCCCTGTAGCTCAATTTGGCAGAGCAAGCGACTCTTAATCGTTAGGTTGAAGGTTCGAGTCCTTCCAGGGTCACAGACGAGCGCAACAGCACTTGAGTACGTCCAAGCAAACACGTAAAATAAGCGCCCCTAACGAGGCGCTTTCACATTTGGCATTTCCAAACGCTCTGCATTGGCTCAGCCGATAGCGCGTTTCAAAGCCTGGTGATAATCCGTCCGCATGCGTTGGCAGAGGGCCGCGGCAGGCGCTAGCAATTCGCCACCGTGCGACATGCCGGGATAAACCGCAAGCTCGGTAGGAATGCCGGCAGCCATCAGACGCTGCGCATATTTTATGTCTTCGTCGCGGAAGAGATCCATCATGCCAACGGTGACATACGCTGGTGGCAAGCCGCTTAAGTCTGTCGCTCGGGCAGCCGCGGCGTAGGGCGAGACCGCGTCGCTACCATACTCATCACCAAGATACATTTTCCAGGCTTTGAGCGACACATCTCTGTTCCATACGTTGGGATGCGTGACCTCGTATCCGGACGGGGTCTCATGCGTGTCATCGATCATGGGATAGATCAATAGTTGGAACGCGAGCTCTGGCCCATTGTTGTCGCGGTTATAGAGCGCCAAGCCCGCGGTCAAGCCGCCGCCGGCACTGGCGCCACCGATGGCGATGCGGCTGGTATCAATGCCCAGTTCAGCAGCGTTTCCGACCATCCACTTTAGTCCCGCGAAACAGTCAGCGATACTCGCCTTGTACGTCGCTTCCGGCGCCATGCGATAATCGACAGAGACTATAGTGCACCCAACAGCCTCGGCGAAACCAATGACGTTGACGTCGTCACGCGCCGAGCCAATGATATAGCCACCGCCGTGAATCCAGAGCAGCCCGGGACGCGGCGCCGGCGCCGGCGGTTGATAGATGACAATTGGAATGTCGCCGTCGGGACCGGGGATGGCGCTTTCTTCAATGCTGACATCAGTGTCCGGCAGCATGGCCGCAAATTGCGTCATAAGTTCATCGAACATGGCACGGGCTTTGGGCGGGTCATCGCCGATCGCGGTGATCATCTCGGCGGGAAAGGCTTCCATAACAGCGGCGATTTCTGGATCCAACATGTCTACAAATGACATTATCTTCCTCCGAATCGGATTTATAGTCTGATCGTATTTTCGTGTTGCATGTAGACTATCGTGGTTGGCAAAGCCTGGCAACTTTGCGAAAACAGAGGCGAAGCGAAGGGAGACAGAAATGCCGCAGCTAGAAGTAATGTTGGAAGTCCCGCTTAAGATAGCAGCAGGATTGGCGAGTGGTCAACTGGAGCGCGTTGGTGGCGTTGTCCGAGAAGTAGGTAGCAATCAAGTTGTCATGTGGCTGCGTGAGGGAGCGCAGATCGCCAACAACTCGAATTTGGCCGGTGGAGTTCTTAGGTCGCTTCTGGATGTCGGCAGCGGGGGCTTGACTGGTGTGGCCTTCGGCACTATTGATGCCGTAGTTGCCGCAAATAGGCACAAAGAGATCATGCAAGCACTAAGTGTCATTCAAGGACTTACCGTGGTCGGAGCTGCCGCACCCATAGTAGGCATAGGAGTTGAGATTGCCTCTACCATATACTTAGTAAAGAGGATAAACGACCTGCATAGGAGCATAATCAACGAATTTGAGCTTGATAGACGGAATAAGTTGGAATCTGCCATCGAATATGTCCAGAAGATCATTCCCAAACTAGGTTCTGTTGACATTCTATCGTAACCATATCAGCGTACCGACAAGGTGCAGAAATCCGAGATAAGATGTATCGAGTTTCTCAAATCGGGAAAAGACGCGGCGGAAATGTTTGATCTTATTGATGAAACATTCCACCAGATGCCGCTCGCGATAGAGCCATCTATCATATTCTCGCTGCTCTTTGGCGCTCGGATGCGGGGGAATTACCGCTTCTATGCCTCTTTCAAGCAAGCTGTCCACAAAATCTTGGGACGCATAGCCTCGATCCGCGATAACCCGCTGAAAGGCAAAGCCTTCCACCAACTCCTCAGCCTGATTGATGTCGTGAGCCTGCCCAGGACTCAAGCGGAAACGCAAGGGATTGCCCAAACCATCAACCGTGATATGAATCTTGCTACTAAAACCCCCGCGACTGCGACCCACGGCTTGCTTTTCACTTTTTTTCGGCGCCAGCGGCACAGGGATGTGCCCGAACAATCGTACTGTCGATTATCCCGTTTTCCATATCCGCGTCATCGGCAAGAGCTTCCATCATCCGTTGCCAAACATCATTTTCGCACCAGCGAGCAAAGCGTTTGTAAACTGAATTCCATTTGCCGTATTCGCTTGGAAGCAAACGCCACTGTGCGCCGCTGCGACTTACCCATATCACTGCTTCAACAAATTGGCGGCATTTCGCCTCATTGCCCAGATAAACCTTTGGCTCTTGCGACAGAAAATCCCGAAGCTTCGCCCACTGTTCGTCAGTTAGTCTTATGGTATCCATAAGACTATTTTACCCATTTATGAAAATGCTAATGTCAAAATATCAACAGAACCTAGAAGGCGAGCGGAGGAATACTGCGGTCGAAGGCGTATCAAAAGAATTAATTGCAGCAAGAAACGACCTCCGCGGGAAAATCGACGAGATACTGGAGTCCGAACGTATGACCGTCGAGCAAGTTGAGTTAGCAAGTAAGCTCCTGCTACAGGCGATGCAATTGGATACACTACATGTTCGTATCTATCTGGAGTCCGACCAGAATCTGCTAGCCACAGATTTACTCGATAATGGCTTAGTCGAATACAAACAACGAACAAAGACCCTAGTTCAAAATCTGCGTGGGTCGTTTCCCGCTCGATACTTCAATATAGCAGTTGATGACGTGGATTTTCTCCGGTACGTTCTCGTGGAGGAGTGGTTGCGTGAACAGACGGATATCCTTACGGATCTAGTAATTGAGAATCGTAAAGACTTTTGGAATGGCGACGCAAGCAAGACAATTGGTTCCAATAAGCGGGATCTGCGCGGATTTACTTATGTTGGACATCTCGAAGCTCTTGCCTATTCTGAGCAGCTTATCGAGAATTACAGGCGCTTGGAAGGCTTTGAATTGGAACTTAAGGCAATCGATACGCTGGGCATATCTGACTCAAAGTGGCAGGAGCAACAGAATGTGGCGCTTGAGAAAGCCGAAATCAACCTTGCAAAACACGAGGATTACGTACTCCTTGTCGACAACGAATGGCTCGCCGAGCAGTCTGACTCAACTGCCGCCTAAATCTGTGACAACCACCTACCGCCCGCCAAAACCAGTCTCCATGACCGCGCGGGTGTTTGCCGTTGGGAAACTACATATGTGCAAGACCAGAACAGAGCACACCACCGCGTATGAGGCAGATATGCCTTGGCAACATAAGAAAGCTAGTGGAGAAATCATCAACCCATCTGGCAAAACACTAGCCAAGTGAGCAACAGTGAAAAGAGTAAAGGTGAACAATGAAAATCACCCGTATCGCAGCCTACCAAGTCGACCTGCCCCTGCACGAAGGCAGCTACAAGTGGTCCGGCGGCAAGTCAGTCGAGGTCTTCGACAGCACCATCGTTCAGGTTGACACCGATGCCGGACTCTCAGGCTTCGGTGAGGTCTGCCCTCTTGGTCCGTTCTACCTGCCGGCTTATGCCGCGGGCGTACGGGCCGGTATAATGGAGCTTGCGCCACACCTGCTCGGTTGTGACCCAACACAACTATCGCTTCTCAACCGGCGCATGGATGCCGCGCTGAAGGGACACCCATACGTCAAAACCGGCATCGATATGGCTTGCTGGGACATCTTGGGCAAGGTCAGCGGTCTGCCTGTCTGCACACTCTTGGGCGGGCGTTACGGCGACGACATTGTTCTCTACCGCGCCATATCACAGGAATCGCCCGATGCGATGGCGGAAAAGGTAGCCGGCTATCGCAGCGAGGGTTATCGCCGTTTTCAACTCAAGGTCGGCGCCGATCCACAGATGGATATCGAACGCATTCGAATGGTCGCGGACTTATTGGAGCCGAGCGACAAGCTCATCGCCGATGCGAACACCGGCTGGCTGATGCACGAGGCGGCGCGGGTCGTCAGAGCGGTGGACGATATCGATGTCTACATTGAACAGCCGTGCCTCAGTTACGACGAATGTCTATCCATCCGCCGTCGGACGACTCATCCTTTTGTTTTGGATGAAGTTGTCGATGGTATCGACATGTTAATGCGCGGTCATGCCGAACAAGCGATGGATGTCGTCAACATCAAGATCAGCAAGTTCGGCGGCTTGACCAAAGCGAGTCTGGCGCGCGACCTCTGCGTATCGATGGGCGTGGCAATGACCATAGAAGACAGTTGGGGTGGCGATATCACGACAGCCGCCATCGCGCATCTGGCGCATAGCACACCGACCGAATATCTGTTCACCGCCACAGACTTCAACAGCTACGTCACCGTCAGTACAGCCGAAGGCGCCCCGCAGCGTGATCATGGTCGGATGGCAGCGTCTACCGCGCCCGGCTTGGGCATCTCGCCAAAGTGGGATGTTTTGGGCGACGCCGTCGTCGATGTGAGTTGAAGCGCAGCGAGTCTCGCTGATGAGGCCGACGGATTACGGACCTGGCGACAGGCTCGGCAGACTAATTCATCGAGAACGGTTCAAGCGCGCATTCCGAGCGATTGGCGAATTACAATCGGCTGCTCATTCTCGAGGCGATGCGCAATCTGAGAATGAATAGCAGAATCACAGCAAAGTCGATAACAATCCACCGTCAACGCGATAGAAGGCGCCGGTGATGAATGACGCATCGTCGCTGGCCAGGAAAAGCACCAGCTTGGCTACTTCTTCTGGCCGTCCCACCCGACCGATTGGATGCAGCTCGCCCCAATCAGTGATCATGCTCGCCGGGTCATCGGGACCGAAGAGATTGGCGGCATCGTCGAGCATGGGGGTATGAATCGAACCAGGGGCGATGCAATTGCAGCGGATGTTTTCGCGCGCGTGGTCCAGCGCAACTGTTGTGGTGAAGCTGACAATCGCGCCCTTGGATGCGCATAGGCAGCGACCGTCCGCTGTGACGCCACCGCCTGCGCCGAAGAGGTATTGACTATGGCTCCGCCACCACGTTTGCGCATCTCTGGTATCGCGTATTTGCAGGTGAGAAAAGTCGCGCGCAAGTTGATGTTTATCTGGTAATCCCAATCCTCGACAGGCTGATCGACGACCGTGCCATAGCGTACGACGCCGGCGTTATTATGCAGAACATCGACGCCTCCGAAATGATTCACCGATTCGCCGATCAATGCCTTGACGTAATCCTCTTCAGCGATATCGCCTTGCACGAAAACGGACCGACCACCTGCGTTTTCGATTGCCTGTTGAGTCGCCTAGCCGGCAACAGGGTCAATATCAGCGATGACAACACTTGCGCCTTCGCCGGCAAATGCGATTGCGCAGGCACGACCGATACCCTTGCCTGCGCCGGTGATGATGACTACATTGTCCGCAAATCGCCTTGTCACAGTAGGCTCCCCTCTCGATCACTTCAGTTGGATTTTTCCCTCGTCATCAATGTGTCGGACGCCAAGCCGCGACTCATAGAATACAGCTTTCAACTCAACTTCTTTGGATTCGCCCGGTTGAAGTGTCAAGTGTGAACCGGTCTTGTCCATCACCGCCGTCAAACCTTGCCCGGGAATGGAAGTCGCCGGTTCAATAGCGATAACGTAACTGCACTTGTAAAAAGGAAAACCCGGCGATGAGTTTAGCTCTTGCCAGAACCAGGCATAAGGAAAGACCGCTGCGTTCCAGCTCAATCCAATGCCCAAGCCGAGGGCGGTGTTTGTAATGCTATACCAGCCGTCTCGGAAGTCTTTCAAGTACGCTAACAAATCTCGCGGTTGATCGGGCGCAGGGACACGCGACATGTCGATTCCATCCGCCATCGGCCACACATAGGCCTTATCCAGCTTCAAGGGATTGGCCGCCCCGGTGTATTCATCATCGGACTGCAGAATACGCGCATCAGTGTCAATGACGCAGTGTTCATCGAGGAAGGGCGAACCGTAGGCCGGATGATGACTCCACATACAATCCATTGGCTCGCCGGCGTGATTGGTAATGCGCTCGCGCAGATTCAGAATCGGGCTGCCGGCATCAAGACGCAGCCAGCGTTCAAGCGAATACGGGCTGCGCAATAGCCGCACATCAAGTTTTACCTCCAGCGAATCAGCTCCGGCGTACAATACTTCATGGTTCCAAGCCCTCATCGAGGCTTCACCATGAAAGCCCAGGCTTGCGCCTTTGTAGGTATTGGGAAAGCCGCCATTCGGGAACAGCACCTGCCAACCGCCGGCGTAGGCTTCCAGCCAGGCGGTCTGCGAATCAAATGCGGAATCGAATCCGCGCCCGCTTTCTTTCATGCCCCAGGGCGATTTCCAGAGCACATCTATATTCTTCGGCTTGTAAATCAGTCTATAGATGTCGGCGCCCTTATCGAGCAGAATTGTCGTCGCCAACAAGTCGTTTTCGATTTGCAGAGCGCGCATTGTCCGTCCGAGAACTACTTCTGAGACTTTGCAGGACATACCGATTGCCTTTCAAACCGCTGCCGCTACAGCCGAATTGTCAAACCGCCATCCGCCACGATCGCGGCGCCAGTGACAAATGAAGCGGCATCGCTACAGAGGAAGAGCGCGACTTGCGCCATCTCTTCCGGCTGCGCTATCCTGCCCAGGGTATGCAAACCGCCCCACTCGTTGAGGGCGCCATCAGGGTCATCCGGGCTAAAAAGCTTGGCCGACGCGCGGAGCATTGGCGTATCGACAGAACCGGGACAGAGGCTGTTGGCGCGAATATTGTCGCCAGCGTGATCGATTGCCATCGTACGCGTCATTGCGATAACTGCGCCTTTGGATGCCGAATAGGCGGCCACGTTGGGCTGGCTAAACAAGCCCTGCACGGACGCAACCGTGACGATAGCGCCGCCACCGCGCTTGGCCATCTCCGGAATGCAGTATTTTGCCGCCAGGTAAACACCCTTGGCATTGACCGCCAGTGTGCGATCCCAAGTATCTTCATCGGTGGTCACCACGGTCCCGTAAGTCTGAATTCCTGCGCTGGCCACAAGTAAATCGATTCCGCCAAATTCAGTCACCGCCTCAGTCACAGCTCGCCTCGCATCGGCAGCCTGCGTAACATCGGCGACAACTATGATGCCACTGCCGCCAGCCGCCTCTATCTCAGCGAGGCGTTCTCCAAGCTCTGACTCATTCACATCGGCAAGTACGACCTTCGCGCCTTCCTTGCCAAAAGCCACGGCAGTCGCGCCGCCGATACCCGTTGCCGCGCCGGTTACAACCGCTACTTTGTCTTGAAATCGCATAAGTTTCTCCTGTTCTCTGATGCGGCAGAAGCAAGCATGACCTGTCCAACCAAGCTTCGCGTGGATTTTGACACAACTGCGGTGCACTGTCTAATTCAGTCGAGAAGATTCAGGCTCGACACGTCCATTTGACTTCACAGAATACGTCCGTTTGCGGCCCAGGTTCACGCTACGACATTTCGCGCTTTCGCCTTTTCGCAGAATCCACTACATTTGCGGCCTTGAATCAAGAGCAAAGGTATTCTTGGCATGGTGCAGACAGAACAGGGCAGCAGGAACGCCTTCAATATTACAGATCCCAAGCGCTATCGTTGCCAAATCCATCATTACCACCGAAAGCTCTCTCGTCTTTATCTGAGTGTCTATAAGGGCGCGCGTAACCAACCGGCCTTCTTTCTCTTGTTCTCCGATGTCGCCTATATTGAGGCGCCAATGAGCTGGCTCAGCGCCGAGTTCGACATTGCCGAGCATGGGGATTGCATCGACCTCATGTTGGCGATGGGATTAGTGGGTGAAGCAATTCATCAGTTTCCGGATGCCTACGCGTCTATCACGGAGTATGCGCGCTTGTACCAGGTGCATTCCGTGCACAGCGTCGTCCGCATCGTTGCCAGCAGCGCCGCGATCTTGCAAGATATTCCGGCCGAGATCAGTTAATTCGGCTGCGACGGTTTTGGCGGATCAAAATATTGAGGCTGTGATAAAATTCACGTGTATATTCGCCGTTAGTAATAACGAAAAATTCGAGGCAGGCTCTTGATGAAACATCCGCCCTCACGATCACCGGATCCGAAAGCGCCAAAGCCATCATTAAGCGTCGTCATTCCCTGCTATAACGAAGTTAGTACGGTGCAAGATGTGGTGATGCGAGTGCTCGACGAAGACGTGGTTGATGAGGTCATTATCATCGATGACGGCTCGACCGATGGCTCCCGCGAAGTGTTGCGGCAACTCGAAGCCGAGGGGCATGATCGCCTTGTCGTTCACTATCACGAGCGAAATCAGGGCAAGGGCGCGGCGCTCATTACAGGATTTGGGCAGGCGACCGGCGATGTGATTGTTATTCAAGATGCGGATTTCGAGTATGATCCGCGGGAGTACGGCCTCCTGCTCAAGCCAATACAAGAAGGTGTTGCGGTAGTCGTATATGGCTCGCGCTTTCTGGGCGGTACGCGCAAGGCGATGAATTTTTGGAACATGGTCGCCAACAAGTGGCTAACACTTTTCACCAACATCCTCTTCAACGCGATTCTCAGCGACATGGAAACTTGCTACAAATGTTTCCGACGCGAGGTCGTTGACGGCATGAAGATAAATGCGCGAGGCTTCGAATTTGAGCCTGAGTTCACGGCCAAAGTCCTGCGACAAGGCATCCGAATTGTAGAAGTGCCCATATCATATTACGGCCGCGAATACGATGAGGGCAAAAAGATCAAGTGGACTGACGCGCCCATCGCTGCCTGGACGCTTTTGCGCTATCGATTCTTTGACTAGATAGCGTCCGCATTCGCTAACACGACAAACGACCAAGGGCGCCGTCGGGACAGCCGGCATTGTTCCAATCACGCTAACCCGTAGAAAATCGGGATAACCCGGTCATTCACATTAGGTTCTGTTGACATTCTATCGTAACCATATCAGCGTACCGACAAGGTGCAGAAATCCGAGATAAGATGTATCGAGTTTCTCAAATCGGGAAAAGACGCGGCGGAAATGTTTGATCTTATTGATGAAACATTCCACCAGATGCCGCTCGCGATAGAGCCATCTATCATATTCTCGCTGCTCTTTGGCGCTCGGATGCGGGGGAATTACCGCTTCTATGCCTCTTTCAAGCAAGCTGTCCACAAAATCTTGGGACGCATAGCCTCGATCCGCGATAACCCGCTGAAAGGCAAAGCCTTCCACCAACTCCTCAGCCTGATTGATGTCGTGAGCCTGCCCAGGACTCAAGCGGAAACGCAAGGGATTGCCCAAACCATCAACCGTGATATGAATCTTGCTACTAAAACCCCCGCGACTGCGACCCACGGCTTGCTTTTCACTTTTTTTCGGCGCCAGCGGCACAGGGATGTGCCCGAACAATCGTACTGTCGATTATCCCGTTTTCCATATCCGCGTCATCGGCAAGAGCTTCCATCATCCGTTGCCAAACATCATTTTCGCACCAGCGAGCAAAGCGTTTGTAAACTGAATTCCATTTGCCGTATTCGCTTGGAAGCAAACGCCACTGTGCGCCGCTGCGACTTACCCATATCACTGCTTCAACAAATTGGCGGCATTTCGCCTCATTGCCCAGATAAACCTTTGGCTCTTGCGACAGAAAATCCCGAAGCTTCGCCCACTGTTCGTCAGTTAGTCTTATGGTATCCATAAGACTATTTTACCCATTTATGAAAATGCTAATGTCAAAATATCAACAGAACCTAGTTGCCAAGAATCTTATGTCCCATTTTTACGAAAGTTTTAACCTTGGAGTCCGCCTGCCACATGGGGCTTTTTTGGCCCAAAAAGCGTTGTCTACATCGGTCCTCTGCGTTTGGGCCCGGCATACAGTGTCGTCATATGAGCGTCATAGCTCCGTCGCAACAGCTCCAGCTTAAGTTCAACGTGTCTCGCGTTATCCCACAAGTCGTCAAACTCGCCGGGGTCGGTATCCAAGTCGTAGAGCTCGCCCAAACCATGGTTGTGATAGCACACAAGTTTGTAGCGGCCATCAAAAT